>NZ_CAKLPY010000027.1 GCF_923079645.1 Emticicia aquatica | reverse complement strand
GTTATGCATGGAGTCCAAGTGGCGGCACAGGTGCAACAGCGAATAATTTAGTAGCAGGAACATACACAGTAACAGTAACGGATGCAAATGCCTGTACAGCAACTGCAACAGTAACGATTACCCAACCAACTAAATTAACAGCGAGTGCGGTAGGAGTAAATGTAAAATGTTATGGCGGCAATGATGGCAGTGCAACGGTGACTGCGAATGGCGGTACAACAGCTTACAGTTATGCATGGAGTCCAAGTGGTGGCACGTCAGCAACAGCGAATAATTTAGTAGCAGGAACATATACCGTAACAGTAACAGATGCAAATGCCTGTACAGCGACCGCGACAGTAACGATTACGCAACCGACGAAATTAACAGCGAGTGCAGTAGGGGTAAATGTTAAATGTTATGGCGGCAATGATGGCAGTGCAACGGTGACAGCGAATGGTGGAACAACAGCTTACAGTTATGCATGGAGTCCAAGTGGTGGCACGTCAGCAACAGCGAACAATTTAGTAGCAGGCACTT
>NZ_CAKLPY010000026.1 GCF_923079645.1 Emticicia aquatica | reverse complement strand
AGACAGCGACGTTGAGTGCAACAGGTTGCAATGGCACAGTTAAGTGGAGCAATACTTCGACAGGTACAAGCATCACAGTAAGCACCGCAGGCACATACACAGCAAGTTGTATGAATAGTTGTGGCGAGAGTGGCAACAGCAATTCAGTAGTGATCACGACAGGCAACAGCCCAGCGGCCCCAGTCATCAGCACGACTAAGAACAGTTTGTGTAATGGCGAAATAGCAACATTAAGTGCAACAGGTTGTGCAGGAACGGTTAAGTGGAGTAATACTTCAACAGGTACAAGCATCACAGTAAGTGTAGCAGGCACATACACAGCAAGTTGTATGAATAATTGTGGCGAGAGTGGCAACAGCAATTCAGTAGTGATCACGACAGGTAGCAGTCCAGCAGCCCCAGTTATCAGCAGCAACAAGAACAGCTTGTGTAATGGCGAGACAGCGACCTTGAGTGCGACAGGATGTGCAGGTACAGTTAAGTGGAGCAACACCTCAACAGGTACAAGCATCACGGTAAGTACATCAGGCACATACACAGCAA
>NZ_CAKLPY010000025.1 GCF_923079645.1 Emticicia aquatica | reverse complement strand
GGGACATTTGATTAGAAAATTATTCAAAATCTTTGGTCTCCAACTAAAGCAAGCAAGTAAACGCTTGATAAATCTATTAATTAACTCAAAATCCAATCCTAAGCATCTTGCTTGCGGTCGTTGGAAATTTTTCATGCTATTTTGATTTTTTAAGCTTTTGCGATAATCACAATACTCTGGTTTTTATTGATTCTCGCAATTCCTTTTGCTCGGTTTTGTCCAAATCCTGAGCCATTTGCGACGAATCCAATGCGAAGTTTTCTAGTGTTAATTCTCAGCAAATTCTCGCTTTTTGAGGCTTTTGCTCGCCAAGTTGTTTGCGACATGAGATTAGAAAAATAATTTATAGTTTTATTTTTCGCATAAGCTTCTCGTTTTGTTCTAAGTTTTTTATACTTTAGTATCCATATTTGTTTGGCGATTGCTTAGTAGCGAAAATTCAAAATTATTTCGTCTCCAACAATCTGAAAGATAGACGAAAGCTCCCACAAGAAAGCCCGATATACTCGAAGGTATATCGGGCTTTTGTCTATCTTGAGTTGACCGACAACGGGGCATTCCAAGGAATTTATTAGGGCATAA
>NZ_CAKLPY010000024.1 GCF_923079645.1 Emticicia aquatica | reverse complement strand
TTTCCTTCACAGTACTTGTTCACTATCGGTGTCTCAGGAGTATTTAGCCTTAGCGGATGGTACCGCTTAATTCAGAGGGGATTCCACTGGTCCCCACCTACTCAGGATACTGCTCGTCCTTAATCTCCTACGCTTACGTGACTATCACACGCTATGGTCAGATTTCCCAATCTGTTCAGCTTAAAATTAAATTCTAAATGCAGTCCTATAACCCCCACTTTGCCGTAACAAAATAGGTTTGGGCTACTCCGCGTTCGCTCGCCACTACTTGCGGAATCACTGTTGTTTTATTTTCCTCCGGTTACTTAGATGTTTCAGTTCACCGGGTTAGCTCCATACTTGGTATGGTAGTAGTTCTTCAAACTACTGGGTTGCCCCATTCGGAAATCAACGGATCACAGAAAATGTGCTTCTCCCCGTCGCTTATCGCAGCTTATCACGTCCTTCTTCGCCTCTGAGACCCTAGGCATCCTCCGTACGCCCTTATATAACTCCTATTATTATATTTTTATCTCTCTGCCAACATGTCAATGAACTCGCTCCAATTTTATCTATAGTCTATCATCGCTAATCAAGCTGTGCTTCGCAACAATATTTAATGACTATACCAAAATGAATTGTGGTATGAATACCTTATCGAAAGAACTTTATGCAACACCTTGTGTTACCTCTTTTGTAATATAATTTTCTACTCTCTGTGGAGAATAACGGAGTCGAACCGTTGACCCCCTGCTTGCAAAGCAGGTGCTCTAGCCAGCTGAGCTAATCCCCCTCTTTTACTGGTGGGCCTGCGTGGACTCGAACCACG
>NZ_CAKLPY010000023.1 GCF_923079645.1 Emticicia aquatica | reverse complement strand
GTACACATTCGCCGCGAATAGAATGCTCTCCTACCCAAGAATAAATTCTTGACAAAGCTTCGGTACTACACTTGATGCCCGTTTATTATCGATGCCCGCCCCGCTCGACCAGTGAGCTGTTACGCACTCTTTAAATGATTGCTGCTTCCAAGCAAACATCCTGGCTGTCACTGCAGTCAGACTTCCTTAGTTCAACTTAGTGTAAATTTAGAGACCTTAGCTGTTGTTCTGGGTTCTTTCCCTTTTGGACTTGGACCTTAGCACCCAAGCCCTCACTGCCGAGTATATTATGCCGCATTCGGAGTTTATCAGAATTTGGTAGGATTTGACTCCCCCGCATCCTATTAGTAGCTCTACCTCGACATAACTCAACCTCGACGCTGTACCTAAATACATTTCGGAGAGTACGAGCTATTTCCCAGTTTGATTAGCCTTTCACCCCTACCCACAGTTCATCCAAAAACTTTTCAACGTTAACTGGTTCGGACCTCCATGTTGTGTTACCAACACTTCATCCTGACCATGGGTAGATCACAAGGTTTCGCGTCTACAGCCACCGACTATTCGCCCTATTCAGACTTGCTTTCGCTTCGACTACGACACTGAATGTCTTAATCTTGCCGGTGACCGTAACTCGTAGGGTCATTATGCAAAAGGCACGCCGTCACTGGACTTGCCAGCTCCGACCGCTTGTAAGCGTACGGTTTCAGGTTCTATTTCACTCGGGTACTCCCCGTGCTTTTCACCTTTCCTTCACAGTACTTGTTCACTATCGGTGTCTCAGGAGTATTTAGCCTTAGCGGATGGTACCGCTTAATTCAGAGGGGATTCCACTGGTCCCCACCTACTCAGGATACTGCTCGTCCTTAATCTC
>NZ_CAKLPY010000022.1 GCF_923079645.1 Emticicia aquatica | reverse complement strand
CAATTTCATGGTATGCAGGTTTAACAGGCGGTACCTCCTTAGCAACCGGAGCAAGTTACACGACCCCAAGTATTTCAACGACGACAACGTATTATGTAGAATGTAGTTTGAATGGTTGTGTGAGCAGCCCAAGAAATAGTTCAGTAGCGACAATCAATGCCATCCCGACGGCAAGTGCCACAGGTACAACAATTTGTGTAGGGAACACGATTAGTTTAACATCAAGTGGAGGTGGTACATATTCATGGGTCGGTCCAAATTCATTTGTTTCGACCTTACAAAATCCAACGATAAGTAATGGACAAACCGTAAATGGTGGTGTTTACACAGTAACAGTAACCTCATCGGCAGGATGTACAGCAACAGCTACAGCAAGTGTTGTGGTGAATGTAATACCGAGTCCACCAACAAGTGCGGGTGGTAGTCGCTGTGGTACAGGCACAGTTAGTTTAAGTGCAAGTGGTTGTGCCGGCGGTACAATTTCATGGTATGCAGGTTTAACAGGCGGTACCTCCCTAGCAACCGGAGCTAGTTACACGACCCCAAGTATTTCAACGACGACAACATATTATGTAGAATGTAGTTTGAATGGCTGTGTGAGTAGCCCAAGAAATAGTTCAGTAGCGACAATCAATGCCATCCCGACGGCAAGTGCCACAGGAGATACAGAATGTGTTGGAAGTACGATTAGTTTAGTGTCCAGTGGAGGAAGTACATATTCATGGGTAGGCCCAAATTCATTTGTATCTACTTTACAAAATCCAACGATAAGTAATGGACAAACCGTAAATGGTGGCGTTTATACAGTAACAGTAACCTCATCGGCAGGATGTACAGCAACAGCTACAGCAAGTGTTGTGGTGAATGTAATACCGAGTCCACCAACAAGTGCGGGTGGTAGTCGCTGTGGTACAGGCACAGTTAGTTTAA
>NZ_CAKLPY010000021.1 GCF_923079645.1 Emticicia aquatica | reverse complement strand
AACTTGTTTTAGAGTTAGAATCAAATTGTTTAATAAAAATTAGTGGTTCTCCATATCGAGAGCCACGAGAACAAACTATATCCTTAACTAAAAAGGGAAATGATTTCAAGTATTTACAAAAAACTTACACAGAATTTATAAATGAAAAAGAAAAGCCACTAAGTAATGTTTTTAATATAGGAAATTTAAACTCAACAAATACTATTTTAGGTAGTCATAATTCAAATATTAATATATCACATAGTAATACATCAGAAGAAATAATATCAACTCTTAACAATTTGATTGAAAATATTAGCCATAATCAAGATATGGAATTAATATTTAAAGGAAAATTAGTTGACACTTACACTGAACTACTATCAGCAATACAAACATCAAAAGAAAACAAACTGCCCATATTTGACAATTTGCTAAGTATAGCAGCAAACGTAGCAAGTTTACTTGGAACTGGAATTGTTCAGTCTTGATATTTCCTCATTTAATGTTTTTTTTACTATCTCGTAAATCAAATCATCCATAAATGAAATAGGGATACTTACCATTCCATTGCTTTGATTAGCTTTAAATACCTTCCATTTATCGACAAAATATGTCATTTTTTTATTTTCCATAAACTTGATAATTTAAAAGTTTTTAATTAATTTTAGTTTGTCAAGTTTCCCTCACAGGCACTTTCGACAATTTCAATGCGAAGTTTTCAAGCCATCACTCTCGAAAACTTCGCTATTTTTTTTAGTTCATTAGCACTTTACAATTACCTGCGACAATACAAATGCGTTTCTGTTTCGCTAATTTTTAATCCTTAGTACTTATATTTGTTGGGGGACATTTGATTAGAAAATTATTCAAAATCTTTGGTCTCCAACTAAAGCAAGCAAGTAAACGCTTGATAAATCTATTAATTAACTCAAAATCCAATCCTAAGCATCTTGCTTGCGGTCGTTGGAAA
>NZ_CAKLPY010000018.1 GCF_923079645.1 Emticicia aquatica | reverse complement strand
CTATTTTAGCCTGTAAAAAACCTGTAGTCGGACTCCAATCGCACCTTTATGGAATTGAAATACAATTTTTCTGCAATTTGTTCTTGGAATTTCATAAACTCCAATCGCACCTTTATGGAATTGAAATGATGCTATTTTAGCCTGTAAAAAACCTGTAGTCGGACTCCAATCGCACCTTTATGGAATTGAAATACAATTTTTCTGCAATTTGTTCTTGGAATTTCATAAACTCCAATCGCACCTTTATGGAATTGAAATATTTCAGCTGAGTAGCCTGAATAGTACCCGCAACATTACTCCAATCGCACCTTTATGGAATTGAAATCGTGCTTATCGTAGAAGTAGTGTTTTCCGACGAGTGACTCCAATCGCACCTTTATGGAATTGAAATGCGGCTGAAACATTATAAATTACTGTTCCAGATGACTCCAATCGCACCTTTATGGAATTGAAATATATTGCCATCTCGGTCAATTCCAAGGGCATTTACAACTCCAATCGCACCTTTATGGAATTGAAATAATCTTCACATACTCCATTTGTTGCAAAGTTGGGCGAACTCCAATCGCACCTTTATGGAATTGAAATAATGTCTCGTTTGCCAGCAATGCTTTTGTAGATTTACTCCAATCGCACCTTTATGGAATTGAAATTTTTTTTCCAGCAGCTTTAATTTTGGCATAGTTCCTACTCCAATCGCACCTTTATGGAATTGAAATTTTAATTCAGATATACTCATTGTACCTTTTTCAACATACTCCAATCGCACCTTTATGGAATTGAAATATGAAATTTGCGAGGCAGGCCTAAAGCTTGGAATGCACTCCAATCGCACCTTTATGGAATTGAAATAAAATATTAATTCCAGTTGGTAGATATAGGGTAACACTCCAATCGCACCTTTATGGAATTGAAATACCAAAATGCAAGACGTTGACCACGCAATCAAATCACTCCAATCGCACCTTTATGGAATTGAAATATTTTTGTTCTCAATAATGGTAATTTTTGCATGACATACTCCAATCGCACCTTTATGGAATTGAAATACCCCAGAAACCGCTAAAGATTGACCCAAATCATTACTCCAATCGCACCTTTATGGAATTGAAACAGATTTAAGAATTACAATATGAAAGAAGCTTGTCAACTCCAATCGCACCTTTATGGAATTGAAACATGACAGGTTTGGCTAAGCAAGATTTTCAGTTGATACTCCAATCGCACCTTTATGGAATTGAAACGTAAAAGTAGGACTTGCTAAATTTGCCTTCAAATCTACTCCAATCGCACCTTTATGGAATTGAAATGTTTTTACAGGCAACAATGAAGTAAGAATATTGAAAACTCCAATCGCACCTTTATGGAATTGAAATAGATTTTGTTTTTGTCTACATAGATGGAACAGAATTACTCCAATCGCACCTTTATGGAATTGAAATTAGCACCACCGCCACCTTTACGTTCGTGAATAGCGAACTCCAATCGCACCTTTATGGAATTGAAACAACTTCACAGTTAAGATACCAAACACCTTTTTTCTGTACTCCAATCGCACCTTTATGGAATTGAAACAAGCGAAGTCTTTTAAGTTATTTGTGTACCAACTAACTCCAATCGCACCTTTATGGAATTGAAACAACCTTAAATCCAATAGGCTTAAAATTCGCAATTCCACTCCAATCGCACCTTTATGGAATTGAAACCTTGCCATAATTTATCACCCCTAAGGGATTTCTTTTACTCCAATCGCACCTTTATGGAATTGAAACACAAAGGCAAAGACGACACGAAGTAATTAAGAATTAACTCCAATCGCACCTTTATGGAATTGAAACACGGGTACAATAAAAGGAGGATTGTTAGAAGTAAAACTCCAATCGCACCTTTATGGAATTGAAACAGATTTTTAGAAACTTCGTTTACACGGT
>NZ_CAKLPY010000017.1 GCF_923079645.1 Emticicia aquatica | reverse complement strand
CTACTAAATTATTCGCTGTTGCTGACGTGCCACCACTTGGACTCCATGCATAGCTGTAAGCTGTTGTACCGCCATTTGCTGTGACCGTTGCACTGCCATCATTGCCACCATAACATTTTACATTTACCCCTACCGCACTCGCTGTTAATTTCGTCGGTTGGGTAATCGTTACTGTTGCAGTTGCTGTACAGGCATTTGCATCCGTTACTGTTACTGTGTATGTTCCTGCTACTAAATTATTCGCTGTTGCACCTGTGCCGCCACTTGGACTCCATGCATAACTGTAAGCTGTTGTACCACCATTTGCTGTGACCGTTGCACTACCATCATTGCCGCCATAACATTTTACATTTACGCCCACTGCACTCGCTGTTAATTTCGTCGGTTGCGTAATCGTTACTGTTGCAGTTGCTGTACAAGCATTTGCATCCGTTACTGTTACTGTGTATGTTCCTGCTGTTAAATTATTCGCTGTTGCTGACGTGCCACCACTTGGACTCCATGCATAACTGTAAGCTGTTGTCCCACCATTCGCTGTCACCGTTGCACTGCCATCATTGCCGCCATAACATTTAACATTTACACCCACCGCACTCGCTGTTAAACGGCTTGGTTGCGTAATCGTTACTGTCGCGGTCGCTGTACAAGCATTTGCATCTGTTACTGTTACTGTATAAGTTCCTGCTACTAAATTATTCGCTGTTGCTGACGTGCCACCACTTGGACTCCATGCATAACTGTAAGCTGTTGTCCCACCATTCGCTGTCACCGTTGCACTGCCATCGTTGCCGCCATAACATTTAACATTTACACCCACCGCACTCGCTGTTAATTTCGTCGGTTGCGTAATCGTTACTGTTGCGGTCGCTGTACAAGCATTTGCATCGGTTACCGTTACGGTATAAGTGCCTGCTACTAAATTATTCGCTGTTGCTGACGTGCCACCACTTGGACTCCATGCATAACTGTAAGCTGTTGTCCCACCATTCGCTGTCACCGTTGCACTGCCATCATTGCCGCCATAACATTTTACATTTACACCTACCGCACTCGCTGTTAATTTCGTCGGTTGAGTAATCGTTACTGTCGCTGTTGCTGTACAGGCATTTGCATCCGTTACTGTTACTGTGTATGTTCCTGCTACTAAATTATTCGCTGTTGCTGACGTGCCACCACTTGGACTCCATGCATAACTGTAAGCTGTTGTTCCGCCATTCGCAGTCACTGTTGCACTGCCATCATTGCCTCCATAACATTTAACATTTACTCCTACCGCACTCGCTGTTAATTTCGTCGGTTGCGTGATCGTTACTGTTGCGGTCGCTGTACAAGCATTTGCATCGGTTACTGTTACTGTGTATGTTCCTGCTACTAAATTATTCGCTGTTGCTGACGTGCCACCACTTGGACTCCATGCATAACTGTAAGCTGTTGTACCGCCATTCGCTGTCACCGTTGCACTGCCATCGTTGCCGCCATAACATTTTACATTTACACCTACCGCACTCGCTGTTAATTTCGTCGGTTGTGTAATCGTTACTGTTGCGGTCGCTGTACAAGCATTTGCATCTGTTACCGTTACGGTATAAGTGCCTGCTACTAAATTATTCGCTGTTGCTGACGTGCCACCACTTGGACTCCATGCATAGCTGTAAGCTGTTGTACCGCCATTTGCTGTGACCGTTGCACTGCCATCATTGCCACCATAACATTTTACATTTACCCCTACCGCACTCGCTGTTAATTTCGTCGGTTGGGTAATCGTTACTGTTGCAGTTGCTGTACAGGCATTTGCATCCGTTACTGTTACTGTGTATGTTCCTGCTACTAAATTATTCGCTGTTGCTGACGTGCCACCACTTGGACTCCATGCATAACTGTAAGCTGTTGTTCCACCATTCGCTGTCACCGTTGCACTACCATCATTGCCGCCATAACATTTTACATTTACGCCCACTGCACTCGCTGTTAATTTCGTCGGTT
>NZ_CAKLPY010000016.1 GCF_923079645.1 Emticicia aquatica | reverse complement strand
TTCCAACGACTCGCAAGTGCGATGCTGGGGATTGATTTTGGATTAACTAATTGATTTTCAAGCGTTTACGCACTTGCATAGAGTTGAACCAACAACTTTGTTGAAGGGTTTTGTAAAAATAGTAAAAAAAGGATTAAATTAGCAACTCACCAAAAATAATATTAGCGATGTTAACAAAAAAACAGTTTGTATGCTCCTTTGCAACTGAGTGCTGAGTCAGAGAATCTCCTGAAAGACTTACAAAATTACATGCGAGTGAAACACTATTCACCTCGCACCATTAAAAACTACAGCTATGAGCTACGTTATCTACTGAGCCATTACGCAGACCGCTCAGCCCATAGCCTAACGCAGATGGACATCATCCATTATTTGCGATATATCCAAGAACACTTTAATGCCTCGTGGGGGAAATGCCATATAGCTGCCCAGGCACTGAGCTTTTTCTTTCAACACCTATTGCAGCTACCCGCTATTCGAGCACGTTCGTTTTATCCACTGAAAAAGCAATTTATACCAAGTATACTGAGTCAAGCGGAGATAGGCATGGTTTTGAATAGTTGTTCAGGCTTACAACAGAAGGCAATTGTGTCGGTATTTTATGGTACAGGTATTCGTTTGAGTGAATTACAACATTTAAAGCTGAGCGATATCGACCGACCGAATTTACGTCTTCGCATAGCTCAGGGGAAAGGGAATAAAGAACGTTACACCTTACTTTCAGAGAAGTTATTGAATTTATTAGAAGGATACTGGCGATTATACCGCCCCCAAGTATACCTATTTGAAGGGCGGAAAGTTGGGCAACCTATGCAAGTACGTTCGATACAATACCATGTTCGATGTGCAATAGGTGGAGCTGGCTTGTTGAGTCCAGCTCGACGGATGTGTTGTCATACGTTGCGTCATAGTTTTGCTACACACCTTTTGGATGCAGGTATAGACATTCCAACAATTCAGCAGTTATTGGGTCATTCCCACATTAGTACGACCATGGTGTATTTACATCTTCAGGAGAGCAAACGTCGTAGCATCGTCAATCCATTGGATAGTTACCTGTGATGAGTAAGCAATTAAGTTTACAGGGGATTTTTAGTAAAGCACAAATAATGGGCTTCAATCCCTACTCCAAGAGTGTTTTTGGTCAACTGAGAACTTGTCGAACGTTATCCAATGGTTATCATCTGAGTCAATGCAGCGATTGTGGTCATCAACAGATGCAGTTTCATGGCTGTGGGAATCGTCATTGTCTGTTTTGCGGCCACTTGGGTCGCGAGCAATGGGTCGGGCAACGTCAGCAAGAGTTATTGCCAACGACTTACTATCATGTGGTCTTTACGCTGCCTCATGAACTGAATGGTTTGATGATGGGCAATCGTACGTTACTGTATAATTTGTTATTGGATGCTTCCTCTCAGACACTCTTACAGTTTGGTAAAGACCCTAAATATTTGGGTGCTGAAATTGGTATCACGTCGGTACTGCACACGTGGGGCCAGAATTTGTCGTTTCATCCGCATGTTCACTGCATTGTCAGTGGGGGAGGCTTCGATGGCAATCAATGGCATCATAGTAAGCGAGTCAGCGGGAAGTTTCTTTTTCCAGTGGGAGCTTTGAAGATAGTCTTTAAGGCCATCTTGATGAAAGGTTTGCGGAAACTAAGGCCCAAACTCCGACTCAATAACCTTGATTTTGAGGAATTATTGAGTCAGATTGGTCGAAAAACATGGAATGTGTATGCCAAACGTCCCTTCGGGGGAGCGAAGGGGGTTTTAGAATACTTGGGGAGATACACCCATAGAATCGCCATCAGCAGTAACCGTATTACCGAGGTAGGACAATCGACGGTTAGTTTTACCTACAAAGACTACGCTGATGGCAGTAAAGTCAAGCAAATGACGTTGAGTCATGAAGAGTTCCTGCGTCGTTTTGAGCAACATATCCTTCCGAGGTACTTTGTTAAAATTAGACATTACGGGTATTTGCGAAATCGAGGCAAGCAAGAACGGATAAAACAGATACTTTCGAGTATGCAATTATGTGAGCGGAAACCTTTGCCCAAGCTGAGTGTAGAGCAGTTCATACTGGAAAAATACGGGACAGACATAGGTAGGTGTCAGTGTTGTGGCGAAGGTAGAATGGTCTGTATAGCGGTGATTTATGGTCCTAGTTGCGAGCCGATAAAATCAGAATCCCAAGTGAGAAATAAGGCTTCACCAGTGTAAAGAATGATTGAAAGGAGGCAACATCAATCAAACGACATTTGGCAAGGCTTAATCCCAAAGTTTGGGTAAGGGTATTTATTGCTCAAAAGTAGCTAAATACCAAAGAAAGTAATGTTTTGAGGTAAAAATAGTTTGAAGGGGAGTGTAAACGCATCTACTTTATGCCCTAATAAATTCCTTGGAATGCCCCGTTGTCGGTCAACTCAAGATAGACAAAAGCCCGATATACCTTCGAGTATATCGGGCTTTCTTGTGGGAGCTTTCGTCTATCTTTCAGATTGTTGGA
>NZ_CAKLPY010000015.1 GCF_923079645.1 Emticicia aquatica | reverse complement strand
CTGCACAACCTGTTGCACTCAACGTCGCTGTCTCGCCATTACACAAACTGTTCTTAGTCGTGCTGATAACTGGGGCCGATGGTGTACTGCCTGTCGTGATTACGATTGGATTTGAATTTACACTCTCCCCACAAATCGTCTCACATACTGCTGTGTATGTGCCTGCGGTGCTCACTGTGATGCTTGTACCTGTTGAAGTATTGCTCCACTTAACCGTTCCTGCACATCCTGTTGCACTTAATGTTGCTATTTCGCCATTACACAAGCTATTCTTAGTCGTGCTGATGACTGGTGCCACTGGTGTACTGCCTGTCGTAATTACGATTGGATTTGAATTACCACTCTCCCCACAACTATTCATACAACTTGCTGTGTATGTGCCTGCGGTGCTCACTGTGATGCTCGTCCCTACTGATGTATTGCTCCACTTAACCGTGCCATTGCAACCTGTCGCAATTAACGTCGCTGTCTCGCCATTACACAAACTGTTCTTAGTCGTGCTGATGACTGGGGCCACTGGCGTACTGCCTGTCGTGATTACTATTGGGTTTGAATTGCCACTCTCGCCACAACTGTTTGTACAGGTCGCTGTGTATGTGCCTGCGGTGCTCACCGTGATGCTTGTACCTGTTGAAGTATTGTTCCACTTAACCGTTCCTGCACAGCCTGTTGCACTTAATGTTGCTGTCTCGCCATTACACAAACTGTTCTTAGTCGTGCTGATGACTGGGGCCACTGGCGTACTGCCTGTCGTGATTACTATTGGGTTTGAATTTACACTCTCCCCACAACTGTTTGTACAGGTCGCTGTGTATGTGCCTGATGTACTTACTGTGATGCTTGTACCTGTCGAAGTATTACTCCACTTAACTGTGCCTGCACATCCTGTTGCACTCAAGGTCGCTGTTTCTCCATTACACAAACTGTTCTTGTTGCTGCTGATAACTGGGGCTGCTGGGCTGTTGCCTGTCGTGATCACTACTGAATTGCTGTTGCCACTCTCGCCACAACTATTCATACAACTTGCTGTGTATGTGCCTGCTACACTTACTGTGATGCTTGTACCTGTTGATGTATTACTCCACTTAACTGTACCTGCACATCCTGTCGCACTTAATGTTGCTGTCTCGCCATTACACAAGCTATTCTTGTTGCTGCTGATAACTGGGGCTGCTGGACTGCTACCTGTCGTGATCACTACTGAATTGCTGTTGCCACTCTCGCCACAACTATTCATACAACTTGCTGTGTATGTGCCTGATGTACTTACCGTGATGCTTGTACCTGTTGAGGTGTTGCTCCACTTAACTGTACCTGCACATCCTGTTGCACTCAAGGTCGCTGTCTCGCCATTACACAAACTGTTCTTGTTGCTGCTGATAACTGGGGCTGCTGGACTGCTACCTGTTGTGATTACTACTGAATTACTGTTGCCACTTTCGCCACAACTATTCATACAACTTGCTGTGTATGTACCTGATGTACTTACTGTGATGCTTGTACCTGTTGAGGTGTTGCTCCACTTAACCGTGCCTGCACATCCTGTTGCACTTAATGTTGCTATTTCGCCATTACACAAGCTGTTCTTAGTTGTGCTGATGACTGGGGCCACTGGCGTACTGCCTGTCGTGATTACTATTGGATTTGAATTACCACTCTCCCCACAAATCGTCTCACATACTGCTGTGTATGTGCCTGCTACACTCACCGTGATGCTCGTCCCTACTGATGTATTGCTCCACTTAACCGTGCCATTGCAACCTGTCGCAATTAACGTCGCTGTCTCTGTTCCACACAATACTGTCTTAGTACTTGTTATCACTGGCGTCGTTGGACTAACTCCTACTCTGATAATTATTGCATTCGATGAACTGCTACTGCCACAACTATTGCTACACGTTGCTGTATATGTGCCCGACGTCGTCACTTCTAATACACTACCACTTCCCCCTGATACATTCCAACTCAAGATGCCTACACATCCACTCGCGGTTAATCTCGCTTTCTCTCCATCACAACATATCGTCTTATCTGATACTACGATTGGGGCCGATGGCGTACTGCCTGTCGTGATTACGATTGGGTTTGAATTTACACTCTCGCCACAACTGTTTGTACAGGTCGCTGTATATGTGCCTGCGGTGCTTACCGTGATGCTTGTGCCTGTCGATGTATTACTCCACTTAACCGTTCCTGCACAACCTGTTGCACTCAACGTCGCTGTCTCGCCATTACACAAGCTGTTCTTAGTCGTGCTGATGACTGGGGCCACTGGCGTACTGCCTGTCGTGATTACGATTGGATTTGAATTACCACTCTCCCCACAACTGTTTGTACAGGTCGCTGTATATGTGCCTGCGGTGCTTACTGTGATGCTTGTACCTGTTGAAGTATTGCTCCACTTAACTGTCCCTGCACAGCCTGTTGCACTCAACGTCGCCGTCTCGCCATTACACAAGCTGTTCTTAGTCGTGCTGATGACTGGGGCCACTGGCGTACTGCCTGTCGTGATTACGATTGGATTTGAATTACCACTCTCCCCACAACTGTTTGTACAGGTCGCTGTATATGTGCCTGCGGTGCTTACTGTGATGCTTGTACCTGTTGAAGTATTGCTCCACTTAACTGTCCCTGCACAGCCTGTTGCACTCAAGGTCGCTGTCTCGCCATTACACAAACTGTTCTTCGTCGTGCTGATAACTGGTGCCGATGGTGTACTGCCTGTTGTGATTACTATTGGGTTTGAATTTACACTCTCCCCACAACTGTTTGTACAGGTCGCTGTATATGTGCCTGCAGTGCTCACTGTGATGCTTGTGCCTGTCGAAGTATTGCTCCACTTAACTGTCCCTGCACAGCCTGTCGCACTCAACGTCGCTGTCTCGCCATTACACAAACTATACTTCGTTGTGCTGATGACCGGTGCCGATGGCGTATTGCCTGTCGTGATTACTATTGGGTTTGAATTACTACTCTCTCCACAAATCGTCTCACATACTGCTGTGTATGTGCCTGCTACACTCACCGTGATGCTCGTCCCTACTGATGTATTGCTCCACTTAACCGTGCCATTGCAACCTGTCGCAATTAACGTCGCTGTCTCTG
>NZ_CAKLPY010000014.1 GCF_923079645.1 Emticicia aquatica | reverse complement strand
CAGGAACCACAATAACTGTTAGTCCATTATCGACAGGTTCATATAGTTATGTAGCGACATGTACAAATAGTAATAATTGTACGGCGACCTCGACAGGAGTAGTAACTGTAACCGCGAAACCGACAGTAAGTTTACCAATCGACTTCCAATTGTGTAGCGGAGCATCTACAACTTTGACAGCAACTGGCTGTGCAGGTGGTACATTATTGTGGAGTTCAACAGCCAATAATGCGACAACATCAACAGTAACAATCACACCAATAAACACAGGAATTTCACCAATTACAGTTACATATTCAGTAGTTTGTACGACTAGCTCAAACAATGGTTGTACGGCTTCTGACGAAGTAATAGTAACAGTAAATCCAAATCCAACTGTTTCTTTAACACCAACAAATATTTCTTGTTATGGTGCAAAAGATGGTAAAATTTTAGCAGAAGGAAATGGTGGAACTGCTCAATATACATTCAATATAAACGGCGGTTCATTTACAACAACAGCCGCTGCATCGAATACATTCACAGGTTTAGACCCAAATATCACATATACAATAACAGTTAAGGATACAAAAGGATGTATCGCAACTGCTACAACTTCTCTTACCCAACCAGCAACGTTGCAGTTGACAAAAACAAAAATTGACCCTAAATGTGAAAAATCAGATGGTTCAATTGACCTTTCAGTTTCTGGTGGAACTACACCATATACTTATTTATGGTCGAATGGTGCTACAACACAAGACTTAACTGCTAAAGCAGAAGGAACATACAGTGTAGTGGTTACTGATAAAAATGGATGTATCGCTACAACCACTGTGACACTAACACCGCAAGATTGTTCATTCGATTTAGCTCTCAAAAAAGTTTTAAAAACTGCAGGTACATACAAGCCAGGAGATAATGTGACATTTACTATTTCTGTCATAAATCAAGGAACAGTAACGGCAACGAATATTCAAGTAACGGATTATATTCCAACAGGCTTAACGTTGAACGATGCAAACTGGACTGCTGCAAGTGGAAAGGCAACTTTAAATACTGTCATTGCAAGCCTTGCTCCAACTATAACAGTTACGAAAGACATAACATTTACAATTAATAATAATTTTGAAGGAGCATCAGTAGTAAACAGAGCAGAGATTAGTTCTGCTTCAAATGCTAGAGGACTTTCAGATATTGATAGTAATCCAAACGCAATATTGGGTGACGATAAAGGTGGCCTCGTAAGTAGTCCAGCGGATGATTACGTAGATGGAAATGGCACAGGTGTAATTGGTGATGGTGTGGCTGCAACTGATGAAGATGATGAAGACCCAGCTTTATTGAATATTACTCAAACATTCGATTTAGCATTAAAGAAAGTGCGTACTTCAGCAGCGACGGTTATTCCAGGCTATGATGTAACTTATGAAATTGAAGTAATTAACCAAGGTACAATTACAGCGACAAATATTCAGGTGAGCGATTATATTCCTGCGGGAATGACTTTAAGTCCAATAGAAACTAACTGGAATGTCTCTGGAAGTGTTGCTACTTTAAAAATCCCGATTGCCTCTTTAGCACCTTACAATACAAGTGTTAAGAAAACAATTATTCTAAGAGCTAACAACGTTGTGACTTACCAAGGTCAGGTTTTAGTAAATAGAGCAGAGGTTTCGTCGGCATCAAATGCGTTAAGTTTAAATGATAAAGATAGTACGCCTGATGGAATTTTAGGTAACGATAAAGGTGGACAAGTAGATAGTCCAGCCGATGATTATATTAATGGAAATGGTACAGGAGCAATTGGCGATGGCATTGCGGCAACTGATGAAGATGATGAAGATCCAGCAAGCGTATCAGTTGAGAAGTTTGACTTAGCGTTGAAAAAAACATTAAATAGCAGCACACAACAACCAATAGTTGCAGGAAGAGATGTGAAGTTTGATATTACGGTTTATAATCAAGGGACAATTGGTGCGAAAGATATAGCAATAGTAGATTATATTCCAACAGGCTTAACGTTGAACGATGCAAACTGGACTGCTGCAAGTGGAAAGGCAACATTAAACACAGCTATACCAGCAATAGTAGCAGGAGAAAGTGCAGTTGTAAGTATTACGTTCACTGTTAATGCTGGTGTAAGTGGTAGTTTGAATAATTATTCAGAAATCAGCAGTGCAAAAGATAATAATGGTTCAAGCGTAACAGATATTGATAGTACCCCAGATTCAGATAACACAAATGATGGGACAGTTAAAAATGATGTTATAAACGAGAATGGTAAGAGTGGTGGTGATGAAGATGACCATGATATTGAAACTATCAATGTAGAGAAATTTGACTTGGCTTTGAAGAAAACAATTTCAACAGGTCAATCACTTGCTATTATGCCAGGAAGTAATGTGAAATTTACTATTTCAATCTTTAATCAAGGTACAGTAGCTGCTAAAAATATTCAAGTTATAGATTATATTCCGACAGGAATGACGTTGAATGATGCGAGTTGGACTGCTACAAGTGGAGGAGCAACTTTGAATAGTTCAATTGCCAATTTGGCTGCTAATTCAAGTACAACTGTCGAAATAACTTTAAGAGTAAATGCTGATTATACTGGTACTCTTTTGGTAAATACTGCTGAAATTTCTTCTGCTAAAGACCAAAATGGAAATTCTGTTGATGATATTGACAGCACACCAGATGCAAATAATGGAAATCAAACAGGTGAAGTAAGTCCTCAAATGAAGGATGACATTACCAATGAGAATGGTAAAAGTGGAGGTGATGAAGATGACCATGATTATGCAAATATTGATATTTGTCAAGTTAAACTTGCGATTAATCCAAATACAGTAATTCCTGTTTCTTGTTATGGTGGAAACAACGGAAGGGCTACAGTAGCAGCTTCTGGTGGTCAAACTCCTTATACTTATTTATGGAGTAATGGAGCTACCACTGCAACTGTAAACAACTTTACGGTTGGTACATATTCAGTAACAGTGACTGATTCAAGAGGATGTTATGCGACCGCAACAGTAACGATTACTCAACCGACGAAATTAACAGCGAGTGCAGTAGGTGTAAATGTAAAATGTTATGGCGGCAATGATGGCAGTGCAACGGTGACAGCGAATGGTGGGACAACAGCTTACAGTTATGCATGGAGTCCAAGTGGTGGCACAGGTGCAACAGCGAACAATTTAACAGCAGGAACTTATACCGTAACAGTAACGGATGCAAATGCCTGTACAGCGACCGCAACGGTAACGATTACGCAACCAAGCCGTTTAACAGCGAGTGCGGTAGGTGTAAATGTAAAATGTTATGGCGGCAATGATGGCAGTGCAACGGTGACAGCGAATGGTGGTACAACAGCTTACAGTTATGCATGGAGTCCAAGTGGTGGCACGTCAGCAACAGCGAATAATTTAGTAGCAGGCACTTATACCGTAACGGTAACCGATGCAAATGCTTGTACAGCGACCGCAACAGTAA
>NZ_CAKLPY010000013.1 GCF_923079645.1 Emticicia aquatica | reverse complement strand
AGCAACAGCGAATAATTTAGTAGCAGGAACATACACAGTAACAGTAACGGATGCAAATGCTTGTACAGCGACCGCGACAGTAACGATTACGCAACCAAGCCGTTTAACAGCGAGTGCAGTAGGTGTAAATGTAAAATGTTATGGCGGCAATGATGGTAGTGCAACGGTCACAGCAAATGGTGGTACAACAGCTTACAGTTATGCCTGGAGTCCAAGTGGTGGCACAGGTGCAACAGCGAATAATTTAACAGCAGGAACATATACCGTAACAGTAACGGATGCAAATGCCTGTACAGCAACAGCGACAGTAACGATCACGCAACCGACGAAATTAACAGCGAGTGCGGTGGGCGTAAATGTAAAATGTTATGGCGGCAATGATGGCAGTGCAACGGTGACAGCGAATGGTGGAACAACAGCTTACAGTTATGCATGGAGTCCAAGTGGTGGCACGTCAGCAACAGCGAACAATTTAGTAGCAGGCACTTATACAGTAACGGTAACGGATGCAAATGCCTGTACAGCGACCGCGACAGTAACGATTACGCAACCGACGAAATTAACAGCGAGTGCAGTAGGGGTAAATGTTAAATGTTATGGCGGCAATGATGGCAGTGCAATAGTAACAGCAAATGGCGGAACAACAGCTTACAGTTATGCATGGAGTCCAAGTGGCGGCACGTCAGCAACAGCGAATAATTTAGTAGCAGGAACATACACAGTAACAGTAACGGATGCAAATGCTTGTACAGCGACCGCGACAGTAACGATTACGCAACCAAGCCGTTTAACAGCGAGTGCAGTAGGTGTAAATGTAAAATGTTATGGCGGCAATGATGGTAGTGCAACGGTCACAGCAAATGGTGGTACAACAGCTTACAGTTATGCCTGGAGTCCAAGTGGTGGCACAGGTGCAACAGCGAATAATTTAACAGCAGGAACATACACAGTAACAGTAACGGATGCAAATGCCTGTACAGCAACAGCGACAGTAACGATCACGCAACCGACGAAATTAACAGCGAGTGCGGTGGGCGTAAATGTAAAATGTTATGGCGGCAATGATGGCAGTGCAACGGTGACAGCGAATGGTGGGACAACAGCTTACAGTTATGCATGGAGTCCAAGTGGTGGCACGTCAGCAACAGCGAATAATTTAACAGCAGGAACTTATACAGTAACGGTAACGGATGCAAATGCCTGTACAGCGACCGCGACAGTAACGATTACGCAACCGACGAAATTAACAGCGAGTGCGGTAGGGGTAAATGTAAAATGTTATGGTGGCAATGATGGCAGTGCAACGGTCACAGCGAATGGTGGTACAACAGCTTACAGTTATGCATGGAGTCCAAGTGGTGGCACGTCAGCAACAGCGAATAATTTAGTAGCAGGAACTTATACAGTAACGGTAACGGATGCAAATGCTTGTACAGCAACTGCAACAGTAACGATTACACAACCGACGAAATTAACAGCGAGTGCGGTGGGTGTAAATGTTAAATGTTATGGCGGCAACGATGGCAGTGCAACGGTGACTGCAAATGGCGGTACAACAGCTTACAGTTATGCCTGGAGTCCAAGTGGTGGCACGTCAGCAACAGCGAATAATTTAGTAGCAGGCACTTATACCGTAACGGTAACAGATGCAAATGCTTGTACAGCGACCGCAACAGTAACGATTACGCAACCGACTGTATTAACATTAACATCTTCACAAGATGATGTGAAATGCTTTGGTGGAAATGATGGAAAAGTAACATTAACCGCAGGTGGTGGTACCGTTACTTATTCATATAGCAAAGATGGAACAAACTTCCAAGCATCAAATATTTTCAATGATTTATTGGCAGGTACTTATACTTTTACAGTAAAAGATTACAACGGTTGTACTAAAACTACAAGTGTAATAATTACTCAACCAGATGCTTTAACATTAGTTGGTTCGCCAGTTGATGTGAAATGTTATGGAGGAAATGACGGTAGTGTAACATTAACTGCTACAGGAGGTAAAACAACTTATTCTTATAGCAAAGATGGTGCAAACTTCCAATCATCAAATGTGTTCAACAATTTATTGGCAGGTACTTATACTTTTACAGTAAAAGATGCAAATAATTGTCTTAAAACTACAAGTGTAACAATTACTCAACCAGACCCGCTTACATTATCAGGAATTGCAACCGATGTAAAATGTAATGACGAAAATAACGGTTCAATAACACTAACGGCTACTGGCGGTAAAACAACTTATACTTACAGTAAAGATGGAACAAACTTCCAATCTAGTAATGTATTTGGAAACCTAACAGCTGGAGTTTATACATTAACTGTTAAAGATGCAAATAACTGTATCAAAACGACAGTTGTTGAAGTAAAACAACCAGACAAGCTTTTAGCGACTCCATCTCATACAGATGTAACTTGTTATGGAGGCAACGATGGTTCTGCAACTGTAAATGTTGTTGGTGGAAAAACACCATATACTTACAAATGGAATACTGGTGCAACCGTATCTACAATATCAAACTTGATTGCAGGTACATACTCAGTTGAAGTAACTGACGCCAATGGTTGTAAAGTTTCGGTAACAGGAATTGTGGTTAACCAACCAGCACAGTTAGTACCGACTATCAGTAGTAATTCGCCAGTTTGTGAAGGAGCAACAATCCAATTAAACTCAAGTGGCGGTGTAACGTATTCTTGGAACGGACCAAATGGATTTGCTTCAACATTACAAAATCCAACTATCTTATCAGCAACTGCTGCTGCCCAAGGTACATACAGCGTAACTGTAACAGATAGTAAAGGATGCGTTGGTACTACAGCAACAGTTGTAACAGTAAAAGTTTTAGATAAAATAATTTCTTCAAATGTTAATGTTTGCGAAGGTCAAAATCTGACTTTAACAGCTCCAGATTTTGGTGTTGGTGCAACGTATTCTTGGACAGGACCAAACGCATTTGCACAAGCAAGCAGAATAGCCACCATAAATGCAGTAACATTAGCGGCTGAAGGAACTTACACAATAACAGTTACGAAAGACTATTGTACAACAGCTGGAATAGTTGTGGTTGATGTAAAAGAAAAACCAACACCACCTACTATCAGCATTGATGGGCCAACAACAATTTGTGAAAACGGTTCAGTAGTGCTAAAAGCTTCAGCTTGTACAGGTGGAACAATAGTTTGGTCAACATTAGCAACAGGAAGTACCATATCGGTAACTGCTGAAGGAACATACACAGCTATTTGTAAAGTAGGTGATTGTTCAAGTGGAAATTCAAATTCAGTAGTAGTAACAAGAGGTTCAACTCCAGTTGCTCCAACTATTACAAGTAACAAAACAATCTGTTGTGACGGTGAATCAGCAATATTAACTGCCAACGGATGCACAGGAAGAATTTCATGGAGTACAGGTGCTACAACAAGTACAATTGAAGTTACAACGTCAGCAATTTATACGGCAACTTGTAGCAATAGTTGTGGACAAAGTTCAGCATCGAATACGATAGAAATACATACAGGCGTTACACCAACAACACCAACAATTACAGCTAACAAATTGACAATTTGCGGAACAGAAACGGCAACATTGACAGCAACAGGTTGTAATGGAACGGTTGTTTGGAGTACAAGTGCTACAGGTACAATAATTAATGTAACTGCAGGCACATATTCGGCAAGATGTGAGACAATTTGCGGAATAAGCCCTAAATCAAATGAAATCATTATCAAAATTGGTGATAAACCAAACCCTCCAACTGTAACTGCTTCTAAAACAACCATTTGTGATGCCGAAACGGCAACTTTAACCGCAGCAGGTTGTGCAGGAAGTGTTCTTTGGAGCAATGGTTCAACAGGGTCATCAATTATTGTTAATCAAAGTGGAGCTTACACAGCAACATGTACAACCGATTGTGGTACAAGCGTATCAAGTGGAAGTATTAATATCGAAAAAGGTACATCTCCATCTGCCCCAATAATTTCAACAGATAAAACGATTTGTTGTAATGGTGAAACGGCAACATTAACAGCAAGCGGATGTACAACTGGAACAATAACTTGGAATGTATTAGGAGCAACGGGTAGCACTTTACAAGTAACTACATCGGGGTCTTATTCTGCAACTTGTACAAATATTTGTGGAACAAGTACATCTTCAATTCCAGTTATTATCCGAACAGGTGTTACCCCAACTACCCCAACAATTACTGCCAATAAATTAACGATTTGTGGCACAGAAACGGCAATATTAACGGCAACTGGTTGTAATGGAACCGTGAAATGGAATACAACAGCAACAGGTACTAGTATCACAGTAAGTGTTGCAGGAACATACGCAGCCGTTTGTGAAACGATTTGTGGAGTAAGTCCAAGTTCAAATGTCATAGAAATTAAGCGTGGAAATGCTCCTTCAGCACCTATTGTTAAAGCAGATAAAACAGCCATTTGTAGCGGTGAATCAGCGACATTAACAGCGACAGGTTGTGAGGGTACGCTCGCATGGAGTAATGGAGAATCAACATCGACAATCACAGTAACTACGCCAGCAACATATACCGTAACATGTACGAATATTTGTGGTACTAGTGGTAGCAGTATTGAGGTTGTGATTGAAAGAAAAAATCCGCCATCGGCCCCAATCGTAGTATCAGATAAGACGATATGTTGTGATGGAGAGAAAGCGAGATTAACCGCGAGTGGATGTGTAGGCACCTTGAGTTGGAATGTATCAGGGGGAAGTGGTAGTGTATTAGAAGTGACGACGTCGGGCACATATACAGCAACGTGTAGCAATAGTTGTGGCAGTAGCAGTTCATCGAATGCAATAATTATCAGAGTAGGAGTTAGTCCAACGACGCCAGTGATAACAAGTACTAAGACAGTATTGTGTGGAACAGAGACAGCGACGTTGAGTGCGACAGGCTGTGCAGGCACAGTTAAGTGGAGCAATACCTCAACAGGTACAAGCATCACAGTAGGTGTAGCAGGCACATACACAGCGACCTGTACAAACAGTTGTGGCGAGAGTGGTAATTCAAATCCAATCGTAATTACGACAGGCAGTACGCCAGTGGCCCCAGTCATCAGCACGACTAAGAACAGCTTGTGTAATGGCGAGACAGCGACGTTGAGTGCAACAGGTTGTGCAGGGACAGTTAAGTGGAGCAATACATCAACAGGTACAAGCATCATAGTAAGCACCGCAGGCACATATACAGCGACCTGTACAAACAGTTGTGGCGAGAGTGGTAATTCAAACCCAATCGTAATCACGACAGGCAGTACTCCATCGGCCCCAATCGTAGTATCAGATAAGACGATATGTTGTGATGGAGAGAAAGCGAGATTAACCGCGAGTGGATGTGTAGGCCTCTTGAGTTGGAATGTATCAGGGGGAAGTGGTAGTGTATTAGAAGTGACGACGTCGGGCACATATACAGCAACGTGTAGCAATAGTTGTGGCAGTAGCAGTTCATCGAATGCAATAATTATTAGAGTAGGAGTTAGTCCAACGACGCCAGTAATAACAAGTACTAAGACGGTATTGTGTGGAACAGAGACAGCGACGTTAATTGCGACAGGTTGCAATGGTACGGTTAAGTGGAGCAATACATCAGTAGGGACGAGCATCACGGTGAGTGTAGCAGGCACATACACAGCAGTATGTGAGACGATTTGTGGCGAGAGTGGTAATTCAAACCCAATAGTAATCACGACAGGCAGTACGCCAGTGGCACCATTGATTAGTACTACTAAGAACAGTTTGTGTAATGGCGAGACAGCGACGTTGAGTGCAACAGGATGTGCAGGCACGGTTAAGTGGAGCAACACATCAACAGGTACAAGCATCACAGTAAGCACCTCGGGCACATACACAGCGACCTGTACAAACAGTTGTGGCGAGAGTGGTAATTCAAATCCAATAGTAATTACGACAGGTAGTACACCATCGGCCCCAGTCATCAGCACGACGAAGAACAGTTTGTGTAATGGAGAAAGTGCGACGTTGAGTGCGACAGGATGTGCAGGCACGGTTAAATGGAGCAATACATCGACAGGCACAAGCATCACGGTAAGCACCGCAGGCACATATACAGCGACTTGTACAAACAGTTGTGGCGAGAGTGTAAATTCAAATCCAATCGTAATCACGACAGGCAGTACACCATCGGCCCCAGTTATCAGCACGACTAAGAACAGTTTGTGTAATGGCGAGACAGCGACGTTGAGTGCAACAGGTTGTGCAGGGACAGTTAAGTGGAGCAATACATCAGTAGGGACAAGCATCACAGTAAGCACCGCAGGTACATACACAGCGACCTGTACAAACAGTTGTGGCGAGAGTGGTAATTCAAATCCAATCGTAATCACGACAGGCAGTACGCCAGTGGCCCCAGTCATCAGCACGACTAAGAACAGCTTGTGTAATGGAGAAAGTGCGACGTTGAGTGCAACAGGATGTGCAGGTACGGTTAAGTGGAGCAATACCTCAACAGGTACAAGCATCACAGTAAGCACCGCAGGCACATATACAGCGACCTGTACAAACAGTTGTGGCGAGAGTGGTAATTCAAATCCAATCGTAATGACGACAGGCAGTACGCCATCGGCCCCAATCGTAGTATCAGATAAGACGATATGTTGTGATGGTGAGAAAGCGAGATTAACCGCGAGTGGATGTGTAGGCCTCTTGAGTTGGAATGTATCAGGGGGAAGTGGTAGTGTATTAGAAGTGACGACGTCGGGCACATATACAGCAACGTGTAGCAATAGTTGTGGCAGTAGCAGTTCATCGAATGCAATAATTATTAGAGTAGGAGTTAGTCCAACGACGCCAGTAACAACAAGTACTAAGACGATATTGTGTGGAACAGAGACAGCGACGTTAATTGCGACAGGTTGCAATGGC
Organism: Emticicia aquatica; assembly: GCF_923079645.1. Taxonomy (GTDB): domain Bacteria; phylum Bacteroidota; class Bacteroidia; order Cytophagales; family Spirosomataceae; genus Emticicia; species Emticicia aquatica. Next base: position 514 of record NZ_CAKLPY010000013.1, on the reverse strand, counting down.
ACGGTTAAGTGGAGCAATACATCAGTAGGGACGAGCATGACAGTGAGTGTAGCAGGCACATACACAGCAGTATGTGAGACGATTTGTGGGGAGAGTGGTAATTCAAATCCAATCGTAATCACGACAGGCAGTACACCAGTGGCACCAGTTATCAGCAGCAACAAGAATAGCTTGTGTAATGGTGAAACAGCAACATTAAGTGCGACAGGATGTGCAGGCACGGTTAAGTGGAGCAATACTTCGACAGGCACAAGCATCACAGTAAGCACCGCAGGCACATATACAGCGACCTGTACAAACAGTTGTGGCGAAAGTGGTAACAGTAATTCAGTAGTAATCACGACAGGCAGTACGCCAGTGGCACCAGTCATCAGCAGCAACAAGAATAGCTTGTGTAATGGCGAAATAGCAACATTAAGTGCAACAGGATGTGCAGGCACAGTTAAGTGGAGCAATACTTCAACAGGTACAAGCATCACAGTAAGCACCGCAGGCACATATACAGCGACCTGTA
>NZ_CAKLPY010000012.1 GCF_923079645.1 Emticicia aquatica | reverse complement strand
ACAATTTCATGGTATGCAGGTTTAACAGGCGGTACCTCCTTAGCAACCGGAGCAAGTTACACGACCCCAAGTATTTCAACGACGACAACGTATTATGTAGAATGTAGTTTGAATGGTTGTGTGAGCAGTCCAAGAAATAGTTCAGTAGCGACAATCAATGCCATCCCGACGGCAAGTGCCACAGGTACAACAATTTGTGTAGGGAACACGATTAGTTTAACATCAAGTGGAGGAAGTACATATTCATGGGTAGGCCCAAATTCATTTGTATCTACTTTACAAAATCCAACGATAAGTAATGGACAAACCGTAAATGGTGGCGTTTACACAGTAACAGTAACCTCATCGGCAGGATGTACAGCAACAGCTACAGCAAGTGTTGTGGTGAATGTAATACCGAGTTCACCAACAAGTGCGGGTGGTAGTCGTTGTGGTGCAGGCACAGTTAGTTTAAGTGCAAGTGGTTGTGCCGGCGGTACAATTTCATGGTATGCAGGTTTAACAGGCGGTACCTCCCTTGCAACCGGAGCTAGTTACACGACCCCAAGTATTTCAACGACGACAACATATTATGTAGAATGTAGTTTGAATGGCTGTGTGAGCAGTCCAAGAAATAGTTCAGTAGCGACAATCAATGCCATCCCGACGGCAAGTGCCACAGGTACAACAATTTGTGTAGGGAACACGATTAGTTTAACATCGAGTGGAGGTGGTACATATTCATGGGTAGGTCCAAATTCATTTGTATCTACTTTACAAAATCCAACGATAAGTAATGGACAAACCGTAAATGGTGGGGTTTATACAGTAACAGTAACCTCATCGGCAGGATGTACAGCAACAGCTACAGCAAGTGTTGTGGTAAATGTAATACCGAGTTCACCAACAAGTGCGGGTGGTAGTCGCTGTGGTACAGGTACAGTTAGTTTAAGTGCAAGTGGTTGTGCAGGCGGCACAATTTCATGGTATGCAGGTTTAACAGGCGGTACCTCCCTAGCAACCGGAGCTAGTTACACGACCCCAAGTATTTCAACGACGACAACGTATTATGTAGAATGTAGTTTGAATGGTTGTGTGAGCAGTCCAAGAAATAGTTCAGTAGCGACAATCAATACAATCCCGACGGCAAGTGCCACAGGTACAACAATTTGTGTAGGGAACACGATTAGTTTAACATCAAGTGGAGGAAGTACATATTCATGGGTAGGCCCAAATTCATTTGTTTCGACCTTACAAAATCCAACGATAAGTAATGGACAAACCGTAAATGGTGGCGTTTATACAGTAACAGTAACCTCATCGGCAGGATGTACAGCAACAGCTACAGCAAGTGTTGTGGTGAATGTAATACCGAGTTCACCAACAAGTGCGGGCGGCAGTCGTTGTGGTGCAGGTACAGTTAGTTTAAGTGCAAGTGGTTGTGCAGGCGGCACAATTTCATGGTATGCAGGTTTAACAGGTGGAACATCCTTAGCAACCGGAGCTAGTTACACGACCCCAAGTATTTCAACGACGACAACGTATTATGTAGAATGTAGTTTGAATGGTTGTGTGAGCAGTCCAAGAAATAGTTCGGTAGCAACAATCAATGCAATTCCGAATGTAGTAATAAATGGTTCAGCAGCTTGTGTAGGAAATACGATTAGTTTAACATCAAGTGGAGGCGGTACTTATTCATGGGTAGGTCCAAATTCATTTGTATCTACTTTACAAAATCCAACGATAAGTAATGGGCAAACCGTAAATGGTGGCGTTTATACTGTAACAGTAACTTCCTCAGCAGGGTGTACAGCCTCTGCAACAATAAATATTACGGTAAGTGTGTTACCTACGGCAAGCATATCAGGTACAACTACAATTTGTAGTGGAGAATCTACAACACTTTCAGCAACTGGAGGAAATTACTATTTGTGGAGTAATGGTTCTTCAAGTGCAGCAATTACGGTTTCTCCAACATCAAATACAAGTTATACGGCAACTGTTTATCAAAACAGTGTGACTAGTACTAATTTGATAACTAATGTAGCAAATTTCAATTCGTCAAATTTTAGTTACATAAATTCGACAAATTCGTTTGCTGGAGCAGCAGCACTTTTTGACAATATCGATAATACAAATGTTGATACTTTTCATGCTTCTCGAGTTACCGCTGGCACAGACTGGGGAATTGGATATAATTTGGGAGGAAGCTATTTGATAACAAATCTAAGTATTGATAAAAGAAATGATTGTTGTAGCAGTAGAGCCGAAGGTGGAGTAATGCAAGTTTGGAGAAATGGAGCAATGGTTTATCAAAGTAATGTTTTAACTGGAACAGGGGATATTTTAAATGCTTCACCAACTCCAAATGTTATAGGGGAAGAAGTTCGATATGTATTTTTATCTGGAGCAAATACTTCAAGTGGTGAAAGTGTATTGAATTTTGCAGAATGGATTATTGGAGGAACAAAATTGTGCTCAACTACTGCTCAAACCACTGTAACGGTTAATCCAATACCAAGTTCGCCAACAAGTGCAGGTGGCAGTCGATGTGGTACAGGCACAGTTAGTTTAAGTGCAAGCGGTTGTGCAGGCGGTACAATTTCATGGTATACAGGTTTAACAGGTGGTACCTCCTTAGCAACTGGAGCGAGTTACACAACCCCAAGTATTTCAACGACAACAACGTATTATGTAGAATGCAGTTTGAATGGTTGTGTGAGCAGTCCAAGAAATAGTTCAGTAGCAACAATCAACACAATACCAACTGCAACTGCTTCTTCAAATACACCAATTCTTATCGGTGGAACTTTAAACTTATTTTCAACTGGTGGAGATACTTATTCTTGGAGTGGACCAAATGCTTTTACATCTACTTTAAATAATGTGTCAACACTACCAATGACTACATCAATGGCAGGTACATATACTGTGACAGTTAATGTAAATGGATGTACAGCTACGGCAACCACAGAAGTAGTAGTTACAACTGATGACCCAGGCGATATTGATTGTAGTGTAATACCAACATTGAGCTTTTCAAGTCCAACCCTTATTTCGGGAACGGCCGGGCAAGTTAATGCTCAATATCGTTTTACGAATGTAACTGGCGGAACGGATGCAATTGTGACTATTCTGAGCAAATCACACGCTGATATAACAATTGTTGATTTAGATGTTCCTGCCGCTACTTATGGCGGTTATGATGCTGCAATGCAACCAATAATTGATTATAACTGGATTAATGGGGGTGGCTCTTTTGATGCTGCTGGCGAAAAATCGGTTACATTCAAAATAGATTTTGTAGATACAGGCACTACCAATGCTAAAGTTATTCCAAATCTTGTTGCTTCAGGACTCGATTTAGATGGAAGTGGGACTGAGGTTCGTGAGTTTATCGAATCTTCGGGTTATCAAAGTCATCAAGTTCAAAATCCAACTTCTCTTACATTAAGCGGAGCTTTAAAAGCAAAAGGGGCATTGACTACTTATGCTGGAATTAACGAATTAGCCCTTGATGCGGTAATGTCTTACGGATATGTAAATAAAAGTAGTATTACAATTACCTATGGGGCTGATTGGAATGGTAGTACATCGGATTTTGCTGACAATGCCAATCCAACTTTAAGTGACGAACGCCGCCTCAATTCACTTTATTTCAAATGTTATAACCTTAATAATACCTTTTGTGATGTTACATTAGCTGCACCAACAGGAATTCCTGCAAGTCGTTGTGGCACTGGCACTGTAACTTTATCAGCTAGTGGTTGTTCGGGTGTATATAAATGGTATACTGCCTCAACTGGTGGAACGGCTCTCAGTCAAACAGTATCTTATACAACTCCAAGTATCACCACCACCACCACTTATTATGTCGAATGTAATGCAGTTGGTTGTACAAGTACTCGCACGGCTGTTATTGCTACAATAAATACAATTCCATCAGCTCCAACAGTTACTTCAAACAGCATTTGTGGTACAGGTTCTGTTACACTTTCGGCAAGCAATTGTACTGGTGGAACAGTTACTTGGTTTGCATCTCAGACAGGCACAACCTCATTAGGCACAGGGTCTTCATTTACTGCTACTTCACTTACTGCAAGTGCCGTTTACTTTGCGAGTTGTACCAGCTCTAACACCTGTGTAAGTACGACCAGAAATTATGGAGTGGCAACTATTAATCCAATACCTGAAGCTAATTTGGCGGCAATTAATTCGCTTTGTATTGGTTTTCAACCGAGTAATAATGGCAAGTTATTACTTACTAAATTTAAGAGTTCAGATTTATTTTCATATAATGTTGGGTCTACCTATAATTCTGGCACGGCTTCTACGTTTGCAGCGATTCCTACAAACGGCGAAGTTCTGACTTCAATTGCTGACCCAACCGTAAACACCACTTATACTGTTAGGATAAAAAACACTCAAAATTGTACGATTGACCGTTCGGTCACATTTTCAAACCAATGTTCGAGTTGTCCTTCGGGATATTGCGAACCCGCAAGTATTGTAAAGATGAAATAAAGCATTTTTTAATTTTCTGTAATTCACTATTTATTTAATAATATTAAGTAAAACGATATTTTATTGCCCTTTTGTTAAAATCCAAGAATTAAATACTTGTTTTTGGAGGGGTAGTTATGGCCTTTTGAATAAAAAAATATAGACATATCCAACACTTTTCTACACTTAGGAGAAGTATTTAGCACTCAGAAATAGCTAAATATTTGTCCCTAAACTTGTTTTTTTTCTCCCTAAACTAACTTTGGCACAATGATTGCTTATTGTTATTAAACGGCGACGTTTATGCTTTCTATAATAAAAATAATTGTATAAGACTAAGTAATGATTCTTCTGAATAAATATTACTACGCAATTGGATTACTTCATCAGAAAAGTAACTCTTACAACACGTACTCAATAGTGATTCATTTGGTAATCAAAATCCTCGCAAAAAGCCCTTAAATCCACAAATTGAATTCATTCATTTTCCATAAAAATGCTAACCTAAATCAGTTAACCCGTTAAATTGCCCATAAAAATGAACAAACATTTACATCAACGAATTTTAAAAGAAAGGTTTAGTCATGGACTAATATTTATTCTTTTATGCTTTTTGATAAATACACAAAACGCATTTGCTCAAACTTCTTGTGCTAGTCCAATCGTTTACTTCTTGAATACAGAAAGTGTAAGTGCCGATGGAGCAACTGATGGTAAGATAAAACTTTATGGAGATGTTTCAGGAACAAATAAAATCGTTGTTTCGACAACTGCATTAGCAGCTCCAAGTGGTTTAACAGAATTTAATAATGCTGCCTTGTTTTCTTCCTTTACGAATGGATACATAAAAACAAACGCCGCTAACACAACTCAAACATACTATGTGAGAGTTTACTCGGCTGATGGTTCATGTTATACAGATAAAAGTGTAAATTTTGAGAAAACTATTTTTACAACTACTCCAACACAACCGGATATTATGGTTGCTGTTACGCATAATGGAGGTTCATTTGTTTCAAAAAATACGGCGTTTAATGCTTTCGTTACTGTTCAAAATGATGGAGATGCAACAGCTACAGGTCTTGAAGTAACGGTAACAATTCCTGCTGGAATTAGCATCGGAACTCCAAGTGCTTCAACTGGAACCTATAATGCAAGCACTGGAAAATGGACAATTCCTACATTAACTCCAGGTAGTGCAACGACATTGACATTTACTAATACCACTTCAACAACTGAAGGGGTTAAATTTATTACGGCCAATTTAACGGCAGAGACTCAGAGCGATAAAGATTCAAGTCCAACTACTTCAAATTCTGGAGAAGATGACCAAGATGTAGCTTGTATATCAACGCCTTATGAATTATGTTTAGGCAACAAAATTGATATTACGTTAGCGGCATATACTGATGTAGTATGGAAAAAAGATGGAGTTACGATTACGGGAAGTGTTGCTGGTCAATACTCAATAGTTAATGGAGCTTTAACAATTTATTCAATTGGTGAATATTCATATACAATATCAACTGGACCAAATGCTTGTCCAACAGGAGGATGTTGTCCAATAAAAGTTATTGCAGCACCGCTACCAGTTTTAACGTTAACACCTTCTCCAGTAATTTGTTTTGGAGGAAATACAGGATCAATTGCAGCTTCGGCAACGAGCGGAACTACTCCTTATGAGTTCAGTAAAGATGGTACTACTTTCCAATCAACTGGAGCATTTACCTCTTTGACTGCAGGAACATATACAATTACTGCAAAAGATTTTCAAGGATGTACCGCAACCGCAACTACGGCTGTTACTCAACCGCCATTATTGGCAGTTAGTGTTACACCAACAAGTGCCGTTATTTGCAATGGTCAGTCAACTAACTTAAATGCCTCAGCAACAGGGGGTACTACACCATATACTTATACTTGGAATAACGGACTTGGTAATGGAGCAAGTAAAACGGTTTCACCAACAGCGTCAACTTTATATACTGTTACCGTAACTGATGGGAATGGATGTTCTGCAACCGCTACAGTAAATGTAACAGTAAACCAAACGCCAATAGCTTCGGCACCAGCTGTCGCAGCGATATGTGCAGGGAACACACTTAATTTAACCTCTTTGAACACGAATGGTTCAATAACAACAGGTTTGAGTTATTCATGGTCAGGGCCGAATAGCTTTAGTTCGACCGCACAGAATCCAAGTATCCCAAATGCAACGGTAGCAGCGGGTGGCATTTATACAGTAACAATAACGTCAGCAACAGGCGGTTGTACCTCAACTGCGACGGTAAATGTAACGATAAACCAAACGCCAATAGCTTCGGCACCAGCTGTCGCAGCGATATGTGCGGGTAACACACTTAATTTAACCTCCTTGAACACGAATGGTTCAATAACAACAGGTTTGAGTTATTCATGGTCAGGCCCAAACAGCTTTAGTTCGACCGCACAGAACCCAAGTATCCCAAATGCAACGGTAGCAGCGGGCGGCATTTATACAGTAACAATAACGTCAGCAACAGGCGGTTGTACATCAACAGCAACTGTGAATGTAACAGTAAACCAAACGCCAATAGCTTCGGCACCAGCCGTTGCAGCGATATGTGCGGGTAACACACTTAATTTAACCTCCTTGAACACGAATGGTTCAATAACAACAGGTTTGAGTTATTCATGGTCAGGGCCGAATAGCTTTAGTTCGACCGCACAGAATCCAAGTATCCCAAATGCAACAGTAGCAGCGGGTGGCATTTATACAGTAACAATAACGTCGGCAACAGGCGGTTGTACCTCAACAGCGACAGTAAATGTAACGATAAACCAAACGCCAATAGCTTCGGCACCAGCTGTCGCAGCGATATGTGCGGGTAACACACTTAATTTGACATCATTGAACACGAATGGTTCAATAACAACAGGTTTGAGTTATTCATGGTCAGGACCAAGTAGCTTTAGTTCGACTTTGCAAAACCCAACAAGAACGAATACAACGGTAGCCATGGGCGGTGTTTATACAGTAACAATAACGTCAGCAACAGGCGGTTGTACCTCAACAGCGACGGTAAATGTAACAGTAAACCAAACGCCAATAGCTTCGGCACCAGCTGTCGCAGCGATATGTGCGGGTAACACACTTAATTTGACATCATTGAACACGAATGGTTCAATAACAACAGGTTTGAGTTATTCATGGTCAGGGCCGAATAGCTTTAGTTCTACCGCACAGAATCCAAGTATCCCAAATGCAACAGTAGCAGCGGGCGGCATTTATACAGTAACAATAACGTCAGCAACAGGCGGTTGTACCTCAACTGCAACTGTGAATGTAACAGTAAACCAAACGCCAATAGCTTCGGCCCCAGCTGTCGCAGCGATATGTGCGGGTAACACACTTAATTTGACCTCCTTGAACACGAATGGTTCAATAACAACAGGTTTGAGTTATTCATGGTCAGGACCAAGTAGCTTTAGTTCGACTTTGCAAAACCCAACAAGAACGAATACAACGGTAGCCATGGGCGGTGTTT
>NZ_CAKLPY010000011.1 GCF_923079645.1 Emticicia aquatica | reverse complement strand
TTTTACTATTTTTACAAAACCCTTCAACAAAGTTGTTGGTTCAACTCTATGCAAGTGCGTAAACGCTTGAAAATCAATTAGTTAATCCAAAATCAATCCCCAGCATCGCACTTGCGAGTCGTTGGAAAGAAAACAAAGATGAAAATCATAGAATTAAATGACACCTATTCATACGGAACTTTGTATGAAATTTTTATTACAAGAGCATTCAAATGTGAACGTGGTAAAAATGGAGCTGAAAATGGACTTTTGAAGTATTTATTAGATTATGATTTAGGGGCAGACTTCTTGGAAACCTCATATAGTAAGCAAATCTCAGAAGTAAAAAAACATCTAACAAATGCCATTAACAAGTATTTGAGTCAAAAACCAACTAAACAAGAATCTGAAGAGTTAAATAAATTAAAATTTGAAGTTCAAGTTGCACCAGATTCCATTATTTTAGCTCATTTAATTGAAGATGGTTTAAAAATCACAAATCGTTATAAACTACAATAAAATGATAACTTTGGATATTGAAAAAATAATTTCCTTTTACGACGATAAAAAAAAAGAAGACCATTATCACGTATCTGCAATCACGGGAGTTACTGGGGAAGATTTGGGGGCAGGTTTAATAAAACATTATTTACAATCTACCAATCATGATGTCGAAACTCTAAATGAAAATGTTACAATAGGAACGTTAAAGGGAAATAGACTTGATAGATGGATACTTGCATCTAAAAATGGACAAAAATGCCTTTATCAAACCGAAATTAAAAATTGGTCATCGCATTCGATGGGAGCAAAGAAAATAGATAAAGATTGTTCCCTTATAGAATTAGTTGAAAGAGCAAATCTTATGTATAAAAATATTTGGATTGAAGAATTAAAAAACTTCAGAGATGCAAGTGTTTCAAAAGTATTCTCAAAAATGAAGCCCCCGAATGACCAAGCTATAACAATAATACCTCTTGTCTGCTTTTGGTTTCCAATCAATCCTCCTACTAATGGCAATAAATTAGAGCCATTTTTCGAGTTAGAATGTAATAGCGACAATTTTCAAAAAGTTTGTATTTTTTCAATGTCAATATATTTGAGAAGTTTACTTAACAATGGAAAAAAAACAATATTAATAGAAGCACCAAATATTGAGATAAGAGTAAAACAAATTACTTCAATGTTTATGAATTAATTTTGTAGATGTCAAAAATTATGCCCAATAAAAGTTAATAGCTTTACCATCTTTAGCTTTACGAACTCTCTTATTCAACAGTCGCTTTATCATCTTTTTCATTTTTCTATTTTTACGTTTGTTTTTTACATATCTACACTGTTCACAAGTGCATACAAATATTTTACATGGCATAATTTTATAATTGTTATATAACACAAAGTTACTGATTTTTAGTTTTTTTAGTTCATTTTGGCAATATTTTCTACATAATACTAAAATGGCTTTTTCTAAATCTACACTGTTGAATTTAGAGTTTTAGATTTTTTTGCACTTTTTAGGCTCATTCGACAAGCCGAAATCGCTGGTTTTTCAATTTTCAAACGTATAATTTTTGGCGGACAGGACAGTATTTTGGCAGTTTATTTTAGGATTTCTATTCTCAAAGTTGGTCTGCGACATTTCCAATGAGTGGTAGTTTCGCAACTTTTTCTCCGAAACCCAAAATATTTTGGTACAGTTTTGCTTTTTTAGATTTTTAAGTGCAAATTTACTTTCAGCAATCAAGTTGGTAGGATGGGTTGACTGACTGGCTGGGCGTCTTGCGACGCCAAATTAGAGCGGTCGCAAAGTTCATAATTTCCAACTCGAGCAAGCAAGTAAAAGCCTTATAATCAACTAATTAACTCAACGTTCGCTCAAAAATCATCTTGCTTGCGAGCGTTGGAAGTAAACCATTATAAATCTCACAATGAATAAACTTTCAAAGTTAGAATCTCTCTTAAACAATAATTTAATAGTCATTGCTATTTATTTGCTGGGATTAGTCGTTTTTGCGATATACTTGTTTTATTTTAGGAAGAAAAAAGAGTATAAAAAAGAAGATATTAAAAACCTTAAACAAAATACAAAAGACGCTGTTTTTTATATTGAAAATGTAAAAAACAAAGAAATTGAACGACAACATATCTTAAAGAGTAAAATTGCTGAACTTAACAGTATCGAAAATAAAAATACCGCAATTCAAAAAGAAGCTGAGAAAAAGGCTTCGATTGAAGCTGTACAAGCAAAACAGGATGCAGAAAAAAATATTTTAGAGCAAAAAATAAAAATTCAAAAGGAAGCTGAGAAAAAGGCTTCACTTAAAGCTGAACAAGCAAAACAGGATGCAGAAAAAAATATTTTAGAGCAAAAAATAAAAATTCAAAAAGAAGCTGAGAAAAAGGCTTCGATTGAAGCTGCACAAGCAAAACAGGATGCAGAAAAAAAATATTTTAGAGCAAAAAATAAAAATTCAAAAGGAAGCTGAGAAAAAGGCTTCGATTGAAGCCGAAATTAATAAACAAAAAGAATTAAAAGCTAAAAATCTTAAAGAAGTTACCATCAAGGATGAACTAACTAAAAAAGAAGAAAAACGTGAAACGAAATTTGACAACTTAAAAAGACAAACGATAACACCTTACATTAATTCTAATGAAGTCTTGATTAAAGTGATTAAATCTATTCCTGAATCTACTTCTTCTGCACCCAAACGAATAGGTTATTCACCAAATAGGAAATTTGAACAAATAGAACCGTATAATTATGCTGTGGTAAAAATGCCTCAGCAAAATAGTTTAATAAAATTCCCTCGTAAGGGTCGTTCCGACAAAAAAGGATATAAAGAAGATAGTTTTTATGCTGATTTGAACAGTCATTTCAAATCAACTTTTAATGTTTTGAATGATAGACATATTCCAACTGAAAATGGACGACCTTATGAACCAGACTTTGTGCTTTCTTCAGAAAAAGACAATAAAAACATTTTTATCAATATTGAAATAGATGAACCTTATGACGGATGGTTAAGAACACCTACTCATTGTATTAGTGAAAATGATTTGAGAGATGAGTTTTTCACTAAAAGAGGATGGATAGTAATTCGTTTTGCTGAAATACAAATACATAATGAACCTCAAAAATGCTGTGCTTTAATTGCCAAAGTAATACGTTCAATTGATTCAACATTTACTTCTGAATTATTAAATGAGCAAAACCCAAATGAAATTATCCAATGGGATAATCTACAAGCAAAAAAGTGGGCAACCCAAAAATATCGAGAAAAATACTTAGAAATAGATAGTTTTGGAAAACGACCAAATGTAATTACAGAATATGAGATAACAGAATCTGAAGCTGATAAGGTCGTAGAAAAAGAAGTCCCAAAGCAAAAAGATAAAAGCACAGTTGAAAGCGGGAATTTAGCAACTAAAAATAAAGATAATAGAGATACTCGGGTTAAGTTTGACCCTGCTAAACATAGATATTTTATTGATGGTAATCCTGATACTATTTCTGTTACACAACTTATTGATAAGTTTTTTCCAGAATTCGATGCACCTTATTGGGCACCTATAAAAGCATCACAAAGAGGTATTTCGACCGAAGATATTTTAGCAGAGTGGGAAGCAAAAAGAATAGATTCTGCAAACAAAGGTACTTTGTTACATGAAGAAATTGAAAATTATTATAATGGTAAAAACCCCAACTCAAATACAAAAGAGTTTCAACACTTTCTTTCATTCAAACAACGTTATAAAAATATGACCCCCTATAGGTCTGAATGGAGAATATTTGACGAAGACTTATTAGTTGCAGGAACTATTGATATGGTTTACAAAAAAGATGATGGTTCATTATATATGTTTGATTGGAAAAGGAGTGAAAAAGTTGTTAAAAGTGACGGAAATATAAAAAATGATACCTATCAATTTGCATTTGGTGAACTTAGACATTTAGGTGATAATAGTTATAACAAATATTGCTTGCAACAGAATATTTATAAAGCTATTCTTGAAAAACGTTACAAACAGAAAATAAGCTCAATGAATTTATTAGTTATGCACGAAGCATATGACACGTATCATCATATTCAAATTCCTAATATGGAAAAGGAAGTAAATCATATTTTCAATTATGCAATTTTGACCAAATAAACACCTTATTTAAGCTCATAGTTACTGCCGACGGGAGATTAGAGCTGTTTTCAAAGTGTTTACTCTCAGTAGCTTCTACATTTTTGGGGCTTCTGCACTTATCATTTTCGGCGACGTGAGATTAGAGCGGTTTGCATCGTTTTTTTTCGCAAAAACCTCTCTGAATGTTCTACGTTTTTTATATCTTTGGGTCGCTTATTTTTCGGGCGACACTCGGAAAGAAGAGCTTGCAAAGTTGGTCTATCTCCAACATGAGCAAGCAAGTAAAAGTTTGATAATCAACTTATTAACTCAACATTCGCTCCAAAATCATCTTGCTTGCGGTCGTTGGAAAACTGTTCACGCTTAAATCAAAAAAAAACATGGATAACAACGAAGTGAAATGCCCTAAGTGTGGTTCAAATCAAATAACAGCAGGTAAGAAGGGTTTTAGCTTAGGAAAAGCAGCAGGTGGTATTCTACTTACAGGTGGTATAGGTGCATTGGCAGGACTTCATGGCTCAAATAATGTAGAAGCATTTTGTCTGTCTTGTGGTGCGAAATGGAATCCAGCAAAAAGATTTGAAGAGGAGAAACTAAAAGAACAACAAAGAAAAGAAGACCACGAAAAAATATGGAAAAATAATTTCTATAAAGCGATTGAAAACGGAAATGAGAATTTAGCTAACGAGATAATGAAAAGAGAAAATCCAAACTCAATGTATGGAACAGACTTAAAGCATACTTATAGTAATCTGAAAAAACAAGACGAATCAAATGCAACATTTAATATTATAGTAATGATTATTGTTGGATGTTTTATTTTGTTTGTAGTATCTAAATGTGTTTAAATATGTCTGACTTCTTAAACAAAAATAATCACATAGGGGACTTGTCTATTGAATTAGATAAGTTAATGGAAGTTATAAACAATAGCGATACTGGTTTTAATGTAAAACAAGAAACATATCATAAAAATGCCTCTTATGCGAAAAAGTATTGGGAATTAAAGTATATGATTGAAAAATTAGAATCAGACCGCTATATTTATAGAACTGATATATTTAAGGGAGATATAAAAGCAAACGATGATTGGTCTTACAAATTAACACTTGACGGTGTTTTGTTTTTAGAGAATGGAGGGTATAAAAACAGGAACAAAAAAGTTAGACTTAATAATACTTGGGTAGTAGTTAAGATTATTGCAAACATTATTAATGCGGTTAGTATTATGTCCATTGCATTTTTAAGTTATATGGTGTCAAAAGATACAAAATTAAAAGATGATAAAATAGAGTTACAAGAAAGAGAGATTGGCAGATTAACTTCTAAACTCGACACCCACAAATATAAGATACATAATAACTCCATAAAGGACAGTTCCAATACCGATGGAAATAAATAACATTACTACTGGACTCATTGTTACTTTCGACGTTTAATTAGCTAATTTTCAGAGTGTTAATTCTCTGTTTTTTCTTATAAAGATACGCAATTCTAAAACCTTTGTCAATAGATAAATCGCTTATTTTCAAGCAGTTACAAAGTTTTTTTTAGTAACTTGCGACAGGAAATTAGCAAAGCGTTTAAGTGTTAGTTCTCTGATTTCCAAGTCATCACTTATAGGCACTTGCGACACGAGATTAGAGAAATAATTCAAAGGCTTTTTTTCTCGATAGCTTCGTTGCTTTTTACTACAATCTTTTCTACCTTAGCACTCATATTTGGTGGGGGACACTCTGAAAGCGGGGCGTTCAAAGTTCATAAACTCCAACGAAAGCAAATATGTAAAAGGCTTATAATCAATTAATTATCAAACAAATCCTTCCTCGCTCATTCATATTTGCGAGCGTTGGAATTTGAAAAAGGCGGAAAAATTGATATTCAAAATGTTTTTTACTATTAAATAAATAAAAAATGGCAAACAGCAACTTCCCTTTAAATTATTGGAATGGCAAACCCGCGGCAATAAGTTTAACATATGATGATGGATATGTAAGTAACTTGGACATTGCAATACCTCAATTAGAAAATTCTGGTTTCAGAGGGACATTTAATTTACATATCCAAAACCCAGAAGTTCAAGCAAACGTTTCAAGATGGAAAACTGCTTTTGAAAATGGGCATGATATAAGTAATCATTCAATGAGTCATTATTGTGGCAGACAACTTATTGAGTTGACTACTGAAGAATTAATTGAAGAGGTTGGAGGTGCAGAAGATTGGCTGATAAAAAATATCGGATATGATAAACATAGGTCATATGCTTATCCCTGTACTGAATGCTTTCCAAACGAAAAACTATTTGATGGTTCTATCATGCCTGAAAATTTCAGTAACGCTTATAGAAGATTAGTTCAAGATATTTATATGATTTCAAGAACAGGATATGGAAGAATTAATAATGATATTTCAAAATTTGCTGGTTCATATACACATGAGATTGACGCTAATGCTATTTTATTTGACAAACCAAGCAGGTTAGAACCTTTTGTAGACTATTGTAAACAAGCTTTAAACTCAGGTGGTTGGGCTGTTATTGCGTTTCATGGAATTGGAGATAAAAATTATCCAACAGACCCTAATGTTCACCAAGAGCTAGTAAATTATTTAAAACAAAATGAGGATAGCTATTGGGTTGCTCCTTTACGAGATGTAGCAAAGTATATTAGAGAAAACCCTGTTGCCTAATAATTATTATGCCCCAAAAGTAGTCTTTCTAACCGCAGAGACTTTAAATAATACTTAAACAATCTAAAATTTTATACTAAAACTAATATAGTTTAATGAAAATTTATTAGGATGGTGTAATGTTCTGTTTAAATATAGTTACAAAAATTATCTTTAAGTAGGAGGCTTTAAATATTTTTCTATGAAAAAAACAACAACAAGTAAAACCATTTGGTATATCCTAATTTTAATAATGATTGCTATAAAAAGTAAAGTTTATGCTCAATTAAAAGATAATGTAGGACATACTGTTACACAGTGGTCTGAATGGTCAACTACAAATTGCCATAAAGGTTTAGCTTGGAGGAGCAGGCAAAATTTTTATACAGGCAATAATAATGGATTTACATGGGAATACGAAGTCAAAAATAATTATGGAAGACAGGTTTCATTTAGTTTTAAATTTGGGGATAATGAGACCGCTTATAGAAAAACCCTGACCGCAAACCAAGTTTACAAAAACACAGCACTGCCTAATTCAAATTATTTTAATTATGCAGTTTATAGCGTTTGTTTTAGTAGTGATGGGCGATGTAAAGATGATTGTTATTCCCCATGCGACAATGGTACTCCGAATATTCCAATTTGTAATAACACTCCGTCAAGTTTAAATACAAATTCAAATAGCTCTGTAAGTTCAAATAAAAATAATCTGCAAGAGGTTCAATCTCAAAATACTTCAAATCAACCCTCATTACAAGAATTGAAAGATTCAAAAACTCAACAACGGATAGAAGTAATTACTCAAGTTTCACAAGCCACAATAAGCATAATAAATTCAATTAAAGAAGCAAAAAGAGAACAAGAAGAGATAGAGCAAAAGCAAATTGCAGAGGTGGTAAAGCAATCAGAAATTAGAAATCAAAAAAATATAGAAGAGTTTAATAAAAATAAAGATAATTACTATTCTATTGTAAAAATGGAAAACGAGGAGTTGGGATATTATACTGACTTTTTCATCTCTAAATTAGAAAAAGAAGGATTTTATGTATTAAATGTCGATGATAATATCACTCTCTCTATACCGCTTTATCATCAATATGAAAAGAAGAAGTCAAAGATTTGTAATTTCAAATGTTCAAATATGAAAGATACTCTTTCTGTTTCAGTGGAATTTCTAATTTATGATGAATCTAACAGTTCAAGTATATTAGAACAGTCTATGTCAAGATTGGAAAGAAATTTAAAAATTAGAAACTTAAATGTATTGAGCCAAACCAATAATAAACAACTTAGTGATTTCATTAAGAAGATTTGTGGCAATGACATTCAAGTTATGGATATTACATTTTCAGAAAAAAGAATTGAACCGTTGAATTTACATAATATTTATTCAAATAAGAATTTTATCAGTGGTACTTTTAAGGGTCATAAAATTGAATTTCCTAAATCTATTTCTATTGACACTTCAAAAACAATCTTAGCTTTCAGACATAATGCACTAATCTATAAAAAAGGTGTCACGGGAAAAGAAAAAGATAAATATGATGCAATTGAGTGGTTTTTAAAAGCTGTTAATTTGGGAGATACTTTGAGTAAATTAGAGTTAGCAGATACTTATTATGATTTAGGCTTATATCAAAAAGAAAAAATTGATATCGAAAAAAACATCCAAAAAACTGATTTTACAAAAAATGAAAATATAGAAAAAGCGTTTATATTATATAAAGAAGTAGCCAATTATAATAAACCTTTTTCAGCAAAGGCAATGTTATATTTGGGTTCATTGTATGACAATGGATTATCAGGTGAAAAGGACTGTGCAAAAGCTATAGAATGGACTGAAAAAGCTGCAACAACAAATACCCTTTTTAGTATTCAATCTTTATCAAACTTGGCTTATATTTATAAAAATGGGTGTAATCCAAATAAAAGATTATTAAAAAAGACATTAGATAAATTATGCAAAATTGACCCAAAAAGTCCTTACTGTGAATAATAAATGACAGCGTATGCTTCTAAAATCGTTTGACAGTTTTTGTCAAGCTCATAGTTACAGTAGACGGTTGATTAGCGAAACTTTAAAGTGTTTACTCTCGATAGTTTCTATGTTTTTGGGGCTTCTGTACTCATCATTTTCGGCGACGTGAGATTAGAGCGGTTTGCATCGCTTTTTTTTGCAAAAACCTCTCTGATTATACTACGTTTTTTATATCTTTGTGTTTGTTGGTGCTTGGCGACACTTGGAAAGAAGAGCGTTCAAAGGCTCGAAAGTCCAACTCGGGCAAGCAAGTAAAAGTTTGATAATCAATTAATTAACTCAACGTTCACTCCAAAATCATCTTGCTTGCGAGCGTTGGAAACGAAACAAATGAACAAATTTTTGAGAAGTATAATTTTCACAATTGGAATAATTTTATTGATACCATTAATAGGTATATTTCTGTATGGTTTAGCATACTTTTGTGGTAGTGTTTTAGGCAACGACAGTTCAATAAATACAAGTGAACCAATAAATTATATGTTTTTAGGAGGATTTGGTATTTTTGTAATTCTTTTTATTCTTCGTAAAATATATGCAGTTAAGTAAATTATTCTTTAATTTATAACATTTACAGGCATCTTCTTTAATCACAATCCCCAATCTTTTCATTTATTTGTAATTGGGTTTTTACAAGCAATTCAAATGAACAAATTTCTTAAAATAATACTTTTTTCCATCGGAACATTAAGTTTACTACCACTCTTTGGTATGTTCTTATTTGGAGCTGCTTATGTATTTGGAGGTACTTTGGGGAACGACCAATCAATAAATATGAATGAGCCAATTTCTTATATGTTAGCTGGAGGGGCGGGGATTTTTATTGTTCTTATGGGGCTTTATGAATTATCAAAAACTAAGGGAAAATAAGTACGACTGTCAAAATGATGTTAAATTTTATTATTTGCAACAAGACAAAAGCGAAGTTTTCAAGCGTTAATTCTCAGCAAAATTTCAAACGCATAGTTCTCGCCGACACGCAAAATTCGCTGGTTTTTCATTTTTCAAACGCATAGTTCTCGGTGGACAGGACATCTTTTTGGAGTTTTTTTCTGTTTTTCTAATCGCAAAGTGGGTCAGCGACAGGAACTCTGCTTGGTAGTTTCGCCACTTTTTCTCCGAAACCCAAAATATTTTGGTACTCAGTTGCTTTTTTAGATTTTTCCGTGCAAATTTACTTTCAGCAAGTTAGTTTTTGGGTTGGGTTCACTGGCTGGCTTTTGCGTCTGGTGACGCAATATTAGAGCGATCGCAAAGTTAGTTTAGTCCAACTCTATGCAAGTGCGTAAACGCTTTAAAATCAATTAGTTAAATCAAAACCAATCACCAGCATCGCACTTGCGAGTCGTTGGAAGCTTGTTCACGCTTTTTTATTTTGTCAGCTTTTTTTAGTCTCGGTCGACAATTCTAAGGCGGTTTGTTTTTTACTTTTTCGCAGTTTATTTCGCAGTTTTTGTCCCGCTTATCGGCATCTGCGACACGATGAAAGCGAAGTTTTACAGGGCTAACTTCGCAAAAACTTCTACGCAAATTGTCCCGCTTAGAGGCTCATGCGACACGATGAAAGCGAAGTTCAAAGGCTTTTTTTCGCAAAAACTTCTCGCCCACTTGTTTAAAAGTTGCAAAGTTGGTTTTCTGCAATTATATTTGTTGGGCTGGGTTGGTTGGAGTGGTTGGTGTCGTGCGACACCAAATCAGAGCGGTCGCAAAGTCAGTTTTGTCCAACTCTATGCAAGTGCGTAAACGCTTGAAAATCAATTAGTTAATCCAAAATCAATCCCCAGCATCGCACTTGCGAGTCGTTGGAATCTTGTTCACGCTTTTTTTGTTTTGTCAGCTTTTTTGAGTCTCGGTCGACAATTTTAAGGCGGTTTATTTTTTACTTTTTCGCAGTTTATTTCGCAGTTTTTGTCCCGCTTATCGGCATCTGCGACACGATAAAAGCGAAGTTTTACAGGGCTAATTTCGCAAAAACTTCTACACAAATTGTCCCATTTATCGGCATCTGCGACACGATAAAGGCGAAGTTTTACAGGCTTTTTTTCGCAAAAACTTCTCGCCCACTTGTTTAAAACTTGCAAAGTTGGTTTTCAGCAATTATATTTGTTGGGCTGGGTTGGTTGGAGTGGTTGGTGTCGTGCGACACCAAATTAGAGCGGTTGCAAAGTTTGCTTGAGTCCAACACGAAGCATTATGTAAAGGCTTGATAATTAATAAATTAACTCTAAAATCACCCAAAAACCATCATAATGCTGGTCGTTGGAAAAATAAAAAAAACATCATGAATAATTTGCAAGAAGAAATAGACCAAAAGAAAAAAGAGATTTTTACAGATGGCTATCCAATGTCTATTGGTGAACTTGCAAGATTATATCAAGATAATGAATTAGATATACATCCAGAGTTTCAGAGATTTTTTAGATGGTCAATACTTCAAAAATCTAAATTAATAGAAAGTGTATTATTGGGGATTCCTATTCCATCCATATTTGTTTCTCAGCGAAAAGACGGAGTTTGGGATGTTGTAGATGGATTACAAAGGCTATCTACCTTATTTCAATTCATGGGGATTTTAAAAGACGAAAATGGAAAATTAATTAAACCTGTTCCTTTGGTTAAAACTGAATACCTAAAATCTCTTGACAATAAATCTTGGGAAATAGAAGGGGATGATGCAAACTCATTTATTCAATCACAACGAATAGCTTTTAAAAGAGAGAAAATTGATATTAAAATTGTAAAAAAAGAAAGCCACGATACTATAAAATTTGAACTTTTCCAGCGATTAAATACATTAGGTTCTAAACTCTCAGACCAAGAAGTTAGGAATTGTCTATTAGTTCTTTTAAATAATTCCTTCTATAAATGGTTAAAAAAACTTGCAGAGAATGAGAGTTTTCTAAATACTTTATCCTTAACAGATAAGTTGATAGAAGAACAATATAATATGGAATTAGCATTAAGATTTTTGATATTCAAACGCATTAAACCTGATTCAGTAAAAAGTACAACAGATTTAGGGGAATACATAACGGATGAAATGAGAGAATTAGCGGCTAACCCTAAATTTGATTTAGACAAAGAAGAAAAAGAGTTTATAAAAACATTTGAAATTTTAGACTTTGCTATGGGTGAATACTCGTTTAAAAGATATGATATAAATAAGAATACGTTTGGGGGTAAGTTTCTAATTTCAGGATTTGAATCTATTGCTTATGGTTTAGGCAGAAATATAAGTAAATATTCTAACTTACTTCATGATGATGCCATGAAAAATAAGATTATTGTTAGAATCAAAGGCATTTGGAATAATTCTAAATTCCAGTCACGTTCTGGTAGTGGGATTCCTGTAACTCAAAGAATCCCAACAATTGTTCCTATCGGTGAAAAAGCATTTTCAGATTTAACATCATGAAGATAAGAACACAAGAAAATTTAACAGATTTTTTAAATGATGAAATTGCTTGGAGGAAAAAAGAGTTATCGACAATAAAAACAAATGTTTTAAAGAGTAACCAAAAACTTGAAGCAACAGCAATAAGGTCTGGAATTGTTTTATTATATGCTCATTGGGAGGGATTTATTAAATGTGCTTCCGAAGCATACTTAGAATATGTAATCAGTAGAAGGTTAAACTATGGAGATTTAACCAATAATTTCATAGCTATTTCTGCAAAACAGAAGATAAAAGAGTTTGAAGACTCGAATAAAGCTACAATTCATACACAATTTATAGAATTTATTCTAAACAATCATGATGAAAGAATACAGATAAATAAGGATAATGTTATAAAGACTAAATCAAATTTAAACTCAATAATTTTAAAAGAAATTATTAGCTCAATTGGTCTTGATTTTTCACCATACGAAACAAAATCTAAGATGATTGATGAACAATTATTGAATTATAGAAATAATGTCGCTCATGGACAAATTTTACAAGTGGATGCAAAAGAATATATTTTTCTTCATGATGAAATTAGAAAGATGATTGACGCATATAAAACTGATATTGAAAATGCTGTTGTCCAGTCTATTTTTCTTAAAAAGGTTTCATAATGTTTAAATTGATACATTTTTGTAATAGTTATACATAGTTACCGCCGACATGAAATCAGCGAAGTTTTCAAGCGTTAATTCTCAGCAACCTTTTTTTAGAATTTTGTTCGCAAAGTTGGTGGGCGACAGGTAATTAGAAAAATAATTTAAAGGCTTTTTTTCTCAATAACTTCGTTGCTTTTTACTACTATTCTTTTTACCTTAGCACTCATATTTGGTGGGGGACACTCTGAAAGCGGGGCGTTCAAAGTTCCTAAACTCCAACGAAAGCAAATATGTAAAAGGCTTATAGTCAATTAATTAAATCAAAAATCTCCCCTCGCTCATTCATATTTGCGGTCGTTGGAAAAAGCTAAAAATACACTATGAAAACAGTTTATATTATTTTTCTTGTTTTCATATTAAGTTGTCAAGAAAAATCTAAATCTTCAATTCAATTTCAACTAAATTCTAACTTAAAATTTATTAACAAAAAAATAGTTAGTAGTATTCAAAAATACATTTCTGAGAATAACCCAAATTATGAAGTTTGTCTAATTCATTATTCTCCTAAACTTGTAAATGATACTAATCATATTATTATCACACAGTTGGATAAGATACCTGAAAACTATATAATTACATTTACATTAAATGGAAGAACAATTTATTTACTATCTTCACTATCAGATATTTTACAAACCCAACCAATTAATCAAAACCCTGAACTTATTAATTTCTGTCCTACAGAGTGGTTAATCCAATTAAAAGACTCAACATTTTTTAGACTAAAAACAAAGTTCGATCCAACTGAATTTAGAAGACAAAATGAAAATCGAATATTATTTATGCCACCAGAAATTTTACCTCCTAAAAGTGAATAAATAACTTATTCAGCAAAACTTCTTTAATACAACATTCTCTTCGACGTGCAATTAGAGGGATTTGCAAAGTGTTTACTCTCAATGGCTTCTACTTTTTTGGTCTTCTGCATTTATCGTTTTTGCCGACAAGAGATTAGAGAGGATTACATAGTTTTTTTTGCATAAACCTCTCTGATTATTCTACTTTTTTTATATCTTTGGATCGCTTATTTGTCGGGTGACACTCGGAAAGAAGAGCTTGCAAAGTTGGCTTTTCTCCAACGTAAGCAAGCAAGTAAAAGTTTGATAATCAACTAATTAACTCAATATTCGCTCAAAAATCATCTTGCTTGCGAGCGTTGGAAAAACTTGTTCAACAATACAAAAACTAAGCCTAACTCTAGTATATTTGAAAGTTAGGCGTAATCCTACGAGAACAGTCCGAGAGCAAAATTATTAAGACGACTTTCAATAATTGGAATATAGTTTTTTTCAATTTCAATGCCGACATAATTAAAACCTAAATCTTTGGCAGCAACCAAAGTAGTACCACTACCTGAGAATGGGTCTAATATAATATTGCTCTCTGACAAAGGGACAAGAGTATCAATGAGTTTTCTTATCAAACCTAATGGCTTGACAGTACAATGGTCAAATTTTTCATCTTTACCTTTAGAGTATAAGTTTTCCAAAATGTTCGACTGAAAGCTACCATCTTTATTTGCAGTTTTAAAGACACCAACACCAGTCTCTTGAATAGTTTCCCAGTAGTTGTTTATTAATGGTTTTTGGACAAGTAATACAGCTTCCCATTCATTTCTAAATGCACTATGCCAGCCTTCCCATTTATCAGCATCAGGATGTTCTAGTTTTTCTAATTTCCCTTGTAAATTAAGCCCTTTTGGAATTCCTGAATTACGTCTATAAACCAAAATATCTCTAGTATAAAAACCGCATTTTTCTAAAGCAATTTGAACGTGTGCTATTGACCGATTACTATTAAAAACAGCGACAGGGCTACCAGCTTTACAAACTCTGAATAAACCTTTGCCCCATTCTTCACACCAAGCCATATATTCTAAATCATTTTTTCTGTTTTTTTCATACCATCTTTTGTTCCTAACACCACCAGATAAACCACTTCCATAAGGGATATTTTTAACCATTGTACTGCTATCTTTAATCCTTTCTGTCCTTCTTTTAACTTCATCATCATCCCATTTATGCCCTATAAATTCATAATTATATGGTGGGTCAGTAATTACACAAGCAATTGAATCGGCAGGGAATTGATTCAACAATTCGATACAATCACCATTATATATTTTATTTTTTTCTAATTCCATTATTATAATCTTTCAATTTTATGCTTATTGTAATCTTTAATATTAATTAACCATTCTTTCAAATCAAAACCTGTTCTTTCAAAAATATAACTAAATGAATCATCTCCCACATATATCGACCAACCGCCAACTTTACAAGCCGAAATTGCAGCTGGTAAATTATCAGACCTTAAAAATAGAAATACAGGATTAAACCCTTCACTTTTTAGCATTTCACCATATTGTTTAAACTTCTTTAAAGTACCAGAATCACCTGAACCAACTCTATATTTAGTATCGACAGCATCTTGACCAGCAAAAAAATCAGCAGGTTCGTCGCTACCGTATCTTTTAGGTGGACTAAAATCTTTACAAAAGTTCCTAAATACTTCTGTTATTAATAATTGCCAACACATTCCAAGTTCTCTACCCCAATATTGCTTATTTTCCTTTTTTAAATCTTGCGAAATTCCGAATGCTTCCATTAAAACATCTATTTCTTCTGATTCTTCACTATAACTTTTACGACTAAAATTTTCAGTGTATTTTTGAATTATGCTTAAAAGATTTTCTTCAAAATTTGCCATTTTTATGTCTATTTTTGCACAAAAATAGACATAGTAATAGGACAAACTAGAATAGTTTTCCGTTAATTTGTATAAAATTACGCAAAACTAAATAAAGTTTCGTAATACGCAAATTTATTTTCGTATTAAGCAATGATAAAAAAATATAACAAAATAAAATCAGTTCTTGCAGAACAAGAAAAAACAAGTATTTGGCTTGCTGAACAAATCGGTAAAGACAAATCCACAGTTTCAAGATGGTGTACGAATGATATGCAACCATCCATAGAAACACTTTTTCTAATTGCAAAGACTTTAGAAATTTCACCAAAAGAACTGCTAACAGAATGACAAATATGCACATACGCCGAACACGGGTTTGGCAAAATTGGGGCTTCATTGCCAGACTGCACATTAGTATTCCCTATAAACTTTTGTACTAAATTTGGGCTTCAATGCTCTCTATTCTCACCTTTGCCAAGCCCAAAAAAATTTATAATTAACGTTTTTTAACTCAAAGGCTCGTTTGACTTGACAAATACGAAGTTTTTAAGTGTGAGTTCTAAGCAAAATATCAAACACTAAGTTACCACCGACATTTCTAATGTGTGGTATTTACTCAAATTTCACTCTAAAAAAAATTAAATTCTTTTGCATTTCAAATTCTTTTTTCAGAACTTAATATGCAGATTTAATGAGTGACATTTAAGCAGAGCTGTTTCTACGCTTTTCAGTCCTAAGCACGCACCATTTTTGGCGACAGTTTATCAGCTTTGGCACTCAAAGTTGGTTTCTCTCCAACACGAGCAAGGGCGTAAACGCCTTAATATCAATCTTTTATCAAATCAAAACCTCCAGCATCGCCCTTGCGAATCGTTGGAAATTTTTTAGTACATGGTATAACTTTACACAAACTTTAAAAACAAATTTGACAACAAATAAAAGAAATATGAAAATACTCCTTTACGCCATAATATGGATTATTTTAACTATCATAAGTCCCAAATTGGGGCTATTCATCTTATTGACAATTCTCGCATATCAAATATATCTATACATATATTTCAATAGTATAAAATTCACAAGTATAAAAGATAGCATCAAAAAATACACAAACAATTCAAATGAATTGAATCATCATATTCAGGAACTTAAATGCTCTTATATCAATGTAAAATCATACGATTATGGAAGTAGTATTTTGCAGGACACAAGTAAATATAACCTAAAAAGAAGAGAATGGAGTAATGAGTTAAAAAATAATCAAGTTCACAATTGTTCCTCGACAGTCTGCAAAAATGCAAACTCACAACCGTTTAAATATCTTTGCAAGTATTTCAATCTCAAGACAGATGAAGAAACCCTTTCAAATTTTGAAAACGTATTAAATGATTTTGCAGCGGCAGAACAAGGAAAAAAACTCTTACAAGCTGAGCGAGAAATCATTATTAACAGTATTAAGAATGACATACCAGTTTTAATATACACTTTAAGTAAAGAAAGACTTATCAAAGAATTAGGATTTGAAACTATTGATTTGAGCGACCTCTACTTTCCAGTCTATACATTTCAATATGTCTCGGCTGGTGGAAACAGTTCTGCAAGGTGTGATATAAAACTGGACGTTGAAAATCTTGACAAATTTGTAAACTATCTTAGTGGTATAGTTAAATTTAGAAATAGTATACAAGGACAGAGAGATTTAATGACATCTAAACTTCGTGAACAAATAAAAGTAAGAGATAGCTATACTTGCAAATCGTGTAATATATCGACACACATTGAAAAGAATTTGTTGTTAGAAATCGACCACATTGTACCACTATCTAAAGGCGGAATCACTTCTGAATCAAATCTTCAAACTCTTTGTTGGAGGTGTAACCGTTCCAAAGGAGCAAAAATTCTATAAAGTATTATTTGAAATATTAATGCAAATTAACGGTTAAAATCCAAAAATACTTATAATTAAAGCCACAGAGATAAAGAATAGGTCTTGTTGAAATATAAATGTCTGAAATTGTTTGGCAGTTTTTAGTCCATAGGCTCGGTCGACTGGACAAAAGCGAAGTTTTAAAGTGTTTATTCTCGATAACTTCTCTATTTTTGGGGCTTCTGCTTGCAAAGTTACCTTCGACGTAAAATTAGGTATATTTGCATAGTTTTTTTTCGCAAAAACCTCTCTGTTTATTCTACGCTTTTTATATCTTTGTGTTTGTTGGTGCTTGGCGACACTTGGAAAGAAGAGCGTTCAAAGGCTCGAAAGTCCAACTCTAGCAAGCAAGTAAAAGTTTGATAATCAATTAATTAACTCAACATTCGCTCCAAAATCATCTTGCTTGCGAGCCGTTGGAAATTGTTCACGCTATTTTGATTTTTTAGGCTTTTGCGATAATCTCAATATTCTGGTTTTTATTGATTCTCGCAATTCCTTTTGCTCGGTTTTGTCCAAATCCTGAGCCATTTGCGACGAATCCAATGCGAAGTTTTCTAGTGTTTACGCTCGGTAATTTCTCGCTTTTTTGAAGCTCTTGCACGCCAAGTTTTTTGCGACATGAGATTAGAAAAATAATTTATAGTTTTATTTTTCGCATAAGCTTCTCGTTTTGTTCTAAGTTTTTTATACTTTAGTATCCATATTTGTTTGGCGATTACTTATCAGCGAAAACTCAAAATTATTTCGTCTCCAACGCAAAGCAAATATGTAAAAGTTCTTAATTTTAAACCAAAATCACCAACTTTCCCCAAATCATCACATTTGCAATTGTTGGAATGAAGAAAAATAATTTAGATAATTAAATGGATGGAATTAATTATTTCGCTTTCTTAATCTTGCCAACTGGAATTTTCTTACTCGTTACATCAATCATTTTTGGTATTAATTTGATTTTAAATTACGGAAAAACAAAGAATGATAAACTGACATTAATTGATAGAATCTTTATATTTGCATTAATCATTTTTCTCTTAACTTTACTTCTATATACTATTGTTGAAAGTAATTTTGATAAAGAAGACAATATCGGAGTTTTATCTCCGTATGCGACTGAAATAGTTTGACAATTTTTATAATTTGCGACACTCAAACATCGCTAAGTTTTCTAAAAATCAAACGCATAGTCATTTGCGACACTCAAAATGCGTGGTATTTGCTCAAATTTTATTCCGAAAAATAAATTCTTTTGCTTTTCAATTTCTTTTTTCAGAACTTAGTATGCAGATTTGGTTTGGCGACATTTAGGCAGAGCTGTTTCTATGATTTTTATATCTTAGCACTCATCTATCGTGGTGACATTTTAAAGGCGTTGGCGTTCAAAGTTGGTTTATCTCCAACACGAGCAAGGGCGTAAACGCCTTAATATCAATCTTTTATCAAATTATAATCCCCAGCATCGCCCTTGCGAATCGTTGGAAAAATCACAAAAATATGAAATTTGAAAGAGAACTTTTAAATGGGTTATACAATAAATTCCACGAAGAACATTTGAAAGAAATTGACTATGAATTACAAGAAAAATCTTGGACTAACGGAGTTTCATTTGCTCTGAAAAAATACTATGTTTCAATTAAACCTGACAATGAACTATTTAATGTTTATTTTCGTCCAGATTATTCAGGTGATTTAGAGTTCTTTTTTGAAATAATCACGAAAGACTTTTTTGCAGAAAAGATTAAAAGTTTAAGTTTAAGCTATGAAGATGGAGCTGCTAATGGGACAATGGATATTGATTTAAAAAACTTAATAAATAAGCCATCAAATTTCGATAGACTTGAAACGTTTAAAATGTCTATTGAATCGTCTGATACTAATTGTGTACTTATAACAGATAATGGTATTTTTGACGAAGGTGGAGTTTGTGGCAAGTTATTGGATAAAATGCCAAACGCAAAAAAAATGATATTGTTAGCTTCACCTTCAAGTAATTTTTTTGAAAGAGAATATCATCCTTTGAATACCCTAATTGTAAAAACGATTTATGAAAATAATAATTTTATAGAAAACTTAGCAAATTCAAATTGTTTTAAAAACTTAGAAAATCTATGCTTTTATGATTTCGATTCTTATAATACTGGTGAAGATGACGAAATAAATACTACTTTTGAACACTATGTAAAACTATTTAACACTCTTAGCTTACCTAACCTAAAAGTTTTAAATATTCTAAATCTTAGCCTCACAGATGAGCAAATCGAAATATTAAAAAAACAAACGCTTGCTAAACAGTTAAAGACACTTGTTTTAAATAAACAATTATTTGGTAAAGATTACGAAAAGTATGAATCCAAAGAAGAGAGATATTGGTTTCTTTCAACCCATTTCGATAATAATTGACAATTTTTAGCTCAAAGGCACTTGCAACGGTACAAAAGTGAAACTCAAAGCGTTAATTCTTCGCAAAAAGTCCCAGTTTATAGGCTCGGTCAACAGGAAATTAGCGAAACTTTAAAGTGTTTACTCTCGATAGCTTCTAAGTTTTTGGGGCTACTACACTCATCGTTTTCGGCGACGTGCGATTAGAAGAAGTTTTACAGTTTTTTTTCTCGAAAACTTTGCGGTTTATTCTACGTTTTTTATATCTTTGGGTCGCTTATTTTTCGGGCGACAGTTTATCAGCGTTGGCATTCAAAGTTGGTTTGTCTCCAACGCAGGCAAGCAAGTAAAAGTTTGATAATCAATCAATTAACTCAACGTTCGCTCCAAAATCATCTTGCTTGCGAATCGTTAGAAGGTTTTAAACAATAAAGATGAATGAGTAATCATAAAACATTATCTATTCCAATAGAAAGAGGTCGTTTAATAATTTCATATTATATTAATGCTTATCAGGATTATTTGGGGGCAAGAGCATTATTATTAGATGGGTTATTACCACAGGGAATCGTTTTGGCAAATACTGCCATCGAAAAATACTTAAAAGGTATATTAACAATAGTGAATGTAAAAACGCCAAGAAATCATGATATTTCAACGAAAAGATATTTCAATGTTTTAAAAAATCAATTTAGGACATTACACAATTCTATTAATTGGGAATTCATAGCTTTCTTATCAAAAGCATATAGAATTCGGTACATTGATGATTTAGAAGGTAATTTTAACATCGCAATAATACGCTATAAAACATTAGCAGAATTAGACTTTTTAGTTTCACAAATTGAAGAAAAATTTGAAATTGGAGAAGCAACAAAGCAAAATAAATATGAAGTTGATAAAAGGTCACAAAACCCATTACTTTTGACTTTGAATTATTTTTTAACTGGTCTTGATAAGACAACTTTAATTGAGCGAACGGATAAAGTATTTGAATTTAGACTCATGGAAAATCGAGAAATATTACAGACAGACTATCTGACAAATGAAGTCAAAAACGATAACAAATTTTTATATGAGGCTTTAAAACCTTCTGAAAATCTTTCTAAAACACAGTTTTCTCTATGCTTCCAACCAGTTAACAACTAACCTAATTTCATTGATTAAATTCTTTTCACTTATCCAAAATCGAAAAACTACGATTAATCCAACATTTATCCTTATGAAAAATTTAATAATACCTATCATTTTATACATCTTTTGTTTATTTTCGTCTTGTGATAAGGAAAAAACTGTCGAAAATTATATAAACATAACTGATACCAATTTTGAAAAAGCATTAATTACTGATGGAATTGATGATGTTTTAGATGGTAAAGTATCGAAAAGTAGTGTATCTAAAACAACAATCTTGAGTATTAACTCTAAAAAAATTAGTAACTTATCTGGTTTGGAAAATTTCACTCAATTAAAATATCTAAATTGTTCTGATAATCTCTTAACTAATTTAGATGTGAGTAAGCTTTTTTACTTAGAAGTACTATTTTGCCATTCTAATCAACTAACTAATTTAGACGTAAGTAAAAGTTTAAATTTAAGGCACTTTTATTGCCATTCTAATCAACTAAGCAATTTAGATGTAAGTAAAAACAATTTGATATATTTATATTGTCATAATAACAAAATTCAAACTATTTGCGTTAAAAGCGATAATTTATATACGAAAGAATGGCAAAAGGATAGTTTTGCTACATATAAAGTCTGCAATTAAATCATTTTTCACTTCTGTTATAAAGTCATGACAAATTCTAACGATTATTATTTAGTTTATAAGCACCTCGAAAACTCAGCTTATTTTATAGTCAATACCCATATAAGTCTTGGACAAATTCAATTTTTAGAAAATGTACCTGAAATGAACTCTAAATTAGGTATTCCTTTAATAAATGAAAATGCAATCAACAATCTAAAAAAAGAGTTCGAAAAAAAATTCCCAACTTACCAGTTCTTAATTCAAAAAATTGTAATTTAACTCTTACGTATGCGAATAAAATAGTTTGACAGTTTTAGCTCAAAGGCACATCCGACGAGCAAAATTCGCTGGCTTTTCAGTTTTTCAAACGCATAATTTTCGAGTGACAGGACAGAAGTCTGTTTTTTTTATTTTTTCTACTCCCAAAGTGGGTTGGCGACAGGAAATCTGCGTGGTAGTTCCGCAACTTTTGTTCAGAGGTTCAAATTATTTCTGCACTCGTTTGCTTTTTTAGATTTTCCATGCAAATTTACTTTTAGCAATATTGTTTGTGGGATGGGTTGACTGGCTGGCTTAGGCGTCATTCGACGCCATATTAGAGCGGTCTCAAAGTCCATCAGTCCCAACACGAAGCATTATGTAAAGGCTAAAATATTTATAATCAATTAATTAAATCTAAAATCAGCCATCATAATGCTGGTCGTTGGAAATACAAAAACAATATGAACCACGCTGACTTACAAGATTTCACAATAAAATCTCTTTTAATTAGTATTTTTCTTTTATCTATAGGTCTTTATTCGCTTTATGTTAGCCAAAAACAACAAAATAAACTTATTAAGATTGTACTATTTATCACCGCATCTATATTTATATTTTTGGCAGTTTTAACAATTATTTGGGTAATTATAGGGCGAGTTTTCAACAACATAGGATAAATGGTCATTAGGCATCTGCGACTGGACAAAAGCGAAGTTTTACAAGGCTAACTTCACAAAAACTTCTACGTAAATTGTCCCGTTTAGAGGCTCATGCGACACGATGAATGCGAAGTGTTTCAGGGCTAACTTCGCAAAAACTTCTACGCAAATTGTCCCGCTTACAGGCTCATGCGACACGATGAATGCGAAGTGTTTTAGGCTTTTCTTCGCAAAAACCTCTCGCCCACTTTTTTAAAATTTGCAAAGTTGATTTTCACCAATTATATTTGTTGGGTAGGGCTGATTGGTGAGGTTGGTGTCTTGCGACACCATATCAGAGCGGTCGCAAAGTCAGTTTTGTCCAACTCTATGCAAGTGCGTAAACACCTTTAAATAAATTAGTTAATTCAAATTATAATCCCCAGCATCGCACTTGCGAGTCGTTGGAAATTTGTTCACGCTATTTTGATTTTTTAGACTTTTGCGATAATTACAATATTCTGGTTTAATTGATTTTCGCAATTCCATTCGGATAATTTTTGCTCGGTTTTTGTCCAAATTCTGAGCCATTTGCGACGAATCCAATACGAAGTTTTCTAGTGTAAATTCTCAGCAAATTCTCGCTTTTTTGAGACTTTTACTCGCCAAGTTTTTTGCGACATGAGATTAGAAAAATAATTTTAAGCTTTTTCGCATAAGCTTCTCGTTTTGTTCTAAGTTTTTTTATACATTAGCACACTTATTTGTTTGGCGATTGCTTATTAGCGAAAATTCAAAATTATTTCGTCTCCAACGCAAAGCAAATATGTAAAAGTTCTTAATTTTAAACCAAAATCACCAACTTTCCCCAAATCATCACATTTGCAATTGTTGGAATGGCTTCAAAAATGAATTTCTCTTTTACTTTCTCTGACAATTTTCAAAGTAATCTTACTAAAGATGATTTACATAGAATTTTAGAGGAGCTAAATAAAAAAAGCACAAAAATCGGCTTTTGGCAAGTGAAAGATTATAATGTTAAAGTCGAGTTTCCTGTTTTTGAAATTCAATGGCTTATGCGTACTCACCAGACTGGACCACTATTCCCAAAAATTATTGGTATCATTAAATCTAATGAGCCTCTAATTATTAATATTGAAATTGTACCTAACTATTGGTATTTTGGGATTATCCTAATTATAAATTTATTCATATTACTTATTTGCAAACTATCAAATAATACTGATACTGCGATATTCATGTGTTCAATATTCAATATACTATACATTTCAATTACGATAAATTCTATTTCTAAGAGCAAAAAATGGATTTGTAAAAAGTTACATTTAAGTAGATTTTCAACACAACAAAATCGCTAAATTTTCAAAAATGTCAAACGCATAGGCTCGTTCGACACACAAAATTCGCTGGTTTTTCAATTTTTCAAACGCATATTTCTCTTGTGACAGGACAGCCCTTTGGTACTTTTTTGAGATTTTCTACTCTCAAAGCTGGTCTTCGACACTTTCAATGCGTGGTTGTTTCGCAACTTTTTCTCCGAAACCCAAAATATTTTGGTACACCTTTGCTTTTTTAGATTTTTCCATGCAAATTTACTTTCAGCAGCACAGTTCTTGGCTTGGGTTCTTGGCGTGTCAGTCGTCCTTCGGACGTCTTATCAGAGCGGACTCAAAGTCGGTTTAGTCCAACTCGAAAGCATTGTGTAAAGGTCTGATGCTTTATTAATTAACTCAAAAATCAATCCAAGTCCATCACAATGCTGGTCGTTGGAAGTTTATTCACGCTTTAAAATACTAACAATGACTAAAGATGAAATTGTAAAAATAATTCTTGCTGACAAATCTACGATTGCTCTATCTGAATCAATAGATTCGTCTGTATTAAATGAACTTGTTTTAGAGTTAGAATCAAATTGTTTAATAAAAATTAGTGGTTCTCCATATCGAGAGCCACGAGAACAAACTATATCCTTAACTAAAAAGGGAAATGATTTCAAGTATTTACAAAAAACTTA
>NZ_CAKLPY010000010.1 GCF_923079645.1 Emticicia aquatica | reverse complement strand
GGGACATTTGATTAGAAAATTATTCAAAATCTTTGGTCTCCAACTAAAGCAAGCAAGTAAACGCTTGATAAATCTATTAATTAACTCAAAATCCAATCCTAAGCATCTTGCTTGCGGTCGTTGGAAAGTGTTTCTTTCTCTTACCGAATAATAAATAAACTAAGTTCTTCTTCTTTACTTGGTGACATTTTAGTTCTTTTGTGAAAAACAGATAAATATGGAAGGCGAATTAACACCGAAAGAAAGATTAGTTTACAACAAGGTAAACTTAGATTCATATAAAAGATTCTTTGACCAATCACAAGATTTTCCATTTGATACACAAACTCCATTAAAAACAGTAGTCGAGTATTATGATTTTATTGTCGAAATGTTAGATTCTATTGAAATTCCTACAAAGTTTGAGCAAGCAATAAAAGACAAAGATGTGTTACTTGAAAACTTAAATGATGAAAACTTGACCACCGAAAAAGCAGTAATTGTAATAGACCGACTGTATTCAATAACAGAGTGCGTTAATGATGTTATAGAGAGAAGGCCTAAGCCATCTATTTTAATCAAATAAAACAGGAATATTAATTTCATTTTTTCCATCAATCAAATGAAATTGAAGCCCATAAAACATTCTATGGTGAACTCCACAATAATACAAAGATTCGTCGCCTTCTAATTGGCTAAACCTTTCTCGGTATTTAACTAAAAAATCAATTGATTTATCTAATAAATCCAATCTACTTTCTTTACTTGGGATTCTATTGGTTTCGCTAAAAAACATATACTACATTAACATTTTTATAGTACAAATATACAAAATAAAGTTAATAAAAGCAAATTTAATTAGCTTAATAAATATCAATAAATGAATTATAAAATTTGCATATTAAGTATCGTATTATCTTTTACGGCTATTATAAATACTTGTTTTTCTCAGGATTCTAATTATCTATCTAAAAAATTAGATAGCCTTAAAAGTGAACAATCGAGGATGTTAAGTGATTTGGATAGAATAAATTCAGATATAGCCAAAGTAGAAAATCAAATAACGGCTTTAACGTTAAAAAACAATAGTATTTTGGGGTTTAAAAAAGTGAGCGTATTAACAAAAAATGAAATGCCATTTAGAAAAACGCCAGTATTGAATGGTAGTGCTTCGGATTTTATTCCAAAAGGTAGCAGTATTGAGGTAATTGACTATGAAAACGACTTTTTAAAAGTAATTTTTAATAAAAAAATTGGATATGTGTCATCACTGCAATTTGCAAATTACGATGAAGTAAAAAGTCAAGTAGATAGTTTATATGAAAGAGATAGGGTTATTCAGCTACAAAAAGAAGATGCTGCCATAAAAAACAAACAAGATGAAATAAATAAAAAATATGAAAAGTTAAGGGCATTGGGCGTGCCTATTGAATTATCAAAGGCGAATGTATCATATAATTCTATTGGAAATCCCGAAGCAATATTAGAAGTAAGAAATATATCGAACAAGATAATAGACGCTTTTGAAGTAGATATTTTGTGTTATGATAACTATAATAGACCAGTAAGTCATTATTTATATAAGACCAATAGATTCAAAGGCATATCGCAAGACGAAATTGAACCTTTTGATGAAAATTATTCTACATGGACATTACACGGACATGAGAATACTACCAAAATAAAGATAAACATTAAATCGGTTCATTTTAAAAATGGTACTAAATGGCTTCCAAAGACAAATATTGGTATCAGTGGAGAATAATACTATTTACGTATGAGATTTTATAATTTATTTAAGTCGCTATAAAATGAAGCCAACAGTTTGCCCAACCTGTAATTCAAAAGTTGATTCAATTGAATCAAAATCGCCCGAAGATATATATAAAAGAGTACTTGAAATTGGTAGCGAATGTCTAACCTGTGGAATAAGTTTTAATGTGTTAGTTCAAAGGCTTCAAGCTGAAAATTTTGAATTTGATAGTGGTGGGTGCTTAGAGCGTTGTGTTAGGGAATGGTTTTGGAACTCTTTCTTTCACGAAGAAGCACATTGTCCACACGAAAGTAGTGCAAATGACATTAAAAAACTTGATGAACATTTAAGTTGCAACTTTACAATGAGGTCTGATAGTTGCATGAAGCTGTTGTCGTTTAAAGAAGCAGAATTAAATAGAGCAAGTTCTGAAAAGAATTTTAAGTCCGCTAAGATGTCAAACAGGGTTGCTCTTATCGGTTTAGGGGTTTCTATTGTTACATTAGGATATTCGTTACGTAAAGATTATAATGATGAAAAAGAGCAAAAGAAAGAATTATCAGAAATAAAATTACTATTAAAAGAATCTTCCTTGTCAAGCAAAACTTTGAATACCAACATTGATACTTTAAATTCCAATATTTATCAGGCAAACAAGTATATCTCGGCTTACAAGGTGGTAAACCAAAAAAGAAAATAGTAATATATTCTATAAACTTGTTAAGCATATTTTACTTGCTACGTGATAAATGCAAAGTTCAAAGTGTTAATTCTCTGAATCTTTTTTTTAGTTCGTTTCGTTCATCGTTACCTTCGACACGAGATTAGGGAAACATTCAAAGGCTTTGTTCTCGAAAATTTCTCGGTTTATACTATATTTTTTAGTCCAAAGCACACAACTTTACTTGGGACGGCATATTGGCGTTGTCATTTAAAGTTGGTTTGATTCCAACTCTAAGCAAGTGCGTAAACGCCTTAAAATCAATTAATTAAACCAAATTAAATCCCCCAGCATCGCACTTGCGAGTCGTTGGAAAAATTCTTTTCTTACCTTTTAATAAATAAACAAAGTAATTCTTTCCTTTATAAAGTCTTTATAATTACTTGCGACAAATTCAAACTGTTTAAATCTTTTCAATAATGGACAAAAAGGTGATAAGTAGTTTAGATGGTAAAAATGGTTTTGATGTTCGTTCAAATACTTGTTACATTTCCGCTTTGTTAGACGCTATTTTAGAAATGTATCCACATGAACATCGAGAAGAAATTAAAAATAAAATTCTTTCAAATGCTAAGGATAAATTTGATAAGGATGAAGAAGAAAGAAATATACTAAAATCTTTATGATGGTTTACCATATTCATCAGCAATCCATTTATCAAGCCATTTTTCATCATTCGTTGAAAATCCTATTAAATTTCCTAAAATAACATTAATCTTATTTTTTGAAAGCCATTCCAAGTTTTCTAAAAGAATGTTTTGAGGTGTTATTTGTTCTGTTTCCATTTTATATATTTTCACATAAATATATACTATTTATTTTTAAAATGTTGCCAATGGTCTTTTGGGAGACGACCGAAATAATTTTTAACAGGTGTTATGAAAATTTTATGTTGTCCAAATTTATTACTTATTAAAGTATATAAATCATTGGCACTCAACTTTGTATTAATAAATAATGAACTTGGAAGATTTTGAAACCAAAATTCAATATCACTACTTTCGTTAAGAAAGGGCTTAACTAATTCAATATCATATTCAAATGAAAATACAACTATATATGTCTTAACCATTATTTTCTCCCTCGTTATATTCTGATAATTGTCGTGTTTGCTGATATTCTGCAAGTGTTAACTCGACAGGATTAATTGATACAACCCCACCTTTTTGAGATATTATATCTAATTTTTTATCTTCTAATCTAAAATTTTCCGATTGTAAAAGTTTAGGGTCTTTCAAAAATAATGCTAAATACATTGATAAAGAAAATAGTACAATTATACCCAATAATCCTATTAAACAGTAATCAATAATATTATTATCAATTAAATTTATAAAAACTAATATAGTGGGAATTATAATACCATCGAACCATACCAATGGGGCAAAAGCATTTGACTTATAGCCTGTTCTAACTATACCTGCCATATTGCTTATGTAACTTTGAAAATAATTCACAGTTTGGTGTTTTTTCCACAAACGTAATAGTTATATATCTATTAATCAAGATTTTCACATAAATATATACCTTTAAATAAACATTTGAAAAATGTCTTTTTACAATAGTGTTTTTCACATAAACTTGTCAAAAATTAAAACAAATTAAGGATATGTCAAAACTTACAAATAGTGAATTGCGAATTATAGGATTTTCAAAATCTGAATATAGATTTTCTATTTATCATATTGATTCAGATTTTAAAAACGTTGGGGGTGTTTATATATTTTCAAATAGACAGTTGGTGAATAATGAATATACACATACTTTGGTATATTGTGGTAAATCAAATAGTTTTCCAATTAGATTTCAAGACCATCATAAAGAATCTTGTATTAAAAGACATGATGCAAATTGTGTTTGTATTTTAGTAGAAGATTCGGAAGATAAAAGAGATCTTATTGAAAAGGATATTTTAATAAAGAATGATTTTAAATGTAATGATAAGCTAAATGAAGAATTGTTTTAAGTAGGAATTGGTAAATATTTTAAAACTTCAAAAACTTCTTTGAAAATATATGAAGTTGGTGAATAGTAATTATTTTCACCCTTTAAACAAATTACATAACAATGGTCATCTTTGATTATTTGACAAATTCCACCATATTCATCTTTTAAAGTTGCTATTGGAGAAACAAAACTTTTTGAACCATTTAAAATGATTTTACTATCTGTTTGAACTTGTTTATACATCACATTTTCTCATAAATATATACAAAATTACTTTTCTTGAAATTTACTTATAATATTCTTCAAATAGACATTTTCTTCCTTTAATTGAGCAATTATTTGTTCAAATAACTTTCTTTCATTTTCAAAACTTTCATTATGAACAACATACCCGTTCATAATTCCTGTTTGATTGTGCATTACATTAAAAACTAAACTTTCATTAAAGTTTATAATATCTTCTACTTTTATTCCCAAAATTGTGGCTATCTTTTCCAATTTTTGAACAGTTACTTCCGATTCATCTCTTTCAATCTTTCCATATCCTGTTGTAGTCATGTTCAATTCCTTTGCCATGTGTTCTTGTGTGTAATTACGTAATTCACGTAATTTTCTTACTTTATTTCCAATCAACATATCTTTTCAAATTTTGGTGAATAAATTATTCCCCAAAGGTCTTA
Organism: Emticicia aquatica; assembly: GCF_923079645.1. Lineage (GTDB taxonomy): Bacteria > Bacteroidota > Bacteroidia > Cytophagales > Spirosomataceae > Emticicia > Emticicia aquatica. The sequence goes on along the minus strand of NZ_CAKLPY010000010.1, from coordinate 24,201 downwards.
ATTATTCCTTACAGTTTTTATTTCTTCATCGAATTTTTATCTTTAAAACTTACTTTTGAGAAATTATAATTTGTAAATTCTCATACTTTTCATGGAAAGATTTAAAAATCCAACTGCTTATTTAATTATACTTGGAACAATTCTTTGTTTATCCTTTGTAACATATTACCATTACAAACCATCTGCTTTAAAAATACCTTTGAAAGACATTGATAAACATTTAGCTTATCAAAAGGAGAAAGGAATTGAATCTTTAGAAGAGTATAAACAATTATTAGAATTTTATCCAAATTCATTTGAAGCAAATTATTTATTGGCTAAATTTTATAGTAATAATCAATCAAAAATTAGTAGTGTAAATTCTAATGATGTTGAAAAACTATTATTAAAATCTTGGGAAGTGAATAGTAATTTTTTTGATAGTAATTTTATGTTGGCTCAAATTTATTATGATAAAGATGAAATATCAAAGGCTGAAAAATTTATAAAATTGGCTGAAAGTGTTGGTGGAAATAATAAAGGTGTTGGTGATTTGAAATCTAAAATTGATGATGTGATTTTATTAACAATGGTGAAAGACAGTGTATTACATAGATATACAAACGATGTTAGGAAATCATTATATACTGCACAAGAATTATATTCTTATTACACTTTTGTTGGTTATAATGAGTATTATCATTCATATATACAAAATATGGTTGAAGATTTAGACCACATTTCTTTAAGGTTTGATAAGTTAGAATATAATGGTAAAATAGTGAGAACGAGTGATATTAAAAAAGAATATCAAGGTTGTTTAGATAAAATAATTGAAAAAAAGAAACAAAATGAAATAGATAGACAAATAAGTGATATATGCGGTTTACAACCACAAAAAGAATTTTTAACAAATAGATTGAGTTTAAAATTTAGATTAATAGACATTTATCCAGTTGAACAGCTTGGAAATTGTAAATATTCGTGGCACGTAGAATTTTATGATACATATGGAAGATTAAACAATTATCGAATGACTACGGGAGTTAATAGAGATAAAATTGGAATAGAAGTTTTTGAAGTCTATAAATTATATTAAATAAAATTCAATACCTTTAAACAAACATTTTAAACAAATTAAGAAAATGAACAAAGAACAATTAGATAGTTTACAAGAAAAAGCAAAACCTTTATTGGAGACTAAATTCTTTATCGAAATGAATAATTTAGAAATTAAAGAATATATTTTTTCTGAAATTAGTCGTACTTTTGGAATAGGCGACCCAATGCAATATTCTATAAAAGGTAAATTAACATCCGATAATGGTGATGAAATAATTATTGACTTATCTAAAGTTGTGAAACTTATTGAAAATCATTTTGAGAAAAATCCATAAGAGTGTTCTTGTACAGCATGAACAAACATTTGTAAAAGCATCATTTTTGATTCATATGGAATATCTTCCTCACTATCATTAATGATGCTTTTTAAAACTTGTAAAAAATCTTCTTTTTCCTCTTTTGTAAGAGGTTCATTACTTTCAAGGTAATTTAGTTTTTCAACATAAAAATTAGCTTTACTTTCTAACATTTTTACTTCTTTTTTCATTTGTATATTTTATTAATTGGTGACATTTGATTTGGTGAGAACTCCCTTTCTTAACTCATATGCACTTGTGACAGGAGATTAGAAAAGTTTTATAGTGTTAATTCTACAATTTTTATTTTTTTTTGTTCTTTTAGCTCATAGTTCACTTCGACATTTGTAATGCGTGGTACGTTCTCACGGATTTAAAGATATTTTCAATATTTACTTTATTCAAAGTTTCTTTTTAATATCTTTGGTGTGCATATTTCTTTTCGACATTTGATTAGAAAAATAATTTATAGTTCCTTGCTTCCAACGTGAAGCATTATGTAAAGGCTTGAAAAACCAATCTTTTTAATCATTTTTTTTTTAATTGCCATCATAATGCAGGTCGTTGGAAGAAGGAAAAAGCTATCCTACAAATAATTGATTTGTGAACAATGAGTGAGGTGCAGATACCAAGTTAATATCAAACTTTAAAGACGGTTCTATTCTTGAACTTGCATTATGAATACGGAATGATATTTGCCAACCTTCATTTAAAGTGACAAGCAAAGTTGTTTGTGAATTTTCTTGATAAACAACTTCAATTAGCCTATTAGGCAGTTTTAATTTTTGAATTTTATACTTAGGCTTAATATTTCCAAATGGTAAATTTAAAGTTCCGTGCAAATTATACGCCTGAATTTCAACTTTATTATTGCCTTTTATAACTTTGTAAAAGTCCTGATTTCCAATCAAATATTCTATCAGTTTCTCAGCAACTATACTTGGATTTTCTTTTTCTAATCTTTCTAATTCACTTTTAAAGGCATCTAAAATTGGAACGTAAACCGATGTATGATAATCTCCCAAAGTATCCCATTTTTGGGTTGCTTTACTTGCAGTTCTCAATTTTGCTAAATTGTCAAAAATAGGCCTTATTTCTTCAAAATAGGTATCAGAACATGGAAAACCAAGCCATTTTTGACCAAAATCTATGTCATTAGATAAACGAGAATGCTTAACTGCTCTGTGATTGTTCTTAGCAGAAACACCGATTTCCCACTTTTGCAGTGACCTAATAGCTAAAACATCACGAACATCGCCCGTTTGACCTTCTTTATCTGCAACAATTTCAAGTTGAAGAATATCACTTTCATTTATCCCATTTGCTAAACGAGGTTCAATATCAATTAAAAAATTGACTGCAAAACTCGCAACTAACCTAAAAGTACCTTGTTCTTTCTCACTAAAACTCTGAAAATGTTTTTGAGCAGTTTTTAAAGGGTCGTTTTCAACTACTGAAACGGTGGTTTTCTCTTTTAGACGTTCTAAAAACTCATACAGTAAAGCATATTCAAATGCTTTACCGTTGATTGTTTGGGTTGCAACTTTTGCCATTATGCAGATATACTATTAATTAATTCGTTCATTTTTTCCTTTACAACTGTTCCATCAAACTCCATTTCTGAACTTTTAAACGAACTTAGCTTTATTTTCTTTACTTTTTGTAAATCTTTAAATATCTTTTGTCCTAAAACTTGTGCCATCTTCACTGGTACGGCATTTCCAATCATTTTATACCCTGCAACTACACTATTATAATGAAATATAAAATCATCTGGAAATGTTTGTATTCTTGCACACTCTCGAACACTCAATCTTCTATATAAATGTTCTTTCCCTCTTACAAACTCCCTCACATTTTGCTCAATAAAATCCATCTTTGGAGCTTGTGGATGAATTGGTGCATGACGACCACCTGCTTGAATCGTAAAAGAAACTTCATCCCAAGAGCGTACACGATTTCTTGACATAAAAATCGAAGAAAACCCACCCGTCATATATTCATGATTTTGAATCAAACAATCCTCACCATTAGTATAATTTCCAGCTTTAGCAGGTAAGACTGTATCTCTCAAGTCTCCAATTGCATCTTCAAGAATAACTTTATTTTTTACAGTAGTAGGTTCTGGAAATTGAAATTTTAAACCCAAATCCTTTCTATATCCAATAAAAAACACTCTTTTCCTATCTTGTGGCACACCAAAATCTGAAACATTTAATAACTGAAAAGATAAATCATAACCAATATCTGTAAACATCTGCTTTATATTAGCAAGTGCTTCTTTATGTGCTGGTAACAGCATTCCTGATACATTTTCAGCTAAAAAGAATTTAGGTTTCTTGTCAGCTAAGATTCGCATAAATTCATAAAAAAGTTGCCCTCTCTTATCAGTAATCCCTCTTTTTGAACCTGCCTCTGACCAACTTTGGCACGGTGGCCCTCCAATGATGCCATCGCAATCGGGTACGTCTTCCGAAGGAATATCAACAATACTTCTCCTATCTAAATATGTATTTTTATGATTTTTTTCATAGGTTTCCCAAATCTCTCTGTCATACTCATTTGCCCAAACTACATCAAAACCAGCTTTCTCAAAGCCTAAATCAAGACCGCCCGCACCTGCAAAAAAAGATACTATTTTCATTTATTTATCAATTATTAAAATTTTTAAAGGCAAATTTACTGTTTTTAAGTAACAATAAAAATTACAAAAAAAACAATATTTGCAATCTTTTATTTTGGCAACAGTAAATCAGAAAAGTTTTCGAGTGTTAATTCTCGCAAAATTTTAATCGCAAAGTTAAGGCCGACACTCTAAATGCGTGGTATTAACTCAACTTCGTTCCGACAAATAAATTTACTTGCATTTATGTTTCTTTTTTCAGACCTTTGTAGGCGAATTTGTTCAGCGACATTCGATTAGAGCAGTTTCTACGCATCTTTTTTATCCTTAGTACATTTCTATCTTGGGGACATTTTGAAAGCGTGGTACTCAACAATCCGAAATTCCAACGCTAAGTATTATGTAAAGGCTTGATAATTAACAAATTAACTCTAAAACCACTCCAAAAACCATCATAATACTGGTCGTTGGAAGTTTCAAAAAGTCTAAACTTTTCAAAAATATAAAATGGGACTGTTTGATATATTTAAGGCAAGAAAAATTACAGAAGGTTATATAGAGCAAAGTAAAGATTGGAAAGATGGGTACAAATTTACAAAAATGCTTGCTGACAATTCTTTTGTTAATAATGAGTACGGCAAGATTTTTGAATCAGAGAAAACCAGTCTTTATCAAAGATTAAAAATTGCCGCAGATATTAACCAAATAGACTTAATGTTGAAACTTTGTGAAAACATGAGTCCGCCATATTATATTCTTTATGTATTAGTTGTACCTCGATATGGACATGAACAAGGTCGATATCAATCAAGACCAATTGAAAATATAAAAGAATTAAGGCTATTTCTAAATAGATATAAAGATTATTTTGAAACAGATGGAAGACATCATGTTTGGATTGGAACTACTCAAAATTCGGGACTTTTAATTTATGACCATCATAATGTAATTCTTGCATATGGGCAATTAGATAGCTATATAGCATCTTTACAAAAATTAGGCTTTCAAGAAATGTTATTTTCATTTCCTGTGCCACATGCACATCGTTATAACACGGATAATGATATGATTGAAGACCAAATATTGCAACATTGGGAGTGGACAATTTTCCCTGTGACGAAAGAAGATACTTATGATGAATAACCAAAATTGTTAATCGTATGCTGCTGAAATAGCTTGACAGTTTTTGGCTCAAAGTCTCGTTCGACGAGCCGAATCCGCTGGTTTTTCGTTTTTTCAAACGCATATTTTTTGGCGGACAGGACAGTTCTCTCTCACTCTATTTTGGGATTTTCTGCTCTTACAGTGGGCTTGCGACAGGAACTCTGCATGGTATTTTCGCAACTTTTTCTCCGATTTTTCAAAATATCTTGGTTCGCTGTTGCTTTTTTAGATTTTTCCGTGCAAATTTACTTTCAGCAAGTTAATTTTTGGGTTGGGAACGTTAGCGTGCTTGGTGTCTCGCGACACCAAATCAGAGCGGTCGCAAAGTTCCGAAGTCCCAACACGAAGCATTATGTAAAGGCTTGATAATTGACAAATTAACTCTAAAATCACTCCAAAAACCATCATAATGCTGGTCGTTGGAACGAGGTTCACAAAATGACATTTGATAGAATTTATCAACCATATTCTGGTCTCTATGAAGAAAAGCAGTTCGACATTGAAACTGAATGGAAAGAACAAGTTTGGACTTGGATAAAATTCTCTTTGGATGATTTTTCAGAATGGTGCGGTTGTTTTAGAGGAGAATTTCAAGGTTGTGGTTTAAATTCTTCGAGTAAACAAGCAATTATTTTAACAAGTTTAGCATTTTACAAAATTGATTGCGAAAACAAATCACTTTTAAAAACAGAAGAAAATATACAATTTAATCAACTTACAATAACTCCTGACTCAAATTACTTCGTTGTTGGTTACTTTAATAAAATTGAGTTGATGGATTGGGATTTTAATTTTCAATCTATTGACTCGCCAATTGAAATGGACATGATAACTTTTAAAAATTGGGAAGAAAATAATCTAAACTTTACTTGTTATGAATTATTAAACTGGGACTGGGATAGGCATTTACTTTGTCAATTCTCTTACAATAATAATCACATTAGGATAATTAACGAAACCAATTAAGCAGTTTCTGTAAAGCTCATAGTTACCGCAGACAAAAGATTAGCGAATCTTTAAAGTGTTTACTCTCGATAGCTTCTACGTTTTTGGGGCTACTGCACTCATCGTTTTCGGCGACGAGCGATTAGAAGAAGTTTGACAGTTTTTTTTCTCGAAAACTTTGCTGTTTATACTATGCTTTTTATATCTTTGGGTCGCTTATTTGTCAGGCGACACTCGGAATGAAGAGCTTGCAAAGTTCTTAAACTCCAACTCGGGCAAGCAAGTAAAAGTTTGATAATCAACTAATTAACCCAACATTCGCTCCAAAATCATCTTGCTTGCGAGCGTTGGAAACGTGAACAAAATATAACAACTTTATGCTACCAATTTTAAAAGAATTAATCACAACATTTAATAATAGTAGATTAACACAACTTGAAGATTTAATTAGTTACGCTGACAAAAACCACCTCAATTTTTATAATCAAGGATATAGGTTTGAAGCAAAAACAATGGCGTTAAACTATTTTTCTCTTTCTATTTGGCTTGATGAACAATCAGAAATAGATACCGTATTTAGAATGTTGGCAAATTCTAAAAATACAAATGAACTAAAAGCTCTTCGATTTTATCATAAAGGAGGTCAAGCCAATGGTACAATTTATACTTACTATAATGAACTTTCTTCAAATAATGTATTCCCAAACTTAACACATTTTTATATTCAACATGAATCAATAGATGGTTGCGTTATTTCAAATGACGACGAATTCGGAGGGAAACTTTTAGAAAAATTACCCAAAATCCAAAAATTACATTTAGTTTCTGCTCCCAATATAGACTTTTTCAAAAAAGAGTGTTATACATTAACAACTCTTGAAGTTTGTGGCGGTTATGAAAATAATAACTTTCTAAAAAACCTAAAAGCGTCAAATTGCTTTCCAAACTTAAAGGAATTTAGTTATAAGGATATAAATAAAGCCTGGACTGGAACACCAGATGAAGCTGGAATGTTACTTACTTTCGATGAACTTTTAGATTTTATGGATTCTCAGAATTTGCCGAATTTAGAAATATTGAGTTTAATGGAATTGAATATTACAGAAAATCAATTAGAACAGTTAAAAAATACGCATTTAGGGAAACAAGTAAAAGAATTAAAGTTAGGTTTACAAAAAGAAAGCAATTATTTCGATGAAGAATATAAAAGTACAAGAGATTGGTTTGTAAGCAAATATTTAACTTGGTAAACGTTTGACAATTTTTGGTTCAAAGTCTCCTTCGGCACGCAAAATTCGCTGGTTTTTCAAATTATCAAACGCATAGTTCTCGTCGACATTTTTAATGCGTGGTATTTATACAAATTTCACTCCGAAAAATAAATCCATTTGCTTTTCAATTTCTTTTTTTAGAATTTGGTATGCAGGTTAGATAAGCGACAGAAACTCTGCGTGGTAGTTTCGCAACTTTTTCTCCTAAACACAAAATATTTTAGTACAGCTTTGCTTTTTTAGATTTTTCCGTGCAAATTTACTTTCAGCAATCAAGTTTTTGGGTTGGGTTCGTTCGCGTGCTGCTGTCCTGTGGACAGCAAATCAGAGTGGTCGCTAAGTTCATTTTCTCCAACGCTAAGTATTATGTAAAGGCTTGATAATTAACAAATTAACTCTAAAACCACTCCAAAAACCATCATAATACTGGTCGTTGGAAATTTGTTCAACAACACAAAAACTACGACAAAACTTTCACTTATTTATGAGTTATCTACAAAGCATGATAAAAAACTTCAAACATACATTTGCTATCCTGACAGTCGTCATATTGACACACATAACGTCTGCAACTTTGGCTTGTACTTGTATAGGTAAAGACAAGCAGACGACAGAAAATGAGTTAAGCATTGTGGACTTAGCAGTTAATGGAAAAATTATAGCTGTGGACAACTTTAACTATTATGACACAACAGCTTATTCCGTAACAGGACTAAAATTTGACCCAAAACAATCTGGATATTTAATTCGTAAATACAAAGTTTTTACTCTTGTTGTTAACACAAAATTTAAGGCAACAACAATCACAAGCGACACAATTCAAATTGTTACAGGTTATGGTAGTGGTGACTGTGGTTATGAATTTGAAATTGGTAAAGATTATATTATTTATGGAGAAGCCTGGAAAGAGAAAACGGTATCTATACGTCAAAGAAAAAGAAAGAACAAACTTAGAATTATTGAAACCACAATTGCCAATAAGTTCTATACTGATATTTGCCGATTGACACAAAATGTAAATACAAAAGAGTTAGATAATTTGAAACGGTTGACAGAATAGTGCCCAGTAGGTTGTTAAAATGGTTCGACAGTTTTTGTCAAGCTCATAGTTACCGCAGACAGTTGATTAGCGAAACTTTAAAGTGTTTAATCTCGATAACTTCGCCGTTTTTTTGGTTCTTTGCACTCATAGTTTTTTGCGACGTTTGATTAGAAAAATTACTTAGAGTCTTTTTTCTCGAAAACTTTGCGGTTTATACTATTCCATAGTGGCTACTTTTTTTATATCTTTGGGTCGCTTATTTGTCGGGGGACACTCGGAATGAAGAGCTTGCAAAGTTGGTTTATCTCCAACTCTGGCAAGCAAGTAAAAGTTTGATAATCAATTAATTAACACAACATTCGCTCCAAAATCATCTTGCTTGCGAGCGTTGGAAATAATCAAAATTTATATGGTAACAATTTTCGATTCAATTAAAAAGGGTGATGAAAGAATCATTCAATATTTCAAAGATATGGAAACCAAATGGCTAGGAATATATGAAGGCTTTGATTGGGATTCATCGTCCGCTATTGAAACTTTAGCAGAAAAAATATCTGCTCAACAAATGTCTTTTGAATTTATTGCTCAATTAAATAGAAGTCTTGGCCAAGAACTAATGGTTATAACTGCGTATTCTTCTTTATATCATATAAATTATGGTTTTGATGATAATAAAACAAATGCAATAATTATCAAAAAAGCATTTGAAGCAAGTTTTTGTTCCAGCGAAATAAAATGGTATAATAAAAAAGCGGCTTACATTTACAACATATCAGATGAAGCCGAAGGTTGATTATCAAACAGATAATTCAATGATATTAATGCCTCTGTTTTACCTGTTCTTCTATTTGCAACAAAATTTTTCAAATCTCTGTCGGATTCGCATAACTGAATAATTGCATTAATAAATTTTTGTTGAATTGGATAAAGGTTTTCGACTTCTCTGCCTTTTCTAGAAGTAATTTCGGTAATCATAAACTTGATAATTTAAAAGTTTTTAATTAATTTAGATTCGTCAAATTTAGCTCACAGGCACTTTCGACAATTTCAATGCGAAGTTTTCAAGCGTGTACTCTCGAAAACTTCGCTATTTTTTTTAGTTCATTAGCACTTTACAGTTACCTGCGACAACACAAATGCGTTTCTGTTTCGCTAATTTTTTATCCTTAGCACTCATATTTGTTGGGGGACATTTGATTAGAAAAATATTCAAAATCTTTGGTCTCCAACTAAAGCAAGCAAGTAAACGCTTGATAATCTATTAATTAATTCAAAATCCAATCTATAAGCATCTTGCTTGCGGTCGTTGGAATCATGAAAAAGCAAATAAATATATAATGATAAATAGATTCAAAATAACAAAACTATTTGGTTTCAGAAATGTTAATATTCCCTTTGATTCTGATGTCAAAATATTAATTGGTGAAAATGGGTTGGGGAAGACGACTGTATTAAATAGTTTATATTATTTATTATCAGAAAAGTATTACAAATTAAATAGTATTGAGTTTGAAAGAATTGAGTTAGGTTTTAAAGATGGAAATAAAATCCAGTTCACTAAACGTGAGCTGGAATCATACTTGCGTTTCCAAGAACGACAAGGTCATAGACCCATACCAAATGAAATTTTGAATAAAATTAATATAAAAGAATTAGAAGAATTCTTTAAAAATGAGGAAAACTCAGACAAAGATATTGAACATAATGTTCTAAAATTTATTGCAAAAAATAAAATTCCACGTTGGGCACCTATTCAAATTATGGCAAGGGAAATTAGATTCCTTTTCCATGAACCTACTTTTAAAAAATTTCGTCAATTTAGTGAAATTATTAAATCTTATTCTATTGATATTTTATATTTTCCAACATATCGAAGAGTCGAGGAGGATTTGAAAAATTTAGGTAAATTCAGAAGAAAGCTTATCGAGCCTGATTTTGAAGAAGCTTTTTATGAAGAAATTGAGGAAGATTTTCAAGTTAGCGATGATACATTAATCCATTTTGGAATGGAAGACGTTGAACAAAGAATAAACTTAGTAAAAACGTTCATAAATAACTCAACAGTAGATGGATTCTCCAAAGTAACAGGTGAAATATTATCTCAATTGCTTAAAGGATTTCCAGAAATACAACAAGAACAAATTGACAGTCTTGAAATTTCGACTGCTAAAATTGTATTGCATCGAGTAGGTAATAGCCTTTCGGATTCTGATAGAAATCAGATTTTAAAATTACTTGAAAAACCTAAGGACTTACTTAAAAAGAAAGAGTTAACCTACTTTCTTTTAAACTTAATTGAAATTTATAATCAACATAAACATGTTGATGATGCAATAAAAAAATTTAGAGATGTTTGTAATAATTATCTTGAAGACAAAGAGTTTAGATATAATGAAAGTACTGTTGATATTGTTGTTTATCGCAAAGGCACATTTGATAAAGTAGAATTAAATAAGTTATCATCTGGTGAAAAACAAATTATCTCATTATTCTCAAAAATATATTTAGAGTTTTCTAAAAAATATCTTGTACTATTTGATGAGCCAGAACTATCATTATCTATAGAGTGGCAAAAGCAACTATTACCAGATATTGTAAATTCTGAGAAATGTAAGTTCTTACTTTCAGTAACGCACTCTCCATTTATATTTAAAAATAAGCTTGATAAATTTGCAGTTGGTATGAATTCTTACATTAAATAATTATCTATTGAATGGAATTAGTTGATAAACTTAGGTTAGAGGCATCTTCAGGTCATGTTGCTTATACAGAATTTATATTAAAGTTAAAAAGACGTACTGATTCTCTTTTCTGTTTTTTTGAAGGCAAAGATGATTTTAAATATTATGGTGTAAGAATTCAATCTGCAACAAAGAAAGATTTTGAATCAATTGTATGTGAAGGAAAGGAAAATGTCATTAGTGTAAAAAGACTAATTGATAGTAAGAAAGAATATAAAAAGGTATTAACGTCATATTTTATTGACCAAGATTATGAAAGTGCTATAAAAATAAAAAAAGTATATTGCCTCCCCTCATATTCTATTGAGAATCAGTATTGCAATAAATATGTACTTCAAAAAATTTTGAAACATGAATTTTCGATTGAAGATGATGATAAAGACTATGAAACTGTACAAAACCTCTTTGTTGAGCTTCAAACAAAATTTCATAGAGAAACTTTATTTTTAAATTCTTGGCTTGCTTGTCAAAGTGATAAAAGAAAAGATAATGGCATACAAAATTACTTGCACATTGATAGCACAGTTGGCAGTTTATTTACTAATATAATAAATCAAAATCTTGAGTTCGTTTTAGATTTAGAATGTATAAATAGTATTGAAAAACTCAAATCTTATTTTCCTCATTCCACTTCAATTTCAGAAGAAGAATTGAATAATAAAATCATTTTTTTTGAAAAAAGGAATAAAGAAATAGAATTTAGAGGCAAATTTGAACTTAGACTTTTTATTAGTTTTTTAGATAGGCTAAAGTCTGAAATTTGCAAAAAACAATCCACCGTATTTGAAAAGAAACATAAATGTAGCCTTAGATTCGAATATGCAACATTTTTAACAAATTTAAGTATCTATGCTAATACTCCTAAATGTCTTCTTGAATACTTGGATGAAATTATTAAAGAAGCAGCTTAAAAATTACATATTCTGTCTATTAATTTGATAGCTATTGTTTAAGCTCAAATTCTCTGTCGACTGGACAAAAGCGAATCTCAAAGCGTTAGTTCTCAGCAAAAAGTCCCACGCTTACAGGCTCGGTCAACATTCAATTTGCGTGGTATTTACTCAAATTTTATTCCGAATAATACATTCTTTTGTTTTTCAATTTCTTTTTTCAGAACTTGGTATCCAGATTTGGTTGGTGACATTTAGGCAGAGCTGTTTCTACGCTTTTCAGTCCTTAGCACGCACCGTTTTTGGCGACAGTTTATCAGCGTGAGTATTCAAAGTTGGTTTATCTCCAACTCGAGCAAGCAAGTAAAAGTTTGATAATCAACTAATTAACTCAACATTCGCTCCAAAATCATCTTGCTTGCGAGCGTTGGAAACTTGTTCTAATCGTAATGAATTTAAACAAATTTGATAAAATATTTGAAGACTTATTTCATCAAGACTATATTGTTTCTACTATGGATAATGAATATGGTTTTGACTTAATCCATGAACTCAAAACAAAAGACTTTATTTATCAATCCCAATCCGCTGTTTATAAATTAACAGAAAAAGGATATGAAGTAAAGGAAAAAGGGAGTTATAAAGCATATGTTGAATCTGTAAATAAGAATAATGATAAAGAGTTATTTATTCGACAACTTGAAATTGATAAATCAAAACTCGAAATTGAAAAACTTGATTATGAAAAATCAATTAGAGAACTTGACTCATCAATAAAAGTCTTAACTTCAAAAAATTTAAAACTTCAAAATTTTGACATAAAATTTAGATGGCTAATTGCTTTTCTTAGTTTTATTTTAGGGCTAATCATTGAACATAAAGCCTTATTAATAGACTTAATAGTGCGAGTGATAATACGATAATTATTGAGCCATAATTGCCTTTTGTTTGGAAGTATTTTAACCTCCAATATTCTGCATTATTAAAATTTTCAATATCATTTTCCATAAACTTGACAAGTTAAAAGTTTTTAATTAATTTTAGTTCGTCAAGTTTAGCTCACAGGCACTTTCGACAATTTCAATGCGAAGTTTTCAAGCCATCACTCTCGAAAACTTCGCTATTTTTTTAGTTCATTAGCACTTTACAGTTACCTGCGACAACACAAATGCGTTTCTGTTTCGCTAATTTTTAATCCTTAGTACTTATATTTGTTGGGGGACATTTAATTACAAAAGTGCTCAACAATTTTTGGTCTCCAACTAAAGCAAGCAAGTAAACGCTTGATAAATTATTAATTAACTCAAAATCCAATCCTAAGCATCTTGCTTGCGGTCGTTGGAAATTTGTTCACACCAAATTATCTATCCCATTCTAATCTATAATAATACCCTACTTCGGGATTCAAGATAGTATGCTCGTATGACTTAGAGTTGTTGTTAAACTGTACGTTTCCTAAATGCTCAAACTCTACATTTATTTGGCTATTAATTTTCTTTCTTTTTATCACTGCGTTATTTCGAGTCTTTTTGGAATAGTGCAACTCTACCTTAAATTGAATTAACTGTGTTTTTTCTTTTACCCTAATTTCTAATCTTGGAGCAGATTTCTGATTTGCATCGTCAATATCCATTTTTACATGAATAACAGAAACTTCATTAAATAGTAATGGGTTGTTGAATTTAAAAATTGCAGCGTCATATTCGCCTGTTGTATTCTTTTTATTATAAGAATCAAATCTTAATGTCGAAGATGTAATATTTGGGTCATTAGTACCAGTCCAATTAAAGTTATGGCGGTATTCATAAAGAAGTATGTGCTTGCACTGAACAAATTTATATAATTCAAACTCGATAAACTTACTATCATTAGTTGAATATTTGGCAATTGTAGCAAAATTCAAAAGCCCATTTTCATTTCTATCAACCAAATACTTATTTAAAAGCCAAAAAGCTCTAATTGCAATTATCAATAAGCAAATGACAAAAGCAATTAGAGCTAAAATTGTTTGATTTTTATTTGGTAAGAAAATAGCAATTAAGCCTACTACTGAGGCTAAACTTGCTATGTATCCAAAATGATTTTCAAAAAATAGTTTTAGAAATCTGAGTAGAATTTTCATTTAATTTGCGTTTTTTTGCAAATCTAAATGTTTTATCTTGATATTTTAAGCATCTGTTCCCATAGTGCAAAGAAGTTTTATTTTAAATTGTATTTTTTCATAGTTAATTACAATACAAAAGTAAGTAAAAAGTATATTCGAGATTTTTTATCCACAGAAAATAAATATTTATCCACACTTGTATTTTGTAATACATTTTTACGTTACTTGGATTTCATTGCAATAAGTGTGCCACCAAACGCATATATCTTGCAGACATTTAATCAGCGAAACTTTCAAGTGTTAGTTCTCCGAATTTTTTTTAGTTCTTTTCGTGCATCGTTACTTTCGACACGAGATTAGAAAAATATTCAAAGGCTTTATTCTCGAAAACTTCTATGTTTATACTATGTTTTTTATATCTTTGGTTTTCAAAGATTCTTTCGACGTTACAAATCAAAAAGCTCTTAAATCTTGGATTTCCAACTCGTGCAAGTACGTAAAAGTTTGATAATCAATTACTTAACTCAATATTTACTCACAATCCTCGCACTTGCAATTGTTGGAAGCGAGAACAAATTATTACATAACAATTAATGGAAAAAGAATTTAAAGTTGAAGTGAAAAATACTTTATCAAATGACTTTGACTTTTATTCAGAAGTACAAGGCACTCATTTTTCAGGAATGCGACTTCGTATTGATGACATAGTTGTGCCTAAAGATATTTCAAATTGGAAGAATAAGAAAGTTGCATTCGGTATTGAGTATAAAGATACAAAAAGAATTGATGGTGATACTACAAATTTTACGTCTTGGATAGCTCAATGTGTAGATTATGCTAATACGAAATGGGATAATTTTGGATATATTTATATTTTGACTTGCCCAAGTATTCATTCTACATCATTCATTAAAGAAGTTGACAAAGAAAAAATGCTCACAAAAGTTATGAGTCATTTAGGTATTGGAGAGTTAAAAAACTTGGATAGATATGGTTGGAGTATTGTACTTCAAGAAAATCACAGAATATGGTCAGAGTTTAGAGGAGTTGAATCGGGTAAACATTGGAGTTTAGAGCGAAAATTTGGAAGCAGATAACACTTTTGGCAAGCTCAAAGCTACTGTCGACGTGAAATTAGAAGAAGTTCAAAGTGTTTACTCTCAATAGCTTATACGTTTTTGGGTCTTCTGCACTTATCATTTTCGGCGACAGGACAGCCTTTTGGAGTT
Source organism: Emticicia aquatica (assembly GCF_923079645.1). Classification (GTDB taxonomy): domain Bacteria; phylum Bacteroidota; class Bacteroidia; order Cytophagales; family Spirosomataceae; genus Emticicia; species Emticicia aquatica. The sequence continues at coordinate 8,795 of NZ_CAKLPY010000010.1, read as the reverse complement.
TTTTCTGTTTTTCTAATCGCAAAGTTGGTCTTCGACAGGAACTCTATGTGGTAGTTTCGCCACTTTTTTTCTAAATATCAAAATTTCAATGCACTCTTTTGCTTTTTTAGATTTTTCCGTGCAAATTTACTCTCAGCAATCAAGTTGGTGGGATGAGTTGACTGGTGGGCTGGACGTCTTGCGACGCCAAATCAGAGAGTTCGCAAAGTCCGTTTAGTCCAAATCGAAGCATTATGTAAAAGCTTCATAATTAACAAATTAACTCTAAAACCACTCCAAAATCATCATAATTCTGGTCGTTATGTTCCATTCTTTGACGACTGTGCAAACATCAACAGACAGACCTAAAACGAAACAACATCGCAAATGACAACTGACAAGGATTTTGAAATTAAATTTGGTAAATCATCATCAAGCAACTACCAGACAGCAGTAAATATTGCGAAAAAGTTCTCGGACTTTAATCTCATTGGCGATAACTCCACGGTTAATGTTATTCGGACGGACAGCGAGGAAATCTTTAGTGATTACAAGACTTTTGAGAATCTCTATACTATTATTTATGGATGGAAAACAACTGTAATGACATACAAAGGAAAAGAGATTCAGCCAAACACCTTTTTCCCTCAGTTAAAGCAAATTATTAAATGTTCTAAGGGATGCGAAAATTTAGTGTTCAAAGAAACTTACTGTAACATAAGCAACACAGTTGAAGGATGGGGCTGTAAGTATCTTATGGACATAAAGAGACACCTTGATAACAATGGCTTTTACTATTCAAGGACACAATATTGGTATCAGTTCGGGAGTTTTGAATCAGAGAAAGTTTGGAAGGTCAACAAGGAACTTATCAAAGAACATTTGAAGAAGGAAGTAGAGAATAAGAAGATTGAACATTGCCCAATCTTTTCAATGGAGAGAGTTTTAAAAGCAGTTGACGAATTACCCGAAACAATAAACTTAGAAGAAGGAGAAAACTGGGAAATTGAATACAAAGAGGATTTCTTTGGGACAACAATCCAAAGAAAACCTGTAAGCATAAAACACATTTCTAAAGACGGAGAATCAAGACGATATTCAGAGACAGTTTTTTCTTTCTCTAATTTACTCAAAGGTGATGATGAAGAGGATGATAAAAAGGAAGATTTAAATGAGCGAAAGCGATTCATTCCTGATGTAACCTTTGATGGCATTGGAGGAATTGAAAGTATAATTGACCAAATTAGAGAAGTAATTGAACTACCTCTGAAGCGTCCAGAAATCTACCAGCATTTAGGAATCAAACCACACAAAGGCATTTTGCTTTTCGGAGAGCCGGGCAATGGAAAAACACTTGTAGCAAAAGCGATTGCTAACGAAGTAAAGGCACATTTTATCCCTATAAGTGGACCTGAACTAATAAGCAGGTGGCATGGACAATCAGAAGAAAATTTGCGTAACATTTTTAAGGAAGCGAGAGAAAACCAACCTTCCATTATCTTCTTTGACGAAATAGATTCTGTTGCTCAAAAGCGTTCAGACGAAGACAATGCAAGACTGGATACAAAATTTGTAAATCAACTTCTGACATTGATGGACGGAATGGAAGCATACAACAATGTGACTATCCTTGCATCAACAAACAGACCTGAACTTTTAGACGATGCCCTATTAAGACCAGGAAGGTTTGACTACAAAATTGAAATACAAAAACCTGATGAAATTGGTTGCTACAAAATTCTAAAAGTTGCAAGTCGTAAAATGCCTCTTGACAATTCGCTGGACATTAACAAAATTGTTCCCAAAATAGTAGGTTGTTCAGGTGCAGAGATTGTTTTCATCGTTAAAGAAGCTGCAATCAACGCACTGAAACGGACAGTAAATGTAAAGGATATTATTATTGAAAATTATCGCACCGACATTGACCTTGATAAAATAAAAGTAACACAGGACGACTTTGTTCTTGCTATTGAAAAACTTAAAGCAAACACAATATGACGGACACTCTTCATGACGAAAATAGAACGGCACATAACAGAACATTTGCAATAGGCGGGGTGAAGTGCTTCGATAACACTTAGTGGTTAAAGAAAGTGCATTTCTCAGAATGAACATTTGTGCTGAAAAGCCCGCCCATCGCAAATCTGCAAACCGTTGGCAGAAACACAAAAAACTACAAAATGATTATTCTCGAAGTTCTTCCAGACCTAAAAGAAATGATGATAGTCTGTCTGTGTATTTTATTTTTAGTTGCTTTACTTTTACTGTATTTTTTGGTTAAATTAGGTTCAAAATTATTTAGTCAATCAAGGACAACAACAACAATTATTACATTTACACTTTCAATTTGTACTTTTATTTTGGGTACTGGATAATTTCCCAAATTAATATTTGACTTTTTTTGAAGTTTTTATTTAGCTACTTTGGCACTTTCGACAAGTAAGTAGCGAGGTTTTTAAGCGTTAATTCTCGAAAACTTCTACACAAACTGTCAAGTATTTTAGGCTCGGTCGACAATTTCAAAGCGAAGCTTTCAAGCGTTAATTCTCAAATTACTTCGCTGTTTTTTGGGCTACTTATTTCAGCGTTTCGTTCAACGTGAAATTGGCGAAGTGTAAAGGCTTTTTTTCTCGAAAACTTTGCGGTTTATACTACGTTTTTTATATCTTTGGGTCGCTTATTTGTCGGGTGACACTCGGAAAGAAGAGCTTGCAAAGTTGGTTTATCTCCAACGTAAGCAAGCAAGTAAAAGCTTGATAATCAACTAATTAACTCAACATTCGCTCAAAAGTCATCTTGCTTGCGAGCGTTGGAAACGAAACAAAATGTTAAATAAACGAAAAATAATAGAGTTTATAAATTCTGATTTTGGGAGTTTTTTAACTGCTTTAATTATTGTATTTTTACTATTCTTTATTATCATATTTTTTAATCCAATTCCAGACCAAAAATGAAAAGAATTTCAACTCCTTAAAAGGTCGCTTTCAATTATTCCATTAATTTTTATCCTTCATTTTCAAGTTTTCTTAATCTTTATACTTCAGTTTTAGCTCATAGGCACCTTCGACGAGCAAAAATCGCTGGTTTTCAATTTTTCAAACGCATATTTCTCGGTGGACAGGACAGCTCTTTAGAGTTTTTTCTGTTTTTCTAATCGCAAAGTTGGTCTTCGACATTTTCAATGCGTGGTATTTTCGCAACTTTTTTCCCGACATTCAAAATATTTTGGTACTCAGTTGCTTTTTTAGATTTTTCCGTGCAAATTTACTTTCAGCAAAATAGTTGGTGAGTTGGGTTCGTTGGCATGCTTGGTGTCTTTCGACACCAAATTAGAGCGGTCACAAAGTCAGTTCTGTCCAACTTGAAGCATTATGTAAAGGCTTGATATTTAATCAATTAACTCTAAAATCACTCCAAAACCATCACAATGCTGGTCGTTGGAAAAATTAAAAAACATGAAAACCTACACATTATTAATTTTCTTGATTGGTCTTACCTTAAACACAAAAGGTCAAGACCAACTCATTCAGAAAAAAATAGACAGTTTACAGAAAGAGCGTGATAAGTTAATTGCTTCGATATACCCTAAGCAAATTGAAAAATTATCTCAACAAAATGACAGTTTAGAAAAGGAGCGATTAAAATTCGTATCGTATATTGAAAATATAAATACTCAAATTGGTGGTAACCTAAAAGAAATACAATCCTTACAACAAGGTTTACCTTTACCAAAGTTCGAGAAACAAACTATTATTGTTAAAGGAAGCATACCTCTCAAAACAGCACCAGATTTAACAAGTAATATTATTTACTGGATAGCCACAGGTGATGAAATTATAGTAGTAGATTATATCAACAATGACTGGGCAAAAGTAATTTCAAAAAATTATACAGGTTATGTTTTAGGAAGTTTCTTCGATTCTTACCCTGAAATTAATAATCAAATTAGAGAATTTAAAAACCATAATGAAAAGGTTATAAACCTTTCTAAAACACAAAGTCTAAATGGTACTACAAATAGCCCAAGTCAAGCTAATACATTAAGCAATACAAACTATCAATCAAGCTATAACACTACAACAAGTAGTTATTACAATTCTCGTACTATAAGAACTGGTCCAAGAGGGGGAAGATATTATATAAACTCTAATGGTAACAAAACCTATGTAAAACGGAATAGGTAGATAGTTTCGCAGTTTTTTATCAATCTCATCGGCACTTTACGTTCAATTACAAGTTGGAAATGGAAAAAGCAAATAAAAAAGGGGTATATTTCAACCCCTAATTTACTGTATTTAGTCTAATAACTTTTTATCGTCTTTATTTGGTAGAGATTTTAGATTAGGACTTTCAACTAAAATGTTCTCAATGTCCTTACTCCCGCTTAGTGATTTTAATTGAGAAACGGCAACCTCTCTCAAAGTGCCAAGTCTTCTTTCTGGAGGAACTCCTCTTTTTAACATTTCTGCATTTAAACTTTCTAAGTTTGCCAATATGATTAATTGGTGCGTATCTGCATAATCTCTAATATTTCTATTTTGAAGGACTAATTGTGGATTTTTTTGCTTCCATTCTTTTGATGTCATACCAAATAAAGCAAAATTGAGTATCTCAGCTTCTTCTGCATATATTATACCTTCCTTATCCTTCGGCAAATTTCTAATTGGTATAAGTTTCTCTTTTATTGCGTCTGTTTGTATTTTATAATTAACCTTACTGATTAATCTTCTTAAATCCCATACTCCGCTAAGCTGATTAACTTCTTGCTCTTTGAGTCTTTGAAATTCAAGAATAACTAACAACTCAAACTCTGGACTAATCCAAGCGGCAAACTTCATCGCTACATCTTTGTGAGCAAAAGTGCCACTTCCATACCTGCCACTTCTTGATTTTAGAGAAATACCATTGGTTTGTGCAATCCATTTTTTTACAGACATTGTGAAATTATTAGAACCTGCTTCATTTTTAACTTGGCCGAAAACGGCCAAGTTAAAATCTGGGTTTTTTAATCTCTCCCAAACTCCAAGATATTCAATAGTATTTTTAGTGCTAAGCCATTTTTTTATTAACTGGTCGCTATCTTCCATATCTCTAACCATATCAGTTAAACTAATATAGTCTTCTTCTTTATCGGAAGTTACCGTAATTTCTATGTTATTTACCGTAATAATTCTGTTTTTTGACATATTTCTATATATTTTTATTCATGCAAAAATAATTATATATTGTTACATATAAATACACAATGAAATATATTTAATAGCGAATAGTGTAAAAGCCATTTGCGACATTTAATTAGCGAAGCGTTCAAGCGTTAGTTCTCAGTAATCTTTTTTTAGTCCATTGCTTGCATAGTTATTTTCGACGTGCGATTAGAAAAACATTCATAGTTTTTTTTTCTCGATAGCTTCGTTGCTTTTTACTACAATCTTTTTTATCTTAGTGTTCATATTTGTTGGGGGACATTTGATTAGAAAAATATTCAAAACCTTTGGTCTCCAACTAAAGCAAGCAAGAAAACGCTTGATAATATATTAATTAACTCAAAATCCAATCCTAAGCATCTTGCTTGCGGGCGTTGGAAATAAAATATGTTCGCTATTTCACCAACAGATAAAAATTGGTTTGACTTCTTAAAAAATGAAGGATTAAACTCATATGTCAACTTTTGGACACCAACGCCTTGGAATGTAAAAAATCTTAAAGCTGGTAATCGACTTTACTTCATGCTCAAATCTCCTATTAGAAAAATTGGTGGATTTGGAGAATTTGTTGAATATAAAAATTTGACAGCCACGGAAGCGTGGAATGAATACGGTTACCGTAACGGGAGAACTAACAAGCACAGTTTTATTACAAGTATTCAAGAATACATAGATAAAAATAGTCACAATTTTGGAGGCAGACAAATTAATATTAACACTTATGAAATCGGGTGTATAATATTAAAAAATTGTGAATATTGGGAAGAAAGTAATTATGTAAATAGCAACGACTATAATATTAGCTTTCCAAATCAAATTGTAAAGATAAAGTATTTCCTTGAATATGACCCATTTTTACATATACAACATTTTAGGGATGACTTTAATTTAGTGAGTGAACCAAGAATTGATAAACCAAGTATAACTAATAGTCGTGATGGACAGGGTGAATTTAAAGGAAAAATCCTTCGAGCATATGATAATAGATGTACTATTTCAGGAGAAATAATACCAGAGCTTTTAGAAGCTGCACATATACAAGAATATAGAAATAAGAGTTCAAATCATGTACAAAATGGCTTGTTACTAAGGATTGACCTGCATAAATTATATGATAGTGGTTTAATATATATTGATGAATACTATACTGTCCATGTTAGTCATCAAATATCCAGTTCACATTATAGACAGTATCATGGGAAATTAATAAATTTGCCATCTCAACTATGTGATTATCCATCAATAACAGCTTTAATTCAACGTAAATCCCAATTTCGAAATTAGCTACACATATAACTTGACAGCTTTTTTTAGCTCAATTTCATTTTCGACTTGGCGAATCCGCTGGGTTTTCAGTTTTTCAAACGCATAATTTTCGGCTGACAGGACAGTTCTCTCCTACTCAATTTAAATTTTTCTGCTTGCAAAGTTGGCTGGCGACAAGTTCTCTGATTGGTATTTTTGCCAACTTTTCTTCTAATAGCAAAGTTTTATCCAACTCATTTGCTTTTTTAGATTTTTCAGTGCAAATTTACTTTCACCAGCATAGTTTTTGGGTTGGGTTGGTTGGCGTGCTTGGTGTCTTGCGACACCAAATCAGAGCAGTCGCAAAGTTATTCGAGTCCAACACGAGCAAATAAGTAAAAGTTTGATATTCAAATAATTAACGCTAAAATCACTTCCAATCTTCTCATTTGCGGTCGTTGGAAATACAAAAACATATAAATGTCTGAACCTCTGAAAATACCATACGCTGATGCTTACAAATTCATCGATAAAGATTTATTAAATAATTGTAATGTATTTGCTGAACATTGTAAAGAACATTTTAAAGACAATTATTTTTTGTATTTTGATGAAAACTTGATTGTAGATAAACTTGATTTAGAAGCAGATAATTATGATTCTGATTTGATTGGTTATATTATCAATGGCGATTTAAAAGCAAATAAAATCTTAAATTCTGAGACCGATTACGGAGTTTACTTAATTGTATCAGGAAATATTGAGACGAACTTTATGGCTGTTGGGGGGCAAGAAATATATGTACATGGAAATTTATTAGTAAAAGAACTCTTTGCAGGCTCTTATAATCACGGTTTTATTTTGGTAAATGGCAATGTTGATTCACCAATAATCATAATTAGTGATTATGGTTTTATCTTAAAAGGAGAACTTAATGGAACAGTTTATGGGTGGGGAGAAACTGTTTATCAAGAGAAAAATGGCAAAAAAATCCCTGCACCACATGAAAACGAACTGGAAGATATATTTATTGATAAGTTTTTAACACCGTATGATGATATTGCTTTTGAAGTGTTAGTAAAAGCTATCGATAACAATGAAGATGTACTCATCAAATATAGTTTAAATCTTGAAACTGATTTAATCGCTTCTGAATCAGTTAAGCTAATCACGCAATCCGATTTTTTAAAGCAACAAGGTGAAAAAAAAACATTTTCAAGGCATAGTGTCCTATTTATTGCTACATTCAAAAATGATATTGAAGAATTAACTATTCAAGAAAGTTGGCATAGCTACAAATACGTTATTGAAAATAATACGGTAAAAGTATTCTTTAAAGAAAAAAGTAATCAGAATTTTAAAGAATATACGATTGGCAGTAACAAATATCGTAGAGCTAAACGTCTTTTAGAATACAATATCGATAGTATGAAATATTGGTAGATTAATGCTGATGAAACATAGACAGTTTTAGCTCAAAGGCACATCCGACACGCAAAATCCGCTGGGTTTTCAATTTTTCAAACGCATATTTCTCAGCCGACAGGACAACATTTTGGTATTTTATTTCTATTTTTTCTGTTCTCAAAGTGGGTCTTCGACATTTTCAATGCGTGGTAGTTACACCACTTTTGGTTCTAAACTCAAAATATTTTGGTACTCAGTTGCTTTTTTAGATTTTTCAGTGCAAATTTACTTTCAGCAATCAAGTTAGTGGGGTGGGTTCGTTGGCGTGCTTGGTGTCTTTCGACACCAAATTAGAGCGGTCGCAAAGTCCATAAATCCCAACACGAAGCATTATGTAAAGGCTTGATAATTAACAAATTAACTCTAAAATCACTCCAAAAACCATCATAATGCTGGTCGTTGGAAACGTAGTTCACGCTTTTTTGGTTTGTTAGCTTATTGTAGGCTACTGCGACAATTTTAAGGCGGGTTGTTTTTTACTTTTTCGCAGTTTATTTCGCAGTTTTTGTCCCGCTTATCGGCATCGGCGACAGGATGAAAGCGAAGTTTTACAGGGCTAACTTCGCAAAAACTTCTACGCAAATTGTCCCATTTATCGGCATCTGCGACACGATAAAGGCGAAGTTTTACAGGCTTTTTTTCGCAAAAACCTCTCGCCCACTTGTTTAAAATTTGCAAAGTTGGTTTTCAGCAATTATATTTGTTGGGCTGGGTTGGTTGGAGTGGTTGGTGTCGTGCGACACCAAATCAGAGCGGTCGCAAAGTCAGTTTTGTCCAACAATCTGAAAGATAGACGAAAGCTCCCACAAGAAAGCCCGATATACTCGAAGGTATATCGGGCTTTTGTCTATCTTGAGTTGACCGACAACGGGGCATTCCAAGGAATTTATTAGGGCATAA
>NZ_CAKLPY010000009.1 GCF_923079645.1 Emticicia aquatica | reverse complement strand
AAACGACCTTGATCAATGTTTCGTTTAGCATTCCGACCGGAATTCTGACCTCAGGAACGGATTATTTATATGTTCGGACGAAAGATGAGTTAGGAAAATGGAGTGAAGTGTTGATGAAACAATTGGACAATTTACCCAATTTAACGCCATCAATTGTTAAAGCAGAGTATTTTTTAGATACTGACCCTGGTTTTGGGAATGGAATAAATATTCCGATAACTGCTGGGCAAACAACGCTTTCAGGAGTGAATTTTAACTTAAATTATGGAAGTTTATCAAACGGATTGCATTCACTTTGGGTGCGTTCAAAAGATGAAAAAGGCAAGTGGAGTATTGTTGCTAATCAAAAGATTATGAAGGTAACGCCACATATTCTAGCCAATGCTACACCAAATCCTGTGTGTGCTGGATCAGCGATTTCGGTTAGTTTTAATACAAATATTGTTGGCACATTTACCTACGAAGCATTTATCTCTAATTCGGCAGGTTCATTTACAAATAAAATCTCATTAGGTAATATTTCTAGCAGTGCATCGTCTAGTACAATCTTTGGTACGATTCCAGACTTTATTGCCAAAAGTGATACATATAAAATAAGGGTAGAATCATCAAATGGTATTACAGGAATTGAATCAGACTATATCATTGTTAAAGAATGTATCAACGATTGCAACCAAGTGATTACATTAGTTAGCCCTAATGACAATTACCTTAATCAAACAATTACTAAAACAAGTAATGAAAGTATTACGGCTACAAATATTGTTGCTGGCACTTCTAAAGTAACCTATAAATCAAATAAATTCATCTTATTGGATGCTCAAAATGGAGCTGGTTTTACAGTCGAAAATGGTGCTGTTTTCAAAGCTGAAATTGGTGGTTGTCAATAGTGCCCTACTATATTTAGTAGTACCCCTCAATCAAGATGTTTCCTAGTTTTGGTTTTAAATCTCATTAAAAATCATGAAAAAAATCATCCTTTTCATTCTAGCAATAAGTGTTTTTTCAAAAATTAATGCACAAAGTATTACGTTAGATCCAAACGGTGCGTCTTCACAGAGCATTATCAATGCAAGTACAACTAACCAAGGGGTGCTTTTTCCATCAATGAACTCGTTACAAAGAACAAGTATTGTAAGTCCTGTAAATGGTTTATTGGTTTATGATACTGATACAAATGGCTTTTGGTATAGTCAAAATGGTGTTTGGACAGAACTTCCGAAAGTCAGTTTGTGGAGTGTTAATGGTGTGGCTGGAAACGAAATTAGAAATACAAATAATGGCGGTTTTTGGTCTAGCAATGCTGGTATTGTGCCTTACTTGGCCACTGATATTACTAATCCACCTACATCTCCAACTATTGGATTAGGAACTCGATTGATGTGGATTCCTTCTCGTAGTGCTTTTCGTTGTGGAACTGTAAACGGAGATGCGTGGGATGCAAATAATGTTGGGCTACATTCATTTGCTTCGGGTTATAATTCTAGGGCAAGTGGTCTTGGAAATATTGCTTTTGGCACAAATGCCATCTCAGATGGAACTTCAAATACAATTGCTTTTGGAGAAAATACACAAGCAACTGGGAATAATGGTCTTGCAATGGGCTATGGAGCAAGAGTTAATTCCCAATATGGCATAGCTATTGGAAATACTGCTTTGGCAGATGGAAGTTCCAACACCATTGCTATCGGTCAAAATACTAATGCAGTAGGAACAAATGGTGTTGCTATTGGTACGGGTACAAATGCTAATTCGTATTATTCGATAGCGATGGGATATAACAATTTGCCCATCGCATCGAATGCTACCTCTTGGGTAAGTACAGACCCATTATTGTATATCGGAAATGGACAGACTTCAGGAACACAAAGCAACGCCCTTGTAATTCAAAAAAATGGTGTAATTAATATTGGAACTACTCCAAACGCATCTACTTCATTTAAACTAAAAGTTGGCGGAAGTATTTCAGCAAGTTTAACCGTTCAGGCTAATAATTTAAGAGCAACAAGTTTGAGTGGAACAACAGAAAGGCATGTTTGTACAGACGCAAATGGAAATTTGATTGAATGTGCATCGCAGAATTCATATTATAATGTTTCAGCGTTGGGTTTTCATCCAGTACTATCTAATACTACACCAAGCACAACATTTGTTCGAAATGTGGATAGAGCCTTGATTTCTTTCGCCAATAATACCAAAACTGCGGATGCCTACGCTTTTGCACCAGTTGAATTACCAGATGGTGTTACAGTAACAAAATTGACAATGAATTATCTGCAAAATACAGGTGGAAGCATGATTTTGACTTTTTACAGTGTCGAGAAACTAACCAATGCTGTTGGAACAGTTGAAGGTACAATTACCAGTATTGCTGGAACTGGAATATTAGAAAAAACACTAACACTAGACAAACCTGCTGCCATCGACAATAGTAAATATTACTACTATCTGAAACTAATTGCAGGCTCAAGTTGGCAAGGGACAGATATGGCAATGAGAGGAGTTATTTTTGCATATACAAAATAAAAAAAGCCATGAAAATGATAAAGGTTAGTAAAAAAATAATTGAACCCCATGAAATATTATACCTAGAATCAAGGGGAAACTATACCATGTTTTATTTGCTCGATAATAAAACTGAAATGAGTTCTTTTACACTTCAAATTTTTGAGGAAAAACTAAAAGATTATAATTTTTATCGAGTGAACCGCAGCCAAATTATCAATTTCTCCGAAATCAAACTTTTTGATTCTACTTGTGAACAACTCAATATTTTTCTGAAAAATGGACTTCAGTTTTCGGTTTCACGCCGTCGTCGTAAATTATTTGAAAATCATCAAAGCTTATTTGTGAGCTAGATTTTAAAGTATTTAACATTAAAGATTAACGTTTGAAAAAGTATCTATGAGAAAAAAATTAAGCGTTTATCGATTATTTTTATTGTTGGTTTTGAGTTTTAACTCATTCGAGGCTTTTTCAACTACTGATTCCACGATTTTTGCAGAAGATAGTATTAGGTATTTTCTTGACAATGGCATTATTCGTGTGGGTTTTGATAAGCGAATGGGCGGGGTTGTAAGCTATTTTGAGCGGAAAACAAATGGAATAAACCTCATCAATAACCACGATGCGGGCAGGCAAGCAGGTTTTGAAACCCGAATATACCCAGATATGCCAGCAACTTGGCGGCCTTTTCCGAATGCTAAATATTTATCAGAAGTTTATCTAAATGCAGGCGGAGCGTCTCGTGAGTGGAATGGCCTTCCACAAGGAAGTTTCTACAATCAAAATTTTAAAAACTTAAGTCATTTAGGCGGAATTCCAGAAAAAATAAATTTTGATGCTAAAACAGGCGTATTGTATGTTAAATCAAAATTGTGGGAGTGGGGTTTTGTAAATCAAACGAGTCTCAATTATGAAAAGATTGATGCTGGGGCATACAACGAATATTGGATAAGTTTAACAGGTTTTGCAGCAAATTTTACAGTAAAACAAGTACGAAATATTCCTTATTTTGTGAGTAATACAAATACGGGTGTTTCACTTCATTTGTTTGTAAACATCAATTATCCTTTTGCAGTCAAATGGCAAACGTATAATGCATCTAATCCATTCAATAATGAAGGTATTCTTTCAAGAACAAATTTTGAACGAAATACGCCTGATAACGATAGTTTTTGGTCAAAGTCAACAGAAAATTGGGTTGCGATGACCAATCAAAATGATTTTGGAATGGGAATCTATACACGAGATAATCGTTTTAGTTTTTTATATGCCGAAAGGCAAGTCAATGTGGCTTGTACCGAACCAGTTTTAAATTGTCCTGATGAGCAAAGGTATTCTTTCGGTACTTTTTCATTCAGCACCTATGGTTTTCCTTGTGGTGAGCCTTGCACAACTCACAATAGTTCTACTACATTAAATTTTAGTTTAATTGCAGGCAATGTTTCGGAAATTAGAGCATTTGCTTACCAAAAACAAACAAATCCATGTGATAATATTATTGCTTTAAGTAGTAAAAATGATGATATTGACATGAACTCAATCGTAAAATCTAAAATTTTGATTGATGCCAATAATCAAATTTCGAGTGCAGCTACTATCTATCAAACTGGGAAAACGATTTTATTGAATCCTGGTTTTAAAGTCTCCAATGGTGCTGTTTTTAGTACTCAAATTTCTGCAAATCCATGTGAATAAATAATCGTTGATTAATATCTGTTTTTACGAAGATTTTTTTGTAAAATTGTATTTACAATTATTCTTCAAAAACCTGTATTCTGCCCTATGAATCGCCTATTTGTTACGGTTTTATGTAGTTTCTTTTTGCTACCTTTTTTTGTGTTTTCCCAGAAAAAAACAGCCAATAAAAGTACCCCTGTTGCACCTAAACTACCCGAAGTTTTTGATGAATATATTCAAAAATCTTTACCTACCTGGAAAACGCCAGGGCTATCGGTTGTAGTTGTGAAAGATGGAAATATCGTGTTAAATAAAGCTTATGGTGTTCAGAATATTTTGGATAAAACGCCTTACACAACCGCTACTTTATCGACTTGTGCTTCTACAACTAAAGCCATGACCGCTATTTGTATGGCAATTTTGGTAGATGAAGGAAAAGTAAAATGGAGCGACGTCGTTTCTGATATTCTTCCCGAATTCAAACTCTCTAGTCCCTATGTTACGGCCGAAATAACAATTAAAGATTTATTTACTCACAATACAGGTCTTGGAAATGCAGATTTGCTTTGGGTTTTAGGCTATTCCAGAGCAGAAATTTTGCAGCGAATGCAAGCCATCCCGCTGTCATATTCGCTTAGAGCTTCTTATACATATCAAAATTTAATGTACATGGTAGCTGGAGAAGTTATCAAAAAGATTACTGGAAAAACATGGGATGATTTTGTTACTGAGCGGCTTTTTAAGCCAATCGGAATGACAAATACTTATGCAGATTACTCGAAAATACCGTTAACCGCTGCAAAAACAACGCCTCATTATGAAGATAAAGACAACCAAAATGCAGTCAGAACGATTGATTATTTGACTGACGACAATGTTGGGGCGGCAGGTGGCGTTTGGTCATGTGCCGATGACATGAGTAAATGGTTGCAGTTTTTGCAGGATAGCACAAAAACCAATGGGTCTCGTTTGTTAAAAGCTGAAACTTTTGCCGAATTATTTAAACCGCAAGCCCTCGTTCCACCGAACAGTTTTTATCCAACAATGCAACTAACAAAACCACATTGGACAAGCTACGGGCTAGGCTGGTTTCAACATGATTATCGTGGAAAAATGGTTCAATTTCATACAGGAAGTTTGGATGGCTTAGTTTCGATTGCTGGAATGATTCCAGAAGAACGCATTGCTGTTTATGTTTTTGGTAATTTAGACCATACCGAAATTCGTCACGCTCTCATGTATAAAGCTTTCGATTTGTGGACTTTTAATGACTTTAATAATGATTGGAGCAACGATTTCTACAAATTATATAAAGGTCTTAATGATAATGCAGATAAAAAAGAACAGGAACAATTGGCCAAACGAGTACTAAATACGCAACCGTCTCTAAGTTTGCCATTTTACACAGGTAAATATGTAAATAAAGTTTACGGAAATGCTGAAGTTGAACTAATCAATGAAAAGCTAACGCTTACATTACCCAATAAATTTATTTATACTTTGCAACATTGGAATTTTGATACTTTTATGGGCAGCAGCGTCAATTGGTGGTGGGGAAAAAGTACTTTTCAGTTTTCGCTAGATAGTGAAGGAAATGCATCAAGTTTATCAATGGATGGAATTGTGTATATTAAAGAAAAAACCAAATAAAATGACAGGATTTTGCCAATGAAAATACCTAAACTCAAAGTATGCAAAATCTTTTACACAAATAGCAAATAAACATTTGGATAATAAAAGGGAAATAATTGCATGAATGATAAAATTATAGTAAAAAAAGGTGGATGTTTCCCTACAACTACACAAATATTACTTTTAAAAGCGGCACTTTTCGAGCCGAATGAAGCTATTCAATATTGGCATCAATGGGTTTTAGTAAATGATTATATAGAAATTGATTATAATAGCCCTGATTTTCTTCCTAATTTTTTTGACCCACTTGATGTTGGCTCAATGAATATAATGCCATTGGCTTATAAAAATTTAGGTGATTTCACTGAACCAGTGATACAACGTTTGAAAGGCCATTATCGAAAAAATTGGTTTGATAATACTCGTTTACAAAATCATACAAAACAATTTATTGAAATTTTAAATGATAATAATATTGAACATATACTGATTGGTGTATTGCCAATAGCCTTAAATTTTTACGCTGATATTAGTGCACGTACAATACCGAATGTAAGTGTTTTGATTCAACCCCAGCATAAAAAAAATGTAATTGAAATTTTTACAAATCCACCTTTTAGTTATAGAATATCTCCTTTGGAGCAAGCAACATTTAATAATTTAAATGCTGTACATTTGTACGCTCCTAGTGGCCTTTGTGTTCATTTGCATTGGAATATTTTCCAAGAATGTGCCAATATGAATGAAATTGACACCATTTTTTGGCAAAAAAAACAGGCATTTTTATTGTTGGAAACCTCATCGAAAATGCTTTCAATTACACATCAGTTTTTTTTAAGCCTTGTTGCAGGACGTTCTTATGAAGCTATTCCTCCATTTATTTGGGTTGCCGATTGTTATCAAATTTTCCATTCAAAACAAACTCAAATTAATTGGGATGAATTAATCTCATTAGCAATTAGGTATAAATTTGTATTGTTTACACGCGAAGCCTTACTTTTATTGAAAAACGAGTTTAAAATTAGCATCCCTGATAGTTGCCTAAATAAATTTGATTCGATAGAAACTAGCGAATTAGAGTTAAAGTACTATCAGTCAATTAGGAAAGGAGTTGATAGAAATGATTCTTTGTATATTTCTAAAAAAATACGCAATCATGCTCGAAAAAAATATTACATGTTTCAAGTTTACCGTAGAAATATAGAAAATAGACCTTTTTTGATTTGGTATTTTATGTTAACTTTTAAAAGTTTATGGAGCAGACTGAAAAATTAAAATGACATATAATATCCTAATCATTAGCCTACTAACTTTTCTAATTCATTTTGTAGGAACAATTGCTTATGCAGTTAGAATTGTTGGCATTCGTACAGGAAAAAATGCTATCTCTTGGGCAATGTTTAATATTATTTCCTTATTTGCAAGAGTTGCTACAACTTTCCAAGCACCGTTATTAGCCAAAACTATTGAAAATAATATTCATTTGGGGAAAGTAAATGATGTATCAGATTTTAGGATTATTATTTTTGCTGCAACTTTGGCCACTTGTGTAGGTGCTTTTGCGATTCCTACAGCTCATAGATTTCTTCAAAAAGGAGTTGAAAGTTTATATCATCACCAATCGATGACTAAAGTAATATGGAAGATTTTTAGACTAAAAACTTTTTTCCACTTTTGGAAAAGTCTTACATGGCCAAAGCTTTCAAACTTATCATTTTTCTTAAAATACCGTGATATTCCGCTCAAAATTATGTTTTTACAAGCTATTGTGAATGCAGTTTTAACGGTGAGCGTTTTGTCATGCCTTTATGCGGGTTATTTGAACCCTAGTTTACGCTCCACAACAGCATCAATGACTGGTGTTGCTAACTCGGTTGCGGTTATTTTATCGTTGGTTTTTTTGGACCCAAATATGGCAATTTTGACGGATAGAGTACTTGCTGGGAAAAAAACACAAGCATATTTTAGAAAATATTTCGTTTTTGTAGTTTTCTCTCGTTTAATTGGAACAATACTCGGGCAATTATTATTGATTCCGATTGCACATTTTGTGATATATATTGCTGAAAATCTTTATGTTTAACTTAATTAGGTGAGTTTTTAAACTTTCTTGCATAAGTTAAAATTGTAATATCATAAGGCGTGTTTTCGCCTCTTTTAAATTCTTTTTGTGCAATAATATCAAATACCGTTTCATCAAAAATTGGAAAAAAAGTATCTCCTTCAAAATTTTCATGGACAATAGTTAAGAAAATTTTATCGGCAAAAGGAAGAGCTAAACGGAATATTTCTTCGCCACCAAGTACAAAAACTTCATCATCATTTACGCATTTTTTGAATGCAGTAGCAAGACTATCAGCTACTTCAAAACCATTGTCAACTTGATAGTCTTTTTGACGAGTGATTACAAAGTTGCCAACGTCAGACCAAATTCGATGTGGGTTATCGTAGCTTTTTCTACCCATAATCATTCTTTTTCCTTGTGTGACTAACTTCAAATTATCCCAATCCGCAGGTATTGGAGTCCATGGTAAAGCATTATTTAAACCAATTGCTCGATTTTGACTCATCGCAGCAATGAGAGAAATGATAGGTTTTTTGTTCATTCTAGTATGTTTTATGCAAAAATAAGCTAATATTTGGCTTTGTTAAGGAATTCTTAACAATTTGATAACATTGAAATTTTAATTGATTAATTAAAAATACTCAATTTTGTGTCAAAATTACAAACACCAATATAATCAATTAAGTACTAACTAAACCTCAAATCTTATGTTTGGCTTAGAAACCGACATTTTCTTGTTACTGTCATTCTGTCTTTTAGCTGCTTGTGCCTTTGAATTTATCAATGGTTTTCATGATACCGCTAATGCTGTTGCAACCGTAATTTATACTAATTCACTCAAACCAACCCAAGCAGTAGTTTGGTCAGGTCTTATCAACTTTGTAGGAGTTGTTACAGGTGGAGTAGGAGTTGGTATGAGTATTGTAAATTTACTTCCTGTAGAATTGTTGATTGACCAAAATGTTTACCATAGCATTGCGATGGTTTTGGCACTTTTGTTTAGTGCTATTATCTGGAACTTCGGAACTTGGTATTTTGGTATTCCCGCATCAAGTTCTCATACTTTGATTGGTGCAATTTTGGGTGTTGGACTAGGATACGCTTTACTTCCAGATAATAAAATGGGAATTGCGGCTGTAAACTGGGATAAAGCAAAAGAAATATTTTCAGCTCTTTTCTTATCTCCAATGGTAGGTTTTGCTATGGCGGTATTTTTGATGTTTGCTCTCCGTAGATTATTGAGTAAATCAATCAGAAAACAAGTTTTTGATGAACCAAATAAAGACGAAGCCCCACCTTTTTGGATTCGTGCTATATTGATAACTACTTGTACATTAGTTAGTTTTTTCCACGGTCGTAATGACGGACAAAAAGGAATTGGTCTAGTAATGTTAATATTGATTGGGATTTTACCAACATATTTTGCTATCAATAAAACTATTGATTTTAAAACACTCAAGCCAGAATTAGAAACAATTTCTAAGCAAATTGCTTTGATTGACACGTTACACGCTTCGACAGCAGAAAAAGAAAAAATTGCAAAAGTTAATTCGAGCATTGCTTTTCTAAATGACGTAGCAGATAGCAGTAAAGTAGATAAAACTAACGCTTTAGATATTCGTAAAGCACTTTTAACTATCAGTAGCAATACCAAAAAATTAGTTGAGGATGATGAAATCGTTTTGAGCGATAACAGCAAATTGATCCTCAAAAATATTGCTACAAAAGAAGAAAAAGGAATTCGTAAATTTACTGACCATGCACCAATGTGGGTGATTTTAATGATTTCATTATCACTCGGTTTGGGTACAATGATTGGTTGGAAACGTATCGTGGTAACTGTTGGTGAAAAAATCGGTAAATCACACCTTACTTATGCCCAAGGTGCTTCAGCCGAATTAGTTGCTGCAACTACAATCGGTTTGGCGTCTTGGTTCAAACTTCCAGTGAGTACAACTCATGCCCTGTCTTCGGGTATCGCAGGTACAATGGTTGCCAGCAAAGGTATTAAAAACTTACAAGCAGGAACTATAAAAAATATCCTCTTAGCTTGGGTTTTAACCTTGCCTGTAGCAATAATTCTTTCGGCTTCACTATTTGTTTTCTTCCGTTGGTTATTATAATCAATAGAAAATAATACTATATAATTTTAGATTCAATAGATGATATTGGTGATGTTTTACACACTAGTATCATCTATATATATACTTGTTTTTCAAAAAAAAAGTATATACTTGTTATTAAATATATACTTACGATTTTAAATCGTATTACCAAAACACCAATATGAAAATCTTCTCAAAAACACTCTTTACAAGAGGGGTGATGCTTGCTATCTTTTTATTTAGCTTCTCTTTTACTTATGGACAACAAAAAGGCTCTTTAATGGAGTTTGATACAACAACAGTTAAAAAACTTCTTTCGACGCTTAAAAAATATGAATACGTTGGTATTAGCGGTTATATTCAACCCCAATATCAAATGATTCAGTCTGAAGGTGCAAAAAATTTTAATGGAGGCGATTTTCAGCCTAATGCCAATAATCGTTTCATGCTCCGTAGAGGTAGAATTAGATTCGATTACGCACGATTTGATAAAAATAATATGCCACAAATTAACTTTGTTTTTCAGTTTGATGGAACTGAAAGAGGGGTGGTTATTAGAGATTTTTGGGGACGAATCTATGAAAGTAAATTGAATATGTTTTCACTTACAACAGGTATGTTTGCTCGTCCATTTGGCTTTGAAGTAAAT
This sequence comes from Emticicia aquatica, assembly GCF_923079645.1. GTDB lineage: Bacteria > Bacteroidota > Bacteroidia > Cytophagales > Spirosomataceae > Emticicia > Emticicia aquatica. The sequence goes on along the minus strand of NZ_CAKLPY010000009.1, from coordinate 19,094 downwards.
TATGGCTCTGCTGACCGTGAATCTTTGGAACGTGGGCGTATGTCGCAGATATTAATGAAAATTGAGCGTGATATGGGCGTAATGGCAACTTTTGAAACCCGTACAAAAAAATCTTTTGTGAAATATTTGAAGTGGGATATTGGAGTTTTTAATGGACAAGGACTAAATGCGACTGCTGATTTTGACAATCACAAAGACTTAATTACAAGGTTTTCTATGAAACCTTACAAAATTTCACCCAAAATTATTGTAAGTGGTAGTATTTCAGGACTTTTTGGAGGAATGGAACAATTTACTAATAATATCTATAAAATGTCAGGCAATAATGCCTTTACACTTGATTCATCAGCGAGTAATGTAGGTAAAATTGCTCCAAGAACGTATTATGGAGCTGATTTTCAATTAAAAATTCCTAACAAAGTTGGACAAACAGAGTTGAGAGCAGAGTACATCAATGGTATTCAGACTGCAACTCAAACAACGTCAGAAACACCTGCTGTTATCCCAACTTCAAACGGAAAGAATGCACCATTGTATATTCGGAATTTTGATGGAGCATATTTTTACTTCTTACAACATTTAGGTAGCAAAAAACATCAGTTCGTAGCAAAATACGATTGGTACGACCCTAATAAAAAAGTTAAAGGTAACGAAATAGGGAAAGGCTTTTCTGCAGCCGATGTTCGTTTCAATACATTAGGCTTAGGCTACGTAATATATCCAAACGATAACTTGAAAGTTACTTTTTGGTACGAAATGCCTAAAAATGAGAAGACTAGTTTGGCAGATTATACAACCGATTTGAAAGATAATAGCCTCACTTGTAGAATACAATATCGTTTCTGATATTAATTATAACAATATTTTTCTTTGAAAATCCTGCCTAGTTTTTAGCAGGATTTTTTTATAAGCAAATTTTTAATGTTTTATAAAAAATGAAATAGTTTTTCATAAATTTGTACAATTAAATATTATGCAAGCATACTACTATGGAAACCTACGGAAAAATATTGACTATTGCCATGCCTGCTTTTTTGGCTTTAGTTCTACTTGAAAAAGCTTATGGTTGGTTCGTGAAAAAAGATGAATTCAAAGCAATGGATATGATTTCGAGCTTGACTTCAGGCTATACCAATTCAGTAAAAGATGTTCTAGGATTAAGTATTTCAATTCTTTCTTACGAATGGATGGTAATACATTGGACAGTTTATAAGGTCGAATCGACAGTTTGGGTGTATATCATTGCTTTTGTATCTTTAGATTTAACGGGTTATTTGGTACACCGAATGGCTCATTCGATTAATTTTTTCTGGAATAAACATGCCATTCACCACAGCAGTGAAGAGTTCAATTTGGCTTGTGCTTTACGTCAAAGTATTTCATCATTTGTGAGTCTTTTTACAATTTTTCTATTACCAGCAGCCTTATTGGGAGTAGAGCCTAAAGTAATTGCGATTGTTGCTCCGTTACATCTTTTTGCTCAATTTTGGTACCACACGGTTTATATTGGGAAAATGGGAATTCTCGAAAAAATCATTGTTACGCCTTCACATCACCGAGTGCATCATGCAATCAATCCAGAATACCTAGATAAAAATCATGGTCAAATTTTTATTATTTGGGATAAACTTTTTGGTACATTTCAGGAAGAATTGCCAAATGTTCCTCCTGTTTATGGTATTACTCGTCCAGCTAACACTTGGAATCCGATAAAAATTAATTTTCAGCATTTGTGGTTACTAATAAAAGATGCTTTCTATGCCCAAAGTTGGAAAGATAAATTTAGAATTTGGTTTATGCCAACGGGTTGGCGACCAGCCGATGTAGCAGTACATTTTCCAGATAAAAAAATTGAAAATCCATATAATTTTGAGAAATATGCTCCAAAAAGCTCTCAAAACTTACTTATTTGGATATGGTTTCAATTCCTTTTCACTTTTATTTTGCTCTTTCATCTTTTCGGAAACATTGCCAAAATCGGGATGCCAAATATCTTTATTTATGGGGGCTTTATTTATTTATTGGTATTTAGTTATACCGAACTAATGGATAGAAATAGATTTGCTATTTTATGGGAAATAATTAAAAATATACTTGGTTTTGCCTTAATTTACTCAATGGGCGATTGGTTTGGAAGTAGCCAACTTTATACCTGGGCTACCTCAGCCATGATGATTTATTTTGTGCTTTCAACAATCATAACAGCTTATTTTGTGTGGTTTGAGATTCGTAAAGATAAGCCAGTTGTAGAGATGAAATACTAAAAAAGTGACAATTGGGTAATCAGTTTTTATTGAAAATAGATTACCCAATTGGCTTTTGGATTTAATTTTATCCAAATAAAGTTTTATGTCCAAATTCGTAACCTTGCTTGATAATTTCTTTAATATCTTTTGTTGAAAACTCCGTCAATTCAATTTGTAAAGGTTCTTTCGGACGAATTACAGTGAGTTTAACCTTTTTTGTAAGACTAAATGGCCCAATACTCGCATAGTTTTCTGCATAATTTTCTGCCCACTCAATATCGCTGTTTTCAAATTGATTAACCGTAATGTCTTTGATTCGTTCAATAAGACTAAAAAAACTGCGATAATTGAATTGTTCTAATGGCTTATTTTTTGGGTGAGTTGCCACACAAAAAATTTCCGTTGCTCCATCTTCAATTGCTTTTCTTAGTGGTACAACCTCACGCAAACCACCATCCATATACGCTTTTCGGTGGTCACCACCAATTTGAATAGCTGGCATAATAAAAGGCAATGAACTACTCGCTCGGAGATAATCTAAGAAATGTTGTTCTAAAGGGTCTGTATAGTGCATTTCTCCTGTATTAATATTTACTGCACCTACTTTTAATTTTACTGGACTTTTACGCATTGTGGTTACATCCAAGTATTTTTTTAATTTTTCATGGAGCGGATTTGTATCAATTAGACCATCGAATCTGCTTAAAAGCGTATCAATTCCAAGTGAGAATTTCGATTTTAATACACCAATATCCGAAGGTTGAGTGATATTTTCGAGCCAAAATTGTAAAAGCTTTTTGTTCACCAAATCCCAATTAATTGAACCAGTTTCAAGGAATTGTCGGCCAGCCTCATTGACCATAAATGAGCCATTTAATGCTCCCGCCGATATTCCATAAATCATTTCTGGTTTAAAACCTGTATCCAAAATAGCATGAATAACGCCTACTTGCCAAGCCCCTTTTAGTGAGCCTCCACCCAAAACTAATGCCCTCATTATTAAAAGTGTTTTTTTTCGTTCAATTATACGATGAAATTCCTTATTTTTGAAAAAAAGTTTTTAAAATCATACCTTTGATTTTCAAAACTTTATTCTTTTTAAATGTGTTTGTAAACTGATTAGTCCATCAAATTAGTTTATTTTTGATAATAAATTTTTGTCAGAAATTGCTATTATCCAAGAAAATATTGAACAAAAGTATTAAAAAAAACATATTTTCTGCTAATCTACCCAATAAGTCAGAAATCAGTCGTAAAATTGCACCTTTAGAGCAAAACTATATTTTGCTCATTTCTTCATGTCATTAGATATTAATAAAATACAAGCTCCAATCGAGCAAGATTTGGAAATTTTCGAGAAGAAATTTCGCCAGTCAATGAAGACTGACGTGATGCTCCTTGACCAAATCATGAAGTATATCATTCATCGGAAAGGTAAACAAATTCGTCCGATGTTTGTGTTTTTAACCGCAGGAACTATCGGTCAAATCAATGAAGCAACTTATCGTGGAGCGGCTCTAATTGAACTCCTACATACCGCCACTCTAGTACATGATGATGTAGTTGATGATTCGAATTATCGTCGTGGTTTTTTCTCAATAAAAGCCCTTTGGAAAAATAAAATTGCCGTTTTGGTAGGTGACTATTTATTGTCACGTGGACTTTTGTTGAGCGTTGATAATGGAGATTTTGATTTACTTAAAATAGTTTCTACAGCAGTAAAAGAATTGAGTGAAGGGGAATTATTGCAAATCGAAAAAGCTCGAAAATTAGATATTACCGAAGAAGTTTATTACGATGTAATTCGACAAAAAACAGCTTCTTTAATTGCATCATGCTGTGCGGTAGGTGCAGCTTCAGTGGGGGCAAATGCTGAAATTGTGGCTAAAGCTAAACTTTTGGGCGAAAAAATAGGTATGGCTTTTCAGATAAAAGATGACCTTTTTGATTATGGAGATGAAGAAATCGGTAAACCAACAGGAATCGACATCAAAGAAAAGAAAATGACTTTACCATTGATTTACGCCTTAAATAAAGCTGCTTGGGCCGAAAAAAGAAATATTATAAATCTTATCAAAAACCATTCTGAAAACCCTAAAAAAGTGACAGAAGTGATAGATTTTGTAAAAAAATCTGGTGGAATTCAATATACCACCGAAGTAATGAAACGCTTTGTTAATGAAGCCAACGAAATCCTCTTTACTTTTCCCGACTCTGCTTTCCGTCAATCATTGCATGACTTAGTTTTGTTTTCTATTGAACGAACTAAATAAATTGAAATTTTTGAATTTATTATCTATATGATTTAAATTGTATTTGCAGTTTCAATTATAAAAATTGTAAATATTGTATAGTTTGTTTGTTTTAAATAATTCATACAGATTGAAACATTTGGTTATGTTAAATATATTATAAATATTATAGTTTCAATAAAAAATGAAAACAATAATTTCTTTCTTGATAATGAGTATAGTAATTAATGTTTCTTTTGCACAGGATTCAATTAAAAAAATTGATGAAGATAGAATAATTGCGTTTTTATCCAAATTACCAACGTCAATTAAAGTATCAATGTCGGTTGAAAATACCGATGGGAAATCGTTTTTTGAACATCGAGCAGATGTGCGAGTGCCTTCGGCGAGTGTTATTAAAATACCGATTTTAATGGCAATAATGGAAAAAGTAGCTAAAAATGAAGTCAATTTGGATAAACTTCACACGTTAACAACTGCAGAAAAAACTGGCGGTTCGGGTGTTTTGATGAATTTTGCAGAAGGAAAGCAATTGACAATTAGAGCAATTGCCCAAGAAATGATTCGGACGAGTGATAATACAGCAACGAATATTTTGATTAAAGAAATCGGAATGGATTTTATTAACCAAAATTTAGCAAAGTTAAATATTACCAAAACGCATCTCAATCGAATAATGATGGATACGGAGGCCGTCAAACAAGGACGAGAAAACTACGTTAACACACATGAAATTAATACTTTATTACGATTGATTTTCAACAAAAAAGTAGCTACTCCACAACTTTGCGACGAAATGTTGGAAATGCTTAAAAGCTGCGAGGATACAACTACAATACCTCGAAATTTACCCCAAAACCTTATAATTGCTCATAAAACTGGTACTTTAGATTATATTAGAGGCGATGCTGGTATTGTTTACACCAATAAACCTTTTATTATTTCAATCTTTGTTGAAGGTTTTCAAGAAATTTCTTCTGCCGAACAAATCATCGGTGATATCGCCAAAATTAGTTGGGAAAGTTTAAAGTAATTGTTGACTACAAAATTGGTTTTGTTAGTTTTTGTTTTTCAATCGAGTTAGCATGCAGGATTTCCAAATTATATTATTTAATTTGTGACACATTCAATCTTATATAAAAAATGGCTAATCTGAATACTAAACTAAATAAAACAAATACCTACGATGCTATCGTTATTGGCTCTGGAATGAGTGGCGGTTGGGCTGCCAAAGAGCTATCGGAGAAAGGTTTAAAAACCCTTGTTCTTGAAAAAGGCCGCATGGTCAACCACGTGGAGGATTATCCTACGATGATGATGGAGCATTGGGATTTTGAACATCGAGGTAGCTTGACTGACGAAGACCGTAAAAAGCATCATATTCAAGTCAGAAGCGGCTTCGTAGGAGAATCAACGAAACATTTCTTTACTAATGATTTAGACAATCCATATCAAGAAACGAAGCAGTTTGACTGGATTCGTGGGAATCATGTAGGTGGTCGCTCAATTACATGGGGAAAACACACTTACCGTTGGAGTAATTATGATTTTGAAGCAAATCTTCGTGAAGGAATTGCAATTGACTGGCCTATTCGTTACAAAGATATTGCTCCTTGGTACACTTATGTTGAAAAATTTGTTGGCGTAAGTGGCGAAAAATTAGGTTTGGATCATTTGCCAGACGGTGAATTTTTGCCACCAATTCCGCTCAATTGTTTGGAAGACCATTTCAAACAACAAATGAAAAGCAAATTTAAAAACCGAATTGTAACACCAGGAAGAGTTGCACATTTGACTCAACCAACCGAACTACATTTGGCTTTGGGAAGAGGAAAATGCCAAAACCGAAATCGTTGTTCGAGAGGGTGTCCTTACGGAGCTTATTTTAGTAGTAATGCGGCTACTTTGCCAGCAGCTAATAATACAGGAAATTTTGTAATCAGACCAAATTCGATAGTTAAAGAAATCATTTTTGATGAAACCTTGAAACGGGCAACAGGTGTTAGAGTGATTGATTCGGAAACGAATGATGTGTTTGAATATAAAGCCAAAATTATTTTTTCATGTGCATCAACTTTGGCTACAACCCAAATTTTGTTGAATTCAAAATCTAATCGTTATCCAAATGGTTTAGGAAACGATAGTGGAGAGTTAGGGCATAATCTAATGGACCATCATTATCATGTTGGGGCAATGGGTGATTTTGATGCATTGGAAGACCAATATTATAAAGGTCGAAAACCAGCAGGATTATTTATTCCAAAATATGTAAATATCGACGAGAAATCAAAAAATCCAAACTTTTTACGTGGATACGATTATCAAGGAGCAGGTGCTGGAAGGGCAGGTTGGGGTAGAGGTAGCGACGAACACGCCATTGGAGCTGATTTTAAAGAATCGCTTTATAAACCAGGTGGTTGGAATATGGGATTGATGGGCTTTGGTGAAGTTTTACCTTATCATGAAAATAAAGTAACGCTTCATAGTTCAAAAATGGATAAATGGGGAATTCCACAATTAGTATTTGATGCAGAAATCAAAGACAACGAATTGAAAATGAGAAAGCAAATCATGGCTGATGCCGCCGAAATGCTCGAAGTTTCTGGTTTTAAGAACATCCGAACTTTTGATAATGCTGGCGGATTAGGTGTTGGCGTTCATGAAATGGGAACGGCTCGAATGGGAAATGACCCAAAAACTTCAGTATTGAATGGCAATAATCAAGTTCACGGCGTAAATAATTTATTTGTAACTGATGGTGCTTGTATGACTTCGTCGAACTGCGTGAATCCTTCAATTACTTATATGGCTTTGACTGCTCGAGCAGCAGATTTTGCAGTTTCGGAGTTGAACAAGAAAAATCTTTAATTCAAAATAAAGAGACTTTTTTCATTTCAATTAACGAAGTTTATTCAATTTGAATACAAAATCTTAACATAAGAACCAACATGAATCGTAGAGAATATATAAAAAATACCGCTTTAACACTTGGGTTGGGCGTTTCAGGAATTACACTTTCTGAAATCTTTGTTTCATGCACAAAAGAAGCAAAGCTGACTTGGAAACCTGTTTTCCTTTCATTAAAACACGCAGAAATTATTGCTGAAATTGCAGAAACTATTTTACCCAAAACTAAAACTCCTGGAGCAAAAGAGCTAGGCGTACCCCAATTTATTGACAAAATGGTCAATGATACAATGGACTCGTCAAGTAAAGAGCAATTTGTGAATGACCTTGTAAATTTTAATGATAATTGTCAATCAAAATATGGCAAGAGTTTCGTTGAACTTGACCAATCGAAACGAGAAGAATATTTATTGGCCTTGGATAAAGAATCGCCCCGCACAGGCATGAGTCTTTGGGGAATAAATCTTGAACCAGATGCCCCGAAACCAACATTTTATAAGAAAGTAAAAAGTCTGACTCTTTTTGGCTTTTATACTTCTGAGAGCATTGGAAAAAATGTATTTGGATTTGACCCAGTTCCAGGTGATTATATTGCTTGTATGCCGCTTAAAGGTCAAAATTCTTGGAATGAATAATTTAAATATGCATTTCACTGTTGCCTGAAAGATTTTGAAGGCAACAGTGATTAAAATAATACGTCTTGAATTTCTTTTATTCGATCGAACATGGCTTTAGCAAATGGGCAAAGAGGAAGAATCTTTAGGTGATTTTCTCGGGCATATTTAACAGCCTGCATTAGTAATTGTTTTCCAACTCCTTTTCCTTCAAAATTAGGACTAACCTCAGTATGGTCAATGATAAATTTATCATTTCCAGCAAAAGTATAAGTCATTTCACCAGCTACATTCACATTTTCTATTGCCTTAAAAACTCCTTTTTTATCGTTTTTTTCGTGAATGATTTCCATTTTTCTTAAAGTCTGTCAAAATGATGTTGTTTAACTAAATTTGAAAACTAAGTTATAAAAAAGAGTAATTATTATAATAAAGTTTTTGAAAAAACTTTAAAAGTAAGACTACAAATGAAGTGAATGTAAAGATTGAAAAGTGTCATTTTTTGTCTTTAAATTAGTTATTTATGTTTTGACATTATAAAATCAATTTGCTCTTTGCTTGAAAATAATTTATCAGGTAAATAGATGCTAATACCATTTTCAGGTTTTAATAATATTCCTTTTTTTGTTTTTAGTATTTTGTTCATTCCTTCCCAATTTAATTCACCTTTTGAGAATGGACCGCTATGTTTGATTGTTTCGTCACTAAAATGTAGTTCAATTTTCTGCCCTACAATTTTGGAATCTAAGCGTTGTTTCAGCCATTTTTTCTTTTCAAAATAAAGTTTAAAAAATTCATAAACTCCTATCATGCTAAATAAGATGGGGAAATAACCTAAAATTTTATTTTGGTCTTGAAAAGAAAACCAAAGGCCCAAAGCTATCATAGTAATTGCAAAAAATGGTTCGTATTTTTTTGTTTTGAGTGATGAAACAATTGCTTTATAAGCTTCATTGTAATACTTTTCATCGGGTACGAAACTAAGATTAAAATTCATTTCAATATAATTACTTGGTAGAAAAATTCAAAATTTTACTGTGTTGCGATTGTTGAACGCTAACGTTACTTAACTGCCTAAAGGTTACTTTTGCATATTAGACTGAAACTTGGATGAACGATATTGCTAATTTAATAGTAATGTTTTAATGACTACTAATTTTTTAAAAATTATTCGCAATTACCGATAATTCTTGTTTAGACGTTTTCATAAATAGTTTTTCGTTAATCAATCTTTCAATGGTGTTGCCAATAGCAGATTTGTTATAAATTATCTCCAAGTCAGTAAATAATACACTCCAGAGTACATTTTCTATTATTTCCTTTTTCGATAAAGAATAGGTAATTTTCGTTTGACCAACTTTTAATATAACTGACTTTTTTGTAAAACTTTGGTTTCATAAGATTAGAAAAATATCTCCTAATCTTTTTCAGACATGTTAACAATTTTTGCTAAGTATATTTTATCTCAATTATTTATTGTTCTACTTTTTTTCAGAATTACACATAAATTTTAAAGATATAAATTTTGGTCTTAGTTTTTTTTGTTGAATAATTTTTTAACAATCGCTTTTTGATGGTTTTTGAATGGTTTTAGAGTTAACTCGTTAAATAACAGATCTTTACATAATTCTTCGTATTGAGGATAAAGGATTTTATATATCTAATTTTTGAATATGTTGCCCAACAAATGAACTTGCTAAGGATTAAAAATGCAAGAACCTGCTCAAATCGAATGGCACTGACCAAATTTGCGAACTAATGTCTAAAAAAAGGATCGTAAGAGCTAACCCAGTGAAAAGCAAAAAAAATATTTTTCGGAGTGAAATTTGAACAAATTCCATACGAATTGAATGTTGAATGTGCCTGCAAACTGAGACTTTTAGCTGAGAATTAACGCTTGAAATTTTGTATTTACCCAGTCTCATGAGCTTTTGAAACTCGTCTGTCCCAACTTCTGTCGATATAAATGGCTGTTTTTCAATTACTTACAAAAATTCAAAAAACTCCCATCTACCGAAACAAGAGTACAATAAAACGCCTAATGTTTAATTACTTCTGTCAGCCCCCACTTGCAACAAACCCATGTTGTGTGACATATTTTTATTCTCCAAAGTATTTTTCAATTTCTGTTACCGCGTTGTCAAGTCCATTTTCGTTTCTAATGGCCTGTCCAACTATCAAGACATTGTTCTTGATTTCGTCAGTCTGTGAAACATGAATTGCTGCAATAAGTTTATCTACGGTTAATGATTTTGCAGGAATATGAACACCTAATTTTCTATGTTCAATCAGTTTGCCCCAAGTTGGTTGGTCGGTATAAAATGATACTACAATAACTGGCAAGTCATTTCGTAACATTGTGGCCAAAGTTCCTGCACCACCGTGAAAAACACCTACTTTACACTTTGGTAAAATCGTTTCGTGGTTAACGTATTTTGTCACAAACAAATTTTCATGTTTTGGCATTTCATCAAACAATGACCAACCTGTGCAAAATAAAATCCGCTCGTTCGTTTTGTCTAAAATTTCAGTTAAAATGTTTGTAAACTTCTCTTTGTTTCCAACTCCATTACTCCCAAAACCTACATAAATCGGTTTTTCACCTTGTTTTAACCAATCGCTTAATTCAATAGAAATTTTATCAAGACTATGTGTTTCTCTTTTTTGATTTGGAACAGTCAAAAAACCTGTAATTTTATGATGGCTTTCCCAGTCTTTGGGCTGTGGAATTAGCGTTGGACTTATGCAATACAAATCTAAGGGCTTTTGATTGTCAATGTAAGTAATTAAATTTTCCTTCAAAATCGGTAAACCTAATTCTTGTCGGTACTCATTTGTTTCTTGTTTGACGAACTTCCAATAAAAAGTTTGGGCAATTTTGTAAGTCATTTTGTTGTACCAAGCGAAATTTAAGAAGTCAAAGTCGCCCAATGGAAATTCAGTTGTCGGCACAACAGGTGGCATCAAATAAGTCAAAGCGACTTTTTTATTTTGCTTTTCAGCAATTGCACTCACAATTGGAAGTGTCACAGAGTTGACAATGATGTAATCTACTTTGCTAATGGCTTCAAAATAACTTCTTCGCAAAAGCACTTTCATATTATTCAGCACTTTGAAAAAGTGTTTCATCAGTTTGATTGAATTTTCAGTTTTTGAGAAAAAGTGGCGGAACTACCACGCAGATTTTCTGTCGCAAACCCACTTTGAGAGCAGAAAATACAATAGAACTGCCCAAAAGCTATCCTGTCCACAAAGAACTATGCGTTTGAATAATTGAAAACCCAGCGAATTTTGCTCGTCGAACGAGACTTTGAGCAAAAAACTGTCAAACTATTTTAGAAGCATACGCCGCAAAGTTTTCGAGAAAAAAGCCTATAAATTATTTTTCCAATTTAGTGTCGCAGGTAACTTTGCAAGCAGTAGCCCCAAAAACGTAGAAGCTATTGAGAGTAAACTCTTTGCAATCCTTCTGATTTCATGTCGAAAGTGCCTAAGAGTATGATTGTTTATAAATGAAATTATTATTTTTCCTTTTTTGATGACTTGGCTTTGCTGTTGAACTCTAAACAAAGATTTATCCAGTAGTCAAATTCGTTTTTGCTTTTCATACCTGAGTCGTCCACCATTACATAACCTTTCATTGGGCGTTTGGTAAAGTCCATAGTTCGGCAACCTTGCTTTTCAATTTCTGTTTCGTGAATTGAAGGGTCAATACGACACATCATTTCGTCTTTGATAATTCCAACACACATTTTTCCGTTAACCATAAAAGTTAAACCTCCCATCATTTGTTTTTCCTCCACTTTCGGAATTTCACAAATCGATTCTCTAATTCTATCAGCAAGTTTTTCGTTGTAAGCCATATTTAATTTTTTTCTGCTATTGATTTAATGTTTGTTAGAATTTTCTCTTGAATTTCACCCATCTTTTTTTTCATCATTAAAGCATTTATAATTCTAACCATCAAATTGGCAGGTTCGTAATAAGATTCGTTTACGATTTTGGTTTTGTTGTCACCAATTTTTTCAAGATAGAAACAAAACTGAGGGTCTTTCAGCATCTTGCCCATTCCCATGCTGTCGTTTTCAATTGCCCAAACTGTTTTTTGTTCGTGAACAAGTTCAACCAACTTTTCTGTCATTGTTCCTCTTTTGCCTCTGTTTTCCATTTCGCAAGTTCGGGTTTCGCCTTGTTTGTCCATTCGTCCTGTAGCCGTAATAACGCCTGGATTTATTTTGTCCAACAATTTAATGTCGGTGATAATTGCCCAAACGCTGCTAATAGGAGCATTGATAACGGCTTCATTTCGTGCTTGTAATTTGCTCATTTTTTTGCTTTAAATTGTTGTTAGAGTAGTTGTCTGTGCAAATATAAATAAATTCACTTGGAATTTCCAAGTGAATTTGTATTTTTGTGTCGTGAAAAAGAAAGAAATACATTTTAGGTCTGATTGCCCCATTGGTAAAACACTTGATATTTTGGGTGATAAATGGTCGCTGTTGATTGTGAGAGATTTAGTATTTAAAGGGAAAAATACTTACGGTGATTTCCTGAATGGTGGCGAAGGCATTACAACAAGTGTTCTTGCAGATAAATTAGCACTACTTGAATGCGGTGGAATAATTTCAAAAGGAACTCACCCAGAGAGCAAAGCGAAAATTCTTTATTCACTCACACCAAAAGGAATTGATTTGATTCCTGTTTTGGTTGAAGTAATTGAATGGAGTGAAAAGCATCATGAAGTCCATCCATTTGCAACATCGTTTGTTAAGCAATTGAAGAAAGATAAAGCAGGTGTCATAAAAATGCTTAGGCAAAGTTTGAAGTAAAGCTGTTCCCTATGGCTGTCCGAAAGTTTGAAGTAGCACTGTCGCTGTCTAAGGTTTCCAACGCTCGCAAGCAAGATGATTCTTGAGTGAATGTTGAGTTAATTAGTTGATTATCAAACTTTTACTTGCTTGCTCACGTTGTAGATAAACCAACGTTGCAAGCTCTTTTTTCCGAGTATCGCCCGAAAAATAAGCGACCCAAAGATATAAAAAAGTAGCCGCTATGGAATAGTATAAACCGCAAAGTTTTCGAGAAAAAAAGCCTTTAAATTATTTTTCTAATCGCACGTCGCAGGTAACTTTGCAAACAATGGACTAAAAAAGCGAAAATTTTGAGAGTAAACACTCAAAAATTTCGCTTCTATAATGTCGACGATAACTTTGAGTTCAGACCTAATAAATAGATATTTTCACTTATAGAGGTTTAGCTTTCTGATAATCTGATTCATCATAAACCAAACTTTTATAAGTAGTAGATTTTAAATTATTTGTTTTACCATAATTAAAATCCATAGGAGATTTATCCCATTTACAAGCTAATCCATTTATTGTCCCAGATATTAGTAATTCTCCATTACAATAATACTTAATAGCATTTTTATCACTAAAAAGAACAATAATAGAATCAACTTGCTCAGAGTCAAAAGGTGAGTTTTGTCCATTAATGCCTGGAGAACCATACCCTCTGATGGTATCAAATTTGCTTTGTTTATTTATTGAAATATTATTCAAAAGCTTCGATTTACTGTAAACAAGTATACTCATATCTTTCGATGTTCTATTCTCAATGGTGAAATTAACTTTAGGAGAAATAAAAAATGAGCATGAAAAACAAATAAATATTAGCAAAAAAAATATTAGCTTAGTCATAGTTTGAAAAAACAGCTTTTTTAAGAAAAATAGGCTTTCTACTAAGTCCTGTAACCTGAATAACACGACATATTAGATTAATCACAATTTTGCTTTCATATAATCGGTATTATCGAAAGTAATAGTCTTGAATACTTTTCCAGAAACATTATTTCTTGAATATGACCCCGTTGCAAAATCTAAAAGGTTTTTTTCATAATAACATTTATCAAAGTTTCCATACAGTGTAAGTCCTTGACAATATTGTTTTAAATATTTATTATCACTAAATTGTATTATTAGAGAGTCTGTTTTTTCATTAAAAAGACTTGTTGTACTCCCTAATTCAACATTTATAGTTTTTTCATACTGTTTATGAGAGTCAATTTTTATACTTTCAATTAAAACGGACCTACTAAAAAATGAAATAGTAATAGCCTTGTCTGCTTCATTTTGTACAATAAATGTTTCTTTTGGTTTAACAAAAAAAGTACAACTCATTGTAAAAAATATCATTATCCGAAAAATTGAACAACAGCCTATCAAATACACTGTTCGGTCTTTTACAAACCTGTAAAGCCTTTGATGAAGCTAAAAGAACTATTTTAATAAATTAATGTCAGAATCTTTGATATCCATAAAATATTTCATTTTAATCCTTTTATTATTAATTTTTTCATTAGTTGGTTGCTCAGTATACCTGCTAAATAAGAATTTGTATTTTTCATTTTTGCAAATAGATAAATTTTCACCATTACAATACACAGCATAAGTACCAACATTTCCAGTTTTTAATGAAATAGAGTCAACATCCCAATTGGGAAAAATATTAATAGGGTAAAGATATTTATTCAATATTTGAAATTCAGAATTAGGTTCTATTTTTATAGGTTCTAATCCAATTTTTCTACCTTTATAAAACCCAGTAATCTCAATCGAATTACTTGTATTATTTTTCACATACAAAATTTGATACTGAATTGGTCCAGTATCAGGAAGTAAACCACAGCTTATGCACATGTTTATGCTACATAATAATATTATATTGAAGATTTTAGTTACCATGACCATTAAATAGATTCATAGCCTATCAACTCAAAATAAGTTGACAGGCTATGAAACACAATATATTCTTTTAGGTTATACCAGTTTGTAGGTCGTTGCTAAAAAAACTTCTAATTGTCCGAAACGGAAGATTTAATGGGGTATATATTCAAATCCCATCTTCTTTCACGCTTCGAACTATTAAAGATGGTTACTCATATATCGACAGAGTATTTTTTTCAAAGAGGTTTCGCTTTCTGATAATCTGATTCATCAAAAGTAATTATTTTTGTTATTTTATTAATCCTTCTACTATTTTCTATTGTTGCATCTTCAAAATTAAGTAAATTCTTTTCAATTTTACAATTTGATACCTGACAACATAACTGGATTCCATTACAATATTGCCTGATATACTTATTGATTGAAAACTTAATAACTACAGAATCAGTTTCCAATGAAAATGGAGAAGATACACTCCCTCTTTGACTAAAGAAAGTGCTATCAAATTGAGTCTTTGACTTAATTTGCAATTTTCGTTCTAATTTAGATTTATTATAAAACGAAATCTCAATATCCTTGTTTGTATCATTCTTTAATATGTATGTGTCTTTGGGTCGAACAAAGAAGGTACATGATGTACAAATAAAAATTATAGAAATCTTCGATAGCTTAATCATAGTCTGAGAATAGTTGAATCGCTGCTGCTTCAGTAGCATTATTAGAATTACTTTCAAGATAATCACGATACATATACCAATTAGTTGGTCTTGCCATCAAAAAAGTTTGTAATTGAGTGATGGTATATCCATTTGCTTGGTCATTTGGGTTGTTAGCTTGTAAATTTACTTGATTAAAGTTATCAACAAGGTCAATAAATAATGGTGTATACCAAGCTCCATTAGAGATACAAGATGCAGATGACCCCATAGTTGTCAATGTAGTAAATTGCCAATTATCAAAATCTAATAAAATGTTGTTATTTGGATTTGTTGGTGCATAAATTATTCTTGTTACGTGCCAACCAACTGCTTGTGCCCAACTCAGACCACTATACATTTTTGAAAAGTGAGTGTAAAAGTCATAATTTTGAGGTGACGAAACCAAAAATTAATGACCAATACACTCATATACAAAGATAGTCAACTTTATGAATATTATGGACTATCAGGCATCAAGAATTTATTAGTAATGGTAGGTGGCATCTTGCAATCACGGACAGTAAATCTGTACAAGATAAAGGACTATGTCGGTGGTATTTTAGGCAACGATAAAACCGCACCTTTAAGCCATTACCAACGTTTGATACGCTACTTCGCAGAGTATTCACACTATGATTCATATAGCCAACATATACTGGAATTAAGCCATAGCTTTTTTACAAAATCGTATCGTTATCTCATCCTTGATGGGACAAAATGGGATTTAGATTTTCGGACAGTTCACCTCTTAACCTTGAGTGGAATTGTATCTGATGTAGCTGTACCAATAGGTTGGGAAGATATAGGGAAGAAAGGGCATTCTTCCCAAGAAGAACACAAAGATTTCTTTGATAAGATGCTTAAAAAGGTGTCTTTAAAAGGAAAGGTTTTATTAGCTGACCGAGAATACGTTGGCAGAGACTGGATAGGGTATTTAATTGATAATCAGATAGAAATAGTGATACGAATGAAAGAAGATTGTTATAAGTCTGAACTTGATGAGAAGCAAAGAAATAGAGCCATTAAAAAGGCTAAAAGAACAAAAAAGCCAATTAAGCTACCCATTACTATCAATGGTAAAAAGTTATGGTGGGTGGTATTTTCTAACCCACAGAATGACCAAACAGAGCCTTTATTATACTTTATTACGAGCCTTAAAAATGCCACTAAAGCCACTGATGCTTACAAGAAAAGATGGCTGATAGAATGTCTATTTAAACACTTAAAATCCAATGGATTTAACTTGGAGGATTTAGGTGTAAAATTCTCACATAAGATAGAATTAATGATGGCAATTTTGGTTCTTGTTTATAGTTTTGCTGTTAAACAAGGCTTAATAAAGCGGTTTAAAATTCAAATGAAAAAGCACAAAGGTGGAAAAATATATCAAGCTGTATCTACCTTCAGACATGGACTTTCGTGGCTACTATGTAGCTTTAAAAATATGCGTCAGTTAATCAAAGTATTGCAAGAAATTCGGTCCGCAAAAGTTAAAGCTAATGTCCCTATTCCAAAAATGTAGAGTGGTATGTAATAAAGGCTCTGTTTGGTCATTCTGTGGGTTAGAAAATACCACCCACCATAACTTTTTACCATTGATAGTAATGGGTAGCTTAATTGGCTTTTTTGTTCTTTTAGCCTTTTTAATGGCTCTATTTCTTTGCTTCTCATCAAGTTCAGACTTATAACAATCTTCTTTCATTCGTATCACTATTTCTATCTGATTATCAATTAAATACCCTATCCAGTCTCTGCCAACGTATTCTCGGTCAGCTAATAAAACCTTTCCTTTTAAAGACACCTTTTTAAGCATCTTATCAAAGAAATCTTTGCGTTCTTCTTGGGAAGAATGCCCTTTCTTCCCTATATCTTCCCAACCTATTGGTACAGCTACATCAGATACAATTCCACTCAAGGTTAAGAGGTGAACTGTCCGAAAATCTAAATCCCATTTTGTCCCATCAAGGATGAGATAACGATACGATTTTGTAAAAAAGCTATGGCTTAATTCCAGTATATGTTGGCTATATGAATCATAGTGTGAATACTCTGCGAAGTAGCGTATCAAACGTTGGTAATGGCTTAAAGGTGCGGTTTTATCGTTGCCTAAAATACCACCGACATAGTCCTTTATCTTGTACAGATTTACTGTCCGTGATTGCAAGATGCCACCTACCATTACTAATAAATTCTTGATGCCTGATAGTCCATAATATTCATAAAGTTGACTATCTTTGTATATGAGTGTATTGGTCATTAATTTTTGGTTTCGTCACCTCAAAATTATGACTTTTACACTCACTTTTCAAAAATGTATAGTGGTCTGCATTGGATTCGTCGCAAATGGCTCAAGATTTGGAGAAAAACCGAGCAAAAATTATCCGAATGGAATTGCGAGAATCAATAAAACAGAATATTGAGATTATCGCAAAAGCTTAAAAAATCAAAATAGCGTGAAAAAATTCCAACTTATAAAAGTACGACACTGCACAGCTATAATTGGTTGATTATTTTCCAACTTTCGCAAATGAGATGATGGGAGAAAAGCTGGGTATTTGGTTATATAATATTTAACTTTTCCTTATTTGCAGCGTTGGGACTCACACAACTTGAACACTTCGCCAATCGAATGTCCACCAAAAAATTAAAAGTGCCAAGGTGGAAAAAATTGTAGAATTTGCTCATATTTATTGTCCCTAACCAACTCTATGTGCCAAGTTATGAAAGAAGAAATTGAAAAGCAAAAGAATTTATTTGTCGGAGTGTAATTTGAGTAAATACCCCGCTAATTGATTGTTGACAGAGCATATAAACTGGGACATTTTGCAGAGAATTTACACTTCAAGCTTCGCTTTTGTCTTGTTGCAAATGCCTAAAATCTAACAAAATATTTCAGTTGCATATGCTTTCTATTGGTTTTACATTTTTTGTATTTTTTTGTAACATCTTTCAATTCTTTTTTGCCAATCACCATTCCATTTTTGTGTAATTGCCTTGTTGCACAAAGCAATTACATTATCATACTTTTTATTCTTTTCTTCAATTATCGCAAGCTGTTCATAACCCTTGTGTTTTGGCAGATAACTACCTTGGTATTCTTTTTTTAATTCTATTGAAGCTTTTTCTGAAATTTCAATTTGCTTTTTGCATGACTCAATAGCAAGATTTAATGCACTTGGATACGTTTCTCTATGTTTATAAAATATTTCAATCTTCTGTGAATAGTAAAAATGAAGGTCTATAATATTTGTATTTGGTTGAATCAAACTATCTATTTTCTCAAAAATTTTTAAGGCGATTTGAATATCTTCTATCTTATTGAACCAACCACTCAAACCAACTAAAAAAGAAATAATAGACCTACTTGTATAGTCATAATGACCTTCTGTTAGAGATTCTGTTCCAATAGAAAGTGGATTATATGTGCTAACTATATATTTTCTTTCGGACTCTGAAAATGAATTTAGCCACCATTCACTTAATCCAAAATATCCAATATCTCCTTTTATCATTTTTTGTTAACTCTTCCAACGACTCGCAAGTGCGATGCTGGGGATTGATTTTGGATTAACTAATTGATTTTCAAGCGTTTACGCACTTGCATAGAGTTGAACCAACAACTTTGTTGAAGGGTTTTGTAAAAATAGTAAAA
>NZ_CAKLPY010000008.1 GCF_923079645.1 Emticicia aquatica | reverse complement strand
CAGGCCGCTTATTATAAAAAACTTGGTGAGGAAATTCGTCATTTTGATGAAGTGCTACTATTTGGACCAACCAACGCCAAAGTCGAATTGATGAATTTACTAAAAAACAATCATTTGTTTGATAACATAAAAATAGAAGTAAAACAAGCCGATAAAATGACCGAAAATCAACAACAAGCTTTTGTAAAAGACTATTTTTCAAACCATTAAATTCGCTATAGCCATGAAAAAAATAAAACATTTAAAACCAGTAAAAGAAAATAATACCTCAGAAATTATCCGTTTCCCTGGTTATCCGTTGTACCCTGCGAGTGAAGATATTTACAGTCACTTCCGAAAAGATTTAGAGATAAATCCCGAAGACACTTCTGAAATGAAAAAAGCAATGGATAATGCAAAAGTGCATACCCGCAACGAAAAAGATTTTGACGACGATTTTTCTGGAAATGTTTTAGATGTACCAGGTGCTGAGCTAGACGATATTCAAGAAAATATTGGTAGTGAAGACGAAGAAAATAATTATTATAGTTTAGGCGGTGACGACCACAATGATTTAGAAGAAGAAAAAGAATAAAAAGCAAATTTAGAAACACAGTTGGGTGAATTTCATTAGTCATTTTAAAATTTATGCAACACTTCACGCCAAGCATTCAAATACTATTGGTTAAACTCTTTAAATCAAACCCTCATGCCATTATTCAATATTTTACTCGTATTAATTGTTGCAGGAATTCTTCTTTGGCTCGTCAATACTTATATTCCGATGGACCAAAAAATTAAAAAAATCTTCAACATTGTTGTTGTTATCGTAATAATTGTTTGGCTTCTCAAAGTTTTCGGACTTTTAAATTCAATCATGAATATCAATGTTTAGCAAGCATTCATAACGAAAGTATTATTCTATCCATTTTAAAAAAAAACTTTATGAATCTCAAAAGAATTTTTGGGGCATTACTCACCATACTTGGTATCGCAGGGCTGATTTATGCCGCAATGTTATTTATCAATACCTCAGGCGGTACACGTGAAATTAAAGCTCTTGTCATCTATGGCATATTTGGTTTTATCTTTTTTCTTTCGGGTATCAATCTTATCCGCACAACAAAAGACGAAGCCTAAAACCTTAGGAAGCCAATTAGCAATTTAATAAACGTTTATACAATAGCGTTATTTGTGTTTTCACTACAAAAATAACCGAAACATCGCTTATCTAAGTTGGTAATGACTTAGTTAATAAGTCAATTTTAAACAAGGTTTTTATTCCAAAATGTGCTTCGGCACTTAACTTATATATAGCTCCCCATGAAAACTCTTACAAAATATTCATTCTTTTTACTAGTAAGTCTGTTTATGACTTCTTGTGTTACTAAAAAGAAATTAACCGATTTACAATCACTCTACGATAAATCTGAGTCTGACTTGGTGAAATGTGGAGATAGTGTTCAAGACTACAAAGACCGTCTCGACCGAATGTCAAAATCGCAGCAAGACACCGAAAATCAAAGAAATATCTCTACAAGTACCATTCAAGAACGTGATATGCAGATAAGTGATTTGAAAGTACAAATTTTAGATTACAAAAATTTGCGTGACAAACAACTCGATGCCGTTGGTAATTTAACAGTTTTGTCAAAAGAAGCGAATGCAAACATTGATAAAACACTGTCACAATTGGCCAATAAGGACAAATATATTTATTTATTAATGGCCGCACGTACCAAAGCAGATTCGATTAATTTAGCTTTGGCGGTCAATCTCACAAGTGTACTACGCAATGGCATTGAAGACAAAGATGTTGAGATAAAAATTGATAAAACCGTGGTTATGATTAATATTTCTGACAAAATGCTTTTTAGCAGCGGAAGTACAAAAATATCGACTAGAGCAAATACTGTTTTAGAAAAAATTGCTCTAATTATAAAATCAAGACCCGAATTGGAAGTAATGGTTGAAGGTTACACCGATGATGTTTCTATCAATACCGATTGTATTGTAGATAATTGGGATTTGAGTGCCAAACGTGCCACTTCGGTTGTGCGTGTGATGCAACAAAATTTTAACATCGACCCCAATAAATTAATTGCCGCAGGGCGTGGCCAATACAATATTTTGGCTAGTAATATGACAGATGAAGGCCGTACCAAAAACAGACGAACCCGTATTATTTTGATGCCAAAACTTGACCAATTTTATGATTTATTGAATCCAGACAAAAAAAAGTGACAAACCAAAATGGAAGATAATGAGCATTGACTGCAATGATTCATCAGGAAATGTTGTTATTATTAAAACAACTCCATGAAATCATTAAAATTATGCTGATTAGCTTCCATTTAATTGCTTTTTTGCTCAATATTTCTTTGGCAAAATCTCCCGAAATCAAACTTGTTACGAAAGTAAGCGAAATCCAAACGCTTTATACGGATTGTCACCTCGAAGGAATTGTAAATTATGACGCTTTTAAACAATCTTTGCTTGGTTTTGAAAAGTTTCATCCTGCAAAACCAATCATCACAATCGTTGATTTTACTTTGCCTTCAAACGTAGAAAGGTTTTTTGTGGTTGATATTGTAAAGAAAAAGCTTTTATTTTCGTCTTTGGTTGCTCATGGTCAAAAATCTGGCGACAATATTGCTCATTCGTTTTCCAACAAAATGGAGTCTCATCAAAGTAGTTTAGGGTTTTATTTGGTCGGTAACGAAATTCAAAGCCCCAAACACGGAGCAGCTTTATTGCTGTTTGGCTTACAAAAAGGTATCAATGATAATGCTCGCCGACGAGAAATCATTATTCATGGTGCCAAATACGTTAGCACCTCATTTATTCATCAATACGGTCGGCTTGGTCGCAGTTACGGTTGCCCTGCTTTACCACAAGAACTTATTCCGCAGGTTGTGCCTGTTTTAGCCAATGGGAGTTTACTGTATATCCATAGTTGACAAAAATGCTTTTCGCCGCCAAATAATTGTGATTTTGACGTGCCTCGTTTTAATTATAATTGGGGCTAGCTGCAATAAAGAGAAAAGAAGAAGAAAAGCTATTTTGGCCGATGAAAGTGTTTATTCTTCACAAAATTTCACCGATTTGCTGATTGATAGTTTAACCATCAAATCGTTTTTTCAGACTTTTACAGCCACAGATTCAATCAAAAGTGAAATAAACGAATTTTATAGCCGAAGAAATTATCAATTTGCTTGGTTAAACAAACAAGGATTAACGCTTTCTGCAACAAATTTTTACAGTCAATTACAAAGTTATAGCCGTGATTTTGCCGATAATAGCCTCAATAACAATCAATTAGATAGTTTATTTATGGCTGCACAAACCGAAGAAAAGCTATTTATTTTACAAAAAAAACAGGTGAAGCAATTAGAATTATTGCTCACAAGTACTTTTTTTAAATATGCTCAAAAGAACTTTAGTGGCACCACAAAAGACCCCATCGACCTTGAATGGTTTATTCCTCGCAAAAAGAAAAACTACCAAACTTTACTCGATTCTTTGGTTTCATTGACCAAAGGAGAAAAAGTGCAAGAGCCTGTTAATCAATACTATATACTATTAAAAGCAAAATTAAGAGCGTACCGTGAGCTTCAAAAAAAAGGTGGATTACCAACCATTATTACCGATAAAAAACTATTGGTTCTTGGCGATAGCAATACTTGTTTGCTCAATGCAAAGAAACATTTGGTATTGACTGGCGATTTAAAATTGAATGACAATACTATTTTTTTTACGGATTCTTTGGCAAAAGCTGTTCAGCGTTTTCAACGACGGATGGGTTTGGTAGAAAATGGAAAAATAAACCAAGCAACCATCATAGAATTTAATAAACCTATTGATTTCAGAATTAAGCAAATCATGGTCAATATGGAACGTCTGCGATGGATTCCTGTAGAAATGGAAAACGACTATTTGTTGGTTAACATTCCTGAATTTAGATTACATATTTTTCAAAATAGCAAGCAAGTTTGGCAAATGAATGTGGTTGTGGGAAAAGCCGCCAAGAAAACGAGCATTTTTAGAGGAGATTTATCAAAAATTGTTCTTAATCCATATTGGGGAGTTCCGACGAGTATTGTTCGTGATGAAATTTTGCCAAAACTCAAACGCAATCCGTCTTATTTAGCTCGAAATAACATGGAAGTTCTTTCGGGAAATTCGGTGGTAAATCCTGCTAATATTAATTGGAATGCTTACAGCGGAAATGTACCATTTAGCTTTCGACAAAAACCAGGAAATCATAATTCGCTTGGTAAAATCAAGTTTTTATTTCCCAATAATTTCAGTATTTATTTGCATGATACGCCATCAAAAGGTTTATTTAACGAATCTAGACGGGCATTCAGTCATGGTTGTATTAGGATTTCAGAACCCAAAAAGCTGGCTCTTTATTTACTCAGAAAAGACACGTCTTGGAATGATGAAAAATTAGAAGAAATTCTCAAAACTGACAATGAAACTGTCATTAAAGTCAATCCGACTGTGGCAGTTTATATTGCTTATTTTACGGCTTGGGTTGATAACACAGGGCAGCTTAATTTTCGTAATGATATATATAATTTAGATGAGAAACTATCCAAAGAGATTTTTGGGGAACTACAAAATCCGTAATAAATGAAGCCAAATGCTGAAATTTCAAGTAATTCACAGAAAAAGAGGTTTCTTATTTCTAAAAATATAGATGCTTTTTTCGGTAGTATTTATGAAGTTTTTCTATTTATCGGCTTATTTTTCAAGGAAGCGTTTTCTCCTCCATTTGAATGGCGAGAAATTATCAATCAATGTTACAATGTTGGTTATAAATCATTGCCTTTGGTTAGTTTAACTGGTTTCATTACAGGCATAGTTTTTACGAAACAATCTCGCCCCTCTTTGTCAACTTTTGGGGCTAGTTCGTGGCTGCCTTCGTTGGTTTCAATTGCTATCATTCGGGCTTTAGCTCCTTTGGTGACTTCCTTAATTGCTGCGGGCAAAGTTGGGTCAAATATCGGAGCTGAATTGGGTTCGATGAAAGTAACCGAACAAATTGATGCGATGGAAGTTTCGGCCACCAATCCTTTCAAATTTCTTGTTGTAACCCGCATCATCGCCACCACTTTAATGATTCCAATTTTGGTATTATACACAGGCTTGGTCGGAATGCTTGGTTCGTTTATCAATGTTCACCAAAATGAACAAACAAGTTTTGCAGCATTCATAAAAAACGCTTTCAGCACCATTTCATTTTTAGACATCAATTCTTCGATTTTTAAAGCTATTTGCTACGGTTTTACAATTGGCGTGGCGGGCTGTTATCAAGGATATTTCGCTCAAAATGGTACGCAAGGCGTTGGCAAAGCCGCTAATTCGGCTGTTGTAGTGGCTATGTTTCTGATTTTTGTTGAAGAAATGATTATCGTCCAATTTGTAAATGCAATAAGATGAGATTTCAAAAAACCATTATACGACGCTAAAATCTATGAACCACGAGAGCAAAGATATTGTCATTTCTATCAAAGGTTTAACCAAATCTTTTGGGAGTCTTTCGGTGCTTCAGGGTGTAGATATTGAAATCGTCAAAGGCGAAAATATAGCCATACTTGGGCGTTCGGGAAGTGGAAAATCTGTTTTAATCAAAATAATTTCTGGTTTGCTTAAACCCGATAGCGGTATTGTGAAAGTTTTGGGGCAAGAAGTCGATAAAATTAGTGCGAAAGAACTACAAGAATTAAGACTAAAAATTGGTTTTTCTTTTCAAAATAGTGCTTTATACGATAGCATGACGGTCAGAGAAAACTTGGCTTTCCCGCTAGTCAGAAACAAGCGAGATTTAGATAAAAAAGCAGTCAACGATGCTATTGAGGAAGTATTGAATGAAGTGGGTTTATTGAAAACAATCAATCAAATGCCTTCAGAATTATCAGGCGGACAACGTAAACGGATTGGTATTGCTCGCACATTAATTTTAAAACCCGAAATTATGCTTTACGACGAACCAACCGCTGGACTAGACCCAATTACTTGCATCGAAATTAATAACCTCATTACTAAAGTTCAAAAGCAGTACAACACCAGCTCCATTATTATTACCCACGATTTAACCTGTGCCAAAAATACGGCAAATAAAGTGGCCATTTTGATGGATGGGAAATTTTTATCAACAGGTAGTTTTGAAGAAGTTTTCAATTCGCAGAACGTGAATGTAAAAACTTTTTATGATTACAATTTTATTAACAACAAATGAAAATATTGAAAAATAATCGCCCCGTTATCGTCGGAATATTCATATTTCTAGGCCTGACAATTTTGGTTGTTACAATATTTACATTGGGTGGCCAGAA
This sequence comes from Emticicia aquatica, assembly GCF_923079645.1. Lineage (GTDB taxonomy): Bacteria > Bacteroidota > Bacteroidia > Cytophagales > Spirosomataceae > Emticicia > Emticicia aquatica. Next base: position 70,578 of record NZ_CAKLPY010000008.1, on the reverse strand, counting down.
AAAAACATTCGTACGAACCTTTACAATTAACGCAATTTTTGATGATGTTGGCGGGTTATTGACTGGCGGAAATGTTTGGTTTGCTGGTGTAAAAGTCGGCACTGTGAAAAGTATCAGCTTTTATGGAGATTCTCAAGTACAAGTAACCATGAATATTGAGCGGGAAGCCGAATCACATATTCATAAAGATGCCAAAGCCAAAATTAGTTCTGATGGGTTAATAGGCAATAAAATTGTCATTATTTATGGAGGAGACACGCATCAACCACAAGTTGAAAAAAACGATTTTTTGAGCGTCGAGAAATCGCTAAGCACCGATGACATGTTGGCAACTTTTCAAGAAAACAACAAAAATCTACTAGAAATAACCAAAGATTTTAAAAGTATCAGTAAAAAAATTGATAATGGAAAAGGTGTCTTAGCTACTTTGTTGAATGACCCAAACATGGCTAATAAATTAGAAATTACCGTCGAAAATCTCCAAGAAACGATGGCAAATTTGAAAACTGTAAGTGAAGGCAGTAAAAGTGTTTTAAGTAATCTGCAAGATTTTTCAGGAAAAATCAACAAAAAAGGAAATTCAATCAATGACCTTGCTGCCGATACTGCCATTTATAAAAGTATCAAATCAACACTGGTTCAACTAAATAATGCGTCTAATTCGGTAACAAAAATTACAGCAAATCTAAAAACAGCTAGTGAGAAACTTAATCAAAAAAACAATGCCGTCGGTGTATTATTGAACGATTCGGAAACCTCCGAATCGATGACAATTACGCTAAAAAACCTAGAATCTGGTAGTAAAAAATTAGACGAAGACCTTGAAGCATTACAACACAATTTTTTATTAAAACGATTTTTCAAGAGAAAAGAAAAGTTTAAATAAACCATCAAATTTCAAATACTTATCCTTATTTCAGGTACAATTATTTATGTTTTTTTTCTAAAAAATGTGTGAATGTTGTAACTTTTTTCAAAAGTTATGTAACACTTCCTTACTCAATGGTGCTGACCTTTATACTATTCTAAAAAATCCAATCGATACTTTGGGTTGAAAATAATACAACCTCTAGACAAATCAAATACCAAACTCATCTTCAAGTTAAACTATGTAGTTATTTACAAATACCTGATAACCAACTTATTGAAAAATTATATTTTAGAAAAAAACAATTTTATTAGCTATGAAAACGATTCTTTTCCCAACCGATTTTAGTGACAATGCCGTTCATGCTTCTCAATACGCAGGAATGTTAGCAAGACGGTTCGATGCAAAAGTGATATTATTGCATGTTTACACAATTACAGTTCCTGTTGTTTCGGAGTTTCAACTGACTTATGATACCGAAAATTCTATCTTGCAACGAAGAAAAGAGGCAGAAGTTAGTTTACAATTTTTTACTGAACGATTTATTGAAAACACCAATTTACCTCCCGAACAAATCACGCAAATGGTTGAATACGGCTTGGTTTCTGATGTAATTATTACCACGGCCAAAGCAATGAATATCAGTTTGATTGTGATGGGAACAAGCGGAGCCACAAATATGCTTGAACGATGGCTCGGTACAAATGCCGAAAGTGTTATGCAATCGGCTAAAAGTGCGGTTTGGATTATTCCCGAAACGGCCCCACTCAATGCTCCGTTAACGATTATGTATGCTGCCGACTTTAAAGAAGATGAAGTGGAAGCGACCAACAAAATCCTAGAATTTGCCAAACCTCTAGGGGCAAGTTGCACCGTTATTCATATTCATGATTATTTTGAGTTAAATATTGATATTTCTGTGAAAGAAAAAGTAGAAGCCTTAAATCAAATTTTTGAAAATGAGGATGTTACTTTTAAAGGTCTCAAACGAAAAGAAATTTTGAAAGGTTTAGAAACATACATCAACACGCATAAGCCCGATGTTTTGGCATTGGCGGTTCACGAAAAATCATTTTTCAGTAAAATGTTTGATAGCAGTATCACGCAACATTTTGTTTTAGAAGCCAAAATACCAATGCTATTCTTTAAGAACTAAGCGTTTTTCTGACTAATTTACTAATCAAATCATGAAAAAAATATATCGACATTTGGAGCGTTTTTTTGAGAAAATAGCTTCCGTTGCCACAATCATTCTTGGAAATTCTATCACATTTACTATTGCCCTATTATTAGTTGTTTTATGGTTTTGTAACCGTGATTTCGCCAATCAAGACATCAATGATAGTTTCAGAGATATTATTCATGGAATTACTTTTTTAAGCTTATTTATTATACAAAAATCATTTAATCGTTTTTCGGGGTCGCTTCATTTAAAGCTTAACGAACTCGTTGTTTCGCATTCAACCGCCAATAATTCAGTCATAAATGTAGAAATGAAAACCGAAGAAGAAATAAGCGAACTTCAAAAAGAATACACTGACCTCGCCGAACAAATAAAAGAAGTTGAAGAAAAACTACAATAATGAATGTGTGAAAGATATAACTCATTTTCATTATTATGTAACACTTACTTTCTAAAATATGCTCACCTTTGTTGTGTAGTCATTTTATATGAAATTCAATAAAAACTAAGAAAATGTTAAAAAAAACCACACTAATAATGGCATTATTATTCATTAATGCAAAAATAATCACCGCACAAACATTATCTATTGGGCCGATGGTTGGGCTAAATGTTTCAACACTTAGTGCTGCACCAAATACCAAAAATTTATTAGGATTGACTCTCGGCGGATTTGCGAATTATAGCGTAAACGACCATTTTGGTTTGGGTGCAAAAATCATGTATTCGCAACTTGGTTCGGCATATAATTACAACGATGATTTGAATCGCCTACATTATATTCAGATTCCACTTACGGCTGTGTATTATTTTGGCGATCCAGGAGCAACTTTTAGACCTAAGGTTTTTGCTGGGCCATATTTGGGCACATTGCTACGAGCCAACCACAAAAGTAGTGACGAAGTTTTACAAACTGATGGTACGCCGATGTATAATAAAATTGATATTGGCGGACTCGTCGGCCTTGGTTTTAATTACCGAATTCAGTCTCGTACTTGGTTAAATGTTGATGCTGGTTTTGGAAGTAGCTTTACGGATGTCACCAAAACCACTGATAATATCTATCATAATCTTGCTTTTGGTTTGAACGTTGGCGTTAGTTTTCCAGTAAGTAAAGACTAATTTTTTTACTACGAAAAGTTTTAAAAGGCTTTAGTTCTGATAATAGAGCTAAAGCCTTTTTTGAAAATCAATAAAAACATGGTCATTTACTTAAAAAGCATTTTTAATGACGCAGGAAATATCATCCTTTTTACTGCACGATTTTTTAAAGAAGTTACCAAACCTCCCTTTGAAACCAAAGAGTTTATTCGGCAATGTTACGAAATTGGATATAAATCGTTGCCATTGGTAGCGATTACGGGGTTTATCATGGGTTTGGTGCTTACGCTACAATCACGCCCAACTTTAGCCGATTTTGGTGCAGAATCATGGTTGCCAGGAATGGTTGCTCTTTCGCTTATTCGGGAAATCGCTCCCGTAGTTACTGCATTGATTTGTGCAGGGAAAATTTCATCAGGTATCGGTGCGGAATTGGGTTCAATGAAAGTAACCGAACAAATTGACGCCATGGAAGTATCGGCCATTAATCCATATAAATATTTAGTCGTAACAAGAATACTGGCCGCAACGCTCATGGTTCCACTTTTGGTAGTTTTTGCAGATGGCATTGGTATCTCTGGCGGTTACATGGGTGTCAATATTCATAGTGATATAAACATCGTTCGGTATATTTCGCAAGTGTTTGAGTCGCTTGATTTTGTCGATATTATTCCTGCCACCATCAAAACATTTTTCTTTGGTTTTTTCATTGGAATGATTGGTTGTTATAAAGGTTTTACGGCCGCCAATGGTACCGAAAGTGTCGGAAAAGCAGCTAATTCGGCGGTTGTTCTTGCATCACTTTCCATCTTTATTATTGATATGCTAGCGGTACAGATAACTGACATTTTCTTCTAAAAAAAATATGACTCCGAACGAAACACATAAAAAAACGCCAAATACAGCTCCCGTTATTGAGATAAAAGGATTATATAAAACTTTCGGCAAAGATAATCATGTATTGAATGGCGTTAATTTTTCGGTTGCAAAAGGCGAAAATTTAGTGGTTTTGGGAAGGTCGGGTTCGGGCAAATCAATTGCTATTAAATGCTTGGTTGGTTTGGTCAAAGCAGATAAAGGCGAGGTTAACGTTTTTGGAAAAAATATTGTAAAATTTAACGAAAATCAACTGAATGAAATCAGGTTACGAATCGGTTTTCTTTTTCAAAATGGTGCTTTGTATGACTCCATGTCAGTGCGACAAAATCTTGCATTTCCTTTGATGCGACATTCCACAGAATTGACAGCAAAACAAGTCGATAATGCCATTAAAGAAACCTTAGAAAGTGTTGGTTTGACCGAAGCAATTGATAAAATGCCTTCAGAATTATCTGGCGGAATGCGTAAAAGAGTTGGTCTCGCCAGAACCCTCATTTTAAAACCCGAAGTATTACTTTATGATGAACCAACCACAGGTTTGGATACAATTACTTCACGAGAAATTAGCGATTTAATTTTATCCATTCAGAAAAAACACCAAACAACATCAATCATCATTACCCACGATATGGCGTGTGCCAAACTCACTGCCGACAGATTAGTAATTTTAAAAGATGGCATAATCGAGGCCGAAGGAACTTATGAAGCATTAGAAAAAAGTAATGATGCATGGGTTCGTTCTTTTTTCAGTTAAAAAATAGTTAAAACGTTTATTATAAATAATTTAACTAAAAAAATTAAGCAGTCAAATTTTTTGAGATATGAATAAAGAATCGGGTTTCACTTGGAAATTAGGAATGTTTGTCATGATTGGAATTGTACTTTTTGTAGTTACAATCTATTTTATCGGGAAACAAAAAAACTTGTTTGGGTCAACATTTCACCTAAAATCTCACTTCAAAACAGTGAGTGGTTTGAAAGTAGGTAATAACGTACGCTTTTCAGGAATTAATATCGGAACAGTTGACGCCATCGAGCTCATAAATGATACGTCGGTCATGGTTGATTTATTGATTGAGAAAGATATTCAGCCATTTATTAAAACCGATTCTAAAACCAGTATTAGTTCGGATGGACTAATGGGCGACAAAGTATTGGTTATTTCCCCAGGTAATGCTTCAAAAAATGCTGTAAAAGACAATGATGTTTTGGCTTCAAAAAGTGCCATTGAAATGGAAGATTTGATGATAAGTATGAAGAAAAGTTTAGATAACGTTGGCGTGATTTCGGATGAGCTAGCTCAATTTAGTTACAAAGTAAATAACGGAAACGGAGCTTTATCGAAAATGATTGCCGATGAAGAGTTTTCTAGTAGCCTAAAAAGCACTCTTTTTAATCTTCAAAAAAGTTCGGATGAATTTGCCAAATTCACCATTAAAATGAATTCAGGGAAAGGCACTTTATCAAAATTGATGACCGACGAAAAATTTGGTCGAACACTAGATTCAACCATGTCAAATTTACAATCTGGTACTAAAGGTTTGAGCGAAAATATGGAAGCAGCCAAGAGTAGTTTTCTATTAAGAGGCTATTTTTCAAAAAAACAAAAAACCGAAGAATTAAAACAGCGAGAAATTATTAAGCGAAAATTATTGAAAAATAAAAAGGATTCGACCTCACAAATCGTGCATCCAAAAGATACATTAAAGCAATAAATGTGTGAAACATGTAACTTTTTCCTAAATTTATGTAATACTTTTTGCTCTGAAACTTGTCACCTTTGTTTCATTAAAACAAAAAATGATGGCAAAGGAAACAAGTGAAAAAACTGGCAAAAAAGCTCCTGCAAAAAGTCTCAAAGAAAAGCGTTCGGCCAAAGCTGCCAAACGTAACGAAAAAGGACAAGAAGATAAATACAAAGCTGCCTAACTTGTACTCGTTAGGGTCAAATAAATGTGTGACCCTAACGAGTCATTTATTTGCTATTTGTTGTAATCTCGTTCTCTCCAAAATATAGGCCAATTCTCACCAATCTATCGCCATCGAGTGCATAGAAATCTTGTGTTTTTCTATCAAAAAATATTCTTACAACAACTAACGCATAAATCCAAAAGAAGATGAAAAATGAAATTATGGTCAATTATAGAAAAACATTGTCGGGTACTGAACGCCAAAAAACTTTCTCAAAAAAAGGCTTTTCGGTTTCAGAAAATACCAACCAATTACCCGAGATTCTTTTCATTACATCTTATCCACCACGTGAATGTGGCATCGCTACGTATTCACAAGATTTGATTAAAGCGTTGACTAATAAATTTAACCATTCTTTTAAAATAAGTATTTGCCCGCTCGAATCGAACAACGAACAACACATTTATGCCGAAAGAATCAAGTATATTCTCAATACTGATAATTCGTTCGCTTTCATCAAATTAGCAGAAATCATCAATCAAGACGATGCCATTCAGATGGTTATGATTCAACACGAATTTGGTTTTTTTGATAAAAAAGAAGAAAGTTTTCGCCAATTTTTAATGATTCTCGAAAAACCAATTATTTTAGTTTTTCATACAGTTTTGCCAAATCCTGACGAAATTTTAAGAATAAAAGTGCAGAATATTGCCGATTTATGCGAATCAATTATCGTAATGACTCAATCGTCGGCCAAAATATTATCGAATGATTATTCCGTAAACAAAAAAAAAATCACGGTAATCCCACACGGAACGCACTTAGTACCACATTTGGATAAAGATTTCTTAAAGAAAAAATACAATGTTTCAGGCCGAAAAGTGCTTTCAACCTTTGGTTTATTGGGTTCGGGTAAAAGTATCGAAACCACGTTAGAAGCCTTACCTTCAATTATTAAAAAAAATGCCGATGTTTTGTTTTTAATTATCGGAAAAACACATCCAACTATTGTTAAACACGAAGGCGAAAAATACAGACAAATACTTGAAGCAAAAGTTGAAACTTTGCATTTGCAAGACCACGTTCGATTTGTCAATTATTTTTTACCATTGTCCGATTTATTAGAATATTTGCAATTAACGGATATTTATCTTTTTACATCCAAAGACCCCAATCAAGCTGTGAGCGGAACTTTTTCCTATGCTATTAGTTGTGGTTGTCCTATTATTTCGACACCGATTCCGCACGCTCTTGAAGTATTGAAAAACGATGCAGGAATAATTATTGACTTTGAAAATCCGAAGCAATTATCAGATGCCGTGATACATTTGCTTAATGATGAAGTTTTGAGAAAAAACATTCGTTCAAATGGTTTGCATAAAATGGCCCCTACTTCATGGGAAAACGCCGCCATTGCTCATGCAATGTTGTTTGAAAAAACGTCTGAAAATCAGGTAAAACTGCATTACAAAATTCCAAATATTAACCTCGAACATATAAAAAGGTTAACCACCGAATTTGGTATGATTCAGTTTTCAATCATCAATATTCCTGATATTGATTCGGGCTATACTTTGGATGATAACGCTCGAGCAATGGTTGCAATGTGCCAACATTATGAACTGACAAAAGATAAAACTGACATCAAATACTTAGTAATTTACCTTAATTTTATCAAGTTTTGCTTACAAGCGGATGGTAAATTTTTGAACTATGTTGATGAACAGAAGAATTTCACCGAACAAAATTATCAAACCAATCTAGCCGACTCAAACGGTCGAGCAATTTGGGCTTTAGGATACTTGATTTCAATCGGAAATATTCTGCCCGAGGAATTAATTTTTGATGCAGAATCTATCATGGAATGTGCCTTGGTAAATGCACAAGAAATTTATTCTACTCGAGCTATGGCATTTATAATCAAGGGTTTGTATTATCGAAACCTAAAAAATAAATTGTGCCAAGATATGCTCTTGATTACTCGATTGGCTAACCGTTTGACGCAAATGTACAAACATGAAGCCAACAGCGAATGGACATGGTTTGAAAGTTATCTTACCTATGGCAATAGTATTTTGCCCGAATCAATGCTTTGTGCTTGGTTGGCCACTGGTGAGCCTATTTATAAGGAAATTGCCAAATTATCGTTCGATTTTCTATTATCTAAAATTTTTAGTGCCACCAAAATTCAAGTAATTTCAAACCAAGGTTGGTTGCATAAAGGCGAAGAATCAAACCGTACAATTGTTGGAGGTGAACAACCCATTGATATTGCTTACACTATTATGGCTTTGAGCAAATTTTATGCAGTTTATAATGATTCGGAATACAAAAACAAAATAAAAGTTGCCTTTAATTGGTTTTTGGGGAGTAATCATCTACACCAAATAATTTATAATCCTTGTACTGGTGGATGCTACGATGGTTTAGAGGAAAAATATATAAATCTTAATCAAGGAGCAGAGTCAACAGTAAGTTATTTGATGGCAAGATTGACCGTTGAGAGATTATTTAATGGCCAAAAATCCATCGAATATGACTCCTCTAAAGAATATTATTTAAAATTTAATAGACAAAACCAACTTGTCTGATGTGTGAATGTTGCAACTAATAGCCAATATTATGTAACACAAATAACGGCTATTAGCTGCACCTTTGTTAAGTTATAATTAAGCAAAATAATACTCCTTCCGCATGAAAAACTTAATCAGGGAGCAACTTGAAAACATCATATTTCTATGTATGTTTTTGGCAATTATCATATTCAATGCTTGTAAATGTTAATTTATACCTTTAATTAATAATAAAATGAATCGTAAATCCACCCTATTTAGAAATGCCTTTTTAGGTGTTTTAGTAACTTTGACTATTTTTTCTTTTGCTTCTTGTGCTAAAAAGATTAATTTTTTAATCTCTCCTACCGTTCCAGCAGCAAGAGGTTATGTGGAAGTAAAAAAAGACAATAACAAAAATTACTCAATCAAAATACATATTTCAAATTTGGCTGAAGTACAACGCTTACAACCACCAAAACAAACGTATGTCATTTGGATGGTTACAGATGAAAATATTACAAAAAATATTGGACAAATTCAGAGTTCAACAAACATGATGTCAAAGCAATTAAAAGCTGCGTTTGAAAACGTTTCTGCATTCAAGCCAACCAAAATATTTATTACTGCAGAAGATGAAGCTAATACACAATATCCTGGCACTCAAATAATATTATCAACAGACCAGTTTTATAGATAATAAAGCCTCAAAAACAAAGGTTTACTCCCATGAAAAAAGTAATTTTTACAGCCATTTTGTTTTCGAGCTTTTTTATAACTTTCGCTCAGGTCCGCGTTGGAACAAACGTTAATCATGGTTCACAACCAATTTGGGGACCAGAAGGATACGACCATGTTGAGTATTATTATATGCCCGACATTGATGTTTTTTACAATGTACCCAATCGACAATATATATATTTGAATCGAGGTCATTGGGTTTTTACAAGAGATTTGCCATCACAATACCGTAATTTCGACTTATATAGTGGTCATAAAGTTGTGGTAAATACTTATAAGCCTTATCGAAATGCCCAATCTTACCGAACAAAATATGCGAGCTACAAAGGGCGTTCCGACCAAAAATCTATTCGTAATAGCCAAGATTCAAGGTATTTTGAAAACAAAGACCATCCAGAACATGGTAAATGGCAAAACGACCGAAAGGAACGTAACAACAACAAAAAGACTAATAAAAAACAAGGTAAACGTAATCGAGTACGTAAATCTTAAACATAACCACCATGGGAAATCTACTTTATATTATCGCCGTGATTTTAATCCTCTTTTGGGCAATCGGTTTTTTTGCTTATAGTGCTGGCGGAATCATCCATGTACTATTGGTCATTGCAGTGATTTCAATTTTATTAAGAGTCATTCAGGGAAATAGAATTAACAAGTAAATATCTTTTTTAACATTAAAAACAACGACCATGAACTCAGGTAAAGTATTATTAGGTGTATTGGCAGGTGTTGCCGCAGGTGCAGTAGTAGGTATTTTGTTTGCTCCAGAAAAAGGCTCAAGAACTAGAAAACAAATACTCAACAAAAGCGAAGATTATGCTGATGGTTTAAAAGACAAATTTGATGATTTTGTTGACTCTCTTAATCAAAAATATCAAAATACGATGCACGAAGTAGAAGGAATGGTTACTAAAGGAAAATCTAAATACGATAATGCTATGCACGAAGTGGACAGCATTGTTGCCAAAGGAAAATCTAAATTTGATGATTCAAAAAGAGAAGCGAATAACGAAATCGCTTGAATTTTTATTTAAACAGTAATCAAGTTTCTTAAAAAATGAAATTATGAGCAACAATGAAACATCAATAGAAACACTTTTTGGAAAAGCAGAAGATTGCACCAAAACGACATTAGAGCTGTTGAAGCTGAAAGCTATCGATAAATCTGCTGATATTGTTTCTTCTTTTGCTATGCGACTAGCTTTTTTTATTGTTGTTGCATTGTTTATCATTATCAGCAATATTGGACTGGCTTTGTGGATTGGCGATTTGCTCGGTAAATCATATTATGGATTTTTTATAATTGCGGCTATTTATGGCGTCTTAGCGATTACACTTCGTTCGTTTTTACATCAATGGGTGAAAGTTCCCGTGAGTAATTTTATCATCACGCAAATGCTAAAATCTAAGTCGATATGAAAAACGAATCGGAAGCTTTACGAGAAACAATTCGGTTATTAGAAAACCAACAAACCAAAGAGTTAATCATACTCAAAGAACAATTGCATCTTACTTATGAAAGCCTGAGGCCTATTAACCTTCTAAAAAATACATTTACTGATGTCACATCATCGCCTGATTTGCAAGATACTGTTGTCAATAATGTAATTGGTTTAACCACAGGTTATTTGTCCAAAAAAGTTTTACTAGGTTCGTCGCATAATCCAATAAAAAGTATGTTCGGCACTTTGTTGCAATTTGGTGTCGCCAATGTTGTGTCCAATCATTCGGAAACAATTAAAGCCATAGGAGAAGTTTTTCTAAGAAAAATTTTTGTTAACCGAGGCAAATCAAAAATTTTGAAAACAGATATAACTGTCAAACCTACCAATTAATCATTGAATATATTTTTAGGTCAAAGTAGATTTTATACAAAACCCATACAACGTATATACATAAGAGGCATTTAATTTTTTAAACCTCAGATTCATACAACTCTATTTTTTGGAATCCGTTAGATAAAATTGCTTGATTTGATGCTTAATGTGTGAATGATGTAACATTTTAAAAATATTGTGTAACACATATTATTTGAGGAATATTCACCTTTGTTTCACCATTAACCATCACATTAAAAAATAAAATCATGGTGAATTTTATTGATTTAACAGGCAAACAAAATGACCGTATCAGAAAATTAAATAAAGAGCAATCTATTCTGATACTCAGCAATGACAATATCATGTTGGTCGATTGCGATAAAAATTCCTTGTTGGAAACCCTCGAAACCCAACTTGAAAAAACAAAAAACGAATTAAAAAGATTAAATCAAGGGTAAAATATATCAATAATAACATCGTTTAATTTTACAAAATATCATGAAAAAATCAATTTTAGCACTAGGAATATTTACGTTTATTACGAGTACAATTATTTTAAGTTGCAATAGTAACACGCCAGCCGAGAAGGTAGAAAACGCCCAAACTGAAGTGGCTGATGCCAATAAAGATTTAGAAAAAGCCAATGAAGAATACATGGCTGATATGGCTTCTTATAAAAAGGAATCGGCCGATAAAATTGCTACAAATGAAGCTAGCATCAAAGATTTTAACGAAAGAATATCTACAGAAAAGAAAACAGCTAAAGCCGAATATCAAAAGAAAATCAATGAATTAGAAGAAAAAAACACTGATTTGAAAAAGAAATTAGATGATTACAAAGAAAATGGAAAAGAAAATTGGGCAAAATTCAAAACCGAATTTAACCATGACATGGACGAGTTAGGAAAAGCGTTTAAAGATTTAACCGTTAAGAACGTAAAGTAATCTTTCATCAAGTTTGAAAGAAATGAGTCATAAATTCACACAATTTTAAGTTTAAATCATGAAAAAAATATTATTAGTAGTAGCTGCATTGGCTTTGACAAGCACTGTTGTATTTGGACAAGAAAGTAATCGTAAAAAATTTCAAGTTGGTTTGAAAGCAGGTGCAAATTATTCAAACATCTATGATTCAAAAGGAGAAGCATTTAGTGCTGATGGAAAATACGGTTTGGCGGGCGGTTTATTTTTGGCAATCCCGATTGGTAAGTTTCTCGGAATTCAGCCCGAAGTTTTATTTTCCCAAAAAGGATACAAGCAAACAGGCTCGTTTCTGGGTGGAACTTATGAACTAACTCGTACAACTGACTACATTGATATTCCGTTGTTGATTTCCATCAAACCAATCGAATTTTTGACAATTCAGGTTGGCCCACAGTATTCGTTTTTGATGAAGCAAAAAGATGTATTTACGAATTCGCTTGCAACCGTTGAACAACAACAGGAGTTTAAAAATACCAACATCCGAAAAAACACTTTGTGCCTTGTTGGCGGTGTTGATATAAACATCCGACGAGTAGTTTTGGGAGCAAGAGCAGGTTGGGATGTACAAAACAACAATGGCGATGGCACATCAACCAACCCACAATATAAAAATGCATGGGTTCAGGCAACGTTAGGGTTTAGAATTTTATAATTCTCTAATATTTTTCTATAAAAAAAGAAATGAAATCAACTATTAAGCAAATCAGCGAAGACATTTCTGAGGCATTATTAGATGTTATCGCAATCGAAAAAGTCAGCAAGAAACTTGGAAAAACGATAAAGAAATCGTCCAAAAAAATTGCAAAAAAAGTGGCAAAATCTAGAAAAAAAGAAGAAAAGGCTACCCAAAAATTATTGCAAAAATCACCAAAAATAGCTGTGCCAAGGGTTACAAAGCCCAAAATAGTAAAATCATCAATTTTGAAAAACAGCACAAAAAAGGCTGTATCAATGCCAAAATCAACGGATGTTTAAATTTTCAAACTAGCCAATTAAATAAATGAAATCATGTTTTTCCAATTACAAATTTTCCTAATTGCCTCATTATTGACGCTTGGAATATACGAAGTTTTGCAGCTAACCAAATTAGGTAAAACGATGATGGATTTCATTAATTTAAACGCAAAAAAGTTGCAAAATTTGATGCAAATAAAGAAATATAGGAAGAATATTTTTAATTATAAATACTAAATAGTTAATATCAGTTTTACAAATTTTTAGTGGTTAGGGTTGTCTCAAAAAGCCATCTTATTTAAGATGGCTTCTTTGTTTTTATCCATTTCAATATAAATATAGGTTTTCTACATTTGCTCAAACAAAGCCAAAGGTTAGTTACTCAAATACGTTTCTCTTGAAAGATGAAATATTGAAAACGTTTTCTTAAAAAGAAAACGTTTTTTTGATAATTAAGCAGGAGCAAAAAGCTATTTACTTTTCTTTAGGATTCAACAATAATTCAGTCAATAATGCTGAAATACTCACTGTAACAAAGGCAATACGTTCATCAGCAGCTCCATAATATATATAAAGGGTATCGTCGAACAGAGCTGTTCCAGTAGGAAAACACACATTATTTACTTCACCTTTGAGTTCCCATATTTTTTCGGGTTCAAAGAGTGGATATGGCAGTCGAGCAAGTTCTATTCTTGGGTCTTCCAAATCAAGTAATGCCGCACAAGCAGAGTAAACATAGCCTTTAATACTATCTTTCACACCATGATAAATCAATAACCAGCCTTCAGCCGTTTCAATAGGCGGACAACCACCACCAATGTAGCTTACTTCGTGGTCGTATTTTGGTGAAAGAACAATGTTTTCATTGAATTTTAGAAAATAATTTTGCCAAAATTCAGGGGTGAGTTCTTGTAAGTTTTCCACGCCAACAATGATTTGAATATCTGGTTTTATTCGGTGTAAAAAGTATAATTTGTTGTGAATGCGTTTGGGGAAGAATATCAAATTTTTATCCCAAAGAAGTACTTTTTTGCCCCTATTTTCAAAAATATAGTCATGAGCGTTATAACGATTATACTTTTCGTTTGGCTTATTATTAAATTCAATCAAATAATTAAATTCATCATAAGTCAGTTGTGGTACTAATATTCCTTGCTTTTCCCAATTTTTTAAGTCTTTTGAAACTGCCAAAGCCCCAAGAGCATTTACACCATCATAAGCCGTATAACTGAGATAGTATAAATCATCAATTTTTACTATGCGTGGGTCTTCAATACCATGCGATTCGTATTCAAATTGAGGTAATAAAACGGGCGTTTCAGACCGTTCAATTATTGTAAACGGCCCTTTGAGTTTGCAATAACCAATACTCGAATAATTGCCTTTGCTTACCGCCCGATAAAAAATATGAACATACTCCCCTTCTCGAATGGCTGCTGGGTTTAATACGCCTTCATCTTCAAAGGCAAGTGAAGTTTTTTCGAGCAGTACCCCTTCTTTATTAACTTTTATCATAGCTTTAGTTATAGTTCTGATTGAACTACTATTTCTTAAATAATACGTAGATTTTTTACGCTATATTTAACGTTGGATGGGGTTTAAAAAAATAAATTTATAGAATCAAAGGTTAGCATTTTTGGGACTAAATCTGTTACATAATTTAGCAGAATCCTTACAACATTCACACTTTCTTAAAACAATGCGTTATTAAAATAGCCCAAAGCACATAAACGGAGCAACGAGAAGAAATTTCTTCTCGTTGCTAAAAATTATCATTTATTAAATACTTAGATTTGTTTAGTTGAAGCAATATTACTCTAGAAAACTATGCTATATTTAGATAAAAAATAACATTAGATTCTCTTTTGGTAGCTATTATTTTTTTTGCATTTTTGATAATCCTCGTTTGATATTTTTAATAAAACCCGATTCGATTTGGTCAGTTTCAATTTCACCAATCAGAAAACCATACGGCTTGAGTGGCTCTACGTGGTCACAAATGATTTTTAAAATGGCGGTTAAAGGAATAGCCAAAATGATTCCTGGAATACCCCAAATGAGGTCGCCCAATACTAAAGCAATAATTGTAAATAATGGATTGATTTTCACTTGAGCTCCCAATATAAGTGGTTCAAGTAACCAGCCTTGAATCGTCTGAACGGTGGCATAAACAAGTACAATTCCTCCGAGCATTGATATTTCCATGCCGTGTAGGGCTGCCACAAAAACTGTCAAAGTTGTACCCACAATATTCCCGATGTACGGCACTATTTCTAGAAAACCACATAAAATTGCAAAGAAAAACGCATCTTCTACGCCTAAAAGGCTAAAACCAATTCCATACATAATCCATAAACAAGCAATCATTTTGAATAAACCCAACAAATATTGCTGAGATACTTTGGCTGTTGTTTGGATAATATTTTCCATTTCTGATTTGTTTTTTTCGAGCGAAAGTTTAAGCAGAAATTGTTTAATATGCCCTCGATAATACAACAAAAAAATAAAATAAATATACACTAAAACCAAATTACCAAATAAGTTTGAAAGCGAACCAACCATCGTTTGCATGATATTAGCATAAGAGGGTTGTTCTTTTTTTAAAATACTCAATTGTTCTTCGGCAGAGAGTCCAAAACGATTAAAAATAAAGGTTTGCAACTGTATTCCCGAATCAATGGCTCGCTGTTTCAATAACTCAACGTCCTTCATTAAACCTGATATTTTCCAGCCAAAAAGCGAAAGTAAGCCACCAATAACAACAATAATTGTAAATAAACAGATAAGTACTGCAAAGAATTTGGGTGTTTTTTTTCGTTGTAACCAATTACAAAAAGGCAAAAAAAGCGTCGCTAAAATTCCGCCAAAACATAATGGTATCAAAAAAACTCGGGCATAATATAGTCCTGCAATTACTAAAAATAGTAAAAGTAGTTTTTTTATAGTTGATGTAATTGTTATCGTCATATTCTGTTTTTTTATTCATTAAAGATAACCCCAATGATTATACAATATATATTTTTTCGAAAAAACTTCAATTATTTCTTCAAATGCGTTTGTTTTTTTTCAATTCTATTTCATGATAAGCAGCTTACCGAAATGAAAGCCAAAATCATAAATATTTCAATAAAATACTCAAAATATAACGCTTCTCCCCTACTCGACATATCAATTTATAATTCGTAATTGATAAAAAATTGCTTGTAATTAATTACATTGCAATTCACTAATGTTTTTTTAATAAAATAGATTCAGGAATTGTAAAGTTTTTCAATAACTCTAAAGGGTTTGGTTTTATAACGGTTGATGCTAGTAATGAAGAAGTATTTGTACATATTTCAGGCCTTGTTGATGATGTTAGAGAAGGAGACAAAGTTGTTTTTAATCTCGAAAATGGCAGAAAAGGTCTTAACGCTGTAAATGTAAAATTAGCGTAATTTGTTTGAGACAATATTTCAAGAAATTTAATTTCTTGAAATATTGTAATAATCCGATTGTTAGGTAGATTTAAAAATTTCCTAAACATTTATAACGTTTATAAATAAACGTTACCACAAAATTTTATCTCCATCGGCCTTGAACCCAATGATTTCCACGTCGAGTTGTTCTCCATTGTCCTTCTTTATACGAACGTCCACGATTGGGTTTTGACCAATAGCCATTATTTCTTGTATAAGAGTGAGTTCCACGATTATAGACCCAATTTCCTTCAACCCAAACATGAGAATTGCTCGGACTCATCGGGCGAGTAGTAACAACATCTGGTGGACGCGTACTAACATAAGGTGTGCAAGCATTGAACATTAGCACGATACCTATCATACTGATTAAGAAAAAAGTATTTTTCATATTTTGATGATTTTGTTTATTACCAAAAATTTTCGCTATAAAATAGTCTTCAAAGGTAATTTACATGGCTAGCCTAAGTGTTACAAAATTTCATAAAAGACTTACAACATTCACACATTGTACGTTTTCTTTTAGTATTGAAATAACATAGTTCAATCAAAAAGTGCAATTAAACTTTATATTTATTTTGTGCATAAAATTTTTGTAAATCATTCATTATTAGCATTTTGGCGATTTATTTTAATATTATCTTCATTATTTGGATTTAATTCTAAACTTTAATCCAAAAACCCAAATAGACAAGTATTTAACGTTACCTTCGCTTATAACCGCAGGTACACATGAAAACGACTTCTAAAAAAACTCTTTCTACACAAAAAAAACTTATTATCAAAAATGCAAAATCAGAACCCGAACCAAGCATTGAAATAATCAAGGAAGAAACGCCTATTTTAGATAATGAAATAAACAATCCGTTTACGGTGGTCGCAATTGGAGCTTCCGCAGGCGGTTTGGACGCAATCACCCAGCTCCTGCAAAACCTCTCGCCTAACACTGGCATGGCTTATATTTTTGTTCAACATCTCAGTCCAGACCATAAAAGTATGCTAACGCCACTTTTATCGAAAGTAACAGCTATGAAAGTACAAGACATTGATAATATGGAAAAAATGCAGCCCGACAATGTCTATGTGATTCCATACAATAAAGGGGTTGAAGTAATTGACGGGCATATTAAGCTAACGCCACGAACCAAAGGAGGCTCCCCTATTTCGATTGATATATTATTTTCTTCATTAGCTGAAACCCATAAAGAAAATGTTATCGGTATTGTGCTTTCGGGTAGTGCAAGCGATGGTACTCGTGGGCTAAAAGAGATTAAACAGGCAGGTGGAATAACCTTCGCTCAGGATGATTCTGCTAAATTTACAAGTATGCCCCATTCTGCCATTGCAGAAGGAGTTGTTGACTTTGTTTTATCACCAAAAGAGATTGGAATTGAATTGACATGGATGAGCAAACATCCATTAATCAAACGACATTCCATAAAACCAACTCCAGAAGATGCCATTGATAACAATAACCCTGATTTAAAAATAATTCTTGACCTGCTACACAAGAGAAAAAACGTTGATTTTAGCCATTACAAAATGAATACAATCAAGCGGCGAATGCTCCGCCGAATGTTGATTCATAAAATAAAATCAATCGACCAATATGCCGATTTGCTCCTTCAAATAAACAATGAAGTTGATATTCTTTATCAAGACTTATTAATAAATGTAACCGAGTTTTTTAGAGATACTGAAGCATTTTTATTGTTGAAAAAGATAATTTTACCTCGTTTACTCAAAAGTAAAACGCCAGACGACACACTCAGAATTTGGGTAGCGGCCTGTGCAACTGGCGAAGAAGTATATTCAATTGCCATGATTCTACTCGAAATACAGCAAAATAGAGCTATCAATATTCCTTTTCAGATTTTTGCTTCCGACCTAAGTGCCGAAGCAATAAGTATCGCCCGCAATGGCGAATATTCTATCAATCAACTTAAAAATGTATCGGCAAAACGTCTCCAACATTTTTTTGTAAAATCAAAAGATAAATATCGTATTACCAAATCTCTGCGGGATGTATGTGTGTTTGCTCAACACAATATTTTGAACGACCCGCCTTTTTCACGCATGGATTTTATCAGTTGCCGTAATTTTCTTATTTACTTAGATACGTCAGCCCAAAAAAAAGCGATAAGTACTTTTCATTATGCATTGAATGAAGAAGGATATTTGATGCTCGGAAAATCGGAAACAATCGGAACTTCTGCCCAGCTTTTCAATGTCCTGAATAAAAAATTCAAGTTCTATTCCCGCAAAAAAAATTCGGGATTATACAGGAATCCAGATATTAAAACCCATATTTCTAAGATAATTTTGCCTGATTCAAGTATTCTAGCGAATATTATTCCGAAAAAAACACCAATTTCGGCAAATGGTAATCTTGGCAATGCCTTTGATTCGGTGCTACTTTCTCAATATGTGCCAGCAAGCGTGATTATCAATTATGATTTAGAAATTCTGCAGTTTAAAGGTTTAACTGCTTCCTATCTCCAAAATTCATCGGGTAAAGCTAGCTTCAATATTCTAAAAATGGCTCATCTCGAAATCACTTTTGAGTTACGAAATGCCATTCATCATGCCATAAAAACCAAACAAATTGTTAGGAAAACAGGTATCGAAATGAATCGTGATGTTGAAAAAAACACCGTACAAATTGTCAATATTGAAGTTGCTCCACTTAAAGTTGAAGGCGAAGAACCATTATTAATTGTAGTTTTTACTGGTCAACAAATGGAATTACCCGAATATCCATTGTCGGGTTCAAAGAATAATTCTATTGCCAAAGACCGAAGAATAAAAAAATTAGAAGAAGAATTGGCCGCAGCAAGAGCAGATATGGGTTCAATTACACACGACCAAGAAGCCGCCAATGAAGAATTGCAAAGTGCCAATGAAGAAATAATTTCGAGCAATGAAGAATTACAGAGCCTAAACGAAGAGCTTGAAACATCAAAAGAAGAAATTGAGTCAACCAACGAGGAGCTTACAACCAGTAATCAGGAACTTCATGCAAGAATTCAACAAATTGAAGAATTATATACTTACTACGAAGGCATCATTTCTACAGTACATGAGCCTGTGCTTATTCTTGACAAAAATATTAGAATTAAATCGGCTAATAAATCTTTCTGCAAAATGTTTAATACCAACGAAGATGACATTACAGGCATCTCGTTGTATAAATTAGGTAACAATCTATGGAATATTCCTCCATTAAGAGAATTGCTCGAAGATATTGTTCCAAAAAATATTCGTTTTCATGATTTTGAAGTGGAACAAACTTTTCCTGTAATTGGCCAGAAAACAATGTTACTCAATGCCCACCGAATTGTTCAAGAAAGTCAAAATGAAGAATTGATTGTATTAACAATTGCCGATATTACGGAAGTAAAACGATTAGCGATCGAATTGGAAGTAAAACAAAAAAAGGTTTTAGAAATACAATTAGAAGCCGAGAAAAAAGCCCTAAAAGTTATCGAAGATAGTAATAAACGCTACAATATGCTACTTATGCAATCGCCATTTGCTTTTGCAATCATGCAAGGCAAAGACATGGTGGTGACACTTGCCAATGATAGTTTGAAGGAAATGTGGGGAAAAGGACAAGAAATTGAAGGAAAACCATTGCTCCAGATATTACCCGAAATAAAAAACACACCATTTCCACATATAATTGATAATGTTTATTCAACTGGTGTTCCTTTTCAAGGCTATGAATCGCAAACATCCTTACTACGCAACGGAAAAATAGAGGATGTCTATTTTAACTTTGTTTACCAACCTTACCACGAATCAGACGCAACTATTTCGGGCGTCGTTATTATTGCTGATGAAGTTACGCCTCAGGTTGCTACAAAAAGAGAATTGATAGAAGCCAAAAATAATGCAGATTTAAAAACCCAAATAGCCGAAGATGCAGTAAAGGCTAAACAGCAATTTTTGTCAAACATGAGTCACGAAATCCGTACGCCAATGAATGCCATTATTGGCTTTACGAATATTGTCTTAAAAACTGAGTTGGATGTAACTCAAAAAGAATACATAAATGCTATTAAAGTATCGGGCGATGCACTGGTTATTTTAATTAACGATATTCTGGACCTTGCCAAAGTAGATGCAGGAAAAATGACTTTTGAGCAATCGCCGTTTAATTTATCCGTTTCAATTGATACCATGATTCAGTTATTTGAAGCTAAAATCAATGAAAAAAACCTAGAGTTTAATAAAGAATATGATGAGCGAATTCCTCAAATATTACTCGGTGACCAAATGCGTTTACGTCAAATAATCTTAAATCTTGTAAGTAATGCGGTGAAATTTACAACAGAAGGAAAAATTACGATGAGTATTCGGATGCTAAGTAAAAATACAAAAAAAGTAAGCATCGAGTTTAAATTAACCGATACTGGCATTGGCATAAGAAAAAATAAACTCGAACATATTTTCAACAATTTTGAACAAGCTCACAAAGAAACTAGCAGCTCTTATGGCGGAACTGGCTTAGGGCTTGCCATCGTGAAACAATTAGTAGAGTTACAAGGTGGCATCATCATCGTTAGTAGTGAACTGGGAAAAGGCTCGACTTTCGGTTTTGTATTGGATTTTGAAACAACTCAACCAAATACCCAAATTGAGGAAAAATCGAATCTCACCAATACTATTTCTGCAAAAGATGAGCTTCAAAACATAAAAGTTTTGGTGGCTGAAGATATGGCACTCAATCAATTATTGATAAAAATAATATTAGCCGACTTGGATTTTGTGGTTGATATTGCCGAGAATGGAAAAATTGCCGTAGATATGCTTGTAGCAAATTCGCTTGCCAATCAAGTACCGTATGATATAATTTTGATGGATTTGCAAATGCCCGAAATGAATGGTTTTGAAGCCACAACGTATATTCGCCAAGAGTTAAAATCTAACATTCCAATTATTGCTCTCACTGCTGATGTTACAACTGTTGACGTGGACAAATGTTTGGCCGTCGGCATGAATGATTACATTTCAAAACCAATCGACGAAAAACTATTATATTCTAAAATGATAAAATGCTTAAAAAAATAAGCTATTTATAACGAATCGACTTAAAATAATCAATAAACCGATGAAAATAATGTGCATTTTTATAAATTTATTGATTGTACTTTTTCTTTAAACTGTTCATTCATTTCATTCATTTCATTCATAAAATTAACGTCAAACCACTCAATAAGCAATGCACTAAAGCTGCCGCCAAGTCTGTGATTATAGATAATTTCTTCTTTGCTTGCTGGTGCTAATCCATCAATATCTGTGATGTAATGGTCATAGGCCAATTGTACAATAAAGGGGGCATTTTCTTTATTGCGTTTATTTCTTAAATCTGTCAAAAATTCTTTCGATAAATCTGGATATTTTGTAAAAATAGTATTCATCAATGCTATTCTACTTTCTTCATATTCGTCTTTCAACGCTTGCAGAAGCTGCTCTTTATTCTGTTCCTGTTGTTTGGCAAGTTCTTGTTGTTTGGCTTTCTGTTTATTGGCCTCTAGTGCTTCTTTTTCTTCTTGAATTGGGTCAAAAATATTTGGTTGTATCATTAAAGATTGAATAAATCCCATCGGATTATCAACTTTTTGCCCTACTTGAAGCAGATTTTTAACCAAAGTTATTCTCGATTTTACGTAATCCGCTGGATAGGTTTTTAGCCAATTTTGGATACTTTTCAAATTAGCTCCTTTAAAATCTTTTACCAAATTAAATAGTTCTTGCTCTATTTCATTAATTAC
Organism: Emticicia aquatica; assembly: GCF_923079645.1. Lineage (GTDB taxonomy): Bacteria > Bacteroidota > Bacteroidia > Cytophagales > Spirosomataceae > Emticicia > Emticicia aquatica. Next base: position 48,347 of record NZ_CAKLPY010000008.1, on the reverse strand, counting down.
AATAAGCTCTTCCTTTGTTTTTTTTGTTGGTAAAATATTGTTTTGCCTTAATTCTAAGATTTCTTTATTTCTAATAATATGAAATACTAATTCTGTAACCTGTTTTCCTGACTTAATTTCCTCAAACGTAAATCTAATATCCGTACTTTTCTCCAAATCTTCTTGGGCTTTCAATATTACTCTCTGTTTAAAATTCGCATAAAGCGGATATTTATCTTGAACATCGAGCATTTCTTTTAAGTCTTGAATACTAAACCGCCTTTTACCAATCGTTTCGTATTGCTTTAATAATTCATAAATCCTTACCGAAAATGAACTTTGGATGCTCAATACATTCCGAATATCATACATTAAAAATTGCGTCTGAAGTTGCAATAAAAAAGGCTTCATCTTCGGATGAAACGATATATCCAAATAGTTTCCATCTTTCACAAAACTATCTACACCCACCGCTATGTGTGTTTGAAATTCCTTCAATCCTTCGGGCGTGTCTCTTATTATTCTGATTTCTTTCTTTGTCAAACCTTTCGCTCCATCTTTTAGCAACTTGTAAGCATTTTTGTGCGACAAGCCAAAATCATGCACAACATCTTTTAAAAAAATTCGATATTCTTTAAAATCTTCATCGTCCATTCTTATCAATGTAAGCATTTTGGTAAACACTCTGGTTTCCCAAATATCAAATCTGTAACGACCTTCAACCAAATCGTTTGATTTCTTTATTAATTTTACGGTTCTGCTTACCTCCTGTTTCTGTTTCATAGGGTTTTTATTCAGCTATTAACAAAACAAATATAACACTTTATTTTAAAATGTTATATTTGCCCCAATTTTGTTATACAATCCCCAAAATTGATATAATATTCCCCAATTTTGTTATAGTATTCCCCATTTTTGTTATAACAATCCCCAAAAATGTTATAGTATTCCCCATTTTTGTTATAATAAAGCTCATAATAAACTGATAATCAAGCATTTATGGGTAGCGAAAAAGATTAAAAAGATAATTAAAAAGATTAAAAGACAACAAACACAATTTTTTGTTGATGTTTTTTTAAATAATATTGAAATTAAAACAAAAAATAATAGATGAAAAAGCAGGATTTATTTAAAATAACATCTCCGCCGCCCCATTTTTGTTATAAATAAGAAATATAACAAAAATGGGGAATTGTTTATAAAAGTATGTAATATGACTTAACTCCCAATTTTGTTATACTTAGTTGGTAATAAGTATTTAGTCTCAATTGCCTTATAATCAAGTAGTTACGTGGTTTGTTAGAATATATGTAAAATTAAATTTTTTTTGAAATTTGCATAAAGTGTTTATTATCAAATAGTTATGTTTTATAAATGACACAAACTTAAATATAACATTTTTGGGGTATCTTAATCAATTTGGTTATTTTTAAGTCAATTTTACTCCCCCAAAAATGTTATATAAATACATAAAAGTAATTGGTTGGATTTTTCGATTACTTTATTGGTTCTTTCACTCAAAAAAGTGCTAAAAACTCCATAAGTGAAAACCGTTCACTTATGGGAAAATCGGTTGAAAATTACGATTACTTTATTTGTACTTTCACTCAAAAAAGTGCTAAAAATGCCATAAGTGAAAACCGTTCACTTATAGAGAAGGCAGTTGAAAATTACGATTATTTTATTTATACTTTCACTCAAAAAAAGTGCTAAAAACTCCATAAGTGAAAACCGTTCACTTATGGGAAAATCGGTTGAAAATTACGATTACTTTATTTGTACTTTCACTCAAAAAAGTTCTAAAAACTCCATAAGTGAAAACCGTTCACTTATGAGAAAAGCGGTTGAAAATTAGGATTATTTTAGCCGTCTGTTTACTCAAAAAAGTGCTAAAAATGCCATAAGTGAAAACCGTTCACTTATGGGAAAATCGGTTGAAAATTACGATTATTTTATTTGTACTTTCACTCAAAAAAGTGCTAAAAATGCTATAAGTGAAAACCGTTCACTTATGGGAAATGAAAAATATAAAAAAACATATATATAAAGTGTATAAATATTATTTTATATATATTTGTGTTTCAAAAACATTCATTAACTATGATTACCACCGAAATATTACGTAAATTTCTTTTATCGAAACCGTCTATTAATAGAACTCAGTTAGAAAAAGAAGCAGGAATTCCATCTACAACTATATATAAAGCACTCGAAGGCGTTCAAGCTTTTTCAAGTAAACATCTTGAAAAATTAGAAGTTGCAATCAGAAATTATGGGTACTCAGAGCAGATGTTTGCAAAAGCTCGTTGTATTTCTTTGATTAACCATAAAGGTGGAGTAGGGAAGACCACCACAACCATTAATTTAGGGAAAGCATTATCTATTTTAGGATACAAAGTTTTATTAGTAGATATGGATTCGCAAGGAAACTTGTCACAGTGTTTTGGTGTGCATAATCCTGAAAAGCAAGTAATAGAATCGCTCATTACGAGAGAGCCGTTGCCCATTATCGAAATAGAAGAAAATCTTCATCTTTCTCCGTCTGATATCAAGATGGCCACTTATGAGATTAAACTTATTACAGAGGTGGGTTCTGAAATGCGTTTAGCCAGAAAAATACATTCATTAACTGACCAATATGACTTTATTCTTTTTGATTGCCCGCCTTCGTTGGGAATTATGACAATTTCAGCATTGAATGCTTCGACCGAATGCTTGATACCAATTCAACCAGAAAGTTCGGCCTTTAATGGGGTTCGTAATTTGATTGAAAAAATTGATAATGTAAAAGAATATACTAATCTGACCTTAAAAGTAAGAGGGTTTTTGTTTACGATGGTGCATCTCAATCAAACGATTCATCAAGCCATTATGGAAAATGTATCAGATACTTATCCAACGATTCCTGTATTTAAAAGTATTTTAGAAAATTTGACAGTCATTAAGCAAAGTCAATATTTGAATGAAGATATTTTTCAATTTGATAGTAAATCTAAGGCGGCAAAACAATACATGGACTTAGCTCATGAAGTAGCATCAAGTGAATATTAAATCCTAATCATCAATACAATGGCATCTAAAAAAGAGTTATTTAAAAAGAAAGCACAAGAACTTACCGTAATTCATAATACACCAAAACCGACCGCTTTGGGGGCTTTTAATGATGTTGAAAGAGTAAAGAGCAGTATTGAAATTTTACCTGAATTACAGGAATTTATACGACCACTCACGCTCGAACAATTTACACAATTAGAACAAAATATTGTGATTCATGGCTGTCAAGATGCTCTTGTTTTGTGGGAAACATCGGAGTATGATTTGGGTAGGGGAGACTCCGAACTTTCGGTTTACGTTTTAGTCGATGGGCATAATCGCTATAATATTTGTAAAAAGAATAAAATTGATTTCAAAATAGCGTTGAAAGTTTTTGAATCGATTGAGGATGTAAAGGAGTATATGATTGATTTGCAAATTGGTCGTCGAAATTTGACGCTCGAAGAAGAATCATATTACCGAGGTTTGAAATATAACTCACAAAAAGGTAATCGAGGTATTGCTCTTCAGACTGTTCAGAAAGGTGGAGTTGAGCCAGCTGTCAATGTTGCTGAAAGTTTAGCCAAAACATTTAATGTTACGTCACGAACCATAAAAAATGACGGAAAATTTGCTGAAGGAATGACAAAACTTTCAAAGGATTTGCGGAACGAGGTTTTACAAGGAGTAAGCAAATTAAGTAAGAAAGAAATTCAAGATTTGGCAGGAACAGCTTTCGAGAAGGATTCAATAACGTCATTGACAGATATAAAGAGTGCTGAAAAAAATAAATTGAGAGATGATGAAAAAACAGAAAAGCTGGCTCTTTTAGAAGAAATTAAAAAACTTTCGGATAATTTGAAGTCTCGAAAAAATTGTGAAATATTGATTAATAAAGTCAATATTTTGAAGTTATTGTTGGAGAAATGAGAAAAATTATAAGTTAATAGGGTTTTGGAATAATATTAAACATTTTTATAATGTTATTATTGCGTTTTTATTTTGATATTAAATTTTACCTAATTATATTTACTCTATTATTTTAAATAAGATATGCCTACATTAGACCGAAGTAAATTTAAGTATAACGCAAAAGTATTTGAAAAAACCTGTTTGTACTGTGGGACCGTTTATTTTGCTAATCGTTCGACAGCAAAATATTGCAGTTCAACTTGCAGAGGATATGCAAACCAAGCCAAACACTTAAACGAAGCAGCTCCATGGGATGAGACTGACAGAACAGTCGATGCGTTGCTTTCTCAAGTTGCCTATTTAAAAGGCCAATTGCAGCACTACATTAATGAAAATGAGGCATTGAAAACCCATTTATCAAAGGTCGAACAAACATCAAAGCTTGCCGAATGATAGCTAAGGCTTAGCATATTTTCTGCTTTCATCATCCAAGATTAAAATCCAATCTTGCCCATATCCTGTTGAAGGAGGAGTAAACTTTTGTTGCCCACGATTATCAAAAGCTCCTGCTTCTTTGCTTTCACCATTTCGAGGATTATACCAAAGAGCCGATATTTTTGAACCAGTTATTTTTCCTAAATTAACTGTAAATGGTCTTCCTTCAGCAAGATAAATAAATGCGTAATCATTACCACGAGTAGCTTGAATCCGCTCGGCAGCGTGTAAATTATTTTCGACAATCAAAGATTGGTCAGGAATTCTATCTAAAATTGGACGAGACTCTATCAACTTTCTTACAAATTTCATCTGATTTGCACCAGGCAATTCGAGAGCTTCCTGCCAATAAATATGTGGTCCATTAACAGCTTCGCGGTAAGGCGAGTACATTTGCCAAATATCATGACAACCGTAAGTATGACCAAAAGCACCAGCAAAAACATCAAGATATGCGTATTTTCGTACATCGTAAGGGCTTGAAGTACCAAACTCTTTCGCATTAAAACAAACAGGATGGTCTTCATAAATCGGTTCAGCATCTAAAACAGGTTTGGCTGGTATTCGATTATAAGAAGCTGAAATTTTATCATAAATAGGTTGGTCACGACAATGCCCGTTTTGAAACATATTAAAATCTAGCCAGTTGTCGTTATGAAACCATTCTCCCGAACCAAGTTGATTTGGTTGTGGGTGATAACTTATCAAGGCTTGGTCGGCGTTACCGATTCCTTCAATAATTCCTGATGCCAAAGCACGCCAAATTTGAACATCATTAGTACCTTCTCTTGGATTACGGTCGCCACCTAAAACCCAAATCAAATTTTTCTTGTTTTTATAACGGTTTGCCAACCATTTTCCATAAGTTTTGGCATTTTCAGGAGTAAAAACTTCTGGTCCTTTTCCCCACATATTTTTAAATATTTTATCGCCCCAAGTAGGTAAAAAAGCAATAAATAAACCATTTTCTGCAGCCTTATCTATGATGTAATCAACGTGTTGAAAATAACGTTCGTTGGGTTGCGTTGGATCGTCATAATTGAGCGGTAAATCACCATTAGCGTTCGGGGTATGAAGTCCATCAAATTCGGCTAACGCAACAGCCTGAATAACGGTATAACCTTGCTCGGCACGTCTTTTTAAATAATAATCGGCTTGTTCTCTATTCAACCGATGGAAAAGCTCCCACGCTGTATCACCAAGCCAAAAGAATGGCTTTCCATTTTCATGCACCAAAAAATGTTTGTTTTCTGCGACCTTTAACGAACCGTTTGACAGCGTGTTGGTAAAATTTTGCGAGAAAACATGATGAGCAAAAATAAAAAACAATAGCACGAAAAAGGTATATTTTCTCATAGGAACTAGTCGATTCTGATGGAATAGCGTGATTTTAGAATCAAATATCGCATAAATTGAACAAATAACCCAAAGATGTGATATTTGATTTTCAACTGATTGGTTAGAATCTTGAAGCACTCAAAAATATTAATTTCTTAAAAGTGAGATTGGAGTTTTCCCATTATTCTGTTTTCATTTCAAAGCAAAAATTATTCTTCTCCACTCCAAAAAAAATCATAAAAGGATATTAACTACATTTTGATTTGGACAGGGTAGGAGGGCAGTTTTTAAGCGAAATAAATTCGGCCATATTTTCAAAAAAAGGAGTTTGAAAAAAGTGTTTGATTAACTTTTACAACAATTTATTTTATGATAAAACAACATCAATTTTAAGGGAAAATAGAATTTAAAAGGAGAAATTTAACAAAAAAAAGGCTTAAATTAACACCGTTAAATGAAAGAAAAAGCATATTCCAAATAGTTGATTATCTGAAATATGCTAAACATTTTTTTAGGCTTTTCTAACAAATTCAGATTTTAGTCCCATCGAACCAAATCCATCAATTTTGCAGTCAATATTGTGGTCGCCATCAGTAAGGCGAATATTTTTTACTTTAGTGCCTGCTTTAACTGGTTTTGGAGCTCCTTTTACGGGCAGGTCTTTAATTACAACTACTGTATCGCCGTCTTTTAATTCATTGCCATTAGAATCTAATACTTTTAAACCTGAGCTTGTATCTTCTGTTTCGACTTCTTCAGGATTCCATTCATAAAAACACTCAGGACACACCAAAAGAGCATCGCTCGGATAAGTGTATTCGCTATTACATTTGGGGCAAGGAGGAAATTCAGCCATTTTAAATTAATTTTTTAGTTTTTTTTGCAAAAATAATCAAAAAACTCGAAACAGCTATTAACCGCCATCCAACAACCCATTTTCAAGTTGTCAATAAAAAAGTAACAATTTCGGATACAAAACAAAAGCAATCATTATTTTTTTATGAAAATAATGATTGCTTTCTGCCTACTTTTGAAAAATGATGTTTCTTAGTAAAATTAATTTTGTCCAAATATTTTAACTTGACGCATTGTCCAAGGAATTTCTTCGGTTTCTTTCTCTAATCCTTCATCTAATTTTATTCTTAAAAACTTTACCTTTGGCGTACTCAAAAGAACAGTATTATCGCCCTCATTTCCAACGAGTTGTTTGATATTTTCTTCCCAAACATTTCCATCGATAGAGGTTTCAATACTATATTTTCGTGGAAAAGTTTGCATTGTTTGTGGTGGTGCAGGTGGTGTATTTGGTTTTGGCGGTGTAAATCTTCTTATGGGAGCAACATTAAACTGAAGTTCAGAAAGACTCACACTTTTAGGGAATTCTACTTGATACCACATCCCTTTTTCTTGTTTTTTTCCAGTTGACCAACCTTCATAAGTGAAAGCACTTTGAGGCGAAACATTCCCTCCAATGCGGGTTGACGCTGTATGGCTGGCTGTTATCTTCAAACCATCGGCTATTTGAAATTCTTTAGGCGTTGATTTGATAAGTTTTTCATATTGAAAAATACCTACTTGATTGGCCGTATTTGCTCGAATTTTAGCCACTTGTTTGGGTGTAATCAAAGAAGCGTCATTTGACAAACCATTACGTATATACGAAATTACATCAGAAACCCAAACATCATCATGGTCTTTCATGCTCGCCATCATGCCACCAGCATACGTTTTCCCATCTATTGCTCCTTCCATTCCGTGCAGAACCACTTTGATTGCATATTCAGGATGAGCTTGCACACGTTGAGAACCCGCCAATGCCGGTGCAATCAACTTACCATTTCCTGCAGGCGTTCCCATGCCATTATTGCCATGACATTGCGAACACAATTCATTATAAATAACCGCACCTCTGTCAACAATTTCTTTCTGTTCTTTGCTAAGTTCAACGCCACCGAATGGCCCCATATTTCGTGGTTTTGGTGGTGTAATTATTTGTTCACCAACCAATTTTATACCTGCCGCTTTATTATTTGCCATCGCCGTTTTTATTCCATTTTCTAAATCTGGTAACTTTAAAATTTTGGAAGTAAGCATCGTTTGAATCACTACGTCAGTATTTGGGTCGTTCATAGTGGTTTTGTAATCTGCTTCTAATTCTTTTGCTCCAGCTTTATATAAAGTTTCGCTCGCACGCAATGCCTGAATACGTATACGAGGATTTGGGTCTTTTAATAATTGTCGAACCACGTCAGTTTTCAAGGCATTAAGCCCTTCTAAAGACCAAATAGCATGAATTCTGGCTAAAACATTTTTATTTGTCAATGCCATTGTTTTTAATGCAGGAACAACGGAAAGGTCTTTTTTCAAGACAATTAATTGTTGAGCTGCATCTCTTCTCCAACCATTAGGATGTGTCAAATGCTTAACCAAAGTAGCAGAAGTTTCGTTAAGCATTTTTGGTTGATTTTTATCACGTTCTTTCCCATCATAAGTAATTCGCCAAATTCTACCTAAGCCAACTATTTTATCTAATTGATATTGCTCAATTTTTGTGCGTAAATAAGTGCCTTTTTGCGTCCATTGTCCTTCTTGAATAATACCATGATACATATCTGTTATATACAAAGTGCCATCAGGAGCGGTTGTCATATCAACGGGCCTGAAAAGTGGGTCTGTTGAACGTAAAAATTCAGATTTTTGGTCTTGATAAACATTGTGAAGCGTGGTAAGGCCTTCGTTTACAACAGGATTTATTTGTCGAACAATTCGAGCGACAGGTTCGCCATAAAAGTATTGTCCTTTGATATTTTCTGGTAATCGGTCGCCACGATAAACGTCATTTCCTGCCGAACCAGTAACCCGATTCAAAGAACCATCAGGTTGTCTGATTTCATCCATACCACCTTGCATATCAGCTATTTTTACGGCCGCTCCCCAAGGAACATCGAAGCCTTTAGCAAATTCATTAGGTACTTCAAAATTGCCATAATGAATCGGAAACTGAAAATAAGAAGGCAAACCACTTGCACCACCTTGAAACCAAAGTTTGCCGTCATCATCGTGCGTTACACCCCATTGAGCTCTATTAAAACCTGTTTTTTCACGAATCACACCATTGGGCGTTTCTCGTACTCTAAAAGCGTTGACAGTGCTATAAAGCCAATTATCCATGCCATAATACATAAATGCTTGTTGGTGTTCTACATTGCCCGAACGGCCATATTTTGTAGTAAAAAGCTCTTTTTTGTCGGCTTTCCCATCGCCATTGGTATCTGTGTATTTATAAACATTGTCAGCATCCGACTCCATTGTCAGGATACAGTCTTTGCCATAAGGCAAAACAAAACGAGGGAAAATCAATTTATCGACGAAAGTTGTGCCAGTTTCATAAACACCATCGTTGTTTTTATCTTCCCAACGAGAAATCCTGCTCGTTGGCTCTAACTCATCTTTCGAGTCGGCATTGAGCATATACGAACGAAGTTCCAAAACATACATTCTTCCGTTACCGTCAAAGGTAATTGCTCCTGGTTGTTGGATGGCTGGCTCTGTCAAAACAGCTTCAATATGATAGCCTGGAGGTAAGAGAAATTGTTTTTTTTCATCTTCAACTCGGAGTGGCAATACAGGCGGTTTAGGTTCCAAATCTATCCCTTTCCAATTTTCGTCATTGGGGTCAACGCCATCAGGAATTTTCAATTTTGGCAGCGTATCAGATTTAGTATAAGTCAAATTTTCCCCAAAACTTAATTTTTTTATTGGCGAAGAAAACATAAATGAACTTAATACAAAAGCAAAAAAAATGACTATCAAAGCAATTTTTGCAGATAGATGAATCTTTAAATTTTTAATTTTTTTTTTCATTGATTAAGGGAGTTGAATAAAAACAATATCAGCAAAATAATACTTTTTTTTATTTGAATAATTATATAAACAAAAGATTATTTTTTGATATTTGGCTTTTAAATAGACCAGTAGGCTTTAGCACTCGACAACTCGGCATAAATTGAGAAAGAAGTGATATTTTATGATATGGCAATTGCTTTATTTAAGAAAATCTTCGGTCAAACGGTAGCCTTTTTCCCCAGCCAAAAAGCAATTATTTAATACACGTTTTGTTATGAAAAAAATGTAACTTGCTTATTCTTTATAAAATATTTTCAGGCAAAAATTCATCTTTAAATGCTATTTAACCATTAAAATGAACATTAAAAATACATTCTCTTTGTGCTTTTTTCTTATGATTATTGGCTCAATATCAGCACAAACTATAAAAATTGATAGTACGAAATATCCTCGAATGGTCACATTAACTGACCAACAAGACCACGACCGAATGATGCAGGTTTTAGGCATAAAAACTTTAAGACCAGGCCCAAGTGGGAATGAATCTGCTCCCAATCATGCAAACTACGATGAATCTCTGGCCAATCCGTGCCCGCAATTACCCGATGCATTGACGTTGAAAAATGGCTCAAAAGTTACAACCGCCGACATTTGGTGGAATAAACGCCGCCCTGAATTGGTAGAAGATATTGAAAGAGAAGTTTATGGGCGTTTACCCAAAAATATTCCAAGCGTACAATGGACAGTCAAAATTACCGATAAAGAATTTGTGGGACGTATTCCAGTAATTGCCAAACAAGTAATCGGTCATGTTGATAACAATGAATATCCACTCATAAATGTCGATATAAATATGATGGTGGTCATTCCAAGCAATGTTAAAGGGCCTGTACCTGTGCTAATGATGTTTGGGCGACCATCGTTTCCTTCTCCAGCACAACCATCACTTGAAAACATGGAAAAAATAAACAATGCATTCAAAGAGATGATGATAAAAAATGACCCATCATTGAAAGCAATATTCGACCAATACCCTGCTTATCAACCAATCACTCGTTTGCCTGGCACCAATTTTTTTGCTCCGCCACCCGTTGGAGACCTACCTCCAACTGAGCAGTTATTGGCTGCAGGTTGGGGTTATGCAACGATCGACCCTGCAAGTATTCAAGCCGACAATGGAGCAGGAATTACAAGAGGAATCATCGGTTTGGTCAATAAAGGACAACCCCGTAAACCTGACGATTGGGGAGCGTTGCGTGCCTGGGCTTGGGGTGCTGCTCGTGGACTTGATTACTTAGAAACTTGCCCTGAAATTGATGCCAAAAAAATAGGTATCGAAGGGGTTTCTCGCTACGGAAAAGCGGCTTTGGTAACACTGGCTTTTGAGCCTCGTTTTGCTATAGGTTTAATAGGTTCTTCAGGAAAAGGCGGCACAACTCTTCATCGTAGGGTATTTGGCGAGGCCGTGGAAAGTCTAACTGGTGGAGAATATTACTGGATGGCGGGAAATTACATGAAATATGGTGCTTCTGAGGCAACTTTTGGAAAAAAGACAGGCTGCGATTTACCAGTTGACTCACACGAACTTATTGCTTTGTCAGCACCAAGACCTACATTTATTAGTTATGGAATCCCCGAAAAAGGCGATGCTAAATGGCTCGACCAACAAGGTAGTTATATGGCAACGGTTGCCGCAGGAAGTGTTTTTAAACTTTTAGGAGTAAAAGATATTGGCGTGAGTAATGATTATTTGACCGAAAAAATGCCACCTGTAAATACAGATATGCTTGATGGTCATTTGGCCTGGCGACAACATGATGGAGGGCATACGGATGCTCCAAACTTTAAGTATTTTATTCCTTGGGCGAATCGTATGTTAGATTATAAAAAACAATAAAACTTAATACTATTTTGGAAATAAAGTACTTATCTAGTATTGCGACAACCGTTTTCATATAGCCAAACGGTTGTCGTAACATTTTTGAATTTTATAGAAATTTAAGTCGTTTCACCAGCGAAACTTCACTTATTTTGTTCGATAAGTTGGCGAAGTTCTTCAACTTCGCCATCAGTTGGCATAGTGAGCGGTGGACGAACGTCTCCTGCACTTTTACCAATGATTTTTGCCCCCGCTTTTATTAAGCTTACGGCATAACCATTCTTTTTACCACGTAATCTAACTAATGGAATATAAAAACTTTTGGTAATTTCTTCAACCGTTGCTTTATCGCCCGCTCGTAAACTTTTATAAAATTTATTAGCTAATTCTGGCACAAAATTGAACGCTGCCGATGAATAAGTATTGACACCAATAGATAAGTATGCTTCGGCAATAATCTCGGCCGTAGGCACTCCACCGATATAAGAAAGACGTTTACCAACCGTTTTAATGGTATCATTCAAATCTTGCATATTGCCTGTGCCGTCTTTCAACCCAATAAAATTTGGGCAAACATCAGCTAATTTTTTTATATATTCAGCCGATAAAACACCATTGCCTCGGTTATAATAAATTACAGGTAAAGACGTATTTTGAATGATGGTTTTTGCATATTCAAAAACCCCATCTTGAGGGCATTCTGTTAAATAAGGTGGAAAAAGCAAAAGGGCATTGATGCCTGCTTTTTCGGCTATTTTCGCAAAAGCAATTGCTTCAGAGGTGCTTCGACCTACGCTTGAAATGACTGGCACTCTTTCGGCTACTGTTTTGGCAGAAATATTGACAATTTGCTCGTATTCGGTGGCAGAAAGTGAAAAAAACTCTCCTGTTCCACCTGCCACAAATACAGATGAAACATCATGACTTATAAACCATTCGAGGCGTTGAGCGTAAGTTTCAGTATTAAATTCACCTTTATGATTGAAATCTGTAATTGGAAAAGAAAGAAGTCCATCTTCAAGTGATGATTTTATTTTTGATAATTCCATTGTTTTGTATTTGTATTGATACTTTATTTTCTTACAAATCTAACTAGTAAATTTTTACCATCTTGTGGGCATAAACTTCCAATCGGGTTGGACTTTCTGCATTTCTATTTCATCGTTGCGTTTGGTTAGACCACATTTCAAATAGTTTTGATGTAGTTTTTCTAATGCTTGTCGGTCGAGTTCAACCCCTAATCCTGCACCTTTTGGAACAGCCACTTGTCCATCTTCAAATTTTAGACGTCCACAAGTAATAATTTCATCAGATTGCCATGGATAATGCGTATCTAAAGCATAACGGAGATTAGGAATGGCTGCTCCCAAATGCACCATTGCCGCCAACGAAATACCCAAATGAGAGTTTGAGTGCATAGACAAATCACGCCCGAATGTCTGGCAAACACCAGCTAAAGTCATAGACGCTTGTAAACCGCCCCAAAAATGGTGGTCGCTCAAAATAATATCTTCAGCTCCTAGCTCAATACTTCTTGGAATATCCTCAAAAGAAGTTGTACACATATTCGTTGCCAATGGCGTTTTCAAGGCTTTTCTTACAGTAGCCATGTTTTCTTGTCCACGGCAAGGGTCTTCTAAATATTCAATGACCCCTTCCATTTCTTTGCCATATTTGATGGATGTTTCGACTGTCCACAGAGCATTAGGGTCAATTCTTATAGGCGTTTCTGCTCCAAATGCCTCTCGAAGTGCCAAAACAGCATCAACTTCTTGGCGAGGTTCAAAAACACCACCTTTCAGCTTAATAGACTGAAAACCAAACTCTTGGCACATAGCTTTTGCTTGAGTAACGATTTCATTTGGATTCAAAGCACTTGCTTGTCGAGCGGCATCCCAGCCAATGGCATTCGGGTTTGTATCAAAACCTAATGCTCCACCAGCACCTTCATATTTATAAAAAAGATATGCTGAAAAAGGAACGGACTCTCGGCGGCGGCCACCCAATAAATCTACTACAGGTCGGTTGATTATTTTGCCGATAATATCCAAACAAGCTACTTCAATTGCACTAAAAATATGAACAATGGTACGTTGGTCCCATGGAGTATCACCTCTTTTTATTGTATCTTCTGTATCAAAATTAGCAGATAAAATATCTCTAATTTGATTGAGTTGAAAAGGATCTTGACCGATGATGAGCGATTTGCTTTTTTCTAGGGCTATATCTATGGCAATATTGCCCGGTATTTCGCTAATACCGCTGATATTATCATCAGTAACCAGTTCAACCACTGTTCGGAGGGCATAAGGTGCATGAAGCCCTGCTGCATTGAGCAAAGGGGGGTCAACTACCGCAATGGGCGTAATATGAAATTCTTTTATTTTAGGCCCTTTGCTATTTAGGTTTAAAGACATCGATTTAATTTATTTAAGTTAATGGCCCCGGATTGAACAGCACCAAATCATTGTATAGTCCTAATTTATCAGTTGCTACTTTTTTGTTTCCACTTGCTACTTCAAGAATCAAAAGAAATAATTCCCAACCCATTTCTTCGATGGTTTTCATGCCAAAAGCCACAGGCCCAGCATCAAAATCAATCAAATCGTACCAACGATTACTGAGTTTTGTGTTTGAACTCACTTTTATGACAGGAACCATATTTAGCCCATAAGGTGTACCCCGACCTGTGATAAACAGGTGCATATTCATTCCTGCGGCAAGTTGGAGTGTTCCACAAACAAAATCACTAGCAGGAGTAGCCACAAAATTTAAGCCTTTTTGTCGAATTTTATCCCCTGGAGAAATCACATCTACAATCGGACTTACGCCCGATTTTACGACCGAACCCAAAGCTTTTTCAACAATATTACTTAAACCACCACCTTTATTGCCTGGGGTTGTGTTGGCACTACGGTCGGCTCTGCCTTGTTGTAGATAATTATCGTACCAAGCCATTTCATCTTTTAAGGCTTGGGCAACTTTTTCATTGATGGCTCTCGGCACAAGTAGATGAATGGCATCTCGCACTTCGGTAACTTCCGAAAAAAATACCGTTCCTCCAGCTCTCACAATCAAATCGGCTGCAAAACCAGCAACTGGATTTCCCGTCAGACCAGAAAAAGCATCGCTTCCACCACATTGCATTCCTACGACCAAATCAGCAGCCGAGCAAGTTGTACGTTTACGTTGATTAAGTTTTTGTAAATGCTTTTCGGCCATTAGCATAATTCCATCAACCATTTCCCCAAAACCCTCGAATGATTCGTCTTGTAAATAAAGTATCGAATTCTCAGATGAATATTGAGCATCGGGCAGTAATCTTTCAGGACGAAGTTTTTCACAACCCAACCCAATAATCATAATTTCTCCGCCAAAATTCGGGTTCTGAGCAATGTGGCGAATAGTACGAATAGGAATAATCGCTGCTGGAGCATCAATGGCAATTCCACAACCATAACTATGGTTAAAAGCTACTACATCATCAACATTTGGATAAAGTGGGAGCAATTCTCGTTTTATTTTCTGACAAATAAAATCTGTGATTCCTGCAACACATTGGACGCTCGTTGTGATTCCTAAAACATTTTTTGTACCTACACTTCCATCAGCATTTTTGTAACCTTCAAAAGTATAACCTTCTAATGGCTCTACCGACAAAATATCTTTTTTTACATACTGAATATCTTCTAATTTTGGCGGTTGTGGTAGGCTGATATTCATTTCATTTATCCAACAACCTTTTTCGATGTTTTGATTAGCAAAACCAATAACTTGCCCGTATCGTATTACAGCATCACCTTCGTTTAAAGTCTGTAATGCAACTTTATGCCCCATCGGAATATTTTCTTCCAACACAATTCCATTTAAAATAATCGCACCACGCTTCAAACCTGTTGGGTTGGCCACGATTGCTACATTATCGTTAGAATTTGTTTTTATAACTATGTTTTCCATGATGGATTTTTAGAAAGAATTATTTGGATTTAAGCACTTAAATCCGAATGTAAATTATATCATTGGAAAAAGCCACGCGGCTATCATTGTCAAGATTACTCCTGCCAAACCCATTAAACTCTGCATTGGTGCAATAGTTTTGAGGGCTTCTTTTTCGGTTAAATTACTGGTTTTGCACATAATCCAAAATCCAGCGTCATTCATCCAAGGAATCAATTTTGCACCACTTCCAATGGCCAAGCATAAATAAACAGGATGAAATCCAAGATTAGCATTTTGTGCCATCCCAGCCAATATGCCAGAAGCAGTAATCAAGGCAACTGTTGCTGAACCTTGAGCTGTGCGTACAACAGCTGTTATGAAAAAAGCCAACGGAATCAATGCCATCTGATAATCTTTAGTAAGGTCGGCTATTCTGGTACTGATGCCCGACTGCTGCAACATTCCGCCAAAAGCACCGCCAGCCGCAGTAATCAAGATAATTCCACCGCCACTCATCAAAGCCGTTTGAACAAATGCTGTAAGCTTATCTTTTGTTGTTTTTTTCTGATTAGAAAGTACTAAAAGTGCGAATATAGCTCCCATCAACAAAGCAATGTTTTTATCGCCAAAGAATAAAATAGCGTCTAATGTTTTATTAAGAATAGAAAAATCAGTTAATGGTTTATCAGATTTATGAAAAGCATCAAATGCCGACCGAATACAAATCGTTACCAAAGGAAAAACAGCAGGCAACAATGACCAACCCAAAGATGGAAGTTCGCTATCATCTTTCTCAGCAATGGCTTTAATATCTTCTAATCGAGCATCAGAAGAATCTCGAAGTGGAATAGGCATTTTTTTATTCAAGAAAATAGCTATCAAATATCCAACTGTAATGGTGCAAAGTCCAAGCAAAGAACCACAAAGCATCATCAAACCTATCGGAACATTCAAGGCACTTACCAAAAACAAAGGGCCAGGCGAAGGCGGCACATAAGAGTTCGCCATCACCGCTCCTGCAATAACCGATAAAGCCAATAAAAGATAGTTTTTACCCAATCGCATACCCATAGCTTTTGCCAAGGGCATCATCAAGAAAATAACAGTATCGACAAAAACTGGAATTGTTAGAAAAAAGCTGCTCAAAATGAAACCAACAGGAGCATTTTTTTCGCCAGTTATTTTGACCATAGCTCTAATGATTTTTTCGGCAGCACCACTATCAAGCATCGCTTTTCCGATAATGGCCGCCATAGCTATCAAAATACCAATTTTGGCACAAGTATTACCAAACTCTGTTCCGATTCGTTCACCAATACTTTTATGTGCCAGTTTGTACGCTTCGATTGGTGCTGTTCCTTTTGAAAGAAAATATTGTTCAACTAATTCGGTCGGAGTGAGCAAAGCAACTGCCAAAGCCGCCAAAAGAAGTGCTAAGAATGGATGTAATTTGAAGCCAATGATGCCACCTACTACAATAACAACGCCAACAAGTAAAATTAGTATCGGGTCTGACATGATGGAAAGGGTTAATTATTTGAGCAAAAATATATAATATAAATCCTATATTCTGTTGATATAATGCTAAAATATAATACTTTTTGGACTTTCTACATCAATCTTATTTATTAAAAATAAAAATGGTTGAATTGACCGACTCCTTTTTAGTTAAATAATTAAAAATCTATTCACAATCGTGAAAGAAAAGATTGGCAAACCCATTTTTAGGAATATGATTACCCTATTTATCAGGTGTAAAACTGAAAACAACATAGACAAAAACTATATGATTATAAAAAATATCAATTTGATTTATTGGTATTGCTGTCGTAATTTTGAGAATCGAAAATAATACGAATAGTGATTTTAAATTTTAACATTATAATTTATTAAACTAAAAAAATGGAAAATCATACATCCGCTGCAGGAAAATGCCCTTTTCATGGTGGCACAACAAATCAAAGTGCTGGCGGTGGCACAAGAAATTTAGATTGGTGGCCAAACCAATTAAGACTCAATATCTTACGTCAACATTCTTCGCTTTCTAACCCAATGGGAGAAGATTTTAATTATGCAGAAGAGTTTAAATCACTTGATTTAGCTGCTGTAAAGAAAGAAATCTTTGACTTAATGACTACTTCTCAAGATTGGTGGCCAGCAGATTACGGTCATTATGGGCCGTTTTTTATACGTATGGCATGGCATAGTGCGGGTACGTACCGCATCGCTGATGGTCGTGGTGGAGCAGGTGCAGGAACACAACGTTTTGCACCATTAAACAGTTGGCCAGACAATGGAAATTTAGACAAAGCTCGCTTATTACTTTGGCCAATTAAACAAAAATATGGTAGAAAGTTATCTTGGGCTGACCTTATGATTTTAGCAGGAAATTGTGCTTTAGAATCGATGGGTTTTAATACTTTCGGGTTCGGTGGTGGACGTGAAGATGTTTGGGAACCAGAAGAAGATATTTATTGGGGTGCTGAAGGCGAATGGCTAGCAGATAAGCGTTATACTGGCGACCGTGAATTGGAAAATCCGCTGGCGGCTGTACAAATGGGGCTTATTTATGTAAATCCTGAAGGACCAAATGGAACACCAGACCCACTTGCAGCAGCTCGTGATATTCGTGAGACATTTGGCCGTATGGCGATGAATGATGAAGAAACAGTAGCACTAATAGCTGGAGGTCACACTTTCGGAAAAGCACATGGTGCTGGTGACCCAGGAAAATATGTTGGCCCAGAGCCAGCAGCAGCAGGGATTGAGGAGCAAAGTTTAGGTTGGAAAAACACCTATGGAACAGGAAATGCCGAATTTACAATTACCAGTGGTTTAGAAGGAGCTTGGTCACAAACACCAACGCAATGGAGCAACAATTATTTCAATAACTTGTTTGGTTTTGAATGGGAATTAACAAAAAGTCCAGCTGGTGCTCAACAATGGAAACCAAAAGGTGATGCAGGTGCGAATTCTGTACCAGATGCACACGACTCTTCAAAACGTCATGCTCCAATCATGTTTACAACAGACATGGCTTTGAGATTAGACCCCATTTATGAGCCAATTTCAAGACGTTTCTTTGAAAATCCTGACCAATTTGCTGATGCTTTTGCTCGTGCTTGGTTTAAACTTACACACCGTGATATGGGACCAAAAATACTTTATCTTGGTTCAGAAGTGCCATCTGAAGATTTGATTTGGCAAGACCCAATTCCAGCGGCAACTTATCAATTAATTGATACTCAAGATATTATCACTTTAAAAGCTAAAATATCAGCTTCAGGACTATCGGTGTCTGAGCTTGTTTCTACTGCTTGGGCCTCTGCATCAACGTTCCGTGGTTCTGATAAACGTGGTGGTGCAAATGGAGGTCGTCTTCGCCTTTCACCACAAAAGTTTTGGACAGTAAATAATCCTGTTCAACTTGATAAAGTTTTAACCAAACTTGGTAGTATTCAGCATGAATTCAACAATTCTGCTTCTGATGGCAAGATGGTTTCAATAGCCGATTTAATTGTTTTAGGTGGATGTGTAGGTATTGAGCAAGCTGCAAAAAATGCAGGACACAATATAACTGTACCATTTACACCTGGACGTACTGATGCTTCACAAGAACAAACTGACGTTGAATCGTTTGCTGTACTTGAGCCAATTGCGGATGGTTTCCGTAATTATCAAAAAACACATTATACAACATCAGCAGAAGAGATGTTAGTTGATAAAGCTCAATTATTAACACTTACTCCTCCCGAAATGACTGTACTAATTGGTGGTATGCGTGTATTAAACACTAACTTTGATAAATCTCAACTTGGTGTATTTACAAAGCGTGCGGAGTCGCTTACCAACGATTTCTTTGTAAACTTACTAGACTTGGGTACTAGCTGGAGAGCTACATCTGCTCATCAAGATGTATTTGAAGGACGTAGCCGTACAACAGGTGAAGTTAAATGGACAGGTACTCGTGTTGACCTTATTTTTGGTTCAAATTCGGAGCTTCGTGCTTTGGCGGAAGTTTATGGATGTGGCGATTCTCAAGAGAAATTCTTGAAAGATTTCGTAGCAGCATGGACTAAAGTTATGAATCTTGACCGTTTTGATTTGAAATAATTAACCAATATCAAACCGAAATTTTTGTTGTAAATAAACATTCAATTTTACCAAAAAGACCCGATCTAGTCGGGTCTTTTTATTGCCTAAAAGTTCAAAATATCGATTCTTTTACCAAAAACGATAAATCTAAACATCTTTTGTGTGTTTTTGTGATAAACAATTGGTTGAATTTTACACTTTTAGAAAAAAAACAATTAATTTTTATTGATTAAGTTACACATTTATTTAGATTGAAATGGAACAATTTTTTTTATTCTTCCACCACTGAAATCGCAAAAATAAATTTCTTTTTCCGCATCAATACCAAAATCCGTTATATTCCCGGCTTCATGAGCAATAAGTTCATTTTTAATTACCTTTTTGTTTTCAAAACTTAAAGCCCAAATAGCACCTCTAATATAATCGCCGTAAATATATTTTCCATAAAGTTGGGGGTTAAGACGACCACGATAAACAAATCCGCCTGTGATTGAAAAACCTTCAACTCCGTGTTTATAACTAAAAATAGGGCTACTCAAACCAGCTTTGAAACAATTTGTTTGTGGGTTAAAACAAATATCAGCTTCCATTAACCGCCAACCATAATTACCACCTTTATGGACAATGTTTATTTCTTCAAAATCATACTGACCAACATCCGCCAACCAAATTTGATTGGTTAAAGAATCTATACTAAATCGAAAAGGGTTTCGGAATCCATAGGCATAAATTTCAGTTTTATAGCCCTGTTTGTTTTCGTAGAAAGGATTGTCTTTCGGAATTGTGTAAAGACTTTTATGAGGATTATCAACATTTATTCTTAAAAGCTTTCCGTTGAATACCCTTAAATTCTGAGCAGCATTATTTGGATCAGTTTCTAGTCCATCACCTAAAGAAATATACAAAAAACCATCATTCCCGAAAACTAATGCCCCACCCAAATGTTCACGACCTTTGTATCTTAATAATTCTACTTCTGAATTTTTATTGATTTTTAAGGTATTTTTTGAAAAATTAAATCGAGAAACACGAACAAATGGTTCTTTTTTTTCTGTGAAAGTATACAAAAGATAGATAAACTGTGATGAATCTTTGGTCGGTTGAACCACAAAATCCAGCAATCCTTTCTCAAACTTCGTGGCTACTTTATTTGAAATGTCTAAAATTGTTTTTGATGTATTTTGTGTCGATTTTTTTGGAAAACATTTGATTTTGCCACTTCTTTCAGCCACCAAAACAGTATTTGAACTATCGTCCAAAAACTTAATACTCATCGGTTCATTAAAAACTAAGTTTGGAAAAGCCTCAATGATTTTTATATCAGACGTAGGACTTTGTATTTCTTGACTGATTTCTCGACCAAGTTGCCAACTCCATTCAAGTTTTTTTCTTGCTAGTTTTGTACGGTATTTATATGCTAAAATGGAGCAGCAAATTAAAAATAAAATCAGTATTGTCTTTGGGCGGCGAAGCATATTTATGTTCAAAAATAAACATTTTAAGTAGGATTATTTATTTTGCAGTCGTTGTCTGTCAATTTTTGCTTTTAATAATTTAACAAAATCTGTTTGAGAACGGACATCATTAGATAAACTTTTGCGGTGTAATCTACGATAAAGTACCACTTTATTAATGATATCATACTTAATCCCGTGTTCTTGTACTTTAGAAAACCATTCTATAAAATCACCAAGGCGAAGGCTTTCATTAAAGTAACAAACTTTTTCAAAAATTGAGCGGTGTACAATCATCGTTGGCTTAACCCATCCTTTTTCGGCTTCTGTTGGACAAAAAATGCCTGCTTTAACTTCATCAGATTGTTCGGGGCTAATAAATTGTTTTAGCCATGCAAAACAAATAAGCGTGTCGGGGTTTGCTTGATAAAATTCGTTTTTCCATGCTAAGTTTTGCGGATGCCAATAATCATCGGCATCTAAAAAAGTAATCCATTCATTTTTTGCATATTTGATACCTGCGTTTAGAGTGGCGGCGAGTCCTTTATTTTCTTGATTAAACAAATTAATTTTATGGCCATAACTTTGTAAAATTGAAAAACTATTATCTGATGAGCCATCATTAATGACGATTATCTCTTGTGGCGGTAACGTTTGATTTAAAACAGAGTCAATACATTCTTTAATATAAAGTTCAGCATTGTAAACAGGTATAATAACTGAAATATTAAGTTTACTCATGATTAGTATTTTGGCGTCGTCTGTTAATAGTTAGTTTTAATAATTGAATGCTTTGTTTGGTTAAATCTTGAAGATCTTTGGTCAAATTATCATCATGCCGACAATAAAAAAGGCCAATTTCTGGAATTTTATTTATACTAACTTTTTTATCCATTGCTCGAATATACCAATCCCAATCTTCACATGTTTTTAGATTTTCATTGAATAAACCAACTTCATTAAAAACATTTTTTCGAAATAATGCGGCTCCTAAGCAAGTAATAAAAACTGAGTCATCAGAAACGCCCTCCCGAGTGAATTTTTCTATACCTTCGTGTTTATAATCAATTTTTACTCGACCCCAAACCACATCCAAAGAAGTATCCTTTTCTAATATTGCTAATTGAGTTTCAAGTTTGTTTTTGGGCCAATAATCATCCGCATCTAAAAAAGCAATAATATTTTCATTAGCCGCTTTAATTCCTGCATTTCTAGCTGATGATGGACCTAGATTTGTTTGATAAATATAAGACACTACATTTCCATAAGCCTTTACTATTGTCGCAGTATTATCCGTTGATCCATCATCAATTACAATCACTTCTTTTGGTAGAACCGATTGGCTAAAAACACTATCTAAAGCTCGTTTGATATAATTACTTGCATTAAAAGCAGGAATAATCACACTAATTGGCGTTGGATGCACGTTTTCTATCAATAATTGTTTTCATACTTCTAACCATACTTTCATAAACAAATGAGCCTGCACTGCTCAAATTATTTTCGTGCCTACCTTTATAGAGCGTAATATCTTCAAGAGTTTTTACATGAAGTGTAGTTTTTGCCCGATGAAGCCATTCCATATCTTCACAAGGGTTGAGTTCTTCGATAAAATAACCCAATTTTTTAACAGCAGACATTTTAAAAAGACCTGCCCCCATAACTGGCGTAAGATATGATTCTTCATCAAGACTTGCCTTGTAAGCACCTTGTTCAAAAAAATGTTGCATTTTTCCAAAAACAAACTCCGTTTCTGGGAATTCATCAAATGTACTCAAAATACGCTCAAAACTCTGTGGTGGTATAATATCATCACTATCCAGATACACCAAATATTGTCCTTCAGCAAAATCCATTGATTGATTTCGGGCTTTTGCCAAACCTTTACCTTGTTGATGTACAACCACAATCGAATCTCCGAGATTTGATACGATAT
Source organism: Emticicia aquatica (assembly GCF_923079645.1). Taxonomy (GTDB): domain Bacteria; phylum Bacteroidota; class Bacteroidia; order Cytophagales; family Spirosomataceae; genus Emticicia; species Emticicia aquatica. The sequence goes on along the minus strand of NZ_CAKLPY010000008.1, from coordinate 25,441 downwards.
TTAAAGTATTGTCGGTTGAGCCACCATCAATAACTATTATTTGAATGGGGGTAATGTTTTGAGCATAAACACTTTCGATGGCTCTTTTAATAAATTTTTCGCCATTTAGTACAGGAATAATGACGCTAACCAATGGGGTTGTTATTTCTTTAGTGGCCATCCTTTTTTAGGGTCTACATCGTGAACGGGGTCTAACGTCAACATTTCTTTCATATCTGAAAAAACTTCTAGAAAAGGTTCTTCAAAAGTTTTTTTGACAGCAATTTCAGGAGCTTGAAATTCAACAAAGGTATTTGTTTCGACGAGTAATTCTTCCTGAATTAATTGATTAATAAAATCGTTAGCTACCTCTAATGCTGCTGCTGTTGAAATGTCAAAAGTTGAAGAAAGAGCATTTGCTATTTGTGTAGCATTTGACCCATTTGCAAATAATTGGAAAATAAAATGTGCTGTATTTCCTAAGCTATAATAATGCCCTTTGGGTAGATTTACAATGACCGTTTCGTCATCAAAATGTTCGTATGCAATTCCAAGAGTTGCAACAGAATAGTTTTTCATAATGGTTGGCTTTTTTCAGTATTTCTTTAATTGATGCTATAAACACAAATTAACTACATTGCGATTGTTTTTTTTACTTTTCTTGAAAATAATATTACCATTAACGTATTATTAGCATTATAAAAAAAAACATTTATTTTCATTCGCTGAGTAATGCTGATAAAATATCCTTGTTTTCATGAAGCCCTTTGGCTAATAATGAAAACCCAGAAAAACTACCTTTCGGCACTTCAAAACTAAGATAATTACCTTCTAATAAAGGAATTATAAAAAGTTTTTGGGCATTCGCTAAACACACTAAATCTACAAACATATCATAATTTATACGTTTTTTTTCATCGGGAGTTTTATTCCAACTTGATTTATGTAAGGGTTTTCCATCTCTTTTTTCAATATGAGAAAATGAGAACACATCAGCTGTATCAAAAAAAAATTTTGCGTAGTTAATGGCTTCAACATCATCGCTGCAAATCAATAATTTTTTTCCAGCAACAATGTCCTTAATTGTATCAAAATATGCTTTATAATTAGACTTATAATCTGTATTCCGAACGTGAATTGCAAAATAATCATCTCCGCATTCTTGCATTTTTTCAAGAAGATGCTCTTTTAAATCTTTTGTAAATTTGAAAAATTTGAGTGTATTTAATGACGTTACTCCGCCACCACTTTGGTGATGAAGGATAACATCTGCGTCACAAGAGTCATTATTAGCTAATATATTTTTACTTTTTTTAAATTTTATTGAATCGAAAATCAACAATAGCTTTTGATATATAGAAGTATTTGGTACTGAAATATATAATCGAAATAATTCAAGAAATAAAGTAGTTTTCCTGATAAAACTATTTTTTATGTGATTGGTTTTTTGATTGCAATAAAAATCATAATAGATAAATTCGATTTTCCCTTGCCTTTCGTTAGGATAGCAACTAAGCAAATTGAGTTGCTTTAATGTTTGGTTATCAGCACGTTCAATAATGTCCAAATCATCATTGTTTTTAATAAAATAATTTGAAAAATCATCCCATAATCCAGCAATTCTAGTATCAATTATCAGCGTTCGGTTATATTTTTGGCAATATTCCAGCGAAAATCCAACTCGGCATAAAATATCATTTAAACCACAGCCTCGAGGAATACACAGAACAATTTTTTTCATTACTTCTAAATAAATTAGCGTTTAAGCAAAATCAAGTAAAAACAAATCTCGTCCTTGAATATTATTACGATTTTGACCAACAAAGTCAGCAGAATTAAAATTATAGGTAGGATTTAAGAATGTTATTTCTAAAATATGAGGAAAACTGTTTTCGTCAACACCAACCTCATTGACCGATACATTTACAATCTTAAAATTTAGATTTGAGGTAAACTCTTTTAAAAGAATCAGTTTGTCTTTAATGTAATGAAACTCCATTATAATTGCATTAAATTTCTCTTTGTGGGCAACAATATCATCCAAAATATCATATTCACTGCCTTCAATATCTAATTTTAAAATCCCAGTTTTTGCTGCTTCAACATTATTCAATGACGCAAGCATCTCTTTTATCGAAAATGACGAACCAATATATTTCTTAATAAAGGTAGATTTTTTGTAAATCTTGAAAAAATAATAGGATTGTACAAACGGAAAAAAGTCCATGTTTTTCAATAATTTATAAAATGGACGCAGAATAAAAAATTTTATAATACTTATTCGGCCATCAACCAAAATTACTTGTAAATTGGAATTGATAATTGTAAGAGCATTTTCAAAATCGCTATTTAATGAAACTCCTCCTGATAAAAGAAAGTCAGCTTCAACCACACTGTTGTATGGCAAAACGTATCCTCCGTCCAAAACAGAGCCAAATCGAGTAAGATTGTAGTATATTTCTGGTTTTAAAAAAGCTAATTCTTCTACTTCTAAATGTTTAATCATAACTTTAAATAAATTAAAAACAAATATTTATATAATTTCTCAATAACTTCGAGCAGTTTAAACATTAATTTGTAGCAAAACGATGCTTTTTACTAGTTTTCCTTTTTTCATTTTACTTATTATTACGTTTGGCTTATACTATACGCCTATTTTAGCTAATTATCAGGTCTATATATTGGTTTTAGCAAGCTTTATTTTTTATGCTTTCAGCGAACCTATTCTTATTCTACTTTTAATTTTCTCTCCAGCAATAAATATCATTACAAGTTATTATATAACTTATGGTTCAAAATTTAATAAAAAAAGTATCGCAATCGCTGGAGTTCTCGCCGAACTGGGCGTACTTGTTTTTTTTAAATATAGCCCACTTATTTCAAAGACTTTTCTGAATGAGACCGATTCTATTGGTTTATTTTTACTAACCATTCCATTACCAATCGGTATTTCATTTTTTACTTTCGAGGGAATAAGTTTAGTAATAGATGTTTACACAGAAAAGTATTTTGATAGAAAAAAATACATTTCATATTCATTTTGGACACACGCCAAAAACATTTATTGCTTTATCTCTTTTTTTCCACATTTAATAGCTGGTCCAATCGTAAAAGCCCATGATTTTTTGCCACAAATTCAAAGGAAAACAATTCAAACCATAGATTGGCAATCTGCTTTTAAAAAACTTATACTTGGTTATTTTCTAAAAATGTTTGTTGCTGATAATCTGAAAGATTTTACTTTTGGAATGGGTTATCCTTTTTTTTATACGAGGTCAACAATTGATTTGTTAGTTACGGTTTTGGGATATTCCTGTCAAATATTTGCAGATTTTGCGGGTTACTCACTAATTGCTATTGGCTTAGCAAAACTGTTTGGCTACGAGCTTATGCAAAACTTCAACTTCCCATATATTTCAAGTTCTTTTAGAGAGTTTTGGAAACGGTGGCATATTTCATTGTCAACTTTTTTGATGGAATATTTATATATTCCAATGGGAGGTAACAAGAAAGGTAAATTGAAAATGTACTTATTCTTAATGCTAACAATGTTTATTGGAGGTTTGTGGCATGGTGCTTCGTGGAATTACGCAATTTGGGGAGTTTTTCATGGATTAGCTTTGGTAATTGAACGATTTTTGGGTGAAAGAATTCAATTAAATTCTCATTTTTTCACGATTATTATCAAAAGAATGTTTGTTTTTACATGGGTTACTTTTGCCTGGATTTTATTCAAATTGACAGATTTTTCTCACGTAATTGACTTTTTCAAAACATTAGCCGAAAATAGGCCGTTTCCTGCAACTAAGCTCTTAATAGTCTATATTTTACTCTATTCATTACCCGTTTTTCTGTATCATCAAGTCTATTTATTAAAGGATAAAAAATGGTTAATAAACATTAAAAAATTCGACTATTATGTTTACGGTCTTATGCTATTTTTAATAATAACCAATGCTGGTTCAATAGCAGAATTTATTTATTTTCAATTTTAGCACCATGATAAAGAAAATAATAATTGTATTTGTGGTTGTATTTTTTTCTTATACGGTATTTTTGAGTTTTTTTCCAAACATTGAGGGAACGCAAAGTTATTGGCAACTAAACTTAACGACGGCTCAGAAGTATTTAGATAATGATTCACTTCAAAATATTATCGTTGGCTCGTCGCTTTCTACCAAAATTTTGACCGATAGTTTATCCCATTTTTTTAATCTTGCTTTAATTGGGCAAGGTGTTTATGATGGTTTAAAGGTTATTAAATATAAAAACAATTTTCCGCAGAATGTATTTATTGAAACAAATTACATTGATAGACCTGAAAAAAAAGATTTTCAGCATACACTATTTTCACCTTTTGCGGCTTTTGTTAGCAAAAACATTCCATCATTAAGAATAGAAAAACATCCAATTCCAATTATCATTAAAGAGATGCAACTTTTGTTTGGTAACGATAGAAAGGCAAAAAAAATGTCAATTCAACAAATGATAGCATATAGCAAGCAGCATAAAAATGATTTATTATTCGATAAAAAATTTAAAATTGAAGAAGCAGTTTATTCAGAAAAAATTGATTCATTAGCATTACTCAAAAGGTTGGAAGAATTATCATTTTATGTCAGATTTTTAAAATCAAAAGGGGTTAATGTTTATTTTTTTGAAATGCCCGTGAATCCAAAGTTAGTTCACTTGAATAAAGCAAAATCAATTAGAATGGCTATGACTGATTTTATAAAAAAAGAAAAAATTAATTTTATACAATCTGATACATCAAGCTACCAAACAAACGATGGTATTCATTTGAATCTGGAAGAATCAATAAAATATACGCATTATTTCAAATCTCAGGTTTTGAGTATGCCACACAATCAAAATTAATTAATATCGTTTAATATTTCTACAATACTAAGCGAAATTTGATTCAAATTCGTACCCGTTCCTAATTTATAAATAGGCACCAATCTACATAATTTCGCAATTTTGTTTAAATATTTCGCCTTTTCTTGGAAAACACCGATTGACGATGGAGCTAATGCGATTAATGCTTCAGCCGAACTTGCTCTGGTCCAAGTAGTATTTGTTTCTCCTGAAAATTTTGGTAAAACAATCGCCTTTAGTGGCATCATAGAAATCACTTTTTCAGGAAAATATTCATGCAAAAACAATTGAGCTTTTTCAACAGGTAGTGCTTTGTGGTTGTAAATAAGCGGTTCAAAATGAGGGAATAATTTCAGCTGATGAGCTTCCAATTTAGCAACATTATAAAGGCTATAAATCATGCAAGTGTTTGTATCAATCAACATCAAATCATCGCCAGCATATAGCAAATTACTATCTAAACAAGATAACGCCGCAGTAGATTTACCAGAACCACCCTTACCTGTCAACAAAACCCCTCCATTACCAAACCCCACTGCACCCGCATGAATCGTCAATAAATTAGGGTCTTTTTGCCAATAATTGTGAAAAATACTACGAAAAGGAAAACTCCGTTCCCATTCTGGAAGTTGAAGCGTGTCATATGTCCAATAGGTCGCAATTTTATTTTCAAAATTGAGTGTACAAAAAGTACTTTGCATTTCGATAAAATTTGCCATTAAAAGGCTCAAATCATAGGTTGGAATATTGCCATATTCATCAACACTTGACCACTCCCAAGTTGGTAAAGGAAGTTTGAGATTTCCATGTATTTCGTCCGAAACAAATATAGTAAGGTCAATATTTTGTAGCAACTCAACTTCAAGATGAGTAATAGCTTTAGTAAAATTGTCAGTATCTTTGAGTCCGAAAAAGATAATCTCAACGCTAGTTGGGCCAATTTTATAAAGTTTTTTAGTGAACAAATTGATTGTTTTATATTTATTCACCAAATTCTCTAAAAACTCTCTTGTAAGCATAAATTTAATAATTGATAAGTGATTTTGAAATAAAGCACAAATCTACCAAAATAAATTTGCCAAGCCACACATCGACAAAAACAGGTTTGTTTGCTAAACTACTTTGATGTCGCATTTTAAAAGTCTGTCATAAATCTGGCTATTTTTTAAGTAAAAAACTAAATTTTTAACTTAGAAATATGCTTTTATCAGTTTCTTTTGTAATTTTATTTCAAGAATGACTCCGTCCAACACAATAAAATATTATAATAAATATGTCCACAACTATCATCAAGATTACCCGCAACCAAAGTATTGAAACCAATGCTATTTTATTTTTAGAAGCTCATGGCAACTATACACTTCTATATCTTTCATCTGGAAAACAGGTAATGGCAGCCGCATCGCTCAAAAGTTTTGAAAATATTTTACCAAAAACCAATTTTTGTCGTCCGAGTAAGTCATTTATAATTTGCAAAGAGTATATAAAAAGTATCAATTATCAGTTAAAATACCTTGTTTTGAATAACAAACGAGTGATTCAAATCTCTCGTCGGAGAGTACCGACTATTTTTGATGAAATAAATACACATTCGCTGAACCAAAATTGAAGCGGAGAAATTTTGCCAGAACACACTCAAATAATACGTCAATAAACTGAAGACTTTTGAAAAATCCTTTATTAATTAATACAATTTTGGAATTTCGTGTAGATACTATTTGCTTTATTCTTATTCGGCAACAAAGAGATGTTTGAATGAGTAATTTTAAATAATAGTTTGTGTTTTGGGATAAATTATGCAGCAAAACATTTGCTGCTGATTTAACTTGGCTTAAATGATGTATATAAATGATAATCAAGACATTACAAAGAAAAAAAGTGACGTCATACGCTACTTACGTAAAGATAAAAGAAGTTGGCTTGCAGGAAATGACTATTTTATATAACAGTGTATCTTTTTATTTTCCTTTGAATTCTTCCACAAGTAAAAAATCAAGGTAAGCCAAGTTGGCTCCTTTATTATATTTTAATGTAAGTAGGTTCAATCCAGCATTGGGAAAAAATATCTCACCAATGGTGGCCTGTGTCCATTTGTGCCAGTCGCCAGTATTTTCGGGTAATACCAATGTGGTGGCTTTTTTGTTATTCAACCACATTTCCGATTTATTATCCTTATAACCATAAACTGTAATGATGCGGTATCTTCCGGGTTTTAATATGTTAACTGTATAATTCGTCCATTCACCATCTTCCTCCCAGCCTATGTAAAGTTGATTTACTTTAGGATCAACTTTATTGGGATGGTTAAAATCTGCCCAATCTTTAGTATAAGATATATCTACCGCTTCATTTTCACGAAAGAATGCAATGTAAGCTGGTATTCCTGGACGCCAATGACTGCCATAATCATGCACCTCATGATTTAATTTAGCACCTTCATTTTCAGGTGTATTATCATGGTAGGCAACGCCTTCTCCTCCTAAATCATAGTATGCCAGTTCCACTCTGCCGGGAATTGGCTGAGCACCTAATTTGTAATATTTATCTTTGAATGGTTTTCCCTTATAATCCTTTGGAACTTGGGCTATCAAAAAAGTAAAAGTACCAAGATGTAAAAAAAGATTTAATAAAATAATCCTCCAGAATCTCATAATAATTATTTAAAAGGTTCGTAATTGGTAAGTTTTATATTGTCAAACCATGCTTCAATATAGCCTTTGGGAGTGACTAATCCTGACCTCAAACCCACTTCAAAACATCGGCCAATATCTGTGTTTAAATCAAAATCAGCTGTAATTTTGCCCCAGTTTTCATACTGTAAATCTACAAACCGAACCTTATAAAAAGTCCATTTTTTAGCAATAACAGGTATCATGGTTGTAGCCCCCCACTTGCTACTATGTCCTTTACTTAATACAAGATAATGAAGCATTAAAGTGTCTCCCTCACCGCCTTTACACCAAAAAGATAGCCAGGTATTCTGTTGAAAAGATTTCCATTTTGACTCCATTCCGTCAGCAGCAAGTGAATCAGCTTTAAGGTCCGTAAACCATGTAAATGGTTTAGTGGTCGTTATTGAATCCCATTTTACATAAAGGCACGCTTTCGACCGTTTATTTGCTTGATTCTTTTTGATTTCATCATAAGAAAATTTCACATGCTCATTATCCCGCCACCAGTTTACAGTTTGTGGTTTGTCATCAAAATCATTTATCATGATTTCTTGCCTTTTCTGAGCTAATGTAATTTGTATGGAAAGATTAAATATTAAGAATGTTAAAAATAATTTTTTCATATTTCGATAAAAAATTAAATGACCCTCATTTTAGCTAGATAAAAATAGTAAGCCAAATATTATTTGCATTTGACATCATATATTTTTCCTTGAACACAATGAAATAACGATGACTTATTGCGATTTAGAACGTTATTTTTATTGCACGGAAATCTTACCACAATTATCAAAGATAGAAAATTTAAATTGAAAAATCTTCCATGAACATGAATCAAATAAGCCATTTTGAGTATGTTTCGATACTTATTTCTATTATTTTGGGTTTAGCTATTACCCAAATTTATCCTCGTTTCCTGAAATATTAGATATAATTTTATTTGGAAAAACTTCTTTTTGTATTACTAAAGCCAATTTTCAATCATATTTTGCTCATTGAAATAAATATTTTTCTTTCTGTTTTATTCAATGTTTTCTTTTTAAATGCTAAAATATTATAACAATTGCCCATTGACCTTTTTACTATTTCAAAGATATAATTTTACTTCACTCGTTTTGCCATTTTACACAATATTTGTATCTGTCAAAAGTGTTTTTAGTGGCAATATTCGACTTTCCAAAATTTTGTTCTCCAACGTTCCAAAATCCTTGCTCTCTTGACATATTTCATCTGCCAATTCTGATAAAATACCGTGTTCTGCACAAAAAGCTTTTTTTCTTTCATGGTTGGTTGTTCTAAAGTTATCCAAGACTGAATCCTTCGATAAAGTTCAGAAATTCCTTGTTTTTCAGAAAGCTTCCAATTTTCCATATTTTTTTTGAAATATGGCGGACCACAAAGAATTATACCTGTGTTATTTTTGTATTATCTCTTATTTCGTGTAAATATAGGAGTTGATTAGCACTAAACTTACCAGCTTCGTCAATAATTAAAAGGTTTGGTTGTTTAGATTGATTAAGATGAAAGCTAATGCTTTTGATTAAATTGTTCAGGTCGCTACCACCAAAGGTATTAGTAAACCCTAAAATATTCAGAAGTTCTATGTAAAACTTTCTGGAAGTCATACTTTTTTCAACAACAACATAATAAACATTACGATTTTTATTCAAAAAGTACGCCAAAGATTTGGTCTTACCAAAACCCGAGTCGCCGATAAAGGCAACCACTCTAAAGCATCATAGCAATTTTCATTGATGATTTTTAAAGTGTTGGTTTCAAGAGTCAGACCAACAGGTGGTTTTTTAATTAAATCTATGTTGAAGTTGTTTAGTTCCATAACTATAATCTTTTGGCTGTTCCTTTTTGCTTATATAGTAAATCCTGTATTTCATTGTAAACAGTTCTGTATTTGATGAAAGTTTTATCTGTTTTTAGTTTTTTATCTTTAGGCAGTTGAATACTATTACCATAATCTATATCTATTTTTTCTTCTTTTTCTGATTTATAAATTTCTAAATCACCTGAAAAGCCAGACTCTAACACATGAGGCGGTAAGTCCAAAGCATCAATCGCTGATTGACGCTCTTCAATCTTTTGCTGTAAGTCTTTTAAAAGCTGTTTATTTTGCTGAAAATAAGCGTGTAAATTTGATTGGTCATCAATTGTTTGATTTACCTGAGCAAGTGGAATAATGGGTACTTCATGTAAGCGAGTAATAAATTTACTTTCTAATTCTGTAAAAAGATATATTGACAACATATAGTTGGGGTCATATCTAACCTGAACCATCGTATCGTGTAATGCTAAAATTAAGTCTGTTTTTGAAAGGCGATAGAAATGAGAACAACCATTCACATTTATACAGATAGTTGAACGAGATACTTTTACTATTTTCTTTTTAAAGTAAATCAGAGCATCTGATTCACTATTGAGGACAATTGTGTTTTTAGGCGGTTTTAGTTGGAACTTTTCTAAAGGGGGATTTTTTCATTTTGCGTTCCATCCCTATTATATTTATGAATACTTGCAGTCACTCTTAAAATAACTTCATCGATGTTTAGTAAGAGCTTATTCTTTTTCATAAAGGTCAGCATTTCTGGATTAGGTCTTGCATTTATATTTTTGCTTTTAATTCCTTCTCCTATATAACCAGAAATCTGTTTACAAAACACCGTATTAAAAATATGATTAAAACTTTCAACGATACCTTTGTCCCGAGGGTTTCCTACTTTATGAGCTCGCCAAATGACTCCTAAATTTTCTGTTTGTTGAATCAAATCACATAGTTCGTTATCCCGAGTATAACCCAAATAATTATCTCTTAATATTTCAGCAGGTAACCAATTTGCTCTTAAAAAGGCTGATTTAAGGGCTTTTGCATATAAATCAGGCGTCTCTTTATCGGCAATAGCAAAGCCCATAATTTGTCGAGAGTATCCATCAATTACAACAGCAATCCATAAAAATGCTCCCTCTCTGCTTCCTTCTTTGCAATAAATTTGTAATTTGGTTGCATCAATTTGGTAATGGTCTCCTGAATTTTCTGGTTCTGAACGAATTAGAAATGGTAAAATCGTGTTTTTCATCCAAGTTTCTCCATTCCTAACCATATCGTCAAGATTTTTATTATCGTTATTCAAAAGAATCCTTTTTACAGTAGAAAGACTAATCGGTTGAAGATTTTTTAATTTTAGGGCTGTATCGACTTTTTGTAGAATATCTGTTCTGGAAAGTTTATTTCCATGCCGATAAAAATGCCCAACGAGGTCTTCATGTGTTTTTGTAATTTTATTAGCATTTTTATTCGATACTCCTTTGTGAGTAATGCTCCTTACTAATCCAAATGCCACTATATCGGCATATTTTGCATAAAAATAGTCGATATTATTTGATTGAAATGAAAACTCTGAATCCGAAATAGCATTGTACAAATTATATTTTTCATGAATTTTAAGGTGTTCAAATTGTATCAATAATTTTAGCGTTGCATATGTTTTGCAATAAGGACTAATTTTATTTTTAGGAATTTTATACTCTCTAAATTCAACGATAAACATTTCTGAATTATCAACAGCAATATTCAGTAAAACCATTTCACGCTGATACAAAGAGTTATTTTCTTTGTCATAGTCAAACTTATTACTTTTCAAGTTTTCAATCAAAGCAGGTTTTGATGGTAGTAATTTAGATTCCCTAATTTTTGATGGCAAGTGGTCATATTCAAGCCAAATACTTTCGCCTGACTTGATATGCTTTCCATAGATTGTCTTTTTAGTTTGAAAAGCAGCTATAATTCCTGCTATCTTCTGAGAGGGAATTTTACAAACATCAAGCAGGTATGTATTTCAGACATACAATAAATCTTGATACTGAATGAAATCTTCGTTCAAAAATTCAGAAATTTTCATATAGTTTAAACGTTCATATATACCACTTGAATAATTAGATAAAAATATCTAATATTACAGAATGTTTTAATCCATTATAATTCAAATCATTACCTATTTATCGAATAACTAAAATTATGCCAAGAAATGTCGCTTATTTAAGGGTTTCAACCATTGACCAAGACCTTGAAAAAAACAAATCTCAACTACTACACCTTGCCAATGATAAAAATTTAGGTAAAGTTGAATTCGTTGAAGAAAAGGCTTCGGGCAGAATTCATTGGAGAGAAAGAAAAATTGGAGATATTGTTGAAACGCTTACTTCGGGAGATACCATTCTATTAAGTGAATTTTCTCGATTGGGTAGAAGTATGCTTGAGTGCATGGAAATAATTTCGATAGCCACTCAGAAAGGAATCAAGATTTATACCGTTAAAGGAAACTGGCAATTGGACGATACCATTCAGAGTAAAGTGATGGCAATGGTATTTTCAATGGTTGCAGAAATAGAAAGAGACTTGATTTCTAAAAGAACAAAAGAGGCACTGCAAACTAAAAAAGCCAATGGGGTAAAACTTGGAAGACCTGTTGGAGCTGGGAAAAGTAAATTGGATAAATATAAAATTGAGATTGAAGCTCTTCTCAGTAATGGTTCAACTAAAAAATTCATAGCTAAAAGATATAGCTCTTCTGAGTCGAATCTTTTTAACTGGTTGCAGAAAAACCAACTAAAATAAGTCTTTGAGAAAGAAATATCAAAATTGTAAAATAGAAATAATGAGAAGTCTCAACAAGGTATCACTTATTGGAAACTTAGGAAAACACCCTGAGTGTCAAACTTTAGAGGGAGGTATTAGCGTTGCCAAGTTTTCACTGGCTACTGACCTTTTTTATTAGGGGTTGTCTGAGTAAATAGTTACAGATAAAAATAGTTTTTCTAATTGTTCATATTTTTTCTAATGCCGAAATAAATGAGGTTATAGGTTTTCATGACTTTTATAAAAAATATATTTAGGACTTTCTTAGTTTGAATTTCGATTGATTTTATTTAATTAAAAAAGCGTCAGGGACGAACCACACTCATAAATGTCCGATGGAAGAGGTTTATTTATTAGAGGATTTGAAAAATATTAGTTCTGAAGTATCATTTCAATTACACCCCCCCACGACTGCATTAAATACTGTTCCGTTATCAGCCTTAAAACCTGCATTTAGTTGAATTGACGTGGCTTTATAATCAACTTTGGCCGTGCCAGTTACTTTATTGGTAGCCGTTATGTTACCATTTACACTCGATGCTGTTTTCAGAATTATCCCCGTTGAATAATCATCAGTTGGGCTTGTGAGGGTTACTAAAGCTGCATTTGAGTTGACATTTACAATGGTGCTTGATGAAGTGCTGCAACCATAACCATTAGTAACTGTAGCTGTATAGGTACCAGCATTATTAACAACAATACTTGGTGTTGTTGCTCCACCAGGCAACCAAACAACGGCATTGACAGGCGATGTAGCAGGTGCTTCCCAAGTAGGGCTGTTTACCAATGTTCCATTATTGCCATTCCCAGTAGCATCAGCAGTGGTTGTGCCCGAGCCTTCATCAAACTTATAATAGGCTACCAATCCTGTACTATTGGTCGGAATCGTGCTGTTCATATTGGTCAGCATTTGGGCCGGAGTTCTTACAATATTCCAAAGTCGTAACTCATCCATGCTACCATTAAAATGATTACAGATACAATAAGTGGGTTGTTGTCTGCCAATATTCATTTCCAGTGCATCTTGTGAAAAAGTAACTGAGGCAGTCCCTGCAGCTACTCCATTGACATAAAAAGTAAGTATACCTGCGTCGAGGGTAATAGCCACATGCGTCCACGTATTTTCTGAAACGGTACCCGTTGAATAAGACCATACTCCTGTATTTTTTGTGTAAAAACCCATTTTCAAGGTATTCAACCCCGAACTTAAAGGGTCAGGATTCAGCATCCATAAAAAGTCGTAATCGCCTTTATCTACAATTGTTACATTTTGCCCTGAGTACTTTACCCAAGCTTCCATCGTAAATGTTGCTCCCAAATTGATACTGGCACTATGCGGAACGCTAACGTATTGACTACTCGTTTTTACAAAATTTAACGCATTATTATTACCTACATTTGAATTTAAGGTAACAGAGCCACCATTACAAAACGTGGTTGGTCCGCTGGCTGTAATGGTTGGAGCGGTGGGAATGGCATTTACCGTTATTGTACCGGTTATCGTTCCTGTTGTGCAAGGGCCGCCAGTCAAGGGGATAATGTAATTAAACGTACCCGATGCAGTTGGCGTACCGCTGATAGTGAGCACATTGGTTGCCCAATTTGCACTTACACCTCCTGGTAAGCCGGTGACAACGCCAATGCCCGTGGCACCGGTGGTGTTATAAATAATAGCGGTTATTGCCGTATTGATACATACCGTTTGGTTATTGGTACCCGTAGGGGAACTAAGGGTAACAGAGCAATTTATAAGCTCATCCGCTCCGATATCTGGAGTTGTTGCACTACGCGTTTCACAATCACAATCATTTGTAATACCTTCTAAAGGTGTAGCCAGCGGCTCAAATGTAGTTAAATGAAGATTACTAAGCGGGTTATTAAATAACGGATCTGTCTCTATTGAATTGGCATCATTGGCAACTGCAGCAGCCCATCCAGCCAATGTAGCATAACTGGTACCAGCAGCTATACCTAAAGATCCCGAACGAAATCCACCATCGTTGGTGCCTGTGCTCCAGAAGGCATTGTAATTGGAATTGAGGTTGGCAAACGTAGTGCTTACCATACCTATTGCATAGCTTTTGGCATCTGCACCACCACCTGAGGCAATTTGAGTTGTATATAAAATATTGTTTCGTAAATCAACTGTAGGGTCAGTACCGGTAATGGCAATACCATAAGATGGCGATTGCACTGTTACGGCACCCCTGTCACCTGTCATAGAAATTGAATTAAAGTACAAACGGGTATTTGCCCCTGCAGCTCCAATTACGTAAATACCTGCAAGTATATCTGGTGCTGTTGAAGGAGCTATTACACCTGTTATCATATTATTATAGATGGTGTTTGCACCCGAATTACCTCCTGCAACAGTAATACCTGCCGCTGAAAAACCAGTGGTATTTAGGCTGGCAACACCATTAATTTTGTTGTTGGCAACCACTGCATTCACCACTTCTCCCGAAGTGACATTTGTAAGGTCAATGGCCTGAGTACCAAGAGCTATACCTATTGCATCTGCACTTTCGTCGGTTTCGATACCACCAATGCTGTTATAGGAAACTTCAATACCATCATTGTTGAATAATATGATGCCTACCCGCCTGATGCGGTTGGTGGTAGTGGCTGAAAGTTCGTTACGGATTATTTTACTGCCCGTGTTGCGGTTGGCGGCACTGCTACCGGCATTATAAATACCAAAAATAGTCCTTCTTACACTGCAGTTGTCTATGGTAATATTGTCATTATCTGCCCCGGTAGTACCCATTGTATTACCACCCACAGCAATACCAATCAATGTGGTTGTGGGGTCCTGCCCAAGGATATTCACATTTTTAACGGTATTGTTCTGTGCACCATTTACACCGGTTGCTATAGATATTACACCAGCCGATGTACCCACGTTAGTATTGGTAATGGTCAAATCCCTGATAGTTGCATTTCCGCCCACAGCACAGGGACTGGCAATTGAGCTGGCAGATGAACCATCAATGGTAATAAAATCGGCATCCAGCAATACAATGGCAGGGCCATTCATGTTACCTGTAATGGTGGTTCCCGCAGCAGCAGGCCTTATGGTAAGTGTATTGAAGTTACTGGCAAACGGATTGGCTCGCAGGGTATCGGAAGTGTTTGTATATGCTGCATCAATCAAGCTGAATACAACCGGACCACCCAGACAACTGTTGTTGTATGCATTAAACGCCGCTGTAATTGTGGGGTAATCTCCTGTAGCACCCACTGTATATGTACCGCTGATAGTGCTCACCACATTGTAATTATTTGGTGTTGTTGGGGCTGTGGTAACTGTATTAACATTTGTAGCTACCAGGCCTGCACCTGAGTTTGAACCAATATTTGGTGTTGGCACAATATCCTGTGCAATGACATAATACTGTACGTTGTTGCTAATGACCAAACCGCCCATATCGGCTGCAACAATGGTAAAGTTCCAGGTACCGTTGGTGGCAGTTCCACTGGCCAATACACCTTGCGATGAGAACCAGGCACCCGCATTTTTGCGATAGTAAATCCTGGGCTGCAATGCACCCGCTGTAGGTACACCAGAAACGTCTGTTATGGTAACGCCGTTAAGTGTCCTGTTGGCTGTATTGCAACTAAACCCTAAAGGGGTATAAGTGATTACGGGGGGGGCTAAATCAACCCCAATAAAATTACCAGCATCAGCACCAATATCAACTGGTGTTAAACCAGCCCTTGTTTGCCCGTCATAATCATTCACTACACCCACATCAACCCCATTGCCCTCTGCTACTGTAGCAGAGGTTGGATGGAGATGCAGGTCAGGTGTTGCATTGGTGGGGTCAATGTATAGAGGGTTGCTTTCAAAGCTTACAGCATCCTGCCCAACAGCCGTTTTCCAGGCCGCAAGATTGGCTACATCTAAAGAATTGAAAAATCCAAATACTCCACCGGTTCCGTTGGCAAAATAAATGTTGTTGTTAATGGTTAGGCCGGTTGGATTGGGAGTGGTACCATTTATTTTCACTGCATAGTTTTTACCTGTTGCCCCGCTGTTACTTCTTGCATTAAAGAAAATATTATCTTGGAAACTGCGGGTAATGGTAGTTTGGGTTCCGTTAAAGGCATAAGATGCCCCCACACCTGCTGTTGGGGCCCCGCCTATATAAACACTGTTATGAAAGAAACTATTTGTTCCCAGGACTTCGTTAATACCATTAACACCGCTCACGTTCGAGTTGCTGGCAGCCGTACCAATGGCATTGGTAATGCTCGCACCAATGGCAATCATATTGTTAAGAAAGGTGGTAGTACCACTCCCAACCCTGATTCCATTTACTTCTGCAGTTGTGCTGTTTGTTGCAGACGTCAGGCTGTGAATCAGGTTACTTTCCACGACATTTCCAGTTGCACCTGTAAATTGAATACCTGTTACAACCGTAGCTAATGTAGTATTGGTGTTGCTCAGGTTAAAAATCGTATTCTGTACTGCGTTGTTAACCGGCGTTGCACCGATAAAATCAATACCCACAACCGATGCGGCTGTTGTTGTTCCGGTTCCGCCTGCATTCGTAAGATTTCTGATTGTATTATTAGAGACTGTTGCAAAAGACGTTGAAATAAAAATACCAGCCACCTGTGCACTCGCTGCCGTTGACGTACTTTGAATGGAATTGGCTACGGTACCCCCAATCGTGTTTCCATTCAGGGTAGTAGTTACCGTTGACGTAGTATTTACACGCAAACCATAAGCATTGGCTGCTCCTGTACCCGCATTGGAAGTCGTCATCCCTCCAATTAAATTGTTGTTTGCAGTCCAAGTATCACTACTGAAATTGAAGAAACCCATCATATCAGCGGCACCTGCAGAGTTTGTTGCATAAACCAATGAACCTGTTGCTGACTGGCTTCCGATAGTATTGCTGTTTGTATTTGCCACACCATTGTTTATGTAAATGGCTATGAAAGGAGAAGCGGAGCTTACACCACTTGATGTAACACCGGTTACACTAACGGCAGCAACCGTATTATTATTAATGTTGGAAACTGTACCTGCGGTAATACCATTGAAGACTATGCCACGGAAAGTACCGTTGGAACCTGTCAATGTGTATATTCCAGTTTGTGTATTTGAAGCATAGCCAACAATATTCCCCGTAATGGTAAATCCCTGTGCACCGCTATTGGCAGTTGTGTTACTAATATTTATTGCATTATGTTGAGCACC
This sequence comes from Emticicia aquatica, assembly GCF_923079645.1. Lineage (GTDB taxonomy): Bacteria > Bacteroidota > Bacteroidia > Cytophagales > Spirosomataceae > Emticicia > Emticicia aquatica. Next base: position 8,058 of record NZ_CAKLPY010000008.1, on the reverse strand, counting down.
TGTAGTCCATGTTCTGGTTTCCGATTGATAAAAGCGGTTATTGGTAATACTCCATGTATTACAACCACCATTAGTGGAAATTCCGGCACTGGTTACTGCTGCTCCAAAATAGTCGTGAATGTCATTGTTATTGATGGTGATACCACTGTTACCGATGGCCGTAGTGGTAGTAGAACCATTGCCCAATATGGCTTTAGTAGGCAGGTTGGCACCAGAAGGGCCGATATCACAATTGGAAATGGTATTGTTGTCGTTACCGTTTGCTGTAACGGCATCAATTGAGAAAATGATTGTAGCACCATTGGTGGATACAGAAGCATTGCTGGCACCTTTAATAGAACATCTTGTAATGGTGTTAGAAGTGGCACCGCCAACAAAACGTAATGTACAAGTTCCCGATGTAACTGACACGGTAGTGTTTTCAATAGTAAGCGAATTCCCTCCAGTATTTAATCCATCAAAAGTTACATTATCGGCACCATTTAAATCAATCATTGGCAACCCCGCAGTTGCAGCACCAGTAATTGTTCTTGCAGCCCCACCATTTGGAGAAATGGTAATAGATGTGTAAGAAGCACCACCCGTCCCACTGGCATTAAGAATTGCACCACCAGCTGGCTCAGCAGTATTGCCAACAATACTTACCGTAACCACACCAGTATGTGTGCCTAAATTAATGGCGGCAAATGCAGACGATAAATCTGCGTAAGAACCAGCCCCGGGATTAACAGTAACGTTTTGCGAAAACGTAATAAAACTTACCATAATGGCAAGCATCAGAAGTAGCATCTTCATCATATTACAATATTCATTGGAAGTTGTCATTGAAATTTTATAAATACCTAGCTTCAACTAATATTTATATTGATAAAAGAAAATATAAAATATTTGTTACCGTATTTTTTCATGGGTAAATCAAAAATGAGTTATTAGCAAGGTATTAAACAAACCTACAAAAATCATGGCAAGTCTCAAAATTATAATTACTCTCTCAGCCCGACTTGTAAGCAGATTTATTGCTCAAAAGTCAGTTATCTTTTAAAAAAAGAGATATTAAAATCAAAAGGTTTCGTAATGTCATAATCAAATGAATAGAAGGTCGAGTTAAATTTAGACTGGAACGTTATAAAACTGGTCTTGATTTTTTTAGTTTAAGTGGTCTGTTCATGGAAGGATTGGAAAGCAAAAGGCAAAAAAACTTATAACTTAGAGTTGGTACATAAGAGTTATTCGGCCGTATCAAACAGCGTTAAAATGCTTTCAGGCCTTGGTGAAAGTTATATTCTTCACGATATTCGACACTCAAAAAAAATGGATTTACCCAATTGTAGGGTTTCTTTTTCATCTGGGACCATTTATACGATACAGCCAAGGTATATTTTACCTTATTGGAGTGGTACGACCACAAGTTGTAAAAATGGTTTATTGCTGTCTTCCTTAGATAGTGTCTTAAATTGTTATGGTGAAAATCAAGAAAAATGGCTTATTGATTACATCAAATAGGGAATTTGTATATATTCTTGCAACAAAGCTTTGTGGCTAAATGGGATATGCAAAATATAGGGATTAACTCATGTGAGTTTTCAACGTTTAGGTTTCACAATACAACTATTACAACTTCTATGAAACCTCATGAACTCCATATTTAGCTAAACCTACTTTTTGGGCGATACATTCAACATTAAATATATAGGATTTATATATGTACATTTTCAGAATCCAATGGTTTAAAAAGTTACGACTTTTTGAACCCAATGATAATATAACTATTCATAGAAAATCACACCATAGAAAATATTATTTGTATATTTAATCTTTATGAAACGAAAATAAACTGCTATCCACAGAAAAATTTGCAATTATCGACTACACTTTTTTTCTTTACAAATCTGTTATCAGATTAATTAAATTTCATAAACACCTTGATTATCATATATTTATATCATATATGTCAAGCTAAATTAGTAGCATATGTTATGTAATATAAGTACCCTTATGTTTATGATGAAAATATGTGTCTATTTTTATAAAAAAACGATACTCTGCTTTAAAACAATGAACTTCCTTTAAAATTTATTTGAAGTTTTAGATTCATACTTTAACTATTTAACATAATTCTCCTTATTGAACCTGAAAAATCTGTTGTTTTGTAAGGTTATTATTAAAAAATAAATCTAATATTTATATTGTTCCCTTTTTTAGGTTGTGGTATTTGTTGCGATTTCTTTATCTCTTTATTCAAAAACTGTAGATGCTGACTCTCCATTAAACCTAAAAATATTTGAATGTTTTCCTATTTTCGTGTTTCTATTTAACTTTCAATATATTCTTGCCTATCTTCTTCAAATGCGATTGTCATGGGCATTCTATGATAAGAAGGTATGTAGTTTATCAGAAGTCGTGACGTTCGTCCATTTCCATCAACAAAAGAACTGTTTTTTAAATACTAAATTCAATATTTTGTTTGATCTTTTTTCAATATTTCGTTTGGACTACTCCATTTCGCAAGTTTAAAGCCTACTTTCTTCTCATTTTGTTCGTACAAAAACTTCTTCCGCTTTTATTTCTAAAAACCACCCAAATACCCAAATGTGTGAATTATGTAAACAATTTTAAGAATTATATAAAATTTAAGCTATTAATATCCTCACCTTTACGCCATCTATACAAGTAAAGCTGCCTATAAAAATAAAACAGCATGGAGACCCCAGAATCGGAAAAATCAAAAGCCCATATTATTGTCGAAATAATTGAAAATTTACCAAAAATGGTTGTTAGCAAAACAATTATTAGAAAAACAACTGTATCCGCTTCCAAAACGAAAAGGAATGATTATTCCAACTCACGCATATCACATTTTCAATGCAAACGAACAGTTCAAAAAGATTTCAACGGTTATCAAAAGTGGGTGTGAGGATTAATCAAACTTCGGAAGAATTAATGATTTTTAAATTTGATGGTTAAAGCATGAAACTATATATCAAATACATGGTCAGTACTCGTTGCAAAATGATGGTGAAAGAGGTATTGAAAAAGCTTAAACTCCACTTTATCGTGGTTGATTTGGGTGTTGTAGAAATTATGGAAGATATCTCAGATATACAGCGAGAACGACTAAAAAAAGAATTGTTAGCTGCTGGCCTTGAATTGATGGACGATAAAAAAGCAATGTTGATTGAAAAAGTCAAAAAAGTCATCATAGAAATGGTTCATTACGCTGATGAATTGCCTAAAACAAATTTTTCTGATTTTATAAGCACAAAGCTAGATCACGATTATACTTACTTGGCAAACCTTTTTTCGGAAGTTCAAGGAATGACAATCGAACAGTTTATTATTTCGCATAAAACCGAACGCATCAAAGAATTGATTATTTACGGAGAGATGAATATTACTGAAATTGCCAATAAAATGAATTATAGCAGTGTTGCTCATTTGTCAAGCCAGTTTAAAAAAGTTACGGGACTTTCTCCCTCACATTTCAAACAATTGAAGGAAAAACGACGCATTCCAATCGAAAATATTGGTGATTTTAATGAAAGCAACTAAATTATGAAAACCTATTACCACTAAAATATAATCATAAAAATGATAAAATCGGACGAGTTAATCATTGCCAATAAAGCACTTGCTTTTCAGAATAAAGAAAAGGAAAAACGTGCTAATGAGTTAATCATTGCCAATAAAGAATTGGCCTTTTTGAACGTAGAAAAGAAAAAACGTGCTAATGAATTAATAATTGCGAAAAAAGAATTGGCGTTTCAGAATATAGAGAAAGAAAAACGTGCCAATGAGCTAATCATAGCAAATAATGAATTAGCATTTCAGAATCAAGAAAAAGAAAAACGTGCAGCAGAATTAATCATCGCAAATTATGCTCGGAGTCTCATAGAAGCGAGTTTAGACCCACTTTTTACGATTAGCATCAAAGGTAAAATAACCGATATGAATAACGCCTCGGTCAATATTACAGGAGTTTCTCGTGAAAAATTAATCGGGACTGATTTTTTCAACTATTTTACTGAACCAAATAAAGCCAGAAAGGGCTACCAAGAAGTATTTGCCAAAGGATTTGTGGCTGATTATCCGCTCACTATTCGAGACCATAAATTGACCGATGTACTATTTAATGGCTCAGTTTATAAAGACGAACAAGGGAAAGTTTTGGGTGTTGTGGTGGTTGCAAGGGATATTACAGAGCAAAAAAGAATTGAAAAAGAATTGATTGAAGCCAAAGTTTTTGCCGAACTAGCCACGGCAATTGCCGAAGAAGCTCAAAGTAAATCTGAAATAACCAGAAAAATTGCAGAAGATGCCGTAAAAGCCAAACAGCAATTTTTGTCAAACATGAGCCATGAAATCAGAACTCCGATGAATGCGATTATTGGTTTTACAAAAGTAGTACTAAAAACAGATTTGTCGGCCAAACAAAAGGAATACTTGACCGCCATTAAAATGAGTGGCGATGCTTTAATTGTATTAATCAATGATATTCTCGACTTAGCAAAAGTTGATGCAGGAAAAATGACATTTGAAGAAATCCCTTTCCGTTTGGCTTCTTCAATCTCGGCGATGTTGCATTTATTTGAAACAAAAATTCAAGAAAAAAACCTAAAATTAATCTCAAAATACGACAAAAACATTCCTGTTGTTTTGCTCGGTGACCCCGTTCGTTTACACCAAATAATACTTAATTTGGTAAGTAATGCCGTAAAATTTACTACAAAAGGACTAATAACTGTTAGCGTTGACCTAATCAATGAAGATTCAGAAAATGTAATTATTCAATTTTCGGTTACAGATACGGGTATCGGAATTCCTCAAAACAAAATCAGTAATATTTTTGATAATTTTCAGCAAGCCACCAGTGGAACGGCTCGTTTGTATGGCGGAACTGGATTAGGTTTGGCTATTGTCAAGCAATTGGTAGAACAGCAAGGCGGTAAAACCAGCGTACAAAGCAAAACAGACGAAGGCTCTACCTTTAGCTTTTGCTTACAATTCCGTAAAACCAAAGCCGATGCCACATTTGTTAACGAAATTATAGAATTAGATACCGAAATTAAAAACATAAAGGTATTAGTTGTTGAAGACATTGCTCTTAATCAGTTGTTGATGAAAACGCTTTTAGATGACTTTGGTTTTGAATGTGACATTACCGCCAATGGAAAAATAGCCGTCGAAAAGTTAGCAACCAAATCGTATGATATTATTTTGATGGATTTACAAATGCCCGAAATGAATGGCTTTGAAGCAACCGAATATATCCGCAAAAAAATGAATTCAAGCATTCCGATTATTGCTCTAACCGCCGATGTAACAACCGTTGATTTGGCCAAATGTAAAGCCGTTGGAATGAATGATTACATAGCCAAACCTTTGGATGAACGGTTGTTGTACACCAAAATAGTGAGTCTTTTGAAAAACTCTTTTAACATGAAAAAAACAACGAACGAACATCTCGAAAGTGATGCAAATACAAAGATAAAATGTACGGATTTGAGGTATTTAAGCCATCGCACAAAGTCTAATCCGAGGTTAATGTCAGAGATGATTTCGCTTTATTTAGAACAAACACCGCCATTAATTGATGCGATGAAAAAAAGTCTTCAAAATAATGATTGGACTTTATTGCTCTCGGCTGTTCATAAAATGATTCCTTCATTTTCAATTATGGGCATCAGTCCAGATTTTGAAAATATGGCAAAAAAAATACAAGAATATGCCAACACGCAACAACAAGCTAACGAAATTCAAGAGTTGGTTTTTAAACTCGAAAATGTTTGTGTACAAGCTTGTGAAGAACTAGAAGAAGAATTATTTAAAATTAAAAATCCTAAATAATGAAAAACGGAACAAAAGTAAAACTATTTTTAGTTGATGATGACGCTGTATTTTTGAAATCACTAGAAATAGAATTCTTACAACACGCCGATTTTGACGTTGAAGCATACGCAACTGGCGAACACTGCGTTGAGCATTTATCAAACAATCCCGATATAATAATTTTAGATTATCATCTTGATGGTATTGATAAAAATGCCATGAATGGACTCGAAACATTGGATAAAATCCAAGAATATAACGCCAAAATACCTGTAATTATCCTTTCTTCACAAGACAAAATAGATGTGGCGGTTAATTGTATGCACCACAAAGCTTTCGATTATGTCATGAAAAGCGAAACCGCTTTTATGCGTTTACAAAAGATTATTAACGCTATTTTTCGTTACCAAAAAATGGAAAAAGAACTAAATTGGTACATGGAAAGAATGTAGTATTTGTAAAAAATATAAGTATTAACTACTTAAAAAAGATTGTTTTTAGGTTAAAAACAGCTTCCACCATTTACGTTGAGTTGCTGCATCGTAAATTAAATTGATGGATAAAACATGAAAATCTATATCAAATACATGGTTAGCTTGAGGTGCAAAATGCGGGTCAAAGAGGAATTAGTAAAACTCGGACTTCATTTTGTTAATGTTTCGCTAGGTGAAGTCGAAGTCATGGAAAATATTAGCCCCCAACAGCACGACCAATTAAAAGAATCTTTATCAAAATCTGGACTTGAGCTAATGGACGATAGAAAATCAATGTTGATTGAAAAAATAAAAAATGTAATTGTTGAAATGGTTCATTATAAAGACGAATTACCAAAAGTTAATTTCTCTAATTATTTAACCGATAAATTGCATTATGATTATACTTATTTGGCCAACCTTTTTTCAGAAACAGAAGGGACAACCATCGAACATTATATACTTCGGCATAAAATTGAGCGAGTAAAAGAATTGATTATTTATGATGAAATGAATCTGACCGAAATTGCTGCCAAACTACATTATAGTAGTGTGGCTCACCTTTCCACCCAATTCAAAAAAGTAACTGGTTTAACACCTTCTTTTTTCAAGTCGCTGAAGGACAAAAAACGTAATCCGCTTGATAATGTGTGAATTATGTAATACTTTCTAACAATTATGTAACACTTCTTTACCAAAAGAGACGCACCTTTGTTAAGTGAAAATTATTTCACACTTGCTCCGTCAATATCGGAAAACTAATAACAACTTGATGAAAAAATATAGCCTTTATATATTAACAATCGTATTGTTGTCATTGATGCCAACCCTCTTGAAAGCCGAATCAAACGCAACATTCGCTGATAAAACCAAGAAAGCCGAATCGGCAGAAGCCAACGTTTTGATTAGTCGATTGAACGAAATAAAAGCAATGGATAAGTCAAAAATGACATTCCAAGAAAAGAAACAATTACGCAAAGAGGTTCGTACGTTGAAAACAAATATCGCCCAAATTGGTGGTGGTGTTTATCTTTCAGTCGGAGCAATCATTGTGATATTACTGCTCTTGATACTTTTGTTGTAAATTGTATATTGTATCCAAAAAGTGAATGTAAATAGTGAATAAAGTAGTTGGTAAGTGGTTTAATTTTAGTGGTAAGTTCAAATCGCTTTTATAAGTTTTATGTAAAAGCGATTTTTTTTCTATTTAAAAACTTCTAATAGAATGTATGAAAACCGAAAAAAAGCTTAATGCTGATATTTTAAAAATTACGATGACAATTCAAGAAAATTTTCCTGAATTATCAAAATATATCGTAGAAATGCCCATTTCGGCTCCAGACATTGCTACACCACAAATCAATATAAAAATCCTTGAAGAGTATCACGATTCACTGGCAACTTTACTGAAAGATTATGCGGTAAATCATGGAAACACAACAAAAAAACCTTAAAAAAATGACCAAAGCAAAATATTTAGGTGTTTGGATGGACCATTCTATTGCCTATTTGATGGGATTTTCAAATAATCCAACTGAAACAAAAATCATTACCTCCAAATTTACGCACGAAGAAAAAGAGCATAGTTTGAATAAAAGCGAAAACCTGATGCACAATAAAGAACAACATCAACAGGCCGCTTATTATAAAAAACTTGGTGAGGAAATTCGTCATTTTGATGAAGTGCTACTATTTGGACCAACCAACGCCAAAGTCGAATTGATGAATTTACTAAAAAACAATCATTTGTTTGATAACA
>NZ_CAKLPY010000007.1 GCF_923079645.1 Emticicia aquatica | reverse complement strand
AGTTAAGCCCCGCACCGCCGATGGTACTGAGTTCAAACTCGGGAGAGTAGGTAGATGCCAGAATTTTATTTAAAAGAGTAACCTCTAAAGGGTTACTCTTTTTGCATTTATTGCAAAATTGATAATCAGTTAGATTTACACCTCTGGAATACTCTCAAAACCCCTTTTTCTATTATATATCCTTTTATTTTACAGATTTATATAGTTTTACTGGAAAAGTAGAGTCGTTTTTTATAAAAATATAGTATCAATTACGAGTATATTCTAATTCAACAATATTATTCTTTATTTGTATATTTCGTGAATGAAAGCTTAAAATGGAATATAAAGATTATAAAATGAATAAAAGCTCCCTTAATTACTTTTTTACATTAATTTTGTTGGTGTTTTTTTGCGATATTTATGCTCAAAATCTAGTTTTTGAGAAAATAAGTACCAAAAATGGGCTTTCATCGAATAATGTTCTAAGCATTAGTAAGGATTCGCAAGGGTATTTATGGTTGGCAACCAACTTGGGTATTTCTCGGTATGATGGGTATCAGTTTCAACAATTTGGAAGTTTATCGACACCAAAAGGATTGACTATTTCAAAAAAAGGAAAACTTTGGTTCAGCAATGAGAAAGGATTATGGAGTTTGAATACAAAATCTTTATTATTAGAGCTGAAAATTGCTAATCAATTGACTGATGACAATCCTGATAATGACCATTATAATGAAATTTTTGTGGATGAAAAAGAGAGAGTTTGGTCAACAGACTTTCATCATATAAAGTGTTATGATGCTAAACAAAATCGACTTACATACTTCCAAATTTTAAAGAAAAATCAACAGAATCCTTCAATAGCTAAATTTTCGGTTGACCATGAAGGTAAATTATGGAGTGTAAGTCCAATGGGCTTATGCCAATTTGATGAACAAAAAAAACGATGGATTCGATTTTTAAAGGATAAATCTTTTAATTCACTAACATTTAATAAGGCTAATTCTACTTTTTGGATAGGAAATAGAGAAGGTGAATTGGGCGAATTTGATATTAAAAAGAAGATATTTCAGGTAAAATATAAAATTGATGAACCAATTGAACAGATTCAGTTTTCGAGAACGAACGACTTAATTTGTATTTCAAGAAATCATCTTTTTCGTCTAAATGTGATTAAAAATCAAATAGAAGAGATTGATAGATTCATCGAAGAAGGGATAATATTCAATAAGATTTTTGCTGATTCTGATAAAAATGAATTATGGGTTGGAACAAATGAAGGGCTATTTAAGCAGGAAAATGAAAATCAGCTAATTAAACAAGTCCAAATTTCAAAGGAAGTACTAGATTATCCAGCTATTATTCGGTGTTTTGAGTCTGTCAATGAAGGAAATTATTTACTTGGGATGAGCTCAGGTGATATTTTACAATGGAATAAGTCTACCAATGATTTTGTAAAAATAATTCAGTTATTTGGATGCGATATAAAAGCCATAAAAACAGTAAATAAACGCCTTTATGTGGCGAGTAATAAAGGACTATTTGAGATAAAAAAAGGTGAAAAATTAAAAAAACTAGTTTCTCAAGAGGTTAATTCAATAGAACTTGATGAATATAATAGACTTTGGATATTGTCACCAAATGAGCCTATAAAAGTATTAGATTTATCGAAAAATACTTTTATTGAACTATGGAAAAAACTGCCTTATCCGACATTTTTCAAAGAAAACTTGTTTCATCGTTTATGTTACACACAAGACCAAAAAATGTGGATTGCAGGTTGGATACCGAGTGGCTTTGGGATTGCCTATTTTGATTTAAAGACAAATGAATTTAAAGAGCTGAGTTCAATTAATGAACATAAAAAGTTTATTGGCGATTATTATTTGGATGTTTCGGTGAGTCCAAAACATGAATTATTGTTTTCGGGTTATGGAGGATATAATAGGCTGAATACTAATGGATTGATTACGGAAGAAGTTCATGCTGAAGATTTAAAACCAATTTTTGCGGATGGACAATGTTTTGCTATTGAAGAAGATTTGAATGAAAATACATGGATTGGTACAGCGGAAGGATTAGTTCGGATTACAAAAGATAAGCGAATTAGTCGTTTTACACAATTTGATGGGCTACTGAATAATGATATTCGGAATGGCTTTTTGATGTTGACCAATGAATTATTGATTGGTCATAAAAATGGTTTTTCAATTTTTAATCTAAAAAACGCGAATTTAGAACAATATAAAAATCAACTTAAGCTTAGTCAAATTGCTATTTTGGGTAGTGAAAAAAAAGTAAATTTAGACCAAAGTTTGGTTTTTACTCGCAAACAAAATAACCTTAGTTTTGCTTTTAGTCCATTAAATTTCGAAAATCAAGCTAAAAATAAATACCGTTATCGGATGACGGGCATTAATGAGAAATGGATTGAAAATGGGGTAAATCCGACGGTAACTTTCTCAAATTTAGAGCAAGGTAATTATGTTTTGGAGGTTCAATATGCAGAAGTTGCTGGAAATTGGAATACAAATACACGTATTTTAAAATTTGAAATTTTGCCTGCGTGGTATGAAACAATTTGGTTTAAAATTGTGCTTATTTTAATGATTATTGGAGTTGTTTATGCACTTTACTGGTACAGAATAAGTGAATTTAAGAAACTTCAGTTGATGCGGAATCGTATTTCGTCAGATTTGCATGATGAAATTGGTGCTTCGTTGAGTAGTATTGGGATTTTAGGTGATTTAATAAAAAAGAAATTGACAGAAAATCACTCAGGTTATTCGTTTGCTGAAATGATTACTGATGAAGCAAAGCAAGCAGGAACAGCCATTGATTATATTATTTGGAATGTGAATCCGCAATTTGATAGCCTTGAAAGTTTGTTTACTAGAATCAATTCTGAAGCGGCTGAATTGATTGAAGCAAAAGAGATTCAATACGAATTTGAGGCTTATTCGCTCGGTAATAGAAGTATGTCAATGGATAAAAAAAGAAACATATATTTGATATGTAAAGAATTGATAAACAATGCTTTAAAGCATAGTGAATGCTCAAAAATAGTTTTATATTGTCAAGTGAATTTTAATTATTTAGAAATTAATTTTTCAGATAATGGAAAAGGATTTAATGTTGATTTAGAGACTAATCGAAATGGTTTGAAAAATATTCAAAGTCGAACAAAAGAATTAAAAGGTACTTGCAAAATAAACAGTGCAGAAGGGCAAGGAACGAAATATGAAATTAGAATACCTTTGAGATGATTAAATTCCCGAAAGGGGTTATTGGGTCAATAATGATTATTATTGAACTTTGTATAAAAAAAGATGATAAAAATAGCTATTTACGAAGATAACATACGATTAAGCCAACTTTTGGCATTGTTGATTGAAACAACCGAAGATTTTGAGTTAGTTGGTTGTTATGAAAATTGCGTAAATGCTCTTCAAAATACTCGAAATGAACGGCCACATGTTATAGTAATGGATATTGATATGCCACAGCGAAGTGGAATTGAAGGAGTTTTCGAAATAAAAAGCCATTTTCCTGAAATAAAAATAATTATGCATACCGTTTTTGATGGAAATGAGCACCTTTTTGAATGTTTGAGTAAAGGTGCAGATGGATATATTTTGAAAAAAGATTCATCAACTCGGCTTATTCAGGCTATAAAAGAGGTAAATGATGGCGGAGCTCCCATGTCGCCATTTATTGCAAACAAGGTTTTGCAGTCTTTTCGTAAACAGTCAACGCAAGATGAATATAAGCTAACAGAAAGAGAAAGAGAAGTGCTATCATATTTGGCTAAAGGGTTTTCGTATCGTATGATTTCGATTGAATTAAATATTTCAGTGGAAACAGTACGAAGACACATCAAAAATACCTACCAAAAACTTCACGTGCAATGCGGACCCGAAGCAGTTGCAAAGGCAATTCGTAGTGGAATCATCGCTTCTTAAATGTTTGATATAACCCAAAAGGGTTATTGACTTGCATTTCGTTTTGTTTTAATACCTCAAAATGTATTTTCCTCCCCAAATCATGGTATTGATGAATATCGAATAGATGAGCAATTTTGTGTCAAATAAATTTGATGTAAATGAAAAAATACTGGTTCGTCTTTTTCTTAATTCTCACAAACAAGGTTTTCAGCCAAATTGCTTCTGAACTAAGCCCTAAAAGTTTAACACTGCCTCGTTTATCAACTATTGAACAAAATACTTTACCACCGCAACAGGCGGGAAATATCATTTTTAATAGTGATGAAAAGAAATTGGCTCTACATGATGGTAATACTTGGAATTATCTGGCGGCATCGCAAGTGGCTACATCGGATTTTAAAAACCATTTAACTTTTACAGAGAATGGAACGTGGACAGTCCCAGCTGGTGTGACGTACATTAAAGTAGAACTGTGGGGTGCAGGTGGAGATGGTCAGTCTATTACAACGGCTGGTGCTAATGTTTCGTGTGAAGGCGGTGGTGGGGGTGAATATTCCAGATATGGGTTTGCCGTAACACCAAACGATGAAATGACTATCAATTTTGTAAGAGGAGAAAATAGAGGTAGTTATTTTGGTCGAATCGGTGGAGGAATTGATGCATTTGCATATAACGCTAGTCAAAGTGAAGGAGGAAGTGGAGCATGGTTGTTTTACACAAATGGATTAGAAGCTAGTGTGCCAGGCGAACATGGTGGAAGTGCAGTTTTCAATTTTCAGAGCGTTAGCAGTTCTGTTTGGCGAAAAATTGTTCAAAGCGGAGTGGGAGGAGGAACATATCCAAGTTTTAAAAATGGTGGAAAGAGCAGTACAATTGAATTTGAAGTCCCATCAGGAGCGTATGTTGGAAAATCCGAATCTAGGAAAAATGGTTTTGTACCTGGCGGTGGTGGAGCTTGTGCTTATTTAGGTGGTGGTTATGGTGGATTCGGTGTGATTATTGTACATTTCTGAAATATTTACGTATAGTGATTAGCGGTAATAAATTGACTTTGAAAATAACGTATAAAAAAAGATTTTTGAAAAATAGCCAAATGTAAATATGGATAACTTTTTAGAAGCACAACGCCGAAATGTTGCTCAAGGCATCATAAAAATAAGGTATAAAGGCAAATTAACTAATATCAAAACTACAGATATGGTTTTGCTAGAAAGTGAAACGAATTATACAATGATTCACTTAAATACTGGATTGAAAATTCTTTCGTCACGCACACTTTCAGTCTTTGAAAATGTCTTAAAGGACACCCAAACATTTATCAGAGCTAATCGAAGCCAAGTTGTAAATGTTGGTTATGTTGAGGATTACGACTTTAGGAAAGTTTTAAAAGAATTTAGATTGACCAATGGTCAAAGTGTCGGAATTTCGAGACGAAAATCTAAGCTTTTTATGAAAAACAATAATCAATTGGTTTGAGTTGGAATTGTGTGTATTCTGCTTATTATCAATGATTTATGTTTTTATTCTAAGTAAAAATATGTCAACTTTTGGTTATGATATGGTAAGTAATATTGCTGGTAAGATTAAAAATACAGCGATTAAAAACATTGGATTTTAAATAAAAAACAAAAATCAAGATGAGAAAAATAGTTTTATTCTGCTTTTTAGTTCAAATATTAACTTATAAAATTTATGCACAAAATAGTACAATCTCACCACAAGGTATTATTTTACCGCAGATGAGTACGAGTCAAATTGATGCTCTTTTGGGTCAATCTAAAGGTACTATGGTTTTTGATAATTTACTCAATGTAATGAAATATTGGGATGGAACAACTTGGCAAAATATAGCAAATACTTACGGCACGTGGCAAATTGATGGTAATAATCAATATAGCACAAATACAGGAAATGTTGGAATTGGTATTGCTACACCCAATTACAAATTGAGTGTGGAAGGCGATTTGGGTTTATTTGATGTGGGCAGTAATTATGGTTCTTTGAATAAAAACACGACTTCTGGAGCTTTAATTATTAACGCTTCAACAAGCCCTACCATGCTTTTTGCTCCTAAAAACTTAGGCATTCAGGTGGGTGGGAATAATGGTATATATAATTATTATGCAGGAAATGTTGGTGTTGGTACTGCTACGCCTCTCACAAAATTAGATGTGGTGGGCGAGCTAATGACCCGAAAACGACTAACATTGAGCAACCAAGCAGGAAGTGATCCAGCCATAACACCTGTTTGGTCTTTAGACAATTACAACAATGATTTCAGAATATTCCAGCAACCGACTCTTACAACAAGTGGGAATACGCATTTTGTGGTAAAAAATAATACTGGTGAAGTCGCTATCGGTACTTTCACGACTGATGGGTATAAATTATCTGTCAATGGAAGTATTCGAGCCAAAGAGGTAGTTATCGAATCAAACTGGGCTGATTATGTTTTTGAAGATAGTTTTAAACTTAGACCTTTGAGCGAAGTAAAGACGTTTATTGCTCAGAATAAACATTTACCAGATATTCCTTCGGCAAAAGAAATTCAAGAAAATGGTGGACAGGTTTCTCTTTTGATGACTAAAATGATGCAAAAAATTGAAGAATTAACACTTTATATTATCGAGCAACAAAAAGAAATAGACACACTCAAACAAAAATAAGCTATCAGTATCACATGAAAAATTTGCGTTTTAGTATTGGACTACTTTTTGGGATTTTGCTAACTATTAAAAGCATTGCACAAGACCACCCTAGCGAAAGAGTAAGGGCTGACTTTGAAAAGATAAAAAGTACTATTTCAGGAATTATCCCATTTCCAGAACTAGAAAAAGCTAGAAACTATACAATTCAACGAATAAATCAAATTAAAAATGCAAGTGCTAATGCAGCAATTCCATTTATTAATTGGTCTGAAAAAGGTCCTCGTGGTATTGGCGGTCGCACGCGTGCATTGATGTTTGACCCAAATGATGTGCAATATAAAAAAGTTTGGGCTGGAGGTGCTGCTGGTGGCTTATGGTACAATAATGATATTACTGATGCGAATGCTGTTTGGAATAAAGTTGATGATTTTTGGGATAATATTGCTATTTCTTGTATTGCAGCATCTCCACAAAATTCACAAGTTTTTTATGTTGGAACTGGTGAAGGTTGGAACAATTTAGACGCCGTAAGAGGTGGAGGAATTTGGAAAACAACCAATGGTGGAGTCACATGGAGTAGGCTCGCTTCTACAATTCCGAGTACAAATACGACATTTAGTTATATCCAAAAAATTCAGGTAAATACACAAGGGCAGGTGTTTGCTGGCACGAAACAAGGTTTGATGATTTCTAATGATGGAGGACTTACTTGGTCACTAGCAACAACCATTGGGAGTCAAACAATCACAGACATTGAAATCGCTGCCGACGGTGTTATATACGCTGCCACTAATCCATCTAAAATCTATAAAACTAATAATGTCAGTAATGATGGTACATCCTGGACGAATATAACTCCCCCTGCAACAACTGGAAATAGAACCGAAATTGCATTGTCAAATAATCTAGTTGGTTCAAATCAAGTTATTTATGCAACCAGCATTAATAATACTAATAATTTTGCATGGTTTAAGAAAAGTACAAATGCTGGTATTACGTGGACTGATTTGACAATTCCTACATGGAATGGTTCTACAAACGAAATAACGAGTAATCAGGGCTGGTATGATTTAATTATTAAAATAAGCCCTATCAATGCAAATCTTGTCATAATAGGTGGTGCTGAACATAGCAGGTCAACAGATGGGGGACAAACATGGGTTTCGGGAAATATAGGTATTCACACCGATCATCATGCTGTAGAATTTAAACCCAATAATAGCAATGAAGTAATCATGGGAAACGACGGAGGCATATATTATTCACCTAATTATGGCGACCCAAATATTCATGCACACAGTGTTACTGCATCAGCACGAAATAATGGTTACAGTGTGACTCAATTTTATACCGTTGCTATAAAAAATATTGCCAATGATAACTACATTTTGGGTGGAACGCAAGATAATGGGACATTAAAGGTTGATATATCTCAACAAGCAAGTGTCGCTACTGGTGGTGATGGAGTTCAGTGTTTTATTGACAAAGACGATGCAAATGTTCAGATTTCGTCGTATATATATAATAATTATTATCTCTTAAATAGAAATGGTGTGTATCAAAAAGCAATAATTGGAGATAGTAATTCTGGAGTTTTTTTAAATCCAGCCGACTATGATTCGCAAAATAACATACTTTATACTTACAAAAATTATGGGAGTAATAGTACTAGTTTTTACGTTGTTACTGAAGTTGGTTCAAATAATGTAGTACAAACTGTAACAATTGCACAGGCAATGAGTGTTTCGTTTATAAAAGTAGGGTTATTACCAAATACGATTTTTGTTGGGACTTCTTCTGGCGGAATTTATAAAATTACTGATTTTCGAGGAAGTTCGCCTACCATTACTCGTATAAATCTACCTGCCAATGGTTTTACTTCATCTGGAGAAGTTTCTTCTATTGATTTTGGTTCATCTGATAATGAATTATTAGTAACATTATCAAATTATGATACAAAATCGGTTTGGTACACTTCAACACAAGGTGCTTATTGGATAAGCAAAGACGAAAATAGCTATGGTTTACCGAATATACCTGTACGATATGGAATTTTTAATCCATTGGATAAAAATCAGGTTTTTCTAGCTACTGAATTAGGAGTTTGGACATCCAATGATTTTAATGCAATCAATCCAAACTGGACGCCAACTAATGCTAATTTAGCCAATGTAAGATGCGACATGCTTATTTACCGAGAAGCCGATAAAAAAATAGTTGTAGCTACTCACGGACGAGGTATTTTTACAACAAATCTCCTTCCTTGCCAAAATGGTTATCTATCATTGGTTTCGCCTACCAATGATGTGCTTAATGGACAAGATGTATTGACAACAGCCACAGAAGTAAATGCCAAAAATAAAATAGCAAATGGAGGAACAAACATGCTAAGAGTTAGGGATAAAATCACACTTTCGCCCAATGCTGATGGAAGCACAGGCTTTAAAGCAGCTAACGGTTCAACTTTCATCGCCAATGTCAATGGTTGTTATTAGTGAAAATCTGAATATCTTTGTCATTATTCAACTGAATTGATATAAAAATGAAAAAGATAGTTCTTTATTTTGCAATAGTAATCTTGGTTTTGTTCGTAGTAGCATATTTTATCTTCAATGAAAAATTACCAACAGGCGGAAATCCTGAGAAAGCAGATTTAATGGCTCAAAAAATGCAAGTCGCATTGAACAAGTCAGCATGGGATAGCACCAGCGTAATTTCGTGGACGCATAAAGGAGTGCATCATATTGTTTGGGATAAAAAAAATGAAATGGTGCAAGTTAAGTGGGACAAAAATGATGTTTTTTTAAACTTAAAAGAATGGAACAAAGGAAAAGCATTTAGCGAAGGAAAAGAAATTACTGATGCTCAGTTAGATGTTTTACGAGGGAAAGCTTGGGCGATTTTTTGTAATGATTCCTTTTGGTTGATTGCTCCGTATAAAGTTTTTGATGAAGGTGTAACCAGAAAAATTGTTAAAACGGATAACAATGAAGAAGCTCTTTTAGTGAGTTATGCTTCGGGTGGAGTTACTCCAGGAGATTCTTATTTATGGTTTTTAGATAAATCAGGCGTGCCAAAGTCTTATAAATTATGGGTAAAAATTCTTCCAATTGGTGGAATAGAAGCAACGTGGGATAATTGGACAAAAACTAAAACAGGGGCAAATATTGCAACGAGTCATAAATTAGGGCCTATGACAATAACTGTTGAAAACCTAAAAACAGGAATGAATTTGCAAGAAGCAGAGGTAAAAACCGATTTATTTGATATAATAAAATAAGAGTTTTTCAGAAGAAAGGCTGAGTAATAATATCAGCCTTTCTTCAAAGAAAAATTACCAACGAATCAATGCCGAACCCCAAGTAAAACCGCTTCCGAAAGCAGCCAAACAAACAAGGTCTCCTTCTTTGATTTTTCCCGCTTCCCACGCTTCACAAAGTGCAATCGGAATTGAAGCCGCTGTCGTATTTCCATATTTCATGATATTATTAAATACTTTTTCATCTGGTAATTTCAATGCTCTCTGCACAAATTGAGCAATGCGGAGGTTGGCTTGGTGCGGTACTAACATATCAATATCAGCAACCGTTAAGCCTGTTTTGTTGAGTGCTTCCATGATTACTTCAGGAAACTTCGTAACTGCTGTCTTGAAAACCAATTGCCCGTTCATGTTTGGATAGTAAGTTTTGTTTTCGAGAAGGTTTTCGTACACAAAGATTTCACCGTATTCAGTATCAGGAAAACCAAATTGCTCTGCTCCCAAATGATAACCACCATGACTACCTGGACTAATCAACGCTAATTCTTCGGCATAAGTACCATCAGAGTGCAAATGAGTTGTCAAAATTCCTTTGTTATCTTCTTTGGTTGGTTGTAAAATTACTGCTCCTGCACCATCACCAAAAAGGACAGCAACATTACGGCCACGAGTAGTAAAATCTAAGCCCATTGAGTGCATTTCTGAGCCAACCACTAAGATATTTTTGTACATACCTGATTTAATAAACTGATCAGCCACCGAAAGAGAGTAGATAAAGCCCGAACATTGATTCCTAATATCTAAAGCTCCCATTTCTTTGTGCGAAATACCCAATTCTCGCTGCAAAAGTACCCCACATCCAGGGAAATAATAGTCTGGGCTAAGTGTAGCAAAAACAATAAAATCAATATCTTCAGGCAAAATTTCGGCTCTCTTACAGGCAATTTTTGCTGCTTCCGCTGCCATTGTTGTTGGCGTTTCAATGCCTTTTTTTCCGTAACGTCTTTCTTTAATGCCCGAACGTTCCTGAATCCATTCGTCGGTCGTATCCATGACTTTCATCAAATCATGATTTGTAACTACTTTTTCAGGAACATAGTAACCAATTCCCGCAATTTTTGAATGTAGCATATTATTTGTGTTTTCAGTGTAATGGTGCTAATTTACAATAAAAACATTTGATTGTACAAAAAAATATTAGAAATGTGATAAAAACAAAATATTTATTTGGCTGAATAAACTTTAGCGGTGGGTTGTTTATTTCAATAAAAATTTATTTGAAAGAATTGAAATAATAACGAATGATAGATTTTATGACCTTCAAACAAAACTATTGTAGAATGAATGAAAAATTGTACTTTTGCTAAATACGAATGCAGCTTTTTGATTGGCTGTTTTCTTGAAAATCTTCGTCAATACAAGCAAAATGATTTCCAAAAAAGCAAAATATGCCCTAAAGGCTTTAAAAGTTCTTGCAGAAAGATACGAATCGAAGCAACCAATTTTGATTGCCGATATTGCTGAACAGCAAAATATTCCAAAGAAATTTTTAGAAGCTATATTGCTAGAACTCCGCAATAATGGCGTGCTTCATAGCCAAAAAGGTAAAGGCGGAGGTTACCAACTTAGGATGCCCCCTGAGCAAGTTTCGATTGCCAAAATTGTGCGTATCGTTGATGGCCCAATTGCTCCAATGTTGTGTGTGTCGCTACATTTTTATGGCAAATGCGATGATTGTGCTGATGAAAAAACTTGTAAAATTAGACCAATTATGGAGCGAGTAAGAGATGCAAATTTGGCCGTTTATGAAAATACAACTTTGAGAGATTTGATGGAAACGGAAGAAGAGCGAGCAATGACCGAAAAATAAATTTTTTAGCCCGAAGTTTTAAGTCTAATTTTAAAACTTCGGGCTAAAATTGGCACTAAAACTGATAAACGATTGCATTACAGTGCATTCCAGCTCCAACAGAAGCCAAAACGACTTTCATTCCTGCTTTAATTTCATAATTTTCCAAAGCTCCTTTTCTAATTAAATCAAGCATTGTCGGAACTGTTGCTACCGAAGTATTACCTGTAAATTCAATAGTTGTCGGTATTTTCCCTTCAAAAGATAAGCCTTCGATATTGTACATTTGTGCCAAATTATTAGCAAAAGCGTGCAGCATTTTGCCATTTGCTTGGTGGAATAAAAACATATCGACGTCTGCTGCATCTAAACCTGCTTTATCTAAAGCTTTCTTAATCACTCTTGGAACCCAAACGGTGGCATATTTATAAACATCTTTACCGTTCATCTTGAATAAAGTTGGGTTATTTAACTCTTTATTGTAAGAACCACTCAAATAAATGCAAGAAATATCATCTTGGGCATGAGAAAAAGTAGCGTAGGAAATAATACCAGTTGTTTCAGTTTCAGAAGCTGAAATGACGGCTGCACCGCAACCATCTGCCAAAATCATCGAGTCTAAATCATACGGGTCTAACAAACGAGAAGCCACCTCAATACCTACCACTAGCACATTTTTTGCATCACCCATTTGAATGGCCTGATGGGCTTGAATGATACCTTGTAACCAACCTGGACAACCAAATAGCAGGTCATATGCAAAGCATTCGTGGTTGCTTATTTCTAATTTATTTTTGAGCAAAGCTGCCATATTGGGTACTGTATGAAAGCCTAATTGTCCTTCAAGCATATTGCCAGCATTATGTGCAACGATGATTCCATCAATTTGATTTTTGTCAATGCTTGCATCAATAATGGCATTTTTGGATGCTTCAACCATTAATGGCACCGAATCGCCCGTTTCTGAAATGTATCTTCTTGATTTGATACCAGTGATAGCTTCTAATTTTGCAATGATTTCTTCAGCAGGTTTTGGATTGACGACTCCATTTGAATCCATAAATTGTCTATCCAAAAAATAGGAGTTTTCTATTACTCGTTCGGGCAAATGACTCCCAGTTCCTTTAATAATCGTTTTCAATTTTTGCTTAGTCTATAGTTTATTTTGTCATGAATAAGTTGTGAACTTTATTAGCGAATTTTCTTTATAGCAGGAAGTTTTGGCGGATTTACGGGTAATTTTTCGATAGTTGAATGTAATTCAATTGGTTCTAAATCAACCGCAATACGAGGGTCAAGCATATTAGTCGCATTTTTTAACCATCCATAAGTATTGACTGGAAATGGATTTCCTTGTTCATCAATTCGTAAGTAAGTTAGGTGCAAATGTGTGTCTGAACGTGGCATCGCAGCATTAAAACCTGTTCTGCCGACGAGAGCAATTTTTTGACCAGCCCGTACAGCTTGACCTGTTTTTACGAAAATTTCTCTTTGGTGAGCATAATACCAAAGCCCGCCAGTGCTTGTGTCATACACCCAAATATAATTTCCACCTCGATATTCACTGCCAGTTTGCCAATTATTTTCGGTAGCAATCACAACTCCATCCGAAACCGAAAGCACTGAAACATAATCTTCGGTGCGGTCATCCCGACAATCTTGGTCTTTATCTTTCATAAAAATATCATGGGCAGGATGGCTACCTTTTTTTGTTTGGTCAAATAAATCATAACCGTTCGGAATGAATCCTTTTCCATAACCACCAACGGCTCGATAATCGAATCCTAAAAGGGGAAAGCAAATATTGACTTGAGTGGAGTCATAACGAGCTAATGGATGAGCCTTTTTCATCACAAACATCATCTCCTGAAAACGTTCACGAGCTTGGTCTGGAGTAAGTTTATATTCACGAATATCGACCAATAATTGTTTATATCCGTTAATAACGCCGAGGTACTGTTTATAGGTAATAGTGTTACTATCTTTCTGAAAAATCAGGAAGTTTAAACAAAAAACAAAAATTTTAATCATGCCTCTCAACTATTCGCTGCGGTTGTTTCAAGCACGAATTTAAGAAAATACTTATCTAATACAGAATTATCATACTTAAAATGTTGACTAAATTTAAAATATTTTATAGGTAAATAGAATTATTTTTATATTTATTTTAACTAATTTGCTAATTATCAATATTTTAAGTTTATTTTAATTTGTATTTATTTAATTTTGCATCTGAACCAAATAAATATTTGTATGTCAAAAAAGTTTTTAGTCGGTTCGTTTCTTGTTATTTTGTCGTTATCTGGCATCGCCAATGACGAAGCACCCTTCAAAAAGAAACCAATTTCTGAAACTGAAGCATCCGCTCCAAACTATTATTTAAAGTTGGGTAATGACGTTCAGCGATATGCCAAAAAATTTATAGGAACACGCTACCGACGTGGAGGAAAAGCCGCCAATGGCTTCGATTGTTCGGGTTTTGTGATTTATGTTTTTAAGAAATTTGGGATGAAATTAGGTGCGTGCAGCACTGAACTTGTCAAACTCGGCTATGACGTTGAAACTGAAACAGCCATGCCTGGTGATTTGATTTTTTTTAGAAGAGGTACTAATCCAAAAAGTGGCGTTTCTCACGTTGGAATTGTGGTAGAATATGGTAAAAATGGATTGAAATTTATACATTCGGCAAGTAGCAAAGGTGTCACTGTTAGCTATTTGCAGGACAAATATTATTCGTCACATTTTGTTGGTGTTCGTCGAGTAATAGATTGTTATAGATAATTTTTGAAGGGTGAATGTTAACATTCACCCTTCAAAAAGCAATAAATTACTCAGTCAGAATTTCCAAATTTTTTATCTTCGTAGGAAACCAAACTCGCATTTCTCCTTGTCCACGATTAGAGCGAGCATAGTAAGGAATCAAAACTAATGGCTGCGTTTTAGTGCTTACGTTTACATTGTTTTCTATCTGAATCGCATGACTTGCTCCTTTCAAAGTCATTACCCCATTCAATAAATTAGGTTTAAATTCTTCTGAAAAATGTTGGTCATCAGGTACAACAAGGTTAGATGTAGCTCCATTATTATCAGCAAATTCGGCACAATAAACGATTGGCCCACGCTCAATAGCCATTTTGCCAATATTATCTTTTACTTTTTCGTTTGCGGCTACTTGGTGAATAGTCATAGGGAAATTCAAAAGAACTTTATCTCCATTTTTCCAAATACGATCAATGATTGCGTAGCCATTTTCTTCTGAATATGCCACATCATTACCATTGATTTTAATTGACACAGAACTAGGTGATTTTTCTTTATAACTATATAAGTTGGTAGGAAATGCCACGTTTTTTGCCCAACCTGGAATACGAATATATAACGGAAATTGAATATTACTTTTATTATTAGGCTCAACCGAAATGGATACTAATCCTTGCCAAGGGTATTCTGTATTTTGTGTAATTGTCACGTTTTCTTTTGGTAAAATCTCCAAAGTAGTCGAATTACTCATAAATAAATTGATATAAACACGATTATCTTTTTGGGCGTAAACATAGCCTGGAATCGAAGGCATTAATCGACAAATATTTGTTGGACAGCACGAACAACCAAACCACGGTGAACGCTTATTTTCGCCGCTCAATTTGCCTTTTTGAAAATTGTATTCCATTGGGTTTTCGTAGTTAAACGATTTTCCATCCAACCCTATTCCGCTGATGAGACCGTTATAAAGAGTTCTTTCTAAAATATCAATATATTTTGAATCACCGTACATCATAAACATCCGATGATTCCAGTAAACACTCGCAATTGCTGCACAAGTTTCGCAATAAGCCGAATGATTTGATAGTTCGTAGTCAGGGCCAAAACCTTCCCAATTTCCTGCTTGTCCAAGTCCGCCCGTAATGTAAGTTTTCTTGGTAAAAGCATTGTCCCAAATTTTATTGAGAGCTGTTAAATAATCCAAATTATTAGTCATTGAAGCTACATCTGCCATACCAGCATACAAATAAGCTGCCCGTACCGAATGCCCCAGAGCTTCGGTTTGTTGTGTTACGGGAATATTATCTTGCCAGTAAGCTCCTGTCTGCCAGACAGTTGCATCTTTATCTCCCGTTTTCTTTTCATATTTTCGCTGTCCTCGACAGTCAATGAAGAACTTTGATAAATCAAAATACTTTTGATTGCCTGTAACTCGGTAAAGTTTCACCAAACCAATTTCAATTACTTGATGGCCAGGAGCAACGGCTTTTTTTCCTGGCCCAAAAACAGTTAATAAGTGGTCTGCATTTTTGATGGCAATATCAAGCATATTTCGCTTGTTGGTTGCCAAATAATGAGCTGTTGCAGCTTCATAAAAATGCCCCATATTATATAGTTCGTGGCTCAGTTCATGTTCTTTTTCGTAGCGAACTTTGCCAATCCAAGGATGAGTTGTATCGCCCATTGTGCGAGTGGTATATAGATAACCGTCTGGTTCTTGGGCTTTACCGATGAGGGTAATGAGTGAATCTAAGTAAGTATCTAATTTGGCATCGTATTTTACGTGGAGAGAGTAAGCCGCACCTTCAATTATTTTATAAATATCCGAGTCATCAAAAGGGTAGGTAGTGCAAAGTTTACCAGTGTGAGAAACGGCTTGTTCAAAATTTTTGATACGACCAGTTTCTTTCGATTTTTGAAAAGACCACGGAATCGTAACGGTTCGATTGATTTCGAGTTTAGGTAGCCAAAAATTATCGTTAAGTTTAACTTTAGTAAAAGGGACGCCACGATAAGGATAATCTTTTTGAATTTGACCAAAAGTAGCTATTGAGCATAAACAAAAGAAAAGAAAAATATAACGTTTCATAGATAGAAGGGTTGAAAATTTTATAAAAATAAGAAATATTTTTTCGTTATTTGCTCAAAACATTCCTAAAAATATGAAACCAAAAATTACGCTCGAATACTGTCCAAAATGCCATTGGTTGCTACGTTCGGCATGGTTGGCTCAAGAATTATTGACAACATTTGAAGAAGAACTCGGCGAAGTTAGCTTACGACCGAGCGAAATAGCTGGTAGTTTTAAAGTTTTGTTGAATGAAGAAGTGATTTTTGACCGTAAGCGTGAAGGTCATTTCCCTGAAATAAAAGAGTTGAAGCAATTGGTGAGAGATTTGGTCGCTCCCGAAAAATCATTGGGACATAGCGATAAGAAATAGTACGAACACAATAAAATGATTTGAAAAGCAGGCGATGAAAAGTGTGTTTTGCCCATTTCTCATCGTCTGTTTTTTGTATCTATTTCATCGAACGAATCCATTCTTTTATTAATTCAACTCCTTCTTTATGGGTAGTCTTTCGACCAACTTCGGGCATCATTACACCTGGGTCATTTGATTCCATGCGATAAACAATGATTGACTCATCAGGTTTACCTGGCACGATGTCGTATTTTTTATTTCCCGAACCTCGTCCAGCTGCTACGGGCGTTTTTAAGATTCCGTAAGCAATCGGGTCAGTCTCATAAATACTTAGATTTAAGCCTGAAGTTTGAGCGGGACCACCCATTCGATGGCAATGAGCACAGTTGATATCAAGCCAAATTCTGGCTCTTTCTTCGATACTACCGCTTTCTGGCTTATTCCAAACGGCCGCTTTTGGCACTTGTTCGATAGCGGGCAAATTGGTCAAAATACCTAATTTTTGCCAATGAAGCAATTGATTTTGTGGAACCCCAGTAGCTTTTGGTATATTCCAAGCTGAATATTCACCATTTAGCTGTCGAGCCGAAGGCCCAATTGGG
The DNA here is from genome assembly GCF_923079645.1 of Emticicia aquatica. Classification (GTDB taxonomy): domain Bacteria; phylum Bacteroidota; class Bacteroidia; order Cytophagales; family Spirosomataceae; genus Emticicia; species Emticicia aquatica. The sequence continues at coordinate 68,389 of NZ_CAKLPY010000007.1, read as the reverse complement.
GACATTTTTTCGTTTCTATTGTGACAACCTTTACATTGATTAATATTCGGGATTCCGTATTCATGCTTTTTCTTTTTTCCTTGAGCATCAATGTAACTTACTTCTTTCACATCGCCTGCTACTTCTAAAAAAGCTTCTGTTTGTTCGTCGTTCCAAACATAATCTAAGGCTTTCCACCCATCTTCTTCATGTAGTAAAAGACGGGTTTCGATTAACTTTCTACCTAATTCTGGCTTTCTGAAATCATTTGGATAATAGAAAGTTTTAATGATTACCGAGCCAACAGGAAACTCAAGCACTTCTCTATCATTATAAGGCACAGTTTGATTATTCGGTAATTTTACGAAACGAAGTTTTTCTGCGTAATCGGTAAACAACGGTGTATTCAGTGAGTATGTATAAACGCCCAATGCAGGTTTTTGTTCCGAACCATTTCCTTCAAAAAAACCGTAGTCTGAAAGTTTTTCTTTAGGCAAACTCGCTATAATATCGCTTTTTTGATGAAAAGCTGATAACGCAAAAATGCTGATTGAAGTGAATAATAATATTATTTTTTTCATTATAATGATAAAAGCTTTCTGAAATTACTTGCAATCGTGCGGGCTTGCATCACGAGAAATTTGTTTAAAATTATTCTCAACGTCCATATTGGCAAACGATTCATTTTTGTTGTTTTTGATACAAAGCACCGAATTGGTGTTTTTGTTGTCTACGATACCATCCCACAAAATATGTGGCACATCCTTACCAAAACGTAGTTTGTATTTATAAATCTTGCCGAATCTGCCTTTACTAGTTGCTCGTACTTTTTCACGCTCAAAAGTATTGTTACGAATACTGATTTTTTCGGGATAAGGATAATAATCTTTGTCTTTTATTGGGTTTTCGGTTGTAAAATAGCTAATAATACCAATACCCATTGATTTATTGTTTATGATTTGGTTGTCATAAATATCTACATGATTTGCCGCCAAAATTAACATTCCCGTACCGTCAGGTACTTTCCCAACGATATTTCCTTTTGGAGCAAAGTTCAAGAAATTATTATGGTGAACATTGTTGTTATAGACTTTCGTGAAACCGCCTTTTTTCAAAACTAAATCTGGTAAATCGAATACCAAAATCCCGCCTGTATTTTCAGTTGCTTCATTTTCGTAAACTTCTGCATTGAGCGAATTTTCAATTTCAATGCCTGCCACATTATGATACGCCCTTGATTTTCGGACAATGATGTCTTTCGATTGACCAACATAAATGCCTGCATCTGATGCCCCGATGGCTTCACAATTTTCAATTAAAACTTTTTCACATTGCACTGGATATAGGCCATAAGAACCGTTTTCTGCTTTTGGTTCGCCAGTCCATTCGGTTTTTACATTGCGAAACGTAATACCGATTACGTTCATTGTTTTTACGGCATCGCCTTTTGAATCTTGTACCGTTAAATCTTCAATCGTAATATTTTCTGCATTAGAAACCCTAATTCCTTCTGCTCCGTCGGTTTGTCCTTTGAATGATAAAATCGTTTTGTCTTTACCTTTACCTTTGATAGTAATATTTTTTTTGCCTTCCAACGAAAGGCTTCCTGTAAAAGTAAATGAACCTTCGTCTAGTGTAATAGTAGAACCATTTTCGGCTAAAATGAATTGCGTTTGAATACGTTTTTGTACATCTTTTTGTGAAAAAACGGAGAAGGAAAGTAAAATTAGACTAAGAAAAGGAATGTTTTTTTTCATGATTAGATAGAGGTTGAATAGATTAAGATTCAAAATAACATTATTTTATTGAAATTAGCATTTGATAAATGTCAAATTATTGGGTTTAACATTATTTGGATTATTGCGTCGGAATGAGGAATTTGCAGAAAAAATCTAAGAAAAATACATGATAGAAGTTCGCTATTTTCTCAATAAACGAAAGTACATTTTACTACTTTTTGCCTTGATACAACACCTTTTCGTAGGAATTGTTTTGCATGATATGGATTTTTATGTAAAAGTTATTTGGCCAATCAATATGCTTATTTTGGGTATTGCGAGTGTTGGGGTTTTTATTGAAAAAGGAAGGTTCAAAAATACAGTTCGGAATATTCTTTTTTTGCTGGTTTTTACGTTGCCAATTTCCCTTTCGTTTATTCAAAATTCGCCCAATTTTATGATTTTTGTGAGTACTGCTTATGTACTTTTTTTCTTGTTCATTTTTTTAGAAATCGTGCGGTTTTTAATCAAACCAAGTTATATCAATACTGATATTATTTCGGCATCGGCTTGTGGTTATTTTCTTTTGATTGAAGTGTGCGTTTTTTTGATGCAAATATTTTTTTATACCGATTCTCATTCTTTTAATGGCCTTGATATGTCTAGTCCATCGGCAGTTTACATGGATTTGGTCTATTTTTGTAGCATCACAATGACAAGTATTGGCTTCGGTGATATTTTGCCAAACAACCATGTTACTAAATTAATAACTTCTCTTTTTGGTATTATCGGACAGTTTTATTCGGTCGTTTTAGTAGGAATTTTGATTAGTAAATTTACCGCTTCACGAACAGAAGATTAAGAAAGTTTTTGGTTTCGGACTCTGCTCAAGGTTTCGAGTTGAATACCTAGGAAGGAAGCCAAATATTTAAGCGGAATACGTTGAATAAATTCAGGATTGTGTGTCATGATATGTTCGTAGCGTTCTCTTGCAGAAAGTGTTTGAAGAATAAGTTTCATTTCTTCAATCTGTACCAAATAATGCTCAACAATTAAGCGTCCAAGTCTTTCTACATCGTGAAAATGGTCATAAAGTTGATGTAAATCTTTGTGTTTAATAATCACAACTTCTAGCTCTTCAAGGGCTTGAATGTTAGTTAAACTTGGTTTTTGTGAGAAAAAACTATATGTAGAAATGGCAATCGAATTTTCAAAACCAAACCAAGTATTTGTTTCATTGGCATCGGAATCTTCAAAAAATTCTCTCACGCAACCCGAATAGACAAAATATAATTCGGTAGAAACTTCGCCTTGTTTTACTAAAAACTCTTTTTTACTAAAGGTTTTAAGAGAAAAAAAAGGAATAATAGCGGCTATACTTTCAGCTTTGAGTGGGTGAATCTGTTGAAAAAATTGGAGACAATGTTTAAATTCACTTCGCATAATTTTGATGAAAATTTTCACAATATTGACAGAAAAACTTCGAGAAACAATATTTTTTTTCAACTTTGTGTTTAATCTTTCAACCATTAATTATTAGACGAATAATATTCGTCGTTGCTCACAATGAAAAACTTCTTATTTGTCTTAATTCTGATGACTATTTTGTCAAATGCCAACGCTCAAAACGAAACCATTTTACTTTATCCCGAAGGTACGCCAGGGTTAAAAGCTGGAATTCAGATTCCAGAAGATTCTAAATCTACGGATGGAATTACTCGTGTGCGTGACGTAACCCAACCAGCGTTGTATGTATATCAGCCAAAGAAAAAAACGTCGGATGCAGCCGTTATTATTTGCCCAGGTGGAGGCTATTGGATTTTGGCAATCGACCACGAAGGATATGATATTGCCAAATGGTTTAACGACCGTGGAATAACTGCTTTTGTCTTGAAATATCGTTTACCACAAGATAATTTGTTTGATAATAAAGAAATTAGGCCGTTGCAAGATGCACAACAAGCCATCAGAATTGTACGAAAAAATGCAACAAAATATGGCGTTGCTGCTGATAAAATTGGAATAATGGGTTTTTCTGCGGGTGGGCATTTAGCCTCAACGGCATCAACACATTTCAATACACAAGTTGGCGAGATCACCGACCCAAATACGAGCGTCAGACCAGATTTTTCGTTATTGATTTACCCAGTAATAACTTTTAGTGATAAGTTTACGCATTTTGGTTCAAGAGAAAATCTGATTGGTAAAAATCCGACAATCGAAAAGATGGAGTTATATTCAAACGAAAAACAAGTGACGAAGGATACGCCACCAACATTTTTAGTGAGTACAACCGATGATATGGTTCAGCCTGAAAATAGTATTGGCTACTTTTTGGCTTGTAAGAAAAATAAAGTTCCTGTTGAAATGCATATCTATGAAAAAGGTGGACACGGTTATGGACTCAAGAAAAAAGGCCGTGGGCCAGTAGAAACTTGGGCAGCTCGAATGGAAGATTGGCTGCGTGATAGAAAATTGATGAAATAAATAGAAGACAGTAACGAGCTATTGAATTAAATGATAGCTCGTTACTGTTTTTTTAAGTTAATCTCCTTAAAATCAGTCCTTTAACTAATTCATAAAATAAGTGAGGCTTCATTGTTCGCCAATTTTCAATTTGAAGCGTTCCACCAAAATTGATATACGAATCTAGGTGAAAACGGCTGAATTCTTCTAATATAAATTCCCGAAAACTGACAGCGGCAATCCAGCCATCTTCAATATCGTCCATCCATTCTTCGTAATAATCGTTTTCGCCACCATGAAATTGAAAGATATTTTCTCCAATTAAAATGAATTGATTGATACCATTTTTGACTAATTTATCAATCACACTTCGCTTTAAAAACATAATATCATTGTGTAAAGTATCGTTCCATTCGCCAAAAAGTTCGATAATGGCATAATGCTCAAGATAATCAACAATCAAAATTTTGCAGTATAGGGTTTCAGAATCAATATCATCCCAAAAAGGGTCAATATAATAACCATAAATAGTGTTTTGATACTCATTGCCGTAATTACGCCCATAAAATGGCGACTTTGCATCTTTTTCTGCTTGGTAATATTTTTGCCAGTGATAAGTTGGTTCTATTTCGTGCATTTTCTTAAAAAAGTCCTTTAATTTATATCACAAACAAGCAGATTCGTTTATTTGTTGAGAATTTGTTTCGACATTTGATAAAACATTGAACTGCCAATTTCGAGTAATTCGTCAGGAAAATCGAATTTTGAGCTGTGAAGTGGAGCTTGATTAATACCAGAGCCAATGCCAAACATTGCTCCTTTATATTTCTTAGTAAAAAGCCCGAAATCTTCGCCAAATTCAAATGGTTTTTCGAGGTCGAGTAAATCAAATTTTTGCGTTTTTGCAGCAATTTTCACTTCATTGTAAGCAGTAGCGTTATTGTTATTTGCATTGAAAGATTCAATCCAATTAGCAGAAAATTCAAGTTTATATTTATTTGAAACTTCATCTACTTTCTGAATGATTTTGGCTTTCATTGCATCAAATTTTTCATTTTCCCAGTTGCGAAAAGTGTAACCAATGGTTGCTTTTCCTGCTGAAGTTCCGTAGGCTTTTTCGCCCATTTCGATATGAATTGGCGTTGCAACAAAAAAATCAGTACTTGTTTTATCAGGATTGTTTAGTGAGTCAAAATACTGTATGATTTCGGCTATCGCCAAAGCTGGATTTATACCTTTCGATGGCTCGGCTGCATGACTTGTTTTGCCAATTAATTCAAAAATACCACTTTCTACACAAGGAGTAAAAAGCCCTTTTTTAACAATAATTTCGCCCATCGGAAAACCTGGGAAGTTGTGAAATGCAAAGGCGTAATCTATTGGGAATTGTTTAAAAATACCCGACTCAATGGCAGCTTTTGCCCCAGATCCAATTTCTTCTGCAGATTGAAAAAACAACAAAATTTTGCCTTTCTTCAAAGGAATTTCCATTAATTTCTGGGCAAAACGAAACATTGTGGCAGCGTGTCCATCGTGACCACATTGATGCGAAACCTCTTCAATGGTTGAACGGTGAGCAAAATTACTCTCTTCTTGAATAGGCAAAGCATCTAATTCACAACGAAATAAGATTGTTGGGCCAGACTCATTTCCATCAATTTCTGCCAAAATTGAGTGCATGGAAAATCCATGATGGATTTTTTTGATGCCCAACTTTTTTAGTTCCGAAACTACGTAATCACTGGTTTTTTTCTCACCAGTTGAAAGTTCGGGATTGGCATGAATATGTCGTCTGAATTCGATAGCGGTTGTCATTGTATTTTTTTGTGAAAATGACTGAAAACTAGCAAAAAGTATCAGCGTTAATAATCGTATTTTCAAAGTTTTTATTTTTAGAATGAAAAATCTAATGAGCAAAATAGCTCATTTTCAGTTAAGAAAGCAATAGCTATTTAATACATAATTATCAAATAAAAAAGGTCAATAAGCTTTGCAACTTATTGACCTTTTTTATTGAAAGAAAACGCTTATTTAAAAGCTTTCATTTTACCACTTGATTGCATTTGATTAACTTTTTTCATCATGCCTCTCATTTGGTCAAATTGTTTCAAAAGATTATTTACTTGTTGAATGTCAGTTCCACTACCAGCAGCAATTCTTTTCTTGCGGCTACCATCAATAATATCAGGTTTTTCACGCTCTTTTGGCGTCATTGATTTAATGATTGCTTCAATAGGTTTGAACGAATCATTGCTAATATCAACATCTTTGATTTGAGAACTAACACCTGGAATCATACCCATCAAGTCTTTGATATTTCCCATTTTTTTGATTTGCTCCAATTGTGTTAGAAAGTCAGTCAAATCAAATTTATTCTCACGCATTTTCTTGTTCAGGCGACGAGATTCGTCTTCGTCGAAAGCTTGTTGAGCTTTTTCAACCAAGGAAATAACATCACCCATGCCCAAAATTCTACTTGCCATACGGTCAGGGTAGAAAATATCGAGGGCATCCATTTTTTCACCTGTTGAAATAAACTTGATTGGTTTATTAACAACAGCTTTGATTGAAAGAGCTGCACCACCACGAGAATCACCGTCGAGTTTGGTCAGAACAACACCATCAAAATCTAATCTTTCGTTGAAAGTTTTGGCTGTATTTACGGCATCTTGACCAGTCATTGAGTCAACCACAAATAAGATTTCGCTCGGCGAAACCGTCTTTTTGATTTCTTCAACTTCTTTCATCATCACCTCATCAACTGCCAAACGACCTGCCGTATCGACAATTACAACGCTTTTTCCTTTAGTTTTTGCGTAAGCTAGGGCATTTTTAGCGATGTCAACGGCATTTTTGTTATCAGGCTCAGCGAAAACCTCAACGCCAATTTGCTCACCCAAAACCTGTAATTGCGTAATCGCAGCAGGGCGATAAACATCACAAGCTACCAATAAAACTTGGCGGCCTTGTTTTTTGAGGTAAGAAGCAAATTTTCCTGAAAAAGTAGTTTTACCCGAACCTTGTAAACCTGCAATTAAAACCACCGCTGGCGAGCCTTTCAAATTGATACTTTGGGCTTGTCCACCCATAAGTTCCATCAATTCTTCTTGCACGATTTTTACAAATAATTGTCCCGGCTCAACAGCAATCATTACTTTTCGGTCGATTGCTTTTTCACGCACACGGTCGGTTACATCTTTGGCAACTTTATAGTTTACGTCGGCATCCATCAAAGCACGTCGTACTTCTTTGACAGTTGCTGCCACATTAATATCAGATATTCTGCCTTGCCCTTTGAGGGTTTTTATGGCTTTATTGAGCTTATCGCTTAAATTTTCAAACATTTTTTCAATTAACAATTTTCAATCAACAATTATCTAAAAGGTAATTGTTCAATCGGTGAGTTAAAACAAGGTGCAAATATAGTTTTTTAGTGCCAAAACTTGAATAGTTTTGTTGAATCATTTTATTTTTACGATTCAAGTATTCTTTTTTAACCTATTGAAATACAGAGCTATTACACTGTTTTTGCTTTTTTCTTTACTTATAATTTTGAAAAAAGCAGTTATATCTTCAACTTTTGTCAGTTTCTAGGAACTTTCAATTGCTAAAAAATTTCAAATTGACCGCTAAGTAAAAAACCAAGAGATTTGTATCTTAAATAGTTCCTGCTTTATACCTTTCGGAAAAATAGCCAAAAGATGTATAAAACTCTTATCCTCACATTTATTAGCCTATCTATATTTGCCCAAACACCTTACAATGGCACGGCAAATTTAGTTTCAGGTGGATTAAACCGTACTTTTAATTTCCATTTGCCAAATACTTCCCCTGATTGTGATTTGCCCTTATTAATTGTTTATCATGGCGATGGTGGAACTGGAGCGGGTATTCAAAGTTATGCTGGTTTTGATGCTTTGTCAAATTCGCAAAACTTTATCGTTGTTTATCCTGACGCTACTACTATTTGGGGAACCAAGCAATGGAATAAATATGCGGATAATGTAGCAGGTTTTGCCCCTTCGGGCGAAACAAATGCAGCAGACGATGTACAATTTACTTCAGATTTGATTGATTATTTTGCCAATCGTTATGGTACAAATCGTAATAGAGTTTATGCAACTGGGCATTCGGGTGGGGGTTTTATGTGCTATTTTTTGAGTATGGCTCTTAGCGATAAAATTGCGGCCATTGCTCCCGTAGCGGCAAGCGTATGGGGTGAAAACAACTACGTCAACAATTATTTTACTTCATCAGCCATTAAAACGCCAGTTTTTCATGTACACGGCACTGCTGATGCTACGGTTGATTTTCCAATTCCGAATTATCCAACTGTACCAGGCTGGGTTTGGCCTGAATCGAGTTATGGGTCGCTTAATTGCGGCACTTCTACATACACAACGAGCGTTCATAATGCCAATGTTGATAAACTCACTTTTTGCTCAACTAATAAAAAGATAGTTTTAATGGCTCTCAAAGGCTGGGGGCATGGTTGGGCAAGCATAGCAAACGGCAATTTTGATACGCCTCAAGAAATTTGGAGTTTTATTAATCCATTTGCTTTAAGCACATTTGTGACGCCAAATTATGCCACTGCTCCAACACTTTCGCCTGATAATACTACTATTTCAGTAGGACAAAACGTGACTATTTCGGCTAATGGTTGCCCATCAGGAGCAATGCCTTTATGGTCGAATGGGCAGCGAGCGAATAGTATTTCGGTAAGCCCTTCTACAACTACAATATATTCTGCTAAATGTTTTGAGTGCAATGGAAGTGCGTCGGGTAGTTCGACGATTACAGTTCAGACAGAAAATAGTACGCCAATTATTGATAATCATTTCAAAATTGACCAGTTCGGATATCAGCCTTTGGCACAAAAGGTGTGTGTGATAAGTAACCCAATTATGGGTTATAATAATGGACAGTCTTTTACACCTGCTGCTACTTTAGAAGTCAGAAATGAAGAAGATAATTCGGTCGTTTTTTCAGGAAATGCCGTTGCTTGGAATGCTGGGGCTACGCATACACAATCGGGTGATAAAGCTTGGTGGTTTGATTTTTCAGCTTTGACAGCGGTTGGCACATATTATATTTTTGATGCAACTCAAAATAAGCGTTCGTATAGTTTCGAGATTCGAGCGGATGTTTATAAAGAAGTACTTAAACACGCTCTTCGAGTATTTTATTATCAACGTTGTGGTACAGCCAAACCAGCTACTTTTGGAGGTAATAAATGGCACGACGATATGGCCTGCCATACGCATTCAGAGCAAGATATTGATTCTCGTTTGGTTTCAAATACTAATGTTTCGACTTCCAAAAATCTTTCAGGAGGTTGGCACGACGCAGGAGATTATAACAAATATACTAATTTTACGTATGCTCCGATGCACGATTTGCTTTATGCATATCAGGAAAAACCAAATATCTGGACAGATGATTTTGGGATTCCTGAATCAGGCAACGCCATTCCTGATATTTTGGATGAAACGAAATGGGAACTAGATTGGCTCTTGAAAATGCAGAATAATGATGGTTCGGTTTTGAGTAAAGTTAGTGTTACTAATTTTGCGGCAACATCGCCACCAAGTGCCGATTTGGCATTCCGTAGGTACGGTGCAGCCTCTACAAGTGCTACGCTTACGGCAGCTTCGATTTTTGCTCATGCAGCTATTATTTACCAAACAATTCCTTCGCTTACGAGCTTTGCTACCCAACTTCAAACGGCCGCAATCAATGCCTATGCTTGGGCGGTGGCCAATCCTAATGTAGTTTTTAGTAATGCGGGTTTCAGTAGTGCAAACCCCGAAGTAGCGGCTTATGACTATCAAACTGCACTGAAACTTTCGGCTGCTTCCTATCTTTTTGCTTTGACAAATGATACTCAGTATAAAACTTTTATTGATAATAATTATGCTAATGCACATTTGGTAGAATGGTATTTTGCTTATCCATTTGAGAGTTCATACCAAGATGCATTGCTTTACCACGCAGCTACCGTTGGAGCAAATGCAACAACAGCAAGCACCATCACGAGCCGATATACCAATTCGATTGAATCAACTAACGAAAATTTGCCAAGTTTTACTTCAAGTTTAGATGTTTATCAAGCATATTTGAAAGACGGAGATTATACATGGGGCTCGAACACCACCAAAGGAAGAAAAGGTTCAATGTATTGGTCAATGAATAAATATGGACTCAATGCAGTTAATGCCAGCAATTACCAAAACGCTACGGCTGGTTATGTGCATTATTTTCATGGCGTAAATCCAATTGGTAAAGTTTATTTGAGCAATATGTATCAAGCCGATGCCGATTCTTCGATAAATGAAATTTACCATAGTTGGTTCGGTGATGGTACTGTTTATGACAATGCACTTAGTTCGCCCAATGGCCCCCCGCCTGGATATGTTACGGGAGGAGCAAACCCAACTTTTCAGCCTGATGCTTCTTATGGAGGAACAATTTCTCCACCACAAAATAATCCGATTCAGAAAAGCTATAAAGATTGGAATACCAGTTTTCCTGAAAATTCTTGGGAATTATCGGAACCTGCCATTTATACGCAAGCAATTTACATAAGACTTGTTTCAAAATTAGTTGATAATGTACCATGCCCAAATAAATTAAAACTCACAATACCGATTACAGCCAATATCAAAAACGAAGTTGGACAAACCATTAAAGGAAGTACTTTGATAAAAACAGGTACTGATGTGAAATTTGATGCAGGAAAAAGCATTTTACTAGAAAATGGCTTTGAAGCAACCGCAGGAAGTGTTTTTAAGGCGTATATCGATGGTTGTGGAAATCAGTAATTTTTGATTTTCTTAAAAACTAAACGAGGCATGCTTTTGAAGTGTGCTTCGTTTAGTTTTCCCGTAACTATTTACCTGAAGGAACTGCCAATTTTTCATTTTCCTTCACAGGTGTGCCAAAATTCGGTGTTCCATCTGCATTCCAAGTGAATTTTTGCATTCTCGGTGAACGGAATTTTCCACAACCTTGATTGGGCTCTGAATTAGCGTGATACAAAATCCAATCTTCTTTTCCATCAGGCGATTTAAAGAAAGAATTATGACCAGGTGCAAAAACTTTATTTTCGAGAGATTGCTTAAATAATGGTTCGGGAGATTTCTTCCAACTCTTCGGATTCATTAAATCAGCATTTAGGTCGGCGGTAAGCATTCCGAGAGCATAAAAGTCTGTCCAGCAGCCACTTGCTGAATAAATGATAAATATTTTCTTGCCGTGTTTCAATATTTGCGGTCCTTCATTCACGTTTACATGAGGTAAATTTGGGTCGTTGAGGTCACCATGTTTTTCCCAATCAAAATCAGACCCCGATATTTTTATCCGTCCACCCATAATCGTCCAAGGATTTTTCATTTTGGCAATATAGATGTTTTGTTGGCCATTTTTATCTCCTTCCCAACCTGACCAAATCATGTATAATTGCCCACGATTCTCAAAAATATCACCATCAATCGCCCATTTATCTGCTGATTCGTCGGCTATTTTTCCTTTAAAAACCCAATCTCCTTTCATGGGGTCGATTGAAGTATTTTCCAAAACATACATTCGGTGATGATTATTATCGCCATCATCGCCCGCAAAATACATATACCATTTACCTTGTATGTAGTGAATTTCGGGAGCCCATAATTCCTTGGAATACATTGTTCCTGTGGGAGGTATCCAAATGGTTTTCGACTCAGCAGTTTTTAAATTTGCTAAGTTTTTGGTTTTCCAAATAACTAATTTATTTTGTAGTGTATGAGTATAATAGTAGAAGCCATCTTTATAAAAACTATATGGGTCAGCTCCCGAAGGTAATAATGGATTGGTAAAAGTCTCAGAATTTTGAGCCAGCAAACTGTTGATAAATATCAGAGCGAAACATACACTCAATATGATTTTTTTCATAGAATATTTAAAAAGTGAGGTTGAACGAGTTTTTTAGCATGGATTTTATAAAAATACTTTAAAATAAAACAGGAGCATAACATAGTCAGGCTCCTGCTTGCAGATAATAAAAATTATTTTATTGTTTTTTCAAAGTCTGTAAATAAGTTACTAAGTCAACAATTTCTTGTTTTTGTAACGGGAATTTTGGCATTAAAGATTCTTCATTTTCTACCATTGAAACAATATCAGCTCGTTTGAAAGCTGTTGGGTTTGTGCTTCCAATTTGCTTAATATTTACATCGTTTTCGGTTTTACTCAAAATCATTCCTTCTACTTCTGTGCCGTCTTTGAGTTTGAGTTTATAACCTTCATAACCAAAGCTAATGCCTTGACTTGGGTTAATAATTGCTGAATAAAGAGCAGTTTTTGATAGTTTACTGCCAATTTCGGTTAAGTTTGGTCCAAAATTTATTCCTTCGCCTTTTACTTGGTGACAAGCAACACAGTATGTTTTAAACACTTTTTGACCACTTGGTGCATTACCAACGCCTTTGGCCAGTTCGTTGATATCTCCTAATTCTTTATCCATTTCAGCACCAAACATTTTCATTGCTTCCGTGCGGATATCACTGTGCCATGTACCAACTAAAATCTTTTTTGCAATTGGCATTACATCTGCCGAAACTTTATTGGCTTTTACCAAATCCCATAAAATTTCTTCACTGTTCCAACCGTACATGCCATACATAGCTTGGTTTCGAACTTCTTTGCTGAGGTTTTTATTGTTAAATAAGCTTATCAAATAATCAGTTACAGGTTTTTCATCGACACTACCAAAAACACCAATGGCTTTACGAACTATTTCTTCGTTTTTATTCTTTGTCAGTTTTTGAAACTCAGCTAAACCATTCAATTTTACCTGAATCTTAGCAGCTTCACTTCCCAAAAGAGAATCGGTCATTGCCATTGCCGTAAGACGGTCAGATTGGTCTTTCATTTCGTAGCGTTTTACCAAATCTAAGTAATCAGTTGGGTTTTTGATTCCGCTCAAAACTTTTGGTAAAAGGGTTTTAAACAAAGCATCTTGTTTCGCACTTGTAACATCTAAATGTTTGAATACCAGTGTCATTATTTCACTTGAAGCATTTCCTCCGTCGAGCATTCCTAACAATACTTTAGTTTTTTCAGGATTATTCTGAAAGTCAAAAGCTCTGAAATAACGCAAATTTTCTTTTTCTGATTTTGCCAATTCTGCCAAACGAAAGATATTGTCGGTTGAGCGGCTACGCCAAACTAAATCTTTTGCAGCGGCATTTGTTTTCCATTTTTCGCCTGCTTGAGTTATATAATTAGCAAAAAAAGCATCCCATTGATTATCTGCCGAAATTCCCAGAGCTTCTAAATACCAGCGGTCAGTTCCATCATAATTATTCGCAAGTATTGTCCAAATTGCTGCTGCTTCGGGCGAAGTTTTATGTCGAATGGCAAATGCAACTTCACGACGAATTTGTGCTGATGCGTCTGTGGCGAGTTTTTTCAAAATTGGCAAATTATCAGCAGGTAATTCTCGAGACAAACGAATGGCCGTAAGACGAATATCTTCATCTGTATCGTCGATGGCTTCTTGGATATATTTTGCTTCTTTTCCTTTGATTTTACCTAATAACCACAATGCTCTGGCACGCATTCTTGAATCATCCGATTTCCAAAGTTTTACTAATGCATCTTCTGCTTTTTCTTGAAGAGAATTCAATTTTGTCCAAGCCAAATAACGCACCGCTAAATTGGCATTTTGCAAAGCTTCAACACACCCTTCGGCAGTTTCAAAGTCAAACTTTGGTACCGAATATGCTTCGCCTTTGGGAGCAATTCTGTAAATACGTCCTCGAACTGAATCGCCCATTGCGTGTCCACCAACACCAGGGTCATACCAATCTGCTATGAAAATCGAACCATCTGGAGCGGTGGTTACATCTGAAGGACGAAACCATTGGTCACGTTTTGAGCCATCCAAAATATTATTAATTGTTGCTTTGAAACCCGCACCATTTTTTTCTACTGGATACGAACGCACTATATTTGGGCCTGCATCACAATGAATAACTTGATTTTGGTATTTTTTTGGTAAAAGTTTTCCTTCATATACAATCATACCTGTTGGCGAACCAGCCCCAGTTTGTAGTAAATTTGGTACAACGCCAGGGTCATTCAAATGCCAGTGACGCAACGGAATTTCAGATTCCCAGTTGGTGCGACGTTCTTGCCAACTTGCCCCTGTCATTTCATCTTTGAAACCATAATTGCCATAATCCATCACGTAATTAATACGCACGCCTTTATTGCCATCATCGTCATTGTCTGATTGCCACATACGGCCATAAGAATCAACGGCTACTTCATAATTGTTACGAAAATTATGGGCTAAAATCTCCACATTTGAACCATCAACGTCACAACGAAAAACTTTCCCTTGTTTATAAGTCGAAAATGGGCGTCCTAAATCATCCGTTAATTCTTTGCCATTTTTATCGCTCAATGTTTGTACTTCATTGCCACCATCGAAATAGAGTTTTCCATCAGGGCCAAACGAAAAAGCATGAATAGCGTGGTCGTGTTGTACTCCCTTTAAGTTAGTAAAAATAATTTCTTTTTTATCTGCTTTGCCGTCGTTGTTTTCATCAGTAAAAAGAAACACATTTGGGCTGCAAGAAACGATTACTTTATTGCCTAAAACCGAAATGCCAAGAGCAGCATTAATATCTTCACCTTGATAAAAAACAGTACTTTTATCAGCTTTTCCATCTTGATTGGTATCTTCCATTATCAAAATTCGATCGCCTTTTTTGTTGTACGGATTTTTCGGGTTAAGTTTATTTCTATAATTATAACCTTCACAAATCCAAACTCTCCCTTTGGCATCAATATCCATATTTGTAGGATTCATCATCATCGGTTCTGATGCGAAGAGAGTCACTTCTAAATCAGGGTCAGCAAGTTGGATTCCGTCGAGGGCGTGTTCAACTTTTCGTTTCTCATCATCAGAAAGTTTTGAATAATTCTCGTCGGAAAGCGTGTTTTGTGTTTGCTTACAGGCAAAAACGATGAGAAGGGTGAGTAGAGAAAAAATGATAGATTTTTTCATTTGTATTTTGGTTGAATATAGATAAGAAAAAGATTGGTGCAATAAACGTATATTTGACAACTAATCTAGGAAGAAATTAGTTATCGGTTTATATTTTCTGATGACAAAATTGTATATCTTATTTTATTTCTTCAAAGAAACAATTCCTTTATCTGCTCCTAACATTCTTTTTGCTCGCAAATATCGCCCAGCATTGTGGGCATCAAAACGAGGCGAAGTTTTATCAAAACTACTGATTCTAACCATTCCAGAAGAATGGATAAATTCATTGTTTCCGAGCCACATTCCTACGTGAACAACTTTTTCTGGTTTTTCGAGTGTTGCTTTTTCGCCAAAAAAAAGCAAGTCGCCTACTTGTAAACTATCGAAAGCAACTTCATTACCAACAAAAACTTGTTGTGAAGCATCACGTGGAAGCAAGATTCCGTTTGCTTGATAAACCATTCTTGTGAAACCACTACAATCGACACCTTTCCATGAAGTTCCGCCCCATAAATAAGGTAATCCTTGCATTTTATAAGCGGCATTTACCAAATTTTGTTCGCTTGGAACTACTGTTTTTTTCCACTGCTGATGAGCAATTGTTTCATTTTTTGCTACAAATGCTTTTCTTTCATCAGGATAAATAACTTCATAAAAGTTTTGTAAAGTGTCTTTTACGACTAATAAATCACCCCAAGTTAAGTCCGAAATTGTCTGTGAGTTTTCGTCAGCTTTTACATAGGAAAACCCAAAAGGTTTGTTATACATCAAGTATTTTTTTGCTTGATATTGTTCACTTTGCTCTTTGGTTACGCGAGTAATAGTTGAGCCATCAACCCAGCCAATATAATTGTCGGGTGTTTGAACAAGGTACCAATGACGGTCTTTATCGAAAACTTTTACGACAGTTCCAAGTAAAGATTGCGAAGCCAATTCGGCTGATTCTTTTGGTTGACTGCGAATATTTGCCACCGAAATATTGATAATAGCGAAAGTTTTATTATCAAGTTCTTCTAAATCAGGAAGGCTTTTTATACCATCGGTCAAATTATAACCGCTTGATTTTAAGCGATTTAATAGTTCTTTTTTAGCTAAAGGCAAATTTGTTTTACCCACAATTTGATTAGAGTCAAGGTCAGCTTGAAAAACAGCAACTCGCTTATCAGGAGCGTATTTTTTACGAACTTGCTCAATGATTGAATAGACCGTTGGCTTAGGATTTGTCGGTGCAACTACTTGTTTAGGCGTTTGGGCAAATACTGTGAAAGGTAAAAAAAATATCAAGCATATTTTAAAAAATTGCTCTTTGGTTTTCATTTTTTTGGAGTTTTTTTCTGCGAAAATACTCATTATTTTTCAATTGAAAACAAAGTGTTTTTGAAGAATGTTTTGAACAAATATATTTTTGGTTTGACGGTTTGAAAAACTATCGTGCAGAAACAAAAAAGGAAGCATTGCAGCTTCCTTTTATATTAACCTCATCGTTCCAGTACAGACAACGGCACGAAAACTTTGTCAAACCTTCTATCGTAAGAAGTCTAATGAACTACTTAACTTTAACCACCACTTTCCCTCTCGACCGACCCATTTCCACATACTCCAATGCTTCGTTGGTATGCTCAAACGGAAATACTTTATCAATAACTGGTTTTATGATTCCCGATTCAATAAGTTTGGTTATTTCCCCTAATTGCTTGCCATTTGCTCTCATAAACAAGAAAACGAATTTTACACCAAACTTTTCTGCCTTTTTCTTCGCTCCTGAACTTAAAAGTTTTGTGATAAATTTCAAATGCCAAGGCAAGCCAATTTCTTGAGCAAATTCGGGTGTGGGAGGACCTACTAATGAAATAAGTTGACCGCCTTTTTTTAAGATGCCCAGCGATTGCTCTAAAACTATTTTTTCACGGTTACTGTGTAACACCAAATCGTAGTTTTTCAAGAGTTTAGCGAAGTCTTGTGTTTTGTAATCAATTACTAAATCAGCTCCAAGGTCTTTTACTAATTCTACATTTTTTGTACTTGTAGTTGTAGCTACATAAGCTCCTAAATGTTTTGCCAACTGAATGGCGAATGTACCTACTCCACCCGAACCCGCTTGAATAAAAACTTTTTGCCCTTTTTTAAGTTTTGCAATTTCTACCAATGCTTGCCAAGCTGTTAAACCAACTAAAGGAATAGAGGCGGCTTCATCCATAGAAAGATTTTTGGGCTTTAGTGCTAAATCATTTTCATTCACGGCAATGTATTCTGCAAATGTTCCAATTTTATAATCAGACACTCTTGAAAAAACTTCATCACCCACTTTATATTTGCTAACCTTTGAACCTACTTTGGTTATTACACCTGCCATATCGTGGCCATTAGTAAGTGGTGTTTTATAGGGAAGAAATAGTTTGAATTCACCCCATTTTATCATAGAGTCTAATAGGTTTACACCTGCCGCATATATTTGCACCAATACTTCGTTTTCATTTATAACTGGCTCTGCAATTTCTGTTAGATGTAACTTTTCTTTTTTGCCGTAGCGTTTTACTATGAATGCTTTCATTGTTCTTTGAATTAATCGATTTAATATATTTAATGATTTTACTTGCTTAAAGCTTTATTTACTAAATGTCAAAAACATAATACTTTGAGCAGGTAATTGTACAATTCCTTTTTTTATATTGATGCCATTTATCTCTGGTAATTCATCATTGGCTTTCATTTGTAGCATTTTACCATTTAAGCTCACTTTTTTGGTTAATAATTCATCTGCTGTCAGCAAATATTGCTTCGCATTTGACGGAATATTTATAGTGGTTGATTTATTATTGGTGTTCAAAATCAATACAGTTTTTCCTTTCGATTTATTTTTTAAATTATGTACAAAAATATCGACACCAGCTTCCAAACTTCCTGCCTCAAAAACTTGATTTCCCATAAATTTATTCCAAAGAAAAGCTGCCCAATAATTAGGCCTTGGGTTATGGGTATCATGTTCTAATAAGCCATATTCGCTTCTTGCAAGCGTGTTGTGCATTACAACTTGTACACCCTTTTTTGCCAGTCTGCCAAGTTGTTCCAAATAGCGAAAACTATCAATATAAGTCGCTGCCAACGGATTTCCTCCACAAGCTGATTCGGCGGTTTCAGTGAGCCATATTGGTGCATTTGGCATATATTTGTCTCTTGCATTTTGGTAGAATTCCAAACCCTTTTCGGTCCTGCTTAACCATTCGAATGTTAATGCTTTTTCAGGCGTTTGCCCTCCTCCGCAACGTTTTGAAACTGTACCATAATAATGATAAGTAAATACTTCAAAATTGGGTTTTGGTGCTGGTGAAAGTAGTTTATCAATGGAGATATCTAATCCTGATGGCAAAATACTTTCGCCCGTAGAGCCTGGCCCAATAATTTTCATATAAGGTGCAGATTTTGAAACAAAACTTTTAAAAACATCAAACTCTTTTGCAAAATCATTCCCATTATATCCTTTTGGAGCATCACCATGCGAGGCATGCGATGGCTCATTGAAAAATTCAGCGGCCGAAATTTCACCACCAATTGATTGGGTATAATCTAAAATAGCCTTTACTTGTGTTGGTTGATATTTACCATTTTCATCTCTCATGCCATTGCTTATCGGGAATGAGCTAACCAATTTCCCATCCACAGCTTTACAAAAATCTACTACCCCTTTCCATTGTTGGCGAGTCAAAATATTCTTAAATCCTTTTGGTGGACTACTTAATTTTGCTTCATCATTATTTTGAAAATAGACGGCATTTGCCCAAGTGCCACTCACTCTTACGTAAGTTGGACCTAAACCAGCAGCAAGATTACGCAACTTTTTTTCATAAAGATTGATGGGCTCAATTTTCCATTTCAGTGCATCAATCCCTTTTTTATTAGAAGTTTTTCTGACAGAATCAATCAATGGGTAAGGAATCCAAAAATCGCCTCCAATCACCTCACACATTTCCACATTGAATGATTGAAATCGCTCATCTACCTTTCCGATAAACCTCATTTCCTTCAAATTAATGTTGTTTTGAGGAGTATTTTGTGCAAAAGCATTTACATTAAAAAATGCCATAATCAATAGTAATGCTATATTTGTGTATTTCATAAAACGTTCTTTATAATTGTTTGAGAGTGAGAAATATCGGTTAAAAACTTTGTACTTTATTTGATTTTTTTGCCCCTCTGTACAAAATGATGGTTTCATGAATTTCGTAAGTATCAATTGCGGTACAATAGGTGGCAATTCTACCAGAAAGATTTTTAATTGCATCACTACTAAAGTTTTTTTTCATTTCATTTTTATCATTGTCATGTTCCATTGCTTCTGTTTTCATGGGTTGTAGGTTTTGTTTCTCAATTCCCTGTATTAGCAAGTGTTGGTGTAAGTTCGTTATTGATAAATTTATTATTTTTTTATTTTGTAAGAAATAGTAACGCTTTTTTAAGAAATTCTTCGTGATATTGAAAAATACCACCATGCCCAGAATTCGGGTAAATTAGTACTGGTTCAGCATTCGGAAAACGCTTTGCTAAATCAAACGAAAGCTGTGTAGGCACCATTCTGTCGTTATCACCATTGGCTACCAAAACTGGATGTTTGAAAACACCCAAATCGGCTGGTGCATCATGTCCCCAAGTTTCAATGGCTTTGAGCTGTTTTTTCAAGACACTTAATTTTACCTTCGTATCACGGTTTTCTGTTCTTTCTTTTAAACGATTCAGAAAAGCACGGGCGGCATCTTTCCCCACTTTATTTTGCGTAAAGAATAAATAAAATTTAGCATCTCTGAATGTAAGAAGGCTTTTGAAAATATCCTTGTAAGTCGTGCCAACCACATCACTAACTCCTTGACCGCCTCTTGGACCTGTGCCAGTAAGTATAATTTTACGAGCCAAAGTTGGTTCAACTAAAAGTAATTCCTGAGTAATAAAGCCACCCATAGAAAAAGCCAGAATATCTACTTGTTTGTAATCCAAAGCATGAATAAAAGCAATAGCATCTTTTGCCATATCGGCAATGCTTGTTCCCTGCTCGCCTGTAGTAGCACCTACGCCCCGATAATCAAAGGAAATAATATGGCGTTGTGCTGCAATTGCGTCCATAATTCTTGGGTCGCAATTATCGAGATTTGCCGTTAAGTGATTAAAATAAATAACTGGTATATCGCCTTCTTTACCATAAGAACGGTAAGCGAATTTTAGTCCGTTAGCTTCTACAAATTGAGTAGGAACTGTTGCGTAAGAATAGTTATCACTTTGTGCATTTGATGTTGTCATTTTTAGAATTATCAAAATCGTTAAAAGAAATTTATTTCTCATTTTAAGCTCTATTGACTTGTTTAAGAATAGTTTTTTCTAAAAACCCATAGGCAAAATGTTGTAAATTAATTAACACTGAAGTTCCCTTACCAACAATGTTTCTGAAATTAGGTTTGTCTGCTTCGACCACTTTAAGCATTTTTGCAGCAACCATTGCTGGGTCTTCGGCTTTAACTACTAAGTCGTTAGTGAATTTTTCAATTTTATTTCTTAATGAATTATACGCTTCAATTTTAGCGATAGGCGAAGAAGAATTATCTAAAATATTTGTTTTAAAAGAAGAAGGTTCAATCATGGCTACACGGATATTGAACTCATTTAATTCGTAGCGTAATGCTTTAAAATATCCTTCCAAAGCATGTTTTGAAGCAGCATAGTAAGCGGTACTCGGAAATGCCACAAGCCCAACAATTGAACCTACTGTAATTATTTTGCCTGATTTCTGTTTTCTAAAATGAGGCAAAATTGCGTTTGTTACCTTGATTGTTCCCCAAAAATTAGTTTCCAATTGTTTTCTGCCCAGCTCAATAGGAATTTCTTCGGCAATGCCATTTACCAAAAAGCCTGCATTATTAATAAGTATATCCAACTGGTCTATTTCTTTGAAAAGTCTATCAGGTAAAGTGTTTATGGATTGCTCTGAGTCAAGGTCGAGTGCTATCATTTTGAAGGGTACTGTCGATTGTATTTTTTCAGGGTTGCGACTTGTGCCGATTACATTGTAACCCTTTCCATGAAGCTCGTTCGCTACTATTAAACCAAAACCTGAAGAAGCACCTGTTACTAAAATATTCTTACTCATTTCTATTTATTCTTTAAATATGTTATAAAAATTACTTGCATTTTGCAAGTGCAAATGTAAATTTATTTACTTTTATTTTGCAAGTTATTTTTAATTTATTTTTTAAAATTTATTTTGTGGGGTCAGATTTTGAAGTCAAACAGGATCTGAAATACCAGATAATTAGAATTCTTTATGTTTTTTTTGATTTTTAAAATTCTACACCTACATTTGCTTGCATATTGCAAGCAGTCAAAAACATTACTTATGTAAGGATAATTATTGATTATTTTTAAATTATTATTCACAAAATGTCTAAAAAAAGGTCAGAATGCCCAATTAGTAATAGTCTTGAAATATTTGGGGACAAATGGTCTTTGTTAATTATCAGAGACTTAATTTTCTATCAGAAGTCTACCTACGGAGATTTTTTAAAATCAGACGAAAAAATTGCCACGAATATATTAGCGTCCAGATTACTGGCTCTGGAGGAAAATGGTATCATTGAAAAGCGAGAACACCCAGATAGTAAAGCAAAAATATTATATAGACTGACGCACAAAGGGATAGATTTACTCCCTATAATATTCGAAATTCATCTTTGGGCTGAAAAATATTTCACGATACCCGCTGATATACAGGAAATGGTAAATGATGCCAAAAAGAATAAAGAAGTAGCCTTAAAGACGATTATGGAGCAATTGAGAAAGCAATTGGAGGAAGAAGTGATGGCAGTATAGATTAAGGCAATAATTGTGATTTTGTTGAAAACGTGTGCTAAACAAAAAACGGAAGCCGAAAGGCTTCCGTTTTCTATCATAAACTCGAAAAAATCATAGACCGAATTTTGCTTTTACTGCATCAACATAATCAAGTTTTTCCCAAGTGAAAAGTTCAACTTCTTTCGTAACTGTTGTGCCATCTGGCCCTTTGAAAGTTTTAGTTACAACTTCATTTTTACGTCCCATGTGGCCATAAGCGGCTGTTTCTGAGTAGATTGGGTTACGTAATTTCAAACGTTGCTCAATTGCGTACGGACGCATATCGAAAATCTCAGCTACTTTTTGTGCGATTTCACCGTCAGTCATATCAACTTTGGCAGTTCCGTAAGTGTCAATAAACAAACCACATGGTTTAGCAACACCGATAGCGTAAGAAACTTGTACTAAAACTTCGTCGCAAAGACCAGCAGCAACTAAGTTTTTGGCTACGTGGCGAGTGGCATAAGCCGCCGAACGGTCAACTTTTGATGGGTCTTTTCCAGAGAAAGCACCACCACCATGAGCACCTTTACCACCATATGTATCAACAATGATTTTACGACCTGTCAAACCAGTATCTCCGTGTGGGCCACCGATTACAAATTTACCAGTTGGGTTGATGTGGTACGTAATTTGGTCGTTGAACAACACTTGTAACTCAGCTTTCAATTTAGCTTGTACACGTGGAATAACGATATTGATAACATCTGCCTTGATTTTTGCTAACATTTCTTCATCATCAGCGAAATCATCGTGCTGCGTAGAAACTACGATTGTATCAATTCTTTGTGGAACGTTATCATCAGAATATTCGATAGTTACTTGAGATTTTGCATCTGGACGTAAGTAAGGAATCAAATTTGGCTCATTATTACGGATATATGACATTTCTTGGAGAATAGTGTGAGCTAAATCCAACGCCAATGGCATATAATTATCAGTTTCACGAGTAGCATATCCAAACATCATCCCTTGGTCACCTGCTCCTTGTGCGTTTGCTTTCGATTCGAAATCATCAGCAGTTTTACGGTCAACACCTTGGTTAATATCTGCCGATTGGTCGTGAATTGCCGAGATAATTCCACAAGAATTAGCTTCAAACATATATTCCGACTTTGTGTAACCAATTTTACGGATTACTTCACGAGCAATTGCTTGTACGTCAAGATACGTTTGTGTTTTTACTTCTCCTGCCAAAACTACTAAACCTGTTGTTACCAAAGTTTCGCAAGCTACTTTAGAAGAAGGGTCAAACGCCATAAAATTATCAATGAGGGCATCTGAGATTTGGTCCGATACTTTGTCTGGGTGTCCTTCCGATACAGATTCAGAAGTGAATAAATAAGGCATAAATCCTATGTTTTTGGTTAATGATATTTATTAGTTAATAGCTTTCAAGTAATTGAAGGGGATATTTTGAAGAAAAAAACAAAACATTTTTGACTTTAGAACAGCCCGCATCTTTTGACCACCGTAGCGTTTCGACTCGGTTGGTTTTCTAAATTTAATTAGAAATTCTTGATACTGATACAAAGTTGGGAATTTAGATAAACAAATGCAAAGAATAAGAATAAATTTTTATCTAAATTTTATTCAACGTTCACAGAAAATATCTGCAATCGTTTTTAAGAATGGATTTTTTATCTATTAAATACCTTATATTGAGATATTTTAACTTAATGGTTTTTGTGGTAATTCGATAGATTTATCAAGTAAACATATTTTTTTGAGCCTTATTTAAAGCTAATAATCTCAATTCCAATTTCATCACCGACATTGATTTTATCGAAACTATACATTTTATATGTTAAATCGTCCATTTTTAAAATCACCTCAAAATAGGTTCCTAAAAACTTGATTGAACTCACGATGGCTTTCATAGTAGATTTTTCGGAAATACGAATTTGTTCGGGACGAATAAATCCTTTAGAAAAATCGCTTAACGCAACTTCTCCAGTAATTTCAGCAACATACTGATTGATTGGATTTTTATAAATTTCTTCAGGCGAATCAAGTTGTAAAGCTTGGCCATTTTGCATAATGAGCAACTCATCGGCCATTCCGTAAGCGTCTGCTACGTCGTGTGTTACAAAAATACAGCTTACTTCTTCAGTTTTGATAAGATTGAGCACTTCTGCCTTTAATCGACGCTTATTTACAGCATCCAAATGACTAAATGGCTCGTCGAGAAGCAAAAGTTTAGGTTCTTCCGCAATTGCTTTTACAATAACTGCTCGTTGTTGCTCTCCGCCCGAAACTTGTCGAGGAAAATGCGACTGAACTTTCTCTAAACCACTGATTTTTAGTAATTTATCAATGCGTTCGTTGCGATAATTTTCTTCATAATAACGTAATTCATAAGCAATATTTTCACGAATCGACATATTTGGAAAAAGCCCGTAATCTTGCCTTACTAATTTAATATCTGGATGCCCCGCAATGAGTTTTTCTGAAGGTGGGGTGATACGTTCACCATCAAGCGTGAGTGATCCTGAATCAGGTTCGTAAAGTGCAGCAATAAGATGCAAAAGTGTTGTTTTTCCTGAGCCACTTTCCCCCAAAATTGCTAGAATTTTACCTTTTTCGAGTGAAATTGAAATGTCTTTTACTGCGTTTATTTCGTTGGCAGATTGGCGTCCAAAAGATTTGTGCAGATGATTGATTTTTAGCAGTGACATTGGGGCTTTTTTGTACAAAAATACGAGTTTTTTAGAGAAATTGTCTATTTTTGTTGTGCATAGATACCGACTTTCTTATCTTGCTGATTATTGACGATACTTACCTACATATAATTTACTCTAAAATATTGAATGTTAGAACTTTACAAACAACAAACCAGATGTTTGGTGGCTTTAGATTCCATTATATTTGGTTTTGATGGCGAAGAATTAAAGCTTTTATTGGTTAAACGTGGCGTTCAAACCGACCACGACACTTGGTCATTGATGGGTGGTTGGTTAAAACCAAACGAAAGCCTTGACCAAGCGGCAGAAAGAATTTTGTTTGAATTAACTGGCGTCTCGGGAATTTTCTTGGAACAACTCAACGCCTTTGGCGACCCAAATCGTGACCCAGTTGAGCGAACAGTTGCGGTGGCATATTATGCTTTGGTTAACGTAAAAGACTATGAAACTAAGATTTCGGACACGCATCATGCACAATGGTTTTCAATGCACGATTTGCCCGAATTGCTTTTTGACCACCGAGAAATGATTAAAATTGCCATAGAAAGACTGCGTTATAAAGCTGCTTTTCATCCAGTTGGTTTTGAATTAATGCCCGAAAAATTTACAATTCCACAAATTTTAAACCTTTACGAAGCCATTTATGGCAGTAATTTCGACAAACGTAATTTTAGCCGAAAAATCCTTTCGACTGGATTATTAGTCAAATTGAAGGAAAAACAAAAAGGTTTCTCGAAAAAAGGGGCATTTCTCTACGCACTTGATACCGAAAAATATAAAAAACATTCTGATTCATTCATGAATTTTATACCAAATCCAGAAGGGCTGGTATAATCCTCATATTGTTTAACAACCACTTTATCTAACAACAAACTATCAACCTTACATTTAGTTTATCCATGAAAAAAAGTCTTTTTGCCCTTTTAATCGTTAGTTTTTGTTCGTTTGGGCAAAACGAAAAACTAGAAAATTTGGTGAATTATGTCAATCCTTTGGTCGGAACTGATTCAAAATTTGAGTTTTCAAATGGCAATACTTATCCAGCTATTGCATTGCCGTGGGGCATGAATTTTTGGACACCACAAACCAACAAAATGGGTGATGGTTGGTGTTATCAATATTCAAGCAATAAAATCAGAGGTTTCAAACAAACGCACCAACCTTCTCCGTGGATAAATGATTATGGTGTTTTTTCAATTTTTGCTACAACTGAAAAATTAGTTTTTGATGAAAACAAGCGAGAATCGTGGTTTTCGCACAAAGCTGAAGTTTCCAAACCACATTATTATAAAGCGTATTTGTCGGATTATAACACAACCGTTGAAATTACACCAACCGAAAGGGCTGCAAGATTCCGAATTACCTATCCTCAAACCGATAAAGCATATTTGATTGTTGATGGTTTTTTCAAAAAGTCATCCATTAAAATTTTTCCAAAAGAAAGAAAAATCACAGGTTATGCCAGCAATGCTTCGTCGGGTGTTCCCGACAATTTTAAAAATTACTTTGTGATTTATTTTGATAAAGAATTTGAGGAGGTTTATGGCGTGAAAGACGGCGAAATCAAGTTGAATAATCTAGAAATTGAGAGTAATCATGTAGGAAGTATCATTCGTTTCAAGACCAAAACAAACGAGCAAGTAAACCTAAAAATTGGTTCGTCGTTTATTAGTCTTGAACAAGCCGAATTGAATTTAAAAACCGAAATTGGTGAGCAAAGTTTCGACCAATTAGTCGCACAAGGGGCAAAAGTCTGGAATACTCAATTAAACAGAATTAAAGTAGAAGGTGGCTCAGATGATGAACTTCGCACGTTTTATTCGGCTTTGTACCATACAATGTTGTTTCCTCGTAAATTTTACGAAATAGATAAGGATAAAAAAATCGTTCATTATAGTCCATATAATGGTAAAATTGCCGAAGGATATATGTTTACCGATAATGGTTTTTGGGATACTTTTCGAGCAGTTTTTCCGTTTTTTAACCTAATGTTTCCTGAAATGAATGCCCAAATCATGGAAGGATTGGCCAATACTTATAAAGAAAGTGGG
Organism: Emticicia aquatica; assembly: GCF_923079645.1. Classification (GTDB taxonomy): domain Bacteria; phylum Bacteroidota; class Bacteroidia; order Cytophagales; family Spirosomataceae; genus Emticicia; species Emticicia aquatica. The sequence goes on along the minus strand of NZ_CAKLPY010000007.1, from coordinate 41,583 downwards.
TGGCTGCCAGAGTGGGCAAGCCCAGGGCATCGTGATTGTATGGTTGGTTCAAATTCGGCGTCGATTATTGCTGATGCTTACCTCAAAGGTGTGAAAATACAAGAAATCGAAAAACTTTATGAAGCCATTACCAAAAACGCCAATCAAGAAGGCCCGCTGAGTTCGGTTGGAAGGTTAGGCGTAAGGTATTACAATGATTTGGGTTATGTTCCTTATGATGTGGGCATCAATGAAAATACCGCTCGAACGCTCGAATATGCTTATGATGACTTTACGATTTGGAAACTAGCAAAATTACTAAAAAGACCACAAAGTGAGATTGATTTGTATGCCAAAAGAGCCCAAAATTATCGAAATGTTTTTGATAAAGACATTAATTTTGTGCGTGGAAAAAATAAAAATGGCACTTTTCAGTCACCTTTCAGACCAGATAAATGGGGCGATGCTTTCACAGAAGGTTGTTCATGGCATTGGACTTGGTGCGTTTTCCATGATATTCAAGGGCTTTCAGATTTGATGGGTGGTAAGAAAAATTTTGTTGCAAAATTAGACTCCGTTTTTACTGCTCCGCCAACGTTTGATTTTTCGTATTATGGTATTCAGATTCACGAAATTACTGAAATGTTAGTGATGAATATGGGACAATACGCCCATGGTAACCAGCCGATTCAGCACATGCCGTATTTGTATAATTATGCAGGAGAGCCGTGGAAAACGCAATTTCATGTTAGAAATATTATGAAAAAACTGTATTCACCTCAACCAGATGGTTTGTGTGGCGATGAAGATAACGGACAAACTTCGGCTTGGTATGTGTTTTCAGCATTAGGAATGTATCCTGTTGCACCTGGAACAGACCAATACGTTTTGGGGTCACCGCTATTCAAGAAAGCAACAATTCAACTACAAAATGGGAAGAAATTTTCAATTATTGCTCCCGAAAATAACAGCGAGAATATCTATGTTTCGAGTGCTAATTTGAACAATGCAAATTACACCAAAAATTACCTAAATTTTACTGATATAATGAAAGGCGGTTCGTTGAAATTAGGAATGTCGGCAAAACCTAACAGAAATAAAGGAATCAAAGAAACAGATTTTCCGTATTCGATGAGCAATGAATTAAAAAAATAATTTATCCAGTAAATTCACTCATTTGAGATGCCTTTGCAAACCAAATGAGTGAATTTTAATTTTCCATCACAGGAATATCTTCTTCTTTTATTTGGTTAATATCAGCCTTTTCAATCCCTTCTTTTACAAGTCGATTGGCTTGTTTTTCGTAAGTTTTTTCAAAAATATTTCTTGCTAAACGACCATTCCCAAAAGCAGCATCTCGGTCTTCATAGAGTTTTTTAAAAAGCTTATAAACTTTCTTTTGGGCTGGCTCATCTACTTTTAACTGTACTTTTTGGGTCTGAAGCAAATAAATTTCGAGCAGTTCTTCGGGCGTATAATCTTTAAAGCCAATGTATTTATTAAATCTAGAATTTAAACCTGGATTTGAATTAATAAACTCAGTCATTTTTTCTTCGTAACCCGCCACAATCACCACAAAATCATCTCTATTGTCTTCCATAAATTTCACAATCGTATTCACTGCTTCTGGGCCGTACGTATCATCGCTATTGAGAGCGTACGCTTCATCAATGAATAAAATTCCACCGAGCGATTTTTGACAAACCTCTCGCACTTTTAGCGAAGTTTGACCCGTATAACCTGCCACCAAACCACTGCGGTCAGTTTCGTACAATTGTCCTTTACTCAGTACGCCTAATGCCTTAAAAATTTTGGCTAAAAGTCTCGCAATTGTTGTTTTCCCTGTACCTGGATTTCCATGAAAAACCATGTGCAAAGAGCGTTCGGGCAAACTTATTCCTTGCTCTTTCCTGATTTTTTCAATTTTTAAAACATTCACCAAACTACTAACTTCATCTTTGACATTTTGTAGCCCGACCAAAGCATTCAATTCAAGTAAAAGCTCATCTAAAGTTTTTTCTTCTTCGGGCAATTGTGGCATAATATTGCTTATAAATGATGTTTTTTCTTCCTGAATATTTTGCTTATTCATGGTAGGAGTGAGCATTTTTGAAAGTCCGTCTAAGCCTCGCAAAAAAACATGAAATGGGTTGCTAGTTGGTTCATTATCGGTTTGTTCTGAATAGTTTTGCTCTTGCAAATTGTCGTAAATTTCTCTTTTTTTGTTTGATTTTGGTTTTTTTCCTGTAAGTCTATTTTGTACTGTTTCATAAAAAACAGCAATGTATTCTTCAAGAGTATTATCAATTTTTATTTTTCGTTCGGCTGTCCCAAAAACTATCGAATCAGCTGTTGGGCATCGCACCGTAACAGTATCGTCATAAGGAAATTCTATGACTTCTACATCACCATAATTATCGCTATCAATCAATAAAATGCGTTGAGTAGTGGCTAAAAGTAGCACATGACGAGTATTCCAATAACCATGAACAGAAGCGTCAATGTACTCATTTTCTTGAATAATACTCGGCAAAGCCTTTAGTTCATTGCGAAGCATTAATTCGGCGAAAGGATTAAGGTCAATTTGGCGTTTGAGTTGGTTGTAAGTTGGCATTTATTGAGAAAATGAAATGTGATTTTTTGATAAATATAAATGTTTCTGTTTGATAACGTGAACAGTTTTTTGACCAAAGGCCAATATTGAGGTCGATGCCTTGGTTTACAAATTTGAAAACATGATAATTCTCATCATTTCAGAAAGCTAAACAGCCTAATTTTGCATGAAAACTAAGCAAAAGCATGGCAGATTCTTCGCTGATAAAAAAATACGATGTTCCTGGTCCAAGATATACGAGTTATCCAACCGTTCCTCATTGGCAAAATGAAACTTTTAGTTCCGAAAAATGGACAGCAAAACTGGTCGATACATTTGTCGAGACCAACCATACCTCGGGTATAAGTTTGTATATTCATTTACCTTATTGCGAAAGTTTGTGTACATTTTGTGCTTGTCACAAGCGAATTACTAAAAATCATGCTGTTGAACAGCCTTATATTCAGGCAGTTTTGAAAGAATGGGCTTTGTATTTAGCTCTTTTTCCTGAAAAACCACGAGTAGCAGAAATTCATTTGGGTGGAGGAACGCCCAGTTTCTTTGCTCCCGAAATGCTTCAATTATTGATAGCTGGAATCTTGGAAAACGTTGAAGTTACACCCGAACATGAGTTTAGTTTTGAAGGTCATCCCAATAATACAACTGCCGAACACTTGCAAGTTTTGTATGATTTAGGTTTTCGTCGGGTTAGTTTTGGGGTGCAAGATTATGACCCACAAGTTCAAAAAGCTATTCATCGCATCCAACCTTTTGAAAATGTAAAAAAAGTAACCGAATTAGCTCGTGCGATTGGTTACACTTCGGTGAGCCATGATTTGGTTTTTGGTTTGCCATTTCAGAAAATTTCGTCGGTTGAAGATACAATTCAAAAAACGTTAACGCTCAAACCTGATAGAATAGCTTTTTATTCTTATGCACACGTACCGTGGATAAAAGGCAACGGGCAACGTGGTTTTGAGGATGAAAATCTTCCAAGTGGTGAAGAAAAACGAGCTTTGTATGAACGTGGTAGAGCCATGTTTGAGCAAAATAATTATGCCGAAATCGGGATGGACCATTTTGCTTTACCACAAGATAATTTGTATAAAGCTCAAGAAAATGGCACACTTCACCGTAATTTTATGGGTTATACAACAACTCAATCTCAAGTTTTATTAGGACTTGGAGCTTCATCAATAAGTGATTCGTGGACGGCTTTCACCCAAAACATCAAGGAAATTGATGTGTATATTGATACTGTAAATGCGGGAGAATTACCCGTATTTAAGGGACATATTTTAAGTAATGTAGATGTATTTATTCGACAACAAATCTTAAATATTATTTGCCAATTAACAACTACTTGGCAGCTTTCCGATTGGTCTGAACAAGAAAAAATGGTGCTTTTTGAAAAACTTGAAGGCTTTGAAGCCGATGGTTTAATTACTTTTAACGAATTTGGTTTGAACGTTTTACCCGCAGGAAAAGCATTCATTCGTAATATATGTATGGCTTTTGATAAACACCTTAATCAAGCAGATTCTCTACAAAAGTTGTTTTCTAAGACGATTTGAGTTTTTTTTAACAAGTACCAAGCACCTTTGCATATTTTGTAAAGGTGCTTTTTTATGTTCAGCAATGAATTAGAATAGATTTTCAGAAAATTAAGTTTTATTCTTTTATCTTGTAATCGGAATCCTTAATTTTTATCTCAATGCAGTTAAAACCTAACCTAAAAACTGAAATTCTAGCAGGCGTTTCTACCTTTTTGGCAACGATGTATATTATCATTGTCAATCCTGCTATTTTAAGCCAATCTGGAATGCCATTTAATGGTGTACTTACTGCCACCGTTTTGCTATCGTTTTTTTGTAGTTTAATGATGGGAATTTATGCCAAAAATCCAATTGTTGTTGCTCCTGGCATGGGGATGAATGCTTTTTTTACTTTTACGGCTGTAAAAGGTATGGGTATTTCGTGGCAAGTGGCATTGGGTGCGGTTTTCTGGGCGGGAATTATCTTTTTATTGTTATCAATTTTTAATGTTCGTACCCAAATTGTAAAAGCTATCCCGAAGCAATTACGTTACGCAATTTCAGCGGGAATTGGGCTTTTTATTACACTAATTGGCTTTGCAAATGCCAAATTTATTGTACCAAATCCTGCTACAATCATTGGCGTTGCTAACCTACATAATCCGATTATTATAACATTTTTGCTTGGTTTGGCCGTTACGATGTTATTGTTAGTGAAACGCATTCAAGGCGGCATCATTTTTGGTATTATAGTAACCACTATCATTGCTATTCCCATTGGAAGATGGTGGGGAGATGCTTCCGTAATCAATTTCGGACAAAAAGATTTGGTTACGTGGCAAGGTGTGTTTTCAGCACCAGATTTTAGTTTATTGTTTCAACTTGATATTGTTAATTCACTCAAAATCAGTTTGTTACCAGTTATTTTCGCTTTTGTATTTACTGATTTGTTTGATAGTCTTTCAACATTTGTGGGTGTTGCTGAGGCGGCAGATTTATATGATTTGGATGGAGAACCTCGCAATATTAAGCAGTCATTATTGACAGATGCAGTAGCCACAACGATGGGTGGTTTGTTGGGAACAAGTCCTGGAACAGCTTTTATTGAATCAGCAGTGGGTATTAGTCAAGGTGGGCGAACAGGCGTAACGGCCATAACGGCGGGTATTCTGTTTTTACCGTTCATGTTTTTGTCGCCATTGTTAAGCATTATTCCTGCCATTGCAACGGCCCCCGCTTTAATTGTAGTAGGAGTTTTGATGATGAAACCTGTCACAAAAATCAATTGGGATGAACTTGACGATGCTATTCCTGCATTTTTAGCAATGGTTTTGATACCGTTTACATATTCAATAACGCAAGGTATTATTTGGGGATTTTTGTCATGGACAATCATTAAAATTTTCAATGGAAAAACTAAAGAAGTGTCTTGGATGCTTCTCATAATTGACTTTTTTGCTATTTGGGCTTTATATTTAGGACATTGAAGGGCATTTTGGTGATGATAACCCTTTCAAAAAATTGAGAAATTTTAATACTAACTATCTTAACTTTGATGCCAGCGAAAATGCAAAAGACACTAATTTCTCATTCAAATTAAATGAAAATCAAATTAACAGTTTTATTAATCACCTTATTATCAACCAGTTCCTTTGCTCAAATAATAGCGATATTAGGAGCAATGCCCGAAGAAGTGCAATTGTTGGAATCAGCGTTGAAACATCCAAAAACCAAGAATGTTTTAGGTTTTGAATTTAAAACTGGCAAACTCAATGGTAAAAAAGTGGTAATTGGTGAAACAGGAATCGGTAAAACAAATGCGTCGATGACGACTACTTTGATTATTAAAACTTTTCACCCAAAATCAATTATTTTTACTGGAATAGCAGGAGCAGTAAACAAAGAATTGAATCAAGGAGATATATTAATTGGCCAAAAATTGACTTATCACGATTATGGAAGATTGACTAATGAAGGTTTTGTGGCTAATCCAACGAGAAACCCGCATACTAAAAAAGCCAATCCACAATATTTTATTGCTGATTCAGTTTTGGTTGTTTTAGCAAATCAAGCTGCTCAAAGTGTTGATTTAAAGCATATTACATTTAACTTACCTGCACCACGTATTTTTACAGGAACAATTGTGACTGGCGATACGTTTGTTGCTTCAAGCATTGCTGTGGATAATTTCAGAAAAAAATACCAAGCCGATGCAACCGAAATGGAAGGTGCAGCGGTGGCTCAAATTTGCTGGCAACAAAGTGTGCCTTTTTTGGTTATAAGAAGCATAAGTGACAAAGCGAACGAAACTGCACCCGCTGATTTTCAGACATTCAAGAAAATTGCATCTGATAATTCGGCAACTTTAGTAAAAGCGATTATTAAAAAATTATAAAAACCACCTTAAATGACCTACGATTTCGACGAATTAATTGACCGTACCAATACTGATAGTTTTAAATGGGACAAATACAAAGACCGTGATATTATTCCTCTTTGGGTAGCTGATATGGATTTTAAGGCTGCTCCGCCTATTTTGAAAGCTTTGGAAAATGTAACAAAACAAGGAGTGATTGGTTATTGGCATACGCCTGATGAATTGGTTGATGTAGTTGTAAAACGCCTTGAAGAACGCCACAATTGGAAGATTCAAAAAGATTGGATTGTTTGGTTGCCAGGGCTTGTACCAGGGTTAACGCTTTCATGTTTGGTTGTAGGTGATGACGGCGACGAAATAATGACAACTGTACCTGTATATGGGCCATTTATGAAAGCTCCAGATGCGGCTAAAAAGAAGCTCGTAAAAGTGCAAATGAAGCTTGAAAATAACCGTTGGACATTAGATTTTGACGCTATCAAGGCAGCAATTACGCCTCGAACAAAAATGTTTATGTTGTGTAATCCATATAATCCTGCGGGAACAGTTTTTACACAAACTGAGCTACAAACTCTAGCCGATATTTGTATCGAACATAACATTGTGATTTGTTCAGATGAAATTCATTGTGATTTAATTTTGGATGAAACTAAAAAACATATTTCAATCGCAACATTAAGTAAAGAAGCTGAAAATCAAACAATTACGTTACTTTCACCTAGTAAAACTTTCAATATTGCGGGTTTAGGTTGTTCGTTTGCTGTTATTCCGAATGATGAAATTCGGTCAAAATATGCTAATTTACGGTATATTCTTGAGCCAATGAATTCGGCTTATGCGTACCAATCGGCTTTGGCTGCCTATCGAGATTGTGGCGAATGGGAAAAGCAATTATTGACATATTTACGCAAGAATCATGCTTTCGTTTTACAAGAAATGAATGCCTTTAAAGGGTTTAGTATGCAACCACTTGAAGCCACTTATTTGGCGTGGATTGATACCCGTGAATCAGGCATTGAAAACATTGCTGAGGTACTAGAAAATGCTGGAGTTGGTGTGTCGGAAGGTGGATTTTTCTTTGATGGAAAAGGCTTTATTCGCCTTAATTTTGGTACACAAATGCGTAGGTTAGAAGCAGCAATTTGGCGAATGAGGAAAGTTTTAAGCTAAAAATAAAAATCGAATGCCGTGGTATTTTAGACTTTGCCACGGCATTTGACACTTATTTTTTTGCAAAATAATTAAGATAATTTGGTGTCGTGCTATTTCCTCCACGCTCGCTATTAGTAAAATAGCCTTTGTTATCTTTATCAAAACAAAAACCTTCGCCCTGTGTTTCCTTGAGATATGGCAAAAGTTTGTCACGATTTCTTGCAAGTGCTGAAATTATAGTTTCAGTATCTTTAAGGTACCAATAGTAAATGGCATCATAGTTTCGTAGCACAATTTCCTTGCCGTCTGTTGAAATACCGCCACTCGTAATAATTAAATATGGAATTGCCTGAATGAACTTAGCTGTTTGAACTTCTGTAACTGACTGAGGGTATGGAAGTTGATAAATTCGGACATTGAATTCTCGCTTCGTAACAATATAAATATCTTTTGTAGTAGGGTCGAGCAAGATACATTCTGCATCTCTGCTACCATCAGGATATTGAAAAGCTATTCTGTCATATTTACTCACCTGCTGACTAAGAGATTGTGGTTCAAGAAAGCGATAAACATAATATTGGTTTTCGTAGGCTGCATTATTATCACCGATATCAGCTAAATAAATGTAGTTTTTTCCCGATTCTGGCCCAGCTCCGATACTTATATCTTCCCAGTCTCTGTTCGGAAATGGCATTTTCAACTGACCTTTAAATTGTCCTGTATGCGAAAACTGGTACAACAAATTTGGATTATCGCCATCTTCGTGTACCCAAACATTTCCAGCCATACTTCGACTATCGCACAAACCAGATGCTTCATCCGCAACTCCAGTAGGCAATAAATAACTTTTAGGTGTAGTTTCAAAGTCAGGAATTGTTACTACTGGCGTAGGTGTTGGTTTTTTTGTAAACCAATCGCACGAACAGAAGAGGATAGGAAAAATAAAAATGAGAAGACGGCTGTTTTTTTGCATTATGGGTTTAAAGTTTCGTGGCAAAATTAAGGACTCGCTCGATGAAAAATGATTAAATTTCGGTTAAGTCTATTTTTTTACTTCTTGTATTCTTTTTTTCTGAATCAATTTTCTTGCTTTTTAGTCGTTTTTCAACCGCTCCTTGTGAAGGTTTTGAAGCTAAGCGTTTTTTTCTTTCATGGAAAGCTTTTTCTAAAATCTTATAGAACTTCTTGATTACCAACTCTTTATTCTGTAATTGACTGCGTTTTTCTTGGGCAGTTATGCTCAATATGTTTTCTTGAATAAGCTGATTTTGGAGTTTTTCGATAAGTTTCGCTTTTTGACTATCAGTCAGTAGATTTGAAGACTGAATATCAAATCGTAATTCAACTTTTGTTTCTACTTTATTGACATTTTGCCCTCCAGGGCCTCCACTTCGTGAAGTCTGAAAATCTAATTCAGACAAAAAATCTATGTTTTTTATATCTATTTGCATTGTATTATTTTTTTGCTACTTACGTAAACTAGCCTTGTACCACAGTTCCGAGTAGCCCAGCAATTTTTTTAATAACCTCTTTTAGTTGCATCATTTTAACTAAAATTTGGTCTTGCTCTTCATAACTTTGAGCCTCTAATAGTTGGTTCGACAATTTTGCCATATCAGATTCATAACGAGTTTTTTTCAAACGTAGTACATTTGTATAAGCCAAATCAGCGAGTTTATCAGTTTCGATTGGAATATAAATGTCCTTTTTTAACCAATTTTCACTCAATTGATGAGGCGTTGAGAGCCAATTGATAACTTGTTGTTGAATTTCGGAATCCTGATGACTTGTAAAATGACTTGTATGTGGAATTTCGTTTCGATGATAAAATTCCCGAAAAATCTCCAGAATTTTCTGATAAGTAGGTGTTTCAAAAGCTATTTCTTTGATTTCTTGAAAAACATAATCAACCAAAGTTACATCTCTATTCTCAACCGCAATATGTTCAATAACTACGCTGCCATAACAAACCAAAAGTCTAACGGTTTCTTCTTCTTGATAAGAAATTGGAGAGCGTTGAGGTTCATTTTTTTCTGGTAAAGTTGGTTGATTTACCGCAGGTCGCTCAACCAATACATCTAAATTACCGACTTGCTGAGGTTGAATACGGGTTTGGCGTTGGCGGTCTTTTTCGGCATCATTTACCTTCTTTAACGAAATTTTATTGCCTTCTGTAATGAGTATTTGTTCTTCAATTCCCATCAAACTAGCCACTTCTTGGTAGAAAACCGAGCGTTTGATTGAATCAGGAATTTTTGAAATGGTTTCAACTAATTCTTTGATTACTTCAGCACGTTTGATGGGATCATGTCCAACATCTTTGAGCGAAATTTCGGTTTTGAAGCGAATAAAATCTTTCTGAGTTCGTTGAACATATTCTCTAAATGCTTGACTACCAACTTTTTGAATAAAACTATCGGGGTCGTCACCATCAGGAAAAACTACGGCTTTTACGTTGAGGCCTTCTTCTAAAATAATATCAATTCCCCGTAAAGAAGCCTTGATTCCTGCGGCATCTCCATCGTATAAAACTGTTATATTATTCGTAAAACGCCTAATAAGTTGTATTTGCTCTTTGGTGAGCGAAGTTCCCGAAGAAGCAACGACATTTTCAACCCCCGATTGATTTAAAGAAACCACGTCGGTGTAACCTTCCACCAAATAACAATTATCTTCAACACGAATCGGATTTTTGGCTTGCAAAATGCCATAAACAATGTGGCTTTTATGATAAACGGCCGTTTCGGGTGAGTTTAAATATTTAGGTGAATTTGGGTCTTTTTTTAGGATTCTGGCCCCAAAAGCAATTGGTTTACCTCCAACATTATGAATCGGGAAAATGACTCGACCTCTAAATCTATCAATTGGAAAAGTGCGTTCTGAATCTTTACCATCTTTGATAATGGTTAAGCCAGCTTTTTCGAGAATATCTAACGAAAAACCATGTTTTATGGCATGTTTCGTGAAAGAATCCCATCCGTCGGGGCTATAACCCAAATCAAATTTTTGAATCGTAGTATGATTAAAACCTCTTTCTTTGAAATAACTCTGACCGATACTTTCTCCTTCGGGAGTTTTCCAAAGTTGATTTTGATAGTATTTACTCGCAAAATCTAAAACAATATACAGGCTTTCTTTGTCATTTTGAGCTTGTTGCTCTTCACTCGTTACTTCTCTTTCAGCTACCTCAATTCCATACTTTTTAGCCAAATGTTTTAAGGCTTCAGGATAACCAATCCCCTCAATATCCATGATAAAGCGTACTGAATCCCCCGCTTTTCCACAACCAAAACATTTATAAATGCCTTTGGCTGGTGAGACATAAAATGAAGGTGTTTTTTCGTTGTGAAAAGGGCAACACGCAATCATGTTTGCTCCCCGTTTTTTGAGAGAAACGTATTCACCAACAACTTCAGTAACGTCGGCGGCTTGAATGATTTGTTGGACTGTTTCTGGACTTATTCGCATGGTGCAATTTAATCAATGAACACTAAAAATGACATATTTTGTCTTACTTTTGTTCCTGAAAACATATTTTACGGTGGAATTTTTTACTTTTATTAATATTGGAGGCACTATTGCTTTCGCTGCTTCGGGTACTTTGGCTGGTATTCGGAAAAAACTAGATGTGTTTGGACTTGCCGTAATCGCCTTTGTTACTTCGGTAGGTGGAGGCACGATTAGAGATATTTTGATTGGTCATTTACCAGTCAGATGGATTCTTGATTCGAGCATTATTTTGCTTATTGTAACAGTGACATTGATCACCATATTGTTCAAAAACCGCATTGAAACCTTAGATAAAACCCTTACTTTTTTTGATTCTTTAGGTCTAGGTTTTTTTACACTTCGAGGAATTCAAGAAGGCATTGCGATACATTTGGATATGCCTTCTTGTTTGATTTTAGGAACGATTACAGCGTGTTTTGGAGGAGTAATTCGTGATATTTTACTGAATGAAATACCGACACTTTTTAGAAAAGAAATTTATGCGACGGCGTGTATTTTAGGTGGAATAGTTTTCTTTTTGCTACGAAAAGCGAGTATTTCGCCCGAAATAGTAGATGTTGTTACTATTCTAACAATTTTCGGTATTCGTATAATTGCCGTTAAAATGAATATTTCATTACCTAAAATTAAATAGGATTATTATTTCGCTTCAAGCGGGCCAAATAAGTAAATGTACCTAATCCAATCAAAAGCGTAACCGCACAAAGGCCTAAATGTGGAATGGATGGTTTTAATACCCAAATTGCCCCAATAAATTGTACAATTAGAATAATATAAAGAAATGTTGCAATGGTTTTTCGTGGTAATTTACTGATAACAAATGAACCCAACGGTGCAAAAAAAGCTACGAACGGAATGCAAGCCAACCACATTTCAAATGCTTCAGGTTGAAAATCTCCGATGACCGCTCCATGAATAAAAAATCCAAGTAAAGTTTCGAGCGTCATGATGATAACCGAAGATGGAACGGCAACTTTTTCGTTGATTCGATAATAAATTGTCATCAAGCAAAAAGTAAAAATATTAATTCCTGTACCAAAAAGTGAAGAAATCATGCCGCCGATTAATCCAAAAAATATCAATCTGACCATATCAGATTTGACGAAATTTTGAATTTTATCAAAAACTTCTCGTTGTGGTTGTAGATTTTCGTACCATAAAACCAATCCAAAACTTAACCAAAGCGAAACAAAAAACAACTTTGCTAAAGGCGGTGAAATCAAAGGAACGATGTAATAAGTGCCAAAAATTAATCCAAAAACACCTCCAAAAGTAACATACTTGATATATGCCCAATCGACTTTAATTTTCAATCCTAAAATCAATAAAGATGCTGAAGTCATGCCGATACTTTGTATAGCAAAAGCAAAGTTTCGAGCAATAGCGGGTTCAATTTTCAATAATAGTGTAAAAACTGGGTACGCGATTGCAGCACTGCCTTCGGGGCTTGACCCCGCAATGAATGACCCAAAAATCATGGTCAAAACTGCCGCCCAATGTTTTGCAAAAACATAAAAGCTGTTTGTAGAATTTACATAATAGCCCCAAAAGCTCAATACAATAATTAAAAAAGCTATATATAAGTAAGGGATTTTGTTTTTTTGTGTTTTATCGATGGACATAAAAAAAAATATTACTTTTGTGATGAGACGGCTACAAAGTTAGTTGCAAATATTGGTTAAAAAACAAATATAAATAATGAATAATAGTTTTGAGAAAAAAACTCATCTATTATACATAAAAAGCCCTTTAGATGATATGAAAAATATTGAAGAGATTTTGCAGAAGTTGCTTGCTGAACAAGATTTTTTGAAAGAAATGCAAGGGCGAATTGTTGATAATTACGATATAATGATTCAAAATCAGCAACAAAATGCTGATAATCATGAAGTTGTGATTCATAATCAAACGACCATTATTCGTAATCAAGAAATTATAGTTAATAATCAAATTAATATTGTCAGAAATCAGAAGCAAATTGTACAAAATCAAGTACAACTTGATGTAATTTTACAAACCCAAAGTTATTTATTGAATTTGGTAAGGAAATTGACTGGCGAAAGTGAAACACTTGAGCAAACAAATGAATTTGTTGCGAATTTGATTGAAATGAAAAAAGAAAGTATCAAGATAAAACCGCTTAATGACCCTACTTCTTTATAAAAAGTGTTGCAGATTTGAGTTTAGCGTAGTTTTTATTTCTAAAATTGCCAAATTTAGTACAATCAACCATTAATTTTTTCTTCTAAAAGTCTGACCTGAATTTGTAAAGATTTGATTTCCGAATCTTTGCTTTCTACTATTTGCTTTACTAATTGTAGTTGAATTTGAAGGCCTTCAATTTGTTGACTTAGTAATTTATTATGGAATTCTAATTGTTTTTTCTCGTTACTAAAGTCATCGCTTGTATCTTTTGACGGTTTACTTTTTGCTTTTGCGTGAACGAAATCTTCAATTTGTTCTTCAGTAAATTCCGTAAAATTGGAATTCTTTAAGTCGTCAATATTAATCCCAAAAAAGTCGCTTATTAATTCACAAACATCTAAAGGAGGAAATGTTTTTCCAGTTTCGTAATCAGAAATAGCACTTTTGCTTATTTTTAATGTTTCTCCAAGATTTTCTAAAGTTAGTTTTTTCTTCTTTCGTAAGAATCGGAGATTAGAGCCAAAATTATTTTCCATTATTTCGGAATTATATTATTTATTTTCCACAAATTTGGAATTTTTAATTCTTGTTTGTTACTTTGCTTTGCAATTTAATGAATTCATTAATGATTAAAAAATCTAATTTCTATTGTTGAATCGAAAATAAAGTAATACATGGTTATGAAAAAACTTTTTTATGTTGGAATAATCGGATTAATCTTATTTGAGTTTTTGAATGTTTATTTCATCATGCCAATGCCAGGCAGTCAACGAATCAAAAGCCTTGATTTTGCGTACTTTCTTTATACTTGGCGTTGGGCTTTTCGTGGCTTCTTTTTTTTACTAGCAATAGTTGGCTTTTTGAAAGCTTTAAAAACCTCGAAATGGTTTACTTTGACGAGTATAATAGCGGTTTTAGCGTCAATATATGTATTTAATTTTATGATGGCCGCCGATTCGATGTTCTATTTGCCGAAAGATTTACAATTAAAAAATGCAAAGTCGAATAAAGTTAAAAAAGATAGGATTGTACTTGGAATCGAGATAAATGGTGAAGCGAAAGCCTATCCAATCTCATTAATTGCCTATCATCATCAAGTATTAGACACATTAGCAGGAAAACCAATTATGGTAACCTACTGCTCTGTATGCCGTACTGGACGAATTTTTGAGCCAATCGTAAATGGAAAACCTGAGAAATTTCGCTTGGTAGGAATGGACCATTTTAATGCCATGTTTGAAGATGTAACAACCAAAAGCTGGTGGCGACAAGCCAATGGCGAGGCTATTACAGGAAAATTAAAAGGTCAATTTCTTCCTGAATTACTAGCTCAACAAACTTCGCTCGAAAAATGGTTAGCATTGTATCCAAATAGTTTAGTTATGCAACCTGATTTGAATTTTAAAGAGAAGTATGATAGTACGGCTAAGTACGAAAAAGGAAAAAGTAAAAGTGATTTAACCCGAACTGATTCTTTGTCGTGGAAAGATAAATCTTGGGTAGTTGGTATCGAAATTGGAAAAGAAAGCAAAGCTTTTGATTGGCTTCGCTTGAAAAAAGAAAGAATTATCAACGAGCAAGTAGGAATGAAACCCGTATTGATAGTTATGGCGGCCGATAATAAAAGTTTTTTTGCTTTTGAAAGACCATCTAAAGATGCTCAGTTTTCAATTAAAAATGATACGCTTAGGTTTGATGACCAATATTTTACGTTGGATGGTAATAAGGTTGGTCAATCAAAAAAAATAAACTCGCTCAAGCGAATAAATGCTTACCAAGAGTTTTGGCATAGTTGGCAGACATTTCATGCTGCAACAAAAAAATATTAAGTCACAGAAGCGAAATTCGTCATAGGTTATTTGTTCGGACTCTGTACCGCATTTGACAGTGCAGAGTTTTTATTTCTTTCGACTATAAATTTCGTAATAAAAAAATTATTAAAGATTTGATTAAGTGTTTTCAAACTCTGCACATTGATTTTATGTGCAGAGTTTTTTTTGCTTAAATAATTGACCTTTTCACTTCAACACTCTAAGGTTTATATTGGTTTATAAACAAAATTCCGTAATTATGGAATTTTATTCTGGAAAATTTAATATTTTTTTATAAAAAGTAATACTTTTAAAATACTTTATTTGGGTATAATTTGTGGAGAGATCCTTATTTTCTTCTCTAAAAAGCTTATTTTTTGTGAAACATATCTTTTATGGAATGTTTTTTCGGAAAAATATTCCATAAAATTGGAAAATAATTAAAAAAGTATTTTCTTTGTGATAGAAATTAAAGAATCCAATAAAAAATCAAAATAGTTCTATTATTTATTTCACTAAAAAGAGAAGATGTACGGATTAAAATTTTACCAAAGAAAAATGAATTCAATAATTAAATACACATTTGTAGGGCTGCTATGTGCCACCTCAAGTGTGTTTGCTCAAATGCCACATGATGTAATTTATATGCCCAAGAATACAGGGTGTTTGGCTGTTTCATACAACAATAGTAGTTGGAAACAGTATTGGGAGAATACATTGAAACGTGAAAATTTCAATATTGGAACGCTTACAACTGAAAGTGTAATACCAATGTTGGCGGTCGGAATTACTAATAAATTGAATGTAATTGTTGGCTTGCCTTATGTGCAAACAAAAGCCAGTGCGGGAAATTTGATGGGACAAAAAGGAATACAAGATTTTTCAGGTTGGTTGAAATACAAATTGGTCGAAAACGATAAAGGTATTTCGTTACATGGAGTTATCGGTGGTTCGGTTCCAGTTGGAAATTATGTACCTGATTTTTTGCCAATGTCAATCGGTTTACAAACCAAAACTGCAACTGGTAGATTAATTGGTAATTACAAGCACGCATCGGGAGCTTATGTAACTGCTCATGCAAGTTATATTTTTCGTAGTAATATCAAAGTTGACCGTGATGCATACCAAGCTGATAACCGTGTTTATAATACTAATGAAGTGCGTGTACCGAATGCTACCGATGTGGCGTTAAGAGCTGGATATGATAAAAAAGGAATTCAGGCTGAGGCTTTTGTTGAAAAGTTTTCGTGTGTTGGTGGTGATAATATTCGTCGCAATGATATGCCATTTCCAACAAATAACATGACTGCCACAAGTGTTGGTTTGTATGCTAAATATCAACCCAAAAATATTGGTTTTAATCTAAGAGCATCAAAAGTGATAAATGGGTTGAATGTTGGACAAACAGTTAGTTTTTCGATTGGAATTTTATACCAATTTAATTATTTAAAGCAAGTAACAAAGAAGTAGAAAGGTGTTTATTGTGAAATTTATATTGTAAAGAATAAATGAAAAATATATACAAAATATCAAGTTTATTATTAGTTGTTTTAGGGTTTGGTATTATCGTTAGTTCGTGCGATAAAAATGTTTCTGAACCAACAAAAGAGGCTTTTGTTCCAGCAAAATTAGATGAAAAAGCAGGTTCTTGGAAAACTTATATTTTGGGTTCTCCTACCGATATAAATGTGGCCGAACCTAAAGCTGTCAATTCAACTGAATACCAAGCAGAATTAGCAGCATTGAAAACAACAGTTTCGGGCATTTCGGCTGAAAATAAAACAGCCGTTGCGTATTGGGGTGCGGGAGCAGCATATCGATGGAACGAAATTGCTCGTGAATTAGCGGCTAGATATAATATTCCGCCAGCATCAAATGCCGAAGGAAAATACCCAGTTCCAGATGCAGCTAATCCATTAGCTGACCCTAAATTTCCTTTTGCTAATCCGCCTTATACCGCTCGTGCATTGGCGTATTTGAGTGTTGCTCAATATGATGCTTTGGTGAGTGCTTGGAATTATAAATATACTTATAATCGTAAAGCTCCATCAAAAAATGATGCTTCTATCACAACTTTATTACCTGTAACCGATTTGCCATCGTATCCGTCAGAAGATGCTGTTGTTGCAGCGGCATCGTACACTATTTTGGTTGCGATGTTTCCTGGCGAAGTGCCTTATTTAGATTCAAAGTTAGCGGAAGCTAAAAATGCTCGTCTTTGGGCTGGAATGAATGTTCCGTCGGATATTTCGGCAGGAGAAGCCCTTGGCAAAGCTGTGGGTGCAAAAGTAATGGCAAGAGCTAAAACAGACGGTATGAGTGCTTCAAATAACCAAACACTTACGGCTGGAATGATTGAAAATGCTAAAAAAATAGGTGTTAAAAATCCGTGGGTAAGCCAAGAAACTCCTGCACGACCTCCAATGTTGCCAAACTATGGAGCGGTAGCAACTTGGAATTTCGACAAGGCTACGTTAGTGAATATTCGTCCGTTGATTCCATATTTGGAAAACTCGGCAGAGTTTCAAAAAGACATTGACGAGTTGAAATCGATTGAAAAAAATCAAACACGTGAACAAGCTCGTATTGCTAATTATTGGGCAGATGGTGCAGGAAGTTATACGCCACCAGGGCATTGGAGTCGTGAAGCAGCCAATCTTTGCTTTGAAAATAAATTTAGCGAAGTAGCAACTGCCCGAACTTTAGCTTTAGTAAATACAGCTCTAATGGATGCAGGAATTGCTTGCTGGGAAACGAAATATTATTATTATACACCTCGACCGCAACAATTTGGTGTGAAAACATCAGTTGGTTTACCAAATTTCCCTTCATATACTTCTGGCCATTCAACGTTTTCTTCGGCGGCGGCAACTGTTTTAGGAGCTATTTTTCCAAACAAAGCTTCCGAAATGACTGCTAAAGCTCAAGAAGCATCTAATTCTAGGGTTTATGGACTGATTCACTACCGAGTAGATTGCACAATGGGATTAGTTCATGGCAAAAAAATCGGTGAATATGCTATTGCTAGAGGCAAAACTGATGGTTCGGGTTATTGATAATCCTAGAAAATAAAAACATTGTTAAATTAACTTTCTCTTTTTAATATACTCATTTTTAACCAAAAATATTATGAAAAAACTATTACTTACTTTTGCTTTTATGGCAGTTTTTTCGTCAGCTTTTTCACAAGGTTGTATTGCTGTACGTTCGATGGCAACGGCGAATGGAAATCCGAGCGGGTCAGCATTTATGCACGCTGGCGATTTTCAAGTTTCGTCAAATTATCGTTACTTACATTCATACAAACATTTTGTGGGAACAGTTGAGCAAAAACAAAGAGTAGAACAACACACCGAAGTTATCAACGACCAACACAGTTTCGATTTTGGACTTACTTATGCTATTACTAATCGTCTAAATGTTACGGTTAATGTGCCGCTTTCATTCAACGACCGCTCATCTCTTTATGAACATTACGGAAATGGTACACCAGCAGGGTCAAATCCACGTTTTCATACACAATCAAAAGGTGTTGGTGATATGCGTTTGTCGGCTTCTTTTTGGTTATTTAATCCAATGACACACACGAAAGGTAATATTGCTATTGGTGTAGGAATAAAAGCTCCAACAGGCAATGCTAATGTGCAAGACGGGTTTCACAAATTAGATAAAGATAAAAAAGAATATATCCAAGTAAAACAAGTTGACCAATCAATCCAATTAGGCGATAGCGGTTGGGGTGAAAGTATCGAAGTGCAAGGATATTACTCATTATTCAAGAAAGCAAATCTATATTTCAATGGTTTCTATTTATTCAGCCCGAAAGAATTAAATAGAGCAACCAATCTTTCAGTGCCTGACCAATTTGGAGCTCGTGTAGGTATGACTTATGCGTTGTTTCCTAAACGCAATATTGCAGTTAGTTTAGGCGGAAGATTAGAAGGTTTACCAGCAGTTGATGCCATTGGTGGTAGCGGTGGTTCTCGCCGCCCAGGTTATATTGTTTCGATTGAGCCAGGAATCATTTGGAGCAGTCACAAAAGTTCTCTTTTGGTTGCAGTGCCATATGCAGTTGTAAGAAATCGTATTCCAACGTGGACAGCAACAGGTTTCAAATCGGGCGATGCAGCGTTTGCTGATTATTTCCTTTCGGCTACTTATGCGTATCGTTTCTAAATAAATTTTAGTTTCTTTAGCAAAGAATGTGATATAAATCATTATTTTTGAATGGTTTAATCACTTTCTTTGCTAAATTTTTTTACAAAATCTAATTAAAAAATTAGATTTGTATGATTAAAACGATATTTATTTAACTGAAAAAAGCGGCTTCCATATTATTTCTTTGCCTGTTACTTTGTAATGTTTTGGGCTTTACATTTATTTCATTTTGGAACGAATGGCAGGAAAGCCATCGGGTAAAAGAAAGCAGCTTTGTTGTGATAAGTGGAGATAAATTGGTATTCAAAATGCAAATTTCGATGCCATATCAAACCGAATGGCGAAATGATATAATAGAAGGAAATACGGCAATTTACGAAGGTGATTTTTATCAATCTTACGAACAAGTTTATCAAAAAGATACGCTTTATACCTATTATAGTCGCCTTGATGTAAGTCGAGATAATTTGTTGGCTTTGATGAATGAAGTACACGAAAACTTGAATCTTTTCTCAAAAAAACATAAAACTTCTAGTCAAAAAGCGTTAGAACTTTTTAGTACTATCACGAAAGATTACGTTGAACTTCATTCAAAAACGATTGCGTGGTTTTTGGTTGAAGATTTACCGACAAAAAACTATCATTATACTGCTCCGAATTCAATACATATTTTATCGGTCAATGCTCCGCCACCGATGTTTTCATAAATTCCCTTATTGATTGATTAATTCGCTTGGCATTCCTTTCAAGAAGGTAATGCTACGTTTTTTTTATACATTAATTTAGAATTTTCATGAAAAAAAATACTTCGACTTTGGATAATACCCATTCAAATCAATTTTCATTTATTTGGATGAATCGTTTAGCTCTTTTTATTGTTTTCTTTTGGTTTGGTTTTCTCAAAATCATTGGACTTTCACCTGCCAAAGATATTGTAACTCATTTGCACCATCAAACCATTGAACCGTACATTTCTGCTTCTTTTTTTATTCCTTTTTTAGGTTTGACAGAATGCTTGATAGGTTTATTATGGTTGTTTCCAAAGCTTACGAAAATTGCTTTTGTACTCTTTTGTTTGCAAATGTTTACCACTTTTTTACCCCTAATTCTTTTACCAAGCGAGACTTGGCAGTCAAATTTTGCTTTGACTTTAGCTGGTCAATATATCATCAAAAACATTGTATTAATAGCTTCGGCTTACACTGTTTACCAACAAAATAGCAATAACAATGAAAAATAAAAATATACTATTCTTTCTACTGTTTTCTGTCCAATTTGTTTTTGCTCAAGAAAAAAAAGATTCAACAAAAGTGCTGAAACTCGATGAAATACAGGTGGTTGAACAACAATATAAATTGAATATCCAAAGTCTGCCCAATACAAAAGGAACATTTCTTTATGCAGGGAAAAAGACTGAAGTTATCAATGTTTTAGGCCTTGATGCAAATATTGCAGAAAAAACACCTCGACAAATTTTTGCTAAAATACCTGGGGTTTTTGTTTATGATATGGATGGTTCGGGCAATCAAATAAATATTTCTACGCGTGGACTAGACCCACATCGTGGCTGGGAATTCAATATCCGTAAAGATGGGATTATAACGAACTCTGATATTTATGGTTATCCTGCCAGCCATTATTCAATGCCAATGGAAGCGATTCAGAACATTGAAATGATTAGAGGAACTGGTTCTTTGCAATACGGAGCTCAATTTGGTGGGATGCTCAATTATATTGGAAAACAAGGTGATTCTACCAAAGTTTTTGATTTTGAAAGCACCAATAGTATTGGTTCTTTTGGCCTGTTGAGTACTTACAATGCCGTTGGTGGACAAGTCGGGAAGGTTAATTATTATGCTTATTATAGTAAACGAGTTTCAGATGGATATCGTGATAATAGCCGAAGTAATTATGAAGCACAATCTGCTCAAATTACCTATCGTCCAACCCAAAAATTATCTATAAAAGCTGATTTTTCTCGCTCAAAATATGTTTTTCAATTAGCAGGTCAACAAACCGATGCGATGTTTTATGCCGACCCAAAAGCATCGATTCGCTCGAGAAATTATTATAGTCCAGATATTTATGTGCCTTCGCTTACATTCAATTGGGCTTTGAGCAACCGTACAAAACTTTCGTGGGTTACATCGGCCGTTTTGGGTTCGAGAAATAGTGTCATGTTTGATAAAACAGCTGATATTATTGATAAAATTGACCCACAAACGCTGCAATACGCCAACCGCCAAGTTGATATTGATAATTACCACAGTTATACATCTGAGTTCAGAATTTTGCATGAATATCGTGTTGGAAAATTACCTGCGATTTTGGTTGGAGGTGTACAATTGATGAATAATGATTTACACCGTCGTCAACAAGGAAAAGGAACAACAGGCAGTGATTTTGATTTAAGTATCACTGGAAATTGGGGAAGAGATTTGCATTTTAAAACTCAAAATATTGCAGCTTTTGTAGAAAATCGCCTTAATTTAACGTCAAAATTGGCTGTTTCTCCAGGTTTTAGAATTGAATCGGGTGAGTCAAAAATGTTAGGAATAATTAGTTATTACGACCCATCAAAATTGCCGAATTTGATTCCGCATCGTTTTCCGTTGTTTGGCATCAATGCCGATTACCAACTTTCAACCAACCAAAATTTGTATGCTGGTTTTTCACAAGCTTACCGTCCAGTAATCTTTAAAGACATTATTCCTGCATCAATTTATGAGAAATCGTCAGATAATTTGAAAGATGCGAGTGGCTATAACCTCGAAGCAGGTTACAAAGGGAATTTTGAAAAGTTAAGAATTGAGTTTACTTATTTTCAGTTACTTTATAAAAATCGACTCGGAACGTTGGCTCAAACCGATGCTAACGGAAATTTTCAAATTTTAAGAACAAATATTGGCGACTCATTTACCAAAGGATTGGAAGCATTCATTGAGTATTACGCAAGAATCAACGAAAAAACGAATGTATCAATTTTCACTTCTACCTCATTGATGGAAGCTCGTTATTTGAAAGCCGAGATTCGTTCGGGTGAAAAAAACATTAATATTGAAGGTAATTTCGTGGAAAGTACACCGCAAATAATTAGTCGAAATGGAATCACTTTCAGACATAAAAAATTAAGCATAACTGGCCTTTTTAGTTATACAGCTAAAAGCTACGCCGACGCATTTAATACTGTTGAACCTTCTGCGAATGGAAGTGTTGGACTTGTGCCATCTTACGGAATTTTGGATTTTAATGCTTCGTACAGAATCTCAAAAAAACTATTATTAAAATTCAATCTAAACAATGCAACCAACAAGCAATATTTCACGAAACGTCCGCAGTTTTATCCAGGGCCAGGCATTTGGGCTTCTGATGGACGAGGCGTAAATTTGATGGTTTCTACTCGTTTTTAATTGAAATAATTGTTTGATTAAGTATTTATTTAAAATCCTCTTTTTGAAAAAGAAGAGGATTTTTTTTCAATATTTGGGAATGTAAGATTTGCTAAAAAAATCAAAACCGTAAGGAAAAGGAGTTAATATTGTGTAAAACTAAGACCAAAAAGATATAAAATGTCAAACTTTATTGCTCATAATGCCACTGTAAAAGGCAAAGTTACACTCGGAGAAGGATCTTCGGTTTGGTATTCAGCGGTGATTCGTGCCGATGTGGAAGAAATTATTATTGGAAAACGTACCAATATTCAGGATGGAGCAATTTTACATGCTGATTATGGCGAGCCAACCATTATTGGAGATGATGTAACAGTTGGACATGGGGCAATTGTGCATGGAGCAACCGTAGGCGACTGCTCACTCATCGGAATGCGAGCGACGATTCTCAATCGTGCAAAAATCGGTAAATTTTGTGTCATTGGAGCTTGTGCTTTAGTAACAGAAGGCATGGAAATACCAGATTATTCGATGGTTTTAGGGGTGCCAGCCAAAATCGTCAAACAAATTACTCCCGAATATGCACAAATGCTGCAATTGAGTGCCGCTCATTATGTAGAAATGGCTCATCGACATCAATCGGGTGAGTTTAAAGATTTTGGATAAGTCTGGTTGAAAATTTAGTGGTTTTCACTATTATTTGGATGGTTTTTGAAAAAAAACATTTAATTTATTGATAATTAGTTATTTGTAGAGCAAAATAACGTTGAGCTTTTGATTTGCTTTGGCAAGATTATTGTTCGTGAAACAGTTATTGAGGAATCTAAAAGCAGATTTAAAAGATTAAACGATTATGAGTATTTACTCTACAAGTTTCTTTTCTAGGAAAATTAATATATCATCACGCTCTTTACTTATTTTATTGGTTTTGGGTGTAATGATATCTTCTTGTAAAGATAAAAGTACCGAAGAACCTACTCCCGTTGCCGTTTCAAAAGCTACGAGTGAGTTTAGTGCGGATATTGCTACTCGTTGGACTGATTTGCAATTATATTTGATTAAATCAACGCCAGGATATGCTCCGCCAGTTGCCGCCCGAACGCTCGCTTATACGAGTTTAGCTTTGTACGAAAGTGTTGTTTATGGCATGAAAGATAACCAATCATTGGTTGGGCAATTGAAAGGGCTTTCAAGTTTGCCAAAACCAGATTTAAGCAAAGAATACAATTGGGGTTTGGCAGCGAATGCTGCACTTAGCACTTTAGTAGTAGAAATGTACGCCACAACCAATGATGCGAACAAAAGAGCAATTGACTCTTTACGTCGAAATATCGAAAGTGTAATAAGAATAGCTATTGATAACCAAGAAGTTACCGACCGTTCTAATAGTTTTGGTGTTGAAATTGGTCAAGCTATTTGGGAATATTCAAAAACAGATGGAGGAAATGAAGGATGGAGCAATAATTTTCCGATTGATTTTAAAACGCCAATAGGCATTGGTTTTTGGGAACCAACAGGAACTCAAAAGACGCCGCTTCTTCCTTATTGGGGAAAAAACAGAACTTTTTCTGCCTTAAATATGACTACGAATCCAGTTGCACCAACTTCTTTTTCGTTCAAAGAAAATTCAGAAATGTTTAAACTAGCAAAAGAAGTTTATGAAGTTGGAAAAGCCTTAACAACTGAACAAAAAGCAATTGCAAACTTTTGGGATGATAGTGGAAGTTCGCTAACTCCACCAGGGCATCATTTCAATATTGCTAACATCGTTTTAAAGAAAGAAAAGGTAAAGTTAGATAAGGTGGCGGAAGTCTATGCAAAAGTTGGAATGGCCATTAATGATGCATTTGTTGCTTGTTGGCGTAGTAAATATACATACAATTTAATGCGGCCGCAGACCTATATTCGTCAAGGAATTGACCCAAAATGGTCGCCTTTATTGGTTACTCCACCATTTCCAGAATATGCTTCAGGGCATTCGTCGGGTTCGGGTGCGGCATCCGAAATACTCACCACAATTTTTGGCGAAAATTACGCATTTACAGATAATACACATACTGGAAAATTTTCGGATAGGAGCTTTAAATCATTTTATGAATATGCAAATGAAGCGGCAATTTCTCGTCTTTATGGAGGAATTCATTATCGAGAAGGTAATGAAAACGGACTAAAAAACGGAAAAGAGATTGCTAAGAACATATTGAAATTGAAGTTTACCAAATAAGTAAACTTTCAAGTTCTCCGTTTTTATACACGATAGTTTCTTAATTCATTTTTGTTTAAGCTCGGCCAAAACCTTGACGGGCATTGAAAAATCCCGTCAGTGGTTGCGGCTAACTTATTCAAAAATTTTGAGTTAACGAATGAATGTGTAAATTTGATGTATGAAGAAGGCTAAAAACATAATTCCCAAAACACAACAGATGATACTAATTGTCTGTGTTTTGGGAATGTTTTTGCAAAAATCAGTGGCTCAACGACCAACAAAAGACTATTCAAATGAAGTTGCAACGGCTTGGTTCAATCTACAACTTCAGCTTATTCCAACTACACAAGGTTTTACGCCGCCCGTTGCTTCTCGTGCTTTGGGTTATTCTGGACTAGCTCTTTATGAGTCAGTTGTCAATGGAATGCCTGATTATCAATCGCTTACAGGAGTTTTGAACGAGTTTAAAACTATTCCAAAAATCGAATCAAGCAAAACCTATCATTGGGTATTGTGTGCCAATGCAGCCCAAGCTACTATCATTAAAAGTCTTTACGCAAAAATATCCAAGGCAAATGTTATTAGAATTGACTCGCTGCGGGAGGCTTTCGAGCGAAAATATCAAAATGATGCCGATAAAGAAACAATTTTACGGTCAATAAAACTTGGAGAAGCAATAGCTAAAACGGTTTTTGAATATTCAAAAGCCGATGGTGGACATGAAGGCTATGACAAAAATTTTCCGAAAGATTACAAAAATATAACAGGAGCGTGCGTTTGGACACCAACGAGCGACCAACAGATTCCGTTACAACCATTTTGGGGAAAAAATCGACCTTTTGTAAAAGGAAATACCGATTTTGAATTGCCCAATCCACCTCGTTGTGAAGCAGGAATTACTTCACTTATGTATTCTCAAGCTTTAGAAGTGTATAGTGTAGGCAAAAATTTATCAAACGAACAAATGGCCATTGCGAAGTATTGGTCGGATGATGCGGGGAAAACTTTTACGCCGCCGGGCCATGCAATTTCGATAACTTCACAGATTGTTGCTAAAGAAAATCTGACATTAGATAAAGCGGCTGAAATCTTCTGTAAAGTAGGTATTGCTGCAGCCGATGCTTTTATTTCGTGTTGGAAATGCAAATTTATGCACAACGTTTTACGACCAGTTTCGTATATTCGTACAACAATTGACCGCACTTGGACTCCATTGCTTGATACGCCACCTTTTCCTGAATATACTTCTGGACACGCTTCAGTTTCAGGAGCAACCGCCCAAGTTTTATCGGATTTCTTTGGTTTTAATTATCATTTTATAGATAATTCTCATGTTTCGAGAGGTTTGAAATCTCGCACTTTCGATTCATTCTACGAGTTTGCCGATGAGGCAGCAATTTCTCGCCTTTATGGTGGTATTCATTACCGAAATTCAAACGAACAAGGCCTAAAAAATGGTAAGCGTATTGGTAAAAATGTTTGTGAATTAAAATTTAAAGTCAAAGGAGCATAAGAGTTTAGTCATTTTTAATGAAATTCAAGAACAAAAAAGCTTTACCTTTGTGCTTTAAATTAGCAATAAAGCATGAAACTTTTTTTTAGAAAAACGGGCGAAGGTCAGCCAATATTGATTCTACATGGTGTTTTTGGTTCGTCAGATAATTGGTTTTCGATTAGTAAAATGATTGCCGAAAACGGTTACGCTGTTTACGCATTAGATGCACGAAATCATGGGCAATCGCCTCGTAGTGAGGAGTTTAGTTATGAATTGATGGCAGATGACTTAAATGAATTTATCGAAGATAATCATTTAGAAAAACCAGTCATAATTGGGCATTCGATGGGAGGAAAAACAGTTACGCACTTTGCTATGAAATATCCGAATAAATTTTCAAAACTAGTAATTGTTGATATTGCTCCCAAATTTTATCCTTCACATCACGGCCATATTATTCAAGGACTTAATTCGATTGATTTAGCAAATCTCAAAAATCGCAACGAAGCAGAAACACAATTAGCCAAATTTGTATCGAATGTTGGTGAAAGACAGTTTTTGTTAAAAAATATTTATCGTACTGAAGATGGAAAGTTTGATTGGCGAATAAATCTACCAGTTTTGAGCCGTGAGATTTACCAAATCGGTGGAGATTTTACTGATGTACACGAAGTTCTTCAACCCGTTCTTTTCTTACGTGGTGGTGAATCGGGCTATATTTATGATGAAGATATTCCTGCTATAAAAAAAATATTTCCAAATGCTACCATCGAAACAATTGAAGGAGCAGGGCATTGGGTACAAGCCGAAAAACCTACTGAATTTGTACAGTCAATCTTGAATTTTGTGTAATCACATTTTGGTCTTAATAATTGTTGCCATTGAGAAAGAACCTTAATATAGAAATTATTTAATCATCGACGCTACAATTTTCGCCGAGGACAATGCCAATGGAATTCCACCGCCAGGATGTACGCTTCCGCCTACAAAATAAAGATTATTTATTTTTGATGAAAAGTTGGCGTGTCGTAAAAATGCTGCAAATTTATTGTTAGAACTGTTTCCGTACAAAGCTCCTTGTGCGGAAGACGTCTTCATTTCGATACTTCGTGGGTCAAGAATAGATTCGTTTTCTATCAAATCTGCAATATTTACGCCCAAATTTCTACTTAATTTGTCAATCACATTTTGGCGTGTTTCGGCTATGATTTTTTCCCAATCTTGTCCTTGATTGGCGGGAGCGTTGATGAGTAAAAACCAATTTTCACAACCATCGGGAGCATCATTTTTTTTGTATTTTGACGTAATATTGAGGTAAATTGTCGGGTCTTGATAAATCGTTTTTTTGTGAAATTGATAGTCAAATTCGGTACGATAATCATCTGAAAAGAAAATATTGTGCAAACCTAGTTCCTTAAAATCGTGTTTTATTCCCCAATAAAAAATCAGACCAGAACCGCTTTTATCTTGATTTAGAATCTTATCAGGATGTTTTTCTTTTGGCAATAATTTTCGGTAAGTTGGCGTGACATCCATGTTGGAAACGACAATAGAAGCAAGATGTTCATATTCAACTTCATTTTTGGAATCACTAATTTTGAGTCCAATAATATGCCCATTTTTTACTATAATTTCTTTAACTTTTGATTCATAATGAAATTTTACGTCCAAATCTTCAGCTAAATTTACCAAACTTTGTGTAATTCCAAACATACCATCTTTCGGAAAAAATGCTCCGATATTGTACTCTAAATGTGGAATTATATTTAATGTAGCCGGTGTTTGGTAAGGGTCAGAACCATTGTAAGTAGCATAACGGTTGAATAACTGAACAGCTTTCGGTGTTGAAAAATAACTTTCATTCGCTCCATTCATTGTTCCAAAAATGCCTAATTTGGGCAAATTGAAATAACCCCGAAAAGCTTTTTTGGAAGTCCAAGTAGAAAATTTATGCAGCGAATCTTCCAAGAAAAGTCCGCTCAAAATATCATATTTTAAAGCACTGTTTTTTAGAAATGTACGAATTTTTTCGGCTGGTTCTCCTAGATTTTTTTCGGCATCATTGGCAAACGAATCAATGTTTGCAGAGACATCTAAACGAGTGCCATCTTCCCAAAAATATTTACAAACTTCGGGCAAGCGGATATACTCAAAATAATCGGCGGGATTTTTTCCTGAGAGAACAAAAAGCTCATCCACAAATTGAGGCATAGTAAATAGTGATGGGCCTGCATCAAATCTATATTTTCCTTGTTGAAATTGACTTAATTTCCCTCCAGGATAATCGTTCGCTTCAAAAACATCAACTTCGTAGCCCTTATTTACTAAACGAATGGCTGTCGCAATTCCCCCGATACCTGCTCCAATTATTGCTACTTTCATAAAGCCTTAATCTTTCTAATTTGTTTGAAATAGTATAACATTCATAGAATGTAATGTGTTGTGAAATTTTGAATAAAAGTCGATTTTCTTAGCTCTTATATAGATAAACAAAAAAGGTTGTCGTTTAAAATATTAAATATATCGCTAAAATTGTGATTTTTTCTTTATTTTGCGTCCTAATTAGAAAGAAACCATTAATCATAATATCAATTAATCTCACGTAGAGTAGAACCACCAATGGCAAAATTATTGATTGTTGATGACGAAAAAAGTATTCGAGATGCTCTGAGAGACATTTTAGAATATGAAGAGTACGAAGTAGATGAGGCAAAAGATGGTGAAGAAGGACTAGAAATGGTGTTAAAAACCCAATATGACGTAGCCCTTTGTGACATCAAAATGCCAAAATTAGATGGGCTTGAAATGCTGTTGAAAGCCAAAGAAGAAGGTGTAATGACCCAGTTTGTAATGATTTCTGCTTTTGGAAATGTTGAAAATGCAGTTGAAGCAACGAAACGTGGAGCTTACGATTTCATCACTAAGCCACCTGATTTGAATCGTCTATTGGTTACTGTTCGTAACGCCATCGAGAAAAACAAAGATGTTGAAGTAATAAAGGTTCTTAAAAGAAGAATCTATAAAATCAACGAAATCGTTGGCGAGTCAGACTTGATTAAAAAAGTAAAAGAAACCATTGATAGAGTTGCTCCAACGGAAGCTCGTGTATTGATTACAGGTCCAAATGGTTCGGGAAAAGAAATGGTTGCCAAGCAAATTCATGAAAAAAGTAATCGCTGTAACCAAGCTTCGGTTGAGGTAAACTGTGCAGCAATTCCTTCTGAATTAATTGAAAGTGAGCTTTTTGGTCACGAAAAAGGTGCTTTTACTTCAGCAATAAAACAAAGAATTGGTAAGTTTGAACAGGCTGATGGTGGTACGCTTTTCTTGGATGAAATTGGAGACATGAGTCTTTCTGCACAAGCAAAAGTACTTCGTGCATTGCAAGAAAGTAAGATAACTCGTGTGGGCGGCGATAAGGAAATTAAAATCAACGTAAGAGTAATAGCAGCAACGAACAAAGATTTGAGGAAAGAAATTGCCGAAGGAAACTTCCGAGAAGATTTATTCCATCGCTTAAATGTTATTCCGATTCATGTTCCTGCGTTATCTGACCGAAAAAATGATATTCCTTTATTGACAGATAAATTCTTGAATGATGTGGCCGAAGAATACGGTGATGCAACCAAAGAATTTGACGTTGATGCAATGGAATATATGAAAAATTTGCCGTGGACAGGTAATGTGCGTGAGCTACGCAACGTAGTAGAACGCCTAGTGATTATGTGTGGCCCAACTATCACGCTTGATGACGTAAAACTTTATGCTGGAATTGGTTTTTAATCAGTAAATTTACTGCAATGTTGATATAAATAAAAAGTCATGCTAAGGTTCTTAGCATGACTTTTTTATAAAATAGCAATAAGGGCGATTAATAAACAAACTCGCCAAATTCGCTTTTAATAGTTACTTTTTTGCTTTCTGCGGCTTCAACTCGACCGATGATTTGGGCTTCAATGCCAAATGATTGTGCAATTTCGATGATACGTTGGGCGTATTGTTCGTCGAGATAAACTTCCAAACGATGTCCCATATTGAAAACTTTATACATTTCTTGCCACGAAGTACCACTTTGCTCTTGAATCAATTTGAAAAGTGGCGGAATCGGGAAAAGATTGTCTTTTATAACGTGTAAATTTTCGATAAAATGTAAAACTTTTGTTTGAGCTCCACCGCTGCAATGCACCATTCCATGAATTTGCGGACGAAGTTCAGCCAAGAAAGCCTTTGCCACTGGAGCGTAAGTGCGAGTAGGAGAGAGGATAAGTTTGCCGACATTTGTGCCTGCAATTCCTTCGGTCAACACTTTTCCACCGCTATAAACTAGGTCTTTATTTATTTCATTATCATAGCTTTCGGGATATTTTTCAGCATAAATTTTTGATAAAACATCGTGTCTGGCCGAAGTCAAACCATTGCTGCCCATGCCACCGTTGTAAGTATTTTCGTAAGTTGCTTGTCCGTAGGAAGCCAAGCCAACGATTACATCTCCAGCCTTAATATTGTCATTTGAAATAACATCACTGCGTTTCATTCGAGCAACAATTGTACTATTGACAGCAATTGTTTTTACGAGGTCGCCAACGTCTGCTGTTTCGCCTCCCGTGCTATAAATTTCAACACCGTGGCTACGAAGCATTTCCAAACATTCTTCAGTTCCGTTGATGATTTCACCAATAACTTCACCTGGAATTTTATTTTTATTTCTATCAATACTCGATGAAATCAACATTGGCCCAACAGCTCCCACACAAATCAAATCGTCGGTATTCATCACGATAGAATCTTGTGCAATGCCTCGCCAAACCGAAATATCACCTGTTTCCTTCCAATATAAATACGCTAAAGATGTTTTTGTACCAGCTCCGTCGGCGTGCATAATGTTACAATAATCGGCATCTCCGCCCAAAGTATCAGGTGAAATTTTGCAGAATGCTTTCGGGAAAAGTCCTTTATCAAGCTTTTCGATTGCTTTATGCACATCTTCTTTCGCAGCCGAAACACCACGCTGCATATAACGGTCAGTCATTTTTGGAATTCTTTTTTGAACCACAAAGGTACTTCTTTAATGGATAATGTAAAATGGATAATTGAAAATTGTGCGTTTTAAAGCTCGAACGCACAATTCTTGTCATTCAATATTTGTTTTTTGTATAATTCTGAGAATGATGTTACATTATTTTTCGTTTTTTTAAATCAAATTTTTTACCTTTTTGAAGCATCAAAAATTTCATTTCGTTGGGTTGTTTCAATGCTTCAAAAATCATTACTTGACTTTCGCCCAGCACCTCGGCGTAGCGATTTTGCTCCACAACCAAAGCTGTGTTTTCGTCGATACCAACACCTAATAAAGTTGGATTTTTGAAAATTAAACCAATCAAACGATTTTGTCTTTGTCGCTTAATAAAGTGCTGGTCAACAATGATATTGTTTATCAAACCCAACCCTTTTTTTGTTTCGACTTTCGAGCCATCAATCACTTTAAAATCGCCTTCGCCAGTTATCATTATTTCCGACATAATGGCTGTTCCTGCACTTGTCCCAGCAAAAACTACGTTATTTTTATACATTTCGTGCATAATATTGAATAGTTCGTCGTCCTTCAAAACTTCCATAATTCGGTTTTGGTCGCCTCCACAAAAAAATACACCTTTGGTTGTCTTAAGCTGAGCAACGAGTTTTGCCTTGGTTTCTGTATTTAACGGAGCTAAAGGTGCATTTTCAATGGCTATTTTTGATAAAGCCCCAACTTCATTTTTTATATTTGAAAATGCAATTTCTTGCTCGCCACTTGCCCACGGAATGACTAAAATTTTGCCGTTTTCATTTCCACTAAATTCAATAAATTTTGCCAAAACATCAGGTGTTCGTTTGCCCCCGCCAATTAGAATTAATCGTTCTTGGGCAAAAGTAAAACTAGATGATAATAAGAAAATGAAGAATAGTTTTCGGGTCATGTTTGTAGAATAAAGCGTTTAAGATGATTGTCAGTCGTTGATTTTGAAGTATATTTCAGTCGAAATTATATTCAACCACTATTAATACTTATTAAACAAATTTATGAAAAAAAGTCTCATTCTATTGCTTTTTGCGTTTACTTCCTGCAAAAATACTACGCAGCAAACTTGGCAATTGACGCAATTTGTAAAACAAGATGCTGAAAATCCGATTTTGGCAGCCGTCGATACGACAACATTCAATGACCCAATTTTGCAAAAATCAATCAATTGGGAAGCCAAAGACGTCTATAATCCGTCGGCAGTGGTGCGTGATGGAAAAGTATTTTTGCTTTACCGAGCCGAAGATACTTTAAAAATTGTGCAAGGAACATCTCGTTTGGGTTTGGCAGTGAGTGAGGATGGCATCCATTTTAAGCGTCAGAGCAAGCCTGTTTTTTATCCTGATAATGATTTTATGAAAAAATACGAGTATCCAGGTGGTTGTGAAGACCCTCGTTTGGTGGAAACTGAAGACGGGCGATATATATTGACATATACAGCTTATGATGGAAAAACGGCTCGATTGTGTGTTGCATCTTCT
The DNA here is from genome assembly GCF_923079645.1 of Emticicia aquatica. GTDB lineage: Bacteria > Bacteroidota > Bacteroidia > Cytophagales > Spirosomataceae > Emticicia > Emticicia aquatica. Next base: position 8,693 of record NZ_CAKLPY010000007.1, on the reverse strand, counting down.
ATAAATTTGCAAAATTGGAAAAAAGAAGGTCTGGCATTTAAAGACCCTAAAAATGAAATGTTATGGTCGAAATCGGGTGCAATTATCTGTAAGAAAGTTGGTGAGCGATTTGTTGCAACAAAAATAAATGGTAAATATTGGATGTATTGGGGTGATACAAGTCTGTTTTTGGCAAGTTCAGATAATTTGACAGACTGGAAAATTTTGGAAGATGAAACTGGAAAACCCAAGCCCATCGTAAAACCACGTGACGATAATTTTGATAGTTGGTTGGTTGAATCTGGACCAGCTGCGTTTATCAACAACGAAGGGATTTTTCTGATTTATAATAGTGCCAACAAAGGTTTTGAAAACAAAAGTAAAGATACCAAAAATGCTTATCGTGCAGGACAAGTACTTTTCGATAAAAATGACCCATCAAAAGTAATTGACCGCTCAAAGACTTTTTTCTTTGAACCAGACAAACCATACGAACTTGAAGGGCAAGTAAACCACGTAGTTTTTGTGGAAGGTTTAGTTAATTTTAAGAAGAAATGGTATTTGTATTACGGCACAGCCGATTCTAAAATAGCGGTAGCAGTGAGCGAAAAGTAAGATTTTTAAGAGCATTGACAATCATTTAACGATTGTCAATGCTCATTGAAAACTATTCAACTTTCCAACTCAATAGCTTTTCTAATGCTTCATCAACGGTATTAAAGTCGAAATTATTGATGGTTTTGTTCATCATTTTTGTGATTTCATCATTACATAAATTCCCGATGCTGCCTTCAAGTGTATGATTTAACTCACGTGAAGCCTCGTAATTTCCGCCAAAAATCTCATCTTTGACTTGTAGATACGCATCTCTAAAAGGCAAACCTTGCATCACTAATTCATTTACTCTTTCAACCGAAAATATTGGGTCATATTTCTTGTCGTCCAAAAGGTTTGTTTTCACTTCAATATTTGAAAGCATAAAATGAGCAATATCCAAGCATTCTAAAATTTGGTCGAAGGCTGGCATTAAAATTTCTTTCAAAATCTGCATATCACGGTGGTAACCACTTGGCAAATTACTTGTTATGAAAGCGAGTTCGGTTGGAAGACCTTTGAGTCGATTTGTTTTTGCTCGGAGGAGTTCGGCTACGTCAGGGTTTTTCTTGTGAGGCATGATGCTACTTCCAGTGGTGAAAGCGTCGGGCAGCGTCAAGAAACTAAAGTTTTGAGAATTATAAAGGCAAATGTCCATTGCCATTCTTGATAACGTAGTAGCCAAAGAAGTTAGACCAGAAAGCACCACATATTCAGTTTTTCCACGAGTCATTTGAGCATAAACAACATTATAATTAAGGTCGTCAAAACCCAATAGTTTTGTTGTTAAGGTTCTATTTAATGGAAACGAACTACCATAGCCAGCTCCCGAACCCAATGGATTTTTATTGACAACTTTGTAAGCAGCTTGCATCACAACGGTGTCATCAACCAGACTTTCGGCATACGCACCAAACCACAAACCAAACGATGATGGCATAGCGATTTGTAAATGTGTATAACCAGGTAATAAGTCGTTTTTGTGTTTATTACTCAGTTCAATTAACTTATGAAAAAGGGTCTCTGTTTGATTGACTACTTGACGTACCTGATGACGCATGAAAAGTTTTAGATCAACCAATACTTGGTCATTGCGAGAGCGGCCACTATGAATTTTTTTACCTGCATCACCAAGAGCTTGAGTGAGTAGCCATTCTACTTGCGAGTGTACATCCTCTATATTTTTTTCGATGAAAAACTTGCCATTTATAATATCATTATATATCTTTCGGCATTCATTTAGGATGTGTCCCAGCTCATTGGTTTCGAGTAAGCCAATACTTTCTAACATGATAGCATGAGCCATTGAGCCAAGTACATCAAACTCAGCTAAATACATATCCATTTCACGGTCTCCGCCAACCGTAAATTGTTCAATCCTTAGAGCCGCCTCTCTCAAGGCAACCTCTTTTTCTGAAGTTTTATTGCTTTCTTTTTGCCAAAGTTTCACGTGATTTGTGTTTTTTTTCAGCACAAAGTAACGGTGATTTTCGCTTAGAATAAAGTTATTTTTTTGATTTTTAGATATACGTGACCGCTTAGTAATTTTTTAGCATGGTTTTTGCACATTTTTCGTGGGAAGATGTAGTATTAGGAATTGAAAAACAGGGAATTTCCATCAAAAAAGCCTTTTTTTAACAAATTTTAGGTGAAAATAAAAAGAAGTGCTTCGGAGAAAGTTTTGGCATGGATTTGGATTAGACCTATTAAAAGCAACCTATTTAGCGGTATCAAATATCATGCCGAAGGTCTTTTTAATTGAATATTATACCTTTTTGAATATAAATTTGAAATTTTGTGGTTGAGAAAAAAATAAATTTTGCCAGTTACATAATTCAAAAAAGTAAGTCATAAGTTTTAACCTCTTGAATGGGGTTTGATTTTGGGTTTTAATTATTTGCTATTGAGTGAACTTTTACTAATATACTAAAAGATGATTGACTTCTACAACCTTCTTTACAGGGGAGTGGTATCTGTTACCATTACGCCCTTTTGTACCCGTTTTTTCATGATAGAAAGCGATGCACTTTGTGTTTGTGTATCAAAATATTCGAGATAATTTATTTATCTGGATGGCTTTTGCTATGATTAAAAAACGAGTTATTAGTAAACTTCACTGAAATATATTAAGCATTTAGTGTTTTTATTTTGTCAAGAATTCAGTTAACGGAAATGCAGTTTAGACTTTTGCAACATAAAATGACATACTTTATAGCCATTGTTTTGATGGCTGTTAGTAGTTTATTGTGCTATGGTTTTGAAGGCAAATCTGATGCTAAAGTGGTTGCTGAAAATCATATATCTGCGGAGGTTGCTGTGAAATGGGGGCAAATGACCGTAAGAATTATGAAGGCTACACCTAATGGCTCACCAACATACGGCTCTCGTGCAGTAGGGTATATGGGTTTAGTGATGTACGAAAGTGTGGTTGAGGGAGCATTGAAATGCAAATCTATGGAAGGTCAACTAGCAGGATTAATGAATTTGCCAAAAACTGATAAAACTAAAAAATACAACTGGATACTTTCATTGAATGCTGGTCAAGCTTATATGTTGAAACGTTTGTACGAACAAACTGATAAAGTAAACATAGCAAGCATTGATTCACTTGAAAATGCCATTAATCAATCACAAGTTGCTACAACGAGTTTAGAAGTTAAAGAGCATTCGGTACAATATGGTCGGGCAATTGCCGAAGCGATTTTTGAATGGTCAAAAACCGATGGTGGATTTGAAGGATACAAAAAGAATTTTGATAGTACATATACTTTACCCGTTGGAAATGGTTACTGGAAAGCTCCTCCGAAAGGACAATCGCCAGTAGCATTGCCGCTGCATCCGTATTGGGGAAAAAACAGAACCTTCGCTCCTGCCAATGGAGCTTTGCCTGTTCCAAAGATGATAGCATTTGATTATCGAAAAGATTCTCAATACTATGCTCAGATGTATGAAGTTTATACAAAAAGAAAGACACTAACGCAGGAAGAAAAAGAAATTGCTAATTGGTGGGGCGATGACCCTTCACAAACTTTCTCGCCTCCTGGGCATTCATATAATTTGGCAACGATTGCAATTAAGACCGCAAAACCAGATTTATTTAAAGCTGCCGAAACTTACGCAAAAATTGGCATGGCTGTTGCTGATGCATTTATAAACTGTTGGAAATGCAAATATACGTATCATGCCGAAAGACCATTCTTCTTTATTTATTATAACATGAGTACAATGTGGGATTTGTTTTGGCCAGAGCCACCTTTTCCTGCTTTTTACTCTGGTCATGCAGGGCAAGCAGCAGCAGCAGCAATGGTTTTGACAGATTTATATGGAAGTTCATTCAAATTTACGGATGACTCACACGTAGGTCGACCAAAAGATGAAGAGCGTTTAGTCGAATTTAAAGCTAGACATTTTAATTCTTTTTGGGAATCAGCATTAGAATCGGCTAATTCTCGATTATATGGCGGAATTCATACTTGCCAAGATAACGAAGTTGGATTGGCTGAAGGCAAAAAAATTGGGCAGAACATTAATACTTTAGCTTGGAGAAGATAGGGCATCGACTTCAAGAGTGAACAAAATATTTTTTGAATTTACTAGAAAAAAAATACTGGGTGAATAATTACAATTACAATAAGATGAGCGATTCTACATCATGGTTGGCAACAGTCAACAAAATTGCTAAAAAAGGAAAAGTGTTTTATCTTTTCGCTGCTTTAGTCAACTTTATTCTATCTAAGAAAGTATGGCAACTATTCTTTCAAATGCCTGTATTGGTAACAATTGAAAGGAGAACTATGCCCACAAAAGCAAGAATAAAAGCATTCCGTCAATTAGGGGGAAGCTATGTTCTGGCTTTTTTGGCTTTGCTATTTTCTTTAGTCTCATCATCAACAGCAGAAGCACAAAATGCTCCACTCGGTTGCGACAAGTATTATATGCTTGTGGGCGAACTTACAAGCAGTGGCAGCCGTACGGACGTATATCAATACGCTACCAGTACTGGTATGACAAGTTGTAGCTTACCCAATGGTGGTGGTGAAGGAATGGTTGTAGACCCGACTAAGAATATTGCCTATATTGCCACTGCTAATAGTTTGGGGCAAATTCGTGTGTATGATATTGTAACTGGTGCTTTTTTAACGCCAATTCAATTCCCTTCAGGAGAAGACTTATTGGATGTTTCGCCATCGACAGACTTTAAGTTTTTGTTTGTTTCTACCTATACAGGTTTATATAAAGTTGATGTAAGCCTTAGCCCAACTCAACCAGCCACAATTACAACTTTTTATCCAAAGGGAAGTTTAAAAAATAATACAACTGCAGACTTATGGGGAGTTGCAGTTAGACCAGCCAATGGTAATGTTTATGTAAGTACTAACTGGCAAAAAAACTCTGGTACAAGTACGATTGAATATTTACCTGCAAGCTTATCGGGAGCAAGTGTGAAAATTGCAACTGCTCCGTCTGGCTTTCAATACAGAGGTATTATTTTTGATAACAATGATAACCTTTGGGCAGTAGTTTCTAGTAATAGTAATAGTGTTGCTGATAAGATTATAAAATATAGCCCAGCTGGAGCTGAGCTTGCTTCTTATACTTTCACAAAACCGACGGTCAATGGGGGAATCTCAGTTGGTAGTGTAAATGCTTTTGACTTAGCTTTCGGACCAGACAAAAATCTTTACATTACAACATTTGCTGGAGATTGTGTAACAAAGCTAAATTTGTTTGATGTCAATGGAAATGCCATTGGCTCGCCAACTTTTTCGACGTATATCCAATACCAATCGGGTATTTCTGGAAAATCAATCACATTCGTTTGCGGAAATTTCAAATGTATTTGTACAGCACCAGTTATTAATGATGTTGACTTAGCAATTTCTGGTGGCGATTGTAATGGTGGAACAGCAAATAATAATGGTTCGGTAACAATTACAAATCTTAACAGTAGCATCGGTACTGTTAAGGCTGATATTAATGAAGGTGCGAGTTATGGCACAACCCCGATTTATGGTGCAGGGTCGAACTTATCTTTAGCGTCAGGCCAAACATCATTAACTTTTAAAAACTTAAAACCAAATACACAATATACCGTTAGAGTATGGAATGGCTTGGATGCGTGTTATACCGACAAAACTTTTACAACGCCATCGGCTAATTGTTGTACAACTTGTCTTTCTAATAACTTTGTATCAAACGGCGATTTTGCTTCTAACAATACAACAGGCTGGACAGCAACTCCAAGTGGGGTTGAATTTGCTGCATATAGTGATGCTTCTTATTATGCAATTTTAAATAATAGTAACGCCACGGGTGATAAATACTTTTATCAAGATATAACAACGGGTGTAGTTGCTGGTAAATCATATACTTTGAGAATGGACGCTGCGACTCATAACCCGCCAGTGGCAGGAGTTGCTAAAGTATATATGGAGTTCTATAATGGTACAACTCTTTTGGCTACTTCTGCCAAATATACCGTTGAGAATGATTATTCTACTTATGGTAGATTACCAATTAGTGCAATTGTTTATACAGCACCTGCCAACACTACTAAAATCAGAATTGTGGGCTATGCCAATGGCACTGCTTTAAAATTTGATAACGTTAAGCTAACTACTTGCTATGCAAATTTGGTTTTAGCTATTAGTAGTACGACTCAACCAAATTGTAATAAATCTGATGGAAGTGTAACTGTTACAGCAACAGGCGGTAGCGGAAATTATTCTTACAGCAAAGACAATGTTAATTTTGGCTCGTCGAATATATTTTCTGGATTAACAGGTTCAACTACTGGAACAACTTATACTTTTTACGTAAAAGATAATTTGACAGGAACTTGTACTGCAAGCAATGCTACAATATTGACTTGTACTTGTCCAGTTTGGTCGAATGGTAATAATGTTACTATTTGTTCGGGCGATAAAATACCAACATTATCATTTACGTCATCAACTGGTTATACTGGTTATGTAGAATGGTGTGTATTTTCTCAACCATTAATATCTGGTCAAAATCCTTACGACAATACAACTTACAAAGTTACTTGTTTAACTGACGAGGCCAATGTAACAAATGCAACAAGCATTTCATTGAGTAATATCAATGGGATGCCAGCAAATGCTACAGGCTCTCCAATAACTTATTATGTCTATGCTTGTGTGAAGCCAATTGACCCCAATTGTAAAACCACATTTTCGACACACATAGTTACGGTAAATCCAAGACCAACAGTAACGGTGAATAGCCCGACGGTTTGTAATGGAGCAAATGCCTCATTAACCGCAACTAATTGTAGTGGAACTGTGAAATGGTATGGTTCATTAACAGGGACTACTGTTTTATATACAGGTACACCTTATGTGATTAATAATGTAACAGCCAATGCTACCTATTATGCTACTTGTACAACAAATAGCTGTGAAGGTGCAAGAGCAATTTCAAATATTACATTAGCTCAATCGCCAAGTATCAATGTAACAAATGCAACAATTTGTACGGGAGGAAGTGCTACTTTAACCGCAACTAATTGTACTGGTACATTAAGCTGGTCAACAGGAGCAACTTCATCGGTAATTACGGTTTCTCCAACTACAACAACCACTTACACGGCTACTTGTACATTGAATGGTTGTTCGCAAGCAGTGCAATCTGTTGTTACCGTAACTTCTGGTGCAGAATGTAATAATAATGTTTGTTTAACTTGTAATCCAACAACAGTTGTAAAATATGATTTGAATAATTGCCAAGCCTTGAGCGGGGGATATACTTATGCTGAATTTACACCAGCGTATCCAAATACAGCAAACTTCACGTCAATAACTGCATCGAATGTTTTCAGAGACAATCCTACTACTAATTTCCATAGTTGTACAATTGGTTATAGTGGTGTTTCAGGAACTGATAACGCTATGTGTGTCTCATCTGGAACAACAGCAGATTGGACAAAAGCAATCAAGTTTACAGCTACATTATCTCCATCACAAATAGGCTCGATAACAGGCCTGAAATTTAATCAGAAAGCAACCAGTACATTATACTATTCTCCTTCTCCTGCATCATCTGGCGGAACGGCTTCGAATAATTATCCAACTAAATATGCATTACGTGTATATAAAGGAGGAGTATTGATTTATGAAAAATTAGATGCAACGACCAGTCCACAAAACTGGACTACTGAAAATATAGACTTCACGGCTGATGCTGATTTTACATTTACATCGGCTAGTACTTATGAATTCCAATTAACTTCTTATTCTCCTATCGGAAATGGAGCTAGTATCTCTGTTTGGGATGTCGATAATTTTGAAATCATTGCTTGTAATAAATCAAATTCAATTACAGCAACGGCATCTAATAATGGGCCGAAATGTCAAAATACGCCAATAACTTTATCCGCAACAGGTGGTGCAACTTATCAATGGACTGGTCCATCAGGTTTTGTAACTACATCTGGATCAACAGCAACAACTACTATTGCAGGGACTTATACCGTAACTGCAACGAATGCAGTTGGCTGTACTGCAACTGCAACAACGTTAGTAACAGTAAATCCATTACCGACCGTAATTACAGATTCAAAGACGATCTGTTTAGGTGGCAGTGCTACCTTGACAGCGAGCGGTTGTGTGGGGACAGTAGTATGGTCAGGTTCAGGAGCAGCAACAGGAACCACAATAACTGTTAGTCCATTATCGACAGGTTCATATAGTTATGTAGCGACATGTACAAATAGTAATAATTGTACGGCGACCTCGACAGGAGTAGTAACTGTAACCGCGAAACCGACAGTGACTGCAAGTGCAGATGTTTCTATTTGTTTAGGTGGAAATACGACATTAACAGCGAGCGGTTGTGCAGGAGGCGTAACATGGAATCAAGGGATAACGTCAACGAGTACATCTGTAACAGTAAGTCCAACGGTAACGACGACATATACAGTAACATGTAAAACATCGAACAATGATGGTTGTACGGCAAGTGATTTAGTGACAGTAACAGTAAATCCATTACCGACCGTAATTACAGATTCAAAGACGATCTGTTTAGGTGGCAGTGCTACCTTGACAGCGAGCGGTTGTGTGGGGACAGTAGTATGGTCAGGTTCAGGAGCAGCAACA
>NZ_CAKLPY010000006.1 GCF_923079645.1 Emticicia aquatica | reverse complement strand
TACAATAAAAGGAGGATTGTTAGAAGTAAAACTCCAATCGCACCTTTATGGAATTGAAACAGATTTTTAGAAACTTCGTTTACACGGTTCTCAAAAGACTCCAATCGCACCTTTATGGAATTGAAACAAGTCTACTGATTACCTCAAAAAACTTGGTGATGCTACTCCAATCGCACCTTTATGGAATTGAAACATTTGGACACGCAGAAAGTAAAGCTACTTGTTTTTGACTCCAATCGCACCTTTATGGAATTGAAACACGAAAAAGAAATATCTTTCTTTCCAGGCTTAGCTTACTCCAATCGCACCTTTATGGAATTGAAACAAAATGGTGCGATTGTGAGGTTTAACCTCGATTAACTCCAATCGCACCTTTATGGAATTGAAACACGGGTACAATAAAAGGAGGATTGTTAGAAGTAAAACTCCAATCGCACCTTTATGGAATTGAAACAGATTTTTAGAAACTTCGTTTACACGGTTCTCAAAAGACTCCAATCGCACCTTTATGGAATTGAAACTTCAGTTGAGCAGCAACAATAATCCCACCCACGAGTTACTCCAATCGCACCTTTATGGAATTGAAACATTGCTATTTGTTTCGCATCTTCAGTATTCATTTGCACTCCAATCGCACCTTTATGGAATTGAAATACAGCCGCAATGTTTTACGTCACTAAGAATTTTTATAACTCCAATCGCACCTTTATGGAATTGAAATATCATGTTCCTGTACGTGTTCACCATCAACGCCTGACTCCAATCGCACCTTTATGGAATTGAAATATAGTGACAACTCCCACTGAAGAAGAAATTGACAAAACTCCAATCGCACCTTTATGGAATTGAAATCCTTCTAAGTTATCGAAACCGACATTTTTAATATGATACTAATGTAGCTTGATTGAAGTCCAATTACAAAGAATTTATTCATAGATTTAAAAATGTTTATATAATGCCTCTTCCTCATTTGGGAGAGGCATTATTGTTTCTGCAGTAATTGAGCTAAAATATTAGTATATCAATTAACAAATTGATTGATTTTGCCAGTTAATTGAATGATTTTGATAATAAATTTAACAATTCTAATAATACTTTTGTACAAGAAATTATTCCTAAAATTCAATAAAAAAGCCGCTCCTACTGCGAATAGAAACGGCCAAAATAATTGATTGGAATTGAAAGTCTCTTAAAACTTAAAAACCCGACCAAATGTATGAAAAGTCAATCTATTTTTAATCATTTAAGCCGAAAAATTACATTGCTTTGCAGCGTAATTTTATTGACAAGTACTTATCTATTAGCCCAAACACTCAGCGGAATAGTTAGCTCTGATAAAGGAGATAAACTTCCAGGAGTAAGTGTTGTTATTAAAGGAACCACCAAAGGTACAACCACCGATAAAGATGGAAATTATTCGATAGAGGCTCGTAAAGGGCAGTCAATCATTTTTTCATTCGTAGGTTATGAATTACAAGAAGTGGCTATAACAGATCAAAAAAGTGTCGATGTTACACTTAAAGAGGCCAACGAAACGCTCGAAGAAGTAGTAGTAACGGCAGAAAATCGTTCAGTTTCAGCACAAAGAGTGCCAATCACCATGGATTTGGTTTCAGGAAAGACAATTCAAAAACAAGGAATTTCAGATTTATTACAATTACAAGCCATTGCTCCAAGTTTAAATATTGTACAGAACACAATTTTTAATCAAATAAATGTTCGTGGTGTGGGAAGTAATAACGGAGCCGCGGAACTTTCTGACCAAGCTGTTACGGTAGGCCTAGATGGTGAATACCTCAATCGACCACTTGCATTGAATACTGCCATGTTTGACCTCGACCGTGTGGAAGTTTTGAAGGGGCCTCAAGGAACACTTTACGGCCGTAATGCTACGGCAGGAGCAGTCAATATCATTGCTAAAAAACCTACTCAAAGCCGTGAAGTTGACCTTTCGGCCAGTTATGGAAATTATAATTCATTGAAACTAAATGGTGCAGTAAATTTACCTTTAGGTAAAATTGCCGCATTCAGAGTAGCAGGACTACTTTCAAAACATGATGGCTATCGTGATGGTGGTGATAAAGTTGGGCAAATTGATAATGGCAATTTTTGGGCAACGCGTGCGGGACTAAGTATTAATCCAACAAAAGCATTATCAATTTATGTGGCGGGAGAATTGGGCAAAACCGACCAACAAGCACCTTCGCAGTATGGTGTGCCAATGGGTAATATTGCTGAGTTGAAGGGACAAGCCCCTGTAAGTTGGACAACGTCGCTTCCAAATGATTATCCAGTTGCAACGGCTGGCTTCATGAAAATTAATCAATCGGCTATCAGAGGGAAAATTGCTTATGATTTTGGTGGAGCAACGCTAACTTATTCGGGTGGCTTCAGAAAAATAGGTATGGATGGTTATCAACCACTCAATGGTTTTGTGCCAGAAACATTCAGTTTTCATAACGATTTAAACTACAAAACACAAAGCCATGAATTACGCTTAAATGGCGAATCAGCAAAATTAAGTTGGCAGTTAGGTAGTTTCTACGGCACCGAAAACCAAGATGTTAGAAGAGGTTTAGTCTTACCTGCTGCTGCGGGAGCATTCGGTGGACAAGTTCCATTCCTAAACTTTTTTATCAGAAATGTTAATTCGAATACCTTAGGCTTTTTCGGACAAGCCACTTACAATATAAACGAAAAATTAGGCATTACACTTGGCCTTAGAAATACAACTGATAAGAAAACCCTTGAAGGGTCGGATTTAGCATCTGCTCCATTTGGCCCGCCGACTATTATCAGATTTTTCTACCCAAATGTGCCCACAAGTATGACGCAGGCGGGTATGAAGCCAATTTCCGGTGTGCTAACGGAAGGTAGTTGGAATCAAACTACGTGGCTTTTGGGTATGGATTATAAAATAGATGCCAACAAAATGATTTTTGCCAAAATAAGCACAGGATACAAGGCAGGTGGCTTTGATAATCAAGGAGCTTATAACCCAGAATATTTGACTGCTTACGAAATTGGTACAAAGAATAAATTTGCCAATAATAAACTACGTTTAAATGCTTCAGCTTTTCATTACGATTACAAAGACCAACAAGTCTCTATCTTTATTTCAACAGCTGTGGGCGGTGCCATTCAAAATGCAGGTGTAAGTACGGTGAATGGATTAGAAATAGATGGCGAGTATGCTATTAGTAAGGCTGATAGATTTAGATTCTCGGTGAACTTGTTAGATGCAAAATATAATGAGCTAAAAACAGTGGAGAATGTAGTAAATGGTGATGTTCATTCAATTGATTTAAAAGGAAAAGTTGCCCCAATGTCGCCAAAAACTACACTAACTGCTGGCTATAACCATGATTTTAAAATTGGAAGTGGAACGCTTACGGCGGGTATTCAGACACTTTTCAAATCGTCTTATTATACTACTGCTTTCAACTATGCAATGGATAAGCAAAAGTCCTATACCAAAACAGATGTAAACCTAACTTACACAGCTAAAGGTGGTAAGTTTGATGTAGGTCTTTTTGCCCAAAACTTAGAAGACAATCGCATTATTGCTTATTCTTCGTTCAACGGTGGTACAATCAATATCTATAACTGGATTTTTGGTTCACCAAGATTAATTGGAGCACAGTTGAATTTCCATTTGTAATGAAAATGGGGAGAAGTTTACGCTTCTCCCCATTAATAAATAACTTTAATTGATAAAAACAATGTCAAACACCCAAACCCGAACCGCAGGAATACCACAAGGAATCATCATTGCTTTGGTTAGTATTTTACCCATGATGGCCGTAATTACACTTATGCCCGTTGTGCCAACACTTCGTAATCATTTCAAAGATATTCCATATATCGAAACATTGGCTCCGTTCGTGATTTCTGCCCCAGGTTTGTGTGTGGCTTTGTTTTCGCCTTATGCGGGTTTTTTAGCTGACAAAATTGGTCGAAGAAAATTGCTTATTATTTTCTCTATTCTCTACGGAATCGGTGGCGTTTTGCCATTTTTTGTGGAAAGTTTCAGTGCATTGATTGCGGGAAGGCTGATTTTGGGTATTGGTGAAGCATTTATCCTTACGATTGCCAATATTCTTTTAGGTGATTATTTTGAGCAAAGCCGCCGAAATACTTGGTTGATGATTCAAAGTATTATTGGGCCTATTTTTGGTTTTTTTGTCATCAACGGTAGCGGACAGCTCGCCACTGTGGGTTGGCAATATCCTTTTTTGTTATACGCTTTCACACTTGTCATTCCAATTGGTGCGTTTTTCTTTATCTATGAGCCTACTGAGAAAGCTCCATCGCTTGCCAATGCTCAAAATGGTTCGTTTCAATTTTCGAAGAAATCTTTAGTCAAAGTTTTCTTTACAACTTTCATCGCATCAGTGCTGTATTATGTTTATACACTTCATTTTTCTTTAGCCTTAGATAAAATAGGCATCAATGACCCTAAAGAAGTAGGTAAAATCACGGCAGTAGCAAGCCTTATGCTACCACTTGGAGCAGTTATGTTTAAGCTATTGGGTACTAAAAGTAACCGTATTCAATTTGGAATTATGTTTACACTTATCGGTATCGGATTAATTGGCGTTGGCCTTTCTGCAGACTTAACTTCGGCAATGATAAGTGCTATTATTCAACAAACAGGTTGTGGTATGGCAATCCCAGTACTGATTGCCTACGGATTGCGTTCCGTACCAGTCGAATACCGTGGTCGTGGTATGGGCGTATGGAGTAGTGGATTTTTCTTAGGCCTTTCCACATCGCCGTTTATTGTGGGTTCGGTCAGAAGTCTATCGGGCGATATCCTCAAAGCCTTCGTCATATTTGGAGTGGTTTGTTTGGTGATGGTCGTAATCAATTTCATTTTTGACAAAGAATAATTCTTTTTTAGATAAAATCAATCGTATAATAATGAGTTCTAATATCAAACGTGCTGTAAGCCTTTACAGCTACCAGGAGGAGTATTTCCTAAGAAAAATGAGCCTTGAAGAATGTATTGCTGCGGCAGCTGCTACTGGTGCAACAGGGATAGAAATTGTAGGTGAACAAAGTGTGCTGGGTTGTCCAAAAACTCCATCAGAAGCATTTATCGAGCAATGGTTTGGTTGGATGGATAAATACAAAGTAACACCTGTAGCTCATGATATGTTTTTAGATTATAACAAGAAAAAAGGGCATTATTGGACAGATGAAGAAGCAGTGGAATCATTCAAAAAAGACATCCGTTTTGCTCGTAGTTTGGGTTTCAAAATTATCCGTGTCATTGTTAATACCACGCCACAGATTATAGAAAAAGTATTGCCTTTTGCAGAAGAAAATGACATCAAATTAGGTATCGAAGTACACGCTCCTTGGAATATCAACAGTGCATGGATGGAACGTCATTGGGAAGTAATGGAAAGAACTGGTACTAAACATTTTGGATTTATTCCAGATATGGGTGGTTTTACTCGACGCCTGCCACGTGTACAAATAGAGCGAATGATTCGTAATGGTGCAGACCCCGAAATAGCAAAATACGTTTGTGAACAACATGAAAAAGGGGTAATGGCAGAATATACTATTTATGAAGTTTCGAAAATGAGCAATCGACGTATAGATATGGTCGTGGCAGAAATGTCGAGACACAATACATTCGTCAATCCACTAAGTTTGGTGCCACACATGGATAAAATCATTCACATTCATGGCAAATGTTTGGAAATGCTGGAAGACTATACTGAATACAGTATTCCGTACAAAGAAGTAATCAATGTATTGAAAAAATACGGCTATAATGGCTACATCGCCACCGAATACGAAGGTAATCGCCATATCCAAGATGTTTATGAGGTCGATAGCGTAGAGCAAGTACGCAGACATCAGGAAATGCTGAAGAATTATATCAATTCATAAAATCTATTGAAAAATCCACTTGTAGAGACAAGGCATGCCTCGTTTTCACATTAAATCAAACAATTTATATAAAATTACCATGTACGAAAAATATATGATAGTGCCTGAAAGGGCAAAAAAAAACGAAAAAGGCTTTGAAATAGGGGCAAGATTACCATACTACAGAGGTGTTTCGCTTTCGATGGTCGAAGAAATAGAAGTTTCTTTAGATGGAGAAACCTTGCCACAAAGCGATGTTGTCATCACTGTTCATGGCAATAGCTACAACCTTGAGCAACGTGAAAACGAACTCGACGACCGCTGGGAAATGGGTGAAGTTGCAACTCTTTCAGTAGCTAAAGAAAGTGATTTAAAAGCAGGTGAACATACAATTGGGCTAAAAATCAATCTCCGAATCGGCTATATGCCTTTTCCAAGTATTAGGGTAGCGGAGAAGACCGTAGTGATTGGATAATTGGTAAAATAGTGTTTGGTATTGATGATCACACACTAATAAACGATTTTTCTTATCAACCAATAACCAATTTTCTAATAATTATTTACCAAATGAAAATAGGAATAAGTCTTGATATGGTGAATATTCATCACCAAGAACCCAACCGTAATCGCTTCGAAAGCAAGTATTATTGGGATGAATTGTATCCCATGATTGCCACAGCAGGCTTCACGGCTGTTGAGATTCCGTTTGACCCCTTTTGGATATTCCGAGGCGGCTCAGGTGTGCCTTTCACCAAGTATTGTGTTGAAGTAAAGTTTGAAACCGTTGCCAAATTTGTAGCTAATTTAAAAGAAAAAGGTATTGATAAAGTGGCAGGTATTCATTTCAATCCTACCATTTTTATGCGTAATGAAGACCTTGATTTTTACTTTGGGGCTTCTGGCTATTTTGGAGGGGAGGCTATTAGATACGCCGCTGAATTGGGTTGTGAGTACATCAACGTTACCCCTACTCCGCCTTATGGTTTGGTGCAACATTACCATGGTAAAAATATCAATTGGGAGGTAGAATTTACGAAAAGAAGTATAGACCTTATCAATGGTTTTGCAAAAATTGCCCAAGAAAAAGGCATTCGCTTGCTGCTCAGAAATGAGTATTGGAGCGTGTTTCGTAGCCAAAATTTTCAAGATATTTTCGCTCAGATAGACAAATCTATTTTGCTGAATTTGGATGT
Organism: Emticicia aquatica; assembly: GCF_923079645.1. GTDB lineage: Bacteria > Bacteroidota > Bacteroidia > Cytophagales > Spirosomataceae > Emticicia > Emticicia aquatica. Next base: position 87,325 of record NZ_CAKLPY010000006.1, on the reverse strand, counting down.
TGCAAATCTTATTATCGCTGGTCAAAATCCAACAGAATTCATTCAAAAAAATGCAAAAAAAATAGGTAGCATATACCTGACCGATACAGCCTTTACAGACGAAAATCAAACTTGGAAAACGCCATTGCCAGAATATCCACAACACCGTGCTACTCAAGTTTTCATGGATTTAGGTTTTGGAAATGTTGATTTGAGAAGATTTTGCAATACACTCATCGAAATAAATTACGAAAGCTGGACAATAGTAAGCAATCGTCAAACCCGTGAGCCGATGAGGGCTTTATTGAGAAGTAGAAATTTTTTAAACTCGACAAAAATAGAACACAGATAACTTTACCAACACAGATGAGCACCAGTTAATCTGTGTTGGCTTGCAAATCGTTTCATCTGTATTCAATTAAAATATCCTACAATATGAGTAATCTAAAATATTCGCACATGAACCACTGGAAAAACATTCCTTACCAAAGGATTGACAATTTTCGGGAGTTCTATTATGAAGACAAAACAAACTCGGCGTATTACACCGACTGGGATAGAATACTTCGTTACCAAAAAGCATTAGGATTTTCAGGAATAGAGCTTGCTCCTTGGGATTTCCCTGAAATGCTGCCTCTTTTTGGCTCACCCAAAGCCTTCAAAAATTTTGCAGCTGAGCGTGGCGTTGAAGTGAGTGGAATGTTTCACTTAATTGACAAAGCTCACGACAGAACGCACCACAAACAAACCTTTGAAGAAGGTAAAAAAGCAGTGGATTTGTTGGTTGAATTTGGAGGAAAGCACCTAAACTCAGCACCCATCAATAATTATTATGGAGTTGGGCCTTTGAGCCATAGCCAAATCAAAGCCGCCGCCGAAATCATTACCGAATTGGGTAAATACGCAACCGACAATGGCGTACAGATTGGTATTCATAACGAGTTTTTTTTGGCAATCAACAAAGATAATCACCGAGAATATCTCGAACTCACCGATCCCCGTTATGTTAACTATTGTCTTGATACGGCTCAAGTAGCCTTATTGGGCGAAGATATATTGGAGTTTTATGATACCTACCACGACCGTATCTGTACTTTCCATTTGAAAGATACAGCTACGCCATCTTTACCCGACGACATACGCTACAGTCGAGACATTGAAATTGTGGACGATGGCACACGTTGGTTTTGGGAGCCTGGCGAAGGCGTACTTGATTTCAAAGGTTTGTATCAACTACTCAAAAAGCACCAATTTAAAGGTTGGATTACGGTCGAAACAGACGGCACGCCAGACTTGCTGGCTTCGATGGCACTGTCGAGGTATTATATTGATAATGAACTGACTGCTATCTACAACTAACGGAAAAGCTGAAAAAACTATCAAAAATCTAAAAATGTAAATCAATATGGGTCCTTTAGATAAATATATTTTAAAAGAAGATGCTCTAGAAGCAACTGAAAACGGTTTCCAACTAAAATTTCAGTCGCACTGGTATAGATCTTTGCCCCTTTCTTGTATGGATTTTAACCTTAAAATAAATGGGCAAGAAATCGAAAAAAGCAAATTCAAAATAAAAGCAAATGGGAACGAATACACTTACAAACAATTGCCAGAATTAGATAAAGAATGGCTTTATATTCTTGACAGAGGCATGTTAGAAGTTACGCAACCAATGGAAAAAGGAAAGGAGTATGAAGTGGAATTTAAGTATGACTTGCACATTCCTTACATCTTGGTAGGGCCTCAGGCCACACCTTTACTAGCAAGTAGTGTGGTTACAAAAAATCTTGTTTGTCAATAAAAAAACGAAATTCAAAATGAAACTTGCCACCTCCCTTTTTTCATACGCATACGAATGGAATTCAGGACAATATACCTTAGAAGATGTAATCGCCGAGACTCGTAAACGAAACCTTGGAACTGGCTTGGAAATTATTGGTTTTCAGAGCCTTAGAGGGTTTCCATTTATTTCAAACGAAACTATCAAAGAAGTAAAGCACCTGCTTGAAAAGTATGAGTTTGAGCCTGTGGCACTCGATGCCAATATTGATGTAGGTATCAAACGTCACGCAAAAATGGGTATTGATGAAACTGTAGAATACATCAAACCTCAGATTTTGGCAGCTCAAAAACTCGGTTTTCCTATTCTTCGCTGTCAGACTACTGCACCAGCTGAAGTTTATCAAAAACTCGTTCCTTTTGCTGAAAAAGCCAACGTAGTGATGGGAATAGAGCTACACACGCCATACAGTGTTGACCACCCTTCGGTCATTAAAATGACTGAGATGTTTGAGCAAATGCAAACCCACGTTTTAGGCTTTGTACCAGATATGGGTACCTGTATGCGTGCCATTCCCGATGCATTGCTCAACAGTTTTAAAACGGCAGGTGTTACCGACGAAATGATTGCCATTACGAAAGAAATTTGGCATAAAGATATTCCAACTCCAACGAAATTTGGCGAATTGGCCCAAACATTAGTTCCTATGGGGGCTACGCCGCCACAAATTGGCCGCTTGAATATGGCGTTTAGCATGAATGGCCGTCAGCCTGTAGAGAGCTGGAAAAAAATTATTCCATATGTGGTACACTTGCATGGAAAGTTTTATGGTTTCGACGAAAATGGAGATGAGCCTTCGATAGATTATCCTGCCATTTTCAAAGTTTTTCACGAAGGAGGTTATAACGGCTACATTTCATCAGAATACGAAGGCTCGGCATTTACCGACGAGTTTGATGCCTTCGACCAAGTAGAAAAACAACATCAATTATGGAAACGAATCTTACAAAATCTTTAAGAAAATGACTAAAAAATATAATCTCAATTACGCACCTCATATTAATCTATTTACAAATTCGGCAGGACAGGATCCATTCGACCAGATAAAATATATTGCCGATTTAGGATTTAAATCAATCGAAAACAGTGGTTTTAATGCACCTCATATTCCATTCGATACATCACCAATGGGGTTAGGATTGTTTGGAAAGGAACCTGCATTTTTAGACAAAATGGGTAGTACAATTGCCAATGCAGGCTTAACTATGGGCACTTTCGTAATGACCCCACCCGTATGGCCGCCTGTGGCATCTATTACTTCTGGGAATAAAGAATTACTCGAAATCTTCTTGAAAAAATGCAAACTTGGAGCTGAAATCGGGCAACGCATTGGGGCAAAATTTGTAACAGTATCTACCGATTGTTATGATAGAAATTTACCTATCGAAATGCAAACTGCCAATGCTATTGATGCCCTTCGTTTTGCTGCTGATATTTTTGAGCCAGTCGGTATAACAATGGTTATAGAAACTCTTAGCGACCACCACGAATTATTTCTGAGAACCGCCCCGCTTGCCTATTTGCTTTGCCGTAGTGTAAACCGTGATTCTTGTAAAATCTTGTTTGATATGTATCATCTGCAAAGAAATCAGGGAGGAATCATTGCTGCTATTGATATGGTTTGGAACGAAATCGGCTATTTTCAGATTGGAGATACCCCAGGTAGATGTGAGCCGGGCACTGGCGAAATGAATTATAAAAATATTTTCAAACATATTTACCATAAGCAAAAAGCCGAAGGAAAAGAGTTGATTTTGGGCATGGAACATTTCAAATCTCAACAAGGAATTGAAGGTGAGCAAGCCCTTTTGGACGCCTATCAGGAAGTTGATAATTTTTTAAATTAACCAAAGAAATGCAAAATAAAAAATACGATGCCATAGTAGTTGGCTCTGGAGCAACGGGTGGCTTTGCAGCGAAAGAATTAGCCGAAAGAGGCTTAAAAACCTTGGTTTTGGAAGCTGGGCCTTTTCTAGAAGAAGAGAAGTTTCAAAAAGCTACAGGAAATTTCAGTAGTGTAGGTTCAGTTTCACGCATAAAGGCGGGGCTGACAGGTCATCATAAGCAAGCCCGTGCTTCATTTTATTCAGAAGATAAAGCCTTTTTGTTTGTGAACGATTGGGACCACCCATATACTTCCTCAAAAGATTTTTTCTTATTTTTAAGAGGTAAAAATGTCGGTGGGCGTTTCCTTTCTTGGGGGCGTGTGGCATTGAGGATGTCTGATTATGCTTTCAGGATGAAAACTAACGAAGGTATTGGTTTCGACTGGCCTATCAGTTACAATGAACTTTTGCCTTATTACGAAAAAGTAGAAGATTTTTTGGGAATCATCGGAGCCAATGATAACATACCATTTGTGCCGAATGGGAAATACATCAAAACGGCAGGACTAAGTACGGCCGAACAAGAATTTAAGCATACCATCGAAACCAAATGGCCTGAACGTAAAGTAATGCCATGGCGATACGTGAAAAAAGAAGCAACTCCTGAAGACAATAACCATCATCGAATTAGTAGTCCATTGGCGGCAGGTTTGGCAACGGGCAACCTTGAAATCAGAGCCAATGCAATGGTGTCAAAAGTTAACACAGACTCTCATACTGGAAGGGCATCGGGTGTTACGTTTATAGATGCCGAAACCAAACAAGAGCATGTGGTGGAGGCAGATGTAGTAATGCTTTGTGCTTCGACAATCGAAACCATTCGCTTGATGCTTAACTCGAAAGGAGCAAAACATGAAAATGGTTTAGGAAATTCATCTGGATTGGTAGGAAAGTACTTCATGGACCAAGTACCATCTTGGATATTTGGTTCAGTACCTAATCATTATGGAGGCGAATTGGTTGATGCCGATAATCCCAAAGATAATCACGGCGGTATTTACATTCCACGTTTTCAAAACCTTGAAACTAACAATTACCCCACTTTCAAAGGTGGATTTAATATTCAGGGAATTGTCGGTCGTCCGATGGTGCCGCAGCACATGAATTCAGTATTTGGGTTAATGGGCCATGGTGAAATGTTGCCTTACAAAGAAAATTATGTGTCGTTAAACAGCACGAAAGATAAGTGGGGTATCCCGACACCGAACATCAATATTAGACTGTACGAAAACGAAATCAATTTACTGAAAGCACAAGTGCAAACCCAAAAGGAAATTATTGCTGAAAATGGGTATAATGTTGATTTTGCTATTAGTCCACTTGGAATTTCATCCGAATACGATTTATTACCCAATGTTCCGTGGTATGAACGACTTTTGTTTAAACTAAATTATAAGAAAAGTGTAGCCTTAGGAGCAGCTATACATGAATGTGGCGGAGCAAAAATGGGCTTTGATAAGTCTGATTCGGTACTCAATGGCAACAACCAAGTCTGGGATGCACCAAATGTATTTGTAACCGATAGTGCTTGCTTCCCAACTAATGGTTCATGCGGCCCTACCCTTACGACCATGGCATTGACTGTAAGAGCATGTGAGTATATTGCAAAGAATTTGTAGAAATAATCAATCAGTACATTAGTGAACTAATTTGATAAAGTGTGGCACATTATAAATAAAATTTTACTTAAATGATGTGCCACATATTTATAAATTGCAACTATTAAAAATCAGCGATAGTCAGCGGTTGAAATCGCAATAAAAGTAAATGCCCGAAAGCAAAAAACATAGCGAAATACCCATACTAGATACTAAACAACTCGAAATGGAATTGCTTGGGAAAGGGGGTGTGCCAGATTCATTAATTCGCTCTAATATTCACCAATATTTTCATATTAATCGAGTAGAAGATTATTTTAGGATGGTGCAATTTCCGTTACCTTCCGATTTACAACCACGTCGAATTACCGTATATTCGTTTTTCTTTCTGACCAAGGGCAAAAGCAGCCGAAGTAGTGGTTTAAATTCATACGATTTTGGCGAAAATACCTTTTATTTCACACCGGCACATCAAATAACCACGCATCGATTTGTCAGAAATGATGTGGAAGGGTTTTATTGTCATTTTCATTTAGAATTATTGGCTCATCAGTTTTCTACAAAAGAACTATTTGCCGAATTTCCATTTTTGCAGTTCAACGCGTACCCTTTGGTTATTATCAATGATGAAGCAAAAAACAATGTGGCTTTTCTGCTCGAACGCCTTTTGAATGAATATAAAGCAGAAAAAGAATGCAGAGTTGATATTCTTCGTGCGTATTTACTCACACTTTTTACCGAATTAAAGCCCTACGTAGAAGCCTCGAAACCCAAAACCATCAATGCGGCATCACATATTACAGAAGAGTTCAAAAAAGCATTGACGAAGCATATTTCTGATAAATTTAAAATTGCCGAATATGCAAATTTACTGAATGTTTCGCCGAATCATCTAAATAAGTGTGTGAAACAAACTACAGGAAAATCAGCTCACGATTTACTTAACGAAATGATCTTACTCGAAGCGAAAGTACTTCTCAAGCAAACTAATCTAAATATAACTGAAATTGCTTATAAAATCGGTAAAAACGAGATAAGCGATTTTGCTCGATTCTTTAAAGCTCAAACTGGCATGCGGCCGAGTGAATATAGAATAGAATGATAAAAAATCTCTCTTTTTTTCATAATTAATAAAACGCGTCTGCATTGCATTTAAGTTTTGTTTGTGAAGTCTCGTTGTGCTGAATCGTGTTTCCGACCAACATTTGCAAGCACATAGGCGGTAAAAAGCTATTTTCAATGTCAGTAATCTGAATATCGAAGATAATATTTTCCCCAAAGCGAATTTTTAATAAATATTATGTTCTAAAAAGTCTAATTCTTCTTGTAAGCTTACCAATTCTGCATTTTTATTTTCTAAAACATAGCGGTAAACTTTTGATAATTCATTGATAAAATCAACGGCTTTGTCTTGATTTTGATAAACCAACGAACTCAAAACACTCAAATTATTAAATAAGAAGTGCGGATTGAGCTGATTTTTAGGTTTTGTAATTGAGCATTGGTACTTTTTGTTTTGTATTTTTCAACTTCAACTAAACTCTGTTTCCAGGCTTTAAAAAACTGATAACCAATATCAATTGCCAAGACTGCAATCGTAACAAAAGTAGCAGGAATAAGCACTTGGCTCATTTTATGATTTAGCACTTCATATTTTCCTGATTTCAAAATATGAATAGTAAACATCAAGAGATACAACAAAAACATTGTGTAAATCAGCGATGATAAAAATTGGGAAATGATTCGTTACATTTAACTGCAATTGTAAAAGGCTTTTTTGCCTTAAAACGTACAATGCAAGAATTAAAATCGGTGTAAGGAACTGGGTCTTTCCCAACGGGTACGCCATTGATATACATTTCAAAATAATTATCTCCGAAAATATAAGCCGTAAAAACCTCTCCATCAGCATCAACGGTTGCGATATTACTGTTCGAAAGTGCAGCCGTCGCAGTCGAGCTATTGGCGTAGCTATGCCCCGAAACGTAGGAATTGTACAAATCAGAAGCAAAAGGAAAGGAGACATTTGTAAAATTAATCTCGGCAGGCAATAACCAATTTTTACTATCTGTTGAAGTAATTGTGCCTAATGCCGCTACTCTAACCCCCGAAGGAAATAAATTAGTTGTTGTGGCCGTTCCTGCTCCTTGTGTTACCGAACCAGTGCCTGTATATGAGCTATTCGTAATAGTTACGGTTTCTGTGCAAGCAGCAAAAACCAATATAGATGATAGCGAAATCAATTTTAGAAATTGGTACTTGGTCATGGTTTTAAATTATTAGATATTTTATGTTTTCTTTGAATGAACAATTAAAACTGCAATTTATAAACTACATTGGGAAACAAACCAAGCTGATACGTCGTCTGTATTGATTGACTACCGTTTTAATAGCTTCAATGAAAAAAACGAGGTTCAGATCAAAAATTCGTTCTCGTTGATTTTCTGAACAGCGAGAACGAGCGTTAAAACACGCAGTAAAGAAACAAAAAAAACATAGATAAATCACTTGGTTTTTTGTTTTAAAAACGAGAAATTTGGTGTATAAATATTTTATTCGATGACAGATTTTTCTACCAAATTAGGGCAGCAACAGCAACTTTTTGCAGTTGAAACCACCGTGAATTCTTCAAATCCGATTTCTTCGGAGACAATCGAGCATCTGAATGATATTATCATGGCTCAGTATGATATGTCTTTATATGAGCGTAGAATTTTCATAAAGGTTATCGAGCAGATACCAACTGATTTGGTTGAAATAAACGGCATCAAGATTTTGAATGAAATAATTGTTGATGCCCGTGAAATCATTGCTTCTAATGGCTTAAAAGGCGAGTCTGCTTATATGGAGTTACAGAAAGCCACCAGCAATTTGATTAAACATGTGTGTAAAATTTCTGAAAAAGATGGTCTCTTGCAAGTAGCTCTTTTAAGTAGTGCCAAATATTTGAAAGGAAAAGGCTTAATTAAACTAAAATTTGACTCGAATTTGCATCCATATTTGGTCAAACTAAAAAATCAATTCAATACTTTTCATCTCGAAAAACTCATCCATTTCAAGAGTTATTATTCTCAATGCTTGTATGAATTATTTAAAAAAGTGCCAAAGTCTAATGGTACTTATACTGCCTCAGTTGAGTTGCTAAGAAATATATTGCGAATCGGTGAAACTGAATATGCTCGGTATTATGATTTTAAACGGTATGTAATTCAGCAGGCTCAAAAAGAACTCGTTGGACATGAAGTGGCATTTCATTTCAAAGAAAAAAAACAAGGGAAAAAAGTGATTGCCATTCAATTTATTTTCACTACAATTTAGCTTTTTTGATGTCATTCAATTTAAAACAACTCAACTTCTTTCATCCCTAATGCAAGTATTTGGGGTAAAAACAAAGATTTTAGACGCTGAAAATCAGGAAAAATAATAGTCATTTGTTCGAAAATATAACTCTGAAAAATGCCTTCTTGATTAAAATTAAACAAAAATTCATCAAGACTATTTGTTATAAATGGCGTATTTTGCCTGTAATTTTTGTACGCCAATTCTGCCAATAAATTAGGCTTATCACCTTTGCTTTCAAGCGTTAGTTGATTCATAAGGTTGAGATAAATTTCTGAATTGGCTTTTAGAAGGTCAATGGCTAATTGTTTTTTCTGATCAAAATACGCAGTTTTGAGTTTACCTTTTTCCTGTTCTTGGTCGGCTAGCTGGGTTTTGGTATCAATCTCAATCTCAATCTTTTTTTGCTGACGTTTCTTTATTTGTTCTTGCTTCTGTTTTTCAACCTGTGGCACTAAATCTGATGTTGCAACCATTTTTTGCAAATAACTAGCAACATCATTTACCCTACCCTTTTTATTTTCATTTAATGTATAATCGACTCCTTGTTTAATTTGAACAAATGGATACTTCTCAAACCAAATCTGAACTGTTCGTAGGTTTATACCGTGATTCTTGACAAGTTCAAAAACTTCATTAATCAAAATTTCAGTGGCATTAGTTGTACCAAAAAGAGAAGTATCATCAATATGTTGGAGATTTTTTTTGTTTTTGATTACTGTAAAACGCAGTGATACAACCTTTTTTCCTTGTTTTATTTCGTCAAAGTCAAAATAAAGCTCCGAATTTTCTTTGAGCTCGTTACGAGCCTGAACAATTACCTTTACTTTAAAATCAAAATAGTTTTTGTATTTGTTTTCTATCGAAAACATTTCTTTTAGATGCTCAACAGTATATTCAAAAGTTTTGAAACGTTCTTTTTCTTTGCAAATTTCATAAAATCGCATGGCATACGAACTATCGAGGCCAAGGATATTACGGATGTCAATTACCGTAAAGTTTTCTTTGAGCTGAAGCAAGAATGGTTTTAATAAACTTGGAAACTCGACTAAGAAAGCACCTTCATTCTCTAAATACATGTAGCCACTAATAAGACTAGAATTTAACTCAACGCCATCATCTTTATAATAGACTCGTTTCCCAATCATTTTCTCAACTTCTTTTTTGAGATGGTGATAAAGGCTATCGCCTTTTGAGCCAATAAATTTTTGAAAATCTTTGACTACTACAATCATCGGCTCAAAACTGTTTTTAGTTGTATCAAGCTTGGCAAGTAGAAATAAAAATAGTTTTGTTTGTATTGGCGTTAGCTCAAACTTGGCTTCAATCAATGGATTCCCTTTTATCACTCTAAAAGGGTCTTTCGATATAGCCACTAAAGCTTGCTCTCGTTTAGAAGTTTCTGGTTGGTTCATGTATTAAAAAACTACTCATGTATAATAGAAGTAGTTTTACAAAAATAGAAGAATAGTATGAATTTAAAAACAAAAACTACTTTTATTTTTTAAAAGTAGTTTTAAGCACCATAGAAGTAGTTTTTAAACACCATAGAAGTAGTTTTAAGCACCATAGAAGTAGTTTTTGACACCATAGAAGTAGTTTTAAGCACCATAGAAGTAGTTTTACTGCTTATAACACATTGATTATCAGTTAGTTGCGAACCCTGAAAGTATTAAAGTATTTAAAAGTTAAAAAAGTAAAACAAAACAGTTGTAAAATACTAAAATGATTAGTTTTATATGAGAAGTCAAAATTATCCTCATAAATGTTTTCCAAAAAATTAAAAATCAAGATAAAATATATCGGCGAGTTATATTATTTTACCACACCATAAAAGTAGTTTTTATAAAAGTGTCTGAAATAAAAGATTTTTTTAAATAACCAAAAAAGACAAAACCACACCATAAAAGTAGTTTTTGTGAAAGATTTATTGATTTTTAAAAGTTTTTTTTGAGACGGGAGACACCATAAAAGTAGTTTTTACAAAATCATACGTAATTACTTTTTCTAATGCTTAACAACAAAGAAAAGAAAGATAGCCGACACACCATAAAAGTAGTTTTATAATATGTAAAATGTTTATAGTGAATTAATTACGTATTTTTTAATAATTTATATGTTTATTAAATACGCTAAAAAAATAGCTCTTGAAGAATAAACGAAGGGTAGTATATTAAGAAAGAAGGGTATTTTGGGACATTTTGTTGTGAGAGAATAAATCGAAAGTAGTTTTAACGAATATAAAACGCTCAAAAGCCGACAGACAGACTTTTGAGCGTTTTTATAATCTGGTTTCAGTTTAAAGCTTCTAAAAATTTACTGAATGCCGTTTTTAAAGCGTTGATTTCTTTAGCAGATTTCGATTCGTAAGCTTTATTTAGCGTATCTGTGAGTTTTAAATATCTTTCATGAATCAATTTATCGTTTTTGTGACTTGATTTTGAAATATTTTGATTGCTTCCTTCAACCGTAAGTTTTTGATAGATTTCTTCTATTTCGTCTAAAGAGTTAATTGGCTCATTTAAGTCTTTGGCTTTGCCTATTTTCTGAATTTTCGATTTTTCAACTTTTACTTGACCAGCTAAAATTTCTTTACGAACCGCTGGAGATAATTTCTCGAGTCCACGAGCGAAATCTGCATCACGACGGATGGTTTTCTCATCTACATTGAAATATTCGCCAAGCTCCTGAGCAGTGGTTTTTTTTGCTGAATTATCCAAATGGACATTTTGCCCATTTGGGAGAATTGCACTAGATTGCTCGATTATTTCATTTGAATTTTCGTTACTAGAAATGGCTGAATTATCCAAATGGACATTTTGCCCATCTGGGGAAATCACATCAGATTCTTTATTTTGAAAAAGGTTATTCGTGACGAGTTTTTTCTCTGTATTGTATCTTAAGCCTCGTAGATATGAGGCTTGTTGTGGCGTAATATTACGACGACTTAATTGAAAGTCAATCATAAAATTCCGTACCTCAGTAATTGACTCAAAATTATCAATTTGAATATTGAATGGAATGTGTAACTCATTACATAATTGAAAACGGTTGTGACCATCAATCAATACGTACACAATATCATCGGGGTTTTCTGATATGTTAATTGCTTGATTGGTCGTTTGCCAAACCTTGAGAGGGTCTTTGCAACCATGTTTTTGAAGATTGTCTTTTAATGCCAAAAACTCAGTTTCGAGCAAAGGGGGAATAAGGTCTTTTAGTTCATCAAAAACTACAATATTTTTCTTGATATTTTCAGTAGAACTAAAACTACCAATGGTATTGGTTTTAAGAGCTTCGACTACTGACCTGCTATTTTCGGCCATTTTTTCGGCCAATGTTTTCTTTGCCATTTGTGTTGATTTTAGAGCTTAGCTACGTTTGTCTAATGATAATAAATATTCTTCTCCCAAATTTTCGTATGAAGTGGCTGCTTCCGAATTTTTATTAAAAGCACTGATTGTAAGGTGGTCAATCATGGCTTTCTGGAAATCAATAAGGTGTTTAATTTCAGTATCAAAAACTTTAAGGTTAGAGAATTGCTGACGAATAAGTTCTTTATATTCTCGATGAATACTATTACCTTTTACCATTGTGAACACAATTCCATCTAATTCGAGGGAAGGATTGAGTAAAGCTCTGACTTCGGCAATACGCTCAAGAAGCACAACTAGGCCTTTATAGGCTAATTGTTCAGGTAGAGTTGTGATAAGGCAGCTATTAGAGGCTTGCATGGCTGTGACTGTCAGAATATTGAGAGAGGGCGGGCAGTCAATCAGAATAAAATCGTAGTTTTTAGAAATTTTACTGATGGCTACCTTCAATCGTAGTTCACCACCGATTTTGTTGCTCAATTCTTTTTCGGCAGAACTAAGTTCAATATCACTAGGAGCAATGTCTAAGTTTTCTTGTACTGGCTGAATAGCCAAAGGCACTTCGAGGTTTAATAAAGAGTGGAAAACTTGGGTTTGGCCAACTCTAATATTGAGCACTTCGCTGAGACTGCCTTGTGGGTCAATATCAATCAGCAATACTTTGAAGCCTTTATTGGCTAATGCTTCGCCCAAATAAGCTGTTGTAGTGGTTTTTCCGACACCGCCTTTGTGATTGATGATTGATATGACACGAGCTTTCTCGAATGCTTCATTACTGAATCCGTATTGAGTAACGATTGGAAATAATGCAGTAAGATGCTTTTCGCTTAGATTTCGGGTACCGCTCAAAACTCCAGATAAGGTGTTTTTTGGTAAACCAGCTTCTCGTTCGAGGGTTGCAACTGATATAGCTGAGCGGCGTTTTAAGAATTTTAGTAGAGTTTCTTGGGTGAGCATTCTTTTTTTTGTTTGAAATATTCAACAAATATATTATTAATGTTGAATATTTCAAACATACTTCAAGCTAATTCTTGGAAATTTTTCTTTATATCATTTGTGAGATTTTGTGCGGCATTTATTTTTTAAATCTATATAAATAAGGAGCTTTGTTTTGAGCTCCTGTAAACTTCTTTTCGAGGCGTTCGAGAACTTTCAATTCTAAGATTTTTTTCTGAAAATTATTCATCGCAAATTGTTTGTCATATATCGCTTCGTATAATTCTTGAACTTCTCGCATTGTGAAAGTTTCTGGCAAAAGATTGAAACCAATTAGTTTTTGGTCAAGATTTTGTCGAAGAGTTTCGAGAGCATAATTCAGAATTTCGTTGTGGTCATGAATCATCTCTGGAATATCTTTGATATTTCTCCATTCAAGATAATCGTCAAGTTCTCCGATTTGAGGCGTGACTTTACTTATTTCAACCAAGGCATAAAAGCCAATTGAAATAAATCTGCTGGTTATCCATTCTGCATCCGTAACATTGTACTTGCGACTAAGTTCAACCATGAGCAAATTTCTAAATTTGCTATCAACTATTCTGTTTTCATCTCCAAAAACCCTAAATTGCTCTAAATAGATATTTTCAAGACTTGTTCGTTCTTTTAAGATTCGGCTTGCTGCGTTATCAATTCCTTCATTTTTCTTGATATATCCGCCTGGTAAATTCCAAATACCCGTTCCAAACCTTGATTTGGAAATCAAAACCTTTAGTTCTTTTTCTTCATATCCAAATATCACACAGTCAATAGAAAGGTTTGAAATATAATTTTCTGTACCAAATTCTCTCATTATTTCAGAAATTTTCTCAAAGCACAGAGGTCAGGTCAATGCTATAATTTTAAGATTTAGTAAATATGATTATTTTGTGAAAAAATAAAAACAAATTTATTGTCTTTTTTTTAGATAATAAATATAATTTTCTATTTTTGTCTTATAATTAAGATTTTACTCATAAATAATTACCATTTTAAACTTTTATCAAATGAAAAATGCACGTTTTTTTAGACTTCTAAGTCTAACTATCTTGATGTCAATGAGCTTGACTGTTTTTTCTCAAAAAAAATGGGGAGGAATGACACTCTACACCGTCCGTAACGAAATGGGCAAAGATGCTAAGAATACACTTAAGCAAGTAGCAGACTTAGGTTATAAATATATAGAAGCAGTAGATTATAAGGATGGTAAATTTTATGGAATGACGCCAGACGAATTAAAATCCTATTTAAAGAGTTTAGGGCTAACACCTATTTCGGTTCACATGGGTTCAATGACTCTTGACAATGCTGATAAATTAATAGCTGACGTAAAAGCTGCGGGTTTTAAATATTTTATTGCTCCAGTTCCGCCAATGGGGATGTTTAAATTTGACCCAAAAACAAGAAAATTAGGTATGGAAGGTGGCGTTGAGAAACTTGCTGAGATACTTAATACGATTGCTAAGAAAGCAAAAGCTGCTGGTTTAGAATTTCTTTATCATAACCACGATTTTGAGTTTCAAGCAAATAAAGATGGTATTGTACCAATAGATTATTTGCTCGAAAATCTCGACCCTAAATATGTAAATTTTCAGATGGATTTATATTGGGTAACTAAAGCAGGTGCTGACCCAGTGGCATACTTCCAAAAATACCCAGGTCGTTTTAAAATTTGGCATGTAAAAGACATGGATTCACAAGAGCGATTTGCACCAGTTGGACAAGGAAAAATAGATTTCAAAAGAATTTTAGATAATAAAAAACTTTCTGGAATGAAATATTATATCGTTGAACAAGACCAAACTTTTGACGGCCTACAACCATTGGATGCCCTTAAAATAAGCAAAGCAGGTTTAGTTAAGTTTGGCTTCAATTAAGCCAAACTTAACTTTGATTTCATTCAATATCAAATAAAAATATCATGCAAAGATTCCTATTGATAATATGCCAAATGCTTGTACTTGGATATACTTATGGTCAAACAGCCAAAGATTCACTAGCAATAATTCAATTGTTAGAAAAAGAAGGGGCTACATGGCGTATGGGTGATGCCAAAGGACATGCAGCATGCTGGGAAGTGAAACCAAACGGACGTGTGTTAATTTCTACAACTGATGGAAGAGCGTTAGATTTTGCATCAGACCGAATTGCAAATGCCCCTGCTAGCATGATGAATGGCGGTGGCTTTTCGATACATTCAAATTATAAAATGAGTATTGGAAATACGTCTGCTTGGGTAGTTCACGATGAAGTTTCGATAGGAAAAGATGGAAAAGAAACGCTTTCTCATGAAGTTAGAATGTTAGAAAAAATTAAAGGCCAATGGAAATTAATTGGCCAATCTAACCATCAATACAAGCCCGAAAAGCCGAAGACTGATACTACAAGTTACATCCAAACGGTTGATATTGTGACTGGTCGAATAGAAACTGTATTAGCAACCAACAAACATTTTGAAGCCCCAAATTGGCATCCAGATAATTATTTGATTTTGAATAGCTACGGAAAACTCTATACGATTGATGTAGCTACCAAAAAAATGAATTTGTTGAATACTGGCTTTGCTATAAATAATAACAATGACCATGGTATTTCTCCAGATAAAAAATGGTTGGCAATTAGTAATGTAGATAAAAATGACCCATCGCTAAAACGCTATAAATCAGCTATTTATGTATTGCCGATTTCAGGTGGAGAGCCACGAAGAATTACTTCAGAAGTGATGTCGTTTTGGCATGGTTGGAGTGCTGATGGTAAAACTTTGGCTTATTGTGGAGAACGAAATGGGAACTATGATATTTATACAGTTGGGGTTGAAGGAGGTATAGAAAAGCGATTGACTGAAACGGAAGGCTTAGACGATGGACCCGATTATTCGCCTGATGGAAAGCATATTTACTTTAATTCATATCGAACAGGGCATATGCAAATTTGGCGGATGAATGCGGATGGTTCAAATCCCGAACAATTGACATTCGACGAAAACTCAAATTGGTTTGCTCATCCATCGCCTGATGGTAAATGGATTGTTTATATTTCTTACCAATCCGATGAAAAACAAGCACATTTATTTGGGAAACAAGTAAAACTTCGCTTAATGGATGTAAAAACCAAAGAAATTCGTGATCTAACCCCTGTTTTTTTTGGTGGACAAGGGACAATTAATGTTCCTTCATGGAGTGCTGATAGCAAGAAAGTGGCATTTGTGAGTTATTCAATAAAGTAGAAATTAGCACATTTTGACACAAATTGGAAATTAAAGTTTTGGCTTTCTGAACCAAGAAAAACTGTGTAATTTGTGTACCATTTTAAAACTCAATAAAAATGAAAAACGATAATTCAAACTCAAGAAGGAAATTCTTGCAACAAATAGGTGCTACAAGTTTGGTGGCAGCATCATCACCGTTTGCTTCTCTTGCAAATCAAGCAAAAGCAGAAGAGCGAATTTTGCAATATGACAGAAAAATTACAGCAAACGACAAAATAAGAATTGGTGTAATTGGTTACGGAGTTCAAGGGCATTTTGATTTGAATACTGCCCTCAAAGTGCCAGGTGTAGAATTAGCAGGAATTTGTGATTTATACACAGGCCGAATAGACAACGCCAAAGAAAAATATGGCAACGACCTATTTACGACCAATAATTACAAGGATATTTTAGATAGAAAAGATATTGATGCGGTTTTGATATGTACAACGGATGTTTGGCATGCCCGCATTACGCTTGATGCACTAGCGAAAGGCAAGCATGTTTACTGTGAAAAACCGATGGTTTATAAAATCAACGAAGGTTATCCTGTAATGGCTGCTGCCAAAAAATCGGGTAAAGTGTTGCAAGTAGGTAGCCAAAGGGTTAGTAGTATAGGTTATGCCAAAGCAAAAGAATTGTTGGCGGCTGGTGAAATCGGAAAACTCAATATGGTAAATGCGGTATATGACCGTCAAAGTTCGATAGGTTCATGGGAATACACAATTCCGAAAGATGCCGATGCCATGACAACCAACTGGGATAAGTTTATCGAAGTTACCGAAAAAATGGCTTTTGATGCCAAAAAATTCTTTTGGTGGAGAGCATTTAAAGAAGTTGGAACTGGCGTTGCAGGCGATTTATTTATTCATTTGCTTAGTGGTTCTCATTTTATTACAAACTCAAAAGGGCCTGAAAGTATTTATAGTACAGGTCAATTAAGTTATTGGAAAGACGGCCGTAATTTACCTGATGTAATGTCAGGTGTGATGCAATATCCCGACAGCCCCGAACACTCAGCTTACCAATTGACTTTACAGGTGAATTTCATCAGTGGAACAGGCGGACAAGAAGTAATTCGTTTAGTAGGTTCAGAAGGAATTATCGATGTTATCGGTAATAATATTACTGTTAAACATAGCCTTATGCCCGAAGCTCCAGGTTTTGGTGGATATGATTCATTGTTTACTTTCTCGAAAAGTATGCAAGATGAAATGCAGAAAGAATATGATGCAAAATGGACGCCAGAACAAAGAAAAAGAAAGACAAAAGAAGATATAATATTTAAAGTTCCTGCTGGTTATGATGACCATTTAGACCATTTTACTAATTTCTTTGATTCGATAAGAACGGGTAAAAAAGTAATAGAAGATGCTGAATTCGGTTTTAGAGCAGCAGCTCCAGCATTGGCTTGTAACGACAGTTATTTTAGTAAAAAAATTGTACATTGGGATCCTGTAAACTTGAAACTAAAGTAGTTCATTCACAAATATACGGCTACTAGAAAAAATTTCAGTATGACAATTGATTATCAATACAAAAAGTAATAAATAAGGCTGCTCGGTGAGGGCAGCCTTATTTATTTATAATCTTCTTTTAGGATTCTATATGCAATCCCAATAAATCCTTGGCCAGAAGGATGTTTTTTTGCAATCTACCTATTACCTCAATGATGCCATTCTTAAATGAAATTCCATTATTTTTTTGCAAAAGGGGCTTCAACAACAGCCTGTAAAGTATAATCTTTGATAACTTTAACTACATCCTTGCAGCCCAATTTTTCGAAAGACATATACACTTGATTAGCCACAAGGTTATTGATTATATTTTTAACAAATCGTAATTGAAATAAGAATTATAATTCGTTTTTCTGTTGTTTTTTTATTTTTATTTCTATATTTACATCAAAATAAGAATTATAGTTCTGTTATGAGTTTTGGAAAAATTATAGAAGAACGACGAAAATACCTGCAAATTCGACAAGAAGATTTGGCAGAGTTGTGTGATATTTCAGCAAAATCGATTCAGAAAATAGAAAACGATAAAGCAAATCCAACACTAAAAACGCTACAAAAAATATTGGACGTGCTTGGAATGGAAATGAAAATAGGTATTAAAAAACTAAACAATGAAAGCTGAGATTTATTTCAATCATATTTTGGCGGGAATTTTAGAAAAAAACGAAAACAATTATACATTTTCGTATGACGAAAATTATCTAAAATCTGCATTTCCAGCAATTAGTTTTTCGTTTCCCAAGCAATCAAATTTGTTTCAATCAAATGCTCTTTTTCCTTTTTTTAGCGGACTTTTGTCAGAAGGAATCAATAAAGAAATTCAATGTAAAGCTTACCAAATTGATGAAAATGATGAGTTTACTCGATTGCTGAAAACTGCCAAAAATGATACGATTGGAGCAATAACGGTTCAAGAAATATGAATAAATGTTTGTCATCATATAAGTTGATTAAGAATATAGGTTTTTCGGCGAAAGCCTTAAAATTATTATTTGATGGTAAAAAAGTTTCATCATATCTTGATTTTGAAACGCCTGATTTTATTTATAACAATGATTTTGAGTATAATATTAGGCAAATTTCGATTTCGGGCGTTCAGGTAAAGTATTCTTTAAAATTAGAAGAAAATACATTGAAATTGACCGAAGTAGGAGGGAGGTATATATTGAAACCGATTCCTGTTGGAAGATTTCAGTTTTTGGAAATCGCTCCTGAAAATGAGCATTTGACAATGCAAATTGCGTCACAGATTTTTAGAATTGAAACCGCCGAAAACACCTTGATATATTTCAAAAACGCACAACCAGCGTATTTGGTCAAGCGTTTTGATATAAAAGAAGATGGCACAAAATGGCTGCAAGAAGATTTTAGCCAAATTAAACAAATTAATAAGCAAAGTACTGGTGAAAACTATAAATACGAAGGAAGTTATGAAGAAATTGCTACCTTAATAAAGAAATATTGCGGTGCTTGGCAAATCGAAATCGAACGTTTTTATAAGGTTATTTTATTTAATTACTTGTTTTCAAATGGTGATGCTCACTTAAAAAACTTCTCGCTAATTCAAACCAAATTTGGCGATTTCAGGCTTTCGCCAGCGTACGATTTACTGTGTACGTTTCTTCATACACCCAACGAACCCGCCATGGCTTTAGATTTATTTGAAAATGATTACTATTCAGATTCTTATAATGTTTTGGGTTATTATAGTTATAATGATTTTTTTGAATTTGGAATTAAAATTGGCATTCCAAAAAATAGAGTTGAGAGAATAATGCATGATTTTTCAAACAAATCATCGGCAGTAAGAATGATGATTGATAATTCGTTTTTTGATAAAAAAACGAAAGAAATTTATTGGAACCAATATCAACATCGTTTGACAGGCTTTCTGTATAAGTTATAATTTTGTTTTAATACATTCATTATAAATTAAACTATAAACTACTGGTTTTGCCCTTAGCAATACTACAGAAGTGATAAATTAATGCCACTTGAATCAATCTTTTTCAATTTCAAAATGCACTTTTATATCACCAGTTCCAAGAGCATTTACAAGTCCTGTCACATCATCAATTTTTCCGATTTTGGTATAACTGTACGATGTAGAAAAGCCTTTGTAAAAAAGCACGAGCGTATTAGAACCGTACATCATCAAATCTCCAGCTTGAATATTTGCTGGCACAGAGGCATTAATCGGAACACTTTTGGGCAATTGAGCAAACTTTTCATTGTTGTTTAGCTCGTTCATGTTTAGCGACAAAGGCAAAAGAGCTTTGAATGCAGCGGCCGTTGGGTTGTCTGAAAGCGTGGCGGAAAAAGTTTTTTCACCAATTTTAATTTTTAATTTATTGCTGTTTTTTGTGTTTTTCTGTATAATTTGTTCAGAAAGTTGTTTTTCATTTGAAGAAACTTTGGTTTTGAAAGGCACCATACTGCATAAAGTAAAACAAAAGAAAACCATCATCTAAAGTAGAATTTCGAACTTTGCTACTTTGTTGTTGATATTCAGATTGTAAATTTTCATTTTCTCCTATGTTTAGTTTACTTTCTTGTAAATCTTTTTGAAATTATAATTCAGTGTTACATTCCACATAAAATCTTTATTTCCTGGCACATTAGAAGTAAAAGTTTGGTTGATAGTTGATTGTAAACTGAATGGTAGTTTTTTATGAAGTAAAGCACCTGTAACGGTTAAATAATCACCTTTATGGCCATCGGTATATAAAAAATAGATGGAAGGAAATAGATTAAAACTAAGATTTTTACCCAATCCAATGTTTGTAATACCTGCATTTAGAAATAACACTTGTGTATGTTGCGGACCATGCTTTTGTAAACCATTGCCTTGTAAATACATGGCACTTACTCCAAATTTTTTATTGAATTGATAACTCGGAACAACCTCAAAAGCCAAAAAACGTAACATTTCAGTAATTTCTTTGGTTGTTCCATTTTCTGTATCTGTTCGGCGAATGAGCGTAAATGCAGGATGCGTGCCAATTCTTAAACCAAACTTCTTATTATCAACCAATCGGTATCGTAACCACCAGATTAAACCGCCATTTTTGGCATCTGGCACCAAACGAATATCTGGCTCAAAACTAAAATTCTTTTTCCTGAAAGATAAATTGGTCACAAAAGCCGAATGATTCAGCGAAAAAGTAGGAATAATAGAAAATCCATTATTGGTAAATCCAACTGAACCCGAAAAAGTAGATATATTTTTGGTGCTATCTGCTGTTTGGGCATTAGCTGTTTGAAATAAGATTGAAAGCGTTAGGAAAAATAAAATAGTGTATAAATGTTTCATTTAAAGACGGTTAAAAAATTGGTAATTAAGATTTTTGCAAAAGTACGAAGAGTATTTGCAATTACTTTTATACATTTTACGGTTTTACTTACCAATTTTACAGATGAACATACAATTAATGTTTTTATACATAGTTTTGGTAAAAAAAACACGATGATAATCTACGATACAATAAAAAAGTATAGTGAGATATTTAACAATAAAACGTCTCATCCACTTATCAATTTAGTGGATTTGAACAAATCAAATCCTTTAGAAAGAACTAAGTTTATGCTTAGTTTTTATGCCATTATTATCAAAGAAACTCACTGTGGAGACATTCGTTATGGAAATAAATACTACGATTATAGTGATGGCAGTATGGTCTTTTTTAGCCCGAATCAGATAATTTCCAACGAACCTGAAGGCGAATTGCATCAACCTTATGGAAAGGCCCTGATTTTTCATCCTGACATCATTAAAGGCACAAGTTTAGGCAAGCAAATTCACGAATATTCTTTCTTTGGTTATCAATCAAAAGAGGCTTTGCATTTGTCAGATAGAGAAAGAGAAATCGTGAACCATTGTTTTGAGAATATTACAATTGAAATTAATCAAAATATTGACCGACATAGCAAAAAATTGATTGTTGCAAATCTTGAATTGCTTTTGAAGTATTGTTCTCGTTTTTACGACCGTCAGTTTATTACTCGTGAAAACACCAATCACGGAATCATTGAGCAGTTTGACTCTTTATTAAAGGAATATTTTTTTAGCGAAAAACTCAAAGCGGAAGGATTACCATCAGTTGCTTATTTTGCCGATGAATTGCATCTTTCTGCCAATTATTTTGGTGATTTAATCAAAAAAGAAACAGGGAAATCGGCTTTAGAACATATTCAAACTCATCTCATTGACCTTGCCAAAGAACGAATTTTTGATACCAGCAAGTCACTTAGTGAAATCTCTTACGAATTAGGGTTCAAGTACCCACAGCATTTTACTCGTTATTTTAAACAAAAAACAGGCGTTTCTCCAATCGAATACCGTGGATTAAACTAAAATTGATTTCATTTCAAGTAGGTTATGAGAGCGTCTTGACTTTTGGCAGTAGAGCCTAATTAATAATCTAATGTTCTCATTTTTCCAAAGTCTCCATTAACATCGAATAAAACTTTTCGGGTTGCTCATACATAGGAAAATGCCCACAGTGGTCTATCCATTTTATTTTAGCTCGTGGTGAGAAATGCTTGTACTCATCTGTAAGAAAAGCTAAAGGGTCTTCTTTACATGTGATGATGGTGATAGGCATTTTTAGGCTTTTGAGTTTAGTGGAAAGGTCAAAATTTTGCTTTTTTTGGTCGTTCCTTAGCAAGGTGAAAGTAGTATAATTATTTGCTCCTCGCATTATTTTCTGTTGTTTCCATGCCAAGTTTGTGCTGTCGAATGTATTATATTTTACGCCCAAAACTGCTATTTCAAATCGGTCATTATTCGTCCATTCTGACCAATTTTTATCACTAATTTCGTAAAATCTTTTTAGTTCAGTAGAATCAAGCTTTGCTAATCTATTTTCAACTTTTTTTTTGTCATTTTCGGCTGAAATTCTGATATCTCCTACCCCTGTTAGAGCCAACATTTTAACTTTTTTAGGATATATAATAGCGAATGCCGAGGCATATACGGCTCCCCAAGAATGGCCGTAGAATTTAGCTTTTTTGATTTTTAAGCTGTCCATTACATATAAAATATCTTTTAAATAGGCATCCATGTTGATAGAGTTGGAGTCTAACGCTTTAGGCATAGAGCGTCCTGTCCCACGTTGTTCTAACAATATTGCCTGATATTTTTCTCCGATTTTGATTGCAACATCTTCTTCTTGCATACAATTATTGCCTGGTCCACCACTAAGTACAAAAACAGGCTCACCATTCCCATAAATATTAAAATGTATGATACTACCATCATAAAATTTGTTTTGAGCAAAAATATCAGTCGAACAATAAAACAAAAAAAGATAGAATAAAGTGTTTTTCATAAAATTTTCATGATGTTCTTGTAGTGATTAAATATAATAAATTGATGATTTTTTTATTCTTCCAACGACCTGCATTTTGGAGTAGATTTAAAGTTAATTTACGGTTCGCCGATGCGATTAATTATCAGACCTTTACATAATGCTTCGGGTTGATGAAAACGAACTTTGAACACCAAAGCTGATAAAAGACACCCGAAAATGGTGTTTGCTAAGGACTCGTAGAACTTGTTCTAATCAAATATCCTCTCACCAAATCTGCATACCAGGTTCTGAATGACCCCGTTGAATTTTTTTTTTATAAGAGCAAAATCAGATTGGTTCAAAATTATTTATAGTGATGTATCTTATAAAAATGTTTTAAAGAAACACCGTTTTGGTGGGTCACAATTCAGCAACATTTAGCAAATCAATGTAATAGGTTCTATATATTTCTTTGTATTTTTTAGATATTTTTAAAAACTTTATTTTTCACAAAGTTCTTTCAATCTGTCGAGTGCTTTTGGGTAGGTTTGATTCATATATGTTAAAAAATCTTCATCTGTGTCTAATTCAACAGTAACAATTGTAATTCCATTATTTTCTTCAAAGGTATAATTTTCAAATCCGTTTGCCCATTTTTCTACTTCTGGTCCTTCTGTAATTTCCTCATCAGCTTTTAGAATACCATAGTGTTGAATTGAAACAAAATGATTGGGAATATTTTCAGCTATCTTGGAAATCATACCTCCCTTTTCTCCATTCTCATCTACTCCCAAAAAAAGAATTTTATTCCCCTTTTCCCAACGTCCTTCATAAGTTGATGTTGGGTTAAACACGGAGGTCCACTGCTCATAAGTTGTTTTACTATTAGTGCCAAGCATAAAATTATATACCTTGGTCAAAGGTGCTTTGATGCTTACTTTAAATTGTAACTTTTTCATAATATTAATATGGGTTTAAATTAATATATCGAGTATTTATTTTTCAATTTTTTAGACGCTGCTCAACATAGTCTATAACTTATAAATATCCAAAAGTTTTGTTCTATTTTTTGTTTCGCAGAACAAATTTTTCTAATGCTTGCATTATAATGTTAGGTTAATTTACGGTTCGCCGCTGCGATTAAATATCAACCCTTTACAAATGTTATATGTTTGATATAAACGATTTTACACACCAATGCTTTCAAAATGTTGCCCAACAAATAAAGGTGCTAAAGACTAAAAAGCTAATAACCTGCTCTAATCAAATGTTAAAAACCAAATCTGCAAACTAATATCTGAAAAAATAATTCAAATGGCGACCTCGTGAAAAACAAAAGAATTTATTATTCAGAGTGAATACCTAGCTAATAGAATGTTGACTGGCACGCCAACACTCCAGATAATTGCAGCGATGCTTGAGTGAATACCTAGCTAATAGAATGTTGACCCAGCCGAAATACTGAAGCATTTTGCTGAGAATAAACGCTTGATAACATCGCTTTTATGCAGTCGCATAAGCTTTTGAGCTAAAAACTGTCAAACTATTTTTGCCGCATACGCGTTTAATAAATCTAAAATTCTATCTCTTCTTTGGTTTGGTAACATTTTGCAATTTTGAAACTGTTTGCTGTTGAGAGTATGATTTCGGTGTTTAGTTGTAACCCAAAACCTCGAAAATATTTTATCGAAACAAAAATAAAAGAAAATAAAGGAAAATAAAAGAAAATATTTGAAAGTATAATGTTTGTTTTTAAGTTTGTATTCAAAATTAAGTTAAATTAATTCTTGAAAAAATACATTTAACCCTGAAAAATGAAAAAAAGTACATTCTTTTCAAAAAAAATCAAAAATGCATTATTACGAACGGTGCTTTTAGTATCACCTTTTTGGGCTGATGCTCAACGTCGTCTGAGTAATGTCACTTCGCCAGAAGTTTTACCTGATAATTCGGTTATTTTTAGAATCAAAGCTCCCAATGTTACCAAAGCACAAGTGGTAGGAACTTGGAATCGAAGATTCAAACCTGATGAAATGATAAAAAAAGATTCGGTTTTTGAAGTAAAAGTTGGTCCAATTCCTTCTGATATGTATGAATATGACATTGTTTTAGATGGAATTCCAGTGCTCGACCCTCTCAACAAAGCTGTTACTCGTGACGGAGCATATATTCAAAGCCGTTTGTTGGTTCCAGGTGGTTTAGGTGATATTATTGATGTAAAACCTGTGCCACATGGTGATTTGAAAGCGGTTTGGTATGATTCGCCAACAGTTGGAACGTCTCAAAGAAGAATGTTTATCTATACACCACCCAATTATAATAAAAGCAATAAAAAATACCCTGTTATGTACTTGCTACATGGTGGCGGTGGCGATGAAGAGGTTTGGGTAAATCGTGGACGAGCTAATTATATATTAGATAATCTGATTGCCGCAGGAAAAGCTGAGCCAATGATTGTTGTGATTACGAATGGCGATGTAAATAATGTAGGCTCAGTGCTTGACCGTCCAGCGAATTTGTCTAAAAAAGATAATACTGGCATCGGTGCAATGGCTGCGGGTGTATTCGAGAAAAGTTTAGTAAAAGATGTAATTCCTTATATTGAAAGTAATTATCGGGTAATAGCCGATGCTGACCATAGAGCTGTTAGAGGTTTTTCGATGGGTGGATTTCATACACAAAATATTACAAATGCTAATCCGTCGATGTTTAAATACATTGGAGTTATGAGCATGGGACTTTGGTCTGCCGCAAGAAATGACCCTAATTTTGATAAAGCAGGATATATTGCTCAATTGAAAGAATTACAAAGAAATAATCCAAAAGTTTATTGGATTGGCATGGGGACTGACGATTTTCTCTATAATAGTGGTGTAGCATTGAGAAAGGTATATGATGAAATTGGTTTCAAATATACTTACAGAGAAAATATCGGAAACCACGATTGGAACTCATGGCGTATGTATTTATCTGAATTTGGACCTTTGTGTTTTAAATGATTTAAGTTGCAAAATAGAACGCTAATGGCTATTGTTATAACTGATTTACGCCGATAAATATTAAAAAATCAGTGTAAATCTGCATTGCTAACATCTGTGTTATCTGCGTTCGATTAATTACATTTAATTTTATAAAAATGGATAAAATTTTAAAAAAAACTATTTATTATTGATGTGCAATAAGTCTAAGTTTCTGGACAGTTCTAAAAACTTGTGTATATATATATCATGTATGAAGAATAGTCAAAAAAGTTGGATTTGCATCAAAGTTTGAATTTACTTTTGGGGTAGTTTACTCAAAAATAGTTGGTGGAAAAATTGGAGAAAGGTGTTATATTTCCCGTCGAAGTTGCTCTGGTGGAGGCTAACAAATCAGCAATAGAATTGGCGTGTAAAGGCCACAATGTAGTTCCTTATCAAGGCTACATTTTTTATTCTGTCGGCACACGTTATGGCTAAAAAACTCATTTTTCGTTAGAAAAGAAGATATCCCATCCCATCTTTTGTTAATTAAATATTATTCACTTTCTCTCCTGCTTTCTTCACTTTCAAGGCTTTTTTAGTAACTTTTAAATCCTTGAAATAACCTATTGTACCACAATCAACGTATAATCCAATATATCCTTTTTTACCTTCACCAAGCATCTTATCTACTACAAATGTGGAGTATTTTGCATCATTAATAAACATCTCTGCTGTTTCTCCATTCACTTCAATTCGCATCTTAATCCATTCATTCAAAGCTACAGGTGCAGAACCTTCATATTTAAAAGGAGCAATTTTGCGTAATGTATCAAACTTAAAGTTTGGATAGGAAAAATACTGAACAGTGTGATTTCTAAATAACTGGTTATCAACTCTTCCAACTTTAGGTCTTACATAAATTGATTCCCAGGCAGAATCATCTTCTTGAATTCTGAAATAAAGACCAATAAATCCAGCTACACCAGAGTAAGGTGGTGGATTTTGAATTTGACTGTACATTTTTACCTCAATTGTTCCATTTTCAAAGTCATTTAAATTTGTAAGTCGAGCATAATGACGGTCATCGACAGTTTTCTCTACATTAGTTGAATCAAAAGGAAACTTCTCAAAATCACGTTCAATCCTAAAAACTTTTTTACCTTGGAAATTGACAATAGAGCCTGTTACGTTGTGAAGTTCAAAGGATTGCTTTCCGAACTTAATGGTTTGTCCGAAGCTTTCAAAAGCAAAAAGACAAATGAGGGATAATAGAATACTTTTGTTCATTGTAAAAGGATTGGATTATGCCATGAATCGAATGTTTACGGCAATGATGAGTTTAAGAATTATTAAGTATTATTTTTGAATATCTATTTGGTAAATTAATGTGATTCTGTTTGTTGTATTCTCTTATCGAGTGTATTTTCATATCCCTTTATAATTTGATTATTAGCCAAACGATAAACGTTTACTGATGATATTTGGACAGTTTCAACACCCTTTTTTAAATTACTTATTAAAAATTTTACATAATATTTATCCTTTTCGCCAAAAATGTCATCTATTTTCCTGTGTACTTCAGAAAAATGATTCTGAATTTTTTCCATAATTGTTAAGTATCCTTTAAGACCTTCAAAAGTTTCTGCTTGATGAGATAAATAGAATAATGCTTGCGGATTAATTAGCTACGGGCTAAGTTTTCATCCGAAGTATTCAAAAATTGCACAAATTGCTTGAAAAATAATTTATGTCCAGCCATGCTCTATTTTTATGCAAAATTATAGTAGAATAGCCCTAAAGACCCTTAACCTATATTAAGAAATAACCTTAATGTAGATTAAGATTTAGTAGATAAATTTTTGCGTATTTTGCTCAAAAATTCAGGAGTAATGCCTAAGTAAGAAGCGATGTGAGTATTGGGTAAGCGAGAAGCCAAATTTGCGTAGTGTTCAAGAAAGCTTAAATAACGTTGTTCGGCCGTAGAACTGAAAGTTTGTAGAACACGGTCTTGTAATTCGATAAATTTATTTTCGATTGTTACCTTGAAAACTCTGTCAAGTTTTAACACATTTAAATACAAAAAATAAAGGTCTTTTTGTTCGATTTGAATAATTTCAGATGGTTCTAAGGCTTCAATGAATAATTTACTTTGTTTTTTTGAGTGGAAACTTCCAAGGTCGGCAATCCAATCGCCTTCGGCAGCAAACTGAATATTATGTTCAAAACCTTTATCATCAACCCCATACATTCTAAAAAGTCCTTGGGTCACAAACGAGTAATGTTTACAAACAAAGCCTTCTTGGAGAATCATTTGACGACGTTTAATTTTTCGTTTAACAATTCTTGACTCAATTAACTTTAATTGTTCATCATCAAGTGGAATGTACTTTTTAAAATGTTTTATCAATGCCTCCATTAGATACTGAAATAGTAAAAATCAAAATTAGAAAACAATTCAAAAGTTTTTATGGTAAACGGAGAGAATATTGTCAAACTCAAAACATAAATCAATCTTTCTAAAAAATCTATTTTAACTGATTTATTTATCAACTTTACGCAAAATAAAGTAACGGCTTTTTAGAAAAAAGTGAAAAATCTACACTTTTGCAGATAATCAATGGAATGTTATTGATGTTTTACAGCAAGATGGGCTTCGCCATTATTGCTCGTGTACGAACCCTTTGCACCCTTAGAGTATACCACTCGAACAAGTATTTACCGATGATTATTGTTTCCAACCCATTAAAACACTGATTATTTCTTAAATTTATATAGGTAAGGAGCTTTATTCTGAGCTCCAGTAAATTTCTTTTCAAGCCTTTCTAAAACATTCAAATCTAAGATTTTCTTTTGGAAATTATTCATAGCAAATTCACGGTCATATACTGCTTCGTATAATGCATGGAGTTCTTTCATCGTAAATGTTTCTGGAAGCAGATTAAAACCGATTAATTTTTGGTCAAGGTCTTGGCGAAGTGCTTCGAGTGCATAAATTAAAATCTCGTTATGGTCGTGTATCATTTCGGGTATGTCTTTTATACTTCTCCATTCAACACATTCATCAAGTTCGCCTACTTGCGGGTTTACTTTACTGATTTCTACTAAGGCATAAAAGCCAATACATACAAAGCGATTGGTTATCCATTCGGCATCTTCTTCGTTGTATTTTTGAGTAATATAGGGTAATAATAATTCCCGAAATTTGCTTTTAATGATTCGATTTTCATTTCCAAAAACCCGAAATTGTTCTAAATATATATTTTCGAGGTTGATACGTTCTTTTAAGATTCGGTTGGCAGCATTTTCAATACTTTCTGTTTTTAAGATATAACCACCAGGTAAATTCCAAATTCCTTCGCCAATTTTTTTCTTGGCAATCAAAACCTTCAATTCTTTATTTTCATAACCAAATATTACACAGTCAATTGAGAGGTTTGCAATATATTTTTCTGTTCCGAATTTCTTCATTTTTATTAATCCTTCATTTTAAATCATCTACACAAAAGTACGTTTATAAGATTGTATTTTAAAACACTTATTATAATACAAATCAAAGATAAGATTATATTATTTTTTTATTATCTTTTTTTTAGAAAATAAAAAATAGTTTTCTATTTTTGCTTTAAGAATAAGAAATAGAACTATTTCGGATGAATCGAATATAGTTTTTCAGATAGAGTTTGATGATAGAACAAGCACTGATAAGTTTTATTAGTCAATATCTAAAATTCACTTATTCGTTATCAATTATCATCTAAAACCTTTATCAAATGAAAAACTTGTATTTTTTTAGGCTACTAAGCCTTTCTATCTTGATGTTAATGAATCTCGCTGTTTTTTCTCAGAAAAAATGGGGCGGCATGACACTCTACACTGTTCGTAACGAAATGGGTAAAGACCCTAAAAATACGCTCAAACAAGTAGCCGACTTGGGGTATAAATACATTGAAGCAGTAGATTATAAAGATGGAAAATTTTATGGAATGACTCCCGATGAGTTTAAGTCGTATCTTAAAAGTTTAGGATTGCAACCCATTTCAGTTCACATGGGTTCAATGACGCTCGATAATGCAGATAAATTAATTGCTGATGTGAAAGCTGCTGGTTTTAAATACTTCATTGCTCCAGTACCACCAATGGGAATGTTTAAATTCGACCCGAAAACAAGAACTTTGGGTATGGAAGGAACAGTAGAGAAATTAGCCGATATTCTAAATACAATTGCTCAGAAGGCTCACGCAGCAGGTTTAGAGTTTCTTTATCATAATCATGATTTTGAACTTAAACCCAACAAAGATGGCGTTGTGGTATTAGATTATTTATTAGAGCATCTGGACCCTAAATTCGTAAACTTTCAGATGGATTTATATTGGGTAACAAAAGCTGGAGCCGACCCAGTGGCATATTTTCAAAGATACCCAGGACGCTTTAAGATTTGGCATGTAAAAGACATGGATTCGCAAGAGCGATTTGCTCCAGTTGGACAAGGAAAAATTGATTTCAAGCGAATCTTGGCTAACAAAAAGCTATCTGGAATGAAATACTACATTGTAGAACAAGACCAAACATTTGATGGATTACAGCCATTAGATGCCATCAAAATCAGTAAAGAAGGCTTAAAAAAGTTTGGCTTTAATTAATCCGTATTAGTTTTTGAGTTTCAACAAAAATCCCATTAATAATTGAGTTTTTTGTTGGTGCTTCCCTGACTATCGTCTGGGCTAATATTCTATTGCCTAATAAGAATGATAGAAAAAATGATATTATCATTGAAATGCTTCAAAACATATATAATCAGTTAACAATAAACAGTACTATCATGCAAAAATATCTATTGATAATCATACAGATTCTCATTATTGGGAATGTGTGTGGACAAACAAGCCAAGATTCTTTGGCAATAATTAACTTATTAGAAAAGGAAGGGGCTACTTGGCGAATGGGTGATGCCAAAGGACACGCTGAATGTTGGGAAGTAAAACCAAACGGTCGTGTATTGATTTCGACAACTGATGGTAGAGTTTTAGATTTTTCTTCAGACCGAATTGCCAATGCCCCTGCAAGTATGATGAATGGAGGCGGTTTTTCGATTCATTCAAATTATCGGATGAGCATCGGAAACTCATCAGCTTGGGTTATTCATGACGAAGTTTCTATAAGTAAGGAGGGAAAAGAAATGCTTTCGCATGAAGTCAGAATGTTAGAAAAAATCAAAGGTCAATGGAAATTGATTGGACAATCGAACCATCAATACAACCCAGAAAAACCAAAGACAGATACTACAAGCTATATCCAAACAGTGGATATTTCAACTGGTAAAATCGAAACGGTTTTAGCAACCAACAAACATTTTGAAGCACCCAATTGGCATCCCGACAATTACCTGATTTTAAATAGCTACGGAAAACTTTATACAATTGATGTGGCTACCAAGAAAATGAATATGCTAAATACAGGTTTCGCTATAAATAATAATAATGACCACGGAATTTCGCCCGATAAAAAATGGCTGGCTATTAGTAATGTTGCACAAAACGATACTTCCAAAAAACGCTATAAATCAGCTATTTATGTATTGCCGATTGGTGGTGGAGAACCTCGAAGAATAACCACAGAAGTAATGTCGTTTTGGCATGGTTGGAGTGCTGATGGCAAAACATTGGCTTATTGTGGAGAACGAAATGGCAATTATGATATTTATACAATAGGCATTGAAGGTGGGAAAGAAAAAAGACTAACTACCACAGAAGGTTTAGATGATGGTCCAGATTATTCGCCCGATGGTAAATATATTTATTTCAATTCATATCGAACAGGACGTATGCAAATTTGGAGAATGAACGCCGATGGTTCAAATCCAGAGCAATTGACATTCGATGAAAATTCAAATTGGTTTGCACATCCATCGCCTGATGGAAAATGGATTGCATATATCTCTTATCAATCTGACGAGAAACAAGCCCATTTATTTGGGAAACAGGTAAAACTTCGTTTAATGGATATTAAAACCAAAGAAATTAAAGACTTAACACCTGTCTTCTTTGGTGGTCAAGGAACAATCAACGTCCCGTCATGGAGTGCCGATAGTAAGAAAATTGCGTTTGTGAGCTATGCAATAAAATGATAATTCAATCCTAAAATTTCAATTAATATGAAAAACGACAATTCAGCTTCAAGAAGAAAATTCTTGCAACAAATAGGTGCTACCAGTTTGGTGGCAGCTTCATCGCCATTTGCTTCATTAGCTAATCAAGCCAAAGCAGAGGAGCGAATCTTGCAATATGAACGAAATGTTTCGGCAAATGATAAAATCCGAATAGGTGTAATTGGTTATGGCGTTCAGGGTCATTTTGATTTACGAACAGCTCTAAAAGTGCCTGGGGTTGAGTTGGCAGGTATCTGCGATTTATACACAGGTAGAATAGAAAATGCCAAAGAACAATATGGAAAAGACCTTTTTACGACTACAAATTATAAGGATATTTTAGACCGAAAAGATATTGATGCCGTGTTGATTTGTACACACGATGTTTGGCATGCTCGCATAGCTATTGATGCCCTTGCTAAAGGCAAACATGTATATTGTGAAAAACCAATGATTTATAAAATTTCGGAGGGGAATCCCGTATTGGCAGCAGCAAAAAAGGCTGGTAAGATATTTCAAGTAGGAAGCCAACGTGTCAGTAGCATTGGTTATGCCAAAGCCAAAGAATTATTAGTGGCTGGCGAAATTGGTAAACTTAATATGGTAAATGCCGTATATGACCGCCAAAGTTCTATCGGAGCGTGGGAATATACGATTCCAAAAGATGCCGATGCTATGACAACCAACTGGGATAGATTTATTGAAGTTACTAATAAAATGGCTTTTGATGCTAAGAAGTTTTTCTGGTGGAGAGCATTTAAAGAAGTAGGTACGGGAGTTGCAGGCGATTTATTCATTCATTTATTGAGTGGTTCACATTTTATTACCAATTCAAAAGGTCCAGAAAGTATTTATAGCACAGGTCAGTTTAGTTATTGGAAAGATGGAAGAAACCTACCTGATGTTATGTCGGGAGTGATGCAATATCCTGATAGTGCTGAACATCCTGCATTTCAGATGACACTTCAAGTTAATTTTATAAGTGGAACTGGTGGACAAGAAATTATTCAATTGGTTGGTTCTGAAGGGGTAATTCAAGTACAAGGAAATAATATTACTCTAAAACACAGTCTAATGCCCGAAGCCCCAGGTTTTGGTGGGTATGATTCATTGTTTACTTTCTCGAAAAATATGCAAGATGAAATGACCAAAGAATACAACGCCAAATGGACTCCCGAACAACGAAAAAGACCAACTAAAGAAGATATTATTTTTAAAGCACCTTCAGGGTACGATGACCATCTCGACCACTTTACAAATTTCTTTGATTCGATACGAACTGGTAAACCAGTGATTGAAGATGCCGAATTTGGTTTCAGAGCTGCTGCTCCAGCTTTAGCTTGTAATGAAAGCTATCTAAATAAAAAAATAATCAAATGGGACCCAGTTTCGATGAAACTAAAAGCATGATGAAGCATTAAATCGTTTCCACGGATAAATAAATTTTCCGTGGAAACCAACTACCTAATTCAAGCCCCTATATTCCAAAGGACTTACACCTACCTTTTGCTTAAATAATCTTGTAAAATGCTGGGGATATTTGTAACCCAGTTCGTAGGCAATCTCGCTGATTGATTTACTTTGGTCAAAAACCTTTTCTTTAGAAATATCAATGATTTTTGTTTGAATATATTCTAAGGCAGTTTTGCCCGTCTCTTTTTTTACTAAATCTCCGAAATAATTGGCCGATAAATTCATTTTTTTGGCACAATAAGCTACCGAAGGTAAACCATTTATTTTGGGCAGATTCGAGTCAAAATAATCATTGAGTAAGTCTTCAAATCTATTCAAAATATCTTTATTGAGATTTTCACGGGTAATAAATTGTCGGTCGAAAAAACGCACACAGTAGTTTAGAAATAACTCTATGTTATTAACTATCAGCGTTTTACTGTGTTTGTCAATGCCACGTTCTAACTCTTCCTTAATCTTTGTGAAGCATTCTAACACAATTTGCCGTTCACGAGTTGAAATGTGCAAGGCTTCATTGACATGATAAGAAAAGAAACTGTATTCTTTGATGGTTCTGCCCAAAGCAGTACCACGAATAAAATCAGGGTGAAATACTAAAGCCCAACCGCTGGGTTGTACCCAAACTTCGTCAGGTAAATTAAAACCAAAAACTTGCCCAGGAGCGATAAAAATGAGCGTTTCTTCTTGATAATCATATTGGTTTCTGCCGTAAGATAATTCTTCACATTTTATGTCTTTCAAGAAAATAACATAAAGTTCAGAAAGATATTTATTGGCTTGAATTTTTACTGATTTTGACTGGTCAAGTACACTAACCAAAGGATGCAAAGTTTCTTGCCCTCTTCGAGAGTTAAATTGAGTTACGCTACTTAGTTTTTCGATTTTTTCCATGATTGCTACTATTGAATCAAAAATACGACAAATTGATGATTCATTTTGATTGAGCGTTGATTATCAGTAAAAATGGTAAATATTGCCGTAAAACAGGTAAGCGAAAATTAAGAAAAGGTCAAGAACTTTGCAAAAGACAAACAAAACTCTTTCAATGAAATCAATAACGCTTCTTTTTTGCTTTATACTCTCAATTCATTACTCTTTTGCTCAAACAACCGACAGCACTCAAACTCCAAGTTTTTTTCGTGGACAAATAAACGCCACAAACAATGGCATTTCTTTGATACCCACGTTTTCGCTGGGAAAACCTGCCGTTTTGTTTGATTTGAATATTGGAAAAGGTCGCCTAAGTTTCGACCCAATGATACGCTTTGGTATGAATGGTAAACCTTGGACTTTTGTTTTTTGGTGGCGATACAAACTTATTCAGCAAAAGAAATTTACGCTTGGATTTGGGGCTCATCCTTCGGTAGTTTTCAGAGATATTTCGGTGGTAAATAATGGAGTAACAAAAGATTATTTAGTTGCTCAACGATATTTTGCTTGGGAGGCATCGCCAAATTACATTATTAACAAAAATGCAAGTTTGGGGCTGTATTACTTAGGCTCAAAGGGTTTGACAAAAGATATTGTGCAGAATACCATTTTTGTAGCATTGCGAAGTGTTCTAAATCTGAACCTGTCGAATAAGTTTAATTTGGGTCTAATTCCACAGGCATATTATCTTAAAATGGATGATAAAGACGGCACTTACGTAAACGTAACCATCAATTTATACAAAAAGAATTTTCCGGTTTCGCTAAGTGCCATTGCTAGCAAAGCCATCAAAACAGAGATTGCAGGAAAGGATTTTTTGTGGAGCGTTGGAGTGGTTTACAACATCAATAGTAATTATAAGAAGTTGAAGTAATCATTCAATTCAAACCCCTATATTCCATCGGACTTACACCTACTTTTTGTTTAAATAATCGTGTAAAATGCTGTGGGTATTTGAATCCAATACCGTAGGCGATTTCGTTTACGGTATTGTCATTTTCATAAATTCGATTTTTAGCTTCATCAATCGTACGATTCAGAATATAATCATTGGCCGATTGGCCTGTTTCTTTCTTGATTAAATCGCCAAAGTAATTGGCTGATAAATGTAATTCGTCTGCAAAATAAGCTACTGATGGAAGTCCTATTGTTTGTGGTTTTTCTGATGCAAAATAGCTATTCAATAAGTCTTCAAAACGTTCTAAAATACCTTTGTTTACATTCTCTCGTGTGATAAATTGGTGGTCATAAAATCGTTGGCAATAATCTAAGAAAAGTTTAATGTTCGACGAAATGAGTTTTTTACTATGTTTATCAATGGGCTGTTTTAGTTCAAATTCTATTTTGGCAAAGCAGTCTAAAATAAGTTGTCGTTCATTCTCCGAAAGATGCAGGGCTTCGTTGGTTTGGTAGTCAAAAAATTTATAATTGTGTATTGTTTTTCCCAGATGCGTTCCAATTAATAAGTCAGGGTGAAAAATTAATCCATAGCCCAAAGGTTGGTAAATTACTTTAGGGTTATCTATGATTGTAAACTGATTAGGAGCATCAAGTACCAATGTTCCTGCCTGATAATCATAGTAATGGCGACCATATCTCAAATCACCAAATTTCACATCTTTCAAGATAATACTATATATTCCATCATTTTTCTGCAATAGTGCAGTTCGTTTAAAACCGCATAAATTATGAGTTAAATACAGATCCAAAAAGTCGTAGCTTTCTGAACCTTGGGTTTCTGAAAACTTTCTTATACATATCCTATATGTATAATGTGGAAAGTATAGTCCAAAAAGTAGGTTCAGTTGAATAATGAGTTCAATTGGTTTCATAGTAATTGTAGTATGAAACCTAAACATCGGAAACTCGATTGATTAGATTTCTATATTTTGCCTGCCCCATTTAGTAACAAAACTTTGTTTAGAGAGTACAAACAAACAAGCGTTTGTTTGTACCATAGAAAAGCACGATTTTTTCTATAGTATGAGATTAAATGTATAGATTCGAAATGTTTTAATTTAAGTAGCGGCTCAAATATTTAATTTATCAAATTGATCAATCCAAGAAAAGATTGGTAACTAAACCAACTCTTCATTAGATTTAAAAACTTGGTTCAATAAACTTCAATTTGAAAATATGGCTGAACATACTTTTTGAACCGTTTTATCTTTAAAATTTATATCCAAGCATTTTCTGAAATGATTGGTTCAGAAAGCTACGACTTTCTGGGCTATCTATCCTTTACCTTATCTCTTTACGAAATTTTAAAATTTTGTAATTCAGTTCACACCAAAGACATATATTTTCTATTCATAGACAATGTTTCATGCCCTTAAATAATAGAACTTTGTTTAAATCCTATTTACTAAACTACCATCAGTTACAAAATTCTACTTTTATTAAAAAAAAACTTGTAATTATTATATTTTTATTATTTTTGCATTGTAATAGAATAGAATAGTATAGATCAGAATAGAATAGTATATCAACATTCATTTTTTTCTTATTTAAACTATGAAAATCTATTTTAATTTTTTTCCAATCAAAAATAAATGACCTATGAACAAAAAAATTATTTTCAAATGCCTGCTGGTGTTTGCAATTGGTTTTGTGAGTTTGCCCGCAGCACTTGCTATACCAATTGTTAAATCAATGGAGCAGAAAGTTACAGGTAAAGTAACGGATGAAAATGGCAATGGTATGCCAGGTGTAAACATTACTGTAAAGGGTTCTCCAAAAGGAACTACAACTGACGTTTCAGGTAATTATTCAATATCTGTACCTGAAAAAAATTCAGTGTTAGTGTTTTCATTTACTGGCTATTTACTTCAAGAAATAACTGTGGGTAGCCAAAGTGTAATTGATGTAAAATTAGAAGTAGATTCTAAAACTTTGGAAGAAGTTGTTGTTGTGGGATACGGTACACAACGTAAAGTTGATTTGACAGGTGCTGTTGGCTCGATTACAAACAAAGATATTGTTAGCAGACCATATACAAATCCTGACCAAATTCTCGGTGGACGTGTTTCGGGGGTTCATATTGCTAATAGAAGTGGTGATCCAGGAGCTCCTATTGATGTGCGTATTCGTGGAGTTGGTACTACTGGTAATAACCAACCTCTTTGGGTAATTGATGGCGTGCCGATTGTACAAACCAGCAATATTACTGTAAATACTGCTTCATACACAGAGTCAAATCCATTGGCTGGTATAAACCCTGCTGATATCGAATCAATGGATATTCTGAAAGATGCTTCTGCAGCTGCTATTTATGGAGCGAGAGCTGCCAATGGTGTGGTGATTATTACTACAAAAAGAGGTAAAGAAGGACGTACCACAGCAACTTATGATGGCTATTATGGCATACAATATGTGCCTCAAAATCGTCGTCTAAATATGCTAAATTCTGACCAATATATAGCCTTACAAAAAGATTTAGGACGTGATTTGTCGAAGTTTGCTGGTAAACCAACTTTCGATTGGCAAGATGCTATTTTCCAAAGTGGTGCAGTTCGTAATCATAATATGACTATAAGTGGCGGTACTCAAACTCTCAACTTCAATATTGCAGGAGGTTATCTTGGACAAGATGGCGTAGAAAAAGGACAAGATTTTCAACGTTACTCATTTAAAGCAAATGTAGATGCAAAGGTTGGTAAATATTTAAAATTTGGAGAATCAGCCTTAATTACAGCAACCGACCGCTTAACGCAATCTGAAGGCGGAAACTTTGCAGCATTTAATGGAGCAAGAAATGCCCCTTATTTTCAAGCGTACGATGCCTCTGGAAATTATAATGAGTCTAATGGCACTACAAGAGGTGATGGAGCAAATGCTGCCAATTATCTTTGGGCAACTGATACCAAATATAATGAAACACGAGTAAAAAGCCGCAAAATTTTGGGAAATGTTTATGGTGAGTTCGAGCCAATCGAAGGATTAAAGTATCGTTTGACGGTTGGTATGGACTATAATGTGGCGGATGGATTTTTCTTTCAAGAAAAAGAGCCTCTTAACTTTGGTACAGCAGGAACGCCAAATCGTTCATCTTTATTGGTTCAAGAACGACCGATTGAGCAAACCACTAATATTACCAATACTTTAACTTATCACAAAAAATTTGGTAAAAGTGATCTTACTTTCATGGCAGGATATGAAGAAACAAATTTCCGCTTTGACAAAGTTCGTTTACAAGGTAGAGATTTATTCAATAGTAATATTCGTTTTGCATCGGTTGCTACAACTGTTGCAGGTGCAAATGAAGCTGATATTTGGGCATTAAGAGGTTTGCTGGGTAGAGTATTTTATTCTTACAATGACAAATATTTGTTAACAGCAAATGTCCGTAGAGATGAGTCTTCACGTTTTTCTAAGGAAAATAGAGCTGGTGTTTTTCCTTCTGTTTCAGTTGGTTGGAAAATTAATAAAGAAAACTTCCTGTCTAATATATCAGCTATTGACGATTGGAAAATTCGTGCAAGTTGGGGACAATCAGGGAATCAATTTACTGGACAAAACTTTGCGTACCTACCTTCACTTACCACAACCATTTTTTATGTAGCGGGTGATGGACAAACAGTTGTTCGTGGCCCATCTCCAACGGTATTTGCCAACAAAGATTTGAAGTGGGAAACCAGTACACAAGTGGATTTTGGAACAGATTTAAGTTTATACAAGGGTAAAATCAGCATCACAGCCGATTATTTCCAAAAAACTTCAAATGATGTTTTATTGAGTTTACCAATTCCTATGTCTTCGGGATATTTCTTACCTGCTGATGCCAATTTAGGTCAAATTAAAAACAAAGGATTTGAATTCGCTATTGATTATCGCAATAGAGCAGGTGCTTTGAAGTATAGCATTGGTGCTAATATCACCACTGTTCAAAATAAGGTTACGTCTTTAGGCGGTATTCCTGAGATAATTTCAGGAACGGGTGGCGGTCAAACGCACCGTACATCAGTTGGTGAACCAATAGGTTATTTTTATGGCTACAAAACGAATGGAATTTATCAATCTCAAGCTGAAATTGATGCTGACAAAACAGTTGATGCCAATTCCGCTAAACGTTCACCAGGCGATATACGTTTCGTTGACGTAAATGGCGATGGTAAAATTGATGCCAATGACCGTACTAATATTGGTAGCTCAATTCCAGGCTTTTATTATGGTATAAATGGTTCAGTTGGCTATAAAAACTTTGATTTTTCAATACTATTCCAAGGCGTTGGGGATGTGAAAATATATAATTCAGCGAGAGCAGGACTTGAAAATATGAGAGATGGTAGTAATCAGTTAGCTACAGTTTTGGAGCGATGGACAGCCTCAAACCCAAGTACAACAATACCAAGAGCTACCGGAGATGACCCTAATAATAATAGTCGTTACTCTGACCGATGGATAGAAAATGGCTCATATCTTCGTATTAAAAACTTACAAATTGGATACACAATTCCTGCTTCTGCACTCGACAAGTTGCCAGGAAAGTTTCTTAGTGGTTCAAGAGTATTTATTGGTGCTCAAAATTTAGCAACAATCACCAAATATAAAGGCTATGATCCAGAAGTTACCAGAGGAGCGAGTTTCCAAAAAGGAGAATTTTCATTAGCAAATGGGCAAGATTCGGGTGGGTCGCCACAACCAACAATTGTTCAATTTGGCTGGCAGCTTAATTTTTAAGAACCAAGAAATCATTAAAATACTGTGTTTTTTTAATGGTATGATAGTCAGTGTTTTATGATTTTTATTTGAGAATTCTTAATTCAATTTAAAACCTTATTTTAACAAAATGAACAAAAACATATATATCAGAGGAGCTATTTTAGCAGCAATAGCCACTTTTATGATTGTACAGGCCTGTAATAATCTTGACTTACAGCCGCTTGACAAAGTTACAACCGTAACTTATTATAAAACTGCTAACGACTTTGACGGGGCAATTTTTTCTGCCTATTCCTCAATGCAAGATATTTGGGGTACAAGTACTGAAACATTGAATGAGCGAGGTGAATATTGGTCATTGTCTTTGACAACCACCGATGATGTGGAAGTAAACACTAAAGCAGGAAATAGCGGTGGCGATTATAATAATGCACGTTCACTGGATAATCTATTTCTGCGTGCATCAGATACGCCTTTTGCTGCTCTTTATACACAAATATACGAAGGAATCCTTAGAGCAAACTTGGTAATCGAAGCGGCAGGTAATGGCACAAATTCACTCACTGCCGAGCAGAAAACAAAATATGTTGCAGAAGCTAAATTCTTACGTGCATTTTATCATTTTTTAGCTTTGCAAGCATGGGGAACGCCTCCATTAGTTTTAGAAGTAAAAAAAGACATCAACAATTTGGCAGTAGGAAATGCAACAAAAGACCAACTTTATACAGCAATTTTAGCTGATTTTAAAGATGCTTTTGCTGGACTTCCAGCAAAATGGGATGCATCAAATACTGGAAGAGCGACCAAATGGGCTGCTCGTGCTTATGAAGGAAAAGTAAATGTTTGGAAAAAAGATTATGCTGCTGCGATCACTGCATTTGAAGATGTGAGAAAGAGTGGGGTTTATAAATTGATGGCAAACTATGAAGATGTATTTTCTTTCACTAAAGAAAATAACTCAGAATCTATTTTTGAGATTCAATACGGCGGACCTTTTTCTGATGACAACCTTTGGGTTTTTGATGATACACACTCAGAAGCATTCAAGGCATCACAAGGAACTGGCAGAGTTTGGTATTGGGACCCAAGTGGTGATGCAGGAAATCCATCAGGCGGGTTGGGTTGGTTTATTCCGACTAAAAACTTAGTGGATGAGTTTGAAAAAGGTGATACACGCTTAAATGGTTCGATTTATCAAGCGGGCGATGATTTTTATGACAGAGGTAATTCAACTCCTATTCCTTACCTCACTTCATGGTCTTCTTCTGGATTTAGTATCAAAAAATATTTTGGTAAGGCGAATGCTATTCCTGCGGCCTATTCACCAAATGGCCAAGCTGGATTTAATAATGAGAGGTATTATCGTTATGCAGAAATGTTACTTTTATATGCAGAAGCATTGATTGAATCGGGAAAAACTGCCGAAGGTTTAGCAGTCATCAATAATGAAATCAGAACAAGAGCGGGCTTAAAAGCTACAACAATTACGGATGCTCGAAAAGCACTCCGCCACGAAAAAAGAGTGGAAATGGCATTTGAGCCTCATCGTTGGTATGACATTACTCGTTGGGGAATTGGTAAAGAAGTTTTTGGAGCAAAATGGGATGATAAATATAATGTATTCCCTTTCCCACAAGCTGAAATAAATCGCAGTAATGGCTTATTAAAGCAAAATACTGGTTATTAAATAGCTGTATTTATGATGAAATTTGTAAATCATAAATAGGTTGTAATTAATAAAGGTAAGTCGTTGGCTTACCTTTTATTCTAAAGATAATACTTGAATCCAAGTAGTTTTGTTTCAATAGATTTGTAATAGGAGCAGAACCAAAATCTGCTTCTTATTCTCAAAAATTAAGATATAATTCTCTTTTCTTATGTCAAAAATTACAAAATTTATCTTGTTTAGCTTCATTGTCTTATGTTTTAATAATTGCCGACCTGATAAATCGAAGCAATTATTCAAGCAATTACCTGCACAAGAAACAGGGATAAATTTTATCAACCAACTTAGTTATTCTGATTCGTTAACCGTACTTGAATTTGAATATATGTTCAATGGTGCAGGCGTAGCTTTGGCAGATATAAACAATGATGGCTTACTTGATATTTTTTTTGCTGGAAACATGGTTTCAAGTAAACTGTATTTGAATAAAGGTAGGAAGAATGGTGCCTCGATACATTTTGAGGATATTACCGAAAAAGCAGGTGTAAAAACTGAGGGTTGGGCGTATGGAGTTTCAGTGGTAGATATTAACCAAGATGGATTTCAAGATTTTTACATCTGTAAGGCAGGAAATCGGAAAACGCCAGCTTCGGAGATGAAGAACTTGTTTTTTATTAATAATGGTGATAATACATTCACTGAAAAAGCGGCTGAAATGAAATTGGATGATGATGGTTATGATATTCAAACAGCGTTTTTTGATTATGACAAAGATGGAGATTTGGATATGTATTTGCTGCGAAATGCTTTTGTGAATTATAATAGGAATGTATCGAAACCTCGCCAAAATGATGGACAATCGCCTACAACTGATAAATTATTTAGGAATGATAGTCCGAAAGGAACTAAAATAAATGCTGACCTAAAAGGCATTGTCTTTACCGATGTTTCCAAAGAAGCAGGAATCTTGTTTGAAGGTTTTGGTTTGGGTGTAGCAATCAATGATATTAATAATGATAACTACCCCGATATTTATGTATCAAATGATTTTTTGACAAATGATTTGGTCTATATTAATAATAAAAACGGGACTTTTAGCAACAAAGCCAGTACAATGCTGCACCATCAAACCTATAACGGTATGGGAAATGATTTGGCAGATATTAATAATGATGGCTTGACAGATATTATGGTTGTGGATATGCTTCCACCTGACAACAAACGGTGGAAATTGACCATGATGGGAAATACCTAT
Source organism: Emticicia aquatica (assembly GCF_923079645.1). Taxonomy (GTDB): domain Bacteria; phylum Bacteroidota; class Bacteroidia; order Cytophagales; family Spirosomataceae; genus Emticicia; species Emticicia aquatica. The sequence continues at coordinate 44,186 of NZ_CAKLPY010000006.1, read as the reverse complement.
GATGTTTTTGAGCAAAATGTTCGGTATGGCTATGAACCTCAATATGTAAGAAATACCTTGCAATTGAATAATGGAGATGGTTCTTTTAGCGAAATAGGACAATTATCAGGGGTTCATGCAACTGAATGGAGTTGGTCGCCGCTTTTTGCAGATTATGATAATGATGGTTATAAAGATTTATTCATAGCCAATGGTTATCGCCAAGATGTAACAAATTTAGACTTTATAATGTATGGGAAAAAAGCCTTGTTTATGGGTACGCCCGAAGGTAATCGCCAAGAACGGTTAAAAGAACTTGCGAAATTTTCAGGCATTAATGTGCATAATTATATATATAAGAACAATGCAGGAAATCTAACTTTTACAGACGTTTCCGAAAAATGGGGGCTTGATGCACCTTCATACTCAAACGGTGCTGTTTATGGTGATTTGGATAATGATGGTGATTTGGATTTAGTAACCAATAATCTTGACCAAGTAGCATCAATTTATGAAAACCAATTGAATAGAATTGAACCAAATCATCAATGGTTACGCCTCAATTTTAAAGATGAAGCAGGAAATCGTGACGGTTTAGGAACAAAAGTTTGGGTTTGGCAAAAGGGAAAAATGCAGTATAATTATTTTTCGCCTTATCGTGGTTATCTTTCTACGGTTGAACCCTTTTTGCATTTTGGTTTACAAAAAGGTGGAATTGACAGCCTAAAGGTGCTTTGGAATGATGGAAAAGAGCAAATTATCAAGAATCCAAAGAATAATCAAATCCTAACTTTGGATAATCGGAATGCTCAGTTTCCTAAAAAAATAAAAGAAAATGCAGCCTCAGAAACTCTTTTTTCAGAGTGTAGCCAAGAAACGCAAATACAATATCAACACCACGAAAATAATTTTGTGGATTTCAAAACACAAGCCTTATTGCCACGCCTAAACTCTCGAAATGGACCAGGTTTAGCAGTTGCTGATGTCAATGCTGATGGTTTAGAAGATTTTTATGTAGGTGGAGCAGCAGAACAAGCAGGGAAATTATTTATTCAGCAAAAAAATGGCAAGTTTTTACCTCAAAAAATTGCCCAAGATACCCTCTCCGATGATATGGGAGCATTGTTTTTTGATGCTGACAACGATGGCGACCAAGATTTATATATAGTAAGTGGCGGAGTAGCAAGCCCAAAAGAAGGAGACCCAATTTATCAACATCGCTTGTATATAAATAACGGAAAAGGTAAGGATGCATTACCAATATTTACAAGGGATTTGCAAGCATTGCCAAACATAAATTCCAGTGGTTCGAGCATTGTAGCTACTGACTTTGACCATGACGGTGATTTAGATTTATTTGTCGGTGGCAGAGTTCGTCCAAATGAGTATCCATTAACACCAAGGAGCTATTTGTTGAAAAACACAAAAGGCAAATTCACAGACATAACACCCTCCGAACTTAAAAATATTGGCATGGTAACTTCTGTCCTTTGGACAGATTACGACAATGACGGCTGGCAAGATTTAATGCTTGCAGGTGAATTTATGCCTATCACTTTTGTCAAAAACGAGAAAGGTAAAATCGTAAACCGTAAATCTGAAATCGTAAATTCAAAGGGTTGGTGGAATAGCCTCGTAGCTGGTGATTTCGATAAAGATGGTGACATTGATTATGTGGCAGGAAACCTTGGACTAAATTCGCCCTACAAGGCAAGTACGAAAGAACCTGTCTGTATTTATGCCAAAGATTATGATAAAAATGGACTTTTAGACCCAATTATGTGTCATTTTGTTGATGGGGAAGAACAAATAGTTCATGCACGAGATGATTTGAATAAGCAAATTACGGCTATGCGTACGAGGTTTAATGATTATACAACTTATGCCGAAACTCCTTTTCATAAATCCTTTACCAATAGTGAATTAGCCGATGCCTACATTGTAAAAAGCGAACGATTTGAAAGTTCTTATATCGAAAATTTAGGCAACGGAAAATTTACCATACATAGCTTGCCAGTTGAGGCTCAGTTCTCACCAATTTTCGGAATGTTGTGCCAAGATTTTGATAATGATGGAAATTTGGATGTCTTGGCAGTCGGCAATTCCTTTGCTACCGAAGTACAAACTGGTCGGTACGATGCACGAGGAAGTTTATTGCTTCGTGGCGATGGAAAAGGAAATTTTAAGCCCGACCACAAACGACTAAATATTGTTGGAGATAATAAATCAATAGCTTATTTATCAAAAAACGATGGTTCTGACTTGATTTTGATAGGTAGCAATAATAGTTCGTTGAAGACTTTTAAAGTAAATCCATCGAATAGTAGCAAGCAAATAGCCCTTTTACCAACCGATGCTTATGCCATCATTACCGAAAACGACAACAAAAAACACAAGCAAGAATTTTATTTTGGAAACACCTATTTATCACAAAGTAGTCGAAGAATAAACGTTTCAACCAAAGTAAAATCAGTAGAAATTGTAAGTTTTAATGGTAAAAAAAGACAAATACCCTTGTAATAAGTGGTCTGTATGACGAATATAATGCAAAAAATATCATTGCTTTTTTATAAAAATCACTCTTTCAGAGGCAGCATATTGTTTCTTTTGGGGAGTTGCTTATTCTTTTCATGTAAACCAAAAGATACCCTTTTTCAAGTGCTTTCATCATCTGAAACAGGTGTGAAATTTGTCAACAAAGTAGAGGAAAATGACGAATACAATGTGCTGGAATACATGAATATCTACACAGGTGCAGGGGTTGCAGCAGGCGATATTAACAATGACGGCTTACCCGATTTGTTTTTTAGCGGCAATCAAACTTCGTGTAAACTTTACTTGAATAAAGGAGCTTTGAACTTTGAAGACATTACTGAAAAAGCTGGGCTAAAAACTGACCGTTGGTGTACGGGTGTTTCGATGGTAGATATTAACCAAGACGGTTGGTTGGACATCTATGTGAATGTTTCAGGAAGTCCAAAATTTGGCAATCTGGCAAATCTACTTTATGTCAATAACGGTAGAAATGCCAAAGGCGAAATTACTTTCACCGAAAAAGCTGAAGAATACGGCATTGCAGAAAAACGCCAAACAATGAATGCCTCCTTTTTTGATTACGATAAAGATGGTGATTTAGATTTGTTTTTAATAACCAACCCAGCCGATGAAATGCTGACTGGCGTAAATAGCCTAAACGGAAGAAAACTGCAAGGAGAATCAGCAGGAACAGATATTTTATATAGAAATGATGGCAACCAAAATGGTTTGTCTCCACGATTTACCGACGTTTCAAAAGAAGCTGGTATTTTGAACGATGGATATAGTTTGGGATGTGCCATTAGCGATGTAAATGGCGATGGATTTCCCGATATTTATGTGTCTAATGATTTTTTGTCAAACGATATTTTGTATATAAATAATCAAGATGGGACTTTTACCGACAAAGCTTCTCAATACTTAAAACACACAAGTTTTGCTTCGATGGGCAATGACATTGCCGATTTTAATAATGATGGCTTACCCGATATTTGCGTGCTTGATATGTTGCCCGAAGATAATTTTCGCAAAAAAATGCTTATTCCGACGGCAAATTATGACAAATTTCAACTATCGCTAAAACTTGGTTATAATCCGTCTTATACTCGGAATACTTTACAACTCAATAACGGAAATCAAACTTTCAGTGAAATTGCTTTTCTTTCAGGCGTAAGTGCCACCGATTGGAGTTGGAGTTCTTTATTGGCTGATTATGACAATGATGGCGATAAAGATTTGATGGTTACCAATGGGTTTTACCGAGATTTGGGTAATTTGGATTACATAAATTACCAAGCCAGCCAGCAATCGCCTATGGGGACAATGGAAGCAAAACGCAAAGAAAAATTAAAGGCAATCCATAATTTAGACAATGTTCCGCTGCAAAATTACCTTTTTGAAAATAATGGAAATCTGACTTTTACGAAGCGTTCAGATGAATGGGGATTTACAGAAAAAGGATTTTCAAATGGAGCTTGTTATGCTGATTTAGATAATGATGGTGACTTAGATTTGGTTATTAATTGCTTTAATAGTGAAGCAAAAATTTATAAAAACCGCTCAAATGAACGCTCAAAAAACAATTTTTTGACTGTAAAGTTCAACGGTAAAAAGCCAAATTTACAAGGAATTGACTCAAAAGTTTGGCTTTTTTCAGATGGTAAAATGCAGTTTCAAGAACTCAATCCTTATCGTGGTTATGAATCAACGATGGACACAAAACTCGTCTTTGGATTGGGTAAAACACCAAAAATTGATAGCGTTGTTGTGGAATGGTCAGACGGGAAAAGGCAGACAATTTTTCAGCCAAAAGCCAATCAAGTATTGATAATCAATTATTTACCGCAAAGTTATTTTCCACAAAAAACTACAAATGAGTTACTATTTAATGAAATTGCTGATAAACTTGGTATAAATTATGACCACCAAGAAAACAATTTCGCTGATTTTAAAGAGCAAGTTTTACTACCCCATTTGCACTCAAAATTGGGGCCGTTCATTGCCGTTGGCGATATAAATGGAGATAAATTGGAAGATTTCTATGTGGGTGCAGCATCAGGGTATAATGGAAGTTTTTTTATTCAAAGTCGTAATGGAAGTTTTAACCAAAAAGTCTTGACAAAAAATAATATTCAAGCAGAAGAAACAGGTGTTTTGCTTTTTGATGCCGATAATGATAAAGATTTAGATTTATATACTGTCAGTGGAGGCTCAGAAAACCCCGAAGGCTCAGATGAACAACAAGATAGTTTTTATGAAAATGAGGGAAATGGAAATTTCCATTTTGTAACAAACTCTCTGCCCGATACAAAAGCAAGCGGTTCATGCGTTTCTGCCTGTGATTTTGATAAAGACGGTGATTTAGACTTATTCGTCGGCGGTAGAGTTCGCCCAAATGAATATCCATTAGCTCCAAGAAGTTACTTATTGAAAAATTCAAAAGGAAAATTCATAGACATAACTCCTCCCGAACTACAAAACATTGGCATGGTAACCTCCGCCATTTGGATAGATTACGACAATGACGGCTGGCACGATCTATTGCTTGCAGGTGAATTTATGCCTATCACTTTATTTAAAAATGGAAAAGGAAAAGTAGTTCACAAATCTGAAATTGTAAATTCATCTGGTTGGTGGAATAGCCTTGCCGCAGGTGATTTTGATAATGATGGTGATATAGATTTTATCGCTGGAAATTTAGGATTAAATACTCGTTATCGTGCAAGTGTCGAAGAACCACTATCAATTTATGCCAAAGATTTTGATAAAAATGGGAGAATAGACCCGATTATGGGCTATTTCGTACAACATGAAAAACATATTTTTCATACCCGTGATGAACTGATTACACAGATTCCTGCCATGAAATCAAGGTTTACCTCCTACGAAAAATATGCCCAAGCAACCTTTGTAGAATCATTCTTAAAAGAAGAAATAGCCAATGCGTATGTACTACAAAGTGTATGTTTTGAAAGTAGTTATTTTGAAAACAAAGGCAATGGTCAATTTAAAAGAATAGCCTTGCCAATAGAGTCTCAATTTGCTCCAGTGAATGGAATACTAATCGGAGATTATAACAATGATAGTCATTTAGATATACTGTTGGCGGGAAATTCTTATGATACAGAAACATCAACTGGTCGGTACGATGCAGGAACAGGCTTACTTTTAACAGGAAATGGCAAAGGAGATTTCAATGTAAACAGAAGTGCCAAGACGGGTTTCATAGCAGATAAAGATGTAAAAAGTTTAGCAGAAATTCGTGCTACTGATGGTTCAAAAGTAATTCTTGTTGGTAATAATTCAGCTAAAATAGAAGCCTATAAATACAAAAAGAAATAATATAATGGAACTGAGTTTAGAAGAAATAAAAGAAAAATTTACCGAGAAATTTCATCAATCACCACAACTAATCGTACGTTCTCCTGGACGTATCAATCTTATAGGTGAACATACAGATTACAACGGTGGCTTTGTTTTACCTGCCGCCATTGACCGAGAAATATATTTTGCAATTAGTACAAGAAATGATAATTATTGCCACGTTTACGCCCAAAATTTAAATGAATTTGAAATATTTTCTATCGAAAAAGTGGAAAGAAGTAGGCATAATTGGTCAGATTATTTAAAAGGGGTTATACAACAAATACAAAATTATGGTTTTAAAATCGCAGGCTTTAACCTTGTTTTTGGAGGAAATATCCCTTTCGGAGCTGGTGTGTCTTCATCAGCAGCATTAGAAACAGGTCTGGCTTTTGCTTTAAATCAACTTTTTGATTTTCAGATTCCAAAAATGGAATTAGTGAAACTTTGTCAACGTGCCGAAAATGAATTTGTTGGCTTGCAATGTGGTATTATGGATATGTTTGCATCTACAATGGGGAAAGAAAATTCGGTCATTCGATTAGACTGTCGCTCGCTAGAATATGCTTATTTCCCTTTTCTGCAAGATAAATATTCAATAATTCTTTGTGATACAGGCGTAAAACATTCGCTTGGAAATTCAGAATATAATACCCGCCGTCAAGAATGTGAGCTTGGTGTGAAAATTTTACAAAAACATTATCCAAAAATTCAACATTTGAGAGACGTTTCCTCAAAAATGTTAAACTCGCATGCACAAGAATTTGACCAAATAACGCTGAAACGTTGCCGCTACGTAGTACAGGAAATTGAGAGAGTAATTGCTGCCTGTGAAGATTTACAGAATAATGATTTGGTGGCATTTGGAAAAAAAATGTATCAAACACATCAAGAACTTCGTGATGATTATGAGGTCAGTTGTGAAGAGTTAGACTTTTTAGTAGCAGAAACACAAAAGTTTTCCCCCGAAAGCACCAATTTGGTACTTGGTTCAAGAATGATGGGTGGTGGTTTCGGTGGTTGTACAATAAATATTGTCAAAAAAGAACAAGTAGACAATTTTATGTCTGCAATAGCATCAGCATATCAAATACAATTTAATAGAAAATTGATTTGTCACAAAATTAGCATTCAAGAGGGTACAAGTATTGCCTTTGAAAAAGAACTCGTTTAGAAGTATTTCTTTTGTTCTTGAATCCCAAGCAAAAGCAGGATAAATTTTAAATTTAAACAATAGAGATTTTAATATGTTTCAACCATCAATCGTTCATAAAATTAAAATACTTGTTTTTAGTATTTTATGCAGCAATTCTTTTGCTCAAATCATAACCATTCCGATAGAAACCAAGCAAAATGCCTTGGTACTACAAACTGATGCAGAAAACCGATTAGGAATTGTTTATTTTGGCAAAAAACTAAGCAAAACCTCCGAATATACAGGTATCTGGAACGACCATAAATATAACGATGTCAATGCCGCTATCTCTCATTCAGTCTATACACCAAGTGGTTCGTGGAATATGATTGAGCCTGCCCTTACGCTTATTCATGCTGATGGAAATACATCAACCGACCTTAAATATGTGAGTCATAAAGCCGAAAAACAAGGCGAAAACGTATTACTTATAAGGATTTTATTAAAAGACCCTGTTTATGCCACTGAAATTATGCTTTTCTATAAAACCTATTTTGCAGAGAACGTTATTGAGCAATGGTCAACCATAAAAAACAATGAAAAGGGGAATCTTAAAATGAATAAATATGCCTCTGCCAACTTATATTTCATAGCAAATAACTTCTATTTAAAGCATTATCATGGTGGTTGGGGTCGTGAAATGAAGCCCGAAGAAACCAAGCTCACGGCTGGCATCAAAACGCTGGATTCAAAACTCGGCACTCGGGCAAATCTATTTCAACCACCAACTTTTTCGCTATCATTTGATAAACCTGCCACCGAAAATGAAGGCAAGGTTTTGTTCGGAACATTGGCTTGGTCGGGTAACTTCAAAATTGATTTCGAGAAAGATTCTTACTATAATTTGAGACTCATTGCTGGCATAAATTCTCACGCTTCGGAGTATGTTTTGAGCAATAATCAGACATTCAAAACTCCATCATTTATCTATACCTATTCAGAAAACGGAAAAGGCGAAGCCAGCCGAAATATGCACCAATGGGCAAGAAAATACAGGATTTTAGATGGTGAAGGCTCTCGCCTAACACTTTTGAATAATTGGGAGGCAACCTATTTTGATTTTGAGGAACAAAAACTTACGGGACTTTTTAAAGATGCCAAAAAGTTAGGTGTTGATATGTTTTTGTTAGATGATGGCTGGTTTGGCAATAAATATCCTCGTAATGACGACCACGCAGGACTCGGAGATTGGCAAGAAAATCGTAAAAAACTACCCAATGGTATAGGTTATTTGGTAAAAGAAGCAACAAAAGCAGGAGTAAAATTTGGCATTTGGGTTGAACCAGAAATGGTAAGTCCCAAATCAGAACTTTATGAAAATCATAAAGATTGGGTCATTCGTCAGCCCGAAAGACCCGAACATTATTTCCGAAATCAATTGGTTTTAGACTTGACAAATCCTGAAGTACAAGATTATGTTTTTGGTGTTTTAGATAATCTTTTTAACAAAAATCCTGAACTGGCTTTTATCAAATGGGATGCCAATGCTACAATTTTTAACGCACATTCTGCCTATTTGCAAAAACAGAATTTACCCCAAACCCACCTCTATGTTGATTATGTAAAAGGCCTGTACAAGGTTTTGGAGCGAATTAGAGCAAAATACCCAAAAATCCCGATGATGCTTTGTTCGGGTGGCGGTGGCCGAGTAGATTACGAAGCACTCAAATATTTTACTGAATTTTGGTTGAGCGATGATACAGACCCACTTGAAAGAATTTTTATTCAATGGGAAGATTCCTACTTTTTCCCAGCCATTTCACTTTGTAATCATATCACTGATTGGAGCAAAGTTGGCATAAAATACAGAACCGATGTAGCCATGATGGGAAAAATGGGTTATGATATTGTAGTAAATAATTTATCAGAAAAAGAATTACTTTTTAGCCAAAACGCTCTTAAAAAGTATGTTGAATTGAAAGGTACAATTTGGCATGGTGAAATGTATCATTTGGTGAATCCTTGGGAAAATCCTATTGCAGCAATGCAGTTTGTAAGTCAGCAAAAAGACCATGCCGTGATGTTTAGCTACCTCACCACTAATCGTTTTGAGCTATCGTTTACCTCAAAACCTATCAAATTGGAAGGTTTAGATGCTAACAAACAATACAAGGTCAAGGAGATAAACATTTATCCTGATACAGAAAGCATACTGGCAAAAGAGTGTATTTACTCGGGTGAATATCTAATGACAATTGGAGTAAACCCAGATATTACGCTAAAACGTACGAGTGTTGTGTTGGAAATTAATGAAGCAAAATAAATTCGTAGATTTGTAGTTGATATTTGCTAAAATTGAACGTTTTCCATAAAAACTACAAAACCAATAGAAATGAAAGATTTGTTTGAAAAGATACAGGAATTACAATACATACCCAACTATTCCAAGCACGAGCAAATCGTGAATGGAATAATCAATGCTATTGATGAAAAACGGATTTCGCAGGGCGAAATGCTTCCATCGGTCAATGTGATGATTAAAGAAGTTGGGTTTGCAAGAGAAACCATTGTAAAAGCTTATTCGGAACTAAAAAATAGAGGTATTATTGAATCAAAAAATCGTTTAGGGTATTTTGTATCTAACGGAGATACAAGTCAAACCCTCAAAGTAGCTTTATTGATGTTTGCTTTTGATACATTTCAAGAAATTTTTTATCGAAATTTCAGAGAAGGTTTAGGAGAAAATATTCATTTAGACGTTTATTTCCATCATAACAATATTGATGTTTTTGAAACAATACTTACCCATATCAACGGAAAATATGGAATGTATGTAATATCTCCAATTCCACACCCAAAAACAAAAGCTTTACTCCAAACAATTCCATTGAATAAATTCTTAATGTTTGACCGTTATGAGCCAATCGAAGGAGATTTTTGTCATATTACTCAAGAATTTGAGGCATCAAGTTATAAAGCTTTTGTAGAAGTTGCCGATGCAATTAAACAATTTGATGAGATGATGTTTTTCTACAAACCCGCCTCTATCATTCCGATTGAAATTCTCCGAGCCTACAAAAAATTCCTAAAAGATTATAACATAAAAGGGTTCACTTCCAACGAATATAAATCAGGTAGCCTTGAAAAAGGGAAAGTTTACTTTACATTGTCTAATTTAGATTTATGGGCAATGCTGAAAGATTGCAAAGCAAAGAATTTTACTTTAGGAAAAGACATTGGAATTTTGTCTCATAATGATGAACTTGTAAAAGAAATTGTCTTTGATGGTATCACAACCTACTCCGTAGATTTTGGTGAAATGGGCAGAAAAGCTGCCCATTATGTATTGACAAGAGAGAAAATACAAGAAACGATGCCCACTGTTTTGATTAGAAGAAATTCCCTATGAATATATCTGCTCTCCTATATTTTTTGCTTTTCAATGGCATTGTTGCTATCATATCTTGGCGAAAAATCAGGAAAGAAAAGACAATTACTTCCGAAGGCTTTTTCCTGGGAAAAAGAAATCTGAGCTTTGTTTTGGTAGGTAGTTTATTGCTTTTGAGTAATGTGAATGGCGTACAATTTATTGGTGAAAACGAATCCGTTTATATCAATAACATGACCGTCATGGCATGGGGAATGACTTCCATTGTGGCTATGATAATTGTTTCCGAATTTTTTATGCCTATTTATCTTAGAAGCGGTATTATCACAACCCCAGATTTTCTTGAAGAACGCTACGATGCTGCTACAAAAAAGTTTGTTTCCATCATTTTTTTAGTGAGTTATATGGTCAATATGTTGCCAACGGTGTTATATGGTGGGGCTGTTATTTTTAATGGAATCTTCGATTTTTCTGATATTTTAGGCATTAGTAATTTTGCCATGATGTGGATTTTAGTGTGGAGTTTTGGCTTGATTGGTATTATTTATACCCTTGTTGGCGGTATTAAAGTTATTGCTATTTCTGATGCCCTTTTGGGTGTAGGCTTGTTAATTGGTGGTTTGTTTTTACCCTATTTTGGTCTAAAATATTTGGGTAAAGGTAATTTTATGGAAGGAGTTAATATTATTTTATCTTCAAAAACCGAGCATTTCAATGCCATTGGTACTGCGAAAGATGCTATACCTTTCAGTACCCTTTTTACAGGAATGCTACTTGTAAATCTAAATTATTGGGGAATGGAGCAGTATATTGTTCAACGAATTTTGGCTTCAAAAAACTTAGCTGAAAGTCAAAAAGGCATTACTTTAGCAGCCGTAGGCAAACTTCTCGCCCCTTTAATAATTAATATTCCAGGCATTATTGCCGTTCATCTATATCCTACAATAAATAATACTGCCGAAATTTTTCCTCGAATGGCAGGAGATGTATTACCCTCAATTTTGATAGGTTTAATTGCTGCAGTAATTTTTGGTGCGGCTATTACGAGTTTTAATGCAGGACTAAATAGTATCAGCACACTCTTCGTGTTAAATATTTACAAACCTGCTTACGATAAAATGCAAAAACCGTTAAAGGATGAAGCATTAATCAAGATTGGCAGGCGTTTTCAAATTTTTGCAGCATTATTAGCAATGTGTATTGCTCCCTTTATTATGTTTGCTAAAGGAGGCTTTTATAATTATTTGCAAAAAGTGGGAGGAGCATTCAGTGTTCCAATTTTCACGGTTTTGATAATTGGTTTTTTGACTAAAAATGTTCCGCCATTAGCTGCAAAAGTTGGGCTAACTTTTTTTGTTATATGTTATGTGCTAAGTCAATTTGTTTTTGATACTGGCTTGCATTTTCTTCATGTGTTAGCAATTTTGTTTGTTATTACTGTAATAATCATGCTGATAATTGGGAAAGTTCAACCGATGCGAATACCTTATCTACAAAAAGATAGTCATAAAGTTAACTTAGAACCATGGAAAAATCGCCATATTTATTCAGCAATTTTAATAGTTCTGATGATTTTGGTGTTTATTTTATTATCAAAATGGGGAATTGTATGCTGCTAACATAGCTTGACAGTTTCAGGTTACACCGAATTTACAGGTTTTCTAATCACATTAGAAAACCTGTAAATTCGGGATGAATGAAAGTTATCAAGCTATCTTTCATAGCAGACGAACACAATCCAGATGACAGATAATCATAAAGTAATTGTGTCTCGAAGAAAACGAACCTAGTTAAAAGTTCATCTGGCTAACATTTGAGACCCATTAAATCGAAAACTATACCGTTAAATGGAATCTTCAAGGGTTTTTCAGAGACTTCATTCATATTTCAGATGAAATTTTAAATTTTATCAAGAAGAATGAAAAAATACATTCACCTATTACTCTTTTTTACTTATCTGAACACGTATGGACAAGGTATAAGCATTACACCAAACACCCCCTACGCAACTTTTAGTGGTCAAGATATTTCTGTTAGTTTTATTCCTTCTGCTGGAGCATTGGGACCCTACACTATTGAGTTGATTGAAATAGAAGCAAGATATTGTGATTCAAAGATTAATGAGATAACTAAGGCCTCAATAATCTCAAATACTACTTCTGCTACATTAACTATTCCTTGCTGTTTCAAAACAGGGGTTGTCAATAACGGAAATTGTGAGATAGATTATACATATTATTTAAGAGTTAGCAATAATGATGTACTATCCGAAAACTACCCTATTCTCTTATATCCTAATGCAAAACCTATTTTTGGTTTAAATATTTCCCCTACTATGATTTGCGAAAATGAGACCACAAATGTAAGATGGTATTCAAGCGGTGTCAGCGAAAACAATGTATTTAATATAGAATTGTCAGATGTCAATGGTAGTTTTTCTAATCCAAGTTTGCTGGCAACAGTATCAGGTAATAATAGTGATGGACTTAAAATGCAATTGATTAACATCCCACAAGGCACAAATGCAAGTTTAAACTATAAAATACGAGTAACTTCATCAGAACCCTATTCGACAATTACTGGTAAACTTATCGTAAAGCCATCCATCAATTGTGGACCTATAAATTCTTTGTCAATATCAAACTCATCTTCTGTTTGTCAAGGGAATACACATACCATTACTTGGAAAAACAATGGAACAATAGGATTAAATAATGTTTTTACCGCCGAGCTATCAGATAATTTAAATACAGTATCTTACCCACTTGGTAATATTTCATCTCAAACGGCAGAGTCTATGCAAGTCGTTGTTCCAAATAATGTTCCCACTGGTTATTATTATCTAAAGCTACGTGTCAGTAACATTAACGGAAGTTCATATACAAGTTTTAGTTCGAATGGGTTTGGTGTTGGACTATCAAAGCCTATTATAGCTATTGAAAGCAATTGTGAAGGTGGTAAGTTTGAATTATTTGTCTTTTCATACCAACCAGAAAAGAACTACTCCTTTAATTGGAAAAAAGATAGTTTAAACATCAATGCTCAAAACCAAACTACTCAATTTTTAAACGAAGGGAAAGTATATTACACCAGAAATATTGCTCAAAGCAGCGATGCAGGTAATTATTCTTTTACATTAACAAGAAAACAAGATGGTTGTACTGCCGCTTCAGACCCCATATTTATACCGATAAGTTCGGTTATTCCGGCTCCCTCAACAACTCCAGTTACCGTAATAAGTGGCAACACAGCAACATTGGCAGCTTCTAACTGTTCGGGAAGAATCGTGTGGTATAGTTCTGCAACTGCTCAAGATGCCATTGAATCAGGTAGTTTCCTTACACCCGAAATTACTCAACCAACCACTTATTATGCTGCATGTGAGTACGTCCAAGGCGAGAATTATGCCACATGTATAAGTCCTCGTACACCCCTAACTATTAGTTTGACGAGTCATACTCCGCCCAACGCACCTACCTTAAGTATCTCAGCCAATAATTATTGCAGGAATATATCAAACTACCCCACTATTACTGCTTCTGGATGCTCGGGGACTGTTAGATGGTACAAAACATATGAGAGAAATGCAAATTTTTACCTTTATGAAACCACTACTCAAGCTCCACACCAAATAACAATACCTGACGGTGTATATACCATTTTTCCAAAAGATACCACTTACTATTACACAGATTGTAGGATAAATGGTGTCTTGAGTTCTACAAAGAGTGAAATAATTTATATCAATAAATCAATCCCAAATACACCAAATATTTCGCCTAATTCTAACGATTTTCTCAACATCAATAATGGTAGTAATGTGAGATTTGATGCTAAAGGATGTAATGGAACCGTAAAATGGTATGATAGCGATATTGCAATTACCCCTCTTTCAACAGGAACCTCATACATTACACCCAACTTGTTTAATAACACCACAAACAATATCGCAGATTATAAAATCTACTATTCATGCCAAGTAAATGGATGCGAAAGTGAAAGGCAGTCTTCCATCTTTTCTATCTATAAAGACGAAGTTAGGGCTCCTGCCATTGTCTTCGACCAAACCAATCGCCTTTGCAGTGGCAATTCTAAAACGATTTTCGCTCATGGCTGTTCAAATGGAATTGTTCGTTGGTATGATGACCAATTTGATGGTAACTTGATAGGTACTGGACAAAATGTTAATACTCCTGTTTTAAGTTTCAATGAAAATGGTGGAAATGGCTATCGTTACTATGCAGAATGCGAGCTTAGTGGTATCAAAAGCGGTAGGCAAGGAGCGTATTTTTATGTTGTTCGTAACCCTGAGACAATAATGGGTAATCCCTCAGTAATCAATTGTAATACATCTACCACCCTATTTGCAACTGGTTGTAATACTTTTACTACGGATATTTTCATAGTAAAATGGTATAAAGATAATACTTCTTTAGAGCCTATTGGTACCGGTCTTAACTTCGTAACCCCAATCCTGAAGAGTAACACAACCTACTATGTATCCTGTGCAAATGGTAACTGTGAAACTTCTCGTGTACCTGTTCCAATAACCGTTCTTTGCCCACCCGATACACCCGTCGTTTCATCGCATCTGACAACGGTTTGTACAGGAAGTGGCATAAATTTATCGGCTACTGGATGCTCAGGAACTATTAATTGGAGCGATGGCGGTAGCGGAACAAGTCGAGCAAACGTTATTTTTAATGCTTCAATAAGCCTATCGGCTACTTGCACGGTGGGAAATCTGACCAGCGGAGCATCGAATACTTTATTAATTACCGTAAATCCAAAACCTATTTTAGTAATTACAAATCCAGCAGCTGTTTCGCCACCTAATACAATAAACATAACGCTCTTGGCAATAACCGTAGGTAGTACACTACCGCCTAATACTTCTTTGAGATATTACACTGATGCAGATGCCACTATTACACTAAATAATCCTTCGGCGGTAACGACTTCGGGTACATATTTTATCAAAGCAACAACCACCAACGGCTGTTTTGACATTAAACCTGTGGTAGTTGTAATAAATGATTGTAGCACACCGATAGTATTAGTAAGCACCGCCGATGATTATAGTTCAGGAATTCAACTAAAGAAAACTAACGAAACCATCACAGCTACCAATATAGTAACTGCATCTGCTCAAGCTACATATAGGTCAAACAAAAGTATTTTACTTAATGCTGGTTTTAAAGCCCAACCAACAACTGGTGGGTTTTTTAAAGCAGAGATTAGGGGGTGTGATTAAAAATAAAACTTTACGATAATAAAAATGATTTATCATTTTACTAAAAAACAATACCTTTGAGAAATGAGATGTTTGTTGTAGAAAAAGTTTATTCCACCACCCTATTATGATAAAAATTTTACTCATTGATGACCACCAAGTTTTGCTTGATAGTTTGCGTTTACTATTTAATTCTATCGAGAATGTTGAAGTTGTCGGCACACTAAACGATAGTAGAAAAGTGTCTCATTTTCTTAATGATGTAGGTGTCGATATTTTGGTTTCTGATTTACACATGCCTTTTTTTAGCGGAATTGACCTTGCCTTACAATTTAAAAAGACTCATCCAAATCTTAAGATTTTATTACTGACAATGGCAGAAGATGCACAGCACATCCGAGAAGCATTGCGAGCGGGTGTACATGGCTATATTTTGAAAAAAACAGGTAAAGAAGAGCTACACACAGCTATTCTAAAACTGATGGATGGTAAAAAATATTATAGCGAAGCTGTTATTGAAGAATTGGCAGCCACTGCCGATGAGGATTATAACGATGCTCGACCCGAAACGATTGAACATTTGACAGCAAGGGAAGTTGAGATTTTAAAATTGATTACCCAAGAACAATCAACTGCCGAAATCGCCGAAAAACTTTTTATTAGTATTTCGACAGTTGAAACACATCGTGCTAATTTAATGAAAAAACTCAATGTTAAAAGTGCCATTGGTATGGTAAAATTTGCTATCAAACATGGTTTAGTAGATTAAACAGGAATCAACACTTCGCTCCTAATACCCTTATTTTCAATATTTTGCAAATTCCAAATTCCATTTAATGACTCAACTCTTGCCTTAACATTTTTCATTCCTTTTCCATCGCTTTCATTCTTGAATGTACCAATTCCGTTATCAGATATTCTCAATTCTATCTGCTTTTGGCTACGAGAAAGAGATATTTTTGCATCGGTAGCTTTTGAGTGTTTGATGATATTATTAACCAATTCAAGACAGATACTGTATAACTCAAATTCTATTTTATTATCAACCCTCCCAAAACCTTCAGCAATTTGTAAATCGAAATGAATCTTTGAGTTTTTGCTTATTTTTCTAACAAAACTTTGTAGTGTTGGTACGAGTCCTTGTTTTTCAAATTCTTCGGGAAGTAGATTATGCGACAGCAAACGCACATCATTATAGGCTTTTTCGAGGTTCTCTCTGAGGTTTTGATGAATTGCGGTTTCTTCTTGGCTCATCTTCGATTTATCAATCAAATCAACACTCAGCCAAAGTGCTGACAACGTACTACCCAGATTATCGTGCAAATCAGCGGCTACACGTTTACGTTCGATGGTTTGTCCTTGAAGGAGAGCGGCTTGGAGTTCGGCATTTTGTTTGTGTAGAGTTTCTTGTTTTTCTTTGGCAATACGTTGAAACTCAGTCAGATTATCTGATAGTTGCAAATAATTCCTCTTATATTCGGTAGCTAATATGTATGATATTGCCATCGGGACAGCCAATAATGCTATATCGAAAGCCATTTCCTGAAGTATCCAAGGTTTATTTACAGAATCTCTAATCAGAATATAAATGGTCATTCCAACGAAAAACAATATTGCCGCAATTGTTATACTGACTGCTTCTTTCTTCCCATTCCGATAGGCTTTAAATGAAATAAAGGGTATGTAAAAACATAGAAAGAGTTTGGTTAAAACAAAGCCAAATAACTGACCTGTTTTATAAGGATAAATCATTGTCGGAACAGTAATCAAAAAACAAACTACAATGATATAGAAAAACTTATCTCTCTTCAATTCCAATAAAAAATATAAGGCAATCAACACACATAAATCAGCGATTGGGCTGACCAAAAGATGGGTAATTGTTAGAAGATTACGATAATATAAATCATTGATAAAATAGGTAATATTCGAAGAAAATAGCGTATATGCTGTAAAAAATGTATAGATTCCAAAAAACAAATTAGCTTTTTTATGCCTATATTGGAAAAATAATAAAAGGTGGAATGCTGCAATGAAAAGGAAAATCCCCGTTTTTATATGACCTGAATTATGAGCTCTTAGTGATAGGCTATTAATTATATCACTGGAAATAACAGCATTTTCTACGTAATTAATAACTGCCTTAAATGCGGGATTTGGAAAATTCAAATCGGATACTAAGAAAGTATT
Organism: Emticicia aquatica; assembly: GCF_923079645.1. Taxonomy (GTDB): domain Bacteria; phylum Bacteroidota; class Bacteroidia; order Cytophagales; family Spirosomataceae; genus Emticicia; species Emticicia aquatica. The sequence continues at coordinate 26,363 of NZ_CAKLPY010000006.1, read as the reverse complement.
AGGATACGAAAATCTTACTGCTAAACTATTATTTTGTTGAGCGATTAATGGAAATGAAATTTGCTCGCCCATAGGGTCATAGCCTTTTATTTCTTCTGTATTTTTTGATACACGTCCAAATTTATGAATCAATTTACCATTTAGGTATATTTCACTTGCCCCTGTTTGTTTTACAATGAGTGCCAAAAATTTATTGTCGAATTCAATTTTTGGCAATAATTTAAGTCTCAACCAAATAATATTACCTACTTTTAATGACTTCAAATCCATCACATCTTTCGTTGGGTCAATACTCTCCCATTTACTATCATCAAAGTCGGGTTTTGCAAAATCGGGGTTATCACCTGCATGAAATTTCCAGCCTTTATTTAGTAAAACACCTTCTTTTGGCAAACTATCTATACGAAAAACTTCTTTTTGAGCATAAACGCCCAAATCAAATATTAAAAACCAGCTAAGTATTAAAAGTTTTCTCATAACCTAAATTGGTATGGCTATCTGTGACTTTGTACCTTTATTTTCTTTCGATTCTATATCCCAAATCCCATTCAATGATTTTACTCTTGCCTTAACATTTTTCATTCCTTTTCCATCACTTTCATTCTTGAATGTACCAATTCCGTTATCAGATATTCTCAATTCTATCTGCTTTTGGCTACGAGAAAGAGATATTTTTGCCTCAGTAGCTTTTGAGTGTTTGATGATATTATTGACTAATTCGAGGCAAATACTGTAAAGTTCAAACTCTATTTTATTATGAACCCTCCCAAAACCTTCAGCAATTTGTAAATCGAAATGAATCTTTGAGTTTTTGCTTATTTTTCTAACAAAACTTTGTAGTGTTGGTACGAGTCCTTGTTTTTCAAATTCTTCGGGCAGTAGGTTATGTGACAATAAACGCACATCATTATAGGCTTTTTCGAGATTTTCTCTGAGGTTTTGATGAATTGCGGTTTCTTCTTCGTTCATCTTCGATTTATCAATCAAATCAACACTCAGCCAAAGTGCTGACAACGTACTACCCAGATTATCATGCAAATCAGCAGCTACACGTTTGCGTTCGATGGTTTGTCCTTGAAGGAGAGCGGCTTGGAGTTGGGCGTTTTGTTTTTCGAGGGTTTTGTTTTGAATTTTAAGAATTTGCTGTTTTTCGGTAGAGAGTTTTTCTACTTCATTTAGCTTTTGAACTAAACTCTTACTGGTTCGAGTATATTCACTTGCCAACATGAGTGAAAAACAAATAGGAACGCTTGTCAAACATAAATTCGCAAAAAACGTAATTCCGAACTCTGAATACGGTAATATATGAAATGCTATTAGATACCACACAACCAAAAATACGATATAAAGTATATAGCCCGCAAAAATGTACCATCCCGCAGTTTTTCCACTTCCGATTGTTTTTATGGATAATCTTATTGACTCAATAGCAAGAAACCCAGCAAGAACTAAATTATAGTAAAATATACCAAAATTAGGACTATAACAGCAAATCGGATATGCAGATAAAAAGACAAAAATGCCTACCCAGAACATTATCTTTTTGGGAAGTCTTAAAAAATCATAAATAATAAGGAAAGTCAATATAGCAATAAATGTCGATAGAATAATTATCCAACTTGTTTCAATGTACAATGATGTAGCCGAAAGTGGCAAGTTACTGACAAGGTTTTCAAAATGATAAATAATAACATTACAAAGTGCATAAAGACTAATATAGAGGTTTGATTTTTGTTTGGGATAAGAAATGAAAAAGAAAAAATGGATTAAGAACAAAAAAAGAAATAATCCTACCTTCAAATAATCAAGCAGGGCATAATCATTTTTATTTTTTGCAAAACTTTCAATAGAATTATCTAAAACAACCAGTCGTGCTTTAAAAGCATTATATTTTTTTGGTTTATGTTTTAACAAAATAGGCGGATTAACAAATGAAAATCGAACACAAATCGTTTGCATACCAGCATTTTTAAAAACAATACTATAAAGCTGACCATTGGGCAATCGAATTTGCTCCTTATCTTTTTCTTGACTCACTACTCCTATCTTATGAATCAGAGCATTATTGAGATAAATTTCCGATGCCAAGGTTTGGTCAATTTCAAGTGCAAGGGCTTTATTTACGAATGAAGAGTCAATGATAAAATTTAACCTTAAATATCCAATTCTTGCTTTTTTTATCTGAGGCAAATCCATCACATCTTGTGTAGGGTCTATACTCTCCCATTTGCTATCATCAAAGTTAAATTTTGCAAAATTGGGGTAATAACCAGCATGAAATTTCCAACCTTTATCAAGTAAAACACCTTCTTTCGAAAGATTATCTATGTGAAAAATTTCTTTTTGGGCATAAACACCAAACGATATTAGTAGTACAATCAGAAAGATACTTTTTTTCATAGTTAATAGAGTATTTAGGCATAAACTCCTTGAAATTTCTACAATAGCCCTCACATTTCCAAACATCACCCTCAAATATCATGGTAAACCATGAGTAAAAAATCATGGTTTACCACTACAAAATTTCATGGTAAACCATGAAAGATTATTTTTTGCCAAAATATCAACTTTGTAACATAAACTAAACCTCAACAAAATGGCTGTGGAACTAACAAAACGTGAACAAGAAATATTGGAATTGATAGCCAGCGAACTCACAACCGAACAGATTGCCCAAAATCTACATATCAGTATTCCGACCGTAGAAAGCCATCGACGAAATATGTTTCGTAAGCTCGGTGTGCAGTCGGTGGTAGGTTTGGTGAAAGAAGCCCTAAAAAATAATTGGATAAAAGTTTAGAACTCAAAACAACAATGCTATGGAAAATGTAATTTCAATAGGTGGTTTTCGCTCGGTAAGACCCAACGAAATAGTTTTATTAGAAGCCGATATTAATTATACCGTTGTTCATTTCAGAGACGGTGAGAAATTTATCGTTGCAACACCTCTCAAAATCTTACAATCTCGTTTTGAGCCTTTCAATTTTTATCGCACACACAAATCTTATATGGTTAATCTTGAATTTGTAATGAGCTATTTAGAGCCACATAAACAATTACAACTTGCTGATAATAAAAAGGTTATCGTTTCGAGAAGACGAGTAAATGGATTAAAAAAACATCTTATGATTACTCAAAATTACCTTTAAATCAAAATTTCCACCGTTAAATCGAATTTTAAATATTTGTGTACTGATTATTATAAAATTTGAAGTACTGATGTTTCGTATAAACTTATTTTTTTCTAAAAAATCTAATTAAAAATCAATTTACAACCTTCAAACCTATATTACAATGAAAACAAATACTTTTATTCTCATCGTAGCAGCTTACAGTTTATTACTTGGTTTACCTGCTGTCTTTGTACCTGTAATGGCTTCTGAGTACTTTGGCAAGCCCTTACCGACTTCTAATGAATTATCCCTATTCAACTTCTTAGGTGGGTATCAGCTTGTTATGGGCTTTTTGGGTTACGCCGCTTATCGTTCAAACGAAAAAACTACTCGCCGAGCTTGGCTACTTGCCGTAGCATTCCTTACAATTCTTGCCGAAATAGTATATTTCTACAATCTAAATGTTCGACAAATCCCTCCACATAAAACCATTGTAATGGATATGGCAATTTGGGGATTAATGGCTATCGGAGCATTATTTTTTTGGAATAAAGAAAAATAATCTAAAGTTAATTCACTCATAATCAAACACTTAAATCGCTAAAAATATGACAACCAAACGTTACCTTTCGCTTATCGTACAGGCTATTTATGTTCTTATCACAGCCTTACAACTCATTTTTGTACCCAATATGCTTTTAAGTATGTTCGGTTTTCCTCCTACTTCCGAAATCTGGATAAAGGTTCTTGGTGTAGTGCTTATTGCATTTTCAACAGTCTATTATGGAATCATCAAGTTTGGCAATGATGAAGTTGTAAAATACACAATATGGGGTAGAATAATCGTCGGTATTGGCTTTGTTATATTGGTCATTTCGGGGCAAACTTTACCAGCTTTAATTCTTTTTGCAGGAATCGACATTGCGACTGCTGTCTGGACATGGTTTGAACTAAAATAGCTTGATTCAGAAATTTTAAACTCACCAATTAAAAACATATACAAATTAATTACACATGAAATTCTCTATTCTCACTTTCGCAATTATGGCAATTAGCCTAACGAGCATCGCTCAGAAAAAATCACCGATAGATGGCAACTGGATATTGGTTGAAAAAAATGGACAAAAACTAAATTTTCAAAATCATCAATTCAAGACCTATAATCAAGGGTATTTCTCAGTGATTATTCTAAAAAACGACGGTACGTTTAATAGTGCTTATGCAGGTCCATTTAGCATAAAAGGAAACGTCTATACCGAAACTTATAAATATGGTTCAAAACCCGAATGGTTTGGCTGGACGGGCGAACAAGAATGGAAAATAAAAGGAGATACGCTACACATGGTTGGCCATAACCGAATTATTGACCCCGAAGGTAAAGAACACCCAAAAACCGAATGGAGTCAGTTTGTAGAAAAATGGGTACGAGTAAAATAATTTGTAAGTGTTTTCGATATGACTGTTTGTTTTTTTCTAAAAGAGAAAAACTTTATTGACAATAAAAAAGCAAAATTCAATCATGAAAAAAATCATTTTTATCATCTCAATATTAACAGCTTCCTTATCAGGTTTTTCTCAAACTACCGAAAGCAATGACCTAAAGGTTGTCCTTGAAAACTTAACCCGTACGAAAGTTGATTTGATAAAAGCAACAGAAAACCTAAGCACTGCTCAGTGGAACTTCAAAGAATCGGCTGAGCGGTGGAGCATTGCCGAAATTGTAGAGCATTTAAGTATCTGGGAAATTTTATGGAATAAAGAGTTACAAGTAATGACTCAAAATAAACCACAACCAGAACTTAGAGCAACTTGCCAGCCTGATAGCTATTACAAGGAGTTTATCATGGAAGAAAAACAGCACGTTTCGGCTGACATAACGCACCCAAAAGGCTTTATAAAAGATCAAAATACCATTGTGTGGTTTACAAAATTTCGTGATATTAATATCAAGTTTGCCGAAAATCTAAAAATTGATATGAGAGATTATTTTGAGCGAACAGCTACGCAAAATCCTCGAAATATGTACAATGTTTATATCTACGTTTCGGGGCATATAGACCGACATATTCGCCAAATCAACAAAGTAAAAGCTCATCCAAATTATCCAAAATAAATTTTCGAGACATAATAAACCTATTAAAACAATGAAAAAACTCATCATTTCAGCTCTTTGCTTCATTGCGGCCATTCAGTTCTCATTTGCACAGTCAAATGTCGAGCAATTACTCTCAAAGTTAGAGGAAGAATACCGCCAAGATCCAGCCACATTCTTTAAAAAACACGCTGCTGATGATTTCGTATTCATCAATGCCGAAGGTGGTTCGTGGGACAAAAATAAAACCATTCAATCGGTTTCAAGAGGTAAATTAGAAGAAGTCAGTTTAAGCGATAAAACCTATAAAACCTTTGGCAACATAACAATAGTAAATGGCATCAATAAATCTCGTTGGAATTTTGGTCAAGTAACCGTCAACTATACAGATGCTTTTACTTATATCTACCAAATCAACGGAAATGATGTCAAATGGATTTCGGCTCAACATTCATTGGTTACGCCCAAAGACCGCAACAAAGCTATTTATCGAGAAATGAATCAAGCATTTAACAAAAGACAAATTTCAGATTTTGGGAAATACTACGCTGATTCTTTCGAAATAAAGGGTATTGGGAAGGGTCCAAAAGCTCTTGAAGAGTTTTATAAGAAAAACTTAACTGGTTTTCCTGATTTACAAATAAATATAATAGAAATTATTGCTGAAGGAGATTTGGTATTTGCTCGCTGCGAAAATACTGGCACTCAAACTGGTGAATTCAATGGTATAAAACCTACTGGAAAATCGGGTAAAGTTTCGCATTGGACAGTCAATCGTTTTAATGCCGAAGGTAAAATGATAGAAGGTTGGAATCTAAATGATAATTTATCTATGATGCAACAATTAGGAGTCATCAAATAGATGATAAACGCCTTTCAGCAGAATAAAAGCTTACAAAGAAATTTGTAGGCTTTTTGTTCTTTCTCCGTAATTTTACTAAATGCACTTGTTTAAAATTAGCTTTTGATTTTCATATTAAACGAACAGCAAAAGTTAATGGCAATATAATTGAATATAAACCAATTTTGAACCTCTTTTTCAATTATATTCTTGAACTACCTATGCATCCAAGGATTAGCAGGTTTAACTTTTTGATGTAAAACCTTTATCAACAAATAACTGTAACATTTTGAATCAGAACTCGGCCCGTATGCTAAGAATTTAGATTTAAATTTGATTTTTCCTCTTTGATCATTTTCATTCTATACTTTATTTTCAAAATTTATCAAATCAAAGAGGGTCTTTCTTGTTTGCTTTTTCCTCTAAATTTTAATATTCTCATTTTTTTTAATAGTAATTTCTCAAAATGGAGTTGTTTTTTTCTGGAGATAAACGGACATTCATCCTCAAAGACTTTTTCCTTAAACAAATATCAATAATGTAACTAGCAGTGTTTTAATAAAGGCTTTTATGTGTTACATAATGCAAAGCAGACCTACAAAAACGGAGTTTTTCTTGTCTTGAAATCGCCACTTTACACGTGTAAACTGTCACTATTTACGTAAAAACAAACTCAAATTACGTAATTAGAAGAATTGCATGACTTTTTTATTTAAACAAAAATTATTATTCTCAAAATTCTTATGATTCCACCCAGAATCATGTCATTTCTAAAATGAATCTACTTGATTCCATTTTGAATCAGCTGGATTTATAGTATTCAACTACACAGTTACTTTATTTTAATAATGATTGATATTAATCAACCTGCTAAATATTTGTAAAGTGTAGGTTTTGAAATATTTAGAGCATCACAGATTTCTTTAATAGGATTCTTTGCATCGTACATCTGACGAGCCATTTTTTGCTTGGCCTCATTGAGCTTCTTTGGACGACCGCCGACTCGACCACGACTACGAGCGGCTGTCAACCCTGCCATTGTCCGCTCCTGGATAAGGTTTCGTTCAAATTCGGCTAAAGCTCCAAAGAGATGAAAAACCAAGCGACCACCACTGGTGCCTGTATCGAAGCCTTCTTGAATACTCTTAAAAGCTACACCCTGACTATCAAGATAATTTACCCACTCGATTAAATCTTTCAAGCTGCGACCCAATCGGTCGAGCCGCCAAACGACCAAAGTATCGCCTTTGCGTAAATGCTCTTTGAGTTTATTCAACTCTGGGCGTTCGGCGACTGTGCCACTAATTTTTTCAATAAATATTTTCTCGCAGCCCGCAGCCGTAAGAGCATCAGATTGTAAGTTTGGATTTTGGTCGAGAGTCGAAACCCGAGCGTAGCCGATTAGCATGATAAAAGTAAATTTAACCGTTAATCAGCAAAGATATTTAACGTAGAATAGTTTACCAAGTTTATTTACTTAAAATCAAATAAAAAAGGCCCGATTTAGTCGAGCCTTTTTTGAGTAAAGGAAACGGTGGTTTTGTTAACAATATAAAAAGGACGACCTCTAAAATACTATTTTGTATTGGATAAATGATAAACAATACAAAAATTACAACAAAACTTTTGTATATTTGAGAGTTATCGGTCATGCAATTCCCTCGCTTCGTTCATGGAACAATTAAAACGTAAATATTATGCAACGTAGGACATTTATAAAAAATTCAACACTTACAGTTATAAGCGTTAGTGCTTTTGGGGCTTTAAACTGGAATGGGAAAAACTTTGAGGGAGATACCCCTACGACTACTGATATTCTTGGTCCGTTTTATAGACCCAACTCACCATTGCGTTCAAATCTAAGGCTTGCCAATACCAAAGGAATACCAATAGTTTTGAAAGGTCACATCTTTAAGGAGGATAGAAAAACCCCTATTCATAATGCATTAGTTGAAATCTGGCATTGTGATGAAAACCAGGTGTATGATAACACCTCTGACGAATACAAATATCGTGGTGGGCAAAGAACCAAAACGGATGGAAAGTATGAGTTTAAATCTATATTGCCAGTTCCTTATAAAGCCGACCCAATGGACGAATCGTCCTGGCGACCTTCACACATACACATGAGAGTTTCTGTACCAAATCAACAAGACTTAATTACTCAGCTTTATTTCAAAGGCGAGAAGTATGTGAATACTGACAAATGGGCTTCAGACCCTAAAGCTGTAAACAGAATTCTTTCAATCACTAAAAATAATTCAGGTGAAAGTGAAATTATTTTCAATGTGATTATGAGCAGAGAAATTCCCCTTGACAAAAAAGCGTATGAAAAAGTAACTGGACTTTATGATGTTGGTAAGGGAAACTTTTGTGAGTTTATCAAAAATGATGACTTGCTATTTATGAAGTATAACGGACAGCTCGTAGCAAGCTTAAAATATATTGGCAACAATACTTTCGAAGGTGGAATAGAATTTCCCAAAGTCACTTTTGACCTTCAAAAAGATGGTGGGGTTAAAGCCGTTATTAACTGGACAAATACAGAAACTGATAATGGAATAAAATATTTGAAATACAATGAAAAATAGCCTGCACACAACAAAAGTATTGCTGCAACTGGGGCTTGACGGAAGAACAATCTGCAGCAGTGCATATCCGGGCTTTATATCCGGCGGACGGAATTCTGTTGGTCATTATTTCTAAATATCAATTTTAGTCAATAAATTTAGCTTCAGTACCGAGCAGACAGTTGGTCAATACCCCAACTGCAGCAATACTCGGTCGTTAGCGGTCATGCAATTCCCTCGCTTCATTTATAGAACAATTAAAACATAAATCAATGATAAAACACATTACTTTTCTACTTCTTGTCTTAACGACATTTTCTGGATTTGCACAAAAAAATGCTTCCTGGTATAATCATACTCTATTGGATGTGCAGAACTTGGAAAGTAGTGTAGCTTTTTACACCAAAGTCTTTCAGGTAGACACCATACCGTATCCCTTTCCTCCAAGCCCTCAATACATTGTAAAATGGTTGAGAGTTGGTGAGGGTATTGAACTCCATTTATCACAGTGGGTCAACGACACCACTAAAGTTATCAGTGACGTATCTTCAGAACCAAGACATGTAGGTTTTGTACACTTAGGTTTTATGGTAATTTCTATGGATGCTTTTCTGAAGAGGCTTATGGAAGTAAGCAGCGATTACAAATCAGGCAAATACAAGCAGCCGATTATTGACAGAATGCCCTACGGTGCGAAAACTATCGAGATAAAAGACCCTGATGGAAACGAAATACACGTTATAGAAGCAATGCCTGCAAACAAAAGCACGAACCGCTAACAGTGTGTTTATAAAATTGTGTCCGGACATTAAGCACTCAACTATAAATCGCTATTTTGCTTTTGTGATTAATTGAAACTGAAGTTTTTGAAATGCCACAACTTCATAAACACTTTAACGTTATCTCTCCCAAACCATAAAATTTCCACTGACCTTTATTTCGTCAGTTTTCAAAGCCTTTTTTAAACCTTCCAGTCGCTTCAAATCGTCTTCCAAGTTTAAAGAGGGCTTTCTGTCTAATTCACGTTCTAAGGTTCTTAATCTGACTTGCTAAATTTTTATTTTCATGCTGCCAAGTACCTTTCTGGTAATCGCTCATGCGAGCATAATTTGCATTACCAGTACGAAGCTCCGATTCGATACTATGCAGCTTTCTCGATATACGCACGACTTCGTTGTTGTATTCTTAGCGTTGGGTAGCTATTTGTATTTATAAAATCTCAATTTCTTGCTTTTGGGCTGAGTTGTTTTTTTTCTCTACAAAGAAATCAAAGCCCTGGATAAATTCTTTTTCAATGGTTTTTCCAGTTTTCATCACTGCACCTTCAAAATAATTCAAGTTCGTAGTCGGTTGTATTTGCATTTTGAGCGATGGCAAGTAATAAGCCATTAATTGGTTGAGAATCTGTAATTGGCCAGAGCAATACCAATGATAGTAAAATTTTACTCAAAATCAAAAATTCATTCAGACACATACGTCCGTTTATAGCTGAACAAAAATAGTTTAACAACTCTTACTTGATAAATTGCTGTTAAAAAACGGGAGATGTTAATATTCGTAGGAAGAATCAAACAAGAATGACCCTCTTTGATTTGATAAATTTTGAAAATAAAGTATAGCAATGAAAATGATAAAAGAGGAAAAAACAAACATTGAATATAATTTTCTATTCTCAGCATAAAAGTCAGAAAATTCCAAATATATTTTTTATGAATTCATAGGTCGGAAATCCAAATTCCTCTACCACTTTGCCCTCAAGGCAATAAACACCTCGCCCACGAAATGTATGTTTTTCGAGCGAAGGCGGAAAATGTGTGGTATCAAAAAACTTCGAGAAAATCTTCTATAAGTAGTGTATACTTGTTAATGAATAATTAGATGTAAGGCATGATTTAATAAGGCAAATAACTACGCCCCGTTTATGAATATCATCTATCATTGAAAGATTTAACCCTATTCCCATTACATAAGAAGTGACTGTTTACACATAATATCGATGTTTTCGTGAACAGACGCTAACTTATGCCATTTGTTAATAAAAATGATTACGTGTTTATTGCAATCTACCGTAAGATAAATAAATTACATAAATCTTGTTTGATTCTATCCTTTACTATTACTTGCATCGAAACACTATTCCACCCCCATAAACTGCTATGAGATTCATACTAACATTAAGACCATTTACCGATAAACAACTGCTCATCTTCAATTATCAATACCCTTTTATGGCTTGGGTTTATGGCCGTTTGAATGAAGCTGACCAACAATACGCTGAGTTTCTGCACCAAAAAGGCTATCAAGTTCATCATTCTCTTAAAAACTTTAAACATTTCACTTTCTCCAATTTTCAAATTACCCGATTGGCTCAACCCATCAAGTCTGGCGATAGTTATATGAAACTAAGCGATGAGCCAATAAAGGTTTTGGTTTCGTTTTATATTGATAAAGCTGCCGAAGATTTCATTGTCGGACTCTTCCGAAATCAGACTGTCAATATTTATGATAATACCTATCGAGCAAGTTTCAATATTGAGCGAATCGAATCATTGCCCAACGAAAACTTTGACAACCAAACTGTTACACTACAAACCATCTCGCCTATTGTGGTTGCCCGCAAAAAAACAGATGGCAAAGATGAATACCTAAGCCCCGAAGACCCAGAGTTTGCTACTTATTTTGCATATAATCTGATGGAAAAATACAATAGCGTCAACCCCAATGCTATGAAAGTTGATGTTGAAACGGCAGCTCGATTGGTAAAATTTCACTTACTCAAAAAAGATAAACTTAAAAGCCGTTTGGTGGCCATCAAACAAGACAAAGCCAGCGAAACCAAAGTAAGAGCATTCACCAATTTTAGTTTTGAAGTATCGGCTCCTGCCGAAGTGTTGGAAGTTGGATTTTTTGGCGGTTTCGGCAAACACTCCGCCAATGGCTTTGGCTGTTGCGAAGTTGTCGGCAAATAAACTTTTACTTACAATCGTCACTAACCAATAATATACTTTCCAATGAATGTATTTCATGATAATAGTCCAAAATACAGGTTATTGGCTATTTTGAAAGATTTGCTCGAACGCCCCTACCATCATACGCGTAAGATGTTAGCCACTAAATATGGCGTAAATCCTGATACTATAAAAAAAGATTTCAACGAACTCCGTGATGCCGATTTTATGGTAAAACCCGATGAAAAACATCGTTATGCAATTGTGCCGAACAAATCAATGGAGTTTTTGGAAGATGTTTTGTTTTTTACGGAAGCCGAAAAAGATTTTTTGCTTGATGCACTCGTAAAAGCAAATGCCAGCGACCGACGTTTGGAAAAGATTCGGGAAAAACTCGAAACAACTTATGATGTGTCGAAGCTGGGTAGTAGTTTGTTTTCAAAAACATTTCTGACAAAGGCCAATTTGCTCGAACAAGCCAAGCAGCAAAAAAGAGTGGTGAAGCTTATCAATTATCGTTCGACCAATAGTAGCGATGTAACCGACCGCATGGTTGAGCCTTTTTCGGTAAGCACAAAAGAAGATATTCTGCACGCCTTTGATACTGATAAACAGGTAATTAGGCATTTCCGAATTTCGAGAATTGAGCGTGTAGAGCTGCAAAAACTCGACTGGGCTTATGAAACTCGGCATTATGTAACGGCAACCGACCCTTTCAGAATTGTGAACGACCGCCAAGTGCGAGTACATATCAAACTAAAAGTTGGTGGCTATAACGAACTCACTGAACGTTTTCCATTGACACAAGCATATTTACAACCGTCTGCCGATGAAGCGGGAGTTTTTGACTTTGAATGCAAAGTAAATGAACGTTTTTTCGGACTGACCAATTTTATTTTGGGCTATCACGAGCACATCATCGAGATTGTAGAACCCGAAAGCCTCATTGAGCATATAAAAGCCCACATTGGCAGAATAAATTTTTTAGAAAATTAAGGGGTGGGGCATATAATGCCCCCTCTGAGGAGTAATATTTGACACGTAAATATCAAACAACCAATGAAGTTATGAATATCACCTTTGATTTTTCTTCTGAAATAACGGATTTGTCTTTTTCAGTTCCTCAAATGCAGCCATGAGTTTTGGCATAAGTAAATTTTCAATTTCTTGACTTCGTTCGGTAGATAAAGTTTTACCTTTAATGTTGTCGAAGCAGCTATCGTCAAAAACGATTGAAGTGTTAGAGTTTTCTTTTTTTGAGTATAGTCTGAAAATATCCATATTATTCGTAAAAAAAGTAAAGAGTTTAATTATAAAAAAATGATAGAATAGGTGCGATTGGGGTTTGTTTAAGAAACAAACAAAATAACTAAATTTCAATTCCATTCTCTATCATCTTTTACAAAGATATGATATATTGAAAATATTCACAAATAAAATAACTAATGGTATATTTATTTTATTAAATTTGAAAAAAATATAAACGTATGAGTTTAGATACAGTATTAAAAATTGGAAATGCTTTTAGAAAATCTGATAATGGATTGAAGTATTTCAAGTACATTAAAAATTGTCCATTGGATAATGATAAAAATGTTGTTTTTCGACTGAATTTGCCTGTAAAAGAAGATTTTAGCTTTGATTTTGATAATATTTCAATTATTGATGATGAAAACATTATAGGAACAAAAATAACAGATACCAAATTGTATCAATTAGATTTTAAGATGTCGGATAATGACACTTCTCCTAAAAAATTTCTTTGGGGAGATGTCCATTATGAAGTAATTGAGGGAAAAGAATTAAGATATAAAACTGAATTGGGTGATAAAGATAACAATAGTTCTTTTGATAATTGGATTACATTTTATGATAAAAAAATCAAAGAAGAATTTGAAAAAATATCAAAAAAAATTGCTGACTTAGAAGCTAATAAAAAAGATTTCTCCGAAAAAGAGGCAGAATTAGATAAGCTTAAAAGTAATGCGATTTATAAATTTCATAATCATGAGGTGATTGCTACATTTAGAAAAAGCTATGAAACACAGAGGTTACAAATTGAAACACTTCTATATAATGCACTTGCAATTGAAAAGAAATTAAGGGCTAATAATTTGAAAGAAATCAACTTGGGTAACGTTGAAAGTTTAAAATCTGAGACTGTTAAAATTATTTTTGAACAATTTAATACAGATACTAATGGTAAAAAGAAATTACTTAAAGTTATATCAGATAATAATATAACTACTGAAGAATTGAGTTGGGAATTGATAAAAGATAATGATAAATATCAAGAGAACTTATTGAGTCTCAGAAGCTGTAATTGTTTTTTGCATTTTGATTTTTCAGCGACAGCATTAAATAAAAAATACTGGTATGAAGCCAATGAAATTCTTGATATTATTTATGAAATATTTATTGATGCTTTTGCTGAAAAAGTAAAAATTGATGAAAATACAGAGAAATATGTCTTTAATAAAACACTTTATAAAACACTTTGCTCAGGCGATGGAAAAAATGACATTCAATTTCCTGGTTTTTCTAATGCAAAAAAATATAAATCAGGTGCTTTTGATAAAGGAGAAGTGAGCGATTTATTTTATGCTATTGATTATGCAAGTAGAGGTTTTGGAGTGGAAGATATAAAGATTATCATTTTACCTCTTGGAGAAAACTTAGTAGCAAAAGATTATGATGAGTTTTCAAAAGATATGCGAAGTAAACGTGAGGATAGTATAAATAATAAAAATAATGCTTCCGACGATTTACTATTTATTATGAATGAAGGTGAAAATTATACGGATTGCGAAAATATAGTAAAGTTTGATGTGATTTTTACTAAAAAAGGGGGAGCAACTTCGCCAGATGTTGATTTAATTGAACTCTCAGGAATTCAAAAAAGTAGTCTAAAAATTATAAAAAATCGCATTAAAGAAATTGGAAGCGAAATTTTTAATAAAAGAAAACGAGAGCTATCTTATGTCAAAGAAGAATTAAAAATGATAAACACAACTTGGGCATTTTCTAATATTCTCGGCATTGGGCAAACAGATAACAAAGGCGATGTGAAATTTAAAACAAATGCCAAATACCAATCTCATTTATTAAAAACCTTGCCAAAAATATATTCGGCAACGTATCATCAGGATGATTTATTGCTACCTCGTTTTATTGAAAACACGGAGTATTCTGTAAGACAAGGAGATAACAAGTATAATTTTTTGAAATACGATTTTGAATTTTTATCATCAATACAAAATACAAATATTTATAAATTTAATTATATGAAAATACTAAATTCTTATAGCTACAAAATGGGCTTACTCTTAGGAGATATGGCTCGTAACTTTGCAGGGGAAAGCTCTCCTATAAAGTCATTTGAAAAAAATTATGTTGGAAATCTTACTCGTCGCATTGGAAGATTGGAAGATTTCATTGACTTCAAAAATGATATTGAGCAAAAGCTCATTATGCACGAAAAGGTCAATTATACAAGAAAAATCAGTACAGATTTGGCTGAGCTTATCAAAGAATACCAAGGCTCTTATGATAAAAATGAATGTGCTTTTGGCTTTTTTGAAAGTTATTTCAAAATTAATAGAAAGCGAACTCTTGACGAAGATTTAAAGCTTTTGATTGATAAACACAAAGACAACAAAGAGCAATCCGAAGCAATTTCAAATCTTCAAAATTTACTTATTTCATTAGAAAGTGAAACTCAAATATAAATTCATTAATACTTAAAAATCAACACATTATGTCAATAATAACAGAAAAGTCTGAAATTCTATTTTTGTACGAAAGTACCTATTCAATTCCTAATGGAGACCCGTTCACTGGTGAACAACGTTATGATGAAGAAACCAAAAAGATTTTGGTTAGTGATGTGCGTATTAAGCGTTTTATACGTGATTTTCTTCTAAGTAATGGGGAGAGAGTTTTTGTTTGGAATGATAAATCAAATATTGAAGGTAATGAAAGTGGTGCTGCTGGTCGTGTCAAATCTTTGAAAAAGGAATTTGCAAATAATGAAATTGTAATGAAAGAAGTAAAAAAAGGTGCAAAAACTGAAAAAGTAATTGACACATTAAAATTGTTAACTCAATGTATTGATGTGCGTTTATTTGGCGGTATTTCAACCGAAGAAGGCGATGCTGTAAATTTAACAGGCCCTGTTCAATTCAGTTTATTAAGCCCATCTTTGAATGAAGTTGATATGCGTATGCACCAAAACACATCTCAATTTGTATCAAAAGGAGGAAATCAACAAGGTGCAATAGGAACGACTACTATAGTTCCCTATGCACTCGTTCAAATTCATGGTTGGATTAACCCTAAGTCAGCAATTCACACCAGTTTGAGACAAGATGATGTAAAAATAATGTTTAATGCTTTGTGGAATAGCATCAATGATGCAAATACTCGTACCAAAAGCAATCAAAATGCCATGTTATTAATTCAAATAGTATATGCTGCAAATAATAGCAAAATATATGGTGCAGATAGATTAATAAAGTTAAATAAAGGCGATAAAAGAGGCGAACAATTAAGAAGCTCAGAAGATTTTACACTTAATCTTGATTCATTGATTGAAAAAGCAAGTTTGGAAAAAGTTCAAGAAATACGTTATTATACAGAAGATGAAAGTATCAAAAAAGCGTTGAATAATAAACCAAAATTTGTAGAAATGTCAATTTAATTTCAAAATATGCAAGCAATACAGATAATTGTGAAAGGAAATTGGGGGCATTTCAAGCGACCAGAAACCAATAATAATCCTTTAACACATGATTTCATTACCAAAACAGCTTTAATTGGTATGATTGGTGCAGTTTTGGGCTACGAAAGAGAGGAAATGAAAAGTTTATTTCCTCAACTTTCTGACGACCTTTTATATGGCGTAGAATTGTTACAACCTGTAAAAAAGATTTCTTGGGGTTTTACAAGTCGTACAGCTTTTAAGCCTTGGGAAAGTGGCACACCTAAATATTTTGAGTTTCTAAAAAATCCTTCATTTAAGATTTTAATAGCTTTGAAAGAAGATAATAAATCTGCGGCAATTTTCACTCAATTTATGAATGCAATAAAGCAAGAAGAAGCATTTTTTACACCTGTTTTGGGTTGGCATAATTGCCCTGCTGATTTGAGTTGGAATTCAGAAGGAAGCGTTCAATATTTTCAAGAAAAAGGCAAAAAGATTGAAATGAAGTGCTTTGTTTCTAATCAGCATGCTATAAAAATGGAAGGTACTGAAATTTTCAGATTAGGTTTTGAAAACATACCTACTTATCAAAATAATGATTTTTGGAATTTGCCTGAACGTTACGAAAAAGTCATTTATCCAGATGCTGGAAACGCTATAAAAGTAGAAGGTGCTTTTTATCAATATTCACAAAACAACGAAAAGGAAACATGGTGGTTGATTTAAGTGAATTTAAATCACATAGGCATAAGGAATTAACTGTACATACGCAAGGTGTAATGGATAATACGATGCAGCTAACTTCGTCTGCTTTAGCGAAGTTGGCTGCAATATTTCATGATTTAGGGAAATTAAATCCAAATTTTCAAGATAAACTTTTTGCACGTCTGCCAAAAGGCTATGGAAACCATGCTTATTTATCAGCATTTGGTATTTTTTCTTTTTATTGGACTAACCAACCTTGGCTTAAAAAGTATCTTGGAGAGCAAGATTTTAATTATAAATTTTTAGCCTTAATCGTGATTATCGCAAAACATCATGGCAATTTACCAAACTTTGATATTCCACTTGGTGGCGAAGGAAGTAATGAATGTAAACAACTATTTGAGTTTTTAGAAACTAATACGTTACCAATTAATGAATTTATAAAACACTTTGAAGCAAGTATTAGTGAGTTTAGTTTTCTAAAAAATGTGAATCAGCAGAAAAGTTTCACAACTTTTGGCTTTTCTAATTTTAAGTCAAAACATAGTGATACTCTACGTTATTTTTTATCAACGCAATTTGACTTTTCTTGCTTAATACAAGCTGATAAAACAGATGCAGGTGATTATCAATTAGATAGAGATTCTGTAAGTATATTTTGTCAATCCTATAAAGAAAAGTTATCTGTTTATTTAGAAACTTTGAAAGAACGAAAAGGTGGAAATATAGAACTCAATACTTTACGTACTCAAATTCGTTTGGAAGCAAACATAAATTTGAAAACGCATTTGAAAAAAGGAGAACGGGTTTTTGCTTTGACTTCGCCAACAGGTTCAGGCAAAACTTTGATGTTACTTTCTTTGGCAGGAACAATTATAGAAGAAACTAAACAATCATTGCGTTGTATTTATGCTATCCCATTTTTATCTATCACAGAACAAGTTGAAAATGAGTGTTTAACAATATTTGGAAATGAGTTTGTACAACGTATTGATAGTAAATCAGAAAACAGCGAATTTCAAAAACTGCAAGAAGAAGCTGACAAAGGTTTAGATGTTGATAAAGACATGATTACTTCCTTTTTTAAAGAAGATATTTTTGCTTATCCTTTTGTCATTACGACTTTTGTCCGTTTTTTTGAAACAATAATGAGCAATAGAAATGCAACGTTACTAAAATTGCCGAGTTTTTCAAATTGTATTTTTTTGATTGACGAAATTCAATCATTACCGCCACGTTTATATAGTTTTTTTGTTGCATACTTAGACGCCTTTTGCAAAGCACATAATAGTTATGCAATTGTTTCGACTGCAACGATGCCAAATTTTACTATTCCAAATGGTGAAGCAAAACAGCTTTTTGAGCCTTTTTCTTATAAAAATCCGTCAGAATTATTGAGTTGTGATTATTTTAAACATCACTTATTTAATCGTTATACTATTTTTCAAGAAAAAGAAATTATAGAATTAGCCGTTTTAAAAGAAAAAATTATCGATGAAAATTCGTCAGTTTTGATTATCTTAAATACGATTGATGACAGCAAAGATTTGTACAAATTACTTTCAGAGCATTTTTCAAATAAAGAACTTTACTTACTCAATACGCACTTCACACCAAATGATAGAAAAGAAAAAATAGCGATTGCAAAAGATAGATTAAATAAGAATGAAAAAATTATTTTAATTAGTACCCAATTGATTGAGGCGGGCGTTGATATTGATTTTCCTTTACTTTATCGAGATATGGCTATACTTCCAAGTATTATCCAATCGGCAGGGCGTTGTAATAGAAATGGGAAATTGGAAAAAAGTAGAGTTGTATTATTTAATCTTCTCAATAGAGAAAAGGTCAGAGCAGAATTGATTTACAGAGGAAAAGATAAGTTTTTGCTGAACAATACAACACAGGCATTACAAGAAAATGAATATTCAGAAACAGCACTTTTTGAGGTACAGAAATATTATTTTAATCAAATTAATCAAAAAATACTCTTTGGCGAACATGAGCAAAAGAAACCCGAAGTTCAACTTAATTTTGTTAAAGATATTCAAGCCGTTAATTTTGAAAAAATCGGCAAATTTAGACTAATTGATGAAGATTTTTATGGGGAAGAATTTAGATGTTATATTAGTAAAGATGAAAAAGATGATATGTTTGACCAATTGTTAGAGAAAAATAAGGAATTAAAGTACATTTTAGCAACTGATGGCAAAAATTACGCAAAAGTAAAACTCAAAAAAATAGAAATAGAGAATCACTTGAAACAAATGTCTGGACAAATTTTGCAAATTCGTTTGAAAAAAGGGCAAATAAAACCCTTATTTTTAAATGAGCATTTTGATTTATTTGAAATAAGTCATCAATCTTATTCATTTGAAGAAGGAATAGAACTCGGAAGTAATAACCAAATATTATAATTTCTTATCAAAATGTATTATATTTACCATGAAAATTGAAAATATAATTTACAGATTTCATGGAAATAATAAGAAATATAGAGCCGTTGTTGGCAGAATATCTGACAATTTTTCCTGTGGTGGGCATCATTGGGCCTCGCCAAGTTGGTAAAACTACGTTGGCTAAGGCTTTGGCAAAAAATCAGCCGATTCATTACCTTGATTTAGAGTCGGCGGCTGACCGGCAGAAATTGTCTGACCCAGTGTTGTATTTGCAAAATCATCAAGATAAGCTCATTATTTTAGATGAAATTCAACAAATGCCGCAACTAATGGCTGAACTTAGGGGCATTATAGATGCTGATAGACGAGTAGGTCGCTTTATTATTTTGGGTTCGGCTTCGCCAACACTGATTAAAAAAAGTGCAGATTCTCTCGCAGGTAGAATTGGTTATATCGAACTGCCATCTTTTACGCTCCATGAAGTTGGCAACGAAAATGAAACCAAACTTTGGCACAGAGGTGGTTTTCCGCTTGCTTATTTAGCTGGCTCGGATAGAGGAAGTATGATTTGGCGTAAAAACTTTATCAAAACCTATATCGAAAAAGATTTGGCTTTGTTGGGGCTAAGTGCCGAACCACAAACGATTGAGCGTTTTTGGCGAATGTTGGCGAGTGTTCACGGCAATTTGTGGAATTCGGAAAGTATTGGTCGCTCAATGGGTTTGACACACCCAACAATCAATCGGTATTTGGATTTAATGGAAGGGGCGTTTTTGGTTCGTCGGCTACAACCTTACTTTGTTAATATTCCGAAACGCTTGGTAAAATCACCCAAGGTTTATTTGCGTGATAGTGGTATTCTGCACGCTTTCAAAGATATTATTCAAGAAAAAAACCTGCTCGACGACCCACAAGTTGGTGCATCGTGGGAGGGTTTTGTGATTGAGCAAATCATCGAAGAAATGCAAAATATATTAATTGATGCTAAACCATATTTTTATAGAACCCAACAAGGTGCAGAATGCGATTTGATTTTGGAGCATAACAACCAAGTGAAGGCAGCAATCGAAATTAAATTTAGTTTAGCCCCACAAATCAGTAAAGGATTTAGAATAACAATGGCAGATACGAATGCCCAAGAAGGTTTTATAATTGCAAAAACTAATGAAACGTATAAAGTAGAAGCAAATATTACGGTAACATCACTCAGCAAGTTTTTGACGGATTTTTTACCAAAATTATAGATGAATATCAACGCTACTCTTATCAATTATCTGCATTTATGCCACCGCAAGCTATGGCTGCACGCCCACGCAATACGCATGGAACATACATCTGATATTGTGGCTGAAGGCAAATTGCTTGGTGAAACGAGCTACCCGCAAAGAGCAGATAAAAACCAAGAACTCGAGATTTCAGCCGAAGTTTTTACTGATAAAGGTTTTGTGACTTGCACCGCAAAGATTGATTTTTTTGATGCGATTCGGGGCGTGGTTTACGAAACCAAGAAATCTGCCGCTAAAGAGTTGGCTCATGTGGCACAAGTGCAGTTTTATTTGTATTTGTTGCGTAAAAACAATGTCATGGCTCATTACGGGCAAATTGAGTACCCGAAATTACGTCAAACTGAACGAGTGGAATTGAATGAAGAAGACGAGAAAAAAATAGAAAGTTCGATTTTGAGAGCGACCGAGATTATTTCGCTCGAAAGTTGTCCTCCTACCCTACCCAAATCAAAATGTAGTAAATGTTCCTATTTTGATTTTTGTTGGAGCGGAGAAGAATAATGATACAGCGTACAAGATTTGAAAACAGTATTTAATACTATTTTAACGGATGCATTGTAGGAATATTTAAGACTGTTGGCACTTTTAAAAGAATGAAAAAAACGTACTATTTGTTTAACCCTGGTCGACTGAGTCGGCAAGATAATACGCTGCGGTTTTTGCCTGTTGATGAAAATGGCAATGAAGGGCAAGCCCGCTATTTACCCGTTGAGACAATTGATAATATTTATTGTTTTGGTTCGCTGGATGCCAATTCGGCGATGTATAATTTTCTGGGAAAACACTATATTTCAGTACATTTCTTTGATTATTATGAGCATTATACGGGTTCGTTTATGCCAAAAGAGTATTTGCTGGCGGGCAAAATGCAGGTTGAACAAACAAAGTATTATTTGTCAAATAAAAAGCGGATAGTAGTTGCTCAGAAATTTGTGCAAGGAGGAGCAAATAATATGTTGAAGAATCTGCAATATTATCAAAATAGACAAAAAGAAGTAGGAAAGCAAATTTCGGCGATTCAGAATTATATACTAAAAATTGGAGATTCTACCCAAATTGATGAGCTAATGGGTTTAGAGGGAAATATTCGTCAGACTTACTACGAAGCTTACGATGTAATAATCAATGATTTTTCGATGGGAAACCGCACCAAACAACCACCCAATAATGAAGTAAATGCCTTGATTTCGTTTGGAAATATGATGTGTTATACGCTGTGTCTCGATCAGATTTATCATACACAACTCAATCCAACAATAAGTTTTCTGCACGAACCAGGTTACAGACGTTATTCGTTGGCTCTTGATTTGGCCGAAATTTTTAAACCCATTTTAGTTGACCGCACGATATTTAGTTTGCTAAACAAAAAGCAGATTCAAGCCTCTGATTTCAGACAAGAACTCAATCGTTGTGTGATGAAAGATTCGGCACGGAAGACCTTTGCACAGGCTTTTGAAGATAAATTAAAGGAAACGTTTAAGCATAGGAGTTTAGGGCGAAATGTTAGCTATAAGCATTTGGTGAAGTTGGAATGTTATAAACTGAGCAAACATTTGCTTGGGATTGAAGAATATAAGCCTTTTAAGATGAATTGGTAGTTTCGACTGCTTCGGCTGACCAATCCGCTCAACTACCGAATGCTGAATTATCTCGATTATTGAATCTCAAATAAAATAGTTACTCAATGTATATAATTCTTGTTTACGATATTGCGTCGGCAAATGGTGGAGAAAAAAGGGTTGGTAAGATGCTAAAACATTGCCGAAAATACTTAAATTGGATTCAGAATTCGGTTTTTGAGGGAGAAATAACCGAAGTAAAATTAAAAGAAATGCTTTATATTGCTCGAAAAATTATGAATGAAGAAACAGACAGCATCATTATTTTTAAAAGCCGAGATGAACGATGGCTTGATAAAGAAGTGATAGGTGTAGAACGTATGATGACTAATAATTTTTTGTAATATGTTGTCGAACTTAAAAATTTCATAAAATATTGTTCTTTAACATCATGGAAAACAATAAAAATAGATATAAATCATTGATAATCAGCAGTCGTCGAACTCCCAGTAAAAACCTATTATTGAAGTTCGACGATTTTTTTGCTTGTTTTTGGGTACAAAAACCGCTTTCTTTGCATCTGCAAGGCCGTTTTTCAAACGGACTCCAATCGCACCTTTATGGAATTGAAACGTAACGGAGTTTAGTACAACGGTCGTATTATTATAGGACTCCAATCGCACCTTTATGGAATTGAAACGTTGCAAGCCCTATCTTTTCACCTACAACAGCCACACTCCAATCGCACCTTTATGGAATTGAAACGTTGCTTATAAATTTAATGAAGATAGTGGGCTTAGAACTCCAATCGCACCTTTATGGAATTGAAACATCAGTAACAATAGCAGAGATGAGTCTATCAATGTTACTCCAATCGCACCTTTATGGAATTGAAACAAGAGATAGGGGAAAATACATTGGTTTTTTACGATACTCCAATCGCACCTTTATGGAATTGAAACAACAGTATGCAACTCAATATTTTGGAATCAACCGTAACTCCAATCGCACCTTTATGGAATTGAAACGCTACTGAAGGTCACAAAAACTTCACTCGACCTTCACACTCCAATCGCACCTTTATGGAATTGAAACGTTTGTTCGTGTGGTGTGGTTGTAGCCTTCAACTCCACTCCAATCGCACCTTTATGGAATTGAAACGTCAGGACTTGTTACTGTCTCACCTAATCGAATTGTACTCCAATCGCACCTTTATGGAATTGAAACTTAATTATGAATCTGCTGAAAAAGCAAGATTGTATCACTCCAATCGCACCTTTATGGAATTGAAACGTAATAAATTTATTTCCGATATAGAATCTGAAAAAACTCCAATCGCACCTTTATGGAATTGAAACACAATGGCAAAGACGATGAGCAAGTTAAAAAGGCACACTCCAATCGCACCTTTATGGAATTGAAACTCTTATACTCGACGAAATGACATTTGAGCAAAAGGACTCCAATCGCACCTTTATGGAATTGAAACAACTTTTTCTACCTCCAAAACCATCATTAAAGGCTGACTCCAATCGCACCTTTATGGAATTGAAACTCGAAAAAGACTTGGATACGCTCGAAAAGCGAATTTACTCCAATCGCACCTTTATGGAATTGAAACGCTTCAAAAGCTAATTTTAATAAAAGTTTTGCTTTACTCCAATCGCACCTTTATGGAATTGAAACAACACGATGATAGTTTTCCTAACGCATGGAAGTTGTACTCCAATCGCACCTTTATGGAATTGAAACTATTTTCCACTTTATTTTATTGAAAATCGTAAATGACTCCAATCGCACCTTTATGGAATTGAAACCAAGCAGCACAAAGGCTGAATGGGTATAAACTAAAAACTCCAATCGCACCTTTATGGAATTGAAACTGGATTAGGGTCAAAATCTAATGAGCCTAAACCCGAACTCCAATCGCACCTTTATGGAATTGAAACACCACATACACGGAAAATTTTGAGTATTACGGCAATACTCCAATCGCACCTTTATGGAATTGAAACTTTACTCGTTTCCACGCTATACAAATGGCGAAGGTACTCCAATCGCACCTTTATGGAATTGAAACATTCAAAGAAATAAGTTAAGCAATAGAACAACAACTCCAATCGCACCTTTATGGAATTGAAACTTGTTCGCACTTTGAAATCATTACATTACCAAACTCACTCCAATCGCACCTTTATGGAATTGAAACAAGGTAGCGGTAGAAATTACGAAGGTGGTAAGACAGACTCCAATCGCACCTTTATGGAATTGAAACGAAGTATTTTGCCATATTCGTGTAGCCCCTACAATTACTCCAATCGCACCTTTATGGAATTGAAACAATGGAGAATAAACACTTTTTAATTATGAATGATATTACTCCAATCGCACCTTTATGGAATTGAAACATTGATTCATTAGGTACGTTTTTTATTAATTGCACGACTCCAATCGCACCTTTATGGAATTGAAACAATTTGTCAATTATTTGTCAAGAAATGGTAGAGTAACTCCAATCGCACCTTTATGGAATTGAAACTATGCTCTCATGGATAATATGCAGCTCAACGAATTAACTCCAATCGCACCTTTATGGAATTGAAACTTTAAAAACCTAAACAATTTATCTATGAAAAAACTTACTCCAATCGCACCTTTATGGAATTGAAACACGGTCATCAACCGTTTTCCCATACAACTCTTTGTTACTCCAATCGCACCTTTATGGAATTGAAACTGTGTAAAGCGTTCTTAAAACCTGCACGTCTCGCATACTCCAATCGCACCTTTATGGAATTGAAACAGTGCTTTAGAAAAAGAATTGAGATTAGAGATTGAAACTCCAATCGCACCTTTATGGAATTGAAACAATACATCGAAGCTAAATTCAAGCACACTATTACGCACTCCAATCGCACCTTTATGGAATTGAAACTTTGCACCACCAAGACCGCTTGTAATTGAAAAATTAACTCCAATCGCACCTTTATGGAATTGAAACTAAATCGAATCATAATGAGTATGCACAATAACCCTACTCCAATCGCACCTTTATGGAATTGAAACGACTTTTCACTTCCTGAAGGCAAGTATGTTATTATGACTCCAATCGCACCTTTATGGAATTGAAACATAACATTATCATTGAAATAATAACTGCCAAAACGAACTCCAATCGCACCTTTATGGAATTGAAACCCGCTAGTTTCGGGTGAAACAGCAGGTAGAATATTTACTCCAATCGCACCTTTATGGAATTGAAACAAGGCTATTCCCATCCATCCCTCACAACCTCGTTTAACTCCAATCGCACCTTTATGGAATTGAAACAGTTGACGGCAATTCTAGCGTTCCGATATCACGTTGACTCCAATCGCACCTTTATGGAATTGAAATATCATGCTTTTGCAGTAAGTGTTGTTGTTTGCTCACTCCAATCGCACCTTTATGGAATTGAAATATAAACGACAGTCTTTATGAAAGTATAAATTCAAGAACTCCAATCGCACCTTTATGGAATTGAAATAAGTTCTTGCATCTTTTTAGCGTTCAATCCTTCATTACTCCAATCGCACCTTTATGGAATTGAAATAACAATTTTAAGTTTACAATGCACAAAGATGGAAATACTCCAATCGCACCTTTATGGAATTGAAATCACAAAACCCACAAAGTGTTGATAATCAGCTAAATTACTCCAATCGCACCTTTATGGAATTGAAATAGCCCTGAAACGGAGGAGTTAATTGTTGATATTTTACTCCAATCGCACCTTTATGGAATTGAAATAGTGATAAGGAGATGGCGGATTTGAAGTTGAGTGTGACTCCAATCGCACCTTTATGGAATTGAAATAAACTTGGAAAATTGAACAGCTAATTTTAGCAGGATACTCCAATCGCACCTTTATGGAATTGAAATCTTCTTTGATAGCCAAAGTATCGGCTTCTGTGCAAGACTCCAATCGCACCTTTATGGAATTGAAATTTGATGCCTGTCAAGAAGCTCTCAAAAATTGCGTAACTCCAATCGCACCTTTATGGAATTGAAATGATGCTATTTTAGCCTGTAAAAAACCTGTAGTCGGACTCCAATCGCACCTTTATGGAATTGAAATACAATTTTTCTGCAATTTGTTCTTGGAATTT
>NZ_CAKLPY010000005.1 GCF_923079645.1 Emticicia aquatica | reverse complement strand
GCAACCGCAAGTCCAGCTACCATCTGTTCGGGAAGTAGTACAACTTTAAGTGCAACATGCTCAACAGGAACATTAGCATGGTACACAAATGCAGGATTGACAGGAACAGCTTTGGCGAGTAGCACAGTAAGTCCAACATCGACAACTACCTATTATGCAAGTTGTACGACAGCGACATGTAAGAGTTCAGCAAGTAGTGTAGTAGTTACAGTAAATGCTACACCAGCAGCTCCAACAGCAGCAACCGCAAGTCCATCTACCATCTGTTCGGGAAGTAGTACAACTTTAAGTGCAACATGTTCAACAGGAACATTAGCATGGTACACAAATGCAGGATTGACAGGAACAGCTTTGGCGAGTAGCACAGTAAGTCCAACATCGACAACTACTTATTATGCAAGTTGTGAGACAGCAACTTGTAAGAGTTCAGCAAGTAGTGTAGTTGTTACAGTAAACGCGACTCCGACAACGCCAAATTTATCAGTAATTGACCCAACTTGTATGGTAACCACTGGTTCAATAACAGTTATTACTCCAACAGGTACTTATGAATATAGTTTGAATGGTGGAACATACCAATCATCAGTTAGCTTTACTGGCTTGGCACCAAATGCAGCATATAGTATTGTTGCAAGAAATACATCAACTCTTTGCGTTTCGTTGGCTACGGCTGGTACAATTGCCGCTTTACCTAGCAACTGTATCGTGAAAGTATCACCGAAAGCATTATTACAAGGTGCTGGTTCAATGACATATGCTCCATATACAGCTAATGTAAGTGGTTTAATGAGAGACAATTTACGTTCATTAAACTTAATTCCAACCAATGAGCCATATACAGCATTAGGTTTTACAACACCAGCTATTCCATCAAGTACAGTTTCACCTTCTGTATTGAGTGTAACAGGTACTAACGCCATAATTGACTGGGTTTTAGTTGAATTGAGAAATGCAACAACTCCAACTACGGTGATTGCTCGCAAAGCCGCATTAATCCAAGCTGATGGTGATGTTGTTGATACAGATGGAATTTCGCCAGTTTCATTCGGAGTAACTGATGGAAATTACAAAATCGCGGTATTACACCGAAATCACTTAGGTGTAATGACAGCAGGCAATTTGGCTTTAACTTCTACAACAACATTAGTTGATTTTACCTCATTAAGTACTTTGGTAAATGGTACAAATGCACAAGCGACAATTTCGGGTAAAAATTATCTTTGGGCAGGTAACGCCAATGTAAACACTACTGTCATTGCTCAAGGAGCATCAAGCGATAGAAGTACCGTAACAAGTACTGTAATCTCAGCAAGTGGAAATACCAATGGCGTAAATACATACATTGTTAGTGGCTATAAAAATACCGACGTAAATATGGACGGTAAAACAATTGCTCAAGGTTTGAATGCGGATAATTCATATATATTGAATCTTATCATCAATCATCCTTCTAACAGTACTAACCGTAATAATATCTTCATTATCACGCAACAGTTGCCTTAATGATTTATTAAGTAGTGCAGTTAATTTAACTGCACTACTTAATTTTAAAGAATAGTACCTAAAATAAAAGGAAATGAAACAAAACACCCATCTAAAGGTTTGCTTAATAGCTATACTCTTTTTAGTATCAATAGGGACTTCCTTTGCTCAAATTACACTTTCATTGAGATATGTAGGTTCAGATAACAAATATCATCTTTACTTAAAACCAACCACCGTAGTATCTGGAGCAAATCCATATCTGACAGATGGAAGTACAACCATCACAGTGACAGCTCCAACGGGTAGTATTTCTATCAGTAATGTTAGCTCTGTATCACCTGCTGGATTATGGTCTTTATCAACTATTGCCATTAACAATGGAGATGTTTCTTCGGGAGCTCCAGCTAATACCGATTTTTTTGTATTTACTCCTGCAGGAGATTTTTCAAGTATTCTCTATACTTCTGGAGTAGAAGTAGAATTATTCAATTTTAGTGTCGTTGGCTCTTGTAATGGAAGTCTAAATATATTGCCTTCAACAGGACAAACGGCCAAGTTAGGAACATTAAATATTGGTTCCTATTATAGTGTGCTTGGGTACAACTTGGGTATTGGAACTAACCATTTCAATGGCACTTATGATATGATTTCGGGTTGTCCATTAGATACTGATGGTGATTTAGTACTTGACTCTATTGATTTAGATGATGACAATGACGGAATATTAGACACTGTTGAAGATGGACAATTGAGTGCAGATACTGATGCTGATAGCGTGCCAAATCGCTTAGATTTGGATTCAGATAATGATGGCATTAATGATGTGCTAGAAGCGGGAGGAATAGATTTGAACAAAGATGGTTTGGCTGACGGTGTTCCCAATGGTGTCGGAATCCCATCAAGTGCTGGTAGTGGCGATTCGTTAGTCGGAGATGATTTTGATGGAGATGCTCGCCCAAACCCTTATGATTTGGATAGTGACAACGATGGAATCAATGATTTGGTAGAAAGTGGTAATATAACTTTAGTAGATGTTAAT
Source organism: Emticicia aquatica (assembly GCF_923079645.1). Classification (GTDB taxonomy): domain Bacteria; phylum Bacteroidota; class Bacteroidia; order Cytophagales; family Spirosomataceae; genus Emticicia; species Emticicia aquatica. The sequence goes on along the minus strand of NZ_CAKLPY010000005.1, from coordinate 117,367 downwards.
AAAGACGGAGTTGTTGATGGCACAGATAACGATGGCGATGGAATAATTGGTTCGGCTGATGCTAATCCATTGCGAGGAGATTTGAATGACCCAGTTCCGTTGAATACTGATGGAACGCTAGGTCCTAATTATTTAGATTTAGATAGTGATGGCGATGGAATGACTGACTTGTCAGAAAGTGGCATTTTAAACCCAACTCTATTAGATACAAATGGTGATGGTAAAATTGATAATACATTTGACTCGGACAATGATGGTATTCCTCAAACAGTTGATGGATTGCCAACAGTTTATGGCGATACTAGTAATCCTGTGTTGCCCGATGTTGATGGCGATGGAATCCCTGATTATATTGACCAATTTGTGTTATTAGTTGATACTGATGGAGATTCTGTACCTGATTCTGTCGATTTAGATGATGATAATGATGGAATCTTAGATACTATCGAAAACGCAGCTTGTAGTAGTGCTTCTGAAAATTGTGATACTGACGGTGATGGTATTCCTAACCGAATTGATTTGGATAGTGATGCCGATAACATAAAAGATGTGGTTGAAGCAGGTGGAATAGACGTAGATAATGATGGAAAGATAGGTACAGGAAATCCAAGTGTAAATCCACAAGGTGTACCAGTATTAGCTAACACTGGCAGCGGATTAACTCCACCAGATACCGATAGTGATAGTAAACGAAATCCTTATGATGCAGATTCAGATAATGATGGTATTTCTGACCTCACTGAAGGTAGCAAAGACACAGATAGCGATGAAATACCAAACTATACGGATACTGATTCGGATAATGATGGAATTCCTGATAGTGTTGAGAGTACTTCCGACTTGGATACCGACGGAAAACCCAACTATTTAGATACTGATTCGGATAGTGATGGAATTCCTGATAGTATCGAGGGAATCACTGATATTGATACTGATGGCAAACCAAATTACTTAGATTTGGATAGTGATGGCGATACAATTCCTGATATTATTGAAGGTAATATTGATACCGATTCAGATGGGAAACCAGATTATTTAGATTTGGATTCTGATGCCGATGGTGTACTTGATATTACTGACCAATGCCGACTTGTGAAAGGGATTTCGCCAACGGGCTGTCCTGCAAATACTGCTAGTATTCAAATTAAAATGCTTTTGCAAGGGGCTATGTTTAATACAACTGATGGTTTGATGCGTGATGAACTTCGTGCAAAGGGTGTTGTTCCTAGTTCTGAACCTTACACTGCCTTTGCAAGTGCAAGATTTACGCACAAAAGTGATGGAGGTGGCGAAACAATCGGTTCGGGTGTTACAAATATAATCGGAGCGAATGCCATTGTTGATTGGGTATTTATTGAACTCAGAGACGCAGCAAACCCCGCAAATGTAATAAAAACAAAATCAGCTTTATTACAAAGAGATGGAGACGTGGTTGAGTCAAACGATGGTGTGAGTCCAGTGAAATTTACAGATGTAGCAGGTTTGAGTTTTTATGTAGCAATAAAACACCGAAATCACTTGGGAGCAATGACCGCCAATCCGATTGCAATTGCGGCAACAGGAACAATTGTCGATTTTACCACTATGACTTCGGCTCAAATTTGGAATAGTACTGCTAATTATGATGGCTACGAGCAAGTTGGAAATGTTGTCGGAAGTGGAAAAAAAGCCCTATGGGCAGGAAATACCGATGCCAACAACAAAGTTAAATACGTTGGACCAGCAAATGACCAATCAATCATTTTTAGTCAAGTTTTAGAATACGCAGGAAACGTCAGCCAATTGTATAACTATGATTTTGCAACGCCATTATACATTCAAGGTGATGTAAATATGGATGGAAAAGTTAAGTACAGAGGTTCAGATAATGACTCAAATTACATTTTTGGTAACATCGTTTCCTTGTATTTGCTCAATGCATCGAAGTTATATAACTATGATTTATTGTTAGAGCAAATTCCTTAACATGATAAAAGCATGAGTAAACCTTTACTGGTTTACTTATGCTTTATGATAACTTTTATGATATTAAAAACAAACAGTCAATGAAAAAGGTACTTTTAATCGTCTCACTATTTTTACCAATATCTCTTTGTTTTGCTCAACAAAATGGTGTTCAGTTTACTGTAAGATGGAATATTACAAACAACAGATATGAAGTATTTGCGAAACCAAATTTTACATCAAGTACGTTCACTTGGGGGCCATCGCAAGTTGGCTTGGTTTTGCCAGCATTAACACCAAACCAAGCGGTTAATGTAACAAGTGTCAACGCAGGAACTTGGGTGGATAAATCAAGGGTTTACGCACCTTTGGCTGATGTTGCTCATGATTTTCATGGAGTTGTTTCGGATGGAGATATGACAAACCTCACGAGTGGCGTAGAAACACTATTATTTACTTTCACTCTTTCTGATGGACAATGTAGAGCAGGGGTAAGGATTTTTGTAAATGGTTCAGACCCAGCTTCTTCAGCCGCAGGAATGGCTGGCGGTGATTTTAAAAATACCATTTTTTCAGGGGTAGAAGCCTATGGCAGTAATTACAACAATACTGGTACACAATGTAATAATTGTAATATAACGGCTCCAGAACTAATAAAATAACTTCATTGCTCATTGATTGTGCTTGTATAAAGCAAAATTTATTATGAAAATAAAAGGATTTTTCAACACAATTTGTCTTTCGTTATTACTTGTTTTAAATGTGTTTGGTGAAGCAAATGCTAGAAATATTATCGAGGAAAAACAACAAACTTTAGCAACAGATAGTGATGCTGATGGAGTAGATGATATGATAGATTTATGTCCAAATACTCCATCAGGAACTACTGTCAATGCTCATGGTTGCCCTGTTGAAATAGCTAATTGTGATTATACCAGTAATAATGTATCGTTTGGAACATTAAGTACAGAGCCAGTAGGAAAAGAAACGCGATACCTTTTGGTTGATTCGAAAAGCACCAAAATAGTGCAAATATCAACAACTAAAACTTTTACAGGACTCGTCGGCTCAAATACCTATATGATTGTGGCGTTTAGCTACGAAAATGATGGTACCGTAACGGGACTTTTAGTTGGCTCGCTATTAAGCGAAGTCACGGCTTCTTGCAGTGATTTTTCAAGAGCATTATCGGTAAAAATATGCTCACCTTTTGTTGAGAGGAGTCAATGCGATTACTCAACAACCAACATAACATTGAATAAAGCAACGGCTTCGCCAGTTGGATACATTACCAAATATTTACTTGTAAACAAGTTTGGAACAATGGTTCAAGTAAACGACACCCCAAGTTTTACAAATTTATCAGGCATTCAGACTTATAATGCTTATTCGATTAGCTATTCAAACGATGGGAGTATTTCTAATCTCGCTGTTGGAAATAACCTAAGCAATGTAACAGCAAACTGCTATGATTGGTCAAATCCATTTCCAGTGAAGGTTTGTATTTGCAACCCTAATATTTGTTTACCAATAACAATAGTAAAAACTAAATCAAGATAATACTATGAAAACGTCAAATCTTAAAATAAATACTATCAGGTTATGCATCCTTTTATTTACGCTATTGTTGAATTTTGTTGCAGATGCACAACAAAAAATAACACTCAAAATCAAATATAATAGCGAGGAAAATAATTTTGGTGTGTATGCGAAAGCAAATTTCACAAGAAGAAATTTTCTTTGGGGACCGTCACAAATAACGATAACGTTACCCGCATCCTTGCCTAATGAAAAGTTAAGAATCAAGAATCTAGATGGAGGAACATGGGAAGATAATTCATTAATTTTTGCTCCAGAAGTTAATAATACTAGAGATTTTCATGGACTTTCTTCTTCTGGAAATAAAACGGATTTAGTTGAAAATAATGAAATTTTATTGTTTTATTTTTCAATATCTGAAAAAGTTGTAGCCAATGAGGTTCGATTATTTGATAATAATAAAGACCCAAAATCATCGGATAAAGGTATGAATGGCGGCGATTTTCAGAACTCAATAACTGATGACAAAGGGAAAGAACTTTATCAACCTGATGTGATTATTAGTAGTAATGTAGAGAAAAAAGAAGAGCCAGAGAACAAAAAAGAATCAGAAATTGCACTTACACTTTTTCCGAATGTAACGAAGGAAAAATTCAATATTGCTCTAGAAGGTGTTGAAGACAAAACCAATGTAACATTATTGGTTTCGACAGAAAAAGGAATTGTAATTATGCAAGATAGCGGTACAAAAAAGGCATTGGTAGAGAAGACTTTTAAAATTCCTTCTCAAATATCAAGTCAAAGCCTAGTTGTGAGAGTGAAAATAAACGCTACCGTTATTGGAAAGAGATTAATTCTTGAAAGAGAATAAAAAGTATCAAATAGGCGAATTCAAGGATAAACACATTATTTATCCTTGAATTCGCATAAAAATCAAAATACAGAATACTTATCTAGCTTCAATATTTAGGTTTATTCTTCAATGTAATTGAGTGAAAAATATATAACCTTAATGATTTACTTTCGTTTAATTTCCTTTTATTTTACTTTATTCTGTGTTTTTTTTCTTAAAAATACGGCTTATTGTGCTACGCCTCTTATTGAAAATAGCCAGTTAGTTTCTGAGAAAATGTTGACAATAAGTAGCACAAATGATGTCTCTCTTCAACAAAAAGTATCAAGTACTAAAAGTAAAATTGGAGAGATAGTCACGTTTGAAGTTACAGTTTTAAACGATGGCAAATCTGAAGTTAATGGCATTATAGTCAAGAATATACTTCCTCAAGGCTTTTTAGTTAAAGACATTTCAGCAAGTATTGGCACAACTCAAACAACTAATAGCATATTACATTGGAATTTAGGTACACTTACCGCTTCAAAAGAAAAAGAAACGTTGCTTATCAAAGGTGTGGTTCTTGATGCAGGAATTCTTTATAATCTGGCCGAAATAGAATCAATAGTTGGCAGCGATATTGATAGTAATCCCAATAATGAACTGTTTTCGGAAGATGATATTGCAGGTGCAAGTGTAAGTGTTCCTTATATTTATTGTTTTGATGAAACAATCGAGCTAAAAATTTCCGCTCCAACTGGTTTTTCGAGTTATCAATGGTTCAAAGATGGAAAATTAATTCCAAACGCAACCACGAAAGATTATACAATCAATGAGATCGGGATATTTACCTTCTCTGCAACGACAACCGAAGTTGGATTTAATTGTACTACTCAATCATGTTCACCTGTAATTGTAGAAAAAAAACCTCAAATTCAAGTTTCAATAACAGATATAGTAAAACCAAAATGTGGAGAAACAAGCGGTAAAATTAGCTTGAAGGTTGTAAATACTATCGGAAGTTTTACATATAGTAAAGATGGTACAAATTTCGGTGCAGATAATGTTTTCACAAATCTTGCAGCAGGGAGTTATCTATTTTATGCCAAAGATGAAAATGGTTGCGTTGGTTCAATTGCTTTTACGCTGCTTAAAGAGGATTCTCTGCCAACGACTCCGATAATTACAAGCGATAGATTGATTTGTTGTGATAAAGCAAATGCCAATCTTCAGGCATCGGGTTGTAATGGAAAATTAACTTGGAATACAGGTGCAACAACGAGTGCAATTACTGTCAATACCTCTGGAACTTATGTGGCAACTTGCACAAATATCTGCGGTGTTAGTATGCAATCAAAGTCAATAGAAATCAAAACGGCTACTACCTATACACCGATTATCATAACAGATAAAACAACTATTTGTGGCTTAGAAAAAGCAACATTAACGGCGAGTAATTGTAATGGTACTGTAAAATGGAATAATTCAACAACAGGTAATCAGTTGATAGTCAGTGATTCTGGAACGTATTCGGCCGTTTGTGAGAATATTTGTGGCGAAAGTGTAAAATCCAATTTAATCATAATTAATAAAAAAATAGGCTCAAATACCATTGTTATTTCAGGGCCAACGCAACCTGTTTGTGTAGGTTCAGAAATAAGCCTTATTGCAAGTGGATGCAATAGTGAAATAACTTGGTCTAACGGATTGATAGGCACTTCAATCAAAACAATTGTAACCAAAGAAACCATTTATACGGCTATTTGTGGTCGCTCTTGTGATTTTTTTGAAGGCACAGTAACTTTCAATTCTGTTGGTGGGAGCATTGGTAGTGGAATATCAACGAAATATGTATTAACTGATTTAGCAGGAAAAATTTTACAAATTAATTCGTCGCCAACTTTTACTAACCTTTTAGAAGGCAGTTATAATGCCATTGCGGTGGTTTATGAATCTAGCATTTCAGGATTGACAGTTGGAGCTAAAATTGAGAATTTAAAAGCATCGTGTATAGCTTCCAGAGAAAATCTGTTTACGGTATGCAAAAACTCCTTGAATTGTGATGCCGTCGGGTCAATTAAAATAGGAGTAATAGCCTTACCACAAATTGTAATTACAGCCAATCAACAAACAATTTGTGCCAACCAGCCTGCTACATTAACGGCTTCATCGTGTAATGGAACTGTTAGCTGGAATAATAATCAGTCAGGAACAAGTATTACGGTAAGCTCCGTTGGAACATATTCGGCAATTTGTGCAAATTCTTGCAAAAGTTTAACGTCAAATATCATTAATATAGGACTAAAAACGGATTGTGAACCAAGCTGTAATGCGAACGTTCCGATAATTTCGGCGTCTAAGCTAAGTATTTGTAAATCTGAAGAAATTAAACTTTCCGCATCAAATTGTTCGGCAACAGTCAGTTGGTCAACAGGACAAACAGGTTCAAGCATTAGTGTAAAACCAGTCGTCAATTCGATTTATTATGCCGTTTGTAAAACATCGGCAATATGTGTAAGTGCTATTTCCAACAAAATAACTATCAAATTAAACAGCGTTGTAAAACCAACCATTATTTGTCAAGATTCATTGGCTTGTTTGGGACAAAAAGTTGTTTTGAAAGCAGAAGGATGTGAAGGTTTAGTTATTTGGTCAAACGGAAATACAGGAACGTCAATCAATATTGTTGCTGATGGAAAAACAACATATTCGGCTAAATGTAAAAATGATGAATGTGAAAGTTTATTCTCTGATTCAGTATTGATTGCCGTCGGAAAACCCAATAAACCATTTATTTCATGCAAAAACAAAAATGTATGTTATGGACAGAAAAACACTCTGGTGGCTCAAAGTTGTGCGGGAGTTGTGATTTGGTCAAACGGTCAAACAGGAGAAATATTGATTACTGAGCCAAATTCTACAACGCAAACATACTCGGCCATTTGTCAATCAATTTATGGTAGTTGTGCGAGTGAAAAATCCAACGAAATCACATTAGTTACTGCAACCCAAATAGCAAAACCACTTACAATTTCAACCATTACAAACATTTGTCCTTTCAATACTTCAGATTTGAATTCGGCAATTTTGAGTGAACTAACTTCGGTTGATGGACAGTTTGAGTTTCATACTTTACCTTCGCCTAATTCTTTGCTTGTAACAAACCCAAGCCTCGTTTCTGCGGGCAATTATTATGTTTTTGAAAGAAACGGACAAGGCTGTTTTTCAGATTATGCAACAATAAAAGTAAATAAAACGACCTGCGAAGGCGGCGGAATTGAGCCAAGTGTTAAAAATGTTGACATTTCTGTAAATATTTCGGCATCTACGAAGATTGCCCAAATAAATGATTCGGTTCGTTATACAATTAAGATTAAAAACCTAAGTAAAAATAAAGCAACAGGAATAGTTATTAGAAATAGTTTGCCCAACGAATTAGAATTTATCTCAAAATCAACCAATGTTTTTGTTGAAAAAGGCATTATTTCAATCAAAATAGATTCTTTAAATAGGGGAGACAGTACTGTTTTTAGTTATTGGACAAAAGTATTATTTGCTGGCCGAATTACTAATCAAATTGAGTTATTCAAATTAAACGAAATAGATACGTTAAGCAGCAATAATAGCAGTCAAATTATCTTGAATGAACAATCATTATTTGCGGGAATTAGTAAGGTTGCTGGTGAACCAGTTTTAATAAAAGACAAAATATTTGATGTACCGTTTGTTATTTATTTGAATAATTTAACAAATAATACGCTTAATAAAATTCAAGTTGTTGATGACCTCGAACGAACTTTTGGTAAAGGTGCAAAAATTTTAAATGATACAATTAAGATTTTTGCAAGTACTGGTTTGGTTGTAAATAAAAATTATACAGGAAAAGGAAAACAAACCACAATGCTTATTGATTCGCTTAGTTCGATGACAAAAGGACAAGTTTCTCGTTTGACTTTTACTGTGAGAGTCGATTTAAGTGCTGCAACTGATAATCAATTTTATAACCTTGCAGAATTAACGACCAACGGGCAAAAAGATATTTCAACCAATGGAACAAATGTTGATCCCGATGCTGATGGCGACCCAACCAATAATCAAGACCCAACTCCAATAAAATTTAAAATTGAAATAACTCCTAACCAACCAGCCATTGGCTTATCATTGACCTTAGTTGATACCGAAAAACAAGATGAAAAATGTTATAAACTTTCATATTTGGTTTTGGTCAAAAACTTTGGAAACACAAAATTGACGAATGTTTCAATTACTGATTCATTGTCTAAAACTTTTGCCGATAGTGTTTCTTTCGAGCTTGTTGGAAAAGTGATTGCAGGCAAAAATAGTACTTTAGTAATTAATCCAAGTTTTGATGGAAAAACCGATTTTAGACTTACTCGCTCAGATTCTTTGAGTTTTTTGAATATCAATCAGCAGGATTCTCTGTTTTTTACCGTAAAACTATGCACTACAGGAAAACTTGGACCTTTCAAAAATAATGCCTTTGCAAATGCAATTGGGAATAAATCAGAAGTAAAAGACACGTCTAACGATGGATTAGTGATAAAAATTGCGGAATCTACCCCGACCATTTTATTGCTAAATAAACCAGCCAATATTATTATCCCACAAGGGTTTTCGCCCAATAATGATGGAAGTAACGATAATTTTATTATCACACTTACAAACGATATTAAGCTTGAATCTTTTGATGTCTATAATCGCTGGGGAAGTTTGGTTTATACTGATTTAACTGGCTTGGTAACCAAACAAGGTTGGAATGGAGAGGCAAATTCTGGGCTAAGAAATAACAAAGAAAAGCTTCCTTCGGGGACTTATTTTTATGCAATAAAATTAAAAAGTGAACAAGAATTTAAGGTGGGCTTTATAGAATTAGTTCGATAAATTTATCCTTAAAGATTTATAAAAATCAAATGGAACGGAACAATAGAAAATTCTCGAAATGGTTAATTAATACGCTTCTATTCTTAATCAATACTTGTTTTGTGGCTTTTGGCCAGCAAGTTGCGGAGCCGCAAATATGTAGAAATCCATCTTTATTAGGAACAAATTATATTACAGGTGGAGCTTTTGATATAAATAAGTATTCTTGTCTGAGTGAAAACACCGTGAATACCACCCATATAGTTACTTCACCAAGTGGAATAGCGTCAGGGTCTGAATTATATTATTTTAATTTTACCGATGGCTCAAATGTATCAGATGCAATTCCTAATAATTCAAGTTTATTTGGAGGAGCAGGCGTATTTTGGGTATTACAAGAAGGAAAAATCGGAATAAAAAATGCTATTTCTTGTAATTCGATAGAAGTAATACAGACTCATATTCCTGAAATTGAGGTGGTAAGATGCGGAAATTTATCCATAAAAATCACCATTAAAAATACTACTACTAACACTTTTCACAATCAATATTTGGTTGATTGGGGCGATGGCCAACAAGAAAAATTTATTCTAAATGCAGCGTCGTTGCCTTTTAATATTCCTACACACCAATATACTCAAATTCCAACTTCACCGCCTTCTATTATTGGCAAATACGTCCGAGATAATGCCGTTGTTTGTAGTAGTTTAGCTAAGAATATTTCCCTAGAAGATTTTGTATATATCAGCGAATTAAACGGTTTAAATAGCGGAAAAGAAGCCCAAATAGTGATTTTAAAAGGTGAAACCAATAAAGAATATGCTATTCAATATAAAAAAGTAGTAAATAGCACTTGGACGGATTATGGCGAAATCATTAAATATGGCGTCGATAAAGGTGAAATAACTGTAAAAGGATTAGACCCGACCAACGAATATTGCTTTAGGGTTAAAGAAGTGCTAAATACTTGTGGCTTAATTTCTTATACAAATGAGGTTTGTACAATTGTGCCGAGACTCAATTTACTAGCTTCAAATTCTCTAATTGTTGATTGGAATGTGCCTAATGGCGTATCAAATATTCAAGATTATAAAATCAACCTAAAAGATTCGGATAATACAAGTTATGCAACTTTTACTTCAATAAACAACAGTTTTACGCATAGTCCACTTAAATGTAAATTAAAATATACATTTAAAGTGTCAACGGCATATAATTTTAACAAATATGTGGTTTCTATTAAATCGCCTGATTTTTTGGTTGATACCGAAACAGCTAAAAAACTGCCGCCAATTTTAGTTGGTGCTATTAGTATCGAAAAACCTAAGATTTTTGTCAATTTAGCTGTTCCAGATTCTTTTGAACCCGTTTCATATACATTTTATAGAGCTGAAAATAATTCTGAAAATTTTAAAGAAATAGCCAATACCTCAAATAGTTATTTGGTTGAATCGGGTTTAGATTTTACCAAAAATCAATATTGTTATAAAGTTGACTATACAAATACTTGTGGTGTTAAGTCTGAGCTTTCGCCAAGTTTTTGTAGTGTATTTTCTTCTTTGGAAAACACTTCTACCTTACAATGGACACCTATCGAAATAGTACAGATTGACGAATATATCTCTTCTGAAAAAGAATATATTGTACAGATGATTGATAACAGTGGCGGAACTCATGAGATAAGTCGGGTAAAGAAAACCAACTTTAAATTTTCTGATAACGCCTTAATTGAAGAAGAATTGCTGAAATTTGGAAAGGCAAAATTACTCATTGAAGCATCTCAAGATTTGGTGATTGATTATTATGGAACAGTTCAAAATATATATTTTTCAGTACATTCTAATGAAATTGAGGTTTTTAAGCCTATAGCATTTTATCTGCCCAATGCCTTTACTCCCGATAATACTGGTCCTTCAGAAAATGAAGTTTTTATGGCAAAAGGAGAGTTTCTAAACGGAATACAAATGCTAATCTATGATAAATGGGGGAGTGTTATTTTTGAAAGTAATGATTTAAACATCGGTTGGACAGGAAAACAATCGGATGGATTAACGCCATGCCCAATAGGAGAATATAGTTATAAAATAACCTGTGAAGATATTTTTGGGCAGAAATCAACAAAAATTGGTTCAATTGCTCTTTTAAAATAAAAAGGTTACTCCTTTAAACAAACTAATATTGGTAATGAAAAAAGCCGAAAAGCCAATAACTCTTATTGGGTATGTCCAATTTTAACAAATCATCAAGCATTTATTTTGTATTCGAGAGAAAGCTTTTTAGCTTACTCAGTATTAGATAAAATTGAAAGAGAATTCGATATTGATAACCCATTTGCTTATAATTTATATTGATTATAGAAGCACAACAAAATTTCTTTTAATGCAAAGGTATAAAGTTGAAAATAACGAATATATTGCTTTTAAAATCAAAAAAAGCACTAATGAAAATCAGACATTTTATACCTTTTGTTGTTTTAATAAGTGCATGCCAATCTTACAAAGAGTTACCAACTTCAATTGATAATCCGACTTGGAAAACGCAAGATATTGCCGCAACTGTTCAGTCAAAAACAGGAAACCCTGAAATCGGATACAAATACCTGATTGAAGGCGATTATATAGGAAGTGGCATTCCTTATGGGATTATGAAAAATAAAATGCTAAAAACACCAGACACAGTTTTAGCAAGAAACGCAGATAATAGATATACATTTTTTTGGGGAAATGTCTTTAAAACCAACAACGGCACAAAAGTATTTGCAGGAAATTGTTTTACTTGTCATTCATCTGTCTTAAATGGAAAAATGATTTTAGGCTTAGGTAATAGCTTTGCCGATTTCAAGAAAAGTCAAGGACCTACAACAAAGTTTTTGCGATTAGCTGTTAATTTCAAATATAGAAAAGGTTCGCCTGAGCGGCAAGCATTTCAACCCTACGCCAATTCCATTAAAGTATTACCGTCTTATATTATTACCAATAATTTGGGAGTAAATCCAGCTTTTCGACTAGAAGAAGCATGTACTATCTATCGAAATCGGATTGATTTATTGCATGAAAAAAAAGCAAACTTTAAACCCATAAAATATACTTTGGCTTCGGATACTCCACCACTATGGAATATTGCCAAAAAAAATGCTCTGTATTACAATGGTATGGGGCGTGGAAGTATGACCAAATTATTAATGCAAGCGTCGTTACTCGGAATTCCAGACACTACATCTGCCCGAAAAGTACATGACAATTTTGATGATGTGTTAGCGTGGTTAAAAACACTTACTCCTCCAAAATACCCAAAAGAAATTGATAAAACCAAACTGCTGGCTGGAGAAGCCATTTTTGAAAAACATTGTGCTAATTGCCATGGGACTTACGGCCCGAAAAGTAAGTATCCGAACAAACTTGTGGCTCTACATATTGTAAAAACCGACCCACTTTATGCTCAATACTTCAGTCAAAATTCGCATTTAGTTGAATGGTACAATAAGAGTTGGTTTGCAAACTCATTTCCTAAATCATCACTTCAAGCCGAAAATGGCTATATCGCACCACCGCTAGATGGCATTTGGGCATCTGCTCCATACTTACATAATGGTTCAGTACCAACGCTTGAAGATTTGCTCAATAGCTCGCAACGCCCCGTTCGATGGAAAAGAGGTCAATCAAGTTTTGCCTATGATTACCAAAAAGTGGGTTGGGAATATTCAATTCCTGCTAAAAATAAAGAAAAAAATATGTACGATACCCAACTATTAGGATATGGTAACGGAGGTCACACATACGGAGATAAATTAAGCAACGAAGACCGAACCAATTTGATTGAATATTTAAAAAGTTTGTAATGATAGCCTCGAAATTTAAACCTGATTATTTTTTTCGATAAGAAGATTCTCTGACTAAAAGCTTGGTTTTTAGTATTTTTGTGGGAAAATTATCAGCAAATTTTTCTGGATTCTCAATTCGTTGAATAAGCAACTTGGTTGCAGTTCTACCCATTTCTGTTCCAGGTTGATAAACTGTTGTCAGAGATGGACTGACAACTGATGAAATTTGCCAGTTACTAAATCCAACTACACCAAAATCTTCTGGAATTTTTCTACCCAATTTTAAAGCCGCTTGGATTGCTCCAATAGCAATTTCATCTGTAATTCCGAAAATTGCATCAACAAAAGGGTAGGTTCTTAATAATTCTTCGACAGCTTTTCTACTTTCTTCAATTGAAATGGAAGCTAATTCAATAACTAAATCAGGATTCTTTTGTAGGTTATGTTTTTTAAGTGCTGAATAGTATCCTTTAAGGCGTTTTTGTGAACTATGATTAATGAGGTTATCCTGAAGATGAGCAATATGTTTATAGCCTTGCTCAATGAGGTGTTCAACAGCACCTAATGCCCCTGTATAATCATCAACAACGACTTTTGGAGCATCGATACGAGAAATATCTTTATCAAAAAGCACAAACGGGATGTTGTTTTGGCTCAGTTGTTCCAAATGAGAAATGTACTTAGTTTGATTACTGACACAAATCAAAAGCCCATCAACAATACCCGACGAAAACATTTCTATGGCTTTTACCTCTTTTTCATATAAATGCTCACTGACACTAATCATCACTTGATAGTGATGATCGTTGGCTTCTTCTAATATACCACTAATAATAGAAGCCATATATTGGTGGATAATTCTGGGAATAATTACTCCAATTGAAAAGTTCTTTTGAGTTCTGAGATGCGATGCCATAAAATTGGGCTGATAATACATCTCTTTGGCCAATGCTTTCACTTTTCCTCTAAGTTCTTCGCTTATTTCGATTCGATTCCTTAAAGCTCTTGATACTGTTGCAACCGATATATTTAGTCTTTCGGCTATATCTTTTAGTCGAACGCGTTGTTTTTTCATAAATTTTTATTTTATGTAATCGTTTACGTAATCGTTTGCATTATAAAATGCTTATAATCAATTAGTTAAATGTTTGTCAATACTTTTTTTGTGAATTTATTAAATATAGTTTTGCCGTAATATTACAATTAATTCATAATAAAGTCAAATTTAAACAATCTCTAAACATGAAATCAAAGTTTATTTTTGCTATGTTGCTTGGTTGCTTTTTCGCAATTGAAGTGCAAGCTCAAACAATTTTATCGGGAACAATAAAAGACACAAAAGGAGAACCGATGATTGGGGCAACGGTTGCCTTGAAAGGATCTAAAATAGGTACAACAACCAATGCTGAAGGAAAGTATAGTTTGAAATTAGATAATGCTCCGTCTGCACGTATTTCATTGAGTGCGGTTGGTTATAAAACCATTACCGAAAATATTATGCTGAATGGGAATGAACAACAACAAGATTTTGTGTTGAGCGAAGACGTATTTAATTTTGAACAAGTAGTAGTTACTGGTACTAGCACAACTCGTACTCAGAGAGAAATGGCGGGTTCATTAACACAACTTTCTGCCAAACAACTTCAAGCAACTTCTCCCAACTCAATGGCTGATATTTTGCGTTTTATTCCTGGTGTTCACGTTGAAGGTGGCGGCGGCGACGTTGCTTCTAATATTTTTGTTAGAGGGCTTCCTTCGGGCGGACAATACAAATATAATCCAATTGAAGAAGACGGAATGCCTGTACAGTCAACGGGATATTTAACTTCTTCTGCACAAGATGTATATTTTCGTCCAGATTTAGGAATCGCCAATATGGAGTTTGCTCGTGGTGGTTCATCAACATTATTTGGAATGGGAGCTCCACTTGGTGTTTTCAATTATATTTCAAAAAAAGGTGGTGGTGTTGGTGAAACAGAAGTGAAATTGAGTGGTGGTCAATATAATTTATACCGAGTTGATTTTAACACAGGAGGCTCAATTAGCGATAAATGGCAATATAACTTAAGTGGTTTTGCTCGTTATGACGAAGGCCCATTGATTACTGGTTCACCATCTCGAGGATATCAATTAAGAGGTAATATTACTCGTCAGCTTGAAAATGGGTATTTTCGTATATATTTCCGTACGTTGGACGATAACTCGCAATTCTTTTTGCCTTTTCCTCATGTAAAAAACTCAATTGATGCTGCTCTAGGAAATAACGGGAAAGAAATCACAACTTTAAATACACCTTATGGAGGAAATTTTTCTTTGGTTAATCCACTAGGAACGATTACTGGTAGTTTAGGAAATGGTGTTACAGCTAAAGGTAATTCATTTATGTTTGAATTTGCTAAAAGTTTTAATGGTTGGGATTTTCAATCTAAAACTCGTTTGTCCAAATTTGAACACCGCTTTGATTTTTGGTCGCCAGGGAAAACTTTTGAAATTGATGCTTATGCAAAATCAAAAAATCCAACGCAGAAAAGCTATACTTATACCTACGCAGATAACGGCTTGCCATTGACTTTATCAACAGGGGCAAATAATGGTAAAACGTATGTAACAGAAGAAAGCATTACGCTACGTAATCGACCAATGAGTGATTATTCAACAGATTTGAGATTGACAAAAAAGATAGTGAAAGGCACAAGTGAACATAATATCACCATTGGGGCTTTTGGTGCAGTTACAAGACAATTACAAGATGAAGTAGGAACTGGCGTTTTGGTTGAATTGAATGACCAACCACGATTAGTTGACTTGGCATTAGTTGATGCAAATGGACAAACAGTTAAAGTTACAAAAGCAGGTTTCCGTCAAAACATAGCTGGAAGAACGTATAATACTTTTGAGGCAGATAAAGTTGCATTTTATGCTGGTGATGAAATGGTGTTCAATAAACTAAGAGTTGATGCTGGCTTACGTTATGAGGCTCAACAGGGTGTAATTACAGTTGGTGAATCAGCAGCTTATGCCAATCCTTCGGCAACAACGTCGGCTGACGCATCTTATCGTTGGTTGACAGGAAAGACGAATTTCCGTAAAATTTCATTCAATGATTATTCATTCGTTTTAGGTACAAACTACTCACTCAATAAAACAACAAACTTGTATGGCTCATTTACAAAAGGGTTTTATTTTCCTGAATTAAGAACATTCTCGAATATCAGTCGTGATAAAAATGGTAATTTTATTCAAGCCGTTCCAACTCAAAACGAAAGTGTATATCAATTAGAAGGTGGTGCAAAATATGCTTCAGACCGTTTGTCTGGCTCGATAGCTTTATATTATAATACTATTAAAAATCGTTTACAAAATGATATTATTAGTGGTAGCGATGGTGTTTTAAGAGAAATTACTAATGCAGTTGGTTCTACAACAACTTATGGTACTGAAATTTCGGTAGCTTATCGTTTGTCAGCAGGATTAATTATTGATGCCAATACTACATTGCAAAATCACCGATATGATGAATTTTTCAAAACTCTTCCTGGAGCAGATGGTACTTTCGGAACTGCTGATGATTCAAAAGTTGATTATAAAGGAAACTGGATTTTACGTCAACCTAAATTTATGTTAAATGCTGGTTTGAGCTACGACAAAAAGAATTGGGACTTGGGTTTGATGTATAACTACGAAGGAAAACGTTATGCAGACGACCAAAACAACATCGAAATGCCTGCTTATAGTTTAGTAAATATGCGTGCAGCTCGTAGCTTTGAGGTTGGAACGAAACAAACTATAAAAATTGGTTTAAATCTTTATAATACATTTAATAACCGAGGTTTGACAGAAGGTGACCCACGTGTAGCCGATACAAGCACGATAACGAATGACCCTTTCTATAATGCTCGTCCGATTTTACCACGTCGATTGACAGCATCAATTACATTCAAATTCTAAACTGTGTTTGTTTTAAACTTAATTATAATCTTCTTGTGAAAAGTCTTTCTTCACAAGAAGATTAAGTCTTATTTTATGAATAAATTAGCAAATTTGGAAAAAACAACCGATTCAAAAACCTTAATACAGCATTGTAAAGATGTTTTGAATCAAAACTGGAGGGATGGATTTACAGTGCCATCATCTAATCTTTACCCCTTTCAATGGCTGTGGGATTCGGGCTTTATAGCCATGGGTTGGTCTTTTATTGATATGGAAAGGGCTCGTCAAGAAATAAAAACACTTTTGGCGGCTCAGTGGAGTAACGGTTTTTTACCACATATTATTTTTCATGATGATTCTGCCGAAAAACAGTATTTTCCTGGAGCTGATTTTCAAGGAGCATATACCAATGCTTTCGCTCCTAAGCACGTAAAAACCTCGGGTATTACTCAACCACCTGTTTTGGGGTTTGTATTAGAATATCTTTTTGAAAAAGAGTATGATTTAGCACTTCATAAAGAATTTTATGTGAATGCCATCCAATCAATTGTACATTTCCATGAATACCTTTATTTGAATAGAGACCCTTACAACGAAGGATTAGTCTATATTCGTCATAATTGGGAGTCGGGAACCGACAATAGTGCTGCTTGGGACTCAATATGGAAAACATACACGCCACCAACGTATGATGTACAAAGAAAAGATACTTCTCATGTAAATCAAGCCCAACGACCGACCAAAAAAGACTATAATTATTATTTGCACTTGATTGAATTATCAAAACAATGCGAGTATGATGAAAAAAAGATGTTTGAAGAGTTGCCTTTTTTGGTGCAAGACCCGCTTTTTAATAGCTTATTGGTAGCCTCAAACGAAAGTCTTGTAAGAATGGCGATTGAATTAAATATGCCAGAAGTTGCTCAAAAATGTAGTAGTTGGCTCACAAAAACATCACTGAGTATCAATGAAAAATTGTATGACGAAAAATTAGGCCTGTACGGCTATTACGATTTAAAGAATAATCGGTTTATTTCAATAGCGACATCAATGGGTTTTTCACCATTATTTGCGGGAATAGTTCCGCAAGAAAGGGCTTTGAGAATGACCAAAATAATCGAAGGAGTAGATTTTCAAGGAACTGATTTGGATGGATATTTATGTCCAAGTTTGGCTTATACAGATCCAGAATTTGACGCAAAACGCTACTGGCGAGGCCCAGTTTGGTTAAATATCAATTGGCTACTTTATAAAGGATTTACTAATTATGGTTTTAAAAATATTGCCGATAAAATTAAAAATGATTCAATTACATTGGTTGCCCAAAATGGTTTTTACGAATACTTTAGTCCAATACCTACCGAAAATGAACAAAACGGATTTGGTGGTCAGAATTTTTCTTGGACAGCCGCAATGCTGTTAGATATGCTTAACTAACCTCTAAATCTAATTTTATGAATTGGCTCGATTATTCTATAATTATCATATATATTTTGCTGATGCTTTCAATGGGCTATTTCATGCGAGACCAAAGTTCGGGCAAAAGTTACTTTATTGGAGATAAAAATTTTGGGTGGTTTACTTTATTATTATCCACTATGGCCACCCAACTATCGGCAATTAGTTTTATTTCAGCTCCTGCTTTTGTCGGTATGAAAATGGGTGGTGGCATGAAATGGCTCACTTTTGAGTTTGGTGTTCCATTAGCTATGATTTTTTTGTCGTTAGTAATTACACCCTTTTTGTACAAAGCAGGGATTGTAAGTGCCTATGAATTTTTGGAACGTCGGTTTGGTCGTTCTACACGTTTGCTAATTAGTACTGCGTTTTTATTGAGCCGAAGTTTCAGTACTGGAGTTGCCGTATATACAGTAGCGTTATTGCTAGAAAGCGTCTTTAATATTCATTTCTGGCAAACCATTGGCATTATCTGTGTTGTCACAATGCTGTATTCTTTGAAGGGGGGCTTGAAGGTTGTGGTTTATACCGATGTAATTCAGATGTTCATCAAATACTTTGGTATAGTTGTTTGCTTGGGCTTTGCTTTGTACAACATGGGAGGTTGGAGTGTTTTTTTGGAACACCTAGATAAAGAACGCACCCAAGTCGTAAATTTTGATTCATGGGGTTTTAATGGTGATACCTATGGTTTCTTTCCGATGCTTTTTGGAGGATTTGTTCTTTATGCTTCTTATTATGGCTGTGACCAAACACAAGTACAGCGTTCATTAGCGGCAAGTAGTTTAGCCGAAGTGCGAAAAATGTATATGCTTAATGGTATTGTTCGCTTTTTTGTAACGTTTACTTATTGTATCACGGGTTTAGTTATTGGTACGTTTGCACTCGTAACTCCTTCTTTTAAAGCCTTGATTCCGACTACACAACCCGATAAAATGTTGCCTATGTTTATATTGCATTACTTACCAAATGGTATTATTGGATTAGTAATTGTGGCTATTTTTGCCGCTGCAATGTCTTCTTTGAGTACCAACGTGAATGCATTAGCTGCCGTAAGTATGGAGGATTTTGTCACAAAACGTTTCAAATTTTCTGAAAAACAATATTCACTCTATTCGCAAGTTTGTGTAGTATTTTGGGGAGCAGTTTGCGTTTTTACTGCTGCAATTGCGGGAGACATTGCTGAAACTGTCATTGAAGCCATCAACAAAATTGGCTCAGTCTTTTACGGCCCTATTTTAGCTACATTTACTTTGGCTATTTTGACAAAAAACATAAAAGCCAATAATATGAATTTGGGTCTAATAACTGGTGTTTTACTCAATGTATATCTCTGGAAATTTCAGCCCCAAATATTTTGGTTTTGGTGGAATCTATTTGGTTGTATAATGACACTTGGTGTAGCATATTTGTCGTCCTTGTTTAATGCAAAAAAAGTATTGAAACCCTTGGAATCATCATCATTGGCATTTGAATTTTGGAATAAAAGCACCTATTATTTGATTATATTCTTCATTTTTATCATTTTTTTCAGCATAAGTATTCCTTATTGGCTATGAATATTTTGATTGCACCTGACAAATTTAAAGATGCAGCATCGGCAATAGACGTATGTATTGCTTTAAAAAAAGGGATATTAAATACTTTTCCAAGTGCCAAATGCTCACTTTTACCCCTTGCCGATGGCGGCGAGGGGACTCTCGAAAGCATTGCCATGGTTTTGGGTGCTGACTGGAAGTATATCGAAGTATTAGACCCATTGTTTAGGCCTGTAAGTGCGTGCTATCTATATATCCCTGAGAAAAAAATAGCTATCATTGAAATGGCTCGTGCATCAGGAATTGAATTGTTGACTCCCAAAGAACGTAATTGTTTGATTACAAGCAGCTACGGCACAGGAATACTCATCAAAGATGCTATAAAAATAGGTGCTGAAGAAATCGTAATTACTGTTGGAGGTACCGCTACCAACGATGCAGGAATAGGAATTGCGTCTGCTTTAGGTTTTAGATTTTTTGATAAAAATAATCAAGAGTTACCTCCAATTGGAGAAAATCTTATAAAAATTGATAAAATAGATGATAACAATGTACTCGAAAAAATAAAAACGATTAAATTTATCATTGCCACTGATGTAGAAAATCCATTTTATGGCAATAAAGGAGCAGCGTTTGTATTTGCTCGACAAAAAGGAGCAGATGATGCCGCTATTATCGATTTGAACAGCGGATTATTTAGTTTTGCTAAACTTTTAGACAAGTTTTCAAATATAAATCCTCAAGATATTGCAGGAAGTGGGGCAGGGGGGGGCGTTGGTGGTGGTTTGGCATGCTTATTTAACGCCCAAATTATTTCGGCTGCCGAATGGATTTTAACGCTCAACAATGTTTCGGAAGTAATAACAGAAAACCAAATATTGATTACAGGAGAAGGAAAGGTTGATAGCCAAACTTGGGATGGAAAACTCATTTCTAAACTTTTACAAATGGCGGATAATGCTAAAGTTCCAGTGATGATAATATGTGGAACTTTGCAAGATATTGATATTTTAGCCCTTCAGAATAACATAATTTATGCCAATTCGATACTGAATAAACCTATGACTTTGGATGATGCTTTAACGAATACAAATACATTAATTGAACAACAAGGAATATTATTAGGTAAACTTTTATCAACTTTATCATTATGATTGCATGGGGAATTGACCTCGGTGGGACAAAAATAGAATGTGTCGTATTATCTTTAAAACAAACTAAATTTGATGTAATTTGTCGAAAACGCTTACCAACTGAAGCAAATAAAGGCTACCAACACGTATTATCTCAAATCAGTAATTTACTAAAACAAGTATCCGTTCTTACAAAACTTACACCTAAAAGTATCGGTGTTGCTACACCTGGAATTATGGATAGGCAGCAAAAAAAGATTAAGAATGCAAATGTGTTATGTTTAAACGATAAAAACCTAGCCGATGATTTGAGCAAATTAATAAATATTCCCGTTTTTCATGCCAATGATGCGAATTGTTTTGCACTTGCTGAAACTAATTTTGGAGCAGGTCTTACATTGTCATTTAAACCCAAATTATCTTTCGGTATCATTTTAGGCACAGGTGTTGGTGGTGGAATAGTACTAAACGGCCAACTTTATGAAGGTTTGCATGGAATTGCAGGCGAATGGGGGCATTTTTTGTTAGATAAAGATGGCGAATCATGCTATTGTGGAAAAAAGGGATGTGTTGAAGGCTTCATTGCTGGACCCGCACTTGAAAAATATTATTACCAAAAGAGCAAAGAAAACATTAAGCTCAATGAAATATATCAACGATTTGTGGAAGGAAATGACACAATTGCTGATGCCACGATAACTCGATTAATGAGCTATTTCGGCAAAGCACTGGCCAATATCATCAATGTTCTTGACCCAGAATTGATCGTTATTGGAGGTGGTGTCAGCAATTTAGATGTTCTATACAATCAAGCTCCCCAATTTATTCTGCCCAACTTGTTCAATAAAACATTAACTACACCAATCAAAAAAAATCAATTAGGCGATAGTGCTGGTGTGATAGGTGCTGCTCTTCTTACAGTCGAGTAATAAAAAATTAGGGCAACTATCATAAAATCTTCTTTTGATAGCATAAAAATCAAATAAATATTAAAAACTTTGCTTAAAGCCCCCATATTTATGGGGGCTTTGTGTTACTTTATTATTGACTATAAATTGGTTTCATTTGTATATTTGTTCAGTCAAAAAAATATAATATTTTTTAGAACATATATCACTAAAATAATTATTTGTTTTTTTGGTGATAACACAAATAAACCCAAAAACTAAAACGTAATTACACTAGGAAAATTTCTTTCCTAAATAATCATCTGCTCTTTTGGTTTAATTAAAATGTTCTATAAATCTTAAATGATTTTTTAGAATTAGTAAAACTGTTTCATAATATATAATTCTGTTGTATGACTAAGCCCCCAAAATAATTTGGGTTGCCATGCTCTGATATTACTTTAATAATAGCCGAAATATTTATCAAGGACATTGCCTTGGGTTATATGTCTGTGTGCCAGTTTTCAATAAATCAAACAATTAAACCTAACTTAAATGAAAACAAAACTACTGTTCTACAGTCTGATTTTGGCAGTCATTGCACAATAGCAGTTCTTCCGAAGACCTTCACAACATCAGAAATCCGCCGCCAGACCCACTTTCAGTATTTATAAAGTACTGGTTATTGGGCGGTTAAATCACAAACTCACATTAATAATTGCACTTTTAACAATAATTCCAATGAAAAAACAATTTTACTCAGTCAAGCCCCTTAATTGGATAGTCGTTGGGTGTTTTATGGCAACACTAACGCTCTCTTGTTCAGTTGGTTTACACCACCAACAGATGAGTTCAGCCAAAACTAAATCTTATCCCAATTTGGTTGAAATTTATACGGATAAATTGCAACCGATGCCCGATTCGCTACATACCATTGTAGCACTAACGCCCATGACGGGCACCAACGTAGATTCGCTCTTTAAAGGGGGCGATAAATTTGTGATTCAATATCCTACCGACCTCAACCAAGGCTTGCCTGCGGGTATTGATGTGTTGTATCTCAACGCTGACTATGCCACATTAGCACATGGTAATTGCGGCTTGCTGGGATACGCTACCAGTAACAACAATATTAAAATTATGATTGACGGCTCTGTTAAAAATATTGAAAAATTTTGCAAAGCAATCTTCAATATTTACAACCCTCAATCAGCACTGATGGTATATGAAAACATACCGCCAGATAGCTCTGCCGAAGCAGATATCCCCTACGGAGGTTCCACAACTATGGCATTCGGCAAAAAATATAACCCTATCTCTTACGATATGCTCATAGAATCTATCTTTGATTTTTCGGTCAATGACAAACTTACCGTTGAAGATTTTAGAAAAGCATTTGAGTACGAGTATGACCCCAAGTCACCCAAAACCATTGCTGGGATAGCAAAAATGCAAGCACTACGCAAGCAGTATGCTCAAAGCAAGCCCCAGTCAGTCCTGAACCCCATTGAGCTTACTGGTTCACCTTTACTACTTGCCAACAAAACTGATGATATTAGCAGTTTGTTTCCTAACAATGAAACTCCCAAGTTGTCTAATTCTTCGAGTACGTCCTTCACATATGAAGAAGGTCCTTATTGCGATTGGAGTAGATGGAACGAAGGTAGCTTTAATTATCTTTGGAACAATGGTGAGGGCCATAAAATATGGGCAAATAAGGACGAATGTGATACCGATGTGTACAATATGTATTACGGTTATCAGCCAGAGCATGATCTTACACCTAATCGTGTATCTACACACATAAACAATCCAGGAGCAGATATTCCTGACAAGACATTTTATCGAGGTTATTATAAAAATGGCAATGAATATAAGAATGGAGAAAGTGTAATCTGGCCCGTAAGAAGGCTAAATTGTAAAGATGGTGCAGGGACTTTTAGTTGGAGAATAGAAAAAACATGGAGTCCGGGCAGTTATGTAAGTGCTCCAAGAAATGAACTCGTGCTTCCAGGTGTATGGGTAGCATTCAGTACAAAATCAAGCAAATCTGGGTATCTTGACTTTGGCATTAGTCAAAATTATAGCAAAAGTTATGGACTTACTCGGACGGGCGGATTTGGCTATTCAGATGGCGTGGATGTGGTAGGTTATTCGATAGAAACTGCGTTTGAATCAAGTTGGTCAAAAAGTAATTCGCAAGAGGTATCCGTATCAAAAACAGCCAATATCGAATATTGGTTTGGTCCTTGTATGATTAAGGTAGCCAATCCCATTTATGGAAAATTACAAGCATGGACAAAAACTGCTAAGGGTAGTGGTGAGGTGGCAATAAGAATGCGTATGGTGTATGTGGACCAACGTGACACTTGGGATATAAGAGCTTTGCAGTTTGAAATCAAGGATGGAAATATGCCAAAGTATTCAGGAACTCTGAAGTTTACCAAGAACTATTGGTCTAAGGCTTTATGGAAGAAATATCCAGCTAAAACCGCACCATTACTTACGAGTAAAGACTTTGGAAATTGTGGTGTCCCTCAAAAAAGAAAATACTATTAATATTATCATAATCCATTAATCACAATGAAAAAGAAAAGAACAATAAACTCTATAATAGGCACAATACTGATTTTCGGATTTAGTATTTTGATAGCCTCATTTGGTTCGTCAGGGGTAATAAAGCCAAGTGCGAAAGTCAAAAAGGTATTAGCCTCTATTACTACCACCGATACGGTTTCTGTCCAAAAGAAAACCAAAAGGGTAGAACAAGAAGCAAACATAACTGACCAACTACTTGAAAATTCTGATGACTACAAAACGTCGTATTGGATAGGTAGTATACCCGAGTTACTCAAAGACAGCATACATACCGCTGGACTGGTATTTATAGATAGTACAGCATTTAGTAAAGTTGTTCCTGCCAATATTCAAGAAGTATATATCAATGCCGACGGTGTACCAAGTATTGCTCGCTTTGTAGATAGCCCTTTTTTCAAGAGCATGATACAAAACAATATCTCTGCTATTGTTTACAACAATAAAGCAAACGATAAAGACGAACAATTGGTACTTGGTTTAGGGGGTATGTATACTTTTAATGCTGACTTTATGATGATTGTTTATAAAGAAAGTGGTCTATCAGTTATTCCAGTAGGCAACGATTCGATGCAATACAAGCCCAAGCGATTGTCTGTTTTTCAAGCCTCAAATTTTGAAGTAACACCCATCAATGATGAAAAGAATCCCAATGCACGTATAGCAGCCAAATGGTGTTATGATTACCCATATTTATATAACTTAAAACAATTTGCCTATAATCGTCTTCCTAAAAAAATAGAGTCAGTAATGGTTGTTGGGTCGAATAAGAGGAAGTACCATTTCCTTGATGGTAATACTGCAAGTATTTTGTGTGAGAAAACAGATCCTTTAACAACATATAAGCTTAAAAAAAGAGTTACCATAGAACGTGGACAGAACAAAGCACAGGTAACTGGTGGTACAGGACAGGTAACCCAGCGAGAAAATGATGCGTTTTGTAAGGGTACAACGGTTAATAAAGTTTGGGATTGGAAAGTTTCAGTTACATTGGGTTATAAGGCCGAGTTGGAGTTAGCTAAGGGTATAAGTGCAAGTTGGACAAAGAAAGTGAAAGGCACTTATGGGCAATCTGAATCTGAGGGTACCACAGATAATGAATGTATTTCAGTGGGACAAACGTTTTACTCAAACGCCTGTTCCTATGCTTGTTGTGATAGCGAATTAAGTATTGATATTCTTCAAGATACTTATGAAGTTCGTACTGTATATGTGGGAAGTATTTGGATAAATTATTATAATATTGCTTCAAGTTCGAATGATGCAAAAGCTGGAAAATGGACCCGCACTTATCCCTTTCCCATTACATTACGCTTTAAATACTTCCCGTCAAGCCCTTTATACTATACTTGGCAGGAAACTGGGGAGCGGTTTGCGAGCCTGCAAGTGCGTAATATCCAGTGGAACTGTAATCCAAAAAAATGTTACTCCTACACTTCAGGCGAGTGTAATGCAAAAAATGTCAAATAGGCAAGACTCATGTATAACAGTATTTTTTCACTTTACTTTTATCAAAAATATATAATGAAATCTTTTCAACTCATACCCAACAATGTATTGAACCGCATGGCGGTTTTTAATACGCTTATACTGTCTTTGGTCAGTCTAATGACCTTTGCCCAAATAGACAAGACAAATTCTTATGCTGCCGAAGGCAGGTATTTGCTCAGAAACGTAGCCACGGGCAAATATTTAACGATGACTGGTTCAAAATATGAAAATGGTACCGCTATGAGTCAAGCTAATTATAACAAAGACTATAATCAACAGTTTTATGTGTCTCGTGGAGACGATGACCTAAGTGTTCGTATAGGGATGTCGTCTGCTGAAAGTCTTTTGATGAGTGTAAACGAAAGTGCAGCCACTAATGCCAACGGTGCCGCCGTAAAACTATTGGAGGATGTCCGAGACTTACCTCGTATGCAATGGAAATTAGTACCCACAGCTCGGCCACGTGTATTTACCATTTTATCATTGGATGCTAACAGTAAGCGTGCTATTGGGGTTTTGAATAGTACATTTTCCCAAGTAGTACAGTGGAAAATACAAACGGCTGATACCCGCTTTCAATGGGAGTTTATTCCGATAATAGAGGCAGGCTGGTATGCTTTGCAAAATGTAGGTACTGGCTTAGTGATGACTACCAAACAGGCAGCAAAAATCAATGGTACGCCTTTGGTAGTAGCAGAATCGGATACGAGTGACGTAGAAAATAACCCCATCAGCATGAAGTTTGAGTTGATTGAAAATGGGGCAAACGTGTATAACCTCACGCCTGGTCATACCTATGCTAAAAAATGGGTTTCGGCCGCAGCGAGTGGTACAGGCCTAACGATTGCGTCAGAAAATGAATCCTTACAAAACTTTGAGATAAAATATGTAAATGATATTACAAAAGGTTTTAATGACGAAAGATTCACGATTCGTTCTGTTAATAGTCAAAAATTATTAGGAGTAGTAGATGGAAGTAATAACGTGGTGATCCAGGGTACAGGAAGCGAAAATGATGAAGACTATCAATGGCAATTAATCCCACTACAACCAGCCAATTATTTACAAGAAGGCACTTACGTTGTTCAAAATGTAGAAAACAATTTAGTTATGGACGTAGCTGGTGCCAAACTTCAAAATGGTACAAACATTGTGCAGTGGGGAAAAAGTGATGCAGCTAATCAGACTTTTGAGGTGCGTATCAACGATGATTGTAAGTACCAATTATTACCAGTCATTGCCAAAGCTACAAAATATATGGCAGTAACTAACAAAGCAGTTTTAGGCACTGCCGATAATACTACCCTGCTCGATGCTATTTACGCAGGCGAGGGAATAGTTGTAAACAACGAAGATGAAAGTAATATATATGTACTCAAATCTAAGGAGCTTAGTTTGGGTGTGGTAGGAAATTCCAGAGGCTCGTCTGTGATTGCTCAAAATACCCCTAATCTCAGTGATTCATTCAAATGGAGATTTATTCCAGTAGATGCCGATGAGTATTTAGAATCAGGCTTATACACCATTCAAAACGTGAATACAGGCTTAATGATGGACGTGGCTGGAGCTTCAACTACTAATGGCAGTAAGGTAATACAGTATGCACGTAGTAACGCTAACAACCAAAAGTTTGAAGTGTCAATCAACGATAATGGTCAGTACAACATTGCCCCTGTATATGCTGCAACGAAGTGGTTTTCTGTAACGGGCGTAAGCACCACAAACGCCAATGCCAGTGGTACACAATTGTTTATTAACGATGGCGATAAGGCTTATACAAGTGTATCGTGGGGTCTCAATAAAATAGTGGACGAAAATAGTGAAGACCAAAATATCTTTTCTATCATTTCACTTCACCCAGCGAGCAAAAAAGTATTGGGTGTGTATAGTTCTACTGACCGCCGTGTTGTTCAATTAGATGGCGACCCAGAGACCGATAATCGTCTGCAATGGCGGTTTATTCCAACCACAAAATTAACAAGTAACGGGCGTATGTCGGCAGAACTTTTATCCGAGTCGGAACCAGAAAATTTGGGAATAACACCGACTGAATTTAATGAAATTGGAAGTGTTAGTACGCAAATAAATATATTCCCTAACCCTGTTAAAAATGATTTTAATGTAACATTTAATCAATTTGAACTAAACGAAAATCTTAGTGTAAGAATTGTAGATGGAAATGGACTTACTGTATTTCAAAAGGATATTGGTTTAGAAAGAACACAGTCATTCAATGTGCAGCATTTGAAGCTGAAAGATGCTATTTACTATATTGAAGTTACAAACGGTGTGGTTAAGAAAAGTTCGAAAATTGTGTTTGGAGAGTAGCTGGTTGTATTAAATAATTGTGACTAAACGTAGCCCTCGAATAATTTATTTGAGGGCTACTTAATTGAGAATCAAAATGAAATATATAAGTATTACTATTATTCTGCTCTTGTTTGGGTGTAAAAAGCATGAAAACATTAACCCAACATCAAAAGAGTTTATTCTTCTTAAAGCAAAAATAGAATCTACCACTTTGGGGTCGATATCGTACCAAACATACACAGAATATTTTTATGATACTTTAACTAATGAGCCAAAACTTATTAAGGAAATAACTGACAATTTAGTAACGGAATACATGTATCCTTCTGACGATAAAATTATTCTTAATTATCGAAATATTAAAACTAATGAAATTTACTCTACTGTTGAATTAACTATTGACCCAATTACTAAAAATGTTACAAAATACATTGATGAGAATAAAACAACGTATTTGTTTGAGTACGATACTAATGGTTATCTTCTCAAAAACCCATTAGAATCTGATTTCACTTTTGAATACAAAGATGGTAACCTCAAGATTAAAAAATTAAAAACTGGTGATTATTCTGAGGAGTTTAGCTACAATAACGATAAGCATTTAAATACCCTTTTTCCTTACTTTCTTGGTAAACCTAATACCAACCTCTTATCTTCATCTAATTTGTCTATCGTTGATGATGGGGAAGTTATTGACTTAAAAACGTCATATTCGTACATACTTTTGTCGTCGGGTTATATAAAATCTGAAAAAAAAATATTTCCAACGGGTGCAGTTGTTGAAGCTGACTATGAATATTTGACAATTAAAAAATAATATTCTCATGCGTTTTTGGAGCCATAATTATAGCAATTGGTTAATGTATTTTGTCGTATTAAGCTTTAGCTTATTAATAAATCCGTGTTTAGGTCAAACGAATGAAATAATTTCAATTGGGGTTGGAACGGCCAATTATTTAGGCGAACTATCTCCATATAACACACCAATAAAAGCTATTATTAGCCCTGCCATAAGGTGGAACGTTGCGGCAAGTTTCCAGCAACCAATAACCAAACAAATAAGTCTTAGAACGGGGTTTACTTATGCAAGATTATTTGGTGATGATAACCTTTATGAGACTGTTAAAGCGACCAATTATTTACGAAACCTGCATTTTCGAAATGACATTAAGGAATTGTCGATAGATATAACGTATAGTTTTTATAAAAAAAAACAATTTTATCGACACACCCATCGAAAAGTTGAATATTATTTACACGCAGGAATAGGCGTTTTTAGTCATAATCCAATGGCACGAGATATAAGGTTGTCGCAGCAAATAAAAGGTGATTGGGTAAAATTGAGAGAATTAAAAACAGAAGGACAAGTAAAAGAATATTCAAGCTTGGCTTTCTCATTTCCTATTGGACTTGAAATGCAATATAGAATCAATAAATTGTTTGGTATCGGCTTTGAAGTTAAGTATAACTTATCATCAACTGATTATATTGATGACGTTAGTACGACATTTCCAACTATTTCAAATACTATATTTACAAATCGAAGTGCGGAGTTTATAGCTGCGATTAGTGGTAAAGATAGGCTTACTTGGGTGCAAAATTATCTAAACAATAATGGCTACACCAATATAGATGCTATAGATATTGCGAGTACCTTTCCTTCAGGTATTCCCCCTTTTGATACCGCGATTGCCACCCGACAAAGAGGTAATCCAAAAGTAAAAGATGGTTATATTCTAACTAAATTTTCTCTGCTTTATTACTTACCAGAAAAAATAAAATGTCCTAAAATTAAGTAACATTTAGACTCTAGAAAAATAGGTTATGATTAAGGTTTAATAAAGTATTGCTAGCCTTCAATTGAGGGCTAGCTAATCTAATAGTAAAGTTTTTTAAATAGCCGAAGCTGTTTTTTTGAAAGTAACAAAGAAATTTGCTCCACTTTCTCCGTCGGATTGAGCCCAAATTTTTCCTCCAAGTTTGTCAACAATTTGCTTACAAAGAGCCAATCCCATTCCAAATCCTTCATACGACTTTACAGAGCCATGTCTCACGAATGGCGTAAATAACTTTTGACCCAATTCTGAAGGGAAACCGATGCCATTGTCGCTAAATTGGATAGTTATTTCATCGTTGGTTTCTTTATAGGTACTTATATTTATGACACTATTTTCGATTTTTTGGCTATATTTTACTGCATTACTTATAAGATTCCAAATTACTTGTCTAACTAACAAGGCATCACCGTAAATAACACTTAATTTATCAAGATTTATCTGACAAGATGACCTATAAAAAGGGAGTTTTTTCACCTTTTTTATTTCAGATTTTATTAAGTCAGATAAATCTAATTCTTGCAAACATATATCATAGGCTTCGATTTCACCTAATTCGGTATAAGCCTTCACTAAATCATTGGCTTGTTTGAGATAATCTTGAATTTCTATAACGTCAAACTTATCATCTTTTAATCTATTGGCAAGCTGTAATGCCTGATTCAAAGGCTCTTTTAAATCATGTGAAATAGAATAACTAAAGGTTTTTACCTTATTGATACGGGTTTCTAAATCTTCCTTTATATCGTTTAATTGATGTTTTATATCATTGAAAAAGGCTTGTTCTTCGGCATCTAATAAATGCTCCTTTTTAGCAATCGACTCGGAATTCAACAAAATTGCTTCAAATGTATTTTCGCCCAACAAACTGATTTCTGAAGCAGACTTTCTAAAGGATTTTGCAATCACATTTTGGAAAGATATTAAATCTTGCTGCATATTAGCTAACAAAACCGACACTTTTTGTCGATTTCGATTGCGGATATATATAACCGTAAATAGAAGAAACATCGCAATTGCAACAACTGACAAGATTAATATTTTCAAATTATTGATTTTACCTACTTCTTTTGCTAGTTCAAGTTCTTGCGATAGAATTTTATTGTCCTTTTGTTCACTTTCAAATTGAGCTAATAATGTAACTGCCTTCTTGCGGTTTTGAGAAGAAAGCAAACTATCATTTGACATTTTATACTGCTCTGTATAATATAGAGCTAGTTCGTATTTCTTTTGTTTTTTATATATTGAACTTAATAACTTATTGCTTTCTGCAAGATTGACATAATCATTAGCTTCTTTTGAGTATTTTACTGCTTTTTTCAAGGTTTCTACAGCTAATTCATCTTTTCCTAATTTTGCGTATATTTCTCCAAGCAGCGTATTGGAAATTACTAAAACAGGGAGAAAATTCGTTTCATTTGCAATTTTTACTGCTTCTTCAGCATATTTTAGTGCAGGGCCTAATTTATTTAATGACAAATAACTGGTGGCTAAAATATTGTTACTATACACTTGCCCTTTTTTATCATTATATTTTGTGTCAATGTCAAGAGCTTTTTGTGCATACTTTATTGCTCCGTAGTAATCCTTTTGTTTAGCAAGAATTTGTGAATATGATTGATTAAAACCGTCAAATTGCTTTATTGGAGCAAAGTTTGTTTTTAATTGAATGCCTATACACTCTAAAATGTATTTTTTTGCTTTATCGAGTTGACCTTCAACCATATAATAGTCGCCAATAGCATAAAGAGCATAAATAATATCAGTACTGTCTCCTTTTTTTACAAATTCTTCGTAGGCATTTTTTATGCATAAAAGTTGATTAAAAGAATCTCCTTTCTCCTTATAAAAATATGATAGATTATTATAAAAGTCGCCACTGTTGATTTGATTTTTTTTTGACAATTCAATACCCTTTTTTGCATAAAAAATAGCACTATCTATTGAATTTTGAATAGTAAAAACATAACTAGTGAAATTATAGACCTTTAAAGTTTGTTTAACATCAGCTTTTTTTAAATCAATCTTAGCGAGATACTTGCGAAAGTTGTCATAATCTCCCATTCTACGATAGACAGTGGCTTCTAAAAGTAGCATATTTATTTTATTGTAATCATTAGGTGATTTGGCTAACGATTGTTCTAATTTCAATAGGCCCTCTTTTGTTTTTTGTTCTTCAATGAGCTTCTTTGCACTTTCATAGTTTGCATTATCTTGAATGTCTTTATCAGTCTGTTTGCGTATTTCTTCTTGTGCATGAGAAAAAATTAAAGTAAAAAATAAAAAAAAAGTTAGTGGTAGAATTTTAATGCAATTCATTTTTATAGCAGGTTTGGTTAAAAAGCAATTTTTGGGTCAATTATTAGCTACACTTGTATTCATAAATATGCTAACTAATTTATGGTACAAACTTAACAAACAATGCAGGATAATTGTTTAACATTTAAATAAATAACTTTTTGCGAAGTTATTCAAGTCGTTTAAATTTTGTAAAATATTAGTAAATATCTGTATACTTTTAAATAATTGGTTATTCATTTTTTTTAAAATCAACGTGATACGGATTCATTTTTAATGATAAAAAAAATACGATGAAAAGAATAGGTCTCCTTTTCATCGTATAACGTACAATAAATATTTTGGTTTAACAGAGTACTTTTTATTTAATCTTTTACTGGTCTAAATTCAACCCGTGATGCTCCGTGACAAGGGCGAGAACCATCGGGTAACGAACTAGGTTGAGCTTGAATATGTGCTGGGAAATACGAAATTTTTCCGATAAAATATTTCTGATTGGGGTCATTATTTATTTCTGATACACCCTCATTATACCAATTTAAGGTTTGTCCAGGTAGCAATGTTCCTGTCCAAGTTGCTCTGAATGTTTCACCAATTTGATAATATTCTTTATCTAGTAAAACAGTATTATTATTTTCTGGGCAATTGATTGGAGCATTGTCATGTTCACAAGTGCTGGTATAACTTTGATAGATGAAGTCGTCAAATCCATCTTTTGAAACAGTCAGTGTGAAATAGGCCGTTCGAGGGTTAGGTTGATTATTTTTAGTTATTAATATATTACCCGAAAAATCATATTCTACACCTGGACTATTATTTTGAATCGACATACGGTACTGTGATAAATCAGTATTTGGTGTAAATGGCATAAATTTAAACTTCATTCCTCCTTCACGGCATTCATTGTTTATTTTTATCTGAATCGGTTGATTTGATTTTGATTCACTAGGTTGACAACCTTCAAGATTTAGCAATACGTTTGAACCAACACCTGTGTCAAAACCTGGCTCAATGTCAATGCTTTTTCCTGCTCCATAACTAATGGAAGATTGGCCTAAGATTTTATCTTTTGTTTTAATTGTTTGTGCTGCCTGAAATTTTTTATTAATACCTGTCCTTCTATCATCAAGTAGTAATGTATTTTCGCATGGATAACGATATTTTGATAGCCAAATGTCTCGATTATCTTGTGGACTATAATGATTTCCCTTAACATCACCGTCAAAAGATTGAGTTGTTCCGAGTACGATGAAACCATCATCATTTGTTTCGATAACGCCATTTCCTTCATCATCCGATGAGCCACCAGCAGTACGCTCCCAAGTTAAATCTAATTCATTAGATATTTTCATTAATAGAACATCAAACCTATCATTGTTATTGTTTGGAATTCTGTTTCTGTCTTGTATATCGCCATTATTTGATTTGGTTGACCCAATAACTATTAAATCTTTATCTTTTGAAAGGATAATATTAGCCAATAAATCTCGATTTGCTCCGCCAAATTTATTTTTTTTAAGTATTACGCCATCTGAACTAAGGTTTAATAGCCAAATAGTTTCTTCATAATTATACGGAAAATCGGCAGTAGCCGTAAATTGGAAATCATTGTTATAGGAGTTTGAATTTATTCCTAATATAATTTCTGAGTTATCTTTTATTAACACACATCGAGCTTCATCTTTCTGTGTTCCACCCAATGTTTTTTGCCAAATAATGTTACCAGAATCGTCAGTTTTAATAATAAAAGCATCTTTGTCACCTTTATTTGGCCCTATTATGGCATCATCCGAATTTGTTGACCCAACAATGATAAATTTCCCATCGGGTGTTTTTTTCATGTCGAAACCAAAATCATCTTTATCGCCACCGATACATTTTTTTGAAATAATACTTCCATCAATATCAAGCTTTGCAAACCATAAATCTTGGTTATATCCAACCGTATTTTTGCCTGAATTTGCCATATCTCCATCGCCCGAACCTGTATGTGTCAGCAGAATATATTTGTTATCGTTACTTTCCAATATTTTTACTGGAACGTCTTGTCCCGAGCCGCCGAAAGTTTTAAACCAAGTCATTTGCCCTTCACTATTTAATTTTACGACAATCACATCATAATTTCCCTTTTGTGGAATAACAGTTGAATATTGACCAATGGTGTAATTAAAGAAAACTTCATTGTAATTGGCAATTTGAGCTAGTAAAACGTAACTTCCATCAGACTTTTGAATCATATCAATGGCTTTAAATCCATTGTAGGCTGTACGGTCGAATAAGGATGTTTCCCAAAGAATTTCTCCTTTTTGATTCATTTTAGATACCCAAACAATTTCATTTCCACCTTCGGTTTTCTTCCCGATTGCAGCAAAATTATTTCCTTGAAGTGGCACAATTTTTAACCCTTCGTCACCGTACCAACTGTCATTTCCCAAACATTTTTGCCATTCTATGTTTGGTGCTTGGCTTTGTACACTAATTTCAAAACTTAAAATAATAATAAATACAAGTAGTGTGGTGTAGCGGATTTTCTTAATCATTGCAACAGTGTTTATAATTTTTAAAAATTGTATGGATTTCCCGCAGGAAAGACAATAAGTGATTCCATTGAAACAATTCTAATAATTGTCACAATAAAATATTTCTGATTTTTATTGAGGATAAAAAATTCCTTTTGTCTTTTGGGTTACAAAGTTTGTTTGATGCGTGTGCTGAAAATCTTAACCGTTAATTTTGATATTATTTTGAATCAAATTGACTTAGCTGATTTAGCACTGAAGTGTTGTGTAAATAGTATTATGGTATAAAATATCAAGTTAAAAAAGTTGATGTTTTATTTTTTGCACACTACAAATTTAACCAATTTTGAACTTTAGATGATAACATTAATGTGCTTGTTGGTAACATCAATATGTCACTAACAACTCACTTTTTTGATACAGATATATAATTTTTATTTACTTATTATTATAACGTAATAATACTGTTATAATAATAAGTAAATTATTTACGATATTTTCAATTAAAGTAATATTATAAATTTAGTACATTTATTCTCTGTACATTAACATGTTTTAT
Source organism: Emticicia aquatica (assembly GCF_923079645.1). Lineage (GTDB taxonomy): Bacteria > Bacteroidota > Bacteroidia > Cytophagales > Spirosomataceae > Emticicia > Emticicia aquatica. Next base: position 81,798 of record NZ_CAKLPY010000005.1, on the reverse strand, counting down.
AAAGCAATGAAAATTAAATTTTATGCTCCATTATGGGGAAATACACTTCCTTTCGATGCGTTTTGTCAAAACGTAAAAGCGGCAGGATATGATGGCATTGAAATGGCAACTTCTTTTGATACAGATGAAACTCAGACAATTTTAAATACATTAGCAAAGTATAATTTGGAATTGATAGCTCAATATTGGCAATCATACGAGCAGGATTTTGAGGAACATATAATCAATTATGAAAAATACCTAAGAAATTTGGCCAAAGCAAAGCCTATTTTTATCAATTGTCAAACTGGGAAAGATTATTTCAACTTTCACCAAAATCAATTATTATTTGACTTAGCTAGTCGCATCGCTGCAGAAACTGGAATAAAAATTATTCACGAAACCCATCGTGGCAAAAGCCTATTTGCAGCTCATATAACACATGAGTATCTGATGAAAATTCCAGATTTACGTATCACATTAGATATTTCACATTGGTACAATGTACATGAATCGTTATTAGACGACCAACAAGAGGCCATAGATTTAGCTATTCTGCACACCGACCATATTCACAGTAGAGTAGGACATCCAGAAGGGCCACAAGTGAATGAACCACAAGCTCCCGAATGGAAAAGTGTTTTGGAAGCTCATCTAAGTTGGTGGGATAAAGTTGTTGAAACGCATCAGCGAAACAATACAACTTTAACAGTTACTACAGAGTTTGGACCATATCCTTATATGCCTGTTTTACCACTAACGCAAATGCCGCTCGGAAATCAATGGGAAATCAATGTTTTCATGATGAATTTATTCAAAAAAAGATACCTATAATTACTTGTGTCTTTTTGGGGGAAATATTGATGTTGCATAATTTTGTAAGTCTATATTAATATTACTCAGAAAATGATATTATTTATCGAGATTATTGGGATATAAAACAGTTTATTTAACATAATATATTTTATATAACATATTGATTTCTACTAATTGAACATCGTTTCAAAAAAACACAAACACCTAAATTCAACTATTCAGATTAGAAATACAAAACAAAATCTTTTTTTTTTGCAATTTATTTGGCTTAGATTTAAAAAGAATTAAATTTGTGTTAATTTGACACATTGTATTTATTCAAAATTAAATATAACTGATTTCAATCTTTTAATCCTAACCAGAAATCAATGAAAAAAAAGATTTTCTTTCTGTTTTTTGTTTTAACAATAACGTTCGTTCAAGCCCAAACTCCTTTAAAACTTTGGTATAAACAGCCTTCTGGAAGTGCTTGGGAAAATGCTTTGCCGATTGGAAATGGGCGTTTGGGGGCAATGATTTATGGTAATGTAGAAAACGAAATAATTCAACTAAACGAACATACGGTTTGGAGTGGAAGCCCTAACCGAAATGATAATCAATTGGCTCTTGAAAAATTGGCTGAAATCAGAAAATTGATTTTTGAAGGAAATCATAAAGAAGCTGAAAAAATGGCCAATCAAGCCATTATCACAAAAACTTCGCACGGACAAAAATTTGAACCAGTCGGGAGTCTCAACTTAGTTTTCGATGGTCATGAAAACTACAACAATTATTACCGTGAATTAGATATTGAGAAAGCCATCTCAAAAACCACTTATAAGGTTGGCGACGTAGTTTATACGCGTGAAGCTTTCGCTTCATTGGCTGATAGGGTAATTGTGATGAAAATTTCTGCCAGCAAAGCAGGAAATATATCATTTAATGCCAATATTTCCTCGCCACAAAAAAGCAAAACAATTGCAACAACTAATTCCAAAGATTTGACAATTTCGGGTATAACAAGCGACCACGAAACTGTAAAAGGTATGGTGCAGTTTAAGGGGATTGTACGCATAAAATTAGAAGGAGGCAGCCTTCAATCTAACGATACATCTTTGGTGATAAAAGGAGCAAATGCAGCAACGATTTTTATATCAATTGCTACTAATTTCAATAATTATCAAAATTTGAGTGGTGACGAAAACAAACGTGCCGCCGATTATTTAAACAAAGCCTATCCTAAAACATTCACTACATTACTGAATTCCCAGATCTTGGCTTATCAAAAATTATTTAAAAGGGTAAAAATAGATTTAGGAGAAACCGATGCCGTAAAACTTCCTACTGACGAACGCCTACGAAATTTTAGCAATACCAACGACCCACAAATGGTAGCTCTATATTACCAGTTTGGGCGGTATTTATTGATATCATCGTCGCAGCCTGGTGGGCAACCAGCTAATCTTCAAGGCATTTGGAATCATCGAATTAATCCACCTTGGGATAGTAAATATACCATCAATATCAACGCCGAAATGAATTATTGGCCAGCCGAAAAAACAAATCTTTCGGAATTGCACGAACCGTTTTTAAAAATGGTGCAAGAACTTTCGGTTACTGGCCAGAAAACAGCCAAAGATATGTATGGGGCAAGGGGCTGGATGGCTCATCATAATACTGATATTTGGCGAGCAACGGGTGCAATTGATGGTGCTTTTTGGGGGATGTGGACGGCTGGCGGCGGTTGGGTTAGTCAACATTTGTGGGAGCATTATTTATACACAGGCGATAAAGCGTTTTTGGCATCTGTATATCCTGCATTAAAAGGGGCGGCACAGTTTTATGTAGATTTTTTGGTAGAACACCCGCAAAAAAACAATTGGTTGGTCGTAAATCCAGGTAATTCACCTGAAAACGCCCCTGCTGCACATGATGGTTCGTCGCTTGATGCAGGCGTAACGATGGACAATCAAATTGTATTCGATGTTTTCAGCAAGGCGATTAGTGCCGCTCAAATTCTTAAAAAAGATGTTTCGTTTGTTGATTCTCTCAAAAAATTAAGAGATAAATTACCACCGATGCACATCGGACAGCACAATCAATTACAAGAATGGCTCGATGATATTGACGACCCCAAAGATACGCACCGCCATATTTCGCATTTATATGGATTATATCCATCCAATCAAATTTCAGCTTATCGTACCCCTGAACTTTTTGAAGCATCTAAAAACTCCTTAATTTATCGTGGTGATGTCTCTACAGGTTGGAGCATGGGTTGGAAAGTAAATTGGTGGGCGAAATTGCAAGATGGCAATCATGCATATAAATTGATTCAAAATCAACTAACACCAATAGGCAATGAGCGAGGTGCTGGAGGCACTTATAATAATCTTTTTGATGCTCATCCACCATTTCAGATTGACGGGAATTTTGGTTGCACTTCGGGTATTACAGAAATGCTCATGCAAAGTTCAGATGGTGCAGTTCACTTACTTCCTGCTCTACCTGATGTTTGGCCTTCGGGTAAAATTTCGGGGTTAAAAGCAATCGGAGGTTTTGAAATAGTTAAGATGCTATGGAAAGATACCAAATTGGTAAAATTGGTTATAAAATCGAACTTGGGAGGAAATCTTAGACTTCGCACACCTAATGAATTGAAGCAAAGTAATGGTGCAAAACTAAAAGAGGCAATTGGCAAAAACGCCAACCCATTTTATAGTTTAGATGAAACAGCCAAACCTATTATTTCTGAGAAAGCAAACATAAAATTACCAACTTTGGCAGCAACAAAACTTTATGATATTTCTACACAAAAAGGACAAATCATCATCTTATCACGCTAAGAAATAACGAATTAAATAAAAAATACAATGTTAAAAACACTATCAAAAATTTGTTGCATTATAGTATTGGTTTGTTGCGTAAAAATAGCAGCGGCACAGGTAACTCTTACCAATCCGATTTTGACAGGCTTTTACCCAGACCCCAGCATTGTAAAAGTAGGAGTAGATTATTATTCTGTGCATTCGACATTCTCCTATTTTCCAGGGTTACCCATCATGCACAGCCGTGATTTGAAAAACTGGAAACAAATCGGAAATGTTATCAACCGCCCTTCTCAAATGGAATTTATGGGCGAGCGTATGACCCGTGGACTTTTTGCCCCAGCCATTACCTACTATAAAGGCACTTATTATGTTACTTGTACTGATATTGACAATGATGGAAACTTTGTTGTAACATCCAAAAACCCTGCGGGGCCTTACAGCGATCCTGTGAAAATTCCGCAAGTAAAAGGCATCGACCCTTCTATTTATTTTGATGAAGCTACTGATAAAGCCTATATCATTTACAACAGCGATGCCCCCGACAAAAAACCACTTTATTCAGGTCACCGCACTATTAGAATGTATGAATTTGATTACCAAAATCTGAAAGTAGTTGGCGAAGAAAAGCAGTTGGTAAACGGTGGTGTTGATTTATCAAAAAAACCAGTTTGGATTGAAGGTTCGCACATTTTAAAACGTAACGATTGGTATATTTTATACGCAGCCGAAGGCGGAACTTCTGTAAATCACTCACAAGTGGCATTGCGTAGTAAAGATATTTGGGGGCCTTATGTGCCATTTGAAGGAAATCCAGTTTTGACTCAAAGAGGTTTGCCTGCCGACCGTCCGAATCCAATTACTTCGGCAGGTCACGCTCAATTTATCGAAGGGCCAGATGGAAATTGGTACTCAATTTTCTTGGCCGTTCGCCCTTACGAAGGAGATTATTACAATACTGGTCGTGAAATGTTTATTGCTCCACTTACTTGGGTGAACGATTGGCCGATGATTGAACATGGTGAAAAAGCCATCGAATACAAATACAAAACCAATATAAAAGAAGTAAAACAGAAGGGTGTTTTGCCACAAAACGGAAATTTTGCTTACACAATGACTTTCGATAAAGGACTCGACCTTTCGATGTTGTTTTTGAGAACGGTAGATAGCAGTTCGTTCAAAACTTCAAAAAATGGTTTAACGCTTAAACTCAAACCCGAAACGATTTCAGAAAATGGAAATCCATCTTTTGTTGGAAAACGTCAACAACATTTAACCAGTTCGGCTGAAACAGAAGTAGTTTTTTCACCAAAAACAACCAATGAAAAAGCTGGATTAGTGATTTTTCAAGATGAACGTCATTATTATTTCGCTGCTAAATCAAAAAATGCGGATGGCAAAGATGTTATTCAGCTTTTCAAAAGTAAAGATAAAACCACAGAACTAGTTACCGAAGAAATATTGGCTACATCTGCAGCAAAATTAAATTTCAAAATACAATCAGCGGGTGCATTGTATAGCTTTCATTATTCGACCGATGGAAAAAAATGGCATATTCTGAAAGACCAAATAGATGGTAAATTCTTGAGTACCAAAGTCGCCAATAGTTTTATTGGCTGTACTTATGGTTTATATGCTACTTCGTTAGGAGAAAAATCTGAGAACTCGGCCTCTTTTAAATTCTTGAAATATAGTGGCAATGATGCTGTTTTGAAGTAATTACTATTCTTTTTACCTATCTAATGATTTTTATCACTATATCAGTAACGTTAATATTTAAGAGAATAATGAAAAGTAAATTATTGGGCATCATAACAATTATTATTCTTTTTTGGGGAAACGAAAATTTTGCCCAAAAGCAGTCGGCCGTTAATCCTATCATTCATGCCGATGTACCAGACTTATCAATGATTCGTGTGGGTGATACATACTACATGAGTAGCACAACCATGCACATGAGTCCAGGTTTGCCCATAATGAGTTCAAAAGACTTAGTAAATTGGAAACTGGAAAGTTATTGCTATGATAAATTGGTAGAAAACGATGCGATGAGCCTCAATAATGGCCAAAATACCTACGGAAAAGGCTCTTGGGCAAGTTGTATTCGTTATCAGAACGGCTTATTTTATGTGAGTACGTTTGCTGCTACTTCGGGCAAAACGCATATTTTCACCTCAAAAAATATCAAAGGCCCTTGGGAAGAAAAAACATTCAAACCTGCTTACCACGACCACACCATATTTTTTGATGAAGATGGCAAAGTTTACATGATTTATGGGGTAGGAAGACTTAAAATTTTGGAATTAAAATCAGATTTGAGTGGACCAGTAGAAGATGTTGAAGAAAAAGTGTTGATAGAGAACGCTTCTGCTCCTGCAGGTGATAAAATCATGTTAGGGGCGGAAGGTTCGCAATTATTTAAAATTAAAGGCAAATATTATCTTTTCAATATCTGTTGGCCACGAGGTGGTATGCGAACTGTAATTATTCACAGAGCCGATAAAATATCTGGACCTTGGGAAGGAAAAGTCGGATTACAAGATTTAGGCGTAGCACAAGGTGGTTTAATTGACATGCCCGATGGGCGTTGGTTTGCCTATCTTTTTCGTGATAATGGAGGTGTTGGGCGTATTCCATATTTAGTGCCTGTCGAGTGGAAAGATGGTTGGCCTGTTTTGGGTGAAAATGGAAAAGTGCCAATGACTTTAAATCTGCCAGCCAACAAAAACTTGATACCAAACCTTGTAAATTCTGATGAATTTTCTCGAAAAAAGGGAGAAAAAGCATTGCCATTAGTTTGGCAATGGAATCATAACCCAGATAATAATCTTTGGTCAATTACTGCACGAAAAGGTTTTCTACGCCTGAAAACGGGTAGAATTGATACCTCTTTTGTCTCTGCAAAAAATACACTCACGCAGCGTACCATTGGGCCAGAAAGTACGGGCTCTATTTCTTTAGATGTATCAAATATGAAAGATGGCGATTTTGCTGGACTAGGTTTACTCCAAAAAAATTATGGAGTAGTCGGTGTAAAAATCGAACACGGCACAAAATCTATCATCATGGTCAGCACCAAAGCAAGCAAAGCTGTTGAAATTGAAAAAGTTCAGATTCCACAAAACACCGTTTTTTTCAAAGCCGAATGCAATTTCAAAGACAGAGCCGACATTGCTCATTTCTTTTACAGTCTTGACGGAAAATCATGGATTAAAATAGGAGACCCTTTAAAAATGCCATATACACTCCCGCATTTTATGGGCTATAGATTTAGCCTTTTCAATTATGCTACCAAAGAAGTAGACGGTTTTGCTGATTTCGATTATTTCAGAATAGAAGATAAAATTTCAAAAGAATAACCTCTAACCAAAACAATGAAAAAAATATTTGCAACAATTTGCTTTACTCTTACGATTGGGAGTGTATTTGCTCAAGACCCTAATTTTCACATATATCTCTGTATTGGTCAGTCAAATATGGAAGGGGCGGCACGCATCGAAGCACAAGATACCGTAAATATTGATGCTCGGTTCAAAATTTTGGAAGCACTGGATTGTCCAAAACTCGACCGTCAAAAAGGGCACTGGTATAATGCCAAACCGCCGCTTTGCCGTTGTGATACTCGCCTCTCTCCAGCCGATTATTTTGGACGTACAATGCTTGAAAACATGCCTCAAAACCAATCTCTTGGCTTGGTTCATGTAGCCGTTGCAGGAAGTAAAATTGAAATATTTGACAAAAAAAAGTACAAAGCCTATCTTGATTCTTCGGCCAAAGAAAAACCGTGGATGATTAAAATGGCAGATTCTTATGGTGGAAGTCCTTACGAGAGATTGATTGAAATAGCAAGAATTGCTCAAAAATCAGGAGTTATCAAAGGCATTTTACTTCATCAAGGCGAATCAAACACTGGTGATAAAACTTGGCCAACGCAAGTAAAAAAGATTTACGATGATATTTTAGCCGATTTAAACATTGCCCCAAATTCCATTCCACTCATAGCTGGCGAAGTTGTCGGTGCCGACCAAGGTGGCAAATGTGCTAGTCATAATGAAATTATTGCCACGCTGCCGCAAACGATACCAAATGCAGTGGTGGTTTCTTCAAAAGGATTAGCTGCTGCTCCAGACAAATTGCATTTTAATAGCGAAGGAGTCCGTGAATTTGGCAAACGCTATGCAGAAACCTTAATACAGTATTCAAAAAAATAAACATTTCTCTTGAATGAAAAGTAAATTTCTTTTAATAATCGTTCTTTTCTGTGGTTTTTCTGCTTTTTCACAGCAGATTATCAATCTATACCCAAATGGTGTACCAAATTCTAAAGCCTCAAATATTAAAGAATCAGGTGCTGACCGTGGTCTATATAAAGGAATTACGAACCCAACTCTTGAATATATTAAACCCGAAAAACCTAATGGTACGGCCATAATCGTGATAGCTGGCGGTGGTTATGGCGTAATTGTTTATAACGGAGAAGGTTTAGGAACAGCCAAAAGCCTTGCCGAAAAGGGAATCTCTGCGTTTGTCTTGAAATATCGCTTACCAAGTGACGAAATCATGCTGGACAAGAAAATTGGTCCTTTACAAGATGTCCAGCAATCAATAAAATATTTGCGTGAAAACGCTGACAAATATAGCATTGATAGCAATAAAATTGGTGTAATTGGTTTTAGTGCAGGTGGGCATTTGGCAAGTACTGCTGCCACCCATTTTGAAAAATCGTATATAGAAAACCCTCAAAATATTAATCTCCGTCCAGATTTTCAAATACTCGTTTACCCTGTGATTACGATGCAAGATGCACTTACACACGGAGGTTCACGTGATAATTTACTTGGCAAAAACCCATCAAAGGAAGATAAAGACTTGTTTTCTAATGAATTACAAATAAAATCCAATACGCCAATCACATGGCTAACTCATGCCGCCGACGATAAAGTGGTTGATGTAGATAATAGTATTTTCTATTTTGAGCAATTACGTAAAAACAAAGTTGAAGCTGAAATGCACATTTTCCCGAAAGGCGACCACGGTTTTATTTACCATTATAAAAACTGGATGAATCCACTTTTTGATTGGATGGAACGAAATAATCTGATAAAATAAAGGCATTTTAATAATTACATTCTCGTACAGAACATTGATTTTGGGTTACAATATGAAAAAAAATTGGTTGATAATTTGTAGTTTCATCGCTCTATCAAGGGCGGTTTTGGCTCAAGATGCAGCACCGAAGCCGTTCGGTCCAATTCCGTCAGCAAATCAATTGCGTTGGCAGAAAATGGAATATTATGCCTTCATCCACTTTTCTGTCAATACTTATACCGACATGGCTTGGGGCTTTGGAAACGAAGACCCGAAGATTTTTAACCCCGAAAAATTAGATTGTAGGCAATGGGCAAGAATCTGCAAAGAAGCTGGCATGAAAGGCATTATTTTCACTGCCAAACACCACAGTGGTTTTTGCTTATGGCCATCAAAATATACTGATTATTCGGTTGAAAAAGCACCGTGGAAAAATGGCAAAGGAGATATTGTTAGAGAAATGGCCGATGCTTGTAAAGAATTTGGGCTAAAATTTGGAGTTTATTTATCGCCTTGGGATAGAAATCATCCCGATTATGGAAAACCAGAATACATTACTTATTTCAGAAATCAATTAACAGAGTTGCTAACAAACTATGGTGAAATTTTTGAAGTTTGGTTTGATGGTGCAAACGGTGGAAATGGTTACTATGGTGGAGCAAACGAAACCCGAAAAATTGATGCAAAAACCTATTACGACTGGCAAAACACGTATAAACTTGTACGAAAACTGCAACCAAATATTGTAATCTGGAATGATGGCGGAGATAGAGCTGATTTGCGATGGGTAGGAACTGAAGCTGGTTATGTAGGCGAAACCAATTGGAGTTTGTTGAATGCCACTGGCGATGTGCCAGAAAATATGCTAAGACATGGTGTAGAAAATGGCAATGCGTGGGTGCCTGGCGAGGTAAATACTTCTATTCGTCCCGAATGGTTTTATCATGAACGTGAAGACAGAAAAGTAAAAACCTTGCCTCAATTACTTGATATTTATTACCATTCGGTAGGTAGAAATGCTACGATGCTACTTAATTTTCCGATTATGCCAAATGGATTAATTCATGAAAAAGATGAAAAGGCTGTTCAGGATTTAACCAAAACTTTGAAAGAAACTTTTGCAAATAATTTGGCAAAAAAAGCGATAGTTTCGGCCAATCTTACAAGAGGAAGTAAAACAATTTTTGGAGCAAATAAAGTAATTGATAATGATGTAAACACTTTTTGGGCTACCAATGATGATGAAAAAACGGCATCAATTACTTTGGATTTTGGCAAATCAACGTCATTTAATCGTTTTTTGGTACAAGAGCCAATCCAATTTGGTCAACGAGTAAAAGCATTTACTTTAGAAGCATTCGTAAACAAAAAATGGGTCGAAATCGCTAAAGAAACGACCATTGGTTACAAACGAATCCTTAGATTTCCGACTGTGGAAGCAACTAAGTTAAGATTCAATATTTTGGATGCCAAAAGTTGTCCGCTCATCTCAAATATTGAAGTTTATAAAGCTCCAATCGTACTGACTCCTCCAAGCATCCTGCGAAATAAAGAAGGTATGGTACAATTTGTTTCGGGAGATAAAGAATCAGAAATATACTACACACTTGATGGAAGCCAGCCGACGGCCAAATCAGAAAAGTATACTTCAACAGTCAAAACCACAGATGAAAAGGTCGAAATAAAGGCTATTTCCTATAATCCATTTACCAAACAATCAAGCATTGTAAGTGAAGAGTACTTCGATATTTCTCGCAAGAATTGGAAAATCATAAGCACAGAAGAGGTAGCAGCCAATAATCTTTTGGATGGAAATCCCAACACTTCTTGGCATCAGAAAGGAAACCAAGCTTTACCTGCCGCCTTGGTAATTGATTTAGGCAAGGCAGAAAATTTACAAGGATTTCGGTACTTACCTGCACAAAATTGGTGGGAAGAAGGAAGCATTATTACGCATTATAAATTCGAAATTTCTGAGGATGGAAAAGCTTGGCAATCAATTAGTGAGGGTGAATTTTCAAATATAAAAAACAACCCTTTTTGGCAAATAAAAACATTCAAGCCAATTTTTGCTAAATATGTCAAGTTTACAGCATTAAAAAATGCTCAGGAAGGTTCAGCATCGGGCTATGCCGAATTGGATATAATTACAACTAAATAACTAACTCATTGCTAAAAATGATTAGCAGTAAATTAAAACCAAAATAAGTCTTTTTATTCAACCAAAAAAACAATAAAAATTATTACTTAACACTATTCAATATGAAACTCAAAACATTTTTTCCGTTATTTGGATTTGTCGCACTACTGGCTATATCTCATCTATCCATTGCACAAGCTCCACGGCCACCGTATGTGGTTTCACCAAAAGTAAACCCAGATAAGACTGTAACTTTCTCTTATTTAGCTCCAAATGCAACAACAGTTTTACTTGACGGTAATCAATTTGGTTCGGCGAATGTACCCATGACAAAAGGCGAAAATGGAGTTTGGTCGATAACAGTTGGTCCCGTTAAGCCCGATATCTATCCTTATGGATTTAAAGTAGATGGTACTACTATAAACGACCCATCAAATACCTATTTATTTCCAAATGAGCGTTTCAAAGCAAGTTTAGTAGAAATTCCGGCAGATTCTCCTGCAATTTATGCTCTTCAAAATGTTCCTCATGGTTCTGTTTCTTATCAATATTATCCATCCGTTGAAGGTTCTACGGGTACGGTGGTGGTTTACACGCCAGCAGGTTATACCAAAGAAACGGCAAAAAAATATCCTGTGTATTACCTAATCAGTGGTACAACTGATACAGAAGAAACATTTTGGAAAGTAGGAAAAGTAAATTTGATGCTCGATAATATGATTGCTCAAGGCAAAGCTAAAGCAATGATTGTAGTTATGCCTTACGGAAATCCATTGGCAAGAATTGCCGAACAAACAGGCAAAGACAAACCATCCGATGTAATGAGCCGAGATGGTGAAGATGCCCTCAAACGCATAAAATTATTTGAAACCGACCTCATAACAAATGTAATACCTTACATAGAGAAAAACTATCGCACCATCAATAACCGTGATAACCGTGCCATTGGTGGTTTTTCTCGTGGTGGTGGTCAAACGCTCAGAACGGCTTTCAATAATGTAGATAAATTTGCTTATGTATGTAGCTACGCATCGTATATTTCTCCAGCTGAAATGGACAAAAGTTTTACCAATATCACTTCAAATCCTGACAAAACAAACAAGGATTTCAAATTGCTTTTTTCAGGAATTGGCACAGAAGATTTCTTGTATAAAGGCACAACCGAATGGGAAAACTATTTGAAAGACAAGAAAATTAATTTCAAAAGCTACGTAACCGACGGCGGACATACTTGGATGAACGTGAAGAAATACCTAAATGAAACATTGCCAGTTTTGTTTAAATAAAAATTTGACATTTAATATTCAACCCATAAAAAAATGAAAAACTTTCTCAAAATCACTTTGCTTGCTACCGCAATACTGAGTAGCATCAATTTTTCACAAGCCCAACAATCAACTATAAAAGAAGATTTCAAGCCTTCGGTGCTTAACCAACCACAGCAGGAATACCCAATGGTAAACTCACAAGGATATGCACGTTTTAAAATCGTAGCACCTGCAGCTGATAGCGTAAGAGTAAGTTTGGGTCTTGGTGGTCGTGGCGGCACTAAACTTGCAAAGACAGAAGATGGCTCTTGGATGGGAACAACCGAAGGCCCGCTGGACGAAGGTTTTCATTATTATAATGTTAGAATTGATGGTGGAAAATTTAATGACCCAGGTACATTAAATTATTATGGTTCAGTTCGTTGGGAAAGCGGTATTGAGATTCCTGCCCAAGACGAAGATTTCTACGCTCTTAAAAATGTTCCTCACGGAAATGTTCAACAAATTCTGTTTCCATCGCCAAGTACTGGCACTTCTCGCCGAGCATTCGTTTATACGCCTCCTGGCTACGAAAAAGGTAAAGGAAAATATCCAGTTTTGTACTTACAACACGGCTGGGGCGAAGACGAAACCGCTTGGATGAGCCAAGGTAGAGCCAATTTGATTATAGATAACCTCATTGCCGAAGGTAAAATCAAGCCTTTTATTATAGTAAATACCTATGGAATGACAAACGAAGTGAAATGGGGAAAAATCAGAGAATTCAAAATTGAGCCTTTCCAAACAGTTTTAGTTGATGAGTTAATTCCGTTTGTTGATGCCAATTTTAGAACAATCGCCAAAAAAGAACAACGTGCAATGGCTGGTCTCTCGATGGGTGGCATGGAAACAAAAACCATCACTCTCAACAAACCAGATGTGTTTGCTTACTATGGTTTATTGAGCGGTGGAACGTATGCATCAACCGACTTCAAAGACAAACCACAACCAAAACTTATCTTTTTGAGCTGCGGAAGCAAAGAACGCCCTGATGGGGTTCGCAAAGCAGGTGAAGAATTAAAAACCACTGGTTTCAATGCCGTAAGTTATGTTTCAGAAGGCACAGCACACGAATTCCAAACTTGGAGACGTAGCTTATTACAAATGGCCCCGTTACTTTTTAAATAACTATCTTTAAAATTTACAATTTTATGAAAAGTTTAATAGTTGTTTTCCTTGTGTTGTGCAGTTTTATGACTTTCGCACAAAAAATGGAAAAAGAAATGCCAAAAGGCTACGAAAATGCCAGAAATGACATTGCCAAAGGCAAAATTGACACAGTACTTTACGACTCTAAAACAGTTGGCAACAAGCGTAAAACGTTAGTTTACACGCCGCCAAACTACGATAAAAAGAAAAAATATCCTGTGTTTTATCTCCTTCACGGTATCGGTGGCGACCATCTCGAATGGTTTAAAGGAGCAAATCCACAGAATATTTTGGATAATCTTTTTGCCGAAGGAAAAATCCAGCCAATGATTGTTGTAATGCCAAATGGTCGTGCCATGAAAGACGACCGAGCAATTGGAAATATCTTTGAAAAAGACAAAGTAGAAGCATTTGCAACTTTTGAAAAAGATTTATTGAATGACCTGATTCCGTATATCGAAAAAAACTACGCAGCTCTAACTGACCGTGAAAATCGTGCGATTGCAGGGCTTTCGATGGGAGGCGGACAATCGTTGAATTTCGGTTTAGGAAATCTTGATAAATTTGCTTGGGTTGGTGGATTTTCTTCTGCCCCAAATACCAAGGTTCCAAAGGATTTATTGCCAAACCCCGAAGAAGCTAAAAATAAATTAAAGTTGCTGTTTATTTCTTGTGGCGATGCCGATGGATTAATTACTTTTAGCAAGCGTACGCACGAATATATGTACGAAAACGACGTGCCACATATCTATTATTTAGAAGCAGGTGGACACGATTTCAAGGTTTGGAAAAACGGACTTTATATGTTTTCACAGTTTTTGTTTAAACCTACAAATCCAAGCAATTTTACCAAATATTCTGTACTTGGTACTCCTGCGGCAAGCAATATCCGTAATGCAAAATACCCACAAATTTTGCCCGATAATCGAGTAATATTCAAAGTAAAAGCCCCAGAAGCTCAAAAAGTGCAAATAGATTTGGGCAAAAAATACGACTTGGTAAAAGACACCAGCGGTTTTTGGAATGTAACAACCGATTCAATCAGCCGAGGGTTTCATTATTATTCGCTTTTAATTGATGGCGTAGCCGTTGCCGACCCCGCCAGCGAAACTTTCTACGGTATGAGCCGCATGGCAAGTGGCATTGAAATTCCGTACAAAGAAGGTGGTTTTTATGCTTTGAAAGATGTCCCTCATGGCGATATTCGCATCAAAAAGTATTTCTCAAAAGCTACAAATTCTTGGCGTGAAGTATATATTTATGCTCCTCCAGGTTATGATAATTCTACCGAAAAATACCCTGCATTATATATACTTCACGGGGGTGGCGAAGACCAACGTGGTTGGGCAACTCAAGGCAAAACAGATTTAATTTTAGATAATCTGATTGCCGAAAACAAAGCAAAACCAATGCTAATAGTAATGGTTGATGGCAATTTCTATGGTGGTGGCGGTGGAGTTGCTGGTTTTGGGATGCAGCAATTGAATCAATTTGAAAATGAACTAAAAAATGCCGTAATTCCGTTTGTAGAATCAAATTACCGCGTGCTAACCGATGCTAAAAATCGTGCATTAGCAGGGCTTTCGATGGGAGGTTTGCAAACGCTTCATGCAGGTGTTCGCAATTCCGATTTATTTAATTATTTAGGTGTTTTCAGTTCTGGGTGGTGGTCAAATAATACCAAACTTTCCGACCCACAGTATGAGTTTATGAATACAAATAAAGATAAAATCAATGCCAACATCAAAGAATTTTGGATTTCGCAAGGTGGCAAAGAAGACATTGCTCATGCCAACTGTCAAATTATGATGAAGAAATTTGATGAAATGGGTATCAAATACAAGTATAGCGAATATGCGGGCGGACATACTTGGCCTGTTTGGCGACACGATATATATCTATTCTCGCAGTTATTGTTTAAGTAAAACCAATGTCAATATAAAGTGAAAAAACTAATTTTATCATTCATCGCAGGCTGTATTGCCCTAACTGTAACAGCCCAAACCAAAATCACGTTAAATACGGATTTGGCAAAAACTAAAATAAATAAACACATCTACGGCCATTTTGCCGAACACCTCGGACGATGTATTTACGGTGGTATGTACGTGGGCGAAAATAACACGAAGATTCCGAATACAGCGGGTGTAAGAAACGATGTCATTCAAGCACTAAAAGAGCTAAAAGTGCCAAATCTTCGTTGGCCAGGTGGTTGTTTTGCCGATGCTTACCAATGGAAAGACGGTATCGGACCAAAAGAAAAACGTCCTAAAATGGTGAATGTTTGGTGGGGTGGAGTAACGGAAGATAATAGTTTCGGGACGCACGATTTTCTTGACCTGTGTGAAAGAATCGGAGCTGAACCCTATTTGGCAGGAAATGTTGGAAGTGGAACAGTTCAAGATTTGGCCGATTGGGTAAGCTATGTAAATCAGCCAACAGGTAGCCCAATGTCAGACCTTCGTATTCAAAATGGACGTAAACAGCCTTGGAACGTCAAAATTTGGGGTGTAGGTAATGAAGCTTGGGGCTGTGGTGGAAACATGACTCCCGAATATTACGCCAATATTTATCGTCAATATGCTACGTTTATGAAAGACATAACGCCAGAATCTAAACTGTACAAAGTAGCTTCGGGTGCAAGTAGCGATGATTTTGCGTGGACAGAAACTTTGATGAAAAACATCCCGCATAATATGATGTCGGCATTGGCATTGCACCATTATTCGGTTTTGAGTTGGAAAGACACCAAAGGGCCATCTGTCGGTTTTACCGAAGCACAATATTTCAAAACAATGGATGAAGCTTGGAAAATGGAAGAATTCGTAACCAAGCACAGCACCATCATGGACAAATATGACCCCGAAAAAAAAATCGATTTAATTGTTGACGAATGGGGTGGTTGGTACGAAACCGATGCCGAAGGCAAAGGGGCTTTATACCAACAAAATACCATGCGTGATGCCATGATTGCTGGTCTTACACTCAATATTTTCAATAATCACGCCGACCGTGTTCGTGGGGCAAACTTGGCTCAAATCGTAAATGTATTGCAAGCGGTTATTCTTACTAACGAAGAAAAAATGTTGCTTACGCCTACTTTTCATGTCATGAAAATGTATAATGTGCATCAAGACGCTACGCTTGTACCGATGAGCATTGATTCGCCAACTTACGAATTCAACGGTAAAAAACTAACAGCCGTTTCTTCGTCTGCATCAAAAGATGCTTCGGGTGCATTGAATATTTCATTGACTAACATTGATTTCCGCAAATCGCACGAAGTTACAATCAATCTAAGAGGTGAAGATTTTTCAAAAGTTTCAGGACAAATCTTAGCATCTACAAACATCAGCGACCATAATACATTCGAGCAACCAAATAAAGTATCGGTTAAAGATTTTTCGGGTGCAAAATTGGAAAAAGGAGTTTTGAAACTGACAATTCCCGCGTATTCGGTAATAACATTGAAGGTTTCAAAGTAATTTTTGATTAAATTAATTCTTCGTTTTTTTTAATTTAAAATAATCGTGTTAAATTTACACAATTTGTAAATGCACTCAGTTTTGAAATTTAATGTTAGGTTAAAGATAGTTTTATTCGAGAAAATCAATGGTTTTCTCGAATAAAACTCAATAAAAAAATAGTAAATGTAATATTTGCACAAATTTGTGTAAAACATTGGAAAATGAATAAATACCCTCATTCAACCCGAATACTTGTAGCTCTCGATTGTATCGTTTTCGGCTTCGATGGCGAAGATCTTAAACTACTTTTAGTTAAAAGAAATTTCGAACCAGAGCAGGGTAAATGGTCTCTAATGGGTGGTTTTTTGGAACAAAACGAAGACCTAGAAGTTGCAACAAATCGTATATTATATGATTTGACAGGTTTGAAAGATATTTATTTTGAAGAAATAAAAACCTTTGGCAAAGTTGATAGAGACCCTGTTGAACGTACACTTTCGATTTGTTTTTTTGCCTTGATTAATATACATGCACACAACCAAGATTCGGCCAAAGCTCAAAATGCTTATTGGATTGACCTAAAAAATAGACCAAATTTGATTTTTGACCACAATAAAATGGTTGATTTGGCATTGCAAGAGCTACAATATAAAGCGGCTTTGCATCCAATTGGTTTTGAACTTTTACCCGAAAAATTTACAATTCCGCAACTACAAAAACTTTACGAAGCTATTTACGATTCACCACTTGATAGAAGAAATTTTAGTCGAAAAATTCTGTCAACCAATCTTTTGATAGATACAGGTGAAAAAAATCAGAACTCAACAACCAAAAAGGCAATCCTTTATCAACTAGATAAAGAAAAATATCAAAGTCAATTTAAGGCCTTTCATTATTTTATTTCTGATTCAATGAGATAAAAAATAATTAGAAAAGATGCATTCTTGAAGCTTTTCTAAGAATAATAAGTCATAAAACAAAATGTGTTATTTTGACACAATTAAAATGAAAACAACATATACAATAGGTGTAGATTTTGGAACAGATTCGGTGCGAGCGTTGGTAGTAAACAACCAAACTGGCGAAAACATCGGTACTGCCGTACATTATTATGAGCGTTGGAAACAGGGACTTTATTGTAATCCATCAATTTCTCAGTTCAGACAACATCCGCTCGATTATCTCGAAGGACTTGAAGGGTCAATCATAGGTGCATTGCAACATATTTCGGAAGAAGTAAAGCAAAAAATTGTCGGAATTTCAGTTGATACAACTGGTTCAACTCCAGTGGCTGTTGATGCCAACGGAACGCCGTTGTCATTGCTTCCAGAATTTTCCGAAAACCCAAATGGGATGTTTATTCTTTGGAAAGACCACACCGCTAATGCTGAAGCCGAAGAAATAAATCGGTTGGCTCATAGTTGGGAGATAGATTTTACAAAATATGTAGGCGGAATTTATTCTTCCGAATGGTTTTGGGCAAAAATTCTCCGCACACTTCGGGTCGATGAAACTGTGCGATTAAACGCTTTTTCGTGGGTAGAGCATTGCGACTGGATTTCAGCGGTATTGACAGGAAATACGAATCCTTTGCGTATGAAACGTTCTCGCTGTGCGGCAGGCCATAAGGCGATGTGGCACGAAGAATTTGACGGGCTTCCATCGGAAGAGTTTTTCACAACACTTGACCCACTTTTAAAAGGTTTACGAGAACGACTTTTCAGAAATACATATACTTCGGATGAGTCAATGGGTAAAATTGCAGCAGATTGGGCGAAGAAATTAGGGCTCTCTACAAATGTTGAAATCGGAGTTGGAGCTTTTGATTGCCACATGGGTGCAGTTGGAGCGGAAATAGAACCTTATGATTTTGTGCGAGTGATGGGAACTTCAACTTGCGATATGCTCATTGCACCAACCCAAGAAATTGGTCATTTGCTCATCAAAGGAATTTGTGGGCAAGTGGATGGTTCTATTATTCCGAATATGCTTGGTATGGAAGCTGGACAATCGGCTTATGGAGACTATTATGCTTGGTTTCAGCGAGTTATTACTGAGCCTGTGCGTGAACTTTTAGGCGAAAAAGCCGCCGAAGAATTATCACAAAAGCTCATTCCTTATTTATCAGAAAAGGCTTCGCTCCTACCCGTTTCAGAAAATGACCCAGTAGCTACCGATTGGATTAATGGCCGAAGAACCCCCGATGCTAATCACGAACTTAAAGCGGCATTCATGGGACTAAATTTAGGGACGGACGCCATCAAAATATTCAAAATGATTGTAGAAGCAACTGCTTTCGGCTCGAAAGCAATTGTAAATAGATTCATTGAAGAAGGTGTGCCGATCAAACAAGTAATTGCCATTGGTGGCGTTGCAAAAAAATCGCCTTTTGTAATGCAAACGCTGTCTGATGTGCTAAATATGCCAATAAAAGTGGCAAGTTCAGACCAAGCCTGTGCTTTGGGTGCAGCAATGAATGCTTCAGTTGCAGCAGGAGTTCATGCAAATTTATTTGATGCACAAAAAGCGATGGGTTCGGGCTTCGATGCTCACTACGAACCAAGGCCAACATACGTTGAGGTTTACAAGAAATTATATGAAAAATATCAAAAATTAGGAAAACACACCGAAAACAATGCTTGATTTAAAACAATTTGAAGTTTGGTTCGTAACTGGTAGCCAACATTTGTACGGAGAAGAGACGCTCCGTCAGGTTGATGAACATTCCAAAGTTATTGCCAATTTCTTCAATAATTCGCCCCAAATACCAGTAAGAGTTGTTTTTAAACCTGTTGTAAAAACGCCAAATGAAATCCTGACGATTTGTAGAGAAGCTAATATCGCTTCAAACTGTGTCGGTATCATTACTTGGATGCACACTTTTTCGCCAGCAAAAATGTGGATTCGTGGTCTAAATGCCCTACAAATACCAATTTTACACTTACATACCCAATTCAATCGTGATATTCCATACAATGATATTGACATGGATTTCATGAACCTTAATCAGTCAGCTCATGGCGACCGTGAATTTGGGCATATTATGACAAAGATGCGAATGAACCGCAAAGTGGTCGTTGGGCATTGGGAATCGGGTTCGGTTCATGAAAAAATCAATGTTTGGACACGTGTGGCGGTTGCAAAACACAAAATACAAACTATGAAAGTAGCCCGTTTTGGCGATAACATGCGTCAAGTGGCTGTAACTGATGGCGATAAAGTTTCGGCAGAAATGAAGTTTGGATTTTCGGTAAATACTTTTGCCGTTGGCGATTTGGTGCAGGTAATTCATCAAATTTCGGATGCTGAGATTGGAAAACTCATGCAAGAATATGAAGACACTTACAGTTTAATGCCATCTCTGACTAAAAATGGAGAAAAAAGAAGTTCATTATACGAAGCTGCCCGCATTGAATTGGGCATGAAAGCCTTCTTGGAAGATGGTGGTTTTTCGGCTTACACAAATACATTTGAAGACCTTTACGGAATGCGTCAACTTCCTGGAATTGGTTCGCAACGAATGATGGCTGCGGGTTATGGCTATGGTGGAGAGGGCGATTGGAAAACGTCGGCGATGGTGCATATTATGAAAGTGATGGCAAGCGGCATGAAAGGTGGAAACTCATTTATGGAAGATTATACTTATCATTTCGACCCTGCAAATTCGATGGTTTTGGGTTCGCACATGCTTGAAATTTGCCCAACTATTGCCTCAAATCATGTAAAATGTGAAGTCCACCCGCTTGGAATTGGCGGAAAAGAAGACCCCGTTCGTTTGGTGTTTAATGCTTCGGCGGGAGCTGCGTTGAATGTTTCATTAGTCGATTTAGGAAATCGTTTCCGCCTGATAGTCAATGAAGTAGAAGCCGTTGAAGTAACCGAATCTTTCCCGAAACTACCAACAGCTCGTGCATTATGGAAACCACAACCAAGCATGGAAATTGGTTTGCAAGCATGGATTTTGGCAGGTGGAGCCCACCACACTGTTTACAGTCAAAATCTTACAACTGAATATATTGAGGATTTAGCCGAATTACTCGATATAGAATTGGTAATTATTGATAAAGATACCACTATTCGTGGTTTGAAAAATGACCTTAGATTGAATGAAATTTACTACAAATGAGCCAATATAAAACACTTCAAGAAGAGTGCTTTGAAGCCAATATGATGCTTCCAAAACTCGGTTTGGTATTATTTACCTTCGGAAATGTAAGTACAGTTGATAGAAATAAAGCTGTTTTTGCAATCAAACCAAGCGGTGTGCCTTACGAAATCCTAAAACCGGCCGACATGGTAATTATGGATTATGATGCCAATGTTGCCGAGGGAAAAATGCGACCGTCTTCCGACACCAAAACTCATGCTCAGTTGTACAAAAATTGGGAAGATATTGGCGGTATCACACACACACACAGCACTTATGCCGTTGCTTGGGCTCAAGCTGGTATGGATATTCCTATTTTCGGCACAACTCATGCCGACCATACGCACCAAGATATTCCGTGTGCGACGGTTCTAACAGATGCAATGATTAATGGTGATTATGAATTTGAAACTGGAAATCAAATTTTTGAATGTTTTGCCGAAAAAAAGCTTTCTCACAAAGAAGTAGAAATGGTTTTACTGCAAAATCATGGGCCATTTACTTGGGGGAAAAATGCTGAAAAATCGGTTTATAATGCAGCCGTATTAGAAGAAGTGGCCAAAATGGCGATGTTGACCCTTCAAATAAATCCAAATACGCTAAGAATAAAGGATACGCTACGAATGAAGCATTATGAGCGTAAACATGGCAAAAATGCCTATTATGGACAAGGCTGTTAAAAATTAATTAAAAAAAGTATGATTTTTTTTATGGATACAGCTAATTTAGCAAGAATAAATTTATAACATACCCTAAATATTTAAACTAAAACTCAAATGACACTTGGATTAGAAAGGCTTGATTATGCTATTTTCTTTGTTTATTTTGTTATCGTATCTTCCTACGGTTATTGGATTTACAAAAATAAAGGCAAGCAATCAGCTGATAGTAAAGATTTTTTTTTGGCTGAAGGTTCACTTACATGGTGGGCAATTGGAGCCTCAATAATTGCTTCAAATATTTCAGCCGAACAATTTATTGGTATGAGTGGACAGGCCTTTCAATTAGGTATTGCCATTTCAGTTTATGAGTTATTGGGTGGTGTTTCTTTATTGATTGTGGCGGTTTATTTCTTGCCAATGTATCTTAACAATAAGATTTTCACGATGCCACAATTTCTTGCCAAACGCTACGATGGGCGATTAGCTACTATTATGGCTATCTTTTGGCTTTTTCTATATATTTTCGTGAACCTTACTTCTATTATTTATCTTGGAGGTTTGAGTTTAGAAAAAATGACAGGTTTTAGCTTTATGACCTGTGCTATTTTCTTGACAATCTTTGCAGTAATTATCACCTTGGGAGGCATGAAAGTAATTGGTTACACTGATGTTATTCAGGTGGTTTGTTTAATTTTTGGAGGTTTAGCCACAACTTATTTGGCTCTCGATTTACTTTCTAATAAAGTAGGAACTGGCTCAGGAGTTTTTGAAGGTTTAAACCTAATTGCAGAAAAAGCAGATAGCCATTTACACATGATTTTCAAGCCAAACCAATATCAAGTTCATGATGGAAAGGGTGGATTTATAGATGCCTATAAGCAATTGCCAGGTATTATGATGTTTATTATTGGCGGCCAGTGGGTCAATAATCTTAATTACTTCGGGTGTAATCAGTATATGACTCAACGTGCTTTAGGTGCAGATATTACGACTGCTCGACGAGGTGTTTTGTTTGCCGCTTTCATGAAAATGTTAATGCCATTTATTGTGGTTCTACCAGGTTTGGCTGCTTATGTAATTTTCCAAGAAAATGCTGATGCTTCTATCGTAAATGGAATCACTCAAAATGGAATTGTAAGACCTGATAATGCTTATCCAGTATTGCTTAATCTTTTACCCGTTGGCTTGAAAGGCTTGGCGTTTGCGGCACTTACGGCTGCAATCGTTGCCTCATTGGCAGGAAAAGCCAATAGTATTTCAACGATTTATGTGTTAGATATTCATCAAAAATTTTTCAATAAAAACCTTTCTGAAAAACAAACCGTTTGGACTGGTCGAGTGGCTATCGTCATTGCATTTATTATTGCGTTGATTGTAAGTCCACTTTTAGCTAATTTCGGTCAGGCATTCGAATACATCCAAGTTTATACAGGTTATATTTCACCAGGTATTTTGAGTATTTTCTTGCTTGGATTTTTCTGGAAAAAAGCAACCGCCAATGGAGCGTTGGCTGCCGCCGTATTAAGTATCGTGCTTTCTGCAATCATCGCTAATGTATATCCTGATTTCCCTTTTATGAATCGTATGGGTGTTGTTTTTTGGATCTGTTCTTTGGTTCACATCATACTCAGCTTGATTGAAGGCAAGGGCAAAGACCAACCAAATGCTTTTGAGGTTGATAAGAAATGGTTTAAAGTTGATACTACATTTGCCATTGGAGCATTAGTTGTGTGTGCCATTTTTATTGTGATATATACGATTTTTTGGTAAAAGTCACTTTTGAGTTACGTCAATCATATTATTAAGTGGAAATAAAAGAATTTGGCCGTCAATTACATTTAATTGACGGCCAAATGTTTTTTACTTTTTACAAAATACAACTAAACTGTGATAAATTTTGTACAAGTTAAATACTAAATAAAACCCTGAAATATTATGAAAAAGTATTATTTGTTAATGAAAACCATCTGTGCCGCTTTTCTTTTTTCAAACTTTAATGTTTTGAATCAATCAGTTGAAAACCAAGAAATTCCTTCTTTAAAAAAGGCGTTCAAAAAAGCTTTTAATATTGGTACTGCCCTAAATACTGCACAAATCGAAGAAAAAGACCCTGCTCAAACTGCATTTATTACGCATCAATTTAATATGGCGACCCCTGAAAACGTCATGAAGTCAGCCATTTTACAACCTAAATGGGGCGAATATAATTTTGAGATAGCTGATAAACTAATTGAATATGGAAAAAAACATTCTATGAAAATCAATGGGCATACGCTCATCTGGCATAGTCAATTGCCGAGCTTTATGCGAAATATTCATAGCAAAGATTCTGTAAATACCTTTTTTACAAATCATATCAAAACGGTTGCAGGAAGATATAAAGGAAAAGTGTTTTCGTGGGATGTTGTAAATGAAGCACTAAACGAAGATGGCTCAATGCGTAAATCTGTTTTTCTTACTTATCTCGGCGAAGATTTTGTAACAGAAGCATTTCGTTTAACGCAAGAAGCAAGTCCAAATACTGAATTATACTACAACGATTATAACAACGAACAACCCGCCAAACGTGCTGGCTGTATTGCATTAATCAAGAAAATTCAGAACGCGGGAGTAAGAATTGACGGGGTTGGAATTCAAGGACATTGGCACGTTGGCAAAATTCCATTGAAAGAAATTGAAGAAAGTATTTTGCAATATGCTGATTTGGGCTTGAAAGTAATGTTTACTGAATTAGATATTGAAGTTTTACCCCGTGATTTTCAAGGAGCAGATATAAATCAACGAATGACGAACAACACAGCATTGAATCCTTATCCAAATGGCTTGCCCGAAAATGTCCAACAACAATTGGCCGACGATTATGAAGCATTGTTTAAATTATTCCTTAAACACAAAGATAAAATTACAAGAGTTACTTTTTGGGGAGTTAACGATGCCAATAGTTGGCTTAATAATTGGCCAGTTAGAGGTCGTACAAACTATCCGTTATTGTTTGACAGAAATAACCAACCAAAACCTGCATTTTATAAAGTTATTGCTCTAAAAAAATAAACCAATAGTTGGCAAAAACTTTTTACACTTCATCTTATTGTTTGATGAAATGTAATTCAAACAAAATGTTGCCATCCCCTATTTAGCCAAAAACCCTGCTTAATAAAGTCCAATCAAACGTCCGTTTGATTGGACTTTATTAATGGCAAAAAATAGACTTTAATCTTTTTGTTTAAAGTCTATTTTTTGCCATTAGTTTGTATATTATTGTTGTATATAAAACAAAGTATAAATATTTTACTATTTCATCAGATAAGTATATACAAAACAGTATTAGGGTAAAACAGTTACAATCACACGTTTATACCTTGTTAGGGCGGGTTTACCTTTATCAGACACTTTTAATATAAAATGTATTGTTTGGGGTGAATCTACCTTTGGAGCGGAAAATGGAACTCGATACATATTTGAAGCATAAGGCCTAAAACTAATATTACCATTGTAAGTGCCTGCTTCACGGTACTGCATCCAAAAATAACTCAGAGCGTCACCATCGGGGTCGGTTGTTCCTTTTGCATCTAAGAAAAACTGTTCACTAGACTTGACGGTAATTTTATCAGAATGATTTAATTTTGGCACAGGAGGATGATTAGCTTCGCTAAAACTTTTATGAGTCCAATCCATGCGTGCGGCAAAATCGTTTTGAAAATCTTCTCTCCATCGTAAAATCGTTTCTAAATTTCCAATATAACTTTTTTTGTCAATACTAGAAACAATTGAATCCTTGGCGTTCGTCCAAATTGGTCGAATTTCGGGTTCTTCTTTTTGTAAAACTTTTGTATATGGATTTGGTTTGGGTTCTTCAAAATTAGGTTTGTAAAACTCATATCGTCCTCCCCAACCTCCAAAGTTAGGATTCGCTGAATCGTTTAATCCATTAGGAATCAAACCCATAAAAGAGGGAGAATCACCTTCCATACCATAAGCAACATCAGGGTATTTTGTTCCCAAAATTGAATGCCATTGTTGAATATTTTCAGAAAGCCATTGATTTGAAATCACATCATTATTAAATCCATCTGCTTTGGCATTAATGCCTCGCCAAGTTGCATTTGAATAAGTAAAACCAGGTGTTACTACAAAGAAAATATTTGGGAATGTCTTACGAATCCACGGATTTGAATCATCTTGGTCTGAAATTGTATAAACCCGAATTTTTTGATATAATTTTTCAGCCTGTTCAGTAGTCTTTGTTTGTTGAATTTTCCACAAAGCTTGAGCTAGACAATTAGACCCACCCCAAATAGAAAACCAAATAGGGCGACTATCATTTTGTTCAAGTACCTTAATAATCCAGTTTGAGCCTTCTGAGTCTTTTCCTTCGCCGACACCATCCATTCCGTATTTTTCGAGACCTTTTTTAATTTTTGTCTTTAAAAAAGCGGCAGTTGGGTATCCATTTTCGTGTTTCAAAAGATTAGGCTGTACTTTATCATAAGCATTCACAATATCATGGATACTTTCAACCGCAGCCCAATTTTTTTGATGAATAGAAGTTGTCGCAATAAGCCCTTCAATATCAAACTGATTTGAATACGTCAAAAGTCGAACCATTGATTGGGCGTCATCTGGGTCGGCTTCAATATCAGTTAGCACCAAAAGTCTAGGTTTTTGAGCGTTTAAAATGCTCATTGAAAGGAAGAAAATACTCAGTAAAAAAACTACTTTTTTCATATCTAGGCTGGTTTAGAGATTTTATTTTTCCATCCATCGTATCCAATTTTAACTGTTTCATTATTAAAATCGGGTAAAATCGTGTCTGTATTTGTTTGATTGAAAGCTTTTAATTGAGTAATATTTTCAAAAACACCACTTTTTAAGCCAGACAGATAAGCTGCTCCCAAGGCAGAAACATCTGGATTTTGCTGTTTTTTTAGCGGTAAAGCCAATAAATCAACTAAAAAACGGATGATAAATTGGTTTTTAGTCATACCACCATTGACGGAAATTGATTTTAACGAAGCATCCATATCATGCTCCATCGCAATAATTACATCTTTGATTTGATAAGGAATACTTTCTAAAGCTGCCCGTACAATATGATTTTTGGTTGTGCCGAAAGTCATTCCATCTAATGATGCTCGACGGCTCATTTGCCAATGCGGAGCTCCTAATCCACTAAAAGCGGGTATTAAGTAAACGCCTGCATTATCCGAAACGGCATTAGCCATTTGCTCGCTTGCTGATGCTTCTGTGAAAAGATTTAATTCATTTTTTAACCATTCGATGGTTGAGCCACAGGAAACAATCGCACCTTCTAAGGCGTAATCAACTCTATTTTCGGTACTCCAACAAATCGTTGTGAGCATACCCGATGACGATAGAACTGGTTTTTCTCCAATATTCATCATAATTGAGCTGCCTGTACCAAGTGTAACTTTGGCCGTTCCTTTTTCGAAACAACCTTCCCCAAAAGTTGCGGCGTGCGAATCGCCAATAAGAGCCGTAATTGGAATTATTGATTCGTCTCTGCTCAAAGAGCTAATTGTAAAATTGCCAAAATTGTGAGAAGATGGACAAATTTCGGGCAGATTTAATAGCCCTAAACCCCATAATTGTAAAATTTCTTCATCCCAAGTTAGCGTATGAATATTAAAAAATAGCGTGCGAGAAGCATTCGTAAAATCAGTTTTAAAAGCTTTCCCCTGAGTCATTTTAAACAATAACCAACAGTCAACTGTGCCGAAGTATAGTTCGCCCGCATCTAATTTTGTTTTAACGTTTTCATCGTTTTCGAGCAGCCAAAGTAATTTTGTTCCCGAAAAATAAGGGTCAATTATCAACCCTGTTTTTTGCTTAATTAATGCTTCTTGCCCTTTTTCTTTTAATGCTTGGCAAATTTTTATGGAACGTTTACACGCCCAAACGACGGCTGGACTTACGGCTTTTCCTGATTTGTCCCAAAGTATAAATGTTTCTCTTTGATTACTTATTCCGCAAGAAGTTATTTCTGCAATATTAAAACCCTTTTGCGTAAAATCATTTAAACATTCATTGATAGAATCGGTCGTATTTTGATAAATATCTTCTGGGTTTTGTTCTACAAAACCATTATCAAAATAATTAGTTTTTAAATCAACCGAGCCTTTTGAAACTGCTTGTCCGTTTTCATCAAAAATGATAGTTTTGGTGCTGCTCGTACCTTGGTCGATGGCTAAAACGTATTTTTTCATTTTTTACTTTTTCTATCAATAATTACTGCCAACAAAATCACTAATCCTTTCACAACTTGTTGCCAAAATGGTGAAACATTTAATAAAACTAATCCATTATTTAAAACACCAATAATGACCGCTCCGATGACAGTACCTGTTACCGAACCCACGCCGCCCGAAAGAGAAGTTCCTCCAATAACAACGGCCGCAATCGAATCTAATTCGTAGCTTGTTCCTGCATTTGGTTGAGCCGAATTTAGTCGAGAAGTAACCAAAATCCCACCAATAGCAGCCATCATTCCTGCCAAGCTATACACCATTAATTTGATTCGGTTAATGTTTATTCCTGATAAATAGGCCGCTTTTTCATTCCCTCCGATTGCGTAAATATATCGTCCAAAAGTTGTTTTCTTAGTGATAAAAACCATTAATAAAACCACAATTATCGAAATCCAAACAGGAACAGGAATACCTAAAAACCAACCCGAACCAATATATTCAAAACTACTTCCAAGATTTGAAATAGGAATTCCTTCAGAATAAAGCATTGTTGCTCCACGGGCGATAGTAAGCATTGCCAAAGTTGCTACAAATGGTGGAATTGCAAATGTTGTGATTGCCCAGCCATTAAATAAACCAAGTAAAAATCCGATTATTAGTGCTGCCAGAACCGCACCCAAAACAGTAAAACCAACAAACAAATCAAGTGATTCGATGGTGATGCCGTTTTTTAAGAATCCCGCACAAATCACTGATGTAAAGGCTAATACCGAACCAACAGATAAATCAATTCCTGCCATAAGTACAACCAAAGTCATGCCAACGGAAATACAAACATTGACCGAAATTTGACGCAGTACATTCCAAAGGTTTGCTCCAGTTAGAAATTTATCTGACAACAAAGTGATAACCAAACATAGCAGAAACAACGCTATCAGTGATTGAGATTTTTTTAGGATTTCTTTGTTCATTGTTTTTAAAATAATGGGTCTAAATGGCTGCTTTCAATAATTTATCTTCATTGGCATCGGCTGCTAAAAATTCGCCTTTAATTTTTCCTTCAGACATGACCAAAATTCTATCTGAAAGAGCTAAAATTTCAGGGATTTCAGAAGAAACTAACATGATACTTAGTCCATTTTCAGCTAATTTTTTTATTAATTGATAAATTTCGTTTTTCGCATTAATATCAATTCCGCGTGTTGGCTCGTCCAAAAGCAAAATTTTTGGTTGGGTTGCCAACCATTTTGCTAACACTACTTTTTGTTGATTTCCACCACTTAAATTTATACAAGACTGTTTTTCAGAAGGCGTTTTAATGCTTAATTGTTTAATATAATCTTGAGCTGCAATTGTATCGTTGGTTGCGTTTAAAATGCCAAATTCTGGCAAAACTGTCAAACTAATATTTTCAGCAATTGACATTCCAAGGACCAAACCTTCAGATTTTCGGTCTTCAGTAACAAATGCAAGGCCATTTTGAATGGCATCTTTTGGAGTACCTATTTTTCTGATTTTGCCTTCAATTTCTATTTCAAAACAACTTTTTGACGCATGAATACCAAAAATTACTTCTAAAAGTTCGGTTCTTCCTGCTCCCATTAAACCAAAAACACCAAGTATTTCACCTTTTTTTAATTCAAAAGAAATGCTTTGTAATTGGTTTTTATTTTGAATAGAATGGTGTTTAAGTGTCAAATTTTTAACCTTCAAAATCGTTTTATCAGCGAAATTAAATGTTTCTTTTGGGGAAATTTGCACATCTCGGCCAACCATTTTTCGTATCAAATCTTGTTCATTTACCGAACTCATTTCGCCTGCATCAATCGTGCTTCCATCACGCAAAACAGTATAATTATCAACTATTTTGAATAATTCATCCATTTTATGTGAAATGTAAACAATTGTTTTTCCTTCATTTTTGAGTTCGTGAATAATTCGATGTAAGTTATCAATTTCTTTATCCGTAAGAGCCGAAGTTGGTTCATCCATCAAAATTATTTGTGCGTTTGTGAGCAGAGCTTTGGCAATTTCGATTAACTGTTGTTCACCAATTTTGAGCGTTTGAACGAGCGTATTTGGCGAAACATTTAGCTGTAGTTTTTTTAATAATTGTTGGGTTTTATGGTGCATGATGCTTGTTGCTAAAAACCCGAAAGGAGTCAATATTTCTCGACCCAAAAACAGATTTTCAGCAATACTCAATTGTGGAATTAAATTAAGTTCTTGATGAATAATGGCAATTCCAGCATCATGTGCTTCCTTGATATTTTTAAACCTAATTGGCTTTCCATTTAATCGAATTTCTCCGTCATATTGATGATAAACACCAGTTAAAATCTTCAATAATGTAGACTTTCCTGCTCCATTTTCTCCTAAAATTGCATTTACTTTTGCTGGAAAAAACTTGATATTAACTCCATTTAGGGCCTTTACCCCAGGAAATTCTTTTGATATATTGATTGCTTCTAACATTTTTTGAGGGATAAATTAGGCGTAATGAATGGTGTAAATTCAAAATCTATCATTTTTCTTTTAGCGTTATAAAAACGGGTAATATCACCAAACCTAACACCTCTTTTTTACTCAATTTCAATGCTCCTGTAAAACTAATTTCGTCACCAATTTTAATTTTTGATATATTTTTCGGCAATACTTTTTCTCTAATTACCGTATTTAAGGCTTCCGAAACTTTATTAAAATCAGCATTTGTTTTAAAATCCGTCAATTTTACTAAACCTGACGCATCACGAATGGCATTCCCAAAAATATACTTGGTTTCGAGGTTGATAAAACTGCCATTTAGAGCAGCAATTGTCAATTGTCCATTGTCGATTTTGCTCACTTTTCCTTGACTTTTCACCATAAAAAAAGCCGAATTTCCAATACCTAATCTATTGCCGTGGGTTTTAAAAGCGGAGTCAGAATTTTCTTTAATTTGAACCAAAAGTTCATTTAAATCAATTGCTTTGGTATTTGTCAAAATACCTTTAAAATAAAGTGAATCGGCAAATAAATTGAAATCAAAAGTGACATTTTTTTGATTTTTGTGCGTACTTAATTTTTGGAAATAAACCGAATTATAGCCTAAAAATGCTATCAAAATCACCGAAAATGTACATTTATAGATGCTTTTCATGCTCAATATTTATTTGCATTTGAAGATTTTACTAACTCAACTTCAACTGGAACTCTTTGTGGAAATTCTCTTCGCCCCTTGAAATACTCATCGGCATATTGAGCGGCTGTTTTTGCCATTACTTTTGGATATTGCATTCCAGTTGCCACAATTTTATTTTCTCTGATTTTCTCAACTACTTCAGATGCTCCATCAAAACCAAAAACTCTGACTTTGTCAGCTTTTCCAGCCGACTGAAGAGCTTGATACGCACCCATCGCCATTGCATCATTTCCGCAGAAAACAGCATCAATATCTGGTTGTGCTTGCATGATTGTTTCTAAAACTTCCATTGCTTTATTTCGGTCAAAATCACCGCTTTGTTGAGCAACCATTTTTAAGTTTGGAAATTTATCTACCACCGAATGAAACCCTCCTGACCTTGCCCAAGTATTATTATCACCAACTAAACCGATTATTTCGACGTATTTTCCTTTTTCACGGAGCGTTTTCACAAATTCAATACCTATTTCAACGCATCCTGAATAATTATCAGATAATATTTGACTCGTTGCAGCATCATCAGCGTTGACTTCTCTATCCATACAAAAAACTGGAATTTTTGCCGTTTTTGCTTTCAAAATGTTTGCGATTGACCCATCAGCATCGGTTGGATTAAATAAGATAGCATCGAAACCCGATGAAATAAGGTTTTCAAAGTTATCCGACTCGGTTGCTGGATTGTTTTGGGAATCAAAGATTTTTGCCTCATAACCAAGTTTTTTGGCATTTTCGGCAGCAGATTCAGCCAAAACCACAAACCAAGGATTATTCAGCGTAGAAATAACTACGGCAATTTTGGGTTTTTCGACTTCTTTTTTAATCGAGCAAGCCAAAATCAACAATGATAAAATCAAAGAAAGATATTTCATGGATTAAGCATATTTAATACTGTTTTTTCTAAACCATTTGAAGAAATACCATAATGGTCGAATATTTCATTTTGCGAACCTGAAACTGTGTGTTCATCGGGCAAACCAATAATTTTGAATTTATTTCTACATCCATTTTGGAATAAAAGAGCAGCTACTGCTTCACCCAAACCGCCGTTGATGGAATGTTCTTCAACGGTAATTATTGGTTTTTCATTGGAGGCGGTTGCTAATACCAAATCCGTATCTAGAGGTTTAATGGTGTGCATACTGATTATTTTGCAAGAAATTTGGTGTTTATCTTGCAAAATTTTGGCAGTTTCAACGCATGGTAAAACAGCTTCTCCTGTGGCAATAAAAGTCAAATCCGAACCATTTCTGATTACTCGCCCTTTCCCAATTTGAAAATTTTCGTTACTAACCAATTCATTCTGACCAATATTTTTTAAATCAGTTGGCATTGCTTTCTTACCAAAACGTATATAGATTGGCATTTGGAATTCAGTCGCTTGCTTGATGACTTCCCTAGTTTCGTAATTATCAGCAGGAGCGACAATTGAAATATTATTTATTGCTCGTAAAACTGCAAAATCATGTAAACTATGGTGCGTGCTGCCCAAAGCTCCGTAACTGACGCCCGCCGAAATTCCAATCAATTTTACCGCATTATCTGAGTAACAAACATCATTTTTGATTTGCTCCAAACTTCGTGCAGTTAAAAAACAAGCGGGCGAAACGGCAAAAGTTTTTTTATCCATGCTTGCTAAACCCGCTGCCACACCCACCAGATTTTGTTCGGCAATGCCCACTTCTACAATTTGCTCAGGGAATTTTTGTCCAAAAGGAACGAGTTTCCCTGAGCCACGAGAATCGCTCGTAACAACCATTATATTTTTGTCTTTTTCTGCTAAAAACTGAAGTGTTTCCGAAAAAACTTCAAGATTTGCTTTCTTTAATATGTCTTTTATTTCCATTAGTCTGCGTCGTTTTTTACAAAAACATATTTAAAAATTACTCAAAGAATCAGCAGCTAATTCTTCCATTGCTTGTTCAAATTGTTCGGCAGTTGGTACTCCATGATGCCATTTTAATACATTTTCCATGTAACTTACCCCTTTTCCTTTTACGGTATGTGCTATCAGAAACGAAGGTTTTCCTGTCTCGAAAGGTAAATTTTTCAAGGTTTGAGTTAGTTCTTCCAAATTATGTCCATCTACGTGTTTTACAGCCCATCCAAATGCTTCAAGTTTTTTGTCAATGGGTTCGAGGCCCATTACTTCGGCATTTGGAGCGGTAATTTGTAATTTATTATAATCCAAAATAGCACAAAGATTATCTAATTTATAGTGAGCTGCAAACATCATCGCTTCCCAATTTGAGCCTTCGGCCATCTCTCCGTCGCCCAAAACTGTAAAAACTTTCACAGGTGAATTATCTTTTTTTGCCGCCAAAGCCATACCCGAACACATCGGTAATCCATGACCTAAGCCACCCGTATTTTGCTCCATTCCTTTGATATACTTGGTTGGATGCCCAATGTATGGTGAATTATATTGGCAAAGTGTCAATAAATCATCTTCAGGAAAAAAACCTTTATCGGCCAATACAACATATAATGCTTCAACGCAATGGCCTTTGCTTTGAACGTATCTGTCACGCAGATTTGAATGAAAATTTTCGGGAGAAACATTCATAATCCGATTATACAGTACATTCAAAATATCAATAATCGACAAACTACCGCCCGTATGTCCAGCTTTAGCATTGTAAATATATTTGAGAATTTTTCGACGATAAACTCGTGATTTCTCTTTTAATTCAGTTTCAATCATTATTTTTCAAGAAATCTTCTTAATGTTTATACACTTCCCATCCCATATAATTACTTAATGCTTCCTCTAAAATGGCTGCTGTTTTTGATGCGTTCATTACGACATGATGCTCAAAACCATTGCGACAAACGTATTTCATCAAACCTTGTAAGTCTGAAATTTGAGCCACTGCCCGATTGCCAAATGTACTTAATGGATCGTTTGTTAACTCACCCTCACCAATATACGCTTTGATAATTCCTTTGGGGTCGTCGGTACTGATTCTTCCGTAGGTCAAAGGCATTGCTGGCGTTCTTCCATCCAACGCACCGTAGGTGTTTTCTACGCCAACCGTTGTTCCAAGAATAGGTGCTGTTCCAATTGAAATATCTGGCAAGAATGATTTTGCCCAGTTTCCGCAGTGAAATAAAACACATTTATCGGGGTCATCGGCATAATTATTATTCCAATCGACCAAGGCACTCGGTGAACCAGATGCTAATTGCATGGCGTACATACTCAATGTTCCTGTAACATCGACCTCGCACGCACTTGGCAACATATTTTCCGACATGATGCTCATACTCGTACAAACATTACAACCATAGTTTTGCTGCAACGAAGTCCAGCATTGAATAGCCGTGGCATCGAGAGCGTATTCTTCCATAAATTCTTTCAAAACGACATCCAATTTTGCAATTTGAATCATGGCTTCGTTTGGTGTTTTTCCCTTAGGTGCATACGCATTAATTGCTTCCAAATGTTGTTTTACAACAGTATCATCTATGGTGAGTTTATTGGCTTTTCCCAAAATTTCAGAAAGGTCAACCGTCGTTACAGTTATGCCATTTCTTTGCAAAATTTTCTCAGAATAACGAACAGTATTAAAAGCTCCAGGTCTTGCTCCTACTGCTCCAATTCTTACGTTTCTGAGTCCTTTTACAACTCGACAAACGGCCACAAAATCAAGTAAATCTTTCTGAAAAACAGCCTCAGAAGGAGAGCTAACATGTTGACTTGTAAGCGAATACTTAATACCGTATTGGTATAAATTGTTACAAACAGAGATTTTTCCGCACCATGAATCTCGGCGATTGACCACGTTCATTTTAGTCAGTTCATCGGGATAAGCTTGTACCAAAACAGGAACATTCAACCCTGTTAATTTCAAGGTATCTGCAACGCCTTTTTCATCCCCAAAATTGGGTAAAAGCACTAAAACACCAACAATTTCTTCACGATGTGCTTTGAATAAATCGGCACATTTTTGGGCTTCTTTATACGTTTCAACGCCGCCTAACTTTGTGTCCGTACTATCCAAAAGGATAGGTTTTAATTTTAGTTTAGCAAAAACATCAATAATTTCGGTTCTTGCTTTTTCTACCAAACTATCTGGAAAAAAGTCTCTATTTCCAATGATTATACCTAAACTTAGCATTTTTTATTTTGTTAAATGTCATTTTTTACTTCAAAAATCCTTGCATTTTCAACCAAAGGCCAAAATGTTCTATCCATGCATCGGTCGTAATATTGCTTTTTCTCATGCCAAAACCATGACCGCCTTTTTCATAAATATGCAGTTCTGTTGGCTGTTTTGCTTGAAACCATTTGTTATAAATATTAATGCTATGTGGCACAAAACCTAATTGATCATCGCTGGCAACGGCAATAAAAATAGGCGTTTTTACCTTCGGAACTTCATTTCCAATAATGGCTTTTTCGTAAGCATAAATAGGAGCTACGAAATTAGGGCGGCTTTCATCAGTTGCACTATAAATTACTGACATCGTGAGCGTTGCACCCGCCGAAAATCCAATAAAACCAATTTTATTGCCAGCAATTTTTAGTTCATTTGCATGTGTCCGTACATATTTTACAGCTGTTAAGCCATCTTGCAAGGCCAATGGAACAACAGCCGCATTTTCTTCATCTAAAGTTTTGAAATTACCCATTTTGCCCATCAATTCTTTTACTGGGTCGTCGGTAAAACTTCTTGCAAGACGATACTTCAAAACGAATGCCGCAATACCATTTGAATTGAGCCATTTCGCAACCTCAATTCCTTCAGAATCCATTGAAAGCGTATGAAATGCCCCACCTGGAGCAACAATTACGGCTGTTCCATTGGCATTTGATGGTTCGGGTAAATATGCGGTAATCGTTGGATTTACAACATTATAAGCCACACGATTATTAAACATATTTTTAACGCTTTCACCTTCGCTCCAAGTCCAAGTTTCCGAACCAGGTGCTTTTCCTTCGTAAAGCGAAATTACTTTTTGAGCTTGTGTATTTTCAAAAGCCCAAATTAGCACTATAAAAGAAAGAATATATTTCATTTTTTAATGGGGTTAATTGGGTATTAAATTTCTTTTTTCAAATAATCTAAACTTCGTTTTAACGCAATTTCTGGCGAAGCAACCATGTCTTGCTCCACGAAATAATGCTCTACTCCTATTTCTTTCGCTTTTTTGATGATTCCTTTTAAATCTAGTACGCCATCACCCGCAGTGGTCATATTTGAAAAAAGAGGAATCCATTGCGAGGCATTTCCACCATCGCCCGAAAACTCTTTTTTCTCTTTCATGTCTTTCAAGTGTAACATTTTGTAGCGGTTCGGATATTTTTCCAAATATGAAATTGGGTCTGCTCCTCCTGATGCTGTCCAAAAAATATCTAATTCAAAAAACACTAAATTTGGGTCTGTTTGGTCAAGAATAATTTGTAAAGGAATTTGCCCATCCATTGGTTTGATACCATAACCATGATTATGATAGCCAAATTTTATTCCGTTCTTTTTTGCACTTTCCCCAATTTTATTGAACGTTTCGGCTATTCGTTTGTAATCGTCCAGAGTTTTTCTTTTGTCATCAGGAATGGCGGGCAATGTCACATACGTTTGCCCCAACACGTGAGCAGCTTCGCCAAGTTTATCCATTCCATTTATTAGCGTGTCTAAATCTGTGTGCATGGCAGGTGTTTTCAATCCATTATCTGATAAAATAGATTTTATTTCTTGAATACTTCGCCCAAAATAGCCACTTCCACTAAAACCGAGCATTGGCGTTACAGCAGCCCAACTTTTATGAGCCATCTCCGTACTAAAAGGAAATGGGCCGAAAAGTTCCAACTCTTTATAACCCATTTGAGATAACATTTTAATGCCACCAACAAAATCTTCAGAAAGCATTTTGGGCAATGAAAAAAGCTGAATTCCCATGAGGTTTTTGATTTCCATTTCAGCAAAAATTTTTTGTATTGGCGTTAAAGCTAAAGCCGATAAAATACCTGTGTTTTTTATAAAATTGCGTCTTGTTGTCATATCTATATTTTGATTTATATTGAAATCTTTAACTTTTTAATGTCACTTTTCAGCATTTAATTTCTTAATTTCAAGCAATTATTACTTCAATTTCATTATCTCTAAAAACCTCTTTGTGTTTTTCCTCAATACCTGCATCCGTAATGATATAATCTATCAAACCCAACGCCCCCAAACTTGCCAAAGCACTTTTACCGATTTTTGTACTATCAGCAACCAAATATGTAACTTCGGCTGCGTCAATCATTGCTTTTTTTACGACTAAATCGCTGATACTCGGATAAGTCAAACCTGATTTTAGCGAAATACCTGCCGTTGCCAAAAACAACTTTTGAACATTTAATCCTTTAAAAAAATCTGCGGCTTTTTGTCCTGTCAACGAAAGGGTTGGTGGCTTAAATTCTCCTCCCGTCATTATCACTTCTATGCCCGATTCTGTTCCCAACATCAAGGCAATATTTAAGGCATTTGTAATCACAGTCAAGTTTTTTAAGCCTTTTAGTTTTTTGGCAATTTCGGTGGTTGTACTTCCTGAATCAAGAATAATTGTATCGCCCGACTCAATAAATTCAAGGCATTTTTGGGCAATCACTTCTTTTTTATCTAAATTTTCTTGATGCACCAACGAAAAACTCCGCACCTGGTCTTCTACATTTTTCAAGAAAGCCCCACCGTGTTCTTTTATAATTAGCCCTTCGCTTTCTAATTTTTCTAAGTCTTGCCGAATCGTAACTTCGGTTACTTTGAACAGCCTAGATAAGTCCACAACCTTTGCTGAACCATCTTCTTTTAATAGGTCTAAAATTTTTTCTCGACGTTGATTTGGTAGCATTGCCATAATTTTAATTCAAAAATAAAAGATAGTAATCGTAAATAAAAATAAATAAACGAAAATATTTGAAACCATTTATTTTGTTTTTAATTTCGTAAACTAAATTTAGTTAAACTATTTCTTAGATAAAGGTAATTTAAAAATAAATTTTATAAATAAAATGAAAACAAAAATAAGTCTATTTCTTTTGATTAGTTGCTTAGGTTTACTGATGAATGAAAAACTTTTTGCCCAAAACAACCCAAAACCACGAACCATTGTAACCACCGACGGCGAACTTGATGACGTTGATTCTTTCATTAGAATGTTGCTTTATTCTAATGAATTTAAACTTGAAGGTTTGGTTTATAGTAGTTCGCAATGGCATTATAAAGGCGATGGCAAAGGCACAAAAATGATTTCAGAATTAGAAACAACCGCCAAACGCTACGGTGAGCGAACTGACCTTCGTTGGCCAGGAACAACTTGGATGCAAGAATTATTAGATGAATACGGCAAAATACAGCCTAATTTATTAAAACACGCCAAAGGTTTTCCAACCGCCACCGAATTGAAAAAAATGGTAAAAGTAGGAAATATCGACTTTGAAGGCGAAATGAGCAAAGAAACTGAAGGCTCGGAATGGATAAAAAAAATACTTTTAGATGAAAATCCACAACCGGTTTATTTGCAAATTTGGGGTGGTACAAATACAGTTGCACGGGCTTTAAAATCAATCGAAGAAACGTATAAAAACCAACCGAACTGGACAGCTATTTATGAAAAAGTATCTAAAAAAGCAATAATATATGCCGTTTTGGACCAAGATGCCACTTACAAAAAATACATCGCTCCGAATTGGAACAAGATTAGAGTTTTTTATAATTCTAATCAATTTTGGTGTTTAGCTTATCCGTGGACAATGGTTGTTCCGACCGAACTACAACCATTTTTGCGAGGCGAATTTATGGCTAAAAACATTATTCATAATCATGGACCACTTTTAGCAAAATACTATTCGTGGGGCGATGGACAAAAAATTGCCGACGACCCAGAGCATGACCAAGGTACAATTGCAGAAATGGAAAAACGGAAAATGACAAAATATGATTTCATTTCGGAAGGAGATTCACCAGCCTATTTTCAATTATTGGATGTTGGTTTGATGAACCGTGACAACCCAGAATTTGGTGGCTGGGGCGGTAGAATGGTGCAATCAGCTACAAACCCGTTTCGATGGGAAGATGCCCCTACATTGACAGATTATAATCCATTTACCAACAAACAAGATGCTTCTTTTCCTCAGACACGTTGGATTGATGCGTTACAATTGGACTTTGCGGCTCGTGCTGATTGGTGTGTAAAAGATTATAAATCGGCGAATCACGCTCCAAAAATCTCAGTTTTAGAAGGAAATCGAATCAACGTAAAAGCAGGGCAGCAATTAAACTTAAATGCCAAGGCAATCGACCCTGATGGAAATAAAGTTTCTTTTAAATTTTGGCAATATCAAGAAGCAGGAACTTCCAGTGAAAAAGTTATAATGACCGCAAAAGATAATAAAGCCCAAGTAACGGTTCCGACTTCGGTTAAAAGTGGTGATACTTTTCATATTATTGTGGAAGGAAAAGATGCAGGAATACCTACACTTATTAGGTATCAACGCGTGATATTGACAGTGAAATAAATAATTTTATTTTTATTGAAATGAATAAAAATTAAGTGTTTATTTGGATAAAATTAATGAAAACTATGAAAAAAACATTGAATTGGTCTATTTTCTTATTGCTGACAAGTATTACAGCTTTGGCTCAAACTAATAATGCCATTTCTAAAAATGAAATTCCAACAGCACTTAATGGTGTTTTTAGCAAAGACCAAGTTCAATCAGCTAGCGAGATATACCTTAATTCATGTGCCATTTGTCATGGACGAGATTTACGTGGTTCGGAAGGCGGTTCGGCACTAATTGGCGACAGGTTTCAGACCAAATGGAAAAATAAGACTTTGCGAGAATTGTTTCTTTACACAAAGTCAACAATGCCTAAGACAAAACCCAATTCTTTCGATGAAAAAACTTATGCAGCACTTATAGCCTTTATTTTGAATGCAAATGGATTCCCTTCGGGCGAAAAACCATTAGCCTTTAAAAACATTGCCGACAAAACCATTTTGGGGGCAGCTCCTCCTTCTCGTGTAAGTATGGGCTTTAAACCAGCAATTTCTGAAAATAAGCCCAAAACAATCGAAGCAGATTGGCCACAACACAGAGGCGATTTTGGTAGTACAAATTACTCTGTTTTGAATCAAATTAATGAAACAAATGCTCCTCAATTAAAAATCGCTTGGCGTTGGAAAACTGATAATTTTGGGCCAAGCCCAGAATATTATTTTAAGTCAACTCCGTTAATGGTCAAAGGCGTACTTTATACAACTGCAGGTTTGAGTCGCTCTATTGCGGCGATTGATGCCGAAACAGGAGAAACACTTTGGACATTTCGTTTGGATGAAAAAGAGCGAAAAGCTTATGTTCCAAGACAAAATTCGGGGCGGGGCGTTGCTTATTGGTCGGATGAGAAAGGAGGTAAAGATCGAGTAGTTTTTATTTCTCCAAGCTTTCAATTAGTGGCACTTGATGCTCAAACAGGAAGACCAATAAATGATTTTGGAGAAAACGGTATAGTTGATTTAAAAAAAGGATTAGGAAGCCACGTTGACCCATTAACTTCAACCATCGGTTCAACATCTCCACCAATCATTGTAAACGATGTAATTATCATGGGAGCGAGTTTTCCTGTTGGTTTAGCCCCCACTTCTAAAAGCCAAACAAGAGGTGATATTATGGGTTATGATGTGAAAACAGGTAAACAATTATGGATTTTTCATACAATTCCGCAAGCAGGTGAATTAGGTAACGAAACATGGAAAGATGAAAGTTGGAAATACACAGGCAATGCTGGAGCTTGGGCTCCATTAACTGCCGACCCAGCATTAGGATATGTTTATCTTCCGCTTGAAGCCGCAACAGGTGATTTTTATGGTGGACATCGCTCAGGTGATAATTTGTTTTCTCAAAGTTTGGTTTGCCTCAATGCCAAAACAGGAGAACGAGTTTGGCACTATCAACTAATACATCATGACATTTGGGATTATGATTTGCCAGCACCGCCAATTTTAGCTGATATTAATGTTGATGGAAAAGCAATAAAAGCCGTTATTCAGGTTACGAAACAAGCATTTGCTTTTGTTTTTGATAGAATTACAGGAAAACCAGTTTGGCCAATTGAAGAACGAGCGGTTCCCAAAAGTACTGTTCCAGGAGAAATAACGTCCCCTACACAGCCATTTCCAACGAAACCCGCTCCATTTGACAGACAAGGATATTCGGATGATATTTTGGTAGATTTTACGCCCGCCATTAAAAAAGAAGCATTGAAAATTGTTTCAAAATTCAACAAAGGCCCTTTATATACGCCTGTCAATCTTTACAATCCCCCAAACCAGTTAGGTACTTTAATGATACCAGATGCTGTTGGCGGTGCTAATTGGCAAGGCGGCGTTTTTGACCCCGAAAAAGGCATACTTTATGTTTCGTCAAGCACTGTTTTACGACCTATGAGCATTGAGCCTTCAACGAATAATTCCGATATGGCATACGTTGCGTATATGGGTACTTCAAGAATTGGACCTTATGGATTACCCTTAGTAAAACCTCCATACGGTAGAATTACTGCCATTGACTTAAATACAGGCGAGCATAAATGGATGGTTCCGAATGCAGACACACCAAAATGGGTTAAAGAAAATCCTGCTTTGAAAGGCCTTAAAATTCCAAGAACTGGCTCACCCGAACGTGTGGGAATGTTGGTTACTAAGTCTCTCCTTTTTGCTGGCGAAGGCTCTGGATTATATGCTTCTGATGGTGGTGGTGGAAAAATTTTCCGAGCATATAATAAAGAAACAGGTAAAATTATAGCTGAACTTGAATTACCAGCCAATCAAACGGGTGTTCCGATGACTTATTCTGTCAATGGCAAACAATACATCGTGGTTGCGGTTGGTGCAGTTGGGCATCCTGGCGAATTAGTTGCACTTAGTTTGTAACTTTATTCATCGTTTTATTTTAAAATTCAACCCTAAATAACTATAAAATTGACTTCCAAAATTAAAACTCTTATTGACCAAAGCCCAATGACTCGGCTACAATATACGACCATTTTTATTTGTATATTAATGAATATGCTTGATGGAATGGATGTAATGGTAATTTCGTATGCTGCTCCGAGCATTGTAAAATCATGGTTAATTTCGCCAGAAAAACTAGGAATTGTATTTAGTGCAGGATTACTAGGAATGACATTAGGAGCGATGTTTCTTGCCCCAAAAGCAGATATTATTGGTCGCAAAAGTATGATTTTATTGAGTGCTATTTTAATGGGAATCAGCATTTTCGCTACGGCTTACGTTCAATCTATTGAATTGTTAGTAATAATTCGCATCATCAGCGGTTTGGGTATTGGTGCGATGTTGGCCAGCACTGCCACGCTGACATCGGAATATACGCCGAATAAAACCAAAGATTTTTGGGTAAGTTTTGTGATAGCTGGATACCCGATTGGTGCAGTTTTGTCTGGTTTGGTGGCTGCCAAAGTCATTCCGCAATCGGGTTGGCAAGCGGTTTTTCAAATAGCGGGCATTGCAACATTGATTACGATTCCTTTAATTTATTTCCTTTTGTCCGAATCGCTTGATTTTTATCTAAAAACACAACCGCCAAATGCACTAAAAAAAGCCAATGAAATACTTCTTAAAATGAGATTTCCAATCTTAAATAATCTGCCCGAACAGCCAATTGAAAAAACAAATATTTCGGTCAAATCGCTCTTGGTTGGTGCAACAAGGTTGTCAACAATACAGCTTTGGATAGCCCTCTTTATGGCGTTTGCAACATTGTATTTTTTAACCAATTGGATTCCAAAATTGGCAACTAACGCAGGTTTATCAATCGAATTGGCGATTTATGCAGGAACAGTTTTTAATATGGGTGCATTTTTAGGAATTATTACGCAAGGTTATCTTTCAAGCAAATTTGGTTTGAAAAAAACAATTGGTGGATTCTTGATTTTGACGGCCATTTTGATGGCAACATTTGGTTATTTCTCTGGCTCAGATGTGATACTGTTATTGTTTGGTTTAATTGGCTTCGGAATTCAAGGTGGTTTTGTTGGACTTTATGCCGTTTCGGCACGTTTGTATCCGACCGAAATTCGTACCACTGGGGTTGGTTGGGCAATCGGAGCGGGACGTTTAGGAGCAATAATTGGACCTCTTTTAGGTGGTGTTTTTATTGGAATGGGACTTTCGATGACAACAAATTTTATGATTTATGCCATTCCTGCTTTAATCGCGGGGATTTTTACTATTTATATTTCTTCGGATACAATTAGTTAAAAACCCAAACTGATTATTTAGCAAGAGATTCTTTCAAAACCAATAACTATGAAAACAAAAATATATGTTGGAATAATAGTGCTGCTCATCTTTGTAATTACTTCAGCAGTGCAAACCAACTACTTAACAGATGATGTTGATTGGGCTGAATATTTAGGTGGAGCCGACCGAAATCATTATTCAACTTTGACCCAGATTAAACCTGAAAATGTAAATAAATTACAGGTTGCATGGTCATATTCAACACCAGATTCGGGTCAAATACAAGCAAATCCAATTATTGTCGGAGGTATTTTGTACGGTGTTACAGCCTCGGTTCAAGCATTTGCTTTGGATGCTGCTTCGGGCAAGGAGATTTGGCGATTTGGCGACCCGCTCAAAAATTGGGCAAGTACCAGCAGAGGCGTAACCTATTGGCAAAAAGGAAATGATAAACGAATTTTATATACCGCTGGTCCAAATCTT
Source organism: Emticicia aquatica (assembly GCF_923079645.1). GTDB lineage: Bacteria > Bacteroidota > Bacteroidia > Cytophagales > Spirosomataceae > Emticicia > Emticicia aquatica. Next base: position 38,120 of record NZ_CAKLPY010000005.1, on the reverse strand, counting down.
TGGGCTTTGGATGCAACGAATGGAAAGCCAATTGAGTCGTTTGGAGAAAATGGAAAGATTGACTTGCATACAGGCTTATCAGAGATAGCCAAAAATAAATTTATTATCTCAAATACGCCAGGAACGCTCTTTGAAGACTTGATTGTGATGCCATTACGTCTTTCGGAAGATGCTGATGCTGCTCCTGGTGACATTAGAGCGTTTAATGTAAAAACAGGAAAATTGGCTTGGACTTTTCATACTATTCCTTATACTGGCGAATTTGGCTACGAAACTTTCCCGAAAGACGCTTATAAAAACACATATACTGGTGCAGCAAACAATTGGGCAGGAATGGCCGTTGACCAAAAAAGAGGTATTATTTATGTGCCAACTGGCTCGGCAGGATACGATTTTTTTGGTGGAAATCGCAAAGGTCAAAATTTATTCTCTAATTGCCTTTTGGCCTTAGATGCTCGCACAGGCAAACGTCTCTGGCATTTTCAAACGACACACCATGATATTTGGGACAGAGATTTACCCGCTCCACCAAACTTGATTACGATTACCCAGAAAGGGAAAAAAATTGATGCCGTAGCTCAGGTTACCAAACAAGGATTTGTATTTGTTTTTGATAGAGTCACAGGTAAACCCATTTTTCCAATCAAAGAAATGCCTGTGCCAAAATCAATGCTACCTGGCGAAATCACTTGGCCAACTCAACCGATTCCGACTAAGCCCGCTCCTTTTGCCAGACAATCAAAATCATTAACTGAAAATGAAATTAGTCCGTATGCCGAAAACCGTGAAGAACTAATTCAAAATCTTAAAAAATATCAAACGGCTACCTATTCACCAGGAAGCAAAGAAGGAACAATTATATTCCCAGGTTATGATGGTGGAGCAGAATGGGGAGGAGCCGCTACCGACCCAGAGGGTATTTTGTATGTCAATGCCAACGAAATGGCTTGGGTACAAACAATGGTTGAAAATCCAAAACAAGACAACTTTACCAACCTAAGTGCAGGCGAAAAACTTTATAAATCGTATTGTATTGCTTGTCATGGAACAGACCGCAAAGGAAATCCGAAATCAAATTATCCATCATTGATTGATATTGAAAAAAAGAGAGATAAAGCTTTTTTAACCCAAATAGTTACTGCTGGAAAAGGAATGATGCCAGGTTTTACAATGCTTTCGGCTACCGAAAAACAAGCTTTAGTTTCGTTTCTATTTGGCGATGAAAAAAAAGAAATAAGTGCTACAACTAGCACATCGAAACCTGTTTATATTCCATTTAGAAGTACGGGCTATAATAAGTTCTTGGATAATAAAGGCCTTCCGGCCATCACGCCACCATGGGGAACAATGAGTGCGATTAACTTAAATACAGGCGAATATTTATGGAAAATCCCATTTGGTTACGAACCCAGTCTCAAAGAAAAGGGAATTGATAACACAGGGACAGAAAATTACGGAGGCCCAGTTGTAACGGCAAGTGGCTTGCTTTTTATTGCTGCCACAAAAGACGGAATGTTTAGGGCATTCGACAAAAAAACTGGCAAATTACTTTGGGAAACGAAACTTCCAGCTGCGGGTTTTGCAACGCCATCAACCTACCAAATTAAAGGAAAACAATACATTGTTATTGCTTGTGGTGGTACAAAGTTAGGCACAAAAAAAGGCAATAAGTACGTTGCTTTTGCCCTTCCATGAAAGATGTTTTTTGAATAAAAGTCTTTATAATTTGAAGACTTTTATTCAAAAAATGTAAAATAGCTAATTTCAATGATTTATTTAAAAGGATTATTAAACGTAATAGTTGAATAATAAAACGCACCAATAGTTGGCCCTGCAACGAAACTTACATATTGACGATTTAACATATTTGTTCCCGCTAATTTTATTTGAATCCCTTGTTTTCTGAGATTGTAAGTCAATTGAGCATCAAAATTATGAATTTTCGGGACTATTCCTGTTGCTAAAGCCGATTGCCATAAAAAAGACTCTTGGTATTTATAATTAACACTAAAACCTATATTTTTTGTGAATGTTGAATTATTAATACCCACATTAATTATCCAACGAGGCGTATTAAATGCTTCTTCAAAACCATCATTGTTTGCCACATTTTTGAGCTTTGCGAAAGAAGTATTGCTTATAATCGTAAAATTCTTGTAGAAATTATATGCTAAACTAACACCCCCACCAAAATTTCTAACGATAGTTTTTGAATTTGTCCAAAGCCGATAACGTGCCTGTTTATTTCGGTCATACATATAAAAAGCCAACGAATCAGTATTTGTCCCTGTTGGAACATTGGCTTCAATTTGAGCCATGAAATTTCGATAGACATTGTAGTAAAAATCTGCATCTACAAATAATCTTTTCCCTATCGGATAGCCTTTGTATCCGATTTCAAAGCTATTAACATATTCTGGTTGTAAATACGTATAATCATTTTTTCGGAGAATATTTTTATTCTTCAAAATTGCCTCATTTTGACTTAATTTATTAATATTTATATCCTGATTTACGGCCGCCGTAAAATCATCAATAGTTTTGCGTAAGTACGAATTTTCAAAAATACCTTGTGACATAATCGGTAAACCGCCCACACGCTTTACGCCACCGCTATTGATGTTTGAAAATGCCTCAAATAGACTCGGAAAACGATAACCATTTTGATAGTTAAGTCGGAAATGATTATTGTCATTAAGCGAATAAACCATTGAGCCACGTGGGTTAAATCGCAAATTAAAATATTGATTTTTATCTCCCCTTAACGTAAAAATTACTTTTATTTTTTCGTCTAAAAACTTCTTGCTCAATTGTACAAATCCACCCGTTTTCCAATAAGTTAAATTCTTTCCTGTTTCTTTTGGATTAATAAAATAGTTTCCATCAGGAATCACAAAGTAATTTCTGTAATCAAACCCAGCTAGAAGTCCAAATCCGTTTTTTTGTAAATCAGGCAAAAATTTATGGCTTAAATCGATCAAACCTTCAGTATGTAAAAGATATGATTTTACTCTCAAAGCGGCTCCGTTATCCCAATTGTTAATATCGCCAAGTTTAGTTATTAAATCATTAAATTGCTGTGTATTGGGTTGTGGACGGCCTTTGTCTGCAAAGTTTCTAGCACTATTCAACGCATCAATTATCGTTTTACCTTGCTTATTTTGGTTGTTATATTTGTTTGTGAAATCTGTAAACCAGACGTTATCACTTTTGAAATTTCGGTCAATATTTTCGGCCATGGAACGAATATTATAAGATTTTCCTGTGTTTTCAGCAGTTAAATATAATTTTAGTTGCGTATTCAGATTTTGATAAACCACCGCATTTTGAGATAAACGATAATTATCCAAACGAAACCGATTTGTTCGTTGATACACATTATCTAACTGTGCATATTTAAAAATATAAGAAATCTCGTGATTAGGTTTTAGCCTATAATTTACCGAAAAATCACCTTTAATGTTATTAATAGAATAATCTGTTACTTCTTCTTCAAAATAGCCTGTTCGTGCAACTACGTATTTTTTACCATTCAACGTAAGTGTTCGACGATTCGACGACTCATTTCCGTACGAATTTACATAATCAGCTCCAACATTATCTTTTCCGATTAAACCAACTGAAGTATTGGCGGTTGGATTTAAGTCTAATGTTGAACTTGCCATCCAATCATAACCTTTTTGATATGTAAAATTTGTTTTAAAGGCCCATTTTTCATTCAATTTTTTGGCGAAACGCAAGCTTGTTTCTGTAAATAATTTAGGGCTAATATGCTCATTATTAATATGATTAATGCCTGTTTTTTGCTGGATACTCAACCCTTCGGATTCAAATGGATTGATGGTTATCAAATTTACTAAGCCATTTAATGAGTTCATACCGTATAATGCCGATGCAACGCCAGGAATCATTTCAACTTGATGAATATCAAGGTCATTCGGAGTCATAGCAGATGCAACTGGCGAGCCAATATGTGGAGCTTGATTATCAATTCCATCAACTAATTGCACAAATCTTACATTGGTTGTATTCGTAAACCCACGTGCGTTATACACCCTAAATCCTAAACTCGGTGTGATGAGCTGAATCCCTCGCATATTTTCGATGGCATCAAAATAACTTAAAGTGGGACTTTGCTGAATCTGTTTTAGGGTCAACAATTCTATACTCGTAGGCGACTTTAAATATTTTTCTTTTATTCTTGACGCCGAAACAACTATTTCATCTAACATTTTAGATTTAACCGAATCTATTGTTTGGGCGAATATTTGAGAAGGAAATAATAACACGCAAATCGTTATATACTTCAATATATAACGATTTGCGTGAAAAAGTAAATTTTTAAACATCGTTTATTTTTTTAGGGATTTATAAAATCGAAACGTTATATTTGCAAATATATAACGCGATTTACTTATGATTGCAAGAAAGTTTCTATTTTTTCAGAAAAGTACAACCGAATATCAGCATGAAGTTGCTTAAAACTTGCGATTAATAACTTGCCTTCATCGGTAACGATTGTTCCGCCACCTTTTTCACCACCAGCTTGAGTAATAACAATAGGAGTAACGGTTTGTTGATTTATTGAATGAATAGAGTCCCAAGCTTTTTTATAGGACATTCCCATAAGTTTGGCTGCTTGACTAATAGAACCTGTTTCTATAATTTTTTCGAGTAATTCAATTCTTCCTGGCCCTAAAAAACGGTCATTTGTACTTTCTATTCTTAGCATATCATTGATATGAAAAGTCATAGAAGGGTTTAATATATCTTTGATTAACATCTTATTTTTCATTTTGACAAATATAATTAATTTAAAAACTAACCCGATACCAATCTTTCAAAATACAAAGTTATGGATTCACTTTTTTTACTTCTTTTTCTTTTAGCTATAGTTGCTTTTCTATATTCCTCCGTTGGTCATGGTGGAGCGAGTGGTTATTTGGCGGTGATGGCAATCATGGGTGTTGCTCCTTCAATGATGAAATCGTCAGCATTAGTGATGAATCTTGCAGTATCTTTATTTTCATTCATTGGTTTTTATAAAGCTGGGCATTTTCGCTTAAAACTGTTCCTTCCTTTTGCGATTGCAAGTGTACCGATGGCATTTTTAGGCGGTACAATGACGCTCTCAGATGCCATTTATAAGAAAGTATTAGCTGTATGTATTCTTTTTTCAATAGTCAGATTGATATATAAATTCAATAGTAAAAATGAACCTAATCGCCCGATTCCAATATGGGCAGGATTACTTTCGGGTGGAATCATTGGCTTACTTTCTGGAATGATAGGAATCGGAGGCGGTATTATATTGAGCCCTTTGATGCTTCTCCTGCGATGGGCTACTTTGAAAGAAACTGCAGCAGTTTCTGCACTTTTCATTTTTGTAAATTCGCTATCAGGTCTTTATGGGCAAATCCAAAAAGGGGGCATTCATCTCACCGAAAATCTTCAATGGGCTGTTTTGGCTACTATTATTGGTGGTTTAGCGGGTTCGTATTTTGGTAGTCAAAAATTTAATGTACCCACTTTAAAAAACCTTTTAGCTTTAGGTTTAGTGATTGCTTGCTTGAAATTGATTTTTACTTAAAATTCTGAATAGATTTAGTTGTTGAAGCTGATGGTAAATCTCAAATGAAGGTATCAGAAAAAATCTTGCTTATTTCAACAAAAGAGTTTAAAACAGCAAGGCGACGGTAAAAAGTTTGCAAAGTATCGAAATAAAGAAAATTTAGTAAATGCTATTTTTTAGAATCATTTACCTTTGCTAAAACCATGTATTGATTGTCTAATCAAACATCTGGTTGATTAGTGTTTTATGTAAAAATTTAACAACCTAGTTTCAAAAAAATTAGTCATATAAAATTATACAATAAAAATTGGTATGTACCATCTTAAAGGTATCTTACCCTATTTGTTTTTTTGAAAAACTAGCATATTTCTTTTTCTCTGAATAAAAAGTAACCGTTTTCACGCAATAATGCCCAACCTCTTTCAAGTAATTAAAGACTTAGTTTGTATTCCGACAAAAAGCAAGTTTCTCTAATACAATTAGATAACCTGAAAACACCGTGTATCCTTTCTTTTCACAAACTATTTTAGCAATAGACCAAATAAAATATCTGATTGATTATTGCTAATCATACCCTACTAAAAAACTATTTTTTTTGTATTATATTCAAAAAAATGTTTAAACGGTATCGTTTTTTAGTCTAAAATTTACAACTAAATCTTACCTTTGCCAGTATCAGAAACCCTAAACAATTTTTGCTTTCTTGTAATGCCCTACCACTATAATGCTTACGGATTATTGATAGAATCGACCATCGAATTACCAGCGTTTGTACCTGCAGTAACCGATTTATCAATGCCTGCAATCAACATTATTTGTGGAAGCGTCCCTCCTACTCTGAAAGATTTACCAACTGAGCATAACGAATATTTATCATTCAATGACCATGAGTTTAAATTTGAAATGCCAGCCATTGCTCGGTATTATATTTGTAATGGTGAGTTAATAATTATTGAACCACTATCCAATAATTGGCGAGAGATTTTATTATATTTCTATTCTAATTGTATGGCCAGCGTTCTTTTTCAACGCAACTTGATTCCGTTTCATGTCTCTGGGGTTTTTATCAATGACACCAAAGTTCTTTTATTTGCTGCACCATCTCAAACAGGAAAATCTACTACGTCAATTCTGTTGCAACAAAAAGGATATGCACCTTTTACCGATGATACGGCAGTAATAAACGTAGAAAACGAAAAATGTTATGCTCAAGCGTCATATCCCATGATACGCGTTTGGCAAAACACTATCAATAATCAAACATTATTGCCAGAAACCGAAAAAGAATATTTGTGGTCCGACAATGAGGTTGATAAATTTAGTTACTTTTTTCATGAAAAATTTATCAGTAAAAAAGTGGAAATAGCTGGGATTGTTTTTTTAGAAAAGCTTGGCGAACAAATACAAATCGAATCTCTTAAACCAACACAAAGCATTCAATTTTTAGGACAAAACATTTATCGTGGACTTTGGCTTCGAGCAATGAATAAAGGAAAACTTCAGTTTGAAGTGTTGAGCAAAATTGCCAATAAAATACCTGCTTACAGAGCAATTCGACCCGAAAATACACCAAGTTTTGACGTTTTTGCCGAAGCAATCGAAAATCAAATAATTAAAAAAATACTTTCTGAAAAATTGTAAAATAAACCAATGAACACATTCAAAGTTAATCACGACAAGATATTATTTACACAATTAGGCGAAGAAGGTGTAATTTTTGACATCGAAAAAAATGATTATATCACTTTAAACGAAACATTTTTCAAGATTTTACAAAGCATTGAGCAAGGTAAAAATCAAAATGAAATCGTGATTGATTTTTGTAAAGAATATGATATTTCAGAAGAAGATTGTCGCACTGACGTAAATACTGCGATTGAACAACTGCTCGATAAGCAATTTGTAATTTTATGAAAATGCAAAGGTTAGAAAAAATATTGATGCTCAGTTTTAGACGAAAACTACTGATAATCATGGTTTTATGTTTATCGTTTGGTACTTTTATTATGATGAAATATCTAAAGAAAAACACCAAATTTGGTCAAAGAAATGGCGTTTTAAAAAACACAACTATTGATATTTTTCTACTGAATGACATTCGGTTTGCTATCGAAGCAGTAAATAAAATTGTTCCTTGGGAAAACGTTTGTCGTCATCAAGCTTTTCAGGCAATGCTTTTGTGTAAGCTTTACAAAATCCCCTACCAAATTTTTGTCGGTTTCAAAAAAAACAATGACGGCAAAATTGAAGGTCACGCTTGGACAGTTGTTGACAACCAAATAATAACTGGCTTTTGTGATACAAATGAGTATATCGTACAAAGTGTTTTTTCTTAAAATATCAACAAACATCCATATATGTTTTCAATAGAATTACAGCTATTAATTGAATCAATCAAGGTTGTTTTACTCGATAAGCCTAAAGAGAAATTAATCGAATTATTTAATAATCCTGCTATTAATTGGGCAAGAATTAACCATTTATTGGCACGCCACCAAATTAGACCAATTGTTTATGAGGCAGCTCGTCAATCAAATTTTAAGAACAACTTTATCGAACAAATGGGGCATTTTTCTAAGGTACAATCCATAAAGAACTTAATGGATAGCCATGAACTGACCCATATTTTAGAAAATTTTCAACAACACAATATAGAGGTATTGCCTTATAAAGGACTAGTTTTTCTAGAAAAAATGTATCAAAATAGACCATTAAGAGAAAGTGGCGATATTGATATTGTTGTTAAACCAAGTGATGCAACTAAAGCTTTAAAACTTCTTATTGAAGCTGGCTACACGTTAGAAATTGATTCAGCAAATAACGAAAATATTATTAATGACATTGTTGAAAGAGGCCAATGGAGAGAAGTAAGTTTGTCTAAAATGACAAAATCTGGTTGGAAAACTTCTATAGATTTTCATTGGGGTATTAACGAAACTTTTCAGCAATATAAGTTTCATTTAGAAGATTTATTTGAAGACTCTAAAATTGATAGTTTTCAAAAAAAACAGCTTTTGATTCCTTCTCAAAATACTATTTTTAAACAAATGCTCAATCACCACGGAGGGCGAAATTGTTGGTTAAGGCTAAAAGATTTTTGTGATTTTATTGTATTTATGAAAGCCTATCCTGAGCAAGATTTCGCTTCATTACGCATTTTGGCCGCTGAGATGAATATGAAAGTTGTTTTTGAAAACGGTATTCAAATATTGGAATCCTATTTTTATGAGAACAAAGTTCTTAGTCCACTGAAAACAGTAAAACAAATTACTAATTTTTGGGAGGAACTTAAAGGCCCAGATATGTTATCTTACAAGATTACACTAAAAAGTATTCATCGTTCATTACAAGATTCACAAATAAGCTGGTGGAAATACATAATGATTCATATTAAATATTATTCTATTCCAAACCAAGTAGAAAATAAACGACTTATTGTATTCCCTGATAATTATGTTTTTTTGAATGCTTTTTCAAAATCAATAAGTTATCTGTTTTCAAGAATAAATCCATGCGATAATGCTCGTCGATTCCGTTACAAAGGCTAAAATTTGCCTTTGTAACGAAATTAACGTATCAAGAAAGGGGGTCTAAAAGTCTAGCTTTATTAAAAAAGCTTTCTCTCGTTTCTAAGTAAATCTTATTCATTTCTGGTTTTACCCAAATTTTCTTTTCAGTCTTTAAAACTTTTTTCTGTTGATTAGTTGTCATATTTTTCGGATTAAATGTACAAAGCTAAATACATACATAATTTATATAGATTTACAATAATCAATTATTACTTCATTAGTAGTTTTAATAATCTAATTGTTTTGGTTTAATCGCTGATAAAAAAAATTACGAACCTAAAAAACCAAACCCATTAAAAGGCTTTTGTGTACCTTCTAAATTGAGTTGAGTCATTTCGGGTTTAATCCAAGTTTTTTTCTGTTTGGTGTTGTCGTTGTTTTTCATTTCGTGTTTGTGTTTGATTTATTAAAAATATTATATTTTAGTTCATATAACATAAAAAATGTAGCAATTTCTAAAAATAATACTTCATAATTGCTTCCTTCAGTTGAACTGGCGTAAATGGTTTACTCACAATATCAACCATTCCGCAAGCAAGGGCTTTTTCTCTTTGAGTCACCAAGGCATCAGCAGTCAAAGCAATAATTGGCGTAGAATTATTTAGATTTTCGGTATTGATAATCTTTATTGTTGCTTCATAGCCATCCATGATTGGCATCTGAATATCCATCAAAATAATGTCATATTTTTTCAATTGTGCTTTTTGATAAGCCTCTGAGCCATCAAGTGCCACATCGCAATCTACATTCCATTTTCCAAGTAATGTACAAGCATATTTCCGATTGAGGTCATTGTCTTCAACTAACAAAATTTTTACTCCTTCAATGGTTTGTTGGAGTGCCTTTTGTGCTTTGTCGGCAACTAAAACTGCTGTATTTTGAGCTTCACTTTTTTTGGTTTTTCCTTTTTTTAAACGAAGAGTAAAGAACACTTTTGTGCCTTTTCCGATGGCACTTTCTGCCCAAATTGTACCGCCCAAAAACTCAACAATTTGTTTACAGATAGACAATCCTAAACCCGTACCAGGAGATTTTACTTTATTTTTATCATGAATTTGAGTGAATTTATTAAAAATAAATTCCATTTTATCACTCGGAATTCCTATTCCTGTATCAAATACTTCAAACTCAAAAAGCGTATCTTCGACGGTATTTTCAAGCAGTTTAACCTTTAACCCAATATGTCCTGTTTCTGTGAATTTATCAGCATTTCCCAATAAATTAAATAACACCTGATAAATAAGCGTTTCATCAGCATAGTAAAATTGTTCCATTGCTGAATCTGCCATAAAATCAACCGTTAACCCTTTTGGACTAACTTTCATTTGAAAAGTTTGTTGGATGGTTTTCAGTAATCCTTTCAAATCAAAATCTTTGGGATGTTCGGTTATTTTTCCTGCATCCATTTTCGCAATATCTAACAAATCTGTAATCAGGTTGAGTAAAAACCGTGAAGAATTTTTCAGAATATCCAAATATTCGGTTTGCTGCGTATTGGGCGAAGTGTCATACAATAAATGCGTAATTCCAATAATTGCATTGAGCGGCGTTCTGATTTCATGGCTCATATTTGCCAAAAACTGTTTTTCAGAATTTCTAGCCTTTTCGATTTCTTGTTCTGCTAGTTTTCGATGGGTAATATCCCGCACAATATCTCTTGAACCCGCAAAAACCCCGTTTTTAATGATTGCAGTCGAATTGGCTTCTATGTAACGAATTTCGTTATCCCCTCTAATAATTCGTCCTATATAGTTTTTATAAAAACCATCTGTTATCAGCTTTTTGATGTATTCATCAGAATGTTCTTTATCTTCGGGATGAACTATTTTTCCAAGGTCAATGAAATTCATTTCATCCCTAGGTACGCCTAAAATTTCTAAAAAAGTATTATTTGCCTCTTTTACTTTTCTAGTTTCTGTCAAAATCGCAACGCCATCATTGATATTCATGAAAAGGTCTTGATAACGAAGCGTCGAATCTAATAACTCTTGTTTATAGTCCGCAAATTTTTGTAATATAGCTTTTGTTTGCAAACCCAAACTTTCGGCATTTTCAAAATCACTGGTATCTATTGAAACCCCCATTTCTTTACATAACACTTCTAGTACCTCTTTTTGATTTCTTATTGAGCCACTCAATTGAAGGTTTTTTTCCTGAGCAAGATTAACAAGTTCACGATTGTGAGCAAATTGAGTCAACTGCCAGGTATAGACAAAATGTCCTACGAAAAACAAGAAAATAGTAAGTGCTGTAATTACAATGACAGTATCCAGCAGAATTTCTGAAGAAGGAACAAGGGTAAAATATCCTAAAAAAAAGATGGCTAAACAATAAATATTATACCAAATTCTTTCCTTTGTGTTTAGCGAAAACGATAGGTTAAAATATGACCCTGCAAATGCTAAAATAGTAAACTCAGTTCCATAATTTTTGGCTACGAAAGTAGTAAAATATTGGATAAAAGTAAGCAACATTACCGCCAAAATAATCCAAATTTTCAGTTTATCGCTGCCTTCATTTGTTGAAACTTCAACCGCAAGCTGTTTGATTTTGGACTGAATCACTAGAAACAATACTTCAGTAACTACCAGTGTTGAAACGTAACCTTTCCACCAAAAAGGGCTAAGAACTTTATACAGCTCAATCACATCAATAACTGTCATTATTGGGAGTGCAATGAGACCTATTTTTAGAGCTAGTATAATAGCTTTAGTTTGAAACTCTATACGTTCTACTTCAAATTCCTTTAAATGACGGGTTTTAAATGATGCTGAAAACCAATCTTTTATTCTTCCAAACGACATTTTAAAATAGATTTATGGTCAAGCACTATTTAACAAAACTTTCTATGTTGAAAGTAAAAACGTAATTCTGTTAAGTGATTATTGTCTTTTTGGGAAGTGGTAAAATTGGTTTGAATCAACACCGAAAATTATTATAAATCTTGTTTTTCTTCGGTTTATTCGCTTTTTTGATAGGCACTTATAGGTACTTTACGGTATCTGAGGTATTTATATAACGTCATTTTCGATACACCAATTTCAACTGCAATCTGATTGACTCCTAATTTTCCCTCTCGATAATAGCTTTCTGCCAAGATCGCTTTTTGCTCCGCTTCTTTTGTCATGCCTTGTCGGCGACCACCTTTTCGCCCTCTTGCCCTTGCCGCCTCCAATCCTGCTTTGGTTCGTTCTCTAATTAAGTCTCGTTCAAACTCCGCAAAACAGCCTGAAATATTAAAAAACAATCTTCCTTGTGGCGTAGTCGTATCTATGGCATCACTAATACTTTGAATACCAACATCCTTAGCACTCAACTCAGCAACCACTTCCAACAAATGTTTCAACGAACGGCCCAATCTGTCAAGTTTATAAACAACTACAATATCTCCCTTACGTATGTGAGACAATAATCGTACTAGTTCTACCCTATCCGTCTTTGCTCCTGAAGCAGTTTCTTTAAAAATCATTTCACACCCTGCATTTGTCAATGCATCAGTTTGCATTTCAAGATTTTGGTCTCTTGTACTTACTCTGGCGTATCCAATTTTCATCGTTATTTGCTTATAGACAGGTTAGTAATGTTTGCTATACATTGTTTTATAGACAACAAATATATACTTTTTTTATTATTCGCAAATATTTATTTATTATTTTTATTGATAAATTTAAAACATTAAAATTGATAATAGTACTTATGCTAACAAAAACACTAACTCCTACATATTTTTTGCCAATCCAAACAAATATTTAATTAAGAAAAATAGACAAGATTATGATACCGTTAAATAGTTTTTTGGTTTAATACCTTCCTATTTAGCAGAATCAAGCAAAAAACTACAACCTTGTTATATAAAAAAATTATAGATTTATACTATTTTTTATCAATTTTCACTTTCTTTGTAACCAAATTCATACACTTATTTACGGAATACTTTATTTCTGTTTTATTTCTAACAGGCCCATGTATTCTAAACACCACTACAATGAAACTTCTTGCATTAGTTTTTTTTATAATTATACCTGTATTTTCAATTATTCAAGTTGCGTTGTTTTATTTCTATTTTTTGTCTCAAAAAAGAAAAAAAGAGTCTGTAAATGACGTTTCAGAAAAAAAACAAGGTAGAAAGATAGCACTTCTTTTTATCCTTTTTTTTATAAGTATTGCTATAAATGCTTATTTATATTGGCTTGGAATGAACTTTCTTAGTGAAGTTTAATTAATAAAGCCTTTTTTTAGAGAATCTTTTCATATAAACTAACATCATCATGTTAGCTTGTGTTGGGCAATAAAAATAAAAGACATTTTCAGGAAAATAAAATATTTTGAGTACAAATGATTGATTAATTGCATGTGTAGTCTTTTACATTTTTCAACCTTAAATAATTATTTTTCATGGAAAAACCACTAAAAATAATAATATTCATCATACTTGGTTTTGCAATAATCAACGCAGCAATACTTTTCAATTCAAGAAGCAGTTTTAAAAAGGCAATCAACGAACTCAATGCCGCAAAAGACAGTATTTCACTTGTTAAAAATAAACTTGATAAAGCTCAATCAATTATTTTTGAAACTCAAAAAGAGTTGGATTCCTTCCAAAAAAAGTTAAATTCGTTTCAGAATGGCATTATCGCTTTAGATAATAAAGTTCTAGGCAATAACGCCAACTTCAATGCCGAACTCAATAATCTCAACTCAAAATTAGCTTCATTAAAAACGCAACAAAAAGAGTTAGACATCATCATCAATAACTTACCGCACAACATTCCGAAAGACCGTATCAAATAACTCTCCTATGAAAAATCTTCAAATATTATTTATTCTAGTTTTCATTTCGCACCTTAGTCATGGACAACAGAAAATTTTTAATGACTCAACCAATATCACAACTTACATAAGTCTGAAAAACGATGTCATCGTTAATGCTTGTGATTCTTTATTTATTCTCAATGCCAAAACTTATAAGATTTACGAAACCGCACTCACTAATATCAAAAAAAAGGCTAGCATTGATAATGAGATAATGAAATATTATTCAGAATCTCTTCAACTGACAATGAAACGTATTGATGCTCAAAACAGTGAATATAAAGAGTTAAAGAATTTAACAAATCATCTCATATCGGATAGTCAAACCTTTGTAAATACAACACAAAAACAACTAACCGATGTCAATACAATCTTATCAGACTCGAAGTCTATGCTAACAGCAGTCAATAAAAATCTTGATAATGTTATTGCTGAAATCAAAAACTCCAAAAAAGAACGCTGGAAATTATTAGGAAATGGTGTTCTTGCTGGTATCTCAATATCATCACTAGTGTTCATAATTGTTAAATAATAAATTTTTAAAAATCGTATTCTTATGGCAATTACATCAATCCAGTTTGACAATGCTGCAAAACGTCTCGGAGTTGAGATTGCAGCCATTAAATCAGTTGCAAGAGTAGAATCTGTGCAAGGAGGCTTTGATTCGGCAGGAAAACTGACAATCTTATTTGAACCTCATATTTTTTGGAAAAACTTACTAAAAGTAGGCATTGACCCAAAACCACTTAAACTAAAATATCCAGATTTATTAAATCCTGTTTGGGATAAAACACTTTATGGGCCATCAAAAAATCAATGGAATAAACTAATCCTCGCCCGAACAATTGACAAGCAAGCAGCCAATTTATCAGCCTCTTACGGTGCTTTTCAAATAATGGGTTTTAATTATTCCCAATGCGGATTTGCTGATGTTGAAGCTTTTATTAACTATTTAAACATCAGCGAATCTAATCAACTAGATGCTTTTTGTAGCTATTTATTTTCCGTTCATCTCGTCGATGAACTAAAACATTTAGATTGGAGTGGTTTTGCAAGGGGCTACAATGGTCCATTCTATTGGCAAAATAAATATGACATAAAACTCAAACAGTTTTATGACTTTTATAAAGCCAATCCTGACAAATAACAAAGTTTTTCATATTAGCACACCTTTTTATCAAATCACAAGTTTATGATTTTACTCAATTTCTTTTCTGATACAGGAAAAGTATCTTTCACTATTTATCTCTTTTTTATTGGCATTACTATTATCGGGCTATTTATTGCTTTCTACTACATAAAAAATAGTATTATTTCCGATGAAAAACTTGATAAAATGATTGATTTATTCAAATATTCTATCGTTTCTACCGCCATTGCAACCGTTACTTTGGTTATTGCAGATTTATTCAAGGAGCGAGAATATGATAAAAATGAAATGCTTGCCTTCAACGATTATATCCCTTACATAGTCGATACAACTGGAACTATTGATAAGAAAATTTATTTATGTCGATTTTTTTCAGCTGTTACACCAGAAGGAGATTTAAGAAATGGTTGGCAAAATTATACGAATTTTTTGGAGAATGAAAAAGTCAAAATTGAGCAACTCGTCCAAAAAACCAATCAAAAGTCTCAAGAATTAAATTATAAAAGCACACCACCCACCAATGATGAAATTCAACATTTGGAAGACAGTGAAGTTCAACGACAGAAAATAATTGCCGACTTGAATATTACCGACACCAATAATTATTTAGTAATTCTAGGAGCAGATACCAGCACCGAACTTGCCAAACCCGAAGTAGATTGGGCTTCAAAATTTAGTTCTTCAGCAACTATTTACAAAAAAGGTAACTGGTATAGAACCGTCATTCCAGTCAATACATCGTTTGGTGATGCCAAAGATTTAGCCGAAAAAATTAAATTTGAATCAAAAGGAAAGAAAGCGGCTTATGTCGTTTCTTCAAAAACTTGGTGCAACAATACAGAGTTTTCTGCTGTTGAAAACTGTATTATTTGCAAATAATACAGTTTTCAATTATTTAAATATTCAACAGCATAAGATTGCCATAATTGTTAACCACAAAATAATTGTAATACTAAATAATATTCTATAAAAAACGTGTGTATAGCCTTTTGGGTTTGTTTTTAAAAGATTCATGAAATATAAGTTTATTGTGGATTTCGTCGTTTTTTATACGAATTCTTTTTTGGGGCTAGAATATAATTACCTTACTTTTGCCAAACTTTTTTCTATCGTTGTTAACCAAAACAACGTTGTTTCTGTAAACTTTGATTGTGTTCTTCTTGAAACTCTAAAATTTTGATTATCAATTTTTATTACTCGATTCCTTCGTTCTAAACCTATATCTAAAAAGTTAAGAAACTTGATGTTAATAATTGTTTGTCGGTTTATTCTGACGAAGAAGGGATAGTTTTTACTCCTATTTTCAAAATTTTTAAGTGTATCATTCAAACTTTTGATACTTAAATCATCAAAGTAAATGGTACTTTCTACATCTTCTCGAATAATGTATTTTACCTTATCATAATTTATTTCTTCTACGCTTGTTTCAGAATTGCGACAATCCATTAATATTTGAAAAGGTATTAACGCATGTTCATTCTCTCCAGAAACCACCCATTGTACCTTGTTTATATTTTCTTCACTAACAATGTGCTTTTCCCCTGAAATCATTATCCAATTTTCTGAATCACTAAATGCATAATCATCTACAAATTTTAGATTGATAATTATATTTTCAGAAATCAATAAAAACCCTCTATTTTCAAGCAAAAAATGCTCAATATATGGAATAAAATATGGTTCTGAATAATTATGGTTATTGGCCAGAAAGTAACTCCATTTATTATTTTTTTTTATAATTAGACATATTTCGTCTCTCACTTCGTTATCCCGAATTTTATACATATATCTATTTTTAATCGATACTGTTATTTATTTTTAAATTTTTTCAGTATCAAACTTGTTGTGTTTAAGCTTTATCAGTTAACTTTTTTTTGTCATTATAACATCAATGCGTCATTAATTTATAAAAAATAACAAATCCAATTTACTTTTTAATGTTCAAACAAACTTCCTCGTTTTTTGAAAACAATTCAAGAAAAAAAAATAAACAATTAACATAAATATGTCATTGCAAATGCAGGTTTCTACCTTTATTACCATCGGATTTTAAATTTCAAACGCTATAATTGTATCCGTTTAATAAATTTAATCCAAAACAAATGACGGACACATCGCCAAATTTTATACTTTCTCTAGAAAACTGTCAATATTTCCATCCTAACTCTATGTATTTTAATTTATAAAAAAGAAAAAAATAAACCCTAAAAAGGGTACAAATAAACCATTATTAATTATATTTGGGTATTAATTTACAAATCAAAAAATGATAAGACAAGACCTACTTTTAAAATTTATAAGACATAATCCCGCTTTATCTATCAGCTCATTAGAAAAAGAGGCGGGTATTCCACGTCAAACAATTACTCGTGCATTGAATGAAAATCGAGCAATTCCTGAAAAACACATTGATTTGCTCATTCCAATCCTCACAAAATATGGGTATTCGCCAACGATTTATCAAAATGCTCGAATCATTTCAATCGTCAACCATAAAGGTGGTGTTGGCAAAACCACAACAACCGCTTCTTTGGGCGAAGCTTTGGCTAATAAAGGTTTTAAGGTTTTATTGATTGATTTAGACCCTCAAGGTAATTTAAGTCAAATCTTGGGTATTGATATGCCCGAAGTGCAGATCGCTGATTCATTGTTAAATAATGTCGAATTTCCAGTTATTCCTATTTTAGAAAACATGGATTTATCACCATCTGATATTGATTTGGCAAATGTTGAAATGCGTTTTCATGAGCTCACTGGAGGCGAATTTAGGCTCAAGAATCGAATCAGCCATTTACTACCAAAATATGATTATATCCTGATTGACTGTCCACCATCGCTCAATAAATTAACCATTTCGGCTTTAACTGCTTCAACGAGTTGCTTGATTACTTTGCTTCCTGAAATGTCGGCCGTAAAAGGTCTTAACTCTATTTGGGGAAAAATCATGGAAGTTAGACGCGACTTAAATGCATCTCTCCAAATTGACGGAATCGTTTATACAATGGTGAAACGCAATACGGTACACGACGGAATAAAAATACATGTAAAAGAGGAAGTTAAAAATGTAAAAATCTTCAATGCCGAAATAAAACATTTGATCGACTTCCAAAAATCACAAATTGCACAAAATTCAATTTCTCAGTTTTCGGAAGATTCTGAAGCGGCCAAATGTTATCGAGAATTCTGTGATGAGTACATTGAATACCTTCAAATTGTAAAATAATTTTATGAAAACCGATATTAAGAAAATTCTCGCGTCCAAAACAAAACAAGCTTTATCTAGTAATATCCTGCACGCTGATGCCATTAGACAAAATATTGTTGTTTTAGACGAACTAAAAAATCTAATTCCACCTCTTTCAAACGAAGAGTTTGAACAACTCCAATCTAACATTTTAGAGCATGGCTGCCAATCGCCACTTCAGCTTTGGCAAACACCAAAAAGTTCGATTGGTATCGCTTCAGAAAATAGTGGCGATATTGCCTACGTGCTTGTAGATGGACATAATCGTTACAAAATCTGCGTCAATAATAACTTACCTTTTGAAGTTTATCTATTGTCTTTTGAATCATTAAAAGAAGCAAAAGATTATATGATTGAGCTACAATTAGGTCGCCGAAACTTATCTCCAACGCAAATTTCATACTTCAGAGGCCTTCGATATAACAACGAAAAAATAGATAAATCGCAGAATTTGCCAAAGGGTCAAAATGACCTTTTGGCAAATTTGTCAGTTACTGAACAAGCCGAAATAATGGATAAAACACCAAAGGGTCAAAATGACCTTTTGGGAAATTCAACAGCCGAACGCCTTGCTGATGAATATAAAGTTAGTCCAAAAACTATTAAAAGAGATGCTGAATTTGCCAAAGGTTTACAAAGAATGGGAGCATCATTAAGAAATGATATTCTGACGGGCAAAGAGAAAATAGACAAAAATATTATCCAAAAACTCAGTAAAATCCCCGAAAATATAGGTACAATTGATGATATTGAAAGTTTATTGGCAATCTCAAACCAAAAAACAATGGAAGAAAAAACGCCAAATGGGGTATCAATTGTAATCCAAGAAAAGTCAGAGGAAATCTTAAAAATAACCAAACGTTTTTCAAAATCAATTAGTAAAACAGACCTCCAAAAAATAATAGAACTCAGCGAAGAACTGATAAAAATATTATAATTGTTTTCTAAAACCCAAGGTAATCTTACTTGCTTTGGGTTTTAGAAATACATATCGAAAAAGCTATTTTCCGAAATTTGTAATATTTTAGCAAACTCGAAAAATAGTAAATCGATCCTATTATTATGTTAATATCTTTGTTTTATGTAAGGCAAAGAAAACTATCACTAGTGATAAACAAAAAATTAATCACAACAAAACTTCACCTTCTATTATCATCAAATAAATGCTTCGGTTAAATTTTCTAACAATAGTTATTTTTAGAAAATCGCTATTCTGTTCCGTTTTTTGTAATAGCACATATCTAGCATGATTTGCCTGCGATAAAGAATAAAACACCAATTTGTCATTTTATAAAAAACTTCACGAACGCTAATTTTTGAGTAAAAGGCAATCTACTTACCTTTTCCATAGAATATTATCACACAAATAGGGGATAACAACTATTACAAAAAACGGAAACGAAACGGAAGAAGGAGCTACAATAACAAAATAAACTATTACAAAAAACGGAATGCATTTTAAATGTCTTTTAAAAATACCCTAAAAATTAGCTTCCATAAAAAATAACTATTACAAAAAACGGAATCCGAAAAACTTCACTTTTAAATGTACAACATGCTTTATTCTAGATTTATAGTTAGGAGAAGAGAAAATTTTCTAAATTATATGTTTTCTGTTTTTTGTAATATTTTAAAAAAAATCAGCAACAGTAGTGTTTGTTGTTTTTCTTTTATTTTAATTTTCTTTTAAATCTTTTAGGGCCTCATAACGCATTGATAGTCAGTTACTTATGAGCTTTATTATTACAAAAAACGGACTAACTATTACAAAAAACGGAACATCTATTACAAAAAACGGAATTAACTATTACAAAAAACGGACTAACTATTACAAAAAACGGAAACTATTACAAAAAACGGACTCATTTGTAAATATTACATTAGTTTAGGATTTGTAATATTTAGTTTTACTATTACTTTTGTATAAAATACTAAACATGATGGCTGAAAATCCCAAAACGAAAGCAGTTAAGTTTATTAGAAAATCTAATAATCTGGTTGAAGGTAGATTTCGATTTGATATTTGGGAAATGAGAATATTTGTAAAGATGTTAACAATTATTCATCGTGACGACGAAGACTTCAAACGATACCGAATTTACTTAAAAGAGATTATTTCTGAATTTGAATTAGAAAAAAACAATAGGTCTTACGAAGAATTAAAAAAAGGAGCAGAAAAATTAGCTAGTCGAGAAATCCGAATTCCGATGCTTTCTCCGAAAGGAGAAGCAATGGAGCTTTTTACGCATATTGTATCAGGAGCCAAAAGTTTTGTTGATAGTAAGCAAGGCAAATACATTGAGGTTGATTTTCATCCTGATATGAAACCTTATTTGCTACAATTACAAACCAAATTTTTGATGTATGATGTACGAAACGTATTAAAACTACCAAGTTCGTTTTCGATAAGAATTTATGAATTGTTGAAGCAATACGAAACGATAGGTAAACGTAAAATGAACGTTGAAGAAATCAAAGAAATGCTTGATATCAAAGATAAATACTCTTTGTATGCCAATTTGAAACAAAGAGTAATCATAAAAGCTCAAATGGATTTAGAAGCGTTTACGGATATTAAATTTACATTTGAAGAAGTCAAAAGAGGCAAATCAGTAGAAGAAATTGTTTTTTACATATTTAAAAATGCTGATGTAATTGATAAAAGAGAAGGAAATACGGAAGTCGTCATCGAATATCAACTGACAGAAAAAGATGTTACAGCAACGCAAATTTATAATTTGATAAAACAATATAAAGGCTCAAGTAAACTTACCGTTGAAAGCTGGGTAAATACTTATCCAGTCGAGCATATTATAAACCGTATTAATTTTGTTAAAAATCAGATAAATGTTGGGAAAGTCATTAAAAATCCGATGGGACTTTTACAAAAAATGATGATTGAATCAAATTTGTTTGACCCAATTCAGGAAGAAATAGAGCTTCAAGAACAAAATATTCAAAAAGCAAAGCAGGTTCAAGAAAGTAAACAAAACCAAATATCGAAAGAAAAGCAGCTACAACAAGCGAAAGAAAAATATGAACAAAATAAAACCGAACTGATGCGTTCACTTTTTGAAACGAATCCAGGTTTGGCAAAGGATTTTTTGTTGGATTTTAAAACTAAAAGAAACCTACCAGATGCTCCTTTTATTATTCAATTGGCGTATGACCATTACACCACGAATATTAACGGTATTCTTCCTGAGAGTAAAGACGAAATAATGTATAATTATAATTTGGGAGGGAGTTTTAGTGCATTATTAACCGAATGGTTTGAAAATAACTTTAGCCGTGAAATGACGACTTTACGAAATGATTTTGAATGAAAATCACTCCAATAAAACAACTAAATTTGTTGCAATAAATTCTGAATATTACTTGAAAATAATTAGAATTGACCGATCAATCAATGCCAAAAACCTTTGGTAATCCTATCTTCACAAAAAATAATATCCTTCAAAACGAACTTCTAGCAACAATAAAGTCAGAAAGGACGAAATGTTTTAAAACCTCGTTTCAAATAACATATTTATGTTATTTGCGAAAAAAACAGGAATGAGTTTTGACTTTATAAAATAAATACTCCTCTAATAATTCAATCAATTTTGATAAAAAATTGATTGAATGAATGTAGGATAACATAGTTGCGAAGAGGAATTAAGAAAAAGAGTTAAAACTTACTTTTCACCTAACATTAATATGTTACTCGTTTTGCTTTTGTAGTTGAGTTGTATGCTTATTGTGTGCGTAATTGCATCACAATTCTTTAACGGTAGGAAAACATAAGTTGTAAGATTTTATAAATTAAAATCTTAATTATTCGCTACAAAAGTTTAAGAGAAAATATCATTTTTAAGCTTTAAATATGAATGAGCAATTATTAAAATCGGATAAAATCAGCAAGATACGATTAATTGAAAAGAAAGAAGGAAATTGGTGTTCAGCTGAAAAAGTAAAAGTTAAGATTGAGAACATTGATGTTTTTTTGCAGGAACATAATCAGTTTGTAAATATCAGTGCAAAAAAAATAATCAATTTAGAGTTTGTAGGACGGTTTTCGTTTGATCCATCTGCGGCTTATATTGAAATAGCGAATACTCAAATTAAAGTTTCTAGAAGGTTTGTGCCTTATGTAAGAAGTGCATTTATTCTTTTTCTATCGCAACGAAATAAATCGCTAGATCAAAAAAGTGCAGTTTCAATGAATAAAAATGATGAGAAGAAACGCGGGACGTATCTCCATGTTTTTGAAAATAAAATAAGTAGAAAAGTCGATTTTAAGGGCATTAAATATTTATTCAGAGACGGAAGCCTTACCTCAGTTTTATTTGAAGATGGGAAAGTGCGTAACTATTACGAATCGCTCAAAGTTTTTGAAAATAAGTATCTAGAAAAAAAAGATTTTCTTAGAATCAATCGAAACTGTATTATTAATACCAAACACCTGAGTTGGTTTAATATTAACCTTACGCTGAATAGGGGAGAAGTCAAGATTGGTACAGATAGTTTCAAAATATCAAGAAGGTCTTTAGTTCAATTTAAATTGCTGGTTGGTAATTATACAACAATAGGAAGACCTATAATCTAGGCTTATAATCGAATATACGTATATATACTAGAGTTAGTTTTTGTTTGACATTATAAAGACTAATTTTTAAAAGAATACTAGAAAATCAATCAATAAAATATAATAGAGATGCAAAAAATATATTTGAATTCTGACAAATTTGTACTGATTGACGATGAAGACCTTTCATTATTTCAATCGTATTCGTGGCATATTGCAAAAGCAAAAAGTTACCAATACGTTCGAGTGTCTATCTATCCAAACAAAATTAAACAGACGATTTATTTGCATCGTTTGATTATGAATAATGATTCAAAAGATAAAGTGATTTGTTTTTTGGATGGGAATAGTCTGAACCTTCAAAAAGAGAATATGATATTGGTACCTCGGAGTACTAAATGCCATTTGAATAATAAAAACAATATCGGAAAAACGAGCATTTATAGGGGTGTTCTGAAGAGAAACCAAAAGTTTATAGCCCGAATTGTTGTAGATGGTAAAAGAAAATATTTAGGAAAATATGCCACAGAACAAGATGCGGTTGATATATATGATTTTCATGCTATCCAAGCTTTTGGAATGTTTGCACAAGTCAATAATATAAACAATTTGAATGTAAGTTAGGGTTGAAAGTGGTTTAATTAAAGAGTTTGTACTATAGTTTAGTATAAAGTTCACTCAACAGGTGATATGTTCCTTCTAGGAATAGGCGAGAAAGTAGTAAATAACTACTTTCTCTTTCCCTCTAAACTCTTTTTTTATGATGAAAGCAACCATTCACAGGCTAAGATTGAACAAAAAAAAACATTTAAAAACAGTTGGTAGAAAGATTAAGAATTGGTTGCACATTAAAACATAACTTTGCATAAAACAGTTAATAAACCAATAATTTACAAACACTATAAAATACGAAATATGAAAAAGTTTTTTCAACTGGCAGTGGTCGATGATAGTGACTTTGTAAGACAACGATTTAAAGAACACTTTCATATTGAAAAAGAATTGGTTTGTGTAAAAACATTTATTAAAACCGAGCCATTAATAGCTAATCTGGAAAGTGGTTTACTGCTAGATTTGTTGGTTTTGGATGTAAATCTGTTTGGTGTGAGCAGCCTAAATAGCATCTCTAAAATAAGAGAGTTATCGCCTAATACCAAGATTGTCATCTACACTTCTTATGAGGATGCTGATATTTTATTAAAAGCTTTAAGATTAGGTGCTTGCGGCTATCTACTGAAATCTAGTAGTGTGCAAGATATCGAGAAAGAATTGATGGATTTTATCAATGGGTCAATCAAGATTTCGAACAGAATGGCCCATAAATTAAGTCAATATTTTAGGTCAGAAAGTGTTGTAATAGATGAAGGGATAGAATCGCTTACACCTAGAGAATTGGAAGTATTAAAACTGCTCGCTGATGGTTATGAATATGACGAAATTGGTGAAAAACTAGGTATCGCTACGAATAGCGTACGTACGCACATCAAAAGTATTTATCGCAAAATGCAAGTGAAAAATAGTGTTCAAGCCGCCAAAAGATATTTTGATACAAGAGATTTAGTCATAGAAAATGAAAAAGACCGCTTGAAAATACTTAAATAAAGATGGTTTTGAAATAAACTATTTAGTAAAATGCATAAACAAGTAAGTTGAGTTATGTTGCAAACAATATTAAGGTTTTGGACAAATTTGCTTTTTACACAACAAAGAAGACCAGGTCAAAGCCATTTATCCCTAAGAAATCCACAAAATAAATTTGTTAAATACGTTTCTTTTGAGTTTATAAACGGGTTGTTTTATTTAATTGACTTTTTTATAAGCGAACTCGAAAAAAAAGGAATTTACCCAGAAAACCGATTATTAAGAATCACAGAGTTGAATCTTAGGGAGTTGAAAGGATTGAAAGAATGTATTTTACAGCAGAGCACACAATCTGTAATAAGTAACGAAGACAAAAAATGTCTGCTAAAATTATCTCCCCGACAGCGTAGAGATATTTACTGTATATTTATTGACTACGAAATAGTATTACTAAATCTTAGTCAGATGTCGTCTCCACAAGACTGGTTTCTTCTTAAAAAACAATATTTACTTATCAATAATTTCAGAAAAGAAATGAATGAAATGATAGAAGTTAAAGTAGAATAAAGTTTTTTTAATTTATACAAACCACCCCACAACAGAAAAAACAGTATGCTACTGAAATCAAACACCATCAATAAATTTTTGAGGATTTTTTGTGTCTTTTTATGTATGAAATTCTCAAGTTTTGAAACCGTTGGCCAGCAAAATATTTGTTTAACTATTAAGAATAATCCGTCAAAAAACTCTTTTGGTGTTTATGCAAAAACAAATTTTACGCAATCCAAATTTCGATTTTCATCCGCTCAAATTTCAATAGTTTTACCAACCATTGCTTCAAATGATAAATTGACTATACATAATGTTTCCAATGGCAATTGGGTCGAAAAATCAAAAGCTTCTTCGCCCGAAGTTGATTGTAAAAGAGATTATATTGGATTGTGGTTAGTTGATGGAAAGTATGATTTTATCGCAAATGAAGAGACTTTATTATTTGAATTTAGCTTGAATAAAAAAGTATTAATCGATGAAGTACGATTATTTGAAAATAAAGAAGACCCAAAAGCATCAGAACTAGGCATGAAAAGTATTGACTTTTCAAACTTATTGATAGATGAAGATGGAAACCATTTGTATAAGTTTAATTATTTTGACTCGAATAATTCTAAGAAAAATTATATTGATACCGCACAAGACGTTGAGTTAGTATTAAACCCAACAATTGTGAAAAACAATTTTAATATCTTTTTAAAAGGTGTTGAAGAAAATGATGAAGTGTCGCTGCTGGTCGTTACAGAAAGAGGAACAACCATCATCAATACGATTACAACCAACAAAAATATCATTGCTCGTGTATTCAGAGTTCCTGATGATATTCCGAGCCAAAACTTAATCGTGCGTGTGAAAGTAAAAAAAACGCTTATTAGTAAACGATTAGTTCTTGCACGAGAATAAAAAGAAACGATAACGGGCTAAGATAATGCTAGAAGACAATTATTTACCCAATTATCGAAATGAATGACACCAAAGATTTATTAATCTACCGCAGAAAATCCACATTAGTTTTGCTGCTTTCAATTGTTTCTTTCGCTTGGATACTAAAGTTTATCGTCTTTACTATTAGGGTTGAACCAAATTTATACTACAGAGACTACGATAGTATTGCTTTTATATATGATTTATGCTTCGGTTTTGGTGTTTTAATGATTTTAAAACGCCTTTCTTCTAGAACGCCTGCTATCATTATTTCAAAAGAAGGTCTAAAATTCGACTTTTCGTTCCATAACAAAGGCTTCGTTTTTTGGCAAGATATACTTAATATCAAAGAACTTGACGATAAAAAACACATAAGTATTTGCCTGATTGTAAAAAATAGTAATAAGGGAAATAATAACCTTAACAGTGATTTATCGAGAAAGTTGAGAAATGATATGCTCGGTATTGATGTGATTGAAATACCAGTGAAAATACTCAATTGTAATCATAAAAGTTTGAGAATTTTTATTGAAACAAAGCTTGAAGAATTAAGGAGAGAAGAATTTTGATCAAAAATTATGCCAAATGAATTAAATTTAGTTTTTAATTTTTAAAAGGTTAGTTTTTGATGATTTTACCTCAAAAAAATCAAATTTATGACTAATTAACAGCATTGATTATGGTAGCAACGAAAGTACTATATATTTGAGCATAAGTACACTTCAATAGCTATTCTGAGTGCTTTATTGGCCACTTTTTAAGAAATATCCCTTTTTTAAATTTATCCCTCAAACGACTCTCGCCTAAAAATACTTCATAAATAACTTTTTCACTAACATATATATGTTAGTATGCCGTTTGGCACGGCTATAAACTTGCACCTATTATACTGAAACATGGTAAAAGTATTATGATTGAGCGGTATTAAAGATGCATTTTTTGAGTTTTTTGGCAAAAAAGCAAAGATTTTATCAAAAATATCTATTGATGTAACATAAACATGTTAGTGGTCGAATATCCGTGGTATTAATTTCATAGTCTAAGTATTGTGTAAAGTTTGATTAGAAGGAAAAACAGATTGGGTAAGCTCATTAGCTTACTCAATTTTTAAGATTTTGAGTGTGGATTCAAAGAGCGGCATCAAATTCAACTTCTGGTTTTGTCTTTAACCAGATTTTGAATGCCGTTTTACAAGTAAAAAAGTGCAAGGGATCAAAATAAATAATTTCTAAAAAAAGTAAAATGGAAAAAATGAAAAAACAGTTTTACAAATGCCTCCTGTTTATTGCAGTGCTCATAGCAGGGACACAAATGGCTCAAGCACAGCAAAAAATAGGGACAAGCCCCGGTACGCTCGAGCAATCGGCTGTATTGGAGTTAGGTTCTTCGGATGTAGCAGGTGCTAAAAAAGGTTTCTTGGGGCCAAGAGTCAATTTGCCCAGTGCTACAACCTATTCTTTAGGCCCGGTAGGCACAGCAGCAGTTGATGGTATGATAGTTTATGCTATTGGTGCATCAGGCTTACCTGCTGGATACTACGTTTGGCAAAATGCAAAATGGAATCTGATTCAAGCGGGAGCTGCGGCTACTACCAATAGTTTAGGATTTTCGGGTTCTACACTAACTTCAACCGTGAATGGGGTAGATGGCACAGTTACATTACCAACAGCTTCAGGTACAGTTACAGGTTTGTTGAGCAGTGCAAATTTTAATACATTCAACGGTAAAGAAAACGTCCTAGGATTTTCTAATGGATTGACAAGAAATACAAATGCAATTAAGTTAGGTGGGGCTTTAACAGAAAATACTTTTATTGCAACAACTGCTGCATTCAACATGAATTATACTGGTGCTGGTAAATTAAATGCACCACTCGGTGGTTTTGGAATGCCCCAAGATAGTCGTAGAGGTATATTCTCAAGTTTTGGTGTTTCAACAGGTGCTGTTTATGGTATGGAGCAAGTAAGCTTTGGACAATCTGGAAATCAAACGGCATTACGACTTTTTTCTGGTACAGGTGTAATTGCTTTTGGTAATTATACAGATTCAACAAACTATAATGAAGCGGGTAGGTTTATGTCAGGAAGATTTGGTTTAGGTACAATTAACCCTTCGAATAAACTTCATGTGGTTGGTACAAACCCATTAAAATTGGAAGGTTTACAAACCATTACGCCATTAACGACTGACTCCGTGTTGGTATTTTCGGGTGCGGGTGGTGTTATTAAAAAGGCATTAGTTAGTTCTTTGGTTGGAGCAGGAGTAACTGCATCAAATGGTTTAAACGAATCAGGGGGTGTGGTACAATTAGGTGGTACATTAAGTAAAGCTACAACCGTTGCACAATCAACATTCAATTTGTCGTTTACAGGTACAGGCAACGTTGGTATTGGAACTACTAACCCAACCAGCAAATTGAGTGTTGTGGAAACTAACCCTTTGAAATTGGTTGGTTTACAAGCTATTACGCCAACTGTTAATGACTCAGTACTTGTATATTTGAGTGCAGGTGGTGGGGTCATTAAAAGAGCATCAATTACTTCTTTGGTTGGAGCAGGAGTAACTGCAGAAAATGGTGTAAGCGAATTGGGTGGCAAGGTAACATTAGGCGGTAATTTACTCATCCCTACCACCATCGGTACTACCGCTACCAATACGTTATCATTGACGGGCATACAAGCCAAAACAGCAGAAAGTGCTACGCTTGCCCTCAACGATTCAATTTTGGTGATTAGTAATACTGGGCGATTGGTGTACCGTGCCGCAAGTAGCGTTTCACCTGTCTCATCAGTAACTGCTGGTAATGGTTTAGCAGTATCAGCGTCGGGTGCATTATCAATGACCGCACCTACTGCATCAAGCATCACAGGCGGAGCAGACGTAACGGCGGGTTCTCCCAAAGTAGCTTTGGGTGGAACACCTTTAGGTGCTGCTTTAAAAGCATTCACTGTAGATGTAAATGAGGGAAACCTTAGTTTAGCAAATATTGGTGGTACGCTACCTGTTACAAAATTGGTTACTGGTACAGATAAACAGGTGCTACAGGTTGTAGGTACTACTCCTACATGGGTTACACCATCGGCTGCCAACTCACAAAATATTTATACAACTGATGGTACATTGACTGGTTCAAGAACAGTGAGCCAAGCAACAAATAACCTAATTTTTAGTGGTACTGGTAAAACAATTGTGGGTACGATCGCCGCTCCTTCCTTAACTCATGCTGGAAGATTAGCAGCCGTAACGGGTAGTAATGCTATACCTTCACTGACAATAATGAATGACTCTACTACTAAGGTGGGTAATGAAGCCTCAATTGGTTTCAGAACGCAAGGATCTCTTGGTGGTTATGGGTATACTGCTAGAATTAGTGCTGTACAAACAGATGCCGTTAGCGTAAAAACGGCATTATCTTTTGGTACTTATGATGGCTCGGGTGGTGCTGCAGAAAGAATGAGAATTGCATCTAATGGCTTAATAACGGTTAATAATTTAGCTGGTACAGGCTCACGTATGGTGGTAGCTAATGCCTCTGGTGATTTGAGTACACAAGCGATTCCAACTGGTACGGTAGCTTCAGTTGGCTTGTCTGTACCAAATATTTTTACAACAGGTGCTGCGATTACATCGTCAGGGAATTTGACTTTAGGTTTGGCTACTCAATCACCTAATTTGGTTTGGGCTGGCCCATCTTCTGGAACTGCTGCTGCTATGCCAACATTTCGTGCATTAGCTTTAGCGGACTTACCTGCCATTCCCGCATCAGCATTAATCGGAACTGGTAGCACTTCAGGTCAAGCACTTATTTCAACTGGTCCGACAACGGCTCCAACATGGCAGCCTTTACCAGCTTCAACGAACATTTACAATGCAGATGGTGCTTTGACTGGTAGTAGAACTGTTGCGATGGGAGCAAATAATTTAACATTTACTGGTACTACTGGTCTTACTGCAATCCAGTCGAAGACAGTAGTAGGTGCAACTACGACTACATCAGGTGCAAAGTTAAGTGTAACATCAAGCGGTCCAGATTTTTCTTTTGAGGTTGACCATATTGGAGCAGGTCCAGCAAATTCTGGGGGTAATATACGTATTAGAAGTGCCAGAGCAGCTGGAACTGCATCATTACTTGGAGAGGTTATTGGCTCTTATAGAGTTGCTGGATCTACTACAGCAGGATTTTCGACTTCAGTAATGAGTATGAGTGCCGTTGCTGAGGAAAACTTCACTTCAACGAATCAAGGTACGGGTATAGCATTTAACACTGTTCCTTTAGGTTCTACATCTACGGTAAATTTCCCTGAAAGAATGAGAATTTCGGCAAATGGTGATGTCGGTATCGGTACGTCTGCTCCTCGAGCTAAATTACATATTCAAGGTAGTGGATTAGCTAATGATACTTTGATTCATTTTGGTACTGACCGTCCTTTTGCTTTTTTACAAAGAGGTACAACATTAACCTCAGCTTTGGATTTATATTCATTACATGATAAACCATTTGGAATTACTGGTTCAACGGGGAGAGTATTCCAAGCTAATCTCAATCCGGGAAGTGAGTCTGTAAACATTTTAAGTTCTTTCAGTTCATTAAACATTGATAGGGGTTACTCTAATTCAAATGTTCGACTCAATTCTCTTGATACTTTAGAGTTGCAGAGTGGAAGTGGAACAACAAATGCAAACCAAATAGCATTATTGCCAAACGGCTTTGTTTCAATAGGGTCATATGGCACTTCAACAAAGCCTGCACCAAAATCAACATTGGATGTAAATGGTTCATTATCATTGTCTACAAACTACTTCGCAACCGCTACAACAAATACAGCAGAGGTAGTTACACCTAGTACACCTAATGGAAGCATTTTTGAGCTTACAGCTGAACATCATACATTATTTGTAAATGCAGCTAATCAATCTTCTACGTTTGGTACAGTTGTCAGAATCCCTTATCCTGCATCATGTGCGGGTCGTGTATATGTTATTCGTAAAGTAGATGAGACATCAAATGCCGTTTCATTTGTGACAAATTCAGCGGCGGCTTTAACTACTTGGACACCATCATTTTTAAAAGTAACTCAAACTGCAATCATCAATTCTTTAAATTATGTAAAGACAATCAGAATCCAAAGTGATGGAAACAATTGGTGGGTAATTGATTAATCTGCGTTTTTGATATAGTTTTTGGTAAAGCTGTTTTTTCAAAGCCCTGCTAGTATGGCAGGGCTAATTTAAAATTTTTAGAAAATCATGAAGATAGATATATTTCATAAAGGGTTATTATCCTTCGCTTTCGTGGTAGTGTGTGGTTCGGTTACTATGGCACAAGTAAAAATAGGTAATAACCCAACAACACTTTCGCCATCAGCCATACTAGAAATGGAAAGCACCAATCGAGGAATGCTACTCCCAAGATTATCGTTGGGGAGTACAGTTTCGGCAGAGATGGGGTCAAGCACAACCAAAACGGCCGTTGTGGGAATGACTGTTTATAATACCAATGCAGGTATTTCGGGAAGTGCTACATATCCAGCAAACGGAGCAGGAATATACTATTTCGATGGAACTGGTTGGGTATATGGTGGGCTTCCAACAGGAGGAACTTCGGGGCAAATTTTGTCAAGAACTGCCACAGGGTTAAGTTGGAGCGATGCTGCATCTGGAATTGCTACTTATTCGGTTGGGAGTTCAACTGGGGCGGGAGCAATGATTAAAGCCACAGGCTTAGGCGTAACGATGGCTGTAGATGTCAATAATCAGTTAGTAACTTTTTCAGTTCCTAATGGCGTAGAATTGCTCTCAGTTAGACTATATGATTTATCAGCTAATGCTGGTACAACCTCAAGTTATGGATTAACAGGAGCTAGTAATTTTTTGAATATTAAGTATCAATTTGCAAATACAGCCATAGCTACAAACTATGCAACCACGATTTTACCACAAATTCAGGTATTTTTAGATGGAGGCACACCTTTGTATTTGGATACGTATGGTACAGGTTATCCTCGCCAATATACGCTTGCGGGTACGCCATCAGGTAATAATTATACTGTTAGGATTCAGTTAATGGATCCAAATACATTAGGTAATAAGTGGATTGTTCTGATGAATTTTTAATTGACTGTTTAATCTATTTAACAAAAATAAATAAAAATGAAAAATATAATTTTCATGTTTTTGTTATGCTTTGGATTAAGCATAACAACCTATTCTCAAAGAGCTACATCTTCGTCCAGAGATGCAACACAAGTTAGATTAGCAGCAACACTTGCGGTTACATCATCTACACTTTCAAGCGGTACAATTAATACAACTTCTGCAGTATATACAGTCGTAGGAACATACAGTGACCCCAGTGGAAAATTTGGAGGTAGTAGTGTAACCGCAGGTATGATGTTGATTGATGGTGCATGTAAGATGTATCAGATAACTCAATTTAATAGCTCAAATCTTGGAGGCACACTAAACATAAATGTAAAACCAGTTGGAGCATTGTCAACAGAGGTAACAGCTCCAAGTACAGGACTCACAGGGTTGGTTTTTGACCCGACACCTAATTTACTTTTACCTCAATGGGTATTTAATATGCCAGTAAAAGTACAAAGCTGCTTATTGAGCCACATGGCAAATATCTTAGATTTGAAATTGGGTAATATTTCTCCGTCTATTTTAATCAAAACGACAGATTATTCATTATCAAATTATGATGATACCGTGCTGTTTGATATTGCTGCGGCTTCAACGCTCACATTACCATCGGCATCAGCCAATACAGCAAAGGTATTCAAGATTGGTAAAATAGATGAGTCAACGAATATACTCACCATTAGTCCAGCCATTAGATTAACGGCTTCTACAAGCATTTCTACGCTGAATTACCCAAGAACATTTATTGTTCAAAGCGATGGTACTGATTGGCGAGTAATAAATCAAAACTAATAAAACTTTATAGGAAAAATGAGCCAAAATATAAGAATAGCCATGTTAATCATTTTACATTTTTCGGCTTTGTTGAGTGCTTTTGGGCAAGCGAAAAATAAGGAGATATTGACTCAAGATGAAACGCAGGCGATAAAGATACGTACGTTTTCTTTGCCATCAACCACAGCACAATTACTGAGTTTAGGGCCAGAGAGAGGGATGGTAATATATAATACAAACCCGTCAACAACTGGAACATTATCATATCCGTCAATTGGGGTAGGAGTGTATGTTTTTGATGGCATTGGTTGGGTAATATCGAAGTCCGAAAAATTAAGTTTCTCGAATACCAACACCAATCCAGGCCTTATCAATGCAGTGTTATTGTTGGATGAAGGTGATTTTATGCCACCAAATGCGATTCAAGAAGCTGGTCGGTATTATTATATTAGAAATACAAGCAAAATAAATAAACTTTCAATTTTGGGAGTAATTGATTTTGGCGAAGACACGGCGAAGAATATTAGCCTAACACCTAAAGAAGGTACGATGATGATTTATAGTGATGGGAAAAATTGGTATAGATTAAAGTAGTCGAAGTATATTCTTAAAAAAACTTGTTGTGAATTAGAATTTTCTTTTTAAACGTATGAAAGCAAATAAATTTTACTTACTCATTCTGGTCGTTTTTTTGTTTCAATTTGGGGGCTTTAGCAGCTTCGCTCAAGTTGGAATAAAACTCGGAACGGGTACTACTTTTGGAACAAAAACACCGAGTGCGGTACTTGATTTGGGTACGGGTATTCAAGGGTTATTACTGCCAAAGGTTGCACTTACGAGTAAAACGTCGCAATCGCCATTGGTAGGAGCAAGTTTTGCTGCTGCTGCCCCTGCTGGAATGACTGTGTACAATACAGCTACGGCAGGAACATCACCTAATAATGTGACAGCAGGTATATATTATTCAGATGGTATGAAGTGGAACAGAAATGAAGAGATATTTGCGAGTAATGGTCTTATAAAGGATGTAGAAAATATAGAATTAGGCGGTTCACTAACAAAACATACAACTATCGAAGAGAATGGGTTCAATTTCATTTTGAAACCATCAACTACGGCATCGGGGATGACCTTCGCCGCAGGAAATAACACTGCAAATAATCGAATTTATATGCCATCTGATGGACTTGAGATTCAATCTAATGAAGTAACTCCATCAACCAAACCGATAATTCAGGTGATGAACTCAACCAACGAAAAGTTTCGAGTTCAATCAGATGGTAAGGTTGGTATTGGTACGGAAACTCCCACAAATCTTCTTCATATCAATGGAGGAGCAGAAGGTGTAGAAACGGTACTTTTGAACCTTCAAGTAAATGCAGGTTCAGCAGTAACTTCTGGTACTGGTGCAGCTATAAGGCTTTCACCAACCAATGCAATAAATGAAAGAGGGGTAGAATTAGCCGCTGTTAATCAAGGAGCAAATGCTATTGATTTGGTCTTCCGCACGACATCAGCTGTTAATAATTTTTTAGAGCGTATGAAGATTACGTCAACGGGGCAGGTTGGAATAAATACTAATCCAACAAATATTGTCTCTACTTCAACTGTTCAATCTCCTGGGCCAACCAGTATTTTACATGTGAATGGTACTATAGCCGTAACAACAGGAGCAACAACAGCAAATTCAGTAATTCTTTCAAGTACGAACGT
Organism: Emticicia aquatica; assembly: GCF_923079645.1. Taxonomy (GTDB): domain Bacteria; phylum Bacteroidota; class Bacteroidia; order Cytophagales; family Spirosomataceae; genus Emticicia; species Emticicia aquatica. The sequence goes on along the minus strand of NZ_CAKLPY010000005.1, from coordinate 3,518 downwards.
CACTTTACCTACTGCGAGTACTTGTTCTGGGCGAATATATATGATTCGGAATACTGGTACTGTGGCTATTTCGGTTACATCAATTATTGCTTACAATTCAACAACACCTGCTGTATATAGTTTGTCTGCTGTTGAAGGAGCAATTACGGTAGTTAGTAATGGCACAAACTGGTACAGAATACAATAAAAATAAAAAAACAACAATCTATTGAAAAACCTTATGAAAAACATTACAAGAACAAATTTGAGTTTAATCACTATTATTTTTTTGACGAGTAATTTATTAATGGCACAAATGGTAAAAACAAAACCTAAAACCATGATAAAGGAAAATCCACATTTGGCGGTATATAAACAAGCAAAAATGTATGGAGATGTAGGCACTGTGATAAGTAGTTTAAATTACTTGATTGTTTCTGAGCCAGTTAAATATAAAACTTATGCAGATACACTTGCAGAAGCTTACTTGAATGCAGGCTACTACGGCCAATGTAATAATTTAGCTAGTATTTTATTGACAGAAAGCCCTGAAAAGGAATCACTTCAAGTATTAAAAGCTACCGCATTACGTCAGCTGCAAATAAATAGTTTAGCAGCAGAAATGTATCAAAAACTCTATTTAAATACCAAAAAATACAGATATGGGCTTGAGTTAATACAGTTGCAACTTGGTTTACAACGCCTAGCAGAATGTGAATTAACCATTGGAGAGTTATTGAAGCAAGATATAAAAGATTCTGAGAAAATAGCAGTTCCCAAAAAAGACCGCCAGAGCACACAAGAAGTAACTGTTAAATCATTCATTTACTATGTTCAAGGGCTTGCATATAATTTGGCTAAGAATAATGAAAAAGCGATTAAATCTTTTGAAAAAGCATTAGAGTCTGATAAAACTTTTGAATTAGCAACGGCCTCAATTGATGCTTTAAAAGCACCAAAAGAAGATACAACTAAAGCTGAAGCAGATATTAAAAAATAAGTTTTGTTTTGAATTACTAGCAATGCCCGATACTAATAAATACAACTATTTGAATATTTTTTAAGCAAATAACTATCAAAACTTGCTTTGAAAACAATTAATGTCAAACATGGGAAATTTTACTTTTCGTCAAAAGCGTCATGTCACTTACTTCATAATCTTACTTTTTGTAGGATTGTGCAGCAAGGGTTATGGACAATCGGCAAGTTTTGGTGGTACGTTTGTTGGCTCAGGCGATGAAATGGCAATTTTTGGCAATCACGATTTTCAAAATGGTGGTGGTGCATTTACGGCAGGAATTATCGGTACTGAAAGAACTTTGCCCTATGGTGTAATTAGCTTTGTTGATGGCTCATCTTGGATTAATGCGTCAAATAACGGTTTTGTAGATGGTTATGTGCGAAAATATGCTACTGGAGCATTTATATTTCCGATTGGAGATAATGCCAAATATCGACCAATAAAAATTGGAGGAATGACTAACATCACCGATTTGACGACGGCAAGTTATTTTGCAGCTGACCCAAGTGTAGCTATTACCACAAGTTTAGCAGGAGGCAATCATACGGTCTTACCGAGTGGAGCTCCATTTTCTACAGTCTCAAAAGCAGCAAATATAGCGACTGTTAACAATGTTGAATATTGGGATATTGACGGAACTGCAAGTACAAAAATTTCATTAAGCTACGATGCCAATAGTGCTGTTTCATCACTTACTGGTGGCGTTTTATCCAAACTCTCTATTGTTGGTTGGGATGTTACACTAAATCAGTGGGTAGTTATTCCATCAACAATCGACATTACGTCATTTTTAGGAGGTAATAGTACGCTTACGTCGGGTTCAATTACCAGTAATTTCCCAATTATTCCAGGTAATTATAAAGCATTTACGCTTGCAAGTACGCTTAATTCGTTCGTAAAAATAAATGTAAAAGCATATTTACAAGGAGCGGGCACAGGCGTTTCTTCGCCAATTTTAGCCAATGTGGATGGTTTATTAAGAGATGATTTACGCTCAGGAATTAATACAGGAAATTCCAACTTATTACCAACGTCAATCGAACCATATACATTATTAGGATTTTCGGGAGTTACGGCAAATACCGTTACGGCTAATTTTTCGACAATAGGAAACGACGCAATTGTTGATTGGGTATTGGTTGAATTGCGTTCGGCATCAAACGCAACTGCAATTATTGCTCGCCAAGCAGCATTTATTCAACGAGACGGAGATATTGTGGATACCGATGGGATTTCAGTTTTGAGTATTCCTGCTTCAGATGCAAGTTATTATGTTTCAGTCAGGCATCGCAATCATTTGGGTATAATGACCGCATCAACGGTTGCATTGAGCGGAACAGGCACACCTGCGGCTATTGATTTTACTTTACCTACAACTGTCACTTATGGTACGAATGCCCAAATCACTATTTCAGGGAAAAATTATCTCTGGGCAGGGAATGCCAATTTAGAGAGTGATGTCAATGGCAGTACTGTACCGAATGCAAGAGTAATTGCACAAGGAAGTAGCAGCGATAGAAGCAAAATATTAAGCGAAGTTATCAATGCCAGCGGTAATAGTAGTCGTTCTAATGCTTTTGCTACGGCACAAGGATACTTGCTCAGTGACACAAATATGGATGGTAAGTACATTGCAAATGGTACAAATGCCGATAGCGATTTTGTGTTGAATATTGTAAAAAACCATCCACTCAATACATCAAGTCTTAAAATTTATATAATCAAACAACAACTGCCTTAGTGAAGGCTATTTCAATTTTTTAAACGAAAAATAAAATTTCTAACATGAAACAATTAAACTATTTTAAAATAGCATCCTATACCTGGCTGTTGTTGTTTATAAGTACGGCTTTTTCCTTTGCACAAGGGCCGATTACGCTATCTTTACAATATAAAAGTTTAGATAATAAATATCACGTTTATCTAAAACCAACTTCTACACCAACTGGAACGAATGCAAATCAAACGGATGGTAGCTCAACTATTACGATTACAGCTCCTGCGGGGCTTGTAACGATGGGTACTGTTACATCTGTAACTCCTGCATCAACGTGGTCGTTAGTGACTACCGCATTAGCAGCTGGTGTAACAGTTGCTGATCAAGCTACAGGAACGCCAACAGGCAAAGATTTCTTTGTGTTTGCCCCATCAGGAGACTTTACGTCAATAACATATATATCTGGTGTTGAGGTTGAATTATTTAGTTTTAGTGCGACGGGAATCTGTTCGGGAAATTTGGATATTTTACCATCTGCAGGTCAAACAGCAGGTGATGGTACGCTGAATATTGGTTCTTATTATGGTGTAGATGGCTACGCAGGTGGCATTGGAACAAATCATTTTGTTGGAACATATAATATGGTTTCAGCTATTCCAACAGCCCCAACTGCAGCAACCGCAAGTCCAGCTACCATCTGTTCGGGAAGTAGTACAACTTTAAGTGCAACATGCTCAACAGGAACATTAGCATGGTACACAAATGCAGGATTGACAGGAACAGCTTTGGCGAGTAGCACAG
>NZ_CAKLPY010000004.1 GCF_923079645.1 Emticicia aquatica | reverse complement strand
TAAGTTTTTTGTAAATACTTGAAATCATTTCCCTTTTTAGTTAAGGATATAGTTTGTTCTCGTGGCTCTCGATATGGAGAACCACTAATTTTTATTAAACAATTTGATTCTAACTCTAAAACAAGTTTATTTAATACAGACGAATCTATTGATTCAGATAGAGCAATCGTAGATTTGTCAGCAAGAATTATTTTTACAATTTCATCTTTAGTCATTGTTAGTATTTTAAAGCGTGAATAAACTTCCAACTTATAAAAGTACGACACTGCACAGCTATAATTGGTTGATTATAAGTTAATTAATTTTTGCATATTTCTTTATGCTGTCACAATAATATTGACTTTTTAGGCATATTCCAAATAATCAATATATATTTTATTTAGATTCTACATTTGCCTCGCTATAATTCATTGATAAAGAATGATTTATAATGTATATAAATATTAGTTTTCGGTCTTTTGTGTTTTGAATAAAAATTAGTATATTTGTATAGGTCTTAAATAATTGATTATCAGCATTATAACACGTGTGAAACTTAAACTAAAATCGAAAACCATTACAGCTGCTTGGCTAATCGAAGGCTTTGAAGGATATTTCATCGGTCACGATAATAAAATGTATAGAATAGCCACTCGTCGTGAAATAAGAATGGTGCTTAATGGCTACTCAAAAGGTTATTATCTCAATCGAAAATTTTGTAGTTTAACTTATCTACGTCCGCTACTTCGCAAGATTGAGATTTAATTTATCAAACGGACTCGTTACATTCTTTAATGCCGCATTATGTACGTGCGTATATCGCATGGTTGTAGTGATGTCGCTATGCCCAAGTAACTCCTGAATGTATCGAATATCAACGCCAGATTCCAGTAAATGTGTCGCAAAACTATGCCTAAGCGAATGAATACCAACATGTTTTTTTATTCGACATTGTTTTACCACATTCGCAAAAACTCTTTGCACCGTTCGGGTACAAATGGGGTCAAAATTATAATCTGTTTCAAATAAATACTCTTTGGGTTGATAAACTTTGTAATAACTTCTCAATAAATCTAAAATTTTATCCGACAATACAACATATCTGTCCTTTTTCCCTTTGCCATTTTTTATGAAAATGGTCTTATTTTTACTATTAATGCTGCTAATTTTAATATTTGTGGCTTCACTCAAGCGTAAGCCTGTGGAATAGATGAGGCAAAAAATGGTTCTGAATTTTTGATTCGTGGTTTTCTCTAAAATTTTTTCTACTTCTGTTTGGTGCAACACTTCGGGTAATTGCTTTGCTCGTATAATATTTGGCATCAAAAAGTAACTTTTGGTGGCAATTCCAAGTAGGTTTTCTCGGTAATATTTAAAAGCATTGATGGCCACATTGAGCGATGAAGCACTTTGTTTTCGCTTCGTGACCAAGTAATCAAGATAAGTTTCAAAATGCTCTTTTGAAACCTCTTTGAGAGTTGTTGGACTAAAATAATGAATCATTTTGATGAGATGACTACGATAATTGCTGATGGTTCGATAACTATAATTGCGAACTTTCATGTGCTTGTCCAACGAAATAATAATTGGATGGTTGTAGTCTTCTCGTGTGGCGGGTTTGTTTTTCCAAGAATTATGGTTAAATCTTGAAAAATATTGGTTAATTTCTTCTAACGTAACCTCAGGCTTGTATAAAGTAATGATTGCACTCGAAAATCGGCAATTGTTTTTGCCAAATAGCTTTCCAATCAATATAACATTATGGCGGGTGTTTTCCACAACCCAACATTTACGAGATTGACTCCAACGCCGCTGGGGAATTTGAGTGATGATTTGATTGGAACTTAAATCTTCAAATTCGACCAAAAGAGCATCCGAATTTCTTTTATCAATGTCAATTTTTACCATTATATTTTAAAATTGTGTGTTGGATTTGCAAATTTCTGAAACATCAAAATATGAAGAAACTGGATTTCTTAAAAAAGAAAAGTCGAAACACATTTGATGTAAACTTTGCTGAAACAAAAGAAGTTTTTATTTTTCATTTTTCAAAATCAGATTCATTGTCGAGAATAGTAAAAAATTTTTTTTGACGAAAGTCACCAAATCATTCACTTCGATTTTAGTTAAATACAAATCAGAATTTTGTTGATTTTTGATAAGTCCAAATAAAATTCTTGTTTCTTGGAAAAGTTATATAATTTATTATTCTAAGTCTATTGTGTTTTTTAAGAAAATCCTTGATAAATAGGTATTTAAGATAAGATTTGGTCATCATGTTTATGGTTTTGGATGGAATATTTCGAGAGGCTGTCTAAAAAAAATACAAACTTTTATGGATTTACTTGTTTCATAAAAAAATTGGCAGTACTTTTGCATCTGTATTAAAAAAGGCACATCCGTATTGGAGCCTCTGCGTCAATAAAATCGATTTGAAGAGTTTAGCTCTTTCATTCAATTTCCTTTCAGGGCAGCAACGGATGGTTCTCATCGTTCGCTTTATCATTTTTTTTCGGCTATCGGGGCAATCCACGGTTTTGCGTGAGGACGACAGTGACGTTCCGACTAAAACATTTTATCCTTAATGGAACCAGTAAAATTTTCTGACCTTCCGGTCTCAGAGTACATCCTTCGTGCAGTTGAAGAAATGGGTTTTGAATTCACAACACCTATCCAAGCTCAAGCTATTCCCGTTGTTATGCGTGGTGGCGATTTCATTGGACAAGCTCAGACAGGGACAGGCAAAACGGCTGCTTTTGGTATTCCAGCCATTGAAGCAGTTGATGTTGAAAGTAAAAGTACACAAGTATTAGTAATGTGCCCAACTCGTGAGTTGGCTCTTCAAGTAAAAGAACAAATCCAAAAATTAGCAAAGTATAAAAGAGGCCTTAACGTAGCTGCCATTTATGGTGGAGAGTCGTATGAGCGTCAGTTTTTGGCTTTGAAAAAAGGTTCGCAAATTGTGGTTGGTACACCAGGCCGTATCATGGACCACATTGACCGCAAAACTTTGATATTGAGTGATATTAAATTGGCGATTTTGGATGAAGCTGATGAGATGTTGAACATGGGTTTTAGAGAAGATATTGAAAAAATCTTGTCTTTTGCTCCAGAAGAACGTCAAACAGTATTATTCTCGGCAACGATGTCGCCAGAAATTTTGTCAATTGCGAAACGTTTCCAGAAAAATCCTGAGATTGTTCGTACATTGAAAACAGAAGTTTCAAACGCTAACATTGAGCAATTTTATTTCTCGGTTCGTAGAGAAGCTAAAATGGAAGTAATGACTCGTTTGATAGATGTGCATAATTTGAAATTGATGTTGGTTTTTGCTAACACAAAATCGAAAGTAGATGAAATCGTGAGTGATTTACAAATTCGTGGCTATGCAGCAGAAGGCCTACATGGCGATATGCGTCAGCAAGTGCGTACACAAGTAATGAGTAAATTTCGTGCAGGAACAACCACAATTTTGGTTGCAACTGACGTAGCAGCTCGTGGAATTGACGTATCTGGCGTTGATGCAGTATTTAATTATGATGTACCACAAGATTTAGAATATTACGTGCACCGTATTGGCCGTACTGGTCGTGCAGGAAAAGCAGGAAAAGCATTTATGTTTATTTCGGCTCGTGAAAGAGGTAGTCTTCGTAACATCGAAAATTATACAAAAGCAAAAATTGAGCAAGGAACAATTCCTACTTATGCTGAATTGGTTCAAACACGTCACCAAAGATTTGTTGACCAAGTAAAAGAAGTGCTAACGGCAGGCGTAGATAATTCTTTCGACGGAATTATTGCACAATTGAGTGAAGAAGGATACTCAGAAGCTCAAATTATGTCGGCATTGATTAAAATGCAAGTAGGCGTTGTGAAAAGCGAATTTTCAGATAATCAACTTTCAGACACATTCCGTGAGCCAAGAGGAAACGACAGAGATGCAAGATTTGGTCGTGATTCAAGACCAGCTCCTTATGGCCGTAGAGAAGGCAGTAGCTTTGGTCGTGATGGTGGTGCAAGCCGTGACGGTGTACAACGTGAACGTCGTTTTGAACCAAGAGAAAGACGTAGCGAAAGCCCAACAGGTGGACGAGGTTCGGGCAATGCCGACATGGTTCGTTTGTTTTTGAGCTTAGGTCGCAAAGATAATGTTGCTCCAAATCATATTGTTGGTGCAATTACGTCAGAAACTCGTATTGCAGGTCGTGCGATTGGTCAAATTGATATTTATGACAAATTTAGTTTCGTTGAAGTACCACAAGCTGATGTAAAGCGTGTATTAGACGGAATGCAAGGCAAAACTATTAATGCTCGCCAAGTGAGCATGGAAGTTGCTAAGTAATATTTAGTTAAGATTTTAAAAAAGCGAAGTAGGAGTTTATAAAACTTTTGCTTCGCTTTTTTTATGCGTTTATTGACCAATTTAATTGAGTTTAGGGATATTTTTTCCCAATAACTGTTTCTTTATCAAAAGTAATATTAGCGGATGGAATAATTTTTCTTACTTAGTAGGGATAGATTTTGCTTCATATAATTAAGAAAGAATTTGAGTGAAAAAATGCTATTTCTTGAGTAATTTGCAGGATATTAACTATTCAAAAAAACATTTTCACAGCAAAATTCAACCTTAAAAAATGAAATTATTTTCTTCAAAATCACTGATTATTGTAATTAGTGTGCTTTTTTTTACACGAAATTCGTTGGCTCAAAATAACGCTGAAACTTTTGTTTACGGTGATGCTTTGCCTGATGCTCCCGAACTTTCGGCACGTGGAGAATACAAAATTGGTGTTCGTACACTTGATTTTGTAAATAAAAATCAAGTTGATGTATTGAAATCGAAAGGAGGAGTTGACCCTCTTTATGACCGCCCGCTCAAAGTAGAGGTTTGGTATCCAGCAAATGTATCGGCTGATGTAAAAGAATTAGTAACGTATGACCAAGTAATGGGTTCATCGAATGACCCCAAACGCCCTTTGATTCCGTTTACGTTTTTGGGTCGTGCTGTGCGAGATGCTGCTCCTAAAACAAGCGATGGAGCTTTTCCTTTACTGATTGTTTCACATGGTTATTTGGGGTCAAGATTATTGCTTACTTATTTAACCGAAAACTTAGCATCAAAAGGGTATATTGTTGTAGCCATTGACCACACCGAATCAACGTTTCGAGATGCTTCGCCTTTTCCGAGTACATTGCTGAATCGGTCGAAAGATATATTGTTTATACTCAACCAAATAGCTGATTTAGGAAAAGCAAAAGATGGTTTTTTGTCAGGAATAGTTGACTCAGAAAATACTGCTTTGATTGGTTATTCGATGGGTGGTTATGGTGTATTGAATGTAGCAGGAGCAGGTTATAGCGACCAAATAACTAAAATTTTTGGTTCATTAAGTGGTGGAAGTAAAGCAATTGAAGTTCGAACAAGTTCACACCCAGATTATAGAGCTACGGTTGATAACCGCATAAAAGCTGTTGTTGCATTTGCTCCGTGGGGTATGGAACGTGGAGCTTGGGATGCAGAAAGTTTGAAAGGCTTGAAAATACCGACTTTTTTTGTGGCTGGAAGTCAAGACGATATTTCGGGTTATGAAAAAGGTATCAAAGCAATTTATTCGGGTGCCGTAAATGCGAATCGGTATTTATTAACATATATGAATGCTCGCCATAATGTAGCTCCAAATCCGCCACCAGCCGAATCTTTAAAAGCGGGTTTGCACTTTGATGAATATTATCGCTATGCCGAACCTGCTTGGAACGAACGCCGCATTAATAATATCAATCAACATTTCGTAACGGCGTTTTTGGGTATGCATCTCAAGAAAAAAGATTACGCAAAATACCTCGACCTTAACCAAAACTCAAACGACAAACCATGGACAGGTTTCAAACCTCGTGCGTCGGTAGGTTTAGAAATGCTTCATGCTGAGGCTGGAAAGTAGATTCATAAAAAAAGACTTCGCTTATGCGAAGTCTTTTTTTATAAGAGAATAATTAATACCTCCAACTCGTCAAATCAACACCTTTTGGGGCTGTTTTTTTCATGTCTTCTACCCATTTTGGAATAAACATTCGGTGGTAACGTAGGCGACTAATATAATTTGGTTGGGTGTGGTCACCGTTCCAGCAATGTTCAGCTCTGTCACCATAATCAACTTCGCCTTCATAGGCTGGGCTATTCAAATTTTTTAGCTCGGCTTCTGCCAAATATACTGCGTTATTCAGATAAAAATTATCCATATCACCGCAATATATTCTGATTTTTCCTCGCCATTTGTCACCATATTTTGACCAATCTCGTTTCAAAATATAAGTTAAATCGTAGTTTTCTCGCCAGTATTCGGCTACTTTTTTATCAATTACGCCAGTTTTTTTATCCCAAATTGGTTGCGGATAACCATCCTTTCCGACTGGTGAGAAGACTGCTTCCCAAATATCCCACTGTTGTCCACCTCTTGAATTTGTGCCGAGTGCCAATTCTCGCATATTCATTTCTTTGAGCGTAGCGGTTAGCTGTCCTAAATAATCTCGATACCCAGGACGTTCGGTTTGCTTAAATTCACTTTCGTAGAAATACGCATTTTTATCTTTATAAATATCTACGGTTGTGAAAGCCCGAAAATCAATGGGGTCAGGACAAGCCGCATAACAACCACCATATTCATTTGGATATTTTACCTGCACCGCCAACGCTTCCCAACCACCCGTTGAGCCACCATAAGTAAATCTCGACCAACCTTGGCCAATTCCTCTAAATTGTTTTTCTATGAATGGAATCAATTCGTATGTAATGGCATCGCCATAAGGCCCGATACTTTCGGAATTCACTGCATAAGAATCATCGTAGTAGGGGCAAGCATGCTGAATTTCGATGGCTAATACTCTTGGAAAATTCGGTCCAGTCCACAATTTATAAAAATCGTAGGCTTCCTGTTGGACTATTTTATTATAGCCGTAAATTTTAAATCTTGGACTATAATCATCGGTTGGTATATTGGCATCAGGTGGAGTTGTGCTAAAACCGTCAAAATCACTAGGAAAATGTCCATGAAAAATGGCAAGCGGGTATTTCACATCTTTGTGTTCGTCAAATCCTTCGGGAAGCAAAACATGAGCTCCTATAAACATTGGTCTGCCCCAAAATTCAGTCAAAAGTTTACTCTGAATCTTAATATGTTTGATGTATTTTGTGTCTTTTGGCTCTTCAATTGGTGGAATTGTCTGGTCAATTTTCAGCTCAAAATTTTGAGCAGTTTTAGGGTTTATAGTAACTTTTATGGGCTTAGAGTAAATGTTTCCTGGAGCTAAATTCCATTGTTGTCCTTCACCTCTATCCATTGGAAGTTTGACTACTTTTCCGTCTTTTCGCTTAAAGGTTTCATATTTATGAAGTAATACTTGAACATAGTATTCTCCTGCAGGAATGCTTTTCAAAGCCTGAATTGGATAACCAAAAGTATTTTGAGTGTTCATTGTTTTTGGTTTGTTGGAAGCCCACTTGTCTAAATTTAGGCCAAAAACCATTTGAGTATCGTGGCCATCAAGAATCTGAAATCTGGGTTCAGATTTACTGTTTTTTGAAAGCATCAAAAGCAAGCGACCATCTAAAGAGCCTTGATTCGGGAATTTAACTGTAAAATTAGTTTGTGCAGTTACTGCATAAGTAACCAGCATCAGAAAAGTGAAGAAAGTTTTTTTCATAGTTGATGAGCTGTTTTTACCAAAGTTAAAATTTTTTCAAGGAAAATATATTTCTCAATATGAATTTACTAACAAAATATTCAATAAACCTTTTTGAATATGATTTTTACTACGATTTTTTATGGGCATACCACCCTTTTTGTAACTATCACGTCTATAAAAAAATAAACAGGCTGTTTAAGCCATCTCGTAATTAAAAAATTAAACATAAAAAACACCGTATGAAAAGAAGGGGGATTTTGGTCGTTGGCGTAATGCTGACTTTTATTTCGATTTTTCAAGCTTGTAAAAGTGAAGAAATAACAACTGTTGAAACTGCAACTATCACAGCATTAACTTGTTCTAGTGCTACTTTTTCGGCAACTGCCACAAGCGGAGCTTCTTATACCGCTACCGCAAGTGTACCTTATACAGGTGGAAATGGGGTGGCTTACGAAGCAGGTACAGCCGTTGCTTCTACAGGTGTAACAGGACTAACTGCGACATTATCGGCAGGAACTTTAGCAACAGGTAGTGGAAATGCCAGTTTTGTGATAACGGGAACTCCCACTTCGGCTGGAACAGCTACTTTTGCTATCTCGTTAGGTGGCCAAAGTTGTACATTGTCATTGCCAGTGGCAGTTTCAAAATCTAGCATTTCAACATTAATTTGTACGCTTGCACCTGCCACTGGTACAAATGGCACAGCTTATACAGGTACTGTAACAATGGCTTATACTGACGGTAATGGCGGAACGTATGATGTTTCGACAGCAACTTCTACAGGAGTTGAAGGACTAACAGCAACCGTGGCTGCAGGTACATTAACTAATGGTGCAGGCAACTTGACTTATACGATTTCGGGTACGCCAACATCATCTGGGACAGCGACATTTAATTTGAGTTTAGGCGGACAAAGTTGTACGGTTACACTTGCTATTGCTGTTGGAACTACAAGTACCACAACGGCTGCCAAAGATACTGTTGTGATTGCTTATTCTGGTACAAGTGCTACGGTTAATAATCCATATCAGAGTTCGGGTGTAAGTGTTTCGGTGAGCGGTGCAGACGTAACGGTTACTTCGACCAATACTACAAAAGAAATAGTTTATCTATTGTCGGGTACTGCTTCTAAAGGTAGCTTCAAGATTTATAGTGAATACAGGTATAACATCACTTTGAAAGGTGTAAGTATTACAAACAGTGCTGGCCCTGCTATCAATAGCCAATCAAGTAAAAAAGGGACGATTAATATATTGGCAGGAACAAGCAATACACTGATTGATGGAGCAACTTATGCAACCAGTAAAGAAGACCAAAAAGGAACATTCTTTAGCGAAGGGCAATTGAGTTTTATGGGAACTGGTACATTAAATGTGACAGGAAATAATAAACATGCTATTGTAGCAGATGATTATATTGCTGTCAGCGAAGCAACTATTGTGGTGAAATCGGCCATTAAAGATGGGATTCATGCGAATGATTATTTCTTGATGGATAATGGAACGCTAACAGTAACCTCGTCGAGCGATGGTATTGTGGCCGAAGAAGGTTATGTGACAATCAATGGCGGTACAATAACTGTCAATAGTGTTGATGATGGAATTGCAGCTCCGTATGAAGGAACTGATGCTACCATTACACCTTATGTTTTGGTGAAAGGAGGTAAGTTAGCAGTAACTACAACAGGCGATAAAGGCAATGCTATTAAGAGTGAAAGCTATACTACGATTGGTACATCTGAGTCCGTTACGCTAACGGTTTCGGGTAAAGGCTCGAAAGGTATCAAAACAGGCGGAGATTTTACACTAACTGCTGGTACAGTGAAAATTACAACTTCTGGAGCAGCTTATTATGATACGGAAGATTCGGACATTGCAGCACCTGCGGGTATCAATTGCGATAAAAATTTGGCAATAAAAGGAGGTAACTTGACCATAACTAGCACAGGAAGTGGAGCAAAAGGCATAACTGTGGATGGTACGGCAACGGTTAGTGGCGGTACAACGAATATTTCAGCAACGGGTACAAAATTTACTTATAATTCGACCAATACCAGCGAAGCCAAAGGTATTAAAAGTGATGGAGCTTTTACAATGAATAATGGTGAACTAAACATTGCAGCAACTGATGATGGTATCAAATCAGAAACATCCATTACAGTGAATGATGGTACGCTCAATATCACCAAATCAACCGAAGGAATAGAGTCTAAAATCATTACTTTTGCAGGCGGTATTACAAACGTAACGTCTTCCAATGATGGTATTAATGCTTCAATGGGAACAGTTTCTGGTGGAACTGAATCTAATGACGGTAGCCACATCTACATCAAAGGTGGTATATTAATAGTTACTGGAAGTGACGCAATTGATAGTAATGGAAATATAACAATAACGGGTGGAACTGCCATTGTCGGTGGCCCAACAAACCAACCTGAAGAAGGCATTGATATTAACGGAAATTTTCTTGTTAATGGTGGATTTTTAATTGCTGGGGGTTCTAATGCCAGAATGACTAAAGCCATGACTGCAACTTCAACACAAGTAAGTATGTATCTAACTTCAAGTACACAACTTGCTGCCTCGTCAGTATTGCATATCGAAGACGCTTCTGGAAAAGAAATGCTTACTTTTAAGCCTAAAAATGCCAATTATTATTTCCATTTTTCTAATCCAAGTTTGACAAAAAACACGCAGTATAAAATTTATTTCGGAGGAAGTTATACTGGCGGAAGCTTTGTGGGCAGTTCTTCAGGATGGGGCTTATATACAGGCGGAACGTATTCAAACGCAGGCGGAACATTAAAATCTTCGCCTACAACTTCGGGTACAAATACAGTAAATACTATTTCGTTTTAAAATAAATTAAATTAAAATACGAAAACCGATACGAACATCACGCGTATCGGTTTTTTTTAATACAAGAATATGACGCGACACCTCTTGTGGATTTGTAACACTCCGAATGTGTTTTTCAAGTGCAAGTTTTTCCTATTCACTTTGAATTTTCTAATTATGCTAATTAAATTCATACATTTGGTATATTTTTTTAATATTACTAATGACCAAGAATCATTCAACTAAGGAGTTTGTCTGGGGAGTGTCGCTTTTTGTGGCTTTGTTCGTAAATTTGCCTATAATATTTCTTCAATTACCACGATTAGAAAAATCAGGCATTGCCAAATTAGATATTTTCATTCAAATTGCCGTCTGTTTAATTTACTCAGTATCGTTTATTGAGCTTATATATCGCCATTCAAGAGCGAATTTTTCTAAGTGGAGGCGTATTTTTGATGTAATGCTACATTGTATTGTATTCGTAATTGTTTTATCAATGCTAAATATGATTGTCATTGGTTTATCGTCACGGATGATTCCAACGGTCTTTGCTAGAGGCATTTTGATTGCTATGATAGCCTACTTTTTTAGTAAATTTTCGATTGAAACTGAGCGAAAAAACGAAATTTTGCTTGAAAACGAACACCTAAAAAATGAGAATTTACAAGTGCAACTTACTTCGCTGAAAAACCAATTAAACCCTCATTTTTTATTCAATTCGTTGAATACCCTCAGTTGGCTTATCAATGAAGACAAAGAAAAAAGTCAGCATTATCTACAGAAACTCTCTCAAGTATTAAGGTATTCTTTGAGTATGCAAGAGCAGTCGTTAGTTCCGCTAAAAGAGGAGTTAACATTGGTAGATAGCTATATTTTTTTATTGCAAATAAGATTTGGGGATAACCTGAAAATCACCAAAAATATAGACAATACCGATTTCAGTATTCCACCACTTTCATTACAACTTTTGATTGAAAATGCAATTAAGCATAATATTATTTCTACGAAATCACCTCTAAATATTTGGATTGAATCGAATAAAAATGAAAAAACGCTCATCGTCAAAAATACACTTAATCGTAAGATGAATTCGGAAGGAACAGGCATTGGTTTGGTGAACCTAAACGAGCGATTTAAGATTTTAGCCAACCATGAAATCGAAATTGAAAAAAATGAAGCATTTATAGTGATTTTACCACTGATTCCATGAAAATAGTTATCATTGAGGATGAGTCGGCGGCAGCTAGTCAACTCAAGTTTTTATTAAATCAACTGAATATTAATTGTCAAATTTTGGCAGTAATTGATTCTATTGAAGAAGGAATCAAATGGTTTACCTCGAATGAAAGTCCGAATTTGATTTTTTCTGATATTCAACTAGCCGATGGTGTTTCTTTTGAAATATTCGAACAAATTCAAATCAATGTGCCAATCATATTTACAACTGCTTTTGACGAATATGCAATTCGAGCATTTAAACTAAATAGTATAGATTATATATTAAAACCGATAGATTTAGAGTCGCTAAGTTTTGCTATCGACAAGTTTAATAACCAGCAGTTAGTCAAACAAGAAATGCTCAACGAATTAATAAAACAGCAAGCTTTTTCCCAAAAGAGCTATCGAAAAAGTTTTTTAGTACGATTTAGAGACAAACTTTTACCAATCAAATCTAATGCGTTTGCCTATTTTTTTATTGAAACAGGATTAGTATTTGGGCAATTATTCGATGGCCGTAAATACTTGCTTGATTTTAAACTCGAAGACCTCGAAAATCAATTAGACCCACAAGATTTTATTCGTGCCAATCGTCAATATATACTTTCGAGAGAAAGCATTGTTGAAATCGAACCCTATTTCAATAGTAGAATTTTGGTGAAAATTCGTCCAACTGCTGCATTTGAAGCAATCATTAGTAAAGAAAAAGTTACCTCATTTAAAAAATGGTTTGAGAAAGGTTGATTTTGACGATTCACTTGGCTTTTTTTCCTTTTCACTCATAAATGACTTATTAGACCCCACTTAATTTGAGATTCTATCGTCTATGTCGGTATTAATCAAGAATTAAATATCTCCTACATTTATGAAATTAAAAAATGCATTGCTAAGTTTTGGAATTAGTGCCACATTACTAATCATCGCTTGCGAAAAAACAGACGTTACGTCAACTACCTCTGCTTCAGTCACCGCATTAAATTGCTCATCAGCTACTTTTTCGGGAACACCAACCGCAAGTACAGCTTTCACTGGTACAGCAACAGTTCCATATACAGGTGGAAATGGAGCAGCATATGCTGCTGGTTCAGGTATTGCTTCAACAGGAGTTTCGGGCTTAACCGCTACTTTAACTGCTGGTACATTAGTGTCGGGGGCTGGTTCGGTAACATTTGCAATTACAGGTACACCTTCAACAAGTGGTACTGCTACATTTGCAGTTTCATTGGGAGGACAATCGTGTAGTTTTTCAATGACTGTTTCTACTGCAAGTACTACAGGTGGAACAACAAGTGGAACGGGCTGGTCAATGGAAACAGATATTACTACAATTGTAAAAATGGCTGAGGCTTTTAAAGCTACTTTATCCTCGACCCAAGCAACTTCATTACAAGACACCTATAATAAAGCTCACGCACAAAAATGGTCTAATTTACCCGAAGGATTATACAGAGGAAGGGTAGGGTTACAATCAAGTACATTTTCTACTGCCCAATGGACAGCATTCTACAATCTTTTAAAGTCTGCTACAAGTACCATTGCTAATGAAGGCAATGAAGAATATGTAGGTATTTTAGCAGCAGATGACTATCTGAATTCTATTGGTGGTGGCTCAGATTACGGTTCTGGTAATTATTATATTGCGTTTATTGGAACTCCAAGCACTACTGGATTATGGTGTTTGCAAATTGGTGGGCATCATGGAACAATTATTTATACTTACAAAGATGGAAAAATGACTGGAGGAACTCCATCTTTCCGATCGACAGAACCTTTTCCAAGCTATACTTGGAAAAATGTCACTTATCAGCCTATTGTACAAGAATTAAACACACTTTCTGCCATGCTAAAAGGTTTGAGTTCTTCAGAACTTACTGCAGCAAAACGTTCTTCAACTCAAAACGACCTCATATTAGGGCCTGGTCAGGATGGTAAATTTCCAAGTACTAAATCAGGTGTAAAAGTTGGCGATTTAAGTTCAACGAAAAAAGACTTGGTTTTAGCTGCAATTAAAACATATACAGACGATTTGGATGATAAGGCTGCTGCCGCAGTTTACGCAAAATATAAAGCTGACATTGATAATACTTACATATCTTATTCGGGAACAACAGATTTGACTTCAAAAGGAGATTATGTATTAATTGATGGGCCAAATGTTTGGATAGAGTTTTCGATGCAAGGTGGAATCATAGTGAGAAATGCCAATCATCCACATTCTGTTTGGAGAGATAGAACCGCTGATTATGGTGGAAATTAAGAATCCCAAACGTTTATTTCCTAAGCTCAAATCTAAAAATTGAGCTTAGGTTTTTTTAATTAAAGATTTATATCTTCTTAATGTTATTGATACAATCTATATTCTTTTTTTAGACCTTGTTTGTTAATGGATATGAGATTTTTTAGAAAATACGTTTTTACTCTTCTTGGAATAATTACTTTTTTGTGTGCCGCAATCGAATCTGATGCTCACCCAATGCCTAATTCAACGGTTTTGCTAAATATCCACGAAAAAAATATTTCTGGCGAAATTCAGCTTCCGTTAGGTGAATTACAATCGGCGATAGGAATGCGTGTCAATGATAATTCAACTCGATTGATTGAAAGATTGGGCGATTCTCTAAGAATTTATCTTTTAAAACATATTCGACCGCGAACATTTGATGGTAAACCATGGAAAGTATCACTCGGTTCGATGAAACTTATCGAAACTAAAAGCCGACTTACAGGTGATTATAAAGAGCTTGTGATAGCTTTTACAATGTCTCCTCCGCAGTTTTATGACCTGCGTAATTTTTATTTTGATTATGATGTGATTATTCATCAAGTTATAACACATAAAATTTTGATTGCCATCAAACAAGATTTTATGCAAGGAATAATTGATGAAAGTAGCAATTTTCAAGAAGTTGGAGCAATTACGTTAGATATTCCAAGTGGAACCGTGAAACCTTTTCAACTCAGTCTCCAACAAGGTAGTTTATGGCGAGGGTTCAAAAGTATGGTTTTACTTGGAATCAAACATATTTCAGAAGGAACTGACCACCTTTTGTTTCTTTTGGTGTTATTGTTGCCAATTCCACTAATTTCCAAATTTCATAAATGGGCATCAAATCGCTCTGTTCGTCAGAGTCTTTTTCATATTCTTAAAGTTGTTACGGCTTTTACTATTGGACATTCAATTATGCTTTTGTTTGGTACTTTAGGTTGGATTTTTCTGCCAAGTAAACTCGTTGAAATTATGATTGGCGTCTCTATTTTGGTTTCGGCCATTCATGCAATAAAACCGATTTTCCCCGATAAAGAAACATATATTGCACTTGGTTTTGGGCTAATTCACGGTCTTGCTTTTGCCAATACTCTTGAAAACCTAAATCTCAATACTACCAAAATGGCATTAAGTATTTTGGGATTTAATATCGGTATCGAATTGATGCAATTGCTTGTAATTGTGGCCGTAATTCCATGGTTAATTGTACTTAGCCGAACTTCTTTTTATACAGTATTTAGGCTAGCTGGGGCTTTTTGTGCTGGAATTGCAGCAATCGGCTGGATTATTGAACGATTGTTTGAAAAACAAAATATAATTACCAAATTGATAGAAAAAACTGCAAGTTATGCCATTTGGCTACTTTTCGTTTTGATACTTGGGTCTTTAATTGGCTATTTCTTGGAAAAAAAAGAAACATCTTTTTGATGAATATTTCTTGAATGGTGGTGAAGAAGATTTTTTTTAAAAAGTAAAAATATATTTTGATTTCGCTCAATTAAACGATTCTTGAAAAAACAAAGAACCGTTTAATTGAGCGAAAATTATGTTTAAACCAAATCCCAACCTTTGCGATTTTCTCTCGAAAGTAAGGCATTTGCATCGGCATCGTGTCGGAATTTTTCTTTTTTTGCATTCCAAAGTAATTCCCTTCCTAAACGATACGAAATCAATCCTAAATGCATCGGCATTGTCATCTGACGAGCATATTCTAAATTTGATTGAGGTTGCGTACGATTTTTTACTGCCGTCACAAAATTCTGCTGATGTCCAGCCGAGCGTTCAATTATTTTTGGAATTTCAGGAATATCACTCATCGTCACACCATTAATTGTTATCTCTTTAGTGCTGTAATCACAAATTAATGTGCCTTTTTCTCCTTCAAAATAAGCTCCGATTCCTCGTTTTTCTGCACCAGGTACATTTGGTGGCGTAGAAGTCCAGTAAAGTTTTAAATCTTCAAAATCATACTCAATATCAATCCATTTTGGAGCGTCAGCAATTCCTTCGGGAGCTTCCCCAACGGCTTTGACTTTTGTTAGGTTTTTGGGTGAAATTGACCACCAAACAATATCAGCAATATGGCACCAAAAATCTTGGAAAACACCACCAGAATAATCGAGAAAATAGCGATAACTAAAATGACAACGCTCAGGTGTATATTTTGAGTAAGGAGCTGGCCCTAACCACATATCCCAATTGAGGTTTTCGGGTGGCGTTTGATAATTGGCCGGCCCTAATGTTGGCGGAAAACCTGTTTTCCATAACCTAACTGTTTTTACTTTTCCGATTGCTCCCGATTGGATAATTTCGGCTACTCGATGATAATTTTCTCCAGCATGAATTTGCGTACCTAATTGAAAAATACGGTCGTGTTTTTTCATGGCTTTCAACATTTGCTGGCCTTCACGAACATTGTACGAGAGCGGTTTTTCGCCATACACATCTTTTCCTGCTTGAAAAGCCATAATGGCAACTTGCGAATGCCAATGGTCAGGCGTAGCACAAGTAATGGCGTCAATATCTTTACGTTCTAAAAGATACCTAAAATCGTCATAAGTTTGTGCTTTAGTGCCAGGATTTAGTTCTGTGAGTAGTTTTTGTGCTTTTGCTAAATGATTTTTATCTAAATCGCAAAGTCCAACAACTTCTACTTCGGGCAAAGCCGAAAACCATCTTAAATGTTGCGTTCCCATACCATTTATGCCAATATGAGCAACTCTGAGACGGTCACTTGGAGCAACCTTTTTTATGAAATTTGGCGTAAAAGCAAGCCCAAGAGCAGCAAAGCTACTTTGACGAATAAAATCACGGCGATTTAATTGATTTTGCATTTGGTTGAATGAGGTTTTAGGCGTTGAATAAGTGAAGCAATTTAGAAAAAATAAAATACTTAATGGAGTTTTAACACTTATTTGTATGACATAGTTTTTTATCCATCTTACAGTTTTTCAATATTTATATCAATCCATTGGGCATGTGCTTTTAGCCAAGATTTCATTCGTGCAATTTCTTTTTCATGTGAACCTTTTGTCGAATTTGGCGTAATTCTTTCATCAAGTATATCCCATCTTTCAAAATTTCTAGCAACCATTCCGCTTTCAGTAATTTCTTTTACGAAATTGTCAATCGTTTTATCTAATTGATTATCAGATAGTTGTAACTCTCGAAGTTTTTTCCATCGCAAAATTAATTTGCGTTTGAATACATCATCCGAAATCAAACGTTTCCACCAAAAATGAACCAACCAATTATCAGAAGAACAATATTGATTATATTGAAATACCCAAGCGTGGCGATTCATGCCATCACAAAAACCATTATCCGAACCAAAAGCAATGTCAAAATCCCAGATTGGCCCCATTTGGAGTTTTTTGCCACGGTCTTTTTGTAAAAAAGTACTAAGTCGATATCCGTCGTGGTTTTGCATGAGTTCGGTCAAAATAAAAAAATCAATAAAGCTATCGACATCAATGTAGTGTTGATAACCATTTTGTTCATCCTTAAAATTTTCGGAGGCTAAAGCATTTTCAAATGATGCTATGTAATTTTGAATATAATTTGCTTGAATTGGAGAAATATTCTTAGGTTTCGGATATTCATACAAAAAGTGTGTAACAGTTCGCTTGGTGAGCCGACCTTTGGTGTCAAAGCGAGATGGAAAAGAATTTTCACTCGTATAATTGGTTTCGTCGTTATCATTGCCGACAGTTTTATCAATTTTCAAGATATACCCGCCCGTAATTTTCTCAGCGGAAGTATCGTTTTTACTCAATTTGGCAATATTTATTCGGTCATTGTCTTGTTTCAATTTTTCCATCAAAACATAAAATCCAAGATATTCGCCGTTAATTTCCAATTCTATAAACTTCGTTCGAGCAGTATAGCGACCAATGTCATTTGAAATTTTGTAAGCAACCGTATTTCTTAGCAATGTTTTGTCGCCATAAGGGCCGTGCAGAATCCAAGTAGTGTTTTTCGGTAACCCTAAAATAGCTGCTGGCAATGATTCATCTTTATCATTTCTGAGTTCAAAACCATAAGATTTTTTATCATAAAACATTTGAGAAATTGCTCCTCGCAGTTCAATTCCGATGTTTGAACTAAAAATAGTGCTGTCTCTCAAAACGATGCTCATGCTCGCCTTTCTTTTTGGGGAATCAACTATTTCGTCGGAAGATTTGATAATCATATACGGAATATGACTATTTCGTGGAGTTTTGAGTGTATAATTGCTCTTACTCGAACAATTACAAGTTAGCAAACACAACACAAGTAATGCGTTGATAGTTAAGATAAATTTCATTTTTATAGCTTTTTCAATTTGGAAGTAATTTATTAGATTTATTGCTAAATCACAAAAAAAAGCGAAGCAAATAATCTACTATTTGGTTCGCTTTTAAATCTGCTAAATATTTTCTTTTGATTCGAAAAAACAATAAAAATTTACAAAAATTGCATTAACCATTCTTTGGCTTTTTTGTCATTTGTAAATGATTTTATTGGGATGGGCGGTTGCTGAAATTTGAACAAAATACTCATAATCAATTGCGATAGTCCTGGTTTTGAAACCATTGCCATTGCTTTATAAACGTTGGGAAGTTGTTCTGTAGAAAACTTGCGAGTTTGCTTATCAGGAATGGGCGAATCGCATAAGTAAATAAGTAACGGAACAGCTTTATTATTAGTTATTTTTTTTACCAAGGCAATGTTTTCAGAAATATTTTTAACAGTCCTTTTTGGGTTTTTAGAAAATGAAAAAAGGATGCCGTCATTATCCAAATAATAATCGGCAATTTCGCCTTTAATTAATTCAAAATTGTCGTTTTTTAACATGGGAATTCTGCCAAAATGTTGCAATTATAATACTTGTCAGCAAGCTATTCTTCATGATAATAACCAAAAATAATTCCCATTTCGTCTTCAGTTGTAAGACCAAATTTGATGTTTTTGTCAGAAGTATTATTGTATGTAATTCTTGAAGTTAAACCTTCGCCTTTTTTAAGAGATATATTAGGTAAATAATCAATTTTTTCGGGATGTTCCCAGTTCGTAGAAGTATATACGATTTCGCCGTTTCTTGCACCACCTTTAATCAAAATTTCAAATTTTTCTCCAAATTTATGTGTGTGCGAAAATAGCATTACAATTTTCACATTGGTATCGAAAGTAAAATCTTTTGAAATTACAACACGTTGTTTGGCTGGAATATTTAAGTTTTGATTGCCAAAATCAATAACTTTCAAAACATTTTTGACATTCTCTTTTTTTGTTGTAAAAAGATTAATATCAACTTCGCCTGGAATGGGTTTAGTGCCTTTGTTGTAATAGTGCGAGTTCATATCAAATGTTGCATTGGCAGGCACTTCAACGGCTGTTCCTGTAGGAAAAGTATAATCTGAATTTACTTCGCTTCCTCCAAAATTGAAAATATGATTACCCATTTGGGTAAATGTTACTAGGTTATAAGTGCCATCGCTATTTCTCAAATCACGTACTTGATTGATGGGGGCAAGGTTCAAATTATTTCTAAATCCATAAAGAATAAAATGATGACTTCCTGGACGCATACTAATTTGTACGCGATTGACATAAACCGTTTCGGTATTGCCGAGCGGTTTTCTGACAAAAAATTCACGTTCAAAATTAGGTGTTACATCAAATTTATCCAAAGTCATTTGATAACCAGTTCCGATAGCAGGGGCAGGTAAACCCACAAATGTTTCAGTGCTAGGCGTTGTGTCATTCAGCAATGAAGCATCTGCAACACTTCCTTTTTCGGGAGCTCCCGCCTCAATCCAACGTCTAATAAATTCTATTTGTCCAACCGAAAGTAAGTCGCCTCCCAAAGGCATAATCGCACCGTAGCTTTTGCCACCGTGATGATTTACATCATAAAATAGCTTGTGATATAACAAACTTTCGAGTGATTTAAACGCTTTTACTCGTTTCAAACCGTCTTGTTTTGCTCCAATATGTTTTGGGTCGATTTCAAACAAATTTTTGTAGGCCTTTCCTTTTGCCAAAACCAAACCATGTTGCGGATAAGTTCCGTCAGACTCAGAAGCGTGGCAGCCTGTTATTGCACAACTTTTGGTAAGAATTTTTTCTTGTAACAAATCGAAACTTGCTGAATTCGCCGAGATTTGTTCTTGTTTTGTGCAAGAATTTATCAAAATTGAAGTCAAAATTAGAGCTGTCGAAAGCGAAGCCAATAGCGAATATTTCATAAATGTCCTTAAAATCGTTTGAAAGTTTAAACGAAAATACTGAGAAAATATTGATTTTGACTAAAACCTAATCAATTGGTTTAACTACTTGCTCAATTTTTCACGTTGTCCAACGTAAAGTCCAACAATTACCAATGCTGTCCCCAAAAAAGTATGATAAGTAATAGGTTCGTTGAGTAAAAAATAGGAATAAGTAAACCCAAATATTGGACAAAGAAAAAGGAAAAAAGAAGCTTTTACAGCATCTACTTTTAACAAATATAACCAAAGATTCACTGCGATTATTGACACAGGAACAATCAACCAAATTTCTGATAGTAAGAAAGTTAAATCATAATTATTGGGTGAATTGTGCATCAAAAAAGTAAGAGGAAGCATCAAAATTCCACCTAAAAAAACTTGCCAACCGTTAATAGCCGTTCGAGTAAGTTTCCAGTCGATGTTAGAATAATAAATCGTTCCAACAGAATAGGAAAGCATACATAAAAACATGTAAAGTAGCCCAACAGGCGTTGCATAACTGTTTTGAATCAATGGAAAACAAGCAATGCCAACACCAATCATCCCTAAAAGTACAGCAAACCACTCTGAAAATTTTATATTTCGCCCTAACCAAAAAGCAGATAATACACTGATAAACAACGGATTAGTTGCCGTCGAAAGACTACCAATTCCTGCAGCAACTTCTTTTACGCCTAACACAAAAAAACTCAAATAAAGCGTTACATTCAGTAAGCCAAAAATGGCCAATTCTTTCCATTCTTTTCCTTTCGGAAGCCTGTCTTTTTGAATAAAATAAGAATAAACGAGCATACCAATGCCTGCTACCAAAAATCTAACTTGGAAAAGTACCAAAGGTTCAACCGAACGTAGTCCAATTTTTGCTGCTGCCGAAGCTGAAGCCCAAAGTGCGGCAAATATTATTCCGAGAAAGATGGTTTTTAAGTTCAATTTATTATTTATTTAAATACCTGATAATCAATTATTTGTGATTAAGTCAATTGCATTCTGAGTGGTTTGTTTTATTACGTCACTCAACTGAATTTGTTTGATTTCGGCAATTCGTTTGGCTACTAATTCAATATACAAAACCTCATTTCGTTTACCTCGATGAGGCACAGGAGCAAGGTAAGGAGAATCGGTTTCAAGAACAATGTTTTTCAAATCAATGAAAGGTAAAATATTGTCCATTCCTCCATTTTTGAAGGTTGCAACACCGCCAATACCCAATAAAAAATTGATTGAAATTATTTGTTGGGCTTCCTCCAAATTTCCTGAAAAACAGTGAAAAATACCTCTTAATTCGCTCCAACCAAATGCTTTTATAAGTTCAATACAACGAAGAATGGCATTGTGTTCGTTATTTTTTGAATTGCGAGAATGGATACAAATTGGCAAATTATACTTTTTGGCTAACGCTAATTGTCGCAAAAAAACCTCTTCTTGTTGAGCTACAAACGTTAAATCCCAATAGAAATCAATGCCGATTTCACCAATCATGATAAATTTCCTTTTTTCAAGCCATTGCTCAACTATCGCTAATTCATCTTCAAAATTTTCTTTTACATAACATGGATGCACGCCCATCATTGCATGACAAATATTGGGATATTGGTTCTCCAACGTCAACATCCCTTCAATGGTTTCGTGGTCGCAATTAGGCATCCAAATTTGTTTTACCTCAGCCCCAAAAGCTCTTTCGAGCATCGAGTCACGGTCTTCGTTAAATTGCTCATCATAAATATGTGCGTGGGTTTCTATCATTTTTAATATAATTTTTTCAAATGGACTTCAAGAAAGCCAATCTAGATTCTGTTTTTTTTAATTAAATAATTATGGCAAAAATACGATTGAAAAAATCAAAAACCTTAACTTTGACAATAAAACCAGTTAAAATGAAAGTTTCTGTTGTAATTATCACACTCAATAATAATCGAACAATTAGAGCAGTTTTGGCAGCCATTGTTGGGTGGGCTGATGAAATTTTGATTGTAGATAGCGGTAGTACCGATGAAACAATTAATGTAGCTAATGAGTTTGGATGCAAAACCATGTACCGCAAATTTGATGGTTTTGGTACTCAAAAATATTTTGCTGTTGAACAAGCAAAAAACGATTGGATATTTATTGTTGATGCAGACGAAGTAGTGACAAAAGAATTGAAAGATGAAATTGATATTGTATTACAAAGTGCTGATTATCAGGGTTATATGATTCCAAACACATTGGTTTTTTTGGGTGGAATTATGCGATATGGACGAGAATATAAAATGCCTCATTTACGCCTTTTTAATAAGAAATTTGGTAATTATAACGACCGTGAAGTACATGAAGACGTGGTTTTAAACGGTAAAATTGCAGTACTGAAAAACCATGTTTTGCATTATAGTTATGCCAATTTAGCAGAGGTTTTTCAGAAAATGAACAATTATTCAACCAGAGGAGCGAGTGAATTGTACAAACGAGGAAAGAAAGCGTCTTTGTTGAAAATCATCACGAAATTTCCTATAACTTTTTTGACAGAATACCTTGTTAGACTTAATTTTTTGAACGGATATCGTGGCTTTGTTTGGGCATTTTCCCAAGCAGTTTATGCTACTATGAAGTATTTGAAGTTAAAGGAATTAAACGTAAATTAATAATCAATGACCAAAATTGGACTGATATCAGATACACATGGATTCCTTGATTCAACGGTGTTTGAGCATTTTAAAGATTGCGACGAAATTTGGCATGCGGGAGATATTGGTTCAGTTGAAATAATTGATAAACTGCAAGATTTTAAGCCAACAAGGTTTGTTTTTGGGAATATTGATGCAAAAGAAATTCAGTGGGAAGTGCCTGAAAATCAATATTTTACCATTGAAGGATTTGATGTTTGGATGACACATATTGGAGGAACTCCGCCTAATTATAATCCTGTAGTAAAAAAGAAATTGAAAGAACAAATACCCGATATTTTTGTCTGTGGACATTCACATATTTTAAAGGCAATGCGAGATGAAAAACTCAATAATATGATTTTTTTAAATCCTGGTGCGGCTGGGAAAGAAGGTTTTCATAAAATGAAAACTTTGCTTAGATTTACACTTGATAATCGAAAAATGGCTAACTTGGAAATTGTTGAGTTAGGTCTTCGTGGGAAGTGATTATTTTGAACAAATATGATGAAAAGCTATTCAAATAAACTATTTATTCTGTTTTTTTTATTGCTGTCTTTCTCAGTTTCAGCTCAATTGACGCAAGGCAAGCGAATTGAATTTGAACGACGTACCGATATTGATGAGGAAAATTTGTTGATTCCAATGCAAGAAAATGGTGTGTTGTTAATGCAATCAAAAATAGAACCATTTCGTAGAAAATTCATAATTGATTTTTATAAATATGATAGTACTTTGACCCAAATTTGGAGAAATTCTTTTGTTCCCGAACCAGAATTGGATTTACTCAAAACATTTAAAAACGAGCATTTTTTCTACGTTTTATTCAGAAAATCGGATAAAATTGACATTGGTGTTTTACGTATTGATTTAGAAACTGGTGACAAGACTTATGTAGAAGGAAATTTGCTTACCAACATGGAAATTGAACATTTTGTTGTTTTACAAAGTAAGGCTTTTATTGGCGGAAAATTTAATGATAGACCCGTGGTGGTGATGTTTAGCTTTTTCGATAAAACATCAAAAGTTTTGCCAGAAGTTCATAGTAATAACTTAGTTATCAATGAGTTAGATGTTGACGAAAAGGGTAATTTCTTGTATTTAATGTTGAAAAACGACCGTAATTGTCAGTTTATTTTGAAAAAGTATTCTTATGAAGGAAAAGCAATTAGTGCTTTAGCATTGGGTGATAAGCAGCTTACGCCAATTTCGGGTGAAATATTGAATCTTGATAAAGATACCGAAGACCAGCATCCGATTTTGATGGGAAATTATGCTGAAGGTTGTTCGTTGTTTGCATTGGGCTTTTACTTAAAACATTTGAATGATGACTCTAATATTCAATATATCAATTTTGCTGATTTGAATCATTTCTTCAGTTTTATGAATCCAAAGCGTGAAGAGAAGATTAAACTTAGAATCAAGCAAAAAAAGCAGAAAGGCAAAGATATAAAATTACGTTATCGGTTACTTTTACATGATATTATTCAAACAAATGATGGTTGGGTGATGGTTGCAGAAGTTTTTTATCCCGAATATAAAACCACACCAAGTAGTACAGGTTGGAACAATTGGCGTAATTATCGAATCGGAAATGATGTTTATAATAATTTCCGCTATTCACACGCTATCATTTGTGGGTTTGATAAAAATGCTAAACTTATTTGGGATAATAGTGTGTCTTTAAAAGACATCGAAAGCAGCGAATTGAACGCCAAAGTACAAATTACACTACAAGATGATTATCAAATTTTGGCGTATCCTGATGAAAGTTTAATCCGAACTGTTGTGATAAAAGGTAATGAAAAAGTGAAAAACCTAGAGAATTTCGACCTCAAAACAAATTCTGAAACTGAAAAAATAGTCGATACGGAACGAACAAATTTAGCTGCCTGGTATGGCCATAGTTTCTTGGCTTATGGGTATCAGAGTGTGAGAAAGAATAATGAAATTTTGAATAACGATGTTTTTTATATTACTAAACTCACTTATAATTTTAAGGAAGAAAATAAAAATTAATCAACTAAAACCTTGATTCTAAGTTGTTTAGCTAGTTTTTCTCCTTCTTTTTTATTCATTAAATACAAAGCCGTAGAAAGCCAATCTGAAGTAGTTCCATTAGTAGCAATTACGCTAATTTGATGTGGTTGACTAAAACCAAGACCTGTTTTTGGGTCGAGAATGTGTGCATATTTATTGCCATCAATTTCAACGAATTGAAAGGCATCACCTGAAGTTGATACACCACAATTTTTTAGATAAAATTTCTGTTTTTTAATGATTATTTCCCAACCTTTTGGAGTGTCGGTTGGCGAATCTGAAATCAAGATATTTCCTCCAGCTTCAATCATTGCTGATTTTACGCCATTTTGTTCCAAAATTTTCATCATTTCATCTTCAGCGAAACCTTTTCCAATTCCACCAAAATCAATTCTCATTCCTTTTTTTGTCAATTGAATTGATTGATTTTTACTGTTAAATATAATATTCTTGATGCCAATTTTAGCACGTGCTTCATCAATTTGATGCTGACTTGGTAATTGCTTTTGGCGTTTCATTCGTCGCCAAAGTTGTGTCATCGGGCCAATTGTTATATCAAAATATCCTTTAGATAATTTTTCAGCTTTAACTGATTCTTTTAAAATTTGCCACAAATCGTTACTTACTTTGATAAATTCGCCCGTTCCAGATTTCTGACATAAACGATTGATTTCGCTATCTTCACGATAATCGCTTAGAGCGAGATTTAATTCATCGAGTTTGATAAAAGCTTTTTGTGAAGCGTTTATGGCTGTGCTTGAATCATGGGCGTAAAGAATTATTCTAAACATTGTTCCCATTTGAGGGTGAGAAAATTCAAAGCGTTTTTGTGCAGAAGTTGAAAAACACAAAAGGAGTAATAGCCATAAAATGCTATTACTCCTTTTGAAGTGATTAAAAATATAAGCCATTACTTAGTTAATTGTAAATAAAGCATCAGCTAAGTTTGTATTCGCTTGAATTTTTGTTGCTGTTAAAGCCAATTGCATCATACCTAAATCTTGACTGATTTTATGAGCGATCTTAACGCCACTTACATCTTTATAATCAGAGAAATCTGAAGTTACATCTTGCTTGCCCATTGGCGTTTCAGCAGAAATTATTTGACGAATTTTAAGACCAGTTGCTACATCATAAAATTCGAGCATTTTTGTTTCGCCAACAGTTACTTCAATTTTGTGAGCTTCTACTTCACCAACTTTTTCTTTGCCGATGTAAGTAAGTTTTGCACCCATTTCGCCATAACTTGCTTCTGGAACAATTAACCCTTGCATTGAAATAGCTTTTACTTTTTCAGCATCAGTTATATCTTGTGAACCTTGCATTCCTCCAACTTGTGCTTTAGTTCCATCGCAAACTGTTTTTGAAACTTCGCCCATTCCGGCAATGCTTACGGTTTGAATAAATTTATTAGCAGGTTTTTTCTGATATAAAATTTCTAATGATTGTCCTTGTACTTCGCCAGTCATGTTCATGGTCAAGTCTTTGATTTGTGCAATGGCATCTTTTCCGCCAACTGCTTTCACATAGTTTGCTACCACTTCTTCTGCTGTTTGTGCGAAGGTTAAAGTGCTTATTAATAGTGCTGATAGTACAAAACTAATTTTTTTCATTGTGTTTTTAATAATTTAGATTTTAAAACTGCGACAAAGGTGTAAAACCCCCGAATATATTCCAAATAAAATTGTGATAATTGGTGTTTTTATGTTTTGGAAGGGTGTAATTATGCAATTTGGTTTTATGGTTCAACGTTTCAAAACACATTTTTTTTAAAAAGCTAATAAATACATTCCAGCTCCAGCAAAATAACCTAATAATGCAAGTAAAGATATGCGTTTTAAATACCACAAAAAGTCTATTTTTTCCATGCCCATTACTGCAACTCCTGCCGCTGAGCCAATGATTAAGATACTACCGCCCGTTCCAGCACAATAAGCTAAAAATTCCCAAATTTTATGGTCAGCAGGGAAAGAAGTTAGGTCATACATTCCCATTGCGGCTGCCACTAACGGCACATTATCGACTATTGAAGAAGCTAAACCAATCAACAGAATGATGATATCTTGATTTCCAATGCTTTCATTCATGGTTTTAGCTAAATCTTGCAGTAATCCAGTTGATTCTAAACAACCTATGGCTAATAATATTCCTAAAAAAAACAAAATACTACTCGAATCAATACGGCTTAATGCGTAGGAAGCTGTAAAAGGTTTTCGTTCATCTTCATCTTTTTTGCTATGGAGAATTTCACCAACAACCCAAACCAATCCAAGCCCAAACATCATTCCCATATAAGGTGGCAAATGTGTAAGCGTTTTGAAAATTGGTACAAATAGCAATGTTCCAAGACCAACAAAAAACATAATATTGCGTTCTTTTGCAGTTGTTTCGAGGAAGTTTTCGTCTTCAACTGGCTGATTATTAACGGTTTGCCCTTTCATTTTGAAACTTAAATAAATGAGCGGAACAACTAGAGAAACCAAACTAGGAATAAATAATCTTGTCATTATATTGATGGCAGAAATTTGTCCACCAATCCAAAGCATTGTGGTTGTTACATCTCCAATTGGCGACCACGCACCACCAGAATTTGCTGCAATAATTACGATTCCTGCAAAAAACTTACGTTGATTACTGTCAGAAATGATTTTTCGCAATAATGAAACCATTACGATAGAAGCCGTCAGGTTATCAAGAACAGCAGAAAGGAAAAAAGCTATTAACCCAATAGTCCAAAGTAAAATAACAGTATTTTTGCTCGAAATTTGGTCAGTTATTATTTTAAAACCTTGATGAGCATCAATCAGCTCAACGATGGTCATTGCACCAAAAAGGAAAAAAAGAATCTCTGCAATTGCTGATAAATGATGTGAGAGTTGGTCGTGAATATTGGCAGATTCATGATTTTGGAAAGCATAAATTGTCCAACAAAGCGTACCCACGAGTAGGGCAGAAGCCGTTTTGTTAATTTTGATTGGATGTTCAAATGCAATGGCGGCATAGCCAAGGATGAAAATGAGTGTAATCAGCATGTGAAAAAGAGATAAAAGATTCGGAAAGGCGAATCATAGAATGAAATATATTTTGGCTATTTGCAGGACAATATTACAAAAAACACTTTATAATAATGTTTTTACTCAAGAAAAAAGCTTAACTTATTGATGCCTTTTTGTGATTTTGTTAATTAAATAATGCTTTTCAACTTCCTTTCAAATGTTCTTAATTTAGATTACTTTGGACAGTATAAAATGGTAAATTTTTTTATTAATTGTATAGGTAAAACCCGAATAATAGTTGGTTGCAGCAAAAGTTGTAGTTATCAATTTTGAGTAATTTACTAACCCAAAAAGCTACACGAATAGATACAAAAAATAGGTGAAAATGATTAAAGACAACTTTCGTAGCAAGAACAAACTATTTAAAAAGTATTTGTTAAATAACCACTTTCTGAAGATTATGAAAAAAGTCCTCTCATTTTTGAGAGGACTTTGAAACGATTTATTTCTTATTATTTATTTCTTTTAGTAGTTCTTCAACAGCGGTTTTAAGTTGTTGGTCAATTCCTTTTGCAATCCAATCAGGTTGATTTTCAACAATAATATCAGGAATTGCAGGGCCAAGTTCTTGGTTTTTATCAGTTGCTTTGGTAAACCAACCTCGGCTAGGTAATCTGACAAAAGAACCATCCATTAAACTTTTTCCTCCTGTTGAAATAACCGAACCATTGGTTGGAACGCCCACTAATTTGCCAATTCCTAAAGTTTTGTAAGCATGCGAGAAAATTTCGGCATTGGAATAACTGCCTTCGTTACAAAGTGCAATAGATGGTTTTGTCCAAGCAGCATAAACTAATCGCTCGCCAATTGGATAATATTCTTTAAACTTCAATTTATCCTTTTCTAAATCGTTGCTAGCTCCTCTCGGAATAGTGTAAGCGTGTTGTTTATAGTTCAAAATTGTCATTAAATAGTCGGTCGTTGAGCCGCCGCCGTTGTAACGAACGTCAATAATTAAGCCTTCTTTTCCATATCCTGCAGCAGTAAATTCTCTTTCAACCACTTCAAAACTTGGGAAATCCATTCCTTTAATATGGATATAACCCAAACGTCCATTTGAATATTTTTCAACTAATTTTTTACGATTTTCAACCCATTCATCATACAAATTTGTAGCAATACTTGCAGTTAGGCGAATGGCAGTTTCTCTGATTTTTCCATCAGTACTTTTTACAGTTAATAAAACTTTTTCGTTGACCAAACCATTAAGTAATTGATAAAAATTTTCGGTGTCATTGACACTTTCACCGTTTACAGCTGTAATAATATCACCTTCGTTGAGTTTACTTTTTTCTTTATCGGCAGGAGTTTCAGGCACAATATGATTAACTTTTACGCCACTATTCGTAGGTATTAACTCTGCCCCTAATAAACCCGTTGCTTCTTTCTGGGTATCAGCACGCTCAGTAACGGTTAAACCCATGTGGCTAGAGTTGAGTTCACCCAAAAGGAGGTTAAACATGTCTCTAAAATCATTGCTCGTACTTGCATTGATGCAGCGTTCTTTGTATTTGTCGTGTAGTTTTACCCAATCATTTCCATGAAATTTTGGGTCATAAAAACCATCACGAATTGTACGCCATGCTTCTTCAAAAACTTGTGTTCGCTCGCCATTATAATCAATTTTTATTTTAGAAATGAATGGTAAGTTTTCAGAATTACTGGTTTTTAAGTCAATTCGACCTAAAGAGCCTTGTTTGGCATAATATAAATATTTACCATCTTTATCCATTTGGACACTACTTAAATTTGTGCCGCCTTTGGTGATTTCTTTCAAATCTTTTCCATCCCATTTTATACTATACAAATCTCTTCCTTTAGCGTTGCTGCTTGTAGTTGTATAATAAAAGGTTTCGCCATCTTTTGAAATAACGAGGTCACTTTCATCGCCAGGGAAATTGGTTACTTGTACAATTCGTTCATGTATTTTATCAAAATCAATTTTTATTGGTTTGCTTGTTTTTTTATCACCTTTTGCAGGAGCGTTATCGGTTGCGGGTACTTCTCTTTCTTGCCAATCTTGGGTTTCTTTTTCCCAATCTTCTTTTTTTAGCCAAACAAACCAAACATCATTACTTCGACTTGCATTTCGACCAGAAATAAAGCCTAATTTTGAACCATCAGCACTCCAAAATGGGCGACTATCAGTGCGTGGGTGCATGGTTACATTGACAGCTTTGCTAGAATTATCGGCTGCTTGAATGAAAACTTCCTGATTAAAATATAAATCGCTAATAGCATAAGCTAACCATTTATTATCAGGGCTCCATGCAATACCGCTAGGAGACGTCCAAGTATCGCTTAATATTTTTTCGTTCGATAATTTTCCATCAGCACCGATGTCAGCTACTACAAAAGTTCCACGACCACGCACATAAGCAATTTTTTTACCGTCAGATGAAACCGTCAAATCTGTTTCATCACCCGCAGTGTTTGTAATTTGTAAAAGTTCATGTTTTAGAGTTTTGAAAATATTCCGTTGCGTAGTGTCGGCCGAACGAACCATAAAAATATCAAAATTCCCATTAGCTCGGTCGCTACTAAAAAGTAGCGTTGAATCGTTCAACCAAGTTGGCTCAACATCTCTAAATGGATGCTCCGATACATTAATGCTTCGATATTTTTCTTTATCAGCTTCTTTTATGAATATTTCACCACGAATAGAGTAAGCTAAAAATTTGCCATTTGGCGAAACTGCATATTCGTTTGCACCTGTAGTTAATGTTTTTTGTTCGGTTGCATCAAGGCGGTCATCAGCATTGATTTGAATGGTCAATTTTTGAGCAGAACCACCTGAAGTTTTCAGCGTATAAAGATTCATATCTTTCTCGAAAACAATTGAAGAACCATCTGCCGAAACATTGAATGCTCGAATTGACTCATCTTTGAAATTGGTTAATTTTTCTGGTTTCTCAGTAGATTTTCCATTTTCATCAATTTTTAACCGATAAATATTATATGCTCCCTCAATACTGCTTAAAAAATAAAGCATATTATTTCCACCCCATTGTGGTAAAATATCATTGGTTTCAAAACTCGGAAGTTGTTGGTACGTTTTATTTTTTGTGTCATAAATCCATAAATCACGGTCGGAGCTTCCTTTGTAATCTTGGCGAGCAACTGGATTAATATCGCCCCGAACGAAAGCTAAGAAACGCCCATTTGGAGAAAGAATTGGGTCGTGGCCTACTGCATCTAAAAACCTTGATTCAGTACCACCATTTGGACTTATCGAATAAACTTCGCTTGGACGTTCGATTTGCTTAAATTCTCTGTTAGTAGAAAACAAAATCTTATCGGTTTGTGTCCAACTTGCAATATTATCCGCTCCCGAATGAAAAGTCAATCGTTTAGGCATTCCGCCTTCGGTTGACATCACAAAAATATCGTTATTACCGAATCTTGCTCCTGAGAATGCAATTTGAGAACCATCAGGACTAAATATTGGATTACTTTCATAGGCTTCATGAATGGTCAAACGGACCGCTTTTCCACCCGAACTGGGTACTGTCCAAATATCGCCTTGAAAAGAAAATGCAACCACCGAGCCGTTTTGGTTAATGGCGGGTTGTCGTAGTAAAAGTGTATTTTGTGCTTGCAAAAAAAAGCTTGAACACAAGATAATTGCTCCAATTAAAACTATTTTTTTCATACATTGTTAGTTTGTTGATAAGCTCAAAAAGGCTTTATTTATAACTAACAAAGTTATGATTTTTACTGAAAAGATTTTAAGACCTCAATGTCTTTTACCAAGTTTTCGACATCAAGCGGTAATGTAGCGTTATAAACCCCGCGAATGTAGCCTTGTTTGTCAATCAAGAAAGCATTTTCAGTATGAAGAAATTCATTTTTTTCTTTTTGTAAACCAATCTCTTTTTCGGCAAAATATGCTTGACGAGCCAACTTATAAATCTGCTCTTTATTTCCTGTGAGCAAATGCCATTTTTGAGAATCAATTTTCCAATGATTGGCGTACTTTTTTAATTGAGCCACGCTATCTGTTGCAGGCATTACTGAATGAGAAAGAAGCATAATTTCGGCGTCATTCTTGTATGCTTTTTGAACCATAGCCAAATGTTGAGTCATGGTTGGACAAATACTCGGACAAATCGTAAAAAAGAAATTTGCCACATAAATTTTACCTTTTACTGTTTCGTTTGAAATTTCGATGCCGTCTTGGTCAATCAATTTGAAAGGAGCAATTTTATGTAATTTCAAAGTGTCTAGTTGCTCCTTTTCGTACCAATTTGGCGTAAAGTCAGCTGAATTATAGTAAGGTAAATCTTCTTTTTTTTCAGTTTTACATGCTTCAAAAAGTATTAAAAAACCGAATAAGATAAAGCTGAAAAATATTTTTTTTGAATTGGATTTAATCATTTTTTTGCTCGAAAGGTGTTATTTTCAACAACTGAAACGCAGTTTTTTACTCCAGGAAGTCCGAATCTTCGACCATTTTTTATTATATAATTAGCTTTTAAAGAACCGTCATCAAACCACATTTGTTGATACCCTTCTTCGTGACCGTTTTTATAATTAAAAACTTCGGCAAGTTTTCCGTTCGGAAACCAATCTTGCTGTAAGCCATCGTGTTCGTCATTTTTGAAATAATATAAAAATCTAGGCTTTCCATTTGGCCACCAAGCTTTATGAACGCCTTCTTTTTTGCCTTTTTCAAAATAACGTTCTTCTGATAAAGTTTTATTTTCGTACCAAACTTTGGACCATCCTTCAGCTTTACCATTCAAAAAAGAAGCTATTTTAGCGGTGCTTCCATTGGAAAAAGTAGCATATTGGAAACCAGAAAAAGGCTGATTTTGGAAAAGTAAAATACCTTGATTGTGCGAGAAATTTGCATCATTTTCTAATACTTTTCTAGCAGGAATTTGGGTGTTTTTTGGCTGATAAGTAGCAAAAAACCATAAAATACTACTTAGAAACAGTACCAGTCGTGCCATAGAAGCCATTTCCATTGATATAAGGGTCTGCGTCTGTAATGTGATAGTGATAAATACCGTCGGGATATTCAGTAGTTGCATGCGAATGTCCATGATAGCCATCTAAATCGCTATTCGTCACGGACTTACCTTTTTCAAGCGGGCCATAGACAGGAAATCCATCTAGCAAAAAGCCAAGTAGGGCATCTTTGCCTTTTTTAGTGGTTAGGTAAGTTGGTTCAATATGGTAGTGATATTGCCCTTGCTGCTGCGGATGTCCATTATATTGATCGAAACCATTTACTTCATTGGTTAAAGGAGCGTTCATGGCGGCATATTGATTAAAAAAAGGCACGCCATTCAACGAAACACCAATTGGACCGAGTGGAGTAGCACTTGATTTACTAGCTTTTACTGGGTTAATTGGAATTTTGAAAACCAAACTTTGTGAAGAAATTCGATTTGGATTCAAGGCAAATTTATTGTTTGTACCGTTATAAGCCTCATATTGCGTACCTGCCCACTGCGTATCTTTGTAATAAGGTGTTTTGTGGTCAGGCAAGCCGTTTGTTTTAATAATAGCGTAATTGCCCTCAATATAAACCTCGGATGCCCCATAAATTTTCTTGAAAATTTCGAGAGATGTGGATACATTTGAGGTATTAGTTATTGTCGAATCGTCGGCTGGTGTTGTTTCGTTTTTAGTACAAGCTATAAAAACTATTGTTAGCAAAAGGGCGACAACACTTGTAGTTTTGCCTAATTTTTTCATAAGAATTGATATTTAAAAGTGTTCATTGAAAAGGTGAAAAAGTTTTACTTGTAAAAATCAATTCATAGAATATCTCTTGGTTTTCAGTTAATAAGGGGTTAGATGTAATCTTAGAAAAAAACTTGCGGTTGCAATAAAATTATTTTTATCATTCGTTAGGTGGTGGCATATTGCTAGGTCGAGGACCATCGAATGGAGGTCTGGCATTTCTTGGCGGTGGGCCACCACTAGGGCGGTCAATTGTACGAATTAAATCCATGATTAATTCGTCAAAACGCTTTTGTTGTTGAGGCGTACACATTCGCCGAACTTGCTGAAAATGTTTAAAAGTAATCAAATCTACTTCGGCCATTTTAGTTTCAATATTTATAGCCTTGGACTTAATTGTTGAATCTGAGATATTTTCTTGAGAAAGCTCTTCGTAAAACTCAGTTTTCATTGATTTTACGGTTTCTCTCAATGCTCTAACTTGAGCAGCGTGTTGCTGACGCAGTATTCTATACGCATCGGATTGTTTTTGGTCAAATTTTAATTCATTTTCCAAAAAAAGTCTTTTCGGAGGGAAAAAACCATTGGCAGAAAAAAACATAATCCAAGCCAGTAAACCAATATTGAGTACCAAAAGTAAACCAATTGCTGCCCAAATGAATCGGTATTTATTGTTCTCTTTCATTGCTTTATAAATTTATTTCAAAACCATCAAGTCCATATTCTTTGGCAAATGAACGGGCATTTTGCTCATTTGAAATCTTTGTTTTTTGAGAATAACGCACGATAACACTGATATTTAGCACGACAATTAATGCCAAAAATGACCAAATAAATGCTGGACGTAGCATAATTTTGGGCAAAGGATTATATTTTTCTTGCATTTTTGCCTCAAGTCGAGTATAAAAAAATGCTCGAGGGCTAGCTCGTTCGATGCTCTCAATTGAAGCCAGCGTTTGATTGATTTCTTGTGTTATTTTATCCGAATTTTCCATGTTTTTATAAATCTTGATTCATGTAAAAGTCTTTCAATGATTTTCTTAAATTTGTTTTTGCCCGAAAAAGCAATGATTCTACCGATGAAAGTGAAAGCTGCATGATTTCGGTAATTTCTTGGTAACTTAAACCTTCTATGTTACAAAGCGTAAAGGCAATCTTTTGATTATCAGGCAATTGGTCAATATGTTTGAATAATAATTTTGCTCGTTCTTTGTTTTCTAATAAAATGCCAGGATGCTCAAATGTGGTGGGATGATGAATAATTTCATCATTTTCACCAAATAAACTTGTCAAAAACGCAAAGCGTTTTGAAGCCTTTCTTTTTCGATGAGCTTCAAGTGCTTTGGTAGTTGAAATTCGGTAAATCCATGTAGATAATTTTGAATCGCCTCTAAATTTTTTTACTGATTCGTAAACTTCAATAAATACTTCCTGCGAAATATCTTCAGCTTCTTCCGAATGTTGCACAATTGACAAAACCGTATTGTAAACCTTGTTTTGAAATAATTCAACAAGGCAACGAAAGGCGTTTTCAGAGCCATTTTGTAGGTCGGTGATAAGCTGTTTTTCGTCCAAACAACAAAGTTTTTGGTTTACAAATAATTAGATGCTTAATCTAAAGAAAACTTGCGGGTAATTTGTGTTTTTTTGAAAAAAAGTAAAAATAAAAAAGCCTTTCAAAACTTGAAATTCTGAAAGGCTTTAAAATATGTCTTACTGATTGCTAGTTTTTAAGGCAAATTCAATAAAAAACCAATTGTAAAGTTTGCGTCCCAGTCGAAAACAAATTGTTCGCAGCCCGTTGCATCTTTAATTGCTTTATAAATATTTACTCCTGCTTTTCCTTTAGCATCATCCATTTTATAATCTTTTGGGGCTTTCAAGATTGTATAACGCTCTTTGCCTTCACGCACTTGTTTTGCCATCGAAAAAGGAGCTCCACCGATTATGAAGCAAGTTTTGCGTTTCATACTCGGAATTCCGCTACATTTTGCTTTTACTTCATCATAAACTTTTCCATCATCATCACCATTTTGGAAATATTTTGCTCCATAAGTTTCAACTGCCGAAACTCCGCCACCATTTAACCAAGAAATTTTGGTATTTCCTGAACCAATATCCGCTACGAAAGCCTCATCTTCAAAATCTTTCGGAAGTACACATTTCAATGCTAAAGCTCCTTCTTGCTCTGCCGAAACTGTGTTGACAAAATAATTGAGTGCTTTCAAATTTTTGATGATTTTTTGAGTTACTTCGGCTTTTACAGCACCCGAACTTACTACGAAGTGAATATCTTTTCCACTTACCCCAAAATCAAGCATTTTACCGATATATTGCTTTAATCCAGCACGAATATCTTCGTCAGTTGCCATATTTTCTGTAACTAAGCTATTGCCAAAATCAGCTTTTTCTAGTTTCCAGTTTTTGCTTTTATCAATTCTAACAATGAACGAATTAAAACCACTTGCTCCTAATTCTACAACACCTTTTAATTTGCCATTGATTGGCTCAGGAGCAACGTAACTGAACGAAGAATTACCAATGGCAGTCGCCTCAGTGTCGGAAGATGATGAAGAACTCGAACTTTCATTGGAAGCAACATCATTTGCGGGGCCATTTTCGGGTGCTTTTGTATCAGAATCGACTTTTGTAGCACTTTTACTGAGCATATCTTTGCCCCAAGATGTATTTTCAAGGACATACTTTCCACCAAAAAAGATTGCTCCGAGAATGGCAAGCATGATGAGAAATCTCGCAAAGGGGGTTAATTTTGTCATTTTTTTAAAGGTTTATTTGGTAAATTATGATACTGTTGAAGCAAAAATAGATAATTAGTTTCATCTGCTCAATTATTTTTTTGAATGAGTGGTTACAGGGCTTGATGATTCCTTGTAAAATATTGATGAACCACAGAATAAATATAAATAATTGAGCGAAATGTTTTAAAAAATCATTTCTTTACTTCTTCAATAATCTTTATTTGTTCAACAATTTGTTCAGGTTTTACCAATAATTCTTTTCCTTCGGTAATTGCTTCAAATAGATTTTGGAATAATAAATCCCAGTTACCAACTTCAGTTTCGAGGTGACCTCTGAAATGTTGACCATTAATCTCAGTATTCAAAATGCCCCATTTTTCGACTGATTCTATTCCAAATCCTGTCATTCGTGGCATTAAGCCAGCTTTTAAGTGGTCTTCTTGAACATCCAAGCCATATTTCACAAATGACCCTTTTGTGCCGTGTAAAATATATCTTGGGCCTTCTTCACGTACTAAAAGACTAGATTTCAAGACAACTTTTAGTTTGCCATAATCCAGACGAATATTAAACGCATCATCAATAGTTGAACCTTCTCTTTGGATAAATGTTTCGCCAGCAACCGCTTTTGGACTACCGAAAAGAACGAGTGTTTGGTCAATGATGTGAGAGCCTAAATCATAAATAATACCACTTCCTGGGCCAGTTTCTTCTTTCCATTTTTTGGGATTTAAAATCGGTTTATGTCGGTCAAAATGAATTTCAAAACTTAGTAAATCACCTAAAAGTTTGTTTTCGACTACTTTTTTGACGGTCATAAAATCGCTATCAAATCTACGATTTTGGAAAACAGAAAGTACTTTTCCTTGTGTTTTTGCGAGTTGAATAACTTCTTCGGCTTCGGCAACGGTTGAAGTAAAAGGTTTTTCGACCAAAACATGTTTTCCTGCTAAAAGACAGCGACGAGCGAAATCGTAGTGCGTGCCATTTGGCGAAGCAATACTAACCAAATCAATTTCATCATTGGCCAAAATCTCATCAATGCTACGAGCGACTTGAACACTCGGATAAATTTCTTGCGGATTTTGTGAGGCAGAAACAATGGTTTTAAGGTTGAAATTGGGATTAGCAAGAAAAAAAGGAGCTTGTAAATATCTTCCTGAAAGTCCAAAACCGATAATAGCGACGTTGAGCATGTTGTTTAAAATTAAGATTTTAAACCGCTAAAATAGGGATTTTTTATTCCGATAACAAC
This sequence comes from Emticicia aquatica, assembly GCF_923079645.1. GTDB lineage: Bacteria > Bacteroidota > Bacteroidia > Cytophagales > Spirosomataceae > Emticicia > Emticicia aquatica. Next base: position 151,568 of record NZ_CAKLPY010000004.1, on the reverse strand, counting down.
TCAAATTTTTTCATTTTTCGTCTTGAAATGCCAATTTTTTCTCCTGTCGAAAGGCAAGCTTGATGTCCATCATTGGTTTTTTCAAAACCCAGTAAATATTTTAGGTTTAGTAGCGTTCCACGATGAATTCTAGTAAAACCTCCTTTATTTGTAAGTTGTTGTTCATACTTTTTCATGGTGAAAGAAGTAAGAAAGTTTTGCCCGCTCTTCAAATAAAATCGGGTATAATTCTCAAAACTTTTGAGATAAACGACTTCTTCAAGAAATACACTTTTTTTACGGTGATTAAACCACAGCATTTCGGTATTAAGGCTTTTTATGTTAGTATTAGCTTTCATGGTAATTTTGGTTAAAATTATCTTGTTCCTCCACAGCCATCAATGTATGCTTTGAAATGTGTACCTGATTTTACTTTAAAACCATTAGTAAGTCTTACGTTTCCACCAGAATCATACGAAATAACACCTGTTGGAAGTACCGCCGATGATGATATACTTGAACTAGCTTCATAATGAACAGAACCAAGTGGATGGAAAAATATATTTCTGGTTGCTAAACAAGGTTTATTAAGTTTTGTTGTAAATACGCCTCTCCCAAATGTAGCTACGGCAACAGAATGGTCGGCACTACGGTATTCCAGCGACATACACCTAACGTGAGCTAATGCAGCATCTGTTGGCTCCCAGTTTGGGTTTGCGTTGGATATATTTTTGGTTGACCAAACACCAAGTTCTGTTGCTAATAGCACTTGATTTCTATCAATAGGATTGAATAAAGCTGCAAAAATAGGCATATTAGGTAATCCATGACTGGTTAAGTCTTTAGAAATCCAATTTGTACCACCATTGGTAGAATAAAAAACAGATTCCAAATCGTAATTACTTTTTATTGCAATTAATTCATTATCAGTTGCTCCAATATCTAAAGAGAATAAAGATTCTCCTTGCCAATTATAATTGTCAATAGATGGCGGATGAATGGCAGTATAAGTACTACTATTCGTAGCAGGGTTGACAACTAATTTATAGAGTTTACCATAGTTTCCTCCAACAAAAATAGTATTTGCAGCTCTTCCCGCTTTGATAAAAGATGGTTCTATATATCTTTCAACCACAAAACTATCGATGGTTATCGTTCCGCCGATACCACTAACTTTAAAAAAATGAGTTCTTTTAAAAGTAGTATCAGACTGGTAATAAGCCCAAAATACATTATTTTGAGAATCATAATCGGATGGATTTAAGAAACCATGTCCGTTTGGTTTTACTAATAAATTTGTATTGACGCCAGTTGTTGGATTGTATAAGAAATGACTACAGTTTTGGGTCGAAACAATTTGGATGGAAGGTTGGTCTTGGTCGATGTAACAATTCATTCCATCAGCTCCTGTAATATCTGTTCCATTGCTAAAAGTATTACTTTCAAGCATTTGTATCGTACCATTATCTTGGGCTCCTGCTAAAGTATAGAAATCATCGGTAATGTTTTTTATTGCCGATTTATAAAACTCAGTAACTCTAAACCCTGTATTTCGAGATGCAAATGTTAAATTATTATCAGTTGCATCACCATAGTCAGATGAATAATATACACCGCCATCATTTCCGATTAAGACTTGATTTGAGTTGACAGGAGAAAACACAACGGTATGATTATCTGGATGAACATTTCCACCATATCTCGCTACCGTCCATGTAGAACCGCCATCTGTTGTACGAGCATCGGTAGCTCCGCCCACGATAACTAAGTTTGGATTAGTTGGATGAACAGCCATGGCTAAATCGTAGTCACCTTGATTGCCACCGCCGTTGTTAGTAAACGAAAAAAAAGGGCCAGTGCTACCATTGATTTGATAAAACGGAATCGTAACATTTGTCCAGTTACTACCTGCATTCGTAGATTTTTTAAACCATAAAATATCGCTATTTGAGCTAGGGTTTCCATCGATACAAATGGCATAAATTGTCAATAGATTTCCTGCTGTTGAAGGGGCTATTGCTAATTCTATTCTTTGGCCATTTCCTGCGTAAGCGGGTGTGATATTTGTGAGAATATCGGTTTCGGAGAATTTTAAAATTTCGGAATGACCATTATTTCTTCTACAAGCATAAACGATATTGAAAGGAGCCATTTCGGCATCCTCAAAAAAACCATTAGCAATTACGTTCCAAGTATTTCCTCCATCAACAGATGTCTTTAAACCACGTGAAGTGGCTGCGTAAATTTTACCAGTACCTGAAACAACTATTTTTTGGATAAATTGAAAAGCAGTATCAAGGCTTGGAACCGTGTTGGGTAACTGAAACCATGTTGCTCCTGCATCGACTGTTTTCCATATTCCACCACCTCTTGAGGCTGGGCCACCACCTTTTCTTCTTTCTCCTGTTCCAACGTAAAAAATTTGACTATTTGCTTTAGCAATGCTTGTAACGGACAAATTTTCCCAAAAATCGTTTACTTTTTGCCAAACAGAAGCACTGTTTGTAATGTCATTATTATACCAAAGGCCACCAGAAACACTTCCAGCCCAAACTTTATTAGAAATACTAGATTCATACATAATTGTGCGGGTACGGCCACCAATATTATAAGGGCCTCTTTCACTCCAAGTAATATCAGGAACAGCCGTATTTGGTCTTGCATTCTTTTTTTCTTGCAGCAGAGCATCAACCTTTCTATTGGCGGCATCAAATGCTTTATAGGGAAATTTTCCATCAAAAGGCATCGTAATTCTTGCCTCAAATTCGGCTCTAAGTAGTTGATTATCTTGGTTTTCTTGAGCTTTTGTGTCGAAAAAAAGAAGAAATAAAGAGATGAAAATCAATATTTGTTTTTTCATAGCGATGTTAGTTTTGAGATTTAATAGATTTTAATTCTTTTTTCAAAACTTCATTTTCATCTTCTACTTTTTTCAATCTTTTATTGATTTCAATCAAATAAAGTGTTAATTCTTCAATTTTTTCCATTTGTAATTTACTCATATTTCCTAAAGCGAGAGATTTGTTTTCAATGTCTTCAGCTTTTGGAATATTTGGTAAATGCCCATTTTGTTGAATAAAATTTTCAACTTCATTCAATGGTTTCAATTTGTATGTAGGCTTAAATACATAATCTGGCCATGGAGTTGTTAAAACTTCTAATTCTGTACAGATAACTTTACCATCAACACTCATTTTGTAGCCAACAGGTGTTGCACTGCTGCCAACTTGCAATTGCTCTGATGTGGTGATTGTAACAGCCGATCCACCATTGTTTACAAAGAAATAGAGTGGATGATTTGAAAATGTACCCAACCAACCTGCATTTGAACCTAGATATGTACCCACTTGAATACCGACATTATTGGCATGTACAATACCAGGACTGTCACCAGTTGTGTTTACTTGTAATTTATAACCGGGATTTGAAGTACCAATACCCACATTCCCTAAGCCTGATATATCATTAATGATTACTTTAGAACCTGATTTTCCGCCTCTTATATATGTATCTTCAGAAGTTGAATAATTAAAATGAGAAGCCCAAGTTGTGCCAAAAAAGGCGGCTGTCCCATCAACGCCTGTACCTCTGATTACACTTAATGAGGCATTTGGGGTGCTTGTGCCAATTCCGACGTTGCCTTGATTATTGATGAAAAACTTATCGGTTGCGGTAACAATACTTCCTGCAATTCCACTAGCTGTTGAGTTGTAAATACTTATTAATCCATTAGTCGGATTCATGCTGATTCCACCTACAAAACCAGTTGAAATTGGTTTTCTGCCACCGCTGTAATAACCATTTAAACTTACTCCAGGGAAATTACTTTCTATCGAAACTCCTGAAGTATTGCTTCCAAAAATAGCATTCGCATTTCCTACAGCTTTATCAACAATCAAACCTGCGAGTGCAGGATTAGTAGAACCAATTCCAACATTTCCGCCACCAGAGATTCGCATTTTTTCAGTAAATGCTCCACTTCTTCCTATACCGAAAACTAAATTTTCAGAGGTAGTTGGCACATAAAATTGTAATACTGAACCTTGAATGCCAATGCCATAATGATTATCTGTATTGAGCGTATTGCCTCCCCAAAATGAAATTTTGTCACCCACAGAATTTGGAAATGTTAATGGATGTTTTGGAGTCATTGTTCCGATTCCCATTCTAGTATTTGTCAAATCAAAACCAAATCGCCAGTTTGCTACTGCACCCATTCCAAAGAAACCATAAGTGTCATTATCGAACATTCCAGTAAATGCACCTTCTGTATTATCAGATTTATTAAACCATAAACCAGCAGTGGCACTATTATGTCGAATTCTGGCTCGACCATTGATATCTAAAATATAGGTTGATGGAGAAGCTGTACCAATACCAACTTCACCTGTTGATAAAATAGTTACTTTCGCACTATTATTTGTTGTTAATTTTAAAGAATGTGTTGTCGTTGTACCAAACCAACCTGCACTTGCATCTAAGCTCGTAGCTAAAGTTGTTGTACCATTTGTGTGTGCTATTCCATTGATGCCATTTGGACCAAAAACGGTTAGTTGAGCAGCTGGTGAAACAGTACCAATACCTACTTTGCCATCATCTAAAATAGATAATCTTTCTAGTAAATCGGAAGTATTTAGTCCTGCGGATGTAAATAAACCTAATCGAGCGTTTGCATTCGATTGACCGATAGTTTTTAACGCACCAGTAAAAATGCCTCCAGTTTTAAAAAATAGTTCACTACTAATATTGGCTGCTAGAGTGCTTGTATTATGAAGCCTTAATTTCTCAGAATCCGTCCCTCCAACGTGTAGAACCGCTTCAGGATTAATGTTTTTTATTCCCACAAAACCATTGTTAGCAATGGTCATATTTTCTTGCAAATTAGTACTTGTCAAATTAACGCCAGTAAAAAAACCAAGTCTAGCATTGTTTGCACTCAAACCAATGGTCAAAATTTTAGCAGTATAATAAATGCTATTTTTAAAATTTAATGTACTTTTTATATCTAAGGCTGGAGAGGATTGATTAGTTAAATTGAGATGATCGTCGGTGTTAGTAAAAATATCTAATTTAGCTGCAGGATTGGCAGTTCCAATACCAACTCTACCCGAATTAGGCGAAAAAATATCATTGATACTCGAAAAACCAGTTGACCAGGCAGTCCCTTCGGCTAATCTCGACCAATTTGGAATAGCAGGAATACTACTTTTATTGACAAAAAAACCAGCTGTATTATCTGTCTGAAATACCATTAAACCCATAGATGGATTGACAATCGCCAAACGTTCATCTTGGCTCATTCTCGGAACTAAGATTCCATTAGTTGTACTTTGTACATCTAATAGCGAAGCACTACCATTTGGGGAAATTGTAATTGATTGCCCAAAAATATTAATACTTATAAATAATAATAAGAATATACTTTTTTTCATAGCTAATATTTTTTTAAATAGCGTTTTTGAGAATTAAAATGCGGTTTTATTTTTAATACAAATATTCTTAAATAATAAGGTGTTTGTCAATCGGATAAATATATGGTTTTGATAAATAATATTTTAACAAAGGTTGTATATAAAACTACCACCATCAATTACGGAAAACCGTAATGATAGCATGTAAATGTCAGTTTTTAGAAAAATAGGTGGTGTGGAAAATATCCTTTTAAAAAGAAATGAGAGAAGGAATACTAAACCAATTTATTTCGCAAAGCTTTTGTGATTGCTTCTCCTTTGGAATTGACGTGGAGTTTTTGATAAATATGCAAAATATGTTTTTCAACAGTATTAATGCTGATGCCAAAATGAAAACCGATTAGTTTATAGCATAAACCATCAACTAATCTTGTAAGAACGTTAACTTCTCAACTCGTCAATTCATCAGGATTTTACTTTGGTATTTGAAATGAATTCAAACCTTTTGAAGCAACTGATGGACTCATAGCTCCATCGCCAATATACACTTGAATGATACTTTTTATGTTTTTTAGCTGGCTTTCGAAAATTTTACTAGATTCAAAGATGGCTTCTTTGACAATATAATATAAATGTTCGATAAATTACCATTGGTAAAACCATTTTTTATAGATTTTCATCAACTTTAAAATCAAAAGCAATATTTTTTGATTCAGCCAAAGGTTGAGCATATTCTCGTAAACTTAGTAAAATTCCTTGAACAGAATCATTGATTGGACTAACTGACCAAATAATTTCATCTACCTTATTCATTACATGTTTCGAATCAAAATTTATTATATATTATACCTTATTGTTTTTTTAATTTGATTTTGCTGATTTGATAATCAACCAATAAGCAAAATACTGTTCAAAGTACTTCAGATTTCATCAAGCAAATCAGCGGCAATTCGGTTGCGTAATTTTTGGCTAAAATTACAATTTCTTGTTTCTTCTTTTAGTTTTGTTTTTTCTCCGTAATTCTTTAGTAGTTAAAATGCATTAATAATCTCATTACATTGTTTGAAATACTCAAGTGCCTTTTGTGGATTTTATCTGCTATATTCTACCACGCCTTGCATATTGGTTATTTCATAAAAACCAGTGCCATAGTCAAGCTTTGCAGATAGCGTTTTCATTTGATTAATGAATATTTGAAATGGTTTCAGTGAATCAAATGGCTTGGGTATTTGTGAATAGATAGAAAAAACAGAAAGCGAAAATAGAACAGTCAAAAGTGTTTTTTTCATGGCTTAATATATTGAGAAAATCAAGAGTAGCATTGCAAATAAGTTATTTTTCGTCAAAACAGAAACTATTCTTTTGCAAACAATTTAGCAAGGAAAATATTTTACTCCTATCTTTGAACCAAATTCCAAAACAACAAAATGGCAAACTGGGTAAAAGTTTTTGAAACTAAAAATAGTTTTAAAGCCGAATTATTAAAAAATGAACTGCTAACGCATGAAATTATGGCAGTAGTTTTGAATAAACAAGATAGTAACTATCTGATTGGCTATTATGAAATCCAAGTGCCAGATGAACAAGAATCTATAGCAAAAGTAGTAATCGACATATTTAATCAAAATGACCTCGAAACTGAATCAACTTTCTAACCTTTCTCAAAGAGCCATTGCGGCCGTTATTGGCGTATCTATTATAGTGGGTGGCGTACTTTATAACGAATGGACTTTTTGGATACTTTTTTTAGCCATTAGTACACTTACACAACGAGAATTTTATAAATTACTCAAACTCGACGAAAATCATCCACTTAGTTTTTATGGTTTAATGTGTGGCCTCGTTTTGAATACACTGACGTTTTTTATCGAAAAAGAACTGTTGTCATTCAAATATTACTACCTGATTGTACCTTTATTGACCACTACTTTTTTTATAAAGTTGTACCGTAAAAAAGACACCAAACCGTTTGCTAATTTAGGTTATACTTTTTTGGGTATTATCTACGTAGCTGTTCCTTTTGCACTAATAAATGAAATGGTTTTGACAGATAAGGGTTACGCACCGCAACTGATTTTGGGTTGTTTATTTATTCTTTGGGCGAATGATACAGGAGCGTATTTTGCAGGAAGATTTCTTGGAAAACGTAAACTTTTCGAGCGAGTTTCACCCAAAAAAACGTGGGAAGGCTTTTTTGGCGGTGCAATAACTTCATTAATCATAGCGTTTATTCTAACAAAGTATTTTGATAGTTTGTTAAGTTGGCAATGGTATGGAGTTGCGGTCATTATTTTTATTACAGGAACGCTCGGAGATTTAGTCGAATCGCTTTTTAAGAGGAGCATTGCCATCAAAGATTCGGGAAATATGATTCCAGGACACGGTGGTTTTATGGATAGATTTGATGGACTATTGCTTTCAATGCCATTTATTGTTACATTTCTGAAAATTTTCGGATGAAAAGTTCACGATGAAAAATAGAATTACATTTCTTTTGGTTTTTATGTCTTTGATTATAAGTACTTTAGCTTTTAGTCAAGGAGAAATTAAATATATTACCTTCTCAGGGTTGGTTATTGATAGCCAAACCAAAGAGCCGCTTCCTGGTGCATATATAACAATTCCAAGAGCAGGCCGTGGTACACTTTCCAATAGTAAAGGATATTTTGTACTTGGCGTTTTCCCAGGCGATACCGTAATTTTTAGTTATTTAGGATTTAAAAAGCAATTTCATGTCATTCCAAAAAAAGCTGAAATTGATTATTCGGTATTCGTAGAGCTACAAGTTGACTCGAAAATGTTAAAAGAAGTTAAAGTTTATCCTTTTAGCACGGAAGAAGAATTTAAGCAAGCACTCGTTGACATGAAACTTCCAGACGACCGTGAAAGAAGGATTTTAGAAGAAACATATAGCCCCGAAAATATTGCCAAAATGGCTTCTGTTCATGGAATGAGTTCTGATGCCAATTATCGGTATTCGAATAGTCAATTTTTGAAACAAATAGAAAGTCGAGGACAAATAACTACTAACCCGCTTCTCAATCCTTTTGCTTGGGTGAATTTTGTAAAAGCTGTAAAAAGTGGCTCTTGGAGAGACCAATCTTGGAAAGCAGGTGCGAACGCTGCTCCAAGAGACAATGTTACTCGTGACCAATTCTTTAGGAATAGTACTAAGAAAGATTAACTAGACATATTGAAAATACATTTTCTTGGATAGTTTAAGATATAATGCACTAAAATTGAATGTTACGAATTTTTTGTGCGAGATTGCCTAATTGAATAATCGTCGAACGTGAATTTGTATTTTTACAAGAAAATATAGCTTATTTTGTACATTATTACTGTACGTAAATATTTTTCACTACCTTTGTTCTCCGATAACAACAAGTTTTTTCGGACTCTTTTATAATTCTTCAATGAATCAAAAACCCTCTGATGCCCTTCTACTCCTTGAAGACGGCACTTTTTTCAAAGGAAAAGCACTCGGCAAAATTGGTACTTCGGCTGGCGAAATCTGCTTTAACACAGGAATGACTGGCTACCAAGAAATTTATACCGACCCTTCATATTTTGGGCAAGTAGTTATAAACACTACTTCTCATATTGGAAACTACGGTGTTGTCTCAGACGAACAAGAATCTTCGAGCGTGAAAATTAGCGGTATGGTTTGTAATGCTTACGCTAATCATTATTACTCACGTGCAACTGCTGATTTTTCGTTGCAAGAATATTTTGAGCGAGCAAATATCGTTGGTATTTGTGATGTTGATACACGCCAAATTGTTCGCCATATCCGTGATGCGGGCGTGATGAACTGCATTATTTCTTCCGAAATTCTTGACCCAATTGCTTTAGCACAAGAGTTAAAGAAAGTACCGTCAATGGATGGATTGGAACTTTCTTCGATAGTGAGTACCAAAGAAGCCTATTATTTAGGTAGCGAAGATGCTAAATATCGGGTAGCAGTTTTAGACTTTGGTGTAAAGAAAAGTATCTTAAATAATTTTGTTGAGAGAGATTGTTATTGCAAAGTATTCAATGCTAAAGCTAGTTTTGAAGAAATTACTGCTTTCAATCCTGATGGTTACTTCTTGTCAAATGGCCCAGGCGACCCATCGGCAATGCCTTATGCAGTCGAAACTATTAAGCAAATTATTGAAACAAATAAGCCTGTTTTTGGCATTTGTTTAGGTCATCAATTATTGGCTTTAGCGAGCGGAATTGAAACCTACAAGATGAAAAATGGGCATCGTGGCTTGAATCATCCTGTAAAAAATCTTAGAACTGGTCTTTGCGAAATTACTTCTCAAAACCATGGTTTTGCCGTAAAACCAGAGCATGTTTCTAGCGTAGAAAATATTGAATTGACGCACGTAAACCTCAACGATAATACAATTGAAGGAATTCGTAGAAAAGATAAACCTGCTTTCTCGGTACAATATCACCCTGAAGCTTCACCTGGCCCACACGACTCACGTTATCTATTCGATGATTTCGTGAAGATGCTCTAAATGAAGAAATTCTTAAACCTGTAAGGTCTGACAGCAGGCTTTACAGGTTTTTTTATTAAGACAATTATTTATGAAATTATATAGCACCAATCACCAAAGCCCTGATGTTGATTTAGCCGAAGCTGTTTTTCGTGGACTTCCGCCCGACAATGGTCTTTATATGCCAACCGAGTTTACAAAGTTGCCTCAATCTTTTTGGGATAATGTACATAACCTCAGTTTGCAAGAAATTGCTTTTGAAGTTTCTCATGCACTTATTGGTGCAGATGTACCGAGCGAAGACCTACGTCGGCTGGTCAATAATGCTATTGACTTTCCCGCACCCATTGTTGAAGTTGAGACAAATACTTATTGTTTAGAACTTTTTCATGGCCCTTCAATGGCTTTCAAAGATTTTGGAGCCAGATTTATGGCAGCATTAATGTCGTATTTTCTCCAAAAATCGCAGAAACAAATTCATATTTTAGTTGCCACATCAGGCGATACTGGTGGTGCGGTTGCTCAAGGTTTTTATAAAACTTCTAATATTGATGTTACAATTCTTTATCCAAGTGGAAAAGTGAGTGATATTCAAGAAAAACAATTAACTACGCTTGGCGAAAATGTACGTGCATTAGAAGTAAACGGTACTTTCGATGATTGCCAAAAATTAGTTAAACAAGCATTTTTAGATAAAGAATTAACAGCTAAATTTGATTTAGCTTCGGCCAATTCAATTAATATCGCTCGCCTTATTCCACAAGCATTTTATTATGTAAATGCGTACGCACAACTAAAAAAACAAGGCTCGGACTTACCTGTTATCATGGCTGTTCCGAGCGGAAATTTTGGCAATTTAAGTGCAGGAATCATTGCATGGAAATTAGGCTTGCCTGTTGATAAATTTATTGCCGCTACAAACGTAAATAATGTTGTTCCTGCATATTTGAAAAGTGGCATTTACGAACCTATAAGTCCTTCATTATCAACGATTTCTAATGCGATGGATGTTGGGAATCCGAGTAATTTTCCTCGAATGAAAGCATTGCTAGATAATGACTTAGAAACTTTACGAGCGTTGGTAGTTGGGTATTTTTATGATGATGAAACCACTAAAATAGCAATGAAAGATGTGTTTGACCGCACTGGTTATGTGATGTGTCCTCATACAGCAGTTGCCTATTTAGGCTTAAAAGCTTACACAAATACACTAACAAAACAAGTAAATGGCGTTTTCTTTTCGACGGCACATTATGCTAAGTTTTTGGATGTAGTGGAGGAAGTTGTTGGCAAACAGTCTATTCCAGAACGATTGGAGGTTTTACTTAGTAAAGAAAAACAAGCAACAGCAATGACAACCGAGTTTGCGGATTTCAAGGCTTGGCTAATGAATAATTTATAAACAAAAACGGCTCGTTGTACAACGAGCCGTTTTTGTTTTGAAGTAATGTTTTTAATGATGTTCGTGATTTGCAGGATTATTATTATAACCGTTAGCAAAAATGCCAATCATTACAAAAAAACCAATTACAAAAGTGAAAACGTCACCGAAAATCCAAAGAACTGTCATGATAACTAAGAAGATAACCAACATGAGCCAGTCTGGAAGACGTTGTGAGCTAGAATGATTTGCCATAATATATTTTATTAGTTTTTTTGATTCTGCCCGCAATTTATTAAATATGCTTCAAAATAGAAAATTTTACTGAACTTTCTGATAATAAAAGCTATTTCCATCAGCTAAAACTGCACCGATTGGCGTACTTTGTGATAAAATCAACGAAGATGTTTTTTCGTCGAAAGAAAGGTATGAATATGTATTAGTTTTGGTAAAGACAATAGCATCACGAGGATTTGTTTCGTTCAAACCATTTGTTAGTGGTTTGACATCAAAGTTGCTTGTTTCTGTTGTTTTTCCATCAACTATTCTTGAAAAAGTCTTACTTGTGGCATTAAATTCAAGAATTTCTTCATACGTATTTTTGATTTCTGAAGGCCCATTTAGCATCGGATAGCCTAGAACAATTTTATAAAGCTTCCATTTTCCAGCTAATTTTGAGTATGCTGGAATGATGTTTTCTTGTGTTGTTTCAATTTGACAACTTACCAATAAAGCAACCATAATTGTTGCAAAAAAAGTCTTTTTCATTTCTTTGTAATTGAAATTATGTCGATTTGTTCAACTGTTGATTTTTGATTCCACCCACAAATTAATTCGCCTTTTTCTTTAGTTTCTTTATATTTTAATTTTACTGGAATTTGAAGATTTCCTGAATAAGTTCCTTCGGGAATTTTTTCAATTTCGCCATCAAGTAAATTCTTAAACAGTAACTTTGTTGCATCAGTAGGAAGCACTGTTTTTACTTCATCACCTTTTGTATCAACTATCGTAATTCGTTCGGAACAACCATCGACTGGCAAATTATTGTTAAACAAAATAGCATCAGCATCAATAATGAAACTACTATTATTAGGAGTATCGTTGGTGGTACATGCCGAAATAAAAACAACAGTAAATATTAGAATGATTAATTTCATAAATAGCTTCCTTCCATTTTTAGATAAGATACTGAATTTGATGGAAAGGTTGGAATTAGAAATCAAATTCTACAATTTCATCATCATTCATTAAGTTTTTAATGGCTTTTTCATGGTTTTTTTCTGGACCTTTAACAATCCAAATACCACTGATATATTCGCTGGTTTTACTTTGTGTTCCACGCTCAGCTTCTAACCCAAATTGCTCAAATTTTTCTTCATAATGTTTCAATGATTTACTTTTAAATTTACAAACGATGCGATAAGTACGAATTGTATTTTTTCGTTTTATGACTTGTTGAATCGGAACAAGAGAATACAGAGCAAAAACAACAAATATCATTGCCACAAAACCCGTTTCATAGAGTCCATCACCAAAACCTACACACATGCCGAGTGCAGCAGTTACCCACGCAGCCGCAGCGGTTGTAATACCTGTAATTCGTCCGTTTGAATTATCTCTAAAAATAATTCCACCACCAACAAAACCGATTCCAGTAACTATATTGGCTGCAATGCGAGCAGGGTCAGAGCCAAGTTTGATCGAAATAATTGTAAATAATGTAGAACCCAAACAAATCAAAATCATGGTTCGCAAACCTGCTGATTTGCTATGATATTCTCGTTCTAGCCCAATAATTGCCCCAGTTCCAGCCGAAATAACCAGTTTAATTATGTCTTCGGTAATAAAGTTCATTTTCTTTTGTTTTATAATTTCAAAACCAAATGTATAACTTATTTTGAAATTGATTTTTTTAATATTAAGTTTTAATAACTTTTGAAAAACTTAACACGAATATTTTGTTTTTTTGTTTAATGTTTAGTGTCTTTGCGTAATAATTAAATAACAATAAATTAACATAAAGATAATATTAAACGTTTGAAAAGAATGAAATCTGAAATAAAACAAAAAGCCACAGAAATTGCTTCAGCACTTGCTACTGTTGTGAGTGGTGATACAAATAATAAAAAGATTAAGAAAGCAATTGAAAAATCTGCTGAAAAATTAGCAAAAGATGTTGCTAAAATCAAGGAAGAAACTGAGAAAAAAGCAAAAAAAGAAGCCAAAAAAGTAGAAGAAGAAATTAAAAAAGCTTTGAAAAAGGCAGAAAAAAAGGCTGAAAAAGAAGCAAAGAAAATTGCTAAAAAAGCAATAAAAAAATCAGAGAAAAAATCTGAAAAGAAAGCTGATAAAAAAGCCAGTAAAACAGAGAAAGTAACTGTTGTTGAGGCTCCAGTCGTGCCAGCAACGCCAAAACCAACAGTAACAAAACCCGCTGCGTCAGCAACTAAATCTGCACCTAAAAAGCCGAAACCAGTTGCACCAGCAAAAGTGGTGAAAGTAGAAACTGAAATTAAATAATCGATGATAAGAAAATGGTGTAGGTTTGTTTTTTTTAGAAATTTAGCGGCATTTACTTGCACCATTTTCTTTGTTTTTTGCTCGATGTTTTGTTCTGCACAAAACTTTAATGACCTTATTATCAGTGAGATAATGGCTGACCCAACTCCTTCAAAGGGTTTGCCTGAAAAAGAATTTATCGAACTTTATAATCGTTCTGATAAACCGATTGAACTCAATAAATTTCGACTTACCTACAATACAACTACCGTAACTTTTCCAAGTTTTTTATTAAAATCTAAAAACTATGTTTTGGTTTCGAGTAAAGCTAATGAAAAAGATTTTCAAATTTATGGAGATGTCATTGGCTTAAACAGTTTTTCATTGCTGAATACTGGCACAACTTTGGTTTTGAAAAATCCTCAAAATAAGACTATTTTTTCGGTTACCTATTCAGATAAATGGTATGAAAAAGGAAAAAATCAAGGTTTTTCGCTTGAAATGATTGATACTGATTTTCCATGTGTAGAGGAGGGAAATTGGATTTCAAGTTCGGCTGACTTGCAAGGTTCTCCTGCGAAAGAAAATGCAGCTAAAATGTCAAAACCAGATTTATCACCGCCAATTTTAACTCGTTTAGAATTTTCGGGAACAACCAATGTAAAATTAATATTTTCAGAAAAATTAGATAGTCTTTCTGCATTGAGTGTGAATGCGTATAGTTTTGATAAATCATTGACAATCAAACAGATAAGTGTTGAAAGCCCACAAAATAAAAATGTAAACCTAACGCTTAATACTTCTTTAGCAGAGAATACAATTTATAAACTTTCAGTCAAAAATATTGCTGATTGCTCAGGAAATGTATTGCTTTTGAGTGAAGCTAGTTTAGGTAACATTAAACCTGCAGATTCAGGAAATGTGGTTTTGAACGAAGTTTTATTCAATCCTAAAATGAATGGAGAAGATTTTGTCGAAATTTATAATCGCTCCGATAAAATAATTTCTTTGAAAAATTGGTCTTTGGCAAACGTAGATGAAAACGGAAAAATAGCTAATTTTAAAACAATCGCTACAACAGATTTTATTTTACTGCCGAAGCAATTTTTGGTTATAACGAGAAATGTAAAAGTTGTACAAAACCAATATTTTAAGGCTGTAAAAACTAATTTTTTAGAAATTTCGTCATTACCTTCTTTTCCTGATGAAGCTGGTTCGGTAGTTTTAATGAATGAATCTCAAAAAATATTTGATCGTTTTGATTATTCTGATAAAATGCATCATCCGCTGATTGATGATAAATCTGGCGTTTCACTCGAGAAAGTCAATTATAATTTTGCATCAAATATTGTTTCAAATTGGCAATCGGCCGCATCGTCCGAAGGATTTGGTACGCCAGGATATGCTAATTCGCAAGGAATTGTCGATATTCAAGAAACAGTTTTTAAGGTTGAACCAGCAGTTTTTACACCCGATGGAGATGGACAAAATGAAGTGACAAATCTGACATTTAAACTTTACCCAAATGCCTTCATTGCCAATGTTCAGGTTTTTGATATTGACGGGCGTTTGGTTAAACAAATCGCTCAAAATCAATTACTTGGTGTAAATACAAGCATAGAGTGGGATGGGAAAAACAGCCAAAATCAAGTTGTTCCTGCGGGCTATTACATTTTTTTAGCCGAACTTTTTAATCCTAATGGTGAGAAAAAAGAGTTTAGAGGAAAAGTCGTTGTTGGAAGTAGATTTTAATATTTACTTGCCAAAGAAACTCATAAAAAACCAATTTGGTATAAGTCTGAAAACACTTCCTTAATTTTCGATATTTAGTTTACAAATTTCTATTTATTTTGTGAACAATCTTTCCTCAAACCAACTAACCAATGAAAAACCTACTTTTTACACTTATTTTCTCATTAATTATAATGGATAATTTTGCCCAAAAAAACTCGTTGGACAATACTAAAACCTTGATTGAAAGCAAATTAAAAGGAGTTGAAGGTGAATTTGCCGTTGCTTTCAAAGATTTACAGACAGGAAAAACATTGTTTATTAATGAAAAAGAAAACTTTCATGCTGCCAGTACCATGAAAACACCTGTAATGATTGAAGTTTTTAAACAGGCAAAAGCTGGAAAATTTAAACTTACAGATTCTATTTTAGTGAAAAACGAGTTTAAAAGTATTGTTGATGGAAGCATCTTTGGACTTGATATTAGCGATGATAGTGCCGACGATATGTATAAACGGATTGGCAAGAGAATGACGATTTATGATCTTACTTATCAGATGATAATTGTGAGTAGCAACTTGGCAACCAATATTTTGATTGATTTGGTTGATGCTAAAAAAGCTCAAGCGTCGATGAGAAAATTAGGTGCAAATGATATTGCTGTTTTACGTGGAGTTGAAGATAAAAAAGCCTTTGAAAAAGGACTTAATAATTCGGTGACTGCTTTTGATTTACTGCTTATTTTTGAAAAAATAGCTCAAAATAAAGTCATTGACAAGAAATCATGCGATGAAATGCTCAAAATTTTGTTCGACCAAAAATTTAATACAGTCATTCCTGCCAAGCTTCCAAAAGATGTAAAAGTTGCCCATAAAACTGGTTCAATTACTGGCGTTCAGCACGATTCTGGAATTATCTTTTTACCTGATGGTAGAAAATATATTTTAATACTCCTTTCTAAAAAACTTAAGAATGCGGATGCTGGTGTGGAGGTTTTGTCCGAAGTTTCGGAGATGATTTATGGGGTAGTAAAATAAATTTTAATAATTGTGCAAGTTTATAAAGTTTTTGGCATCCAATAAGGATAAATAAATTTAAAGAAAAACTTTATGACCAAAATATCACTTTTTTTAGCCTCACTTATTTTTATCGTTATTTATGGTTGCAATAAATCAGATGATATAACAGTTACGCCAAGTACCACAACCACGAGTTTAACCTACAATGACCTCTGGATTCCGCCTACAATTACGGGGAAATCTTTTGATTTAACTTTAGCGAAATCAAGTAAACAACTTCGTTCTGGTGCCAAAACGGCCACTTATGGTTATAATGGTTCAGAATTTTGGGGACCAACTTTGATTATGAATAAAGGCGATTTTATTCAGATGAATGTTACCAATAATCTTTCTGAAACTACGACTACGCATTGGCATGGTTTTCATATTCCTGCTATTATGGATGGAGGACCACATCAAATGATTGAACCTAACAGCACTTGGAAACCATCTTTTGAAATAAAAAATAATGCGGGTACATATTGGTATCACCCACATTTGCATGAAAAAACATTTGAACAATTAACCTACGGAGCAGGCGGACTAATCATCATCAAAGACCCAATTGAGTCGGCTTTAGCATTACCCCGAACTTATGGTACTGATGATATTCCATTGGTCTTAACCAGCAGAAGATACAATTCTGATAATTCGTTTACCACAACCGAACACGCTTATGGCGATTATGCCATGGCGAATGGCACCCACGATGCACAGATAAGTTTACCAAAACAATTGGTTCGTTTTAGAATTTTAAATGCAGAAACTGAACGTGGATATAACCTTGGTTTTAGTGATAACCGAAGTTTCTATGTCATTTCCAATGATGGCGGTTTACTCGATGCCCCTGTTTCAGTTACTCGTGTAAAATTGGCTGTTGGAGAACGAGTTGAGATTGTTGTTGATTTGAGTAAAGATGAAGTTGGGTCAAGTTTAGATATGAAAGCCTATAATGCCAACCAAGAATTTGGTTTTGGTGGTAGCGAACCACAAACTACTGGCCAATTTGGAAGCTTGTTGAACAACAAAGATTTTAATGTATTACATATTAATGTAAAAGGAGCTACTTCAAATGCGATTGTGGCCGTGCCTACGAAATTGACCACAAATACTTATTGGAAAGAATCAGACGCAACTACTGTCCGAACTATTAAAATAACTGGTGGACAAGCTGGGTCGGCTTTCACATTTGATAATAATACTTACGGTTTCACAACAATCAATCAAACTGTAAAACTAGATGCAATCGAAAAATGGACGATTGTAAATAATAATATCTTTGGGCATTCATTTCATATCCATGATATTCAATTTAAGATTGTTTCTCGAAGTTCAGGAGCAATTGCCAATTATGAATCGGGTTGGAAAGACACTTTTTATATCAGAACTGGTGAAACAGTTTCGGTCGTGGCAAAATATGACGATTTTGCAAGTAGCACCAATCCATTTATGTATCATTGCCATTTTCCAAACCATGAAGATGCTGGATTAATGGGACAGTTTTTAGTAACTCAATAATTATTTTTATCTTGAATCTTAAGCCCTTAACAAGCCTTCTTTTCACTTTCCTTATTTGGTCATGTCATGAAAGAAAAGCAAAAAGTAATGTTTTAAATATTGATAATAACCTAAAAAAAACGGATAGAGGCTGGCTTTATAAAGGGCAGCCTTTTTCGGGTTATATGCTTGAAAAAGAAGAAAATAGAGTGGTGTATCAATTACCTATTTCTGAAGGTCGAGAGCAAGGTTTAGCAAAAGGATGGTATAATTCTGGAGAAAAACTTTTGGAACGTATCTTTATTAATGGTAAAAAAGAAGGAAAATTTCAACAATGGTGGCCAAATGGAAAGCTAAGATATTTGTTTCACTATAAAAATGACCAATTTGATGGAAAACAATTGGTTTATTTTCCTAATGGAAAAGTACGAGAAGAAAGCAATTATTTAACGGGTGAGAAAGAAGGAACGCAACGAGTTTGGGATGAAAATAGTAAATTGATTTCAAACTATGTTATCAAAAATAAAAGAATTTTTGGAGTCGTTTCCGTTAAAAGTTGTATTCCTGTGGATGGCCATTGATATAATACTTAATAAATTCAATTAAATAGATGCAGCTTGAAAGCGTTAAAATAGAATCTTGAATCAAATAGTTTATGCTTTCAAGCTGTATTTAGAATTAGAACATTTTATCAAAATTCAAATACTCTACCTTTTCCATGAAAGGAAATAGTGGTAAATTTTCAATGTTTTTAACAATTTCTTGCATTTCTGTATCTTTAAAAATGAGCATTGCACCATCTTTTTCAGATTTAATATAGAAATTTTCTAAAATACCAGCCCCTTTCCACTGCATAATATGAGCTATTTCTTGCTGTCTTAATTCTTCAAAATTACCTTTTGAGTTATCAAAGTGCATCGTGATTAATACCGTAATTCTTTTCATTTTATTAGTAAATTAATTTCTTAGCAAAATTATTATCTTTGACTATTAATACAGCATATATAAGAATTATGTGTATAGGCTAAAATTTTAGACTAATGGAAAATACAGTAATTAGAAAGACAAAAGATTTTACACCAGGGAATTGTCCAGTGGTGTATTGTATGAATATTATTGGTGGAAAATGGAAACCCAGTATTATTCACATGATACGGACTGATAGAAATAGGTACAGTATTTTGCTTAAAAATATAACAGAAATTAGCAAACAAACTTTGACCAATCAGTTACGAGAATTAGAGGCCGACGGCATTATCGAAAGAATCATTTATCCTGAAATTCCACCACGTGTTGAATACAAAATTACGCCTTATGGCAGTAGTATATTACCAATAATTGATAGTATGTACAAATGGGGCAGGCAATATATGCCAACAGACCAAAAAGGCTATTGTGAAGAGAAATAAATACCCAATCTGATAGTTGTCTATTCGTTTTTTTATGTCAAAAATTCAACCTTCGCTCAAAATGAAACGTATCTGTGTAAATAAATAAATTATCTCACAGCGTTTGTAAACATTTGCTCGTCTTAGTAATTGTACAGTAAAATGACAGCAAAAATGTGATAAAACGTACTTAATAACTTGATAAAAATGCGTTACGTAAGAAAGATAACCGAAGAACAAGTTGAACATTTAAGAGAAGTATCTCGTCGAAGTCGAAATTATCGTGAAAGAGAACGTGCAAAGGCTATTTTATTAAGTTACAAAGGTTACAATGTAACCGTATTGTCTGATATTTTTGAGGTGAGCAGAGGAACGATTACCAATTGGCTTGACGCTTGGGAAGACCGTGGCGTTTTTGGCTTGAAAGATTTGCCAAAACAATTGAATTCTAATACTTTAAGCGAAAAACCTTTGATGTATAACTAAAACTTTTGAAACAAATCTACTTTTTACCAGAAAGTTTGTTGCTGTTAGTGACAAACTTTTTTTTTGTTTAATACTCAACTATTTTAATTTAGCAAGAATTTATTAGACTAAACTGATTTCTTAGGTAAATTTGCTTTAGGTAATCAACATCCTCAATGAAACCAGATTTTTCTAAAATTGACATTGACTTTGATACCCATCAGCCGATAAAACCAATGGATGCTTCAGGCAATTCATTTAAAACAGCTGAAGGAATCAATTTAAAAACTCGATTTACTGCTCAAGACATCGTTTCGGCCGAGCATTTGCATTTTTCGGCTGGAATTCCACCATTTTTGCGTGGGCCGTACAGCACAATGTATGTGATGCAACCTTGGACAATTCGGCAATATGCTGGTTTTTCAACGGCTGAAGAATCGAATGCCTTTTATCGTAGAAACTTAGCCGCGGGTCAAAAAGGATTGTCTGTTGCTTTTGATTTAGCAACACACCGAGGCTATGATTCCGACCATCCACGTGTAACGGGTGATGTTGGAAAAGCAGGCGTTGCGATTGATTCGGTAGAGGATATGAAGATTTTATTCGACCAAATTCCGTTGGATGAAATGTCAGTTTCAATGACTATGAATGGAGCCGTATTACCAATTATGGCATTTTATATCGTGGCTGCCGAAGAGCAAGGTGTTTCACCAGAAAAACTTTCTGGAACTATCCAAAATGATATTTTGAAGGAGTT
The DNA here is from genome assembly GCF_923079645.1 of Emticicia aquatica. GTDB lineage: Bacteria > Bacteroidota > Bacteroidia > Cytophagales > Spirosomataceae > Emticicia > Emticicia aquatica. The sequence goes on along the minus strand of NZ_CAKLPY010000004.1, from coordinate 130,912 downwards.
CATGGTGCGAAATACATATATTTATCCACCTGAGTTTTCGATGAAAATTGTAGGAGATATTTTTGCTTTTACGGCACAGAATATGCCAAAATTCAATTCTATTTCGATTTCAGGTTATCATATTCACGAAGCTGGAGCTCCCGCACATTTGGAATTAGCATATACACTTGCAGATGGTTTAGAATATATTCGTACAGGCATCGCAGCAGGAATGGATATTGATAGTTTTGCTCCAAGGCTATCTTTCTTTTGGGGAATTGGCATGAATCATTTCATGGAAATTGCCAAAATGCGTGCAGGACGTTTACTTTGGTCAAAAATTGTTAAGAAATTTAATCCCAAAAGTGCTAAATCTCTGGCTTTACGTACACATTGTCAAACATCGGGCTGGTCGCTTACCGAGCAAGACCCGTTCAATAATGTTGCCCGAACGACCATAGAAGCAATGGCGGCAGCTTTAGGACATACGCAATCATTACATACAAATTCGCTGGATGAAGCAATGGCTTTGCCGACAGATTTTTCAGCTCGAATAGCCCGAAATACGCAATTATATATTCAACACGAAACCGAAATTTGTCGAGTTGTTGACCCGTGGGGCGGGTCGTATTATGTAGAATATTTGACAAAAGAGTTGGTTGAAAAAGCATGGGAATTAATCGAGGAAGTAGAAACTTTGGGCGGAATGACCAAAGCAATAGAAACTGGTTTACCAAAAATGAGAATCGAAGAAGCCGCTGCAAGAAAGCAAGCTAGAATTGATTCAGGGAAAGATATTATTGTTGGTGTAAATAAATATCGTACTGATACAGAAACAATTATTGATGTTTTAGATATTGATAATCAGGAGGTTAGGAGAAAACAGATTGAAAAGTTAGAAAAAATAAAAGCCGAACGAAACGGAGAAGAAGTTCAGATAATTTTGGATAGAATTACAGCGGCAGCGGCATCTGGGAAAGAAAATCTTTTAGCTTTAGCAGTTGACGCTGCTCGAAAAAGAGCTACTTTAGGTGAAATATCATACGCAATGGAGAAAGTTTCTGGCCGACACAAGGCTGTTATCCGTTCGATTTCGGGAGTGTATCAAGCGGAGGTTTCTGATGATGAAAATTTTAAACTAGCCAAAGAAATGGCTGACCGTTTTGCTGAAATTGAAGGCCGCCGTCCAAGAATAATGGTTGCCAAAATGGGACAAGATGGCCACGATCGTGGAGCAAAAGTTATTGCAACTAGTTTTGCAGATTTGGGCTTTGACGTAGATATTGGCCCATTATTCCAAACTCCCGAAGAAACAGCCCAACAAGCAGCCGAAAACGATGTGCATATTGTTGGTGCATCAAGTTTGGCAGCAGGGCATAAAACCTTAGTCCCTCAATTGATTGAAGAATTAAAAAAGCTCGGTCGGGAAGATATTATGGTGATTGCTGGCGGGGTAATTCCTGCACAAGATTATCAATATTTATATGATGCAGGAGTAAAAGGAGTTTTTGGTCCAGGAACAGTCATTTCGGTAGCAGCTCAAAAGATATTGAAAGAGTTGATGAGTGAAGTTTGACTCTTTTCAAATAATTAACCGACACTAAGTTTTATTTTCTATATTTTAGAGAAATAAAGCTTAGTGTTTTTTATTGGTCATTTAAATAAAAATAGGTATCCGAACATTGCAAAACTTTCAGTGAATGCTTTCTGTGGTCAAGGTGCAACTAAAATAGCTCATTTTGCATCTACACAATATTAGCAGAAGCCCAACGTAGTATATTAAGCATTCACACTTTTTAATGAATATTTATGTTCAAAAAACTACTTTTTCTATTATTTATTTCCCAAAATTTACTTGCAATTGGCAAAGTTTCGCTTGGCGGAATTAAAGGTATAATTAAAAACGAAAAAGGTGAAGTGATGCCTTTTGCTTCTGTTTTGGTCAAAGGTACAGATATTGGTACGATGGCGAATGAAGAAGGAGCTTACGAAGTAAAACTCAAAAGCGGTCAATATGAAGTTTTTTTTCAATATGTTGGCTATCAGGCAGTTATCAAAAAAGTTGATGTTGGCGAAACTTTGCAAGTAATCAATATTTTGATGAAAGAAATTAGTATCGAACTTGGCGGTGTGAAAGTTTCCAATAACAAAGAAGACCCCGCCCTCACGATCATGCGTAAAATCATTGGAATGTCGCCAATTCATCATAAAGAAGTTGAAAGTTATTCACTGCGAAATTACGTGCGAGGTTCATTTAAGATTGATGATGTTCCTTTTCTTTTTGAGAAAATGTTGAAAGAAAATTTCCTAAAAAAAGGACAAGTTTATGTGATGGAATCAGTGAATGAAATTAAATTTAAGCAACCCAATACTTTATCAGAAAAAGTCATTTCGGTTCGCTCAAATATTCCTCCAACACTAAAAGGAGCAGAAGGAATTTCATTCAGTCGCATCAATTTTTATAATCCCAATAACAACGAATCACCAATTACAGCCAAAGGAGCTATTCATTATAAATATATTTACGAAGGTTTTTTTCAAGATAAAGGCTTGTATATCAATAAAATACGATTAATTCCGAAAGTTAAATCACCAGGTCTTTATAATGGTACAATTAATATTATTGATGGAACTTGGAGCTTACACAGCGTAGATTTGAATTGGCAAGAAGAAGTTGGAAATATTAAAATGAAGGTAATTTTTTCGCCAATTGACGATATTTGGATGCCAGTTCAAGCAGATGTGTTGAGTAAAATTGATGCTTTTGGTGTGGAAGGTTCGGCTCGAATAGTAACTTCTTTTAAGAATTATCAATTAGTCAAAAATCCAAAATATGCCACCATTAAGCCACAAGTATTAGATGATAAAATTTTCAAATCGGAAGCAAAAGATTTAAACAGACAAAAACTAAACACAAAAACGATAGCCGAGCAGAAAGAAATAACATTGAAACAACTTAAGCAACTTTCAAAAAATCTCGAAAAAGAAGATGTTAAGGATAAAAAAGAGAAAAAGGAAGAAATTATTTCATCAAATTTCTCACGTTCGGAAGATTCAATGGCTCGTAAACATACTGAAGAGTTTTGGTTGGTCGAACGCCAAGTCCCATTGACAGAAATCGAAACGAAAGGCTATAAACAAGCCGACAGTATTTATGTGGTTGAGGCAAAAAAGATAAATATTAAGTTAAAAGAAGATTCTATTGGGCGTTCTCGTCCAGCAAAATTCAAAGTGAATCATTTAATTACAGGTCATTCATATTCATATAAACCAATCGATTTAAAAGATAAAAGCAAAGGATATAGAGATAATTTTTCGGTTGGAGGCTGGCTCGAAGACACACGCTATAATGCAGTTGAAGGAGTCAATATTGGTTTTCCAAAACTGATGTATCGGCGTAAAATTGATTCCTTGAGTTTGTTTAGTTTTAGCGTAAAACCACATTATTCTGTACAAAGAGAACGATTAAATGGTTCAATATCAGTAGATTACAATCAAAAGTTTTTTGGTCTTGGCGTGGAAGGAGGAAGAAAAGTGCTTCAAATTAATAATGAAGAGCCTTTCAGAAATTCGGTCAATTCATTTTTTGCATTATTCGATAATAGTAACTTCGGCAAATTTTACGAACAACGCTATTTAAAGCTAAATTTTAGTCCACGCATTGATGAGTATTTTACGCTTACTACGTCTTTACAATTGGCCGAACGGTATCATTTGATTAATATTTTGAATCAAGGTTTGTGGAAAAAAAACGAACGATTTTATCAGCCAAACGACCCGATTCACTCAGATTTTAATACAACTGCTTTTGAAACACACACGCAAATGCAGTTTCATGGGATGTTAACTTATCGACCATTTTCTAGGGTTCGAATATATAATGGGAATCGGTGGGTACAAAATTTTGGCCCAACTTTTAAGTTAGAAAATACTTCTGCATTTGGAAATCAAGGCTTTAATAGGGTTGAATTAGGTGTAAATCATCAATTCAAATGGAAATTACAAACGATTTCGCTAAGAACAGAAATGGGAACTTTCTACGGAAACAAACCAACGTACTTTCTTGATTATAAGCATTTTAATGGAAATGAAACTTTTATTCAAACGCATCAAGATTTCAGAGATTTGCCTTTTTATAAGTATAGTACAGCGGGTAGTTATGCCCAATTTTTTAGTAAGGTTAATTTTAAACGACTATTGCTGACTAATATTCCTTATTTACAGCGAAAAGGTTGGGAAGAAAGGGTTTATTTCAATGCACTTGTAACTAATCAGTTGAAACATTATGAATTTGGCTATGGAATTTCTGGACTTTTCGGTTTGTTGAACGCTGAGGTTTATAATGTTTTCAACCAAAATAAATATTCTCATACTGGATTTAGGATTTATTTACCTTTAAAATCAGTCTTTGGTTTTTAAAATAATATTTATTGAAAAAATGTAAAAAGCACGAAGGATTTGAATGAAGCCTTCGTGCTTTTTATATGGATAAAAGTAGTTCTTCATTGTTAGATAGCACTTTAATATTTACCTTTGACAAAAATTTTAGGAAAGGAAGTTATGATTAAAATCGTGGTTTCGTCATCCATAATGTCTTAAAATTCGTTATATTAAGTATGAGTGTCTAAATTCATATTTCTTCATTTTGAGGTAAAATCCTTTATAATTAAACTAAATAATGACTACAAATACTAGCGAAGAACTTTTCGCAAAAGCAAAAAACTTTATTCCTGGAGGTGTAAATTCACCTGTGAGAGCGTTCCGTTCGGTAGGCGGAAATCCGATTTTTATTAAAAAAGCGAAAGGAGCTTATATTTTCGACGAAGATGATAACCAATACATTGAGTTAATTAATTCTTGGGGGCCAATGATTTTGGGTCACGCCTTCGAGCCAGTTGAAAAAGCAGTAAGCGAAGCGATTAAAAACTCATTCTCTTTTGGAGCTCCAACCCGAAGAGAGGTAGAAATGGCCGAATTGATTATTTCAATGGTGCCTTCAATTGAAAAAGTTAGAATGGTCAATTCGGGAACAGAAGCAACTATGGCGGCTGTTCGTGTTGCACGTGGTTATACAGGTCGAGATAAAATCATTAAGTTTGAGGGGTGTTATCATGGTCATGGTGATTCATTTTTGATTGCAGCAGGAAGTGGAGCGGTCACAATGGGTGTTCCCGACAGCCCGGGTGTTACGAAAGGTGTTGCAAATGATACTTTGACCGCTCCATATAATAATTTGGAGGCTGTTCAAACGCTTTGCGATGCTAATAAAGGACAAATTGCTGCCTTGATTTTAGAGCCAGTCGTTGGTAATATGGGTTGCGTTTTACCCAAAGAAGGTTACTTACAAGGCTTGCGTGATATTTGTACAAAAGAAGGCATTGTTTTGATTTTTGATGAGGTAATGACGGGCTTTCGATTGGCAAAAGGTGGAGCTCAAGAACGTTTTGGTGTGATACCAGATATGACTACTTTGGGTAAAATCATTGGTGGAGGTATGCCCGTAGGAGCTTATGGTGGAAAAGCCGAAATCATGAACTGTGTATCGCCGCAAGGCCCCGTTTATCAAGCAGGAACATTGTCTGGAAATCCGATTGCAATGGCAGCGGGATTGACGATGTTACATCACTTAAACGACCATCCAGAAATTTATGAACAATTAGAAAATACTGGTAATCACATAGTTGGAGGTATTCGTGATATTTTGAAGAAACTAAATCTCAATTATCAAATCAATCATATAGGTTCGATGTATAGTTTGTTTTTTACAAATACGCCTGTTGTTGATTTTGAAACTGCGAAAACCTCAGATACTGCGAAGTTTGGTAAATATTTTCACGGAATGCTTGATAGAGGCGTTTATCTCGCTCCATCACAATATGAAGCTTTATTCCTTTCAACGGCTCTTACACCAGATTTAGTTGCGGAGGTTTTGGCAGCGAATGAGAAAACTTTATGTGAGATTTAATGCCCAACTTATGTCATTCAATGTTGTTTGCAAGCTTTTTTAGTCGAGGCGATAGATTTTTATACAATGAAATATTCAGTAATAACACCTGTTTACAATCGTCCTGAGGAAGTACGAGAATTATTAGAAAGTTTAAGCAAACAGACTTTCAAAAACTTTGAGGTAATCATTATTGAAGATGGTTCTACCTCAAAATGTGAAGAAGTTTGTGCCAGTTTTCAAGAAAAACTGGACTTAAAATATTTCTACAAGCCTAATTCTGGACAAGGTTATTCTCGAAATTATGGGTTTGAACGAGCAACTGGTGATTATTTTGTTCAGCTAGATTCTGATGCGGTTATTCCTGAAAAGTATTTTGAAATCGTTGATAATTCATTGAAAATCAATTGGTTAGATGCTTACGGTGGGCCTGATGCTGCACACGAAAATTTTACTGATATTCAGAAAGCAATCAATTATTCGATGACATCTGTTTTTACAACTGGTGGAATTAGGGGTAAGAATAAAAATGCTGGCGGCCAATTTCATCCGAGAAGTTTTAATTTTGGTATTTCTCGAAAAGTTTGGGAAGAAACCCAAGGTTATACCATGACTCGAATGGCCGAAGATATTGAATTTAGTATTCGTATTTTATCGAAAGGCTTTAAAGTTGGGTTGATTGAAGATGCCTATATTTATCATAAAAGAAGAACTGACTTTGGTCAGTTCTTCAAACAATTGCATTTTTTTGGTCGAGGACGAATCAATCTTGCTCGTATGTTTCCTTCAGAATTGAAGTTAGTACATTATTTTCCAATGGTTTTTACACTTGGATGTTTTTCAATTCCATTGTTGTTTTTTGTTTCAAAACCACTTTATTTTTTAGCAGTTTTTGTGTTTTTACTTTACATTTCAATGATTTTTATTGATTCGTCAATCAGTAATAAAAGCTTGAAAGTTGGTTTTTTGAGTATCGTTGCCTGTTTTATTCAATTAATCGGCTATGGATTTGGTTTTATGCAGGAAAAGTTTTTTAAATAAATACTTCCTGATTCTCAAGTACTTCTTCTTTCAAATCTTCGATAATTTTATCCAAACCTTCGTACCAATCAAGGTGTGGAGAGGTTGATTTGCAGCCACCAGCGTGTGGTACGCAGGCGGTAAATTCGTGCTGTTTATGACAAGCTGGGCAGCGAGCAATTGTTTCAAATGTGTTCCAAATATGTCCGCAATCACATTGCCAATATTCTCCGCCATCGGGTTCCCATTTACATTTTGGGCAACAAATTTTTATTTCACTCATGTTTTTAATTAAGACTAAATTCTTTTGATTCACAACACAAAACTATCAATTTTGGTTTGTAATGGTCAAGTATTTTTTTAGATAATCGACACTTCTTATAAAAGGTTTTAACCCTAAGTATAATAGAGAAAATGAAATCAAACAACCAATAAACTGAGTAATGAAAAGCGAATAATTGATTTTATTGGGGTCGTCGAAAATTAAATCATTTAGTAATCCAACGCTGAGTGGCCCAAATCCAACAATATTGACAACTAATAAAAAAATAGCTGAGAATATTGCCCTCATTTTGTTGGGTACAATTTCTTGAATTGCAGCGGTGGCCGAACCATAAGGGAAGGACGAAAAGAAGCAAAAAGCAGCAATAAAGACCAAAATTATATTAGGATTGGTAGCCAAGAAACCAAACGTACAACACATTGCGATGAACATCCCTCGAAAGCCAGCTAGCATCTTTGCTTGGACGATTCCTTTTTTAGATAAATAATCGGCATAACGCCCACCAGAAACAACACCTAATGTTGAAAAAATAGTCACTAAAATACCGAATGTCAAACCTGCTTTTGTATCTGCCCAACCATGAACTCTGTTTAGCATTGTCGGAATCCAGTAAGTACCAGCATACGTTGCAAAAGCCATGAATGCCATACCGAAATTTAAGCATAAAAATGTTAAACGATTGGCTTTTAAATAAGTAATGATTTCTTTGAAATCCGTTTTTTCGATTATTTCTTTATCAGAATCAAATTCAACTCTTTTTGGTTCTTTAACTGTTTGTAGCAATAGTACAATTAGAACACCAGGCAAGCCAATGTAAAAGAAAATGACCTGCCAAGAAAAAATTTCTCCAATGAATGGTATTTGAATATTTTCTTGACCAATCATTGACCGCAAAGCCGCACCAATTAATATGGATAATCCCGAACCTAAAAATACCCCCATATTATAAACACTCATGGCTGTGGCAAGTTTTTTCTTAGGAAAATAATCTGAAATGATTGAATAGGCAGCAGGAGAAAGAGCAGCTTCGCCAATGCCAACACCAACTCTTGCAAGAAAAAATAAGGAGTAACTGCCTGCCATTCCACAAAAAACGGTCATAATACTCCATGTCATAATACCCCAGCCAATGATTTTTTTGCGATTCATGCGGTCGGCCATTAATCCAATCGGAATACCCAAAAGTGTGTAAAGTACTGCAAAACTAAGACCCATCAACATTCCCATTTGGGTATCAGTAATACCAAAAGAAGCTTTGATTGGCTTTACTAAAAGTGCCAAAATCTGTCGGTCAATAAAAGAAGAAATATAGGCAAGCAATAGTACGCCCACAACGTACCACGCATAGCGTAACGATGGTTTAGTTTTCATTGAAGATGGTTGATGAAAAGGTAGGGTTTAGATTTGTAGGAAAGTTAGTTTTTTTTTTGAAGATAATTTATGATTATTTCAATAAAAAATTTTACTTTTTCTTTGTTTGCAATCTTCTCAAAACTTTTTTTAGAAGAAATACAAAAAGAAAAATACTAAGAATGGCTACAACAATTGGTAGCCAAAGTGTAAGAAGAGAAAAAACGATAGAAATGCTATTTTCAAAAGTAGCAAAAAATGCGTTTCCAAAACCGCCTGTAAATTTTGTTGAAGCCAACCGCAGAAGCCCAGTTCCTGTTTGAATCGTGCTTGCAATGCCACCACCTGCCAATATTCCGAGTGTCCATTGGAGTGCGGGTGAATCTATTTTTAAGAATGATGTAGTGAGAATTGTACCCGCTACAAAAGAAGCAGGCATAGCGATTGTATCCAGCAAATTATCAATAATAGGAATATAATAAGCCAAAATTTCTCCAACAGTTGCAGCAGCCAAAATATAAGTGGCACTTGAACTACTTAACCATTCAAAACCATTTGATAAATGAAATAAATCAAACCGAGTAGCGAGATTTGCGACCAACATTGGTACAAAAACTCGAAAACCTGAACAAGCACTCAAGGCAATTCCGACGGCTAGGCTGATGAATATTTCGGTCATTTGTGATTAAATATTTGAAGTTTTTTTTCGTAAGTCGTAAATTCAAGCATCAAATAATATTTTTGAAACTATTGAAATGTAATTTCAGTTAAATATATGTTAATCTCAACAAAAATATAAGTTCTGTGGCGGAAATACAAAAAAACGAAACTTCACCCTCTGGCAAAATCTTCGATTTGGAAATTCTGAAACGACTTTTTCAATTCATCAAGCCCTATAATTTGAAATTTTACAGCCTTGTGCTGACAATAATGCTTGGAGCTTCGTTGGCTCCAGTTTTGCCATTATTGATTCGTCAAACGATTGATGGCCCAGTTTCGGCAGGAAACTATAACGGCCTTGCCAAAATGATGGCGATAATGATTACAATTCTAATTGTTCAGTCACTTATACAATTTACAAATACTTATTTGGCAGGTTGGTTAGGACAAAATATTATTCGAGATATAAGGGTACAATTGTACCATAAAATCTTGCATTTACGCCTAAAATTCTTTGATGATACACCAATCGGGCGACTCGTAACTCGTACAATATCTGATATTGAAACTTTAGCTGACGTTTTTAGCGACGGAATAGCTGCCATTGCAGGTGATATTTTACAATTGGTTTTGATTATTTCGGTGATGTTTTATACCGATTGGAGACTTTCACTCATTAGTCTATGCACGATTCCTTTTATGTTGGTAAGTACGTATGTTTTCAAAGAAAAAGTTAAAAAATCATTCAATGAAGTACGTAATGCTGTGGCAAATCTCAATTCATTTGTGCAAGAGCATATTACTGGAATGAATATCGTTCAGATTTTTAATTCGGAAAAAATTGAATTTGATAAATTTCATCAAATCAATGTAAAGCATCGAGATGAAAATATCAAATCGATTATGTATTACTCAATTTATTACCCAGTTGCCGAAGTAATTGCGGCTTTGGGTACGGGGTTGGTTGTTTGGTTTGGGGCAAAACAAATGCTAAATGCTGAAGTAACTTATGGTACTGTTACGGCATTTATAATGTTTATTAATATTTTCTTTCGCCCAATTCGGATGATTGCTGATAGAATGAATACGCTTCAAATGGGAATTGTTAGCACTGACCGAATTTTGAAATTATTGGACAGTGAAGATTATACAACCAATGATGGTTCAAAGAAAGCAAACTTAAATGGTGAAGTAGCATTTAAGAATGTTTGGTTTGCTTATAACAACGAAAATTATGTGCTGAAAAATATTTCATTCAATGTGAAACAGGGTGAAACTGTCGCCTTTGTAGGAGCAACTGGGGCAGGAAAATCTTCGATAATTAATTTACTGTCAAGATTTTATGATATAAATAAAGGTGAAATATTGATTGATAACCATGATGTGAAAGAATACGAGTTGCGAAATTTGCGTGAACAAATTGGTGTCGTTTTGCAGGATGTATTTTTGTTCTCGGATACCATCGAAAAGAATATTACACTTGGAGATGAAAGTATTTCTAGAGAAAAAATTGTGGAAGCAGCAAAGTTGGTTGGCGTTCATGATTTCATTATGCAACTACCAAATGGCTATGATTATAACGTTCAGGAACGTGGAGCAACACTTTCGGTGGGACAACGCCAATTGATTTCGTTTGTAAGAGCAATGGTTCACGAACCTAAAATTATAGTTTTAGATGAAGCTACATCGTCGGTTGATACCGAAACCGAAGAATTGATTCAAAGTGCCATTGATAAACTGATGCGAGGACGAACCTCAATCGTAATTGCCCATCGTTTGAGCACGATTCAAAAAGCCAATAAAATCATTGTTTTGGATAAAGGACAAATCATGGAAGAAGGTAACCACGATGAGTTGCTGAAACTTGATGGGTTTTATGCTAATTTGTATCAAATGCAGTACAAAGAGATGTTTGTTTAGGATTAAATGTTCATTACTTTTGGTAAAAGAACATTAATCTAGCATATATGAAATCCATTATCTACACATTTTTAAGCATTTTTTTGATTATAACTGACTTATTTGCACAAAATTGGCAAGTGAGTTCTCCAAATACTAAAATTCGAGCTACAATTCAAAGAATTGAAGGTGACGGAAGTCTAAGGTATTTTGTTGAGTACATCGAAAATAGCCAAACGCAAACAATTGTTGAAACATCAAAATTAGGCTTATCACGAATTGACCAGACTTTTTCGGATGGTTTTGTTTTTGAAAATTTGAGCAATGTTTCGATTGATGAAAATTATTCGATGTTGATTGGTAAACAGCTACAACTTCACAATAATGCCAATGAAATTACCCTAAATTTTCATAATGCTGATAATCATAAACTTCAGATTATTTTTAGAGTTTATAATGATGGCGTTGCATTTCGATACCGATTTCCTGAAACATCAAATAGCACTTTTTATGTAACTGAAGATAAAACTACTTTTCAGTTGCCGATAACTGATGGTAAATCTTGGGTGCAAGGATATGATAATTTTCGACCAGTTTACGAAAAATTGTATCAAAATGGGGTAGGAATGAATCAATCTCTGTCACAATTCAATGGCTTGGCTTTTCCGAGCCTTTTTCAAACCCAAAATGCTTGGATTCTTCTAACAGAAGCAGATTTGGATGACAATTTTTATGCTTCTCATCTAGCTCAATATCAAGGAAACGGCACTTATTCATTGGCTGCTCCGAGTAGCGATGATGGCAATGGATACCAATATTTTGCAAACTCAACTTTACCGTGGACAATGCCGTGGCGTGTAATTATGATTGGTAAGCAATTAAGCGAAATTGTTGAATCTAACTTAGTAAATCATGTAAGCAAAGCGTCGCAAATTATCAATCCTTCTTGGGTTTTACCAGGAGTTTCAACTTGGAGTTGGTGGTCGAGTCTTGATAGTCCAACTGATTTTGTTAAAATGAAATCGTTTATTGATTTTGCTGCTGACTTTAATTTACCTTATTCTTTGGTTGATGCCAACTGGAATTTGATGGGAAATGGCGGAAATATCAATGATTTGATTAATTATGCTACAACTAAAAATGTGAAACTTTGGTTGTGGTACAATTCAGGTGGGCCATCAAATGATTTTAATGAACAACCCCGAGATTTAATGAATACACAAGCGATTCGTCGGCAAGAATTTGCTCGTATCAAAGCGTTGGGAATTAAGGGTGTAAAAATAGATTACTTCCAGAGTGATAAACAAGAACTAATAAAACTTTACATTGATATTCTGAAAGATGCGGCTGATTATGAATTGATGGTCAATTTTCATGGTTGTATTGTGCCGAAGGGTTGGTCTCGAACATATCCAAATCTGGTTGCTATGGAAGCAGTAAAAGGTTCGGAAGCTTATATTTTTGATGGTGATAATTTCCGACCAAATGTTCCAGCTCATCATACTATTTTGCCATTTACAAGAAATGTTATTGGCCCGATGGATTTCACACCAACCATCATTGGAAATGGGAGGGGAGTGGAGCATCTAACAACCGATGTCCACGAAATAGCTTTGTTAAATACGTTTGAATCGGGTGTTACGCACCTTGTTGACAGGGTTCAAAGCTATACTGGATTGCCAGTTTTAGCTAAAACAATCATTACTAATCTTCCAACAACTTGGGATGAAACCCATTTGGTTGAGGGTTTTCCAGGTACACATGTCGTAATGGCTCGTAGAAAAGGGGAGAATTGGTATATTTCAGGCATTAATGGTGAAAATCAGATTAGAAATCTTTCATTTTCATTGCCATTTGTTGCTTCAGGAGATTATACCAAACAATTATTGAGCGATGGCGTAACCCCACAAGATATAAATACTTCTGAAATAGCTTTTCTCATTCAATCTGGAAATATGATTTCACAAACCATGCAGCCTTATGGCGGTTTTTTGATGGTTTTAAAAAGAGCAGTTTGTCAAACTACTTTCAATTTTACAAACTCTATCAATACAACCTTAAAATATGAAGCATCTGAAAGTATTCAGGCAAGCAATACCATTACCATTCCTGCAAAAGTAACTTTTGATGCAGGAAAATCAATTATTTTACTTCCAGGATTTAATGTGCAGAACGGCTCAGTTTTTAAGGCGTACATTGATGGATGTGGGAATTTTTGATTTGCCTCTAGTTTTTATTTGATTTTTATGTAGAATAATTTGCTTCATTGTTGGTAAATTTTGAATTTTAATTCTTCATCCTAACAAACTATTTTGAACATGAAAAGATTACTCCTTTTTTTAACAGTTTTTGTTTACCAAGTAGGCTTCGCACAAAGCAATAATAACCGAGTTTCATCGGGAATTGAACGTAAAAATGCATTCAAAAAACAGGTCGAGTTAATAAAAAAAACGCCTTATAAAAATCTAAATTGGCGATTACTTGGCCCTGATAATACCAGCGGAAGAAGTACCGATGTTTGGGGAATTGAAGGTAATAAAAACATTATTTACGCAAGTTTTGCTACTGGTGGTTTTTGGAAAACCGAAGATGCTGGCAAAACGTGGCATTCATTAATGGACAAAGAAGGTACACAAGCAATCGGGAATTTTGCCATTTCAAAATCGAATCCAAATATAATTTATGTTGGTACTGGTGAAGCAAATATCTTTCGAGCTTCTTTGCCTGGTTTAGGAATGTATAAATCGACTGATGCTGGCAAAACGTGGCAACATCTTGGCCTCGAAAATACAAGTACAATCGCTCGTGTGGTTGTTCATCCAACCAATCCAAATATTGTCTATGTAGCGGCAAGTGGCAACGAATGGAGCTATAACGCAGAGAGAGGTGTTTATAAAACAATAGACGGTGGTAAAACGTGGCAGAAAGTATTATATCAAAATGAAAAAACGGGTTGTATAGATTTATTGATTGACCCTTTAGAACCTAATACGCTTTATGCTTCGATGTGGAATCGGATTCGTAAACGTTGGAGTGACCCAATTCCTGAGGATGGAGATTATATTTATAAATCAATTGATGCAGGGAAAACTTGGAAAATTATCAATAATGGTTTGCCTGATACAAAAAATACTGGTAGAATTGGCTTGGCAATGTGTGCTTCAAAGCCAAATATTTTGTATGCTTATGTTGATAATCATACGCCAAAAAGACAAGGAAACGAAGGAGAATTAGATTCTTATGGCCGCCCGAAAGAATTGGTTATTTTAGGAGCAGAAGTTTATAAAAGCACAGATAAAGGCGAGTCATGGATAAAAATGAGTGAAAATGACAAGCAAATGGAAAGTTTTGGCGGAACTTATGGTTGGGTTTTTAGTCAAATCAGGGTTGACCCAAACAACGAAAATAAAATATTTATTATGGGTTTGAATATTGCAGAATCGGAAGATGGTGGTAAAACTTGGAAAAATATACCTGGCGGAAACTCACCCGATACCCGAATTCATGGTGATAATCATGGAATGTGGATTGACCCTTCGGATTCCAATTACATATTAAATGCTAATGATGGTGGCGTAGTTGTAACTTATGATGGGGGAAAAACTTGGAAAAACTTTTTTAAGGAAATTCCGACTACTCAATTCTATAATGTAACATACGATATGGCTACACCTTTTAATATACATGGTTCAGTTCAAGATGAGGGTTCGATGGGGGCAAATGTATCGTGGCAACCTTGGAATAACATTGTTGACAAAAAGAATGGCTGGCATTTTGTGCCTGGTGGAGAAGGGAGCATCATTGCAATTGACCCGACTAATCCCAATATTACTTATTCAAGTGCATTTTATGGAAGAATCCAACGAGGCGATTTATCAAAAGAGGGAAAAGAGCGGATTAAAAATATCACGATTAAAAAAGCAAACGACGAAGATAGCCATAGAGGAGAATGGTTGGCATATACCCATATTTCCAATTTTGATAATAAAACAATATATCATGGCATGCAGTATTTATTCAAATCTACTGATATGGGCGAAACTTGGCAACGCATCAGTCCAGATTTAAGTACTAATGACAAAAATTGTATGGGGAAATTGCCTTACGCTGTTGCTCATCAGGCTATTACAGCTCTTGCCGAATCACCTTTTAAGCAAGGAGTTTTATACATTGGTACCGATGATGGAAACGTTCAGGTAACAACTGATGATGGTAAAAGTTGGACAAAAATTATGAAAGGTTTGCCATCCAATGTACATGTTTCTAGGCTCGAAGCTTCCAAAATTCAGGATGGAACTGTTTATATTACTTTGAGCGACCGTAGAGAAGATAACATCAAACCATATATTTACAAATCTACAGATTTTGGAAAAAATTGGATTAGTATGGCAGGTGATTTGCCATTTTCGCCAGTAAATGTTATTCGTGAAGACCCTAAAAATACTTCAATTCTCTATTGTGGAACTGACTTAGGAATTTGCATTTCAAAAAATGCTGGTAAAAACTGGTCTTCTATACAAGCGAATTTGCCTAGTAGCGTGTCGGTGCAAGATTTATTTGTCCATCCACGAGACAACAAAATGGTCATTGCAACTTATGGAAGAGGAGTTTGGGTTTTAGAAGATTTAACATTGCTTCAACGTTAGAAAACAATTTACTAAGCACAAAAAAAAGCCCTCGACCAAACGGGGGCTTTTGTGCTAATTATATATATTTGATATAATTATGCTAATTTCACATTAACTGCGTTCAAACCTCTTTTTCCTTCTTGGACGTCGAAAGTAACTTCATCATCCTGACGGATTTGGTCTTTTAATTCAGACACATGAACGAATACTTCTTGGTTTGAGCCATTTACTTTGATAAAACCAAATCCTTTGGTTTCATTGAAAAACTTTACTGTTCCGTTAGACATTTTGTAATTTGTATTAGTACTTTAAAAGCACAAATGTAACTAAATTAATTTGTAATCAAACATTAATTATCTTTTTCTGCTATTTTGATACAAAATAAGTTAGAATATATTGATTTAGTGGTTTATTTTGTAGAAAAGCTGGTTTTAAATATTTTCAGAATCAGCTATTTGATACAATTTTGACTTATACTTTATCAAATTAATGTTAGTCTAAAAATAGATTTTGAAGCAAAAAAGCTGTAATCAAAAACTATGCTAAGATATTTTTTTTAGAAAAATGACGCATTATTTTGTTGAAAAATAATCAAGCGTATCTAAATAACAATTTTGAAATAAATATTTACGTTGAAAATTTGGAAAATAGGTTAAAAAAGTATGTTTTTTATTGTTTTTAATTTATTGACCAATAAAATAGTTTAAAAACCGACATTCAAACAAAATTCTTTGTTTTTTGGCACACAGTTTGGGTTAATAGTTAATGACTTTACCTTTAAATAGTCTATTAATCATGAATACTCATTTACTTTTCATTTCACTTGCCAATTATAAAAAGACAATTTTGCTTTTTATCTTTCTTTTTTTTACCTACGCTTTTGTTTTTGGACAGAATGAATCGCTACATTTTCAGGAAGGATTTGCAAAAGTCACAACTCAAGGCAAATTTGGCTTTATAAATCAAACTGGTAAAATTGAGGTTCCGTGTGTTTATGATTACGTAAACGATTTTAAGAATGGTTTTGCGGTAGTTAGAGAAGGAAAAAAATATGGAATTATCCGCAAAGATGGTTCTACATTGGTGGCTTGTAAATATGATATGTGTGAGTCTTTTTCGGATGGAATGGCATTGGTAAAAGAAGGTTCAAAATTTGGTTTTATTAATGAAGTTGGGGAAGAAATGATTTCACCAAAATATCAATTTGCGATGGGCTTTAATGAAGGTTTGGCGGTTGTGATAGTTAATGGAAAAAATGGATACATAAATAAGAAAGGTGAACAAATAATTACTCCTGAATATGATTTTTCATTACCTTTTTCTGGCGGATTAGCGGTTGTAATGAAAGATGGAAAATATGGTTACGTTGATAAACTTGGCAAAGAAGTAATTGCTCTAAAATACGCAATGGCGAGTGCTTTTGAAGAAGATTTAGCAGCTGTAAAAATTGGTGAGAAATATGGTGTTATCAATAAAGCAGGCAAACTTGTTGTTGCAGCCAAATATGATGATATTCAAGGATTTAATGATGGGTTGGCGATTGTTTCACGAGAAGAAAAATACGGTATTATTAATCAAAATGGCAAAGAATTAATCATTCCGCAATTTGATATGCTCGACTCTTTTACAAGTGGAGTTGCTATGTTTAAACAAGGAAGTAGATTAGGTTATATTTATAAAACTGGAAAAGAACTTTCAACTTCTAGCGAAAAACAAAGTAAATTGATTTTGGCTTCCAAATAAAGTTTTCGCTAGAAAACAAACAAAAAACCTGTCATATAAGACAGGTTTTTTGTTTATCCTTTCATTTCTTCTATCATTCTTAAATACAATTTCTCCACTTTTTTTCTTGCCCAATCGGTTTTTCTGAGAAATTTTAAACTTGATTTGATAGTTGGATTATTGGAAAAACAATTGATATTTATATGATAGGCCAATTGGTCCCAACCATAATAATCGTGTAATTCTTTCACAATTCTTTCAAGTGTGATGCCATGAAGTGGGTTATTTACTTGCTCTTGACTCATCTTTTTACTTTTTCTTTTTTCCCTTTTTACGTTTTTCTTCCATTTTTTCAGCCTCAGCCAACAATGCTTTTATATCATAATTTGTTGTGTCTTTTGAAAAATCAATGGTTTCTGTATATTCATTTTTGTCAATTTCTAGCACACGAATGGCTTTTCCCATGAAACCTTCAATTTCTGCCAAAATAGGTTTTTCTTCCGTGGCACAAAACGAAACCGCCAAGCCCTTTTGCGTTCCTCTACCAGTTCGACCAACTCGATGAACATAGTTTTCTGGAACATCAGGTAAATCATAATTTACTACATAATCTACATTTGCAATATCAATTCCTCTAGCACTTACATCAGTTGCAATCAATATTTTTACGTCGCCAGCTCGAAACTTAGTCATCACTTCCAATCTATCAAGCTGTTCTTTGTCACCATGAATGGTTTCACTCGCAATTCCGACACGTTCCATAGCAGCTTTTACACGTTCTGCACGCACTTTTGTACGGACAAAAACCAAAATTTTACTTTCAGGATTTTCATTTATTACTCTTTCCAAGAAAAAACGTTTGTCGTCCATTTCCACAAAAACTACCGAATGCGTAATGTTTTTAGCAACTGGGTCTTTAGGCGAAACTTGAATTCTGATAGGATTTCTGACCAAAGAATAAGCAACTTTTTTGATTTGCTCATTGATAGTTGCCGAGAAAAAAAGTGTTTGGTGTTGTTTCGGAAGAAACTTTTTTACATCCTGAATGTCTTTTATAAAACCCAAATCCAGCATGTGGTCGGCTTCATCAAGTACTAATATTTCTACGCCTGTTATTTTTAGGTGTTTTTGATAAATCAAATCAAACATTCGTCCAGGAGTTGCAATCAAAATATCAATTCCTTTTTCAATTTTATCAACTTGGGGAGTTTGGTCAACACCACCAAAAAGGCATAATGACTCAACTTTTGTGCCTTTACCAAGCTTCTGAAATACTTCGGTTATCTGAATAGCCAACTCACGGGTTGGCACCATGACGATACATTTTAGTCCTTCTTGATACCTCACCGAATATTTCATTTCTTGCAAAATACTGATAATCGGTATGGCAAATGCAGCAGTTTTTCCAGTTCCTGTTTGAGCAATAGCCAATACATCTTCTCCTTTCAAAATTGGCGGAATTGATTTAAACTGAATATCAGTTGGACGTTTAAAGCCTAAATTTGTTAAATTTTGCTTGATTTCGTTTGAAATACTATAATCGTCAAATTTCATCGTTTGCCACGTTTATCATATCCTTTGCCAATGCCTCTAAAATTACTCGCCAATTTACCTTGAGAGTTTAATTTTGGTACTTTAGCGGCTTTAGCTTTATCTTTTTTCTCCGAAATACTCACCTCAAGTGTTCTTCCCATTAACTCGCTTCCATTGAGTTCAAAAATTGCTTTACGGACATCATCTTCATTAGGCATTTCCACAAATCCAAAGCCTTTATTTTGGCGTGTAGATTTACTTTTGACAATTTTGGCAGAAGTAACCTCACCAAATTTCTCAAAAAGTTCTTTTAATTCTTTTTCCTTTAACTTAAAAGGAAGACTTCCTACAAAAATATCCATTGTTTGTTTCTTAATTTTTTACAAAAGTACGGAATTTTATATCAAATTTTGGAATTGAGGCAAATTGGGCGAAAAACCATGCAAAAAATAACTTTAATTTGTTATTCTTCATAAAACTTAATACCATTTTGGGCAAGAAATGATTTGATAATATCGACATGAATGCAATGCCCTACATGTAAAAACGGCTGATTATTGACTTTGATAACTTTTCCATTAACATTATGCTCGGCATCTCTCATATCAAAGCCCAAATGAAGTGCGTTGGTTTTGCTTTGCATACCGCAAATCAAACCATTTTTATCAAAAAGCGGCCCGCCACTTTGCCCTCGCAAACCAGGAGTGCTGAGTTCTACGCCAAAAAGTGTTCCATTTTCAACCAAATGCCTTGTTAACATTCCATCAATCGGAAACCTTGGTGTACCAATAATTCCATCGTTTGTCCATTCAATTTCATCAGAATGCTCATTGTATTTGAAATTTGTAAATTCTGGAAATGGATAGCCCAAACGGCACAATGATTTTCCTTGCTTTAGCTGAGAACCATCTTTCAAAAATCGTGCGTAAGATTGATAAAGTGGTTGTTGGAATTGTTCGAAAACGATGATGGCTAAGTCAAATTTAGGGTGATTTATCCAGCGAAATCTTACATTTGGGTCGGCGGTACAGTCCAAAAAGCGTTCGTTCAACTCAATCATTGTTTCTGAACCATAATTATATTTTAGTTCAAGCTCTTTTAGTGCTTTTTGGTACTGATTGTCTTTAATTAAAGTTGCTTTTTCTCGACGAAAATTTGCATAATTTTGGTTAATATTAGTTCGATTACCAATTAAATCAATCACGTGTTTACAGGTGATTGCACACGAAAATTCGTTTACAAAAAACATTGTCGCAGCACCTGGTGAAACAATTTTTTCGTTATAATTTCTAGAAATAAACTGAATTGGTCGAGTAAAACGACCTACATCTTCAATAGCATCAACAAACATAAAGTGAATTTTATGATAAATTTTCTCAAAAGAATGGTAAACAAGCTGAGACTTTAATTTTAATTACAGTGCTAAAAGTCCATAGTCTCGCAGCGAAATGACTGGTTTATTGTACCAAAAAAGCTCAAAATCCTCTAAGCCAGCAGCTTCATAATTATTTTTGATTTCTTGAAGTGTATAAACTTTTTCATTTTTGGTTGATATTTTATCCAAAATATCAACCAGCCAGTCTCCTTGAATTTGGTTAAGTTTGAGATTAAAAACTTCTTTTTTGTCGTGAAAAACTAGGTTTGCGTGAGTAAAACTTTGTCCTTTTTTGGTAGAATTTGAGTAGTTGACCAGTGGTTTTTTTCCTAACCAAACTATTTTTGAGCTTGGTTTTAAAATAAAATCCTCTTCTTCTAAAAGTGCGTTTTCAATATAATTTTTAGGAACTTTAGTGCGTGGAATTTTGAAGTCGAACCATTCTTGCAGCGGATAATCGAAGCATATTCCGTGCATAAAATTGAGTAGAGATTTCTTCAAACCATAGCTAAACGCCTCATGGTTAGCTCCTTTTGGGTCTATATGTACAATGTCGTTGTTGGCAAAAGTTCCGATGTTGTTATTTTCTTTCAAAACACCAAATTGTTCGGGATAAAGGCCAACAGGACTATGAGCGGTCATGGCAAATTGATGCCAAAAACCTGATTGTAAAGTGCCAATTTCAAACATTTGACGCACCATTTCTAGCGAATCAACGGTTTCTTGTGCTGTTTGAGTTGGAAAACCATACATCAAATATGCGTGAACCATGATGCCTGCCTCAGTGAAATTTCGTGTAACTTGTGCTACTTGAGCAACCGTGACGCCTTTTTGAATCAATTCTAACAATCGGTCTGAGGCAACTTCAAGCCCTCCCGAAACGGCAATACAGCCCGAAGCTCTGAGTAGTAAACATAAATCTCGACTGAAACTTTTTTCAAATCGAATATTAGTCCACCAAGTTACGGTCAATTTTCGGCGTATAATTTCCAGAGCTAAAGCCCGCATCAATGCTGGTGGAGCTGCTTCGTCCACAAAATGAAAACCATTTTCGCCAGTTTGTGCAATCATTTCTTCCATGCGATTGCAGAGCAAATTAGCGGCAATTGGTTCGTAAATTTTGATATAATCTAGAGAAATATCGCAAAAAGTACATTTTCCCCAATAACAGCCATGAGCCATCGTGAGTTTATTCCATCGTCCATCACTCCACATTCGGTGCATTGGATTGACAATTTCAATAACAGAAATATATTTATCCAATAATAAATCGCTGTAATCGGGTGTTCCAACCTCAGACTGTTTGTAGTCTTTGGTCAAACTATTATTGATGTAAGCTACCTTGTTGTCAATTAAAGTGAAAGTACGTTTTAGTTGTTCAACGGTACGATTTCCTTCAATGTGTTGAACTAAGTTTTCAATGGGAGCTTCACCATCATCGAGTGTAATAAAATCAAAAAACTCAAAAACACGAACATCAGAAAGGGAGCGGAGTTCGGTATTAGCAAAACCTCCTCCCATGGCAACTTTTACATGAGGGAAGTATTTCTTTATCCATTGCCCGATTCGAAAAGCACTGTATAAATTGCCTGGAAAAGGCACAGAAATCGCCACCATTTTAGGAGAAACTTCTTGCATTCTTTTTTCAAGAATAGATATCAAAAGTTTATCAATGTAAGAATATTCTTGTTGTAATATGCTGTACAATTCGTCAAAACTGTTGGCCGAACGCCCCAATCGTTCGGCATATCTACTAAATCCGAAATTAGGGTCAACGCATTCCATGATTAAATCTGAAATATCTTCTAGGAAAAGAGTGGCCAAATGTTTTGCTTTATCTTGCATTCCCATTGAGCCAAAAGCCCAATCAAGGTCGTCAAGTTGTGCAAAGCGAGAAGCTTCAGGTAAGAAATTGTCTTGACAGATAACGAGTGATAAAGTTGGATTTTTGCCTTGTAAAAACAATATTACTGCATCAATTGTCTGAATGTAATCGTCTTGCAAAGCAATGATTCGTTGTGAATTTTCAGAAAAAACTGCCTCTTTTTTATTGATAAATTCAAATAAATCTTTTAAACCTGATTGAGAAAACAATGCCAAAATTACTTCAATACCTAAATCAGCATGATAACAAGTAATGTTTTTTGTATTCAGAAAACCTTTGATATAGGCAGTAGCTGGATACGGAGTATTCAGTTGTGTAAATGGGGGAGTTAGGGCAAAAACTGTCTTGTTCAAGTTTTTATTGATTAATGCTATTTCCAAGTATTTGAAATCATTTCTGTCCACCATTGACTGATTTTATCATTGGCTTGAATGCGGGAATCTCCCCAATAAACTTCAGATTTTGGCAAAGCCCACATAGGTTGAGCATCCCAATTTTGGTTGATATAGGCAACAACTTTTATTGTTTGTTTATTTTTTTCGATGAATTCAAAGAAAGGTTTGTACCATTCGTTCCAAATTTGAAGGGGGGTAAGTTTTACAAGATTTTCTCCACTCGTTCCGTCCCAAAAGGGGCTAATATTTTTGCGGTAAAGACCACTTAAATTATATCCTTGAGGAGCAGCTTCACAAATCATGGCAGGTTTATTTTTGCTATTAGCGAAATAAATCATTTCATTTGCGAGACTTCTTTGGCTACGTTTATAGTTAATATTGGTGCTATTGGTGTATTTGGGGGAAATTTTTGTTCCTGACAAAAACCACGAAAGACCACAAAAATCGACATATTTATCGCCTGGATACCAATCTCCAAGATTCTCGATTTTATTTTCCATAATATCATCAATCGGTGAAGTGCAAGCTTGCCAAATAGAAACCCAGTTTTTGGGCGTTTTGTTTTTTTCATAATTTACCCTCAAAAGGTCATGGATTCGCTGAAAAGCAACAATATATCTACGACGGTCGTTGTAAGCTTTATTCCATTGCCCATCAAATTCGTAACCGATTCTTAAATAAAACTTTACTTTTGGGTAAGTCTTCAAAAAATCGGCTAATTCATTAATTTTTGAGTCGTAAACTCCGTCAACTAATTTGGTAAGTTCAACTTCGTTGTTCATCGAAATGCCGATTGCCATATCAAACGGAACATTTTTTCCGTATCGTTTTAGGCAAACATCATCCAAAATGTTTTTTACACAATTAGAACCAGCTCCATTATCAATAGAAGATTTAAGCCCATTTAATTTAAAGATATCAATGTATTGAGTAAAACCAACTGGAAGAGGAAAACTGCGATAAGTCAGACAGTCATCATTTTTTTCGATGTGAAAATAATCATAGATTGCTGCTTCATCTTGCCCAATAAAAAGACTTTGTGCATTGCTTTTTAAATGAAAAAGAAGAGTAATGATACTCAAAAATAATATTTTCTTGTGAGGCATTTTAGTTTTGGGCTATTATTTTGGTTCATTAAACTAATATTTAAGCATAGAAATTAGCCAAGGTATTAGCAAATTTCTATGCTTAAAGTCAATAACTATTTGATATAACGAAAATCTTGTCCCGCTTCTAAACTTAATAAGATTTCGTAATACATATCAATACAAGCTTGAATATCGTCTTTGTGGCACATTTCTACGGTAGTGTGCATATATTTTTGTGGCAATGAAATCAATGCCGATGCAACTCCCTCCGATGAATATGCAAACGAATCTGTATCAGTTCCAGTTGAACGACTGGCTGCCGCTCTTTGGAATGGAATAGCTTTTTCTGTGGCTACATCAATCATAAAATTCAATAGATTGTTTTGTACCGCTGGGCCATAAGTCAAAACTGGACCACGTCCACAAGCCAAATCTCCGTCTGTTTTTTTATTATACATCGGCGACTGTGTGTCATGGATGACATCACAACAAATTGCTAAATCTGGTTTCAATCGACGAGAAATCATTTCTGCTCCACGCAAGCCAATTTCTTCTTGAACTGCATTTACAACATAAAGTGTAAACGGCAAAGTAACGTTGTTTTCTTTGAGTCTGCGAGCAACTTCCGCAATAATATAACCTCCGATACGGTTATCTAAAGCACGTCCAACATAAAATTTGCTATTGAGTTCCATCAACGTATCTTCAAATGTAATCACACAACCAACGTGTATTCCCATTTCTTCAACTTCTGATTTTTTTGCTGCACCAACGTCAATAAAAATATTTTTTAAAGTTGGTTTTTCTTCGGTTGCTGCTTCACGAACGTGAATGGCTGGCCATCCAAAAATACCTTTAACAATGCCTTTTTTTGTATGAATATTCACTCTTTTTGAAGGAGCAATTTGATGGTCAGAACCACCATTGCGACGTACATAAATGTAGCCATCTTCAGTAATATAATTGACAAACCAAGAAATTTCGTCTGAATGAGCTTCAATGACAACTTTATAAGGCTGTCCTGGATTGATAACCCCAACGGCCGTTCCGTAAACATCAACTATTTGCTCGTCAATATAAGGTTTAATATAGTCCAACCATATTTGCTGTCCTGGTGCTTCAAAACCTGTTGGAGATGCATTATTAAGGTACTTGTAAAGAAATTCAATGTTTTTTTCTGCCATTTTCCTATCTATTTTCTATAATTATTGTATTAATCTATTTTTCTTCAAAAGTAAACTTATGAGACGAAAAAACCTTGTTTTTTTTGAAAAACTGAAAGAATTCAAATGTCTTAAAATTATAAAAGCATCGCTCAAATTGGCGATGCTTTTCATAAATAATAAACCCTAACCCTAAACTATGAAAAAAATTTTCTACTTATTTTTGATAATGTGATTGGTTCTTTTCTTGAAAAATTACTCAACGTTACTAATTCATACTGACTGCTGATATATCCAAAATTTTAAATTCTGTACGTCGATTAGCTTGGTGTTGTGATTCTGTACAATTTGTGCTGTCGTCGCAGTTATTCAACAATTCACTTTCTCCATAACCTTTTGCTTCAATTCTTTTTGTATTGATGCCACGAGCGGCCAAATAATCAAGTACTGCTCTTGCTCTATTATCTGATAATTTTGCGTTATAAGCATCGCTCGAACGGCTATCTGTATGCGAACGTACTTCTATACGGATTTCAGGATACTTTTTCAATAAAGGCACTAATTTCGCTTCTAATTCTTTTGCTGCATCGGGTCTGATGAAAAACTGACCATAATCGTAATAAATATTATCTAACCTAAAAATATCTCCTTGACCAACCAAACCTAAGTTTTGCTCAACGGTTTTAGGCCCTTTTTTCGATTGTTTTACTTTTCCTAAATTTTCAGTATTAACAGCGTAACGTTCTTTTCTTGCCGAAACCGAATATTCTCCTTCTTTTTTTGGTTGAAACTCGTATTTTCCGTCTTCTCCTGTAATAATTTTTTCTTGTGACCCATCTTTGTCATTTTGAAGTGTAACAGTCGCTCCTTGAATCGGTCTTTGATTAACTTCTGCAACAATCGTACCCTTAATAATTGGTGCTTTAGATTTTTCTAAATAAATGGTTATTGACGTTCTATTTTTAAGAGAAGAAGCAAAAGTGCCATAAGAAACACCATTTGACTCATAACCTTCTTTTAAAGCTTTAAACTCAAAATCAGTGCCAGTTTCCAGACAAACAGTTATTTTTCCATCCGAACCTGTTACGAATAATTCTTTATTTTCGCCATTTTTCAACATTCTGACATCAACACTTTCTAATGGTTTTTTGCTTTCTGCATCATAAACCAAAATGTTTAATTGGCGGCAACCATGACGGAACGAATAAAGATTGTCATCGCCGTAGCCACGTTTGCGATTTGAACTAAAATAACCGCTCGAACGAGTGCCGTTTGTGATAAATCCAAAATCATCTTTTTCGGAATTAATTGGAGCTCCCAAATTTTTAATATCACTTATCGGAATTGCTTCTCTCATTTCAACATAGAAAACATCTAATCCGCCCAATCCTTCGTGGCCATCTGATGAAAAATACAAATTACCAAATTCATCCATATAAGGAAACATTTCGTTGCCTTCAGTGTTAATTTCTCGACCTAAATTTACAGGTGAACTCCACTGTCCTTCACGGTACTCAACTACATAAATATCAGTTCCACCAAAACCGCCAGGCATATCCGATACAAAATATAATTTGGTATCATCAGGCGAAAGTGCAGGATGTCCGCATGAATAATTATCACTATTGAAAGGCAGTTCACTAACGTTGCCCCAATATTTTCCATTTTCCGAAGCCATGTAGAGTTTGAGTTTATTGATTCCGTCAGAACTTGTGCGGCTTCGGCCTTTACTATAATTATTTCTGGTGAAAATTAATTTCTTATAATCTTTGAAAAATGTAACAGGCCCTTCATGATATTTACTATTGAGAGTTTTACTGAATTGCTCAATTTTTGAGAGCGGTTTGTCATTTTCTTCTGCTATTACTGCTTCTAACTTTTCAGATGAACTGAAAGTTGCGTTTCCACCACCTAAACCGCTTGTTACTTGTTTCATCGCAACGATGTTGTCTTTGCGTAATTCAGCCGTATCAGGAAACATAAATAAATCAAGAAAAGGTGTTTGGTTTTGCATGAAAACTCGCTTAATTGCTCCACCTTCTTCTCTTGCTGAAACGAACACCAAACCATTTTTGTAAAACATTGGACTAAAGTCCGATTGACGAGAGTTTAGAGCATATAAATAATCAACTTTGTAAGTTGCCGAATCCTGATAAAAGTGGCTATTATCCATGTATGCCACCGTAAATTTTCGCCCCCGCATGTCGGTTGTTTGCTCTTGACCGTAGCGGCTATACATTTTTTGAGATTCTTTATATTTTCCGTTATTGGCGAGTGCTTGTGCAAAGTATAGAAAAATTTCACTGTCAACTTCTTTACTATAACGCTCAATCAATTCGGCATAAGTTCGTTCGGCATTTTGTGTATCTTGTACTTTTCTGTAGCTGTATCCAAGCTTTGTTAAAGCTTCTTTCATTTCGGGAGTTCCCGTTTTAGCAGTGCGTAGATAATCTTCGTAATTACGAATAGCTTCGATATAGCTCATGTTATCAAAACTGCGATTGGCAGCCTTTAATTTTCCACTTTGAGCGTAAGTTTGTTGGGCAATCAGGAAAAGCAATGCCAACAATCCAATATTGTATTTTTTCATGGATGAAGCACTTATAATGTTTAACATATTATGGGTGTTATGTAAAATATTTTGGGTCTTACATTATAATTGTCAAAACTCGTGCCAAATAAAATTCGCTTGTTTTAAGGAAGGGTAGGAAAAAGGCTGATATATAGAGAAAAGTATTAGCAATAGCTTAAATTATAGTAAATTAATACAGTTTTTGCTTATTTGTTTTGAGATAAAGAATCGAAAAATATAATTTTTAGCACTTTTTTAGTTGTTGAAGTAATTTTAAATCTATCATCAGGACGATGTTTAATAACCCAAAAAATATGGTTGTTTGAAGTGAGTAAAAATATGTTTTTTTTAAGATGAATAGCTATTTTATTATCAATTAAAAAGTCTGAAATTTTCTTTTTTCCGCTCATTCCAAGTGGAATAAACCAATCTCCTTCTTGCCATTTTCTAAGTGTAATCGGGAATGATATTTTGTCAAAATCCACAAAAAGAGTGGTGTTTTTTTTGTCAAAATTAGTGCTTATTTCTGAAATGTCAATGATTGAAATTTCCAAATTTCCACCTTCAAATTTTACTATTTTATCACTGTCTTTTATAATAATTGTATGTTCTTCTTTTACATCATTTTCCAAAATTTTTATCACCAATTCTTCTCTATCTTTTAGAAGCGTATGTGTTCCAGAAAGAAACATTTTTCCCGAAAGACCATCAATAGATTGATAAATTTCTTTTGATTGAAAATAATTAAAGCCAAATTCTTTGAGTAATTCTTCCAAATAATAATGTGCTGATTGCCAATGTTTTATTTCTGAAATTTTCAAGTATAAAATGCCATTTTCTTCTCTAATAATTTGTTGCTTGAAGTTGACGAGATTTTTACGAAAGTCATTTTCAATAGCCTGAAATCGGTCTAAATTTCGAGCAAAAGTTTCATCAAAATTTGGGTTGATTTGTTTTAATAATGGCACAACTTGGTTGCGAATTAAATTTCGTTGGTACTCATTGGAAGCATTGGAACTATCTTCTCGCCAAGTCAATTTATTTTCTGCTGCATATCGTTCAATTTCTTGACGAGATGCAAACAAAAGTGGCCGAATGATTCTTTCTTTTTTTGACAAAATGCCCTTTAAACCCGAAATTCCAGTACCTTTTGTTAGATTCAGCAAAACAGTTTCGATGCTATCGTTGAGGTGATGTGCAGTTGCAATAAAGTCATATTTTAATTCTTTTCGCAAGGTTTCAAACCATTCGTAGCGTAGTTTTCTAGCCGCCATTTCGATAGAAATATGATTTGCTTCAGAAAATACCTTGGTCTCAAACTTTTTAGAATAAAATTCGATGTTTTTTGTTTTGCACCATTGTTCGACAAAGATTTTATCTTCCTCAGAATCTTGTCCTCTCAATTGAAAATTGCAGTGAGCAACTGCAAACCGAAAGCTTTGATTGTGGTTGTTTGCCTGACAAAAAAGGTCGAGCATTGTCATGGAATCTTTACCTCCACTGACCGTAAGCAAGATTTTATCCGTTGACTTAAATAATTTTTGCTCGTTAATATATGTTAAGAAGGCATGAAGCATCAAAGCAATTGCGTAATTTTGTGAACAAATTTAGAATTTTCAATCGAAGATGATTAATATATTTTCAAAAAAGTGCTTTTTGAGCAAAAAAATGAACACAAAACATCTGCTAGGAAAGTTGATGGGACTTGTGCTGATTTTTATTTCCTCCCTAACTTTTGCCCAAAAACCGCTTAATCCACCACCGCCGCCGCCAACTGGCTCACGCATTAATTTGTTGAGTTCTGATAGTTTAGTTGGCATCAATCAGTTGCCGTATTATACTCGTCAGTTTTTGGGAAATGTATCATTTCAGCATCGAGGAGCCATTTTATATTGTCAAAGTGCTACGCAAAATGAAACGACCAATACGCTCGAAGCTTATGGGAAAATTAAAATTGTGCAAGGAGATACGTTAACTATTACAGGTGATACACTGTATTACGATGGAAATACAAGATTTGCTCGTGTTTTGGGCAAAAAAGTGGTTTTAACAGATAAAAAAGTAACGCTTACGACAAGAGTTGTTGAATATGATATTCAACGAAATCGAGCTTATTATCCTGTAAGAGGCGTTATTGTGCAGGATTCGAGCATTTTACGAAGCGAAAAAGGATTTTATAATACCAGAAGTAAAATTTTTAATTATAAAGAAAACGTCGAAATTGTTAATCCAAAATATACCATCACGTCGGATAGTTTGCAATATAATGCCCGTACCAAAATGGCTCTTTTTAAAGCACCAACACTCATCAAAAGTAAGGACGGAGATATTGTTGCAAATGCAGGAAGTACTTATAATACGCAAACCCAACAATCAAATTTTAAGGGACGCTCAAAAATTGTCAATGAAGATTATACGTTAACAGGTGATACACTGAATTTCGACCAAAAAACAGAATCAGGTTTTGCCAAAGGAAATGTTGAGTTAGTTTCAAAAAAAGACAAAGTTATTTTAACTGGAAAAGTAGGTGTTCGGGATGGAAAAACAGGTTTTACGAAAATCTTAGGCAATGCTCTCATGCGGAATACTGCCGAACGAGACACCCTTTATTTGAGTGCAGACACGCTTTATGCTTACGAAAGAAAGGACTCACTTGTGGCAAAAACTGATACTTTGAAGAAATCGCAAGCGTCGCAAAGTACAGCCGCAAAAATGGAAAAATTGATTGCTTTTGGTCATGTAAAAGTTTATCGTTCGGATATGCAAAGTCGATGTGACTCGCTTTTGTATGATTTGAAAGATTCTGTTATTCATTTTTTTACAAAACCTATCATTTGGAGTGTTCAAAATCAATCTGAAGCTGACACGATTCACGTATATATGAAAAACAGTAGAGTCAGTCGAATGTACATGATTAATCAAGGTTTTGTAATTGCCAAGGATACCGCTCAGAACTTTAACCAAATCAAAGGTAGAAAAATTACAGCCTTTTTTAACACAGAAACTCGTATTGAACAAGTGGTAGTTGAAGGTAATGGCGAAAGTATTTACTATGCTTTGGATGATAAAAATAAACTAATTGGTGTAAATAGAGTCGAATGTAGTAAAATGAATATGAGGTTCAAAGAAAATCAAGTCAATCGAATATCATTTCTCGGAAAACCCGATGCTAAATTAGTTCCGCCAACCGAACTTACCAATGACACCAATCGTTTAGAAGGATTTAATTGGCGATTAAAAGAAAAACCTACGAAAGAAGAAGTTCTTGGCGTGAAATTTGCTTCAAAAACCGAAGGGAAATAGTGTGAAAAATACTTTTATAAGAAGAATTGATGTCGAACGAAAAAAAGTTTCTTTTTATTGCAACCATTTGAACAAAAAAACAGTCTTAATAATATAAAATAATTTGGATTTTATTAAACTTAATGTATATTTGTAGCATTCCTAAAAATATACGTGCAGAATATAAAGATATTAAGCTCTTTCTATGGTTAAAAATTTACAAAAATATTTATCAGTACTCATTGGAATCGTCGTTTTATCCAATGCCGCCTTCGCTCAAGTTGAGAAGGGTCGGTCTCGTTTGGATATTGGGAAGAAGCCAACTACGGCTGTTAAAACTCCACTTCAAAAAATGGCATTTGTGAGTAAACCGATGCCTTCGGAGGTGAAGTTAAACAAACCTTTGGTGGTCAATCAGTACTTCAGAAATGCCTTGTTGAGCGGTTCATCAAAACCGATTATTTCAAAAACATCTAACAGTGAAGTTGCAACCAACTATGATAAAAATGTTGGTGTTGAAAATAGCGACAAATTATATTCAAGTGAAAAGATAACGGTTTCGAATATTTATCCGAATCCTGCGAATGATTATGCAACAATTGATTATAATATCACTGGGAATGTAAATGAAGCGAGTATGTCGTTTTATAACTTATTAGGACACGAAGTTGCAGCTTACGAATTAGATAAAAATGACCGAAAACTGAAAGTTCAAACAACATCTTGGGATTCGGGAATTTACCTTTATCAATTAGTAATTGATGGTAAAAAAGTAGTTACAAAAAAATTATTAGTAAGACATAACTGATAATTTAATAATATAATAAAATCGGATAAGTGCTTGATAAACAAGTATTTATCCGATTTTTTTTGTTTATTGCAATCTACATTATGCGTATGAAATTTTATTTTTCAAATAAAAAGTTTCAATTTAGAATAAGAAACATAATAAAATGTAATAATATTATATAAAAAAGAATACAATGTCACTACCAAATATCTTTACAAAGACAGTTTCTGATACAATTATTCAGAGAATTAACCAACTAACTCCGGCTACTCAATCCAAATGGGGTAAAATGAGTGTTGACCAAATGTTAGCTCATTGCTGCGTATCTTATGAATTGGTTTATGATGGTATTCATCAAAGACCGAATGCTTTTATGAGATTTATTTTGAAAATGTTGGTCAAAAATACGGTTGTGAATGAAGTTCCTTATAAATATGATACCAGAACAGCCCCACAATTTATTATAAATGAAAGCAAAAATTTTGAAGCTGAAAAGGAGCGTTTGATAAATTATATCAAAAAAACTCAAGAACTAGGTGAAGAATATTTTGATGAAAAGGAATCTCATTCGTTTGGAAAATTGAATAAAACCGAGTGGAATAATTTGTTTTACAAACATCTCAATCATCACTTGACTCAGTTTGGAGTTTAAAATAAAATATGTTTTTTTATGAAAGCGTACTGAAATTCGGTACGCTTTTTTTCTCATGATTTGGCCAAATTCTGAAATTTGAAATTCAAACAATTTGGCATTTATTTTTTTTGAATATGGCTAATAAAACTTTACTAATCAACCGAGTAGCAGTTTCAACTTTCTTTTTTGTAAATGGTTTTTTGTATGCAAATTGGACTTCGCGTTTGCCAGAATTACAACGGTTTTTTGGTCTAAATAATGCCCAATTAGGTTCGGTATTGTTTTGTATTGCGTTAGGTTCAATGGCTGCAATGCCGTTTGCTGGTTGGCTAGGAAGTAAATTCGGCTCTGATAATATTGTTAAAATTGCTTCGCTATTATTTTGTGTGGCTATTCCGTTGGTTGCTATCTCACAAAATGAATGGGTTATTCGACTTTGCTTTTTCTTTTTAGGAGCCACTTCTGGTTCGATGGATGTTACAATGAATGGGCAAGCTGTTTTGGTAGAACGTTTGTGGGGGAAAATTATTTTCTCGTCATTTCATGGTATTTTTAGTATTGGCATGGCAATCGGAGCTGCTACGGGTGGCATTTTTTCGAACTTTCAAATTTCATTAATATCGCACTTGGTTATAATAGGCTTTTTTGGTGTTTTGCTTGTTCTTTGGGCGTCCACAAAATTAATAAAAGATATTCCGATGGAAACCGAAATAGTTGTTTCGGAAGAAAAAACAGATAAACTCTTAGCTTTAAAAACAATTTTACCATTTGGAATTATTGCTTTCTGTTGTATGACTGGTGAAGGGGCTATGGTAGATTGGTCAGCTATTTTTATGAATAAAGTAATCGGGGAAAGTGAGGTTTTAAGTGCATGGGCATTTGGTACTTTTGGTGTTGCCATGACAATTGGACGAATATTTGGTGATTATTTTACACTTAACCTAGGAAAACAAAAACTCATGCTAATTGATGCAATTCTGGCAATTTTAGGACTAGGAATTACAATCGTTTTTGTTTCAGTTTGGAGTACATTCGTAGGCTTCTTTTTGGTTGGTTTAGGACTTTCTACAATTGTACCTATTGTATTTTCGTCTGCAGGAAATCTTAAAAATATCAGTCCATCAGCTGGTATTTCGATGGCTACATCCATTGGATATACAGGTTTTTTTATCGGTCCACCAACAATAGGTTATTTGGCTGAAGCTTTCGGTTTGCGAGTAGGTTTAGGTTTTGTGCTATTTTTGTTTGTGTTGATGGCTGGAATTTTGTTATTTATTTTGAGAAAGAAATAAGATAAACATAAAACAAAATGGAGGTAAAATTAACTTTTACCTCCATATTCTTTTATAGATTTCCACTTGCTTTTTTATACCTTACGCTTGCAACCAAAAAACTATAAATACTACTAAGATATTGATTTTCAGCGTTTTGTAATGAATATTCTGAGTTTTTTAGGTCTGAAATCACTATTACACCTTTCTCGAATCTGAATTTATCGGTTTCTAAAATTTGTTGGGCAAGGATGATGTTTTTCTTCGCTTCTTCCAAATTGAGTTTTGATTGCTGTAAAGTATTCCAAGTACTTTTTGATTCATAATTGAAGTCGTTTTTCAAACGCTCCATATTTAACTGATTGATTTTCTGACGAATCACAAAATCGTGGCTTGAAAGTTTTGCTTGTTTGCCATCAAAAATCGGAATATTCGCACGAATACCAATGTAATTTGATGGAAACCAAGTTCCATTGGCAAATGGATTAAAGGTTTCGGAAAGTTGGAAAAATGAATAATTTCCATAGGCCGAAATGGTTGGCAGATTTCGACTTTTCTGTTTTTGAACATTTAACTCATTGAGACGTAAGTTTAATTCTTCAGCTTTTATTTCAGTTCTTTTTTCTGTATTAAGTTGATTTTCAGTGATTTGTGAGTAATTTAGAATGGAAGATAGGTCTTCTGACGGCTCGATTTTATCGTTTGTATTCAACTGATATTGGAGCGTTACCAAACTTAATTCATAATCTTGTATATTTTTCGTTTGAGCCAATTTTGCATTACTTACGTCAAGAGAAAATTTGTCTAAATCATTTTTTAGAATCGTTCCTTGCTCAAATTTCACTTGTGCGGCATCTAAATATGCGTTGGCTCTTTGCAAGGCAATTTGTGATAAATGTAATTTTTCTTTGCTGAAAATAGCCGAAAAATAGGTTTCTGTTATACTTTGTTTTAAGTTTATTTTTTGTTGTTCAAGTGTGTTTTTTTGAGCGTCCGTTTGTGTATCATTTACCAAACGGTCGATTTTTTTATTGGCATCATAAACTTTTTGCTCCGCTTGTAAAGTAAAAGTATTATTGAAAGGTCTCCCTAACTGAACCGTGGTTTGAGACTCAGTTGAACCAGGCAAAGCAAAAGGCAAAACTGTCGTTTGTAATTGCGTATTCCAGCGTACATCACCACTTGCATTGACTTGGGGAAGCCATTTTGCCTTAATTTTATTATTTTCGCTATTCGCAATCTGTATATTTAATGCTTGAGTTTTTAACTCAATACGGTTGTCAATTCCTTTTTGAATCGCTTCATTAAGCGTGATTTTTTGTGCAAAAATATTAAATCCTTGCAGGCAAAAAGTAGTATATATAACAGTTTTGGAAATTACTTTTTTCATATTTCTCTATATTTTCTCAAATCTAAAAATCTTATTTGGATGAATTGTTTTTTTCTAGCTAAAACGGAAAAAATACACCATAAAACTGTGAAGTTTTGATGTTAAAATTCAAGTAAAATCAATTTTTTACTCAATTCCTAAGTTCTAAACACAGCCGCAGGTTCGAGTTTTGTGATTTTTCTCATCGCCAAAAGACTACCCAAAATAGCGATAAATAAGGTCACGCCTATCAAAAAAACAACCAAACCAATAGTAACTTGAATATTTAGACTGGTTTTGGTAGCCTGTACAAAGCCAAAAAGTAAAAAATAAGCCACAATAAAGCCAACGATAGAATAGATAGTTGCTTGCCAAAGAATTAATTTTCTAATTACACCGTTTGTACCGCCAATTGCTTTGATAGTTCCGTAATCTTTGATACGGTCATTGACAGCCGAAAACATAGTAAGTCCAACAATAGCAAAACCTGTAATGATAGCAAAAACTACCAAAAGTCCAAATGATGCCACAATTCCACTATTTAGAGCAAAATATTTGAGACTTTCGTCGGTATAAGTTTTCCCATCACGGGCTTTAACTCCAGGAATTTCTTTATTAATAGCTTTAATTACCTGCTCGACTGATGCTCCATTTTGCCATTCGACCAAAAATGCAGAGGCTTTAGTTGTTGGTACTTTACAAAGTTTCCTGGCTCTTTCAACGGTTGTGAAACCATAAGCTACACCTAATCCTTTTGCTCCTTTGGTTTGCCCAACCATCACAACTCGATTTCCATTATACTCGAAATGGTCGCCCATTTTTATGTTTTTCTTTAAAATAGCATCATAAGAATCTGTGATAACCGCTCCTTCTTGCAATAAATCTTGTAGGTTTCCAATGGCAAAATTCCAAGGGCCGCCAGCATAAGAAGGAGCTTGTGTACCTATCATTGTAATACTAGTTTTTGTACCATTACTAAATTTGGCACTTCCTCCACCAACAATCAACTGATTAACTTTTTTAATGCCTGTAATACTCATTAACTCTCGGTAAATACGCATATCAAGTAGCGGTAAGTCACTGACCTGCTGACTTTTATCGCTAACTACCCAAATATAGTTTTGGTTGAACTTTGCTAAAGAAATAGTACTATTGAGGAGTGAAAAACAAATGCCGAGTTGCTGTCCAATCAGGAAAACGGACAAAATGATACCAAACAAAATACCAAACATTTTGGCTTTGTCGTACCACATGAATTTGAATGCTTCTTTTAACATAAATATTATGCTTTTAGCCTATAAAGATTTGCTTTTGACTACTGACATTAAAATACTTTTTTAACGAATGTCTCAATGTAAATAGCAGAAAATGATGTTTATTTTAACAAAATTACACAATCAACTCTACTGCCAATAAGCGGCATCTTGCCCGATTCTAAGCGAATAGAAACATCTCGTACACGGCGGTCTTCTTGTTCAGTTGATTGGTCTTTGAAAAGCGACTTTTGCTTCAAATAATCGGCTGCATAACTAACTGAGCCACGAGCGAGCGTATCACCTGTTGTTTGTGAAATAATGAAGGCTTTTTGTCCTAATTGTATTTTTTCGGCATATAGTTCATCAACTTCTGTTTTTGCAATGAGCGAGCCATTTGGTGCAAATTCGGCTATTTGTGAAGTGTTGTTGACATAATCGCCCGTTTTGACTGATACTTTTAGCACTTTTCCTGAAACTAACGAATTGACTTTTTTCTGATTTACTACTGTTCGGAAATAACTAATATCGGCTTCAAGTTCATTGATTTTACTTTTTGATTGCTCAATACTTGCAACAGCCGTTTCAACATCTTTCGCTAGTTTATCAACAGTGGCTTTGCTATCATCGAGGGTTTGTTTAGTTTGAGCATTTCCTTCATACAAACTAAGGTTTCGTTCGTAGGTTTCACGAGCATTTTTAAGGTTAGTTTTAGCAGCTTCCAAATTTGCTTGACTTACTGCAATAGCAGCTTTTTGTGTGCCGATTTTACTTTCTGATTGAGCTAATTGAGCATTTTCAAGGTTGTTTTCAATGGTTAATAAACTTTGTCCTTTTTGCACAATTTGATTTTCTTTGATTAAAACCGCCAGTACTTTTCCATTGGTTCCAGCAGTCAAATTCAAGATTCCATCTTCTGGCTCGATGCGGGCAACACCTAAAATTTGATTGTTAGTTGTAGGTAATTTTGCGAGCGAATCAGCCTTTACTTTTTCAGCATCTTCTTTCTCTTTTTTATTACAAGAAGCTAATAATGTGATAGTTACGAATAATAAAAGATATTTTTTCATAAAATTAATGTCGATTATTCCCATTACGGGAACGAAAGTTTTTTTATTTTTTAATGTGCTTGTTGTTTAAAAATTTCAGCTGCAAAACCATTTTTAACTTCTACAACTCTGTCGGCATATTCTTGCAAACGTGGGTCATGGGTTACAACTGCGACTGATTTTCCTTGTCTAGCTAGGTTACGGAGTTCGTTCATAACAATACTCAAAGAGTCTTTGTCGAGCGAAGCAGTTGGTTCGTCACAAAGAATTAGTTTTGGATTGGTCACCAAAGCTCTTGCAATAGCGATGCGTTGTTGTTGTCCTCCTGAAAGTTCTTTTGGTAAATTTTTGCGACGGTCGGTCATATCAACAATTTCTAAGGCTTTTTGCACTCTTTTTTTTATTTCTGAACTCGACACACCTTGAAGTTTTAGCGGTAAACCTACATTATCTTCGGCATTAAGTGGAGCTAATAAATTGAAACTTTGAAATACAAAACCGATTGTATTGAGGCGAAGTTTGGCTAAATCATTGGTTTTAAGGTCGTTGATATGTTTTCCATCAACCCATAAATCACCGAAAGAAGGATAAATAACACAACCCAACAAGGAAAGAAGTGTTGTTTTACCCGAACCAGAAGGGCCAATGATAAGCATCAATTCGCCTTCGTTGAGTTTTAAAGTTGTTGCCTGAAGTGCTACAATGGTTTGGTCGCCAGTTTGGTATTGTTTTCCAG
Organism: Emticicia aquatica; assembly: GCF_923079645.1. Classification (GTDB taxonomy): domain Bacteria; phylum Bacteroidota; class Bacteroidia; order Cytophagales; family Spirosomataceae; genus Emticicia; species Emticicia aquatica. Next base: position 93,032 of record NZ_CAKLPY010000004.1, on the reverse strand, counting down.
CACCTTTTAGTTCTGCAATCATTATTTTAGAAACCTTTTTATATAAAACTGCTTTTGAGCGTAATTGTTAATTTTATTCTCAAATGTAACTTATAAATATAGTCATTATTATGAGATTGAATAGTATTATTAAATATCCATAGTTTTAGGATTTTTTCTCATTAACAATCATTAACAAAATGAGGAGTAAACCTTTTCATAAGGATTTATATCTAAGTATTAAATTTCAATAAATAGGAAACTTTAATATTAGAAAACCAAAACTAGCGGGTCGCCGCCCAAAACTATGAGAAAACTAATGATTGTGGCAATGTTGGTAGCAAGTGCTGCCGTGGCCAACGCACAAAGAGGAAATGACCGTGATGATGCTTATGGACGACGTGGTAACGATAATGGACGCTACGATAGAAACGATAATTATGGTAGAGGTGGCTATGATAAAATTGATAGTTATCAACGTGAAGCCCGTCGTCAAATTGCTTTTGGAATCGAAACAGGTCGTATTACTTCTCGTGAATCAAAGCGATTATTGCGTGAAGTAGAGCAAATTGAGTACAAAGAAAATCGTTACAAACGTGATGGTGTGCTTGATCCTCGTGAACGTAAAGATTTGATAGAAGATTTAACGGTTTTGAATCGTTGGATAAATCGTGAAAAACGTGATGGTGACCGTGTATCTTATGATGATTTCAGTCGAGGACACCGTGACAATGGACGCTATGATGACCGTTATGGTAGAAGATATTAATCTTTGTTTTGGATAAAAAAGTAAAAAGCTTGCATGATTACTCAATCATGCAAGCTTTTTTTATTGATTAATCGAAATAAACTAAACTTCTTCCGTTTGTAGTTGTTTTTCGTAAAGCTCACGGTAACTTCCACCTTTTTCATAAAGAACATCATGTGTGCCTTCTTCCACTACTTCTCCATTGTCTAAAACCAAGATTTTGTCTGCCAATTTTGCTGATGAAACTCGGTGAGAAATAATAACCGAAGTACGGTTTTGCATAATTCTTTGCAAATTATTTAAAATAATGTTTTCAGTATTTGTATCAACGGCTGAAAGACAATCGTCCAAAATTAAAATCTTTGGTTCACGGGCAATCGCACGGGCAATCGAGAGTCTTTGCTTTTGACCACCCGAAAGTGTGATACCTCTTTCTCCAAGCTTTGTTTGAAATTTATCAGGAAAACTCATGATATTGTCGTACAAATCGGCATCTTTTGTAGCTTGAATGATTTGCTCTTCGGATAAATTTGGCGAGCCAAATTTGGCATTATTCATAATGGAATCCGAGAATAAAAATACTTCTTGCGGAACATAACCCATTTGACTACGGAGGTATTGAACATTGTAATCTTTTATCGAAGTTCCATCAAATAAAATATCTCCACTAGTGGTATCATACATTCTTACTATGAGATTCGCAATTGTACTTTTCCCTGACCCAGTTGTACCGAGAATCGCTACTGATTCACCAGCTTTTATCTCAAGATTGAAGTTTTTAAGGGCTTGAATACCCGAGTCAGGGTAAACAAAATTAATGTTTTGGAAGCTAATATTACCTTCAATTTCTTGGATAATATTTTTCTTGGATACAATTTCTGATTTAATATTTAAGAACTCATTGATACGTTTTTGTGAAGCTGCTGCTCGCTGTATTTGACTCGAAGTCCAACCAAGAGCAATGAGCGGCCAAGTAAGCATAAAAACATACATAATAAATTCGGTCACGTTTCCAGGAGTCAATCGGCCAGCGATAATTTCTTGTCCACCAACGTAAACGCACAAAACTGTACTCAAACCAATCAATAAAGCAGTTGTTGGAGAAAAAAGCGAATCAACCCGTGTCAAAGCCAACGATTTTGATTTATATACATCACTTTCAGTTGTAAAACGTTTTGCTGAATCATCTTCACGTGCGAAGGCCTTCAAAACCCGAATTCCCGAAAATGCTTCCTGCACAAAAGTAGAAAGATTTGAGAGGCTTTTTTGAATTTCTTCAGAACGTTTATTCATGGTTGTACTTACCATAAAAATACTTGCTGAAAGCACAGGCATTGGTAGCAAAACCCACCAAGTAAGACGAGTATTGACCGAAAACATATAGCTTAAAACCAAAACGACCAACACAAACATATTCATCAAATACATGAGCGATGGCCCGACGTACATCCTTACTTTTCCAACATCTTCCGAAATTCTAGCCATTAAATCGCCAGTGTTATTTTGGCGATAAAAGCTCAACGGAAGGCTTTGATAATGAGCATAAATTTCGTTTTTTAAATCAAATTCGATGTGGCGAGACATGACAATAATGGTTTGACGAACGGCGAAAAGGAAAATTCCTTTCAAAATTGCCATTGCCAAAATCAACAAACCGTAAATGCCGATGCTTGTTGTAAAGACATCGTACATGTTTTTTTGTGTCTGCGAATTATCAAAAAGAAAATAAATATCAATCGTTTCCTTTACCAAATCAAGAGCATGACGCACAATTTGGGCGGGTAAAATGCCAAAAAGGTTGGAAACGATTGTGAAAATGATACCCAAAATTAAGTACCATTTATATTTTAGAAAGTATTTGTTGAGATAAGCGAGGTGTTTCAAACTGAATGATATGTTATTGGTTAGCTACTACTCTTAATTTTTAACAACGATTTTTTGAAAATTGTTGCAAGAATTGAGTTTTTCCTCAAAATTTCAAATCATCTCGCTGCGATAATCATTCCTAAACCAATAATATAGCAAAGTAACATCAGATTTAAAATCATTGAAGTGCCTTTTGGAGCATTTCGGAATTCTTTCCAAATATAAATTCCCCAAATAGCGGCTACAATTGTTGCTCCTTGTCCTAAACCGTATGAAATGGCTGGCCCCGCTTTTCCAGATGCGATGATATTAAAGGACATTCCTTTGCACCAAATCATTCCACCCAATATTCCCATCAAATGGTTTTTGAATGAACCCTTAAAGTAATCGCTGTAACTGACGGGTTTTCCTTCAAAAGGTCGTTTCATAAGTAAAGTGTTGAACAAGAAATTGCTCAATAAAACACCAATCGCAAAAAAGAAAACAGCGGTATAAGGGCTTAATTTGCCAACTTCGGGCGTGTTAAAGTCGGGAAACATTGATGCGGCAACATATTTATAAAAATATCCCATCAAAATACCCGCCACAACAGATAAAACCAAGCCTTTGGTTGAAACGCTTCCTTGCCCACTTTGCATTTTTCGATAAGCGTTAGCATTCAATAAAATAGCCAAAACAATAAGAGCCATTCCACCGAAAAGTAAAGTTTTATCACCAACTGGATTGTCAAGATAATTGACAATTATACCTATCACAAGTGCCAAACCAATACCTACTGGAAATGCAACCGACATACCTGCAATGGTGATGGCAGCAACTAGCAAAATATTAGCTGCATTGAAGATGACACCGCCAATAATTGCTGATTGAATGCTTTGATTATCAGCTTGTTGAATGTCGGCTATGAAGCCTCGACCGCCTTCGCCGATATTTCCAAAAGTAAAAGCAAAAACGAGCGACATGAGTAAGATTCCGAGTACATAATCCCAGTAAAAAGTTTCAAAACGCCAATCTTTTGAAGCTAATTTTTGCATATTTGCCCACGAACCCCAACAGAGCATCGTTACGACAGTAAAAGCAACAGCGAGTGTATAATCTTGAATGATGAACATAGTTAAAAATAAGGTTAGGGTTTTTACGAAAACAAGTGTTGAATCAAATAAAATCAATCAAATTTTATCATTTTTTCTTATATGGGCCAAATGTGCCGATTGTCATTTGCTGTTGTGGTTTGCTCGAATACCAAATCAATTCGGACAAATAACAGTTGATTTCGGGGTCTGGGTTTATCAGTTTTAGTCGTATTTTGTGGTTTGAGTCAGAAAGTTGATATTTCCAGCAAATTTCGTGGCGACGAGTAGTAAATTTGGCTGGAAGTTTAACGGTTTCATTCAATTTTCCATCAATATAAACTTCAACGACAGCAGATTTTTCACTTTTTGAATCCCACGAACTACCACCTTTTGGTTTACTTTCTCCTTTAATTACAAAGCCGTTTCCATCAAAATCGAGTTCAATTTCATCTTCTAGATTTTTACCAATCCATTTTTTATCTAATGGATAATGTCCTTCAAAGCTTTGTTCAAAACGAACAGTAGCAGGCAATTGAGTTTTAATTGAAATGTTATTGCCTGAAATTTTTCCACCGTTGTGTTCGATGTTCTGTAAAGCATGTTTAGTACCAATTTCATACACATCATTGAGCGAAGTGGAAGTATATTTGAAATCCAAATCTTCGATGTCTTTCAATCCTAATTTCCAATACTCAGGAATAGCTTTATAGCCCAACATTGATCCTAAAATTCCACCTGCCGACGAAGGATTACAGTCTGCATCTTGTCCGCAGCGAGTTGTGATTTCCATCGTTTGAGTAAAATCGCCATTTCCATAAAGCAAACCTAGTACTACATAAGCCGAATTAATGGTGGCATCAATATTAAATGGAGCAAAAACGCCATCAGGGCAACCAATATCATTTGTCCATTTTTGTTGTAATTCAAACCAAGTTTTTTTCCAATTATCAGGATACATTTTATGCCATTTGATAACATCTGACATACATTTATAATATTGCGATTGCTTCGGAATGGTTTTTAATGCTTCATTTACCACGTAGTTAATATTGTTGGAAGTCATAGCCAACGAATACATTGCTCCGATATAAACGCCACCATACCAACCGTCGCCATAATTCATGATATGTCCAATTTTATCTGAAATTTTGGACGCTGTATTGGGCATTCCTGGAGACATCAAACCCGCAAAGTCAGCTTCAATTTGATAGTCAATGCAATCCGCATGAGGGTTGTTGAGCCAATGACCAGAAGCTGGCGGCATGATGCCTTGCAAAATATTATATCTTCCCGCTTGATTGGCGTGCCAAAGCATATATCCAGCATTAGCATAAGCTTTTGCATGTGATTCGACAGGAGCGTCGAGGCCTTCACGCTCAAAAACTTCCACAAAAGTTAAATCCATATAAAGGTCATCATAAAGACCAGGATTATTAACCATTGCTTTTTTCAATAAACCATCATACCACGGAAGTTTTTGATAATCATTTATCATTGTTCCGTTAAATTTGAATTCAACTGGCCCGCCAAAAGTAACACCGATGGTTTGCCCAGCCCAGCCACCTTTAATTTTATCTTTAAGTTGTTCTTTGCTCATGTTAATCATTTTTTGAGCATTTGCAAGAGTAGGTAGTAAGAAGAAAACAATAAGTAAGATTCTGTTTTTCATAGTAAAATTTATTTTTGTGAATGGGTTTTTATTTTGATGAAATTAATTTACCTCACTTCGCAAAGGAGCAGAGGCCTGAGCTCCCATACGAGTAACCGAAATTGCCGCTGCTCGACAAGCAAAACTTATAGATTGTTCTAAATCTTGTCCTTCAGACAAAGCTACTGCCAATGCTCCATTGAAAACATCGCCAGCCGCCGTAGTGTCCATTGCATCAACAATCGGTGAAGGAATTAGGCGATTAACGTTTTCATTGTGCAAATATGCTCCACGCGAACCCAAAGTAATAATAACATTTTTAACGCCTTTTTCATGGAATTTCAGTGCAGCTTGTTCGGCAGTTGATAAGTCGGTAACTTTAATTCCCGTTAATAATTCGGCTTCAGTTTCATTAGGTGTGATGATGTCGAGGTATTTAAAAACAGACTCGTCTAAAACTTGAGCGGGAGCAGGATTTAAAATAACTTTTGCCCCTTTTTCAAAACATTTTTTAATTGAAAACTCAACCGTAGGAATAGGTATTTCTAATTGCAACAAAACAGTGTCATCTGCAGTAATTTGTTGAATTGCCGTTTCAACTTCGGTTATTTGTAGATTTGCGTTTGCACCAGATGCAACCGCAATACTATTTTCGCCCTTAGCATCGACCAAAATTAATGCAACGCCCGAGGGGTTTTCGAGGTCAGTAAAAACAAAATCCGTATTTATTCCTTCTCTTTGAAATCCCTGAATTGCTTGCTTTCCAAAAATGTCGTTTCCAGTTTTACTAATAAATGTAACGGTTGCACCCAATTTGGCTGCAGCAACAGCTTGATTTGCACCTTTTCCACCTGGATTCATCAAAAATGTACCACCAATGATAGTTTCTCCAGGAGCTGGAAGTTTCTGTGATTTTATAACCATATCGGTGTTAGAACTACCGATTATAAATATTTTTTGTTTCATCGACCTAAATTTTGTCTTAAATAAACTTCCATTATTCGTTTTAAAAACTCTTCGGTATTGATACTAACGCCAATTTCGGCATTGGGGGTTTTAGTTTTATCAATTCGGGTAAAGCCCTTATCATCCACTTCTATAAATACTTTTTCGGTTTTGAAAAGCTCGGGATAAAGAGCCATTCCGATAGCCACTGCATCAAAAAGTGTAGGGGTTGCATTATTTGACCATAGTGTAGTGAGGCCACAAAGTGTGTTTGTCAAAGTACTTTGACGATACAATAACCGTTCTTGATTTGCCTTATTCCATTTTACAAAAGCCGTAATATCCAATCCAGCATAAACAATATTTGCTCCAGAATTGACAAATTTTTTGGAGGCTTCAACATCAACCACAACATTCCATTCGGCGTTAATGGTTGGACTTCCATTATAACCAATATAAAATGAACCAAACATTGCAATCACTTTCTTTGCCAATTTCAAGGCTTGTGGGTCTTTTTCAATAATGTCTTTCATGTTGGTAACAGGCCCAACCGAAAACAAAATGATTTCATTCGGATATTTATGGAGTTGTTCAATTATAAAATCTGCTCCAGATTGCTGAATCGGCTTGATTTTATCAAAGCCTTTTGACCAATAAAATTGGTCGGCATACCAATTTGCTCGCTCATTTTTATTGGAAGTATTTCGTCCGATTGCTACGGGAATCTTCTCCAAACCTGTTTCGTAAAGCATTTTACAGGCCATTTCGGCTCTATCATTGGTTCGCCCATAGCAAGTTGTAATACCTAAAATATCAAATTTATCGGTACTCGAAAGCATTAAAGCTACGGCGTATGCATCGTCAATGTCGTCGCCTAAATCGCAGTCTAGAATCACCTTTTGCTTTTGTGCTTGTAAAGAGAAAAATGTCAAGTAAAGGAAAATAATTAAAAATATTTTTTTCATAGTTAAGAAGACGATTGCTGAGTTTGAAATTCTACTCAAATTAAATACAATTTTTTCATTGTTTAATAATATTAAATTAGCCAATATTATATAAATTTGGCTAATTGTAAAATAAGTTTAATTGAATTAAAAGATTGATAATTAATTGTTTAGTAATAATAATTAGCTAAAGTTAAAAAAGACTGCCTTTCGATGAACATATTAATATTACAAAACCTCATTCAGACCCTATCTAAGGCAGAAAAAAAATATTTTACTCAATTGACTAGTTTGCACGAAGGTGATAAAAAGTACTTGAAATTGTATGAATATTTGTTGACCACGAAAAATATTGATGCTGGAAATCTCGAAAAAACATTCACAAAACATGGTTTGGAAGCTGCCCGAAAACACTTGACTTATAATCTTTTGAAAGCCCTTAGACAAGTTGAAAATGACAAAAATCTTGAAAATCGTTTGATAAATGACTTGAAAAATGCCCAAATTTTGCACCGAAAAGGCTTCATAAAAGAAAGTATCGAGTATTTGTCTAAAATAAAACAAACCGCTTTAGATAATGAATTATATACTTATTTTTTGATGGCAGCAAAGTTAGAATTGCAGTTTTTGACACGCTTACAGTTGGCAGGTTTGGATGAATTTGAATTGATAAAAAAACAACGAAAAATAGAAGAAATTCTAGAACACGAAATGCAAGTTCATCGTCATTCGAGTTTGCATGAAATATTATTGATTCGATATTGGCGAACAGGAACAGTGAACAATTTAAAGGATAAAACAAAGCTAAACGACTTATTACTAGAGGAATACAATATTTTAAACAACCGAAATTATCGTTCATTTGAATCACAAAAGCTTCACCTTAATTTTCAATCAGCGTATTTTATGATGATTGGAGACCATGAAGGAAGTTTGAAAATATTTTATGAATTAGATACACTTTTTCAGAAGAATGCACAACATTGGGTCGATTCTCCGACTTATTATATTTATTTGTTAGATGGAATTTTGACTGATTTATGTGCCATGGAACGCTATGTTGAAATGCCTTTTTTTGTTAATCGTTTGAGAAATATTCCATCCGATTCGCAAGATTTGAATTTGCAAATTGAACTTCTGACTTCATATCATCAATTGACGATTTTTAACCACACAAATCAGTTTGATAATGCCACCAAATTTTTAGAAACTCAGCAACAAACTATTGGAAAACTTATCGGCAATACGCCATTTAATTCGCAAGCACAATTGTGTTTGACCATTGCGATAACTTATTTTTGGAGCGAAAACTACAAAGAAACTTTGCGTTTTTTGAATTTTATGCTCAACAATTATCGAAGTACGTTTTCTTATCAGATTTACGTTCAGTCAAGACTTTTGTTTTTAATAACGCAATACGAATTAACAAATTTTGATTATTTACGCTATGAAATTCGTTCATTTGAGCGAAAACTAAAAGCTGATAAACAAGAAGGTTTTCTCGAAAATCTATTATTTGATTTTTTGAAAAAAGTAACTCAGAAAACCATAAATCCATTGCGTATTTTTGAGAGCTATTTAGAAAAAATTCATGAATTAAATGATTCTTCAAGTCAACATAAGTTATTAAAATCTCTTCAAATTGAGCAATGGATGAAAAAGAAAATAATAAATGCAAATTTGACTGATTAAATAACATTGGATTTTTATCAAATAGAATTATTTACTCTAATTTTGAAGTTTATTGTCATTTTATCAAAAAAGTTATGCACTTCATCTCTAAAAGAATATTACCCATTTTATTTTTTTCTTTATTTTCTTTAGCAACTTTCGCTCAAAAAATCACCAAAAATGTACCTTATGTTGTAATGGTTTCTTTTGATGGTTTTAGGCATGATTATGTTGAAAAGTACAATGCTAAAAATATTAAGAAATTTATCAAAAAAGGGGCAGCAGCCGAGAAAATGTTGCCTTCATTTCCGAGTAAAACATTTCCAAATCATTATACTTTAGTAACGGGGCTTTACCCTAGTCATCATGGCCTGGTTGATAATACTTTTTATGATAAAGGTAGAGATACATTTTATTCCATTCGTCAGCGTGAAAAAGTAGAAGACCCTTATTATTATGGTGGGTTACCTCTTTGGCAATTGGTTCAACAGAACGGCATGAAATCGGCTTCGTTTTTTTGGGTAGGTTCTGAAACGCCGATTGGTGGCGTTTTTCCGAGTTATTACCACAGATTTGATGATACGGTACCACATACAAAACGAGTAAATGCTGTTTTCGATTGGCTAAAATTACCCGAAGTTGATCGTCCTCATTTAATTACGATTTATTTCTCAATGGTTGATACTCAAGGTCACGAATATGGCCCGAACAGCGATAAAACCAAAGAAGCAGTTATGGAAGCCGATAGTTTGGTAGGATTGTTGATGAATGGCTTGAAAAAAATGGATTTACCAGTAAATGTAATCTTGGTTTCTGACCATGGAATGTACGAAATGCAAAACAAACTTGAGTATTTTATTTTTCAAGAAGACTTGCTTGAAGGTTTGTCGAAAAACGATTTTATTTTTGTAAATAATGGTACGCACGCCAATATTTTCATGAAAAATAAAGCAAAAGAAAAGGAAGTTTTCAATGCCATTGCTGCCAAACAAATTCATTTTAAGATATATAAAAAAGCTGACATTCCCGAAAATTTACACTTCAATGAGCATCCACGCATTGGAGATTTGTTTTTTATAGCCGAACCAGGCTACAGTTTTTATTCAAAAGAAACTTTGGCAAAAAAACCAGAATCCCGCAAAGTTTGGGGCGTTCATGGTTTTGACCCATATATTACGACCGAAATGGGAGCAATATTCTATGCGAATGGCCCAAATATTAAGAAAGGCAAAAAGATTCCAACATTTGAAAATATACACGTTTATCCTTTTGTAACCGCAATTTTAGGAATTACACCGCCTAAAATTGACGGAGATATTAAAGTTTTAGAAGGAATTTTGAAAAAATAATCGTTAATAATTCACATCAAATGTAGTTACAAATAGCTTACTGCATTTGATGTGAATTTGAGAGATTATCCATTTTTCAGATGTTCGGGCAAAGCAATTTTTTCACTCAATTCATCGGCAATTGGAGTTAGTCTTTTACTTGGAATCGGAATAATTCCTGACCAAATTGGCAATATTTTATCTTCTTCTTCATCGTTTGGCATTCCACTTCGAGTTCTAGCCGAAGCCTCCGAAATGTCAAATTCCAAAAGCATTGTTTTATTCACTTCAGTGGCTTTCATTGGTCGCAGATATTCCCAACTATTTGGAACTATTTTTTCGGTTAATTCCTTGAAAAAAGCGTATTTTTTATCAAAATCATCAATTCTAACAGCATTTGAAAAAACTATCACAGAGCGATAATTAACCGAATGGCTAAAAGCTGATTTTGCCACAACCAGTGCATCGGTTAGCATGACAGTCATACAAACAGGAATTCCTTTTTCGATTTCTCTTAAAAAATGACTTCCAACCGACCCGTGAATATAAAGTTTGTTTTCTTTACGAACAAAAGCAGTTGGGATAGAAAAAGGCTGATTATCAACCGAATAGCTGATTGTGCAGAATAAAGCCTCATCTAAAATTGAATAGATTAAGGTTTCATCATAATTTGTACGCTTAGGCATTCTGCTCGTGGTCGTACGTGGAGTTTGCTGTATCATAATTCCAATCTAAAATGGTGATAAACAATTTTCATTTTTTTGTTTAAATATAAACGATGAGCATCATATCGTTGATGCCCTGAATCTAAATGAACGGCCTTCAAACCTTCATTTTTTGCTTTTTCAACTACATAATCAAACAATTTCCCTGCATGTCCTTTTCCACGTGCTTCTGACAAAGTAGAAAGGTCATCAATATAAATGTAGCGTTCATCAAATAATGAAGTGAGATACCGAAATCCGCAAGCAGAAATAGCTTCATTGTTTTCTTCAATGTAAATCAAAGTATAGTTTTCGGCGTACATTTTTGGTAATAATTCCAAAAACAACGCTTTTGTCAGATGTGGACGTAACGCTTGCATTACTTTAAAACATTTTGAAAATTGTTCTTCGGTTTGAGCGATTTTTATTTCCATAAAATCTTTTGTTTTGATAATTATTAAACAAAATTATACTTTTACTGGATGGAAATAATCAGCCAATTTATAGAAAATGAGTAGTCCAATTTTAATTCCTTTTAAATCACTTTTATCGATTGATAAAAGTCTTAAAATGCCGATTTATCAGCAAATAAGCAATCAATTAATTCATTTGATTCGGAATGGCACTTTAAAATCGGGTCAAAAAATATTAAGTTCAAGACAATTCAGTGAAATGCTTGGCGTACATCGAAAAACAATTGTTGTTGTTTTAGACGATTTATTGGCTCAAGGTTGGCTCGAAACTAAGCAAGGAAGTGGCACATTTGTAGCCAATAATTTGCCAGAAATAAAACCACAAAGATTGAAAGAAACGGAACTCTCTTCGACGGAATATTTTTCGGTAAAAAAAGCAGGTTTTAGTTTTGAATCGAAACCAGTTTTACAGAGAGAAGTCATAAAAGCTTCTGATAAATTACATTTGGATGATGGTTTTCCTGACCCTCGTTTAGCTCCTTTACTTGATTTGTCAAGGGCTTATCGGAGTAATTTAATTCATGGAAATTCGTATGTCAAGTTAGGTTATGGCGATACGAAAGGGTCAAATTGGCTGCGTCAAGAATTGGCAAAATACCTTAATGAAAGCCGTGGGTTAAGCATTACAGAAAATAATATTTTGATTGTACGAGGTACAATGATGGCAATGTATTTACTCACAACGGCTTTTATAAAAAAAGGTGATTTTGTTGTTCTTGGAGAAATGAGTTGGTCGAGTGCAAAGATTAATTTTCAGCACGCAGGAGCTAATATTTTGACGATTCCAAGCGATGAAAATGGCATGAGAGTTGATTTATTGGAAGAAATTTGCAAACAACAAACCATCAGATTGATTTACATAACGTCACACCATGATTATCCGACAACGGTCACTTTAAAAGCTGACAGACGCATAAAGTTACTTAACTTGGCTCAAAAATACCGTTTTATAGTTTTTGAGGATGATTACGACTACGATTTTCATTATTTAAGTAAACCACTTTTACCACTTGCTAGTGCTGATAAAGCAGGCGTTGTGTTGTATTCAGGCTCTTTTACCAAAAGTATTTCACCTGCTTTTAGGGTAGGATATTTGATTGCCCCTGAAGAAATAGTTGAGCATTTATCTCATTTTCGACGAATTATTGACCGTCAAGGAGATTTAATTCTTGAAAATACGATTGCCGAACTTTTACAGAACGGAATTATTCAAAAGCATTTACGGAAATCATTGCGAGAATACAGAGAAAGACGAGATTTTTTTTGTGAATTATTACAAAATGACCTTAAAAATGAAGTTAGTTTTCAAATTCCTGAAGGAGGAATGGCAGTTTGGACAAAATTTGATAATCAAATTGATTTAGTGAAAACGGCAGAAAATGCACTAAAATATGGTCTTTATTTTTCTAATGGTTTGCAGCATAATTTGAGAGATAGAAATGCCAATGCCACTCGTTTAGGTTTTGCTTCTTCGACCATTAATGAGTTAGAAAAATGTGTTAATATATTGAAAAAAAGCCTAGTAAAAAACACATAAATAGTTGATTAACAATTGGTTTTGACTGAAAACAAGGTCAATTTCCGAAAAGCATTAATTCTTCATTTTTGGGTGGAAAAAGAATCATTTTTTCAAATTTTAGACCAATTTTCTTAATTAACCCAATTGACCGATGATTATCTGGATTCACGATAGCAATTATTCGCTGTATTTTAAGCGTTTCATGGGCATATTTTAGCGTAGCTGATGCTGCTTCAAAACCGTAACCTTTGCTCAATAAATTTGGCAAAAAAGCAAAGCCAATATCAATATCATCTAATGTATCTCTTTTGATTAATCCACACATTCCGATAGATGAACCACTATCTTTTTCAATTACAACATAAAACCCAAAGCCGTTTTCTTGGTAACTTTTTAAGCTGCCATTTAATAGATAATTTTCTGCATCTTCGATCGTATGAACTCCTCTATCGCCGATATATTGTAACCAAGTTGGCGTATTCAATAACTCAATTACAAATGTAGCATCGTCAAGTGTGAATTTTCGTAAAATTAACCTTTCTATTTCGAGAATAATTTCCATTTTCCAATCATTAAATCAATAAAATCGTAATTCAGCTCGTCTATTTTTTTGACGATTTTCTTCATTGTCATTGCTGCTATTTGGGTCATTGCTACCATTCCCTTTTAGCTTTATTCGACTGTCTTTTATGCCTTTATTGAACAAAAAACTCGAAATTACTTTTGCTCTAAACTCAGACAAATATTGGTTTTGTCGAAAGTCGCCTATATTGTCGGTATGTCCTGTGATTTCTACGGTCAGTTCTGGCGATTCCAACATTTTTTTACTGATTTCTTCCAATAATATTTTCGATTCTTTGTTCAATGAGCAGCTACTTTGGTCGAAAAAAATGGTTTGAGCAGCCAAATTTGCAGTTTTATTTTCAACTAGATATGTTTGCTTCTGAACTTGCACAACTTTCGTTTCAACTGATTGGTTATTGTTTGAAATCTCGGTGTTTGTTGGTTTTGGTTTTTTTGGTTGAAGAGCAATAACAACTTGATTAATCCCTTCAAACGCAACAAATTCTTTTGAAATTTCTTCGCCTACATGTGTATTTAAAGTAACTCTGTAAGTTGCTCCTTCAACAAGCGAGCCATAATATGTATCACTATTTTTAGTCAAAAGCACAGATTTTCGTCCTAAGTCAGTAATTTGAAATAAATTAATATTCTGTAATTCTGCTTCATTTTGAACGATTAAATTAAGGAAAGAAATGTTTTTTATGAGTTTTGCTGTGTTTTCATGAATCGTTGCATCAAATGTTTCTATGGAAATATCACTCAAAAATTTTTGAAAACCATTGGCCGTAACCTCAACCGTAAAGTTTTCTTTTTTTACAAAATTATGCTCAAAAACGGGTGTTTCAAGACTGGTTTTATGTGTTAAAAATTCTTTATTATTTGTATCAATAAAGCGAAATTTTGCAGCAATACTGCTACCATCTATGGCATCAGTTGCTTGAAAAACTTGTTTATTTATTGGCTCATTATTTTCAGATTCTTTTTTTTGAGCGGCAAATTCTAGTAGAAGTTGGTTTCGTTTAGCTCTTCCATTAAATACCAAAGGGATTTCAGCAATAATACTTGGAATATTGATATTTTCGAGGTTCATCATAATATTTGAAACAATATAACCACTTACTCTCGCTTGTAAAATCAACGATTTCTGAAGTGTACTAACCTCAAAACTTCCATCAGCTTTTGCTGTTACTTCTTGCATTCCGAGTTGAACATCTTTATAAATAATTTTGATTTGAGCCGCTAATGGCATTTTGCTTTTTTGGTCTTTTACTATTCCTTTTAAAGTTACTTTTTTGGTTTCTTGGCTCATCGCCAAGGTGTTTATTATGGTAAGTAAAATTAATATCAGAGAACAACTTTTCATAAATGGGGTTAGTGTATTATATGGGTAATAACGTTTGATTAAAGTATTTTTTATTGGCTTAAATTGTGTTTTATGATTTTAAAAATGCACCAAATATAGCTCCTAAACTTTGTAAAGCTTCTGCCACGACTTCTTCATTTTCGATAGGAATTTTTAGGTAAAGTTTGCCAGAATCGTCTCTTTGAACGAGATGTTCAATCAAAATTTTTGTTTCTTCTGGGCTTTTCAATGTTTGGGCTAATTGTGTAAAAAACTGAACACCACTTTGAATCAATGCATCATTTTGGTTTACAGTTGGTGTATTTGTCGATATTTCTTCTTCATTTACATCATCATCACCGAAAAATGTTGCGTTATTTTCAGGTATTTCTGTCGATGAACTATCGAAAGCATTCACAAATTCTTGCTCTTCAATTTCATGCTCTTCAATAACATCAATAATCGTGTTTTCTTCTTGAGGGGCGTCAGTTAAGTTCTCAACCGAACTCATAAATTGCTTAAATCTGTCGTCACCCATGAAGATAGTATCTTCACCGCCATCCAGCACGCCTTCAGCCATTGCACCTTTAAATTTCAAGACATCAAGCATTTTATGCTCAATTGTGCCAGTCGAAACTAAGTTGATAATGGAGACATTTCGCTCTTGTCCGAGGCGATAAATTCGGGCAATTCGTTGCTCCAAAACCGCTGGATTCCAAGGAATATCAAGGTTAATTAATAACGAGGCCGATTGCAAATTTAGTCCGACACCACCTGCATCAGTCGAAAGAAAAACCCTACTTTTTGGGTCATTTCTGAAATTTTCTAACAAATCTTTTCGCTTAGAACTTTCTACTCCGCCGTGTAAATTTTCAAATTTAACACCGCGGTTATCCAATTCTTGAGCAACCAATCGGGTCATTCGTTCCCATTGACTGAAAATAACTACTTTTTCGTCCGAATTTTCAAAAAACTCGTCCAAAATATTCATTACTTCATCAATTTTTGTATCATGACGGGTTTTTTGGTCGAGGATATAAGAACTATCGCAAACCATTCTCATCTGACTCAACGAAAGAATCAAACGTTTGCGGTCTGTTTCATTCAAAAAGCCATATCGACGCCATTTATTAACCAATTTTGCTACATTATCGCCCAATTCGTTATGAATATCCATCTGTTCTTGTGTCATTGGCACAAACAAATTTTTATCCATTCGTTTCGGTAATTGCGACAAAACCTCTTTTTTCGTTCTCCGAATAAGTATATCTGCCAGCAATTTTGAAATTTCGTGCAAATTTTTGTAGCCAACTACTTTTCCTGCATCATCAGTTGTTTGATATTGATTCAGGAATCTATAAATTGGCCCCATTCGGAAGACATCAATAAATTGGGTAATTGAATATAATTCCTCCAACTTATTTTCCAACGGTGTACCAGTTAATACAATTGCATAAGGAGTGATGAGTTTTTTTATTTGCTGCGAAACCTTCGTTTTCCAGTTTTTGATACGTTGGGCTTCATCTAAAATGACCAAATCTGCTTCCATTTTGTTGAGCAAATCAAGGTCATTTGTCATTGTATGGTAACTAACAATGACGTAAAATGCATCCACAAATTCGTACTGAGCTTTTCGTTTAAGTAGCGTGCCTTCAATGACATGAACATTGCTATCTGTAAATTTTTCAATTTCAGATTTCCATTGATATTTTAGTGAAGTCGGGCAAACAATTAGCACTTGATTGATACCCAATTCTTTTCTATAAAGTTCGGCTGTGGCGATGGCTTGGAGTGTTTTACCAAGACCCATTTCGTCAGCAATGAGGCTTCGACCTGCCAATGCAGCAAAAAACACCCCTTTTTTTTGATAAGGGAAAAGTTCAGTTTTTACGAGACCGTTGAATGCTTTGTCTTCTTCTCCATCAGGCATAATTCGCCATAAATAATCACGTCGGCGAATTTTATCTCGCTCGCCAATCACGAAATCAAGGGCATCAGGATAACATCTAAAGCTTTCGCCTAATTTATTTGCTTCTTCCAAAAAAAGCTCAAAAACACTAAAAGAAGCTGGTTTCAGAACAAAGTTTTGGTCAAAATATGTTTTTGCTAAAGAAAGATAAGCTTCTTGATTTTCGGAGCCAATCCGAATTTTAATTTGCCGTCCGTTACGGTAATCAAGGTAAACAGAAGAATAATGAGGTTGAAATCCACCATCTTTAAATGCTTTTTTTGAGCCATGAATCCGACTTAGATAAAGCATTGTTGCACTTATGTGTTTACAAACCCCCAAACGATTTGTTTTAAAATCTAGGCATTCGCAAAAATTTTGAGAATCATCGGCACTTCTGATAGCAACTTTGTAGGAATTGTTGGTGGCATTATTGGTGACCTGAAAATCCGAAAAAAACTTTTCTGTCCCAATATTATTAATCACAAACTCGTTATCTTGCCCAAACTGTTTTCTGAGAGCAATTTGCCATTGGTCGAGCGTTAGTTCGTCTGGTTTTCGGTAATATGGGATTTTCTTAGGCGTTTCTACTTTTTTTTTCTTAGCAGATTTGCTTTTGGAAGATTTTTGGGTTGCCATTGGGATGTTTTTTGCGAGTATCTAAAAAACTGCCCGAATTTACGAATTTTTCGTGATTTGAAAAGTTTTGCATGAATTCATAGTTTTTAAAGAAGCAGATATTCATGAAAAAGGGAGAAGATTAGTTATGATTTTTTTGTTTGATTTAACTTTTTTGCTTGAAAAAATAGGTAATCGTTGAAAGAATTTGCTGACAAATATGTATAATATATTTTAGAAGAAGAAAAGAGTTTTTAATTTTGATTTTAACTCTGTATTAAGGCTTAAAACAGAGTTTTTTATAATTTTTTACTAACCTAGATTACTCAAAAAGTGAAAATACAACTACCATTAAAGGCAATTGGTATTGCTGTTCCATTATTTATTTTCTCGTGTTCTAAAACTGAAGAAATTGAACCACAATCTGCACATTGGGACTATGAAAATACTGACTGGGTAAACGAAGGCTATTCTGAATGTGCAGGTACAATTCAATCACCAGTCGATATTATTACTTCGAATACAATCAAGACTGATTTACCCAATTTAACTTTTTCTTATAGTCCATTTCAAATGAAAATCGTTGACAATGGCCACACTTTGCAAGTGGTAAACAACGGCACAAATAGTGTAACTTATAATGGTATTAAATACGATTTTAATCAATTTTATTATCACAGCGAACATAAATTGGATCGAACTGCTTCTGATATGGAAGTTCACTTAGTTCACCAAAATGCTACTTCTGGAGCTTTATTAGTTGTTGGTTTTTTTATGACAAACGGAGCAAATAATCCATTGTTTGATGCAGTTTTGACCAATTGGACTGCTGAAAAAGAAATAATCACAAGTACAACCATTGATATGAATACAATTTTGCCAACCGATAGAAAATATTATACCTACATTGGTTCGCTCACTACGCCACCTTGCTCGCAAGGGGTAAAAAATGGAAGCTTCAAGTACACAGCTTGACAAATTTAAGGCCAAATATGACCATTATGCAAGACCAGCACAGCCCTTAAATTCACGGTTAGTTTATGAGGATATTTTGTAGTTATTAGAAAAAATATACTAAAGAAATAAAAGGCATTGAAGAATTGACTACCTTTATTGCAAACCCAAAAAACCTTGTAATTCTGCAAGAATTACAAGGTTTTTTTTGTAAATGACTACACAAGAACAAAAGTTTGAGCAACTAATTGAAGGAGTTGTGACAAACGGTTATGCAATTTGTGATGATTTTTTAGCACCTGACGAAGTCGAAAATCTCTTAAAAATATTCTCAGTTCGCTACCAAGCAGGCAAATTTAAAGAAGCCAGTATCGGTAAACAAAGCGAAGTTCACAAAGCTACACTTGTGAGAGGCGATGAGATTTTATGGCTCGAAAGCAACTCAACTGACCCAACTGAACGAATGTTTTTGGATAAAAACCAAGCATTTGTCAATTATCTTAATCAAACGTGTTATTTAGGAATTATCGATGCCGAAATTCATTTTGCAAAATATGATATTGGGAAATTTTATCGCCGTCATCGAGACACTTTTCAAGCTCAAAAAGGCAGAATATTATCTGTAATTTATTATTTGAATACTAATTGGGTTCCTGAAAATGGAGGGAATTTAATTATTTATACACAAGAAAATGGCTTAGAAAAAAGCGTAATTGTTGCTCCAATTGCTGGACGTTTGGTTTGTTTTGAAAGCGAAAAACTCGACCACGAAGTAACTGAAACTTTCGTGGAACGATTAAGTATTACAGGTTGGCTTCTGAATCGGAAGTAGTTTTTATCGCAATCTTGCAGCCTTACTTTGGCGAATCATTTCAACCGTAAAATCAGTAACACTCGTATTATTTTTTAGCAATTCGTCTAAATTTCGATTTACCTCGTAGTCGGGTTGTAAGAAAAAATCCTTGTTTATCTGATTTGGTAAACGATGGTTGATTTTCATTAGTGGCGTGTGAATAATGAATTTTGTATTTGGGAGCTTAAAATCTTGCCAATTAACCGCAAAACTGCCCCATGTTGCTCCGCCAACTTGTTGTCCAATAATTTTTTCAGGAATTCCCATATCTTTGGCCAAATTAAGTGTAAAAGTAGTAGCAGAATAGCAGCCAGGGTCAGTAATAAAATAGGTTTTTCCTTGATATAATAGCTCTTTTTCAGGCTTTTGTTTATCATTCTTTGTGTTTACATGGTATAAAAACTCACCTTTACGTTTCATGAAACCAGCCCACATAACTAACGGCGGCCCAATCCATTGGGGTTTAAATAATGTAAAATAAGCCTTTTTCTTGAAAGCGAGTGAATCAACCAAAGTAAAAGGTTTTGGAGAAAAGTATTTTAAAAACCTTGTAATATTAGGGATATAACCGCCGCCATTTCCTCTGAAATCAACTATTAAATGCTCAATTTTATGCTTTTTTATATCAATAAATCTTGCTTTTAAAACTCTTTTAAATTTTTGATTACTGACATCGAGGAACTTTCCTGTCATTGAAAATTCGGTAATATCAAGCTTGGCAATATGATTTACACTATCAATTATTTTTAGTGCTAAATTAGGTCTTGTGAGCGATTTATAACGTTTAACTGAAGTTTTATTGATTTCGGCTGTTGTTAAACATGCTACTTTTTTGATGTAAATAACATCAGTTTTTGGCAAACGATAAGTGATTTTAATCGAATCTAACTCGCCATAGAGTTTCAAATAATAATTAGGGAAAACCCCAGTTGTATAGTAATCTTTGGTAGTGATATTACCGTTATCGCTCGAAACAAAATCCTTGAGTTGAGTCATCAAATGCTCAATAGGTTCGTCATTTATTTGCAAAACTTCCGAACCTCTAATAATGGTTGAATCTCGTGAATAGTTCAACGCTAAATAATATTTATTATTGATTTTTCGCAGATAAAACGGAACATGCTTCGTGCTTTTCTTGTCAAATCTCTTCTTGTTAAACCTAATATTTGTATGACCATCTTTTACATTAGTGACTAATTTAGAAAGAATTTTGAATGCTTCTAAATAGTTAATTGGCTGATTGATAGTATTATACAACGAATCATACATTTGATTGTAGGCGTCTTTGCTGATGTAATAATACATACCAGGGTGAATTTTCTCGAACCGATTTTTCAAGAAAGCCATATCACGCTTAATTTCTTCGGCAGTAAAAGTGTTTTTTTGATTTTGTGCTTGAAGTGAAAATGAAATAAGTAAAATGAAGAGCAGTTTTTGCATGAAATAATGAAATGGATTTAGTGTTGAAATCATCGAATTTTAACCTTATTTTTTATCAAATTTAGTGTGTATTTTAAAACAGTATCTTCGTTTTTTAAGAAATCTTCTAGGTTTGGATTTACTTCAAAATCGGGTTGTAAAATGGGCTGACCATATTTTTGAGCATCAACATTGTAGAGAATTCTACCCAAAGGTAATGAAATTTCTAATTCAGTATTCGGAAGCTTAATGGACGAAAATTGTGCGGCCGAACAACCATCATAAGCTCCGCCACAAGTCATGCCGATGAAAGTTCCAACGCCCAAATTATGTAGTTTAGAGACAAGTAATGCTGCTGCCGAAAATGTTCCACCATTCATCAAAACATACACATTTTTATTGTATCGAAACTCGTCGTGTGGACGTTGTTTTTGTTGATATTTGCTCTCTAAATAGCCATCTTTGTCACGAATTGTAAATTCTCGATTAATTCTGGAAGTGGCTTCTTTCGCTAAATAGGAGTCGTATTTTTTATAATCTTGTTTAAGCCTTTGTAAGCCTTCATCACGAAAACCTAATTTGTAAGCATCAAATGGCTGGTTGACGAAATACCGCAAAAAGAAAATAGAATAATCAATAATTCCTCCCGAATTTCCTCTTAAATCAAGAATCAAGTTTTCAATTTTATTTTCTTCCAATTTTCTGAAAATCTTACGAGTTTCGCCTTCAAAATTCCCTTTACCAAATTTTTTCATATCGTACATAAACGAGCGAATATCAACCATTGCTACTTTTTGACTCGAATCAATTACACGATAAGATACAATTCCCGTGGTATCTTCATCAACATCAGGATAACGGATTTCAAGCATTTTCTCCATAAAATCAGCACTTTGCCCTTCAATTTTACTTGTTTTTGGTTTGTTCTGTCCTTGTTTTTGATAAGTTATCAAGAAACTTTCTGATTCACCTTTCCACAAATAATACAATTTTCTAAATTCACGAATAGCATAATATTTTCTTGCATTTGGATTAATACCGTCACCGTTATAATAAGAAATGTTTTCTAAATGTTCTAAAACTTTCTTTACAGGTTGTCCATCAATTGCTAAAATTTCGGTGCCACGTGTGATTTTTCGGTCGGCTGAATAATTGCGTGAAACCAATAACTGATTATTGATATACCGCACACTAAATGGGAAAAACTTAGGTCGTTCGGTAAAAGAACTACTTTTTGAAAGCAAACGACGGTCAGGATTCATGTGTGTATGTCCACATCCAACAGCCTGCACAAAAGGTAAATACATAAAATATGCTTCTCGCAGCGAATACCTTCCCGAAACTTTTTGAAGCAGGGAATCGTGCAAATGCGTAAGTTTCTCTTTAGAAATATATTTGTAAGGGTCGGGGTGGTATCTTTCTATTTCATTTTTAAGACTGACGAGGTCTTCTTTCACTTGCTCAGAAGAGTAAGATTGTGAAAATCCTGATAATTGATTGACTATCAGTAAAATTATGCAGATATATTGTGTTCTTTTTTTCATTGTGACTCAATCAATCTATTAGCATCCATCATTTTTATAGCTTTTTCCTCCACAAGTTATAAATAAATAAGCTAGATAAAAACAAAATCCCTGATTAGGGAGTAGAGGTTACGCTTTTTTTTATTAATTTTGCATCTTAATAAACTTCAGTTCTTTGAACGCCTATGCTTAACAGACGCCTCATACGGATACGTGCGATGCAAGCCCTTTTTGCTTATAAGCAAGCAGAGGGTGCAAATTTCCAATTAGCTTTAGACCTTATCGCAGATAATTTTTCTCCAGATTTGAATTCTATGGAATTTCAAGATAAAGAAAAATTAGAAGGATATAAAAAATTAGGTCAAACCCTTTTTCAAGAAGCATTTTCTCGACAAAATGCTGAAACTTTTGATTCTCCTCCCGAAGTTTTACGAATGGTTGAAAAAGCAAAAGAATATTATCTACTCAAAAACAAAAAGGATGTTCAGCATTATGCCACACGCATGGTAATTGAGGCCGAAAGAGTTTATGAATTATATCTTCAAATTTTATTGCTTTTTATTGAACTTGCCGACCGTGCAAATCAAGATGGTAGCAATGAGGATAAATCAAAATTTGCAGAAAATCAAATCATTAAAGCCCTTCGACTTGAAAAAACTTTTGAAACACAATGTATCCGCAGAAGTGTAAGTTTAAATAATGAACAAGTATTCGTTGCTAAACTTTACCGTGAAGTAATTCGTTCCAATGAAAGATACAAAGAATACATCTCAAAAAGTAATCATACACTCGAAGAAGATTTTGCGATTTTGAAATATTTACTCAAAAACGTAATATTGAAGCAGGAAATTGCATGGGAGTATTTTGAGAAACAAGACCTTTATTGGATTGACGATATCGAAACCCTAAGAGCAGCCGTAACGCATACTTTTCAGGCATTGGTTGAAGACGGAAAATTAAAAATAAGTCTTTTAGATGATGAATGGGACGAAAGAAAAGAATTTTTGCAAACTTTGTATCAAAAAAGTATCCTTGAATCGAAAGATTTGGAAGATATTTTGATTCCGAAACTGAAAAATTGGGAAATTGATAGAATTTCAGGAACAGACTATATTTTGTTGAAAATGGCTTTGGTTGAAATGCTTAATTATCCGAGTATTCCAGTAAAAGTTACCATCAATGAAATCATCGAAATTGCCAAAGATTATAGCACGCCAAAAAGCGGACAGTTTGTTAATGGTATTTTGGATGGCGTTTCTAAGGATTTGAAAGAATCTGGACAACTCCGAAAAAGTGGTCGAGGAATGCTAGATAATAAATAATTACACATAATTTAGGGGTGAGAAATTTATTCACTCAATTAATAATTTATTCATTTAGATGTTATGAGCAATTCAACAAGAACTTTTATTTCATTTTTGGCTGGTGTAGCAACAGGAGCTGCCATTGGTATTTTGTATGCACCCGATAAAGGTGAAGTTACTCGTGATAAACTCTCATTTCGTTTGTCGAAATACCGTGAGCAACTTCAAAAATTCATCAATGACCTTATCGAAAGAGGTGATGAAGTAGCAATGGAAGTAGTTGGTGGCGATAGCTCGGCAAAAGCTGAGGGACAAAAAGTTGTGAGCGAAGCTCGCCAAAAAGCAGAAAAATTATTGGAAGACGTAGAGTCTTTGATGAGCCAAATCAAGTCAAAAAACTAATTAGGATTTTAAGATTAACAAGATTTTAATTTAAAACAATTAATCAAAATGTCATCGGCTTAAGTCGATGGGTAATTTTCTAATTCTTATGAAAAAAGTATTTTTAACCCTTGCATCAACAATTATTTTGGCAGGACTCAACTTTTCTTGTAACCTGATTGATTCAAAAAATCAAACGAGCATGAGCAAAGAAGATTCATTGATTGCGGTTGCAAATGCTCCAATTCTTGAATTTGATGAAGAAGTATTTGATTTTGGTGTTCTTACCGAAGGAGATACTGTTCAGCATGATTTTAAATTCAAAAACGTTGGTAAAAGTGCTTTGCAAATCACAGATGTTCAAGTACAATGTGGTTGTACAGTTGCTTCAAAACCAGAATATCCAGTAGGTGTGGGTCAATCAGCTAAAATTTCAGTTCGTTTCAATAGTACAGGAAAAGTAGGTACAAATAAGAAATTTGTTACGATTTACTCTAACGCAAATCCAACTCAAACAGTGCTTGCTTTTACGGCAGTTGTGCATGGAAAAGATATGCCTGATACAGCAAAAGCAGCTTTAAGTAAAATACCCAAACTATAAGTAATCTCTTTTAATAATAAACCAAAACTCTAATAATAATGATTCTTTTACAAGCTCAAGGCGGAAATGGTATGTTTTCGATTATAATGATGGTCGGAATGATTGCGGTATTTTATTTTTTCATGATTCGTCCGCAACAAAAAAAGACTGCTGAACAAAAGAAAATGGTAGATGAATTAAAAGAAGGTGACGAAATCGTTACTTTCGGAGGAATGCACGGTAAAGTTGTCGCTAAAGATGAATCAACTGTGACACTTTCAGCAGGTGGCGGAGCAAGATTGACTTTTGACAAAACTGCAGTTGCAAGAAAAAAATAATTAATAGTCGATGGTCGAATGACCGTTGTCGATAGTTTTCAAACTTAACCACTAATATTTGTTGGTATCGACCATCGACCATTGCCCATCGACTTCAAAAGATGAATTTAAAAACATTAATATTGTGCTTTTTGACAGCCTTTGTATTTTGGCTGTTAAATTCTTTGAATAAATCAGGATATACGACTAAAATCAATTATCCATTAGTAATCAAATACGATGATTCGCTCTACATTTCTACTAAACCTTTGCCAAAAAAAATTAGTGTTAGTTTATCTAGTACAGGTTGGGATTTATTGAAACAGCGTTTATCATCAAATGTTAATCCAGTAGTTTATGAAGTTCATAATCCACTGATTATTAGTAGATTAGATAATTCTTTATTAGTAGAATCTTTAGTTTCAGTACTTAAAAAGTCTAAACTTAATTATATAATTTCGGATACTACTACATTACATTTTGAAAAAAGATACCGAAAAAAAGTAACTTTAAAAGTAGATAGTTTAGCCATAGATTTACAAAAAAATTTTGTGGTTGCAAGTTTAATAAACATTGCTCCATCGGAAATAATTTTAGAAGGCCCTGAATCAGTACTTAAAAATTACGACGATACAATTTTCATTAAAGTACCAGCCAAACGTTTGGGAACAAATTTTGATGATAAAATATCTATACCTTTGCCACAAAATGGTTTGGTTAAATCAACGACTGAAAAAGTTCTAGTAAGTTTTGAAGTAGCAGAATTGCTTAAATAAAGTTAGGTTGAAGTTTTAATACCTAGCTCATATAAATAGCCTTTGTCTCCTAATGCCTAACATTAATTAGTCAATAAAATATGGCATCAGAAACCTCTCGTCGCTCGCAGGCAACACCTTTGAAAGATGCAATTGACGCATTTTTGAAGACATTTGACCTAAAAACAAGGTTTAATGAAACCTATCTTATTGCGTTTTGGGAACGAATGATGGGAAAATCAATTGCTTCTCGTACCCGTGAAATCTACGTAAAAAATAGAGTACTTTATCTCCGAATTGACTCTTCTCCTCTTCGACAAGAACTTTTTATGGCAAAAACCAAATTGCTCGACCTTATCAATAAAGATGTAGGTGAGTCAGTAGTTGATGATGTGGTGTTTTTGTAATAAACTTTTTTGTGGTGAAATCTTGTTACATAAACACTAACGAAGACTTCGGTACAATATGCAAAAAAAAAATACCCTTGTAGAGAAAGAACGTAATCGTCAGGATTTGGGCTTTGGCACAAAAATGACCGACCGTCGCACACGTCTCATCACTAAAAATGGTCAATTCAATGTAAAGCGAGTAGGGCAATCGTTTGATGCTTGGCTTAATACATATAATCGACTTATTACAATTTCATGGATAAAATTCTTCTTTTTAGTACTTTTTGTCTATCTTCTCTTAAATCTTAGCTTTGCCTATTTGTATTATTTGATTGGTGTAGAGCATTTGGCGGGTGTTGATATGACAAATACCCATTCTCAGTTTTGGGATGCTTTCTTTTTCTCAGCACAATCACTCACTACTGTTGGTTATGGACGTATCGCACCGATAGGCTTTGCCGCTAGTTTTGTTGCTGGACTTGAATCTTTGGCGGGTTTGATGATGTTTGCAATCATTACAGGTTTACTTTATGGGCGATTTTCTAGACCCAATCCTCGTATTTTATTTAGTAAAAATGCACTCATAGCTCCATATTTAGATACAAATGCATTGATGTTTAGAATGGTTAACGAAAAAAGTAACCAAATCATCAATATGGAAGTAAGTTTGGTTTTTTCAAAGGTTGAAGAAAAAAACGGAGTTAGAAACAGACAATATTACGGACTAACGCTCGAACGCTCGAAGGTAAATTTCTTCCCTACAAATTGGACAATTGTTCATGCAATTACGGAAGATAGCCCTTTTTATGGTGAAACGCCCGAAACTTTAGCTGCTGCAGATGCCGAATTTATGATAGCAACGCAAGGAATTGATGATACTTTTGCGGATGCTGTACATAAACGTCATTCATATTTTCATGACGAACTTGTGTGGGGCGGGAAGTTTAAACCGATGCTAGAAAATGATGGCGAGGAAAGTTATATATTGGATTTAAGAAAAATTCATGATTATGATTTAGTCGCCTTGAATTGAAAAAAATATTTTTTAAGTTAATATTAACCAAAAAGAATCAAATTTGAACTCTTTAATTATTCCTCCCGCTCTTAAAAAAGGCGATAAAGTCGCTATTGTTGCTTTAGCCAGTAAACTTCATTTGAACGATATTCAACCAGCAATCAATATCATGCAAGAGCAGTGGGGTTTGGAGGTGATTATTGGTGAATCGGTCAATTCAGCCTATTTTAATTTCGCTGGAACTGATGAACTCCGACTAGCAGATTTTCAGAAACAGCTTGATAATCAATCTATTAAAGCAATATTTTCGGCGAGAGGCGGTTATGGAAGTTCAAGGATAATTGATAGTGTTGATTTTACTGAATTCAAGAAAAACCCTAAATGGCTCATCGGCTTTTCCGATATTACGGCTGTTCATTGCCATGTACAAGCAATGGGATTTCAGAGTCTGCATGCTCCGATGCCTAAAACTTTCATGCGTGATTATTACTCGGTTCAAACACTTGAAAATTTCCTTTTTGGTAAAACTTTAGCATATAAAATTCCTTCAAAAACAATCAACAAATTAGGTAGGGGAGAAGGGCAAGTTGTAGGTGGGAATTTATGTTTATTAGCTCATCTGATAGGTTCAATTTCAGATTTAGACACCGATGGAAAAATACTTTTTATTGAAGATGTTTCTGAATATCTATATAATATTGACCGCATGATGATTCAACTGAAACGTGCGGGAAAATTAAAAAACTTGGCGGGTTTAATTGTAGGAGATTTTTCGGATGTTAAAGAAAACGACGAGCCTTTTGGAAAAACCTTCTACGAAATCATAGCTGAGCATACCGCCGAATACAATTATCCGATTTGTTATGATTTTCCAGTTGGGCATGAAGCCATCAATTGGGCAATTCCTTGTGGACGTTTTGCTTCACTAAATATTGATAATGAAGAAGTTAAGTTGGATTTTGGTGTAATAGCATAATTGCTATTATTGATTTTAGCTCTGAAAACCCATTTCTAAATTTATGAGAAGTGGGTTTTTATTTTGCCCTTAATTCTTCGTAATATTTGTTTTTTCTTGGTTCTTAAACTGATTTTTAAATCTAGAATTGAAAACTATTGTCATTTCAACAAATAAAATCATAAATTTTTTATATTTGCATAATAGTATGCTTGCATACTTTATTTTCAAACTAAAATATTCAACCATCTAATGGAAATTAACTATAAAGTAGAGAACAGCGTAGCGATTATCAGTTGGAATATGACAACTTCGCCAATGAACGTAATGAATGACATTTCGATTCCCGAATTTGCAGGGCATCTTGAAACGGCTTACGCTGACCCAGAAGTGAAAGGAATTATCATAACTTCCGAAAAGAATGAGTTTATTGCGGGTGCGGATGTAAAAATGATTTTACGAAATAATGACAAAGACCGAAGCGAAATGCACAAATTTTCTTTGGATTTTAATCATATTTTCCGCCGACTTGAAACTTGTGGTAAGCCAGTTGTAGCCGCCATGAATGGTACAGCCTTAGGTGGTGGTTATGAAGTTTGTTTGTCGTGTCATTATCGCATTGCATTGGATAATCCGAAAGCACAAATCGGCTTGCCAGAAGTACAATTAGGTTTGTTGCCAGGTGGCGGTGGTACGCAACGTTTACCACGTTTGATTGGTATGGAAGCAGCTTTAATGTTGATGATTGAAGGTAAAAGAATTACTCCCAAAGAAGCTTTAGGTTACGGAATGGTTAATGATATGGCTGCTTCTCGTGAAGAAATGATGGAAAAAGCCATGAAATGGGTATTAGCCAATCCAAGAGCGATTCAGCCGTGGGATGAATTTGATAAAAAAACAGGAGCAATCAAAGCACGTGAAAATTATAAAGTACCAGGAGGAAATGTGCAGTCTCCAACAGGAATGAGAACTTTTGCGGGAGGAACAGCCATGATAATGGATAAAACCAAAGGGAATTATCCTGCTCCAATTGCTATTTTGTCGTGTGTTTATGAAGGTTTACAAGTAAATATTGACCGAGCAATTCCGATTGAAGCTCGTTATTTTGTGAAAGTGGCAACATCAAAAGAAGCTAAAAATTTAATTAGTGTAATGTTTTTAGGGAAAAATGATGCTGATAAAGGAGCCAGTCGCCCAAAAAATATTCCAGCAACTGATGTTAAAAAACTTGGAATTTTAGGAGCAGGATTTATGGGTGCGGGTATTGCTTATGTATCTGCAATGGCTGGAATTGAAGTTGTTTTGAAAGATGTTACTTTGGATGCAGCTGAAAAAGGTAAAGATTATTCGAGAAGTTTGGTGCAGAAAGGCATTGAAAGAAATAAAACAACAACTGAGAAAGGTGAAAAATTATTAAGTTTGATTCATCCGACGGCCGATGTTGCGGATTTAAAAGGCTGTGATTTAATTATTGAAGCTGTTTTTGAAAACAGAGAATTAAAAGCGAATGTTACGAAAGAATCAGAACCAATGTTGGTTGAGAATTTAGGCGTTTTTGGCTCAAATACATCGACTTTGCCAATTACAGGCTTGGCAAAAGCTTCTTCAAAACCCGAAAATTTTATAGGTATTCATTTCTTTTCACCAGTTGATAAAATGATGTTAGTTGAATTGATTAGAGGGAAAGAAACATCAGATTATGCTGTGGCTGTGGCTGTTGATTACGTCAAAAAAATTAGAAAAACGCCAATTGTAGTCAATGATTCTCGTGGATTTTATACTTCTCGTTGTTTTGGAACTTACACAACCGAAGGAATTGCTTTATTGAAAGATGGCGTAAATCCGATTTTGATTGAAAATGCAGGAAAAAATGCAGGAATGCCAGTAGGTGCTTTGGCGGTTTCTGATGAAGTTGCTTTAGATTTGGCTCTGAAAATATCGAAACAAGCTATTGCTGATGGAGCGTTGACCGAAGATGATACGACTTACCAAGCAACAAAATTAATGGTAGAAGATTTGGGTAGGCTGGGAAAAAAGAACAAAAAAGGTTTTTATGAATATCCTGATGGAGCAAAGAAACATTTGTGGGAAGGTTTGTCACAATATTTCCCTGTTTCGGAAGTTCAACCAGAAGTTGAAGAAGTAAAAAAACGTTTACTTTACAGGCAAGTCGTAGAAACGATTCGTTGTATGGATGAAGGAGTTTTAATCTCAAAGTTGGATGCAAATATCGGTTCAATTTTGGCTTGGGGATTTCCTCCGTATGCGGGTGGAACGCTCAATTTTCCAGAATTTGTCGGAAAGGAGACTTTCTTGAAAGAAGTTGACCGTTTAGCTGATACTTATGGTGAAAGATTCAGATTAACTGATAAGCAAAAAGAGTTAGTAAAATCACTATAAAATTGAGATTTTTAAAGTAATTTGAAAAAAGACGGAATTTTACCGTCTTTTTTTGTGAATTTCATTTCAGCTACCTAAAAACCTTTTTTTATTAAATTGCATGTTTTTACGTGAATAATCATTAGTTTATGTAATTTTACCCTACTAAAATTCGTTTTCAAACGAACAAAATTAGCCTAAAACTAAAAAAATAAATAAATGGATGCGTTTTGGCACGTTTTTATCAATGTTAATTAATGCAATCCTATTAGCTGTGTGAAATACCTTCTAGCCCTCATACTTACCTTTTTTTTATTTGAGAATAGCCATTCTCAGATAATGTATCGTACGCGTTATCGAACAGCAATTATGGCTGAAACATTTGCCATAAGTCCTTTGGGTTCGATAAATGTGGAGTATTTACCTATTCGATGGCAGCATGCTTTTTTAGCTTTACGTGGAGGTTTTGGTTTTATGCCTGGCGGTAGTAATACTGGGCCTGGAAATATTGCTAACGGAGGAGGGGTTTCTGTACCGACATCTGTTACTTACAATTATTTGATTAATAATCTTCGTAAAGGAATCAACAAACGAGTTACTGTTCGATGCAAATCTGCACCTTCAAAAATTGCTTCAGAATGGTTTACTGAAATAGGTGCAGGTCATACTTTAGCGGCTTATCGAAGTGCTGATACTAGGAGTTTTGTTTTCGGAATTTTGGGTTTAAGACAGCAAGTTATTTTTGATATTCCACCACATCCAAGGGTAGTTTTTTTGAGACTGAATGTAACTCCTTCCTATTCAGTTGGAAAATATGAACTTCGTGGAGGTGTTAGTTTAGGCGTTTCATTATAAAATATATGAAATCTTAAACCAAATTAAAATCCGATTTAAGATTTCTAAACTATTGAATACCAGCATTTTCCATGAAATTTTTTACCAAATTTTGATAACCAGCAATATTTCGTTGCATTTCTGCTGAAGACCAATTTAATTCTTCGGACATTAATTCAGCCACAACTTTGATTGAACCCGATGTAGCTTTCCAATCCATTAACTCAAGGCGAGTACGTCTAGCAAAAAAATCTCGTAAGCTACAAACCATTTCGTGCCTAATAGTATATATAACTTCGGCTTTTATAAATGGATAATCTGGGTGAATTCTGTTTTTTAGGTCTTTATTTTCAATTATTTTGAGGATATTTTCAACTTCAGAACCGTATTTTTTTAATAAGTGTTGGCAAATATCTTCTTCTAAATTATATTTTTCTTGAATTGTTTTCCATTGCTCAAAATGGTAGTTTTCTCCTCCTACCAAATAGTGCAATTCAGTTTTACAATCAACATTTTTGTTAAGTAATTTACAAGCTTCATCAATCGTATCTTTTGCCATTAATCGGTATGTTGTCCATTTTCCTCCGAGTAAACTTAAAAGATTTGAGGTTTCATCAAATTCAACTTCATGGTCACGGACAAGTTTTTTTGTGGCTTTTGAGCCAGAAGATGCAATTAGTGGACGCAAGCCTCCGAAGCCAGATTTAATTTGAGACTTATCGGGAACTTTGGCAATATAAGGGCGAAGTGTATCAATTAAAAAATCAATTTCTTGACTAATTAAAATTGGTTCTTTTTCTAAATCTCTGTATTCGTCATCCGTAGTACCGACCATCACTTCTCCTTCAAATGGAATCACAAAAACTACACGACCATCTTTTGTTTTTGGGATTAACATGGCATCTTGGCTTTTCAAAACCTCAGGAGGAAGCATAATATGTACGCCTTTACTTGGCCTAAGTCGTTTTTCAAGCGACGAATTTGCTAAAAGTCGTATACTATCGCCAAACGGACCTGTGCAGTTAATAAAAAGTTTAGCTTTGACATTGGTAGTTTTTCCTGATAAATTATCTTGCACGATAGCGGCAGTCAACTTACCAGTTTTATCTTTTTCAAAACCTGTAACCGAAATATGATTTACGACTGCAGCACCTGCTTTATTTGCAGAATGAGCCAATGCCAGACAATAACGAGCATCGTCTAATTGTCCATCATAATACATAACCGAACTATGTAACTTTGGAGTGAGGGTTGGAATGTGCTCAAATGTTTCCTTTTTGTTAAGCCATTGAGCCTTTGGCATAGAATCATTTTTGGCAAAAAAACCATAAATTGTTAGTCCAATTGTAAAATAAAACCCTTCAAACCAACTAAAAACAGGTGTGATTAAAGCCAATGGATGAGCCAAATGTGGTGCGTTTCTGATTACAGTATGGCGTTCTTCTAAACCATGCTTTACTTGGCGAAGTTGAGCGAAATCTAAGTTTTTGAATGCTTGCTCCAAATATCGGACCCCCCCATGAATCAATTTAGTTGATTTTGAAGAAGTTTCTGCGGCAAAATCTTCTTTTTCGATTAAAGCAACTTTGAAACCTCTCAATGTAGCATCTAAAGCACATCCAGCTCCGCTAGCACCACCACCGATGATGCAAATATCAAATTCTTCTTTATTTAATTTTTCGAGGTTTGTAATTCTGTTCATGGATTAATTTTGTTGTAATCTTCAAGATGCAATTTAACCTTTTTTTACAAAAAACTACTTGCCAATCGCTCTAATGATATAACTATAAGTATATTTTTTGGCCATCAAACGGTATTCGTCATGAGGGAGATAACCCCAACTGTTATCACCACCAACGCCTCTTTGCTTGAGGTCTATATGTAATGAAACCAATGGTTTTTTGATAATGTCAATCGGGTGTCGGTTTTTCTTGATTGTACCTTCGTCAAATTGCTCATTTAGGTAAGGCATTGCACTAAAACACAATGGTTGCATACCTTGTACTTGTAATCCTATACCGTTTATATTGGTGAGTGTTAGCCAACGAGTGTCGGTTTTATAGCCATTTTCTTGTGGACGAACATAATTTTGTGTAAACTGATTTTCGGTTTTATCGCTGTAAATGCCAATTAACGAAGCTGAATTACGATCGTTATAGTTTTCAAAAGGCCCACGTCCATAATAATTTAGATTATCAAATTCTTTGGCCAATTCCAATCTCATTCCAAAACGTGGCATTTCTGGCAATTCATTGTGCTGAATATCAATATTTGCCTCAATTTTTATTGCTCCATCGTTCAAAATTGTATAATCTAATGTATAGTCTGACATTACATCGGGCAATCTGTAAACTACTTTTATTGAAATTCCGTCATTTTTCTTTTCACCAACAACGATGTTTTTTACTTTTCGATTGCTGTGGGCTGCTCGCCAAATGCCTGCAGTACGAGCAAAGTCGTGTCCATAATCGTTATCAGTGGTGGCACGCCAAAAATATGGTTCAGGAAATTGATTAATGATAGATTGACCTTTGAAGGTATATTCAGTCAATTGTCCAGAATTGGTGTTGAAAATGCCATTAATATTTCCTGCTGAAAATTTTATCGAATTGTCATTACGTTCGATTTTAAGGTTATTTTGAGAAGGAAGATTTTGTGTGAAATATTTGCTCTCCTTTACCCCAAATTGTTCACTAGCAAGTTCATGTCCAGCTGGAATTGCTATGGATGCTTGACGTTGATAAGCGAAAATATTGAGTAAATATTCTTCACCATTATTGACAGTGAATTTTGGTAAATCGAGTGAAACACTCTTCTGTTGACGAGGCTCTAAATCAATATTTATAGTATTTTCAGCTATAACTGAGCCATTTTTTGTTAAAACCCAACGGAAATCATATTCACTAAGATTGGTGAAATCGAATAGATTGGTAATATTAATTTTGCCATTTTGCCAATCTTCATTTTTGAAAATAACATTTTGATAAACTTTTTTTACCTCAAAAAGCCCTGGATGTGGTGTACGATTTGCTGCTACTAATCCATTGCAAACAAAATTTTCATCATTTCTAAGGTCTTGACTCCCCAAATCTCCACCATAAGCATAAAACATTCGACCATATTTGTCAGTCGTTTTTATGCCTTGGTCAACCCAATCCCAAATACAACCACCTTGCATCACAGGACTGTCGTAAATGATATCCCAATATTCCTGAAAATTACCGCTACTATTACCCATTGCATGCGAATATTCACACATAATAAATGGACGAGCTTTACCTCTTTTACCACTTTTACTACTCAAAGTACCATCTTCGCTTATTTTCCAGTCATAAGCATACTCTTTCATGTGACTTATTGTAGGGTACATTGGTGTTACGATATCAGTATTATCGGCCTCATCTGCTTGTTCAGATTGTACAGGTCGGTTTTCGTCACGTTGTTTTATCCAAGAATAATTTTTAAAAAAAACAGGACCGTTTCCGCATTCATTTCCAAGAGACCATACAACTACGCAAGCATGATTTTTATCTCGTTCGACTACTCTTTTTGTACGGTCAATGTGTGCGGCTTCCCATTCAGGTAAATAGGCGACGTGTTTTGTTTTATCTACCCAACCTTGTAATTCGGCACCCATTCCGTGGCTTTCAATATTGGCTTCGTCAATGACATACATTCCGTATTCGTCGCAAAGTTTCAACCACATTGGGTCATTCGGATAATGAGAACTACGGCAAGTATTGATATTAAATTGCTTCATTAATCTCAAATCTTCTTTCATTAATTCTAGATTAGGCACATGGCCTTCAATTGGGTCATGCTCATGGCGATTGACGCCTTTTACATAGCTGCGAACGCCATTGATGAGGAAACTGCCATTTTTTATTTCTATTTTTCGGAAACCAATTTTTCCACCTGTTGCTTCCAATAATTGGTTTTTTGCGTCGTACAAAGCAACAGTCATTGTATGCAGATATGGGTTTTCGCCACTCCAACGGTTAATATTTGGTAATAAACCTTCAAAATTTACTTGGTATAACCCATTTTTTAATGTTGGTACTTTCTTTTGTGTGAAAATCTTCTGATGATTTTTGTCAAAAATACATACTTCTACATTGAGATTTGGGGCAGGGTTATTTGTAGTTTTTATATCAACCACTAACCCAAACTTACCATCTTTGTAGTTGTTTTCTAAATCAGCTTTTGAGAAAAAATCTTGAATGGCGGTTGTATTACGAGCGAACAAAAAAACATCTCGCTCAATACCACTTAAACGCCAAAAATCTTGGTCTTCCAAATAACTTCCATCGTGCCAACGCAAAACCTGAACAGCCAACGTATTATTTCCTTTTTTTAAGAATTTGGTAATATTGAACTCAGCAGCGGTTTTAGAAACTTTTGAAAAACCAACCGCTTGGCCATTAATCCATATATACGCAGCTCCAGAAATTGAACCAAAATGAATGAACACATCTTTGCCATCCCAATTTTCAGGTACTGTAAATTTTGTACGATAACTTCCTACAGGATTATAAGCGTGGTCGATAAATGGTGGGTTTTTTGGAAAAGGATAAACAAGATTTGTATAAATTGGAATCCCAAAACCCTTGAGTTCCCAATTTGAAGGAACTTGTAAATCTGACCAATTGAAGTCATTAAAGCCATCTTTATAAAAATCAGTAGGCCGTTCTTCTGGGCGGTTTACATAATAAAATTTCCAATTTCCGTTGAGTAATTTGTAGTAAGGTGAAGAGGAATAGTTATCTGCAAAGACATCTTCTGTATTGGCATAACTCATAAAGGTAGCGTGTGGTGCTTCCTTGTTGATATCAACAATTGTTGGGTCTTCCCACTCTTTGAAAGTAAAATTGATTTGTGCGTAAACACTCAATGCCACAAGCTGTGATGCAATTATGAAGATTAAGCTTTTTTTCATAGGAGAATAGATTTATTTGATGAAGTTTAAAAGAAAACTCCAGTAAAAGTCAGTTTGTAGAGAGTTGGTTTAAGCGAGATCCATAACATGCTTAATTTCTTCTACTCCGTTAGTAATGTTTATTTTGTAAGACAGTAATACTCTATTAAACTTATTCTTATAAGCAATTGTCATTTTATCAATAAAATCGTCAACAGCATTTTTTCTTACCAAGTTGATGGTACAACCGCCAAAACCACCACCCATCATTCTTGCCCCGATTACAGCACCGTTCATGTTGAAAGTTTGTTCAACCAAAAAATCTAATTCAGGACAGCTAACTTCGTATTCTTTGCTTAAACCTTCATGTGTTTCATACATTTTTTGACCGAAAGCTTCTAAATTATCCTTTTCAAGTGCTTCACAAGCAACTGTTACTCGCTCAATTTCCTCGACAATATATTTGCAACGACAATATACTTTTGGAGATAATTTATCTGCTTGACTTCTGAGCATTTGAGCTGAGACATCTCGTAAACTTTCAATTTGTGGAAAAGCGTTTTGCATAATACTCACACCTTCTTCACATTCGGCTCTGCGTTTGTTATATTCGGTATCGCCGAGGTTGTGTTTTACACCTGTATTACACAGCACTAATGTATAGTTTGGTGCATGAAAAGGGAAATATTGAAAGCTTAAATCCTTACAATCAAGTTTGATAACTGAGTCTTTTTTTCCATGAATTGAAGCAAACATATCCATTATACCACAATTTACTCCTGCAAAATTATGTTCAGCTTTTTGAGCAATTAGGGCTAAATCTAGTTTTGAAAGTCCCAAATTAAAAAGATGATTTAGAGCAAAACCCATTCCACTTTCAACTGCTGCCGACGATGACAATCCAGCTCCTAGTGGTACATCTCCACCAAAAACTAGGTTGAACCCTGTTGGAATTACACAACCTTTTTTTAAGATTTCAGCCAAAACTCCAATCAAAAAATTCGCCCATCCTTTATCCGATTTATTAACATTATTTAATGAAAATTGAATAGAATCTTGCAAATCATACGCGTATAAATGACATTCTTGGTCATTACGTAATGAAACAGCAAAGTAAATAGCTTTGTCAATAGCAGCCGGTAATACGAAGCCATAATTATAATCTGTATGTTCCCCAATTAGATTAATTCGCCCTGGAGCTCTAACAATATAAGTTGGGGTATGTTCAAAAATATGTTCAAATTTTTGAATTATCAGCTCATTAAACATTATTATCGTAATTTGTGGTTAAAAGTAAAAAAGAAAGCCCCAAGAAACTTAGGGGCTTCTACTAATGTTTTGTTAACTTAATCACTTTTGATTCTTTCTACTGTACCAAAAATAGTGTTTTTTTTAGTTAATATTATCTTTATTTTAGAGGAAAAACTTTGGAGTGCAACGTGCAATCGTTTGTTATGTACTTTTTTGGCCAACTTAAATAATTGCAAAGCTTTGCACATTTTTAATCTTTTTATTTTAAAGAATATGCCTTGACAGTTTCTTGGTTTATTCCGAAAAGCAAAGTGTTTTTCAAAATCACTATTGACTTAACATCTCCTTGAATGTGAAATCCAGATTTGCGTTGTGGAATACTCGAAAATACACCATTTCCATTCCCTTTTAACAATAGACCATAATTAGCATCATATTTTCCAAATTTCAAGCGAGTTTTGTTCAAATTACCACAAAGAACCAAATCTTTTTTGCCATCTTGGTCATAATCAAGCGATGCAATAGCATAAATAGGGGCGAATTGTGCTTCAATTGGTAAAGTTTTTTCTTGAAACTGTCCCTTGTCATTTTGTATAAAACAAGCTGTTTTAAAATAATTAGCTTCTAATTTTTTGGCATCTTTCAACTCATTTTCGCCAAAAATATCAGTTAAAGTGGCATTAGAATAACTTTCATAATTTGTGAATTTTGGTCTTTTTGAGCCAATTTGCTCTAATAATTCATCACGGGTTAGATATGGATAGCTTTTCCCTTGCACATAAAAACACAATATTGGATCGATACTACCATTTTCATCGAAATCTTTGTAAAAAAGTTCAGCTGGTTCATTTGCTGATGCTTTAGCTTGGCTGTTAAGACCTAAATTTCCTACTAATAAATCAGGTGAACCATCGCCGTTGAGGTCTTCTACTAATAATTTATTCCACCAACCGCTGTAATTTTTATCAAAATAGGTTTTAGTTTGGTCGGTAAATTTTCCGTTACTATTTTCATAAACAGTTATTGGCATCCATTCCCCAACAACAACCAATTCTTGTTTTTTGTCTTTATTCAAATCAACAAAAGCAGCATCGGTTATCATGCCGATATTTTGTAAATCGGTTTGTGTATTATCTTTGAAATTTCCTTTTCCGTCATTAATTAAAATATAACTTCGTGGAATTGAAGGATATTTTCCAGGAATTACTCTTCCTCCAACAAAAAGGTCAGGTTTTGAATCGTTATTAATATCTCCAACTCGAACGCAGCCCGTACTTGTAAGCATGATTGGTAAAGCTGATGCACTTAGTTGAAAATCACCTTTGCCATTATTCAAAAATAATTGGTCTTGAAGATTTGCATCGTCTTCAGTAAAATTTGAGTAGCCACCATGAGCAACATATAAATCTTGAAATCCATCACCATTTGCATCGAAGAAAACGGCATCGCTCACATCTGCATTGGGGTTTGATGAAAATTGTTTCTTAGTAAAATTGCCGTTTTTTTGCTGAACAAATATTTCGCTTGCTTTTCCGTAACTTCCACCTACAAAAACATCCTCTAATTTGTCATTATTTATATCGCCCTTAACCATTATTGGGCTTATGAATGATTGTGAGTTTGGCATTAAACTTTGTCTTTTGAAATCATTTTGAGTAGTTTTTGCTTGTGTTGAAGCAATTGGACTGTTGATTTCTGCAAAAATAGTTGGTAGGTTTGGCGTTATATTTTTATTGAAAACTGCATTTTTTTCTTCCAAAACAAGCGTTTGATTTGGCTGAATATTTTTCAAAACCTGGCTTTTATCAGTATTCCAAAGTACTTTTATTGAGTCAATTTTAGCAGTTTTTCCTAAACCAAAATTTAAAGTGAAACTCACATTTGATTGATAACCACGCGTTGGCATTTGCTCTTGGTATTGTGTGTTGCCTTGGCTATATAAATATACTTTTGCCCCAATACCCATTTTGTTGTCTTTTTCACCAGCCAATTTGACTTTCAAAAACTGATTACCGAGTTTACTATTTGTTTCGTTTTGGTAAATAAAAGCGGGTGAATTAATGTTATTGACCACTAAATCTAAATCTCCGTCATTGTCTAAATCTACGTAAGCGGCTCCGCTGCTATTAGACTGTTCGCCAAGCCCCCAATTAGTTGTTTGATTTTGAAAATTTAGCTTACCATTATTACGGAAAATATAATTTTTCACATTCGATGAAGGCATTTTTTGTACCAATTCAAGTACATCTTGTCGTTGAAAACCGCCTTGTTTATTAGCCATGAAATCATCCATATATTTCAAGAAATCAAGGTTGGTATAATCATGCAAATATCCATTGGTGATGTATAAATCTTTCCAACCATCATTATCATAATCTGCAAAAAGTGCAGCCCAACTCCAATCTGTATTTGAAATACCTGCAATTTGCCCAATTTCGCTAAAATTGCCATTACCGTTGTTTAGTTGAAGCATATTTCGCATATATTGATGATGGAAACCTGACCTCACACTCAAATCAAATTTATCATAATTGTCTGGAGCCATCAATAATTTTTGACGACGATTATCTTCTGGAAGCATATCGAGCGTAAAAATATCAGGCAATAAATCATTATTAATGTCTGCAACATCATTTCCCATAGAGAAATTAGAAGTATGTCCTAATTGTTCATTACTGACTTCTCTAAAAGATGGTTCGCCATTTCGGCTATTTGCATTATTAATATAAAGACGGTCGGGTACCGCGTAATCATTACTTACGTAAATATCAGGCCAATTATCTTGGTTAAAATCGGCTATTCCTGCTCCTAAACCGTAAGATAAAGCCGAACTTTGAATACCCGCTTGTTTAGAGAAATCTTTGAAAAGACCCTTGTCGTTTTTATAAAACCTTGAACCACTAATGGCATCATCGACCTTAGTTAAGGCAGCCGTTCGAGCTTCGTCTAAAACTGGAAGTGATTTTATATTATGGTTTAGTAAGAATAAATCCAAATCCCCATCTTTATCTGCATCAAAAAAATATGCGTTGGTACTTGAAGCAGGACTGTCTAAACCAAATTGAGCAGCTTTCTCTATAAATGTTGGTATGCCATTAGCTCCATTTCCTTGATTAATAAACAATTCGTTTGCTTTTTTTTCAGGCAATAAATTTCCTGAATGACAAACATAAATATCTAATTTTCCATCAGCATTTATATCAACCATTGTCACACCAGTTTTCCAAGGGCCTTCTCTTCCTGCCACACCCGCAAGCTCGGTAATATCCTGAAACTCCATGTTTTTTTTATTAAGATAAAGACGATTGGATTGCATATTACTCGTGAAATAAATATCATCAAAACCATCGCCGTTTAAGTCTCCAACAGCTACACCACCACCATTATAGAAATATTCATACATTAAAACGTTGGTATTTAGACCTTCGTTAATGATATTTTGGAAATCAATGTGTGTTTTTTCGGGAGATAGTAAGGTAAAAATAGCTGGCTGTTTTTCTCTCTCTGCATCGGCGTTTTCGTTTGAAGAAATGGATTTATCGCAGCCAATTAAGAAGAAACTTTGTAAAATAATTAAATAAATAAATGTCGAAATTCTCATTTTTGATAAGGTAGGAGTATGACAGTCGGATTTGATTTTACTAAAACAAGAAAACAAATATACAAAGATGTTTAATAGTTTGGTTTCGCTTTGGTAAGAATTGAAATATTAGGATTGAAACATCATACAGATTTTAGAATAGTAATTAATTTTTCGACAAATCTATATGAATAAAATTAATTAACGCAAACGCAACCATGATAAGAGTTGAGGAATATGAATTAATTGTTATTGAAAACAGACTATTGATGCGTGAAAATTTAAAGTTTTGCATCGCCTAGACTCACATTGTTATAGTAAGCCGATAAAAAAAGCTTAATTTTCTTAAAAAAGGTACGTTAAAACTCAAATATGTGCAAAAAAAACAAATCTGTGCAAAGGTTTGCACCTGTTAGAGTTCTTTGAATTATTAAGATTCAAACGTTTGCACTGTCCAATTTAGTCAATTTTTGACATGAATAGTCCAAGAATTTCTTGTATTGTTTATACTATTATTGCAATTTGCATACATCAAAGCTTATATTGATTATATTGCTAAAAGTATTTTATGCCATGTTTACAGCCTGTTATTTGAGTTTCTCTATACACAAAGTTGTTTTGCAAAGCATATTTTATTGTGATTGCGTGTTCAGTATTGAATGCTAGCATTCAATAAATTATTGTTTTTATTTCCTAACTTTTAATTGTTTAACAATTCTAAAATTAAAACTATGATTATTTCTACTCGGTGTATTCATCTCAATAGGAAAGTGAATTTTCTTTTGTTGATGTTTATTTTTACAATCTTTACTAATGCAATTGCACAAAGCGTCAAAGGCAAAGTGTCTGATGACAAAGGGCAAGGCTTACCTGGCGTAAGTATATTAGTAAAAGGTACAAATGTTGGTGGTATTTCTGATGTTAATGGCGATTACACAATTTCGGCAGGTAAAAATGCCACATTGGTGATTTCATACATCGGTTTTTTGACAAAAGAAGTAGCCGTAAATGGCCGTTCTGTTGTTGATGTGAGCTTAGAAACAGATACCAAGGCTCTTGGCGAGGTAGTTGTAGTTGGTTATGGTACTCAGAAAAAAGTAACTGTAACAGGTGCAGTTGTTGCAGTACAAGGCGAGAAATTAATTAAATCACCAGCGGTTGATATTTCAAACTCATTGGCTGGTCGTCTTCCTGGTTTGGTTGTTATTCAAACAAGCGGCGAGCCAGGTAATGATGGTGCTAAAATTTCAATTCGTGGTACTAACACACTTGGAAACAGTAGCCCATTGGTTGTAATTGATGGTATTCCTGACAGAGATGGTGGTTTAGGTCGTTTAAGCCCACGTGATATTGAGTCAATCTCAGTATTGAAAGATGCCTCAGCGGCGATTTATGGTGCTAGAGCAGCGAACGGTGCAATCTTAGTAACAACAAAAAGAGGAAAATCTGGTAAGCCTACGATTACTTATGATTTCAATCAAGGTTTTTCTCAACCTGCAAGAACACCTCAAATGGCAAATGCATCTGAGTATGCAGCAATTATGAATGAATTGCCGATTTATAAATCAATCCCAGCGGGAGAGTGGTCTTCAGCTTGGCAAGCAATTCAAACAACTGGTGTTTACAAATCTCCAACGGCTGGGATAAGCTCATTAAGTGCTAATTACAGCCCAGAAGCTGTAAAAGGTTATGCTGCTGGAAATGACCCATGGAAATACCCAGATACAGATTGGTTTGGTGATGCATTCAAAACATGGTCGCCACAAACTCGCCAAAACTTACAATTATCAGGTGGTACAGAAGCCGTTAAATATATGGCATCTTTGGGTTATGTTGACCAAGACGCATATTACAAAAATTCTGCAACTAGATACCAACAATACAGTTTCAGAACAAATCTTGATGCGAAAGTAAATAAATACATCAATACCAACTTAGGTATAATGGTAAGAAGAGAGAATCGTCGCTATCCAACTGAGAGTGCTGGATCAATCTTCAGAATGTTAATGCGTGGTCGTCCAACTGAGCCAGAAGTTTGGCCGAACGGAAAACCAGGTCCAGATATTGAAAATGGTCAAAACCCATACGTTATCACAACAAATGCAACCGGTTACCAAGATTCTCCAACAGATTATATTCAAGCAAATGGTGGTGTAAATATCACGAATCCTTGGATTGAAGGTTTGAAATTGAGCTTATCGGCTGCAGTTGATAAAACTAATGGCGTAACCAAAACATGGCAAACACCTTGGTCTCTTTATTATTGGGATAAACAATCTTACGAAGCTGATGGCGTAACACCAAAGTTAGAAGGAGCTGTTCGTTCGAACTTCAGTGACCCAAGATTGACACAAAGTTATCGTTCAGTATTGAATACTAACTTGAGTGCAGCATTGACTTATGACAAGAAAATTGGTGCAAATAACAATATCTCAGCTTTAGTGGGTGTAACAAAAGAAACTTTTGCTGGTGATAACTTCAGTGCATTCAGAAGAAACTATATCTCTCCTGCAATTGACCAAATTTTTGCGGGTGGTTCACTTCAACAAAATACTGATGGTAGTGCATATAACAGAGCTCGTTTGGGTTATTATGGTCGTTTACAATACAACTATAAAGAAAAATATCTAGTAGAAGGTATCTATCGTTATGATGGTTCTTATATCTTCCCTGAAGCAAGTAGATTTGGTTTCTTCCCAGGTTTATTAATCGGTTGGAACCTTTCAAATGAAAGTTTCTTCAAAGTACCAGGTATTGATTACTTAAAACTACGTGCATCTTACGGGCAAATGGGTAATGACCAAGTATATTACAACAACCAATTGCAAGAATATGCTTATTTGTCAACTTATGGTTTTGGACAATATCCAATCAATAACCAAGTTGTAACTACTTTGAAAGAAACAGTTTTGGCTAACCCTAACTTTACTTGGGAAAGAGCAAATAATTACAACATCGGTTTAGATGGAACTTTCTTGAACAGTAAAATTGATTTGACTTTGGAATATTTCTACAATAGAAGAGACCAAATCTTGATTCAAAAAACTGGTTCAACTCCTTCTTCATCAGGTATTAACTCTTTATTGCCTCCAGTAAATGCAGGAAAAGTAGATAACCGTGGATTTGAATTCAACGTTGGATTTAATAGCAAACCATCAAATGCTTTGACTTTCAGAGCTGGATTAAACGGAGGTTATGCTAAAAATAGAGTAGTATTTATGGATGAAATTCCAGGTGCTCCAAGTTACCAATTACAAGAAGGTAAGCCAATCAATAGTTATTTAGTTTATCAATCTGATGGTGTATTTAAAGATGCTGCTGCGATTGATGCTAATAAAATTGATTACTCGGCGGTTACTTCAAAACTTATCCCTGGTGATATGAAGTTTGTGGATTACAATGGTGATGGAAAAATCACTGGTGATGACCGTGTTAGATTAGACCAAAACGATACACCTACGTTTAACTTCGGTGCAACTTTAGATGTAAAATACAA
The DNA here is from genome assembly GCF_923079645.1 of Emticicia aquatica. Taxonomy (GTDB): domain Bacteria; phylum Bacteroidota; class Bacteroidia; order Cytophagales; family Spirosomataceae; genus Emticicia; species Emticicia aquatica. Next base: position 48,762 of record NZ_CAKLPY010000004.1, on the reverse strand, counting down.
AGGCTTTGACTTGAATATTTTATTTCAAGGTGCTTCGGGTGCAGCTATTCGTATTCAAACAGAATCTGGTGATATTGGTAACTTCTTGAAATACTCTTATGACCACAGATGGTCAATTGACAATCCAAGTAGCACTGACCCACGTTTGGCAAGTAGAGGTGATACCTATTACACAGGTGGAAACTATGGTAATAACACTTACTATTTGTTTAGCAAAAACTATATTCGTTTGAAAAACTTAGAATTAGGTTATACTGTTCCTAGTACTTTTACAGATAAAGTTAAATTAGGAAGCGTAAGACTCTATGTAAATGGTTTGAACCTATTTACTATTGATAAAAATAAGGTGTTTGACCCAGAGGCTACTGCTCAAAGTGGAGTTTATTATCCTCAATCTCGTGTAATCAATACAGGTTTAAGTCTTTCATTCTAAATCGAAATAAAAAAAATGAAGAATATAAAATTAAAAGCAAGCCTGATAGCTATCGTGATGGCATTTGCTTTATCGTGTGATAAAGAGTTTTTAAATACCAAGCCGCTTGATAAAATATCAAGTGCTGCAACTTGGGCTGATGGTCCCTTATCAGAAGCATTTATCTTTAACGTTTATTCGTTTTTAGGATATGGTGGTTTTGAAGAGCAAGCTTTAGCAGCTTATACTGATGAGGCGATGTTTACGCACGCAGGTAGAAATATCAACACTTTTACAGAAGGTACTGAAAGCCCAAATAACTTAGCTTGGGAAAGTGATACCTACAGATGGGGAACGATGTATTTAGCAATCAGACAAGCTAACGTTGCTCTTGAAAATCTTCCAAAAGCTACTTTCAATAATGCAACATTGAAAGAAAAATTGATTGGTGAAGCTTATTTCTTGAGAGCATATTACTACCAACAATTGCTTAGATTTTATGGTGGTGTTCCGCTTATCAGTAAACCTTACGGTTTAGATGAAGATTACTCAGCACCTCGTAATACGTATGACGAATGTGTGAAATTTATCACAAGCGACCTTGACAACGCAATCAAAATGTTGGATGGAAAAGCTACCACACCTGGTAGAGCTTCAAAATTAGCAGCAATGGCTCTAAAAGCTCGTGTATTGCTCTATGCAGCAAGTGATTTGCATGATGGCCCAACTGTAAAAGCTAAATCTAGCCTTTTAGCTGGATATTCTAATTTAGATTTAATTGCTTATCCATCAGGCGACCGTGCTGCAAGATGGAATGCCGCTAAAGCTGCTGCAAAAGCAGTTCTTGATGCAGGTGTTGGTTATAAAATGAACTTATCTGGCCCAGTATCGGCAGATGAAGGTAAAAATAACTATATGTCAATTGCATTGGGTGGTCAAAGTGCAGTAGGTGACCCTTCGGCAGCTACTGAATTGATTTTACAACGTACGCATACGGCTCTTTACACGCAAGAAGATAACTGGCCTTTAGGTGGTATTCACTATGGTATCAATAACGGACCAAACGGTTATCATAACTGGGCTGGAAATACTCCAATCCAAAACTTAGTTGATGACTATGAAATGATGGATGGTTCTAAATTTGATTGGAGTAATAAAGAACACAAAGAAGCTCCTTATGATAACAGAGATCCTCGTTTCTATGCAACTGTTCTTTACGATGGTGCTCCTTGGAAACCAAGACCATCTGATGTAGCTGCAATTGACCCAGCCAACCAAATCCAAACTGGATATTATGATGATGGTAATGGTGGCAAAATTAATGGCGTTGATACAAGAGAATCTGCAGTTGAAAACTGGAACGGAAGTAGAACGCACTATTATACAAGAAAATTCATCGACCCAAATCCAGCGTTAGCAGATAACCAATCTTCAGCTCAGGTTATTCCTTGGCCGTTTATCAGATATACTGAAATGGCTTTGAGTTATGCTGAAGCTTGTATCGAAACTGGCGACGAGGCAGAAGCCACTAAATGGATTAACAAAATCAGATTTAGAGCAGGTATGCCTGCCGTATCAGATAAAGGAACTGCTTTGAGAGACAGACTTCGTAATGAAAGACGTATAGAATTAGTATATGAAGAGCATCGCTACCATGATGCACGTCGTTGGATGATTCCTGCAACTACTGTTGGTAGAGGTATCAAATCAATCAACGTTGATGCTAGATTAAAACCTGGTGCAAAAGCTCCTAAAACTTATAAATACGATAAATCTGTTTATAACTATGTTTATACAGTAGAAGATAATACTTCGAATGAAACCCGTAAATGGACAGATAAAATGTATTATAGAGCTTTAAGTAGAGATGAAGTTAAGCGTAATACTAAGTTAGTTCAGAATCCTGGACATGCTCAGTAAAATTCGTTTGATTTAATTTCAAAAAGTAATTTAAAAATCTACTCCTTTTTGGGGTAGATTTTTAAATTTAAAGACTATTTTAAAAATATTTGAGTAATTTTCGGCTTCAATACTAACCTCTTTTATCATTTGTTTAGCCAGCATGGAAAGGAATTATTTGCGTCTATCCCAAGTCTATATGATTGTTATACTAATTATTTTACTGATTAGTTGCAAAAAAGAAACACCGCTAACTGACCAAGATTTAGCTACCAAATGGGCAGATATGACTTTGTTCATCACTAAAAATACTCCGTCTAATTCACCTACTTATTCGTCAAGATGCTTAGGTTATATCGGACTAACAATGTACGAATCTGTTGTGAATATTGATTCAAACTATCAATCTCTTGAAGGGCAGTTGGATGGGCTTGATAGCCTTCCTAAGCCTGAAATTGGAAAAGAATATGACTGGAAATTATCGCTCAATGCCGCACAAGCTTTGATACTAAAAAATATTTACAACCAAACTTCTGACCTAAATAAGCTCAAAATTGATTCGCTAGAAAAAGTAATTTTTGAAGAATATTCTACAAAAAATGAAGATAAAGAATTAATAAATAGGTCAGTAACTTTTGGAAAAGCAATTGCATCCAGAATTTTTGAATGGTCAAAAACGGATGGAGGACATCGTGCTTATTTGAAAAATTTTGACAAAAAAATGATTTATCCAACTAAACTCGGTTCTTGGAAACCGCCTTTATATGGACAGTCATTTAGCCATTTTCCGCTACACCCACATTGGGGAGAAAATCGTACTTTCTTGAAAAAGAACCACGAAATTTCAGACCCTAAAGTAATTCCTTATGATACATTGCCAAATTCTGCCTATTATAAACAGTTTTTGGCCGTATATCAGCAAGAAAAAAGCCTTACTCAAGCCCAAAAAGAAGCAGCTATTTGGTGGGGTGATGACCCAGATGAAACTTTTACTCCACCAGGGCATTCTTATTATTTGGCAACTGTGGTCATAAAAAAAGCAAATCCTAACCTAATCAAATGTGCCGAGACTTATGCAAAAGTAGGAATGGGCGTAGCCGATGCTTTTACAAATTGTTGGAAATGGAAATATAAATTTTTTACAGAAAGACCAAACACTTTTATTCCGCAACATATTGATAAATTTTGGGAATCTTTTTGGCCTGACCCGCCATTTCCTGCGTTTCCGTCGGGTCATGCTATTCAGGCGGCTACAACAGCAACAATTTTAAGTGATTTGTACGGCGAAAAGTTTTCTTTTACCGATAAAGCCCATGTTGGCCGAAAAAGAGATGAATTAAGAAATGTAGATTTTAAAGAAAGACACTTTGACTCATTTTGGCAAGTGGCACAAGAAACTGCAAACTCACGTTTTTATGGTGGAATTCATGTGCCGCAAGACAATGAAGCAGGTTTAGAAAAAGGAAAAGTTGTTGCAGAAAATATTAACCAATTGAAATGGAAGAAATGAAAAATCATCAAATAAATAGTTATTTTAAAGTGAAAAATACAGTTTACTTTCAGATTTTTGTGATATTCTTGTGTCAGACTACTATTTCATTTGCCCAAACGGCTTTTAAAGATATTACTGAGCAAGCCGGAATTAAGCATCAATTTCAAGTTTTTGAAGGCTTTTTAGGCGGTGGAGCTTGTGTTTTTGACATCAATAATGATGGGTTTGATGATATTTACTTGGCAGGTGGAATGGCCGATGACGTGCTTTATCTCAACAACAAAAATGGCTCATTTACTAATATTTATCCAAAATCTGGTTTATTGGCAACTAAAGGTTTCATAACCCAAGGAGCTGCAGCAGCTGATGTAAATCGGGATGGTTTTATTGATTTATATATTACGACAATTACTTCAAAAGGAACAAAAAAAATCATTCCAAGAGCCATTAATCTCTTGTATATCAATAATGGAAATAATACTTTTCGGGAGGCAACAAAAGATTTTGGACTAGATAAATTTAATTCATTTAGCACAGGTGCAAGTTTTGGCGATTTTAATGCGGATGGCTATCCAGACCTTTATGTTGGAAATTATTTTACTGAATATCCTGGTGACCTTAGCACAATTAATGATGCCATGATTGTGAGTGCCAATCAAATTACCGAAGGTTATTTGTTTTTGAATAAAGCAGGAAAATCCTTTAAAAATGTCTATAAAGATTATGGAATGAATCATAAAGGGTTTGGTTTTGGAGGCGTTTTTACTGATTTTGATAATGATGATGATCAAGATTTATTTGTAAATCATGATTTTGGTTATAAACGTACTCCCGATTTGCTCTATCAAAATAATTACCCTTGGCGTTCATTTGAAGAAGTTGGTAAAAAAACGAACATGGATTTGAAAATAAATTCGATGGCTACCGCAGTGGGTGACTATAATAATGATGGTTGGATGGACTATTTTATCACAAATATTCGATTCAATAAGTTTATGGTAAATGCTGGTAAAGGAAAACCATTTGTTGAGAAATCTCGTGAGTTAGGAATGGGGTATATTACGATTAGTTGGGGAGCAAACTTTGCCGATTTTGACCATGATGGAGACCTTGATTTGTTTGTGGCCAACGGAGATTTGAATCCGAATTGTGTACCAATGGGTGATTATTATTTTGATAATTTAGGCGTCAGATTTGAAGAAAAAGGTCGTTTGAAAGGGGTAAGTGACTACGGAATTGGACGAGGTTCAGTTGTTTTTGATCTAGAAAACGATGGAGATTTAGATATTTTGGTAGTGAATCAAAAACCAGTTTTGGCTGGCTATCCAGTTGAATCAACAACAAGATTATTACGGAATGATGAAACAAAAGGGAATTGGATAAAAATTGCTCTGAAAGGTGTTGAGGCAGAGTCGCATGGATTAGGCTCGAAAATTGAAATTGTGGTCAATGGAAAACATCAAATTCGTGAAATTGATGGCGGTGGTTCAAGTCATTTATCTCAAAATACTTCTTTTGCCCACTTTGGTGTAGGAAATGCAACCGAAATCGAGGAAATTATTATTCATTGGACAGGAGGAAATAAACAGGTTTTAAAACATCAAAAAGCAAATCAAACGTTGATTATCACCGAAGAAAAACATTTAAGTTTGTTTTCGATTGTGAAATGGGCTGCCGTTGGATTAATAGTTTTGATTGGAATTTTATATTTTTGGCGTAAAACTCGGAAAAAGTAAAATTACCTATTTTTCAATGTCATAAATTTTTCTTTCTGGTCATCAATAACACTAATCTATGCAAAGACATCAAGTAACAATTAAAGAAATAGCCCAAGAGCTGGGAATTTCTATCTCAACAGTTTCGAGAGCTTTGCAAAATAATCCTCGCATTGGTTTACGGACAAGAGAACAAGTTTGGAAAGTTGCCAAACAATTGCACTATGTGCCAAATCCAGCGGCGATTTTTTTGAAAAAAAACAGAACATTTACCATTGGAGTACTGCTGCCACATTTACAAGAAGAGTTTTTTTCAATGGCTATTTCGGGTATCGAGGATGTTGCTTTGCAAAAAGGTTATAACGTTGTAATCAGTCAATCTCGTGATAAATTTGAAAGGGAAGAAAACGCTATAAAATCATTCAGAAATAGTCGAGTAGATGGGGTAATTGCTTCAGTGGCAACTGAAACAACCAATTATAGCCATTTTAAAGAACTAGAAAACTTAGGAACTCCACTGGTTTTTTTCGACCGTGTTCCTCGAAATCTTGAGGCAAATAAAGTTCGTTGTAGCATAACTGAAGGTGCTTTTGAAGCAGTTGAATTTTTAATTAACAGAGGAATAACAAAGATTGCTTTGCTGAATGGGCCTTCAAATTTTGAAGTTTCAGATGAACGTTTGAATGGTTATTTAATGGCCATTAAAAAGTTTAAACTACAAACATCACCGAGCTATATCAAATCCACTGATTTGTCAAAAGAAGATAGTATTTGCAAAATGGAAGAGCTACTTGCCTTAAAAGTACCACCAGAAGCCATACTAACTTTTAATGATTATTTGGCACTTTATGCCATGCAAGTGTGTAAACAAAAAGGTATTGTGCCCAATAAAGATATTTCTTTTGTGAGTTTTGCAAACTTACCAATGACCATTTATTTGGATAATCCACCTTTGGCTTCTGTTGAACAATTTGCGTACAATATGGGCGTAAAAGCCACCGAATTATTGATGAGTATCATCGAAAACCCATCAGAAGAAATGCCTCCTCATCAAGAAATTATTTTGGGTACAAAACTCATTATTCACTGATTTTGTGCCCAAAATAAATCAACTTTCGATTGTCAATTGCTCTTCGTTTTCTTGCGTTTCTTTGCTGTCATCAACCTTAACAATATTGTCAAATAAGTTGAATGGCTCGCTTTCCTTTTCACGAACTTCAAAGAATCTCTGATGTATGTCAAACGGTTGGTCATCGGGTGTTAGTGTACAAACTACCTTTTTGTAAGTTCCATCTTCTTGTAGTTCGTATGAATTTACATTATCTCGCAGGTTATAATCAAGAATGTGCATGATTTGACGTTTTACTTCATCGTCAACCATTTCAAACAATGACTCAATACGTTTATCGAAGCTTCTAACCATAATATCGGCACTTCCACCATATAATTTTGGTTGATTATTATTATGGAAATAGAAGATTCGGGCGTGTTCAAGAAATAAACCAACGATTGACCGAACGGTAATGTTTTCGCTTAATCCTTTTCGACCAGGACGTAAACAGCAAATTCCTCGAACAATCATTTTGATGCGAACACCTGCTTGAGATGCCTTGTAAAGTTCGTCAATCACAAATTGGTCTTCAACCGAGTTAAGTTTGATACAAATACCACTTGGAAGTCCATTTTTGGCGTTTTCGGCCTCAATTCTAATCATTTCGATTAGTTTATTTCTCATATCACGTGGCGAAGTGATAAGATTATGATAATCGGCTGGTTGTGAATGTCCTGTAATTACATTAAAAAACTCTGAAATGTCTTTTGTGTAAGTTGGATTACTTGTCAGTAAACCAATATCAGTATAAAGTCTGGCTGTGTCTTCGTTATAATTTCCGCTAGCTAAATGTGCATATTGAGTTACTTTATTGCCTTCTTTTCGTACAATCAACATCAACTTTGTATGCGTTTTATACCAACCGATACCATAAATTACAAAGCAACCAGCTCTTTGTAATCGATCTGCTTCTCTGATATTGTTCTCTTCATCGAAACGAGCTTTAATTTCAAACAAAACAGATACGTGTTTGCCATTTTCGGCAGCTTTTAAGAGTGCTTGCGTAACCCTAGATTTTTTTGCCAAACGATAAATCGTTAGTTTAATAGCAAGAACGTCGGGGTCTTCGGCTGCTTTTTCGATAAGTTGTAAGACAGGTTCAAAATTGTTGTAAGGATGATGAAGCAATAAATCTTTCTCACGAATAACCTCAAAAATATCAGCATTTTTGTCCCTCAATCGCAAAGGAGAAATAGGTGGATGAACTGGTTTTATATCTTCTTGAAATTCGGGATGACGGATAATTTGCCATAAACAGGTATAATCAATCAAAAATTCATCAAAAAAGATGTTGTATTTGTCAATCTCAAAGCGTTTTTGGAGCATTGTTAGCATCCATTCATTGGCGTTTGGTTCAATTTCCATGTGTACGACTCGACCCAACCTACGACTTTTGATTTTTTGCTTAATTTCATCTACAAAATCGGCTTCAATATCATCAGATTCTTCTAGTGTAAAATCTCCATTTCTGACGATTCTAAAAAGATTTGCCGATTGAATTTCGACATTTCTGTACAATTTTTTTATTTCATGTCGAACAATCTCTTCAATCGGTAAAAACAAAATTTCTTCTCCACGTTCAATTGAATAGAAGCGAGGCAAATTTCCTGGAATCTGTACAAATGATATTTTTTTATTTTCACTATCGTCAGGAAAAAGTGTTGACCGATTAGCATCTGTTACGACGCCAAAAATCAAAGTTTTAGCAATCAAAACTGGAAAAGCATGCGTATGGTCAAAAAGCATGGGCGTAAGCATTGGGTAGATGGTATTATCAAAATACGCAATTGCTTCGTCTAATTCATTGCTGGTGAGGTCATTAACTTTTGTTATTCTGAATTTATATTCAGGAAAAAGCGGTGTTAGTTCTTCTTTAAAAATTCGGTCTTGTTCCTGACAAAATTGTTTAACAGAAAGCATCAATGCCTTTCTGAAAGGAATTTCTCTTAGTCCAGAATAATCAATTCGTTCTTTGTTGAAATCTAAATAATTATACAAACTACCTAGTCGAACTGTAAAAAATTCGTCAAGATTAGAAGCCGTAATAGCCAAAAACTTTAACCTTTCAAACAAGTTGAGGTCTTTTTCACGGGCTTGGTCAAGTACACGTTCATTAAATTTGAGCCAACTCAAATCACGACTGAGGTAGTTTGATTGCTCAATACTATCAGCGTAACGGTTGATTTTAGAATCTTCTGACTTACTTTTTGTTTCATTATCTTTGGTCGGTGCGACTAAGCCATTTAAAAACGAAAAAAGGCTACTTTTCGAGCCTTTGTCAGTTGGGGTATTTTTTGCATTTTCCTTCATCGCTCAATAACAAACTGTTTTGTGCGAAATAAGCTAAAAATGCCGAAATATTCAAGGATTTAACAATAATTTAACTTTGTAAAATTGTATTTTTATGAGAAAAGAAGTCTCTTTTTTAGCTTTATTATGAATTTCCTATTGATGAATAATCATATATTAGGTGATATTTGCTTCTTCATAAAAAAGAGATCTTCTACAATAAAAAAGGGGTTTAATTAAATAATGTTTTATATAACCCATAGTGTGGTACAAAAAGAGTTATCTTTACAAAAAGATTTTCCTGAAACTAATGAAATTAAATATTGCTTGCCAACTCAACTATGAATCTCAAGAAAATGTCCCTTTAGTTTTGATGCTTCGTCCACAAAGTGGTTCGGGTCAGCAAGTAATCGAAGAACAATTTTTGCTTTCACCCAATATCACCTTTACCGAATATAGCGATATTTATGGAAATTTATGCCAAAGAATCCATAGTCCAATCGGAAATTTGACTATTACAACAACCGCCTTAGTCGAAACGAGTGATACTATTGATGTGAATTTTAGGGCAAATTTTATTCCAGTCGAAAACCTCCCAGCACATACGCTCATTTATTTATTGCCAAGTCGTTATTGCGAATCGGATAAGTTTTCGTTCATGGCAGCAGATATTACACAAAATCTTCCATTAGGATACCAACAAGTAGAGGCAATTAGGCGTTGGGTTAGGAGTAATGTTGTTTATGAATACGGTTACAGTTCGTCTTCTTCGTCGGCATGTGATATAAATCAGAGTAGAATTGGTGTTTGTCGAGATTTTTCTCATTTATGTATTGCTCTTTGTCGTGGAATAAATATTCCTGCCCGAATGGTGGTTGGGTATCTTTATAACCTCGAACCAATGGATTTACACGCATGGTTTGAAGTTTATCTTGAAAATCAATGGTTTACTTTTGATGCCACGCAAGAACATCCAAAAGGCAATCGGGTGGTACTTGCTTATGGTCGAGATGCAAGCGATGTGGCATTTGCAACTCAATTTGGTAATATAATGCTGTGTGATATGCAAGTTTCAGTTACAGCAGCAGAGATTCGCTAAGCAAAATTTCGCTTGTGAAGAAGCTTTTTCTAGAAAAAATCAACTATTTAAATAAATAGAAATAATTAAGCTATGAATTTCGTTAAAAAAGCGTAGCATTTTTATTATCTTTGCACCCATGTTTTTAAAAAGACCCCATATCGCCCTGTTGTTTGTTAGTATTTTGTTGTTATCGGCTTGTTCAAGCAAGTTTATGAAACTACAAAAGAAAGGTACTACCGAAGAAAAGTATAAAGCCGCCAATGATTATTATAAAAAAGGAGATTATTACAAAGCTGGTATTCTTTTTGAAGAAATAATTCCATTGTTGAAAGGAGACTCACTTGCCGAGCAGTCACAGTTTTATAATGCTTATGCACAATATCAGCAAAAGCAATACAGTATGAGTGCTTATTTGTTTAAAAGTTTCTATGCAACGTATGCCAATAGCCCGATGGCAGAAGAAGCTTTTTATATGTATGCAAACTCAATGTTTAAGGATTCTCCGAACTATAATCTTGACCAAACTAGTACCCTTACAGCGATTGAAGCATTGCAAACATTCATCAATTCATATCCTGATAGTAAATATGCAGAAAGCTGTAATCAAGATTTGAAAGATTTGAGACACCGTTTGGAAGAAAAAGCTTACGAAAAGGCAAAATTGTATTACAAAACGAGTGGTGTGACGATTGCGAATTTCAAAGCTGCAGTTGTTGCGATTGATAATTTTCAAAGAGATTTTCCTGATTCTGAATATATAGAAGAATTATCTTACTTAAAAGTACAATCTCAATATGACTTAGCTACAGTAAGCTTTGAAAACAAACAAAGGGAGCGTTTTTCTGATGCACTTAAATTTTATGAAGAATTTATTGATGTTTTCCCAAAAAGTAAGTATATCAAACAGGCTGAAAAAGTGTATGATGGTGCAACTAAAGGATTAGAAAAAGCTGTAAAATACGAAAAAGAAGTAAAAGAATTAAAGGAAAAAGAAGCGGCTAAAGTTGCGAAAGAGAAAGAAGAAGCAGCAAAAAAAGATGAAAAAGTTGGCAAAAGTAATCCTTAATCTATTTGATTAAAGAGGAAGTTTGCAAAAAATAAATTAATAATAAAAAAACAAATACTCCTTTGAAATTGGGAGTAGAATCAAAATTATGGCAGTAAATCCTTCAATAATTGCGAGAGACTTAGATAAAATTGCTGCAAAGACTGGCAATATTTATGAGTCGGTATATATTGCTTCGCAACGTGCAAGACAAGTTGCAATCAAAACAAAAGAAGAATTAACCCAAAAATTGGGCGAATTTGCTTCAAATATTGATAATTTAGAAGAAATTTTTGAGAACCGTGAGCAAATCGAAATCTCAAGATTTTATGAGCGTCAACCAAAACCAACTTCTGTTGCTTTGGAAGAATTTATTGAAGATAAAGTAGAATACCGTTGGAAAGACGCTGAATAATTTCAGATAATTATACTTTTAGCAGTTGAGATATAGCTTTGTTAAGTCTCAACTGCTTTTTTGGTATATAAGAATCTTAAAATGGATAATCAACTGCAATATTTAGAATAAGGTTTTCTTTTCTCCAAGCCTTTACAAAAGGTTGAAACTGATTCAGCACCCAACGCTCTTTTTCGGGCAGCCATGGCTTTCGGAAAGGTGTGGCAAGGTCTAACCTTAGTTTTACATAAGTGAAGTCTAATCGAAGCCCTAAGCCACCACCAACGGCTAATTGTTTATAAAACTTTTTGCCAAAAACACCCTCTTCAGTATAAAATGAGTTTTCATTATATTTTGCTGACCACACATTTCCTGCATCAATGAAAGCCGCAAAATTAATGAGCTGACTAAATTTTATTCGTAATTCTGTATTCATTTCAAGCTTAATATCGCCGTAAGCATTTGTAAATATTGCCATCGAATCGGCAGCAATATTGAAACTTCCAGGACCAAGAGATCTAGCAGAAAATGCCCGAATACTATTACTTCCACCCACAAAATATTGTTTTACCTGATAAGGCAAACTCAATGAATTTCCGTAAGGTAAGCCGTAGCCTAAAATCATTCTGTTTGCCCAACGAATATTTGGCGATAAATCTAAATAATAACGCATTTCAGCATCAAAACGAGCATATTGTTCGTATAAAATTCCAAAAAGCTCTTTAGATGTTGCTTTCTTATTATTGGCTAATAGACCAGCTATATTTCCTGCAATATCAATTCCAGCATTGAGATAAAAATATTGCTTACTATTGAGAGGCTGTTTAGGTGTGTAAACGATATTATATTGGCCACCCAAAATTAGACGAGTTTCTAAAATTTTATAGTAACGCAACAAATCTTGAATATTATTACTTCTCAAAATTTTATCTACAAATTCTTCACTGATATTTTTGGGCTTTATCAAATTGATAGAAAGTGGCGTAAAATTATGTTCGGTCGTGGCATTTTTTCGCCAACTATAACTCAGCGAACTTCTTAATGACGTAATTGTATATTGATTATATTTGTAATAAGAACTATCTTCGGCAAGACCAATCCCTTTTTGAATTAATCGTTCATAGCCAATATTAATATTTGTTTTGGGAAGAGCCTGATTCCGACCTTCTCTAACTTTATAAAAAGGCAATAAAAACCTAGGAAAAGTCAAATCTGCATCGCTAGCAATTCGAAAATAACTATTGGCATTGTTATTTATTTTACCTCCGAGTTGAAAGTCAAAACCAGTATTAAAACCAATTTTCAAGATTTCTGCTCCTTTAAATATATTTCGATTGGACCAATTAACGCCTAATAGTGTACCTGCTAAATTATTTGAGCGAGTCAAACCGTTCAATTCTGCTTGAAAGGATTTATTTCTAAGTGAAGTAAGGTCATAAATAACATTTATGAAAGCCGAATCGGAGCGATTGACCATCTCAAAACGGTTTTTTACAAATTTAAAATTCCGTAAATTGATTAACCGAGAAAGTGACGCATCGTGTGTTTGGCTACTATAAAATCTACCCGTTCGGAAACCAATCGCATCATTAAAAATTTTGGTTTTATATGAATTTTTAGGGTCGAAAATTAGAAGTCCACGCCTTGCTTTAATGGCATTCCGAATACTATCTTGGGTATCAACAAATACAAAAATATCTTTAACTCTGTATTGTTTGAGCGAAGTTTGTGTAATGTTTGGTTTTAATTCAAGCAATAGATTTACTTGATGTGAATTTTGGTTTGAATCAACTTTTACAATCAGAAAATCTGGACGAAAAAAGTAAAATCCATTGATTTTTAAGGCTTTATCTATTCGGTCACGCTCTAATTTTATATTATCAAAACGGTAAGGCTCATTGATTTTGAGCAGAGAGTTTTGTTTGGTTTCAAGCAAATGTTTACCAAAAGTAGAACTGTCTTTTACTATAAATTGAACATCTTTGATGGTATATCTATGTTTTACATTAGCCAAATATAATGCTTCAGCTTTTTTACCATTTATCACTAATTCACCAGAAGCAGTCGAGCGGAAATAACCTTCATTATTCAAAAAATTGTTAATGATTTCGGTGTTAGTATTAACAGCTCTTTTACTTGCAAGAACTGGCGTTTCACCGAATTTGGTTCTAAACCATCGTCGTGGACTTTTAATTTTTTTTGGTTCACCCAAAATATAATAAAACCAAACTTTGTATGGGAAACCAAAAATTGTGCTGTTTGGAATTGGACGAATAATTGTTTTTAGCTGCTCATTAATGGCTTGATTTTGTTTTTTTGTAAAACTCGAATCTGTATAAGTTTTAATTTTTGCACCTGTGTATAAACTTTCACCTTGAGGAATATATTTACTGACCGAACATGAAGAAAGGATGAGAATTAGCAAACCGATAATTCCTTTTTCCCAGTGGGGTTTTGGAATAGTTTTCTTTTGCCCAAAAAGGTAAAATATGTATTTTATTTGTCTCATTTTTTCTTTTCAAATAACTCCTTAAAATACTCATAATCAAGCGTAATTGTGAATGCTACTCCTGTTTCAACCACAAAACCGTCAAGAATGGCTTGATATTGATTTTTACGATACGCACTAAATAAATAACGCCCATCTTTACTCAAATTATAATTGAGCGAAATATTATCGACAATTTCGGTAGAAGTTGCGGCTGAGCCAGTGGTATTTTCAAGCTGAAAATTTCGTCCAACAGCAATTTTTAAACGGTCATTTAAAAATGCTTTACTAAGGCCTACATTCAAATCTGTTTTTGCTTTATTTCCTGCATCAGTACTTAGTGTTGTTGAATTTAGATTAAAGTCAAGTTTAATTCCTTTGATGAGGTCTCCAGCTAATAAATTGAGTTGGTCGGTTAGGAGTTTACTAACACTTTGTCGGGCAATTGCTTCTGGATTTATTCCAGAAAAGAAATCGCTTGATTGTTCACCCAAAAACTTGTTGAGCATCAATAAAGCAAAAACTTGCTTGTTCATTTCTACCTGATTTTGTTTGGTTTCTGTAAGATAACCATTGTTTTTGATGGCTTCTGTAATATCAGAAGGAGCTTTTGCATCAACTCGTATATCAAAATCAATTGTAGGATTAGAGAGATTTCCACTCATTTTTAATAAAACTTCAAGCGGTACTTTTCCTAAATTTTCTAATTTGGGTATTTCAGCATTTATCTTATAAACCGCTGTGATATCAACTTGAGCCTGCATTGGGTCGCCAGTCCAAAGGAGTGAGCTACCTTTTTCAATGGCAAATTGTTTTTTCAAAAATTGAAAAGACAAATCATAATTTCCCGAAGAAAGCTCATACAATCCAAGTACATAAGGCTGACCACTTGGTGTAATTCCTGTGTTAAGTTGAGCATTTCCTTTGACTTTGATGTTGTCTCCATTAAGTTCATCAACGATGATAGTTAATTGTGATTTATTATCAACTTCGATATTAAGTGAAACTTCTTCAACAAAATCAAAGGGTGTTGCAAGTTGAGTAGAATCAGTTAATACGATATTATCAATGTTTGGATTTTTTAGATTAACAAACTCAACAATGCCATCAGTTTCGGCTTTATCGATTTCACGGTCTGGTAGTAAAACTGTAATATCGCTTCCTTCTTTTACCTTCACGATACCGTCAATGGCAGGTTTTGTGCCAATGCCTTGTACATTCAAATTAGCATCAACGAAGCCTTTACCGTAGAAAAAATCATTGTCTTTTCTACTTCCGTTCAATACCATGAAATTCTTAGTGTCAATGTTGAGTTTGTAAGAATAGTCAGGAATGTTTTGCAAATAGAGGTTGCCATTGACATATAAATTTTGTCCGAGTGTGTCGGCAATGGTAAATTTATTGAAGGCAATTATACTATTTTTGAAGTTAAAATGTTGATTTTGAATGCGATAGGTTGAACCAAGCTGAGCCAAACTAAATGATACTGTATCAAATTTTATAT
Organism: Emticicia aquatica; assembly: GCF_923079645.1. Taxonomy (GTDB): domain Bacteria; phylum Bacteroidota; class Bacteroidia; order Cytophagales; family Spirosomataceae; genus Emticicia; species Emticicia aquatica. The sequence continues at coordinate 33,332 of NZ_CAKLPY010000004.1, read as the reverse complement.
CGCCATCAATAATTGGTTTATTTGGCTCACCTTTTAAGTAAAGTTCTCCGTTCAGGCTTCCACGTGCATTTTTTAATTCACCAAAACTAAATGCCTCGATTGTTTTTGCTCCAATTTTATTAATATTAATTTTGAAATCAAGCGGCTTCTTTTGTTTTAAAAAATAATTTCCGTCTAAACGAATATCATTATTGTTCCCCAAAATAGTTGCTAATACTTTGATTTTATCATTGGTCTCATTTGCTGCGTTAAGGCTTAAATTACCAATCGGAATTTGTGTGAAGATAAAGTTTTTGATGGCTAAATCTCCTGTAAACTCTGGTGTATTCATAAAATCTCGAAGTTGGAAAGTACCATTGAGCGTACCGCCAGCCAGCGTAGAATCTTGTGTTGACAAAGTTACAAAAGGCTTGATATTAAGGCTGTCAATTTGAATATTAAGTGGCGAATTTGGTTCAAAACTTTTGCTATTAATTCTTACTCGTTGGCGGTCTTGTGCCAATGAAAAATTATTAATATAGATACCTTTTGGGCTATATTCTAGGAAACCAGTTGAATCAGATAACCATGTTTGATAGTCAATAAGCGTTCCTTTTTTACTAAAATTAAGCCTAAATTTATCTCCGATTGAACGAAGATTTCCTGCAAAACCATAACGATTAACATTGAGTGAATCTTTGGCAAATAACATCATTGAAAGCACATTATTGACAACCTCGCCACCCAGAGAAATTCCTCTAAATTTGTAATCATCATAAAGGATTTGGGCAATAGTAGTTTGATATGAAGCTTTATTATTTGCACCGAAAATCTTAAATTGAGCATTTGAAACGCTCGAAGTATCGTATTCAAGATAAGGTACAAAAAGCGTTGCTTGCAAAGTTGTATCTTTCAAATTATTAATTTGAGCTGATAAATGAATGGTGTCAAGTTTAGTAATTCCAGCTACAAAAGTTTGAATAAATGGATGATTATTAAGCTTGGCTGTAATCTTTACATCATAAGGTGTAATAATGGTTTTATAAGGAATGGAAGGTAAAGCGAAGTACTTATTTATTTCGGTCAAAAGAATATCGCTGAGTTGTGTATAAATAAATTTTCCGTCGATTTGTGCATTCAAGAAAGGTGATTTTAGTGTAATATCTCGAACATTATTGGTGTTTTTAATATCTAAATAAACATTTTCTAGCGGAATTGTACGTCCATCTTTTTTCAAAATGGCATTATTTATCAAAATATTTCCTACAGGATTTTCAGGATTCGTAGAAACCATATTCAGCTCAATATTGCCTTTCAAACTCAAATTTTCGGTGTAAAGTTTGAGTTTTTGTAGGTCTAACTCATCAATCATCACTTTTGCTTCGATGGTGGGAAATTCTTCTGCAAGATTTACTCGTGTGTTAATTTTTACTTTCGCATTTTCATCATTAACTGATGCTTTAAAATCAGCGATTTGATTTTTAATAGAGCCATTAAGAGCTAAGTTGTTGTATTCATAGCCTTGAATTTCTGCTTTTTGAGCAATACCAACAACGTCAGCATTCATCGTTTTTTGGTCAAAACCTGAACCTTTAATGGTGGCATCAAGCGTAAGTTTTCCAACGGTTTCTGGCTGTTTGGTTAGTTTTCCTAGGTCAAATTGCTGCAATGTGATTCTGCCATCATAAGTTTGATTTTTATCTGCAGTAATATTTTTTAGTGTTCCTTTGAATGCTCCACCACCAAAGTCTGAATCAACAGAGGCATCAATGATTAAATCCTGTAATTTACCTTTAATTGAGCCTTCCAGACTCAAATGCTCAGGTAATTCGATGTTTTTTGGAATGAGACTATCGCCCGCAACTCGCAAAATATCTTTTTTTGTTAAACTTAATTGACCGATTTCCATGTCAACACCTAATTTGTCGGTATTTGGCAAACCTACAATTCGTCCTTTTACTTGTAAATGTGCTTCACCAAAACCATCAATCACCAATTTTTCAACTAAAAGATTATTCACTTTTCCACTCAATATTCCATCTGCTTTGATAATTTCGTTTTCTTTTCCCTTGAAAGTTGGATTTTCTGCCAATGAAGGTACTAAAATGAATAAATCGTTGACAGCTAATTGACTTTTTTTAAGATTAAGTTTTACACGAACATTTCCAAGATTTTTAGTGAAATCCTCCACCGAATTGTACTGCATCGAAAGTTCATCTTGTAAAATTGTATTGGGTGTTTTTACCAAAAGTTTTTTGAGACTTAATTGTTTATCGGTATAATTAAAATTGGTACTGATATTTTTAATATCTAAGCCACTTTTTTCGTTAAAAGTCGTATTTTTTAATTGACCTGAAATCTGTTTTGGACTAAAAATTAAGTTATTTAAGTCAAAACCAAGTTTTTTTATATTGATATGTGAAGCATCAAAGCCTTTTGGTTGAATATTTCCGTTGAAATCGTCGTAGCGAATAGCGTTATTTTTGAGCTGAGTTTTATCAATATTAATGAGCCAATTGTTTGGTGTGCTTTTAGCTGTAACCGATGGCTTAATTTGATTTTTTTTGGCAAAAGCTACAAAAGTTTCCGAATTTTCTAGGCTTATTTTTTTTAACTTTATCTGTTGATTAACAAAATAAAATTTATCGCCTTCAGCTTCAAGTTTACCTAATTTGCCGCCATTTTTGATGCCATCAGTTTCACTTTCAAAAAGCCAATTCATTTTTGTTAAACTCAAACTTTTGAAGTTAAAATCAAGGCTATCAGTTGTTGTTTTGGCTGAATCTTTACTTTTTGAAGCAAGCAAAGGTTGATAAAGCTTTAGAATAAAATTGCCATTATTTCCGTTAATATCAGCGAAGCGGTATTGTGATTTTTCGAGGTTAAATTTATCAAAACTGGTTGTTAAATCACCAAAGTTCGCATCAGCATCAGTACCTAAAACGGCGTCTTTGTAGGAAATACTTATGTTTTTGAGTTTGATATTTTTTAAACCAATTTCAAAAGGCTTAGCATTTGAAGGGGTTGAATTTCCTGAATCAAATGCTTTCAGAATAAAATTAAAGTTAAAAACTGTATCAGGAAGTGTACGATTAACTTTCAAACGGATATTTTCGAGTTCGACTTGATTGATAACTACTTTATTTTGTAAAAGAGCCATCATATCTATGTCAAGATACAATCGTTTTCCAGCAATAAGCGTATCTTTTTGAAGGTCTTGGATATAGATATTTTCGAAAGAAATCCAGTCAGGAATATCAAATCTGACTTTTTCAATTTCAATTTTCGTATGTAGTTTTTTCCTAAGGTACGAAACAACCTCTTTAGTCAGAAAATCTTGCCCTGTGGGAGATTGAAGATAGATGAAAAGTCCCCCAACAAGAAAAGAAATTCCGATTAATAGCCAAACTATTATGCGGAGAAATCGTTTCATTAATGCAATTTAGTCAAAAAACTGTTTACTTTTAACGTAGAAAGTAAATACTTAGCATGAAGATTTTGATTTTTATTATGAATTGTCGCAATTTTACATGTCAATAAACCATTAAACTGATTCAAATTGAGCTTAAAAAACAAAAAAATTGTACTTGGAGTATCAGGAAGTATTGCCGCTTATAAAGCAGCATTATTGGTGCGTTTATTAGTTAAAGAATCGGCAGAAGTAAAGGTTATAATGACAGATGCTGCCAAAGATTTTATTACTCCACTCACACTTTCAACTTTATCTAAAAACCCTGTTTTGTCGTCATTTACAAAAGGCGAAACAGGTGAATGGAATAACCATGTTGAACTTGGACTTTGGGCGGATGCAATGATCTTTGCTCCTGCATCGGCAAATACGCTTGCGAAATGTGCCAATGGAATTGCCGATAATTTATTGATAGCAACTTATTTATCAGCAAAATGTCCTGTTTTTTTTGCTCCAGCAATGGATTTGGATATGTATATTCATCCGAGTACTGTGGCTAATCTTGGAAAATTACAATCGTATGGAAATGAGATAATTAATGCCGAATTTGGTGAATTAGCGAGTGGTTTGGTAGGGGAGGGAAGACTTGCTGAACCAGAAGAAATTGTTTATCAACTGTCACGACATTTCTCAAAAAAACTAATTTTTAAACACAAAAAAATATTGATTACAGCGGGCCCGACCCAAGAGCCGATTGACCCAGTAAGGTTTATTAGTAATCACTCTTCAGGGAAAATGGGCTTTGCTATTGCAGAAGCTTTTGCAATGGCTGGAGCGGAAGTAACTTTGGTGAGCGGCCCTGTTTCGATTGCTTCGCCAAAAGGTGTAAAAGTTGAAAAAGTGCAATCTGCACAACAAATGTTTGAGGCTACCTCAAAATATTTTTCCAATAGTGATATTGTTGTCTTGTCGGCAGCGGTGGCAGATTATACACCTCTGCATGTAGCCGATAAAAAAATCAAGAAAAAAGAAGATGTGTTTACTATTGAAATGACTAAAACAACTGATATTGCAGCAACTTTAGGAAAACAGAAAAAAAATGGTCAGATAATTGTTGGGTTTGCTTTAGAAACGGATAATGAATTTGAGAATGCAAAAGGAAAACTCGAACGCAAAAATTTTGATTTCGTAGTTTTAAATTCCTTACAAGATAGTGGAGCTGGTTTTCGTTATGATACAAATAAAATTAAAATTATAGACCGAGCAGGAAATATTTATGATTTTGATTTGAAAACCAAAACAGAAGTGGCTCAAGATATTTTAAACACAATTATTACGTTTTTGGCATAATAATTACAACGTTTTCAATCCAAATCAAGAAATTAACACAAAAAAGTGTTTGTGATGCGTCCATAAAATCAATGAAAAAATTTATCTGTCTATTTTTTTTAGCAAATTATACTTTTTTGCTTCAAGCCCAAGAAATCAATTGTAATGTGACAATTGTTTCAGACCAAATTCAGGCTCAGCAAATGGCTGAAAAGCAGGTTTTTGTAGAAATGAAAACTGCTATCAACGATTTTATGAATAATAAACGCTGGACGAACGATATTTATAGCCAAGAAGAACGCATAAAATGTAACTTAATTATTACGTTTACAAAGTCACCGCAACAAAATGTTTTTCAAGGAAATGCTCAATTTCAAGTTATTCGGCCAGTTTATAATGCAACTTATGAAACGGTAATTTTGAGCTATGTTGACCGAAATTTCAATGTTTCGTTTACACCAGACGACCGACAAATGATTTTTAATGAGCAAACTTTTTCTAATAATTTAACTTCAATTTTGGGCTTTTATTCATTGATTGCTCTTACAGTTGATTATGATTCTTTCGGGAAATTAGGTGGAAATCCATATTTGCAAAGAGCATACAATATTGCGAATCTAGCTTCGAGTGCAGGACAAGGCGGATGGGAGCAGTCAGGAGACCAACGAAACCGTTATTGGTTGGTTGAAAATCTTCAAAATCAGCAATTATTGCCTTTTCGAGAAGGGCTTTATAATTATCATCGCATAGCTTTGGATAATTTTACAATTGACCCAGTTGGAGGCAGAAAACAAGTGATTGATTTTTTGAACGCTATCAAAACAATGCAACAATTACGAGCAAATTCGGTGTTGTTGAACAGTTTTATGAATGCAAAAAACCAAGAAATGGTTAATATTTTTTCGGAGGCATCAAAAGATGAGAAGCAAAAAGCATTTCAGTTATTATCGGCTGTTGACCCTTCAAAAACAGAACTTTATCGGAAGTTAGTGAAATAAGATTGTGTAAAAAAGCGAGACGTTGCACCGCAACGTCTCGCTTTTTATTTGCTTAATAGCCCCATTTTTTAATAATAGCTAAATCTTCTTTCATACAATCTAGCGGAGCTTTTCCTTGATAAGATTCTTGCTCAATAATAAATTGGGTTGTTCCTCCCGATTTTTTGCCCATATCAATAATATCTTTTACACCGATTACTCCAGTGCCTAGAATGGCACTTTCCCAACCACCGTGTTCAGATTCACTCTTGATTTCGTCTTTTACGTGCATCAATTCAAATCTACTTGGATATTGTTTGAGCAAATCGGCAGCACGACCACCACCGCCGTACATATTACCAATATCTAGTTGTTGAGCAACCAAATTTGGGTCAGTATTTTGGAGCATGATATCATATACTTTAACGCTGCTTAATTTAAGGCTAAATTCAAAATCGTGGTTGTGGTAACCAAACTTCATTCCTGATTTTTTACAAAGTTCACCCGATTTATTGAAAACTTCCATGTAACGCTTCAAATCATCAAAGTTTTTACGTAATGCAACATCCAACCATGGGCTAATTACATATTTTTGTCCGCAAATGGCCGCATCTTCAATCGTTTGTTTCCAAGAATCTGAGAAATCGTTTTTGCTTTCATCCCAATGTTGTTTGCCCATAACAGTGTGGCCACTAGGCATTTTTAAACCTAAATCATCTAATATTTTACGAAATTCTTTTGCTGAAAATCCATAAAATTTGCGGTCAATATAATTGGCATGTTCAACATTGGTATAACCCATTTCGGCTAATTTTTTCAAATTAGCTACTGGGTCTTTTCTCATGTCATCACGGATAGAATAAAGTTGGACCCCAACCATGTGTTTTGGCTTTTTGGAAGCTAATAATTCGCTTGAAAAGGCAGCTGTACCCGCTAATGCTAAGGCACTTTTTTGAAGAAATTCTCTTCGTTCCATAATTTTTTTCGTAGTTTTTACTGGTTTTAGATTGAATGCTTAAATGTACTAAATTTATAAATAGGGTGAAACAGCGATTTTTATTAGTTCTATCAATTCCTCGTCCATAAATTGATAATCATCTGGAATATCTAAAATAATTATCTCTTTTTCATTACTAATTGAGGCAAATCTTTGGTCGATACGTTGTTTATGTTTTTTTTCCATGACAAAAATAATATCTGACCAATTAATTAATTTTTCGGAAATTTTAATGCGAGCGGAGGGTTCAGTTCCTGCCGATTGAACTTGATGCTCTTGACTATTCTTGAATATTGCCTCAGCCGTTGGGCTTCGCCATTGATTTCTGCTACATACAAAAAGTAGATTCATAGAATTTTTATATTTAAAAGTATCTGGATTTAGAAATAATGAATAAATTACTTATTCTTTTGTCACGATTTCATCCAAGTTTAGCATTGCATTTGCTGTAACAGCCATTGCAGCCAACGAAGGAGATGTATCCGAACGACCAAAAAACTTATAAGCTTCAACGGGATTTTTTTTGTATTGTTGTTCGGTTTGTCGGTAAAGTTTAGTCAAAACTTGTAATTCACGTCCATCAATATTTCGCATCATTATCAAATTAAACCCTGCTTGAATTTGTTGTTCGGGACTTTTTCCATGTTTAATCATAATTTTTGCCAGTTGTTGAGCAGCTTCAACGTAGGCAGGGTCGTTGAGCGTAACGAGTGCTTGTAAAGGTGTGTTGGTGCGTAATCTGCGAGATTGACAAAACTCTCGACTTGGTGCATCAAACGACATCATTGAAGGATACGGCGAAGTGCGTTTCCAAAATGTGTAAATTGCTCTGCGATGTTTGTCTTCGCCGTTTGAAGTATTCCATGATTCGCCACTCCACGGCGATTGCCACATCCCTTCAGGTTGATAAGGCATGACACTTTTTCCAAGCATTTTATTTGATAAAAGACCACTCACAAGCAAGGCTTGGTCACGAACTTGCTCAGCCGTTAGTCTTATGCGTGGTCCACGAGCCAATAATCTGTTGGCAGGATCTTTTTCAAGAAGGACATTGTTGACTTCCGAAGATTGTCGATAAGTACCTGATGTGACAATCATTCGGAGTAATTTTTTTACGCTCCATCTCATGTCATTTTGGAAGCTAACTGCCAAATAATCAAGCAGTTCTGGGTGAGAAGGAGGTGACCCTTGTGTACCAAAATCTTCGACAGTCTCAACGATTCCTATTCCAAAAATTTGTTCCCAAAATCTATTGACAGTTACTCTTGCAGTTAAAGGATTTTTTCCATCAACAAGCCATTTGGCAAATCCAAGTCGATTCTTAGGATATTCATTTGAAAGTTTTGGTAAATATTTTGGCACATCAGGTTTTACTTCTTTTCCTTTTACTAGCCAATTTCCTCTTTCAAAAATGTACTGTTTTCTTGCTAAATCGCCAGTTCCTTCAATCATAATTGGACTATAATCGGCTTTGGCATTTAATATTTCTTTATATTTTGATTCAATAGCTTGATAATCAGGGGTTTCTGCATACGTACTTTGAAATGAAATCCATTTAATTTGTAACCATTCTTTTGGTGTTTTGGGATTTATAAAAACAAAATAAAAATTGTGCTTTCCTTCCATTTTTGGTAAAGTATAAAACATTACCGTATCACGAGTCTTGAAAATCGGAATCGACAAAATTGTTTTTCCTTCTAACGAATTATCTTTGATGAGTAAAGTACCTTTTTCATTACCTGTGTTAAAGGTCATCAACAAACGATTTTTACCAGTAAGCGTCACATTTTGCAGTCGGCCATAACCTGTATGTTGCAAGCCCAGATACTTTGAATCTAACAAAGTTGAAGTACCACTTGAAAGTGGAGTAATATCATGCGAATTGAATTTTGGCTCTAAAACTTTAGCAAATTTTTCAAATTCTAAGGCTTTTTCGAGCGAAGATTTATTTAAAATCCATTGTTTAACTTCTTGAATTTTTGTCGAATCTTCTTTCTTGTAAAAACGTAAATATGGCGTTTCACTTACAACATCTTCATCACGTGTGTTATTAAAAAACGCCATTGTTTTATAATATTCTTCGTGAACAAATGGGTCATAAGGATGCGTATGACATTGTACACAGCCAATTGTTGTTCCCTGAAAAACATCAAATGTCGTATTTACGCGGTCAATTAATGCGGCAACTCGAAACTCTTCATCAACTGTTCCTCCTTCATCATTTGTCATGGTATTTCGATGAAAAGCTGTTGCAATAAGTTGATTATCAGTCGGTTGTGGTAATAAATCGCCCGCTAATTGTTCAATTGTAAATTGGTCAAATGGCTTATCTTGATTAAAGGCATTGATTACGTAATCACGATAACGCCAAATATTTCGATAAACATCTCTTTCGTAGCCTTTTGTATCGGCATATCGTGCTAAATCAAGCCACATGGCTGCCCAACGTTCGCCATAATTTGGAGAAGCTAAGAGTTTATCGACAACTTTTTCGTAAGCATTTTCCGATTTGTCATTCAAAAAAGATTGCAATTGTTGTTCAGTAGGAGGTAAACCAATTAAATCTAAATAAACTCGACGTAGTAAAGTACCTTTATCTGCTTCTACCGAATGTGTTAGCCCTTCTTTATTAAGTTTTTCAAGCACAAAATGGTCAATTTTATTTTTAGCAAAACGAGTTTCATCATCTTTAAAAAGTCCGAGTCTGGCAAAAAATCCACCAACAGCAGGTACTTCAGGTTTTACAGGTTTTTGATAAGCCCAATGTTCGCCCCAATTTGCTCCTTCTTCAATCCATTTTTTCAAAATGGCTATTTCTTCTTTTTTTAATGCCTCTTTTCCTTTGGGCATTATTTCATCTAAATCATTGGTAATTAGTCTTTTATAAAACTCTGAATGTTCAGCATCACCAGGGATAATGGCTGTTTTTCCAGATTTTCCTTTGGTATTAATTGCTTCTTGTGAGAATAAAAAACTTAGATTCCCTGCTTTTTTTACACCTCCATGACAAGCCACACAATGCTTATTCAAAATAGGTTTCACTTCTGTATTAAAATCAATATCATCATTGAATGGATTAAAACTAAAAGCCATTAAGCCAATAATGGCTAAAAACGAAATACTCAGAAATGCAATATTGGGAAGTTTCATAGATGTCTATACAAGTGCCTGTACAAATTTAATAGATTCGAGCTAATTTCATAATAATTTTTCATTAGAATAATTTATATTCAGAATATCATCACTAAATTTAGCCATTCGACACATCTTTTGCTTGGATTGTATGAAAGTATTTGTAGAATCTTTGAAATACCCGAAGATTTGATGCCAAATTAGGTCATAGTAATTATGATATTGATAAAAAAACATTTTGTCTTTCATTTTTATAACCTAAGACTAAAATATAAAATTAAAAAAATGAGCGATTTCTTATCAAAACTGAAAGGTATTTTTATTGTACAGTCTCCTACGGATGGACAATCAACAGAGGCTACACCAACAAAAGTAGTATCAAATCAATCATCAACTCCACCTTCGCCGAAAGCAGAGGTGTTGGCTCCTGATGGAAAGGTTTCTGATAAATTTTATGAAATTTTATTTGGAGCAATGGAAACCAATAATCAGCCTGGATTTGATTATTTGGAATTCAAAAAATCTCTTCAAACATTAGCCAAAATGCCAATGGATGAACAAACTCGTTATGGTTCTGCTTTTGCTGCTGCACAAGCCATGAGCGTAACGAGTCAGCAATTAAGTGAGTCTGCACAGTTTTACTTGAATGTTTTGAAGAGCGAAGATGCAAAGTTTCAAGAATCAGTTAATCAGCAACGTCAAAAACAAATTGGAAGTAAAGAAAAAGCAATTGCAGACCTCGATGCAACAATCAAAGCTAAAGGCGAGCAGATTGCCAAATTAACTCAAGAAATTGCCATTCATCAAGATGATATGGGCAAAATAAAAGCTGAAATATCTGAAGCGGTTGTGAAAATTGAGACAACTTTGAGCGATTTTCATGCCACTTATAGTGACTTAATAGGTCAAATAAGTAAAGATGTTGAAAATATGAAGAAATATTTGAAGTAAAAAATATTTGATATTGTGCTAAAATTACAAATTTTGGCTAATAACAATTAAGTGCCATTTTTAAAATACCTAAACCAAAAAGAGTGTTTGCCCTACTCCCAATGGAATTTATCTAAAACAAAAACTTCCCCAAGGGCTGGGGGTTTATTACAATGGAACTACAAGACTCAAAACCAAAATCATTTTGGAATCGACCAGAAGGTACAACAGGTATGCTTTTTGCCGCAGGAATTCTGCTTGGTGGAGGATATTTATTATACCAAGCACTGCCTATATTAATTACATTAGCCTCAAATACACTTTATTTAGCAGGTTTGTTGATTGCTTTGGCAGCAGTAATTTATATGGTACTAGACCCCAAAATGCGGAATCTGGTGTTTTATATGTACAAAAGTATTATGCGTTGGATTACAGGTTTGTTTATTCAACTTGACCCTATTGGAGTTTTGAAAACCTATATTGATGAGTTGCAAGATAATCTTGGAAAAATGAATCAACAGATTTCTAAGCTGAAAGGGCAGATGGTTAATCTAAAAACGATTATCGAAAATAACAAAAAACAAATTCAAAATGACTTGAATTTAGCAAGCAAAGCCAAAGAAACTGATAAACAAGCGATGATGGTTTTGAAGGCTCGTAAAGCTGGCCGCTTGCAAGAATCAAACATGAAATTGGATGATTTATACAAGAAAATGGAGATTCTTTACAGAGTTTTGAGCAAAATGTACGAAAATTCGGAAGTAATGTTAGAAGATATTAAAGACCAAGTTGTTGTGAAAGAACAAGAGCGAAAAGCGATTCGTGCGAGTCATTCCGCAATGCGTTCGGCAATGAATATTATGAACGGAAACAAAGACCAACGCCAAATGTTTGATATGGCTTTAGAATCAATTACAGATGATGTAAGCCAAAAAGTTGGTGAAATGCAACGTTTCATGGAAGTTTCATCAAACTTTATGGACTCTATTGATTTACAAAATGGTGTTTTTGAAGAAGAAGGTTTAAATATGCTTGAGAAATGGGAAAAAGAAGGTGTTTCTTTACTACTTGGTGATGACAAAAAAGCGTTGATTGCGGGTAGCAGTGTTTCGTCGAGTAAATCTTCTGGAAATCAATACGATAAATTATTTGAATAAAAATTGAGTTACAAAAAAGGCTGCTAAAATTAGTTTTAGCAGCCTTTTTTGTTTTCTCATCGCATCACTTCAACAAATTTGCCATCTTGAAATTTGATGATTGGCACAATTTGGTTTTCATTAGAGCCATTTGTATAATCAAAACCATCAAGTGTATATCCTTGCGTATATTCAATGGCATTGAGACTGGTACGAATTCTATTTTTACCGTTGTTAATCATTCTAGCATAAAATAATAACATATCATGTCCCCAATAGCCATAATATGACGGGGTAATATTCTGAGCATTAAAATAGATACTTCTAAAATTTTTTACTTCTTCTTTATCTCGATTTATATAATCTAATTGTATAAGTGAGAGTGGTCGGTTAAAAATGTTTATTGAAGAACTTTCAAAATCAAATGCTGATGCCGCTGCTATCATCGGGACAACAATCTTCTTTTTGTCCAAAGCATTAATAACCTTTGGTCCAAATGTAGCATCGCTTCCAGAAATAAAAATATGACCTGGTTTTCTTCTTACATCAATGTCTTCAGCATTGGTAAACTTCTTTATGGTTATTACATCAAAACCACTTACAAGAGCCTTGTCTCGATAAGCATAAGCAAAAGTTGAGTCTTTGCGAGTATTGCCAAAATAGATTGCAACAGAACGAGTAATTACCTGTCCATTCATGTATTCAATAGCTTTTTTTGCTTGCATTTCATAAGAAGGAGAAGCTAAAAATGTTGTTTTTTCATTGGCCACTAATTGCTGATTATTTGATAATGGATGCACCTGAATCACGCCATTTTCTTTGGCAAAGGCATTAGCAATTTTATTCGCTTCAGGATAAAGCGGGCCAATCAATAAATCAAGATTGATAAACTGATTATTATTAACTAATTCACTAATCAGCGTTGCATCTCGGTCAATATCAAACGTAAATAAGTTGACGTTGATTTGTTCAGTCTCAAGTTTTTCTTTTGCTAATTTCATCCCTTCATACATATCATATATGTATTGATTAGCTCTATTTGATTTACTCGGGTCGAAATCTAGTAAACGAAATGGTAAAAGTACAGCAACATTTACAACACCTTTTGTGTCTTTTTTCGTACTGTTCTTTTTGCTAGTTCCGATAGTTTCTCCTAAATTAAATTGATTGGTAAGACGGTCGGAAATTTCCAAATCTTCCTTACTAACATTTTTGCTTTTTTGAATGTTATCAACTAATATTTGAGCAATGACATGATTATTTGGGAATTTTTGATGAAGTTGTTTTAATTGAGTTCGGTCAGTAATTTTGCTGAGGTGAAAATATTGCATATTCTCACTGTCTTTTTTTAAAGTATTGCTTGAAATACGATTAATGTATTGCATTGCTTCGTCAACATAATTATCCGAAAGTGCAGCATTAGCATAAAGGTAATAAGCTTCGTCAATTTTATTCCAATCTGGGTATCTTTCAAACAGTTGTCTGAGAACGACTCTTGAATCAAAAAACTTATTTATTTTGAAAGAACAAAGTGCATAATAATAATGTGAGTAAGGCACCATTGTATTATTATACTTTCGATTGGTGAGAGGAATGAGTTCGCTTTGAGCTTCAAAATATTGTTGGTCAGCGTACAATTGTACTGCTTTTTTATATTTTAAAGCATAATCTTTTTCCGAAAGAGTAACTTGTTGGGCTACTAGTGCATAAGATACCAGCAAAAGGATGAAAAGACTAGAAGACCTTTTCATAGTTTATTTATAGTTTAAGGGGTTGAATATTGATTTGAGAGACAAATTACTTAATTTACCTCTCAAATCATTCATTATATCTATTTTTTATTAGGCTTTTTTTCTTGCGTTTTGCGATTCTCTTCAGCTAATTTTACTTGATTTTCCATGAATTGAGCAAATTTACCTTTCTTCGCTGCTTGCGGATTAGCATGGTATTTTACTTTGTTATCATCCAAAATCTTTCTAATCTTATCTTCGTCAACGAATCTTCTCACAATTTGTTGTTGAGCAATTGTCACCACGTTTGAAACTAAGTAATAAAAGCTCAATGCTGCTGGGAAACTATTTAAAACAAAAAAGAAAACGATTGGGAAAACATAGCTCATTTTCTTCATATCAATCGGCCCTGGCTGGTCTGGCGTAATTTGATTGTTATAGTAAGTAAACGCCAAACTTGAAAGTGTCATCAATACAACAAACAAACTGATGTGATTACCTACCACAGGTAAATTTGTTGCCCAACTGATTGGATAATCGTATGTTGAGAGGTCAGAAGCCCATAAAAAGTTTTGTTGACGGAACATAATCATGTTTGGAAACAAGAAGAAAACCGACATTAAAATAGGCATTTGTAACAACATTGGAACACAACCACTTAGCGGATTTACACCCACTTGTTGATATAGTTTCATTTGCTCTTGTTGCATTTTTACTTGGTCGTCACCAACTTTTTCTTTAATTACGGCAAGTTCTGGAGCCATAATACGCATTTTAGCCGAACTAATATATGATTTGTAAATCAAAGGAGTTAGTAAGGTTTTCAAGACAAGAACCACTACAATGATGAGCAAACCATAGTTACTAATAAAAGATTCAGCCAAATTAAATAGTGGTACAAAAACAAAACGATTGATTGGTTTTACAAAATCGTAACCCAAATAAACGTTGCGATGAAAACCATCTGTTACCGTTTTTACTAAATTATAATCATTTGGGCCGAAGTAAAAACGGAAATTACCTTTACCAGTTTTTAAATCAGAAATAGCCAAGTCAGCATCTACTTCAACGGTTTTTACAATGCTGCTATCGGTTTCGGGTGTTACCAACTTTAATTTTGCTGCACTCATTGGCTGATTTTTAGCCACAAAGCCAGTTACAAAATATTTTTGTTTGAACGAAAACCATTTGATTGGGTCTTCAACGGCTAAATTGGCATTTCCTGCTGCATTTGCACCTAAATCATCAAACTCATCTTCTTTTGCATTCCAGTAGTTAATTTGAGCAGATTTTCTGTTTTCAGCAATATCATGCTCCAAAACTTTTAAATTATCTTGCCAGTAAAAACGTACTGGTTGGTTTTGTACAAGAGCATCTAAACCAACAAAATTAATGTCATAATCAACTGTAAAACCTTTTCCTTTGATAGAATAAACTTGTTCAATGTATTGATTTTCAGCTAATGAAAGTTTGAAAACAACCTTTGTTGAATCGCCTTCTTTTAATACAACTGGTTTATTATCTGAAGAAAAATATAATTTTTTTAAATCAATTTTTCCTTTGGTCGTTTGCACTTCAAGGCTCATTGTTGAGTTTTTTTCATCAACTAAGACCATCGGATTTTTCGTACCTGCTTTGAAAGCCTTGTAAGTACTGTAATTTTTTAGTACGACTTCTTTGATTGAACCACCAAGTGTACTAAAAGTAAATTTTGTATCCTGATTTTCAATAACTATATCTTGTGAAGTGCCTGTTGCTGCGGTGGCGAAGTCACCATAAGCGGCTTTGAGACCTAATGTATCATTTACAACATTTGGTGTTGCAACTGTTTTAACGGCAGCCTTTGGGACAACTTTTGCAGGAGCTTCGGGAGGCGTTTGGGGCATAAAATACATATAGCCCGCCCACATACACATCAACAACACTATGCCGATAAGCTGATTTTTATCTACTAATTTTTCCATTAAAGTTTTAAAATGCGTAAAAAATATAAATGACGATTCATCAAAATCGCCCTACAATAAGTGCAAAATTCGCAAAGATTAGTTATATTTCCTAAATAACTACTTTTTTGTTGCAGAATACTCTATTGCCGCTTTTACAAAATTGACAAAAAGCGGATGAGGATTCATAACAGTACTTTTTAATTCTGGATGAAACTGTACACCAATAAAGTATGGATGGTTTGGTAATTCAACAATTTCAACCAATCCGCTTTCTTGATTTACACCTGAAATCACCATTCCTGCTGCTTCGTAATCTTTTAAATATTTATTATTAAATTCCCAACGGTGTCTATGACGCTCACTAATGTTAGCTTTGCCGTAGATTTTACGAGCCAATGTTTTGTCTTTTACTTTACAAGCATAAGCTCCCAAACGCATTGTACCGCCTTTGTTAGTTACCGTTTTTTGGTCTTCCATTAAGTCTATGACTGGAAAAGCGGTCTCGGGATACATTTCTGTTGAATGTGCTTCCTGCAATCCAATTACATTTCTTGCAAACTCGATACATGCCATTTGCATTCCTAGACAAATTCCAAAGAATGGAATATTGTTTTCACGTACATAACGAACCGCTGCGATTTTCCCTTCAATACCTCTTTCACCAAATCCAGGAGCGACCAAAACGCCATCCAAACCTTTAAATTTCTCGGCAGCGTTATCAATTTCTAAACTTTCAGAGTGAATCCATTCGAGTGTTACTTTGCATTTATTGGCAGCACCTGCATGTATAAACGATTCAATAATAGATTTATAGGCATCTTTCAATTCGACATATTTTCCGACTAAACCAATTTTGACATGTTCAATTGGATTTTTGAATCTATCTAAAAACCCTTTCCAAGCTTCCATATCAGCATCTTGGTCGTTATAAATATCGAGCATATAAAGCACTCGTTGGTCAAGTCGCTCTTTTTGCATTAACAAAGGTACATCATAAATCGTTTCAGCATCCATTGCCTCAATTACTGAATTTTGCTCAACATTGCAGAAAAGTGCTATTTTTCTACGAATTTCGATAGGAAGCGGGTGTTCTGTACGGCAAACAATGATGTCAGGTTGAACGCCAGATTCTTGCAACATTTTTACAGAGTGTTGCGTAGGTTTAGTTTTTAATTCACCAGCCGAACTTAAATAAGGAACAAGTGTCAAATGAATTGTAAGTAGATTATCCGAACCTAAATCCCATTTTAATTGACGAACAGCTTCAACAAAAGGAAGTGATTCAATATCACCTACACAACCGCCCAATTCCGTAATAACGATGTCGTAGTCGCCAGTTTCACCTAATTGTAAAATGTTTCGTTTAATTTCGTCAGTAATATGTGGAATAACTTGTACTGTTTTTCCTAAATAATTGCCACGACGTTCGTTCGTGATTACGTTGTAGTAAATACGACCTGTTGTTACGTTATTGGCTTGCGAAGTTGGTACATTCAAGAAGCGTTCGTAATGGCCTAAATCTAGGTCAGTTTCTGCTCCGTCGTCGGTTACATAACATTCGCCGTGTTCGTAAGGATTGAGTGTTCCCGGGTCAACGTTGATATACGGGTCAAATTTTTGAATGGTTACTGATAATCCTCTGGCTTGCAGCAATTTGGCAAGTGAGGAGGCGATAATGCCTTTTCCGAGTGAAGATGTTACGCCACCCGTTACAAAAATATACTTAGGGTTTCGTGTTTGCCCGTTTACTGACATGAGGTTTGTTGTCTTTGATTACGGGATACAAAGGTACGGAATTTTAGTGGATTCTGAGGAGTAAACTTTTATAAGTTTTTTGGTTTTTATGTAAGTGCTTGATTATAAGTAAATTAAGGCATTAATTTGATTGAAATACAATTTTTACTTACAGTTGTAGGTAAATCTTTCTTCGTAGATTTCTTCTTTTGATTTGGCTTTTTTGGATACTTTTACTTTGCTTGGAAAATCTTCCGAATCATATTCATAACTATAGGTAAATAAAATCTCGCCGCCATCAGTATAAATTTTTGTTGAAGTTGCATTGTTTTTATTACCAAAATAAGTAGTATTTTCACTACCAATCATGGCTGAAAAAACAGTAAAATAGGCCATAACATTACTAAATGGTGTATTAATGTAAGGCGATTTTTTATTGTCAAAACCAATGTTTTCTAAAATTGTTTTATCCTTGTTATTTTCTACTAAAATGATTTTTTTTAGATTTCCATTCGCATCATATTCAAGTTTTGTAACAATTATTTCATCAAAAACTGGCAATGATAAATCTATCTTTTCTATTTGTTTTTTGTCGTTTGTATAAACTTTGCTTTTAAACTCAAAAGGCCTGTCACGGCTATCTTTTCCTACAAAATTGATGAGATTTAAAGCACCTTTAGTGTTATAATCATAGGCTATGTAGTAAGAATTATCGAATGAACTCGTGGCTTTTCTCGGTAAATCATTTTCGTAAATTAGCTCATCAAAATCGGGGAATCCATCCATCGAAATCAATTGATTTTTAGCATTATAGCCAAAGTTATAAACAACACCATGACCATGGTCGGCTTGATTTAAAAAACATTGTTTTTTTAGATTATTCGCTTCTTGTTCTTTCAATAATTTTATTTCATTTGTATTACAAGAAATAAAAATACCCAAAAACAGTAAAAGTAGAATATGTATTGGTTTTAAAAAGTACATCTTATGTGGCTATGTTATTGAAATATAATTGTATCAAACAATTAACTATTTCAACTTAGATAATATTTTATTTAACTGACAAAAACCATGCGAGAATCATAAAAGCAACCAAATATAAGCTTTTATACTAAGAAAAATTTGCTGAAATAGATTATTATTGATTTATTTATCAGATTAAACTCTAAGAATTTTAAAATGCCACGCATAAAAAAAGGTATAATGCTTGTTTTCATTATACTTCTTTTGATTGATTTATACACTTGTACCCTGCCAGGGCAAGAATACAGCATTTGGCTTAGACCACTCCAAATGCAGGTTCTTTTTCTATGGATTTATCAAAAAAAACGGCCATTCATTGACAATTTTCTGCTTTTTTGTCCATTGTTTTTGACTTCAATTTTTGAACATATCTTCTATTCAACGGGTTTTGTCAATGAAAATATTCTATTGATGCTCTTATTTCTGAAGAATATTTTTTTTATAATAATTCTTTACAGAAACCTAAATGTTAAGCCAAAGATATCAAAAAGGCTTTATCGTTGGATTTTCAACTATTTTATTGCGGCTCTAATATTCTGCTATTTTGTAGTCGGAAATGATAATTGGTTATATTTTGTAGGAGCAACTTTATCTGCAGCAGTTTTATTTTTTATATCACTTAGAGCCACAAATGTTGGCTATTTTAGACAACTTTACTTGGGTTATGCACTGATAGTTTTAGCCATGATTTTTGGTAAAATTCTTCAATTTGACCCTCGTTGGTTTATTGAGGCAATAACTCGAATTTCTCTCAATTTTGGACATCTATTATTTGTTGCTGGTCTTGCTAAAATTAAATTAATCTCTGAACAAGCAAACATTTCTGAGCCACAAACTGTTAAAAAACAATAGAACAGGACTTTATGGCAGCAAATATTGATTTAAAGAAAATTCGCTCTTTGGGTGATAAAAATGCTGATGATATTATACATAAATTAGTAGAGCAAGAAGGAATTCATTTTCTTAGGCAATTGATGCCTTTTTTATCTGATTATCAGAATCTTAGCTTTCAAAATCAACCTCAAATTCTGCAAGATTTTCTCTTATTAAATGCTTCTTTTCCTGCTTTTTATGATAAAAAGAACTTAATTCGAGCAACTGATTTTTACCGTGAAAATCAGCAAAACATTGGTTTGATATTAGGACTTTATTCGTTGCCTTATTGCTATTTAGGTGCTGATGGAGCAAAAGTACTATATTTTTCAGAACGAATTAGAAATGATACCTATAAACGCCTGCTCGAAACTGGTAATTTCTTGAAGGCAGTAATGAATTATGATAATTGGTCAGAACAAAATATTTTTGTTATTTGCTTGAAAGTCAGGCTTTTACATGCTTCGATTCGCTATTTTACGCTTAATAGCAATCGTTGGGATATGTCATGGGGATTTCCTATTAATCAAGAAGATATGTTAGGAACAAACCTTGCATTTTCGCTCATTGTTTTGCGTGGAATGGAAAAATTAGGTTATCAGATTGATAAATCTTATGAAAATGCTTACTTAAATACTTGGAATGTAATTGGTTTTTTACTCGGAATTATTTCCGAAAATATGCCCAATAATTATTTGGAAACAGTAAAAATTGATAAAAAAATTGCCCAACGACAATTTAAGCAATCTATTGAAAGTCAGCAACTTACAGCTTCTTTGATGCAAGTAATTCGGTCGTTTGCTCCAAACAATATTACAGCAGATTTACTTCAAGAACAATCTCGTTTTCTTCTCGGTGAAAAATATGCTAAAATGCTTGGCATTGCCGAAACAAATATCCCAAACACTTTGTTGAAAGTATATAATACAACAGCTGTATTGATGTCAAAAATATTTTAGTTTTTGGCTCATTTCAAAGATAATTTTTTTCTCAATCTATTGACAGTCAAAAAACTGTCTCACGAAACATGACACAAGAAAAAATAAGACAAGCATATACAGAATACTTGCTCGAAAATGGCAAACAACCCGAATCGGTTTATGCTTTTTGTAAAAAACTTAAAATCAAAGAAGAGGCTTTTTATGATGAATATTCGTCGTTCCCACAAATAGAAAGCGAAATTTGGAAAGCATTGTTTGTCGAAGCTCGTGCATCAGCTGAAAGCGAAGAAGTTTATCAGAATTACTCTGTGCGTGAAAAATTATTAGCATTTCTTTATACTTGGATTGAGATTTTGAAGAAAAATCGAAGTTATATTCTGAAATCTTATCAAGGTTTTGAAAAGCCAATTTATGTTAAACGAAATACTCAGCTAGTTGATTTTAAAGCTTCATTTTATGATTTCATGAATGAACTTTTAATGGAGGCTCGTGAAACTCGAGAAGTGGAGCAAAGGCCAATTCCACAATTAATGCAGCGTTATCCAGACTTATTTTGGGCAAAAACGCTTTTTATTTTGGATTTTTGGATAAACGATACAAGTAAATCGTTTGAGAAAACGGATACAATGATTGAAAAAACGGTGAATACAGCTTTCGATTTGTTAGGACATTCGCCACTCGATTCATTGTTTGATTTAGGGAAATTTATTTTCCAAAACAGGAAATAGAACAAGTTTTTAAATTTGTTTGGAACACATTAAAAATAGGTTAAAACCTATTCTTCAAAAATATGAATTCACAAGAAAGTATCCCCACATCGAAAGTCGCCCGAGCTACTCAATTTGCTAAAGCAGGCGTAAAAGTTGGCGGCAATTATATCAAACATTATGGTAAAAAAATCTTTGACCCTTCATTGAGTAAAGAACAATTACACCAAGAAAATGCCGCTGATGTTTATGATACGCTCAGTAATTTGAAAGGAAGTGCCTTAAAAGTAGCTCAAATGATGAGCATGGATAAAAATTTACTTCCAAGAGCATATACCGACAAATTTGCCATGTCGCAATATTCCGCTCCTCCTTTATCCGCTCCTTTAGTTATTAAAACTTTTAAGAAATATTTTGATAAATCGCCTTCCGAAATATTTGATACATTTGATTTGAAAGCAGAAAATGCTGCTTCAATTGGTCAAGTACATAAAGCAACAAAAAATGGCAAAAAGTTGGCTGTAAAGATTCAATATCCAGGAATTGCCGATAGTATTAGTTCAGATTTGAAAATGGCTAGACCTCTGGCTGTACAGTTATTAAATCTAAATGATGCGGAAATTGACAGATATTTTAAGGAAGTAGAAGAAAAACTGCTTGAAGAATCTAATTATGATTTAGAATTGCAGCGTTCAATAGAAATTACGGATGCGTGTAGTCTGATTCCAAATTTGTTTTTTCCGAAATATTATCCTGAATATTCATCGAAAAGAATTTTGACGATGGATTGGATTGAAGGACAGCATTTGAAAGAGTTTTTAGACACCAACCCATCACAAGAAGTGCGTAACAAGATTGGGCAAACGCTCTGGGATTTCTACGATTTCCAAATGCACACCCTTCGTCAGGTTCATGCTGACCCACATCCTGGTAATTTTTTGATGACGCAAGATGGCCGTTTGGGCGTGATAGATTTTGGCTGTGTGAAAGTAATTCCAGAAGATTATTACATCAATTATTTTGCACTAATAAATCCTGATACCCTACAGGATGAGGCCGAAATTCAAAGAATATTTTGGACTTTAGAGTTTATCGTTGAAGAAGATTCACCTCAAAAAAGAGTATTTTTTTCTGATTTATTCAAGAAAATGATAGAATTACTTGGTCGTCCGTTTAACTCAAATAGATTTGATTTTGGTCAAGAAGGTTATGTGGATGAAATTTATAATTTCTTTGAATATGTGTCGAAACTTCCCGAACTGAAAGATTCTAAAGCGGCTCGTGGGTCTCAACATGGTTTATATGTAAACCGTACTTACTTTGGACTTTATACAATTTTGAACGATTTAAAAGCAGAAATCAAAACCACAAAACCAGATTGGTTAACACCGAAGCATTTGAAGGCAGAAATGGTTTAAAATTAATACAGATTTTGAATAAGCCGTAGAATAATTATTCTACGGCTTATTTGCTTTTTAGGGTATTCACAAGAAAAAAACTCAAAACATTGCATAATTCCGCAATTTGGTTTTAGTTTGTTAGACTTTTATTTCCTATAATAAAAGACGAAAATACTTTACCAAACCTATAAAAAAATAATTATGTTTTGCTCAAGATTTACTTTAAGTCTAGTTTTACTGTGCTCGTCTTTTGGGCTTTTTGCTCAGAAAAGTGCCTCAATTTCCTCTCCAAATAGTGCTATTTCGTTACAAATTAATGTTGCTGAAAATGGAAATGTTACCTATCAAATAACTTATAAAAAGCAAATAATCGTTGAGCCGTCTTTATTGGGATTTTCGTTGAAAAGACCAGAAATTCAACTCAATAAATTTCAATTAATTGATTTTGAAACCTCAACTTTTGATGAAACATGGAAACCAGTATGGGGAGAAGTAAGTAGTATTAGAAATAATTATAAAGCACTGAAAATCAAGCTAAAAGATAAAACAAAAGCTGATAATTTGGTAAATGTTATCTTTAGAGTTTTTGATGATGGAGTGGGATTTCGTTATGAATTCCCACAAGAATCTGCTATCAAACATTTTATCGTTAAAGATGAATTAACGCAATTTAATTTGGCAGGAAATCATAAAACCTTTTGGATTCCAGGCGACTATGACACAAACGAATATTTATATAATACAACCAAATTAAGTGAAATTGATGCAATAAAAGCTGCAAATAAAGAAACGGATATTGCCTTAAAATCGGTGATTGGAATAAATACCGTTCAAACGCCTTTGATGATGAAAACGGCTAATGGAATTTATATCAATATCCATGAAGCTGCTTTGGTTAATTATCCAGCCATGAATTTGACGTTGGATAAAACAACCTTCACTTTTACCTCACATTTGGTGCCTGATGCAGTTGGAAATAAGGCATATTTGCAAACACCATTTCAAACACCTTGGAGAACTATTATTGTTAGCGATAAAGCGGCGGATATTTTAGCTTCAAAAACGATATTAAACTTAAATGAACCATCAAAAATTACGGATGTTTCTTGGATAAAACCACAGAAATTTATTGGAATGTGGTGGGAAATGCACGTCGGAAAAGCTACTTGGGAAAAAGCTTCGGGCAAACATGGTGCTAATACTGAAAATGTTAAAACGTATATAGATTTTGCTTCTAAACATGGTTTTGATGGTGTTTTAGTAGAAGGCTGGAACGAAGGGTGGGAAGATTGGTTTGGTAATTGGAAAGAAAATGTATTTGATTTTGTTACTCCTTACAGCGATTATAACATCGAAGAATTAACGGCTTACGCCAAACAAAAAGGTGTTCGATTAATCATGCACCATGAAACATCAGGTTCAGCCACAAATTATGAGCGTCATTTTGATAAAGCTTTTAAATTCATGCAAGACCATCATATAAATACAGTAAAAACGGGTTATGTTGGTCGAATTATTCCGAGAGGTGAGCATCACGATAGCCAATGGATGGTTAATCATTACCAACGAGTAGCTGAAAAAGCCGCTGAATACAAAATTATGGTGGAAGCACACGAGCCAGTTCATCCTACGGGTTTACACCGAACTTATCCAAATTGGCTAGCCAATGAAGCCGCTCGTGGCAACGAATTTAATAATGCACCCAATTTGGGACTTGTGCCAGAGCACGAGACAATTTTACCTTTTACAAGATTGATGGGCGGCCCAATGGATTATACACCAGGTTTTTTCCATTTTCAATTGAATCAATATGATGCTTCACGCAAAACACGGGTCAAAACTACGCTTGCAAAACAATTAGCTTTGTATGTAACGGTTTATAGTCCATTGCAAATGGCAGGTGATTTTCCCGAAAATTTTAATCAACATTTGGATGCCTTTCATTTTATCAAAGATGTGCCAGTAGATTGGGATGATACAAAAATTTTAGAAGCCGAACCTGCTGATTATATAACAATTGCTCGTAAGCAAAAAGGCAAAGAAAATTGGTTTTTAGGTGCAATAACTGATGAAAATGGTAGAAAAAGCACAATTAAACTTGACTTTTTGGATGAAAATGCAAAATACGAAGCCACAATTTATAAAGATGCTGCAAATGCTGATTGGCAGACAAATCCAGAAGCATATAAAATTGAGAAAAGAGTAGTGTCCAATAATGATATTATTGAATTGAGTTTGGCAAAAGGTGGAGGATGTGCCATCAGCTTTGTGAAATTGTAGAAATATTTATTTTATATTTGCTACTAATTCTTCAATTTCATTTGATTTATAGAAAAATTTTTACTGATAGAGGCTTAAATATTAGGTATGAAAAAACTTATCTTTCTTTTTGTAGTAACGGCTGCTTTGACGGCTTGTAAAACTACTAAAACTGTTCAAAAAACCCAAAATGAAATAAATGTAACATTTCTTCATCTCAATGACGTTTACGAAATTTCACCCTTAGATAACGGTAAAGTAGGTGGAATGGCTCGTGTGGCAACGGTTCGTCAAGATTTATTGAAAGAAAATCCAAATACAATTACTGTCCTTTCAGGCGATTTTTTAAGTCCATCTGTCATCGGAACGCTACGTTATGAAGGTAAAGGAATCAAAGGTCGTCAAATGGTTGATGTGATGAATGCTGTTGGTGTTGATTGGGTTTGTTTTGGTAATCACGAATTTGATTTAGATGAAAAAGATTTACAAGAACGCATCAACGAATCAAAATTTAATTGGCTGAATACCAATGCTTTACAAAAAACAAATGGAGATTTAGTGCCTTTCGGGAAAATTGCCAATGGAACAAAAACTCCTTTTGTGAAAACCACAATTTTAAGTTTTAAAAACACCAAAGGAGCAGAAGTAAAAATTGGCATGTTTGGCGTTGTGTTGCCTTCAAATCCGAAGGAATACGTTTGGTACGATGATTTTTTTGAATCAGCCAAAAAAGCTTATAATGAGTTAAAACCGCAATGTGATTTTGTGGTTGGCATTACGCACATCAATAAGGTTGATGATGCAATTTTAGCAGGAATGATTCCTGAAGTAAAATTATTGATGGGCGGACATGACCACGATAATATGTTTCAGAAAATTGGTGGCGTGACGCTCGCAAAAGCTGATGCAAATGCCAAGTCAGCCTACATTCATCGAATTGTCTATAATACAGATACAAAAGAAGTGAAAGTAACTTCTGAATTAAAGAAAATTAACGATCAAATTGTTGATAATCAAGAAGTTGCAGCGGTTGTACATAAGTGGGAAAATATTGAAGATGGAGCGTTTAAAGCTTTAGGATTGAATAAAAATGAAGTAATTACTGATTTGAAAGAACCACTTGATGGTCACGAAAGTGCGGTCAGAAATGCCCAAGGAAATATGGGAAATATGATTGCAAATGCAATGCTTTCAGCTTCGCCAAATACGTTTGATTGTGCGTTTTTTAATGGTGGTTCTATTAGAATTGATGACAATGTTTCAGGGAAAATTACACAATTGGACGTATTAAGAATTTTACCTTTTGGCGGAAAATTAGTTGAGATAAAAATGCGTGGAAGACTCTTAGAAAATGTTTTGGAAACTGGTTTGAAAAACAAAGGAAGCGGAGGTTATTTGCAATGGGGGAAAATTACTTACGATGAAGCAAAAAAAGAATGGAAAATCAATGGAAAACTACTTGATGTAAACCAAGTTTATTCGGTTATGACGAGTGATTTCTTATTGACTGGTAAAGAAAGAAATCTAAGCTTTTTTACGAAGCAAAATCCTGATATTCAATCAGTTGTGGATACTTTTCCAGACGATGATGTAAGAAATGATATTCGTAAAGCTGTAATTGCTTATTTAAAGAAAAAATAATATTTTTTATTATAGTCAATTTTTTTGACTTTTGAGTCATGGTGAAAGTTTGTTAACTTTTACCATGACTTTTTTTATGAAAAAAGCTAAATATGAAAATGTTAATTTTCAACCAAAGTGATTATTAAGTTAGCATGAAACGAAATTTGAAAGTAGGGGAGGTTTATTTTAAAAGTAGTAAAAAAGCTTACTTTTTGCTATTTATTTGCATGGTTTTACACCTTAAAGTTTTTGCTCAAAATAGCTTTTCTTTTCTTAATATAGCCAATAATGCTCGTATAAATGCTCTTGGTGGAGTAAATATTTCAATTGCAGATGGCGATATAAATCTTTTTTCGTTTAATCCTGCTTTGTTAGATACATCACAAAGAGGACAAATTGGATTCAACTATTCTCCATATTTGGCTCAAAGCAAGTTTTTATCGCTGAATTATTCACCCAAAAATAGGACAGAAACAAATGCAGGAAATTGGGGTTTTAGCTTGCAAAATCTTCATTATGGCAATTTTCAAGGTACTGATGCTGTTGGAAATTTAACCAATAATTTCACGGCAAATGACTTTTCTTTAGGTGTTACACATGCTCGAAAAATTAATAATATTTCATTCGGAATCACTTCAAAATTGGTTGGGTCTGTACTAGAATCGTACAGTTCAATTGCTTTTTTGACTGATTGGGGCGGAACATTGAAACATCCAAAATACGACTTAAATTTTGGAGTATTAGCAAAAAATGTTGGTTTTGTTCTTAAAAAATATGGTAATTTTCGTCCAGAAATACCTTTTGATTTGCAAATTGGCTCATCATTTAAACCGATGTATATGCCTGTGCGTTTTTCGTTAACTGCTCATCATTTATATGTTTTTGATATAGTAAATAATGAACCAATCAATTATATTTTTGATAGTCAAGGAAACAAAATTGAGAAAAAAGCATCAACCATTGATAAGCTATTTAGACATTTAGTATTTGGTACAGAAATACTAATTCATCAAAATTTTCATTTACTGCTTGGTTATAATTATCTTCGACGTAAAGAGTTACTAATCAGTTCATTAGGTGGGGCTTCGGGCTTCTCATTTGGTGTGAATTTAAAGTTAAAAAATTGGGGTATTTCTGCTTCTCATTCTGTATTATCTGCTGGAAATGGAAATACTGTTTTTAGTATAATTTGGCTTAGAAAGAAATAATTTACTCTGCCTTTTCAGCGTTGAAATTACAATATTTCTGTGAATATTTTTGCTCCTTCACATTATTTTATAAAAATAAAAGCTTGATAATAAATGATTTGTGCTTTTATTGATACCTCTCAATAACTTATGGCATAAGTTTTGCTATAATATAATGTACAAATCAGTTGTAATGATTTGGTGCTTTTGCAAATCCAAAATTAAACGTATAAGCTATAGATTATAAGTGTCCCAAACTAAAAAACATATATTTTCATCTCATCAATGTTACAACATAGAGAGAAGCTTCGCTCGGTTGACTTATTTTAATAAGTTTTTCCGTGTTTTTTCGCTTGTGTTGTTTTCTTTGATTACCTCGAATATTTTTTCACAAACTTCTCAAAATCCATTAGCTCCTGCGGAAAATTTCAATATTTTTACTCGTAATGGCTTAGTACTCAATGGTTCTGGTGATGTTGACGGCCCAACAGCTGTTGGTGGAGATTTTACGATGCAATCGGGAAGTTATAATCTTGCTACGAATATTTCTGGTGATTTTTATGTGTCAACAGATTCTCGTCCAACGGGGCTTTTGATAAATGGAAGAGTGTATTATACAGGTGGTTCGGGAATTAATCTAAATCAAAGTACTTATCTTAAACTTGGAAGTATTACTGGTTCGGGCTACGATAATAATTTAGGGAATACGAGGATTTATCCAAGCACTGGAAATAATAATTCGAGTCCAAGAATAAATCTTCAAACGGCACAACCAACATCATCAATTAATCAGACAGGTTTAATTGATTTTGCAAGTGCATTTACAACGCTTCAAGCAAACGCAACAACACTTAGTGCTTTGACCAATAATGTTACGTTAGATTATTCGCTAGGGTCAAACAAACCAAAAATTACGTTGGCAAGCGGTCAAAACGTTTTGAATTTGACTGCAGCACAATTGACTTCATTTAATGAGTTAAATTTCAATAATGCACCTTCAATTAGTCGATTTTTAATAGTAAATGTGAATACAGCTGGTGTTTCCAATAATTATAATTGGAGTACACAGTTTAACATGAACGGTATTGGTGATGTGAATGGACGTTACATATTATTTAATTTTTATAATGCAACAACTTTAACAATCAGTACTTCTAGCACCATAATGGGTTCGATATTAGCTCCGAATGCTAATATTACTAAGTCAAATTCAGCGAACATCAATGGGCAAGTAATCGGACAATCATTGACAAAAACTGGTGGAGAAATACATTATCATCCTTTTAATCCATCATATTGTTCTTGTGTCGGAACGAATCTTGTGACAAATCCTAGTTTTGAATCAGGAACGACAGGTTGGACATATAACTCAACAAATGGTTATTTTTACACTGGAGGTGCGTATGTGGTTTGTGGGGCTAATGCGTCATTTTTGCAAGCATATAATTCAAGTGCTTCTGTTTACCAACAAATTTCAGGTATTACTGCTGGGAAAGAATATACTTTGAATTTTTATTCAGGTACGCATGACCCAAGTTATAATCACTCCGCAAAAATTGCATTTTATAATTCATCTGGAACGCTTTTGTCATCGGTAACTCAAAAGATAGATTACGATGTTGACCTTTATGGAGATTTGATGGCTTATAATTTTAAAGCAACAGCTCCAAGTGGTGTTTCATATTTACGTTTAGAATTTTATGCCTCGGGTGATTATCTAAAACTAGACCAAGTTTGTTTAACAACTACTTGTTCAACACCTAATATTTCAGCAAGTTCTAACTCGCCTGTTATTACTGGAAATACACTTTATTTAGTTTCAAGTTCAACAACTGGAACTTCTTTTTCTT
This sequence comes from Emticicia aquatica, assembly GCF_923079645.1. Classification (GTDB taxonomy): domain Bacteria; phylum Bacteroidota; class Bacteroidia; order Cytophagales; family Spirosomataceae; genus Emticicia; species Emticicia aquatica. Next base: position 4,170 of record NZ_CAKLPY010000004.1, on the reverse strand, counting down.
GGACTGGGCCATCAAGTTTTACCTCAAATTTACAAAATCCAACTAGGTCAAGCTCAACAACCGCTATGAGTGGTATTTATACAGTTACTGTTACTTCTGGAGCTTGTACTGCTACTGCAACAACAAGTGTAACAGTTTCCAGTTCTACGTCGGGTGTGTGTACGAATGCGAATGCTAGTTTTGAAAATGGAATTTTTGCAAATTTCACAACTTCCGAACCAGGTGTTACAGGAACATTAACAACTTATGGTGGTAGCCAAGCTGTCTATTTATCAGGAGCTCCAAGTGGAAACATTGTTGCTGATATGCCGATAACTGGCTATATGATTGATACAGGATATTGGGTTGATGCTACAACAAATGGAGGTTTGGGGGCGAAAGATGGGAATCGGTTATTTGCATTTCCCTCTGTGGCAGGAGGAGGTAGATGTTTGTTCCCAAATTCAGGCATGGGCTTTACACATGCAACAAATACTTGTTACAAAATATGTTTATGGGTAGCACAATTTGACCCGACAAATCCGAATGCTAATGTTTCGTCAGAATATAATTTAGAATATGAAGATGCTTATGGAAGTACAGACCCTGGAGTTGCATCAAATTTTTCGATAACACCTAGTGCAATTTCCGAAAGCGGGTCATTTAATACACTCACTTGGAATTTACCAGCTTCTACCAATGTAAAAGACATTAATGGAGCCACTTTCACAGGTGCTGCGGGTCAAGTTGTCGATTGGAGAACCCTTAATTGGCAACAGATTTGTTTGGATTTTACGCCTTATGTAGATATTTCAAGATTAAAAGTTTATAATTCAACGGGTTCTCCTTATAATGGTATTGCATTGGATGGTTTTTGTATTGCACAGAACTGTACAACTTGTTCAAACGTTACGGCTGGCGGTACAGTTGGTTCAGACCAAACGCTTTGTGCTTCAGGAAATCCAGCAGCATTTACAAGTTCAGTTGCAGCATCGGGAGGCACTGGAACGCTTGAATATCAATGGGAAAAAAGTACTGATGAAGGAACAACATGGATTGAAATTTTAGGTGCAACATCTGCAACTTATGATGAAACAAATACAATTACAATAACTACAAAATATAGAAGAAAAGCTCGTAGAAGTGGTTGTATTCCTTACGCTGCGACTTCAAATGTTATTACAGTTACGGTTGTTTCGAGTAGTTCGGTAACTGCAAGTTCAAATTCACCAGTAACTACTGGAAGTACAATCAACTTTACATCAACTGGTGGAGGCACTTATTCATGGACAGGACCTGCCACGTTTACTTCAACCGCCCAAAATCCAAGTAGAACAAGTGCAACCACTGCAATGGCGGGAGTCTATACCGTAACAGTTACAAATAGTAGTTGTACAGCAACAGCAACCACTAATGTGGTGGTTAATGTTGGATTTTCGATTTCAAGTGCAACAATTTGTCAAGGACAAAGTACCACATTGACGGCAAGTAATTGTTCGGGAACGGTCACTTGGAGCACAGGGGCAACTGGAACTACAATTACAGTGAATCCGACAACAACTACAACTTATACAGCAACTTGTGGTTCAACATCGGCTAATTTATTGACAAATCCGAGTTTTGAAACAGGAGTTCTTTCACCTTGGTCTAACTGGAATTATACAACAATAACTTCTACTTCATCAGAACGTCAGAGTGGAACATATGGAGCAAAAGTGAGTGCATCTTCATCTGGAGGTGGTTTTGCTCAAAGTGTTGCAGCTGTTGCTGGTGAAAACTTTACATTGACAGTTTATGGGAAAGCAAGTAGCACAACCCCTTGGTCAGGAGCAGGAATACAATTTTATAATTCTTCATGGACATCAATAGGTGAGTTTAGTGATGATATAAATTCAACTTCTTTTCAACAATATACCTATACTGGAACTGCCCCCGCAGGTACTGCTTGGGTTGAGGCTTTTGCTTGGGCAGACCCATCAACTATTTTTTATTTAGATAATTTTTCACTTACAAAATCTACAACGAGTGGTTCAGCTTCAGGAACGGTAACTGTAAGTGCTAATCCAACGGCTACTGCCACAGGAGATGTTGAATGTTCAGGTGGAACAATTTCTTTAGCCTCAACAGGTGGAACATCATACTCTTGGATAGGTCCAAATTCATTTGTAAGTGCATCACAAAATCCAACTATTGCTTCAGCAACCAGTGCAATGGCAGGTGTTTATACTGTTACTGTTACAAACGCATCTGGATGTACAGCAACAGCAACAGCAAGTGTAACGATTACCACAACCCCATCCGCACCGACAACTACAGGCGGTAGTCGTTGTGGTACAGGCACAGTTAGTTTGAGTGCAAGTGGTTGTTCAGGCACATATACCTGGTATGCAGCACTAACAGGCGGGACGAGTTTAGGTACAGGATCAACATATACAACACCTAGTATTTCCACAAGTACAACCTATTATGTAGATTGTACAGTTAGTAGTTGTGTAAGTACGAGGTCATCGGCAATTGCAACAGTTACTGCAATACCATCCGCACCGACAACTACAGGCGGTAGTCGCTGTGGTACAGGAACGGTTAGTTTGAGTGCAAGTGGTTGTTCAGGCACATATACCTGGTATGCAGCACTAACAGGCGGGACGAGTTTAGGCACAGGATCAACATATACAACACCTAGTATTTCCACAAGTACAACCTATTATGTAGATTGTACAGTTAGTAGTTGTGTAAGTACGAGGTCATCAGCAATTGCTACAATTGTAGCTATTCCAGCTACTCCTACTGCCACTGTTGTCAATACTGGTTGTTCGGTAGCTTTGGGAAGCATTTCAATAACAAATCTACCTGATGGTTTTTTGACAAATATTAACGGTGGATCATGGACACAATTTAAAAATAGTTATACCGATTTAACTTCAGGTACGTACACCATCGGAATACAAGGAGATGGGTGTAGCTCTTATGCTAACTTTACGATCATTAATACAACTGAAGTTCCATTATTAAATCTCGCAAAAACAGACCCAACTTGTTCAACAACTGGTAGTATAACTGTTACAGGGAGTGGAGGAACAACTGGATTAGGCTCAGCAACATACCAATTATGGTTAGGCATTTCTGGAAGTGATGTTGCTAGTTTAACGTCAAATGCTAGTTATCCAAATGCACCCTCTGTTTCTACTACTATTGGTATTCTTGAAGGATACAAAAATGCTTATGAAAATTTTGGGGGTAAAATTTCGGGTTATTTGGTGCCGCCAACAACTGGGACTTATTATTTGTGGATTTCTTCTGATGATTATAGCGAATTATGGGGAAGCTCAGACTCAAATCCAGCCAATAAATCTTTAATTGCAAGTGTAAGTGGTTATACAGCGTCGAGAGAATGGAATAAATATGCAAGTCAAAAAAGCATAGCCTTGAATCTTGTAGCTGGTCAAATCTATTATTTTGAGGCACTTTATAAAGAAGGTGGAGGAGGTGATAATATTGCAATTGGATGGTCGAAACCTGGCGAAAGTACAACTACTCCAAGTGAGGTTATTCCAGGAGATAAAATCAGACCAAATGTAGCAAGCTCATTAACTACTCCAGTATATCAGTATAAATTAAATAGTGGGTCATTTCAGTCTAGTAATATTTTTTCAGGTCTTGCAGCGGGAGTTTATACAATTACTATCCTTGATGCAGGTGGATGTACTGCTACAAGTACAATTAGCCTTACAACAACAGGAAGTCTTACTTCACCGACAACGACAAGTAGCAGTCGCTGTGGTACAGGAACGGTTAGTTTAAGTGCAAGTGGCTGTGCAGGAACTTATATCTGGTATGCAGCACTAACAGGCGGGACGAGTTTAGGTACAGGAGCAACATATACAACACCTAGTATTTCCACAAGCACAACGTATTATGTAGATTGTACTTTAGGGACTTGTGTGAGTACAAGGTCATCTGCAATTGCAACTATTACAACAATCCCTTCATCACCAACAAGTGCGGGCGGTAGTCGCTGTGGTACAGGCACAGTTAGTTTAAGTGCAAGTGGTTGTGCCGGCGGCACAATTTCATGGTATGCAGGTTTAACAGGCGGTACCTCCTTAGCAACCGGAGCAAGTTACACGACCCCAAGTATTTCAACGACGACAACGTATTATGTAGAATGTAGTTTGAATGGTTGTGTGAGCA
>NZ_CAKLPY010000003.1 GCF_923079645.1 Emticicia aquatica | reverse complement strand
ACTTAAACTATTGATAATCAATTCGTTATTAGACAATCCCCTTAATCTCTTTTCCATTTCTACTTTCCGAAACGGATTGCAAAGGTACGAAAAACTTTTTTAATAAACAAAATTATTTTTCGATTTTCTTTTCTTAATCCCTAACCCCTTTACTCTCTAATTCTATCGGGGTGCAAAGGTCTTAAAACAATTTAACAAAACCTAACACTTTTTGAAATTTCTTTTTCCTAATCTCCCCCTCTATTATCTCTCAATTCTATCGGGGTGCAAAGGTCTTAAAACAATTTAATAAAACCTAATAATTTTTGAAATTTCTTTTTCCTAATCAGCCCCTCTACTATCTCTCAACTCTATCGGGGTGCAAAGGTCTTAATTTAATTTAATAAAAACAAATAAACTTTAACCTTTTTTTAAAGCCCTATTTGCCATGCTCTTGCTACGCAACGTCAAACCTTTTTCCCCGCTCAACTCGCGTCGTTTGGGAGTGCAAAGGTACGAACTTTTTCTGAACCCGCAATACCCCCTAGCAAAACTATTTCTACCAACATCCAATTATCACCTAACTATCAGACATTTACAAAATTACTCAACCCAATAAATACAACAAGTTCTTTATATATTCATATATGAAATTTGAGTGAACTTTGATTTTTAAGGATTTATGATTGATTATCGATGTATGGGAAAGGGATTCAACGAAAAAATACTTATTACAATTTGATTATCTTCATTTCAACACGGCGATTTTGAGATTTATCCGTTGTTGAAATGGGAGCATCTGGCCCCATTCCTTTTATTTTAATGCGATTTGCATTGATTCCTTTCTTAATGAGGTATTCCTTACACTCTTTTGCTCGTTTCAATGATAACTCGATATTACTATTTCTATCTCCTTCATCGGAAGTATGACCAATTATCTCGATAACTATTGTCGGCGAGTCTGACATAAGTTCTTTAAGCTCATCGAGTTCGGCCATAGCTGCTATATTAAGAATAGCTTTTGTTTGTTCAAATTGTAGATTCGTTAGAATAACTTTTTCTCCCAATGCTACTCTTTTTCCTTCATACTCCACAGATTGTTCTGGAAAAGTATTTGCCATTGATGGATTTAGTGGTATAACTTTATTATTATTAGACTGCTTCGTCCAAACGGTGATTGGAATTCTTGCTCTCAACCACAATGCAGCCTGAGTAAAGCTAAGGGTATTTTCTCCTACATTTATATTGTTTCTGATGAAGGTCGCATTTTGTTTAGAAAAAATTGTTGTTGGAATATGTAAACCAACGCTTAGTTCCATTGGTAAATCAAATGAACTGATTCCCGCAACACCATATTCGGGTGATATTAAAAAGGTATTGCCATTTCGGTTCATGATTGAAGTAACAATTCCATTTCCATTTGAAGAGACGCCGCCTCCGCCAGCCGAGCCATTATCACTTTCGATAACACGTTTGGCATTTCCTGCGTAATGAAAATTACATTGAAAAAAGGTATCATGCTGATGGTATCTGAGACCAAAAGTGAATGAAGTATATTTATAAGCAAAAACCCATGTGCGATAAATGGTTGTTGTGGAGACTTTAATTGGGTTGGGATCGTTTAGAAGATTGACCTGCATGGCACGATTGACACCAATATTAGTTGACCACTTACTAGATAAAGTATAGTTTGCATCTAAACCAATAGTATTAGTGATTTTAAATATCTTTTTGGGAGTACCCGAAGATTTAATTATCTCGGCAATAACAAAGTTTTTTAGAGGAACTGATTTTAGAACTAAGTCACTGTTTCTTCCATCTATGAAAGGAGGCAATGCCCATCCGATACCGATGTGTGGTGAAAGATTAAGTTTTGAGCGGAAAGTAGAATTTTGACAAAAAACCAAAGAGCTAATAAAAACTAAAAATAAAGTTATCAGAAGTTTCATACGCTCTTTGGTTTTAACAATAGTTTAGCCTTTTACTGATTTTATGTAGTTGACTATATCATTATATATGCTATTCGCATTTTGAAGTACTCTAATGAACTGGCTACCGATAATTGCCCCTGCCGCATATTGGCTCGCTTTAGTAAAAGTTGCATTATCTTTTATACCAAAACCAATGAGTCTTGGGTTTTTCAAATTCATGGCATTAACACGATTGAAATACGTTTCCATCGTATTAGTGATACCCGATGTTCCTCCTGTAACACTAGCACTGCTTACCATATATATGAAGCCATCTGAAATTTCATCGATTCTGCGGATACGAGCCTCGGTTGTTTGCGGCGTGATTAAGAAAATATTGAGTAATCCGTATTTATCAAAAATCGGTTTATATTCTTCATAATACTCATCCATAGGTAAATCTGGTAAGATTAGTCCATCGACTCCTACTTCTTGGCATTTCTTGCAGAAGTTTTCAATACCAAACTGAACAACTGGATTGATATAACCCATTAATATGATTGGCATTGTAACTTTGTTTCTAATTCCAGCTAATTGTTGAAATAGCACTTTTAGACTCATTCCATTATCTAAGGCTATTTGGTTTGACTGCTGAATTGTTTCGCCATCGGCAACTGGGTCAGAATAAGGCATACCGATTTCGGCAATATCTGCACCTGCTTCTTGGAGAGCTTCCAAAACAGTAGTAGTATCATTTAGATTTGGGAAGCCTGCGGTAAAGTATATATTAAGGACGTTGCTAGGTTTTTCTTGAAAAAGCTTGGTAATTCTATTCATTTTATTGTTTCAATGTATTGTTGGAGAAATCATGTTTTAAAGCGAACCAACTGTTCGCCTCACAGTTATTTCCCTGCCCAATAATCTAATACCAAAACTTTATCGAGATGTGGCCCTAAAACTTCTACAAATGCTTTGTGAGCTGCATGAGGCAAATATACTTCACGGTCTTTCTCTGATTTGAAACTTACGAAGAAAAGATGGGTGAATCCTTGATTTAAGTTTTCTGGGCTATTATTTATACCCCATTCAAAATCGGCTATTTCTTTGATTTTGGTTGGCAAAGCACGAAAAGCTTCTTCTACTTTCTTAATATCTTCTGGGCTGCTGGTATCTTTAAATTTGAATAATACTGCGTGACGTAACATTTTGGTTGCTGTTTTTGGTGTTTGTGCATTTGACATCAATGAAACAGACATCAATGCGATTGCTAAAAAAAGAGTTTTCATTTGTTTTATTACAGTTTAAGGATTGAATTATTTTACAAATACTTCATATAAGTATCCAAATCTTTATCGCCACGACCTGAAAGATTCACCACAACGGTTTCGTTAGCTGTCGCTTTAAGATATGGTAAAACGGCTAAAGCATGAGCTGACTCAATTGCGGGAATAATTCCTTCGAGTTTTGAAAGTTCAAAACCAGCTTTGATTGATTCGTCATCAGTAATAGCAAAGAACTTCGCTCTACCCGAATCCCACAAATGTGCGTGCAGCGGTCCAATTCCTGGATAATCTAGTCCTGCAGAAATTGAATGTGGTTCAACCACTTGTCCGTCTTCGGTTTGCATCAAAATACTTTTGCTTCCGTGAAGTACACCTGATTTTCCTAAAAAAGTAGTAGCCGCTGACATTCCAGAGTTAATCCCATGTCCACCAGCTTCAGCCGCAATGAGTTGAACACTTGATTCATCAAGATAGTGATAAAATGCACCCGCCGCATTCGAGCCTCCACCTACACAAGCGATGACATAATCTGGATTTTCAGAACTCGTTTTTTCAAGTAATTGCCAACGGATTTCTTCGGAGATAATAGACTGAAAACGAGCAACCATGTCAGGATACGGATGTGGCCCAACAACCGAACCTATAATATAATGCGTATCGACTGGATTATTTATCCAATGACGCATGGCTTCGTTAGTTGCATCTTTGAGTGTTTTTGAACCACTCGTTGCTGGACGAACTTCCGCACCGAGCATTTTCATTCGAGCCACGTTTGGTGCTTGGCGTTTGATGTCAATTTCGCCCATATAAACGATACATTCCAAACCCATCAACGCACAAACAGTAGCAGTTGCTACACCATGTTGGCCAGCACCTGTTTCGGCTACAATTTTATGTTTACCCAGTTTTTTTGCTAGTAATATTTGTCCAATCGTATTATTTACTTTGTGAGCCCCCGTATGACACAAGTCTTCACGCTTTAAATAAACATTGGTTTGGTATTTTTCGGATAAACGATTTGCATAAAATAATGGGGTTGGACGCCCGACGTAATCTTTCAATAAAGCATGATATTCGGCTTGAAACGCGGGCTGATATATAATTTCAAGGTAATTTTGCTGTAATTCTTCCACGTTTGGAAAAAGCATTTCGGGAATATACGCTCCGCCGAATTTTCCGTAATATCCTTTATTATTAACGGCATAAGCCGATTGTTCTATGGTTCTCATTGTTGTACTTCTACCCCCTCTGGATTAAGTTTCATTATCAATTCATTTAGTTTTGCGATGTCTTTCATTCCTGGCGATATTTCAAATTTACTATTTACATCCATCGCATAAGGTTTAGGAGTGATTGATTCTAAAACATCAATATTCTCAAGGCTGATTCCTCCTGCTAAAAAGAACGGTTTTTGGTTATCGTACTTTTTCAAAATAGTCCAATCAAATGTAATACCATTGCCGCCGTATTCTTCGCCTTTGGCATCAAACAAAAAAAAGTCAACGTGTGGTTTATAATTATTTAGTTGACTAAAAATAAAATCATTGTCCAGTCGGAAGGCTTTTATAATATTTACCCCTTTCAATCGGAGATTTTTACAAAAATCTGGTGTTTCATTTCCATGAAGTTGCACATAATTCAAGCCATATTTTCTGACATTTTGCAAGATAAAGTCAACAGTTGCATTCACAAAAACTCCTACTTTTTTGATTTCTCTTGGCAAAGCGTTGACGGTTTCAACATCTAGCTCTGCTCCAACAAAACGTGGAGATTTGTCATAGAAAATAAAACCCATAAAATTTGGTTTTAACTCACTGAGTGCTTTAATGTTCTCGACATCACGCATCCCACATACTTTTAGTTTCATATTAAAAACGCTTGCCCCCACAAGAGATTTTATTTTTATTTCATACTTGGGGTGATAGTATGATTTTAGGAAAAAGTAAAAAAACTATCAAATTTAAACTTTTTCTTAGATTTTAGCTATAAATTCAGCAAGTTTTGTTCCAGGATTGGCATCTTTCATGAAAGTTTCACCAATTAAAAAACCTTTATAACCGACCGATTTTAGCAAATTAATGGTTTCGGGCTGACTGATACAACTCTCGGATATTTTAATAATATTCGCTGGAATCTTCTCAGCCAACGCTAAAGATGCATTAACATTATTTTCTGCGAAGTTTTTCAAATTGCGGTTATTTACCCCAACAATATCAACATATTCTAAAGGACTACGGTCTAATTCTTCTTGGTCATGAATTTCTAACAAAACTTCAAGGCCTAAATCATGGGCTTTTTTGCTAAAATCTTTTATTTGAACTGGAGAAAGGCAAGCCGCAATCAACAAAATCACATCTGCTCCCCAAGCTTTTGCTTCGTAGATTTGGTATTCATCAATCATAAAATCTTTCCGCAAAATCGGTGTTGATGGATTTGCGATTCTGGCTTTATGTAAATCCTCTTTTAAACCACCAAAAAAATCGGTATCTGTCAAAACTGAAAGACCTGCTGCTCCTGCTATTGCATAACCTTGTGTTACGTTCTCGACCGAAACTTGGTCATTAATGATTCCTTTTGATGGCGATTTTCGTTTGTGTTCAGCAATAATTCCAGTCGAATTTTCAGCTGATAAACTAACAACCAATGAATTAGTCTTTCTTAAAAAAAAATCACTTTTTTCTAAATCATCTATTGAAATTTTCGCTTTTGCGGCTGCAACCTCGATTGCTTTTTGTTCAGTAATTTTATCTAATATGGTCATAATTAATAAGTAAATGAGAAAAAAATGTTTTGTAAACAAATCAGAATGTTTACTCTATCATTTTTTTATTCTACTAAATTTTTCAAGCAATTTAAGGCTTTTCCGCTCAATAGCGATTCTTTTGCTTGTACAATTCCTTCCTCGGGACTTATATCTTTGGCGATGCTTAGTGCCAAACCAGCATTTGCTAAAACTACATTTGTTTGTGCCTCCGTCGCTTCATTTTTTAATACATTTAATAAAATTGCCGCCGATTCTTCAATTGTTCCTCCACCATAAATATCAGCTTGTTGCTGTAAAATAAAGCCTAAACTTTGCGATGAAAGAACAGTCTTTTCTGTGTTGATATGCGTTGAAATCTGAAAATCATTCGTCAAAGAAATTTCATCGTATCCTGCTAAGTCATAAATAATAGCAAATTTTGCAGCAGTTCTGCTAAATAACTGTGCATATAAATCAAAAACTGATAAATTATACACGCCTGAAAATTGTTTTTTAACCTTCGCAGGGTTGAGCAATGGGCCTAAAATATTAAAAAATGTTTTCATACCTAACTCTTTACGAATCGGGCCGACATATTTCATGGCTGGGTGAAAAAGCGGAGCGTGCATGTAACAAATACCTGCTGTTTCAAGTTTTTGTTTCAAATAACTTTCATCATTTGTAAACTTAACCCCTAAATATTCTAGAACGGTACTCGAACCGACCGAAGACGAAACGCCATGATTGCCATGTTTAGCGATATTTTGTCCAGCTCCAGCCAAGACAAAAGCCGATGTTGTAGAAATATTAAACGTATCTTTACCATCTCCGCCAGTACCGACAATATCCATTGCATCAAAATCTGATAAATCTATTTGCACTGCCAACTCAAGCATTGCTTCACGAAAGCCTTCAAGTTCATCAACAGTGATACCTTTTTGCTGAATTCCCATTAAAAAAGCAGCAATTTGAGAATTATTCACTTCTCCATGACCGATTTTTAGTAAAGCTTCTTGGGCATGTATTTTGGTGAGCGACAGTCCTTCAAGGAGTTGGTTTAGGTATTGTTTCATTCAAAACTATGATTTTACTGATTCTTGATTTCATTAATTGGGTTTCACAAACTACGATTTCATCCAATTTTCTACCATTCTAACCCCATGTTGAGTCAGGTATGCTTCAGGGTGGAATTGTACCCCTCGAACATCATACTTTTGGTGAGCCTCAGCCATTACGAAACCTTTTTCATCAATGGCGGTGATTTTTAAATCGACTGGCATTGTTTCAGGAACAACCGTCCAAGAATGATAACGACAAACGTCTATTTCTTTGGGAATTCCTTGAAAAAGCACTTCATTCGGGTCAGTGATAATACATTTCGTTGTAACGCCATGTAAAACTTCGCCCATATTATGCAATTTTGCTCCGAAAGCCTCACCGATGGCTTGATGCCCCAAACATACGCCAAAAATTGATTTGGTAGGAGCATATTGTTTTATCAAATCAAGCATTATTCCAGCTTCTTCGGGAATACCTGGGCCAGGTGAAAGCAAAATTTTATCGTATTTTTCTACATCTTCCACGCTGATTTTATCATTTCTGAAAACGTCCACATCTCCGCCTAATTCTTTTAAAATATAGACTAAGTTATAAACAAATGAATCGTAATTATCGAGAACTAAAATTTTCATGTTTTTGATTTTGTTTTTACTTGTTTATTACTCAATCAAATCTCCGCTGCCATTTCGATTGCTTTTCTTAATGCTGCCAGTTTCAAATGCACTTCTTTCATTTCTAATTCAACATCTGATTTTGCAACTACGCCCATACCTGCTTGGTAGAAAAGTGTATTGTTTTTGCTCAAAAATGTACGAATTGCAATGGCATGATTGAAATTTCCTTTAAAATCCATAAAACCGATTGCTCCTCCGTAAATACTACGATTGGTTGGTTCAAACTTATTTATGATTGTCATGGCATTGTGTTTCGGAGCTCCTGAAAGTGTTCCTGCAGGAAAAGTATCCGCCACCAATTGCAAAGGATTTGTACCTTGGTGCATTTTTCCTGTCACTTTGGATACTAGATGAATCACATGGCTGTAAAACTGTACTTCTTTGAAAGTCTCTACTTTGACATTTTCGGCACTTCGTGAAAGGTCATTTCTCGCCAAATCTACCAACATTACATGTTCGGCTGACTCCTTCGGGTCGGCGTGTAATTGACGAGCCAATTCGGTATCATGTTCATCATCGCCAGTTCGTCTGAAAGTTCCAGCAATTGGATGAATTTCAGCTTGACCATCTTTAATAAGAATTTGCTTTTCTGGCGAACTACCGAAAATATGGTAATCTCCGCCATCAAAATAAAACAAATATGGTGAAGGATTGATTGAACGTAAGGCACGATAAACATTAAAATCATCGCCTTCAAATTTTCTTGAAAACCTACGAGAAGGCACAATCTGAAACACATCACCACGCAAACAATGTCCGATGCATTTATTGATAATTTCTCGCATCGAATCATCATCCAAATTTGAGACTTCGGTTTCCTCTGCTTTGAATTTCACGCTGCCCATTCTCGGATTTTTAACAAAAAACTCAAGTGTTTCAAGGCCTTCCTCAACAAGTTTTGGTTCTTTGCCTTCGGGCGTATAAGTATGTTCAAAGATGTAAAGTTCGTCTTTGAAATGATTAATCGCAATCACATAACGGTAAACTCGGTACAAAATCTGCGGAATTGCCGTTTCAACACTTTTCTCTTGAATCTCAATATCTTCAAAATATTCAACCGAATCATAAGTGATATGTCCAAAAAGTCCATTAGTAATAAAAGGAAATTCGCTTTTCGGGTTTTCAAATTTTGCTGCAAATTCCTGCAAAACTTTTACGCCATCTTTACGATTTTGTAGCGGAAATGTTTCGTTCTTTCCATCAGGAAATTTTTGTGTAACCACATCATTGTCTAATTGAAAACTTGCTACTTCATCGCACGCAATGTAGCTAAAGCTATTGTGCATAGCATGATAATCGGCACTTTCAAGAATAACCGAATGAGGATAATGTTCACGTAAACGCAAGAAAATTCCAACAGGCGTAAGCGTATCGGCGAGTAAGCGTTTGTGGCGAGTTGTTATTTTATAAGCTGATTTCATTATATAAATTATAAGAATTGAGTCAAAAAAAAGCGGCTTACTGATATGAACAGTAAGCCGCTTTGCTTAATATTTGTATGTATTTTTTACATAGCAATTCTGTTCATCCTATTTTGAAGGACGCCACCACCAGAATTTTACTATGTTTGAATATTGAGTCATTTTTGTTTTGGTTTTGAGCAACTTTATAAAATTGCTGAACTGATACAAAAGTAATAGTTGAATTTAGAAAACAAAATAATTTTCAAAAATTTCTTCAAAAAAATTAAATCGGACTACCAAATTGGAAAGAAACCTCCTTTACTAGGCTTGCTGCGTTGAAATATAAAATCATTGAACGAGCTTGTGTTGGATTCTGAATACTTTCGCAATGGGTTCCTTTTTCTAGGTAAAATACAAAAACTTTCTCATTTCGACGACTCAAAATTTGAAAATCATAACGACCAAAATTTTCAACTATTTGATTTTCGGTCAGTCCTAATATTTTAGGTCGAAGAATTTTCAATTCTTCGATTAATTTTACCCGTTTTCCCTCACAGCCACCTCTATCGGTTTTGAAACTTTGCAGGTCGAATGTTCCTAAATCGGCTTTTTTCTTTTGACAAGCCATAAAAGCCAAAAGGCTCAATACTATTATTATTTTACGCATGATTTTTATATTTTCACCTCTACCATTTGTTTGTTAAGTCGGCTTTTTTCAGCCATAAAACCCATGATGTGGCTTTCAATTGAAGCCTCAATGGTTGATGTCAGAAGTTCGGGTTTATTTTGGGCAACTGCCTGCACAAAATTACGAGCCAAACCATAATCACCACCTCCATGGCCTGATGCTTGGTTTTTGTATTCGGGTTGTTCGTTTGCTTTCCAAGAAGTAGTTTCTTTTGTTCTGAAATCATAGGTTTGAATTTGATTCATATCTCCCCAAACTTCACCTTGCGAAAACATCAAGCGGGTTTTTCGGTGTTCAAATGAAGTAAATGCTTCCATGGCAAAACTCACAGTTGTACCACCTTCAAACTCCATCGATGTTGTATAATGGTCGGGTTGGTCATTATCCATTCGATAAACACATCGTCCGTACTGAGATGTTTTTAATTTTTCGTAAATTTCGTCACTTTGTTTGGTTAAATCATCAGTAACATCCAAAACGTTGATTCGTTGTTTTTCTTTTTGGTAAATTCTGATTGCCGAAAACGGGCATTCTGCTTCCACTTTACAGCCATCTGTACAGCGGTCAGTGCTACCTTCGGGGGCATTTTCACGCTTAAACCAAGTCAACGAACCGTAGGCAGAGATACTTTTACACGGTTTTCCGATAATCCAACGCAAAATATCAAGGTCATGGCAAGATTTAGCCAAAATAATAGGATTTGTATCTTTGGCTACGTGCCAATTTCCTCTCACATAAGAATGTGCCATGTGTGCATATTCGATACCTTCTAAGTGATTGACGCTTATTAACTTACCAAATTGACCGCTTCCTGCAATTTCCTTGAGTTTTTTAAAATAAGGTGTATAACGCAAAACATGACAAACAGCAATAATTCGTTTGGTTTTCTTTGCCATTGCCAAAATCTCTAAGCATTCTTGCATCGACGGTGAAATTGGTTTTTCGAGCAGCACATCATACCCCATTTCAAGAGCCTTCATGGCTGGCCCGTAATGCAACCAGTCGGGCGTAGAAATAATGATAGCATCAGCAAATTTGGGAACTTTGAACACATCTTCCCAAGTTTTAAATCGGTTCTTTTCTTCGATATTATGAGATTTAGCAAAACGGTCATTTCGAAATGGAATTGGTTCAGCAACCCCAACCATATCCAGTTCATTTGGAAAAGCCAGTGCAAAACGACCATATACATTTCCACGATTTCCTGCTCCCAAAACAATAGCCGTTACAGGTTTATCAAGTGAGATGTATCGCTCATCATTTGGAATGACAATTTCTTGATTATCAGCAGTTTCGGCAAGAGAGTCAATATTAAACAATGACAATCCGCCTGCGGTTAAACCAAAGGTTTTTAGCAGATTTCTTCTTGAAATGTTTTCCATTATATAGAGTCGAATGTTTTGAAGTATATTATATTTGCAAATATAACATAAACACTAAAACTTATATCGATGTCGGAGAATTTACAAAAAAAATTACCAATCATCATGTTGAGCCTACTCATTTTAGCCTCAATTATTGAAGTAATTGTCCAATATTATGGAAGTTTGGCAACCAAACAACTTGTGCAGAAAGGCCACTTTGTTTTGGCATTAATTGTCTTAATTATTGGTTTTTATTTAGTTTATGTGAAATTTCAAGAAAAGAAGAAAAACAAACAAGAGCAATGACAGGAACATTTGAAGAATTGATAGACTCAGAAACGCCAATTTTAATTGACTTTTTCGCTACTTGGTGTGGCCCATGTAAAGCACTTACGCCAACTTTACATCAATTAGCTCAGGAAATGGGAGAAAGATTGAGAATAGTAAAAATAGATGTTGACCAGAACCCTAAACTTGCGGCTAAATACCGTGTTACGGGAGTTCCTACGTTAATGTTATTTAAGAAAAGTGAATTGAAATGGCGGCAATCGGGTGTGCCGTCATTAACACAATTAAAAACCACTATTGAAAGTTTTGCTTAAAAAATTAACTAAGAGACTACCTCATTTTCAATAATATCGGCAGAAGCTTGTGCAATTACTCGCTTAATACCATCAAAAGCTCCGCTAACAATTGCTAATGGCAACAACAATGGAATGAAAATCACCCATTGCATAAACATTGAAGAATTAATCCTTTTCATAGTGGTTGATTGTGCATGATGCACGTTTGAGCTTATATACACGCAATTAGTTACGAGGATTAGTACAAATAGCATACCATGTTTTGCACTAATCTGTGTAAAGTTAAAAAAAATATTCTTTAAGTGCAAAACTAAAAATCAAATAATTATTTATTAAATACACAAAAAAAATGACTCCGAAATTGAAGTCATTTTTGATTTTAATTTTTCCAAGAAATATAGTTCTTTTAAGCACAAAACATTGCACTTTTATTTGTTTAGCCCTTCTACCCAATTGAAGCGGTCGCTTGGTGAAAATTTCCACGGAGCCATATTATTTTCAAGATTTGAAAACATTCCGTTCCAAGATGCTGGAGCTTGAGCCTCTTCCATTACTTTATAACGACGTAATTGCAAGATGATATCTAGTGGACTAATGTTGATTGGACACTCTTGCACACAAGCATTACAAGTTGTACAAGCCAATATTTCTTCTTCCGAAATGTAATCACCTAAAAGTGTTTTGCTATCATCAAAGCTTGCAATTGGAGCTTTTTTATCTGTTGCCAACCAGCCTTTTTGAATATCTTCTAATCTGTCACGGGTATCCATCATGATTTTACGTGGCGAAAGTTGCTTTCCTGTTAAGTTTGCTGGACAAGAAGATGTACAACGGCCGCATTCGGTGCAACTATAAGCATCCATAAGGTTTTTCCATGATAAATCTTTCACATCTTTTGCTCCAAATCGGCCAACTTCGGCTGGATTTACATCTGGTTCTTCTAGACCCAGCATGATTTTCACTTCTTTTGTAACCGTTGGCATATTTGTCATTTCTCCTTTTGCTTTTAAATTAGAGAAATATGTATTAGGGAATGCCAAGAAAATATGCAAGTGTTTTGAGTAGGTTACATAAGTTGCAAAAGCCATTATTCCCAAAATATGAAACCACCAAGCACCACGTTCGTAAGCTACTAAAACAGTTTCTGACAAACCTATAAACAAAGGTTTCAGCCATTGACTTACCCAAAAATCACCAGTGATTACTTCAGCATAATGTCCAACGGCCCTTTCTTGTAAGATTGAGTCAACGGCATTCATACTCAGAAATGCCCACATAAGCAATATTTCGGTAATTAGAATGATATTCGCATCTTTGGTAGCCCAGCCTTTCATTTCACGGTGACGTGTTTGCTGAAAACGCTGCACTTTAGTAACGTTACGTCTTATCAAAAAAATCACACAGACGGCTAGTACTCCAAGAGCTAAAATCTCAAAGAAATTAATGAGAAAATTATACAATCCTCCCAACGGTTCTGCGAAAACTCGGTGCTTTCCAAAAACGCCATCAATCATTATTTCTAATACTTCAACATTTATAATGATAAATCCAGCATAAATAATGAAGTGCATCAAACCAACAATTGGGCGATTAAACATTTTTTTCTGTCCAAAAGCTATTAAAAGCATCGTTCTTAGTCGTTCTGATGGATTATCCGAACGGTCTTCTGCTTTTCCCAATTGAATTGTATTTTTGATGAGCATCACTCGGCGACTTATAAAGTACGCTGCTAAACTTAACGCAGCAACAAATAAGATTTGTGAAAGGATTTGCATAGTTCGATTGGTTGAATTGTTTTTTCTATTGATATTTCCAAAAAATAGTATGCTTGCATAACATTACAAATATCGTAAAAAAGATAATTAAGTCAAGAGGAAAAAAAAAATTAATTTTTTTTTGCAAGAAATTTGTTCTTTAAAAAAAAACCTCTACTTTTGCAGTCCCAAACGACAAGTACATAGCGTCTGGGAACGGTGGTGATAAGGTGATGTAGCTCAGTTGGTAGAGCAAAGGACTGAAAATCCTTGTGTCGGCGGTTCGATCCCGTCCATCACCACCAAAAAATATTTTAAGCGATTGATAATTTATTGATTATCAATCGCTTTTTTGTTTAACTTACAATTACGCGAGTAACGGCCACTTACAGCAATAAAATTAGCTAACTTTACAAGTCAATCCTTCAATCTTTGTATTAAAAATACTTATCAACTGAAATTTCAAAATTACATTTCAAGAAATATCAATTGGTTTAGTTTTGAATTTTACTTTCCATCTATCAATTTTTTTCTTGAGTTTAAGCATAAAGTTTTCTTCAGGATTGGGTAAAACTCCTAAAAATTTAGGGCCTATTTTTAGATAATTTTTAAAAAAAGTATTGCTACTTAATCCCCATTTTAAGATAAACTCTGTTCGACCGTCATTTCGTTTTACTCTTCCTGTGCTACGGCTTGCAAAATGATAGACGCGACTTTTGCCAATTCCTTTGTAATAACGAATGCCATAATGCCACAATTTTATCATAAAATCGGGGTCACTGTACATTCCTGGAAAAAACTCTATACTCAAGCCTCCAACTGCTCTATAAACAAATGTTGGTAAGACCATCGGATACCATTGACTACCATTCCAATCTTCTTTTGGATAAGTAGCGTATTCAGCCAAGAACTTGTCTTCATCAAATTCTGATGGATGATTTCCATAATTTTTATCGGCAATCACACAAACGTTACCTTTATCAAAACCTTCAATCATTGTCCCGCTAATACACCATTTGTCATCTTTCTGATTAGCAATTTCCTCAAATAAGAAAAAATCCCAGTCCGGGCATAAATACATATCATCATCAATAAAAACAAGATATTCGGCAACAGCCAAATGAGAAGCAGCGTTGAAACCATAGCAAACACCTGAATTTTGTGAACTTTTAGTATATCCAATATCTTCTTGAGCTAAAACCCATTCTTCTGAGCCATCATTTCCTTCATTGATATGTACAATGATTTGGTGTTTATAGTAGCTATTTTTTCTGATACTGTTGACTACGCATTTCAGATAATCAAGGTTGTTCCATGATGGAATCAGAATCGAAAAAACAGGAGAATAGTCTAAAGTTACTTTTTTGTAAATAAAATCCATAGAGAGAATATAGATTGAATAATGTAGGATAAGCTTAAAAACTTACCCTACATTATTCATTATTTTTACCAGCCTTTTTTTAGAACATAGGCAATATACGCAACATCTTCTTCAGTCACTTTTGCGTGCAATGGCAAGACTAAATAACGCTCTTCAATAGCATCCATTTTGGGAAATTGTCCTGGTTTTCTTCCACCAAAAATTGTGTATTTATCGTTTCGATAATGCACTTGACCTGACTCAATACCATGCTCACGCAAGTGTTTCATGAGGCTTTCTCGTCCATCAACTTCGGCAGTAAGTAACCATGCAGCGTGTTCACGGTCGGTGTATTCACTTCCGATTACTCTTATACCGTTAATATCTTTTAATAAATCGCAATATAGTCGATATAGTCTTTGGCGATGAGCCAAATGCTCATCAAATTCGTCAATAGCGGCGAGTCCGATGCTTGCGGCGATATCGGTCATTTGGTATTTGTAACCAACTTCCACGATGTCGTTTTCCCAAATACCTTTTTGTTTACTGCTTCTATCAATGCCAAACCAACGCAAACGCTTTGCTTTTTCGACTAATGCATGGTCTTTTACCACCAACATTCCACCATCACCCGTAGTAATATGTTTGATGGCTTGAAACGAAAACATCGAAAAATCGCTTTGACTACCGATAAATTCACCTTTATATTTTGCACCGACGGCGTGGGCGGCATCTTCAATAATAGCAATATTGTGTTTTGCTCCAAGTTGCCAAAGTTCATCCATATCGCAGGGTAAACCGCCATAATGTACGCAAACAATCGCTTTAGTTTTTGGTGTAATGAGTTGAGCTACGTGCTTGACATCAATATTGAGATTTTCATCAATATCGGCAAAAACGATTTTCACACCCATGTAAAGAAAGGGGATGTTGGTTGCTGTGCACGTAAAAACAGGGGCAATTACTTCATCGCCGGCTTTCAAATCGGCAAGTAAATAGGCTAAATGCAATGCATCAGTTCCAGAGCCAACTGCCAAACTTTTACAAGGTGATGTAAATTTGTTTTCAAAGCGTCTTTCAAATTCATCAACTTTTGGACCTTGTCCAATCCATCTTGTGTTGAGAACTTCGCTTACATTGAAAGCAGCCTTAGCTGGAATATTTGGGTGAAATAATACAATACCCTCTCCTGTATCCATTACAGGAAATTCATTCATCGGCTTTTCAGCGGTCATAATAGTGGTTAGTTAAAATTAAACTTTTCAGTTTAACTGATTTTTATAACACGTTTAATTGTTTCAAAAGAAAATTTCTTGACAAAATTTAATAGTAAAAAATGTTTAGCGTATCAAAAACAAACCATTTTCAGCTCTTTAAATATTTTTAATAACTACTATGATTTTTGTCATAAAACTTAGTTTGTACCAAAGTTAATTATAAATTTTTATTTTCTACAAATAATAGCTTTTAATCTTTATTTTTTTATATTTAATCTACACAACACATAGGTTAATCAAGTTTATGAAAGTTAAAGAAATGTATAATTAACGTCAATAATAACGCTTTTATAAAAGTAATATTTTAATACTTTTTCTATTGAAATCAGCCTATTAAACAAATTAAGTCAAATACTATATTTTGTCCGTATCTTTGCGGCATGGATACTCATCAGCAACACCTCCAAATATTGGCTAACTTAGGCATCGAGACTATCAATCCGATGCAAAAAGCTGCACAAAAAGCTATCGTAAAAGACAAAGATATTCTTCTTCTTGCACCAACGGGTTCGGGCAAAACTTTAGGGTTTCTCTTGCCAATTTTACAATTGCTCAAACCAGAAATAATACAAGTTCAATGCTTAATTTTGGCTCCTTCTCGTGAATTAGCCATGCAGATTGAGCAAGTTTGGAAGAAAATGTCAACTGGTTTTAAGGTAAATGTGTGCTACGGTGGACACCCGATGGCTACCGAAATACAAAACTTGTCAACACCTCCTGCCCTACTCATTGGCACACCTGGTCGAATAGCTGACCACATTACTCGCCAAACTTTTACGCTCGACGGCATTCAAACTTTGGTTCTTGATGAATTTGATAAATCGCTTGATTTGGGTTTTCACGACCAAATGTCGTTTATTATTGGACATTTAAGCCAGCTCAATAAACGAGTGTTGGTTTCAGCAACGGCAGGCATTGATATTCCCGAATTTACAGGTTTAGGAACACCAACTGTTTTAGATTTTTTACCAGAAGCCAATACAGAAAATCAGCAGCTAAAAATGCTGGTCGTGATTTCGGACGAAAAAGATAAACTTGATACTGTTTTTGATTTAGTTTGTTCCCTCAATTCAGAGTCGGCACTCATTTTTTGTAATCACCGAGATGCAGCAGAACGCACAAGCGAATTTTTGAATCAAAAAGGGATTGTAACAACTTTTTATCACGGAGGAATGGAACAAGACGATAGAGAAAGGGCTTTGATAAGATTCAGAAATGGCAGTGTCAATTACTTAGTTACAACTGATTTGGCGGCTCGTGGTTTAGATATTCCCGAAATGAAGCACGTAATTCATTATCATTTGCCTTTACAAGCCCATGAATTTGTGCATCGCAATGGTCGAACAGCTCGAATGCACGCTTCGGGAACATCGTATTTGATTTTTCATCGTGATGAAGAACGACCAGCTTATGTTGAAAAATCGTTAGAAGAATTAACGCTTTCTAAACGTTATCCATTACCTAAACTTCCCGAATTTCAGACAATATATATTAGTGGTGGCAAAAAAAACAAATTAAATAAAATTGATATTGTAGGTTTTTTCTCACAAAAAGGGAAACTCGAAAAGGGCGATTTAGGACTAATTGAGGTGAAAGATTTTACATCTTTCGCTGCCGTAAAACGCACTAAAGTAAAAGAGCTTTTGCTTATGGTTAGAGAAGAAAAAATGAAAGGTAAAAAATACAAAATAGATATTGCTCGATGATTTTCTAACAAAGCATCAAACAAAACGGTCAAGATTTCAGAATCTTGACCGTTTTGTTTGATAAATTAATTTCTTCTACCTCTGCTTTCTCTTTGAGGTTCGGAAGAAGAATTGTTATTTCCTTCTCTTGAACCTCGACTTTGTCGGCCTTCGTTTGATGAATTTGGCACTGAACGTTCTGATTGCGTTTCAATGCCTCTACTTCTACGCTCATTGCCTGAAGTATTTGGCATATTTCGTTCTCTTCGGCTGTTATCTATGCCACTTCCTCTACCATAATTATCCGAACCTCTTTGGCGAGGACCACTTTCATCAGTATTTGGACGATTTTCTCTTGCAGGGCGGTCAGGATTTGATGGCGACTGCGAATTGCGTTCAGCCTCACCTCTCGAACTTCTATCATTTGAATTACGATTATTATCAAATCCATCGTTCGAGTTTCTATTATTATCATTTCTGCGATTATTATCGTAGCCACCTCTTGAATCACGATCGTTCTCATTTCTGCGATTATTATCGTAACCACCTCTTGAATTGCGGTCGTTATCATTTCGACGATTATTATCGTAGCCACCTCTTGAATTGCGGTCGTTATCGTTTCGACGATTATTACCGTACTCGCTGCCACGTGAGTTATTGCTACGATAACGGCTACGTTCATTGTAATGCTCACGGGCAATGTTGTTGCGATCATTACGGTACCAACCATTATAATTAGGGCGAGCAAAATAACCCAATCTTATGTTTCCAAAGCCTCTTTTATCGAATCTATAAAAATCATATCCACCTTGATAATACCAACGGCTATACCCTCTTCGGTCGTAACCCAAAGCATCAAAACCATAGAATCGACGGTCAAAATCGTATAATTCAATACCTAAGTTTCGATTCAGTAAGGTTACATCATCCCAGATTTCTTGTTGCTCCCAACTACTAAATACGCCATCTGATTGGTACGCATATTCTTTTCGTTCAATATCTTCTAATTGACGATAGAGTCTATTCGATTCATTTCGAGTAATCAACCCATTTTGAATACCATTGCTGATACGCACCCGCACATCCCAATGCCAATCAAATTCATCGTCATAATAATATCTATCATCATCGTAGCTATTGCCATAACTGTTACTATAAGTATCATCGTATCCTTGATTGCCGTATTGTGCATTTGCCGAAGAAATAGTTGCGACTACCATCATTGCGGCTATCATGAAATTTTTCATCTTCTATTAATTTTTGTTTAATTTATACTTTAGATGCAAAAAGGTAGCAAAAGGTTTGCTAAACAATTGTTAATCTATTGTTAACGAAAATATTGGCCTGAATTTTCATTAAATAGACTTCTTTTATTGTTCTTAAAGTTAGCACTATTTTGTATGTTTGTTAAATCAAGTTTCATCACTCAAACGAATAAGCCCTTTTTATGAAAGTCTTTTTTTTTCTTTTAATACTTCCTTTGGCAATATTTGCTCAAGGAATAACGCCAAATAAGTTTTCCAAAGGCGAAATTAATCGTTATCAATTACAGGCAAAACGAGTAAATATCATTCGAGATAATTGGGGAATTCCACACATTTATGGCAAATCTGACGCTGATGCTGTTTTTGGTTTGCTTTATGCCCAATGCGAGGATGATTTTAAACGGGTTGAAATGAATTATATAGAAAAATTAGGCCGAATGGCAGAAATAAAAGGAGAATCGAGCCTTTACGATGATTTGCAAATTAGGCTTTTGATTGATACCACCGATGCAATTTCGGATTATAATAAAGCCGAACCGTGGATGAAAAAGCTGTTGAATGCTTACGCTGACGGCATTAATTTTTATCTTTATACACATCCCGATACCAAACCTGCTTTGCTTAATCGCTTTAAACCTTGGTATCCTTTATTGTGGACTGACGGAAGTATTGGAGCAATTAATACGGCTGATATTACAACGGCTGAATTACGAAATTTCTATTCGGGCGATAAAGTTACTTACATTGCCGAACCCAAAGACCCTGAAAATCAAACTGGCTCAAATGGTTTTGCTTTTTCACCCAAAATTACAGCTTCGGGCAATGCTATTCTTTATATTAATCCACACGTAACTTTCTATTTTCGCCCCGAAGTACAAGTTTCGAGTGAGGAAGGTTTAAACGCTTATGGTGCAGTAACTTGGGGACAAATGTTTGTTTATCAAGGATTTAACGATTATTGTGGATGGATGCACACTTCATGTAATGTTGATGTTTCCGATGTTTATGCAGAAAAAATAATTACTAAAAACAATCAACTTTTTTATGAATTTGACAAACAATTAAAGCCAGTTACGCAAAAGAAAATCAGCATAAACTACAAAGATAGTGAAGGCCTTAAAACTAAAATATTCACCACATATTTTACACATCATGGGCCAATTATGGCAAAACGCAACGACCAGTGGATAAGTTTAAAATCCTATAATCGTTCGATGACAAGCCTAATTCAAAGCTGGAAACGAACCAAAGCCAAAGGTTTTGAGGAGTATAAAAAAATAATGGATTTAAGAGCCAATACATCAAATAGCACTGTTTTTGCCGATAATAAAGGAAATATTGCTTATTGGCACGGAAATTTTGTTCCGATACGTGATAGAAAATATAATTGGGCAAACGTAATGGACGGCAGCACTTCGGCAACCGAATGGAAAGGCTTACACAATGTTGATGAAACTGTTCATGTGTATAATCCTGTCAATGGCTGGTTACAAAATTGTAATTCAACGCCTTTTTCTGCCGCAGGAATTGAAAGTCCAAAAAAAGCTAATTTCCCACCTTATATGGCTCCCGATGGCGAGAATTTTAGAGGTGTAAATGCTGTGAAAGTTCTCAATAATGAAAAAAAATATACCATCGATAAGGTGATTTTGGCAGGTTATGATACAAATCTTGCGGCGTTTGAAGTATTAATTCCATCGTTAATAAGTGTTTTTGAGAAAAATATCAAACCAAATGACTCACTTTATGCGGCTTTGAATGAACCTATTGCTGAACTAAAAAATTGGAATTTTCACTCGTCCGAAAATTCGGTTGCAACTACATTAGCTATCGAATGGGCAGCAAAATTAAACCCCGTTTTACAAAGATTATATACGGACGAAGGCGAAACAGACCAAGTAGAAAATACCAAAAGATTTGCAGCAAATGCAACAGTCGAACAAGTTTTACCGCCATTATTAACGGTTGTCAATGACCTAAAAAAGAAGTTTGGCAAATGGCAAATACAATGGGGAGAAATCAACCGTTATCAAAGAGTTTCCAACGATATTCAGCAAAAATATGAAGATAACCAGCCAAGTGTTCCCGTTGGATTTGCCTCCGCACTTTGGGGAATGTTGCCTTCATACAACAGTCGTTATTATCCAAATACTCAAAAAAGATATGGTGTAAGTGGCAATAGTTTTATTTGTGCTGTTGAATTTGGGCCTAAAATTAAAGCAAAATCACTCTTGGCAGGTGGCGAAAGTGGAAATATCAACTCAAAACATTTCAACGACCAACTCGAAATGTACACCAAAGGCAAGTTTAAAGATGTCTTGTTTTATAAAGATGACGTCTTAAAAAACGCTGAACGAACTTATCATCCAGGTGAATAATCCAACAATTAAAAACCAATATCAGTATTATAATTTACTATACATCTATTTTTAAATTGACTAAAATATGCAAACGTACATCGCTATTTTGCGGGGAATCAATGTCAATGGTAAAAATATCATCAAGATGGATAAGCTGCTTTTATTGTTCCAAAATTTAGGATTTGAACATGTAAAAACGTATATTCAAAGTGGAAATGTAGTTTTTCAAAGCAAAAATATTGAAACAAGTCATTTAGAAAAGTTGATTCAAGATAAAATTTTAGAAGATTTTGATTGCAAAATTCCCATATTGGTGATTGAAAAAAGTGAATGGAATTTGGTAGCAAACAATAATCCTTTTGTGAATCAACGAAATGAAGATACAGCAAAACTTCACGTAACATTTCTGTCAGAAGAACCAAATGAAGCTTTTATTGAAAAAATTAAACAAGGAAATTATGACGTTGATGAGTTTTTTGTTGCAGGAAAAGCCATTTATTTGTTTTGTCCAAATGGATATGGAAATACAAAATTGAGCAATAATTTCTTTGAAAATAAATTAAAAATTACGGCTACTACTCGCAACTGGAAAACCGTAAATGAGCTAAAAATAATTGCGGAATATTAAAATTTATGATGGAAAATCAAGAAAAAATTGCCCAATTGGAGGCTTATAAACTCAAAGAAAGATTTATTTTGGATGATTGGGAAGACCGTGAAATCGAATCGCCATCAGAGGAGATTATCGAGTTGATGCGAAAAGAAGTACTAAAATTTACAGATTTTCTGATTGGTCAATTGGCCATCAATGTGAGCAATTTACAAACCCAAGTTCAACTTTATTTCAATGCGTGGGATAATGAGGATTTTGACCAAGACCAAACCGAATTTATCGTTGAAATTGAATACGAAGCGATGCGGATTGCAGGATTAAAAATAGAGCAATTGACGATTTAGATTTTCAAAAAAAACTCTCCAAACGACCATTCATCTTTTGGAGAGTTTTTTGTTTTTAATTTTTCCACCCGCCACCAAGCGATTTATAAAGTCCAATAACAGCATTATATTGCCGTTTTTTTAGATTTATCAATTCAATTTGCGACTGTAAAGCATTTTTTTGTGCTGTTATTACTTCCAAATAAGTGGCTCTTCCAGACCTAAATAATTCGGATGATGTATTAATTGATTGTCTCAAAACCTCCACTTCTTGTATTTTCAACTCATACATTTCGTTGGTATTCTGAATCAAATTTAATTGATTATACACTTCCACAAAACTATTGACAATCGTTTTTTGATAATTTGTATAGGCTATTTTCTGCTCTGCTTTTGACGCCATTAAATCAGCAATAATTTGACGGCGATTAGCCAACGGAGCCATCAATCCACCAAAAGTATTCATTGCAAAAGATGCAGGATTAAACAAAACTAAAGCCTTAAAGGCTTGCAAACCAGCTCCACCAGTAATATTTAACGATGGATAAAATGCCGCTTTAGCAGAAACTAAGTTGGCATTTGTTGCCACAAGTTCATATTCGGCTTGCTTAATATCTGGTCTATTTTCGAGCAAATGAGAAGGAATTCCAACATTTAATTTGGGAGGAATTACCTTTGCCCAAGCTACATTCGAGCGAGAAACAGTTTGCGGATAGCGACCAATTAAGAAATTAATTTTGCTTTCGGCTTCAATAATCTCTTGCTTTACTTCAATTTTCAGAGCTTTTGAACTCAATAATTGAGCATTTAATAAATCAACACCTAGTTGATTTGCTTGACCAGCTTGTTTTAAAACTCTTACAATTTCTAAGGCTCTTTCTTGCAAATTGATATTTTCTTCTAAAAAATTAAGTTCATTATCTAGAATCAATAATTCATAATAAGTTGAAGAGATTTGAGCAACTAACTCACTGATTACCAAGTTTTTTCCTGCCTCACTTACCAGAAATTTGGCTGCTGCCGAAGCTTTCTGACTTTTTAGTTTTCCCCATAAATCTATTTCCCACGACGACTGTACGCCCAAATAATAATCAGGAATTATGGAAGCAGGAATTTGTTGTTTTTCATTGATATTGGTCGAAAACCTTGTATCGTAATTCCCAACACCATCAATGGTATAATTACCAAATTTCCTTTGTCCGACTGTAAAATTTCCTGACAAATCTGGCTTGCCAAGTCCTTGCGTAAAACGAACGCCAGCTCGAGCAATTTCGATTTTTTGTAAGGTCATTTGTAAATCAAAATTGTTTTTCAAAGTCGTATCAATCAAAGCAATCAAAGTCGAATCCGAAAAAAAAGCTTTAAAAGATGGCAAACTTGTAAATGATGAATCTGATTTTGCACTAAACTTCGACGGCATAGCTAACATAGGTCGATTTTTAGGAATTTCTTGCTTGATTTTGCACGCTCCCAAAAACAATATTATTGCTATGAAATAAATACTTTTATATTTCGACATACGTTTCTTCTATGATTTTTTTAGTTTCTTTTTTCGGTTTTCTTTTTCCCACACCTGCAAAAATGACGTACAACCCAGGAATCACAATTACGCCAAAGACAGTTCCAAACAACATTCCGCCAGCAGCAGCCGTGCCGATGGTTTTATTGCCAATTGCACCCGCACCCGATGCAAACATCAATGGAATTAAGCCAGCAATGAAAGCAAACGAAGTCATTAGAATTGGTCTGAAACGAGCAACAGCTCCACCAACGGCAGCTTTTAACAACGTTTTTCCTTGTTTTTGTTGCAAAACAGCAAATTCAACAATCAGAATTGCATTTTTCCCTAATAAACCAATCAACATAACCATTGCCACTTGGGCGTAAATATTGTTTTCCAAACCAAACAAATACAAGAAAAATAATGAACCGAAAATTCCGACTGGTAACGATAAAATAACTGGAAGTGGCAAAAGAAAACTTTCGTATTGGGCTGCGAGTAACAGATAAACAAACAGCAAACAGATAAGAAAAACGTAAATAACTTGGTTGCCAGAAAGGACTTCTTCACGAGTCATTCCCGACCATTCATAGGTATATCCACGAGGCAATTTAGTTTTAGCCACTTCTTCAATCGCTTTGATGGCATCGCCAGAACTATAACCAGCCGCCGCTTCACCATTGAGCATTGCCGAAACGTACATATTGTAGCGAGTCAATTGTTCGGGGCCATAAACTCGCTCAATTCGGCTAAAAATAGCGTAAGGAACCATTTCACCATTTTTATTTTTGATTCTAAGTTTCATAATATCGTCTGGCAAAGCACGATATTTTGGGTCAGCCTGAATCATTACTTTATACATTTGTCCAAACAAAATAAAGTTTGTGGCATAAAAACTACCAATCAAAGATTGTAAATTGCTCGTGGCGGCATCGACTGAAATTCCTTTTTTAGCCGCCATATCTTGGTCAACATGAATCATGTATTGCGGAAAATTTGGATTAAAACTCGAAAATGCGTCTTTTATTTCAGGACGTTTTTTTAATGCACCGATAAACTCCTCAGCCACTTCGGCTGTTCGTTGTAAATCTCCAGAACCCGTTTTATCCAATAATCTTACTTCAAAACCACTAGCATTACCAAAACCAGGAACAGCTGGCGGTGGGAAAAACTGAATTTCGGCATCTTTGATATGTTTTGTTTTTTCAGTCAATTGAGTAATAATATCATTAGCAGTTGCTTTTCGTTCGTCCCAAGCTTTAAGGTTTATCGTACTCATTCCAAAAGAAGCACCTACGCCGTCGGTCATCATACTAAAGCCTGATAAGCTCGAAATTGACTCTACTTCAGGGATTTTTTGAGCGATTTTATCAATTTCATTCATCACTTCTTCAGTACGCTCAAGTGTTGCTCCCACAGGTGTCGTCACGTTTGCGTAAACGGTTCCTTGATCTTCTGTTGGTATGAAACTGGTTGGTAAAACACTTCCAACGCCCCATGTTGCCAAGCAAAATATGGATAAAACACCAATAGTTATCAATCGACGATTGGCTATTATGCGTAATAAACTTCCATATCGTGCAGAGAGTCGGTCATACGCTTGATTAAATTTATCAAAAAAACGGGTTAAAAATGTCTCTTTTCGATGTTCTAAATGAGGATTTTTGAGCATAATCGCACAAAGAGCTGGTGTAAGTGTAAGAGCATTTACACCTGAAATAACAATTGAAATAGCCATTGTGACCGAAAATTGTCGATAAAATACACCAACTGGCCCTGATAAGAACGCCACAGGAATAAACACCGCTGACATCACGAGAGTTATGGCAATGATTGCTCCGCTGATTTCGTTCATTGACTCAATGGTTGCTTCCCTCGCTCTTAGATGTTTTTCTTCCATTTTGGCATGAACAGCCTCAACTACCACAATGGCATTATCCACCACAATACCGATTGCTAAAACTAAAGCAAAAAGAGTAAGTAAATTGATTGAAAAGCCAAATAATTGCATGAATGCAAATGTGCCAACTAATGAAACTGGTACGGCTAAGACAGGAATAAGTGTCGAACGAAAATCTTGCAGGAATAAAAATACCACAATCGCTACCAAAAGAAATGCTTCGATAAGCGTTTTAATAACTTCATGAATTGAGGCATCCAAAAACCTTGAAACGTCATAGCTAACTGTATATGTCATTCCAGGCGGAAAAGTGGTAGATTTTAAGAATTCTAAGCGAGTTTTGATATTAGCAATTACTTCACTTGCATTCGAGCCTGGTCGTTGTTTCAGCACAATTGCAGCCGAAGGTTTGCCATTTTCTTTGGAAAGAACGTCATAGTCAAGCGAGCCAAATTCCAAATCTGCCACATCTTTTAGGCGTAACATTTCACCACTTTCGGTAGCTTTAATAACCACATTTTCGTACTGCTCTTTTCGGGTCATTTTACCAGTATATCGCAAAACATATTGCAAAGATTGTGGTTGACGACCCGAACTTTCACCCACTTTTCCTGGAGCAGCTTCAACATTTTGTTCTTTTAAGGCTTTTATAATATCCTCCGCAGAAATTTGGTAAGCGTCCATTCGAGCAGGTTTTAACCATACACGCATCGCATATTCGCGTGAACCCATAATGTCGACAAACCCAACGCCATCTATTCTTTTTAGTTCGGCTAAAACATTAATATCGGCAAAATTATAGATAAATTTTTCGTCAACACTTGGGTCATCGCTAATCAAGTTGATATACATCAACATACTATTTACTTCTTTTTCGGTCGAGACTCCCGCTTTTATAACTTCTTCGGGCAATTCGTCCAAAACAGTTGTTACTCGGTTTTGAACGTTTACAGCCGCAACATCAGGGTCAGTACCCACTTCAAAATAAACTTGGATAATACTCGTGCCGTCATTCCCCGAAACAGAAGTCATGTAGGTCATTCCTGGCACACCGTTGATAGCTCTTTCGAGAGGTGTCACCACAGCTTTTGCACAAACCTCGGCGTTTGCTCCTGTATATTTTGTCGTTACCGAAACGGCTGGCGGTGCAATATCGGGATATTGGGTAATTGGTAAACCAACCATTGCCAAAACGCCCAAAATCACAATGAATATAGAGATAACCAGCGATAAAACTGGTCGATTAATGAAATTTGTAAACATATTTTAATTGTTTATTCGGGTGAATTTACATAGCTCAATTCTTTAGAAATATCATTCATTTCCACAAATTGAGGTTTTACTGTCATACCATCTTTTACGTTTTGAATGCCTTCGTAGATAATTTTATCGCTCTCTTCTAAACCCGAATCAACGATATAAAAATGCGGCATTCTTTGGCTTGAAGTTATCGCTTTTGTTTTGACTTTATTGTTTTTGTCAATCACATAAACGTACATTTTATCTTGAATCTCGAAGGTTGCTTTTTGCGGAATTATCAAAGCATTTTTGTATTTTTTCAATAATCTTACTTTTCCACTTGCTCCATGTTTCAAGATTTTTTCTGGATTATTAAATCTTGCTCGAAAAGCAATATTTCCTGTACTTTGGTCAATTTCGCTTTCGGTGGTTTCAACTTTTCCTTTGAAAGGATGTTCTTCACCATTGGCCAAAATAAGCGTTACATTATTCGATTGTTGGGAGTTTTCTCTAAAATTCGAGCTATAATTAAGGTATTCTTTTTCAGAAACATCAAAATAAGCAAACACTTCACCGTTGTTTGAGATATTTGTTAAAAGCGTTCCGTCTTCAATTAAACTACCTATTTTATTCGGAATACGATTAACGATTCCATTAAACGGAGCTTTAATTTGCGTATAAGTTAATTGTATTTTTGCGAAAGATTCATTGGCTTGAGCTTCTTCAACTTTAGCCTTCATCATCTCTACTTTATTTTTGGCGGCTTCCAACTCTGTGCTTGAAACTACATTTTTTTCAACAAGCCGCTTGATATTATTGAGTTCTATTTCGGCAGCTTTCTGCTCGGTAATACAACTTTTTAAAACTGCTCCAGCTTTTACAACCTGTTCGTTCAACTCAGGATTATTGATACTAAAAAGTACCTGTCCTTGTTTGACATATTTTCCCTCGTCAATGAACACTTTTTCGAGGTAGCCTTTTACTCTTGCCCTGATTTCCACATTCTGCACCGCATTTATCTCGGCCACATAGTCTGTATGTAAAGTCGTATCAATCAGTACGGGCGATGTTACAGGAAAATATTCGGTAACAACCTTTTGTTCATCTTTTTTATTGGTACATGACAATGCCACCGCTATTGTCAAAATACTTAACAGTATATGCTTCATAATTTCTTCTTTGATGTATGTTAAAACGTAGATAATCAATGGTTTACATTCAAATTAAAACGTTTTAATGTGACTCGCAAACAAATCTTTGAAAGTCAATTTTCTTTATTGGAATCGTACAATGAATCAATCAAATCACCCGATTTTATTTTGTAAAAATTGGATAAAATGATTTTTTGAAAAATAATTGAAGAAAAAAATAGATGATTATAAATACTTAGGCGGAGGAGTAGTAAGCCCTAAGTATATTTCGTAGGTATTTTGAAGATATGAAAAACAGTTTTTATGGGTCAAAAAACTGTCAAAACTAAACAATGAAATATGATTAATTATACTATTATTTGCATGGCCGATACTTGTTTCATTTGAATCATTCATATTGCTATCTTCGAGCAATTCAATATCAGTATCGACACAAGAAATAGTATCTTTAGAAAACAAATCGCATACCACAGCACAACTACCTAAAAAGATAGTTGTCAGCAATAATACAACATATATTTTCTCAATAATTCTCTTTCTCACAACGCAGCATAATTTTTAATAAATAAATTTAAAACACCCAAATGCTTAGATTTGCCCCTTTTTTTAAAATGAGGTTTTTATTTAAAAACCTCATTCAGTAAGCCAGCCAACCTTACGCCACCTTTTAAAAGTTGTTGATTAAGCATTTCCACATTATCAAAATTATAGCGGTAACTTAATTTTTGCTCAGGTTTAACTCCAGCATATATTTTTTCGGCCAATTGATACGATTCAAAAAACCATTCTGTCATCGGTTGCTTTTGCCATTCACGGCGTTGTTCTTTGCTTACGTGGTTGATATTTGTCGAATATTCAGTATAACTTAATTTCTGATACTCAATCAATTTGTCATCCCAAAGAGCGTGTAGATTTGTGGCATCAGCAAACCAAAAAGCTTTGATTCTATTTCCTCCTAAATCTTCAGCACGACTTACGTGCATGGGTTGGTGAATATCACCAGCAATATGAATCAATAAACGAAGATACAATCGTTTTTGTTCGAGAGTGGTCTTTTTGTTTTTTAGTTCCCCAATCAAAAAATTGAGTTTTGTATAAGCATCTAGTGCGGAATCATTGTTTAAATAATTTGTAAATTCCTCATTATTCAAACCAGCTTTAATATTGATATAATGCCACGAATCTAAGTATTTAAAAGAAGTATCTGACTTAATAAAATCTGCCCAATTGCTCGAAATGGCAACTGATTCAGTACCTAAAATTTTACGAATACTCCTTTTTGCCTTGCAAGAAAGATAAGAACTTGCTATTTGTCCTACCACTCGATGACCCGTTGGCCCCCAAGCAAAAGTTTGTAAAGAAAGCGAAAGTAGTAAAATCAGACCAACTGTTTTTTTAATCATTTGTGTATTTATTTATAATTTCTTACAGAAAATTTAACCACGAAGCTGTACCAATTGTTTAATTCCAATGGTAAAACTCCGTGGTTAAAGCAGCAAAAGCTTTTATTTTTTCTTCATTTTCATTTCAACTGGGTCCCAATTGATAATTTTTTTATCGAAATAACTAATATTACATGCCAAAGCAGGAGCCGCCGCACGGAAACCAAAAACTGGGTCTTGGCAAGTTTCTTGACTACCTTTTCTCAAATTATCAAAGAAATTTTTGAAGTGTTTAGCGTGAGCATCGTCTTCCTTAGGTGTTTCAAATTTTATCTCCTGCACCGCAGGAGCAATTCGGTCTGCTTCAGAGTATTTCGCATCATATTCTTTCTTGAATTCTTGTTGCATAGCATCAGAAAATGTTGCATAACTTTCTCCTGCTCCGTAACCTGGTGCTTTCGGCAATTTTCTTTTGGTAAGCGTTAAGCCTGCTGCACTCCACAGAATTTCACCTTCTGTTCCAACAATACGAGTGACATTTTTAATCGCTCCCGCATTTGCAAAATTAACTCTCAATACCGCTTGAAACTTAGTATGTTTTTCTGTTTCTGGGTAATCCAGCACTGTTACCATTACATCAGGCACATCACGGCCATCTTTCCAGTAGCTCAATTCGCCCGAAGAAAAAATACGTTCTGGGCCAATTGCACCTGTTGCAAAGTGCATTCCAGTAATCAAATGAACGAATAAATCGCCTGCTACGCCTGTACCATAATCACGATAATTTCTCCAACGGAAAAAGCGTGTAGCGTCAAAAGGACGTCTTGGAGCATCGCCCAAAAATCTATCCCAATCAATACTTTGAGCAGAAGCATCTGGTGGAATCGAGTATGTCCACGCTCCCAAAGCATTATAGCGGTCATAAGTTGCTTCAATAAAATTCAAATCACCTATTTCGCCTGACTTCATCAATCTTTGAGCCTCGGCATAAGCAGCACCACTACTTGGCTGACTACCAACTTGCATCGTTTTGCCAGTTTTTCGCCAAGTTTCAATTACAGCACGACCTTCATCAATGTGTTGTACCATTGGTTTTTCACAATAAACGTGCTTTCCTGCATTCATTGCTGCAATGCTAATTCTATCGTGCCAATGGTCAGGCGTGGCAATAATTACTGCATCAATGTCTTTTCTGTCTAAAACTTCACGGTAATCACGGGTCGTGAAGAGGTCTTTATTATATGCTTCTTTGGCATGTACCAAACGTCCGTCGTACAAATCGGCAGTTGCAACAAATTCTGCTTCTGGGTTTCGTAAAGCCGCTCTTGTATCTGAGTTACCTTGAATACCCATGCCGATAGTTGCAAAACGAATTTTATCGTTTGGACTAATTTTTTTTAGGTCTTTAATAATATTAAAAGGTTTGGCAAAGCTATCTGTTGCTAATAAAACCGAAGCCGCTCCTACTCCTTTAATAAATTTTCTACGAGAAGATTGCATGATATATTAATGATAGATTTTAGGCAATACTTTAAATGGGGGTATTGCAGGGTGAATATTTTGAAGTGATGAAGTTAGTGCAAAAAAAAACTTTAGTAAATATTTTGCCTGTTTTATTTTAAAAAAATTTAATAAATAGCCTATCCGTGAGACCACAGGAGGGTTTTCAAAAGCATTTCGTCTTATATTTATCATAAAAAATAAAGATTAATTGCAATAAAGTCTCAAACAATATTTTTAAATTAAGAAAAAATGCGAAATCATTTCTTAGCGATTCTAATTATTAGCCTTTTTGGATTTACTCATTTACATGCACAAAAACTACCCAATAAATCTGAATTACTTAAATCATTAACTGCTGCCAATAACTATTTTATGAATGAATGGGCCGATGTTAGTAAACCTATTTGGGCAATCGACAAAACGCGTCCAAGCAATATTTGGACTCGTGGCGTTTATTATGAAGGATTAATGGCTCTTTACAAAATTGATAAACAAAAACGTTATTATGACTACGCAGTTTCATGGGGAGAAGCTCATAAATGGGGACTTCGTAACGGAACAAACACCCGTAATGGAGATGACCAATGTTGCGGACAAACTTACATTGATTTATATTTGATTGACCCAAAACCTGAGCGAATCAAAGACATAAAGACCTGCATGGACAATATGGTGAATAGCGAAAAAAAGGATGATTGGACTTGGATTGATGCCCTACAAATGGCAATGCCTGTTTTTGCTCAATTAGGTGTGATTTATAAAGACGACCGCTATTACGAAAAAATGTATCAAATGTATATGCACACAAAAGCAGTACAAGGCGAAAAAGGCCTATACAATTCAGCGGAAGGACTTTGGTACAGAGATAAAGATTTTGACCCACCTTATACAACTCCTTCGGGCAAAAGTTGCTATTGGTCACGTGGAGATGGTTGGGTAGTTGCTGCGTTGGTTCGAGTGTTGGATATTATGCCCAAAAATGCTCCACATCGAGAAGAATATGAAAAAACATATTTAGAAATGATGAAAGCCCTTACTCCATTACAAAGAAGTGATGGTTTTTGGAATGTAAGCCTCACCGATGAAACCGATTTTGGAGGAAAAGAATTGACAGGAACTGCATTATTTACCTACGGAATGGCTTGGGGTGTAAACAAAGGTTTGCTCAACAAAAAAAAGTATAATCCAATTATCGCCAAAGCTATCAATGCCATGATGAAAGATTGTGTGCATCCCAATGGATTTTTGGGTTATGTGCAAGGAACTGGTAAAGAACCAAAAGATGGACAACCCGTTACTTATGACAAAGTACCAAATTTTGATGATTTTGGTGTTGGTTGCTTTTTGTTGGCTGGTGCCGAAGTTTATAAAATGAAATAACACATCCTTCATCATTACTCTTTACTTCAAAAAATGTTCAACAAAACCATACTCAAAATCGCTGCTTTTACGCTCTTTGTAAGCACATTTGCAGCAGCTCAACCAAAATGGAAGCCAATCACGCAGCAATCTAAGCCGTGGTCACGATGGTGGTGGGAAGGCAATGCCGTGAATCCAAAGGACTTAACTTACAACATGGAAAACTACCAAAAAGTAGGTTTAGGAGGTTTAGAAATTACACCAATTTACGGTGTGAAAGGTTATGAGTCACAGTTTATCGATTTTCTTTCGCCCAAATGGGTCGAAATGTTTAAACATACACTCAAAGAAGGCACTCGCTTAGGTATGGGCATCGACTTGGCTAATGCTTCGGGCTGGCCTTTTGGTGGTCGTTGGGTTACGCCTGAAGATGCCTGCAAATACGTGGCTCACAAAACATACTCATTAAAAGAAGGCGAAACCCTCAACGAAAAAATAATTTTTACTCAAACACCATTGCTTCGCTATGTTTTGCCCAAAAAGACAGAAATCGGTGCTTTGAAATATCCCATTTCAGCCAATGATAATTTGCAAGAATTAGCAATAGACCAAGTACGATTCGAGAAACCATTGCCATTGCAAACTTTAATGGCGTATTCGGATAAAGGCGAAATAATAAATTTGACCGAAAAAGTAAGTCGAGAAGGAAAACTTGATTGGCAAGCTCCCACAGGAAAATGGACACTTTATGCTATTTTTCAAGGTTGGCATGGCAAAATGGTAGAACGAGCTGGGCCAGGCGGAGAAGGAGATGTCATTGACCATTTTTCGGCAAAAGCCATTAAAAACTATCTTTTAGCTTTCGATAAAGCTTTTGCTAAAACCGATTTGTCAAGTATGCGGGCGTTTTTCAATGATTCTTACGAAGTTGACGATGCCCGTGGCCAATCCGATTGGACGGAAACATTATTTGATGAATTCAAAAATCGTCGTGGTTACGACCTTCGCAATCATTTACCCAATCTTTTTGGCAAAGAAAATACTGACGCCAATCGCCGAGTTTTATTCGATTATCGAACTACAATCGGAGATTTAATTCTCGAAAAATATACCTCAGAATGGGCAAAATGGGCTCATGCACAAGGAAAAATAGTTAGAAATCAAGCACATGGTTCGCCCGCAAATACTTTAGATTTATACAGCGTAGTTGACATTCCCGAAATAGAAGGAACTGATTTGTTAAGAATAAAATTTGCTTCTTCAGCAGCAAATATAATGGGCAAAAAACTCACT
Organism: Emticicia aquatica; assembly: GCF_923079645.1. GTDB lineage: Bacteria > Bacteroidota > Bacteroidia > Cytophagales > Spirosomataceae > Emticicia > Emticicia aquatica. The sequence continues at coordinate 268,853 of NZ_CAKLPY010000003.1, read as the reverse complement.
TCGTCTGAGTCGGCAACTTGGGAAAACGAACATTTTTTATCAAATTTGGCTGATGTAAAGCGAGCTTTAGACCTTTTTATGGTGGGTGGTGTAAACCATATTTTTTATCATGGCACTAATTATTCGCCCAAAGATGCGACTTTCCCTGGATGGTTATTTTATGCAGCAGTACATTTTACACCTCATAATCCATTCTGGAAAGATTTCGGAGCTTTAAATAAATATGTAGCTCGCTGTCAAACTTTCTTGCAAGATAGCAAACCTAATAATGATGTTTTATATTATTTCCCTATTACCGACCGCCTAAGCGAGCCTTCATCGAAAGGTTTATTGGAGCATTTTGATGGCGTAACACCCAAATTTAATGGCACTGACTTTAAGGAATTAGGACAAAAGCTAATCGACCGTGGCTACGGTTTTGATTTTATTTCAGACAAACAAATTGGGAATTTAAGCACAAAAAATCAAGTAATTTTGACAGGAGGTGTAAGCTATAAAACCATTTTATTGGCTGAAAGTGAGCAAGTGCCACTCGAAACTTTCGAGAAATTAATCGCTTTGGCTAAACAAGGAGCAAACATTATTTTCCACAAAAAACTACCCACTGATGTGCCAGGTTTAGGAAATTTGGAAACGAGAAGAAATAAATTCAAGGCTCTATTAACACAGCTTAATTTCATCAATAACACATCAAGTTTCAAACAAGCAAAAATTGGTCAAGGGTCAATATTAGTGGGCGAAAACTTAGACGAAATGATGCTTTTTGCTGAAATTCAACGAGAAACTATGATTGATAAAGACTTACAGTTTGTCAGAAAAAGTCATGCAAAAGGCAACTATTATTTTATCAATAACAAAAACACACAAGCATTTGAGGGTTGGGTGAAATTGGGCGTATCGGCTCAATCTGCCGCTCTGTACAATCCGATGACTGAAGCTTTGGGAATGGCAAAATACAATGCCAAAAGCAACGAAATCTATCTGCAACTAGCGGCGGGTGAATCATGTATCGTAGAAACCTACAAAACTAAGGTCACAGGAACAAACTTTAGTTATTGGAAAGCGAAGTCAGAGCCGCAAGAATTGACAGGAACTTGGAAGATAACGTTCCTTGAAGGTGGCCCCGAATTACCCAAAGCTATCGAAACACAAACGCTAGGTTCGTGGACAAAACTTGACGGTGAGGCGTACAAAAACTTTTCTGGCACAGCGTCTTATTCTCTTAACTTTCCAAAACCAACTGCCTCAGCATCAGGCTATTGGCTAGATTTAGGCAAAGTAGCAGAAAGTGCAACCGTCACTATTAATGGACAATTATTAGGAACTTTGCTTGGCCCAAGTTACAAGATTTTTGTACCAAGTTCTTTATTAAAAGCCCAAAACACAGTTATAATAAATGTCTCAAACTCAATGGCAAATCGGGTAATTGCAATTGAAAAACAAGGCATTATTTGGCAGAAGTTTTATAACATCAATGTCTCAGCGAGACTTCGACCAAATTTAGGGAAAGATGGGTATTTTACAACACAAAACTGGCAGCCAAGAGACTCAGGTTTACTTGAAAAAGTAACCTTAACTGCCGTCGAAAAAGAATAGTTAAGTGATAAAGTTGTAATTATCCAGCACATTTCTTCGTTTATCTTTAAATTTTCATAATTTTGACGTACAAGCGAAGATAAATACTATGAAAATATTAGTAATAGAAGACGAAGCAAAGACTGTGCAGCTCATTAAACAAGGTCTTGAAGAACAGCAATGGGAAGTTGATGTGGCTTACGATGGGCTGATTGGTCTTCAATTAGCCACTCGCAGTCAGTATTCCATTATTATTTCAGACATCATTTTGCCTGGTATTAGCGGTTTAGAGCTCTGCCGTCAACTTCGAGCAAAAGGTATCGTTTCACCGATTTTATTGCTTACGGCATTAGGTACAACTGATGATAAAATTGTTGGACTTGATGCAGGAGCAGACGATTATTTGGTAAAACCTTTTGAATTTCGAGAATTAATGGCTCGAATTAGGGCATTGACTCGCCGAAATTTTGGTTCAATTCAAACAGCTAACAACCTCAAAATTGCCGACCTAGAAATGGACTTGGATGCCAAAACCGTTATGCGTGGTGGCAAAGAAATTTCGCTTACAGCCAAAGAATTTTTGTTACTCGAATACTTTATTAGACATCAAGGAAGAGTTATTTCAAAAGTAGAATTGGCTGAAAAAATTTGGGATGTAACTTTCGATACTGGCACAAACGTAATTGAGGTTTACGTTAACTTTCTTCGTAAAAAAATTGATAAAGACTTTGAAGTCAAACTTTTACACACACAAATAGGCATGGGTTACGTAATGAAAGTAACGGCATGACGTGGTATAAATGAACAAAATCTTGCTTTAATTTCTCTATCAGTATTTCAAGTCAACTATCTGAAATGATAAATATTCGGTCTCGACTCACCTATCAATTTATGGCTATCGTAACGGCCATTCTACTTCTCTTTTCGATAGGTGTCTATTTTTTCAGTAAACTTTATCTCGAAAAACGTTTTTTTAAACGATTACAAGATCGTGCTATAACAACAACAACGCTACTTTTCGACCTACAAACTGCCGATACAACCGTTTTAAAATTAGTCAACATGGCCGACAAAGAACTTTTGAGCGATGAAAGTATTTTTGTGTACGACGAAAAAAACAATAAACTTATTTTTTCAACGCAAGAACCTTACTCAGGTTTATTTAAAGAGCTTATTCCGAACATTCAAAAACAAAAAAAAACAACCTATTACCACGCATCATTTTACCAAACGCTTGGTATTCAGCTCAAAAAAGGAGCAGATAGCTATTGGGTTATTGTAAGTGCCATCGACCAAAATGGAAAAGAAGCCCTTGAAGATTTAAGAAAAATTTTGGTCGTAATGGTTTTGGTTGGTATTTTACTTTTAGGATTATCTGGTTGGTTTTTTGCTGATAAAGCCCTTGCTCCGATGTCAGGAATTATTAAGCAAGTAAATGAGATTTTTCCTGCAAATGTAGAAAAACGAGTACAGCACCCCAACCGCTCCGACGAAATTGGCTTGCTTGTAGCCACTTTTAATCAACTTCTCGACCGAATCGAAGAAGCATTGGTGATGCAAAAAATGTTTATTGCAAATGTTTCGCATGAACTCAAAAATCCTTTAACCAAGATTTATTCCCAAATTGATATTACATTACTTCAAAAACGCACGCCAGAAGTCTATGAAGAAAGTCTAAAATCGTTGCAAGAAGATGCTCGAACTTTGACACAATTGACTAATTCTTTGCTCGATTTGGCAAATTCCGTTGTTAGTGCCGAAACGATTAAACTCGTGCCGCTCCGAATTGACGAATTACTTTGGGATGCTAAAAGTCAACTTCAAAAGTGGCACGAAAACTATACCATTCAAATTGATTTTAATGATTTTCCTGAAGAAGAAGAAGCATTAATTATGCAAGGAAATGAAGCATCATTGAAAGTTGCCTTAATGAATTTGATGGATAACGCCTGCAAATTTTCCAAAAACAATAGTGTTATTGTCAGTTTTGTCGCTTCATTGGAAGCCATAAAGATTTTATTTTTTAATAAAGGCCCAATTATTCCAGAAGCAGATTTGCCTTTTATTTTTCATCCATTTTATCGAAGCAACGCCACCGCAAAGGCCACAAAAGGTCATGGAGTTGGATTGGCTATCGTTGCTCAAATTACCAAACTTCATAATGGAAATATCAGTGTGGTTTCAAACGAAGAAGGTACTACATTTACTTTAGTGTTTCAAAAATAACGCTTGCTCCGTAAATTTTAAGCTAAATTTAAAGTCGATTTAACGCCTCTTTAACATCAGTGTTGTTGTTTTGTATCATCAAAAAACAAAACTTTATTACCATGGAAACAACAACATCAAACAATCAAGGAGTTTTAAAAATTGTAATCGGCGTACTTGTAGGCATTTTAGCACTTTTAGGCTATTTGTTTATGGGTGCAAGAAACGAAACGCTCGAGCTACAAAAATCGTTAACTTCTAAGGTTGAACAACTTTCTTCTACACAAATCAAACTTGATTCGATTTCAAAATCTTTAGATTTAAAAATTGCTGAAGTTCAAAGTTTAGGCGGTAGCGTTGCTGAATTAGAAGCCGTGAAAGCTCAGCTTGAAAACGATAAAAAGAAATTAAAATCTGATTTTAGTTTTTCAATCCAAAAATATGAAACCAAAATCAAAGAATACGAAAATTTCTTAGCAGTAAAAGATGACGACATTCGTAAATTGAAAGAAGAAAACGGTGTTTTAGTTGCTCGTACACAAACACTCGAAACCGAAAAACAACAAGTATTGGTTGAAAACACAAGTTTGAAAACTGAAAAAGAAGTTTTATCTACAACTTTAAACAAAACAGTAGAAGATTTTACAGCTAAAAACAATGATTTGAAACGTCAGGTAACTTTAGCTTCTGCCATGAAAGCAATTAATGTTCAAGCGGCAGCATTATCTTCTAAAGGAAAAGTTCGTGAAGGTGGTGCGTACAAAGCTTCGAGAATTGACCAATTGAGAGTTTCATTTATCATGCCGTCAAACCCGATTGCAGCCCAAGACAACAAAGAAATTTATATCAGAGTACTAGACGGCAACGGAGCAGTAGTTGAAAACGGCAACGGCGGAATTCTACAAATTGACGGAAAAGAAATTGGTTATAGCTTCAAACAAACTGTACCGTTTGAAAACAATGACCAACGTGTAGATTTAGTTTCAGGAAAAGGTGCCAATTACAGCAAAGGCAAATACAGCATCGAGCTTTATTCTGAAGGTTTCAAAATCGGAAAAGGAGCTTTTGAAGTAAAATAATAAGACTTTTAAGATTTCTCAAAGACGGTATGTGTGTATGAAGCATATACCGTCTTTAAAATTTATATGACTATGGCGTTCTACGGATTCAAGGTTTTTTTATTGGCAATTACCCAAATTTTGAGCGAAACAATCCTCAAAATGCTTCAAACAATAGTCAATATTTTCCGTAAATACCCTTTTTCTTATTTAGCTCTCACCTATTTATTTACTACGCTTGCTTTCTGTTATTACCCAATTTTCGACCATTGGATAGCGGGTTTTGTTATGATGACCCTGCCTGTGGCCATATTTTTGGGTCTTATTGCATCTACATATTTATTGGTAAAAAAACAAAAAATAGTAGCTACAACTGGTTTTATTTGGATACTTTTTACTTTTCCACTCATCAAACGAATGGTCGGAATTGGCAATGGCGAAAATACTTTTAGTCCAATTTCATCGCTCAAAGTTCTAAGTTTTAATGGCGAATGTTTTGGCCAAAATCAGAAAAACAACAGTCATTGGTCGGCTTTACGCTCTGATATTGCTTGTTTTCAAGAATATTCTCCTAATCCAATCGTTGAAGCTCAATATCCTAACAAAATTGTTAAACTGACAAATTTTGATAAAAACAAAATGATAGGTTTGGCATTGTTTTCACAATACCCAATTTTGAAGCAATATGGCAAGGTTTGGGATAGAAAAAATCAGCCCAATATCAATGGCTATTTATGTGCTGACATTGCCTATCATCAAGATACGGTTCGGGTTGTAAATGTACATTTATGGTCAATGGGAGTTCGCATTAATTTAGCTTTTGACGCCCTCAAAAAAGGGTATTTAAAAACTTTCACTGCCGAATTATACGATAGCTTTTGTCGCTTAAAAGAAGGTTTTGAAAAACGTGACGAACAAATGAAAGAAGTGGAATCTTATGTTTCGGGAAGTAAATATCCAGTTATTATTTGCGGAGATTTCAACGAAACGCCTTTCGGGTATTCGTACGGAAAACTCAAGTTGAGTTTCCAAAATGCTTTTGAAGAAGCAGGACATGGCATGGGATTTACACTCAACCGTCAACCCTATTATGCCCGAATCGACCAACAATTTTTTAGCTCTGATTGGCAAGTACAATCTTGCAAAACCATTTCTGGAATCAATATTTCTGACCATTTTCCAGTTGTGGCTCATTATATTCTCAAAAAACCAGAAAATCCACTTCCTGGTTTAGTAGCTCAAAGATAAAAAAGCAGCACAAACAATCTGTTGTACTGCTTTTATCAAAAACACCTTTTACAAAAAAATTACTTAAATTTCACACTGCTAAAATTCCCATTTACTACAATTTTGCAATCTGCTGTACCTTTTCCTATTTTTCCAGTATAATATTTGGTTGGATTAAAAGAATATCTTTCGTGGTCTTTTTTGGTCTCTGCTTCAGTATTTTTCGTAAAAGAAACACCTCGTTCATGCGGATAACTAAAATCTCCGTAATTAGCTTTCACTTCAAAATCATAAGAAATATTGTCATTCAAAGTCAAACTCACTGGCGAATAACTCGCATTTATGCCTAATTCTTTCACATTTTTACCAATTCCACCCAATTTAAAACCACCCGAAAACTCTAATTTCAAATTTGAAGATTCTTTAATAAGACCAATCATTCCGCTCGAATAACTGATTTTTGCATCCATTTTCCCTGCTTCCTTGATGTCAATTTCGCCAAAACTATTATTAAACATCAAATCATCTGCTCTTTCCATTTTAATGCCCGAATAAGAAGCTTTCAATTTTCCTCCCTCCATTGACCTAATGTAGGAGTTTTTGCAAAAAGCCAAACTTATATCCGACTGTGGATTTGTAATATCTTCGGCCACTAATTTCCCATAACTTTGATTGACCATCAAAACAGAAGTAAATGTTGGCAAAAACACATTTCCAAACGAATTTTTGATTTTCAAAACATTTCCTTTGGGCATAAATACCTGATAATCAATCTTCAACGAATTTTTTTCATTATTTCCACCTTTCCAAGTATTATTACTATAATTGCCATCTTCACGGTCAATAGTCGTTTTAATACTTACCATACCATCTGTTTTTTTTCCGTTTACATCTACTGTGCTGATAAAATTTGTAGCTCTTTCTTCTGACATCGCATTTGCCAAAATTGTAACTTCAACTTTCACTTCATTTTTATCCCAAAAACTCACTTTAATATCTCCAAATTGATTATCAAGTGAAATTTTATCAGTTGGCGAAATGTTGTAAGAAAACATGATATTTTTCTTGCGTTCAATCCAATCTGGTTCTCCATCGTTGGCGTATAATGTCATCGTTATGAGCGAAAAAAACACCATCAGTAGCCTATCGAAATATCGAAATGCGGGAGAAGCTTTTTCATACCATCGTTTTTGTCTTTCCATTTTTTGCTTCTTTAATTTTCTGAATTATTTGTAACTGTTGGTTTAACAAATCTATCTGCATACTTAAATTTTGAATCATTGCTTTCAATAGTTCTTCTTGATTCGGATTTTTAGGCAATTCTTGCTTTAAACTCTGATAATTTTGGTCTAAAGCAGTCAATTCTGTATCAAATTGATGGTAAAGTTGCGGGTCTTCCTGCTCCAATTCTTTCAATTCTTCCCGCTTTTCCTCTACCAACGACGCAAATTGCGTCAATTCCTTTGCGTAAGTTGGACTCAAAACCATAATATCGGCATTCTGCGAAACTGGTTTTCCATAATTATACACAAAATAGCCAATTGTCAAAAAAACCGTGAGTCCTGCTGCAATCCTCAATGCAAACTTTGGCTCATTACCAAATAAGCCTTTTAAGTTCAAAATTTTACTTTTTGGTTTTGTATGAACGGTTTTTTTTTCGATTTTTTTCCATAAATCATTCGATGGTTCATGGTCATCAAATGCCTCACGGTTATCTCTCACAAATCTTTCTAAACGATTTTTCATAACACCAATATTAATTTACAATTGATAATGTTTTCGGAAAATTCCGTTTCGATTATCTTCTAAAACATTTGTTTATTGATCATCTCTAAAAGCCTTTTCTTGGCTCGCATATATTGTGTGCGAGAAGTACTTTCATTGATTCCTAAAATTTTACCTATCTCTTCGTGGTCGTATCCTTCAAATAAATACAATGACAGCACAACTCGAAACCCTTCTGGCAATTGCTCCATTGCTCGCTTGATTCGCTCAACCTCAAACTTTATTTCTTCTTCACTATAAGCATTCGTTTGGACATCAGCAACATCATGTTCATCTCCTCCAAATTCATCAATATCAACAAATTGTACTTTTCTTGCCCTAATCTGATTAATGGCTTTATTGACTACAATTTGCTTTAACCAAACACCAAAAGTTGATTCTTGACGAAAATCTCCGATTTTAGCAAAAGCATCAATAAACGATTCCTGCAAAACATCTTCAGCTTCTCCCACATGGTTGAGTATTCGCATACAGATACTAAACATAGCCTTTGAGTAGTGCTTATACAGTTCATACTGTGCCTTACTCTCGCCACGTTTGCATCGCTCGACTAAGTCGAAGTGCTTGTTAATGAATATAGTGTTTGTCAGAAAATGCTGTGTTTTTAAGGTTTCAAACAAATGACGCAGCCAAAAACGAAATGTTGCACGTAGTATTGAATATTTTTCAATATTTATTTTAAAAACCTAATTATCAGGCAATTATGTAATCAAAAAAAGAAGAAAATAGCCGACAAACTCAAACTAAAGCCTAAAACAAACCCCGCTCCAACTTGGGTTGGCGTATGAGCATTGAGTGCTAATCGAGCGGCAATAAGGTAGCCCGCCAAAATTATCAGAAGAAGAAAAGGATAAAAAAGATTCGTTTCACCAAATTGAACCAAAATACCAGCCAAAGCTCCAATCATTCCGCCAATACCAGCGGCATGAGCAGATATTTGCCACCATAAACTGATAATTCCAACACAAAAAATAACGGCTGAGATGCTCCAAAGCACAAATCCACACGGAAAAAGCATTGAGTTTTTAGAATATAAAAAATAACCCAAAGCAGTATAAATTACAGCCGTAATAAGATACGGAAGTCGGCGGTCTTTGAGATTTTCTAATTTCAAACTACTAATTATTCCCCAACGTTTCAAAGAATAAATAATGTATGCAGGCAAAGCAAAAGTATAAATAAACACAAAACCAATTATAGCCAATTTAAACAATACATTAAGAGCTTCCGCTCCTAAAGGGGCTGGAGCAAGAAAAAACAATAGCACAAATAATAAAGTAGGCATCAACAAAGGATGCAAAACCGCCGAGAGGAAATTAGCTAATCGAGTATTCAAAAGTCTAAAGTATTTTTGTTCAAAGTTATCAGAATTTTTCTTCTTCACGAACTAAAAACAAAACTTGCTCGTTATTTTGATGCAAATAAAAATATTAGGCATATCTTTTGGATATTATTGCGAAACCTAAGATCTTTGCATCCTATTTTAGAAAAATGAATATTCGTCTCCCCATATCGCCAGTTCGACGATTCCGATATATTAATATCAGGCAGTAATCGTTTTGCTCTCTTAGCAAAACACCTTCTCATCAAAGTTTTCTTATTTTTTCATTTAAAACCATTTAGGATACAGCGTCTCCGTTTGAGGGAAAGCCCAATAAATGACGATGAATAACTCAGCACTCACATCCGAAGATTTATATATTGTGCAAGTAGCCAATGAAAGCCACTACCATTTGGCCGAAACTATTTGTGATGAAATGGCCGAAAGTGCCAAAGCAAGAGGCACTGGTATTGCCAAACGCTCGCCCGATTATTTAAGGGAAAAAATGCGTGAAGGAAAAGCCATTATCGCCCTCACCAAAAAAGGTGAATGGATGGGTTTTTGCTACGTAGAAACATGGGAGCATGGCAAATTTGTAGCAAACTCAGGGCTAATCGTGCATCCTGAATACCGTAAAAGTGGTATTGCTACTCGCATCAAACAAAAAGCGTTTGAACTTTCTCGCTCAAAATATCCCGATGCAAAAATCATTGGCTTAACTACCAGTTTAGCTGTTATGAAAATCAATTCAGATTTGGGTTACGAGCCAACAACTTTTAGTGAGCTTCCTGCTGATGATGCTTTCTGGAAAGGTTGTTCAAGCTGCGTAAACTATGATGTGCTTACTCGTACCAATCGCAAGCATTGTTTGTGTACTGGAATGCTTTTCGACCCTGTTGAAGCTAAAAAGAAAGAAGAAGCGGGTAAGAAAGATGATACATGGAATTTTTTGGAAGAACTTCCGTTGTATGAGCGTTGGATGAAATTCAAACAAAGAATTTTGCTAAGACGTGAAGAACGTCGAAAAAAAAAATTGGAAGAAGCGGAATTAATGGTATAATTGACACTATTAAGGGAATAATTGATTAAATATTTCATATAAACGAGCCACGCCAAATCGACGTGGCTCGTTTAGTTTTAAGAATATTTGTTTTATTTGTATAAAAATCGCCTACATGAACGCCAAACCTTTACCACAAGATTACTTCAAATTACACTTTATTGTTATTATTTTAGGTTTTACTGCCATTCTTGGGCGGCTTACCGAAGTTTCTTCATTGGGGGTGGTTTTTTACCGAACCCTTTTGGCAGCTTCTGGGATGTGGATTGTTGCTCAATTTCAGAAAAAAAATCTCAAAATTTCGTTAAAACAAGCACTTCCTTTATTGGGTGTTGGAGCGATTATGTCTTTTCACTGGATTTGTTTTTTTGGTTCAGCTCGTGCTTCAACAGTTGCTGTTAGTTTAGTAACTTTTTCGACAACTTCTTTTTTTACGAGCATTCTTGAGCCATTCGTCCGAAAGACCAAAATCAGTTGGGTAGAAGTTTTTCTTGGAGTTTTGGTGGTTTTAGGAATGTATTTCGTTTTTACGTTTGAGTCGCAATACTTAACAGGAATTTTAATTGGTTTGGTGGGAGCTTTGTTAGCAACAATTTTTTCGGTAATTAATGCTCAATTTGCTCAAAAATACGATGCTCAAATTGTAACATTTTATGAAATGGTTGGAGCTTTTACTTCTTCTTGGATTTACATTCCAATCATCATTTATTTCTCAAAAGACGTTGATTATCAGCTTACTTTAACGCATTATGATTGGCTTTGGGTAGGTATTTTGGGGCTTGTGTGTACGGTTTATCCTTACATTGAAATGATGCACTTACTCAAGAAAATTTCGGCATTTACACTAAATCTCTCCATCAATATGGAGCCAATTTATGGAATTATTATGGCGTATTTTATTTTCGGAGAAAAAGAAAAAATGACATCTGGGTTTTATATTGGTGGTGCTTTAATTTTACTTTCGGTTGTGTTACACCCTTTTTTGAAGAAGAAATCAATTTGAAGAACTAAAGTTAGTTGTATTTTCAATCTAAAAAAGCCTTTCAGAAATAAATCTGAAAGGCTTTTCTTTTTGATAACAGAAGCAAAATTATTTCTTGCCGTAACGTTTGTTGAATTTATCAACACGACCTGCAGTATCAAGCAATACGTTTTTACCAGTATAAAATGGGTGTGAGTCAGAGCTAACCTCCACTTTGTAAACTGGATATTCGTTACCATCTTCCCAAACGATACTTTCTTTGGTATTGGCACATGATTTTGTCAAAAATTTGAAACCTGTTGACAAATCCCAGAAAACAACTGGTCTATAATTTGGATGAATATCTTTTTTCATTACTTTATTTATTGAAATTCTTATTACTTTTCTAAAACGGACTGCAAAATTAGATATTTCAATCGAAAAAACAAAACCTCACCAATTATTTTAATTGTTTTTTATAATAATTTCACATATATCTTTCAACAAGGCTTATTTTCTTGCAAAGAATATGGTAATCAGTAATCCAAAGACTTATAATCAAGGGTTTGGCTTTGAAAAATATTTTTATTCTCATACAACTTTTTGGTTTGATTTTGCATTTACCTATTAAAAACGTCCCTTACTAACCTTGATTGCTACTGCTACCATAGAAAGCTTGCGAAGCAAAAACGCAAATGCCCAAAAGAAAGTTTTTGAGTATTACGGTAGCTTTTTGTACCGAGTGGCGTATCGCTATGTTCGTGACCGAATGACTGCCGAAGATTTGGTGGTAGATTCATTCTTGAAAATTTTTGATGGTGCACCAAATTTTAGGTTTGAAAGTCTTCGTTCGTTTGAAGCTTGGATGAAAAAAATTGTTGTTAACGAAGCTTTGATGCTTTTAAGAAAACAAGCCAATTTTCATTTGATGCCAGAAAGTGAAGCCATTGAAATGCCAGTCGAAGAAAATATCCTCGACTCGATTTCAAGCGATGAAATTTATAAACTCATTGCAGAGTTACCAGACGGTTATCGAACTATTTTTAACCTTTTTGCGATTGAAGGATTTTCGCACAAAGAAATTGCCGAAAAACTTAATATTAATGAAGGAACATCAAAATCGCAGCTAAACCACGCTCGAAAATTATTACAAAAGAAAATTCTCATACGGGATGCCGTCAAAATAGTTGACACGCAATCGGATACCGTTCAAATTGATAAAAGTCATGCAGGCAGACGAATTTTATAAGCATATTCAACAGAAAATCGATCATACCGATTTTGAACCCGACTGGAACAAACGGGACGTATGGCAACGCATTGAGCAAAAGCAAGGTAAACAAAAAACTCCGTTTATTTGGTGGACAAGTATGGCCGCAAGCATTGTAGTATTAGGAGGAGTTGGCTTTTATTTTTTCAACCAAAATCTCACAGAAAAAACTGATAATCAAGCGATTAATAATTCAAAAAATACTATATCGACACAACCAAACGTATCAAAAGCTACTAAATCGACACAAGAAAACAACAAAGAGAAATCTTTTCCTCAGTCAATCATTGTTCAACGAATTTTGGCAGAAAATACTGTTCCAATAACTGAAGAAATAGAAAAACCGCTAGATACAACCGTATTTTCGGAGCAAAAAGAAGTGGTGAATCTTGCTGAAGAAGCGACTAGTAAAGTTGAACCTACATTTTCAGAAAGTACTGTTACATTCGTAGCGAATCCAAATTTACTCGAAAAGAAGATTCCTCAAAAAAGAGAACGAATTGCTATTTTAGAAATTCCTGATGATGAAGAAGGGTATAATCTTCCTAAAAAAGAAAAAAAAGGTGGCTTTTTGGCTCGTTTCACAAAGAAACTAAACAAGTTTGGTGCTGAACCAACAGAAGAACTTCCTTCAATCAACAATAAACCGAATAAAGTTTGGGCATTTGTGAAAGAAAGTTTCAAAAACGAAACGATGACCGCCGACTCTACGGATAAGTAAGACTTTTTAATCCCCAATTTTTACGATGAAAAAGCTATTTCCACTCTTTTTTTTATTTTATTCATCGGTTAGTTTTGCCGAAAACTTTAGTGATATTGACTCGATTGTAGTGAATATTGGTAAAAGAAAAAAAATTGTGCTTTGGGGCCAAACCCGTGAAGATTTAAAAGCTTTGGAAAAATATGATTTGAACAGAATTGTGGTGCAAATGAACCAGGATTTGGAAGAAATGCCCAATAATGTTCGTCGAAGTTTTCGGCAGGACTATGAAGGAAATTCTTATACCAAAGAAACAACGCTTCAACGCCAATTGGAAGGTTTGACTCCTTGGCAACGTCTAAAAAGAAACACTTACCTTAATTTTTCGATTGGGTTGAATTCGGCTAATTATCTACAAGTTAGCAATGCCACTTATAATCCTTTTAAGCTAACAGAGCAGATTTTTCGCCAGAATTTCTTTACTTCACCTAGCCTAAGCATTGCTTTGATGCGACAAGAAAGTTTTGTCCGAACAGGTCGAAAAGAAATTGTATTACGTTACGGTTTTGATTTAAGTTGGTATCATTTACAAAGCACCAGCACCAAACGAACAGCCTATTTATTGCGTTTGAACAGTCTTGATAATACAAAATATGACACCGTAGCTGTATATAAACCTGCCAAAAATGGTGATAATTATTATACTGTTGACCGTTTTAATACAACTGCTTTACCTAAAGAAATAACGCCATACACCAATAATCAGTCGTTGTTTTATACCGATTTTAAGATAATACCTACCATTAATTTTTATGGACAAAATAATCAAAAAACATTCAATTTTGGTGTTGGTGCTTATATCGGAATGTTGTTGAGAGGAAGCAGAAACTATGCAGAAATTAAAGCCCTAAATCAGCAAGAAACAAAAGTGAGTATCAAAAATCCAGAGAATCCATACCGCTACGGAATTATTCTAAATATGGGTTATGGAGTGGTGAATCTTTTTGTGGAAGCTGATATTAAGAATGTTTTCTTGAATAAATTAGAAAGAAGTTCGGCTACCCAGAATATTACGACTGTTGGTTTGAGATTTGGGCGGTAAAAACCTTTTTCAATCGTATCTTTGAAAAATCTTTTAAATAAATCCATTTTAAAGTTTTTTCTAAGAAATCTTCATGAAATCACAAACTAAAACCCTCCTACTTGCCTGCTCTTGTTTTTTTATTTTTGCGGCAAACACTTCCATCAAACCTAAAAAAGAAAAAGAAATAGCTGTCATTGGTTATTACGCTGGAAATAGTCAAAATATTGACAAGTATCAGGTTGATAAACTCACGCATATTATTTTTTCTTTTTTACACCTAAAAGGCAACGTTTTGGCTATTGATAATAAAAATGACAGCCTGACTATCAAGCATTTAGTGGAATTGAAAAAGAAGAATCCGAGACTCAAAGTTATCCTTTCTTTGGGTGGCTGGGAAGGCTGCTATACTTGTTCGGGCGTATTTTCTACCCAAAAAGCACGAGAAGAATTTGCAGTTTCGGTGAAAAAACTTTTGGTCAGTTTCAATGCAGATGGACTAGATTTAGATTGGGAATACCCAGCCATTGCTGGCCCGCCTGGACATCCGTTTATGCCCGAAGATAAACCAAATTTTACGGCACTCATTAAAACTCTCCGAGCAACTTTTGGCAATAAATATGAATTAAGTTTTGCAGCAGGTGGTTTTAGTAATTACATTGAAGAATCGGTTGAATGGGAAAAAGTTACGCCGCTTCTCGACAGAATCAATTTGATGAGTTATGATTTGGTAAACGGATACAGCGAAGTAAGCGGCCACCACACAGGTCTGTACGCTACGCCACAGCTAAAAGAATCGGTTGATAATGGGGTAAAAATGCTCATTGCCAAAAGCGTTCCTGCCAATAAAATTGCGATTGGAGCAGCCATGTACGGCAGAATTTTCAAGCTAAAAGCAACCGAAAACAACGGACTTTATCAGCCATGTGCATTTGAAAGAGGACTTTCTTATAATGCTTTAGAAGGATTTTTGGCCGAGCATAAGACTTACAAAAAATATTGGGATGCTACCGCACAAGCTCCTTATATGTTTTCAGAAGAAGAAAAAAGCTTCTTCTCTTACGACGACCCTGAATCAATGAAACTCAAAACCGAATATGTTGTCAAAAATAAATTGAATGGTATCATGTTTTGGCAATTAGGCGAAGACAAGCCACAACATGGTTTACTTGAAGTAATAGACAAAACAATCAACGCTAAATAAGCTTATATAAAAAAACGTGTCTCGACCTTCGGACACGTTTTTTTACAACATTTATTAACTAATTATGTTATTTCTTAGCAATTCTATAAAGACGACCTTGGTCAGTTACAGCATATAATGCACCATCTTTGCCTTGAGTTACGTCACGGAAACGTTGGTATTCTTCCGAAAGCAATCTTTCTTCGCCAACAACTCGGTTATTTTCGATTATCAAACGAGCAATGTGCATACCACTCAAACAGCCTACAAAAAGGTTGTTTTTCCATTCAGGAATCATATCGCCGCTATAAAAAGTCATTCCACTTGGCGAAACTGATGGGTCCCAATAATAAACAGGTTGTTCGAGTCCTTCTTTTTGTTGAATTGCGTCGCCAACTTTCTTTCCGCTATACTCTGTGCCATAAGTAATTGTTGGCCATCCATAGTTTTTACCTGCTTGTACATGGTTGATTTCATCGCCACCTCTTGGCCCAAACTCATTCGAGAAAAGCTCGCCTGTTACAGGGTGGAAAGTCAAACCTTGTACGTTTCTATGTCCATAAGAATAAAGTTCTGGTTTTGCACCTTCTTTGCCTATAAATGGATTTCCTTCTACTGGTTTTCCATCAGTTGTGATATGAAGAATTTTTCCAAGACTTGAATTAAGTTGTTGTGCTTGTGGGCGTGTAATCATGTCTGAACGCTCGCCAGTACTCACAAATAAATTGCCATTTTTATCAAAAATAATTCTTCCACCGTAGTGCAAATTACCTTTATGAGCTGGAGTTGCTCTGTAAATAACGGTTGCACCTTCAATGGTGGTTTCATCAGTCGAAAGTTTTCCTTTGGCTACCGATGTGTGCGTGCCTCCTGTTACATTTTCAGAGAAAGTCCAATAAATCATTCGGTTTTTCTCGAAAGCTGGGTCGATAGTAATACCCAATAACCCACCTTGTCCATCAGAGTTTACCGCTGGAGCTCCAGTAATTGGTTTACTCAATTCGCCATTTGTCTTTGCGATTCTCATCACTCCACTTTTTTCAGTGATAATCAATCTGCCATCAGGCAAACTTTTCACTCCCCACGGAGAAGTAAGTCCTTCAGTAAGCACTTTAAAATCATAAGGCGTTTGAGTTTTTACTGCTCCTATACGGGTCTGCCCTTGAAATGCCGATGGATACGTAGAGTTAGGAGCTTTTGTTTCTACCGAAGTACTTGAACTTTGAGCACACGAAACATACGCAAATGTGCTGAAAGCCAATGAAAATAAAATATGTTTTTGCATCTAAATAAGGTTTTAAGTTTAAAAATAATGCTTTTTAAGCCAAAATACTATTGATTTCTTGTAATTCTGCTTCGTCAAAAGAAGTATTTTTTAGACATTGTAATGAATCCGTCAGTTGTTGTGGTTTACTAACACCCAAAATAACCGATGTAATACGTGGGTCTTTCAATATCCAAGATAATGCCATTTGTGCCAAATTTTGACCACGTTTTACGGCTAAATCATTGAGTTTGATTACTTTATTTACGTTTTCCTCCGTAATTCGGTTTTCTTCAATCGCACCATTGCCACGCCCTGAAGCAGCTCTCGAATCTGCTGGAATTCCCTTGATATATTTATTTGATAATAAGCCTTGTGCAAGTGGAGAAAATGCTACGCAACCCACTCCGTTGGCTTCTAAAACATCCAACAAACCACCTTCTACCCAACGGTCGAACATCGAATATTTCGCTTGATGAATGATACACGGTGTACCTAATTCTTTCAAAATCTTAGCGGCTTTTTCGGTATCAGCAGCACTATAATTTGAAATTCCCACGTATAATGCTTTTCCTTGACGAACAATTAAATCAAGTGCCGACATTGTTTCTTCTAGAGGGGTTTCAGGGTCAGGGCGGTGATGATAGAAAATATCAACATAATCTAAACCCATTCTCTTTAGGCTTTGGTCTAAGCTCGAAACCAAATATTTTTTTGAACCCCATTCGCCATACGGGCCTTCCCACATATAATAACCAGCCTTAGTTGTAATTACCAATTCATCTCTGTAAGGTTTCAAATCTTTTTGGAAAACTTGTCCAAAAGTTTCTTCGGCCGAACCTGCTGGTGGTCCATAATTATTGGCTAAGTCAATGTGTGTAACACCGTTATCAAAAGCTAATTTCAAAATTGTACGGGCATTTTCAAAATTATCAATGCCACCGAAATTATGCCAAAGCCCTAATGAAAGTGCAGGAAGTTTTAATCCACTTTTACCACAACGACGGTATTCCATGTCTTGGTAACGCTGCGGTGATGCTGTGTAATTCATAGTAAATATAGGTTTTGTTTATGAAAAAACTGTTTGTAAAATCAAAATACTGAACTTAGAATCTTTATTTCAAGTTTCAATATAACGTAGATAATGATGATTTTTTGGCAAAAAAATACCTTTGTGAAATCGTCAATACTGTAAACTAATAATTTAATTACAAAGTTGAGATTTCTTCTCAGAAAAAGCATTAAACTGGAACAAGAAATAAAATTATTACCGCAATTATAAGTCATATTCATGCAAGAAAGCATTCAAAACTACATTTCAAAATTTGTTAACCTCACTGCTGAAGAATTATCAGTAGTAAAAGCTTGTATGCAGTTGCGAGAAATTCCTAAAAAAACAATGCTTCTCAACGCTGGTGATATATGTAATTTTGAAGCTTATGTATTGAAAGGATGTATTAGAGAATATTTTATTGACCACAAAGGACAAGAACTTACGCTAGAGTTTGCGGTGGAAGACTGGTGGGTAAGCGATATTACGAGTTTCGAGAATCAAACACCAAGTATTATGTACATCGAAACATTGGAAGATTGCGAAATCTTGGTGCTTTCTCGTGCATCAAAAGATGAGTTATTGGCTCGAGTTCCGAAACTTGAACGAATGTTTAGGTTAATGATTCAGCGACATTTGAGTGTGCTTCAAAAACGATTATTCAGTACTGTTTCCTATACGGCAATGGATAAATTTGAAGAATTTCTGAAACGTTATCCTTCGCTTCCACAGCGAGTTCCTCAGCATTTTATTGCTTCCTATTTGGGTATTACGCCTGAGTTTTTGAGTAAATTACGAAAGCGACAGATGAAACAAAAATAAGCCAACAAAAAAGCATTGCCCGAATCGAACAATGCTTTTTCAAATTTACAAGTAATATTATTTATACATCACTTTCTTAACTGCATCTACTGTACGTTTTACATTTGGTAAAGTAGCTTCGATGAGCGTTGGAGCATAGTGAAGTGGAATATCCATGTTATTTACACGAATCACTGGAGCATCAAGATAATCAAACGCATATCGTTGTAAGTGATAAGTAATTTCTGATGAAATCGCTGCCAAAGGCCATGCTTCTTCAACTACTACACAACGGTTTGTTTTCTTAACAGAATTGATAACGGTTGCATAATCAATCGGACGAACGGTACGTAAGTCGATTAATTCAACACTGATTCCATCCTTTTCTAATTCAGCAATGGCAGGAAGAACAACTCTCGGAATCATTTTTCCAAACGAAACGATTGTTACGTTTGAACCTTCTTTTACTACATTGGCTTTACCCAATGGAATGATATATTCGCCTTCTGGAACTTCACCTTTATCGCCATACATTTGCTCTGACTCCATAAAGATAGTAGGGTCACTGTCACGAATTGAGGCTTTCAATAAACCTTTAGCTTCATAAGGGCTACATGGTACTACTACTTTCAAACCTGGTGTATTAGCAAACCAGTTTTCAAAGTTTTGTGAGTGTTGAGCACCTAATTGACCTGCATTTCCAGTTGGGCCACGAAATACGATTGGACAAGAATATTGCCCTGCCGACATTGCCATAAATTTGGCCGCAGAATTGATGATTTGGTCAATAGCAACCAATGAAAAGTTGAAGGTCATAAATTCGATAACTGGACGCAAACCGTTTACAGCTGCACCGACACCGATTCCACCGAAACCTAACTCAGCGATTGGTGTGTCGATAACTCGTTTTGCACCGAATTCATCCAACATACCTTGACTTACTTTATAAGCACCGTTATATTCGGCTACTTCTTCGCCCATCAAGAATACGTTTTCATCACGACGCATTTCTTCTGATAAGGCTTCACGTAGGGCTTCTCTAAATTGTATCTCTCTCATTTTTCGCTTAGAATTTTGCATTTTTGCGGATGTAAAATTAGTATATCTACTTCTAAACTCAAAACAATTCGGTTCAAGAATTGAGGTTTCAAAAGAGTGATAGTTATTATCCCCAAAAAAGCGAAGCAAATAAATACCCTAATTTACTGATAGACAAGCATTTACGCAAAAAACACTTATTTTGTCAACTTAATTTAATCTCAATAATTATGATTCTTTGTTGAATTTTATTCAATCTATGGTCGAAAAAATGTTTCCGTTAAGTAAAACTATTGCACAATAATTGTTATAATTCCATTTTTAAAGCAACTTGTACAATTATTCTATTTTTTTGAGTAACCATACGTTCTAAAAACAGAAACTCGTTATTATTATAGCTATACTATTTAAAATATTATAAAGGACACACTTAAAAAATGAAAAAACAATTCCTATTATTTGCTTGGGGAGTAGTTTTTTGTTGCCTTTCCTTTGTTGGAAATGCACAAAAAATTGTTTCTTCTCTCAATCAAAACACCAAAAACCCTAAATTAAAATTAGGATTATCGGCTGTAGTAGATGGGGTAAATTTGCTTCAAGCACCCAATAATACTTTCAATATTTTAAATTATTCTTTGTTTTCTTTCAAAGACAATAATCAAAAAATCTTGGTTAATGTAATTGTCAATAATGCTGGTTCAAAAAAAGAGCTAACAAATGTAGGTGCTGAAATTATTGCAACACATGAAACAACAATTACTTGTTGGTTGGAAATAAATAAAATTTTGGGGTTAACATCAAGTAAAAGCATCAATTGGATGCAACCTGTTTTAAAACCTATTCACAATTCTGGCCCAGTACTTTCGCAAGGAGATGCGGCCCAACGGTCTAATATTGCTCGTCAGCTTACAGGTTTGAATGGAACTGGTGTAAAAATTGGTGTTCTTTCGGACAGTTATGATCACTTAAATGGGGCTTCAACAAGTATAACAGCGGGAGAACTCCCAGGAACTGGCAATCCAAATGGGTTTACGGTTCCTGTAACTGTACTCAGCGATTTGAATGATGGTACTGGCGATGATGAAGGTCGAGCAATGCTAGAAATTATTCATGATGTTGCTCCCGGTGCTAAACTTTACTTTTATACAGCATTCAATTCTGACATTGACTTTGCCAATGGAATCAGGGCTTTAGCTGATGCTGGTTGTAAAGTAATTGTCGATGATGTGATTTATTTTAATGAACCTTATTTTCAAGATGGAGTTATTGCTCAAGCGGTTGATTATGCCGTAAATGTAAAAGGTGCAACATATTTTTCATCGGCGGGTAATCAATTTCATTATTCGTATGAAGCTCCTTTTCAAGCATCAACATTTGAGCCTTTTGGTGATGGTGCTATTGCCCATAATTTTGGAACAGTTGCTAATCCTGTTTACTTTTTACCCGTAACGGCTGGAAGTAGAGGATTATTGATGGCTTTTCAATGGGATGAACCCTATTTATCGGTTGGAAATGGCTCTCCTGGCTCGGCTTCAGACCTTGATATTTATGTGCTTACCACAACTGATGAAATCAACTACACCATTGAAGCAGCTTCTTTTGATGCTAATATTGGAGGAGACCCTTTCGAGATATTATCAACCTCCTCGACTGGCAAAAAATATATAATGATAACCAAGTTTAGAGGAACGAACCCAAGTAATATCAAATTTGTTGATTACGCTCGACTTGCTTGGACAGATACACCCGCCGATATTATTGGAATCAAAGCTGGAACTACTATTGGCCACGCTAATGCCAAAGGAGCAATTGCGGTTGGGGCTGCTAGTTACGATAAAACGCCTGCTTATGGAGTAAATTCTCCCATTTTAGAAAGTTTTTCATCAAGAGGTGGCACGCCAATCTATCTTACTACTGCTGGAGGTCGCTTAGCTACTCCCGATGATAGATTAAAACCTGAAATTGTTGCTCCTGATAGAGCTAACACCTCTTTTTTTATTGCGGGTTATGACTATGAACCAGATGGAATTCCAAATTTTGCAGGTACATCTGCCGCTGCACCTCACGCTGCCGCAGTAGCAGGTTTAATGCTACAAGGTAATCCATCGCTAACTACAAGTGCTATAAAAACTGCTCTCATTGCTTCATGTGTAGATATGGATGACCCTACTACACCCGTTTTTGACACTGGTTTTGACTACGCCTCTGGTGCAGGATTAATCAAAGCTGATGCGGCGGTGTTGGCAACTTTAAATCCAAATTGTCCTTCAACGACAATTACAGTTACACGGTCTTTGATATTTTGTGAAGGCGATTCCGTTATTTTTGATGCCACCACAGCCGCAGGTTATACGTTTCAATGGAAACTTGATGGCAATAATATTGATGGTGCAACGCAGGCTCGCTTGATTGCCAAAACATCTGGAACTTATAATGTTGAAATTACAAATATCAATTGTACGCTTCCCTCATTATCATTTGATGTTACTCAAAAATTGGCTGTTTCAGTACCAACAACAGTAAATCGAACCATCGCTTTAGGTGATATTGTAATAACAGGAAATGGTTTACAGGCAAGTTCATTTTGTCCTGAACAACAAAGTGCAAGCTACACAGGCCCAACAATTGGTTACGATGGCAATACCAAAAGCGGCCCAGACCCAACCGTTACTTTAGCAGCCCTCAACGGTATTATTAAATTTGTGACTGTTTCGGTTAAATGGCGAAAAAGAAATGGTGGCACAATCAATGATTGTGGAACAGCAGGAGGAAATAGTTATCCTTATAACAATGAAGTTTCATTCAAAATCGTTGCTCCTGACAATACAATCATTAACTTATTGAATGCCGAAACATATAACGTTGGTACGGTTTCAAGCGGTTTAGTAACAACTGTTTTTGACGATGGAGGCACTCAAATTGGTTTAACACCAAGCTCAGGCATTTTTAAACCCGCTCAAAAGCTTTCAACTTTAATAGGCAAAAATCCGAATGGAATTTGGAAACTTTTAGCCAATGATAATGGTCGATTAGACCCTCTCTGTGTAGAAAGCTTTACAATAAACATTTACACTGACGCTTCAAGTGGAGCTAGTTCGATTACTTGGTGGGATGCTCCGTCGGGCGGAAATCAAGTTGGAACTGGCTCTGAATACATTCCTACCAACACTAATATCGGCACTTATACATATTATGCCGAAGCAAGTTGCATTGGCAGTAATTTACCTTGTCCAACAAGTTTTAGAAAAGCTGCAATTTTAACCATTGTTCCGTGCTTAAATGTTGAGTTTGACTATGTAAAAGCAGGTAATCCGTTTAATTATAAATTTCCATTAAGTAACAATATGGTCATTGCCCAAGTACCTTACGAAACATCAATTTTGGTAAAACCTATTTGCAATGCTGTAACAATTGAGAGTTTCCGAATGAAACTACAGGGGCCAACTCCATTTGAAAACTACGAAACAACTGAAAACCTAGCATTTTTTAGTCTCTTCAACAATACTGGTGATTATATTTTGGGTCGAAACCTTCCTGTGGGAAATTATGCTCTTACTATAACTGGTTACAGCCAAGACAATGCTTTAGGGTCAATTTTATATGGCCCAACTGTCGTTAACTTCTCTATTGTTGCAAATTCAGCAACTATCAGTACACCAACTTTTACTAAAACTTCGCCTTGTGTTGGTAGCAGTTTTGATGTTAATTTTACTGCAATAGGCTCTTTTGCTCTGAATAATCAATTTCAAGTTCAACTTTCTGACCCATTTGCTTCATTTGATAACCCAATCGTAATTGGTTCTTCATCTTCAATAGGAATCATTCCTTCTACGATTCCCGTTAGCATCATCGAAGGAACAGGCTATAAAATTAGGGTTGTATCAACCAACCCCGTTATTGATGGCAACTCAAATGGAACGACACTTAATCTGGGTAACCTTGATTTGACGTTGGCTAGTCCTTCGGACGATTATTTGAGCGGAACAACCACCAAAAGTGCAAATCGTAGAATCGTGGCAACCAACAAAATCGTATCTTCTGCCAAAGTAAATTACCAAGCAGGAAGTGCTATTTTACTCAATGCTGGTTTTCAAACTGACTCAAATAGCGTTTTCAAAGCAGAAATCAAAGGATGTGAAAACTAATTTTATCCAATAAATACATAAAAAAAGCGTCAGTTTTTCAACCGACGCTTTTTCCAATTCAAACAGTTATTATTTCACTTCAACAGCACTAATTGCATTTCCAACGGGCTTAAAAACATCAAGGTCGTAAAATAAGTATGCCAATTTGATTACTCCTTTAGCGTAAGGTTTCAAATCGCCTTCCTTGGTTTTTTCAAAAACCTCTCTTACTTGTATTAAATATGTATCTTCATTTTTTGCCATCGATGCCAAAAAAGCAATCGAACCATTCCCAAAAATAACCTGATTGGCAACTCTTTTTCCGTCTCGAAGCAATGAAACATCAAATTCTTTCACGACTAATTCTTTGTGTTCTTTACGGTCTTGCTCATAAAATGGAAAAGTTTTCAGAGTTAAATCAATATCTTTTCGACCAAGTGCCAAATTTGGCGGAGCAATTTTTCCATTAATTATACACTGAATCTTGATGATTTTTTTCTTTTCTTCTTGTGGTAATTGTATTTCAGGAGGCTCTTTTGTACATTGTGAAAAGCCTAGCACTGGCGATAAACTTAATACTAATACGATTACATTAAGTTTATAATTTGGTGAATTTTTCATTTTTACAGCAATTTTTTTCTAAGTTAATTATTTAAAAATTGAACATTTGTAGGTATCAAAATTTTAGCAAAAAGTTTTATTTTGTTATTAAGCGGTATCAAAAGGCGTGCCAAAACAAATTTTGGAAAATTATGCTTATTTTTGCTTAGATGAAACACTGTTTTTTTATTCAATAAAACTTCTGCAATGGCAATCAAAATACGACCAGCAATTCTGATAATAGTAAACCAAAAAATCCTAACGATGCAGTATAATTACGGCGGTCAGGATGTTTATAATTTGCCTGGCGGGAATTTAGAATTAGGAGAATACCTGAGCAATGCCTTAGCTCGTGAAATGGTTGAAGAGCTAGGCATCGAGGTTTCTGTCGGTGAATTGATTTTAGTAGGAGAAATACACGCTGATGGCGAACAAAAAAAGCAAACATTGCACTTACTTTTTGAAGGAAAAATAATAGAAGGACAACCTATTTTAAATCCAAAAGAAACATCGGCTTTAGCAATAAAATGGCTTGAAATTGACGCAATTGAAAAAGTAAACTTGTATCCCAATATTTCAAATCAGATAAAAGCCTTTTTAACAGGAAATTTATCTAATAAGTATATCGGAAAAATTGACCAAGCGTGGTTTTAATCATTGGCTTTCATACGACGAATTTTAGGCGAGTATAAATAAATCAAGGCAAGAATTGTTAAACTACCCATTGAAGCAAAAGCAATCGGGAAGCGAGAAGCATCATTTTGGTAAATCCATGCAGAAAACAAAGCTCCCAAACCAATACCCGCTTCAAGAGAAATATACATAGTTGCTAAAGCTCGACCACGATTTTCTTCTTCGCACAAATCGACAGTCCAAGCTTGCGTAATCGGCGAAACAACGCCCATTCCTAAACCAAAAAAAATAGCCGCTGCTACAAAAATATAAATATTACTGGCAAAAGTAGTCAGTGTCATCGCTACCAACAAAGTCATACAACCCCAGCGTAAAACCGAAATTCGACCATTTTTATCAGAAAACTTTCCTGCAACAACCCTAATAAAAAGCGATGCTAACGTATATACCAAGAAATAAAAACCCTTGTTTTTTAACCCAATACTTTTACTTAAATCGGGAGTAAGCGTTACGATTGAGCCAAAACTAAACGATGTCAAAAAAATAACAATTGCGGCGGGTAAAACCATTGGGTCAAACATGTCTTCCCGTTTGATTTTAAGCGAATTTATCGTAAACTTTTCCTGATGAGTTTTCGGTAATGTTTCCTTAATATTATATAGAATAGCAATCGAAATAAGTGCAAACATCGATGAAACATAAAATAGCACATTTATCGAAAAAGTATCAGCAATCCAGCTACCCAACGCTGGGCCGAAAGCCATTCCTAGTCCACCCAATAAACCGTGCATGCCCATTGCCTCACCTCTTCGATTGATTGGAACAATATCGGCAATATAAGCGGCCGTTCCTGTTGGTTTAAAACCAGTTGAAAACCCATGTACCAAACGCAAAAATAAAAATGGATAAACCGTTGTAACTATTGGATAAAAAAAACCACAAACAAAACACACCAACGAGCCAAAAGCCATCACAGGAACTCTCCCAATACGGTCGGTTAATCGTCCACTAAATGGTCTTGACAATCCTGCTGTCAACGTAAAAAGGCTGATTATCAAACCTTTATAATCTTCTCCCCCCAAACTTGTCAGATAATCAGGTAGTTCGGGAATCAGCATATTGAAGCTTGAAAAAAACACAAACGAACTGATACAGAGTAGCCAAAATTGAAGCGAAAAAATACTGGTGGATTGTTGTTTCATAATTCAAAAACCTCCGACTCCGAAGGGAGATATTTATTTTGATAAGGTTTTTGCGAATGTTTTAGGAGATTTTTCACAAAAATAGAGTCATTTTTTTAAAAGCGAAAGGGTTTTCTCAGCTAAAATATTATACGATAAAATCTCTCCGATTAATCTTGAGTGAAAAAGTTTTTATTTTTTCTTTTAAACCTTGTGCAACCTTTTTTGTCAAACCCAGCGTCATTAATCTCAAAATAACCATAATTTCAAATCCTTACTGTTCTATTTCTATGAAAAGATGTGTACACAATAATTATTCTGTATTACTCTTAAACTAAAAAAACCGAAATGAAAACCAATTTTTTCAAAATTGTAACATTAAGTATCGCTCTTGGGATCGCAGTTGTTTCTTGCGATAAAAATGACACAAATGTAACTTCTAGTAATCAAGCCGCAAACGTAGTTTCTGACAATCAAACGGTAAACGAACAATCAGAATCAGCGTATCAATTGGCCGATGATGCCACATTTTTGCCTTTTGGTGGTAGAAACTTCCGTGAAACTGGCGAAACACTTGATAAAGGTGGAAACGGACATTTCCCGATGCTAGGATTGGGATGGGACAAACCTTGGAAAGGAAAAGATGGCAATTGTGCTACTGTTACAAAAACAGTTACAAATAATGTAATTTCTATCGTTTATGACTTCACTGCGGTTGCTGGTGGCGTATGCGGAGATAAAGAAGTAGGCGGAAAAATGACCATTACGATGCCTGTTAAACCTGATTCTACTTTTTCGGGAACATTGGTTAGAACAGTTACTTATGATAATTTAAAGCGTGATTCACTTACAGTCAATGGCACACATACCATCACTACAACAGTTGTAAATGGTAAAGCAACTGCCAGCGAAAAATTGGCTACTATTACAGTTTTGAATTCAAATACAAACAAAACGATTACTTATACGAGTTCACGCATCAGAAGTATTGATAATAAAGGAACTTCCGACCGTAGCGATGACGAGTCGTCAGTAACAGGCTCAACAACTGGAAAATCAAGCGATGGAACTTCGTTTTCTAGCAATATTACGAAAGCATTGGTATCAAAAAACACTTGTTCAAAGGGTTTCCCAGTGAGCGGAACGGAAGAAATTATAACAGCTGCTGGTGTTAAAACCATAGTAGATTATGGCGATGGCACTTGTGATTTAAAATATACTGAAACTACCGACGGTGTAACAGTTGAAAAAGAAAGAAAGAGAGGAAAAGGTGGTAAAGGCAGCAAATAAAATCAAAGGCCTGTTATCATATAAAAAGCTAGATAATAGCTAAACTGAATGTTAATTTTTCAATTTTTCTCGGAAATAATAGAAAAAGGTTAGTAACACGTTTATTTCGTCGGAAAGCGTTGCCAAAGTTTTGGCAACGCTTTTTTTATTTATTAAAAACCGCTTAGACTAAAAATATCTAATGAAGTCACATTTTTTAAAAAATAAATAAATTTAAAATAATCAGCTAATCAAAAGAATATAAAAAACTGTTTTCTTTGCATTATTACAATAAAAACAAATCTTATGAAACAATACGTAGTAGTTGCTCAAGATGGCAAAGATGAAGCAGCACTTGATCGCAGAATGTCAGCTCGACCAGAGCATTTGGCTGGAGCAAAAGCATTAAAAGCCAATAATAATTTTATAGTTGGTGGAGCAATGCTTGACGATAACGAAAAAATGATTGGCTCAGTGATGATTCTGCAATTTGAAAACGACGAAAAAATGCAAGAATGGTATGATAATGAGCCTTATATTAAAGAAGGAGTTTGGAAATTTGTCGAAGTAATGCCATTTAGAGTAGCAAATATCTAATAATATTGATGGTAAAAACTATCCGAACTACAAGCGAAAATCCAGATTTTGCTCCTTTGGTGGCATTGTTAGATGCTCATTTATGGGAGCAATATCCTGAAACTCAAGCCGAATATGACACTTATAATGTAATCGACAAAAATAATACAGTTGTAATTGCTTATATCGAGCATCAAGCCGTTGGCTGTGGGTGTTTTAAAAAATTGGATACTGAAACCGCCGAAATCAAGCGAATGTTTGTCAAACCAGAAAGTCGTGGATTGGGCATTGCTCCTTTGATTTTGAGTGAATTAGAAAAATGGGCCGCTGAATTGGGCTTCAAAGCTTTAGTGCTGGAAACGCTTTATAAACAAGCTTCTGCCATTGCTTTGTACCAAAAACAAGGCTTCCAAATCATCCAAAACTATGGCCCATATATTGGTTTGGATAAAAGTATTTGCATGAAAAAAGAGATTTAAAATATCAAACAAATGCCTGATTTTCAACAATTTACTCTCTTTGTTTTAGCAGCTTTAATGCTTAATATCACACCAGGAAACGACATGGTTTTTGTTATTTCTAGAAGTTTAAGTTATGGCACAAAAGCGGGCATTTTCGCTGCATTTGGTATCGGTTTGGGTTGTTTTGTGCATATTTTTGCTTCTGTTGTAGGGCTTTCAGTAATTATTCGACAGTCAGAAATTTTGTTTAATATCATTCGATATGCAGGAGCGGCTTATCTGATTTATATTGGTTTTAGAAGTTTTATAGAAAAACCTTCGACGATGATTTTTAGTCAAAATAAAAGTGATACAAAAACGAATCTCAAAACCCTGCAACAAGGAGCAATAACAAACGTTTTAAATCCAAAAGTGTCGCTTTTTTTCTTGGCTTTTTTACCTCAGTTTATCAATAACCATTCAGCAGATATTACTAATCAAATCCTTTTTTTAGGACTTTGGTTTAATTTTTCGGGAACAGTTGTCAATATTCTGATTGCTTTACTTTTCAGTAAAATCGTTGCTAAACTCAGCAATTTCCAACAATTCTGGAAAATCCAAAACAAAATCTCAGGAGCAGTTTTGATTGGTTTAGGCTTACAAATTGCATTGAAAAACTAATTATATTGCTTTATAAAGTTCTACTAATTGTCCCGCAATTCGTTCAGCCGAAAACTGTTTGATATGTTCTTTTCCTTTCAAAATCAATTTATTTCTCAAAGATTCATTACTCAAAACTTGTTGTATTTTACTTGCTAAATCACTCACATTCAACGGATTAGCATACAACGCACCGTTTCCGCCAGCCTCTTCCAAACATGAGCCAGTAGCTGCTACAACCGAAACACCACTGTGCAAAGCTTCAACGATCGGAATGCCAAAACCTTCAAAAAAAGAAGGATAAACACACAATGAAGCACCTTGGTACAAAGCAGGCAAATCTGCCGAAGGAACACCAAATAAAAATTTTACGCCTTCAGGGGATTCTTTCGCTATTTCTTCCGCATATTTCGATTTTCCTCCAACCAGCACCAACTCATACTCTTTCAGATTTAAGGATAAAAAAGCTTCAATAAAGCGTTTTTGATTTTTTCTTTCACTGAATGAAGACACACAAATCAAGTACGGTTTTTTGAGTAAATATTTATATTTTGTTTCATTAATCAATTGACTATCAAGCTTCTGATGAAATATTGACTGGCAATCTTGATAAATTATTTTGATGCGTTCCGACGGAATTTTGTAGAATTCCATAATATCATCTTTCGTTTGTTGGCTTATTGCCACAATTGCATCAGCATTTTCGCAAGCATACCGAAACTTTTTTTGATAAAAGAATCTATCAATCGCAGGATATAACTCTGGATAACGCAAAAAAATCAAATCATGAATTGTCACTACTGATTTTACACCCGATTGCTGAATTCTGTAAGGGATTTCGTTACTTAACCCGTGATAAATCCTAATCTTATCTCTTCTCAAATCATCATTAATGAGCCAACTACGCCATAATCCACCGCCAATCAGCGATGTTGGCGTTTTAATTGGTAAACGTAAACTATTGTTTTCAGACTTTGGCGGTTTTGGCGTATATGCCAAAAATTCGTTTTCGGGGGCATATTTTAGCAAGGCTTCAATAATAAACCTGCTGTAATTGCCTAAACCAGTTTGGTTATTAAAAGCCCTTTTTGCATCAAATCCTATTCGCATTGAACTATCTTTTGCTTAATTTTGTCAATAAATATTAGACTATCATTATTTGGCTATATGCTTTATGCGGTACAATTTATGCCTTAAATCAATAAATAAAGCCTAAAACCCTACCACAAGAGCCTATTGCGAGGAGTTTATGACCGAATATCAAATACATACATTGCCCAACGGCATCCGAATTGCTCACCGACAAGTGCCTTATACGCAAGTCGTTCATTGCGGACTCATGCTTGATATGGGTAGCCGTGACGAAAAACCGAATCAACTTGGCCTTGCTCACTTTTGGGAACACATGGCGTTCAAAGGTACGAAAAAGCGGAAATCTTACCATATTATTAATAGATTAGAGTCTGTTGGTGGCGAATTAAACGCCTATACAACCAAAGAAAAGATATGTTTCTACGCATCCGTTCTTGACGCTCACTTCGAGAAATCAGTAGAATTATTGGCTGATATTACCTTCGATTCGGTTTTTCCTGAAAACCAAATTGAGAAAGAACGAGGCGTAATTTTGGAAGAAATGTCGATGTATCAAGATTCGCCTGAAGATGCTTTGCAAGATGATTTTGATGAAATTGTATTTGCAAATCACCAACTAGGAGCGAATATTTTGGGCACTCAAGAAAGCGTTAAAGGCTTTACTCGCAAGGAGTTACAAGATTTTATTGCCGAAAATATGGACACTGAAAAAATTGTCATGTCAATCGTTGGCAATATTCCTTTTAACAAAGCCATAAAAATTGCAGAAAAATATTTGAAAGATATTCCTGCAAAAAAATCTGATTTGAAGCGAATTCCGCCGAATGATTATCAAGCACAAAGAATCACGATTCCGAAAAAAATCACACAAGCTCATTGTGCCATCGGCCGCCCTTCTTATGCCATGCTAGACGAGCGACGTTTGCCATTTTTTATGCTCATTAATCTTTTTGGCGGGCCAGGCATGAATTCTCGCCTTAACATGACTTTGCGAGAAAAATATGGATTGGTTTACGGCATTGACGCTACTTATTCGCCATTTACAGATACTGGTTTTTTAGGTATTTATTTCGCAACCGATAAATCAAATCTTGAAAAAGCCAATGCGTTGATTTTGAAGGAAATGCAAATTTTGAAAGAAAAACCACTTGGAAAACTACAATTACACACTGTCAAGGAGCAATTAATGGGACAATTGGCCATGTCAGAAGAAAGTAATCAGAGTTTTATGTTGATGATGGCAAAAAGTATTTTGGACGTTGGAAAAGTAGAATCACTCGAAAATATTTTCTCCGAAATAAAAAGTATTGAAGCGGCTGAGCTTCAAGAGATTACGCACGATATGTTTGACGAATCACAATTGAGTTATCTTACATTTTTGCCCGAATAAATTTTGATGATTGAATTAGGAAATGACTTAACATTATAATAACTATTCAAGAAAGAATTATATTTTTTAAAGCATTTATAACAATCAAGATAACGCTTTCGCTGACTTTTTTTAATTTTGAATTCTCCGAAACAAAACAATTCATGAAAAACATTTATTTCACTGCCGGCCCCGCTGAGTTGAATCCAAAATTTGAAGATTTTATGCGTCAAGCAATTGACGAGCAAATCGGTTCAATTTCACATCGAAGCGGACAATTTCGTAAAATTTATCAACATTGCGTTGAAAATCTACGTATATTAATGAATATTCCTGAATCATCGGGTATTTTCTTTACAGGTTCGGCATCGGAAGTTTGGGAACGAATTCTATTAAATTTGGTCGAACACGAAAGTTTTCACTTAGTAAATGGTTCTTTTTCAGACAAGTTTTATAAATACGCCGTTTCAGCACAAAAGTTTGCTCATAAATTTGAGAAACCGATTGGCGAAGGTTTCAGTTACGGAGAAATTGAAGTTCCCGAATACGCCGAACTTATCTGTGTAACCCAAAACGAAACTAGCACAGGCGTGCAAATGCGTGAAGCAGATATTCATAAACTCAAACGCAGCAACCAAAAGCGTTTGATGGCAGTTGATATGGTTTCTTCAGCTCCAATTCCTGAATTAGACCTAGAGTTGATTGATACTGCTTTCTTTTCAGTACAAAAAGCCTTTGGTTTACCAGCAGGTTTGGGCGTTTGGATTGCCAACGAAAAGTGCCTAGAAAAAGCAAAAAGATTGTCGAAATATGAAGGTTTAACTATCGGAGCTCATCATAATTTGCCCGTACTTTGGAAAAATTATGAAACATACGAAACGCCTGCTACACCAAATGTTTTGGGAATATATTTACTCGGAAAAGTTGCCGAAGAAATGAATAAAACAGGCATCGACAATATCAGAAAGGAAACGGACGAAAAAGCCAAGAAGATTTATAAGTATCTCGAAACTAGCAGTTTATGTAGCATTGCGGTAAAAAATCCTGAGCATCGTTCAAAAACAGTTGTTGTAGCCGATACCAAAAAATCATCAAAGGCAATTATTGAAACTTTGAAAACCAAAAACATGATTGTTGGAAGCGGTTACGGCCCAAATAAAGATACTCAAATCAGAATTTCTAATTTTCCATCCAACACAATGGAACAAATTGATATGCTTTTGAAAGAATTGAAAAAAATGGAATAATTCAAGCATATAAAAGTAGCTATCATTAACATATTCCTTATTTACTGCCAAAATAGCATTACCTTTGTAGGCTATTTTTAGCATAAATAAGGAATTTTTGTTATTACTCATTGATAAAAAGTAGTAATACCGTCAAATTTCGACTAATAAAATTATGACTTTCGACGAATTAAATCTCAATAAACCGCTCCTCAACGCCCTCGAATATTTGGGTTATACGACTCCAACTACCATTCAGCAAAAAGTTTTTTCGGTAGTAATGTCGGGCAAAGATGTATGTGGAATCGCTCAAACGGGTACAGGAAAAACCTTTGCTTATTTGCTGCCAAGTTTGCGACAATACCAATTTTCAAAAGAAAAAAATCCGCAGATATTAATCATCGTTCCCACGCGTGAGCTGGTTGTACAGGTAGTGGAATCTATCCAAAAACTCACTACTTACATGAGTGTGGTTACGGTTGGGGTCTATGGCGGTGTAAATATCAAGCCACAAATTCTTGAAATTTCAAATGGCGTAGATGTGTTAGTAGCTACTCCTGGGCGACTGATCGACTTGCTTACAAGCGGTTTTATTAAAACAAAAGCCCTCAAACGCCTAGTTATTGATGAAGTTGATGAAATGTTAAATTTGGGTTTTAGGGTTCAACTCAAAAACATTCTCGACTTACTGCCTACAAAAAGACAAAATTTACTCTTTTCGGCTACGATTACTGATGAAGTTGAACAATTGATTCAAACTTACTTCAACGAGCCAGTCAGGATTGAAGCCGCCCCAGCTGGTTCGCCTTTAGATAATATTTCGCAAACGCTTTACAATGTTCCGAATTTTTATACGAAAGTAAATTTGCTCGAGCTGCTTCTTATTGAAGATGAAAGCATGAGTAAAGTTCTGATTTTTGCTGCAACCAAAGAATTAGCTGACCAACTTTATGACCAATTAGCCAAAAAATATGGCGAAAAAGTAGGCGTTATTCACTCAAATAAGGCACAAAATAATCGTTTCAATACCGTTCGACAATTTCAAGCTGGCACTTGCAAGATGTTGATTGCAACCGATATTATTGCACGTGGAATTGATATTATTGAAGTTTCACACGTTATCAATTTTGATGTTCCCGAAATTCCCGAAAACTACGTACATCGTATTGGTCGAACGGGTAGAGTTGATAAAAAAGGTGTTTCAATCACTTTTGTCACCGAAAAAGAGAAAGAAAACCTAGCAAATATTGAGGAATTGATGAAATATACTATTCCTGTGTTGGATTTACCCGAAAACCTTACGATTTCAGAAAAACTCACCGAAGCCGAAATGCCACAGGTGAAAATGAAGAATATCTTGGTGAAAGTACCGAAAAAAGAGGCAGTTGGACCAGCTTTTCACGAAAAACTAGAAAAAAATCAAAAAGTGAATGTCCGTAGAAATATCAAAGAAGAAAAGATGTTAAAGTATGGACGACCAATAAAAAAAGTTGGAAACAAACCCAAAGGAAGAAATTAAAAATCTTACGCTATCAGCAGAATGGATTTCTGCTGATAGTAATCAAAACTTTGTTAAAACCTCATATTCTCCCGATTTCAAATCGCCTAGTTTTACATTTCCAATGCGGATACGTTTGAGGCTCAAAACTTCATAATTGAGTTTGTAACACATTCGCCGAATTTGCCGATTGAGTCCTTGAATCAACGTAATTTTAAAAGAATAATCATCTATTTTAGTGATTTTACTAGGAAGTGTTTTTTTACCCATAATCGTAATTCCGCTCGACATATTTTCCAAAAAAACTTCCGAAATCTCTTTATCTACCTTTACAATATAGTCTTTTTCGGTTTTATTCTCATTGCGAAGAATCTTGTCATAAACAGTTCCATCGTTGGTCAACAGCAATAAACCTTCCGATTCTTTATCAAGCCGTCCTACTGGAAAAACGTCATATTCAAAAGGTAAAATATCTTTTAAATTATCTAAAATTTCAGTATTTAGTGTCGTTTCGATGCCACGAGGCTTGTAAAATGCTATATAAATCAACTTCTTAGCTTCCTGCAAAATCTTTCCTTGATACCTTACTTCATCAGTTTGGGTGAGTTCACAATTTGATTTTATCGAAATACCATTTACAAAAATACTTCCCGAAAAAATCAAATTTAACGCCTCTTTATTAGAAATCTGAAGTCTAACAACCAATAAATATTGCAAGCGATTTCTGAAAGTCATGCCTGCAAATTACTTATTAGATTTCGGTTCTTGCGAAATAATATTCTTAATTATCGAAGGTTTTTTATCTTCTTTCGGGCCACGCAAATGAATGATGAGTCCATCCAAAAAATTTCTAAGAATTTGGTCCCCACAAGGTTTAAAACTTGGATGTTCTTTATCTCTAAAAAACGCTCCAATTTCAGCTTTCGAAGCATTAAAATTGGATAATTTTAAAATTTCTACAATTTGGTCATCTCGCAATTGCAAGGCAACTCTCAATTTTTTTAAAATATCGTTGTTTGACATCTTGACTATTTTTGTTTATAAAGGTCGGAATAATATTAGATTTTGAGCAAAAAGACACGTAATTGATACAAAGATACGCCGAAATTACTATTGTTTCATTCATCACTTATGATAGTAATTTTGGCTCAATCATCACTACTTCTTCTTTTTCTACGATTACCTGTCCATCGGCAAAACCTTTGGGTTTTCTTACAAATTTCTTTGGTGTTACAATTACGGGAGCAAGCGTTTCGTTGCGGCGTTTGGAAAAATAAGCTGCTAATGATGCCGCTGCTTCAATCACCGCATTTGGAAATTTTTTTCCTGCTTTATATTTCACCACCACATGCGAACCCGTCGCATCACGGGCGTGTAACCAAAGGTCTTCTTTATAGGCATATTGTTGTGTAAGTAAATCGTTATTTTTAGAGTTTTTTCCGACCAAAATTTCAAAACCTTCTACTTCAAAACGTTTAAATAACTCTCGATAAGACTGTATTTTTAGTTTTGTATTCGGAGCTAAACCATTGGCTTTCAAATAACTACGTAAGTTTTTAAGATTTTCAGCAGCTTCTATATTTTCGATATGGCCATTGATTATTGCTAACAATTGTTCTCTACTTTCGATATTTTCAACAATTTTTTCTAGTTCAATCTTTTCATTTTTCGATTTTCGGTAAAAATTTTCGGCATTTTTTTGGGGTGAAAGGTCCGACCGAAGTTTGATTGAAATAGTGGTATTTCGATAAAAATCAAACAATTCTACTCGCTCAGCACGTTCTTCGATTTGGTGTAAATTTGCCATCAAAATATGACCAATTTCTTCATTCTTCACCTCCGAATCAAGCGACTCCATCCGTTGATAAGAATTCTGCAAATAAACCTCTGTTTGTTTTTTTTCTTTGGTCAATCTTCGCAGCACCTCAACTTTTTCATCGTCGAGCGTATTTACCTTATTATAGGCAATATAGAACGCATTCATTGCCTCAATTGGCTGCTCAAATTCTTGAATAATTTCGCCAACAGGCAGTAAAGAAAGATGCAATTGATGCTCCCATCTCACTAAATAATAATGAGGATTTTCTAATTGCTCAACTATCTTTTGAGTTGCTTCCCAAGTGGTAGAACCTACGTTGAGTTGAGCATTTACAACTTTCCCGAATGTTGGGAATAGTTTACGAAAATCTTTTCCTTCGCTCAAAAAACGCTCATAAGACTGGTCAATTGTTCGGTCTAATTGATTGATTATCAGATTTTTATCACTAACTATTCTGTTATGAAAAAGTTCTATTACAACTTGATTGTGAAATAAAATAATATTCGAGCGAGTACCATACATTTTGAAAACAATGGAAAAATTCTGTTCAAAATCAATAGCAAAACAGCGTTCATTCTGAAATTGACGAACGTCAGTAACCTCCAAATCCATTAGTTGTTCAAATAAATCAACACTATTTCGTCTGGCACGCTCAAATTTATCAGTAAAATATAAAGCCGAAAAGTCAGGCAAAATAACCGCTTTGATGTAAAACTCTTTATAATTGCGATTTTTGCCACGAGCTGCCGCAAATCCAAACACCAATTCGTCTTTTTCTTGGCTAAAACATTCCATCAACTTCAAACCTAAAATCTTGGTTTCGACTTGTTTTGTAAGCTGACGAAGAAAATAATAATTATTCTGCACGAGTTCATTTTAATATTGAATACAAATTACGGTATTTTGTGGGGAAGAACCAATTCGGTGCTTCAGCTCGACTTTGCACCAATAAAAAATAATTGTAACTTTGACAATTAAAACCCTCAATCATGTTATTACTCGGCATAGACATTGGCACTTCTTCAATCAAGGCATCGGTTGTAGATGCTGATACACAAACATTTATCGCTTCGGCTCAGTATCCTGACATTGAGGCGAGCATTTCTTCTCCACATGCAGGATGGGCAGAACAAGACCCAGAAATGTGGTGGAACAACACCATCGAAGCCATCAAAAGAGTCAATGCTTCGGGTAAATTTGACCCAAAAGAAATCGGTGCGATTGGTATCGCCTATCAAATGCACGGCTTGGTGATGGTCGATAAAAACAAAAAAGTGCTTCGTCCGTCGATTATTTGGTGCGATAGCCGTGCCGTTGAAATTGGATCAAAAGCTTTTTCTGACATCGGTGAAAACATTTGTTTGAATCATTTACTCAATTCGCCAGGTAATTTTACCGCTTCAAAATTAGCTTGGGTAAAAGCTAACGAACCGCATATTTATGAGCAATGTGACAAAATCATGCTTCCTGGTGATTACATTGCGATGATGCTTACAGATGCGATAACGACTTCAAATTCGGGTCTTTCTGAAGGTATTTTTTGGGATTTCCAAACCAATGAAGTTTCTGTTGATGTGATGGATTATTATGGTTTTGATGACGATTTAATTCCTGAAATAAAGCCAGTTTTTAGTAATCATGGCGAAGTAACAAGTGAAATTGCTAGTCTTTTAGGCATAAAAGCTGGAACACCCGTAACATATAAAGCAGGCGACCAACCAAACAATGCTCTTTCTTTGGATGTTTTAAACCCTGGTGAAATTGCGGCTACAGCTGGTACTTCGGGTGTGGTTTATGCGGTGAGTGACCAAGTTTCTTACGACCCTAAATCTCGTATCAATTCATTTGCACATGTAAACCATCAGTTAAATGGTGATTCTCGTATTGGAATTTTACTTTGCATCAATGGAACGGGAATTTTAAACCGTTGGGTAAAAGAAAATTTTGGTGAAAATTTGAGCTACGCTGACATGAATCAATTAGCAACTCAAGCTCCAATCGGAAGTAATGGACTTTTGGTAATGCCGTTTGGAAATGGTGCTGAACGAATGCTCAATAACCGAATTTTAGGAGCGTCGTTCCAAAATCTTGATTTTAATATTCATTCAAGAAATCATATTTTCCGTGCAGCCCAAGAAGGAATTGCATTTTCGTTGCAATATGGATTTGAAATCATGCAAGCTAATGGTGTTCAACCAAAAGTAATTCGTGCAGGATATGCAAACATGTTTTTGAGTGATATTTTCAGCAATGCTTTGGTCAATGTAACCAATACTCCTGTTGAATTATACGACACAGACGGAGCGAAAGGAGCTGCACTCGGAGCAGGTTTTGGTGTAGGATTTTATAATTCTCCAAAAGAAGCAATGAGCAAATTAACCAAACTAAAAGTAATCGAGCCAAACACTTCACAAGTGGCTGATTATCAAGTAGTTTATGAGAAGTGGAAAAAGATTTTAGAAGCCTAAAACCAACAGTTTCACTCATAAAAAGGCATCTAAAAGAACAAAATATTGTACTTCTAGATGCCTTTTTTAATCAATATAAATCATCTTTTATCCTGCAATAAAACACTTACGGCAGCGAGCTTCATACGTATCGGATTCTCCGAGCATAACTTGCTGCTCATTTGGTACTTTTCTGTATGAATAATGAGCAATATCGCCACAAACTACACAAATTGCATGTACTTTGGTTACATACTCGGCAATAGCCATCAAAGCTGGCATTGGTCCGAAAGGCACACCTTTTGAATCCATATCCAAACCAGCAATAATGACTCTTTTCCCATTTTCAGCCAATTTATTAGCCACTTCCACAATTCCTGCGTCAAAGAACTGAGCTTCGTCAATACCTACTACTTCACAATCAGAAGTCATTAGTAAAATTTCATCGGAAGCATTGACTGGAGTAGAACGAATAGAAGTCTGGTTATGCGAAACAATATCAATATCGTGGTAACGCACATCAATCGAAGGTTTGAAAATTTCTACTTGTTGCTTTGCAATTTTTGCTCGATTAAGCCGACGAATCAATTCTTCCGTTTTTCCCGAAAACATTGACCCACACACTACCTCTATCCAGCCAGTTTTTTGCCCTTGTCCCCTTCCTCTTTTTGGTTCGATAAACATTATTTTATTATTTTTTTCGTTCTAGTAAAAACTGGCAACAAAGTTGCGTTAGTTTTGCAGTAGTAATTAGGGCTTATTTTTTAAGATATTTTTCTAAAATTTACCTATCTAATTCCTGAAAAATAGCCAACCGCTAATAAAATACAAAAAAAACGAATTTACTAATGTCGAACAAATTGAATTTGTCCGCTGTCGAAAGGTACAGTAAGGCGTATGCAGCAAAGGTATGTGATGATTTTTTCGCCGTAAACAGTAGTATTACGGGGAAGCAAATTCTTTCTTTAAGTACAATCCAACAAGTAAACATGCTGACTATCAAAGCTTTATTTGAGAAATGGCAAGCTGATACGCAACGTCTTCGAAGTCCATATTTTGATTTTAGTGCCAATGAAGTTCAAACGGCTCTAAAAACTTTTATGAATACGGTTTCTCAACATATTTCCGTAAAAAGAGAGCATTTTGAGCCACTTTTTATTGATTCGGTGGGTGAAACCCTAGTTTTGATTCTCGAACCGCAAACCTTTTATAAAGAATTGATGAGAGATTTGCCAAGCTTTAAATTTAGTCAAGAAAATATCAAACCGCTCACAAAATATATTTTGATTAATAAAGATTTTTTGCCAAAAATAGCTCAAAAACTGAATGGTCAAGAATTTGTTTTTGCGAACCAAGCTATGCTTTGGCTTGATGAAACACCGCTTGCCGCAGAAAGTCCAGATAATTATTTGGCTCAATTTGGCGAAATAGTTGCGATTCCTGAAGAATTATTATCTACCAAAACACAAGAACAAGCAACTGATTCAAATAAATCTTTCTTTGATTTTGAAATGCCCGCTCAAACGCCACAGCGTAGAGTTGAGGCACCACAGCCACCACCGAAAGTTGAACCTGTTGTGGAGCGTATCGTGGAAGTTACACCGCCAATAATTGAAAAAACTTTCGAGCCAACACCAGTGATTGAAAAACCCGTCGAGGTAATTCCAGTTGTACAAAAACCAGAGCCAATGCCTGTTTACGAGCAGAAAGTTGAAGCACTTGCTCCTAAAATTTCTGAAGCAATAGCAGAAAAAAATGCTCCGAAAGACCCTGAAAATATCAGACTTAATGAAAAGCTAGCGAGCGAACAAAAGTCTGTAAATGACCAGGCACAATCGAGCAAAACTGTTTTGGATTTTCATCAAAATTCACGAATTGAAGGTATTACTGGAGTAATTTCGTTGAATCAACGCTTTTTATTTACAAATAACCTTTTTGGTGGTAATATTCAGGCATTTTCGCACGCCCTCGAAGAACTCGAACTTTGTAAAGATTTTGGCGAAGCAAAAGAGTTAATTCTGAAAAAGTACGTTCCACGCTATTTATGGGACATTACTGGTGCAGAAGCCGAAGAATTTATTGACATTGTAAAACGTAGATTTAATTGATATAAAACTTGAGTTTTAGCAAAAAGGAGAAGGTCAGCCGACCTTCTCCTTTTTTATTTGCCATTTTCATAATAATTCACCTATTTTACTCCAAATCCCCACACAAATGCTAAAATTAATCCCTATAGATTCATCTCAGTGGAAATATGTTGTTTTCTGCTTCACAATCAACATTTTTCGTCCAAATTTAATTTTCGCATCAAGCGAGCCATTTCCAATTGGTGCAAGAAGCTGGGGAATCGCCAATGCTAATGTTGCTATTTCTGACCAAAATTCGGTTTCAAATAACCCTGCAAGTTTGGGTTTTCTTAAAGACAATTATGTAAGTACGTCTTATCATGCACGATATAGCATTTCTGGTCTACAAACACTTTCATTTTCAGGCAATTATAACGGAAAATATTGCAATTTTGGATTTAATTCCGAACGTTTTGGCGATAAACTTTATAACGAACAAAAGTTTGGAATTGCTCTTGCAAAAAATACCAACCGAGTTTCACTAGGCATAAAGGTTAGCTATTTTCAAGCAGCAATTGAGCATTTTATTTCTAAAAAAACTGCCTTAACCGAATTCGGAATCGTGGCAAAATTGAATTCAAAACTAAACATCGGCTTTCATGCGTATAACCTCACTGGAGCAAAATTATTTGCTTCGCAATACATCCCAACTGTGTTACGATTGGGTTTCGCATTTACACCAACCAAACAAATATTAATAGTTGCTGAAGCTGAAAAAAACCTCAATTTTCCGTTGTTCATCAAAATAGGCTTAGAATACCAAATTGTGAAAAACTTTTATTGTCGAACTGGCATTACGTCCAAGATAAATAATGCCCATTTTGGTTTTGGTTTACGGTCAAAACAGTTTATTTTTGACTATGCCGTTAGTAGTCATTCGGCCTTGGGATTTTCGCATTATTTAACAATTAGCTATCAAATCAGTAAAAGTAAAGCCCAGTAATTATTCGTACCTTCACAGATTCATTTAATTAGCATAGAAAATAAATTTTAGCATGAAAATAGCCTTTTTTAGCACAAAACCTTATGACAAAGAGTTTTTTGAAAAAAATAAACAAACCCATGAATTAGCATTTTATGACGTTTCACTCAATGAATCTTCGGTTCGTTTAGCCGAAGGATTTGACGCAATTTGCGTATTTGTTAATGATATTGTCAATGCTACAATTCTTGAAAAACTCGCACAATTAGGCATCAAACTCATTGCTCTTCGGTGTGCTGGTTTCAATAATGTAGATTTTGAAGTAGCAAAAAAATTGAATATAAGTGTCGTACGTGTACCTGCTTACTCTCCTCACGCTGTAGCCGAACACGCCGTATCGTTGATAATGACGCTCAATCGTAAAACACATAAAGCCTACAATAGGGTGAGAGAAGGAAATTTTTCACTCGAAAAACTCATTGGTTTTGACTTATTCCAAAAAACAATTGGTGTAATAGGCACTGGAAAAATCGGCGAAGCATTTGCCAAAATTATGCTCGGATTTGGCTGTAAAGTTATTGCTTATGATATTTTTAAAAACCAAAACTTAATAGATTTGGGCGTTACATACAGCTCCCTTGATGATGTTCTGAGTCAATCTGATATCATTTCTCTACACTGTCCATTAACAGATAAAACGATACATTTGATTGATAATGAGGCTCTTGAAAAAATGAAAACGGGTGTAATGCTCATCAACACGAGTCGTGGTGCGTTGATTGATACGCAAGCGGTAGTAGAAGCTTTAAAAAATAAAAAAATAGGTTATTTGGGCTTAGACGTTTACGAGCAGGAAAGTAATATTTTTTTCAACGACCTTTCTGAAGAAATTTTGATTGATGACACACTCGCTCGATTGATGACATTTCCGAATGTACTCATAACCTCGCATCAAGGCTTTTTAACCGAAGAAGCACTAACTCAAATTGCTATCATTACGCTCAATAATATTTCGGCATTTGAAGAAGGAAAAAAATCAGGAAACGAAGTGTAATTATCCCAAAAAGCTATCTTTTGATAAATATTTTGGCATTATTGACCTTTTATACGCTGAAAATAGTTTGTAAGTTGTCATTCATCACTAAGAATTTAATTAAAATGCTTCAATCTCAAACCCTCCAATTTCTCAAAGACCTCAAGGAAAACAATAATAAACCTTGGTTTGATGCCAATCGTAAAACATATGAGGCTGCCAAAAAAAATTTTGGTGAAATAGTTGAAACAGTTATCAAAGGCATCGGTCAATTCGACCAAAGTATTGATGAAGCTCATTTGCAAGCAAAAGATTGTACTTTTAGAATTAATCGGGATGTTCGTTTTTCTAAAAACAAAGACCCTTACAAAACCAATTTTGGAGCGTCGTTTAGTAAGGGTGGCAAAAAAGCTCATTCTGCGGGTTATTATCTCCACATAGATCCCTCAGAATGTTTCTTGGCAGGTGGAATTTGGATGCCAGAATCGGAAGATTTAAAGAAGATTCGCACTGAAATCGACTATAATTTTGCGGAATTCAGCCAAATTTTAACTGAAGAAAGTTTTAAAAAACAGTTCCCAAATGGACTTGATAGAGAAGCCTTCACGGTTCGTCCACCCAAAGGTTATGAAGAATCAAATCCTGCCATTGAGTTAATTAAACTCAAAAGTTTTACTGTTTCTAACCATATTGATTCAAAAATAATTTTGGAACCAAATTTCATCAACTACATTTTAGACGGT
Source organism: Emticicia aquatica (assembly GCF_923079645.1). Lineage (GTDB taxonomy): Bacteria > Bacteroidota > Bacteroidia > Cytophagales > Spirosomataceae > Emticicia > Emticicia aquatica. Next base: position 225,515 of record NZ_CAKLPY010000003.1, on the reverse strand, counting down.
TTCAAAGCCTTGCTGCCTTATATTCAATTTATGAATCGAGCAATTGATAGTTGATTTTTAACAATCAATATGATTTTTGAACTTTCTAAGTAATAAATATGTATATACATTAAATGTAAATGTATTATAATTATGAAAACAATATTGCACAAAGCCGACAAACGTGGACATGCCAATCATGGTTGGTTAAATAGCTATCATTCATTTAGTTTTGCGGGTTTCCACGACCCTTCAAAAATTCATTTTGGGGCATTAAGGGTCTTAAATGATGATACCGTTTCAGGTGGAATGGGATTCGGTACACATCCTCACGACAATATGGAGATTATCTCAATACCGCTTTCAGGCGATTTGGAACACAAAGACAGCATGGGAAACACTGCTGTTATCAAAAAAGGTGAAGTACAAATAATGTCGGCTGGAACTGGCATTTATCATTCCGAAAAAAACAAAAATCATGGAGAAGCCGTGAAGTTTTTGCAAATTTGGGTATTTCCAAAATTACGAAATATTGAGCCTCGTTACGACCAAAAAGCTTTTTCGGTTGAAGAGCGAAAAAATACTTTTCAGACCGTTGTATCTCCATTAGGAACACAAGATGGCGGTGTAGGAATTAACCAAGATGCGTGGTTTTCGCTTGGAAACTTGGATAGTGGTATTGAAACTTCCTATCAAATTAAACATAAAAATAATGGTGTTTATGCTTTTGTTTTGGAAGGTGAAATTGAAATAAATGGACAAAAATTAGGTCGTCGTGACGCATTAGGCATCAGCGAAGTGGATGCTATTCAAATCAAAGCAAGCAGCGATGCAGAAGTTTTATTGATGGATATACCAATGAGTTTTTAATTAATATTATGAAAATTGAAATTATTTCGGGAAGCCCCCGACACGAAAGTGTGACAGTGAGAGTGGCAAAGTTTTTACGTAAATATTTATCAGAAACCACCACGCATGAAGTTAACTTATTGGATGTAAGAGATTTCCCATTACAAAATATTCAAAAAGTGTGGACTTCACTCGAAGCTGTTCCAGAAGAATGGAAACATTTAGGTGAAAGAATGTTTTCAGCAGATGCGTTCATCCTTGTTACACCAGAGTTTAATGGTGGATATTCGCCTGCAATGAAAAATTTACTCGACCATTTCCCCAAACAAAGTCATAAACCATTTGGTATTGCAACAGCATCCACTGGTGCTATGGGCGGTATGAGGGCAAGTCTTCAAATGCAATTATTAGTTGCAGCGTTGTTTGGCATTGCATCACCACAAATGTTAATTACGCCACTTGTTGACAAAAAATTTGATGCCGAAGGTAATTTGTTAGATGAGTCTTTTCAGAAACAAGTTGAGGTATTTGTAAAGGAATATTTGTGGTTGGCTGATAGATTGGTTGTATCTCATTAATTGAAAGGGGGAATTTTTACAAAATTTCCCCTTTCAATATTATATTTAAGCATTATAAATATTTTGGAACTTACTTTCTAAACCAATTTCGGGTAAAATAGCTTTTAAATGATGCTTTAAATGCTCGGTGTAATCTTGCATAATAAATTCTAACGTAAATAGGCCCGTTCCTTCAATTGTAATTGTATTTTGTAAATAATCTGGATTTACGTGTTCGATTATATGAGCAATATGGGTATTATAGGCATACCAAAAACTAATCAACTCTTGCCACTTAGTTTTGGTATAATGTTGTTCATTTACCCAAAAATCCTGAGCATAACCAACAAAATCTAGGTGTTCCTTTTCCATCATTCTAACAAATTTTTGCTGATTATTACAAGCTGAATCAATCAAATGACCTAAAACTTCTTTCTTCGACCATTTGTTTGGCAATGGTTTTATTGTAGCTTCTTCTTCTGTTATTTGCTGTAAAAAAGGCAATACTTGGTCTATTATTTGAAGTAAACTTTGAGCAATAATTTTCATTTTAAAAACATTTATCTCGTTTTTACCTTATTCTGCATCATTTCGATGGCTTTTATCAAGCGATTTTGACGAGTTTCTTCTCTTTTAGCATCCAAAATCCATTGAACATACTCTTTTTGATGTGTAAACGATAAACTATCAAAAAATACTTTTACATCGGCCGCCAACATTGCTTCGAGCAAATCTTGTGGCACTTCAACAACTCTTGGCTCAGTATCTTCTTCGATTGAAATATGTACCGAATCACCATAAGTTTTACCAACTTTATCACGAATTTCTTTATTCATAAAAAGACCATATTTACCACCCATAGGCGTAAGTAGTCCACGATACTCAACAGCATCAATGATTGCCTTTATTTTTACCCTTTTCTTGCCGAAAGTTTCAAGTACATTGAAAGGAATATCGCAATAAGAACCATTGTGTTCTTCGTCTTTTTGGATAATTGCTTCGTATTCAATTTTCATGGATTTGGCGTTTTTTTACAAAATATTCTTCAATTCAACCAGTCTTTTTATGTCAAATGTGGGTTTTTCGGTTGTTGGAATCCCATCGGGATTATAAAAAACGGTATCCATATTTGCATTAATAGCACCTAAAATATCCGCTTCATAATTATCTCCAATCATTAAACTTTCAGCAATATTTGCATTCGTGATTTCAATGGCATAATCAAAAATTCGGCGATTCGGTTTGCGAGTTCCTGCCAATTCGTTGGTAATTACTTCTCCGAAATAATGGTGTATTTCGGAGCTTTTCATTTTATTTACCTGAATATCCTGCCAACCATTACTAATGATATGAAGTTCGTAATTGGGTAATAAGTACTCTAATACTTCAACAGCCCCTTCGATTAAATGAGCTTTCTGAGGTAAAAGTCCGAGAAAATATTCGTTTATCTTCAACCCAAATGAATCATCCGCCACTACCCCTAAATTATTCAAGGTATCACGAAACCTACGTCTGCGAAGCTCTTCGTGGGTAATTTCGTTATTCTCAAGCATTGTCCAATAGCGTTTATTGACTATCGAAAACTCGCTTTGAAATTCGGCTAAAGTACTAATATTCAAAGATTTAAACTCGAAAACATCATAAATATCGGCCAAACATTCGGAAGAATTTTTCTCAAAATCCCAAAGTGTATGGTCAAGGTCAAAAAACAGGTGTTTGTACGCCATATATTTATGCTTCTTTAGGAGCAAATTTTAATTGCAAACGCTCCACTGGTTGGTTATTTACCAAATGACTTTCTACGATTTCTTTAATATCCGATGGTTGTACATTTCCGTACCAAATCCCTTCTGGATAAACTACCACCGATGGCCCAAACGCACAAACGTCTAAACAGCCAGATTTTTGAGCCCTAATTTCGGTTAACAAATTTCGGTCTTTCAATTCTTCCTTAAAAGCCTCAACTAATACCATTCCTCGCTCACTTCCACAACATTTTTTAGGAGCATCTTTATCATTTGTACAAACAAATACGTGTTTTTTGAATTTCATTATCACTATTTTTTAAAATCAATTATAAAAAAGAAACGCCACAAAGTTAAGAAAACTTCGTGGCGTTTACGTCTTTTTTTTAATAGTATCACCATCCAAACGGATTCCAGAAACCTCCAACACCCCAAACAATTGTGGCGATTACGCAACCCCAAAATGCTTTACGTACTTGGTCTTTGTCGTGGTCGGTAATAAAATATACCAATGCCAAGCCTACTACACCGAGGCAACATCCCCACCAAAAACCACCAACTAAAGGCATATCTTTTGTTGGAGCAAAGTTAGTGTTTGTGCTTGAAATCAAATCAATGCCTTCTAAAAGTTCGGGTTTGGCCTGTTTTACTTGCTCCAAAGTCATGTTTGGATGGGTAGCAAGGTATTCTTCTAGCTTATTTACCTTAGCAAATTCATCCTCAACGGTTACGGTTTTAAAATCCAAATCAGGATTGGCAGCAAAAGATGTACTGACAATTAATGACATTAAAAAGAGCAAAAAAGTTACTTTAGTCTTCATAAGAAATTTAAAATTGATTAGTGGTTTATAATTTAATGGATATTTACAAGATGCTATTATTTGTCAAAACGTTGCATAACTTATTCCCACATATATGACATTTAAGTCAGGCAAATCCCCTATTTTTATTGTGGTGTATTCCAAATTTCCCAAGCTTTTTCGGCTTGCAAATGAAGCATCGGAAGTCCATTATGCGTTTTTGCTCCTTTTTCTTTGCCTTTTTGCAAAAAAAGTGTTTCTAAAGGATTATAAACCAAATCGTACAAATAATGATTTTCTGTCAAAGATTCGTAAGGAATATTAGGACATTGGTCAGATTTTGGATAGGTACCAACAGGTGAACAATTAATAATCAACTGATAATCAGCAATTAACGCTGGTATTTCATCATAACAAATATTTTCCTCAGATTTTGTACGAGAAACCGTTTTGTAAGAAATCCCCAAATCTTTTAAAGCTGCAACAACAGCTTTTCCTGCACCGCCATTACCCAAAACAAGTGATTTGATATTGTTAAGATTTAGGTTTGTCAAAAAAGTCTCCAATGAGGTTTTAAAACCATAATAATCTGAATTATAACCTATTAGCTTTCCATTTTCAGCAAATTTGATAACATTTACCGCTCCAACTTTTTCGGCCGAAGCATCCAATCCATCCAAAAAAGGCATAATGGCTTGTTTGTGAGGAATTGTTACATTAATTCCTTTCAGATTTGGCTCAGATTTTAATAATTCAGGAAATTTTTGAATGTCAGACAATTCAAATAATTTATAAATATGACTTTCAGAAAGCCCCATTTGTTCAAATTTTTCAGTAAAATATTTTTTCGAGAACGAATGTCCAAGCGGAAAACCGATGAGTCCGAAGCAGTTCATTATTGAGTTTTATAGGGTTGAATAAATTTAAACTTTTACTTTATTAGTATGTATTTAAGGCAGATTTACTCATTTTTTTTAGGATACACAATCAATTCTTTATAGCCGAATGTTGGGTCGGGTTCACGCACAAAATCGTAGTTTGGCATAATTCCAAGTACAATTTCAGCCGTTGTATAAATCAAACTTTCATCGCCCAAATGGCCACCAATTGTTTTTCCTGTCGAATCGCTCACAGAAATATGAATATGTGAACCATTTTTCGACAAAATGCCAACCAAAGAAACTATTTCAAAATGTCCTTTAAGCATTTCGTATTTTTCTTGGTTGGCAAATCTAATATTTACTGTTGTCAAACTGCCAACACAAGTAATTATACTAGCAGCTGAAATGTGTTTTTCGTCAATAAAACGTTGAAGTTCTTTCTTTAAATCTTGGTTTGGTCGCAAGCGAAAAGCATAGCTTTGGGTAGCTGAAGTCAATAAATTTTGGGCGTTTACTTGCATAGCCAAAAGACTGATTAACAATATTTTACAGAAAAACTTCATGTTAAGCTTTCGCAAATCTTGCTTTCAATATTCCCACAATCATTGGAAGAATCGAAATGAAAACAATGCCTAAAACTACTTTCTCAAAATTGTGTTTTACCCATTCATTTGAGCCTAAAAAATATCCCAAAAGCGTAATACTTGTTACCCACAAAACCGCACCTACTACGCAGAAAGTAATATATTTACCATATTTCATACTACCCGCACCCGCTACAAATGGAGCGATTGTGCGAATAATTGGCATAAAACGAGCAATAATTACCGCTTTTCCACCATGTTTTTCGTAGAACTCTTCTGTTTTAGTGATATATTCTCGCTTCAAGAACAAGATTTTATCACGAGATTTGATGAAATTACTAAAGTTTTTCCCAACAAAATAATTAACATTATCGCCTAAAAGAGCCGCTAAAATTAATAAAGGAATCACAAAAGCAATATCTATTTTTCCAGTTGTTGAGGCCAACAATCCAACTGCAAAAAGCAATGAATCGCCAGGTAGAAGAGGCATGATAATTAGGCCTGTTTCTACAAAAATAATCAAAAACAAAATAGCATAAGTAAGCGTATCAAATTCCGACAAAAACCATTGAAGTGTAGTCAATGGGTCTTTCAAAAAATCTAAAATAAAATGTATAATTTCCATTTTTTAAGCATAAGATGTGGAAAAATGTGGTTTTATCAAGCAAAAAATATGAGGTAGAAACATACCTCATTTGTTCATTATTCGTCTTGTGTGATGCGTTTATCACCACTATATTTACCGAGTTTGAAGCGTTTTTTTGTTTTTTCTGGCAAGAAATGAGCAAAAGTATCACCACGTAAACCAATACGGATTGTTTCGAGTGGAATCACTTCGTTTGGAGCAATATTTCCTAGATTCACATTTGTTCCAACCAATTTTACGAAATAAACTTGTTGCGATTTTTGGGGTGCTTCCCAAATAATTTTTTCGGCAGGAATGGCATGAATAATTTCATCAACTAATCCTTGACGTACTTCTCCGCTGCTTCGGAAAAGCCCAACATTTCCTCCTTCACGGGCTTCGCCAATTACTTTCCAAGCACCTGCATCAAGCTCTGATTGCATCATTTCAATCCATTTGTAAGGAGCGAAAATCTTTTCTGCATCTTTTGACCCAACCTCCGAAAGCACTTTTACACGAGTAGCCAAACGACGAATATATTCACATTTTTCGTCACTAGGAATTTCAATAGAACCATCCGAAACTTCGGCATGTTCGAGTTTGTATTGGTCTAATACACGTAAATAATCTTCAAATTGGTCACGAGCTACAAAAGCTTCAAAAAGTGTTCCGCCAAAATAAATTGGAATACCAGCATCTTGGTAAACTTTTACTTTATCTTTGAGATTAGGGGTAACAAATGACGTTGCCCAGCCAAGTTTTACAATATCAATATGTGGGGCAGAAATAGACAACATATCTTCTACTTCTCTGATACTGAGACCTTTATCCATTACCATCGTTAGTCCAGACTCACGAGGTTTCGCTGTACGTTTCGGGACATGGTTTAAACTATAATTCATCATCTATTTATCTTTTATTTGAATCAAGGGCAAATATAATAAATTTTGGTCAGTGAGTTGTAATCGAAATCATGCAATGATAGATGATGAATATTAAATGACAAATAATGAATTCACAAGTTCCTTATTATCAATCAATTAAGAATATTTTTTTATACAAAAAACAAAAAAACCTGTGAGTGTCTCTCGCAGGTTTTTTTGCTAAATCATCATTTGAAATAATTATGGCTGATGATTGGCCGTTTTTATATCATAAATTTCAGACGAATTACTTCTTTTTCAGTCAAGAAACGCCATTTTCCACGTGGTAAATCTTTTTTATCAAGACCAGCGTAAGTAGTTCGGTCGAGTTTCAAAACTTCATACCCTAAACTTTCAAAAATACGTCTAACAATACGATTTTTACCACTATGAATCTTGATTCCTACTACTTCGGCATCGGGCGTTACAAGAGCTAATTCGTCAGGTTTAATAAAGCCATCTTCTAATTCTACACCATTCACGATTGCCTCAAAATCTTCGGTTGTGATTGGCTTATCCAACTCTACTTGATATATTTTTTTGATTTCGTGCGATGGATGCGAAAGTTTTTCGGCTAATTCTCCATCATTCGTCAAGAGTAATAAGCCTGTCGTATTTCTATCCAAACGACCAACTGGATAAATTCTTTCTTGACAAGCATTTTTCACCAAATCCATTACGGTTCTGCGTTCGTCTGGGTCTTCGGTTGTTGTGATAAAGTCTTTTGGTTTGTTCAATAATAAATAAACCAATTTTTCACGATTCAGGATTTTCTTACCATATTTTACTACGTCATTTGGCTTTACTTTGTAGCCCATTTCCGTAACTTCTTTACCATTTACAGTTATTTGTCCCGAAGCAATAAGTTCATCAGCATCACGACGTGACGCAATTCCTGCGTTAGAAATGTAGCGATTCAATCTTATTGTATCATCTTTCGACGATTCTTTCTCTTCTTTTATAACCTTTTTCTGAATTTTCTCAGGAAGTTTACTTTTCATTCGCTCCAAATCATAATTGGGAGCATCTACTCGTGAAGAATTGGCTTGATTTTCTTTCGGTTCAAATTTATTTTTTGGCTTTGAATCTCTGTCGAATGGTTTATATGTCTCGTTTTTTTGAAATCGAGGTTTGTCGGCTGAGTAAGCATTTTTTCTGTCGTTGGAAGTTGCTCTACCACTTTCATCTCTTTTTCGGAAAGGATGTGCTGGTCTTTCGTCAGAAAATGTTTTTGGCTTGTCCTCAAAAGATTTTGGGGCAAAACTTCTTTCACTTGCCTCTTCTCGCTTTTGGTAAGGACGGTCGCTGCTAAATGGTTTGCGTTCGCCAAAGGTTTTTCTATCGTTGCCTTCTTCTCGCTTTTGGTAAGGACGGTCGCTGCTAAATGGTTTGCGTTCGCCAAAGGTTTTTCTATCGTTGCCTTCTTCTCGCTTTTGGTAAGGACGGTCGCTGTTAAATGGTTTGCGTTCGCCAAATGGTTTTCTATCGTTGCTTTCTTCTCGCTTTTGGTAAGGACGGTCGCTGTTAAATGGCTTGCGTTCGCCAAAGGTTTTTTTGTCATCTGAGCGACGGTCGCCATAATTTTTAGTTTCGCTACTTGCTATTCGCTTTCTTTCTCCAAAACCACCAACGCCATTTTCTCTTTTCTTGAAAGCAGGCTTATCGCCAAATGGTTTGCATGCAGCATCTTGTTTTTTTTCGCCGAAACCACCACGGTTATCGTCTTTTTTTGGTCTATCTGTATTCCTCATTGGATTTGCAGCATCACTGCTGTAATTACTTAATTAATTGATTATCAAGCACAAAGGTAAAGTTTTTACAGGAAATAAAAAATGGATTTAGAAAATCAATATTTCATAAATCCATTTTTTACTCCTTCACAAATATTTTTTTCTATTTATATTGGCTTGAAAATCAAATCACGGTAGTCCATCATTGATTTACGGATTACTTCGTGGGCATCTTCTCTACCATAAACATTTGATATTTCGATAGCATTTTTTTCATCTGGCAAACTCTTATACGTCAAGAAATAATGTTTCAAACGAGTAAGAATTGCTTCTGGAAGCTCGCTAATATCTGCAAATTTTTGATAAATCGGGTCGTCAACTAAAACTGCAATAATTTTATCATCCGCTTCGCCTTTATCTAGCAAACAAAGACCACCAATCGGAATAGCTTGTAATAAAATATCTCCATGCGGAATATGATGACTCGAAAGTACGCAAATATCAAGTGGGTCGCCATCACCTTCTTGTACTTTATCAGAGCCACGCTCACGAGCTAATTTTGCTACTTCTTCGCCACAATATGTTTGTGGAATAAAACCATACAACGAAGGAATAATATTTGAATATTTTTGCGGGCGGTCGATTTTTAAATAACCCGATTCTTTATCTACTTCATATTTAATGGTATCCGAAGCTACAATTTCAATAAATACGGTTACTCTTTCTGGGGCTTTGTCTCCCACCGGAATTCCATGCCAAGGGTGTGCTTTGTAAACTGGTTTCATAATCAAAATTTATTTTTCAACAAAGAAACACAATTCAGAATGATTTGACAAGTACAAAAATGCGTAATAATCAACTGAAAAAAATAATAAATTAAATTTGATAAGTAGTTTTAAGGTATTCTTAGAATCGTTAAGTTTGAAGGTTCAAATTGTTCGAAATTTATACTTTTCATAAAGTACTATCTTCGAACGATTGAAACGCAATTATTTTATAAAATACACTTACATTAACAGCAAAAATTTATCAACAAAATTTATCCAATGAAAAGAACCCTGTTTTTACTCCTCTCATTATCAGCAACTTATGTTTTCGGGCAAAGTTCGTTGAAACCAAAAATCAATTTAAAAGCCGAATCTATCGACCAAAAAGTAGTAGCTTGGCGTAAAGATATTCATCAAAACCCCGAACTCGGGAATCGTGAGTTTAAAACTGCCGAAAAAATTGCAGCTCACCTAAAATCGCTCGGAATTGAAGTCCAAGAAAAAGTAGCTTACACAGGCGTTGTAGGAGTGTTGAAAGGTGGAAAACCAGGCCCTGTTGTATTATTAAGAGCTGATATGGACGCACTTCCAGTTACAGAAAGAGGCGAATTGGCTTTCAAATCGAATGTTGTGACCGAATATAATAACCAAAAAACTGGCGTTATGCACGCTTGCGGACACGATACGCACGTGGCGATTTTGATGGGCGTGGCCGAAGTGCTTTCGTCAATGAAAAATGATTTGGCAGGAACGGTGAAATTTTGTTTCCAACCAGCCGAAGAAGGAGCTCCAGCGGGCGAAGAAGGTGGTGCAGATTTAATGATAAAACAAGGTGTAATGGAAAACCCGAAAGTAGATGTAGCTTTTGGATTGCACATTAATTCACAGACAAATGTCGGACAAATAAGATACCGTTCTGGCCCAGAAATGGCCGCTGCCGATACTTATACGCTCAAAATCAAAGGAAAACAAACGCATGGAGCAAGCCCATGGAGCGGTGTTGACCCGATTGTGACTGGCTCACAAATCGTGATGGCGTACCAAACAATTATCAGCCGAAATGTGGACATTACAGAAAACCCAGCTATTGTAACGATTGGAGCTTTTAATGCGGGAATCAGAAGCAATATTATTCCCGAAGAAGCAACGATGATTGGCACAATCAGAACTTTCAGCGAAACGCAACAAAAACTCATTCACAAAAGAATGCAAGAAATTGCAACCAATATTGCCGAAAGTGCAGGTGCAACTGCCGATTTGAAAATCAATATTGGCGTTCCTGTCACTTATAATGACCCAACTTTGACCGAAAAAATGATTCCGACATTAACTGCTTTGGCGGGCAAAGAAAATCTTCTTCAAGCTCCGTTGGCTACTGGTGCTGAAGATTTTAGTTTTTTTGGAAAAAAAGTACCTGCATTTTTCTTCTTTTTGGGTGGAAAACCCATCGGAAGCACAGCGGCAGCTCCGCACCATACGCCTGATTTCTTTATAGATGATAGCGGTTTAGGTCTCGGCGTAAAAGCCCTTTGCCACTTGACTGTTGATTATTTTGAGAAGAAGTAAATCGTAATGGTGAATTTCTTTTATAAAGTCTCCCCTAATTTACAAAAATAAGAGGAGACTTTATATTGCTCTGACGTTTTGAAAGTCTCAATCAAATAAGTAAAGTCTTATTGGGAAATAGTCACTTTTGAGGTTTCTACTAAAATACCATCGGCATATAATCCAACAATAACTCCTTTAACAGTAAAATCAGTTGCTGAAAATTGCATCGAACCTTTACGTTGGCTTACTTTTACGCTTTTTAATTCCTCATCTTTGTTTGGATTAAAAAACTTAATTTCTCCACTATTTTTTCCTTCGGGAAGCGAAAAATTTAATGTGAAGGAAGTGAGCGATTTTATTGCTTTATTTTCAGTCAAATACGTCGCTGGCTCTGGTGGTGTTATTGTAGCATTTCTTTGATTTGGAGTTCTGCCATTTTCATCAATATTCTGCCCGAAAGAAACAAAGGCAATCATTGAAAATAAGAATGATGTAAATATATTTTTCATGAGGTAGCTTCTATTTTTTATCAGTTTGTTTTAATTTTTCGTCATTATTGAGCATCGCTTCAAGTTGGCTGAGGCGGGTGTTTAGAGACTCATATTCTCCGAGTTTTCGTTTCAAACTTTCTATTTCGGTTTGTTGTTCCTGCATAGCTTTTATTAGTATTGGAATCAAACCAGTGTAATTAACGCTTTTAAATGTTAACCCTGTTGGATGCGTATTATTTTCTACCAAATTTGGCAGAACATCCTCCAACTCTTGAGCAATTAGACCAAACTGCATTTTTTTTGGTAAACCAGCATTGGGATATTTTTCGATATCATACAAAAAAGTTTTCGGATATAATTGCTTTAGAATAGAAGTAGCTCCAGTAAGATTTTGGATATTTTTCTTTAGGTTTCTATCCGATGGCGAAGAAGCTCCTGGCAAAATAGCATTTGTGGCATAAATACTTCCAGAGAAAAAACCATCTCCCATAACATGGAGTTTTACTGTCGGCGATGCTATACCAATTCCCACATTTCCACTGGCGGCAATATCAATACTACTTGTTGGAGCTCCTGGTCTAATTCTGAAAGGTAATCGACTTCCGCCCGTTACATCTCTTATAAAAAAATTGGCTTCATTGCCTGCCATATCCCATGTTTGAGCTGTAAATCCGCCGCTTGCATTTTGTTCCAATCGTACTCCTGGTGTATCTCCTGTTGAAATGTTTACATCCATAACAGGGGTATTCGTTCCGATACCAATTTTACCACCACTTGATACATAAAGTGCGTTGGTTCGAGCTCCTGCTTCTATTCTAAAAGGAGTTTTACTGCCCGTTATATCTAATATCGAGAAGGCATTTTTTCCACCAGATGCACTTTCATTAGCTTCTATTTGCCAATCATTTGCAGGAAAAGTTCCAACACTTGTATCATCAAATGCAAATCTTGTATTATTTTCTTTGAGCCGAATCGTATCGAAACTAAAAGACTCGTTATCTACACAATCAAAGCCAAAGCAACCACTTCCTTGAACGATTAAATCATCAGGAATCACTTGGTCCATTACGCTCTTCTCATTGAGAATTTTCTGAACATCCCTATAAATTGACTTATCAAGCGTCGATTTAAGAAGGGTTTCTGTCTGCTTAGGCGGTATTGTTACGTTTTTTTTAGTTTGGGAAAAGCCATCCATCGACAATAAGATAATGCCAAACAGACACAAATACTTTTGAAGTTTTAATTTTATTTTCATAGCATATAGGGATAAATTTATTTACAAATACATGTAATTTTAAGGATTATTTATAAATAAATCAAAAAAAACAAAAGCTATATAAATTATTTTAACTTTATCACCAAAGTAACCACAGCATCAGTAGGTATTTCAATGCTTGTACCCTTGATTTTACTATGAGCTAAATTCTTGTCTTTTGATGTAGTGTAGGTGTTAATTACTTGATTTTCTGTAAGATTTGGCAGTTCGATTCGCTGATTTTGGGCAGGATTTACAATTACGACCACTAATTCTTTTGCACTTTTATAGGCCGAAACCATCAAATCTTTATTAGCGGTTTCGATTTTTATTCGCTGCATTTGTGGCCTTACGAATCTTGAAAAATTACCAAACGCCCAAAGAAGTTTTGAATCATAAATTTCAGCATCAAATTTATTATTGTCGTTTTCGCCTTTTACGCCATTATTGGAAACATAAATCAAGCCGTCTTTATAGTCATTGGCACTGACCGAAAGCCACCAATGCCACGCCGAAGCATTGGCATAAGTTAAATCGGCATGAATAACTTTAGCCACATATAAAGCGGTTTTCATGCCCAAATCTTGTCCGCCACCTTCAATTTCGCCAGCATTATCGCCCAAAACACAATATTCCGACTGCCAATAATTGATTTTTTGTTGCTGAATTTTTGCCGATAAATCTTGGCGTTTGCCAATTAGTTCGCTACTCGGCGAAGTTGTAAAATAGCTATGTCCACAAATCAGTTTTTCGACCGAATTTAAGTTGCCAACGTAGTTTTTACTCGATTCCGAAAAGAAACTTTCAATCTGATTATCTTGTCCAACTTCGCTACGGTTACTCTTCGATTTGTACAAATAATCAATCTGTGCGGCATCCGTAATTACAACCTTGGTGTTTAGCTTTCGTTCGGTCATTTTTGTGTCGAGCTTTCGCACTGCCCAAGCCAAATCTTCATCATTAATAGGAGTTCCTTCCTGCGAGCCAAACCCCGATTTTGATTTTGGCCCCCAATCCCACTGAGGTTCGTTAAATGGACTGATATAATCGAATTCCAATTTTGCCGAAACCTCCGCCAGAAAACCAGTAAAATCATCAATTTTGTTTTTATCGAAATTCCAGTCGCCCAGCTTTCCGCTACCAATCGCCAAACCATTTTTTGTCATTGAAACTGGGGCAGAATTCAAGAAACCCAACGTAAAATCTACGCCATTTCGTTTGGCTGCATCCAAAAACCATTGTTGACCACGTTGTTTATTCCAGTTGTATTTTCCATTCTCTAAAAAACATTCTGCTCTACGCCATTCGTTCATGATTTTGCTGTCAATTCCTTGTTCTGTACTTCCTGCACCGATGTTAAATCTCCACATCGAAAGCCCAATTCCTTTCGGATTTCCTGCTTTGTCGAGTTCTTTACTAAACAATAGGCTCGCAATTTTTTCTCGCTTTTCAATAGGATAATTTTCACCCACCATTTGCATCGACCAACAATCGGAAGCTCCAAAACTGTGAATAGTTTGGTAGGTAGTTTTTGTGTCTATTTTTAGTTTTTGAGAAAAACTTATTTGAGTAATCAACACAAGGAAGCATATTGTTTTTTTCATTTGAATAGCCTTATTTATAAAGAATTGAATCATACAATAAATTTACAATTATAAGTAAAATCTTAATACCAATCTTCTGTTCTTCAAACTTAACATTTCTTCAAACAAAAGAAACTCTCTTCCAAAAAGTTGTGTTTATATTCAGATAAGCTATTTCTATCTCTACCCAAAATTATGGCATACAAACTCGTTTCTGACTACAAACCAACTGGCGACCAGCCACAGGCAATCGCCAAACTCGTTGAAGGAATCAAGAAAGGTGAACAATCACAGGTTTTATTGGGCGTAACTGGCTCTGGTAAAACGTTTACGATTGCCAATATGATTGCCCAACTCGACCGCCCAGTTTTGATTTTGAGTCATAATAAAACTTTGGCTGCACAACTTTATGGCGAGTTTAAAAGTTTTTTTCCTGAAAATGCCGTCGAATATTTCATTTCATACTACGATTATTACCAACCCGAAGCGTACATCGCCACTACCAATACTTACATCGAAAAAGATTTGATGATTAATGAGGAAATTGACAAATTACGCCTTTCAACGGTTTCATCATTGATGTCGGGTCGTCGAGATGTAATTGTAATTGCCTCGGTTTCGTGCATTTATGGTGCAGGAAATCCGACCGAAATGAAACGAAGCATTATTCAAGTTGGTGTTGGACTCACAATCAGTCGCAATCAGTTTCTTTTTCGTTTGGTTGAAATTCTTTATTCACGAACAGAAGGTGAATTTATGCGAGGAAATTTTCGAGTAAAAGGCGATACCGTTGATTTATATCCAAGTTACGCCGACTTCGCTTTTCGCTTTATTTTCTTTGGTGACGAAATTGAAGAAATTCAACGCATTGACCCAAATAATGGCAAAAAACTAAGTTCGGAGAAACAAATTGCTATTTTCCCCGCTAACCTATTTGTAACTGGTCGAGATGTTATGACCAACGCCATGCACCAAATTCAGGATGAAATGGTGAAACAAATAAAATATTTTGAGTCAGATGGCAGAGTAATGGAAGCTCAACGAATCCAAGAACGAACCGAATTTGACCTTGAAATGATGCGAGAATTAGGTTATTGTTCAGGAATTGAAAACTATTCAAGGTATTTTGATAATCGTCAACCTGGGCAAAGACCATTCTGTTTATTAGACTATTTTCCCGAAGATTATTTAATGGTTGTTGATGAAAGCCATGCTTCAATGCCACAAATCAGGGCCATGTGGGGTGGCGACCGCTCTCGTAAAGAATCATTGGTTGAATACGGATTTCGCTTGCCTTCGGCGATGGATAATCGACCGTTGAAATTTCAAGAATTTGAAGAAATGGTTGGTCAAACGGTTTTCGTCAGTGCAACGCCCGCCGACTATGAAATTCGTTTGACAGATGGTGTAGTTATTGAGCAAATTATTCGTCCAACTGGCTTACTCGACCCCGAAATTGAGGTGCGACCCAGCATTAACCAAATTGATGATTTACTGGAAGAAATAAATATTCGGGTAAAACGTAAAGAGCGAGTTTTGATTACAACACTCACCAAGAGGATGGCCGAAGAATTGAGTAAATATTTAGATAAAGTAGGCATCAAAGGGCGTTACATTCACTCAGAAGTAAAAACTTTTGACCGTGTAGAGATTTTGCGTGAATTACGTTTGGGCGTTTTTGATGTGTTGGTTGGCGTAAACTTACTTCGAGAAGGCTTAGATTTACCTGAAGTTTCGCTTGTTGCTATTATGGATGCCGATAAAGAAGGTTTTTTACGTGATATTCGCTCATTAATCCAAACTATTGGGCGTGCCGCTCGTAACGAAAACGGCAAGGTTTTGATGTATGCCGATAGAATAACGGGTTCAATGGCAAAAGCAATTGATGAAACAAACCGTCGCCGAGCCATCCAGATGGAATATAATGCAGATAATGGTATTACGCCAAAAACTATTTTCAAATCAAGAGAAGCCATTATGGAACAAACTTCGATTGCTGATAGTAAGGCTACTACAAAAATGTATTATAATGAACCTGAACAAATTTCAATTGCTGCCGACCCAATTGTTGGATATATGTCCAAATCACAATTAGAAAAATTAATGGAAGAAACTCAACGAAAAATGGAACGTGCAGCCAAAGATTTGGACTTCTTGGAAGCAGCTCGTTTCCGAGATGAAATTGGGCAATTACGAGAAAAAATTGCCAAATTGGGATAAAACAAAACCCGCCCTGTAAACGAAGGCGGGTTTTGTTTTGAAATGAGGTATTGATTGCTCAAAAGGGCAAATCATCACTACCACTTCCAGCCATCTCGGCAGGAGGTGGCATCGGAATCGGAGCAGATTTAGGAGCATAGCCTCCACCGCTATTACCCGAATATGTAGATGAACTTTCCGTAGCTCCATCATTGCCAGCACCTCTTCCTCCAACTAATTGCAAGGCATTTCCACGAATTTTTACTGTGTTGCGTTCTATACCTTCTTTATCTGTCCATTTTTCAGTTCTGATTCTACCTTCCACATAAGCCATATCGCCTTTTTTTAGGTATTGTTCAGCAATATTTGCTAAACCTTCCCACAATTCGATGCGATGCCACTCAGTTTGCTCTACTTTTTCGCCATTTTTATTATTATAATTTTCCGAAGTAGCAATGCTAAAAGTCACCACTTTTCCGCCACTTGGCAAATTCCGAACTTCTGGGTCTGAACCTAATCTGCCCAACAAAATCACTTTATTTACTCCAGCCATTTTTGAAAATTGTTTTTTGTAATTGTTAAGTAAATCTAAAAAGAAACTGAAAAATAAACAATAAAAACACCTACTTTTTGATTGAAAATGTTGTATTTTTCAAGTATTTTTCAATTAATATTGGTTTTGGCAATGCTTCAATTTCTTCCAGAGAATAAAATTGATAGTTTTTGCTCAATGCTATTTTTTCATTCAACACAATATACCAAAATCTTGCCTCAATTCGCTGATGCGTCAAGATGTGTTTCATTGTTTCCGAAGAACCTTTAATGATTGACTTGGATAAGACTTCACGCAAAAAAGCATCTTCAATTTCATCCAATTCTAAAAGTTTTGTTTCACTTTCGACCAAATAAAAATCAAAAAGTCCAGCCCAAATATCTCCCTCGTTTCGTTGATGCATCAGAAAATTGCCATTCTGTTCAACCACAAAATAATCAAAAAAGCGATTTTTTACTTTTATTTTTTTCGATTTTATAGGTAAAATAGCTTGTTTCCCTTTGGCATTTGCTTCGCAGGAATCAGCAAATACACAAAACATACAATCTGGATTAGCAGGAGTACAATGAATTGCCCCAAACTCCATAATCGCCTGATTATAAACACTTGGGCTTTCTTCCGAAATCAAGTTATTGGCCAATTCACTAAAAATTTTCTTTGCTTCGTGGCTCGAAATATCAGTTTCTACACCAAAAACTCTAGCCAAAACCCGATACACATTGCCATCAACTACAGCTACTTTTTCATCAAATGCAAACGAAGCAATGGCCGCTGCTGTATAAGGCCCGATTCCTTTTAATTTCAATAAATCTACATAAGTATTCGGGAATTTTCCATCGAAATTTTCAACAATAATCTTGGCAGTTGCGTGCATGTTTCTAGCCCGAGAATAATAGCCTAGCCCTTGCCAAAGTCGCAAAACTTCCTGTTCGTCAGCTGCTGCTAAATCAATAATTGTAGGAAAATTTTCTACAAATTTTTCATAATAAGGCAATCCTTGAGCCACCCTTGTCTGCTGCAAAATTACTTCTGAAAGCCAAATTTGATAAGGAGACTTCGTTTTTCGCCAAGGTAAATCACGCTTTTTTATGTGATACCAATTTATTAGAACTTCGGAAAATGTTTCTCTTTCCAATTTTTATAACCGTTTTGTGTTGAATTATGACAAATTTATTACCCTAAAAGGCCCATTTAGCTATAAAAAATTTTGTAACTCACTAATTATTAAGCAATTACAAAAAAAATGTTTAAATCTTTTTGGCAGAATCTTTATAAAACACCTATCTTTGCAAACCCAAAAATAAACCAAAGAGTTTGAATATATCGAATTGAAATTTTAATGACCTTCTTTTAGGTGTAAAAGTAGCATCTCTTCTTTTGGTATTTTTTTTGAAAGTTAATTGATAATTTAAATAAACGTTTTAAATCGTGACTAAAGCAGAAGTAATCGTTGCAATTGCCGACAAAACTGGCGTGGACAAAGCAAGTGTATCCACAACACTAGAATCATTTTTTGATATTGTAAAAGACACATTGGCTCATGGAGATGCAGTTTATGTGAGAGGTTTCGGAAGTTTTGTAAATAAACACAGAGCCGCTAAAAAGGCTCGTAATATTTCGGCAAAAACTACCGTTATGGTTCCTGCTCACTCTGTTCCAGGCTTTAAACCAGCAAAAGAATTTACTGAACAAGTAAAAGAATCAGTAAAATAATCTTGAAAAAATTGTGGTTTTACTTGATAAATCATGGATAGCCAAAAAAAACTATCCATGATATTCTTTTAAAACTAACAATTAAAAAAAACATGAAAAAAAACTTCATAATTCTGATTGTCATTGCGGTAGCCCTCACGGGCTTTCTTTATTCTCGCCCAAAGGTAGTTGTGAAAGACGAAGCCAAGGCAAATAGAGACAAAGTTTCGGAAACAAAAACTGCAGCTAAAGATACCGAGCATCAAGAAAGCACCCAAGCTCCTAAGTTATCTGCCGAGCAAGAGAAACAGTTGAGCGACCTAAAGCAAAAACTAGCTTCAGCAAGCAACAAAAATGCGTTGTACGAACAAATAGCTCAAGTTTTTTTAGCTGCTAATCGTTTTGACAGTGCCGCTACGTATGCAGAAAAAATTGCTTTAGCCGACCCAAGTACAGCCAATTGGATGCAAGCGGGAGACACTTATTATCAAGCATTTACGTTGGCTTTTCGTCAAGAAAACGTAAGTAATTATGCCGAGAAAACCCGTGAATGTTATCAAAAAGTATTAGATAAAAACCCACATCAACTGCAAGCAAAAACCAATATTGCAATGACTTACGTACAATCAGATTCGCCAATGCAGGCCATCATGATGTTGCGAGAAGTCATTACAGAAGAACCAAGTTTTGAGCCAGCTTTAATGAATTTGGGCGTTCTTTCGATGCAATCAGGTCAATATGCAAAAGCGGCTGACCGCTTCAAACAAGTGGTTAGACTTAATCCAGCAAACCTCAACGCCTTGTTGGGTTTGGGTTATAGTTTAGTTGAAATGGGCGAAAAAGCACAAGCAAAAACAATCTTTGAAGACCTCAAGAAAAAAGTAAAAGAACCAACTTTATTAGAAGAAGTAAATAAGGCTTTGGAGAGTTTAAAATAATTTGTTATCTTTGCGGTTCGATTAAAAGGGAAAACGCTAAGTTAAATTTGCGTTTGTAATTAGAAAATAAATTTCAAAATACTCCTTCGGGAGAATAAATCATTTACTATCATGCCTTGCGGAAAGAAAAGAAAAGGACACAAGATGTCAACGCACAAAAGAAAGAAGCGTCTTAGAAAGAATCGTCACAAGAAAAAATAATTTTTCTTAGGGGTAGCAGTTAGAATGAATCCAAACATTTATATAAAATATTAATTTTAGTTTTTGTATAAATCCCTAACTGCTAACCCACCCTTTTTCATCTAAAAATTAGTCACTAACCCCTTTGATTCTATCTCAACTTTGAGTAACGAATTATATATCAGTACCACACAGAAAGGTGATAGAATAGCCCTTGTTCAAGACAAGAGGCTTATTGAGTATCACTTTGACGAGACGGAACATCAGTTCTCCGTCGGGGATATTTATTTGGGGGTAGTCAAAAAAGTTGTGCAAGGAAATAACGCAGCTTTTGTAGATGTTGGCTACGACAAAGATGGATTTCTTCACTACAACGAAATCATTTCGTACAATTCTCTCAATAAGTTTGTAAAAGACGTTATTGCCAAACGCCCAGTGAATCTCCGATTGAAAGGTTTTCAATTAGAGAAAGACATTGAAAAATTTGGGAAAATCAATGATGTCATTACCAAAAATACGCCTGTACTTGTACAAGTTGTAAAAGAACCTATTTCAACTAAAGGCCCAAGACTTTCTTGCGATATTTCTATTGCAGGACGAAATGTCGTTTTAGTTCCTTTCGGAAATTCGGTCAATATTTCTAAGAAAATCACTAATAAGCAAGAACGTCAAAGATTACACAAAATGGTGTCATCGGTGAAACCAGAAAACTTTGCAGTGATTGTTAGAACAGTTGCCGAAGGAAAAGATATGGAAGAATTGAGCCGTGATATTGAGTTTTGCGTTGAGAAGTGGGAAGAAGGAATGAAAACTTTGCGTGAGGCCAAACCTCGTGACCGCATTATTAGTGAAATGGGCCGTGCATCATCTATTTTACGTGACATGCTCAATGACGATTTCGACAATATTTATGTTGATTCGAAAGAAAACTTTGAGAGCGTAAAAACTTTCTTGCATACCATTGCACCCGATAAAGAGAAAATCCTTAAACTCCATACGGGCAAAAATAAACTTTTTGAGCAATTTGGTATCGAAAAACAAATCAAATCGTTGTTTGGGCGTTCGGTAAGTTTACCAAATGGCGGTTACTTGATTATTGAGCATACAGAGGCTTTACATGTAATTGATGTAAACAGCGGTAATAAATCAACGCAGGAAGACGACCAAGAGTCAACAGCTTTAGCAGTAAATTTAGAAGCAGCCAAAGAGCTTTGTCGCCAGCTACGAATGCGAGATATGGGCGGAATAATTGTAGTCGATTTCATTGATATGAAGAAAAACGAAAATCGTCGTTTGATTCAAGAAGCAATGAAAGAAGAGATGAAAGGCGATAGGTCGAAATATACCATTTTACCTATTTCTAAATTTGGTTTACTCCAAATTACCCGACAACGTGTTCGTCCAGAAATGAATATCGTAACCCGTGAAACTTGTCCAACTTGTAGCGGAACGGGTACAATTCAGGCAAGTATCGTTGTTACAGATTTAATTGAAAACAACTTAGACTATATCCTTTCAAAACAAAATGAAAGCGGTATGAGTATTGTACTTCATCCTTTTATTTACGCATACTACCGTGAAGGAATTATTTCAAAACAAATGAAATGGTTCTTCAAATACCGTGTTTGGGTAAAACTCATCAAAGATTCTTCAATCGGTATCACCGAGTTTCATTTCCTCAATAAATTGGGCGATGAAATTGAAATTGGATAATTATCCGTTTGTTTAAACTTCATTTCTAAGGATAAATAATTATACTTAGGTAAAATCTTCACGCGTTTCTATTGATAGTATTTCTTCATTTTACTTTTCTTTTGTATCTTTCCAGTCAAAAAAAATCTTAATTAAGTCTAGATTATCAACTCTAATAAAAAACATCTTCTATGAAAAAACTCCTTGTTTTTCTGTTATTTCCATTATTAACATTCGCTCAAGAAATTGACAAAAAAGAATGGAAACAGCTTTTTAATGGCAAAAATTTAGATGGATGGAAAGTAAAAATAAGAAATTATGAGCTAAACAATAATTATGGTCATACGTTTCGAGTAGAAGATGGATTAATGAAAGTACGATATGATGCCGATGCTTATCAGAAATATGATGAACGTTTCGGTCATATTTTTTATAAAGATAAATTTTCCTATTACACAGTTGCAGTGGAATATAGATTTATGGGCAACCAAGCAATTGAAGGACCAGATTGGGCAACTCGAAATAGTGGCATTATGCTTCATTGTCAAAGTCCAGAAAGTATGGGCAAAGACCAAGATTTTCCAATTTCTATTGAAGTTCAGTTATTGGGTGGTTTAGGAAAAGGTTCTCGCTCGACTTGTAATGTATGCACGCCTGGAACAAATATTGTTTATGAGAATAAACTTGACAAGCGTCATTGTATCAATTCGACTTCAAAAACTTATGATGGCGACCAATGGGTAAGAGCAGAAGTGACTGTTTTGGGAGATTCGGTGGTTCGTCATTATGTGAATGGTGAAAAAGTTCTAGAATACCAAAAACCGCAAATTGGTGGTGGCAATGTTAGCGGACATGACGAGAAATTGATGGCAGAAGTAAAACTTTTAAAAGAAGGTTACATTTCGTTACAAAGTGAAAGTCACCCTGTAGATTTTCGTAAAGTTGAGATTGTAAATCTTTGCGGCTGTACCGATAAAAAAGCAAGTAATTATAAACCTTACTTTGTTAAATCTGATAATACTACTTGTATTTATAAGAAGAAAAAGAAGTAAATTATCAAATGAATCAACGAAAAAAGCTCTTTTATTATTAAAAGAGCTTTTTTCGTTAGTTACTTATTTCTTTAAAGAATTTATCCAAGCAGCAATTTTAAGTGCATCAGCTTGCGGAACTTGCGGCATTGGAGCCATTTCGGTAGCGTATTCTGGCCAGTTTTTAGGCTGTGGTTTGTAAATCAATGATACAATTTTTGCATCCGAATAACCTCTTTTAGCAACATCTTTATAGGCTGGCCCAACTTGACGTTTATCAACTTGGTGACACGCCAAACAAGTGTGTTTTTGTAAAAGTGGCTTAACTTCTTCAAAAGTTGGTGCTTTTGCTACCACTTTCTTTGCCGAAACATCATCAGGAGTGGTGAGTTTTACTTCGGCTGTTGCAGTAGCATTTACTTTCAAATTTGCTGGTCGTGGCGTATAATTTGTCATTTTTTCGCCACTCGGAATATTATTGAGTGTATAATAAGCTGTATTATGCAAAAGGGTTTTGTTATCAATATCTTTCACACCATCCGCTTTTAATTCATGAATATAATGTTCTCTTAAACCATCAACTAATAATCTTACTTTTAAGCCATCATCTGAAAGTTTCAAGCCTTTTATGTTCAAAAATTTCTCATCAACCGTTGGGCTGCCATAAACAGGTTGATATTTATAAATAAAGCTACGAATTTGGTAGTTTTTAAAATCTGCCGCCGTTGCTTTATTGACAGGCTTAGTAAATTCTACTTCAAAACCATCGGGAGTAGCTTTAACCGTTTTCATTTCAAAAGGCATTTTTCCAGTCCAAACTAAACGCTCAACGCCAGCGGTAGTAGTTCCTGCCGAACCCCAACCACGATTCGTTTCACCAACGAACATTGACCCATCATTGCCAAAAACCATGCGAAGTGTACCAGATTGAAAGCCTTCTTTAAATGGAAAAGCTGCACCTTGATATTGACCGTTTATTTTTTCAATAAAAACCCTTGTAAGATTACTTTTTCCTTCATCACCAACGAAAAGTTGTCCAGTAAATGGGCCGAAAGCTCCGTTAGTTTCATCTTTAATAATCTCTGAAGTTGAAATTCCCAAAACGCCATGAGGCAACCAAACAGCAGGTAATTTTAGTTCTGGAATGTCTTTTTTCATTTCAAAAAGATATTTACCTCGCTCGCTTTCAATATTTTCTGGCTTTATATAATAACCATTCGCATCCTTAGTTTTGCGAGGGTCAATCTTAGCATATAATTGTTCTGTTGTTAACTTCACTGGTGAATTTGGCTCGCCAGTCCAACGCAAACCCGCTGGATGACCCATAAAATCTCCTTTATTTACTTGAGCGATAAAGCCAGACCCCATCCAATCGCCTTGATTATCACCGTACCAAAACTCGCCATCAATTGCTCCAATTCCGCATGGCGAACGCATACCCGTTGCATAAGGTTCAAGTTTTCCATCTTCTGTTATTTTCACGGCCCAACCTCTCCATGGTCGGCGGCTTTCGCCTCTCCACCATTCTTCATCACCAAAAGCAACATTTCCTGTAACAATCATTGAGCCATCAGGCATTAATTTAGGACCAAAAGTATATTCATGGTAATGTCCTGAAATTGGTAAATTACAAACAGTTTCATACGAATCTGCTTTTCCGTCGCCATTTTTATCTGTCAATTTTGTTAATTCACCACGTTGAGCACAATAAAACGAACCATTTTTGTAGATAAGTCCCAAAATTTCGTGCAAACCACTTGCAAATTTCCGATAATATGGTGCAGAGCCACCATTCATATAAGCATTGTTAATCACCCAAATATCGCCTCGACGAGTAGCCAATGCAACATCGCCGTTTGGCAAGGTTGTTATTCCTCCAACTTCCAAAAGCATTCCTTCAGCCACAGGTAAAGTGATGATACGGTAATAGTCATTTTCGGCAGCATTTTGAGCAAAAACACTCGAAAATGTCAATAATGAAATGAATATTTTTATTATGTTTTTCATTTTTTTTGATTTTAGAAATTTAGAATAGATTTTAAGATTCAGGCTTGAGCAGTTTTTAACTGAAACCATTTACTTAACTCTACTTCCTAAAAAATAATTGAATACGTAATTTTTTCGCTCAACGGAGCGATTAGTTCCTTTTGCCCATTTGATTCTCGGATACTTGGAGTCCCTTCGATTACTTTCAAATAATAAGCGTTATCACCAATGATATACAGTCCTTCAGGAGTTTTAGTAATATTTTTTGCAACAGCCAATCTTGCATAAAGATTAGTAACTGAGCCTTTCACTGCGATTTCACGTTTAAATAATTTTCCGTCTTCGCTTGGTGTGATTTTATCAGAAATAAACCCTCCTGCGAAATCATATTTAAAAGTTGGCTGACCATTTTCATCCAATTCATAACCTCTTGGACGATAAGATTCATCTAAATTTCCCCACGAGTTGGTTGGTGATGCAAGCACATTTAGTAAAGGAGAATCACTCAATGAAATAACACTTCCCATTGGCTTTGAACTACCATCTCCCCTATCATTCCACATTGGCGTTGTGTTCAAAAATCCACCTTTCCAAATCTGGAATAATGCTCCATTATCTAAATCATAAGTAAAATGGATATTTTCTTTGTTTCCCACTGAAACGGCATGAACTATACGTTTAGCTTTTCCATCTTCTTTTATATCCATGAATGAACGCAAAATAACTGGTTCAATAGCAGACGTCAATAAAATTGGTGACGTAGGATTAGCCACTAAGGCCGAATTGGCATAGTGAAGTGCATGTTTACGAATCGTTTCAGACTCAGCATAAAGGCCCAAAGACGGTTGTAACCAACCATCGGCTTTCCAATAATACATTTCAAAATCAACATCGCCTGCTGGTAAATCAATTGTCATTTGGCGGTCTTCTCCAGAGTTTAGCCAGCCATTTTTGAAAGCTTCTTGTCCATTGATTTTCATTTGCGAATTTCCACCATGAACTGTTGTGAAAGTATATTTTCCTGCTACTGGTACTTTTATTTTTCCTACATATTTTACGGCAAACTCATTTTCGGCATTGCTTACATTCCAGTTCAAAAGAGCAACATTGCCACTTGTTTCAGGCTTTATTTTTTCAATATCAGCTACTGTACGAAAGTTCCCTTTGTAAACACCAAATTTCAAATCACTAAAAGCAAGTGTTTTTTGGTTAAAACTTTTATACTTGATGTTACGAAAAGCCACATTTCCGTGGTCACCTTGAAAACGCAATGGCCCTTGTGAAACTTCATTGTCAACCAATGCTCCACGCGTAGGCCCTGTGATTTCAACATTTTCGTGAATCAAAATATTGTTTAAAATGATTGATAAAATCTTAGCATTGCTAATTTTTTTGCCATTGGTATCAAAGCGTGGAGCTTGGAACGAAATTTTGATATTTTGCCATAAACCTGGTGCTTTTGCTACGTTTATTCTTGGAGCTATTCCTTCATAACCTTTTGAACCTTCTGGTTTTGATTCGTCCCAACGCTCATAAATTCCACCTAAATCATTGTATTTAGCCATTTTTTTGCCCCAACTATCAAATAATTGAATTTCATAACGACCTTGTAGGTAAATCCCTGAATTTGAGCCTTTTGCCATCATAAAGTCAAGTTCGATATCTAAATCGCCATGCTCCATGAGCGTCAATAAATCCTTTTCAATACCATATTTGCCAATTTCGTTTTTGCAAACCAATATTCCAGAACCACTTTCAGTAGTCATGGCATTTAATTGGTCAATATTCGATACAACACTTCCAACGATGCTCCAATTCTCTTTGATTGGTCTAAAAGCCGACATATCGTTGAGAGGAAGGGTTTGTTGGGCATAAGCGGCACTTGCCCAAAGACCACAAAAAATGAGGTTTTTAATGAAGTTTTTCGTCATTATTAATAAATTAAGATTTAGAAAACAAAGATAGATGCAAAAGAGTAAATTGAAATGGACTTTTTAAAAAAATTTAATATTTCAAGAAAAGGCATATTATCAAGTATAGTTTTTCGTTTTGTTGTAAACTTGCAGGAAAGTAACCCTATTTGCTGAATTATACCACAAAATATATTTATTCGTTCAAAACAATTTTCATGAAATCAAACCGTATTATTCTAATTTTAATTTTTTTTGGTATTGGCTATATTCTCTATTATAAAGACAAAGCTGGGCCAATTGGCAGTTTTTGGCAAACAGTTAGTGGCGTTTTCAAGTCAAAGGAATCAGTTTCAGATAAAAACCCATATAAAGCTCCCGAACCCGATGTAGAAGCAACAGCTACTAAAGGTGATGAAAAATATGACGATATTGCGACCGCTACAAATAAAAAAAATTCCCCAAACAACGATAAACAGGAAACTACAAAAGAAGAATCTTCTATTTTTGATAAAATAAAAGACAAGGTTTTTAATACTGACCCCGAAACAGAAACTTCTGATAATGGAGAAATTCCAGATTTTGCACTGCCAGCTATCAATCGAGGAGATGAAATTATTGAACATAAAAATTATACACTCCGCTACGAAGAAGACTATGAAATTCCTGCATGGGTTGTGCATAAATTAAGAGGTGAATATACCCAAGGGCGAGCAAGTAGAGCAGGAAATCAGTTTATTCCAGACAAAAAAGTAAAGAATAATTCGGCTCTTTCAGGTGATTATAGCAATACTGGTTTCGACCGCGGACACATGGTTCCAGCAGGTGATTTTAAATGTTGTCAAGATTTGATGAATGAAACATTTTATATGAGTAATATTTCTCCGCAAGCACCTGATTTTAATCGTGGAATTTGGGAAAATATCGAAGAGCGAGTACGTGGCTGGGCAGTGAGAGACGAAGAATTATACATCGTAACGGGGCCTGTTCTACGAAAAGGATTACCAACCATTGGCAGATACAATAATGTAGCTGTTCCTGAATTTTTCTATAAAATTGCTTTATTTTACCAACCAAAATCAGGGAAAACGCCACGTGCGATTGCCTTTTTGCTGCCAAATGAACCACTTTTTGGCAAAAGAATGAACAGCTATGTTGTTTCAATTGATGAAGTTGAAAAGGCAACGGGTTTAGATTTTTTTGCAAAATTACCGAATGACATTCAAACCAAACTGGAAGCAAAAAGTAGCTGGACAGACTGGACAAAAATACAGTAAAAGCAAAAAAATGGCATGGTTTCTATAAACCATGCCACAAAACTTAATCATTTACGTTTCAAATCATTCTTTTCAAACTAAAACTTGTAAACTTTAATTCTCCTTGTCTTCTGAAGAAAAACTCAACTTCTTTTCCTTCTTTCCGAGATAAAATTTTGTAAATTTCACTGATTGTCAAATCCTTTACGTTTTGGTTATTAACAAAAATCAGTTCATCGCCTTCTTGCAAACCAGCTTGGTCTGCAGGCGAGTTTTCAATCACTCTATTGATAAAATATTGATTATAATTGTTGCCTTTTGCACGTACATCTAAGCCACTCATATCATGCTCAAATGATTCCTTCAATCGGTTTTTTAACGGTTTCAAAATCATGTATCCTTCTCGATAATTGAGCGTAACCGTAAATCTTCTCAATAATTCACAACCAATGCTCCCTTGTCTTTTGTCATCGTCGGTTGTAAATTTCATACTAAACGAAAGACTATCTGGGAATGAAGCCAAAATATTTTTCATTTCTACACTTCCCATTCGTATTTTATCGACCCGACCGATATTGCCATTGATTTCACCGTTGAGCCCTCGCCCTAAATTGGCTCTCATCACTTTATCAGGTAGATGAATTGGCTCTTTTTCGCCTGCATTCAGCAACAGAGCATGTCCAGCCCCCGTATCAATAACCAATCTCATTGGTATCACTTTTTCATTACTCACCATCGCAATTGCATCCGTATAAGGCTTTGAAGCAGTCAAAACAATCGGATATTGTGTTCCCATTGATTTTTTATATTTAAATTTCTTGGGTTCGGTGAGCGTGAGCATTTTATTTTCAAAATCAATCGTTACGACAAAATTGTTGAAAATATCATGCCCAAAAATACCATGAATCGGAACGCCCAAAAACTCTGAAAGTTGCAATACATCTTCGTCTAAAACAACTAAGCTTTGCTGTCTGGCTACCATGTCGCCAATTCTGATTGTATGTCCAACCGACACATTTGCCATAAGAGCCGCTCCTTCGCCTGCCCCCGAAATTTTTACGCGTCGAACATATCTTACACCAAGAGTCAAAGCTCGTTTCGGGTCTGTAACAATGGTTGAAGTTACACCTGTATCTAAAATAAAACGCAAAGTATCTGAGTCATCAAGAGTTGCTTTCAGTACAATAAGATTAGCGTGAAGGTCAAAAGAAAATTTGGCAGATTTCTGATGTTTACCTTGGAAGTGATAACCATAACGGTCATCTTTTTTTCTGTCTTTTTGGGCAAAAGCTATTTGGCTTACTACCAATAAGATAGCTATCAAACGGAGTTTGTATAAATTTTCCATAGCTATTTTTTTGTAACACGACTATAATAATACAATATTCATAAAAAATATTACTTTTCCACGAATAACAACACTAAATTATAAAAAATAGTTTATTAAATTCTTACTTATTTTGATTTATTTTCATCAAAAATGCTTTCAAAATTATATTTTTAGAGCATTCTTGATGAAAACCAAAGAACGATTGAATTTTAGTGGTCGATTTGGTAAAATAAAAGTATATTTTTGTGTTTCATTCTGAAAAAACAAGGTTTTTAGCTAAAAAATTGGTTCAATTAAATTGAATTGGCACTTAACATTATTATGAAAATTCTTCTTACAGGAGCAACTGGAGGCTTGGGTTATCGAACGTTAGAGCAGTTGATTTCGAATGTTCAAATAGAGAAAATTATTGCAACTGGACGAATTATTAGACCAACACATTTTGTTGAACATTCCAAAGTAAGCTATGAACTTGGAGAATTAGAAGAGGAGAATTTTGTTTCAGAATTAGTCAAACAAGTAGATTGTATTGTTCATGCAGCGGCACTTTCATCGCCTTGGGGAAAGTATTCGGCCTTTGAAAAAGCTAATTTATTTACCATGAAAAACCTTATAAAGGCAGCAAAGAAACATCATATCAAGCGTTTTGTATATGTTTCGACGCCAAGTTTATATTTTAATGGTAAAGATAGATTTGATGTGAGCGAATCGGACGAATTGCCAAAAAAATTCATTAACGCTTATTCCAAAACAAAATACGAAGCCGAAATAGAAATAGAAAATTCGGGCATTCCATTCATTATTTTACGACCACGAGCATTGATTGGTCGAGGAGATACCATCATTATGCCTCGATTAATTCGGGCATTTCAAGAAGGAAAACTAAAAATAATTGGCGATGGAAAAAATATTGTAGATTTGACTTCGCTCGCCAATGTGGCAGATGCAATTGAGTTATCATTATTTGTGGGTTTTGAAGGTATTAATCAAACATATAATATCACAAATGGTCAACCTGTGAAACTTTGGGAGACAATTGATAAAGTACTTTCGCTTTTGGGCTACAGAATGTCTAACCAAAGAGTCCCTTATTCAATTGTGAAATTGGTTTCTCAAATAATGGAATTAAAAGCAAAATTGACAAACTATGCTGAACCCGCTCTTACAACTTACGGTGTAGGCATTTTAGCAAAATCATTTACGATGGATATTTCAAAGGCACAAAAATTATTAGGTTATACGCCTAAAATATCAACTAATGAAGCAATCGAAGAATTTGTAAACTGGTATATTCAAAATGAAAGAAGTTAAATTATATCTTGGTTATGCTGGTTTCTGCACATCAAAAGAAAGTCATACCATAAGAAATGGAGCAAATAAAGAAATAAAATTTCAAGCATTATTCGGTCTTATTCAACACCCAGAATATGGCTGGATATTATACGATACTGGTTATACAACAAGATTTTATGACTGCACAAAAACTTATCCCAATAAAATTTACGCTAATCTCACCAAAGTATTTGTAACGGAAAAAGACGAAATTAAAGCTCAATTGAAACAATTTAATTTAGAGCCTTCCGACATAAAACACGTAATTATTACTCACTTTCATGCTGACCACGTAGGTGGTTTAAAAGATTTTAATGACGCAACATTCTACTGTTCGCAGGCAGCGTATAAACAGTATAAAGAAATTAGTTCGTTTTGGGGCTTTACAAAAGCTATTTTGAAAGACCTTATTCCGCAAAATTTTGAGGAAAAACTAAAAATCATTGAGACATTTTCTTCGCCAATCAATGATGATATATTTGGAAAAAAATATGACTTGTTTGGCGATGATTCGTTATTTATTTATGATTTACCTGGCCATGCCGCAGGACAAATTGGCGTAGAATTGAAGACTCAAAAACAACAATACTTTTTGATTGCAGATGCTTGTTGGAACAAAAAAACTTATATTGATTTATTGCTTCCGCCATCAATCGTGCGATTATTCTTTGATTCTTGGAAAGATTTCAAGGATAGTCTTCTGAAAGTAAACCTTTTTCATAAAAAATTTCCTGAGGTAATTATTGTACCGACGCATTGCTCGGCAACAACTACTGCTCTGGTTTCAAATAATTACGACCTCAATGCTCTTTAAGCTATCCATTTTATATTATTTAGCAGAAATAAAACTTTCGAAATGGCTTTATCTCCATAACGTGAGTTTTGTCAGGAATAACATGATAAAAAAGCTTATCAGACATTGTTCGACCACTTTATTTTACAAACCATTTGCACAAAAAAACTGTAGTTTTGAAGATTTCCCCGTCATCAATAAAGCTATATTTATGGCCAATTTTGATGCGATTAATATGGTTAATATTCAACTAAAAAAAGCCTTAGAAGTAGCTATAAAATCGGAGGAAACACGAAATTTTTCACCAAAAGTTTCGGGCATTACAGTTGGTTTATCGTCGGGAACAAGCGGAAATAGAGGCGTTTTTTTAGCAAGTGAAAAAGAAAGAGCCTATTGGGTTGCATTGATATTGGATAGAGTGCTTGGGTTTTCACTAAAAAAACGAAGTATTGCGTTTTTTTTACGAGCCAACAGCAACCTTTATGACTCGGTAAAATCAAAATTCTTACAATTTTATTTTTTTGATTTACTCAATCCTGTGGATGAGCATATAAAGCGTTTAAATGCCTTACAGCCAAGTATTTTGGTAGCACAACCAAGTATGTTAATTGAGCTAGCAAATGCGATTGAAACGAATAAATTAGTAATAAAACCCAACAAAGTGATTTCGGTAGCTGAAGTTTTAACGCCCGAAGACAAAGACTATTTAAGCCGCATTTTTAAACAAACCATTCACCAAGTTTATCAATGCACAGAAGGTTTTTTGGCTAGTTCGTGTAAAAACGGCACACTTCACTTCAATGAGGATTTTCTGATAATTGAAAAAAAATATATTGACCAAGAACAAAAGAGATTTCATCCTATTATTACTGATTTAAAAAGACAATCTCAGCCAATTGTTAGGTACGAATTAAATGATATTATTCAAGCAAAGGAAAACTGTTTGTGTGGCAGTAAATTTATTGCCATTGAAGCCATTGAAGGTCGGTCTGATGATATTTTGGTATTTAAAAACACTAAAAATGAGACTGTTAAAATTTTCCCTGATTTTTTTAGGCGAGCAATTATTCTGTCAGATGATGCTATCAATGATTATGCTTTAATTCAAACTGAACTCAACCATTTGCTACTTTATATCAAAAGTCAGCATGAAAAATCGTATCAATTGGCTCTGGCTTCGGTACATTATTTACTCAATCAAAACGATGTTTTTGGAGTAAAAATAACGCAATCCACTCATAATCATACCATTAAAGGAAATAAACTTAGACGAATAAAGAATGATGTTAGGAAAACCAATTAAAATAGTAGGTTTCGGGAAATATCTCCCTCAAGAAGTTTTATCAGCTGATTTAGAACAAAAATATGGCCTCCCGTTGGGTTGGTCTGAAAAATATTCTGGTGTTCAATCAAGGCATCATATAACATTTGAGACGATTGGTTATATGGGAGCTCAGGCCATTGAACGAGCATTAGAAAAATGCCAAATGAAGTTAGAAAACATTGATTTGCTCATTTCGGCAAGTGCAGGCTTTGACTATCCGTTGCCGAGTCAATCGAGCATCATTAAAAGTGAACTCAAAGATGGAATGTCGGTCAATATTCCTGCGTTAGATGTTGATTCAAGTTGTTTGAGTTTTGTGAGTGCTTTTGAAATTGCTTCGAGTTTGCTTGATGGTAAAAAATATAAGAATATTATTATTGTCAGCAGTGAAATTGCTTCAACTGGCTTAAACCCAAGCAATTGGGAAACTTTAACGCTTTTTGGCGATGGAGCAGTTGCGGCAATCTTACAGTTCGACTCAGATTCGGATTCTGCGTACATCAAAGGAAACATGAAAACGTATTCGGAAGGGGTTTATGATTCGACATTTAAAGGTGGCGGCATGAAACTTTTTTTTAAAGATAATCCGTATGACCCTGAGCTGCATTCATTTGCCATGAATGGTCGAAAACTCTTGCGTTTGGCTAAAAATAAATTGCCCGAATTTATCGATAACTTTTTCGAAGATTTACCTATTTCAATGGAAGAAACCGATGCTATTATTCCACATCAAGCTTCCAAATTGGGCGTTTCAATTTTGTCAAGTTTATATCATGTGAAAGAAAATCAAGTGTTAGGAAATCTTTCAACTTATGGCAATTGTATTGCGGCATCAATTCCGCTTGTTTTTCATGATGCAGTTGAATCAGGTGCAATAAAAAGAGGCGATATCTGCTTTATTGTTGGCACCGCCGCAGGATTTTCAATTGGTGGACTTTTGTTGAAATTTTAGAGTTTTTGTATAAAAATCATTTTAAAACACCTTCTTTGATAAGATAATGTTTAATAAAATCGGGGGATTAATAAAATATTGGCATGTAATAGCTTTGTCGAGCGAGCTAAAAAAAGGCAAATCTTTGAAGCGAAACCTTTACCAAATTCCTTTACTTATTTGGCGAGATGAGCATTTACAAATACACGCCTTGTTGGATGTTTGCTCGCACAAAAAAGCACCTCTAGAAGTATGTGATTTTGATAAAAACCATGTATTATGTCAATATCATGGATGGAAATATAATGAAAATGGCCATTTAATTGATATTCCGAGTTCGCAACATTTGGTTCAAAAAATGAAATGTAAAGTTGACACTTACCCAATTATTGAACAAAATGGTTTCATTTGGATATATTTAGACACTAAAAATGAAAGTTTTCATTCTCCCGAACCATTATTACAAGTTGCTGGCAAAAATTGGAAACATTACCAAACTTCCATGATTTTCGAGACTAATGAAGAACTTTTAGTAGAAAATTTCATGGATGCCACCCATACGCCTATGGTTCATGATAAATTGATTAGAGATAATGATAAAAAAGTAAAGCACTCGATTACGATTTTACAAACCAGCGAAACTGTGCATGTGTCTTATGCGGAAACCAACGAAAAAGTGGGCTTAGGGCTTGATTGGATGTTAGGGGGAAATCTGTCGGTTTCACACACCGATGAGTTTTTACTTCCAAACCTAGTGCGAGTAAATTATTATATCAATAAAATTCATCGTTTTCAAGCATTTATTGCTTGTACACCTTTAAAAGATGAGCAAACGATTGCTTTTGTTAGGCTTTCTTTTCAGTTCAAATGGTTCAATAATTTGATAAAAATGCTTATTCCTTTTCTGGCAAAAAAAGTTTTAATACAAGATTATATTATCACTCAAAAACAGTTCGCAAATCAACAATTATTCAGAGCGAAACCCGACCAGAATATAGATTATGATGCGATGCACAATAAGGTAAAAAAAATAAGAAACAATAAGATTAATAATATAGAATCACGTGAAGAATCTTCTACTCAAAAAATTGATTTGACACTATAAATTATAAAATTTAACACTACACTTGGCAAATTCATTTTTTGAAAAAATAAATTATTCGGCCTGTAATGAAGACAGCGAATCGGAAAGAAAAGCTTTATGCTTGACCTCCGATGACACTGTTTTGTGTATTACGGGCAGCGGTGCA
This sequence comes from Emticicia aquatica, assembly GCF_923079645.1. Taxonomy (GTDB): domain Bacteria; phylum Bacteroidota; class Bacteroidia; order Cytophagales; family Spirosomataceae; genus Emticicia; species Emticicia aquatica. Next base: position 190,801 of record NZ_CAKLPY010000003.1, on the reverse strand, counting down.
AGACCCCTCGATTTACTCATTGATAGCCCAAAAAAAATACTAAGTGTCGATTTTAATGCTACACAAAATTATCTTTTGCTATTGAAAATCGCCGCATATAAATCGCTTAATTATGCAGAATTCAAGTCTTTTATTGGCTTAGAAAGCAATTTTACACGAAAAGAATTATACAATAAATTAAATAATTTGTTGTCAATAGAAGCTAAATCATACTGGGATAAGCATTTTAATTTGATTGAAAATGGCCTTTTATATTGCGGAACTTGGGAGTTATTTCTCAGAACAATAGCAAAAGCCGCTTTCTTCAGAGGAAAAGCAACAAAAAAATTGATGGCATCCGAAACATTGAAAGACCAACAAGTATTTTGGACAAATCATTGGAATAATGCGGTATGGCGTTTCTTTTTAAAACTCATTTCTAATCGATTTCTATGGACAAAAATAGTAAAAGAGCCAGGAGCATTATTAATTCCACAAGAATTTGATGTGTATGAATATATGAGTTCTCGAATGAATCATTTGGCAAATACTCATTTATTGAGAAAAAATCATTTTGCCAATCTTTTGTTTTATGGAGAATATCAACCTGATTGTCTTTTGCCAATTCATCTCCGAGAAGAAAACTTTGAAGGTATAAAGAATCAAGTACATAAAATTGAAATTATCACCGATTCATTACTCAATGTACTCGATGACAAAACAATTTCTGAATCAATAACCGCCTACTCATTATCTGATTTTTCGTCGTATGCCGATACGCAAATCTATGATGAAATTTGGACAAAAATCATCAATAACGCCAACCAAGAAATAAAGTTTTGTGAGCGGTTTTTCTTAGTAAAAAGAAACCCAGAAACACTAAACAAGCGGATAGAAAGAGAAAATATTTTAGAGCAACAACTGTGCGACGAAGATCTTTCGGCTATTTATACTTTTTGTGTGGGAAAAGTGAAAGCAGGTTTATAAAATCAAAAGCCCTCAAAAGTTAAATTTTGAAGGCTTTTTGTGTTCCCGAAGGGAACATAACTATCTATTTCTTACTTTCTTGAAATTTACATAAAATACTAATAATCAATAACTTATGAAAAATACCTAATTGTACTTTACCAAGAATAATTAAACAAAATAAAGATATAACGACCCCCAGCACGACCCCCGTAATTGTAGGGGTCATTTTTTTTATTAACTTTGCTATTGACCAAACCAACCAAATCAAAACCAATGGCAAAGAACAAAAACGAGGTACGTTTCAACCTCAAAGATTCCTCCGCAACCTCCGAAACACTTATTAATTTAGTTTATAGGCTGCAAAATGGTGAACGCCTTAAATACACTACGGGCGAAAAAATTAAAACCGAACATTGGGATAATAAAAATATGCGTGCCTTAGAGTCAGGCATAGATAACAATGGTAATAAAATCAATACCAAACAAAAAGGTATTGCTAAAAGTATAAACCTCCAATTAGGAAAATTTAATAGCAGTATCTCAAAAATCATTTCTTATGTAGAGCGTGAAAATCTCAATGCTAATTTAGAATTTTTCCGCAAAGAACTCGACAAAGAATTTAACCCCGAAAAAGTAACGAAAAAGAGCAAAAAAGAAACCGATTTGGTCGAATATGCAAAACGATACATTGACGAATGCAAAAACGGTATTAGACTCAGTAAGAGCAACGACCGTTATACTTTAGGAACTTGTAAACAATACGAAACATCGTACAAACTACTGCAAGGTTTTTCAAAGGTTTATAAACGCACCAAGTTCGACCAATTAGATATTGATTTTTATAAAAAATTCATAACTTTTCTTACTACCAAGAGAAACTACGCAAAAAATAGCATAGGCACAGCCATAAAAAACACTAAGATATTTATCAAAGAGTCGTATAATGATGGTTTGCACTCTAATTTGATATTTCGCCACCCCGATTTCAAAAAGACCTCCGAGGAGGTTGTTAATATTTACCTCAACGATGAGGAACTCCAAACGCTATTCGATTACGACTTTAGTAATAACCCACGTCTCGACCGAACAAGAGATTTATTTTTGATAGGCTGTTATACAGGTTTGAGGTTTTCGGACTTTTCGCATTTAACACCCGACAATATTACGCATGACGGGCGTATCTTGACAGTATTTACTCAAAAAACGGGCGTACAAGTCTCTATTCCTATTAACCCGCAATTACAGGCTATTCTAAATAAATACGGTGGCGTACCTCCACGGGCAATAAGTAACCAGCGAATGAACGATTATTTAAAGGAAATCGGGCAATTAATAGAACTAACCGACTCCGTACAGATAGCCAAAACAGTTGGAGGGCTAAAAGTTAAAAAGACCTTCGAGAAATGGCAGAAACTTTGTACGCATACAGCACGAAGGAGTTTTGCTACAAATGCGTATTTGGCGGGTATCTCAACGATTGATATTATGCGTATTACCTCGCACAAAACCGAAAGTTCGTTTTTGAAATATATCAAAATTACGGGTGAAGAAACCGCCCAAAGATTGCTGGAGCATGACCATTTCAGAAAACCAATTATGAGAGTAGCCTAAACAACCAACCTATGATTGAATTTGATGAAAACGGTTTCTTGAAACCCTATGAAATTATAAAGACTAATTTAACAACGATTGAAAAAATATTTGTTGAAGAAATGCAATTATCATCCACCCGAAAGGCTATTTTTGAGAGTTATTTGAGTTATAACGAAGAACTCCGAAAGATTATACCAACGGGGTTTATACAATGGATTGACGGTAGTTTTGTAACCAAAAAACGAAATCCAAAAGATATTGATTTGGTAACTTTTATTGATTTTGAGCAATATAATGCCAAAGAACTTGAAATTGATAAACTACGTGCCGAACGCTCAAAACGTGGTAGTTTAGTTGATGGTTATTTTGTTGCTATTTACCCAAAAGAGCATCCTTTGGGCAGTATTTACGAAATAGAATGTAAAAAATGGTTATTTCAGTTTAGTACAGATAGACTCACAAAAAACAAAGGGATTTTACAGATAAACTCTTAATGACAATGGAAAGACCTAAAAACGTGGAGGAAAGGGGTATAAGAATTGCCCGTTTACTTGAATTGATTGAGAGTACCGAAAATATTCTAAAACTACATCAGAGCCAAGAAAAACCAAGTTTTTTGGCAGTCAACCAATACACCGATTTACTAGCCGAACACCGTGCCGAATTAGGAAAATTGTTGAAACCCTATGGTTTTACGCTAAGATTACCAAAAACAAAGGCGAATAAAGTTGCCTAATAACATTAAATTTGGCTGCGATGGAAGAAAAAGAATTTTTAAGTTACTACCAATGGAGCATTAGCGTTTCGAGACTTATGGAACTAATTGCCATGACCAACCGCACTATTCAGATACACAAAGAGGGGAACGACTCGCTACTTTACATAAAACAGTACGAAGAACTTTTTGAAGGATATAAAGTAGAACTTAACAAACTGATGCAAATAATGGGTTTATCAGTACACTTATCTACTTTGAAAAATACAGGATAGTAAAAACCCAACCAATACCGTTCGGATACCCCCAAACACATAAATAGATACCTTTTATTAGTAGCCGAGAGGGTTACAAATTTTTAAAATTATTTTGTAATAAATCATTACTACAAAATGAATAATTAATGATAAATTTTCAATAAAAAACATTGAAGAACTAAACCACCTTCATTCATTCTAAATCGACCAAACCAAAATGAATTTATTAAATCAACTCAAAATTGATAAAACTTTTCAGGTAGTTAACTTTCTTACAGAAACTACTAATCTACTTAAACCAAATACCAATAAAAGTTTCAAAGAACTCTTTTTGATTGTAACAAAATCTAAACACTATGTAAGTACAGATGAGAATGAAAGAAATTTAATAAGTTCTTTCATAATTAATTTAGATATAAAATTTGAATCTGAAATTTTAGAAAATATAGCCTCTTTTGATTTTTTTGAGCATAAAAGAACCTATTACTATCAATTCTTGAATACTCAATTAAAAAAGTATATTGAGCCAATAAGATTGATTATCAATGATTTCGACAAGTTTGAATTTGTAGATAAACTTAGAAGGGAATTATGGTTAGATTTTTTATTATTAGAGCAAAATCGTTTTTTCAAGAAAGAGACTTTACTTAGGAAAAAGGTTGACGCCGAAAAAGACTCTTATGAAAGACAATTAAATGATGAAGAACGTGCCTTCTTTCAAGGCGTATTTGAAAATTATTTTAAAGAATGGGAATCCTTGTTAATAAAACATTTTGATTTATTTAAACGAATTGAAGAAATCTATAAAATATATGTAATATCTGCAACTCCTATTTCAAAAAAAGAAAAAACATCAGAAACATCATTTCCATATAAACAGGATAGTATTTATCACATTGAGTATTTTTTTAAAGAACTCAGAAATCTTTATGAACCCCGAAACTTTGTAGTTTTTAGAACGTTGTATAACATTGTAGAAAAAAATAGCTATGAGGTTAAGTTTACAGTCAATGGTGAGAAAAAAGAGTATGCCTATAATGAGCGTTTACATTTGCAATTAGAAGAAGAAATACTTTTAAATATTTATGATTTAGATAAAGTAAAAATTGAGCAATACTATTTGTTTTTAAAAAACAAGTTACAATTTGACTTTGACAAAATAGATACTGAAATACTTAAAGAGTTTGACGAATTAAGATATAATTCCGAAAGTTATAATGATAGTAAAGAATTTTTAAAAGATGGATTCAATTATGAAATTAGTGAAGGTTTTTTAAGATATACGGGCGAATTTGATTTAAACGATAAAAGTGAAAATGAAGAAAAATTTGAAAAATATTTTAATTTTTGGTTTTCACGATTGCAGCTATATGTTGATTTATACAAAAACATTAAAAATATTTACCAAAAATATGTAACCTCTATAAATCAATCAATTACAAAAAATGACAATCTATTAAAACAATTTACTTGGAGCGATTCTAAAACAGATTTAGCCGAACTTGTTTATGCACTTGCAAAAACTGAAAGAATTAAATCAATCTCCACAGGAAAACCAGCATCCAAAGAAGAACTTTTAAAGTATTTTACTGAACAATTTGGTATAAAAATTACTGACCAAAGTTTGTTATCAAATAGTAAAAAGACTTTTAAACGTAGAGAAGATTCAAAAACATTTACCCGAAAATTAGCAGATTTTTTTGATGACTATCTAAAAGAGTAAAGTTTAGCAAATATTTCATTCAAGTTGTATTCAAGTTGAATTTATTACCTTAATCGTTCTTTTCGGAGCGATTTTTTTTTATATTCATTTGTGTCGTCAAATTTTTAACTAAATAAAAACGACATGAACCAACTCATTCTTTCACCATTGACCCCAACAGAATTGGCGGCATTGGTACGTGCAGAAATGCAATCAGTCCTTCAGGCGTGGACGCCTCCACCCGCTGACTTTGGGGCAAATATCCCCGAATTACCTACCCGCAAACAGACCTCCGAGATTTTACAAATTTCGCTAGTTTCGCTCAATCAGTGGAGTAAATCGGGTGTATTACCTACCATCAAGATTGGCACCCGTGTTCGCTACAAAAAATCAGACGTTTTGAACGCCCTAAAAGAGGTACGCAATTTACGCTACAAACGCACAGGGAGGGGCGAATCAAAATGACAGCGACCAAACCAACCAGCACCGAGCAAAAAGTATTGAAGTACGAACTCCAAGAAAACGGCTACTATCAATTAATTGAATGTCCGATCGGGTTTAATAAACTCCCAAAAGAGTTGAAAATCGAACCAACGCAACGCCCCGACCTCATCTTAAACGGAGCAAAAGAGGTACTACGGGGGCGAATCAAAGGGGGCAATTATACTTTCTTTACAGGTTTAAGGCATTTACACGACCGTAAATTTTACGGAAACAAAGAGGTACAAATTAAGGGTAAAAAATGGCGTATGCTGATAGTTGCCGAAGTTTCGAGCGATAACCAAGAGTTAACTCTTACATGGACAAATCGGGCGTATTTAACAACTTCACAAATTGTAGAAGAACTAAAAAAATTTATGTAAATGTTAATATTTATGAAGTTTTGAAACTTTTAAACGAGCAAAAAGTAAGATTTTGTAAGGTTTTGTAAGGTTTTGGTCATAAAAAAGGGGGTGCAGAACCACCCGCACCCCTGACCAAACCAAACAGCCAAAGGCGATTTGATTAATACACAAAAATAACAAAAATAATGATAGACTATATTAAAATTCTAAATTTGGCGGTTTCCTCCACCGATTTAGAGAATAACAAATATTTACAAGATGGTTGGATAATTGGCAGCAAAAACGGTGAAGTACTGACACAGCAAACAAACTATTTTGGTCTTACTTTCTCAATAAAAAACACAAACGTTCGTCTAACTGGCAGTATCCATAAATACGAAAACAACGGGTTGCATAATCATAACGATTTTACGAAAACACAAGTGCATGAGGTTATCAATGAGTTATCGAAAAAGTTTGAAATTGACCTCCAAAACAGCCGTTTAAATAACTTAGAATTTGGCGTTAATGTAGTTTTACCATTCGAGCCAAAGATATTATTAAACAGCCTAATAACACACAAGGGCGAGCCATTTACGAGAGAGATTGAAGAGGGTAAAATTTATTATCAATGCAAACGGAGTCAGTTTATAATTAAAATTTATGATAAGGGTTTACAATACCACCAAGTAGCCAATATTTTGAGATTTGAATTGAAGGTTTTGAAAATGCAGTTTTTTAAGACCAAAGGCATAGAGGTATCTGTTTTAGCTGACCTACTCAATGACGGTATTTATGCAAAGTTTGGGGGCGTATTGAAGGCGTATTTTGATGAGATACTCTTCGATGAGGAAAGTATAAACCTCAAAGATTTGAACGCCACCGAACGAGATATTTACCTCCGAGGGCAAAACCCTAAAACTTGGATAACTGACAACCGAACCGCAAACCAACAAAAAGAACTCCAAAGATTGAAAGAAAGTTTTTTGAAGGTTTTAGATAAATACCGAACGGGCGAAAACTTCGTAAAGATTGTTTCTGATAGAATAGAATTTAAGTGTTTTGTGTTGTCCGAAATTTACCAAGTTTCGGAGGAGGAAATAACGACCGTAAAAAAGGCAAATGTCCGAGATTTACATTTTAAGTATAATGTAAGTTTCGGACACCTAATTAATCAACAAAGACGGGGGTCTAAATTCCTATCAGAAAAAACCATTGAACAAAACCCCGAACTTATAAATGAGTTGTCGGCTACACGAAGAAAGAACAAAAGACGAACTACCAAAAACGAATCTTACTTTGTTTCTCATAACCTCCGCAACGATGAGAGCAACCCCCGTAATAATCTAAGGCGTAAAATATTGAAAAATAAACCTTCATTGTTTACTATTGACTTTGTAGTACTAAATGAAGACCAAAAGAAAGTTTTGAGTTTTTGGAGTGAAACGGGGTTTAGTATTTTTCAATAAAAATTAACAAAAAATGAAACAGGAAAACCAAATTGAAAAATTCATTGAATTAAGAATAGAGGGCAAAAGTTTTGACTTCATAGCAAAAGAGCTGCACACTTCAAAACAAACATTACTCGAATGGAATAAAGAAGTAAAAACAAGAAATGCAGTGCAAGAAGGTAAAACGCTCAAAACCAACAGCATTGTAAAATCCTTTGGTTTTGATTTACAAAACAGATTGAACGGTTATTTAGAGTTATCCCAACGAATTAAAGACGAATTAGCCAAAAGAGATTTGACAACAGTAAATACTGAAACTTTATTGAAAATGAGTATTGCTAACGATGAAAGAATAAAATCTTTGGTTAATAAGAATTTTGAGTTTGGAAAAAACAAAAGTGTTTGGGAGTTTGGAGTAAATGAAAATGGTTTCTTTAACATGAATTTAGATGAATAAAATAACTAAAATCTTACTAAAACTTTACCAAAAAATGAAAATTAAAAAATATGAAATAATCGAACTCGTTTTAGATATTATATTTTTAATAATAGTGTTCTTTTATTTATAAAGAACTACAAAAATATTTTTCAGAAAGTAAAAGTTTTATTCACAAATTACACATAACGACCCCTAATCCGACCCCTAGTCTAAATCAATAAACAAAAATGCCTGATAACATATTGACTATCAGGCATTTAAACTAAAAAATAAGTATTTAGTGGTGTTCCCGAAGGGATTCGAACCCCCATCGTCAGAACCGGAATCTAAAATTCTATCCATTGAACTACGGGAACATTATTTTGCAAATTTACAAAAAAATCTTCATCGTTTTAAACCTTTTCTATTCTTCTGTATCAAACCGACATAAAGCAGTGAAAAACTAATCAATATAAAACAAAATTAGCCATGAAAACTACTCTCAAATTATTCGGATTTGCTCTTGTAATAACAGCCTTATCAACACTTGATTCTAACGCTCAGGTTCGCCGTGACCGTCGTGAAGATATTCGTGACAGAAAAGAGGACATCAGAGATGCACGCCATGATGGTGGACGTAAAGACCATCTGGAAGATATTCGTGACAGAAAAGAAGACGTCAGAGATGCAAAGGAAGATGTGAGAGATAGAAAAGAAAATCGAAAAGATAAAGCAGAAGACATCCGTGACAGAAAAGAAGACCGCCGTGATAAACGTCACGGCTCTTGGTAAAATTGCAATTTTAAGGTTTAAAATGCAAAAAAGACGAGTAATACTCGTCTTTTTTCTTTATAATCTCTTTAATCGCTTTTCAAACCATAAATATTTCTCTTAGTTCAACAGCTTCCGAAGGCTTCATTCTTCCCGCAAGTACTAATCTTAATTGACGGCGACGCAAAGCTCCATCAAAAAACTCTTTTTCTTCGTCGGTTTCTGGTTCAACTGGTGGCACTTCAATTGGACGACCTGTTTGGTCAACGGCTACGAAAGTCAAAAATGCTTTATTGGTATGGATTTTTGTTCCTGCGGGAATATTTTCGGCCCAAACTTCAACTACAACTTCCAAGGAAGAATTGAACGCACGTGTTACTTTTGCTTGTAGCGTAACCACACTCCCAAGCGGAATGGCTTCTTTGAATTGTACATTATCAACCGACGCCGTTACTACAATTCGATTACAATGTTTTTGAGCAGCAATCGCTCCCGCTATGTCCAACAATCGCATTAGGTTTCCTCCCATCAAATTTCCAAGTGTGTTGGTATCATTCGGGAAAACCATTTCAGTCATTACTGTCAGTGATTCTTTGGCTTTCTTTGGTTTTGGCATATAACTATTTTATTGATGAAATTTAGTTTTTTAGGCTTTGTAAATTTATAAATAACTCATTTCCTGCTCGTGGAGTAATAGAATTAGTGCATTTTTCAAAAATTTTGAATCGAAAATAAGGTTTAAAAAAAGCTTCATACACTTCTTTTGAACCGCCAAAAGGTGGCCCTCCAACAAAATCACAATCGAACAGCAGTCCAACTAATTTTCCGTTCGGCTTCAGCAATTCGTTCATTTTAATTGCATAAGAAGTCCTCAACGTTGGGTCAATGGCACAGAAAAAAGTTTGTTCTATAATTAAATCGTATCTATTTGAATGAGTAAAAAAATCTTGATGAATAACACGACAAAAGCCTTTTTCGATATAGTTTGTAAATTTTTCTTGGAGTGTTTTTACTAATATTTCTGAAATATCAATCAACGTAACATTGGTAAAACCTTGTTGTAGAAGATAAGCTGCTTCGTGGGCATTGCCACAGCCAGGAATCAGAATGGCAATATTTTTATCGATTAATTGGTCAAAATATTGTTTCAGTGCTAGAGCAACTTGCCCAATATCCCAGCGGGTTTGATTACTTTGATAACGTTCACTCCAATATTGGTCATTGAGCATAATTTCTTGATTTTCCTGCAAAACAACTAAATTTTCCGCAGAAAAATACTTTTTTATGAAACTTTAGGGTAAAAAGCGGAATTCCAAATAAAACATTATTCATAGACTTTCTCACCTTTATTGCACCAAACGCCCCATTTCCAGTTATAGCCATGTATTTTGTTGGTTGGTTTTCCTGCCATATCATATACTGGATTTCCTTGATTGACCCATTCAAAAATACTTCCATAAAAATTATGTACGTTTTTAAAACCTGCTTGCATGAGTTTTTCGCCTATTTTTCCACTTCTGACACCAATCGAGCAATAAACAACAATATTTGCATCTTTCGGAACGGAGGCAACGTTTTTTAGGTTAAAAGTTTCAAAACCAATCCATTTCGCATCTTTTAAATGGCTCACTTCATATTCACGTTTTTCACGGGTATCGAGCAGAACTATATTTTTCATTTTTTTAATATCTTCACAGCCAACCAGCGGAACAGCTTTTGTAACCATTACATTGAGTAAGCTATCAAAAGCTTTACTTTTCACTTGAGCATTTGTTATTTTCGAAGAAAACATAAGTAAAATCAAGAAATATAGTTTATTCATTTTGATAATCATTTTTAATACAACACTTGCTCTTCACAATAAAATCCTAAAAACTCACGAAATAATAAAACATTCACACTTTTTTTCTACTTTCGTAGTTCTTAAACTTCAAACATCTAACCAAAACTAATGAAATTTGTTAAATTTATTGTGAGTCTCATAGCTGCTCTTGGCTTGACTCTCCTACTTAATGGGCCTTTGGGTTCAATTCCAGCACTCGGACGTTTGTTTAGTCCATTCGAGGGTTTCTGGCAAAATGGAGAAGACAAAACTACGCTTCCTCCTGCTAATCTCCAATTGGAAGGTGTCAATGACGAAGTAAATATTGTTTTTGACGACAACCGTGTTCCGCATGTTTTTGCCAAAAATGACCATGATGTTTATTTTGCACAAGGATATTTGGTTGCTCGTGACCGCCTGTGGCAAATGGAATTTTACACGCTCGCAGCATCAGGCCGATTGAGTGAAGTTGTTGGCGAACGAGCTTTGGAACTTGACCGTTACAACCGCCGTATGGGAATGGCTGATGCAGCAAAAAAAGTATATGAAAATGGCAAAACTAACAAAATTTTTGACGAAGTTTTGAACGCTTATTCTGCAGGTGTAAATGCTTATATCAAGCAATTAAAATACAAAGACTTGCCTGTTGAATACAAAATTATTGGTTATCAGCCTGAAGAATGGTCGCCTTACAAAACCATATTGATGATGATGAATATGCGAAATGTTTTGAACGGCGGCAGTGATGATTTTCGGATGACTAACGCCCTTTCAAAATATGGAATGGATGTGGTGAAAGATTTATTTCCCGATTATCCAAGCAATGAGTCGCCAATTATTCCGACTGGTACTAAGTGGAATTTTACTCCTGTGTCAGTTCCACAAACACCTGCACAAATAACGGCCAATCTTTCAACAAGCGAATCAGTTGCATTTAATATACCTTCTCATTCGCCCGAAATTGGCAGTAATAACTGGGCAGTTGGTGGTGAGAAATCGGCTACAGGTCTGCCAATTTTAGCCAATGACCCACATTTACAACTTACCTTACCTTCAATTTGGTATCAAATGCAACTTTCTACGCCAACCATGAATGTCTATGGAGCATGTTTACCTGGAGCTCCTGGAGTTGTCATTGGATTTAATAAAGATGTCGCTTGGGGAGTGACCAACGTTGGCTCTGACGTGATGGATTTTTACCAAATTAAGTTTAAAAATAACTCCAAAAAGGAATATTGGTATAATGGTGCATGGAAACCAACCACTATGCGAGTAGAAGAATTTGTGGTTAAAGGTAAGAAAGAGCCACTAAAAGATACTGTTTACAGCACCCATCACGGACCGATTGTGTATAACATTGCTTCAGAAAAAAACCTTAATCAAAACGTACCAGTTAGTCACGCCATGCGTTGGGTGGCTCTCGAAAAAGATGGCACCGATTTGATGGCTTTTTATTATTTGAATCGTGCAAAAAATTACGACGATTACCGCAAAGCACTTACTTATTATATAGCTCCCGCTCAAAATTTTATTTTTGCGAGTAACTCCAATGACATTGCTATTACTCCTAACGGGAAGTTACCTTTGAAATGGAAAGAACAAGGAAAGTTTATTATGGACGGCTCAAATCCTGCCCATGATTGGCAAGGTTGGATTCCAACTGAGCAAAATCCGACTGTAAAAAACCCTTCGAGAGGTTTTGTCAGTTCGGCTAATCAATTTTCGGCTGACCCAACTTATCCTTATTATTTAGGTTGGAAATTTGCTCCAAGTGAACGAGCTATTCGTATCAATGAACGCTTAGAGAAAATGCAAAAAGCAACAATTGATAGCTTGAGAATGCTCCAAAATGATAATTTCAACGTAGAAGCAAGACGTATTTTGCCCGAATTAATCAAAATATTAAACACTGATGCTTCTCTCAAAAATAGCAGTGCTTACCAAACTTTGGCAAAATGGAATATGAAAAACGATGCCAATGAAATAGGAGCAACAATTTTTGAGCGTTGGGTGAGAGAAATCCGTTATGCAATTTGGGAAGATGATTTCTCAATGAAAAATGACAAATCACCAATGAATTATCCATCACGTGACCGAACTTGGGAATTGATTGTCAAACAACCAACTGCCCAATGGTTTGATAATACCACAACCAAAGACAAACATGAAACGATGCAAGACATCGTAAAAAGCAGTTTTCAAGCATCGATTGATTCATTAACAAAGAAATTTGGGCCAATGAATGCTTCAACTTGGGCTTGGACAAACGTAAAAAGTACTGACATCAATCACTTAGGTCGTCTTGCAGGTTTTGGTCGCCAAGATATTCCTAATGGAGGAGGCTCTGGCATTGTGAATGCAACTACCGAACTAAACGGCCCTTCTTGGAGAATGGTTGTACAACTTGATAAAGGCTGGCCAAAAGCTTATGGGCTTTATCCAGGTGGCCAATCTGGAAACCCAGCGAGCCATTTTTATGACAATATGATTGATAAATGGGCAAAAGGCGAATTGAACGAACTACTTTTCATGAAATCAAAAGATGAAAAAAGCAGCCGTATTTCTGCAACAATGACGATTCTTAAAAAATAATAATTAAAAAAATGAACTACATTATCATATTAATCATAAGTGCTATTGCACAATATTTTTTGCCTTGGTGGGTTATTGCTCCAATTTCTTTTCTGATAGGTGCCTGGAAATCCGCTTCAGCTCTGAAAGCTTATGCTGCGGCTGCGGGAGCAATTGCGACACTTTGGTTAGGCTACGCTACATTTCTAAATATGAGTAACGACGGGATTATGGTTCAAAAAATTGGCGGTTTATTTTCAGAAAATCTTAAATTTTTAAAAAATATGCCAATCACGCCAACTTTTTTGGCAATTATGACCATCATTGGCTCACAAGTAGCAGGGCTTTCAGCTACGGCTGGTTATCATTTCAAGGCTTTATTCAAATAAAACTAATGAAAACCCCTCCTTTTCGGGGGGATTTTTTTATATTTGCGAACTTAATTTTATTCAAAACCATTTAAAAACAATAACGGCATAGCGAAGAGAAGTTGATATTCATAACTAACACCTACTCAAGCTCATTCTCTAATTTATTACTCATGAAAAATTTCTCAATTGTAGTTCTTTTACTTTCGACAATCATCTGGGGTTGTGACAAATCAGCTTCAACTGCAACATCAGGTGGCAAACAAGTGGCTGGTCGCATTGTTTTTGTAAATACTGATACGCTTTTAAGTCAATATGATTATTATAAAGATGTGATAAAATCTTCTGAAAATAAGCGTTTTCGTTTAGAAACTGACATTTCAAATAAAGCCAAAAACTTTCAAAATAAAGTTGCTTTCTTTCAACAAAAAGTTCAACAAGGCGGGTTGACACAAGAACAAGGACAAACAGCTCAAGCTCAATTACAGCAAGAAGAACAAGCTATTATGGCTTTCCGTGATAAATCGGCTCAAGATTTAGCAAAGGAAGATGCGAAAAAAACTGAAGATATTTTGAATAATATTCAAGCATTTTTGAAAGAATTTAATGCTGGAGATAAATACGACATGGTTATTGGCTACTCAAAAGGTGGCGGTGTGTTGTTTGCCAAAGAAGATTTAGATATTACAAATGCAGTACTTGAAGGACTGAATAAGAAATACGCTGAAGACAAAAAATCAGGTAAAGTAGCAACTGATACAACAGCAAAAAAATAAACTTTTGATGGTTCAGAAGAAACATAATTGATTCTTCTGAACCATTTTATATTCTACATTACTATCAAAATGCCTTTAGACCAAACACCCTATTTTGATTACGATGACGACGAGCAGGAAAAGGAAGGCAAAGAAATGGGTTTTCTTGACCACCTCGAAGAGCTTCGTTGGCACTTGATTCGTGCAGCTATTTCGATAGTTTTCTTCATGGTTTTCGCCTTTATTTTCATCGGAGATATTTACAATAAAGTCATTTTAGCTCCCGCTAAACCAGATTTTTGGACTTATCGTATGATGTGTAAGTTGGGAAATCTCGTAGGAGCTCCTGGACTTTGTGTGGATAAACTTAATTTTGAATTGATGAGTCGGGAAGTTTCAGGGCAATTTGTAATGGCCTTAACCTCCGCTGCAATTATCGGTTTAGTATTTGCATTTCCATACGTTTTTTGGGAAATATGGCGATTCGTAAAACCAGGTTTAAAACCTTCTGAAAGTAAATCAGCTCGTGGAGCAGTATTTTATGTAACTTTCTTGTTCTTTTCAGGTGTTTTCTTTGGTTATTACATCGTTTCGCCTTTAGCTATCAATTTCTTAGTCAATTTCCAAATTGACCCAAGTATCAAAAATCAATTTGATATTGGTTCGTATATTTCAATTTTAGCGACATTAACGCTTGCTTGTGGAGTAGCATTTCAATTGCCAGTTGCCATTTTTGTTTTGACAAAAATTGGTGTTATTGGGCCTGCTTTCATGCGAACTTATCGCAAACACGCAGTTGTTGTTATCTTGATTGTGGCAGCCGTTATTACGCCGTCACCTGATGTAACGAGTCAATTATTGGTTGCATTCCCACTCTATATTTTATACGAAATAAGTATTATTATTTCGGCAAGAGAAGAAAAACGAAAACTCGCAGAAGAGCAATTAGCATAATAAAATAGAGATGATTTCTTGAAAATCATCTCTATGCTTCAAAACCAATCTTTACATGAGACCCATCACAGAAAGGTTTATTACTCGAAGCACCACAACGACACAAGGCAGTAGTCTTGTGTTTTTTTGTGAGGTTTCCGTCAGAATCTTTGATAGTAATATTACCATAAACCAATAATGGGCCATTTTGGAGCGGCTCAACGATGGTTTCTACTTCCAAATTCTGTGGTTCTTCGGCGTGCTTAATATATGCCAATGCCCCCGACGGACAAGCATCAATTTGCTTCATAATAACCTCACTATCAGCATTTTCCAAGGTAATCCATGGGCGTTTTTGTGGATTAAAAACCTGTGACAATCCTTTAAAACAAATTGCAGAATGAATACAAACGTGTGGTTGCCAAACAACTGTTATGTCGTCATTTTTATACTTCTTGGTTATTTTCTTTTGCTCTTCCATATATCAAATGTTTACATCCAAAGTTGAGAAAAGTTTTACAATTTCAAAAATGAAACAATTAAAAAATTACTTACAACTTTCAATCGACTCACTAAAATATATCATTAAATAGTGATTAATTTGTACTTAACTAGACGACAGTACTTATTTTATATGAATATTCAACGAATTGTATTCTTAATCACAATTGTGTTTTTTCCTATTCTTACCTTTTCTCAAAGAAATATTGAAGGCAAAGTTATTGGAGGAGACGACCGAAAAGCTTTACAATTTGCCAATGTTTTTATCAGTAATTCGACGAAAGGCCAACAAACTGACGAAAAAGGCAAATTTAAACTCGTAAATGTTCCTTCGGGTGTACTTGATTTAGTGATTAGCTACATTGGCTACGAAACGCTTTCCATCAAAATAAAAGCTGATACACTCAAAAAACCATTGTTGATTTTACTTTCTCCTGACGCAATTGCTTTACAAGGCATAACCGTAAAAAGATTGAGAAATGGTTTTGAGTTATATTATCCACTTTTTAGGGAGTATTTTATTGGAAAAACTGAATTTTCGGCTTCTTGTAAATTAAAAAACCCAAAAGCTCTTTGGTTTTCGATGAATGATGACCATTCTGAATTAACCATCAAAGCTGATGAGCCTTTAGAAATTGAAAACAAAGCATTGGGTTATATCATTAAATATAATTTAGAAGAGTTTAAGTACAACTTTACCCAAAATTATGTTTCATTTTACGGTTATCCATTTTTTCAGGAAATGACAACTAATAATGAAAAAAAGCAAAAAAAATGGCATGAAAACCGAGAAAAAGCATACTTTGGGTCGCCACAACATTTTTTTAAATCGCTTATCAACTACGATTTATCCAATGCAGGATTCACTGTTTATAGTTTGATACGTGAAGAAAAAAGGTTTTTTCTCGTTCCTGTAATTCCCGAATTAAAAGACAGTTTAGGAAATATCATTCAACACGCATCTAGAGCAAAAAAAGAAATTGATTCGACTGATATTATATTGAATGCCAATCCTTTTTTACACAAAGTTCCAAATCCAAAACAATCTTCTTTTGTACAATATTTGGTAAAAATGCCATTGGATGAAAATTGTATTTTTGAAGTAAAAGAACAACTTCCTTACTTAAATTTTGACCATCTTTTGTACGTCTTTTATGACCGAGAATTTGAAGAGCCACAATTTGCCGATTTAGGTAAAAAGGATTCTCCACAAATTTCAATTTTGACACTTTTAGAACCACTAACTTTAATTGAACCTAACGGACATTTAGTGAATCCACTAGGAGTTTTGTTTGAAGGACGCTGGGGCAATGAAAAAATGGGCGAGTTTCTACCGATTGATTACGAGCCAGAGTCATTCTAAATCAATAGCCACACCCACCAATATATGCTTTGAAAACACTGCCACTTTGGGCTTCAAAACCTGCGTGAAGTGTAACCGAATTTCCACCATTCAAAATTACATTTGTTCCTGTTAAAACTTTCGTTTGTACAGCATTTTGGGTTGTAATGGTTGTAGCAACATCGTATTTTCCTGCTGTAATATTTCCAGAAAAATTTTGAGCATTGGGGCAAGGTGGAGAACCGCCCACTTCTTGAACCAAAATATTGTCTAAAAAAAGTCGATTGCCCCAACCTCCAATATTCTCAAATATTAATTCAATGGTTTTCCCTGCAAAGGCCGACAAGTTTATACTTTCCGTTCTCCACTGGCTACAATCCGACGGCGTAAAAAGAGCGGTTTGGTCGGGTACAGTTGCCAAAGCACTACCCGCTTTATCATAAACCAATTGTTGGTTTCCATCGCAAGAAATAGCCCAAACTTTTAATCGGTCAAACTTTGCGGCATCAAAACGAGCATAGGCTACATCAAAAGTAAGTTTTGCAACATCCATATTTGACAGGTCAACAAAGCGTCTTAGTCGGTCTATTTTACCTGTATTATCTAAAGCTCGATTATTAATAACTGCTGAGTTGGCATGACAAGTATTACTTAGAGTAGTCCACGTAACAGCATCATTATCAAGGTTTTGATTTATCCAATTCACTAAATTGGAAACAAATTTTTCGTTTACTGGTTCGGCAATATACTTTGAAGGGTCATTAGGAAATGCATCATAAATATCTTTGATTCCATCATTATCGCTATCGATTACTTTAACGTGGTTCAATAAAGTAGTCAAAGCCTGCGGAGCATTGGTTGGAGAAGTATGTCCCGCCTGATTCAAAGTACTTTCTCCGTGGCAAGATGTACAAGTTCTAATTTCACCTGCTCTTGTACTTATCCACAGGCGTTCTCGTACGATTCCTTTGTTATTTTCGTCGGTCAATTGCCAAGACAATGCTCTTTTTGCGGGAACAACCATCGCTACCGAGCCATCGGGATGAATATTTGCACTACCTTGTGAACCCGTTGTTGGAGGATTATAAGTCATTGCAGTTGGGTCATGTAGAAATCTTGCAATACCTCTTCTACCATCTTTTGGTGTTTCCATTCCGCCAATGCCTCGCACCAAGTCGTTCTGTAAAAATTGTAAATGTTTTACTTCATAAATTGGTGAAGGAGTACTTGGATTAACCGTCTGATGCACACTGCCAAACACTTTTAAGTTAAAAGGTTGTTGCTGGTCGGCATCGTCACGGCTTGTCACATCTCTAATTGCAAGTACTGATAAATTATTACGACTCAAAAATTTATGGAAATCATGAACATCCACACCAGCGGCAGTAAAAAGAGCTTGCTCGGTTGAGCCAACTGATTCTTTGTTTAGTGTTGGTGTACTTGGCAACGACCTTGCTCGAACCTCAACTGGATACGTTTCCCAAAGCACACCACTGTAACTATAAAGTTCATCAGGACTCCACCAAGAAACCGTTTTAGTGATTCCTGCTCCAGTAATCGCTGTTGCACTGGCTTTAAAATAGCCTCCAGTTGGCTCTAAAAGCCTAATTCTATAATCATACTTACTGAGCGGTTCGGTAGATGTGCCAATATTTTGGTCAGAATCTGTTTCGTGCGAATGAGAAACAACCACTTGTCCATCAGAAAGTGGCATTGGATTACGGTACAATCCTGAATGATTAACGCTTGGGGTTGCATCAGGAAACCGAGTATCGGGGTGCGTAATATAGGTAAATGTAATTTGTTCGGGGTGCATTCCAGGAGGAGCATTTACTGAAACAACCATTCCTGAGCCATGCGTTCCAAATTCGGGAGCTTCAATACCATAATAAAGCCCAGGCGTTACGGGCGATTCTTGGATGTGAAACATTGCTCGAATCGGTGTTGGACTAATTGGCGTATAAAAATCATGCAAATTGGCATCATTGGTAAAGTTTTGTGTCAAATAATTTCCCATTTCGTGCCGACCCACATGATTCAACATTTCTACATCCGTACCATCTTCATTCATCATCCACGGGTTGAATATATTAAAATTTTGAGGATTTGTATTTGCCCATTGAGGAAGAGATAATAAATCTGTTCGACCAGGTCGAGGTTCTGGAAATATCTCTGTGTCTGGTAAGATACTTGATTTTGCAGCATTAACGGTTTCATCAGCATAATTAAAAGTACCATAAAGATAATTACCTGTATTATTCAAAATATTCTCAATATCAGCGTCGGCTTGTTGGTCACGTTGTAAATGGTCCCATCTTGTAAAAATAAGACGGCCTGCATTATCGATACTCGGAGTAAAATCTCCTGATGGCGAATGAGTAAGCATTTCTAATCCACTTGTTATCGAACAAGCTTTGGGGTCGAGTCGCCAAATACCCGAAACGGTTGGCGAAGACTCATATTCATCGTGCTGTGGATAAAGATGGGCTAAACCGCCACGTGGCATATCAGAAGTAAAAATGATTCGGTCGTCAGTTCCATAAATTGGTTGAATATTATTGTACCCAGTCGGTTGATTTGGCACGAGTGTAATCACAGGCGTATCAAATTTACCTAAACCTGTTATTTCATAAATTTTCCATGTATAACTCTGTATTTGATAACGTGCCGTGGCAGAGCCAACTACCATACTAAACAACGCTTTATTCCCACTCCAATGAACTGATGGGTCACGGACTGCAATAGACGTAGCTCCTTGCATACCTGTTTGACCATAACCAGCAGTTTGAGTCAAATTTTTCAACGAACCATCCGTATATCTAATATACAAATCGCCGCCTCTAGGTGCTGAAAATATACTCGCTTGATGATTTCCAAAAGATTCTAAACTCGTTCCAAATCCAACTGGTTGCGGTACTTGTGTGCAGAACATTATTGGATTTGGTAGGCTTTGAGCATTGGTAATGATGGCGTAAATCCATACAATTACTAAAGTAAAATACTTTTTCATTTCTTAATTATATTAGAAAATAGAATGTTTTAATTGGCTATAAAGTGTGTGTTAAAAGCTAAGTCAAAATAAACTCAAATAAGCACTATTTTACAACTAAAGGTTTGTAAAATAGTGCTATTAAATCTGGTTCAGTTTGACTTTGTATTAATTAATTTCAAATGTAAGCGTATCATTTATCATTCTCTAAAATAGTATCAAGTTTGATGACGAAAATTTACTAAGTGGCAATTCTTGTCGAAATGTAAGCTTAAATTCTGCCTCTTCATGTCATTTTACACGCATTCTTAAACGTCTAATTTCCTTTTAATAAATTATTTTATAAATAAATTGATAAATAATTGAATAATTTCTACATTAGCCCCACGAACAAAATCTGAATGATTGTACTGTGAAATTAGCTGTAATTAAGGAAACCAAACCATTTGAACGCCGAGTTGCTCTCACTCCCGAAGTCTGCAAACAACTTATCCTCGCAGGATTTGAATGTCACATAGAAAAGGATGCTGGAATCTCCTCTTTTTTTGAAGATGTTGCCTATACAAACATAGGAGCAATTGTTCAAAATGATAAATCTGCTTTACTCGCCTCCGCTGATGTGGTTTTGAAGGTCAATCCACTCACCAACGACGAAATTAGTTCCATGAAAAAAGGGGCAGTTGCCATTTCTTTCATGTACGCTACAACTAACCGTGAAATGCTCGATACTTGTGCAAAACAAGGTATTTCAGCCTTTTCGGTTGATGCTATTCCTCGTATTTCGAGAGCCCAAAAAATGGATGCATTAAGCTCTCAGGCCAATTTGGCTGGTTATAAATCGGTCATTATTGGAGCATATCATTTGGGCAAAATTTTCCCACTTTTAATGACTGCTGCTGGCACAATCAAACCCGCAAAAGTAGTTATTATGGGTGCTGGTGTGGCTGGTTTACAAGCCATTGCAACTGCCAAACGGCTCGGTGCGGTAGTTGAAGTAAGTGATATTCGCCCAGAAACCAAAGAACAAGTAGAATCTTTGGGTGGAAAATTTATCGAAGTAAAAGGCGATGATTCTATCAAAATTGAAGGAGGTTACGTTAAAGGTGTTTCCGACGATTTCTTGAAAAAACAACAAGAAGTAATTGCAAAACATATTTGCGAGGCAGATTTAGTCATAACAACGGCTTTAATTCCAGGAAAAAAAGCTCCAATGCTTATTCCTGAAGAAGTCGTAAAAAACATGAAACTTGGTTCAGTAATCGTCGATATGGCGGTTGAACAAGGAGGAAATTGTGCTTGTAGTGAATTTGCAAAAACCGTTGAAAAATACGGCGTAACCATCGTTGGAGAAGCAAATATTCCTTCGATGTTACCACTAAATGCAAGCGAACTTTACGCCAAAAACATTGCAACATTTTTGCTTCATTTGGCCACAAAAGATGCTTTTAAATGGGAAATGGATGAAGAAATCACGAAAGGCTCGTTGATTGTT
The DNA here is from genome assembly GCF_923079645.1 of Emticicia aquatica. Classification (GTDB taxonomy): domain Bacteria; phylum Bacteroidota; class Bacteroidia; order Cytophagales; family Spirosomataceae; genus Emticicia; species Emticicia aquatica. The sequence goes on along the minus strand of NZ_CAKLPY010000003.1, from coordinate 169,349 downwards.
CATGAAGGAAAAGTATTAAAGTAGCTACCTTCGGATCAGGCCAAAATGCCTATTCGTAGCAGCGAACCACTCTAAACTCGTAATTACTATATATGTTAAACGAAATTATAAACTTCCTCGGCGAAAACATTCAGATGATATACATCATTATATTGTCTGTTTTCGTAGGCGTTGAGGTTATCGGAAAAGTACCTGCCGTACTACATACACCTTTAATGAGTGGAGCAAATGCCATTCATGGAGTTGTCATTGTCGGAGCAATAATTGTCATGCTCAATACTCCTGCCGAAAACATATTGGCTCTAGCACTTGGTTTTGTGGCAGTTGTGTTTGGTACACTCAACGTAGTCGGTGGCTTTGCAGTTACTGATAGAATGTTAGAAATGTTTAAAAAGAAAAAATAGACCCCTCATGGAAGTAAAATATATTCTTGACATTATTTATTTAATTGCTTCGGTAACTTTCGTGCTTGGTTTAAAAATGCTCAGCCACCCCGATACAGCTCGTAAAGGAAATCTTTATGCAGCTTTTGGTATGGCTTTGGCAATTATTGGCACTATTTTGTTGTATAATCATGCCGACGGCTACACCACTCGTGAGCCAATAAAAATCATTTTAATTTTGGCAGCCATCGGTATTGGAACAATTGCTGGCTGGCTTACCGCTCGACGAGTTCAGATGACCAAAATGCCCGAATTAGTTTCACTTTTCAATGGAATGGGTGGAGCTTGTGCCGCCATCATTGGCTTGATGGAATACGAACATAATTTGGGTAAAACTGGTGCTTTAGCTACAATTATTGCAGGATTAATCATCGGTTCAGTTTCATTTAGCGGCAGTATTATTGCTTTCTTGAAACTCAACGAAACAATGAAAAAACCAATCCGAATTCCATCGTATAATATTCTGAATACGGTTGTGATGATTACGCTTATTTTATGTGGCATTTTCATTGTTTATACACAACCTGAGCATCTGTTATTGGTCGTACTACTATTTGTTTTTGCCTTGATTTATGGTGTTTTATTTGTAATTCCGATTGGTGGAGCAGATATGCCAGTAGTCATTTCATTGCTCAATTCATTTACTGGTTTAGCTGCTGCATTTGGTGGATTTTTGTACCAAAACCAAGTAATGCTAACAGGCGGTATTTTGGTTGGTTCAGCTGGTACAATCTTAACTTTAGCTATGTGCAAAGCCATGAATCGTCCGTTAAGCAACGTGATTTTTGGGGCTTTTGGAAGTGGAGCTGCCGCAGGTGCTGGGGCGGAAGTAAATGGTAGTATCAAAGATATTTCTATTTCTGATACCGCTATTTTGATGAATTACGCCAAAAAAGTAGTCATTGTACCAGGTTATGGCTTAGCTGTTGCACAAGCTCAACACGTGATTCATGAGTTAGAACTTTTATTAGAAGAACGAGGAGTTGAAGTGGTTTATGCCATTCATCCAGTTGCAGGTCGAATGCCCGGCCACATGAATGTCCTTTTGGCAGAAAGCAATGTTTCTTATGATAAATTGATTGAAATGGAAGAAATAAATCCACAATTTGCAACAACCGATGTCGTTTTGGTTGTCGGAGCAAATGATGTGGTAAATCCGGCGGCTAAAACCGACCCATCTTCACCTATTTTCGGAATGCCTATTTTAGATGTTGAAAATGCAAAAAATATCATCGTTAATAAACGAAGTATGAATGCAGGTTATGCAGGAATTGATAACCTTCTTTTCTACCAACCCAAAACAAGTATGCTTTTTGGAGATGCAAAAGGCGTTTTGTCAAAACTTGTTAACGAATTGAAACAAATGTAGTTTTTGTATTCTATTGACAAAAAATCATATAATCATTGCCAATTTTAAGATTTAACAAAATTTTATTTGGTATTGCTTTTTAAAATTAAGTAGTTTTACCCACGATTTCAATTTAAAACTATTCAACCATTGGAACCAACGAATGTACACGACCCCGAATACTATCATAAGGTCGTAGATTGTCAGTATGCTTGCCCAGCTCATACACCTGTGCCTGAGTACATCAGGCTAATTGCCGCCGAAAAATATACCGAGGCATATATGGTCAATTGGGAATCAAATGTTTTCCCAGGCGTTTTAGGCCGAACTTGTGATAGACCATGCGAACCAGCATGTCGCCGTGGTCGTGTGGACGAAGAGCCTGTTGCTATTTGTCGATTGAAACGAGTAGCCGCCGATAACAAAGGTGATATTACTCATTTGCTCCCAAAAATCCCTACCAAAGGAAACGGAAAACGTATTGCTTTGATTGGTGCTGGCCCAGCTTCTCTTACCGTTGCTCGTGATTTAGCTCCTTTAGGTTACGAAATACACGTTTTTGATGAACAAATCAAAGGCGGTGGCATGATGCGTAGCCAAATCCCATCTTTTCGTTTGCCAGAAACAGTTTTAGACGAAGAAGTGAATAACATTCTCAACTTGGGAATTCACCAACATTTCAAAACTTATGTTTCGAGCTTAAAAAGTGTTTTAGATGATGGGTATGATGCCGTTTTCATCGGAACGGGAGCTCCTCGTGGACGTGATTTATCAAATCTTCCAGGCCGTGCCGAAGGTGCAGCCAATATACATATAGGCATTGAATGGCTAGCAAGTGTAGCTTTTGAACATACTAAAAAAATCGGTAAGAAAGTTATCGTTTTAGGTGGTGGAAATACTGCCATGGACTGCTGCCGTACTTCTCGTCGTTTGGGTGGCGAAGAAGTAAAAGTAGTTGTTCGTAGTCCATTTTCTGAAATGCGTGCTTCTCCGTGGGAAAAAGAAGACGCCATGCACGAAGATATTCCGATTCTTGATAACCACGTACCTATTTCGTTTGTATCTGAAAATGGCCAATTAAAAGGTATGACTTTCGAGAAAGTTCATGCTGTTTATGATGAAAAAGGTAAACGTTCTCTTGTGCCAACAGGCGAACCGCACGTTTTCATTGAAGCAGACGATGTTTTAGTTGCAATCGGGCAAGAAAATTATTTCCCTTGGATTGAACGTGATTTAGGAATCGAGTTTGATAAATGGGAAATGCCTAACGTCAATAGTACAACTTTCCAATCAACAAATGAGAAAGTTTTCTTTGGCGGTGATGCAGCTCTTGGCCCTAAAAATGTCATTACGGCGGTTGCTCAAGGTCACTCAGCAGCAGTTTCGATAGATTTATATTGTCAAGGAAAACCACTAGATGTTCGTCCTGACCCATTCACTAATTTGGTCTCACAAAAAATGGGTATCCACGAATGGAGTTACGATAGTATCGTGGCTGACGATGACCGTTTTGTAGTGCCTCAAGCAGCAAAAGCAGTAACACTAAGCGACCGTAAAAAGGAAGTTGAACTTGGTTTTGATAAATTAGTTGGTTTCAAAGAAGCCGAACGTTGCCTCAACTGCGATGTACAAACGGTTTTCACAGAAAATCGTTGTATCGAATGTGACGCTTGTATGGATATTTGTCCAACCGACTGTATCACATTTACTGTTAATGGTACGGAAGAAGACCTTCGTACTCGTCTCAAAGCACCATCTTTGCACTTAAATCAAGACCTTTTAGTGTCAAATACATTAGCTGCAACTGGTAGGGTAATGGTAAAAGACGAAGATGTTTGTTTGCACTGCGGTTTGTGTGCCGAGCGTTGCCCAACTTCCGCTTGGGATATGCAGAAGTTTTTCTACAATACCACAAAAGCACATCATGGGTGTAGTCATTAGGTTATCGACATTTAAAATTTAGGTAAAATTATATACCTACTATTTTAACAAAACCTAAGCATAAAATTTATCAATTAAAAAAACTTCCCTTTTTAGGGGATGTAAGTGATATGACAAAAGTCAACGATTTTGTAGTTCGCTTTGCTAATGTTAATGGAACTGGTTCGGCCAGTGCCAATAGCATGTTTGCCAAAGCCATTTTCAGGATGGGAGTGCCTGTTACACCAAAAAATATTTTCCCATCTAATATTCAAGGATTACCCACTTGGTACGAAGTGCGAGTAAACGAAAAAGGGTATTTGGGTCGTCGTGAAGGCATTGATTTAATGGTTTCTGTGAATCCACAAAGTATGTTGAAAGATGTACAAAGTGTCCGTTCTGGGGGCTATTTTATGTATGATAACACCAAACCTCTACACAAAGAATATATTCGTGAAGACATTACCTATCTCGGAATTCCGTTGATGGGTATTTGTATGGAACAATATACTGACCCGCGTCAACGCCAATTATTCAAAAACATCATTTACGTTGGAGCTTTATCGGCTTTGTTGGATATCGAATTTGCTGTTTTGGAACAGCTCTTAGCCGAACAATTCAAAGGTAAAGAAAAATTAGTTGCTCCTAACGTTCAAGCTTTACAGTTAGGTGTAAAATATGTACAGGAAAACTTTACGTTTCCACTTGAAATTCGTGTAGAAAGACGTGATTTAGTAGGCAAAAGAATCATGTTCGACGGAAACGGTGCTTGTGGCTTGGGAGCTGTTTTTGCAGGTGCAACAGTTGCGGCTTGGTATCCTATTACGCCTTCTACTTCGGTTGTTGAGAAATTTGAAAAATACGCCAAGAAATTCCGTACAGATAAAGAAACTGGTGAAAAAAACTTTGCCATCGTCCAAGCTGAAGACGAACTCGCCGCTATCGGAATGGTTATCGGAGCAAACTGGAACGGGGCAAGGTCATTTACTGCCACTTCTGGCCCAGGTGTTTCGTTGATGAATGAATTTTTAGGTTTAGGTTATTTCGCTGAAATTCCAGCAGTTTTGATTGATGTGCAACGTACTGGCCCTTCAACAGGGATGCCAACTCGTACACAACAATCGGATATTACACTTGCAGCTTATGCCTCCCATGGTGATACTAAACACGTTTTGTTGTTTCCAAGCAACCCAAAAGATTGTTTTGAATTAACGGCAGATGCTTTTGATTTGGCCGAACGTTTACAAACGCCAATTATCGTTTTGACTGATTTAGATTTAGGAATGAACGACCACATGAGTGAGCCTTTTGAGTGGGATGAAAGCAGAAAATACGACCGAGGTAAAGTTTATACTGCCGAAGATTTAGAAAATATGGGACGTTTTGGGCGTTACTTAGATTCTGATGGCGACGGTATTCCGTACAGAACTTACCCAGGTACACACCCAACCAAAGGTTCATACTTTACTCGTGGTACTTCTCGTGATGAATATGCAGTTTACACCGAAGACAGTGCCGTTTATGTGAGAAATATGCAGCGTTTGGAGAAAAAATGGGATACAGCGAAAGACATCGTGCCAAAACCTCATTTCTACCAACAAAAAAATATGAGTCCGCTGGGAGTGATTTTCTTCGGTACATCCACTTATTCTTCAGAGGAAGCCATTGATTTATTGAGAGAACAAGACGTAGTTCTTGATGCAATGCAGCTCAAAGCATTTCCGTTTAACAAAGACGTGGAACAATTCATCGAAGACCACGAAGTTGTTTTTGTGATTGAGCAAAACCGTGATGCTCAAATGCGTTCGTTGCTTATCAATGAATTAGAAATTAATCCTAAAAAATTGATTCGTGTCTTGAATTATGACGGAATGCCGATTACGGCTGATAAAATTGTGAAAGAAATTAGTAAAAATCTTGTAACAAACTGAACAAATGACATACGTTCGTCCGACCTTTAGGCATCCTGATTTGCCAAAAAACAAAATAGATTTTACAAAAAAAGACTACGAAGGAGCTTTATCAACGCTTTGTGCGGGTTGCGGACACGATTCTATCAGTGGAGCAATCATCCAAGCATGTTTCGAGCTTGCCATTGAGCCACATCGAATTGCCAAACTTTCTGGTATTGGCTGTTCGTCAAAAACTCCTGCTTATTTTTTAGGAAATTCGCACGGATTTAACTCCGTTCATGGACGTATGCCTTCGGTAGCTACGGGTGCTTATTTGGCCAACCGTGACTTAGTTTACTTCGGCGTTTCAGGCGATGGTGATTCTGCTTCCATCGGAATGGGGCAATTTGTTCATGCTATTCGTCGTAACCTCAACATGGTTTATTTAGTGATGAACAATGGTTGCTACGGTTTAACAAAAGGGCAAGATTCGGCAACTGCTGATAATGGCTCAAAAAGCAAAGCTGGCTCAACCAATATGTTTAATGCCATTGATTTGGTAGGTTTAGGCCTTGAATTGGGTGCAACTTTTGTAGCTCGCAGTTTTTCGGGCGATAAAGCACAGTTGATTCCTTTGATAAAAGCTGCTATCAAGCACCCTGGTTTTGCATTGATTGATGTGATTTCTCCTTGCGTAACTTTCAATAATAATGTAGGTTCAACCAAATCTTATGATTACGTGCGTGAACACATTGATGCCACTTCGACCGTAGATTTTGTGCCAATAATGGAAGAAATTACTGCAAATTATGAGGATTCAAAAGAAATAACTTTACACGACGGCTCAGCTTTGCAACTTCAAAAATTGCATCAAGGTTGGAATCCAGAAGATAGACTTTCTGCGATGACCGCTTTGCAAAATGCCAAAGAAAAAGGAGAAATTTTGACAGGTTTAGTTTATATCGAACCAAATACAAATGCTCTTCACGACGTGCTTCAAACAACCAAAACTCCATTGAATACACTCAAAGAAGACCTTCTTTGTCCAGGTATTGATGCGTTGGAGGCGTTGAATGAAAGTTTGAGATAAGAATATTTAAAGATAAATTGAAAACGCTCAGGAGATTGTAATTTCTTGAGCGTTTTTTATAGTATAGTTTAACGAAATGGCTAACAATTATTTTCAAGTCAATTAATCAAATGAAAAAAGCTTTGAATCTTCGGATTAATCTAATAAATCCACCTATTGGGGTAGATTTTGGTTTACAAAAAGGTTCTGGAAATAGTTACACAATTATCCAAAAGCAACATGCTACCACTAATGATTTGATTTTTGAATTTTCGGTTCTAGTAAAAGATGATGCCGAGAAAAAGCAGTTGCCGAAATTTTCGGGTGATTTTGTTCAAGGCTCAAGTGATAAGTTTGTTTACATTGGTATCGGAACTTATGCAGGTCAATTCGATTCTATTTGGTCAAGAAGGCTCAAAGTTCCTTTGACTGGAATTACATGGGAGCAAGTGGAGCAATTATACAATAATCCTAATGCAGTTTTAGAAACTTATGTGCCAGGTACAGGAAAAGATGGTAGCCCAAACTGTGCAACGGTAAAACCATTTACAGGATGGCTCATTAAAGAGTAAACAAGAAATCTATACTGGAGCAATTATATCGAATTCATCGCTGGCAGTCTCAGACTGCAATTCATCCAAAGATACAGGTACAAGTGATGCTTCGCTTAATACTTCTACCAACTTCAAACTATCTCCTAAAAACCCAATCCATGACAAATGTCATGTTTCAATTACTAGATTTTGCGTTGCTTTGTTAAATTTTCTGAAAAGCAATGATACAAAAAACCTCTCATACCTTTCATATTCCCGTAATGGGCTTAGGTTTCACTATTGATACTCCACTAAAAGTAGCTCGATTTGGCATTTCGTCGGTAATTTCGATTATCGAACACGAACTTATTGAGAAAATGCGAAAGTTTCATTGCCATGAAAATGGCGAAACTTATCATCCGATTACTGAAAAAGAGGAAGATTATCGAGCTAAACGAATTACCGAATATTTGAATTTATTAGACCGATTGATAAAAAAACAGGTCGAAAAACTTCGTGCAGAACCCTTTGAAGAAGGCTCAGAAATTGTAAAATATTTTGAATTACTTCCTGAAACTTCATCTGTCAAGCAACTTTATATCGGAATGCTTCAATTAGAAGATAGTTCGGTAAAAGAACAAATTCAAGAACAGTTACGTCGGTCGATTGTAGCAGGTTCGATTGATGTAAACGTAATGGCAAAAGTTGATAAAACACATTATGATGAAAATGGTGAAATGCTACCAAAAGAGTTTTCAGATGCTCTTTCATCATTTCGTGGCTATGCTCTAAGTAATTTGACTTCAAGTATCGTTTTTTCGGCTGGTTACAATCCTCGTTTGTATGGCTACATTGATGCTTTCAATGATTTTTTCCCCGATGAAAAAGGTTTTCTCAAAAAGAAAATTATTTTGAAAGTAAGCGATTACCGTTCGGCTCTCACGCAAGGTAAAATCTTAGCAAAAAAAGGTCTTTGGGTTTCCGAATTTAGAATTGAATCTGGCTTAAATTGCGGTGGACACGCATTTGCTACTGATGGACTTTTGCTTGGGCCAATCATGGAAGAATTTAAGCAAAATCGAGCAACTTTACAAAATGAAGTATTTGACATCTGTAATCAAGCATTGGTAAGCCGAGAAATGACTCCATTTGCTTCGCTTCCTGCAATGAAAATTACGGTACAAGGTGGTATTGGAACAGCCAACGAAGATACTTTTTTACTAGAACATTATGATGTTGATGGAACAGGTTGGGCTAGTCCATTTTTGTTAGTTCCAGAAGCTACAAATGTTGATAACGACACCCTCCAAAAAATGGCAAATGCTCAAAAAGACGACTATTTTTTGAGTAATGCTTCACCATTGGGCGTTCCTTTCAATAACTTTAGGTTAACAACTGGTGAGTCTCAACGTTTAATGCGTATTGATAAAAATCGCCCAGGAAGTCCATGTTATAAAAAGTTTCTTTCAACAAATACAGAATTTACGAAAGAACCTATTTGTGAATCTTCACGTGAATATATTAATGCCAAAATAAAACAAATAGAAAGCAGCGATATGACGGCTGAACAAAAGTCTGAAAAAATCAATTTCCTAATTCAAAGAGACTGTTTATGCGAAGGCTTGGGTGTTTCGGCTTTACTGAAACACGATATAAATCCAGCCCATAAATTGACGGCTGTAACGATTTGCCCAGGACCTAATTTAGCCTATTTTTCGGGAATATTTTCGTTGAAACAAATGGTTGACCATATTTATGGCCGAACCAATATTCTCAATTCACTCAAACGTCCAAATATGTTTATAAATGAGCTAGTATTGTACGTAGATTATTATAAAAATCAACTCAATAAGCAAGTTGAAAATCTGTCTATGGCACAAATTCGTACCTTAAAAGCTTTTCATACTAACCTATTATCGGGAATTGATTACTACAAATCGCTGGCTTCGTCGTTTAAAAACGAAACCGAACGCTACATAGAAGAAATGAAAGAAGAACTCAGTGCATTGGAACATACAATCCTGACATTGAATTTGCCTTTTGAAGTTGTTGCAAAATAAAAATACAATAAAAACAGCTACGAGTTAAGGCTCGTAGTTGTTTTTATTCATCAAGTACAATCGCTATTTTACTGCCTTTAACAGCCATTCTGCTAATTTTTTTCTTTGGTAAATTTTCAGGTAAAACCACTGGCTTCCATTGTTTTGCGATAGCATCAAAACTAAAAATTTCGGTAGTTTTACTTTCTAAAATAATGCCATTGCTAGTCCAAGCGTTATAATGCTCCGATGCTGGATTACTTTCAGCAATATCAATTATTGTATTTTTTGATGGATTAAAAGTTCTAATAAGCCATTTTTCATCAATTTTCTGTACAAAACTAAATACTTTTTGTTTAGGAATTAGATGTAGTGAACGACCAATATTTGAAGCAACAATGGCATCTTTTTTTGTACTAAGGCTTTGATAATGAAGCGTTTGTGGTTCACCCAACACAAACGTAATCAACTCCTTCGGATTGAGCCAAGCCTGATAACCTATCTTTCCTGTTTTCTGTGATTCAAAAATAATTTGTGTTTCAATCGGGTTATCAATATTGTACTTTACCAAGTCTTGGTCACCATTGCTTTTGCGTTGAACAATACACGAAAGATATTTTTTATCAGGCGTAACAGTAGGTGAATATTCTGAATCAATGGTATTTGTTATCCGAACGCCGACTCCTGTTTTGTAATTATACGACCAAATATCACTTTGCCCGTCTTGCATTGCCGCATAATAAATCAAGGGTTTTGTCGGGTGAAAAAACGGTTGATTATCGTAACCTAACCTATTAGTAATATTTTTCGGATTTGATAAGGTCAAATTTCCACCCGAATCAGACAAGTCTAATAAATAAATTTCCGTGCCATTTTGAGCCAAAAGTTTGCCCGAGAATAATAATATAGTAAGTAGTTTTTTCATAGATTAGGCTTGTTTTTTACGAAAATACTCAAAATTACTCAAACAATTTTCCTCTCAAAAAGCAATAACATTACCCCTTCATCAATCGAATCAATAAAATTTCAATCAATAAAAATATTAAAGCGAGTATTACGCAGTATTTCCAAAGTGGTGTTCCAACGTTGTTTTCTTGGAAAGTTTTCACAAAATCGCCGTCGAGTAAATTATCAAAAATAGTAACATTTTTTTGTCCTGCAAAGAAAGTTCTTAGTTCTTCGGGCGAATAAAAATCCATTTTTGATTCTTCGTTATCGTGGTTAAAAGCCAAGAGTTTTTCTGTTTTTCCATCTAATTGCAGCTCATAATAACCAGATTCAAGCACCTGATTATCAGTCAATTGTGAAGACTTAGGCAATTCTAAAGTCAGCGTATTTCCTACGATGCGTTGAATTGGAATAATTTCTATTTTATTATTTGGCGTTGAAACATTCTTCAGTTTATAAGTAGCATCTTTTTTGCCATTCGGTAATTCGAGCGTAATACTTCCTTCGCTAAAATTATAAGCCGCACGCTCTTGTTTGGTACTCATTGATGCAATTTTAAACATCGTTGGCACAAAAAAAGCGTGTTCGGCAAAATTTCCGTAAGGTTTATCCAAAGGCGAAGCACATAAATAAATCCGTCCTTGGGAGGCTTGAGTAGAAGTAATAAAGTTTTGTAAATTCTTGAAAGTCAATATTTTTTCGCCCACACCCGACCACGTTAATGTGGGTTGCATCAGTGGCGTATTGACAACTCCTTGCAAAGTAGTTCGCTCGAATACATCAATAAAAAACGGATTTTGTCGATTCGGTTCAGCAATAGCTAATTGGCTTTGTGGCAATGTAGGTTGTCTTAACACATTGATTCCTTGAATACCAAAACTACTCAAAAACTGGCTATAATCATCTATTTCAGGGTTTGCAGGAGGAAATATCAATAAAGTACCACCTTGTTTTACAAATTCATCGAGGCTTGCTCGAAATGTCCCTGCTAGTGTTTCAACACCTTCCAAAACAATTAAATTGGCATTTTTAAACTGTCCAACGTCCACATTTGTAGCATTATACGCACGATAATTAAAAAGGCTATCATTGTCAAAAACTTTTCCTATGTAATCAGCCGCACTGCGTTCTTGATACAGATGTAAAATCTGTATCATTGGCGAAGCATCTAAAACAAAATAATAATCGTTATCAAATGTAATGGGTTGGTCATCAAACGAAACTTTTCCACGATGAAAACCCTTGTCTTTTACCGTAAAGTTGAAAGTTGCTGTTGCAGAACCATTCGGTGCAATATCAACAGAAGCTGTAGAAGCTTGGGCATTATCAATAAACAATTTCACAGGTAATTTTTCTACTTCTTCGCTGCCAGAATTAAATACTTTTACATATAAAATATTGTTTTGCATTTCTCGAATGAATGGCGATGCCAACCAAACTGAATCAGTAAAAACATTTTGGTTTTTCTTACCTTGAACTGGCACTAAAAATAACTTATTGAGCGTATCGGTCTTGATTTTTTTCAAATCCCCTACTGTACTTTTCTGAAAATCTGAAAACCAAAACAATTGATTATTTGCACTTGAATTATGCTTTTGAGCCAAACTATTCTGACGCTTGTAAACACTTTCAAGCGTGCGAGGATTCGACGAAAAACCGACTGAAGTAAGGCGGTCTTTTACTTTTACACCATTGGTAACGGCTTGGTCTTCACTCGAAAAATCGTTGGTAACTAATTGAATATTAGGCGATTGGCGAAACAGCGTAAGTAATTCATCAATTTTCGTAACGGCCAAATCCAAATAACGTTTGTTTTCGGTTGTATTTTGCATACTCAACGAATTATCGAGATAAAGGCTATTAACTCCCAAACCTGAACTTCGATTGGTTGCTGCATTTTTAGCGGGCAAAAATGGTTGTGCAAAAGCCAAAACTAAAAATGCAAGAAACAAAAGTCGAGCCGCCAAAATGAGCCACTGTTTCACTCGACGAAAAGCACTTGTTTGCGTTTCGACGGCTTTCAAGAAAGCTACATTCGTAAAAAAAACTCGTTTGGTACGACGAAAATTAAATAAATGGATAATCAAAGGCACAGAAAGAGCCAATAAACTCCAAAGAAAAGACGGAAAAAGAAATTGCATATCACTCCTAACCCCAAAAGAGGTATGTTTTTTTATGAGTTTTTGTATTTAATTATAACGTAAAAGTCTGAAAATCCTTTCAATAAATCATCATCTTTCCACTTTAAATGCCAATTATTATGCCAAAATATAGTGATTTAGTTGCCTAGGTTTTTCAATAAACTTTTTCGTAGGGAAATTAGTTAATATCTTTCAAAAGCATGTTTTTTATTTTAGAAATAGATATTCTATTTTAGGATCAAAACTAACTAAACACACCTGTTTATTTTATGGATGAGCTACAATTACTAAGAAAAAAAACGGGAATGACCATCGCTAAAGCTTGGATACTTATGGTTTCGGCTGTGATTTTATTTTTAATAGGAATGTTTATTCTTGGAGTAATTGCAGCCTTAAAAAACATCAATCCAATATATTTAATTGAAAATGCCATTTTTGGAATCTTAGCGATAATTATCTTTTTGTGTGCTTTATGGGGGTTCTTTATCAATAAAAGACAACTTCCTTTCTTTCAAAAACAGTCATTATTCAGTGTTCTTGTTTGTATTATTATCGCCTTAGCTTGGAGTTTTATTAGCCCGATTATAGTCGATTTTCTACCTTTTAATGAAGATGAAAGTAATAATCTTCAAAGAGTTGGCGTTCACACACTCCTCGGACTGATACTTTCGCTGCTATTCACTACGCTCCAAATTGGTATTATTGGGCATGGATTACTCAAAAATTATCTCTTCAAGCAAGTTATTTTTACCGTAGCAACTGTGAGTATTGTGATGGTTATTCCACAGGCCGTAATTGGTTTATTCATCCAGACTTTAATTATGTTTTATATTTATTATAAAACGGCATCTTTTCAACTACCCTTATTAATGACCGCAACCCTCAGTTTGGTTGAAGATATTTTTAAGTTCATTTTTGGAAATGGCGTTGAAACCAAAAACTATATCCGAATCTATCTTGTACCAAATGAAATATTATATTATTTAGACATTTTCGCTTGTTTTTGTATAATAATCGGAGGTTTATTTTATATCAAAAATCAAACAAAAGCAATCGAATGGCAAAAACCTCAAGAAGATGAAAACATCGCTTTTTTGTAAAATCTAATATGATTTTGTATAAACCTTTTCAAAAACTCATGACTATGACGTTATGAGTTTTTTTATTTCACAATGTTTCCATATTTCATCACAAAAGTTGAGCAGTTCATCACACGCATTTTAACAAGTGGAAGTTTTGCAAGACCTTTGAATCATCAAAATTTAAAACACAAAAATCACTTTCAACAATGAGATATTTAACATTAAACATCAACAAAAATACAAGAATCGATATTGATAATAGTATTTGGGGAAAAGAAACCATCAGATACAATGGTGAGGTAGTATCAGAAAAACAATCGTTTTTAGGAGCTGTTCATACTTTCGAAAAACCAGAAAATGGCGAAGTTGCTAAATATGAAGTTCGAATTGGATTAAATATGTATAAAGGCGTTACATTCGATATTTTCAGAGATAATCAAGCAATCCTTTTAAACTAAAATATAATATGAAATGGTTTAAAAATAGTTCGGATACAAGTTATTTACTGAAAGATAACGACGAGATTATTTTAAAAATGGACTTTTCCTACAACAGTAAAGGAGCAAAAGCCACCTGTCAAAGTAATTCAGAAAACTTTATTATTGAAAGCGAGAGTTTTTGGAAAACGAATCTCTTAATCAAAGAAAATGAAATTATAATTGCCAAAACATCTACTGATAAATGGTATAGTAGCCTTAGCACTTTAGAAATAAAAGGGGAAAAAGTAAAGTTTAAATTTCGGAATAATCCACTAGCAGAAATAGTTTTTTTTATCGAAACCGAGCAAGATTACATACTTACTTGTGGTTTAAAATCAAATAAAAAAGGTATGCCTGAGATAAAGTTAGATTTAGGAGAATCTCTTATAAACAACCCCTTAAAAGCATACATATTGGCTATTTGCTGGTACATTTTCAAGCCAATTGCGGAAGAAAATACAGTAGATATCCTTGTATTAATTGCTTAATAATCATTAAATCTTACGCAATGGAAACCGCTACCAAACAAGATAAATTGATTTTCTTTTTTATTGCATTTGCTTGGCTTTACGCTCTTGCATTTATTTTTTATTACCTAAATCCTGTTTTGATGGCTCATACGGAATTACTTATTTTAACTCCGTTGCTCCTTTCGGTTTTCTTTACATTTATACGATTTGACTGGAGAAAAATATCAAAAATACTGAAAAACCAATATTCACGCCCATTAGTAGCAGTTATTTTGGCCATTATTGTTTATAAAATATTCAAATAATTGGGTTTAGATGATAGCCGTTTTTTTATGTTGATTGAAACAATTATTGGGTCATTTTTTTAGAAAACTCAGGAAATAAACAAATTAAATCCACATAAAATCATGGAAAAAAGCCTAATTTTAGCACCACAATCAATCAAAATTCTCAAGACATTCAATAAGCAAATGATATTTTCGGTTAAACATATTTTTAGCCTTATTTTTTGGAGAGAAACCATCATTCCTATCCTGAAAAACAACTGGATTTTAATCGTTGCGGTGCTTACGGCTTTTAGCTTGACTCACACAATTTGGTACTACACAGTATCTCATCCATTACACACAATTACTGATGAATACTTTAAAATACTCAAAGAGAAAAGAAATTCTAGTAATCTTTTCACTTTAGGGTTCAACTTCGGATTTATAATTGGCTCATTTGTAAAATCAAAAAGTTTGGTTTTTAGCATAATTGGTACTTCTTTACTAATTGCAGAACTAAATTATCAATATTTATTCAAAAATTTATTCATTGATGAAGGTCGAAAGGGAAAGCTATTTTACTTTATAGTACTTTTTTTCTTTTATTCTTTTATCATTATCATTCTAATGGAATCTTTTGGCAAAAAAGCCGAGCCACTTGGTTTACATAAATTTATAACAAACACTTGGGTTGGTTTTTCGTTGCTTTATTCTGTCATTCAATATGTTTCGGAATCTCACAAACGACTCCGAGAATTAGCAATTCAAAAAACTAGAGTTGAACTTACCGCTCTAAAAGCTCAAATAAATCCACACTTTTTGTTTAATGTACTTAATAATCTCTACGGAACCGCCATTGTAGAAGAAAGTCCAAAAACTGCCGAAGGTATCCAACAATTGTCAAACATTATGCGTCATGTAGTTGAAGGCTCAAAAAACGAACGTATTTCGGCAGAAAAAGAAGTGCAATTTCTTTATGACTTTGTAGAATTAAGCAAAATGAGAATCCCGAAACGGGCTAATATCACGATAAATATAAACATTGATTGGGACGAACAACCAACTCAAATTGCTCCGCTTTTAGTAATTCCTTACATCGAAAATGCCTTTAAATACGGCATCAGTATTACGCAAGAAAGTTTTATTGATTTGAAATTTCAAATACACGACCAAAAACTAAGTTTTTCATGCCGAAATAGCATCATCAAACAATTTGACAAATTGGAAGTTGGCACATCAACTGGTTTAGAAAATACCAAACGCCGTCTCGAACTCAATTACCCAAATAAACACACATTAAATATTTCCAATGAAAACAACATATTTGAGGTTTTGCTGGAAGTGAATTTGAAGTAAATCAACTATAAAATCGTACTCATTGTAATGCTAAAAGCAATTGCCATAGATGATGAGCCAATGGCTCTCGAAGTAATCAAAGCCCACGCCAAAAAAGTTACGTTCCTTGATTTACAAGGCACTTTTGTGAGTGCTTTGGAAGCCTTAGATTTCTTAAAAGCGAATCCTATTGATTTAGTTTTTCTGGACATCAATATGCCTGATGTTACAGGACTAGATTTTTCGCAACTTTTACCCCAAAATACGGCAGTTATTTTTACAACTGCTTATTCACAATATGCAGTTGATGCTTTCAATCTCAATGCGTTAGATTATCTTTTAAAACCTATTGATTTTAGTCGATTCATGAAATCTTGTCAAAAAGCTTATGAAACGATTAATCACGAAACACCGAAAATTCCTTATTTATTTATCAAAGATGGTTATGATTTAGTAAGAATTAGTTTAGAAGGGCTATTATTTATTGAATCTGAAGGAAATTATTTAACTTTCAAAGAATCAGAAAAAAAAACACTTACCCGCATGACACTGACTGATGCCATTGAAATGCTACCAAAAAGCGATTTTTTTAGGGTTCATAAATCATTTGTGATTAATCTTAATCACGTTAAAAAAATCGAACGCCATCAAGTTTGGGTAGGAAACGAAGCCGTTCCAATCGCTGCCAATTATCGAGACGATTTAATGGAAATAGTAAAGAAAATTTGGATGGTAAAATAAACAGTAACTAATAAATCAAAACCATCATACTTCTTGCTCCATGAGCTCCAATAACTAACGCTTGTTCAATATCAGCAGTTTTGGATGGCCCCGCAATAAAAACCCCATAACTTCCTACATCTTCGAGGCGTTGATACGCTTGGTGCATATTGGCTACGATATTGTTTTTGTCAAGCACTAACACTAAATGTTGCGTAATAAAAGGCAAGGCACGGTTGAGCATATTGCTTTCAGGAACCCAAATTGTACCATTTTCGGCTACACCAATTTCGCCTTGAATTACAGCCAAATCAACTTGTTCTAAAATGTCTTTGGGTGTTTCAGGGTTTATCTCAATGCTTGCGTTGACAATGTTAGAAGAAACATTTTTCAAATCACTATAATAAGTATCAATCGCTGCCTGACAATCGGCTTTTGTGGCTATTTCAATGGCTCTGCCACCGATACTTTCCAACACAGTTTTGAAGCGTTCAATACTATTATCTCCTTCAAATATTGGCACATTTGGTAATACCGTCAATGAAGGTTTATTAGTCGCGATTCTCGCTAAAATTTTTTCTCTGCTACTCATTTTATTTTCTATTATCCTCGTACCATTCCTTGAAACTCTGTTTTGGTGCATCAGGCAATTCTCGTGCTTTCGCCCACGGATTCATACTTTGATTGTGTGTCATCCCATGTGGCAAAATTCGCAATGCTCCTCGAGCTAATTTTCCACTTAAATCGTACACTTTTGGCATTGAAAGTACTTTTGCCAAGCCTTTCATTCCCCATTTTTTTGAAGTAGATAATTCATTATTATTCCCTACTATTTGTCGCCATTTGTATAACTGTACGTGAATATCAATTTTCACAGGACACACATCAGTACACGAACCGCAAAGTGTGCTCGCAAAAGGCAAACTACTATATTTATGCAAATCAATATTTGGCGAAAGAATTGCACCGATTGGGCCAGGTACTGTAAAGTCATAGCTATGTCCACCACTTCTACGATAAACTGGGCATGTATTCATACAAGCTCCGCAACGAATACATTTCAAAGAGTTACGAAAATCGGCACGCCCTAATTGTTGTGTTCGACCGTTATCAACAATCACGATGTGCATTTCTTTGCCTTCTGCTGGCTTAGTAAAATGTGAAGTGTAAGATGTAATTGGCTGACCAGTAGCACTTCTAGCGAGTAGTCGAGTATAAACTGACAGGTGATGTAGCTTCGGAATAATCTTCTCAATGCCCATGCACGCAATATGTACTTTTGCCAAATTTACGCCTAAATCGGCATTTCCTTCGTTGGTACAAACAACAAAACTACCTGTTTCAGCAATGGCAAAATTCACGCCTGTGAGTGCTACATCGGCCGCTACAAATTTTTCTCTAAGGTGCTGACGGGCAGCTTCAGTCAAAACTTGCGGGTCTTTTTCGCCTTTGGTTGTACCCAAATGTTCATGGAAAGTTTCGCCGACATCTTCTTTTTTGAGGTGAATGGCAGGCATCACGATATGACTTGGAGGCTCATCACGAAACTGAATGATGCGTTCGCCCAAATCAGTATCCACTACATCAATATTGTTTTTTTGCAAAAAAGCATTCAAATGACACTCTTCCGTTAGCATTGATTTACTTTTAACCAAACGGATATTTCTTTCCTCTGCACCAACTGGGCGAGATTTTTTGATAATATCCATCACAATTTGGTTATGCTCAGTTGCATCTGCCGCCCAATGTACATGAACGCCATTTTTTCGTGCATTTTCCTCAAATTGCAACAAATAATTATCTAAATTACTGAGTGTATGGTCTTTTATTTCAGAAGCAAGTGTACGTAAATCTTGAAATTCTGGAATCGGATACACCGCTTTATCTCGTTTCTGACGCACAAACCAAAGCGTTTCGTCGTGCCAGGTCGTACGTTCAAAATCTTTATTAAAAGCTTCGGCTAATTCTGGATGATTTTGGTGATTCATGGTTGATTTCCGTTCAAAATTTCGGCTATGTGCATTACTTTTATAGGTGCTTTTTGGCGTTTTACAATACCTTCGAGGTGCATCAAACAAGATACATCTCCACCTGTTAAAACTTTTGTACCGTTGCGAAGATGGTCGGCAATTCGGTCATTTCCCATACGAGCCGAAACAGCCTCTTCGGTTACGCAAAACATACCTCCAAAGCCACAACATTCGTCATTACGGTCTAATTCGGTAAGTTCAATACCTTTTAATTTTCGAAGTAATTTTGAAATTTGTCCATCTCTCACACCTGTTATTTCGGAAGCATTGGCTTGTCTAAGTCCACGCTGCCCATGACAACTCAAATGCAAACCCACTTTATGAGGAAAATCAACAGGAATTTCTTCAATTTTTAGTACATTTTCAATAAAATCAACAAGTTCATAAACCGACTTCCTAACTTTCTGAACAGCGGGCGTTTGTTCAATAATATCATAATGTTTTTTGATGTGGTAAGTACAGCTTCCTGATGGCGTAACAATATAATCAAACTCAGCAAAAGTATCCACGAAATGTTCATAAACACCTTTAGAATCTTGCTCGCAACCGCCATTGGCCATTGGTTGTCCACAGCAAGTTTGTTTCATCGGAAACACCACTTCCACACCCAATTTTTCCAATAATTGTAACGTTGCAACCCCTACATTCGGATAAAATTGGTCAACGTAACAAGGAATAAATAAGCCTACTTTCATATTTAGTTTTATAAACCTTTGGTTCTTAACTGCTAACTTCAGTTTACACGAGTGCATGAAGTTCTTTTTTACTAATCCATATTGGCTCTTGATGTGGTTTTACGACCAAAACATCAATGGGACCACCAACTGTTTTTTCCTTTTGCTGAAATCTCATCGTATCAATGGTTGTTCTCACGCCATAGACTGCAAAATCAAGTGCGTCTTGCAAAGTCATAAAATTCCATGGAATTGAATTATTTGCTACTTCTACCCAATCATCTCCACTTGGCATTTTTACTGTTAAAAGGAGTCTAGAAAGAACCTCTGTTTCGCCCCCCCAATTTGTGCCATTAAAAGTCTTCTCTCCATCAAAATTTGACCTATGATATACTTTTTCAGCAATATTGATTGAGTAAGTGTGTGGAACCGAAACACCCTCTTCAACATTATAGCCCACCAAATAAAAATAGGTCGCAGGATAATTAAACTTTTCCCCAAAAAAAGCAATTAGTAATGCTGGTATTTCGTCGATAGTTGTTTCAATGTCAATATTTTCTTCAACAAATTGACTAATAAAACCACAAATATTCACTTCATTGACATATACTTCGCCAAAAACGCCCAATCCAAATTTCTCTGCAATTAAGAATATTTTTGAATACGAATCAGATGTTGTAATCGAATTAAACTGTTCACCTGTTTGTGTTTTATCCGTCCAGTTTAAAGTTAGTCGGCTATCTCCCGCAAGTACAATTCCTTCTGCAACATAGACAGCTATTATTAATGACATATTTTAAAGTTTTAATTAATTTATATTCTTGAAAGTGGTTGTTTTAATACAATATCTGTTAAAATTAAAGAAATTGGCTCAAAAATATGGTTTGAGCCAATTTCTTCTAAATTTTGTTTTATAAGCCAGTTGCTACACTAAATCCTCTTTTTTCAACCAAACTTTCTCTAATTTTTGCACTTCGGAAAGCTGCAATTGGGTCAATTGCACCTCCTACTTGACGGCTTGCTTCGGCTACTAATGCTCTGGCATCTGTCAAGAAAGTATCTCTCAATAGTTCTTCAGCACGCAGCACATCATTGTTTTCTTGAGCATCAACCAATGCAACTCTATCGACCAAAAGTGCTTTTGCATAAGTTGTCAAAATTGCATTCACCGACTGCAATAAATCTTCAATTGGGTCTTTTGTATTATGGCTTGCATCAATCATCCAAGCCAATGGTGGATTTTTTACGCTTGGGTCTTGCATTCCGTCAACTAATTCATTAAAAATCAAGAAAAATTGGTATGGTTTAATGCTCCCCGTTGTCAAATCATCATCGCCATACATAGAACCATTGAAATGAAACCCACCCAAACGGCCGAAGTGCATCAAACGTCCAACAATTTGTTCGATATTTGTGTTTGGTAAATGATGGCCTAAATCTACTAAAACTTGGGCATTTTTTCCAATATTTTGACAAAGGGAATAAGACGTTCCCCAATCAGGAATGACCATTGAGTAGAAATGTGGCTCGTAGGGTTTATATTCTATCAACATCGTCCAATCGTCGGGCATTGATTTGTAAATACTTGACAATGAGTCATTTGTACGTTGATACGCTCCTCGTAAATGTGACTGTCCAGGAAAATTTGAACCATCGGCCAACCAGACTGTCAACACTTTTGAGTCCAACATTTTACCGTATTCAATACACTGAATATTGTGCTGAATTGCCAAATCTCTTACTTCACTTTTGGAATGTGAAAGCGAGCCAAATTTATACGAATAAGGTTGGTCTTTTTGGTCTTGAAAAGTATTAGAATTAACCGAATCAATGGTTAAATCATTAGCTTTGAGCAATTGTTTGATGGCATTTGCATCAGATGGAATATCCCAAGGGATGTGCAAAGAAATCGAATTCGACGAACGATTAAGTTGGTGAATCAAACCAACATCTTCGATTTTTTCTTCTAAATTTCGAGGTTCTCCTCCATTAGGGAAACGTCCGAAACGAGTCCCACCAGTACCCAAAGCCCAACTTGGAATGGCTACTTGAAAAGCCTTTATTTTATCAATAATTGTCTGAATATCAATACCTTTTCGGTCGAGAAGTTCGGTCAAATATGTCAATTTAAACTGGTGTTCGGCCTGTAATTTTTCGTTATGGTGTTGAATAATGTCGTTACTAAGCATTGGTTTGAAGGGTTTTGTAGTACTTAAACAATCTACAATTTTAGACCTAAAAAATCATGTAACATTCCTGTACTGTACTGATGAAATTCATCAAATAGTTTTTCGATATTCTTTTGTCCAGTTAATAGCTCCCAACAGAGCAATTACACAGAAAACGGCATACAGCAACGAATATAATTTTACTTCTTTCACAAAATACATATAAGTACTTATTATATCAATTGCCAACCACATCCACCAAGCCTCAACTTTCTTACGAATCAATAAAAATGTAGCAAAAATACTCATTATTGTTGTAAATGAGTCCATATATGGAAAAGCACTTGGTTTGCTGAAAAGTTCGGGAATCAACTCGCTCAAATTCTTTGCAAAAGTGCCTAATAATGCCGTACATACAAGTCCGACTAACGAATAAACACCAAATTGTCTTGGAGATAATTGACTGATTTTCAATTCATTGTGAATATTTGCTTCTTGTTCTTTCGGAAATTTCCATTGCCAAAAACCAATGATATTTGTAATAAAAAAGAAGATTTGTAAAAACATATCAGGATAAAGCTGAATCTGATAAAACATTACAAATGCCAAAGCCACATTTACTAAGCCAAGTACCCAACTCCATACATTTTCACGTACTGACAAAATAACAGCCACCAAACCTGTAAATGTTGCATAAAATTCGACGTAGCTCATTTTTACCCCTAATAACTCAAAAAAGATATTATTTATGTCGAAGAAATTCATTTTAAAATTTTAAGTATCAAAAATTAATAGCATTGTAAACTAAACCAAAATTTATCAAAATTCTTGTTCAATAAATCTTCTTTTTTAATCCAAAAATATATCCTTCCTCCTCCAGCCCAATCCATTTGAACCTCACCATCTGTGCTATCAACTTGCAATAATAATCTCCAATCTACCGTATTTTTTGCAAGTTCTTTCGCTTTTGGCGTTTCAAAAGCTTCAGGGTCATTTATATCAACTCCATTTGTGATGAGTTCACATTCAATTTCCATCGGATTTTGAAGATTATTCGAGTATCCAAGCATTTTATGAATACTTCCGTCATCAACATCGCTTATCAGTTCATCCAATTTCTCTGCCTCATCTTCATCGAATACTTCAAATAAGAAATCACTGTATGGAATATTGATTTCTTGCTTGGCAGTTATTTTATTGACCGAAAATCTTGCCTCTTTACCTAAATCTTTTGGATAATTTGTACGCTTCAAAGTATTCAAATCACCATCAAAATATAAAACACTGAACTTATTTGCTTCTTTTTCACTCATTTCATAGCCACAAGCCTCTTGCAAGGCATCATAAAAGAAATATAAAATACCTGTTTTGGGCAAAATCTTTTCTGCGTCTAAATCAGTAACTTCAGCAAGATTTATTTGGGCAATAAAGGCGAGTAAATTTCCATCTGAATCTTTTTGCCAAGAAATACTCTCTGGCAAATCAGGTTTTCCACCGATTTTTGATTGTCCCAATTTGAGTTCTTTTTCATTATATTCCTCTGTTTCGAGTCTAATAGAATGGCGAAGTTCAGGCCCTAATTTTTCAAGTAAATGCTCAAGTTTATTTTTCTTTAATAGTTTTTCAAGCTCTTTTTGGTTCATCGCAAATAATAGGTTATTTTTTTGAAAGAAAATGGTTATTTGCTCGAAATGTAGGTACATTTTTCGAGTTTTATCGAATTATCTTTACAAATAAATTCCATGCACATTTTCCTTCTGAGCAGGTTATTTTCCTATTATTTTCCTTCTATGTTCTGTACCCCAATTACGAAGTTCTTCAATTAGTTTTTCAAGTGATTTGCCATGCTCTGTAATCGAATATTCGACCGTAGGCGGAAATGTATCGAGTACAGTACGTTTTATTAATTGATTTAATTCTAAATCTTTCAATTCCTTAGAAAGCATTTTATCTGTAATGCCATTTATTTCTTTTGAAATCTGTTTGAATCGCTTCGTTCCAAACGACACAGACAAAATAATTGGCAATTTCCACTTGCCATTCAATATTTCTAAAGCATCCCTTACTGGCACAATCATTTTCGAGCATTCTTCAGGGCTATGTTCTTGATTATATTTTATCATAATTGCACATTTTTACATTACTATCCTCCAAGAAAGTACTATACTTGAGTATAGTACTATTATTTGTATAGCATATATATATAAGTTTGCAAAATCAAACAAAAACAATTCGTAAAATGAAAAAAGACAAGATTATTTATTGGGTAAGCACTGGCTTAATTGGTGCGATGATGATTTTTAGTGGATATTCATACTTTACAAATCCACAAATGGCTGATGCGTTCAAACACGTTGGTTTTCCAGATTTCTTTCGTATTGAGTTAGGCTATGCAAAGCTTCTAGGTGCTTTTGTACTACTTATTCCACAAATTCCTTCAAAAATAAAAGAGTGGGCTTATGCAGGTTTCGGAATCGTTTTTATTTCGGCGGCTATTGCTCATAATAATAGTGGAGACCCAACTTCGGCAGCCCTAACGCCCCTTATAATGCTAGTTATTTTGGTGGTTTCAAATATTTATTTTTCAAAAGTTAATAAAATTGTCGGGTAAAACCTTTGCCCTAAAATTATAAAAGCACGAAGTTTCACTCAGAATTTTATCGAGTGAAACTTCGTGCTTTTATTGTTATTTTCAACAGGTTTTTATTGTCTAATCGCTAAAGGCAAGTCGATGAAGAAAGTTGTTCCTCGGTCGGTTTCTGTTTCAAACCAAATGTTTCCCCCTGCGTGTTCAACACCCCGACGAGCCATGGCCAATCCAAGTCCTGAACCACCTACTTTTGTAGTAAAGTTTGGAATAAAGACTCGTTGACGAATGTTTTCTGGAATTCCCGAACCGTTATCTTGAATCTCGATAATAGCAATATTATCGTCTTCGTTGCGATACAAACGAAGGTTTATAATAGCTCGTTTTTCTTTCGGAACTGACTGTATTCCATTGATAATCAGATTTGTAATCACTCGACTCATAAACTGACGGTCGCCAACAACCCACGCTTCTCTTTCTTTTATATAAGCATTCAACGAAATTCGTTCATCTTCGGCATATAAATCAGCAGATTTTTGTATCAGTGGCACAAGGTCGAAAACTTCATTTCGAGGAACAGGCATTTTGGCAAATTCTGAGAATGAATTGGCGATTTCACTAATATTATCAATTTGCTCGGTTAAAGAATTCAATGCTCGCCCGATACGTTCTTTTGTTTTCGGATTATCAACAACAATGGTTCGTTGAAGTTGCTGAATTGATAATTTCATTGGTGTTAGTGGATTCTTGATTTCATGAGCTACTTGCTTTGCCATTTCTCGCCAAGCGGTTTGTTTTTCACTCATTGACAATGCCACTTTACTTTCTTCCAACTTTTTCAACATTTTATTGTATTCTCGCATCAAAATACCAATTTCATCATCCGAATTCCATTCTAATCGGTCATTAAGTTTATCTAGATTTGTTTTTTTCAATTTCTGAGCCACCAATCTCAACGGGTTTGTCAGAATATTTGATGCGAAATATGATAGAATCAATAAAATCAAGAAAAGCCAAGCAAAAACACTTAAAATTGACGCTACAACGTCGGTTACTTGACGGTCAAGTGTTGGTTTAGCATCAAAAAAAGGAATCCCGATTACACCAATAGGCTTACTATCATGGCCTTTTATGCTCATATAAGCGGTTTTGTAATGCAAATTTCCGAGTGATTCGGGTAGTAAAACTTCGTTTTCTTTTTCTTCAATAATCCGACGATAGGCCGAAGGATTAATAAAAGTAGAAAGCAAACCATATTCGTAAACCAATGGACGAGTCGTGAGATTCAATTTCCCATCGAGACCGTAAAAATTTATATCTAACTTCGTATCTCTTGCTAAATCATTGATTTCCTGCTCCAAAAACGCTCGACTCATACGTTTTTCAATAAAACCTTCGAGTTGAAGTTGAACCGTAGAAGTAATATTTTTGGTATTATCAAGGTAGCCTTTTTCTTGATTACTAATAAAAGTTGAATCAATAACGCTCAAAGTAATAATGATTACTAATAAAAGCGGCAACAAAAAGGCAGCATTGAGGTAAAGTTGTATTTTAGTCGCAAAATTGACGTTCAAATTCTTGAAACCATACCTAATTGCATACAAAATCATCACAAAAATGATGAAAAGCACTGATAACAAAAACAAAAATGAGAAATTGGAAAATAGGTTTTTCCAAGCTAAATATTTCGCTGAAATGACAATTTTTCGACCATTTTGGCCAATTTTTCCAACATGATTATAGTCATTCAATTGGATTCCGCTCAGATACAAAGTTGAATCCGACAAAATACTTAGCGGGAGCTTTCGTATGTAATTGTAGCTTCCTGAACTAAAAATTAGGTAATTTTTTTTGTCAAAAATAGCGTAACTATAATTTTTCGTATCAGGTGTTTGTGTAAATTTTTTATCTAATAATAATTCAGGATATACACTTTGAGCGAACTCATCACGCAATTTTAAATCCAAAACTATGTAACCAATCAAACTTGAATTTTCTTGAATTGGAATAAAAGTAAGGTATTGTTTGATAAAGTTATTGCCTACATCGTTGATAAAAAACACCGAAGGATTACTGGTTTTATATGTCTCTTGCTTGTAGTTTTTTTCATAAAAAGCCAAATTTTGCGACCCTTCCGAAATATCCAATGAGTTACCATTTTTATCAAATGCAAGTACTTCTGTATCGTATCGGTCAAAATATAGGTCAAGATGATTGCTTTTTACGAGCTGCTGGGTTTGCTCACGAGCGAGCGTTTGACGAGTAATTGCTTGTCGAATTGCGGTGTCTTGTTCAATCGTCTGAATCACTCTCGTTAATAGCCCTTCGCCTAATAAATCATTTTCTGCGAGATATTTTTGCCCAAAAATCTGTTTATCAAAAAAGTCTTTTTTATGCTCTTCGGTACGAATCACGTACATTGCAATTAGGGCAAACACAAAAGCTCCCGTAAAGAAATAAATTGTAGTTTTATACTTAAAACTATATAAAAATCGAGGAAATTTATAGAGATAAATGAGTAAAAAATAAGCCCCAGCCAAAACATAAATCCATCTAAAATGCTCAAAAAAGCTTACGATGGCTAGCCCAATGATTAATCCTAAAAACCAATTAATAATGCCTTCTTTCTGATATTTATTGATTCTCAAAAACAAACTACTTTGTAGATGAATAATGAGAAAAAAGATGACCGAAAGTAAAAGATAAAATAGTAGCGTAGCAATTTTCAAAGAAGTAAACGAAATACTCAGAGCTAAATCCAAACTAAACTGAGATTTCTCGTAAATATTGCACAAATTTCGATAGCAAATGGCCGCTGTTACGATTGCCGCAGCTACCAAAATAATTGAAACCAAACCTTGAATTATCCTTGGAGCTTTAAACAATTTGTAATACAGTGTTGAGCGATAGAAAAAGCGAACCAAGTATATTGCCAAGAAAAAAACAACAACCGCATTCAGTAAAACATCACCCAATGAAGGAGCTAACTCATTGATAGTAAAAAACTTAGGATTAAATAAATTTGATTCGTAAAAAATAAAAGGGATACTATTGGCAAGCATTACCAAACGAACAAAAAACAAATAAAATACCAGTAATATAAATGCTCGTCCAAACTGATGTTTTTTACGAAGTCTATTAACCCAAATAACAATATATAAACCAAACAAAAAAACACTTACGCCTAACAGCAAAAGTGTATTGGTCGGAATATTGGGAGAATTGATTTTTTCGATTTGAGGCGGAATGATAGCAAACAAAAAATCCCCTTTTTCGTCAGGAATATTTTGGTATTTTTTCTCACTCAGGTTATGCGTAATTTCTTTGGGTTCGGTAGCGAAGATTTTGTAATTATACCCATTTTTGAGGTAATCATTTTCATTACGAAACTTGCGATAAAGATTAATAAGAGAGAAAATCTCGACCTGATTACCTTGATAATTCAACGATACCGAATTGGTAATATATTTTCCGTTTTCAGTACTTAATAAACTAGCTTTTTCGCCTTTCACAAGTTGATGATAATCAGGCACAAAACGGTGGTCAGACCAATAAAATAACTGTCCTTTTCGAAAAATATAGTATGGATAAATCGTTGGTGTTTCAAAATTCAAAAACGCATTACCTGAAGATTTTTGGTATTGATTCGCAATATTAACCAACTCTCCTTTCGACACTAATATTTCAGCTTTGACTCTGCTTTGAATCGAAGAAAAATAATGTTGTTCGGAAGCAGCTGGTGCATCTTTTTCAAAAATGAAAAAATTCATTGCCGCACCTCCAAACAATATTACAGAAAGAATTAGGAAAATATGTTTTTTAAGAAACTCCAAATGATTCGATTTAATAAGTAATACCCAACTGTTTAATCGAAAACCATGCCAAAAACAGATTATCCACTTTATTGTTTTTGAATCGTAAATCCCATTCCTGATTCTGTTTCGGCATAATCAATCCGAACACCAATCAAATACATTAAATGTCGCTTATCAATCAAAACATTAACACCTTCGATGTCATAAAGTTCGTCGTGTTCAGTTGCCTTATCAAGCCCCAAAAGGTAGGTTGCCGAGCAAGCCCCGCCTTTCAAACCTACACGAAGAGCGTAGCCCGCAGGAATTTGGGACGAATTTAAAGATTTTAAAATTTCATTACGTGCAACTTCCGAAAGACTTACCATATTTATAATTTTCTACAAATATACTCATAAAAAAGCTCCGTAGGTTTTTGAACCACAAGTTGCTTGCTTACTTTTGTAGCACTCATAGTACAAAAACAAAGTCAATGATGCAATCAATAACCGAATTACTGAAAATCCTTATTCCTTCAGCAGCAGTTTTATACGGAATGTACTTAACTGTACAAACCTTTTTAGAAAAACAGTTTGAGCAAAAACAACTTGAAGTAAAACAAAAAAATACCGAACTTGTCACACCAATTCGCCTACAAGCTTACGAACGAATGACCTTATTTTTAGAACGTATCACTCCTAATAATCTGCTCATAAGAATTAACAATATGGATATTCAAGCAATTGACTATCAGAGACTTATACTTCAAGAAATTAGAGAAGAATTCAATCATAATCTTTCACAGCAAGTCTATATGTCGCATGAAGCATGGGAAAAAATTCGCAAAGCGATGAATGATGTGGTGGCATTAGTTAATACATCTGCCACCGAAATTGACTCAAATTCGGCATCTATCAATCTTTCTAAAAAAATCTTTGAGAAAGTAATTTCTGAAAATCAGCAACCTACAATGGAAGCATTAAAATTTTTGAAAGAAGAAATACAGACAATGTTTATGTAACAAATTAGCTATTTTCTGCTGAACAAAGTTTCCAAAAAATAGCTTGAAAAATATATCATTGATAATTACCTAACGGTTTACGAATTCTTTTTTTTCGGGTTTTGGTCTTAAAATTTTCAGATAATACACTGATATTTCCATCGACTTCAAGCATGGCTAAATCAACTTTTTCAATACTATCAACACCGTGTTCTCGAATAGCGGCTGCCAATTCTTGCATCGAAAAACCTGCTTTTTCTAAATTTCTCTTATTCGCAACGCCGTCATAAATAAGTGTAATTGGCTCACCTTGTATCCATTTACCAATTGGTTGAAAATTATAAATAAGCTTTTTAAGAATATAATTCACAATAAACAAGGCACTTGCGGCAACCATTCCACCAACAAGTGAGGTATTTGGACCGACCATTGCATTCTGCACTGAATTACTAATTAGCAAAATAAATACTAAATCAACTACTGATAATTGTGACAATTCTTTTTTTCCGAAAAGCCTAATTGCGATAATTATAAACCCATAAACTGCAACAGCTCGCAGCACTAAGTCGATATATTCCGTCATAATACAATAAGTCGTTTTGATAAAATGTTATTACTTATCACAGACTGAGAAAAATATTCTTGACAAAGACAACTTGCTTTTTGCCACTTTTTTTTCTAATCTTGGAGTAAAATTATCAATAAACGCAACCATTTAAAAAAAATTTACGTACAATACTAAATGGCGAACAATCAGCCAACAGAAAGTCCGGAAGAATTACTCTATAAGAGTATTAAAGGAGACCGTAAGAGTCAAGAAAAACTCTATCGACAGTTCTATGGGTTTGCTATGGGCGTGTGCATGCGTTACACTCAAAACCGAGAAGAGGCTTTGGAAGTTGTAAATGATGGTTTTTTGAAAGTTTTTACAAAAGGCGACCAGTATGATTCTAAATACCCCTTTAAGGCTTGGTTTAGGCGTATTATTGTCAATACTGCATTAGATTTTTATCGGAGTCAGCAAAAACATTATTTCCACGAAAACATTGAAGAAGCATATAATGTTTCTTCTGTTGATAGCAGTCCGCTAAGCCAACTCAATCACGAAGAACTTATTGAATTAATTCAAAAATTACCATCAGGCTATAAAATGGTCTTTAATTTGTTTGTTATTGATGGATTTTCACATGAGGAAATAGGTGTACAACTCGGAATATCAGTTGGAACGTCAAAATCAAATCTTTCCAGAGCAAGAGAAGCCCTAAGAAAAATGATTTTGAAAGAAGAAAGGTCAATATCGAATCCAGACTTTAAAGAAATATAATCACTTTTTTAAGTTAATGAATATAAACCAACATGATTTATCA
This sequence comes from Emticicia aquatica, assembly GCF_923079645.1. Classification (GTDB taxonomy): domain Bacteria; phylum Bacteroidota; class Bacteroidia; order Cytophagales; family Spirosomataceae; genus Emticicia; species Emticicia aquatica. The sequence continues at coordinate 139,047 of NZ_CAKLPY010000003.1, read as the reverse complement.
GATGATGAGTTAGACAATCTTTTCAGAAATTCGGCTGAAGAATTTGAACTAGACTTTAATGCTGATTCATGGACAAAAATGAGCCAAAAGCTTGATGCGGCATTGCCCCAGTCAAGTAGTCGAGCAGTAAGTTCTCGACTTAGACAAGGTTTATCGCTTTTGATTGGTCTATTACTTTTGATTGGAGGATATTATTTTTATCAACCTTCATCAAGGCAATCAAATGAGATGCAAAGCAATGTGAACCAAAACATTAAAAAAACGCCAATTGAATCACCTAGACAAAAGTATGTAGATACAGATAAAGTTGATACAGATAATTTAAAAACCAAAGAAAACAACGAAAGAAATACAATATTAGCTAATGAAAAAATACAAAAAATCAGTGCAGTAAATATTTCCGATAAACCCATCGTATCTACAACAAAAGAGATTCTTTTAGAAGAAAAAAACTCAATCAAAAATACCGTCAAAGAAACTGATTTTGATGATCAGAATATCAATGCTGGTAAAAATATAACTACTAATAAGCGTAACAAATCAGCAGAAAAAGTTCTGTCTAAAAATAATTCACAATCCTCAAAAATTCAGGTTTTGGAAAAACGAAACTCTTCTGAGTTGCGTTTGAGTTCATTCTCTGAGAAGCAAAATAAAACACAAAAATCAAGCGATATATATTCAAAAATTGACTCAAAACAGACTCATGTTTTTGAAAAAGACAATGATATAGCACAAACATCTGCAAATATAAATAACGTAAATACTCAGAAAGATGTATTGTTTACTTCAAATACTGAGCAAAAAGACATTCGTTTAGCATTAAAAGACCTTTCACTACTTTCACCAAAGCATTTGCTTATTCAATCAAATTTTAATTTACCACAGATTACTTTTGAAGAAAAAGTTGATGCAATCATTATTCCGAAAAGTCAAAGTACTGCGTTTAAAAAAGGTTTATATTTCCGTTTGGCTATTTCACCAGATTTGAGTTTAATCACTACCGATGAAATCACAAAACTTGGCAGTAATTGGGCCGCTCTCATTGAATACCGATTTAACAACCATTTTAGTGTTCAAACAGGTGTTATTCGCTCGATGAAGTACTATGATTCTTATCCAGAATCGTATGAGTGGCCTTACAATTGGCCAAATCCTCCTGCATTAGTTGACATCAACGCTACTTGCAAAATGTTGGATGTGCCATTAAATATTAGATACGATATTACTCAAAAACCTAACAGTCGATGGTTTGTAAGTTCGGGAATGACTAGTTATTTTATGCTAAAAGAACAGTATGTTTATAACTATGAAAATCCAGCAGACCCCAAAATAAAATGGAAAAATTGGGAGGGTAAAACAGGCCCTTATTACTTAGGAACTATGAATTTTTCGATGGGTTACGAACGTCAGATATTCGGTAAATTAAGTTTACAAGCTGAGCCGTTTTTTAAAATGCCCATTTCAAAAGTTGGATTTGGACAGGTACATTTATCAACTATTGGTCTATTTATATCTGCAAAATACCCCCTTTGAGGTTTAACCACAATTCGGTATAGTATTTGTATAAAATATACTAAAACTTATAATAAGACCGTTTTTATCTAAAAAAACTACAATAATGAAGAAAATATACTTTTTTTTGATGTTTATATGTGTTAGTAATTTCATTTTTGCTCAACACACTGCTTCATCAACGAAAAAAAAAGAAGTTGAGTGGCTAACAATTCAAGAAGCTTACAATCGTACCCAAAAGGAACCTCGCAAAACAATAATTGATGTTTATACTGCATGGTGCGGATGGTGTAAAGTAATGGATAAAGAAACCTACACAAACCCCGAAGTAATTGATTATCTCAATAAAAACTTCTACATGGTAAAACTTGATGCCGAGTCGAAACAAGATATTGTTATTGGGAACACAAAATACATTTTTGATGAAAAAAGTGGGGCAAATCAAGCAGCATTGGCTTTGCTTCAAGGAAAAATGAGTTATCCGACAACCGTTTTTTTAGATGCTCAATACAACATGATTCAACCATTACCAGGTTATTTGGATGCCAAAGCTTTTCACCAAATCGTGACGTATTTAGGGGGAGATTATAATAAAAAAGAACCTTTTGAACAATATAAAACAGGCACTTACAAAGAAGTATTCAAAACTATATTAACAAAATTATAAGTTGCTTTGTCTAAAAAATTAAGCCCGATTTTCATAATGAGAATCGGGCTTTTTTAGTTATTCATGACTGGCGTAAATTGTCTGAATTTAGTAATTAAATTTTTAATTTTGTAACGGTTTTAACCAAAAAGTATTTTTATTTTAGAAAGTTTAAAAGACAAGTTTTCTATATGTTTTCTACGGCTACAATCCTTATAAGTAAATTAAAGCAAAGTTATTTTGGATACAAAAGGTTAAATCATGTTTCACGGCTGTGAACACAAATGTACGACGGCAGAACATTAAAGCATAGCGGGAAAATACGTTATTCACTAGGGGTTTTTACGCATTCTTTTTGAAAAAATTAAAAAAATCGCTAATAAATGTGAGTATTTTTAATCATTTATCAAAATTAATGCTTTTCGCTTTGATTTCTCTTTATCACAAAATCCGCTTCTTGAATAAGCATTTCTGGTGGCATAGTACCTTCAATTCGGTGCAATACTTTTCCTTCTGGACTAATAAATAAATATGTAGGAAATGAATCTATTCTATAATTAATGCCAACATTTACACCATCAAACGACTCGCCATCAACTTTAAAATTTAGAAACGTTTTATTGAATTTCTCTGTCACTCGGCTATCTTTAAACGTATGTTCATCCATCCACTTGCAAGGCCCGCACCACGTGGTATAGACATCCACAAACAATACTTTTCGCTGCCGTTTTGCTTCGGCAATCATTTGCTCCATCGTTTTATCACTATTCTTTACAAAACTCAATTGGCTAATATTTCCTCTACCACAGGCATACACAAATACGATGAGTGATATTACACTCATGGTTAAAACTATTTTCTTCATTAAATCTGCTATTGTTTAGCTATATCAATTACAAATTTCTTGCCCTTTTTCAATAGGCTTAAACCTTTATGAAGAATTTCATTGAAAAAGCTTAAAATCAATTGCTAATTATTGCTGTTTCTTATCTCTTTCAAGGTTTGTTGCAAGTCTTTTACATCTCCGCCTTCTTTCTTACCTAATTTAATAGCCTTTTTCTCTGCTTTTATTGCCTCTTTTTTTCGACCTAACTTGATGAGTAAATTGGCGTAAGTATCCAAATTTGCAGGTGTTTCTGCCAACGAAATGGCTCTTTCAGACCAAATTAAAGCTTGTTCTAAATCTTTTTGATTTGAAATCATTTGAACATATCCCCAAGCATATTCGTTGAGGAGAAAAGATGTAGTTTTTTGAGCATTATCAACCAAATTATCCAGAATCATTTGAAACTGTGGCGTTGATTCATCTAGTTTTTTTAGCCTTGCACTTTCTTTAAATTTTATAATATTTTGTTGGGTTTCGGCAACTAAATCATTCATAGTTTTTGCCATTAACTTAGCACATTCTCTTGTTGCAATTTTCTTAAAATTCTCGCCATCTCTTGTGATTTTTGCAAATTCCAATCGAAATTGCTTTTCTTCGGCCTCAAATCCAGTTGCACTATATGACGTTGCTCTCACAGCATCTATTAGTCGTTCCAACATGGCTTTATCACGGCTATCAATGGCTTTTTTAAAGGTATTTCTTTTCGCTTTTGAAAGTCCACTCAACACATATTTTTGTTGTTGAGCAGTCATATTTAGGTATCTATCTAAAGCCTCTTGCAAAATCTCAAAGGCCTTAGAATCAACCGTTCCAATATTTTCCGAAATCAATAAAAGGACTTTTTCAGTTTTATACAAAGACGCTGGAATCACTTTTAGATATTCATCTAACAAAGAGGCATTTTCGCCACCATTCAAGTTTTTTCGCTTCATGTACTCATACAAAAAATCGGCATCTCTTCTACCTGCATTAAAATCTTTTTCTAAATTTTCGGAAGATTTATAGCTTTTTCCAGCAGTAAGAGCTTTTTCAGCTTCATTCAAAAATTTGTCAATAGGTATTGCACCAATCATTCGATAAACCAATTCTCCGCTACCATTGACAAACAAATAAGTTGGATAAGCCGTAATTGCATATTTTTTTGCTAACTCAATTCCTTCACCTTTTTCGGCATCAATTTTAAAATTCATGAATTTTTCATTGAATTTTTCACCAACTCTTGAGTCGGTAAAAACTTTTTCTGACATCACTTTGCAAGGGCCACACCAAGTTGTGTAAATATCAATAAAAATAAGTTTATCTTGTTTTTGTGCTTTATCAAGTATTTGTGCCCATGAGCCTTCAGTAAATTGTATGCCTTCGATGTTTGCAGCAAACGACGAAAATGACAATATAACTAATAGATAAAGTACTTTTTTCATTGATAAAATTTTAGTTTTGCATTATTTAGAGCAAAAAACATACGAATATCAATATTCCAAAAAACTTCTGCTATTTTTCGGAATATTTTCTTTTAAAATTTGTTTACTTAAAACAGACTTATTGGTCAAATTGACCAACGTCTATTGACAATTGATTGAGCGGATTTCCGCATTTAATAATGACAACATCATTTCTTGAAAAAAATAAATGGGCGACACTCCGTTCTCGCCAAAACCTGTGGAATGCAAGCAAAAAGTTGGCTTATCCAAGCGTAATGTGGCGTTTACCTCGACAAAGCGACAAGCATTTTTTATCTTCATTCAATGAAATTCCGAAAAAAACAAAAATAGATTTTGAAGAAATTGGGTCGGGTTTTGCCTTTTCTCCTTTTGTTAATCCAGATGGTACTGAAACATTTTTTTTGAAAGCTGATTTACATTACCTTTTCAAAGAAACCGAAACAGACGAGCGTTTAGAAGAGATTATTTCGCCGACATCAATTAATCCTCAATTTCTTGAATTAATGAACGATTTAGGTAATCATTCTATTTCGATTCCTCAAGAAAATCTCAAAACCACAACGCATGAAACCCAAAAAGAAGATTTTATACGTTTGGTTTCAAATGGAATTAATCAAATTGAATCTGGATTATTTCAAAAAGTTGTTCTTTCTCGCACAAAACACGTTATTTTATCTTCAGATTTCGATGTAGTTTCGGTTTTCGATAAATTGTGTAAAACATATCCTGCTGCTTTTGTTTCTGTAGTTTCTCTACCACATTTAGGCGTTGTTTGGATGGGTGCTTCCCCAGAAACATTGGTAAGTCAAGACTCAAAAGGTATTTTCCGTACAATGGCACTTGCAGGTACGCAATCGGCGTTTGACTGTGAAGGAAACTTGATAAAACCTTCGGAGGCCTTATGGCGACAAAAAGAGATTGAAGAACAATCGTTTGTAACCAGATATATTATTAATTGCTTGAAAAAAATCAGGGTCAGAGAATTTGAGGAAGAGGGGCCTAAAACTATCATTGCAGGCAATTTGATGCACTTACGAACCGATATTATCATCAATACAATGGATATAAATTTTCCACAATTGGCCACTGTTATGCTGGATTTGCTGCATCCAACATCGGCAGTTTGTGGAATGCCAAAAATACCTGCTACTGATTTTATTTTGGCCAATGAAGGCTATAATCGTGAATTTTATAGTGGTTTTCTGGGGCCTGTAAATACCCCATCTGCTGATGGATTAACTGAATCACATATTTTTGTTAATCTTCGAACCATGAAATTGCAAAATAATGTTGCAACGCTTTATGCAGGTTGTGGCATCACGGCTGATTCTGATGCTGAAAAAGAATGGCAAGAAACTGAAATGAAGACCCAAACTTTGGGTAAGGTTTTGAATAATGAGGTATAATAAACTCATACCTCATTATTCAATAAAATTACCTAAAATATCGTGGATAACGAGTAAAACGTAAACCGATTGTAAAATCAAGACGACTCAGATCAATCGGAGTTGCCAAGTTTATAGCACCCCCACCTGCACCAAAATCTAAAGCTCGCATTTTACCATAACTATAGCCTGTTTCTAAGCTCAAAATAATATCTCGACCAGTTATATCATTTCCTAGTAAAAAATCAATCCCTAATGTTGCTGACGCCCCAAAATCCATCCCTTTAAAAGTATAACTGGCATCATCATAAGTACCTTTGTCATTATAAAAATAAACACCTGGCGAAACCCCCAAAACAACCATTGTTTTAAAATCAATATTTTTTCTATAATACAAAACTGGGCCAACAAATTTTGTTGAACGCTTATTCGTAACATTTCCTTTGACAACCACATTCAAAATTTCGTTGTTATAGTCAATGTTTTCTGCTTTATTCTGTGATTTAAAATTATTAAACATCATTCCCAAACCAATGTGGTCGGTAAAGAAGTATGCCGCATCAGCTCCCCAAGTAAATCCTCTTAGCAATTTTTCTTTATATAAAGAGTAGTCATTTTCGATAGGAATCTTTGCTAACATATTGCCAAAACCACCTCTTCCACCAATCCGCCATTTCAAATAGTTACTAAATTCATTATCTGTTTTTTTGGTTGATAATGGCATTTCGGCTTCCTCTTCTTTGACTTTCTTTTCATTTTTTTGTTCAGCTACTTTCTCTTTTTGTGGAGTCGATTTCTTTTCTTGACTTTTTTTGTTTTTTTTATCAACATCATTGCTTGGTTCTGTTTTTTTAGATGAAGATTCATTAGCCGCTACATTTTCGTCAGGCTTTGCTTTTATTTCATTCTTTTTACTTGATTTTTTGGCTTCTTCCTTCGATTTTGATGAATCGCTTTTGCGAGTATCAACTCGTTGTGTAGAAGCCGAATTTTCCTCTCTTGCTTCTCCGATACCTTCTGGCAATTTATTTCCTTTCGTAACAATATCGCTTGGATAAATATTATATTTAAAATCAGAAACTAAATTCTTGAAAATTTCATTTCTCAAAACTTTTCCTGTTGGAGAAAGATATGCATAAATAAAGCGATTGGGCGTTTCGTCCAAAATTCTACAACGAATCTTTTCCCCTGCTTGAGTCGTGATTTCGTCTCTTTGTGCGAAAGACTGCGAAGCCGTCAAAACTAAGAAAAATACAATTATCACCTTGCATAGTTTCATGCTCAAACTTGATTTTGTTTGATTAAGCCAATCAGTATTGCGATTAACTTGATTAGTATTTTCAAGGATATAGTGAGAAAGTTTATTCATTTTTAAATGAAATTTTCGTATAAAGTCTAGCATTTTTTTAAAATTATTTTATTCCACTTTATATATGGTGCAAAAATGATACCGAAAAAAAACAATGTTTTGTTATACTACTTTAAATATCTGAATATCAGTTATTTACAATTTCAAAATTGTACAAAATGATTGGTACTATTTTTGAGTTATATTTTGCATAAAATGGTCAAAACGAAATATCATTTGGAAAATTAACAAACCATTAACTATTTTTTTTGAATCAAACACTTGACACGAATCATAATTTATACATATCTTTCGGCATCAAATTAATATTCTTCATAAAATTAACCCCAAATATACAATATGGCATAAAGCTCTACGTTAACTAAATTGAAATACAGAAATGGGAAAAATCCAAGTTAACGACAGTGAGCTTGTTTCATTGTATATCCGCGGCAACGAAAAGGCGTTTGCTACGCTTGTTCAGCGTTACAAATCAAAAGTTTATACCACGATTTACCTTGTTGTAAAAGACCAATATGTAGCAGAAGATTTGCTACAGGATACTTTCATCAAAGCTGTAGAAGTTTTGCGTGATGGTAAATACAACGAGGAGGGTAAATTTTTACCTTGGGTGTTGCGAATAGCTCATAACCTTGCGATAGACTATTTCCGTAGAGAGAAACGCTACCCAACCGTGGTGTTTGAAGACGGAAGTAATGTGTTTAACACACTCGAATTTGCCGAAGATTCAATAGAATCGATGCAAATCAAGCGTGAATCTCACGAACACTTGCGTGATTTAATCAAAAGATTACCTGACCAGCAGCGTGAGGTTTTGGTGATGCGTCATTATGATGACATGTCGTTCCAAGAAATAGCCGATGCAACTGGCGTGAGTATCAACACGGCCTTAGGGAGAATGCGTTATGCTCTCATCAATCTTAGAAAAATGATGGGAAAATCAGCGTATGCTTATGACACAAACCTTTACCAGCACGCAGAATGATGTGATTCGTTATTTGTATAATGAAACATCAAACCAAGAAAACTCTTTTATAGAAGAAGCTCTTCTTTATGACAAAGAATTGCTTGAATTCTATCTTGATTGTGCCGACCTAAAGTCAGGCCTAGACACAATTCAACTCTCCCCGTCAGACCGGGCGATTGAGCAAATCTTCAACTATTCAAAGAATTACCAGCCTAAGATTTAATCTTAGGCTTTTTTTGTATTTGGTCTATTGGTATCGAAAAATTGATTTTTATCGAATAAATAGGCATCTTTGTAGTTGAATAGATGTTTAAAAACTAATGTCTATATAATCCACTATGGCATAGTCTCCTTAGGCTATCTGCCTGTCATTTATAATATACTATTCATAATTATCTTAGATGTCGTTTTTAGAAAATATTTACTCTCGCTTCGAATCAAAAATTGCCTTGTTTTTATCAAGTCCTAACTGGAAAACTAAATCGGTGATTGTAGCAGTTGGCATTATGCTCCTCTCTTTTTTTAATAATTTTTCACCACTTCGACATTTCAAAGATTATTATGATGCAGTAAAAGAAAAAAGGGAATATTTCCTTTACCAAACCATTGAAGACAGGGCTTCAAACCTTACTTATGATTGGACTTACCCAGAATTTACGGGTATGAACAACCGAACTTTTAGATTAACAATGCCCATTGTTGTTAAAGTTTTTCATATTAAACATGTAAGTATTGTTCTTTATGGTTTGCAATTAATATTGGGCATTTTGTTTTTATACATGCTTATCAATTTTCTCGAACGAATTATTATTGATAAACTCAGTATTTTTTATGGTTTATTAGGTATTGTTACGACATATATTGGGGCTTCTTTTTTTATAGATATTGCCAGTTATGGCGATTTCTTTTGCTATTTCTGCTTATTTTTAGCCATTTATTATCGAAACCCAATACTAATATTCCTTTTTCTTTCTTTAGCTTTTTGGGGAGACGAACGAGCAGGTGTTGGCTCAGGAATGGTGTTTTTATGGTGGTGGTTTGTACCACAATGGCAAGAAAATAAACGTTTTAAGATTCAAATAAATTTGCAAATGCTCGCAATAATAGCTGCTTGGACTACCTATGGAGTCATTCGTAAATTTTACTTAGTTGACCAATTAGGTATGCACGATACTACAAAACCAGGCGAATTTGCTGAAATGTTTGGCGGAAGTTGGCCTGTATTTGGTTTAAAATTTTTATGGGTGTTTGAAGGCTGGTGGATATTGATTTTGTTCACTTTTTTATGTCTTTCAGTAGCTAAAGATTGGTTACGACTTTTGGCAATTTTAGGAGCATTATTGGCTATGCTCGTTGGTTCATTAACTACTTTTGATTCAACTAGAAGTGGTTCTTATGGATTGATTATGATTTTCCTTTCACTCTTTATTGCTCAAAAATATCTTACCTCAAAAGAACTCAAAATAGTTCTTTTGATAATTGCCATTATCGGATTTTTACACCCAATGACAACCCGTACTAATGGAACTGGTTTTTTCTTGATGTAAGAACTAAGTTTGAGTAACTTTGCTGAAATAAATAGAAAAATTTAATGTTTAAACTACTTTTGGTTGTTCCGTGTTACAATGAGCAAGAAATTCTTCAGAAAACATATACAACTTTATCCTTGTATTTTTCTGAGTTAAAAGAACGAAAAGCTATCACTTCTGATAGTAAAATCTGCTTTGTAAATGACGGAAGTCGTGATGCCACTTGGTCAATAATAAACAGTATTTGTGAACAAGATAAAAATGTGATTGGCTTAAAATTGTCGAGAAATTTTGGGCATCAAGCGGCGTTAGTGGCTGGATTATTACACAATAAAAATCTTTTTGATTGCTATATTTCAATTGACGCTGACCTTCAAGATGACTTACGTGCCATTGATGGAATGTTGGAAAAATACCAAGAAGGTTCAAAAATTGTTTACGGTGTAAGAAACGATAGAACGAGCGACTCATTCTTTAAACGATTTACTGCTGAAACATTCTATAAGTTAATGCAACGAATGGGCGTACCAACGGTTTATAACCACGCTGACTTTAGACTAATTGATAATCAAGTACTTAATGAGTTTTCAAACTTCGGTGAAACCAATTTATTTATTCGAGGAATTATCCCTATGATTGGTTTTCAAAGTGATAAAGTTTATTATAAAAGACTGGAAAGAGAAGCAGGCGAATCAAAATATCCTCTTAGAAAAATGCTAATTTTTGCTTGGAATGGCATTACTTCTTTTTCGACTGTTCCGATGAAACTCGTACTTTGGTTTGGAATTTTCAATTTTGTTTTTGCAATGGGCATTACGGTTTGGGTGCTAGTATGTAAATTATTTGGATTTACAGTTCAAGGTTGGACATCGATTGTATTACCGATGACGTTTTTTAGTGGGTCAAATATGATTGCAATTGGCTTAATTGGAGAATATGTCGGTAAAATATACGAAGAAGTAAAAGCTCGCCCAAGATATATCATTGAAAGTGTTGTGAATGAAGAAAACCAATAAAAACCATTCGTGGTTATTTATCCAAAATGCCTTGGTTTTATTTAAACAAGGCTCTTTTTATTTTGTAATTTCATTCGTTATTTTTTTTGAAACTTCGGCTCAAATCCCTACTCATACTTGGCGAACACACGCTGATTACAGTGATGCCAAAGGTCTAGAAATTGTACAAAACCTTGTCTATTGCTTTTCTAAAAACGGTTTTTATTATTTTGATAAGACTAATAATCAAGCCATTACATTATCAAAACTTGATAACCTTAGCGAAACAAATATTGCACAAATCAGATATAATGCTGAATTTAAAACGCTTTTGGTTGCTTATCAAACTGGCAATTTAGATATTATAAATATTGCCCAAAATGGCATTCCTGAAAAAATACAAAACATTGATTTTATCAAGCGAACGGATGCGATTCAAGATAGTAAATTTATCAATCAAATAGAATTTCAAGGCGATTTCGCCTATTTAGCGGCAGATTTTGGTTTAGTGGTTTTGGATATTAAAAAAAACGAAATCAAAGAAACTTACCAAAATATAGGCAAAGACGGTAAAAAAGTAGCCATTAAACAAATGGTTTTTGCTCGTGACAGCCTTTTTGTGAATACTTCTGATGGAATTTTAGGAACAAAGTTTGCATCAAATATCAATTTGCAGTTTTATGGAAATTGGAAACAAATAACTGATAATCAGCTATTTAAAATCAAAACATTTCCAAAAGATAATTTAATAAAATATCCAAATGAAATTGAAACTGACACAGATGGACACATCTGGATTGCCGATGGCATAAACGGTTTAGTTAGCAATTTTTCGGGTAGTTTTAAGAGTTATCAACCAAATAGCGTTAAAAGTGATATTTTTGATATTTTCTATCAAAATCAAAAATTATATGCGGTAGGTATTGAGGGAAATGTATTTGAAAAAAACGAATGGAATACGCTTAATCTAAACACGCTGCCAACAAGTACAAATGATATTATTGACCAATATGGGTATCGCTGGCAGCTTAATGGACAAATATTAAAAGTAACTGATGATGCCACGAATCGCACTCGCTATTATTCATCAGGGATTGATTTGCCAAGTATTTATGTCAATACTATAGCATTAGACCACGACAATCTCCTTTGGGTTGGCACAAATAATGGCGTTGCTGTAATTGTAACTTCAAAGGATATTTTTACAACTAGCATCAAGCCCTACACTCCTTTTTATCAATCTCGTCGGTTGCTTTTACAAGAAGTTGTCAATAAAATAGTAGTTGATGGTGGCAACAGAAAATGGATTGCTACGCAAAATAGTTTGAACCTTTTTTCGCCATCGGCTGATGAACAAATTTTAAACTTTACGGAAGAAAATAGTCCGCTCCCATCAAAGAATATTATTGATTTAGCCATTGACTCAAATTCGGGAGAAGTTTTTATTTTGACACAAAATGGGCTACTATCTTACCGAAATGATGCCACCGAAGCAAGTGAAAACTTGAGTTCAATAAAAATATTCCCAAATCCTGTTCGACCTGATTTTCAAGGAGTTATAACTATTTCTGGACTGATGGAAAATACCACTATTAAGATTACTGATACTGGTGGAAGGCTTATTCATGAATCAAAATCGAATGGAGGCACAGCTTCTTGGGATTTGCAAAATTCGCAAGGAAACCGTGCCACATCAGGAATTTATCTAGTTTTTTGCATCGCCGAAGATGGTTCTGAAAGTTTTGTTGGAAAAGCAGCGGTTATTAGATAATTATTGCCTTTCTTCTTCTGATTTTCTAAAAAAATGTATATAAATCGGCAAAATAAGCAAAGGAGAAGCAAATAAAATTCCTGCAACCCAAGCTACGGTTCGAGTTTTGTTTGAAAATAGTTCTGGATTATAATATGGGAGCGAAATAATAGCTAAAAATAGCAAAATTGAAACCCAAAACTTTTTTATAAAAACAATTATTTGACCATTTTTCATATAAAATCATTTAGTTAAAGATTTTGAAGTAACATAAAAGTTCTCATCAATTTTTAGCTCAGACTTTCCTTTCAAAGTTTTCCACGAAGTAGTTGGATAAATAAACTCCTCTTTTCCGCCATCAACCGAAACTTTTATTGGCATATCGAAACCATCAACGCAGTTGCTCCAACGATAACTTATTTTATTTTTTTCTACCGAATATTCCAAAACTGGAATATTTGTGTTTCTCAAATATTGGTCAAAAACTTTACTTAAATCTCGTTTAACATTTTTGGACAAATAGTCTTCAATTTGTTTTGTCGTAACAGTTTGGTGATAAAAAGTTTTATTCAATCCTCGTAAAATTTGTCGCCAACCTTCATCATCATTTTTAATCTGACGAATTGTATGGAGCATATTTCCACCCTTCGGATACATATCACCAGAGCCACTTTTGTTTACATCATAAGTGCCAATAATCGGAATATCATTACGAATTCCTTTACGCGTGCCAATCACATATTCTGATGCTGCTTTTTTGCCAAAGTAATATTCTGTAAAAAGGCTTTCCGAATAGTTAGTAAAACTTTCATGAATCCACATATCAGCCATGTCTTTATAAGTAATATTATTGGCAAACCATTCATGCCCTGACTCGTGAATAATGATAAAATCCCATTTTAAACCCCAGCCCGTACCTGATAAATCTCGTCCGAGATAACCATTTTTGTAGCCATTTCCATACGTTACTGAGCTTTGGTGTTCCATTCCTAAATATGGTACTTCAACCAACTTATAGCCGTCTTCATAAAATGGATATGGGCCAAACCAATGTTCAAAAGCCTTCATCATCATACTTGCTTGCTTAAACTGCTCTTTTGCTTTATCAAGATTTTCTGGCAAAACGTAATAATCCATGGTTAGTTTACCTTTTTCACCTTCAAAAACCTCATCAAAATGCACATAATTTCCAGCATTTACATTGATTCCGTAGTTATTAATAGGGTTTTTCACAAACCAATCGAAGGTTTTTGTCCCATCTTGATTTTCAGTTACTTTCCTTAATCTTCCATTTGAAATATCTGTCAAATTTTTCGGTACAGTAACGCTCACCAACATACTATCACACTCATCGTACATATGGTCTTTACACGACCACCAAGCACTTGCACCCAAACCTTGACAAGAAGTTGCCACAAAATCATTTCCAGATTTATCTTTTACCCATTGAAATCCACCGTCCCAAGGTGGACGCTTGGCGATAATCGGTTTTCCAGAATAAAACACCACAATTGATTCGTTATTTCCTTTGATTTGTTCTTTTTTGAGCGAAATCATATAGGCGTTTTTGCCATCTTGTTTGAAAGAAAGTTCTTGTCCATCCTGCATAACTTTTTCTATTTTTAATGGTGGTTGCAGGTCTATTTGAATCGTTTGGTAAGGTTTCAAAACTTCATAAAAAACAGATGTATTTCCCGAAATAGCTTTTTCAGCGGGTTTGACATTTACTCGCAGTTCATAATATTTCAAATCCCACCAAATTCGCTCGGGAGTAATGCTTCCACGCAATGAATCGTCTCGGGTAAAAGCAGAATTTTGAGCCTGTCCACAAGCACTAAATAGAAGTAAAGTATAAAAGAAAAACGCAATGAGTTTAAGCAATTTCATATTATTGGTTTGTTTGTTGCCCAAAGTTAACTGAAATTCTTAATTTTGTAGAAAGTAGGAACTACAAATTAGTTATAAACTGTTGTTTTTAGAAATAACAAAAAAGTGGGTATTTTCACGTCATTCCCGCAAAACTATCCAATGAAACAAAGCAAAGACCCATACGCAGCCCTACGTTTTCCTGAATTTAGATATTTCATTACCGCACAATTTTTGTTTACGGTTGCCATTTTAGTGCAAGAAGTTGTTGTCAGTTTTTATCTTTATGAAATTACACATGACCCTCTTTCATTAGGTTTAATCGGGCTTTTTGAAGCAGTTCCATATATTTCATTGGCTCTTTTTGGTGGGTATTTTGCTGACCGTCGAGACAAAAAAAGAATCATCCAAGTGTGTTATGGAATCATTGTTTTATGCTCATTTTTATTACTTTGGGTCACTTATCCATCTGATAACCAAGCGATTGACATTCCAAAAATCAAGTTTGTTATTTACTTAACCGTTTTTATTTTGGGTTTGGCAAGAGGTTTTTACGGGCCATCTTGGTCTTCACTCAAACCTTTTTTAGTACCAGCCGAACATTATCCAAACTCAGCTTCGTGGAGTAGTCAGTTTTGGCAATCTGGAATGATTCTTGGACCAGCTTCGGCGGGTTTTTTATATAGTTGGTTAGGCCTTACGAATACGCTTATTTTAGTTTTAGTTTTGTTGGGAATCGCTTTTGTTTTAGTTAGTTTGATTGGCAAAAAACCGATTCAAAAATCTGAAACGCATCAAAATATTTTCCAAAGTTTGAAAGAAGGAATCGATTTTGTTCGAAAAAACAGAATCCTATTTTATGCAATTTTGCTTGATATGTTCTCGGTTCTTTTTGGTGGCGTAATTGCTATTTTACCTGTTTTTGCCAAAGATATTCTGCACGTAGGAGCAGAAGGCCTAGGTATTTTGAGAGCCGCTCCAGGCATAGGTGCAGTATTGACAATGCTCGGAACAGCATATTTCCCTCCTACTCGAAAAGCATGGAGAAACATGCTTATTGGTGTAACAGGCTTCGGAATTGCAACTTTAATTTTCGCAATTTCTACTAATTTTTGGTTATCAGTTGCTGCATTATTTCTGACTGGAGCATTTGATAGCATTAGCGTAATTGTTCGCCAAACAATCTTGCAAGTACTTCCACCCGACGAAATGCGAGGGCGTGTAAGTGGTGTAAATGGTATTTTTGTGAGTTGTTCAAACGAACTTGGAGCTTTTGAATCGGGTCTGGCTGCTAAGTTTTTTGGGGCAGTACCTTCAGTATTATTTGGAGGCGTAATGACTTTGGTTTTTGCAACCATCATTTTTTTCCGTTCAAAAGAGCTTTTTGAAGTAAAACTAGAGAAAGAGTAAGTATTTTATTCAAAAAACACTTCTTTTTGTTTTCTTTTTCGCCCTAATGTCATCATTATTACTCCCGCCAAAATGATTGCGGAAGCCACCATCGAACGAGGTGTTAGACGTTCATTGAGAAAAATCCAACCAAGAAAAATCGCCACAACTGGATTTACATAAGCGTACGTTGCAGTCAATTGTGGTGGTGCATTATTTATGAGCCAAACATAAGCCGTATAACCCACATACGAGCCAACCGTTATCAAATAAAACATGGCTAAGTAAGTTTCTTGCCTCATACTTTGCAAAGCATGTAATTGATTTTGCTCAAAAAGAAGGCTCATTATGAGTGAAAAACAACCACCAACTGTCATCTGAATAGCCGTCGATTGTAGCGGTTTGGGTAATACCAAATATGGAGATTTTAACGAACCAAAAGCCCAAGCAATTGAGCCGCCAAATACCAAAAGAGCAGGAAATAACGCTACTTCACGCTGGTTGATTTGGTGTGAAGGATTCAGCAAAAAAGCCATTCCAACAAGGCCTAAAACTAAGCCAATTGAACCAATGATGGTGGGTTTTTGATTACTAAACAACAGAAAATCTAGTAAAATCATCCAAGCTGGCAACGTTGCTACCAATAAAGCAACCAAACCCGAAGGCATAAATTGTAAGGCATAGGCCACTACGCAATTTCCTACACCACTTAAAAGCACACCAATAAACGCTGCATTTCGGGTCTCCTTCATTGATGTCAAACCTTCGCCTTTAAGAAGCGTAAAAATAAAAAGTAATGAGCCTCCAATCAGAAAACGGGTACAAGAAACTAACATCGGCGGCAGTACGTTGATGGCATATTTTACTCCTAAAAAAGTAGAACCCCAAACCACATAAACGAGTCCGAGTGCGATGTATATTTTAGTTTTTTGTGACATCTAAGAACGAAAGTAGAATTGAAAAAGTAGCCATTTTGCAGAGAATTTCAACAAAATGGCATGAATATGATTTTTTGAAAGATTATTTCGCAGGACAATTCGGGCAAATACCTTGAACCAGCATATTTACTTCGGTTCTTTTATACCCTTCAGGCAGGCTAATTATTGGAATATGTACACTTTCGATGCAAGTTGTGTTGCCACAAGCTAAACATTTAAAATGAACGTGGTCATGGTGGTGATTTTCGTGGCTACACTCCGATATTTTACATAAAGCGTATTTTGTACCACCTTCATCATCTAAAACTTTATGAATAATTCCCTTTTCTACGAAAGTTTTAAGCGTACGATAAATCGTTACACGGTCAAAACGCTGCCCAAACAACTCTTCCAAATCACCATGAGAAAGGGCATAATTATAACTTTGGAATGATTGTAAAATATCCGCTCGACAGCCCGTGTGTCGTAAATCGTATTCTTTAAGTGTATCTTTTGAAGGATTCATACCTTTAAAATTTCAGATGAGGCAGTCAATATTATTCAACAAGCAAATTTACGTTTTCAAACTGTAATTTCACCAAATTTGCATAGATTCCGTCCTCTTTTAAAATCAATTCATCGTGATTGCCTGATTCGGCGATCTCGCCATCTTTCAAGACATATATTTTATCTACATTTCTGATTGTGGCCAAACGGTGAGCAATGATAATTGTCGTACGGTTTTTCATTAATTCATCCAATGCATCTTGTACCAATTTTTCTGATTCCGAATCTAAGGCACTTGTTGCTTCATCAAGAATCAAAATGGAAGGATCTTTCAATATTGCACGAGCAATGGCGACTCGTTGACGTTGTCCACCTGAAAGTTTCACGCCACGCTCTCCAACTATCGTTTGAAATTTATCTGGAAATGATTCTATAAACTCTAAAGCATTTGCTTTTCGGGCTGCTTCAAAAACATCTGTTTCGGTTGCATTTGGTTTTCCGTAAGCTATATTTTCGTAAATTGTTCCTCCAAAAAGCATTACTTCTTGCGGCACAATGGCTATATTACTTCGGAGTTGCGTTATATCTTGTGTTGAAATATCTTCTTTATCAATTAAAACTTTGCCTTTATTCAGCGGATAAAGCTTCATCAATAATTGAACAATTGTTGATTTTCCTGCACCACTATGCCCAACAATAGCAATTTTTTCGCCAGATTGTATTTTCAATGAAATATCTTTCAAAACCGTAATATCAGGTCGAGAAGGATAAGCAAAACCTACATTTTCAAATGAAATATTTCCTTCAACTTTCTTAAAATCAAGCGTATTTGTTACGTTTACTTCTGATTTTTCATCCAAAATTTCTAAAATTCTTTCCGATGCACCCACAGTTCTCTGAATTTGAGCGTACATATCACCCAAACCACCAACCGAACCACCAATAAAACCAGTGTAAATAATGAAAGTAAATAAGTCTTTGAAAGCCAATTCGCCTGATAAGACCAAATTTCCGCCATACCAAACAACACCAACAACACCACCAAACAAAACCAAAATGATAAAAGAGATAAAACCACCTCTAAACGTTGCCGCTTTCAAAGCGTAATCGACAACTTTTTGAATTGATAATCCGTAACGTTTTACTTCGAGACGTTCGTTTGTAAATGCTTTCACGACATTGATTGATTGCAAAGTTTCTTCAACAATGATATTTGTTTGAGCCAATTCGTCTTGCACTTTTTTAGAATTTTTACGAATAAATCTACCAAAGACAATGGCAGCAACCACCAAAAAAGGAAACGTAGAAAGCATAAAAAGTGTCAGCTTTCCTGATAAAAGCGAAATAAGCAAAACACCACCTACGAGCGTAAAAACCTGACGAAACAATTCGGCGAGCGTAATCGACAGCACATCTTGCAATTGCGTTACGTCAGACGTAATTCTACTCATGAGTTCGCCCACACGACTTTTTTCAAAAAAGGAAATAGGAAGCGTAATAATTTTTGTATAGAGTTCACTTCGCAAATCTCTCATTGATTTTTCAGAAACCTGCGTGAAAGTATAAACACGAAGAAACGAAAATACCGCTTGAAGTAACAATAAAATGATAAAAATAGCAGTAACTTCATTAAGTGTGAGACTTTCTGAAGATTTGAAAAGATTTTGGAGTTTTTGAACAGCCATATTTCCTCCCATAATTTCGGAAGTATTTACTCCCGAAGTATTTTTAGGAGAAACAATCGCACCCACCATTTGCCCCATTAATAGAGGAATACTCATTGAAGTGATTTGCGATAAAATAAGGAATATAAAACCTATTGCAAATGTACCTTTATAAGGAAGTGTGAACCTAAAAATCTTTAATGCTTTTTTAAAACCTTCTTTTGTAACTTTCTTTTTGTCTTCTTCCGAAACTCCTGCTCCAAAACTACTGCTTCTTTTTGCCATAATTACTACCTTCAACGGTTATTTAGATGCTATTAATC
Source organism: Emticicia aquatica (assembly GCF_923079645.1). Lineage (GTDB taxonomy): Bacteria > Bacteroidota > Bacteroidia > Cytophagales > Spirosomataceae > Emticicia > Emticicia aquatica. Next base: position 119,900 of record NZ_CAKLPY010000003.1, on the reverse strand, counting down.
TTCTAATTGGCCTTTATATTTCGATTTTTCAAAAATATCACGGGCATTAGGGTTTTTCATTAAATCAATTAACGAAATTGAAGGATTTTCGGTTCGGTATCGGCTTACAATTCGCCAGCCGAGCCATTGACCAATCCGCCCTGGACAGTCGCTCCCGATTTCATTCACTTTCGGTCGGTCGCCAATATATTTTTCTTTTACTCGGTCATTCGTTTCATAGAGTAGTTTATTGTCAATAAAATAAGCCCAAACTAAATCCTGAGAATTCCAGGTTTTGGTCATATTTGAATCAGCGTAGGCAATCACCAACGAATCGGCTACATCGGGAAGCATCGCACGAGTAAATTCATAACTTTTCCCATAGAAAACCATATCGCTCATCAAAGTTCGGTCTTTTGGGTCGATTGCGTTATATTTATTCGACAAAATAGTTAAAATTGATGGCACGATGTAAGGTTTATCAAACCGTTGTAAAAGATATGAAGGATATTGTGGTCGATATTTGGCTTTTGGTCCAAGAAAAGTTTCCAAAGGAATCACAATCAAATCTTCGGAAACCATTAATTCCAAATCGAGTGCCGTAAAAGTCGTAATAATTGTTGGCTCTTTAAAATCAGGATAATAATATTTGATATGTTTGAAGGCGGTTTCTAATTGTTTCTTAATTTCGTCCAGATTTCCGAACGTTTTTTTTGTTTCCTCATAAAAAGCTTTTGTATCAGGATTTGTACAAATAAGCTCAATTCTATTGATTAAAGCTGTATCTTCGGGTGTTGTTTGGTAAAACTGATTAACAAATTTCGTGTTGTTTTTTAAAAACTCTTTGATTTGGTCTTTCGTTTGCAATTGCATCATTGCCTCGTCAAATCGTTGAATATTGACATCAACTTTGATATTAGAAGTATCTACAGTTTCATTGTCTTGGCATGAAAAAAGAGAAATAGCAATAAAACAGAAACCCACAATTAAAAAACTAAAAGAAGAAAATTTCATAAACGGTTATTTTTTTTAAATAAAAAACGCACAAAAATAGATAAATATTTGCCCTTTATCATCTAAATTTGTAAAATTGTAGCCTATTAATAAATTTGCAGGAAGCTTGATTGCTAAAAATCAGGCAAATTATAAAACCTTTAATTAACCACTAAAAATGTTTCATGTAAACTTTTCAGCTAAGTCATTTGTCAATACTACCCTATTAGTAGGTATCTACTTGTGTTCTTTCCAAGTATTTGCTCAAAAAAACACAAAAAACCACAAAGTTGGGAATCGTATTGACGCACTCATTTTGAGAAACCGCAGGTTAACTGGTGAAATAAATGCCTTGAATCAGTTATTGATTAAGCAAAGTAATCAAATCATTTCGCAAGAAGGGATTACTAACTATTATAAATCAATGTTGAAAACTTCGAGAGATTCAACAGCCAATATCACTAAAGCCTATGCTGAGTACAACCAAAAAGCTGAAGCCGAAATTACAGCTTTAAAAACAGCATTTGCCGATTCGATGGAGCTTTTCCAAGAATTCAAAAAATTAGTTTACAAAGAAAGAAATAAAGTAGTCAAAGACACCAACGTTGTTAGAGTTTACACAATGCCTTATGACCAAGTACGCGTACGGGTTTTGAGAAAAATCTTAGACGAAGGTATTGGTTTGGTTATTGAGCGTAATACCGACGAAGGTTTTTTAGTCTCCAAAGTATTCAAAGACCGTAAAACCAAAGGTATTTTCAAAAAAAGCCTCGAAACACGGGTTGATTGCGACATAAAAATGGTTCAACATCCATACGAAGACAACAAGACACTTTTTTATGCTTCAACGAGAGTTCAAGAAAAAAGTAAACGAGACAGTCAGTTTATTGAATTAACCGATACTAAAGTTATTAAAGATTATCAGAAAAAACTCTTGAAGTTTTTCGATGATTTCTTGGTAGCAAATTGACTCTTTTTTTAAGCAGTATAACATAGCTCTATAAAATCGTAAGGCCCATGTACATTCGTGGGCTTTTTTTTTAGTGCTAAAATGCTTTTTTATTAAGATTTTATAGGTCAGTTTAGGCACTTCAATAGATACTAATACCTCATTTGACAGAAAACTTGTTAAAATAGATAATATATCAATTGGATTTCCTTGATAATCTATATGAATCTGCTTATTTTTGCACCTCTATTTTTCAAAAAAAATACAAAACAATAATTTAGCAATAAAACAGTCCTAGAAGTCCAGTAATAAATTAAAAAAACAAATGGCTTTAATTAACAAAATTCGTGAGCGTTCAGGTGTTGCAGTTGCGGTTATCGCAGTTGCCCTCATTTTATTCATTGTCGGAGGTGATTTATTCGGTGGAAATGGTAAAGGAGGCGGCCTATTTAGTAGTAATGACAATAAAATCGGTGAAATTGCAGGTACAAGTATTGACTATCAAGCATTCCAAGTAAAATTGGACGCTGCTCGTGCCAATTATGAGCAACAAGCAGGTAGAGCATTACAAGAACAAGAAGTTCAACAATTGCGTAGCCAAGTTTGGGAGCAAATGATTTTTGACATTACTTACAAAGCAGAATTTGAAAAATTAGGTTTGAAAGTTACGGCAGATGAGCTTCGTGAAATGATTCAAGGTACTAAAAACCTTAGTCCAATCATTAAACAACAATTTACTGACCCACAAACTGGACAATACGACCGTAATCGTCATATTGAATTTATCAATGCCGCAGCAGCAAATCAACTGCCTGCCGCTCAAAAAACTGCTTGGGACCAAATCAAAGAACAAGCCATTCAACAACGTTTGTTAGAAAAATACAATGCTTTGCTTTCATCATCATCGTTTGTAACAAATGCTGAGGCTAAAAGAGAATATGAAGCACAAGCAACTAAAGCAGATGCTCGTTATTTGTACGTTCCTTACACAAGTATCATCGACACAACTATCAAAGTAACTGATAGCCAATTGTCTGATTATTTGAGTAAGCACAAAGAAGAATACAAAGGCTATGATAGCCGTTCACTCGACTATGTTGTGTATCAAGTAATGCCAACTAAAGAAGACAGTGCGGCTTTATATGATGATATCAAAGGTTTTGCAAAAGGTTTAGCTGCTGCACAAGATGCAAAAGCTTACGCCGCCCTTAATTCTGACTCTCGTGTTCCTTATGAGCGTAGTGCTAGTGAAATCTCTCCAACATTGAAAGCTGCTCTTGCAACTGCAATTCAAGGTTCGGTAATTGGGCCATTCAAAGAAGACAATACTTACTCGATTCATAAATATGAAGGAATCACTACTGATTCTCTTTATACTGTTCGTGCAAGTCATATCTTGATTCGTGCAGACAAAACTGCTCCTGATTCAGTTAAAGCTGCAGCTCGTACAAAAGCTCAGGACATCTTGAATCAATTAAAACAAGGTGCTGATTTTGCAACTTTGGCTCGTACAAATAGCCAAGATGGTTCGGCACAACAAGGCGGAGACTTAGGTTTCTTCAAAAATAATGGAGCGATGGTAAAACCATTCGAATCAGCAATCTTTAATTTCGGTGGACCTGGCTTAATGCCAAATGTTGTTGAAACTGATTTTGGTTTCCATGTTATTAAGGTAACTGAAGGCAAATCGAACACAAAATACAAAATTGCTACTATTAGCCGTGAGCTACAAGCAAGCGAAAGTACAAGAAATGCAATTTATCAAAAAGCAGAAACATTGCGTGCAAGTTGTGATTCTAAAGAAGAGTTTGAAGCAGCTGTGAAAAAAGATGGTAAATTATTTATCTTGAAAGCAGATAAAATTTTCCCAGAAGCAACCACTTTCAATACAATCCAAAATGCTCGTGAAGTTGTTTTGTGGGCATTTAATAAAGATACCAAAGTTGGAAAAATTTCTGACCGTGTATTTGAAATTGGAGATAATTTTATCGTTGCAGCTGTGACTGCTGAAACTGAAAAGGATAGTCCAAAAGCTGATGACTTCAGAGATGCTTTGACTGCTAAAGTTCGTAACGAAGTCAAAGCAGAACAAATCTTGAAAAAATTGGGCGGAGCTTCAGGAACTCTTGAACAAATAGCTCAAAAATATGGTGCTGGTGCATTGGTTGAAGCTGCTTCAGGAATCAACTTCGCTACAGGAATGTTAACATCTCCAGGTATTGACCCAATTGCTATTGGTAAAATATTTAGCTTACAAACTGGTAAACGTTCAAAGCCTTTCGTTGGTGAAAATGGTGTGTTTATTGTTGAAACTACTAATCTTGTAAAAGCTCCTGAAATTGCAGATTATACACAATACAAAAACCAAGTTAGCCAACGTAATGGTGGATATGGTGCTTCGTATATGGCTAACCAAGCAATTCGTGACAATGCTAATATCAAAGATAACAGAGCTAAGTTTTTCTGATATTCTTTAAGAATATCGTTTACAAAAAAGAGGAATACGTATTGTATTCCTCTTTTTTGTTTTTATAAAATGCTTTAATGCTACATAAAACTAATCTTTTTGACAAATTTATCATAACTATCATTGTATCTTTACTGATATTTTGATAATTATTTTTGAAATTTATTCAGATGAAGGTTTCTCATTAAAGTAAATTATTTAACCGAAAAAGTCTTTTTTTCAACCCCAACACCTTTAAGCGTCAAAGACTTCCATTGTTTAGGTAGTTTTGTTTTGAGTTGAATAATTCCTGTTTCAGTAATATCTAGGCCGCCCCAGCCATTAATAAGTGTTTGTAAATATCCACCTGCTCCAGTTACAAAATAAGGATTTGTTCCACCTGCAGTTTCAGCTAAAACTCCAAATGGAGGTGCTTCGTTTGGTTTGTAGCTATCCATATATTGTTTATACGCGGTTTCAGTTTCACCTAACCGAATATTTAAAATTGCAAAAACACCATGTGCCATCGCTGGACTTTGCCCTTTTCTACCAGGCTGATTATCTGCAAGTGCTTTCCAGTAGTAGTCTAAATCTTTCTTAATTGTCGGTATATCAGTAATTTGTTTCATCGGATAAGCCAATAAATTCACATCACCTTGCTTGATTAATTCACCATTATAGGTTGCGTGTTCACGGGTTGTTCCGTCGGGAAACTTCAAAATCACGAGGCCATCTTGTACTTCTTTCCACTTTGGATTTTCTGGCAAACCCAATTCTTTAGCCGCTTGATTGGCATATCCTAAAACCTCTTTTGCCATTCCATTAGTATAAGCGTTATCGTCCACATTTTCGGCCCATTCATCAGCACAAACAACATTAATAATATGGTATTTTCCATCCGTTCCTTTCTCTACACGGCTTGTCCAAAAGTCTGCTACTTCTTTCAACATGGGATATGCACGCTCTTTTAGCCAATTTTTATCTTTCGTTACTTGATAATATTTCCAGAAAGCAAAACCTACATCGCCTGTTATATGATGTTGAAATGGTCCTGTCAATGCCCAAACTGGCGTAGATTCCTGACCCGAATCATCCGATTCCCACGGAAACATAACCCCTTGATAACCATGCGATTTTGCATTGTATTTTGCAGCCTCCATTCTTTCAAAACGGTACTCAAGCAATGACTTTGCTAATTCAGGCTTCATTACCAATAGTGGAGGAAACATCCAAATCTCAGTATCCCAAAAAACGTGACCATTATAACCCAAACCAGATAAACCCATCGGAGAAAGACTATAAGCTTGTCCTTCTCGACAAAACGAATAAAGATTATATAATGAAAAACGGGCAGCACGTTGAGCTTCCTCATCTCCTTCAATCACAATATCAGACTCCCAAAGTTCTGCCCAAGCTTCCTTGTGTTTTTTCAGTAAACGTTCACGTTTTTCGAGTGCTGCAAAAATCGTCAAACGTTCAGCTTCGTTGTGTGGGTCTGTTACGTGAGCAGTAGAAATAACCGAACCAACCACCGAAAACTTATAGGTATCGCCTGCTTTAAGTTTTTTAGTAAACTTCATTCGGTGCATTCCATTATCCCATTCTTCATGAATCAATTGTGGTTCTTTTCCTCGTTCTTCTTCAAACAAAAATGAGTTTGATGCTGCAATAGTATGTTTTCCTGTTGGTGTTTTTGCAACCGAAGTCATCAAAGGTATCAATGAATGTGGGCGGTCAATTGTATGAAAAAAATTCTTCACATCTCGCAACATATCGGGCGTTTGCATGATGCTAATCGGCGTAAATTCAATATCTTGTTTCGCAGTGATTTCCATTTCAATCATAGCCGAATGCGGTAAATGCCTTAGAGCCAATACATTAGACCTGATTGACGCTTTATTATCCAAATCAAAAGTGGTACTAAAAATAGCATTTTGCATATCAATCGTTTGAACAAAATTGCTAATATTTTTGCGGTTAATCATCTGATTATCAATAATTAACTCCATATTCGCAAATTCAAAAACTTTCATAATATTAGCCACTCGCCCACGACCATACGTATCAAATGTTCCATTCAAAACAATTTCTTTTACTTTCAGAGGGTCGGCTGATGACGTAATGCCAACCATGCCGTTTGCTACCGTTACACCATAATAATTATTGGGGTCAAAGTTTTTAGCAGAGATTTGCCATTGAGCAAATACTGGATTGAATACATTAAGGCAAAGTAATAGCAAGCAGACTTGCTGCCACAAGTTAGTTTTTTTCATAGGTTAATTTTTATTTAATATTGACATAAATATAGTGTAATTTTTGAGAAAAATTGAGAAATACCTCTTTCAACAAAGTTTTATAATTAATTTTATTGTGAAATCTTAAATATTTAAAGCATTTAATTTGATGAAAAATATAATATTATTTAGTTTATTATCAACTATTTACATTTCTTGTAATTCACCAAAAGCCTCTAATAACAATGATTCTTTACAAGTAGCCAAATTGGCAATTGAAGAAACACAAAAAAATGACTCACTCGATCTCGATATTGATTTATTAGCATTGAAAGCTAAAGGATTGCTGAAAAATACACAGTTAATTACTGTAAAAAATGACCCTGTTTACCACAAAACCAAAAAGTTTAATGCGATTCCTTTAAAAGATATTTTAGAAAAATACACTTTCATTGAAAAGTTCAATCCAGCCGATATTAAGGTTGTTTTTGAATGCGAAGATGGATATAAACCCGAAATGCCTTTAGAAAAATTACTTTCTACCAAAGTTTTTTTGGCGATAAATGATGCAAATGCTCCTAAAGGTCTTGATTGGGAACAGATTTTTAAAGATGGTCACGAAATGAAAGCTGCTCCGTTTTATGTGGTTTATACTGACGTTTCGTCCGAAAATATTGATTATAAATGGCCTTACAACTTAGTAAAAATACATTTTGCTCCATTACATGAAAATGATGCAGCTCTAAAACCTAAAGAAGAATCAGCATTGGCTGGCTATGATTTATTTAAAAATCGCTGTCAAACGTGTCATTCTATTAATAAAATTGGAGGGAAAATGGGTCCAGAATTAAACTTTCCAAAAAGTGTTACTGAATACTGGAAAGTTGATGATTTAAAAGCCTTTATTCAAAATCCTGCGAGTTATCGAAATGATGTAAAAATGCCAACTTTAGGAATAAAAGCCAATGAAGCAGAAGAAATCGTGAAATATTTAAGGTATATGAGTGGCAATAAACTTTAATCAAAATCGATAATTTACGCCATAATTAACACCAAACAGACGAAGTTTCATTTGTAAATCACTAGAATTAATACCCGAAGATAGCGATTGTTGGAACGAACTTCCAAGTATTGCTTGCCAATGTTTACTGATTAAATAATTTGCTCTAATGCCTCCTAAACCACTGAAATTGAGTGGTTTATATACATTATTAGCACTATTTATGATACTTTTTTCTTGTACAAAACTATTATCATTTGCGATGGTATTCTGTAAAAATAAATCAGTTGAAACGCCAGCTAATAAATTTATTCCCAATTTTTTGGTTAAACTTATCTCATAACCTATTTGGAGTGGAATCATCAAATACTCATACCTATTGTTGAATTGAGACGCATCAGCAACAACCGTATTTATTGGACTATTAGCAACTTTTAAACCAGTATTTCCTGCATTTTGTAGCAAATAATCTCCTAAAAATGTATTTATATAGCCATTTTGTTGAAAAGCGTATGTATTACTTTGCAAGGTTGAATTACCACGCAAATATTTGATGCCACTTTCTACATGTAATTTCTTTGAAATTTTATAACCAAAAGCAAATCCAGAATTTATGCCAATACCTGACTTGATTGCATTTTTAGGCTGAGAAATATTTACACTGCCAGAAGGTTTACTATCAGGACTGATATTTCCTGTATTACCCGATGGTATATTTGATGCTTGAGCATAAGCACGGGCCTCATTTAAGGCGATTGTATTTAGTCCATTCAACTTCATGTTCGGGTCAAATGGAGAAACGCCAGACTGAATTCCTAACCAAAATTTTGAGTCATCCTTCGTCACAACTGGAGCTTCATTGATTTTCGGTTCAAAAGCTAATTTATTTCGGTACAACGTATAGTGGCTTCCTAAATATTGATAAACTTTAGGTTGTAAAATTTTCAAATCAACTACCAATTCATTTTTTTGTTGGCCGCTTAGGGTTGCATTTTTAGATATGTCAACACCTTGATTATCCGTTGAAAATGTCTTATCAGATGCTGTTCTATTAAATGCTCCTGCCAAGTTATTATTTGACAAGACTGGAATTCTTTCCTGATTTTGAATATCAAATAGCGTATTAGTTATCTTATTTTTACTCAGATAAGTTGCTTTTTTAGGTGAAGTTCCTTCTTTTATTTCACTTCGTGCAGGGTTGGTAGCAAACAATGGATTCTCGACATCAATATTATTTGCAGATTTATTTTGAGTGGTTTGTACTTCTAAACTACCTACTTTAGATTGATTTTTGTTAGTTTCTAAATTGCTTGTTTGTTCAACTAGAGTACTATTTTTTTCTAAAAACCCTTTATTGAATAAGAATAATCCACCTAAAACTAAAATCAATGCTGCCGCCACACCAGCAACCATTCCAGTTGGGCGAATAAAAAATAAAAAAGGACGACGTTTCTTTTCTTCTAATTCACGCTCAATCCTATCCCACATATCGCTAGGTGGTGGCATTGCGTTATTCTCAAACGCCTTTTTCCATTCTTCCTCAAAATTATTTAACCTTTGTGACTCCATTCTGTGTCGTGATTAAAGCAAATGCTATGACTCTCTCTGTAAAATATGAGAAGTTTTTATTCAAATCACTTTTGTTTATTATTTTTAATATCAAACAATAAATTGCTAATATTTAGTCTTTATTTAGTTGAGCTTTAGGCATAATGCCCATTGCTTTAAGCTTTTGCTGTAATAAGACTCTTGCCCTTGAATATTGTGATTTTGACGTTCCTTCCGAAACTCCTAACAAAGCCGCTATTTCATTATGTTGATACCCTTCAATTGCATACAAATTAAAAACCATTCGGCATCCTTCTGGTAAACTCTGTACTATTTCCATTAATTGCTCAAACTGAAACCCAGAAAGTGTAAATTCTTCTTGCTCAACATCATCGGTAACTAACTCACTATCAGTATGTTGCATGTAATTTGGTTGACTTTGTAATTGCTTTAATGCTGTGTTTACAACTACTTTTCTGAGCCAAGCTTCTAAAGGACAGTCAAATCGAAAATTTGGTAATTTTTGGTAAATTTTTATAAATGAATCCTGTAAAACATCTTCCGCATCACTTCTATTTTTCATATAACGCATAGCAGTAACAAACAACTTACTCGCAAAACGCTCATAGAGTTGTCGTTGGGCAAATCGTTCTTGGCGAATACAAGCCTGTATTAATTCTTGTTCGCTATACATGAAAAGGTAATTTTTTTTCCAACCGTATGGATTTTTAAGGGTTGATATAAGTAAGACCCCTAAAGTTTTGAATTGGTTGGAATGGGTTCGTAAAATTATTAATATTGATAAATTTAGCTAAAAAAAAACCTCTCAAACCACTGAGAGGCAAAAATCTTCATTAAATTTTTTATCGATTAAGAAAATCAGGGGCGATTTTATCATTAAAAACTACTACTGTTGTTACTTTAAGATTACGTTTATCAACGCTACTCAAATAAGTTGATTCAGATGGAAACTTTATGCCAAATGCCGAATCAATGTATTTTGTATAATCTTCGGTTATTACTTCGTTAGTACTAAGTGTCAATTTTTTTCTTGCCAACAAGCCCGTTGTTTCATCAAAATAGAGATTGTATTTTACTCCTTTTCCACTCAATTCAACTTGTATAACTTTATTGCCATTTAGTATTTCGCTACCAACCAATGTTGCGATATAACCTTTGCTTTGATAATCAAGAAACGGCAAAATGTTTTCTTTCAACTCTCTACGCATATTTTCTTGTTCTTTTGCACTTAGGTCATTTGTTTCATATTGTGTTGCTTTATCGCTACTTCCAAGAGGTACTTTTCTCCAGCCTTCTGCTCCTTTTACGCCATAAATAAATGTACGTTTCAAAATTGTTTTGGCTTTATAAAGAGCCGCTTCGCTGAATGAACCTTTCAATTCGATGTCATAATCTGCGGCTGTATTACCACGATACGCCTGCTTTATAGAATAAGTGGAAACGCTATCCCAAAGTTTTTTTCCTCCAGTTGCTGCAATATGTTTATTAAAAACAGCATCGGCAGTCTGTGCAAATAGACCAATGCTTATGAAGAAAAACGTAAAAAACTTTACTATTGTATTTTTCATAAAAGCTCTGTTATTGTTGTGTCTAATAACGTTTTTTTTTGTTGAATGGTATATTTCTAAGTAAATTTTTGTTCTAAAAACCAAGTAGTGTAGAACAAAAAAGTCCACAAAATTTGATTAAATATTTGAGGACTTTTTTTATTCATTAACTTATTTTACTGCTTCTTTGGCCCAAGTATCTTTCAGACCAACGGTACGATTAAACACCAATTTTTCAGGGGTTGTATCACGGTCTAAGCAAAAATACCCTTTTCTTAAAAACTGATAATGCTCTGATAATGAGGCATTTACTAAACTTGGTTCAACAAAAGCCGTAATCGTTTGTAAAGAATCTTGATTTACATAATCTTTAAAATCGCCATCTTCACGGCTTGGGTCTTCAACTTTGAAAAGTCGGTCATACAATCTTACTTCGGCTTTAACTGCATGAGCAGTTGAAACCCAATGGATTGTTCCTTTTACAGCAATACCCGAAGTATCATTTCCACTACGTGAATTTTCGATGTATGAACAACGCAATTCCACTATTTCTCCATTTTCATCCTTAATCACTTCATCACACTTAATAATATATGCGTGTTTCAAACGAACCATTAATCCAGGAGCCAAACGGAAATATTTTTTAGTCGGATTTTCCATGAAATCATCCTTTTCAATCAAGATTTCACGGCTAAATGGCATTGAACGAGAACCACTTTCGTGGTCTTCTGGGTTATTTTCAGCAGTTAATTCTTCGACTTTACCTTCTGGGTAGTTCGTTATCACTACTTTAAGTGGGTCAAGAACTGCCATTACACGAGTAGCAATTTTATTGAGATGTTCACGCACACAAAACTCTAATAAACTTACATCAATCAAATTATCACGTTTTGCAACCCCAATTCTCTCACAAAATTCACGAATCGCTTCTGGTGTATAACCTCTTCTTCTCATACCCGAAATTGTCGGCATACGAGGATCATCCCAACCAGAAACATAGTTTTCATTTACCAATTGTAGAAGTTTTCTCTTACTTGTAATCGCATAAGAAAGACTCAAACGAGCAAATTCATATTGTTTTGAAGGAAAGATCTCTAAATTTTCAATACACCAATCGTATAATTCACGATGAGGCACAAACTCCAATGTACAAATTGAATGCGTAATGTTTTCGATAGAATCTGACTGTCCATGAGCAAAATCATACATCGGGTAAATACACCATTTATCACCAGTTCGATGATGTGTAGCAAATTTTATGCGATAAATAATTGGGTCACGCATCAACATATTAGAAGATGCCATGTTGATTTTAGCTCTCAAAACATGCGTTCCTTCAGGGAATTCCCCGTTTTTCATTCGCTCAAACAAATCGAGATTTTCCTCAATCGTTCGTTCTCTATATGGGCTATTGATTCCAGGGACGGTTGGTGTACCCTTCATTACAGCCATTTCTTCAGAAGTGCTATCATCAACGTAAGCTAAGTTTTTGTTAATGAGTTTTTTTGCAAATTCAAAAAGATGGTCAAAATAGTCAGAAGCGTAAAGTTCTTCAGCCCAATCAAAACCTAACCATTTTACATCGGCTTTAATTGATTCGACATATTCGGTTTCTTCGGTCGCAGGATTTGTATCATCAAAACGAAGATTTGTTTTTCCACCGTATTTCTGGGCAGCACCAAAGTTCAAACAGATAGATTTGGCGTGACCAATATGCAAATAGCCATTAGGTTCAGGAGGGAAACGGGTCAAAACTCGACCATCATTTTTTCCTGCTGCAATGTCATCTTCAATAATTTGTTCAATAAAATTCAGTGCTTTTTCTGTCGCTTCTGCCATGATTCCGTTAGTGGTAATGTTGCTTTTGTGCGAATTTAACTATTTTTTAAGTTTAAAGTTTTGAAGTTTTAATTTAACGCAATAATTTATTGAATTAGTTAAATAAATCATTGAAATTATTATGTTTTTAAGTTAGTTTAAAAGATTGTAAGAGTGATAAAAGCTAAAAGTGATTCATTAAGAAAAAAACTTGTCAGTATAAGCGTAAAAGCACATTTCACTAAATTTTTGGTGGACATCTACATTAATATGAAAATCATATATCTTTAGTTAACCAAAATTATGCCTCACAAAAGTTTATTATTAATATTCTTCATTCCAGCTAAATTTTTCTTTAACAATAGCGTCTTTCTCTTTTTTTAAGTAATCCAAAAAAGAAATACAAACTGGTGAGTGGTTCTTCTCTTTTAGCCAAATTAAACTCCAAATTGTTTTAATTGGTAATCCTTTAACAGGTATTATTTGTAATTCATCATTATATAATTCGCTTTTTATTCCAATCAATGGCATAATTGAATAACCTAATCCTGCCAAAACAGCCTGCTTGACAGCTTCGTTGGATGTTAGCTCCATCTTGTTTAAAACAGAAATACTATTTTGTTCAATGAAGTTTTCCATCGTCTGCCTCGTTCCAGAACCTTTTTCTCTGAATATTAAAGGTAATTCTTTGAATACATCTGTAGTAGTAGCCCTTTTTTTATATTTTTTGTTGGAATTCCCAACCAAGTATAACTTATTTTGAAGTAGGTCAAGTTTCTCGACATTTAGTTTGTTTGGCAAAATAGACACAAGAGCAAAGTCAACCTCATTTTTTTCTAAACTTTCTACAACTTTACTTTTATTCGTAACATCCATTAATAATTCTACGCCTGGGTGCTGCTTCATGAAATCGGAAAGGAAAAATGGCATAACATATTTTCCTGTCGATACCACTGAAATCTTTAGTCTGCCTGTTAACTGCCCTTTATAAGCCAATGTTTTGTAATTGATAGCATATACTTGATTGATAATATTTTCAGCAGCCTCTGCAATTTCTCTACCAAAATCTGTGATAAAAATCTTTCTACCCACAACCTCTGTCAATGGTATTTCAAATTGGTCTTGAAAGTTTTTGAGTTGAATAGAAACGGCTGGTTGGGTTAGATGCAATTCTTCCGAAGCCTTGGTTACACTTTGCGTTTTTACCACTTTCAAGAATATCTGAAGTTGATTTAAGGTATAATTCATAAATAATATTTATATAATTCATTACAAATATAAATAAAAATTTATGAATTGAAATTATCAATTTTGCAGCGTTTAATTAAAAAAACTAAAGAAATGATAAAAAAACTATTCAATATTGCTGTCTTAATTATAGCTATTCAATTATTATGGGGTTGTAATTCGGGGGCTAAAAACAGAGATGCAGATGAGACCATTAAATCTTCAAAAGCTACTTACGAAAATAGGCACGTGACCACAAAAGCCGAACAAGACTTATTGAATCCCGAACAAGTGTTGCAGGAGTTCAAAGATGGAAACGAGCGTTTTAAGAATGGTAATATGACACAACGAGAACATTCGGAAGCGATAAGAAAAGCTGCAACTGGCGGGCAGTTTCCAAAAGCAATGGTTTTAAGCTGTTTAGACAGTCGAGTCCCAGTAGAAGATGTTTTTGACCAAGGTATAGGCGACGTTTTTGTAGGCAGGGTGGCGGGAAACTTTGTTAACACCGACCTTTTGGGCAGTATGGAGTTTGCTTGTAAAGTGGCTGGAGCAAAACTTATTTTAGTAATGGGACATCAACACTGCGGTGCTGTAAAAGGAGCAATCGATGATGTGCATCTTGGAAATATCACGTCAATGCTAGCAAACATAAAACCCGCTGTTGCAATGAGTCAAAATTTTGAAGGCGAAAAATCCTCCAATAATGAAGCCTATGTAAAATTAGTTGCACAAAATAATGTGAGAAATACCATTGCTCAAATAAGAGCAAAGAGTAATATATTAAGGACGATGGAAAGTAAGCAACAAATAAAAATAGTAGGAGCCTTCTACACCTTACGAACGGGAGAATTACAATTTATTGACTAAATAATTTTAACAATAACAATTAAAACCAAAGTATTATGAATTTTAATCTACTTATTGAAAATCTAACGAATCCTGCACTTCTATTCTTCGTACTTGGCATTATTGCGGTATATTTAAAAAGTGATTTGGAAATACCGTCCAATACATCAAAGTTCATTTCTCTTTACTTACTATTTTCCATAGGTTTTAAAGGTGGGCAAGAATTATCACACGAACAATTTACAAGCGAAATCGGGTGGTCAATGTTATTTGGAATTAGTATTTCTATGCTAATTCCGCTTTATACTTTCTTTATTCTGAAAAGAAAATTAAGTGTTTATGATGCAGGTGCCATAGCCGCTGCTTATGGTTCAGTAAGTGCTGTAACTTTTGTAACGGCTGTTTCTTATCTTGAATCTCGGCAACTTAGCCTTCATGGCCACATGGTTGCAATAATGGCTCTGATGGAATCTCCCGCAATCATTATCGGGCTGGTATTAATCTCAATTTTTAATAAAGGAGAAAAAGCCACCAAAATTGATATAGTATCCGTAATAAAACACTCTTTAACCAATGGAAGTGTTTTATTAATTTTGGGAAGTCTGATAATAGGATTTATGGCTGATGCCAAACAGGCGGAGGGAATCAAACCATTTACAAACGATTTGTTTAAAGGTTTTCTTGCTATTTTTCTTTTGGACATGGGTATTACAAGCGGTCAAAAACTCAAAGCATTCTTTTCATTCGGTTTATTCCCATTTGCGTTTGCTATAATTATTCCAATACTAAATGGGTGCCTATTCTCACTATTAAGTTCATTTATTACTTCTGACATCACCAATAGGTTCGTATTTGCGGTGTTAGCTGCAAGTGCTTCTTATATAGCTGTACCTGCTGCCATGAAAATAACAGTACCCAAAGCCAATCCAGGGCTTTATTTACCGATGGCACTTGCAGTAACTTTTCCAATAAACATAACAGTCGGTATGCCACTATATTTTCTAATTGTACAACATTCTTGAGAATTACAGGACTATTTTTATTAAAATTAGTCCCCCCCTATTTGCTGAAACAATTTGGAGTTTCTTAATTTATAAAGTTTTATTCAAACTTCAAAAAAATAATTGACCACCACAATTGATAATATGTATTTTGCTAAAGTGTGGCTTTTATACTAAATTTGACATAGAAATTTTTCATTTGTACCAATTTCAACATTTGTACTTCGATTTCTCCACCAAAGCAAAACTACAAAAACGAAGTAAATAGAACCTCGCATGATTCTTATCGCAGATAGTGGCTCGACCAAAACAGATTGGCGGATTTTAGACCAAAATGAAGTAGTTGCACAAACACAAACCGTAGGCTTTAATCCTTATTATCAAGATGCTGATTCGATTGCTAATGAGTTAAAAGCTAATCTTTTACCCATTTGTAAAGGCGAAATAAAACAGGTTTATTACTACGGGACGGGCGTTACTAACGACGAAAAAGCGGCCATTATAAAAGAAGCAATTTTAAAAACTTTTCCTACTTGTCAGCAAATCGACCCACTAAGTGATGTGGTTGGAGCAGCTCGGGCTGCTTGTGGCCGCACCGCAGGAATTGCTTGTATTTTAGGAACAGGTTCTAATTCTATTTATTTTGATGGTGAAAAAACAGGTTTTCAAGTACCACCTTTAGGTTTTTGGCTAGGTGATGAAGGCAGTGGTGGACACTTAGGTAAATCCCTACTGTTGAGTTATTTACACAAAGAAATGCCATTTGAAATTAGACAAAAATTTGAACAAAAATACGGAATATTGGATAGATTGACGGTTTTAGAAAATGCTTATCACAAACCTTTTCCTAATCGTTATTTTGCTACTTTTTCAAGGTTTTTGTTTGATAATCTTGAAAATTATTTTTGTGAAAAATTAGCAGAAAATTGCTTCTTGCAGTTTTTTGAAAAATATATTCTCAAATATCCAATGTGCTATGAAATAAGTTGCAGTTTTGTTGGTTCAATAGCATTTTATTATACCGATTTAATAAGAAAAGTAGCTGATAGTCAAGGAATTAGTGTTAATAAAATCTTAGAATCCCCTATTGCTGGATTGGTTGAATTTCATTCTTTACCAAAAAAAATATAAATACAATTTCAAATAAAAGAAGACTTTTAATAAAAGAATCAACCGAATTATTTACATAAAACTGCATTTTAAAACACTTTTAGTCGGCTTGCTTACCTTTATTTATCTATAAATAACCTAAATTGCGGTCGAAAATTAAGTTTAATGAAAATATTGGTCATCATTCCTGCTTTTAACGAAGCAAAATCAATTGATAAAGTCATTCGAGAAATCCCAAAAGACCTTGTAAATGAGGTTGTTGTGGTCAATAATAATTCGAGCGATGAAACGTCTAAAGTTGCTCGGCAATCTGGAGCAACAGTTTTGGACGAACTTCGACAAGGCTATGGTTTTGCGTGTTTGAAAGGTATTGAATACGCTAAGAAACAAAAACCAGATATTATTGTTTTTTTAGATGCCGATTACTCTGATTTCCCAGAAGAAATGCGGTTGCTTGTCAAGCCAATTATTGACCAAAACTATGACATGGTTATCGGCTCAAGAGCTTTGGGAGAGCGTCAAGCTGGTTCAATGACAATTCCGCAGATTTTTGGTAATTGGCTGGCTACAAATCTTTTACATTTATTTTATGGTGTTCATTATTCAGATTTAGGACCTTTTCGAG
This sequence comes from Emticicia aquatica, assembly GCF_923079645.1. Classification (GTDB taxonomy): domain Bacteria; phylum Bacteroidota; class Bacteroidia; order Cytophagales; family Spirosomataceae; genus Emticicia; species Emticicia aquatica. The sequence goes on along the minus strand of NZ_CAKLPY010000003.1, from coordinate 102,553 downwards.
CAATAAAATTTGAGCAATTAATAGCCTTAAATATGCAAGATACAACTTATGGTTGGACAGTAGAAATGCAGTTAAAAGCGGCTAAAATGAAAATGAAAACTACTGAAATTGCAGTAAATTACCGACGTAGAGTTGGAAAATCTAAAATTTCAGGAACTGTTAAAGGTACAGTTTTGGCGGGATATAAAATTATCACGACTATTTTTAAATATTTGTAAAATCAATCAGTGATGGAGCTTTTTATTCTTCTTGTTTATGCCATTCCTTTGGTTTTCATATTTTCATATAGTTTAGTGCAGTTGAGCTTAATTATTAATTATTTGAGTCGAAAAAAGTTGATTAGTAAACACTTATCGACTAGCGACAATCTACCTTTTGTTACTATTCAACTTCCTGTTTATAATGAGCTTTATGTAGTTGAGCGATTAATTGATGCAATAGCTGCATTTGACTATCCAAAAAATCGTTTTGAAATACAAATTTTAGATGATTCAACTGATGAAACAGTAGATATTATTGCTCAAAAAACAAAAGAAATTCAAGCAAAAAATATTGATATTCACCACATTAGAAGAGAAAATAGACAAGGATTCAAGGCTGGAGCATTGGCTTATGGTCTAGCATTCTGCAAAGGTGAATTTATTGCAATTTTTGATGCCGATTTTGTTCCTCCTAAAGATTTTTTACAGAAAACAATACCTTATTTTAGCGAAAAAAATGTGGGTGTTGTTCAAACTCGCTGGCAGCATCTCAACGAGAATTACTCTCTTCTCACACACTTACAAGCATTCGGTTTGGATGCTCATTTTACGATTGAGCAAGGTGGAAGAAATGCTAAAAATCACTTTATCAATTTCAATGGAACAGCAGGAATTTGGAGAAAAAAGACCATTGAAAATGCAGGTGGTTGGGAAGCAGATACCTTAACAGAGGATTTAGATTTGAGTTACCGAGCTCAAATGCTAGGTTGGAAATTTGTCTATTTGGAAAATGTTGGTTGCCCTGCTGAACTTCCTGTTACGATAAGTGCCATAAAATCTCAACAATACCGCTGGACAAAAGGAGCAGCCGAATGTGTTGCAAAAAACTTGCGTAAATTATTGACCAACAGCCATTTAAGTATTTCCACAAAGCTACACGGATTTTATCATTTGATGAATAGTGCCGTTTTTGTAGCCGTTTTCTTCTTGTCAATTCTGAGTTTACCAGTAATGTTGGTTGCATCAAATTCCGAAATTTATGATAAATTTTTTCGATTTACAGCTTTATTTCAAGTTAGTTGGGTGATTTTGGGTTGTTTTTATTGGATTTCTTTTCAAAAAACTGGACTCGGTTTTCTGAAATTTGTGAAGCGTTTTGTGCTATTTTTATTATTTATGATGGGACTTTCTTTTCATAATAGCGTTGCTGTTTTAGAAGGTTGGTTGGGACGAAAAACGCCATTTGTTCGTACACCAAAATTCAATATCAATAAACAATCTGATTCTTGGCAAAACAATAAATATTTAGTAAAAACAATTGCAAAAAGTACATGGATTGAGCTTTTGTTGTTTTTCTATTTCGTTACTGCCTTATTTATCGAAATTTATTTGAAAAATTATGGCTTAGTTCCATTTCATCTAATGTTGATTTTGGGCTACGGAAGCATTTTATTTTATACATTTAAGCAAATGAAAAGCTAAAAAAATCCGTGTAAAGTTCAAAACTTCACACGGATACGTAAAAGCGTTGGTCGATTACTCTTCCCAAGCCCAATCAATGCGGTGTTTCATATCTTTAATGGTCATCCCATTTGCTTTGAAGTATGTTCTGATTTCATCCACTTTATCATATTGTTGATTGGCTTTATACTCTCGATAAAGATTTAGCATTCCGTTCAAAACTGCATCCGAATTTTCTGATTTTTCCTCTTTTAGACCTAAAATATCTTCAATAAAAAGAACAAATTTCTCTTTTAATTGATTGAAAGTTTCCTCACCAATTGCAGCAGGTTGCAATTGATTCATGTAAATCATATTGATATATTTCAAAAGATTGAAAAGTTGAGCAATCGCAACCGCTGTGTTCAAATCATCATTAATGGCGTCATAAAAAGCCGTTATTGATTTTTCAATATCAAGTTTTTTCTTTTCATCAATCGTTATTTCTACTGGTTCAAAATTAAGCGTTTTTGCAATTCTTAAACCATTTGTTAAACGTCTGAAACCTTTTTGAGCAGCTTTTAGAGCATCATTTGAAAAATCAAGTGTACTTCTATATTGCGATTGTAGCATGAAAAAACGTACAGTCATTGGACTATAAGCTTGCTCCAATAATGGATGACTTCCTGCAAAAAGTTCTGCTGGCAGAAATGAATTTCCCAATGATTTAGACATTTTTTGTCCATTCACAGTTAGCATATTGGAGTGCATCCAATATTTTACTGGTTCTTTCCCAGTTATGCCTACGCCTTGAGCAATCTCACATTCGTGGTGCGGAAATTTCAAATCCATGCCACCACCATGAATATCAAACGTTGCTCCGAGATATTTTGTACTCATACAAGTACATTCCAAATGCCACCCTGGAAAACCCATTCCCCACGGACTTTTCCATTGCATAATATGTTCGGGGCTAGCTTTTTTCCAAATGGCAAAATCTAAAGGATTATGTTTTTCGGCTTGTCCATCAAGTTCACGGGTTTCATTCAATAAATCGTCCAATATTCGCCCTGAAAGTTTACCATATTCATGTCCACCTTCATTGTATTTATTAATATCAAAATAAACTGAGCCATTCGACTCATAAGCTAAACCTTTATCAATCAATGTTTTAACGGCTTCAATTTGTTCAATCAAATGTCCCGTAGCTGTTGGTTCGATGCTCGGTGGAAGGAAGTTGAATTGTTCTAAAACCGTGTGAAAATCGTTCGTATATCTTTGTACAATCTCCATCGGTTCTAGTTTTTCGAGCTTCGCCATTTTACCGATTTTATCTTCTCCTTCATCGCCATCACCAACCAAATGACCAACATCAGTAATATTTCTTACGTAACGAACTTTATAGCCAATGTGCGTTAGATAACGATAAAGTACATCGAAAGTCATAAAAGTACGGACATTGCCCAAGTGAACATTGTTATAAACAGTTGGCCCACATACGTACATTCCTACATGATTTGGCGTAATAGATTGAAATTCTTCTTTTTGACGAGAAAGTGTATTATAAATTTTCAAATTTTGCATAAAACTGATTATGAATGATTGATTATTCGAGCAAATAATAAGTTCTCAGACTTTATTATCAACCCTAACAAAACTTTATGTTCTTAGAAATAAAAAGAAAAGACTAATTTTTGAATGATTAGCAGCAACAACAACATCGAAAAGCAGACGTATAAGACATTACTTGGGAGTTTTTTTACAAAATTACGCAACGTTATTGAAAACCTACTAATCAAAACGCATTTATTATGCCAAAAAATTGGCTGGTTTGATAGATTTTAAGATTGACTAGACTTATACTTGACTTTTTGAGATTAAACACCTTACTTTAAAGATATTCTCAACAACCCTAAACAAAAAATGTCAAATCATAACGAGCAAAAACTTCAAAAAAGCCTTACGCCAACCCTGCTTTGGGGATTAGGTGTTGGTTATGTGATTTCGGGAATGTATTTCGGTTGGAATCTCGGACTTGAAAAAGGAGGAACACTCGGCATGGCTATTGCCACATTTTTTGTCATTATTCTTTATATAACTTTTGCTTTGAGTTATGCCGAACTCGCCTGTGCTATTCCAAAAGCAGGCGGAGCATTCGATTATGCTAATCGTGCATTGGGTAAAAAATGGGGATTTTTAGCTGGAATGGCCCAAAATATTGAATTTCTATTTGCTCCGCCCGCGATTGCTGTCGGAATTGGAGCTTATTTTAACGCCGTTTTTCCTCAAATTCCAATCCTTTCTGTTGCCATAAGTGCCTATTTGATTTTTACCCTACTCAATATTCTTGGCACAAAACTAGCGTCAACTTTTGAGTTAATTATTACCATTTTTGCGGTTTTGGGTTTAGTGATTTTTTGGTACATCACATTTCCAAAATTTGAAATTAAAAACCTTGTAATCAACAATTTACCAAATGATTTTAGTGGAGCTTTTGCAGCTTTACCATTTGCAATTTGGTTCTTTTTAGGAATTGAAGGCTTGGCAAATGTAGCTGAAGAATCAAATAATCCACAAAAAGATATTACTTGGGGATTTGGCTCTGCAATGGCAACTTTGGTTGTGCTGTGTGTGCTTACTTTTATTGCAGCCGTTGGAGTAAATGGCTGGGAATCAATTGTTTACAAAACCGACGGAAGTGTATCAGACTCACCTTTACCAATGGCGATGAGTAAAATTATGAGCGATAAAAGTGGTATTTATCAAATAATTGTGGCCATCGGTACTTGCGGATTAATTGCTTCGTTTCATGGGTTAGTTTTGGCGGCTGGACGAGCAACTTTTGAATTTGGAAGAGTAGGAAATGCTCCTGCATTAATGGGAAAAGTTCATCCAAAATTTAAAACGCCAGCCAATGCTTTGTTAATCAACATGGCTTTTGGTATCATTGCTTTACTTACCAATTCAACGGCTGATATAATTATCCTTTCTGCTTTTGGAGCTTTGACAATGTATATTTTTTCAATGGTTTCATTACTTGTTTTACGTCAAAAAGAGCCCAATCTGAAACGCCCTTTTCGAGTACCATTTTACCCGATTTCACCAATTATTGCATTACTTATTGCATCTATTGCATTAATTGCCATGATAATTTATAACTTTAATTTATCTTTAATATTCTTCGGTATTTTGGTTGGAAGCTATATTCTTGCCCAATTTCTTAAATCAGATTTGAAATAATTAGCCAACATTATACAATTAAACAGATGACTGCTAAAGATATTTTATTACATTTTAGATTACCTTTTTCGTTTTTTTTAATGCCTGTTTATTGGTTTGCTATTAGTCAAACTCCTAATTTAGACCACCCAAAAGCTATTTGGATTTTTATCATTCTTCATGTTTTTATTTATCCTGCCAGCAATGCCTATAATAGCTATTTCGACAAAGATGAAGGAAGTATTGGTGGACTAGAAAACCCACCCGCTGTTGATAAAAAACTATTTTGGGCCTCATGGATTGTTGATTTTCTTGCAATACTTATCAGTTTTTTTGTAATTGACCCTCTTTTTGCTGGAATGATTCTGATTTACGGTTTAGTGTCAAAAGCATATAGCAATGATAAGATTCGTCTAAAAAAATACCCAATCCTTAGTTGGTTTATTGTTGGACTTTTTCAAGGAGCTTTTACTTATTTTACAGTAATTTTAGCTTTTACCAAGAATATCCAAAACCTACAAGAACAATTATTGCCAGCCATTATAAGTACAATAATGCTTTGGGCTGTTTATCCAATGTCACAGATTTATCAGCACGAAGAAGACGCCAAACGAGGCGATACAACATTGAGTATTTTGTTAGGAATTAAAGGCACATTTGTATTCACAGCTATTGTTTTTTCAATTGCTTTTGCTGCATTTTTCATTTATTTCACACAAAACAATTTTATCGTTTTATTGATTTTCAATTTTCCGACACTTGTCTTTTTTGGTTGGTGGTTTTTGAAAGTTTGGAAAGATAAAAGTCAAGCGAATTTCAAAAACACAATGTGGCTTAATTTATTGGCATCGATTTGTCTAAATGGCTTTTATGTTTGGTTATGCGTAAAATAAAAAAGGTTATCCGCAATGCTGATAACCTTTTTGAACCTTCCTCTTTTTTAACCAAAAACTACAATTACGGCTGTCTAACCGTCAATAATATTTTAATAAGAATAAGCATACATATAGAGCTTATCTTTCAATTCTTTACGTGCAATATGGATTCTGTTTTTCACGGTACCAATTGGAATACTTAATTTTTGAGCAATCTCGTGGTATTTAAACCCTTTAAAGTGCATCAAAAAAGGCATTTTATAAGCTTCGTCTAAAGTTTCAACAGCATTATTAATATCTTCCATTGCAAACTCTGAGTAAGCGTTATTATCAATACTACTTTCCATGTTATTGATATAATGCAAATTATCGGTCGTATCAATGAAAGTATTTTTTCTCACCATTCGTTGATAGTTCGTGATGAACGTATTCTTCATAATGGTGTAAAGCCATGCTTTCAAATTTGTTCCATCAGAATATTTATCTCGATTCAAAAATGCTTTCATCAGCGTATCTTGTAATAAATCATTCGCATCTTCGTGGTCTTTTGTTAACCTCATTGCAAATGGTTTTAATGATTTTGATGTTTTTGATATTGCGGAGTTAAATTCGACGGAAGTCATAGTTCTGTTTGTTTTTGTTGAAGCAAAGTTAAACAAACTTAAACAAAAAAAGCAAGTCTTTTAAGATTTTATTTTTATAAACTTTACAAATTCTAAATTTTACCATTAAAATGATACTTAATTTTGTATTAATTGCCTAGAAACAGATGTATTTTGGATATTTCATACTACCTAACCAAAAATATATTGTTTAATAAAAACTAGACAACAATAAACAAACTCGTACATCAGGATAAATTTGTTTTAGTTTATATATACGCAGCATAAACAAAATAAGATTTCGTAAAGAATAATTTTGTTTATATTTTTACCAGACAAACTTCTATTCAACAATAATTATGTTAAAACTCGGATTTGTAAGTGCTATTTTAGCCGATTTTGGCTTTGAGCATGTCGTAAATTTTGCTTCTACTCATGGTTTCTCTTGCCTCGAAATGATGTGTTGGCCTACTGAGGGCGGAGATAATCGTCGTTATGCAGGCGTTACACACATCAATGTTGATCAACTTGATGCAGGGCAAATCAAATACATTAAATCATATTTGCACGAAAAAAATATCAGTATTTCGGGTTTAGGTTATTATCCAAATCCTTTAGATGCTGACAAGAAAAAAGCGGAATTTTATATTGAGCATATTAAAAAAGTTATTCGTGCTTGCAACACTTTACACGTACCAGTGATGAATACTTTTATTGGTCGTGACCCAAAAAAGAATATTCAAGAAAACCTTAAAACTTTTAAAAAAGTCTGGAAACCAATTATCGAAACGGCAGAGCAAGAAGGCATCAAAATTGGCATAGAAAATTGCCCGATGTTTTTTACAAACGACGAATGGCCAGGGGGAAAAAACCTAGCAATTAGTCCAGCCGTTTGGGACAGAATGTTTGAAACTTTTAAAACGCCATTATTTGGTTTGAATTATGACCCTTCGCACATGATTTTTCAGATGATGGATGAAATAAAACCAATTTATCAATACAAAGACCGTTTGCACCATATTCATTTGAAAGATGTAAAAGTTTATCATGACAAGTTAGATAGGGTTGGTATTTTGGCTAATCCGCTCGAATACCATTCGCCAAAACTTCCTGGTTTAGGAGATGTCCGTTGGGGAAAATTCTTTGCGGCTCTTACGGATGTTCGTTACCGTGGGCCAGTGGTTATTGAAGTGGAAGACAAAGCTTATGAAGGAAGCCCTGATGATATTACAAAAGCGATTTTGCAGAGTAGAAATTATATTCGTCAATACTTACCTTGATAAATATCGCTGAAGAATTCAACAAAAAAAACTCCAGATTTTGGAGTTTTTTTTGTTGAATCTACGCTTTAATAAATTTATAATTGGTCATCTTCAACAGGCTTTGCCGTTGGGGGTGTATATTTTTGCGTTGAATCAATATATGCACCTTCTCCAGCCGTAAAAACACAATCACCCGAAACGGATACTGTTGATGGTTTCAAGAATGAACCTTTTTTATATTCTAAAGTTTTATCAGCATAAACTTTCTGAAAAAAACCACCCCAAGTTGGCATTGAAAGTCTTGCTCCTTGTCCTAAATTAATATCTCTAAAGTGAATCGTTGGGTCATCACCACCTGTCCAACCGCCTGCAACAAGCGTTGGCGAAATTCCCATAAACCAACCATCCGAGAAGTTTGAAGTAGTACCTGTTTTAGCAGCAATTTCGTTGCCATCTAAAACGCCATATCGACCAAGTCCTGCCGCTGTACCGCCAGGTTGGGTTGCTCCACGCATTAGGTGAATCATTTTATAGGCCGTTTCCTGGCTAATAACCTCTTTACTATCCGAATAATATTCCTTGATGATTTCTCCATTTTTATCTTCAATTCGGGTTACAAAAATTGGCTCGGTATATTTCCCTTGATTAGCAAAAACACAATAACCAGACATTAATTCATATAAAGAGACATCACCGATTCCTAAACATATAGCAGGAACTTCGGGCAAATCACTTTTTATACCTAATTTATGGGCGTATTTGATAACATTACTAGCTTTAAACTGATTAATTAAATACGCACTCACTGTATTGATTGATTGTCCTAAAGCTTGACGAAGTGTAAGCGAACGATAAGAATAAACACCGTCAGAGTTTTTGGGAGTCCAACTTCCTCCTGGAATTGGAATCGTAATAGGCTGGTCAATTACTTGTTCACAAGTTGAAAATCCATTATCAATTGCTGTTACGTAAACAAAAGGTTTGAACGTTGACCCAGGTTGACGTTTCCCTTGAAAAACGTGGTCATATTTGAAGTATTTATAATTTATTCCCCCAACCCAAGCTTTGATTTGTCCATTTCTTGGATCCATTGCCATGAAACTTGAATGCAAGAAATACTTATAATGACGAATCGAATCCATTGATGAAAGAACCGTATCACGCTCACCTTGCCACGTGAAAACTCGCATTTTAGTAGGCTTATTCATTTCACGCCAAATCTTATCAACATCACCGTCATAGGCTTCTTTTAATTCTCGATATCGTCCTGAAGTTTTAGCAATATTTTCGATGAAATTTGGAATTTCTACATACTTACCTTCTTTAGATTTTGACTCCAAAACCCATGGACGCCCCTTCCCTTTCCAGTGAGCATAAAATTTCTTTTGTTGGTCTTTCATATTCTCAACTAAAGCTTCTTCGGCGTAGGCTTGCATGTGAGAATCAATCGTGGTATAAACCTTAAATCCTTTTGTATAAATATCATTGGCATCATAGCCTTCTTTCACAATTTCTGCCTTGAGCCAATCTTTCAAGAATTGACGAAAATAAGGTGCAGGCCCAGAATTATGGCTTTCGGGTGAATAATTTAAGACGACTGGCTTTTCTTTGAGCATTTCGCCTTGTTCGAGCGAGATTTTATTATACTTTACCATTTGGTCAAATACAATATTTCGACGAGTTTTGGCAGCAACCGGATGTAATTTTGGGTTAAATCTTGATGGGTTTTGAATCATTCCAACCAAAATTGCCGCTTCTTCTGGATTGAGTTCACTCGGACTTTTCTTGAAATAGGTTTTTGCTGCCGATTTAATACCAAAAGCTCCACTACTAAACTCAATCGTATTTAGGTATTTTTCCATAATTTCTTGCTTCGTATAACGACGCTCAAGTTTTATGGCCGTAATCCATTCTTTTGTTTTGATGAGCAATTGCCTAACACCTGGCACGTAATATAATGGACCTTTATAGAAATCATCTTCACGTAGTTTGAAAAGGTTTTTGGCCAACTGCTGCGAAATTGTACTTCCTCCCCCTTTGCGTTGACCTGTAAAAACACCCATTATCACCCGCAAAGTACTGCGTGCATCAATACCCGAATGTACCGTAAAACGCACATCTTCAGTAGCAATTAATGCATTAACGATATTGGGAGAAAGCTCATTAAAATCAATCGGGCTTCGATTTTCGTAGGCAAACTTTCCTATCACTTTACCATCTGATGAAATTACTTCTGACGCAATTTCGCTATTAGGATTATCTATATCATCCGAACTTGGCATTTTACCAAATAACCAAAAGAAGTTGAATGTTACAGCAATCAAATAAATTATAAAAGCAATAGTTCCGTATTTGGTAAATTTCCAGATTTTTCCAATTATATTTTGGTATTTTCCGGTAGCTAATTCGGGAAGGGATAATTTCATTTTTATCAGGTCAATGAGTGTTTTATTTTATTTCAACCAAAAATCGTGGGTTATCCTAGTTCTTCTTCTATCAAATATTCGTCTTTCTTAAAGTTTTGTTTAACGAAAAGTTCACCAATGAATCCTGCCAAAAATAGCTGTGAACCAATGATAATAGCAACAATTGCCAAAAAGAAAGACGGATTATCTGTTACATTACGATAACGAAGTCCTTGACTAATATTGTATAATTTTTCAAAAAGTAGGTAAATTGCCAACACGCTACCAACCATAAATGACAACACGCCCATTGTACCAAAAAAATGCATCGGGCGACGGCCAAATTTATTAACAAAAGCAACCGTTAGCAAATCAAGAAAACCAAAAATGAAGCGTTCAAGACCAAATTTTGTAGTGCCGTATTTGCGAGCTTGGTGTTGAACAACTTTTTCGCCAATCTTTTTGAAACCATTCCACTTAGCAATAATAGGAATATTACGGTGCATTTCGCCATAAATCGTAATACTTTTCACGACTCTTGATCTATAAGCTTTCAACCCACAATTAAAATCATGTAATTGAACGCCCGAAACCCAACGAGAAATACCATTAAATAGCTTCGTAGGAAGTGTTTTACTTATTGGGTCGTAGCGTTTCTTTTTCCAACCCGAAACCAAATCATACTCATCTTCAGTAATCATCCGATAAAGTTCTGGGATTTCGTCAGGACTATCTTGCAAATCCGCATCCATCGTAATCACAACATTACCTTTAGTATGCACAAAAGCCGTTTGTAAAGCGGCCGTTTTACCATAATTTCGAATAAACTTAAACCCTTTAACTGCCTGATTATTAGCCGATAATTTACGAATAACTTCCCAAGAATCGTCAGTACTGCCATCATCTACAAACAAAACTTCATAAGAAAATTGGTGGGTTGTCATTACCCTGACTATCCAATCATGTAGTTCGGGCAGCGATTCGGCTTCGTTGTAAAGAGGCACAACGATTGATATTTGAAGTGGTTGGTTCATCGGAAAGCGGTTTCAGATTTTAAGCATTTGCTTATTGCTGAATTAAATTTTTATGTTAAATTCCCTATTAAATATCGGGATTATTTCAATTTTAATTATTTATTTGACCAATCAGAAAGTCAATTATATCGTTTATCTATTTAAAAAATCAAATAATAATCTTTCATTAATGTTCGGAAAGCTTCTGAATAAATTACGCTTCTTTCTTCATGAATTTCTAATGTATTTTCTTCATAATTGTTTGCTGGTTTATCAAGAAAAGTAGCAATTACTCTAAAAATAGGTTTTGATTCATCATGCCGAATTAGTATTTTTTTTGACAAATATAATCCTTTTTTTTGTGCAATTTGAATCAATTTTTCAATCTCAAAAGGAGGAAGTAATACCACAAATTTTCCGTTAGATTTTAATAATCTCACTACAGAATCTATTAACTCTTCAAAACTTAGTTCAACGGCATGTAAAGCTTTGTTGGTTTGATTATCTATTGATTTTAGAGATTTTTGATAAAAAGGAGGATTTGAAATAATCAAATCATAGCCTTGGGTAGCAACAAATGATTGAATTCGCTGGTGATGAACTACAATTTTATCGCTAAATTTACTTACCGATACATTCTCAAAAGCTTGACTATAAGCATCTTCGTCAATTTCAACGGCATCAATTTTAGCAAAAGACCTCTGAGCAAGCATTAATGACAAAAGCCCCGTTCCAGTACCAATATCCAAAATATTTTTTACATTTTCCACATCGGTCGATGCTCCTAAAATACACGCATCTGTGCAGACTTTCATGGCACAGCGGTCTTGGTTAATTGTGAAATGTTTGAATGTAAATGAATTTTTCGGCATACTATTTTCTTCCAAAATCAGCAGGATTTTCGCCCCAATAATCAGTTTCCCACTTGAGTACTTTATTTGGATAGTTATTATCTTGCAGCCATTTTACGGCACGTTCCAATAAATCAAAAACTTCGGCATTGCCTGTTCCTTCTTCCAATTTTGTATTTGCTTTCTTATTTTTCACCCAACTGATGGCGGTTCGAGAATCAGAGTAAATGGGCAATGAAGAATTTTGTTTTTTGAGGTGAGCCAACGCATGAACAATCGCCAAAAACTCGCCAATATTATTAGTTGCTTGCGGAAATGGGCCTTTATGAAACAAACGTTCTTTGGTTTTGAGGTAAAACCCTTGATATTCCATGTCTTTTTTTACCGAATTCCAAGCTGCATCAACTACAACAGATTCCAAATTTGGCGGAGGGAAAGCCGATTTCGGTAATTTAGTTTGTTTTTGTTCGGCTTTCTGAACGTGCTTCCAATAGTTTTCTTCTAAAGCTTTTTCTGCTTCATTTTTCGATTCAAAAGCTTTATATTTTGCACCTTGAACTCCTTCAACTTGCTTTTTACAGTCATCCCATGAGTCATAAACTCCTTTCTTTCGACCTTCCCAAACTGTATAAAATTTTTGTTTTTTTGCCATTTTGCAAAATTGCAGAAAATTGTGGTTTTTAGAAGTATTTATCGAAAAAAAACGTTAATTTTTATCTAATCATATATTCGTTTTTCAAAATTCTCTTAAACAAAAAAGCCCTTTCTCAATTAAGAGAAAAGGCGATTATTTATAAAAGGGGATTTGAACTAATTTTTATAAAATGTCATCTACTTCACTCAACTCCAAGCCCCACGCATCTGCCACTCCTTTGTAAACTATCTTTCCGTTGGCTACATTGAGTCCTTTTTTCAATTCCTCATTTTCGCTACAAGCCTTTTTCCATCCTTTATTTGCTAATTGAACTGCATAAGGTAAAGTTGCATTTGTCAATGCAAGTGTTGATGTATAAGGCACTGCACCAGGCATATTTGCGACACAATAATGAACAATATCATCAATAATAAATGTTGGATTTTCATGCGTAGTTGGTGTACAAGTCTCTATACAACCGCCTTGGTCAACAGCTACGTCAACAACAACCGTTCCTGCACGCATCAATTTCAACATATCACGCGTGATGAGATGCGGAGCTTTCGCACCTGGAATAAGAACCGCTCCAACAACCAAATCAGCTTCAGCAATGGCTTCACAGATGTTATAATGGTTTGACATAATTGTTGTTACGTTTGGTGGCATGATGTCCGACAAATAACGTAAACGTGGCAAGCTTACATCCATAATTACAACTCTTGCTCCTAAGCCTGCGGCCATTTTTGCCGCTTGTGTACCTACTATTCCTCCACCTAAAACCAATACTTTGGCTGGTGGAACTCCTGGCACACCACCCAACAAAATACCTTTTCCACCTGATGGTTTTTCTAAATATTTGGCTCCTTCTTGAATCGCCATACGGCCTGCAACTTCTGACATTGGTACTAACAATGGCAAACTACGGTCTGTTTTTTCTACTGTTTCGTAAGCTAAACAAACCGCTCCACGCTCAATCATGGCATGAGTTAATGGTTCAGAAGATGCAAAGTGAAAATACGTAAATAATAATTGGTCTTTTTTGATGAGCGGATACTCAGATGCAATTGGTTCTTTTACCTTGATAATCATTTCAGCAATTGCGTAAACTTCTTCAATTGTTGGCAAAGTTTCTGCACCTGCTTTCACATACTCATCATCACTAAAACCACTACTTTCTCCGGCACTAGCTTGCACATACACTTTGTGTCCATGCTTTTTCAATTCGGCCACACCCGCAGGGGTGAGAGCAACACGATTTTCGTTGTTTTTGATTTCTTTTGGTACTCCGATTATCATAATACTTTTGTTATATTGATGAAGTGTAACTGCTCGCTGCTACGATTTTCTGTAGCAGCGATTTAATTTTATATGAAGTGTAATTGCTCCACAAAATTAGTACATAAAGAAAATATTATTGTTATATTTGAAAAAATAAGAAACTATTCATTTAAAATTAAATTTTTAGGGAAAATATTTCTAAAAATGCAACATTTCTCAATTCTGAAAAGAAAAAAATTCTGATAAAATAACATTCAACTTATTTGTTTCACCATGAACCTTGACGACACTGACAAAAAAATATTGCGTTTATTACAAGAAGATGCCCATTTGACGCTGAAAGATATTGCTAAACAAATAAATCTTTCACTTACGCCTGTGCATGACCGAGTTAAGCGATTACAACAGGAAGGAATTATTGAAAAATACGTAACAATTTTGAATAAAAAGAAATTAGGCAAAAATCTAACCGTTTATTGTCAAGTTACGCTAATCAAGCAAACGCATGACACTTCTGAAGGTTTCAATCAATCCATACAGAATTTGCCCGAAGTGGTAGAATGTAACTTTGTTTCGGGAAGTTTTGATTATATGCTCAAAATTGTTGTGCCAGATATGGAAAGTTATCACCAATTTCACCAACAAAAGCTTTCTGTTTTATCGGGGGTTTCATTGATACACAGTTTTTTTGTGATGTCAGAAGTAAAAAGCACAACCGTCTTGCCAATTTAGGGATAAAGACTTTCTATAAATTTTTGCAATTTTAACAAGCAAATCTAAAACCGATTCCGTGTACATTTTCGATTTTTATGGAAGAGTCTTCGGCAAGCATTTTACGAAGACGAGTAACAAAAACATCCAAGCTTCGACCTAAAAAATAATCGTCACGCCCCCAAATGGCCGTTAAGATTTCGTCACGTTTAATTACTTGATTTTTTCGTTCGCACAAATATTTCAAAACTTCAGCTTCACGGTGAGTTAGTTGTTCAAGTTTTGTTGAAGATTTTAGTGTAAGTTGCTGATAATCAAACTCATAAAACCCAATTTCCCAGTTCCCAAGCCCTTCGGTATGCATTTTATTAATGTCTTTTCTTTTCAGAAAAATCTTAATTCTTAGGCTTAATTCTTCAATACTGAAGGGTTTTGTTACGTAGTCATCGCCACCAATTTTCAGACCTGTAATACGGTCTTCTTGCATTGTTTTGGCAGTTAAAAAAATGATTGGTACTTGCAGATTTTGTTTTCGTATTTTTTCTGCCAATGAAAACCCATCAAGTTCGGGCAGCATCACGTCCAATAAACAAAGGTCATATTTTTCTTTACTAAAACTTTTCCAAGCTTCCTTTCCATCTTGAAAATGTACAATTTCATACCCTTCTAATTCGAGATTATCTTTTGTTACAAACCCTAAATTTGGGTCATCTTCAACGTAAAGGATTTTAGACATTTTAAATGGCGAATAGATGAATATTGTTAGTTTTCTTGTTTCATTATTACTTTAAAAGTACTTCCTTGCCCAACTTCACTCTCCACAATTATTTGCCATTTATGGGCTTTAACAATTTGATTAACATAACTTAAACCCAAACCGAAACCTTTCACATTATGCAAATTGCCTGTTGGAACTCGATAAAACTTTTTAAATATTTTATCAATACTTTCTTTCGGAATCCCGATGCCTTTATCGCTTACCGAGAAAACAATCGCATCCTCAATATTTTCGGTTTTTATAGTAATACAAGGCGGTTTTGACGAATATTTTATAGCATTTTCAAGCAAATTTCTAATCAAACTTACCAATTGGGTTCTATCAGCATAAACGCTTGGTTTAGTGGCTTTTAGTTCGAGTTTCAAACAATCTTCAAGTTCTGCTTGCACACCTTCCGTAACCTCATTTATCAAACTATGCAATTCTTGCAATTGTATCTCTAATTGCATTTTACCACGCTCAAGCCTTGCGGTATTCAATACGGTTTCGACTTGTATTTTGAGACGATTATTTTCTTGGCGAATAATCTGAACGTATTTTTTCAAACGCTCAGGTTGTTCCATTATTTTATCCTGACTCAAAACATCCGTCGCAATACGTATTGTTGAAATTGGCGTCTGAAACTCGTGCGTCATGTTATTAACAAAGTCACGTTGTACTTCACTGAGGCGTTTTTGGCGTAAAATAACAAACATTGCATAGCCAAAAAACACAGTTACGATTAATGTTATGAGTGAAGAAATCAACCAAATATCCAATTTACTCGCTAAAAAGCTAGTTTTACTTGGAAACCTTACACCAAAGTAATTGATATATTTATCTGTTTTGGGTAAAGACTTGGCAATACTTTTATTTTCTTCAAAATTAGCTGTGATATAAGCACCATAAATTATTTTTTCGGTATCACAGTCGTAAATTCCATATTCAAAATCAGTATTTAGGTTTTGTTTTCTAAATTCTTCTTTCAAATAATGTTCCAAAACATCCGCTTCTAATGGAACTCTAAGATTTACTACGTAATAATCTGAAGAAAGTTGACTAACAGGATTATCAAAATTGGAGAGTTTATATAACGCAGAAATACGATTCGCTACATTACGCAACGAAATCATAACAGTTTGTCGAAATTGTTGTTCTTTTAGGTCAAAAGCACGTTTTACCCAGTAGGCCTGCACAGCTATAATTCCCGAAATCGAAAGCGTACCGAGTAAAATCAGAAGCCTGATAGTATTTCTATTCAAAACGGGACAGTTTTTTTGTAAAACTAAACAAAACTTACTTTATTTCAAAAAATTAAGATTTGTTTGTATTTTACGTTCATTAATAAATTTTGACAATTCAATTGTTTCTTCTAAAAGCAATGATTTTTCTTTGAAAAAGCAAATTTTCTACCTTAATTTGCCTTACTATTAAAATGTTATTTTGACACTTATAATCAACCCTAAGCAATATGCAAAAACTACAAACAATTGACTATTTAGTTTTTCTATTCTATTTCATTATCGTAGCTGGTTATGGCTATTGGATTTACAACAAAAAGAAATCTGCACAAGCTTCTACTAAAGACTTCTTTTTAGCCGAAGGGTCACTTACTTGGTGGGCAATTGGTGCATCTTTAATTGCTTCTAATATTTCGGCGGAGCAAATGATTGGTATGTCGGGCAATGGTTTTTCGATGGGATTGGGAATTTCGACATACGAATGGATGGCAGCCGCAACCCTAATTATCGTTGCCGTTTTTTTCATGCCAATTTACTTGAAAAACAATATTTCAACAATGCCTCAGTTTTTGAGTCAACGTTATAATAAAACGGTGAGCTTAATCATGGCAATTTTTTGGTTATTGCTTTACATCATGGTAAATCTAACTTCAATCTTATATTTGGGAGCTTTGGCGGTTTCGGGTATTTCGGGCTTAGATTTTTACACATGTATGATATTTTTGGCAATTTTTGCTATTATCATTAC
The DNA here is from genome assembly GCF_923079645.1 of Emticicia aquatica. Taxonomy (GTDB): domain Bacteria; phylum Bacteroidota; class Bacteroidia; order Cytophagales; family Spirosomataceae; genus Emticicia; species Emticicia aquatica. The sequence goes on along the minus strand of NZ_CAKLPY010000003.1, from coordinate 85,317 downwards.
AATCGGTGGTATGAAAGTAATTGGATATACTGACGTAATACAGGTGTTTTTCTTAGTAATTGGTGGTTTGGCTGCTACTTATTTAGCGGTGACTCTTGTTTCATCAAAATACGAGTTGACTGGCCTTGTTAATGGTTTCAAAATGATGACACAAAATCATGACGACCATTTCCACATGATTTATCCAAAAGGTAACCCAAATTATATGTCACTACCAGGTTTAACTGTACTTTTCGGTGGGATGTGGATTGTAAATCTAAATTATTGGGGTTGTAATCAATATATTACGCAACGTGCATTAGGTGCAAATCTTGATACGGCTCGTAACGGTTTATTGTTTGCAGCATTCCTTAAATTATTGATGCCTGTTATTGTTACTTTGCCTGGTATTGCGGCTTATGCTCTTTACCAAAAAGGGTTGTTTCACGAAGAAATGCTTGGTGTTGATGGCACTTTTAACCAAGATAGAGCTTATCCTGTATTGTTGAACTTATTGCCAATGGGGTTGAAAGGTCTTTCATTTGCGGCACTGACGGCCGCGGTAGTTGCATCTTTGGCAGGTAAAGCCAATAGTATTTCTACTATTTTTACTTTGGATGTTTTCAAGCCTTATTTTGCAAAAGATATGACCGAAAAAAACCTTGTATTGGTAGGACGTTTGGTGATTGTAATTGCCATGATATTGGCTATCGTGATTTCTCCATTTATGGGAATTGAGAAAAAAGGTGGTTTCCAATTTATCCAAGAAATGACAGGATTGCTTTCACCAGGTATTTTTGCTGCCTTTATTATGGGCTTTTTCTGGAAAAAAACTAATTCGGCGGGAGCATTTTTTGCAATTGTTGGTGGATTCTTAATCGCACTTTCTATGCACAATAACTGGCTTCCAGGTGCCGATTGGAGTACAGTTCCATTCTTAGACCGTATGGGTTGGGTATTTGTAATATGCGTAGCCGTAATGTTTGTTTTAAGTTTGGTATTGACCGACGAGAAAAAAGGCCTTGAAATTGATGCTGCTATGTTTAAAACATCAAAAGGTTTTGCGATTGGAGCAGGAATTGTTTTCATTATAATCATTTCGCTTTATTCGTACTTCTGGTAATTATATTCTTTAGAAAATAAAAAGGTGCTGTGATAAATCGCAGCACCTTTTTTATTTTCCCAAACAATTAAAACGAAATGCTTACTTTTGCAAAAGTATATCTTTAACCAAAGAATGACTCTCAAAAAAGTTAGTTTTTATGAAAATTGCCGCCATTGATATTGGCTCAAATGCCGCTCGAATGCAGATTTCATCGGTATTGACCAACAAAAATAAGATTAGCTTCAAAAAAGTCGAATATGTGCGTTTTGCCCTTCGTTTGGGAATGGATGTATTTAACAAAGGAAGTATTTCGTACGAAAGCGAAGCTCGAATAAAAAAATTATTACAAGCCTATCAACTTTTAATGGAACTCCACGAAGTAGATGCCTATATGATTTGTGCTACAAGTGCCATGCGTGAAGCCGAAAATGGCATTAATATAGTAGAGCGAATTAAAAGTGAATTAGGCATGGAAATACATTTGATTGAAGGTGAACAAGAAGCAGAGCTAATCAATAATGTAATTGTATTAGTACTTGAAGACCAACAGACTTATCTACATATTGATGTTGGCGGCGGAAGTACGGAACTTAATATCTATAAAGGTCGGGAGAAAATAGCTGCAAAATCATTTAAAATTGGCTCTGTACGTTTGCTCGAACACAAAGAAGCTCCTGACGTTTGGAAAAAAATGCAATCTTGGGTAAAAACCAATGTTCCCAGCCATGAAAATGTTATTGCAGTTGGAACAGGTGGTAATATCTCGAAGCTTTTTAATATGATTGAAAACAAAAAAGAGAGTAAAGCTTCGTTGAAAGACCTCGAAAAAATGCGAAATTACATTGAAAAATTTAGTTTAGAAGAACGTATGAATCGACTTCAACTGAATGCTGACCGTGCTGATGTAATTGTACCTGCTTCTGATATTTATATCTCTGCCATGAAATGGGCGGGAGCAACAGAAATTATGGTTCCTGACTTGGGTCTGAAAGATGGAATATTGATGTTAGTTTACGAAACTTTGATGAATGAAGAGTAACTATTTATTCATCAATAAAAAAGCTCAATGATTGATTCATTGAGCTTTTTTATTTGATAATTCATTTTTACAACATCTTCTTAATAATTTCTTCTACAGAAACATTCTCAGCCTCAGCTTTGAAATTCCTTACCAAACGATGGCGTAAAACCGAAACAGCTACAGCTTTTACATCTTCAATATCTGGCGAGTATTTACCACTGATAAGAGCGTTACATTTTGCTCCTAAAATTAGATTTTGAGACGCTCTTGGGCCAGCTCCCCATTCAAGATATTTGTTGGTTTCGGTAGAAGCCATCTCTGAATTTGGACGAGTTTTATGAACCAAACTTACTGCATATTCTACCACATTGTCTGGCACAGGTACTCGACGCACTAAATGTTGAAAATATAAAATTTCTTCACCCGAAAGAACTTTATTAACTGTCGTTTTACGGTCTGAAGTTGTATTTTTTACAATATCTAATTCTTGTTTATAAGAAGGATAATCGAGCGTTACCATAAACATAAAACGGTCGAGTTGAGCTTCTGGCAATGGATATGTTCCTTCTTGTTCGATTGGATTTTGAGTTGCCAACACGAAAAATGGACGGCCAATACTATGTTTTTTCCCCCCAACAGTCACTGCAAATTCTTGCATGGCTTCAAGTAATGCCGATTGTGTTTTTGGTGGAGTACGGTTAATTTCATCAGCCAAAACGATATTAGCAAATACAGGTCCTTTGATAAATCTGAAATTACGTTCATTATCGAGGGTTTCAGAGCCTAAAATATCAGAAGGCATCAAATCTGGTGTAAACTGGATACGATTAAAGTCCAAGTCCAAGGCCGATGCCATCGTTTGAATTAATAACGTTTTCGCTAAACCTGGCACGCCGACCAAAAGGCAGTGGCCTTGACAAAAAATAGCGGTCAATAACAAGCGAACCGTCTCGTCTTGGCCAACAATTACTTGTCCGATTTCATTTTGTAATTGGTGAAATGCCACTTTTAAGGCATCGGCAGCTTCTACGTCCGAGGTAAATTTAATTTTGCTCATCTATCAATTGGTGAATTTATAACACCCAATATTTTAATAAAATCAATTTAATATTCAACTCCTCCACTTATTCGGTCTTTACCGAAAATATTACACGATTCAAACTCTGGGTCTATTTTTATATAAACATCTGCTGTTGCCTTTTTGAACCACTTTTCAATTTCTACATTCCTCTTTTCCATCGTTGCAAACTCCTTGAGTTTCTCAAAATCATCTTGTAAACTGGCTTTATGCGGAGCGTGTTTTGCTTTGTAATAAATTATTCTTACTCCTGTTTTACCATCTTCACTTCTAAAAGGCAGGGGTGCAGTAATCGTGCCAACTTTCATAGAATCAATCGTAAAGTAAAGCGTCGGTTCCATGGTTTCATCTAACGGCATTCGGTTAGAGCCAGTCTGAGGGTCAATCAAGATTCCGCCTCCGTCTTGTGTTCCTTTGTCATCCGAAAAATCTTTTGCAGCCTTCTCAAATTTAATACTATCTTTCACTATTTCAGTACGAATACTATCTAAAAATTTTGACGCATCTTTTACATCTAATCGGTTATAATCAGGACGTAGCAAAATATGACGTGCATGAAACTCCTGCCCACGAATTTCGAGCGTTTGGATTAGGTGTAAACCAAAATCTGACTCTACAACATCCGACATTTCGTTTGGTTTTAATTTCATGGCCGATGCTTCAAATTGTGGTACCATTTGCCCACGCTTTGACCAACTTAAATCACCACCATATTGTCTTGAACCTGGGTCTTCTGAATATTCTTTGGCTAAATCCTCAAACTTCTCACCTGCTAAAATACGACGTTTATAGTCCAACAGTCTTTCTGATAATTCTTCCTTTTGAGCTTTTGTAACTTTCGCAAAACGCACAATGTGTGCCAACTCTACTTCAGTCGGTATTTCAGGAATACTATCTTTCGGAATACGGCTGAAAAACTTTCTAACTTCGTTTGGCGTAATTTTAAGATTTTCAGTAATTTTTGCTTGCATTTTTTGAGCAGTCAATTGCTCTCTTACTTGTGAACGAACTTCACTTTTCAATGTTTCCAATGACTTCCCAAATTGCTCTACGATATTTTTTTCGTTACCGTAAAGTTGAATCATTTGCTGCATTCGAGCTGTCAATTGGTCATCTACTTGCTTATCTTCAACTAATACTGAGTCAATTTCGGCTTTTGCTACCAACAATTTATTGACCACCATGCTCTCCAATGCTTGACATTTGGTAACGGGTTGTTGCTGTTGAGCTCCACGAATATAGAGCTGCTCAACTTCTGAACGTAAAATGATATAATTATCAACTTTTGCTACGATACGGTCAATGTTGACTGGTTTTTCTTGCGATAATGCCAACATTGGAAGGCAAATCAATAGGAATAATTTCTTTAACATTTTATTTATTTGATACTTGTTTCTTTTTAAACTTTGTACAATTTGTACGTCACTACCTTTTGAGATTGATTACCTTTTGAATTTCCTCATCATTCAATTTGACTGGATATTTATTCACTAAATCTTCCTTAAATTGTTTTTCAAGGTATTTTTGATAATCTGATAAAACTTGTCCACGACATTCACGCAAGGTTTTATAACGAGCTGGTTCTACTTGCTCTATTATTACATCCGCAAATTGGCCATCTTTCACGATAGATTGAGTGCCCACTTCCCATTTAGCAATATCAACCATTTTGTTTTCTCCACGCTTGAAGTAGCCATCTTCAATATTTATACTATTTGGGTCTTTTGCGTTGAAGGCTTTTTCGACATCTTTTTTAAAATTACTATAAAACATAAAGGTTACTCGCTGATTTTTTGTCCAATCAAATTTATCAGCAACTTTAGTTTTCATATAATCATTTTCAATAATTCGGTCGATTGTTAACCCATTTGCCACTAAAAAAGCTTTCGTTTTCTCAATGCGTTCGGCCGAAATGTTATCTCCTTCATGCTGGTCGGCGTGTCCGCCAATTTCTACAACATACCCTTTATTTTTACGCATAATTTCGAGAATATACACCAAATTCTTTTTATGCTCAGGCGTAAGATCACTTAAAGACTTACCAAAATACAGCGGCGAACGATACATTCGCTTGAGGTTATAAGGTTTACCTTTCTCAAAAACTTCTTTTACTAAATAAACTGTCTTCGCATTTTTTGATGCGATTACGGTTGCCATTACCCGTTCGGGCATTAAATATTTGTCTTTATGTTTTTCGTAGAAAACTCTTTGTCCAGTTGTATCTGCAGTTGATTTTTCATATACCAAATCATTAAGTAATTCCATTTTTAGCAAACTAGTTGCATATTCGTTCATCAATAACTTAAACGCTGGATTTATTTCTTCCAAATTTTCTTCGGCGTATGTCTTTACAGTAGTTTCTACAAACTTTTTATAGAAACTTCTCATCAACATTGTTGGCGTAAAGCCCGAAGGAATTCTGTCAATAGCTTGACGCTCAACTGCATAATCGTAGAATGCCTTCGTTTTGTATTGATTTTTCCCGATACTAAAAATGGTTTTATTAATCAATTCATCATTCAAGGCGTAATCCCATTTTTTAATCAAAATATTTGTATCGGCAGCCGCAAATGCCATTTTCACAACTGCTTCATCTTCAATAAATTGCATTTGTTTTTTCAATTTATTGAGTGAATTTTCTTTCACAATATCTCCTCTCGAATCCGTTACTATTTTATCTTTCAACTTAATAGATGCTTCTTCAAAAGACTCCAACGGTATTTTTTTAGATAACTTTATGATATGCCAACCAATAGCCGTACGAACTGGTTTTGAAACTTCTCCTTCTTTCAATGCGAAAGCGGCTTCTTCAAAAGCAACTTCTTCCCTTCCACCGATACCAAAAACAGGTAAATAGCCACCAAAATTTTTATACTTTGTGTCGTCAGAGTATTTTTGACACATTTCCTCAAATAAGCCGCCTTGACTGATTACATTATATATTGAATCAATTTTGGTTTTAGCATTAAGTTTTTCTGCGTCCGAAGCATTGGGCGGAATCGACTTTAAAATATGTTGTACCAAAACATTCCCGCTAAATGGGCGACGACCAATTACCTTGACAATATGATAGCCACCTTTTGTCCGAACTGGCATTGAGATTTCTCCAACAGGAGTTGTGTATGCTGCTTTTTCAAGCGGATAAAGAAAACGCATAGCTCTAAACCAGCCTAAGTCTCCGCCAATATTGTTTGTCTTTTTATCTTGTGAAAACTGATGTGCCAAAGCTGCAAAATCTTCGCCAGCTAAAGCTTTATTTCGAATATCGAGTAATTTTTGGTAAACGGCAAGTGTATCAGTTGGGTCGGCAAATTCTGAAAGTTGAAACATGATGTGGGCCACTTTCACTTCTTCTTTCATCCAAGAATATGTTTCTTTCAATAAAAACTTAATCGTTGTACTATCAGTAAGATATGATTCGGCTAAAATACTTCGATATGATTCAATTTCATCCTTAAAATCTTGTGATGCATCATATCCTCTTTTTTTCGCATCCGCTACAATCCTTTGGTCGTTGATAATTTGTTCTAAAAAAATAGTCGGTGAAACTGAATCTTCAACCATACTACTTTCAAAAGCAATCTTTAAATCGGCCGTTTTTAGCTCATTTGTTCCAACAATAATGGCAACGGGTTCGGGTTTGATTTCTACAACTGGTTGGTTATTTATAACTGAAGGCGACGAAGGAGGTAATGCAAAAATATCATTATCGGGCTTTCCCCCAACATTTTGAGTCGTTGTTTGAATGATAGGTTTTTTGGTAACCTGACAAGCAAATTGGGCAAAGAGTAATGATATGTATATATATTTATTGTATTTCTTCATAAATGGCATTGAACAATCATCCTCAATAAACAACTGTAAACGTTAAAATTTATTGTGATGAATATTGATTTTGTTGAGTAAGAAATACCTCTAAATGATGGGGTTGGGACATCAAAGGTATTCAGAAAGTCAAAATTAAGCGAAATTTCTGCTTTTTACGAAATTTCACTTAATAATTTCTTCAATTATTGATTCTCCTGATGAAAAATCGCCACTTGTCCATTGCCATTTTTCGTACAATCGAACTCGTCCGTCGGCTAATATTTCAGGTCTTGAAACACAAATACCTGTCATCAATTCACCTGATTTATTAATATGTTCATAACGCATATCTAACACACTGTTTTCAAGTACTTTCGCAATCAAAAAACCTTTGATAATTGCCCCTCCACTATATTCTGCCCAAACTATATTATCTTTTTGTTGATAATAAAATAATGTTTCTTCGCTCACTTCTCCATTAATGGTATTAGTGATTGATTGAAAAGTTTTTTGATGATAGTTGATCAAAATATTAGACATTCAGCTAGTTTTGGACGTTTTTGCTTTTAAATATCTTTTATTAAACAATTGGTTCTTGCTGCGAAAGACAATGAAAACTACCTAAACCCCAGATAATTTCGGTTGCATCAATGCCAACTATTTTATGTTTAGGGAAACAGTCTTGAATAATTTCTAACGCAATTTTATCTTTTTCACAGCCATAAATTGGTACGATAATAGAGCCATTCGTTATCAAAAAATTAGCATACGAAGCAGGTAACCTCACGCCGCTATCGTACACTGCATCTGGCATTGGTAATTCGATGATATTCAAAGGTTTACCATTTAGCAAACGCATGGCTTTGAGGTCTTCAAGATTTTGTTTGAGTGGAAGAAAATTTTCATCATTTTCGTCATTTTCAACAACCGTCAAAACCGTATCTTCATTCACAAATCGAGTTGTATCATCAATGTGTCCGTCGGTATCATCGCCAACAATTCCTTCTGTAACCCATAAAACCTGCTCTACTCCATAATAATTACAAAGAAATTCTTCGATTTGAGCTTGGCTAAGATGTGGATTGCGATTAGGATTTAATAAACATGATTTACTAGTTAAAACAGTACCTTTTCCATTAAACTCAACCGAACCGCCTTCCATAATAATTCCAGGAACGACATACGGTAAGTTTAAATATTTAGCAATTCTGACAGGAATTTGGTCATCGTCATCATAAGGTGGATATTTTCCTCCCCAAGCGTTGTAACCCCATTCCACAATCATTCGTTGTTTTGTTTCAGGATTTATCAAAAACGCTGGCCCGTGGTCTCTACACCACGAATCATTGTTTGGGTGAATCGGTACTTCAACTTGGTTTTTATCAATTCCATATTTTTCAATCAAAGTCAAAATTAATGCTTGATGTGTTTCGTCTTTGGCATTAATACACACTTTTTCACTTTCAGAAATTGCCTTCACAAAAGCCATATATGAAGGATAAATTCTTTCTAAACGCTCGCCATAATCCCAAGAATCTGAACTTTGCGGAAAACTTAGCCAAGTGGCTCGATGTGTGTGCCATTCGGCAGGAAAGAAAAAACCTTGTTGTTTGGGAGTCATATTTATCAATTTTCAGTATTTTAGCTTGAAAAGTTACAAAGTTAAGCCTAAAATCCTAAAATTTCATGTCAACCAAATCCAATCTTTTTGATATATCGTAAATGATGGCAGAAGTCAAGAGAAAAAATTTGGTATTTCTTGATTCAAAATTTAACCGTTAAATCTTTCAAGCCGTCAAAACTTTTTTTCAGGAAAGAAGTTATAAAACTAACATCTTTGGAAAAAAATTACTTACTTAGCTTGAAATAATAAAATCGTTTGGCACGTCGCATTAGCATAGCAGAAGAAGATTTGGTGTCTTTACTGAAAGGTAAAGACCAAAAGGGCTTTAATATCCTGTATAATAATTATTCAGGAGCGTTATTTGGTGTAATCAATAAAATTGTACAATCAAATGATGATGCCAATGATTTACTTCAAGATACTTTTTTAAAGATTTGGCGAAACATTGACAATTATGACCCTTCAAAAGGCAGCATTTTTACGTGGATGATGAATATTTCTCGAAATTTGGCAATCGATAAAGTGCGTTCGGCTGATTTTCGTGATTCATCACAAAATATTTCAATGGAAGAAAATGTCGTTTATCAAGTAGATAACGAATATCAGATTGTACAAGATATTGATAGTATTGGCCTGAAAAAAGTGGTTGATAATCTGAAACCCGAATATAAACAACTTATTGAGCTTGTTTATTATAAAGGTTACACGCAAGCCGAAGTTTCTGAAGAATTTGGCATTCCACTCGGAACAGTTAAAACCAGAATTAAGGCAGCTGTCGGAAGCCTACGGGCAATGCTCAGTGGTTTATGGTTACTCATAAATCTTCTATTCTAAAGTATTTTAATTAAAAAATTGTAAGTGAATTCCTGAGTGAAAAGTATCGCTCATAAAATAAATCAATGAATATTCAAGAATACATAGCGTCTGGGATATTGGAAAGCTACGTGCTTGGCTTGGCTAACGAAAAAGAAACTGCCGAAGTTGAGCAAATGGCCGAACAATGGCCCGAAATTAAGGCAGAGATTCGGCAAATCGAAAACGCCTTGGAAAGCTATGCTTTTGCCAATGCCCAAACACCTCCTGCTCATTTACAAAATCAGATTTGGGAAAAAATTTCGGCAGAGTCGAACGAAGCAACGACAAAAGTAATAGATTTTGATAATGGAAATGTAGTTGATTTGACCGAACAACAGATTTCTAGAACAAATGGTTTTTTCGGTGCTTATCTTAAAATTGCGGCTTCGGTTGCTTTACTGACAAGCGTTTTGGCAAATATTTATTTAGGAACCCGATGGAAAGAAAGCAAAGAAAGCCTTTCATTGGCAATCAACGAAAACATTAAGCTACAAAAAGCATCAAAAACGGAGGAAGGAATGATGATGCCCAGCGAAGTTAATATGTTGCTGAGTCCAGAAACAAAAATGAGTAAATTGGTCGGTCAAAAAGGTTCTGAAAATTCAACTGTAATTCTTGCTTGGGACACCAAAACAAATAAAGTTTACTTGGTAAGACCTAATTTGCCTGTCCCACCCGATGGAATGCAATATCAACTTTGGGCAATTGTCAATGACAAACCAATGGATGCTGGTGTTTTTGATATTAAAAATGATACACAAGAACTCAAGAAAGTACCAACACCAAAAGCATTTGCAGTAACACTCGAAAAGAAAGGCGGAAGCCCAGTTCCAACATCAGCCATCAAAGTAATGGGTATTTGATTTTACCTAAATCAAAAATATATTTTCTAAACCTAAAAATCCCTAAATTCAACTAAAGAATTTAGGGATTTTTTAGATTCTACAAAACCAATAAGTAATAAGTTAAGATATTTCGGCACTTGCATTTTCATTAATGCCCTCCTCCACCCATCGGCATATTTATGTCTTCACTTGGCTTCTTCGCCTTTATGAGCATTGTTGCCGCGGCTGCAATTAGCAATAATATTCCAGCAAAAGTAATTGCTTTTCCTGGGTCATTATTCAAGAAGTTTTTCAAAATATAACCAAACGAAAGCGTTTGAATCAACATCGGAATTACAATCATCATATTGATGATTCCCATATAAACGCCATAACGTTCTTTCGGAATTTCACTCACCACAATCAAATACGGAATACCCATCATACTCGCCCAACCAATACCAAAACCTGTAATTGCAGGAAACAATAAGTATTTGTTTTCTATCATCGGAAAAACCAAAAAACCTATTCCTGCCAAAACCAAACAAAATGTATGCACCAATTTTGGCGAATATTTCTTGGCAAAATAAACCAAACTAAATGCAACCAAAAACATCACGATATTGTACCAACCATTTACCAAGCCTGTCCAGCTTACGGCTTCATTATACAAAGGATTGTCTTGATAGGTAGTCGTTTTCCATACCGATTGAGCAATACTTTTCGATGAATTTTGCCAATAGCAAAACAGAGCATACCATTGAAATAAATAAACCAATGCCAGTTGCCACATTACTTTTGGCATATCTTTGATGGCTTTAGCGATATCAATAAAAGGGCTGAAAACATTAAGCGGCGTAGTTTTCATTTCTTCAAGTTCCTCCTCGCTTGGTGGAATCTCAGCCGTAGTTCTCATACTCCACCAAACCGAACCAATTGAGCAAATTGAACCAAGAAAAAACGACGCATAAACCCAAGTTGGTAATGAACCTGTTGTTCCAAGAAAAATTAATGGGAAAATAAATATGGAGAGATTCACTAAAGTCTGACCTAACCCTGTAAAAAAGCTCTGAGCCTGAAATCCAGTTGGCTGTTGGGAAGCATCTAATTTATCAGCAATAAAAGCACGATAAGGCTCCATTGCAGTATTATTTCCTACGTCCAAAATCCATAGAAGTCCAGCCGCCATCCAAAGAGAACTACTAAAAGGATAGAACAATAGTGCCAAACTGCACATCAAAGCTCCAATAAAAAAATATGGTTTCCGACGGCCAAACCTTGGCGACCATGTTTTATCGGACATTGCCCCGATAATAGGTTGAATCAATAGGCCCGTCATTGGGCCAGCTAAATTTAATAAGGGAATTTCGTCGGGACTCGCTCCCAAGAAATCATAAATAGGATTCACAGCACTTTGTTGAAGACCAAAACTATATTGTATGCCGAAAAAACCGACATTCATATTAATAATTTGAGCAAAACTAAGTTTAGGTTTTGAGAAATTCATCGACTGTATAAGGTTAAAGTAGTAATTGCACAAAGGAAAGAAAAAATTTGATTTTTTTAAAAAATTATTTCTTTTTCATGCTCGGAAATTCATCAATGCCAAGCGTTGTCAACAATGGGTTTAAAGTTTTTGTTGTAATGCAAACTTGAAAAAACTTGACTTTCATTGCATCAAAATCACACACAAATTTATTTTTGACTTTTAATGTGCGATAAACTGCCGTATAATTTACTTTTTTTTGTTCCCAACCATTCAAAGCCAAATTAGTTTGTACACATTCGATGGCTCTTTTTAAGTTTGAAAAATAAACAACAAATGATTCCCGCTTGCGGACTTCACTCAATGAGCCAATGTAATTGATACTTACTTCATAAATGATTGATTGACGCATAAAAGTACTTAATAATAGATTTGGAGAAAATGTTTTTTAATTTGATTAGAAAGCTAGATTTTGAATAGAAAAGCTTGATTTTTAGCTCAGACACAAAAATAAATTATTTTTTGAAAAATAGTTCAATAATTTTTCAAGCATAAAACTTTTTATAAACCTTCGGCGTTTTACTATCATACCGCAAATAAAAAAGCTTCGCAGTCCTGAATTGCGAAGCTTTTTTTGTTTTAAAATTTTAGTTTGAAACCTACTTATCGTTCAAAATCATTGGAGTATTTCCTTTTCCTCCCATAATTATCACTTTCGTATTTGGTGACGTTGCAATTTCTTTCTGAGCCTTTATCATTTCATATTGTAATTGTTTGTCGGTCAAAGTTGTCGTAATAATTCTTTGATAATCCGAAATACCTTGAGCTTCTACTCTTTTACGCTCAGCTTCTTGTTTCTCTTTTTGAAGAACAAACTGCATTTTTTGGGCTTCTTGTTCAGCATTAATTTTTGATTCAATGGTTTTCTTGACAGATTCTGGCAAATTAATATTTCTTACCAATAATTGTTCAAGAACTAAGCCTCTTGTTTTGAAATCGGCTTCGATTGCTTTAAAAATACGGCCTTGAAACTCGTCTCTTTTGGTCGAATACAAAGCAACAGCTTCATAATAAGCAGAAATATCACGGATACGAGTTCGTGTAATTGGTCGAACAATCACATCTTCATAATCAACACCAATTTTTTTCAAAATTGTTGGAGCTTGGTCAGGCTGAACTCTGTAAAGAACCGTTAGGTCAATCACAACTTCCAAACCATCAGAAGACAAAACTCTGATGGCATCATCTCCTGCTTGTTTCCCTTCATCATGCACGCCCGACATCGTATAATTTTGCGTACGCGTATCAAACTCAGCCACCTCTACTAATGGGTTAATAAAATTTAAACCACTCGAAAGCGTTCCTTCTTGTACATTTCCAAAAAGCGACTGAACGCCAACTCTACCAGCATCAATTTGTTTTATGGTCGAAGAAGCCAACCCCAAAACAATAATAATAACTCCGATAACTTTTAACGGACGAGAAAAACGAGAAAATTGCAACGAAGGTGTGTTGATAGCAAATCCTACTATCAAAAGTATCACTCCAATGGTCAAGAAAAACATATTTTTATTACGGTTTAGATATAAAATTGCTTTTAGTTCTTAAATTCAAAAGCGAGGCAAACGTAATCTAAAGAAGGATTTATTATTCAACATTTACATGAATGGTAATTATTTTATTTCTTGAATAATAAATTTAATGATGAATATAACACCTTCAAATGAAGCAAAGATAGCAGATTTGTTTTTTTGATTTGATTAATTGATTTGTAAAACCTACCAATTAAATAATGGTTTCACAAAAGAAGGATTTATTGTCTGAAAATAGATATCCACAATAAAATTGGATAACCCTTATTTTATCAACATTTGTTACCGTTTGATAATTTAAGAATGTTATTAAAAAAAGTGTATCAAGTTTGGTACGCTTTTTACAATACAATAATCAGTATAATTTTTTTCATTTTGAAAATATTTACGAGCTTTCTTTATTTTCCATGAGCTGCAAGTACCTAACTGCCAACTTTAGACAGTTAGGTCTTTTTTAAAATCTATATCGAATTTGAATTTTAAAATCAGTTTTGTGCGAAGCATTTATTTGGTCATTGCCACTTCCTATAGTTGAAGCATTTTGAAGCTCAGTTCGTGCCAATCGTAACCATAAATCTATATGCCGATTGTAGGAATAACGAACTACTAAATACGTTCTGAATCCTTTTCCATAGTAGGCTGGTAATGTAACTGCATACAATACATCATTTTCGTAAGCATAAATTCTCGAATCATAATTATCGGTGTTAAAATAAGCAATTCGGCTCTTGACTTGAGCTTTTTTTATAGAACCTTCTAGGTCTTGCATAAACACATAACCTATTGATTTATAAGCATTTACGTATTGAAAAGTGTTCATCTGAACCCTTGTTTGGGTTTTAAAAAATTGATTCGAAGCGAATTCAAAATTCACTAAAACACTCTGACGAATAGTTTCTACAACTAAATCCGTAACACTCTCATTATTGGGGAGATTCTTCGCTTTATGCTCGCTGTGGTATTGGGCAAAAAATAATATTTTTTTATTGGGTTGATAAGTCATTCTCAGCAAATAATCGTAGCCAATTGAAGGTGCATCAACTAAATATTTCAACCATGGAAACTTAAAACGGTCGTAAAAAGCACTAAATGTAAGTGCTTTTTTAGGAGTATATTTTAAACCCCAGTAAATACCTCTTTCATTGATATTTCTGCTATTTTCCCCTAAAGCATTTCCATAAAAACTATGAAAATTCTTATCATAACTTCTCACATTTATAGCCCATTCAACTTGTCGGCTGAGAGCTGTTACAAAGCCAGCAAGACCTCCAATTCCACCACTACTTGAACGGGCTACTTCACCAAAAAAATTAAAATTTTGCCAACTGCACGTAAAATTAGTGCCAATAAGTAGATTTTTTTTTCCTGAAAACTCAAATTGATTGTATAAGACAGTATTACGCTGCAACGCCACATCAAGATTTGTATTAAGCATTGTTGCTCCAATTTGGCCATTTTTAAATTGGAAAGTAGCATTTACACCTATATTCTGTTCTAAAATCTGGTTTTTTCGAGCCAATTCATTTGCTGTTCTGTGATAGCCACCCGTCAAAATTGAGCTAAAAAAATCTTCTCGTTCACCATCCACTTCATTGATATTTGCGTCTTGTTTTTTATGAGAAAAAAAAATTGTTAAATCAATTTTGCCTAGCTGATAAGTAGCCGCACCACCTCTAAAAAAACCTCCTTCGAGCAAAGAACTATACGGCTTAACACCTATATTGCTTCGGCGAGTAGTAGCAATGGCTTCGCTACTTTTACCTAACGAAAAGCCTGTTGAGGTAATTAACCCTTGCCCAAATTGTACTTGATAATCACCAAAAACCAAGTTTTTTAGATTTCCTTTATTTCTTAATTGTAGATGAAAAGAATAATAATCTGTAAGGTTTTTCTCGCCAGCGTCTTTCTCGACAGTAAAACCAATTTGAAAATCTCGTGGATGACTAAACCGATAGCGTGCATAAAGATGTTGGGGCGAACCTACATATTTGCCTTCAGTAAAACCTTTGGATTTCTCTAAAACTTGCTCATTACGTAAGACTAAATAATGGTCGGTAACATTTGACAGACGATTTTTCAAATCATTGAATGAGAACTTATACTTAATATCAACAAAAGGTAAAACTTTGGAAATAGTTTCTAAATCAAAATTCGGAACGGCTTGAAGTTCATAAATGCTCAAAAAATTTCCATTTTGATTCCGATGTTCAATTAGGCTTTTGATTTGAAGTGAAGTTAGAATATAAATTGCCGATAAATCTTCGCTCGAAGCGGTGTTTAAATCAATCGGATTTTGATATAGCTGATAAAGTGATTCATAGAGGTCTTCATAGTTGATATTTTCTTGTTGTACAGGAAAAACTCGTTGGATGAATTCGTCTAAATTGATTTCAGTTTTAGGTCGGGTTTGTGCTAAAATAACGTTTGAACGAAATAGAAGAAATAGCAACAATACACCTTTTAAAAAGGGTTTTTGGCGTGGATTTTTCAAAGTTTTAGTTGTGTCGGATAAATAATAATTCAGGCAAATAACAAGTTCAAAACTACTTATTATTTTTTTGCATTCCAAAAACTATCATTTCACCTTTTGTAATCAACAGACATAAAAAAAGACACTATAAAGTGTCTTTTTTACTGAATAATATCGCAAATCATTATTTTGGAATCCCAAATGCTTTAGCCACTTCGTTGAAATTGGTATAATCTAAATTAGCTCTTGTCAGAATTCCACCAGGAATTATCACATATCTAAATTGTAAACCTGTGGCGGGTTTCCCTTGAATGTCTAATAATTCGACAAATGTTATATTCACTTTGCCTAAAGCTGCCGAAACATTATAATTGGTTAGTCCTGAGCTTGTTTCTAACATTAACGGCAGTAAATAAGCAGGCCCACTTGCAACTTGTCTTGTATAAGCCAGAACTACACCTTTATCTATTATTTCTTGTGTAATTTTTGTTTCTATTACACTATATAAATAATTTTTTTCTGTTAATTTTTGCCAATCAACAAAAGCGGGAGTAAACCAATCCGAATAAACCACACTTAGTGAACCTGTTCCTGCTGGGCCTGCGGGACCTTGAGGGCCAGTTGCTCCAGTTGCTCCTGTATCTCCTTTAGGGCCTGCCGCTCCTGCTGGGCCTTGAGGTCCAGTAGCACCTGTTGCACCTGTATCTCCTTTGGGGCCTGTCGCTCCTGCTGGACCTTGAGGACCTGTTGCTCCAGTTGGGCCTGCTGGACCTTGTAAACCTGTCGCTCCAGTTGCACCAGCAGCACCTGTTTCACCAGTCGCTCCTGTTGCACCAGTATCTCCTTTAGGCCCTTGTAATCCTTGGTCACCTTTAGCTCCTTGTGGACCTTCTGGACCTTCACAACTACATAATATCAAATGACCCATCAGTAATATACCGAGGGTTAGTTTTATTTTGGTCTTCATAACTTGGATTAGGAAATATTAAATATTACAGCGGTGTTTTATGGTATTTCAAAACCAATGCTAAAGTACAATCAAATTCCCAAAAATTTTCATTATTGTTTTTCAATTAGTTTAAAAAAAACTTGAACTCCTAATTTCCAAGTATTTAAAACAAAAAAGCTCATAAACCATTGGCTTGGTTTATGAGCTTTTTGTTGAATATTTTTATCAAATAAAGCGTTATTATATTGCTTCTGAATTCTTGATGAATTTAATTTCTAATCCTCTATCGAGTTTATTTTTTACAACTTTAATCGTTACTCTTCCGTTGGGTTTAATTTGCCAAGTAGAATTTGTCGTGTCCAAAGGATTTCCAAAACGAGTCGTAAATTGTTTAGCTATTTCGTTCTTTAAACTATCATTAGACACATCGGAATTCATGTAAATATCCAACTCAATTCCAGAAACACGGTTTTGCTTGTCTTTTTCATAAAGAATATCAACAGTTTCAAAACTATCGGTATCAAAAGTATAACCGATATGGGTTTCTTCTTCTTCGAAAAGTTCGGCTTTTTCTTTACTTTTCACATCTGAAATAGCATCGCCGAATTGGACGCCTCTAACGAGGCCTCCACCCGTACCCATAATGTTACGTAGCAGCTTTTGAACGCCACGTGGGGCAGCGGTAGGGGTTGTAGGTGGGCTTAAAACTTCCACTTTTTGTGTATCTTTTGGGTTACTGCACGAGAATAACAACAAACTTAGAACAAAAAAATAAATTTTCATACACTTTTAAAGAAATATATTGAGTAAAAACACGTAAAGTAAGTACCAAAAAATTAAAACTCACGTGATAAGTTGAAAAATAAACGTTTCTCACCTGAACCATTCAACGAATAGTTTAATCGACCAACTACATTGTACCAAGTGACCACATCTAAGCCAATCCCACCACCAACTAACCATTTATTCGCAAGTTTGGTATTGTTTAACGCTGGAAAATTATTTTTCACATACCCAACGTCAAGAAAAGTGTTGACGTAAGCTGCTACGGGTAGTACATTAAATTGCTTTATTTTTAAAAACTTACTTAAATCAAAAATATGGTCTAAAGCTCGGTATTTCAAGTTGGTTTTTATTAATCCATAGCTTTGCCCATCAATTACATAAAGTTCATAACCACGCACTAAATCGTTTCGATAACCCAACCCTTGTGTTTGTAAAAAAGGTTGTTTCTGCGGAAAAGATACCTTTCCTCTTAGACTATAATTACCGTAAAAGTTTCCAGAAAGAGGCAAATATTGACTAAATGATGCACTCAAGTTTAATTGATTGATGTCATTTCGAGCAGTTAAGCCATATTTTGTTGCCTGAAAACCAACTCTATAACCTTTCAATGCATATTGTCGGTTATCTCTTCTATCATAAATATAACTATAATTAAGCAAAAAATACTTCTGCTGAGTTCTACCGTTCAAAAAATAATTTGGATTCAGCAAAGCAACTGTATCTCCAATTTGGGTTTGATTGTAACTTATTTCAAGCGATTGATTTTGAAAAAAACCAGTTCGTCGTGAAAGTACTAGATATAAATTTAGGCGTTCTCGCTGACGTTTTTCGCTTTCAACAAACTGAAATTTATCTTGCCAAGTTCGATAAACCATCGTTTTATTAATGCCATAAAACGCCCCCATTAGTAATGTTGTTTTCAAGCTTTTGTCTAAATAAGGTGTACTGTAAGCAATTTCAAAATTAGGTATAAAACCAACTTCTGCCCTAATTTTCAATTGGTCATTGTTACCAGTCAGATTGGCATGTTTGCCAAAAACACCATAAATCGTTCTTCTCAAATCATGGTTTCGTTCGTACCACCACTCATTTATATTTCTATCTGCTAAATAAAACACAGGCAAAAAAACAAAAAACAAACGTTCCTTGACTTCTACCAAAACATCAACTTGTTGATTATCAAGTTCTTGTGAAGTAACTTTTACGGTAATAAATAAATTAGTATTGAAAATTTTCTTTCGGTCAGCTTCCAAAAGCTTAGCAAGTTGTTCTTTTTGCAAAGTGTCGTTTACTTTTACAAACATTTCACGAAAAATGATCTTTTCTTTTGTCCGAATATTTCCAACTACTTTAACCTGACGAATCATAACGACCTCATCCGCAAAGCACTCAAAATAAGCAATTTGTAAAAACAAAAAAACAAAAAAAATTAAGCGTTGAATCATCAATAATAGGATAGTAATTTAAATATTTTAACGAAAAAACGAATTGATAAACGTGATGGAAACACCAAATTTAAACTATTTTTCAAGAAAAAACCTAAAATATTGTGCTATCACGATTGTAAAACTAACTTTATGAAATATTTATGGAATCAACAATTAAAACCAATAAAATGGAAAGCCTATTTATAACTGAAAAAATCAAAGACTTACTACCTAAAATTAAGTCTTTTGTGGAAAATGAATTATATCCACTCGAAACAACTGATAATTTACTGCATAATTTTTCGTTTGTTGAGCCAATTTTAAAAGAAAAAAGAGCTTTAGTAAAACAAGCTGGACTATGGGGTTTGCATTTACCTATTGAAGATGGCGGACTTGGTCTAACTCTTTGTGAATTTGGGCAAATCAGTGAAGTTTTGGCAAGTTCTCCTTTTGGTCATTACGTTTTTAACACACAAGCCCCTGACATCGGAAATACTGAATTAATGCATAAATATGCTCCAAAGCACCTAAAGGACCAATATTTGAAGCCATTAATGGATGGCGAAATTAGGAGTTGCTTCTCTATGACCGAGCCAGAATTTGCAGGCTCAAATCCGACCAGAATGGGTACAACTGCCGTAAAAGATGGAGACGATTATATTATTAATGGCCATAAATGGTTTACATCATCGGCTGATGGAGCTGCTTTTGCAGTGGTGATGGCAGTTACAAATCCTGATGCAGCACCACACAAACGTGCGAGTCAAATCATTGTTCCACTTGATACTCCAGGCTATAAATTTATTCGCAATATACCAATCATGGGGCATACAGGCGATAGTTGGGCAAGCCACGCTGAGGTTATATATGAAAACGTCAGAGTGCCACAAGGGAATCTCATTGGGATGGAAGGTTCGGGTTTTTTATTAGCACAAGAACGCCTCGGCCCAGGCCGAATTCACCATTGTATGCGTTTTATTGGTATTGCTGAACGTAGTTTTGATTTGATGTGCCGCTACGCCGTTGCGAGAGAAATGGAAGAAGGTGTTGTGCTTGGTGAAAAACAATTTATTCAAGGATTTATTGCTGAAAGTAGAGCCGAAATAGATGCCGCAAGACTTTTGGTTCTTAGAACTGCCAAAAATATCGATGAAAAAGGTGCAGCAGCCGTACGTGACGAAATTTCAATGATTAAATTTTTTACGGCAAATATGATGCTTCGAGTAATTGACCGAGCTATTCAAACACATGGAGCATTGGGCATGACAAATGATATTTTGCTTTCGTATTGGTATGCTCACGAACGTGCCGCTCGTATTTATGATGGTGCTGACGAAGTTCACAAAACGGCTTTGGCTCGTGGCATTTTGAAAGGCTACGGCTTGGATACACGTAAAAAATAAAAATTTTTAATACATCACTAGCTCAGATTTGTACTAAAAACGGTGCAAATCTGAGTTCTTCCAATCAATTTTTTTAAATATATCAACCATGAAAACCTTCATTTATCTGTTTTTTTGCTCATTTGTAGCATTTTCTCAACCAGATAGAGAGCCTTTATTTACCTCTTTTGATGGAACAAAAATTCATTATGATGTAAAAGGCGAAGGTTTTCCAGTAGTTTTGGTGCATGGTTTTATGAGTAATAGTAATTCATTGAAACGTGGGGCATTAATTCCTGAATTAGTCAAAGAAGGCTTTAAGGTTATCACGCTTGATTTACGTGGAAATGGGCTTTCGGATAAACCTCATTCGCTCACAGCTTACGAAAATAATGCTGAAATAAAAGATGTAATGGCTCTGATGAAACATTTGGGTTTCAAAAAATATGATGTAGTAGGCTATTCAAGAGGTGCTATATTGACTGCTCGGCAATTGATTTTAGACAAACATATTCACAAAGCAGTTGTGGGTGGCGTTGGGGCTGATTTTACCAATCCGAATTGGGAAAGACGCAAAATGTTTGCTGAAGCTTTTTCAGGAAAAGCACATCTTTATCCCGAAACAAAAGGGGCAATTGAAAGTGCCAAAAGAAATGGCGTTGATACTTTAGTCATGGGATTTTTGCAAAAAGTACAACCTGCCACTACTCCTACTCAACTTTCTAAAGTCAAAAAACAGGTGTTAGTGATTGCTGGCGACCAAGATTTAGACAATGGCAATCCTGCTGATTTAGCAAAAATATTACCTCAATCAACACTAAAAACTGTTCCTGGAAATCATGGAAATACATCACAATCGGAGGCCTTTGCAAAAGAAGTAGCCATTTTTTTAAAGAAATAGTATAGATTTATCGATATTCTATACTGTTTCCAATACAATCCTAAATGTTGTTCCTTTATCAATTTGGGTTTCTTTCACGAAAAGTTTTCCATCATGATAGTTTTCAATAATACGCTTTGCGAGAGTCAGGCCAAGTCCCCAACCACGTTTTTTAGTGCTAAAACCTGGCCTAAAAATCCGTCGAACATTTCCTTTTGAAATACCTTTTCCTGTATCACGAATATCAATTGCTATCGTATTTTTCCCTATTGGTGTCAATTTCACAAACAATTCACCAATGCCTCCCATTGCATCAACGGCATTTTTACATAAGTTTTCAATCACCCATTCAACCAAATGTTTATTGAGTTTAACTTTCACATTATCAGGCAATTGGCTATCAAAATGCACTTTTACTTTGGTCGAAATACGGCGTTCTAAATAATGTAATGTTTGCTCAATTAATTCCGAAATAGGTTCTTCACTCATGTGTGGAATCGAACCAATATTTGAAAAACGAGTCGTAATTGTCTCCAATCGTTTTACATCTTTTTCCATTTCATCGCCAATACTTGCATCAAAATCAGGGTTTGAACGCAATACTTCTACCCAAGCCATTAATGCCGAAATCGGTGTGCCAAGTTGATGAGCCGTTTCTTTGGCCAAACCCACCCAAACTCTATTTTGTTCTGCTTTTCGAGACGAGCTATAAGCGATAAATGCCAATGAACCAAAAATTAAAAATGTTCCTAAAAGAATATATGGAAAATAACGTAATTGTTTGGCCACCAAGGAGTTACTGTAATATAAAGAAACTTTATCTTTCCCAATCGAAAACTCAAACGGCGGATGTTCATCAGCCATTTCGGCAATTTTAGAATACAAAATCATTTCTTTTTCTTTCACCGTCCAGTTGTGCGTTGTATCTGCAAATTCAACAATATTGATATTATTAATTGGCACTCCATTATGCACTAAAATAGCAGGAATTGTTTCATTTGCTTCCAAAACTTCTTGAACAAAAGTATAATCACAGCTACTTTCTACACTTTTTTCAACAAAAAACTTAACACCAGCGGCATAAAGCAAAGCATATTTTTTCTCACGTTCCTCTACTTGATTTCCCAATTGATTGAAATAGTACAAAACTCCAATCCCAATAGTGAGCAAAACAGCAATTGCAACAAACCGCCAACCAGTGATTTGCTCATAAATATTCACAAAAACCTCTCTTCTTGCCATAATAATTAAAATTTTATTCGACTATTCAAGTCTCAATAATACTCAGTTCTTTGTTTAGAATTGTTCCAAATTATTGAATTTTACTTTTTACCTATCATTCTACCAAACTATTTGCGTTGAAAAATCGTAAATAATTAAAGAAACTATTTATTGAACAACCGACAGATAGTTATGCTAGATTTTTAGTTTTAGTATAATTTAGTTGAAACAAGGCGAAATGCTTTAGAACAAAAGAAACATTTGAAAACTAACATTGATAACGAATATTATTCTGAAAAGTACTTGTTAAGTTTTGTATTTTTTTTAGAAAATGATAAAATATAGCTTTAATTAATTTAGAATAATTCTAAATTAATTAAACTGACTAAAATCATATCAATCATAAGTAATCTGACTGTAAATTTGCATACTATTTAAGAAAAAATGCACGGACTATTTAAAGCAATAACAATTTCGCATAAAAAAGCCTCACTTCCAGTCAGAGGCCAAATTGCACTTAACGAAGAAGAAGCTAAAGCATTAATGCTAAAGATTCGTGAAACTTACGATGTTTCGGAAGTGCTTGTGCTTTCTACTTGCAACCGTACTGAAATATATTACTGCTCTGAAAGTGACTTAGGCGAAAATATTATTCGCTTAATTGCCAGCCAAAAGATACTTAATTCGAGTGAAATTTTTCCATTTTTCGATATAATTTCTAATCACAACGAGGCAGTAAAATATTTGTTTGAAGTTGCAATGGGTTTACACTCACAAGTTGTGGGCGACTTACAAATTCCGAATCAAGTAAAACATGCTTATCAATGGGCAGCCGATGTACAGATGGCAGGACCATTTTTACACCGATTACTGCACACGATTTTCTTCACCAATAAAAAAATTGTTCAAGAAACATCATTTCGTGACGGTGCAGCTTCAACGTCTTACGCAACCGTTGAAGTGATGGAAACGTTTTTGCCATTGTTGCATAATCCGAAAATTTTGGTTGTTGGTTTGGGCGAAATTGGCGAAGATGTTTGTCGAACTTTGGCTGATAAAGGTTATAAAAATATTACGATTACGAATCGTACATTAGAAAAAGCCGAAAAGCTCGCAAACGAATTAAATTTTGAAGTTGCTGATTATGAGTCAGTTAATCAAAATATTCTTGATGCTGAGATTGTTATTTCGTCTGTACGTTGTGAAGAACCTATCATCACGAAAGCTACTTTAGAAAATAAAACACTTGCTATCAAATATTTAATAGACCTTTCTGTACCGAATAGCATTGCGGCAAACATTGAAGAGTTAGCGGGTGTTGTTGCTTATAATCTTGACGAAATTCAACTCCGTGCGAATGAGGCACTTCAACGCCGTATGGAAGCGATCCCACAGGTTTTAGACATCATTGATGATGCTATTGGTGAATTTAATAATTGGTCGCAAGAAATGATTGTTTCACCAACCATTCAGAAATTGAAAGGAGCTTTGGAACAAATCAGAAAAGAAGAAATGGCTCGTTTTGTGAAAGAATTATCGACTGAAGAAGCCGAAAAAATGGATAAAATCACAGCAAGCATGATGCAAAAAATCATTAAATTGCCTGTAATTCAACTAAAAGCAGCCTGTAAA
Source organism: Emticicia aquatica (assembly GCF_923079645.1). Lineage (GTDB taxonomy): Bacteria > Bacteroidota > Bacteroidia > Cytophagales > Spirosomataceae > Emticicia > Emticicia aquatica. The sequence goes on along the minus strand of NZ_CAKLPY010000003.1, from coordinate 61,199 downwards.
CGTGGCGAGGCTGAAACGCTGATTGATGTGCTAAACGACTTATTTAATTTAGAAAAACAAACGGTATAAAACTGTTTTACAAAATATTTAAAGGCGTAATTTTCTGAGAAAATTACGCCTTTTTTGTGGAAAAAATTTAAAAAGCAAAAATATATCCAGTAGGGATTTTATATAGGCGGCCGACGTTCGATAGTTAAATAGTAAACACCAAAAAACATCATGCCGTAGATATGATGTTCTACCGATATTTCATCTCTACGAGATGGTTTAGAGGTTATAAATACTTTCTTAAAACTACTTCTTTCTGCTCTTGAATCGTGCCTAGAAACTGCTCTATGTCTTCTTTTTGAGATTCAAGAGTCGTGATTTGTTGTATTATTTTGTTCTGAGCTTCTATTGAAATTAAAGGAATTGTAAAATTGTCAATATCATCTTTGTTGATACTTGGATATGATGCTTTCTGCATCTTATCTTCCATCTGCTTCATTAAATCTTTAGAATACATGAAAAAATAGAACAGCAATAGTGTTTTATAATCATCTTCTTCCTTACTTTTGATAATAGCGAATCCAGTTGAAAAAACAACATCTTTGGGAACTTTGGAAATAAAAGCGAATCCCTTTAAATAAGGTCTTACTGTTGAAAGTATTATGCTATTATCTTCTGCAATTCTTTTAGCTCTTGACGGTGCATTTTTACCATTAATTTTTTGCTCAAAATTTATTTTATTAGTTCCTTTACTAACGCTATCAATATCTACATAAGTAAATAGCTCATTTTTATATAATTTTTCTGGATTTATAACTTTTTGATTAATGCCAAAATAAGAAATAATTTTTACAAACTTAAAAGTGTTATTTTCAAAAAGTTGATTGACTATATCTGCAATATTTATCTGTATTTCCTCCAGTTTATCTCTACTTTCATTCTCCTTTGCTTCAATATCTAAAATTTCACTAACTATTTGTTCTTGAATAGGTTTTGGTGGGAGTGGGATTTTATTCTGTAAGTAACTCGCATTATCAAGATTCAGTAATCTAATACCCGATTGTAATGATTTAGTTCCTCCTTTTCTATAAAAATTGTGCAAATAAAACCATAAATAAACAGGATTTACAATAGATTTATTTGCTCTAAGTCTTGATGTAAAATTACTATACGAATATATTGCGTTATCCCTTTTATCAAAAAATGCAACCCTACCAATAGGTTGTGATGGACTTCCGCCTGATTTTTCGACAATAATATCGCCATATTCAAGCGTTCTCGTTTGTAGTTGTTTTGTTTCTACACTTATTTCTGCAATATCTGTGGAATCAAGTTTGCCAGTCATAGTAATAAAGTTAGTATTTCTAATTACTTTTACTAACTGCATAGGTTCTTTTTCACCTTTCCATAGCCCACTCTGAAAATTAGCAATCTTTCCCAATCTCACCAACTCCCATTTACTTTCAATTTCTATTAGGGCTTTTTTTTTAAACGAAATATTAATTTCTTTTTCAAATCCAACCCTATCAAATTTCATCATTTCGTAGAGTTTTTGTATTTGAATATTCTCGCTTATGCTTTCATCTATTTTTTGGGCTTTGCCCAAAAAAGCATCGTAAACGTAACTACTTGCTTTTGTTTTATCAAAACGGTTGGTTTCGTGGTAAAGTTTTGTCGTGAAATTTCCTTGTGCGTCGCTAAACATTTTGATACCCTCGTGTCCTCTACGATTAGAAAATTCGTAGCCTAAAAATGCTTTTTCTTGGTCGTTATTGCCTGTTGGGTTTGTCTTTATCAGAACAACTTCTTGCGGATAAGCAAGCATGAAATAAAGCATCTTTTCTTGTTCGATGGCAAATATTTTTTCATAAAATAGTCGAATTAAGTCTTTTTCAGCTTTGGCAAGTGCAGTTTCTGTTTCTATAATCTTTTCAATTACTTTTTCATCCTGCTTTTTGAGTTTTAGAGAAGGTATTTCAAATTTTAGTTTTTCAATTTTAGCTTTGAGATTTTGTGTTTCTGCTAAACTATTATAATACTTCTCATAATCTTGATATGATTCTTTTTCTTTGAAGTTTTGATTAGTGTTTTGCTTGATAAAACTCACATAATCAGTTAATTCTAATTGATAAACGTGTTGAATATATTTACTGAAAGCGTTAGCTATATTATTACATATTGTATCGTTTCCATCTTTAAAAAACTGCTGAATTGTATCTTGAATATTCTTAAAATCAGAATCTTTTCTTCGCCTTAAAAAAAGTGTAATGGTATTTGTTCCAGTTGCCATAAAAGTAGAAGAACCAAATTCTACTATGGCTATGATTTTGAAATATTTAAGAATAATTTCACGTGCCAATGTATAAACTCCTGCATTGTTCAAAATACTACTTGGTAGAATTATACCAACTATACCATTTTCTTTGACTATTTGCTTGGTTCGCTCCATAAAAAGGCATTCAATTTCCTTGCTTTGTTCAGTAAAAGCATCGTGCAAATCGAATGATTCTTCTTTTCTTGCAAGCGTTTTGATAAAAGCTGAAACTGAATAAGGAGGATTTGCTACTAAAACATCAAAATTAGGATTGTTTTTTGCATTCTTTTTGAGATGCAAAAGTGGGGCCTCTTGATAGGCTTCGCTATCAAAAGCATCTAAGCCATCGGCATGAATAATGTTCGCAATTCCATCACCATTTAAGAAACAACTTACTTTTGCAATTTTAGATAGCCGATAATCTTTTTCAATGCCATATATAAAACGGTCAGCCCATTTATAGGCATTGTTTTCTGTTTTCCAAGATTCTAAATTACTTTTAATACTTTGGGTACAGTTTTTTGTGTCAATTTGTTGAATAATATGCTGTATTTCGTCCATTGCTTCAGTCAGAAAATGACCACTTCCAGCAGCATAATCAATTACAGTTGGTAAAAACTCTGCTTTTCTATCTTTGATTTTCTGCTCTATTATTTCTTGCAAAGGCAAACTACTAACTATAAACTTTGCAACTGGTACAGGTGTAAAAAATTGCCCAGCTTCTTGTTTTAGCGTGTTTGAAAGCAACAATTCAAAGAAATTGCTTAAAAACTGTTGTTTATGAGAATATCGAAGTTGAAAGTTTTGCAATAAAATAACTGTTTCTCGAACTACTTTGGCGTTATCTCGAAATGAATTTTCATCGAAAACCTCTTTGAACGCAAATTCATTGTTCTTATGTAAACGTAATTCAGTAATACGTTTACGTAAGTTATCCTGAATGGTTGGGCTTAGGGTGCGAAGTTCTTCATCTAACTCATCGTCCGAAAAATCAGTTACAGTTTTGTGCAAATACTCAAACATCCCTTTCTTATAAAGGTCATTGAGTCGTTTTTGAAGTTCAATATCAGTATCACCGTCTCGCCACTGAAAACATAGTTCTTCTTCATCGGGTCGGTCTTCATCTACAATTTTTGCCAAAATCAAGTTAAACATCTTGTTAAAGGCATTTGGTTTATCAGAGACTACATTATGGCGTAAAATCTCGGCAAACTGATTGTAAATATATCCACTATCTCCCTGCTGTAATTCAACTAAATTTTTTCGTTTAAGTGGTTTTAAAACTACATTATAAGGAGTAGAATCTTCATCAAAAATTCCATCATATTTAAAACTTTGTCCTACAATTTGCTCATTTCCATCTTTCCAAAGTTTATAAATGTCTGCTTTGTTTTTACCTTTAAAATCAGCTTGTGCTTCTATGATACGATTTGCATAGCGTTGTTTATTATCTTGAAATGTTGAAGAATACAAACATAAAAGTCTTGTTTCTGGTTCTTGAACATAGTAAGACAACAACTGCCCTCCACTTGATTGCGTTTTTTCAAATTCGTGTTCAAATTCCTTACCCCAAGTTTTACACTCAATTATCAAAAAGGCTTTTTCCGAGTTTTCATTTTCACTTTTAGGGTAATTTACAAAAATATCTGCTTTGCCTTTATCTCGATGCCCTAAACCCCATTTCTTTTCAAGTGTGATATTTTCGGGTTTATAACCTTTTTCTAAAAGTCTATTTACACACTCTAAAACGACAAAATTTTCACTTGCTTGAAAATTACTTGTTGTTTTATCGCCCAAAATCATAGGTTTAGGGTAATCAATTTCTTCTTTTTCAAAATCAACAGAAATTGTGTATTGAAAATCTTTGTAGCTTTTTGAGTAGATAGTTTTCGCTTCATTTTTTGAAATAAAGCCAATGAATTCAAGAAGTTGTTGAAAGTAAGGTTGCTTAGTCATACGGTCAGGGGGCAAATAAAAAAACGTGGGAACGTTGCTATTACTTGCCTCTGAGGGAGTCGAAGCCCTGCGAACAAAGTAAAACAACGCCCACGTTTGACCGTAGGCGTTTACTGCTTTACTCCCTATTCGCTAATAATTTTCGACTTTTCAGAGACAGGATTTTTAAGCTAAACGCAAAAATTTATATGTCGTTTTTTAGTTTTTTTCTATAAAATGAATGTTGGTTTAAATGCAAATATAGGTCAAAAAATGCAGAATAAATAGTTTGGCAAAAACGAGTAGCTTTTGAATAAACAAATAAATTACGTTTCTTTTTTCCTCCCCAAAAAATTTCTACATTTCGTAAAAATTCAACCTTCTATCAGCATGAACAACTCTCACGACAAAAAACAACAAAACTCACGCCGTAATTTCCTCAAAACCAGCACTTTGGCCTCCGCAGGTTTTATGATTGTCCCTCGCCACGTATTGGGCAAAGGCTTCGTAGCACCGAGCGATAAACTCAATATTGCGGCCGTTGGCTGTGGTGGTAAAGCCGATTTTAATATCCCACAAGCCTATAACAATGGCTCTGACAATATCGTAGCTCTTTGCGATGTTGATGATAGACAGTCTGCAAAGTTTAGAGCAAAATTTCCGAATGCACCATATTTCAAAGACTACCGAAAAATGTTGGAGTCGGAAGGAAAAAATATTGATGCCGTAATCGTAACTACACCCGACCACATGCACTACCCTATTGCCATGTCGGCGATTCAGTTAAACAAACACGTTTATGTTGAAAAACCACTCACACATGATATTTGGGAAGCCCGACAACTGACCGAAGGAGCAACAAAATATAAAGTTGTAACCCAAATGGGTAATCAAGGAAGTAGCGGAAAAGGAACAAGAATAACCGAGGCAATCGTACAAAGTGGCATGATTGGCGAAGTTCATACAGTTGAAGTTTGGACTAATCGTCCTGTTTGGCCACAAGGAGTAAAATCACCTAAAGACAAAGGCGAAAAACAAGTCATTCCGAATGAAGTTGATTGGAATTTATGGCTCGGAACAGCCCCAATGCGTGATTATCACGAAGCGTATATGCCATTCCGCTGGCGTGGTTATTGGGATTTCGGCACAGGTGCTTTGGGTGACATGGGTTGTCATTTTATGGATGTCCCGTTTCGTGCTTTAAATTTGGGCTATCCAACATCGGTTGAGTGTTCGGTTGGACAAGTTTACGCCGATTTCTTTAAAGAAGCTTTTTTTGATGATGTTTGCCCACCATCGGCCTCTATTCACCTCAAATTTCCGAATCCTTCAAGTAAAAACCATAAAGAATTGAGCCTTTCTTGGTACGACGGCGGTATTCGACCAAAACTACCAGAAGGTTGCGATTACGAAAAAGTTTTTGCAAATATTGATGGTGGAATCATGTTTATCGGCACAAAAGGCGTTTTAGCCTGCGAACTTTTCGGCAGTAATCCAAAATTATTTATCAACGGAAAGCAGGAAAATGTAAAATTCCCAGAGCCAAAAAGGCCATTCGTTGATGGAGATATCAATGGTCACCAACAGCAATGGGTTAAAGCTTGCAAAGCAGGTTTTGGAGCATATACAAGTTCTTCTTTTGACCAATCTGGGCCTTTAACAGAAACCGTTTTGATGGGAAATTTGGCGGTTCGTTCGTTTTTACTTCGTGATGCAAAAGATAAATTTATTGGAAGAAAAAAACTTTTGTGGGACGGAGCGAACATGAAAATCACAAACTTCGACGAAGCCAATGCTTTCGTAAAACGAACATATCGTGCTGGTGGTTGGATTTGATTTTTTAATTAAAGGAGAATTAACCTAGGTCAATTCTCCTTTAATTCTTATAAACTTTCGTATATTTTGCTACATTAAGCACATTTTTCAAGATAATTTCACAACAACACCTTAAACGAAATTAACTTCTGCCGAAAGACGAATACCAAATTTTTCATCAATCGAAGCTTGTATTTTCTTCGATAAATCTTTTATTTCGTCACCTTTTCCTCCACCATAATTGACCAAGACCAAGGCCTGTTTGGCATGAACACCTACATTTCCGAAACGTTGACCTTTCCAACCAGCTTGCTCAATTAGCCAACCTGCTGGTACTTTTATTGTGTTTTCGTTGACAGGATAAGACGGAATCGAAGGAAATTGAGCTTTTAAAGCCTCAAACTGTTCTTTTGAGATTTCTGGATTTTTGAAAAAACTACCTGCATTTCCAATTTCAGCAGGATTGGGAAGCTTACTTTGACGAATATGAATAACGGCATCGCTAATTGCTTTTATCGTTAGGTCGTTCACTTGCATTTCACTCAACGTATCTTTTATTGCACCATATTCTATATGAAAACTTGGTTTTTTATTTAGTTTAAAAGTTACGTTCAAAATAATAAACTTTCCTTTAGCTTCGTGTTTGAAAATACTTTCCCGATAACCGAAATTGCACGTTTGTTTATCGAATATTTTAGTTTGGCCAGTAGCTATTTCAAGGGCTTCCAATTCTTCAAAGACTTCTTTAATTTCAATGCCATAAGCACCTATATTTTGCATAGGAGCAGCTCCGACGGTGCCAGGAATCAATGAAAGATTTTCCATTCCAGCATAATTTTGGTTAACGCAGTGCATCACCAAATCATGCCAAACAACTCCTGCACCCGATTTTATCCAAATATTTTCGTCGTTTTCTTTCACAACTTCAAATCCTTTGATAGCCATTTTTATGACCAATCCATCAAAATCTTTGGTTAATAAAAGATTACTTCCTCCGCCTAAAACCAATCGCTCAACCGACTGATAATCAGTGTCTTGTAAAATTCCTTGTAATTCTTCAATACTTGATATTTCAGCAAAAAACTTCGCTTTTGCTTCGATCCCAAAAGTATTAAAAGGTTTTAACTGTACATTTTTTTGAACTATCATCAGGCAATAAGAAAGAAATAGGTTTATTAGAAAAACTCGTCAAAGTTAGCGATTTTTGCAAAACGATGGAGATATAAAATCAAAACAATCAACTAATGTTGACCATAAAAGTTAACATTGAAAATGAAATGTTCTTTTTGAGTACATGCATTGTTATTACTGAAGCTGGCCAATTTCAAAAACTTTCAACCAAATTACCAATGATTGTCTTTGATGATAAGTCTGCATTAAAAGCTAAAACCAGCTATCTTTATAAGATAAGTACTAAAATTGATTCTCAAACTCACAAAAGTTGTAAAAATCCTATCACAGAATTAAAAAATTATTAATTTAATTTAATTTAAAAATACTTTCTGACATTATATTTTTTCTCAAAAATGTACTATATTTGCAAACCCTATTCAACCTAACTCTTTTTTCGCTTCGGCGAGTATTCAACCCAACCTATTTACAAATACTATTATTTAGTTCAATAAAGGGTTTTTAACCCCCAAAAGTAGCAGACATAAATCGGCTACTTTTTTTATTGATTAAATCGTAATTTTTTACTTCTTTTCATCCTAAAAATCATTTAAAAAATCACATTTTTGGTTATCTAAAAAATGGAAAAACTACATCCAAGAATGTTCCATTTTTTCTCTATTTTCTAAAAAAAAATTTTGTTTATCAAATATTTTTTTCGAGCCTCAAAAATAACATAAACTCCTTATAACAAACACATTACGTTGTTTTTACTAAATATTGAACATTTATTTTTATAAAAAATTTGGCGGTTAGCGAAAAAATATTTTTCTTTATTTAATAATTTTTTTTCGATTGGCACGAAAAATGTGGAGGGGGTCTATATATGTCCCTGGTATGAATGAAAAAACTCTACTTACACAATGCAAAAACTTAGTCTAAATCAATCCTTACAGCAACGACTGTCCCCTCAACAGATTCAGTTTATAAAACTGTTGCAGATTCCATCTGCTGAGCTTGAGCAACGCATTGAAGAGGAACTCGAAATAAATCCAGCTTTGGAGGAAGGCATGGATATGGATGAACGAGTGAAAGATGAGTATGATGATGACTATGATGGCGATAGTGACCATGATGACTACAATGAGTACAGTGAGTATGAAACTTATGAAGGGCTTGACGTAAAACAATACCTCAACCAAGACGACTACGCTGGTTATAAAATGCAAGGAGATGGTTGGGGAGACGACGACCGTGATGCCATGCCCGTTATTGCGACGAGTACTTTGGCTGAATCATTGGTGCAACAATTGGGTTTCCTTCGCCTTGATTATCGTCAAGAGGCAATCGGAATGCAGTTGATTGGTAGCATTGAAGAAGATGGCTATATCCGTCGTCCACTACGCTCTATTTGTAATGATTTAGCATTTACACAAAATATTTATACCAACGAAGAAGAAGTCGTCGGTTTACTCAAAAAAGTACAGACTTTCGAACCAGCCGGTATTGGTGCAAGAGATTTACGTGAATGTTTATTGCTACAATTAGACCGTAAAGACCAAGACGATTTAGCGGTTGAAACAGCTATCAAGATAATTGATTGTTTCTTTGACGAGTTTACAAAAAAACACTATGAAAAAATTCAACGTCGCTTAGACATTGATGATGATGGCATCAAAAGTGCTATCAAAGTAATAACTCGACTTAATCCGAAACCAGGTAATATCGGCAGCGGTGATAGCACTGCGGCATATCTAATGGCCGATTTTATCGTAACCAACAATAACGGGAAGCTGGATGTTATTCTGAATTCTAAAAATGCTCCCGAACTTCGAGTTAGTCGCTCTTTTGCCGAAATGCTCGATACTTACGATAAAACTGACAAAAATGGCTCGGCTCAACACAAAAGCATCAAAGAAACAGTAACCTTTGTCAAACAAAAACTGGATGCTGCCAAATGGTTTATCGATGCAATCAAACAACGCCAACAGACACTTTTGAAGACCATGAAGTCAATCGTTGAGTTTCAGCATGAGTTTTTCTTGGATGGAGATGAATCAAAACTGCGACCAATGATTTTGAAAGATATTGCCAATCGAATTGAAATGGATATTTCAACCGTTTCTCGTGTTGCAAACAGTAAATCAGTACAAGCTGATTTTGGCATTTATCCATTAAAATATTTCTTTTCTGAAGGAATTGCTACTGATTCGGGCGAAGATGCTTCTAGTCGTGAAGTAAAAAATATCTTGAAAGAGTTGATTGAAAATGAGCCTAAAAACTCACCACTTTCTGACGATAAACTCGAAAAAATGCTCAACAAACGTGGATACAATATTGCAAGACGTACGGTTGCGAAATACCGTGAGCAACTCAATATTCCTGTGGCTCGTTTGCGTAAGCAACTTTAATTATAAGAAAACACTGATAATCGTTTATTTTTCTATAAACATTTTACATAAAAAAACCTTCTTGATTTCTCAAGAAGGTTTTTTTATAATTTCTTTTCGGTGAAATTATGCTTTCAAAGCATTTTGCAATTCTTCCATAGGAACCATTTCTTCCTTGAAAGAGTATGCACCCGTCTTAGGTGATTTCACGGCTTTAATAACCTTTGCGAAACTCTTACCTGCGGTTTTATCACGAAGCGTAGCGACTACTTTCTTTGCCATTGTTTAATTAGATTTTAGATATGAGATATGAGACATGAGACAAAATATGATTTTATCTTGAACCCATTTCTTCAAAATTATTTAATTTCTTTGTGAAGTGTATGAATTTTCAAAAATGGATTGTATTTTTTCAATTCCATACGACCTGTTGTGTTTTTACGATTTTTAGTCGTTACGTAACGAGACATACCTGCTACGCCGCTTGTTTTTTGTACAGTACATTCTAATATAACTTGTACACGATTGCCTTTCTTAGCCATTGTTTTATTTATTTAATTATTAGCTTTTATTGATTCGCAATCAAATCAAGCCAAAAGTGGTATTTTTAAATTAAAAATCAATTCAAAACGCAAGGACTTTTCAGCTCAATGCTTGGAAGTCTTACATTTGGGGTTGCAAAGATACAAAATTGTGATTTGTTTTTCAAAAATCTTTTAAAAGTTTTTTGATTAATTATTAGATTTATCTTCATAAAGCACTAAACAGGCCGTTTCGGTGATTTTTGACTCTAATTTAAATCCCATTTTTTGAAGAATCTCAGATACTTTTGTTACTTCTTTCGGAAATTCCTTCACTCGCAAGACACTCGTATCGCTCATTCCGCTTTCATTAATGACTGGCATATCAACCACTTTGGTATCCCAAAGTAATTTCAAAAAATCTTTTAATGGCATATCCATTCCTGTTTCTGAATTACTTTCTTGGGGTTCATTATTGGTCATCAAGGCATAAACCTTTCTTGTACGGGTTTCATTTTTTGCTTTTACCGAAAAAATTTCCTCCAAATGTTTCATTCCGATTTCGCCCAATCGGTGTTTCATCGGCTCAGGAATTTTTAGGGTCATACTATATTGCTGCTTTTCGTTCAACAAATACTTGGTTTGCTCCGACACTTCCAAACAAGCCTTGTCATTAGGATTAGGTCGAGTTGTTTGGTAAAGCACCTGATACATCATTGGTACAGTACAATTGATAAATTCGTATTCAAAATCAGATTTTTTATTGATTTGAGATTGAACCCCTTCTTTAGCGGCCGAAACAGCAATTTTATAAAAGCTTTTATCTTCCACTTCTACAATCGTCATGGCAGTAGCACTTTCGTGTTTAGGAGCAAATTCGGCTTTTGTTTTTACTGCCAAAATTGCCCCACTTCTGGCCAAGTAAATCACTTCTTCGGTCACTTCTTCAGGAGATGTAATGGCTTTGATATAGCCTTGCGGGTCAATGATAATTGTATGTGGAATGAGCTGATGATAAAATAGTTGATTGATTGATTTATCAGCATCAATAGCGATTGGCATTGATGTTGGCCTTTTTTTCAAAAAATTAACTACTTTCCAACGTTCTTCGTCGGTAATATTTATTACTTCTAAATCTTTAGGAAACTTTGTTTTTAAAGCGGCTAAATGGTCCATTGCAGGAAAACAAGGGCCACAATAAGTTGCCCAAAATTCTAAAATCACCACTTTTCCACGGTAATCACTGATATTTTTTTTGATAGAGCCTTCTTTTGTCAAAATATTAATATTGAAATCTGGCACTATTGACCCAATTTGAATTGATTCGGAAACCGCTCCTTCTTGAGCGAAAGTCCGTCCAAAACACAAATAAATAATACTTAAAATAGTAAATGTTTTTTTCATTTTTTGTTTTTTGTCCCAATTTGAGAATCATGCAAATTTAACCAATTATTTGGTGGTTCATTAAGTATTTATAAACAAACCTTCTCTTTTAGACGATTTTTTCTAGAAAAACTGATGTTGCTTTTTTCAATGAAATACCCAACCACAATAATCATGAAAATACTTATCATATTTTTTATGAATGATATTTTTATGCACGCATACTATTTTTTACAAAATTTGATTTAATTTCGCCATTATCTATCAACAAAAACCAAGATGAAAAATACACAAGTAAACCTTATTGCTCGTCCAGTAGGAATGCCAATAGCTGAATGTTGGCAAATTGAAGAAACAGAAACACCCGAACTAGCCGAAAATCAAGTTCTCATTCAAACGCAATATTTATCAATAGACCCTGCCATGCGAGGTTGGATGAATGAAGGAAAATCATACATTCGCCCCGTAAGAATCGGTGAAGTAATGCGTGCTTTGGGTGCGGGGGTTATTGTAGCATCAAAACACCCTGATTTTAAAGCTGGAGATTTTGTTACCGCAGGAACTGGCGTTCAAGAATTTGCCGTTTTGGATGGAAAAGAGGCTGTAAAAGTTGACCCGAATTTTGTTCCTTTACCTGCTTATTTAGGTACATTGGGAATGTCTGGCTTGACAGCCTATTTCGGAATTTTGGATACAGGTCAACCAAAAGAAGGCGAAACCGTAGTAGTTTCGGGAGCGGCTGGGGCTGTAGGAAGTGTGGTTGGACAAATTGCTAAAATAAAAGGTTGCCGAGTAGTTGGTATTGCAGGCGGAGCTGATAAATGTAAATATGTGGTTGACGAATTAGGTTTCGATGCCTGCGTAGATTATAAAGATGGTGATTTGCGAAAACAATTAAAAGACACTTGTCCAGCAGGTATTGATGTTTATTTTGATAATGTTGGCGGTGAAATTTTGGATACAGTTTTGGGCTTAATCAATTTGCGGGCAAGAATTGTGATTTGTGGAGCAATTTCGCAATACAATGCCACCGAAAAACCAGCAGGTCCGAGCAATTATTTATCTCTTTTGGTCAATCGTGCAAGAATGGAAGGCATTGTGGTTTTCGATAACGTAGCAAATTACGGCAAGGCGGTTAAAGAAATGGCAGGTTGGATTGCCCAAGGCAAACTTAATTCAAAAGTTTATATCGCTGAAGGTGGCGTAAGAGCTTTCCCTGATACACTTATGAAACTTTTTAATGGTGAAAATACAGGAAAACTAGTCTTGAAAGTGTAGTTTTACTTCATGGCAAATGATACTCAAAATTCTATTGATATTTTAATCGAACGCATCGCCTCGTACCAATCACGGGGCGATAAATTTTTCCCCAAAGGCATTTTCCCTTCGTATCGACAAAATAAATATTTGTTCTACAAACGTCCTGATACGAATATTTTTTATACTGCAACGATTGTTTTTATTCTGAACCAAATCAAAGGTAAAGTTTCTGAGAAATCCAAGATAATAATTCAAGAAATCACCGAAAAAGCAATCAATAATTATCCAAATTTTCAGAACAAAGATGGTTTGAAAACCTATAATTTTTGGCCAACAAATCCTTCAAATCATTTTTCTAATGGGCTTATATTCAAGCATTTCAAGCATTTCAAAATCCCTGATGATATTGATGACACTGCTTTAGTTTATCTTACTTTACCGCATTCAAAAGAATACACTTTATGGTTGAAAGAAAAGCTAAAACAACACGCCAATCTTTCTACAAGAAAGGTTGTTAACACATTTCAACATTACAAAAACCTTAAAGTTTATTCGACTTGGTTTGGTAAAAATATGCCCATCGAGTTTGATGTTTGTGCTTTGTGCAACCTAATGTATTTATTTCAAAAATATAAGTTGCCCTACAATGATTATGATGAAGCAGTTTTTACGTTTTTACAGGAAATTATTTTACGAGAAGAATATGTAAGCGATGCCTTTAAAGTTGCTCATAATTATGCCACAACACCTCTAATTATTTATCATTATGCCCGAATTTTAGGCGATTTTGAGCTTCAATCTTTAGAAATTTGTCGAGAAAAATTGATTCAAAAAACGAAACAATTATTAGAAAATGAGCCAACTGAAATGAATAAACTAATTTTAGAAACAGCTTTATTGAAATTAGACAAAACCCATAAGCCAACCTTAAACGCTAAAATTTCTGCTTCAAAGCCTACAAATTTTACCTATTTTATTGCAGGACTTTTGAGTTCTTACGAAAATCAGGTTTTACAATTTTTCGCTCCCATGAAAATCACTCAAATGGCTTGGAAATGTGACGCTCACGATTTGACTTTAATACTCGAAAACATGGTTTTAAAATCAACCTAAATTCGCATTGGAATCTGTTTGTTTTTTAAGTAATTTTTTAATTCAGGAATACCAATTTCTTTGAAGTGAAAAATACTTGCTGCCAAACCAGCATCTGCTTTTCCAGTTGTAAAAACATCATAAAAATGTTCCATCGTTCCAGCACCACCCGAAGCAATAATCGGAATGTTAGAATTATCCGAAATCTCGGCTGTCAATTCAATCGCAAACCCTGCTTTTGTTCCATCAGTATCCATCGAAGTGAGCAAAATTTCACCCGCTCCTCGGTCTTCCACTTCCTTTGCCCACTGAATAGTTTTGAGTTCCGTTGGCTTTCTTCCACCATGCGTATGAACAATGTGCTGAAAACTATTTTCGTTAGCAATATATCTTGTATCTATCGCCACAACGATACATTGTGAACCAAACTCAAGAGCTAACTCATTGATTAACTGAGGATTACGCACCGCAGACGAATTGATAGAAACTTTATCAGCACCAGCATTTAAAAGCTTTGATACATCGGCTACCGAACCGATTCCTCCACCCACACAAAACGGAATATTGATGGTATGAGCAACTCTACGGACTAAATCAAGTAACGTTTTGCGTTCTTCGACTGTGGCAGTAATATCCAAAAACACTAATTCATCAGCACCCTGACGAGCATATTCTGCACCAAGTTCTACGGGGTCACCCGCATCACGAAGATTGACGAAATTAGTACCTTTTACGGTGCGACCGTCTTTTATATCTAAACAAGGAATGATTCTTTTTGTAAGCATTTTTCTTTATCAATTATCTATAAACAGTTATCAAGATAGCTGCTACTCATTGTAAATATTAGGTCGAGCAATTTGCATCATGGTTTCGGGTTTGTCTAATGGCGTAAATCCGAACTGTGCATAAAGTCCGTGGGCATCACGAGTGGCTAGCATCCAACGGCGAAGCCCTTGTAAATCAGGCTGCTGTGTGATACATTCCATTAACCATTTTGATATACCTTTTCCTCTTTCACTTTCCAAAACAAACACATCAGCCAAATAGGCGAAAGTTGCACAATCTGAGATTATTCGGGCGTATCCTATTTGTATTTCATGTTTATAAATGCCAAAAGTCATCGAATTTTCAGCAGCACGCCTCACAATTTCCATAGGGATATTGGGCGACCAATAACTTGTTGACAAAAAACCATGAATTACATCAAATTGCAATTTGGTTTTATCGGTGCTGATACTGTATTCCTCTTTTTGGTATTCGTAAATCATAATATAGAACGCTGATTTTTATGATTATGATGATTTTTTAAGATTTGGTTTGTGGTTATTTGAGAATACCTTCCTTTTAAACTGTGGCTCTTTTCCAAAATTTATCAAAAGCCCTACTTCAATGTCGGTTGCTCTTAAATAATTAGTCAATTGGGCTTCATGTTCTGTACTTAATGCTTCAGCCGCTTTTAACTCAAGTATGATTTTACCTTCTACAATAATATCTGCGTAATAATAACCTACTTTTTCTGTTTCATAAAACACATCAATTGGATATTGCTGTGAGCATAGTAAGCCAATTTTCCTCAATTCTATTAAAAAAGCATTTTCATAAACTTTCTCTAAAAAACCATACCCTAATACATTATAAACTTTATAAAAAGCCTTAATTATTTGACCAGTCAGTTCGGAATGTTTGAAGTTAATTTCAGAATCTTTCATCAAAATTTATCATAAAAATCATAAAAATCTGCGTTCTATCTCCTTCAAAGTTACTCGTTCTTCATAAATGGCTTTACCCACAATTACGCCAAAAATATTGAGTTCAGCCAAATCTTCTAAATCCTGCATTGAACTTACTCCCCCACTCGCAATAACTTGCAAATCAGGAAATTGTGCTTGCATTTTTTTATACAAATCTACCGAAGCACCTTGTAAAAGTCCATCTTTTGCTACATCTGTACTAATCGTATATTTAACGCCTTTCTGAATCCATTCGCCCACAAAATCATATACCCAAACACCCGAATCTTCTTCCCAACCACTCACAGCTATTTTTTCGTTACGTGCATCTGCTCCTAAAATAATAGCTTCACTACCAAATCTTTTCAACCAATCTTCAAACAATTCAGGATTTTTAACAGCAATACTTCCTCCCGTTATTTGTTTTGCTCCGCAGTCAAATGCCAAACGAATATCGTCATCCGACTGAACTCCTCCACCAAAATCAATATGTAAATTAGTTTTTGAAGCAATCGTTTCTAAAACTTTTGCATTGGTAATTTTTTTATTTTTTGCTCCGTCTAAATCAACCAAATGTAGGCGTTTTATACCCGCATCTTCAAACATTTTGGCTACTTCGAGCGGATTCTCGTTGTACGTTTTTTTCTGAGAATAATCACCTTGTGTAAGTCGTACACATTTACCGTCGATGATGTCAATTGCTGGAATGATTTGAAACATAACCAAGCCCAAAATGGGTATTTATTAAATATGAAAAACTAAAAGTAAGCCTAAAAACCAGAAAAACGATTGCCTTAAATCTCCAAGAAATTCTTAAAAATCTGTTCGCCTACATCGCCACTAATTTCGGAGTGAAACTGTGCCGCAAAGAAATTATCTCGCTGCAACATTGCCGAATACTCAAGAATATAATCAGTTTTTGCCACTGTATAGTCGCAAAGTGGTGCATAGTAGCCATGGTTATAATAAACGTATTCACTCGCTCGTAAACCCTTACAAAGCGGATTCGTCCACTCGCTTTCGGGAGAGACGATATTATTCCAACCCGTTTGCGGCACTTTGAAACCTTTTACTCTCGGAAATTTCAAAATCGGAATATCAAAAACCCCTAAACATTCAGTATTATTTTCTTCTGATGATTCACAAAGCAATTGCATACCTACACAAGTTCCCAAAAATGGCTGTTTCAACTTCGGAATGATTTTATCCAAACCACTTTCTCGCAAACTTTTCATCGCGGTTGAGGCTTCTCCCACCCCTGGAAAAATAATTCGCTCGGCCGAACGAATTACTTCGGCATCGTCTGAGAGTTCGTAACTCGCTCCGATGCGTTCGAGGGCGTACATGACCGACTGCACGTTCCCTGCGTTATATTTAATAATAACTACTTTCAATTTTTAATTGATTAAATGAGTGATTATACTTATTTAACAAGATTCTACAAATCTAA
Source organism: Emticicia aquatica (assembly GCF_923079645.1). Lineage (GTDB taxonomy): Bacteria > Bacteroidota > Bacteroidia > Cytophagales > Spirosomataceae > Emticicia > Emticicia aquatica. Next base: position 44,211 of record NZ_CAKLPY010000003.1, on the reverse strand, counting down.
ACTTATGCTTAAACAAATTGCGTGTTTTATTGAAAAAGTAATACAATATCTTTTTTTAATAATAAATTTTGAAAGCTATTTAAAAATATTCACTCAATCTAACCTTCCTACATTTATTCATTGTCTATCTTGCGACCAAATTTCACGACTCTCAAAAATGAATTGGCAAACGCTTTTTTCTAATAAACGACTCGGTGCCGAACTCCGAAACGCCCAAGAACATTTTCGCACTGATTATATGCGAGACTATGACCGATTGATTTTTTCGTCGCAATTTCGTCGTTTACAAAACAAAACACAGGTTTTTCCGCTTCCAGGTGCAGTTTTTGTACATAATAGACTTACACATAGTTTGGAAGTAGCATCAGTTGGACGTTCATTGGGAAAAGCTATTGGTGAAAAAATCGTTGAAAAACACCACGAAGAACTCAATCAAGAAGCCATTGAATTTTATAAATTTGAACTTTCGGCCGTTATAATGACCGCTTGCATTGCTCATGACATCGGAAATCCACCTTTTGGGCATTCGGGAGAAGAAGCTATCAGAACTTATTTTAAGGAATTAGATGGTGAAAAACTAGCTTTTTTAACGGAAAATTTAACTGAAAACCAATTCAATGATTTTAAATATTTTGAAGGAAATGCCAATGCTTTCCGAATTTTGACAACTATTTTTAATCAAAGTAACCTCAATCTAACTTATACTACATTAGCTTCTATCATCAAATATCCCGCTGATTCTACTAACGGTTTTAAGAAAAAAAGTTTTATTTCGGCAAAAAAATCTGGATTCTTCGATGCTGAAATTGGTTTCTTTAAAAGAATTGCTACCGAATTGAATATCAATGCTTTAAATGAAGAAAAAACTATTTTTGCTCGCCACCCATTTGTATTTTTGGTAGAAGCGGCCGACGATATTTGTTACCGAATCATCGACCTTGAAGATGCACATCGACTCAATATTATTTCGATTCAAGAAGCTCGAAATTTACTCGAACCTTTCTTTGAAAACCGAGCAGGAAAACCAACTATTACCGAAAAAGTTGATAATATCGAAGATGATAAACAAAAACTCGCATTTCTAAGGGCAATGCTTATCAATCAATTGGTTAGTAAATGTACCGATGTTTTCTTTCAATACGAATCGCAACTCCTCGACGGAACGCTCAATAAACCTTTAATCGACCTTTTGGATGAAAAAACTACTTCTTTGATAGCTAAAATTGACGAAATTTCGGTCAAAAAAATCTACAATGATAAATCGGTTATAGAAATTGAAATTGCGGGTTATCACGTTATTGGTGGTTTATTGAAAGAATTCATTTCGGCAGTTTTACAACCCAATTCATCTAAATCTAAGAAATTATTGCAATTGATTCCGAGCCAATATCCTATCAAAAAAGATGAAAATGTTTACCAAAATATTCAATCCGTGGTAGATTTTATTTCTGGAATGACCGATTTATTCGCTATTGACCTTTATCGAAAAATCACTGGAATTCAAATTCCTCACTTATAAAGCGGTTTTCTAAACTGCGTTATAACGTAAAATTGCTTTTCGATGATGCAAAATATGGTAGTGCATAAAGTAGTAAAACTCTCTGATAGTCAATATTTTAAGCACAGGATGTTTGATACAATATTCATCTAATTCAGTTTCCGACCAATCATTCAAAAAATCGGCAAGTATTTGATGATGTTTTAAGAAACTATTCATTAAAACTGTTTTTGAAGGATTTTCGAGCTTTTGCGGCACAAAACCACCACGTGCCGTAACACCCGTTGCAAGAACATTCAAATATCGCTCCACTACGCCATCATAGGAAAGTGTTGGTCGGTCGATTTTACCAAATTGCTGCTCCAAAAATATTTTTGGTAATGCCATTCCTTGATTCAATCCTTTAACCGATTGTGTCAAGTGCAAAATATTTTCTGCAACTGACCATTTTTCACCAATTGGTGAAAAAAACTTACTTTCTTCGATGCTTTCAACATCACTTGCTATAGTTTTAAAACTACTTTCTAGAGCTTCCTTTAATACTTGCTTTGTCATTTTTATATAAGATTAATACGATAGAATCTCTTTGGGGAATTATTTTCAAAAATCATGAAGACGCACAAATCGTGCGTCTTCTGACTAAATTACCTGTTAACGCACTATAAAATCATCTAATTTATGTAGGATTTTCACCCAAATTGTGTCTTTAAATTGTCTTTTAAAAAAGCCAAAATGCTCAATTTTTTTTGCACCAAAATCCGCTGGAACAAGTTTTTCAGAAGTCAAACCTTGATTTGTGTTGAAATTTTGTAGCAAAAGTGGCACATTTTTTTCATTGGCAATCGGGTCATCAGAAGCCCAAAAGTGTGCAATCGGAAAATTCAATTCGTGGTAATGTCCTTTGGGAACAGTTTTTTCAAAAAACTGCTCATCCCAAAAATAATTTGGCACACTACACCAAGCGGCCCAATCTCGTACAATATTTCGGGGTAAATCTTCCATGATTCCGAACTTTTTAGCAGCCACATACCCTTTCAGATAAATACTAATTGGTGTAAAAATCTTGAAGAAGAACAAGGTTTGTAAACGATACATAAAAAACATATTTTTCCAGTAGCCCGAACCCGAACCAACTGCTACTAAACCCTTGATTTTATGATAGTTAGGCATCAAACCAAAATTCATTCCTCCAACACTATGCCCTACCATTAATTTGGGTAAATCAGGGTATTTTTTATCCAAAAAATCTAGTACAGCAGGCATATCTTTCGTGCCATACTCGATATAATTATAGGTACAGTCTTTCATCGAAGCAGGTGCAGATTCACAAGTTCCTCGATAATCATACGTGCAAACAACATAATCATTGTCAACCAAAAAAGTGGCAAAAGGTGTGTAAAATTCTTTTTTTGCTCCCGTCCCGATATTTAACTGAACAACCGCCTTTGGTTTTTCGGGTTCAAATAATATAGCTGCTAACTCCACTCCATCTTCGCACTTAATTTTAAGCTTATTCATTATTATACCAAACGTTTGTTTAAAAAATTTACAAACTAAATACTATCCAGATAATCATACTTGTTTAATTCAACTTTACCATTGTGCGAGCAAAGGCATCAAAAAGAAACTGTTGCTCGTTGTATAATTTTGAAAACATGGCTGCACCTTCAAACTCCATAATGGTTTGTTGAGCCAATCGAAAAGACAATTCTGGGCTTTTGCGAATAACAAAAATGGTTTGCAATGCGGTCGTCCAATCGTCCATAATTGCTCGCAAAACTACTTGAAATTCGGGTACGACACCAACCGTTTCGAGCGTAGTATTACCAATTAAACAACCACCTTCTTTTTCTAAAAGTAGCTTTCCCATCTTTTTTAGCAGTTTTTCCATGCGTATTTCGGGCGTTAGACTTTCATCATTTGCTATTGGAAAAACCCTTTCTACTAAATACTTATGGATAGAAAGGAGCAAATCTTTCATCAACATTTCTTTACTTGGAAAATGATAATAAAGACTCCCTTTAAGCAATCCACACGCTTCAGCTAGGTCTTGCATAGAAGTATTGTGATAGCCCTTTACTCGAAAGACATCCGATGCTTTTAATAAAATTTCTTCTTTGGTTATTTTTTGAACAGGCATTGTAAATTTGTAATTCTGATTCAAATATAAAAACGATTTTTTATTTACCAAACGATTGGTAGAATAAAAAGTGTTTTTATATTTCTGCCGATAAAAAACGAAATCATCCTTTTGTCAAATAACTATACGTAAAATTATAAGGCACATCAAAATTTTGAAACCTTCTTTGGCATATTTCCGTTGTGTTTTCATTCAGTTTTCTCTTTAAAAAGCTATTTATTATGAATCGAATGGTTGGATTTGCCCTAATGGCAGTCTTTTTTGTATTAATTGATTTCTATGTTTGGCAGGCAATAAAAATTGTAATGCGGTCGGCCAGCGTTTCTACACAACGTATCATCGGCTTCGGATTTTGGGGCTTCACCGTTTTTTCTGTCTTATCCGTCGTTGCTATTTTTACTTATATGCCTGTTTCAGCTCCAGTAAAAGCCAGTTTTCGTACTTTTTTGATGGCGGGGATTTTCATTATCTACATTTCAAAAATTTTCTCGGTGCTAATTATGCTAATTGATGACCTAATTAGGTTTGGGAAATGGATTGTAAACTATTTTCAAGGAGACAGCGGCATTGCACAGGTTTCTACTGAAAATGTAAATACAGTGAAGGAAGGAATCAGTCGCTCGGAGTTTTTGGCTAAAACTGCTTTGGCCGTTGGTGGTTTACACGCAGGTGGAATGGCTTGGGGAATTTTGTCAGGAGCTCACGATTACCGTGTGAGAAACGTAACTCTTCGCCTGAAAAATTTGCCAAAACAATTTGATGGAATGAAAATAGCTCAACTTTCGGATATACATTCGGGGAGTTTTTTCAATAAAACGGCTGTAAAAGGCGGAGTTGAAATGCTGATGAAAGAAAAACCCGATATGTTCTTTTTTACGGGTGATTTGGTCAATAATATTGCTCCCGAAGTGAAAGATTACATTGATATTTTCTCGAAAATAAAAGCTCCATTAGGTACTTTTTCCACTTTAGGAAACCACGATTACGGCGATTATACGCAATGGGAATCGCCACAAAAGAAAGTACAAAACCTCCAAGATTTGATGAATGCCCACAAAACTATGGGTTGGGATTTATTGATGGATGAACATCGAGCAGTGAAAGTTGACGGTGAAAGTATCGGTATTTTAGGTATTCAAAACTGGGGAGCGGGTGGCTTTTCTAAACATGGAATTTTAGAAAAAGCTCATCAAAATACGCAAGATTTACCAGTAAAATTATTGCTTTCGCACGACCCAAGCCACTGGAGAGCTCAAGTTGTGTCTCCAAAATATAAAGATATTGACGTAGCCTTTGCAGGACATACGCACGGAATGCAATATGGTGTTGAGTTGGGTAATTTTAAGTGGTCTCCTGTGCAATTGCGTTACAAAGAATGGGCTGGACTTTACGAAGAAGGCGACCAAAAACTGTACGTTAATCGTGGCTTTGGTTATATTGGTTATCCAGGCCGTTTAGGTATTTTACCAGAGATTACGATTTTTGAACTAAAAGTTGGTTAACATAAAATATTTTACAACATAAAACTTTGATAATCAATAGCTTAAAACAAAGCGTTGTTGATTATCAAAGTTTTTTTATTTTTTTAAGCAACCATTTTCATCCTTTCTTGCATCTTCATTACGAAAAGCAAATTTTCAAAAACTTCTGCAGCAGTTTTTCAAATATAGCCAGATAGAACAAAGTCATTTTACGAAAAGACTTTTCTGTCCAAATAAATATTTCAATCACATTAAAAATTTTAAATTATGAAAACGCTTGTAAAAACAATCGCTGCTTTAGCTATGGCTATTACTGTAAATTTTGTTGCTGTGGCACAAGATGATGAAGATTCGAGGGACTACACACACGAATCGCATATTTCTGGAAGAAAACATAATATTTTTTCTCGAAAAGATTTTGGCTTGTACTTAGGTTTAAACAACTACGAAAGCAAAACTCTTCCTGAACTTGACAATATTCGCTCAAGATATGTGGCGTTAAATTGGAGAAAAAATCACCGATTAATTACTGGAAATAATGTTGATGTGGCTTTCGGAACTGGCTTTGAGTTTGCGTGGAACAACTATATGATGAAAGACAATATTCGTTTAGTTAATGGCACAAGCGGAGCAGAATTTGTTGATGTAAAAGAAAACTTAGAAAAATCTAAATTAGTTGTTTCAAATTTCAACATTCCACTGATGCTACAATTTGGTTTTAAGGAAAGTCATTGGAAATTAGGTTTGGGAGCATTCGGCGGGGCAAGAATTGGTAGTTATGTAAAAACTAAAGGTGAAAATGGCAAACAACATTATGCTAGTGCTTACAATTTAAACAAATTTCACTACGGATTAGCAGCAGAATTAGGCAGAAATAGCTTTGCATTCTTTGCTCGCTACGAAATCACACCGATGTTTAAAGACAACAATCCAATCAATGGCAATGCTATTACTTTTGGCATTCGTTTATAAAACAATTTTTAGAGACGTTGCGTGGCAGCGTCTCTAAAGTAATCGTTAAATATTTTCAAAAACAAATGGTTGAATATCGGGTTCAACAAAAGTAAGTCTAGCTTCTCGAGAAAATAGTTTTTCACGAGCATAAAAAAGAGACGCTGCGTTTCGGTCGCAATATTTACTTTTCAAGAAAGCATTACAAATGCGTTCAAAATCTTGATTATCAACCGATTGGCTCTTCCAAAACTCCTTTGAAAGCCATATCCAAAACACTGTAATGGTTTCATGATAACCACTCGAATCGGTGTTTTGTCCACCAGTTGCTTCATTATACGTCTTAATATTTTCTCTCATTTTGGTGAGAGCCTCATCAAAATCAAAATTAGCAACGTGCCATAGTCCAGCCACCAAATGAGCTTCATGCGTCCATTCGTTTGATGGAAGCGTTTTTTGTCGAAAACCTTCAATAATATGATTAAATTCGGTTTGTGAGGAAGGAACGAAATATTCCATAATCAAAATTTTCTTTGGTTTATTGAACGAAATAAAGAAAATCAAAGAAATAAACAAAATTATATTTTACACAAAACAGAAAATTGTTTAATTAATCGTTTTTCGTTTATTCGCACATAATAAATATTCAGATATTTGTTTACTGTTTTATATCTTTGTCGAAAACAAAACCTTAAAACTATGCACATTTTTGACCATACTTTATTGAAAATTCTTGAAGTACTGATTTCGCTTTTTGCTGGCGTACTTTTCTTACAATCGGGCTTCGACAAAGTCTTTGATTTTAAAGGCAACAAAGATTATATTCAAAGCGTTTTTGCAAAAACATTTCTCAATAATGTTTCTGGAATTTTATTTATACTCATCACTATTCTTGAAATTTTAGCAGGTATTTTTGCTTTTTTTGGAGGGATTTTCTATTTTATTGAAGGACAAGCCGATTTTGCCATTTTGGGCTTAGAACTTTCATTAGTTTCAATTCTTTGTCTTTTTACAGGTCAACGGATTGCCAAGGATTACGGCGGAGCAGCTTCGTTGGTAGGCTATTTTCTATTACTAGCTTTCGGACTTTATTTGTTTGCTTTGGTTGGATAATTTACAAGCCCTTGTAAGATTTTTTGAAATCTTACAAGGGCTTTATTGAATCAAAACCATCCACTTTGCATCTCAATCGTAACGTTATCGGTACTTTGTAAGCGTTTTACTAGAGAATCAACTTTCACTAATTCATATTCATAATAATACCTCAGTGTCATCAATTTTCCTTGATAAAAATCTCGGTCAGCTTCGTGAGCGGTAGCTAAATTTTGTTGGGCAATTAAAGCCTGATTCAACCATTGCCATGCAATAGTGATGATGCCAAACATTTCTAAATAAAGAGTAGCATCAGCCAAATATTTTTCTATTTCTCCCTTTCCTGCCAAGCCTAATAAATGTCCAGTCGCTTGTTGGGCTTTTCCTAAATATTTTTGTAATTTTTCGCTAAACAACTGAATTTCAGTCACTTGAGAAGCTTCCTTAATTGTTTTAGAAACCTCTTCAAAATAAATTTGTGCAGCTTTTCCGTTATGAATCGTGATTTTTCTTCCCAATAAATCTAATCCATGAATACCCGTTGTACCTTCATGAATTGGGTGTATTCTAGCCTCTCGGTAATATTGTTCAACAGGAAAATCGGTTGTATAACCTGCTCCACCCAAAATCTGTACCGCCGCACTCGTTGAAAGACAACACATTTCGGAAGGAAACGATTTGGCAATTGGCGTCAATAAATCAAGTAATAAACTGGCTCTTTCTTTGGCTTCTCCTGTTTCTATATGAATCAAATCTGATAATTTGCTACAAAATAAAAGTAAGGAAAGTGATCCTTCAACGACCGACTTCTGGAACAATAGCATCCGCTTCACATCGGCGTGATTAATGATACTTGTTTGCGGTTTGCTTGGGTCTTTTTCAGCTATTTTTCTACCTTGTGGACGCTCTTTTGCATAAGCCAACGAAGCATAATAAGCGGCTGTGCCGATAGCGGTTGCATTCAAGCCAACACTTACACGAGCTTCGTTCATCAACTGAAACATATAACTCAAACCTTTGTGTGGTTCACCAACCAAATAGCCAATTGCACCATCGTTTGAGCCAATGCTAAGATGGGCAATTGGTGCTCCTTTATAGCCCATTTTATGAAATATTCCCGCAGTAAGTACATCATTATCAATTAGTTGCGAGCCTTCAATTCGTTTTTGAGGAACAACAAAAAGAGAAATTCCTTTTGCACCAATTGGCCCACCTTTTATCTTGGCAAGCATCAGATGTATCACGTTTTCACAAGCATCGTGGTCACCCGCAGAAATATAAATTTTTTGTCCTTTTATCTTAAAAACACCTTCTTTTTCAGTTGGTTCTGCTGAGGTCGAAATATCAGAAAGTGAACTTCCTGCATCGGGTTCGGTCAATGCCATCGTGCCTTGCCATTTTCCCGAATACATATTAGGTGTGAAAGTATCAATCAATTCCTGCGAACCAAAAGTCCGAATCAAATTGGCAGAACCTCCACTCATAAATGAAAAAATACTTGCCGAATAATTGGACGCTTGAAAGATAAACCCTGCAGCATTTAATATCGTAACTGGCAATTGTTGTCCACCTTCATCGTACCGAAAAGCGGCATTTACCCAACCATCTTCCCCCATTTTTTTAATAATAGGTTTCATTCCATCGTGGATTCTGATTTTACCATCAATCAATTGTGGCTCATTTCTATCCATTTCGATTAGGAGTGGGTGCATCATTTTTACTGCGATACTTTCGGCAGCATCAAGCACCATATCGAATGATTCTCGGTTATGGTCTTGAAAATATTCATACTTTGTAAGTGATTCACTATCAAGTACTTCAAAAAGCTGAAATTGTAAATCTCGTTTTGAAAAAAACATAATTTTATAGGTTAATTTGGTTTTGTTGACAGAAAACTAGGACATTTCTGATGTTTTGCGGGAATGTTTTTTCTGATAAAAAAATAGAATAATCAGCACAATACTTACTCCCAAAATACTTCCTACAAAAACATCTCTAGGAAAATGTTGAAAAAGATACATTCGTGAATAAGCCACAAGTATGGCCAAAAACAAGTAAAAAACTGACAAACGAGGTTGTTTTAATACAAAAAGAGTAAAACAAGCAAATGCAAAGGCCGTCATTGTGTGCCCTGAAGGAAAACTTTGCCAATGGTTCATTGTGATGCCTTCAACCAAATGAATTGGTTGCCCAGAATTTTGATAAACTTCCATTGGGCGTGGATAGTTGAAAATGTTTTTCAAAGAAATAGAAAGCAAAACCTTTCCTAACCAACTAATTATCAGTAATTTTATCTCTTCAAAATTCTTAATTTCTTGATTAAAATTCTTAAAAGCGAAAATAATTAGCAATGCCAACCAAATATAATCTTCTCCAAGAGCGGTTATGTATTTAAAAAAGGTGTCAAAAAAAACATTGTTGTGTTTATTTATCCAAAACATTAGTTGCGTTGGTGTATAAAAAAGCTGCAATAATGCACCAAAAATGACCCAAAGCAGGAAAATAATAAAAAATGAGCGATTATTAATAAGTATTTTAAGCATTTTCTCTAAGAAACTTTCGTAATTCCAAAATTAGCCGTAAATTTGCAACCTTTCTGTGAAAACGTGAGCAAGATACTATCAAAATATGACATTAACATTCACGGACTCGAAGAAAAGCGTTATACGTATAATTTCGAGGGAGGGAATGAGTTTTTTGGAGCTTTTGAACAAAGTTTGATAACAAACGGTCAATTTGAAGCCATTGTTAAACTTAACAAAAACTCATCAATGATTCAATTAGATTTCGAGATTAAAGGAACAGTAGAGTTAACCTGTGACCGAAGCCTTGAACTATTTGACGAACCTATTGATGTGTCAGAACGATATATTTATAAGTTTGGTGACCGATACGAAGAAATTTCTGACGAAATTGAAATGATTCCACAAGGTACAGCAACGGTAAATATTGCTCAACACATTTATGACTTCATCTGTGTTTCGTTACCCATGAAGAAGCTTCATCCTAGGTTTAGAGATGAGGAAATTGACGAGGAAGGTTTGTTACTTTATTCAACCGATAAAGAAACAGTTGAAGAAAAAGAGCAAGAAATCGACCCAAGATGGGCTGCTCTAAATAAATTAAGAATGAATAATTGAGAACGGTTCGCCGTAACGATTGACCATGCTTTAGTGCATCAAAATCATCTCTATTTTAATTATATATAAATTGTTACATAGTTAATTGTTAATAGCAAAATGGCACATCCTAAAAGAAGACATTCGACAACAAGAAGAGATAAGCGTAGAACGCACGATTCTTTAACAACGAAAGCATTATCAGTAGATGCAACAACTGGCGAGATTCACGTTCGTCACCGTGCACACGTATTTGAAGGCAATTTGTTTTACAAAGGCAAATTGGTTGCTGAAGGCTACCAAAAGGTTTAATGCTTGTCGCTGGATACTGGTTACTTTAATTTTAATTAGTTGGTTTAATCGCCAATTAATAAGCACCAGTAGCTGTTACCCAAAAACAAATACTTACTAACCAAAGAGATTGCCTTTATGAAAATTGCCGTAGATGTTATGGGGGGTGATTTTGCTCCCAAAGCCATCGTCGAAGGTGCTGTCATGGCCGCTAATCAATTACCAGAAAATGTTAAGCTGGTTTTGATTGGTAAACAAAGTATAATGCTTGATATTTTGCGAACGCTAAAGTATCCTGCTCATGCTATTGAAATGGTTAATGCAGACGATGTCATCGAAATGGGTGAACATCCTACAAGAGCTTTTTCTCAAAAACCCAATTCCAGCATTGGAGTTGGGTTTAAACTTTTAAAAGAGAAGCAAGTTGATGCTTTTTGTAGTGCTGGAAATACTGGTGCTATGATGGTAGGTTCACTTTTTACAGTAAAAACCGTTGGAAATATCCAACGCCCTCCAATTGCGGGATTCCTTCCCCTAAAAAATGGCGGTTACAGCCTAATGCTTGACATTGGTGCAAATGCCGACTGCAAACCAGAAGTACTAGCCGAATTTGCCGAACTTGGTTCACTATATTCTAAATTCTCATTCGGAATAGAAAACCCTAAAGTTGCTTTGCTAAATATTGGTGAAGAAGAACAAAAAGGTTCTACGGTTGTACAAGCGGCTCATCAATTACTTAAAATCAACAAAAAAATAAATTTCATCGGAAACGTTGAAGGAAGAGATTTGTTTGATGGAAAAGCTGATGTAATCGTAACTGAAGGCTTTACAGGAAATGTGATTTTCAAAATGGGAGAATCATTCTATGATTATGCCGTCACTAAAGGCATAAACGACCCATTGATTGACCGCATGAATTATGAAGTAAGTGGAGGAAGTCCAATCATCGGTATTAGAGGAAATGTAATTGTAGCTCATGGAATTTCTTCGCCTGAGGCTATAAAAAACATGATTTTCTTGGCACAACGCCAAGTTGAATCGAAAGTAACTGAACAAATAATTGAGTCATATCAAGACTAAGTTTGGGATTTTAATGCGTTTTGAAATAATAATTATAGCGTAGAAAAATATTGCTTGTCATAAGGTCAGTCCTTTGGTACAGACCTTATTTATCTTTCTTAACAAAAATATAAATGAAATTAAAAGCAGCTATCACTGGTATTCATGGCTATGTGCCAGAAGAGATTTTGACCAACGAAGACTTAGCAAAATTGGTAGATACGAACGATGAGTGGATTGTCACTCGTACAGGTATTAAAGAACGCCACATTCTGCGAGGCGAAGGTTTGGCTACTTCCCACATGGCAGCAGAAGCAGTGAAGGGCTTGTTAGAAAAAACAGGAACAGACCCGAAAGACATTGAGTTAGTGATTTGTGCAACGGTTACGCCTGATTATATGTTTCCTTCAACTGCCAATTTGGTTTGTACACAATGTGGCATACCAACAATTGGTAGTTTTGATATTTTAGCTGCTTGTTCTGGTTTCTTATATGCATTATCGGTAGGGTCTCAGTTTATTGAGTCAGGAAGATACAAAAAAGTAATTGTTATCGGTGCTGACAAAATGTCGGCTATCGTTGATTATACTGACCGCACCACTTGTGTACTTTTTGGTGATGGAGCAGGAGCTGTATTGCTTGAACCAACAACCGAAGACAACGGTTTAATGGATTTCATCCTCCGCTCTGATGGTACTGGTGAAAACCATTTAATTATGAAAGGTGGTGGAAGCCGCTTCCCAGCAAGCCACGAAACTGTTGATAATAGATGGCACAATATTCATCAAGAAGGGCCGTCTGTATTCAAATTTGCCGTTACTAATATGGCAGATGTTTCGGCAGAAATCATGGAAAAAAACAACTTGACTGGTGATGATGTCGCATGGTTAGTACCACATCAGGCCAATAAAAGAATCATTGATGCAACAGCTCGCCGAATGGGTATTGGTGATGACAAAGTAATGCTTAATATTCAACGTTACGGAAATACCACTGCTGCAACAATCCCTTTGTGCTTGTTTGATTATGAAAAACAACTAAAAAAAGGAGATAATCTTGTATTGGCAGCATTTGGTGGCGGCTTTACTTGGGGTGCAGCTTACGTAAAATGGGCGTACTAATTAAATAAGTGTACGAATAAATTAATAAGATATATTTAGTAATGGCAACAACCGCAGATTTTAGAAATGGTCTTTGTTTAGAATGGAATAACGACCTTTATACAATTACAGAATTTCAACACGTAAAGCCAGGAAAAGGGCCTGCGTTCGTAAGAACAAAATTAAAAAATATCCGTACAGGAAGAGTTATTGATAATACTTTTAACTCAGGAGTTACGGTTACAACAGCTCGTATCGAAAAAAGAGATTATCAGTTTCTTTATAAAGATGAATCTGGTTATAATTTCATGGAAAATGAAACATATGAACAGTTTAATCTTGATGAAAAATTAGTTCCACAAGCTGATTTGATGAAAGACGGACAAAATGTTTCGGTATTGGTACATGCAGAAACCGAAACTATTTTGAGTGTTGAATTGCCACAATACGTTGAGTTACGTGTCACTTACACTGAGCCAGGTTTAAAAGGCGATACAAGTAATAACCCAATGAAACCAGCTACTGTTGAAACTGGTGCAACAATTAAAGTACCGCTTTTTATCGAAAATGATGAATTGATTAAGGTAAACACGCTTACTTACGAATACGATGCGAGAGTAAAAGAAGGCAAATAAATAACAGATTTTGCCGTTGCTTTTTTAACTCGTTTTAAAATAGACATTTCAAAGACGATATCTTTTCAGGGTTTGAAAAAGCAGTATATTAGAAGCAGGAATATATCAATTCCAGAATCAATTTTTTGCTTTTTTAATTTCTTTGTAGGTATCGTCTTTCCTTTTTACATTTGTAAGACAAATACTTAAATAACCACGAATAATCTCTACCCTTCATGGAAACAAAAGACATTCAAAAGTTAATAGATTTTATATCTCAATCAGGCTTAGACGAAGTGAATATCGAAACTTCGGAGTTGAAACTAGCTATCAAGCGTTATTCTAACGCTGCCCCAGTAGCCATTCAAGCACAGCCAACTTATGTTGCTCCTGCTCCTGTTGCTACAACTGCACCAGCTCCAGCTCCGCAAGTGGCTTCTACTCCAGTTGCTGCCGCTCCTGTTGCAGAAGCAAGCAATTTGATAACAATCAAATCACCAATGATTGGGACATTCTATCGTTCGGCAGGCCCTGACAAGCCTAATTTTGTAGATATTGGTGATGATGTTTCAACAGGAAAAGTGGTTTGTATCATTGAAGCTATGAAACTTTTCAACGAAATTGAATCAGAGATTTCTGGTAAAATCGTTAAAGTTTTGGTTGAAAATGCAACTCCAGTTGAGTTTGACCAACCTTTATTCTTGGTTGAACCTAATTAATTTGAAAACAACTCAATTTGAAGATTTTTCCAAAACGAATTTTTTTCAGAATTTCAAATTTTAACAATTTCCAAATTCGAAAATCGTGTTTAAAAAAATATTAATAGCTAATCGTGGAGAAATTGCTCTACGTATTATCAGAACTTGCCGAGAAATGGGCATCAAAACAGTGGCGGTTTACTCTACGGCCGACCGTGAAAGTCTGCACGTAAGATTTGCCGATGAAGCTGTTTGTATTGGGCCCGCTGCCAGTCGCCAATCTTATTTGAGTATCCCGAATATTATCTCGGCTGCTGAAATTACAAACGCTGACGCCATTCACCCTGGATATGGTTTCTTGTCAGAAAATGCCGAGTTTTCAAGAATTTGTGCAGAATATGGCATTAAATTTATCGGTGCAACAGCCGACCAAATCAACTCAATGGGTGATAAAGCTACCGCCAAAGCAACCATGAGAAACTCAGGTGTACCTGTTATTCCTGGTTCGGATGGCTTACTCGAATCAGTCGAAGAAGGAATCAGACTTTCTAACGAAATGGGTTATCCTGTTATCGTAAAGGCAACTGCTGGTGGTGGTGGTCGTGGGATGAGAATCATTAATAAACCTGAAGAGTTTCAAAAAGCTTGGGACGATGCCAAAATGGAATCGGGTGCAGCATTTGGAAATGATGGCTTATATTTAGAGAAATTTATTGAAGAACCTCGCCACATTGAAATTCAGATTGTAGGCGACCAAAATGGTCGAGTTTGTCACCTTTCAGAACGTGATTGCTCGATTCAACGCCGTCATCAAAAATTAGTTGAAGAAACTCCTTCACCAGTGGTTACACAAGAACTTCGTGAAAAAATGGGTGAAGCAGCCATCAAGGGTGCAGCAGCTATTGGTTACGAAGGTGCAGGAACAATTGAGTTTTTGGTTGACAAACATGGTAAATTCTATTTCATGGAAATGAATACGCGTATTCAGGTTGAACACCCGATTACGGAAGAAGTTACTGATTTTGACTTGATTAAAGAACAAATAAAAGTAGCGGCAGGCGTGCCAATTTCGGGTACTAATTATTTCCCGAAATTATTTGCAATGGAATGCCGTATCAATGCAGAAGACCCTCGCAATGGCTTCCGTCCATCACCAGGAAAAATAACAAATCTTCATTTCCCAGGTGGACATGGTATTAGAATTGATAGCCACGTTTATGCAGGATATACGATTCCATCAAATTATGACTCGATGATTGCAAAACTTATCGTTACAGGTCAATCTAGAGAAGATGTTTTGACTCGTATGAAGAGAGCTTTACAAGAATTTGTCATTGAAGGTGTAAAAACGACGATTCCATTCCATATAAAATTAATGGACGACGAGACATTCAAATCAGGAAAATTCACAACAAAATTCTTGGAAGATTTTGATTTTAGTGATTTGTAAGAAATAACTAGATATTTTCTAAAAAGCTCCAAATTGGAGCTTTTTAGTTTTAATACATCATCCAAATATCATAACCAAACCTTAAAATCAAACCAAAGACTACTACTAAAAACAAGATTCTGATAAAACCGTTTCCTCTTAAAAGTGCCATTCGGCTTCCTGTATATGAGCCAAGCATATTGCAAACCATCATCGGCAAGGCTATTTCATAAACGATATATCCATTTTTTACAAAAAATATAAGCGAACAAACATCCGCCACCACATTTACTACTTTTGAGATAGCCGATGCTGTCAGGAAATTGTATCCAATAATACTTACAAATCCAAAAACAAGTAAACTTCCCGTTCCTGGCCCAACAAAACCGTTATAAAATCCTGTTGTCATACCAATCAACAAACCGTAGAAAGGAATTTTATTTAACTCAAAACGGTGTTTTTCTTCATGCCCCAAATCTTTTTTGCGATAGGTATAAATTGCAATCAAAGTCATCAAAACCAAAATTGTTGGTTTTAAGATTCTTTCGCTCATTAAACTCGAAATCAACGCACCTGAGTATGACATTATACCCGCTCCAATGCCAGCAAAAAGTATTGTTTTTAGTGGAATTTTTACTTTTCTGGAATATTGATAACCCGCAACGCCTGTTCCCATAAATGAAGCAAAGCGATTTGTTCCGATAATTTGCGGAACGGAATAATGAGGAAATAAAATAAATAAAGCAGGAGCTTGTACCAAACCGCCACCTCCAACAATTGAATCTATGAAACCAGCCAAAAATGCTGCAAGACAAGCAAAAATATATAGCACGTTAATAATATTACAGGATTTAAAAAGTCTTTGTTCTTTTAAATGAATATAAAACTTAAATTTTTTCAATTTTTACAGCCACATTATTAAATGCGACATTGCCTGTGAGTTCATCCAAAACTAGCTCGTCGGTCAAGTCATTAATACTTACGCCTGCGTGTTTGCTTGCAATATCTAGTTGTACACCTTTTCGAGCATGGCCATAGCCATGTGGCATACTCACAACCCCTTGCATCATTTGGTTGGTAATTTCAATTGGAAGTTCAACGCTACCAACTCTTGATGTTACCTTCACAACAGCATTGTTTTCAAGATTAAGTTTTTGAGCATCATCCGAATGAATCATCAAGGTGCAGCGATTTCGCCCTTTCACTAATCTTTCCGAATTATGCATCCACGAATTATTATCTCGCAAATGCCTTCTGCCGATTAATAAATAATCAAACCCGTTCATTAAAGTATTATCATTCAATGATTTACGTAGTCTTTCAATATCTTTTACTAATATTTCTGGAGCAAGATTAATTCTTTTTTCAGGTGTTAAAAGTCGGTTTGGCAAACATGGTTTCAAAGCTCCTAAATCAATTCCGTGTGGATTTTCTTTGAGTTTTTGGAGCGAAAGTCCGTAAGGCCCAAATTGTAAACCTAAATCAAGTTTAACTTCGGGAGCTTCCGATATGAACCCTATATTGCTCGAATTTGGTTGGCTCATCCGATAAGCTAATTCTTGATAAATTTCCCAATCATATTTTGCTCCTTCTGTTTTTGAGAAAAGTGCTTCCGAAAATTTTGCAGTATTTCTAACTGCCAGCATGTGAAATGTCATATCATAATGTGGCACTTCCAAACCAGTGGCAGGTGGTAATATAATATCAGCGTGTTGCGTACTTTCATTGATATAAATATCAATCGCAACCATGTATTCAAGTGTGTCAAAAGCCTTGTCTAACTGCCTGCCATTAGGCGTTGAAAGAATCGGATTCCCACAACTTGTTATCAAACATTTTATTTGGTTCTCTCCTTCGGTCAAAATTTCTTCAGCAAGTGTTGCCACTGGTAATTCGCCTAAAAATTCAGGCAAACCACGTACCCTACTTTGCCAACGATTGAAACGGTTATCGGTTTTTGCTCTCGCCAAAAAATCAACAGCGGGAGCGGTAAACATAGCTCCACCAGTTCGGTCAAGATTACCCGTCAGCACATTAATTGCGTTGATGAGCCATTGGGCAATGCTACCAAAAGTTTGCACCGAAACCCCTACCCTTCCATAACAAACGGCTGTTTTTGAATTAACAAAATCGTGTGTTAATTGACGAATATCTTTAGCCGAAATACCCGTTTGTAACTCCACTTTTTCAGGCGAAAAATCAGCAGATATTTCTTTCAATAACGTTATTCCGTGTGAAAAATCCTTTAATTTACCTAGACTTACTAAGTTTTCGGCAAATATTATTTGAATTATTGCCAAAAGTAAAAACGAATCAGTGCCAGGACGAATGAAAAAATGTTGGTCGGCTTTGGCAGCAGTTTCAGTCAAGCGTGGGTCAATTACAACTACTTTTCCTCCACGTTTTTGAATAGCTTTTAGCCGATTGGCTACATCAGGAACAGACATAATACTACCATTTGAGGCAATCGGATTTCCTCCGATGATTAGCATAAAGTCAGTAAAATCAATATCAGGAATGGGCATCAACATCGGATGTCCAAACATTTGCCAAGCTGCAAAATGGTGTGGTAATTGGTCTGCTGATGTTGCCGAAAATAGGCTTTTAGTTTGTAATGATTTGGCAAAAAGTGGTGAATTCATGGTAGTCCCTAAATTATGAATCGAAGGATTTCCTTGATACATTGCCACAGCATTTTTGCCATATTTTGCTTGGATTTCTTTAATTTTATCAACAACTTCTCCGAATGCTTGTTCCCAAGAAATTTGCTGCCAGCCATTATCGGTACGTTTTACTGGAAATTTCAGTCGATTTGGGTCTTCATAAATATCTTTTAACGCAACCGCTTTAGGGCAAATATGTCCTCTACTAAATGGGTCATTTTTATCTCCTTCTATTTTGGTGACACTTCCATTTTCAACTTTTATTTCGAGTCCACACATGGCTTCGCAAAGATTACATGTACGGAAATGCGTTAAATTTTTCATGTTAGGTTTTTAATCTTGAATCGTTTTAATTTGCTGAATAGATATTGAAGCAAGTTAGTAGTTTTTAAATCAAGTTTAAAACGATTTGTTAGCATACTAGTCAAAATTATACGAAATAAAACTTCTGCTTTGAATTAGCGAATGATTTTGAGCATTAATAATTTTCTTCAAAGAGTATTTAAAAAATATAAAACCAAATGAAAAAGCTTAGGTTTAAAACAACTTTTCAGTTTCTGATTGTTGTTTTGGCGTTAAATAGTTGTTCAAAACCTTCTGAAAAAGCCATTATCCCTATTGATAAAAGCTTCACTTATTTTGGATTTAAAATGTCTCAAAACCTTGCTTTAGCACAAGATATTACTTGTGAAATAAAAGGTGACACTATTTATGCAAGTACTTTTTCGGGAACAAATTTGACTAATTTAGCTCCTTCTTTTTCATTTGAGGATTTAGAAATAAGCGTTGCTGGAAAAACTCAAATTAGTGGAAATAGTCCTCAAAACTTTAATTCTATTGTTACTTATAGCATTAAATCTGGCGATGGAAAAACCAAACAGTATGCCGTAAAGTTTACAGACACAAATCTGCCTGCATTATATATTTCTACCAATAATAGAGAAATCCAAAGTAAAACGACCTATATTTCTGGAACTCTCAAAATCAAAAAAAATATTACAGGCGATGCATTATTTGATGGTGAAATTGAGATTCGTGGTCGAGGAAATTCTACTTGGGGTTTGCCTAAAAAGCCTTATAAAATTAGGCTAAACAAGAAAGCCGCTTTATTAGGAATGAATGAAAGCAAACAATGGGTTTTATTAGCAAATTATGCCGATAAAAGTTTGATTCGTAATGAAATTGGCTTTGAATTAAGTCGCCGATTAGGTTTATCGTTTACGCCCGCAGGTAAATTTGTGGATGTAATTTTAAATGGCTTATATATAGGAAATTATGAGTTGGTTGAACAAATTGATGTTGGACAAAAGAAAGTCAATATAGCCGAACAAAATACAAATACAAGTAATATTTCGGGTGGTTATTTGGTTGAACTCGACGGTTTTGCCAATACTGAACCAGTCAATTTTGTAACTCCACGAAACATGAGCGTTACAGTACATTATCCTGAAAGTGATAAGATAAGTTTGGCACAAAAAAAGTATATCAAAGATTATTTTGACACGCTTGAAAACGCTCTTTTCCTCAATAATTCTACTGATTCTACAATTGACTATAAAAACTACTTTGATATTGATTCTTACGTCAATTACTATTTGGTCAATGAAATCATCGGTAACCCAGATACTTTTTGGAGTACTTATTTGTATAAAAACCAAGATAGTGATGTTATTTTTACAGGCCCTGTTTGGGATTTTGACATTGCCGCCAACAATGATATTCGACTTGGCGATGTTACCAAAAAGCTCATGCTTGATGCTGCACATGAGCCAAAATTATGGATAAATATGCTGATGAAAGATAAAGTTTTTCGGAATAAAGTTAGAAAACGTTGGAATGAAATATATAACAAACTTGAAATGGCACCTTTTATTGATGATTTAGCTAATAAACTCAGTATTTCGCAAAAGAAGAATTTCACAAAATGGCCAATTTTAACCGAAAAAATATACCTCAATTTCCAAGTAGCGGGTTCTTATGAAGGAGAAATAAATTATCTTAAAAACTACTTAAACAATCGAATTATTTGGCTTAATTCACAATTCAATAACAGCAGATTTGATTAAACGATATTCCATTAAAACAAAAAAGCAGCGATTTGAAATCCGCTGCTTTTTTTAATATTTTGCTAAAAAAATTACTTTTTGAATAAAGAATCTACAAATTCCATTTTGTTGAAAACCTGCAAATCATCCATTTTTTCGCCAACACCAATATATTTTACTGGAATTTTAAATTCATCAGAAATGCCAATAACAACCCCACCTTTAGCCGTTCCATCAAGTTTTGTAATGGCTAACGAGTTTATTTCGGTCACTTTCGTAAACTCTCTCGCCTGAATTACAGCATTTTGTCCAGTACTGCCATCCAAAACCAACATTACTTCGTGTGGAGCTTCGGGCAAAAATTTCTGAACCACACGCTTGATTTTGCCTAATTCATTCATCAAATTGACTTTGGTATGTAAACGTCCAGCCGTATCAATGATAATAATATCTGCTTCTAGTTCCATCCCTTTTTTTACAGCATCAAAAGCCACCGACGAAGGGTCTGTGTTCATTCCATGATCAACCACCGTTACGCCTACTCGTTGCCCCCAAAGTTTGAGTTGGTCAACCGCCGCAGCTCTGAAAGTATCGGCCGCACCAAGCACAACCTTTTTACCTCTTTTATGAAACTGATAAGCCAATTTTCCAATTGTAGTTGTTTTTCCAACCCCATTTACACCCACAACCAACAAAACATAAGGTTTGGGTAAATGGTCAGTTTCATAACTATTTTCAACATCTTGAGAATTATTTTCGGCTAATAAAGCGGCTGCTTCTTCTCGCAAAATGCGGTCTAATTCTTCAACGCTTGTATATTTATCCCGTTCAACTCTCGCTTCAATTCTACGAATAATTTTTACGGTAGTTTCAACGCCAACATCCGAGCTAATCAAAATTTCCTCTAATTCATCTAAAACCTCTTCATCAACTTTCGATTTTCCGACAATTACCCGTGAGATTTTATCAAAAATACTGGTTTTTGTTTTTTCTAAGCCTTTGTCAAGCGTCTCTTTTTTTTCTTTGCTAAAAAAGTCAAAAAGTCCCATTATATATTTCCATTTAATTCTGTGGATGATAGAATATTTCTTTCATCTATTTTACCATTCATTATTGGCAAAAATAGGGCTATTTTATCAGAATATTGGCTATTTCTTGAAGAATCTTTTATTTAGACTTTTCTTCCGACTCCGAAAAGAATAGACTTACGGTTTCTTCGGTAAGTCGTTTAGGGCGAAAAGTTTGGGAGTCGAGCGAAATCCAGTGCGTAAGTGAGCGGGCCAAAACTTCTACACCACGCATTATTTCACAATGTCTAACACTTTTTACTCCTACAAAACTATCAACCCAAGTTTTTACGACCAATTCATCACCCAAAAAAGCGGGTTTTAAATAATCTATTTCATGGCGTCGTGCCACCCAAATTATCTGAGAAGCTACTTCTTGCGGCACTGTTTTCCAATGTCCAATTGCGGCATCTTGCACATAACGCAAATAAACTATATTATTAACGTGATTTAATTCGTCAATATCTTCGGCAATAACTTTAATCGGCAAATAGAAAACGTAAGCCATTTTTTGATGATTATATTAAAAAAATGTTGTTATAGGTCCGAGAAAATCTCACTTCAAACTTCGCAAATATCGCAAAGAAATGGGCAAATGCTGCTTCACTTCGGCATTTTCATCTTCGATATAATAAAATTTCACACCTGTTTGAATCGCAGCACGTAAGATTTTCTGAAAATTTAACTGCCCCGTTCCAACCGCAACATCTGATGTCAACGGTGTTCCACCTGAAAGCTCTCCCGTTTCTTGTCCGTTTTTCATATCTTTAATGTGCAAGGCCATGAAACGACCTTTGTGTTTTTTTAGCAACAAAGCGGGGTCTTGCCCTGCATGAAAAGCCCAATAAACATCACATTCATAACTCACATTTTCGGCATTGGTTTTTTGAACCATATAATCAAAAAGTGTTCCTTCATCGCTCGGTTTAAACTCGTAACCATGACAATGATAGAAAAAGCGAATGCCTTCCTTGGCCAATATTTCACCTGCTTTATTGAAAATTTTGATGGCTTTATCAGCATCTTCACGCTCAAATTTATTACCCAAGTGCGGAATCCACGACGTACCTGCATATTTTACACCCAAAGCTTTGCAAGTCGCAACAACTTTATCGAGGCTATCACGAAAAAGGTTAAAATCTAATAAAGTACTGTACGGTTTTAGTCCTGCTTTATCTAATTCGGTTTTAAAATCCTCGGTTTTCATGCCATAAGTTCCCGCAACTTCCACTTCGGTAATCCCCAAGTTTTTTACGTATAAAAGTGTTGCTGGCACATCAATTTTCAAGAAATCTCGTAAGCTATATAGCTCTAATCCAATGCGGTCATTTAAGATTTTATTGATAATTGGCTGGCGTTGATTTGTGCTATTTTGTAACCAAATTTCGAGATGTGGAGCGTGCCAAGTGTATGACTTTGAAATAATATCCAAATCGCCATCTCCATCAATATCTGCCACTCGACCTTCATGAAAATCAACACCTTTTTGAAATATCGTTTTCGTAAAACCACCTTTACCATCACCATATAAAATAAAAGCTTCGGCATTTGGATTCTCGTCGGTGATTGATTTTTCATCCCAACGAATCATTTCGGCACAAAAAACATCTAAATTGCCATCATCATTTATATCTGCGGTTTCGAGTGTATGAGCGTGAATTAGTTCTCGACCAATTAAATCTCTTCCCTTCCAATTAGTCGAAATTTCAGCATTTCCAGAGCATTCGTATAACATTAATTTGCCGTTATTATCGCCTGATGAAAAAAGTAATTGCATTTTTTTTCCTGCTCTAAACTTTGCTGCTTCAACTCTTCCAGCGGTTGCACCAACTTGAATTGCTTTAAATTTTCCATCAGCATATTTAAACCAATAATTACCTGCAACCAAATCTTTATAGCCGTCGCCATCAACATCTGCCGCAACACACCCTTCTATATTTTTGTTTTTTTCGTCGGTCAAAAAAACTGGTTCAAAAATCCATTTATCAGTTCGTGGAAAAGTTGGAATAGTGGCTATAAAAAGCGTTTTTGCTCCTTGATTCCAAAAAGCTAATTGTGCTTTTCCGATTTGTTTGAAATCCGCAAAAACTAAATCGTGGTGTTGCGTTTGACCTTCATTTTTGATTTCGTTTCGCTTCCAAGGTACATTCGGATTATAATACGGGGCAGGATTTTCCCACCACCAAATTTTATTACTTCGGTAATCCCCACCGAAAACCAAATCTTTATCGCCGTCATTATCTATATCATAAGCTGTTCCGCCAGCTTCTATTGATAAAAGCTCTTTTTCAACTGCAAATTCACGCCAACCAATCGCTCGGTCAAATTTAAAATAAATAATCGCTGGCGTTTCTCCTCGACCAGCCATCACAAATTCATCAATCCCATCATTGTCAATATCAACCACCAAAGAAGCTGTTTGTTGCGTAGTTTTCCAAGTTAGCGGAATTGTACCATCTTCGCTTGAAATCCGTTCCCATTTTTGGGCTTTTGTAGTGAAAAAAACAAAAGAAATAACGGTAAAAATGACACTTTTCTTCATTTTGTAGGAAAAAGGATTTTAGTAAAAGGATATTTACAAATATAGAAGAAAAACGAATGGTAAAAGATGGTTTTATCAATTAAACCCCAAAGCAGTTATTCTAATTACACAGTTTTGACTTTGGACTATTTGTAATTATGTTTGAAGAAAAATCTTACAATCAATCATTTGATTTTAAACTCAACTATGAAAAAAACACTCTTTTTTGCGTTTTTGCTTGCTTATAGCTATTCTTTTGCTCAAAATCCTTACGTCATGGTTTTGGGAGTTGCCCAAGATGGCGGATTTCCGCAAGCAAATTGTCAAAAAGAATGTTGTAAAGCAGTTTTTGAAGGAAAAACAGCCAAACAATTTGTGTCGTGTATTGCTGTTATTGACCCAATTTCTAAAGAAAAATGGATTTTTGACGCAACGCCCGATTTCACACAACAACTTCATTTACTCAATCAAAAACCTTATGAAAATAGCAAAATTGGCATATTTCTGACTCATGCACACATTGGACATTATACGGGTTTAATGTATTTGGGAAGAGAAGCCATCGGAGCAAACAAAATTAAGGTTTTTACAATGCCTAAAATGAAAAGTTTTCTTGAAAAAAATGGCCCTTGGAGTCAATTAGTAGCTTTACAAAACATTGATTTACAAGCAATAAAAGAAGATTCGACAATAATTTTGAATGAACGAATAAGCGTTCAAGCTTTCAGAGTACCGCATCGAGACGAATTTTCGGAAACGGTTGGTTATAAAATAATTTCGCCAAATAAAAGCCTAATTTTTATTCCCGATATTGACAAATGGCAAAAATGGAATCGTAGTTTAGAAGAAATGATAAAATCGACCGATTATGCGTTTTTAGATGGTACTTTTTATGCTGATGGTGAAATAAATCGTCCGATGAGCGAAGTTCCACACCCTTTTGTAAACGAAACCATTAATTTATTGAAAAATATACCCCAAAACCAGAAAGCCAAAGTTCATTTTATACATTTTAATCACACAAATCCTGTGATGAACCCGCAATCAATCGAGCAAAAAGAAGTAAAGAAAAAAGGCTTTAAAATAGCATTTCAAGGACAAAAAGTTAGCTTGTAAATCGCCATGTTCAATAAAAATTCATAGCTAAAGGTTTCAATCAAAAAAGCAATGTTTTAAATAAAACAATTTATATCTTTGTTAGTTATAACTGCTTTTAAAACATTCTATTCAGTACCCATGAAAAACCTTTACCTTGTATCTTTATTTTGCTCGTTTCTGCTGTTGAGTTGTAATAATAAAACAATTCAAGATAATGCTCAATCAAACACCGATGTTTCAGAAGAAATCCAGTCTGGTGGTGTAAAAATGGTTGAAATTGAAACTCCTGTTGGAAAATTTAAAGTTTGGACAAAAAAGTTTGGAGATAATCCTCGCATCAAAGTTTTATTGCTCCACGGTGGCCCAGCCATGACCCATGAATACATGGAATGTTTTGAAAGTTTTTTCCCAAAAGAAGGCTTTGAAATGTATGAATATGACCAACTTGGTTCTTATTATTCTGACCAACCAAATAACGATTCTCTTTGGACAACACCACGTTTTGTGGAAGAAGTAGAGCAAGTTCGTAAAGCTTTGAATCTTGATAAAGATAATTTTTATCTTTTAGGAAATTCTTGGGGTGGAATTTTAGCCATTGAATATGCCCTAAAATACCAAGACAACCTTAAAGGTCTGATAATCAGCAATATGATGCCAAGTATTCCTGATTATGAAAAATATAACGGTGTTTTGAGAAGTCAAATGAGAAAATCACTGGTTGATTCACTCGATGCTTTTGAAAAAAGGGGGGCATTTAAAGATTCTGTTTATGTCAGTTTGGTTACAAAAGAATATTATAATCAACATATTTGTCGACTACCAGAGTGGCCAGAACCTGTAAATCGTTCTTTCAAGCACGTTAACGAACACATATATGTATTGATGCAAGGGCCAAGTGAGTTTAAAGTAGGTGGTCGTTTATTGACTTGGGACAGAAAAGCTAGTCTAAAAAATATCAAAGTTCCGACGCTTGCTATTGGGGCAAAATACGACACTATGGACCCAAAAGCGATGGAAGAAATCAGTAAACTGGTGCAAAAAGGGCGTTATTTATACTGTCCTGATGGTAGTCATTTATCTTTTTGGGATGACCAAAAAACGTATTTTCCCAACGTTATTCAGTTTATTAAAGATGTTGATGAAAATAAATTTTAACTAAAATATTTCACATGGAATAGCACTTAAACACTGATTTAGAGCTATTCCATGAATCAAAGACTTTTCTCAGCTACTTACCAAGTATTTTTTCGTAAATTTGCCTTCTGAAACAACCAAAGGAAATTCGATGAATTACATACTTTTTGATGATTCTCAAATCAGAAACCAATTAAAACCTTTCACTTTCATTCGTCCCGTAGCCGATATTCGTTGTGGAACGCTCACCATCCGCGAAAAATGGGAATATCAATTTTCTAGCAAAATTTCTTGTTTAACCGAAAATTATCTTGCCGAAAAAAATACATTTGATGACTCAGTAAAAATATACATCAACGGAGCAGTTTGCCCAAACAAAACAATTATCGAAGCAATTCTCCAACTCAATGAAGACGAATCTTTGGTTGCAGGAAATGATACTTTAGCAATCAAAACATCAAAAACGCTTTCATTTCCGATTGATTATGATGCGTTTAATCAACAGCATTTCATAGGAGAAATAACCATTATCAAGCAATTACCTGATATTTTCTTAAAAAATGGAGAGCAAATAAAAGCAGATTTTCAAGTCATTACTAAAGACAGAAAATCGCAAGAAATTAATGACCCATTTACCCGTATTTACGCTCCCGAAAATATATTTGTTGAAGAAGGTGCGAGTATCAAAGCAGTTATTTTTAATGCTGAGAATGGACCCATTTACATAGGAAAAAATGCCGTTATTCAAGAAGGTTCACTAGTAATCGGCCCATTTTCTGCTGGCGAAGGATGTATTGTGGCTTGGGGAAGCAAAATGCGACCTAATACTACACTTGGCCCATTTTGTCGGGCTGGCGGTGAAGTTGGAAGTTCTGTGTTTTTTGGTTATTCCAACAAAGCTCACGATGGTTTTTTGGGTGGCTCAGTTATTGGAGAATGGTGTAATTTAGGAGCAAATTGTAATAATTCTAACCTCAAAAACGATTACACTGAAGTAAAGCTATATAATTATGCGACCAATCAACTCGAAAAAACAGGCGAACTTTTTTGCGGTCTTTTCATGGGCGATTACACCAAAGCAGGCATTAGTACAATGTTTAATACAGGCACAGTTGTAGGTGTAAGTGCCAATGTTTACGGAGCAGGTTTTCAGGATAAACATATTCCGTCTTTTACTTGGGGCGGAGCTGACACCGAGTATGTAAATTATCGTTTCGATAAAGCGATACAAGTAATAAATGCCACCATGCAACGCCGAGATAAGCAATTGACCGAAGCTGAAATTGCAGTTTTGAAACATGTGCATGACTTAAAACAACAATAAGTACCTAAATTCTAAGGTTTTCGGTAAATAAATATCTTTACCTCTGATTTGATAAAGTTCAACAGCACTTATGCTTTTTCGAGAAATTACGGGTCTTACCGACGTTAAACAATCGCTAATACAAGCAGTTATTGGCAATCATGTTGCTCACGCTCAGCTTTTTCATGGAGCGGAAGGAAGTGCCAATTTGGCATTGGCGTTGGCGTATGCTACCTATATTAATTGCGAAAATAAGCAACCTGATGATGCTTGTGGAAAATGTCCAAATTGTGCAAAAATGAGTAAATTGGCTCATCCAGATGTAAATTATATTTTCCCAACGGCTGGTGGAAAGTCTGTACTTTCTGAAAACTTTATGACTCAATGGCGGGCATTTGTCAAAGAAACACCTTTTGGAAATTTATCCGATTGGCTCGAACGAATCAACATCAAACAAGGCAATATTCCTGCAGAAGAATCACGACAATTGATTCAAAAATTATCATTAAAATCTTATGAAGGTGGCTATAAAATTGTCATTATTTGGCAAGCTGAAACACTCAATATTACTGCAGGAAATGCTCTTTTGAAAATTTTAGAAGAACCACCCGAACAAACACTTTTTTTATTAGTAGCCAATAGTGCCGAAAAATTGCTAACAACCATTATTTCTCGCACACAAAGAATTGCTATTAGAAATTTTACGGATGAAGAAATAATTTCATATCTCACTCAAAATCAATCTATTACACTCGAAAGAGCCAAACAAGTTGCTTATCTTTCGGAAGGAAATCTAAATTATGCTTTAGCAATTGCCAATAAAACCGAAGACGACCAACATACTTGGTTTGCCTCTTGGATGCGAATGTGCTACGCCTTAAATATTCTGAAATTAGTACCAATGGCCGACGAATTTGATGCCAAAGGCAAAGAATACCAAAAGGCGATGTTGGAGTATGGTTTAAATATTTTTAGAGAAATTTTTCTTTATCGCAATGGCGGTGAAAACTTAATTCGGCTCGAAGGCGACGAATTAATATTTGTTCAAAAGTTTTCTAATGTATTGAATATAAACAACTTAGAACAAATAACAACTATTTTGAGTGAATCACATTATCATATCGAACGCAACGGACGTGGTAAAATTATCTTCTTAGATATTTCACTAGCTATTGCTCGTTTGATGCGATAAAAATTGAAGCAAAATTCAACATTAATTTTATAAAAACTTTACTAACCAAATGTAATTTTCGTAAGTAAACTCAAAAATAGCATTCATCATTATACACATGAAAATAAAAATTGGTACTCGTGGAAGCAAGTTAGCACTTTGGCAAGCATATTATGTTGAAGAAAAACTAAAAGCTCAAAACATTGATACAGAGATAATTATCATCGAAACGAAAGGCGATAAAATCCTCGACCGAGCATTATCAAAAATTGGTAGTAAAGGTGTTTTTACAGAGGAATTGGAAGACCAACTGCGTTCGGGCGAAATTGATATTGCAGTACATTCTGCCAAAGATTTACAATCTGAGTTGGCTGACGATTTAGAAATTGTTGCTTTTACCGAACGTGAAAAAATTGCTGATGTTTTAGTGAGTTTCAACACAAAACTTTCGCTTGAGACTGATGAGCCTTTCGTGGTTGGTACATCTTCTACGCGTCGTGTAGCGATGCTTCGCCATTATTTCCCACACATCAAAATTGTTGATATGCGTGGAAATTTGCAAACCCGCCTCCGTAAACTTGAAGATGGGCAATGCGACGCTCTTTTATTGGCTTACGCTGGTGTGCATCGCATGGGCTACCACGATTTAATTGCTCAAGAACTTTCTTCAACGAAGTTTGCACCTCCAGTTGGACAAGGCTGTGTTGCGATTGAAGCAGCAAAAAATCTTTCTGAGGAAAAAAGAATAGCCATACGGCAATTAATTAATGACGAAGTTACCGAAAAATGTTTAATCGCCGAGCGTGCCTATTTACGTAAACTTCAAGGTGGTTGTTCTATTCCGTCATTTGGTTGGTGTATTGCCGAAGAAAAAGAAGGCAGTTTATCACTAAATATGACCGCAGGAATTATTAGTTTAGATGGACAAACAATTGTGCGTAAACATAGTTCAGCATCAGCCAAGAATGCTCAACTATTAGGCGAAACCCTCGCTCAAGAAGTTCTGGAAAATGGCGGAGCTGCAATCTTAGCAGAAATCAAGAATGCCTAAAATGACAAAGATTCTTCTTTTATTAGGGAAGAATCTTTGTCAATTTCATTTTTATTTATTGCTCCTCAAATATTCGTTTCTCACAACCGAAGCCGTTTTGTGGTCGCCCGAATGATGCCAACCAGGTGGCATAAAAATGTACAAAACTTTATCTTTCAAAGTAGGAGCCGCCCAAATATCTTTAAATAAAGCGATAAACTCACCAAAATAAACATCCCAAATATTACCCGAATCCATTGTTCTGGTTATGCCATATTCGATTTTTACTTCATCTTTTTCGAGTTGATAAGTACCGAAAACTTTATCCCAAATATTTAATAGATTACAAAAATTGGTATCCATATACAATGGATTTTTGGCATGATGCACTCGATGATGCGAAGGTGTAAGAATGAGATGGTTCAAAAAGCCCATTTTCCCGTTTTTCATTAAATTCTCACCTACATGAATAAACATTCCGTAAGTGCCATCAATAAACATAATGAAAAATAAAAGTGCTGGATGAATACCAAAAATGATGCAAATTGAACCTCTAATTATATCTGCATAAGGGCCTTCAAGGAAAAAATGTGCGTGAGAAACCGATAAATTCATATTTTCGGGGGTGTGATGTGTAGCGTGCAAACACCAAAATAAACGTACTTTATGCCCCAAAAAATGATATACAAAATGCGAAAACTCCCAAACGATATAGCCATAAATAAGCCAATACCAAGTAAATGTAGTCTGAAAAGGTGCGTATTTTTGCAAATTAGCTATCAGAAATGAAATAGCTCCGATTGAAATAAAACGGCCAATAAAACGATTTAGGATATAAATCAAAAAAGTGATTTTATACACTTTTGCATGCGGATTTTTGAGAATTAGTCCATTTATAAGCTCAAGTACAAGCAAAATTGGTAAGATTGGCCCAATACCTGTAATAATGCCATCAAAAGTTAGAAATGCACTAAAATCACCTGATTTCAAGATTTCTAAAGTACCACGTAAACCCAAAAAGCCAATAAGCTCCTGATACAAAAACTCAATAATTTCCATCTGTTTATTTTTTATTTTGTTAAGGTTGAATTTACTTCAATTTCCAAAATATTTTGATAAAACAGATGAATTTGGGTTAATTTTTACAAAAAACTATTTTTTAGAAGCATTTTTAGTCTCTAGTATTGTTTTCATTATCATTCGCCCTTTCTCAAAATTCTTTCTATTGAGAGCATCGTGTTGCTCTTTTGTTATTTTTAATCCTTTTCTTGCCAAGAATTTTACAACCGCTGAACGATTTCTTTCAATATTTTTTGCAATTTCTGACAAAGAAATATTACCATGATTAGCAGTGATATATTTTTCTTCACTTGCTGTAAATTCGCTTCTATTCCAACGATTTCTGATAGCCGTGATTTCTGCGGGTGTTTTCAAGAAACCATGTTTTTCACACAGGTATTTTATCTGCTTCCAACTAACTTTATTGTCTAAAGCATTGCTCATTTCTCTTGCGGTCATTGTCCGATAATTGACTTTAATGAAATCAATCGTTTGAGGAGGTATTTCCTGCTCTTTGGTTACTCTAAGTGCTGTTAATTTTAATCTTCGTAGCGAAATTCTAACAACATCTCGGCTACAATGTAGTTTTTCTGAAAGTTCGTTTACCGTATATTTTTTATGATTTTTTGCAATGAAACTCTCCCTTTCTAATATGGCGTCAGGAAGAGCTCTTGATACTTTTAAAGGTGTTAGATTCAGTTTTTTGAGGTGATACCTAACCACAGTAATAGAAACATTTAACTCTTTTGCCATCTTAATGGCACTACTTTTCTGATAATTTTCTCGAATAAAATCTATTTTACTCAATACTTTTTCGCTTTTTCTACTTTTTTTCTTCTCTTTCGACGACGCTGTGCTATCGAGTTTTCTTGAAATTACTTCAACTGGCACGATTGGTTCAACTAATTCTTTGACTTCTTGGAGCTCAAGTGTTGAAATTAATTTTTCTTTTTTTATGAATTTCTCAACAGCAGCAACTGGCTTTCCTACTTTAAATGCTAATAGTTGGATGTTAAACAGATTAATATTATTTCTAATAAAATTTTTATCAGAAGCATTTAATTCATTTGGGCCTGCTTTTTTAAATTTCTTACCCACAAAATTTTTTTTACCGATGGGTGCTATTTTTCTCATTTTTAAAAATTAAATCTTACACCCAAATATAGCGAATTTTGAGCAGATTGTGTGGAGAAGTTTGCACATCGTAGAAGTATTTCGAACCACCTTTGCCAAGAATTTCTATATTTGTTTTTTATTCAACCTTATTTTATACAATGTCAAAGAAAGAGAAAATATTGATTATCACTGGTGATGCTGGTGAAGGTTACGAATGTTTGTATGGCAAACATCGCTTTGAAGAAGCTGGATATGAGGCAATTATTGCTGCACCAAGCGTAAAAAGACTCAATTTGGTTATTCATGATTTTGAACCTGGTTGGGATACTTATATCGAAAAACCAGGGTATATTGTTGAGTCAAATATTGCTTTTGCTGATGTAAAAACCGAAGATTACATTGCCGTTTTGATTTTGGGCGGAAGAGCTCCCGAATTTTTACGCCACAACGAAAAAGCCATAGAAATCGTCAGAGAATTTGACAAGACCGATAAATTTATTTTCTCTATTTGTCATGGCATACAAATTCTGACAGCCGCAGGTTTGGTTAAAAATAAAACTGTTACTTGCTATGAAAATGTAAGATTTGAGGTAGAAGCCTGTGGAGGTAATTTTGTAGGTAAAAATGAAGCTGTGAGAGATGGAAAATATGTTTCTGGACAAACATGGCAATCTCACCCCGATTTTTATAGAATGGTTTTTGAGTGTTTGAATGAGAAATAAATAAAAAATACCTCTGTCAAAAATATTTCTTGGCAGAGGTATTTTTATCTTCACAATAACAAATTTTTACCAAACCGTTATGCGTTCGCTTTCAGGTTTGTACATTTTATCGCCTGGTTTTATATCAAATGCCTTATAGAAAGGTGTAAAATTCATTAACGGGCCATTGACACGCCATTTTGCTGGCGAGTGCGGGTTGGTGTTTACATACGTACGCATAAAAGCATCTTTTGTTTTTACTCGCCATATTCTGGCAATTGAAATGAAGAAACGCTGTTCGGGCGTAAAACCATCAATTTTTTCATTACTCTTTGCTTGTTGTGTGAGCTTGAAAGCATCGAAAGCAATGGCAATTCCAGCAATATCGGCAGTATTTTCACCAACTGTCAAAGCACCTTTTACGTGCATCGAATCAAGCACTGTAAATTTATTATATTGCTCAATCACGAGTTGAGTTTTAGCTTTGAATTTTTTGAAATCATCTGCCTTCCACCAATTTTTTACATTACCATACTTATCATATAAAGCTCCTTGGTCATCAAATGAGTGTGTAATTTCGTGGCCAATTACCATTCCAATTCCACCATAATTAAGGGCATCATCGGCATTCACATCAAAATACGGAGGCTGAAGAATACCCGCTGGAAAAACAATTTCATTCAATGGCGGATTGTTGTAAGCCGTAACCGTAGGCGGAGTTGTACCCCATTCTGTACGGTCAACAGGTTGCTCTATTTTTGAAAGTGCATAAACAAAATCATTTTTGCTGGTAGCCAATCTATTTTCAAAATAGGTGCCACGATTGATTACTACTTTCGAGTAATCTCTCCATTTGTCAGGATAACCTATTTTCTCGGTGAATGCGTACAATTTTTCTTTGGCTTTCGTTTTAGTCGAATCGCTCATCCATTCAAGATTATTGATTCGGTTTTCAAAGGCAGTTTTCAAATTTTTCACTAACTCTTTCATCCGTCGTTTGGCCTCTTCAGGGAAATATTTTTTAACATAGAGTTGAGCTAGTCCATGTCCGAGCGATTTATCTACTGCATCTGTAATATCTTCTCCTCTTGGTTTTTGGGTAGCTTGTCCAGTCAACACTTTAGAATATTCAAAAGATGCTTTTGTGAATGGTTTGCTCAAAAAATCTGCGTAAGAAACGAGTGTTTTAGCTCTTAGATAGGCTTTCCAGTCTGCAATTGATACCGAGGTCAACAATGAATCTAAGCGGTTATAATAAGCAGGTTGTTGCATATTTAGTGAGTCAACTTTTACGCCTAATGCTGCGAAAAAAACTTGCCAGCCTATGTTTGGTTGCTTTTGAGCAATGGCCGTAACTGCGAGTTTATTGTAATTGGCTTGTACGTTTCTGCGTTCGATATTTGTTTTATGTGACTTCGCCAATTCTTTTTCGATAGTGTAAGCAGCCGAAGCCATTTGAGTTGCTGTGGCAGCGTCAATACCCGTAAGTTTAAACAATGTGCTGAGGTAATTTTGATAAGCTTTCTGAATAAAAAGCGTCGAAGAGTCGGTTCTGAAATAGTAATCTCTTTCGGGTAAACCGATTCCTGTCTGCCCTAAATTGACTATATTAATAGCACTATTTTTAATATCTGGTCCCACACGAAAACCAATGATTGAAAAATTATTAACTTTTTGCTGGTCAGCTACATATTTCATGATAGCAGCCACATTTTTAATACCATCAATTTGTTTGAGCAAAGGTTTTACAGGCTCGTAACCTCTCTTATTGATGGTGATTGTATCCATACCCGAAGCATAGAAATCTCCTACTTTCTGCTCGATACTTCCAAACGGGTTTTTGGCAGCCGAAACACTATCTAAGATGCCTTGTAAACGGATGCGTTGCGGGAAATTCATGAACGAATATGCTCCAACACCCGATTGCGTCGAAGGAATTTCAACTGAATTATACCATTTTCCGTTGACGTACATAAAGAAATCATCACCAGGCTTTAAAGAAGAATCAATACCAGTGACACTTACTTTTTGAGCGAAGCTTGTACTGATACAGGTTAATAAAAACCAGAGAATTAATAAGAGAGGGTAGTGTTTTTTCATGATTGTTGATAGTTTGTCTTGACGACGAAAGGTAATACTATAAGACCAAAAAATCTAAAACCAATAAAGGTATTTTCGATGTTTATCGACCTGTTGTGAGAAATTATCGACTTTATTGGTGAATTTTGTTTACTTCGTTCGACTAAATGTTTTACTTTTAGTCATTCTATATTCGTTTTTAAAAACGGTTAATGCCAAGACTTATTTCTTATTCAGCTTAACGAGATTATATCTTATCTTCCTTCAATTTCTGCAATCAGAAAAAAAATTAAAAATAAAAATTGCGAAACCAAAAAGTTGCACATATATTTGCAACCGATTAGTTTCACAAACAAAAAACAAATGAGACGAGATATTTTTCAAGCAATTGCAGACCCAACCAGACGAGGTATTATTGCCTTGATTGCATTACAATCAATGACACCCAACGCCATTGCCGAAAACTTCAACACGACACGCCAAGCAGTGTCAAAACATTTACGTATTCTCACAGAGTGTGAACTTGTAAAACAAGAACAGCATGGCCGAGAAATTTATTACTCGCTCGAAATCGAAAAAATGAAAGAAATTGATAAATGGCTGGAGCAATACCGCAAGATTTGGGAAACTCGATTCAATCAACTCGATAATTTATTAGCAACAATTAAATCACAAAAAAATGAAAAATGACTTATTTTTTGACTTTACCGTTGACAAAGAAGCTAAAACGGTATTCATCACAAGAGAATTTGTTGCCGAACTATCATTAGTTTGGGATGCTTTTACGACACAAGAATTACTCGACCAATGGGTAGCACCCAAACCGTTTATATCAAAAACAAAATATATGAATTTTGAAGTTGGTGGCAAAAGATTTTATGCAATGATAAGTCCAGAAGGGCATGCACGATGGGCGATTCAAAAATACACATCAATTACTCCGAAGACCAATTTTAAAATGTTTAATGTTTTTGCTGACGAAAATGAAAATCCTGACTTATACGGCTCTGAATGGGACTATAATTTCAGCGAACAAAACGGCATTACCAAAGTTAGCATTACAGTTTTTAATGAATCGTTTGAGCGTATGGAAAGCATACTCGAAGGCTTCCGACTTGGCTTTACTGCATCTTTACAAAACTTAGAAAGTCTATTAGCAGCTTTATCGGCACAATGATTTTTGTTTTCAAAACATCAGTAAAAACTAAGAAACAGATAAAAGCATTTAAGCCTCAAATCGACAACATTTTGTTAAAAGGAAAATGGAATTTTGACCTTGATGATTGCGACAAAATCTTGCGAATTGAGAGTGAAGAGAATGTCGTTCGTGAAATTCAAAAATTGCTAAATATCCATCATTTTTACTGTGAAGAATTAGATTGACCATGGAAATTCAAGAACAAATCAAAGCTTATATTAATAGCCAATCTGAGCCAAAGCAACATGAAATGCTGGCATTGCACCAGCTTATACTACAAGCGTTACCTGTGTGTAAACTTTGGTTTTTTGATGGTAAAAACAGCGAAAATAAGACTGTGTCCAACCCAACAATTGGATACGGAGTCCATACAATCAAGTATACAAATGGGAAAATAAATGAGTGGTTTAAGATTGGAATGAGTGCCAATACAACTGGCATTTCTGTCTATATTCTTGGTATTGAAGATAAGAAGTATTTAGCCCAAACTTATGGACAAAGGCTCGGAAAGGCAAGTATTAGTGGGTATTGTATAAAGTTCAAAACTATAAATGACATAAATATTGAGGTACTTGCAGAGGCAATAAGCACGGAAGCTAACCAAACCGCAAAGCCTTGATAGCAATGCGGTTTGGCTGAGAAATTTAGGCTTGCCTTACATTTACGGCATTTGGCCCTTTTCTGCCTTGTGCAACTTCATATTCTACCTCATCATTGTCACGGATATCCTCTTTTAAGCCTGTCACATGTACAAAAATTTCTTCTCCATTTTCATCTGAGATGATAAATCCGAAACCTTTCGATTCATTGTAAAACTTTACTTTTCCTTTTGCCATTATAAAAATTATTAAAATTAAAAATTAAGCCAATTTACTAGAAATTATTGTATTTACAATAACTGTGAGAAATTGCAATGTTTTGCTAAATGTTTCATATTTAGTTTGTTTACAATCATTTCCTTCAAAGACCTTGTTGTGCGATGGTATAAACTTCGTAAAAGTGACTTTATTCTTACACAATTCGGCTGAATGTTCCGAACTCAATTAGTGTTCATTGGTTTAAACCGCATCCACATCAACCACCACAAAAACTCCTCTGAACTCGCGTTGAGTCATTACGGCGTCGATTTGTTCTTGCAAGAAAATCTTGGCGGCTTTTATGTTGAGTTTGTCTTTTTCGAGTTTTAGCAAAATATCAAACAAAAATTTGTTTCTTACTCGTTCAACCATACCTTTTTCGGGGCCAAGCACACGAGCTTTACCGAGTTTTTCTAGTAATTTATCGGCCAACCAATGAGCAGCTTTTTCGGCTTTGTCTTGTTCTTCATGCTTTACGGTTATCGAAATCACACGAGTAAAAGGTGGATAAAAATACCCTTCCCGCTCCTTAATTTCTTCATTATAATAACCCATATAATCATTACTAACTACTTTATGCAGCAAACTCTGGTTAGTATTATTGGTCTGTATCAACACCAAACCTTTTTTCTCACGTCTGCCTGCTCGCCCGCTTACTTGTGTAAGCATCTGAAAAGCCCGTTCAGCCGCCCGAAAATCAGGAAAGTGAATCATGCGGTCAGCATCAAAAATTCCAACCAAACTCACTCGGTCGAAATCAAGCCCTTTGCTAATCATCTGCGTTCCGACCAAAATATCGGTATTTCCTTGCTCAAACTCCCCAAGAATGGTCTGATACGCATTTTTTGTGCGAGTTGTGTCCAAATCCATGCGTTGTACTCGTGCCGTAGGATACATAATTCGCAAATCATCTTCTAGTTTTTCAGTACCAAAACCCACCGTTTTTATTTTTCCCGAACCGCACGCAGGGCAAGCTCTCGGAATTTCTTCTTTATGACCACAATAGTGGCAACGCAATTCTTTTGAGTCAAGATGATAAGTCAAGCTCACTGCACATTGCTCACATTCACCAATCCAATTACATTCTTGACAATTCAAATACGGCGAATATCCACGACGGTTTTGAAAAATAATTGTTTGTTCACCATTTTCTAAATTATGTTCGATATGCTGGCACAAAGTTCCTGAAAAATCGTTTTTCATAGTTTTTGATTTGCGTTCTGCCTTCAAATCAATCAGATGAATATCTGGCAATTGAGCATTGCCGTAACGTTGGTTAAGTGATACCAAACCATATTTTCCAGTGCTGGCTTGATAATAACTTTCAAGCGATGGCGTAGCCGACCCCAACAATATTTTTGCTCCTTGTTTTAGTCCCAACATAATTCCAACATCACGGGCGTGGTAGCGGGGAGCGGGGTCATATTGCTTGTAAGAACCTTCGTGTTCTTCATCAATAATTACTAAACCCAAATTATCCATTGGCAAAAAAACCGCCGAACGCACACCAACCACAAATTGGTATCGCCCTTCCAAAACTCCACGCCAAACTTCTACTCGTTCATTATCCGAAAATTTAGAATGATAAACGCCCATTTTATCTCCAAAAACTCGCTTCATCCGTACCACAATTTGGGTTGTGAGTGCAATTTCTGGCAATAAAAACAAGACCTGTGAGCCTCCTTCCAACACTTTTTGAATCAAATCAATGTAAATTTCTGTTTTTCCACTTCCTGTAATTCCGTGCAATAAAACCACGTCTTTTTCACCAAAATGTGTCAAGATTTCGTCGCTTGCTTGTTGCTGTGCTTCGGTTAATTCAATTTTTACTGGTTCTGGTGGCAAATCATCACTAAAGCGAGAAACAATTACTTCAAATTGTTCTAAAACACCTCTTTCAATTAAAGTATTTAAAGCAGAATCTGACGTTTCTCCTTTCGTAAAAAGTGCTTTATCGACCCCAAGCTGATTTCGCTCTGATAATTGGTGCATCGGAATTTGCCTTAAATATTCCAAAACAACCATTTGTTGTTTCGCTGATTTTGCCAAAGAATCAATCAAATTGGCCACTTCTTCCGTTCCTTCATAAACCCTTTTTAGGCGAACTTTCTTAGCAATTTTAGGCTTATACTTTTCCTTCACTTCTTCATACATAATAATTGCGTGCTTGCCAATCAACGATTTTATCATGGCGTTGATATTGGTTTCACCTACAAATTTTATGGCATCGTCATACGTCAAAGAAGCATGATTTTTCAGAATATCAAGAAACCCTATTTCTTGTTCATCCAATAATTCGGCATGGTCAAAATCTGGATTAATTTGAATCCTCGATTGGCTTGTCACTTTCAAGCCCGACGGCACAGCGACGTTCATCACTTCGCCAACACAACACATATAATAATCTGCAATCCAATCGAATAACCAAAGTTGTTGTTGTGTGATAAGTGGCTCATTATCAAGTAATTCAAGAATATATTTTGCTTGATATTTTTCTGGAGGTGTTTGATGAATCCGACCAACAACCGCCGTAACAACCCGATTTTTACCAAATTGTACGATGACCCTCGCTCCTATTTTTATTTCATCCACAAAATTTCTTGGCACACGATATGTAAACATTCGTGGAATCGGAACAGGCAAAATCACATCAGCAAAAAAAGTAGTTTCTACAGAAAAAAGGCTTTCAGACATTTGATTCAATTACGAATGATGAATGTAGTACAAGAAATTAGTATTTTATCTCAAAACTGCATTCAAAACCCTTCTTCTAAAAAATAAGAAGGATTTAGGGTGAGGTTAAACCATTTTATTAGCTCAAAGGTACTAAATTCAATCTTTGCTTAGAATAAAGCCCTTCATAAATATCATAACACCAACGGAGCATAAATAATTTTCATGCTCTCACTTGTAAATATTATGCAAGCATACTATTTTTGCTAAGAATCGTATTCAATCTATTAACACTATGGCAGAAATTATCGAATATAAAGTGCCTACAATGGCAGAAATGGCAGCAAACGGTCAAGAACCCGAAGTACTTTTTTGGGTAGGTTGTGCTGGTTCTTTTGATGACCGATACAAAAAAGTGACGATTTCATTTGTGAAAATTTTGAATAAAATTGGAGTAAAATTCGCTGTTCTCGGCACAGAAGAAGCTTGCACTGGAGACCCAGCTCGTCGAGCTGGAAACGAATTTACTTTCCAAATGCTTGCTCAACAAAACATTCAAGTACTGAACGGTTATGGTATTAAAAAAATCGTAACGGCTTGTCCGCATTGCTTTAATACGCTTAAAAACGAATATCCTGAATTGGGTGGAAACTACGAAGTAATTCATCATTCCACTTATTTGCAGCAATTAATCAATGATGGTCGAGTGAAAATTGAAGGTGGCGGCTCGTTTAAGGGACAAAAAATCACCTATCATGATTCATGTTATTTGGGTCGTGCCAATGATATTTATGAAGCTCCACGCCAATTACTTGAAAATTTAGATGCCGAATTAGTAGAAATGAAACGTTGTAAAACCAACGGACTTTGCTGCGGTGCAGGCGGTGGACAGATGTTTAAAGAACCCGAAAAAGGAACAAAAGACGTCAATGTTGAACGCATTGAAGATGCTTTGGCCACTGGTGCGAATACGATTGCGGTTGCGTGTCCATTCTGTATGGTAATGATGTCCGATGGTGTAAAAAACAAAGAGCGTGAATATAATGTAAAAGTTTATGATTTAGCTGAGTTGTTGGAGCAAGCGATGTAAAACTGAGTTTAAAACTTATCCTGCAAAATTTTAATTGCCATTATCTGAGACTATTTTCAAAGAAATATTGTTTATAAATTATATATGCCGCAATTTTGATTGTGGCATATTTTTTTAAAGATAATAGTATGTATATAGATTTCGACAAAATTCCGCAAAATGCCCGTGTATGGGTATATCAAGTCAATCGCCAATTGACTGATAATGAAGCAAATACGATTGAATCTTATTTAAAACCAGCTGTCAATCAATGGGCTGCACACGGAGCTTCATTATTGGCTTCTGCAAAAGTTTTATACAAT
The DNA here is from genome assembly GCF_923079645.1 of Emticicia aquatica. GTDB lineage: Bacteria > Bacteroidota > Bacteroidia > Cytophagales > Spirosomataceae > Emticicia > Emticicia aquatica. The sequence continues at coordinate 3,632 of NZ_CAKLPY010000003.1, read as the reverse complement.
CGCTTCGTCATTATTGCTCTCGACCAAAGTTTTAACGAAGCTAGTGGCTGTTCAATTGATGCTTCTAGTCGTTGGTTTAAAGAATTAGGTGAACAACTAAATATTGATTTTTTCGACCGTTCTCAAGCCTACTTTGATAACGATGAAATTAAAACTTTTTCGGTCTTTCAATCTAAAAAAACCATTGAAAGCGGTCTTATTTCTCCCGATACAATTATTTTTAACAACATTACAATAGCAACTTTGGGAGATTTGGCCAATAAATGGCAAATAAAAGCCATTGATGCTCCAACTTTGAAAAGGTTTTTTGCTAAAAACTTAGCTTAACCTTTCCAAAATTCGATTTTATGCAGTAACCATTCGTCATTCGAAAATATATTTTATGGCTGAAACATTATATATTCCGGAAAATGCCTCCAGAAAGGAAATTTATGATAGTATTATTCCCCAAATAGAGGCACTTTTAAATGGTGAAACTGACCAAATAGCCAATTTGTCAAACTTCGCAGCGGCTTTGAAAGAAGCTTTCAATTTCTTTTGGGTAGGATTTTATATCAAACGTGGAAATCAACTAGTTTTAGGGCCTTTTCAAGGGCCAATTGCGTGTTCTCGCATCAATTTTGATAAAGGTGTTTGCGGATACTGTTATCGCACAAAACAAACCGTAATTGTTCCAAATGTAGATGAGTTTCCTGGGCATATTGCGTGTAGTTCGGCTTCAAAATCTGAAATTGTTTTACCTATTTTTGATAAAAATGCTGAAGTCATGATGGTTTTAGATGTTGACAGTGATAAATTAGATGATTTTTCTGAAGTAGATAAAAACGGATTAGAGCAATTAGTGATAATTTTAGAAAAAACTTTTTCGGCTTAAAATGAACACATTATTTCCGATATTTTTAAAACTTGAAGAACTTCACACACTTGTAGTTGGTGGTGGAAATGTAGGTTTAGAAAAACTCGAAGCTATTTTCAGGAATTCACCCAAAGCAAAAGTAACGCTTGTTTCTCCCGAAATTCGTGAAGAAATTAAAGCTTTGGTTGCTCACTATAATCTGAATTTGATTCAAGAAAAATATCATATTTCGCACCTTGAAGGAATAGATTTAGTTACGGCTGGCACTGACAGCAAAGAAGTAAATCGTCAAGTAAGAGATGACTGTAAAACTAAGAAAATATTAGTAAATATTGCTGATACACCAGATTTGTGTGATTTTTATTTGAGCTCGGTAGTTGTAAAAGATGATTTAAAAATCGCTATTTCTACGAATGGGAAATCACCAACTTTTGCGAAACGTTTTCGAGAAATTTTAGAGGAAATCATTCCCGAAAGCCTGCAAGAAACATTAAATAACTTGCAGGCTATCAGAAATAAATTAAAAGGTGATTTTCAAAGTAAAGTTCAAAAACTAAACGAAATTACTAAGGTAATGCAGGAATAAGTTTATTCTTACGCTCACCTATTTGTTGTCTCCACATGGCGTAATACAACCCTTTTTCCACCAAAAGTTCTTCATGTCTGCCTACTTCGATGATTTTTCCTTGTTCCAAAACAAAGATTCTGTCGGCGTGCATTACTGTACTTAGTCGATGAGCAATCATCACTGTAATATAGTCACCTTCGGCGGTAACATCTTTCACAGTGTTCGTGATTTCTTCTTCGGTCAATGAATCTAATGCAGAAGTAGCTTCATCAAAAACAAAAATCTTTGGGTTTCTAAGCAAAGCTCTTGCGATTGATAAACGTTGTTTTTCACCTCCCGAAATCTTAATTCCGCCTTCACCAATCACTGTATCAATGCCATTTTCAGCTCTTATTAAAAGATTTTGACATGATGCTTTTTGCAAAGCATCCATTATTTCAGCATCGCTTGCACTAGGTTGTGCAAAAAGTAAATTTTCTTTGATTGTTCCCGAAAAAAGCTGTGTATCTTGCGTCACGAAACCGATTTGCGAACGCAACTCTTCAATATTAATTTCATTTGAAGGTAAATTATTATAAAAAACTTTCCCTTCTGATGGATTATAAAGTCCGACTAAAAGCTTAACTAACGTTGTTTTTCCAGAACCAGAAGGGCCAACAAACGCTACTGTTTCCCCTTTTTTTACCTCAAAACTTACATCATCTAATGCTTTTCCTTGAGCAGTCAGATGACTAAAACTAACTGATTCAAATTTCAAATTTTCAACTGCCCCTAATTTTGAAGGATATTCTGGTGTAACTTCAATAGGATTATTAAGTAACTTCTGAAAATTATTCAATGAAGCTTCTGCCTCTCGATAAGCAATAATCACATTTCCCATTTCTTGCATTGGACCAAACACAAAAAATGAACAAAATTGTAATGTAAGCAGTTGACCAACAGTCATTTGGTCTTTAAAAATCAATAATAATAAAAGAAAAAGAATAGCTTGGCGGAGAAAATTCACGAAAGTACCTTGAATAAAACCAATACTACGAATGCTACGTACCTTTTTAAGCTCCAACTGTAAGATTTTCATCGTATTCAGATTCAAACGCTTAATTTCTTGGTCAGTCAATCCAAGACTTTTAATTAACTCAATATTTCGGAGCGACTCTGTAGTTGTACCCGCCAACGCCGTTGTTTCCTTCGTAATAACTCGCTGAATCTCTTTAATTTTTCTACTCAAAACCCTTGTTAAAGCAGCTAAAGCACCTGCTCCACCTAAATATACAAAAAACAACCATGGGCTAATGCCAAAATGGAAGATATAAACATTTAATACAATTATGCCAATCAAAGATGTAAAGCCTACATTCACGAAAAGCATGATAAATTTCTCTGTATCTGTACGCACTTTTTGTAAAACAGAAAGTGTTTCACCGCTTCGTTGGTCTTCAAATTGTTGGTAAGGGAGTTTGAGCGTATGCTTCAAGCCATCAGTAAAAATGGAAGCACCAAATTTTTGAATTACCATGTTCATTACATAATCTTGTAAGGTTTTGGCAATTCTACTCACCATTGCAACACCCACAACCGCAGCAAGCATTAGTAGTACTCCTTTGGTATAATCTGCCTGTGTGAAAGTTTTTGCCTTACCAGCGTACTCATCTACTATTTTTCCGAAAATGAGTGGGTCTAATAACGAAAAAGTTTGATTAATGGCAGCTAAAACCAAAGCCAACACTACTTGCCAACGATAACGTCCTAAGTATTGTAATAGTAATTTCATTTATAATGTAGTTAATTTTTATCAGAATCTAGGCTATCCTTTGAATCTTAACAAAGTGTTCAATCAAATAATTCCTTTCTAAAAGTCGATTATCAATTTTGCAATAAATGCAAAAAGAGTAACCCTTTAGAGGTTACTCTTTTAAATAAAATTCTGGCATCTACCTACTCTCCCGAGTTTGAACTCAGTACCATCGGCGGTGCGGGGCTTAACTGCTCTGTTCGAGATGGGAAGAGGTGAACACCCGCCCTATAAACACCATGAAGAACTGCCTACTATTTAAAATAAGTAGGACTTAATATCTTATGTACAGGACATTTGACTTATGTAACAGAGAAATAAAAATATAATAAAAATATAGGAGTCCTCGATTCATTAGTATTGCTCGGCTTAGTGTTACCACTTCTACACCTACAACCTATCAACGTAATAGTCTA
>NZ_CAKLPY010000002.1 GCF_923079645.1 Emticicia aquatica | reverse complement strand
CAAACTCTCCATTGTAAATATCAAGTTTGCCTGACTACTTTAAAATATAATCTCGCATTTGCTCTCCCAATAAGTTAATGAACTTTACCCAATCAATTTCACCGAAATTAACCGAATTTGTTAATCCTCTAACAACTTAAACTATTGATAATCAATTCGTTATTAGACAATCCCCTTAATCTCTTTTCCATTTCTACTTTCCGAAACGGATTGCAAAGGTACGAAAAACTTTTTTAATAAACAAAATTATTTTTCGATTTTTTTTCTAATCCCTAATCCCCTTACTCTCTAATTCTATCGGGGTGCAAAGGTCTTAAAACAATTTAACAAAACCTAACACTTTTTGAAATTTCTTTTTCTTAATCTCCCCCTCTATTATCTCTCAATTCTATCGGGGTGCAAAGGTCTTAAAACAATTCAACAAAACCTAACACTTTTTGAAATTTCTTTTTCCTAATCTCCCCCTCTACTATCTCTCAACTCTATCGGGGTGCAAAGGTCTTAATTTAATTTAATAAAAACAAATAAACTTTAACCTTTTTTTAAAGCCCTATTTGCCATGCTCCTGCTACGCAACGTCAAACCTTTTTCCCCGCTCAACTCTCGTCGTTTGGGAGTGCAAAGGTACGAACTTTTTCTAACTACACAATACCCCCTAGCAAAACTATTTCTACCAACATCCAATTATCACCTAACTATCAGACATTTACAAAATTACTCAACCCAATAAATACAACAAGTTCTTTATATATTCATATATGAAACTCTGGGAAAGATACTGATTAACCTATTATCTCCTTTCTTTAAAACAAATTTGAATTATGCTTGTTTCCATCTTAGTTAATTTGGGTTTAGGAAGTGTATATAATAATGTAGATTCTACGAATGCTATTATATATATTGTTTCTTTATTGTTACCAATGTTTCTTTGTATATATATATTGTATTGTAGGCATTTCTAATGAATAGCTAACTGTACATAATAATAATGAACTAAAGTTTGATTATGAAAAGAGTAATTGTAATTGGGGCTGGCTTCTCTGGTATATCGGCTGCAACTAAATTGGCCAATGATGGCTATGATGTTACTGTGATTGAAAAGAATTCAATGGCTGGCGGAAGAGCTAGAGTTTTTGAAGAACAAGGTTTCGTTTTCGATATGGGTCCGAGCTGGTATTGGATGCCTGATATATTTGAGCGTTACTTTGCTGAGTTTGGGAAAAAGCCTTCTGATTATTATCAGTTGAAAAGGCTTGACCCTTCTTATAAGGTTATCTTTAATACGGCTGATGAAATCTCGTTACCTGCGAATATGCAAAAACTTGAAGAATTATTTGAAAGTATTGAAATTGGAAGCAGCAAACGATTAGCAGACTTTCTAGAAGAGTCTAAATATAAATATGATGTTGGCATTGGCGAGTTTGTTTGGAAACCTAGCATTTCGATAACAGAGTTTTTTGATATTCGTTTAGCATCTAAAGCGATAAGTCTCGACTTGTTTGCATCTTTTGGAAAGCATATTCGTAAATTCTTTTCAAATGAAAGGCTTTTACAATTAATGGAATTTCCAATTTTGTTTTTAGGAGCTACCCCTCAGAATACGCCAGCCTTGTACAGTTTGATGAATTACGCTGAAATTGCTCTTGGCACATGGTATCCGATGGGTGGCATGTATGAAATTGTAAAAGGTATAGTTTCGCTTGCAGAAGAAAAAGGAGTGAAATTCAAATTAGATGAACCTGTTACTTCCATATCAGTTGAAGGAAAATTGGCTCAAAAGGTAATTACTAATAAAGGCGAGTACGAGGTAGATATTGTAGTAGGTAGTGCCGATTATCATCATATTGAGGATAAACTATTAAGTGATGAAACCCGTAATTATAATGAACAATATTGGGATAAAAGAATAATGGCCCCTTCTTCATTATTATTTTATTTAGGAATAAATCGACGAGTTGATAAATTGACACATCATAATCTATTTTTTGATGAAGATTTTAATGTTCATGCCGACGAAATTTATACAAATCCAAAATGGCCAACAAAACCTTTGTTTTATGCTTCGGCCCCTTCAAAGACCGATAATAGTGTTACCCCAGAAGGCTGTGAAAATTTATTCGTCTTAATTCCAATTGCCCCAGATTTAGAAGATACCGAAGCGATAAGAGAAAAATATTACGCAATCGTGATGGAAAGATTAGAAGCCTATGTTGGTCATGATATTAGAAACCATGTTATTTATAAGAAAAGTTTTGCAGTAAATGATTTCAAAGCAGAATACAACTCATATAAAGGTAATGCCTATGGTTTGGCAAATACACTTTTCCAAACAGCATTCCTGAAACCAAGTTTAAAAAGTAAAAAAATTAAAAACCTATATTATACAGGACAACTAACTGTTCCTGGCCCAGGAGTTCCGCCATCATTGATTTCGGGTTTGGTAGTGGCAAAACAAGTAAACAAAGAATTTAAGGCTTCTTGAATGATAAATTAACAATAAATATATATTACTCTCTTTAAAACAGTTTTGAGTTTTCGTTGTTTATACAATTATATGTTATATATTGGAATACTGAAATATTTTACAATGACTTTTATCATGTTTCTAAAATATTTCATATACAATACTAAATCAATCTCTTAACTGTTTTGAACAAATAAAAGTAATGTTGGATTTGTACGAAAAAACTACTTTTGGGTGTAGTAAGCTTATTACTGAGCTTTACAGTACTTCCTTTACATTAGGTATTAAAACTCTTGATAAGAAGTTTCACGAACCTATATTTGCCATTTATGGCTTTGTAAGATATGCTGATGAAATTGTGGACACTTTCCATGACTTTGACAAGAAAGTATTATTAGACAGATATAAAGATGAAACTTATCGAGCCATTGAAGAAGGCATCAGTTTGAATCCAATTTTACATTCTTTTCAAAAAATCGTGAGGCAATATAAAATTGAACATGAACTCATTGCTGCTTTTTTGCATAGTATGGAAATGGATTTATACAACATTGCTTACGACGAGAATGGCTATGACGAATACATTTATGGTTCGGCAGAAGTTGTTGGCTTAATGTGTTTACGTGTTTTCTGCGAAGGAAATGAAACTTTATACGACAAACTAAAAGCTGATGCTCGAAGTTTGGGTGCCGCTTTTCAGAAAGTAAATTTTTTACGAGACTTAAAAAGTGATTTTAGTGAACGTGGAAGAGTATATTTTCCTGGCGTTGATTTTAATAATTTTGATATTTTGGCAAAAGAAATTATCGAAGCTGATATTCAAAAAGATTTTGATAGTGCTTACAGAGGAATCATGGGTTTGCCCGAAGGAGCAAAAAAAGGCGTTTATTTAGCTTACGTTTATTACTTAAAATTATTTAGTAGAATAAAACAAACAGCGGCTAATCGCATTCAACACGAACGCATCAGAGTGCCTGATAGAATAAAGTTTGCTTTACTTGCCAAAACGTTGGTTCAAAGTGGGCTGAACGTACTTTAATTAGGCAAAGTACATAATCATTTGTTTTTAGAATTTACTTTATAAAAATACTTTAGGCTATTGGCTATATTATAATGATATAATCAATAGCCTTTTTTCTTTTGCTAAACCCATATTTCTTAGTACTTTTGCTGACTTATTCTGCACCGAAAATTTTGGCACAATTTTCGTAAATAAGTACTCAAGCAATAAACTATTAAAAGTAAAACTCAATAAAACCCATGAAATTTATTATTTCGTCCTCCTCTTTACTGAAACACCTTTCTACTATTAATGGCGTTATTGCCAGTAATCCAATTGTTCCGATTCTTGAGAATTTTTTGTTTCAATTAGACAAGGCTAACTTAACCGTTACGGCTTCTGATATGCAGACTGTAATGATTACTGAGTTTGAAGTAGAATCTCGTGATAGTGGTTCGTTTGCTGTTCCTGCTCGTTTATTGTTAGATACTTTGCGTAGTTTACCTGAGCAACCAGTACAAATAAATATTGACGAAGAAACATTCGGAACAGAATTAGTAACTGCTAATGGCCGTTATAAGTTGGCGGGTGAAAATCCAATGGATTTTCCACGTGTGCCGCAAGTAAATCGTAATTTCAGTATTGAAATGGATTCGGATATGCTTGGTTCGGCCATTGCAAATACAATTTTTGCTACAAGTACAGATGATTTACGTCCAGCAATGACAGGCGTTTTTGTTCAAGTTTCTGATAATTCGACAACTTTTGTAGCAACTGATGGTCACCGTTTGATTCGTTATCGTCGTGAAGACATAAAATCTCCGAATGCAACTTCGATGATTTTACCTCGTAAGGCTCTTAACTTATTAAAATCTTCGCTCCCTGGTGAAACATTACCTGTAAAAGCTGAATTTAGCAATTCAAATGCATTTTTTAGTTTTGGACACATTAAAATGATTTGCCGATTAATTGACGAACGTTTCCCTGACTATGAAAATGTAATTCCACAGAGTAATCCCAATAAATTGAGAATTGAACGTACAGAATTATTGAGTACATTGAAGCGTATTTCAATTTATTCAAATAAAACTACACATCAAATTCGCTTAAAAATTTCGTCTAATGAGTTAGTTATTTCTGCTGAAGATTTGGATTATTCAAACGAAGCAACAGAAAAGCTTTCTTGCGAATATGATGGCGAAGAAATGGAAATTGGATTTAATGCTAAGTTTTTGATTGAAATGTTAAATAATTTGAGCGTAAAAAATATTTCTTTGGAAATGTCTCAACCAAATCGTGCAGGATTGATTATTCCTGTTGAGAAAACAGAAAATGAAGATACTTTAATGCTCGTTATGCCAGTGATGTTGAATACGTATGCGTAAATTAATGAGGTATTTCGATACTATATTTCTACAAAAAAGTCCCGACTTCACAAGAAATCGGGACTTTTTTAATGTACTTTGCTAATCTTAATTCGTAGAACCTAAACTTGCTCCAAGGTATTCACGGTTTAAGCGAGCTATATTTTCGAGAGAAATCTCTTTTGGACATTCAGCAGCACAAGCTCCAGTGTTTGTACAAGAACCAAATCCTTCTGCATCCATTTGAGCAACCATTTTCATTGCACGGTCTTGACGCTCTGGTTGACCTTGTGGCAATAATGCTAATTGCGAAACTTTTGCTGAAACGAATAACATTGCTGACGCATTTTTACAAGCAGAAACACAAGCTCCGCAACCGATACAAGCCGCAGCAGCAAATGCTTTGTCGGCATCATCTTTTGGTATAGGTAATGAATTTCCATCTTGAGCATTTCCTGTATTAACAGAAATATAACCACCTGATGCGATGATACGGTCGAATGAACTTCTGTCAACAACTAAATCTTTTACAACTGGAAATGCTACTGATCTCCAAGGTTCAACTACGATAGTATCACCATTTTTGAAGCTACGCATGTGCAATTGGCAAGTTGTTACGCCTTGTAGTGGTCCATGAGGTTGACCATTGATATACATCGAACACATTCCGCAGATACCCTCACGGCAATCGTGGTCAAATGCAATTGGTTCAGTTCCTTCTGAAACTAGGCGTTCGTTCAAAACGTCAAACATTTCTAAGAACGACATATCTTCAGAAATACCTTCAACTTGATAAGTTTCCAACTTACCGCTTGTTTTTTTATTTTTTTGACGCCACACTTTGAGTGTGATGTTCATATTACCTTCTGACATAACTGTAAATATTTTGTGTTCACCCCTTTTGGGGCAAGGGTTTATTTATAACTACGTTGAGCAATTTTGATGTTTTCGTAAATCAATGGTTCTGGGTTAAGGTTCCATTTGCTTTCACCTTCATATTCCCATGCTGCTACATACATGTAGTTCTCATCGTCACGAAGTGCTTCTCCTTCTTCGGTTTGGAACTCTTCACGGAAGTGACCACCACAAGATTCATTACGATTGAGAGCATCAACACACATTAATTCTCCAAGTTCGATAAAATCAGCAACACGACCAGCTTTATCTAATTCAGGATTAAATTCATCAGCATCACCCATAATACGTAAGTCTGACCAGAATTCTTTTTTCAAAGCTTGAATTTCAGCAATTGCTTCTTTCAGACCTTTTTCGTTACGAGCCATTCCGCATTTATCCCACATAATTTTACCTAAACGCTTGTGGAATGATTCGGGAGATTGTTTTCCTTTGATATTTATCAATTTGTTGATTCTATCTTGAACCGCTTTCTCAGCCTCCACAAACGCAGGATGGTCAGTTGGTATTGATTTGGTACGAATCTCACTTGAAAGATATGAGCCAATTGTATAAGGGATAACGAAGTATCCATCGGCTAAACCTTGCATCAAGGCACTTGCCCCAAGACGGTTTGCACCGTGATCAGAGAAATTAGCTTCACCCAAAGCATATAAACCTGGTACATTTGTCATCAAATTGTAATCAACCCAAAGTCCACCCATTGTATAATGAACCGCTGGATAAATACGCATTGGTAAAACGTAAGGGTCTTCTCCAGTAATTTGTTTGTACATATCAAACAAGTTACCATATTTCTCTTTCACAACCGCTCTACCCATTTCCGTAATTTGTTCTTTAGAAGCATCGTGCATATTCTTTTTGTTTGCTTCAATTTTTCCATAACGGTCAATTGCGAAAGCAAAATCAAGATATACAGCCATTTTTGATGCCCCAACTCCGTAACCTGCATCACAACGCTCTTTGGCGGCACGTGAGGCAATATCACGAGGGACTAAGTTTCCGAATGCAGGATATCGACGCTCTAAGTAGTAGTCTCTTTCTTCTTCTGGAATATCATTTCCAGCACGCTTATCATCTTTTTGTTTTGGCACCCAAATTCTACCATCGTTACGCAATGATTCTGACATCAAAGTAAGTTTCGACTGGTGGTCACCTGATACAGGGATACAAGTTGGGTGAATTTGTGTATAACAAGGATTGGCAAAATTTGCTCCTTTTTTATGTGCTTTCCAAGCGGCAGTTACGTTACTACCCATTGCATTGGTTGACAAATAGAATACGTTTCCGTATCCACCTGTACAAAGCAATACTGCGTGTCCGAAATGACGCTCAAGTTCGCCGGTTACTAAATTTTTAGCGATAATTCCACGAGCTTTTCCATCAATCATTACTACATCAAGCATTTCATGGCGAGTGTACATGGTTACGTTACCGATACCCACTTGACGCTCTAAACCAGAATAAGCTCCTAACAATAATTGTTGCCCTGTTTGACCAGCAGCATAAAAAGTACGTTGAACTTGCGTACCACCAAATGAGCGATTAGATAAAAGTCCACCATACTCACGAGCAAACGGAACACCTTGAGCCACGCATTGGTCGATGATATTACCCGAAACCTCTGCTAGACGGTGCACATTTCCTTCTCTTGCACGGTAATCACCACCTTTAATTGTATCATAAAATAAACGGTAAACAGAATCACCATCATTTTGATAATTTTTAGCAGCGTTGATACCACCTTGAGCTGCGATTGAGTGAGCTCGGCGAGGTGAATCTTGAAAACAAAACGCTTTAACTTTATAGCCGAGTTCGGCCAATGTAGCAGCAGCCGAAGCTCCAGCTAAGCCTGTTCCAACCACAATAATTTCCAAACTACGCTTGTTAGCCGGGTTTACTAATGGTACAGTTGAGCGATACTTTGTCCATTTGTCCGATAATGGACCTTCAGGAATTTTGGCATCTAATTTATTTGACATCTTATTATTATCAATTAGTCTATTAAAATCAATTACCCATTAAATGTTTTGCAAAGAAATATATTGGCATTGCTGCAAAGCCCAAAGGAATGGCAATAGCAAAAACCCAAGTACCAATAAATTTTACTAAAGGAGTATATTTAGGGTGATTCCAGCCTAAAGTTTGGAACGCACTTTGAAAGCCGTGATACAGGTGATATGCCACTGCAAACATTCCTAAAATATAAAAAATCACTAATAAAGGATTTTGGAACGAAACCCCAACTTCTTGAAATAAATCTTTCACGATTACAGAATGTGTACCTGCTGCTTCATTGCTCATTTCTACAATTTTCACTTCTTGTGTATAACCAGCGTCCATTGTTTTTGTTACAACTTCTCCTGTTGTTACGTTTTCGGTATATTGTACGTAAGGAAGTGGCTCATTGTGAAATTTATACCAAAAATCACCCATGTGAACAACAATGTAAACTAATAAGATTGTACCAAGGATGGCCATGTTGCGGCTTGAAAATGACGATTGATTTCTTACAACAGCGTAAGCTACTGGGCGAGCCTTTCGGTTCTGAAATTCAAGGTATAAACCCCAAAAAGCGTGAAAAAGAATCAAAGCGTAGTTTACATAAGAAACTATTTTGATAAGAGGAAACGTAGTCATAAAGACCGCATACTTATTGAAAGCATACCCTCCGTCATTTTTGAAAAGTTGTAAGTTTCCTATGAGATGAACCAATAGAAAAGTACAAAGAAATAGCCCTGTGAGTGACATCAGGACTTTCTTTCCAATTGAACTTGATAATGTTTTTGTGAGCCAAGACATAGCCTTATTTAATAATTTTAATGGACAATTGACGAATTTTGTATTCCTTTGAAAAATACAATTATTTTCATTGCCCAAAAGTAAGCCACAAATAGCTTAGAATCAATAAAACTTTTCACTTTTTTGATAATTTGCTATCGAATTAAAAATCCAACAAGTTGTTTTGTAAAATTGTTTTCAAAAAATCCATTCAATCTTAACACAAGGTTTATTTTTTTTCGTTTATATTTATGTAAATCCTAATCAATAGTCTATGAAACCATTGAAGTTTATATTTTTTTTAATCATTTTTAGTGTTTTAGGCCTGTCAAGTGCAATGGCTACCCACATTAGAGCGGGCGAAATTACAGCCAAAAGAATATCAAATACGAGTTTAACTTATCGTGTTACGCTCACAACTTACACTGACCAAATCAATGGAGTACAAGCCAATGAAGGGCAAAACTTTGTAAAGTTTTATTTTGGTGTCACGGGTGTTCCATTATATGATGTTAAACGTAAGAAAAAAACACTTATCAACGCCTCTACAATGTGTAATGTTTATGACACAACATTCACATTTCCTGCTCAAGGACGATACACTATTACTTGTGCAATTACTAATCGAAATGCAAATACAGTAAACCTTCCAGGAAGAACAGATGAAATTAGTTTTTTTGTAGAAACAACCATCGTTGTTAATGGAACTTTGGGGTTAAATAATACACCCGTACTGCTTAATATTCCGATTGATACTGCGGGTGTAGGAAAAAGATTTATACACAACCCTGGTGCTTTTGATGCTGATGGTGATAGTTTAGCTTACCGATTGACCATTCCCAAAAGAGATTTTGGTGAAGGCTCTGGTCTTGGAGAAACAATTACTGGCTATAAAGACCCAGCTACATTAGGACAACCGTTGCTCACTGAAGATGGTTCGGGGGCTTCTTTTTTCAAGATTGATGCAATTACTGGAGATTTAATTTGGGATGCCCCTGGCAAATGGACAACCCCTCAATATCAAATAAATGTTGCTTTCATAATCGAAGAATGGCGGAAAGGAAACAATGGACTTTATTCCAAAATCGGAGAAATTACGAGAGATATGCAAATTATCGTAGTTGAAACGCCCAATAATCGACCCTTATTAACCGTGCCAAATCAGATTTGTGTGGAAGCAGGTGAAAAAGTTGAATTTAAGGTAACAGCCATTGATAAAGATAATAATAATTTAAAAATAACCACAAATGGTGGCGTCTATAATCGTGATGCAGGGGGCCTAAATGCGAGTTACGTTGCTCCTCTCGAAGCCAAATTTACTCCTTTAAATCAAACTCAAAAAAGTCCAGCTTCTGGTACTTTTACATGGGAAACCAACTGTAAACACGTTCGAGGGCAAGCCTACGATGTATTGTTTAAAGTAGAAGATTTCCCTGGAAGGTTTGCTGTGCAGTTGACTGACATTAAGACCGTCAAAATTAAAGTCATTCCACCTAGGCCAAGAGGTTTAAATGCTAAAAATACCGAACGTGGAGTTGAATTGCGTTGGCAGCAATATCCTGATTGTAATATTCAAAACGCAGAAATAGTTGTTTACCGTAAAGAAGGATGTTCAAACTATATTCCTGCTCAATGCGAAATTGGCTTACCTGCTTCATTAGGTTTTGTGGAAGTTGCTAGAGTTTCGGTAAAAGATACTTTCTTCCTCGATACAAAAGCACAAAATGGTAAGATTTATAGTTATAGTTTGGTAGCAAATTTGGCTAGTTCGGAGTTTGTTTCGATTCCGAGTGTACCTTCTAATGAAGCCTGTGTTGGAAGTGAACTCCCACAAAGAGCTCCAGTGATTACGAATGTAAGCGTTGAGAAAACTGATAATCAGACTGGTCGAATTTTGGTAAAATGGACTCGTCCATTAAATTTTGATTCGACCGAACACAAAGGGCCTTATCAATATAAACTTTACCGAGCAACGGGTATAAATGGCGGAACTTTTCAGCTCGTAACTAGTATTTCTACAAAAGTTAACAAAACGGCCGATACTGTTTTTGTTGATGATGGTCTTAATACTGTTTCAAATGGATATACATATAAAGTTGCTTTTATTTACGAAAGCGATAAAGTTTTGGCAGAAAGTCAAGTAGCTAGCAGTGTTCGATTAACTGTAAATTCGGATGCTCAAAAAGTAAAACTGAGCTGGCAAGCAAATGTCCCATGGAACAACGATAATCGTAAACATCGAATTTATAGAGAATCAAAAACCAATCCAGGCACGTTCAATATCATTGCAGAAGTATCAGTGCAAGCAGTCAACACATTCACATATTTTGATGATGGCACTGACAAATTTCCTGATGATGGCATAAATACTATTCCGATGGTAGTTGATACCTCGTATTGTTACAAAGTTGAAACCGTCGGAGCATACGCTCGCTTGCCGCAGCTAGGTTTACTTTATAACTTTTCACAAGTAAACTGTGGAACACCGATTGATAATACGCCACCTTGTCCACCAGTATTTAGTACCGAAGAAATAAACTGCCAAAATCTCGACCGAAAAGCCATTTGTGAATCGAATAGCATTTCAAATAAATTTACTTGGCGAACGCCTATAAGTGCAAGCGGTATTGTCTGTAGAGTTGATATTTTAAAATACAACATTTATTATGCACGTTATAAAGACGAACAACCCAAACTTTTGGCAACAGTTTCAGCACTCGAAAATTCGTTTATTCATGTAAAACCGTTGCAAGATGGTTTTGCGGGCTGCTATTACATCACGGCAGTTAATCGTTTGAATATTGAAAGTGGCCCAAGTAATATTATATGTAAAGATAATTGTCCGATTGTTGAATTGCCGAATGTATTAACACCAAACAGCGATGGCAAAAATGACACATTTACGCCAATGACTTGTTCGGCATTTATCAAATCCATTAGTATTGAAATTTATAACCGCTACGGCACGAAAGTATATCAATCAAGTGGAGAAAGCCTCAATTGGGATGGAAAATCTAATAATGGAGCAGAACTAGCCTCTGGTACATATTATTATATTTCTCAAGTTGTAATTCAGCGATTAGATAAAAATGACGAGATTCCAACAACAATCAAAGGTTGGATTGAGTTGATAAGATAACGGCTCTGTTTTTAGTAAAAATAGTTTGTTCTATTTGACCGATAAAGTTAAACAGAACAAACTATTTTTTTGAATGACACTTTTTAAGAACAAAATACTATCTTTGCCCTCCGTTTTTGGTATAATTTTTGAGATTTGTACTAGAAAACACTAAAATTAAGGCTAAACAAACACTAGATTGAATTTAAAATGAACATTTTACGTAATATTTTGGGCTTCTTCAGCCATGTTTTTCGCAGTATCACTAATGGAATCACTCAGTTTTTTGCTTTTATTAGTAAACAAATCACTGCTTTAGTCTTATCATTAAAAAAACCAATGGCTACTTCCATCAACTCAATTAGAGGATTTATTATTTCTCTTTTAGTGGGTTTGTTTGTTGCTATCGTTGCTATCGGCGTACAACCTTTCGGAATTTCTGAATTTGCTAGCGAATCAAAAACCTTATATTTAATCGGTTTTGGACTAGTTGCTTTTATAGGCATGCTGATTGCAAAATTCGTTTTGCCTGCAATTTTATCAAGTTTTTATAACGACCAACAATGGACAATTAGCCGACAAATCATTCATCTTTCGGCCACAATATTGATTACAGGTTCATTGATTATGATTTATAGTAATGCTTTCAAAATTACATCTTTTGAGTTTTTAGATATTCTAAAAGCGGTAGTTGTTAGTATCATTCCGATTACAATTATTACTTTTATTCAACAAAAACTCTTTCATGCTAAGTTTTCAACTACTGCTGAAGACATCAATAATAGTCTTGATTCGTTGAACCCTCCAACCAGCAAACATTTATTTCCAGTATTAGTTTTTGGTGAAAGCGGGCAAAAGTTAAGTCTTGTTCCGAATCAATTGATTTATGCCGAAACATCAAAAGATTCAACTGATTTTTATTGGCAAAGCCTCTTAGGCGTTGAAAAAACAACCATTCAAACGCCACTAGCCAAAGTAGAAAAGGAATTGGCAGCACATCCACAATTTGTGCGTTTACATAGAAATTTCGTTATCAATTTGCGTGGTATTCATAAAGTTGAAGGAAATGCCAGAGGATATCGTTTACGTATTGCTCGAACAGCACACGAGATTCCTGTTTCTTGGAAATTTCATAAAAAACTAGAAAAAATAGGTCAATAAATAATTGACACACAAACAAAAAGAGCAGCTCTTATTTTTACAGAGCTGCTCTTTTTGTTTGTTTTGATTGTTACAATCTAAGCTTCCATTATCATTCCTGCCACTTCCCTACCCGTTTGCATAGCTGCGTTGAGCGATGGATATGATAAATAATCTCCACAACGATAAAGATTATCCGCTAATTTTAAATCTTGTTTTACACTTCCTGCACGATATTGTACCAACGATTCTGGGATATGATAAGTTTTTAAATGCTTCCATACATTTACTTGAGCTCCAAACCAATCAAATAATTCACGTTTGATTCGACTCGTCAGGTTTCGTTCATCCAATCTATCCAAACCTTGTGTACTCACCGAAATCAATGATTTACCAGCACTACCATAATTTATCGAAATATCGCTCGGAACACAAACATTATGCACAACTCCTCTACGATTTGGATTTAGAGCGATAAACTTTTCTCCTTTAAGCGGTGACGATTCGGCAGAGAAATACGTGCAAGTTGTTATATTATAAGTTCGTTTATTTGTTTCACCCAATAAATCATCGCTTGTATGCGGGTCTGTTGCGACAACTATTTTATCGGCTGTTAGCACTTCTCCTCCTTCTAAAAATATCTGATTTCCTTCAAAACCTTTCACGCGACTATTTTTTCGAATGCGATTATTAGGAATCATTTCAGCAATTTGTTCGGGAATTGCTTGAATTCCATCAGCAGGAATGGCAGCATCTCCTCTAAAAAACTGTTTAAACACAAACTGAAAAAAATTACTCGAAGTCACCAAGTCATTTTCGAGAAAAACTCCACCAAAAAATGGTTTGAAAAAATTATTAATCATTTTATCACTCCAACCATAATTTTTCAAGAAGGTAAGTGTATCGGTTGCATCCATCTTGAAAAAATCTTCATCAGGAATTTCGGCTAAATCATTGGCAAATTTTCTTATTTTAAGTTTATCACTCAACGAACCCACCGAAGAAAAAGCCATTGTGATGTATGCCATTTTATTCCGAAAAGGATTTTCCATTTTCATAAATCCCTTTTCAGCTTTAATCATAGACCCCGAAGTAAAATACTTTAAGTCTAAATTATTATAATTAAGTATTTTTTTTGCTTCTGGATAATTCGTTAACAATACCTGAAAGCCCCTATCTAACAAAAATCCATCTACTTTATCAGTACGAACTCTTCCACCAAGAGCATCAGACCCCTCTAAAAGCATAAAACCATACCCTTTTTCATTAAGATATTTAGCACAAGTTAGCCCTGAAATACCACCACCAATGATTACTGTTGAAAAATCATTCATAAACTTTTATTGAAGGTTTGACGTTTTTAAATTAAAAGTTTTGAAAATTCGATTTTAAAGCCCTATTTTGTCTTTAATAAGCACAAATATACCAAGCATTATTATACCTTTTACCAATTAGGTTCTCAGAATTATCAATTCGTTGTTTAATAAAACAGTATATTTTAAAAATTTAGTACAACACAAACATAATAGTAATTAGAAATTTACATTTATCGAATGAATTACGAAATAAAACAAGAAGGCGAATTCAAATACATTGACGAAGGTCAAGGTGATACTTTACTTATTTTACATGGGCTTTTTGGAGCATTAAGTAATTTTGATGATGTTATTGAAGGATTCAAACACCGTTGCAGAATTGTTATTCCTGTAATGCCGATTTATGATATGCCTATGCGAGAAGCAAGCCTCGAAGGTTTACAATCATTTATCGAGCGATTTGTGGCATTTAAACAATTGGATGACATCATTATTTTAGGAAACTCTTTGGGCGGACACGTTGGCTTACTTTATACACTTGCACATCAAGAAAGTATCAAAGCGTTAGTGTTGACGGGTAGTTCGGGTTTATTTGAAAACACGATGGGTGGTTCTTTCCCAAAACGTGGTAATTATGAATACATCCGAGAAAGAGTCTCATACACTTTTTACGACCCTAATACTGCTACAAAAGAATTGATTGATGAATGTTTTGAAATTACTTCGAGCATTCCAAAATGTATGAATATCGTACAAATTGCTAAATCGGCTCAAAGACATAACATTGCCAAGGAAATCCAAAGTATTCATGTTCAAACCTGTTTAATTTGGGGCTTAAATGATACAATTACACCTCCTCACGTAGGTTTTGAGTTTAATCGTCTAATCAAAAACTCTGAATTATATTTTATTGACAAGTGCTGCCATGCCCCAATGATGGAACGTCCAGTTGAATTTAATATTTATCTCGAAAATTTTCTTGATAAAATTCAAACAGAAGTGGTAGCATAGCGTTTAATTATAAAACTTAGCCTCCAATGACAACTGCTGAAATTATTAACCACGAATTACCAATCTTAAAGCCATCGGATACCGTTGGAAATGCTTTAAATTGGATGGAAGAAAATCGCATTGGGCAATTAGTAGTTGCTAATGAAGGCAAATATTCTGGCATTGTGAGTGAAGAAGTTTTGATGAATTATGACGAAGACAAGCAGCTTTCTGAAGTAATGTTGCAGTTTTCCGAAATATTCTTGTATGATTATCAACACATTTATGAGTGTTTGGGCTTAATCTCAAAATATTATTCGGGAGGTATTCCACTACAAATTGTTGGAGTTGTTGATGAAGAGCAAAATTTTGTTGGAACAATAACTGCAGCAGATTTATATAGCAAATTTGCTGAATTATTAGGAAGTCAAGAGCCTGGTGCTGTTTTGGTTGTTTCTATTAAAAACCGAGATTATTCGCTTGCCGAAATCAGTCGTTTAGTTGAGTCTGATAATGCTAAGATTTTGAGTAGCTATTATTCAGGAAATACTTTTCTAAGTAACGATTCGGCAAGCCTTACACTGAAAATTAATCGAGAAAGTGTTACTTCGATTATTGCTACACTTGAGCGATTTGGTTATATCGTTGAAGCAAGTTACGCTCACGAACCCATCGAAAGTATTGAGCAAGAACGTTATAATATGCTAATGAAATACCTAAGTGTCTAACTTACTCTGTATGACTAGGATTTTTCTTTAAAGTCCTGATTATCAACAACAAACTCATTGCTGTCAATATTGCTCCAGCCATAAATGCAACTCCTGGAAAATAAATTGGAGCATCTTTCGCCGTAAATTTATAAAAAAGAAAAGTCATCAAAATTGGGCCAATAATTGCAGCAACGCTATTTAAACTGGTGAGCGAACCTTGTAATTCACCTTGCTCGTTGGCTGGCACTTGCGATGAAATAATGCCTTGCATGGCTGGCCCTGCTAAACCTCCCAACGAAAATGGAACCATAATTGCGTACATCATCCAACCTTGATTAGCAAAAGCATAAGCAAATGAGCCTAAAATAGAAAAAGTAAAACCCACATAAATGGCATTTTTAGTTCCTAGTTTTGGAATCGCAATTCTTGTGAGACCTCCCTGCACTAAAGCAATCATAAATCCGATGAACGTCAATGACCAGCCAATTTCTTTACTTGACCAATTAAATCTTTCTTTAGCAAAATATGACCAAGTGCCTTGCGTAGAAAAGTTAGAAATATATACCAAAAACAACGCCGTAATCAAACCAATTAACATCGGAAAGCGACGTAAATTTATTAACGCACCAATAGGATTTGCTCTTTTCCAGTCAAATTTCCTTCTATTTTCGGGTTTTAATGATTCAGGAAGTACAAAATAGCCATAAAGCCAATTGATTAAAGTTAAGATTCCTGAAACCATAAAAGGCACTCTGGTACCAAAATCACTTGCAATTCCGCCAATAATTGGTCCAACTATAAACCCTAAACCAAAAGCCGCACCAATCATTCCAAAGTTTTGGGCTCTTTTTTCGGGAGTACTAACATCTGCCATGTAAGCAGCAGCCGTAGTAAAACTAGCTCCCATAATACCTGCAATTATTCTTCCAACAAATAACCAACCAATTGTAGGTGCAAAAGTTAGCAATAAATAATCTAAACCAAATCCAAAAAGTGATGCTAAAAGAATGGGTCTTCGTCCGAACTGGTCACTCAAACCACCCACAATCGGCGAGCAAATAAATTGCATAACTGAATAAGCTGCAAATAAAAAACCTCCATAACGAGCCGCACCGCTTACATCTGTATGAGCCAATTCAGAAATTAATGAAGGCATCACTGGAATAATTATTCCAAAACCAATCGAATCAATTAAAACAGTAATAAAAACAAAAATTGTAGCGGCACTTCGTTTTTCAGACATGAGAGCTTATTTTTAAATTAAAATGAATTATGCTATTTTTTGGCTTTGATTTTTTGTACTTTTTTTCTTTCGCAAATTAAAAAAAGTAATTCCTACCCCAAAAAGTAAAACTGAAAATAATGACAAATAAGTGCCTTCTTTTACGTAAGGTGGCTCAAATGTAAGTTCAATTTTATGATTTCCTTTTTCTAATAAAATCCCCATCAAACCAGCATCAACTTTTTCTATATTAGCCATTTTTCCATCAACTGAGGCCGACCAGCCTTTATCATAAGGAATGGAAAGAAATAATATTTTTGAATTTTTAAGTTGAATCTCTCCTTTAATCTGATTTGGTAGAAATTCTTTAATTTGGAGCGTATCTTGTGTTGCTTTGACTACCCAATTTTTTAAAACTTCAATTGTAACACCTCCCGTCGGTAAATTTGCCGATGTAGTTTCGTTAAAACCTTTCAACCGTGCTTGAAAATCTTTAGTCACAGATACGGTTTGTAACAAAATTGCCTGACGACTTACAGAATCAAGTTTTTCAAAATTTTCATTTGAAATATAACTATCAAATGTAACACCCAAAGGAAAAGTATCTTTTATACGAAAAATCTTCACATCTTTAAACATTGCTACCGAATCTTGGTTCGCATTACGAAGATAAGAAGCATTTATATCCTTTGTTAAAAAATATTTCACCCCGCAAAGTCGCTGGATAATTGGTGAAGCAAAAACACCCAAAAGCCATCGGCTACTATTTTCATCATTTTTTTTAATCAATTTTACGCTTTCTAAAAAATTTACATAATTTAATTGATTAAAGGAATGATACGAACGAGTTCCATAATATTCTTGAATTTTAGCGTCATTCACACTTCCATGAATTGCAGTGCCTGAAGCATAATTTTTTTCTATTCTATAAAAATTCGCATCTTTCTTCTTCAAATAGTCAACGGCTTCGATTGTAGCATCTTTAAAACCTACATTTGTATCATTGAGTTCTTGTTTAGTATAAGCATCACGTTTTTTAAGGGAGTTTGAAGAAAAATATATAACCTCAACTATTACAAAAACGCCTAGCAATACAAAAGCAAAAACTCTAAGTTTGGCATTCCGAGCCGTAACCAATAATCCAGTGTAAAGAATTATAAAAATATTGATTATACTTTTAAGTCCTTTATCAACAATTTGCCCTTCGGAAGCAACTGTATTTATTATCAATAATAGGACTAATGCAGTTATTCCTAAAGCAATTAGGTTAATTTTTCCAGTTTCATACAAATAATTTAACGCTCTCATGCTATAAAAAAGCAAAAGACTAACAATTAGTAGGGAAATTGTTCGGTAATAATCTCCTGTAAACAGCCAAAATGCATAACGGAAATAAGGAAAAATAATAAGTATCAAACAAAGACCTATAAGTGTTCCATATATGATTTTTTGTTTACGGTTTAACTGAAAGAATAACTGTGGTGTTAATAATAAGCTCAAAAAACCACAATAAAATATAGGAGCTTCCATGTAATTTTGCCAGCCACTATAACTTTTTCCATCACCTAAAATATCGCTAGAAAACATTCTCAATAAAACCGTTGAGTATTCTTTCCATTCTGCAAAGCTAAAGATTGGAATATTTTTAAGTGTAGAACCATAAGAATAATTGCCACTTACGCGTGGACTATCAATCATTTGTTGCAAATTGCTCCACGTTTGAAAAGAACCTAAGCCAATACCTAATAATCCTAGTCCTAAGAAAACGCCCGCATACTTCGCGAAACGTAAAGTCTTCAATGAGTTTTTTTCGGCATATCTGGCTGTCACATAAACAAGGAGCATTAGACTATATAAGTACAAATCAAATGGTTGATGAATACCAACTAATGCTATCGCAATTGGAAAAAGTATCCAATTCTTTCTAAAAAGCAATTGTTCGACACTATAAAGCAATAGAGCAACATGTAAAACCTCAAGAGGAAATTTATCAACAGTCCAAGTCCCCCCAATAATTACATAGCCACAAAAAGTAAAAAGAAATCCTCCAATCAATGAAGGGAAATTTTTCAACTGCAAACTTTTCAGGTATAAAAAGAAGAAAATACCTGCTAAAAACATATATATAACCTGCATCCAAATCATTACAGATGCACTATTTGTTTTAAAAATCAGGAATAATACAGAGCTAATGGGGTCGAACCAAAACGGGTGAACATTTTGTCCTAATCCTTGTTGAAACGACCACTTCGGCATCGAACCAAATTTTTCAAGGTAACTGGCGTGATGATAAAACTGAGGATATATTAGATTATATGAATCACTTCCAATATCTCTAAACATATATGCGTACTTACCCCAAATAAAACCTTTATAGATCCAGGCAAGCATCAAGATAATAATACTTGAAAACAATACTAATAGTTTGATTTGTGGTAATTTTTCAAGAAAACCTATCTCCGAAGATAAAGAGGCTTCTACATCCTCCCGCACTTCGTTATTAATATTGTTATTAATATTATTTGTAAGAGTTTTCCCTTGTCCTTTTTTAGTCTTACTCATATTCAAGCATTGGTTTGATTACTTCATTTGCAAAAATAGCAAATGACTTGCCAAATTTTTCATAAATGTATAAAAACAAAAAAGCGTTCTCTTTCGAGAACGCTTTTTATATTTTCAGCTTAAAATAAATTAAGCAAGGATTTCTGTTACTTGACCAGCACCTACAGTACGTCCACCTTCACGAATCGCAAAACGAAGACCTTTATCCATAGCAATTGCACTGATTAATTTAACTTCGATAGTGATATTATCACCTGGCATAACCATCTCTACTCCTGCTGGTAACGTGATTTCTCCTGTTACGTCAGTTGTACGGAAGTAGAATTGAGGACGGTATTTGTTAAAGAATGGAGTATGACGTCCACCTTCTTCTTTGCTCAATACATAAACCTCAGCTTTGAAATGAGCATGTGGTTTTACCGAACCTGGCTTACAAATAACCATACCACGCTTGATATCAGCTTTCTCAATACCACGAAGCAATAAACCTACGTTATCACCAGCTTCTCCACGGTCAAGGATTTTACGGAACATCTCAACACCAGTTACAACTGATTTTAAGTTTTCAGCACCCATACCTAAGATTTCAACTGGCTCAGAAGAGTTAATTACACCTGTTTCGATACGACCTGTAGCAACAGTTCCACGACCAGTGATAGAGAATACGTCTTCAACTGGCATCAAAAATGGCTTGTCAGTTGCACGTGGAGGAAGTGGAATAAATGAGTCCACAGCATCCATTAATTCATCTATTTTAGCAACCCAAGCTGGCTCTCCGTTCAAACCACCAAGAGCAGAACCTTGAATTACAGGGATATTATCACCATCATATTTGTAGAATGATAATAACTCACGAATTTCCATTTCAACTAGTTCTAACAATTCTGGATCATCAACCATATCCACTTTGTTCATGAATACAACTAATTGAGGAACACCTACTTGGCGAGCCAAAAGGATGTGCTCACGAGTTTGTGGCATCGGACCGTCAGTTGCAGCAACTACAAGGATAGCACCGTCCATTTGAGCAGCACCAGTTACCATGTTCTTAACGTAGTCAGCGTGACCAGGACAGTCAACGTGTGCATAGTGACGATTGGCTGTTGCATATTCTACGTGAGCAGTATTAATAGTAATACCACGCTCTTTTTCTTCTGGAGCATTGTCAATTGACGAGAAATCTCTCTTCTCTGCCAAACCTTTTTCTGCAAGTACTTTCGTGATGGCAGCCGTCAAAGTAGTTTTACCGTGGTCAACGTGACCGATGGTACCAATATTTACGTGAGGCTTACTACGGTCAAAATTTTCTTTTGCCATGATTGATAAAGTCTATTATTGTTGTTCTTATATACTTAATTTAAACTAATGCTAATCGGTTGAAACATAATTGTTTCGTTGCTGAGAAGACTCCTTAATTAAACCAAGAAAAGAGCCTTCAAGCAGAATCGGACTGCCGACCTCTTCCTTACCAAGGAAGTGCTCTACCACTGAGCTATGAAGGCTTTTCAGTGAGCAATTTTCAAAAGAGCGGGAGACGGGTCTCGAACCCGCCACCTATAGCTTGGAAGGCTATCGCTCTACCAAATGAGCTACTCCCGCTTGTATTTCATTAAATTAAAGAGTGGGGGCGGATGGATTCGAACCACCGTAAGCGTAAGCTAGCAGATTTACAGTCTGCCCCATTTGGCCACTCTGGTACACCCCCTTTTGTTTACTTTACCCTTTTCAGAAACGATGTTGAATAACTTTGTCGCTGAATTGGAGTGCAAAATTATATCCTTTTTTTGTTTTGTCAAATAGTTGACGATATTTTTTTTAAAATATTTCAAAAAAATATTTTCTACTATCAAAAAAGCACTTTTCAGCGTGCAAAAGTATATAAAACCTCAGATATTTGTTTAAAAATATTCATAAAAACAATTTCCATATCATAATCTGATTTGAACTTAGGTCTGCTTGAATTTAAAAATTGAAAAAGCCATCTGAATTTTTCAGACAGCCTTCTATCTTAATTACTTGTGTAAAACAAAATTCTCAAGTTATAATCTTAGACCAACACTCCATGCTTGTAAACCTTTTGCATTAATTTGCTCCGATTTAAACATTTCACTCAAGTCATATCTAAAAAAGAATGTTACTCCTTTTCGTTTTCCTAATTCGGCAGTTAAACCGTATCTAAAATCATTCAAACTATAACTTCCTTTTAACTTTTCTTTTTTGCCATCATCGTATTTCAACTTGCTATATCCTCCTATTCGATAGCCAACATAACCGCCTAATCCGATTCTGAATTTTGCTTCTTCAAAACCAAAATTTAACATCATCGGAAAATTTAACATGGGTACAACCAGTTTACTTTTCGATAAATTTTGTCCAAAATCTTTGAATACAACTTGTTTTCCTGACATTTGAACGGTATTGTTTTCTTCCAGCATAAAGTTATTCCACGCCACTTCTGGCCCATAGCTAAAAGCTAAATCAACTTGTTTTCCATTGATAAGCGTGGCATTTCGGCGAAATGAAAGGGCAACATACCTTGAGCCCCAAGTGTCAAGTGAAGAGCCTGTTGTTGCTCCTTTTGCCCAATTGTTGAGACCGATATAAAGGCCAAAGTCGCTACGAGAAAAGAAACGTCCTGAACCAGTTTTTTTCTTTTTTACTTCATTTTCTGACTCGGGTTCTTCTTTGTACACTCTTTCTTCATGACTCCAATGGTCGCCATCATTACGAAGGGTATCTTGTTTGACCGATATTTCTTTGGGAGCTTTTAGTACGATTTTAATACTACGCCCATCACGAGCAATGACTAGAATTGTGTCTTGTTTCTCACCCTCATTTCCTGCTAAAACAACAGCTTTTTTTCTTTCAACAGAGTCAACGCCAATGCTTTTCAAGACATTATCAAGGTCAAGCGTTTTGGGTAAATCAAAATCTCGTTTACTGGACGTATATACTGTAACTCTTTTTTTGACTCCTTTGTCTGTAAACTCAACAATAGTCGTATCTGATTTGATATTTGCTTTTACTGATAAAACACTAATCATCAGGAATAAAGCTAGGTATAGTTTTTTCATTGTTTTAATGTATTTTTTCGTCTAAATATTGTTTGGTCTGGCCTGTTGCCAGATATTGATTAATCTCTTTTTTGAAGGCGTCCGACTTTTCTTTGGACAAAATCACGTACATCGGTTATATCTTCTTTCAAAACGCTGTTATCAACTCTTGCCAACACATCTTTTACACCCAATTTTTTCAAATCTACTTTTTCACCATATTTAAAATGCTTGTATTCTCCATAAAGTTTAGCAACAAACGATTTGGCATTTTCTTCCTTCTCGCTGCCCAAGCGTTTGGCCTCAGCGAGCGTTATTTCAGAATCTGAGTCAATTGCAACAATTATTTCAGGTTCACGTTTTTTGGGTTCAAGAACTAGAACTACGGATTCTCCTATATCGGTTTTAAAAAGTCCTTGATTTTTCTCTTCGGTTATGTTCGTATTTTCAATTATTGGATTTGTAAAAATTTGATTCACAGCCACATTGGTCAATACTTCTGGCGAATCATCCATGATTTTATTATCAACTTTATTTGCTTGAATTTCAACTTTAGCGATATTATTTTCAGGAATATAAACAGGCGAAACCCCTGAAGCGTTTTTATTTATTTTGAAATTTTGCTTTATTGATTTTTCTAGCGTTTGATTTTTATTTTCGTTAGAAGCAAGTGCTTGATTATCAATGTTTTTTCTACTATCAACACCCGCTTCTCTTCTTAATTTCAGAACGTGATTGCTAGCTAATGAGCTATTATTTGGCGTATTTGTTTGCGACAAAAACCCTACTGATAGAGCAATTACAACACCTGCGGCAGCAGCATAATAAGCCCAATTACGATTGATTAAGAAAAAGCCACCTTTCGGTTTTTGCTGTTTTTCTGACAAACGTGCCTGAAATTTCTCAAATGCTTTTTGAGAAGGTTCTTGTCGATGTTCTACCAATTTTTTGGCAAAAAGGTCGTCAATCGGATGTTTTTTCATTTTTATTATGGTGTTCATTTATCCCTCTTCATTAATAAATTATCCAAGGGTTTTTCTTTCCAAAGTGCGTGCGTCTTGCGATTTCATTACTTTAGCTTGCAACATTGCCCTTGCTCTACTGAGTTGCGACTTCGATGTTCCTTCTGAAATCCCAAGCATTTCGCCAATTTCTTGGTGATTATAGCCTTCAATGGCATAAAGGTTAAAAACGGTTCGATAACCCACTGGTAATTCTTCAATTATTTGCATCAAATCGGCGGCTTCGAGGTCAGTGCTGAAAGAAGATTCATTTGGTTCTTCGACAGCATATTCTAAATCTACGATAATCATTTTTTTGCTTCTAACATACATTAAAGCTTCGTTTACCATGATTTTGCGTATCCAACCTTCAAAACTTCCTTGAAATGTAAATTGGTCGATTTTATCGAATACTCGCATAAAACCATCAATCATTACATCCTCGGCTTCCATTTTATCACCTACGTAGCGTGTGCAAACCGCCAGCATTTTCGACGAAAACTTTTCGTAAAGTCGCGTTTGTGCTTTGGGGTCTTGACGCTGTACGGCTCTTGCGAGGTCGTATTCGTTCGTAAAAAGTGATAAAAGTTTAGCCATAAAATCTTGTGTTCAATAGCAAGATGCAAAAAAATAAGAATAGGGTTGCATAGCGTTCAAAACTTTTTTAAAAAGTATGATTAAATAAGGCGTATGTAATTTTTTTTTATTTTTTTCGGAAAAGCTTTGGCACTTTGGCACGAGTCTTGTACTTTTGCATTCCGAATTCAAGGCAAGGATAAACAAATCATAAATCTAAGCCTTAACAAAGTAGTATTTGTGATTCGTACATAAAAAATGGTCCTGTGGCCGAGTGGCTAGGCAGAGCTCTGCAAAAGCTTCTACAGCGGTTCGAATCCGCTCGGGACCTCTCAAAACAACAAAAAGCACCTCAAAAGGGTGCTTTTTGTTGTTTTTGGCTTTTGCGGAGAATAAAAATGTATAATTTCGATAAACGCGTTCCTCGTTACTTCAAAATCTTAATCTTAATATCTTTAAAATAGGCGATGCTTTTGGGGTCGTGGCCTTGTAGGGCAACCGTACCCGAACTCAATCTTTTTAGTCCACGGTTTTCAGGGAGCGTGTCGGGCTCGGTATAATCAACCGCTACTTTATCATCAATTTTTATGATGATGTGCTTGTCTTGCACAATGATATGGTATTCGTACCACTCGTTGTCTTTCGCAAAATTTTCTTTTACATCATTTATGCCATACAAACTTCCTGTTTTACGCCAGTCGGTGTGCGTTTGGTTTACTTGCACTTCGTAGCCTTTTTCGAGCCAGCCTTTTGCCTGATAAGCCGTATGAATAAATATTCCTGAGTTTGAGCCAGGTAATGTTTTTGCTTTTATTTTAAGTTCAAAATTCTTAAAATCATGGTTGCCAACAGCTCCTTCATAAAACAAATGGGTTCGTTCGCCAGCTACTTTAATTGTTCCGTCTTCAATAGAAAATGTGGCTGGATGGTCTTCGTTTATATGCCAACCGTCAAAGGTTTTTCCATCAAAAAGTGAAACCCAGCCTTTTTCCTTTTTCTGAGAAAAAGCGAAGTTGATTGACACCAAAAAGCACAATAACAATGATAATTTTTTCATGATTAAATTGATTCGTATGGGTTGAATATTCTTTTAAAGACACTAATTTACACATTCATTTTATCTAACGCTGTGCTATCTGATAATAATTATTCTTGAAATTATTATCAACTCAAATTCTCTGATTTCAAACTATAAACAGCCAGTCCTGTTACCAAAAGAGGCAGCGAGAAAAGGCTAAAAAGCATTTGAATACTTAGTCCAGCATCAGATAAAATGCCAAAAAGTGTCGGTCCAATAATTGCTCCCATACGCCCTACTCCTATCGAAAACCCAACACCAGTTGTGCGAATCTCGGTTGGATAAACCCTCGAAATAGTTGGATACATTCCATTAAAACCGCCTTGTACGAAAATACCAATGAAGAATATCATTACAAAAATCATGGCTGTATTGAGCGTAAAATTGCCATAAATCAACATCACTCCAAATGCCAAAAGCATGAAACTCAACACCGTTTTTTTCAAGCCAAATCTACCTGCTACCCAACCCATCGAGGCCGTTCCGATGGCTGCTCCTGCATTGAGTGCAATACCTACGTAAGTGGCCATTTCAAAAGGTAAACCCGCATCTTTAGCAATGTTTGGCACCCAACTCATGAGCGTGTAGAGCGTAAGAAAACCAAAGAAAATAGCCAGCCAAACCTTAAAAGTAGAGTTTCGGTAAGCTGGTTTGAATAATTCTTTAATTGGTGCGGCAGCTTGTTCTGTAGGTTTTTGCGGCAACGTTTCGATGCCTTGATGCCCCATCTTTTCAAGCAGTTCATTCATTTTTTTATAGGCGTTTTCGGGTTGCTGTTTCGCCAAAAACGCTAATGAATCAGTCATATAAACAAAGACCCCAATAAGCATCAGCAATGAAATACAGCCCGCGAACAAAAAGGCAAATCGCCAACCAAACTCAGGAATGGCATAAGCACAGAAAAAACCCGTAAAAATTGCCCCTACAGGCCAACCCGCTTGCACCAAGCCGACATTAAAATCTCGGTTTTTGTTGTTTGAAAACTCTGATGCTGTTGCAGCCATTGTTGGCAAAATTCCACCAATACCCAAGCCAGTCAAAAAACGCAGCATTAATAATTGGCTGTAAGAATTACAAATGAAAACCAATAACATTCCACTTGTAATCAAAATCAATGAAATTAGAAAAACCTTCCGACGACCAATTTTATCGCCCAAAGGAGCTACAAAAAAAGCTCCCGCCATCATTCCTGCCAAACCTGCACTAAAAACATACCCCAATTCGGTTTTTGAAAGCCCCCATTCTTTAGTAATATCTGAGCCAGAAAACGAAACGACTAACACATCAATACCATCATTCATGTTTAGAACAAAGCAAATAGCCACAATAATGATTTGGAAGGTACTCATTGGACTATTGTCGATGAGATTTTTGAAACGATTTTGTAGGTTAGAATAGATCATAGGGTTGAATTAGAATCAAATCACAAAAATGCTTCATTTCAAATAAATAAGCTATTTTCTCAGTAAAATATATTTTCTTTGCGGCTTATTCTTTTGTTATTTTTTGTTTTCTTGAATATCTTTTGTCAATAAAGCATTGATTAACAATATATTACGAAAACAGAAATACCTTCATAAATGATAGCATGAGTATGCGAGGAGCATTTTTAAACAAACCTAACGAAATACTGATAAAAGAAACCGAAATTCCTGAGCCAAAAGCTGGGGAAGTGCGGGTGCGTTTATCGAAAGTTGGTATTTGCGGGTCGGATGTCCATTTATTTTTAGGACATCGTTTGTTAGCAAATCCAACTATTATTGGACACGAAGGGTTGGGTTTTGTTGATAAAATCGGAGAAGGCGTAATCAATCGAAACATTGGAGAAAGAGTAGCCATTGAACCAAATATCCCATGCCGAAAATGTCAGTATTGCATGAGTGGGCGAGGAAATATCTGCACCAATAAGCGAGTAATTGGCCTAACTGAAGCAGGTTGTTTTGCAGAATATGTCACACTTCCTACTGAATTTGCGTGGAAAATTCCTGATGAAATCTCCGACGAAGATGCAGTTGTACTTGAGCCGTCAGCCGTAGCGATACACGCTCTTTTTATGACAAAAACCAAATCTGGTGATGCCATCGCAGTGATTGGTTTGGGGGCAATAGGTTTGTTGGTTACACATTTAGCTCTTTCGTTGGGCTATCAGGTTTTTGTAAGTGAACTCAACGCTGCAAAAGTAACAATGGCCACTGATATGGGAGCAATTGCAGTTTCACCAGCGGGAGATTTGGATGCTCAAACAGCAGAATTATCAAAAATTTGGCTAGAAAATAATGTTTCGGCTGTATTTGAGTGTGCTGGCTCGGCATTTACGGCTTCGTTGGCAACAGCTGCGGCTCCACGTGGTTCGGAAATTGTTTTGGTTGGACTTTCTGGAAATTTGGCAACTTTCACACCGCTGAAAATAGCTCGTGAAGGTATTCATGTTGTACCTTCAATCATTTATGACCACCCTTTTGACTTTGCTCGAACGATACAACTCATTCGCTCAAAAACTATTTGTCCGAGTTTTATTATATCAAGTTACGCTTCTTTAGAAAATCTTCAAAGTGCTTTAGAAGCAGCCGCAACAGGAAATGAAAGTAAAATCGTAGTAAATATTTTAAATAAATGACTCAAACTAATAATGTTTTTATACTTACCCTTGCCATTATTCTTTTAGGGTTTTTGTTAAAAAAATACAATTATATTACAGAAAAAGAAGGAAAAACAATTTCAAGATTTTTGATGCACACTACTTTTCCCGCTCTGATGATAATCTCTACGGCCAGAGTAGAATTAGACGCTTCTTTACTTTTAATTCCATTATTCTGTATTGTTTTTTGCTCCATAATGATAGCTATTGCGTGGTTTTGGTTTGCAAAATATCCTAATGATTTACGTGGGGTTTTGACAATGGGTGCAGGCGGATTGAACGTAGGGCTTTTTGGTTTTCCGATTATCGAGGGTTTATTCGGAAAAGAGTCTTTGGTTTATGCAGTGATGTTTGATATTGGCAATACAATTATTGTTTTTGGTGTAGTTTATCCTATTGGTAGCTATTTTTCTTCTAATCATAAAGGCTTGCCTGAGTTTAAAACACTTGTAAAAAAAATCTTTAGTTTACCACCTGTCTTAGGAATGGTTATTGGTCTGTCTATTAATTTTTCTTCGGTCGAAATGCCGCCATTATTTTTTGATTTCCTTGACATATTAGCTAAAGCAAACAAACCTTTGGTTTTGCTTTTGATAGGAATTTATCTAAGCTTTGAATTAGACAAAAAACAAATGATGGCAATATCAAAAGTCTTGGTTATTCGTTATTCTGTTGGTTTGCTTTTGGTGATTGTTTTGTATTATACATTGCCCCACGATGCACTTTTATATAGCGTTTTGGTGATTTGCGTAATTTTACCTTCAGGTCTAACAATTTTACCTTTTTCCGACGAACTCAATTACGATTCTCGCATTGCAGGCACGCTCATCAATATTTCGCTGCTCATTAGTTTTGTATTGATGTGGGGATTGGTTTTAGGGTTACACTTAAACTAATTTTTTAGCAAAACTCTTCAAATTATTGCTAATAAAAGTGATAATTCACAGAATTTGGTTACACTATAATTATATTTTGAATTCAGTAATTTGATGGATATATTTGGCTTATCCAAACTAAGCCTTAACATGAAAAACTTCATCAAAACCCTACTTATTTCAATAGTAAGTATCTCTGTATTTGCTCAATCAATTCATATAAAAATTCTGCAA
Source organism: Emticicia aquatica (assembly GCF_923079645.1). Classification (GTDB taxonomy): domain Bacteria; phylum Bacteroidota; class Bacteroidia; order Cytophagales; family Spirosomataceae; genus Emticicia; species Emticicia aquatica. Next base: position 1,650,170 of record NZ_CAKLPY010000002.1, on the reverse strand, counting down.
CAGCCCGTCGAGGTTTATAAAGACAAATGGGGTGTTTCGCATATTTATGCACAAAATGAGCATGATTTGTTCGTAACACAAGGATATGTAGCTGCCTCTGACCGACTTTTTCAGCTCGAAATATGGCGAAGACAAGCCACAGGAACAGTAGCCGAACTACTCGGCGAACGTGAATTAAAGCGTGATATTGGCACAAGATTATTCAAGTTTAGAGGAAATTTAACCGCCGAATTGCAGCATTATCATCCAAGAAGCAAGCAAGTTATTGAGGCTTTTGTAGCAGGAATAAACGCCTATATTGCCGAAGCACGATTAAAACCCGAAGAACTGCCTTTTGAATTTAAGTTACTCAATACGCTCCCTGACTTTTGGACTCCTGAAGTGGTAATCAGTCGGCATCAAGGGCTTTTGAGCAATATCGAAGACGAAATCAACAATGCTCGTTTGGTCAAGATTTTAGGGGCAGATAAAATGCGAGAACTATCATGGTTTCATCCAAAAAATTCAGACAATGAACCCAATCTCGAGCTTGATAAAATTCTTGATAACGATGTACTTTTTGAACATATTTTAGAATATTATGAAGCTTTTAGAGCTCCATTAAAATTTCCTAAACCCGATAATAAAGTTGGCTTGCTTGATGATTTTCAGGATTGGTACAAAGACGAAAAAGACAATGTTGGCTCAAATAACTGGATAGTTTCGGGAAAACTCACCGAAAGTGGCTACCCAATGCTAGCCAATGACCCACACCGAGCTCAATCTACACCTTCGTTGCGTTATTGGGTACATTTAAATGCACCAAACTGGAATGTAATTGGTGGCGGTGAGCCAACTTTACCAGGCGTTTCGATTGGTCATAACGAATATGGTGCTTGGGGATTAACTATTTTTGAAACCGATAACGAAGATTTGTACGTTTACGAAACCAATCCTAAAAACCCAAATCAGTATAAATATAAAGGTATTTGGGAAAACATAAAAGTCATTTCGGACACAATTAAGGTAAAAGGACAAGCTCCAAAAATAGTTCAATTAAAATATACCCGACACGGGCCAGTTGTGTTTCAAGACATAAAAAATAATCATTTATACGCTGTTCGGGCGGGTTGGCAAGAAGTAGGTTGTGCCCCTTATTTAGCAAGTTTACGCATGAATCAAGCCAAAAGCTGGGAAGAATTTCGTAAAGCCTGTACATTTAGTCGTATTCCAGGAGAGAACATGATTTGGGCTGATAAAAAAGGACATATCGGCTGGCAAGCAGTTGGAATTTCGCCAATTCGTAAAAATTGGTCAGGTTTAGTACCTGTTACTGGCGATGGACGCTATGAATGGGGTGGTTATTTACCAATCGAATCATTACCTAATAAATTCGACCCAAGCGAAGGTTTTGTAGTTACGGCTAATAATAATCTTACACCCGCCAATTTTCCAAATCGAAACGCTATTGGTTGGCGATGGGCTCACCCTGTAAGGGCCAACCGTATCGAAGAAGTTTTAGCTTCGGGCAAAAAACACACTTTAGAAGAATTTGCCTTACTGCAAAGTGATTATGTTTCGCTCACGGCTCGTGTGTTAGTTCCGATGCTAAAAAGATTGCCTATTGATGAAAAGTATCAGTTTATTAAATCAAAACTCGAAAAGTGGGATACTTTTGAATTAAGTCCCGAATCAACCAACACTACGGTTTATGTAGAATGGGAAAGTCTTTTGCAAAAAGCTGTTCATCAACTGGCTGTTCCAGAAAAAGCTCGAAAATACATGAAGACGATTCCGACCAAACGCTTAACTGATTGGCTCGTTACACCACCACCATTTTTGGGAGCAAATCCATTGGTTAGTCGAGATTCGATATTGATTGCATGTTTCAAACAAGCAGTTGATAATATCACCATAAGATTAGGAAAGGATGAAAACCAATGGCAATACGGCCAAGCCAACAATAAACATATCAAACTGACGCATGCCTTGTCTGATTGGGTAACTGACCCTGATTTGAAGGCAAAAGTCAATCTTGGGCCAATTCCTCGTGGTGGTTATGGAGAAACTGTCAATAATTCAAGTAATAATTTAAACCAAACACATGGGGCTTCTTTCAAAATAATTGTTGATACCGAAAACTGGGATAGAACTTTGGGCATTAATAATCCAGGGCAATCAGGCGACCCTCGTTCGGAACATTATGGAGATTTGTTTCATTTGTGGGGAAATGGTGGGTATTTTCCAGTATATTTTACAAAGTCTAAAATTGTAGCAGTTTCGGAGAAAGTAATGGTTTTGAAACCTTGAAAACAAAGAGCCGTAAAATACCTTTATTTTACGGCTCTTTGTTTATTTATCCTAAAATCTCTTTCGCCACTCTTTCACCTGAACGAATTGCCCCATCAATGTAACCATTCCAAATATCGGAAGTTTCTGTTCCTGCCCAATGGATATTTCCAACGGGTTCTCGAAGAGCTTTACCCAATGAAGTCCACCCTCCCGTTGGCATTAGTCCAGCATAACAGCCACGAGTAAATTCTTCGGCCGCCCAACTATGGTCAATATAAGCTAACGGATTTCGGGCTTTTTCGCCATAAAACTTAGCAAATGAATCCAAAATCGATGATTTTCGCTCTTCTTCTGATAGATTTGAAAATGCTTTGGCTTGGTTTCCTAACACAAAACCCATCATAATACCTTTGCTTCCATCTTTAGGTGAGTTATCAAAAGTTACAGTTGTGTAACCGTCATTGGTAGCCGATAAACCATTTAAACCAGCTTCTCGCCAAAAAGGGGTGTCATAAATAGCATACGTTTTCCAAACCGTTCCCATTGGCATTCGTTGTGTCAATTGCTCCCGATTGGCTGGCATTAGCGGATAATAATTGATTCGTCCTGCCAAAGTTGGAGGCAAAGCCACAACCACTTTTTTAGCAGAAAACTCAAAATCATCGCCTTTTACCGTAACAATATCATTTTCTTGTGAAATACTTCTCACAACCGAATTTAGTCGAATATTATCTTTGAAAGTTTCGGCCAAACGCAAAGCAGGCTGCGATGCTCCGCCCAAAATACGTTCTTCTTGAGCTCCATTTTTAACATTCATCAACGTATCTAAATCACGACCCGATTTTGTATAAAATAACGCATGAAGCATCGAAATTTCATTAGGGTCGGCCGCCCAAATTGCTTCGGCAGCGAGTTTAAACATGATTTTGGCTGTTTTGAAACTCATTTGTTTGTCCATCCAAGTGGCCAACGTCATAGAGTCATAATAAGCAGCATTCGGCGATTGCCAAGGATTTTGTAAATCAATGGTTTTCGACAATTTATTCATCCGTTTAATCGCAAAATCTAAACTCAACAATGACCCAATCGGCAATGGCGGAATCAAACCATTATATCTTTTTACTTTTTTATTAAAAAGAAGGGTACTTTTCCCTTCATCATAAGTCGGGAAAGTTTGAACGCCAAACTCTTTTGCCAAAGCATAAATTTTATCTTGCGTAGGGCCAACCCAAGCCGCACCTAAGTCTAAATAACTACCGTCATCGTAATATTTTGTATAAACCCGCCCTCCAACCCTATCACGTGCTTCAAGAAGTAACACCTCTTTTTCGGCTTTGATGAGTTCACGCGTAGCAGTCAGACCAGCATAACCTGCTCCGATTACAATAACATCGTAGTTTTTCATAGTTTAATGCGTTGGAAATTGGGTTTCGGATTTTGCTTTTACAAAGCTGAAATTTAAAAAATAAAATTCACAAAAACCTAAGTCCTAAGCCATAATTCGCATTTTGGCTTTAAAATCTTTTCAAGACCAACTCACTCACAGTTTGACCAATAGAAAGCGACGATGTAGCCGCTGGCGACGGAGCATTACAAACGTTTATTGCTTGTTGATTCTCAAAAATCGCAAAGTCATCCAATAATCCACCTTCACGGTCGCAGGCTTGAGCTCTTACACCCGCTGCACCCGCTACGAGGTCATCAGATTGTATTTCAGGAATCAACTCTTGTAAAGCTTTCGTAAAAGCAGCTTTTGAAAACGAACGATACATTTCGCCCAAACCTGTTTGCCAATATTTTGCTGCAACTTTTCTGAACCCTGGCCAAGCGAGGGTCTCGAACAATTCTCCCAAATGAATATCCAATTTTTTATATCCTTCTCGTCTGAACGCCAAAACAGCATTTGGCCCTGCTTCAACTCCACCATGAATCATACGGGTAAAATGCACGCCCAAAAAAGGAAAATTCGGGTCTGGAACTGGATAAATTAGATTTTTTACCAGATATTGTTTTTCTGGTTTTATTTCAAAATATTCACCTCTAAAAGGTGTGATTCTTAAATTATTTGCTCGTTCGTCAGTCATTTGTCCAACTTTATCCGAATACAAACCCGCACAATTAACAACCAATTTGGTCTCATAATTTCGCTTTGAGGTCTGAATCGTAGAAACCCCCTCTTTAGACGTGATACTTTCTACTTTTTCACCAAAAGCAATTTCACCGCCTAATTTTTGGGTTTTAGCTAAATATTTTTTACAAACATCTGTATAATCAATAATCCCCGTTTGCGGAACAAAGAAACCTTTCAAGCCTTTTACATGCGGTTCATATTCTTTGATTTGTTCAGAATTGAGCATTTTGAAACCATCCAAACCATTTTGTTTGCCACGCTCAAAAAGGCCATCCAAAATCGAGATTTGTTCGGGTTGAGTCGCTACCACAATTTTGCCGCAAAGGTCATATTTAATGTCTTCTTTTTGGCAAAAATCAAGCAGCATATCATACCCTTTGATACAATTTGTGGCTTTTAAACTACTTGGTTTATAATAAAGCCCCGAGTGAATCACGCCACTATTATGGCCTGTTTGGTGTTTTGCAACTACATCTTCTTTTTCGATGATGAGCAATTTTAAACTCGGATTTTGTTCTTTTATTCGTAAGGCCGTTGCCAAACCGACAATTCCTCCACCAATTACAGTTACGTCGTAAATCATTGTTTTTAATTTTTGCTTTTAGCTATTTTAAGCTAAAATTGTTCTTAACGTTTTGACTATATTTCCCTAAAAAGTTTGGTTAATGGATAAAAAACTAGCTACAAACAACCAAATGTCAAGAGTAAAAAGCCCTATTCATTTAAAAAGTACAATTTTTCTTGGCGAATTGAATTACCAAACTTAAATTTGTGCAAATTTAACGACAACATTCAGACATGAAAAAGTTTAGTGTTTTATTATTTGCAGTAGCAGCGGTTTCGTTGGCTTCGTGCGACTATCAAAAAAACAATGTTATAGAACAAAAAGATGTTCGTAAAGGCGATGAGTGGGTTTATGGCGTAAGTCCGGATTCTGCTGCACGTCAATTGAAAAATAAATATACAGCAAATCCTGAGCTTGAAAACCGTACAAACGCCATTCGTGAGAAGTTGTATGGTGCAGGAAAAGTAAATGCAGGGGCTTAATTTTTTAATTCTCTCGTAAATTAGGCAGTTTACAGTTCACTTTGGCTTCAAACGCCACGTTTACTGTAATATGCCTATTTTTATTTTTTAATCCATAATAATTTATAAACGAAACTTCAAAAAATGAACATAGCATTAGTTACAGGCTCGGCGGGTTTGATTGGAAGTGAATCAGTCGCTTTTTTTGCCGAAAAATTTGATTTAGTAATTGGAATTGACAATAATCTTCGCTCATATTTTTTTGGAGCAGAAGCTTCAACCGATTGGAATCGTAAAGGTTTAGAAGAAAAATTTAGTAATTATAGACATTACAAAGCAGACATTCGTTCGGAAGAAGAAATCGGAAAAATCTTTGCAGAATATGGTGCTGACATCAAATTGGTTGTGCATACTGCAGCTCAACCAAGTCATGACTGGGCTGCACGTGAGCCATTTACTGATTTTACTGTAAATGCTAACGGTACGCTCGTGATGTTAGAATCGACACGTAAATATTGCCCAGAAGCCGTATTTATTTTCACTTCAACCAACAAAGTTTATGGTGATACACCAAATTATTTGCCATTAGTTGAATTGGAAACTCGTTGGGAAATTGACCAAAATCATGCTTATTTTGAGCATGGAATCGACGAGTTAATGTCGATTGACCACTCAAAGCACTCAATTTTTGGAGCATCAAAAGTTGCTGCCGATGTAATGGTACAAGAGTATGGTAGATATTTCGGTATGAAAACTGCCGTTTTCCGTGGTGGCTGTTTAACTGGACCAAATCACTCAGGAGCTCAATTACATGGTTTCTTGGCTTATCTAATGAAATGTGCTATTACTGGTAATCACTACACGATTTTTGGTTACAAAGGCAAACAAGTACGTGATAATATACATAGTTGGGATTTAGTAAATATGTTTTGGCATTTTTACCAAAATCCTCGTCCAGGTGAAGTTTATAACGCTGGTGGTGGACGTTTTTCTAACTGCTCAATGCAAGAAGGAATTACCGTTTGTGAAGAAATTACTGGAAATAAAATGAATTTCAGTTATGCTGACGACAACCGTAGCGGTGACCATATTTGGTATATTTCTGACCTTTCTAAATTCAAAGCTCATTATCCAGATTGGACTTGGAAATACGATTTAAAAACAACACTTACTCAAATGTATGATAATATCAGCAAGCGAGTTTAAGTATTGAATAAATATTTTAAAGTCCCTCAAATATCAATTTGAGGGACTTTTTTATGTGATAATGCCATTTTCTCAATAAAACAGTTGTTATTAAGTACCTATCGAAAGATTTTATGTATTTTTGTGCCTTCACAAACAATTTACTTTTGGCAATAAAGGTAAAATTTTACTAATTATTAGAAAACCGTAATCAATGAAATTAAGTGTTGTTATTCCTGCATATAATGAAGAAGAAAGTATTTCTGAAACCCTAAGAAGTTTATACACAACTTTAAAAAAATACGATATCCCACACGAAATTTGGGTGACTAACGATAACTCAAAAGATAATACTTTAGGGGTTTTGCAGGATTTACAAAAAGAAATCCCGACTTTGGTTTTTGAAACCAACAAAGGTCCAAATGGATTCGGATATGCCGTTAGATATGGTTTAGAACGTTTTTCGGGCGATTGTGTGGCGGTATTCATGGCTGACATGTCGGACGACCCTGAAGATTTAGTAAAATATTACCATACAATGATTGAGCAAAATGTTGATGCTGTTTTTGGTAGTCGATGGATAAAAGGTGGTAAAGTAATTGATTATCCTGCTGTAAAAAAGTTTATTAATCGAATTGCTAATTTTATTATCAAAGTCACCATAGGAATTAGCTATAACGATACAACCAACGCCTTCAAACTCTACAAACGTGAAACAATGGAAGGATTGAAACCATTTCTTTCACCACACTTTAACCTGACAGTTGAGCTTCCTCTTAAAACCATCGTTCGTGGCTATTCATACAGTGTTGTGCCTAATAGCTGGACTAATAGAAAATACGGTGAATCGAAGTTGAAAATCAAGGAAATGGGAAGCCGTTATTTCTTTATTTTGGTTTATTGTTTTGTAGAAAAATTCTTCTCAAGAGGTGATTATATGAAAAAATAGTTATTGACTTTTCCTGCTCAACTTTGATTATCAAAGCATAATAAAAAATTAGAATGCAAGACAAAAAACTACTGTCGAAAATAGTATTTTATATTCTATTTTCGATTCCTTTGCTTACTTTTTTGCTAATATTTCGGTCGTATGCTTTGAATATTCCCTTCGAAGATGAATATGGAATTTTAAGAAACTTGTACGACATTGGCATTAAAAGCGATTTTAAAAAGCAATTTGCTATCTTTATCGCTCCATGTAATGAACATCTAATTATTATTTCAAAAATATTCTTTAGTTTATACTTATGGCTTTTCAAAAGTATCAACTTTAAAAGTTTGATGTTTATCGGTAACATCCTTTTCCTCTCTATTTTTATATTCTTTTTTCGATTAATAAAACAACATAAAATTTCGCTTTGGGCTTTATTACCACTGCCTTTTGTCTTACTTTCAGCCTATATTTATGAAAATAGCTTATGGGCAATGTGTTCCTTTGAAAACAATGACGTATGTGTATTTTTATGTTGGTCTATTTTCTTGATTTTCAGTAACAATCCTAACAAAACCAAGTTTTATTTAGGCTTGTTTTTATTGGGCTGTGCCTTAATTTGTAATGGAAATGGCATTTTAGCTTTTATTGTAGTTGGTTTAGGGCTTGCTTATCAGCAACGTTGGCAAGAATTAATAATCGTATTAGCTACTTTATTGGTCTTAAAATTTTTGTTCTTATCAAATAGTTATTACAAAACTCCTAATTCGATATCGACTACAATTTCGAGTTTCAGTATTTTGGTTGGAGGTTTTTTGAAAACAGATTCGCTCAATATCATCATTAAATTGATGGGTTTTTTGATTATTTTATTTATTGCTTTTTCTTCGCTCTTTTACATCATAAAGTTGAGTAAAGACGTTTTCGAGCTAAATATTATACTCATTGCCTTGTTTTGTCTTGGTTCTCTTTTTGGTGTTGCACTTTTTAGAGATGTCACCACTTCCAATTTTCCTGACCGCTATCGTTTATATCCGCAGCTCTTATTGATATGCGTTTATTTATTGTTAATCAAGAAGTTTTCGTATCGAAGCAAGGGTCTAATGCTATTTTCCGCAATTTTTGGCCTATTATACTTTCTACATTCCTATTATGTTTCTTTTCCTAATATTATTCAGGGACATCAAAAACGACTTTTATCTTCAGTCAATTTAGCTCATAATGGTTCTACTTTGAATGGCTCGTTTTATCGTTTGTATTTCGACCAAACTATCAATTTTTACAGGAAAAATAAAGCTTATACCTTTGAAAAACCTATTTTCAATATAAAAAATGCCGAAGTTTCTACAGATAAAATAAGCTTTACATCAGAAGAAACAAAGCAAGGTTTTGCATTTTATTTCAAGAATATTGACAGTAAAAATATTGATAAAGCACATGGCTATTTTATAAGTTTAGAAAATGCAAACCATCAATTTTACTTTTTGCCGCTTTATCATACACGCAATTCTTTGAAAAAAGTACTTTTCGGTGAAGATTTTCTAGGAAATGATGCTTTTGGGATGGTTGCTAATGCTGAAATCCCTGCTGATACTTATCAAGTAGGATTGGTTTCTACGATTGATTCTTCGCCAAAATATTTCAAAACTGATGCAACAATAAGTACACACAAAGTTGGTTACGAACAATAATTAAAGATTGCTTTAGTTATTCACTTACAATTAGAATAAACGTTTTGATAGAATACATGAAACAATTTTTAACATGGCAAATAAAGAGTTATTTTCTGATTTTTGCTTATTTGCTATTGCTGATAGTTCTATTATTTCCTTATTATCAGATTTCGTCAATACCAACTGCTGGAATTGACAATTCATGGAGAATTGCCTTAGAAATGGCTTATCAAAAAGGCTTGGTTTTTGGGAAAGATATTATTTATACTTACGGGCCGCTCGGGCGACTTACACAACGGATTTCGATAGAAACGAGTAATTTTGAACTTTTTTTGTTCGATATTTTTTGTTTTGCCAATGTCGGATTCTTGCTTTTTTACCTTTTACCAAAACCCCTAAAAGTTTATCATTTAGCTATCCATTTTGTGCTATTCATTTTAATTTCCTCAATTTATGGCGAATGGCTAAGTTTTTTATTATTCTACATCAGTATTTTTTCGGGATTACTATTTCTAAAAAGACAAAACCAATGGTTTCTTTTTCATGCTATTTTGATGGGAATCATTAATTTTTACATCAAAGCCAATTATGGAGTTATTGCTTTGGGCTTTGTTTTTATTCTTTTACTTTATGCTTTTTTCTCGAAAAGATTATCACGTCAAAATCTGTTTTTATACTTATTTGGAAGCACAATTGGACTAATTTTATTGGCATTTTTATTAAAAACAGATTTACTGGCTTATCTTTTTGCGAGCATTGAAATCATTAAAGGCTACAACGAATCGCAGTCGTTTTTTCCAGAACACCGTTTTCGAGCAGTTGCCTCTTCTTATGCTATTTTTGCACTTTTTTTGTCCATTTTCATAGGTTTTCTTATCCAAGTATTCCGAAAAAAACTATTTACATTGGCCATTCTCGACTCATTTTTCGTACTTGGCTGCGTTGGTGTTTGTTCTTTTGTATTGATAAAATACGCTTTTGTTAGAGCCGACGATGGGCATTTGATGTCGTTTGTAAGAAGTGCTAGTTTGGCTTTTTTATTGTTACCTTTTTTTAGTACCGAAACTTGGCTTAAACAAAGTGGTTGGTTTTTGATTGCCATCAATTTGTTAAGTTATTTTCTTTTCTATCAGCCAATTTATGGTGAAGTTTCATTTTCAGTAACAAACAATTTACGCATCAAGACTTATATTTTACCACAATATTTTAGAGATATTTTCAAGAAAAACACGCCTCATTATAGTCCAAATTACCCAAAAGACGTTTTAACTATTATTGGCAATAAAACGGTTGATTTAGTGCCGAACGAAACCTCAGAAATATATTTAAATAAACTCAACTATAACCCTCGTCCGATTGTACAATCCTATCAAGCTTATAATGAGTACCTTGACAAAAAAAATCAGGAAAAATATTTATCAAGCACCGCTCCTGATTTTGTAATTTACAGCATCGAAAGTACTGATAATAAATACGCAGTAAGCGACGAAACCCTCACTTTTATTGCGTTACTGCAACGATATGAACCGATAAAAATCTGGGATAATCACTTATTATTAAGAAAAAAAGAGCAAATAAAAACCTTAAAACTCATCAAACAAATAAAACATGATTGGGTTTTAGGAAAACCATTCCCATTAAATTCGTCAATCAAAGCAGATTCATTAAAAAACGACCAATTAACGGTCATAAAAATTAAAACAAAGTATAATTGGTTGGGGAAATCACTAAATTTGTTTTTCCAACCTCCACACCTCAACTTGGAATTAACAACAAATGATGGCAAAAAGACGATATATCGAACCGTACCTATTTTATTAAATAAAGGGATGATTGTCAACTCAAAAATTGATAATGTAAACGACGTAAAACAGTTTTTTGAGCAACAGTTTGTTACTAATAAAGGAATTAAAAGCATAAAATTTGAGGAGATTCTGAGAAGAAAGGCAGGTTTTGATAACTCAATCGAAATTTTAGAGGAATTTTATGAATTAAAATGAAATCAATGAATCGCTTACGAATATTCTTTTTTCTCTTGTTTGGCTCAACTATTTTTTTGGGTTTGTCTAATCAAGCTCTCGCTCAAAAATATGTTTGCCAAGGAGTAGGAAACTTGGACGATGACCCAAATCATGCTCTTCCAGTAATGTCCAAGTTGGTAAACGCTGGTTGTAATGCAGCCATGCTCACCGTTTGGTGGGAACGTGTGTATCCTCAGCCAAATTCAAAACCAAACTGGATTCAACTCGATAATCAAATTAATCATGCCGTCAATAATCTGGGAATAAAGGTCGCGATTCGTATTCATTTAGGACGAAATTATGGCCTTACCAAAGGATTTTGGGAAGAGGAAGAAGCAGTAAAAGATTTTAAAGGAAAGGTTTTAACGAATTATTACGATAACAATCACTTTAGTTTTGCTCATCAACCATCTATCGACAAAGCGAAAGGATTTGTCAGAGAAGTGTGTGAACGCTATAAAAATTATCAAAAAAACGGTAAAATCATTTTCATCACAGTTGTCAATACCCCTCAACAAGAATTGGGTTTTACTTTTCAAAACCAACAATGGCCCGAAAAAGAATATCTTGCCGTTTTTGACCATTCAAAATGGGCAATGATAAAATTTAAAGATTGGGCAAAAGAAAAATATTCAACCATACGAACGCTCAATTCTTACTGGGGTACAAACTATAAAAGCTTTTTGGAAGTCGAACCGTATGTAAATTGGGGAAATCCACAAGATTCATTTAGAGGTCGTCGAGGAAAAGATTGGTATATTTTTCGTCATTTGATGATAAAAAACTATTATGACCAAGTAATTGATGCCATCAAGTCGGTAGATTCTTCGTATAAAGTAGCCTGTGAATTTGGCGGAGTTGCAGATAATATGGCTTTACTCCGCAATACATTTGCATTTAAAGATTTAACAGCCAAAGCTGATATTCTTAAAACTTCAATCGAAGGGTTTCAAGGGGATATTTCATTTAGCAATACACGACCAAATCAGAAGTTTTATACTGAAGTTGCTTTTTTTGACCTACCAACTGCCGAAGACTTAAAAAATTATACCAAACGTGCCGTTGAGTATGGTTGTGAATTTATCATGCTCGGCATCGAATCTGACAACCAAGCCGAATATGATAAACTATTGCCTGCCGTTCAAGAAGCAGTGAAAGGGCTTTATAATCCGAGTTCAGAAGTAGTATTTGCTGACACCGTAAAATACCGGCTTTCGCAGCTAACCGATAGCAGAGAATTGGTTATTAACGATTGGAAAACACGCTCTGAAAATGGCAAAAAAAGAATTCGCGTAGTTTTAGACGAAGATTTGATAACTGAAAACCAAAAAATCGAAAATCCGTTACCTGATATTGTTGAAAATACGCCAATAACACCGCCACCTCCTCCCCCAATAGAAACGACACCACAAAATCCAGATATTCCGAATCAACTTCCAAGAGAGAACATAAAAGATTATACCAAAGAACTTGTTGTAAATCAGAACTTTCAGTTTCGTATTCCTGAAAATTTATACTATGACACCGATGGATTTATAGCATTCATTGAAGTCTTGGAAGCTCCAAAATGGATAGATTTCAACCGATTTGAATTGAATTTTTATGGAAAAGCACCATATTTGGGTAAATACAAAGTAAAATTACGTATTTATGACAATAGAGGTGGAAGTCTTGAATCTTCAATTTTTGTTGAAATAGTTCCACCAATTATTGATTTTGAATTAATCAAAGGCGACTACTTTGATGTACCAATTGAGCCATGGGGATTTATTTATAACAACCGTACGCTTTACTTAGACGCTCTTCCCGAAAAACTAAATGTGCTTGCTCGTTGTAATCTGGACTCAGTCAATTTTATTTTTGAATTAACAGGGCCATATAAATTAAAACGTAGCTCAGACAGACTTCCCTATAACCTTTTTGGCGAAGGTCGTGGATTGTCATTTCCAATCGGTACTTATAAATTGAGTGCCAAAGCTTATAAGAAAGATTCTGTAATTTCATCTAAAATAGTACAGTTTTTTGTAAAAGCTTCCACCAATTCTTCCAATAATACCATCATAGATTGGCAATCTTACCCTAATCCTTTCCAACAAATTTGTAATATAAAGCTGCCCGAAGAAGAAGATGCCGAAAAGCTGATTTTTACTTACTACGACAGTATTGGGAAAAAACAAGCAATCAAAAAAGACTACATTTCGATTGTTGACAAAACGGCTTATATTGATTTGGGTAATTCTAGTATTCCAACAGGAAATTATATTTTGGAAATTAGTAGAGATGGACAAACCTTAAAAACAATCAAAATTTCCAAGTTATGATTGGTTCTATTTGAAAATCAAATCTTTCACGAAGTAAAAAAACAATGTTTGAATGAACGCCCACACAACGGCACTGAAAAACATTTGTCCGAAAATCGCTTTTTTATCATACCTAAAAGCTACCGATAATGTTGCTCCAACAACGGGAGTAAATAATATTGGGGTTAAAAAAGCAATACCAACAAGCCCAAATTTTTGACGAATTTTAACGCCCAAACGAGTCATTTTGGTAAATCGTTTTGCTTTATCTTTTTTGAAAAATTTTCGCAATAAATCGCCCGAATACACAACTAAAACGACGGTAAACATCATTCCAATGACCGAACAAATCGCTGTTTCTACCCAACCAAGCTGCAAGGCTAAACCTGTTAATGGGCCGCCAGCAAACTTCAACATACTTACAGCAATGACAGAAAAATATTTAGCAAAATTCATGTTTTTATTGGCTCAATTATTAGTTTGTGGATGATACACTATATTTATAAATGTACGAATGATTGTTTTATTTACAAAGAAATGCAATTTTTGCCAAATTATAAGATTAAACAATGCATTACATTCCTTATAAATATTAACATAACACGTGATAAAACCAAAATCTATGAAATTAAAACTACTTATTATTTTATTAACTTGTTTTTACCTTCAAACCAAAGCCCAAGATGCTCCTGCAGACACGCTTCAACCAATAAACAACCCTACAATGCCCGCCGATAGCACTTCCGAAGAGAGCGAAGAAGAGGAAGGTGACGACGAAGGTGAAGAGGAGGAAGAAGAAAAAGATACGACTCCTGCAAAGTTTCGTTTCCGCATTGGTGCTGATGGTACTTATACTTCAGGTAACGTAAATCGTGCATTAGCACAGTTTACTTCAAGTTTTGATTGGAACATTAGCAAAATTGTTAAGTTTTCAAGCAGTCCTTCGTATGTTTATGGCCAGCAAAATAAAGCCCTTACAGAACGTGAAACTTTCGTTGACCTGCGTTCGAGTATGCTCTACGAAAAACGGTTTTATTACTTAGCTTTTACTTCCTTTGAACGAAGTAATTTACGGAAAATCAATAACCGTTTTATTGGTGCAGGAGGATTTGGTTTTAAATTGGTTCAGAAAAAAACGGCTTACATTTCAGTAACAAATGTCTTACTTTATGAAAAAACTGACTTTGTTGTGAACGAAAAATTTCCAGACCGTAACCTATGGAGAAATTCTACTCGCCTTTTTGGAGAATACACTTTCGATGAAGGAAAAATGAGCCTTTCGCATACAATTTACGTACAACCTAGTATTACTGAAAAAAACTTCCGTTGGAATGGAAATTTAATTCTTAAATACCAGCTTTCTAAAAATGTAAGTTTCCGTAGCACAATCGAAAACTCTTATGAAAGTATCGTTGTACCAGGCCGAAAAAACAATGATTTCCGTTGGACTTTTGGCGTTGTGTTTGAAGGCAGAAAGTAATTTTTACTTGCTTTGGGGTTGATAATCATTAAAAATTTCTAACCAAATTGAGCGTGAAAGTCGATAAAGCAGTGGCGTTATCAAAACTGTAAAAAGTACATAGCTCCAAATATAGATTCGCCAATCAACTCGAATATCAAAATATACGTAGTAAGCAACCGTTGCTATCACGAAAAACATCATATTGATAATTGAGCTAATGTACATTGCTCCGTAGAAAAAACCCGTTTCACGTTCATATTTCAAGCCACAACTTGAGCAGTTCGTGTGCATTTTGGTTAATTTTCGCCAAGAAAAAGGATTTTTAGTTTCGAATAAATCGCCCTCGTGACAACGGGGGCATTTCATTTTAATGGTAGCTTCTAATTTATTCATACTTTCTTTCTCAACGAGCATTTTAATTAATTTTAATACAACTTGGTCATTGTAGAATTAATTCTTTCACGATAACCCAACAACCCACTACTAAAACCAACCAACCAAAGGCAGGTTTAAGTTTCTCTCCGTCTATTTTTTTGGATAAATATCCACCTAAAAGAATTCCTGCGATGGTGAACCCTGCAAACTTCGTTAAAAAATACCAATCTAGGGCAATTCCTGCGGAAAAATCGCCAATCGCTCCGAAAGTCGAATTGATGGTTATGATTAATAATGACGTTCCAACAGCTTTTTTCATTGGTAACTTTGCAAAAATTACCATCGCAGGAATTATCATAAAACCGCCACCCGCACCAACAAATCCAGTCAAGATTCCGACTAAAATTCCTTCTACAAAAATCATCCAATAGCTTATTTTATGGCTAATTTGCTCAGTCGGTCTCTTATTACTTCTAATCATTGAATATGATGCACCAATCATTAATAATGCAAAAATCAACATGACCATTAAGTTTTTAGAAACAGTCAAAGTACTTGATTCGTAAACGATTTCGGGAATGTGCGGCATCACGAATGTTCGCATCAAAAAAACCATAATAAAAGCAGGAAACGAAAAAAACAAACCTTTTTCTAAGTCAACCAGTCCTTTTCTGAAATAATCAATCGAACCAACAAACGAAGTAATACCTACGATAAACAGCGAATAAGTTGTAGATAATGTGGGTGAAATATTTAATACATACACTAACACTGTGATTGTTAGAATAGAACCACCTGCCCCAACCAGTCCTAAAGTAATCCCAATCAAAGTTGCGAATAAAAAGCCTACCATTTCCATAGATTTTAATAAAAAAAACTATTTATCGAATAGTGCAATTTAAAGATTTTTGAAGCTAAAACACAATTATTATTGTATTTTTCAAATATACTAGCTTGATAGAAAAAGTGTTTTTTTATAGCTTTATTTAAAAAATGAGTCAATTTTTATGAATCCCGCAAATGATGATTAAATTTGCTAAAAACCTACCAAATACTATGTTTAAAAAAATTACACTTCTCCTTCCATTTATTACATCGGTGGCTTTTGCTCAAATTGAGAAAGCACCCAATCGAGCTGAAGGCGAATACGCCAATCGTACCATTATTAGGGGCGTTACGCTCATTAACAGTACTGGAGCTCCGCCCGTTGGCCCAGTTGATATTGTGATTGAAAAAAACAAAATTGCTCAAATCAAGCAAGTGGGTTATCCAGGTGTACCGATTGAGGCTAAAAGTCGACCAAAACTAAACGAAGGCGATAAAGAACTTGATTGTACTGGTATGTACTTAATGCCAGGTTTTGTGGATATGCACGGACATATTGGCGGAAAACAGCAAGGAACTCCTGCCGAATATGTTTTTAAACTTTGGCTTGGACACGGTATCACGACGATTCGTGACCCTTCGGCTGGCAATGGGCTTGATTGGACTTTAGACCAAAAGCGTAGAAGTGAAAAAAATGAAATCACCGCTCCACGAATCAAAGCATATACCGCATTCGGCATGGGAAGTGATAAACCAATTACAACACCCGAAGAAGCTCGTCAATGGGTGCGTGATAACGCAACTAAAGGAGCTGATGGTATTAAGTTTTTTGGGGCCGAACCTGCTGTTTTTAGAGCGGCTTTGGATGAAAACAAAAAAATTGGACTTCGTTCTGCTTGCCATCACGCTCAATTGGAAGTAGCTCGAATGAATGTTTTGGCTACTGCAAAAGCAGGTTTAACTTCGATGGAACATTGGTATGGTTTGCCAGAAGCACTTTTTGATGAACGAACTTTGCAAAATTATCCAGCTGATTATAATTACAACAATGAGCAAAATCGTTTTGAAGAAGCAGGAAAATTGTGGAAACAAGCCGCTGAACCAGGCTCTGAAAAGTGGAATCAAGTAATGGATGAATTATTGAAAATTGATTTTACTCTTGATCCAACTTTTAATATTTATGAAGCAAACCGTGAACTGATGCTCGCTCGTAGAGCGGAATGGCACGACGAATATACTTTACCAGCCGTTTGGCGTTTTTATGGTCCAAGCCGTATTTCTCATGGTTCATATTGGCTCAATTGGGGAACGGAGCAAGAAGTTGCATGGAAAGAGAATTACCGAATTTGGATGCGTTTTGTGAACGAATATAAAAACAAAGGTGGTCGAGTTACAACTGGCTCAGACTCAGGCTTTATTTATCAATTGTATGGATTTGCCTACATTCGAGAATTGGAGCTTCTTCGTGAAGCTGGGTTTCATCCATTAGAAGTGATTCGTGCTGCAACTATCAAAGGAGCGGAAGCACTTGGAATGGCCGACCAAATTGGTTCAGTTGAAGTGGGAAAACTTGCCGACTTTGTGATTACAGAAGAAAATCCTTTGGCAAATCTCAAGACTCTTTACGGCACTGGAGCAATCAAAGTCAATGATAAAAATGAAGTAACAAGAGTTGGTGGAGTAAAATATACAGTAAAAGACGGTATAATTTATGACGCAAAGAAATTATTGGCGGATGTACGTAAAATGGTTGCCGATGCGAAAGTAAAAGAAAATTTTGAAATAACTCAGCCTGGTATTCCGCAAAAAGGAACGCCAAGTAAAATACAAGGCTCTGATAAAAATTAAGATTATCAACCGTCCTTAAAATAAAATCCCGCTAGATTCTTTAGAAACTTAGCGGGATTTTTTATAAATATGAATGATTGTTAAACTACCACCACATCCAAAGGTGTTACGGGTGTTTCTTTCTTTTCTTCGGGTAAAATAAAATGCAAAGGATTATTCACTTTTTCATTCAAAAGAGCAATTTCAAGCACTTCTTCTACATAATCTACATAGTGAAAAGTCAATCCGATTGTATATGCTTCGCCAACTTCTTCTACATCTTTACGATTTTTGTAACACATAATGATGTCTTTTATACCTGCACGTTTGGCCGCCAAAATTTTCTCTTTGATACCTCCAACGGGCAATACTTTTCCTCGCAAAGTAATTTCGCCAGTCATTGCTGTATTTGGTTTAATTTTTCGTTGGGTAAACATCGATGCCATTGAGGTTAGCATCGTAATCCCTGCTGAAGGGCCATCTTTTGGCACAGCTCCTTGTGGAACGTGTACGTGAAGGTCATAATTTTGAAAAATTCGGTAATCAATTCCAATACTATCAGCATGAGATTTTAAGTATGAAAGTGCCGTTATGGCAGATTCTTTCATTACATCGCCTAATTGCCCAGATAATGTAATTTGCCCTTTTCCACGACTTAAACTTGATTCGATGAAAAGTATATCTCCACCAACTGAAGTCCATGCTAAACCTGTTACCACACCTGGCACATCGTTTCCTTCGTACAAATCTCTATCGAAAATTACGCCACCGAGCATTTTTTCAACGTGTTCGGGTTTCACAGTTTTAGGATACTCTTCGTTCATGGCTACTGACTTGGCAATTTTACGAATAAGCGACCCAATTTGCTGTTCTAAACGACGCACGCCCGATTCACGAGTATACCCTTCGATTACTTTTTGAATGGCTTTATCATCAATTTTCAAATCCTTTGCTTTGATTCCATGTTGTTCTAATTGTTTCGGAACAAGATGTTTACGAGCAATTTCTATTTTTTCTTCAACAGTATATCCTGAAATTTCAATGATTTCCATTCTATCACGCAATGGCCCTTGAACGGTATCAAGCGAGTTGGCTGTTGCTATAAAAAGTACTTTCGAGAGGTCATAATCTACTTCCAAATAATTATCCTTGAAAGCGTTATTCTGCTCTGGGTCAAGCACTTCGAGCAATGCCGATGAAGGGTCGCCACGTTGATCTCTGTTAACTTTATCAATTTCATCTAATACAAAAACTGGGTTCGATGATTTTGCTTTTTGTAGATTAACAATCAACTTTCCTGGCATTGCACCGATATAAGTTTTTCGGTGTCCTCGTATTTCAGCTTCGTCGTGCAAGCCACCAAGAGCCATTCTTACGTAATTGCGACCAAGAGCTTTTGCGATTGATTTCCCCAAAGAAGTTTTTCCAACTCCTGGAGGGCCATACAAACACAAAATCGGGGCTTTCATGTCGTTTCTTAACTTCAAAACTGCCAAATATTCAATGATACGCTCTTTTACTTTTTCAAGTCCCGAATGGTCGGCATCTAATATTTTCTTGGCACGTTTGAGGTCAAAATTGTCTTTTGTATATTCATTCCAAGGCAAATCGACCATTGTTTCGGCATAATTCAATGAAACTCCATATTCGGGCGACATCGAATTCATGCGTAAAATCTTGTTCAATTCTTTATTAAAATGGTCATTTGCTTCTTTTGTCCATTTCTTTTTAGAGCCTTTTGCACGAAGTTTTTCTACTTCTTGGTCGGGCGATTCCATGCCCAATTCTTCCTGCAAAACTTTAATTTGTTGACGCAAATAATACTCTTTTTGTTGTTGGTCAATATCAATGCTTGCTTTGCTCTGAATATCTCGCTTTATTTCAAGTACCTGAATCTCCTTCATCATGTGTTCGAGTAGCTTGTGGGCTTGCTCGCCACCATCAAAAGTTTCTAAAAGTAGTTGTTTTTCGCTGATTTCGATATTGAGGTTAGACGACAAAAAGTGTGTCAAGAAACTTGGACTATCAATATTGCTGATAGCCATTTGAGCATCACGGGGAATATCGGGATTTAGATTCAGAATTTTATATGCCGCTTCCTTTAAACTTTGCAACAAAGCCTTCGTTTCTTTCTTTCTTACATTCGGAAAACTCTCAGGAATATACTTCACATTTGCCATCAAATGCGGGTCAGTTTGCGTATATTCCAAAACTTCAAAACGTCTGCGGCCTTGAATAATCACTGTTACGTTACCATCAGGCAACACAATCATTTTTAAAATATGAGCAATTGTACCAACTTTGAAGAGGTCTTCGGGAGTTGGTTCATTAGGTGTATGACGAACCTGAGCAACAACGCCAACGGTACGGTCTGTACGGTAGGCTTTTTTCACCATTTTTATAAATTTCTGGCGAGTTACCGTTACGGGTATCACTATTCCAGGAAACAAAACTGTATTTCTTAAAGATAAAAGAGCCAAATCGCTTGGCAAATTATCTTCATTTTCCATCACTTCTTCTGGTGAAGCAATTTCAATCATTTCAACGTTTTCGACGTCTTGTCTTGCCATTACAAGTTTTGAGAAAGTATCTCTATTCATTTATTCCTCTATATTTTTGACCGTTGATATGAATCTGATGCAATTGATTTCGCTGATTTCCAGATGAGTCTTTATTATCTAATTTTTAAAAAACGGATATTGGTTAGTTTATTGTCGTAATATTTGGTAATCAATGATTTTAATAAAACCTTGATTTGCCTGCCAGAATGTCAGAGTGAAAATACAAAACCTTTCTGACATTCAAAACTTTTATCGGAGAATTTATAGTTCAATACTCATGCCAAGGTGTTGATGTATGGCAGTTTGGCAGGAAAGTGTTATTAGAAGGAGGTTATTGTGCGTCTAATCAAGTATGGTTTTGAAACCTTGCAGGATTTTTGATGATTTTTTATTTACTTTGAATAACGGTTCACAAATCACCAAACCTAATTCATTAATGAAAAAAGTCTTTTTCCTTACGCTATTACTTATCAACACTTTATCAAGTTTTGCACAAAAAGAACCTGATTTCCTGACAAATTACAATAAACGTTGGGTCGATTCGGTCTTTGCAACTTTGACATTAGACGAAAAAATTGGGCAATTACTTATGCCTCGTGGCAATACTTCGGGCAAACCTCACGACGTAGAAAAACTTAAACGTTGGGTAAGCGATAACCGAATCGGTGGAGTTGTGATGTTTGCAGCTCCGCCAACCGTGCAAGCCCGCATTGTGAATGAACTACAAGCCTTATCGAAAGTGCCATTGCTTATTGGAATGGATTTGGAATGGGGATTAGCCATGCGTCTCGATAGCACAGTACGTTTTCCTTACCAAATGACACTCGGTGCGATGCGTGGCAATGAAAAACTACTCTACGAAATGGGTGTTGAAGTAGCCAAACAATGTCGTAGAATAGGCGTACATATCAATTATGCTCCTGTGGTAGATGTCAATATAAATCCTAATAATCCTGTTATTAATTTTCGTTCTTTTGGCGAAAACCAAGAAGAGGTTGCCAGCAAAGCTCTCGCTTATATGCAAGGAATGAATAGCGAACATTTGCTTACCTCGGCCAAACATTTCCCTGGTCATGGAGATACGGGTGTTGATTCTCATCTTGATTTACCTTTGATTCCACACGACCGTAAACGCTTAGATGCAGTTGAATTTTATCCTTATAAAAAACTGATTGACAATGGTTTAAGTGGAATTATGACTTCACATTTGAGTGTTCCCGAACTTGATACGACCAAAAATTTAGCAGCAACATTCTCTAAAAAAATTGTTACTGATGTATTGCGTAAAGACTTGAATTTCAAAGGTTTGACCTTTACCGATGCAATGGATATGCAAGGAGCAATCAAGTATTTCTCGAAAGGCCAAGCAAATGTGCGAGCGGTTTTGGCAGGAAACGATATTCTCGAAACCTTTGAAGATGCTGCAGGTGCTATTTTAGCGATAAAAGACGCCATTACCAATAAAGAGATTTCGATAGAAGAAATTGATTTTCGTGTGCGTAAAATATTAATGGCAAAATCATGGGTTGGTCTTGATAAATACCACCCGACGGAAATCAAAAATTTGGTTGCGGATTTGAACACAACAAAATCAGATTTATTAAATCGTCAGTTGGCTGAAGCAACGATAACATTGGTCAAAAACGATGATAAAATTTTGCCAATCAAAGATTTAACGAAAAAAATTGCTAGTGTTTCAATTGATGCAATTCAGGCAACTACTTTCCAAAAAATGACTGATAATTATACCACAATCACTCATTTCCAGCTTCCGCCCAATGCCCCTGATTCGAGCATCAATAAGGTTTTAGAACAAACCAAAGATTACGATTTAATCTTGGTCAATTTACACCTTAACAATATCCGTCCTGCCGCCAAATATGGCATTACAGATGCCAACAAAAAAGCGTTAAAAGCTCTCTCAAATACAGGGAAAGCAATTACAACTATTTTCGGAAATCCTTATTCGCTTGATAAATTTGAAGATTTAGAAAAATCGAAAGCAATCGTAATGGCTTATCAATTAACTAATTATATGGAAGAAGCCGCCGCTCAAGCAATTTTTGGTGCTACGCCAATTGTTGGAAAATTACCTGTTTCGATCAATTCAACTTATAAATCAGAAATGGGTGAAACCACTCAATCGCTCGGTAGATTGGCTTATGGAATTCCAGAAATGGTTGGTCTTGATGGAGCAGAACTAAACAGACGCATTGACTCAGTAATTAATCTTGGACTTACTCAAAAAGCTTATCCAGGGGCAGTTATGGAAGTAGCCAAAGATGGGCGAGTAATTTACCAAAAAGCGTTTGGATTTCATACTTACGAAGCCGCTAACAACGTTGTTTCAATGAATAATGAAGGAAAATTCAAGGCAGATAATAAAAATGACGTAATGGACGAAGCAGTAAAGAAATCAACTTCTTCGACCAAACAAAATTCGTCTGCCACAAATACAAAAGGCTTGGTTAACTTAACAGACCTTTACGACCTTGCTTCCGTAACCAAAGTAAGTACATCTGCATTGGCAATTATGCAATTGATGAGCGAAGGAAAATTTGATTTGGACAAAACCTTCAAAGATTATTATGCCGAATTTGCCGACGGAAACAAAGCAGATTTGCGTTTCCGAGACATGCTTACCCACAAATCAGGCTTAAAAGCTTGGATTGCATTTTGGACAGATTGTATAGATTCGGTTAAAACTGTAAAAAACAGTCCTATTTTCAAAGAAAAGTATGCTTCTCAATACAAAAAGAAGTTTTTTATGAGCAAAAAGAAATATAATTTGCTACTTGTAAAAGCTATCA
Source organism: Emticicia aquatica (assembly GCF_923079645.1). Classification (GTDB taxonomy): domain Bacteria; phylum Bacteroidota; class Bacteroidia; order Cytophagales; family Spirosomataceae; genus Emticicia; species Emticicia aquatica. The sequence goes on along the minus strand of NZ_CAKLPY010000002.1, from coordinate 1,626,772 downwards.
AAGAAGATAAAACACTTTGGAAAGATTGCTTTTCGCCAAAAACAATGGTTTGGAAACCAAAAACGTTTTCTAATCAACAAACCCACGACTTTTCGGTACAGATAACCGATTCTCTTTGGCTTCATAAAGATTATCGTAAAAGCATTTTTGATGCTATCGAAAAGTCTGTTGTAAAACCCGAACAAGGCTACGTTTATAGCGATTTGCACTATTATACATATCCCACTTTCGTGGCAGATTTGGTTGGAATGACTTGGGAAGATTACCTCAATCTAACTTACCATAAAATAGGAGCTAACTCTCTCACTTACAACCCTTTGCGTTTTTATTCTAAAGACAAAATTGTTCCGTCAGAAAGAGATACTTTATTCAGAAAAACCTTAGTTCATGGGCGTGTACATGATGAAGGAGCAGCAATGCTCAATGGTATTTCGGGACATGCAGGGCTTTTTGGAAATGCCAACGATTTGACCAAATTGATGCAAATGTACTTACAGAAGGGCTATTATGGTGGTACGCAATTTATTAAACCCGAAGTGCTTGCTGAGTGTACAAAATACCAATTTCCAGCGTTGAAAAACCGTCGAGCGATAGCTTTTGACAAATTAGATTTTAATCCAAAAGTAGGAAATGGTCCAACATCAGCTTCATCTGAAAGTTATGGACATTCGGGTTTTACAGGAACATTCGTTTGGATAGAGCCAAAATATAATTTTGTTTATACGTTTTTATCAAACCGTGTCTATCCAACTCGTGATAATGGAAAAATTAGTACACTCAATATCAGAACCGAGGTTGGCGAGCAGATTTATAAGATGATTATGAAATAATTTTCATTCGATATAAAAAGGCTTAGCAACTCAAAGCTAAGCCTTTTTTACCTACTTCCCTGCCCGCATCAAGCTCAAAGCTTTATTACAGAAAACAAACTCTTCTAATTCAGGAACGGTATCTCCTAAAATCGTTTGGCTGTTACCTTCCCACAATTTCTTGCCTTTGTAAAGAAACATGATATTATCACCAATCGAAAGTACGGAGTTCATGTCGTGCGTAATAACGACGGTAGTAATATCAAATTCATCAGTAATTTCTTTGATCAATTCATCAATTTTTATCGAAGTCAATGGGTCTAGCCCAGAGTTGGGTTCATCACAAAACAAATATTTTGGGTTCATCACAATGGCTCTGGCAATACCGACACGCTTTTTCATCCCACCCGAAATTTCTGATGGCATTCGGCTGCCAGTTCCATCCAAACCGACACGATGCAAACAAAATTCTACTCTGTCTTTTTTTTCTCCTTCACCCATTTTAGTGAGCATGTCAAGTGGAAACTGAACATTTTCATGCACAGTTTTTGAATCAAATAACGCTCCACCTTGAAAAAGAACGCCCATTTCTCGACGAATATCTTTTTTATCTTCTTCGTCTCCTACGTAAAAATCTCGGCCATCGTAGAGCGTTGTTCCTGCTTCTGGACGCACCAAATCAAGCATACATTTCAATAATACGCTTTTTCCAGTACCGCTCGCACCGATAACTAAACTCGTTTCGCCTTTTTTGAAAACACCACTTACATTGTCCAAAACTTGACGACCATTGAAAGATTTTGATATATTTTTTATTTCAATCATAACGCCTCAAACTCCTAATGAGGAGAGAAAAAAAGGTTTTAAAAGAATTTAGCGAAACAGTCTAAATTAAGTTAAAAGTTCCGCCAAAAGATAATCGGCAATTAGCACCGCAATACAGCTATTTGTAACGGCCGATGTACTGGCTTGTCCAACTTCCAATGCACCTCCACGCGTATTATAGCCTTGAAATGCCGAAATTGTTGAAATCAAGAACCCAAAAACAATGGCTTTGATGATAGAAATAAAGACATTGAAAGGAATAAATGAATAACGAATGCCATAAATATAATCTTCAGGTGTAATGATTCCTGATAATGTTCCAGCCAAATATCCGCCCAAAATACCTAAGAAACCAGAGATAATGGCCAACAAAGGAAACGTAAAAACCGATGCCAATAATTTCGGCAAAACCAAATATGATGCCGAATTAATACCCATTACTTCAAGAGCGTCGATTTGCTCCGTAATTTTCATTGTGCCGAGTTCGCCTGCAATATTCGACCCAACTTTTCCTGCCAAAACCACGCACATAAATGTCGATGATAATTCGAGTAAAGTCATGTCTCGCACAATATTACTAACCACATAAATCGGTATGACGGGGCTTACCAAGTTGGCACGTGTTTGCACACAAACTACCGCTCCAATAAAAACCGCAACAATGGCTACGATGAAAACAGAACTAATACCAATGGCGATACATTCGTCAATAAATCGTTCCCAATATACCTTGAATGTTTCTCGTCGGACAAACAATTTCCCGAGAAATATTAAATATCTTCCTACTACTGATAACATATTTTTACCTAAATTTTAACGATATTTGCAAAGATAACGATTTGTTCAAGGTTCATGGTTCAAGATTAAAGGTTTTTCTGATAATTTGCCTTAACTCGTTCAAAACCAATTCTAAATATTACATTAATCAACTTTTATAAATGAGTAAAAAATTAGCAGTAGTTTCGGGTGGCACAAGAGGCATTGGTAGAGCAATAGCCGAACAGTTTGCTAAAAATGGTTTTGATTTAGTGATTTCTGCAAGAAAAGAAGCAGATTTGCTTGATTTACAGGCTTTTATCGAAAAGAAATATGGCGTAAAATGTTTTATCAAACAAGCAGATTTATCAATTAAAACACAAGTTTTTGCTTTCGCTGATTTTATACTTTCACTCAATCAGCCAATCGGTGTTTTGGTCAATAATGCAGGTGCTTTTATTCCTGGAAATGTTCACGAAGAAGCTGATGGAATTTTAGAACAACTCATCGAAACCAATCTTTACAGTGCGTATTATCTCACAAAAGGCTTGTCGAAAACATTGATTGAACAAAAAAATGGACATATTTTTAATATTTGTTCGGTGGCAAGCCTGAAAGCCTATCCTAATGGTGGCTCGTACAGCATTTCAAAATTTGCTTTATTAGGCTTCAGTAAGGTTTTGCGGGAAGAAATGAAGAATTTTGGAGTAAAAGTTACATCAATTATGCCTGGAGCAGTTTATACAGATAGTTGGGCAGGAGCAGGAATTCCAGAAGAAAGATTTATGACCGTTGAAGATGTTGCACAAACCATTTGGAGTGCCTATTCGCTTTCAAAAAATGCCGTAATTGAAGACATCGTTTTACGTCCACAAGAAGGAGATATTTGATTTTTAAGAATAAAAATATGGTTTTAGTCATTGCCTAAGTCTGAAAAATGACAAATAATTGCATATTTCTCAAAACCTAATTTCTAAAAATACTATAATTTTTCAAAAAACATTTATATTTGACTCTTTAAATACTATAATTTTAGGCTAAATGGCAACCGAATACTTAGGAATTGATGTTGGCGGTACTAACGTCAAAATGGGCATTGTTGAAGCTCAAACTGGTAAACTTTCAAATTTTTATAGCCACGACACTGCCAGTTGGCGTAAATCTGGGCATTTTGTTGAGCGTCTTGGCGATGCCATTTCGATTCAATTAGCCGAAAATAAAGCTGTTGAAAAATGTGGTATCGGCGTTCCTGGACTTATCACGCGTGACCGTTCTACATTGGTTGAAATTACGGCAATTCCTGAAATAAACGGAACGCCAATCATCCCGTATTTGAAAGAACGTTTTCCCAAATGTGATTTTTTCTTAGAAAATGATGCAAATGCAGCGGCTTTAGGTGAATATTATTTCGGTGAAGATGAAACTATTCCAGAAGATTATATCATGGTTACGCTCGGAACTGGTGTAGGTGGAGCGGCAATTATTGACAAGCAAGTTTTCAAAGGTGGTGGCGGAAATGCGATGGAACCAGGACACGTTCCATCAAAAAATGGTAAAGTTTTGGAGCGAAATATTGGTAAAAACGAATTGCTTGACTTGGCCAATAACATGAGAAAAGCATTTGTTGGTAAAACTCAACTCCCGAATGACGGTACAATTTCGACCACAGGATTAGTTGCGGCTGCCGCAGAAGGTGACGAATTGGCACAACAAGTATTCGACGAAGTGGGCGAAATGCTCGGTAACTCTCTTGTATCAATGATTCGTATTTTGGATATTACAACTATTTTGGTCGGTGGTGGACTTTCGGCATCTTTTGATTATATCATGCCTTCAATCACGAAACAATTAGAATATTGGTTAACACCTTATTATCTTGATACACTCGTAATCAAAAAAGCAACGTTGGGCAATGACGCAGGCTTACTTGGTGCAGCAAGTTTGTGCTTCTAAAATATATCTTGTTTGACAACTTTTGAAAAATTCATTCAAAAGTTGTCAAATTTTCATTGCTTTTCAACCCTAACCCTTCTCATTAACCTAATTATGGAACTCTCCCACGCTATCTCTGATACTGTGCTAACACTTGTAGGTATATTTGTGTTTTTACAATATTTACGTAAAATCAATTTTGAGATTTGCTTGCTTTGGGAAGCATTCATTTTATCAATTACGGCAGCATCATTCTTTGGCGTGATTCGGTTTTTAGGTTTTACTCAAGCACGTCTTATATCGGAGTTTTTTCAGCATTTGGCAGGTACGGCTGGGGCAATATGCTTGGTATTTGTGTCTTATTTGTTAATTATGAGCAAATCTGCTAATAAAAATACTGTTTATGTTGTACTGTGTTTGGGTTTCAGTCTTTTTATTTATGTGACATTTACTGATAACTTAAGTGTGCTACAATATGTATCCATGATTGCTATTCCTCTCGTATTAATAATCGGGATAGTAGGATTATTTAAAGGTAAAGTGGCAGAAGGCTCTTGGCTCATTTTTAGCGTTTTAGCTTTAGTTTTGGCAACTTATAATAAAAACTTCATGCCAAATACAATACTAGACCCGATTGATATTTATCATTATTTGGTTGCAATAAGCGTTTTTTGTTTTGGAAGAGCCGCTCGGCATCAAATAAAATAAGGTATAAACCATATTAAAAAGGGTTAGATTTATCAAAATCTAACCCTTTTTAAAAACAGGAATCTTCGTTTTCTGAACTTATTCAATCACTTTTGGCACTTGGAAATATTCTCCATTTTGACTTGGTGCATTTTTCAAACCTTTTTCTCTCGAAAGCTCATTTTTAGCCACATCTTCACGAAAAACATTGACTTCCTCACTCATGTGCGTCAATGGTTCAACATTTGTCGTATCGAGTTCTTTTAATTGGTCCATCCAATTCAAAATCTTAGATAAATCTTCCACCATTTTCACTTCTTCTTGCTCGCTCAATTCTAAGCGGGCTAAGTGAGCAATATTTTTAACTGTTTTTTGGTCTATTTTCATTTTTCAATCTTTATATTTATTCAACGTCGGTTGAATAATGTCGTACACTTCTTTTTTCAAATCGTTAATATCTGCTTTTGTTTTACCTTTTGTTTCGATGGGAGCATGAATTATTACGCGTAATTTGTGCCATTTAAACAGAATTTCGGGCATTGCTTTATAATTATCCAACAATGAAATCGGTACAAGTGGCACTTGATTTTCAATGGCCATCGAAAATGCACCATCTTTAAAAGGTTGCACCATTTCAGGAAAATTGGTTGAGTGAATGCCCCCTTCTGGAAAAATCATGATGCTTCTTCCCGATTTTAAAGCTCTTATTGAGCGAGTGAGTGCTTTTATTCGGCTATCTTTTGCGGCTCTATCAACTTGAATGTGCAACTTGGCAAACATATAACCAAATAATGGAATATTTTTAGCCGAACTTTTGCCCACAAAAGCAAAATAATTTTTGATAACAACACCCATCATTGCCACGTCAAGGTAACTAAAATGATTGGCACAAAAAACGTATGCTTTTTTCGGGTCAAGTGTTGTTTCATAAGTAACTTTTACTGGTTGTCCAATAACAAAGAAGAAGATTTTCCCCCAAATTCGGTTACAATAATGAGCAATAGGCTTCCATTCTTCTTTTTGTAGAGCAATAAATACAATCGGAAATAAAAGCAAAAATACTAGCAAAAACCAAAAAACACACCAACCTGTATAGAGCCAAGATAATATTTTCATATAAATATTTAATGAAGAACGTTTTTCAAACGTTCTTTCCTGAATTTATTTTATCTCGTCGTGTAAGTCAACGGGTTTTGCGTTTTTACGCATTTTGATATTGAGCGTTTCTACTAAAAACGAAAATGCCATTGAGAAATAAACATATCCTTTCGGTACATGTACTTTGAATGCTTCCGCAACGAGCAATGTTCCAATCATTACCAAAAACGACAATGCTAACATTTTGATGGTTGGGTGACGTTCCACAAACTCACCAACACTGCCCGCAAAAGCCAACATGGCAAACGTAGAAAGCACCACCGAAACAGCCATTACGATAATGTTATCAGTCATACCGATTGCAGTAATGATAGAGTCAATTGAGAATACAATGTTTATAATCGCAATATCAAAAATGGCTCTTGATAGCTTAGAAGCAGTCTTTTTCCCACTTATATTTTCTTCGTGACCTTCAAGTTTTTGATGTATTTCAGAAGTTGATTTGTAAAGCAAGAAAAGTCCACCCATCAATAATATTATATCTTTTCCACTAAAGCCTAAATCAATAGGTAAGCCAATATCTTTTAAATTAAATAAGTCGGTTTGTAAGCCCAAAATCCAACCCAATACAAATAATAATGCAATCCGAATAGCCATTGCCATCATCAAGCCAATACTACGAGCTTTTTTCTGCTCCGTATGTGGAAGTTTCGACGAAATAATCGAAACAAAAATGATATTATCTACTCCAAGTACTATTTCTAAAAGTGTTAAAGTTAGAACACTCGTCAAAGCTGCCGTAGTAAAAATTTGTTCCATTGAGGTTTAGTTTATTTGTTTATGTGGCGAAATTACTTTTTTTAAGGCTTTCTGCCAAATTCTTAAATGATAAACGGAAAAAATGAAGTCAATGAAACGTGACTTTTATTGATGATGTCTATAAAAATAAAGGTATAATTTCGTTACTTATATCCATTCTTGTATGATTATTCCTATTAAAGTCCTAAATACACAAAAAAGTATTATAATTTAACCGAATTTTAGTTGATGAAACTTAATAAAGTACCTACTTTTGTTATAACTAATCTCTATTAATTGTTTTTGAATGAAACTCACTAAAGATTTACTAACCGAAAGCTCAACTCTTCAATTACCTGAAAAAGTCCTACAATTTGGCACAGGTGTTTTACTTCGTGGACTATGCGACTACTTCATTGATAAAGCCAATAAACAAGGCGTATTTAATGGTAGAATAGTTGTTGTTAAATCGACAGATTCGGGTGGAGCGGATGCTTTTGCTGAACAAGATAATCTTTATACACTTTGTGTTCGTGGCATTGATAAGGGAGTTCCAACAGAAGAAAACATTATTTGTTCGGCAATTAGTAGAGTGCTATCGGCTCAATCGCAGTGGAATGCAATTTTAGAAACGGCTCAAAGTTCTGCTATTCAAGTAGTTATTTCAAATACCACCGAAGTTGGTTTACAATACGTTGAAGAAAGTATTCGCCAAAGTCCGCCAGCTTCATTTCCTGCAAAACTTACAGCGTGGTTATACGAACGTTTTCAAGCAAGACAATCGGGTGTAGTAATTATTCCAACCGAATTGATAGTTGGTAATGGAGATAAATTGAAAGAAATTGTGTTGAAATTATGCTCATTCAATCAGCTACCTACCAATTTTGTTGAATGGCTCGAAAAAGAAAACACTTTCTGTAATTCTTTAGTTGATAGAATTGTGCCAGGAAAACCTAAAGGAGATGCTTTAAATGAAATTCAGCATAAACTTGGCTACGACGACGAACTCTTGGCCGTTGCCGAAACGTATCGTTTATGGGCGATTCAAGGTGAAGAGAAAGTAAAAGATGTTTTGACGTTTGCTACTGTTGATGAAGGCGTAAAAATTGCAAAAGATATTGAACAATACCGCGAGTTAAAACTTCGTATGCTCAACGGTACTCATACGCTCATGTGCGGTATGGCTTTTCTTTCTGGTTTCCAAACTGTAAAAGAAGCCCTTGCTGATGAAATGACTGAGAAATTTATCACTAATTTAATGATGTCGGAAATTGCTCCTGCAATTCCGTACAAAATAGATGCAAAAGTGGCACAACGCTACGGAAGAGACGTTTTAGACAGATTCCGTAATCCGTACCTCGACCACCAATGGATAAGCATCACGCTGCAATATACCATGAAAATGCAGATGAGAAATATTCCTTTATTGGTAAATTATTACAAAGAATTTAGTACCGTTCCGCAATATTTCACCAGAGGATTTGCTGCTTATTTGTTATTTATGAAAGCAACAAAAGAAGAAAACGGCAAATATTTTGGAGAAAAAGAAGGCGTTTATTATCCAATCCAATGTGATTCGGCAAAATATTTTTATGAAGTATGGCAAAATCCAAAAACTAGCGAAGTAGTTGATACTGTTTTGGGTAATCAACAACTTTGGGGAACAGACCTCAGAAAATTGAAAGGTTTTGCAGAAAACGTAACAACGCATTTATCAAATATGATGGCCATTGGCGTCCGTGAAGTTGCTTCTGCACTAAATGTTTATGCGTAAAATAACTTATTTACAAAAAAGCTCCAAAAGAATATTCTTTCGGAGCTTTTTTTATATATTTTAATCGAGCCTTATTTCTTCAAATCTTGAATAATCGCTAAAGCATTTCCAACGATTTCGGTTACTTTGCTAAAATCTTTCGAGGCTAATACATCTTTTGGCACTAATTGTGAGCCTATTCCAACAGCGGTTGTTCCTGCATCAAACCACATTTTCAAACTTTCTAACGTTGGAGAAACGCCACCCGTTACCATGATTTGAACATCAGGCATTGGAGCTTTAATAGCTTTTACAAAACTAGCTCCTAGGACTTCTCCTGGAAAAATCTTGATAAATTCAGCTCCTGCTACTCGTGCGTTATAAATTTCAGTAACTGTCATTACACCTGGCATCCACGGAATACCTGCAGACTGACAAACCTTTCCTACTTCGGGATTCATTACTGGAGCGACGATAAAATTTGTGCCAACTTCAATAAACTTATCTGCCGTTGCGGCATCATAAATTGTTCCGATTCCCAAAATCATTTCAGGCATTTCGTCCTCAGCAATTTTGATTAGTTCGGCAAAGTTTTTAAATGAGTTTTCGGTACGATTCGTAAATTCAAAAACTCGTACACCAGCTTCATAACTTGCTCGTAATACACCCAAGCATAAGTCAAGGTCATTATGCGTAAAAAGAGGCACTAAGCCCGTTGCTGAAACTTGTGTTAATGTTGTATTTTTATCAAAATTTGCCATTTCAGATGTAATTGTAGTTAAAACTTCACCTCTCCTAACTTTTCAAAAGGAGCTATATTTTATTTATTTTATCTTCTTAATCTTCCCGATTTATCACCACTCATTACTGCTTCAACTTCTGCTACCGTCACTAGATTTTGGTCACCTTCAATTGTATGCTTCAATGCAGCGGCGGCAGTTCCAAACTGTAAAGATTGAAAATCATCTTTCAATACAACTTGTCCATAAATAAATCCGCCTAAAAATGCATCTCCTGTGCCAATTCTATCAACAATATGTGTAATGTCCTGATAATCAGTTTCTAACAATTCTTCGCCATTCCACATTTTGGCTGCATATTGATTATGAGAAGCACTTACTTGCACACGGTCAGTATCAATAACTTTCTTTACATTCGGATAATGCTCCATTAATAACTTACATGCTTCAACAAATTTTCCTTTTTCAACAGTCACTTTCAAGCTAAAAATTTCTTCGATATTTTTACGACTTGCCAAAATAATATCAGAATAAGAAGCTAGTTCGGGTAAAATTTCTTGTGGAGTTTTGCCATATTTCCACAAATTACTGCGGTAGTAAATATCTGATGAAACAGTTATACCCATTTTTTTTGCCATTTTTACTGCATCTAAACAAGCCTTTGCCGCACCTTCAGAGATGGCAGGCGTAATGCCACACCAATGAAACCAATCTGCTCCCGCTAATATTTTTTCCCAGTCAAATAAATCTGGATTGAGATTGGCAAATGCCGAATCGGCACGGTCATACACAATCTGACTAGCCCGCATAACGGCTCCAGTTTCCAAGAAAAATACGCCCATTCTGTCACCTTCAAGCACAACATTCGAGGTATCGAAATCTAAATATCTCAAAAATGCCTTTGCTTTTTGTCCAATCAAATTATTTGGAAAAGTAGTGACATGAGTAGCTTCAAAGCCAAATTTTACTAACGAAGCACCAACGTTCATTTCAGTGCCACCAAAATTGGCATTGAATGAATTAGCTTGTTCAAACTTTTGAAAGTTTGGCGTTGTGAGGCGAAGAAGCACTTCGCCGAGAGTTACTATTTTTGGCATATTTGCTGTTTTTTATATTTTGTGTAAGATTAAACACACCTTACAATGACCTTCTAATACCTAACTCTAAACCTCGTAATTCGGCTAAACCACGCAAACGACCGATAGCAGTATAGCCAGGATTGGTTCGTTTGGTAGCGTTCAAATCATCAAGCATTTTATGTCCGTGGTCAGGGCGAAATGGTAATCTATAATCATTTCGGCCCTCACTTATTCTTCTTTGTTGTTCTAAAACCAAAGCTTTCATTACGCCATACATATCTACATCTCCATCCAAGTGGTCGGCTTCATGAAAATTCCCTTCGGCATCACGTTTAGTAGCTCGTAAATGAATAAAGTTGATTCTATCGCCCAAGCGTTCAACCATTCCAACTAAATCATTATCGGCACGCACGCCATAGCTTCCTGTACAGAAACAAAGTCCATTAAACTTGCTTTCGGCAGCTTCGAGCAATAATTTTGCATCGGTTTCATTGCTCACAACTCTTGGCAAACCTAAAATCGGATATGGTGGGTCGTCAGGGTGAATAGCTAATAATATACCCGCATCTTCGGCTGTTGGAGTAATTTCACGCAAGAAAGCATATAAATTTTGGCGTAATTCTTTATCACCAATATATTTATACGTATCTAATGTTTCACGAAAAGCTTCAATCGTAAAACTTTCTTCACTTCCTGGTAAACCTGCAATGATATTTCTCGTTAAGCGAGTTACATCAGCTTCAGTTGCATTTTCAAACCATAGTTTTGCTTGGGCGAGTTGAGCTTCCGAATACGATTTTTCGGCGTTTACTCTTTTTAAAATATACATTTCAAAAGCACAAAATTCGGTCATATCAAACCTTAAACCTGTCGAACCATCTGGCATTGGGAAATCCAAATCTGTACGAGTCCAGTCCAAAATAGGCATAAAATTGTAGCAAACTGTATCAATACCACACGCAGCCAAATTTACAAGACTTTCTTTATAGTTCTCAATATATTGTTTATAATTGCCTGACGCTTTTTTTATATCTTCATGCACAGGTACACTTTCTACCACCGACCAAACTAGTCCATGGCTTTCGATGAGTGCTTTACGAATTTGGATTTCAGATTTTGTCCAAACTTGTCCATTTGGAATATGATGAAGTGCCGAGACGATGCCAGTTGCACCCGCTTGTTTTACATCTGCTAAACTTACTGGGTCGTTTGGGCCGAACCAACGCCACGTTTGCTCAAGAGCCATGATTTTAGGGTTGAAATAATGATTTACAAAATTAAGTTTAATGCGAGTAGTCTCCAACTAATATTTTGTCAGGAATAAATACTTTTTTGACAGTAAATTAGCAAAAAATGGTCAAATACAAATACATTGATTGTACTAATGAAATTTAAAGTATGATTTTACAAAGAATTTGAAAAGGTTTTATTTTTTTTCTAATTAATATTTGGAAATAAAAAAACAGACGTGCATCTTTGCAGTCCCAAACAAAAAAGTAGTTCGATTAGGGAGTTTAGCTCAGCTGGTTCAGAGCACCTGCCTTACAAGCAGGGGGTCACTGGTTCGAACCCAGTAATTCCCACAAAGTTTTAGATTTTTCTAAAATTTCCTAGTTTTTAAAGTTTTTGTCTTGGGAGTTTAGCTCAGCTGGTTCAGAGCACCTGCCTTACAAGCAGGGGGTCACTGGTTCGAACCCAGTAATTCCCACGAAGCCTCAACGAAAGTTGGGGCTTTTTTTTGTTTAATCGTAGGTTTTTCTTCTTGCCTCAAATAAAACTCCAAAAACGCTTGACTTTTGATTATTAATTAGATTACCTTTGTTCATTAAAACAATTTTAAGAGATGAATAATATTATATCACACAACCACATATCAAAATCATGATAGAAATGATACTTATTAAACAAAATGAGTGCAGAATAAGAAGCATTGAAACAGAGAAGAATACTATTAGACGTTTAAATTTTCATTATTTAAACTACTCGTCCAGCTAAAACAAGGATTGTAGACAAAAAAAGGATGTATTCTCGCTCGCCAAAGTTCAAATACATCCTACCCATTTTTAAATTTTCTTAAACAAAATGAATTATTCCGTTTAGTAAAACAAAAAACTTATGACAAAAATACCGAATCTCCTGCTTAAAAGCAATTCCAATTATCATAGTCCTGATATTTGGTTCTTCCTACCTCCTTCTAAATGCCCTAAATGTTGTGGGTTTTCTTCATTTGATGAAGACGATAATATATGCACAATTTGTAATCGCTCATGCTGATTGACAAATGAGCATACCGTATTTTTACGTATTGATATTGCGTAGAAGTACTCTATTATTTGAGAATTAAAATTCTTTAATTGCAAAAAAATGTTTTATGCTCAATACTCTAATTAAACTTGGCTCACAATTAAGTCACAATCGTGGCGAATGGGACGATATTATTGATTATCCTAATATTCAACAGGAAAAGGAAAAAAACATAAAGCTTTATGTCGCTGAATTAGTCTTTGATTTAGATAATCAAGATATTTATGTCAATCCTTCGTTAAAAGAATACGATGAAGAAAAGTCTTGTTTGAATTATAAAAACATTAAAATACAAGGAGGAAATAATAAAGCAATTTATGCTTGTGTAGAAGCTGGAAAACTTGAACAAATTAGAAAAAGTTTTTTTGGTATTATTGATTCAAAAGGAAATACACCTGCGGTTAGCCAATTCCAAGAAGCCCTATCTAAAGATTTTCCTCAGTTTATAATATCTCCATTAGGTAGGTTATTGCCTCAAATATTTAAGTTAAGAAATATTTTTGAAGCAAAATTTACCATTGAAAAGGAAAGCAAAGGAAAAACAGAAAATATTATTGATGAAAAAATAATAGCTTCAATGATAAACCTTCCTGCATTTTCTAAAATCGTACTTTTCTATACAAGTGTAATCTCTTCATATGATGGGTATATTAATTCTACTCCAATTTCACAAGTAGTTGGTTTTCAGGAATTTATGAAGGCTAAGTTTCTTGAAAAAGGGCAAACAAAAAATACTGTCAATAAAAAAGTATGTTATGCTACTGGTGTTTTAAGTGAGAATGTTGATGAAGTTGATTTTGCAGACAGGTATAGTATGAACAAAATGTTTGTGAAAGAAACCAAAAACTATGCTTCTTTTTTTGATAAAAATAGCTTCGCTGCAAATTATCAAGTTTCGGCAAATAATCAATTATTACTCGGAAGAGCATCAAAATATCTTTTAGAGCATCAAAAAGTTAGAATTGCAGGGATAGACCATTGTATAATACCACAGTTCCTCAATAAGGAAGATGTTGATATTCGCTATATTACAAGAGGTATATATCAAAAAACAGAACTCTTATTTAACTCAGACCCATTGCAGGAATTAATAACAGAGGCTGAATACGAGACAGATTCTCCATTTTGGATAACTTATTTAGCTTTTGAATCTGATGGCAATTTTTTCAAAACAATCAATGAAATAAAAGATGTAAGCAAGTTTCATTTTTATAAAATCATTGAAACATTCCAAAAAATTAATACTTTTTTCAAAGTTGATTTAAAAGATGCTGTTGATTGGCTTTCAGTAATGACAGACTATGGGAAACAGCATAGTTTCAATTTAGCATCTATTTATTCAATAATTCCACTTAGAAAGGATAAAGAGAAAAAAAATGAAGTTCTTGCCTTATTTAAGTTGATGTTTGAAAACAGAAAAATTGATTCAAATAAACTATATAAACACTTTTGCTACCTTGTTTTGTGTCATAGATATAAAAGATATGACGCATTTAAAAATATTAAAAAGTATGATGATAAATACTTCGATTTTGCCATTCGAGATTCAGTATTCAAATATTTTGCTCTAATTCAAACACTTAAACAATTAAATCTTTTACAAGACATGGAGGAAAACGAAATAATTATTGACGAAGTTTCAGAAAGCATAAAGAATGAATATCAACAAAAGATTGATTCATTTTTCACTAAAATGAGCTATAATACAAATCAAAAAGCCATGTTTTATTTAGGAAGAATGTTAAGCACTGTTGCATATATTCAGAAAGATAAAAGTAAGAATGTTTTAGAAAAGGTCAATTTTAGTGGTATGGATAAAACAGATATTCTACGTCTAAGAAACGGTCTTGTCGAAAAGGCTAAGCAGTATAAGGAGGTATCCAAAATAATATTTACAGACTCAGAGTTTTCAACATACTTTAATTTTAATGATTGGAATATGAAATCTGAAGAAGCTGTATTTTTCTTATTATCTGGTTACTCGTTTGGAATAGTCAAATCAACTGAAAATAATTAATCATCTACTCAATAACAATGGAAAATAACAACATTATCAACGAAAATTCTGACTTTCTTTTTATTTATGATGCTACACTTAGTAATCCAAATGGCGACCCTGACCAAGAAAATAAGCCAAGAATGGATTATGATACAGATACTAATTTAGTAACAGATACAAGAGTTAAACGTAGTATCAGAGATTATTTAAAAGCAACAGGAAATGAAATATTTGTGGACATGGAAGGCGACACAAAAGTAAGTCCTGACTCAAAGTTAAAAGCGGTAATCAATAGAATTTTAGCAGATGAATCGCAAATAGATACTTTCTTTGGTGAAAACTCTCATAAGGTATCTTTCTTAAAAATAATGAAAGAAAAGAAGGAAACAGAACCAATTTTCAAGGCTCTTCAAGACAAGAAAAACCTTGAATTGAATAGTTTTATTCTTGAACAATTAGTTAAGCAGAAATTTATTGATATTAGAATGTTTGGAAGTGCTTTTGCTATTGGCGGCTTTTCAAAAGCATACACTGGCCCAATTCAATTAAATTGGGGTTATTCTCTACATAAAGTTGATTTAGTTGATTCTAATACCATCGTAACAACGATGAACGATGATAGCAGTACATTTGGAAAAGATTATCGTGTTCATTACTCAATGCTGGCATTTAATGGAACTATTAATAAGCACGTTGCAAAATCGACAGGATTAACTGTTGATGATAGAACAACATTTCGTAAAATGATTTGGGAGAGTATTTCGGCTATGCCAACTCGTTCAAAACTTAATCAGTATGCCAAGTTATATGTTGAAATTGTATATAATGATGGCTTCTCGAATGGTCATTTTGGCGATTTGCGTAACCTTATTTCTGCCAATCCTTCTGAAAATGTTCGCAAAATCCAAGATGTAAATGTTGATTTAAACAAACTAATAAAGTTACTCCAAGATAATAAAGGAGAAGGTAAAGCAATCAAGGACGTAATCTTTAAAAACCAATTAACAGATGATAAAATTTAGGGTAAACTATGGAAATCATTCAATTTGATATTAGTGGTAAGTTTGCCCATTTTAGAAAGTATTATGCCAATAATACAGCTCTGACTTACAGTTTACCACCACGAACCACTGTAATGGGGATATTGGCTGCAATTTTAGGGAGGTCAAGAGATAGTTATTATGAGGAGTTTTCATCGGATAAAATCTTGATTGGGATTGCAATAAGAACCCCAATTAAAAAGAATTTTCACAGGCTCAATCTCTTATCTGTTAAAAGTTTAGGAGACTTCAAGAAATCTTTTGAATCCGATTTTAGAGGAATGGCAGGCAATTCTATTCAAACACCATTTGAAGTCGTCACGGGGTTAGATTTACAAAAAGATGATGTTTGTTACCGAATTTTTGTTGCCTGCAACACAACTGGAAAAGAGACATTTCAAGCCTTAAAAGGTGCATTATTAGATAATAATCAGGTTTACGCTGTAACATTAGGTACAGCAAATTTTAATGCTTTTATTAATCGAATCGTTTGTTATGAGGATATTCAAGTAACTGAGAAACAAGCTGATAAAGAGTTTTTTGAATTTGATTCTGCTGTAAATTCTGAGTTAGTTGATGAAATTAGTTTTGAAAAAGACGAAAAATTAATGAGTTTTATTGAAGAAGAACTTCTTCCAGCAGATTTTGTAGCAAATAATAATCGAGAACTCTCAAAAATGAACAGAGTTCTTTATACGACTGCTGGTCTTCCTTTAAAGGTAAAAGTCTCAGGTAAAGTATTTATTTTAAAAAATCAATTAGTAACTCAAACTATTCAATTTTTAGATTAATGATTTTCTATTCGCACAGCATAACCTTGCCTGATGGGTCTAAAAAAGGGGTAAAGACAATACAAACACATAATCAAGGCGTTGTTCACAATGCCTTGATTTCGTTTGAGCCGTCTATTTCTTTTTCAATAGAAAGTCAAGAACTAAAAAACTTAATAGAGGATATTTGTCGCTATCACGACCTCGGAAAATATTCGGAGTACTTCCAAAAATATTTATTAACGAATGATAAAATTGATAGTTTTTTAAAAGCTCATGCACGATTTGGGTCTTATGTAATTTTTCAAAAGTATAAGGATAAAGACACAATTACAGCTTTGTTTTTATATTATATTGTTGTAAATCACCATCTTAATTTGGATGATATTAGTGGCAATGAATTTTCAAAGAAAATAGATGCACAAGCAAATGAAGGTTATTTCAACAAACAAAAAATAACTTTAGCTGATTCTTTAACTTTAATAAAAAAGGAATTGGGTGAAGAGGATTTAGAAAAACATTTAACTACCCCAGATGGAAAACTTTTCTACAAAACAACCAAAAAGGTAATACAAGAACCCAACATCCAAAACTACTTTCTTATCAATTATCTATTTTCCCTTTTGATTGAAGCGGATAAATTAGATGCGTCAGACACAAAGTTTTACCACAAAGCACTAATTCCTACACATTTAGTAGATAAATATCGTCCTCTGATATTTTCACAACTATCAGATAATCAAGATATAAATACATTTTCTCAAAATGAACTTCGTAGTTATGGACGTTTAAGGGTTAATCAATATCTTAAACGTCAAGATTGGCAGGAGCATAAACTTTTTACACTCACAGCCCCCACAGGTCTTGGAAAAACCTTAATGGCTCTTGATTTTGGCTTAAAATTGAGAGAGAAAATTAGGCAAACAGAGCAAAGAGAAGCCCAAATAATTTATGCTTTACCTTTTATTAATATCATTGAACAATCATTACAAGTATATAATGAGGTTTTTGAAGGCGAAAACATAAATCTTTTAGCCCACTATCAGTATGCAGATGCTTTAGAACAAACTTCTAAGAATGAAACAAGTAATTATAATCAAAAAATGATGACACTCGACACTTGGCAGTGCGATATTGTTATTACTACTTTTGTCCAGTTTCTTCAAACGCTTATTGGTAATCGAAATAAGCTACTCAAAAAATTCAATCATTTTGCAGGTTCAATTATTATTCTTGATGAAGTTCAAACTATTCGTTTGGGACAATTGCCGTTAATTGGTGCTTCCTTATTTTATCTTGCCAAATTCTTAAATACCCGAATTGTTCTAATGACGGCAACGAAGCCTAAAATTTATGAATTAGCTAATCAAGAAATTCTAAAAAATGAAGGGGAAGAAGCGAAAAGTATAGAATTACTTCCAGACTATTGGGAAATCTTCCAATGTTTTAAAAGAACAAAAATAGTTTCATTAATTAGTCAGAAAATAGAAGATGAAAACGATTTTATAGAACAAATATTTATACATAAATGGTCAGATGAAAAATCATGTATCATAGTTTGTAATACTGTTAAACGTTCATTGGATGTCTATAACCTTATTTTTGAGTTAGTTGATGAAACTATAAATCCAGTTTATTACCTCTCAACAAATATTATCCCTGCAAGAAGACAGGGAATTATTGATGATATTAAATCTGATTTAGGAGTAGGATTAAAGCCAATTTTAGTATCCACCCAATGTGTAGAAGCTGGGGTTGATTTAGATTTTGACATGGGTTTTCGAGATTTAAGCCCAATGGATTCCATTATCCAAGTAGCTGGTAGAATTAACCGCAATAATAACCCTAACAAAAATTATTCACCCCTATATATCATTGATTTTGGCGATTGTAAGAAAATTTATGATGTCGTTACTCAACAGCAAGCAAGACTATTATTAGAAAAAAACACTGAAATTTTAGAAGATAATTATTTAGATGTTATTGAAGAGTATTTTTCAAACGTTGCTGGAGATAAATCGTTTATAGATTCCCGCAAGATATTTGATGCAATGAAAACTTTAAAATATGATTCCCAAGAGCCTAAGACAGATATTGCAGTTTCTTCTTTTAAAGTAATTGATGAAAAATTCCCAGCACTTTCTGTTTTTATCGAAATTGATGAAATGTCAGTTAAATACAAGGTTTTATTTATTAAAATGATAACTAAAGAGATTTCACAAGAAGAATTCTCTCCTTATAAAAAAGACTTTCACCAACATATTATTACAGTTCCAAGCCATTTACCTAAAGCTAAAGATTTACTTAAATCGGATAGATATTTAGTTTGTGAGGGAATTTATCTTGTCCCTAACAACGAATTAGAGGATTTTTACAATGTAGTTACTGGCTTTATAAGAACCAACGAAAATAAAGAGCATTCAAGATTTTTCTAAACCCCATGCAAACCATTCACCAAACAATCATACGTTTTCCAGAGATTCAGCTTGCTACGAGAGATGCCCATAAATTGCGGGGCTATTTTGGTAATATTTTTAAAGAACATTCTTCGCTGTTGCATAATCATTTGGAGTCGGGCGAGTCGGCATACAGGTATCCGTTGGTGCAATACAAGGTTTTGAAAAATATTCCGACTTTGGTTGGCTTAAACGAAGGTGCAGAGTTATTGATAAATCTATTTTTAAAGATAAAAACCCTGCAAATTGAAGACAGAACTTACGAAATTCAACAAAAAAATATTGAATCAAAAAACATAGAAATTGGACTTTCGTCAGAGTTACATTCGTATCGTTTTCAAACACTTTGGATGGCATTGAACCAAGAAAATCACCAAAAGTATTTGAATAACAGTCCAGCCGAACGCCAAAAACAGTTGAACGTTTTGCTTCAAAATAATATTTTGAGCTACTATAAAGCCATGAATTATTGGGTTGATGGGCAAGTAATGGGAATGCTACAAAATGTATCGGAGAAAGAAACGAAGTTTAAGGATAAAGCAATGATTGCTTTTCAAGCAGATTTTGTGACTAATGCCATTTTGCCTTCTTTTATTGGTATTGGTAAGTCAGTTGCTCGTGGTTTTGGGAGTATTGAAGCGGTTTAGGTAAAAAGAATAATAATGAGTTATCTATTCTAAAAAAGGCATGAAAAATGAATTTAGAACCAATAAAAACAGATAAAGATTATGAGGCAATGTTGAAATGGGTAAATATTCAGTTCGATTTATCGCCTAATATTGATAGTCCAGCAGGTAAAGAATTACAGACTGCTTTATTGTTGATTAAGGATTATGAAGATGTTCATTACAAGATTCCAAATTTGATTTCTTAAAATTTACTCCGATGCAAATCTTTCTAAACACTTATGGCACGTATCTACATATCAAAGATGATATGTTTGAAATTCGTGTGCCTGTGAAAGATAGCCCACCAAAGGTTACGCTGTTGGCTGCTCACAAAGTTAGCTCTTTTGTGATGGCAACTTCGGCAGCACTTAGCACCGATGCTGTGCGTTTGGCATTGAAAAACAATATTGATATTATCTTTACTCATGCCAACGGGCATCCAATGGGGAGGATTTGGCATAGCAAACTGGGTAGTACAACTCGCATCCGTAAGCGACAACTCGAAGCAAGTTTGGGCAAAGAAGCGGTAAATTATACAATAAAATGGATTTCCGATAAAATGACGAATCAATTGGAGTTCATCAAAGATTTGAAGAAGCATCGTCCGCAAATGTCTGATTATCTGAATGATAAAATTACTCGAATTGAAAACTTAATTGTGTCGGTTGGCAATTTGAAGGGTGAACAAGTGGCGGATTTTGCCGAAACTATTAGAGGTTTGGAAGGAACGGCAGGAAGGTTGTTTTTTGAAACAATAAACCATGTGATGCCCGAACAATATAAATTTAGTGGTCGAAGTATGCGTCCAGCTAAAGATATTTTCAATGCATTTCTAAATTATGGCTACGGTATTTTATACACAAGAGTTGAGAAGTGTTTGATGATTGCAGGGCTTGACCCTTATGTGGGTTTTCTTCACCGTGACGATTACAACCAAAAAAGTATGGTTTTTGATTTTATTGAGCCTTACAGAACTTTTGTAGAAATACCCATTTTTAGACTATTTACGGCAAAAAAAGTTAATAAATCTCACGTTGACGAAATAACAAACGGAGTTAGTCTGAATAAAGAGGGGAAAGAATTATTAGTCAATGCCTTACTCGATTATTTGGAGGGAGATAATATTCGTTATCGAGGGCGTAATCAAACAAGGGCTAATGCCATGCAGCAGGAAGCTCATGTTTTTGCCAATGAATTAATTGAAAAAGATGTTGAACCCGATTCTATTGAATTATAACAATGATTGCATGGGTAATGTACGATATTGAGAATGATAAAGCTCGCACGAAGGTAGCCAAAGTTTGTAAACAAGCAGGGCTTTATCGGGTGCAGTTTTCAGTGTTTTTAGGTACGCTTGATAAAAGTAGAAAAGATACTTTACAACTTCAAATTGAGGAATTGATTAATGAGGAAAGCGATTCTGTTTATATTTTCCCAATGTCAAAAAATGAATTGCAAGAAACGGTGTTATTGGGTCAGGCATTTGATAAAAAATTGATTACAGATGAAGTAAACGCATTGTTTTTATAAAAATGACAATTACACCTTCACATATTATTGAATACTTGTATTGTCCAAGATTTACTTTTTTTGAGTATGTTTTGGCGATTCCGCAATACGAAGACCGTCATTATAAAGTACAAAGAGGGCGAGAAGTACACGATAAAAAATTAGAACAAAATAAAGACTATTTACGACGACGTATAGGGGTGGTAGAACGATATAATGACCAATATCTAACAAGTGATTTATTGAGAGGAAGAATTGACGAAGTAGTCAAATTAGAAAACGGAACAATGTCGCCATTAGATTATAAATTTGCTCAATATGATGAAAAAACTTATGAAACATATAAAACACAATTATACTGTTACGCATGGTTAATTGAAGAAAATTTCGGTTGTAAAGTTGAAAAAGGTTTTTTGGTTTATACGAGAAGTAATAACAAATTGATTGATGTTGAAATTAAAGATTCAGACAAACAATTGGTGAAAGAATATGCCAGAGAGATAGTATCAATGATTGATAAAAATTTGTATCCTAAAGCTACAAAATACAAGCAAAGATGCTTAACTTGCACATATAGGAATATTTGTACCCAATAATTTTAGTTCCGAGTATTAATTTATTTTTGTCAATTAAAAATGGCGTTGTAAATCGCTGGTAGTCAATGTTTTATATTTACGGAAAATATCAGAAAACAAGCCAAAAAGAGTTCTTTGACGTACTAAAAACAGAAAAAAGAACATATATAAAGTGGCTTCAACTCATTGATTATCAGGCAATTAGTCAAACCAACGGATTTAAGAACACCTTCCAAAAGAATAAGGATTGAAACCGACACACATACTTTTTGTCTTGATACATTAGATTTAAAATTTAAGAACACCTTCCAAAAGAATAAGGATTGAAACACATAATACATTATTATATAACATTTCACACTTGGAATTTAAGAACACCTTCCAAAAGAATAAGGATTGAAACCCACTACTAACCCTAATAATGGCACTGATTATGGTGATTTAAGAACACCTTCCAAAAGAATAAGGATTGAAACAAATATCCTTCTTTATTTTGTTTCTTTTGAGATTTAATTTAAGAACACCTTCCAAAAGAATAAGGATTGAAACGACTCTAAAGTTATATACCTACAAGAAGGAGTAGATATTTAAGAACACCTTCCAAAAGAATAAGGATTGAAACATAATAGTATGAAAATTGTGCCAAACAGGGTGTCATTATTTAAGAACACCTTCCAAAAGAATAAGGATTGAAACTAATTTATCAATTTCTACACAAGGTGCATAATTATATTTAAGAACACCTTCCAAAAGAATAAGGATTGAAACAGTACCAAACACCTTTTTTCTGTTGAATATTTACATTATTTAAGAACACCTTCCAAAAGAATAAGGATTGAAACTGATCACGACACGAAGCAACATCGAGAGATTTTGATATTTAAGAACACCTTCCAAAAGAATAAGGATTGAAACTTAAGATTTTTCCCCTTTTCATAAAGTTTTCTCATTATTTAAGAACACCTTCCAAAAGAATAAGGATTGAAACAAATTTACTGATATGGTTGTGATACGTGATGAGGTTATTTAAGAACACCTTCCAAAAGAATAAGGATTGAAACTATACGATGGAATTTTCATTTAAAAAAATGGGTGCGATTTAAGAACACCTTCCAAAAGAATAAGGATTGAAACATTGTTAAAAATATGTACCACTATAATTCCATTAAATTTAAGAACACCTTCCAAAAGAATAAGGATTGAAACAGAATCAATGAAATCAATACTTATCGGGGTCAGGAAGATTTAAGAACACCTTCCAAAAGAATAAGGATTGAAACCATCCGCTTGAGTGGGCTTGCATACTTGGTGAAGAAGATTTAAGAACACCTTCCAAAAGAATAAGGATTGAAACAACGGCAGTATGATTATAGCGACTGCTTCGACGATTATTTAAGAACACCTTCCAAAAGAATAAGGATTGAAACAAAAAATAGCCCAAACCGTCGAACAAAACCGAGAATATTTAAGAACACCTTCCAAAAGAATAAGGATTGAAACAAAGACAATAGCTACGAAAGCTACAAGACTGATATAATTTAAGAACACCTTCCAAAAGAATAAGGATTGAAACTATCTACTATGAAATGTAGGGTATGTACTTTCCAAACAATTTAAGAACACCTTCCAAAAGAATAAGGATTGAAACAAGATATGCCATTACAAACGGGCTTAATTTGGTTGGGTATTTAAGAACACCTTCCAAAAGAATAAGGATTGAAACCTTCTTCATGCCCTTCTTTTTCAGATTTTCCTTTTGATTTAAGAACACCTTCCAAAAGAATAAGGATTGAAACTGTTCAAACCTAATCGTAAATCTTGACGAACTAGCAATTTAAGAACACCTTCCAAAAGAATAAGGATTGAAACTGACAACGCCAAAAAGTTTTACCCACAGGTGGCCACATTTAAGAACACCTTCCAAAAGAATAAGGATTGAAACAATCTAGGTGGCAAAAAAAGAACTGGCCGTAAAAAGATTTAAGAACACCTTCCAAAAGAATAAGGATTGAAACAAAATGTACTGATATGGTTGTGATACGTGATGAGGTTATTTAAGAACACCTTCCAAAAGAATAAGGATTGAAACTTATTATAATCGGCTTCATTGTTTAGTACTGCATCAAATTTAAGAACACCTTCCAAAAGAATAAGGATTGAAACAATCAGTATGGGGCTGGGGCTGAAAGTGCTGCGAAAATTTAAGAACACCTTCCAAAAGAATAAGGATTGAAACAGAAAACCCAATACTACATCCAAAAACCAATAAAAAATTTAAGAACACCTTCCAAAAGAATAAGGATTGAAACAAACAAAAACTAGAACAAATGGGAACACAAACAACGATTTAAGAACACCTTCCAAAAGAATAAGGATTGAAACGAAAAAAAACTTCTTTTTTGAAACGCAGATTCATCAATTTAAGAACACCTTCCAAAAGAATAAGGATTGAAACTGACTATTGCTGAAGTAAATAAGATTGCGGTTGAGTATTTAAGAACACCTTCCAAAAGAATAAGGATTGAAACTTAGGGAACGACGGTTGATTAGTGATAGCAGCGTGCCAATTTAAGAACACCTTCCAAAAGAATAAGGATTGAAACACAAAACAAATTGAAAATGAAAACAAGATTTGGATATTTAAGAACACCTTCCAAAAGAATAAGGATTGAAACTCTACAATCTTCTTGAGTTTCACTCTCAGTCCCTGCAAATATTTAAGAACACCTTCCAAAAGAATAAGGATTGAAACAAAAATCAGTTAGTTTTTTCCATAAAGCTCAGCAAATTTAAGAACACCTTCCAAAAGAATAAGGATTGAAACGCAACTATGGGACTGGGTTTTTGAAAACTAATAGTATTTAAGAACACCTTCCAAAAGAATAAGGATTGAAACAAATCAAAAAGCTCCCTTCGCTAGCAAAAAAACATAATTTAAGAACACCTTCCAAAAGAATAAGGATTGAAACAACTTTCAACCACAACTTTTGCAGATTCAGGCACATATTTAAGAACACCTTCCAAAAGAATAAGGATTGAAACTAACGCAATCAATCACAAAATCATGTCAAACAGAACAATTTAAGAACACCTTCCAAAAGAATAAGGATTGAAACTCCCAAATTAATTTAGCTTTTGTTAGGGCTGCATTGATTTAAGAACACCTTCCAAAAGAATAAGGATTGAAACAAAAAGTCATCTTCTAATCCTTTTTTACCAATAATTATTTAAGAACACCTTCCAAAAGAATAAGGATTGAAACCATTAATATTGCTTGAAACAAGTTCTAACGGGGAATATTTAAGAACACCTTCCAAAAGAATAAGGATTGAAACATGCAGGAAAACGAATAATCTCCCATTGGTTGGGCATTTAAGAACACCTTCCAAAAGAATAAGGATTGAAACTATAACCCGCAATTTCAATGATTTTTTGTTCATCCTATTTAAGAACACCTTCCAAAAGAATAAGGATTGAAACAAGTATTCAATTAGCTGTTCGTCTGTTATCGGGTCTATTTAAGAACACCTTCCAAAAGAATAAGGATTGAAACAGAACACTAGGCAATGCACTAAAAAAAGATTGCACACTATTTAAGAACACCTTCCAAAAGAATAAGGATTGAAACCGAACAGGATAAGCTGTATCTTTCATCTTCCGCTATATTTAAGAACACCTTCCAAAAGAATAAGGATTGAAACTTTCTTACATTTGCATATAAATTAAACATTAAAAAGATTTAAGAACACCTTCCAAAAGAATAAGGATTGAAACTTTCACTTAGTGGCACACCCGAAAAAACCAATCAAATTTAAGAACACCTTCCAAAAGAATAAGGATTGAAACTTATTTTAGAATATTCGCTTTTCTACTAAAATAGAAATTTAAGAACACCTTCCAAAAGAATAAGGATTGAAACAGAAAATAGCCCAAACCGTCGAACAAAACCGAGAATTATTTAAGAACACCTTCCAAAAGAATAAGGATTGAAACGGTATTTTCTAGGGCTATTTCTAGGTATAGTCTAGGCTATTTAAGAACACCTTCCAAAAGAATAAGGATTGAAACAAGTATCTTTCGACGTAAGTAAGTTGCTCAACATTAGATTTAAGAACACCTTCCAAAAGAATAAGGATTGAAACACGGACTTAGTAGCTTTAAGCTGGAAACGGGTAGTAATTTAAGAACACCTTCCAAAAGAATAAGGATTGAAACAAGAAAGCTACATTATCATTGTATTTTTTTTCTGTAAATTTAAGAACACCTTCCAAAAGAATAAGGATTGAAACACCCTAAGCTTGTCGGGTGCGAGTGAAACACAACAATTTAAGAACACCTTCCAAAAGAATAAGGATTGAAACTCTCATTCCCCGAATATTCATGCCATCGAATTTTGAATTTAAGAACACCTTCCAAAAGAATAAGGATTGAAACTTGACACCGAGCAAAGTAAGCAAAAGACACAGGAATATTTAAGAACACCTTCCAAAAGAATAAGGATTGAAACGGTGTTATATTCATTGTTTAGTTAATAGTTTTATACTATTTAAGAACACCTTCCAAAAGAATAAGGATTGAAACAGGATATACTTTATAGTTCCTCTCAATTCTTTACCCGAAATTTAAGAACACCTTCCAAAAGAATAAGGATTGAAACTAGCGTGCAAATAGGCAAATTCTTCCGTTGTAGTTGCAAATTTAAGAACACCTTCCAAAAGAATAAGGATTGAAACCATAAATGATGTAGTTGATGGCGAAGGTGTTACGCATTATTTAAGAACACCTTCCAAAAGAATAAGGATTGAAACAAAAGATTAAAGAACTTATACTAACTAAACATGAAAAAATTTAAGAACACCTTCCAAAAGAATAAGGATTGAAACCAAAACTCGACTGCTCATTTGACCAGTGGAATTATTATTTAAGAACACCTTCCAAAAGAATAAGGATTGAAACATGCAAAGCGAGCAGGATTTAAAAACGCTTTACACATATTTAAGAACACCTTCCAAAAGAATAAGGATTGAAACCAGTCATGCAATAATGAACATAATCTATAATGATTATATTTAAGAACACCTTCCAAAAGAATAAGGATTGAAACAAACGTCATTTGTAGTATGACCATCAAACTCGTACTATTTAAGAACACCTTCCAAAAGAATAAGGATTGAAACCATCAGTTTGAGCAACCAACAATTCAGCATCTTTACATTTAAGAACACCTTCCAAAAGAATAAGGATTGAAACTTTATTGTCTCAACTGGAGTATAATCAAACAAGTCAGATTTAAGAACACCTTCCAAAAGAATAAGGATTGAAACCGCCTGATGTAGAGTGGCCGAAACGTGCGGATATTAATTTAAGAACACCTTCCAAAAGAATAAGGATTGAAACCAAAACCTTCTAAGTGCTTACCTTCACCGCTTTCAAATTTAAGAACACCTTCCAAAAGAATAAGGATTGAAACGTTGCCCGTTTGTGTATGTCAAAAGTAAGAAGGTTATTTAAGAACACCTTCCAAAAGAATAAGGATTGAAACAATTTATCTACAACTAAAGAGGCTAAAGATATTCGCATTTAAGAACACCTTCCAAAAGAATAAGGATTGAAACTTGCTGGTCGATGTAAACTCAAAAACATCTGACATAATTTAAGAACACCTTCCAAAAGAATAAGGATTGAAACGTGGACAACTTGGAAAGGTTATCAACGATATTCAAGATTTAAGAACACCTTCCAAAAGAATAAGGATTGAAACGAGCAATATTTCAATTCCGTTTTTATTGAACACTCAAATTTAAGAACACCTTCCAAAAGAATAAGGATTGAAACATAGTAGAAATCAGAAGGTCAACATCCTCACAATCTATTTAAGAACACCTTCCAAAAGAATAAGGATTGAAACAGCAAGATTTCTGTTATGCACCTGGCACTGCTACCCATTTAAGAACACCTTCCAAAAGAATAAGGATTGAAACACAATAAAATTGAAAGCCCTGAAAGACCACTTGGCAAAATTTAAGAACACCTTCCAAAAGAATAAGGATTGAAACAAAAATAAAAAAATGATACATCAAGGGACTAAAATAATTTAAGAACACCTTCCAAAAGAATAAGGATTGAAAACAAGAAAGTAGTAAACGCATAATTATTTTGAAAGATAATATTTAAGAACACCTTCCAAAATAATAAGGATTGAAACAAGCATGGTGCATATAAAGTGAGATCTAATAGCGGAATTTAAGAACACCTTCCAAAAGAATAAGGATTGAAACTAATGATTAAAAAAGCACCGTCAGAACGATTAAAATAAATTTAAGAACACCTTCCAAAAGAATAAGGATTAAAACTATAGAAAACGGTGCTTTGAAATTGCTTGCATAAAAATTTAAGAACACCTTCCAAAAGAATAAGGATTGAAACAATCAGAATAGGCAGCAACCCTTCTAGTATTAATATTATTTAAGAACACCTTCCAAAAGAATAAGGATTGAAATAAAGATTATTAAAAAATATTTACAACCAAAATTCCAATACCATTTAAGAACACCTTCCAAAAGAATAAGGATTGAAACTAATAAAGTAAATAGAAATTAACAAAAACTCTAACAAATTTAAGAACACCTTCCAAAAGAATAAGGATTGAAACTCTCACTTGCATATTTCAACAGAAACTGGAAATTAGATTTAAGAACACCTTCCAAAAGAATAAGGATTGAAACCCATTATACCAATAATTTTCCCAATAACCATCTTTTTTATAAGATCACCTTCCAAAAGAATAAGGATTGAAATTCAATATGTTTATCTAACTTTAATTTACTAGCATTTTTGAAGCATCATAAAGCACTTCATTATCAAAATCATCTAAATAAATCTGAGTAGTTTTTTCAGAATCGTGACCCATCATTTCTTGAATGACTGGAGTTGGTAAGCCTTTTCTCTTTAAAACTGTGGCAAATGTATGCCGAGCTACATAAAATGTAATATCTGCATCAATACCAATCATTGAGGCTATCTCTTTAAGATTAGTATTTACCTCACGATTTATTTTCTTTATTCGGTTATAAATAGATGTAGCTGTCTGATGACGTTTCTTATAAAGGATTGGAAAAATATAATTATCTCTTCGATATTGTCGATAATAATCTATTATATTTATTGCTTCTGCTATTAATGGAATAGTATATAACCTATCATTTTTTGAACGGATATATTTCAAAACATTATTTTTAAGGTCAGATCATTCCAACGTAGCTATATCAGCAAAATTAATACCCAAGCAAAATAACTAAAAATAAACAATTGCTGAGTATCGTATAAATCTGATTCTTTTGGAATATCTAAATTTATAATTTTTTGTATATCTTCCCAATAAATCGCACGATTTTCGGTTTTAGTATTAAATTTAGAAATTTTAAAATCTGAAAAAGGATAGTTTATTTGCTTAGCATACTTTTCTGTAATAGCTTTATTATATAAGGCATGAAGAGTACGAAAATATGTACTCTTCGAAACTTCAGACATTCCCCTATTTCTACAATCTTGTTCTATTTTTCTCAAAAATAACTCGTCAATTTCAGCAAATCCCATATCTTTTTCATTCCGAAATCGACTAAGAAATCGTTTTAAATCTTTATAAACATCTGCATTCCCAATTCTATTCTCTTCTGTAAGTTTTGCGATTAGCAAATCTAAAAAAACAAAAACTGATTTAGATTCATTTTTTGTTTGTAATCCTTTTTCAAAATCGGTTAATGAAAAATTTTCTTTTCATCCTCTAATGCAATTAATAGTTTTTTTGCCTCTGATTTCTTTTTTTCAATCAAGATTTCTAAATCTCTAAATTGGGGATGTTTATGTTTAGGGTGTTGTAATTTAAAGTCCCAAAGAGCGGGTAAACAACTACCAACTAGTATTTTTTTTTACTTTTCTATCTTTGACTCATCCTGAAAAAATATATACCGATTAGTTTTAAAACTACATTCATACTAAAGTCTCAGTGAAATTCGGATTTTTGTTAATCTAACTCTTTTTTTATTACATTAATTTAAAACTTATGTTTTAAGTCATATTACTCCAAGTGGTTTCATCATATTTTAGTTTTTGTACTGACCCGAAATTGCTTTCGATTTCAAGCAGTATTATTTCTTACCTAAAATAAGTTTTTATGAAACTTTTTAAGACAAAGTACCCGTGGGTAATAACAGCTTTCGTGTTAGCTGTTTTTTACGACATCAGTTGTACAAAAGATGATCAAGTGTTAGATACACTTCAAACAAATGCTTCTACTGACCTTACTTCTATTAAGGTTTCCACTTCTCCTACAATCGATGGCACTATTGAGCCAATGTGGGATAACGCAACCAAACTAAAATTTAACTTGGTTGTACCAGACCCAGGCAATGCACTTTTTAGTGGATATATTGGTGATAGTTATCCTACATCAATACGTTCGATGTATGATGATAAGTATATATATTTTTTAGCAGAATACGCAGATAACACCAAAAGCGTAAATATTACACCTTGGTATTTTAATCCAAAAACAAATCTTTGGGCTCAAGAACCTTCCAGTAGAACCTTTGATGGAAATGGTGTTTTGACAAGAACAGACTTTGGTGAAGACAAAATGGCAATGTTATGGAATATTGATTTCTCTACTCCAAAATTTACAACTCAAACTTGCTATGCGAGTTGTCATGTTTTTAC
Source organism: Emticicia aquatica (assembly GCF_923079645.1). GTDB lineage: Bacteria > Bacteroidota > Bacteroidia > Cytophagales > Spirosomataceae > Emticicia > Emticicia aquatica. The sequence goes on along the minus strand of NZ_CAKLPY010000002.1, from coordinate 1,596,259 downwards.
TCCTTATACTGATTATTCGCTAACACCTGCAGTTTATAAATCTAACGCTGGAAGTGGTAATCACTATACCAATGGAGCCAATGAAAAAATTGATATGTGGTGGGGACATTTAAGCAAGGATTTAGTATTTAACCAAATGGATGATAATTATCAAGACTGGGCTGGTGGCCCAGGAGTTACTAACTTAACTGGCGGTAATGGTAATGGAAGACACGTAGATGGCATTGTCGTATCTGGAACTTCTAGCACATGGCCTAATAGACCAACTTACACCACAACCCAAGCACAAGGGTCATTTAATAACAGACAATCATTGAAAATAGATGGAAAAGGTGCTTCCGTTACAGTTCCAATGTGGTTAATTCCTACGGCAACTAATTATAACTATATTCTTGCTGCTGATACTTTGGCTGGTGGAAAAGCAGTGAAAGTTACGGCTGTTAGTTCAACTGGAGTGCTAACTTATAATGGTGGCACGATTGACCCAACGGTTGGTACTGATTTTCAAAGAGTTGGTGATGCCGTAACAGGCGGCGTAGGGCCAAAAGCAATCCCAAGTTTTATTGCGTCACCTTTAATTGGTGGAAGAGCCGATATTACATGTGCAGCAGTTCATACTGGTGCTGGTTGGGTTGTTGAATACAAACGTTTATTGAAAACATCTGATGTATTAAAACAAGACGTTGATTTTTCAAGCCTAAAAGACCAACAGTTTGGATTTGCGATTTGGGATAAATCAAATAACCAACACGCCATACAGCCAAATTTGGTCTTGAAGTTCAAAAAATAGTTTTATCAGTGTGAGTATAATTCATACAAAACTCAAAATGTCATGTTTCATAAAAGAGCAGTACAGCGGGTGATTTTAATGTATGGAAGCATCTTGTTCTTGGCCAGTTGTTACAAAGACCGAACGGTTATCGCAGAAGTTCCTGAGATAACAAGGACAGTAAGCTTCTCTCAAGATATTACCCCTATTTTTAATAACAGTTGTAGCATGAGTGGCTGCCATAATGCTGGAGGGCAAGTACCTAATTTATCAACAACCAATGCTTTTAATTCACTAATCGTTGGTAATTATATTGATAAAAATAACGCTACAAACAGTATCTTATACTTAAAGATGACTGGAAAACGAGGTATTCCAATGCCTGTGAGTGGCGTAAATAAAGATTATAATGCACTCATTTACGCATGGATTAAACAAGGTGCTTCCAACAATTAAGCACCTACCGTTGGTGATTATCTATTATTAGTTAGGTGCTGATAGTAAATATATAGATAATCAATCTGATTTTGGCACAAGTATTTAAAACATTAACATGAAAAGTTATATAAATAATATACCTAAGTTTCTTGCAAAATTTTTCTTGCTCATGCTTATTGCTGGTCAAGTGTTTGCTCAAGATTCAACAGAAGTGGCTCAGGTTAAGAAAAAAGCAAAACCTGTAAAAAACACTTTTGGAAGTGTTTGGTTGATGGATAACCAGACCGTAATGGTACCGATAAAAGGTACATTAGAGTTTGATATTCAACACCGATTCGGAACAGTGAAAAATGGAGCTAAAGACCTCTTTGGTTTTTTTGCTCCTTCAAATATCCGATTAGGGATAAGTTATGCTCCCATGCAAAAATTATTTATTGGGGCGGGCATAACCAAAGATAGAATGCAAGTTGACCTTAATGCCAAATATGCTTTGCTTCAGCAGATTAATGGTAAAATACCCGTAAGTATTAGTTATTTTGGTAATTTGGTTATTGATTCCCGTAATGCCAGTAATTTTCGTTACGATGTTCATCGCTTATCTTATTTCAACCAATTGATTATTGCCCGAAAAATAAATGATAAGTTTTCGGCACAGATTTCTCCTACGTTTTCTTGGTATAATAACATTGAAGGGTACGTAAACAGTAATGGTGAGATTATGAATAAAATGAAAAATGGACACTTTGCTATTTCTGTTTTAGGTCGCTTCAAAATAAGCGAAAAATCGGCAGTTATTGCGGGTTACGACCAACCACTTACTCAACATCCTACCAATAATCCTCATCCTAATATTTGTTTTGGTTTGGAAACAACGACTTCAGCTCACGCATTTCAGGTTTTTGTGGGTAATGCCGCTGGTATCGTACCTCAAAGTAATTACTTCTTTAATCAAAACGACTATACAAAAGGACAGTTTTTAATTGGTTTTAACATCACACGTTTGTGGAATTTCTAATTAACCCTTTTTCAATACCTAAATTTCTTAAAACAATGAAAGGAAAAATGTTATTAGTAGCCTTTGCTACCATATTCTTATCTCTCGGTTTTACATCGAATGCCAATGCACAAAAAAAACCATGGACAGTTCCCGATGCAGCAAAAAACAAGAAAAATCCCGTTGCAAATGATGCCGATGCTATTGCTACAGGCAAATCGTTGTGGAGTACACACTGTAAGTCTTGTCATGGTACAAAAGGTTTGGGAGATGGCACTAAAGCAGCTCAACTAAAAACCGAACCTGGTGATTTCTCAAAAGCCGATATTCAGTCTCAATCGGATGGTTCAATCTTCTATAAAACCTCTGAAGGTCGTGATGATATGCCCTCTTTCAAGAAAAAAATTCCTGATGATGATGATAGATGGAGCCTTGTTTATTTTATCAGAACACTGAAAAAATAATTAATCCCCCTTGAAGAATGGCTCATCTATTGAGCCATTTTTCATCTATTTATTCTCTTCAAATTAGTCTCCTACTGAGGTCAAAATTCAGTAGTGTAAGATTCCACTATTTAATTCTAAGAAAATGCAAGCCTCTCAATCATCTCCAACAAGGAAAAAATTTATACTATTGAGTGTTGTCGCGGTGTGTTCGGCCACAGTTCTTAAATTTTTCACAGGAGAAAATAAGAAAAAAGACGAGGGTGACACCGTAAAAATGCTTACCCAAGATGGAAAACTTGTTGAAATAAACACCAAACTCATTACGCAATGTGGCGGTAAAATAACCAACGAAGAATTGCAAAAATGGGTAAAAACTAAGGCAAACTCATGAATAATAACAATAATATACCAAGACGAGATTTCCTTCTGGGCGGACTACTAGGTACTGCTGCTTTGGTAGAAGGGTGTAGTGAACCTAAAAATCCTTTTGCTCAAGATGAAGTGGTTTTGACGGGAGAAAAAGTAAAACTACTTTCAGTTGATGGTCAAATAATTGAAATCGATAGGGCTTTCTTGAAACCTGTACCCGATGTGCCTCATTTGTCGAATGCAGAAGAAAGACAAGGCGTAGCAGGTAAAAAATTTATTATGGTGATTGACCTTGCTCGCTGTAAAAATTTAAAAAAATGCCAAAGTGCTTGTAACCACATGCACCAAGTTCACCCAGGTCAAAACTGGATTAAAGTACTTGGTATGGAAGATGCAGATCACACTGCACCCTATTGGCAGCCAACCACTTGTATGCACTGCGACGAGCCTCCTTGCGTAAAAGTATGTCCAGTTGATGCTACTTTTAAACGCCAAGATGGAATCGTGCTGATTGATAGCGACCGTTGTATTGGTTGTCGTTTTTGTATGGCGGCTTGTCCTTACTCAACCCGTGTTTTCAACTGGGAAGAGCCTGTTTTGACACAAGAAGTAGCCGAACAGCCATATTCATGCGAAACAAGTATGCCGCAAAAGAAAGGAACTGTTGGCAAATGTGATTTCTGCCCAGATATGACTCGCAAAGGAGAATTACCTCACTGTGTATCAGCTTGTCCGAATGGAGTATTTATGTTTGGCGATTTGAATGAAGATTCAGTCACCAATGGTGCCGAAACATTCCGTTTCAGTGATTTGATAAAAGATAGAGCTGGTTATCGTCTAATGGAAGATTTAGGTACAAAACCAAGCGTTTATTACTTGCCGCCTGTCAACAGAAACTTCCCATACGAAGCTGGTCTGGAAAATGAAAATAGTGAGGAAACTAAAAAATAAGCAGAAATAGATAGCTTGTCGATTTCACAAGAATCATCTCAAAAATAACTGCTTAGTTATTTAACTCTAAATAATTAATAATGAATACTTCTTCTAACGATAAACAAATCACTGATGATTTGATGCCCCAAAAATTTAGCAAAAGCGGAATGATTTGGGTGGGCATTTTATCTACTATTTGTGTGATTGGAGCTTATGCTTATTACCGCCAATTACGCTACGGATTAGGTGTTACTTCCATGAGAGACTACGTTTCGTGGGGAATTTATATCTCTAATTTTGTTTTTTTTGTAGCCATCAGTTTAGTTGGCTCGCTTATTACAGCCATTTTTCGCTTGGCAAATGTAGCGTGGAGTACTCCGCTAACTCGGATTGCCGAAATTATTGCGGTATCTGCTATTACTTTTGCATCGCTCATTATCATCGTTGATATGGGTCGCCCCGAACGACTATACAATTTATTCGCTCATGGTCGTTTACAGTCACCAATTGCATGGGACGTAATCGTAATTACTACTTACCTTTTCATCAGCCTTTTTCTATTATACGTTCCTCTTTTGCCTGATTTGAAAATCATGAATCAGCAAAAAAACAAAAACAGTGCTTGGCAAAACAAAATCTATATTTTTTTAGGTTCATTTTGGAAAGGCAACAGCGAACAAGTAAAAATAAGCGATAAAATCATCAATATCTTGTGTATTATGATTATTCCCGTCGCTTTTTGTATTCACACTGTTACGTCTTGGCTTTTTGCAACCACCTATCGACCAGGTTGGGATAGTACAAACTTTGGTGCATATTTCATTTCAGGGGCTTTTTTAGTGGGAGCTGGTGGGGTAATCGTAGCAATGTATGTATTTCGTAAGCATTATCATCTTGAAAAATATATTACTGAATTACATTTTGAAAAAATGGGTCGAATCGCAGTAATGCTTTCACTTATTTATCTTTATTTCAACATCAACGAATACCTTGTTCCTGCTTTCAAAATGAAAAAATCGGAAGCAGCTCATTTAGCCGAATTATTTACAGGAGAATTTTCAATCATGTTTTGGTTTGCCATTATGGTTGGCATGATAATTCCAATTTTTATCATGCTATTCAAAAAAGGTCGAAAACCTCTGCCAATGTTCATAACAGGTATCATGATTGTTGTTGGAGCATGGTTTAAGCGATATTTAATAGTAACACCTACATTGTTACATCCATTTTTACCAATGCAAAATGTTCCTGATAATTATAAACATTATTTCCCAAGTTGGGAAGAATGGGCCATTACAATGGGGTCACTCGCAGGAGCTTTGCTTATCGTTACTTTTTTTGTACGGATTTTTCCAATTATTCCTATTCACGAAACAATAACCGAACAAAATGAAAAAGATCATTCAAAATAGATACCTACTCCTGTTTTTCGTTTTCTCTTCGATGTTGTTTGCAAATAGGAGTTTTGCACAAGAAGATGCTGGACAAGAGATTGTTAAACTGCACTATTATAATTCCAATAATAGCATACAATATTTAATTTTAGAAAGCACATTAAAGAAAAACAAGGTTTTTACACCACAAAAAGATAAAACTTATCAAATTTATCTTGACAGTGCGGGCACAAATCTGATTGCCAAAGTCAAAACTGACGCAGCAGGAAAAGGCAAAGCTTTTTTGCCACCAACACTCAAAAAAATATGGGATGCTTCTCCTCAACATACATTTATCGTGAAAGCTGGTGACGAAGAAATTATTTCTGATTTCATCATCACAAAAGCCAAAATTACGATTGATACTCTTAATCTTGATGGAATAAAAAGTATTGTTGCAACCGTATTTAAGTTTGAAAATAACACGTGGACACCCGCAAAAGATGTAGAAATGAAAGTTGGTATTCAACGCCACGGAGGTGTACTTTCAGCAGGAGATGAAGAAACATATACAACAGACTCAACTGGCTCGGTTACTGCTGAATTTAAAAAACTTAACTTACCAGGCAATCAAAAAGGTGATATTACATTAGTTGCGAAAGTTGAAGAAAATGAGTTTTTTGGTAATCTTGCTGCTCAAAAATCAGTAAAATGGGGCGTTCCTACCAAAGTCGATACACATTTTTTTGAACAACGCACTTTATGGACAACTCGCTTTAAAACGCCTTATTGGCTTTTATTCATGGCCTATTCAATCATAATTGGCGTTTGGGGAACACTCATTTATTTGGTTCGTCAAGTGATTAAAATAAAAAAATTAGGTTCTTAATTGAAAAAAAGTCTTTATTTCCTATAATCATCAAGTCAGTAAAATCCTCGCCAATTGCGGGGATTTTTAGTGTTATAAGGATTCAGTTTTTTAAGGCTACAAATCAGTAATATATTTTGTACTTAATCAAACTCATTTTTATTGACTATTTGATAATTATAATTCATCGTAATGATTGAATCATTACGAATATATTTTAAGAAAACTAATGTTTTTAAGAAAAAAACTCCTACCTTTGCACCCTAATTTCAAAAGAGTGTAATTATTTTTAAAAATTACTACTCCTTTCGTGAGACTTACAAATCAAAAATAATTTAAAACAAAAAAATGGCACGCGATTTAAAATTCACAAGAAATATCGGTATTGCTGCCCACATTGATGCGGGTAAAACTACCACTACTGAGCGTATCCTTTACTATGCTGGTGTTAGCCACAAAATTGGTGAGGTACACGACGGAGCAGCAACGATGGACTGGATGGAGCAAGAGCAAGAAAGAGGTATCACTATTACTTCGGCAGCTACAACTGTAGATTGGGACTACCGTGGCGACAAATACCATATTAACATCATTGATACCCCAGGTCACGTTGACTTTACTGTTGAGGTAAACCGTTCGTTACGTGTATTAGATGGTCTTGTATTTTTATTTAGTGCGGTTGATGGTGTTGAGCCTCAATCAGAAACTAACTGGCGTTTAGCAAACAATTATCACGTTGCTCGTTTGGGCTTCGTTAATAAAATGGACCGCTCAGGTGCTGATTTCTTGAACGTGTGTAAGCAAGTAAAAGAAATGTTGGGTAGCTACGCAGTGCCATTACAATTACCAATCGGTTCGGAAGAAAACTTTAAAGGTGTTGTTGATTTGGTAAACTTCCGTGGTATCGTTTGGAACGAAGATGATAAAGGTATGACTTTCACTGAAGTTCCGATTCCTGACGATATGATGGAAGAAGCAACTGAATACCGTGAAAAATTACTTGAAGCTGTTGCCGAATTTGACGACACTTTGATGGAAAAATATTTTGAAGACCCAACTTCAATTACTGAAGCTGAAATCTTAGCCGCTCTTCGTGCAGCAGTTGTTGCAATGAAAGTTGTTCCGATGCTTTGTGGTTCTTCATTCAAAAATAAAGGTGTTCAAACAATGCTTGACTACGTGATGGCTTTATTGCCTTCACCATTGGACAAGCCAGCGATTGTTGGAACAAACCCTGATACAGGTGAAGAAGTGATTCGTCGTCCTACGGAAGATGGTCCTTTTGCTGCATTAGCGTTTAAAATCGCAACTGACCCTTATGTTGGTCGTTTGTGCTTTATCCGTGCATATTCAGGTGGTTTGGATGCAGGTTCTTATGTTTTGAACAACCGTTCTGGAAATAAAGAGCGTATCTCTCGTATCTTCCAAATGCACGCTAACAAGCAAAACTCAATTCCAAGATTGGGTGCTGGTGATATCGGTGCGGTAGTTGGTTTTAAAGACATCAAAACTGGTGATACTTTATCTGACGAGAAAAACCCAATCGTTTTAGAATCAATGGTATTCCCTGAGCCAGTTATCGGGTATGCAATTGAGCCTAAGAAAACTGCTGACCAAGATAACTTCTCGAAAGCAATCACTAAACTTATCGAGGAAGACCCAACGCTTACAGTTGAATCTAACGAAGAAACAGGTCAAACAATTATCCGTGGTATGGGTGAGCTTCACCTTGAAATCATCATCGACCGTATGCGTCGTGAGTTCAAAGTAGAAGTAAACCAAGGTGCTCCACAAGTAGCATACAAAGAAACATTGACAAAAGCATTCGAACACCGTGAAGTTTACAAAAAACAATCAGGTGGTCGTGGTAAATTCGCTGACATCGTGTTTGAAATTATGCCTCGTGAAGATGGCAAACCAGGTTTAGAATTCGTTAATGAAATCGTTGGTGGTGTTATTCCTCGTGAATTTATCCCTGCGGTTCAAAAAGGATTTGAACAAGCAATGGCAAATGGTCCATTAGCTGGTTTCCCAGTTGATTCAATGAAAGTTCGTTTATTCCACGGCTCTTACCACGATGTCGATTCAGATTCATTATCTTTCGAACTTGCTGGACGTATGGGCTTTAAAGAAGCTGCTCGCCAAGCTGGTCCTAAGATTCTTGAACCAATCATGGCTGTTGAGGTAATCACTCCTGACGAATATACTGGACCAATCACTGGTGACTTAAATCGTCGTCGTGGTATGATGAAAGGAATGGATACAAAAGCTGGTTCACAAGTAATCAAGGCTGATGTACCTTTGTCAGAATTGTTCGGTTATGTAACTGACCTTCGTACAATGTCTTCAGGTCGTGCTACTGCCAACTTGACATTTGACCACTACGAAATCGTTCCGCAAAATATCGCAGAAGGTATCGTTAAAAAATCAAAAGAATAGTCCTTAGACTCTTTCTATAGTAAAAGTCCCTCGTTGAAAAATGAGGGACTTTTTTTATACTTTCTACCATACAATTAAGCTCAAAATTAGATTGCTTTAGGTAAACAGGGTATTTTTACCGAACTTTGCAAAAAAATGTGGAGCTATCAGGCAGCGTTTTGCTGGCCGGCATTCCGTTGGGCGTCATTCCGCTCTCCAAAATCGTTTAAAAAGATAAAATGAAAACAAAAGGAATAGTAAAAAATAAAATCAATATCGTTACGCTTGGTTGTTCAAAAAACATTGTTGATTCAGAAGTGCTTTATACACAACTCAAAGGCAATGGAATGAAAGTTGAACACGAGTCGAAAAAAGATGATGCGAATATTGTCATTATCAATACTTGTGGTTTTATTGATAATGCCAAACAAGAATCAATCGATACTATTTTACGCTACGTTGATGCAAAAGATGCAGGAATTGTTGATAAAGTTTATGTAACAGGTTGTTTATCGCACAGATATAAGGATGAACTTTCAGTCGAAATTCCAACAGTTGATGCATGGTTTGGTACAAATGAGCTACCAAGAATGCTCAAAACCTTGAAAGCGGACTACAAACACGAGTTAGTTGGCGAAAGACTTCTGACAACACCTGCTCACTATGCCTACTTAAAAATAGCCGAAGGTTGCGACCGTCCTTGTAGTTTTTGTGCAATTCCATTAATGCGTGGAGGTCACGTAAGCCGCCCAATGGAGGAAATGGTTTTGCAGGCTCAAAATTTGGCAAAAAAAGGCACAAAAGAATTAATTTTGATTGCCCAAGATTTAACTTATTATGGACTAGATATTTACAAAAAACGCAATTTAGCCGAGCTTCTCGACAAGCTTTCTGACGTTGAAGGCATCGACTGGATTCGTTTACAATATGCTTATCCTTCAGGATTTCCGATGGATGTATTGGATGTAATTAAAAACCGCTCCAACGTATGTAAATATTTGGATATGCCACTCCAACACGGCTCGTCAGAAATGTTGAAAATAATGCGTCGTGGTATTGACCGCCCGAAAACAGAAGCTTTAATCAATACAATTCGTGAAAAAGTGCCAGAAATAGCCATTCGTACTACGCTGATTGCAGGCCATCCCGGTGAAACTGAAGAGCATTTTGAAGAAATGTATCAATTTGTAGAAAAAATGAGATTCGACAGGCTCGGCGTTTTCCAATATTCTCACGAAGACGATACGCATTCATTTACAATGGTGGATGATGTTCCTTCGGAAGTGAAACAAGAACGCACCGACATAATTATGGAGTTGCAACAAGGTATTTCTGCAGAATTGAATCAAGCTAAAATCGGGAATACTTACAAAGTTTTATTTGATAGAAAAGAAGGCGGATATTTTATTGGAAGAACCGAATTCGACTCACCAGAAGTTGATAATGAAGTACTTGTTTCAGCTTCACAATATGTGCGATTAGGAGATTTTGCCAACGTAAAAATCAATAATGCTGAAGAATTTGATTTATACGGCGATTTGGTTTAATAAAATAATTGAAAGAGACATTGCATGCAACGTCTCTTTCAATTAAATCTATCATTTCACTGCCGCAACAATCCCCTTTACTAATGCAGAATGATTGAAATTATCATTTGGTGTACATCCCAAACGTACAATAACCAATTGTTTCGATGGAATAATCGTTACATATTGCCCCTCAAATCCAACTGCCATAAAAGCATCTTGCGGAAACGATTTATCTTGGTGGTCTAGCCAAAACTGAGCCGCATATTTTCCATCAGCGTGTGGTGTTTCAGTTGATGAATATCGAACCCAACCTTCGGGTAATATTCGCTCGCCATTCCAAACGCCATCTTGTAGATAAAGTTGTCCAAATTTTGCCCAATCACGGGCAGTTGCAAACATAAATGAAGAGCCAACGTAAGTTCCCGAAGCATCAGGCTCGATAACAGCACTTTTCATGCCTATTTTATGAAATAATCGTTGATGTGGAAAAGCCAAATAATCAGCATGGCTAGTAAATTGTCGACGAATAATCTCTTGTAGAATATTGCTTGTTCCACTAGAATACGACCAAATTTTATCAGGTTCGGCAGCTGCTTTACTCAACAAAGCATAAGCCCCTGCTCCTTTTTTTCGGAAAAGCATTTGCGTTGCATCACTTGGTGAAGCGTAATTTTCTTCAAAATCAAGTCCACTACTCATCCGTAATAAATGGTCAATTGTGATTTTTTTACGTTCATCATTTTTCCATTCTTCAATAGGAGCTGCCTTTTTTATATCTAATTTTCCATCTTTTACCAAAAGTGCAATCATAGCATTTGTCACACTTTTAGTCATTGACCACCCTAAAAGTGGGGTTTGAAATGTAATATTTGGAGCATATTTTTCGGCAATAAGTTTACCATTTTGTAAAACAACCACGGCTCTTGTTCTGATAATATTTTTCGGGTCATTTTCAATAAATGCTTCGTCAATTGTTTTCTGCAAAGTAGTTTCATCAATATTTGAAGGCAACTTTGTTTCTAAAGAAAGTATCTCCGTTAAAGTATCGGCCGACGGAACACTCGGTTGTTTTCTGATGTCCTCTTCCGACAACTCATTGACCAAAGTACAGCCTAATCCTGTGCGATAAATAGCTTTTGTTTCCGCAAAACCATATATATTTGAAGTTACGGTTTTGTTAGCTTCGTCAACATTAATCGTGGCAAAAGGCACAGCATAAAGGTCTTCAGCTTTTATATTTTCCAGTTTTCTTCCCGAAACAAACATACACGAACAAACTGTTTTTGTATCGTAAGATGAACCGATATAAGCGTACTGAATGGCATAATTTCCTACATAAATTAGTCCTAAAAGTACCGCAATGACAATTACATAAATAATTTTTCTAGTGTTTGACATCTCCGTTTTGATTAAATCTAGGTTATATATTTACCAAATTCGCACTCTTTTTTCAGGAGCGATATACATTTTATCGGTTGGTTTTACTCCAAAAGCCGAATAAAACTCATCTACATTAACAAAGATATTATTCACTCGATTTTTTGAAGGCGAATGCACATCTGACTGTAATTGCTCTTTCAAACTTTCTTTTCTTTCATGCCCAAGCCAGCCCAAAGCATAACCCATAAAATAGCGTTGCGTCGGCGAGAAACCTGCTATTTTTTCATTTTTCTTAAACTGCTCTGTTTTCTTGAAAGCATCTAAACCAAGCAAAACGCCGCCCAAATCTGCTATATTTTCACCCAAAGTTGCTTTTCCGTTGATTTTTATACCATCCACTACAACGGTATTATTAAATTGGTTTACCATCACATCTGCCCGCTTTTTAAACTCAACTTCGTCGGCATTTGTCCACCAACTTTTTAGATTACCTGTTTCGTCAAATTGGCGACCTTCGTCATCAAAACCATGTGTAATTTCATGTCCAATCGTTGACGCTCCACCATAACCATAAACAGTTGCATCGTCCAATTCTTCGTCTCGATAACCCGGTACAGTAAAAATACCAGCAGGTAATACAATTTCATTGTTAGATGGGTTATAATAAGCATTGTATGTTTGTGGCGTCATATCCCATTCGTCACGGTCAACGGGTTTACCAAGTTTGTTTACACTATAATTATGCCACCATTGCGACGCACGAATTACATTGCGAGCGTAAGAATCTTTGGTTATTTCTAAGGATGAAAAATCTTTCCATTTATCGGGATAACCCACTTTTTTCTTAATCGTTGATAGTTTTTGTAAGGCTTTTTTCTTGGTTACATCACTCATCCAAGTGAGGTTTTTAATCCGTTCTGCATATACGTTTTTAACCGTCTCAACCATATCTGAATACCTTTTTTTTGCTGTTTCATTGAAAAATTCTTTCACAAAAAGTTGCCCCATCAATTCTCCCATGATACCTTCTTCTTGTCTAATTACTCTTTTCCAACGAGGTTTTTGGGCTTTTACACCATTCAAAACGGTTCTATAAAAATAAAAATTTTGGTTGTCAAAATCACTACTTAGACTACTAGCGTAGTTTCCTATCAAATTCCATCTGAGATAATTTTTCCAATCATTAATAGAAGATTCTTTCAACATTTTTTCGATTTCTACATAAAACTCTGGTTGACCAACAATTACAGAATCTAATTTTTTAATACCAATTTCTCCAAAATATGTATTCCATTCGATTGAAGGAGCAAGTTTGTAGAGGTTTTTTATAGGCATTTTATTATAATTTGCGTAAGGGTCACGCAAGTCTTCTAGTTTTCGAGAAGCTTTTGCCATACGTGTTTCCATAGCCATGATTGTGGTGGCTATTTTCATTGCATCAGCTTCTTTTTCACCCATTAGCTGAAACATTTTTGTGATATGTTTCACATACTCATTTCGTACTCTAATACTTGTAGTATCGGACTTAAAATAATAATCTCGTTCGGGCAAGCCTAAACCTGTTTGCCATAAATGAACGGCCATGAGGTCGCTCTTTTTAGCATCTTGGTTAATACTCGTGCCAATCATTCCACCAACGCCTTTGGTTGTTAAATCGGCCAATACATTTTGTAATGATTTTAAATCTGCAATGCTATTAATGGCATCAAGTTCGGGTTTTAGCGGCGAAATCCCTTGTTTTTCAATAGTGCTTGAATCCATGGCTGACTGCCAAAAATCGCCTATTTTCTGCGAAGTTGTCCCTTTTTCGGCATTTTCTTTCATCGCTTTTTCGTTGATTTCTTTTAACCGTTTAAGGTTTTCTTCAATCACTAAATTTCCAATTCCCCAAGCACTTTCTACATCTGGAATAGGGTTTTTCTTAATCCAACCACCGTTGGCATATTGAAAAAAATCGGTTGCGACATTGACCGTTGTATCAATATTAGCCTCCAAAACATCAGGCTTTGAAGTGCTAGGTTTTGCAGGCATAAAAACTTCCTGCTAATAAAGAGACAATAATGAGCTTTTTCATTAGTTTTAATTGAATAGGTTTTGCTGAAAGTGTTTTTTGTCAAAAATAAGGAAGAAAAAAGATAGAACATTACGATTCTACAGCCTTAATCTTCCAAAATATTGCCAATAAAGGTATTTTTGAAAAAGAAAGCCGCAAGCAGAAATACTACTGCCCAGTTGAGATATATATAGTAAAAATCTTCCACGTCACGATAAACATTATCTTTGATTTTTACTTTTTCTAAGCGATTGATTTGCTCGAAGATATTTTTGAGTGTCTGATTATCAGTTGCCCTAAAAAACTGACCATTGCCTTCTCTGGCAATTTCTCGAAGTGTATTTTCATCTATTTTTACGTCTCCCCCATCTCCGCCTACTGCGATTGTATAAACTTTTATACCAAATGAGGTTGCTAAATCAGTGGCAGCTAAAGGGTCGAGCGTTCCTGCAGTATTATCTCCATCACTCAATAAAATAGCCACTTTACTCTTGCTTGATACCTCTCGCAGACGATTAATACAAGTGGCCAAAGCACTTCCAATGGCAGTTCCTGTGGTTTTTATGAGATTACTATTGATTTCATTAAGATATTCGTTTAGCATCTCGTAGTCGGTCGTGAGCGGACACACAGAAAACGACTCTCCTGCAAAAACGACCAACCCGATGCGGTCTTGAAAACGGCCTTTGATAAACTCATGGGCTACATTTTTTGCGGCTTCTAAACGGTTAGGTTTTAAATCAGGTGCAAGCATTGATTCTGAAATATCCATTGCAAGCATAATGTCAATGCCTTCTGAGAATTGTTCTTTGCTTTCTCGGACTCTTTGTGGGCGTGCAAGTGAAAGCATCAAGCAAATAACACCCAAAGAAAAAAACATTGGTGGAATAAAACGAAGATAGCTAATCCAGCTTGTACGAAGTTGAAATGTACTGAGTGAAAGCCCTAATTTTTGTTGTCCACGATTATAAAAAAGCCAACGAAGTAAAAATAAAAAAGGTACACCAACGATACCATAGAGATAAAGTTTTTCTGCCCAAACGAACGACCGTAAGGTTTGCCAACTAAGCCACTCTATTGAAAACCAGTCCCACATTTTTAATTAATAATTAACCTTCGTTGAGCATTATCCATCATAAACTATAATTATCAACAGCGTTTCTTACGCTACCGTATCTATGTAAAAGTTCGCTTGCTTCTTCATGAGAAATCTGTAACTCGTTCATCACCATCCTAACTCCTCTTTCTACTAACTTTAGATTAGTAAGTTGCATATCTACCATTTTATTTCCTTTTACTCGACCCAATTGAATCATTACTGACGTCGAAATCATGTTCAATACCAGTTTTTGAGCTGTTCCTGACTTCATTCGAGTACTTCCTGTTATAAATTCAGGGCCAACAACTGCTTCTACTGGAAACGCTGCTTCTGCGGCTACGGCACTTCCAGCATTACAAACCACACAACCTGTCAAAATTCCGTTTTCACGAGCAGTTTTTAATCCTCCAATTACATACGGAGTTCGACCAGAAGCCGCAATTCCGATGAGTGTATCATTGGTGTTTATGTCGTATTCTTGTAAATCTTTCCAAGCTTGTTCGACATCATCTTCTGCATTCTCAACCGCTTTTCTGATGGCTTTATCACCGCCTGCCATGATTCCAACAACCATTCCGAATGGAACGCCAAATGTTGGTGGGCATTCGGAAGCATCAACTACACCCAAACGGCCACTTGTTCCTGCCCCAATATAAAAAATACGCCCGCCAGCTTTCATACGTGGCACAATTTGATTTACCAACGCTTCTATTTGTGGGATACTTTTTTCAACGGCAATAGGAACTGTTTTGTCTTCATTATTAATGCCTTCCAATAATGCTCGAACCGACATTTTCTCAAGATTATCATAATGAGAAGACGATTCTGTTGCTAATTTTTCTAAGCCGAGTGACATAGTATTTTATACTTTTTCAAGTTTAGAATTTAGTTTATTTCATCAATTCAGCATAATGCTTGAAAAACAATGGAATTGTTTCGATGCCTTTGAAAAAATTGAATAAGCCATAATGCTCATTGGGCGAATGTAACGCATCCGAATCTAAGCCAAAACCCAATAAAATTGATTTTAAGCCTAGTTCTTGCTCAAATAAAGCTACAATCGGAATACTTCCGCCACCTCTGGTTGGAACTGGTTTTTTACCAAACGCCTCTTCTAAAGCCAAAACTGCTGCTTGATAACCTGGCGAGTCAGTTGGAGTTACGTAAGGTTGTCCACCATGATGACGACTTACTTTAACCTTAACCGTTGGCGGTGCAATTGCTTTAAAATGAGCTTCAAAAAGGTCAGCTATTTCTTCCCAATCTTGGTCTGGAACCAAACGCATCGAGATTTTTGCAAATGCTTTTGATGGCAAAACCGTTTTTGAACCTTCGCCTGTGTAACCACCCCAAATACCGTTCACATCAAGCGTTGGACGAATACTAGCTCTCTCACGAGTTGTGTAGCCACTTTCACCCGAAACTTCAGCTATATCAAGGTCTTTTTTATATTCATCCAAATCAAATGGAGCAGATTCTAAAGCATCACGTTCGGTTTGTGAAAGTTCAGCTACTTTATCATAAAAACCTTTAACGGTTACTTTTCCCTCGGCATCATGCATCGAAGCAATCATTTGGCAAAGTACATTTACTGGATTTGCAACCGCTCCGCCATAAACCCCCGAATGTAAATCACGATTCGGCCCAGTTACAGCTACTTCCATGTATGTTAATCCACGTAAACCTGTTTCCACAGAAGGAATATCATTGGCAATAATTGAAGTATCCGAAATTAAAATTAAATCGGCAGCAAGTTTTTCTTTATTTGCTTTTACAAAAACGCCCAAATTTTCTGAGCCTACTTCCTCTTCTCCTTCAAACATTATTTTTACATTACAAGGCAAACCACCCTCAGCCAACATCATTTCGATGGCTTTTATGTGCATGTATATCTGCCCTTTGTCATCGCACGAACCACGAGCAAAGATTGCTCCGTCGGGGTGGTTTTTAGTAACTTTGATAGTTGGTTCAAATGGTGGAGAATCCCACAATTCGTAAGGATCTGCGGGTTGAACGTCGTAGTGTCCATAAACCAAAATCGTTGGTAAAGCTGTATCAACATTTTTTTCTGCATACACAATCGGATGCCCAGCCGTTGGACAGATTTCTGCTTTATCAAGGCCAGCGGTCAATAGTTTTTCTTTCACGAATTCAGCCGCTCGCAACATATCTGGCTGAAACTGCGAGTCTGCACTAACTGATGGAATACGTAAAAAATCAAAAAGTTCGTTTAAAAAACGGTCTTTATTTTGTTCGATGTAAGTGTTCATTATCTGTAAAGCGGTGTGCCGCCTGTTTGCTATTTATACAAAATTAGGAGATTATTTCTTTGCTCCAAACTTACTTTCAGTGCCAAGTAGAAGTCGTTGAATATTTTGGCGGTGCATGATGGTCAAAATGACAAATATTAGCCACGCAAAAACCTGTGAATAAACATCGGCATTGTTGTTCCAAATATTGAATGATAGTTGAATCGGGAAGGCCATCGCTCCTAAAATCGACCCCAAGGAAACATATTTAGTAAAAAAAACAATTAGTGCAAAAACCACTACGCAGCCTAAAGCTGCCCAAGAAAATGTTGCAACCAAAACTCCCATGGCGGTTGCTACGCCTTTTCCTCCACGAAATTGGGCGAAAATCGGGAAAATGTGGCCCATAATTACAGCAATTCCCATGATTAATGGCAAATATGCAGTTGCATCTGTAACAAAAATAGAAGAAGCGAAAACCGCCAAAAAACCTTTCAAAAAGTCAATAATTAAAACTATTATCCCTGCTTTTTTACCAAAAGTTCTTAATGAGTTGGTTGCCCCAGCATTGCCGCTTCCATGTTCACGGACATCTATTCCATGAAAAATCTTACCATACCAAACTGCCGTAGGAATTGAGCCTATCAAGTAGGCAAAAATAGTACAAAGAATAATTAAGGTCATTTGTGGCTTATTGATGAACAAACAAAATTACAAAAAATTGTGATATTTCATGTTCACAATATAGCAAAAAACACATAAACAACTGACTATTAGTTATTTATGTGTTTAAAAATATTGCAAAAATTGTATCTTTTAAAAACTTCGTTCAAAAAACGCCTTAAAGTCTTTTGTAATGCAAGTTTTAATAACAAATTTACATTCGAGTTACTCCTTTACGCTTTAAAGCTAAGTCATGAGCAGTATCATAGTATGACCTTAAATTGCTCCAATCAAATACTTCCGAAATATTCTCCACACGATTACGCTGCATGATTCTATCTCGACGATTCATTGTTACGAACTTAAACAACAAATCAGCTAATTGGTCGGCTGCTTTATCAAAGTTTTTCTTTTTACGATTCACAACATAAACTCCCACATTGTCGTAGTCTTTCATTAATTGCATGATAAAATCACCAAAACCAGACAAATCACTCGTTACCGTCGGAATGCCTCGCACTACACATTCGAGCGGAGTATAACCCCAAGGTTCGTAATAACTCGGAAAAACGCCTAGGTGGCAACCACGCACAAACTGGCTATATTCCATTCCAAAAAGCGGATTAGTTGGCGAAATAAAGTCAGGATGATAGACAAATTTTACACGGTCTTGCTCATGGTTAAGCAAATTTGTTTCTTTCAAATAAGCAGTAATATCGTCGGGTTGTTTCAAAAGGTGTGTAACTGTATGCGGAAGCTTCTTGGTTTTCCAAGTTTGAATCGTTCTACGCAAACGAAGTCGCCAATATTCATCCACAAATTGGTTCAAATCAGGCAAGTTAGGATCTTCATTCGATGCTGATGCGTGAAATAGATGCTCGCCAACTTGTTTTTCAATTGATTCACAAGTCTGACGAATTTCCTCCATTACAGCTCTTGATTGCAATACTTCGGGGTCAATCGAATGAACTGGATTTTTGGTAATAATAAACATCACGACTGTTGTATCAACACCTGCTTGCACAAGCTTGAAATTTAGGCGTTTGAGGGCTTCTAAGGTTATATCATAGCCTTTATTTCTAAATTCGTAGCGACCTGACGTGAAAAAATACAGCGTATTATCCAAATCCCAAGAATAACTTTGGAAGAAATGGCCCATCACAAACTGATGAATTTTCTCTTTGTACTTTAAGTGTAGGTTTTGGAATTCGTGCGTTGCTGCAAAACGAGTTACATTAAGGCCATTGGGCAAAATCAAATCACAAGTTCTACCAAAAAAAACTTCGCATTCTTTGGCGGTCACGTCACTTACTGTTGTAAGTACATGCGATTTTTGGGCAGCCAAGCGTTCGATTTTTGCTTGTGCTTCAATACCGTAATTTTTAGCTTCAACTTCCCAATTATAAGTCGATAGTTTTTCATAAAAATCTGCTTCATTTCCTGCGATATAACGCCCAAGCATAGTTGCATGCGTTGTAAAAACAGTTGAAATCGGCACATTATCACTACGAATATCTATCAATGCCGTCGCAACCATCCACTCGTGAAAATGAGCTACAATATCATTTTTATTGCCAAAAGTTTCGCCAAATTCAGTCAAGAATACCCGAATCATTTCACCCAAAGCAATTACTTGGTCAACTAATGGTTCAGCATTTAGCGTTGAAATTTGGTGTTTTTCCCACAATTTAAACTTATAATCGTTCGTGTTTTTTAGTAGGTTTTTAAAATCAAGCAAAACGATTTTTGGCTTACCAGTTACCAGCCAACGGCCATAATAAGCATCGAAACCCATTTCTTGCATCCTTTTGACAATCTTTCCAAACGGAGATTCGTCGAGGTCAGCAATGGGTTCAAATTCTATCATTGCAGTATTGGGAAAATAAGGGCCAACGAGGCAATAATTTTCGCCCCATTCCTCAACCATTGCAGGAACTTTTGAGCGAATAACTGTGTAGATTCCGCCAACTTGGTTACAAACTTCCCAAGCAATTTCCATCAACATTGGCTTTTTTTGTTCACGTGGCGTGATACTGATAGTTTCTTCGGAATTTTTTTTAAGTTTTGAGGTTACTGCCATGCTGGTTAAAATATTAATGAAAACTAAGGTTGAATTAGGGCAAAAAATTTAATAATAGCAATAAAAAATTTAACTTTTCAAACAATTTAAGATTGAAATACCATTTTTTATAAATACAGCCATTTTTTTATTAATTTTCTTGTAGCAAATCTATCACATTCATTCATTCGTTCAGTAATTATTCTATTTTTTTTTATGCCCAAACGCTCAAAGTATTGGTTAGGAGCAGGATTAGTTTTTGGGGCAGCGTTTGGTTTTGCTTTAAAAGGAATCTTTATAAAATCAGCTTATCAGTACGGAATTGATACGATTTCACTTCTTACATTACGGTTTTTATTCTCAGCACCTTTCTACATTTTTATCATTTTAAGAAGACGATTTAAAGAAGATTCTCATCCTGTCATACCCAAAATAACTTGGCTACGAGTTTTCCTGATTGGTATTCTTGGCTATTATATTTCTGCCTATTTTAATCTTTTAGGACTCAATTACATTACCGCAAGTTTAGAACGGATCCTCCTTTTTGTTTATCCAACTTTTGTATTGCTTATTAGTGCCATTGCTTTAAGAAAAAAAATAACTCGACTACAATGGCTAGCTCTAGCCATCACATATTTGGGTATTCTATTAGCGTTTCTCAAGCACTTTGATGCACATCAACAGAAAAACATTGTTTTAGGTGCTTTTTGGGTCATTTTAAGTGGATTTACTTATGCTTTTTATTTGGTCGGTAGTGATAAACTCATCGCTAAAATCGGTACAACTCGATTTACATCTTGGGTAATTATTTCAGCTTTTCTTCCGACAATCATTCATTGTTATTACACAAATGGGTTAAATATTTTTCATTTCCCTGTCGAAGTGTTTGTTCTTTCAATATCAATGGCTATTTTTTCTACTGTTTTGCCAACATTTATGCTTTCAGAAGGAATCAAGCATGTTGGCTCAGGAAATGCCTCAATTATTGCGAGTATTGGCCCCATTTTTACCATCATTTTGGCTACAACTTTTTTGGGAGAAAAAATTTGGGCCGAACAAATAATCGGAACTTTTTTTGTGCTTATTGGTGTGTTCTTAATCAGTTGGAAAGGTAAAAAATAAGCTCTCTGTTACTATTCACATATATATGCTAATGGCAAGTTATTATATCACACCTATTATTACTATAAGCAACTTAGTTCTGAAACTATTTGATTAAATTTGAGGAATATTTTCACAACAAAACCAAAGCATGAGATATTATAGTATAGTTATTTGCCTATTATTTTTGACATCTTGTAACAATAACTCAAATCTAAGTAAAAAACAATTATCTGATAATCAAGATTTTAGAGATTATTGGTACACAAATAAAGCCGAAATAAGTAGTTACGATTTGCAACAAGCCCAATATGGAAAACTCAATAAAGGAGAAGCTGTAATGGTATTTGTAACCGAAGGTTTTCGCTTAGATAAACAAGTAAAACCCGAATCAAACGATGCTAATCAAAAAGTGATAACAGTTATGAAATTAAATTTTATCAAGAAATTCATTACTGGCATTTACGATTATTCCATGTACACATCTACTTTTACGCCTGTTCAGACCAATACGTTCCCAACTACGCTGAAAGTCACAAATACTAATCAAGAATGGTGTGGTCAAAGTTTTTTGCAGCTAAATTATCATCAAAATGGCTATCAAGTACTTGGAAAATCATACTTTGAAGATGAAGTAAGCGAAGAAACCCATATTGACAATGCTCTATTAGAAGATGAATTATGGTCAAAAATTCGACTATTACCCTCCGAGCAGCTACCAATCGGAAATTTGTCTATGATTCCGAGCATGACATCATTACGCTTACGTCATAAAAAAGTACAAGCCGAATTTGTAAAAATAACTTTAGATACTTACAAAGGAGATTCTACTTTTAGGGGAGAAAAATTGATGGATTATAAAATCAAATTCCCTGAAAGTCAAAGAGATTTACGAATCATCTTTGAAAACGATTTTCCACATAAAATTGTTGGTTGGGAAGAAACTTACCTGAGTAAGAAAAGTGTGCTTACTTCTCGTGGTATTTTGAAAGCAACCATTCAAAATCCTTATTGGAAGAAAAACACACCAATTGATACCGTTTATAGAAAACTATTAAAGTTAAAATATTGAAAGTATAATTTTGTATTGGAAAAGCTCTGTATTGACTAGAAATCATACTTTTATTTATTATTTTTCGTTTTGAAACCTAGCGGTCGTACAAGTAAAACAGACCTAAAAAAGTTTAAATTTGATGAAAAAGCCCAATTACTCTTACTTTCTTCTTTCTTTATTTTTGTATTTCAGTCTCTTTTCTTGCGGTGAAAAGAACACCAAAACCACCGAAAATCAAGCAAATAGTCCAGCTATTCACACGCTTATTTTCATTGATAAAACTGCAAGTGTAGATGTATCAAAGCCTTTTGTTGCTCAGAAATACCAACAGGCACTTAATACAATTATTGAAGAAAATGTACGTAAATCGGGTGATAAATTTGAAATTTATTACATCCATGAAAACACATCAAAAGGTCGCTGCTTGTCATTGATGTGTCGTACAGAAATGGAAGACACCGAGGGTGTAAATGCTACTGACTTAGAAGCTATCAAAACTTCTTATGACTTATCCATTAGAAAAGAGCGTACTTTTGTAGCCAAACAAGCACTTGCTCGATTAAATGCACAAAATGATAATGCATCTAATCTTGAAACAAATATTCTGTCAAGCATCCCTGTAATTGCAAAAGCATCCGAATCTGGTGCAGTTGTAAAAGTCTATTATTTGAGTGATATGGTTGAAAGTGTAAAAAATGGCAGAGATTTTCAAATAAAACCACCAAAAGATGATTCTGAGGCTGAAAGTTGGGCAAAAATTGATGCTGAAAAATATAAAGATTATGCCTTGAATAGCCCAGATATTTCAATGATTTTACCATTTGAACCAACCAGTTCAATCAAAGAAAATAATCCAACAATTACACTTTATTGGTCGAAATTATTTGAAAATTTAGGCGTGATGAGTGTACAAGAGTTATAGTATAATTCTAAGAATTCTACAACAAAAAATGGCGATATATCTTTCGATACATCGCCATTTCTGTATATAAGAACTACTTTTTTATTGAGCTTTTAAAGCTTCTGCACCACCAACAATTTCCAAAATTTCGTTTGTAATTGCTGCTTGACGACTACGGTTATACTCAATTTTGAGTGTACGTAATAATTCGTTAGCATTATCAGTTGCTTTGTCCATTGCAGTCATTCTGGCTCCATGCTCCGACGCATTTGAGTCTAAAACGGCCTTGAATACTTGCATTTTGATAGCTTTTGGCATCAATTCCAACACAATTTCTTCTTCTGATGGCTCAAAAATATAATCAACTTTGCCTGTTTTTGAAGCATTGTCTTTCTTTTCAACCAAAGGCAACATTTGTTCAGCACGAATAATTTGTGTTGCTGCATTTTTGAATTCATTGAAAACAATCTCAACTACATCATATTTTGCCTCAGTAAATGCATCCATCACTTGTTCGGCAGCCTGACGAGCAGTTGCAAAATTCAAGCGTTGGAAAATATCCATATATTCTGCATTTATCTTGAAGCCACGTTTTTGTAGGGTTTCACCACCTTTTTTACCCAAAGGCATGATTTCTACTTTACCTTTTGCAGCTTGTGGAGCGTATTTTTCTTGAATAAGTGCCATTGCTGCTTTTACAACATTTGAGTTGAAAGCACCGCAAAGACCTCTATCCGAGGTTACAACAATGATTAATACGTTTTCAACAGGACGTACTTTTGTGTAAGGGCTTGTTGCTCCCACTTCCGTATTAGCCGAAACAGTCGAAATCAACTCATTCAACTTAGTTGCATACGGACGCATTTGGATGATGGCATCTTGAGCACGACGAAGTTTCGCTGCCGATACCATTTTCATTGCTTTGGTAATTTGTGTTGTTGAATTTACCGAAACAATTCTATTTCTTACTTCTTTTAATGAAGCCATAATTCTTAAAAAATTAAGACGGGGTCGCCCGTGCGATGGAGAATGTAAGATGTAGAATTACTTCACACAAAAAGTGATTTTCATTCTACATTTTACATCTGCATTAAATTAAGCGTATTTCTCTGCTAATTCCTTACCAACTTTCTTGATGATAGCCGTAACATCATCATCTAATTTGCCTGCTGCAAGTTTTGTTAAAACTTCAGGATATTGAGCTTTCAACAATGTAGCAAATTCATTTTCAAATTCTTTCACTCTGCTTACATCTACTTTATCCATCACACCATTGATTGAAGCATAAATGATTGCCACTTGCTCTCCAACTGGTACTGGTGAGAATTGAGCTTGTTTCAAAATCTCTTGGTTTTTACGACCACGGTCGATAGTCAATTTTGTAGAAGCATCAAGGTCTGAACCAAACTTAGCAAAAGCTTCCAATTCACGGAATTGTGCTTGGTCAAGTTTCAATGTACCTGCTACTTTCTTCATCGACTTGATTTGAGCATTACCACCCACACGTGATACCGAGATACCTACGTTAATCGCTGGACGGATACCTGCGTTGAACAAGTTTGATTCCAAGAAGATTTGACCGTCAGTAATCGAGATTACGTTAGTTGGGATATATGCAGAAACGTCACCAGCTTGAGTTTCGATAATTGGAAGGGCAGTTAATGAGCCACCACCTTTTACCTTTCCTTTCAATGAAGGTGGTAAGTCGTTCATGTTACTTGCAATCGAATCATCGGAGCTGATTTTTGCAGCACGCTCCAACAAACGGCTATGTAAGTAGAAAACGTCTCCAGGATAAGCCTCACGGCCTGGCGGACGACGAAGCAACAATGATACTTCACGATACGCAACTGCTTGTTTCGACAAATCGTCATAAACAACCAATGCTGGACGACCAGTATCACGGAAATATTCGCCGATGGCTGCACCAGTAAATGGAGCAAAGAACTGCATTGGAGATGGGTCAGCAGCACCAGCATTTACAATAACTGTATAGGCCATTGCACCATATTTACGTAATGTTTGCTCAACTGCTTTTACAGTAGATGCTTTTTGACCACAAGCTACATAAATACAATATACTGGCTCACCTTTATCGTAGAATTCTTTTTGGTTAATGATTGTATCAATACAAACCGCCGTTTTTCCTGTTTGACGGTCACCGATAACCAACTCACGTTGTCCACGACCGATTGGAATCATGGCGTCAATTGATTTGATACCTGTTTGTAGAGGCTCAGTTACAGGCTGACGATAGATTACACCTGGTGCTTTACGCTCCAATGGCATCTCAAAAGTTTCGCCTTGAATCGGGCCATTTCCATCGATAGGTTCTGCCAAAGTATTTACAACACGACCTACAATGCCTTCACCTACTTTTACAGAGGCAATTTCACCTGTACGTTTTACTGTTGCTCCTTCTTTGATTCCTGTCGAATCGCCCAACAATACCGCTCCGACGTTGTCTTCTTCGAGGTTAAGTGCAAGGGCTTTTAAGCCGTTTTCAAATGCCAGCAATTCACCGGCTTGAACTTTTGATAAACCGTATATACGTGCTACACCGTCACCGACTTGTAACACAGTACCAACTTCTTCGAGTTCAGCTTCGGTTCTTGAACCTGCCAATTGCTCACGCAGGATTGCCGAAACTTCATCTGGTCTAACTGATGCCATATAATTTTTTTGATGAGTTTTGAATATAAATTTGAAAAAAATAGTGTTGTACCCTTACTTTTTCGGGTGCAAAATTACGACAGTATTTTCACAATTCCCATATTTTCATTAAAAAAAGATTAAAAAGGTAGGATTATTTTTAGAAAATCGAAATCAATTTCAAAAGTTTACTGCTAAAATTTGACATCTTTACGAAAGTTGTCAAATTTGAACATATTTTTTGGCATCTTTGCAGCAGTTTTTTACCAAGAATTATTGTTTTTTAAAATGAAAAATATTGACGTTTGTTTAACTCCAGATTTACTGCATCTCCACAACATTGACAACACCATTGTGATTGTGACTGATATTTTTAGAGCGACTTCATGCATGGTTACAGGCTTTGCTTATGGTGTGAAAGCCATCATTCCTGTCGAAACTGTTGAAGAATGTCAACAATTACAAGAAAAAGGCTATATCGCAGCCGCTGAGCGTAATGCACAAAAAGTAGAAGGATTCGACCTCGACAACTCACCTTTTAGCTACATGGACGAAAAACTCATAGGTGAAAAAATTGCTATGACAACCACAAACGGCACTTACTCAATCACAAAAGCGAAAAGTTCGGCCGTGAAAGTTTTGGTTGGAGCTTTCTTAAATCTTAATGCAATCGTTGAATATTTAAAAACCCAACCTTACGATGTACTTGTGCTTTGTGCGGGTTGGAAAGGAAAAGTAAACTTGGAAGATACTTTATTTGCAGGGGCTGTTGTTGATGCCGTACAAGATGAATATTTTGTGGCCGAAGATAGTGCCATTTTAGCCATGCGAATGTATCAACAAGCCAAAGATGATATGTTGGGTTATTTAGCAAACTCTTCGCACATACGTCGTTTACAACGATTAGGAATCAATAAAGACATCAGTTACTGTTTACAACGAGATTTGTATGATGTGGTTCCTGTGCTGCGTGGGAATGAGTTAGTGAATATGTAAACGCATTGTAACGCTTAATTTTAAAGATAATCACCCTTCTTCATCAATAATGAAACTAAAATTCCATATCCTGACGCTGCAAATGCGGCATACATTTACGATTGCTCATGGTTCACGTGATGACATTGACGCATTCATTGTGGAGCTACAAGATGGCGAACACAGCGGTTACGGAGAAGCTACACCGATTCCGTACTATGGCGTTACGGCCGAAGGTATGAGAGACAAACTTGCTCAATATCAAGAGTTTATAGAGAACTACGATCTACAAAGTCCCGAAGAATTTTGGGCAGTAATGTATCCATTTTTAAAAGATGATTCTTTTGCTCATTGTGCCTTAGATATGGCTGTTTGGGATTTATGGGGCAAAAAACAAGGAAAACCTTTGTACGAAATTTGGGGACTCGACATCTCAAAAGTTCCGTATTCCAATTATACCATTGGCATTGATACCATCGAAAAAATGGTTGAAAAAATGCAAGAATTTGATTTCCCGATTTATAAAATAAAACTCGGCACCGACCACGATGTTGAAATTGTGCGAGAACTTCGCAAACATACCGATGCCCTTTTTAGGGTCGATGCTAACTGTGCGTGGGGCGTGGAAGAAACAATTGAAAATTCAAAGGCATTCGCTGAATTGGGCGTTGAATTTATTGAACAACCCATGAAAAAGGACGATTATGAACCAATGATTGAAGTAATGAGAGGTTCGGTTTTACCTTTAATTGCTGATGAAAGTTGTATCGTTGAAGAAGATGTAAAAAAATGTGTCGGCAAGTTTGATGGCGTAAATGTAAAATTGGCAAAATGTGGTGGAATTACACCTGCCTTACGCATGATTGCTGAGGCTCGAAGTTTAGGATTACAAGTAATGTGTGGCTGCATGACCGAAACAAGCATTGGCATTTCCGCCATTGGGCAACTTACTCCTTTGCTCGATTATGTTGACATGGACGGCTCAATTTTGATTTCAAATGACCCTGCCGAAGGTGTCTATTTAGATAAAGGAAAGCCTATTTTCCCGAAAAGAAACGGTACGGGAGCTACCTTAAATTTATAATAGCAATTGGCCATTAGCCTTCAAATTTGAAGACAAATGGCCAATTATCTTATCAAAACTCATTCAATATGATTAAGCTCGACTCGGCAGTGTTACTCACATTGCCTGCTCGGTCTTTGATAGTAATTTGAAATTTCAAAGAATCCTTTACTGGTGTAAATGGGTGCGGAAAATCAACTGAATAATCAATCGAACCTTCGATTGGGCCAACTTTTCCATCACTTTTTAAACGTGGAAAATATCCTGAATAAGGTACATCTGGCACGAATTCCTGAAAAACACCTTTCTTTTTACGAAAAAGTCTGATAATATAATTATAGTCGCTCTTCAATTCGGCTGCAGCTTTTTCTTTTTCATTCAAACCTAAATCTCCATCACCATCTTGAAATTTTATTGTTAAAATCACAGAATCCTTTTTAGAACCCGAAAATTGGTCTAATCTGATTTCTTTGCGTAATGTTTTAAACTCAATGGCGGGTTTTACATCAAACGTTGTTTCTTTGTAACATCCTGCTAATGAGGCTATTGCAGCTAAAATAATAAATCCTGAAACCTTTTTCATTGTTAATATGTAATTTTAATCAATAGCACTTAAAAAGTCTATTCATTTTTAAAATCGTAATCTATCTGCTAATTTAGTAAAAATTTATACTTCCTTCATTTTTCAAGAAAAAACTTGTTGCGTATAAATCAATAAACATTAAAATTTTTCATGGGTATTCGAGATGAACTAAAATCAGCGGTTTTGCAATTAAGCGATAAATCTTTAAGACCACATGATTTTGAAGAATTAGCTTTAGAGATTTTTCGTTTTCAAGCTTCAAGTAACTTTGTCTATAAAGAATATTTGAGTTGTTTAAAAGTTAATCCTCTTAAAATCAATCGTTTAGACAAAATCCCTTTTTTGCCAATTCAGTTTTTTAAATACCATACAATTGTTTCTGATAATGCTCCTACTCAAATGGTTTTTGAAAGTAGTGGAACAACTGGCGACCTCACCAGCAAACATCTCGTAAGCGACTTGCCATTTTATGAATACTTGAGCCAAAAGATATTTGAACAATTTTACGGCCCACTCAGTGACTTCCATATTTTAGCTTTGCTTCCATCTTATCTTGAACGAAATAACTCGTCGTTGGTGTATATGGTTCAAAGTTTTATTTATCGTACATTTTCTCGTGAATCGGGTTTTTATCTAAAAAACACCCATGAACTCCTCCAAAAACTGCGTCAATTATCTGATAGTCGGCGTTCTTCTAACAAAAAAATCTTACTGATTGGTGTTACATTTGCTTTACTTGATTTGGCCGAATCTGGTGAAGATTTGACGCCGATGCACCAACTCAAAGATAAACTTATTGTCATGGAAACGGGTGGCATGAAAGGCCGCCGAAAAGAACTTTTGCGAGAAGAAGTACACGAGATTTTGACAAGTGCTTTTGGCATTGATAAAATACATTCCGAATATGGCATGACCGAATTGCTTTCGCAAGGATATTCAAAAGGCGATGGTGTTTTTGAATTACCCAAAACAATGAAAGTATTATTGCGGGAAATCAATGACCCTTTCAAAATTATTTCGACCTTAAAAACAAGCTCTCATTCGGAGCGAAGTATCATTCGTGGTGGAATCAATGTGGTTGATTTAGCGAATATTGATTCTTGCTGTTTCATCGAAACGCAAGATTTAGGAGCATATAACACTCATAATCAATCATTTAGCATCATTGGCAGATTTGATAATTCAGATATTAGAGGCTGTAACTTGATGGTCGTTTAAGATAAATATTTATTCAAGGTACGAACAACTGGCGGCAAATAACTTGTACCGAAAAGGTTAACATGCACCAAAAGTGGATAAATATTATAAATAGGCACACGCAAATCGAAGCGAGGTTGAAGTGGAAATACTTCGTGATAAGTGTCGTAGAAACGTTGGTCGAATCCCCCAAAAAGGTTGGTAAATGCGATTTCCATTTCACGATTTCCATAATAAACAGCTGGGTCAATTAAGCAAGGATTTCCGTTATTATCGGTAATTACATTGCCAGACCATAAATCTCCATGCAGAAAAGATGGTTTTTCAACTGGCAATAATTCGGGAAGAATTTTATAAAACTGTTGAAATTTATCATATAATTCTTTACTAATCAACTCATTATAATATGCTAAACCAGCTTGGAGATTTAATCTTTTTTCGATAAAAAACGTTAACCAGTCATCTTTTTTTTCATTACTTTGGCGAAGCGAACCGATGTAATTATCAAAATCTAATCCAAATTTTTCATCAGTATTTCGGTGTAATGCCGCTATTTTTTCACCCAAATTTTCCCAATAATCAACATTGGGTTTTGTATATTCGATATTTTCTAAAACCAAATAATCTTGTCCATCTCTACGCCCCCAATTTATTACTTCTGGCACACGTACGGCATTCGTTTCACGCAGCAAATCAAGGCCTTTGGCTTCGGTTTCAAACATTTGTTCATGATTCCGAGTATTATATTTTATAAAGAATTTACCTTCATTTGTTACCACTTGCACCGTAATATTGATACTACCACCTTGCAGTAAACGATATTCGGTCACTTGCACATCATGCCCGAGGGTTTCAAAAAAAACACCTTCAAAAAACTGGAATTGCTCTTCTGTTGTCTTCATATAAACCGCCTCTTAGCCCTAAAAGGGAACAAAACATGATAAATCGTATTCTCTATTATTATTATATATCTTCAAAAGACACATACAATTCGCTTATAATCAAACACTTATAGTATTCACGTTTATAATTTAGCATTCGTAATCTATAATTCAATTGGATAACGATTGGCAAAATAAAAACTTTATCATTAAATTTTCCGAACTTTGTGCTAAAATTTAAGTATATTTATAAACAGTCGATTTTTTTCATGCAAAAACGTCATCTCGCCATACTTGGCTCAACGGGTTCGATTGGTACTCAAGCTTTGGAAGTAGTTGAGGCAAATCCTGATATTTTTGAAGTCGAAGTTCTTACAGCTCAAAATAATGCCGATTTACTTATTGAACAGGCAGCCAAATTTCGTCCGAACGTAGTTGTTATTTCTAATGAAAGTCTTTACGACAAGGTTTTTGCAGCACTTGACCCACTTGATATAAAAGTTTTTACTGGCGAAAAATCCCTGATTTCGGTTGTCGAAATGGAATCGGTAAACATGGTTTTGACGGCATTGGTTGGTTATGCAGGCTTGATTCCAACGGTTGCGGCCATCAAGGCTGGTAAACATATCGCTTTAGCAAACAAAGAAACCCTCGTTGTGGCTGGCGAATTAGTAACTGATTTGGCTCAAAAACACAAAGTTGATATTTTACCTGTTGATTCCGAACATTCGGCTATATTTCAATGCTTGGTTGGTGAATTTCACAACCCAATCGAAAAAATAATTTTGACTGCGTCGGGTGGCCCATTTCGTGGGAAAGACCGAGATTTCCTGAAAACGGTAACTAAAGCACAGGCCCTCAAACATCCAAACTGGAGCATGGGAGCAAAAATAACGATTGATTCGGCATCGTTGATGAATAAAGGCTTAGAAGTAATTGAAGCAAAATGGCTTTTTGGGTTAACGCCCGAACAAATCGAAGTGGTGGTGCATCCACAAAGTATTATTCATTCGATGGTTCAGTTTGAAGATGGTAGCATGAAAGCCCAAATGGGTTTACCTGATATGCGAGTGCCGATTCAGTTTGCGATTGGCTATCCAAACCGTTTGAAATCTAATTTTCCAAGAATGGATTTTGCTCAATTTCCATCATTGACTTTTGAAAAACCTGATTATCAGACATTTAGAAATTTAAGTTTTGCTTTTGAGGCTCTCAAAGTTGGCGGAAACATGGCTTGTATTGTTAATGCTGCCAACGAAATTGCGGTTGCCGCTTTCTTGCGTGATGAAATTGGCTTCTTAGAAATGTCCGACCTGATTGAAGATTGTATGCAAAAAGTGAGTTTTGTACAAACCCCTACCCTAGAAGATTATATTGAAACGGATAAAGAAACCAGACGTTTGGCTTTGGCGTTTGTTTAGATAAAACCTTAAAAACACAACTTTAGAAAAAAGAATACAAATTAGGTAAATGGTTCAGAAATCGTTCACCGCACTAATAAAATATCATGGCAAAGAAACCATTTCAAGTAATTTACGAAGACAATCATATCATTATTGTCAATAAGGCTCAAGGCATTTTGGTGCAAGGAGATAGCACTGGCGATAAAACATTGTCTGATTATGTAAAAGATTACATCAAACAAAAATATAATAAACCAGGCGATGTGTTTTTAGGAACAGTACATCGACTTGACCGCCCTGTAAGCGGTTTGGTAGTTTTTGCTCGAACCTCAAAAGCTCTCGAACGCATGAATGAGCTTTTCCGAAAAAGAGAAATTCAGAAAACATATTGGGCAGTTGTTGGCAATAAACCTGAGAAAAAAACAGGAAAATTGACCAATTGGTTAGTGAAAGACGAAAATAGAAACACCGTAAAGGCTTTTGACGAAGAAGTAGCAGGTTCGCAAAAAGCCGAATTAACCTACAGATATTTGGGTGAAATCAATCATTATCATTTACTTGAAATCAATCCAATTACGGGTCGTCCGCATCAAATTCGTGTGCAATTAGCCAAAATGGGTTGCCCAATCAGAGGAGATGTAAAATACGGTTATCCAAGACCAAATCTGGAAGGAAATATCAATTTACACGCTCGACGCTTGTATTTTGTACATCCTGTAAAAAAAGAGCCAATTATTTGTAAAGCAGCATTGCCCGAAAATCCATTCTGGGAAGAGTTTTTGGAACTTGAACCTGAAGATGTAAAAACCGAAAATTTGGACTTTTTATACTGAGAAAATAAAAGCGTTTGGGTCGCCCCAAACGCTTTTTAAATATTTACTACACTTTCCAACCATCTCGGTAGCTGCTTCTACCTACAAATTGATTAGCTTCTTCTAAGTTAGTTATTCTCATATTTTCACCGTCCCAAAGAAGTTTTTTACGGGCAAAGAACTCCATTTGTCCTTTACTATTTTCTTTCCGTAACATATAGCTTCTAATTGCTAAATTTCCCATCAAAACTGTTTCAGTCATTGGGCCAGCATAATCAAATGAAGACGTTAAAGCTAAATGTTCTTTGCTTTTGAATCCTGCTTTACAAGCATCAACCCACTTACGTTGATGTCCGTATTCAGGCTCAATATCTTTAGGTAAATCTGGGCCGAGTTCCTTTGTTCCGTCATTCAAAAACAATTTTGGCATCATCGGCGAGCTATCATTGATATTGGTTGAAATAATGCCTTTTTCACCAATAATTAATACACCATTGCTACTATTTGTTCCACCAATGTCTTCATTTGCAGGAATAATATCAGGGTGTGAAGGTCTAATACCGCCATCACTCCAAGACATTTCTATTGGCGATTTGCTTTTTGCGGTTGCTCCAAAATGAAGTGTTATAAATGAAGATGCTGGACAACCTTCTGGATTATAATCGGCCGTCCACATTTTTGTATATACCGAAGCTACACTACACTCAGCATCAGTTGGATATTTTAAGCCTAATGTTCTGAATGGAATGTCTATTAGGTGGCAACCCACATCACCCAATGCTCCTGTACCATAATCCCACCAACCACGCCAATTGAATGGGTGCATATTTGGTATATAAGGCTTATATTCGTTTGGTCCAAGCCATAAATTCCAATCTAAATCTTTTGGTTTTAAGCTATCATCAGGTTTTGGCATGGCAAAACCTTGCGGCCAAACTGGTCGGTTTGTCCAAATCTGAACTTTACCGATTTTCCCTAATCTTCCTGAATCTATCCAATTTTGTACAGTAATCAAGAGTGGATTTGAACCTCCTTGATTACCCATTTGGCTTACAATTTTATTTTTTCTTGCCATTTCAGTTAGCAAACGAGCTTCACGAATGTTATGCGTCATTGGTTTCTGAACATAAACATGTTTTCCTCGTTCCATTGCATAAGCTGCGGCTGGGCCATGCACATGGTCTGGTGTTGAAATCGTAACAGCATCAATATCTTTTTCTTTATCCAACATTTCTCGGTAGTCGGCATAACGTTTGGCATTCGGAAATAGCCCAACGGTTTCTTTTGCTGAACCTGAAAAATCAACATCACAAAGGGATACTATTCGCTCACGACCATTTACTGAAGCATTTTTAATATCGCTTCGGCCTTTTCCTCCTGCACCGATGGCTGCAATGTTAAGTTGGTCACTTGGGGAAATATATCCCAATCCACCAAGTACATTTCTCGGCACAATGAAAAAAGAGGATGCAATAGCTCCCTTTTTTATAAATTCTCGCCGAGACTCATTTGATTTCTCTTTCATGTTTTAAACTTCATTTTTAGGATTGAATAATTAAACTTTTATAAGAACTGATGTTTCTTTTTGAACACCACTTTTTACTTTGCTAAACTAATAAAAAGTTATAGTCAAATACTTACAATAAGAAATAAATTTAGTTTAAAGTAAGGATATATAAACAATTTTATAAATTGGTGAGATATTTTAAATATTCTTAGATTTATGTCACTGGCATTTTCTATTTGTTTTTGTTGCTTCAAAACTACGTTCTGCGATTAGTAGATATGGAAAATCCATTTTTCAATTGTACATTTGTTTAGTATCAACTGAGAGATGTGGGCAACTTACAAATTCACACTTTTAGTAAATATAATCATTCAACCTTCAATCTATAAAACTAATGAATCGCAGAAATTTCCTTTCTAAAAGTGTCCTAGCAGCTGGAGCTACCACCATAGGAACACCAACGGCTGTGTTTGCCACTGAAAATTCGTCAATCAAAAAATCAGTCGCACCAACATATAAACTTCTCTATGCTCCACATTTCGGAATGTTTGAAAACTCCGCAGGAAAAGACCTTTTCGACCAACTCAAATTTATGGCCGAAAACGGTTTCATGGCATTAGAAGATAATGGAATGCTCAATCGAAGTACTGAAACCCAAACAAAAATTGGCGAAACATTGGCAAAACTTGGCATGAAAATGGGCGTTTTTG
The DNA here is from genome assembly GCF_923079645.1 of Emticicia aquatica. Lineage (GTDB taxonomy): Bacteria > Bacteroidota > Bacteroidia > Cytophagales > Spirosomataceae > Emticicia > Emticicia aquatica. The sequence continues at coordinate 1,561,780 of NZ_CAKLPY010000002.1, read as the reverse complement.
TGGTTGATGGTGGCGACAATTGGAAAACTTCGCTAGCTACTGGCAAAAAAGAATTTCTCGAAAACTTCTTGAAAACCTGCCGTGCGTCAGTAGAAACAGCCAAACGATGTAATGCAAAATTCATGACTGTTGTGCCTGGCTATTTTGAAAGAAATTTGCCTTTAGGTATTCAAACTGCTAACGTAATTGACGCCCTACGCCGTGCTTGTGATATTTTTGAACCGCATAATCTGACAATGGTTTTAGAACCACTAAGCGACAACGCAGACTTGTTTTTACGTCATTCCGACCAAACTTATATGATTTGTAAAGCTGTCAATAGTCCATCATGTAAAATTTTATTTGATATGTGGCACATGCAACGCAATGAAGGTCGGATGACACAAAATATGGATTGGTGTTGGGAAGAAATTGCTTATTTCCAAATCGGCGATGAACCTGGTCGCAAAGAACCAACAACGGGCGAAATAAATTATAAAGCTCTTTTTAAACACATTTACGACAAATCAAAAGCCAATAACCAAGAGTTTATCATGGGAATGGAACACGGAAATTTCGCTAAAGGAAAAGAAGGCGAAGCCAAACTTATTGAAGCATATCAATGGAGCGATAATTTTTAAGCAAAATTTATTTTTTATAACGATTGGAGCTTTATTCTGGTAAAGCTCCTTTTTTATTTCTGTAAGTTTTAATTAATATTGACCCACAAACCGTAAAACACTTCATGAAATACATAATTATCCTTTCAATTTTTGTTATTCAAGTAACTTTTGCCCAAACCTCTTTTAAATCAGAAGAAGTAAATTACTGGAATATAGCCGATTCTGTTCATATTTTTGGCACACTCACAATGCCCGAAAGTGGCTCAAAATTTCCTGCTGTAATCCTAATTACTGGTTCGGGAACACAAGACCGAGACGAAACTATTTTTGGGCATAAGCCATTCAAAATTATTGCAGAATATCTTTCAGCAAGAGGTTTTGCGGTACTTCGGGTCGATGATAGAGGAGCAGGAAAAACAACAATTGGTAAAAATCCAAAAGCAATAACGAGTGAAAATTTTGCCAAAGATGTAGAATCTGGTATCAATTTCTTGAAAACTCGTACGGAAATAAACCCTAAAAAGATTGGCTTAATTGGCCACAGCGAAGGAGGAATGATTGCACCAATGGTTGCAGCACACTCAAAAGACGTAGCTTATATCGTTTTATTGGCAGGAACTGGTGTTTCGGGCGAAGTTGTCTTGCAGAAACAATTGACCTATCAAATTGACGCTTTACCAAATATACCAGTTAATTTTAAGCAAAAATATGCTCAATACGTTGCCAATGTTTTAAAGGCTTACAAACAAGCAAACTCTCAATCTGAAGCATTGGTTGATTTGGAAAGGCTTACCAAAAACTGGCGAGATAGCCTCACTACCGAAGATACTAAATATGCAGGAAACCTGGCCAATATTTATTATACATTCAAAAATATTGCCATTGATTGGGGACGTTTTTTTATTCGATATGACCCAAAAACAGCATTATTTAAAACAAAATGTCCAGTTTTGGTAATAAACGGAGAAAAAGACCACCAAGTTTTTCCAGAAGAAAATTTGGCGGGAATAGAAGAAGGTTTAAAAAAAGCAAAGAACAAGCACTACAAAATCGTTAAACTAGAAGGACTAAATCATCTTTTCCAACATTCGGTTACAGGTTTGCCGCAAGAATATCCAACAATAAAAGAAGATTTCGCTCCTGAAGCTCTACAATTAATGAGCGATTGGCTCTCTGAAAACATAAACTAAGATTGTTTTACTATGTATTTACTGAACGGTTGATTAAATTTGAATTTTGAAAAATCCTGAAAATGCTTACATTTCCCAACGCAAAAATAAATATCGGCTTAAACATCATCGAAAAACGAACGGATGGTTTTCATAATATCGAATCTGTGTTTTATCCAGTTGAATGGTGCGACGTATTAGAGATAATTCCTTCGCAAGATTCAAGTGCCAAAGAAGCTACTTTTCAAAGTTCAGGTTTGATAATTCCTGGAAACGAAAGTTCCAATTTATGTCTAAAAGCGTGGAATTTGCTCAAATCTCGCATTACTTTACCACCAATAATTCACCTTCACAAAGTTATTCCAATGGGTGCAGGCTTGGGTGGCGGTTCGGCAGATGGAGCTTTTACGCTCACAATGCTCAATGAAGTTTATGATTTGAACCTTTCAAATGATGAGTTAAAAGATTTTGCTCGACAATTAGGGTCGGACTGTGCATTTTTTATCGAAAATAGACCTGTTTTTTGCTATGATAAAGGCGACCAATTTGAGGATTTTTCGTTAGATTTGAAAGGTAAATATGTAGTGTTGGTTAATCCAGATATTCATATTTCAACTGCTGAGGCTTATGCAGGAGTTTCACCTAAAAAACCAGAAATTTCACTGAAAGAGGCTTTAATGCAACCAATTGTTTCATGGAAAAAAATAATTAAAAACGATTTTGAAGAAAAACTGTTAATATCATATCCAACCATTGCAGACATTAAAGAATCTCTTTATCAATCAGGAGCAATTTACGCCTCAATGACAGGTTCGGGTTCGACCGTTTATGGCATTTTCGATAATGAGTCGGAATCTCTAAAAATTGACATAAAGACTCATTTTCCAAATTTTGCTGTATGGCAAGGAGTCTTGAAAAATTAAAAATATTATACCAAAGAAAAATTATTGCAAAATTAAAATTCCCCTTTAGGGGCAAGGGGGTATGAATAGATTAACCAAACGCCGTGAACCATTTACATTCATGCTATATTTAGCCATGGTTGGTAGTGCTTTGCTCTTTTTATTCCTAATTCTCGTTTTTATTACGAAAGAACATAGAAACCAAGATATTCCACTCAAAATCCCTGCAGTTTTTTGGGCAAGTACATGGGTAATTTTGGCGAGTAGTGCCACTTTACACTGGGCCAACAAAGCATTTCGAGAAGAACGTTTCCGCAGTTATCGACTTAATATTTCTTTGACGCTAATTGCAGGATTATTTTTCATTGTTTTACAAGGTTTTGGTTGGAAAACATTGCTTTCTTCGGGCATCACAATGAGAAATAATACAGGTGGAATGTTTATCTACATTTTGTCTGGATTGCATATTTTTCATACACTTGGCGGACTTATCGCATTGGCTTCTGCTAATACAGATGCTTTCCAGCGGATGGAATATGTCGATTCTTACGTATATAGTGTTAATCCTCCTAACCAATTGAAAATCAAGCTAATAAGTATTTATTGGCATTTCATTGATATTCTATGGATAGCAATTTTTCTTTTTCTACTTTATCATGCTACACAAAACTCGGGGAATAGTCATTAATTATATTCGTTATCGAGAAACGTCTATCATCGTTAAGGTTTACACCGAAAAATTCGGTATTCAATCTTTTATCGAAAATGGTGTAAGAAGTAGCAAAGGAAAAAACAAAATTGCCCTTTTTCAGCCACTTTCACTTCTAGATTTAGTCATTTATCACGACGAAAAAAAAGACCTTCATCGAATTTCTGAAATAAAAGCTGGATTTCCATTTCTGACATTGCCTTATGAAATTCATAAATCAAGTATCGCAATGTTTTTGGATGAAGTTTTGAACAAAACATTGAAAGAACATACCGAAAATGAAGTTTTATTCGATTTTCTTTATCATTCTCTTATTTTTTTAGATGAAACTGAAGAACATTTTGAAAATTTTCATCTCATTTTTTTACTCAAATACGCTTTTTTCTTAGGTTTTTCCCCACAAGATGCCGCCGAAATTGTTACTCAATTCAAGGAATTCAACATAACGATTCCTTTCGACAATGATTATCAAAAATTAATGAATCAGCTCATTTTAGCAGATTATCAAACACCTCTTTTAATGAATAGAGGCGTAAGAAATCACTTGCTTGAAGTAATAATCATATTCTACCAACTCCATGTTGAAGAGTTTGGAGAAATAAAATCATTACAAGTTTTACGAGAAGTTTTGAGTTAAACAGTTTAATTTATTTCTCTTAACCAAGTAGTCAATAAATTGACTCCATAAGCAGTTCCTGACTTCATTTTAGCAAATTCAGAATCGCCAAAAGCTAATCCAGCAATATCCAAATGAGCCCAATTTGTATGTCCATCAATAAAAACTTCTAAAAATTTGGCGGCCGTAATTGCTCCTGCCAATGGAGCTGAAGAAAGATTTTTAATATCTGCAATGTCAGAATTCATCATATCTTTGTAATCATCCCAAAGTGGTAAACGCCAAAGTTTTTCCCCAGTTAATTGACTGATTTCCAAGAGTTTATTAGCTAAAATATCGTTATTTGAAAGTAATCCTGCGGCAACATAACCCAAAGCCGAAATACAATTTCCTGTAAGTGTTGCCAAATCAATGATTACATCTGGTTCAAAATTTTTCTTGATATATGAAAGTCCATCAGCCAAAACCAAACGCCCTTCGGCATCAGTATCAATCACTTCAATTGTTTTGCCCGAATACGACGAAATAACTTCACTGGGCTTTAAGGCATTGCCATCAACACAGTTTTCAGTACACGGAATAACCCCAATTAAATGTACAGGAAGTTTTAGTTTGGCTACCATTTCCAATGTTCCTAAAACTGCTCCTGCACCACCCATATCTGATTTCATATAACTCATGCTCGCCGAACCTTTGATTGAAATTCCTCCAGTATCAAAAGTTACACCTTTGCCAACCAATCCTATTTTTTTAACATTTTCTTGAGAAGCATTGTATTCCATCACAATAAATCTCGCTGGATTTTCGGTACTTCCCCTTCCAACAGCCAAAAGTGCATGAAGTCCGAGTTCAAGACATTGTTTTTCATCAAAAACCTTTACATCAAAGCCATATTTTTCACCCGATTCAATAGCGAATTCAGCAATTTTTTGAGGATATTTAAAATTAGCAGGTGCATCAACTAAAGCCATTATTCGTGCTTGTGTTTCTGCCATTTCATGCCCGATTTTAGCCGATTTTTCTACTGTTTCAATGGTACTTTCTGTTACTTGTATTTCCAAAACAGCTTCCTCACTAAAAAAGTCTGCTACTTTTTTTTGTTCAGTTTTATAAACACCTACTTCATAATCAGCTAAGCAAATTCCGTTCACAATAAACTCTGTATATGCTTCCAATCCAGCCATTTTCAGCTTTAATCCGACATTTTTGGGTAGTTTTTTCTTAGAATTATAGAAAAAAGAACGAAAAGCTTTTACAAAATCTATTTGCTTTGGAGATTTACCTAAACCCAAAAGATATACTTTTTCTAGCCCTTCTTGGTTTCCATAAAGTATTAAACTTTCTTTCAAACCTGCCTTAAAATCTTGTTGTAGATGCTCAGCATTTAAACCAACATGTTTGGCAATTTTAGATAGATTTTCTGCTAAATATTCATTGTCCAATAATGGAAAAATAATCGTTTTGGCAATTGTATTATTGTGAGTTATGTTGATTTTCATAAGACTACGCTCGATTATAAAGATTACATTTGACTATAAAACATAACGCCGATGCTACTGATTTCTAACATTGATTTTCAAGGATAAAAACCGAGAATCAATATTGAATATACCAGTGGCATCAGCGTTCTAAAAAAATTTAGACGATTAAAAAAACAACCATTCTATTGCTTTCGGAAATTCTTGTCCCCAACGCTTTTCGTTATGCTCACCTTTTGGGTCAGTCGAGAGTTTGATTTGGATTTTCTCTGTATCCCAACCTTGACTTTCGATAGTTTCTTTCATTTTTTTCACGTTCGGAATCATTGCCGAGCCTTCCTTTCCTCCGCCATAAAGATAAATATTAGTATCCATTGGGCTAAAAAACTCAATAGCATCAAAATATATTTTCGGAGAAACCCAAAGAGCGGGCGAAAGTACCATCAATCGACCAATTGCTTCTGGATACATCAGTCCAGCATAAATACTAATCAAGCCGCCCATTGAACTACCGCCAATTCCTGTAAATTGACGCTCAGTTTTTGTTCTATAATTAGCATCAATAAATGGTTTTAAGTTACGAACAATAAAGTTAGCATACTTCATACCCAAACCTTTGCCTTTTTTCTCTACTGTATAAGGCGAATATTCATTAAAACGCTCTTCATCTGCATGGTCAATGGCCACAATAATGACATCTCCTTTTTCACGTTCTGCCAATAATGACAAACGTTTATCAATTTCCCAATTACCAAAACTAGACCCTTTCCCAAATAAATTTTGGGCATCTTGCATATACAAAACTGGATAACGTTTTTCGGTATTTTGTTCGTAATCGTGAGGAAGCAAAATATAAATTTTCCGTGTTTTACCAAGTTGAGGTATTTCAAATTTTTCTGAAACAACTTTCACTTTTGGCATCAGTTTTTTGATAAAAGCCGTAGAACCATCGTGTCTCCAATAAGGCACGAAATCTGTAAAATTTCCTACACTAGAATCAATTTTTCTGTTTTCTGGCGAATTTCCGTAAGTATCTAATTCTACATAATTCCAGCCGCCACGGGTATATTTATATTCGATTGTATCTGGTAGCTTAATTTCTGGTGCAAAAGTAAATTTGTACTTTCCCTTGCTCACACGCTTCATCTCAAAGTCAGGAATATCTGGGTTCCATTCACAAAAGTTGCCTGAAAGATAAACAGGTCTATCATCATCAACTGGTGTGGTTAATTCTAAACTCAATAATTTTCTATTACTCATTTTAACTTTTTGTAGTGGTCTGTAAGTGTAAATTTACAAATTATAACGCTGTAAAGAACAATTGTGTTCTGAAAATAAGCAATGGATTCAAAATTTAATCTATTTATAAGCCAAAAAAGGTTTTTTTTTATAAATATTTTAATTTAAAATATAACTTAATTGGTAATTTTTACAAAAAGGCTAAAAAATCTATACTATTTTAGCAAATTAGTTTTTTGATTAAGGTTTATACAAAAAAATAGCGGAATTTTTACCCAAAAGAGAGCAAAAATCCCGCCAAAAAAAGTATAAAAATTAATATTTTAAACCAATGCTTGCCAAAGAATTTCGACAGGATGAAGAGCTTTTCGACCCGTTCCGTCATGAATTTGATGGCGACAACTCGTTCCTGGAGCAGCAATAATTACCTCTTCGGGCTGTTTTCTTACTGTTGGGAAAAGCACTAATTCACCAATTTTCATTGACAAATCATAATGCTCTTTTTCGTAGCCAAATGACCCCGCCATGCCACAACAACCCGATGGAATGAGGTGAACTTCGTAATTTTGGGGTAATGAAAGTATTTTTTTCGTTGGCGTGAGCGATGCAACAGATTTTTGTTGGCAATGTCCGTGCAGTTTAATCAAACGTTTTTTATCCGTAAAATTTTCACTCGTAATTCGTTTAGCATCAATTTCACGGGCAATAAATTCATCAATCATTAAAGCATTTTTTGCCAATTTTTTAGCAGAATCAATCAAATTTTCTTCAACCAAATCTGGGTATTCATCTCTGAAAGTCAATATCGCCGATGGCTCAATGCCGATGATTGGCGTTTCGTCATTCACAATATCTTTCAACAAAGCCACATTTTGATTAGCCAATTTCTGAGCATCTTTCAACATTCCTTTTGATAAATAGGCTCTTCCAGAATCAACATGGTTTGGAATAACTACCTCATAACCAAGCTTTTGTAATAATTCGAGTGCTTTTTTACCAATCTCAACATCATTAAAATTGGTAAATTCATCGCAAAACAAATAAACTAGGCGTTTTCCACTAGCTAGGTTTGGCTTCACTTCCTTAGAAAACCAAGCTTTTAGTGTATTTTTACCCAATAAAGGCATTGTTCTTTCAGGATGAAAACCAATAACTCGATTCGCAATTTTACGCAAAGGAGCATTTCCTAAAACCAAATTATACGCCCAAGGAATATACGAAGCGATATTACTCATTTTGGCATAATTTCCAATTAACCACGACCTTAATGGCAAGCCATTCTGCTCGTGGTAATGCTGTAAAAACTCCATTTTTAACTTCGCAACATCAACGTTTGATGGGCATTCAGATTTGCAGCCTTTGCAAACCAAACACAAATCCATTACTTCTTTGACTTCCTTACTATCAAAACGATTGATTTTTTCGGAGTTGGTCAATACTTCTCTCAAAATATTCGCTCTCGCTCGAGTTGTATCTTTTTCGTTACGAGTAGCCATATAGCTCGGACACATCGTGCCGCCACTTAATTCTGTTTTTCGGCAATCACCCGAACCATTACATTGTTCGGCATGTTGAAGAATATTTTGATTGTTAAATCTGAAAACTGTTTTGAATTCTGGCACTTTTTGGTCAGCCTCATAACGCAAGAATTTATCCATTGGAGGTGTATCAACAATCTTGTTTGGATTGAAAATATTTTGTGCATCCCACACTTGTTTTAATTCTTTAATTAAGGCATAGTTTTTATCCCCGATTTGCTGACGAATAAATTCGCCTCGTAAACGCCCGTCGCCATGTTCGCCAGAAAGCGAGCCTTTATATTTTTTTACTAAGGTTGAAATTTCTTCAGCAATTAATCTAAATTGACGATGTCCTTCTTGTGTTTTAAGATTAATGATAGGCCTAAGGTGAATTTCGCCTGAGCCAGCATGAGCATAATGCACCGCCGACATATTATTTTTAGTCAAAATATCATTAAACTCTCGAATAAAATCGGGTAAGTCATTGACATCAACGGCTGTATCCTCAATTACAGCAACTGCTTTTTCATCGCCAGGAAGGTTTGACAACAAACCTAAGCCTGCTTTTCGTAAAGTCCATATTTTTTTTGTGTCATCTCCAAAAAGCAAAGGAAAATGATAACCTAAACCTGCTGCTCTCATTTCGGCTTCCATTTCGGTAGCCAATTTCATAACTTCTTCTTTAGAGTTTCGAGCTAGTTCAACTACTAAAATTGCTCCAGGGTCACCTTGCACGAAAAAACGATTTTGTAGTTGTTCTTTATTTTCTTTCGTACATTCTAATATGTAATGGTCTATTAACTCAACCGCTGATGGATTATATTTTAAGGCAATCAAATTGGCACGAAGCGACTCGTCAACTGAATTGAAATGCACACAAACCAATCCTAAATCTTTTGGAGGCAAGGGATTAACGTGCAGTTTTAATTCTGTCAAAAACATTAACGTTCCTTCCGAACCAGCAATCAGTTTACAAAAATTGAAAGGCTCATTTGTAGTTGAAGTAAATATTTCGGTTTCTAGCAATTCGTCAATGGCATAACCAGTATTACGTCTTTTAATACTTGGTTTAGGAAATTCTTGGCGAATTTCCTGTTGATTTGAAGGATTACTCAATACATTATATGTACTTTTATAAATCTGATTTTCAAGAGTGTTTGTGCTTGCTTCAACTTTTTGTTTAAACTGCTCTGCTGTTAAATCTTTGAAAACAACCTCACTCCCATCGCTCAAAAATCCTTTAACTTCCATAAGATGGTCACGGGTGCTACCATAAACAACCGAGTTTGACCCGCAAGAATTATTGCCCACCATTCCACCCACCATTGCACGATTGGCCGTTGATGTTTCTGGTCCAAAGAAAAGACCGTATTCTTTCAAGAAGAAATTTAATTCGTCGCGTACAACTCCAGGTTGAACTCGTACCCAATTTTCTTCTTTATTTACCTCCAATATTTTAGTAAATGTACGAGAGACATCCACGATTATTCCATTTCCGACTACTTGTCCAGCGAGAGAAGTTCCAGCAGTTCGAGGGATCAAGGATGTTTTATTATTTTGTGCAAAGGATATTAGTTTTTTTATGTCGGACTCATCTTTAGGAATTGCTACCGCAAGTGGCATTTCACGATAAGCCGACGCATCAGTAGCGTACAGCGTACGCATCACGTTATCAAGGTAGAGTTCACCAGCTAAATCTTTGGCAAGCTGCTTTAATTGTTGGTCAATCATTATCGGCAGGTTTTGAATTTTTCAAAGATATTTAATTTTTAGAACCGTTACTAAAAAAACATATCCACAGAAAAATAATCTTAAAAAAGTACAAATTTTAAAAAAAATTAGGTTTAGATATCTGAATAATTGTAATTATTAAGTAACAAGCTTAATTTTTATACCTAAACCTGATTACAAAATTACGATGAAAAACTAAAAGCTATATTGTTTTTGTACAATTTTTCAAAATTGAATTTTTTGAAGAAATTTTATTTTTTAATATAAACTTTTGGACTTTATATATTTCTTTTTGTAATTTTGGGGGTTAATTGAAAAAATAGTTCAACGTTTTCTAAACAAATTTCTATATCGCTCGGTTAAAACTGTCTAATCAACGATAATTTACTATGAAATTACTAGAATTTAGAGAACTTATTTTTTAAGTTAAATTAATCATTTATTAATCTTTCTTTAATTACAACCTATGATGAAGTCCTACCAAGTGGGTCGCTATGTTGGGCGACTATCAGCTTGTGTGAAAAAATCAATTTTCACTATAGCTGCAATGCTGTTAACATCACTCACATTCTCTGTGATGGCACAAGAAGTAACTGTTTCGGGTACAGTAAAAGGAGCTGATGGCAGCGGATTGCCAGGCGTAACTGTACAATCAAAAGGTACTACAAAAGGTACTCAAACAGGCTTAGACGGAACTTACAAACTAGCTGGTGTTCCGAAAAGCGGAGTATTGGTATTCAGTTTCGTAGGTATGGAAACCAAAGAAGTTGCAATTGGCAACAAAACTGTTGTTGATGTAACATTGGTTGACGACACAAAAGCCCTTGAAGAAGTGGTTGTCGTTGGTTACGGTACACAAAAGAGAAAAGAAATTTCGGGTACAGTAACCAGTTTAGGTAGCCGTGATTTTAACGCAGGTATTGTTACTAACCCATTAGCTGCCGCTCAAGGTAAAGTTGCTGGTTTAGTTATTACACAAAGTAGTGGTGACCCAAATGCAACTCCAACGGTTCGTTTGAGAGGTACTGGTTCATTAAGTGCTGGTTCTGAGCCACTTTATGTGATTGACGGTGTGATTGGTGCTCCAATTCAAAATATTGCACCAGAAGATATTCAAACAATGGATGTTTTAAGAGATGCTTCTTCTGCAGCTATCTATGGTTCAAGAGGTGCGAATGGTGTTATCTTGATTACTACTAAAAGAGGTAAATCTGGTGCTCCTTCTGTAGATTTCAATGCTTATTATGGTACTGAAACAATCTCTCAAAAACCTGATTTAATGAATGGTGCTCAGTTTAGAGAAGCAGCTAAAAAATACAATCAAACTTTTACTGATAATGGTGCAAATACTGATTGGTTAGATGTAATTACTCGTACTGCTCATACTCAAAACTACAATGTTGGTGTATCTGGTGGTTCTGAAAATACTTCATATAGAGCTTCTGTTGGTTATTTAGACCAAGTTGGCACATTAATTGGTTCTGGGAAAAATCGTTTGAATGCACGTTTGAACCTTGATTCTAAAGCATTAAATGGTAAATTGAACATGAAATTTAACGTCTCTGCTTCACAATCAAATGGTGACATTGCTCAAAATATCGCTTTAGGTCTTGCTCAAAATATGCGTCCAACTGACCCTATTTACAATGCGGATGGTTCTTACTACCAAATTCCTGGAACATTCGCTAACTATAACCCTTTAGCAATCGTTGAAAACAGAACTCAACAAGAAAAATTGAGTGATTTGTTAGCAAACGTTCAAGCTGGTTATACAATTGCAGAAGGTTTAGTATTTAATGTTAGTGGAACTCTACGTACACAAGCAAATAACATCAGTGCATTCCAAAATTCATTTGCTAATGTTCCAACAAGAGGATTTGGTGGAAACTCTGCAATGCGTCAATTGAATGCAGTTACTGACAAACAGTTAGAAACAACATTGAGTTATAGCAAAGCATTATCTGCTAACAGTAACTTGAACTTATTAGGTGGTTATACTTACCAAGATGTAATCAGTGATGGATTTGGTGTTGTTAACAATAACTTCTTGACAGACATTTTTGAAGCAAACAATATTGGTTCAGGACTTGGTATCAGAACTAACCCTGGTTTCATTGGTTCATACAAAAATGAATACAAATTGGTTTCGTTCTTAGGTCGTGCTCAATATAGCTTAGCAAACAAATATTTTGCAACAGTTAACGTTCGTCGTGATGGTTCTACTAAATTTGGTGATAACAACAAATGGGGCTTCTTCCCATCGGTTTCAGTGGGTTGGGCAATTAGCGAAGAGGCTTTCTTGAAAGGTAGTTCAATTGTAGATAACATGAAACTTCGTGTTAGCTGGGGTAGAACTGGTAACTCTGAAGGTATCAGACCATTGCTTTCTAAATCATTCTACGGTCCAAGTGGATCTTACTATGATGGAAACACTGGTAGCTTCTTACCTGCTTACGCTATCCAATCAAATGCTAACCCTAACTTGAAATGGGAAGTTAACGAAAACTACGGTGCTGGTTTAGACTACTCATTATTAAAAGGAAAAATCTCGGGTTCGATTGACTGGTACACTCGTCAAACTAAAGACTTGTTATATACAGTAAATGCACCTCAAGAGAAAGGATATGTATATCCAACTATCTTAGCAAATATTGGTAGCATGCAAAACCGTGGTGTTGAGATTTCAATGTCTTACCAATGGATTGACACTAAAGATTTCTCATTTAGCTCTACATTCGCAGGTTCATTCAATAAAAACAAAATTATTAGTTTGAAAAACAATGAATTCGCGGCTCCTGACCAAGTATTCTTATCTACTAGCTTAGGTAACTTCATCAGAGGTACATCTGCAGTAAACTTCTCAGTATTACAAGCTGGACAACCAGTTGGTGTATTCTACGGAGCTAAAGTTGCTAGCATTTCTGACAAAGGAACTTATGTATTTAAAGACCTAGATGGTAATGGTAAAATCGAACCAAGTGCTGGTGACAGAGATTATATCGGTAATCCAAATCCATTCTTCGTTGGTGGTTTGTCAAATAACATCAAATACAAAAACATTGACTTCCAATTCCAATTTACAAGCAATTTAGGTGCAAAAATCATGAACACTAATGCATTGTTATTAGGAAGACAAGATGGTCGTATTGCTGAAAGTAATGCTTTAGTTGGTGCATTGACTTCAAAAATCAATGATACACAAACTATCCCGATGGATTATTATGTAGAGTCAGGTAACTACCTACGTTTGAACAACGCTTCATTAGGATACACAATTCCAGTAGGAAAAGGTATTGTTAAAAGAGCTCGTGTTTATGTTGCTGGTAATAATTTGTTATTATTCACTAAATACTCAGGTGTTGACCCAGAAGTTAGCCAAGCATTATCAATTGGTTCTCAAGCACCAGGTATTGATGTTCGTGAAACTTATTACAAAACTCGTGGTATTACAGCGGGTGTAAATGTTAGTTTCTAAACATTTTATTAAACTCATTGTTTATTATTTAAAATATTAATTTAATCATGAATAATATAAAAAAACACATTTCAAAAGCACTTTCTGTGGCGGTTGTGGTGTCTCTATCACTTCAATCTTGTACAGATTTAACTGAGCCTGTGTATGACTCAATCCCAGCTGACCAATTTTTGAAAACTGATGCTCAAGTAGCAGCAGCTCTTGGACCAGCTTACTCTGGTATGAGAGGTATTACATGGGATTGGTTCAACCCAAGTGAAGCTACTTCTGATGAATTAATCGTTCCAACTCGTGGTGGAGACTGGTTTGATAACGGTGACTGGTTGGCGTATTCTCGCCACACTTGGACTCCACAACACGGTCCAATAAATGGTATGTGGGGACATATCTTTGGAAATATTGCACAAGTAAATCAATTAATTCCGGTTGTAAGTGCTAACAAAGCAGCGGTTGACGAATTACGTGCTATTCGTGCGTATTATTATTCAATGGCAATTGATGCTTTTGGTAATGTGCCAATTGTTACAGATGCTACATCTTCAGGTGCAACGAAATCACGTGCTGAAGTTTATGCATTTATTGAATCAGAATTGAATTCAGCGATTCCAAGTCTTCCAGCTGGAAAAGCTTACGGTCGTATGACGCAAGATGCTGCAACTATGTTGTTAGCTAAATTATACTTGAATGCTGGTGTTTACAAAGGCTCAGCAGAATGGCAAAAAGCTTATGATACTATCAATAAAGTTATTAACTCGAAAAATAGTTATTCATTAGCTGCAACTACTTTGGCTAACTTTACAACTCAAAACCAAGGTTCATCTGAGGCAATCTTCAATATTCCTTTTGATAGCTTCTTGGCTGGTGGTTTGAACTTCCAAATGAGAACTTTGCACTATGCTAACCAACAAACATATGGTTTAGGTAATGCTCCATGGAATGGTTTCTGTACATTAGCTGATTTCTACAACTCTTTTGATGCAAAAGATGCTCGTAGCAAAATGTGGATTGCTGGTCAACAATATTCTGCTTCAGGAGCAGCTTTGAAAGATGCTAAAAACCAACCATTGGCGTTTATTGCTGATTTCGCTAAAGACCAAATGACAGATGCTGACCCTGAATTCCAAGTAGCTGGTATTCGTTCTCAAAAATATGAGATTCAAAGAAACAACCCTAATGGAGACCAAGATAATGACTATGTATTCTTCCGTTTGGCAGACGCTATTTTGATGAGAGCTGAAGCAGCTTTCAGACTTGGTAAAACTTCAGAAGCTCTTGCTGATGTAAATAAAATCAGAGAGAGATCATTGGTTGAGCCATTGAAAGCTATCACTGCTGAAGATATTTTGGCAGAAAGAGGTCGTGAATTAGCTTGGGAAGGATGGAGACGTAATGATATGATTCGTTTCGGAACTTTCAGTACTGCAAGAAAATTCATGAAAGTTGTTGACAAAACAAGAGAATTGTTCCCAATTCCTCAACAACGTATTGATGCTAACCCATTATTGAAACAAAATCCTGGGTATTAATATTTAGTTTCTTAATAAAAAGGCAGTTCCTAACGGTTCTGCCTTTTTATTTTTTTAAACCATCAAACAATAATATCTTTGTGGTATAATTACTTTAACCTATAATTGATGAAAAAGATACTTTGGGCTATCTCTTGCATTTTTCTTACACTTTCCTGCAAAGAATCACAAGAAACATTATTTGAGTCTTTACCCGCATCACAAACAGGAATAGATTTTGTAAACAGAAGTCTCGAAAAAAAAGAGTTCAACATTTTTAACTACCGAAATTTCTACAATGGTGGCGGGGTTGCTATTGGCGACGTAAATAACGACGGTTTTTCAGATATTTTTGTGACTTCAAATTTTGAAGATAACAAGTTATATCTCAACAAAGGCAAAAAAGAAGGGTCATCTTTTCAATTTGAAGACATCACTGTAAAAGCGGGCATTGTTGGTAAAAAATTCTGGTCAACTGGTGTCACTTTTGCTGATGTAAACGGCGATGGATTGATGGACATTTATGTTTGTAACTCGGGAAGTAGAGACCAAAGAGGCAATCAATTGTACATCAATAAAGGCATAAAAGATGGTGTTCCATCTTTTAAAGAACAAGCTAAAGAAGCGGGACTTGAAGATGGTGGGTTTTCAACTCATGCCGCATTTTTCGATTATGACCGTGACGGTGATTTAGATATGTACTTGCTTAATAATAGTTTCACTCCGATTGATAAATTAGGTTATATGAACCTAAGAAATGAGCGAGATAAATTGGGGGGAGATAAATTATTTAGAAATGACAGTCCCAACGAAACCGATATAAAATTTACAGATGTATCTGAAGAAGCTGGTATCTACGGTAGCTTAATTGGCTTTGGACTTGGCATCACAATCGGTGATGTAAACAACGACAATTGGCCAGATATTTATATCTCAAACGATTTCTACGAAAGAGATTATCTGTACATTAATCAGAAAAACGGAACATTCAAAGAGGACCTTGAAAACGAAATGCCTCATACTAGCCTTAGTTCAATGGGTGCTGACATTGCAGATATTAATAACGATGGCAATTTAGATATTTTTGTAACCGATATGTTACCAGGAGATGACCGTCGATTAAAAACGACGAGTGTTTTTGAAGGGTACAATTTGGTCGATTTAAAGTTAAAGCAAGGTTTTTGGCACCAATACATGAGAAACAACCTTCATCTAAATAATGGTGATGGCTCGTTTAGCGAAGTTGGGCAATTGGCTGGCGTACATGCCACTGACTGGAGTTGGGGAGCTTTAATTTTTGATGTCGATAATGACGGATTAAAAGATATTTTTGTAGCAAACGGTATTGCAAAAGATTTAACTGACCAAGATTTTGTAGAATTTCTGGGCGACCGTAACACAATGCAACAAATGCTTGAAGGCAAAAAGTTTAATGCTAAAGAATTTATTGACAAAATTTCTTCAAAGCCGATTCCAAACTATGCCTTCAAAAATACAGGTGATTTGAATTTTTCTAATCAAGCAAAAAATTGGGGTTTAGAAGGGCCAGGTTTTTCAAACGGCTCAGCTTATGGAGATTTAGATAACGATGGGGACCTTGATTTGGTAGTAAACAACGTAAACGCTCCTCTTTCGGTTTTTAGAAATAAAACAAATGAGAAAACTAAAAATCATTTCTTGACTGTAAAGCTAAAAGGAACAGCCAAAAACTTAAATGGAATTGGGGCAAAAATCACGGTTTATCAACAAGGAACAACCAAACTTTTACAACAAATGCCGAATCGTGGTTTTCAATCTTCGAGTGACCACCAAATGGTATTCGGTTTGGGAGATAAATCAACCATTGATTCTTTGAAAATTATTTGGACAGATGATAAAATGCAAGTGATAAAAAATGTAAAAACTGACCAAACACTTACATTAGATTATAAAAATGCAGACCAAGTTTTCAAACAACAATTTGCTCCAATAGCACCGATATTTAACGATATTTCTGCAAATACACTTACTTACACACATCAAGAAAGTAATTTTCAAGATTATGACCGTGATGTACTTTTAAAACAAAAATATTCTACTCAAGGCCCTGCAATGGCAGTTGGTGATGTCAACGGAGACGGATTAGATGACCTTTATTTAGGTGGAGCAGCGGGGCAAGTTAAACAGCTTTTTATTCAGCAAAAAAACGGAAAATTTGTTGAATCTAAACAAGTTGATTTTGGGATGGATATAACCACCGAAAATACAGATGCGTTGTTTTTTGATGCAGACAAAGACAACGACCTCGACTTGTTTATAGTAACGGGGAGTAATGAATTTATTGAAAATGCCCCAGAACTTCACGATTTGCTATATCTCAATGACGGAAAAGGGAATTTTACACGTGATATTCGTTTTCCTTCAATCTTTGAGAATGGCTCTTGCGTTTCGGCTGCCGATTTTGATAATGATGGAGACCAAGATTTATTTGTTGGCTCAAGAATGATTTCGGGGAAATATGGTTTAAATCCAAGTAGTAATTTCTACATCAATGATGGAACAGGAAATTTCAAAAATCAGTCAAAAAGATTCATGCCTGAAATACTAGATTTAGGAATGATAACCGATGCCGAATGGAGCGATATTGACAAAGATGGATTTACAGATTTGATTGTAACACAAGATTGGGGACAAATCGTAGTTTTCAAGAATGATAAAGGTAGAAAAATGACGTTGAACAATAAAATCAAAAATTCGGAAGGATTATGGAATTGTATTAAACCTGCTGATATTGATGGTGACGGAGATATAGATTTCATTGTTGGAAATATAGGTGACAATACAAAACTTAAAGTTTCGCCCGAAAATCCAGCTTTTCTTCACGTCAAAGATTTTGACAACAACGGCACGATTGAACAAATTATTTCTTGCCTAACAGAAGATGGCAAAACTTATCCAATGGTTTTGAAAGGTGAATTACAACGAGCTTTGCCAATGATAAAAAAGAAGTACGTAAAATATGTTGATTATGCCAATCAGAGCATAACAGATATGTTTTCGCCTGAACAAATGAAAGATTGCGTGGAGAAAAAAATCACAATCACCAAATCAATAATCTTGATAAACGACGGAAAAGGCAATTTTGAAATAAAAGCATTGCCTGTTGAGGCTCAGTATTCTCGTATTGGGGCAATCGAAATTGGCGATTTTGACAAAGATGGTATTTTAGATATTTTGTTAGCAGGAAACTTCTACGATGTTTTGCCCGAATGGGGTCGTTTTGACGCCAATTATGGTTTGTTTTTAAAAGGCAAAGGAAAAGGAGCTTTTGAAGTAAAGAAATCAAAAGATTCTGGATTTAAAACAATCGGACAAGTACGAAAAATGTATAAATTAAAAGCCGGTGCAAATCAAGAGGTAGTAGTGTTGGCAAAAAATAATGATAAAGCACAAGTATTTAGTTTTAAAAAGTAAAATAATATGAAATCAATAGTTAAATTTTTAAGCATTGTTACAATTTCAACACTGGTTATTAGCTCTTGTAAATTTGGAAAAGGGAATGAGGATGTGGCTTTATTTAAAAAACTTTCTCCCGAACAAACAAAAATTGATTTTGTAAACCAAATCAAGGAATCAAAAGACTTCAATATTCTCGACTATCTTTATTTTTATAACGGTGGTGGCGTTGCTGCGGGAGATATCAATAATGATGGATTTACAGATTTATTTTTTGTCTCAAATCAAGGGAAAAGCAAACTTTACTTAAATAAAGGTGTAAAAGATGGTTCGCCACAATTTGAAGATATTTCGACAAAAGCTGGAATCGAAGGATTTTCTGACTGGAAAACAGGTGTTACTATGGCAGATGTCAATGGCGATGGTCTGCTCGATATATATGTTTGTGCCGTTGGAAATTATAAAGGGCTAGAAGGCTCTAATGAGCTTTATATCAATAACGGTGATTTAACATTTACTGAAAAATCAAATGAGTATGGATTAGATTTTACTGGTTTTTCAACACAATCTGCATTTTTCGATTTCGACAAAGATGGAGATTTAGATATGTATTTGCTCAATCATGCCGTTCATAATTCTCGTTCGTACGACCGTGTAAATACCCGAATGCTCAAAGATAACGAAGCGGGCGATTATCTGTACCGCAACGATAATGGGAAATTTAAAGACGTTAGCAAAGAAGCAGGGATCTATCAAGCCGCAATGGGCTATGGATTGGGTATCTCAGTGGCAGATTTGAACAACGATGGTTGGCAAGATATTTATGTAAGTAACGATTTTCATGAAGATGATTATTATTACATTAATCAAAAAAATGGTACTTTCAAAGAAGAAGTGAAAGAGCACTTCAAACATTTGAGCCGTTTCTCGATGGGTTCGGATATTGCCGACATCAACAACGACGGTTATCAAGACGTAATGACCCTCGATATGTATCCAGAAGATGAAGCCGTTGAAAAATCATCGGTTGGCGAAGACCCCTTGGATATTTACCTCTACAAACTTCAATTTGGCTACTTTAATCAATACAGTCGAAATTGCTTACAGTTGAGCATGGGCGGCAAGAAATTTAGCGATATTGCTCCTTCGGCAGGCGTAATGGCAACCGACTGGAGTTGGAGTACACTTTTAGCAGATTATGATGGAGACGGAATCAAGGATATTTTTATAACCAACGGTATTCTTCGACGACCAAACGATTTAGATTATTTGAAGTTTATCGCTAGCGATTCACTACATTTTAATTTACCAACTTCTGAGAAACTTGACCAAGAAGCCATCGACAAAATGCCAAGTGGAAAATGGCATAATTACTTGTATAAAGGCACAAAAGAGCTTCGTTTTCAAGATAAATCGCAGAATTGGGGATTTGATGAGAATGGCATTTCTAATGGAGCGGCTTACGCAGATTTAGACAATGATGGCGATTTAGACCTCATTACCAACAATCTCAATGAACCTTCGGCTATATATCTTAATAATAGTCGCCAACTTTTAAACAACAATTTCGTAAAAGTAAAATTCAAAGGAAATGATAAAAATACCTTCGGTGTTGGGGCAAAAGTTATCTTGAAAACATCAGATGGTGAGCAATTACAGCAAATGATGCCCACTCGTGGTTTTATGAGTTCGGTTGAACCGAGCTTGATTTTTGGAATCGGGAAATTGACAAAAGTGGATACCATGATTGTGATTTGGGAAAATGAAAAAATGGAAATAATCAGAAACCCAAAAATCAATACAACCTTGACTTTAGATGAAAATAACGCTCAAATCAAGGTAAGCAATTATCAATTTTTTGTACCTTCAACTCCAATCTTTGAAGAAGTTACTTCACAAATCAATATTCCTTTTGTACATCAAGAAAACACTTATTTTGATTTTAATCGTGAAAATTTGATTCCATTTAAGGTTTCAGTTGACGGCCCAAAAATGGCTGTTGGTGATGTAAACGGCGATGGTTTAGAAGACTTTTATGTTGGTGGTGCAAAATATCAATCGGGTACATTGTTTCTGCAAAAAGGCGATAAATTTGTTGCTTCGCCACAAACAGCATTCAAGGAAGATTCTCTTCAAGAAGATGTTGATGCCTTGTTTTTTGACGCTGATGGCGACAAAGACCAAGATTTGTACGTGGTTTCTGGTGGAAATGAATTCTTCGACAAAATGCCACAGCTTTTTGACAGACTATATATAAATGATGGAAAGGGCAATTTTAGTAAATCTACAACCGCTTTACCGCCAATGTACGATAATAAATCTTGTGTGAGACCTTGTGATTTTGACAAAGATGGAGATATCGACTTATTTGTTGGTGGCCGAGTAGTTGGTTATAATTACGGAAAATCACCTCGTTCGTACATTTTAGTCAATAATGGAAAAGGTCAATTTAGCGATGTTACTACCAATATTGCTCCCGAAGTTCGTGAATCAGGTATGATTACCGATGCAATTTGGGCGGATTTAGACAAAGATGGAGACCAAGATTTAACCGTAGTTGGCGATTGGATGCCAATAAAAATGTTTGAAAATGACAAAGGAAAATTCAAACAAATTGATAATAAACTGGGTGATTTTACTGGTTTTTGGAACGGTGTCACCGCTGCTGATTTTGATAAAGATGGCGATATTGATTTATTAGTCGGAAACTTGGGTACAAATACTAAATTCAGAAAAGAAGAAGGTGGCAAACTAAAAATGCTCATCAAAGATATTGACGATAACAAAGCAAACGACCATATTTTGGCATATAATAGAGATGTTAAAAGTAGCGATTCTCGTTGGTATCCTGTCAATAGCAAAGACGAAATGGGCAAACAAATGCCAAGTATAATCAATAAAAAATACGTTGAATACAAAAATTTTGCTGGAAAAACCATTGATGAACTATTCACGAAAAAAGAATTAAAAGATGCTGAAGAAAAACTCGTGAATACTTTTGAGTCTGTTTATCTCGAAAATCAAGGAAACAAAACTTTTAAGATGTCTGTTCTTCCAAGTTTGGCTCAAGTTTCAAAGGTGATGTCATTATTTACTGAAGACGTAGATAACGATGGAAATCTTGATGTAATTATTGGTGGGAATTTCAGCGGTGCAAATATGTACCAAGCACGATATGATGCATTTTTTGGTTTAATTTTGAAAGGGAATGGCAAAGGACAATTCAAAGCATCAGTTCCGACCGATAACGGATTCTTGATGGAAGGCGATGTACGTGACATTAAAACGTTGAATACTCCGAAAACAAAACTCTATTTTATCACTCGTAACAATGATAAAATGCAGATTTTCAAGAAAATAACGAAGTAAAAACTTCAATAATAGCATTTTAACTCACATAAATCCCTCTCCTTCGCAGGAGAGGGACTTTTAATAAAATGAAACTCTACCGCTCAAGCCTGTTTCTTGCAAGTTTATTCATTATTGTTGGCGTTGAGTCAATTTTATTGAGTTGTAAAACCAAAGAAGACGAAGGTGAAAAACTTGCCCAAACCTATTGTGCGAGTTGTCATTTATTGCCAAAACCTGAGTTCTTACCAAAAAATGTATGGCAATATAGCACTTTGCCTTACATGGGTATTTTGATGGGAGTTGATAGAGAAATCCGACAATTACAAAAACCTCTTTCTGATTATGCCATTTTGAGACCATCTTCTCAAATGATAAGTGATGAAGACTGGTTGAAAATCAAGCGATATTATTTGTCAAAAGCACCAAAAACACTTGAAATGCCAGAATATGAAGATTTGGAAGAACTCACCGAACGATTCGATATTCAGAATCTTAATGTTTCACTTCAAGGAGCAACAATTCCAAATTTTACTGCAATATCATTTGATACCATCAACCAAAAAATAATTGCTGGCGACCAATCAAATAGAGTAATTTGGATGCTTGACCAAAACGGAATCCCTGTTCAATCTATCAAAAATCAGAATGCTTTAACAAACGTTGATTTGAGTTATGCGAAAAAAAATCAATACTTATTGACTTACATTGGCACAACTACACAAGCAAACCCCGACGTAAATGGCTCGGCAGAACAAGTTGAATTTGGGAATAATTCGTTTTCTAAAACAAATAAATTATTGCCAAACTTAAATCGCCCAATTGAAGTAATTACTAAAAATATTGATGAAAGTCCTGAAGACGAATTAATTAGCAACGAATTTGGATTTAAAATTGGTGGACTTTCTATTTGGAAAAAAGACTCGAAAAATCAATACCAAAAGCAAGTTTTAAGCACTCAAACTGGAGCAACCAAAACCATCGTTTTGGATTTTGACGGCGATAAACGCAATGATATTTTAGCACTTTTTGCTCAAGGCGACGAACAGGTAATATTGTACCTAAATAAAGGAAATCTTCGTTTTGAAGCTAAACAATTACTCCGATTTCCTTCGATTTACGGTACAAGTTCATTCGATGTTACAGATATAAATAAAGATGGAAAACTTGATATTGTTTGCACAGCAGGCGATAACGCCGATTTTTCAACAATTTTGAAGCCTTATCATGGAGTCTATATTTACACTAACAAAGGAGGCTTTAAATTTGAACAAACTCATTTTTTCCAACAAAATGGGGCTACAAAAGTAATTCCACGAGATTTTGATAATGACGGCGATATTGACTTAGTTTCTATCGCCCTTTTTCCTGATACCGACCATCGCCCACTCGAAGGATTTATTTATTTTGAAAATACTGGCTCAGATTTCAAACAAAAAACACTAAATATCAATCATTTAGGTCGATGGAGCGTTATGGACGCAGCCGATATAGACCATGATGGCGACATTGATTTAGTATTGGGAAGCCATGCAGTGGCTAAATTTCCCGCAGGTTTCGACCAAGCTTGGAAACAAGGAAGTGGATTAGTAATTTTGCGAAACAAGACAAAATAATCACTTCGCTAATACACTATCAATATAACTGTAAAAGTTTTTATTATCAAAATAGCCAATGCCTGCATAGTAAAAGGCGGTTTTTCTATTCACTTTTAGATGACTTATGGGAAAAACCTCCAAATCAGCAGGAAAACGTCCATTTTTAAATACATAAAACGGCACAGATAATGATTCGTTTTTGAGGTATTTTCGTGCAGTGGTAAGACTATCATTACTTAGTACCAAAAATCTGATTTTATTTTTGTATTTTAGGTAAAACTGCTCAATATCAATCAATTGAGTTTCGCTATTTTCAGTCCCTTTATGCCAAAAATTCAAGAAAATATGAGACGTATCCATTAATGCTGCATTTGCATAAACTTTCCCACTTCTGACATCAATCACTGAATCTTTATTAAACCTAATCGAGTCATTTTCTCTCACACTTAGCGGACTCATCCAATTTGCTTCGTCAAACGATTTTCGTCCTGCTTTTATATTGGAAAGAAATTTTTCTTTTTCAATATTCTCTTGTTTGTTTTTTTGTAGGAAAACATAACCCAAAATGCCTAGTGCCATAATTGTAAGAACGTAGCTGATAAGTTTCATAGTTTTGATTTTTTGTTTGCCTCAAAACTACGGCTTAATTAACACTCTTGGCTGTTAAAGAAACCTAATCTATGTTAATGAAAGTTAAGTTAAACGCCAAATTATCGCATTTCTCTCCATATCCGTCGTTCATTACTTGCCGTTCTTCTATTTTAACGCCACAAACCACAAGATTTCTCTATCTTTGCCATTGAAAATACAAAAACCTATAAATGAAAAAAAGCTTACTACTATTCTACCTTATTTCTATTGCCATAACTTTTGCTACACAAGATTCCTTCTCTCAAAAAAAAAGTTTTTTGCTTACAGGAACAGTAAAAGATGCTGAAAATGGCATGCCTCTTGAAAATGCTAATATTCTCTTTTCTGGATTAACTTTCGGTACACAGACAGATTCGTCAGGAAATTTTTCCATATTTCTTCCAGCCACATCTTATCAGATTGTTGTAAGAATGTTGGGTTACAAAATTAAAATCGAAAGATTTACGCTTAATAAAGACACTAAATTTGATGTTGTTTTGGATAAAGTGCCTCGTTTGCTCGATGAAGTGGTAATTACGGCTGAAAAAGCGGATGCAAACGTTAATCGAACAATCATGGGTGTTGAAAAAATATCAGGCAAAACCATGAAAAAATTACCCACACTCATGGGCGAAGCCGACGTTATCCGTAGTATCATGCTTTTGCCAGGTGTAACAACCGTTGGTGAAGGAGCTTCAGGGTTCAATGTTAGGGGCGGAAATGTTGACCAAAATTTGGTACTTTTAGACGGTATTCCACTTTTTAACACCTCTCATTTATTTGGTTTTTTTACGGGTTTTAATGCCGATATGGTACAAGATGTGAGTCTTTTCAAAGGAGGAATTCCATCTATGTATGGTGGCAGAGCATCTTCGGTGTTAGACGTAAGACTGAAAGAAGGCAATTTTGATAAATGGAGTTTACAAGGTGGTGTTGGCCCAATTTCGAGTCGTTTACTTCTTGAAGGTCCAATTTTTAAAGGAAAAACCTCAATCATTATTGGTGCAAGAGCTTCATTATCAGACTTTTACTTGAAATACTTCAATAATGAATCTTTAAAAAACAGTAAAGCTAATTTTTATGATATTAACGCAAAAATTACGCATAGATTCGGAAAAAACCAGCGAATTTCAGTGGCAGCTTATACAAGTAATGATGCTTTTAAATTTGCCCAAGATACACTCTATTATTGGAATACCCGTAATATCAACTTTAAACATAATGCTCTGATTGGAGCTAAAATTTCTCATAATTTTACCGCATTTCTGAGCAAATATCAATACGGAATAAAAGGACTAAAACCACAATTTGAGTATAACTGGCAACCATCAATTACTCAAAAATCAATTCGAGAGGATTTGAGTTACGAATTATCAAATAAAAATAAATTTGATTTTGGAGGTGATTTTAGTATTTACAAAAATGATGCAGGAAGTTTGTTACCGAATGCCGAACAATCAATTATCGAAGTATTCCGAATGCCTGTTCAGCAATCAAGAGAAATGTCGATTTATGCGGGTCATAGCCTAACTTTAAGTCCGAAACTAAGCATTGATTATGGCCTTCGATATGCTTTTTATCAGCTTGTTGGTCCAGGAGATTATTATAATTATCAGTCTGGTAAACCAAGAGAAATTTCGACGATTATTGATACTTTGACTTATAAAAAAGGCTCAGTAATCAAATCTTACGGCGGTTTTGAGCCTCGTTTTTCATTGGCTTTTAAAATGGATTCGAGTTTGTCTATCAAAATTGGTTTCAATCGAATGCAGCAATTTATGCACTTACTTTCAAATACAATGGCAATTTCTCCAGCAGATATTTGGAAAAACAGCAACAGCCAATTGCCTCAACAAATTGCTGACCAATTTTCGATTGGTGTATTCAAAAACTTCAATAATGCCCAAAATAATACTTTTGAAACTTCCGTCGAAGTTTATTACAAAAACCTCAAAAATGTTATTGATTACGTTGATGGAGCAGCACTTTATCTAAATCCAACGGTCGAAACCCAGCTTATCGTTGGAAAGGGTTATGCCTACGGAGCTGAGTTTTTTATCAAAAAATCTCGTGGAAAAAAGCTAACTGGCTGGATTTCATATACTTATGCACGAACTTTCCGTCAAATCCAAGCCAATGAAAACCAAACTGCTGCAAACTTTGGTTTGAGATTTCCTGCAAATTTTGATTCTCCACATAACATAAAATTTGTCTTAAATAATCGTTGGACAAAACGGATTTCGTTCAATGCCAATTTTACTTACAATACTGGCCGACCGATTACTTACCCCAATGGTCGCTATAAAATCTATGCTTACAACGATGTTTATGATTACATGGTTGCCAATGGCTTAAATCCTAGACAAGGATTAGATAAAAAGAGCTACGTTTATAATGGACAAACCTATGTTTTCTTGGATAATGCTACGATTCAAGAAACATTGGATGGTTATGCGTCACCAAGCTTTACGCTCAGGAATGCCGAACGAATACCTGATTATTTTAGGTTAGATTTAGGTATTACTCTCGACCCAAAAGAGAAAAGTAAAATGAACGGCAGTTGGAATTTCTCGATTTACAATATTCTGAATCGTCAGAATGTTTATTCCATTTATTTCAAATCTTCAACAGGTTTGCGAAACTTGGCTCGAACCTACAAACTCTCTGTTTTAGGAGCTGCTATTCCATCTTTAACCTATAACTTTAAATTTTAATGAAAAAAATAGCCTTTTTCCTCATACTCTGTTCGTTATTTTTTTCGTGTGAAACAGAAATTGATAACTTTCAAACCAAAAATCTGAGTACAGCAATTGTTGTTTACGGAGAAATAACAAACCAAAATGGCCCATATTCTGTAAGAATCAATCATACAACTTCATACTCTCCTTACGATATAACCGCATTTCAAGGAGATGCCATAAAAAATGCTGACGTAAAAATCATTGATGGATTAGGAAATATCACTCAACTTACCGAAATAAGTGGTGGATATTATCAAACAAGTCCATTATTTAAAGGAATTCCCAATCAGAAATATCAATTAAAAATCAAAACTTCCGATGGAATTGAAATAGAATCAACACTCGAAGAGCTAAAAACACCGACGCCATTGAGTGAATTTACACATAAATTTATCAATGCGGATAATGTTGAAGATATGCGATTTGACTTAAAAGCTTCTATCAAAGACTCTAAAGAAACCGAAGATTATTATTTCATCAAACGTCAAGATTTTATCCAATTTCTGACAACTTGCCCCGCACCACCACCACCGCCTGCTCCAGTACCTATCTGTTACTCAAAATGTTGGCGAGCTCCGCTCAATACACAACCTTTATTGGTAAATGACTTTTTGGTGAACGGAAAAAATATTCCTATCGAACTCGGTAGCGTAAATCTATACGATTTTCCCGATTGGATTGTACAACTTGATGTTTATTCTGTTTCAAAAGAAACTTACACTTATTGGAAACGCCAAGAAGACCAAAGAATAATCGGCGGTGGGCTTTTTGATAAAATTCCAGCACAAATTATCGGCAATTTGAAATGTACCAACAGAGCAAATCAGGAGGTTTTGGGTCTTTTTCAGGTAGGTGGCGTTTTGAGACAACGCCTAACGGTTGATCGTTATAACTCAATTACGAGCGAAATACTTCAAAAAGTACAGTTTTATGCTGATTTTCATAACATCCGCCATAAAGATGCCCCACTTTGGGATTGTCAAAAAGCTGGTTTTATAGATTATAACATCGGTTATAACTTGCCTAAAATATTCTAAAAACGTACGCCAGCTATTGATTGATTTGTTGATTATCATGCAATTACTTGCAAATAACTACACAAGTACTGAAATTGCAGGAAATTTGAAACAAGGTTAATCTATGGACTATGGTCAAAGACCATTGACTAAAATATGAGCGTAGTAAAAAAATTAGCGAGCGATACAGCTCTCTACGGAATCAGTAGTATTGCAGGACGATTTTTAAATTGGCTTTTGGTGGCTGTTCATACACGTGTTTTTGAGCAGCCTCGATTATTAGCCGACAATAATCAACTCTACGTTTATGTCGTTTTGCTAAATATTCTTTATACTTATGGCATGGAAACTGCGTTTTTTCGCTATGCCAACAAAAAAGAAAATCGACAAGAATATTATAACTTGATACTCTCATACATCATTCTGACGAGTCTAATCTTTTCTACCGTTATCTATTTTTTCGCTACACCAATTATCAATTGGATGGGTTTTCCAGGAAAAGAAAGGTTAATCGTTTGGTTTGCAATAATTTTGGCAACTGATGCCATTGCAGCGATTGCGTTTGTGAAATTACGAGCAGAAAGTAGAGCAAAACGTTTCGTTTTCATTCGATTAAGTAATATTTTTATCAATATTGGGCTAAATGCCTTTTATTTAATGTTTTGTAAATATATCCATGAAGGCCTTTTCTTACCAACGTGGAAACCATTTGCAGACTTTTTCTACAACCCTGCCGTCGGGCCAGATTATATCGTTTGGGCAAATTTCATTGCAAGTTTAATAACAATTTTGCTTTTGTGGCGAGAGTTTATAGATTTCAAATTTTCTTTTGATTTTCAAAAATTCAAACCTGTTCTAATTTACGCCTATCCCCTACTCATTATGGGCCTGGCAGGAGCAATCAACCAAACAGCCGACCGACTAATGTTCAGCGAAATTCTTCCTGAAGGTTTTTATGAGGGTTTAAGTACCAAAGCCGCTTTTAGTATTTACGCCAATGTTTATAAATTATCAATTTTCATGTTGCTTGTTGTGCAAGCCTACCGTTATGCGGCCGACCCGTTTTTTTTCTCGAAAGCAGAAGATAAAAACTCCCCTTCTATGCTCGCTTTAGCCACCAAATGGTTTACGATTGCTTGTATTTTGATTTGGGTTGGTGTGAGTATCAACATTGATTTGATTAGCTTAATTTTGGGTAAAAACTACCGTTCTGGAATTATCGTTGTGCCGATTTTGCTATTAGCAAACTTATTCATCGGAGTTTACCAAAACATATCAATGTGGTTTAAATTAAGCGATAAAACGCATTTTGGCACTTATTTTACCATTATCGGGATGGTTCTGACGGTCATTCTAAATATTATTCTTATTCCGATTTTGGGCTACGTAGGTTGTGCGGTTACGTTTGCTTTTTCATCGTTTGTTATGATGATTTTATGTTACTATTATGGTCAAAAATATTACCCTATTCCTTATGAATTAAAATCAGTAAGTATTTATCTCATTGTTGCTGCGGTGTTGATTTATGCTTCTTGGCAATTCAAAATCGAAAACCCTTATTTAGCTGTTCCATTCCATATTTTGTTGAGTATATTATTTCTTTCGGGAATCATTTTTTTGGAAAGAAAAAGTTTAGGAATCAATTTCAAAGGAAAACCAAAACATAAAAGTACCGAATAATATTTCATTTAAGTACTTTCATTATCCAAAACTATGTGCTTTTGTCACTTTGAATTACTAAAAAATGAACACCGAATTTTCTTTTATCATCATATCTTTTAACGAAGAACAGCACCTTCCACGATTGCTTGAGTCAATCAAAGAACTCAATGCCGAAACGTTTATTTTAGATTCGGGAAGTACTGATAAAACGCTCGAAATTGCGGCTAACTATGGTGCGACCGTGAAATATAATAAGTTTGAAAATCATCCAAAACAATGGGATTTTGCTTTAAAAAACTTTCCAGTAAAAACTCCATGGACAATTGGGCTTGATTCTGACCATATCGTTTTACCCGAATTATTAGCTTTATTGAAAGATTTTAAGGACAAAAATCTACCTTCGGATGTCAATGGAATTTTCTTCAATCGAAAAAACTACTTTAAAGGACGTTGGCTCAAACATGGTGGGTATTTTCCGAAATTTCTAATGAAAATGTTTCGTACTGGCGTCGGCTTTTCGGACTTAAACGAAAATATGGATCATCGGTTCGTGGCTGAAGGCAAAAATATTGTTTGGGACAAAGGTTATTTAAAAGAAGAAAATCTCAAGGAAAACCGAATTAGTTTTTGGATTGAAAAACATAATAAATACAGTGATCAAGTAGCACGTGAAGAAATTGAACGAAAAAAACAATTACGCAATCAAACCATTAAACCTGATTTTTTTGGAAATCCTGACCAAAGAATAGCTTTTTTAAAGAAAATTTGGTGGGATATGCCTCTTTTTGTTCGACCATTCCTCTATTTTTTTCACCGATATTTTATTCAACTAGGTATTTTGGACGGCAAAGAAGGAATGATTTTTCATTTCCTGCAAGCACTTTGGTTTAGATTTGTGGTAGATGTGAAGATTTTTGAGATTGAAAACGAAGAAAAGCAGAAAAACGAGGCAAACAAATGAATAAATCAATAAGTATTTTGGGTTGTGGTTGGTTGGGATTACCACTTGGTAAACATTTCTCAGATAAAGGATATACCGTAAAAGGAAGCACAACTAATGAAGAAAAGCTATCTATTTTAACAAAAAATGGTATTGAGTCTTTTCGTATTCAACTTAATCCACAAGTTGTTGGCGAAAATGTGGATAACTTCTTAAATACAGAAACCCTTTTGATAAATATTCCGCCACGCACCAGTTTACAAAAAGTTGATGCCCATGTAGAACAAATAAGCGAATTTTTACAACTTGTAAAAATGTATTCTACTAAAAACATTATTTATGTAAGTTCAACCTCAGTTTATCCAGAGTTAAATCGAGAAATTTTTGAGGAAGATGTCACAACTCCCGAACAATCGGCAAGCCCGACGATGGTAAAAGCTGAGAATTTATTGAAGGAATTTTGTACTTTTCATGAGATTAACCTTACAATTTTACGCTGTGGTGGGCTAATGGGTTACGAGCGAATTCCTGCAAAATATTTTTCGGGTTGGAAAGGGTTAACCACTGGACAAATTCAAGTAAATTATATTCATCGTGACGATGTAATTGGAATCGTAGAGACAATTATTGAACAAAACATTTGGAACGAAACATTCAATATTGTTTCACCTATTCATCCGACAAGAAAAGAAATTTACGCTAAAAATTGTGAAGAATTAGGTTTTGAAATGCCTGAATTTGTGCTACCTAGTGAGTTACAACCATTCAAAATAATTAGTCCAAAAAAATGGATTGATTACTCTAAATATAGTTTTATCTACGAAAATCCACTTGATTATTTTTACAAAAGAATTGTTTAAAATTAATGCGAATGGCTATGGCAGGCTCTTCGGTGAGAATTCCAGTTTACCCAATAAGCCGAAGCCATTGACAATGCCCCGATTACGTTAAAAAGAACTTCATAAATGCCTTTTACTAGAAATAAACCCGAAAAATTGAACACCAACGCAATACTCAAGAGCCGAAGTGGCAAAGGATTTTGATGATTTCGGTAATCTTTTATCAATAAAAAAACAGCCAAGATTGCACTGATGCCAATCAAATAAATTTCAGATTTCTCACTTAAAAAATTTTGTCCCAAAAACGGAAGTGCTGTCATCAAAAATGGCATTGCCAAACAATGAATCGTGCAAAGGATTGAAAGCCACAAGCCAACTTTATTGAGTGTATGGTAATGAGTGAATATTTTTCGCATAAAAACTTAATCCATGTTCGTATTTACAAGCGTAGCTCCGCCTAATAATGATGCAAAGGTACGATAATGCAACATCATTGCAAATAAATTGGTTCAAGTTTAAAAAATTATTATTTTCAGTACGATTCCTTTGTGCTTGGGAAATCAGAGGATTTTACGTCTTTGGTATAATTGATTACGGCTTCGGTCATAATAGCATGCAAATCTGCATAACGACGCAAGAATCGAGGTGAAAAATCATTATTAATTCCTAGCATATCGTGTACTACTAAAATTTGTCCATCACAGCCATTTCCTGCACCAATACCAATGGTTGGGATATTGACTGATTCAGTTACCTTTTTTGCTAATATGGCAGGAATTTTCTCTAAAACCATTCCAAAACAGCCAACTTCGTCAAGCATTTTGGCATTTGCCATCAATTGTTCAGCTTCTTCATCTTCTTTGGCTCGCACAGCATAAGTGCCGAATTTATAAATAGATTGAGGCGTCAATCCTAAATGTCCCATCACCGGAATTCCTGCACTCAAAATCCGCTCAATTGACTCTTTAATTTCTATTCCACCTTCTAGTTTTACTGCATGTCCACCCGATTCTTTCATAATTCTGATAGCCGAACGCAAAGCTTCTTCGGAATTGCCTTGGTAAGAACCAAACGGCAAATCGACTACAACCAATGCTCTTTTTACACCTTTTACTACCGCTTGGGCGTGATAAATCATATTATCGAGCGTAATTGGTAAAGTTGTTTCATAACCAGCCATCACATTTGAAGCCGAATCTCCCACTAAAATCAACTCCACACCTGCCGCGTCAACGATTTTTGCCATTGAATAATCATAGGATGTCAAGCAAGCAATTTTTTCGCCTTTACGTTTAAGTTCTTGTAGCGTATGCGTTGTTACACGCTTAATTTCATTATGTACAGACATTTATCTTTGAGAATTGTAATTAATAATTAAGAAAGTTAGATCAAAAATTTACCTTGGAATAAGCCACCCTTCGGGGTTTAAATGCTCGCTATTATGCCAAATTTGGAAGTTGATTTCCGTTGCCCCGCCAGATTCTCCAGCAGTGCCAATGGTTTCTTTAGAAGCTACTTTTTGCCCAATTTTTAAAAATATTTGACGAAGATTAGCATAAACCGTAAAATATTCTCCGTGTTGAATCAGTACTACATTGCCAAGACCAGGAATTTCAGTAATATCTTTTACTTCGCCAGCATATACCGAACGAACAGTTGCATTGGTTGAAGTCTGAATATCAATTCCATTATTATTTATCAAAACACCGTTCAAAACTGGATGCTCTTTTATACCAAATCTATCTGAAATAAATCCTCGTTGAACTGGCCAAGGCAAACGAGTTCTTGAAGCTGCAAAAGATCTACCCAAAGCTGCATCTTTATCATCAAGGTCTTTTTTGGGCTTCTCGTTTATTCGTTTTTGGGGTTTACTTTTAGCTAATTTCGCATCTCTGTCTTGTTTTAATTCTCTTTCTCGATTTTTTCGGGCAATTTCTCGAGCAACTACATTGGCAATAGATGCTTCCAAACGATTCACCGATTTTTTGGTAGCTTCAATTTCATTTCTCAAATCTTTTTCTTTTTTCGACAACTCACCAACCATCTCTGTTTGACGATTTTTGAGTTGTTCGAGGTATTGTGCTTCTGTTAATTTTGCAGAAATAATTCGTTTTTTATCCGATTTCTTGCCTTCCAAATTCGATTGTCGTTCTCGAAGTAAAGCCACTACTTTTGCAATTTGAGCTAATTGAGACTTTCGATTATCGGTATATTGCTGTAAATATTTATACCTCATTATCAAATCATTGAACGATGAAGAAGAGAATAAAAAGCTTAATTTATTGATTTTTCCACTTGCTTTTGATGCACTATAAAGCATTGCAGCATATTCTTTTTGAAGCGTATCAAGTTTTTGTTCGAGATTATTTTTTGCTCCAATAATATCTTGCATTTCCATGTCAATCAGCTCCATATCCTGTTCCATGAGTCCAATTTGCTCTTCTTGCGACGAAATTTGCTCCTTTATTGCCTTTATTTTTCCAACGGTTACTTCTTTCTTTTCTTGTGTACTTTCTAAAGCTTGCTTGGTTTCGGCAATTTTTTCAAGATTTCGTCTTTTTTCACTTTCGAGTTGGGCTCGGCTTTTTTTCTTACGTTGAGCAAAAGCATCAGTACTCGTAAAAATACTAAGCACTGAAACCCAAACCAGCAAATATGTTAATGTTTTAAAAGTCATTTTGGGGAAATATTCATATTCAGCAACAGCATTCATCCATTTTTTTCACACACCTGCTGATATTAAAGAATTATTTGGGCAAATACGATTTGGGAATGCTAAACAAAAAACCTGGACTTTGGTCAAGAATCTCGATTTTATTGTGTTGTAAATTGATTGTAGTTTGGATATTTTGACCATTTTTTGGGGCATCAATATTCGCTTTTATTTCCTGCGGAATCAACAATTCGCTGATAGACAAGAAATTAGCATAATTAATCTCCATTTTACTGCCACCTGTCGAATCGCTGGCATTCACTTTTTGGAGTTTCAAGGATGGTTCGGCAATAAAGTTTTCGACCGACACAAATCCTTCTTTTTGTTTGACTAGAAAACCGCCTTCTTGCTTCAAAACTTCATCAAATTCTCGTTTCTTGAGTGGCATATTTCCAATCAAAATAGATTGAACAAGGTCATAATTGATATTGAAATTGAACTGTTTACTCAAACTCACAAAATCGTATTTGTAATAAGTTCTACGAAGGCGGTCTAAAAAAATAACCGAGTCTTTGGTAATAATCCCTCTCGCTCCTTCTAAACCAACCACAATTGACAACCAAATAATACTATCTTTTTTGATATGAATATTTACTGGAAAACTTTGCTCTTCACCTCCTGATGAAAAATTAACCTTCGATTTAAGGTTCAAATATTTAAAGTCGATTTCCGCAGGATTGACGTCAATTTTTACAACAACTGGTGCTTCAACTTTAGGTTGTTCAATCGGTGTTTCAATTTTAACTACTTCAGAAGTTAATGTATCGACCACAACAATTTCTTTCTTGTGCAATTTATGACGTTTGCAAGAAGAGGCTGAAAATAATATAAAAACGCTAAAAATAAGAAAAGAGTATTTTGACATTTTATGGGGTATTTTTATCGACGATTTTTATAATTTAAAGTACTTTTTTTATTCTATCAACTGTCCCGATTGAATTTTTTTATCAATACTTTGGCTGTTTTCTCCCATTTGACGGGCTTTTTTCCATTGTTCTAAAGCTTTTGCTTTTTCGCCAAGTTGATACAAAACATCTCCATAATGCTCAATGATTGTTCCACTAACGCCAGTACTTTGATTGATTGCTCTCTCCAAAAACTCACGTGATTTTTGGTATTCTTTCATCGTATAAAGCACCCAAGCATGTGTGTCGAGATAGGTTGCGTTATCGCCAAATTTATCGGTTAAACGAGTGGACAACTGCACAGCACGGCTGAGTTTATCTTTTCTTAATGAAAGATAATAACTATAATTATTCAACACGTGTTCATAATCAGGGTCGGATTTCAAAACTGCTTCATAAGCCTCGTCCGACTTTATATATTTTTTTAGTTCGTTATAAGCATCACCCAAAAGAGCATTGATGTGCTTAGCCAATTCTGGATTATCAACGGCTAAATTTCGAGCTTCTTCGAGCGATGAAATGGCTTTATCGTAATCTTTTTTGGCAAAATTTGCAAAGCCGTTATGGTACCAAAAAAATGATTGATTCGGAAAATACTCAATCGCCTCTTCCGAATGTTTCGCCAAACTATCAATATGGTTCAGTTTTGCATCCAGTTCAACTATTGCCAACCAAACTTCAAAAACTGATTTATCATACAGTGTTGATTTTACATAATTATTTCGTGCGGTTGCCATTTCTCCTTTTTTCATCAACAAATCACCCAAAACGACATACCCTTTCGCTTCATTTGGCGATTGTTTGACTAATTCTTGCGTCAAATTTAGGAGATTTTCTAATGTTTTATCGCTGTTGTCATCTTTCATCATGAGCATATAACTACTCAAAATTTTGAATTTTACTTCAACAGCTAGGTTTTTGTTAGAAAAAGCAACTTGAAGTTCTTCGTTACATTTTTCTAACTCATTTTGTTTTCGGTAAATTTCTGCCAACAATACGTGTGCTTCGGCAAAGTCTGGATTTTTCTTCAGCGAACCTTGAAGCATCTTTATTGCTTGTTCATAACGTTCATTTGAAATCAGAATTTGGGCTTGTTGTACAACATATTCGGGTTCGGTTGGCTCGGAAGCAATCAGGCGATCGCCTTCTTCGATGGCTTTTTCTAACTTATTTTGCTTTAGATAAATCAATTGTTTTTGGTGCGTAATTTCTTCACTTACACCGATGGTTCGCTCAATTTTGTTATAAATTTCAACCGCATCCGAAAATTTTTCTTGCAGGATATAAACATTGGATAATTCAAGATAATTATCAACATCTTGCGGGAATTTATCTGCGAGTTTTTCGTACATCGAAGCTGCTTCTTTGTATCTTTTTTGCTTCGTATAAATTTCGCCTAAAAGCTTGCGATAAAACTTGTTCTCATCATCTATTTTGAGGGCTTTTTCGCTGTAAATCGTAGCATTCGCAAGGTCATTTGTGGCAAAAAAAGATTTCGCCAGCATAAAATTTACACCTGCACTCGTTGGATTTCCTTCGGCCGCTTTCTTGAATAAAGCAATAGCCTTATCATAAGTTTCGGCGATATAATATTTCATTCCTTCAACGAAATATGCTTCTGCTTTTAACTCTTTTTCTGAAATGCCTTCATTCTCAGTTTTTTTGTTTTTCTGAGCTACCGAATAAATCGGCAAAGCAAGTAAGGCAATATATATTATCTGTTTAAACTTCATTGTTGATTTTTATGTAGCAATTAAAACGCTAAAAAACACAAAATATTACCACTTAATGACGCAAGATTCTTGCCAAAGAATAGTCAAAGTTCTTAATTTTTCCTGATAAAATAGCTATATTCGAGGCATTCTTTTGGTACTTCAATTATACAAATGAATCTGGTGAGAGCTTCAAATCAGTTGATTCCTACAAAAAATATAATATCAATCAAATCAAAAGCAAAGTTTGCCAATAGTAACTACTTGTTTTGGCAAGATAATTGAAATATTTTTGTGTAACCTAATAATAACCCTTAAAAATGGCAAAACAAAAACCACAAGCCAAACAAGTACCCAAGAAAGAGGTCGTTTCGCAAGTAAAAGCCGAACAAATATCTAATAATCAAGCACTTAGCTTCCAACAAGAGCAAAGTATAACTCGATGGCTTCCTGCAATTTTTGCTTTACTTATTTTTGTAAGTTACATTCCAGTTTGGCAAAACCAATTTGTTTGGGACGATAAACCTTATATTTTGCTCAATGATTTAGTGAAGAATTTTGACTTAAAAGCCATCTTTACAGATTACGTTGTTGGTAATTATCATCCATTTACGGTACTTTCTTTTGCCATCGAATATGCTCTCGTTAAAGAACAAACATGGCTTTATCACCTCGATAACCTTATTTTACATACGGTTAATAGCTGGTTGGTTTTTAGACTTTTGCAAAAACTAAACGGCAATTTTTTGGTGTCACTTTTTACTTCAATGCTCTTTGCTATTCATCCGCTTCATGTTGAATCAGTTGCTTGGGCAGCAGAACGAAAAGATGTGCTTTATACCTTGTTTTTGCTTTTGTCAATGTGGTATTATTTGAAGTTTGACGATACCAAAGACATGAAATGGTACATTGCTTCAATATTACTTTTCTTGGCTTCTTGTATGTCGAAAGGGATGGCGGTTGTTTTGCCAGCTTTGCTTATAATTACAGACTACTGTTTCTTGAAAAAGCCGATTAATTTACAGCTTTTCTTGAATAAAATACCTTATTTTATCATTACGTTTATTTTTGCCTACCTAGCCACACACGCACAAAAAGACGCAGGGGCTGACGCTTCAACCGTAATTGGGAATGCTTATACAACTGGCGAACGCACTTTAATGGTTGCTTATTCTTTTTGCTTTTATTGGGTAAAAACAGTTGTTCCTTTCAAACTTTTTGCTTTTTATCCCTATCCTACCAAGCTCAACGGTAATCTTCCTAGCACTTATTCATTGGCATTTTTAGGTGCAATTATCCTAATTGGTGCTTTGTTTTGGTTTGGCCGAAAAGACAAACGTATATGGTGGGCAGGTGCATTTTTTACAATTGCAGTTTCGACAGTTCTGCAAATTTTACCTGTCGGTAGTGCGTTGGTTGCCGACCGTTATTATTACCTTTCTTCGATTGGCCCATTGTTTTTGATTGGCTTGATTTTCAGCAAATTATACCTTAAAACAAAGGCTATTTTACCCATCTTTGGCGTATTGGTCTTGGTTCTTTGCGGACTTTCTTACAAACAAGCTGGTACTTGGAAAAACGGTCTTGCTTTGTTTGCTGATGCCGATAAAGAATATCCAAACGACGCCATGATTTTGAGTAATTTAGGATGGTATTATTTGGAACAAAAAGAATTTCCAACCTCAAAACAATACCTTATTCGTGCCGATGAAGGTGGTTTTAAAAATGGAGATGTTTGCCGAACAATTGGCTCAATGTTTTTAGACGAAGGCGATTATAAAACTGCTCTTAAATATTTTGAGCGTGCAAGCCAATATTTACCAAAATCTAACCGAACAAATTGGCTTTTTGCAACAGCCTATTATAGATTAGGAGATATGACAAACGCCGAAAAATATTACTATGATGCTGTCACCAACGAACCCAAAAATGCAGAATATTGGAATGTATATGGTTTAGCTTTGACTGGAACTGAAAAATTTGACGATGCCAGAAAGGCTTTCGATGAAGCAATAAAATTACAGCCCGACTTGTGGGATGCTTATCTCAATCATTCGTTTACTTATCGAAAAGAGAAAAAATTTGACCAAGAAATCAAAGAATTACAAGCATTAATTGAGAAAAACCCAGATTATTTGACTGCTTACCGCAATATTGGCGTTACTTTCGTTGAGCTAAAACAAGACCAAAATGCAATCGAATACTGGAAAAAAGGTGCATTAAAAGATAATACAGGCGAGTATGAATACAATATTGGTATCAATTATGTTTCTCGTGGAGATATAAAAACCGCTACCGAATGGTACATAAAATCTGCTCGAGAAGGCAATGCCAATGCCAAAGGTATTTTAGAGAAAAACGGCGTAAAATATTAAAAACAAAGAATCCCTGATAACTTTATCAGGGATTCTTTATTTCAACTTTATCTCAAAACGATTAGATATACTGATTAATAATCATTTCGAATAACTCTTGTTTACCACTGATTTGTTGCGGTTCGCCGTTGGCTAATGCAATACGATGTAAATCTTCTAAGCTTAATTTTCCAGCTTCGTACAAAGCACCATCACCGCTATTAAATGAAGCATAACGATTGGCACGGAGTTTCTTGTATTCTGATTTTTCAAGGATATCATTCGCTATCAATAAAGCACGAGCAAAAGCATCCATACCAGCAATGTGAGCAATGAAAATATCTTCTAAGTCTGTTGAATTTCTACGCGTTTTAGCATCGAAGTTTACTCCACCAGTTACAAGGCCACCTGCTTCCAAAATCACTAACATTGCTTCCGTCAATTCAAACAAATCAACTGGAAATTGGTCAGTATCCCAACCATTTTGATAATCACCACGGTTAGCGTCAATACTTCCTAACATGCCCGCATCAGCAGCCATTTGAAGCTCATGAGCAAAGGTATGTCCAGCCAAAGTAGCATGATTTACCTCAACATTTAATTGGAAATCTTTGTCTAAACCATAGTTACGCAAGAAACCAATAACTGTTTGAGCGTCATAATCGTATTGGTGTTTCGATGGCTCACATGGTTTTGGCTCGATGTAGAATTTACCTGTAAAACCTTGTTTACGGGCATAATCACGAGAAATTGTCAGGAATTGAGCTAAATGGTCAATTTCTTTTTTGGTATTTGTATTCAACAACGACATATAGCCTTCACGACCTCCCCAAAATACGTAACCTTCACCACCCAATGCAATCGTTGCATCAATTGCATTTTTTACTTGAAAACCACCGTGAGCAACTACCGAAAAATCAGGATTAGTCGACGCACCGTTCATGTAACGTTTGTGCGAAAACAAATTGGCAGTTCCCCAAAGCAATTTTACGCCACTTTCTTGTTGCTTCAATTTGGCTAAAGCAGCTATTTCTTGAACATTTTTTTCAAACTCAGCTTGAGAATTTCCTTCTGGAGCAATATCAATATCATGGAAACAATAATAAGGAGTTCCTAATTTTGTCATAAACTCAAATGCTGCATCCAATTTATCTTTAGCTGCATCCATCGGTGTTTTGGCCAAATCCCAAGGAAAAACTTTAGTTCCTGGGCCAAATGGGTCGCCACCATTACCACAGAATGTATGCCAGTAAGCTGTTGCAAAACGAAGGTGTTCTGCCATTGTTTTACCAGCAACTATACGATTTGCATCATAAAATTTGAATGCTAAATAGTTATTTGATTCTTTTCCTTCGTAAGCAACTGCGTTTTTTATGAATGGAAAATACTCTTTCTGACCAAGAGTGATGTTAAGCTTCGACATGGTTTTGATGTTTTGAAATCGTTCTAAAGATTAAATATCTGGTGCGAAGTAAATTATTAAGTGTCAATTTTACAATTAATTTTAAATAATTATTTTTAGCACGATTATAAAGATTACAAGATAAGTATAATTATTGATTGGAAATCGAAATAAACTTTTGATATTGTTTTTGCTTGAAAAGAATTAATTTTGATAAAAATACTTGAAATATGAGTACATTAGAGAAAACGAAGAAGCAATATATTACCGTTGAGGAATATTTTGCAATGGAGGAGCAAAGCGAAATTCGCCATGAATATTTTGATGGAGAAGTTTTTGCAATGGCTGGAACCTCGTTGAATCATAATGAAATAGTGCAGAATATTGCGGGTAAATTACGTACAGAATTTCGTCCAAAGGGCTGTAAAATCTTAGTTGAAAGCGTAAAATTGGAGGTAATTAAACGTTATTATTACCCCTACCCTGATGTCATGTTGACTTGTGACAAAGAAGATTCAAATGCAGAATATTTAATAAAGAATCCGATTTTGATTGTAGAGGTTTTATCAAAATCTACTATGTCGCATGATAGGATTTTTAAATTAAGACGTTATAAAACAATTCCTTCTTTGCAATATTACTTGATTGTTTCACAGTATGAACATTTGGTAGAATTATATAGCCGCTTTGATGATTCATCCTCTTGGTTATATGATATTTATGAAAACAAAGAAGACATCATCAGCTTTCAAAAACTTAATCTAACACTTTCTTTATCAGACATTTATGAAGCAATCGAAATTCGAGATGAAGATAAAGAAAGTGATTATTTGAAAGGTTAAATCATCTATTTATACTTAAACAATATTCTATATTGTCTTCATGCAAAATAAACTTCTTTTTTAAAAAAAAATGGTTATTTATACTAACAATTTTTGTTATTATGATACCTATTATATTTTACTTAAAAACCTTCACAATTCAGAGTAAACAAACATCCGATTGGTCTAACTTTACCACATTTTTTGCTGCATTTATCTCACTTGCAAATCTACTGGTATTTATATATTTTTCTGATTTACTTTATAAGTACAATTTAAAGAAAGATAAACAAATAGAAGAAAAGGAAAAACAAATCGAAGCCTTAGAAAAACCCATTTTAACTTTTAGTAAAACTAAAGAGTCAATATATGAAGTTACGAATATTGGAAGAGGAGCTGCTTTAAATGTTAAAGTATTTGTAAATCAAAAAGTACAGGGTGATAAAGATGAATATAAATGCTGGGGATACAGATGTTATTCTATGTATATTCATCAAACAATATTACTAGAAAATACATCAAATTGTATAGAAATTGGAGCTAAATATACTGATATTTTTGGAAATGAATTTAACTCTTATATGACGGATTATTCCTTAAAGATATTTGATTTACGTCTTGATTTACCATCAATCCCTTTACTTGTCGGCCCAGAACCTACGCTTTATCCTTTGTAGTCTCTAACATAATATATTTTCTCCCCTCAAAATATCGTATCAAACAACAAATAGCTATTCAAGGCGATGATGATAAATGTCACTATCCAAGCGGTATATTTTACATACGCAGGATTCGCAAATTCGCCCATTTTGAGTTTATCTGATGTAAACATTACCAAAGGAACAACCGCAAAACTCAACTGCAAGGATAATATCACTTGGCTTAGTACAAGTAAGTCAGAAGTGCCTTTTTCTCCGTAAATAATTGCCACAACCAACGCTGGAATAATCGCTACAAGTCTAGTAATCAATCTTCTAAGCCACGGTTTTAGTTGAATATTCAAAAAACCTTCCATCACTATTTGTCCAGCGAGCGTACCTGTAAGGGTTGAGTTTTGACCAGCCGCCAATAAAGCAACAGCAAAGAAAAGTCCTGCCAATTTCACACCCAAAATCGGGTCAAGCAAAAGATACGCATCCGTAATATCTGCCACTTCTTTATTTCCAGTAAAATGAAACGTGGCTGCAGCCATAATCAAAATAGCGGCGTTGATAAAGAAGGCAATAAATAAGGCCGCGGTAGAATCAATCGTAGCATATTTGATAGCACTTTTCTTGGCAACGTGCGTGTTTTCTATCTTGCGAGTTTGAATTATGCTCGAATGC
This sequence comes from Emticicia aquatica, assembly GCF_923079645.1. Classification (GTDB taxonomy): domain Bacteria; phylum Bacteroidota; class Bacteroidia; order Cytophagales; family Spirosomataceae; genus Emticicia; species Emticicia aquatica. Next base: position 1,519,393 of record NZ_CAKLPY010000002.1, on the reverse strand, counting down.
AAATACAAATTGTGGGGCATCACGGTTGCACCTAAAATCCCGATGGCGATATAAAGCATTTCGGGGTTTGTAACAATCTGACTGCTAGGAATTAGCCCTTTCGATACGGCAATAAAATTTGGTTGGGAAGCTAAAATTTCATACCCAAAACAAAGCAAAATTATCAAAATTAAACCACCAACAATGACCTCAATGATGCGAAAACCCTTGTTTTGTAGAAATAAAATAAAAATTACATCAATCGCTGTGATCAGAATTCCATAAGTTAGCGGAATATTAAAAAGTAAATTCAAGGCCACAGCCGCTCCGATTACCTCAGCCAAATCACAAGCGGCAATGGCAATTTCTGCCAAAATCCATAATATAAACGAAACTGGTTTTGAATACGAATCTCTACAAGCCTGTGCTAAATCTCGCCCTGTTACGATTCCTAATTTGAGCGATAAATGTTGCAAAAGCATCGCAAAAAGATTAGAAATCAGAATTACCGAAAGAAGTGTATATCCAAATTTTGCCCCGCCAGCTATATCCGTTGCCCAATTGCCTGGGTCCATATAACCAACGGCAACCATTAATCCTGGCCCAACAAAAGCCGACATTTTTTTCCAAAAGCTCCCTTTTGTATAAACCTTGATACTTCCGTGCACTTCAGGCAAAGAAAGATTACTCGTTGTCGAACGCCACGCTTTATTTCTATGAATGTCTAAATTCTTTTCCATTTTTTGCTATAAACCATTTTTCAATACAAACATAAAACAAAAAATTTGCCAATCAAAATATTTTTTTAGATTAGTCTAAAATTTTGTTTGATTAGACTAAAATTGTAGTTTTGTAAAAGCATTATTTTAGCTAAAGAACCAAAATGACCTCTTTCACCGAAGAAAATTACTTAAAAATCATCTATTTACTTACCGAACGACACAACGGTAATGAGGTGAGTACCAACCAATTGGCTGAGCATACACAGACCAAAGCGGCTTCGGTGTCGGATATGCTACGAAAATTAGCAGAAAAAAACTATATCAATTACCGCAAATATCAAGGTGTAACATTAACTGATGCAGGTGAACAAATTGCGTTGGGTGTAATCAGAAAACACCGACTTTGGGAGGTTTTTTTGGTAGAAAAATTAGGTTTTGGTTGGGATGAAATCCATGATATTGCCGAACAACTCGAACATATTGATTCAAAGGAATTAACAAAAAGTCTCGATGATTTCTTAGGAAACCCTAAATTTGACCCACACGGCGACCCGATTCCTGACTCAAAGGGAAAAATGCCTTCCGTGAGTTACCAGAAACTATCCGATATTCCACTTAATCAATCGGTCGTAATGATGGGGGTTTCGGTGCATTCGCCTTCTTTTTTACAGCACCTCGACAAAAATCAAATTACACTTGGATGCACGTTGAAAATACGTGAAATCAGCGAGTTTGATAAATCTTACAGCATTTTACTTGATGAAAAAAATACTATTTTTGTAAGCAATGAAGTTGCCAGAAATTTATTAGTACAAATGCAAGAATCTTAAATTTTGCTTTGTTAATAGTTCTTAATAAAGCATTTTACCCATCCACAATTCATATCTTTGTATTCAAATCAAAAGATTCTTTTAGGGCTTTCATGAAAATTCTGGATAAATATCTAATTAAACGCTTCCTCAAAACATATTTTTTTGCGGTTTTGGTCATTGTACTTATCATTATGGTGATTGATTTCGTAGAAAAAAATGATGACTTTATTCAGAAAAAAGCTCCAATGCGAGCAATTTTGTTGGCTTACTACGCCAATCTTGCACCTTATTGGGCAAATTATATTAGTCCATTAATGATTTTTATTTCGACAGTTTTTTTTACTGCTCAAATGGCCGCTCACACCGAAATCGTAGCAATTTTGAGCAGCGGCACAAGTTTCCGTCGATTGATGTTACCATATCTAATTGCTTCGTCGATGGTAGCTGTATTGTCATTTGTAATGGTTGGTTGGATTTTGCCACGAGCCAATAAAGTGCGGCTAGCCTTCGAAAGTGTCTATATTAACGATAAATTTTATTTTTCTGATCGAGATTTTCATACCGCAGTTGCACCCAATACTTATGCTTATATGTCGAGCTACAACAACGAAACCAAAACTGGTTATGATTTTACGCTCGAAAAAATTGCTCAAAATAAACTCATAGAAAAACTTTCTGCCAAAAGAATCGAATGGAATGACAGCACTAAACGCTGGAAAATCACTGACTATAAAATTAGGACTTTAGGCATCATGAAAGACAAATTGGTTTATAATGTTGCCTCCAAAGACACCGTTATCAATCTTTCTCCGAGCGATTTTGAAAGTGACAGAAATGTATATGAAACGTTTACGATTCCTGAACTTCGTGAAAGAATTTCGCTCATAAAAAGTAGAGGAGCGGAAGGAATTGAATCGTTTCAAATTGAACTTTACCAACGAATTGTGACACCTTTTGCAGTAATTATTTTATCGTTGATGGGTTTAATTGTCTCGGCTCGAAAATCTCGTGGTGGCGTAGGTTTTCAAATTGCGATTGGTTTCGTGTTAGCGTTTGTCTATATCCTTTTCTTCATTATGTCAAAAGGAATAGCTGAATCGGGTAATATGCCGCCAATTTTGGCTGTTTGGTTGCCAAATATTGTTTTTGCATGCATCGGCACATTTATGTATTTTACAGTTCCAAGATAAGAAATTGAATCCATTTTGAATGAGTAAGTCTGATAAATTTCAATCTAAAAATCGCTCTGACGCACAAACATTCACGCATTCTATCATCAGCTTTATTTGAATAGTACAATAATTTTAAATAAAATTCGAGATTTTACCTCAATAAGTCCTATTTTTGCGGTGAAATTTTGTTAAACTCTAAAAAAATACGCTCGTTTGTAAACGAGTTTGGGCTTATGAAAGTTGTTTTGGCATACAGTGGAGGTTTGGATACTTCCTTTTGTGTAAAATATTTGACCGAAGATTTGGGTCATGAAGTTCATTCTGTATTGGTTGATACTGGCGGATTTACGGAAGATGAAATAAAAGATGTTGAGAAAAAAGCCTATGAATTGGGTGTAAAAAACCATTTTACAGCTCGTATGGTGGACGAATATTACCAAAAATGTATTCGTTATTTGGTTTATGGCAATATCTTGAAAAACAATACTTATCCGCTTTCGGTTAGTGCCGAGCGTATGTTTCAGGCAGTGGCAGTGGCAGAATACGCCAAGAATATTGGTGCTGAAGCCGTTGCTCATGGAAGTACGGGTGCAGGAAACGACCAAGTGCGTTTTGATATGGTTTTCCGAATCGTGTTACCAAACGCTGAAGTAATTACCCCAATCAGAGATTTGAAATTATCTCGTGAAGCAGAAATCGAATATTTAAAATCGAAAGGCGTAGTGCGTGAATGGCACAAAGCGGCTTATTCAATCAATAAAGGATTATGGGGAACATCAGTTGGTGGTCGTGAGACACTAAACTCATACGAGTTCCTGCCAGAAAGTGCCTTCCCAACTCAAGTTTCCAAAACCGATGCGTCTGAAATTTCATTGCAATTTGTTGAAGGAGAATTGAAAGGCGTAAACGGTGAACTTTTTGAAAACCCTGTTCATGCTATTCGTCGTTTATCTGAATTGGCTTCACCTTATGGTATTGGGCGAGACATTCACGTGGGCGATACAATCATCGGTATCAAAGGTCGTGTAGGTTTTGAAGCCGCCGCTCCTTTGATTATCATTAAAGCTCACCATTTATTAGAGAAACATGTTTTGTCAAAATGGCAACAATATTGGAAACAAAACCTAGCAGAATGGTACGGAATGATGCTCCATGAAGGACAATTCTTAGAGCCGTTGATGCGTGATATTGAGAAGTTCTTGGAAAGTATGCAGTCGCACGTAACTGGCGAAGTACGTGTACATTTAGCTCCTTACAACTTCCAATTACTAGGTATTAAGTCAGACTACGATTTGATGTCACCAGTATTTGGTAGCTACGGCGAAATGAACAATGCTTGGAGTGGAGATGACGTAAGAGGTTTCTCAAAAATTATGTCAAATCAAGTAATGATTCATCAGAAAATTGCAGAATTGGCTGAGAAGAAATAAGCAGTCAAGCAATCTTTATATTTTAGGCATACGTTTTCAGCGTATGCCTATTTTTTTAGAATATCCACAACCGCCTTACATTTTTCAAAATCAGCTTCATAAATCTCATATTCATTTGATAATGAGGCACTTGCCATACTTACATCGGATTTCCTGAAAATCATTTTACTTTCCTGAATTCCTTTGCCAGTCATGTGTAAAGCATGAATTCCAATATTCAAAAACTGTTGGGCATTTTGGGCAGAAACACCGCTTCCTGCCATTATTTCGATGCGATTATTAGATTTTTCAACCAACGCTTTGAGCAAATCTAGTCCTTCAATTGCGGTGTTTTTTTGTCCAGAAGTCAAAATTCTTTCGCATCCACAATTAATTATATCCTCTAATGCTTCAAAAGGATTCTTTGCAACATCAAACGCTCGATGAAATGTCACTTTCATCGGTTTAGCCAAATCAACTAAAGTGGTGGTTCGGGTTTTATCTACACTCCCATCAGGATTTAAAATTCCAAAAACAACACCATCAGCACCTGCATTTTTTGCAATCAAAATATCTTCTTTCATCACCTCAAACTCAGCATTAGAATAACAAAACTCTCCGCCACGTGGACGAATCATCACATATAATTGAATGCTCAGATGCTGACGAGCCAATCGAATCAAACCCGCCGAGGGTGTTGTACCTCCTTCAAACATTCCACCACATAATTCTACACGACCAGCTCCTGCATTCTGAGCTGTTAGGCAAGATTCTAAAGAAAAACTACAAATTTCTAGCATTAGACAGGATTTAGTTTTTTGATAAAATGAACATTCGTCATTCTCTTTTATGCAGTCAATTCACGGAAAACATCTTCAATGCCTTTTCCGCCTTGTTTTAATTCAGAAAGTGTACCGTTAGCCACAATTTTTCCACGATTTATAATTACTACTCGGTCACAAATTGCTTCAACTTCCTGCATAATATGTGTACTAAAAATAACCGTTTTATTTTTACCAACTGCCTTAATTAAATCTCTAATTTCGACTAATTGGTTGGGGTCGAGACCAGTAGTTGGTTCATCCAAAATCAATACATCAGGGTTATGAATGAGTGCTTGTGCTAGTCCAACTCGTTGGCGATAACCTTTTGATAATTGACCAATTTTCTTGTGTTTTTCTAGGCCTAAACCGACCATTTCGATGGTTTCGGCAACTTTTATATGCAGTGTTTTTCCATTTAAGCCGTATAATGAGCCAGCAAATTCGAGGAATTCACGAACGTACATATCTAAATACAATGGATTATGTTCGGGCAAATAACCAATGCTACTTTTGACTTGCATTGGTGAGTTTTTTACATCAAATCCGTTTACTTCAGCCGAGCCATCTGTGGCGGGCAAATAACCCGTTAAGATTTTCATAGTGGTTGATTTACCTGCTCCATTTGGCCCAAGAAAACCCACAATTTCGCCTTTAGCTACTTCAAAAGAAATATTATCTACTGCTCGTTGACTGCCGTAAGTTTTACTTAAATTTTGGATTTTTATTGACATAATTATACTTCCTTGATTGAGCGATTTCTGATTTCTATTTCTAATATAACGCAAAAATAGTTTTTCTAATGAAAACTTTTCTTAAAAAAGATATTTGATATAGCTTTTTGGTTAAATTTGATACATTCAATCTTACAATTACTATGAAAAAAATCACTTTCCTACTCTTCTGTCTATTTACGACCTATTCTTTTGCACAAGAAAAACCAGTGCGGATGGGTATTGCGGGCATGACACATGACCACGTTCGGCAAATTTTGAATAACATCAATCGAGCGGGTCTTGAAATTGTTGGCTTTGCCGAACCAAACAAAGAATTGGCGTTAAGATTGCTTAAACAGTATAAATTGCCCGAATCTCTCTGGTATAGAAGTCTTGATGAAATGTTGATCAAAGCTAAACCAGAAGCCGTTTGTGATTTTAGAAGTATTGTCGAACACCTCGAAACAGTACAGAAATGTGCCGTAAAAGGAGTTCATGTAATGGTAGAAAAACCTTTGGCAGTAAATTTGGCTCATGCCATACAAATGGAAACTCTAGCAAAAAAATATAAGATTCAGCTTTTGACCAATTACGAAACTACATGGTACGCCAGCAATCATCAAGCTTATGAAATGATTCACGAACAAAATACCATCGGTGATATCAGAAAAGTGGTCATTCATGATGGACATCGTGGGCCAAAAGAAATTGGTGTAAGTAAGGAGTTTTTTGGTTGGCTTACTGACCCTATTAAAAATGGCGGAGGGGCAATTATTGATTTTGGTTGTTATGGGGCAGATATCATGGCTTGGTTAATGAAAGGGGAAAAACCCACTTCCGTAACGGCGGTTACGCAAACTATCAAACCTGAAACTTATCCAAAAGTTGATGATGAAGCAACTATCATTGTGACTTACCCAAAAGCACAAGGTATTTTTCAAGCTTCATGGAATTGGCCTTTTGATAGAAAAGACATGGAAATTTATGGCCAAACGGGCTATATTTATGCCGATAAATCAATGCAAATGAATATCAGAAAAGGAGACAGAAATGCATTCCCAGAAGAAGTAATTACAGTAAAACCACTAGAAACACCAAGAAATGACCCATTTTCTTATTTTTCGGCTGTTGTTCGTGGTACAATAAAATCTGAAAATGATTTGGGTTCTTTAAAAATAAATATGGTAGCAATGACGATTTTAGATGCTGCCGTCAAATCTTCAAAAACTGGTAAAACTATCATGCTTAAATAATTTCTGAACCAACCATCATTCGCGAAGTTACAATGAGGGTGGTGGTGCTTGTGCGAAAGATATTTTTTCGTTGGTTTGTTATTATAAAAAGAAACACTTTTGAAAGAAAAGCCTATTTTTCTATACAAAAAAACCCATCATCACTGACGGGCTTTTTTGTAGAATTTTGCAATTCCTTATGCTTTTACTTCTTCAACTGATGGCTCTTCCACTACCGCAGGAACAAAAAGTTCGGGCATTGCTGATGAAAGAATATTATACCAGCTAATGATTTTTTTGATGTCAGAAGCATATACTCTTTCACGGTCAAAATCTGGCATGATGCTCGCAAACATATCAAATATTTGATTGTTTGAAGCTGTTTTGAAATCGAATTCAACTTTTTCACCGTGAAGTTCACGAGTTTTCAAGAAAATATCTCCTAGCGGAGTTGATTTATTTGGGTCTTCCGTATAAATAGAAATGTCTTTCAAAACCGATACACGAGCGTTTGAACTAACCATTTCTTTTTGTTTTTTCTCGTCAAGCGTTTCAACGATTACGCCACCACGTCCAGGCTTCAAAATTCTATACAAACCACTTTTTCCAGAAATGTGGGCAATATCTCTTAATAATTCCATTTGAAAAATATATTGATTTTACACTTTAATTACTTATATTTAATTGACTATCAGGTGATTAGAGAACTACTTTTTTAAAATATTGAGCTTCAACTACCAAATAACGCTGCAAAAGTACAAATTATTTCGTAAAAGACAGATTCAACTCTTCGATTGCTTTCAATAATTCCTCTCGACCTGTTCTTCTTTCCGCTGAAGTAATGAAATATTGCGGAATTTTCGTCCAACTCAAAAGCATTGTTTTCTTAAAAGATTCTACACTTTGTTCGGCTTTTACGCTACCAACTTTATCGGCTTTTGTGAAAACTAAATAAAACGGAACATCCTTTTCGCCCAAAAAATCTAAGAATTCTAAATCAACCCTTTGTGGTTCGTGTCGTACATCAATCAGTACAAAAACACACATTAAATTTTCTCGATTAACCAAATAATCCCCAATCATTTCGCCCCATTTATCTCGTTCGCCTTTGGGTGCTTTTGCAAATCCGTAGCCAGGTAAATCGACTAAATACCATTTTTTATTTATTTCAAAATGATTAATTAATTGAGTTTTACCTGGTGTTTGTGAAGTTTTTGCTAAATTTTTATTGCCCACTAGCATATTTATCAACGAAGATTTGCCTACGTTTGAACGGCCAATAAAGGCATATTCTGGCTTTTCAGCTGGCGGACATTTACGATAGTCTGCGGCACTTGTAACAAATTTTGCTTCGATTAATTTTGTATTCTTCATATTTATTATGCCATCTTTAACTCAAAAAGGAGAAAGAATTCTGTACAAAGGTACTAATTTCTTTCTCCTTTTATTGATAAAATTTAATTGAAGCATTTGTTAAATGCCTTCCTAGCATTATTTTATTTCTAATTCAAAAGGCATTCTAGCTTGAATTTTATCCAAATTTTGAAGATTTTTCAACTGTTTTGCATACGGACCAAAATCGCCTAAATATGCTTTCAATTTGGCATCTTCTTTATCATTACCAAATTTTTCAATGATTGTTTCAAAACTTGATTTTTTGATAGGTAAATATTTAACTCGGTATGTACCTTCCTTTAATTTAGCTTTTTGAGCAGCTATTTTGATGGCATCATCTATACTTCCTAAAACATCAACCAAACCGTTTTCTTTTGCTTGACTTCCTGTCCAAACTCGACCACTTGCGAGTGATTTTAATTTCTCAACACTCATGTGGCGGCCTTTCGCTGCTTTTGTTGTGAAATTTTCATACCCTTTATTTACGCCATTTTGAATCATGTTTTTCTCGGCATCAGTCATTGTTCTGGTTGCTGATGGAAAATTGGCATATTTATGCGAGTTAACTCCATCAAAAGTAACGCCTAATTTTTCATTCATCAATTTCTCAACGTTAAACATTACGCCAAAAATACCAATCGACCCCGTCAATGTTGTTGGTTGTGCCACAATTGTATCACACGCCATTGCCATATAATAACCTCCCGACGCAGCGTAATCTCCCATTGATGCAATAATAGGTTTTACTTTTTTTGTCAATTCTACCTCTCTCCACATCACGTCCGAAGCCAAGGCACTTCCTCCACCCGAATTGATGCGTAACACAATTGCCTTGATTTTTGAATCTTTACGAGCTTTTTGTAGTTCTTTCACGATAGTTTCAGAGCCAATCGAACCATCTTGGCCTTCACCCGAAATAATATCTCCTTCACCCACAATTACGGCTATTCGTTGTGAACTTTCGCCCTCTTTAACCAATTTATCAGCTTTCAAATATTTGTTCAATCCAATATATTCAATTTTCTTGTCGGCATTAAATCCGAGTGCATGGCGAAGTGCCGTTTCAAATTCATCCCAATAACCTGTGTTAGTAATTAAGTTATATTTTACGGCGTCATTTGGTTCTTGAATTAAGGCATTGTTCAAAATATTATTTAATTCCGCCATAGGAATTTTGCGAGAAGCAGCTATGTCTCCATAGAAATGATTCGCCATATCTGAGATAAAAGATTGGGTTTGCAAGCGATTAGCGTCACTCATTTTTGTCAAGAAAAATGGTTCAACTGCACTTTTATAATCCCCCACTCTGAAGATTTCTGGTTTAACGCCAATTTTATCAAACAAGCCTTTCATAAACGAATAATTGGCACTCAAACCGTTAAAATCCAAACCACCTGATGGTGTCAAATAACTTTTGTCTGCAACAGAACAAAGGTAAATTGAACCCTCGGTCATGGTTTCGCCATAAGAATAGATAAATTTCTTAGATTTCTTGAAGTCCAACAGATATTCTCTCACTTCTTTCAGCGTTGCAATGCCTGCCATCGGATTTTCGGCTTTCAAATAAATACCTTTGATATTCGGGTCGATTTTAGCATTAGCAAGTGCTTCTTTGATTTGTGTCAAACTAATTTGTCCTGGACTATTTCCACCAGATAACAATTCCGTAAACGGGTCTTCTTCAGGAGCATTTTCTCTAATCACTTGATTTAGGTCAAGTTTCAACACTGAGTTTGAGGCAACTGTCGTTTTTGTATCTGAACTCGACATCAAGCTTCCGATTCCTATCAAGATAAAGAAACTCAAAATAGTAAATAAGAAGATACCAACGATGGTTGCAAAAACATATTTCAAAAATTGTAACATATACGGTTTTAAGTTTAGTATTTTTTCTGCCTACAAAAATAAATGTATATACAGTAATTTTTGCGAATACTTGATAAAAGGAGAAAATGAATTATGAGCCATGAATTATTAGCCATGAAAAACTATTTTTTTGCCAAAGCCTCCGCAATTTTCCTGTCATTCGACAAACGAGGTACTTTGTTTTGGCCGCCAAGCTTTCCTTGTGAACGCATATAGTCTATGAAAGCATTTTTTTGTAGCGGCGTTATGACCAACTTTTTCAGAATACTACCCACAATTAAATCATCGTAATAGACATTTAATTCGGTCATTTTTTGGTCTAAATCATTATTAAACAGCTCCATATCTTTTGGAGGTACGGCAAACTCAATAAGCCATTCGTGGTAAGGAAGCCCTTCATTAGGAGCAACCATCGGAGCAACTGTGAATTCGACGATTTCGACTTCGGGCTGGCGTTGACAAGCGTATTTCATCGCTTTTTCTACCTCTTCGCCAATTACGTGTTCGCCAAAAGCCGAAATAAAATGTTTGATTCGCCCCGAAACAATTACTCGATACGGATTTAGCGAAACAAATTTCACAGTGTCTCCAATCGAATAGCCCCAAAGCCCTGCATTATTATTAATAATTAGAGCATAATTTTTGCCCAATTCTACTTGTTCGATGCTCAATCGGGTTGGATTTTCGTTAAAAAATTCTTCGGCAGGAATAAATTCATAAAAAATACCAGTATTGAGTAAAAGCAACATTCCTTCTTCGTATTGTGAATCTTGGTAAGCAAAAAAGCCTTCTGAAGCAGGGAAAAACTCAATTGAGTCGATTTTTTTACCGATAGATTCGTATAATTTTGCTCGATATGGTTCAAAATTTACTCCGCCGTAAACAAACAAATCAAAGGAGGGAAAAACATCTTTTATTTTTTTCCCAGTTCGAGCTTGAATTCTGTCAAAATACATTTGTACCCACGGTGGAATACCAGAAATCAAGCTCATTGGTTGGTTAATGGTCTCATCAATAATTTTTTCCAATTTGGTTTCCCAATCTTCTATGCAATTGGTTTCGTAAGAAGGCAAACGATTACTTTGTAAATATGCCGGCACGTGATGGGTAGAAATCCCCGAAAGACGCCCTGTTTTGATGCCTGCATTTTCGTGCATTTCGGGGCTTCCTGAAAGAAAAATGAGCTTATTGTCCAAAAACTTTGCTTTTCCAGATTCATTGATGTAATTGAGCAAAGCGTTTCGAGCCGAATCGATGTGATTATGAATAGAATCCTGTGAAATTGGAATATATTTTGTGCCTGAAGTTGTTCCTGAAGTTTTGGCGAAATAAAGTGGTTTTCCTTTCCACAAAACATTTTCTTTTCCTGCCAAAATCTGATTGATATAAGGTTTCAAATCTTCATAATCACGAACAGGAATAGCATGTTTGAAATCTTCGTAGCTATGAATATCTTTAAAATAATGGTCTTTGCCAAAAGTAGTATTCTGTGCTTGGCTAATTAATTTTTCTCGCCATTCTGCTTGTATTTCAGCCGAACGAGCTATCCATTTTTTTTGCTGTGCAACAATATATGCGGCAATCGGCTTACTAAGTATCGAACGAACTCCCATTGTCAATAAATAATTTTTCTACTCTTTTTTATAATTAACGACTTACTAACGCCAAAAAAGACTTTGGTCAAAGGCAAAGATAATGTTTTTTTTTTACTACACTTCTTTTCCACAAATGCCAAAGCTATGAATGATAAAATGAGCTTCAATTAATAAATCAAGTATTTTGGTGCATCTCAATAATAGTATAAGAACATTGATTATTGAAAAAACCATACTTATTGGCAATGCTGGCATCCATTGGCAATATACTTTTCTGTTTTTTAATACTTTTTCAACTTTTTAGAAATATTTTGCAAATAATAGTTGTAAATTTGCGGGCAAATAAAAAATTTATTAACCCATAAAGCTCAAAATGGCTGGACTGTTTAACTTCCTCACGAGTGACATCGCGATTGACTTGGGTACCGCAAATACCCTCATTATCTACAAAGACCAAATCGTTGTAGATGAACCCTCTATTATTGCTTTGGACAAAATTACTGGAAAAGTGTTGGCGATAGGTCACAAAGCAATGCAAATGCATGAAAAAACCAATGAAAATATAAAGACTATTCGTCCACTCAAAGATGGTGTAATTGCTGACTTTACTGCCGCTGAATTAATGATTCGTGGTATGATAAAGATGATTGAGACAGGTCGTAGTTGGTTTTTCTCACCTTCGCACCGAATGGTCATTTGTATTCCATCAGGTATTACTGAAGTTGAAAAACGTGCCGTAAAAGACTCAGCCGAACACGCAGGTGCAAAAGAGGTTTATATGGTACATGAGCCAATTGCAGCGGCTATTGGTATCGGTATTGACATTGAACAACCAAATGGCTCAATGATTGCGGATATCGGTGGTGGTACTACTGAGATTGCCGTTATTGCTCTTTCTGGCATCGTTTGTGAAGCATCGGTGCGTATTGCAGGTGATTTATTCACTAGAGATATTGTTGATTATATGCGTCGTGAACACAACTTGCTAATTGGCGAGCGTTCTGCCGAATTTATCAAAATTCAAGTGGGTGCTGCTTTGCCAGATTTAGATAATCCGCCAGCGGATATTGAGATTCGTGGTCGTGATTTAATGACTGGTATTCCGAAAGAAATCAAAGTTACTTATAGTGAAATTGCTTACGCACTTGATAAATCAATTTCTAAAATCGAAGAAGCCATTATGCGTGCATTAGAAATGTCACCGCCTGAACTTTCGGCTGATATTTATGAAAATGGTATTTATTTGACAGGTGGTGGAGCATTGCTTCATGGCTTGGATAAACGTTTAGCTATCAAAACAAAACTTCCGATTCACGTTGCTGATGACCCACTTCGTGCGGTTGTTCGTGGAACTGGCGAGATTTTGAAAAATATCGAAAAGTATAGAGCTGTTATTGTTCAATAGTTTTCTGAGTTTTGAGTGTTGAATACAGATTTTAACGATTTATCGTTTTTTAAATATGAGAAAAAAGACAGTTGAATGTAAAAAATCATTCAACTGTCTTCTATTTAATCATGTTTACAACTCAGCACTCCGAACAATGAACTCATAACTCAAAAAATAATGTCGCAACTCTTCCGACTTATATTTCGAATACGAAATTTTCTTTTATTTGTTATCCTTGAACTTATCAGTTTTTGGTTGCTTGTAAAAAACAACCATTACTGGGATGTATCGTTTTTCAATACCTCCAATTTCTACGCAGCAAAAACGCTTGAAAGCTCAAATTATGTAAAAAATTACATGAACCTTGGGTCGGTAAATGACCAATTGATTGCAGAAAATGCTCAATTGAAAAAAGCCGTTGCTTCGATGCAATCATTTAAAGCAAGAGAAGGTGATTATTATAAAGTTGATTCAACTTTTGCTCTTAGATTTGAGTTTAAAGTAGCTAAAGTTGTTAATAATACGGTAGATTTATCAAAAAACTACCTGACAATCGACAAAGGAACACTCGACGGAATCGAGCCAGGAATGGGTGTTATTTGCCCACAAGGCGTAGTAGGCACGGTTATGCAATGTTCAGAGCATTTCTCTCGCGTATATTCAATCCTACATTCAGAGTCTAAAGTTTCGTCGGAAATAAAAAATGCAGCTCTTCGCAAGAAAAATGATAAAGCATTGGGTATTGCCATTTGGGGAGGACTCAATCCAAGCGTAATAGATTTGACAACCATTGATAGATTTAAGTCAATCAAACAAGGCGACTCGGTAGTTACTTCAGAGCAAAACGTTATTTTCCCATCAGGAACAATGCTTGGACGAATCAGAAAATTGAGTGTAAAACAAGACCAAGCATTCTTCGATATTGAGGTAGCGTTAGCAACCGACTTTAGAAATTTATCTTATGTTTATGTTGTAAACAATAAGTTAAAAAAAGAACAAGAATTATTAGAGCAATCAACTACCGAAGTTAATAAATGAATTCTCAAACGGTCATAAAATTAGTCTTGACATTCGTCATTTACTTGATATTACAAATTGTAGTTATCCGCAATTTTGTATTTTTCGACGTGGCGTTCTGTTTTGTTTATATTGCATGTATTTTGTTATTACCCGATGAAATTGCCCCTATCTGGGTTATTATGATAAGTTTTCTCATCGGGCTTCTAGTTGATATTTTCTACAATACGGCTGGCGTACACGCATCTGCTTGTGTAGCTGTTGGTTATCTTAGAAGCTATATAATCAAATTTTTGTTTCCTACTAAAGGTGTTGAAAACGAAATAGTTATTTCATTGAAAGATATGGGTGCCGAACGCTTCGTGAGATACGTCGCCATCTTGACTATTATTCATCATTCGATGCTATTTTTTGTTGAAGCAGGTGGTTTTCAATTTTTCCTTATTACAGTTTTGAAAATTATATGTAGTGTAGTTTTTACTACATTTATGATTATCACTTTGCAATATGTACGAGGAAATTGATTGTTAATTAATTCAAATAACTAAGTCTTTATCTGCCACACTAAGTCTAACAACTATCATAGGCTTGTTTAAATTTGTGCTTTTTACAAAGCATTTACTTCGTTTGTTTTTGTTTGAATCGGATTTGTGAGAAATAATTATGAAATTAACAAGACGCTTTCCTTTAAATAGTTATTGCTATATCTTTCTTTTTTGCCTGTCGATAGGGCTTTTTTCATGTCAAAATGGTACATCAACTTTGGGTAGCTCGAAAGTTGATAGTGTAGCATTGAAAAAAGAAGAAGCTCGTATTAGAAAAGAAATCAATGCTGACAAAAAATCTGCTTTAATTGACTTAATTATTCAGAAAAAAATAGCTGAGGGTTTTAATGGAAATGTTTTAATTGCCCAAAAAGGTGTTATTATTTACCAAAAATCTGTTGGGTTTGCCAATTTTGAAGACACCGTTAGAAATAATCTCCAATCCAAATTTCAATTAGCCTCTCTTTCCAAAACATTCACGGCCGTTGCTATCATGAAACTAGCTGAAGAAGGGAAAATTGGACTAGATTATACTGCAAAAGATTATTTCCCAGATTTTCCTTACGACGGAATTACGATTCGTAGCTTACTTTGCCATCGTTCGGGACTCCCATTTTATCAATACACTTTTGATAAATTGGTGAGAAACGATAAGATTTACCCAACTAATCAACAAATGATGAATTGGTTTGCAACGGCTCAACCAACACCACCGATGTTTAATCAGCCTGACCATTATTTTGGCTACAACAATACTAATTTTGCAATTTTGGCCGCTTTAGTTGAGAAAACGACAGGCAAAGATTTTGATATTTATATGCGAGAAAACATCTTCAAACCAGCAGGAATGAAAGATTCGTTTATCGTTACGACCAAAAACGATTCAATTAATATCAATCGCACCATTGGTTATCAGTTTGGGAGAAAAGTACAAAAAGATTATTACGATGATATTTCAGGTGATAAAGGCGTATATTCAACCGTTGGCGATTTATTGAAATGGCACGCTGCCTTAAAAAACAATATACTTATCAACAAAGAATCATTCCGCGAAATGATTACGCCACGTAGCTTTGAATTTCCTGGCTTACGCAACTATGGTTATGGCTTTCGTTTGTGGGTAAATAACAAACAACAAACCGACTACGTTTATCACACTGGTTGGTGGAAAGGCTATAATACAATTATGTTTTTTGACCCACGTGAAGATTTCGTGATAATTCTACTAAGTAACCGTTATAACCGAACGGTTTATAATATCAAACAATTGATAGAAATCATGCACGGCGGAAACTCTACGATGGAAGAGAGTATTTTGGATGAATAATTTAACACATAATTCATCTTATATTTATTCAATAGCAGACCTCTTTCAGTATATTTGCAATCAATGAACGCAAATTTGACTAATTGCAAATGAATAAAATTTTACTTCTCGCTATTTTCTTTGGAGCTTTCAATGCATCAACTCAAGTCAAAAAAAAGGCAATTTTTATTATTGTCGATGGCATTCCTGCTGACGTAATTGAAAAATTAAAAAAACCAACGCTTGATTCTATCGCCCAAATTGGCGGATATACTCGTGCGTATGTAGGCGGTGAGAAAAAAAACTATTCGCAAACACCTACAATTTCTGCCGTTGGTTATAATAGCCTATTAACTGGAACTTGGGTCAATAAACATAATGTTTGGGACAATGATATCAAAGCTCCAAATTATTATTACTGGACTATTTTTCGTTTCTTCAAAGAGCAGTATCCTGAAAAGAAAATAGCCGTTTTTTCTACATGGCTCGACAATCGTACAAAACTCATTGGTGATAATCTGCCACAAACCAACAATATCAAAACAGATTATTATTTTGATGGCTTAGAACTTGACACAACTCGCTATCCGCATGATAAACAAAGCAAATATATCAACCTGATTGACCAACAGGTGGCCAATACAGCTGCAAATACTATTCAAACGGTTGCACCCGATTTAAGCTGGGTTTATCTTGAATATACTGATGATATGGGACATAAATATGGCGATAGCCCAGAATTTTATGCCGCAATAGAACAAATGGACAAACAAGTCAATCAAATTTGGCAGGCTATCAAATATCGTCAAGCAAAGTTTAAGGAAGATTGGGTCATTTATATTACAACAGACCACGGTCGTGATGCTAAAACAGGAAAAGGACATGGCGGACAATCAGACCGAGAACGCTCTACTTGGATTGTAACCAATGCTCAAAATCTGAACCAGTATTTTCACCAAAATCAACCAGCGATTGTTGACATCATGCCATCAATTGCTAATTTTTTAAATATTTCTTTTCCTCGTAAACAGCAGTTTGAGATTGATGGAATTTCTTTAACTGGTAAAACTTCAGCTATTTCGCCAGAAGCAACATTTAAGGATGGAAATATTAATTTGACTTGGAAAGCTATTGAAAAAAAAGGTAACGCCAAGATTTGGGTAACAACCACTAACAACTTTGAAATAGGTAAAAACGATAAGTATGAACTTCTAAAACAAGTGCCTGTCGATGCCGAAAAAGCTACGATTGATGTACATAAACTTCCTTCTAAATTTTACAAAATAGTCATTGAAACGCCTTATAATGTATTGAATCGGTGGATTGTTTTGGAAAAATAAGCTTTCATTCTTTTGAAAAATACCGCTTTTTAAAAGCCAATGGGTTTTCGCCAGTTAACTTTTTGAAAGTTCGGTTGAAATACGACATACTTTCAAAACCACATTCAAAGCAAGTTTCGGTAACATTTTTATCAAGTAATAATAAATTTTTTGCTTGATTTACGCGATAATGATTCAAAAATTCAGTAAAAGTTACTCGTGTCATTTTTTTAAAATAACGACAAAAAGCGGCCTCGCTTAAATTACTCATGTCGGCAACTTCGTGTAATTCAATTTTCCGTTGATAATTTTCATCAATAAATTGATATAATCGCTTGATTCGCTCTTGGTCTTTTTTATTATATTGATTTTCAACTGGTTTTTCGTGCAGCAAAACATAATCTTGCGTATTAGCTAAAAATTGAAAAATACTCAGAATTTCTAAAAACTGCTCAAATTGAGTCAATTCGCTCAATTCTTTCAATCTTTTTCCTACTTGTTTCTTTATTTCGGTACCAAAAGCAATGCCGTGTTGTGATAATTTAAACAATCGAAAAACCGCCGCAAGCTCAGGAGTATTACCAAAAGCACTTTGCAAAAAATCTTGTCGAACCTGCAAAACCACTTTTTCGTAATCAGTTTTTACCATGTAATCGAAATTTAAGTGCGGAATATTTGAGCCAATAAAAACTAAATCGCTGTTTTCAAAACGAGAAATATGTTCTCCCACATGGCGAGTACCATTTGTGCCTTCGATATAAACTAACTCAAATTCTGGATGAAAATGCCAATAAAAAACTTGACTCAGCCGTGGTCTAAATAGCCTAAATGAGCTATCGGAGTCAATCGTAAATTCTTCTAAAACAATTTTCATAGAAAACTAGATTTCTGATTTTAAAATATATTTAGTAGTTTATTTTTGAATAAGTTTTCTTAACCTTATCCACATAATTTGCACATTATTCATCAATAACCAACAATATTAATTCTAAAATATCAATATTGTTCAAAAAATAGCAATTATTGGTTAAGCATTGCGTGGTTTTAGTCTTTAATTTTGTATCATTATTTCAACCTTAAATATCATTAAACAAACATACGCTATGCAAATGATTCCGACAATGATGCCCAATAAAAATCACACCGATAAGCCAGGGAATCCATCTACCGCCACAAGTAGCCAAGTTAAGTTACGTACTAATCTTGCCGAAGGTGATAAATTGAGAGTTTTGAGTGAAGAAGACTGGAACTTTTGGCTTACAAATGGTTATGTGATTATTAAGAATGCCGTTCCGAGAGAGCAAGCACTACAAACTGCCAATTTTATTTGGGAATTTGAGGAAAAAGACCCCAACGACGCAAGCACTTGGTACACGCCTCCACGTGCAGAAATGCAAATGAAAGAACTCACAGGAACGGGTATGGTAGAAGTTTATAATAACCAGCACCTCTGGAATAACCGTCAAATGCAAAAAGTTTACGATGCTTTTGTTGATATTTGGGGAACCGAAAAATTATGGGTGACAATTGACAGAGCCAATCTGAATTTTCCGCTTCGTCCAGGTTTTGAATATAAAGGTTTTATTCACTGGGATTATGACCCAGAAACCAAACCCCAAAATGTACAAGGAGTTTTGGCTTTAGCCGACCAAACCGACGAAAATATGGGAGGTTTTCAATGTATTCCTGAACTATTTCGTACATACGATACTTGGAAATTAACGCAACCCGAAGACCGAAATCGTTTTAAACCAGATGTAGCTGGTTTTGAAAAACATATCGTAAAAGTAAAACTCGAAGCTGGTGATTTACTGATATTTAATAGCAGTCAACCACATGGAATTCGTCCAAATAATTCGACTGATAAAGTTCGTATAGCTCAATATATTTCGATGATGCCAGCCGAAGAAGACAACGAAGCATTACGCGATTGGCGAGTAAATTCTTGGAAAAACCGTATCGCTCCTGAGGGCTATGCTTTCCCTGGAGACCCACGAAATCTAGAAAAAGAGGTTTATGAAACCGCCGTTTTAAGTGATTTAGGCAAAAAACTATTAGGTTTAGAAAAATGGTAAATAAAGAAAACCAACAATTATACACAAGTCTCAATAATGGTAAAAAAATGCCATTATTGGGACTTGGCGTTTACGATATGTACAACCGTGAAGCCGAACAAGCGGTTTTATGGGCTTTAGAAACGGGTTATCGCTTGATTGATACTGCCGAAATGTACCACAACGAAACTGAAATTGGCAATGCCATTAGAGAAAGTAAAATCAATCGGGAAGAAATTTTTGTAACAACAAAAGTTAATAACAGCGACCACGGTTTTGACAAAACGCTTCGAGCTTTTGATACGAGCCTCCAAAAACTCAACATTGATTATATAGACTTGTATCTCATTCACTGGCCAATAAAACACGCCCGCAAAGAGACTTGGTTAGCCCTCGAAAAATTGTATCAAGAAGGTCGAGTGAAAGCTATTGGTGTGGCAAATTACCTCATTCCTTTCTTGAACGAACTCGAATCTTACGCTACAATCGTTCCTGCGGTTAATCAAGTTGAATTTAGTCCTTATTTATATCTAAAAGATTTGGTTGATGTTTGTAAAACGAAAAATATTCAACTGCAAGCATATACACCTTTAGTACGAGGTTTACGAATGAATGACCCAAAACTGCAAAGAATTGCTAAAAAGTACGATAAAACTCCCGCTCAAATCATTCTGCGATGGGCTTTACAACATGGTATTTCAAGCATTCCTAAGTCAGCTAATTTGCAACGAATTAAAGAAAATTTTAACGTTTTTGACTTTCAAATTACCCAAGAAGACATGAGTTTTATTGATACATTCAACGAAAACCTACGTGTTGTAGAAGACCCAATGGATTTGTTCTAAAAATAAAGTCAATAATTTGCAACGCTTCTCTCATCTTTTGCATCTTATGAGTAATTATGAAATCTTAACAAACGCAATTGTATGAAAAAGCTACACTCATTAATTATTTTAGGTTTATTGGCAATCAATATTTCCTTTGCTCAAGAAAAAGAAACACCTTATTTTGTAAAAACGTACAAATCTTCTGAAATCAAAAATCTTTCTGTACGCACTTCGGGCGGGGGGATTTCGGTAACTGGCGGTGCAGGCGATGAAGCACGAGTTGAAATATACGTTAAAGGTAACAATGGCAACGCCAAACTCAGCAAAGAAGAAATTGAAGACCGTTTAAAAGAATACGAATTAAGCGTAAAAAAAGAAGGTGAAACCATCGCTTGCATCGCCAAACGCAAAAGTGAGAGCGGTTGGAACTGGAAAAATGGTTTGAGCATTTCATTTAAAATCTACACTCCAGAAAAAATTTCAACTGACCTAGTTACAAGTGGCGGCGGTATTTCTCTCAAAAATCTTTCTGGAAACTTAGGCTTTACAACAAGTGGAGGGGGCCTGAAACTACAAAATTTGGGCGGAAATGTTAAAGGTCGGACTTCAGGTGGCGGAATTGACATCAGCGGTTGTAGAGATAATATTGATGTAGCTACAAGTGGTGGTGGAATTGATGCCGACAATTGCAAAGGTGATATTAGACTTAGTACGTCGGGCGGTGGTTTAGATTTAAAAAGTTTAGACGGAAATATCAAAGCCACAACAAGCGGTGGTGGAATCAGAGCAGAAAATATTAGCGGCGAATTTATCACATCAACTTCGGGTGGTTCTATTCATTTAGAAGATATTACAGCTAGTGTAAAAGCGTCAACTTCGGGCGGTGGAATTGATGCCGACATTAAATCTCTTGGAAAATACCTTTCGTTATCGACCAGTGCAGGAAGTATTCATGTCAGAATGCCAATGGACAAAGGAATGGATTTAGACCTAGACGGACAAAGAGTAAAAGTGTCGACTTTAGCTAAATTCAATGGTCAAGTTGAAAAAGACCGTGTAAGAGGTTCGCTCAACGGTGGCGGAATTGCAGTGACAATGGACGCAAATTCAGGTGGAGTTTATATCAATGAATAAGCAAATGAAAAAGCTATTAATCGTCATGCTTTGTGCTTTCGTTGGAACGGAAGCCTCAGCCCAAAAGGAAATTTCGGCAAAAACAGTTTTTGAGAAAATTGATAAAGGGCAATCCGTTGATTATCAAGATGTAACGATTGTGGGAGATTTGGATTTAACCGAACTTTCCAACAAAAAACGTATCAAAAACAAAGGAAATTACGAAGAGTTTAAAAGCTATGTCGAAGTGCCTATTTCGTTCAAAAATTGTACTTTTAAAGGCGATTTTATTGCCTACAAAAATTTGGAAGAAGAAAAAAATCGTAAACTTGGCAATGGAAGCATCAATTGGAGCATTGGCGACGGTACTACCTATACGACAGATTTTGAGAAAAATGTTATTTTTGAAAATTGTACTTTTGCAGGGAAAACCGAATTCAAATATTCTGACTTTGCTGAGAAAGTATCTTTCGGTGGAGCAAAATTTGCCCAAAGTGCCAACTTTAAATATGCTGATTTTAAACAAGAAGTGATTTTTGCAAAATGTGATTTTGGTGAATACGCCAATTTTAAATACACAACATTTAAGCAAGATACTGATTTTTTTGATGTACGATTCAAGGATTATGCGGATTTTAAATATACTAATTTTGGCGACCGTGTAACGTTCAAAAGCACCGCTTTCAGTAATCATGCAGACTTCAAATATGCTGAATTTCGAGATGAAGCCAACTTCGATAACACTAAGTTTAAAGCTAGCGTTGATTTTAAATATTCAAACGGAAAAAAATACATGAATTAAGAAAACCTGTTTTTTTATCCAAAAACGCCTCTAAAACTTTTGTTTTAGAGGCGTTTCTATATTAATCATTCAAAACTTCTACACAATACCCCGACGCCTTTAATTGTGCAATAATATAACTTTCGTTGATTAGGGTTACTGCGTTTTCTATTCGCAAAATTTTATCGCAATCTTCCAAATCAACATTCCATTTACCTTCAGGCAGTACAAGCTCATTCAAAATTGGGGCTACTTTTCGTACCTGAACTTTACTTTTTATGGTAGTTTTAAAGACCCAAATCATGGCTTAATGTAATATTAGGTTTAATAATTACACAATTATATAATATTCAACTGACAACCCTATGTCAGTTAGTTTTACTATCTTTTGCTATTTTTTTATGAACTTGTTTATTCAAAATATATAACATAAAAATCGTAATCACCATTGAGGCAACAACTACATAACCCAACAGCGGATAATTCTGCATAGTTCCGTTGCTTCCTTGTGTTACAATGACACCTGCCAAAGCAGACGCAGCTCCACCCGAAATTTGCTGAATCGACGAGTTGATGCTCATAAACGCACCTCTATCGTGTTGCTCTGGAATAGCCGTCATCAATGCCGATGCAGGAATCATTCGAGCAGTTATTCCTGCAAACATCAGAATATTGATAATAATTACTATCCAAAGTGGCGTTTGGTTCAAATTCGTATATATCGCAACCATAATTATCGTTAAGACAGAGCCAATCACAAACATCTTATATTTACCAAATCTATCGCTAAGTTTACCAGAAAGTGGCCCAAAAAGTATCGAAAAAACACCTGTTACACCATACAAAATTGGCAAATCTTCCATCCTGATTTTTAGGTTATTAATACTAAATGCACTTCCAAAAGGCATCAACATAAAACCACCCGTTGCTAATAAGATAGTCGCCAAAAATGCCCTTATATATTCCGTGTTTGAAAGCGTTTTCCATAAATGTTGTAATGCATTTCGGTCATTTTGAGCATCTAAGTGAGCATTTATTGGTTTCATATAAACCACAATTGCTATACCAACAAGAACCGAAAATCCTGCTATCATCCAAAATGGCGAATGCCATCCAAACTCGTTGGCCAACAAAAGTCCAATCGGTAAACCCAAAATCTGACTCGCCGCAAACGCCATTTGTACGAAACCCATCACTCTACCACGAAACTCCAATTTGAATAAGTCCGAAATAATAGCAAAACTAATTGAGCCAATTACACCACCAAAAATCCCTGTTACAATACGAGCAATCAACAAAAACTCATAAGTCGTTGCCAATGCACATAAAATTGTACCAAAAACAAAACCTACATAAAAGAAAAGTAAGAGTTTTTTGCGGTCGAATTTATCAGCAAAACCCGCAGCCAATAAACCCGAAGCTCCTGCACTAAAAGCATAAGCCGATACAACTAAACCAAACTGCGAAGGTTGAATACTCAATTCTTTCATCAAAATTGCTCCCAAAGGCGACAAAACCATGAAATCCAAAATCAGTGTAAATTGTAAGATTGCCAAAATGGCAATAACAAAAATTTGATATTTCGTAAAACTTGTACTTGAAGTAGTATTATTCATAGAAACAATATTTTTAATTAAATAAATGTTCGTTTATTTATGTAGTAAATTTTTTAAATTTTAAAGGCTTTCATTACCAAATCGAATGTTTGCCACATAATTTCATTACTAAATTCAAAAGGTTGGCCTCCTATATTTTTTCCTTCATTATGAAAACGAAGCAAATTATACAATGGAGCATAAGCTACCGACCAAAAAACCTCAATCGGTATTGGTTTTACTTCTTTTCTGTTTATGGCATTTTGCATAAAAATGCTCATTTTTTCTCTAAATTCTGAAACAATATCAGCAGAAATAGCTTCTCGAAAAGTTGAGCTTTTTATTTGTTCATAAAAAGTCATTTCAAGTTGATGACTCAGCATAAAATTGGCTCGATTTTGCCATTGAACTCGCATTCCTTCGGTAAAAGAAGCATTTGTATCAAAGTTTTTGAATATTTCTTGATTCAATTTTTCGCCAATTTCACGCCCGATGCTCACAATCAGGTCTTCTTTATCTTTGTAATAAATATAAAGCGTTGCAGGCGAAACATTCGCAGCTCGTGCTAGTTTTTGCATACTAAAACCCTCAAAACCTTGATTTACAAGCAATTCAAGAGCTTTTTGTTTAACAACTTGTTCTTTATGTTCGTCACGTATTCTCATATTCAATGCAAATATAAATGAATGTTCGTTCTTTTAAAAGGGGTATTTATTTTTTTTGACTCTATCATTTCATTTTTCCAAAAAAGCTTGTTTTTAATTATATTTGAAAACACAAAAACTACCGAATAAATTATGAAAAGAATTACTTCAATTGATGTTGTTCGTGGCATTGTTATGCTCATTATGGCACTCGACCATACACGAGACTTTTTACTACAAAATGCTCTCACACAAAATCCTACAGATTTATCAAATACTTACCCTGCCCTTTTCTTTACTCGCTGGATTACACACCTATGTGCCCCTACTTTTGTTTTTTTGTCAGGTGTATCAGCTTACATTTCGGCCAAACGACAAAATAATATCAATGAGAGCCGTAAGTTTTTGCTTACTCGTGGTATTTGGCTGATATTCTTGGAGTTTAGTATCGTATCCTTCGGAATTTGGTCAGACATTGGCTTTCATACTTTACTTTTTCAGGTCATTGCTGCCATTGGCGTGGGTTTTCTATTGCTATCATTATTGGTTGGCAAATCACACAAAATTGCTTTGGGTATCGGCAGTTTTATTATGGTATTTTACGGACTGTTTGCTTTAGTCCCCGAATCGGGTCTTAGAAACACTTTGAGTCCATTATTCGTGCTTACCGTCCTTCCACTTGGCGAAAGATTGCTGATTTTGGCTTATCCAATACTGCCGTGGTGGTCAATTATGCTACTTGGCTATGGTTTAGGCGAATATTTTTTAGTAGAAAAACCAAATAGAATTAGATTTTTCATGAAAATGGCAGGAGGATTTTTAATTGCGTTTGTGGTTTTGAGGTTGATAAATATTTACGGAGACCCTGTTGCATGGAGTGTTCAAACAAAGCCTTTTTTTACATTTTTATCATTTATAAATGTATCTAAAAATGCTCCATCGCTCGACTTTACGCTTTGTATGCTCGGAATTGCTTTTGCTCTTTTATGGTTAACTGAAATGTATGGAGCAGATAAACTGAAATTTTTTAAAGTATTTGGCAGTGTTCCACTATTTTATTACCTCATTCATTGGTACGTGATTCGCACATTTTTGATAGTTATATTCTTGACTAAAGGTTATCATTGGGGAGATTTTGTTTTTAATGAACAGACGCTCGGTCGCCCCAAAAACGATGATGGAATTACGCTACCACAAGTTTATTTGGCTTGGTTTAATGTGATTTTGATTATGTATCCGATTTCTAAATGGTATAGTAATTATAAAAGCCAACATCCCGAAAAAACTTGGTTACGGTATTTATAGCTAAAAAATAACGCTGATTATCACAGTTATTTATCTGTGATAATCAGCGTTGTGAAAGCGTGGCAGCCATTAACAGCCCGTTTTATCAGCTTGCTAATTTTATTTAAACCAAAGTAGCTGTTAAAGAAATTTCGGCATTAAATAATTGCGAAATTGGGCAATTAGCTTTAGCATTTAAAGCTGCTTCTTGAAATTGTTCTTCAGTAATGTTTGGTATTGAAGCTGTCAATTCTAAATGAATATTCGTGATTTTGCCATCTTCAAAAACAACTTTTGCATTAGTATCAATGTTTTCTGCTGTAAAGCCTAATTCATTTAATACAAAACTAAATTTCATAGAAAAACATCCTGCATGTGCCGCTCCGATAAGTTCTTCTGGATTTGTTCCAACACCGTCAGCAAAACGAGTTTTGAATGATAACTGTGCTTTATCTAAAGTTGTACTTTGAGTAGAAACCGTTCCTACGCCTTCCATTCCTGTACCTTTCCAATTTGCAGATGCTTGTCTTGTAAATTTCATTGTCTTTATTGTTTAAAATGTTTATTTTGAATTGATGATACAAAGGTCAGCATCAGCTTCAACAAAAACTTTAACCTAAGTTAAAATCGTAAACAACAATTAATTTTTTTCTGAAATTCGTTTTCTAATCCGACTCAATGACGGCCCTTGAATACCTAAATAGGAAGATATATGATACAACGGAATTGTATTCATAATAGCCGGATGATGCGATATTAAATCTAAATAACGTTGTTCGGGCGTTTGAAAAAGTAAACTTTCGGTACGATTAAGTGCAATGTTTGACGCTTGTTCGGCAATCAATCGGCCTAATCGCTCCCACTCATGCGACTCTCGATAAAGGGTAGTCAGATTATCAAAATGGATATATATTACTTTGGAGGCCACCATCGACTGCGTATAAAAATGACACGGAATCTGGTTAATAAAACTCGCATACGAAACCACTAATTGATTGTTGGTGTAGAAAAAAATATTTTTCTCGTCAGCAGTTTTTTCATCAACATAGTAAGTTCTAAAAACGCCTTCCAACACAAAGCCCAAATGTTTACAAACTTGCTGAAAATCGTTATAAAATTCGCCTTTTTTGTAAGTTTTTACTTGCCAATATTTTAATGAAAGCTGAAACGCTTCACTACTCATTCCAGCAAAAGATTGAAAGGCTTTTCCCAATATTTCAATTTCGGTCATAATTTTAACATTTTTCAACAAATATGAATAACGAACGTCGATAAACCAAAACACTCTTTAAATATTGAAAATTAAGTTTAAAAACCTTTCACCACATTTTTAAACCGCCGAAGACCCAATACTTACAACATTATTTTGATTATTTACATCATTCACACATTCATAGTATTTTCTGTTCTCAAGCAATGTACCTTTCCTGATAAGTTATTTTTAACAAAGCAATGCATGATGAACAAAAAAGATAAAGCCATTATTGAGACAAAAAGCGAAATAATGGAAGAAAAAAAACTGAACTACAAGCGTTTTTGGGGATGGGGATTTGGGCTTATTTTAGCTTTGATGGGTATCGCTTATCTCGCTGGTTTAATTACTTTCGGAACAACCAAAAAGGCTTCAGATGTTACAAAAAAAGCCTATTTCGATAGAGATTCGATTGCAACTGCAAATTCGGCAAAAATGGATAGTACCAAAAAATAAAAAGAGGCCTTATTAAGACCTCTTTGGTTGCATGGATGCGTCAGCCTTAAAATAGCTTTTTCATAAAATTTTTACTAATTTTTATTTTAGAAATTTGTATCATCGGCACTTGGCCCATAAGTTCCAGGAATTGGTACGTCCAACAATCTCAAGAAAACACCCAATTGGGCTCTGTGATGAATCGTTTGACACAAAGCATGGTGAACAGTTTCGGCTTTTGTCATTACCATGTGTATGTGGTCCCCTGAACGTAAAGTCCAAGTTTCGGAGAGTTTTTCTTCATTTTCAGCAATTAATTGTGACCTTCCGTCAATCAATGATGCCTCAAATAGAGCAAGCAAATCAGCCGTATTATTAATGATTGTTGGGTCGTATGAAGCTGAGGCAAAATCTAATTCATCAGTAGTCAGAGCCATTGTTATCCAAGTTGGTAACTCAGCAATGTGCGTGGCCAATGTACGAATTGTCATACTTTTTGGGTGCGGCTGCCAGTCATATTTATCATCGGGAATGATAGACAACATTTTACGTGTAACAAGTGATTCTTGCTCCAATTCTTTGAGATACATTGCAATCATTGACATACTTTGTGTTGTTTTAGTTAATGATACAAAGCAACTGTGTGTCACTGACAACCCTATGTCAGTGCTTTTCAAAGAATTTTATAAATATTTATTTTAATAATTAACAGGCAATTGGGGCATATAGTCGCTTACTTCAATGTGGTCATTTTTCTTGAAAACTTGGAATGTGTCTTCAATATCAGACATTCTTGAAACATTAAAATCTCGGTATTCATTTCGTTTATAACACCAAGCAATCACGTGCCATCCGAAAGCATAAAAAATCAACCCAATTGGTTCGGCTTGGCGTTTGCTGATTTCTTCTTTATTATTTTTGTAAGCAAAAGAAATGACGGTTTTAGAGGCAATTGTTTTTTGTAGAATTGCTAAATGCTCATAATCTTGTTTGAGTCTGGCAGGAACTTGATATTTGATATTATTGGTTAAAAACTCTGCTTTTTCTTTCTGCGATGTTGGCAAAATCGACTTAATTTTATTCAACGCATCGGTATAATGTTTTTGTATTGATTTATCTGTAAAACCATACACCATTGATTCCATGAGTAAAAGGGCATTTGCTTCTTCTGTAGAAAGCGAAATGGGCGGCAGAAAATAACCCTGAACCACAAAATAGCCTTTATTTGGCTCAAAACTCAAAGGAATCCCCGACTCACTGAGGGCTTTCAAATCACGATAAACTGTACGGATACTGATTTTAAACTTATCCGCAATTTTTTCAGCCAAAACGTATTTCCTTGACTGCAACAAAGTTAATATCCCAAATAATCTATCAATTCGATTCATGTTGGTTTTATTTCTACTTTTTCATAATTTATTCTAACGTCTTCAAATATACGTTTGTTCATTTAAAAATACAATTAGCCTGTCTAAAAAGTATAAATGCCCAATCGTCCCAATGTCCGAAGGCGTACTAAACTTGTCCGTTTTCGGACAAATATTTTTAATAAAAATTATCTAAAATACTGATAGTAAGTTGTTTAAAAAAATTGGCACAGGTTTTGAAAATTAAATACTGCTGTCTAAAATTAGGGTTTAGGACATACAGTACACAAAATTATGAAAAAGTTAAATTATCAAAAACCAGAAAATAAAGTTCTGGCAAAATTAAAATCCATGCAACTTTTAAACAAAAAATATGTCGTTTCTATCAATCACTTTTTGTAACCTTTTTTTATTTGATGAGTATCCACAGTTTATTAATAATTGTTAAAAAACAGCTACTTAACATTTCTTAATGCTCATTCAAAGCAAATGAAAATAGATTTGCAACCACAAAAACAAATTATAAACGACAATTATGAAAAAGCTTATTTTATTTTTACTAACGCTCTCAAGTGTTGGCTTAAAACAGACTTTTGGTCAAATCGTACCACGTTCGCTCGAAGCAAAAAGAACCACAAAAGCAGTAATTATTGATGGGAAACTCAATGATTTAGCTTGGCAAGATGCTGCAAAAGCCGATGATTATACTGAATTTAGACCTGTTATTGGTCGAAAAGAAGAAAAAGGCAATCATACAGAAACATTTTTGATGTATGATGATGCAGGAATTTATTTTGGCGGAACGTGCTTTGAGCGAAACATTGATAGCATTGCCAAAGAATTAGTCGGTCGAGACGGTTTCGGAACGAATGATTATATTGGATTGATTTTCGATACTTACAACGATAAATTAAACGGTTTTGAATATTTCTTGACTCCGCTTGGAGAGCAATGGGATGCAAAAATGACTTCCAATCAAAACAGTAATAATGGTGGCGAAGATTTTAGTTGGAATGCCGTTTGGAAAAGTGCGGTCGTGATTCATGATAAAGGCTGGAGCTTTGAAATGTTTTTACCTTATTCAGCCATTCGATTTAGTAAAGATAAAGTACAAAATTGGGGAATGAATATTACTCGTCGGCGTCGAAAAACGGAACAACAATATACTTGGAATGCCATTAATCCAAATATCAATGGATTTTTGACCCAAGAAGGTCAGTGGACAGGCATTACCAATATTAAGCCTCCGCTACGCCTACAACTTTTTCCGTATTTTTCGGTTTATGGAAATCATTTTCCGACCAATTTAACGGACCAAAAAAATTGGACAAATCAGATTTCAGGTGGTCTTGACCTAAAACTTGGCTTAAATCAAGCTTTCACTTTGGATGCTACTTTGATTCCTGATTTTGGGCAAGTTCAAAGCGATAATAAAGTCTTGAATCTTACGCCATTTGAAGTTAAATTTAATGAATATCGTTCTTTTTTTACCGAAGGCACAGAGCTTTTCAATAAGGGAAACTTATTTTATTCACGCCGAATCGGCGGAACACCCATTCATTTATATGACGCTTACGACGATGTAAAATCTAATGAAAAAATGATAAAAAATCCATCGGAAGCAAAATTAATCAATGCGTCAAAAATATCTGGGAGAACTAAAAACGGACTTGGAATTGGCATTTTAAATGCCGTAACTCAAGCACAATTTGCTACCATAGAAAATATCGAAACAGGCGAAATACGTAAATTTGAGACAAATCCGACCACCAATTACAACTTAATTGTGCTTGACCAAACATTCAAACATAACTCAAGTATAAGTTTTGTAAACACAAACGTAACTAGAGGAAGTAATGATTATAATGCCAATGTAAGTGCTGGGTTATTTAGTTTTTTTGACAAGAAAAATACCTATAATTTATCAGGAAGTGCATCAGTTAGTCGCCTAAAATATAAAACATCTGACAGTGAAAACGCTTTGGGATACAGCCATACCCTTAGTTTCGGTAAAACCAGCGGAAGGTTTAACTTTAATGTTTCACAAGCATTGACTGACACCAAATTTAATAGCAATGATTTAGGCTATTTTACCAATAACAACTTTATCAATCATAGCTTTTATGTTGGTTACAGATACACCGAACCCAAAGGTTGGTACAACCGCCTTTTCCTTAATTTGAATGGAAGCTTGAGTAATTTATTCTCGCCAATTGGTAATATAAAAAGCAAATATCAACAGTCAAATTTGCAAGTAAATATCAACGCTCAAACAAAAAAACTGATTTGGTTTGGACTTTTTGGTAACTATCGCCCAGCCCAAAATGATTTTTACGAACCTCGCAATGAAGGTTATGTTTTCAAGCGAGGTAATAGCATTGCTTTGGGTGGTTGGATTGAGTCAAATTCAGCAAAAAAATATTCAATTAATGCTGAAGCAGTCGAGCGAGTTTTCTTGAATTTCTATAAAATTTCAGGTATAGACTTATTTTTAGGGCAAAACTACCGTTTTAGTAGTAAGTTTTCGATTGGGCATCAAATTGGTTTTCAGCCACGCCCAAGAGGTTTAGGCTACACCGCCACACTCGACGATAACAGCATTTTATTTGCCATCAGAAAAGTAAATACCGTTGATAATGTATTAAACCTGAAATATAATTTTACCAATAAAATGGGCTTAACTTTCAGAGCCAGACATTATGTGAGTGTGGTTGATAACAAAGAATTTTATACGTTGAATGAAAATGGTTCGCTTGATGCAAAAACAGGGATAACCGATAAACACAACCGAAACGTCAATTATTTTAATATTGACATGGTTTATACTTGGCAATTTGCCCCAGGAAGTTTCTTGAATGCTGTTTGGAAAAATGCAGGCTTTACCAATTCTGACATTGCGAATACACGTTATCTTGATAATTTTCAGAATACCATTCAAAGTGACCAAAACAATAATTTATCGCTCAAAATCATCTACTTTTTAGATTATTTACAACTAAAAAGGAAAGTGTAAATCGTTTAAGAAAACAAAACCAATGATTCAGCTAAAAAACGTTTCTAAATATTACCCCGCAGGTTTCGGCAAAACTTATGTGTTACGAAACATTAACCTCGAAATAAAAGAGCGAGAATTTGTGTCGATTATGGGGCCATCGGGTTCGGGAAAATCAACACTTCTCCATATTTTAGGTTTACTCGAAGAAGCATCTGAAGGAGAATATGTTTTGGGGGAAACTCCCGTATTGAAACTTTCCGAAAAGAAACGCACCGAACTGCACCGAACGAGCATTGGTTTTGTTTTCCAAGCTTATCATTTGATTGATGAATTAACGGTTTATGAAAATATCGAAACACCCCTTTTATACAAAGGACAGTCGTCGTCAGAGCGTAAAAGTCGAGTAGCCGACGTGCTTGACCGATTTAATATTGTAGCCAAAAAAGACCTTTTTCCATCTCAACTTTCGGGTGGTCAGCAACAATTAGTAGGTATCGCCAGAGCCATTGTTGCAGAACCAAAAATAATTTTTGCAGATGAACCAACAGGTAATCTTCATTCCGAACATGCACAACAAATCATGGAATTATTCAAAGAATTGAATCAGAAAGATGGCGTAACAATCGTTCAAGTAACACACTCAGAAGCCAATGCCGAATACGGAAATCGAATTATTAGATTAAAAGACGGTTGGGTAGAAAATGCCTAAGCATCAAGAGGAATTTTGACTAAAACTTTATTATTTTCAATTGCATAATCATGAAATTTACATTTTTAAAAATTGCTCTTTTAAGTGTCTTATTATTTCCAAATCGACATGTGGGAGGCCTTTGTTTTGGTCAAAAATTATCTTTAAAGGAGTGTGTTGATATTGCCATCAAAAATAATTTAACTTATCGAGAAAGTCAGATTTTGGGCGAAAGTGCCAATGTAGAGTTGTCGAGAGCCAAATCACTTATTTATCCACGCATCGGTTTTGGAACAGGGCAAGATATTCGCGTGGGTCGAAGCATTGACCGATTTACAAACGCATTCATTGAAGAGGTTTATACAACTAATTATTTCGGTTTACAAGCAACAATGACACTTTTCAATGGTTTTCAGATAAAAAACCAAGTTCGTCAAAATGAATTTTTACGTGATGCTGGTGCAAAAAATATCGAAGCCGTCAAAAACCGCACAATTATTGGCGTTTTGCAGGCATATTTGCAAGTTTTGGCTTCGCAAGAATTATTGGAAGTGAGTAAACAACAAGTTGAAACCTCAAAATCTCAAGTTGAACGAATCAATAAACAAGTTGAGGCAGGCGTTGTCGGACAGTCCGAATTGTTTCAAATAAAATCTCAATTGGTTAATGATGAATTTTCGCTCGTTACGTCTCAAAACGCTCATAAAGTTGCCAAACTTGCATTATTCCAACTCATGAATCAGTCAAACAATAATAGTTTTATTTTTGAGTCTTTAAAAGAAGACGTTTTATTATATAACATTGATAATCAATCAATTGATGGGATTTTCGAGCAAGCATCCAATAATTTCCCCGAAATAAAAGCGGGCGAATTACGCCTAAAAAGCTTCGATAGCCAACTCAAAGCAACACAAGCAAACACATTACCACAAATCACGCTTTCGAGTAATTATGGAACTTTTTACTCGTCTTCTAACAAATCAGAAAACTATTTCAAGCAAATCAACGGCACACGAAGTGGTTCATTAAGCCTCGATATTAGTATTCCAATTTTGGGAAGATTACAAAATTCACCTCGCATTTCGGCAGTTAAAGTTCAGCAACAATTAAGTCAAAATCAGTTTAATATGGTTAAACTCCAACTGCGTCAATCAATTGAGCAAACATTTCAATTACTTTCGGCTGCATCCGACCGCTACAAAGTAGCAACCAATCAGGTAGCTATTTTAGACCAAAATATCAAAGCAGTTGAAAGCCGAATCAATGCTGGAACGGTCAATTATTTAGAATATATACTTGCAAAAACCAATTTTGACCGAGCAAAATCCAATCTCGTACAAGCTAAGTATGAGTTTTTATTACAGAAAAAAATCTTAGATTTTTACTCAAACGGTGAATGGAAAATAGATTGATTTGGGTTGTTTTTGAAGTAGAAAAATGTTGATAATCGACAATATTTTTCTACTTCAAAATACATTCCCATGATGAGCTTAATATTAATTAGAAATTAAATTTTTCGCAGAAAATTGTCGTTTCCAAATATTTGCCGTAATTTTGCTTGGCAAATAAGAAAACGAAATTATTTGCATATGTTAGATTCTTCAAAACTGCTTTACGAAGCACTCACTTACGACGACGTTCTGCTCGTTCCAGCTTACTCCGAGGTTCTCCCACGTGATACGCAAACGAAAACATTTCTGACCAAAAATATTCAATTGAACATTCCACTTATCTCGGCGGCAATGGATACCGTGACCGAATACGAAATGGCGGTGGCAATGGCTCAAGAAGGAGGAATTGGTTTTATTCACAAAAACATGACCGTTCAGCAACAAGCCGAGCAAGTTCGCAAGGTAAAACGCTCGGAAAGCGGTATGATTATCGACCCAATTACACTTCATGAAACAGCTACCGTAGGCGATGCATTACGTATTATGAAGGAATTCAAAATTGGTGGCATTCCAATTGTTGATGAAAACCAGAAATTAAAAGGTATTATTACTAATCGTGATTTACGTTTTCAATTAGATAACTCAAAAGCAATTACCGAAATTATGACCAAAGATAACTTAATCGTTGGCCATGAAGGAGCGGGTTTATCGGAAGCAGAAGATATTTTGCGTAACTATAAAATTGAAAAACTACCAATCGTTGACAAAGACTACAAAATAATCGGGTTGATTACTTACCGAGATATTTTGAAGAAAAAAGACCGTCCAAACGCCGCAAAAGATAGGCTTGGTCGTCTGATTGCAGGAGCAGCAGTTGGCGTAACTCCCGACATCGAAGAGCGTGTTGCAGCACTTATCAAAGCTGGCGTTGATGTTGTTAGCATTGATACAGCTCACGGACATTCAAAAGGCGTAATTGATACCCTCAAACGTATCAAAGCTGCTTTCCCAAATATTGATGTAATCGTAGGTAATATTGCCACTGAAGAAGCCGCCGAAGCCCTTGCTAAAGCAGGAGCCGATGCTATCAAAGTTGGCGTTGGCCCAGGAAGTATCTGTACAACTCGAATCATCGCTGGTATCGGAATGCCACAATTATCGGCCGTTGCAGATTCTGCAAGAGCAGCCGCAAAATATGGTGTACCAGTAATTGCCGACGGTGGAATCCGTTTCTCTGGCGATATTGTAAAAGCTATCGCAGCAGGTGCAAGTACAGTTATGATTGGTTCATTGTTGGCAGGTACAGAAGAAGCACCTGGCGAAATGGTCATTTATGAAGGACGTAAGTTCAAAACATACCGTGGAATGGGTTCGGTAGAAGCGATGGAAGATGGCTCAAAAGACCGTTATTTCCAAGATGCAGAAGATGATATTAAGAAATTAGTTCCAGAAGGAATCGTTGGTCGTGTGCCTTTCAAAGGCCGTGCTGCCGAAATCTTGTATCAAATGGTTGGAGGACTTAAAGCTGGTATGGGCTACTGCGGTGCAGGAGACATTGCCACTTTACAGCAAGCAAAATTTGTAAAAATAACTGCTGCTGGCATCAAAGAAAGTCATCCGCACGATATTCAAATTACTAGAGAAGCTCCGAACTATTCGAGATAAACAAGATGTTATCATAAGAAATGTCGTAGAGGCGTTGCGTTGCAACGTCTCTACTATTTTAAAACGTTTAACACCTTCACTCTCTCACTGAAAATTATGAATCGAGTTCTTATTACGGGTGCAAATGGTTTGGTTGGAAGTGCTGCTACTCGCCGATTTGTTGACGCTGGCTATAATGTTTCTGCATTATGTAGAGCCAATAGCGATTTATCTTTGTTGAAAGATATTGCTGATAAAATTTCCATCATTGAAGGTGATATTTTGGACATTCATTCACTCGAAAATGCCCTTGAGAATAAAGACTTTGTGGTTCATACAGCCGCTTTGGTTTCTTTTGCTGCCAAAGACCGAAACCAAATGTTTAAAGTAAACGTAGAAGGAACAGCCAACTTAGTAAATATTTGTTTAGAGAAAAAAATAAAAAAACTTTGCCATGTTAGTTCGATTGCCGCTTTGGGTCGCACAACGGCTGCATCAGAAAACGTTTTTGGAGGAATAATCGACGAAAATCAAAAATGGGAAGATTCTCCACTCAATTCTAATTACGCAAAATCAAAGTATGAGGCCGAACTAGAAGTTTGGCGGGGAGAAGCCGAAGGACTCAATGTTGTGGTTGTAAATCCTTCAATTATTTTGGGCGAAGGAGATTGGCACAAAAGTAGTACGAAGCTCTTTAAGTATGTTTATGACCAGAACAAATATTATACCAACGGTAATCTCAATTACGTTGATGTTAAGGATGTTATCGAGGGTATTTTTCGTTTAACAACTTCAGAAATCAAAGGAGAACGCTTTATACTCAATGGCGGGACAATCACTTACAAAGAGTTTTTTGAGAAAATTGCCCGTGTTTTCAATAAAAAACCACCAACAAGTACCCTTTCACCATTGATGGTCGAAATCTTGTGGAGGTTAGAATCCATCCGTGCTTTCTTCACAAAAAAATCTCCACTTATCACAAAAGAAACTGCAAAAAACTCTCGCACGAAATTTGCTTATAAAAATGACAAGATTCGTAAAACAATTGGTTTTGAATTTACAAAATTAGATGATACAATTTTTCGAGTTTGTAGTTTTCTGCAAAAAGGAATTTAAAATATTCATCGAAAATCAAAACGAACTTTTATTTTGCAAAATTTATTGACATTTAATAAATAACTTTTATATTTAATCCTAATTTTAATATTAATGTTCGCTTTTATTATCTGTTAATAGCCAATCAAGAACAAATAAATGCTCTTAACGGCTAAAATCAATTAATACCAAACAAAATATTCGAAATTGTAGTCATAATTTAAAGTCCCAAAACTACATTTTTAAAGTCACGATGTGCAGTCCTATGGTTGGACTGACTAACCTTTGAGTGGAATCTACATGCAACACGAATTTAGTGACAGATTCGATAACTTCGACGACGCTGACGTAAAAGCATCTGCCGAACGCTTTGAGGAAATGCTCAAAAGTAAGGAATCGATTTTCTTCGATGAAGAAACGTACGAACAATTGTCAGAATATTATTTGCTCAAAAGCAAATGGGATATGGCCATGAAAGCGTGCCGAATTGGCTTGCAACAATACCCTTATTCGCTCGAGCTACTCTTGGATAAAGTGCAATTGCACGCCAATTATGAGCAGTTTGAGGAGGCAATGTCGGTACTTGACCAAGCGGCCACTTTCAACCCCGCCGATAACGAAATAACTTACATGAGAGGAGTAATTTCTAATCTGATGGGTAATTATGAAGAAGCTATTGAGCATCTTCGTGAAGCATTGTTATTGTCGGACGAGAAAGAAACCGTTTATTTTCAGTTAGCACAAACGTATCAAAATTGGCAAAAATTTGAAGAAGCCGCTCATTTTTATAAAAAAGCGATTCGTCATAAATTTCATGAGGAAATTGGTTTTTATGAATTGGTTTTTTGTTTAGAGCAAGCCAATAAATTAGAAGAAAACCTCGTCTATTTTGAGCAATTAGTTGATAATGACCCCTACTCGCACTTTGCGTGGTTTGCTTTAGGCATGATGTATAGCCGATTGAATAAGCACAAAGATGCCGCTTTCGCCTACGACTATGCCGTTACAGTAAAAGAAGACTTCGCTTCGGGTTGGTTCAATTTGGCCCATGCGTACATGAATCTCAATAATTTTATTGATGCTAAAGAATGTTACGCCAACGTATTGAAACATGAAGCTCCTTCGGCCGAAGTTTACACTCATTTGGGGGCATCTTGCGAAAAATTAGAACAATACGAAGAGGCGTATAAAAATTATAAAGAAGCAACCATTTTAGATGAAAACTGGGACGATGCTTGGTTTGGAATGGGTTCCGCTTTATACGAGCAAGACCGATGGCTTGAAAGTGTTCATTTTACCCAAAAAGCCATCAAACTCAATGAATCCAATGCTGATTATTGGTTGTTATTGGGCGATACCGAATCAAAACTTGGCAACTTTTTATCGAGCAATGAAGCCTACACGCAAGCCGTAGCAATCGACCCAAACAATCCTGATATTTGGTTGAATTGGTCATTGTTATTTTTTGAGCAAAGCGAATATAGCAAAGCTTTTGAAATAGTTTATGATGGAATTTCGGAAATGCCCGATGACCCAGATTTATTTTATCGAGCTGCCGCTTATCTAATTTTTGATGGCAGCTACAATGAAGCCTACAAATATTTAGAAACTGGTTTGATTTTAAACTTCGAATCGCACACCCAAATCTATGATTTCTTCCCGAATCTAGATACGCAAAAGGCACTTCATCGAATCATCGAGCAGTATAAATAAGTTTAACAAAAAAGAGCTTGAAAATAATTTTCAAGCTCTTTTTTGTTATCAAATAAAAAGTATGCTACATCATTTTCCCACTTTCAATTGACTTTATACCTTTTTTTGAAAGTGCTTTTACACCAAAAATTAAATCAGCAAAACGAGGGTCGGTTGTTAGCCCTTTTTTGTATCGGCTATAAATTTGTTGAATAACTACTGAGTTTTTGAATAAACCAAAAACATAGAAATACAAAATATTAGATACATCTCGGCCACTTTTTTCGGCATAACGCTCGGCAAACTCTTGGCGTGTCAAATTCCCTTCAACCCACGAAAGATTGAATGTTTTCTCAAAAGTTCCATCATTGGCTTCCGCCCAGTACGAAAGACTTGTACCTAAATCCATAAGAGGGTCGCCAACGGTGGTCATTTCCCAATCTAAAACAGCTATGATTTCTGATAAATTATTGGCATTTAACACTACATTATCATACTTATAATCATTATGAATGAGCGTTGGCTTTCCTTCTGTAGGAAGGTTGACTTTAAGCCAATTTGCCAGATTATCCATTGATGCAATTTCATCTGTTTGCGAAGCCAAATAACGCTTATGCCAACCTTCAACTTGCCTCAGAATATAGCCTTCTGGTTTACCAATATTTATTAGTCCCGTAGATTCAATATCAATAGCATGCAAATCGGCTAGATTATCACAAAGTGCTTCCGATAGTTTTCGCATTTCATTAGGAGCAACCGAAGCCATGAGTTTTGGAGCATCTTTTGCCCGCAAAATAATGCCTTGCACTCGCTCCATGATATAAAACGGACAACCCATTATGTTTTCATCTTCCGAAAAAATAATTGGATTCGGAATTTTTGCATAACCAATTGATTTTATAGCAGTCAAAATCTTGTATTCACGTGCCATATCATGTCCTCCCTTGATGTCTTTTGCTCCAACGGGTGGGCGACGCAAAACATACGCTCGGTTTGCTGTTTTCAAGAAATACGTCAAGTTTGAATACCCTCCTGGGAATTGCGAAACTTCTATAATTTCTTCAAAATCAGGCAATTGGGATTTGATAAAGTCATTTAACTTTACCAAATCCAATTCTTCTCCTAGCCGAACAGTCGTTGGCGTATCTATTTTTAATGAAGTCATTATCGAGAAAATAGCGAATACCGAAAATAGACTATTCTGGTTTCGTATCCATTATTTATAATTTTCTTATTGGTGTTCTGGTCTTAATAAATCATTCACCGTTTTCACAGGATTAAACGTAATCAATGGCACTTCTACAAAAAGCGTATTCCAATCTGCCATTGCACCATTCCAAAGACCTGGAAGTTCTTGAGCTTTTAGGTCACGACCACTTTGAGATTTTTGTGTATTAAACCCTGTTTTTGGGTCACGGAAATCCAAAAGATTAAATTTATTTCCTTTGTAATCTTTCAAAGTACAAATCAAATCAACTGGGTTAAAGTGCGTTGCTTCGTCGAAAATTTCTTTTTGGTCAGGATCTTTCAAATCAATTTGGGCAGATTCTACTACTTGTAACGACGTTGAACCATCGGCATTTTCTGCCCAAAAAGGCCCACCACCTGGTTCACCAACGTTTTTCACCATGCCACAAATACGCAATGGACGATTAAGTTTCGCACGGCAATAAGTAATTTTTTCTTCTAAAGTATAATCTTCGTAATCTTCGGGAGCTTCGACACAAAGTTCGTTTTCTAAAAATTCAGAAATTTCTAGTAAATCTACTTCGCTTATTTTTACGCCATCCATCATTTTCAAGAATGCAAAAATCGCTTCTTGGTAGCTCAGCACTAAACTTGCCAAAGCTTTTTTATAGATAATTGTTTGCTCTTTTAAGCTATCTGGCACAACATTATCAATGTTTTTGATAAATACAACATCAGCATCTTGGTCGTTCAGATTTTCTAGCAAAGCACCGTGTCCTGCTGGACGAAACAATAAATCTCCATTTGCATTGCGGAATGGTGTGTTATCAAGGTTCACCGCAATCGTATCTGTCGAGGGTTTCTGCTCAGAAAAACTGATGCTATATTTTACGCCAAATTTTGCTTCATAACTTGCCAAAACACTATCAATTAAGGCTTGAAACTTACTTCTATGCTCTGGCGAAACCGTAAAATGAAGATTTACTTTTCCGCCCGCATTGGCATATTTTGCTCCTTCCACCAAATGTTCTTCGGCTGGTGTGCGAGTTGAATCTCCGTATTTATGAAATTCCAACAAACCTTTAGGTAAACTACCATAATCTAGGCCTTCGGCTGTTAGGAGATGCTTTAAGATAGTTTTATGATCGGCTGATTCGCTTCCGATTGATTTTATTAAACTATTATAAAACGCAAAATCTTGTAGTCGCTCCAAAAACTCATTGACTGATTTATCAATTTTGTCTTCTTCTAAAGCTGCAAAAAGCGATTTGAACATCCGAGAAGCTGCACCTGAAGCTGGCACAAATTTTAGTAATTTTTTACCGAAAATCTGGTCGTCAAAATCTTTGGCAAGTTTGGTCGCTTTTTCATCGCCAAGTTGAATCATTCCATCGTCGATGGTGGCGGCTTTGATGACGTTGAGGTAAGGAAATCCATTCTTAAAGTTTTCGATTTGCTCAAGAATTGTTTCAAGATTTGCCCCTCGGGCGTCAATTTGGCTAAGGTCTTTTTCGCTAAACATATTACTTAGGTTGAGTTAATTCTTTTGATTGTGCTGATTGAAACGTAATTTTACGAAAAAATAAAATCAAGGCAATGTTTTGCTCGTGATTAATTAAAAAAGATGAAGACATATACGTTCTGACTTCGTCTTTTTTAAGCATGATAATTTTTAGTAGTTGATAGCCAAAAGCTAGTGGCCAAAACAGAAAAATGAATTCAATACTTCCTCTTTTACAGCAAACGCAACAAGCGTCGGCATCGGTTCGTCGGCTTTCTGATGCCCAACGTAGTCAATTATTGAATGAATTGGCAGAAATCGTTGAGCAATCAAAGATTTTGATTATGTCTGAAAATCAAAAGGATTTAGACTTAATGGATAAAACCGACCCTAAATATGACCGTTTGCTTTTGAATGAAAACCGTATTCAAGGTTTGGCAGATTCGCTACGAGAAGTGGCTCTTTTACCCGACCCAACAGGAGAAGTTCTGACCGAAAGAAACCTTGAGAATGGCTTAAATATTAAGAAAATTGCCGTTCCGATGGGCGTTGTAGGCGTTATTTACGAATCTCGCCCAAATGTTACGATTGATGTGGCTTCGCTCTGCTTGCGTTCGGGCAATGCGTGTGTGCTGAAAGGTGGAAAAGAAGCTTTTTTCTCAAACTCTTGTCTAGTTGGCCTAATTCATCAAATTTTGGCAAAATTTGGCGTTGCTGATGAAGCAGTTTTACTTTTGCCAACCGACAGAAAATTTACCGAAGAATTATTAAAAGCAACTCGCTTTGTTGATATTATTATTCCTCGTGGGTCTGACTCACTTATTCAATTTGTGCGTCAAAATTCACTCATTCCTACCATCGAAACTGGTGCTGGCGTGGTGCATACATACGTTGAATCAAGTGCTGATTTAGCCAAAGCTAAAGACATTATTGTCAATGCCCGTGTTTCTCGTCCATCAGTTTGTAATTCTTTGGATTGTGCAATTATTGACGAAGCTATCATTGAACAATTTTTGCCAATGTTAGTAGAAGATTTCAAGAAATGGAACGTTGGGATTTATGCCGATGAAAAAGCTTACGCAGTTTTTGAGAAAATTGGCTATGAAAACTTACATCACGCTCAACCCGAAGATTTTGGCCGTGAATGGCTCGATTATAAAATTTCTATCAAGACTGTTACCAATATCGACCAAGCACTTTCGCACATTCAAGCATTTTCTTCTCGACATTCAGAAGCGATTCTGACACAAAACCAAGCTTTTGCAGCAAGATTTTTGGCGGAAGTTGATGCAGCGGCCGTTTATCATAATGCTTCTACTCGTTTTACAGATGGTGGACAGTTTGGTTTAGGTGCAGAAATTGGCATTTCCACGCAAAAACTCCATGCTCGTGGGCCATTTGCTCTCGAAAAACTCGTGACTGAAAAATGGATTGTAATTGGCGATGGACAAGTAAGATGGTAGCCGAGCGGAGCCAAAGGCCTAATTTTAGGTTCATTTCATTCGTAAAAAATAATTCTTAACTCGTAAATTCAGAATTTTCTCTACTTTTGTCATAGAAAATAACCTATGATAAAAATGAAAAACCTCCCTGAGCAATTTGCTCATCCGTATTCTTTTGCCCCAAAATTTAAGAAATCAGCCGTTTATTTCTCAATGGAATTTGCCATTGACCAAGCTCTCAAAACCTATTCTGGCGGACTTGGATTTTTGGCTGGCTCGCACATGAGAAGTGCGTATCAACTCAAACAAAACCTTGTCGGAATCGGTATTCTTTGGAAATTT
The DNA here is from genome assembly GCF_923079645.1 of Emticicia aquatica. Taxonomy (GTDB): domain Bacteria; phylum Bacteroidota; class Bacteroidia; order Cytophagales; family Spirosomataceae; genus Emticicia; species Emticicia aquatica. The sequence continues at coordinate 1,476,770 of NZ_CAKLPY010000002.1, read as the reverse complement.
GGTTATTACGACCAAGTTCGCAATACCGACAATAGTATGGCCGTGCAGTTTCGTGAGAAAATGTATAGTTTTTTGCAGGATACTGGCGTTCGTTTCCAAATTAACATACAAAATCGAGCCGTTTGGGTGGCTACTTATTTCTTGCCTTCGACTACATTTGGCACAGTTCCGATGTTTTTTCTGACCACCGATACCGATGGAAATGATAATTGGGCAAGGTCTCTTTCGTATCATTTATACGATGCTGATGCTTCAATAAAAGTAGCTCAATGTATGATTTTGGGTATTGGTGGAACAACTTTCTTGGATAAAATTGGCTACGAACCCGACGTTTATCATTTTAATGAAGCCCATGCTCTTTCTGGTGCTTTTCATTTGTATAAAAAGTTTGGTAAAGTAGCGGAAGTAAAGAAACATTTGGTTTTTACGACTCATACGCCCGAAGAGGCTGGTAATGAGAAACATGATATTAATATGCTCGAAAATATGAATTTCTTTGCGGGCGTACCGATGAATGAAGTTCGTAAAATTTCGGGAATCACCGATAATGTTTTCAATCATTCGTTGGTTGCTTTACGTTTAAGTCGAAAAGCCAATGCCGTATCGAAACTTCATGGCGATGTTTCTCGCAAAATGTGGGGAGATTATACAGGCATTTGTGAAATTACGCATGTGACAAACGCTCAAAACAACCTTTATTGGGCTGATGAAGTTTTGGAAAAAGCTCGCAAAAAAGGCGATGTAAAAACGATTACTTCCCGCAAAAAAGAATTGAAAGAAGTACTCTTCAAAACCGTTGCTGACCAAGCGGGTAAACTTTTCAAACCCGAAGTATTGACAATCATTTGGGCAAGACGTTTTGCAGCATATAAACGCCCTGATTTATTGACTCGTGACCGTGAGCGTTTCGACCGATTGATGAAAAACACCAAGTATCCTATTCAGTTTATTTGGGCAGGAAAACCGTACCCTTTTGATGGCGGAGCAATTAATAATTTCAATCAATTGTATTATTTGAGCCACCTTTACCCAAATATGGCTGTCTTAACAGGGCATGAATTGAACTTGTCTAAACTCATCAAGGATGGTTCGGATGTTTGGCTGAATACGCCAATTGTTACGCGTGAAGCGTCAGGAACAAGTGGTATGACTGCCGCAATGAATGGTTCGCTCAATTTCTCAACTTTTGATGGTTGGGTTTGTGAATTTGCTACCGAACAAAACTCCTTCGTTGTGCCAGATGCTCCTCATTCGCCTGATTGGGAGCGTGATATGGTAGATATTAGCAATATGCTCGATATGCTCGAAAATAAGATTTTACCAACCTATTATGACCGCCCAGAAGATTGGCAAAAAATGGTTTTACAAAGTATGAATGATGTAAATGCCTTCTTCGATGCCGACCGAATGGCCGCAGAATATTATGAAAAAGTGTATTAATTAGCATATAATTATAATGACGACCGATACAGGTTTTTATGATAGTTGATAAATTATGGTTTTCATCAAATTATCATCTTTCGTAAGAACCTGTGTGGTTTGCCGTAACAGTTTTGTTTTTTCTTGTATCTTTGGTCGAAATAGCAATAAACGATTTCAGCTATGCTTCGTGTTCCTTCTTCGATAAATACTCAGGAATTTGAATCTTTAAAGATTCAAGACATGACCTTTGTGGCGTACCGAAATAATATTTATCCACCAAGAAATGAGATTTTTTTTGAAGAACACGCCATTATTTATGTGCTTGAAGGCGAAAAAAGGTTTGTTTCTCCTACGCAAGATGTTCATGTAAAAAAAGGGCAGATTTTGTTTTTTCAGCGTGGCTGTTATTCCATGAATGAATCAATTGATAGCAATTATCGTAGCCTTGTTTTTTTCTTTCCAGAAAAATTATTGAAAGAGTTTGTAGCACAAAATCTATCACTATTTGAAGATTATACCCAAAGTTCATTTGAGCAAATTTTAAGTTTAGAAAGTAACGGAAACTTTGATATTTTCGTTGACTCGCTGATTCCATTTTTCAGTGCTAGAACCAACCTTTTGAATCAATTCTTGAAACTAAAATTTGATGAATTGATGTTGCATCTTCTCGACCTCGACCGTAGTAATCAATTCCGCATCACCCTATTTAATATTTATCAAGGACAAAAGGTTGATTTATCCTTTTTTCTTGAAAATTATTACCTCAAACCACTGTCTATTAATGAATTAGCCCGCATTTCTGGACGAAGTCTCTCGGCATTTAAGCGTGATTTTGAAGTACAATTTAATACATCTCCAGCGGTTTGGATAAAAAACAAACGCCTCGAATACGCATTTTTTCTTCTGCAAAATTCACAAAAAAATGTTTCTGAAATAAGCCTCGAAATAGGCTACGAAAGCGTTTCTCACTTCATTAAAGCATTCAAAGAAAAATACGGTTTTACGCCCAATAAAATTAATTAAACCAAAAACGCTATTTTTTGGTCGTATTTCGTTAATCATTATTAGGTTATTATACTCAATTTTGCACCGTCTATACCACAAACTCCGATGGCGGACAAATTCCAAAATAAATATCGCATTCCTTCGGCAAGACATCCCAATTGGGATTACTGCACAAATGGGGCATATTTTATTACAATTTGTACTAAAAATCGACAGTACTTTTTAGGAGAATGTGAAAAAGGCAAAATGAAGTTATCGACCGTTGGTGCGATTGTGCAGGGCTTTTGGTATGAAATCCCAAAACATTTCCCATTTGTTGAATTGGGTGAATTTGTGGTAATGCCGAATCATATTCATGGTGTTTTGATTTTGAATAAAAATGGTTTTTATGAAAATATTGAACCTGTTGACATAATCGACCCCGTAGAGACGTTGCAATGCAACGTCTCTACCGAGAACAAAAACGAATTTTATCAAAAAATATCACCAAAATCTGGGTCGATTTCAACCATTGTTCGGTCATACAAATCAATTTGTACCAAACACATTCATTCGGCATTTCCGACATTGAATTTTGAATGGCAAACACGTTTTTGGGACAATATTATTCGTGATGACGAGGCTTTTAATACAATTAGCCAATACATTCTCAATAATCCTTTGAATTGGGAAGAAGATAAATTTTTTGGAGAGGAAATGAAACCCGAATAAAGACGGTTGGTTGGTAGAGACGTTGCAATGCGATTCCATTGGGGCAACGTCTCTACGGCAGAACAAACATACAAATCGCATTAAAACAATTAAATTAATATGTCAGCACCAAAATCATTATTTGACAAAGTATGGGATGCCCACGTAGTTCGTAAAATCGAAGACGGCCCCGATGTTTTTCTTATTGACCGCCACTTCATTCACGAAGTAACGAGTCCAGTTGCCTTTTTAGGCCTCGAAGGACGTGGTTTAGGCGTACTTTTCCCAAATCGTACATTTGCTACTGCCGACCATAATACGCCAACAATCAACCAGCATTTACCAGTTCAAGACCCACTTTCGGCTAATCAGTTGAAAGCTTTGGAAACTAACTCGGCTAAATATGGTATTTCTCACTGGGGTTTAGGTCATGCAAAAAATGGTATCGTTCACGTAGTTGGGCCAGAAAATGGCATCACTCTTCCTGGAATGACCATCGTTTGTGGTGACTCGCATACTTCTACGCACGGTGCTTTCGGAGCAATTGCTTTCGGAATTGGTACTTCTGAGGTAGAAATGGTGCTTTCTTCGCAATGTATCATGCAACCAAAACCAAAGAAAATGCGTGTAAATATTAATGGTAAATTGGGTAAAGGCGTATTGCCAAAAGACGTTACTCTTTTTATCATTTCAAAACTTTCGGCAGCAGGTGCAACTGGTTATTTCTGTGAATACGCTGGCGATGTTTTTGAAAATATGAGCATGGAAGGACGTATGACAGTTTGTAATATGTCAATCGAAATGGGTGCAAGAGGTGGCATGATTGCTCCTGACGAAACTACTTTCGCTTACTTAAAAGGCAGAGAGCAAGCTCCAAAAGGCGAGGCTTGGGAAAGAGCTTTGGCATACTGGAAAACACTCAAAACCGATGAAGGTACAGTTTTCGATATAGAATATACTTTTGATGCTTCTGAAATTGAACCACAAATTACTTACGGTACAAACCCAGGTCTTGGAACTGGTATTTCTCAAAATATTCCTCAAGCTGCCAACGTACTTGATGGTGCTGCTTCTTATGCAAAATCATTGAATTACATGGGCTTTGCCGAAAATGACCAAATCATCGGTAAACCAATTGATTATGTTTTCTTAGGAAGTTGTACAAATGGTCGTATCGAAGATTTCCGTGCTTTTGCATCAATCGTAAAAGGACGTAAAAAAGCTGATAACGTAACAGCTTGGTTAGTTCCTGGTTCGCATATTGTTGAGGCACAAATCAAAGAAGAAGGTATTTTGGATATTTTGACCGAAGCAGGTTTTGCATTGCGTCAACCAGGATGTTCGGCGTGTTTGGCCATGAATGATGATAAAATTCCTGCAGGAAAATACGCAGTTTCAACATCAAACCGAAATTTTGAAGGTCGTCAAGGGCCTGGTGCAAGAACACTTTTGGCTTCTCCGTTGGTTGCAGCAGCGGCAGCGGTTACTGGAAAAGTTACTGACCCAAGAGAATTTTTATAAAACTCAACCACTAAGACACTAACAAAAACCTATGTGATACATTCTGCCTTAGTGGTAAAAAATAAAGACATATAAAATGGCATACGATAAATTTACAGTACTCAAAAGCACCGCAGTTCCGATGCCAATCGAAAATGTGGATACCGACCAAATTATTCCTGCACGTTTCTTAAAAGCAACAAGCAGAGTAGATTTCGATAAAAACTTATTCAGAGACTGGCGTTATAACAACGACGATTCTCCGAAAGCAGATTTCGTATTAAATAACCCAATCTATTCTGGAAAAATCCTTGTAGGTGGCCGTAACTTTGGTAGCGGTTCTTCTCGTGAACACGCTGCTTGGGCGATTTACGATTACGGTTTTCGTTGCGTAGTTTCGAGTTTCTTTGCTGATATTTTCAAAGGAAATGCTTTAAACATCGGTATTTTACCAGTACAAGTAAGTGAAGATTTTTTACACAAAATTTTCACGGCAATTGAAGCAGACCCAAAAACAGAACTTGAAATCGACCTTCCTGCTCAAACTATCACTATTTTAGCAACTGGTGAGCAAGAAAGCTTTGCAATTAACGGCTACAAAAAGAATAACATGATTAATGGCTATGATGACATTGATTATTTGCAGTCAATGAAAGCCGAAATTGCCGCTTTTGCAGATAAAAGTTTGTACTAAAAAAAGCGACAAGCTATAGGCTGTATGCTTTATGCATTTTATAATGATGCTTTTAGTCAATTGCCTATTGCTTATAGCCTAAAGCTCAAAGCATAAGATGCGACACATAGAAATAATGGATACAACACTCCGTGATGGTGAACAAACCAGCGGAGTGTCTTTTTCTGCAACCGAAAAGTTGGCAATTGCCCAAATGTTACTCACAGAAGTAAAAGTCGATAGAATCGAGGTTGCTTCTGCACGAGTTTCTGACGGCGAATTATTGGCTGTTCAGAAAATAACCAATTGGGCAAAAGAGCATGATTTACTTGATAAAGTAGAAGTTCTTACTTTCGTTGATGGGGATTCTTCAATTAATTGGATGATTCAGGCAGGAGCAAAAGTGATGAATTTATTGACCAAAGGTTCAATGAATCATTTGACTCATCAGTTAAAGAAAACACCCGAACAGCATTTTAGCGAAATCTCGAATGTGATTGCTTTGGCTCAGTCGAAAGGTATAAAAACCAACGTTTATCTCGAAGATTGGAGCAATGGCATGCGTAACTCACAAGAGTATGTGTTTCGTTTTCTTGATTTTCTTTCAACACAACCCATCGAGCGAGTTTTATTACCCGATACCTTGGGTGTGCTCACGCCACAGGAAACTTATACCTTTCTGTATTCGATTGTAGAGCGATACCCAAATCAACACTTTGATTTTCATGCCCACAACGACTACGATTTGGGCGTAGCCAATGTGATGGAAGCAATCCGAGCGGGTGTACAAGGACTACATTTGACTGTAAATGGCATGGGCGAACGCACAGGAAATGCTCCTTTGTCAAGTACGATTGCAGTTATCAATGATTTCATTCCTGACGTAACGACTTCTGTGGTCGAGCAATCGCTTTATACAGTTAGCAAGATTGTAGAATCTTTTTCTGGATTTAGTATTCCTGTCAATAAACCTGTTATCGGAGAAAACGTCTTTACGCAAACCGCTGGAATTCATGCTGATGGAGATAATAAAAACAATCTCTATTTCAATGATTTGATGCCCGAACGTTTTGGTAGAACTCGAAAATATGCTCTCGGAAAAACTTCTGGAAAAGCCAATATTGAGAAAAATCTACACGAAATTGGCATCACGCTTTCACAAGATGAAATCAAGAAAGTAACGCAAAGAATCATCGAACTTGGCGATCGAAAAGAAGTTGTTACCAAAGAAGATTTGCCTTATATTATCTCAGATGTACTTGATAGTGAAGCAATTGTAGAGCGTGTGCAGGTAATAAACTACGTAATGACTCATTCAAAAAACCTTCGACCGTCAGTTACATTGATGGTGAAAATTGATGAAGAAACTTTTGAAGAAAACGCTCAAGGAGATGGTCAATACGATGCTTTCATGAATGCATTGAAGAAAATTTATCTAAAAAAGAAAATTGCTCTTCCAACATTGACCGATTATGCGGTAAGAATTCCGCCAGGAGGAAAAACCGATGCTCTTTGTGAAACCATAATTACCTGGGAAAGTCCAACAAAAAGTTTCAAAACCCGTGGATTAGATTCTGACCAGACAGTTTCAGCAATCAAAGCAACTCAAAAGATGTTGAATTTGATAAATTAGACACAAAGTTTTAATCTCAATTATATTTCAAAAAATAACACTTTGTCGCTTTGTGACTCTGTGATTCAAATAAAACATGAAAAAACATATCTTAATCGTCCCAGGTGACGGAATCGGGCAGGAAGTAACTGCCGTAGGTAAAAAAGTAGTAGAGAAAATCGCTGCAAAATTCGGTCATGAATTTACTTATGATGAAGCATTAATCGGTCATGCTGCCATCGAAGCAACTGGCGACCCACTTCCAGAAGAAACTCTTGTAAAAATGAAAGCTTCTGATGCTGTTTTATTCGGTGCGGTTGGTCATCCGAAATACGATAACGACCCTTCGGCAAAAGTTCGTCCAGAGCAAGGTTTATTGAAAATGCGTAAAGAATTAGGCTTATACGCAAACCTTCGTCCAATCAAACTTTTTGATGAATTATTAGAAGCATCAAGCATCAAACCTGAGTTATTAAGAGGAGCTGATATTTTATTTTTCCGTGAATTAACTGGTGATGTTTATTTCGGAAAACGTGAGCGTATCGACGGCGGAAACACTGCTTATGATACAATGATTTATAGCAAATATGAAGTTGAGCGTATTGCAAGAAAAGCATTTGACGCAGCCATGACTCGTGGTAAAAAATTGATGTCAGTCGATAAAGCAAACGTACTCGAAAGTAGCCGTTTGTGGCGTGAAGTGGTTCTTGAAGTAGCCAAAGATTATCCAGAAGTTGAACTTTCACACCAGTTCGTTGATGCGGCAGCCATGCTTTTGATTAAAGACCCACGTAAATTTGATGTTGTTGTAACTGGAAATCTTTTCGGAGATATTTTGACAGACGAAGCATCACAAATTGCTGGTTCAATGGGAATGCTCGCTTCGGCTTCAATCGGAGACAGCACAGGCGTTTACGAGCCAATTCATGGTTCAGCTCACGATATTACTGGAAAAGGTGTTGCCAATCCATTGGCTTCAATTTTATCGGCTGCTTTGATGCTCGATATTTCATTTGGATTAAAAGCTGAATCTGAAGCAATTATTGCGGCTGTTGACGCTACTTTGAAAGCAGGTTTCCGCACAGGAGATATTGCGGATGCTTCTACGCCAAAAGATATGATTTTAGGAACAGATGCAATGGGCGAACAAATCTTATCAAGAATCTAAATAAATTTGTGGTTCAACAAAAAAGGCGGGTTTTACTCGCCTTTTTTGTTTTGAAAAAATAATATGTATTTTTGAAAAAAATCACCAAAACTAACCCGATGAAAAAAAATATTTTTATTACTATTTTATTATTAATCAGCCAATTAGGTTTTTCACAGGCAAAAAAAGCAGTTGCTCCTACACAGAAAATCGGCTACGTTTATGAGGATTATATTCTGCAAAACCTTAACGAAATCAAGAGTTTACAAGCAGAAGTTGCTTCAAAAAAAGTAAGTATTGATACAAAACTAGAGCAGAAAGCCCGAACTTACCAAGAACAATATGCAAATTATCAGGCTATGATGAAAAATATTGTGGGACTCACAACTGATTCATTAAATGCCAAATTAAAACTCGTTCAAAACCTAAAAAAGGATGCGGAAGAGTTTCAAGCAAACGCTCAACAAGAGTTACAAAAAATGATTCAAGAAAAGTTTAATGCTATTCGTGAAAAAATAGGTGTTGCAATTAAAGCCGTAGCTGCAGAAAAAGGTTACAAAATTATCTTCAGAAGAAATGTAGATGCCGCAAATAATGAATCAAATACTGTCATGCTTTACTCGGCTGATGAAGGAAAAGATGATATTTCGGAAGCTGTGTTAATAAAATTGGGAACTATTCCTCCAAAAAAATAATAACCGATTTATCAAGAAAATCCTCGTCTGCAACGGTACATTCGAGGATTTTTTTATGTCCCATTCCCAACAAATATAAATTTCAAATGTTTTACTTATCTTTGAAAACAAACCATAAACCTACATTCATCAATGAAAAGACTTTTTACTGATTACTTTAAAACTTCGTTCGTCACGGCAAGTATCATCGGGCTACTTTCTTTGGTATTAGTCGCAGGAGCTTCAGGAGGGAAGAATATGCCTTATAAGCACTTTCCGAGTGATTCTCTAAAAAAAGATACAACACGATATGTGAGTTACAAAGATTTACCGCTGAAAGCTACACGAAAATTTAAACTCAATACCTCAGAAGGTACATGGTTATCGTTGGATGTAAGCCCCGATGCAAAAACCATTGCTTTTGATATAATTGGTGATATTTATACCATTCCTTTTGGTGGCGGAAAAGCGACAACAATAACAAAAGGATTGGCATTCGACACGCATCCAAGATACAGCCCTGACGGCAAAAAACTATTGTTTATTTCCGACAGAAGTGGTTCGGATAACATTTGGTACATTGATTTTGATAAAAAAGACACTGTTCAAGTAACCAAAGACCGTGACCAAAACTACGCTTCAGCCGACTGGACGCCAGACGGAAATTATATCGTTTTCTCGAAAGGCCGTATGAATGTGCAGCTTTGGATGGTTCATAAAGATGGCGGTGGAGGCGTACAACTCATCGACCAACCCGAACGCCTCAAAACCATTGACCCTGCTGTAAGTCACGATGGCCGTTATATTTATTTTTCACAAAGAACAGGGCCATGGAACTATAATGCCATGATGCCTCAATATCAAATAGGCATTTATGACCGAGAAAATGCCAAACGTACAACCATTACATCAAGATATGGCTCTGGATTCACACCAACGCTTTCGGGTGATGGAAAATGGCTTGTGTACGGCTCTCGTTTTGAGGAAAAAACAGGTTTGGTACTGAGAAATCTCCAATCGGGCGATGAAAAGTGGTTGGCTTACCCCGTACAAAGAGACGAACAAGAATCAATTGCAACCATGGGGGTTTTGCCTTCAATGGCTTTTACGCCTGATAATCAGTCTGTTATTGCTTCTTATGGTGGAAAAATCTATAAAATTGCAATTAATGGTGGCAATCCAACTCAAATCCCTTTTGATGTAAATATGGAACTCGAAATGGGGCCTCAACTCGAATTCAAATACCCAATTTCTGATACAACTCATGCACTTGTTACCCAAATTCGAGATGCAGTTCCTTCGCCTGATGGCAGTAAATTGGCTTTTACAGCTCTCAACCGAGTTTATTTAATGGATTTCCCGAATGGTACTCCACAACGTATTACTAACCACGATTTTACAGAAGCTCACCTTGCTTGGTCGCCAAATGGCAGTCAATTAGTTTTTACAACTTGGACTCCTGAAGGTGGAAATCTCTATAAAGTCAATGTAAATGGTGCAGCTAATTTACAAAAACTAACATCTAGTCCTGCTCTTTACAGTCAACCCGCTTGGACACTAAAAGGTGACAGAATCGTATTTATTCGTAGTAAATTACAAACTTATCGTGAATCTATTGGGCCAGTTGCCAACAACGCCGAAGACGAAATTTGCTGGATTGATGCCAACGGTGGTAATATTACAATAATTGACAAAGCCCGCGACCGCAGTAACCCACACTTTGTAAAAAATGAAGACCGCATCTATTTAAGTGGAAACGAAGGTGCAATTCAATCTATCAAATGGGATGGAACTGATGAGAAAATTCATGCTAAAATTACGGGAATTACTACGTACGGTATGAGTATTGAGGGTGAAGATTTTGTTCATAATTGCATGGTTTCGGAGAAAACAGCCGAAGCAATGGAAGTCAATAAACCGTCGCCAGCTTCCCAAACATTGATGTCGCCAGATGGAGAAAAGGCTTTGGCACAAATCAATAATGAAATTTATGTGGTGAATATTCCAAAAACTGGCAAAACTGTTAATATTTCTGTTTCTGAGCCTTCAGCTTCGCAATTTCCTGCAAAAAAATTAACCGAATTAGGCGGAGAGTTTCCTTCTTGGTCAAGCAATGCCCAAAAAGTACATTGGTCTTTGGGTCGTTTTCACTTTGTGTATGATTTAGAAAAATCAAAAACATTCGACGATAGCTTGAAAACTGCTAAAAAACTGCAAGAAAAACAAAAAACCGACTCGCTCAATAAAGCAAAAACTGATACTGTTAAAGCTAAAACAGATAGCCTCAATGTAAGTAAAAAAGCAGCTCCAAAGAAAGAAGACCCTAAATACAAAATTCAAGAAGTTGAGATAAAAGTTTTCTACGCAAAAGATGCTCCAACTGGTAATATTTTGTTGAAAGGAGCAAGAATTATCTCTATGAAAGGCGATGAAATCATAGAAAATGGTGATATTTTAATAGAAAATAATCGCATCAAAAGCTATGGAAAAAGTGGAACACTTAAAAGTTCTGCGGGAGCAAAAGTAATTGATACAAAAGGAAAAACAGTTATCCCTGGCTTTGTTGATACACACGCTCACATGTGGCCACAATGGGGCATTCAAAAAAATCAGGCCTGGGTTTATGCCGCTAATCTCGCTTATGGCGTAACAACTACGCGTGACCCACAAACTGCCACAACCGACGTGCTTACGTATGCTGACATGGTAGAATCAGGCAAAATGGTTGGTCCAAGGGTTTACTCGACTGGCCCAGGTGTTGGTTATTGGTCGTATAATATCAAAGATTCTACGCAAGCAATCAATGCGTTGCGTCAGTACAGCAAATATTACAATACCAAATATATTAAAATGTATCTGACTGGTAATCGCCAAATTCGCCAGTGGATTATTAAAGCTGCCAAAGGACAACAATTAATGCCAACAACCGAAGGGGGATTGAATTATAAGCTAAACATGACTAATATGCTTGATGGCTACCCAGGACATGAACACGCTATTCCAGTTTATCCACTCTATAATGATGTGGTGAAGGCTATTTCTTTCTCAAGAATGTGTGTTACTCCTACCCTTTTGGTAGCTTATGGTGGGCCTTTTGCAGAGATTTTTTACTTTGAAACTGAAAATCCTTACCATGACAAAAAAATGCAAAACTTCATGCCTTATGAGGAGTTAGCCGAAAAGACTCGTCGGGTTACGGGTTGGTTTATGCCTGAAGAACATGTTTTTCAGAAACATGCACAATCAATGAAATATATGGTTGAAAATGGTGCGTTAGCAGGAATTGGTAGTCATGGCGAATTTCAAGGTTTGGGCTATCATTGGGAACTATGGTCAATGCAAAGTGGTGGCATGAAAAATCATGATGCCCTCCGAACTGCTACAATTTTGGGAGCAACCGCACTCGGACTTGACAAAGATTTGGGCAGTATTGAAAACGGAAAACTCGCTGATTTATTGATTTTGGACAAAAACCCTTTAGAAAATATTCGTAATTCTAACTCGGTCAAAATGGTTATTAAAAACGGTCGAATTTACGACGCCAATACCCTTGATGAAGTTTATCCTGCTCAAAGAAAACTCGAACGCAGCGAATGGAGCTTTGAAAAACCAGCCCTTAATACAGGTTTGAAAGATTGATAAAAATTGCAGTTGATAGACATCCCAAATTTTTGAATGATTAACTTTGAAGAAAAAAAGGTTAAAACTCAAAAATTTGGGAGTTTTTTTACTGTTACACAAGCAGTTATCTGAATGTTTGTTTTCATTTACACTCAAAAACTACATAATGTTCGATTAGTAGAAGCCATTAATTATGAAAAAATCCAATATTTTGAGTCAATATGCAAAAAACGTTGTTTCACAAAACGGCGAAGATGGTATTATTGAACGAATTTTGGAAATATTACCCAATACAAACAATTGGTGCGTTGAGTTTGGGGCTTGGGATGGCAAATATTTGAGCAATTGTTACAATTTAATCTCAAATCTGGGTTGGAATGGAGTTATGATTGAGGGAAATAGCAATAAGTATCGCCAACTACAACAAACATATAAAGGAAACGAAAAAACTTATTTGTTTAACCGTTTTGTAAATTTTACTGGAAAAAATTCACTCGATAACATTCTACAAAGTACGCCAATACCTATTGATTTTGATATATTATCTATTGATATTGATGGCAACGACTATCATATTTGGGATTCACTTAAAATATTTATGCCAAAGGTTGTAATCATAGAATTTAATCCAACTATTCCGAGCGACATAGCATTTGTTCAAGAACGCAATATTGATGTTAGTCATGGGTCGAGCCTTTTGTCATTAAATATTTTAGGAATTTCTAAAGGCTATGAGTTAATCGGGACTACACTTTGTAATGCCATATTTGTAAAAAAAGAATACTTCTCTTTATTTGGTATAGAAAACAATAGTCCTTCTATTTTGTGGGATACAGAAGGTGAAGCTCCTCGTGTATTTCAATTATTTGATGGGACAATTGTATTGTCAAAAGGGTTTAACTTGATATGGAAAAATGTAAAGGTTGATACGTATGACTTACAAAAAATACCAAAGTATTTTCGATTTAATCACGATTATCAAAATATCTATGGCTTATTCAAGGCAATTTTGTTTAAAGTTATAAAAAAAATAGTTTATAACTTTAAGTAGCCAAAATATCTATGAAAAATAAAATCAGCCCATCTATTTCTCAATAAATGGGCTGATTTGTATAGAAAAACTAAGAAATCTTAGTAACGATACATTTCTGATTTGAATGGACCTTCTACCGATACGCCGATATAAGCAGCTTGCTCAGGGTCTAACGAATCTAATTTTGCTCCAACGTGAGCCAAATGGAAAGCTGCTACTTTCTCATCTAATTGCTTAGGAAGAACGTAAACTCTTTTCTCATATTTGCCTGGGTTGTTCCATAATTCTAATTGAGCTAATGTTTGATTTGAGAACGAACATGACATCACGAATGATGGATGCCCCATTGCACAACCTAAGTTAACCAAACGTCCTTCTGCCAAGATGATAATTTCTTTCCCATCAACTTCATACATATCAACTTGTGGTTTGATAGTAGATTTTGTGTGGCCATAGTTTTGATTCAACCAAGCCATGTCTATTTCATTATCGAAGTGACCAATATTACAAACAATCGCTTTATCACGCATCGCTTTGAAGTGACGGTCACGGATGATATTTACATTACCAGTAGCCGTTACGAAGATATTCGCACGAGTTACAGCTTCATTCATTGTTACTACTTCGTAGCCATCCATTGCAGCTTGCAAAGCACAGATTGGGTCGATTTCAGTAACTAGAACACGGCAACCAGCTCCACGAAGCGATTCTGCCGAGCCTTTACCTACATCACCATAACCTGCAACAGCAGCAACTTTTCCTGCCATCATGATATCAGTTGCACGACGAATAGCATCAACTAATGATTCTTTACAACCATATTTATTATCAAATTTCGATTTTGTAACCGAGTCGTTTACGTTGATAGCTGGCAAAAATAAAGTACCATTTTTCATACGCTCATACAAACGGTGAACTCCAGTTGTAGTTTCTTCCGACAAACCTTTGATACCAGCAATTAGGTCTGGATATACATCAAAAACCATGTTTGTTAAGTCGCCACCATCATCCAAAATCATATTTAATGGTTTTTGTTCTTCACCAAAAAATAATGTTTGTTCGATACACCAATCAAATTCTTCGGCCGTTTGACCTTTCCAAGCGTAAACCTGAATACCAGCGGCAGCAATAGCAGCAGCAGCGTGGTCTTGTGTTGAGAATATATTACAAGATGACCAAGTTACTTCTGCACCTAATTCTACAAGGGTTTCAATCAAAACCGCTGTTTGGATTGTCATGTGTAAACAACCAGCTACTCTTGCTCCTGCCAATGGTTTTGACGGGCCATATTCTGCACGAATTGCCATCAAACCTGGCATTTCGGCTTCTGCTAATTTTATTTCTTTGCGACCCCAATCGGCAAGCGTGATGTCTTTTACCTTGTAAGGAATGTAAGTTTTTGTTGCTGTTGACATTATTGATATAAGTTAAATTATCCTTTTAAAATTCTTTATTTAGTTGCTTTTTCTAAATATTGAACAAAATTAGGATAATTTATTTGCTGAATCAACTTTTTTTGGATAATTTTTATTTAGTGGAAACTTCTGAATTAAAGTTTTTTTAGTTTTTCTTTAATTTCATTTTTCCGTCTTTAAGCACAATTGTATCTTTTTTGTCTTGTTTTTTATAGCCATTACCTTCGGGGTCAATGTCCGAATCAAAACCTGTTGCCGACGTAATTACTTTGCTTTCTATTTTATCTTTAATTCTGCCCAAACCGCCCAAAACTGTTGCTGATGCCTTTTCTTTCCAGTAAGAACCAGTTAATGTTGCATTGAAAGTTACCTCAATAAATCCATCTGTTCCAGCTTTTACCTCTAAGGTTTCATCATTATTTTGTGATTCGCCAACATGGTATTCCATACGAGGCTCTTTGGTTTCTTCAACATATTTGATGGCCGCAATGCCTTTATATTTACCCAAATCTTGTGCTTTTTTTATGTTTTCTTTTGTGTCAGGATGGTCTGCATTAACAATCAAGTATGTACCTGATTCAACTGCCGAACGACCATAATAATCGCCGAGCCAGATTCTCAACATTTTATCAGGCTTTGTAGCATTTCCTGTAAAATAGGCATAACTCCCCATCTTAATTTGACGAGGTTGCGTCTTAAATTCTTTGCCATCAAGCATAACACTCATTGAATTATCATTAGCGATTTGGCCAAACGTACTTATCGAAGCAATGAACAAAAATACGAAACAAGATACAGTTTTCATGTTTATCTATTTTTATAGGTTTATGAATATTTTAGATAAAATTAGAAAAATTTTGCCAACTACTCTATGATTTTAAACATTGTTTTCCCAAAATAAAAAAGGCTTTCTTCGCATGAAGAAAGCCTTTCAAAGCTGTTTTAAAATAATTATTTTAACGTTGCTATTAATTTTTCGTTCAATGCAACATAATCATCATTATTACCTGCTTTTGCTAATTCGATTCCTTTCAAAGCAGTTGCTTTTGCACCAGCTTTATCGCCCAATTTAGCTTGTATTTTTGCTTTCAAATGCACCATCCAATAAGCACTTGGTTGAGCATCAATGGCTTTATTTACCCATTCTAATGCTTTTGGCAATTCTTTTCCTACTTCAAAATAATAACTCGCTGCCGCAAAATACGGACGATTATCAACATTCATCGCAGCATCAATTGACTTCATTATTTTGCTATCAATATCTGCTTCAACAGGAATGCTAACTGCTGTATTTTCCCACAAAATTTGAATATTTGCCGATGCAGGCAATACATCGCCAATCATCATCGTGAAAGATTCGATCGCAAAAGGTAGCGTAAATGTTTTCACTTTAAAACGAGCTACATCTTCTTCGGTTTTATAGCCACTCAATCCACCGTTATTGACACCTTTATTAATGATAATTTCCCATTCGTCAGCATTAGGAATAGAGTAAATAGCATACGAACCTGCTTTTATAGCAACTCCGCCAACTTTTACATCTTCACCAAAAGTAACTTTTGTCGCACCATTTGCACCTGTTCTCCACATTTTACCGAAAGGCACTAAATCACCAAAGATTTTACGACCTTTTGCTAATGGACGAGAGTAATTGATTTCGATTGATGAAAGAGCAAAATCTTGCTTAATGATTTGAGTTGGGCTCGGAGCAGGCATTTTGATACCTTGTGCCATTGCTCCCATTGATACAAAAAGAGAGAATAGTAAAACGATTTTTTTCATTTGTGTTTTATGAGATTTTGTTAAAAAAATGATAACGCTGAAAATTGGGAAATGGTTTGCTTTGATAAACTAGACAAATGAGAATAGAATAGTCGAATCAAAATCTTTTGCCTCATGTCTAGGAAATTACACCAAACTAATTTTTTTTCCTGTTTCGGCGGCTTCATAAATGGCCATCAAAATCTTCATATCTCGTTTTCCTTCTTCTCCGCCAATATGGCTCGGAAATTTTCCAGTTTCTAAAAACTCTTTACAAATGGCTTCCATCATCACCGTTTGATGATGTACAATTGGCATTTTCATGTCACCGTCATTTGTTTTGCCTTTCAAAGGACCATAACTGTATGCTGGACTCAACTGTAACCAACCATCATTCGTCGAAACATACAATTGTTCAATATTAGATTTATACGACGAAAACCCATTAACCATTGCTCCACCAGGAAACTGCATTTGCCACGAAACCGATTCTTCAACATCTTTGAAACGTTCTTTATCGGTAATTGGGCCAAACTGAGCCGTTACCCAAAGTGGTTCTTCACCCGTAACATAACGAGACGCTTGTACGCAATAGATACCTACATCCATCAATGGGCCTCCACCAGCCATTGCTTTTTTTAAACGCCATTGTGTTGGGTCTCCAATTGTAAACCCAAAATTTGTTTGTACAAATCGAACTGCCCCTTTTTCTTTTTTCTGTCCAATTCGCATAACTTCCTGAGTAAAAGGCTCAAAATGAAGTCTATATCCAACACCCAACTGCACGCCTGCGTCTTTGCACGCTTTTATCATTGCTTCACATTCGGCTACCGAATTGGCCATTGGTTTTTCACACATTACGTGTTTACCAGCTTTGGCTGCTCGAATTACAAATTCGGGGTGCAATGAATTGGGCAAAACCACATAAATGATATCTACAGCTTTGTTTTTAGCTATTTCGTCAAAGTTTTGGTAATTGTAAACACTTTCTTTAGGAAGGTTATATTTTTTAGACCATTCCTCGGCTTTGGCAGGCGTACCTGTTACGATTGCAGCTAAATAACAATTTTTGGCATTTTCTAAGGCAACAGCCAATTGATTTTTGGCATAACTACCTAAGCCTACAAGGGCAACTCCAAGCTTTTTTTCATCTTTTTTGAATGGAGGTTCCGGAACGGCAACTAATGAAGGAACTGCAAAAGCAGCGGTTGTTGTCCCAAGTCCGACACCTAGATTTTGTAGGAACGAGCGTCGAGATTGATTTTCAGACATTTCTTTAGTAAATTGGGGTTGAAAATAGAAATTTTATGCAGTTTCATGTAATTTATTAGCATTAGAAACTGTTTCTAAATGTACGAACTAATTTATAAAATCAAAAGCATAAAAGTGGAAGATAACAAAATACAAAATAGTCACTCAACTATCCGCACACCCATTATTGTTGGTACTACACTCGTAGTTGGAATATTGATTGGAGCAACTTTTTTTGGTGGTCGTCGTGTGGGAGGAGATATTTCTCGTAGTTCAACAAAATACAAGGAAATCCTAACGTATATCAGCCGAAGTTATGTTGACAGCGTCAATACTGATTCGTTGGTTGATTATTCGATTACTAAAATGCTCGAAAAACTCGACCCACACACCTATTATTTTCCTCCTCAAGAAGCCGATATTGCTCGTTCCCAACTCGAAAGCGGTTTCGATGGTATTGGCATTGAGTTTAATGTTTTTAATGATACGCTCTATGTTGTGACACCTTTATCAGGCGGGCCTTCAGAAGCCGTCGGAATCCAAAGTGGCGATGCTATTATTAAAGCAAATAATAATAAATTAACAGGTAAAGACGCAAATAGCACTAATATTTTTGCCAATCTTCGAGGAAAACGAGGAACAGAAGTAAAGCTCGAAGTAAAACGTCGAGGCTTTAAAGGCTTATTAACATTCTCCGTTCTTAGAGACAAAATTCCTCAATATTCGATTGATGCAGCCTATCTGATGGAAGATAAAAAAACTGCTTACATCAAAATTAATCGTTTTACAGAAACTACATACGAAGAATTTAAACAACACATGGCCATTCTTCAAAAAGAAGGAATGAAACAATTATTGCTCGACCTCAGAGGAAATCCTGGAGGATATATGGATAGAGCAACTGATATTGTGGACGAACTCGTTGGAGGAAAAGATGTGATTGTTTACACCGACGGAAAAGACACTCGCAACAACCGAAAAACGTTTGCTGGTAATGACGGAATGTTTGAAAAAGGAGCAATCGTTGTACTCGTTGACGAAGGAAGTGCCTCGGCTTCAGAAATCGTTTCGGGAGCTTTGCAAGATTACGATAGGGCTTTAATCGTGGGTCGTCGTACATTCGGAAAAGGCTTAGTTCAACAACCTATTCAACTTTCCGATGGTTCGGAGTTACGTCTCACCATTTCTAGGTATTATATCCCAAGTGGACGAAGTATTCAAAAACCTTATGAAAAAGGACATTTAGAAAATTACGAACACGAACTCGACGAAAGAGGAAAATCAGGTGAGTTTTTCATCGCTGATAGCATCAAGAATAATCCAAAAATGCGTTTTAAAACCAAAGGCGGTCGAGTAGTTTATGGCGGCGGTGGCGTTACTCCAGATATTTTCGTACCAAGAGATACGAGTCATATTACTAAATATTTGCTTGAGTTATACGGTAAAAATATTTTACGAGAATTTGCTCTAAACTACGCAAATACTAACCGAAAAACCCTCGAAAAACAGTCATTTACAGTTTTTCTGAAATCATTCAATATTACTGAATCAATGCTCGAAACGGTTAAAGGAATGGCAAACACCTCAGAAATAAAGTTTAATAACGATGAATATCTTCGTTCAAAAGAATTTATAAAACTTCAGATTAAAGCCAACATTGCTAGACATATTTGGCAAAGAAACATGAAAAATGGACTAAATAATGAGTTTTATCAAATCATGTACGGACAAGATCCAATCGTTACAACGGCTATAAAACAATTTTCTAAAGCCGAAAAACTAGAAAAAGATAAGAAACTATAAAAACATTTGCAGAAAAAAAGCGTTTTGGACTATTACCAAAACGCTTTTTTTATTAAAAATTCATTCAAAAATATAGCTTTTAACCACATCACCAGTTCCAATATCAGTATAAATACCGTTATTAAGAAACTTAATTCCTTTGACAGTTAGCTGACATTTATCACCTGAAGAAATCAGCATACCGAGAGGTGAAAGACTTCCTTTTCCATCTGGAAAAACCAATCCTGCAATTTTTTTGTCATTCCGAATAAGTGCAACCTCCACTTCAGTAATCAAAAAACTCATATTGGGCATTTTTTTCTTCATTTCTCCTTGTAAAATAGCTTTTACTTCTAGCAGAGAATCGGATTTCGTAAGAGTTTTTTGCGTATCAGCACATTTTTCATTGAAAAAGAAAGAAATCGCTGGGCGAGGAATAAAAGTTTTTCTTTGTTGAGAAAATGCAAAGAAACTCACAAGGGTAATTGTAAAAGTAGCAAAAGTTTTCATTTTAATTGTTGTCGGTTTATGTAAACCCAAAACGACAATAAAATAATAATTATTGCTTTTTTTTGCCTAAAACATAGCCTAAACCTAAATTTGCTCGAAAAACACCCAAGTCAAAATTTTTATTGGAGTAAGGTGAAAGCTCAAAAACAACTTGAAACCTTGGCAACTTAATAATCGGAGAAGCTCTTACGCCCGCATTTAAAAAATACCCTTCTAATGGCGATTGTTTGGTAGCATCTGTATTTAGAAAATTTAGAAAATTTACTTTAAGACCAGCTCCAACGTAAAACTTAGCTCGTTCGTTTTTATTGAGATTGAACATCGGGGAAACTTCGGTGCTTAAAGACGAAAAGTAAGAATTCATTTGAAATCTAAAGTCTGCCCAAACTGGTTTATTTGGATTCGTAGCAATCGAAAAAATAGAATTAAAAGGATAGTATGTAAATGCTTGAGCTTGCGATAATTCGGCACTAAAGACAAATACGACAACCAGAAGTGATTTTTTTAGCATATTTTAGTGGATTTTCTTGCCCTATGAATACATGAAAATAGATTTTTATCGTGTTTGAAGATTTCTTAAATAATTTCGTCAGGTAAAACGCCTGCTTCACGAGCTTTGCTATTCTGCTCGTCAACCAATCTATTTATTTCTTTTATTACTTCAAAGAAAACAGCCAATTTCTCCGCAGGAATTTGTTCTTGAATCATTTTATTAAAAACAATTACACCTTCTCGTGAGAAACTTCTCTTTTTTCTACCTTCTTCAGTCAAAAATACTCTTACAAAACGTTTATCATCAGCATCAATTTCTCGATATATCCAGCCTTTTTCTTCTAAAGTTTTAAGCATTCTGGTCAAGCTTCTTGGTTCCATTCCAATCGAAGGACCTATTTTAGTAGCTGGTGTTCCTTTTTCAGAATCAATATTAAGCAAAACATAGCCGATTGCCATCGTCATTTCATTCGGATTTGCATACGCATTATACATACGAGAGATGGCATGCCACGCCCATTTTATATAAAAATCAACCGTTTTTTCCTTCTTCATTTGATATATTTTACTTTCGACTCTACGCAAAAGTAACAAAAAAACAGTATGCAGGCATACTGTTTAATAAAAATTTTCGATTTGTTTCTTTTTTAAGAAAACCTGTGTACAAAGAATTAGAAATCAATCTCGGCAGATTTGGTTTTCGCATTAAAAAGGAAGGTTTTTTTATTACTTAAATACATGAAATTAACCAAATTTGTTTGGTCGTCAAACAACTCTTGCATCAAATTATTATACAGAATATGACCTTTAAAATCTTGATTATTAGGCATTTCTACATATACCCAAGTAGCATCTCCTTCTAATTCTTTGCCTAAAACTGTTAAGGTTTTCTTTTGTTTTTGTGGAGTAATAATAGCAAAATGTTGCTGAATATATTTATTCAAAATCGCATCGCTGTTATCATTTTTACCGCCAATCATTATTTTTTGTCCATTATTCGCTTTCGTTAAAGCTGTTTCCAAGTCATCGGTAAACATTCGGATACTTATTTCTAACGATTTTTCTTTAGCGTTGAACTGAATTTCGGTCAATGATGTATGAAAAGCGTGTAAATGTAACAACCTTTCCGAAGGTTTAGTCGGAAAGGTTGAAGCTTGAAATACAGTAATAACTAAGATTAATGATAAATATATTACTAAACGTTTAATCATTTGAATAGTGCCTTAAATGTATCATTGAAAAGAACTAGCACCATTAATGTTAACAAGATGAATGTTCCTACTTGTTGGGTGCGTTCCATGAATTTTTCTGATGGTTTACGACGAGTTATCATTTCATACAATAAAACCAACACATGACCGCCGTCTAATGCAGGAATAGGTAGAGCATTCATAAATGCTAAACCCATTGATAATAAGCCAGTTAAACCCCAAAATCTTTCCCAATCCCAAAATTTACCGTACATTTGAGCCAATCCAACAGGCCCACTTACGGCGTTTCCTGCTGAAATATGACCTTTAAAAATACGACCAAAACCTTGAATTTGATTCGGAATAACCGATAATGCATCTTTCGCTCCTGTGATAAACGATTCGCCCAAAGACAAAGTACGTTTGCTTGAAGTCAAGGTAAATTCGGATGTAAAACCAATTGTTCCTTCTTCGGTTACAGTTGGCGAAAGTTTCAAGGTTTTATTTCCTCGTTCAACCAAAAGTTCAACTTTTTTACCTGCTTGTTTCTTTATTGCTGCCTGAAATTCTTGAAAACATGCAATTGGAGTACTATCAATTTTCACGATTCGGTCGCCTGCTTTTAAACCTGCGGTTTCGGCTGGCATTCCTTTCGCAATTTCTCCAACTTTAAATGGAAAAACTGGTTCCATGAAAGGCACTTTACTTGCCACTTTATCAATCAAATCATTTGGAATTGGTATTTCTTTTTGTTCACCATTTCTATCTATCGTAAAATTGGTATTTTCTTTCATCAAAGCAGCACGAACATCACCCGAACTTTCGTAATCTTCGTTGTTTACTTTGATAATTTTGTCGCCTGTTTTTAGACCAATTTCTTGAGCAAGTGGATGTGCATAATATCCTAACTTATTTACTTCGGCTTTAGAATAATATTCTTCGCCCCAATAGAATTTCACTCCCCAAAAAATCAAAATACCAAGAATCACGTTTACTATAATGCCACCTAGCATTACAAAAAGTCGTTGCCAAGCTGGCTTCGAGCGAAATTCGTAAGGCTCAGGAGTAGAAGAAAGCTGCGAGGCATCTTTGGTTTCGTCAATCATTCCAGCAATATCTACGTAGCCACCCAACGGAAACCAACCCAAACCATATTCGGTATCACCACTTTTCTTTTTCCACAAGGCAAAATTTAAGACATTGGGCAATGGAAAAAGAAAATCGAAAAAAATATAAAATTTATTAACCCTAATACCGAAAATACGAGCAAAAATAAAGTGTCCAAATTCGTGTAATCCGACTAAAATAGTCAATGCCAGCAAAAGCTGACCAATCATTGTTAAAATTGCCATTAGTTGACGTTTATTTATTTTAATTATTAAGATTTAACGTTTGGTCAAATCTGTTTACAAAATTATATTAATTGTTTATTCTAAAACTACTGTTCCTTCCAAATAATCAGCAGCGATATTTGCGTCATTCACCGACCAAATACCAACGTATGAACGATATGGAAATAAAAATCGGTTATCGTTTAGAGAAAAAAGAATTTTTTTGCGATAATCGGCCAAACTCTCCATCCCATTTTGCAAACGCAATTCATTGATTCTTTGTTCATCAACCTTATCAATTTGTCGAAAAACCCACTTATTTAGCTTCGAAGCAAATGGTTTATCCTGCATAGCCAACAATTCATCTGTCAAAATTTTGAACACATGACGAGCAAAAAATGCATCATTTCCGTTGATTGTTGCCATAATGTATGTAGCTGAATGTGGTGAAATTTTTCCATTACGAGCAGCCACCATTAAGTAATTAGAAAAATTAATCGTTTGGTTTTCGGGTGTTTGTCGGCGAATAACTGTGTAGAAAGGATACTGAATAATAGGCATTCCTCCTTCACCACAACCAATCGTCTCTTCATTCGGAAAGCCATAACGGTCAATAATATAATCTAATTCTGTTGCGTTTTGTCGGTCAATTTTCACAATTGTGTCGGCAAAAGCCTGAGCATCTCGCATCCTAAACCACTGGTCACGCTCAACTATTTTTGCCAATTTATCTTTCAGTCCTTTATTGATTTTTTGGTCAAACTCTCTTTTTTTTGCCAAATATTCTAGCTCAAATGTACGCCAGTTTGGGTCTTGTTGAATTCCAATAAATGCCGTTTCATCTTTAATAAAATCAAGACTTATCCCTTTTGAAGCAACTTCGAGCAAATATTTGTAGGTATTCGTTGCATCTCCCAAATAAGTTGCACAAACCGCCGCATTGAAATAATCTTTCATAAAACCACGAGGTACTGCTGCAAAAGCTTTTTCATAGTTTTCGAGAGCTTCTTTATAATTTGTATTAACCACCAGCAATTCGGCTTTATTGATGCTAGGATGGTATGTTTTTATATAATTTATATCTTGTGCGGCAGCTAATTGAGCAACAAAACTCAGCAACAAGACAACAAAAAACTTCATAGAAATTAAGTATTGATTTAAAATCCTGACTACTTGTATTTATTTACTAACGAAAATACCTTCAAAATTAACATACTTTCAACGAAAAGAACGAATTTTAGCAAAAACTTTGTTAATCCAATTAAGATATAAGGTGCGAGATATGAGATTCGAGAAATCAATATCCAATCCTGCAAATCTTAAATCTTATCAATTTGTCTCATATTTTTTGTTTTATGAATGCTATAAAATACGACGTAATTATCATTGGCGGCGGCCCAATCGGGCTTGCTTGTGGACTTGAAGCTCAAAAAGCAAATTTAAGTTATTTGATTTTAGAGAAAGGTTGTTTGGTCAATTCGCTTTACAATTATCCTGCTAATATGACATTTTTTAGTACTTCCGAGCGATTAGAAATCGGAGATATTCCTTTCGTATCAAATAATGCCAAACCAACTCGCAACGAAGCATTAGAATATTATCGTCGAGTAGCTATTCATAAAAAGCTAAATATCAAGCTCTTTGAAGCCGTTTTGTCAGTTAAATCAACTACAAACAAAACGTATGAAATTGTTACAAAAAAACGGGCTTATGAGGCTACGCACGTAGTTATTGCCTCGGGATTTTATGATATTCCGCAAAAATTAGGCGTAAAAGGCGAAGATTTGTCTAAAGTAACGCATTATTACAAAGACCCGCATTTTTATGCTTTCCAAAAAGTTTTGGTGGTTGGTGCAAATAATTCGGCAGTTGATGCGGCTCTCGAAACTTGGCGAAAAGGTGCTGATGTAACAATGGTTATTAGAGGCGAAGAAATTGGCGAAAGAGTAAAATATTGGGCAAAACCTGACATCGAAAATCGTATTAAAGAAGGTTCAATTAAAGCTTTTTTCAAATCAGAAATTGCAGAAATAACTGATAATGAAGTAATTGTAAAAACACCAGAAGGTTTGGTAACACTTGAAAATGATTGGGTTATTTCGATGACTGGCTATCAACCAAATCTTGATTTTCTGAGAAAAATTGGGATTAAACTGTCAGAAGATGAAATTATGAAGCCACAATACGATGAAAATAGTATGGAAACGAATCTGAAAAATATTTATCTAGCAGGCGTAATTTGTGGTGGAATGAACACGCACAGTTTGTTTATCGAAAATTCGAGAGTACATGCTGAAAGAATTATTCAGAAGATAATGGCCAATGTTGAATGATAGAATATTTTATTTTTGTTTCGTAAAAGAAGTTTTTAATTCATAAAACATCATTCCAAAAAACATTAAATATTCTAAAGCCACCAACCAAAGGTTTTCTTGATAAAGCTTGGTTTGATAAGTTGCGTAACTCAAAAAAACTGAATACGACCAAATTATTGGATAACGAAATTTCGTAAAAATGGCAATCACAATCAAGCTGCTTGCATACCATGGGTGAACTGTGGTTGCCATTGAAAAATACAAAGTAAGTATCACTAAAGCTCCTAAAAACAGGTTTTCTATTTTCCATGAAAGGAAAAGTATGCCTGAAAAAGTCAAAAAAGCTAAGGATTTTCCTAAAAAGCCAATGATATTGTATCCGTAGATTTTGAATCCAATTTCTCGAAATAAGTAATAGATGCTGGCATTAAATTCAAATTTTTGAAAGTATAGATTAACGCTCGAAAATAGTTTTTCTATGAGTGTTTGGTCAAGAAATGGCATAAAAAATAGTAGCGTGAATAGCCCCACAAAAACAGTATAAATTACTCCCTTTTTAAAACCCAAAACATTGATAATCAAAGGAATAAATATTAAAGGAAGCATTTTTACACAAACCGCACAAGCGAAAAAGAAGGAACTAAAAAAAAGGCTTTTTGGGTTTTGAACTCCTACATACAGAGCTCCCACTAAAAAACACATCACAACCCCCTCAAAATGCAAATTACCCGTTAATTCAATGATAATCAATGGGTTGAAAGCATACAAACTAAGGTTCTTATCATCCGAAAATCTCTTCGATTTTTTTAAAAGCCTATAACTAAAATAAAGAATTCCAGTTTCAGCCAAAAGAATAAATATCCTTAACCCAAGTATATTTCCTAGTAAACTACCTCTTGATAAACTTGCCGATGCAGCAAAAATTAATTGATTTAGCGGTGGATAAACTGTATAATAATGTGGTGAATTGAGCTTATCAAAAATATTTTTATCTCCAATAATTTGCTGAAAATCAACTGATTGAATAAAATCAACAGGAAGAATCGTATATGGATTGAGTCCATTGAGAAGCAATCGACCATCCCAAACAAAGCGATAAAAATCGTCAGATAAAGCAGGAATAGCAAACAATAAAAGTAAACGATAAAAAATGCCCGTAAAGATTATTTCACGAGCATTTTTTACCGTTTTTATCAAGAAAAAATATACAACAAAAAGTGCAGAATATAAGCCAAATAACTGCCAGAAAAATTGACGAGGCGTAAAGTACCCAAGCCAAATCAAAAGGCAAGAGAAAAGAGTTATAAGGCTTATTTTCTTTATCACGATTTGTTTATTTCAAAACCAAAGCTACAACTTTTGGCTGGACAATCGCAAATTCTGTCACTTTTCCTAAACCCGAATAGCGTACCCGAAAACCCTTATTTTCAAGAATATGCATGGCATCTCGCAGCGTCATTCCTGAAATATTTGGCAAATCTTTGTTTTCATCTTCTATTTTTCTCCAAGCAACCGAATTTCCTGTTTTGGTTGCTTTTACCCACCCCGCACTACTCGGAACATTTTGCAAACCTAACTCCTCTCCTACAGTTCGAAAATCTTCGGCATAACCCGTTTGCTCTTGATTTTCAATCTTTTGAATATTTGAAGGCTTATTTTTGGCAGGATGCAAGGCAACATCATACGCAAAGATTTTGTCAGCAATGGTTCTGAAAACTGGTGCAGCTACATCACGAGCATATAAATTTTCTCCTTGTGGTTCATCAATAATCACTGCACAACTATATTTTGGATTATCGGCTGGAAAAAATCCAATAAATGCCGTATAATATTGATTTTTCACATAGCCATTTTCACGCTTTCTTGATGTTCCTGTCTTTCCTGCAACTTTACAAAAACCTGTGTTTATATTCATTGCAGTTCCATGTTCTACAACACCTTTCATCATTTCGTGGGCAAGTCTTGCTGTGCGTTCCGAACAAATCGGATTCGGGTCTTTATTTCCCTCAAACTTCTCTATAACTTTGTCGGCTTCCCTTACTTCTTTGACAATAAAAGGCTGAACCCAATTGCCATTATTGGCAATGGCATTATAAAAAGTAAGCATTTGTAATGGAGTCAAACGGGTTTCATAACCAATCGACATCCACGGAATAGTGGTGTTACTAAAAGTTGAACTTTTACGATTTTTAATAATTGGTTCGGTTTCACCTTTCAACTGAAAGCCAACGGGTTGGTCAAGTTTGAATCGAGTTAAGTACGAAACAAAATTATCAGCGTTGCCAAATCCAAAGTTATTTTTGACCAAATTATAGATACCGATATTACAAGAATGCTCAAAAACTTGTCGAACGGTTTGATTTCCATGGCTTTCCGAACAAGTCATTTCGGTACTATTATGCATGATACTTCCGCCACAAAAACCTGCATTATCATCCAAGTTTAGTTTTGATTTTTCCATCAAAGCCACCATTGTTGCTAGTTTGAAAGTCGAACCTGGGTCAGTTCCACCTCGTACTGCATAATTAAAATCTTCTAAATAAAAGGTTCGAGTTGAGTCACTTCTGCGAGAAAGATTGGTCATTGCTTTGATTTCGCCCGTAGCTACTTCCATCACGATTGCCGAACCGTATTTGGCATTAGCACTTACCACTTGGTTGCGTAACGCACTTTCAACGATGTCCTGAAAATTCACATCAATCGTCGTAACAACATCCAAACCTGCTTCTGGACGAACTTCGGGCGTATCTTCAATTGGTTTCCAAACCCCACCAGCTAAACGTTGAAAAAAGCCAACGCCATCACGACCTGCCAAATAATTATTAAAACTAAATTCAATACCAAAATCTCCACGTGTTTGCGTGTCACGGTCAAGTTTTCCAATCGAACGCAAAGCCATATCATCAAAAGGCATTACTCTACGTTCCAATTGTTCAAATTTCCCGCCGCCTTTCATTGATCCTTCTCTAAAAAATGGAAATTTCTTGATAATTTGACGTTCTTGGTAATCAACCAAATGATTGCCAAGCGATACAAATATGAGTTTCTTTTCATTTCGTGCATTCGTAATCAGCTCTTTATATTCTTTGTCCGTACGGTCTTGAAAAAAATTAGCTAATAACATACTCAATGAGTCGATTTTTTCTTTGAAATACAGTGGTTTTGCACGAGTTACATCAATTCCAACTCGGTAACGTGGCACTGATGTTGCAAGTAAACTCCGACCGTCAGTAGCAAAAATATTCCCTCGTTGAGCCTTAATTTTCATTGGTTTACGCTGCACTTTCTCCACTTTTCCTATCCATTTTTTCTTTTGAAAAACCTGAACAACAAATATTTGTGCAGCAACCAACGAGCCAATCAAAAATACTATTCCAAAAGTAACTTTGGCTCGCCACTGGATTTCTTCACGTATAGAGCGTTTTGGGGACATGATTTTTATGTTTTATCCATACAGATGAATGGCTGTAAGGCATTTTTGAGAAAAATAAATACAAATGAGGTAACAGGATGTATAAAATACATCGCAAAGATTTTATTTCACCACAATTTTTGTTGGCGGTGTAATATTTTCTTCCAAGCCATTTTCGGTTAGTTTTTTGGCTATTTCCGATTGTTTGCTAGCAAACATATACCTCGACTTTTGTGAAATGTAAGCAGCACGTTTTTCTTCCATTTCATTGCGAGCTTTGTCGATTTTTTTGATAAAACCTTCGTAATTATGCTGCACATAAATGTAGAAAATACCTAAAAACCCTACCCAAATAATTCTTTTTAGGGTTTCGGTTGGAAGTTCATCTCCAAGTTCTAATCGATTGGTAAGCCAAGTATTAAGGCGGTCAAAGATACCTGCTTTGCGAGGAGTTTTAGGCATAGCAGGCTCAGGACGGTCCCGAAAAGTATTCGTTGCCATTCCAGTATGAGTTTATAGGTTTATTATTAAAGCACGTTTGTTTTTATTGAATTTGTTTTTTGGAGCTACCTTTCTTATTCAGAAAAAACCGAAATGAAACAGCATCTGCTCTTATTCAACATTTTCAATAAATTACAAGACAAATTTATAAATTACGTTGAAATAAAATCGACATTCTTGCTAAATTTATTTTACGGCAACAGGCACCGCAATTCTTAATTTTGCACTTCTGGCACGAGGGTTTTGCTCTACTTCTTCTGGCGATGCCTCAATTGCTTTTCTGATAATTGATTCTAATGGTTTTATATCATTTCCAAAAAGGTCTTTCTCTACTTCTCCGCTAAATTTTCCACTCCTAATAAAGTTTTTCACCAAACGGTCTTCAAGCGAATGATAAGCCATTACCACCAATCGTCCTTCGGGAGCAAGCACTTCGGGCGTTTGTTGAAGAAAATCTTCTAAAACAGCCATTTCTTCATTTACTACAATTCGTAATGCTTGAAAAACTTGGGCGAAATACTTATTTTCTTTGCCACGAGGAGCAAGTTTTTGCAAAATCCCCTTCAAATCATTGATGGTTTCGATTTTTCTGTTGAGTCTTGCCGTATAAATTGTTTGGGCAGCGGTTTTTGCATTTTTTATTTCGCCGTACATTCCCAAAATCTTATGCAATTCGTCGATTGAATATTCATTGACAATATTTTTTGCCGAAATTGGAGCATTTTGATTCATTCGCATATCCAAATCAGCATCAAATCGGGTTGAAAATCCTCTTTCAGGTGTATCTATCTGGTGTGAAGAAATACCTAAATCAGCCAAAATTCCATCAACTTTTTTTACGCCAAATAAGCGAAGATATTGTTTAATACTTCTGAAATTTGCATCAATAAAAGTAAAATTTTTATTGTCAATTAATTTTGATTGAGCTTTCGCATCTGCATCTTGGTCAAAAGCGTATAATTTTCCCGTAGTAAGTTGCTCTAAAATAGCTCGTGAATGTCCACCGCCGCCAAAAGTGACATCCACATAAATGCCATCGGGTTTGATATTCAGACCATCCAAACATTCTTTGAGCATAACGGGCGTGTGATAAACAGACATAAACTTTTTCTATATTTACAATGTTCAATAAATTGCAAAAGTAGTAAAAAATAAATAGACAATGGCCAATAGCCTTCGGTCGATAGTTTTTTGCACATCAACAACCAAAGAAAATCTTATGAAATCATCTACAAAAACCTTACTCATCATCTTATCAGTTTTTGTTCTTAATGCTTGTAAAAAAATAACCGAACCCAAAACTGGCATTTGGCGAGCCATAATTCCAACAGCGGGCGGAGATTTGCCATTTAATTTTGATATTCAGCACGATGGTGATGCATATTCAGTAGTTATTTTGAATGGCGAAGAAAAACTAAAGATGGATAAAGCTTTCATCAAAGATGATTCGTTGCATATTCCGATGGAAGTTTTTGATGCCGAAATCGTTGCTCATGTGGAAGGAGAAAAACTAAATGGTTATTGGAAAAAAATGCGTTCTGATTTTAGTTTTTTGAAAGGGAATTTCTCAGCAGAATTTGGCAAAAATTACCGTTTTATTCAGAAAAACGAAACTACAACAACTTCTTTATCAAGTAAATACAACGTATTGTTTGTTTCGGAAGATAAAAAGGATTCGACCGTTTCCGTAGGTTTATTCAACACCAAAGGCAATGAAGTAACTGGCACTTTCCTGACAACAACTGGCGATTATCGTTATTTATCAGGTAATATTATTGAAGATTCTTTAAAACTTTCATGTTTCGATGGTACGCACTTGTTTTTATTTAAAGCCAAAATCGAAGGAGATAAGCTCACTGGCGGAGAATTTTGGTCTGGCTTAAAAAGTCTTGAAACTTGGGAAGGTGTAAAAGATGAAAATGCCAAACTTCCTGACGAAAAAACATTGACTTATCTAAAAGATGGCTATAAAACGATAGCTTTTTCTTTCCCAAATGAAAATGGCAAGAAAATTTCCTTGACCGATGAACGCTACAAAGGTAAAGTTGTCATTGCACAAATAATGGGTTCGTGGTGTCCAAATTGTATGGACGAAAGTAAGTTTTTAGCTCCTTGGTACGCCAAAAACAAGCAAAAAGGCGTAGAAATTATAGGTTTGGCCTATGAAAAAAGTACCGACCCAGCTTTTGCTTTTCCAAAAATAAAGCGATTAAAAGAACGCTTTGGAATTGATTATGAAGTGCTTTTGGGAGGAACAAACGACAAAGCCGAAGCGTCAAAAACATTGCCAATGCTTAACCACGTTTTGGGCTTTCCAACAACTATTTTTATTGATAAAAAGGGGCAAGTTCGTGAAATTCACACAGGCTTTTCTGGCCCAGGAACTGGCAAATATTACGATGATTTCGTAAATGATTTTAATCTTTTAGTCGATAAATTATTAGCCGAATAAAACATTTTTTATGTTTTGAAGGTTTTATATTTATTCTAGGCAATAATTTTAAGCAAAATATGACTTTCAGCACGACTGACATAATATTGGTCAATGAAAATGACGAGGAAATCGGAATTGGTGAAAAACTCATGGTTCACCAACGTGGCTTGCTGCATCGTGCATTTTCAATTTTGGTCTTCAACGACAATAACGAACTATTGATTCATCAACGAACTTCTCATAAATATCATTCGGGCGACCTTTGGACAAATACTTGTTGTGGTCACCCGAATGCCAATGAAGAAATTAGTAAAGCTGCCCATCGTCGTTTGGGGGAAGAAATGGGTTTCGATACTTCACTTGAGTTTCTTTATAAATTTCAGTATCGTACTGAATTTGCTAATGGATTGGTTGAAAGCGAAATAGACCATGTTTTTATTGGCAATTATAACGATAATTTTACCGTAAATCCAGAAGAAGTAGCTGATTATAAATGGATTATGCTCGATGATTTATTAGAAAATGTTGCTCAATACCCAGAAAATTACACTTTTTGGTTCAGAGAAATATTGAAAAGTTCAGCATTTTTGACTTATATGTCTTCCAATTTAATTTTAGTTTAGGAGCAGATTTGACATTTTTTTCATTCTTCCACACGATTAAAAGTTGTCAAATCGCTTAATTATCTACAAATAATTATTGTATTTTTGTGCTTACTCCATCGCTTAAAACCGCAATGAAAAAGCACAAACTCCTTATTATTATCCTGCTCATCAGCACTTTATCTTTTGCACAAAAGAAAACTAAAAAAGATTATTTAGTTACATTAAAGACAAATTTCGGAACAATGCACCTCGTGTTGTTCGATGATACGCCACTGCATAAGGCCAATTTTGTAAAACTCGTCAATCAAAAATTTTACGATAGCCTACTTTTTCATCGCATCATTGATGGCTTTATGATTCAAGGTGGCGACCCAAACTCAAAAAATGCCAAACCTAACGAAAGACTCGGTAATGGAGGTGGAAATTTAGAACGAATACCATTTGAGTTCAAGCCTAATCATGTTCATAAAAAAGGGGCTTTGGCCGCTGCTCGTGATGGTAATCCAGAAAAAAAATCTAGTGCTTGCCAGTTTTATATTGTTCAAGGCAAAAAGCTCTCCGACGATGAAATTACAGCAGTTTCTCAACGAAATTCAATGAATTACACAACCCAACAACGAGCCGATTACATGATTTTGGGTGGAACGCCACGATTAGACAATAATTATACAGTTTTTGGCGAGATAATTGATAATATTCAAGTAATTGATGAAATTGCCAAGCAGCCAAAAGATGCTGCCGACCGACCAAAGTCCGACATAAAAATGAGCATGACCGTCAAAAAAATGCGAAAGAAGAAGATTACAAAGCAATTTGGCTATAAATATGTGTAAAGCTTCTTGTCTTTTTTAAACAAAACACTTTTCTAATGAAAACTATTCTAATCACAGGGTCAAATGGCTTGCTGGGCCAAAAACTCGTCGAGTTATTAACACAAACAACAACCAATGGCGAACCACAAAATACAATTGTAGCAACAGCTCGTGGGCAAAATCGCTTGCCGATAACAGATGGTTATGTGTATCAATCAATGGATATTACCAACCGTGAAGAAGTGCAAAATGTTGTTGCAAGTATAAAACCAAATGTGATTATACATACGGCCGCCATGACCAATGTTGACCAATGCGAAAGCGAAAAAGATGCTTGTTGGTCACAAAATGTACATGCTGTTGAATATTTAATTGAAGCTTGTTCAAAAATTGATTGTTTTTTGTTGCACCTTTCAACTGATTTTATTTTTGATGGAAAATCAGGGCCATACAAAGAAGATGCAGAAGCCAATCCAATCAGTTTTTATGGTTGGAGTAAATATGCCGCCGAAAAACTTGTGATAAATAGCAACATCCGTTGGGGAATTGCACGTACGGTGTTGGTTTACGGAATTGCCCACGATATGAGCCGCACTAATATTATTTTGTGGGTGAAAAAATCGCTAGAAGATGGAAAAAATATCAAAGTTGTAACTGACCAATGGCGTACACCAACGCTCGCTGAAGATCTGGCAAAAGGTTGTGCATTAATTGCTGAAAAAGAAGCCGAAGGTATTTTTAATATTTCGGGTAAGGATTTCTTAACTCCTTACGAAATGGCCATAATGACAGCCGATTATTTCAATCTTGATAAATCGTTGATTTCCCAAGCCGATTCTACAACGTTCTCACAACCAGCAAAACGCCCACCAAGAACTGGTTTTGACCTTACAAAATCTAATGAAGTACTTGGTTATGAGCCTGCTAGCTTTATGGAAGGAATTGAGGTTTTAGCAAAGCAGATAAAAAAATAGTCAAATTGTGACGAATAAAATAAAAAGGTCGAGTTTGAAAACTCGACCTTTTTTATAAATAAAATTTCTTCCAACGAATATATTCATCAACCACATCTGAAACCATATAGCGAATGGGTTTTCCTGCTTTGATTGAATTTCGGATAAATGTTGCAGAAATATCAAGCAATGGAGCTTCTACAAATTTTACTTTTGGGTGATTCTTGAAATTATGTTCAGCCGTATTAGGTCGTGGATAAACGTATAATTCGTAATATTCTAAAATCTTATCATAGTTTTTCCAATTCTCAAACTGAACCAAATTATCTTCTCCCATAATGAGTTTAAACTCATGATTTGGATAACGCTCCGTCAATTTCGTGAGTGTATCAATAGTATAACTCGGTTTTGGCATCGAAAACTCAATGTCGCTCGCTTTTAGTTTATAATTATCCGAAATTGCTTTTTCGACCATTGTCAAACGGTCAAATTCATGCAATAAACTTTTGTTTTTCTTGAATGGATTTTGCGGCGAAACAATAAACCAAACTTGCTCCAAATCGGTGCAATTGGCCATTGTATTGGCGATAATCAAATGACCAACATGAATTGGGTTAAATGAGCCAAAAAGCAAACCAATTTTCACACTTCTAAAGGTTTTTGTGTAATTATTAATTCATTTTGAGTAAATTTCTCGTATAATTCTTCTGCTTTTTGCCAAGAATGTTCGATATCGTCATTCAGCAAAATGACATCAAATTTATTCTGAAATTCCATTTCAAACTTCATTTTATAGATGCGTCGTGAAATACTATCTTCATCGTCCGTTCCTCTCGAACGCAAACGTCGCTCCAACTCTTCCATTGATGGCACTTTTACGTAAATTGCCAAAGCATCATCACCAAAATATTTTTTGAGGTTCATTCCACCTTTCACATCCACATCAAAAATTACATTTTTACCTGCATCCCAAAGTCGTTGAATTTCAGTTTTTAATGTTCCATAGTAAGCCCCTGGATAAACCTCTTGCCATTCCACAAACTCTTCACGGTCAATTCTTTCTTTGAAATCATGGATATCAAGAAAATAATAATCTTTTCCATTTTCTTCGTTGCGTCCACGTTTATCACGCGTACAAGCCGAAATCGAAAATCCGAGATTAGTATATTTGCCAATTAAATGTTTGACAATAGTGGTTTTGCCCGAGCCAGAAGGGGCACAAAAAATAATTGCTTTGCCTTTCATTGGAAGATTAGTTAGTGGTTTGATAATTTGTTAATCAAGAACCATAACTGTTTTTAAAGTATTAAAAAAGCCATCAAATTTAAAATTTGACGGCCGAATATTTTTGCAAAGATACTAAAATCAACAACTAAACAATATATGATATAATTTTACTTCGATAAATATAAATCCTAAAAGTACTAGTGCCAAGCCAATTTTTGCTCTAATATCAACGATTGTAGATTGTGGGCAGCATTTCTTCTCAACTTTCATCTGCATCGCTTCTTTGACGCTTTTTTCTAATTTGTAGGTTTCAATACATGGCATACAAGCATCCATGTTTTGTTTGAAGTGTTCTACTTCCTCAGCAGATGCAGAGCCGTCAAGAACAGCCTGTATCATTTTCATGCACTTCTGATGATTTTCACACTGGTACTTCATTGATTTAATAATTATAGGAACAGTAATTTTATTTTGTCCACTTAGTGGTGCTAAAGTATTTTCTTTTGAAATCTCGCTTTTTAAGCACAAATTATTTTGATAAATAATTTACTTAATCATGCGTTTTAACAAATTGACAACAGTAAACTTTTAATATTTGTTCATTTGTGTTGTCATATCTACAAAAAATCTTCCTCTTCTCCTTCTAACTCTTGGGTTTTATAACCCATTGACGAAGCATAACCTTTCAATTTTTCTTTCAAAAGATTTCTTGCACGGTGCAATCTCGACCGAACAGTTCCGATTGGAATATCTAAAATCTTTGCCATTTCTTCATACGTAAAACCTTCAATATCGCACAAAATAATTACTGTTCTGAAATCTACTGGCAAACTATTGAGAGCATTGGCAACTTCGTCGCCAATCATATCTTGTACAGTTTCGGTTCGCAAGTCGGTTGTGGCATCCATTTCGGCATCTTCTGTCGAATTGTAGGTTGTCTCAACGTCATGGTAATCGACCTTTGAAGGTTCTTTACTTTTCTTGCGGTAATCGTTGATGAAACTGTTTTTCAGAATTCTAAACAACCACGCTTTTGCATTAGTTCCTCGTTCAAATGAATTGATAAATCGAAATGCTTTCAAATATGTATCTTGCACCAAATCATTGGCGTCATCTTCATCATTTGTGAGGCGAAAGGCAAAGTTGTACATGGAGTCTATGTGTGGCATAAACTCTTTATCAAAAACTGCGTATTTTTCTTTTTCGGAGTACCGTGCTTCTACTTCTACAATTTCTTCTTCTTCCATAGACTTTTAATTATAGTCGGGCAAAATTACGATTTTTAACAAAAGAACACGAATAAATATTTTTCAAAAATGATATTTATGTAAAACCTCAATTTTTGAGGATGAAAGGGAAAGAAAAACGGCTGAAATTACTTTCGATTATCACCTCCGTCCATCATACTTAAATAGCTAAAGTAGCGACTTTGTGCTATTTTCCCTTCCATAACTGCTTCTTTGACCGCACAATTGGGTTCATCAAGATGCAAACAATTATGAAAACGGCATTCGTTCATCAGTTCTAGTATTTCGGGAAAATAATGTCCTATTTCTTCTTTTTCAATATCCGCCAAACCTAATTCTTTGATTCCTGGTGAATCAATAATAAATGTTTCGTGAGCAATCTCAAACATTTCTGCAAAAGTAGTTGTATGAACACCCTTATTGGCAAATGTAGAAACTTGCGAGGTTCGTAAATCTAAATCTGGAGCAATGGCATTGACCAATGTAGATTTTCCAACACCCGAATGTCCTGACAATAACGAAACTTTTCCTTTCAAAATATTAAAAAAGTCTTGTACGCCAGTGCCATCAATGGCCGATGTAAAGATACATTTATAGTTAAGACTTTCGTATAATTCGGTCAATTCGTGTTGATAACTAATCTGCTCGTCATTCAGTAAATCTAATTTATTAAAAATCAACACCGTTGGAATTCTGAAAGACTCGGCCGCAACCAAAAAACGGTCAATAAAACCCAATGAGGTACGTGGAAAATCTAGCGTAGCTATCAATACGGCTTGGTCGAGATTGGTAGCTAGTAAATGTCCGTGTGCCGTTTTGTGAACCGATTGGCGAATGATGTAGTTTTCTCGTGGCAAAATATCACTAATGATACCTGCATTACGAACTTCATCTTCCATTTCATATACCACTCTGTCGCCAACAGCAATCGGATTGGTTACTTTCAAGCCTTTTATTTTAAACTTCCCTTTTAACCGACATTGCATAATAGTTCCTTCATTGGAACGAACATCGTACCAAGAACCCGTCGAACGCATGACTAATCCAATGTTTTGGCTCAAAATTTGACAGTATTTATCGTGAACAATCTTTTAAACTTAAAATAGGCTTAAAGTAGTTTTTTTCTACAAAAAAGCATCCTTTTAATCAGTTTTAACAATTTTTATTTGAATTGTTATATTTTTTCAAATAAAACAACAATTTGGCACAATTATTTCTCGTCTTATTGTATCAACAACTTGCTTAAGTAACAAAAAAAAGAATAATTACCGTAAAATAAATTTTTAAGCATTTTTTAAGTGTTTGTTGCAACAATTTTTAGTAATTTTTCGTTATTTAGTTGTTCAAAAACACCAAAGAAACACTTTAAACATCATACGACAATGAAAAAAGGAGTATTATTCGGATTAGCTGCTGTGGCTCTAGGAGTTGTAGTTTATTCTTTAAATAAAAAAGGCAAACTATCTTTTCCTTTCAAGCCATCAACAAAATAATTCAGTCAAATGGATTGTAGCCTGAACGGCCTTCAATTTGCCGACATTCTGAGTTTTTAGCACCACACATTTCTTTAAGAATATTGAAAATGTTAGGTGCTTTTTTTATGCTAAAAATGTTTTTGAAACTCTCGTTTTAGCTTTTCTTTTTCAATCGGAACTACGCCAACATATTCGCAAACGAGCCCTCCGCCTAAGTTTGAAATTTCTGCAATGGTTTTTGGAGAAAGCTTTAAAGCCAAACACATCGCAGCAATACTTACCACGGTGTCACCTGCACCCGAAACATCAGTAATACTGCGTAAATGAGCAGGAATATGGTGTGTTTCGCCTGCAAAATCAATAAAAACACCATTTTCTGATAACGTTAGAAAAACACCATTTACACCTAAAGTGTTTTTAGCCGAAGCCACTGCTGCTTTTATTTCATCTAGATTTTTTGCGTCAAAATCAATTTTTAACCCTTCTTTTAGTTCTTTCAGATTAGGTTTGAAAATATCTGTTCCTTGATAATGCAAGAAATTTCGTTTTTTAGGGTCAACAATCGTAGGAATCCCTTTTGTTTTAGCAAAATCAACAATTTGCTTTATACTTTCGGCATCTAAAGCACCTTTGTCGTAATCTTCAAAAATAATAACATCGCACGATTCTGCCAAAGATTTTGCTTTAACAATTAATTGCGAACGCTCATCGGCATTGATTGCACCATCCATTTCAGAATCAATTCTAACAACATGCTGCGAGCCAGCCAAAACTCGTTGTTTTACAGTTGTGATACGAGCTTTGCTACGAATAATTCCGTCGGTTGGTAATTGATTTTCAGCCAATAAATTGATTAAATCTTTGCCTTCCGAATCATCCCCGACAACTGAGCATAAAATAGGCGTTGCTCCAAGCGATTTTATATTCATGGCTACATTTCCTGCACCACCCAAACGAATTTCTTTACGCTTTACATTTACGACAGGAATTGGGGCCTCGGGCGAAATACGCTCTACTTTTCCGAATATATATGAATCAATCATGACATCGCCCACAATTAACACACGGAGCTTATCAAAGGCATCAAAAATTTGGTTTGCTTGCATTAAATCTGTTTTGGAATTTTGATTTTATTGAGTATTTCACTCAAAATCTTAAAATTAAGTTAATGGGAATTAGTTGTTAATTTTGAATAACATTGCAAAACTAAGGATTTTAGAATGATTTTTTTCAAAATTCATACATTTTGGCTCGGAGATTGCGTTATTTGTGGGAAGATTTGCCCAATCGTCTCTAAAAACTAAAAACACATTATGCACAAGACTATCCTATTAATCACTACTTTTATTATAAGCATTTTCTTTTCATCTGCCCAAACGTTAGAACAACTCGGCTCGGCACTAAATACTGAATTTAACGAAGTAAATCCTGTCATTTCTCCTGATGGAAATACGCTATATTTTGGGCGAGTGAGCCACCCTTCTAATACTTTTGGGGCAAAAGGTAGTCAAGATGTTTGGTATTCGGAATTTAGAAATGGTTTATGGTCAATTGCTCGTCGAATGCCCAATAGTATTAATAAAGACCAATATAATGACCTTTTTAGTATCACACCTGATGGAAATACAATTTTGATTTCGGGAGTATATAATGCAGGACGACGTGAAAATGAAGCAGGAATTTCAATGTCAAAAAAAACCAAAACGGGTTGGTCGGAGCCGCAAAAAGTAAATATTCCTAAATTCAACGATTTTTGTAAAGGACAGTTTCTTACTGCTTGCTTGTCGAATGATGGGAAAACTTTGATTTTGGCTTTCAGCGAAAAAAGAAATAGCAAAGAAGATGACCTTTACGTGTGTTTTTTGGGAAAAGATGGCCAATGGACTAAACCCGAAAATTTAGGTGCAGACCTAAATACTGATGATACCGAAACTACACCTTTTTTGGCTTCAGATAATTACACTTTATACTTTGCGTCCAGCCGAAAAGGTGGTTTGGGTGGTACTGATATTTGGGTTTCAAAACGCATGGATAGAAGTTGGAGAAAATGGTCGAAACCAATAAATATGGGTGAAAAAGTAAACAGCGATGCCAATGAACTTTCTTATACAATTTCAGCTTCGGGTGAATACGCTTATATGAGTACCAAGAAAAATTCTGTTGGTAAAGGTGATTTGGTGCGTTTTAAGCTACGTGAAGAGAAAAAAGTTGAACCGACCGTAGCAGGTGTACAAACATCAAACACCAGAATGGAAGAGCAAAGAAGTTTAAGCGAAGGCAAAAGTCCAATTGATAAAAACTCAACAACTCCAACACCAGTTGTGATGATTAGCGGAAAAGTAATTGATGGAAAAACAGGCCGACCGATTGAAGCAAAAATTATTTATCAAACCCTTCCCGACGGAGAAGAAGTTGGAGAAGCTTACACCAATCCATCGACTGGTGAATACAAAATCGTTTTACCTTATGGCTCGAAATACTCTTACCGAGCTGTTGCAAAAGATTTTATCGCTATTGGTAAAAATATCGACTTGACAGAAATAAAAGAATTTAAAGAAATTAGCAACGATGAACTGAAACTTGTGCCTATAAAAGCAGGAGAAAAAGTACCACTTAACAATATTTTCTTTGAATACGCCAAAGCAACTTTACGCTCAGAGTCTTTCCCAGAATTAGATAGAATTGCTGAAACATTAAAAGAAAATGGTAATTTGGTCATTGAAATTCAAGGACATACCGATAACGTTGGGTCGAATGAAAGCAACTTAAAACTTTCACAAGACCGTGCCGAATCCGTACGCTCTTATTTACTTTCAAAGAAACTTCCAAGTAATAGGGTTACAAGTATTGGTTTTGGTGAAACTCGCCCAATTGCAAGCAATGATACTGAAGAAGGCAAAGCTCAAAACCGTAGAGTAGAATTTGTGATTTTGAAAAATTAGAAAACTTTCATTTTATTAACAGAGCCATAATTGTGCTAATTATAGCTCTGTTTTGAGTACTTAAAGCACAACCGTACGATTTCCATAAATAAAAACCCTGTCATTGAAAACCAGCTTTAAGGCTTGCGTTAACACCGATTTTTCTACTTCTTTTCCTTCACGAGCCATATCCGTTGCCATATAACGATGGTCAACTTCTTTTACATTTTGAGCAATAATTGGCCCTTCATCTAAATTATTATTAACAAAATGTGCTGTTGCTCCGATAATTTTTACACCTCTTTCATACGCTTGTCGGTACGGATTTGCTCCTATAAAAGCGGGTAAAAACGAATGATGAATATTAACCGTTTTGTTTGGATAATGCGATACAAATTCAGGCGAAAGAATACGCATATATTTTGCTAAAACTAAATATTCAGGCTGATAAATCTCTAATGTCCGCAAGATGGCATCTTCGTGTTCTTCACGAGTTTTATGTTCGTGCGTAATATAATGAAACGGTATTCCAAATTTGCTCACAAAGGGTTGAAGCGTATTATAATTACTCACAACTGCCAAAATATTTGCATCAAGTTCATCAAAATTATAGCGAATAAGTAAATCTGATAAGCAATGATGCTCTTTTGTTGCTAATATCACAACATCTTTTTTCTTTTTTGGATTGATACGCAAATTTATTTCGGGCGATGCAATGGCTTCACGTAAATCTTTTAACACCTTTTGTGGGTCAAGCTTATCAGGCGATTCAAATTCAGTTCGCATAAAAAACTGACCTTCCGTCAAACCAACCGCTGGACTAACATATTCATCTTGAGAAATAATATTACATTCGTTTCTATAAAGTACGCTTGTTACATGAAAAATAAGCCCTTTTGCATCTGGCCCATCCATTAAAAGAATATGTTTTGTCATTGTTAATATGTACTTGCTAACCGTGCTACGGCTGCATGGTTTTGTTTTAATTATCGTTTAAGATTGCGAATTACGGATTTTAAAAATAAATTTACGTAATACTTCTAAAAAAGAATTGTGAAATTACTCATAACATTTTCCATAATTATCTTTTTATCAGTCAATTATACATCTTTTGCCCAAAAATCAATTGAAGTTATTAAATTTCAAGATTTGGAAAAATTGATGCAAAAAGGTGATGGAATTTATGTGTTTAATTTTTGGGCTTCTTGGTGCAAACCTTGCGTGGCAGAAATGCCCATTTTTGAGACTTTAGCAAATGATTTTCGTCTAAATAACGTATCGGTTATTTTTATTAGTCTTGATTTTAAACGAGATTTAGATGCTGTAAAAAGATTCGTCGAAGAACATCAAATAGCTTCACAAGTTTTTTTAATTGATGAACCTGACTATAATAGTTGGATTGACAAAGTAAGTCCGCAATGGTCAGGAGCGATTCCTGCTACGTTAATAATCAAAGGTCAACAAAAAGAGTTTTACGAACAATCATTTGACTATCAGATGCTTAGTGAAAAAATTCGGCACTTTTTTTGAAATATAAATGTTTTATATACGTTAGTCCATCAACTCAAAATACCTTTTTTATTTTAAAATAAAGGTTGAGTAAAACTTAAATTTAAGCAAAATGAAGAAGCAATTTTTAGTCGTAGTAGTAATGTTGGTTGTAGGAGGTCTGTTTTCGACTTACTTATTTAAAAAAGCGAATGCAGCAGAATTGACCGAAACCCCAAATAATACAAAAAATGGTACTTTAGGATATGTACTTGGCGATGTTGTTGTAGATTTTAAACTGAAAAATGTTGACGGGAAAATAGTTTCCTTAGCCGATTTTCCTTCTGCTAAAGGTTTTATTGTAGTTTTTACTTCAAATCATTGTCCTTTTTCAAAATCTTATGAAGACCGTGTGATTGCCCTAGATAGAAAATATGAAACTCAAGGTTTCCCAGTAATTACGATTAATCCAAATGACCCTGAAGCGTATGAAGAAGATTCGTTCGCAAACATGCAGGCACGTGCCAAAGAAAAAAATTATCCGTATCCGTACCTAGCTGATGATACCCAAAATGTTTCAAAAATGTTTGGAGCAATGCGAACGCCACAGGTATATGTTTTGAAAAAAGACGCTGGTAAAATCGTCGTTAGTTACATCGGAGCAATCGACGATAACGCTCAAGACCCTTCAGGGGTTACAAAACGCTACGTCGAAGATGCCGTAAATAACCTTTTGGTTGGAAAACCCATTGTCACAACTTTCACTAAAGCCGTTGGTTGTGCCATCAAATGGAAAAACTAAATTGTTTCGCTCATAGTTAAGTCAAAAAGCTAATAAATTTTTAAGTGCCATCTGCAAAACAGGTGGCTTTTTCTTTTTTATTGACGAACTTTGTCTGAACATTCAAGATTTCATCATTTATTGGTTTTATGAGCAACAAACTTCCCCCAATTTTTCCTCCGCAACGAATGGAGAAACTCATGGCTTTTGATAGATTATTAACTATCATGGACGAACTCCGTGAGCAATGCCCTTGGGATAAAAAACAAACGATGGATACGCTTCGCCATTTGACAATTGAAGAAACGTATGAACTTTCGGATGCGATTTTGGAAAAAGATTTGCCCGAAATCAAAAAAGAATTGGGTGATATTATGCTTCATTTGGTATTTTATTCAAAAATCGCTTCCGAAACTGGCGAATTCGATGTAGCCGATGTACTTCATGGTATTTGTGATAAATTGGTTTCTCGCCACCCACATATCTATGGCGATGTAATTGCCGAAACCGAAGAAGAAGTAAAACGTAATTGGGAACAATTAAAACTAAAAGAAGGAAACAAATCGGTTTTGGGTGGTGTTCCGCAATCTTTGCCCGCATTAGTGAAAGCGATGCGAGTGCAAGAAAAAGCTCGAGGTGTTGGTTTTGACTGGGAAGAAAAAAGTCAAGTTTGGGCGAAAGTTGAAGAAGAAATGGGTGAGTTCAAGGAGATGTTTGACGTTGAAAACGACAAAGCCATCGACAAAGACAAAGCTGAAGGCGAATTTGGAGATTTGCTGTTTTCGCTCGTCAATTATGCTCGTTTTATTGATATAAATCCTGAAACAGCTTTGGAGCGAACCAATAAAAAATTTATCAAACGTTTTCAATATCTTGAAGAAAAAGCCAAACAAGCC
Organism: Emticicia aquatica; assembly: GCF_923079645.1. Classification (GTDB taxonomy): domain Bacteria; phylum Bacteroidota; class Bacteroidia; order Cytophagales; family Spirosomataceae; genus Emticicia; species Emticicia aquatica. Next base: position 1,432,594 of record NZ_CAKLPY010000002.1, on the reverse strand, counting down.
AATAAAAGCCTTAAAGATATGACTTTAGCAGAAATGGATGTTTTTTGGGAAGAAGCTAAAAAATTGTAATTTTCTAGCATTTGAATATAACTAAACTTAAAATATTTTGCCAAGAATACTCGCTATTGACTACGGTGCTAAACGAACAGGATTGGCCGTAACCGACCCTTCAAAAATTATTGCATCGGCTCTCGAAACTGTGCCGACAGATAAATTGTTGGATTATTTAAAAAAATATACCCAAACCGAAGTTGTTGAAGCTTTTGTGGTTGGAATGCCTAAAAACCTTGATGGTACAACTACCGATGGCACGGCCTATGTAGAACGGTTTGTAGTTGAATTGAAAAATATTTTCCCCGAAATACCTATTCATTTGCACGATGAGCGTTTTACTTCTAAAATGGCTGTGCAAACGATGATTGCTGGCGGAATGAAAAAAAAAGACCGTCAAGTGAAAGGAAATATTGATAAAATTAGTGCGGTTATTATTTTACAAAGTTTCATGGAATTATAGATTTGGTCGTATTTTATGCTCAAAAGTTTACTCAATAAAGTTCAGAAAATTGTAGAAGATAAGCCAATTCAGCCGCAAAAAATCTTGCCTGATTCGCTGACAATCAAGAAGATGAATGAAGTTTTAACCAAACATCTTCCTCAAAATTCAGTCGCTTATTGTATTAAGTTATGGAACGAACAGCCTTTTTCGTTTAAAATTTCACGTACTCGCAGTAGTTGTTTTGGGAATTATACTTTTCGTGATGAGCAACACAAAATCACCATCAACCATGATCTCAATGAATATGCTTTTTTGGTAACTTACATTCACGAAATTGCTCATCAGCGAGCTTGGTTAGGGCGTGGTCGAAGAAAAATTGAACCACACGGCAAAGAATGGAAAAAATGCTTTCAAGATTTAATGACACCAATGCTCAACACTGATGTTTTTCCAGAAAAATTGCTTTTTCCATTACAAGCATACATGTCAAATCCTGCTGCTTCTTCGGTCAGTTATGCACCTTTATCGGAAGCTCTTAGAAGCTTTGATAGCGGTGATGATTTAGGCATTTCTCTTTTAGATATTGCTGATAATCAATGGTTTGAGTTTAGAGGGACGATTTTTCAGAAAATAGAAAAACGTCGAACGAGGATTTTGTGTTTAGAAAAAAAATCAAAAAAACGATATACAATTTTAGCAACTGCAAGAGTAAATCCTTTATAATTTAAATTTTTTATCTTGAAAAAAACTGGGTTGACATATTACCTAAATTTGGCTTCGTTTTCTAGTCAATTGCCAAAAATTGCATTAGCTATTTTTACTTTTTGTGTATTCTCTCCATTTTTTAGCAAAGCTCAATCCTCTGTTTTAGCGAACGGCGATTGGTACAAAATTGCTACAACTCAAACTGGAATTCATAAAATTGATGCAAATTTTCTGAAAAATATTGGCATAGATATTTCAAAAATTAATCCACAAAACTTACGGATTTTTGGCAACGGTGGCGGCATTTTACCCCAACCTAATAATAGTATTCGTTTTCAAGATTTGACAGAAAACCCAATTGAAATTATTGGTGAAAACGACGCTAAATTTGACCAATCTGACTTCTTACTTTTTTTTGCCGAAAGTCCTCACAAAATCAGCTTCAAATCTGATAGTCAACTATTTACACACCAAAACAATCCATATTCTGATACTACATTTTATTTTCTTTCTATTGCTGAAACTAAAGGTTTAAGAGTAAAAAATCAAACATTAGTTAATTCCAACAACAATATTGATAGTTTTGACGACTTCTTTTTTCATGAACTTGACCAACGAAATGTAGTAAGTCTGGGTGGCCGAGATTTAGGCGGTTCTGGTCGAGAATGGTACGGTGAATCCTTTGGAATTAGTCCCGAAATCAATTTTGATTTAAAAACTGATGGTATTGTTCCAAACTCTACTATCAAGCTTACTTCGTCTGTTTTGGGTGCAGCGTTTACTTCGACTAAAATTAGCCTAAAATTAAATTCTGATTCACTCATTGGCGAACAAAATCTTCCTGCAATTGGTAGCGGAACTTATGATATCAAAGGCTCAATAAATACACAGGTTTTTACTGCCATTTCTAATGGAAAAAATACCCAAAAATTGACTTTTAGTTTTGATAAAAACAAACTAAGTTCTTCGGTTGCGTATCTTAATTTTTTTGCGTTTCAGTTCAAACGAAAATTGCAATTTTATGAGCAGCAAACAATTGTTCGTTCGATTGAAAGTTTAGCTGCAAAAACATCTAATTTTATTGTAAGCCAAGCAAATTCTACACAAAAAATTTGGGATATTACCAATCCTCTTTCTCCAGATAATATTCCATATCAAACCAATAATTTAGTAGCAAATTTTGGTATTGAAACCCAATCGAAGCTCAAATCATTTATATTGTTTTCGTCCAATAATTTACTTGAGCCTCTTTCTATTCAGAAAATTAACAATCAAAACCTTAAACAAACACAAACGCCTGACCTGCTGATAGTTACCGTAAGAACATGGCAAGAGCAAGCAGAAAGATTAGCTGATTTTCGTAGAAAAAATGATAGTCTAGACGTTGCTGTTGTTGATATTCAGGAAATTTATAATGAGTTCTCTTCAGGAAATCCTGACCCAACTGCTATCCGAGATTTTGGGCGTTTTTTATGGCAAAAAAAACCAGCAAAATTAAAGTATTTACTCCTCTTTGCTGATGCTAGTTTCGATTACAAAAACCTCATTCAGTACGCCTCTATTGATACTCATTTGATGATTCCAACCTATGAAAGTCGTGAATCTTTAAATCCAGTAAATAGCTACGCATCGGATGATTATTTTGGTTTTTTTGAAGAAAACGAAGGCGATTGGCTTGAAAATAATACAGGAAATCATACGATGGAAATCGGTGTTGGCCGCTTACCAATCAAAAATATTGATGAAGCGAAAAATGTTGTTGATAAACTTATTTTTTATTCCCAAAATAGACGTACAGTAGGAAGTTGGCGTAGAAAAATAAGCTTTGTGGCCGATGATGGTGATGCAAATATCCACCAACAAGATGCCGACGATATTTCAGAAATAATGACAAAAAGCACTAAAGATATTTTAGTAAACAAAATTTATTTAGATGCATTTCCACAAATTGCCACTGCTAATGGTGCAATCGCTCCTGAAGCAAATAAAGCCCTCAATAAAAGTATTAATGATGGTGCATTGATAATAAATTACAGTGGCCACGGTGGAACAGACGGTTGGACTGAAGAAAAAATCGTAACCAGAGAACAAATTCAAAATTGGAGAAACCTCAATAATATGCCGCTTTTTTTAACAGCTACTTGCTCATTTGGGCGTTTTGATGACCCTGGCAACGTTTCTGGAGCGGAGATAGCGATGCTTAGTCCAAAAGGGGCAGCAATTGGTTTGCTCACTACCACTCGACCAGTTTATTCAAATACAAATTTTTTATTGAATAATGCTTTTTATCAAGCATTTTCACAAACGAACAAAAATTCTTCTCTCAGATTAGGTGATATTTTCAGAATAACCAAAAATAACTCTTTTAGTGGTGTTTTTAATAGAAATTTTTCTCTTTTAGGCGACCCATCCATGAAATTGGCTTATCCAACTGAAAAAGTAATTTTGACAAAAATTAACAGCACCACCCCAGAAAAACAAACTTTAAAAGCATTATCGAAGGTTAATCTGGAAGGGGAAATCATTCATTCAGAAAATGGTTTACGAAAAAACAACTTCAATGGAAAAATACTCGTCTCTGTTTATGACAAGCCTTCCGAAGTAAGTACACTTGGGCAGAAAACTAATAAATTTTACTATGAAACTTATCGAAATCAAATTTTTGAGGGAGTTGTTGATGTAAAAAATGGAAGTTTTAAAGTTAATTTTATTGTTCCAAAAGATATCAATTATCAAATCGGAAAAGGACGAGTAAATTTTTATGCTGTTTCGACCGATAGTACAAACGATGCAACCGGAAGTTATAATGAATTAATGATTGGCGGTAGTGAATTTCTTATTGCAAGCGATACAAAAGCACCAAATATTGAGCTTTCAATTGATGAGAATAATATTATTGAAGCAAAAATTTCGGATGAAAACGGCATTAATATTTCACAAGCTGGGGTTGGCCACGAAATGATTTTAACACTCAATGACACTTTACAAACAACTGTAAATCAATACTTTATAAGTACCGATGATTATACGAAAGGTTTGTTAAAATATAGTCTCGGAAAGTTACCCGCTGGCCGATATACCGTTAAATTAAAAGTTTGGGATACCTATAATAATTCGACTGAGGTAGCGTTAAACTTTATAGTGAAAAACGATAATTTAAAGATTTTAAAGGCGTATAATTATCCAAATCCTGTCGAAAACACAACAAATTTTTATGTTGAACATAATGCCGAAAATCAAGATTTAACATTTACTTTAGCTATTTTTGACAATTCGGGAAAACAAGTTTTCCAAAAACAAGAGACCTGCTACGTATGTGATAAAACGCAAAACCTTGGCATGAAAATTGAACCAAAAGATTGGATAAATGGCATTTATTTTTATAAAATTTTGGTCTATTCTGTATCCGAAAATACAACTTCTTCTTTTTCAGGCAAAATGGTTTTTTGGAAGTAATGAAGAAAATAAGTTATATTTGACCTTGCAAATTTTTTAAGACTAAATATATTCAGAACCGATAAGTACCCTTGTTATGGGGTAGAATATTAAAATTTCTCACATGAAACGCAAATTAGTAGTCGCTTTGACAAGTGTAGTTTTAATGAATGCTTTGACTAGTCAGGCACAAGTAAATAATAAAAGCGTACAAAGAGTAATTTCGCCAGCTGTTCCTTTTCTTACAATCTCTCCTGATTCTCGTGGAGCTGCGATGGGAGATGCGGGTGTAGCTTCCTCTCCAGATGCCAACTCAATGTATTGGAATACTGCAAAACTTGCTTTTATTGACAAAAACATTGGCTCAACTGTTTCTTATACTCCTTGGCTGCGAGATTTAGTTGACGATATGGGCTTATTACACGCCGCTATTTTCAAAAAAACAGGTAAAGACCAAGCTCTAGGGCTTTCGATGACCTATTTTAATCAAGGGCAAATTCAGTTTACTACTGCTACTGGACAGCCAAACGGTACTTTTCAATCTCGTGAATTCAATATTGCTGGAGGTTATACCAGAAAACTTGGAAGAGATTTCTCAATGGGTTTAAATTTGAAATATATTCACTCAAATCTCATTGGTTCACAAGTTGTCAACAACTCTTCAAGTAAACCCGCTAACACAGTTGCAGGTGATATTTCTTTCTTTTACACTAATGAAAAACCAAGTGTTAAAAATAAAGACCGCGGCGTAAAATATTCTGCGGGTGCAGTTATTTCAAATATTGGTGGAAAAGTAAATTATGGTCGAAACACATTTTATTTACCAACAAATCTTAAAGTTGGTGGTGGATTAAATTATAAAATTGATGCTCACAATCAGTTTAATTTACTGCTTGATGTAAATAAATTATTAGTTCCTACGCCTCCATTGAGAGACAATAATGGTGTGATTGTTAAAGGTAGAGACCCAGAAACTACCGGTGTAATTGCTGGAATATTTGGATCATTTAATGATGCACCTGATGGTTTTAAAGAAGAAATTAGAGAATTTACGGTTTCAACTGGTGTTGAATACTGGTATAATAATTTCTTTGCTATTCGTGGTGGTTATTTTGCAGAAAGCAATGCTAAAGGTGGTCGTAAATATGTAACTACTGGTTTAGGATTCCGAATAATGAATAGCTATCAAGTTGATTTAGCTTATTTAGTTCCAACTTCGCAAGGTAGCCCACTATCAAATACGTGGAGAATTTCCTTGATTTTCGATTTAGATGCTAAAAAAGCAAGTACTACTTCTGAAGATACCGAAACTACTGAAGAACAATAGTTGTTTCTTCAGTCAACAAAAAAGCTCTATGATTTCTCATAGAGCTTTTTTGTTGACGTTTAGTTTATTTCTTTAGCTGATTTTTAACAAATTCTACCCAATCAAGTTCAGTCTCACTAATTTTTATATCTGGTGTAATTCCAACATTATCAATGGCTTTTTGTGGTAAACGTGGGCTTTTTGCTAATGAAAAAGCAACTCGCCAACCATAGCAAGGCAAACCCCAATCTCTTACCTCTATGTAATCTGCTAGTCCTTTAGTATTTTCTCCAAAAACAATGGTTTTTGTGCTTTGCTTTGCTTCTAAAATAAATTGTTCAGCTGTACTTGCGGTATTTTTATTGACCAAAAAAGCAACTTTTTTCGGATTTGGCATTGTTACACCAACAGCAAATTCTTTATCTAGCCCAGTCACAAATTTACCTTTATTGGCCTCCATTTGTTGTAAAACTCTACGCAATTTTGGTGCAAGGCGTTCTTTATAAACTGGATATTCTTCGATGGCTTCTAATTCATGTTTTATTGAAATGATATTTTCTTCAGTTGCCCTAAAAACGCCTCCTTTTCTAACGATTGACCCTGTGCTAATATAGGGTAGCAGCGAGGTAAAAGCAGCATCGTCGCCACCTGGGTTATTTCGAATATCAATAATTAAATTAGGCGTATTTTTCAATATTTCCTCATTCTGCTTTACTAATTCTTGCACAAATTCGGGGGCATTCGGTAGCGTAAATGGTGGTAAAACTACCAATGCCGTTTCTGCATCAAGTTTTTCAATCCGATAATCTGCTATTTTATGAAGTAAATCTTCATTATCGACTTCTTCTTTTGGAATAGGAAATACCTTATTAAATTTATAAATATTCTCAATAACTAAGAAATTTTTTATTTCTCGAGTAAAATTCTTTTCACCTGAAAAGTCAGCATAGTAATAATTAGTTATATATTTTTGCGGTGCAATTTGTACCATTTCAAACTTTGCTTTTCCTGCCTTCCAAGAAGGATTTCGGTCAGCTAAAATAAACCCGACAAACTTTTTAGGATTATTTTTATCTTTCAAAATACCAACTTTATACGCTTTATCATCACTTTCCCAAATTCCTTCTACGGTTTGGAGTTTTGACTCATTTTCCTTTAAATATTGCGTAAAACTTATTTCATTAAAAGCCAATTGTGGTATTTTTGATGCTCGATTCGCAATAACAGCTGGTAACTCCTCAACCGCATAAGGCGTAATTGGACTGATAAACAAATGTCCATCTTTAAAGAAATCAAACCATTTTTTTAGTTGAAAATAACACTCTCTTTCATCTGTTATTTTTTCTGCCGAAAGTCTAACTTCTTGTGTTAGTTTATCATATTCCGCTTGGTTTTTGGGTGTAATTTTATCGCCCCAACCTGCATAATTATCTTTTATTTTTTGAAGAGCAAAATCAAAATTTTGCGAACATGAACAAGTTTGTTGAGAAAAACTTAAATGACTAGCAAATAAGCAGATAATGAATACTAATTTTTTCATTTTGGGTTTAAGTGTTTCTAGAAAAAACAACTAAAATCATGCCTAATAAGCATTTTTGGGTCTAAAAATATTACTAAATTGCCTTTTATCTATTCTTTTTGGTATAAATTTAAAGAGCCACTTCTTTTGAGGAGTGGCTCTTTTTCGGTATTTTAATTATTATTTATACGCAACTGCTGTTTGTTTTTGCGTTCCAAGGTTTTCAATGCCTAGTTCAACAAAATCACCTGCTTTTAAATACCGTGGCGGTTTCAAGCCTAACCCTACTCCTGCTGGTGTTCCTGTCGAAATTACATCTCCTGGAAGCAAAGTCATAAATTGGCTTAGGTAGCTTAATATTGTTGGAATATCAAAAATCATATCATTTGTATTTGAATCTTGCAACATTTCATCATTGACTTTTAGCCATAAACGCAGATTTTGTGGGTCGCCAACTTCATCCGCAGTCGCTAAAAATGGACCAATCGGTGCAAAAGTATCACAACTTTTACCTTTCACCCATTGTCCGCCACGTTCTAATTGAAATTCACGTTCGCTATAATCGTTGTGCAAGCAATATCCTGCAATATAATTGAGAGCATCTTCTTTCTCCACATAACTTGCTTTTTTGCCAATTACAAATGCTAACTCAACTTCCCAGTCTGTTTTAACTGAGTTTTTTGGTATAACTACATCATCATTGGGCCCACAAAGTGCCGTTGTCGCCTTAAAAAACACCACTGGTTCACTCGGAATAGCAGCACCAGACTCAACAGCATGTTTAGCATAATTAAGCCCAATACAAATGATTTTTGATGGACGAGCCACGCACGATGCCAAACGAGTATTATCTGAAACTTCTGAACAGTTTTCAGCATTTATTTCGAGCCATTTTTCTAATCTTTCAATGCCATTTGTTACGAAGAAATTTTCATTATAATCTTCACCAAATGCTGAAACATCAATTTTTTTTCCATTGGAAAGAATAACTCCTGTTTTTTCGTTGGATATTTCACCAAAGCGGAATAGTTTCATGTATTTTATCAATTAATCTCCTCCGTTGTTGGGGAGTTTTATAAATATTTTATGCTAACTCTTTGACCATCAACAATATATCGTCTAGATACTCTCTTGAATTACTCAATCTTGGTACTTTATTTTGTCCTCCTAATTTACCTCTTTTCGACATCCAATGATAGAAAGTTCCATTTTCTACAAAATGTACTTTCGGTAGTAAAAGAGCCATATCTTTGAAGCGTTTCGCATCATAATCTGAGTTTACCTTTCTCAGTGTATTGTCTAACGTTTCGATAAAAAGCTTTTCATCATCAGGTTTTTTAGAACATTCAATAATCCATTCGTGGCAGCCTTTGCTTCCATCACCCATATAAACAGGACCTGCGGTATAATCTGCTATTGTTGCATTTGCCATTGCACAAGCTTCTGTTATAGCAACATCGGCATTTTCAATCACAACTTCTTCGCCAAAAGCGTTAATAAAGTGTTTTGTACGACCGCTTACTTTAATTCTATACGGTTCAATTGATGTAAATTTTACAGTATCTCCGATTTTATACCGCCATAAACCCGAATTTGTAGAAATAACTAAAGCATAGTTTTTATCCATTTCCACTTGCTCAAGTGTGAGGGTTTGTGGCTGTTCTTTTTCCCATTCTTCCATTGGTATAAATTCGTAGAAAACACCATAATCAAGCATCAAAAGCATTTCTCCAACTCTACTTAGTTCATCTTGAATTGCGAAGAAACCTTCAGAAGCATTATACGTTTCTAGGTACGTCACTTGGTCTGAAGGAAAAAGTTTTGTTTTAAATAAATCTCGATATGGCTGAAAAGCCACTGCTCCATGAACAAAAACTTCAAAATTTGGCCAGATTTCGAGTATATTCTTTTTTCCTGTACGCTCTAAAATATTTTCTAATAAAACAACTGTCCATGTTGGTACACCCAAGATACTTGTTACGTTTTCTTGTGTGCAAATCTGAATCATTTGCTCCATTTTTTGCTCCCAATTTTCCATGAGAGCAATTTCGCTTGGTGGTGTGCGAATATAATCAGCCCAAGCAGGCAGATTTTTAGTTATCACGGCAGAAATATCACCTGCTTGTGTATTTATATTGAATGGGTTTTGATGGAGCGTTCCTCCTATTGATAGGCCTTTCCCTTCATATAATTTTGCTTCTGGTCGATTGTTCAAATAGAGCGTCATCATATCTTTTCCACCCCGATAATGACAATCTTCGAGCGATTCTTCTGAAACAGGAATATATTTACTTCGAGAATTTGTTGTGCCAGATGATTTTGAGAACCACTTAATTTCGGATGCCCAAAGCACATTTTGTTCACCTTTTAGCACTCTTTCTATGTATGGATAAAGTTCTTCATACGTCGAAATTGGCACTCTTTCTTGAAAATCTTTGATTGAATCAATGCTGTTGTAGTCGTATTTTAAACCCCATTCCGTATATCGAGCATTCTCTATTAGGTCATGGAAAATACGGTGTTGAGTATCAATCGGATGACGCAAAAAATCTTCAATGCGTTCAATGCGACGTTTAAGAAAGAAACTTAGTATGTCGTTAAGCATGCTCATTTGGTGGGCAAATGACCTCAAACGTTTTTGGTCGATAGCTCAGTGCTTGGGTTTTCAAAATTCTGTGGAAAATTACCTTTTTTTTCTGAATCTCACAAACCCTTTGCTCTATCTGGATAATCTGTAATCAGTCCATCACAGCCAGCTGCCTTCACTTTTTCCATTTCAACACGCTTATTTACAGTCCACGGAATCACTTTTATTCCTAATTCATGTAATTGTTTTACTCTTTTTTCGGTTGCTTGTACAAAATATGGACTCCAAATTTGTGGTTTGAAGCCTAATTTATCAAGATTGGTTTGTACATCATTATTATCAATTGGCTCAATTAAAACCGAAAGGGTTATTTTTTTAAATGTTTTTTCTTCGATTTTTTTGTGCCAATATTTCAATACATTGTAGTCAAAACTCTGTAAAATTACCCTATCAGGTGAAAGTTGTTTAATTATTACTTGATAAACTAATTCTGAAAATTCTTCTACTTTGGGCTGAGAAATACCATACTCCTTTTCCTCACTTTTAATTTCGATATTATATTTTATTGGACTAATTCCTTTTTCCTTTGCATACTTTTCACATGCAACAATCACTTCTTTCAATAGTGGTTTGTAAACCTTTATTTTTTGTTGTTCTGGAAAATCTTTATTGCCTCTTGAGCCAACATCATATTTTTTAATTTCCTTATAATCAAGCAAATACAAGTTTTTCATATTGCTTTTTGTGATAAAATCTCCATTAGGGTCAATGGTGCATGCTGGGTTAAAAAATGGGTCATGCGATACCACTATCTGTTTATCTTTTGAAATTACTACATCTAGCTCTAACGTTTTTACACCTAAATCTATGGCTTTTTTAAAAGCTGGAATTGTATTTTCAGGCATTAACCCTCGGCAACCACGATGCCCTTGTATTTCAAAATCCATTGTTTGAGCAAATGTTAAAACTGGAAATAAGAAAAGTAAAAGAGATTTCATTGTTTTGTTTGCTAAAGTTTATACATTCCACCAGTAGGTAAATTTCAATACTAAAGCTCTATTTTTTACCAAAAAAGTATCTGAATAATAATTGTCTGTATAAACCAAAAATAAATCTGACGCAGGGCTATACCTCCATTGTAATCTAGTATTTAGGTTTACATTTTTATTTTGGTTATTGAACTGCAAAAAATTTGTAAAATATAATTTGTTGGTAAATGTAACATCAATTCTCGGCCCAACTAGCCAGAAATTATATTCTTTATTAACCAGTTCTTTTGGTAAAACTGCATCCGTTTTGAAATTTAATTGATTGTAATTCGCAGCCATTGTGATAGCTACATAAGGTTGAAAACGATAACCGACCTCTCCGTTTAAGCGAATTCTTGTTCCATTTGCGTAATATCCTCCAAATCTACTTGAAACCAAATATGTTAATAATGCTTGCGGTTTTGAAGTATAATCTACACCAAATGAATTCCAACGATGTTCTGTTCCTTTTGCTAAATACGCTTTCGCATAGTTTGTTGGGTCAAATTGGTTTAATAAGTACACATAATTATGTGCCACCCAAGCCATCAATGTATTCGTTTTCCTAAAATTTATTTTATAGGCTATAAACTTTTCGTTTTCAGTTTCCATCGAAAAATCTTTCGTGAAATAATGCGTTAACATCGCACTTGGACCATGGCTTAGGATGTGTTTCGATTTTGGAAAGAATAAATATCCCACTTGCGGATTGAATTTTCCATAATTTAAACGAGGCACGTATCCAACTTCCGCATTAAAATTTGTTCCAACTTGCTCTATTTGTACTCCTGTTGTCCATCTTTTGTTTGTATATAATAAATTTCCAGCTAAAGCTCCATCATTCATTTTTGAATTAGGAGTAAAAGCTTTCAAATACATCATTTTCCCTGTCCAAGCATTGTTTTTAGATAACAAGTTATATTCAATGCCTAAATTACGATTGAATTCTGAAATGTTTTTTGTGTATACAACTGACTGATAATCAAGCGTTTGTTTGTTTACAAACATTACTGCTATATTTGAACGAGCAAAAACACGACGTTGCAGAGCAATCACTCCAAAATTTTGTGCGTTCGATGCTGCATCACTTTTACCAGTTTGCATATCCATCAGACCAATCCGCCAATCTTTATTTAATTTCCCACTAACCCTTGCACCAAAACGTATTGGAGCATTTAAGCCGATTCGTCGGGAGAAAAATGGACGGATAGTTTGATAGCCAAAGTTTGAAAATAAATCTCCATTTTCTAGGAAAAACTGTCTTTTTTCAGGAAATAACAATTCAAATCTGTCAAGATTGGTTTGTTGTTGGTCAACTTCAACTTGTGAAAAATCAGGATTTACAGTTAAATCCATATTCATTGATGATGTCAAACCAACTTTCGCATCAAAACCAAAATCTTTTCTAAAAGCTGTCGGTGTTCCTTTTTCTTGGTCTCTATTTATTCCACCTAATACAAATGGTATTATTGAAATATTTGATGTTGCAGTTGGCGGTGCTTCATCCCAAATCAAAGAGGCTGCATAGGCTAAAGATGCTGTTGGAAATTGTCGTGGAACTGGGGCCCAAGAAGATTTTTCAGTTGTTTTCAAATCTAAACGACTAAAATTCACTCCCCAACGAGTAATCCCTTTTTTATATCTTAATGTTTTAAACGGAATAGCACATTCCCAAACCCATTTGTCGTCATCATATTTGACTTCTGAAACCCATTTATTTTCCCATGTAAGGCTAATACTACTTCCATTAAACATTAATCCATCCCATTGAGCTCCCATCGCATTAGAGCCAAAAGAAAAGCCGTTTGTTTGGTCATCAAAAGTGTCGATAAAAAGTAAATCATTATCATTTTTTCCAAAATTAAAATCTCTTTTCAAAGACTCTACCATATATGGCCCAGGCAATTTGTCATAATTAATGAAGACAACATAAAGATTTTTGTCGTCATACGTCATTTTAACATCCGTCCTAACTTTGGCAAAAGATGTGTCCATTGGTAAAACTTGATAAAAATCAGTTGCTAATTGAGCATCAGCCCAAGCTTTTTCATCAACTATTCCATCTATTTTTAAGGGAGATGTTGCTCGATGTATACGATATTCAACTTTTTCGTTTTTTTTCTGTGCAAATGTTATTAAACAAAAAGATACGAAAAGAAAGCTTAGTAGTGATTTATACATTTGTTAGGGTATTATAAATAGTTTTGTTGTCAACAAATTTAGTGTTTTTACCACCGATTTTATTAATAAATACGCCCAAATTGTAAAAATATGCGACCAACCATAAAAGTATTCATTTTATGGTTGATATATTTATAAACAATTAGCCAACTTTTTTAAAATCAGCAAACGTGATTATAAAAAATGTTGGCTATTATAAAATAACTCTATTAAATTTTGTCTTTTTACTTATGCATTTTCAACCGCATTTCCTTTTTTGCTGTACGAAACCAAACATAAATCAACGTTGGAATTGATAGATAGGTAAATACTAACATCAATAAAATCCCATCATTTATTCCTGTTCCAATAACACCCCTTCCTTCACTTAAATTACTTCCAACTGTGGCTCTACACATCGCACATTGTGCAAACGACATTGAGCAATTAAATATTAACAATACTGCAACCAAAATAAACTTTTTCATTGCTTTAATTTTCTAAATTATTAATAATATGGTTTTATCATTAAATACGCAATTACGCCAGTAACCGATACATATAGCCAAATAGGGAATGCGTATTTTGTTAATTTACGATGTAAATCAAATTCTTTAATCAAAGCAAAATAGTATGCCCTCAAAACTAATGGTAGAACCACTAGTGAAAGCAAAATATGACTTATCAAAACGAAGTAATAAATGTATTTAATCACACCTTCTCCACCATAAGTAGTTGAAGGATTTGTTAAATGGTACATTACATAACAAATCAAAAACAGACCTCCCATCAAAAAAGCCAACGACATTACTTTTTTGTGGCGTTCAACCTGCTTTTGTTTGATTAAATAAAGCCCATATAATAGTAATATTGAGGTTATTGTATTAATTACACCAATCAAATGTGGTAAAACCTTAGTCCAATCACCTAAATCAATTTTTTGTCTAATTCCAAGTAATATCGCAACTACAATTGGTATCGCAACCGAAATGACATTTATTAACGTCATTGATTTTTTATCTTGTTTGACTTTTAATACTTTCATTATTGCTATGCTAAATCAATAAAAATAGATTTTTCGATTCTATTTTTTATTACTTTTATAAATTTCTGTTAGAACTTTTATTTCACCTATTAACCGTTCTACATCTAGTGAATATGTGCCATCGTAAATTCCTCTAATATATCCTTCTTTGTCTATCAATAACAACTTTTCTGAATGGATAAATGTTTCATCAACCTCCTTGATTTTTTTATCATAATCTGAAGCATCTGCTACTGGTAGCTTGTAACCTTTGATAGCAATATCATAAAGTATCTTTTTATCTCCTGTTAAGAAATACCATTTACCATATTTTGCGTCATATTTTTGTGCATATTTCTGCAATACTGCCGATGAGTCATGCTTAGGATCAACTGAATGAGAAACAATTATTACATTAGTATCAGCAGAAAAAATACTTTGAATCCTGGTTAAATTGTTGCTTATTTTAGGACAAATTGTTCCACATCTAGTAAAAAAGAAGTCAGCAACATAGATTTTACCTTTTGTTCGTGCAGAAGAAAATTTTTGACCTTTTTGGTCAACCAACTCATACGTAGGTATTTTATGAAATACCGTATCTGCCCCTTTGACTATTACTTGACCCGTTTCATCTATTTCGGGCATAAAGTAGGGTAATGTGTAGTAGTTTTGCCCAAATAATTTTAGGAAAACAAAAATAAAAGTCGGAACAGCTAATATTCCTATTAGTATTCCGACTTTTGCTGTATTTTTTTGCATTTATTTACCGATAAAAAATAATCTTTCCCATCCAATGTATCCGCCTTCTACAATAAGTGCAACCACTAGCCATGCAACAAACATACATGGCAACACTACTGTCCAAATCAATGACTTAACTTCATGTTTAAGGTGCATAAAAATACCAACGATATAATATGCTTTTACTAGAGTTAAAATAATAAATATTCCAACTTTAGTCCACTTATATAAATCCGCATCTACTGTAAATGCTATTACGAATTCTAATGCTGTAATTCCCAATAAAATCCAAAATGTTCTCCAAATTTCTTTGGTTTGCGATGGCAATTTTTCGCCACTTTCTGTATGTTGAGCCATTTTAATACTATTTTAAACTTTCTAAATTTATTAAAAAAGAGTAATTTAACCTAAACTAAGTAGAAGAATGTAAATACAAACACCCATACTAAATCAACAAAGTGCCAGTATAGACCAACTTTTTCAATCATATCATAATGTCCACGTTTTTCATATACGCCGTTCGCAGTGTTGTAAAATATCAATACGTTTAATACAACACCAGAAAATACGTGAGTTCCATGGAATCCAGTAATGAAGAAAAAGAAGTCTGCAAATGCTGCTGGGCCATACTCATTTCTCACAAGATTTGCACCAAAAATCTTTGTACCATCTGCTAAAGCCAGTCCTTCTTCCGAACCGTGAATAAAGTGACTCCACTCCCATGCTTGAGAACTTAAAAAGGCGATACCTCCAAGAATTGTCCAAAGCATATATTTTTCAACATCAGCTTTATCACGACGATGACCAGCTTCTACAGCAAGCACCATTGTAACTGAACTCATAATCAAAATAAAAGTCATGATTCCAACAAACACCAACGGAGCGTTTATTCCATGAAGGAATGGCACTGAAGCAAAAACTCTTTCAGGAATTGGCCACCACGCATTTGAAAATTCAAAACTTTTGCGTAGTCCTTCAAAAGTAGGAAAACTGTAACGAACCAAACCATACGCAACTAATAAAGCCGAAAACGTAAATGTGTCAGATAATAAAAAAATCCACATCATTAATTTTCCGTATCCAACTTTCATTGGTTGCACGCCGCCTTTCCATATTAAGTGTTCTGCGGTTGTAGAGGTATTTGCACTTGCCATAACTTACAATTATTAGCGGTAATCCGCCTTGGTTAACAATTTCAATTAATTTCGACTCAAATTTAGTCAAAAAGTAAATACTATCTAAAATACAATAAAAAAACGAACAAATATAGCCAAAGAATGTCTAAAAAATGCCAAGCTGTTGCACAAACTTCAACTAAAATAGTATTTTCAGAATCAATCTTTAATCTAAATGCCATTATAAAGGTTGCAAACAAAATCCCTAGTCCTAAGGCCAAATGCACCATGTGCAAACCTGTAAAAATATAAAAAAATGACCCCGACGGATTTCCTTTTAAATAAATTCCTTGGTTTTGTAAATCTTGCCAACCCAAATACTGCATTAATAAGAACACTAAACCGAAAAAAGATGTAATCGCTACATAAATTTTAAGTTTACCAATGTTATTCGATTTTGCAGCAATTAATGAAAAATGCATTGAAACACTACTTACTATCAATACTAATGTACTAAACCAAAAAATTGTTGGAATAGTAAACTCAGCCCAGTTTCCTTCTGCTCTTCTTACCAAGTAAGCACTTGTCTGCGACGCAAACAACATAACTACGGTAATGATAAAGAGCCAAATGATAAATTTCCACTTATTTACGGATAAAACAGGTTGTGCTTCTTGTACGCCTACATTCACAACTGTTTCTCCTTTAATATTTTTATTACTCATATAATTTAGACTTTTAGAGATTTACTCAACTTTGAGTAAAAGGATATTATAGTTTATCCAACAAATACGCAATTTGAACTACTGGCAAATATATAAAAGAGCCAAACATTAATTGCAATGCTGCTTTTCGATCAACTCTTCTCATCAGATGAAATGTTTGAGCTAAAAACAACACACCGAAAATCATTGCTATTACACCCGAATTTATTCCTGTCATACCCAAATAATATGGAACCCAGCATAAAGGCAACAAAAATAGCGTATAAATCATTATTTGGATAGCCGAATTCAAATTTTGCCCACCTTTTGATGGTAAAAGTTTAAATCCTGCTTTATTATAGTCTTCATCGAGTACCCAAGCAATTGCCCAAAAATGAGGAAATTGCCAGAAAAATTGAATCGCAAATAAAATACCTGGCTCAAGTCCAAAGTGATTTACTGCAGCAACCCAACCTATCATCGGAGGAAAAGCACCCGGTAAAGCACCAACTGCTACTGCAACAGGTCCAACTCTTTTTAATGGTGTATAAACAAACCCATATAAAATCATTGAAAGTAGAGCCAATAACCCTGCTTTTACATTAAAAACAAAAAATAAAATATACATTGCAACAGCTGCCATTATCCAGCCAAAAATTGCTGCTTCTTTAACCGTTAATTTACCGCTTGGCAAAGGACGAGACTCTGTTCTCCTCATCAATTTATCTAAATCTTTTTCAATGATTTGATTGATGATATTTGCAGCCGCAGTTGTTGAAAAAGCAGCTATACAAAAAAGTACAAGTTTTGCCCAATCAATTTTTTCAGAAGCAATTATAAAACCAAATGCCCCAGAAAAAACCACTGTTGATGATAACCTAAATTTAGTTATATCGTAGTACGCTTTTAATTTCTGTGAAACTATATTTTGAGAAACTGTTAAACTCATTTATGAAGGTGAAGCCATGCTTCTGAAAACTCTTTCTTTATTTAACAATAAATATATTATAAACTGAATCCCCAATGCGAGTACACCCAAAGTAAGGTGAATTGGTTGTAAAAACCTTGGAAAACCTAAATATGCTAATGAAAGCCCAGAAATCATTTCTATGCCAATTACAATCATCAACCATTTAGTCAACTTAAACACAACTTTTTTCTCCGTTATACTAATATCAACCTTATAATATATTAAGGTATTAGCCGCTAAAATTATTATTGAAAAAAAGGCATGCATTTTAAATTTGCCACCTAAATTAGCTACCCATTCAGTCCTTAATGTTTCGCCCATTAAGTAAGATACTTGGTCAACCATTTCTCTAACTTGAGTTCCTAATAAAATTTGCCCAACCGTCAGAAACATCGTAGCAGTTAGTAAAAAGCTAAGTGAAGTTCTATCTGTAATACTTTCAATCTCAATAATTTCATTATAAGACCTTGCTACTGCATAAAGTAATACAAAAACAATAATTAATGAAACCAACATGTGAAGGGTTATCATCACAGGATGCAGCTCACTTGATACAACTTTTGAACCTAACCAACCTTCAAAACCAACTAAAAGGGTTGCAATAAAGGTCAATGTAACAATTACCTTATCTTTTTTCCAAAAAGTAAAGAACGAACTTAAAAAAGTAGCAAATACCAATAAACCAATTAATACACCTACAAGTCTATTTATGTACTCAATCCATGTCTTTAATGCATTGAATTCTATTTCACCTTTGAGTTTTGCACCATAAATCTCTTTGTAATTACTAGGTAACTGAGAGATGTCTGTTGGGGGAATCCAAGTTCCAAAACATTTAGGCCAGTCAGGACAGCCCATTCCTGAGCCAGTTGCACGAACAATTCCACCTATTAATATTAAGATATAAACTGCTCCAATTGTCCAAAATCCTAGATTTCTAAATATCTTTCCTTGTCTCATATAAGGCTTAGACAATGATTCACAACTTTGAAGGTTGTGAATCATGTATCAATCATCAATCTGGTATATTATAATTGAATTGTATACTTTCTATTTCCTTTTCTTCTCTAATCAATTCATTTTCATGTGGGAAGTTTGATTCTGGAGTTGCAGAGAATGGAATATTTTGAGGTATAAAGTCTGCTTCTGAACCCGGTTTGCTATAATCGTATGGCCAACGATACACAGCAGGAATCTCACCTGGCCAGTTACCATGACCCACGTTAACAGGTGTTGTCCACTCTAATGTGTTAGACTTCCATGGATTTTGTGGTGCTTTCTTACCCCAAAAAATTGAATAAATAAAATTGAACAAGAAGATTAGATTAGCCGCAAATACCACAATTGCTGCTACTGTACTCAATTCTGCTAAATCTTGGTATTTATTTGTGAAATCGAACCCTGTATAGGCATAATATCTTCTTGGGAAACCAGCAATACCTAAATAATGCTGAGGGAAGAATACTAAATAAACCCCAGCAAAAGTTATCCAAAAGTGAATATATCCTAACGTAGGATTCATCATTTTACCAAACATTTTTGGAAACCAGTGATAGACCCCCGCAACCATACCAAAGAATGCTGCCGAACCCATTACTAGGTGAAAGTGAGCTACTACAAAGTATGTATCATGTAATTGAATATCTAAAGCACTATTTCCAAGTATAATACCTGTAACGCCACCCGAAACAAAGAAAGAAACAAGTCCTATTGAGAATAACATTGCAGGAGTAAAGATGATATTTCCTCTCCAAAGTGTCGTAATATAGTTGAAGCCTTTTACCGCTGATGGTACTGCTATAATTAATGTCAACAATGTAAACACCGACCCTAAGAAAGGATTCATCCCTGTCATAAACATATGGTGAGCCCAAACGATAAATGCCAAAAACATAATTCCTAACATTGAGAAAATCATCGCTTTGTATCCAAATATTGGTTTTCTAGCATTAGTGGCAATAATCTCAGAGGTCATTCCCAATGCTGGAAGAATAACGATATAAACTTCTGGGTGACCTAAGAACCAAAATAAGTGTTGGAACAAAATCGGACTACCTCCTTGATTAGGAAGAGCTTGTCCATTGATATAAATATCTGACAAATAGAAACTTGTACCAAAGCTTCTATCAAAAATTAATAAAAGTGCCGCTGACAATAATACTGGAAAAGAGAGAATACCCAAAATAGCAGTAAACGTAAATGCCCAAATAGTAAGTGGCATTTTATCAAACGTCATTCCTTTAGTACGAAGATTTATTACTGTTGTAACATAATTGATACTACCTAATAAACTCGATACAATAAAAATCGCCATACTGATTAACCACATAGTCATACCAGTACCCGACCCAGGAGCTGCGTCTGGCAAAGCACTTAATGGAGGATAAACTACCCAACCACCACCAGCAGGACCATCTTGAACAAATAATGAACAGAACATAATTACACTTGACAAAAAGAAGAACCAATATGATAACATATTAATAAATCCTGATGCCATATCTCTTGCACCTACTTGAAGTGGGATTAGAAAATTAGAGAAAGTACCACTCAAACCTGCTGTCAATACAAAGAAAACCATAATAGTTCCGTGCATTGTTACCAAAGCAATGTAGTAATTTGGGTCAAGTTTACCCGTTTCGTCAAACCATCTTTCGCCTAAAATTGGTTTCAACCAACCTAAATCAATTCCAGGATAACCTAATTGTAAACGGAAAACTAATGAGAGTAAACCTCCTATTAAAGCCCAAACAATTCCTGAAATAAGGTATTGTTTTGCAATTACTTTATGGTCTTCAGAAAAAATATATTTTCTGATAAAACTTTGCGGCTCGTGATGCTCGTGTGCTTCTTCATGTCCATGAACATGAGCATCTGCGTGTGCTACTGCTGCCATATCTATATTATTAGTTTAAGTATTCTAAATATTATCTTAAAGATGTTACCGTTGGCAAACTTGTACTAGCAGAAGCCGTTGTACTATCAGAAGGAGCCTCTGAAGGTAAATACTTCAATGCTTTTGCTTTCAAATTTGCAGGAACTTTATCAAGGAACTCTGGTTTCGAAGCAAGTAATGATTTTTGCTCTTTTTTCCATTTTTCATAATCAGCAGGCTCATCAACAACCAAAATCAATTTCATTGCAAAATGACTTCTTCCACAAACCTCTGTACATGCTATTTCATATTTGAAATCAGGATTTCCTAATTCAGCCTTCATATCAGCAGTCGACTTATCTGCAACAAACCAAAACTTAGTTGGCATTCCTGGAACTGCATCCATTTTAACTCTCATGTGAGGTATAAATACACTATGTAATACATCTCTCGCTCTGATTTTCAAAAGAACTGGTTTGCCTTTTGGTATATGCATTTCACTACTATTTGTGAAATCATCAAATGAATTTTCATCAGTAAAATCAACTCCAAATTCATTTCCTGCCGCATCATCAATCAACTTAAAACTATGATTACCTAGTTTACCATTATCAACTCCACCGTAACGAACCTGCCACCCAAATTGCTTACCCATTATTTCAATAATCTCTGCATCTTTTGGTGCATCTGACATTACTTTATTCCAAACTCTCAGTCCAGTAAAAACCAAACCAGCCATTACAATCGCAGGAATCAATGTCCATACTACTTCAAGTGTATTATTATGTGGGTAGAAATGAGCTTTACGGTTTTTATCATATCGGTATTTTAGAGGAAAATAGAATAAAACTGAGTTTACAATTAAGAAGGCAACAGTAATTACTGCCATTCCGAACCAAAACCAAAAATCAGTTTCTTTTCCATGTACTGATGATGCCGTAGGAATATCTCCAAAAGCCATCAAGAAGTCTTTTTTAGCATATAAGAATGACCAAACAAATCCTATTACACTCAAAATCCAGAAGATAAACAAACCAAAACCGTTCATGTTATTGGCACTGTCCACTACATCATCATTTTGTTCTGTTTCCCCTTTTACTCCCTTCAAAAGGGTCTGTGTTTTTGATATTACTAGTACAGTAAGAACAATAAACACGATTGCTAAAGCTACAATCAATAATGTCATGTTACTATATATTTTACAAGTTTGAATATACTTAAACCCTTATTACTTATAAAAAGATGTTTAACGAAATTGTTTGAAAAAATTAAATATCGTGGTGTAAACTCTCTTCTAAGAATGGGTGGTTTTTTGGGTAAAGATTTGCTTTTGACAACTCATTAGCAACAAAATAGATAAACAAAGAGGCAAAAGTCAATGTTGTTCCCCACTCAATAATACCTATCCCACCTTGATCTTTTGCAATTCCTGGCATGTGCATTTGGTAAAAATCGAACCAATGTCCTATTATTACTGAAATACTACCTAACTTCAAAAAAGTAGGACGTCTTTTAGAATTTCTAGCCATTAAAATTAAGAATGGGAAGAAAAAGTTTAACACAAGACTTATATGGAATGGCCACCAGTATCTACCTTGGAAGCCAGTAAAACGTTCACGGAAATAAATCGTTTCTTCAGGTAAATTTGCATAGAATATCAATAAATATTGCGAAAACCATACATAAGTCCAGAATATTGAAAATCCAAAAATAAATTTACCTAAATCATGTAAATGACTCTCTTTTACTGCTCCTAAGTACCCTTGGTCTTTCAATAAAAGAATTGTAAGCATCATAGTTGCTAAACCTGCTACATGCCAGCTAGCTAAATGATACCAACCAAACATTGTTGAAAACCAGTGTGTATCAATTACCATAGACAAATCCCAAGCAGATGTAGATGCTGTTACTGCAAAGAAAATCAAAAATAATTTTGCTGTATTTCGACTTTTATAGTAGTTCTCTAATCCTCCCTCTTCATCTTCTAAAAGAGAATATTTACGGATTGTTTTCCATCCAAAATACCAAACAACTACATAAGCAACCAATCTTAAGAAGTAGAATGGTAGATTTAAATACCATGCTTTTCCAGCAATGATTTTATCATAATGCTCACTTGCTGGATCCATAATTCCATCATGTGTCCAATGCATCACGATATGTCTTGTTGATGGGATTGCCATTAGTATTATTAATATTACACCAGGAACAATCACAAACGAAGGTAAAGCTTCTGCAACACGCTTAATTGATGAAGACCAGCCAGCTTTAGCAACATAATTATATGCAATAAAAAATGCTCCAACTACTGATATTCCAAGAAAATAGACACTATTCATCCAAATATTGGCAATAATTCTGTGGAAAAGTGTTGCACCATGCTCGCCACCATGTTCAGAGTGACCTGCAGCTTCATGTCCAGCAGCAGCATGTTCGGCACCATGAGATTCCCAAACACCTATTGACCAGCCTTTTGATAATAAGAATGAACCAATTGCAACCATTGCAACGCCTATTAGGGCTGCAATAATAAGATTTCGTTTGGTTTCAGATTTAAACTCAAATCTTTCTTCTGTAGAAGGAATTTCGTGAGTACTATGAGCCATTTTCTTTAAATTTGAACCCTTACACTTAAAGGGTGTTAATGAATGAAATATCTATATACTTACCCTAGAATGGGTATTCCGTCACTCAACGGATTGCGTGTTTAAGATTTATTAGTTACCCAATTGTAACCTGTGTACATAATGTACAATTTTCCATCGTTCTTCTGGATTAACTTGTGAAGCATGAGCCCACATACGTCCCTTTCCAAACGTGATTACATGGAAAATATGACCATCATTCATATTTTTATATGCATCCGACGCATAATTGGGTACACCTTTATATACTTTTCCTACAGCACCATCTCCTGCCCCTTTTTCTCCATGACAGTGTTGGCAGTTTCTTTCATAAAGAACTTTCCCTTCTTCTTCTACTTTATCTGACCAAGGAATTGGATTTTTCAATGATACTTCTGCAACAGCAATACTATCCTTTGGTAAATTATAAACCATCAAATCGTTTACAGTAGTACTATCATCTTGTAAAAATGTAGTATGATAATTTGCACGAGCAATAGTTCCTTCCACTGGACTACGCATATCTTTTCCATCTGCATTAATTGTATTCGCACGCCATTGACTCAATGGTTCATACGCACGAGAGTTGTACATATTAGGAGCAAACTCCCAGCCTGTACTATTATTATCGCTACAAGATGTCAATACAGCTGTAGAAAAAGTTGCAATTGATAATGCGAGCGTAATATTTTTTAATGAAACCTTCATCTTTGAATTCTTTGAATTGATAATCAGATCAATGTTATACTTCTTTCACATTTACTTCGGAAGCACCCGATTCTTTCAATATTTTTGAAATATCGCCTTCAGAAAGTTTGTTTTTAGCAAGGTCAATTGCTAACACAAATTTATCATCCGTACTTCTTACATCAAATATGATTGGTTTAGCAGTTGGTCCCATATCTTCCATAAAAAAGAAAGTAAAAGACATACCAAAAGCTGCCAAAAGGACTGTTAATTCAAACACTATAGGAATATTGGTTGGAAAAGGAAAAAAGTTTTTTCCACCGATATTAATTGGCCAATCCACACCCATCGTCCAAAAAGTGAGAAGTAAAGCACAACAAGTACCTGTTATTCCAAATAAAAAAGCGGCTACTCCCATTCTTGGAAAACTGTACCCTAAAGCACGGTCAAGTCCATGAACAGCAAAAGGAGTATATGCTTCGTGTATTTTAACACCTTGGTGTCTAATGTCTTCAACCGCATGAAGTAATTCATCTCCATCGTCAAAAACTCCTACTAAATATTTGCTATCTGCCATTTTAAATTAATGGTTAAAAATCTTTATTATACGGTTGCTTTCTTCTTCTCTGGATATTTCTCTGATGATGATTTTAATACAGACTTCACCTCAGCCATGTTGATAACTGGCAAAAACTTAGCAAATAAGAAGAATGCTGTAAAGAAGAAACCAAACGAGAAAATATAATCTGAAATATCTCCCATACGCGGAGTAAAATATGTCCAACTTGATGGCAAATAATCACGATGTAACGATGTTACGATGATTACAAAACGTTCAAACCACATACCGATATTTACAATTACTGCCATTATGAAAGACACAAGGATGTTTTCACGTATTTTCTTGAACCAGAATAATTGTGGAGAAAGTACGTTACAAGTCATCATGGCCCAGTATGACCACCATAGTGGACCCGAAGCACGATTAATGAAAGCATATTGTTCATATTCAACACCAGAATAGGCTGCAATGAAGAACTCAGTAATATATGCGATACCAACAACTGAGCCTGTCAATGTGATAATTTTATTCATCAATGAAATATGCTCAAGTGTAACATAATCTTCTAATTTATATACTACTCTCGTTACTAGCATCAAGTTTTGTACCATCGCAAAACCAGAGAAAATCGCACCAGCCACGAAGTATGGAGGGAAGATTGTTGTATGCCATCCTGGAATTACAGAGGTTGCAAAGTCAAAAGATACAATTGTATGTACTGAAAGTACGAGAGGAGTTGAAAGACCTGCTAAAATCAATGAAACGTCTTCATATCTTGCCCAAGCTCTTGCTCCACCTGTCCAACCAATTGCCAGTGCACCATATACTTTCTTGCGAGTACCAGTTGCACGGTCACGGATTGTAGCTAAATCTGGAATTAAACCAATATACCAGAATAAGCAAGATACTGAAAAGTATGTCGAGATTGCAAAAACGTCCCATACTAATGGAGAGTTGAAGTTTACCCACAAAGAACCAAATGTATTTGGTAATGGAAGGGCAAAATATGCTAACCAAGGACGACCCATGTGCATTACAATGAATGACGCTGCACAAATAACGGCAAAAATTGTCATTGCTTCAGCTGCACGATTGATTGATGTTCTCCATTTTTGACGGAACAAAAGTAAAACTGCTGAAATAAGTGTACCAGCGTGACCGATACCTACCCACCATACGAAGTTAGTGATGTCCCACGCCCAACCTACTGTTTTGTTAAGTCCCCAAACACCAAGACCTTCCCACCATGTCCAGAATACCCAAGCTGCACCATATAATAGTACTAATACTGAAATTCCGAAAACAATTTTCCATTCTTTGGTTGGTTTTCCCTCAACCTGCTTACAAATATCTTCAGTTACATCGTGGTAAGATTTACCGTTTAGTACCAAAGTTTCTCTTATTGGTGAAACTACATGCATAGTTTTATTTTTTTGAGATATTTATTTTAAATTTTTTTTTAAACTTTATACCGATTAATAGAAATTATGAGTGATGCTCTTCTTTCTTTTCGGCTTTAGCTGCTTTCACAACACCATCTTTATTACGAATTTTCACTAAGTAGCTCATTTGTGGCTTCACGTTGATTTCTTCCAAAACGTTAAACGCACGACCTTCTTTTTCTACTTCCAACACTTTAGAGATTTGTGACTCTGGGTCAAGCATATCACCAAATGTAATTGCATTGGTTGGACAAGATTGTGAACAAGCTGTTTGAATTTCACCATCAACTGGGCGGCGACGTTCTTTTTTAGCTGTCAATTTACCTGCTTGGATACGTTGAACACACATCGAACATTTCTCAATAACTCCACGTGAACGAACTGTAACATCTGGGTTTAACACCATACGTCCTAAGTCGTTGTTCATATTAAAATCAAAGTTGTCATTTTCAAAGTATTTGAACCAGTTGAAACGACGTACTTTATATGGACAGTTGTTAGCACAATAACGAGTACCGATACAACGGTTATAGGTCATTTGGTTTAATCCTTCTGAGCTATGTGTTGTAGCTAGTACTGGACAAACAGTTTCGCAAGGTGCATTTGAACAGTGTTGACACATCATTGGCTGAAACACAACTTCTGGATTTTCAGCAGCTACTTCTAATGCCTGAAAACCACCTATGATTCCTTTTTCTGCCAAAGCTTCATCATGCGTCATTTCTGAGCTATAGTAACGGTCAATACGAATCCAGTGCATCTCTCTTGCACGAGCAACCTCTGCTTTACCAACAACTGCAACGTTATTTTCTGCTTGACAACTTACTAAACAAGACCCACAACCTGTACAGCTATTAAGGTCAATAACCATACCCCAACTGTGGTTTTTCTTCTCATGTCCATTCCAAAGTGTGATTTGGTAAGGACTTTTCTCTCCTTCTGATGTTTCGATTTTTGGCTCAAAACGACCAGCTTTTACATTGTTTACATATTCACCCAAAACAGACTCTTGTACAACCGCTGTTCGGCCCATTACGGTACTATGAGTTTGTGTTTGTGGCAATGTATATCCGTCTTTTGTCTTCTCAATTTTAGCATCACTTGCCCAATATTTACCATTTGAAATCCATGGGTAAACATTTTCACCAGTATTACCTGATTTTCCTGCAGCAGTACGGCCATAGCCTAATGCGATCGAAATTGTTCCATTTGCTTGACCAGGTTGGATTAATACTGGTAATTCTATTGATTTGCCCGCAACTGTTACTTTTGCCCAATCTCCTTGTGCAATTCCTTGCTCAGTTGCTGTTTTTTGAGAAACTGCAATTACGTTTTCCCAAGTTACTTTAGAAATTGGGTCTGGCATTTCTTGTAACCAAGGGTTATTTGCTTGCAAACCTGTTCCAATTGCTACTGATTCATAAATCGAAACTTCAATTCCTGAGCCTTTAGTTTTAGCAATTTCACCTGCGGCAACATCTATATTACCACCAAAATTTGCACTTGAAGCTGCAGTTCCAGCACCTGGCTCATAAACTCCATCGTGTAATGCTTGTACCCAAGATTTCCCACTAAGGATATTTTTAGTCCAATTTGATTTTAAATATGCTTGATAATCTGCGTTCAAACCTGCCCAAGTCAATAAACTTGATTGTGCTTGACGAGTATTAAAAATCAATGAAATTGTTGGTTGCGTAAGAGAGAAGAAGCCTTTTCTTGGCTCTGCGTCGTTCCATGACTCTAAATAATGAGGAGCTGGAGCAATATATTTACATTTTGAAGCAGTTTCATCGGCACGGTCGGCGAACGAAATTGAAGTAGCAACTTTTGATAATGCATCTCCTAGTTCTGTTCCTCTTGCATGGTCATAAACAGGATTTGACAAGAAAATTGCTGTATTAATTTGTCCTGCTTTTACTTCATTAATAAATGCGGTCATCTCAGCATCATTACCTTGACGGTAATTTATTGGAGTCCCTAAATCAATTGTTGAGCCGTAGCTTCCCAAAAGACTATTCAACGCATTTACAATTGTTTGAACAGCTAGATCGTTAGAACCCGAAACAACTAATGCTGAACCTTTAGCAGCGATAAGGTCTTTAGCACATTTATCTAAGTTTTGAACTTCGATAGCTGCACCACCAACTACTTTACCACCTAAAGCGGCAGCAACTTTATTATAAAGTGCTAAAACAAGCGTTCCTTCTTGAGAAGGTTTTATCATTCCTCTATAATCCGCAGAAGCACCTGTAATTGTCAAACCAGTTTCAAACTGAAAATGACGTGACATTGTACGTTTTCCACCTTTAGCACTACTTACTTTACGAGTTTCAGCCCATTGTCCTGCAAAAGTATTTGGAGCAATCCAAGTTCCTAAGAAATCGGCATTGATACCAACGATAACACTTGCTTTACTAAAATCATATGAAGGAATAATCGCTTGTCCAAATGATGTTTCGTTTGCTTGAACTATCGCGTAAGATGAATTTGCATCATAAGTAACATGCTTTGCAGACGGATATTTTGCGATAAAATCTGCTACTACTTTCTTAGTTGTAGGTGAAAGAATTGTATTTGAAACGATACGGATATTTCCACCTTTCGATAGAGCCGCGATCACTTCTTTATCTAAATCTTCCCATTTAATATCTGAGCTACCTTTTTTTGGTGCTTTTAATTTTTCGTTATCATATAAACTGAGAACCGATGCGTGAACTCTAGCACTTACCGCTCCTTTTGTTACAGATGACAATTTATTACCTTCTATTTTTACTGGACGACCTTCACGAGTTTTTACCAAAATGCTACAATAATCACCGCCCTCAGCATAAGTAGAAGCATACCAGTTAGGAATACCTGGCTCTACACTCTCAGGTTTATTGAGATATGGAATAGCTTTACGAACAGGTGCGTCGCAGGCAGCCAATGATACTGCAGCCATACTAAAGCCTAACACTTTCAAGAAGTCACGGCGGTGCGTCGGCTCGACAGTTTCGATATCGTCTAAATTAAATTCACGATTGGCATTCTTTACAAACCCAATGTCGTTTTTCAACTCCTCAACTCCTTTCCAATACTTTTTATTAGTATTCTCCATAGTACCCTAATTCCCTAAAGGAACTTTTATTTAATGTTATAAACTTTCTTCAGAATGTAACTCTTTGTAAAACGGTATGTATTAATAGTGGCATTTTGCACACTCTAAACCACCATTATCTTGTACTTTCATCGCACCTTTGCTTACAAGGCTATGTGCCTCCATCAATTTAGTATAATAGCCATTGTCTTTGCCATTAACCTCTGATTTGCGGTGGCAGTCAATACACCATCCCATAGTTAAAGATGAGCGTTGTTGTACAACTTCCATTTTCTCAATTTCTCCATGACAGTTTTTACACTCTAAACCGCCAACATTGGTGTGTTGAGCATGGTTGAAATATGCTAAATCAGGCAAGTTGTGTACACGTACCCACTCGATTGGTTTATTACTTTCGATAGCAGAATAAATCTTTTGAATTTCTGGAGACTCACGCTTGATCGCATTATGGCAGTTCATACAGATATTTGCAGAAGGAATACCCGATTGTTTACCTTTATATACGCCTGTATGACAGTAAGCACAATTAATTTTCATTTCACCAGCATGAAGCTTATGTGAGAAAGCAATTGGTTGTTTTGGTGCATATCCTTGATGAACTCCAATTCCGTACATTCCATCGAACGTTGCTTTTGTAGCAAGTAAAATAAATGCCCAAACGATTGCCGAACGAACAGTTTTGTTGGCTGCAATGTTTTTGAAGCTTGCTTTTAATTTTTCACCAAATGAAGCAGAAGATTCTAATGATTCTCCACCTGATAATCTGTTAAGCAATTGAAGGATTCCTAGTAAAGCTACCAAAACTAAAGCCATGATAACTAACAATGAAATCAAAATAACATTGATAAATTTACCACCGCCCGTTTCTGCTGGTTGTGTTACTTTATTAGGGTCAACTGGACCCTCTACTTTTGGAGCGGCAGCAGATTTAACATATGCCAAAATTGCTTTTACTTCATCATCACCAAATGCTCCGAAAGCAGTCATTTGAGTTTTGTTGTATTTGGCATAAAGTTCGTTGGCATATTTATCGCCACTACCTATTACGCCCATTGGATTGTTTATCCATTTTTTGAGCCAAGCATAATCTCGGCGTTCCTCGATTCCAGCTAAACCTGGGCCAACGACAACCTCAGCCGTTACAGCATGACATTGTGCACAGTTATTTTTAAATAACCCTTCCCCTTTCGCTACATCTCCACCAGCACCAGCAGCAGGTGCTGCCGAGGCGGCAGAAGTACTGTCTTGTGCTGTCGCATTTCCCAAAGATATGCTTACAACAACCGCAAGAGCTAAAATTGACTTATAAAATTTACGAATCATATTTATATATAAATGTAGTACACCTACTTTTTCAGACTGCAAAACTACGCTACTATTGTTTTCCATCAAACAGGTTTTGTTATTTTTTTTATAGCCAAACGTAATTTAGAACTATTTTAAATAAATACATAAAACACTGTCTATAAGCACTTTACAATAAAAAACCATTCCACAATCAACGTATATAGATGATAATGGAATGGTATTTTAGCAAGAATATCAGTTTGTATGGAACGCATACATAACATACTGTGTTTGAAAATTCTAATTTGCTATAGATGTTGCAAAGGTACATTATAAAGCTTTTTTTTACAAGGATAACCCCATAAACTTACATTTTTGCATTTAAAACTTTATTTGATATGTTTAGCAAGATTCGGGTTTTGAGAACAATAATCTATTTCTATGTTGCAATTTATTTCAAAATTTACGCCTCAATGATTCACTTAGAAACTCCTACCGAATTTAGTTTTGAACAAACACTCCGTTTTTTAACTCGCAACCAGAAAGAGTGTTTGCACTTTGTCAAAAATGACCAAGTTTTTAAAACCCTTTCCATCAACAATGCTTTAGTACTATTTGCTATTTCTTTCGATTCTGGGTTGCAAATATCAATCCATTCTGAACAGACTGACGAAAAAAACATTAAAATAATAAAAAAATATGTGTCTGATTGGTTTGATTTAGAAGCGGATTTAAAAACATTTTACGAAGTTGCACAAAATGATTCTGTTTTGAAAAATCTTTGTCAAAAATTTTATGGGCTACGAATGATTGGAATGCCTGATTTATTTGAATCATTGATTTGGTCAATTATTGGTCAACAAATAAATTTGAATTTCGCATATTCTTTGAAAGAAAAATTGGTTCAAAACTTCGGTCAGAAATTAATTTTTAAAGATGACGTTTTTTATGCCTTACCAACTCCCGAAAAATTGGCAAGTCTAAACATTGAAGATTTTCAGCCTTTCCAATTTAGTAAAAGTAAGGCCCAATATATATTAAATGTATCGAGAGCATTTGCTGAAGGTCATTTATCTCAAGAAATGCTAGCTAAACTTCCTTTTGAAGAAATTAGACAAAAATTGGTTGCTATCAAAGGTATTGGCAATTGGACTGCGAATTATTCAATGATGAAAAGTTTGAAAAACTATGATGCTTTTCCTGTTGAAGATGTTGGTCTGCACAATGCCGTAAAAACACAATATAATTTACCCGCAAAACCGTCCATTAAAGAACTACATTCGATGTCCGAAAAATGGGCTGGCTGGCGAGGATACGCTACTTTCTATTTTTGGCATTCGCTTTTAGGTTAGATTTATGTGAACTAATTTTGAGCAATTACGATTTTTAAGATAGATAATTTTCTTGATAAATGACAAAAAAAACTTTAATCATTGGTGCTTCAACTGAACCTAGCCGATACGCATATTTGGCAGCAAATAAGTTAGTAAATCACCAACACGAAATAGAGCTTTTAGGCCTAAAAAGCGGAATCGTTGCAGGGAAAGAGATTACTACAGAAAAAGAAAACTTTAGTAATATAGATACAGTAACAATGTACATCAGCCCAAAACACCAAAGTGAGTATTTTGATTATATAGCAGACTTAAAGCCTCGTCGAGTAATATTTAACCCTGGCACTGAAAACCATGAATTTGAGGAGTTTTTAGAAAAAAAAGGTATCGAACCTATCGAAGCTTGTACTTTGGTATTGCTTTCTACGGGGCAGTATTAGCCATTCGGCCTTCAAAACCCATTTCTATCAATTTTTTGTATGCTTCCCAAACCATTTCGGGTATTTCCATTGATACCAAAAACCCTTTTTCTGGATAAATTTTTAGCCGTTGCAAATCGCCAGTCATATTACTGATAACTCTTTCTTTGCTAATATTATTTTGCTCGCAACGAGCGATGTATTCGGCATAAGAATCAGGCTTCGCTACCGAAACAAAGCTAAATTCGGCAAACTGCACCAAGGCAGTAGCATATGTTCGACGTACCATATATGGTTTTTGAACAAGAATAAAACTTTTATAGTCAAGCCTTTTTTCATTCAATAGTTTTCTGGTACAACTAAAATTTTCTCCAGTATTGGTCGCTTTGTTTTCAAGAATAATTGCATCAACAGGAACACCGCTTTTTACAGCAATATCAAAAAAAGCTTCAGCTTCTGACTTAGGTATTTCATTTCTTAGCTCACCAATTGGACGAATAACTCCCCCAGAAAAAATAATAGTTGAAGCCCACCCTTCTTTGTATAATTGTACCGCATAATCTGCAACACTTGGGTCATGGCTGCCTAACACAAAAATAGCATCGGCTGTTTGAAGTGGCTGTTTCAAAAAATGATAATCGTACAAAATCTGAGCGTAATAATCAAAGAGGTTTTCAGCCATTTGCGTATAAATTTTACCAATCGGCAAAATTATTAATTATTACTCAAAAAACATCAATACTTTTATTCATGAATTTCGTCAGAGATTCATCAACTAAAATTAAAAATCAATATTTACTAAAATGGTTAACGCAAAACATTTAGCAACATTCATACTCGGAGCAGCAGCGGGTGTAGCACTTAATAAATATTTTCAAACCGAAGAAGGAGAAAAAGCTTTGGCTGATTTGAAAGTAAAAGCGGGTCAATTTAAAGACGAAGCCGAGCAAGCAATTGACAAAGCTCCTGAATATTTTGAAAAATTAAAAACCGAAGTAAGTGCTACTTTGAAAGACAATTTTCCTGATGCAGAAGTATTTTTGCAAGAATTATTCGGAAAAACTAAAGCAGCAAACAATCCAGCTACGGAAGAACCCAAAGCGTAAGTTTTGTAGAAATAAAAGTAAAGAGAGAAGATGCAATATCTTCTCTCTTTACTTTTATTATTTACTCAAGGTTAAACTCACTTTGTATTCTTTTTGACTGGTTTCGTTGGTATCTTTAGGATAAGGCAGTACATCCGATACCTCCACATTGTATTTTTGTCCGCCAACATCAATAGTTGTTTTAACGGGGTTTGATTCAAAATCAATCGAACCATCTTTTGAAATACTTTTCTCTGTAATTGTAAAGAAAACTCTTGCCATACCTGCCCAAACACAGGTTACATTTTTGGGACATCGACTATCTTCAATTTTGGTTATTTTGATTTTCACACCTTCTTGATACACTACTTCGGTATCAAAACTTAATTCGACCTTGGTGGCTAATTTTGGCGATAAGTCTATTGTTTCTTGCGTACAAGCGGCTGTCGAAGCCAATAAGAGAGCTATTATTAGATTTTTCATAGTTATCATTTTTTTTCTGTTTAAACTAGATTCCCATTTGGTTAAAATGGTTGGAATAACTCTATATATTTCCAAAAATAACCATTCTTCACGAGTTGTACTTCATTTATGTAGATTTTTTTGAATGATAATGACATAAATCATATATTCGCTTCATATAAATTTAAACCTCAATTATTTCCATGCGTTCTCACGAAATTGACTACAAAATCTTTGGCGAAGATATTCAAATCGTCGAAATTGAACTTGACCCAAACGAAACCGTTATTGCAGAAGCTGGCTCGATGCTTTTTATGGAAGACGGAATCATGTTTGAAACCAAAATGGGAGACGGCTCGCAACCGCAACAAAGTTTGTTTGGCAAATTAATGCAAGCAGGTAGTAGAGTTTTAATGGGCGAATCCATTTTTATGACTCATTTTACCAATCGTTCTAATATTAAACGAAAGGTAGCTTTTGCTGCACCATATCCTGGAACAATTAAAGCCGTTGATTTGGCACAAATCATGGGAAATACGCTCATTGTACAAAAAGATGCATTCTTGTGTGCCGCCATGGGAACAAGTATCTCTATCCATTTTAACCAACGCCTTGGTGCGGGTTTCTTCGGTGGAGAAGGTTTTATTCTTGAAAAAATTCAAGGTGATGGAATGGCATTTATCCATTCTGGTGGCGTGGTGATTGAACGCCAACTCAACAACGAAACACTACGCATTGATACGGGTTGTGTAGTTGGTTTTGAGCCGCAATTACAATTTGATATTGAGCGTTCGGGGAGTTTGAAATCAATGGTTTTTGGTGGAGAAGGAATATTTTTAGCAACCCTTCGAGGCACAGGAAAAGTTTGGATTCAATCATTACCAATTTCAAAATTAATTCAACGTTTAACCCCATACGGTGGAAATGCCAGTAAAGAAAGTGGCTCAGTTCTAGGTGGTTTAGGCAGCCTTTTTGAAGGATAAAAAATTGTTGTTGATAGAAAATAG
This sequence comes from Emticicia aquatica, assembly GCF_923079645.1. Taxonomy (GTDB): domain Bacteria; phylum Bacteroidota; class Bacteroidia; order Cytophagales; family Spirosomataceae; genus Emticicia; species Emticicia aquatica. The sequence goes on along the minus strand of NZ_CAKLPY010000002.1, from coordinate 1,397,923 downwards.
CCACCTCTTTTGGGTGGCTATTTTTATTTGTAGAATTGACAATTATTTATCAAATTTAAAGTAAATTGCCTTTCTTTTTAATTCAACCATCTATTAAGACAATGAATATCAATCGCAGAAAATTTTTGCAACAATCGGCTTCATTAGCCGCTTTGGCATTTATGACCAATGACTTACAAGCCAAAGGAACACTCAAACAATTTGGTTGTCAGCTTTATAGTATCCGTGATGTACTTCCAAATGACCCGAAAAACTACATGAAGCAATTGGCCGATATGGGTTATAAATATTTTGAAAGCTACTCAAAAGACCCATTTTGGGGTATGGCTCCAAAAGATGCAAAAATGTTTTTGGATGACATCGGCGTTAATATGGTCAGTACTCATTTAGGTTTGGGTGATACAAACGAAGAAATGATTGCCAAATGTGCTGAAGGTGGCTTGAAATATGTAATTTGTCCAGGCATTGGAATGCAACCATCAGCCGCTGCTTGGAAACAGAAAGCTGAAACATTTACCAAAAACGGTGAAATCTGTAAAAAATATGGTTTGCGTTATGGTTATCATAATCATGCTTATTCTTTCCAAAATGCCAATGGTATAAAAGGACAAAGAATTTTATTAGAAAACACAGACCCATCAATCGTTTGTTTTGAATTGGATATGTGTTGGAGCGAAGCAGCAGGTGAAAACAGCATTGAACACTTAAAACAATACGGCAATCGCTACGAACTTTGTCACATCAAACAGCTTGCTACGAAAGACCCCAAACCTCAGCAAACCGACCTTGCATCAGGAATAATTGATTATAAAGGCTTGCTTCGTGCAGCAAAAGATAGTGGAATCAAATATTTTTTGGTTGAGCAAGAGCAATATCCAATTGGGCCGATTGAAAGTATGAAAAGCGATGCTATTTATTTGAAAGACTTGAAATTTTAATTTCACTACGAAATGTAAGGCGATGAAAGGGCGTGAAACCATGCTCTTTTATCGCTTTTTTGTGAAACAATGTCGGATAACCTGCATTTTGTTCCCAACGATAATTTGGAAATTCGATTGCAAGTTTTTCCATTAAATCATCTCGATAAGTTTTAGCTAAAATCGAAGCTGCGGCAATTGATAAAAATTTGGCATCACCTTTTACAATGCATGTATGCGGAATAAGCGGATAAGGCGTAAAACGATTACCATCAATCAGTAAATGTTCGGGGCGAAGCTTTAAACTTTCAACTGCTCGGTGCATAGCCAAAAAACTAGCTTTTAGAATATTTATTTTATCAATTTCTTCATTAGAGGCTTCGGCAACCGCAAAAGAAATTGCATCTCGTTCGATTTCAATTCTTAAAGCCTGTCTTTGTTTTTGATTTAATTGCTTTGAATCATTGAGCCATTCATGTGTATAATCTTTGGGCAAAATAACTGCCGCTGCCACTACTGGCCCAGCCAAACACCCTCGACCAGCCTCATCAAGTCCTGCTTCTATGGCATTTATATTATAATATGAACGGAGCATAAAAAAACAAGGTATCTGTTTTGTCTTCACTGCATTAGTGAAACGGAATTTATGAATATTATTTACTTTTAAAAGTTACTCTATCTTCATTTTTTTAATCAAGAAATAAAAACGGCCAGTAAGCAAAACTGCTGAAACTGTAAGTCCCGCCAAAAGGCCCACCCAAATACCGATTGCATCCATTTCCATCTTGAAAGCTAGAAAATAGCCCAAAGGCAACGAAATAACCCAGTAAGCAAACATCGTTATCCACGTCGGAATATTTACATCGGCAATGCCCCGCAAAATTCCTAAAGAAACGACTTGGATTCCATCAGATAATTGAAAAATAGCAGCAACTAACATCAATTGCATCGCAATCTTAATTACCTCATTATCAGATATATACAATTCAACGAAGAAACGATTAAAGACAAAAATCAGCAACATCATGGTTGTCATAAAAATAATCACCAATAACAAAGCGACATTACCCGAAAACCTAATTTTACGAACATCTTTTAGGCCACGACCTTCGCCTACTCTGATTCCTCCCGCAATACCCAAACCCGAAGCCATCATATACGTTGTCGATGCCACATTAATAGCAATTTGATGAGCCGCCAATTGATTTTCGCCTAGCCAGCCCATCATAATTACAGCTAATGAAAAAGCTGCAATTTCAAAGAAAAATTGTAAACCACTCGGTACACCAATTTTAAAAATAATTGACACTAAGTCATTGACTTTCAGTGATTTATATTTTACATGAAGGTATTTTTTGAATGTTTTTGTATTGAATAAATAAGCAAACATTGCAATCATCATCAAAATTCGAGTGATAAGCGTAGATGCAGCCGAACCATTTAAACCCATTTTTGGAAAACCTAGATAGCCATTAATTAAAACAATGTTGAAAATCAAATTTAAAACCAAACCAAAAACTGTTATCATCATGGCTACGTAAGTGCGTGAAAGTCCGTCAGAAAGTTGTTTCGCAGCAGCAAAAACAAACATAAAAGCATTTGAAACAATAATAATTGCCATGAAAGTTGGAGCTTGTAGGTTTATTTCAGGCGATTGTTGAAAAATTTCAAAGAAATAAATACAAATAAATCCCACCACTCCAAGAATCAAACTAAACCACAAAGCCACTTTAATTCCTGCCCTAAAAAGGCGATTAATTTCGACAATATTTCGCTCGGCCTTCGCTTTTGAAATCAGTGGAGCAACCACCGAAAGTCCACCCATACCAATAGAAGCAATCAAAAAAGACATTGAATTGGCAATACCCGCCGAACCAAGTCCAACTTTTCCAATGTACCGACCAACCATTATATTATCTGTAACTCCCATCAAAACTACCCCAAGCTGGGCAATAACAATCGGCAATGCAAGCAGAAAAGTTTTCTTTATTTCTTCTTGGTAATGTTGTGAAAAAATAGGCATAAAAATATAAACAGAAGTGTAATTTTAGGCAAAGGTCGTAAAAATTGGTCAAGAATTATTATAGGTTGTTTAACTTTGCATCTGATACTTAACTTCTTTCAATGAAAAAACTCCTTTTACCCTCTATTCTTATTGGTGCTTTGCTAAATGCTTGCACTTTTCCTGAACAAGGAAATACCCCAACAAACCTTGACGGACATTGGTTAAATCAAGAATATTTGGAAGCTCTCGAAGCATCGCACTCACCCATAAATGTAGCTAAAAACTATACTTTTTATGTAACTGAGTTAATTTATGACCACACAAAAGGAGATTCATTGCTGGTTTTTAATGGTCAAGCAGAGTTTGCTAATTTACCTATGAAACGTCATGGCGATACGCTCAGTTTGAAGCTTAACCAAGATGCAGAAACTAATATTATTTATTCGGCCAATACAAAAACATTGGTTTTTGCGGACAAAGAACTTAACCGAGTTTTTAGATTCGTACGAGCCGATAGCAATCTTATTGACAAAAGTTTTACTCCGAAAGTTGCGTTTCCTTCGGCAGTAAATAAAATTCTTTTTGAAGGCAATTGGGATATTTTTGAACACCTTTCTACCCAAAAATCGGCTAATTTTAGTCGATTCGGCACAATAAATGGCTGGGATAAATACGATAATTATACGGTTTGTGTGAATGGAGATTGTGTATCGAATGAAGACGGCGACGTAATTTTCTTGGGAAATAAAGAAAAATCGGACGCCTACGGTTTTCGTTCAAAAGGAGATTCTATTACAATTTTTGAACTAAAACAAATCAATGACCCCGACGAAAAACCCATTTATAAAAACGGCATTCCGCTGATGCTTTTAGCTAAAAAGAAAAAGTAAATGAAGCATTCATATTCAACAAAAAAGGCTTTTCCATAAGAAAAAGCCTTTTTTGTGCTATAAAATGAAAGTTAAAACTATTCAACTTTACTTAATTTCACGGTGTTTGTACGATTGTTGTCTTGCAACGGCAAACTCAAAGTATTGATAAACAAATCTCCCTTTTGTAATTCGCCTTTTTCAATCAAAACATTTTTAATCGCATCAACTACTTCTTCAACATTTTTGCCTTTCATTGCTTCAGTCATGAAAACTTGCACACCCGAATAAAGGCTCAATTGTGTTGATAATTTTTCGTTATTTGTAAAAATAAATAAACCCGCTTTTGGACGGTGATGCGACAAGCGAACAGCTGTATAACCAGATGAAGTAATGCCAATAATAGCTTTTACTTTCAAGTCACGAGCCAAACGACAAGCGGTCATTACAACATTATCGTTTTCTTTTTCTTCTGATTGGTAAGAGTCTTCAGTAACACGTGTGTGGTGACGGAAATAGAGTTTTTTCTCATCAGCTAGTTCTTCCACTTTCACAATTGTATTTACCATTGTTTCAACGGCCAAAATCGGATATTTACCCGATGCACTTTCGGCACTTAACATGACGGCATCTGCTCCGTCGAGTACGGCATTTGCTACATCGCCTACTTCTGCACGAGTTGGACGTGGACTGTCAATCATGCTTTCCAACATTTGTGTTGCTACGATAACAGGCTTGGCAGCCAAGTTAGACATTTCAACCAAACGTTTCTGAATCATTGGCACATCTTCTGAAGGAAGTTCAACACCCAAATCTCCACGAGCAACCATAATGGCATCACTAGCATTTACGATCGCTTCCATATTAGTAATTGCTTCTGGTTTCTCAACTTTAGCGATTACTTTGGCACTTTTGCCTTGTTCTTTGATATATTTTTGAATATCTTGAATTTCTTCGGCTGTACGAACAAATGAAAGGGCAACCCAATCAACGTCGTTTGCCAAGCCAAATTTCAAATCTTCCCAATCTTTATCTGTAACAGATGGCTGAGAAATATTAGTGTTCGGTAAATTTACACCTTTCTTTTGTTTCAAAAGTCCACCGTAAACAACTTCTGTAATTACGTCAGAACCATCTTTTCCTATTACTTTAACTTCTAGTTTTCCATCATCCATCAAAATTCTCTCCCCAACTTGTACATCATTGTACATACCTTTATAAGGGGTACTTACTCTTTCGGCATTTCCGACGATATCATCGCTGGCAAATCTCAATTGATTTCCCGCAAAAATTTCAACGCCATCGTTGCCACTTTCCATCAGACCAATTCTGATTTTTGGGCCTTGTAAATCTTGTAAGATGGCACATTTGTAGCCATGCTCTTTATTGATTTTTCGAATACGGTCGATACGAACTTGATGGTCGGCGTGCGTTCCGTGAGAGAAATTCAAACGGAAAACGTTCACACCAGCTTTTGCCAATGCCAATAACATTTCTTCGCTTTCTGAAGCAGGGCCGACAGTTGCTACTATTTTGGTTTTTCTTTGCATAGGTGAAATAAAATTTTTATTCGGCTTAGGAATAGTGCAAAAATACTAAAATTGCGGAAGAATTACAGAATATTTGAAACAGAATGGAGCAATGAAATTTTGCAAAATATTTAATAACCTGATTATCAACCTATTAAACAATATTTTTATTATTATTTATTCTTAAAAACATTCCTCAAAATAGTGGACATTTGACCTATAATAGTACTTTGATGATATTTATTACCTACTCCCAACTTAGATTTACCATATTCTTAAATTTAGTTTTTTTAGAAAAAAATTCGTTTTTTTTTGTCTAAAAAAAATATTTGACTAAATTTGTATCACTTAAAAATAACAAAACCATTGAATCATTCGTCAATCGCAATTTCACTTCTCCTTCTACTCAGCCCGTCGGTGTGAGAAATGGAGATTTTGTATATACAAAAGCCCTTTCTTACCACGTGAGAAAGGGCTTTTTTGTGAAAACAGATTGATAAGATTCTCACTTAACCAATATAAATCTCATTAGAAATGAGCGACAAAATTTATGTTTTTGACACTACTTTGCGAGATGGCGAGCAAGTACCAGGATGTCAGTTAACAACTGACGAAAAAGTAATGATTGCCAAAGAACTCGAAAAACTAGGTGTTGATATCATCGAAGCAGGATTTCCTATTTCAAGTCCTGGTGATTTTCGTTCGGTTGTAGAGGTTTCTAAAGCCGTTACCGAGCCAACAGTTTGTGCATTATCACGTGCCGTAAAAGGAGATATTGATGCCGCTGGCGAAGCTCTCAAGTTTGCCAAACGTCCTCGTATTCATACTGGAATCGGGGCATCTGATATTCACATCAAACATAAATTTAATAGTAACCGTGAACAAATTATTGAGCAAGCAATTGATGCAGTAAAACACGCACGAAAATACGTTGATGATGTGGAGTTTTATGCAGAAGATGCTGGCCGTGCCGATTTGGAGTTTTTGGCAAGATTGACCGAAAACGTTATCAAAGCTGGTGCAACTGTTGTGAATCTTCCTGATACAACTGGTTATGTTTTGCCAAACGAAATGTACGATAGAATCAATTATTTGATGAATAACGTACCAAATATCGACAAAGCGATTATTTCGATGCACAACCACAACGATTTAGGCTTGGCAACAGCCAATACAATTGCAGGAATCAGAGCAGGTGCAAGACAAGTGGAAGTAACTATCAACGGAATCGGTGAAAGAGCTGGAAATACTTCATTAGAAGAAGTGGCCATGATTTTGAAAGTGCATAAATCGCTCGGTTATCATACAGATATTGATAGCACAATGTTGTTTCCGATGAGTAATTTGGTTTCACAAACCATGAGAATGCAGGTGCAAGCCAACAAAGCAATCGTTGGACGTAATGCTTTTGCTCACTCGTCGGGTATTCATCAAGATGGTTTCTTAAAACATACAGATACTTACGAAATCATCAATCCACAAGAAGTTGGTGTACCAAAATCTTCGATTGTTTTGACTGCAAGAAGTGGTCGCCATGCCTTGAAACACCGCCTCGAAATGTTAGGGTATAAACTTGAAAAACCTTTATTGGATGATACATATAAGCGTTTCCTTGACTTAGCCGACCAAATCAAAGAAGTAAATGATAAGGATTTGGTAAAGTTAATGAGAGCGTAGTAAATTTTTGTAAATTAAAAAGTAAAATCATCTTAAAAAACTTTCATTTTTTTTTGGATTTATTGAATATTATATATTGATTTACTTAAATAATAAGTAGCAGTTCGCAATTAAAATAAATTTAACTTAATTGTTGCTTTTATAATTGTTAAATCGTAGGTTTGCACCCTCATAATTTCAATCTAAATTTTATCATTATGATAAGCACTATGGGAAAAGTTCCTAAAGTCAGGCCTCCCAAGGAAGTTACAAACAATTCAACAGAAAATATAAAATTCAAAAATTCTGATATAGACGCAATAACTTTAAACTTGGTTAATCCTAAAAATATGAGGCAAGCGTTTTTGTTTTTGCATTTAGAAGCGAAAGATACAATATAAAGTGATTTTAGGAATTACAATTCATACTGAGGTATTTGCTTAACGTAAATACCTCATTTTTTATGTTCATACAATGGAAAGTTCTGACCCCAAAAAAGAGAAACGCTTATTAGAATTCAAAGAATGGCTAATAGCATTTAAAGAGTATTCTAAAAAAGTTAAAGATATTGACATCATTTACATTGATGATGCCGAAGAAATACTTAATGATTGGTATTGGTATACTATGGCCGAAAAGCTCTACCCATATATGGAACAAGGAGATAATAGCAGAATTAATCATTCAAAAATTATTTCAGGGAAAGAACTAACAATCATGGCTATTCAACCTATACAATTTGAAGATGAAATTACTGAAAAAAAATTAAATGCTGAATTAGCATGGGTAATTGCGTGGTCTATATTATCAGGATGGAATAATTATGATAATGATAAGGTTGAAAAAATATTAGACAACAAAGAAATTCAGTTATTTATCAAAGAACATATGACTTGGCTTGAGAAGTTAGACCCAGAATTTGATTATCCTTATTTTTCAAATGCTCAAACTTGGCGTGTATTTAACTTATATCTTCAAGAGTTTCTAAAAAATATAAACTAAGCTTTTATACTTGTGCAGCTCAAAGAAATTATTTTAAAATTTGATAATTGCCTTAAATCTTATAGTTCAACAGATAAAAGTTTTTCAACCTTTATTATTGATTTTTTGGATAATTATGAAACAGAATTGCGAAACTCCTCTGGACTTTTTGATGAGATATTAGATAAAGTTCTAATATCTCAAGAAGATTTTATTAATAGATTAACTTTTATTATTGATGGGGTAAAAAAATCAACGAATTACTACTTATTTCAAAGTAGTATTGACGGAAAAGCATATTCAATACTTCGAGATTCTTTAGTAAAAAGTAAACTACTTTTGCAGCTTTCAAATAATTCATACAAAATTCCACCTAGAAAAGGAGAGTTTTACAGAGTTCGTTCCAGCAAAAAAGACGAAAATTTATCACAAAAAGATTTATTTCATATCCCTTTCAATTTAAGAGGAATTGCATCTACTCAAAGATATAGCTTACCTGGTTTTACACATTTATACTTAGCAAATTCTATATATACCGCTTGGAAAGAATTAAGAGAGCCTGAATACATATCTGTAATTCGTTTTACAAATAACTTTCCAATGATATTCATTGATTTAGACTCGGCGTCTTTTGCGACTCGAAAATTTGATGATATTGAAGATGAACCACAGGCGTTAGTTGATTATGCAATGCTCTTTCCATTACTAACGGTATGTACACTAAAAGTGAAAAATGATAAACATAATTTTAAACCAGAATATGTAATGCCTCAACTTCTTTTGGAATGCATACGGGAATTATCTCCTGATATTGTTGGAGTTCGCTATCGCTCGACCCGAATAGAGTCTTTAAATGTCAAGGAGGATAATTTTATCAATTTTGTTATACCACCCCGTAAAATTAACGATAAAGGGTACTGTAATATACTGCAACAAGCCTTCTCAATGACTGCGGTTGAAAAAATGGACTTAACAGAAATATATGAAGAATTAGAGTATCAAGAACATAAGGAAATAAAAATGCTCAATATTAAAGGTATTCCTCTAGAATTTAAACATTCAAAATTTGCTAAAATGGAAAGTCATTTAGAGTCACTAAATTTAGCACGATATAACTTTAATTCCTAATTTAATCATATGTTTGACTTAACAATGCTTCGTATAAAATTTCAGCAGGATGTTGAGCAATTCTGCCAGTTCCATCTTTTATTTGGTGGCGACAGCTTGTGCCAGGTGCTGCAATAATAACACCTTCTGTTTGTTTTCTAATCGTTGGAAAAAGTACTAACTCCCCTATTTTCATCGAAACTTCGTAATGTTCGGCTTCATAACCAAACGAACCAGCCATTCCGCAGCATCCTGATGGAATCAAATGCACTTCATAATTTGCAGGTAAAGATAAACTCTTTTTGGTAGGTGTGAGCGATGATAATGCCTTTTGATGACAATGCCCATGTAGTTTTATCAATCTTTTTTCTGTCGAAAATACTTCTTTTTTAATATTTCCTCGGTCAATTTCACGAGCAAACCATTCATCAAATTGAAAAGTATTTTGTGCGATTTTCTCCGCCATTTCTCTTAAATCTTGCGGAACAAGTTCTAGATATTCATCTCTCAAAGTTAAAATTGCCGATGGCTCAAGACCAATAATTGGCGTTTTATCTGTGATAATATTTTGCAATAATTCAACATTTTTAATAGCTATTTTCTGAGCTTCACGCACCATTCCTTTTGATAAATACGTTCGTCCACTTTCTACATGATTGGGTATAATTACTTCATATCCAAGCCTTTGCAATAACAAAATGGCTTTTTTGCCAACTTCAACGTCATTATAATTTGTAAATTCATCACAAAAAAAATACACTTTACTTTGAGTTGTCGTTGTTTTGGAGCTATTGTTTAAAAACCATTTTTTTAGCGTTGAACTGTGTAGTTCGGGCATTGTCCTGTCGGGGTGAAAACCAACAATTCGATTGGCAATTCGACGAGTGGCTTCGGTTTTGAAAATAAAATTATACGCCCACGGAGCAATCGAGGCCAAACGCATTTGTTTGGAAAAAGTTCCTATCAATTTTGAGCGAAATGGTACACCTTGTTTATCATAAGTTTGCTGCAAAAACTCAGCTTTCATCTTGCCCACATCCACACTCGATGGACATTCAGATTTACAACCTTTACATGAAAGACACAAATCAAGTACTTCTTTTACACTTTCTTGCGTAATTGTTTGCTGGTTGGTATAATATTGCCTCAAAACATTGGCCCTAGCACGGGTCGTATCTTTTTCGCTCCGAGTTGCCATATAGCTTGGACACATCGTTCCGCCTGTTATTTCAGTTTTACGGCAATCGCCCGAACCACTGCATTTTTCGGCTAAACGTAGTATACTTTCTTGCTTCGAGAAATCAAAAATTGTAACGTGTTTAGGTGTTGGTTTATCAACTTCGTAGCGTAAAAACTCATTCATCGGTGGTGAATCAATGATTTTGCCTTGGTTAAATATTCCTTTGGGGTCAAATAATGTTTTCACTTGTCTGAAAAGTTCATAATTTTTTTCACCCATCATCATCGGAATGAATTCACCACGCAAGCGTCCATCACCATGTTCACCAGAAAGCGAGCCACCATATTTTTTTACCAAAACGGCTGTTTCGGCCAAAATTGTTCGAAAAAGTTGTCGCCCCTCAGTAGTTTTAAGGTTAATCATTGGCTCAACGTGCAATTCACCCGCTCCAGCGTGAGCATACATTGAGTACTGAACTTGATGTTTTTTAAGCAAAACTTCCAAATCTCGAATATAAGCTGGCAAATCTTGTGGGTCAACGGCACAATCTTCAATCAAATTGACACATTGTGTATCACCTTCCAAATTTCGGAGCAAGCCAAGTCCTCCTTTTCTAACTTCCCACGCCTTTTTTGAGTCGTCTTTTAACAAAATTGGATAAGCGTAGCCCAAGTTTTTTTGTTTCAATGCCAAAATCAAATTTTCAGCTTTTTTATTCAAACCAGCTTCAGTTTCATCAAAAAATTCGACCATCAAAATTGCCTTTGGTTCTCCTTCGATGAAAAAACGATTTTTTGCTTGTTCAATATTGGTTTTCGTAAATTCTAAAATAAAATCATCAACCAATTCAGAAGCCGAACAATAGTGTTCGAGTGCCACAATATTGGCCAAAAGAGCTTCGTTTAGTGTGGTTGTATGCACCGCAACCATGCCGACTTCGGCAGGTGGCAGGTCAATCAACTTTAATTTTGCTTCGGTAATAAAACACAATGTTCCTTCTGAACCTGCGATGAGTTTAGCCAAATTAATTTCATTTTCTACAATCGCATCCAAAGCGTAACCTGTATTTCGACGCGTGACATTTGCTTTGGGAAATCCCTCTTTTATCGCTTGTTTATTTTCGGGATTATTAATTAATTTTGAAAGATTTTTATAAATTTCACCTTCTAAAGTACCCAATTCACACTTTTCTTGGAAAGATTTTTCATCCAAATACGAAAATGTTGCTTCATTTCCATCGGCTAAAATGGCTTTTACTTCCAATAAATTATCACGAGTGGCTCCCCAAATAATCGAATGCAATCCACACGAATTATTGCCAATCATGCCGCCAATCATGGCTCGACTTGAAGTTGAAGTTTCGGGGCCAAACATCAATCCATAAGGTTTTAAATAGGCATTCAAATCGTCACGAATAACGCCAGGTTGAACCTTCACCCATTTTTCTGATTGATTTACTTCAAGAATATTGATAAAATTTTTTGAAATATCAACCACTAAACCATTTCCCACTACTTGACCCGCCAACGAAGTTCCCGCTGCACGAGGAATAATTGTAAACCCTTGCTTATCAGCCAGTTGAATCAATTTTTTAATATCTTCAACTGTTTTTGGAATCGCAACCGCGAGTGGTTTTTCTTGGTAAACCGACGCATCAGTTGAGTAAACAGCCTTTATGGCCTCATCAGTTTTTGTATTTTTGAAGTAAAATTCTCCTTCAAATTCTTTCAGCAATGAATCAAACATACGATATTTATTTTGTCTCAAAATTGGGGAAGAAATTGGAGATATACTATATTTTTAATGAAGTATCGAAATGTTTTAATGCTCTAATTTTGAAAAATCAGCTCATTTGACTCAAAAATAACCGCTTATCCAATCTTGTATTTAGGTTTCTACAATATTCCCCTACATTTATTGTTATAAAACTGCCATAAAAGGTTAAATTTGTGGTCTTAAAAACAAAAATGATTGATAGTCAAGTATCAAAACCTTGACATATTGTCAGTTTTTGGGTTTTTGGTGAGATATTTGATAAAAGTAAAGCTTCATAAAAATAAGAATTAACGAACAAGATATATAAAATGCTTAATTTTTTAACAAAGGGAATTTCCCAGATTTTTGGTACAAAGTCTGATAAAGATAACAAAGAGTTACAACCTTACGTAAAACTCACAAACGATGAATTTGTAAAACTTGCGGGTTTATCGCACGACGAGTTTAGAGCAAAAACAAAAGAACTACAAGATTATATTGCTCAAAGGCTTTCGCATATTGATAGTCAAATTGATACCTTAAAAACAAGTATCGACCAAGACCCAGATATGCAAGTTGATGAAAAAGAAGTAGCTTTTAAACAAATTGATGCCCTAAAACTCGACCGCAACAAAGAATTAGAGGTTGTATTGTTAGAGATATTACCAAAAGCTTTTGCAATTGTAAAAGAAACAGCTCGTCGTTTTTCTGAAAGCTCTTCTATTACCGTTACTGCAACGCACCTCGACCGTGAGTTGGCCATGAGAAAATCGCATATCACGATTGAAGGCGACAAAGCTATTTGGCAAAACCAATGGGTTGCCGCTGGAAATTTGATGACTTGGAACATGGTTCACTATGATGTTCAAATCATCGGTGGAGCAGCTCTACACAAAGGAAAAATTTCTGAAATGGCTACGGGTGAAGGAAAAACATTGGTAGCTACTTTCCCAGCATTCCTAAATGCTTTGGCAGGAAAAGGTGTTCATATAGTTACGGTCAATGATTATTTGGCTCGTCGTGACTCCGAATGGATGGGACCTATTTTTGAATTTAATGGCATTACTTGTGAGTGTATTGATAAATATCCTGCCAATACTGCTGCTCGTCGAGAAGCTTATCGTGCAGGAATTTGCTACGGAACAAACAACGAATTTGGCTTCGATTACCTCCGTGATAACATGGTAAATGCACCTGAAGAACTTGTTCAACGTGAACATCATTATGCAATGGTTGATGAGGTTGACTCGGTTTTGATTGATGATGCTCGTACTCCATTGATTATCAGTGGGCCAATGGCTCGTACTGGTGACGAAGAACTGTTTATTTCATTAAAACCTCGTATTCAACGCATTGTTGACGCTCAAAAAACCTTGACAAATGGTTATTTAAACGAAGCTAAAAAATTAATTGCGGCAGGAAACAAAAAAGACGGTGGCGTGGCATTGTTCCGTGCATTCCGTGGTTTGCCAAAAAGTAAACCATTGATTAAATATCTTTCAGAGTTTGGAATGAAAGCGATGTTGCAAGAAACCGAGGCAATTTATTTGGCAGAAAACCAAAAATTAATGCCCGAAGCTGACGCTCCACTTTATTTTACTATTGATGAAAAAAATAACTCTATTGAGCTTACCGACAAAGGAATTGATTTCTTGACAGGCGAAAGCGAAGACCACAGTTTCTTCGTAATGCCTGATTTGGGCGTTGATTTAGCAGCAATTGCCAAAGCAACCGATTTGAGTGAACAAGATAAAATCTTGAAAAAAGATGAGGTAATCCGTGACTATTCGACTAAAGCCGAGCGTATTCACGCTGTAAACCAATTATTGAAAGCATATACTTTATTTGAAAAAGACGTAGAATACGTTGTAATGGATAATAAAGTAATGATTGTTGACGAACAAACTGGTCGTATCATGGACGGCCGTCGTTGGTCAGATGGTTTACACCAAGCTGTTGAAGCGAAAGAAAATGTAAAAGTGGAAGATTCGACCCAAACTTACGCTACGATTACGCTTCAAAATTACTTCCGTATGTACCACAAATTGGCGGGTATGACTGGAACTGCCGAAACTGAAGCTGGTGAATTCTGGAAAATTTATAAATTAGATGTTGTTACGATTCCAACCAATCGTTCTATCGTTAGAAATGACCAAGAAGATAAGGTTTATAAAACTGTTCGTGAAAAATATAATGCCGTTGTTGACGAAATCAACGAATTAGTAAATATCGGTCGCCCTGTTTTGGTTGGTACAACTTCTGTTGAAAATTCAGAGATTTTGAGTAGAATGCTTACGCTTCGTAAAATTCCTCATCAAGTATTGAATGCCAAACAACACGCACGTGAAGCAGATATCGTTGCCGAAGCAGGAAAGCCTGGCACTGTGACAATTGCCACCAATATGGCTGGCCGTGGAACGGATATTAAATTAACAAACGAAAGTAAAGCTGCGGGTGGTTTGGCTATTATCGGAACAGAACGTCATGATTCTCGCCGAGTTGACCGTCAGTTACGTGGTCGTGCTGGTCGTCAAGGAGACCCAGGAACATCACAATTCTTTGTTTCGCTTGAAGACCAATTGATGCGTTTATTCGGCTCTGACCGTATCGCTTCGGTGATGGATAAAATGGGAATGGAAGAAGGCGAGGTTATTCAACATTCAATGATTACGAGTTCGATTGAAAGAGCTCAAAAGAAAGTTGAAGAAAATAACTTTGGTACTCGTAAACGTTTGATTGAATACGATGACGTAATGAATATTCAACGTGATACGATTTACAAACGCCGCAAAAATGCTCTTTTCGGAGATCGACTTTCACTTGACATCGCCAACATCATGTACGATACTTGTAGCGATATTGTGATGAATGCCGAAGGTAATTATGATGAATTTGAATTACGTTGTTTGCAAAAATTAGCAATTCAGCCAGAAATTACGCGTGGAGAATTTACCAAAGGAAATCCAAAATTGATTGATAGACTTTATCAGCAAGCAGAAAGAGCATACAAAGCGAAAAACGACGAAATTCGCAAAAATATGTTGCCTGTTTTGGAAAATGTCTTGAAAGACCGTCGTGCGTTAGTAGACGAACCATTCATCGCAATCGTTGGTGATGGCAACCAAAATATTGGGTTGTATTGTAATTTGAAAGCTGCCGTTGAAAGTGATGGTCGTGAATTAATCAAAGAAATTGAAAAACATATTTCGTTGAATGTAATTGACCAAGAATGGAAGGAACACCTCCGTGATATGGACGATTTGAAACAATCGGTACAAAATGCTTCTTATGAACAAAAAGACCCATTGTTGATTTATAAATTTGAAGCGGTTGAGTTATTCAAAAATTTCTTGAATAAAGTAAATGCTGACACCGTAAGTTTCTTGATGAAAGCAGGTATTGTTGAACTACGCTTTCAACAATTAGCTCCAGTAAAAACTGAAACACCAAAACTTCAGACCAATAAAACTAGCGACGAAAGTAGTAGCGGAGAAGCCGTAACTAAATTAAATCCTTTGAGAAATGTAAAAATTGCCGACCGTAACCAGCGTGTAAGCGTGCAATACAAAGACGGAACCGTAAAACGTGACATAAAATACAAAAACGTAGAAGATGATGTAATTAATGGAAAGGCCGTTTTGGTTGAATAATTAGCCTTATTTATCTATCTGAAAAACAAAAAATCCTAGTCGTTGACTAGGATTTTTTGTTTGAATAGTATGACCAATTTTATTTCGCTCTAAAGAAAACAGTAATCGTTACTCCTTCAAAACCGAAGTTTTCACGTAGTTTATTTTGCAAAAAACGAGAGTACGATTCTTGCACATATTGGGGTAAATTACAGAAAAATATAAATGTTGGCGAAGGTGTTGGCACTTGTACACAATATTTTATCTTGATTTGCTTACCTTTTAACATCGGTGGCGGCGTACGCTCAATGATTGGTAACATGATTTCGTTTAGCTTTGATGTCGTAATTTTCTTGGTTTTATTTTCATAAACCTCCATTACTTTTTCAATTACTTGGAAAATACGTTGTTTTTCAACCACTGACGCAAAAATAACAGGCATATAATTCATCGGAGCTAATCTATCTAAGATTTCCTTCTTCATTTTATCCGCCGTTTTTGAATCTTTTTCCACTAAATCCCATTTATTTACCATCAAAACAATGGCTTTTTTGGCGTTGTGTGCATGACCAATAATACTGATGTCTTGCATCTCTAATCCTACCGCTGCATCAATCAAAACGATACAAACATCAGAGTTTTCGAGGGCTTTTACTGAACGTAATGTTGAGTAAAATTCAATATTTTCGTGAACTTTTGCTTTTTTACGAATCCCTGCCGTATCTGTCAAAATAAAATCTTTCCCGAAAAGCTTATAATGTGTATCAATTGCATCACGGGTTGTGCCAGCAATACTATTGACAATACTTCTATCTTTTCCAGTTAAAGCATTTAAAAATGACGACTTACCAACATTTGGACGACCCAAAATGGCTATTCTTGGCGTACCTTCATCGGGATTTTCAACACCTTCATCTTCAAAGTTTGCTACAACGGCCTCGAGTAATTCACCCGTTCCGCTTCCATCTGCCGCTGAAATTGGGAAAATTTCTTCGCCCAAGCCCATTTCATAAAATTCTGACGCTGTCTGATGACGCTCAAAAGTTTCGGCTTTATTAGCAACAACATAAACAGGTTTTTTTGAACGACGTAAAACATTCGCAAAATCATTATCTAAGTCGGTCAAGCCAGTCATGGTATCAACCACAAATAAAATCAACGTCGATTCTTCGATTGCGATTTCAACTTGCTCACGAATAGCCGCCTCGAAAGTATCTTCCGAACCAACTACATAACCACCCGTGTCAATTACAGTGAAATATTTTTCAGTCCAAACAGCGTGTCCGTAGTGGCGGTCACGTGTTACGCCAGGCATATTATCGGTGATGGCCACACGGCTCTCGATAAGGCGATTAAAAAGGGTAGATTTGCCAACATTTGGTCGGCCTACAATTGCAACAATATTTGCCATAAAAAATCAGTAAACGATTATCGTTAAAAAACGGTAAACAGTGATTCTCTTGCGAGAACTGTGAAAAATAGCCGATAGTTTTCAATCCACAATCGACCGTATAAAATTACGCATCCCTGATAAAGGGGGTGCAAAGATATAAAAAAATAGGGAGAAGTCTATTGATTATCAACAAGATACCAAAACTTTGAGTTCCTATTCGCTCAAAATAATGCTTGAATATCCTGCCAAGAAATAAGTCCAATTGCCAAAACCGCTAACACTAAACCGATTTTGTTGAGTGGCGTAAGTTTCTCTTTAAAGAAAACCAAAGCCACCAAAGCCGACACCAAAATAACACCAATATTGTATAAAGGATAAACAAAAGCTCCGCTATTTCCGTAGGCGGTAAGAGCTAAAATCAGAAAATAAAACGACAAAAAATTAGGCACACCAAGCGTTATACTTGCCAAAATATGCTTGATTTTGATTTTTTCTTTTCCTCTAATTACCTGTATTATCAGCACAGTCATTCCTGCCAAAATTGCACCAAAAACCATCACCAATGTAACTGGAATAGTACGGTCAGCCGACTTTATATAATTGATATTCAGGTAGTTAATTGAAGTATTTGTAATTCCGTACATCAAGAAAACAGCAACAGGCAAAAGAAAATCTAAGCCTTTTGCAGCTACTTTTTCATTGCTTTTTTTGAAAGTACTCAGTCCGACAGCACCCAGAGCCAAAGTCAAACCTAAATAATTTAATCCATCAAATGCACGACCTTGCGTTTTGAAAATCAACAAACTGCAAAGTACTGGAATCACGAGCGAAATATTATTCGCTAATGAGGTTGCCGTCATGCCCATTCGCTGCGTTGAAATACCCGACAATAAAAAAGTAATGATAAAACCTACACCCAAAAATAATGCGTAAAAAGTCCAGTTTTCGGAAAAATTTAGTTCAAAACTTTGGCCTTTCGGCATCAATGCAAGCCCTGTCAAGAAACAAATTGGATAATTAAAAGCAATTGCTTGAAACGTACTTATGTTAAATTTTGGATATAAGCGAAAATTTGTCAGCAACAAAACCGAAAAAACGATACTCAGAATAAGGTAAAACATAATATTTGATTTTGAATAAATGAAAGAATAAACCTTGATTATTTAATCATCTAAATTTTGAATTACTCGTACCCAAATCGCTCGAGTTTTTGTTTTTTATTACGCCAATCAGGTTCGACTCTAATATATTGTTCGAGAAATATCTTTTTCCCAAAAAACTTTTCCATTTCCAAACGAGCCTCAACGCCTACTTTTTTAATGCGTTCACCTTTATGGCCTAATAAAATTGCTCGTTGGGTAGTTCGTTCCACATAAATTTCTGCACTAACTACAATTATATCCTCTTTTTCTTTAAAACTCGAAATAACCACTTCACAACTATACGGCACTTCTTTGACATAATTGGTAAAGATTTTTTCGCGGATAATTTCTGCTGCAAAAAACCTTTCGGGCTTATCGGTCAATTCATCTTTCGGAAAATACGGGTGATGAACTGGTAAAAATGATATAATCTTTGAAAAAAGCCCATCAACATTTTGATGGTGCAACGCCGAAATAGGAATCACTTCAACGGCTTTAAAGTTTTCTTTCCAATAACTGATTTTTTCTTCGATTTGCTCGGGCTTTGCTAAGTCTATCTTATTGATAATCAACAAAATAGGTGTTTCGGTATTTTGTAGTTTCGTAATCACATCATCTTCGTCGTGCTTCTCAAAAATATCTGTTACAAACAAAATCACGTCCGCGTCATCGAGCGAGCCATGCACAAAGTGCATCATTGATTTGTGCAATTCATAAATTGGTTTGATAATACCAGGTGTGTCAGAATAAACCAATTGAAAATCAGTTCCTTCGTGAACGCCATTCACAATGCCCATGATTCGGTGGCGAGTTGTTTGGGCTTTTGAGGTGATGATTGACAACCGCTCACCAACTAAAATATTCATCAACGTTGATTTGCCAACGTTTGGTTTTCCTATAATGCTAATAAAACCAGCTTTGTGGTTTGGGGAAATGTTTTGGTCTTCCATTGGTTGTATCACGAAAAAATATCGTGTAAAAAATAATATTTTGCAAAGATAGTTTTTTATTGTGAAAACTTATCGTACCTTTGCAGTCCGATATACGGAACAACATCGCGGGATGGAGCAGTTGGCAGCTCGTTGGGCTCATAACCCAAAGGTCACAGGTTCGAGTCCTGTTCCCGCTACTAAGGAAGACTTTAAAAGTCTTCCTTTTTTTGTTTTATTCCATTCTACTTTAATAAAATTTCTTTTGAAACTTTGTTTGCTCTTGCAGATAACTTCCAAAATATCTCTTTTACTTCCGCAAAATTTTCTAAAAAACTATCTTTTTTTCTTTAAATTCGCTGCTTTCATCACCAAACAACCCCATGCAATACTTAAAACATCAAAAATTTGCCGACGTTGATATGTATCGCTTTGGTTATTCTCCTATTGGAAAGCCTTGGTTGAGCGTTTATTGTTACTTGATAGAGAACGTTTTGATTGATACTGCACAAAGCAATTGCCAAGAAAAAGTCTTAAAAACGTTTCAAAATAAGCCCATCGAAAAGATTCTGCTTACTCATTGGCACGAAGACCATTCGGGAAATACAGCCAAATTGGCCAAACAACATAACGCTCATGTTTTTGCCCATCCGTTTACAAAAGAGAAGTTACGCCAAGGATTCGATATTTTACCTTATGAAAAATTTCTTTTTGGAAAAATCGAGCCTTTTCAAGGTCAAATCACTGATTTTCAAGGCATTATAACAACCCAAAATCATAAATTATTGCCTATTTTTACTCCTGGTCATGCTGATGACCACACTGTTTTTTTGGAACAAGAGCAAGGTTGGCTTTTTTCGGGCGATTTATATGTCGGCGTCAAAATTAGGGTTTTCCGAAAAGGTGAACAGTTTTGGCCGCAAGTAGATGCTTTCAAGAAAGTATTGACCTACGATTTCGATGTTTTGTTTTGTGGACATCATCCTCGGCTGAAAGATGGCAAGAAAATGCTCGCCCAGAAACTCCAATATTTTGAGGATTTCGCTGGAAAAACATTGCATTTTCATCAAAAAGGTCTTAAAATCAACGAAATTATGCACGCCATGCGTCTGCGAGAAAACAGTTTATTAAAGATTTTGCTCTCCAACGACGTTTCCGTAGAATACATGATTGAGGCAGTAATAAATGAAAAATAAATGTTGATACATATAATTTTTTATTTATAAAATAACATTAACTTTATCATCCTAAAACTATAAACATGAAACGTAGAAACTTTATTCAAACAACAGGCTTAACGCTTGGAACATTGGCACTATCGGGCAAAGAATTATTAGCAAATCTGCTGGCCGAAAACCCTTACAAAATGCGTGATTTGCGTGGTGGTGTAGGCATTTTTACCGAAAGAGGTGGCACAATTGCTTATCTGACAACGCCTAAAGGTATTGCCGTGGTAGATTCTCAATTTCCTGAACAATCAAAACACTTGATTGATGAATTGAAAAAGCTTTCTGAAAAACCCATTAAACTTCTTATCAACACGCATCATCATGGCGACCATTCGGGTGGAAATATTTCTTTCAAAGGCATTGTCGAACACGTCGTGGCTCACGAAAACTCTTTGAAAAATCAACAAATAACAGCCCAAAAACAAAAAACCGAAGACAAACAATTGTATCCTGACGTAACTTTTTCGGATACTTGGAAACAAAAAGTTGGAAAAGAAAGTATCAAAGCTCATTATTTTGGAGCAGGTCATACAAATGGTGATAGTTTTATTCATTTTGAACACGCCAATATTGTTCATACAGGTGATTTAGTTTTTAATCGCCGTTATCCGTTTGTTGACCGTTCGGCTGGAGCTTCGGCAAAAAGTTGGATTTCGGTTTTAGACAAAGCCTTAGCCACTTTCGACAACGAAACAATTTTTGTTTTTGGTCATGCTTTTGACCCTGAAAAAATAACTGGTACCAAAGAAGATATTAAAGTTTTTCAAGATTACTTGGCCAAACTTCTCGTATTTGTTGAAAGCGAAATGAAATCGGGCAAATCAAAGGAAGAAATTTTGAAAACAACCGCAATTCCAGGTGTTACCGAAATGAAAGGTGATGGAATTCAGCGAAGTTTACAAGCAGTTTATGAAGAATTAGGCGGACTATAAATCAAAATTATATGGCTATCAGTCTTTATTTAGGCATATTTAGAGGCTGGTAGTCAACAAATTAGCGAAAACTATTTTTCAAAAAAACATTTTCAAGTACAAAGAGTTATGCTTAACATAGATATTTTAAATGTTTTTCCAATAAAAAAATCATAAGAGCAATGAGTAATGGAATGAACAGTGAGAAAGCAATTCTTTGGGCAGAAAAATGGATTCCAATTGTGATTGACGTAGAAGGTGTTGAAAATCCACCTCGTTATGAAGTTTCAAATTTTGGTCGTCTTAAAAGTTTTCAAAGTAGTGTAAAAGGTGAAATTATCAAAGGTTCTGTGATTCAGGGCTACAAATCGCTCAATATTAGGCTACCGAAAGGCAAATCTTTCAATCGCTATGTACACAAGTTGGTTGCCGAAACATTTGTCCCAAAACCCAGTCCCGACCATAAATTTGTAATCCACCTTGATTTTGATAAGTTGAGCAATCACTTTGAAAACTTAAAATGGGTAACCAAAGATGAAATGGTTTCTCATAATCGAGAAAACCCCGCAGTGATAAATAAACCTATTCCCAAACGCACAAAAAATTATAAATTAACCGAAATAAAGGTTAAAATGATAAAAAAACTGCTTCAGAAAGATAGTACTCGCTTGAAAATGATTGCCAAACAATTTGGCATTACACACACACAATTGAACCGTATTCGTTCGGGAGAAAACTGGGGTTACGTAAAAATTGACGATTAAAGAATGCCCATTTCTTTCAAGATTTGGTTTGTAATCTCGATGCGTTTTGCAACAAATTCGGAGTTGGGCATTGCATTATCTAATGGTTTATGCACCCGCAAGGCAAAGAAATAAACATTGTCTTTCTTTTCTACATAACCTACAAACCAACCAATATCTTTTCCACCTGCTTGAGCCCAACCAGTTTTGGCTCTTAACGTATAATTTTCCGTTTTTTCACGAATCATGACACGCTTCGTAATTTCAAAAGTACGTTTCGAGAAAGGCAATTTTTCTTCGTGAAGCTTTATCAAAAACTCCAATTGATTTTTCGGCGAAATCTGTAAAGCCGAACTCTCACCCAACCAAAACGTTGTCAAATCATTACCGATATGATGGTTGCCATAATTACAAGCTTCCAAATATTTATTGTAATTCTTCTCTCCTATTCGACGAGCCAGTTCTTGGTAAAACCAAACCGTTGAGTTTTTGTAGGCTTCCGTTAGCGTTTGGTCTTTATTCCAAGAATCTAACCAGCGTTTTTCACCGTCCCATTTAATCACATCATTTTCATCTTTAATTGCTCCAACTTCTAAGGCAATCAACGAGTTCGGAATCTTAAAAGTTGAGGCTGGCGATGTGGCTCGCACGAAATCAGCTTTATCAGTTATTTTGTAAGCTTTTTTCTGGTAATCATACAAATAAAAACCGCCTTCGAGATTAGCTTCTTTGAAATATTGGCTAAAATTGACCAATTCTTGGGCAGAAATACTGAAAAATGCACCGAGAAAGAATCCGAGAAAAAATATTTTTTTCATTGCTACAAGAAAGAAGGTTAATTTTGGCAAAATGTTTTACAAATATAAAGAGTGAAATCTAAAAATTCGTGGAAAAAACGAGTTCTATAAATAATACTTTCTTCAAATTTCAAGGATAAACATGAAATATCACCGAGTTTTAGTCGAGGCCATTGTTTTTGCTTTGCAACAGATTTTTAACGAAAATCGTCAAGCCGATAAGGTTATCGAACAAGTATTGAAATCAAATAAAAAATGGGGTAGCCGAGACAGAGCTTTTATTGCCGAAAATACCTATGAGATTGTGCGTTGGTGGCGATTGCTGAAATTCGTTTCAAATATCAATTGTGTAAAAGTTGAAGAAGATGCTCTTTTTTGGCAGATTTTTGGTTCATGGAGAGTTTTGCAAGGCGATAAACTGCCTGAATGGAACGAGTTTTCTAAGCTTAATCCTAAAGAAATTTTAGCCCGCAAAGAAGAAGCCAAAGAAACCAGAAAAATACGAGAATCAATTCCTGATTGGATGGATGCGATTGGCGAACAAGAATTAGGCGAAAAATGGGACGGAGAACTTCACGCCATGAATCATCAGGCGTCGGTAGTTTTACGTACGAATACCCTAAAAACCAATAAATTAGACTTAAAAAAGGCATTTAGAGAAATTGGTATTGACACCGAAACATTACCTAATGTGGCAGATGCCTTGGTTTTACCTAAGCGAGCTAATGTTTTTTCTACCGAACTTTTCAAAAAAGGTTTATTTGAAGTGCAAGATGCTGGAAGTCAGTTAATTGCCTCATTTTTGGATGTTCATGCAGGAATGCGAGTAATTGATGCCTGTGCAGGTGCGGGAGGAAAAACGCTTCATTTGGCAACTTTGATGGAAAATAAAGGCCGAATTATTGCAATGGACGTAGAAGATTATAAACTCCAAGAACTCCAACGCCGAGCAAAACGCAACGGAATCGGAAATGTAGAAACCAAACTAATTGAAGCCAAAACTATCAAACGATTGCGTGAAAGTGCCGATAGATTATTGCTTGATGTACCTTGCTCTGGCTTGGGTGTTTTGAGAAGGAATCCTGATGCAAAATGGAAACTCAAAAGTGATTTTCTAGAAAAAATCAAACAAACACAAGCAGAAATCATTACAAATTATTCAAAAATGCTCAAACATGGCGGAAAAATGGTTTATGCCACGTGTAGTATTTTACCTTCAGAAAGCGAGGCACAAGTACAAAAATTTATTACACAAAACCCTGAATATCAATTAATTGAAGAAAAACGCACTTCGCCCGCCAATGATGGATTTGATGGTTTTTACATGGCTTTGATTGAGAGAAAGTAGAAATGGAGCTCAACTTTTTCTATTAGCATATCTTTCATTAAACTATGATTAACACCTATCAAATTATTTATATATTTGACCAATAAATTCAACTCTAAAAAAATACCTATTCAACAAAACCTATGAAATACATCGCATCAATCGACCAAGGCACAACTAGCACACGTTGTATCATTTTTGACAAAAAAGGGAATATTGTTTCGGTCGGACAAAAAGAACACGAACAGATTTATCCAAAACCAGGCTGGGTTGAGCATAATTCAGAAGAAATCTGGAAAAACACGCTCGAAGTTATCGCTTTGGCTCGTATCAATAAAAACATTAAAGTAGAAGATATTGCTGCTTGTGGCATAACAAACCAACGTGAAACCGCTGTTGTTTGGAACAAACGCACAGGAAAAGCTTATTATAACGCCATCGTTTGGCAAGATACTCGTGTTGGCGAAACTGTAAACGCTCTCACTAAAAGTCATGGTTCGCAATTTTTTCAAGATCGTACAGGCTTGCCTTTGGCAACCTATTTCAGCGGTCTAAAAATCAAATGGATTCTCGATAACGTAGCGGGTGTGCGAGAAGATGCTGAAAAAGGTGAAGCTCTGTTTGGCAATATGGATACCTTTTTAATGTGGAATTTGACAGGTGGAATTAATGGTGGTTTACACATTACTGACGTAACCAATGCTAGTCGCACACAATTAATGAACCTCGAAACTGTTCATTGGGATGCAGAATTAGCCAAAATCATGAACATTCCGTTGCAAATGTTGCCTAAAATTGAGCCAAGTAGCAAAGTTTACGGACATATTACTTCTGATGCCATGAAAGGTGTGCCATTGGCAGGAATCTTGGGTGACCAACAAGCTGCCCTTGTTGGACAAACTTGTTATCAACCTGGTGAGGCAAAAAACACCTACGGAACAGGGTGTTTTTTGCTAATGAATACTGGTACAGAAATCGTTCCATCGAAAGCTGGTTTGCTTACAACAGTTGCCTATCAGTTTGAAAATCAACCTGTACATTACGCACTCGAAGGCTCAGTTGCCATAGCAGGTGCATTGGTACAATGGCTGCGTGATAACATGGGAATGATAGAAAAAAGCACCGATGTGGAAGCTTTAGCTAAAACTGTTGAAGACAATGGTGGAGCTTATTTTGTTCCTGCATTTTCAGGACTTTACGCTCCCTATTGGAAGTCGTCGGCTCGTGGCATCATTGCAGGATTGACTCGCTATGTCAATAAAGGACACATTGCTCGGGCGGTTTTGGAGGCAACAGCTTATCAAACGAGAGACGTTCTAGAAGCTATGGAGAAAGATTCGGGCATTGAAGTAACATCATTGAGAGTTGATGGAGGAATGGTTGTCAACGAATTGTTGATGCAATTCCAGTCGGATATGCTCAAAGTGCCAGTTATTCGTCCAAAAATGATTGAAACTACTGCTTTGGGAGCTGCGTATGCGGCAGGTTTGGCAGTTGGATTTTGGGCAAATTTAGATGATTTGTTACAAAATTGGGGAAAAGACAAAACTTGGAAACCAAAAATGAAAGCCACTGAACGCAAAAAACTATACACAGGTTGGAAGAAAGCTATCAAGAGGTCTTTTGATTGGGAGAAGTAGGGATTATAAATTAAGATTGAAGAGTTAAGAATTAACAATTTTGCGATTACCTTTGAGTTACAAATTGATAATGAGTTCTACAACGGCACTCGTTCAATTTGTAATTCATGCTATCATTAGAATTTCATGCAAAAAGTAGATTTTTTAGTTATTGGTTCAGGAATTGCGGGCTTGAGTTTCGCACTCAAAGCATCTGCAAAAGGGAAGGTTTTGGTCTTGACGAAAGTAAATGCCGATGAAACCAACACCAAATACGCTCAAGGTGGTATTGCCGCTGTTTTCGACCCTAATACAGATTCTTTTGAAAAACATATCAGCGATACACTCATTGCTGGCGATGGACTTTGCGACCGAAAAATAGTTGAAATTGTAGTAAAAGAAGGCCCAGACCGCATCGAAGAATTGATTGATTATGGCACAAATTTCGACAAACACGATGGCGAATATGATTTAACTCGTGAAGGTGGCCATTCGGAAAAACGAATTTTACATTACAAAGATATTACAGGAAAAGAAATCGAACGAGCTTTACTGGAAGAAGTAAGCAAAAATCCGAATATCGAAATTTTGACGCATTACTACGCCGTCGAAATTATTACACAGCACCATTTGGGCGTCGAAGTAAACCGTGAAACCAACGACGTAACTTGCTACGGTGTTTACGCCCTCAACTTACAAAGTGGAGAAGTAGAAACAATTCTATCGAAAATGACTGTGATGGCAACTGGCGGTGCAGGGCATATTTACTCAGCAACAACCAATCCTGTTATTGCCACGGGCGATGGCATCGCAATGGTTTATCGAGCAAAAGGACGTGTGCGTGACATGGAAATGATTCAGTTTCATCCAACATCGCTCTACAACCCTGGCGAGTACCCAAGTTTTTTGATTACCGAAGCCGTTCGTGGCGAGGGTGGTGTTTTGAAAAATAAAAAAGGCGAAGAGTTTATGCTCGGTTACGACCCACGTGGCTCACTCGCTCCACGTGATATTGTGGCTCGCTCAATTGATGCTGAAATGAAAAAAACGGGCGATGACCATGTCTATTTGGATATTTCTTTCAAACCAAAAGAGCTTATTTTGCAGCATTTTCCTAATATTTATGAAAAATGCTTGAGTATTGGGCTCGATATTACGAAAGACCAAATTCCTGTTGTTCCAGCGGCACATTATTTATGTGGTGGAATTTTGGTTGACGAAATGGGGCGTTCGACAATCAATCGTTTGTTTGCTTGTGGTGAATGTTCCTCAACAGGTTTACATGGTGCCAATCGTTTGGCTTCAAATTCGTTGCTCGAAGCAGCCGTTTTTGGGCATAGAATAGCCCAAGAAGCCCTCGAAG
This sequence comes from Emticicia aquatica, assembly GCF_923079645.1. Lineage (GTDB taxonomy): Bacteria > Bacteroidota > Bacteroidia > Cytophagales > Spirosomataceae > Emticicia > Emticicia aquatica. The sequence goes on along the minus strand of NZ_CAKLPY010000002.1, from coordinate 1,370,842 downwards.
ATTTTGATAATTTAAGTTTCCAAGATAATGTACCCGATTGGAATGAATTCGGTACAGAGCAATCAAACGAAGAGATTTTGGTAACACATAATCTGAGAGAACTACAAAGAATGATGGCCGATTACGTAGGAATTGTCCGTTCGGATTTTCGTTTGGAAAGAGCCATGCGTCGATTAAATTTAATAAAGCACGAAACCGAAGAATTCTACAAGAAAACTAAACTTTCGATGAAGTTGTGTGAATTACGAAACTTGGTTCAATGTGCCGAATTGGTCATCAAATGTGCCATGAAACGTAAAGAAAGTCGAGGCTTACATTTCACAACAGATTATCCTTATAAACTCGGCGGGAAGCCAGAAAACTCGGTTTTGTAAAGAATATTTTCAAATAAAAAATATTTTACCTAATTTTGCACCCCGATACAAAAGTATCTTGTTCTTTGTCGAAGCAAATGGTTCTTTCGGCGAAGGTTTTTATCACTTAAATTTTTTGAACCAATGTCACAAAAAATCAGAATCAAATTGAAGTCATTTGACCACAATTTAGTGGACAAATCGGCTGAAAGAATTGTGAAAGCTGTAAAATCTACAGGTGCGGTTGTTAGCGGTCCAATTCCGTTGCCAACTCGTAAAGAAATCTTCACTGTTTTGAAATCACCACACGTAAACAAAAAAGCACGTGAACAATTCCAATTGTGTACTTACAAACGTCTGATTGACATCTATTCGGCTAGCCCGAAAACAGTAGATGCCTTGATGAAATTGGAGCTTCCAAGTGGTGTTGATGTTGAAATCAAAGTGTAGTTTTGATAAACTTACTGTAAAAAGCCTATTTGTTGAAAAACGAATAGGCTTTTTTATTGCCCAAAACCTTACATATCTTAAACTTTCTGTTCGATTTTAGCTTTTATTTTCCTACTAATATTTACTCTCTCTGATATTTTAATGCAAAAACACCTTTTATAAACGCCAAACTCTAAAACACAACTACTTGATAATTAACACTTTAAGTCAATAAAAACAAAAACTCAAGATTCATAATTTATATCTCATAACTTTTTCTTCGTCGATATTGATTTAATTCATAAATTTGCATTTATTCTAAGCGATTTACATTCACCATAAAAGATTCAAGAAGTCAAAATGGCATCTACTAAAGAAAAAGCCCCAAAGGTTAAATACAGTAAAGAAACTTATATGTATTGGTACGAATCAATGTACCTCCAAAGAAAATTTGAGGAAAAAGCAGGGCAATTATATGGTCAGCAAAAGATTCGTGGTTTTTGTCACTTATATATTGGACAAGAGGCTTGTTCTTCAGGAGCAGTTTCGGCCTTAACAAAAGATGATAAATGGATTACGGCTTACCGTGACCATGGTCATCCGTTGGCCCTAGGTACTGACCCAAACAGAATCATGGCCGAACTTTTCGGAAAAGTGACGGGTACAACTAAAGGAAAAGGTGGCTCGATGCACATTTTTGATAAAGAAGTTAATTTTATTGGTGGACACGGCATTGTTGGAGCTCAGATTCCTTTGGGAGCTGGTATTGCTTTTGCTGAAAAATATAAAGGCACAAAAAACCTTTGTATGTGTTATTTTGGTGATGGTGCGGTGCGTCAAGGAGCTTTACATGAAGCCTTCAATATGGCCATGACTTGGAAACTTCCTGTGATTTTTGTGGTAGAAAACAATGGTTATGCCATGGGGACTTCAGTTGAGCGTACTTCTAATGTAAGAGAACTTTACACAATTGGTGAAGGCTATGATATGCCTGCCGAGCCCGTTGATGCAATGGACGTAGAAATGGTTCACGAAGCCGTAAAACGTGCCGCTGACCGTGCAAGAGCAGGTGAAGGTCCAACTTTCTTGGAATTCAAAACGTACCGATTCCGTGGTCACTCAATGTCTGACCCACAAAAATACCGTACCAAAGAAGAAGTTGAACAATGGAAAATGCGTGACCCATTAGAAATGGTTCGTCACCGAATTTTGACAAACGGAATTGCAACAGAGGAAGAATTGGACGTAATTGACGCCAAAGTAAAAGAGGTAGTTGAAGCTTCAGTTAAGTTTGCTGAGGAATCTCCTTATCCAACTCCTGAAGCTGCATTTGAAGATGTTTACATGGATGCAGAATATCCTTTCTTAAGAGAATAGTTAGCAAAGATTTTTTACAAAAAAGCCAGTTTTGACAATTCAAAATTGGCTTTTTTTGTAATATCTAACTTTTATCATATTTTTAATCCCCTGAAAATCAATTATTTACAAAGCAAAACAAAAAACACTCTTTTTCTCAAACATATCCACAAATATTCAGTTATCTCTATACACATAATTTATAAAGAAAGGTTTAGACGTACTCTTTTTTCCAAAAACTTTAAGATAACATTGTACGACAATTTTGAATGAGGCGATAAATTAACTTTTCAATAAAGTAAAGAAATGAGTAATTATTCTATTAAAGATTTAGAACAACTATCAGGTATTAAGGCTCACACGCTTAGAATTTGGGAGCAACGATACAACATCATCAATCCAAAAAGAACCGATACGAATATTCGTACCTACGATGATAAAGATTTGAAGTTGGTGCTAAATATTGCTCTGTTAAAAGACCACGATTATAAAATTTCGGAAATTGCAAAATTAAGTTTGGAGGAATTATCGAAAGAAGTTTTGGCGATTTCGGACAAACAACTTAATTATCCCGACCAAATTCATGCACTTACGATTGCAATGATTGATATTGACGAAGAACGCTTCGAGAAAATCATGGCAACAAATATTTTGCAGTTTGGCTTTGAAAACACCATGATAAATATCATTTATCCTTTTCTTAGTCGGATTGGCACGCTTTGGGTTACGGGTTCGATTGGGCCTGCACAAGAGCATTTTATTACAAACCTGATTCGTCAAAAACTGATTGTAGCCATTGATGGACAAATTATTAAGGCTACGTCCGTTTCAAAGAAATACATTTTATATACCCCTGAAGGTGAATTTCACGAAATTCCTTTACTTTTCGCCAACTTTATTCTTCGTGCAAGAAATAATAAAGTTATATATTTAGGACAAAGTATGCCGTTTTCGGAGTTACAGTTTATTTGTGAACACCACAAGCCTGATTATTTATTTTCAGTTATTACATCAACTCCTGGGCAAGACGAAGTTCAGCAATATGTCAATAAACTTGGTGAGGCTTTTTCTGAAATAAAAGTTTTATTGACAGGTTATCAGGTTGTTGCACAGGGCATTGATTTACCGAAAAACACCGAAATCATAACAAATGTGAGACAGTTAATGGCATTTGCTGAAAATTAATTTTTACTATGCCCATAAAAAAAATGCTCGATTTTTAAGAAATCGAGCATTTTTTATGAATTAAATATACTTTTTAGACATTTTCGATGTTTTTCCCCTTCGTAAATGTATAAATCAAAATACCAATACCGAGTAAAACAGCGGGAATACTCAAAATTTGTCCCATGTTTAAAGCCATTTGGTCTTCAAATGTTTCTTGGTTTTCTTTCAAAAATTCGTAGCAAAAACGTAAACCAAAAACCCAAATCAAGAAAATACCTAACAATAATCCTCTTGGTGTTTTTTCTTTAAATTTATTCCATAAATAAAATAAAAGTCCAAATAAAACCAAGCAAGAAAGTGCTTCATATAATTGTGCTGGGTGGCGAGTAATTGCTTCGGGAGTCATTCTTAGTGAACCGTCAGGATTCAGTGTAAAATTATTGAATCGAAATGCCCAAGGTAAATTACTTTCTTTTCCAACAATTTCGTGGTTCATCAAATTTCCTGAACGAATAAAGAAGCCTGCTAAAGCCACTGTAATTACGATGCGGTCTGCTACCCACAAGAAAGGCTGGTCTTTGTGGCTACGAGCATATAAAAGCAACGCCGTAACGATTCCAACCAAAGCTCCGTGGCTGGCTAAACCTTGATAAGGCGGTGTTATCATTTCAAGCAAGAATGTGCCTGGGTTTTTCAAGAAACTATCAAATTCGTAAAAAAAGTAATGACCAAATCTCGCTCCAATAACGGTAGCGACTATCATCACGAATAAAAGTACATCAAGGTCTTTTTCGGGTTTCCCTTCTTTTTTGAAAACATTGACCATGATTTGATAACCAAGCAAAAAGCCCGATGCAAACAAAATGCCGTACCAACGTAGCTCAAAACTACCTAGTTTTACTATAATCGGATTGACGTTCCAAGGAATTTCTAAAAGAATCATTTATGTCTGGGTTTGAAATTTTCTCAAAAATATGAGTTTTATCTGAGAGGTTACGTAATTTTGTGACAGATTGTTGAAAATTCTTATAATCGGCTTATAAGAATAGGTTCAAAGCCTTAGTTTTGCCGTAAAATTAATTCTTTTAAAAAGCATATTGCACTCAGCCAAATGCTTACAGCTCAAAAAAAATAATGAAAATAAATATCGGAATCATTGGTGGTGCTGGTTATACGGGGGGCGAATTGCTTCGTATTTTGCTCAATCATCCACAAGTAAATATTCACTTTGTTAATTCTAAAAGTCAAGCAGGAAAACCCGTTTACTCGACCCATGGCGATTTAATGGGCGATACCGATTTGCTTTTTACCGACCAAATGCCTTTCAACGAAGTACAAGCTATTTTTCTTTGTTCGGGTCATAATGAGTCGAAAAAATTTTTGGCGGAAAATCAACTTCCTGAAAGCCTTAAAATAATTGATTTAAGTACCGATTTTCGTGACCAAAGTAATGGCTTTATTTATGGTTTACCCGAATTGCAAAGAGATTTAATCAAAACGGCGACAAAAATTGCTAACCCTGGATGTTTCGCTACAAGCATCGAATTGGCATTATTACCTTTGGCGAGTGCCGATTTATTGAAAGAAGATATCCACATTAGTGCTGTAACGGGTAGCACTGGTGCAGGACAATCGCTTTCAGCTACAACACATTTTAGTTGGAGAAACAATAATATTTCGATTTATAAAGCTTTCACGCACCAACACTTAAAAGAAATTAACCAAAGTATCAAAACTTTGCAGCCAAACTTTGAGAAAATGGTCAATTTTGTACCTTATCGTGGTAATTTTAGTCGTGGAATCATGGCAAACGTTTATACAAAATTTGCAGGAACTATCGAAGAAGCGAAAGAATTATACAAAAACTACTATGCTTCGCACCCATTTACACATATTAGCGACGACGCTGAGATTGATTTGAAGCAAGTTGTCAACACAAATAAGTGTATTTTACACCTTGAAAAGCATGTGGATAACTTGTTGATAACAAGCGTTATTGATAATTTGACCAAAGGTGCGTCGGGTCAAGCAGTACAAAATTTAAACCTTGTTTTTGGTTTAGAAGAAACATCTGGCTTAAAATTAAAATCAGTAGGATTCTAATTTTGATTGCGATAAACTCGGTGTCTTTGGGTTCGACGAAACACCGAGTTTATTTAACTAATTCTGCTCCAATTGGTCTCATTACTTCGCAAAGCACTTACATGTTGCTTGATTGGCTCATTATCGACAGATGCTAATTCGGGGTCATTTTCCAAGATTTGCACGACTGCTTCACGGGCATATTTCAGTATTTCTCCGTCTTTGGCTAAATCTGCAACTTTTAGGTCGAGCATTCCACTTTGTTGTGTTCCGGCCATATCTCCTGGCCCACGCAATGACAAATCAACTTCCGAAATCTCAAAACCATTATTTGTTCTGACCATCGTATCAATTCTTAGGCGGGTATCTTTACCTAATTTATGGTCGGTCATCAGAATACAATAAGATTGCTCCGCTCCTCTTCCTACTCGCCCACGCAACTGATGCAACTGCGAAAGTCCAAAACGATTGGCACTTTCGATGAGCATAACTGACGCATTTGGCACATCAACGCCCACTTCAATAACGGTAGTTGCGACGAGGATTTGTGTTTCTTTATTTTTAAAACGTTGCATTTCGTAGTCTTTTTCTTTCCAACCCATTTTTCCATGTACAATACTCAAGCCGTATTCAGGAAATGCCCTTGCAATACTTTCGTAGCCATCCATTAAGTTTTTAACGGTCATCGTTTCGGATTCTTCAATTAAAGGATAAACGATATAAACTTGACGACCTTTTTGTATTTCACTTCTCAAAAACTCAAAAACTCTAAGGCGGTCGGAATCATACTTATGTAGCGTTTTGATAGGCTTTCGTCCTTTAGGAAGCTCATCAATAATCGAAATATCCAAATCACCGTAGAGCGTCATTGCTAACGTTCGTGGAATCGGCGTGGCTGTCATTACCAAAATATGTGGTCGGAAATTCTGATTTTTCTCCCAAAGTTTTGCTCGCTGAGCTACACCAAAACGGTGTTGTTCATCAATCACACACAGTCCCAAATTTTTAAACTGTACGTGGTCTTCGAGCAGAGCATGTGTCCCAACAATAATATTGATACTTCCATCTAATAAACCTGCATCAATTGCCCGTCGAGCTTTCTTGCCAACCGAACCTGTTAATTCAACAATTTTTAATCCCATTAAATCAGCAAACTTTTTCAGCCCAGTATAATGTTGGTCGGAAAGAATTTCGGTTGGAGCCATCAAGCAACCTTGAGCGTCATTATCCAAAGCCAGAAGCATCGTAATAAACGCCACGATGGTTTTTCCGCTACCCACATCGCCTTGTAAAAGACGGTTCATTTGTTTGCCCGAACGCATATCTTGAAAAATTTCTCGAATAACTTTTTTTTGAGCATTCGTCAAGTCAAATGGAAGATGGTTTTGGTAAAACTCGGTCAACAACTTTGTTTTGTCAAAAACTTGTCCCGCATAATCATTTCTTCGGATGAGTTTTTGTTTTATCAGCCGAAACTGATTATAGAACAGCTCTTCAAACTTTAAGCGGCGTTGGGCTTGCCGAAGGGATTCTTGATTAATCGGCAAATGAATGTGATAAATAGCATCTTGCTTTGAAATGAGTCGAAATTTCTGTACCAAAGAATTAGGCAATGTTTCTCGAATATTCGTAACGGCAGATTCAAGCAAAGTTCGCATCCAACGGCTAATTTGCTTGCTATCAATATATTTCTTACGAAGTTTTTCGGTTAATGGATAAACTGGTTGAAAATAACCGCCACGCTCATTTTCGGCGGTAAGAATATCCATTTCGGGATGAGTGATTTGCCATTTACTGCCAAACGAATTCGGTTTTCCGTAAACTACATAATCGCCATGCAAGCGAAGATTTTTCTCAACCCAAGTAATTCCTTGAAACCATGTTAGTTCCAAAATTCCTGTGCCATCGGTAAACTGCCCAACCAATCGGGCTTTTGCACCTTCTCCAATTTTTTCCCAAGAACGCAGTCGTCCTTTGATTTGAGCAGCGAACATTCCTTCGTGCAAATCACAAATTTGATGAAATTGTGTGCGGTCTTCATGGCGAAAAGGGTAATATTCTATCAAGTCACCGAAGTTAAAGATACTCAATTCTTTATTAAGTATCTCCGCCTTTGATGGCCCAACACCTTTCAAAAATTCTATTTTAGTGTCAAAAAAAGATGTTCTACGCTCGCTCATAATGCCGAAGTTAGCAGGTTGAATAAATTTGAACAAGTTTTTTTTGAGAAATAAAAAAAAAGAACTAAATTTGCACTCCCAAATACAACACGGAGGTTGTAGCTCAGTCGGTTAGAGCATCGGTTTGTGGTACCGAGGGTCGTGGGTTCGAGCCCCATCTACCTCCCTTTTTTGAAAGCCTATCTTTTTACGAAGATAGGCTTTTTCATTTTTCGCCCAAATACTCATCTCTAATTAAAAATACTCAAAAACCCTGTAAGATTTTTTTGTGTTCAATTTTTCACTAAATTGTCACTTCATAACTTCACATAAAATGTACAAAGCACTTATTCTCGTTTTTTTTTCAACTCAGATTTTTGCCCAAACCCTCAAAGAAAAGTTAGTTGGCGAATGGGTAATTGATGTTATCAAACTCTATGATGATAGTCCGATTCTAAAAGACGATGTCCGAAATATCAAACTGAGATACACTTTCATGAAAAATGATTCATTTCGAGTCACAATTAATGGAAAAACTGGACAAGGAACTTACAAAATCAAAAAAGATACGCTAATTATTGCCAATAGTGCTTATTTCAAGGTTTTAGCTCTTGACGAAATAAAACTGACGATTCTATCAATCAACGTCCAAAATCAGGATAAAGCCTTAAAATTATCTTTTCTGCCTGTGCGTTTTCATAATTTAGGATTTACTCCACAAACTTACCGTACAAAAGGGCAAGACACTATTTATGTTTCAAAGCCAAATTATCTTGAGCCTTTGTTTGTGGATGCAGAAATGTCTGCGGCACAGTTTATTTCGGCTAATTTCTTCTTTCCAGACTACAAAGCTGGCGATTTCTACGCTCGTTTTATCATTACAAAATTGGGAGAAATCAAAGGAATTGAAATTCTTAATAGCACCCATGAAAATTATAATAAATACCTAATAAAAGCCATTAAAGCCAGTAAAGGTAAATGGATGCCAGCCACTTGGGAGGGAAAACCCGTCAATGCTGAAATAAAAATGGGCTTTGATATGGGTTGGTCGGATAAAATGGCTCTTAAAAATCAGTCATCGGCAACTGCTCCAAAGACTACGATTGATGCCAACGAATCAAATTTTTATTTGATGCAAGGAAATATTAATGTGGAAGAAAAAAGATATTCGGCTGCGATAAAAAATCTCTCAAAAAGCCTTGAGTACGACCCGCTCAACATTGATGCGTACTATGCCCGTGCTGCGGTTTTCGCCCTTACAAAAGACACGCAAAAAATGTGCGAAGACTTACTTCAACTCAAAAATTTACAGCAAGTAAAAGCAACGGAATTATGGAAAAAATTCTGCGATAAAAACAAAACCCCTTCGACAAAATAACGAAGGGGTTTTTATTCTTTGAAGCAACATTCCTTACGAAATCCAGCTAAATTGATATTCTATATTTGGCACTTTTGTTCGTTCGGCAACTCTTCTCAAACGATTTGGCAATGCCATCACATAATCTCTTGCTTTTTCGCCAGCTCCATTTAAGTTGGTGATGCTATCAATTTTCCAGTCTTTCAGTAATGACTCCATAATTTCGATGTAGTCATAAGTCGTATAAACACCCAAGCGTTGAGCAGCATCCGAAAAATGAGAAAATGTTTGTCCCATTTGGATACCAGATTCACGCAAGAAGTGAGCAGGCATTACAATTTTTTTCTTCATCATGTCTTCAAATGCCAACATCATTTCTGAAGGGTCAACTTCAAAAATATTACTAATAAATGTTTTATACGCACGAGCATGACGCATTTCGTCAGCCGCAATTACGCCACAAATCTTCGCTAAAGGTGTATTTCCGTATTCTTTTGCCAATTTTGCAGTATTTCTGTGCGAAATATTCGTTGCTAATTCTTGAAAAGACGTGTAAACAAAGTTTTTGTACGGGTCTCTTCCTGTACCAATATCGAAGCCATCGGCAATCAAATATTGGGTTGACGTTTCCATTGCACGCATATTTACACGGCCAGACAAATACAAAAATTTATTAAGTAAATCGCCATGTCTGTTTTCTTCGGCAGTCCAAGCACGCACCCATTTTGCCCAGCCGTTGGGTTCATCTACTTGGTCAACGCCTACCACATCAATCAACCATGATTCATAGGTTGGCAGGGCTTCTTCAGTAATTGTATCGCCAATTAAGACAGCAATATAATCGTAAGGCAAATCCTTGGCTGTTTCACGCAATTCTTTTACTTGATTCAAGAAGTCTTCGCTTGTAGAATCTGGCAAAAAATCGGTCGGTTGCCAGTTTGTGTCAATAGGTTTTAGAAATTCGTCAACGAAATAGTCAATTTTTTGACCAACAAATTTCATCACCTCTAATCTCATATTGGATAATTCCATGATAGTATTTTTTAAAGATTTTTTGTTTCAAAATACGCTGCAAGGTACTTCTTATTTTAGAAAAAACGTAGAATGTTATACTTTTTCTGCAAACTATGTGGTTTTTGCTTACTTTTGTGGAAAATTTTATCTCTGTGAAAAAGACGCTTGATTATTTTCTAAGTTCGGTATATTTAGTCTATTTTGGACTATTATTAGTTGTATTTCATGTACTACAAGTGATTGCATTTAATGTTTTTGGTCGAAAAGCTCAACAAAAAATGGTTTTTGCACTCAACTTTATGATTACTTACGGCTGGTATCTTACGGGTACAACAGTAAAGTTTCGCCAAATGTTCGATTTACCAACTAATCGACCAATTATATTCATCGCCAATCATCAAAGTACATTTGATATTCCTGCTATTTATTGGTTTTTGCGGAGATACAACCCCATTTTTGTTTCAAAGATTGAGTTAGCAAAAGGAATTCCAAGCATTTCTTATAATTTACACAAAAGTAATGCCGCTCTTATTGACCGAAAAGATGGCAAACAAGCTGTCAGTGAAATATTAAAACTCAGTAAATTTATTCAGGATAATAATTTTTCGGCTGTCATTTTTCCAGAAGGAACTCGCTCTCGTTCGGGCATTATGAAACCTTTTGCTCCAGGAGGAATTGCTGCTTTAGCAAAAAAAGCCCCCAATGCTTTAATTGTTCCAATTGCCATTCAAGGAAATAATCTTTTTGACCCCAATAAAGGTCTTTTTCCATTAGTTTCGTTCTCAACACTTTCATGGACAGTGCTTGAACCAATCGAACCAAAAGGAAAAAACGGAGAAGAGATTGCGAGTTTGGCACAAGAAGCCATTAGAGCAGTTTTGGAAAGTTAAATATGCGAGAATAGACAAATTTTAGATTCGTCTATTCTCGGTATAATAAAATATCAAACGCCTGCTGTTTCAGCTTCAGGAGCAATTTTCTTTACCAATCCTTGTAGTACTTTTCCAGGACCACATTCTACAAATTTTGTTGCACCGTCTGCCACCATATTTTGTACCGATTGTGTCCAACGTACTGGTGCAGTCAATTGAGCTATTAAATTCGCTTTAATGGTTTCAACATCGCTCGATGGTTGAGCGTTGACATTTTGATAAATAGGGCAAGTTGGCGTTGAGAAAGTTGTGCTTTCAATAGCTGCCGCCAATTCCGTACGAGCTGGCTCCATTAATGGTGAGTGAAATGCTCCACCAACAGGCAAAATTAATGCTCTTTTTGCACCAGCAGCCTTCATCTGTTCACAAGCCTCAGTTACAGCTTCAATACTTCCAGAAATAACTAATTGGCCTGGACAGTTATAATTTGCCGCAACAACAACGCCGTCAATTCCTGCACAAATATCCTCCACAACATTGTCTGCTAAATTTAAAATTGCTGCCATCGTTGATGGATTTAGTTCACACGCACGCTGCATTGCATCGGCACGTTGAGAAACCAATTTCAAACCATCTTCAAACGATAAAGCACCCGCAGCTACTAAAGCCGAAAACTCACCCAAAGAATGTCCTGCAACCATATCTGGTTGAAAATTTTCGATGGTTGAAGCCAAAATTACGGAATGCAAAAAAATTGCAGGTTGGGTTACATTGGTTTGTTTGAGTTCTTCATCTGTTCCTTCAAACATAACTTTTGTAATATCAAAACCTAAAATTTCGTTGGCTTTTTCAAACATTTGGCGAGCAGCATCTGAACTTTCGTAAAGATTTTTGCCCATTCCACTAAACTGAGCTCCTTGCCCAGGAAATACGTAAGCTGTCATTTTCTATTAACAATAAACAATTATCAATCATTAGTAAAATATTATTACTAACAAATGTTTGCCACTATGGCATATTTCAATTATTGAAATATTATAAATAATTGACATTAAACACTTTCATCAATTATTACTTTGTCTGCATACTTTTCTTAATATCAATTCTTTCTGCAACAATCATTGCCATCGAATAGCGTTGCTTGATGGAAGAATAATATCTTTCAGCATCCAAACGAGAAGCAAAATCTCCTGCTTTCAATTTATAGGTTGGTTGACTGAAAGTCAGATAAGTACTTAATTCGGAGAAGTTTTGGTAAATAAACACTTTTGCTTCATCAAGTTCTCGACGGTCGTTGCCGACATAAACCTGAATGCGATAACCAGTTGAATAACGCACATTTTTGTTACGAACCGCAATTGAGTCAAGAGCAATGTCAACTTGTGAATTGACTTGTTGTGGAATCTGGCTAATTGCTGTGCTTGATTGTTCTTGAATTTCCTCTTTATCTTCGGTTTTCTTTGAGCTCGGTTTGGACTCATATTTCAGCCTCACTTCTGATAAATCTTCGTCATAATCACCAATATTAATGCTGGTAATTTTATTTGGGGTTGCCGAACGCACACACGCCCCAACAATAACCATGAGACAAACACAAAGTATTACTTTTGAAAAAATCTTCATCGTATATGCTTTAGATTTTGGGCAGAACTCGTTTTTATCTTAAAAAGATGCTCAAAATTATAAAAATATACCACGATTAGAAACATTAATAGGATTGTTTTTTATGGTTAAAATAGATTTTCATCTATTTGTATGAAGAAACTCAACTCTATTAGCTGTTTAAATTTATTTATTGAAACAATAAAAGTCTTCGCTAATAAGCGAAGACTTGACTTTTTAGAACACATATTTTGTTGAAAGAAAGTGCGAACTATGCTCTTCAACAATTTCATTGAAAATTTTCTTATTGGCATCGGTATCTTTTGTCGCAACTACCGTTCGGATTGAAAACGCCCGCAAAGCATCTTCTACTGAAAGCGTACCTTCGGCCGAATCTTTTCTTCCTGTAAAAGGAAATGTATCTGGCCCACGCTGACATTGTGCATTAATATTTACTCGACTTACTTGATTAACGAGGGGGTCGATTAAATGAGCAATTTGGTCAGGATTTGTGCCAAAAATACTTACTTGTTGTCCATGCGAAGAATTAATAATATATTGTATTGGCTCTTCCACATCGTCAAATGGAACAACAGGTACGATTGGGCCAAATTGTTCTTCGCTATAAACTTTCATTTTTTCGTTTACAGGATATAAAACGGCTGGATAAACAAACGAATTTATGGTAGTTCCGCCGCCTTCATTTATCACATCTGCACCATTTGCTTTAGCGTCGGCAATACATTCAGCTAAGTATGTTGGTTTATTCGGCTCTGGCAAAGGCGTTAGGTTTACGCCTGATTCCCAAGGCATTCCAAATTTTAGTTTTTCGAGTTCTTCTGTAAATCTGTTCAAGAACTTCTTGGCTATTGAACGATGAACCCAAATAATTTTGATGGCTGTACAACGTTGACCATTAAACGAAAGTGAGCCTAAAATACATTCTTTAACTGCCAATTCGACATCGGCATTTTTCAAGATGATTCCCGCATTTTTAGCATCTAAACCTAAAACGGCTCTCAATCGATTTAATTTTGGGTGCATTTTCTTCAAATCATTAGCCACTTTGCTCGAACCAATGAGTGTCAAAACATTTATTTTTCCTGTTTGCATCAAAGGAGGAACAACGTTTGCTCCTCGTCCGTAAATGGTATTAACAACACCTTTCGGGAAACATTCTTGGAAAGCTTTCAACAACGGATAATGTAAAAGAGTACCATGTTTTGGCGGCTTGAAAAGAATCGTATTTCCCATAATTATGGCTGGAATGAGTGTACAAAAAGTTTCATTTAATGGATAATTAAACGGACCCATGCAAAGTACAACCCCCAACGGTGAGCGACGAATTTGTCCAATAATGCCTTGCTCAATTTTAAAACGAGACGAATTACGGTCAATATCTTTCAAGCAATCAATCGTATCATAAATATATTCAATCGTTCGGTCAAATTCTTTGATAGAATCCGCCAATGATTTTCCTATTTCATACATCAATAAATTCACGATTTCGGTCTTTTTCTCTAGCATTTTTTTGAGAAAATTTTCCATGCACGTAATTCGTTCAATCAAACTCATCGTTGGCCATTCACCACGCCCATTATCATAGGCTCTCATAGCAGCATCTAACGCTTCCATCGCTTCGGCTTCGTCAGTAATCGGATAGCTACCAATAAGAATGCTTTCAAATTTATCTCCATTTTTGACAAAAATTGGAGAATACACGTCTTGTGTCGCACCCGCCCATTGACGCATTTCACCACCAACCAAATATTCTCGTTGATGTAGTGGCTGAATCTGAAATTGTTCGGGAATTTGGCTCGTCTCGGGGAAGATAGCCGTGATTTTTTCTTGTAGATTAGTCATGTTTTTTGCTTAGAATCAAACTTGTTTTGTTGTAAAACACAAACGAATTTACAGAGAGTAACAGCAAAACCAAAGAGAATTTGGTTTTTTGAGTTTATTCAGCAGAAAACTACAATTTTATGTTAAACAAGTGCTAAAAAAGAAAATCTATTTGGTGGGATAAATTTTTATTCGGATTTTTGAATGAATTAATACTTTCACCTAAACTCATCGCCAATTGCTTTATTATACTTTACGCCCATTTGTCACTTTTATTCTAAAGTTTTTTATCAAGCATATTTCCATTAGTGGCTTAGAAAATATTCCAAAATCAGGGGCAGTGATGTTGGCCTCGAATCATTCTAATTCGTTTTTTGACGCTATCATTCTTTGCTGCACAATCGACCGTCGAGTTTGGTCGTTGGCTCGTGGCGATGTTTTCAAAAAAAACTTGGCGAGAAAATTACTTTCAAGCCTATTTATGTTGCCTGTCTATCGTTTGTCAGAAGGAAAAGAAAATTTAAATGGAAATGACGAGACATTTAATACATGTATTAATTTGTTCAAAGAAGGCGAAGTTGTTCTGATTTTTTCAGAAGGAATTTGTACCAATCAAACGAAGCTGCTTCCACTCAAAAAAGGCACGGCTCGATTGGCTCAAAAAGCATGGTCTGATGGTATCGAACTAACTGTTGTTCCTGTCGGAATTACTTATGATACTTTTAATATTTTTGGAAAAATCGTTCATCTAAATATTGGCAAAACAATAACGAAAGCAGCCTTTGAGAGCATTTCGGAAGATGGTTTTTTCTTGAAAACATTCAACGAATCATTGGCTGATAAGATGAATCAACTCTTGAATTGGCATTTTCCAAAAGTTGGTTTCTCCCAAAGTTTAGTTTTCTCATTCAGTTCAATCATTAATTTTCCAGCAAACTATTTGTGTACTTTTATTTCTCGAAAAATAACTAAAGGTTCGGTATTTTTTGATTCTATCACGCTCGGTTTGATGATTGTCATTTTACCAATTTATTGGCTGATTCTCGTTTGTATTTTGGTTAATATCGCATAATTTTTTTTGCAAACAACAGATAATCAGTGTTTTATAAAATTTTATATTAAATCCATCACTTAAAAACAAAAACTCAATCATGGATGATTCCTTTGTCAAACATCTCAAAAATATCTTATTTATTGATATTGAAACGGTTTCTCAAGTTCCTAATTTTGAGCTACTTGACGACCGTTTACAGAAACTTTGGCTCAAAAAAGCAGCTTATCTTCATAACGACGACCAAATGTCGGATGCTGATTTTTATCTAAAAAAAGCAGGTATTTATGCCGAATTTGGTAAAATTATTTGTATCGGAATCGGTGGAATTATGTTTGATGAGGAAAACAAACCTTCTCTACGAGTAAAAATGATTGGTAGCGATAATGAAGCGGATGTTTTGTTGGAGTTCAAAAAAATTATTGAAAAACACAAAGCTGCCAATAATTTGATGCTTTGTGCCCACAACGGAAAAGAATTTGATTTTGCGTATATTTGTCGCCGAATGCTGGTTAATGGTATTGGTTTACCGAGAGTTTTGCAATTTGCTGGCAAAAAACCATGGGAAATAAATCATTTGGATACGCTCGATTTATGGAAATTTGGCGATTATAAGCATTATACTGCGTTAGATTTATTGGCTGCAATTTTTGATATTCCGAGTAGTAAAACCGATATCAGCGGCGACCAAGTCAATGCTGTTTATCATGTTGAAAAAGACCGAGCAAAAATTGAACGATATTGTGCCGCAGACGTTGTAGTTTTAACGCAGTTATATATGAAAATGAATAATTGTGCGTTAATAGAAGAAGAAAATATTGAAGTAAGATTGTAGTAAAATCAATCGTTTTGAAAGAATTACAAAAAATTATAACAAACGTTTATCAATGAAAAAAATCATCTTTTTATTATTCATTGCAGCATCATTTGCGGCATCCGCTCAAATTTTAAAGCCTGCGAAATGGACTTTTACGCCTTCAAAAACTTCGGCGAAAGTCGGAGAAACCATTGATTTAGTTTTCTCGGCAAAAATTGACGAAAATTGGTATATGTATTCTTCTCAATTAAAAGTGGAGGGACCGCTTCCAACAACCGCTAACTTTACCAAAAATGATAGTTATCAAGTTGTGGGTAAATTAACGCCAGTAAAACCAAAGGAAAAATATGATGATATTTGGGGTGGAAAAGTGCAGTATTTTGAACATGAAGCAAAATTTATTCAGAAAGTAAAAATCACCAAGGCAAACCCAGTGATTGAAGGAAAGATAGAATGTCAAACTTGTACAACCAAAGATGGTAAATGCGTACCAAACAAAGATAAATTTAAGTTTGAAGTAAAAACTATTTAGGTTCAAATAATAAAATCGGTCGTAAGAATAAATCTTGCGACCGATTTTTTGTGAATAAATAATCCTTAAAACTTCCATCTTACGAATGCTTCCATTGCTTCGTATTCTGCCAAGCCAAGTTTATTGTATAATTGTGCCGTACCACGATTTCGTTCTTCAGCACGTTGCCAAAACTCACGAGCGTCAGTCCCTTGAAATACCACACCATCTTTTTGTGATTGGTGTTTGAAAATACCCATTCGTTTTTGTAAAACTTGGTCTGGTGACATCGGAACTGCCATTTCGATTTCATGAATATCCCATTCTGCCCAAGCTCCACGATATAACCAAACCCAACAATCTTTCATAAAGTTTTTGTGTTTAAGTCTTTCAACTGCTGCAAAAATAGCATCCAAACAAACTTTATGTGTACCATGTGGGTCGGCTAAATCACCTGCGGCATAAACTTGATGCGGTTTGATTGACTCAATTAAATCAGCAACTACACTCACATCATCTTCGCCCAAAGGTTTCTTCTCAATACGACCTGTTTCATAAAAAGGCATATCCATAAAATGAACATTTTGTTCAGGGATACCAACAAAACGACAAGTGGACTTCGCTTCTCCTCTACGAATTAGTCCTTTTACGTATCTTACGCCATCGGTATCAACATCGCTATCTTTTTTGTTTTTCAAGAATTCTTGGGCATCAGCAAAAAGTTTTTGCGTTTCTTTATTTTCAATACCAAATTTTTCATTGAAATCAACTACGAAATCAATGAAACGAATAGCTTCATCATCGGCCACAGCGATATTTCCTGATGTTTGATAACCGATATGTACGTCGTGTCCTTGGTCAACTAATCTTTGGAATGTTCCACCCATAGAAATAATATCATCGTCTGGATGAGGGCTGAAAATTATCACTCTTTTCTTAGCTGGCAATGCCCGTTCTGGTCGGTTTGTATCATCTGCATTTGGTTTACCACCTGGCCATCCAGAAATACTGTGCTGCAATTGATTGAAGACATCAATATTTATTTCATACGCTTGTCCGTGACGAGCCAACAAATCACTTAAACCATTATCATTATAATCTTTATTCGTTAATTTCAAGATTGGTTTTCCGAGTGTTAATGCTAAGTTTGTAACAGCTTTTTTAACCATTTTACTCGACCAATCTACATCTTCAACCACCCATGGAGTTCTCATTCGGGTAAGTTCGTGAGCGGCACGTTCATCAATGACAAACATGGCATTTGGATGCGTTTGTAAATAAGATGCTGGAACAGTTTCAGTTACACGCCCTTCAACAGCATCAGCAATAACTGGAGCTTTTCTTTCACCCCAAGCTAACAATACCACTCTTTTGGCACTCAAAATTTTTGAAACGCCCATCGTTATGGCTTTCTTTGGCACTTTTACCAAACTTCCACCAAAATCAGATGCTGCAGCCACACGAGTCGAGTGGTCGAGCATCATCAAACGTGTTCGAGAATTAATCAACGAGCCAGGTTCATTGAAACCAATATGTCCGTTTGCTCCAATTCCCAACAACTGAAAATCTAAACCACCAACTGCATCTATTTTTCTTTCGTATTCTTCACTAAAATCTTTTACCTTACTTGCAGGAACGGTTCCATCAGGAATAAAATAATTTTCTTTGGGAATATCCACATGGTCAAACAATTGTTCTTTCATAAATCGCACATAACTCTGCAATGAGTCTGGCTCCATCGGGAAATATTCATCCAAGTTAAAAGATATGACATTTTTAAAACTCAAACCTTCTTCACGGTGCATTCTGATTAATTCGGCATAAACCGTTTTTGGAGATGACCCTGTAGCTAAACCTAAAACACAACTTCGGTTTTGGCGTTGACGCTCTCTTATTAATTCGGCAATCTCGTGAGCAACCGCATTTGATGCCTCTCTTGAATCTTTAAAAATTTTGGTTGGAATCTTCTCGTAAGCAATTGGCTCATTTGTGATAATTTGTTGATCCATTATTGTCGTAGTTTTAGATTTGAGTTGCTAAAATAAAAATATTTCACAAAAATAACTGTTTTTTATTTTAAAACACTTTTCTTAGAAAGAAAGATATAAAATTTTATTAATTTTTGATTTATTAAAAAATATTTTTTTAATAAATCAAAAAAACAGCATAAAAGTGTCATCTAAAAATGCCCGAACATCCCTTGATAAAAGCGAAAATACGCAAAAAGCGTATCAAAACAAGAAAAAACCAAGTAAAATATGGTTTTTTTCTTATTTTGATACGCTTCTTAATAAGTAAAATATTTAACTTCTCGCCTAATTATTAAGCAAAAACCTCTTCGAGTTGCTCTTTTTTAGGAAAATCTGGTGTAACCAAATCTGCTTCTGGTTTATAGATATATGGCATTGGAAAACCTCGTTCTTTAAAGGTTGGTTCTGCCATATTATTATAACGCAGTTGAACCGACCAACGAATATTTTTTGTGATATTTTCGCCAGAACGATGCACCAAGAAAGCAGAAAATACAAGCAAATCGCCTACTTCAAATTGTGTTTGAACATAACTTTCTTCTGGCAAATCTTCTTGAATACTTCCTAAATAACCCGAAGTATCTGATTTCAATAAACCATCTTTATGACTCGCAGGAATTATTTGTAAAGCACCCAAATCTGCTCCACAATCAACCATCGGAAACCACATTACAATGCTATCAAGTGAGCCTTGACCAGTTCTCCAATCTTGATGAGCTCCTAATTTCCAGTGGCTACCACCTTTCGATAAATATCTACTATTGAACTGCATTGCAGGACGAACACCAATCATCGGAAATTCATATCCTAAAGATTTTAGAACATTGATGATTTTTGGCTCAGTACCAAGATGGTGCAATGAAATCAAGTGTTGTGCTTGCTTTCCAGTATTTACAAAAGTGTTAAAATCTGCTTCAAATAGGTCGAACATTGCTTGCTCGAATGTGTCTCGGTCGTTGATATCTACTTTCTTTCCTAAGACTCTTTCGATTTGAATAGTAAATAAATTGCGTGCTTCTGTATAAATTCTGTTGACTTCTTCTTTTGTAAAGAAGTTTTTCAGAATTATAAATCCATCTTTATTGAATTGTTCTCTCATAAGTCCCAAGTCCCAAAAGGGAGGTTTATTTTCTCAAAATTAGGCTTTGTCATTTCTGAAAAAAATGATTTTCGTCAAATATCGTTATTATTTTTCCAAAACTGCATAAGCAAAACCTGCCGCTCCAAATCCGTTACCATTATATAACAAATATTTATTGCCTTTGTGTTCATAACAATGGGCATAATTTATCATTTGGTAATCAAAGTCTGCTGGGTTGTCAGATTTATGAATGCCAACTAACGCATCTTTTCTTTCCCATTTAAAACCATCAATCGACTCGGCGTAACCTAAACGATAGCTTTGATTTCGGTCAATGCGATAATCACGGGTATGACGATAAGAATAATACATCTTAAAAATGCCATCTTCATGAAACACACTCGGACGCCCAACGGCATGAAGAAAATCATCAAAAGGTAATGCAACATCGCCCGTTGGTGTCCAATGAATGCCGTCGTCTGAAACTGCTACTCGACAATCATAAAAAGGTTCTGGATAACCGTGAATGTATTCACATTTTTGACCTGAAATATGCCACATCATCCATTTTCCATTGACAAACATTACCGAAGGTTGTGCTGCCCAAATTGGATTTGAAATCGACCTATCCATAATTGGCCCGCGAAACATTTTCTTGAAATTTAGGCCTCCATCTGTACTTACCGCAAGCCCCATTGATAGGCGATACGAATTATGTGTTCGGTTCCAGCCCGTATAATATAACCAAATATCACCATTGGGCTGTGGCACAAACCAAGACGGCATTGCACCTGTTTCGTCGTATTCACCTGGGCCGCCTAAATCCAAAACATAAGTATCGTGTATGTAAAGAATTTTGGTTGGGTCGTCGTAATCGACATCTATAAATGTGGGGCGAGAATAGCCGTTATCATCTCTTGAAGAGAAATAAACTCTCAAAAAATCTTCGTGCTTAAACGCATACGGCACTTGTGCGTGCGAACGACTATGTGCCAAACTACCGTCAGGCTTATATACGAGTCCTTTTTTTTGCCAAACGCCTCTTTCTAAATTCATTTTATTCTAATTCTTCTTAATTATTCACTAACCATTTTAAGTGTAAGTAATTCTTTTATGGTTACTTATTCTTACGATTTCTTTCTGCTCTGATTTTCCAGTTATCTTTAAAATCTTTTCCTGGAATTTGTAGATTTACATTTACAGTTGGAGCTTTTTTCGTTTTCTTGAAATCAAGTACGTAATAGCCGTTGCCAAAAATCCACTGAAGTTTAACATCCTTGATATTTTTGGGTAAATCTTGCATCGGCACTAAATCTGCAAACATTGGGTTTGCATCCATCAAGATTTGATACGTTTTTTGGTCACGAAGCCACGCTCCTACGCTTTCGTCGCCAACAACTACTCGACCACCAACTTTCACGACACGATTGAATTCTTCAAATGCTTTTGCTCTTTCCGAGAAAGTATTGATTCCACCAAAATGAAAAAGAGCATCAAATGATTCATCTTCAAAAGGTAAATATGAGCCATTTCCGATGAAATAATCAATTTTAACATCTTTTTTATCGGCAAACTTTTCTTTTGCATGGCTCAACATCGCAGGCGATAAATCGGATAAAACTGCGTGGCCGCCTGGAGTTATTTTATCAATAATATAGGCAGAATCTTTTCCAGTTCCAGCTCCAACTTCAAGTACTTTCATACCTGGTTTCAATTTTAACAAACTAATCATTTGTTTTCTGGTGGCGGCTTCATTAGCGTGAAGCGACTCGAAAACCCAAGAAACACCACGGTCATAACGTGTGTGTGCATCATTATATGCCACTTGTTCTTTGCGGTCTTGTTCGAAAAGTTCTCTCGGATAAACCAAGTCAACAATGCTATTTACGTCATAGCTAACAGGTTCTTCAGTTGAAGTATTATTAAGCGTTTTGCCATCTGCTGACAAAACAAGTTTTGTATGTGTTTTTGGGCAAATAATTTGCTCGAAGAAATCGCTCATTTATTTTGTTTTTTTCTTAATTGAGAAGCAAAGTTCGTGTTTTTTTAGAAAGATTTGAAACTTTTAAAGGTTTATATCTTTACTCGAAACCTCCGATTTAACAGCAGGATTACCTTTCCATATACTCCAAGGCTCGGTTTTGGTTTTGGTGAGGTTTGCACCCATGGCAATAAGCGTACCTTCGCCAATAGTGCAGCCATCACGGATGGTCGCATTCACACCAAAGAAAGAGTATTCTCCAACTACACATCTTCCTGACAATACAACGTGTGAGGTGAAATAAACGTGGTCTTTGATTTCGCCATGATGACCAATATGATTTCCACTCCAAAGCACTACATTATTACCAATTTTCACGAAAGGTTGAATCGTATTATCTTCTAAAATAAAACAGTTTTCGCCAATTTGGTCTGTTAATACCGTTGCTCTTGAGCTAATATATGAAATAAAAGAATAACCTTTTTCTTTCGCTTCTCCATAAACTTTTGCTCGAACCATGTTCATTTTTCGCTCGCTTAATGGGGCAAAAAACTTGTATTCGGCAGGAGGGAAAAGCTCGGTAACATTTTCAAAAGGCACTATTGGCAAGCCACAAAAAGTATCTTCTTTGATATATTCTTGATTGACTGTGAATGCCACGATTTCGTGTTCAGAATCGTTTGTTAAGTAATAATGGGCTAATTCTGCCACCAACTCAGTACCGAAAACTACTACTTTTGCCATATTTTGGTTGTTTTAAACTAATTCAAATTTATCTAAGTGTTCATGGATTTCATCGACCGAACAAAACATCAGCATGTCAATTATTGAAAGCCACGGCACAAAATCGTTTTTGAATTGTGTGTATATTATAGATTTAGATTTGATAAAATTAAGTAAGATTTTGTTATCAGCAAAAAGTTGTTTGTCATAAATCGCCATTCCCCCAATTGGATTGATATAATGATTCGCTTTTTCCTGCATACAAATATCCAGAATACGTCCTTGTGCTTTCAAATCTTGATTTCGATAAATCGCTGAACTTTCCACGATTTCAGTATCAATTTTTAAATAGCTACAAGTTGCTTTAAGGCTTGATGTTGCCAATGCTGCAATATTTTCAGCAGAGGCGTTGAAAACTGCATCAACAATCGCATAGCCTTCTTGGTAAAAAGGTGCTTTTTTGTACGATTGTTCAATTGTTTTAAGCATTTTTTTGGCCCAAATTTGCAAGTTATCCACTTCTATTTCACGTATTAACCGATTTTGACTTGCTCCAACCAATGGAATTGTGAACATAGAAGCTTTTCCACTAACCAAAATGTTATTTCGGTTTATCCAGCCTTTATTGATAAACGCTACATCATCATAAACCACAAACTTATCAACTGCTTTTATTAATTGAAAATAACCAATATACGGAAAAATGTAGGGCTGCATAATTCCAACGACTTTGTCCGATTGAATATTTTTTTCAACAACCTCTTCTTTAATATCTATCATTATTTTATTCCTTATTGGGGCGTTAAACTTGCGTTTAATTTTCTTAAAAAAAACTCACTTTCCTCGACCACAGAAACTGTTTGTTTATTACTTTTTCCCAAAACGATGTCTCCTTCTTGAAAAGGAATAACACCTTTAGAATAAAATAAATATTGTGCTTGTGTTGGAATTGGTTTTACAGCACTTCTAAATGGATGAATTGGTATTAGTGTGCGAGAAAACTCTTTTCCCCAAAGCGGATATTCAAAATCTTCATGTTCTTGTTGCGTTCCGAGAGCAACAATCGCATCTGTCGGCACAAGTTCGTCAAATTTTTTATATGCTTCGTAAATATTCGGGCGACCAATCGTGAGCTGCTCTAAGCGATTGGTGTTAAAGATGTTTTTTTCTGCAAAAACAGGATGAATTCTGACAAACAATGTCGTACAAACTGCTGATAATGAAACAATTATAGAAACCAACAAATAATAAAACTTAAGCAATGTTGATTTACTTCCCGACAATTGAAATGTATAAATAGCAAGCATTGGCATACACCAAACCGCCATATTCAAAAAATATCTTGCTTTAATCGGGTCATAAGGTGCCGAATAACACAAGGAAAGAAAGTGCAAACTTGAGGCCAAAGATAGCACCATTAAACTTTTCTCGGACTTCGATATATGTTTATAATTTCGGAGCAATTTGACCAATAAAAATATCATAATCGGCCAAAGCATTCCAAAGCCGATAATTCCCCAATAGGGTCTTTCGAGATAAAACCTAATTGGGTGTTCAAACGAAAAATAAGAAACAACCGTAAAGCGGTTGCCTTCTAGGTTTAGTTTATTCAAAGCCTTATTAGGCAAAACACGGAATTTTTCGTTGAACTTTTGCCCGATTTTAGCACTTCTAAAACCATCAAAGTTGAGAAATTCAGAAGTATATCGTCCAACATTCAATCCTAAATTTCGGACTTTATCTTTTGTCGAAAAATGTTCAATTCCATGCCAATTCATTACAATTGGTGGAGCAGAAAGACTTCCCAAAGAAAATTTGCCTACTTCTTTTACATTTCCAATATAACCCGTTGGCAAAACATATATTCCGATCGCAAGAACAAACGTAATGAGAAACAACTTTATGTTTTTGTAAAATTCTTTTTTAAGTAATACCGTGTGTATTGCAACAACCATTGCCGCAGGAGCAATCAGAAGAAAAGTTACTTTATGGCCAATCCAAATACCTGACATCAGAGCTATTAAGCTTAGGTTTAGTTTGGTTGGTTTTTCTTTGAATGAAAACATAAAATAGGTTAAACAACCTAAATATGCCGTCAAAACAATGTCAGTTTCGGTTGTAGTTGCTTGTACCAACGCCGTTGGTAACAATGCAGATAATAATGCAACCCAAACAGATGCCGTAAAATTATTGAATATTTTAGCTGCAATACCGTAAGCAGACAAGGCAAAAAACCAATAACTTAAATAATGAATAACCTTAAAGCCTTTTTCTCCGAAAACATGATAAAATACTATTTGCAACGTTGGCAATGAATTTGGATAAAAATCAACTGTCCAAGTTGTTCCTTGAAGGCGATTCATATTTCCATTTTGAAGATAATAAGCACATTTTACTAAATGACCTGTCATACTATCCCATTCATTTGGCACCGTTACAAAGAAAATGATAAGATTAATGATTGTTGTGGATATTAGGCCTATAAACAAAATACTAAATGCAATTTTACTTAAAAAAGGGCGATTTTGCCAAAAAGCGACAAATTTCCCTTGAGTGTTTTTTACAGCATTAATAAGTATAAATGGTTGTTTATCTGTAATTTTCTTAAAAAATATATAATAAACAAACGCCAAAATATTTATTCCAATTCCCCAACAAACCGCTTGATTGATTAAGTTTAACTCTGACAATAAAAAACCTGTTGGAATTACACACGAAACCAAACCAAAGAAGATTTTGATTAAATAATCGCTTAGGCTATCAGAAATGAAAGACGCATTTCGATGAATTTGCCAGAGGAATAAAAGAGAAGAAAGTATAAATATTATGTACATTTAGTCAAAATAAGTAGTCGGCGGAACGACTTTCGTTTTGTAATTTTCTGACAATCAATAAAACTACATTTACAATTAAAGAAAGGCTTGTATGTTGCAAAGATAGTGAAAGCCTTTCTTTATTGTCGAAAATATCTTAAACTATATTAGAAATTCAAATAACTGTGGTTTATCGTTGATATATTCAAACTGTACATTATAGGCTTTCATTCGTTCGATAAGTGGCTGAAAATCAGCTTGTTGCTTTAGTTCTATTCCAACCAAAGCTGGGCCACGTTCACGGGCTGTTTTCTTAGAATATTCAAAATAAACAATATTATCGGTCGGACTAAGTACATCATTCAAAAACTCTTTGAAAGCTCCCGCTCGTTGTGGAAACCGTACAATAAAATAATGTTTTAAACCTTCATATAATAACGAACGCTCTTTGATTTCTTCGGTTCTTGTGATGTCGTTATTTCCTCCACCAATGATACAAACTACGTTTTTCCCTTTAATTTCATCTTTAAGAAAATCTAATGCAGCTACCGATAATGCTCCCGCTGGTTCCGCAACTATGGCTTCTTCATTATAAAGTTGCAAGATAGTTGAGCAAACTTTTCCTTCGGGAATTAGTAAGATTTCATGATTAAGATTTGCTTTACAAACCTGAAACGTTAAATCTCCCGCTCGTTTTACGGCCGCACCATCAACAAATTTATCAATTTCATCGAGCGTTACAACCCCGCCTTTGTCAAAAGCTGTTTTCATTGTTGGCGAACCGAGCGGCTCAACGGCAACCAGTTTAGTTTTGGGTGAAAGTTGTTTAAAAACCGTTGAGACACCAGAAGCCAAACCTCCACCACCGATAGCAAAAATCAAATAATCTATTTTGAAACTGGCATCTTTGAAGATTTCTAATCCAACAGTCCCTTGTCCTTCCATTACTTGTAAATCATCGAAAGGATGCACAAAGGTAGCATTTTGTTCTTCGCAATATTTTTTTGCTGCATAAAAAGCGTCGTCGTAAGTATCACCAACAAGTTCGATTTTGACAAACTCTTTCCCAAACATTCCCACCTGCTTAATTTTTTGAGGTGGTGTGGTTGTGGGCATAAAAATAGTTCCTTGAGCTTTCATTTTACGACAAGCGTACGCCAAACCTTGGGCGTGGTTTCCTGCACTTGCACAAACAACACCTTTTTCACGTTGCTCTTGGGTCAGGCTTACCATTTTGTTATATGCTCCTCTAATTTTATACGAACGAACAACTTGTAAATCTTCTCTTTTGAGGTAAATATTTGCTCCGTAACGCTCCGAAAGATTAAGGTTGTGCATCAATGGTGTGTGAGTTGCCACGCCAACGAGGCGTTCGGCAGCGAGATAGATGTTATCTAAATCGGGAAAAATTGTTTCTTGTTTAGTCTTAATGTTTGTTGTTGCCATGCGATGAAGTGTTGTGTATTTTTTCTACAATACCCCCAAATATACAAAAAGCACAGAGATTTTATCCCTGTGCTTCGTTGCAATTATTTTTTTCAAAGAAAATTAGTTTCTTTCTGGACGTAAGCTACGAACAGTTTTACCTGCTTGCCACATTTCTGACTCACGAAGTTCAGCTAATTCAACTTCTAATTTCTCACGGTAATCTGGCTCAGAGTTACGTGTGATTGATTGAGTAGCTTCTTTTTGTGATTTTACGCTTTGATATAATTTCTTGAAAACAGGTTTTGTAGCATCGTGGAATGGTTTCCACCAGTCTAACGCACCACGTTGAGCAGTTGTCGAACAGTTTGCGTACATCCAGTCCATTCCATTTTCAGCAACTAATGGCATCAATGATTGAGTTAATTCTTCAACCGTTTCGTTGAAAGCCTCAGATGGAGAGTGACCATTTTCACGCAATACTTCGTATTGAGCAGCAAAAATACCTTGGATTGCACCCATCAAAGTTCCACGCTCACCAGTAAGGTCAGATGTTACTTCACGATAGAAATCAGTTTCAAATAAATAACCAGAACCTACACCGATACCCATTGCGATGGCTGTTTCACGAGCATGTCCTGAAGCATCTTGGAAAACTGCAAAGCTAGAGTTCAAGCCTTTTCCTTCAACGAACAAACGACGAAGAGATGTACCAGAACCTTTTGGAGCAACCAATACTACGTCAACATTTTTAGGTGGTTTGATACCAGTTTTTTTACTGTACGTAATACCGAATCCATGAGAGAAATATAAAGTTTTTCCTTTTTTAAGGTATTGTTTCACTGTTGGCCAAAGGGCGATTTGAGCTGCATCTGACAAAAGGAAACAAATGATTGTACCTTTTTTCAACGCATCTTCGATATTGAAAAGTGTTTTACCCGGAACCCAACCATCAGCAACTGCTTTGTCGTACGTTTTACCAGGGCGTTGTCCAACAATTACGTTGAAACCATTGTCACGCATATTCATTGCTTGACCTGGGCCTTGTACACCGTATCCAATTACAGCGATAGTTTGTTTTTTCAAAAACTCTCTTGATTTTTCGAGTGGGTACTCTTCGCGGGTTACAACTTCCTCTTCAACACCGCCGAAATTTAATTTTGCCATTTTTATTGATTTGTTTTTGGTTTAATGCAACTTTTATACTTTTGGCAGAACGATTATGATTTTTTTAACAAAAAAGGTTAAAAACACCGTTCATGCGACAAATTTACAAATAATACTCCCATTCTGTAATTTCTTCGGGTAAATACTCAATTAATCCTTGAGGAGTTTTACCTACTGCCACTCTTCCTGAACGAACGAACTCGATAATTCCGTGGGGTTTGATATATTTGAAGAAGTCAAAAATTTCAGTTTCTGTGCCTGTTTTTTCGATAACTACGTAGTCGAGGCCCCAGTAAACCACCCAAGCCTTATAAATTTTGTTGATAGTTTCGACATCGACTGATTTACCGTTTAAAGGCGTAGAAATCTTAAACAAAGCAATTTCGTTATAAACGATATCTTCATTGAGATAGCCAAAAACGGCCAATACTTCAATGATTTTCCGAATCTGGCGTACGAGCTTTTCTACCTCTTCACGTTTTTCGTGTTTGATAACGATCGTGAAACGAGAAATACCCTTACGCTCAGTTTCTGAAACCGTCAATGATTCAATGTTGATTCTTCGACGGGTAAATATAATTGTGATTTTGTTGAGTAATCCGATACTATTTTCGGTAAATACGCAGATTGTGTATGTTGTCATTCCCCCAGTTTTGGTTTAAAAATTATTATCATTAACTATGGTCTGGGGTTATTCCAAACGAATCTCCGAAACGCTTGTTCCCGCAGGAACCATTGGAAATACATTTTCTTCTTTTTCCACAATTACCTCTAAAAGATATGCTTTCTTAGAATCAAGCATTTTATCAAGCGAATCACTTAGGTTTTCTCTTTCTGAGCAAGTATGCCCATCAATTCCGAATCCTTTAGCAATTGTAATAAAATCTGGGTTTTGTAACTCAACGAATGAATACCGATTATCAAAGAACAATTGCTGCCATTGACGCACCATTCCCAAGAAATTATTGTTTAAAATAATCATTTTCACAGCCAAACCACTTTGGGCAATTGTACCAAGTTCTTGAATCGTCATTTGGAAACAGCCATCCCCAATAATCCCAACAACTTCACGGTCTGGAGCTCCTACTTTTGCACCAAACGATGCAGGAATAGCAAAACCCATTGTTCCTAGTCCACCCGAAGCAATAAACGAATTAGGTTTTCTGAATTGATAGTAGCGAGCTGTAACCATCTGATGTTGACCCACATCAACAACAATACAAGCTTCACCATTTGTTTTATCAGAAAGTAAAGCCACCACTTCGGCCATTTTTATTTTTCCTTCTTGATTTAAATCACGAAGCGTTACTTTATCGTATTCTTTTACATCAAGTTTTCTAAACTCGTTTTTCCAGCCAGTAAAATCTCCTTTTTTAACTAATGGAAAAAGCATTTTAAGAGCCTCTTTCGCATCACCAATTACTGGAGCTTCGGTTTTCTTGATTTTTTCAACTTCTGACGGGTCAATTTCAATATGAACAATGCGGGCTTGAGGAGCAAATTTTGTTGAATCGCCTGTTACTCGGTCATCAAAACGCATCCCGATAGCAATTAGTACATCACATTCATCGGTCATTACATTGGGAGCATACATTCCGTGCATACCTAACCAACCCATGTAATTTGGGTGATTATTTGGCATCGCCGAAAGGCCTAATAATGTACTTGCACAAGGAATATCTGTTTTTTCAACAAAATCAAGTAATTCTTGCATTGCATCAGCAATCAACACCCCATGACCAAATAAAATATAGGGTCTTTTTGCTTTATTTATTAACTCGGCAGCTTTTTCGATTTGTTCTTGTTTTGGTACAACACGCGGATTATAACTAACCATTTTCTCTACTTTTTTGTAAGAAAAAGCTTTTGTCATTTTAGCTGCTTGTGCATCACGAGCAAAATCTATAACTACTGGCCCTGGTTTTCCTGACTTAGCAATAAAAAATGCTTTTGCCATGATTTCTGGTACTTCATCGGGATCAGTAATTTGATAGTTCCATTTACAAACTGGTGTTGTTACACCAATCATATCGGTTTCTTGGAAAGCATCTGTTCCTAACAATGTTGACTTTACTTGTCCAACAATACAAACCAATGGTGTACAGTCAATAATTGCATCAGCAATAGGTGTAATAAGATTTGTTCCTCCAGGCCCTGATGTAACCAAGCAAACACCTGTACGCCCACTTACACGAGCATACCCTTGTGCAGCGTGTCCAGCACCTTGTTCGTGACGAACTAACGTGTGCTTAATTCTATCAATATAGTCATACAGTGCATCATAAGTTGGCATAATTGCCCCCCCAGGATATCCAAAGATATTGTCAACACCTTCGGCCAATAAACACTCCATCATTGCTTGAGCTCCCGAAAGAAAATTCCCTACTGTATTTTCTTGGGCAGAAGCAATCAATGTTTCTTGTTTTAATTCGATTTCCAATAAATTTCCCATATCGTAAATGATACTTTAGGATGAATTTTTATTTTAGTTTGTTGTAATGCTTATAAATCTGTAACACAACCTTCGCTGGCTGAGCTTACGTTTTTAATGTATTTTTTAAGAATACCTCTATTGAATTTTGATTCTATTCGAGTCCATTCGGCACGACGAGCGGCTAATTCTTCGTCAGAAACATGTAAAATCAATTTATTGTCAACGGCATCAATCGTTATTTTATCTCCATCTTTTACCAAAGCGATAGTTCCACCTTCGTAAGCTTCTGGGGTGATGTGTCCAACCACAAACCCATGTGTACCACCTGAGAAACGACCGTCGGTAATCATCGCTACGCTATTTCCTAAACCTGCACCCATTACGGCAGATGTTGGTTTTAACATTTCTGGCATTCCTGGCCCACCTTTCGGCCCTTCATTTCTGATTACAATTACATGCCCTGCTTTGATTTCACCTTTACTCAAAAACTCAATCACATCCTCTTCTCTCTCACAAACCTTTGCTGTTCCTTCAAATTTTTCACCTTCTTTACCTGTGATTTTCGCAACTGCACCTTTTTCGGCAAGATTACCATACAAAATTTGCAAGTGCCCCGTTGGCTTAATTGGTGTTTCTATTGGTTTTATGATTTTTTGGGCGTCAAAATCTAAATCAGGAACATCAGCTAAATCTTCAGCAATTGTTTTTCCAGTAATTGTAATACAATCGCCATGTAAAAGACCTTTTTTCAACAAATACTTCATTACAGCTGGTACTCCACCAATGGCCAACATATCTTCCATATAATATTTACCAGATGGTTTTAAGTCTGCTAGTAAAGGAGTACGGTCAGAAATATCTTGAATATCTTTCAATGTAAAATCTACTTCTGCTGCGTGAGCAATAGCCAAATAATGCAAAACCGCATTTGTAGAGCCACCCATCACCATTACCATTGTCATTGCATTTTCAAATGCTTTGCGAGTCATAATGTCTCGTGGACAAATATTTTTCTCCAACATATTTTTCATCGCTGCACCAATAGCAATACACTCGGCTTTTTTACCTTCATGTGTTGCAGGATACGACGAAGAGTTAGGTAACGTCAAGCCCATTGCTTCCATTGAAGACGCCATGGTATTTGCGGTGTACATACCTCCACAAGCACCTGCACCAGGGATAGCATTTTTGATTACACCTTCGTAATCTTCATCAGAAATATTTCCTGCGAATTTTTTACCTAAAGCCTCAAAGGCAGAAACAATATCTAATTTTTGACCTTTATATTCTCCAGAACGAATTGTTCCGCCATAAACCAACATTCCTGGGCGATTCAGTCTTGCCAACGCAATCATTGCTCCTGGCATATTTTTGTCACAACCAACCACCGCAATTACACCATCATACCACTGTGCAGCCACTACATCTTCTATTGAATCAGCAATAATATCTCGGCTAGGCAATGAATAACTCATTCCGTCATTCCCGTTTGTCATCCCATCAGAAACTCCGATTGTATGAAAAATCAGCCCTACCATGCCATTTTCTTGAATTCCTTTCTTCACATGAACAGACAAGCCATTAAGGTGCATGTTGCAAGTGTTTCCTTCATATCCTGTGCTTGCAATACCGATTTGGGCTTTCTGCATATCATCATCTGACAAGCCAACTCCGTAAAGCATCGCTTTTGCTGCAGGATTCGTGATTTCTTGAGTTAGGGTACGGCTGAATTTGTTTAATGTGGCCATTGTATTTGTTTGTTGTAAAAATTAGTTATAAATACTCAAATTAGAACAAAAGACCTCCTCCACTGTGTGAAGAAGGTCTTTTGCATTTTCAAAGCATGGCCCTCTTCTAATCGTTTAGACGAGTAGAAGTAAAATTGGGACGATAAAATTGCTTTGATATATCATTGAAAAATATTCTCTTATTGCGAATATTCGCCAAATGCGAATCGTTTCTGATACAAATAAATTTACTTTCGTTTATATTTCCAAATATTTCTTTCAAAAATTTATTGTTCACTTTGTTGTGTGAATCTCATTTTCAAAAAAAGTAGTATTAAAAAAATATCTTATTTGCTTCTTTTTGTTTAATATTGGACTCAAATTCTTGTTAATTAAATCTCAATGAAAATCTATAAAACTTTACAAGGGTTCGTAATCGAACACACTGGTCAATATTATATCTCACGTCATACAGATTGGGATTTATTTATTAATCGTGAAGATTTATTTTTTGAATTACAACGGGAAATACAACTTTTACCAGCCGCATCCGAATATAAATCATTGATAGATAATGGTTTATTAGCACCTATTCAATCCCAAGAAGTTTGGGCGGCAGGAGTTACGTATCTGCGTAGCCGTAATGCAAGAATGGAAGAATCAAAAAATGCAGGTGGCGATAATTTCTACGACCGTGTTTATGATGCTGAAAGACCTGAAATATTTTTTAAAGCAACACCTAATCGAGTGGTCGGTTCTGGGCAAGCCGTCAGAATTAGACGAGATTCTAAATGGAATGTTCCTGAACCAGAGTTAACCTTATTTATCAACTCAAAAGGGCAAATTTCTGGTTATACTGTTGGTAATGATATGAGTTCGCGAGATATTGAAGGAGAAAATCCTTTATATTTGCCACAAGCCAAAACGTATGATAAAAGTGCCGCTATTGGCCCTTGTATTGCCATTTTCGATGAACCCATTTCTCCAGAATCAACTATTTCGATTGAAATACTTCGCTATGAAATTCCGCTTTTTTCTGATTCGATAGAAATTAATCGTATGAAACGAAAACTCGTTGATTTGGCTGAGTTTTTATTCCGTGAATCTTCTTTTCCAAATGGCTGTTTCTTAATGACAGGTACTGGACTTGTGCCTAATGATAATTTTACTCTTGAGGTAGGCGATGAAATACGTATTACAATCGACGGAATTGGCACTTTAGTAAACACCGTAGAAATGAAATAAACAGTCTAATAATGATTGTTAATAATTTACAGCTATTCTTATATCAAAACTAATGCAACTTACAGGAAGGAATATTATTGGCTTTGAATCTTTTTCGGAAGGGACGGTCGCCATTCAAGCAACAAATCCAGCAACAGGTGAAACACTTGCTCCTTTGTTTTACAAAGCAACCCTCGATGAACTCAATTATGCTACCGAAAAAGCTGAGAAAGCTTTTCAGGTTTATCGAAAAAAATCAGGTATTGATAAAGCGATTTTTCTTGAAAAGATTGCCGAAGAAATTGAAAACTTAGGAGATTTACTCATCGAAAGATATATTTCCGAATCTGCATTACCACAAGGTAGAGCAATTGGAGAACGAGGTAGAACCATTGGACAATTAAAACTTTTTGCTCAGCTTTTGCGTGACGGTTCTTGGGTAAATGCACGTATCGACACTGCTCTTCCCGAACGCCAGCCTGCTCCACGTCCTGATATTCGTGCCATGGAAAGACCAATCGGTGTGGTTGGTGTTTTTGGTGCGAGTAACTTTCCTTTGGCATTTTCAGTTGCTGGTGGAGACACCACATCTGCTCTTGCGGCTGGTTGTTGTGTGATTTTTAAAGCCCATCCAGCTCACTTGGGTACATCTGAATTAGTTGGACTAGCGATTCAGAAAGCTGCCAAAGCGTGTAATATGCCTGACGGCGTATTTTCGTTACTCTTTGATGATACCCACGAAATCGGAATGGCATTAGTGAAACATCCTTCCATCAAAGCAATTGGTTTTACAGGTTCATATAAAGGAGGGAAAGCACTATTCGATGCTGCCGTTGCTCGTCCAGAGCCTATTCCTGTTTATGCTGAAATGGGTAGTGTAAATCCTGTTTTTGTTTTACCTCGCATTTTAAAAGAAAAAGGAAAAACCATTGCCGAAAATTATGTTTCATCAGTAACTCTTGGTGTTGGACAGTTCTGCACAAACCCCGGCATATTATTATGCCAAAGCGATGAACTATTTATGAAAGAGTTGGAACAACAATCGACCAAATCGCAAGGTGGAAATATGCTTACGGCAGGAATTAAAGATGCCTACTTGAAAGGCATCGAACATTCAAAAAATTATACAAAAATCATTGGCATTGGAAAAGCTCCAGAAGGTCTGTCAGCTGTTGAATCTGTTATTTTACATACTAGTGTTGAGGAGTTCAATCAAAACCCTCATTTATCTGAAGAAATTTTTGGCCCAACAAGTTTAGTCGTCGAAGCAAACTCAAAAGAAGAAATACTCTCGGCAGCTCACAATTTAAATGGCCATTTAACTGCAACAGTTCATGGAACAGATGAAGATTTTGCAGAATATACTGATTTGCTAGAAATTTTAGAGCAAAAAGTTGGAAGAATACTCCTCAATGGTTTCCCAACTGGGGTTGAGGTTTCGCATGCGATGGTGCATGGTGGTCCATTTCCTGCAACAACCGACTCTCGAAGTACATCGGTTGGAACAATGGCTATTACTCGCTTCACAAGACCAGTTTGTTATCAAAACTACCCTGATGTATTATTGCCTTTTGAGCTTAAAAGTGATAACCCATTAAGTATTTGGCGATTAGTTGATGGTGAAATGAAAAAATAATCAACTAATCCTTAACAAAAAAGAAGTCCCCAAATCAATTGATTTGGGGACTTCTTTTTTGTTATACTTTACTTAGAAAAAATTATTTCTGGTTTGCTTTACGAATAAGGTCGTAAAATTTAGCACTATTAGCAGAAATACAATCTCCCGAATTATTCAAATTGTATAAATTATTTGCCGTATCAGCAATTTCATATTGATTTGTTTCATCCAAATAACGAACCGATTTGAAAACACAAGGAGCAATTTTGGCATTAAACTTATTGATAATACCATATTTATTA
The DNA here is from genome assembly GCF_923079645.1 of Emticicia aquatica. GTDB lineage: Bacteria > Bacteroidota > Bacteroidia > Cytophagales > Spirosomataceae > Emticicia > Emticicia aquatica. The sequence goes on along the minus strand of NZ_CAKLPY010000002.1, from coordinate 1,335,705 downwards.
TTCCCCTTAGAGACAATCGCCATTCCGTTTTTGAATGGACTAATCTCGGTATATTCAAACGTAATCTGGACTTTTCCTTTTTTGTCAATAAAACCGTATTTGTTGTTATCGTATTTCACCCCAATTAACCCTTCTGACGAAAATAGCAACTCATTGTAGGATGGAGCTAAAACTTCTTTTCCTGTAAAATCTAATAAACCCCACTTCTCTCCTTTTAACATCGCTAAATTGGTTCTATCAAATTTACGAATATTTTTATAGGCTTCCGATGTAAATCTTTTCAATGTATTTTTATCAACAAGATTATATCCTTCATCAAATGTGCCTTTTTCAGTTGGCGATTGTGTTCGAACAACTATCAATGTACTTGCAAGAATCGTATCAGTAACCATGTATCTCACACCTTCTGGTGCAGAAGGATTAATTCTATCAATAACAATCCTACCAAATCTATCATAGACAATATCTACTGTGCAATTCCCTACTGGTTTGCTACAATTGGTCAGTTTTTCAGAAACAACCGCAAGACCTGTTAAATTAAATGGCTGAACTTCATCATAAACTGGCGGAATAACCTCTGTTCCATCAAAGCTAATATATCCACATTTTAATGTAGTTTTTTCTGCTATTGTTTTACATGCAGATGCTAAACCAAATCTGTTAAACTCGCCAATTGAAGCGTATGTTTCGCTTAATTTTCTTTCATTTAATTCAATTAAACGAAGTCCAGCAGCATCTTTTGCAACAACTGACGCTGCTGTTGGAGATACACTTGGGTCTATTATTACACTACGAATATAGTCATAAGATGGTTTTATTCTTGTATTTCCATCTGAGTCGATTAAACCAACTTTCTTGTTTTGTTCAACAAGTATCCAACGGTTTGCTTCGGTAAGTGCAATTCTGTCAAAAATTACATCTGTTATTGTTGAACCATCAATTTTGATTAGTCCGTATTGTTTACCATTTCTTACTTTAAATATATTACCGATAAAAATTTCAATTTCATCATAGCCAGCTGAGATTGGTTTTTTTATTACGTCATAGCTATTATCAATTAAGGCAAATTTATTGCTCTTAAATTTCGCTAAACTAACACCGTAACGAATAGCCTTCGCCTCTACAATATCTGCCAACACATCGCTTTCTGTTCCATCTGCTGAAATAAAGTGCCAAAAGAACTTTTTAACTAATGCTTTTCCATCATTAAATGGTTCTGCATAATCGTACTGTGCAGGAATCACTTCTTCTCCACACAAGTTCAAAAAGCCAAAAACCATGTCTTTTTTGATACGTGCGTATCCTTGATGATAATTATCAATTAAACCGTAGCGTGGGTTTCCCTTCAACGATTCTAAAGCAAATCCCGTAATCGCTCTACCTTCGTCGTCTTGAGTACTTATATAAGAGCCTTTTTCTTTCTCTGCAAAACATTGTCCACTTTGGCTAACCGAAAAAGTTTTATTCAACTGACTTGCTTGTTCAAGTTTAGAAACATTATCAATTGTAATTTTATTTACAATTTCTAGTTCACGCTTATACGCGTTTTCGATTTGCGAAAGATAATTCGGAAATTGTTCGTGTGTCAGAAAATCTTGTTTAACTAATAAACTATCCAAATCTTTGGGAAGAGTCTTCTTTTTATTGTCTTCAAATTGTGACATCGAACTTTTTGCATAACTCACAACTGATTTACGGGCAACTGCACCAGAGACATATTGCTGCTGTGTATTAGCAAATCCTCCAGTTGAATCTTTTGGAGACATTGATACCGCTTGTACCACTTGTGCTTGAGCGAATGAGCCATTAAAAAAGCTAAAAAACAAGAATAAAATTAAGGAAAATTTCTTCATAGTGGTTGGTTTGCTATTACTTCAGCAGAATTATTGTTTTTTTTCTAGGAACATTTGGCAAATTATACGCAATTATCATAAAAAAACTCGAAAAATAAAAAAAAATTTCACAATGCTACCTTTTGAAAAGCAATTGTTCTTTTGTTATATATTAAATTTTTAAGCAATTTCTTTACAAAAATAACCTTTATTCACAATAAATAACGATGAATTATAAAAGTAAATTAGACGACAAAAACCGCAAGGGTATTTATTCCTTGCGGTTTTTTTTATAACTATTCCTAAAATTTTATTTTTTAGGAGCTGGAGCTTGTGCTGCTGCTTGTGCTGGTGGTGTTACACCTAATTTTTTGAAAACTAAGTCAGAAATATTATCTGCATCTGGAGCAACTAACAAAATTGGTGTTGTGCCTGGGCCAGCATCAGTATTGAAAACATAAGTATAACCATTTTCTTTAGCTACATCTTTCACTGTTTTATCAATTTTTTCTAAAACTGGTGCCAACAATTGTTGTTGTTTTTGTTGCAAAGCTGTTTCCGAACTTTGTTGGAATTCTTGAATTGCTGTTTGTCCGCTTTGCAATTCTTTTTCACGGTCAGCTTTAATTACAGCCGACATTGTTGCACCATTTTTTTGATAGTCTTCGTATTTTGCTTGAAATGCTGCAATTTTATCTTGCAAAAGCTTGTCATATTGAGCTTTTTCAGTTTTTAATTTGTTTTCAATATCTTTTGCATCAGGTATGTTGTTAAGAATATAATCAACATTAGTGTAGCCAATTTTTGTAGTTTGGGCATTTACATTAGCAATACCAACAAACATCAAAGCCGTGATAAACGTGGCGAAAAATTTTGTCTTCATTTTTGTTACTATTTTTTTGGTTTGGTTACTTGGTTATTTTGGTTTTTATCTTCCTTCAACGAGATTCCTAGAGCTTCCATTACATAATCTGTGTAATCGTGCCTTGGGTCTGTGTAAATCATGCTTAAATCTGATGCTTTATCAAATATAAACATTAATTGTTTTTGTCGAGCAACTTTTTCACACGCTTTGTAGATGTCGTCTAATATTGCCTTCATCAACTCTTTCTTTTTCAAGAATAATAAGCCGTTCATGCCAAAAACTTTATTATTTAGTTCTTTTATTTCGGACTCTTTATCGTCAATATTTTTTTGGCGGTCACGCTTCATGTCAGCTGTTAGCAAAATTTCTTCTTGTTGAAATTGCTGACGCATTTTTTCTAATTCTGTATATTTACTTTGAATGTCCAAAACCCATTTTTCAGAATACTTTTCCATATCCTCTTGGGCTTTTTTATATTCGGGCATTTTGCTTGTAATGAACTCCGAATCAATGTAACCAAACTTTTGAGCAAAGCTTTGTATCGAAACGAGTGCCAAAAATAGTAAAAATATTGTCTTTTTCATCCAAAAATATTTTTCAATGCGTGAATTATTGAATGTTTTTTATTTAATGGCTAGTTGAGGCATCCTTTATTTTTTTGCTCTGACCTTACTAACGTATAATTGGTAACTTTTTATTATACCATTAACATGTACTTAACAATTCGGATTTATAATCAATGATAAGAAAACTTTGTTTACTTATCGAATTTGCTGCCCAATACTAAATGTAAATGTTTTCAAACCGCGATTCGATAATCCTGGAATTGGGTCAAACCCTTTGCCCAAGTCAAGTCCAATCATACCAAATGCAGGCATGAAAATTCTTGCCCCAACACCAGCTGTACGGCGAAGTTTGAAAGGATTGAAGTCTTTGTAGCTTCCCCAGCTATTTCCTGCTTCTGCAAATCCTAAAACGAAAATTGTTGCTTGTGGGTTAAGAGAAACTGGGTATCTCAATTCGGCTGCATATTTACTATAAATAATTCCTCCCATACGGCTTAAAGTTACACTCCCATCACTCGTTCTAAGTTTTTCTGACTCCTCCAGCGATAACTCGTGTACAATTCCTTCATCATATCCTCTTAAACCAATCAAATCGGCACCTACATTCATAGAGTTTTGGAGACCCATTCCAGCTCCACCTAAAATAAATCTACCGAATGGACTAAAGTCTGAGCTTTTGCTGTATTTACCCAAAAAACCCATATTTGCCTTAGCATGGAAAATTAATTTTCCAACTACGGGTGCGTACCAATCTCCATCAAACATCCATTTATGACCTTCGACCCATTTGAATTTGTCTGTTACAGGTGAGCTTCTAAGTAGTGAATACGGTGGATTAAATGTGGCATTTAATGTAAACTGAGACCCCGAACGAGTAAACTGTGGATTATCTAAGCTATATCTTGATACAACAAATGCCATTGATAAATCATTAGCTACCCCTTTCTGAAAACCAGGAATAAAATAACTATTGTCCACATTATATCTTTGATATGACAACGATGCGTTGAAACTAAAGTTACGGTCTGGCCAGTTCAACCTTTTTCCGTAAGTAATTGAACCTCCTGTATTTTTAAAATATCCCGAATAAATTCCACCTCCACCACCATAAATTGAAGCATAAGCAGCACCATATTGTTTTTCTAACGCTCTTTGGTAACCTCTGTTATCTGACGATGTATGAAAAATGCTAACAGCAAAAGAGTTTGGTTTACGTCCACCCAACCAAGGTTCTGTAAATGAAAGCGAATATGTTTGATAGAATCGACCACTTGCTTGTAATCTCAAAGCTAAACGTTGCCCATCGCCAGCTGGAAGTGGTTTCCATTTTTTAAGATTAGAAATATTTTTTGCTGAAAAATTATTAAAAACAACGCCAAATGTTCCAACAAAACCTTGCAAACCACCCCAACCACCAGAAAGTTCGATATTGTCACTTGGTTTTTCTTCTACGTTATATTCAATATCAACCGTTCCATCTGCTTGTGGGATTGGTTTGGGTTCTATTTTTTGTGGGTCAAAATAGCCTAATCTTGACAATGTTTGTTGCGTTTCAATAAGGTCAGTTTTACTAAACTTTTGGCCTGGTCTGGTTAAAAGCTCACGCATTACAACGTGGTCGCTGGTCTTTGTGTTTCCATTCAAAATAATTCGATTGATTGTTGCTTGCTTTCCTTCTCTAATACGCATCTCAATATCTATCGAATCTCCATCAACTGCAACTTCAACTGGGTCACAGCTAAAAAACAGATAACCGTCATCCATATAAGCCGAACTCACATCTCCTTGTGGAATACCATTAATTTTTTTGTTAAGCTCTTCTGGATTATAAATATCTCCTTTCTTGATTGCCAAAATTGTTTCTAAATCTTTCGTTTTACGCAAGTAGTTTCCTGTCCATGTAATATTACGATAGTAGAAACGAGTTCCTTCATTAATATTTAATACAATCCTGATATTGTCTCCAGTGGTAGAAATTGCCGAATCGGAAGTTACTTGAGCATCACGATAACCTTGTTTATTATAATACTCAACAACTTTTTGCTTATCTTCTTCAAATTTTTTCGGAATATATTTTGATGGGGTAAAAATACGAAGAGGGGCTTTAATCTTTGTGCTTTTGAGTTTCGATAAAACCTTCCAATCTGGAAGTTCATTTACACCTACTAACTGAATATCATCAATTTTAACTTTGCTCTTTTTATCTACATTTACTATTAATGCAGCATTATTAGCACGAATTGTGTCCGAAATTTGCTTTATTTGAACCGTTGTATTTAAGAATCCTTTCTCAACGTAGATTCTCTTAATCGTAAGTTGAATATTTTTGATTAAAGCGTCTGTGATTACCTTTCCTTTATTGGCTTTTACTTTTTCGCTAACGGCATCAATTTCTCCTTTACGCAGCCCTTTGAATACAAATTTATTTAAACGAGGGCGTTCCCTAAGATGAATATCCAATTCTACTTTATCAACTTCGATTTTCGTGATATTAATTGCAACATCTTCGATAATTCCCTGTTCCATCAATCGACGAATTGCGGTGCTTATCCGTTCTCCTGGAATACTTATTTTGTCATTTACATTTAGTCCAGAAACGGAAACTAATGTATTGGGGTCAAGAAATTTTACTCCACTAACAGTAATCTTTGAAATAATATATTCTTTCGGACGCTCGTAGCTTACAATGGTCTCTTTGGTTTGGTCAAATTTTCGTCCTACTCCAAGTGGAAATTGAGCAAAAAGATTTGATGAAATAAACAAAAAAATGATAAAAGAAAGTAACTTTTGGATACGCATAATATTATTATCAAATAATCAATTTTAGGAATGATTCGCTTTTATCTACTCAAACGATAACGTTTGTAATACTTATTTTTAGGCTTGTATGCTAACTTTGTTGTACTATTAGCTCTGTTTATCTAGTAAACTGTTTTCGATAATTTATTTGCTCTTGGCCGAACTTTACTTAATCTGCTCACTTGTTTTTCCGAAACGTCTTTCACGTTGTTGATAAGATAGAATGGCATCAAACAAGTGCTGTTTACGAAATTCTGGCCAAAATAAATCATCCATGAAATATAACTCAGCATAAGCCAACTGCCAAAGCAAATAATTACTTATGCGGTGGTCGCCACCAGTACGAATCATTAAATCAACATCGGGAGCATCTTCGGTAGCTAAAAATTGAGAAAAGACTTTTTCTGAAATTTCTTCAACCTCCAACTCTCCTGTCTTTATTTTTTCGGCAATTTTTTTGGTGGCTTGTACGATTTCCCATTTCCCACTATAACTTAACGCTAAAATTAGTGTTAGTCCTGTATTATTTTTTGTTAATTCAATCGAATCAAGTAGTTTTTTGCGAGCTGATTTAGGAAGGGAATCTAACTCTCCAATTGTTTTTAGACGAACATTATTTTTATGTAAATCTGGTATTTCTTCTCCAATTGTTTTAACTAACAATTGCATGATACCATCCACTTCTAATTTTGGACGACTCCAGTTTTCGGTCGAAAATGTGTATAAAGTAAGATATTTTACACCCAGTTCCACACACCCTTCAACGGTATCTCGAACCGATTTTACACCATGATGATGCCCAAAGATTCGCATCGCACCCTGTTGCTTTGCCCAACGACCGTTGCCATCCATTATAACGGCTATATGAGCAGGTAAATTGCCCAAATCAATGTTTTCTTTCACAGGTAAATCAATTAACAGTAATGAATTATCAAGATTCTATTTGACTAATAATGCAAAAAGGATTGCAAAGGTAGAAAAAAAGAACTGTGATTGATAAGTTTTTGATGATTTGTCGCTTTTTTCTTACTTTTCTCACAGAAAAAACTACGTAGGATATAGTTTTATTGGGGAAAAAACTATTTGGGGAGAATAATAACTATCTTGGACTAGGGCAATATACTTTATAGAACAGATAACTTATTGAAAAATTAGTATAATAATACATATCCTTCACTTTTGTTCCAGGAACTTGATACTTTAACAAATATTGGAATTTAGGATTACTAGGGTCAATTCCTGGAGGAACTTGTATTTGAAGGTTTCCACCAGAATAACCAATGTTATCCAAAAAGTCTGTGGTTGTGTGTCTTGCTCCAAACTCTACGCCCCAGTTCCATTGGCCTTTCCATTGTTTTTTAAAACCAATTCCTAAAAGCATTGCTTGCTCAGTTTTATTAGAGTTGAATGGGGTAAAAACGGATGGGTTTATATCTGTTTTGATTTTCGCCTTTGATTCAATCAAAGTTGCCCCATAACCGCCAAAAACATAAGGTGTCCAATTATTTACAATTCTTGAGGCGTTTGTTCGGAAGTTTAAAAAGTTATATTCTACTTGCCCACTTCCCTCTATCAATGTTGCATTAAAACTATATTCTCTTGATTGATGAAATGGGTCAAGTTTCATGTAAGTATCTTTTCCTACAACGCCACCATACATTGCTTGTGCTTTAAATGAAACCGCTCGACTAAAATTCATTCTCACGAAACCGTTTCCACCTGGACGAACAACCAGTGGCTTAAATTTGGGCATAACGTCTCCTTTGTACTGGCATACACCTGCACCCACACCGACTTCCCATTTTTGAGCGAAAACACTTAATTGTAATAAAACTAGAGATAACAATCCGAAAGTTTTTCGTACTACCAATTTAAAAAGAATCATTAAGGAGTTAGTTTTTACACCGCTTTCGCGGACCACTTAAAATCAAATATTGTGTAGTGTTATTTAATAGGCGGACATTTAACTTGGCTACTAATGATATAACTTAATGTAAGTTGTGTTGTAAAATATGAATCCCAACGCTGTGTACCTCTTGCACTATTTGGATAACCAAAAACAGTAGTTCCATTTGAGCTTGGTGTTCCTGGAGTTGCAAGACCTAAAATATTTGTAGCAATATTTGCAAAATCTGCAATTCTACTTGCTCCCGTACTTGCAGCAATATCTTCACCCGCTCGATTTGCGAATATTGCTCCTAAAGGCGATACAATGGCTAATGCTGCGGGGTCAGGATAATTGCTTTTGCCAACATCATCTAAATAGTCAAACGGTGTTATTCGCAAACCTCCTTCGAGTCCTAAATCAAATTTTTCGTTTATTTTTATTTTAAGCCCTAAGCCTAAAGGAAAAACTGGTTGTATAAGCGAATATGCTTTCGGGGCAGTAGGGTCAACTCCTTGACCTGACGTTTGCTTATCTTTTAAGTTTGTCCAACCGCCAAGTAAAACTTGATTTGTAGCCGCATTAATCGTTGCAACGTCTCGTGCTTGCGGATTATGGGCATAAAATCCAAAGCCAATAAAACTATAAGGCATCAATCGGCTTCTGCCCTGTGGTCCTTTACTATATTGTGGTAAGAGATTAAACAAGCCTGTTAGTGTAAACTCTTTTATATCATTTCTAAAATGAAGGTTTCTTAGAAATGGTTGATAAAATTTCGTTAGATTTCGTTGCGAATAAGTATAATCATCACCAGCGATTCGGGTATAAGAAAATGCAACACGAGCAGCCAATTGTGGAGACAACTGTCTAGTATAATTGACAGTACCATTCCATCTTACATTAGTAATGAGTCCGTAATAAAAAAATCTGTACGGTGATAAATCTCCAAAGTAGTGCGAACTTCCGCCACCAAATCCAACCGAAGAATATTGATTGAGTTTATTTTTTTTACTAAAAATACCTGATTGGGCAAAGTTTTCTTGCGTTGCTAAAAGCATCGCTGAAAAGCAGATTAATAAGCTATATGTTGTTTTCTTGATTTTTAACAATTTCATACAATTAGCAGGTTTGTCAAATTATTTAACGTAATAATAAAAACTTTTATTGTTAATTTCTGGCATCAATGCCCCACTTTAGTTTTCCTCGCAGAGTACTCAAGAAGTCATCGCCTTCCATTCTAACCATTTTTGCCTTAAAGTCCTCTTTCTTTACAGTAATTGTCGCTTCTTCTTCTGCACCAATAATTTTTGCTCTTGAATCCATTGATACTAAGAAATTATTGCTTCGACTTTCAACTTTGAACGAAATAACGCTATCGTCTGATACAATCATTGGTCGCACAAATAGATTATGTGGACAAATCGGCGTTATAATAAAATTAGCTGAATGTGGCATTACTAATGGCCCTCCACAACTTAAGGAATATCCTGTTGACCCTGTTGCAGTTGCTACCATCAAACCATCTGCCCAGTAAGTGTTCAAAAATTCTCCGTTGATGTAAGCATGAACTACAATCATGGAAGACGTATCTGTTTTTGAAATAGCTATTTCATTAAGAGCAAAATTCGTGCCTTCTTCAAACAATTCAGTTTCTGAGTTTGCAGAAATCATTGTTCGCTCATCAACGCTGAAATATCCGTTGACTAATTGATAAATTGTTCTTTCTATTTTTTCAGGAGAAACGGCTGCTAGAAAACCTAATCGACCAAAATTAAAACCTAAAATTGGAATCTCCCGCTTACCCACATGAGCGAGGGTTTCGAGAAATGTTCCATCGCCTCCTAGGCTAAAAGCAAAGTCCGCATCAAAAATTTCATTAGGAGTCACATAAACAGCTTTGCTTTCAAGACGAATGCCAGATTGGAGAAGGATGCGTTTGAATGGGTCGGATAATTGAACTTCTATTTTATGTTGTTTCAATTCATCAAAAACTTGCTGAATATACGGAACCGATTCAACACTAAATTTTCGACCGTGAATGGCTATTTTCATTGGAAATAATTCTGAATGAATGAAAGCGTTTTTCTGAAAAACAAAACACTTTCTACAAATGGATTTAGTGCAAAATTACGAAGGATTGCCTCAAAAACTATATAAAATATTTTTTAGTATGTTATAAATCAAAGCTTTCTCCTTGTGTTGGAATGTAGATTTCGTGGAAACCAACATTATTAAGACGGTTTTTGAATACTAATTGGTTGTCTATTTCGCCATGAACTAAAAATAATTTTTTAACTTTTGTCGCATCCTGACAAGATAAGTGTTTTATCATTTCTTTATAATCAGCATGGGCTGAGAACGAATCCATAATTTCGATGTCAGCTCTTACCTTAAAGGTTTCACCAAAAACCCTTATTTCTTTTGGATGCGTTTTTAAAACAGCTCCCAAGCTTCCAGGAGAGCAATAACCAACTAATAAAATTGTAGTTGATGGTTTTTCTACATTATTTTTGATATGATGTTTTATTCGCCCAGCTTCCGCCATGCCCGAAGAAGAAATAATAATACACGCTTCTCGGCTATCGTTCAGAGCTTTTGATTCCATCACATCGCTTATATAATGTAGGTTTTCAAAAGCAAATGCATCTCCATCGTGTTTGATATAAGCCAAAATTTCAGGATTAAAACATTCTTCATTATCTTTCATCACCATAGTGGCTTTGACTGACAATGGGCTATCAACATAGACTGGTATTTTGGGCAGAAGTCCTTCGTGAGCAAGTTGGTCAAGGGCATAAATTAGTTCTTGCGTTCTATCAACGGCAAACGCAGGAATGAGTAATTTTCCTTTCTTTTCGATGCAAGTTTGATAAACAATTCGTAACAAGTGTTTTTTCATATCAACTTCTGGCTCGTGTAATCGATTACCATAAGTAGATTCACAAATAATATAATCGGCTTGTGGAAAAGGCATAGGACTTCTCAAGATTTTATCGTCAGGTCGGCCAATATCACCTGTAAAAAACAATGTTTTGGTTTTGTACTCTTCTTCAAAAGTCAGATAAATTCCTGCACTTCCCAATAGATGACCTGCATCAAAAAAATTTGCAATAACCCCTTCTTCTATCACAAATGGGGTTTCGTAATCTATTGTTTTAAAGAGTTTGAGTGCAGTTTCAACATCTTTTTCGTCATAAAGTACTTCATAAGGCTCTTCATCTCTCCCAATTCGTCTTTTATTGATTCGTTCGAGGTCTTTTTCTTGAATATGTGCCGAATCAAGGAGCATTATTTCACACAAATCTTTGGTTGCGGGCGTGGCATAGATTGTTCCGTTAAATCCTTTTCTTACTAGCCTTGGCACTAAGCCTGTATGGTCAATATGGGCATGACTTAAAATAAGAAAATCTACATCTTTAGGGTCAAACCCAAAATGTAGATTTAATTCGGTCGTGCCGATTCCTTGAAAAAGGCCACAATCCAATAATATATTTGTTCCTTTATTGGTCGTAACTAGATGTTTACTTCCTGTAACACGTTGAGCTGCTCCGTAAAATTGAATTTTCATACGTAAACCTTTTAATAAGGTGTTTTATTTTTTGCAAATAAGTGAAAAATATAGCACGATTAAAAAGATTTATGAAATTACTGAGATTGATTCTCTCTTTTTCCTTTTTAGGCATTGCTACTAAAACAATTTTCATTCTTATTGAAAAAAATAAATCTAAGTCTGGCTATAAATTTACACCTCTTTTCCAAGGAATAAAATCATCTTGTCCGAGTGTTTCGGCTTTGGTTAAATAATCGCCATTGGCGAGTCCAATCAGCCAATTTAGGAGCGATTCGCCATTTTGTTCAATTGTTTCTTCGCCAGTAATAATTTTGCCTGAGCTAAAATCAATAATATCTGACATTTTTTCAGCCAAACGATTATTAGTCGAAATCTTAACAGTTGGCGTAATCGGATTTCCCGTTGGCGTACCAAGCCCTGTTGTAAATAAAATAATTGTTGCACCCGAAGCCGCCATTCCTGTTGTTGCTAAAACATCGTTTCCTGGTGTGCAAAGTAAATTCAAACCTGCTTGTGTTGGCTGCTCGGTATAATTGAGTACATCTGAAACTGGAGCATTTCCGCCTTTTTTGGCTGCTCCTGCCGACTTTATTGCATCAGTTATTAAACCATCTTTTATGTTTCCAACTGATGGATTCATATCAAAGGTTGCACCAACAGCGGCCGCTTGGTCAGAATACTCTTTCATTAAATGAGCAAATTTTTGGGCTTTCGCTTCATCAACACAACGGTTAATTAGCTCTTGTTCAACACCACAAAGCTCTGGAAATTCGGCAAGAAGCGTTGTTCCCCCTAAACTTACCATAATATCTGATAAATGTCCAATGGCAGGGTTTGCCGAAATTCCAGAAAAACCGTCTGAGCCTCCGCATTTCAACCCGATGTTCAATTTACTCAGAGGAGCTGGTTTACGTGTTTCTTTATTTATTCCGATAATACCTTTAAATGTCTCACGAATGGCGTCTGACATCATAGCATTTTCTGTGCCATACGTTTGTTGGTCAAAGTACAGAATTGGACGGTCAAATTTTGGGTTACGTCTTAGTATTTCTTTCTTTAAATAATCAATTTGTGATTTTTGACAGCCTAAACTTAAAACCGTTACTCCTGCTACATTCGGATTGACAATCATTCCTGCAAATAAATCGCACAAGGCATCAGTATCACGATTGGTTCCTCCACAACCTGTTTCATGTGTCAAAAACTTGATTCCATCAACATTTGCAAAAATATGGTTCGGCGAATTTTTTATTGTCTCATTTTCTTGTTCAGCCAATTGCACTTTTTCAATTTCTGCTAGATTTCCAGATTGATATGCTGTCAGTAAATCTCTTACCTGATTTCGGTAGATTTCGGGTTGTGCGTAGCCTAATTCTCGTTCAAAGGCATCTTTCATTACCATTATGTTTCGGTTTTCGCAAAAAACCAAAGGAACGACCAACCAATAATTACGAATACCAACGCTGCCATCATTTCGGTGATAACCATTGAAAGTTTTTTCTTTCCAAGAAGTAACGTCTAACGGATTCCATACTGGAGCTGGCTGACGCTTTTCAACCGAATATGGGTCAGATTCATGCTTGAGATTAAACGTTGTAATTTGAGCTCCTCGTTTTATAGCTTGCGTTGCTTTTCCAACCAAAACACCATACATTGTTACGTGGTCGCCGATGGCTAAATCTTCGGTAACAAATTTATGCTTGGCTTCGAGGTTATGTTGTATTTCGTAACTTTCGCCTTCGTATGTTACTATTTCGCCAGCTTTTAGATTTTGTAGAGCAACAATTACATTATCGTTTTTATGTAGTTTCAGAACATTGTTCATAGGTTGTACTCCGAAATATTATAGGTTGAATAATTATTTTAGCAAATGTAACTGCAATTTATTTTTTGTTCCAGATTTGACAAGTAATTTTGAACTGAAAAATGGGCATTTTTGACCCAAATATCAAAAAAATATTAGAATTAAGTTATTTTTCACAAAAAGCAGTTTATAAAAAATAGCTATCCATCAAATAAATTATATCAAACTATTTAACCTTCGTCTAAAATGTTTCGTCTTGACAATAAAGTAGCCATCGTGACAGGTGGAGCAAGTGGTATTGGTCTTGCCATTTCTCGTCTTTTTGCTCAACAGGGTGCAATCGTTCATATATTTGAAATGAATGTTGACCTCGCCGAGCGAGAAACCGACCTTATCAATGCCAATGGTGGAGAAGCGTATTTTCATCAAGTTGATGTGTCGAAACAAAAAGATGTAAAAAGAATGGTTGATAAAATTGCTAAAGAAAACACGATTGACATCTTAGTCAATAATGCAGGCATTGCACACGTTGGAACGGTAGAAACAACAATTGAAGAAGATTTCGAGCGAGTTTTCAATGTCAACGTAAAAGGAACATACAATTGCTTGCAGGCAGTTATTCCTTACCTCAAAGATAAGGGTGGCGTTATTTTGAATGTAGCATCGATTGCGGCAACAGTCGGAATTCCTGATAGATTTGCTTATTCCATGTCGAAAGGAGCTGTTTATACCATGACTTTACAAGTTGCCAAAGATTATCTGAAACACAATATCCGTTGTAATAGCATTTCGCCAGCTCGTGTACATACGCCTTTCGTTGATGGTTTTTTGAAGAAAACTTATCCTGGAAAAGAAAAAGAAATGTTTGATAAACTCTCGAAAACCCAACCGATTGGACGAATGGCAAAACCTGAAGAAATTGGTGCTTTGGCGGTTTATCTTTGCTCCGACGCAGCTGGTTTTATAACGGGTTGTGATTACTTAATTGATGGCGGTTTTGTAAAATTAAATAATTGATTTCTTTTCAACCCAAAGAATCACTGTTAATAACTTGTTAAAGAATGATAAGTTATCAAATAATTTCATCAAAAATTGGCTAATTTGTTGTTCAAAACATCAAAAAAACATGAAAAAAACATTTTTGCTTAGCACCTTTCTTCTTATTACAAACATAGTTTTTTCACAAGGAATCATTTTTGAACCAACCATTGAAGGGGCATTTCAGAAAGCAAAAGCCACAGGAAAACCTGTTTTTGTGGAATGTTACCATCCAAACTGCCCAATTTGTATGGCTTTAGAGCCTACGCTCAAAAAAGCAGAAGTTGGGAAATATTATAATCAGACATTCATTAACTATAAGTTAAATTTGAGCGATGCCAAACAGGTTGCATTCTTGACAAAGAAAAAGATATACTTACCTGGTTTTCCTCTTTTCATATTTTTTGATAAAAACCAAAATATTTTACACCATACAGACCCCGTAAATACAGCAAAAGATTTGGTTCAACATGGAAAAGATGCCATGAATCCAGACGTACAAACGGGTGCTTCCTGGAAAAAATATCAAGCAGGAAATAGAGAAATCAGTATTTTATCTGGACTTGCATATTTGCTGCGAATTACACAAGATACTACTCGAAATATCCAAGTGGCGAACGATTTGTATGCCATTTATCCAAAAAAACAAATGAATGATAAATTAAGTTGGTTCATCACCAAAAAATGTATCATGGATTTAGATAATGGTTTTGCAGAGCATTGGTTAAATAATGTGGCAACGGCAAAAAACTATGAAGCTGAGGAAGGACACGCTGGCAATGAAATGAACTCTCTCGGAATGCTCGTTCAAATGGCAATTTACAGTCCAAAAGCTTCTAAATACTCTTTGGCGAAAGTAAATAAACTCAAAAATTATATGGGAGTTGTTGGTGCTGCTCAATATACAACTGGAGCAACTTGGCAAATCGAATGCCCAGCTTTGCTTCGTGAACAAGGTCAAGACCGAGCATTTGCTTTTTTACAAAACCTCATAAATGAGCAAACGCAGCCACAATTATTGGTTTATTACGTAACTTTTTATAACACAAATTTCCCTGATGGAAAATATGCTAATAACGTTCGTCAATGGCTTACAAAAGCCCGACCTCAATTACGAACTGAGTATGACATAGCAAATCTAAACTACGAATCAGCTCGATTGTATAAAAAAGCTGGAGATTTGACCAATGCAAAAAAGGAAATTGCTATCGCAAAAACCAATATCTCGTCGGCCAAAGCAAAAGCTTCTGACCAAAACCTAAAAAAGTTGATTGTTTCTATCGAAGCAAGTATCAATAAATTGGCAGGAGAAATAAAATAAGCATATAACAAAACCAAAGCAAAACATATAAAAATGACTCTTTTTAACGTATATCCTCTTTATGACATAGAGCCCGTGAAGGCTCAGGGTTCTTATCTTTGGGATAAGAATGGCCAACAGTATCTTGACCTTTACGGTGGACACGCCGTCATTTCGATTGGGCATACACACCCTTATTATGTACGAAAATTGACTCAACAGCTTAAAAATATTGGGTTTTACTCAAATTCGGTCAAAATTCCTTCGCAAGATGAATTAGCTGATAAATTGGGAAAACTTTCGGGTTTAAAAGATTACTTTTTGTTTTTGGTAAATTCGGGAGCAGAAGCCAACGAAAATGCTCTAAAATTGGCGTCTTTTTATAATGGTAGAAAAAAAATTATTGCTTTCTCAAAAGGATTTCATGGACGAACTTCAGCAGCAGTTGCCGTAACCGATAATCCTTCGATTAAAGCTCCTATCAATTTTGCTGACCATGTGCAGATTTTGCCTTTCAATGATGTTGAAGCTGTAAAAAAAGCGGTTGACAACGAAACTTGTGCGGTCATTGTTGAAGGAATTCAAGGTGTTGGTGGAATAAATGTAGCAACCGACGAATTTATGCGGGCAATTCGCAAAGCTTGCGATAAAACTGGAGCGATTTTTATTCACGATAGCGTACAATGTGGTTATGGTCGTTCGGGTAAATTTTTCTCATTTCAACACAGTGGCGTAAAACCAGATATTATTACAACTGCTAAAGGTATGGGAAATGGTTTCCCAATCGGTGGTGTTTTGATTGCTCCAAAGTTTGAAGCAAAACACGGAATGCTTGGTACAACTTTCGGTGGAAACCACTTAGCCTGTACTGCCGCTAATGCCGTTTTGGATATTATTAAGAAAGAAAAATTAATTCAAAATGCTGCAAATATTGGTGATTATTTCTTTGAAAACCTTAAAGGACTAGCAGGAATAAAAGAATTACGTGGGCAAGGTTTAATGATTGGCATCGAGTTTGAAAAGCCCGTTGGGCCAATTAGAAATGCCATGCTTTTTGAACACAAAATATTTACGGGTGTGGCTGGCACACACACCATGCGACTTTTACCAAGCCTCGCTATGACAATCAAAGAAGCGGATATTTTCTTAGATGCTTTGAAGAAAGTTCTAGCTCAATAAATACAAAAAGCTCCCGAATGCTATAAAACCTTCGGGAGCTTTTCTTTAAACAGTCCCTTCAACCGCTAACAAATAAAGTGTCATTTGTTGAGCATCGGTTATTATCCAAGTGTCATAATCAGCCATTGCTTGTTTGCGTAATTCTTCCGAACAATATCCATCTTGAACAACTTGTTTTCCACGTGTTTCGGCTACAATATGCCAAATTCTGATGGCAGCCTCAAAACCTTCTTCACCACGCAAGCACGTTTCATGTTGTTTTATGATATTAATATCAGACAAACTTAAACTTTTATAAATACTTGACAAATTATCTGCAATCTGATTATCAAAGCCTGCGTCATGCCGCCAACGCAAAAATGCGTCATAAAAATCTAACATTGATTTTGGCGGAGCAGGCGACCATTCAATTTTTGTGTGATTATAGTCATTAATAGAAACTTTTCCACCTGTTTTCAACAAACTGACCATTTTGGCCACAACTTCCACAGGATTATTGACCCATTGTAACGTTCGGGCAGCAATCACCAAATCAAAAGATTCGTCCGAAACATAATCATTGATATTAGCTACTTCAAAACTCAGGTTTGGAATATGCCCATAGTTTTTTTGAGCCATTTCGATTAAATGTTGGCTAAAATCAATACCCACAACCTTTCCGTTTACTCTTTGAGCAATATCGGCGGTAATCGCTCCCGAGCCACAACCCACATCCAACACCGACAGTTCACTCGTGAGTAGCCCAAGCAGACTCGAATAAGAATTTTCAATATTTCTACGGTCAAGGACTTTATTAGCTCCTTGCGGCATTTCTGCTCGTGCTTGGAAGGTTTGTCTCATTTTTTTTAAACGAATGATTATTCAAAATAGAACACAAAGTTTTATATTATTTTAATACCAAAAAAGTAGAATCTACTCTTTGTAATACCCATTCACAATAAAAGATTCATTGGGTTTAGCATTAAAATTAAAACCTCTACGCATGACAATTACAATAGCACAGTCAACATTGCCATAGGTAGGAGGCACTATATTTTCAAAAATCATAATTTTTTCAACAGATGATGGACTAATATCAAAATCAATATTCGCCATATCTTCTTTTAATAACATTTGAGAATCAATAAATACACGAAGGTTTGCAAACCTAATACCACGCCCTCTCATTAACATCTCTAAAATGCTTGACATTGAAGGTTTATTTACAATCTTTTTTTCTTCAATAACTATGCTAGGCGATATCCCATTTATTGCATTTGGGTCTAGTTTCTTAGCTTTTACAACTATTTCTTCGAGCATTATATTTTCTCGCTCTTTCCTGATTTTCTCTAAAGTCAAAGTGTTTTTTTTCTTTTCTAATTCGGTCAATTCATAAGAATTATCAACCAGCTTCCAATTAATAGGCACTTTTTGTCGATTAATTGACGGAACAGATAATGCGGTATCCATGGTTATGGTATTATTCGGTGCTACAAATGTTACTCGTTTTTTACCATAAAAATCAAGATTTTCAAAAATAAACTTATCCTTGCTGGTAATAAAGAATGGAGTTGTCTTTTGTGTTGTAGTATCATCTTTTGTTGCGGTCAAAACCATTGAGAGTTGCATTTCTTTTTTTTGTTCCTTACCATTCAATCGACTTACTCTTCCAGAAATAGAAAGACCCTTTTCAATAGTAAACGGAAGTGATTTGATAAAGAATAATGAATGGGAAGGTTGTTTTGTCAATAAAATAATATCGTTCGTTAAAATATCAACAAGGGAATCACTTGCGGGTATTTCAACGGAACGTTCAGCTAATTCGGTGCTATTCTTATCGATTAAAAAACATTGAATGATTCCTTTTAAATCATTTTTAGGAATGTTGATTAGCAACGATGGTTTATTATTCTGATAATATTTCCAATAAATTAGCTCACCATTATGCATTAAAACCAAACCAATCGAATCCGTTTTAGCATTATTGTTTTGTATGAAAACGCGTATTTTTTCTTTATTACTCAAATTATCTACCATCAATACAGAACCTTCTGTTTTTGTTTTTGGCAGATAAAATATCTTGTTTTTTACAATAACTTGATACTTTTCATCCAATTTAGGTACTAAATCAAAAACTGCAAGACCCAATGTGTCTGTTTGTGTGTTTACCAAAGTGTCTTTTTTGTTGTTTATCAGCAGAAATGGAACACTTATTTTTAAACCAAAATTATCTTTGGTTTCAATCACAATTTTAGACTTTAATCCATTAACCAATTGACCTCCTTCCACATGAATCAGTAAAGTATCAATGTCTGTTTGTTTATTGACTTTAGACATTTCTTCTTTAAAATTTTGAGAGAAAACTGTGAAGTTTTGTGTAAAAAAACCATTTTCTGAAAAATTTCTCATCCAATTAGTATAAGCCCTTATTTGATAATTACCCGTTACTAACTCTGATGGTAGTGAAACAGAAAGAGAAACTTTTCCATTCTCCATTTTCAAAATATAGTGTTTTATTAACTTACCATTAGCTAAATCAATGAAGTCAACATATAAAGGAATACTTAATTCTGTTTCTTTTTGAGTATCCGATTCTTTGACAATCGCCATCAAGCTAAGTTTTTCGCCCGCTAAATAATAATCTTTAATTCCCGAAGCACAAACTATTTCTCTTGGATTTTCAACTACTTTTTCAAGAAAATGTGGCGTTTGTGCAAGGGAATTCGAAGTTAAAACAGACAGCAATAAAATTATATAAAGTTTCATATGGTTGTTATTTAGGTGGTTAATGTTGTGGTTTTATTGAGACAATGCAACAACTAACTGAATAGTTGTATTACAAAAAAATTATTTGAGTAATTCTCTCAAAATCACAGTTAAACAGTCTTGTTTGATGAAACAAAAAATATTTTTATTAGTATGCTTGCATAATAATTTTAAAAACATTTATCTTTGTAACAGTATGCACGCATAATAATTTCACAGGCAATATTCAACTATAAATACCATGACAGCAACCGAAAACAAAGCATCGATAAAAGGTGGCGAATTTTTGATAAAAGACGTAGAAGCTCACCAAATTTTCATTCCTGAAGAATTTACGGAAGAACAACAAATGATTGCCGAAACGTGTCGTGATTTCTTGAAAACAGAAGTTCATCCACGCCTCAACGAAATCGATTCAGCCAAATCTCCAGAATTAATGTCAACATTGATGACAAAAGCAGGTGAATTAGGACTTTTGGGCGTGGCGGTTCCTGAAGAGTATGGCGGTTTTGGTATGAATTTTAATACTTCGATGTTGGTTGCTGAGGCTCTCGGAACTGGTCACTCG
Source organism: Emticicia aquatica (assembly GCF_923079645.1). GTDB lineage: Bacteria > Bacteroidota > Bacteroidia > Cytophagales > Spirosomataceae > Emticicia > Emticicia aquatica. Next base: position 1,315,553 of record NZ_CAKLPY010000002.1, on the reverse strand, counting down.
TTTTCGGTGGCTCAATCGGCTCATACAGGTATCGGAACTTTGCCGATTGTTTATTATGGAAACGAAGAGCAAAAAGCAAAATATTTACCACTTTTGGCTTCTGGTGAGTGGAAAGCCGCTTACTGTTTGACAGAACCAGATTCGGGTTCAGATGCTAATTCGGGCAAATCGAAAGCTGTTCTTTCGGGAGATGGCAAACACTATATCATTAATGGCCAAAAAATGTGGATTACCAACGGTGGCTTTGCGGAACTATATATTGTTTTCGCAAAAATTGATGATGACAAAAGCCTTACTGCATTTATTGTAGAAAAATCGTTTGGTGGAATTACGATGAACGAACCTGAGCATAAACTTGGTATCAAAGGCTCAGATACTCGTCAAGTTTTCTTTAATGATTGTCACGTTCCTGTTGAAAATATGCTTTCAACCCGTGGAAATGGGTTTAAAATTGCCGTAAATATTCTAAATATTGGTCGTATCAAATTAGGTATTGCCGTAGTTGGTGGCTCGAAAGGTTCATTGAATTATGCTATTAATTACGCCAACGAACGCAAACAATTTGGGGTTTCGATTGCTACTTTTGGAGCAATAAAATATAAATTGGCAGAAATGGCAACACGTATTTTTGCTTCTGAAACAGCTAATTACCGTGCAGGACAAAATATTGATGATGCCATTGAAGATTTAAAAGCACAAGGATTAAATGATGCCGAAGCAAAATTGAAAGCTTTGGAGCAGTTTTCTATCGAATGTGCAATTATGAAGGTACATAGCTCGGAAGTTCTTGACTATGTAGTTGACGAAAGTTTACAAGTTTATGGCGGAATGGGTTATTCGGCCGATGCTCCAATGGAGCGTTCGTACCGTGATGCTCGTATCAATCGTATTTTTGAAGGCACAAACGAAATCAACCGTATGTTGATTGTTGATATGCTTTTGAAACGTGCCATGAAAGGTGAAATTGATTTAATGGGTCCAGCAATGGCGGTTGCCAAAGAAATCATGTCGATTCCTGATTTTGGAGCTTCTGATGATGAAACAATTTTTGCGGCAGAGAAAAAAGTATTGAAAAACTTGAAAAAAGCTGCATTGATGGTTTCTGGAGCGGCTGTTCAGAAATTCATGATGTCGCTTTCGAGTGAACAAGAAATTTTGATGAATGTTGCAGATATGGCTATCGAAATTTATGTAGCCGAATCAGCATTATTAAGGGTAGAAAAATTAATCGGTATCAAAGGAGAGGCGGCTTGTGAATTGCAAAAAGATATGGCATTAATTTATTTGAACGAAGCTGTAACTAAAGTTAATAACGCAGGACGTGAAGCGATTACCTCTTTTGCCGAAGGTGATGAGCTAAGAGTGATGCTCATGGGCTTGAAAAGGTTCACGAAGATTGAACCAATGAACCTCAAAAATGCTCGTCGTCGTGTAGCCGACGCCATGATTGCGGAAAACAAATACATTTTTTAAAGAATAGGGTATATTTTTTAAAATGGCTTAGAATCAACAATTAAAAACCAATAAACCGTCTTTCTATTTTGAGAGGCGGTTTTTATTTTAAACTTGGTACAAATTGCCAAAAATCAGATACGCCAATATACTTTTCAGTTTTGATAGCCGTTGAACCAATATAATAACCAAATCCAATATATACTTTACCTGAGACCATGGCGGTGGCAACCTTGATATTTCCACTTCCTGGATAAGTTGCAAAATTACGCCATTGGTTTGTTTGAGGGTCGTACTGCCAAATATCTCTAAATCCTTTTGCTTCGGTTTTACTTTGTCCAAGGCCATAATAGATTTTATCATCTACGCCAAACATCGTTCCTTCGTAACGGTCTTCTCCTGGGAAATCTGCTTTTTTTGTCCAAATATCTAAATCTGTGTCATATTGATAAAAATCTTTGGTTCTAATTTTTTCATCTTGACTTTCAGCAATCATAAAACCATAATCTTTATGCTTAATTTTGGCAGATGACATTACAAATTTATCAAAAAAATCGCCTGAAAATGGTTTCTTTTTTTCATAAACTTGAATCTTGCTTATGTACCAAAGCTGTTTTTTTTCATTATTTTCAATAAAATACCCTCCATTGTTGGCCATAAAACTTGTCAGCAGCGTATTTGGTACGATTTCGCCACTTTGGTTAAAATCCGATCTTAACCAACGGTCTTTAAAAAACTCAATACCTGTTGGATAACTTTCATCAATAGAATATCCACCACCAAATAAAGAGAAATAAAGCACATCTACACGGTTAAAAACAGCTAAGGGGCCAATCAAAATGGGTGAATAACGAGGTTTCCCTTCACTTTTTTGTAAAGTCCAATAATTATTTTCAGGAATATACGAACCTGCAATAATTGTGTTGGCATCAATATTTCCCATTATGTCAATATGACTGAAATTATCTACTTTCAAGTGGTCGTTTAATGTATCTGGTCTTGCCATGACGCAAGTATAAAGGTTTTCGGATTGTGTCCTAAGAAGCCCATTTGAATATTCAAAATTAATTGGAGACGCTAGTTTTTTCCACATAGGCGAATCTGGCGTGTACGTTGGAGGTATTTCCTGAGCTGGTGTTTTATCAACTATTGGAAGCTCATTCTTTTTACACGCGAAAATTAAAATTATCAAACTACTGACGAGTAATTTTGTGGCGGTCTTTTTCATAAAAAATATTATTTCCATTCTACGGGTGGAGTACAGCCATAAGAAGGATAAGTGGTTTCGCAATTTCCAGAAAGGCGTGTTGTTACTACAACTGGTGGACGAAGATTTATGCTTTCTTCGGTTGAAAAACTTAGATTGGCGGGTTCAACCATTAATCTTTTGGTAGTCACGCCCGAAACACCAAAAAAACCTAAAGCAAAATCTTTATCATTTTTTTCATTTACTATATTTCCAATAATCGTAGCTGGCAACGGGTCAAAAATACTTCCTGTACGTGTTTTTTGCTCTTCATATTGTTGCCAAAAAAGATACGCTTCTTGTGAAATAGACATCTGCTTTACTTCGGCATAATGTCGAGAAAGTGGAGCGGTTTCTTCAATGGGTGAAAAAAGCACCAAGCGTTTTTTTATTTCATTTCCATTGATATATCTATCTGAAAAAATATTAGCAGCATCTTCTCGATTATATGCCCAACAAGACGTACTACATGTGCCGTTGGCATTTCCACTCTCATTTGAGTTTGACGGTCCAATTGTTGATTTCAAACTTATCGAATAGCTTTTCCAACGGTAATAATCAACCGAATTGGCTGGGTCTTTTGTATCAATATAAAATCGAATAAAGTTCTTGATTTTATTGGCATAAATATTCGTTATTGGTGAAACGTCTTTCATTAACTGAGGCTTAGTAATATAGACTTTTCCATCGGGCATTTCTATTCGCAACGCATACGTTCGACCAATTTCGCACCTAAATTTTGCGTCTGTTTGATAAAGTGCTGGTTCGTAAATATTTTGTTTGAATCGTACCGAGTTTCCCTTCTCGTCCGATAATATTACTCTCGCACCATTCACAGCCAAATTTGATGTAATAATGCTACCCGAAACAAACTTTCCTGAATAGCTTAACCGCAGATTATATGGCGGAGCTTCATTGGTTACTTCACCATCAACAACCAAAATTGGCTCTTCGTTTCGATATGGCAATTCCAATTCTTCAATGCACGATAATTGCATCATAACAGCCAAAAACAATAATATTATGTTCTTTTTCATAGTTTCAGAAGTTGTATGTGACTGATATTGCTGGAATAATATTTCCAAAAACCGACAAACGATACGCTCTAATTGAGTTATTGAATCGAGCAAAATAAACCGAATACGGGTTTCGCTGACCATACAGATTATAAAATGACAGTGAATATGTCTTGTATCGTTTTTGGTCAGATGTTTTTCGACTGTCTTTTATTAAGGCCACATCTAAGCGATGATAAGCAGGAATTCTATCAAGATTTCGTGATGAATAATCAATTACGGTTTTTCCTAAAAGTCGATAGGTTCGGTCTGGATAGGTTGCGGGGCGACCAGAGGCATAAACAAAATTGGATGAAAACGTCCAACCATTTCCTAAAAATTGTTGAATCGAAATCGATAAATTATGCGGCTTGTCAAAGGTTGACGGAAACCATTGGCCTCGATTAATTTGTTCGGTTGGAAAATCTGAATCTACTTTAGCTAGCGTTCTTGAATAAGCATACGCAAATGAGCCTTTCAAGTTTCCTTTGTTTTTTTGAACACTAACCTCTACCCCATAAGCCTTACCTTTAGCAGCCAAAAGCTCGGTTTCGAGGTTTGGATTGAAAAATAATCTAGCTCCATTTTTATATTCTACTAAATTCTGAATATTTTTATAATACGTCTCTATCGACGTTTCGTATGTATTATCTTTAAAGTTTTTGAAAATACCCAATGCCAATTGGTCAGCAATTTGTGGCGGAATGTACGTGTCAGAAACTTTCCAAAAATCGACAGGAGAAATAGCAGTAGTATTTGAAATCAAATGAACATATTGCCGCATTCGATTAAAGTTCACTTTAATAGCAGTCGTTTTTGACAAAGCAACCCTAAAAGAAAGTCTTGGTTCTATACCGCTGTATTGCTGAATTGGTTTGCTTTTGGCAAATAAAATACTGTCTTGAATTGTCTGATTGGTTCGTGATTGTCCTTCAACATAATTAAAGACCAATTTTGGACCTAAATTCTGAAAAGATGAATAACGAACACCTGCTTGCAAGCTCAATTTTGGATTAATCGTCCAATCAAAACTTAAATACGGTGATGTTTCACGAGCAAATTCTCTTGGAAGTTTTATCGAAATGATATTTGACTTCTCCAAATCAGGTTGTAAATCGCCTTGATTAATTGCATAGTCTATGACATTCGCTCCAATTTCAGCCTTAACTTTTTCGTTTGGCGTAAAAAGAGCAAATGCTCGCAATTCGTTGTGTTGAATTTTTGAACTTAACGTAAATTCATAATCTTGCTGAAAACCTTGTGTTCCGAATTTATAATTACAATAAATACCTTGTATATTTAGTGAAACTGACTTGCTCACATTACTGCTATATTGCAAACTTAGGGTTTGTGTTTTGGCAAAATAAAGTGTATCATCGGCAAATTTAAAATTATCAAAACTTCCATAAGTATTGAGTGTCAGCACATTTTTTGCATTAATTTTATACTGAAGTTTGCCGTTAAAATCATAAAAGAAAGCTTTGCTTTTATCGGAAGGGGCAGGAAATTGCTTTATCATAAAATTGGGATAGGCAATTCGTCCTGCGAGCATAAAGGTTAATTTATTTTTCAAAATTGGCCCCTCAAATACAGCTTTTGTTGTAATCAGACCAACGCCAACTGAGCCTTTAATCTTTTCATTATTACCGCTTTTGGTATTCATTTCAAGCAAAGAAGATAAACGGCCTCCGTATTGAGCTGGAATTCCTGCTTTATATAATGAAACGTTCGATAAAGCGTCCGCATTCACACTACTCAAAAACCCCAAAAGATGAGATGTATTATAAATAGGCATTCCATCGAGTAAAACTAAATTTTGGTCAACTCGCCCACCACGAACATTAAATCCGCCCGCCCCCTCTCCTACTGTCGTAATACCAGGCTGTAAAGTCAATGCCTTTATGATGTCTGTTTCACCAAAAACAACAGGGATTTTCTTGAGATTTTTCATTTCAAGTTTTACAACACCCATTTGAGTTTCTTTAATATTTCGGTCTTCTTTGGTGGTTTTTATTTCCACCTCTTCTAATTCGCCCACACGAGTAGAAAGCGGAATTATTTTAGATATATTTTGATTAAGGTTTATGGTAAAAGATTCGGGACGATAACCAAGTGAACGAACAGTAATTGTATATCCACGAGCAGGAAGGCGAACACTAAACTTGCCCAAACTATCCGTAAGTATTCCCCCCGATAAACCCGAAAAAAAAACACTTGCTTGTGGCAATCCTTGCCCCGAAATATTATCCGTAACTGTACCTGAGAGAAAAAACTTTGTTTGGGCAACAAGGCTCAATGAAAAACAAAGAAAAAGAAAACTAAGTAGCGTAGTTCTCATATCGGTTGCCTGAATTTATTGGTTAAAGTATAATATCAAAAATACACATTATTTTCTAAAAGTTATCCTTAGAAACCATTAGTATACAAAAATAATAGCGTTTCTTCATGCTTTTACTTATATGCTTGAAATAGAAGGTTTTTTATTTTTTAGAAAATCGTTACCTTTGAGCCACAAACAGATGTGGACATATAAGAATTAACATTTGAGATATGTCATCATAACTTATTATTCGTAATTCTTTTAACGTAATCAATCGCACGGGCGACCCCGTCGAAAATTCAAATCATGGCATACGGACTCCTTAAAGGTAAAACTGGTATCATTTCTGGTGCATTAAATGAAAAATCAATCGCTTGGAAAGTAGCTTTGAGAGCGAAAGAAGAAGGTGCAAAAATCGTTTTGACAAATGCACCAATCGCAATGCGTATGGGCGAAATCAATAAATTGGCTGAAATTTGTGAAGCTCCAATCATTGCGGCTGATGCAACATCGGTTGAAGATATTGAAAATCTTTATATTAAATCAATGGAATCCTTCGGTGGAAAAGTTGATTTTGTACTACATTCAATCGGAATGTCACCTAATATTCGCAAAGGAAAAGCTTATGGTGATTTGAACTACGATTGGTTTTTGAAAAGCGTTGATATTTCGGCCTTATCATTCCATAAATTTTTACAAACTGCCGAAAAATTAGATGCAATCAATGAATGGGGTTCGGTTGTTGGATTAAGCTATATGGCTGCTCAACGTACGTTTCCTTTTTACACTGACATGGCGGAAGCAAAAGCTATGTTGGAATCAATTGCTCGTAGCTATGGCTACCGTTACGGCAAACTCAAAAAAGTACGTGTAAATACCGTTTCGCAGTCACCAACAGAAACATCTGCGGGTTCAGGTATTGGTGGTTTTGATAAATTCTTTGATTTTGCTGATAAAATTGCTCCATTAGGAAATGCCTCAGCCGACTCTTGTGCCGATTACGTAGTTACGTTATTTTCTGACCTTACTCGTATGGTAACAATGCAAAACCTTTTCCACGATGGTGGTTTTGTAAACACTGGTATTTCGGAAGATGTAATGGCTTTAATGGAAAAATAAGCTTTTAATATATCTCAAAAATCCCCAATAGTTGAAAAGCTATTGGGGATTTTTTTGTACTTTTTAAAGTATTAGCTGTGATTATTACGTAAAATGAACTATTTGGTATAATTTTTCCATTATTTAAGTGAAACCAAAAAAAATTATGGAAACATTAGGATACATAGCGGGCATTTTGACGACATTGGCGTTTGTACCGCAAGTTTTACAAATTTATAAAACCAAATCAGCCAAAGATGTTTCATTGGCCATGTTCTTGATTTTTACAACGGGTGTAATTATGTGGTTAGTTTATGGAATAAAAGCTCAAGCATTTCCAGTAATTGCTGCCAACGCCATTACCTTGATTTTATCTTTAGTAATTTTATTCTTTAAGTTTAAATATCGAAAAACGTCTGTTTAGTTTCTCGGCTTTGCTCAAACAAATGTTTGTTTATGAGAAACACTAATAGCTATTTCTTCTCAATAATTTCGTCAATTACGAAAAATGGGCGTTTTTTCACTTCAATGTAAATGCGACTGATATATTCGCCAATTATACCCAACATTGTCAACATTACTCCACCCAAGAAAAACATTCCAACAGCCAAAGATGCCAAGCCTGGTGTTTCTTCTGGTGTATGTCCAAAAACTTTGAAGCCAAACAATCGGTGAATTAGAAAAAAAACACCTACAATAAGAGAAGGTATCGCAATTGTTATTCCTAAATAAGTAGAAAGTCGCAACGGAAAACTCGAAAAGCCAAATAGCCCATCAAGAGCTAATTGTATCAATTTCTTGAGTGTATATTTTACTTCGCCTGCAGCTCGCTCTGCTCGCTCGTAAGTTACTCCAATTTGTTTGAAACCTGCATAAGCACGCATTCCACGAATAAAACGAATTTGTTCGGGCATATCATGAACAAGTACATTCACGACTTTTCTATCCATTACACAAAAATCTCCCGAATCAAGCGGAATTTCAATATCCGAAATGGCAGCCATGATTCTATAAAAGCTCGAATATGCTATTTTCTTAAAAAACCCTTCTTTTCTTTTTGTTCTGATAGCATAAACTACTTCATACCCTTCACGCCATTTGTCCAAAAAACGATACAACTCTTCGGGCGGGTCTTGTAAATCTCCATCCATGATTATAATTGCATCTCCTTTTGCTTCTTGGATTCCTGCTGAAATAGCGGGTTGATGCCCAAAATTTCTCGAAAGTTTTATCACCCTTACGTGTGTATCTTTTTCTGCCATTACTCTCATCATAGTCAATGAACTATCACGAGAGCCATCATCAATCAATACGATTTCATAATCTTCTTTCCAAGATGGAGCAGCATTGGCTAGACGGGTGTAAAGATTTTGTAGGTTTTCTTCTTCGTTATAAATTGGGATAACAATTGAAATCATGTGTTTGCTAAGTAGGCGAGTATAAATGTTAATAATCAACAAAATAATTGATACCAACAATTCTCATTTTGTGAGTAATTAAAACTTTAATAGTTGCAAAGATATACTTTTTGAAGGAGAATAGGAATGTGAGGAGGTCAAGAAAGCAAAAAAGTCTTACCTAATTGATAGATAAGACTTTTGTTTTTGAAGTGCGTACGATATAAAAACGCATAAATGTTCTAAAAAGTTTTAACCTTGAAAAACTATTTAACTATTTTCCAATTTACTATTAAAACCCAATTTTTGCAGAAAGTGATGCTCCCAAAGGAACAAAGTCAGCATTTATGCCCATTGTTTTACACGCTTCTGCCGCAACCCTGATTGAGTTATTAGTACTTCGTTCGTCTGGATAAATATGAACCATGTTTGCTAAAAACAGATTTTCGGTAGCTGTTTTGCAAGAAGGCACTTTCTCCGAAAAATTCAAATCACAAACAGTTGCTGCTGTATTAGTTTTGAAAACAAAGATGTTTTTTATCCAATCTTCTGAAAAATCAGGGTTTATTCGCTTCAACGGTGGAATCATTACAGCTTTTATTTCATCTTCGCTCATGGTTGCCAAATCTTCTGACATAGCAAAATAACGAGAAAGATAAATAATGTGTGAGCCGTTATATTCTTCTTTTGGAATAAAATTAGTATGCTCTATGACACCCCCAAAAGGAAAACCTTCGTCGGCAACATTCATCCAATAAATATGACTAAACGATTTTTTTAATTCTAAAATCGTACAAACGGCACCAAAATACTCAACGCCATTCGTGCCTAATGAACAATTTTTGATTTTATTAAAATAAATAGATGGAATCGTTATAAGATATTTTCCTCCTTCAATCGTTAGATTATCGGTAACAATTCCTTCAATTTTGCCATTATTAATTTTAAATTCTTGAACAGCTTCGTTTTTAATCAACTCAACACCCATTTCTTGCAAACGAGTTACTAATACGTCCATCATTGTTTTCCAACTTCCATTGATGTAGCCGAGTCTTTCATCTCCACCTTTACGAGAATTTAGGCGTTGAGCCATTCGACCAATCATCCATGCTAATGGAACTTTATTGGCATAAGGTCCAAATTTGATATTGAGCATCGGTTTCCAAAGTGCATCCGTAATGTCTTTTCCTGCCCAACGATAAAACCAATCCAAAGTTGGTATTCCTTCGTTTTTTGTCCAATTAGCCAATTTTCCAAGAAAAAGGCTTGTTAGGCCAAAGCGTACTTTACCTATTAAACCAACAGGCTTGAATTTTAATAAATCAATAGGCGTGTTAAAATCATAGATTTTTCCTTTACGAAAAACACCCATTGTTGTTTTTTTGTAAAATGCCTTATCCGAAATTTTTAAGTCTTCTAGTAACCAACGCAGTTCGGCATCCTGCGTAAAAAAATGGTGATAGTAATGTTCTAGTTGATTTCCTCCAATTTCAAAAGTGTTCAAAAGTCCGCCAAATTTATCACTTCCCTCAACGACCGTAACCTTTACGCCTTGTTTCGCTGCAATATATGCGGCCGCCAGACCAGTCATTCCACCACCAATTATTGTAAGTTTTTCCATAAAAGTCGATTTAGTGTCACAATATTCTCTATTGTATTTTGATTATTTGTTCTTTAATTACTTTAAATTGATTATCTTGAAGTTTGCCGATTTGCATTTTAAACTCTCCAATTGGCAAATCGGGTTTTGCTATTATTGTATCTATACGCGTATTATAAAACCTTTGTGTTGACAAAAATGTGGAAAACTTATTTGCTTGTGTTTCCAAAGGAAAAGCCAATCGGTTATTTTTATTGGTAAATATTGCATAATAACCATCAAACCTTGTGTTAAATGGCACAAAAGCCTTTGTTATTTCGATACGAAAAAAGTTTGACCCCTCTATAAATTTTACATCTTCTTCTGCACTACCAATTACTTGGTTTTCATACAAAGCTTTATTCAAAACATCTATTTCGGCAGGTGGCGTATAATTTTTGAAATGAACTCGACTTATCCACAAAATATCGTTGACATATTTCATCACGCCATGTACAAATCCCGCATAATTATATGGAGGAATAGGAAGTTTTTGGTATTGGCTAATGGGTGCGTGGTCGTCAGGGTTTCGAGAGTTAGCAAAAGCATAATAAAAATAACGACCATTATTTTTCCAGTTTAGAATCGTTGTTCCAAAAAACTTACGACGGTTTTCAACATCATCCCAGCTTTCGTAATAAGAAAACGCACTAAATAAAATAGTAATAATGACCGATATCTTCAGGTATTTATCCCATTTTTTTCTTTCAATAAAGTTAAAAACGCTCAGGTAAATAATTATGAACAATATTAATGATACTGTTTTGTATCTGCTAACAAATGCTTGTTCAAGTCCTTGACTAGCTCTTGACGCCGCAAATGCAGCTCCGCTTAAACCTACAAACACAAAAGAAGCAAAAAGGTATAAATTGAATTTTGGATATTTGACAATATTTTGATACAAAATACTCGTTTTTTCAAGAGAAATGCTTTGTTTTTTTATTTTTAACCAAAAATAAAAAAAGGTAAATAATTGATAAACAACCCAAAGTATCATTAAAACACCTGCTGTAATGGCAACTGTATATTTAAGATTAATACTATAAAACTGCACAGTACTGTCAATTGGTGAACCAAAAAACGCAAAAAAATCACCAAGAATAATATGAGGATATTTTGTGAAATTTATCATCACATCAGGACGAATGCCTGGTTTTTTGAAATCGAAGAAATAGAGGAAGAAACAAAATACAAGAATACCTAAAAACTGAAATTTCTCACTTCGTGTTCGTGCATAAAAAATCAACGGAATAGCTGCTATAAAAGCAAACATTCCGTTTCCGTTGGTAAACATTGCCAAGAAAAACAAAAAGTTAGCTAAATAAAACGCCCATTTTTTTTGATAAAATAACAACAAGGAAAATCCCCAAAGGCCAAAAATAATTACAGTATTTGGTTGTAAGGATGTAATAGCCCAAAAGATATTTTCAATTGGTTGTGTATTGAAAATGATAAAAATAATAGGAATTAAATAGGCTAATTTGACATTTATTTCACGTAAAACCCTATAAAAAACAAAAGGAAGTATTAGCAAATAAGCTACTCCCATAAGCATCATTGTTTTGTAGTTTACTTCGCCAAATAAATGGTAACTCAGTAACGTACTTAGGCGAACGTACAAAATTCGGTGTTCGCACATTTGAGAAAACAGCAGCGTTATTTTATCGCTCACGGTTACTTGTTGCATCCAACTCGCCAAAAAACCTTCTATACCATGCCAATCGTCATTCCATCCGATATTGAAAGCATTCTGAAAAACAAACACATAAAAGACAACAATCGGCAATAAAATCAACAAGTATGTTATTAGTTTTTTATTCATGCTATATTTTGAAGAAAAAGGTTATATTTTTTCAATTGATTGAATATAATCTTGAAAATGTACCGCAGGAAGAAAGTTAAAATTGACACGGTATGAAAGTACAGTAAAAACCAAAATTAATGTGCTAAGAAACGCTTGCATCAGGATGCCAAAAAACAACAACAATCCCCAAGCTGGAAAATGATATTCAAAAAGAAATACAAGTGAAATGCCTAAAATGGCTGTCAAAACCAATAACGAAACCGCAATCAACAAACGAACAGAAACCGTATCAATATAAACAGCTACTGCACTTAAACCATGAATCACCAAAGAAGTATAATTCATTTTAGATTTACCTGTGTAGCGTTCGCCTCGCTCCAAACCAACTGATTTGTATAACAAACGTGAGCGGATAACTCCTCCTGGATAATGATTCCAAATGTCAGAAATGTGCGTTACTTTATCTAAAAGTTTTTGTGGAATAACAGAATAATTTCCGAAGTTGATGACTTTTCCTGTCAAAAAAACAAAAATAAATTTATAAACTCTATAAAAAATCTTGAAGAAAAAGCTTTCTTTTCGTTTGGTTCGACGAGCAAAAACTATCTCATTTGCTTTTTCCTTGATTGCTTCCTCCAATAGTATTGGTAAATGATTCGGTTGGTCTTCGCCATCAACATCCATCACAACCACTAAGTCTTGATTGCCATTTTTATTGAGGTACGAAAGTCCGATGGCTATTGATTTCTGGTGTCCTAAATTTTTATTTAAATGAATTATTTCAATCGGGTGGCCTTCCAGTTTTTTATGGTCAAATTCTAAACTCGAACAATCATCAATAACCACAATTCTGTAATCAGAATATTTAGTAGGTGAAAGTACCGTACGAATATCTTCTACGAGTTTGTACAAACAATCCCAGTCATTAAAAAGAGGAGTAACTATTGCGATTTTATGAGACATACCTCCAGTCCCTAAAGGGGAGATTTTTTTATTGTTGTTTTGCAAATTTTTCTATTCTGCAAATTTATGAAAAATTACCTTCAAGTGCTTGAATTTGTTTGTCGTAAGACATTAATGTTGCCCGAATAGTTGATTCGTATTTAAAATCTAGCCATTCGTTTACCTCACTAAACATTTGTTTTCTATTCTTCAAGAAATAAAGGTTTGTTGACGATTGAACATTACTTAATCCACCACGATGTTTTCTATAAACACCCATTGCTTCAGAGAAATAACGAATTTTCCCAGTGGCGGCCAATTGTATTACCAATGCCCAGTCGCCAGCTGCTGCTCGACTGTGCCAGTCGGCAAAATCATTTTCAAGAAAAATATTTCGATAAAGAGTCGCCGCAGTAGCTATAAACCAACGGTCTTCCAGAACATCAACAATGCTTGATGTGGTTTTCTGATTTTTGTCGTTGAAGAAATGTTCGGGCGAACCATCTTCATAAATCACTTGCATATTATGGTGACTTATGGCATAATCAGGATTGGCGTCCATAAAATCTACTTGTTTTTGCAATTTATGTGGGTCTGTCCAATAGTCATCTCCTTCGCAAAGAGCCACATAACTTCCTTTACAGGCTTTCAAAAGCCCCAAAACATTATTTCTACCCCCAAATTCTTTTGGTTCTTTTGGTCCTTGATTTTCTTTATGTAGAAAAGCACGAATGATGTTTGGGTATTTATCCACATACTCTTGAATGATTTGTTGATTATTGTCCGTAGAAGCGTCATCACCGATAACGATTTCAATGTCAAAATTGGTTTGCTGCATCAACGCACCATCTAAGGTTTGTCGAATAAACTTTTCATGATTAAACGTTGGTACACAAACACTAACTTTTGGCGTCATAATGCAATTCAAGAACTGGTGTTTTTAAAATATTGATTTTTACGTTTAATTTCCTTTTAAACGATGAGGTAAAAGAGCAAAAAAACTGTAAACTTTGCTCAACCATTTCGGAAAAATATATTCTCTAATAATTTCTTTTTTTACTTCTTTACTTGGTTTCGCTAATAATAGATACTGAATCGCAACTGGCATTTGTTTAAAATATTTGCCTACAAATTGTTTGCTATCAAGCATCATTCGGTAATAACGTGCAATATTTTTATTAAGCGTTGTATGAAATTTATGGTTTAGTTCTTTGTCTATTCCTCTGTACATTCCAATCCGATTTTGCAGAAAGTCAGCATCTTTGTAACCATCCGTGAAACTCATACCACTATTACGGTTTTTGCGGTAAACCGACATGACTTCGTTTATATATTTAAACTTCGTTCCTCCCTTTCCAAGTAAAATATAACGAGGAATATCTCCACTTTTTGATTCATGAAACCATTGTGGATAATGATTTATAATGCCATTGCGAAACAAAATAGCTGACGTGGCAATAAACCAAACTTCATCTTCTCCAATAAAATCTTCGACAGTAACTATTTCTTTTTGGTCTGAAGCATTTACAAACTGATTCGGGTGTGAATCATCATCAAAAATAATTTCGGCATTATGAAAACATGCAACAAAATCTTGATTATTATCCAAGAAATCGGCCATTTTTTGAAGTTTCTGGTCGGAAGTCCAATAGTCATCGCCATCCATTGGGGCAATATATTTGCCTTTCGCAATTGCTAATGCTGCTAATGTATTATTCTTCCCAAAACCGCCAAGATTTTTTTCGTGAAGAATTGGAACAATTACATCAGGATATTTTGTGTAATATTCTCTAATTATATCTGCCGTTGAATCTGGAGAAGCATCATCTCCAACAAGCACTTCAAACTTAAAGTTTACTTTTTGCGAAAGAATAGAATCGAGTGTTTTACGAATAAACTTTTCGTGATTATAAGTTAACACCACAACACTGACTTTAATATCCGAATTCCCAACAACATCATTTTTGTGGGAAGCTAACTGTTCTATTTTCAAGGAATTTTTAATTACAATGAATTAACATTAAACTCTCTTTTGCGAATTTTCACAAAACTGTTGACAAAATTAACCCAAAAAGCCCTTTCAATAATATATTATTCTTAAATATTACGTTATTAGACTTTTTTTTCCTTTTAAAATATCTCATACCAAGAAATCGTCTTATTTTTACATCGAAAAATACAAACAAACTATAAAACCATTATGCCTGTTACCGCTGAAACTTACCCTTGGCTCAAACATTATCCCCAAGGAATTCCCTACGAAATTAATCCTGAAGCTTACCCTTCTATTCTAGAATTGATGGATGAAGGCTTCACAAAATTTAGTCATAAGTCTGCGTATGCTTGCATGGGTAAAGAAATGACTTATGGTCAATTAGATACACTTTCTCGAAATTTTGCAGCTTATTTGCAAAGTATTGGCATGGAAAAGGGCGACCGAATCGCTATACAAATGCCAAATGTGCTACAATATCCTGTGGCGATGTTTGGTGCTTTACGAGCAGGATTAACGGTTGTGAATACGAATCCGCTTTACACACCTCGTGAAATGGAACATCAATTTAAAGATTCGGGAGCAAAAGCGATTGTAATCGTTGCCAATTTTGCTTCAAGTCTTGAAAAGATTATTGCGAACACAAATATTAAGCATGTTTTTGTTACACAATTGGGAGATATGCTTGGTTTTCCGAAAAAACAGATTGTTAATTTTGTTGTGAAAAGTGTTAAGAAAATGGTTCCTCCATTCAACTTACCAACAGCTCAATTATTTACAGATGCTGTGCAAAAAGGAGCGAATTTGAAATGGACAAAACCAAGTATGAAAAACACAGACTTGGCTTTTATTCAATATACTGGTGGAACTACAGGCGTTTCGAAAGGAGCAATGCTAACACACCGAAATATCGTGGCAAATCTCGAAGCAAATAATGTTTGGCAAGGTGTTTTGACTAATAAAATTACCGATGATAAAATTGTAATAGTAGCTGCTTTACCTCTTTATCATATTTATGCCTTGACGGTAAACGCTTTAACTGCTTTAAAAACAGGAACAATGAATCTACTTATTACGAATCCTCGTGATTTGGAAGCTTTCATTAAAGATTTAAAGAAATACCCTCCGCACGTTTTCACAGGTGTGAATACATTATATAATGGCTTGCTTAATCATCCAAAAATTGGTGAAGTAGATTTTAGTAATTTAGTTATTACATCGGCTGGCGGAATGGCTTTGCAAGGTGTAGTAGCTAATCGTTGGAAGGAATTGACAGGAAACTTACCTGCCGAGGGATACGGTTTGTCAGAAACTTCACCAGTACTAACCTCTAATCCATTGATTGGTGAAAATAGAGTAGGAACAATTGGTGTGCCTTGGCCAAGTACTGAGATAAAAATCTTAAAAGATGATGAAACTTGGGCAGAAATTGGCGAACCTGGCGAAATTGTAGCTTTTGGTCCACAAGTAATGGCTGGATATTATAATCGCCCTGATGAAACCGCAAAAGTGACTTTTGAAGATAATACAAAAAAATCTTGGTTCAGAACTGGTGATGTGGGTGTAATGAGTGCCGATGGCTACTTTAAGATTGTCGATAGAAAAAAAGACATGATTCTAGTTTCTGGTTTTAATGTGTATCCAAATGAAATTGAAGATGTAGTTGCAACTTGCCCTGGTGTTTTGGAGGTTGCTTGTATAGGCGTAGCCGATGCAAAATCAACTGAAGCTGTGAAAATTTTTGTCGTTAAAAAAGACCAAAATATAACTTCAGAGCAAATTTTGTCTTATTGTCGAGAAAACCTAACAGGTTATAAATGTCCTAAACACATCGAGTTTCGTACAGAATTACCAAAAACCAACGTTGGGAAAATTTTGCGTAGAACCTTGAAAGAAGAAGAAAAGGCAAAGAAGTAAGTTTTGGGGGAAATTGAAAATGAGAGACCTATGCAATCATAGTGTCTAAAAAAAGGCACTTTAATTGCAGAAAAATCCTTAGTAAGCTGTTTTTAGGTATAAATTATACATGAAAAACAATTTCATCGTTTAAAAAGTACCAAATAATATTTTTTTCTCTTTTATATTTTGATTTCAAAATTTTATCACTAATTTTCAGAAACATTTGAAAATCAACCTAATATAATCTATTCTTTACTCAAAAAATTGGCAAAGTATTTGTTTTGTTTACAAAAAAAACAGAACTTTGCACCCCAAAACATATTTACATCAATGACAAACACTAAAAGTCTCTTATTTGATGAGGAAGCATTTATGCGTAAAGCCTCATATAGAGTGTCTCAGAAAAAGGGGATAGTGAATGGAGAGGAAGATGCTTTTGAAAAGTTAAATCTTAATAAACGAGTAATAGAGCATCTTGAAACAAAATTTTTGAACTTTTTAACAGGTAAATCTTTACCGTTTTAAATACTATTTTCTTTAAAGGAAAAGACGGCTTCTATGGGGTCGTCTTTTTATTTGAGAATTTTTTAAATTCATATGGCTGGAAAATTCACTTTCTTATCGGAAAAAGGGGAAAAAGGAACTAAAAGATTAGAAGAAGTAAATCTTTTAGTTGAATCGTTTTATGGTCTATCTAAAACTCCAGACTTCCATGACAAATTCGGTGTAGATGAAATTAATCTCATCCAAGATGCCTCGCTAAAAATATGTGACACATATTATAAGAACTTAAAAGAGAATAAATCTTTTATGGAATCAAAAGATGGTGAAGAAGATACGAGAGTAAACAGGTATAAAATAGCTTCTGGTATAGAAATAGCTATCTGCGAAGTACAGCCATTTGCTACGAGTAGTCATGTTAATAATGTCCGAATAGTAAACTCATACTTTGCTGTTTTTGCGGCAATAGGTATCCTTATGGCATGGGAAGACGGAAATGATTACTTAATGGACTACACCTTCCCTAACTTGAATCCTTCTGAACAAAAAGAAATTCATAGATTACTAATTGAGCATATAGATTGGCTATGTTTAGTAAAAAGTAATGCTCATTTATATTACTTTTCAAATGCTCAAACTTGGTGGGCATTAAGAATGTTATTGAGAGAACTCAACGAAATACGAATATAAAATTTATGTCAACACTTTTAGATATTCTTAAAAATAGTAAGTTAAAACTTCCTTTAGTATATTCAAATGGTGGGGTGGACATAATAGAGCTATTAAAAGAAACTTTTGACGAACTTTCTAAAGAAATGTCGAAAGAAGAAAACTATTCAATTATAGAAAAAGGCTATTATGACCAAATTAATACCTATTCCGTAAAAATAATAGCGACAATTTCCAGATGGTTTGAGGGGAATATTAGCGAAGCCAAAAAGACATTTGATGATACACTAAAAGAAAGTCTCTTAAAACTACCACAAAAAGAACTACCCACAAAGCAATGTTTTTATAGAGTTCGTACTTCTAATGAACATAAAATATTAAGTCGAAAAGACTTGTTTCATATTCCTTTTGAACTTAGAAATAAAATTTCTACTCAACGTTTTAGTATTCCTGGTTTTCCTTGTCTTTATCTGGGAAATTCAGTCTATATATGCTGGGAGGAATTAAATAGACCTAATTTTCATGATATTCAAGTTGCTAAATTTGAAAATAACTCCAAAATAAACCTTTACAATCTATCTTACGAGCAATATAATCTCCAAAAATTAGTAATTCAAAATTTAAACGATGAAGAAGTAATCAAATTACTTCTCGCATACCCCATAATTGCAGCGTGTTCTATTCAAGTTCCTCAGAAACGACAGTTTGACCCCTTCAAACCAGAATATCTAATACCACAAATTGTTTTGCAAACATTGATGGAACAAAAAGATACTGGAACTATTGGTATTGTTTACTCTTCAACAAAGATATATAAAGACAATAGTAAGAATGAGGGTGCTTTCGAGAATTTTGTTTTGCCAGTCACATCAAAAGTCCGACCAGACGGATATTGTTCAGATTTGACCAAACTATTTAATATGACATCAGTTGTTGTAGGTTGGCCTGTTGATTTTGTGAGTTCTTATAATACTACAACTAATGAATGTAGTTTTGCCGTACAGGGGTTGGACTTAGATGGTGTTATTGTAGATTATGCATCAACTCAGTTTGCATTATTAGAGAAAGCTTTAGGGGAGAAAAAACCAATACCTATTTTACGAGATTTTAACGGAGACTCAATATAATAAAGATTAAATCTAAAAACCCCGCAAAATCAAAAACTTTTGAGGGGTTTTTCGTTTCTATGTAGCAATAGTTTAACTTTGCAGACTTAATTTTTGAATACTAAAGAAGATATGACCGAAACTCCGCAAAAATATACCGTTACGGCCGCTTTGATTTATGCCAATGGCCCCATTCATATTGGGCATTTGGCTGGCTGTTATATTCCTGCTGATATTTACGTACGTTATCTCCGCTCAAAAGGGGCAGATGTGGCGTTTATCAGCGGCACTGACGAACATGGCGTTCCGATAACCGTAAAAGCTCGCAAAGAAGGCAAAACACCTCAACAAGTGGTTGATTTTTATTACGAACAAATCAAACAGTCTTTTGCTGATTTCGGCATTTCGTTCGATATTTATTCTCGTACGTCTAATCAAACACATCACAAAAACTCGCAAGAGATTTTTACTACTTTGTTCGATAAAGGCTATTTCGATGAAGAAACTAGCGAACAATATTTCGATGAAGTAGCTCAACAATTTTTGGCAGATAGATACATTGTGGGTGAATGTCCTGTTTGTGCAAATCCAAATGCTTATGGCGACCAATGTGAAAAATGTGGTTCGACACTTTCTCCAACTGAATTGAAAAACCCTCGTTCGACGCTTTCTGGCTCAAAACCTGTCATGAAAAGTACCAAAAACTGGTATTTGCCACTCGACCGTATGCAGCCCGAAATAGAGAAATATGTGAACAGCCACAAAGAATGGAAGCCAAATGTTTTTGGTCAATGCCAATCTTGGTTAAAAGATGGACTAAGACCACGTGCCATGACTCGTGATTTGGACTGGGGAATCAGCGTGCCCTTGCCCGACACCGAAGGTAAGGTTTTATATGTTTGGTTCGATGCCCCGATTGGCTACATTACATTTACACAAGAATGGGCTGCCCTAAATGGCAAAAACTGGGAAGATTATTGGAAAAACGATAAAACGAAGCTTGTTCATTTCATCGGTAAAGATAATATCGTTTTTCACTGTATTATTTTCCCTGCGATGTTGATGGCCGAAGGAAGTTATATTTTAGCTGATAATGTGCCTGCCAATGAGTTTATGAATTTGGAAGGGGATAAAATTTCAACATCGAGAAATTGGGCTGTTTGGTTGCACGAGTATTTAGAAGAATTTCCGAATAAACAAGATGTTTTGCGTTATGCTCTTTCGGCAAATATGCCAGAATCAAAAGACAATGATTTTACTTGGAAAGATTTCCAAACCAAAAACAATAGTGAATTAGTTGCCATTTATGGAAACTTCGTGAACCGTGCCGTTGTGCTTACGCATAAGTTTTATGGAGGAAAAGTTCCTGCTCAGGGCGAATTGACAGAATACGATAAAGAAACAATTGCTACATTATCAGATTTTCCAAAGAAAATCGGTGATTCTATCGAAAATTATCGTTTCCGTGAAGGATTAGCCAATATGATGGATTTAGCACGTTTAGGCAATAAATATTTGGCAGAGACCGAGCCATGGAAAGTCATTAAAGAAAATCCTGCTCGTGTAGAAACGATTATGAATATTGCGTTGCAGATTGCCGCCAACTTGGCAATTTTATCAGAACCATTTTTACCTTTCACTTCCGAGAAATTAAGAAATCAATTAGGATTGAATGAAACAACTTGGGCAGAAACTGGTGGTGCGGATTTATTGCCAGTTGGTACATTAATCGGTGAATCAAGTCTATTATTTGAAAAAATAGAAGATGATGCCATTGAAAAACAAGTAAAAAAATTACAAGAATCAAAACGCATGAATGAGTTAGAAAATATAAAAGTTCCTGCATTGAAGGAAACTATCCAATACGATGATTTTGCCAAATTAGATATTCGTATTGGTACAATCTTAGAAGCAGAAAAGTTACCAAAAAGTGATAAACTATTAAAATTCTTGGTTGATGATGGTTTTGAAAAACGCACTATTTTGAGCGGAATTGCGAAACATTTTACTCCAGAAGAAATGATTGGTAAACAGGTAACTTTCTTGGCAAATCTTGCTCCTAGAAAAATGATGGGAATAGAATCGAACGGAATGATATTGATGGCTGAAAACCGTGACGGAAGTTTGGCACTTCTTCAACCACATAAAGAAGTTTGGAATGGTGGGCCTGTTAGCTAATTTTTATTTGTAATATGGAAGAATGTTTAACATTCTTCCATATTACAAATTCATTTATACGCCTGCTTTCACAAAAGGCAATTTCGTAACTACGCCTTTTAGCAATTTCTCTCTTACTTTGATATATACTTCTGTACCGACTTTGGCAAATGCCGTTGGCACGTGTCCCATTGCAATTCCTTTCTGTAATGTTGGCGATTGTGTTCCTGATGTTACTTCTCCTAATTTATTTCCATTCGCATCACAGATTTCGTAATGGCTGCGAGGAATAGCTCGGTCAATCATTTCAATACCTACTAATTTACGAGTTAATCCTGCTTCTTTCTGAGCTTTTAGGTTTTCTGAATTGATAAAGTTTTTAGTAAACTTAGTCACCCAACCTAAACCAGCTTCTAGTGGTGAATCTATCTCATTGAGTTCATGTCCATAAAGACAATAGCCCATTTCCAAACGTAAAGTGTCTCTTGCTCCTAAACCAATCGGCTTGATGTCAAACTCTGCTCCTGC
Organism: Emticicia aquatica; assembly: GCF_923079645.1. Classification (GTDB taxonomy): domain Bacteria; phylum Bacteroidota; class Bacteroidia; order Cytophagales; family Spirosomataceae; genus Emticicia; species Emticicia aquatica. The sequence continues at coordinate 1,293,747 of NZ_CAKLPY010000002.1, read as the reverse complement.
TTCAAAAATAGCATTCCACATTTTTTCAGCATCTTTATTCCACACATAAATTTCAAAACCACCAGCACCTGTATAGCCCGTTGCAGAGATAATTACGTCGTCAATTCCAGCCAAAGAGCCAGCCTTAAAAGTATAATAATCCATTGACGATAAATCTATATCTGTTAGTTTTTGGAGCGTTGGTAAAGCCTTTGGCCCTTGCACAGCAAACAAACAAAGCCTATCTGAAAGGTTTTCAAGTTCTACACCAAAAGTATTATTCTGTTGTACCCAATTCCAATCTTTATCAATATTTGAGGCGTTTACTACTAAGTAATATTCGTTTTCGTTCCAACGGTAAACCAATAAATCATCAACAACTCCGCCTTCATTATTTGGGAAATAAGCATATTGCACTTTTCCATCAAAAAGGGCAGAAATATCATTCGATACAATATGCTGCAAAAATTCTGTTGCACGCTCGCCTTTCACAACAAACTCACCCATGTGAGACACATCAAAAACGCCCACGCCATTTCTTACACAATTGTGTTCTTCAATATCAGATGAATAACGAACTGGCATCATAAAGCCACCAAAAGGCACCATTTTTCCGCCTAATTTTTCGTGTAAATCGTTGAGAGGTATTTTCTTATTTTCCGCTTCCATTAAATGTTAATTTTTATTGATGAAAAAAATTTGTGTAAAGGTACTTGTTTACTTTTAGAATTTGATTGATTTAGATGCTTTGACTTAGTTATAATCTTTGAATTTATTCTCCGAAAGCTTCTCTCAAAACTTCTTTGTCATCGAAATGGTGCTTTACCCCTTTGATTTCTTGATAAGTTTCATGGCCTTTTCCAGCAACCAAAATGATGTCTTCGGGTTTTGCCATTTTTACTGCTGCAATGATTGCTTCATGTCGGTCTTCAATTATTTGTGTTTTCTTGAAATAAATAGCAGGAACGCCTTTTTCCATTTGAGATAATATATCTAATGGGTCTTCATTTCTTGGATTATCAGAAGTTAAAATCACATTATCGCTAAATTTACAGGCTATTTCTGCCATGATTGGTCGCTTTGTTGTATCTCGATTTCCGCCACATCCTACAACTGTTATTATTTTTTGGTTTCCTTCTCTCAAATCAACTATTGTTTCCAAAACATTTTTCAATGCATCTGGTGTATGAGCATAATCTACAATTCCAACAATGTTGTTTTTAGAAACAACTTGTTCAAATCGTCCTGCGGGTGGTTGAATATCCGATAGTTGCATCAAAACTTCGTCCGAATTTTCACCTAATAATATCGCTGCACCATAAACTCCCAATAAATTATAAGCATTAAACGAACCGATAAGTTTAAACCAGACTTCCTTATTATCAATTTCCATTTGAAGACCTAATAATCCACAAGCCAAAACTTTTCCTTTAAACGTACCTATATTTTTTAGTGAATACGTTTCTTTTCTTGCTGCTGTATTTTGCAACATTACTTTTCCTACCTTATCATCAGTGTTTACTAATGCAAAAGCTGATGCGGGTAATTGGTCGAAGAAGCCCTTTTTGGCTTTGATATAATTATCAACCGTTCCATGAAAATCGAGGTGGTCATGAGTCAGATTAGTAAAAATTCCTCCTACAAATTGTAAACCTGTAATACGTTCCTGTACAACAGCATGCGAACTTACTTCCATGAAACAATACGTTACTCCTTTTTTTACCATTTCTGCTAATAGCTCATTTACTTTCACCGAATCAGGTGTTGTATGTGTTGATGGGATAATTTCGTCATCAATTTGATTCTGAACTGTTGAAAGTAAACCACAACGGTAACCTAGTTTTCGGAAAAGTCTAAAAAGTAACGTTGCTATTGACGTTTTTCCGTTCGTACCTGTTACACCTACTAGCTTTAGTTTTTTGGATGGATGTTCATAAAAGTTGGCAGCAACCAAACCCATTGCTTTTGCCGAATTTTCAACTTTTAAATACGCAACTTCGTCATTTAATTGTTGGGGAAGATATTCGCATAAAATTGCCTTTGCCCCTTTTTCGATGGCTGTTTCAATAAAATTATGTCCATCAACTTGTGTTCCACCAATGGCCACAAAAAGACTTCCCTCTTGCACTTGGCGAGAATCAAAAACTATATTCGTGATTTTTATATCTGTTTTCCCTGAAACTGCCAAGAGGGAAACTTTGTATAGTAATTCGCTTAATATCATCTTTTTATTATTTTACAGTAAGCTTCTTGTTGTTTTAAAATCAAAATTACCAGTTTTTACTCTACTACAAATTCATAATTTCCACCTACAACTTCAAAAATAGCTTTATCTTTTTCGATTTTCACGAATGTGATGCCTTCAACTTTTGCTGGTTTATTTTTTATTGTGAATGGTTTTCCACTTTCTTTTATATTATTGATTGTTTTCCCTTTTGCTGGTAATTGTATTTGTGCTGAACTATTAGTTGGGATGTTTACTTTCAGGATAAATTTTGTTCCTTGTAAATCCCATCTAGTCGAAATTTTTCCATAATTTGAGTCATAACTTCCTTCCGCCCAAGTCAAATTTCCTGCTGGCATTGGTGCTACAATAAAATGTTTAAAACCTGCACTTTGCGGGTCAATCTTGATTCCTGCCAAATATGCGTAGAACCATTCGCCTATTGAACCATAAGCAAAATGATTTCTTGAATTCATCCCTTCTGGTTTTTCGGTGTCAGAATTCCATAATTCCCACATCGTTGTTGCTCCTTTTTCAACCATGTAACCCAAACTTGGATATGTTTTTTGAACCGCAACTTTATATGCTAATTCGTGTTCACCTGCTTCACTTAGACTTGGTAAAAGCATTTCCGTAGAAATAAAACCTGTTGAAAGATGATTATCTTTTGAACGAACATTTTCGGCAATATTTTGGGCAACTGCCAAACGGTCGGTGTCCTTAGTAATTCCTAAACTCAACGGAATCAAGTTTGCTCCCTGTGTTTTTCCTTGATAGTTTTTGCTTTGAGCATCAAAATATATTTCGTTATATTTATCTCCTACTTTTTTTGCTACATCGGTATATTTTTGTGCATCGGCTGTTTTACCAATAACCTTCGCCATTTCTCCTAAAAGTTTATTAGAAAAAAATTGGTAACTGCCGCCTATTGGTTTTGTTGGTGACGTTTCAACTGGTACCCAGTCGCCATATCCGTACCAAGCTTTATCTCCTTCACCTGTTTGAAAATGATAAATTCCATTTTTTTGGGTGTTTGGATGATTATTCAAATATTCAACCCAACGTTTCATCGATTCATAGTTTTCTTCGATAATTCGTTTGTCGCCATAAAATTGATACATTCTATATGGCACGATTACTACTGCATCGCCCCAAGCTGGTTTCGATGGCCCACCAACAACCATTTTAGGATTTACATCATATACATATCCTGATGAATGTTGTGAGTCAACAATGTCTCGTTCCCATTTAGCAAAGAACCCATTCATATTCATTATATAGCTTGCCGTTGGGGCAAAAATTTGAGCATCTCCCATCCATCCTAAACGTTCATCTCGTTGTGGACAATCGGTTGGAACACTATGCATATTGCTCCTTTGTCCCCAAGTAATATTCTTGTATATTTTATTAAGTATGTCTTCTGAGCAAGCAAAGTTTCCTGTAAATGGTACGCTCGAATAAATCACTTTAGCAACCAATGTATTTTCATCTGGTTTTTTAGGTAAGCCTTCAACTTCAACATAACGAAAGCCATGATAGGTAAATTTAGGTTCCCATTCTTCGACACCATACCCTTTTAATATATACTTATCTGTCGGTCGAATACTTCGTAAATTTGCTTGGTCAACCAATCCTTTTTCGGTTAGAAGCTCTGCAAACTTCATTTCGATTTCTTTTCCTGCTTTTCCTTCAACTTTTAGATGAGTGAATCCAACAAGATTTTGTCCAAAATCAAAAACAAAATGACCTTTACGTGGCTCTGTAATTTTGATTGCTTTGATTTCTTGTTGAACCTGTATTTGTGGCACTAATGAAGATTTTAAATTTATGTTTTTTGTGCTGAATATTTCTGATTCTTCATTTTTATTATTCACTTGGTCCTTTTCGTTAGTCGAGAATAGGGTTGTTTTATTCTCAACGTCATCCATGATGGCTGCATTTTGCCAATCTTTTCCATATTCAAGTCGAGCATCATACACCTCGCCATTGTATATTGAATTTGAAACAATTGGAGAAAGTCGGGTTTTCCAACTTCCGTCCGAAATAACAGTTTGACGAGAACCATCATAAAACTCTAATTCCATTTGAAACAATAATCGACACGGCCCATCGCTATAGGCAAATTTTCCTCCACCCCAACCCATTCCGCCACTCCACCAAGCGTTTCCTAAAGTTGCTGTAATAAAATTCACACCAATGGATAAATCATCTGCGGCAATTTCATAAGTCTGATAATGAATTGTTTTTAAGTAATTTGTCCAACCTGGAGTAAGAATATCTTGTCCTACTTTTTTACCATTAAAAATTAGATGATATGCTCCTAAACCTGTTACATAAATTCTGGCACGTACCGCTCTTTTGGCTAAATTAAATTCTTTCTGTAACTCGACCGATTTTGGCGGTTTTCCTTCCGTTCCGTTTTTTCCAATCCAATGTGCCGACCAATCTGTTTTTTGAAGCAAACCCATTTCCCACCAAGAAATGTCACTATAAACCGTTGGTTTATTTTTTTCATTCCAAATTTTTACTTTCCAAAAATATCTTTTACGAGACTCTAGTGGCTTTCCATTATAATTAACCCAAAGCGATTGGTCAGACTTTACAACCCCTGAATTCCATAAATTTCCGTTATCTTTTTTGATATTCGCTTCACTATCAGCGACCAAAATTTGATACGCCGTTTGTTTTGTCCCACGAGTGACTGATTTTATTTGCCATGAAAGTCGAGGATTTATAACATCCAAACCCAATGGTTTTTCTTCGTATTCGCAGCGAAGTTTTTCAATTGTTTGTGCATTTGTGTTGATAAATAATAATAGAGCTAAAACTGAAAAGAGTATTTTTTTCATGGAGTTTTATTTTGTTACAAATTCAAATCTTTCGTTTTTATGATTTTTCGGCAATTTCCTAAAATATTCTCTATTATTTATCCTGATTAATAAGTATTTGTTAGAGAAAATGCTCTCTTTCCCTTTTATCCTGCAAATCTTCTGTTTCATCAAACAAAACTTTACCATCATTTTAAGCGTTATTACATTTGTATCAAAACTTTGTTTTGTATCATAAAAACTACATAACATACTTATTATCAATAATTATTACTACAAAAAATCCAATTTATGAAAAAACTCTTATTGTTCTTTATTAGTCTTTTTTTTACTTACAATCTATCTGCACAAGACAAGTTTACTGTCAGCGGCTATATAAAAGATGCCTCCAATGGTGAAGGGTTGATTGGTGTTTCGGTGTTTGTTCAGGAAATCAAAACAGGAACACAAACTAATCCCTATGGTTTTTACTCGCTTACGCTTCCAGCTGGTACTTATAACATAGTTTTAACTTATGTTGGTTTTGAAAAAATTACAAAAAAAATTGAATTAAGCCAAGACCTAAAACTTGATGTCGAATTAAAAGACGATTCTAAGCTTTTACAAGAAGTTGTAGTTACAACTAAAAAAGCAGATGATAATGTCAAAAACATTGAAATGTCAGTGAATAAAATTGACATTAAAACGATGCAAAAAATGCCCGCTTTACTTGGTGAAGTTGATATTATTAAAAGTATTCAGTTTTTACCTGGCGTAACTTCAGTCGGTGAAGGTGCTTCTGGATTTAATGTTCGAGGCGGCGGAATTGACCAAAATCTTGTTTTGCTTGATGAAGCTCCTGTTTATAATTCTTCTCACCTTTTTGGATTTTTCTCGGTTTTCAATCCTGATGCCGTTAAGGATGTGAAACTCATCAAAGGGGGAATTCCATCTCAATATGGTGGCCGTGTTTCTTCTATTCTTGATGTTAGAATGAAAGAAGGAAACGCAAAAAAACCTCAATTTTCGGGTGGACTTGGAAGTATTTTTTCAAGATTTACTTACGAAAGACCTTTCTTGAAGGATAAAGGTTCGTTTATTGTGGCTCTTCGCCGCTCATATATTGATATTCTGGCAAAGCCTTTTCTAAATTCTGATTTAAAAGGAACAAGTTTTTATTTTTATGATTTTACTGCAAAAGCCAATTTTAGAGCCAACGAAAAGAATACTTTCTTCTTATCAGGGTATTTTGGTCGGGATACTTTTGGTGCTGATTTTGGTTTTAATTGGGGAAATGCAACAACCAGTTTTCGTTGGAATCATGTTTTCAACAATAAGCTTTTTTTGAATAACACTGTTTTTTACAGTAATTATGATTATGCCATCCAAACAGATTTAAAAAAGAAAAATGATCAAGACGCTTTTCGCTGGAAATCAAACATTATCACTTATAGCATAAAACCTGATTTTACTTTTTATCCTAATACCAAAAATACCGTAACTTTTGGTGGACAATTAACTTATTATACATTTAATCCAGGGCAAGCTGTTGCTATTTCTGGCGGTGTTGAAAGGTCAATTGGACTTGATGACAAGTTTGCATCCGAAAGTGCTATTTATCTTGGAAATGAGCAAAAAATCAACAACAAAATTTCGCTTCAATATGGCTTACGTTATTCTCTTTACAATTATTTAGGAAAAGGGAAAGCTTTAGAATTAAGTGCTTTAAACAATGATGGCGAAAGACGAACTGTTACTAACACAACCTTTTTTGACTGGGGAAAAAGTATTCAACAATACGGAAATTTGGAACCTCGTTTTGCTGCCAATTTCGGGCTTGGACAAGACAATTCAATTAAGTTAAGTTATAATCGTTTAGCTCAATATTTACATTTATTATCAAATACTTCAGCATCTTCTCCGCTTGATGTTTGGACTCCAAGCAGTAATAATATTAAACCTCAATTGGCTGACCAAGTTGCGTTGGGCTATTTTCACAACTTTAATGATAATCTTTTTGAAACATCTGTTGAAGTTTATTACAAGAAATTATACAACCAAATTGACTATGTAAGAAATGCTGATTTGTTATTGAATCCTGCTGTTGAAGCTGATTTGCTTTTCGGAAAAGGACGTGCTTATGGCGTTGAATTTTTCGTCAAAAAAACAAAAGGAAAATTTAATGGATGGATAAGTTATACGCTCGCTCGTACCGAACGAAAAATTGAAGGACTAAATCAAAACCAATGGTTTCCGAGTAGAATTGATAAAACTCATAATTTATCTGTCATTGGCATTTATGATTTAAACAAACGTTGGACTTTCTCTTCAAATTTTACGCTTAGTTCGGGCACTCCCGCAAGTTTTCCAACAAATAAGTTTATTTGGCAAGATTATGCTCTTCCTCACAATTTTTATGATACTCGTAATGCTTATAGAATTCCTGCATCTCACCGACTGGATATTGCTGCTACTCGTCAAACCAAGTACGCTTTTTTTAAACATGGTACTGGAGAATGGGTTTTTTCTGTTTATAATGTTTACAATCGTAGAAATCCTTTTTCTGTTTTTGTTCGCCAAAATGAAGCCGATCCAACTAAAACAGAGGCAGTTCGTTATGCTGTTTTCGGCTCGGTTATTCCAGCCGTTACTTATAATTTCAAATTCTAAATCGACTTTTATTTAAAAATAAAAACAAATGAAAATCTCACTTTCAATACTTATTATACTTTTTATTAGTGTTTCAATCTTTTCTTGTACCGATGTTATTGATTTATCAGTTAAAGACGGGGTTTCACAATTATCTGTTGATGCTTTAATTAATAATCAAGCAGAAACACAAACAATTAAATTAACCCTTACTCAAGGCTATTTTGATAATTCATCTGTTAAGCCTGCTTTAGGTGCAAGAGTTATCATTTTTGACCAAGATAGTGTAGCCTACGAATTTAAGGACTTGAAAAATAATGGTATTTACACTTTTGATGCTACTCAAAATCCAATCAATAAAATCGGTAAACAATATGCTCTCTATATTAATTATGCTGGCGAAGAGTATATTTCAGTGTCAAAATTGAATCGAGTTCCAACAATTGATTCGATTAGTTACGCAGTCGAAAAACTTCCTATTAAACCAGAGAATGGCCCACAAGAAGGTTTCCAGCCTCAATTTTATGCGAATGATTTTCAAGGAGAAGGGGATTGTTATTGGATTAAATCTGCGAAGAATAAAAAGTATTTTTCTAAAGCAAACCAAATTACTGTTGCTTATGACGCAGGTTTTAGTCCAGGTTCAAAAACAGATGGTTTGTTATTTATTTTACCAATAAGAACTTCCGTCGGGCGAGAATTATATGCTGACAAAGATACTCTGAAAGTTGATGTTTATTCTATCACTCAAGAACAATTTTATTATTTACAATTTGTTCAACAAGTATCTCAAGATGGCAGTTTGTTCTCTACACCACTTTCAAATTTACCAACTAATATTGTTAATCGAAACTCAAATTCAGCTAAAAAGGCTGTTGGATTTTTTGGACTGTCGGCGATTAGTACTCGTGAAGTTATTATTGATAAAAATAAAGCGAAGCCAAAACAGTAGTGATAATTGATTCAAAATAATTGCTTCCAAGTGCCTTTTAAGAGACTATATTTCAAGGTACTTGGAAGTGCCTTCCAAAAGTACTTATTCATTTCTACAGCAAAAGAAGGCTGCATATAGCAGTTGATTACACATCCTTCACACTCTTTCAATTTTCCTTCTAAAGCAATAATATCCTTTACCACTTCCGACGAATATAATTCTGCGAGTCTTCCTTCAATAGCAAATTCTTTTGTTCCTAAATGATAGCATGGAAGGATAAGTTTGTTTTCTGGTGAAATAACAATCGTACTTGAGGCAGCCTTACAGATTGGATTATTTATATTATTTCCTCCATCTTTTCTTAACTCTATAAAAGCTTCGTTGAGATAAACGTTTTTTTGTTTCCCCCACCACAATAGCTTTTGTAAACTTTTCTCTGAAAGGTTTTCTCCAGTTTCAACATTGTTATAATTGAACACTGGATTTAGAATCAACACTAAATCATTTGGTTGTGTAATTTCCTTCCAAACTCTTTCTATTTTATCTATATTTTGTTCAAAAACTGTAAACAAAATGTCAGGTCGTTCATTATTTTCCTTCGTAATTTGTATTGAATCAAGTATTTTATCGAAACACTTTACCCCTCTCGAAATATTGTGTTCTTCTTCATCAGGCGAATCTAATGAAAAGTGAAGCATATCTATTTTGCCTTTTAGCCGTTCGGAATATTTTGGATATAGAAGACAGTTAGTTGTCACTGTTGTGATAAAGCCAGCTTTTTTAGATTCTTCCAAAAACAGGTCTAATTCCCGATGTAGTAAAGGTTCTCCGCCTGTGAAATCAATAACCTTTACCCCTAACTTTTTTAGGTCTTTTAAATTTTCTCGGAAATTCTCAATTGTAATGTAAGGTGAAGGTTTTTCCCAAATATCACAAAAACTACATGTAGCATTGCAGCGATATGTTACATAATAGTTGCAAAGAATTGGGTGATTGATTATCCTCATTTGAGTTTTATTTTTTGGAATTACAGATTATGAAAACCTGTAATTCCAAATCAATCTATTTTATTGTATCATTCTTAAAAGGCTTGCCAATTTATCTTTTAAGTCTTTTCTATCAACTATAAAATCAAGAAAACCGTGTTCAAGCACAAACTCGGCAGTTTGAAATCCTTTCGGTAATTCTTTGCCAATGGTTTCTTTAATTACTCGTGGTCCAGCAAAACCAATTAAAGCTTCTGGTTCAGAAATATTAAAATCGCCTAGCATCGCATACGAAGCTGTAACACCACCTGTTGTTGGGTCAGTTAGTAATGAAATATAAGGAAGCTTTGCTTCTGCCAATTGGGCTAATCTTGCCGATGTTTTTGCCATTTGCATCAGTGAGAAACCTGCTTCCATCATTCTAGCACCACCAGATTTTGAAATCATCAAAAAAGGTAATTTATGTTCTAATGCGTAAGCTATTCCACGTGCTATTTTTTCTCCTACGACCGAACCCATCGAACCGCCAATAAAGCTAAAATCCATACAGGTTATTACTATATCAATTTCAGACATTTTACCGTAGGCTGTTCTTGCTGCATCTTTTAAGCCTGATTTTTTTTCAGTTGCTCTTACTCTATCAACATACGATTTTGTATCAATAAACTTTAAAGGGTCGCCTGAATGTAGGTTTGCATCTAATTCGTTATATTCCCCATCATCAAATAATATTTGGAAATATGCTTCTGAACCAATTTTCTCATGGTAGTTACAATTGATACACGTGAAGGCATTTAATTTATGCTCTCTTGTGTGCATTGCTTTCTTACAAGTTGGACATTGATACCAAAGCCCATCTGGGGCTTCACGTTTCATTTCCGTTGGAGTCTGAATTCCTTTATCTGTTCTCTTAAACCAAGACATATTTGTTATTGTATTTTGAGGGGACAAAGGTAAATAATCTTAGGCGTTGATTTAAAGATTTATTCTTTTTTTATAAACTTGTTATTTCTAAAAACTAGAAATCTCGCCAATTTAGCGGGATTTCAACATGGATTTGATTTTAATATCGGTTCTTTTTATCTGGTAAATAGCCCTTTTTTTCAATATCATTTACAAAAAAAGTATCCTCCCTCCTACCATCTGGATAAATTCTCATTGCTTTTCCATGCTTTACATTATTTTCAACTCTCACTACTAATCTTATATTATTATTAAATATAAAATACCCTTTTTCGTCATTCATTACACCATCTTTATACTTACCCACATACTTATCCCCATTTTTAAAGAAAAAAGAACCGCTTCCATTATATTTTCCATTTTTAAAATTTCCAACATATTTTTTTTCTCCGTCAGCATAATATTCTACGCCTCTTCCATCTCGTTTACCATTTCTCCATTCGCCCTCATATTTTTCTTCTGTTTTCGGATTTACCATTTTCCCGAAACCATTATTACAATCTCCTTCAAAACATCCTCCTTTCTTATTTTTTTCTCCTTCTTTTTCAACGTTAGTTGAAGTAGTAACTATTATTTCTGGCTTTTTTGTTGGTACTTCTGAGTTCTCCACTTGTTTATCCACATTATCCACACTTCCTTTATTTTCTGATGTTTGGGGATATGTTCTCGTTTGTGGTGGAACTTGCTGAGGAATTGTTCGTGGTTGTGTTTGTGGTTCTTGAGTCTGATTTCGTTGAGGCGAAATCACGACACTTCCATCATTTTTCTTTATATTTGGATATAGGTCTTGGGCATTATCATATCCTTTTTTTATTGCAGCCAACCGTTTTGGTCTTGCTGGGTGTGTTCCGCCATCATAATCTGATGTTAGTTTATTAATTGCTGCTTGAGCATCTTTCAGCGATGCACCCATTTGATACATAACAAAGCCCGAGAATTCATCTGCTTCTAACTCCTTTGCGGGGTCACTGCCACCTTCTATAATCGTATGACCTTGCAAATGATGTCCTATTTCATGTGCTAAAATACTTAATGCTCCCCAATCTGATTTCGATAAATCATTCGCTTTTTTCATGAATGACCCATCATAGACTATTAGGCGAGTTTGTCCTTGAATTGCTGCAAAACAATTATCGGTATTGGGGCATTCCATTACATAAAAATTTCGTTTTAATCCGCTTCTTCTCACAATTTCATCAACGGCTTTCTCCGCAACTTCTTTTGAACGAAAACTAAATTGACTACAAAATGCTTTTTCATTTATCTTTTGTCCGTAATAGTTATAACCCAACGATTGAACTTTTTCTTCCTGTGCATTTGCCACAATTACTATTGTGGATAACACTGTGGAGAGTGTGCATAACATGTATTTCATTGGAAAGTGTTTTTTATTTGGTAATAATTTTAAAACGAGGAAATGTTCTTCGATATGCTTTCGGGGAAGTTTGTTAACACTATTTTAAAAAAAACGCCTCAAAGTCGAAATGTTTGAGGCGTTTCAATAGTATAAATGAAAATAGAATTAATTTATTGTATCTCCTCTTAAATTTCTAAATCGTTTACGTGCTTCTGCTCCATAAATACTTCCTGGAAATTTTTGTAATACCTCTCTGTATAATTCCATTGCTTTATCTTTTTGATTTAAGTTTTCTTCATAAATTTTTGCCTCCAAAAATAAAGCGTCATCTGCCAAAATATCAAAATTGTAATTTTTACGAAGTATTTCTAAATCTTCTAATGCTTTTTGTGCTTGATTAATTTTAAGGTGTGTATTTGCCCTTAACCACAAAATATCATCTGCTAAGCTGTGTGACTTATACTTTTCAAAAATAATATCTAGGGCAATCATTGCTTCAGAATTTTTATTTTGGAAAAGTAATAAATCAATATTAGCATATTCTTTCATTGCTGCCTCAGAAGTATCTAAACCAATATTGTCTTGAATTAATAAGCTTAGTTGCATTGCATCGTTTGCAATTTCACGTGTTGTGGCTTTTTTCAAGATGTCCAGTACTTCTTTTGACAAATCAAATTCACCATTGTAATAGTGAAGTTTTGCATTTCTTAATTTTGCTTCTTGTCCGAGTTGGTCTTCTTTTTGCGATTTTTCAACTTGTGAATATAATAAAGTCGCTTCCCAAGGTTCATTTTTTAGTACATAAATATCCCCCAAATCAAGCTTGCATTTATCTCTAAAAGCATTATCCGAACCTGCAATCATTATGGCAGTTTCGAGCACTGTTATTGCTGTATCTCTTTCATTTAAGTAAAAAGCATATAACTGAGCAGTATTTCTTAGGGCTTCCATTGTTTTCACATTTCTTCCTAAATCTGAAAACAATCCTTGGTAATCTTTAATTAAGCCTCTAATATCATTGATATTTACAGGATAGGTTGTTTTTACTATTTCCTCTTTACAAAAAATCGCATTTCGTCTTGCATAAGTATAATATTGTCCTTGTGGATATTCTTTCATCACATACTCATACATTTGGATTGCATTCCTGAATTCTTTGTTTACAAGTGTTGTTTGAGCCAATTCAAAAACTCTTTGTCCATCTTGTTTTAATCTTCTATCTATTGCTCTTGTTTGTATAAATGCTTTAGTAAACTCTTTCTGTTGAATTAAATGCCAGATCAGCAGGTCAGTGTAGTATTGTTCACTTGGAAACTTCTGTACCTTGCTATAAAGGGCTTTTTCGAGCATATCTACTTCAGCTTCTGTTTTAATATTGTCTTGTAATGTTGCTTTTACATAATCTTGATTGCCTTCCAACAAGCCATATTTTAAAATTTCTTCCACCATAGGTTCTTTTTGTCCGTTGTATAAATACGCCCTTGCCAACAAGATTGCATATTTATTATCATCCTTACTGGTTTCTCTTCCTTTTTTTAGGAGTTGTACAACTTGTTCGGTTTTTGAGTTTTTATACAAAAAGTCTTGTAGCTCGTAAATTGTACCTTCTGCTCTTGCGGCAAAGTCAATTAATAAATCTAACTCCTTTTCTGCTTCTTCTATTTTCCCAGTCATTTCAAGCAAGCTTGTATAATCCGCTCGAAAGATTAATCCGTTATTATCGTTGCTTTTAATTTGTCGTTTTAGATATTTTTCTGCTTCTTCAAAACTTTTCAGTTTAAAGAGACATTGAATATAGTTTTGATGAATCAATCGAATATTGTTTTTGTCTTTTGCAATTTTTTGAAAAAGGTCTTTTGCCTTTTCATATTCTCCTTGTTTAAAATATTCATTGGCCAATTCAATCTCTTGTCCGAATGACATCCAATGAATTGAAAAGAATAACAGAATCAACAAATAGCGTTTCATAATTTCTTAAAAAAAAAGAATAATATATTAATTTTAATTATTGTTATTGGTTATTATGCCTGTGGAAATGTGAATAAACATTTAATGTTGACAATCTATACTTTTTGTATGTCAATAAATAATCATGTTTTCCACACGTTTAGTATTTTAATTAACACTTATTTTATTGATTATCAATTCTAATACCAGTTATTTACATCTTTGTAAATTATTATTGTGTTAATTAAATTCGATTCTATTAACACTATGTGTCCACGTTAATTAACACGGTGTGGATTGAGGATAAACCCTATGTTTTGTTCGATTTCCACTAGCTTTGATTTCTTTCCACGTATTCAAATACTTTCCCACAGTCGTTTCAACCATTGCTTTTGTACAAATAACGTTTAATCCACATCCTTTTCCACAATTTTTTTTGGATATTTTTTATTTTGAATTGACCTTTTAAGGACTTGTTTTTGTCTCAATTATTTTATTATCAATCCTCGCACTTCAAAATTGCTTTTGAGCCTAATGGGTTCTGCATAAAATTGTATTGCTTCTGGTTGAATATTCTTTTCTACGTTGCCAAAATCCCAAAATCCGTTGCCATTTGCATCTTTTATTATTCTCAATAGATAAATACCGGGTTTAATATTTTTGAATAGAAAGCTTTCTTTCGCTTCTTGTTCTGCTACTACTTCATACTTTTCATTTATTATTTGTATGATTTTATTTCCTTTTTTATCTTCAAAAGTGCCTTCAATTAAGGCATAGTTTTCTGATTTTAATATTGGGTTTTTCAGAATTTGTGTTTCATTCGAATCACCTTTTATGCTTATAAATAACCCTTTATTCATTATTATTTTTACTTCTCTTTTTGCATTTATTTCTTTTGTGATTACCAATTTGTTTCTATATTTATTCCATTTTACATTACTTGTATCAATTTTTTCTTCTCTTATTGTATCTGATAATATTTTCAATTTTGTCAAATCAAAAGTCATAACTGGGATTTTGAAATTTATTTCATACTTAATTTTGTTTTCAATATCTTCCCCAGATTGTGGTTTTATCTCATAATTTAGGTACTCGTTTTTCTTGGTTTTCTTTTTTTCAGGGTCTCTAAATTTGATTTTTTGTACATGTGTCAATATATTATTACTTGAATCTGTGACCGTAATATTTACTTTTAATGTATCTGTTCTTTGCTTTGTATTAAAGAATTTTATTTCTTTTCCTTCAAAAATATTAGGAATACTATCATTTGAATTATTGAAACTCACCTCATACGATTTAATATTTTTATCATATAGTACCGTATAGTCCTCTGCTCTTGCTAACCCTTTTTGATTTTTTGGTTTTTCATTATTAGCGTTTGCTATCAATAAATCTATATTTGTCAGGTTTTTTATTAAATTTAAAGTATCGTTTCTAAATCCAATAGATTCTGTTTTTGTGTCATATTTTAGATTACTGTTTTTATCTAAAAAGCCATATATTTTATATTTACCGCTTTTTAAATTTTCAAATTGATAATTCCCACTTGAATCTGTTTTAATAAAATAATCAGGTTTTGTCTTTTTCAAATCTATCGAATCCTGTAGTTTATACAATGCGATATTTGCCTCCAGTATTGGCTGGTTGGTTAACAGACTTTTTACATTTCCATTTATTTTTAGTGAATCAATTGTATTTCCAGTACTAAAAACAACTTTTAGATTTTTTGCTTCGTTTCTTTCATTTACATCTTTTATTCCTTTTCTAAAGTTTAAAGTATATGTAGTACTATCTTTAAATGCCTTGTCAAATTTTAAAATTACTGTATTTGATTTTGCTTTAATGTCGTAAGTTCCTTCTATGTCTGGTATTATTAAAAGTTCTTGTCTTAAACTCGTAACATCAATCAATTCATCAAATGTCAAACTAATTGATTTTTCTTTAAAGTTTTTCTGTCCCGCTTTTGGATTTGAATTAATTAATTTTGGCTGTACTTCATCCTTCTTTCCACCTGTTGGAGGTACAAATTGAGCACATCCACACATTACTAGAATAATAATTAGTATTAAACCATTATTTCTTTTGTTTACTATCATATAATTATTCATGTTCAATTTATTTTCACAATGTTTTTAATTTTTATCCAAAATAATACCCCCAAGTTATAAACAATTGAGGGTATTATTCTGAAAACTACTATTTTAGTGTTATTTATTGTTATTTATCTATTTTCAAATATTCAGATATTAATATATTTTTCTTAATTTGGTTTCATTTTCTCCAGTATTAAGTATTTTTCTTCCCAATATATTTTGTTGTAAAAAAAACACTTCTTTAAATACTGTTTTTTTATTTTAATTGCGAAAGTTATTCTAACCCTATAATCTGCTAAAACAATGTTGATTCTTTTACTTTTATTATTTATTTTTATTGGTCTTTTTCTTCGTTTGACAACTGTTAAAAACGAACTTTATGCACCAAAATCTTATATGTTAAATTTGAATACTCGTCCTTCTCTTTCTATTCATTATTAGCATATTGTTTATTTTACCTTCCTAGGTGAATCATAATTACTGAAATATCTGCTGGTGAGACTCCACTTATTCTAGAGGCTTGCCCTAAAGTTTGTGGCTTTATTTTCTTAAGTTTTTGTCTTGCTTCAATCGAAATAGAATGTAATCTTTCATAATCAAAGTTTGGATTGATATTTAAATCTTCCAAACGAGACATTTTTTCGGCCATTAGTAATTCTTTTTCTATGTAGCTTTCATACTTTACATGAATAACTGCCTGTTCAATCACTTCTTCGTCGAAGTTTCTCAAATATTCAGCCATTTCATTATCCAAGGTTTTGATATGTTCAATATCAATTTCGGGTCTTTTTAGAATACTATAAAATGATGATTTTTCTCTCAACATAGCTGAACCTATTTGTTCTAGATATCCGTTTGCATCGTCTGGAGAAATTTTCCTATTTTTTATTTCTTTTACAATTTTCTCTGAAGTTTCTTTTTTGTAAAGAACTCTTTCTAATCTATTCTCGTCTGCCAATCCTAAGTGATATCCTTTCACAGTTAGTCTTATATCTGCGTTATCTTGTCTTAACAAAGTGCGAAATTCCGCTCTTGAAGTAAACATTCTGTATGGTTCATCCGTTCCTTTATTTACAAGATCATCAATTAGAACTCCTATATATGCTTCGTTTCTTTTAAGTATAAATTCATCTTTTTCATGCACTTTGTTATGTGCATTTATTCCAGCCATTAATCCTTGGCATGCAGCTTCTTCATATCCTGTCGTTCCATTTATTTGTCCTGCAAAATAAAGGTTTTCTATTAAGTGCGTTTCTAGTGTTAATTTTAATTGAGTTGGGGGAAAAAAATCATATTCAATTGCATAACCTGGTCTAAACATTTTTACATTTTCAAAACCTTTTATTTTTGTTAACGCTTCGTACTGGATTTCTTCAGGTAATGATGTTGAAAAACCATTGATATACATTTCTACCGTATTCCAACCTTCAGGCTCTACAAATATTTGGTGATGATCTTTATCTGCAAATCGATTGATTTTGTCTTCAACTGATGGACAGTATCTTGGCCCTAAGCCTTTGATTCTTCCACTAAACATTGGAGATTTGTCGAATCCTTTTCTTAGTACTTCGTGAACTTTTTCGTTTGTATATGTTACATAGCAACTCCTTTGCTTGGTAAGTTTTGGTGTATTTGTGTATGAAAACTTTTCTGGATTATCATCTCCTTTTTGTTCTTCCATAAAATCCCAGTTCAAAGAACGCCCATCTATTCGTGGCGGAGTTCCTGTTTTCATTCTTCCTGATTCAAAACCTAGTTCTACTAATTGTTCAGTTATTCCATGAGCAGCTTTTTCTCCTGTTCTTCCTCCTCCAAAGTTTTTCTCACCAATATGTATTTTACCATTTAAAAATGTACCATTGGTTAGTACCACACTTTTGCTTTTTATTTCAATACCCATCCCTGTACGCACTCCTACCACCCTATTGTTCTTTATTATCAGTCCTTCTATCATTTCTTGCCAAAAGTCAAGGTTTGGGATGTTTTCCATCGTATCTCTCCATTCTTGGGCAAACATCATTCTATCACTTTGGCATCTTGGACTCCACATTGCTGGTCCTTTAGAACGGTTAAGCATTCTGAATTGAATCATTGTCTTATCACTTATAATTCCAGATTGACCACCTAAAGCGTCTATTTCACGAACTATTTGTCCCTTTGCGACACCACCCATTGCTGGGTTACATGACATTTGAGCTATGGTATGCATATTCATTGTTACCAATAATACTGACGAGCCCATTTTTGCTGCACTTGCTGCTGCTTCACATCCTGCATGACCAGCACCCACTACAATTACATCGTATTCTTTAAACATTGTGTTTTTATTTATGTTTCCACGTGAAACGTTTGTGTTTTTATAAAATCCATTGTTTCACGTGAAACGTGAAAATTTTGTATTGTTTATTGGATGATTTCCTTCCGATAAACGGTGTTAAAAATAAGTAAAGTAAAAGTGTTTGAAAAAGGGATAATTAAAGCCATATAATAGAACCTGTTCAAAATTAATTAATAGTGGATTAATTAAAGAAACAAAAAAGGGACGCAATTGGTGCGTCCCTGCAAATTTAAGAAGAATAATGTTTACTTAATTTTTCTGAAATAATTATCAGTTTGTTTCTTATAGAAAGGTGTATAATTGGGAGGAACTGTGCGAATTAATTCCACTTGCTTTTGTTTTTCCTGTAAAAACTTATCCATTGAAGGTGGAGAAGAACGATTAAATTGTTGAGCTGCTTTAGATTGACGAGTTGGATCTTCTTCTTGTTGTTGAACCGCCTTCTCCGCTTCAAGCAAACGAGTTTGAACATCACGAGAGCGTTTTATTAAATCTGGATTGATTCTTTTATTAACTAAATCAGTTTCGTTTTCGTCCATTTTTTTCTCGAGTTCTTTTAATTCATTACCTAGCTTTTTGCCAATTTCAGTGCCTTTTAATTCATCTTGCATTTGCTTGATACGTTTTCTAAGTTGCGATTGTTCTTGTGCAAGCTTAGCAGCTTCTTCTGATAAGCCTCTTCCAGATTTGCCTGACTTAGAAAGCTTTTCCATAGATTTGTTTAAATCATCCTGCTTTTCTCCAATTGACATAGGAGAAGCACCTTTTCCTTTCTTACCTTTTCCGCCTTGCCCAGGCATAGCATTAGCCATCATTTGTTGCATTTGACTAAAAGTGTCGCTGAGCATTAATGCAAGGTTATTGATGGCGGTCATTGAGAATTGTTGTTTAGCTGATGCCACATTCAGTTTACGTTCTTTGATAAACTTTACACTTTCATCCATTGAGTTTCTCATAGAAGTAACTTCTTTTGTAACGAAAGATTGAATCTGAAGAACTCTTTTAGCAAGAGAATATAAACTGTCTTCAATCATTTTGGCATCATCTTGAAGTTTAAGTTGCTCTTGTGAAAGTTTAACAAAACGAGGGTCAGACACATTCATGCTACGGAAATCTTTCATTATCTTTTCTTGGTCAAAAGAAAGTTTAACAAGGTTTTCAAGAATCGCTCTTAAAGCATCCATATCTTCATCCATTTCTTTCATTTCTTGGCTCTTCATAGATTCTTTCATTTTCTGAGCCATTTGCTTCATTTTCTTGGCAGCTTTCTTTTGATTCTTAGCAGCGGAATCATTTTGATTTTCCTCAAGTTGTTGCTCTGAATTTTCTTGATCATTCGAAATTTCTTCCTGTTCTTCTTTTTGTTGGTCAATCTCTTTTTTTAATTCTTTACTTAGTTTTTCGATATCTTTCAATTGTTCTTTTTTATCATCAAACTCTTTAGATAATTTTTCTTGTTCCTTTTTTAAATCATCATTTTTCGCATCTTTTTGTTGAGTGTTTTGCTCTTTGCCATTTTTTTGAGTTTCATCAGCAAGTTTTTCTTGTTTTTCAGCAAGCTTTTCTAATTCATCAGCTGCCTTTTCAACTTTCTGCTGCAATTGTAGTTGCTTGAATAGTTTAAGTGTTCTATCAATATCTTTATCGATATTACGCTCTTGATTTTTGAGTTTTTCTAATTGTTCAACTGTTTTTTCATCAAGCCCTTTTTCCATCATTTTTTTCAACTCTTCATACATTTTGTTGGTTTCATCATTCATGACTTCATCCATAAGTTTTTTGAGTTGCTCCATTTTTTGTTGGAGTTCAGGAGATTGTTGTTGAAAACGATTTGTTTTTTCTTGCATTTTTTCAAATTGTTCTTGCAAGGCTTTCATTTCAGAAACGAGCTCATCACGCTTTTTTAATAATTCCTCTAATTGTTTTTTCTCTTGAAAGTCTAAGTCTTTTTTACTTTTCAGTTTATTCTCAAGATTGTTAAGGTCATTCTTTAATTTCTTAGATTTTTCATTTAGCTTTTCAAGCATGTTTTCGGTCTTCTCAGTGGCTTTTTCAACTTCGGCTTCATAATTCTTCACTGAAGGCAAAGAAAACGTCAGAATGGGCGTTTTTGTGCTTTTAGAGCCATTCACACCATCATTATCCCAAAGCTGTAGGAAGTATTCAACTTTTTCACCAGGATTGAGCTTCAAATCAATAAGTGGAAACTGGTAATAGAAACTCTGAGATATTTGAGATTTGTTGAATGCGACATCAATAGAAGTAAAAACAGGCGTTTGATTGAGTGAAGATTCACGTACTGGACGATAAAAAAGTTTAAATAGAGCTAAACCATAATCATCATTTATATTTCCTCCCAAAACTATATAGTTGAAAAGCGTAGTATCTCGAATTTGCTCTAATTGAATTTGCGGATATTTATCAGGAATAACGTTAATGTAAAAATCAATGTTTTCTCGATTAGAGCTAAATTCATTATTAAGTTGAATTTTATAAGAAGAAGAGTTTTTTAAGCGACGTACATAAGAAAAGTTATCGCCAAAGCCATCTTTAGATAAATGCTTAGGTTCATTTTCAAATAATAAATATAGAGAATCTGTATTTGTAGCACGGAAATTCCATTCAACAGTAGTTCCTTCGGGTACGACAAGGTTTCCAACATTATCAAAACTTTCGTTAGATTTATTGAGATAAGAAGGATAATTTAAGGAAACATCAAAAGAAAGTAAATTTGGCCGACTAATTAATTCGAGTTCAAATTCATTAGATTTAAAGCCAGAAGCTAAAAAATGAAAATCAACAGGATTTTGAACTTTCGAGAAAACAAAAGTATAGTGTTTATTATCAACCGAATTCATTTTAAACTTACGGTCATTGGCGACTAAATAAACAGCTTCCGGAACTGCATTACCAATCAAAGTAAGGCTCAAGTTAAAATCTTCGTTTTTAACAGCTTTTAGTTCAGAATTAGTAATTTTAAACTTAAAAGGGGCTTCTTCAGCGAAATCTTTTTGAAAGTAAACAATTCGTTCTGTGCTACTTTTAAAAAATTTAGGTGAGATAGCTGCAATCAATAAAATAAGTATTAGTGGAGGAATGGTATATTTTAGATACTTTTTATTTTCATTGATTTTAATGGCGTCCGCAAATTTAACAAATCTCAACTCATTTGTTTTTTGACTAATGCTTGCTTGAAGCAGAGAATTGTCAGTATCTGAAAGTTGAGCTAACTGAAGCGTATTCAACAGCCTATCTCCTACCTCGGGAAAAAACTTGCCAATTTCTTGAGCAGCTTTTTCATAAGTTAAAGGTTCATTAAAGTGAAAAAGATAAAGTAAAGGCTTTATTATCCAATAAATAATTGAATAAATAACCAAAGCTAAAAAAGCAAAAAACAATAAAGCTCTAATTGTAGAGTTAAAACGACCAAAATATTCTACTGTATTAACAAGCAAAAAAGAGGAGAATATCAAAGCCAATGTAAATAAAGACCCTTTAATGAGTAGGTTTTTATAGTACTTTCGTTTATAATCATCTATTTTTGAAAAAATAGATTTTACAGATATTGACATGATTTATATGAGTTTAATAAATTTTAAAGTAAACAAAGTTCTATTGGACAATGGTCAGACATCAATTGTTCGGGATAAATGGCAGCATTTTTAAGTTGATTTTTTAGACCCACAGAAACAAAATGATAATCTATTCGCCAACCAAGGTTTTTTTGTCTTGCACCAGCTCGATATGACCACCAAGAATAATTATGTGGTTCTTGGTTAAAATACCTGAATGAGTCTATATAACCCATATCAAGAAATTTGCCAACCCATGCACGTTCTTCAGGTAGGAACCCAGATGAATTTGCGTTACTCTTAGGGTTATGGATGTCAATCTCCCGATGACAGATGTTTACGTCACCGCTAATGATTAAATTTGAAAAATCTTTTTGAAGTTCTTGAATGTAAACGTAAAATTCGTCTAAGAATTTTATTTTTAATCCTTGTCGTTCATCGCCAGAAGTGCCAGAAGGGAAATAGGCACTAATGATAGAAAAAGAATCGAAATCAGCACGAAGAACTCTGCCTTCAGAATCATACAAATGATTACTAATTCCGTATTCAACATGATTTGGTTTTTGCTTAGATAAAATAGCAACGCCACTATAACCACGTTTTTGGGCAGGATACCAATAGCAAAAAAAGCCTAATTCTTCAAAAAGGGGGCTAACCAACTCTGTTTCTGATAATTTGATTTCTTGTAAACATAGAATATCAGGTTTACTTATTTGTAGCCAAGAAATAAGACCTTTATTGATTGCCGAACGAATACCGTTAACGTTGTAAGAAATGATTTTCATATTTAGTAAAAATTTTAGATTAGAAAGATTAATATTTTTACAAAAAAATAAATTATATGTGAAGTCCAACCTCTTTTCTGAAATATTCTAATACAAAATGTTTAAGAAGTTTTTCTTGTGAAAGTATATCAAAATTGGGTAATGGGTTAATTAATTTCCAATGAGGCCAACCATCTTGGTCTCTTCCTTCAAGTTCGTAGTAATTTCCAAAGCTTAAAACTTTACAAATTGCAATGTGCATTAAGTCTTGTTTTTGCTCTTTTGTAAAAACTTTTTTACCTTGTCCAAGTTCTTGAACGCCAATGAGAAATAAAACGCCATTAAGGTCTGTTGGTTTTTTGCCAAGGTTATTCTTTAAAAAATTTAATAACGTTTGCCAGTTTTCTTTTAAAATATTGTCTTCTTGATTCATACATACATATTATTTACACACAAACTTAAACAAACACTATGAAATGGTTTACGCATTTTTTAGATATAATCTATCCAAGATGCTGCGAAGCATGTGGAGATACACTTTTAGGCGGAGAAAATCTTATTTGTATAAAATGTATCGTAGACTTACCAAGAACAAATTCACATATTGAAAGTCTAGAACAAATTTCAAATCGGTTTTGGGGTAAACTTTTAGTTTCTAATACGCTAACGTTTATGAAGTTTTCACAAAAAGGAAAAGTTCAAAAGCTTTTACACGAACTTAAATATAGAAATAAACCAGAAGTTGGGAGGCTGCTTGGAAAATTATATGGGGTTGATTTAAAAACAGTTGGCTTTGAAAATAAAATAGATGTATTGATAGGTGTACCGTTGCATGAGAGCAAACAAAAACAAAGAGGATATAACCAAGCAGATTGTATCGCTGAAGGCCTCTCAGTGGCATTAAATAGGCCGTTTGAATGTAAAGCTATAAAAAGAAATATTCATACAGATACGCAAACAAAGAAAAGTAGATATGAACGATTTCAAAATGTGGAAAACATATTTGAAGTAGTGGATAAAGATAAAATAGTGGGTAAAAGAGTTGCAATAGTCGATGATGTATTAACAACTGGAGCTACGATTGAGTCTTTCGGTAAAACACTGTTAAATGCTGGAGCTAAAGATATATCAATTATAACGATTGCTGCGGCCTTCTAAAAATAAAAAATCCCCTCTTTTTGGGAGGGGATTTTAAAATTCGTTTTATAATTTTCGTTTACCTTTTGGACCAATTGCAATCATAGCACAACGGAAACCAATAGTTGCAGTAGAAGAATCTTGGTCTAGATAACGGCGAGTACCTGGTGATAACCAATAAGCTACGTCGTTCCAAGAACCTCCTTTATAAACTCTCAAATTATTATCAATTAATGAATTAAAGTTCTTTTTATCGTACATTTTTTCTTCATCTAAGAAATCATTACGACGAATTGGATTTAAGTCATTCACATCTTGGAAAGAGTTTGGTCGGTAAAGGTCATAAACCCATTCGTTTACATTACCACCCATATTATATAATCCAAAATCATTAGGTGGGAATTCGTAAACTTCCATAGTAATAATACCTCTATCGTTTTGATGCCCAGCGATACCAGCATAATCACCACGACCACGCTTGAAATTGGCAAGCATTGTACCTTTTTGTTTGCCCTTGTTTTTACGCATCGAAGAGCCATCCCAAGGATAAATACGTTGATTTGACTGATTTTCATCCATATATTGAGTTCCAATCATGGCTTTTGCAGCATATTCCCATTCTGCTTCAGTTGGAAGGCGATATGCTGGAAGCACATTACCAGATTCAATGGCTAAACGACCGCCAGTTTTAGCAGTTGGAGCTTCAGCAACAGGTTCTCCTTTCTTTTTCTTACCAAATCCTTTAGCATTATTTTTAGCTGTCTTGGTTTTATCACCAAATCTTTTTGCCATTTCCCCGTTAACAGCTTCTGTTCTCCATTTACAAAAATCTGAAGCTTGAACCCAAGAAACACCAACAACTGGGTAGAATCTAAAACCAGGATAACGTAAGTATTGGTCTGTGAATTGGTCGTTGAATGAAAGTTTGTTTAGCCAAACCGTTGTATCAGGAAGAGCTGTTTCATAAAACTCTTGAGAAGAATCTTTTTGAATAGCATGAAGGTATTCCATCCAGTGAAGATTCGTAATTTCAGTTTCATCCATATAGAAAGACGAAACTGTTACAGTTCTTTCAAGGTTATCACGAGAAAAAGTCACATCTTCTTCAACAGTTCCCATCGTAAATCGACCACCTTCGATAAAAACTAGGTTCGGTCCAGCAGGTTGACCCTTAAAGTCTTTCACTTGTAATCCTTCAGGCTCTTTCCCTTTCTTACTTTTTTTGCCATAAGTAATTCCTGTTGCAGTACTTTTACGACCAGGATTAATACTTGAAGCTTTCTTTTTGCTCGAACAACCACTTAGAATTAGCGTTAAAGCTAATGCAACCGCAGTCGAACTAAAAAGTAGTTTTTTCATTTTCGGAATGATTTTTGTTAATTAAATTCGTTTTGCAAAAATAGGTAATTCAGTATATATTTCAGTAAAAATCTGAAAATCAATTAATTAAGAATGTTGATGTTTTAGACAATACCACTCAATAATTTATCTAAATCATCAATAGATTGTACTTTTTCAACCGTTAGAAGCAGTTTAGACTTGATTTCTTTAAGTGAACAATGCTTTGGATTAGTTTTAATATAATCAAGAATTTTGCCAAACTTTTCGGTCTGAAAATATTCTGTACGCTCTTGTGAAACGAAGTATCCTTTGAGTATATTGTTTTTTAATGTTAATTTTTCAAATCCTATTTGCTCGGCTTTCCATCTAATTCTGGCTATTTTAAACAAATTTTTCACTTCTGATGGCATCGGTCCAAATCTATCAATGATAGACTTTTGGAATTCTTGAAGTTCTTCTTCTTTTTCAATGTTATCTAGTTGATTATAAAGAGAAAGTCTTTCAGAAATATTGCTAACGTACTTTTCAGGAATAATGATTTGCAAGTCAGTTTCAATCTGGCAATCTGGTAAATGTAAATCTTCAATCGAAGATAAATCTTTCATGAATAAGTCTTTAAATTCATTTTCTTTCAATTCTTGAACAGCCTCATCAAGAATTTTATGATAAGTTTCATAACCTAAATCATTGATAAAACCGCTTTGCTCAGCACCTAATAAATTTCCTGCACCTCGAATATCTAAATCTCTCATTGAAACTTTAAAACCATCGCCCAAATCCGAAAACTCTTCGAGGGTTTGTAAGCGTTTACGTGCATCTTTAGAAAGAAGAGAAATGGGCGGAGTTAACAAATAACAAAAAGCTTTTCTATTTGAACGCCCTACCCTACCTCGCATTTGATGTAGGTCTGACATACCAATGTTTTGAGCTTGATTAATAATGATTGTATTTGCATTTGAAATATCAAGTCCTGACTCTATAATATTAGTTGAAACCAAAATATCGTATTCGCCTTCGATGAATTTCATCATCACTTTTTCTAATTTATCACCATCCATTTGACCATGAGCAATACCAATTTTGGCGTCTGGAACAAGGCGTAAAATAATATTAGCAATTGACTCAATATCATTCACACGGTTATGTACAAAGAAAACTTGTCCACCTCTTTTAAGTTCATAACTTATTGCGTCACGAATCAATTCTTCTTTAAAAACATGAACCTCCGTAGTAACAGGTTGACGATTTGGTGGTGGAGTTGAAATAATAGAAAGGTCTCTAGCACCCAATAATGAAAAATGGAGTGTTCTAGGAATCGGTGTTGCAGTTAATGTTAAAACATCAACATTATGTTTTATCTCTTTTAAGCGGTCTTTTGCTTTGACACCAAATTTTTGTTCCTCATCAATAATTAACAAACCCAAATCTTTAAAATCAATATCCTTATTTAGTATTCGATGCGTACCAATTAATATATCTGTTTTCCCTTCCTTTATGTTTTTTAAGGTTTGGGCAATTTCTTTAGAAGAACGAAAACGACTTATTTCTTCAACATTTACAGGTAGTTTTGATAATCTTTCTGCAAATGTTTTATGGTGTTGCATGGCCAAAATTGTAGTGGGAACTAAAACAGCAACTTGTTTACTATCAGCAACTGCCTTGAATGCGGCACGAATGGCAACTTCAGTTTTTCCAAAACCAACATCTCCACAAACTAATCTATCCATTGGATACGGTTTTTCCATGTCGTCTTTTACATCATTAGTTGCTTTAGCTTGGTCAGGCGTATCTTCATAAAGAAAAGAAGATTCAAGTTCTGCTTGCATGAAACCGTCTCTTGAAAATTGAAAACCAGGTGCTAATCGACGTTTGGCATAGAGTGAAATAAGCTCTTTTGCAATATCTTTTACTTGGCGTTTAACCTTTGATTTCTTGGTTTCCCACTCACCCGAACCCAATTTGCTCATCGTCGGAGGAGTTCCTTCTTTTCCAGAATATTTTGCTATTTTATGGAGTGAATGAATATTGACAAGTAAAATATCATTATCACGATAAATTAACCGTACAGCTTCTTGTTCTTTGTCTCCGACCGTAATTTTTTCTAATCCTGCAAATCGACCGATACCATAATCAATATGTGTAACAAAATCACCAGTTTGAAGTGACTTTAATTCTTTCAAAGTAAGGGCTTTTGACTTGCTGAATTTATCACGCACTTTAAAACGATGATAGCGGTCAAAAATTTGATGGTCAGTGTAGCAAGCGAATTTTGTAAGTTCATCAATAAAACCAGCACGAAGTGAAATTTCTAGTGATTGAAATTTGGTTAGTGGGTCAATTTCATTAAAAATAGAATCCAATCGATTAAGTTGTTTGACCGAATCAGATGTAATTAAAGTAGTAATGCCATTTGATTGATTTTCCTTGACGTTATCAATAAGTCTTTTAAAATCCTTATTAAAAGAAGGTTGTGCTTTTGACGGGAAAATCATTTTTTCAGCATCCTTGAAATATAATTTTGTGCCAAATTCTACTACATTAAACTTTTTGATTTCATTCAAATATGTTCTTCGAGTCTCGAAAAGTTCTTCGGGTTTTAGTATTAATTTAATTCCGCCGCTTTGATCGAGTATTTTTTGAAATTGTTGTTCAACATTATTAAAACAATCTTCAATACATTCCAAAGAGTATTCTACGTCTTTTATCCATATTGAACTTTTATTGCGAAAAAAATTAAAAAACGATTCTCTATTTTCTTGAATTAATTTACTCTGTACATCTGGAATAATGTTAATTTGATTCACTTCTTGCAATGAAAGTTGACTTTCGGGGTTGAAAAGCCTAATACTATCGATGTCATCTCCAAAGAGTTCAAGGCGACATGGAAATTCGGAAGCATAAGAAAAAACGTCTACAATTCCACCTCTAATTGAAAATTGTCCAGGTTCATAAACAAAATCAGTTTTTTCAAAATCATAGGAAACCAATAGTTCTGAAATAAAACTAACATCAAGTTTTTCACCAACCTTAACTTGAAGTGTATTGGCAATCAAAGATTTTTTATTAATTACTTTTTCCGATAAAGCTTCTGGATATGTAACAATAAGCAAATTTGACTTGTCATTATTAAGTTGATTTAATACTTCCGAACGTTGAAGCACATTAGCATTATCAATTTCCTCATACAAATAAGGTTTTTTATAAGACATTGGAAAAAGAAAAACATTTTCTTCTCCAATCAGATTTTGTAAATCGTTATAAAAATAGGCGGCATCTTCTTTGTCATTTAAAACAAAAATATGGTGCTGAGGATTGAGTCGGTAATTGATGCAAGCAATGATTGCATCCAAACTACCAGAAAGCCCTTTTAGTTGAACATTCTTTTTGGACTTTATTTCTTCGATAAGTGTTTTAATAAAACTATCTTCTTCGTAGATTTTTAATAATTCGTAAGCTTTCACAATTTTGTAAATTTATAAATACAAAAGGGACGCAGATTGTTTTCTGCGTCCTGAAAATATTGAGCAAAGGTAAAAAAGACAAAATAACAATGTATAAAAGTGTCTAAATATTTTATGTTTTAATGGCTAATGCCAATTTTAACAAAATTTCATAAAGTACTTAATACTAGGGTTTTATGAATTATTCTTAAAATACAAATTTCGCTATAAAATTTTAATTTGGTTTAATTACGAAACTAAGCTTTTTCTTGACTTCTAATTTTTTCAATGAGACTTTGAAGCATTTTTTGACGATTTAAATCAGATTTAGGAAAATCAATATCAAGGCTTTTTAAATGCTTTGCTATAATGGTAGCAACAATTAACCGCATATTTTTTTTATCATCAGCAGGAATTACATACCAAGGACAATTTTCAGTTGATGTTTCATTGATTGCATCTTCGTATGCATTTTGATACTGATTCCAAAAATCTCGTTCCTTCACATCTTGTTCTTCAAATTTCCAGTTTTTTGAAGGGTCTTCAATTCGTTCAATTAATCTTTTAGTTTGTTCTTTTTTAGAAACATTTAAGAAGAACTTAATTATCTGAATCCCATTACGGAATAAATATTTTTCTAAATTAGCAATATCTTCATAACGATATTTCCAAACTTTGTCTATGTTTTTGAATTCTTCGACAGGAAGTTTTTGTGTATTTTGCAAAATTTCGGGATGTACTTTCACAACCAAAACTTCCTCATAATAGGAACGGTTAAAAACAGTAATTGTTCCACGTTCGGGCAATTGTACATTTGAACGCCAAAGAAAATCATGATCAAGTTCGGTTTCGGTTGGACGTTTGAAAGAATAAAATCTTAAGCCCTGAGGATTAACTCCTGAAAAAACCGCTTTCAAAGTGCCATCTTTTCCTGCGGCATCCATTGCTTGGAATATCACTAAAAAACCATATTTATTATGGGCAAACATTTTTTGTTGAAGCTCATCTAACTCTTTTTGGAGTATTTGTAAGGAGGTTTCATAATCTTCATTATCATCATAAAAATCATTAACTTTGGTCTCTGTTTTCTTAATTGAAAACTTTCCTTTTCCGTTAAATTTAAAATCATCGACATTAATTTTTTTCATGAGCAGAAGAATATTGTAATTGAGAAAGAATTATGGTTAAAAATAAAGAAACATAAAACTAAAGATATTTGTTAAAATGAAAACATGTATTCAAATAATAGTATTTGTGCTTTTTGGGTTTTTATCGAAAGCACAAATTGTAAAAAACAAAGTTAAGCAAATGAATCAAGAAAATGTAAGTCAAGAGAATACTACATTATCACCAACGGCTGTTGCAACATTTGGGGCTGGCTGTTTTTGGTGCGTTGAAGCTGTTTTTCAAAAGTTGAAAGGCGTAGAAAAAGTAGAATCGGGTTATATGGGCGGTTCTGTAAAAAATCCAAGTTATAAAGATGTTTGTACAGGAGAAACAGGACATGCAGAAGTTTGTCAAATAACATACAATCCACAAAAAATTAGTTTTGAAGAATTACTTGAAGTTTTCTGGAAAACACACGACCCAACAACTCTAAATCGTCAAGGAAATGATATTGGCACGCAGTATCGTTCAGCAGTTTTTTATCATGACAGTAAACAAAAGCAAATTACCGAAAACATAAAAAATGATTTAAGCCTTTCGGGTTCATACAACGCACCAATTGTTACTACGTTAGAGCCGGCTAGTGTTTTTTATAAAGCCGAAAATTATCACCAAGATTATTTCAACTTGAATGGCTCAAATCCTTATTGTCAAATGGTCGTTAAGCCAAAGGTTGAAAAATTTCAAAAGGTTTTTAAAGATAAAATTAAAAGTCAAGAATAATCATTTATACCAAACCAAAACCTCATTTTTTGACTTTCTTTTGATATCTGGTACTGTTGCATTTTCGGCAGGATAACCAACAGGAATAAGTAAATATGGACGTTCGTTGGAAGGACGATTTAAGATTTTGGTAAGAAAATCCATTGGGCTTGGTGTGTGAGTAAGTGCAACCAAGCCCAATTGGTGTACAGCCGTTAATAAGAAACCGCAAGCTAACCCAACCGACTCGTTTACATAATAGTTTTGATGTTTCTTCCCTCCTACTTCAATCTCATAAGGTCTTTTAAAAACAATTATCAAATACGGAGCAACTTCTAAAAATGGTTTTTGCCAATCGGTTGCCAACGGTCTTAAATCTTCTTTCCATTCATCAGACATTCTGCTATCATAACTAATGTGTTCTTCTTCTTCAGCGGCAATTCTGATTTGTCGTTTCAATTCAGGAGATGAAACTACACAAAAAGTCCAAGGTTGTTTATTTGCACCTGAAGGAGCTGTTGAAGCAGCCAAAATAATATTTTCCAAAACTTCGATAGGAAATGATTTTTCAGAAAAGAATCTTAAAGAACGCCGTTGATTCAAATGTTCAAAATAATGTTGTGATTTTTGAATGAGCGTTTCTTCAGTAAAAGTATTAGCAGAATGAAAAGGAATATGTTTGTAGGTTTCGTACATTTTGAGTTTGACCGTTTAGTAAATTTTTTTGCAAATTTAATTTTATTAAAAAGGCATTCAGATTTTTTTTATGTTCATTTGTAAATATTCACTTTTAGTATTTGAATGAATGAAATCCTAGGCTAAATTTTTATGATTTTTTTAATAATATGTTTGCCGTCAGTTTGCAATTCAAATTAAAACGATATTTTTGTAAATAATAACCAATCTCTTAACGTCTAAACATTTTGTACTTATGAAAAAATTAGTCCTATTCCTTTCTGCAATAGTTGTATTAGCTTCTTGCCAAAAGAAAGAATATGCAACTTTTCAAAAAAGCAGCACAACTACTTATGCTTCTGTAAAGAAAACAACTCAAGCCCCAGTAGCAGTAACTGCAATTGAAGAAACCGCAACCATTGCTGCTCCAACTGAAGCAACTTTAGTAGCTGATAATTCTATGGAAGTTGCATCATTGACTAACGAAACTGTTCAAACTCCAGCTGTTTCTGAAAGCCAAGTAATGACTTTTAACGAACAAAATATCAACGCTGAGTTTGAAAAATTAAACAAGTTAGAGCAATATGTAACATCTCACGAAGGAACAACAATCGAAGATGTTAAAGGCACTGAGCTTACTGAAGATTTAAAATTAGATACAAACGTAACAAACGCTGTTGCGGTTGATGAATTGCCATTAAATATTCCAGCATTCTGGTGGGGTTGTGTACTTGGCCCAATCGGTGTATTAGCGGTTTATTTGATTACAGACAAAGACAAAGACCAAACTAAAAAAGCATTGTTTGGTTGTTTAGTTACTGCTGCTGTTTATATCGTTTACTACATTGTTGTAGTTGCTGTTATTGGAAGAAGCTTCTGGTTCTAATTTAAGTGTATCAACATAAAAAAATAGCCCAAATCAAAAGATTGGGCTATTTCTGTTTATTCAATATTCCATATACATGAAAAAGATTTTCTTGCTATTATTTTTTGTGGTTTTTACTTCACAGGCACAACAATTTTATCGGATAAAAGCAGATGTTTCAATCAAAGATAAATTGTCGAATGGGTCATTTCGTTTGACTGTCGGGAAAGTTTATTACGATAAAACAAATTTGAAAGTGGTTTATAAACTGACTTTTCCTCAGCAGGAAACCATCATTATAAAAGACACTACGCTATTTAAGATTTCAAAAGATAGCGTTATTTCTCAAACGGTAATGGCTGCTAATGAATTTTCAATTTTTCATTTGTCTCTTTCTGGAAAACTTGCAGACTACGGAATTAATGCGGGGAATGCAGCAAAAATTTATAAAATATCTAAAGTAGAAAAAGACAAAGATGGACGAGTAATTACAACTTGGAGTGTTGTAGAAAAACAATTAATGGAAACATTAGGTAAAATAAAAATGGCTAATGTAAACAAACGACTTGATGCGATTGCGTTTTATGATGTGAATGAAAAGTTATTAAGTCAACAATTTTTTAAAGAATACGCTAACATCAATGGCGTAGAATTTCCCAAGCAAGTGACCCAAATTTCATATAATACAGACGGGACTCAAAATATTCAGCAAACAACTTATAAAAATATTATCATTGACCAAGAAGATGAAAACTCAATTTATAATTATCCTATTCCTACTATTAAGCCTCTCATCAAGCAAGCAAATAAAAGCCCAAAGTAATGCCGAAATAAAGTTGCTCCGAAGCGTTGTTCAACCGCCACAAAAGCGGGTTTATAAAGAAGCAAAAGGAAACAAGAACGAAGTTCAATATTTGTTTTCTGGTTTGTTTTTATTTTACAAAACGTTCTTCTCCTCACAAGATTTAACAGTTTGTACATTTACTCCATCGTGTTCAGAATTCGGAATTTTGGCTGTTAAGAAAAATGGAATCGTTATGGGCGGAATAAAAACAATGGATAGATTAACACGATGTAATGGACTAAGTCCAGAAAAATACGAGATAGATATTAAAGCTAAACTTTTGATTGACAAACCATAACAATGAAAAAAAAACTTTTAATACTTTTAATACTTTTTAAATTTATAAATGCAGGAGCCCAGGATTTATATAATTTTGAAAACACCAAAAAATTTGCCGAATATTTAGCCAAATCAGGTCAATTCGATTTAGCCACAAGAGAGTTTGAGAGGTTGATTTTTATGGTTCCCCAAAATGACACACTCAAAACATCACTCCTATCGTTGTACCGCCGTTCGGGAAAATACGATGAGGCGATTATTAGAGGAAAACAACTTTATCCTGAAATTTATAATATGACCTCTTCTTCTGCAATTGAGTATGGAAGGATATTACTGCTTAAATCGGATTTTCAATTAGCTAAGAACTTTTGGGAAAGTAATACCAGAATTGAAAATGCAGATAAAATTATTCTTTCAGCAACATCAGATATTCTTCAAGACAACTATAAAAGTGCCAATGAGATTCTAAATACACTCAAGCCAGAAGAGCATAAATTAGCTGCTGAATACAAAGAAATAGGCAAACAGGCTGTTGAAATAAAACGAAAAAGTCCAGTGTTGGCTGGTATTATGTCGGCTATTGTTCCTGGAACTGGTCGCTTCTATTCTAAAGATTGGAAAGATGGATTAGTGTCGTTTTTCTTCGTTAGTACCATGACATTTCAATCAATTAGAGGATTTAATAAGAGTGGCGTAAATAGTACCAGAGGATGGGTTTATGGAGGCGTAGCACTAGGATTTTATCTTGGAAACATTTACGGTTCAGTTGTCTCAGCGAAAAGCTATAATAAAAAGAGTCATCAAAGTATTCGAAATAAAATCGACAATCTTTTTAATAGCTATTATTAAAACAGACAAAAACAAATGAAAAATATACTTTTAATACTTTTAATATTTTCTGCAAAAATTGTTCATTCGCAAACCATAAAACAAAGTTTTGATTTTGCTAATCAACTGTTTGAAAAGAAGGACTACTCAGGTGCGAGTATTACTTACCGAAGAGTTATTTATTTCGATAAAACAGATGAATTTAGAAAAGAATGTTATAAAAACATTGCCGATTGTCTTTTCGAAACACAACAATTTGATGAAGCAGCTGATTATTATGAACTAGCATTTTTTCAACAAAAAAGTGATAGCACAAAAGCAGAGGTTTTATTTAGAAAACTCGCTTGTTTTTTGGTTCTTAATAACTTTGAATATGCCGAAGTTGAATTGCTAAATTTACCCAATAATCTAACAATTGAGCAAGGTCGCCGAAAGGTATTTTATGGAGCTATTCTAAATTTTTCAACAGAAAAATATGATTTGGCCAAAGAACAATTCTTATCATTGCTTGATAAAAATGATATTGAAACGCAAAAAAAAGTAGAAGAGCTTTTTATCAAAAATGAGAAGATAAATAAACTAAGTCCCAAAAAAGCAAAAATAATGAGTATGATTCTTCCTGGATTAGGACAGTTTTATGGAGGAGATATAAAAAATGGTACAAACTCAATTTTATTAACAGCAGGAATTGCTACTTGGGGCGTTTTGGCGGCAATCAAAAGTGCGAGTCCATTTGATGCGTTAATTACGATGGTTCCGTGGTTTCAGAGGTATTATACAGGTGGTTATAAAAAAGCAGAGCAAATAGCAATAAATCAAAAGAAAGCTCGTCGAGCGAAAGTTTATAATGAAATTTTAGATGAAGTTGCCAAATAAAAAAAGGGCTTTTGAAATTTTCAAAAGCCCTTTTTTTATTGTAATTCTTTAATCTTAATATTTTTGAAAGAGACCATATCGCCGTGGTCTTGTAAAGCAATTTTTCCTTTTGCGTGGGCTTTAGCAAACTCCCAACTTGCGAATTTGCTTTTCGCAACCATCACTTGCCAATCGGTGCTACCGTATTCATATTCAACAACTTTTTTTCCATTTAACCAATGTTCAACATGGTTATCTTTCACCAAGATTTTACCAGTATTCCATTCGCCTGCGGGTTTTACAGCAGTTAAATCATTCGGTACTTGCATATCGTAGTTGGCAGCAGTTTTCTGTACATCTTTTATTGGCTGAGGATAGTTTTTATCATCAATAATTTGATACTCTGGCCCTGACATATATGAGGAAGTTGCTTCAGGAGTTTCAAGTACTTTATAGATAACACCACTGTTTCCCTTTGGGGCAGCCTTAAAGTCAAAAGTTAATTCGAAGTCTTCAAATTCATTGTCAGAAATTAAATCTCCACTGCCACCATGAGTCATCAAAACCCCATCCATTACATGCCAACCATTTACCTTTGTATCATGCCAAGAATGCCAACCTTTGGTGGTTTTTCCGTCAAACAATTTTACTGTTTTGCCTTTTTGAGCATAAGCAAATGTGCTGCAAGCAACAAGTGCTAAAACCATTACTTTTTTCATTTTTTTAGAGAGTTGAATTTTAAAACTGTCGGTAGAAAATCGTCTCCGTCGAGAGATTTTAAAATTAACAATACCGTTTTGAATTAGCAAGAGAAATTGAAATGTAAAAATCTTATGGACAGATTATATACATTTGAAACCGAAAGAATAATTTAGTAAGAAGAACAGCAAGAAAACAGATTATTGATTCAATGAACCAACATTGTTGTCTTCAATAATGTTAAGAAGAAGAACCGTTCTTGCACTGCCAATGGCAATAGCAGTAGTTGGTGAAGTAAAAACTGTTTCGTAAATATTAAAAGCTTTATTGAGTTTTTCACCAAAAACCCGATAATTTCCAAATTTATCGCTAAGTACAACTTGGCCATCGCAGGCCGAATAAATTTCGTATTTCTGGTTTGTAACCCTTCCCCAAAGAAGCCCAGATTTATTAATTTCTAGTTGTTGATTATTCGTATGAATTCTACCTTTTTTCCCCATCCAGCCACCCATAGCGATAAAGTCTTTTTCATTTTCAAACTGAATTTCATGGAAAATGCTATTCCCAATTTTTTGTTTACGAATCCAATTGTTTTTAACAAAACTATAAAGATGCGTTTTATTTGGTGTGTACATCAGAGCATAAACACGTTTATCAAATACATTATATTTGACACACCAAACCATTTTAAAGGGATTTTTATAAACTCGTTTCCAAGTGTTTCCTTTGTCGGTTGTTTTTAAAATAAAACCAAAAGGAATTGTTTTTTCGGAATGTGCAATAGAAGATTTGCCTCCACAAATAAAAGCCGTCGAATCATTGACGACAGTTAAATTATAAAAACAAGACTTTTCATAGCCTTTGATTTTTATGGTCTCCCAAGAATTCTTGACTAAATTATGCTTGTAAATAATACCTTTGTCGCCACTAATGATAAGGTTATCTTTGTCAAAATGGTCTAATTTGTAAATATCAACTTGTTCACTTGGATAACTAATATTTGCAAGATTACCTTCGGCATCAATAGATTTTAATGTGCCGTATTTTCCACCAATCCAAAATTTATCTCCAACAGGTATGATGTCATAGTAGGACGAATCCGAATAGGATGTTCCTTGTTGCAGAACTTGGATATTTATCTTTTGGGAGTATGAAACACCACAAGTTGAAAATAGTAACAGTCCAAACGTTATTTTAGGTAGAATTTTCAACAAATCGCAGCTTTTAAGGTGAGGGTCTGCAATTTTGGTTGATTCAAAATATACAGATTCACAAAAATAGATACTTGGAATTATTATACAAATAATTTTGCATCATTTTACTGAATGTTAAAGTTGAAAAACTAAGATTTTATTTCTAAAACCTCACAAGCCCTACGAGCAGCTTCTTGTTCTGCTTTTTTCTTATTCCAGCCACCACCTTTACTTACAGCTTCGCCATTGACCGAAACTTGAGCGACAAATTCTTTGTGGTGATGTTTTCCGTTTTCTTGTATAATTTCAAAAGTAACACGCTTGCCTTCTTGCTGTGACCAGCTAAGAAGAATACTTTTATAATTAGTATTGGTTTGAATGACCGAGTCAAGGTCGAAGTAGTTGGCTAGAAGTTTTTTAAGTATAAACTTCTTTGTGAAACGAAAGCCCTTATCTAAATATATAGCACCGATAAGGGCTTCCATTGCATCTCCGTACATGGATGTACGATTATGAGCGACTCTTTGACCGTCAAATTCGATTAGGCGTTCTAAACCAATTTTTCGGGCCAAAATATTTAAAGATTCACGATTAACAATTCGAGAGCGAATTTCGGTTAGAAAACCTTCATCTTTAAAAGGATATTTCTTGAAGAGATATTCTGCAACAATCATTCCTAAGACCGAATCACCGAGGTATTCAAGTCGTTCGTTTGATTCTCTGAATCCTCCAATATTTGTTTCTTTTGATGCCGACGTGTGTCTAAAAGCAAGCTGATAGAGCAAAGGATTTCCCGGTTTTGCACCGATTATCTGCTCCACTGATTTTCTAAAACTACGTTCCTTAGAATCAGTTTTGAAAATCCCCCAAAATGAATTGCTAACTACCGACAACACGATTCGAAATTAAATTTTCTTAAATATCAACGTAGCATTATGCCCACCGAACCCAAAACAATTACTCAAAACTACATCTATTTTTCGAGCTTTCGCAACATTTGGTGTCAAATCTATTCTTGGGTCGATTGATTCGTCGATATTGAAAAGATTGATTGTTGGTGGAACAACTTGATGCTTTATTGCTAATACGGCTGCAACAGACTCAACAGCACCCGCGGCCCCAAGTAAGTGACCAGTCATAGATTTAGTTGAGCTTATACTCATTTTGTAAGTATGTTCGCCAAACAGCTTTTCGATTGCCTTAATTTCTTGAGGGTCGCCAAGGGGAGTAGATGTACCATGTGTATTGATGTAGTCTACTTCTTCTGGTTTAATATTAGCATCATCAAGAGCGTCAACCATTGATAAGTAAGCACCCTCACCTTCTGGATGAGGAGCAGTAATATGGTAGGCATCCGAAGACATTCCACCACCGATAATTTCACAGTAAATTTTAGCACCACGAGCAACGGCGTGTTCATATTCTTCCAAAATCAATGCAGCACCACCGTCGCCAAGCACAAAACCATCACGGTCTTTATCGTAAGGGCGTGAGCCTGTTGCTGGGTCGTCGTTTCTTTCAGACATGGCACGAAGACCATTAAACCCGCCAATACCAGCTTGAGTAACTGCAGCCTCTGAACCACCAGAAATACAAAGATTGATTCTGCCTAAACGAATATAGTTAAAGGCATCAATAATTGCATTGTTGGTTGAAGCACAGGCAGAAACTGTTATGTAGTTAGGCCCACGGAAACCATATTTAATGGAAATTTGCCCAGAAGCACTATCTGCAATCATTTTTGGAATAAAAAATGGATTGAACTTTGGCGTGCCATCACCTTTTGAAAAGTTAATAACTTCTTCTTCAAAAGTTTTTAGACCACCAATTCCTGAACCCCAAATTACTCCTGCTTTATTTCTATTGATACTTTCTAAATCAAGTCCAGAATCTTTGATTGCCTCTTCAGCAACAACCATTGCAAACTGGGTGAATAAGTCCATTTTACGAGCATCCTGACGAGGAATAAACTGCGTAACATCAAAGTTTTTTACTTCACAGGCAAATTGCGTACGAAACTTACTTGCATCGAATCTTGTGATGATGGCTGCTCCACTTTTTCCTGTTGAAAGCCCGTGCCAAAATTCTTCAACCGTATTACCGATTGGTGTTAATGCTCCTAATCCTGTTACAACTACTCGTTTGAATGCCATAAAGTGTAAATGTTTGGTCAAAGTAAAAAAATACAGAGCTCGTAGTATCGAGTTGTATATGGATAAAATATGTAAACATAATTTAAGCACATCGAACTCGATACTCGGCACTCAGTACTAAGAATACTTATTTAGAATGTTCTTCCAAGTAAGTTACAGCCTGACCTACAGTCTGGATGTTTTCTGCTTGGTCGTCTGGAATAGAGACATTAAATTCTTTTTCAAATTCCATTATCAATTCTACGGTGTCTAATGAATCGGCTCCTAAATCATTTGTGAATGATGCCTCTGGAGTTACTTCTGACTCATCTACGCCGAGTTTCTCAACGATAATTTTCGTTACTTTAGATGCAATTGCTGACATTTTGAACTGTAGTTTGGTGAAAAACGACTGCAAAGAAAACGCTTTTAAACGAAAACAACAAAATACAGGAAATTTTTTTAGTACGATATTTGTTTCGACATTTGCAGTGTGGTTCTTTAAATGCCAGTTTTAAGATAAAAAACTAGTAAAAAGTACTTAAAAAAGCCAATATTATATTGAAAATATTATTTTACGTTACTTAAAGATAATTAATAATAAATTTAAAATAAAGATAAGGTGTTGAAAATCAATAATTTAAAAAACCAAAATTCAGGAAATTTCGTCCTAATTGCTGGTCCTTGTGTGGTTGAGGGAAGAGATATGGCTTTGGAAATAGCTGAAAAAGTCAAAAATATTACTGACCGTTTAAATATTCCGTACGTATTCAAAGCATCGTATAGAAAAGCAAACAGAACAAAACTAGATTCATTTACTGGCATTGGTGATGAACTTGCTTTGGGGATTTTAAAAGAAGTTGGACAAACTTTTGCTTTACCAACTGTAACAGATATTCATGAGTCTGATGAAGCTGCTTTAGCAGCAAAGTATGTGGATGTTTTACAAATTCCTGCATTTCTTTGTCGTCAAACAGAGCTATTGGTTGCCGCAGCCCAAACAGGAAAAGCAGTAAATGTAAAAAAAGGGCAATTTATGCACGGCTCGGGAATGGGCTTTGCCGTTGAAAAAATAAAAGCAGTCAATCCAGATGTAGAAGTAATGCTGACCGATAGAGGCAATTCATTTGGATATTCCGATATAGTGGTTGATTATCGAAATATCGTCGAAATGAAAGCCTTTAATGTGCCAATTATAATGGATTGTACGCACTCACTTCAACAACCGAATCAGTCTTCAGGTGTGACAGGCGGAAAACCAGCACTGATAGAAACAATTGCTAAAGCAGCCATTGCTGTTGGGGCAGATGGAATTTTTATCGAAACGCACCCAAATCCATCAGTTGCCAAATCGGACGGAGCAAATATGCTTGCTTTAGATAAACTCGAAGGCTTACTTGAAAAACTATTAAGAATTAGAGAAGCAATAAAGTAAAAAAAAACAAGGTTTTTAACCGTAGAATAACAAAATTAATGGGTATTTCTTTTTTTGAAAAAAGCTACTTATATTTGGTTAACTAACCAAAAACTATGACCCCAAACTATTTAACAATACGTGTAATAATGGCAAAAAGAAAAGACATTCAGGAAGACCCTGAACAACAAATAAATATTGAATTATCAGAAGAAATGGCAGAAGGTGTTTATGCTAATCTTGCAATGATTGCTCACTCAAACACTGAATTTGTTATTGATTTTATACGTTTAATGCCAGGTGTGCCTAAAGCAAAGGTGAAATCAAGAGTTATTTTGACGCCAGAGCATGCACAACGTTTATTGGTAGCGTTACAAGATAATATCGCAAAGTATGAAGATAATTTTGGAACAATTCGTCAAACGAGTGAACCAATGCCATTTCCGATGAACTTTGGCGGGCCAATGGGTGAAGCTTAGTTTCTTGATTTTTCAGAGCCAAAATCGACTTTCGATGAAGATTTTGGCTCTGAAAATTATGCTAACTATTTTAGGCGATTATATTTTTTCATGATTTCTAAAGTTTTTTCTAGTGGAAGGGCTTCAATTTTGGTGTTTTCAAAACCACTCAAACTTTCAGCAGCAAATAGAGAATTAATAATTGCTTCTTCGGTTGCCTCAATTACGGCTTCAAAAAGTAAATCTAAATCGTTATTACGCAAAACATTGAATGTCTCATACATAGAATCTGAATTATGAGCAATGCGTAAATCTTTGGCAGTTGATGCTGCAATTACGTAATCTCCACTACCATTTGCTGCAATTCCACCTGTTCTGGCCAAACCCAACATGGCTCTTGCCGCAAGTCTTTTAAGATTTTTTTGGTTGAGAGGTGCATCTGTTAAAACAACAATCATACAAGAACCATCGTCTTTGTATTCTTGGTCAATTTTTGAAAACTTGTGTTTTTCAAGTTCAATACCAATTGGGACACCATTGATTTGTAGCACACCACCAAAATTTGATTGTACTAAAACACCAACAGTAAAACCGCCTTTTGATTTTGGTAAAATTCTTGACGAAGTTCCAATTCCTCCTTTAAAACCAAAGCATACAGTGCCAGCTCCAGCACCAACATTTCCTTCTTCAATATTTCCTGTTTGAGCGTTTTTTAGTGCTTCCAAAACATGCTCTTTGCTGATGTATCGCCTTCTAATATCGTTCAAACCACCATCATTGGTTTCGCCAACGACCGAGTTTACACTACGTACATTGCTATTTTCTGGAAATTGAAAAGTATAGTCTATCAATGCTGCTGAAGCTGTTGGCACAGAAAGAGTATTGGTGAGTACGATGGGTGTTTCGATGTTTCCTAATTCTTCAATTTGAGAATAGCCAGCAAGTTTGCCAAATCCATTGCCGATATGAATAGCCGCAGGAATTTTATTCTGAAAAATATTTTCATCATGGGGTAAAATGGCCGTTACGCCCGTATGAATACCATCAGATTGATGAATTGTAACTTGCCCTACTTTTACGCCTGATACGTCAGTAATTGCGTTGAGTTTACCTGTGTGTAGCACGCCAATTTGAATCCCATAGTCTCTAGCTCGCTTTTTTTGAGCCAAAAGAGATAACGAACAAAAAAAAAGAAAAATAAATAGAAGTAGATTTTTAGACATTTGGTTTTCTTTGGTTGATTTTCAGTAAATATAAAAAAACCGATTCATCAAAGCCAAAGAAAACCACAAACAATCAAAATTCGATTCCAAATCGTATAACCATACGACGATAGTTTCTAACTTCATTGGATTCGTACCAATAAGGGTCGCTGGTGCGTTCTTGTTTATACGATGCCCGTTGATAACGATACCCAAAATTGATGAGCCATGCAGAGCCATTTCGCATTGGAAGTTTGTAACCAATTGTAGGACAGATAACTATTCCGCCCGAAGTTTTATAACCAGTATTATCTTCGTTTACCCAAGTTGTAGCGTAACCAACGTCTAAACTGCCTAATAAAATACTACTAGATTTTTTTTTCTGAATTAAATTTCTCCGTATTCCAGCCGAAATCGGTGTTAAAACAGTCGGCCCATAAGAGTCGATTCCAAGTGTTAAGCCAACGGCGGTTTTTTTATTAAGATAAATACCATTGAATGTTTGTAGTGCAAAATTTACTCTATTTTGAATTTGATATTGAGGCTCGATGGGTTGAGGATAATAACCCCGATAATAGTAATTATAGGTTTCGTATTTGCTTCGTCCAAGCAAAGTTCCAAATTCGGTGATATTGACGAATGGGTGTTTTTGAAAAAAATCTTGTTTTACTTCTTGAGCAAAAGATGGGAAAACATTTAAAATTCCCCAAACTAATAATATTTGTGTCTTTTTCATGATTTTCTTGGAATTAGTTGTCTCTTTTTACAGGAATAACACTTAACTGTTTCAAATTTTTTGGATTTGAAGTGTCATATTGATACAAACCGTCTTTTCCAACCATCAATAAATGTTTTCCTTCTAACGGAATAACATCATACGCATCTAGTTTTTCGATGTGTTGTTGAAGCGAAATATTTGAAGCTGAGGTTGCATCAAATGATTTTAGTCCATATTGACTTTCACAGATAAAAAGGTTTGGAAAATCAATACCTAAACCAGCAGGGTTTTGCATATCATAACTTTTGATGAGTGTCGGCGAAGAAAGATTAGAAACATTCACTACATCAAGGCGATTCGGAGTAACGCCACACCAGCCCGAACGTAGTGTAACATACGC
The DNA here is from genome assembly GCF_923079645.1 of Emticicia aquatica. Lineage (GTDB taxonomy): Bacteria > Bacteroidota > Bacteroidia > Cytophagales > Spirosomataceae > Emticicia > Emticicia aquatica. Next base: position 1,250,785 of record NZ_CAKLPY010000002.1, on the reverse strand, counting down.
AATATCATTATGAACAATAACAGGGTCACATGCTCGGGCGTGTTGAAAGGTGGATAGACGCTCTGGTTTTTCAGGATTTTTATTATCGAAAATATACATCCCTGTATTTGAGCCAATAAATAATTTGTCTTTATAGGGGAAAATCGTTTCGATTCCCCAACCTAAGTTTATCTTAGATTGTTGAAGTGGATTACTGAGCGTTTTGATATTGAAAAGTAACAGGTCGGACTGTGAAACAGTGTAAAGATAATCATCATAAATAGTAAATCTTGCCATTGAGCCGCCAGTGCCAGTTGTTGTACCATTTCCGCCACTGCTTTGGTTAGCTGTTGGAGTATTTGCTTTTAATGCAACATCATTGGCATAATAAATTGGAGTTATACTGCTTTGTCCACAATTTGAACGAACTGTTTCGGTCACAACTTTTATTTCGTAATCAGTCACCGTTTTGGCTTGAGCATCATACCACCAAGAAACTCCATCAACCAAACCAGTGGTAAAAACATCTTTTACACGACCAGTTTCTTTAATAGCCTTTGGATTTGAAATATCAAAAGCAACAATATCAATATAATTATCGGCATATAAAGTGTTTTCTTTAACAGCCATGTCAATCACTCCTGGAATTTTTAAGAATGAAATGTTGAGCGGTTTTTCGGGATTACTATTATCAAAAATATGAATCCCTTTTTTAATTTCATTGATAAAAAGGTAATTGTCTTTTACATAAATTTTGCCAGGATTTACTAAATCTTGGGGAGCTTCTGTTGAAATTCCAGAACGAATTTGTTCGATGTTGAAAGTTATCGGCACTGTCGTCCGATAAGTTCGAGTTGTTTCGCAATCATCGTTGCAAGAAACATGGATACAAGCCAAAAAAGCCAATACCAAAGGGTGTAATAGTTTTTTCATAGTTTTGTTTCGATATGAAAAGAGCTTTGAGAAAATATATTTCTCAAAGCTCTTTTCATATAATTTATAGATTCACGATTTTCCCAGCAAAAAGAATAGTGTTTGATTGTTTTTCACTGATAAAGAATAAAAATGGTCGATTACAAATAAATTCTGGCATAATCGGAACAGAAGTTACTTCAACGCCTATCGTAGTTACTGCAGCTGCTTCAGTACCTGTTTCATCAATGGCAACGAATGTGTTTTGTTTCACGAAACCGACTTTCAGTTTTCCCGCAGGAGGAGCAATTTTTGACAAATCTGCGGCATCACTAAACATTGTTTTCATGCCCATATTTTCCAGAACTTTATTAAGATTTGTTTCATACTCTAAAGTAAATTTTGGTAATCCAACAATTACTTTTTGTTCTTGTAAAGCGGAATTTAAATTTTTCCACTCGGTGACAGATAATGAATTTAACACACCTGAAATAGAGGTATTTGTATTGGGCAACAAAATAGTCATTGAATAATTTCCACTTCCGTAAGCTAAGTCGATTGCTTGATAACTCTCACGATTGGCATATTTCACTTTTTCCATCATGTTCATCATTTTCACGTTTTTTGAGCCAACTGTTCCATCAAAAGTAGCATCTTGCGTATTTTCTGTTTTAAATGGTATTTTCCAATCACCTTTGAAATAAAGGGCATTCATCAAAAACATTACGTGAGCGGGTTCGATTTGGTCTAACACTTTTTTGATTTTTCCATTGGTATTATCGCTTGCCCAATTGTTGATTTTACTTACAGTTGCGGTGTTATTAAAGTCTTCTGCGTAAGCATTGGCATTGAAAGACGTTTTCAGAATATCTAAAAATGACTTTTCAACCGAAAACGTATTTCGATACCAAACCGAGTTGGCAATTGTATTAGTGACTTTTGGGTCAGAAATTGGCAAATTTTCAATTAAATCTTTATAAATACCATTTGTAGTAGTTAAATCTGACGAAACCCGTAAACCTGTTTGAATTTCTTCCTTCGTTTTTCCTTCTGCACCGTTGAGCAACATTCCCATTGCAATATGTAAACTCAAGGGCGATACAAAATAGTTTTTGTTAGCATTTTCTACGGCATTATGCTTTTTCAAAAAATCAAAAGCAAACTCACTTGTTTGTTCTGAAAAATTGGCAGGAATAGCGTTCAATTGTTTGTTTGGCGTAACTGTGTTGGAATCGTTGCAACTGGCAATCAAGAAAAATAAAGTTGCTGCTAAGGTTAAATTTTTAACTTTTTTCATTTGTTTGGGTTTTCGATTATGAGATAATTGCGGAAATTATCTTAATTATTTTCTTTCAAAATACATTATTTCTTTTGCAGGATTAGACAAATAAAATAGTAGTGTGTTTTTGTCTTTGAATTCGTATCGTTCTATTTTATGCAATCTTTCGTAATAAATTGCTTCAAACTGATTGGCTTCGATAGAACCCGCAATTTTTGTACTTCCAATGGCTGAAAGTTTGATTGTTTTTTTACTTTCATCGGTTTCAAAAGAAGCGAAATAAAAGTTTACAGACGAACGCCCATTGAGTATATATTTCCCTTCTTCATCTTTGATTTCGAGTGTTACATCAAAAGCGGGCGTTTTTCCATCCGAATATCCTTTGAACGTCCATTGTCCGATTAAATCAATTGTACTTAATGAACTGAAACTCGCATTGTGCGTTTCAATGACTTGTTTTGAACACGAAGCCAATAATAATGAACTTACGAGAATTGTTTTAACTAACATTTTCATTGGATTTACTTTTTGATTCGTTGGTAAGTTTCAACAAAACCGTCGGATAAATTATCTGCCAAAATTAGTTCATCGGCTTTTTGACTCAAGATGACAGAAGATGTATTGTCATTAAATTTGATAAAGTCAGCGAGGTCGGTTTTATAGATTGATTTCGCCTGCGTGATTTCAAACGTACCCGATTTTTCCAAAATATTGTCTTTGTAACGAGAAAACTTCAAATCGGAAGTAAAAACCAGCTTTCGTTCAAAACCAGCAGAACTTGGAGTAATAGTAGTACCAGCTATTCCACCTGTTGATGTAACCCAACGCCACTCGCCTGTAATAGAATTATCCGCTACAACATCTTCTTTCGTACAAGAAAACATAATAGAAGAACTGACAATCAATAAAAAAATGAGATTTTTCATATAGTTGTATTTTTATTTATAAAATAATGTGTGTTGTTAAGCTAAAAAACTCAGTTTGTCGGGAAGGAGAGATAAATAAAAAGGTTTCATTTCTCCTTCCACGACGAAACAAAATGTTTCTGTCTGAGTAAATAACCCTTTTCAACAATAAAGATTCGTGTTTTAGCAAATTGGTTGGAATGAGGTGTAAAAAAGCTTATATTTAAGCCCAAATTAACAAACTATATGAAGAAAAAACTCTATATAATTGCTTTATTATCAGTGTCTTACTTGTCAAATGCACAGGATAGGATTTCAGGAAGAACATGGGCCGGCCGTTCAGAAGTCATCGCTCAAAATGGTATGGTTTGTACGTCGCATCCACTTTCTACACAAGCAGCAATTGAAATTTTGCGAGCGGGCGGAAGTGCTGTTGATGCCGCCATAGCTGCCAATGCAATGGAAGGAATGGTTGAACCACACGTAAATGGTATCGGTGGAGATATTTTTGCTATCGTTTGGGATGCCAAAACTCAGAAACTGTATGGTTTAAATGGTTCGGGACGCTCGCCGTATTCGCTTACACTTGAAGAATTTAAAAAACGAGGATTAACACATATTCCTGCACTTGGTCCATTGCCGATTAGTGTGCCAGGTTGCGTTGATGGTTGGTTTGAGTTGCACAAAAAGTTCGGAAAGCTTCCAATGGAAAAAATACTTTCACATGCGATTAATTATGGTCGAAATGGTTTTGCGGTACACGATGAATTGGCGGTGAGTTTGAAAAATGTTCCACGATTGTACGGAAGTTTTCCAAACATTAAAGAACATTATTATCCAAATGGTGAAGTACCGAAAAAGGGAGATATTTTCAAGAACCCAAATTTGGCTAATACTTTAGAAAAGATTGCCAAAGGTGGTCGTGATGCTTTTTATAAAGGAGAAATTGCTCAAACGATTGATGCTTTTATGAAGAAAAACGGCGGATTTTTGAGTGCAAAAGACCTTGCCGACCATACTTCAACTTGGATAGAGCCAGTTTCTACCAATTATCGTGGCTATGATGTTTGGGAATTACCACCAAACGGACAAGGAATTGCTGCTTTGCAAATGCTAAATATTCTGGAGGGATACGATTTCTCAAAAATTCCTTACGGAAGCACCGAACACGTACATCTTTTCACCGAGGCCAAGAAATTGGTTTTTGAAGACCGTGCAAAATTCTATGCCGACCCTGAATTTGCCAAGATTCCAGTAAAATCATTAATCTCGAAAGAATATGCGGCCGAAAGACGAAAGTTAATAGACCCAAATAAAGCGGCCGCTCATTTTGACGCAGGAAATCCAGCCTTGCGAGAAGGCGATACTATTTATTTGACCGTAGCCGACAAAGATGGAAATATGGTTTCGTTGATTCAGAGTAATTATCGAGGTTTTGGTTCGGGAATGATGCCCGATGGCTTAGGTTTTATTTTCCAAGACCGTGGCGAATTGTATAATTTGAAAGAAGGTGAAAATAATTCGTATGCTCCGCACAAACGTCCGTTCCAGACAATTATTCCTGCATTTGTAACCAAAGAAGGCAAACCATTTATGAGTTTTGGCGTGATGGGCGGTGCATTCCAGCCAATGGGACACGTACAGATAATTATGGATGTGGTTGACTTTGGCATGAATCTCCAAGAAGCAGGTGATGCTCCGAGACTCAACCACGATGGTTCGTCAGAACCAACGGGCGAGCCGATGGAAGGCGTAGGCATGATAACGATGGAGTCGGGGATACCATACGAAACCATCAGAGGTTTGATGCAAAAAGGACATAAAGTCGGATATACGCTCGGCCAATATGGTGGTTATCAAGCGATTCGCTACGACCCTGTGCGTAAGGTCTATTTCGGAGCATCAGAATCTCGAAAAGATGGCCATGCGGCTGGGTTTTGAGTTTTAACTTTTCAGACTGTATTGTTCTAAAAAAATTAAACAAAATTTAAGAAAAGCACTTCTATTTAAACATAAAAAATGAAAAAACAACTAACCCTAATCACTTTACTTTCAATCACTTGCTTTGCTGGGCTTTCCCAGAAAAAGAAGAAAGTTGCCATCGAAACAGCTCCAGTAATCGCCGCCGATGCAGTTTCTCCAACATCAGCAACTGAGCGAATGGCGGGCTATGAGCAACGCAAAAAATTGCAAGAAGCATCACTCGTAAAAAATCTGAAATTCAGAAATGTTGGCCCAACTGTTATGAGTGGCCGTATTGTAGATATTGATGCAAATCCCGAAAACCCAACCGAGTTTTATGCCGCCTACGCTTCGGGTGGACTTTGGTACACGGTCAATAACGGTCAATCTTTCTCGCCAATATTTGATAATGAGGCAGTTATGACCATCGGCGATATTGCGGTTGACTGGAAAACTCGCACAATTTGGATTGGTACGGGAGAAAATAATTCAAGTCGCTCATCGTATTCGGGTGTGGGTATGTACAAATCTATCAATAATGGCAAAACATGGGAATATCTTGGCTTGCCAGAATCTCACCACGTTGGAAGAATCGCTTTGCACCCGACTGACCCAAATATTGCGTGGGTTGCGGTTTTGGGACATTTGTATTCGCCAAACAAAGAGCGTGGCATGTACAAAACCACCGATGGCGGGAAAACTTGGAAACAAACGCTTTATATCAACGAAAACACAGGTGCGATTGACGTAAGACTCGACCCAAACAATGCCAATACGCTTTACGCTACCATGTGGTACAAAGAACGCACGGCATGGAATTTTGTAGAAGGAGGAAAAGAATCGGGCATTTATAAAAGTACCGATGCTGGCGAAACTTGGAAATTGATTTCGGGAGAAGGCAGTGGCTTCCCGACTGGTGCGGGCAATGGCCGTATTGGTTTGGCAGTTTACCCAAAAAATCCGAATATCGTTTACGCAATCATTGATAATCAAGCAAATAGACCAAAGAAAGAAGAAAAAGAAGATACTAGCCGTCTGACCACAAAAAGAATGAAAACCATCACCAAAGATGAGTTTTTAGCTTTGAGCGATGTGACAATCAATGAATATTTAGATGGACAAGGTTTTCCTGAAAAATTCACGGCAAAGGCTTTCAAAGAAGACCTAAAGGCGGATAAAATCAAGGTACAAGATATTTACGAATACACTTACAACGGCAATAATGATTTATTCGATACGCAAGTAATGGGAGCGGAGGTTTACCGAAGTGAAGATGCAGGAGCAACATGGAAACGTACTCACGCCGACTATTTGGATAATATTTACTTCACTTATGGCTATTATTTCGGACAAATTTGGGTTGACCCAACCGATGATAAGAAAATCGTGATTGTGGGTGTGCCAATCGTGCGTTCGGAAGATGGCGGTAAAAGTTTCAAAAGTATTGAGCGAGAAAACGTACACTCTGACCACCACGCTTTGTGGTTCGACCCGAAAAATCCGAAACATTATATTAACGGAAACGATGGCGGAATCAACATTACATACGATGATGGTAAAACTTGGTTCAAGGCAAATTCAATTCCTGTGGGGCAGCTTTACCACGTTTCGGTCGATATGGCCAAGCCTTATAATGTCTATGGTGGTTTGCAAGATAATGGCGTTTGGTTTGGTTCGTCAACCAATTCATTCGATTATAATTATGGTATCTTCGATAATGGCGATGGTTATAAATTCTTGCTCGGTGGTGATGGAATGCAAGTACAAGTCGACTGGAGAGATAATAACACTGTTTATGCAGGTTTTCAGTTTGGAAATTATTTTAGAATAAATAAAAACTCTGGTGAAAGAAAAAGATTGGAAGTTCCACGTGAATTAGGCGAAGCTCCTTTCCGTTTCAACTGGGAATCTCCGCTTACGATTTCTCGCCACAATCAAGATATTATTTATTTTGGTTCAAATAAATTCCACCGAAGTTTCGATAAAGGCGATACTTTCAAAACCCTTTCGGGAGATTTAACTCGTGGCCGCAAAGACGGCGATGTGCCTTTCGGAACACTCACAACCATCGAAGAATCGCCAAGTAGATTTGGTTTGATTTACACAGGCTCTGATGATGGTTTGATTTATGTCACGAAAGATGGCGGTTATACTTTCACTAAAATCATGGATAAACCAAATCTTTGGGTAAGTGGAATTTCAGTTTCGGCTCATACAGAAGGAACGGTTTATGCAAGTTTAAACGCTTATCGTGGCGACAATTTCAAACCATATTTGTTTGTTTCGACTGATTACGGTCAAAATTGGCAAGCAATCGGTGCAGATTTACCAGCCGAGCCAATCAACGTAGTAAAAGAAGACCCGAAAAATGCCAATATCATTTATGTCGGAACTGACAACGGCTTATACATTTCGATGGATAAAGGCAAAACTTTTATGCGTGGCAACGGCGATGGAATGCCAAGTGTGTCAATTCATGATTTAGTGATTCACCCACGAGAAAACGAATTGGTTGTTGGTACACACGGACGCTCGATTTATATTGCTGATGTGAAGCCTCTACAAGCATTGAGCAGCGAGGTTTTAGCTAAAAATATTCATGTAAATGATTTGCCAGCAATCAATTATAATGCGTCTTGGGGCAGAATGTTTGATAAATATTCCGAGCCAGAAGAACGTAAGTATAACATCGCTTACTATGCAAAAGCAGCAGGGAAAGCAACTATAAAAATTCAAAATGAAAAAGGTTTAGTAGTAAAAAACATCAACGATGATGCCGAAGCGGGTTTAAATAACGTAAACTTCGACCAAGCAATTGATGTAGCTGCCAAAGGCGAGTACGAAAAATATATAAATGATGTAAAGAAAAAAGAAGACAAGGAAATCAAGTTGGAGCTTGCCGATGATAAAAAGATTTATTTCCGTCCAGGAAAATATAGGCTTATCATCGAGCTAAACGGCGATAAAGTAGAAAAAGATCTTGAAATCAAAGCATCAGAGCGTCGTTCACGCCGAGCAATGAGTCCGAAACCAACCGCTTCGCCAGAAGAATTTGAAGAATGGTACGAAGAAATGGGTTTTGAAGAAACGAAGAAGTAAATTTGTAGCATGATTAGTAGAATTGTGCTACAATCCAATTTTTAATATATTTTCTATTCAACCAAAACAATCATGAAGAAACATTTTGTAAAAATTTTAGGAGCTATCCTTGTCAGCAATTCTCTCATAGCTCAACTAGCTCCAATCAAAAGCATAGAAGGGCGTTGGGATATTACTATTACCAAAGGAGATAAAACCATGCCTTCGTGGTTGGAGGTAAATCACTCAGGTGTAAAATACTTAAATGGTCATTTTGTGGGTGACGGCGGAAGTGCCAGACCAATTTCACGTATCAACTTTGCTGATGATAAAATGTCTTTCTCAATTCCGCCACAATGGGATAGAGCCGAAAAAGACTTAGCAGTTGAGGCTGTTTTGAAAGATGACAAATTAACAGGGACGATGAACACGCCAAGTGGCGAAACATTGAGTTGGGTTGGTGTAAGAGCACCGAAATTAAACAATACAATAACACCAGTTTGGGGTACGCCAATTAAACTTTTCAATGGTAAAAATCTTGATGGATGGCAAGCTGTGAGCGGAGAAAACCAATGGGTCGTAGAAAATGGGGTTTTGAAAAGCCCAAAATCTGGAGCAAATCTTCGTACGGTAAAAACATTCAAAGATTTTAAGTTTCATGTAGAGTTTAAATATCCAGAAGGCAGTAATAGTGGTGTTTATTTGAGAGGCCGCTACGAAGTTCAAGTAACAGATAGCAAAGGTCGTGAACCATTAAAAGACCAACTAGGTGCAGTTTATGGCTTTATTGCTCCGCTCGAAATGCCAGCAAAAGCTGCTGGTGAATGGCAAAGTTTTGATATTACATTAGTAGGAAGAGTTGTAACGGTTGTTTTGAACGGTAAAACAATTATCTATAAAAACGAAATTCCAGGAATTACAGGTGGAGCGTTAGATAGTAATGAAGGCGAAGCAGGTCCAATCTTCTTCCAAGGCGACCATGGCCCTATTGAATACAGAAACATTGTTATTACGCCAGCTAAGTAAACTTTTTTACATAAAAGGTGTTATTTCTAAGGAAGGCTTCGCTTTAAGCGAGGCCTTCCTTTTGATTTTATATCGACAAAGAACCTTCTCTTTATGAAAATACCAGTAAATATCATCACAGGCTTTTTAGGTGTTGGAAAAACCACCGCTATCAAGCATATTCTAGCAAATAAGCCCATCAATGAGCGTTGGGCAATTATTATCAATGAATTTGGGGCTGTTTCGATTGACCACACAGCGATTGACGAACAAGATGGATTGATAATCAAAGAAGTGGCAGGAGGTTGTATTTGCTGCACGGCAAATGTACCTATGCAAGTAACACTTACCACAATTTTACGCAACCAAAAGCCCGATCGAATCTTGATTGAGCCAACAGGCATGGGGCATCCTGCCAGTATTTTGGATTTATTGCAGAGCAAATATTTGAAAGATATTCTCGAAATCAGAGCAACAATTTGTTTGGTTGACCCTCGTCGTTGGGCGGATGCAAATGTGCGTTCGCACGAAACTTTCCAAGACCAAATCAATTTGGCGGATGTTTTAATTGCTAATAAATCAGATTTGGTAGGAGAGGAATTAGCTGAAAAGTTTAAACTTTGGGCGAAATCATTATTTCCTCCAAAGCTGTTGATTGAGGCGGTTTCTGATGGAAAAATAAATGTAGATTGGCTTAATATTGAACCCCATAAGGGACGAGAAGCAGAATTCCCACAAGCACATTCCCACGAGCATCACAATCACCACACAGAAGATACTCTCGAAATTCCTGAAATTGGGAAACCAATCAAGAAACTAAGTAAAGGACTGGGAATGTATAGTTGCGGTTGGATTTTCTCGCCCGAAGAAGTTTTTAGCTTACCCAAATTACGTCAATTTTTTAGTTCACTCCAAGGCGTTGATAGAGCTAAAGGGGTTTTCCGAACGGGCAAAGATTGGGTGCTTATAAATGCCGTTGACCAAGAGTTTTCTGTACAATACATTGCCTATCGCCGAGATAGTCGAATCGAACTCATTGCCAATTATGATTTAGATTGGTTAGTTTTTGAAGTAAAATTGAAGGAGTGTCTTTTGTAGAAAGTAAAAACATTTTAATGCAACCTGTTGATAATAAGTAGGTTGCATTTTTTGTACCTCTTGCATTTCACACAAGTCCCAAATCATAATCTGATACGTCTCAAATCATCTTCTGCAACGACCAGCGTTTCATTTAACTCCAATTTTGTAGCAACAAATCGCACCGAAGCAATTTGCAAAAACATCACAAAATGAAAAAGCTATTATTAACATCTCTTGCATTTACCTTATTTTTCACCTCATGTAAAAGCCTAAGCTCCACTACTTATATCAAAGCAAAGGAAAGTTTTGTTTTGGGAAACAACAAACATGGAAAATTTTCGGTAAGACTTAAAAATACCTCTACCAGTAATCTGGAAATTTGGAAAATTCCGATAGATGGCGGAAAACATTCACCAGTGACAGTAAAACCTAATGAAATTGTAAAAGTAAATGTAGAAAAAAATACCGCTTTGAGAATTGAAAACAAAGCCAATGAACAAGCAGTGGTTGAACTTCTTGTGAAAGGCGATACAGGACTTTCGATGGGATATAAAAACTAATTTTAAACTCAAAATTATGAAAAAGCAAACAATATTTGTCGCAATTTTAATCATTTTCTTGACTTCATTTTTAGCAATATTTGCTCAAAATAAACCTAAAAAGCAAGTTACCATCACCTTTAAGAATAATAGCGTTTTGCCACGAAAATATACATTCGTAACCTATTGGACAAAAGACCGCAATAATAATGCAACGGAAGGAGTGGTATTGGCTCCTTATGCCACAAAAACTATTACAGATGTAGTAGGAACAGAGTTGTTTTTGGCCAATTCAGCTCAAATAAACACCGTAATGAGCGGTAAAAAAATAGAAGATAAAGCATTTTGGGTTTTTAAGAATGAGGATAATGGTAAAACCATCAATTTAAGGAAATAACACTTTTTTGATGTTATTTCTCAACACAGTTATACTATTGTATACAAATAAAAAATAAAAATATGAAAAAGCTAATTTTATTAATTTCAATATTAAGTATATTTTTTAAAATAACGTACGCTCAAAAAGGTCCATTAAGAGGCACAGGAAAAATAATATCGAGAAGTTTCGATATGAAAGGTTTTGATAAAATTTCGTTTGAAGATTTTGATGGAAAAATTGAGGTAGAAATCGGGAAACCATTTTCTATCAAGGTCGATATTGACGAAAATTTAGAACCAAGATTGGATGTAAAAAAGTATGATAACGAAAGTCAGTTAACCATTCGTTTGGCAGGTAATTATAATGGGAAATTATATTTAGAAAACACCCATATTAAAATCAGAGTAACAATGCCAGAAGCATCAGTAATTCGGCACCGAGGCAATACTAATATAAACATTACGGGCATTTTGGGTCGATATTTTAGATTAGAAAACGATGGTAATGGAGATGTTGTGTTACAAGGCTTGGTTGACGAACTTGATATAAAAAAAACTGGAAATGGCGAAGTCAGGGCTAAAAATCTTGTATCAAAAATAGCAAAAGTAAAAAGTTATGGCAATGGTAATGTAGCTGTCAATGCACAAATTTCCCTTTCAGCCAGTGGAGCTGGAAATTGTAGCGTTATGCAATTTGGCACAGGAAAAATTGAGGCAATGTCTGGTATTATCGGCAACGGAGAGGTTAGAAAAATGTAATTAGCGAAACAAAAGAGAAGACAAGCAGTTTTAAAAAAGAACAAGATCTAAAATATGTCTTTATATACCACTCCGCTACAATTTGGTTATTTTTTAGCATTACTTTTTGCAGTTTTGCTTTGGTTTAGAGGTTGGCAGGAAGAGCGACTGTCTGATAAGTTTTTAGGTTTTGTGATGTTCTTTTTGGCAATGGAAATCCAAGATTACACGTTTGGCTTTTCGGGAATAAATATACTTTGGGAAAAATTTGAAGGCTTTCCTCGTTACTTTACATTGGCATTTGCACCAACTATTTACTTTTATTTAAAAGCTCAAATCAATCGGGATTTTCGTTTCAGAGGAATTTATTTTTTACATTTTTTGCCATATTTCACCTATTTTCTAATCAATTTTTGTGTTTTCGTTCAAGGAAAAGGAGCAGTAAATAATTTCAGAAGTTCAGAATTATCTGATTGGTTGGGCAGGTTGGAAACTATAACGATTTGGACATCTTATATTTATTATTTCTACCAATCACTTCGTATTTACAAAGAATATCGTCATTGGACTGAAACACAATTCTCTGATACTGAGACAATTAGCTTTGTTTGGCTACGAAATTTCATCTATCTGATTATTGCGGGAGAAGTTTTCAAATGGTGCTGGTTTGTTGCAGATTATATCATTGATTTACCCTTTGAAAAAGATTGGTGGTGGCACCTATTTACGGTTATAATTATTTGTTATGTAGGCATAAAAGGCTATGCACAGCAACAACCTTTACGTTTAACGTATAGTTCAATAAGCATTTTGCAAGAAGAAATAAAAATGCAAAATACGATTGAAATACCAGTTGACTTGAAAGAAGAACAGTTAGCAATGAAACTCAAAATCGAAAAGATTATGTTTCAAGATAAACTTTATCTTGAGCCGGAACTTTCGTTGAGCGATTTAGCATTAAAACTAAAAACTAACACGTCGGTTTTATCGTCAGCAATTAATTCAAATTTTGGTAAGAATTTCAATGATTTTGTTAATGAATATCGTGTAGAAGAATTCAAAAAACAAATCAAACTGTCTGAAAATCAACATTATACACTTTTGGCAATTGCTTTTGATTGTGGATTTAATTCTAAAGCAACATTCAATCGAGCATTTAAAAAATTTACTGGACAAGCACCAAGCAGATTTGAAAAATAACAAAAAAGCAGTCTCTCAATTAAGAAACTGCTTTTTTGTTATTTTTAGAATGGTCAATATTTGCCGTTCAATTCCCAATTATAGTCTAAGTATGAAACATCCGCGTCTTTATTTGCTTTTACTTTAGCATATTTATTAAGCCAATCAATAACAGGCATCTTTTCTTTAAAATCGCTACCGTACCAATTGAAAATATTGGATATTTTAACTGTTTTTGTCGAAACTTGATTTTTGTAGGAATCGTTGATGAAATCAATGCCTTGGTCATCTAGTTGTTGATTGAGTTTTTCGGCAACAAAAGCCTCATTTCGTAGAGGCGGACACGATTTCGCCGCACAAACTAAAGCAAAGTGAATGCGTGGCTCATTGAATGTTTTACGAATAATGCCATGTTCGATATTATTCAAGTCCATTTTTTTTCCACTGATATTGATAAATTTCACATCCCACGGCGTATTTACAAATGGAATCTTTATTTTGTCTCCAATATCTTTAATGCTTTTGATTTTATGAGTTAGGTTATCTAAAATTAACTGAATCGTAAAGGCATTATATGCATTTATCCAATAAGCCAATTTTTCTTCTTTACTCCATTTATCTCCTGGAGCGTTGCTTTCTAGCAAAACAAGATACTTTTTCAACTCCACTTGGTCTTTCTTAAAACCAGCATAATTAACAAATCCTTTTGTATCGACATGCTTTTTCAAAAGCCCATTCCAAATTTCGTGGCTGATTGGCTCGGCAGTTGATGTTGGCGTATTTACAGCAAAACAACTGCTCACTGTAATTAATATAATACTTAAAAAAGCGGTAGTTTTCATGTTATTAATGTTGCTTAATAGTACAAAATGATGTTTGTCTCGTATAGAGATAACTACGTTTTATATCATTAAAAAGTTTTTGATTAACAAAAAAACATTTGCCTAAACTCTCAAAAATAGTTTATGACGATACATAAATCTTAAAAACAACCATTTAACAAGAATGATGCACGCCGCCATGACCAATTCGTAGTAATTTTCTCCAAATATTTGACCAAACCAACGGAAAAGCCCTTCGGTTGTGTAATGCCAATTAATAAATTTTACTGACATATAAATCAAAATTGAGTTCATGCCTATAACTGTAAAGAAAAAAGCCCAACGTTTAAACTCCATTACATCAACAATAAAATAAAAAATAGCGAGCATCAAAAGGCTACAACCGCCAGCATAGAGCATAAATGAGCTTGTCCAAAGGTTTTTGTTTATTGGGAAAAACGTATCCCAAGCCGCACCAATAATTAGACAAACTAGTCCAGCAAGTGCCAATGACGCAGCTTTTTGTGTAGGTGTCTTATCTGATTTACTTTTCAAGAAATTTCCTGCAAAAACTCCCAAAAGCCCAGTACAAATGGCAGGAATAGTCGAAACCAAACCTTCTGGGTCATGAATACCTAAATGTAACCGACCAGGAAGAATTGTACGATCAATCCATGAAGCAAAATTGCCAGCCATTGTTAAGTCTCCAGCCGCAAAACCAGGTGCAGCGTTGAATTTCAGTAATAACCAATAGCTAATCAGAATACCTACAAACCAAACATATTGCCAACGTTGGCTTGCAAAAATATAGATTATACAAGCAAACATATAGGCTAAACCAATTCGACCCAAAACACTCGGAAAGCGAATCTGTGAAAGCTCTTTAAATTGTAAACCATTGTTGTAAATAACCCCCAAAAGCACCAAAATCAACCCTCTTTTGATAATTCGGAGCAATATTGATTGTTTTCCTGTTCCATTTTCTATTTCACGGCCAACCGAATAAGGCGTTGAAACGCCAGAAATAAACAAGAACAATGGAAAAATTAAGTCATAAAATCTAAAGCCATTCCAAGCAACATGTGAAAGTTGAGTGGCAAGCCAAATTGCCGCAGGATGATTGGTGGCTTTCATGAGTTCATGAAAAAAATCTTCGCCACCCATAATCCAAAACATATCAAAACCACGAAGGGCATCGAGCGAATAAAGTCTTTGTGAAGTATTAGAATTACTCATTTTTTTAAGTTCTTAGTTTGATTAGGGTAATATTTCAAAGATAGATAAAATTATAGCACGATTAAAAAGATTTACAAGTTAATAATTTTGGTTTGGATGAAATTATCTAAGTTTTTTTATGATATTTTTTTTGTTGCTTTGTAGTTTGTATCAAAAATAAAAAAACAATGAATTATCAATTTAGGTTAGCTAACATAGAAGATTTGGCTGATTTACGCCAGCTATCAGAGAAAACATTTCGTGACACTTACACTGTGTTCAATACGCCAGAAAATATGGAGCTCCACGTTGCAAAAAACTTTTCTTTGGAATCAATTAAAAATGATTTGCAAAAAAATGAAAATCAATACTTTGTTATCGAATTAGAAAACGAAATTATTGCTTTTGCAAAGCTCGTGAAAGGGCATTCGACCGATGGTTTAACAGAAAAAGAAGTGGTAGAAATTGAACGTTTTTATGTCGATAAAGCATTTCATGGCCAACAATTAGGCAAAAAACTAATGGATTATTGTGTGCAATGGTCTATCGAAAATCAATTTAAAACAATTTGGCTTGGCGTTTGGGAAAACAATACCAATGCAATGAGTTTTTACCAGAAAATGGGCTTTGAGTTTTTGGACAAACATACATTTGTGTTAGGAACAGAAGTACAAACAGATTTTACAATGAAAAAAAGTTTAAAATGAATATAGAAATACAAGCAATCAATGTTGTTGAGGTTGAAGTTCTTTCGAATGTGGCTACAAAAGCATATTTTGACCATTATAAACATTTGTGGCACGACCAAGGTGTTTGGTACGCAAACAAATGCTTCAATATCAAGCAATTAGAAGAGGAATTATTGGATGCAAAGAACTTTTTTTTCTTAGCAAATTTGAATAATAGGCCAGTTGGATTTTTAAAGCTTCGTCCAGAAAATCAATTAGCCGAACAAATTGGAGATGGATTTGAAATTGAACGAATTTATCTAACCAATGAAGCGACTGGCATGGGTGTTGGACGAAAATTAATGGAATTTGCGATTGAAAAAGCCCGTCAACAAAATAAAGATTATGTTTGGCTCAAAGCGATGGACAGTAGTAATAATGCAATTCGGTTTTACGAAAGTCTTGGTTTTGAAATTTGCGGAAGGTCTCGGTTAGATTTTGAACAAATGAAAACTGAGTTTTTAGGAATGGTAGCAATGAAAAAGTCTTTATGAGGCACGATTAATTAACAAATCGTACCTCATAAATTAAAATTAAGACAATAGAGCTTTGACCATGGCAGAAATGACCTTTCCATCAGCAAGACCAGCAAGTTCTTTAGAAGCCACACCCATAACTTTTCCCATATCTGATGGAGCAGAAGCACCAACTCGACCCATGATTTCTTGCAATTTTGCTTTTAAATCATCTTCAGAAAGTTGTTTTGGTAAAAACTCCTCAATAACGGCCAATTCGGCTAATTCTTTCTCCAAAAGGTCAGAACGATTTTGTTGGCGATAAATATCAGCCGAATCTTTTCTTTGCTTAGCGGCTTTAGTTAGCAATTTCATTTCTTCATCACTGGTCAATTCGCCACTTTTTCCTTCTTTGGTTTCTTCAAGTAATATAAACTTTTTAATATCACGAAGAGCCATCAATCTTACTGATTCACGAGCAAGCATAGCTGCTTTTATTTGTGCGTCAATGGTTGTTTTTAAAGACATATTTTTAGAATTAATTGTATTATTTTAATAAAAATCGTTGTTTTATGTGCAATGTATCCATTCAATAATTTTTTGGAACACCTTTTGATAACTAGCAATTATAACTTAACCAACCCATCAATATTATGCGTATTTTAAACTTTGCTGCCATTGGTGTCATGTTGATATCATCAACGGTTTGGGCAACTCCCCAAAAAAGTCATTCACCTACAACCGATATTCAAAAGCGTTGTGCAGAAATTCAGGCAAATCTAAAAAATCATCGGTACAGTATTCAACAAATTTCTGATAAACGATTTGAAGACGAAGTGGTTGCCTATTTCCAAAACAATCGAATTGAGCTAATCGTTTCTGAAACTTATGGAGAAGTCGGAAAAATTAGACACGAGTATTATTTTAGTAAAAATGGGGAACTGATTTTGGCATCAAATCAGTTATTTCATTATGAAACTAAACAAAGTACCGACAAAAATTTGGTAAAAGTAAGCGAAAATTGTTACTATTACCAAAAAATGAAACTTGTTAAGTTTATCAATGGGAAAAGTATCAATGCAAACGATGCCCATTATGATGCTCAAACTCGTAGTCGTTACTTATTAGGGAAAAGTTTGATTTTAACAAAACAGATAAAAGAGCAACATGACGAAATTATCGGTCAATATCAACAAAATAGCGACCTTGCGAAATTCACGAGGAGGAAGTCAGCCGAATGTAGTTCAGGTTGCGATTGATTGTGAAAAATTTGGGGCAGAGGGAATTACGGTTCATCCTCGCCCCGACGAAAGACATATCCGTTATCAGGATGTGTATGATTTGAAAAAAATCGTTACTACCGAGTTTAATATAGAAGGAAATCCAACAGAAAAAAAATTTGTTGAATTAGTACTTGCCAACAAACCCACTCAAGTGACGCTCGTTCCAGACGCACTCAATGCCGTTACTTCAAACGCAGGTTGGGATACAATCAAACACAAAGAACAATTAAAAGATTTAGTGGCGACCTTCAAAAGCGTTGGTTGCAGGGTTTCGATTTTTGTTGACCCAATTGAAAAAATGGTGGAAGGTGCCGCCGAAACAGGCACTGACCGAATCGAACTTTATACAGAAAGTTATGCACATCATTATTTTTCAAACCGAGCAGATGCAATAAAAGATTATGTTGCTGCGGCAAAAATTGCCGAAATAGTTGGGCTTGGAGTAAATGCTGGACATGATTTAAGTCTTGATAATCTGCAATATTTCAAAGAAAATATTCCAAATTTACTTGAGGTATCAATCGGCCATGCTTTGATTTGTGACGCACTTTATTTGGGTTTAGAAAATACAATTCAGTTATATTTGCGACAACTGAACTAAATCAAAATGATAAAGCCACTTCCAGTTGAGCAATTTCTTGAAAAATCGAAAACAATTCCAATTATTGATGTACGTTCGCCAGGTGAGTTTGAGCGTGGGCATATTGTTGGTGCAATAAATATTCCTTTATTTGAAAATCATGAGCGAGCAGAAGTTGGAACTCGCTATAAAAAAGTGGGAAAAGAATCAGCTTTTTTACTTGGTTTGGATATTGTTGGACCAAAACTATCGGGTTTTGTAAAGAAATCAAGAAAAATTGCACCCGATGGTGAAGTTTTAGTGCATTGTTGGCGTGGTGGAATGCGTAGTGGAAGTTTTGCAACTTTACTGGCATCTGCTGGAATGAAAGTCTCCATTTTAGTTGGTGGATATAAAAAGTACCGTAACTACATTTTAGATGAATTTAATAAACCACTAGATTTGATTGTTTTAGGCGGAAAAACAGGAAGTGGAAAAACAGAAATTCTCTACGAATTAGCCAAACAAGGCGAGCAAATTTTGGATTTAGAAGGTTTGGCCAATCACAAAGGTTCATCGTTCGGAATGCTTGGACAACCTCCGCAACCAATGACAGAGCATTTTGAAAATATGCTTTACCAAAAATGGGCAGAGTTAGACAAAAGTCGCCGTATTTGGATTGAAGATGAAAGCAGAAATGTAGGCTGCTGTAATATTCCTGATGGACTTTGGCAACAAATGCGAACCGCAAAAACAGCTTTTATAGATGTCGATAAACAAATAAGAGTTAGCCGTTTAGTCAAAGAATATGCACACTTTTCATTTGATGAATTAAAATCTGCAACCGATAGAATCCTAAAAAGATTGGGAGGCCAGCATCATAAAGCTGCAATCGAAGCTTTAGAAAAAGGAGATTTTTCGGTCGGCACAGAAATCGCCCTTAATTACTACGACAAAACCTATCTTCATGGTCTTTCAAAACGAGATGCATCTCAAATAACGACATTTATAGTTAAACATAATGACACCGCAACAACTGCTTTGGAGCTTATAGCAGGGATTTAACATATTTTAAGACTTTTTAACGACAATTATACACTTACTTATTTTAAGTTTGTGCAACGTTTTGTTTATCGAAATGTCAATTAACCATTATTTTTAATTATTAAATAACAGAATTATGAAAGCTTTTTTAAGTAAAATTTTCAGAAGTGGAGCTGTTTTAGTGTTGCTAACTGCTCCAATTTTTTCTTTTTCACAAGAAAAAAAAGAAAAAATTCGCATCAGAATTGAGCAAGATATTGACGGGAAAGTCAAAGTTGATGAAAAAGTAATTAATTCAGCAGGGCTTTCGGAAGCACAAAAAGAAGGAATGATTGAAAAATTTAAAGATTCGGTCATGTCTCAAAATAAAGGCAAAGCACAAGGAATAAAAGTTGAAATCGACAATGAGACTGATGTAAAACGAGGTGACCGCAAAATAGAAAAAAGCTATAATTACAACAATGATAATGGCAACGAAGAAATCATAATTAGAGAAAAACCGCAAGTAAGAATTTACAAGAAGAAAGGCAAAGATGGAGGAGAATGGCTAGAAAATGAAGATTTTACGCACGAATTTAACGGAAATATGGAAAGTTTGCGTGATAATATGAAACAAATGGGAAAAGATTTGAAATTTGAATTTCGTTCGATTCCAGATAATTTCATGTTTGATGGTGGTAATTCTGGTAGTAAAACGATAAAAAGTATAGATGTTTTCCCGAATAATCCAAAAACGGAAATCTTAAATGTAAGATTCAATGCTCCACAAAAAGGAGATGTAAGTATCAAGGTTTTAGATGTAAAAGGAAGTGTGGTTGCAAAAGAAGAAATCAAAGATTTTTCGGGTGAATATGTTGGGCAAATCAATATTGGAAAACAAAACGGCACTGTTTTCGTGATGATTACGCAAGGTGAAGACGGAACAGTGAAAAGAGTGGTTTTACCGTCAAAAGAAAAGTAAGACAATACAAATTAGCGATTAAAAAAAGGCTTGCTTGAAAATTTTCAAGCAAGCCTTTTTAGTTAAATAAAACCAATTATTTACTGGCTTCTTCAACCCAATTGCTCATTTCTTTCACGATGGCATCGTTTGAACCTAAATAACCAGTGCTTTTAAACTTGATTTTACCTTCTTTATCTATACAAAATTTGGCAGGAATACCATTTACTCCATAACTACCAGCCACTTCGCCGCCCATATCCAGAATAACAGGGAAAGCGGTAAATCCCCTTTGCTTAACGAACGAGCTAACCGTTGATTTCCATTGGTCTATGCTTACTCGCTCATAAGTATTTACGAATAAAAATTTTACATTAGGATTATCTTTATATTTATCCATTGAGATTTTCATGCCAGGAAATGACATGATGCAAGGCCCGCACCAGGTTGCCCAAAAATCAAGAATCACTACTTTTCCACGTAAATCTGATAATTTTACCGTTTTTCCATCTAAATCAACCAATGAAAAATCAGGAGCATCAGCACCAACCGAACCAGCACTTCTACGTTTTACATCTTGGATGAAAATCTTCGCAAAAAAGTGATTTTTACCTTCTTTTTCAAGCTGTTTTGATGTATTTGCAAAAAACTCAAAATCTCTTTCTGGATTTAAAAAATTATTAATTGCGATTAAACCAGCCAAAGAAGTACCCATTTCACCAATAATTGGCTTGATTGTATTATAATATTTTTCTTCGGATGCTTGATAAGTAATTTGAATTTCTTTTTTCTTTTTCTCGTCTTTTTTCTGTGTTGCGGTATCAAATTGATTTTGTAAATCCATTTGTATTTGACGAAACTTTTGTGACTCTGCCACAACTTGATTAAACTTCATCATCATTGGAGAGCCGTCAACTGCAAAAGAACCTGGTTTTTCAGGAGTGTTAAAACCATCTGCTGAAATGGTAAGCGTTTCTCCTCCATCGAGAATCAATCCAATAATTTGTTGATTAGCAATATTTATTTGATAAATACCTGGTTCGGGCATTTTGCCCTTGAACGAAAAACTATTATCGGGCGAAACTGCAACCGAATCAATCCGAAGTGGGATATTTCGGTCGTTCATTCGCTCTAAATATATCTTTCCGCTTACTGATGATTTTATTTTTCCTGTAATATTATAAGTACTTTCGGTACTAGTAGGAGGCGTTGTTGCTTGAGGTTGTGATTGGCAAGCCAAACCGCTAACGACAAAGTATATTGCAATAATGATGTGTCTCATATAATGTATTTTTATTAATTAATTTACCAAAATTACTGTAAAGCCTTCATTAATAACTCGTTGGTGCGTTTTGGGTCAGCCGAGCCTTTAGATTTTTTCATAACTTCACCCACAAACATTCCAAGTAAACCCTTTTTACCACTTTTGTACTCTTTTACTTTAGCTTCATTGGCAGCAAGAACTTCGTTGATTAACGCTTGCAATGTATCAGTATTGCTTTCTTGAATCAAATTGTTACTTTCTGCTAATTTTAATGCTGAAATGGTTGGATTTTCGAGCATCAATGGAAATAGCTTTTGAGAAGCGGCTGAACTACTAATTTTGTTTTCATCAACTAACGAGATAATTTCAGCCAATTGACTTGGTTTTAAACTAAATTCGTTGATTTCAATATTTTTTTCGTTCAAATATCCTCTTATTGTTGATGTCAACCAATTAGAAACAGCTTTATAATTTTGTGTTAATTTACATGTTTCCACAAAATAGTCGGCCATTTCTTTTGCATCTGTGATAACAACAGCGTGTTCTTCTAAGATTCCTAGTTCTTTCGTGAATTTCTCGAATAATTCACTCGGTAAAGCAGGCATTGTTGACTTTATTGCGTTTAACCATTCGTCAGAAATGCGTATAGGAGCTAAGTCTGGTTCAGGAAAATAACGGTAATCGTTCATCGTTTCCTTCAAACGCATGCTGTACGTTTGTCCATTGTCAGCATCAAACATTCGGGTTTCTTGAATCACTTTTCCGCCTGATTCTAGCAACGCAACTTGGCGTTTGTATTCAAATTCGGCAGCGTGTTGTAGGTTTCTAATCGAATTCATGTTTTTGATTTCGACCTTTGTGCCGTATTCTGCTGCTCCAAATTCGCGAATCGAAACATTCAAATCTGCTCGCATCGAACCTTCTTCCATATTGCCATCACAAATACCTAAATATCGAACAATCTTACGGATTTCAGTCAAATACGCACTCGCTTCTTCAGGGCTTCGCATACAAGGTTCAGAAACAATTTCTACCAAAGGTGTTCCTGCACGATTATAATCTAAAAGCGTAAAAGCGTCACTTCCATCGTGAACCGATTTTCCTGCATCCTCTTCGAGGTGAATATGATGGAGTTCTAATGTTCTTTCTTTGAAGCCTTTGCCATCTTTTAGTCGAATTTTTACTTCGCCACCTTTACAAATCGGAAATTTATCTTGTGAAACCTGATAACCTTTTGGAAGGTCAGGATAAAAATAGTTTTTACGGTCGAAATAATTGTTTCGGTTGATTTCGCAACCACAAGCCAAACCCATGCGAATGGCAAATTCGACAGCTTTTTTGTTGAGTTTTGGTAAAACACCAGGGTGTCCAAGCGTGATTACGCTAATATTTGTATTTGGTTCGCTGCCAAATTTGTTGGTGTCCGAAGCAAATATTTTACTTTCTGTTGCGAGTTGACAGTGAACTTCTAGGCCAATAACAATTTCGTATTTCATGAAGGATTTTTATGAATGCAGCGGCAAAATTTTGCCATTAAGAAAACGATGTTCTTGTTTAATGTACAAATTTATGGTTTTTCGTTGAAAGTATAATGAAGGTTTAACGAAAAGAGGGTTTCAAAATTAGGCTTAAGAAAATTATATATTAAAATTCTCATCAACAACTTCCTCAACTTTTTTCTTAATTGCTTTAAAAACAGCCTCTTTTGCAAAAATAAAAATAGCAAGAATAATAGCGTAAATAGCAAAAATTAACAAAAAGCCTAGCCAAGTGCTTTCTAGTAGGTGATTAAGGCCTAAAGCTAACAGAATGCTTAGAAAAATAACAACAACTATACCCAAAATAAACGTAATGAGGGCATAAGCTGCTTTCACAGCTATGCCCTCAATTTTATCTTGAACATTGAGTTTTGTTAATTCAAATTTTGCTTCGATAAGTTTAACGAGATTCTCTTTTAACTCACCAATTTTCAAAAAATCAGACATTTTTTCTTAAAAAATAATATTAACTGCAAGGTAGAAAAAACGTAGTCATTGACAAAATACGAAGCCAAAATCCTTGTGTTTTACTCTTCTTCGCCACCAAAACGTCCTCCACCAATAATATTTCCGAAGAAAAGCGTATTTAAGAAAAGTTTATTTGTTCCGTACCAAAATGCTCTAAAATTTGGATTTTCAGACAAAGCAATAACTCTCCCAGCTCCTACATTTAGTGTAATTGCTGCGGGCGAGTTTTTAATTAGTTTTTCATTTTTTGGATGCACGTAACCCGCCAACAAAGGATTTGAAGTAAATATCAGAGGTGTATTGTAAGGGTTTTTGGTGTCTTCCATAAAAATATTATTGTCCTTGAAAAGAGCAAGTTTATCTTGTTTATAACCAAAACATAGCGGATGTGTCGGGTCAATTTTTGTTTCAAAAATAGTTCCTGCGGTCTCTAAAGCCCCATTATATTGCTCTTGTTGGTTATATGGGCGTTTTTCTCCGCTTCCGTTATTATCAGGCTTTTCTTTGATACTTATATTGGCAATTTTTTTGGCAGAAACCCATTCAACAGCGTCTGTCATTGCTACTAATACGCCACCACTTTGAACAAAACGCTTGATTTTTTCGTCAGAAAGGTTATTATAGTTTCCTCCAGCAAGTACAATATGTGTATATTTTTCTAGCGATGTTCGATTAGCCGTTTCAATATCAGCAATGGTTAGTGGAATATTGATTCTTTGGTCGAGTAAGTGCCAAATTTCTCCTGCATCGGTTGATTGTACGCCTGTTCCGCCTAACATTAATATTTTTGGTAAACGAATTTTTCGAAATTTTTCACTACCTAAGTCGATTCCTTGTGGCGTTAGACCTGTTTGGGTAGCATAAAAGTCGATGCCATCACGCTCGGCTAGTGTTTGTAACAAAGCCGAAGGGTCAGTGCCATTGCCGAAAATTTGGATTGTTCCGTAGCCAAAAGTACGTTCTTGACCTTCTACAATGGCAGAAAGAGGCTCAACGGCAACTTTTAAATTATAACCTTTTTTCAATAATTCGTAGGCGGCTCTTGGGGCGTAATAACTATTCCACTCAAATAAATAGGCATATTGACTTTTTCCGTAAACTTTTCCTTTTGGAAAATCATTTTTATCAACTTTTTCACCCAAAGAAACCCCTGTTTTAGTTTCTGCCGTTGGAACGTTCATACAATATTGCAACGACCAAGCCGAAATGTCATAAAACAAACTGTCTTCAAATTTTGTGCGTTTTTCAAACATTGATTTGATAAGTCGATGTTGCGGTTGGTTCATAGGCACAACAAAAGCTTTTTCTTTGTTAAAAGCAATGCCATCAAGGCTTTCATCTTTTGCTAAATGATACACCTCAATTTGGTTTCTTTTCAACATATTTACCATTTCCCATGTTTTTATGGCATCATTTCCTCCTCCAAAAACATATCCTTTTACCGCATCTGTTGAGCTTTCTTTATAAAAATTTCTCATGTGTTCGAGCAATTCGACACGCATTTCACGGGCTGCACGAAGTGTTGAAAATGTAGCCGTTACTTGGTTACGAACAGTAAACGGAAAACTTAGCAAACCATTAGCGGTTTCTTGCAAATGTCCACGAGAGGAAGCTTGTTCAAATAAAATTCCGATTGAACCATTTACATCAGGTAAAGTTGAGCCTTTTCCGTAGTAAAAATCATCGTAATTTTCTTGCGTATAGTATGCCGACCCAATTTTATCAAGGCCAATTGCTTGATATTTGCCAAATTTTACGGTCAATTCAATGTTCTTTTTTGGGGTAAGCGGATGTGTTCTTGCGGGAATTCCTGGTTGAAAAAAGAAACTTGAAGCAGAACCCATTTCGTGATGGTCAGTCAAGATATTTGGTCGCCAATCATAAAACTTTGCCAAACGACCTTTACTTTCGGGCATTTGTTGATAAAGCCAGTCACGGTTCATATCAAACCAATAGTGATTTGAACGACCGCCAGGCCACGTTTCACTAAATTCACGGCTATTAATATCACTTACAAGATTTGTGCTACGATTAATATTGACCCAAGTTGCAAATCTATTGCCACCGTCTGCGTTAATAACTGGGTCAATTAATATAACAGCTTCATTCAACAGCGAATCAACGCTTGCTCCTTGTGCGGCCGCCAAATAGTAAGCCGACATCAAGTTTGAGTTAGTTCCACTGGCTTCGTTTCCATGAACCGAATAGCCCATCCAAACAACTATTGGCATCTTCTGTACATCCAATGAGCTTGATTGTGCAGGATTTATGAGTTTCTGGTGTTCGGTCTTGATTTGGTCGAGTTGAGCGTGATTTTCAGGAGAAGTAACTGTAACGAGCAATAATTCTCGATTTTCGAAGGTTTTGGCGTAAGTTTCAACTTTGAAACGGTTTGATAGACGAGCCAATTCTTTCATGTAAGTAACTGTTTCGTAGGGCGTTACATGTTGCTCCCCTACTTGATATCCAAGAAACTTTTGTGGTGTTGGAATCTTAGAATCATAAGTTACATTTTGAGGTAAATAATAACTATCAGCCACTTGGCTAAACGCTTGGCTAATAAGTAATTGAAAGAAAAATAGGTAAAGTAGATTGATTTTTTTCATGTCGAGAAGTTTAGATATTTGAAACAAATAAATACAGAAAAACCAATAAAACAAAAAAGCCTCTGATGAAGAGGCTTTTTTTATAGACAAAGATTCCTGTAACCTTGTGAAAAATGTTTTGATGCACTTAAACAAGGAAGATTCTTAAACGTTTTTTTCTTAAAATCAGTTAGAAGCTTTCAATTTTGCTTCGATTGTTTGCTGTGTATGTGGCACAGCCCTCAAACGTTCTTTTGGAATTAATTTACCAGTATCACGACAAACCCCGTAAGTACCATTCTTAATTCTAATCAAAGCCGCCTCTAATTGTTGGGCAAACTTTTGTAAACGCCCAGCCGACTGGCTCAATTGTTCTTTTTCACTAACATCGGCACCATCTTCCATAAGTTTGGTGCTATTGGCAGTGTAATCAGTTCCATTGTCGTTTTTACGACTTAAAGTTTCTCTGATGAAATTCAACTCGTTGCGGGTTGCTTCCAGCTTTTGGGTAATAATTACCTCAAACTCCCGAAGTTCATCTTCTGAATATCGGGTCTTCTCTTCAACTGCGGCCATAAGTAAAAAGCAGTAAATGGTTATATTTTTGGAGTTTTTCAAAAATCCCACAAATATAGTATTTTGATAGGGCTAAACAATAACCATATTCAAAATCTTGTTGTATGGTAAAAAAAATTTATTAAAAGGTTATTCTTAAAAATCAATAAATTATTTGGTTTTGTTGAAAATATCAAATACCGAATTGGGTATATCAACCAAATATATTGTAAAAAAAATAGCCACAAATTTAACGATTTTAAGAAATACTTTCTTTTTTCTAAGTTTGTGCCGTGAAAATACATTCACAAACAAAATATTATTCTGTTTATGACATATATAGAACCAGCTCCAATCAAGGACAAAGAGAATCCTTTGGAGTCAATGATGCAAAGATTCGACGCTGCTGTGAAGATTTTGGGCATTAGCGAAGAAATGTATTATATTTTGAAAGTACCTGCTCGACAGGTAACTGTGGGCTTACCCGTTACGATGGATAACGGTGCAATTAAGGTTTTTGAAGGCTATCGGGTCATTCACTCAACAATTCTGGGGCCGAGCAAAGGTGGAATTCGCTTCGACCCAGCCGTAAATATTGATGAAGTGCGTGCTTTGGCAGCATGGATGACATGGAAATGTGCTGTTGTTGATATTCCATATGGTGGAGCAAAAGGTGGAATTGCTTGTAATCCACGAGAAATGTCGGCGGGTGAAATGGAACGTTTAATGCGAGCTTACACCATTTCGATGCTAGATATTTTTGGTCCAGATAAAGATATTCCAGCTCCAGATATGGGTACTGGCCCTCGTGAAATGGCTTGGTTGATGGACGAATATTCTAAAGCAAAAGGTATGACTGTAAATGCTGTTGTGACTGGTAAACCATTGGTTTTAGGTGGTTCGTTAGGAAGAACAGAAGCAACAGGGCGTGGCGTGATGGTATCAGCTTTGGCAGGTATGGAAAAATTGCGTTTAAATCCGTATCGTGCAACAGCCGCTGTGCAAGGTTTTGGCAATGTTGGTTCATGGGGAGCAAAACTTTTGCAGGAAAAAGGGGTAACAATTTGCGGTTTAAGCGATATTTCAGGGGCATATTACAATGCCAAAGGAATTGATATTGAAAAAGCAATGGCTTACAGAAATGCCAATAATGGAACGCTCGAAGGTTTTAAGGATGCCGAATTAATAACAAATGAAGAATTACTCGCTTTGAATGTTGATGTTTTAGTGCCTGCCGCTAAAGAAGATGTAATTACGCACGAAAATGCCTCAAAAATTCAAGCAAAACTCATTGTTGAAGGGGCAAATGGACCCACTTCGGCAAGTGCTGATGATATTATCAATGAAAAAGGTATCATGGTTGTACCAGATATTTTGGCAAATGCAGGTGGTGTAACAGTTTCGTATTTTGAATGGGTGCAAAACCGTATTGGTTACAAATGGACGCTCGACCGCATCAATCGCCGTTCTGACCGAATGATGAAAGATGCGTTCGATAAAGTATTTGAAACATCACAAAAACATGGCGTTTCTTTACGTTTGGCCGCTTATATTGTAGCCATCGACAAAGTAGCTAGTACCTACAAATTCAGAGGTGGATACGGATGATATTTGTTGAGTTTTTACTTTAAAAAGCTGCAAGGAGTCGAAATCCTTGCAGCTTTTTTATTTCTTGATAAATTTTTATGCTTTTTAATTATTAAAGCGTTGGCTGTTTGTAGCTTTGTAAAACATTTTATTTTCAGAAATACACAATGAAAAAGAACGCATTAATACTTTTAATACTTTTAGTAAATATAGCTTGTAATTTTGAACGATTAGAAAATTCGAGCGATATAAAAGACCACATGGATGATTACAAAGTCAAACGAGTAACACCAACTCAAATTGCTTATCAAGTGGAAGCAATGGGTGGTGAAATTTCGAAAGCTTTGACTATTGATTTTGCCAAACAAATGGCTAATGTTTCATCAGCTCGTGGCGAAGAACTTTGTCAATTAAAAAATATGACTTTAATTGACTCATTATCAGAGACTTATGGATTGAAAATTAGGCTTTTAGGACAACCAGATATTGGCAGCAATAAAAGTTTATATGCCAAAGAAAAAGAAGTTTTAGAAGCGTATGCCGAAAATGCCTCTAAAAAACTTGAAATGGGAGATAATATCCAGAAAATAGGTGATTCCTTGTTTGTTTATACTTCGCCGATTCCTTATGATAAAGGTGTTGGAAAATTATGTTTTGGCGATGATTCTGGTTTTGCCATTTGGAGTATTATACTTAGAAAAGCTGAAGTTGTTAAGTCAATCAATGTGAAAAAATTGAAAGCAAAGAAAATAAATTAGAAAACAGATGACAAAAAAAATCCCAGTTGAGAAATGCTCAACTGGGACTTTTTTGTTCAAAACATTTTTACAAACCAAATTTTGCCGAAAGTTCTAACATTCGCTCAATTGGTTTGCGTGCATCTACCAACATTTGTGCTGGTAGATTTATTTCGGGTGTTTCATCTCTCAAACACAAATATAATTTCTCCATTGTATTGAGTTTCATGTGCGGACAGTCTGAACACGCCTTGCAAGCATGACCATTTTTAGATGTTGGTGCAACATAAAACTTTTTATCAGGAGCAGATTTTCTCATTTGATGTAAAATTCCTGACTCTGTGGCTACAATAAATTCTTTTTGTGGACTATTAATAACGTATTTCAATAAGCCAGTTGTAGAACCAATGTAATCGGCTAATTTCAAAACAGATTCTTCACTTTCTGGATGAGCAACCACTTCAGCCGTTGGATGTTTGGCTTTCAAATCAGTAATCATTTTTCCAGAAAAAGTTTCGTGAACCATGCACGCTCCATCCCAAAGCAACATATTACGACCAGTAACACGATTGATGTAACCGCCTAAGTTTTTGTCGGGAGCAAAAATAATTTTTTGGTCTTTTGGAAAACTTTCAACGATTTTTACAGCATTACTACTTGTACAAACTACGTCTGTTAATGTTTTCAATTCAGCCGAACAATTAACATAAGAAATAACAATATGGTCAGGATGTTGGGCTTTGAAGGCTTTGAATTCTTCGTAAGGAGCAGATTCTTCGAGCGAACAACCAGCATTGAAATCTGGTAAAACAACTTTTTTATTAGGAGAAAGAATTTTTGCAGTTTCGGCCATGAAACGAACACCCGCAAAAACAATCATGTCAGCATCAGTTTTGGCAGCTTGTTGAGAAAGTCCCAAACTATCACCAATATAGTCAGCAATATCTTGAATCTCAGCGATTTGATAATAATGAACCAAGATAACTGCATTTTTTTCTTTTTTCAACCGAGCGATTTCGGCAACATAATCAATTTTTTCTGCGACCATTTTTTAGACTAAGATTATAAATCTTTATTATAATTACTGATATTTACTTGCAACCAAACGCCCAAACTTTATACATACTAACATTTCCCGCTTTATCAAAATATGATTCTTTGGTTTTGTTGCCTTTAGAATCATACTCAAATGTACGAATACTAATTACGACATTATTATAGAAATAATTTTCTTTTATTAAATTTCCCAAAGTATCATATTCGTAAGTAAAATAGTAATCAACCGAGCCTTTACTATTCAATCGTGTCTTTTTTAACAATTTCCCGTTGACATCGTACTCATTTTTTGTTTCAGCAAATACAACATTATTGCGGAGTGTTTTATCGCTCAACAAATTTCCTTTTCCATCGTAAATAAAATCTGTTTGTGTGGTAACATTATCGGTTGCATCAAAGTGAACTTCTTGCGAAACTTTTCCTTGAAAATTATACGTTTTTGTATCCGAAAACAAAATATTGCCAGATGGGTTTTTTACTTCCTTTTTTAAGAGTTGACCACGAGTATTAAAACTAGTCATTTCTCTAATCGTTTCGGTTTGGCCATCTTGGTCATAAAAGATTTGAATATTTTCGGAACCATTATTGGTTGGCGTATTTACTGAAATTAAGTTTGTTTTTGAACTAATTGATTCTTTTGAAAGCTTTCCTGTGGCATCAAAAACTCTTTTGGTTACTTTATTAACTTCTCCATTTCTTTTGTAAGTAACAGTATTGTTGTTTCCAGATGCATCATAGTCGTAGGTATATTCTTCTGTGTAATTTCC
Organism: Emticicia aquatica; assembly: GCF_923079645.1. Classification (GTDB taxonomy): domain Bacteria; phylum Bacteroidota; class Bacteroidia; order Cytophagales; family Spirosomataceae; genus Emticicia; species Emticicia aquatica. Next base: position 1,220,149 of record NZ_CAKLPY010000002.1, on the reverse strand, counting down.
AGTATTTCGACTTGAAAAAGCATTGTTTTGCGTCAAAATACGACCTTGTTCATCATAGGTTTTGGTGAATTGTTGTTCAACTTGCCCTTGTCTATAAAACGTATATTGCAATTCTGGGCAATTGGTAACTGTTTGTAAATTAGCTTGTGCGGAAGCTAAAAGAGGAAAAAAACTTAAAACTAGTTTAACAAATTTCATGTCTTTTGTTTATTCGATGCGAATTTTTCGCTGATTTCAAGATGATATACCATAAAATTGACAATCAAATCATAAAAGTAGGCTTGATTTGTTTTGGTAAGACGAATTTACTACTTTTCAAACAAACTTTGCAATGGATTGTTATTCAACGGCAAAGAATACATTAAAAAACATATTATTTAGACTAATTTTACGGCTTCGTACATAAATTTTAACGATTATAATGGTCACAAATTCTTTCAGAAAAGCTTTTTTTTATTTCATCATTACTTCCACATTGTGGGGCTGTGGTGAAACTGTCACAAAAAAAACATACAAATCTCCCGATGAAGAATACGGTGAACTTTTTAGAGAAGTTCAATTGAAAGCTGTTTTTGTCGATTCAAAGACTTTTCCTGATTGTGTACCAAAAATTAAATCAGAAGAAATTTTGAAGAAATACGAAGAACAAAAGAATAAAAAGAACTTTGATTTAAGGAAATTTGTATTGGAAAATTTTACTTTGCCGCCAACATTAGTTAGTGGTTATGTAAGTAATCCTGACAATTCGCCCGAGCAGCATATCAATGAATTATGGGCTGTTTTGACTCGAAAACCTAAAGATATTGGCGGAACACTCGTGCCGTTGCTCAAACCTTATGTTGTTCCAGGTGGACGATTTGGCGAAGTTTATTATTGGGATAGTTATTTCACAATGTTGGGTTTGCAAGTTTCAGGAAAAGACTCGTTGATGTCGAATACGGTACTAAATTTAGCTCAATTGATTCAAGATTTTGGACACATTCCTAACGGAAATCGTAGTTATTATTTTAGTCGTTCGCAACCACCTTTTTTTGCTTCGATGGTAAAACTATTGTCAGAAATGAAAGGACATGAACAAAAATTGATTCAATATTTGCCACAAATCCAAAGGGAATATCAATATTGGATGGCTGTTGAAAATGGAGGAGAAGATGCTCAAAAGCAAAATGAAGCCCGAAAAAAAGGTGATAATGCGTATCGAAAAACGGTATTTTTGGGAAAAGATGATATACTGAATCGTTATTTTGATGATAAAGATTCGCCTCGCCCTGAAGCATATAAAGAAGATGTTGCTACTGCAAATAAAACAAAAAGAAATAAAGCAGAAGTGTACCGAGATTTGCGTTCGGGAGCAGAATCAGGCTGGGATTTTTCGAGTCGTTGGTTGCGAGATGGGCAAAATTTAGCAACAATTCATACAACTGATATTTTACCAGTCGATTTAAATGCTTTACTCTACGATTTGGAATTGACACTTGCCAAAATTTATCAACTCAAAAATGAACCAGAATACGCCAAAAGTTTACAATTATTAGCCAATAAACGGAAAGCCATTTTTGATAAATACTTTTGGAATGAAAATGCTGGATTTTATTTTGACTATGATTTTGTAGCAGAAAAACAAACTGAAGTTTATTCTTTAGCGGCTGTTTATCCATTATATTTCAAAATGGCCACACCAACTCAAGCTCAACAAGTAGCAAAAGTGTTAGAAAAGCAATTTTTGCAAGCAGGAGGTTTAACAACAACGCTCAATAATACAGGCGAGCAATGGGATGGCCCAAATGGTTGGGCTCCATTGCAGTATTTGGCTATTGTAGGTTTGAGAAACTATGGTTTCAATGATTTAGCTAATAAAATAAAACAAAACTGGGTAGCTAATAATCTGAGAGTTTATAAAAATACGGGTAAATTGGTTGAAAAATATAACGTTTATGACCTTTCATTAAAAGCTGGTGGAGGAGAATACCCCGTGCAAGATGGTTTTGGTTGGACAAATGGTATTTTGCTAAAACTACTTTCAGAAAAATAAAAAACAACTATTGTAGTCCTGCATTAGCGAGGTCTTTATAACCACCACCTGAAAGATTATAGACAAATTTAAAACCAGCTTCTTTTAAAATAGGGGCTGCTTTGCCGCTACGGCCGCCAGCAGCACAATAAACGAAAACAGGTTTGTTTTTATCTAATTTTTCGATTTGTTGTTTAAAATTAGCCTCATTAAAATTAATACAATTTGAAGAAGCAATTTTGCCCGCTTGCCATTCTTGAGGTGTTCTTACATCTAGTAATTGTGCTTCTTTTGTTGTTTTGATTTTAGCGATAAAGTCGGGTACAGAAAGATTTGTTTGTGCTGTTGTACTAATAGAAACCAAAAGGATGAGGAAAAAAACAAGAGATAAAGACGTTTTCATAAGAATAAGATAAGAATAGTTTTAATAAATTCTTTTCAAAAGTATAGGAATAATGATTAATTAACAAAAAAAGAGCAGAAACCATTGGTTTCTGCTCTTTTTATAGAATCGTAACTTATATTATTTCAATTGGAACTGAACACGAGTATTTGATTTTTTACCATCGGGTGTTGTGTAATCAGTTGTTGGGTCTTCATCTCCTTGACCGTCATAAGTCATACGAGCCTTGCTAATACATTTTTTCTTCAAGAAATAAGCGTAAATCGCACAAGCACGGAGTTTAGCCGAACGAAGATTTGTAGAAGTACTTGCACCATCATTGAATGCTGATATATGCAAAATACTATCTGGGCATCTTTGCAATAATGCACAAACTTGGTCAAGTTTCTTATAAGAAGCTGGCTTCAATTTATTCGTTCCACTATAAAACTCAACGCCTTGAGCAGCTAAACTTAAGTCATCTAATTCGGCTTGAGAAATTTCACAACCACTTGCAGTTCTATAACCTTTCGGTACAAGTTTACCATTAACGTATCCTTCTGGACAACCATCATTTGATACTAATCCAGCCAAATCAGGGCATTTGTCTTGTGCATCTGCTACACCATCACCATCACGGTCTGGGCAACCTTTTGCAGAAGCAACACCTTTGATTGTTGGACAAGCATCGTCTTTGTCTGCAATACCATCACCATCAGTATCAGGGCAACCATTTAAAGACGCTGGGCCAGCTTCATTCGGGCAAGCATCATCTTTATCAGCAATACCATCACCGTCAGTATCAGGGCAGCCTTTCAATGCTTTTACACCAGCAACATCTGGGCAAGCGTCATCTTTGTCAGCAACACCGTCTTTGTCACGGTCAGGGCAGCCTTTTAAAGCAACTGTGCCAACTTGTGTAGGGCAATCATCATCTTTGTCTGCGATGCCGTCACCGTCAGTGTCAGGGCAGCCTTTTAATGCCATTGGGCCAGCTTGCGTAGGGCAAGCATCGTCTTTATCAGGAATACCATCACCATCAGTATCAGGGCAACCTTGGAATTTACGTAAACCTTTTTCACTTGGACATGCATCACATCTGTCAACAACACCATCTTTATCGCTGTCTTTATCACCAAAGCGATATGAACCAAGTAAATTTGCTACCAAATAGCCATCATTATATGATTTACCATTAGGTTCTAATGCTGTACCAGTTCCTAATGCAGTTGTTGATAATTTTGTTCCGTCTAAATAATCTGAAAAAGCGTAACGGTAGCCAACTTCTGCTCCTATTGTCCATCTCTCAGCAGCGTTATATTTCAAACCAACACCAAAAGGAAGTACTAAAGCAGCTTTTTTCAAATTTGCTTGGTCTTGGTCAAATAATCTTGCGACAACATATTTACGAGGGTCATCATCTTGCAAAGAAGCATTTTGAGCTACAACCGTAGGGTTTGTAATTGCAAGACCCAAACCTCCAAAGAGGTAAGGAGAAAGCGTTTTACGGAAGGTGCCATCACAAGTATATCTTCTTTCTTTCAAAGGGTAGAATTCGCCTAATAAAGATAATTCAGTTAAAGGTGTTGTAAATTTCAAACGGCGATAATCCCATCTTCCATCAGGTTGGTCTAGGTCATTTCCTGCTAACTTACCGAATAGTAATTGTCCTCGTAGAGCGAAATAGTCATTAATGTGTCTGCGAACAAAAGCACCAATCATTATGCTATTTGCAGAGGCATACGGTTTACTGCAGTGCATATCTCCGAAATACTGATTGATACCAAGGGGAATACCAACTTCCCACTTATAAGGTTTGCAAACCTTACAAGAATCTTGTGCCTGAGTTGTAAGCGATAAGGTTAATAACGCTACAAAAAGGAATGTTACCTTCTTCATGTTGGGGGAATTTATTGTTTTCTTCTAAGAAATAATATAAAAATTGGACTAATCAAGAATTTTTAAGTCACAATCTATCCATAATCTTTAGCAAAGAAAAAAAAAATTGTTAGAAATTTCTACAAAAAGCCACATTATTTTTGGTAAAAATGATTAATCGGTTATTAATCTTAATTAAAAATTCCAGCTAAATCAATAATAAAGGCATATTGTAGGGCAACATCTTTAAGTGAGGCAAAACGCCCCGAAGCACCACCATGACCTGCTTCCATATTGGTGTGCATCAACAATAAATTGCTATCCGTTTTCATTGTACGGAGTTTGGCAACCCATTTTGCTGGCTCAAAATATTGTACCTGAGAGTCATGCAAGCCTGTTGTAACAAGCAGGTTAGGGTACGCTTTTTTTTCGACATTATCATAGGGTGAATACTTCAACATATATTCGTATGAATCGACATTTTTGGGGTTCCCCCATTCTTCAAATTCACCAGTTGTGAGCGGTATAGTTTCGTCAAGCATTGTTGTTACAACATCAACAAATGGAACTGCCGCAACTACACCTCGGTACAAATCTGGGCGAAGATTAATAATAGCTCCCATCAACAAGCCACCAGCACTTCCACCGAGTGCAAAAAGTTTGTTTGAATCACAGTATTTGTTTTTTATCAAAAAATCAGAACAATCAATAAAATCATAAAAAGTGTTCATTTTCTTGAACATTTTGCCATTATCATACCATTCTCGACCCATTTCTTGCCCTCCACGGATGTGGGCAATGGCATAAACAAAGCCTCTATCAAGTAAACTTAAACGGTTAGAGCTAAACGTCGCATCGGTCGAATAACCGTATGAGCCATAAGAATATTGTAGCAAAGGAGCTGTTCCATCAAGCTTTGTGCCTTTTTTATAGACGATAGAAACAGGGACTTTTGCCCCGTCACGAACGCTAACAAAGACTCGTTCAGACACATAATTTTCTTTATTAAAATCGCCCAAAACTATTTGTTGTTTTTTTAACTCTTTCGTTTGTGTGTTCATATCATAATCAAAAGTAGAGTTTGGCGTTGTCAAAGAAGTATAACTATAACGCAATATTTCAGTATCAAAATTTGGGTTTGAACCAATGTTAGCATCGTATGCAGGTTCTCCAAAATTCAAATAATGCTCGTCTTTAGTTGATTGATTAATGATACGAAGTTGGCTGAGTCCTTGATTTTTTTCTTGAATAACCAAGTGATTTCTGAATACTTCAATGCCTTCTAAATACACATCAGCTCGATGTTCAATGACTGTTTTCCACTGTGATTTTTCAGACATATTCATTTCAGAAACCTGCATTAATTTGAAGTTGAAGGCATCGTTAGAGTTTGTTCGGATGTAAAATTTATCTTCAAAATGTTCAATATTGTATTCATGTCCATGCTCACGAGGCAAAAATGTTCTAAATTCGTCCATTGGATTAGACGCATCCAAAAGTTGATACTCAGTTGAGATGCCATTATGGTCGCAACCAATAGCAATATATTTTTTAGATTTCATGCGGTAAAGACCCATGTAAAATTGATTGTCTTTTTCTTCATAAATCAGCACATCAGTTTTCACATCTGTGCCTAACGTATGTCGCCAAACTTGATACCCCAATAGTGTCTGTTGGTCTCGCACAATGTAAAAAAATGTCTTGTTATCTGCTGCCCAAGCATAGCTTCCGCCTTCTGTGTTTTTGATTTTGTCTTTATAAAGTTTACCCGTTTTGAGGTCTTTGAAGCAAACGGTATAATTTCTTCGACTTACAGTATCAATTCCGTAAGCAATGATTGAATCATCATCGGTGATTTCATAGCCACCAATACTAAAATATTTTTTTCCTTTTCCTAATTTATTGCCATCAAGCAAAATTTCTTCGGTAGCATCGAGATGGCTTTTTTTTCGGCAATAAACTGGATATTCTCCACCCTCAACAAATTTGGCATAGTAAAAATAATTTCCATCTTTGACAGGAACAGACTCGTCGTTTTCTTTAATCCTACTTTTCATTTCTTGAAAAAGTTTTTCTTGTAACGGCTTTACAGGCGACATTACCGCATCTAAATAGCTATTTTCAGCATTTAGGTAGGAAATTACATCAGCGTTTTCTCGTTCGTTGAGCCAATAATAATTGTCAATCCGAATGTGGTCGTGTGTTATTATTTCTTTTGGCTTTATTTCTACGGTTGGTGCAGTTAAACCTGTATTATTCATTGTTTGTAGAATACTCATATTTATTTGGAAATGATTAATAAAATAAGTTAATTTTTCAAGAAAAAGTTTTAGTTTGCATGATGAAATCGGGCAAAAGTAAAACATATTCAAGAAGAATGATTCAAAAGATGTATGATTCTTGACTTAATATGAAGACATTTTGTGGAAAAAATAAAAAATAACGATTTTTACAATTAATATTACAGTTCTTTAAAAACATTTCATCTATTTATACAAATAATCAGTAATAAATCTAATGAAAAAACAAAGTTTTGCCATCATAATAGTAGTAATCATTATAGCTCTTTCGGCGTTTAAGGTTAAAAAAGATACTCTTGAAGATGTTTTTATTAAAATCAACCAAGATGTTCTTTATCGTGGACGCTCATATGAAACGTTAGGCGAGGCAACTTCAACAATTGGTCACCGTCTTACGGGAAGCACCAACGGAAAAAAAGCGGAAGAATTTGCCTATAAACTACTGAAAGAATATGGTTTTGTGGATGTAAAATACTTGCCTTTTGAAGTAGAATCTTGGGCAAGAGATACTGTTAGTTTGGCAATTGTACCAAAAGGTAGCGATAACTTCAGAGATATAGAAGTGGTGGCTTTGGCTCATTCGCCTGTATCATCGCATTTACAAGGAGCAATTGTTGATTGTGGCGATGGCGTTGAATCTGATTTTGAAAAAGTAAAAGCAGAAGTAAAAGGCAAAATAGCCTTGTTCAATATCAATATTCAATCGCCAGAAAATAAGGGCAAAAAAAATCTTCATCGTTCAGAAAAAACAGCGTTGGCGATAAAATACGGTGCAGCGGGTGTTATCATTGCAAATGCAGTTGATGGAGGGGTTCTTTTAACAGGAACTGCCTCGGTTACAGGCGAACTAATTCCTATTCCTGCGGTTTGTATTTCGGTCGAAAGTGGAAAAGCGATTCGCAAATGGATGAATGAGGAAAAAAACTTGCTGGCCGTTATTGATATGAGAAATTTCAGTCGCCCAATCAGAGCAAGAAATGTAATTGCCACGCTTCCAGGGAATTCAAAAAAGTATAAAAAAGAAAAAATCATCATCGGTGGTCATTTAGATTCGTGGGATTTGGCAACAGGTGCAATGGATAACGGAATTGGTTCTTTTACAGTGATGGATGTTGCGAGAGTTTTTCAAGCACTCAATCTTCGACCAAAACGTACCATCGAATTTGTTTTATTTATGGGTGAAGAACAAGGGTTGCTTGGGTCGAAAGCAATGGTTAAAAAATACAAAGAAGAAGGTAAATTAGACCAAGTTCAATTGATGCTAAACCTTGATATGGTGAATAACGCCAAAGGCTTTAATTCGATGGGTCGCCCAGAATTACGTAAGTTTTTTGACGAAATTGGCAAAAAAATCAAAGAAGTAGATTCAACGTTCTCGAATGTAAATCCAAATTCAGCAGGCTTACACTCTGACCATCAGCCATTTATGATTGAAGGTGTGCCAGTTTGCTCACCATCTGGAAGTTTTCCTGTAAAAGCTTATAACTGTTATCACGCCAATTGTGACCGTTTTGATTTGATTGATAAAAAACAAATCGGAAATAACGTTCGTTTCACCGCAATGATGCTTTTCGCTTTGGCTGAAGCCGAACAGCTGCCTGTTAAAAAAATGAATGACCAAGAAACCAAAGAGTTCTTGATTAAACAAAATCTTAAAAATGAACTGATTATTGGTAAAGATTGGCGTTGGGAACAATAAAACAGTCAGTTTTAGGGATTGGCTTTGGTAAATTTCTTAAAGCCAATCCCTAAAAACTTTTTACTAAATTATATTACAAAAAACACAACAACTTATGCTATCAAAGACCTTCGGGGCTGCCGTTTATGGCGTCGATGCTGCATTAATTACCGTTGAAGTAAGTGTAGTTCAAGGCACAGGAATGGCAATTGTCGGTTTACCCGATGGAGCGGTAAAAGAAAGCCAACAACGAGTAGATGCTGCCTTAAAAAATTGCAATTTTCAAATTTCCCGTCAAAAAACAGTCATCAATCTCGCTCCTGCTGATATTCGTAAAGAAGGCTCTGCTTATGATTTGCCAATGGCTATTGGACTTCTGGCCGTTTCGGGACAAATAAAAACCACAAAAAATTTAGATGAATATGTCATTTTAGGAGAGTTGGCTTTAGATGGAACGCTTCGACCAATCAAAGGCGTTTTACCCATTGCGATAGAAGCTCGTCGAAATAAATTAAAAGGCTTTATTCTTCCTGCCGAAAATGCGATGGAAGCCTCAATTGTCAACTCTTTAGACGTAATTCCTGTCAATAGTTTGACAGAAGCCATTGATTATTTGACAGGAAAAAAAGAAATAGAACCTTTGATTACTGATACAAGAGATATTTTTTTCAATTCAGTTAGTGAATACGAAGCCGATTTTTCGCATGTTCAAGGGCAAGAAAATATTAAAAGAGCAATGGAAATAGCTGCGGCAGGCGGGCATAATGTCATTATGATTGGCCCACCAGGTGCAGGTAAAACCATGCTTGCCAAGCGATTACCGTCAATTTTACCACCATTGACCTTGCATGAAGCACTCGAAACGACCAAAATTCATTCTGTTGCAGGAAAATTAGGGGTAAAAGCCTCGTTAATTGCTGGTCGTCCGTTTCGCTCGCCACATCATACTATTTCAGATGCAGCTTTGGTTGGTGGAGGAAGCTTTCCGCAACCTGGTGAAATCTCATTAGCTCACAATGGTGTTTTGTTTTTGGATGAATTGCCCGAATTCAAACGAACAGTTTTAGAAGTGATGCGTCAACCACTCGAAGAGCGAAAAGTAGTTATTTCTCGAACAAAACAAGCAGTCGAATTTCCATCTAATTTTATGTTAGTGGCAAGCATGAATCCTTGTCCTTGCGGTTATTATAATCATCCCGAAAAACCATGTTCTTGTCCGCCAGGTACAGTTGGAAAGTATTTGAATAAAATTTCAGGCCCACTTTTAGATAGAATCGACTTGCACGTAGAAGTTACTCCTGTAAGTTTCGACCAAATTGCATCAACTCGCAAAAATGAAACTTCAGCCGAAATACGAGAACGAGTTATAAAAGCCCGCGAACAACAAACAAAACGTTTTGAAAATTATCCAGAAATTCACTCAAATGCAATGATGCCTCCAGAAATGGTCAAAGAAATTTGTGATATTGGAGATGCAGGAAAAGCGTTGTTAAAAAAAGCAATGGAACGCCTCGGACTTTCGGCAAGGGCTTACGACCGAATTTTAAAAGTAAGTCGCACGATTGCAGATTTATCAGGTTCAGAAGAAATCAGAATTGAGCATTTAGCCGAAGCTATTCAGTACCGAAGTTTGGACAGAGAAAATTGGGCTGGATGAGATAATTATGAACTTACAAAAAGTAGTTTGGCCTAAATCTTGCTTTTTTTACAATGGAGAAACTAAAACCGTATTTTGATACGTTATTAACATCAATTATTAACCTTTTACACGAACGCAAATCGTATGCAATCGTGAATTAAAAAACACTAAAATGAAGAAAACCATTTTTCTTGCCATCGTTGGATTATTTTTTAGCGTAACTACATTCGCTCAACACGGTGCTGCAACAGGCATAAAATTTACAGAATCGTCATCTTGGAAAGAAATTCTAAAAAAAGCCAAAGCCGAAAAAAAACTAATTTTTATGGATGCTTACACCACGTGGTGTGGGCCGTGTAAAATGCTTCAAGCGAGGGTTTTCCCAAACAAGCAGTTAGGCGATTTTTTTAACCAAAACTTCGTAAATGCAGCCATTGACATGGAAAGCGAAGAAGGCATGAGACTTTCGAGTATCTATGAAGTACAAGGTTATCCATCATTGTTTTTCATCGACCCAAATACTGGTAAAGTAATAAAAATGCTTTTGGGCTATCAAGAAATAGAGCAATTGCTTGATACTGGCAAAAAAGTAGTAGCTAAAAGAAAAGCATAAAGTACAATTTTAAGGTTTTGAAGGGAGGAAGCAATGGTTTTTCTCCCTTTTTATTTTTAAAAAATTTCTCAAAACCTTTTTTACTTATAAATCGTTTACCTATGTACATACATTTAATTTCATAAAAACTAATGAAAAAACTCTTCTTAACCCTAACTTTAGCAAGTATTTCTGCTCTTAGTTTTTCTCAAACCTGTTGCGATGTTGCTTTTGCAAGTAATGACGGTAACATGGGCATTTTCGCTTCCGACAAAGCATTTATTGCTTCTCATTTAGCCCCACTTGTCTATAAACATACAAGTGAAGTTGGTGGAAAAATGATAGAATTTTCTGCCCCAGATGGCAAAAAAGCCAATGCTTACGTAGTAAAAGCAAAAAAGAAATCGGACAAATGGCTTTTTGTTTATCAAGAGTGGTGGGGCTTAAACGACCATATCAAACGTCAAGCCGATATATTTTATAATGATTTAGGGGGTAATGTAAATGTTATGGCCCTAGATATGTACGATGGAAATGTAGCAACTGATGCAAGTGAAGCTGGAAAGTTAATGCAAGGAGTTGTTGAAGCTCGCTTAGAAAATATTGTAAAAGGTGGATTGACTTACGCGGGTAAAAAAGCTAAAGTTGCCAATGTTGGTTGGTGTTTTGGTGGAGGTTGGTCGTTGAAATCTGCAATTATTGGAGGTAAACAAACAGTTGGCTCAGTAATGTACTACGGAATGCCTGTAAAAGATATTGAAAAATTAAAAACATTGAACACCGATGTTCTTGGACTTTTTGCAACAGAGCAATGGATTTCAAAAGAAGTAATAGAAGAATTTGCCGCAAACATGAAAACCGCAGGAAAATCGCTTAATTATAAAATTTTTGATGCGGCCCATGCTTTCGCTAATCCGAGCAATCCAAAATTTGATGAAGCAAAAGCAAAAGAAGCTTATGGAATGGCGATTGAATATTTAAAGAAAAAATTATTATAAAATTTTTTGACGAAATATCTAACCTAAAAAAAATCCCATTGACAGTTTTTGTCAGTGGGATTCCTTTTTTTAAACAGAATTTTATCCAATCATATCAAAACCACAATACGGAATTAATACTTTTGGTATTTTGATTCCTTCAGGTGTTTGGAAATTTTCTAAAATTGAAGCCAAAATACGAGGCAATGCCAATGCCGAACCATTAAGTGTATGCAATAGCTGCGTTTTACCATCAACTTTATAGCGAAGTTTCAAACGATTGGCTTGATAAGACTCAAAATTTGAAACCGAACTTACTTCCAACCAACGTTTTTGAGCCGCTGAATAAACTTCAAAATCATAAGTGAGAGCCGAAGTAAAGCCCATATCTCCACCACAAAGGCGGAGAATTCGGTAAGGCAATTCTAATTTTTCTAGCAAAGATTTTACATGTTCAACCATTTCGTCTAATGCTTGATAAGAGTCTTCTGGCTTACGAATTTGTACAATTTCGATTTTATCAAATTGGTGTAAGCGATTCAATCCACGTACGTGAGCACCCCAACTTCCTGCTTCTCGACGGAAACAAGGCGTATAAGCTACGTTTTTGATTGGTAAATCATTTTCAGACAAAATCACATCACGATAAATATTCGTTACTGGCACTTCGGCAGTTGGAATCAAATATAAATCATCAACCGTTGAATGATACATTTGACCTTCTTTGTCGGGCAATTGACCTGTTCCAAAACCAGATTCTTTATTAATCAAAATCGGAGGTTGAATTTCCATGAAACCAGCAGCCAATGCTTCATCTAAAAAGAAATTAATCATTGCACGCTGAATTCTTGCTCCTTTTCCTTTATAAACAGGAAAACCCGCACCTGTAATTTTGTTTCCTAAATCAAAATCAATAATGTCGTATTGCTTGATTAACTCCCAGTGAGGTAAAGCGGCTTCATGCAATTCTGGAATTTCTCCTGCTTGAAAAACATTCAAGTTTTCTTCTGGTGTACGTCCTTCTGGAACACTTGCATGTGGAAGATTCGGAATCGTAACCATTACATCGTAAAGTTCTGATTCTGATACTTTTAACTCTTCTTCTAATGCTTTTGACTTTACTTTAAGTTCGGCAGTTTCTGCTTTTGCAGCTTCGGCTTCTTCTTTTTTGCCTGCTTTCATTAAGCCGCCAATTTCTTTTGCTAGAGCATTCGCTCGGGCCAAAGTAGCATCTAGTTCTACTTGCGTTTCACGGCGTTTTTGGTCAATACCTAAAACGGTTTCAATTGTTTCTTCGGCATTTTTGAAATATTTACGCTTCAAGCTATCAATAGTAGCCTGTTTGTTTTCTTTTATATAATTGAGTTGTAGCATTTCCTATAAATTTATAGCTTAATCAAACTTAAACAAACCTTCATTCAACGCATTTAAGGCATTGTTTTTATCTTTTGTATCAACCAAAAGCGAAATATTATGCTCCGATGCACCATAAGCAATCATTCTGATTGGAATATCACGCATGGCTTCCATTACTTTAAGAGCAATTCCTGCTTTATCGGCCATGAAATTTCCAACAATACAAATAATTGATTGATTGCGGTCGTGTTCTTCGAGTTCAGCAAATTGACCCAAAACAGCAGTTATTTTGTCTAAATTTTCCGCATTATCAATTGTAACGGCAATAGAGACTTCAGATGTTGTTATCATGTCAACTGGCGTTTTAAAGTTTTCAAAAACCTCAAAAACTTTTCTCATAAATCCGTAAGCGTTCAGCATACGCGTTGAATGAATATAGATTGCCGTGATGCCATCTTTTGCTGCAATTGCTTTGATTTCCGAATCGGTTGATTTATCGGCAATTAGCGTTCCATAGGCGTTTGGCTCCATGGTGTTTTTCAAACGAACAGGAACTCCACGCATTTTTGCTGGCGTAATGGTACTTGGATGTAATATCTTCGCACCGAAATACGCCAGTTCTGCTGCTTCTTCAAAAGTTAATTCACGTACTGGAAAAGTACGTTTCACGATTCGTGGGTCATTGTTGTGCATACCGTCGATGTCAGTCCAAATCTGGATTTCTTCCGCCCGAATTGCTCCACCAACCAATGATGCAGTATAATCAGACCCGCCACGTTTTAAGTTATCAACTTCACCACGAGGATTACGACAAATAAAACCTTGCGTGATAAATATCTGTTTATCAGATAATTGTGAAAGCATGGCCGTTAATTTTTCTTCGGTAAAAGTTAAAACAGGCTCATTATCAGCATCAATCAACATGAAATCTAAAGCTGGCAAAAGGGCCGAACTTACACCTTCTTCCTGCAAGTATGCTTCAAACATTTGCGTTGAAAGTAATTCTCCTTCAGCAACGATTTCTTTTTCTTGTTTGAGTGTAAAAGGCTTGATATTGACCAACGAACGAATAAAATTAAATTCATTGTCGATGATACTTTTACCTTTATTGTGACCTACTTCTGTTTTGTATAATTCTGTTATAAATGCTTGATAATGAGCATAAAGAGTATCAATTTTTTCGATTGCTTCGGCATCATTATTAGCTTTGAGAGACTCGCCAATAGAAATAAGAGCATTGGTCGTGCCAGAAAGTGCCGACAAAACTACAATTTTACGACCGCCATCTTCAGTAATAAGATTACGGATTGAGTGCATACGCTCGGGCTTACCTACTGAAGTCCCGCCAAATTTCCAAACTTGCATTTTCTTCTTTGGTTGAGTTTTTGTTTATATGTTTATCTTAGTTTTAAATTAAAAAGTGTTGTTTATCAACCGATAGCCAACATCTTAATTGCTGTTATTGCTGCTTCATCGCCTTTGTTGCCGTGTATTCCACCTGCTCGGTCGAGGGCTTGTTGTTGATTATTGGGCGTAAGCACTCCAAAAATCACGGGTTTATTATACTTTAATGAAACATTTGTCAAGCCTTGTGCAACAGCGTGATTGATATAATCATTATGCTTGGTTTCACCCTGAATAACACATCCAATAGCAATCACAGCGTCAATATCGGCTTTTTGAGCAAAAATTTGCGAACCAAAGCTTAGTTCATAACTGCCAGGAACATTTGCTCGGATGATATTTTCAACTTTTACGCCATTATCGATTAGCGTTTTGTAAGCTCCATCAAAAAGGGCTTCAGTCACTTCGGTATTCCATTCTGCTACGATGATTGCGAAACGTTTTTGGCTCACATCAGGTAAACCTTGCGTGCTAAAATCACTTAAATTTTTATTAGCTGATGACATAATGATTTTCGATGAATGAATTAAAAAAAAGGGATAAACCTATTTCGGCTTATCCCTTTGATTATATGATTAAAATAACCAAATCTTACTCGCCGACAGTGCCTTCGAGTTTGGATTTATATTTCTTGGCGTTGCCAATTTCTATTGAATCAGGATATTTTTCAACGATTTCGTTATAAACTTCTAACGCACCTTTGTTATTTTTAGCTGCTTCGTAAGCAGTAGCTAATTTCATCAAATATACTGGTGTAAAAGTTTTGTTAGGCTTGTATTCAGCCGCTTTTTTGTAGTAAGAAATCGCATCATCAATACTTTTCTTTTCCATATAAGCATCACCGATAAGAGCATAAGCTCTTCCTTGAACCAAAAGGTCGTCTGAACTAAAGTTTTTGAGACGCTCAATAGCTTCATCAAATTTGCCTTGCTTTACTAAAGCAACACCTGCATAAAAATTAGCTAAGTTTCCAGCATTCGATGCCCCATAATTATCAGCAATAGCCAATAAGCCTTCGTTACCACCTGTTCCGTTTAAAGCTTGTTTTAATGAATCCGCTTCGAATGCATAAACAGCATTAAACATAGCAGCTTGTGCATCTTCATCTTGAGATTTTGCGTAGTAATTATATCCAACTACACCTAAAACAACCGCTAAAATCCCACCACCGATGATGGTAATTAATTTTTGATTATTTTTTAAAAAACCTTCTGCTTTGTTAAATTCTTGTTGTAATGCTTCTGGACTTTCGATGATGTCAAGACCTGATTTTTCTTTTTTTGCCATTTTTAGATAGTGCGACTACCGCTTTAATTTATCTGATTAACTTGATTAAAACTTATATAATCAAGCTTTATTTTCAAAAAACATTGGTTATGATGAGTGTCATAACTTTTTCGGAGTGCAAAGTTATGAAATTGATTTTGAACTTCTATAAATACTTTGATAAAAATTATGTCGATTTATATAATATTATGATAGTTTTTGGAAAAAGCCTTCATATTTGTCTTGAAAATCAAAGATTTATAACTCAAAATGTTCTATAATTGCTTTGTTTGAACAACATTAAGTTAAGAAACATAAAAGGCTGTCTTGAAGAAAATCAAAACAGCCTTTTATTATTTTGTCTGAAATATAAACGAATTATAAGTGAATCACCTCACCGTAGGCCGCCGCCGCCGCTTCCATAATCGCTTCTGACATGGTTGGGTGTGGGTGAACCGACTTGATGATTTCCATACCTGTTGTTTCGAGTTTACGAGCAACAACCGCCTCTGCAATCATTTCAGTTACGTTATTACCAATCATGTGGCAACCTAACCACTCGCCGTATTTTGCATCAAAGATTACTTTTACGAAACCTTCAGGTACGCCACCCGCCTTCGCTTTACCCGAAGCTGAGAATGGGAATTTTCCAACCTTGATTTCATAACCAGCTTCTTTAGCAGCTTTTTCGGTGTAACCAACGGAAGCAATTTCGGGAGAACAATAGGTACAACCAGGAATATTTTTATAGTCTAATGGTTGTGGATGATGACCCGCAATTTTTTCTACACAAATAATACCTTCTGCTGATGCTACGTGAGCTAAGGCTTGGCCTGGAGTTACATCACCGATGGCATAATATCCTGGAATATTTGTTTCTGCGAAGCCATTTACCAAAATTTTGCCTCTGTCAGTTGCGATACCAACATCTTCTAAACCGATATTTTCGATATTTGCTACAATTCCAGCCGCTGACAGTACAACGTCAGTTTCGATTTTGATTTCGCCTGTTGGTGTTTTAACCGTTGAAACGCAGCCATTGCCTGAAGTATCTACTTTTTCAACACTTGAACTTGTGTAGATTTCGATGCCTAATTTTTTGTAAATTTTTGCCAATTCCTTAGAAATGTCTTCATCTTCTACTGGAACAATATTTGGCATAAATTCTACAATTGTTACTTTTGTACCCATGCTTGCATACACATAAGCAAACTCAACACCGATTGCACCCGAACCCATCACCAACATTGACGCTGGTTGTTTTTCGAGACTCATGGCTTTGCGGTATTCAATTACTTTTGTGCCATCAAGTGGTACGTTTGGCAATTGTCTTGCTCTTGCTCCTGTCGCAATGATGATGTGCTTTCCTTCTACGTCAGTTTTTTTGCCTTCAGCGTCAGTAACCTCTACTTTCTTGCCAGCTTTTACTTTACCGTAACCAAAAATTACATCAATTTTATTTTTCTTCATCAAGAAAGTTACACCTTTGCTCATTCCTTCGGCTACGCCACGAGAACGTTTGATTACTGCACCAAAGTCAGCGTGAGATTCGCCCACTTCGATACCATAATCTTTTGCATGTTTGATGTACTCAAAAACTTGAGCTGATTTCAGTAAAGCTTTGGTAGGAATACAACCCCAGTTAAGGCAGATTCCACCTAAATTTTCTTTTTCGATGATGGCTGTTTTCAAGCCTAATTGTGATGCACGAATGGCAGCTACATAACCGCCAGGACCACTTCCAAGTATAACAACGTCGTATTGAGCCATAAAATGTTTCTTGTTAATTGAAAACTTCGGTGCAAAATTAGACAAAATAGCTTATAGTCAAAAGTTAGGGCAGAATATGTTAGAAATGAAGCAAAAAAGTATAAGGATTCTTGTTTTTAGACTATTTATGAAACAGCCGTATAGCGAATGTGGTGGAGGTTTTTGATTTTTTGGCATAAGATTTGACTTATTTAAAGAAATTCTTGTAGCTTTGCGTTCCTAAAATGAAAAATTACTCTTACATATCACGTGCTTTTGGACTTTTGATGTTCACAATGGTGATGCTGACGAGCGTTTTCGGCAAGCAGCTACCACAAAAACATGATAAGCCCAATAAACCCAAGCAAGAGAAGTCTGACAAAAAGCAGCAACCAGAAAACCAATCAGTTGTTAGCGAGTTGTCGTTGGAGGTGGTTGTACCCAGCCATGCGTTCGACTTCGGGCACGACGCCTTCGTTTTACCTGCTCCGCAAGTTATTTATTTAATCGTCGAATCTTCGGTAAAAGTTTATTCAAAACCACTTTTCCGACTTTCATATTTCGAGAATCTCTACGAGCATTTTATTGCTCCGAATGCTCCATAAGTCACTTTCACTTCGAAAGAACATTTTTTCTTTCCTTTTTTAATGAAGAATCATAAGTCTTTTGTGATTCCGTGTATTATTTTCTATCAAACTTATTTATTACAAACATTTCCCTAAAAATGAGAAACAAAGGTGGTATAGTCGCTCTATTAGTGGCTTTTTTAGCAATTAGTATTTATTTCTTGGCTCGTACTTGGAAAGCCAATGATATTAGAAAAGACGCAGAAGCGTACGCAACTGATAAATCTGGTAAAATAGATTATAGCAAAAAACAACGTTATTTGGACTCTCTTTGGAAACAACCAGTTTTCTTAGGAATGACAACAACAGAAGACCTAATGAAACAAGAATTAGGTTTAGGCCTTGACCTTCAAGGTGGTATGAGTGTTATTTTGGAAGTTTCTCCTACCGAAATCGTTCGTGCTTTGGCTGGTTCGCGTGACCCGAAAGTTGCAACAGCTATCGCAAATGCACAAAAAAGAGCAGAAACGAGCAGTACAAATTTCGTTGATTTGTTTGCAGATGAGTTTAAAAAAGTTGCTCCTGATACAAAATTAGCGAGTATTTTCTCAAATAGCTCTAATCGTGGAACATTAAGTTTGGAATCTTCAGATGGCCAAGTTGTTAGTTACATCAAAAAAGAAGTTGATGGTGCTTTTGACCGTGCATTCCGTATTATTCAAACACGTGTTGATAAATTTGGGGTATCAAATCCAAACTTACAACGTTTATCAGGTACAAACCGTATTCAAGTTGAATTACCAGGTGTTGATAATCCACAACGTGTGCGTAAACTACTTTCGGGTGCAGCAAAATTAGAGTTTTGCGAAGTTTATACAATGCAAGAAATTGCCCCTTCATTTGATGGTTTAGCTGCTATTTTATTACAAATGGATGCTGAAAGCAAAGCTTCTTCAAAAACAGATTTAAACAAAATTGCAGGAAAAAGTGATAATTCAGCAACGGCTGCAACAAGCGATACTTCTAAAAATAGTTTGGCTGCTCAATTGTCAAATGGTAACAAATCTGATACATCTAAGAAAGATTCTGCTGGTTTAGCTCAACGTCAAACAAATGCGTTTAGTAACTTATTTATCGGAACAGGGTACGGAGTAGCTGTGCGTGTAAAAGATACTTCACGCGTAAATCAAATTATGCACCGTTCTGATGTTCAAGCTCTTTTCCCAGCAAATGCCAATTATTTATATGATGTAAAAGCTCGTGCAAACGGTACAAATACAAGCGAAGAGATTGTTGATATGTATTTCGTGAAAGATTTGGGCAAAGCTCCTTTGGAAGGTGATGTGGTAACGAATGCGTCACAAGATTTTGACGATAGCGGAAAACCAGCCGTTGAAATGCAAATGAATGCAGAAGGTGCAAGAAAATGGAAAGCCTTAACAGGAGCAAACATTGGTCGCCCGATTGCAATTATTCTTGATAATTTTGTTTATTCAGCACCAAACGTAAATGGTGAAATCGGTGGTGGCCGCTCGAGTATTAGTGGTAACTTTACGGTTGAAGAAGCCCTTGACTTAGCAAACGTATTGAAAGCTGGTAAACTTCCTGCTCCAACAAACATTATTTCGGAAGACATCGTAGGTGCAACTGTTGGTTCTGAAGCTGCTCGTGCGGGTATTCTTTCATCAATTATTGGTGTTTTGTTTGTATTGGCTTTCGTATTGATTTATTATAACAAAGCTGGTTTGATTGCAAACGTTGCCCTTATCGTTAACTTGTTCTTACTATTGGGTGTAATGGCATCTTTTGGTGCAACACTTACATTGCCAGGTATTGCAGGTTTAGTATTATCAGTTGGTATGTCGGTTGATGCGAACGTTTTGATTTATGAGCGTATTAAAGAAGAATTGTTATTGGGCAAAACATTCCCGGTGGCAGTGCGTGATGGTTTTACAAATGCAATGTCGTCAATCATTGACTCTAACGTAACAACCTTAATTACTGGTGCTGTATTATTTATTTTTGGTTCTGGTTTAATTCTTGGTTTTGCAACAACGCTTTTGATTGGTATTTTCACTTCGCTATTCTCGGCAATTTTCGTTTCAAGATTGTTTTTTGAATATTATATCGGCAAAGGAAAAACGGTTTCTTTCTTTACAAAATGGACAGAGAAATTATTCAAAGATTCAAATTTTGATTTCGTATCAAAACGTAAATTATACTATACAATTTCGAGTGCAATTATTATTGCAGGAATTGTTTCGATTTTCTTTAAAGGCTTTGGTTTAGGCGTTGATTTCTTGGGTGGTCGTACTTACGTTGCAAAATTTGAACAAACAGTAAATACCGAAGATGTAAGCAAAGCATTGAAAGTAACATTTGAAGATAAAGCAATTGAGGTAAAAACATTTGGTGGTTTTGACCAAGTAAAAATTACGACACCATACAAAATTGAAAATACCAACCCAGAGGTTGAAAAACAGTTAGAAACGAGTGTAAATGCGGCTTTAGCAAACGTAAATGGTAACAAAGGAATCGTAACGAGTTCGTCGAAAGTTGGGCCAACGATTGCAAACGATGCCATTGGTGGTGCTGTAAAAGCAGTTTTACTTTCAATCATTTTGGTGTTTATTTATATTTTCGTTCGTTTCCGTCGTTTGGCGTTTGGCTATGGTGCGTTAGTTGCGTTATTCCATGACGTGGCTATTATTTTGGGTATCTTCTCTATTTTTAGAGGTTGGTTGCCATTCTCACTTGATGTTGACCAAGCATTCGTTGGAGCAGTATTGACAATTATGGGTTATTCGATGAACGATACAGTTGTTGTATTTGACCGTGTACGTGAATACTTAACCGAAAAACGTGGTGTGAAAGAAGACATTCCAACAGTTATTAATAACGCCTTGAATGCAACTCTTAGCCGTACGGCTGTAACAGGTTTCTCTACGCTTGTTGTATTATTAGTATTATTGATTTTTGGTGGTGAAACTATTCGTGGTTTCGTATTTGCTATGTTTGTAGGGGTAATTGTGGGTACTTACTCATCATTATTTGTGGCAACGCCAATCGTTGTTGATTCAATGCAACGTGACATGAAAAACGAAGATGCTAAATTGGCAGCAACGCCAGTTGTAGCTACCGAAGAAGTGAAAAAAGGAAAAAAATCTTGATTTTAGCCTTTTTCTAAATATGAAAAAAGCCTCTTACTTAATTGTAAGAGGCTTTTTTCATATTTATGTCCCGTCCTGAAATAAGTTGACACACAACCGACTTATCAAATGGAAAACATTGAGAACAAAAGGAAAAAACGTAGTCAACGAGATTATAGTTTAACTTTTAAATTACAAGTAATTTCGGAAGTAGAAAAAGGCGAGTTGAGTTACAAACAGGCTCAACGGAAGTATGTTATTCAAGGTCGAAGTACGGTTTTGATTTGGTTACGAAAACATAGTATCTTAGATTGGACAATTCACCAATGGAAGCAACTACCAACGATGTCAACTATAAAAACACCTGAACAAAAAATCAAAGAATCGCACGGGCGACCCCGTTGAAACTTTATTAGCAAAAGAGAAGGAAAAGTTCATGTTTTGAATGTAGCGATTGACGTAGCCGATGAACTTTTGAAGATAGATATTAGAAAAAAGTTTTTACCCAAACAATTAAAAAAGCGAAAGTACCCCTGATTGGTATTAAAGGGATAAGCCATTTGTTTGGGTTTAGCAGGCAATCATATTACAAGACTAAAAGTAGTAGATTGAAACGAAATACTGAGCTTATACAAGTCCGAGATATTGTCATGCGAATACGATGTTCAATGCCCAGAATAGGCACTCGTAAACTTCATTTTTTACTAAAAGAAGAGCTTAAAACATTGAATATTAGCATAGGTAGAGATGTGTTATTCAGCCTTTTGAAGGCAGTGCATTTGCTCATTAAACCTAAAAAAAGTTATACAAAAACAACAGATTCAAGACATTGGATGAGAAAATACCCTAATATTGCTAAGAATCTTACTGTCACAGCACCTGAGCAGCTATGGGTCAGCGATATTACTTATATCAAAACAGCCACTGGACATCAGTATCTAAGTTTGATTACAGATGTTTATTCAAAGAAGATTATGGGGTATCACCTATTGGACAACCTAACAACCCAAGGGCCTTTGAATGCCCTTGAATACGCTTTAAAAAACAGAAAATATACACACCAATTAATGCACCATTCAGACAGAGGATTGCAGTATTGTTCGGCAGATTATATCAAAAAATTGACCGAAAATAATGTTCAAATTAGTATGACAGAAAATGGAGACCCTTACGAAAATGCAGTTGCTGAAAGAATTAATGGAATCTTAAGATATGAATTTTTAATCATTGATGGATTTAAAAATCATCAAGAGGCAATGGCAGTTATAAAAGACTCCATTGAAATTTATAATGAATATAGGCCGCACATGAGTTGTCAAATGCTGACCCCAAATGCCACTCATATGCAGAAAGAAATCACTATAAAAAAATGGAAGAAAAAAACTCGAAAGATTTTTCTTCCGAGGCTAATATCAAGAGAGTTTTATAATTCTATCCGTGTCAACTTTTTTCAGGACTATACAGTTTTAAAACTCCATAAAGCTCTCCCTCAAAACTTTACTTAAAACCTCCAGCATATAATCGACATTTTCTTTTGAAAAACACATCGGTGGCTTAATTTTGAGTACATTATGCTGCGGACCATCTACACTCATCAGAATCTTAAAATCTTTCATGCGATTAGCCAAATAGTTCGTTTGTTCGGGCAAAGGTTTTTTATTTTCGTCAACCAATTCGATTCCCAAAAATAAACCTTCTCCTCTCACATCGGCTATAATTGGATGGACTATTTGTAGTTCTTTTAGTTGATTTTTTAGATATTCGCCCACATCTAAAGCATTTTCTTGTAATTTATCTTCTTTGATGACCTGCAAAACTTGTCGCCCAATAGCACACGAAACAGGGTTTCCTCCAAAAGTATTGAAATATTCCATACCGTTTGCAAAAGCATCGGCTACCGCTCGTGTGCAGACAACGGCAGCTAATGGATGACCATTGCCAATCGGTTTACCCATCGTAACAATATCTGGCACTACGCCGTGCAACTGAAAACCCCAGAAAGCTTTGCCAACACGACCAAAGCCAACTTGCACTTCGTCGGCAATGCAAACGCCTCCTGCTTTTCTTACAAATTGGTAAGCGTCTTTTAAATAACCTTCGGGTAAATCTATTTGTCCGCCACAACTGACAATACTTTCAGCAATAAATGCCGCTACATTTCTATTTTTCGATTGTATTTTTTGAATGGCTTCATCCACATGTTTGGCGTATTTAACTCCTGTGTTTTCGCCTTGATAAATCCCTCGGAAAGCATCGGGCAATGGAACAATATGCGTATTTTCGGGGCAACCTTTACCACCTTTTCCATCAAATTTATAAGAACTTATATCGATACACCCTTGTGTATTTCCGTGATAGCCAATTTCTAAGGCAATAATATCTTTTTCGCCAGTAACAGCTTTTGCCATTCTCATCGCTAGTTCATTGGCTTCGCTGCCCGAATTTACAAAATGGAGTACTGATAATTCGGCGGGAAATGTGTTTAATAATTCCTCAGCAAATTGTAATATTTCATCGTTTAAATAGCGAGTATTTGTATTTAAAATAGACATTTGTTGTTGACCCGCTTCAACAACTTTTGGGTGTTCATGCCCCACATGAGCAACATTATTGACGGTGTCTAAATATTTTTGACCAAATTCATCAATCAAATATTGCATTTCCCCTCTCACAATTTTTAATGGCTGGTCATAAGATAAACTCAGACTTTTACCCAAATGCTGTTTTCGGTAATTGATTTGTTCGAGATGGTCGGTTCGTTTTTTTGCAGCTAAAAGTGGCGTTTTGAAAAGTAAATTAGGGTCAGGACAAATACTCGAAAAAATAGGCCAATTATTGGGCGTTGAAACACCAATAAAATCATTTTCATGCCCTAGCATATCTAAGATTATCTGAAAATGTAAATGTGGAGACCAACCACCATTTTCGCTGTCTATGCCAATATTAGCTATTTTTTCGCCTTTTTTAATGGGTTTTCCTGCAAATTTATCGACCAAACTTTCCTTCGTCAAATGCCCATAAAGCGTATAAAATACTAAATCATTTATATGATGTTTCAGAATAAGTGTTGGGCCATAATCTTTCGGATGGTCGTTATTATGGCAGCTAAAAACTTCGCCATTTTCTAAAGCATGAATAGGAGTATTGGCAGAAATCCAAAAATCAACCCCAATATGAATCGTGCGATGCTCGTAGCCTTCATTGGTTTTTATTTTGAAAGCATCGGTTGTATAAATCGGTCGTGCTTCGCCATAGCCACCTACGAAAAGCACATTTTCGTCCTTTACTTTTCGACTGATTTTATCATCTAATGCCGCCGAATTGATATAATTACTAAAATTGCCAATAAAAGTTGAAGCAATCGACAAATCAAGTGGAACGATGGTTTTATTTATACTTTCGGGAATCAAATCTTCAATCGACCAAATCGTATTTTGTGTATAATTAATAAATTCATCATACGTTTTGCAAGGCGTCATACCACAAGCCTTTCTGAACGAATAGTAAGCGTAATTTTCAGAAATATTCATCCATTGCTCAAGTAGCAACCACGCCGATTTTTCACTGATTAATAAATACTTATTTTCGGGTTCTTTCTTTTTATTGATGGCAGATTTTGTCACACTAATCACCAAACGCATGGCGGTTGTGGTATAAAGCACTTGTAATTCTTGATCTAAAAGAGGAAAACTTTCATGATAGCCAGTAATAATTGCTTTGGATGCTTCTAATGGGTCTTCAAAATCCATGATTCCATAAGCCAAAACAACAGATAAATCATTGATAATCTGCGAATAAACACTGTCGCCATAGTCGATAATTGCTTCTACAACAGGGTTTTGTAAATGATTTGAAACAATGATATTATTGTCATTCGCATCATTGTGAATTGTACTTTTTCTAAGATTTTGATATTGCGGTTGAATATTTTTAAATTTCTCAATGAAAAAACTTACAATTTTGAGTTCTTTTTCCGAAAAAAGCCCTAAATATTGTTCAACCCAAAGTGCATTTGCCAAATCCCAATCGAAGGTACGATGAGCCAAAGTATGATTAAAACCTAGCAAGCAATGCGTAATTTGTCCACATTGTAACCCGAGCGAATACCGCAGATTATTACTTTTAGGATTGATTGCTGAATAAAGATTTCCATCAATCCATTCTAAAAGCCGAATTTTTCTTGTATTTCCAAAAGCATCAATATAGTTGAAAATGCCATTTCCGTTAATATTTCTAAAAGATTTTGGATATTTGAAAATAGGTGAGTTTTGTTCAAGATGTTTTAACAATTCGTCTTGAAAAGTCAGGTATTCGAGAGCAGCTTCAGGGCGACTTATTTTTAAAATATAAGATTTATTGGTACTCGTAATTTTGAAGTTGAAGTCAATTTCGCCAGGTAAAGCCTTTGCTTTTCCTTTTATTTCGAAAAAATCTATTGCAATTTGTTCTGCGAGTGGCTCAGAAATTTGTAGTTGTTGATAAGTTGGCTCGGTCATAAAATGAGATTAGAGGTTTAACCGCACAAATTAAATGTATTAGGTTCAAAAAAGAATAATGTCAAAGCGGTTTTATGAAAGTTCAGAAGCCGATGGTGAGTTGTCTCCCAATCATTTCATCAGCAAATTCGAGATTTGTAAACGAAACACCCATCAAGCGAACGTCTTTGGGCATCGGAATTAAATGATTGAGCATTTCGTAGGCAACTTTTGCTAAAAAACCTTTGTCGATAACCGATAGTTGCGACGTGCGACTTCGAGTAATGCTCTCAAAATCAGCAAATTTTACTTTCAGCGTAATACTTTTGCCATAAGCATTGGCTCGTTCCATGCGTCGCCAAAGTTGCTCGACAATATCGTCGAGTTCACGATAAAGTTCATCGGGTTCAAAAATATCATGATTAAAAGTGTTTTCTACGCCAACCGATTTTCTGATGCTATCAGGATTTACTGGCCGATTATCAACACCACGTGAAATATCAGCATAATATCGGCCTACTTTTCCGAAATGTTTTGTCAAGAAATCAACACTTTTTTCTCGTAAATCTTTTCCAGTAAAAACTCCCATTTTGTGCATTTTTTCGGCTGTAACTCTTCCAATGCCATGAAATTTACTGATTTCAAGCGTTTCTACAAAAGCTTCAGCTTGAGCGGGTTTTATTACAAAAAGTCCATCGGGTTTTCGATAATCAGAAGCAATTTTCGCTAAAAACTTATTCACCGAAACACCCGCAGAGGCGGTCAATGTCGTTTTTTCTTTGATTCGGATTTTTATTTCTTGTGCTATTTCTGTTGCGGTAGCAATGCCTTTTAAGTTTTCGGTCACATCCAAATAGGCCTCATCAAGCGAAAGAGGCTCAACCAATGGCGTATATTCCAAAAAAATCTCACGAATTTCTCTTGAAACTTGCTTATAAACTTCAAAACGAGGTTTGACAAAAATAAGATTTGGACATTTTTGTTTAGCAATCCGAGACGACATAGCCGAGCGAACACCAAATTTTCGAGCTTCATAGCTGGCTGCCGCCACAACACCACGCTCGCTGCTTCCACCAACAGCCACAGGTTTTCCTCGTAATTCGGCAAAATCACGTTGTTCAACAGACGCAAAGAAAGCATCCATGTCAATATGTATGATTTTTCGGTGCAAGGTTTTAGAGCAACTTTTATTTAGATTTTAGGTTAGAAAACATCTTTTTGCATAACTAAGTATAAAGAATTGCGTAGAGTTGAATACTAAGAGGCAAAAATTCTTTAAAATTCTCAAATTTTCATCATCAAAAATACAAGATTTAAACATTTTTTTTGCCTTTCATCAGAAATGTAAAAAGTTTTTAACCAAGTATCTTGCATTGCATAGTACCTTATTATATCTTTGTGCCATCAATTTATCAATAGAAGTTGAGAAATAAAGAAAACTTAAACTTTTTAAATTCCTCCTTGAAAAAAAGGAGTTAAAAATATGGATTTAGAAAACGCCCAAGTGCAGATGCGGAAAGGAATTTTGGAGTACTGTATTCTGCACATAATTTCGAGGGGTGAAATTTACGCCTCCGAAATTCTTTACGAATTAATCAACGCCAAAATTATGGTTGTTGAAGGTACGCTTTACCCATTATTAACTAGGCTAAAAAATGCTGGTCTATTAGATTATAAATGGGTAGAATCAACATCAGGGCCGCCCAGAAAATACTATGTATTGACAGAAACAGGGTTATTATTTTTGGAAAACTTGAATAATACTTGGAACGAACTTTCGGAGTCGGTTGGGACGATTATAAGCAAAAAGTAAATAAAATATAGCAAACTTGATTGATTTGATTAATTCAAAACTCATTCATCATTAAAACAATGAAAAAGACTATACAGATTAATATAGCCGGCATGGTTTTCAATATTGAAGAAGATGCCTACGAAAAGCTCAACAACTATTTGGCTTCAATAAAACAATATTTTTCGTCTTATGAAGGAAGCCAAGAAATAGTATCCGATATCGAAGCTCGTATTGCCGAAAAATTTTGGACAAATCAAAAATCAGATAGCCAACCTGTAATTACCATTGAGGGCGTAAATGACTTAATAAAGTCAATGGGAAGCGTAGCTGATTTTGAGGCGATTGAAGAAGAAGAAGACTTAAAAAATAGCCAGCAAGCTAGCACTCAAGAGCCAAAATCTGCAAATACTGAAAACACGTACGCTACAAATAACAATCCTCAACCGTCGATTGGAGCTACGAATCCTAAACGTCTCTATCGTGATGTGAAACGTAAAGCTTTGGGTGGCGTTTTGTCTGGATTGGCACATTATTTTAATATTGACGTGGTTTGGATGAGAATTATATTTTTGTTTCTTTTCCTCGGATTACCGCCAATTAATGATGATTTAGGTCCATTTTCAGGATTTGTTTTTTTAGCTTATTTTGTATGTTGGGTTGTGTTTCCACCAAATGCCAATTTGGACGAAGACAAAAAAGTCAAGAAATTTTATCGAGATAACGATAATAAAGTTTTAGGCGGCGTTTGTAGTGGTTTGGCCGCTTATTTTGGGGTTGATATTACGGTTATTCGTTTACTTTTCGTATTAGGCGTATTTTTGTTTGGAACAGGTTTTTTAGCTTATATCATTCTTTGGATTGTAGCTCCTAAAGCTCAAACACTTACCCAAAAAATGGAAATGAAAGGTGAACCAGTAACACTTTCAAACATCGAAACTAACATTAAAGAAAGCATAAATGTTGATAAAAATGCCCCTGAAAATGGTTTGACTAAGGTACTTTTGTTTCCTTTCCGCTTAGTTGGAATGGTTATTAAAGCTCTAGGTGAAGTTTTGAAACATCTTGGGCCAGTAGCAAGAGTTGTGGCAGGAATCGTGTTGATGATTTTTTCTTTGGTAATGATTGTTGGTGTTGTAGCGGCTGTTGCTGCATTTTTTGGAGTAGCATCAGGAATTGAAGGAACAGAGTTTTTTGATAACAGCCCATTCAAGATTTTTACACAAGATATTCATCCAATGGCTGGCTTCTTTGCATTCTTGGCTATGTTTACACCATTCTTAGCTTTATTATTGACAGGATTAACCTTATTGTCGAATAGAAGAATTGGTAATCGTAACTTTTGGATTTCATTGTTAGGGCTTTGGTTGGCTGGTTTGATGGGAACGGGTATTTTGGCCACAAAATATGCTTTAAATTTCAAGAAAAAAGGCCACTTTGAACAAACCAAAAACTTTCCATTTACACTTGCTGGAAAAACTTTAGTGCTAGATGCCAATAATAACCAAGAAGATAATTTTGACGGAATGCAGATTAAAGATGATGCAGATGTAAATTTAGAAGGTTATGAAGGAACAGATTTGAAACTTGAACAACGTTTTGAGGCGTCGGGCCGTACAAGGGCTGAGGCCGAGGCAAATGCCAAAAATATTTTGTATAATATTGTTCAAAAAGATTCTTCTTTGTCTTTCGACCAAAAAATAATATTACCAGAAAATGCTCGTTTCCGTGGACAAGACCTTGAAATGACACTTTTTATTCCTTTTGACAAACCTTTCAAAATCACTAAATCATTTTATCATAGTGTTTATCGCCATGATTGGGACAATAAAAACTTTGATATTGACGGCGACGATGTTGATAAATATGTTTTTGTGATGAAACGTGACTCTGGAATGATTTGTAGAGATTGTCCGAAACTAAGCGAAGAGGAACGAGAAGCTCTCAACGAAAATAATTATGGCGATGATGATTCGGCTTTTGATTATGGCATTTTTGAAGGAAAAGGACAGCACGAAAAGAAATTTGATTTAAAAAGTTTTGATAGAATCGAGGCTGGTGGAGCGTTTGTCGTAACAGTTCGCAGAGGTGACACATTCAGTATTATTACTGATTCGGATAATGAAGATGAACTAGATGACCTCGATTTAGAAGTGCATGGTAATACCCTCGAAATTGGACATAAAGATAAATTTACCTTTAATCGTCATAACCAAACGGTCAGAATAAATATTACAATGCCAGCTTTGCAAGGGCTTGATATTTCGGGAGCATCATCGGTAAAAGTAATCGGCTTTAAAGATAAAAATAAAGACCTAGAGATTCAATTGACGGGAGCATCAAAAGCTGCCATTGATGTAGAAGTAAGAAAACTTGAGTTTGATGCTACGGGTGCTTCAAAAGCAGATTTGAGAGGTTCGGCTGAAAAAGTTGATTTGGAGATTGCCGGTGCGTGCACGATTGATGCTCAAAGAATGGAAATTAATCAGGTGAAAGCAGAAGCTAGTGGTGCAAGCCACGCGAGTTTTGGCAAAGTGAAAGATTTTAATTCAAGCACAAGCGGAGCAAGTAAAATTAGTCGAGAATAAGTGTAGATAATAAAATTTGTAAAATGAGTGAATGTGTTTCTAAAACATCATTCACTCATTTTATTTATGAATTAGGTTAGTTTGAAAATTCGGTTCATTAATAGCCATTTTTCACCAGGTTGAGCCATCGGAAGAGCTTGTTGATATTTCCACATAAGATTTTCCCATTCTTGAACTTTTTGATTGCTGCCATCCATTTCTGATTTTTTGTCGAATGAAAAGTCATCTTCGGTTTCCATAATCATAAATAAACGGTTTCCGATTCTATAAATTTCCATGTCAATAATACCCGAATCAAGAATACTTTTGGTGATTTCGTCCCAAATTTTTTCGTGATATTTTTCGTATTCGGCAATTAATGTTGGGTTATCAACCAAGTCAAGGGCAAGTGTAAAGCGTTTCATATAATATTTTTTGAGAAAAAACAGTTCTTAATTCATTGATTATCAGTCAATTTTAGTTTTTAAGTAAATGTTTTTTATGATTTTTACAATATTTTTCATTAAAAACGTTTGAAATTAAGTAGATTTTTTCGTTATTTCATTTGAGAAGTTAATTTTTGTTATACTTTTGCAGCCTAAATTTTTTGTTACACTAAAAAGGATTAAGAACTATGTATTGGACACTCGAACTTGCGTCGTATTTAGAGGACGCTCCGTGGCCCGCTACAAAAGATGAGTTGATAGATTTTTCGATTCGTTCGGGAGCACCCATTGAAGTTATTGAAAACCTGCAAGAACTTGAAGACGACGGGCAACCGTATGAGAGCATTGAGGAGATTTGGCCCGATTATCCGACCAAAGATGACTTTTTCTTTAATGAAGATGAATATTAAGCATGAACGTCTAGTTCACTAATTTCTTCTTTATCATGTATTATAAAGCAACAGTTAGAGTTCTCTGGCTGTTGCTTTATTGTTTTAAATATTCCCAAAGATGAACATTCTACAAATTATTATCGTATTTATTGTCATTGCATTGATTGCAATTGCCTGTTTCCCGAAGAAAAAAGCCGATTATGTACTGCTTTATAATATCGAAAAACCGAGTGTAAAAATGGAACTACCGCAGAAACTTAAAGAGATTTCGGGTTTATCGTATTACAAAGAAAATCGTTTGGCATGTGTAAATGATGAAAAAGGAACAGTTTTTATTTATGATTTGACTACGCAAGAAATTGTAGAAACGATTGATATTGGTAAAAATGGCGACTATGAAGGTATTGAAGTGGTTGATGATGAAATCTTTATTATGAAAAGCAATGGAAAAATAAAAGGATTTAAAATAAATGATTCGAGCGAAAGAAAGATTGATTGTACCAATGAAGATGTGAAAGAATACGAAGGTTTGGGATATAATCCAACTACAAATGCTTTGCTTTTGGTTACGAAAGAAAAGGAAAAGGATAAAAATGACAAGAAAACGATTTACTCTTACTCTCTAGAAACAGAGAAGTTTGGCAAATATATGACAATCACTGAGGAAATGATAAGAGGGGATGATGGTAAAAAAACATTTGCTCCGTCAGGTATTGCTGTACATCCGCAAACAGGCGAATTATACGTTATTTCTTCACAAGGGAAAAAGTTGTTGATTTTGTCGCCAAAAGGCGAGAAAAACGACTTGATTGAGCTTAATCCACAAATGTTTTTACAACCCGAAGGCATTTGTTTTACTCCAAATGGTGATTTATACATTTCATCAGAAGGAGATGGGGGAAATGGATATATTCTGAAATTTGAGTATTTAATGAAAAAATAATAGACTTTTCTGGCGGTTTTTAGAAAGAAACCAATGTTTTAAAAAGCCAAAATTTGACAAAATATTAGAAATAAGGTGTTTTCAATAATTTTATTGTTCGTAGCCAAGAAATTCCGAACTTTACAGCTTAACTTTTATCACATAAAAATCAACTAAAGTGTCATACATCGAACTTTCCTTACAAATTGACCTTGACTTTGCCGAAATTATGATGGCAGAATTGGCCGAACTCGGCTTTGAATCTTTCGTAGAAACTGAAGATGGCTTAGAAGCTTATATTCAAGAAGATGTTTTTGACGATTTGACTGTAAAAAATATGCTCGAAAGTTATGCCGAACGGACGGCAATTTCTTATTCTTTCAAGAAAATTGCCAAACAAAATTGGAACGAAGAATGGGAAAAAAACTTTCAACCCATTTCGATTGGAAATAATATTTATGTTCGAGCCGATTTTCACGAAGCTAAACCCGATTTTCTTTATGAAATCATAATTACTCCAAAAATGTCTTTCGGAACAGGTCACCACGAAACCACTTCAATGGTTATGGAACACCAATTAACGATTCCGCATCAAGACAAAAAAGTACTTGACGTTGGAACAGGAACAGGGATTTTGGCGGTCTTGGCGTCAAAACTAGAGGCTAAATATATCAGTGCATTTGATATTGATGAATGGTCTGTTGAAAACACTATTGAAAATGTTGCCTTAAATAATGCCAAAAATATCACGGTTAGGTTAGGAACTATTGAAAACGAACCCGAAGAGAAGTATGAAATAGTGCTGGCAAATATCAATCGTAATATTTTATTACAACAAATTCCAGCATATAAAAACTTTATGACAGAAGGTGCTTCACTCGTCATCAGCGGTTTTTATGAAACAGATATTACTGATATTCAGGCTGTTGCCGAGTCTGTTGGTTTAAAAAAAGTAGCTCAATTAAGCAAGAATCAATGGGCTTCGGTCGTTTTTAAAAGTTAAGTAATGCTATATTTTATTTTTAGTTCGCAATTTTCTGATACCATGCGGCACCTCAAAGCCATTTCATTTCTAGCCATTTTTTTTCTGTCTTTTTCATCAAAAGCACAGTTGATACGTTTATCGGAGCAACCAGAAACTTTTATAACAGATATTCAGACCGTTATGGCAACTGATAATAATGCTGTTGCGATTGCTACTGGAAAAAAGTTTGAATCTTATTGGACAAGCCGTTTTAGTGCTGAACAGAAAACTTCGCTTATCCAAACTTGCAGGAAAATGGGAACTCGTGGCCATAAAATGGCTCAATTCTATTATTTCTTTACGATTTTGGAGAAAGCTATTGAGCAAGAAAAGTTTTCTGATGAGAAAATAAGTAATTTGATTAATATTACTCAAAAATTTGTGGATGGCTATGATTTGAAAACCTCGACGAAAATGCTAGAAACCTTGAGGGATTTTCTAGAAAAACGACGTCTTTATTCATCAAATTATAATCGTTTGTATGCTCTTGGTGGAAGTTATGATTTAATGTTTTTAGAAAAAGCTTCTGATACAAATGCCCCAGCAGCAACGCCAAATACTTCTACATCTCAAACAGAACTCGAACAGAAAAAATACTTTGATGATTGGGATACGCCAACTGCTCCAGAAACGGTTATTACTTCTTCAAAATCAATTTTTGAACCAGATAAAAAAGCGATGCCAATTATTGGTGGGCTTTCGATACAATTAAACAATGTTGACATCATCATGGCAACTGCAAGCGATTCGGTTTGGATAAAAAAAACGAGCGGAATTGTTTCTTTAAAAGATGGTGTTTATGTAGGGAAAGGCGGTTTTTTTACTTTTGAAAGTGCAAAACTGCCTCAAATATCGGTAATTTTAATAGATTTTGCTTTTGAAATTAGAAATCCAAAGTTTTCTGCAGAAGATGTGACACTTACTTATACCGACCGCCTCACAGCTCCGATTAAAGGTGTTTTTGAATACAAAAGCGAAAAACGCATAAAAAATGCTCCGCCTAGTTATCCAAGGTTTATGTCTTATCAAAGTGATGCATTTATAAAAAATATTGACCGAAACATAGAATATCGAGGTGGGTTTTCGATGTCAGGAAATAAAATATTCTCTTCGTCTGTTCAGAATCGGTATTCAAATATTTTAGTCAAAAAAGATGGTAAAGTTTATTTCAAAGCCAGTAGTACCCGTTTTGAGCTGAGTGATTCGCTTATTACTTCGCAATTGGCAAATTTTGTGTCATTTATCGACAAAGATTCTATCTATCATCCAGCCGTAAAACTTAATTACAACCAAAAAAATTATACTTTACGACTCAATAAAATTGAGTCGGGCGGTTTTAAAGAAACGACATTTTCGGATACGTATCATCAAATGAACATTAAATCGGATGCGATGCGATGGAATTTGAATGATGGGAAAATGGATTTTTATATTGTTTCGGCTAAAACCCAAGTTCCTGCCGTATTTGAATCTTTTGATTTTTATGATGCTCAGCGAGTAACGGGTCTCAATAGTAGTGCAGGATTTAATCCTTTATTGATGGTGGGGAACTTCACGCAAAAGAATAATAAACTGACTTTCACGCTCAACGAAATTGCAGATTATAATAAAGTTTTGACGCAAAATATTCGTGGCGGTCTAATGGTTGCGGTTCAGCAAGGATTTGTTGATTATAATCCTTCAGATGATATTTTCAAAATAACAAGTAAAGGTCAAAATTACCTTTCGGCTTTTGCAGGAAAAAGAGATTATGATGATTTCTTGATTCCTTCAATTTATGGCAACAGTAAAGATTCAACTTCAAATGCTACGTTGAATTTGAATGATAAAATATTGACTATCAGAGGAATAAGGCGTTTTAATTTGAGCGACTCACTCAGAATATATGTATTGCCTTATGACCGAACAATAAAAGTCACTAAAAATAGAACGTTTACCTTTAGTGGTCAATTTAAAGCTCGTAACTACCGTTTTTCTGGTAAAGACTTATTATTTGACTACGAAAAATTTGCCCTTTCACTTAATAAAATTGACTCAGTAACTTTTACGCCCCAAGAAGTTTACCGCAAAGGCGGACGACAAGAAATTGGAGGTCATATTAAATTTTTAAAACCTGGAACGCTCTTTCTAAATAGACCAGATAATAAGTCAGGGAAAGTTTATTTACCACAATATCCAAGATTAAAAATCGACGAAGGTGTTATTGTTTATTTTGATGAACCAGCCCGTGGTATAAGAAAATACAGCCGTGATGTGAAATTCGATGTTCCAAGAATTGACTTTGATAGTTTGGCAGTTAAGGATATTGAGTTTGATGGAACATTCTATGCTGGCAATATATTTAAACCTTTCAAGGAAGTATTGAGAATTATGCCTGATACAACTTTGGGTTTTTTGCACAAAGTTCCGAATGGGAAATATAATGTATTTGGCAACGAAACTTCAGTTACATTTTCGTCGGCATTAGCTATGGACGGAAAAGGGCTACATTCAGAAGGAGATATCAATCACTTAGCGGCAACAATGACTGCGAAAGAAATACTTTTCATGGCAGATTCATTGACAGCTACAGGACAATTGGGTAGAATCAATGAAAGTGTATTGAAAGGGTCGTATTTTCCACAGGTAGCCATTAATGATTATACGCTGAAATGGAGACCTAAAGTTGATAGCATGATTATCTCATCAAAGGCGGGATTTAACTTTTACACAGGAACGTCATCGTTGAAAGGAAAGTTAGTGGTTCGTACAGGTGGTTTATTTGGTATCGGTAAATTGATTCGTACTGACTCCGAAACAGCTTCCGAACAATTCAAATTTAACAAAGAAGGCTTTATTGCAGACAGGTCGCAGTTTAATGTAAAATCAACTCAGGCAACAGCAAAATCTGTGCTTTTGGGTAAAAACGTAAACGTAAACTTTAACGTTAATAATAGTATCGTAAATATTGCAACCAATCAAGGAAACTTTAATGATAGTACAGGTTCGACTTTAGAGTTTCCTTATGCGGCCTACAAAACCAATATTGACCGAGCGGAGTGGAATATCAAAAACAAAAAAATCAGTATGAAAGGGGATGTTGAAAAATCGATATTCACTTCAACTAATGCTTCGCAAGAAGGTTTGGCATTCAACGGAAATTCGGCCATTTATGATATTGACCAAATGACATTCAACATCGGTGGTGTGCCATTTATAAAATCAGCGGATGCAAAAATCTTGCCTGATAAAGGACAAGTTTCAATCCGACGAGATGCTGATATGCTTCCATTCAAAAATGCTCGTTTAACGATTGATACACTTAATGGCTACCATAATTTGATTAATGGAAATATTCAGATTATATCAAAAAATAAATTTACGGGAGATGCTACCTACCAATTTGTGAATGTCAAGAAAGATACTTTCAATATCAAAATGGGTAACTTTGAACTTCGAGATATAACTGTTGATGGTGAGTCAAGACGAAGTAAAAACAAAAATCTTTCAACAGTGGCAAGTGCAACGGTTATTGAGCGTGATAGTATGTTTTTATCGCCAAAAATGCTTTATAAAGGTTCAATCACGATGCTTGCTCCCGAAAAAAACTTGTCTTTGGACGGATATATTATTCCTGAATTAAAAAAATATCCTAAACTAGGAGGTTATTGGATAACCTACAAAGGCAATAAATCAGAGGAAATTAGAATTACAGTAGATAAAAACTTGAAAAGTGGTAATTCACCAATTTTTGCAGGACTTCATTTCCGAACAACCACTTCTTCCAATGGGCTTTATCCGACTTTCTTATCGACAAAAGAAGTACCCGAAGACCAAAATGTTTTCCTTGTAAGCGGTATTTGTCGCAGAGATGAACCAAATAAACTTTTTAGCATTATTCCAGAAGAAGGTCGAACTTTAGCAAGTAATAAGTACGAGATTTTGGATGAAAAAGGAATCATTAATTTGGAAGGACGTTTTGATTTAATGAATGAAAAAATTTCGTCTTTTGTACAAACATCTGGTTTTGCAAAAATCAGGTTGGATACAGCAAATCATGAATTCAATACAATGATGCTCGTGAACTTCCCTATTGCACAGCCATTATTGACAAACATGGCCGATAAAATTGTTAAAACTAATCTTGATTTGGGAATAAATGATGCAGCAATCGAACTTAATTCTCCTGAATTAGTTACGAAAATTGCAAAATTTGTGGGCGATAAAGATATTGAAGAATATAAAAATAAATCTGCTCGTGAATATGTTCCTTTATTCAAGTTTTCTCCAAAATTTGCAAATACCATTGTTTTCAGTGATTTAAAACTTCTTTGGTCGCCAAAATATAATACTTATCGAAGTGTTGGCAAACTCGCAATCTCCAACATTGGTGAAACCGATATTAACGCGAAAGTAAACGGTTATGTAGAGATTCGTAAAAACCCTGTTACGGGCGATGAAATGTATATTTTCTTAGAGCTTTCAGGTGAAAACTGGTATTATATGGGTTATAAAGATGGTCAAATGGGACTAATTTCTTCGGATGATAACTTTAATACTGCTATTACAGCGAAAGCTGATAAGAAAAAAATCAAAGATTATCAGGTAATTCCAGTTGATTTCGCAGAAGCAATGCTATATAGAAAAACATTCTTGGAAACGTATCGTGGTATCAAAGAAAAGCCAAAAATTGCTGGACAAAAACCAACCGATGCAAAAAAGTTAGCCGAAGTTCCGAAAGATGAAACGCAGAAAAAAGATGAAAAGAAGAAAAAAGTAGAGGACGAAAAAGACGGTTTCTAAATTTTTTAAAATATTAATCAAAGCGAGCATACATTTTGGCCAGCCAGATGTATTCTCGCTTTCCTTTTGTTCGATTGGCAAAGAAATTGCTATATTCGCAAAGGAGAACCCAAACTCATTTAATTATGGCAAAAAATAAGCAAAAAACCAAGCAAAACACAATATCTCAAGCACCAAGTTTGTCCCAAACGGGAGGATTTTCTGCACCAAAAGTAAGTGATAATAATTTCACGATGAGTCCAATAACGGTTTATATTACATTGGCTGCTTGTGTTATTATTGCATTTGCGGCAGGTTTTTCAAATGGTTTTGTCAATTGGGACGACCAAATGTATGCGACTGAAAACATTATGATTCAGAATCCTTCGTTTGCCAACCTTATTAGACTTTTAACGGTTGAATGTGCCTTAAATTATCACCCACTTACGGTGGCGTCGTTGTGGTTAAATTCTGCTTTATTTGGAAAGGCGGCTTCGTCGTTTATTGTTGTCAATACGCTTATTCATCTTTTTAATACTTTTCTTATTTTTCGATTTTCGCAGCAACTTACCAGTAATAATACTTTGGTGAGTTTTTTGGTTGCTCTTTTTTGGGGAATTCATCCAATGCACGTCGAATCAGTCATTTGGGTTTCAGAGAGAAAAGATGTGCTTTATACAATGTTTTTCTTCTTGGCTTGTATCCAATACGTTAAGTATTTGAAAACAAGTGAGCAAAAATTACTTATCTATTGCTTCATTTTATTTGTATTATCGTGTTTATCAAAAGCAATGGCCGTTGTTTTACCAATGGTTTTATTATTGATTGATTATTGGTTTGATAAAGGTTTTTTAACTGTAAAAAACATTACATCAAAAATTCCTTTTTTCATTGTTGCAGTATTATTTGGTGCTTTAGCAGTGCATGTTCAAGGTGGAGGAAATCTAGGCGGGCTACTAGAAAAAATGACCTTAGATGTTGCCCTTAGCGATGCCCTTTCGTTTGGAGATAGAATAAAATTTGGCTTTTATGGCTTCTTAGTTTATATTTTCAAACTATTTATTCCAATTAATCAACACAATTTTTATGCATATCCCAATGCTGACCAATACGGTGCGATTCAATACATTACTGCTCCGATTTGGTCAATTGTTATTTTAGGAGGAGCAGCATTTTTTTATCGCCGACAAAAAGAAGTGTTTTTCGGAATAATGTTCTTTTTCTTTACAATCGTTTTGGTACTTCAATTTTTATCTGTTGGGGGAGCTATTTTGGCCGAACGCTATGCCTATATTCCTTATTTTGGTGTATTTTTCATGGTTTTTTATTGGCTTAATCAAAAAGTTGCATCAAAAAATACTTTGATTGTAGGAAGTAGCATCGTTGCCATAATTTTTATGTATTTGACCTATAAGCAAACGCTTACTTATAAAGATACAGGCACATTGTTTGCCAATTCATATAAATATGAACCCACATCACCCGTTGTCAATGAAAACTTAGCTAACCACTTTGGGCGTTCGGGCGAAATTGACCAAGTGATTCGTTATGGAGAATATGCTGCTTCGAAAGGTGTGCAATCGTATGCTTTAATGGGAGCATTAGCTAATGCATATTATTTGAAAGGAAATATGCCAAAGGCTTTAGAACTATATCAAAAAAGCATTGATAATTCGCCAAATCATCGAAAATTTGTGGCCTATTATAATCGAGGAATTGCAAATCGAGATGCAGGCAATTTTGCCCAATCGGCCGAAGATTTTACAAAGGCAATGGAACTTGGACAAGACAAAGTTGCTTATTTGCCATTAAGAGCTTTTGCTAATCTTAAAGCAAACAAGTTTAAAGAAGCGTATGATGATTATACAAAAATGATAACCATTGGCATAGCGGTTGATACTGCTTACAATGACCGTGCAGTAGCACGATATAGTTTAGGGGATACAGAAGGGGCTATAAAAGATCTGAGAGAAGTAATGAAACGAAATCCAAATTATAAAGATGCTCGTGAGAATTTGATAAAATTGGGCATTCAACCATAAAACAAAAAAAGCTTCTGAACATCAGAAGCTTTTTTTGTGAATAACATAAATTAATCATTCAATTTACTTTTATTTCTACTGTAAAGAAAATAGATAACAAAGCCTAATAACATCCAAATCATTGCAAATTTTTGAGCTTTTCCGTCTAACAACATCATTAAAGCAAAGTTTGTAATAATACCCAATGGAGCTACGATATTAAGTAAAGGTGTTTTGAATGGACGGTCACGATTCGGTTCTCTGAATCGAAGAATTAATACCGCTAAACAAACCATTGCAAAGGCAAACAAAGTACCAAAACTAGTCATATCACTTAAAATACCGATTGGTGTAAATGATGCTACGATTGATACCAATAAACCAACCAATACAGTGCTTTTCCAAGGAGTTTGGAACGTTGGGTGTATTTCTTTGAAGAAATTTGGTAATAAACCATCTTTTGCCATTCCTAAAAATACACGTGTTTGACCCAACATCATTACTAACATTACAGAGACCAAACCAGCAGTAGCTGCTGCGGTAATAATAAATACCGCCCAAGGTTGACCAACTTTATCAAACGCAAATGCAACTGGAGCTTTCAGTGCATCACCAGTAATGTCTTTGTAGTTTAACATTCCTGTTAAAACCAATGAAACCATAATATACAATACTGTACATATTAAAAGGGATGCAATGATTGCGAAAGGAACATCTTTTTTTGGATTAATTGCTTCTCCTGCTGATGTTGAAACCACATCAAAACCAATATAAGCAAAGAAAATAGCAGCAGCACCGCTAAAAATACCTTTTATACCATAGGCCTCTTTTGCAATGCCATCATCATGCATAATCATTTCCGTTTGAGGAATGAAAGGGTGCCAGTTATCTAAATTCACGAAAAACACACCAACAATAATTACGAAAATAATTGCAGCTAATTTTAGAATTACAATTAAGTTATTGGTATTTGCTGCTTCTTTGATTCCTTTTACTAATATCCAAGTAACAACCCAAGTAATAATAAAAGCAGGAAGGTTAAAGGCAAAAGACGATGGTTCGAGGTTATTAGCCTGTGCGAATGTAGCAGCTGACCATGGGTCGTTTCGCAAGTAATATGGAATCTCAATGCCAAATAAATGTAAAAGTTTGTTGAAATAACCAGACCAACTCACGGCAACTGTCATAGCTCCCATAGCGTATTCCAAAATAAGTCCCCAGCCAATTATCCAAGCAAAAAGCTCACCAATTGTACCATAAGCGTAAGCATAAGCCGAGCCTTCAACAGGTAGCATTGAGGCAAACTCCGAGTAGCACAGTGCTGCAAAAACACAGCCAATACCCGCTATAATAAATGAAAGTGCTAAAGCTGGTCCTGCATGATAATGGGCTGCTGTTCCTGTTAATACAAATATTCCACCGCCAATAATACCACCAATACCGATTGCTGTAAGGCTCCATTTGCCCATTACTCGTTTAAGTTGGTTGTTCTTAATGTCTGCTTCATAAGCCGACATAGGCTTTTTACGCCAAATACTTTTTTCCATAAAATTTTAGAGTTGGTTTTTATATTGATTACAAATTATATTGCAATATAAAACAAAAAAGGCTTGGTAAACCAAACCTTTCATGCAAAATGCGAAATATTCTTTTCTAAAATTAATATCTTGGACAAGAAAGTTCCTTTTTATTTCTTCTTTTTCGAGGACTATCTCGTTCTAATGGGTCTAATTGATAAGCGATCGAAATCTCGTGAGAACCACCAGTCGAAAGCCCTAAACTAGAAATTGTAACATCATAACTATAACCAATCGAAAAATTATCTTGGCGATAACCTAACAAAAATACGATGGCATCGTGATTCGTTCGAGAAATAGTTGGTTTTTTTATCGGAATACCTCTGTACCAAAGTCCTGCCGTTAATGATGAATAGGTTGTATAAAAACCTAAGTCAAATTGGTCAAACTTACCTTGTCTTTTGTATAAAAACGCAGGTGATACCGAAAATTCTTTATCAGCATTTGCTGCTCCAGAAAAAGGATTGGCAAGAGGAAATTTCAAACCGCCGCTCACACTCAATTTTCGAGGTAAACAATCTCCTGTCGGACAACCAGCAATTGGGCTTGTAGGCGTTGTTGATAAAAAGGTATAAGAAGGACGATTGATATGATGTAATGAAACGCCTAACCAAGAAAGGCTATTATAAAATAAGGCACCACCACTGAAATCAACAAATTTAATAGGTTGAATATTGTTTGAATTCGCAAATGGGTCGCTAGATGGATTTCCAGAAAATCCTCTGTTGGTATATTGGTCGCCAAAAGTAAGACCGAAATAATCTAAACTTTTGTTAGAATAGGTTGCTTGAGCTCCAAGACGTAAGAAGTTTTCTTCACCTAATTGAATTTGATAAGAATAAATACCGCTTAATTCAGTACTTTTTAATCGACCAGGCCCTTGTGAATCGTTGACAACCATTATCCCTATGCCACTATTAAGCTTTTCAATATAATGGTCTACCGAAAAGGCGGCCGTTACAAAGTTAGCATTAATTGAAGG
The DNA here is from genome assembly GCF_923079645.1 of Emticicia aquatica. Classification (GTDB taxonomy): domain Bacteria; phylum Bacteroidota; class Bacteroidia; order Cytophagales; family Spirosomataceae; genus Emticicia; species Emticicia aquatica. The sequence goes on along the minus strand of NZ_CAKLPY010000002.1, from coordinate 1,178,243 downwards.
CCATTGGTTTCGATAATTAGCAATCAGACGTGGGGCATACGCTCCTCCAGCAAATGCTGGATTCTGATACATCGGAGCCGCATAAAACTGCGAAAATTGAGCATCTTGAGCCACGCTATTCAAGCCGACTAAAGACAAAAGGACAATCCTTAAATAAAGTTTTTTCATTGCCTAAGTTAAAAGCATACAACGTGTTAATTCTAAGCAAATTTCATTCCAAAGACATGCTAAATAATTATTAAACGGATAAAATGGTTTTTTCTATATTTATTTGGTAACGATTGTTTGTAAAATTACGTCTTTATAGTATTATTGATATTATTTATACTCAATTATTGGCTTAATTCTTATTTTAATTTGAGCCATTCAAATAAAAGAATTTGAAAAATCGTTTATTTGTATAACCAGACATTGTTTTTGAATGTTTATCTAATAGCCTAACAATTAACGAATTATGAAAGGTCGTATTGGCGATAAACTTAAGATTTTTTTACTGATTGCCACATTTACATATATATCTTTCGATTCTGTCGCTCAGTTTTATGTAGGAGGTAAGCTCTGTATCGGTTCTGCACCACCGAGTACACCCACTATGCCTTCTACTCAATCAACGGATTGTGTTGAACCAACAGTTTTTTTTGATACTGAAAAAGATGCCACAGCCTGGTTATGGGATTTTGGTGACCCAACCTCTACCGCAAATACCGCAACAATACGTAATCCTCAACATTTTTACGCAACTCCAGGAAAATATATTGTTTCATTAACCCGAACTGTTAGCGGTATTTTGCAAAGTGCTGTTACTAAAGAAGTGACAATTGGTTTGCCACCACAGCAACCATTGTTTTTCAAAAAAAAGAAACTTGATACAACCATTTGCGATGGAAAAACCCTCAAACTTGATCCTTACTTTTTGCAGGCAACACCAACTGGAGCTAAGTTTTTATGGTTTCCCCAAGGACAAACTACACAAACGATAGATGTTACAAAATCAGGGTGTTATTCGGTTGAAGTATTTGATGCTGCTGGTGGTTGTTCACGAACAGCACAAATCAATGTTAAATTTTGTGTACAACCGCCAGCATCTTCTGGGTCTGAAAAATGGTATTTTGGGAAAGGAGCAACCTTAGATTTTCAAGCTCAAGGTTCTCCACAACCACCCAAAGACCCATTAGCAGAAACTGGTGATCTCTTTGATACACCCAAAGATGAAAATCCAGTGTATGTACCCATTACACCAACAAAAAGTAATCCAATTGATTCACCAGAAGGAGCGGCCATGGCATTCGACCCTTCAGGAACACTTGTTTTATATACTGACGGTGTAGATATTTTTGGGAAGGATGATAAACCTTTGGCAGCAATGCCACCGCTAACTGATAGTAAACTCGGCGGAACCAACGCAGCCACACAATCTGCGGTTATTGTTCCCAAAGGTTCTTGCAATGAATGTCCTCATCATTTGTATTATGTTTATACAATAAATAAACAAACAGGTTTATTGTCTTATAGTATTGTTGATTTACGGAGAAATGATGGAGTGGGTGCTGTTGTAGAAAAAGATATTCCAGTCAGTTTTCAGACTTCTCAACGCCTAACGGCAATGATAAATCAAAATGAAACAGGCTTTTTTATTTATTCACATGATGCAGGAACTAACACTTTTAGGATTTTAGAAATAGATTCAACAGGTACTAAAGAAACCATACAAAATATTGGGTTGGCTCATAGTGATGCAGTTAGTGAACAAGGTTATATGAGACTTTCGCCAACGGGTGCAAAAATGGCGGTTGCAGTTGTGAAAGGAGGTAAAAATTATATCGAAATATTTGATGTTGATAAAGCAACAGGACGTTTAGGTACACTCCCATTAACGATTGACATAGGTATTGCTGCTCCCCCTATTATTTATGGCGTGGAGTTTTCGGATGATGAACAAAAACTATATGTTACTCTTCGTGGAGATCCATCAAAAGGAGAAACATCTTACTTGTATCAACTGAATCTTAATTTAAAAAATCCTCTCCAAATCGCCACCGACAAAAAACTAATAGATAAATCAACTACCCTCGCATTTGGAGCATTACAAAGTGGCCCCATTAGCGGAGCGGGAAGCAAATTTATCTATATGGCTATTGATGGAAGCCAATATCTACCATACATAATGGACCCCAGTGCTGTTGGTGGAGCAAGTGTTGTTGGTTATCAACCAATTTCGGGAGGCTTTGGTGCTGATGTCTTAGGAGCTAGTGGCTTTGGCTTTCCAAATGTTATTCATGCAAAACCAAAACAAGACGGTGAAGGATTGAGTGCTACTTATGAAGGGAATTGTCAAGGAAAACCAACAATTTTTAAAACAGAAGGCATTTGTAGTCCGATGAAAGCGGAAGTAGAATGGGATTTTGGCGATGGAACTACGGGAACAGGAACAAATCCATCTCATACTTATGCTCAAGCGGGTACTTACACAGTTAAATTAACGGTGCATATTTTCTCCGAAACCGAAGCAAGTAAAATTATAAAAAGTCAAATTTTAGGAAATACTTTAAGAGAAAAGTGTAATGATTTCACCGTAACTGATATTATCACGATAAAACCCTCACCAATCGTAAACCTAGCAGATGAAGCTTATGTATGTATTAGTGAGAATGAAACATTAAAACTTGACCCAAAGGCTCAACAGACTGTTAACCCAGGATATCTTTGGAATACTACTGAAAAAACACCAACAGTAATTGCTAATGCAGCGGGCGTTTATATGGTTACTGTTTCAAATATATTTTCAAATAGCACAAGGTGTTTTAATTCAGATAAAATCGAAATAAAAGAAGGGTGTGAACCTCGTCTCTTTGTTCCCGAAATATTTACAGCGAATAACGATGGTATCAATGATATTTTGCAAATACCGAGTGCTCATATAACAGACTTTGAATTACGTATTTTTAATCGTTGGGGCGAAATAATATTTGAATCAAAAGACCCAGAACGAATTTGGGATGGTAGTTATAAAGGACAAGTAATTGCACCAATGATGTATGCTTTTGTGGTAAGTTATAAAAGTAGTGACTTTCCTGAACGTGAAAAAATCACCCGCCGAGGAGCAATTATGTTAGTCAATTAATTCTACTAAAAATTCGTATATTTGGGCTTCTTAAAGAAGACAATTTTTCCCAGATTTCATGCGACAAGATTATATCACAGGTGATGGCGAAGCCCTTTCTCCCATCGAAAAAGAAATTGAAAGAGCTTTAAGACCGCTCTCATTCGATGATTTTACGGGCCAAGATAAGATTTTGGAAAACCTCAAAATATTTGTTCTTGCGGCCAAACAACGTAAAGAAGCTCTCGACCATGTATTGCTACATGGCCCTCCAGGTCTTGGAAAAACAACCCTTTCAAATATTATTTCAAACGAATTAGGAGCGAATATCAAAATAACTTCTGGTCCAGTTTTAGATAAACCGAGCGATTTGGCTGGACTTTTGACTAATTTAGAACCCTTTGATGTTCTTTTTATTGACGAAATTCACCGACTAAATCCTGTTGTTGAAGAATACCTTTACTCAGCAATGGAAGATTACAAAATCGACATCATGCTCGATTCTGGCCCAAATGCTCGTAGTGTGCAGATTGGTCTCAATCCTTTTACGCTCATTGGTGCAACAACACGCTCAGGTTTGCTTACATCGCCGCTAAGAGCTAGGTTTGGTATAAATTCTCGTTTAGAATATTACGACGCCGTATTGCTTACTAAAATCGTAAAACGTTCGGCACACATCCTAAATATGCCAATCGAAGATGAAGGTGCATACGAAATTGCTCGACGTAGTAGAGGTACACCACGAATTGCCAATAATCTATTGCGTCGAACAAGAGATTTTGCTCAAGTAAAAGGTGATGGGCGAATAACAATTGCTATTGCTGAAATGGCTCTGACGGCTCTCGATGTTGACCAAGATGGTCTTGATGATATGGATAATAGAATTTTATTGACAATCATCGAAAAGTTTAAAGGTGGGCCAGTCGGTTTGTCAACTATTGCAACAGCTGTTGGCGAAGAAGCCGAAACGATAGAAGAAGTTTACGAGCCATTTTTGATTCAAGAAGGCTACTTAAAACGTACCGCTCGTGGAAGAGAAGCGACTGAAAAGGCATATCGACATCTAAATATTTTGCCAAAATATCGTTCTGGTGAACTGTTTTAAATCAAAATGAGTGGTGCATTTTAAAATGTACCACTCTTTTGAAAATCAGAAAAAAGCATCTTCAAATTGCCTAATTTCAAAAGCTTGCCCAACGATAATTGCAATAATATCAAATCTGATTTTTCCGTGCCAATCGTGTTGGTAAACATAATTTTCAGCGGTTTTTATGATTAGACTTGCTTTGTTTTTTGAAATAGTTTGTTCAGGAAACCCGTGTGAAATTTCCGACCTAGCCCTCACTTCTACAAAAACCAGCCATTCTTCTTTTAATGCAATAATGTCAATTTCTCCCTTACCGTGTGTGTAATTTTGTTCGAGAATTTCATATCCATTTTTTCTTAAAAAATCGGCGGCCAATGCTTCGGCTTTATTGCCTGTATCGTTGTGTTCGGCCATAAAATTTAAACGACAGGTGGAAAGCCTGTCGTTATGTAAAAATCTAATACTATTATGTTTTTATACCAATTCGGCAATTACCGTTTCGCCACCAACAGGTTTGTCATCTATATTAACTAAAATTTTGGCGTCTAATGGCAAGAAAATATCAATTCTCGAACCAAATTTTATAAATCCAAATTCAGAACCTTGCTCAACGCTTTGCCCTTCCTTCACATACCAACAGATTCGACGAGCCAAGGCACCCGCAATCTGACGAAATAAAACTTCTGTGCCATTAGGGTGTTTTACAACGATTGTTGTTCGCTCATTTTCAGTACTTGATTTTGGATGCCAAGCTACTAGGTATTTGCCAGCATGATACTTCGCATAAGTAACAATACCAGAAATTGGATTAAAATTGATATGTACATTAAGTGGTGACATAAAAATAGAAACTTGGCGGCGTGGGCCTTTGAAATATTCAGTTTCGATTACTTCTTCAATTACAACCACTTTCCCATCAGCAGGTGCAATAACGTGTTTTGGGTTTATGACCGTTGTTCTGATTGGTTTACGAAAAAATTGAACTACAACCACAAACAAGAAAAGACTAACAATAAGCAATAGCGTATGTAAGAGTTCTTGTTCGGGCAAAAAATATCTTAAAGTAGCATTCGCTATTAATAATCCAATAATTGTCAACGAAATCGTTCCTGTGCCTTCTTTATGAAGTGTCATTTTCTGAGCTGTTTAGTTTTTTAGAACCGCAAATATAATGAAACAATGTTTTTACGTTATCTTCACAGCTCAAATATTTATAATACGTGTGCAAAAGCTGTGGATAAGTTGGTGTTTCACGTGGAAAAACTCTTGATATAATATGCAAAAACTCTTTTTTTGGCAAAATTGGCCCAAAACAGAACGATTTAGCTTTCTTTCTATTTTAGTAATTCTTGTAATTTCTCTTCTATTTTTGGCATTCTACTGTTTCAAAGGTTTAGAAAATGTAATTCATTGGGATATTTTGAGTGAACTGGATGAAATTCCGTCAACCTTAGATTCATTTTCTGATGGAAACCTAAAATTTACCATTAACGGGAACGCCTACATTGTAAAAGAACATTTCTTGGCTTCAACAATGGCTATTAATTTGTTGGCAAATCATGTTTTTGGAATTTGTTTTGCTATCGGACTATGTTTGTTGTTGAGTGCGTTTTCGAGTATGAGTCGCTATTGGTTTTTAGGCGGAATGGTTTTGTTAGCAGGAATTTTGATAACTTTTCATCTTGAAATTGTTTTTAATACAATTAATCAAATGCCATTTCTAGTGGCTTTTGGAATGTTTGCTGGGCTTGCGTTTTATTTCAATACTTTTGAAATTCAGGCTAGTTTCTTCAAAAGATTTCTTTTTTTTGTAGCAATCACAATTATTGCAGGAAGCTTGATTGGATTTATGTCAAAAACACAAATGCCAAGTTTTGCTATTTTGTCTTATGGATTATTGTCTGCAATTATTATTTCGGCGATTTTTATCTTGTTTGTATCTCACGAAATATTATCTGGATTGGTTTGGGTTGTATCTAATTCTGGCGTAAAAAATCGCAATCACCTTTCTTCGTTTCTAGCCATTTCAAGCATTTATTTGCTCAATGTACTATTAATTTACCTTGAAAAATCGCAGTACATAGATTGGAATATTCTCTCGATTAGTCCTCTAGTTCTGTATGTCTCTTCAATGATTTTAGGAATTTGGGGTTTTAGAGATTATTGCGAACAGGCGAATTTCTTCAACTTTCGCACCATTGGAGCGTGGCTTTATTTAGGATTAGCTATTATTTCTACTGCCACGATTGGTTACGCTTACGCAACCGCCAACGATTCTCTAATCGAAGCTTTCGAAGATTTTATCTCGTATTCTCATTTTGCAGTTGGACTTTGTTTTTTCTTTTATGTACTAATTAATTTTACGCAGCTGCTCCTTAAAGGCTTAGATGTGCATAAGGTTATCTATAAACCCAAGTTTTACGAATTTTTATTGTTTAGACTTGCGGCGATTATCATCGTGTTTGTGCTGATTTCATTCAAAAATTATAATAATTATTTCCAAACAAAAGCGGGTTATTTTAATGCAATTGCAGACTTCTACAATGTGAATGAGGATTTGCAAGCTGCCGAAACTTTCTACAAAGAAGCATTGCATTATGATGTGCGAAATCATAAATCAAACTACGCTTTGGCATCTTTAGCAATTAATGCCGACGATAAAGAAAATACTGGAATTTTCCTGAAAAATGCTTTGGAAAAAAATGCGAGTCCATTTGCTTATGCTGGATTGAGCAAAGTTTTACAGGAAAAAGATATGTTTTTTGATGCCTTGTTTACACTCCGAGAGGGCGTAAGTAAGTTTCCCAAAAACCAACAATTACTCACCAACATTGCTCTTCTTTATGAAAAAACAAAAGTTACTGATTCAACTTTGCATTATTTGAATTTGGCAAAAGAAAATTGTACGGATTGTGATTTAGCAGAGTCAAATTTATTAGCTTATCAATTAAAGTATGGAGAAAATGACTCGCTTTATAAAGCAATGATTTCTTCTAACCCGAAACTTGGTGGCGATAATCGAGCTTCTAAAAATATGAGCCTTCGAGCAAACAGGGCAGCAGCTGATAAGATAATGAAGGTTCAAGCTAACACTAATCTTGTATTACCAAAAGATTCTGCTCTAAATGTAAGTCAGTTTGCGTTGCTTTATAATTTGTCATCTTTCAATAATCGACTGTTTCCGTATTCGAGCAAAGATTTGCAAAATATTCAGCGAAAGGAAATCAATAATTCTTTTTTTGAAGATTTAGAATTTGCTATTTCTTGCAGAAATTATTTTACTGAAAACAAATTATCAGGATTAAAACAATTGGCAATTTTGGCCAATGATTCGACTAAACACAAACCTTTATATAATCAAGTTGTAGGAATGTGGTTTTTGCAGCAGGGGGTTTATGATAAAGCAATTATGTTTTTGAGCAGAGCAGGAGATATTTCGTCCGTAGAAATTTTACAAAAGCAAGATTACAAAAAAACAATTGATGAGTTTCAACAAGCCCAAGCTTCCGAAATAATCAAGAAGCTAAAAACGAAAGCAGATTTTGATAAAGCACTAGCTGAAAACCCACTAAACCCAATCATTTTGAGCAAAGTTTTGGATTTTTATAATACCAAACTCAAAAAGCCTAACGAGGCTTATAATTTTATTTTTAGGGCAGTAGAATTGAATGATAATGCAATCGAATTGTGGAAACTTTATACGCTACAATCGCTCAAAATTGGTACAAAAGATTACGCAGAAGATGGTTTATTGAAGTTACAACAATTGAGTACTCCTGCCGATTATCAAGCGTTTCTTTCCATCTATCAAGCCCAAAAAGCATTGATGGAAAAAACAAAGGATGGTTTTGAATGATTCTATAAATTTGATTTGTAAAATCTAACACCGTGCAATGCTTTCAAGCAAAATTTGCACACAAACCAAACTATCCTTTTTGAGGGTCTGGATATGAAAATTATCGAAACAACCAATATTTCAAAACGCTACATCATGGGTAGCGAAATTATTGATGCTTTGAAATCTGTCACGATTTCGGTCAATAAAGGCGAATACGTAGCATTTATGGGCCCTTCGGGTTCAGGAAAATCTACATTGATGAATATTATTGGTTGTTTGGATTCGCCAACAGGTGGGCGATATGTTTTGAATAACCACGATGTAAGTAGTATGAGCGAAAACGAATTGGCTGAAATCAGAAACAAAGAAATTGGTTTCGTTTTTCAAACATTTAATTTGCTTCCTCGTCAATCTGCACTTGAAAATGTTGCTTTGCCTTTGATTTATGCAGGTTATACAAAATCTCAGCGTACCGAAAAAGCAATGATGACGCTCAAAAATGTTGGTCTTGACAATAGAGCTCATCACAAACCAAATGAACTTTCAGGAGGGCAAAGACAAAGGGTTGCAATTGCTCGTGCATTGGTTAATGACCCAAGTATTTTGCTGGCGGATGAACCAACAGGTAATTTGGACACAAAAACTTCGTATGAAATTATGGAGTTGTTCGACCAACTTTATTCTAAAGGAAATACAATCGTAATGGTTACGCACGAAGAAGATATTGCTAAATATTCGCACCGAATTATTCGCTTGCGTGATGGTTTGGTTGAATCTGATGAAGTCAATCCAACACCGACGAATCCGAGAGAAATGGCAAAAATGTTTGCTGAACGAGTAAAAGAATAATAGTAACACGATTAAAAATTTTAGAAATATTAATGTATTTCAAACTAAAATACAATCATTATCGTTTATAGTCATATATCACAAAAATAACTTCTATGAAAAAAGTATTATCATTTCTTTCTTTAATGCTGGTAATCAGCACATTATCATTCGGACAAAGTCCACGAGTATCGGCAGAAAGTGCCAATGTTAAAGTGTCTTACGGACAACCATCTAAAAAAGGTCGTGTTGTTTTTGGTGGATTAGAGAAATTTGGAACAATTTGGCGTACAGGTGCTAATGAAGCAACCGAAATCACTTTCAAAAAAGATGTAAAATTTGGTGGTAAAACTGTGAAAGCAGGAACATATTCTCTTTTCTCAAAATTAGGAGAAAAAGAGTGGACAATCATTTTGAATAGCGAATTGAAGCAATGGGGAGCTTATGGATACGAAAAAATTAAAGACAAAAATGTAGCCGAAGTAACAGTTCCAGTAAAAACATTAAAAGACGTAGTAGAGAAATTAACATTAACTACTGACGATAAGACTTTAACCATTTCCTGGGATACGACGAGTGTGAGCGTACCTATGGAGTTTTAGGGTTTAGGTAAGTGTAGTAATAAAAAGCCGAGGTTTTGCCTCGGCTTTTTTTGTCCCTCGTTTCCAAGTAGTCGAAGAGAATAAGTTTTATTTCTTTCCAATAAATCTCTCAAAAAATTCATAAATACGTAGCATGCGGTCGATTCTTTGACGAACATTTCCTGTACGTGAAAGCTCATGTGTTGCTCCTGGCATTCTTACGTATTCAACCTCTTTACCCATTATCTTCATTGATTTATACATCATTTCACTTTGAATTGGACCTGTACGCAAGTCGTTTTCACCATGTTTGATGAGCAAAGGCGTACGAATTTTGTCAACGAAAGTGTAAGGAGAGTTCGATTCTAAAACGCCTTCAGTTTTGTCATTCCATGGAAAATTAAAATAACTCGGAATCAAACGCCAAGCGTTGCCTTCTCCCAAAAATGTAGTTAAATCATACACACCACGTTGAGCAAAAGCTGCTTTGAAACGATGGTCGTGACCAACAATCCATGCTGTTAAATAACCCGCATACGAGCCTCCCGTAATTACTCGGCGAGAAGTATCCACCCAAGATTGTTTGGCTGCATCGGTTTCTGCTGCCAAAACATCTTCGGCAGGCCCTGTTCCCCAGTCTTTTATATTTGCACGCAAAAAATCAAGCCCATAACCGCCCGAACCACGAGGATTAGCATAAACGACCCCATAACCTTGTGAACAAAAATACTGAAACTCATGCCACATCGAAAATTCGCCTGGCCCCCACATAGCGGTTGGCCCGCCATGCATATTGAGTAATAATGGATATTTTTTACTTGCATCAAAATTGCTTGGTTTCATTATCCAATAATCAATTTTTTGGCCTTTTGTGTTGGTATATGTTCTTTTTTCAGGAAAACTCAAGGCTTTATTTTTTACCCAATCATTTACAGAGGTAAGTTTTATTGGGTTTTTCATCAGTAAATCAGCTACATAAAGTTCGTTTGGATTGGCAACTTCAGTTTTGGAATAAAGAATTTTATCATTTGATAAATCAAAACCTAAAATTCCAGATTCAAAATCTGACAATTGTTCAATTTTTTTCGACAAAACGTCAACTCGATAAATTGGTTGTCCTCCGTTCGATTGAGCAGTAAAATAAATGTATTTTAAATCTTTTGACCATGTAAGCCCGCTAATCGAACGGTCAAATTTAATTAGTTGAGCATCTGTTCCGTCGGCTTTAGCTAAGAATAATTCACCAATATTTACACCTTGTGAAGTAGATTTCAAATATGCTACATTTTTTCCGTCAGGAGAAAAAGAGACACCGCCAAATGATTTACCTTTTTCGGATAAAATTACTTTTCGATTTGAGCCGTCGGTATTCATCGAAACGATTTTATTATCTTGTTCACGGTCAGGGTGTTGCATCGAATCAAGAGCAGTCGATACTACGATTTGTCCATTTAGTAACCATGCACCACCACCAAAACTTGTAAAACCAGACGTGATTGGTGTAGGTTTTGCTCCTTCTTTAACATCAATTACATAAATATGATTAAATGATAATTCGGGTTGTGTTGTTGCTTCTCCTTGAAAACTAAGACGATTGATAACTTTTGCCTTTTTGTCTTCAACATCTTTGTCCAAATACGCACGAATTTCTTCAATTGTTCCGTCAGGATTTGGTTTGACACCTTTTGGTGTTTTTAAAAATTCATTATTCTTGAAACCGGGTTTTTCCAAAGACCAAGCAGGAAAACCTTTTTGAGGGTTGAGCACCGAGTCTTTTAAAAGTTCTGTCAACGAGAGTCCAACGCTAAACGAAATTTTAGCACCATCTTTCGACCAATTAGGGTTTGATGCACCGTACTTTACATCTGTCAGTTGGAAAGCTTCGCCACCATCCAAAGGCATCACAAAAATCTGAGATTTTCCTTTGACATTTCTTGCAAAAGCAATCTGCTTACTGTCAGGCGACCAAGCTGCACTGCCAACGCTTTCAGGTCCACGAGTTATTTGTCTAACCGACTGAAAATCAGTTAAATACAAATGTGAACGGTAATCATACTCAAGTTTGTTTTCTTCGTTGGGTTCGGTTGTTTTTACTGAATAAATAGCTTTTTTACCATCGGGAGCAACACTAATGCTACCGATTTGCTTGATTCGAGTAAGGTCAGTAGCAACAACTTTATCTTTACCGACTTGGGCAAAAACAAGGTTGGAAAAGAAAATAAGGGTTAGGATAATTCTCATAATTGATTGTTTTTGAAGTTTACTTGGTAAAAGTACAAAAAGCAAATCAATAAAAAATCAATTGGTTGATGCATCCAATTTTTTATATATGAAAATTGATGTTTTGGCTACAAATGAGCAAATTGGCTAAAAACGATTTGGTATAATGATTTTTACTAGCAAAATAAGCAAGTTTATTCTTTCAGAATAAGTGTTTGTCCGAAAAAACTATTGTTATCTGCTTAATTGAAATAAGTTTGTCACACCTTTAGAAACACAAGCAACGCAATGAACATGATGGCGAATTATTTTGCAAGATGTCATTAATAAATTTGCCAAATTCAAGCTTTCGTCGAGTACTTTTCCGAATTGGGCCTAAAATGTATCTAACATGGTATTTTTACAAATCTAAATACGAAGTAGAAAAATATGGAACGAACACCTACAATTATAAAAACAATAGACGCAGAAGGAATTAAAAGCCTTCAGCTTATCACTTTCGCAGGTGATATTGAGATTCTTGGAACGGATGAAAATACGATTAAAATTGAAATTTTTGCCTCAGTTCGTAGTTGGACGTCATTGTTTTTTGTTGCAGAAAGGGTAAATTTTATCGATGACGAGATTAATTATTTAGATATTAATAAAACAGATGAAACTCTCAGAATCTTCTCGAAACCCAATTATTTTCATCCTTTCAATTGGTTTAATTTTCAAAAAACATCTTTCCGAATTTTGCTTCCTAAAACGATACATTCAAATTTAAAAACATACGGAGGAAATATTTATTTGAAAAATATCGATGGTAACCACGCTTTTACAACTTGGGGAGGAAATTTGTATATTGAAAACACCCAAGGTATTTTGAAAGGTAAAACAATGGGTGGAAAAATAGAAATTGTCAATTCAGATGCTAAAATAGATGCCAATACTTGGGGTGGGAAGGTTTTTCTGCTCGAAAATCGAGGTGATATAATCGTAAAAACGCTAGGAGGAAACATTGAAATCAGAAATCAAAAAGGGAAAGTTCATGCGAGTACTTCTGGTGGAAATATTTTATGTGAAGGTCTTTGGGGAGAATTGCAATGCTCAACTTGGGGTGGAAATATTAAGCTTTGGAATATCAATGGAAATGTCGGGGCAAGTACCAAAGGAGGAAATGTAGAAGCTGAAATAAAATTAGTAAAAGAATATATTTGGCTCGATACGGCAGGAGGAAATATTAAAACGGTTTTACCGCTTCAGCAACCAATGAATCTGGATATTTCGAGTTCGAGAATTATACTACCAAATTTACCCAACTTTGATGGTTTCAGAACTCAAAATCAATTAATGGGTAAAATCAATGGCGGCGGTCCATCTGTGAAAATAAAAGGAACTGGCGGGAATATAAAAATATACGATAATAACTATGGAGATTTTGGCGAAACTATCAAACCACAAAGTAGTTTTGAGAAGAGACAAGAAAAAATCATAGAAAAGAAGCCTCCTTTACCGAATGCAAGTTTTTTTTTTCTTACCCTTATTTTTTGCATACTACTTACCTATGGGCTAAGTAGTATTGTTTATTTTACGTTGCAAATGATTAATCCACAAGAAAGCCAAACGGGGGTTGATAAAATTTTGTTTTTTTCAAATATTGCTAATGGTTTGGGGTCACATTTGGCGGTTAATATTTTTATTTTAACATTAGATAATCTGATTTATGATAAGCTGCTAAAATACCTTTCTATTGTTACATTAACTGTTATTCTAGTTGTTATTTTTCAATCGATATTGTATGTTATTTTTATTGGTTATTCACAAAATTTATTCAAATATTCTATCGAAAACAAGGATGCTTTAATTTATACCATCATTCCTCTACTTGTGGCTTGTATTTGTTTCTATTATTGGCAACGTACTCACCAAATTTCTCGAAAAATATCGGAGCAAGAATACCAACTACTGAATCTTGAAAAACTTAAAACGACAGCCGAATTAGGTGCATTACAAGCTCGAATAAATCCACATTTTTTGTATAATTCGCTCAATAGTATTGCAAGTTTAGTACATTCGGACCCTGATAAAGCCGAAGAAATGACTATCCTTTTGTCAAAACTTTTTCGATATACGACCGACCGAAATGATGAACTTTTTAGCAGCGTTGCCGATGAATTAGAAATCGTAAAAACGTATCTTTCAATCGAACAAGTGCGTTTTGGAGATAGGTTAAAGTTTACTACGAAATTAGAAAGTAGGCTAGAAAAGTTTCAAATTCCACGACTTTTGTTACAACCAATTGTTGAAAATGCTATTAAACATGGTATTTCAAAAATTTCTGGAGACGGAAAAATAGAAGTCAATATTTACGAAAAATCAGATAATATTATTCTTTCTGTGCATGATTCGGGCGTACTTTTTCCTGAAGAAATGGCGTCAGGCTACGGACTTAGAAGCATTCAAGATAAATTAAGATTAATTTATGGAATCGATGCCGCACTAGAAATACATAATGAACCACAGTATAAATCAGTTGTAATCACAATAAAGAAAAAATGAAAACAATACTCATCGATGACGAGCCTTTGGCTATTGGAAGGCTGAAAAGGCTGCTCGCAAAATACGAAGATTTTGAGGTAATTGACGAAGCAAAAAATGGGCAAGATGGATTTGAAAAAGTCACATTTCATCAACCAGATGTTATTTTTCTTGATATAGAAATGCCTGTTTTGAGTGGTTTTGAAATGCTTTCTCGCCTAGAATTTATGCCTTACGTAGTCTTTGCAACAGCTTATGACCAATACGCTATTCGGGCTTTTGAAGAAAATTCGATTGATTATTTATTAAAGCCAATCGAAGCCGAAAGGTTAGAAAAAACGATAGAAAAACTCCGAAAATTGAAGTCAACAGCCAACAATAGTTCGATGAATTTAAGTCTTTTGAAATTGATAGAACAATTTAAGCCTAAAAAGGAAATTCATTCAATTTCGGTAAAATATGGTGAGAAAATCTTGTTTATTCCACTCAATGAAATTAGTTTTTTTGAGGCTGAAGACAAATATGTTTTTTTAAATACAAACGATGGGAAGCAATATTTGACCAACTATACAATTGCGTCCTTGGAAGAAAAACTCCCCGAAAATTTTGTTCGAGTAAGTCGCTCTTCAATCATTAACTCGTTATTAATCAAAGAATTACAAAAACATTTTAATGGAAAATATTTGGTAATCATGCAAGATACAAGAGCGTCAAAAATTGAAACAGGCTCAACATATTCAGATAATTTAAAGAAATTGATGGAGATTTAGATTGGACAGATGAGATACAAGAAAAAGAGTCTTTCTCGAATCCCATCACCTTTATCTAAAAAACATATTTATAATCAACAATTCTTAGCGTTTACATCGCAAGCTTCACCAACAGTTTCGGTTGGTTGCATTTCTTGGGCTACTTTTTCTAAAGTTTCCAAAAATACGCTCGTTGGTTGAGCTCCGCTAATGCCGTATTTATTATTTAGAATAAAAAAAGGCACACCCGAAACGCCCAAATTTTGAAAATGTTTGATTTCCTGCGTCACTTGATAACCAATTTCATCGTTTCCTAAAATACTTTCAGTTTTCTCACGATTCCAACCAAAATCTTCCATGAAATCAAGTATTTGTTCTTTGTCCGAAAAATCAATTCCATCAGTAAAATAGCCTTTGAAAAGTTTTTCTTCCAACGCTATTTGAGTTCCTTCTTCACGGGCAATATGCAGTAATTTATGTAGTGGAATTGTATTAACTGCTTTTGGCATTTTATCAAAATTGAAATCAATACCAGCCTTTTCTCCAACACCAACGACTCTTTCAAAAATTTGTTCAATTCGATCGATGCTACCAAATTTATTGGCAAAATATTCATCACGAGAAACACCTTCAACAGGAATTGTTGGGTCGAGCTGAAAAGGGTGCCAAGTAATCTCAACTGGTTGACTATCAAAACTTTCGAGTGCTTTTTCTAAGTGTTTTTTTCCGATATAACACCACGGGCAAGCCACGTCAGATACTATATCTATTTGCAGAGGTTTATTAATCATTTAGTATAATTGTTTAATCGAGTAAACCCAAGTTTTGATGATTTGGTTCAAAAAAAAGGGATTTCAAAATCTTGAAATCCCTTTTTTTTATTTTACTTTCAGACTAAAAAATTAAACAAATTCTTTTCCTCTGCTGGTTGCAGTGGCGACAAATTCTTTTACTTTTTGTTCGTCTTCTTTTTTGCAAATCATTAAAACATTATCGTATTCGGCCACAATATAACCATCTAAACCATTGACCACAACGAGACGGTCTTTTGGTGTTTTCACGATACAGTTTTTGGTGTCATAAAGCATCACATGAGCATCAATAGCATTTTGATTTTCGTCTTTTTCAGAAATTTCGTACAAAGATTTCCAAGTTCCTAAATCCGACCAACCAATATCCGAAAGAACCACATAAACGTTTTCAGCACGTTCCATAACACCATTATCAATCGAGATATTTTTGCACTGCGGATACGCTCTATTTAAGGCTTCTTCTTCACGGTCAGTGTAAAAATCTCCTTTGATTTCTTCAAAAGCTTCTGCCATTTCAGGTAAAAACGCTTCAAAGCTTTTCTTGATAGCATTAACATTCCAGATAAAAATACCTGCATTCCAAACAAATTCTCCACTTTCGACAAATTTTACAGCCCATTCGGCATTTGGTTTTTCGGTAAAAGTACGCACGCGTTTTATATCGCCTTCTGATTCGGCAAATTGAATATAACCATAGCCAGTATCAGGGCGAGTTGGTTTGATGCCAAGTGTTACTAAAACATCATTTTTAGCTGAAAAATGCAAAGCAATATTGATTCGCTTGCGAAATTCTTCTTCTTTCAGAATAATATGGTCAGCAGGAGCAACTACAATATTTGCATTTGGGTTTTGAGCAGCAATTTTGTAGCAAGCATAACCGATGCAAGGAGCAGTATTTCGGCGATTTGGTTCAAGTAAAATTTGGTCATCGTTGAGATAAGGCATTTGAGCCTTAGTGATGTCATAATACTCTTTACTTGTAACAATATATATATTTTCTCTTGGGCAAATACCTTCAAAACGTTCAACAGTTTGTTGAATCATTGTTTTCCCAATACCCAAAACATCATGGAATTGTTTCGGATTTGTACTGCGACTAAAAGGCCAGAACCTTGTTCCAACCCCACCAGCCATAATTATGACGTAATTATTGTTCATTAGCTTATACTTGCTTATTTGGTATTCAAATATTTATAGATGACTAAAAGTTGATTTTATTGTTTGAAGTAAGTTTCTAATCGTAAAGCTACATTTTCTCTGATATTCATCCAAAAAAGATTTATATCAGCTACATGCCAAACTTTTGTTTTCAGAAAAACCCGCCCCCTTACATAAGGTTTATTAATCCAAAGCAACCCTTGATAACTTTGGGCATCGGCTGCTTGCTGTACAAAAGTATATTTGAGTCCAACCCCACCTTTATTTAACTGTTTTGGAGCAAACTCCTCGTCTAATTTCCAAGTCAAAGGATTGGTACAGACAGCGGTGCTTAGTCCATTTTTATAATATTCGGGTGTAAAATTTCTAGCAAAAGTATTCCAAGACACAAAACCACCGATTTCATCTGCCGATTTACTTGGTTTAATATTCTCAAATGTATCAGGTTGTGTAGCGATTCCGATTAAATAAGCCTCGACTAATTGTTTTTGAAGAGGTTTTCCATCAAAATAATCTTTTAAAAGACGTTTTGCGTGAACAGTCCCTTGGCTATGCGAAGCAATAATAATTGGCCGACCCTGATTCCAATTTTTGAGATAATATTCAAAAGCAGCTTTTATGTCAGCATAAGCCAAATCTAATGCTTGTTTTTTGTCATCAGCGTTTGGAGTCAAAAAACAATAATAATGAGCTTGTCTATAACGAGGAGCATAAATCTTGCCAGAACCGTTAAAAACTGAAGCTTGATTTAAAATTGTTGAATTATCTGTTTTTTGATTCAATTCAGTGTCGTTTACGTCAGCATTCCATTCGTATTGATTTTTGGGTTCGTACGTAAAAGTTGTAGGGTGAAGAAAGAATACATCAGCTTTTGCTTCGCTTTGTTTGTCTGTCAAATTTGACTTTAAAGGCACCTTATCAGCAGCGTCATCTTTGGTTGGTAATGCCGCCCAAGCATCATTCAGTGCATAATTCGGAGCTTGAGGAGCATTATTTAAGTCAAAATGTGTTTTCAGAATTACCGAGTTTTGGGCGGTGGTTTTTCCCGAAAAAATAATCAAAAAAGAAAAAATTGATAGAAAAACTGTTTTTTGCATTGTATATAATTATTTTTTGGTAAAATTGTAACATTTTAATACAAACTAGTAATAGTATGCTTGCATATTATTATTTTCTTTTCTATGTTTGACACAAAATTACGTTTTGTTAACCACTAACCAATATTCTCATGTACAAACTTTCCGTAAAAAAATGTTTGCTCGGAATATGCTGCTTGCTTATTACACAGCTTTCCTTTGCTCAAACAAAAGTGTCTGGTATAATTACGGACGCAACAACCAAAGAACCGCTAATCGGTGTTAGTGTTCAGGTAAAAGGTAAGGTAGTAGGAACTATCACCAACGCTAAAGGCGAATTTGCATTTAATGTATCTGCCGCACCGCCATTTTCACTTGTAATATCATCGGTAGGCTACGAAAGCCAAGAAATGCCCGTTACAGGCAATAACACATCTATTAATGTTGCTTTGAAAGAACAAGCTGTTTTAGGACAAGAAGTTGTTGTTTCGGCATCAAGGGTTGAGGAGTCGGTGTTAAAGTCACCAGTAGCAGTTGAGAAAATGGATATTCGTACCATTCGTGAAACAGCCTCGCCATCATTTTATGATGCACTAGCCAACATGAAAGGAATTGATATGACAACACAAGGTTTATTGTTTAAGTCAATTAATATGCGTGGTTTCGGGGCAACAGGTAATCCTCGAACAGTACAGATGATTGATGGGATGGACAATCAAGCTCCAGGCTTGAATTTTCCTGTTGATAATATCGTTGGTATGCCTGAGTTAGATGTTGAAAGTGTGGAAGTTTTACCAGGAGCAGCATCAGCTCTTTATGGTCCGAATGCCATCAATGGCTTAGTTTTGATGAACAGTAAAAGCCCTTTTTTGTATCAAGGCTTGAGTGCAACACTAAAAAGTGGAGTAATGAGTGCGAGCAATAGAGATGTTGCTACTACGCCAATGGCAGATTTCTCTATGCGTTATGCAAAAGCATCGAAAAATAACAAGTTTGCATTCAAAGTGAATTTAGCTTATATCACAGCAAAAGACTGGCAAGCAACAGATTATACAAACTTGAATGTTGGTGGTGTACAAAATGGTTCGAGAGGAGCAGGTACAAAAACTGATTATGATGGAATGAATATTTATGGAGATGAAGTGCAAGCAAACATGACAACGGTTGCTAATGGATTAATAGCAGCTAAGTTATTGCCTTCAGCAGCTTTGGGTTTAGTTCCAAGCACCAATGTTAGTAGAACAGGTTTTGCTGAAAAAGACATGGTTGATTATAATACAAAAAGTTTCAAAACTAATTTGGCAGCTCATTATCGTATTAGCGATAAAGTTGAATTAGTTGGCCAAGTAAACTATGGTTATGGTACAACGGTTTATACAGGAACAGGAAGATATTCTTTGAGAAACTTTAATTTAACTCAAGCTAAAGTAGAATTGAGAGGAGACAACTTTACTTTGAGAGCTTATACAACGCAAGAAAGATCAGGACAATCATATACGGCTGGTTTAGCTGCCGTAGCAATGTTGAACAGCATAAAACCTCATGCAACATGGTTTGGTGAATATGTAGGGGCTTTTGTAGCTGCTCGTAGTGCGGGTGCTGCCGAAGAACAAGCTCATCTTACAGCTAGAAGTGTAGCTGACAAAGGTATGCCAACACCAGGTACAGCCGAATATACTACATTACTCAACAAATTCCGTGATGCGGCAATTATTGATGGAGGAGGTGCTTTCTTGGATAAAACAAATATGTACCATGCTGAAGGTGTTTATAACTTCAAAAACCAAATCAAGTTTATTGATTTGTTAGGTGGTGCAAGTGTTCGTCAATACCAATTAATGTCGAATGGAACATTATTTGCTGATAACAAAGAAGGACGTTCAGGAAGTATTCCAATCAATGAATATGGTGCGTTTTTACAAGGAGCAAAAAGCTTATTTAGCGACCATTTGAAATTATCTGCTTCGATTCGTTATGATAAGAGCCAAAACTTTAAAGGGTTTTTCACTCCAAGATTATCAGCAGTAGCAACATTTGGACAACAAAACTTCCGTGTTTCATATCAAACAGGTTATCGTATTCCGACTACTCAAAACCAATATATCGACTTAAAAACTCCAGCAGGGACTTTAATTGGTGGACAACCAGAGTTTGATACAAGATATGGCCTAACTAATGGTGTTTCTTTAGCAGTTTTGACAGATTTTTCTAAAAATCCATCTAAATACATTACAGCTGATGTCTTAGCAAAAGCTCAAGCGTATGCTACAGCTGCTGTTACTGCACAAGCAACCCCAGCGATTACAGCAGGTGTAACAGCAGCAATTACAGCAGGTGTAACAGCGGCTGTTACAGCAGGGGCTACCGCACAAATTACAGCGGGAGTGAATGCAGCAGTCACGCAACAAGTAACAGCAGGTGTTACGGCTCAAGTAAATGCTGCAGTAGCAGCTGGCTTAATTGCTGCCGAGGCTGCATCTGCGGCTATACAAGCAGGAGTAGCACAACAATTGGCTTTACCAACAACACAAGCGGCTATTCAAGCAGGAATTGCACAGCAATTAGCTTTGCCAACAACACAAGCGGGTATTCAAGCAGGTGTAGCAGCAAACTTACCAGGAGCATTAGCTGCTAACTTCCAACCAGCGTTTAACGCAGAATTGGCAAAAGCACTTGCAGCGAATGTACCAAGCGTTACTGCACAAGTAGCACCAGCTTACGGATTAGCAGCCCTTCCAAAATACAAAGCAGCTCCGCTAGTTCCTGAAAAAATAGAATCGTATGAAATTGGTTATAAAGGTTTAATTGCTAAGAAATTGTTTATTGATTCATATTTCTACACAAGCAAATACACTAATTTCATTGGTGGAACAGCGATACTTGTACCAACTGCTGCTGCAGCACCAGGTTTACCAATTGAATCAGGTTTGGGTGGTGCTTCAACCCGTTTGGCATATTCTCGTCCTTCAAATACAAAAGAGAAAATTACTGCAAATGGATTTGCAATCAGTGCAAATTATCCATTAGCGAAAGGATATAATGTTGGTGTGAATTTTGCTCAAAATAACCTTAAAGGATTTACAGCAAGCCCAGAGCAACAATATGCTGGTTATAATACACCAAAAAATCGTTATAACTTGAGTTTTGGTAAACGCTTAAATAGTGGAGATAAATTCGGATTTAATATCAATTTAAGACACCAAGATTCGTATGTATGGCAGGCTAGCTTTAACCAACCAACAACAACTGGTGTGCCTTCGTTTGGTAATACAACAGTTCCGAAAATCACTACTTTTGATGCCCAAGTAAGCTACAAATTATCATCAATGAAATCTATCATCAAAATTGGTGGAACAAACATTGGAGGTAAACCATATATTCAAGCATTTGGTAGTGCAGCCGTTGGCTCGATGTACTATGTTGCCATTACATTTGACGAATTATTGAATAAATAATTATGGGCAAAAGATTTTATTAATTTTCATAATTTTCTTTGGTTTAAGTCAGAAAAGAGCTTCCGATTGGAGGCTCTTTTTTTGTTTGGCAGAATCTTAGAATATTTCTATAAAACACTTACCTTTGTACTCGTAAAAAATTATTCATGTCATTTAAGGAGTAATGTGAAATTTTAAAAGTCAATCAATATCATTACTGATTACTTTTTAGTGTTTTTTCAATTATTCGTTATTAAAACCCCAAGACATCAATATCAATATAAACATAGCCTCCTCATTGGGGCGGGGAGCTTTTGGAAAAATGGGAAAAATCAAAGTTGCAAATCCAGTAGTAGAATTAGATGGCGATGAAATGACTCGCATCATTTGGCGTTTTATCAAAGAAAAATTAATTCTTCCATATCTTGATGTTGATATCAAGTACTATGATCTTGGAATTGAATATCGTGATGAAACTAATGACCAAGTTACAATTGATTCAGCTAATGCTATCAAAGAATACGGCGTAGGTATCAAGTGTGCAACAATTACACCTGATGAAGCTCGTGTGAAAGAATTTAATCTAAAGCAAATGTGGAAATCTCCAAATGGAACTATCCGTAATATTTTGGATGGAACTGTTTTCCGTGAGCCAATCGTTTGCCAAAACGTTCCTCGTTTAGTTTCAAACTGGACTTCTCCAATTATCGTTGGCCGTCATGCTTTCGGTGACCAATACAAAGCAACTGATTTCGTAGTAAAAGGTGCTGGAAAATTAACAATGAAGTTTGAGGGTGCTGATGGAACTGTACAAGAATACGAAATATTTAATTACAAAGGTGGCGGTGTTGCAATGGGTATGTACAATACTGATGAGTCGATTCGTGGCTTTGCACATTCTTGTTTCAATGTTGCCTTAAATAAAAAATGGCCTCTTTACCTTTCTACAAAAAATACAATTTTGAAGAAATATGACGGTCGTTTCAAAGATATTTTTGAAGAAATTTACCAAGCTGATTACAAATCTAAATTTGAAGCATCAGGAATCGTTTATGAACATCGTTTGATTGACGACATGGTTGCTTCTGCTTTGAAATGGAGCGGTTCATTCGTTTGGGCTTGTAAAAATTATGATGGAGACGTTCAGTCTGATTCAGTAGCTCAAGGTTTTGGTTCATTAGGTTTAATGACTTCAGTTTTGGTTACGCCAGATGGCGAAACAATGGAAGCAGAAGCTGCTCACGGAACAGTTACTCGTCACTACCGTGACCACCAAGCAGGAAAACCAACTTCAACCAACCCAATTGCTTCTATTTTTGCTTGGACTCGTGGCTTAGAGTTCCGTGGAAAATTAGATGGCAACCAAGAGTTAATTGATTTCTGCCAAGCTTTAGAACAAGTTTGCGTTGAAACAGTAGAATCTGGCAAAATGACTAAAGATTTAGCTGTTTGTATCCACGGAAACAAAGTGAGCCATGGAGAACATTATCTTTATACAGAAGAATTCTTAGATGCAATTGACCAAAACTTACAGGTTAAATTAGCTGCAAAGTAATAAATAAACCCTCTATAAAACCCTGGTGCCTCAACTGTAATGGTTGGGGCATTTTTTGTTGGTAGCTTTTGGTACGAAGTTTGTATATCTGTATATCGATGAAATGCTTGAAAACTATCTTACCTATATAATTTATAATGAAATACATTTATCTTCTCACTGTATTTATAATTTATCATTCGTCATTGTTGGCTCAAAATCTGACGATTAATTGGCAGAAAAATTTAGGGGGAAAAAATAATGAATATGCTTATGCTGCAACACCTACTTCTGATGGTGGATATGTCATTGTAGGTTCAACCAATACTAATAAAGATGGTGATATACCCGCTTCTAAAGGAGGAAGTGATATTTTGGTCGCTAAACTTAATAATTGGGGAGAATTAGTTTGGTTAAAAACTTTTGGTGGAACCAGAGACGACGTAGCTACTGATGTAATTGAAACAAAAGATAAAGGGATATTAGTCTTATCTACAACGTTATCTACTGATGGAGAAGGCACTGGAAACGGTTCTAGAGGCGGACTTATTTTATTAAAATTAAAGACTGATGGCTCAATTGAATGGCGAAAAGTTTTTGCTAGTGGCTATAACACAGGAGAAATTGCATTTGCAAAAGCAGACGCAAACTCTAAACCTACAATTAAACTGACACCAGATGGGGGTTTTATCATTGGAGCAAGTATCATTCCTGTTAATACAGCAGACTTTTGGCTATCAAAACTTAAACCAACTGGTGAAATACAATGGTCAAAAACTTTTGGCAGTGCCAAAAACGATTGGATGAATGAAGTAATCGTTTGCTCTGATGGCGGTTTTTTAATGGTCGGTGGAACAGATGGGTCTAATCTCGAAATTTCGGGTGCTGGTAAAGGTTTTATTGATGTTTTTGTAGTTAAAACTGATTTTTCAGGAAAAGTTTTATGGCAAAAGGGATTAGGGGGTACAGATTTAGATATTGGTTTTTCTGCTGTTGAAACATCCGATAATGCCTATATTATTGTCGGAGAAACAAATTCAAGTAATGGAGATATGAAAGATAATGTTGGTCAAAAAGATGGGTTTTTGGTAAAATATACCTACGAAGGAGAATTGTCATGGAAAGTACTAACTGGCGGAACAGATATTGATGGGCTTTATACTGTAAAAACAACAACAACTGGCAAAATTTATGCAATGGGTATCAGTAGTTCGGAAATCGGAAAGGTTAAACCCAAAGGCCCAGTAGGTGATTTGTGGCTCGTAAATATTGAAAATTCGGGACTTATCACCAATCATACCATGTTTGGTGGAGCTGATACCGACATTGCCCGTGGAGCTTTTCCAACATCTGATGGTGGTTTTATTATTGCAGGAAATTCATTTTCTGTTGATGGTGACTTGACAGACAATAAAGGTGGAACTGATTTTTGGGCGGTTAAAGTTGGTAATCAATTACCTGTTCAGGTGAAAGACTTTTCTGCAAGTGTCACAGCCGATGAGTACGTGAAATTAACATGGGAAAGTTCCGTAGAAGTCCGTTCAAAAAGTTTTATAATTGAACATAGCATCGACCAAAACCAGTATAGTGTTATATTTCTGGGTTCTGCTTCGGGAAATTCCAACGTAAAAAAAAACTATACTTATACACACCAAAAACCATTTTATGGGAAAAACTACTACCGTCTAAAGTTCTATGACGATGTGGGAAAAGAATATATTTATAAAACCATCAATATAACACTTTCTATCCTAGAAGCTGAAAAGGTTTTGGAAGAAAACAATTTTTCTGTTTTCCCTAACCCAGTCGAAAATCCTTACTTTTTCATTAAAACTAATGCTGTTTTGCCGAAGAATATTCAACTTTTGGATATAATTGGTTTGCCAATTTCGTTAGAAACGCAAAGTTTAGATGAAAATCAAGTACAAGTTTCATTGAATAATACAATCAATGCGGGCATTTATTTTCTTCTTTTAGAAATTAATAATCATAAAATTGTAGAGAAAATAGTAATTCGGTAATCCTTTTTAACTTAATTTAGCTTTCATAAAAGAAAACAAATTAGGATGAAAAAAAATATTAAATGGGGAATTATTGGCGTTGGAAAAATTGCCGAAAAATTTGCCACAGATTTATCGGCTGTTAAAAATGCTCAACTGCACGCCGTAGCTTCTTCAACTTCGCTCGAAAGAGCAAAAGAGTTTGCGATTCGATACAACGCTCCGTATTCTTACGACTCTTACGAAAGTATTTTTGAAACTCCAGATTTGGATGCAATTTATATTGCTACACCTCATATTTTGCATGCAGAAAATACACTTTTGTGTTTAAAACATAAAATCCCTGTTTTATGCGAAAAACCCTTCGCAATGAATTTGAAACAGGTTCAAAAAATGATAGAATCGGCTCGTGAAAATGACACATTTTTAATGGAAGCCATGTGGACTCGCTTTATTCCTGCCATTCAAAAAACATTAGATTTAATAGCTGAAGATAAAATTGGAAAAGTAAAAACGATTCATGCCGATTTTGGTTTCGTGGCTCCATTTGCTCCCGAAAAACGACTGTTAAATCCTAATCTTGGTGGCGGAGCTTTACTTGATATTGGCATTTATCCTGCCTATTTGAGTTTACTTTTCTTGGGCTATCCTACTCATATTCAGGCGATTAGTAATTTTGGAGAAACAGGAATTGATGAGGCGACTAGTTTTGTTTTAGGCTATAAAAATAATGCAACGGCGGTTTTGAATTGCACATTGAAATCTCGTACCAGAACCGAGGCTTTTATTTATGGAGAAAAAGGATATATTCATATTGAAGGTCGATTTATGGAGGCAAAGCGAATAACGCTCTATGAAGGCGAGAATAAACCTGTGAAATTTAGTTTTCCACGCAAAACATTTGGGTATAATTTTGAAATTGAAGAAGTAAACGAGTGCTTGCGAGAAGGAAGAAAAGAAAGCGAGAAAATGCCACTTTCGATGAGTGTGAAATTGATAAGTTTATTGGATGAAATCAGACAAAAAGCAGGAATTATTTACGAAGGAATAGATTAAACTTCGATATGAACAGATTTGACAACTTTGAGAGTCGTAGCACCACTGAAAGTTGTCAAATCTAAAAATAAATTAATATTGCTCAATCACACCGAAGAAAAAAGCACCTTCAATGGCAGCATTTTCGTCAGAATCCGAACCATGAATGGCATTTTCGCCCATTGATTTTGCATATTTTTTACGAATAGTTCCTTCCTCTGCATTTGCAGGATTGGTTGCACCAATCAAAGTACGAAAATCTGCAACGGCATTTTCTTTCTCCAAAATCATTGGAATAATCGGCCCTGAAGACATCATTTCGCATAATTCGCCGTAAAATCCTCTTTCTTTGTGTACTTCATAAAATTTACCAGCTTGAGCCGCCGATAATTGTGTTTTTTTCATAGCTACGATTCTGAAACCTGCCGCCTCAATCATCGCCGTAATTCCTCCGATATTGTTATCAGCCACAGCATGTGGCTTAATCATCGTGAATGTTCTGTTTGTTGCCATTGCGTAATATATGTTTAATAATTTTCCGTAAAAATACTTATTTTTCTTTGAATGAAAGCATTTGAGTTAGTTTTGTACAGATTTGATGAGAAGTTAGTATTATGAAATTATACCTTAAATATCATTTTCTTTTTATCGAACCATACCAAAATCACAAACCAAATCAATAGGTAAGTCAACGCTCCTGCTAAAGAAGCGTTTTTGGGTTCGCTAAAAAAAGGTACAATCCAATGGCTGTACAACCATGCAACCAAACCTTCCGTTGGGTTTTCGAGGTTTTCAGGTTGTGCAACTTTTATCATGTTTAATGCTCGTGGTATGATTCCTGAAAAGAAAAAAACAAGCATCGGATTTACTCCAAAAATCACGAAAGGTTTTACCCAAACATCAAAGCCAAGTACATCAATAACAAAATAAAGTATGCCAAGCACAAAAAGAGCTAAACCAGCGGCATAACATACGTAAGAACTTGTCCAAAGAGCTTTATTTATCGGAAAAACATCGTTCCAAAGTAAACCAATCATCATACCCACAACTCCTGCCGAGAGTAAATAAACTGCTTTTTTGTTTTTCGGGAAATTATTAGTGAGCAATTTTCCTGTAAAAACCCCTGCCAAACCAGTTCCAATAGCGGGCAATGTACTTAAAATTCCTTCTGGGTCCCAGGTTTTTGATGTCACCCAAAGATGTCCAGGCAATAAATAATTATCAAGCCAAGCAGCAAGGTTTGTTCCTTTCTCAAAATTTGCTGGCCCCACATTCGGAACAGGAATGAGTGTCATTAAAGCCCAATAACCCAACAAACAAACTAGTCCAATGATAATTTGTACAGTAGCATTTGTTGTGGCATAAATAATTGATACTATTAAATAAACAACTGCAATTCGCTGTAAAACCCCAGGAATGCGAACGGAGCTAAATTCTTCAAAGCCACCAAAACACAAAATCATCATTAAAATAAATAAACTAATGGCTACATATAGTTGCTTTTTTCGGTCATATTCGCCTAATAATAAAACAGTGATGATTGCCGTAAAAATCAAACGGACAAACATTAAAGGAATGCCTTCGAGCGAACCAAGATGTATTTTTGAAAAAAAGTTGAGTGATAAACCCAACAAAAAAATTCTCAATGCACGCGTTAAGATTTTCTGTAAAACCGATTGGTCGAACTTCTGTACGGGCATGGAAAGCACCGTTGAAATACCGACAATAAATAAAAAGAAAGGAAAAACCAAATCGGTTGGTGTGCATCCGTGCCATTCGGCGTGTTCGAGCGGGGCATAAATATTCCCCCAGTCTCCAGGATTATTTACGATAGTCATCAGCATGATGGTCATGCCTCTAAAAACGTCAAGTGAAGTAAGGCGTTCTTTCATTGATAAGGGTTTGTCGGTTACTACTGCAAGATAAGAAATCTCAATGGTTTTGTTGATTCAAACACTAAATATTGCATAAAAGCTTATGAAGTTTATTAAGTTTTGATAGAAAAGGCTTAAAAATAGTTACAAAAATAAGTGCAGCTTGAAAATCATTTTAATCGTGCAAAATTATTGTGAGGGTTTTGTATTTTTACGATTCAAACAATACCTTAATAAACAAAACTATGCAAATCGGAATCGTAGGACTTGGTAAAATGGGCTATAATTTAGCTCTAAACTTAAAAAATAATGGCTACGAAGTGATAGCCCAAGATGTAAATGTCGAATCGGTTGATAAAATTGGAGAAGAAGGTGGAATTTTAGGGGCTTATTCATTAGAAAGCCTATGTGATAAACTTAAAGGCAGAAAAGTAATTTGGTTAATGGTTCCATCAGGCGAAATTGTTGATGAAGTAATAGAAGAATTGACCGAATATTTAAAACCCAATGATATCATTATTGATGGTGGAAATTCAAATTTCAAAGACTCTGTCAGAAGATATCATGCACTCAAAGCCAAACAAATAGCATTTTTGGATTGTGGCACAAGTGGAGGTACGAGCGGTGCTTTGAATGGAGCTTGTACAATGATTGGCGGTGATAAAGCTACTTTTGACTATGTAGAAAAGGTTTTTAAGGCAATTTCTCTCGAAAATGGTTATTTATATACAGGCGAAGCAGGAAGTGGACATTTCGTGAAAATGGTTCATAATGGTATCGAATACGGCATGATGCAAGCTATTGCGGAAGGTTTTGAGCTTTTTGAAAAATCAGATTATGACCTTGATTTTGAAGCAGTTGCCAAAATGTTTAATCATGGCTCGGTAGTGCGTGGCTGGTTGATGGAATTGACTGAAAATGCTTTCAGAAAAGATGCAAAACTTGATGCAATCAAAGGAATTATGCACTCATCTGGCGAAGGAAAATGGACACTCGAAACTGCACTTGATATGGGCGTTGCAACACCTGTAATTGCTCTTTCGTTGATGATGCGTTATCGCTCACAACAAACGGATACATTTTCAGGAAAAGTTGTAGCTGCTTTACGAAACGAGTTTGGTGGTCACGCTGTGGAAAAAGCCTAAATAATGGAGCAAAACTATTTTACAGGTATTGACATTGGCACGACAAGTACAAAAGCCGTTGTTTTCGATGTTTCAGGTAATGTTTTAGCTCAAAAAAGCATCGCCTATGAAATGTTTCATCCAAAACCGAATTGGAGCGAACAAAACCCTGATGAGATTTACGAAGCCGTAAACCAATGTTTGACGTTTTTAGATAAACGCTCATTACTCGAAACGCTTAGTTTTTCATCAGCCATGCACAGCATTATGGTAGTTGATATTGCTGGCAAACCGTTAACAAACCTAATCGTTTGGGCAGATAATCGAGCTATTGATATTGGTAATACGCTTAAAAAAAGTGAGTTAGGACAAAAAATTTATCAGAGAACTGGTACGCCTATTCACCCATTTTCGTTTTTGTGTAAAATACTTTGGCTGAAAGAAAACGAACCCGAAACTTTTCGAAAAGCTCATAAATTTATTGGTATTAAAGAATACGTTTGGCACAAAATCTTTGGCCAATACGAAATAGACGAGTCGCTGGCATCTGCAACGGGCATAATGAACATTAAGGATTTATGTTGGGATAAGAAAGTTTTATCATTGGTAGGCATTGGAGAGGAAAAATTGCCAAAAATTGTTCCAACAACTTTTTCAAGAACCCATCAAGCACTTAATTATATTATTGGTGCTGCTGATGGCCCATTAGCCAATTTGGGTACAAACGCCACAGGGAAAAGTAAATTGGCTTTTACGATGGGAACGAGCGGTGCGGTCAGAATTTGCGTGAATGAATATTATTCTGACCCACAGATGCGAACTTTCAATTATTTACTTTCAGAAAACCAACATGTGATTGGCGGTGCAACCAATAATGGAGCCGTAGTAATACAATGGTTGAAAGAACAAATATTGCAAACTACTGCATCGACTGAGGAACTAATAGAAAAAGCTGAAAAAATACCAGCAGGAGCTGAAAACTTGTTGTTTTTACCTTATATTTTAGGTGAAAGAGCTCCAGTTTGGAATGCTGATGCCAAAGGAGTTTTTTTCGGACTGAGTATCAATCACTCGCAAGCACATTTAATTCGTGCTGTGATGGAAGGTTTGATTCTAAACCTGTATTCAGTTGGAAAAGTGCTGATGGAAAAGTTTCCTGTTGAAGAAATTTGTGCTAGTGGGGGTTTTGCAAAAAGTGATTTTTGGTTGCAACTCGTGGCCGATATATTCCAGAAAAAAGTAGTTGTTTCGGCAAATGTTGAGGGCTCGGCGTGGGGAGCAGTGCTTATTGCGATGAAATCTATGAAACTCAAGCCGAAAAATATTCTCAAAAATGTTGGAAAAGAGTTTTTTCCTAATCCAGAAAACAAACAAACTTATGCCATTTTGCACACAAAATTTGAACGTTTGTACGAAAAACTGAAAGATGAGTTCTGAAAATATATTGAAATTATGTGTGGGATTGATATTTCAAAAAGTAAGATTAAATAAACACTTAAATTTTTGTATGAACCAAATAAAAGGTACAAATTTAGTTCTTAAAATTTAAAGAAAATCTTCATTTATGAAACGTAAAGATTTTATCAAACAAGTTTC
Organism: Emticicia aquatica; assembly: GCF_923079645.1. GTDB lineage: Bacteria > Bacteroidota > Bacteroidia > Cytophagales > Spirosomataceae > Emticicia > Emticicia aquatica. The sequence continues at coordinate 1,147,677 of NZ_CAKLPY010000002.1, read as the reverse complement.
ATTTGCTACGTTTTTGTTGGCTGATGGCAGTATTTTACCAGCTTTTGCAGAAGAGTTATTGGCAAAAAAAGCCAGTTTACGTTTTATTGTTGCTTCTGATGGCCATTTCGGGCAACCCAATACCGATTATAAAGCGTATTTTGAAAACTTGGTCAAACACATCAATTTACAGCATCGTCAACAATATGTTGATTTTTGTGTAATCAATGGTGATATTATTCATGATGATGTAAATTTTCTCTCAACAGCCAAAAGTTATTTTGATGACCTCATCATACCTTATTTTGTAACACAAGGAAATCATGACCGTGCAACGCCCGAGGAATGGGAACGAGTTTGGGGTGTTCCGACCAACTATGATTATGTTTATGGAAATAATGCTTTTCTTTTTGGCACAACCTCAAACACCGAAGGGAAATATTTGCCACCTGATATAGAATGGTTTAAGAAAAAACTTGAAGAACACAAAAAGAAGAAAAACGTTTTTATTTTTATTCATATTACTCCCGTAAAATGGACTGATAATGCTGTCGATAGTCCTGAATTTCAGTCCTTATTGAAGCAATATAAAAACGTTCGTGCTATTTTTAACGGGCATGACCATGACCAAGAAGGTATAAAAACGCAAGATGGCATTCCGTATATGTTTGATGCACATTTTGGTGGCAATTGGGGAACTGCATATCGTGGTTTCAGAATTGTAGAACTTCAAAAAAACAATACCATCTTGACTTATATTATGAATCCAGATACTAAAATAAATGAAGCAGTTTTATAATATTTGTTAACAAAAACCTTTATTCAACCTTATAACAAACTAATGAACGAATATTTAACTCGTCGAAATTTCTTGAAAATTACAGGAATAACGACGGCTATCGCTAGTTTTCCAGAAGTAAGTTTTGGAAAAAATGATGAAATTATCATCGGACATAATTCGCATAAATACCGAGTAAAAACTGGCTGGGGTGTTTTGGATTCTGGAAAAAACCCTGTCAATGATTGCCATGAAATGGTTGAAGACGCCAAAGGCCGCCTAATTATGCTTGGCAACGAAACAAAAAACAATGTTTTGATTTATGATAAATCAGGCAAATTGCTAGAAACTTGGGGAAATTCTTATCCAGGCGGACACGGACTTACGCTTTTGAATGAAGGTGGTGAACAATTTTTGCTCATTTGTGATACAGACCGTAATCAAGTTATCAAAACGGATTTAAAAGGAAAAGAAATTTTCAAAATTGAATATCCAAAGGAAACTGGAAAATATGATTATCCTGGTCAATTTAAACCAACCGAAAGTGCAGTAAATCCAGCCAACGGCGATATTTATATAACTGATGGTTATGGTTTAAATTACGTAATCCAATATGATTCAAAAGGAAAATATATTCGTCATTGGGGCGGTGGCGGAGATGGCGTTGATAAATTTAAGTGTAATCATGGCGTAGTGGTAGATACCCGCAACAAGCAAAATCCAATGCTAATAGTTACTTCAAGAATTGAAAACTGTTGGAAACGATTTACGCTCGATGGTAAATATCTTTCAACAATTGCTTTGCCAGGAACGTATATTTGTCGCCCAGTTATTAAAGGAGAAAATCTCTACGGAGCTGCTTTTCGCTCAACTTCTGATTCGTATCCAAATTCTGGATATATTACTATTTTGGATAAAAATGACCGAGTTGTTTCAACACCAGGCGGTAGCGAACCGATTTATCAAAATAATCAACTTCAAGAACAACGCAAACAAGACCCTTTTAACGTGTTCTTGCATCCGCACGATGTTTGTATCGATAGCGATGATAATATTTATGTACCTCAATGGGCTTCTCGAAAAACGTATCCGATTAAGTTGGAGCGAGTTTAAAAATCGCTGAATATCCTGCTTCAAAATAGCCCAAACACCAGAAAATTATGATAAATTTGTATTTATTTATCATAATTTTCATGGTTTACCCTCAAAATATAGAACAAAAATTAGGCTTTGACAAAATTCGTGAACACATCGCAGAGCAATGCGTGAGTTCGCTTGGACGAGCTTTTGTCGAAAAAATCCGTTTTTCTGATGATTTTAAAATAATTGACCGTTTGCATCGCCAAGCGGCCGAATTTAAGTTGATTTTACAAACTGAATCAGATTTCCCGCAGCAAAATTATATTGACGTCAGCGATGCTCTTTCACGAGCTGCCATTGAAGGTGCATTTGTGAGTGAAGAGCAGTTTTTTGAAATAAAACTTTCACTTCGTACAATTCAACAGATTATTCACTTTTTCAAAGTGAAAGAAGACAATATTTATCCCGAATTAAAAACATTAGTGATTAATTCATTGCCAGTTTTTGGTGAAGGTGTTGCTGCAAAAATAGGGTCGGATGGTTGGGCAGCGGTCATTTCTCAGATTGATAAAATTATTGACGAACGAGGCAAAGTGCGAGACAACGCTTCACCTGAATTGATGGATATTCGTCGTCGTTTGATTTCTGAGCAAATTGATTTGCGTAAAACTTTAGAGAGAATTCTCCGAACTGTCCGAAATAGCGGTTGGATTGGCGATGAAATGTCGCTCACGATTCGAGATGGTCGAATGGTAATTCCAATTTTATCAGAACATAAACGTAAACTCAAAGGATTTGTGCATGACGAGTCGGCAACGGGGCAAATGGCTTTCGTAGAACCTGCCGAAGTATTGGAAGCCAATAACGAAATACGAGAATTGGAAGCCCGTGAACGCCGTGAAATTGTGAAGATTTTGGAACGTTTGACAGACTTTATTCGTCCGCACGTGCCTGCTTTGCGTAAGGCTTATCTTTTCCTTGGAATCATAGATTTTATACGGGCAAAAGCCAAATTTGCTTTAGAAATTGACGCAACTGCACCTCTTTTAGTTGAAACTCAAGCCCTTGAATGGTACAGAGCCAAGCATCCACTTTTGCATTTGTCATTTAAAAAACAAGGTAAAAGTGTTGTTCCATTGACTATAAAACTTGATAAAAACAACCGAATTGTGCTGGTTTCTGGGCCAAATGCGGGAGGAAAATCGGTCATGCTCAAAACCATTGGTTTAGTGCAGTACATGGCACAATGTGGCTTACTTGTACCTGTTTCGCCAGATTCAAAAGTAGGTGTTTTCAAGAATATTTTTATTGATATTGGCGATGAACAAAGCATCGAAAACGACCTTAGTACGTACAGTTCGCACCTGACAAACATGAAACATTTTGTCAATTTTGCGAATAAATTTACTTTGTTTCTTATTGACGAATTTGGGACTGGTACAGAACCAAGTTTGGGCGGAGCGATTGCTGAGTCGATTTTGGAGCAATTACTCAAATCAAATGCTCATGGCGTAATCAACACGCACTACACAAATCTGAAAGTTTTTGCTGATAAACACGATGGTACAGTAAATGGTGCAATGAAATTTGATGCCGAACATTTAGAGCCATTGTATGAACTCGAAATTGGTAAACCAGGTAGTTCGTTTGCTTTGGAAGTTGCTCAAAAGATTGGTTTATCGAAGCAAATTGTTGAGAATGCGAAACGAAAGTTGGGTACACAACAGATTGATTTTGAAAAATTAATCAAAGAATTAGAGATTGAAAAGAAGGTTTTCTCCGAAAAAAACAAAGAATTTATAGAAAAAAATCAAAAATTGACCAATACGCTTGAGCAATATACTGGTTTGAAGAATTTTTTGGATGTGGAAAAAAAGAAAATTTTGAATGAAGCCAAAGCTCAAGCCAAAGAATTACTTAAAGAAGCAAATCGGAAAATAGAAAACACGATTCGAGAAATAAAAGAAGGAAAAGCCGAACGAGATGCCACAAAACAACTTCGGCAGGAATTACAAGTTTTTGAAGAAAAAGAGTTAAAACTTCAAAAAGTTGAGGAAATAAAAGCTGCAGCGGGCGAAGAATGGGAAACTAGCAATGGTGAAATTGGTGTGAAAGATTATGTCCGAATCAAAGGACAAGCGACCATTGGAGAAGTTTTGGCGATTAGAGGAAAAGATGTTGAGGTAGCAATTGGTGAACTCAAAACCAATATCAAACTCAGTCGTTTGGAGAAAATGAGTAAAAAAGAGTATAAAGAAGCTACTAAAGAAAGCATTCGTGCAAAAATTTCGGGAATTGACATGAACGAAAAAATGGTAAATTTTAGTTTCAATGTTGATTTACGTGGCAAAAGAAGCGAAGAAGCTCTCGGAGAAGTTGATACATTGATGAACGATGCGATAATGTTGGGCTATCCCGAACTACGAATTGTTCATGGAAAAGGTGATGGCATTTTGCGTACACTTATTCGCCAACATTTACGAGGATACAAACAAGTTTCAAGTACTACCGACGAACACGCCGACCGTGGCGGTCAAGGCGTAACGATTGTGAAGATGAAGTGATTTATTGTAGCGACAAGGCAACAAATCTTTGGTATGCCTTGTCGCTATTTTGTCCGAATATAATTAACTTCTGCCCTCACATTTTCTAAAATCTTCTCTGTGCGTTCGGGGCGAGCATCGGTTATAAAAACCTGTCCAAATGTTTGATTATCAATGCTTTCAATAAGTTTTTGGATTCTTCTGTCGTCAAGTTTATCAAAAATATCATCTAAAAGCAAAATTGGTTTTACTTCTCTAAATGCTTCTAACATTTCAAATTGTGCCAATCGCAAAGCCATCACAAAAGATTTTTGTTGACCTTGCGAACCAAATTTCTTGACTGGATAACGGTCGATTTCAAATACATAATCGTCTTTATGAATGCCTTTGGTTGTACGTTGAGCTTTCACATCAACTTGTCTATTTAGTCGAAATTCTTGTACAAATTCGTCACTTGCCACTTCTGATTCATAGATAATTTCTACTTCCTCACGCCCTTCGCCTAAAATTTGATAATGTTTTTTGAAAATTGGCAGAAATTTCTCGATAAAGTTTTTTCGTTGGTCAAAAATCCGTAGAGCGAGTTTTACCAATGGGTCAGAATAAGTATCGAGCAAATCTAGGTCGAGAAAGTTTCTCTCAAAAAATATTTTTAATAAACTATTTCGTTGCTCTAAAAGTTTATTATAATGTTGATAATCAGCCAAATACTCATTATCCATTTGCGAAAGAACACCATCAAAAAAACGCCTTCTACCTTCGCTTCCTTCTTTGATTAGTTCGGTGTCATCGGGGGCAATCAATACAACAGGAAACTGCCCAATATGGTCGGCAAGGCGTTCGTAAGGTTTTTTGTCGTGCATCAAAACCTTTCTTTGTCCACGTTGTATCGAACAAGTAATTTGGTGTTTTTTGTCTCCTTTTCTAAAAATTCCGTCAATCATCATCACGTCAGCATCGTGATTGATATTGAGAGCATCTTGGCTATGAATAGCACTTTTACTTAAAGCCAAAAAGTAAACAGCATCGAGCAAATTTGTTTTGCCGCTACCGTTTTCTCCCACAATACAATTTACTTGGCTAGAAAATGTGAAGTTTGCTTCTTCGTAATTTTTGAAATTTGAAAGATAAATTTTGTCTAAAAACATCGTTTTGTTTTTCGTCCTGCCGCAGTAAATTCACTCGTTTGTAAAAAACTGACTTAACATAACATATTCTGTGCTACGAAATTAGGCATTTTTCACTAAAGTTTAGTTTATTTGTAATCCTAATACTTACTTAACCTATTAATTGTTCTGATGAATAAAAACTCGCTTCTTTATTTTATTGCTGCTGTTGCTGCAACAGGCGGCTTACTTTTTGGCTTTGATACAGGTGTTATCAATGTTGCTTTGCCTCAACTTCGTGCAAAATTTCAACCAAGCCCCGAAACAGAAGGCTTTATTGTGAGTGCCGTTTTGTTTGGTGGTATGGCTGGCCCTTTTATTAGTGGTCCTTTGACTGATTTACTCGGTCGAAAAAAAATTAATATTATAGCCTCTTTGGTGTTTGTTGTCGGTTCGATTCTTACAGCTATTGCTCCAACGGTTACTTTTTTGATTATTGGACGTTTATTTTTGGGTTTGGCTATTGGTATTGTTGCATCAACAGTGCCGCTTTATTTGGCAGAAATTGCCCCAACTGATAAAAGAGGAAAATTGGTGACTTTCTTTCAATTGGCAATTACGCTCGGAATTTTGCTTTCCTATGTAGTTGGATATTTCTTTGCCGACAAAGAAGATGGTTGGAGAAGTATGTTTTGGACAGGTTTTATTCCTGCGGCAGTTTTGATGGTCGGAATGTTTTTTGTGCCAGAAAGCCCTCGTTGGTTGATTGGTAAAGGTCGTGATGCTGAAGCTCTTGAAGTCTTGAATCGTTTGCGAACACCTGAGCAAGCAATATTAGAAGTTGCCCAAACTCGACAAATTATCGAAGACGAAAAACACAACAAAGGCGACTGGAGAATGCTGTTTAGTAAGCGTTTACGTATTCCGTTGTTTATCGGAATCGGTATTTTTTTCATTCAACAGTTTTCAGGAATTAATGCGATTATTTACTTCTCCACAGATATTTTTAAAAATGTTTTTCCTGATGGCAGTACAGCTGCTTTAGCAACGGTTGGGGTTGGGGTTATCAACGCTTTGACAACTTTTGGAGCAATTTTGATTTTGGATAAATTTGGTAGAAAACAAATTCTCTATACAGGGCTTATCGGAACGGCTATTTGTTTAGCAACCGTTGGTTTGGCATTTTATATGAAAGATTCGCTTAGTCCAGAATTGCAAAAAATAATGCTCGTGGGCGGTGTTTATGTATATATTATTTTCTTTGCAATTAGCCTTGGGCCATTGGGTTGGTTATTGATTTCGGAGATTTATCCACTCAAAATCAGGGGCTTTGCTTCGAGTATGGGAAGTTTCAATCACTGGCTTTTTGATGCGGGTGTGGCTTACTCATTTCCGATTTTGGCGGCAACATCGCTCGGCACAAATGGCGGTATTTTTGGTATTTATATGACGGTTGTGTTACTCGGTTTGCTTTTCGCCAAATACATTGTTTTTGAAACAAAAGGCATGAGTTTGGAAGAAATTGAGAAGAGATATAATTGAGATTTAACATATTTTAGTTTAAAACGAGGCATGATTCATTTTTGTGGGTTATGCCTCGTTTGTTTTTTAAATGTCAAAATTGTATAAGTAAGAGGCTTCTAAAATTTCAAATTTTCCTATTATATTGCATAAGAGTAGGACGTTTATTTCTTCATCCAAAACAAAGAAAATATGAAAAAAGTGTGTTTATGTTTGCTTTTTGTATCAAATCTTGTGTTTGCTCAACACAAAGAAATTGTTAAAACCGATAAAGCTCCCGTACCAATTGCACCTTATAGCCAAGGCGTGAAATCGAATGGATTGCTTTTTGTTGCAGGACAAATTGGACTTGACCCAGCCACCAAAAAATTGGTTGAAGGAGGAATTGAGCCAGAAACTATTCGCATCATGGAAAACATCCAAGCTGTTGTTGAGGCCGCAGGAGCAAAGCTGAGTGATATTGTAAATACAACGATTTATATCAAAGACATCGGTAACTTTGCCAAAGTTAATGAGATTTACGGAAGGTATTTTACTGGTGATTTTCCTGCACGAACCACAGTTGGGGTAGCAAATCTGCCAGGTGGGGCAAATATCCAAATTGCTGTGGTTGCTGCTGTGCCTTTTAAGCCTCGTCGAAAATAAAGGCTCAATCGTCTCAAAAAATTCATAAATGCCTCATTTTGAGTAAATAATACTTCTTAATTATTTATATTTGTTTTTTTACTAACCCTTCATCATGTTTTATGAAAAAACTATCAGTATTAGGTAGAGCGTTTCGAGTAACAGAACTCCTTTTCGCTACACTTTTGATTCTTCAAGCATTATTTTCGTTTGCCCAACAAGGTGGTAATCAATATAATGCAAATACCCGTTTTGAACAAATGGGAACAGAGCTTCCAACGCCAAATACTTATCGTACAGCATCGGGTGCTCCAGGAAAAGATTATTGGCAACAAAAAGCTGATTATGACATCAAAGCAGAATTAGATGATGCTAATCAAAAAATCATTGGAACGGAAGTGATTACATATACCAATAAATCACCTGATGAGTTACGTTATTTGTGGTTACAATTGGACCAAAATTTATTTGAAAAATCGTCAATTAATGCCATGACAAAAACTGGCGGCGTTGATGCACAAGGAATGTCGTTTAATGCACTTCAAAATGTAAATGCTCCTTCATCGGTTTTTGGTGGAATCTCGGGCGATAAAGAATACGGCTATAAAATTACGGTCGTGAAAGATGCTAAAACAGGTGCAGATTTGAAATATACCATCAATAACACAATGATGCGTATTGAGATTCCTACACCATTGAAACCAGGTTTGTCTTACGCATTCCGTATTGATTGGAATTATAATATCACCAATTATTATGGCCGTTCGGGAATGGAGTTTTTTCCAAAAGATGGTAACTATAACTATTTCATCGCTCACTGGTTTCCTCGTATGGCAGTTTATGATGATGTAAACGGTTGGCAACACAAACAATTCTTGGGACAAGGAGAATTTACACTTCCTTTCGGTGATTATAAAGTAGAAATTACGGTGCCAAATGACCACATTGTTGGAGCAACAGGCGAATGCCAAAATTATGACAAAGTACTTTCCGCTACACAAGCGAAAAGATTACAACAAGCAGCTAACTCTAAAACGCCTGTTGTAATTGTAACGCAAGAAGAGGCAGTTGCAGCAGAAAAAGCCAAGCCAACTGGTAAGAAAACATGGATTTATAAAGCAACCAATGTACGTGATTTCGCGTTTACGTCGTCTCGTAAATTTATTTGGGATGCCATGCAAACAGATATTTATAATAATGGACGTAAGATTTGGAGTATGTCATTCTATTCAAAAGAAGGAAATCCACTTTGGGGACAATACTCAACTCGTACTGTTGAACATACCTTGAGAAGCTACGGAAATCGTACGGTTCAATATCCTTATCCTGTGGCAATATCTTGTCATGCAACTGCTGGCGGAGGAATGGAATATCCAATGATTTCGTTTAATGGAGGGCGTCCAGAAGCAGATGGCACTTATTCTGAAGGAACAAAAGCAGGTATGATTGGCGTAATTATCCACGAAGTTGGACACAATTTCTTCCCAATGATTGTTAATACAGATGAGCGTCAATGGTCTTGGATGGATGAAGGTTTGAATACTTTCTGTCAATATTTGGCTGAGCAAGAGTGGGATAGAAACTTCCCTTCTCGCCGTGGTGAGCCACAAAATATTGTACCTTATATGAAAACCGATAAAACTCAACAAGTGCCAATTATGTCGAGTTCGGACAATATTATGGCGTTTGGACCAAATGCTTATGCAAAACCAGCAACAGGTTTAAATATCTTGCGTGAAACCGTTATGGGACGAGAGTTATTTGATTATGCTTTCAAAGAATATGCTCGCCGTTGGGCTTTCAAATCGCCGACTCCTGCCGATTTCTTCCGTACAATGGAAGATGCTTCAGGTGTTGATTTAGATTGGTTCTGGAAAGGTTGGTTTTATGGCGTTGAGCCTGCCGACCAAGATTTAGCCGAAGTAGAATGGTATGCTGCCGATAATCAAGACCCAATTGCAAAAAAAGCAGCCGAAAAAGCAGATGCAGAAGCGAAAAAACAAACATTGAGTAATATTCGTAACCAAACTGATATTAAACAAACAGTTGTGGAAGCTGATTCTACCATGCGTGATTTTTACAACTCTTATGATAGATACGCTGTAACGGCATCGGATAAGCAAAAATCAGAGCAATATAAATCAAGCTTGAGCGAAGACGAACGTAAATTATTGGAGTCGGGCAAGAACTATTATGTAGTAAAAGTGAAAAATAAAGGAGGATTACCAATGCCTGTAATCATCAAAATGGATTATGAAGATGGAACAAGCGAAATCGTAAGAATTCCTGCAGAAATATGGCGTTTGAATGATAAAGAAGTGAAAAAAACAATCCCAACTACGAAGAAAGTAACCAAGTTTACACTTGACCCTTTCTACGAAATTGCTGATATTGACACTGATAATAATGCGTTCCCTCGTGAACCAGAAAAACCAACTAAATTCCAAGCTTTCAAACAAGGTTCGTTCCGTCCGCAAGGTCAAAACCCAATGCAACAAGCGAAACAAAGCCAACCAGCTGGAACACAAACAAGTGGTAAAAATTAATATTATTTAATTTGAAGTTGCGTTAATAACAAAAAGCGGTTAGAAAATATTTTCTAACCGCTTTTTGTTGTCTTCATTTCAAAGAAATATGAGTCACGACTTTTAAGAGAAAACAACTATAATTTAATGGTCAAATGTTTTTTTAAAGCAAAGCTCTATCCAAATGCACATAACCACCATCAACATGAATTAATTGCCCAGTTGTATGACTTGATTTATCAGAAAGAAGAAAAACAACCATATTCGCAATTTCTTCAGCTGTTGTCATACGATTGCCTAAAGGAATTTTTGAGTTAATTTTTTCCAAAGTTTCTGCTGGATTTGGCAATGTTTGAATCCATTTTTCGTAAAGTGGTGTAAAACATTCGGCAACAATTAATGAATTTACCCGAATTCCGTAAGGCAATAATTCGACGGCCCATTCACGGGTTAATGCACTTCGCCCTCCATTTGCGGCGGCATAGGCTGAAGTTCCTCCTTGACCAGTTTCTGCAGTTTTTGAACCAATATTTACAATCGAGCCTTTTGATGTTTTTAAGAAGGGCAAAGCATGGTGAACCAACAAATAGTAATGAACTAAGTTTTTGTGCAACGATTCCATAAATCGCTCATAATTACCATTTTCCAAGCCAACTCCATCGTTTACACCTGCATTGTTGACTAATCCATCAATTCTGCCAAATTTTTCAACTACTTCCTTGATTGCTTTTTCGCATTCGGCAGGTTGTGAAAGTTCGGCAACTACTTGGTAACATTTTTGTCCTAATTGCTCAATTTCGTTAACTAATTTCAAATTGTCATGTTCATTTCTGCCAATAATTACCGCAATCGCACCTTCGTTGGCAAGTACTTTCACGATACCTTCGCCAATTCCTTTTGCACCGCCAGATACAATAATTATTTTTTCTGATAAATTAAGATTCATTTGATTGATGGTCAATTTTTAATAAAGGTTGAATAAATGTGTCTAAATTATTTCACAACATGAAACTCTAAATCTTGAAAATCGAAGCTAAAATCGGTTAATGGCGAAATAGCTTCCATTGTAATTCCTGATGCCTTACCTTCAGTATCTAAATTGAATTTTACAAAAGCGTCTGCATCAAGGCTTCTGTCTTTCCACTTGGCTACAAAAGTATTGCCTTTATAATAGAGCATTTCACCAGAAAGTCGTGGCGAACGTTTTGAATCAAACATCAATTTGCCATTTTTCAACGAAATAGTTACATCGCCAAACCAAGCATCACGGAAAACGCCAACGAATTGATTAAGGTCAATTTTTGTTGAATTCTTTTGTTGAGCATCAATAGCAGCCCAAATTTGGTCTGTAATTTTCTTGGCATTTTCATTTCCTGCTACAACACGGGCATGATATTCGGCTACACGGTCAACTTTTGGCATTCCCAAATAGCTATCTTTAATTGTATTTGTAATTGCCGTAAACGCCGCTCCAACTTGTTGATTAGTAAATACGATAATACCTAATTTCAATTCGGGCAAAATCGTAACTTGTGTCACAATTCCTGCCAGTCCGCCTGTATGAGTGACTTGTTTATAGCCTTTTACATCGCTCAAAAACCAACCTAAACCGTAGCTTGAAAAGTGTGTATTATAAGGCGTTGAACCTCGCACAGGAATAATTGTTTGAGGCGACCACATTTCTTCGTGTACTTCGTTACTAAAAAGTCTTTTTGAACCGTCACCATATTTTCCTCCGTTGATTTGTGCAATAACCCATTTACTCATATCCGAAACGCTGCTATAAATTCCACCAGCAGCATTAGCAGTTTCGCTCCAATCAATCCCAATGGCTTGCACTTTTCCATTGACAGGTGCGTGCGGGTCAATTACATTCGATTTATCTTTTAATCTGCTCAACGATGCAGCACTTTTATTCATGCCAAGTACTTGCATGATGCGTGTTTCGATAAATTCTTCCCAAGAAATGCCCGCAACTCTTGCCACAACTTCGCCAGCAATGATATAAAGGTTATTGTCGTAGTCGTATTTGGTACGGAAACTCGAAACGGGTTTTAAGAAACGTAAGTTATGAATTATATCTGCTTTGGTGAAATTACTCGAATCTGGCCACATCATCAAATCGCCTGCACCTAAACCCAAACCGCTACGGTGCGTCAACAAGTCTTTTATCGTAAATTCTTCAGTCACAAAAGGATTATACATTTTAAACTCTGGAATATAGTCGGTCACTTTATCGTCCCATTTGAGTTTTTTTTCATCAACCAACATTCCCAAAGCTGCCGCTGTATAAGCTTTACTATTTGAGGCTACGCCAAAAAGTGTATTTTCATCTACTTTTTGCATGGTTTTTAACGAACGAACGCCATAACCTTTGGCATGAATCACTTTGTCGTCTTTGATAACCGCTACGGCTATTCCTGGTACATCGAACGTTTTGAGCGTTCGTTCAACCAAAGCATCAATTTCGGTCGAAGTAATTGTTTGGGCTTGGCTCGAAAAAACGCTTAACGTCAGAATAAAAAGAGAAAGTGTTGTTTTGAAGAATGTGTTGAGTTGTTTCATATTGATAGAATGAAGATGAATTATTGCTGTTTTGTGTAAATTTATTGTATTTACAGGAAAACACAAAACATTGTTTGAGCGGAGGAATTACCGAACATTCAGATATTTTTGGAAAGTCATTGCGACCAAAGCCGTTGTGTAAGCATCAGAAGTAAAATAAAGGATATTTCTAACCACCGTTCCACCAGAAAAAAACACGCCACCTTTCCAAAATACTTGACTTTTCTCAATTTTCTTTTGATTTTGTAAAAAAAAGACCGATTTATCAATCAAAGTTTGTGGTACTTCAACGCCCGATTCTTTCAAATAAAGCATTGATAAAACAGCGTAAGTAGTAGATTGCAGAATGTCTCGTTTATTTACTCGTTTCCAACTATCATAACTGCCGTCGGGATTTTGGGTTTCAGATAAATGTTTCACAAGTAATTGGGCTGTTGTTAATAAAGCTTTATCGCCAGCGGCGACGGCACGACTGACCGCAAAATGAAAATGATAACGATTAGGATAATAAATTCCCATCATGCTCCAATGTCCACGTTTGGTGTGTTTTTCAATGAGTTTGTGGGCGGCATCGCTGCCTTTGCTTTTGGCGAGCGAACCGTTTTTTGTTAAATAGGTCAAAATATTGGCATTGACCACAACATCAACATCGTTTGTTCCCCACGGAATATACGGCACATAAGGATGTGGGTAACAAATACTAAATGGCAAGAAAAAAACGAGATTATGAGCTACATTTTTATGAAAACGCCAATTTTCAAACGTTGACTCTTGTGCAAGCCAAGTCATGTAAGCACCAGATTTTTTGAAACCATGAAAAAGATAATTATACCAATGGCGGTTTTGGCGGTCTTTGTCAAGATATTGGTCAAAAATTGAATATTTAATTGGTTTGATGGAATCGTTTTTACCAAAAATCTTTTGGTGATACCAAATTGCCAAATTTCCCAAAGCGGTGTCATCGGCATCATTCGCAACATTGGCGGCATTATTGATAAATCGCTCATCCATCGCAAAATTTGTCGGTCGTCTTCCCAAAGGTACAGGATTGGGTTCTTTGCCCCAGCGAAGGTCTCGAATAGGCGGAAGATTTTTCCAAAAATTAAATTGATTCCCAATTGGTGTTGGTGTAGCGTAAGTCAAAATTTCAGGATAAACCTTTTGAAGCATTGGCAAAATCTCTTTTTTTGACGTATCAGCTAAGTACATTTCGGCTAGAATATTATGAATTCCAGCCATCGTAAAGCAGTTTGAATCTCGGTATTTATTTTTACTTCCGAGCAAAAAAAAGAACCCTTTCATCTGCATAAAGGCCTCCCATTCGCCCGCATATTGTTTGCCTTCAATGGTTTGTGTACATTGTTTTTCTACCAAATAATTCAGACTTCGCTCAATATCAAGCCGTAATGAATCTGCCGAAATTTGTTGAGCAAAAATCTTGATATTTACAAAAAAGAGCAAAAAAAAGGTTCTTTTCATAGCAAATTAAAAAAAATAGCCTCAATTAAGAGGCTATTGTATATCTTGATTTTGACACAATTAGTTAACCATATTATGATAAACGTTTTGTACGTCGTCATCGTCTTCAAGCTTTTCGATGAGTTTCTCAACGTCAGCCGCTTGCTCGTCAGTAATCGTTTTGGTGTCAGTTGGTACTCGCTCAAAATCAGAGTGAAGTAACTCAAAACCTTTTTCTTCCAAGTGTTTTTGTAAAGCACCAAAAGCGGTGAACTCACCGTAAATATTGATTTGATTGGTTTCTTCGTCTAAGAAAACTTCTTCAGCACCAAAATCTATTAATTCAAACTCTAATTCTTCAATGTCGGTTTTGCCATCATTAGCAATTTTGAAAACTGATTTACGGTCGAAAATAAAGTCCAACATTCCTGAAGTACCCAAACTGCCGCCACATTTTGAAAAATAACTACGAATATTTGCTACCGAACGGTTTGTATTATCGGTTGTACACTCCACTAAAATCGCAATTCCATGCTGAGCATATCCTTCATAAACCATCTCTTTGTAATCTTCTTGGTCTTTCGACGAAGCACGCTTGATGGCATTATCAACGGTTGCCTTGGGCATATTTGCAGCCTTCGCATTTTGGATTAAAGCTCGCAAACGTGAGTTACTGCCAGGGTCAGTGCCGCCAGCTTTTACGGCCATTGCAATATCTTTACCAATTCTCGTGAAAGTTTTTGCCATTTGCCCCCAACGCTTCATCTTGCGGGCTTTTCTAAATTCAAACGCTCTTCCCATTATAGTTGAATATGATATTTTGTGTTTCTTAAAATTATGGTGCGAAATTATGAAATTTTATGCAAACACACACAAAAATTAAGAAATTCGTTGCAAAAAAGCCTTTTTCTAGGCCTTTAAATTATCGGTTTCGATATGGTAAATTTTTTGCAACTTGATTCATCAAACCAGTCGAAAGGCGGTGCGGTGTATCCATCTGCGAATTTGGTCGATTAAAAAGCAAAGTTGACCAGACCATTTCGCCAGTTGCAGCATCGAAGAGTTTTACATCGGTTTCGACGCCATCATCGTTGCGAAAATTAGGCATCATTGGCATCGCTCTATTATTCATTGGTGTAATCTTGATGGTTAGTTCTCCAAAAATTACGGCATCGACTTCTAAAAGTTTAGCCAAATCAGCCTTATTTTGAAGACGAACATCGTCCAAACGAATGCCATTTTTAGCTAAAATTTTGTTGGTTTGATTGAAATCCTGAAAAGCTATTTCGTAACGCCCTTTCTGCACTTGTCGAGCAACATTAATAAATAACTCTTTTTGAGCATCAAGACTTGCCTCTTGTTCTTGTTTCGTAAAGAATTTTTGGCTGCGATTATCTTTTTGATTTGAAAAATCAACAGGGTTTTGAAACTGTACGCCAAACGGCAAAATCGCAATTTTTTTATGGTTTCTTCGTACATTGACAAAGTTATCTGAGAGAAAATCTTTCGAACTTGAGCAAGCCGAAAGCATTAAAAGAGCAAAACCGATGGCAATTAAGCCTTTATTTATTTGAATCGCTTTCATTTTATGTTTGGTTTTATGGATAATTAACGAACTTTGGTGTGACATTTAGTATGAGAATGAAAATTTTAATCTAAACGTTGTATAACTGCATAAATATTTGATTTTTCATTAGCCAAAACGTCTTTTTTCAAAAACGCATGAAACACTTTTCGATTGGAATTCTTTGGAGACTTTGTATTTTATCGTTGATTTTGGCAGGAGAAATCTATTTTTTTCTTCAAAAACAGTGGTTTCCTGCATTTATTTCAATGATTTTTGTAGGGATTATTTTTTTCTCAATTTTTACTTACGTTACGTCAATTAATCGAAAATTAGCCCGATTTTTTGAATCAGTCAGATATAGCGATTTCACTGTAAAATTTCGAGCAGATAATAAATTAGGGAAAAGTTTTGAGGAAGTTAATCAACAACTAAATGGTGTTTTGGATGCGTTTCGACAAGCTCGTGCCGAAAAAGAAGCCAATTTACATTACATAAATACGATTGTTCAGCACGTGAATGTTGGACTTTTATCTTTTGATTCTTTAGGAAATATCGAATTGATAAATAATGCCGCTTTTCGTACATTGAATCTTTACCGATTACGAAATATTTCTGAACTAAATAATAGTATTCATGTTGGACTTTTTGAAATTCTAAAAAATCTGCCTTCAGGAAGCAAAACGCTTTATGAAACCTCAAATGAGCAGCAAATTACTATCAATTCAACTACCGTAAGTCTACGTGGGCGAGTAATTAAATTGGTCTCTTTGCAAAATATTCAGTCCGAATTACAAGAAAAAGAATTAGACGCATGGCAAAATCTGACAAAGGTGTTGCGTCACGAAATCATGAATTCGGTTACGCCAATTGTGTCATTGGCCAGCACAATGCGAGAAATTATAGAGATAGATTTGTCTGATAAAATCGAGATAAAAGAAACAATTGATGATTTGAAAGAAGCTTTACAAACCATCGAAAACAGAAGTAAAGGCATCATGAATTTTGTAAATGCTTACCGTGAGTTTACGACAATTCCTAAACCGATTTTTCAAGAAACTACTTCAAAAGCATTGATTAGCCATTTATTGAACCTCGTTCAGCCACAAATCAAAGAGAAACGAATTTCTTTGGTAACCGATTTTAAACATGATTTTACATTATTGGCAGATACCGACCACATTGAAATGGTTTTGATAAATTTAGTGAAAAATGCCATCGAAGCTGTTGAAAGCAAATTAAATCCAGTAATTAAAATACGAACGTATCAGTCTGATAATCAAAGATTTATTGAGATTTCGGATAATGGAAGCGGCATTGAACCCGAAGCTCTAGAAAAGATTTTTATTCCATTTTATACCACTAAAAAAACTGGTTCAGGCATCGGATTGAGCCTTTCTCGCCAAATTATGCAAATGCACGGCGGAAACTTAAAAGTATTTTCAAAAGTAGGCGAAGGAAGTAAGTTTTTAGTAATATTTTAAAAAACGTATTCAGATACAATTTTTAATTTAGACAAATTGGAATTTTAGTAAATAATTCTAAAAAACAAACTATTTTTGTTCGATTTTTACCCGAATCGCCATGTCAAAACCACAATAAATATTTATCCTTTTTTAACATGAAATTTTTTAAAACACTGTTTGTAATTACAATAATAGTCTCATTGTCAATTAGTTGTAAACAAAAGAAAGCCGAAGAGTACGCTCAACAGGTAAATAATCCTGATTTTTATCATGCTTGTGTCAATCAATTGACTGACGTAATTGTACATGATATTTTTACGCCGCCAGTAGCAAGTCGTATTTATTCATACGCAAATTTGGCTGGTTACGAAGCATTGGTTTCTGGCGATAAAAACTATCCTTCAATGGTTGGTCGAGTGAAAGATTTCAATGAAATTCCGCAAATTGAAGCGGGAAAAGAATACTGTCACTCATTGGCAAGTATCAAAGCCTTTATGACAGTTGCTCGTGGTCTTACTTTTTCAGTAGAAAAATATGAGGCTTTCGAGAAAGATTTAGACAAGAAATTTGTTGATGCAGGCGTGCCAAGCGAAGTTATTGAGCGTTCGGTTGCTTACGGAACGGCTATCGGAAAAGCAGTTTTAGATTATGCAAAGAAAGATAAATATCCGCAAACACGTGGTTTACGTTATACTTTACAAAACAGACCAGGTACTTGGACACCAACACCTCCATCTTATGCCGATGCAATCGAACCGAATTGGGGTAAAATCAGGCCAATGATTATTGATTCTTCAAGTCAATTTTTGCCACCTCCACCATTTGGTTTTGATTTAGCAAAAACAAGTCCGTTTATGAAGGAAGTAACAGAAGTTTATGAAATGGGAAATAAACTTTCTGAAGAAGAAAAACGTATCGCTTGGTTTTGGGATGATAATGCTTTTGTGATGAACGTGCAAGGCCACGTAATGTTTGCTGATAAAAAAATGACGCCAGGCGGACACTGGTTAGCAATCGTAAAAACTGTTTGTAAAGATAAGAAGGTAGATTTGGCAAAATCGGTGCAAGCCTATTTGTTGGTTTCGATGGCCTTGCGTGATGCGTTTATTGGCTGTTGGGAAGCGAAATATCGTTTTCATAAAGTTCGTCCCGAAACCATTATTAATGCTAGTGTAGATACGAAATGGATTCCTTTCTTACAAACGCCACCATTCCCAGAATATACAAGTGGGCATAGTACAATTTCAGGTGCATCGGCTGTGGTGCTTACTGAGCTTTTCGGCGACAATGTTGCTTTTACTGATTCGACCGAGGCAAAATTTGGTCATGGAGTAGGACAATTTAAGTCTTTCAATGAAGCCGCAGAGCAAGCATCAATTAGCCGTGTTTATGGTGGAATTCACTTCCGTTCGGCATGTGACGAAGGCTTAAAATCTGGTAGAGAAATTGGCAAATTAGTGATACAAAAAACTAAAAAATAAATTTAAGATACTTTCATAAAAAAGGATTTGGCATTTGTCAAATCCTTTTTTTATGTTTTGACTTTCTCATAATCTGTCTTTCAGTCATAATGTTTTTGCAAAAACAGACAATTTGTCACTTTAAAAAAAGAAGAAAAGTGTTAAAAACAGACAAAATGGCCTATTTTTTGGATTGGTACACAAATTGATGAAAATGTTTTCGTCGCCACAACGAAGTGGCATAAAAAGAAAACAATCATCAAAACAATAAAAAACATGGCAACATTAGTAAGAAGTTTCGCACCAGCATTTCCTGCTTTATTGGAAAACATTTTTAACGATTTTGAGCGTGTAGCTCCTGCTCATCAACATTCTTTTCCTGCGGTTAATGTATTAGAAAGCGAAAATGCTTTTAAAATCGAATTAGCGGCTCCAGGCTTAAAGAAAGAAGATTTTAAAGTAAATATCCACGAAAATAACTTGACGATTTCAACTGAGAAAAAAGAAGAGACTCAAGAAACAGTTGGAAAATATACTCGTAAAGAGTTTAATTTTAGTGCTTTCAAACGCACATTTAATTTACCAAAATCAGTTGATAGCGAAAAAATTGTGGCAACCTATATTGACGGAGTTTTAGGTTTAGAATTACCTAAAAAAGAAGAAGCGAAGCCAAAAGAACCTCGTTTGATTGAAATTGCGTAAGCTAAGTATTAAAAATTAGAAAGGCAAGGTATAGAATAAAATCTGTACCTTGCTTTTATGTATAGCAGTTGAGAAATCAATTCCGTTAAAATTTGTTAAAATTCACACATTACACGAATTTTCGTGCCTACTTTTGCGTTAAATTTGCATCAAACAAAAACAAACTTTGTTTCGTTATTAATGCAAAATAATTTGATAAAACTTTACTAATAATTGAGTAATAAATCGGTTAGGTAAATAAAAATAAACTGTAAAACAACGGTCTAAAAAAATGAATAACACAGTAAAAACCATCGGTATTGCTGTATTGAGCAGTATCGCCACAATTGGAGGCTACAAAATGCTCGGTTTTGAGGGAAGAGACGTGATTTTTAGTGAAGCATCAAAACCTTCACTCAACCGTTTAGCCAACTACGATGGCCCAATTGGCGTGCCAGGAGATTTCACTTATGCCGCCGAATTATCAACACCTTCGGTTGTCCATATTAAAGCAAAGTCGTCTCGTTCGGTTTCACAGCAAAGAACAATTTTTGATGATTTTTTTGGTGAAAATAGTCCATTTAGTCAGCCACGTAATCAACAACAAGAATCATCAGGTTCGGGTGTAATTATTACAAATGATGGCTATATTGCAACTAATAATCACGTAATCGAAGGAGCAACCGAATTAGAGGTAGTAACTTCCGATCATAAATCTTATACAGCAAAGATTATCGGAACAGACCCTTCAACAGATATTGCAGTTATCAAAATTGAAGGAGGCAAGCATCCTGCGATGTCATTTGCCAATTCTGATAATGTGAAAGTAGGTGAGTGGGTTTTAGCTGTTGGTAATCCATTTAATTTAGAATCAACCGTTACAGCAGGGATTGTTAGTGCAAAAGGACGTAGCATTGGTATTTTGGCCGAAAAACAACAAATGTTCCGTCGATATGGAGACGATGGTCGCCAAGCGAAAACAAGTGACGCTATCGAATCATTCATTCAAACAGATGCTGCCGTAAATCCAGGTAATAGTGGAGGAGCTTTGGTTAATTTGAAAGGTGAATTGATTGGAATTAATACAGCTATTGCAAGTCCAAATGGTGCTTATGCTGGATATGCTTTTGCCGTTCCGTCGGAGATTGTGAAAAAAGTAACTGCCGACATAGTGAAATACGGAAATGTACAACGTGGATATTTAGGTATCAATTTGGTTGAATTGGACGGTAAAAGAGCCGACGAGTTTAACACAAAAACTGATGAAGGCATTTATGTTGCTGATGTTCTTGAAAATGGGGCGGCAAGAGCTGCGGGTATCCAAAAAGGAGATGTTATTGTAAAAGTTGATGGAATGGATACAAAAAGTGGACCAAAATTACAAGAAATGATTGGTCGTAAACGTCCAGGTGAATCAACAAAAGTAACGGTGAATCGTAATGGCTCATTGAAAGAATTCGAGGTAACTCTTCGTAACCGTGATGGTGGCAAAGATATTGTTAAAAATAACATTGTTTCAGAAAATAAGATTTTTGACCAACTCGGTATCGAATTGAGCGAGCTTTCATCGGCTGATAAGCAAAGAATGGGTATCCAAAATGGGGTTATAGTAAAGAGAATCGGTGAAGGTGATGTGGCAGATTATACGCAAATGCGTGAAGGTTTTGTTGTAATGAAGGTAGGTGACAAACGCATAAACTCTGCAAACGATTTCAAAGCAGCCATTAAGGAAGTGAAAGAAAATGGTGAAGAAGGTGTGATGATTTGTGGAACATACCAAAGTTCAGCTCGCACAACTTGCTACGGGTTAAGTTTAGAATAAGCCTTTCTGAATAAAAATATAGACGCAATACGCAGATAAACTCTATCTTCGTATTGCGTTTTTTCATAAAAAAGCACGAAAATAAAGTTTTTACCCTAATTTTACGTCAAAGTTTCTTAGACCAATATCTTATATCTTTTTTAATGATTTTAGACCGAACCATTGCTCCACCTTCGAGGAAAGTAGAACACGTAAATATACCGAAAGCAGAAAAAGTCCTTCTTGATAACCAAATTCCACTTTATTCAATCAAAGCAGGCGAACAAGCAGTGATGCGTTTAGAACTTATTTTTGATGCGGGTAGCCGATTTGATACGCTTTCTGGCGAATCTCTTTTTGTTTCAAAAATGCTTACAGAAGGCACAAAAAATCATAAAGCAGCAGAAATAAGCGAATACTTTGACCAATTTGGAGCTTTTATCGAAATTAATCAATCTTTTGAAAGATTGGCCTTGACGGTTCACGGAATGACCAAGCATTTACCAAAGCTACTTCCGATGCTTCAAGAGGTAATTTCGGAATCTATTTTTCCTGAAGAAGAACTTTTAGTTCAAAAAAATATTGCTTCTCAAACGCTCAAAGTCAACCTAGAAAAAACGGCTTTTGTGGCAAGCCAAGCTTTCAGAGAACAAATTTTCGGTGCAAATCATCCTTACGGAAAGTCAATTAATCAATCCGCTATCGAAAATATCACACAAGCGGCAGTGATTGATTTTTACGAAAAACAAATCAAAAATAAACGTTTTACTATTTTCTTGTCTGGAAATTTTGGAGAAAATGAAATCAAAGCATTGAATGAAAGCTTTGGACAAATGTTAGTTTTCGACCATGAAAAGCAATTAGAAGCGTTTACAATAAGTTCCGAAATTGGAGAAAATTTACTTGTCGAACGTCCCGAAAATTTGCAATCTTCGATTCGTCTAGGTCGAAAATTATTCAATCGGTCTCATCCCGACTTTTTTAAATTTATTGTTGCCAATACCATTTTTGGCGGTTATTTTGGTAGCCGTTTGATGAAAAATATTCGTGAAGATAAAGGGTTTACTTATGGAATTTCTTCATCGCTAATTCCACAAAAAGAAAGTGGTTATTTAGTAATGGGAACTGATGTAAAAAAAGAATTTACTCAACAAACCCTCGACGAGATTTTCAAAGAAATAAAGATTTTACAAACAGAAGCTGTTCCTGAAAATGAACTAGAAACGGCCAAAAACTATATGATTGGCTCATTTGTTGGGTCGTTAAATACCCCTTTTGAAGTAGCTGACCGTCAAAAAATCGTTATTTTAGAGAATTTACCTAGCGATTTTTATCAAAACTATATACAGAAAGTAAGTGCTGTTTCGGCTGCCGATGTAATGGAAATAGCAAATAAATATTTCAATCCTACCGAACTTTGCGAAGTTGTTGTGGGAGGCAAATAAGCTTTTAAATAGAGAAATTACAAAGAAGACACAGAAAAATTTTTTAGCAATTGCTTGGTTATTTTTCTGTGTCTTCTTGTTTTTAATATCTAAAAACCAACGCCAATAGTTTTGGTTTTTACTCTTAACAAGTACATATCAGCCGTGATATAAAGTACTGAACCGTCGTTACCAAAAGCACAATTTGCTGTAGCTTCGCCTGTTTCAATGCGTCCTAATAGTTTGCCATCAGGCGAAAGAATCAAAACGCCGCCAGGGCCTGTCGTGAAAATATTGCCTTTTTTATCAATTTTCAAACCATCTGGCAATCCTTTTAAGCCTTCTTTGACCATTGGAGTTGCATCAAAAAGTATTTTTCCTTTACCAACTTTTCCGTCAGCCAAAACAGGATATGACATGATATAAGCTTGAGCAGGGTCTGATTGAGCTACGTATAAAACGGTTTCATCAGGCGAAAAAGCCAAACCATTTGGGCGAGTAAGGTTGTCAATTATCAATGAAACAATTCCTGTTTTATCAACTCTATAAACACCAAATAGTGGTGTTTCTCTACTTGGGTCGTTTTCTTTCATTGGTAAACCGTATGGCGGGTCAGTAAAATAATAGTCGCCATTCGATTTCTGCACAATGTCATTTGGACTATTAAATCTTTTTCCAGAAAAATTATCAGCAATTGTACGTTTTCCTCCAATATTGAGAGGCATTGACGAAATACGGCGGTCGCCATGTTCGCAAGAAACAAGTTCACCTTTTTGATTAATAATTAAGCCATTACTTCCAGGTTCATCACCATACGGCATGATTCCAGTATAGCCAGAAGGCTTTAAAAACTCAGTAATTTTTTCGCTTTCTTTCCAACGGTAAACAATATTTGCAGGAACATCCGAAAACAATAGATACTGCTCTTTTTTATTCCAAACGGGGCCTTCTGACCAAATAAAGCCTTCGCCAAGAACCTCAATTTTGGCATCTTTATCCAATAAATTATCGAGTAAGGGGTCAAAACGAGCAATTTGACCAATATTTTTTGATTGAGCTGAAACAATTTGGTTCATTCCGATGATTAATAATAATAAGTAAATATTTTTCATGAGAGTTAAGAGTTGAATATGAGCGAATTTAAACGAAGTTGAGGAAAGTTATGTAAAGAAATTGAAAATTTTGTTTAGATTCTTTGCAAATTGCCTTAAATACTTTATTTTTAAAAATGATTTTTATGTTCTTTCCAACGAAAACTGCTGTAAAGAACCAAACCCAATCATTCGGGAAATGATGGTGGATTACCAACCAACCCAACAATCAAGAGTTGATTTACGGGAATTGAAAGAACTTGTTCGGCACGGCGAAAACAAGTATGTTGAATTTAAACTTAAAACTAATCACCCCGAAAAAATAGTTCGGGAAATGGTTGCTTTCGCTAATACTGATGGCGGAAAGCTAATTGTGGGTATCGGGGATGATAAAAGTATCAAAGGGTTGAAGTTTCCTGATGAAGATGAATTTATCTTGCAGCGAGCCATTGAAAAATATATTTATCCCGCTATTGATTATGACGTTGAAAGATTAGTTGTGGAAGGCGAGCGTGAAGTCTTGATTTATACGATTCATAAAAGTCCATTTAAGCCTCATTATGTTGATTTGGACGGAATCGCAGAGAATCGACGAGCTTACGTTCGAGTAGCTGACCGCTCGGTGCAAGCCAGTAAAGAAATGCGAGAAATCCTGAAAGGCGAACGTAAAGCTCTCAATATTCGCTTTCATTATGGTGAAAAAGAACAGATTTTGATGAAATATCTGGCTGAAAATAAAAACATTACGGTCGAAACCTATGCAACAATTGCAAGTATTCCTCGAAAAGTAGCCTCTCGTACCTTAGTAGTTTTGGTGCTTGCCAATGTCATTAAAGTACAACCCCACGAGGTGCAAGACTTTTTTTTAGCGGCTTGAGTGAATAATTTATACAGTTAGGATTCGCCCTATTTTACTCGAAAATTTCCTCATAAAGCCTTTTTATTTCCATTTATCAATATTTTGTAGATTCTTCTGTCTTTTGGCTTTTGTTTTGAATCAAAAACAAAATTATGAAAGCTATCATCAACACTGAATATGGTTCTGCTGATGTATTAAAACTTCAAGAAATTGAAAAACCTAAGCCGAAGGCAAACGAAGTTTTGGTGAAAATTTATGCCACAACAGTTAATCGAACTGATACAGGCCTACGTTCGGCTGAATATTTTATTTCGAGGTTATTTACAGGTCTTTTTAAACCTAAATTTCATACTTTGGGGAGTGAGTTTGCAGGAATTATAGAACAAATCGGTGAAAATGTAAAGTCTTTCAAGGTAGGAGATGAAATATTTGGGCTTAGTACCTCAAAATTTGGAACTCATGCTGAATACGTAACACTACCCGAAAGTACCTCGATTGCTCTCAAGCCTAGAAACTTTACTTTTTATGAAGCCGCTTGTATTTGTGAAGGGCCTTACTTGGCTCTTAATTATTTAGCTAAATTCAAAATCGATAAAGAAACTAAAATACTTATCAATGGTACTTCTGGCTCGATTGGCAGCTCAGGCTTACAACTAGCCAAATATTTTGGAGCTGAAGTAACAGCCGTAACAGATACTAAAAACCTTGCTTTAGCAAAAACACTTGGTGCTGATTTTGTGGTAGATTATACAAAAGAGGATTTTACTGCTACTGAAAAAAAGTTTGATTTGGTTTTTGATGCCGTTGGCAAAAGTTCGTTTTTCAAATGCAAAAAGCTATTGAACGAAAATGGCACTTACTTCTCGACCGAACTTGGGTATTTATCCCAGAATGTTTATTTACCACTTTTCACCAAGAAAATAATATTTCCGATTCCAAAAGATACGAAAGAACAGATTGAATTTTTCAAAGAATTGGCAGAAAAAGGGTCTCTTCATGCCATAATTGATAGAACTTATGCTTTAGAGGAAGTTGCCGAAGCACATCGTTATGTCGAAAAAGGCATGAAAGTGGGTAGTGTTTCTATAAAAGTTGTCTGACGGCGTAAGCTTTTTTTTAATTACACAATCATAAAACTATCTGCATCCAAATAAGCAGGGAAACGCTGACGAAATTCGTTGAGAGAAGAGCGGTCGAGTGTGTGGTGATGAATAACTTCGTTGTCAATTTCACGGAAAAGCACTTTTCCTGCAAAATCAATCACAGCTGAATTGCCAGAATGCGGAAATCCGTTGCCATCTTCACCTACACGATTTACGCCCACAACATAACTTTGATTTTCGATGGCACGAGCCACCAAAAGCGAATCCCAAGGATACATACGCACTTGTGGCCAATTAGCAACATAAATCAATAAATCATAGTCGAGATTGACATTTCTGCTCCAGACAGGAAAACGTAAATCATAACAAATAAGCGGGCAAATTTTCCAGCCTTTTATTGTTTTGATGAGTCGCTTTGTCCCTTCCGAATAAACATCATTTTCTTTTGCCATTCTAAACAAATGGCGTTTGTCGTAAGAATCAACCTCGCCTTCGGGTGTTACCCAAAGTAGGCGATTGTAGTAGTTTTGCCCATCTTTAATAATCACACTGCCTGTAATTACTGCTTTAGTTTGAGCCGCCAATTGTTTCATCCAACGAGTTGTAGTAAGGTTCATTGGTTCGGCAAATTGTTCGGCTTTCATTGAAAAGCCCGTAGTAAACATCTCGGGCAAAATAATCAAATCGGTAGGTTCATTAATGTCAAAAATCTTTTCTTCAAGCATAGCCAAATTAGCCGTCGGATTTTCCCAATGAAGATTGGTCTGAATCAACGAAATTTTAAGATTCTGCTCAGAAATCGTATTTTTGGTCATTATTATTGCTAAAAATGTAAAAACGTCAAGAAATTACTTTATCCATAAATATTACTTCGGAAATTTCATGCGATATTCAATATCGACGTCTCCTTTCGTAATATTAGTCAGTTTTTTCTTCAACATTTGCTTTTTTAAAGACGTAAGATGGTCAGTAAATAGAATACCATCAATGTGGTCATATTCGTGTTGAATAATTCGAGCGGCTAAACCTTCGTATTCTTCGGTATGTTCAACCCAGTCGGTGTCAAAATAACGAATTGTGATAAATTCTGGGCGATAAACATCGGCTCTAATTCCAGGAATACTCAAACAACCTTCTTCATACGCCCATTCATCACCGTCTTCTTCTAAAATTTCGGCATTGATGAATACTTTTTTGAAATCAATTAATGATGGGTCAATGTCTTCTTCCGTTTCTGCACCTTCGTTAATAGGCGTTCCATCTACTACAAAAAAACGAATATCCATGCCAATCTGCGGGGCGGCCAAGCCAACTCCTGAGGCAGCATACATGGTTTCAAACATATCAGCTGCTAATTTTTTTACATCAATTTCTCCTTGTACAATATCACGGGCTTCTTTTCTCAAAACAGGGTCTCCGTAGGCAACTATTGGGTATATCATTTTGTTTCTCTTTTATCAAATACTTATGCTAGAACAAAGTTAGTTGTACAATAAAACTAATAACTTGCTGATAATCAGCGTTGTATGTTCTTAATTATACATTCTTAATTGTGCTTTGGCACTTAATAATTACATTTGTATTGCGTTTATGCTACAAAGTTACGAAACTGATGAATAATAATCTTAATAAAACAGTACAGTTTATTGATTTAGGTCTGATTGACTATCAAGAAGGCTGGGATACACAAGAAAAAATCTTTGCCGAAATTATAGATATAAAAGTAGCAAACCGTGGAATAAGCCCAGAAGTACAAAAAATAACCCCTAATTACTTGCTTTTTTGTCAACATCCGCACGTTTATACACTCGGGAAAAGTGGAAAAATTGATAATTTGTTGCTTAATGAAGACGGTTTACAGGAAAAAGAGGCTAAATTCTACAAGATTAATCGAGGTGGTGATATAACCTATCACGGACCTGGACAATTGGTTGGGTATCCGATTTTGGATTTAGAAAATTTTTTCACGGATATTCATCGTTATATGCGGTTTTTGGAAGAAGCCGTGATATTGACATTAACTGGTTATGGAATCGAAGCTGGTCGAATTGATGGATTGACTGGCGTTTGGCTTGACCACCTAGAGCAAAAAAATCCGAGAAAAATCTGTGCAATGGGCGTAAAGTCGAGTCGTTGGGTAACAATGCACGGTTTTGCACTAAATGTAAATACAGATTTGAATTATTTTCAGAATATTGTTCCTTGCGGAATTGACGACAAAGCAGTTACATCAATGGCAACCGAACTTGGTCGTTTGGTAGATGTGCAAGAAGTTGGAGCGAAACTTAAAAACCATTTGGGCAAATTGTTTGAAATGGCGTTTGCTAATTAATCGCCAATTGTTTGTTAACAAAAAACCGCAAATACTTTTCAGCATTTGCGGTTTTTTTATTGATAGAATCTTTAGATAAATTAGAATCTAAAGTGCGAGAATGCTTTGTTAGCTTCTGCCATTCTGTGTGTATCATCTTTTTTCTTCACGGCAGCACCTTCACCTTTGGCAGCAGCGATAATTTCACCTGCCAAACGCTCAGTCATGGTTTTTTCACCACGCTTACGTGAATAACTGATTAACCATTTCATACCTACTGATTGCTTACGGTCAGCACGTACCTCTTGTGGAACTTGGAAAGTAGCACCACCAACACGGCGGCTTTTTACTTCAACAGTAGGCATAACGTTTGCCAATGCTTTTTTCCACAATTCAAGGCCATTATCTTTTGTACGAGCTTCAACTAATTCTAAAGCACCGTAGAAAATTGTGTATGCAGTACTTTTTTTACCGTCATACATTAAGTTATTTACAAACTTTGTTACAGTTACGTCTCTGAACTTCGGGTCAGGAAGCACGTAACGCTTTTTTGGTTTTGACTTTCTCATTTTGTTTAAATAAGGTTTCGTTCTTGAAAACTAATTCACCTCTGATTGCTCCGAGATTACTACCCTGTTGTTAAGTTATATTATTGAAAAACTAATGTTAATCATCTAATCGAAAACTTTCAACTGGAAATTAATTTAGGAAATTATTTTTTCTTTCCTTTTACTGGAGCTGCAACTTGACCTGGTTTAGGACGTTTCGCACCATACTTAGAACGGCTCTGCTTACGGTTATTAACACCAGCGGTATCCAATGCACCACGAACGATGTGATAACGTACCCCTGGAAGGTCTTTTACACGACCACCACGAATCAATACGATTGAGTGTTCTTGCAAGTTGTGTCCTTCTCCTGGGATGTAGGCATTAACTTCTTTTTGATTTGTTAAGCGAACACGAGCAACTTTACGAAGTGCTGAGTTAGGCTTTTTTGGGGTCGTAGTGTAAACACGAGTACAAACGCCACGACGCTGCGGACATGAATCCAAAGCGGGCGACTTAGACTTCCAAGTCATTTGTTCTCTGCCGTTTCTTACTAACTGCTGTATAGTAGGCATTTTGTTAAAAAATTGTTTTCGTTAGATACTAATTTCCAATTAGGGCTGCAAAGGTACGATTTTTATTCTGAAAAGAAAAACTTTTATTAAAGATATTGTTGATTTATTGCGTTTTTGTTTGTAAAAGGTGGTGAATTCGATTGTTTTCAATTATTTGAAGAAACCAATTTAGTTTAAACTGATATTTTTATAGTCAATAAATATGCATTTTACAGGAAATAAAGAAGATAAATGAACGGTAATGACAGAATATTGAATTGATACTTTTGAAATACAACATTTCTTTACAGCTACTTTTTCATTCTCTTTATTTTTATAACCCGCTGTTTTATAAGCAATTATCTGTAATTTTGCATCTTAATAATGAGAAAAGCATTTTCTCATACACTCAATCATTCATTTCACAAATAATTATGACTACCGAACAATTGAAGGAGTTAAAGGCCAGATTAGCGGCCTTGAGGGGGTATCTTTGACTACGATAGCAAAAAAGAACAACTCGAAGATTTAGAACAACAAACTGCTCAACCCGAATTTTGGACTGATGCCACCAAAGCTGAAAACGTAATGAAGCAAGTGCGTTCATTGAAAGGCTGGACTGGCGGATATGATAATGCGGATGCAGCCATCGGAGACCTCGAAACGCTTTATGAATTCTACGAAGCAGGCGAAGTAACTGAAGAAGAAGTTGACGAAGAAGGAAAAAAAGTAGAAGTTATTTTGGAGGATCTGGAGTTGAAGCGAATGCTTTCAAACGAAGAAGACCAAATGAGTGCCATTCTCGAAATAAATGCTGGTGCAGGCGGTACTGAAAGTCAAGACTGGACAAGTATGCTGATGAGAATGTATTTGATGTGGGCCAATAAAAAAGGGTATAAAGTATCGGAACTTGATTTTCAGGATGGTGATACGGCTGGCGTGAAATCTGTTTCGTTGCAAGTAGATGGACCAATGGCTTATGGTTTCTTAAAATCTGAAAACGGTGTGCATCGTTTGGTCCGTGTATCGCCGTTCGATTCTAATGCTCGTCGCCATACTTCGTTTGCCTCAGTTTTTGTAACTCCTTTGGTGGACGAAACAATTACAATTGAAATAAATCCTGCTGATATTGAAATCCAAACTTCTCGCTCAGGCGGAGCAGGTGGACAAAATGTCAATAAGGTGGAAACAAAAGTACAACTGACGCACAAACCTACGGGAATCGTAATTGTTTGTCAAGTTGACCGCAGTCAGCTCGGAAACCGTGAGCGTGCAATGCAAATGTTGAGGTCGAAACTCTATCAGCTCGAAGTTGATAAACGAAATGCTGCAAGAGCTGAAACCGAAGCAGGGAAAATGAAAAATGAGTGGGGGTCACAAATCAGAAGTTATGTTTTAGATGACCGACGTGTGAAAGACCACCGAACAAATATTCAAACGTCAAATACCGAAGCCGTGCTAAATGGCGATATTGATGATTTTATCAAAGGTTTTTTGATGGCAAATTAATTTTTAGAAACAAAAAGTCCGTAAAAGTTAGTTCTTTTACGGACTTTTGTGTGAATATTCATCGAAAATTACATAACTACTTCTTTTTCAAACATAACCGTCAAAACCTCTTCATCCATCAATCGAGTTGATAAACCCTGTGTTTTTGGAATTTCATAATGGAAGAAATATTTCATCGTATGAATTTTACTTTCATAAAACGTTACATCATCGTTGTTATCTGACGAAACCAAGAGTTTTTGTTTGGCCACAACGGCTTGTTTGAGCCATTGCCATGCAACTACATTCAAACTAAACATTTCCATGTAAAGTGTGGCGTCCGACAAGAATCTTTCCACATCGCCTGTTCCTGCAATACTCAATAAATGTAGCGTAACTTTTTGAAGGCGTTCGCCTTCTTCTTTCAGAGAAAGGGCGTATCTTTTCAAATCGTCGTATTGTAAGGCCGACATAATTGTTTTACCAATTTCTTGAGCCAATAGCATTGTTGCTTTTCCGCCTGCCATTGGTACTTTACGGCCCAATAAATCTTGCGATTGTATGCCCGTTGTTCCTTCATAAATTGGCGTGATACGAATATCTCTGTAATATTGTTCGACTGGAAAATCTTCCGTAAAACCGTAACCACCAAAACATTGCACCGAATCGCTGATTGATTTCATGCCGTATTCGCACGGAAAAGTCTTGGCAATTGGCGTGAGTAATTCGAGCAGTAAATGTGCATTTTCTTTTTCTTCGGGGTCGTCAGAAGCTTCCGAAAGGTCGAAGTATTTTGAAGTTTCGAGCAATAATGATAACGAACCTTCAACAACCGCTTTCTGAAACAATAACATTCTTTTTACATCAGGATGCTGGATAATGGCAATTTGCGGAGCATCTAGTGCATGTTTTTGATTTAAACGACGACTTTGCGGGCGTTCTTTGGCGTATTCAAGAGCGGCATAATAAGCTGCTGAAGTAATTGACGCTCCTGTAATTCCGACACCAATACGAGCTTCATTCATCATCTGAAACATGTAGTTTAAGCCTTTGTTTGGCTCGCCCACTAAATATCCGATACAATCATCTTTTTTATCACCAAAACCTAAGTGCATTGCAGGAACACCTTTTTGTCCAAGTTTGTGATAAATGCCCATAGAAGTAACATCATTATCAGTACCATCCATTCGGTATTTTGGAATCACAAACAGCGAAATTCCCTTTGTTCCAAGTGGAGCTCCTTTGATTCGGCCAATAAATAAATGAATGATATTGTCGGTTGCGTCATGGTCTCCAGCCGAAATAAACACTTTTTGTCCACGCATTTTGTATGTTCCGTCAGCCAAAGGTTCAGCCGTAGAAGTGATATCCGATAACGAACTACCCGCTTGTGGCTCAGTTAAGCACATTGTACCTTGCCATTTTCCCGAAATCATGTTTGGAATATAAGTATCCTTCAACTCTTGTGAGCCAAAACTAGCAATTAGTCGAGCTGCACCAGAAGTAAGTCCAGTAAACATCATTCCGTTGTTGGCTGACATCAGAATATAGCCTAAAATGCTCGTAATTGTAACAGGCATTTGAGCTCCTCCATTGTCATAGTCAAAATCAGCTCCGATAATGCCCGACTCTCCGATTGCTTTCAAATAATCTTTGATTGCTGGATGAACCGTTACTTTTCCATCTTTTAACTCAGGTTGGTTTTTATCGACATCCTTTAAAAATGGAAACATCAAATTATCAGCAATTTGTGTTGCTGCGTCAATTGTCATGTCAAAAGTTTCCTTGTTGTGGTCGGCGTAGCGAGCGTGTTTCGTCAATGATTCTGCCTCGTGAACTTCATAAAGTAAGAAGTCAACATTTCGTTTATTGAAATAATTTTTTGCCATAGTTTTAAGCCTCAGAAAGGCTTCATTTTTTCGATTAAGAGATTGATGAACTTTGGTTTTTGAGCAAGCATTTTACATCAATCCTAGCATTTTTGCGTATTTCATCATTGCCCCAGGATTCGATAATTTAAGTTTACCCATCATCATGGCCATCATTGGGTTCATATCACCTGTTGCAATTTTGACGAAATCATCAGCATCAGCTTTTACCACACATTCGGGTGTTCCGACAAATCCTTCAACAAACTCAGCTTTACCATCGGCAACAACCATTGAGTAGTCGGCTCCACCGCCAAAATCAAAATGTAAAGTTGTTGAAACACCTTCAACGTCGCTTGCGGTTAGTCTTGAAGCGGTATTTTGTAAATATTCTTTAGCAGACATAATAGATAGTATGTTTTGTTTTTGGCTCAAAAAATGAGCCTTCGGTTGAAGATTTAAAATATTCCGAAAGTTAGTAAAAAAAGGAATTAATATTATGCAAGCATACTATTAATTTTTATTTGAAATTTGGCTTTCTCTCAAAAAAAGCTAATATTTGAATAAATAAAAGCGAATATTCGTAATACCGTAACAGGCGGTTCGGAAAACGAAGTTGTTATTTGTTACATTAAGGAGTTTCTATAGTATTTGGCAATTAACACAATATATTGATACCTAATCCCAAAAGAAAAGTACATAAAGATGTTACTTTTTCCTAACCAATTGGTCTAAATTGAAAAACAAAGCATTTAAAAATATTTCGGACGAGGAATTGGTTCGATTATACATCGATACACAGAGAAACCTTTATTTTGAAGAACTTTACGACAGATATGTTGATAAAGTTTATAGAAAATGCCTCTCTTTCGTGAAAAACGATGCCCAAGCAGAAGATTTTACGCATGATATTTTTCTTCGTTTAGTTTTGAAAATTGGGAGTTTTAAAGAACAAGCCAAGTTTTCTACATGGCTTTATTCGATTACCTATAATTATTGCATGGACCAAATCAGAATTGTTAAAAAACAAGCTGAGGTTGCGTTAGACGAAAATTTCGACCTTGAAGCCGAAGACGATGATTCTGAATTAGCCGAAATTCAAGGGCAAAGTCTAAAAAAGGCTTTGCAAAAAATTGATCCAGACGAGCGAGCTATTTTACTGATGAAGTACCAAGATGATTTTAGCATCAAGGAAATTGCTGATACTTTTAAAATCAGTGAAAGTGCCGTGAAAATGCGACTGATGCGAACGAAAGAAAAGTTAAGAAAGATTTATACCGAAAACATTGTCTTCTTCCTGATTATAATTGCTAAGGCAATTTGGTTTTGGAAAAAATAGTTGTAATTTTTGTAAATATTTATTTTCTAAAATAAAAATAGATGCCTGAAATTATAACAGATTTTGATGACAATGAAACCGCTCCAGAGCATCTGAAAGGTATGCTCACTGCCGAAATCGATGCGATTCGTGATGCGATGCAAATCGTCCAAATGTTTTTAGGAGAGCCAATGGTTGCCGCAGTAAAATTATTACAAGAATTAGAACCGAAAGACGAATAAATACACCCTACAACCTATTTTTTATAATTATTTCATGAAACAAACGCCAAATTTTACCGATACTTTGCTTGAAACCTTTAATGATATGATTAAAAGTTTCATGGGTTTTTTCTATAATTTAATTGGGGCAATTATTATTTTATTAATTGGCTGGATAGTTGCCAAAATGGTAGCCGCTGTTACTCAAAAAATGTTAGAAAGAGTCGGGGCGGATAAAATTGGAGAAAAACTGAATGAAATTGATGCCATTAAAAGTCTGAAATTAGAGATAAAATTGAGTTCGATTATCTCAAAAGTTTTATACTATTTTATTCTGATTTTTATGCTCAGACCAGCGGCCGATACATTGGGTGTTCCTGCAATTTCGGACATGGTAAAGTTATTGGTTGAGTTTATACCAAAGTTAATTTCGTCAGCTTTAATGCTTTCTGCTGGAATTTTTCTTGCAGATGCTCTCAAAAATTTTGTGGTTACACTTTGTAAATCTTTCAATATTGCCGCAGGAAAATTAATCGGAACGGCAATTTTCTTCTTCTTGTTAATCATCTTTGTGATTCAATCGGTTGCTCAAGTTGGTATCAATACGAGTTTACTAGAATCGAGTTTTAATTTATTGGTGGGCGGAATTATCTTTGCTTTTGCTATTGGTTATGGCTTTGCTTCAAAAGAAATATTACTCAATATTATTTCGTCTTTTTATAGTAGGAATAGATATAAAGAAGGTCAAGTGATTGAAATTGATGGCATTAAAGGCGAAATTATAGCCATTGATAATACCACGATTACACTTAAAACGATTGATTCTAAAACTATTTTTCCGCTACAAGTTTTACAATCTAAAAAAGTAATTGTATTTGAATAAATGGTATTAAACAAAAACTATGCGATTTTAACTTAATTTCGCTTAGATTTCTTTTTGTTTCTGTGAGCTTTATAGGGTTTTGTTACTATTTGTTCTTCCTAAAGTCTCAAAATACGTGAGAATGTTTTGCCATTTTTACTACCCATATATTATCAACTAAAATTCTCATTTTTAAATGAAAAAGGTTTTCTTAACAATTTGCTATTTTTCTTTTACCATCAATTTATTTGCTCAAGAATTACCTAAAAACCGTGAAGATTCATTGCGTATAGGGTGGTGGGACCCACGGAGTACGCAATTTGGTATTAATTTTTCTCAATCAGGTTTCAATGATGCTTGGTCAGGGGCTCAAGGTAGTGTTGGAAGCATTGGAATAGGTTTTATTTTTAATAATAAAGCAATTTATCATAAGAATAAAGGCGTTTTTTCGTCGGATATTCAATTTCAGTACGGAACTCAAAAAAATAATGGCCAAGATGCTCGTAAGAGTATTGACCGTATTTTTATGGATGTCAAATACGGAAGTAAATTAAGTCCAACAATTAATTGGTTTGCGGGTGCAAACTTTCTTTCGCAATTTGCTCCTGGATTTGCGTATGATGCAAGTGGGGTAAAAGGAAATAAAATTTCTAGTTTATTTGCCCCTGGGTTTCTTTCAGAAGGTGTTGGTTTGGAGTGGAAACCATTGAAATTCTTTGTTCTTCAGTTAGGTGGAGCTACGCTTCGTCAAACATTTATGACTAATGATATTGTTTTTGCCAATACACAACAAGAAGGTACTGAAGATGGCCAAAAGATATTTCGTTCTTATGGTGTTGAGAAAGGTAAGAAAGTGTTGAACGAAATGGGTTTTCAAGTAATAGCGGCTTTTGATAAAGATATTGCTAAAAACCTAAATCTAAAGTGGCGTTATCAAGGGTTTGTTGCTTATGCACCAAAAACAAAGCCAGTTGACCATAATATTAGTCTTGTAACGACCGCAAAAGTTAATAAATATCTCAATGTAAACTTTACAGTATTAGGTGTTTATGATGCTGATATTGTTAAGAAATTTCAGTTAAGTGAAGGATTAGCCGTTGGCTTTTTATTTACGCTGTAAGCCTATTTTTTTGATAAAATCCTAAACTATAAATTTATAAAACGATGTTAAAAGAATTTAAAACATTTATTGCACAGGGAAATGTCCTTGATTTAGCCGTTGGTGTGATTATCGGTGGGGCATTTGGTAAAATCGTAACTTCATTGGTTGATGATTTGATTATGCCAATTATCAATTTGGTTACTAATGGAGGCGTTACAGGAGGGATTGTTCTTCGTGAAAAAATGCTTGATGCAGCAGGAAAAGAAGTGCCAGCGATTATTATCAATTATGGTGGTTTTCTAAGCACTATCCTTAATTTTCTTATTATTGCTTGGGTTATTTTTTTGGTTGTAAAAGTAGCAAATAAGGCAAAAGTAACAGATAAATAATAGTTATTATGATTTTCAAAAAGCCCTTTTTGATTGCAAATAAGGGCTTTTTGCTATTAATAAATAACTAAAAGTATTTACCAAATTAAACAGATAAATTGGGCGATATTGTCACTTTTCTTGTTAAAAAACCTGTTTTTTTTATTAAATTTCCAAACTTGCCCCTTATAATAAATTTCTCATTTTTTTCTTTTCTTTCATTTTGAAATAATTTACATTTGTTACAGCTTTTAAATTTAGACAAGAATTTTGTAGAAATTTAAAGTCAACATCCGTGCTTATTTCCTATAATCTTAATCGGTGGTTTTTACTGCCAAAACAAAATCATGGAAACGTGGTTGAAAGACAAATTGCGTGGTGACTGGCAAATCTGGTTCATCATCGTACTCCTATCGTTGTTTAGTATGCTGGTTGTTTATAGTGCCAGCTCTGCTTTGGCCTACAAGAAAGCAGGTGGAAATACTGAAAGTTATCTGCTAACACATACGGCTCATTTGATTCTTGGCTTAATAGTAGTTTGGGTTATTCATCGCATTAATTACACCAATTATGCAGGTATTTCCAAAGTGTTACTTTGGATAACACCATTTTTACTGCTATATACATACTTTTTTGGAACAACCGTAGGTGGAACAAAACGTTGGATAAATCTCTTTGGGGTTTCGTTTCAATCTTCTGACTTAGTGCGTTTAGTGCTTATTACCAATTTGGCCGCTATGCTTGCTCGAAGACAGAATGTGGAATATACACGTAAAACACTCATTGAATTAATATTTTGGTGTGTTTTGCTTTGTGGAATGTTGGCAGTAACAAACTTTTCAACAGCAGTTATTTTAGGGGTAACTTGTTTTCTCATTATGTTCGTAGGCCGCGTGCCAAGTCGCTATTTATTCCGAATGTCAGGATTGGTAATATCAATATTGATTTTGATGATAAGTATTAGCGTTTATTTATATTCGACTGGTGTAGAGTTTGGTCGTGGACAAGTAGTGCTTGAGCGTATTGAAGCGTTTTCAAATATTGATATTAATAGAGATAAAATAATAGGAAACCCTGAAAGAGACGATAGTTTTCAGAAAGAACAAGCCATGATTGCTATTGCACGAGGCGGTACAATAGGTATTGGACCAGGCAATAGTTTTCAAAGAAATTATTTGCCAGAAGCTTTTTCTGACTATATCTATGCAATCATTGTAGAAGAATATGGATTAGTTGGAGCAGTAATGGTGATGGGGCTATATCTATGGCTACTGTATCGGGGACTAAAAAATGTGGAAAACACTAACCGAGCTTTTGGTGGTTTGCTTTGTGTGGGTCTTACGTTTAGTATTGTTTTTCAAGCATTTGTTCACATGTTTATCAACGTAGGTTTAGGGCCAGTTACAGGGCAAACACTTCCGCTGATGAGTATGGGAGGAACATCAATCTTGTTTACGTCTGTTGCTATTGGTATTGTTTTGAGTGTTACAAAGGGCGAATACGATGAAAAATCGATTCAATAAAACCTGATAAATTGATTATACGTAAATGAATCACGGAAGTTCAAAAATTATCATTAGCGGTGGTGGTACTGGCGGGCATATTTATCCAGCAGTAGCAATTGCTAATGAATTAAAGGCAATTAATTCGGCAAATGAAATCCTTTTTGTAGGGGCGGAAGGGAAGATGGAAATGGAGAAAGTGCCAAAAGCAGGCTATAAAATTATTGGTTTACCAATTGCGGGTATCAATCGCTCGAATATGTTAGCTAATTTAGGACTTCCATTCAAACTTATAAAAAGTCTTTGGAAAACGTATAAAGTTATTAAAGATTTTAAACCAGATGTTGCCATTGGTGTGGGCGGTTATGCAAGTGGTCCAACGCTAATTATGGCCAATTTTTTGGGCGTACCAACACTTATTCAAGAGCAAAATTCCTTTGCAGGTGTGACCAATAAGTTTGTATCAAAGCGTGCAAAAAAAATATGTGTTGCTTACCCTAATATGGAGCAGTTTTTTCCAAAAGAAAAAATTGTAATGACTGGAAATCCTGTAAGAAAAGATATTCTTGAAACAGCGTCTAAACGTGAACAAGCATTGAATCATTTTGGACTTGACCCCGAACGAAAAACCCTTTTGGTTATTGGCGGAAGTCAGGGAGCAAGAACAATCAATGAGGCAATATTTTCGGGACTTAATGAGTTAATCTCAAACGACCTGCAAATTGTTTGGCAAACAGGGAAATTGTTTATTGATAAAGCAAAATTTGGAGTTGAATCGTTGCAAACCAGCAGAGTGTATGTATCCGATTTTATTTATGAAATGGATTTGGCCTACGCTGTTGCTGATTTGGTTGTTTCACGTGCAGGAGCATTATCTGTTTCAGAATTATGTTTGGCAGAAAAACCGTCTATTTTAGTGCCGCTTCCAACGGCTGCCGAAGACCATCAAACCCAAAATGCCTTGAGTTTGGTCAATGTAAAAGCAGCATGGCTGGTAAAAGATGCGGAAGCGAAAGATATTTTGATTGAGAAAATAATAGAATTGGCTGAAAATAAGCAAGAGATGAGCCAACTCAGCCAGCAAATAAAAACATTGGCTAAACCCAATGCTGGCAAGGAAATCGCATCAGAAGTTTTGAAAATTATTAATGATAAAGCATGAAAATCTTTTTTTCCGAAAATAGAGTAGATTATTCAACTTACACATTCGATTATGCGATTTATTGTTTGAAAGAATCGCAAAGCGAGTTGTCTGAAATTTATGAAAAGGGTTTTCTACCTTACACAGGAAATTTGAGTATTGAAGGAGATATTTTTTATTTGGCTCGTAGCCTGAGAGTTGAATTGGATAGATTTGAAGATACTTCCGAAAATAGAAGAGTTAATCGTTTGGTTGAACCCTTAAATATTCAACTAGAAGTTATAAAAAAAGAAGATTTTGACTTAAATTCGACGGAGTTTGTGAGCCTTTGTCAAGAATATATTTCTCAACGCATCGGTGATGACAACATGAGCATGGAGCGGTGGCAATATATTTTGTCAAGACAAACAGGAACACATCTATTTAGGTTTAGTATTGAAGGCAAGTTAGTGGGGTTTGTTTTTGCGGTAATGGAAAACAATATGTTGCATTATTGGTTTGCTTTTTTTGATACTGAATATATGAGAAGCCATTCATTAGGAAAATGGATAATGTGGCGAGTGATTAGATGGGCAAAAGAAAATAATTTAAAATACGTTTATTTAGGAACGGCTTACAAAACATCAGCGTTGTACAAAATCAGAGACCATAAAGGTTTGGCTTATTTTGATGGTTTTCGCTGGAATAGAGACATCGAACGCTTAAAACTGTTGTGTAAAGCAGATTTAGAACCTAAAGTTGCCGATGAATTTAAAACATTGTCCGACCAAAATGAGTTTTTGAATCAACTAAATTACTGATTCAACATAAGTGTGTTATTAATTGAGTGTTACAATACTTTTTTTCCTAATATTTATAAGAGATGTTCCGTAATTTCAACTTCGGGAAAATTGGCAAAGTGCTGTTGGGAGTAGTGGCAATTTGTATTATTACGTTATTGATTGGATTTTCTAGCGATAGTTTTTCTTCAAATCGCTGTAAAAAAATCGAAATAAATATTAAAAACGCTGACCAGCAGTTTTTTGTCAATAATCAAGACATCGAAAGCCTAGTAACAAAATATGGCAGCGACCAATTAGTGGGTAAATTATACGATAAAATTGACCTTCGAGAAATCGAACAAAGAGTATTACGAAACAAACAAATAAAAAGCTGTCAGGCTTTTCGAGGAGTTGAAGGAAATCTTAATATTGACATCGAACAACACATCCCTATTGCTAGAATTTTAATGCCAGATGGTCGTGAAGATGTCTATGTAGATGCTGATGGAAGCTTTTTTCCACTATCAGACCGATATTCAGCAAGAATTTTATTGCTTTCGGGTGAATATTTCCGAAATTTGTCCAACTTTAAGTCAAAACGTCAAGAAAAAAACCTTCAGTTTATAAATTTAATCAATGAAGATGCCTTTTTAAAGGCACAGTTTACTCAGTTAGATATCGAGAAGAATGGAGATATTAGTATTGTTCCATTAGTAGGAAATCATGTGATTGAGTTTGGCGAACCGACAAATATTGAAAATAGATTAAATAGATTAAAAGTATTTTATAATCAAATCTTACCTGTAAAAGGGTGGGATGAGTTTTCGCATGTAAGTGTGAAATATGACGGACAGATTGTTTGTAAGTAAAAGCTGTGACTTTTAGCCTTACTTTTAGTGCTAAAAGCCTTAAAACAAAAGGATAATGAATAAGGGCGTAATTGTAGGCATTGACATTGGCAGCACGAAAATTTGTGCAGTGGCTGGCATCATGGACCAAGTCGGGAAAGTTAAAATTCTTGACATGGTAGAAGAGCCTACTCAACGAGGAAGGGTTTCAAACGGTACAGTAGTAAATTTAGAGTTTACCGCCCGAGACATTGACCGCATTCTTACAAAATTGTCTGATAAAGCTGATATTAATATTCAAAATGTTATTGTTAATATTTCGGGCGAGTATGTTGAAGGAAGAAGCCATCAAAACTTTTTAACCCGAAACGATAGTCGCACCACCATCCGTAAAGAAGAAATAGAAAAATTAGCGGTTGATATTCGCAAATCATTCCGCCCCACTGCTGGTAATGTTATTATTCATACATTTCCACAAGAGTTTATTATTGATAGAGCGTTAGTTCCAGAAAACCCAATCGGAAGATTTGGAGTTACACTTGGAGGTAATTTCTTTTTGATTTCTACCCCAAATGACCCACATATTGCTCTTCAACAAACCATTGAAAGTGTTGGTGTTAAAATTCAAGATAATAAAAGATTTGTTCCACTAAAAATAGTACATACTTTGTTTTCGCCCTTGGCTGATGCAATGTCTGTTCTAAGTGAAATAGATAAAAAACTTGGCGTTGCCGTAGTAAATATTGGTGGTGATACTACCGAAGTTGCTATTTTTCATGAAAGTGGGTTACGTCATATTTCGGTTATTCCTTTTGCAGGAAGAAGTATCACAAATGACCTCGTAAAGGCATTTCAAATACTTCCTGACCACGCCGAAAAACTAAAACTTATCATGGGAGATGTTCCTCCAAATGAAGTTGGAAAAAATGATATTATTAAGATTCCTGGCGTTGAAGGACTTCCTGATAAAGAAATTGTTGCCAAAAACGTAAGCATTATCATTGAAGAACGCTTAAAAGAAATTGCTGCAATGGCAATGGCTGAAATTATGCACTCTGGTTATGAAGGACAACTTATTAGTGGCGTAGTACTGACGGGTGGAACGGCGAATATTCGGATGATTAAAGATGTATTTGATCAAGTAACCAACGGAATGAATATCAGAGTTGGTAACACGATTAGAAATATAGGCGAAAGTGCTATTAGTAACATCGTTGACCCAAAATATGCTACTGTGATGGGCTTAGTTTTATCAGGGTTTTTGCCTTTAGATGAGCGAGTTCCGCAAGAAGTTATTTGGGGCAATATTCCAGAAAGCCAAATGTCAAATGGTAGTAATGGTTTTGAAACAAGAAATGTAGGCCGAACCAAAGAAGTAGAACCAACTCAGTACGAAGAACCAGCTAGTGGTGGCCTTTTTGGTTGGTTGAAAAGACAAGTTCAAGCCACCAAAAATGATTTTGGTGATGATAAAGGTTATACTTGATGAGATAAGATGCGTAATATATAATGTATCAGGCAATTATTTGATAGCCAAATAGTTACTAAGTAAGGTCGTTTTACGTCATAACTTATACTCAAAAAATATAAGAACAAAAACTTTCCTAATACATATAAAATCTATCGCAATGACACAAGAACCAGACTACGAACTAGTTGTTAAAAACAAGTTTAGAAACATCATCAAAGTAATTGGTGTAGGTGGAGCCGGCTGTAATGCCGTAAAACACATGCACAAAATGGGCGTAAGCGATATTGGACTGGTTATTTGTAATACCGACCAACAAGCCTTAGAGTCGGCTGCTCCCGAAATCAAACGCCTTCAAATTGGTATCGAACTTACCAAAGGACTAGGTGCGGGAACAGAGCCTTTAATGGGGAAAAAAGCCGCCGAAGAAAGCGAAAAAGCCATTCGTGAAATGCTCAAAGAACCAACCGAAATGGTTTTCATTACGGCAGGAATGGGCGGCGGAACAGGTACTGGTGCTGCTCCAGTAATTGCCCGAATTGCCCGTGAAATGAAACTTTTAACTGTTGCAGTGGTTACTGATCCTTTTACTTTTGAAGGCGAAGAAAAGATTTTGCAAGCAAAAGCAGGTATTGAAGAATTGAAAAAGTGTAGCGATACCGTTCTAATTATTAAAAACGAACGTTTAGAAAAACAATTCGGCGATATGGACATTGAAGAAGCTTATGCAAAAGCAGATGATGTCTTGGCTAATGGTGTTAAAAGTATTGCAGAATTAATCACTCGTCCAGGTATTATCAATCTTGACTTTGCTGATGTTAAAAAAGTTTTAGGCGGTGCAGGTCAAGCGGTGATGGGTACGGCTGAGGCCGAAGGAGATAAAAGAGCGGAAGATGCTATCAAATTAGCTTTATCGTCGCCTTTATTGGAGAGTAATGATATTAATGGTGCTCAACGAGTTTTAGTAAGTATTGCTTACAGCCCAGAGCATAAAATAAAATTGTCTGACCAAACTTTGGTGACAAAATTTGTAGAAAGTCAAATTCAGACTAAAGCACGTTTATTTAAACACGGTTTTGCGATTGATAAAAACTTGGGTAAAAAAGTACGTGTTACAATCGTAGCAGCAGGTTTTGATATGGTTTCCGAAATTGAAGAAGTGGTAATACCATCTATGCCAGTTCACGAGTCAATTATGAGCAATGGAAGTGCCAAAGAAATTTCAAAACCCAAACCGATAATTGTTGATGAAGTTCCAATTAAAATTGAGCTGGAGTCAAAGCCAGAAATCAAAGATACAACAGAACAAATCAAAATTATGATTCAGAAGTTTATGCGTGAAGGATATCGAAATCCAGCTTTGAATACAACGCCAACTTATATTCGTAATGGTGTTGAATTGCAAGATTTGAAAAAATTGAAGCAGAATGGTAGAGTATTGGAATATGAATTAGACCAATTACTTGCCATGATGGAAACCGCCAGATAGTTAGTTATTTGATTTCATAAAAAAACGGCCTTGAAGAATGCTTTAAGGCCGTTTTTTTATGAATTAATTAAAATATTTTTCTAAGATATTGTCAATACTTGATTCTTTTTCGTTGAGAAAAATCGGATTATGAAAATCATGCAATTTGCTCAATAAATAAAAAAGCTGAATTTTTTCTGAAGAATTGAGTTTTCCCGAAATAATTTGACTCACTTTTAACATTCCATCAAAAGATTTGAATAATTCGGTTTGTCCTAAAGCTGTAATTTTCAAACGTTTGCTTCTTTTATCGGTCAAATCATTGTACTGTTCGAGTAGATTATTAGCAATGAGACGTTTGATAATTTCCATCCCCGTATTTTTTTCGTGAATATTTTTCTCAATTACTTGTGTTTTTGTTAAATCTCCTTGTTGCCAAACGGCCGCCAAATAACCAAAATCATCAAGTGTCAACAAAGTTGATTCTTCTAAAGCTTTTTTAATGTAACCCTTTGCATAACGATACAAAAAGGCAACTAATTGACCAATATTATTGGTGTCATTTTTTGCATTTACATCAATTGTTGGCTTAGAAGAAGCAAGATTTTTTAAATATTTCTGATTCAGAAATAAAACAAAATCTTCCATTTTGATTGCTTTTGAAGCAGTTTCACCTTCAAAATCTTCCAAATTGGCTATTAATTCCTGTAAAATTGTATAATTCATTTGAGTGAAAATATCTGAAATTCAAACATTTATGTTTTAATTGAAATCTTAAAAAAGTGTTTTTTAAAGCTAAAAATAAAAAAATGGTATAAAAACAAAACAAATTAAAACATAGATTGTTAATATACTAATTAAAACAAAAACACACTAAAATTGTTATTGAATAGATTAAAATTTAAGGTTTATGCAAAAGTTATTTATCATATTAAGTTTTACATTTTTTCATTTTGGTATTGCACACGCACAACGAACTGGTGAAATTCAGGGAACAATCAAAGACCGAAAAACCCAAGAGCCGTTAATTGGTGTAACGATTCAAGTAGAAAATACCCAAAAAGGCACACAAAGCGATGTCGATGGAAACTTCAAAATCT
Source organism: Emticicia aquatica (assembly GCF_923079645.1). GTDB lineage: Bacteria > Bacteroidota > Bacteroidia > Cytophagales > Spirosomataceae > Emticicia > Emticicia aquatica. Next base: position 1,103,121 of record NZ_CAKLPY010000002.1, on the reverse strand, counting down.
CAGGTATTCCGACGGGAAGTTATAATTTAAAAGCCACTTACGTTGGTTACAAGGAAGCCATAAAATTTAATATTGTTGTTTCTTCGGGAAATGCCAATATCATCAACTTTGTCATGGAAGAAGATTCAAAACAACTCAACGAAGTTCAAGTAGTTGTGAATCGTTCGGTTTCGGTGGCTTCTACGGAAACACCTAACTCGATTCAAAAACTTTCGACCGAAGAAATTAAGAATAACCCAGGAGGAAATTTTGATATTTCACAAGTAATTCAAGTGTTGCCAGGTGTTGGCGGAACGAGTGGTGGAGGAGCATTTCGCAATGATATAATTATTCGTGGAGGAGCTCCAAATGAAAACGTTTATTACCTTGATGGTATCGAAGTGCCAGTTATCAACCATTTTTCTACGCAAGGAAGTGCGGGTGGACCGACTGGAATTTTGAATGTTTCTTTTATTGAAGATGCAACTTTGGCTTCGAGCAGTTTCAATGCAAAATATGATAATGCGTTGTCGTCGGTGCTACAATTTAAACAAAGAGATGGAAATAAAGACCATTTTCAAGGAAATTTTAGGGTAAGTTCGAGCGAAGCTGCAGCAACTTTTGAAGGACCGTTATCTAAAAAAACAACGTATTTAGTTTCGGCTCGTCGGTCATATTTGCAATATTTGTTTCAACTCATTGATTTGCCGATTCGTCCTAATTATTGGGATTTTCAATATAAAGTTACCCATAAAATTAATGCCAAAACAACACTTACTGCTATTGGTTTAGGAGCGATTGATAAGTTTTATTTTGGTGTTCCACGAGAAACTAGTCCAAGTAAAGAATATATTTTACGTGCTTTTCCTTACATTAATCAATGGAATTACACCGTTGGTTTTACACTAAAACGTTTACTCGAAAACGGTTATATGAATGTTTCTTTAAGTAGAAATATGTATGATAACTCACTCGAAAAATACGAAGATGGCAAACAAGAATCGAAAGGTTTGGTTACGCTTGATACAAAATCACAAGAAATTGAGAACAAGCTGAGAATTGATGTCAACAAATTTATTGATAAATGGGAGTATTCTTACGGTGTAAGTAGCCAATTTGCGAAGTATAATGCCAATTCATACAATCGCTTAAGAAAAGAATTACGTAATACCGACGGAAATATTATACAGCCCGAAGTCGCTTTTAGATTTAATACAGCGGTAGATTTTTTTAAATTTGGTGCTTTTGGACAAGTTTCACGTAAATTTTTTGATGAACGTCTAAACTTTTCAGCAGGAATCAGAACTGATATGAATAGTTTTACGAACGAAGGTATGAATCCGCTTAAAACGTTGAGTCCGAGGGCGGCAGCGAGCTATAGTTTTGCTAATAAATGGCGAGTAAATGCTTCGCTTGGGAGGTATTATAAATTGCCAATTTATACTGTTTTAGGTTTTCGAGATAATACTGGAACATTGGTTAATAAAGACAATAAATACCTCCAAAGTGACCATTTTGTGAGTGGGTTAGAGTTTATTCCTCGCCCATCGACACGTTTTACATTGGAAGGTTTCTATAAAATTTATAATAACTACGCAGTTTCTGCACATGATGGAATCTCGTTGGCAAATCAAGGAGGAGAATATGGAGCGATTGGTAACGAAAAAATAGAAAGCATTGGTAAAGGAAAATCGTATGGAGTTGAGTTTTTTGCTCAACAGAAACTCCAAAAAAATCTTTTTGCTGTATTTTCTTACACACTATTTTGGAGTCAATTTTCTGGGAAAGATGGTAAATTTATTTCATCTGCTTGGGATAGTCGACATTTAGTGGCTTTGCAAGTTGGTCGTAAATTTAAGAAAGGATGGGAATTAGGCGGAAAACTTCGTTTTTATGGCGGAGCTCCTTACACACCTTTCGATTTGGAAGCATCACAAAAAAACTACGCCACGTTGGGGGTTGGTTTGCTTGATTATTCTAAATTGAACACTTTGCGTTTGAAAAACTTCAGTCAATTTGATTTCAGAATTGACAAGAAAATAAATTTTCGTAAACAAAGCTTTGATTTCTATTTTGATATTCAAAATGCACTTTTGGCGAAAAACCCATCTTTTCCAAATTATACTTTTGAGCGAACAGCAGATAATTCAGGTTTTGCTACAACCGATGGAAAAACACTTAATCCAAACGGTTCAAATGCTATTCCTTTGATTATAGCTGATGCAACTGCCAACGTAACACCAGGTTTAGGTTTGATTTGGGAGTTTTGAGAGGCTGAATTAAATAGTGGATTAAATATTTACAAAAACGCATGAAATTACTTCATGCGTTTTTGTTTTTCAGCATATTTCGATAAATTCACTACTCAAACTCATCGAAACTAAAATACCCTAAAACTATGCCTTCACGCCGTAATTTTTTAAACAAAGCCGCCTTGGTTGCAGGCTCTTCATTGCTGCCAACATTGAAAGCTTTTTCAATGGATGATTTATTAAAAATTGGAAATTTAGGTCAAAATAAATCTGCTACTGCTCTTGCAAGCGATGAAGATTATTGGTGGCAAATTCAACAAGCCTATACAGTTTCACCGCAAATTATTAATTTGAATAATGGTGGAGTGAGTCCGTCACCGATGGTTGTACAGAATGCCGTTGAACGATATAATAAGCTGGCAAATGAAGCTCCTAGTTATTATATGTGGCGAATTTTAGACCAAGGTCGAGAGCCATTGCGTGAAAATTTAGCAAAATATGGAGGAGTTTCTCCCGAAGAAATTGCGATTAATCAAAATGCAACAGAAGCACTCGATACTGTAATTATGGGTTTGCCTCTACAAAAAGGTGACGAAATAATTATGAACAGATATGATTATCCAAATATGTTGCACGCTTGGCGGCAAAGAGAATTGCGTGAAGGTCTGAAGATAAATTATGTTGAACTAGATTTACCCGCAGAAGACAATGATTTGGTCGTAAAAAAATATGTTGATTTGATGACACCTCGCACCAAAGTTGTACATATTACGCATATTATTAACTGGAATGGGCAAATTTTACCTGCCAAAAGAATTGCAGAAGAAGCACATAAAAGAGGAATTGAAGTTTTGGTTGATGGAGCTCATTCGTTTGCCCATCTCGACTATAAAATTACTGACTTGGATTGCGATTATTTCGGAACAAGTTTACATAAATGGCTTTCTGCTCCAATTGGTTCAGGAATGTTTTGGGTGAAAAAAGAGAAAATCAGTAAGATTTTTCCACTTATTCCGAATGATAAACCTAATTCGGACAATATTCGTAAGTTTGAAAACTTAGGTACTCGCCCATTCATGATTGAGCAGGCCATCGGCCAAGCTCTTAATTTTCAGCTTGCCATCGGAAACGCTCGAAAAGAAGCTCGTTTACGCTTTTTGAAAGATTATTGGGCAAAGGAAGCAAAGAAATTACCAAAAGTTAAAATGAATACATCTTTAAAAGCTGAGTTTTCAGGAGCTTTAGCTCATTTTGGTATAGAAGGATTAGAAGCAGGAAAAATTGAGAGCGAACTTTTCGGGAAGTTCAAAATTCATACATCGCCAATTAAATGGGAAAAACTAGACGGAGTAAGAGTTACTCCGCATGTTTATACTACGTTGGGTGATTTAGATAGACTTTTAGAAGGTGTGCAGTATTTAACGAAGTTGTGAAAATATATTTAAGGGCTAAAAAAGCGAAAAATTCTTCGCCTTTTTAGCCCTTAAATGTTACAGTTGGTCAATTATTGTCCAACAATATCAGTTTTCATTGCAGCCAACGCACCCAATAATTGACTTTTTGGTTTTGGCAAGACTTTGAATTTATCTAAAGATTTTACTAAATCTTCCACTAAAGCGTTAAAATCAGCTTCCGAAATGCCCATTCCTTTATGAGCAGTTTTCATATCAAGTCCAGTATATTTTTCAGGTCCTCCCGTTGCCATTCCTACTTGATTAATCAAGTTATTACGTAGTTTCATCAAGCGAGTTGGGTTCGCTGCTGCATCCGCAAAAAAAGCGTTGATTCTTGTATCACCTGCAACATTTGTAATAAATTGGTCAATTACAGCCGAAATAGCAGCATTTCCTCCTAATTGTACATAAAGTGAGGCATTTGGTTCAACGATGTCAGCTTTCATTGTTGCCAAAGCACCTAATAATTCATTTTTCTCGGTCATTGGTACACTAAATTTATCTAATGCTTTTGATAAATCATCTACCAAAGCATTGAAATCTGCCTCTTGAATATTCATTCCTTTGTGAGCCGTTTTCATGTCAAGTCCAGTATATTTTTCAGGTCCACCTGTTGCCATTCCTACTTGATTAACCAAGTTATCACGTAATTTTTTCAAACGAGCAGGGTCAGCGGCGGCATCGGCAAAGAAAATATTGATGCGAGTATCGCCCGCAACGTTAGTAATGAATTGGTCAATTACAGCCTGAATGGCGGCATTTCCCCCTAAACGAACATACAATGACTTAGGAGCTTCTTCCATAGTCTCTTTGCAAGCAGTGAAAAATAAAGCTCCCGCAAGCAATAAATAGACGGTTTTTTTCATAATGATAAATTGTTTATAGTTTAAAAATTAAAAATGAACTCAGTCTCCTCTTTCAAATGCTATCAATAGTAAAAAAATGAGCAAAAAAATACTGTATCGCAAAAAATGCTTTTGCGAAAAATATAGAGATACTAAAATCGGGGAATGCTGTTTAACTAATTTTAAAATAAGCCACAAGAAAAGCGATCTATCGTAAACAAAGCGTCTGCTTCATGTTTGTGAAGAAATCAATATATTGCATCGGAATAGGGCATTTTGGGCCATCCATTTTGGCAAAGTTTACTTTTGACGCAACGAAGTCTTTTTGTTGAACTAATGTTTGTAAAGTTGTTTCAGAAACGTCATTATCATAAAAAGTAATGCTTACCGTTTTGAAAGTTGGATTTACGGTGCAAGCTGTTACGCCTTTTGTTGCAGAAAGTTTTTGTGAAATAAGTGAGCTGTCGGCTGAATCTAGGTTTTTGTTGAGGTCAAAAACTGCCAAATGAATTGGTTTTAAATCAAGTTTTTGTGAAAGTGTTGGTTCTTCCCAATTTGCCCAAACCAACATTGATACAAATAATGTTAAAACCAAGAATCCAGTAATTTTTGTGAATTTAAGAAAGAAATTTTTCATAACTATCAAGTTTTAATTTGCTGTCTGATTGCATTTACGAGTAAATCGAAAACTTGGATTTATTTTCCAGAAAAGTTTTAAAAAAACAAAATCGCAAGTCTGAAAGGCTTGCGATTTTAGTATTTGTACTTTTATTTCAAAAACAATAGTTAGATGCAAACATTCACGATAAGCATAAACTCATCCATTTCGATTTCGGCGGCATTTGTTGGTGTTTCTGACAAAATTTCTAAAGAAACTGCCTGAACTTCCTGACTAATGTATTCACGGTTGGCATTAACGGCATCAGCGAGCGTTTGGTCATTATTTAAAAGCTGAATTTTGATTTTATCTGTTACTTCAAAACCGTTATCTTTTCTGAAGTTTTGAATACGATTAACAAAATCACGAGCGATTCCTTCCTGACGAAGCTCATCAGAAATATTGATGTCCAATGCAACAGTAATACCAGCATCAGAAGCAACCAACCATCCTGGCACGTCTTCGGTTTGAATTTCTACATCTGTTAAAGTGATTGAAAATGCATCATTTAAAATGAGTAATTCACCTGTTTTTTCTAATTTTTTTAAATCATCGCTGCTCATCGCTGAAATTTCATCAGCAACGGCTTTCATTGACTTGCCAAATTTTGGCCCTAAAGTCTTGAAATTTGGTTTCACTTTTTTCTTCAAGATTCCGCCAATGGCTGTTGCAGAATCATCATCAATGTATTCGAGGGCTTTGATATTTACCTCAGACTTAATGATGTCTTCTACATGACGAATTTGTTCACGGACATTTTCTGACAAAACAGGAATTAAGATTCGTTGTAAAGGCTGGCGAACTTTGATTTTGTGCGTTTTTCTTAAAGAATGAACCAAAGAAGAAATGGTTTGAGCCAAATCCATTGAAGCTTCTAAGTTTTTATCAACCCAGTTTTCTTGGTATGGCGTCCAATCAGTAAAATGTACTGATTCATGGCGAAGTGGCGTGTTGTTGGCTTTTGCTTCTTCACGCACGCAATCGGTCATACCTTTATATAGCCAATCACCATAAAACGGAGCGATTGGAGACATTAACTGTGCGACAGTTACCAAACAATTTTGGAGAGTTTCGTAGGCAGCTTTTTTGTTTTCGGTCATTTCTCCTTGCCAAAAACGACGACGGCACAAACGCACATACCAGTTAGATAATTGGTCACAAACAAAATCTTGAATCAAACGACCAGCTTTGGTTGGATTATAATCGTCAAATTGCTCGCCAACTTCTTTTACCAAAGTATATAATTTTGACTGAATCCAGCGGTCCATTTCGGGCAAACGCTCATAAGGAACTCGGTCAGTCTCGGTCATTTTATAATTATCCAAATTGGCATAAAGTGCGTAGAAATTATAAGTATTTGAGAGCGTTCCGAAGAATTTTCTTTGTACTTCGCCAATACCATCAATATTGAATTTCAAATTGTCCCACGGTTCGGCGTTTGTAATCATGTACCAACGAGTTGGGTCAGCACCATATTTGCCCAAAGTATCAAATGGGTCAACAGCATTACCAAGGCGTTTTGACATTTTATTGCCATTTTTATCAAGAACAAGACCAGTTGAAACGACATTTTTGAAAGCTACCGAATCATACAACATTCCTGAAATAGCATGTAATGTAAAGAACCACCCACGAGTTTGGTCAACTCCTTCCGAAATAAAATCGGCTGGATAATTTGCTTCAAAAATCTCTTTATTTTCAAAAGGATAATGCCATTGGGCAAAAGGCATAGCCCCCGAATCAAACCAAACATCAATTAAGTCGGTTTCACGTTGCATTACTTTTCCGCTTGCCGAAACCAAGAAAACCTCATCAACATAAGGGCGGTGCAAATCAAATGTGTTGGCATCAAATGATTGAATAAACTTTTCATTTTTTGCTTTTTGGTCTTGGTTCAAAACCTCATCTTTCAATGCGTGTTTGATTCCATTGACCAATTCTTCAACCGAACCAATACAAACTTCTTCTCCATCTTCCGAACGCCAAATTGGCAAGGGAGTTCCCCAATAACGACTACGGCTCAAGTTCCAATCAACTAAATTTTCAAGCCAATTGCCAAAACGACCAGTTCCTGTGCTTTCTGGTTTCCAATTGATAGTTTTATTCAATTCTACCAATTTATCTTTCATGGCAGTTGTACGAATAAACCAACTATCAAGCGGATAATACAAAACAGGTTTATCTGTTCGCCAACAATGCGGATAAGTATGTTCGTATCGCTGAACGTTGAATGCTTTATTTTCAGTTTTGAGTTTAATGGCAATGCGTTCGTCAACCGAAAGGTATTTATCACGTTGCTGTTTGATTCTTTCCGCTTCTTTTTCTTCATCAGTCAAATAAGCTTCTTTTACATATTCAAAAGCAAAATCAGTAATTTCTTTCACGAAACGTCCTCTACGGTCAACAACTGGCACTTCTTTCCCTGTTTCATCTTTTACCATGATTGACGGAATGCCATGTTGTTGAGCCACTCTAAAGTCGTCAGCACCAAAAGTTGGTGAGGTATGAACGACGCCAGTGCCATCTTCGGTCGTTACAAAATCACCGATAATTACTCTAAAAGCAGGAGCTTCAGGCTGTACATAAGGCAGTAATTGTTCGTATTCAATACCATCCAAATCTGAGCCTTTACACTCAGCAATAATTGTCCAAGGAATGATTTTTTTATCAGAAGCCTCAAAACCATCAAAATCACCATCTTTACCTTTTTCGGAGAAATACTTCCCTACTAAATCTTTTGCCAACACTACATTTACAGGCAAATATGTGTAAGGATTAAAGGTTTTCACCAAAACATAGGTAATATTTTTACCAACCGTCAAAGCCGAGTTTGCAGGAAGTGTCCACGGTGTTGTTGTCCAAGCCAAGATAAAGACATCTCCTTCACTGGCATTGAAAAGAAACGCCGACTTATGGTTTTTTATCACTTTAAATTGAGCAGTCAAAGAAGTATCTTTTACATCTTTGTAAGTGCCAGGCATATTCAATTCGTGTGAACTCAATCCTGTTCCTGCTGCGGGCGAATATGGTTGAATCGTATAACCTTTATAAAGTAATCCTTTTTTGTAGAATTCTTTCAATAAATGCCAAATACTCTCAATATATTCATTTTTATAAGTAATATATGGATTTTCGAGGTCAACCCAATAACCCATTTTTTCAGTTAAATCATCCCATTGGTCAGTAAAACGCATGACGGTTTCACGACATTTTTGGTTATACTCCTCAACACTAATTTTTTTACCAATGTCTTCCTTTGTAATACCTAACTCTTTTTCTACTTGAAGCTCAACAGGTAAACCGTGCGTATCCCAGCCACCTTTACGTTTTACTTGAAACCCACGCAAAGTTTTATAACGACAAAAAATATCTTTAATCGAACGAGCCATTACGTGGTGAATGCCAGGTGTACCATTGGCAGATGGTGGGCCTTCAAAAAATGTAAAAGTTGGCGAACCTTCACGTACTTCAATTGATTGCTCAAAGATTTTATTTTCTTTCCAGAATGCTAAAACTTCGTCGGCAATAGCGGCATAATTGATTGATTTATATTCTTTGTAGTGCATGATGAATGATAAACTGGTAAATCAAAAATTGTTTAAACATTGGTTTTTGTTGTGAATGATTGTTTTCAGAATAGCTTATTTGTAAAAAACAAAAACCATTCTAGAACAACGCATATCATTTTCAACAAAACTTTCAACAACCCAATAAACCGCAAAGATAAGGATTTTTTACCCTTCAAAGAACATTATTCAAGCACTGATTATACAATTCTATCCTTCGTTTTTATAAGAATGCTAGAAATTTGACAATAATTCAAATTTTCAACCATGATAATATCAATAGCCGATTAAACAAACCGATAAATTTATTGATTTTCATCTTTCAAACCTTTGTTGCCATTAAATAAAAAACCATGCAAATAGAGAGATAATAATTGAGAGAATACGTTATTTATATGCAATTTTGTAGGTATAATTGGCGTATTAACCATATATGAATACTTTTTCAAAGATATTTTTTCTTCTGTTTGTTTCAGCAAGGGTTTTGGCACAAGGTGTGTGTAACATTACGACTGGAGTTGAAAGAGGTGGTTTTACTTTCGATGGGCCATCGTCGGTTTGCATTGGTCAAGAAATAAAATTGAAAGATATTTCTGGAGGAACGGATGTAAAATATGTATATGGCTATAATGGAGAAAATGCTGCCAAACTTGTCAATGTCAGTTCGATAACTGTTCCCAAATGGACTTTCTTGGCCGCAGGACAATATGTAATCTTACAATACGGCAAAAAAAATGGCAAAGACATGTATTATTGCGATGTTGTTTATGTCAGAGAAAATAACAAGCCAGACATAAGTTACGAAGCATGCAATAATTCTGTTATTCAACTCACTATCAGAAATTCGCCAGCCAATAATTTTGATTCATACCGAGTAAAATGGGGCGATGGCAGTATTGATAATATTCCTGTTGGTACAATACTTCCTTATTCCATAAAAAAAACATTTCCGCCATCAAACACACAAAATCTTTTGGTCGAAGGAATTTATACAATTCCAAATAATTGTCCTGCTGCTCAGCCAATTACCGTAAAAATGGACAGAGGAGAAATGTTCCCTCGAATCGAAAAGTTAGAATTGAACGAAGACGGAACTGAAGCAACAATCACCCTTAAAGGAAATCCCGACGCCGAATACAATATTTCTAGTCGTTCAATTGATGAATCGGGTAATCCGATTAGTTTTTTACCCGATAAAGTGAAATCAGGTGTTTTCAAAATGCCAATTACAGATAAAACAAAAAGTCAATGCTTCTTCGTTGGTAGGTCTGGAGCATTATGTACCGAATATTCAAATGAGGTTTGTACATCTCCTTTTATATTAAAGCCAATTGACGATAAAAATGAGATTTCTTGGCAACCCATTCCAACTGGACAAATTCAGAATACTGGTGTATTTACGTTCATCAATCAAGTAAATAATCAAATTATTAGAGAAGAAGGAAATAATAAAACTATTTTTAGTAATGTCAATAGCCCTTACATTGATAATACGGCCGATTGTAGTAAAAAATATTGTTATACACTTTCATCAAAAGTAACGCTCGCTTATGCTGGATACACTACTGCGAATTATGTTGAAACAGCAACAGTAAGTCAAAAACAATGTATTAACCGTGATAGCGTTCGACCGCCTGCTTTAACAGATGGCTTTGCTTCGGTGACACCAACTAATGCAGTTTCGATTAATTTTACTGATAATAGTTCGTGGACACTAGATAGAAATATATACCGCCTTTATAGAGTTGAGTCAAATGATTTTAAAAAAATAGATAGTGTTTTAACTGTTCAAGTTTTAACAGATGCGGTTGATGCATCGCAAAAATCATATTGTTATCAAGTATCTTTTGTTGATAAATGTGACAGCGAGTCGGAACTTTCACCTGCTTTTTGTTCAGTTTTTCTCAATCAAGCCAGCAATGGACTTTTACAATGGTCAAGTACATCTCCTTTTGGTAATACATTAGTCAATAGTTATGTAGTGCAGAGTTTTGACGAACTTACTAACTTACCATCAATTGAGCAAACAAATAATCCTAATGAGCATACCTATAAACCTATTTTGGATAATTTTGAAGTGGAGGCAAAATATAGGATAAAAATATTTTCAGCTGATGGAAAAGAAAGTTTTTCAAATATTTTTTCAATACCAATTGAAATAAAGTTATTTTTACCAGATGCTTTTTCTCCAAATAGTGATAATATAAATGATAATTTGGAAGTGAAAGGGTTGATTAACCGAATTATTGATTTTGAAATAGTAGTGTATAATCGTTGGGGAAATGCTGTTTTTAGCTCAAACAGTCCATTAGAAACATGGAATGGTCAGGTACAAAACACCTTAGCCCCCACAGATACTTATACGTATAAAATTTATGCGAAGCTCAATGATGGTAAAGAGTTGAAAAAAAATGGTAAATTTGTACTTTTAAGATAATTACCCCCCTTTTCACCGATTACTATAAGTAGAGATTTACGTCTGAAATTTAGTTGCTAATGTAAAGCAACTAAGAGACAATATTGAACGTATGTATCTATAAGTCTTGTAGTGATGACTTAAAAACGTTTCTATGAAAATATATTTACGAATAATTTTTTGTATCTGCTTATGTGTTAACAATGGGTTTGCACAAAATGTTTTCACAAATATAAAATACCAATTAGAAACAGGCACTTATCAATCTACTTCAAGTCAAACGCCTTTTTGGCTACGTTCCAATCAATATGGAACAGTTTCTTTAAATTCGCAATCGGTGACAATTAGAGGAGCCTTACACAAAGATTACGATTCAACTAAAAATACAAACAACAAAATACGTAAATTCGATATTGGTTATGGAGCGTGGGCTGTTACCAATGTGGGTGACAAAAGTGCATTTTTACTACCCGAAGCTTATTTAAAAGTTAGATATGGAATATTTGAATTTTATGGTGGCCGTAGAAAAGAAGTTTTTGGTTTAGTTGACACGTTACTGACTTCTGGTTCATATATTTGGTCTGGTAATGCTTTACCAATGCCTAAAATTCAGATTGCTATTCCAAATTATATCCCAATAATTGGAAAAGGTCTTGTATCAATAAAAGGGACTTATGCTCATGGGTGGTTTGGTGATTATGGTCAAGTCAAATCCTTTTATCTGCATCAAAAATCTTTATATGGGCGTATTGGAAGAGAAAACTCAAAATTAAAATTATTTGGAGGAATCAATCATCAAGTTCAATGGGGTGGATACAATCCTTCATTACCAACACAGCCATTTGCAAATAATATTTATGCATATATTTATTCTGTATTTCCGCTCAAATATGTGTCTAAAAAAGCAAGTCAAAACCTTACAGTAGGAGATTTGCAGAATCGAGTAGGAAATCAGCTAGGTACAATAGATTTGGGCTTTCAATACGAACTACCAAAGTACCGTGTATTTGTATATAGACAAAATCTTTACGAGCAAGGTGCTGCTTTATTAAGACTTGCCAATATTAGAGATGGATTAAACGGTGTTAGCATCCAAAATTTGCATCCACAAAAACCCTTTTTTTTTAAAAAATTCTTATTTGAATATTTCTATTCTAAAAATCAAGGCACAAAACCCTTGTTATTTACGAAAGAAGTAGGTTGGGAATTAGAAAACTATTTTACACATTATCAATATCTTGACGGATGGAGTTATCATGGGAATATTATTGGAACGCCACTGATAACGACTAAAAATGAAACATTAGATGTATTTCCTGTTTCAAATGACCTTGTTAACAACAATAGAGTTAAGGGCTATTATTTAGCACTAAATTTTCAGTTAACGAATGAACTCACTTTCGTATCGCAGAATTTATACACAACCAACAGTGGCAGACGATTTACTAATTTCTCACATACTTATGAGCAATTTTCTAGTAGTTTATCCACTGTTCTAAAATACAATAAAACAACCGAATTAAGAATTCAAGCAGCACTTGATGTTGGAAAGATTTATCCTAAAAATGCTGGATTCATTTTTACAGTAAAAAAACTTTGGGAATGATAAAATATATATACGCTTGCTGTTTATTACTTTTATATACCATTGATTCAATTGGACAAAACACTAATTATCAATTAGAGTCTGGTTTGCTTATTTCTAATTCAAAAACTAGTCCATTTTGGTTACGTTCAAACCAATATGGAATAGTACCAGTTGAATCACAGTTTTTGACTATACGTGGTGGACTTTGGAAAGATTATAAAAACAATTATGCTATTCCATCTGATACGAGTAAGATAACAATTGCTAGAAAATCTAAATTTTCTTATGGTTATGGCCTTCAAATGGTGGTCAATGCTGGTAAAATAAATCAAATATTATTTCCTGAAGCGTACTTTAAAGTTCGTTTCAAAGCTTTTGAATTGTACGCAGGTAGGAGACGTGAGATTTTTGGAATAGTTGATTCTACACTCAGTTCAGGTTCGTTTATTTGGTCGGGCAATGCTCTACCAATGCCAAAACTACAACTGTCAACCATTGGATATGCCCCAATCGGGAAACATAAAGTTTTAGCCGTGAACATGGGTTATGCACATGGTTGGTTTGATAATAGTACAGCCTTAAAAAACTCGTATCTACATCAAAAGTGGTTTTATGCAAAAATAGGAAAACCAAGTTGGAAAATAAATGTTTTAGGTGGGTTTAATCATCAAGTTCAATGGGGCGGAAGTTTGGATTTGCCATTTAGGTTATCGTCTGTAGTTGATAATAGACTTCCATCAACCTTTTCAGACTATTTATATTTAGTTTCAGGAATTAGTTTAAATTATACTGAAAGGCAGAAACGAATAAATTTATCAAATTATACATCTTACGATTTAACGAATAGGGTAGGAAACCATATAGGAACAATAGATATTGGGGCTGAAATAAAAATCAAAAAATATAGATTGATGCTCTATAAGCAAAGTGTTTATGATGATGGTACTCTTGTTTCGTTAAGTAATGTTTCAGATGGGCTATATGGTTTTTCTATTGCTAATAATGAGTATTTTAATCAAAATAAATTGATATTCAAAAAACTAGTTTTAGAAGTGTTTAACTCACAAAACCAAGGTGGTTCACTAGGACCAGAACAAGGAATAGATGAACTTAGAGGAAGAGATGATTACTTCAATCATGGTCAATTTATTAATGGCTGGGCTTATGGTAAAAATGGAGTTGGCTCGCCATTTATCCTGCCACAAATAACTATAAAAAACGATTTACCGCAAAATTATATTTATGATAATCCGATTTTGTTTTTTACTAATAATAATCGTGTAGCAAGTATTTATGGTGCGTTGTCGTTGGGATATTTAGATAATATCGTGAATCAGACACGTTTTTCCTTAAGCAGAAATTGGGGAACTTATAGAACGCCATTTGAATCAACCATTAAACAATTTTCATTTGCCAATACAACAACGGTATTTCATCAAGCTACTAATTTATATTATAATTGCTCATTTGGTTTTGATAGTGGTTTGCTGTTACCAAATAGTTTTGGCGTGTATTTTGGCGTTAAAAAGAAATTAAATTGAAATTACCGAATAATAAATTTTTACCGTTCAATTATTTATTTTGGAAATATTGAAGTAAAATTGCACTATAAAAGACTTGACTATGCCTAAAACTAATACTAACTCAATTCCATACTTTACTTTTTTAGGGCTATTTAATGATTTCTTTTCACTAAATATTGCCTTAGGAATATCTTATTATCTTCGCTATTTTCATTTTAATGACCATATCTCTATACATTTCAAAACATTTATTGTAGTTGTTAATTTGTTGTGGTTATTATTTGTCTTGATTAGTAAGCCTTATGCTGAAAATCGTATCAATCTCAATTTGACAAGGATTTTATATAATTTTATACTCATTATAGGATTACATTTGCTCATTACATCATTTATTTTTTCATTCTTAAATGAGCAGTATTATACGCCATTACATTTATTAATTACCTATAGTATCTTTTTTATTATGGGGTTAGTTTGGCGTATTTTAGGAATTAACTTTATCAAATGGTATCGAGCAAGTGGGCAAAATAGTAAAAAGTTTGTTGTGGTTGGATTTGGTGAGCTTTCCTCAAGCATTGTAGATTTTTATAAGAATCATCTTGCTCTTGGGCATCAGTTTCGTGGTTATTTTGATGAAGTAGAAGTAGATACAGGAAACGGAAAAGTTTATTCCCTCGAAACACTTGAAAACCAAATTCAAGAGGGATTGGTTGACTTTATCTATTGTTGTCAACCCTATTTAACAACGAGCAAATTGCAGAAATTGGTAAATATGTCTCATAAATATGGTGTTGAAGTAAAGCTTTTAGTTGATTTCAGAGGATTTTTAATGAAAGGTATTAGTGTTGAGTTCCATGATATAATTCCGATACTCAAAATTTCGCAAACACCACCGAATGAAAGCTATCACCATTTAAAACGAGTATTTGATATCGGATTTTCAATATTTGCTATCATATTTGGTCTACCTATATTTATTGTTTTAGCCATTGTTACAAAACTTACCTCTAAAGGACCAATCATTTTTTCACAAAAACGAACAGGACAGTGGGGAAAACCATTTAAAATTTATAAGTTTAGGAGTATGTATGTTGATGCAGATGAAATTGCTCAAAGACTACTCAATGGTGACAAACATTCTATTGGACGTGAAGACCCTCGTATATCGGCATGGGGAAGCTTCATGCGTGAAACTAGGCTTGATGAACTTCCGCAGTTTTTTAATGTACTACTTGGAGATATGTCAATTGTGGGCCCAAGACCATTACCTGATTATGATGTTGAAATGCTAACGAAGGAAGCCCCCAATTCGTTTCAGAAATTATTAGCTGTAAAACCTGGTTTAACTTCATTAGGTCAGATACATTTTGGATACGCCTCAACAGCTCAACAAAATGTACAACGAATGAGATATGATTTAATTTATTTAGATAAGCTTTCATTAAGCCTAGATTTGGTATTAATTGTTAAAACGATGCGTTTAATGGTACAGGGAAGAGGCCAATAGATTAACCATTAAATAAAATACTCCATTTTATTTTTACTATATCAAAAAAGTATTATATTTTTGATTCATAAAAAAAAAGATTTTTAAATTTTAATTCAATTATCGATGAAAATCCTTTACAAATTACTCACTTATGGCGTGCTATTCGGCTCAAGCATTGCTGCCTTCGCACAAAAAGACAATGTAGGTATTGGTACTACTAGACCGGATAATTCAGCAGCTTTAGAAGTAAGCTCAACGAATAAAGGTTTATTGATTCCAAGACTAAGTTTGCAACAACGAAATACAATTCAAAATCCAGCTACTGGTTTGATGGTTTATCAGACAGATATGCTTTCAGGGTTTTATTTTTATGATGGTAAAGAATGGAAACCTCTTACAACCGCAACTAATGCTAATTCTGTTGCAGGTGTTGATGGTGACTGGACTTTGATAGGAAATGCAGGTACAACTTCTGCAAACTTTATCGGTACAACTGATGCTCAGCCATTGAGATTTAGAGTTGAAAATACCCGAGCTGGTTTTATAGATAATAATTCTGCAACTCGTCAGGTTTTCTTAGGAAGAAATTCAGGTCTTAATAATACAGGAGCCTTCAATGTTGGTTATGGATATAATACCCTAACAACAGGTAGTGGTTCTAGTAATGTTGCTGTTGGGGATTTGGCTCTTAGATTTAATACTACGGGTACAGGGAATGTTGCTGCTGGTGCTTTTGCTCTTCAAAATAACACAACAGGTAGTTATAATTTAGGGTTAGGAGTTTCATCTTTAACTGTAAATACTACTGGAGGAAATAATTTGGCTATTGGAAACTCTGCGTTAATAGCTAATACTACAGGTTCTTGGAATGTTGCTATCGGATCAAACGCACTTGCTACCACCAGTACAGGGATTAATAATGTTGCAATTGGAGGTGAAGCTGGTCGTACTGGAACAGGGTCAAACAATTTGTTTTTGGGTTATCAAGCGGGTAGAAATGAAACAGGAAGTAACAAGTTATATTTAGCAAACACAAGTACTGCTAACCCCCTTATTAAGGGCGAGTTTGATAATAAAAACCTTAAAATCAACACAGGTTCCACTGTTTCACAAACTGTTGGGTACCTTGCTGTGGGCAATTTTGATGCAGCTTTTGCTATGCCGTCTCCTACTAATAGCTATCGACTAATTGTTCAAGATGGTATTATCACCGAAAAAGTTAAAGTTGCTTTGAAAGGAACAGCAGATTGGGCTGATTATGTGTTTGATCCGTCATACAAATTAATGTCATTAGATAAAGTTGAAGAATTTGTCAAAGAAAATAAGCATTTGCCAAATGTGCCTTCAGCAGAGGAAATGTCAAAAAATGGCTTAGATGTAACACAGACTTCAGCAAAACTTATGGAGAAAATCGAGGAATTAACGTTATATATGATTGAAATGAATAAGGAAATTAAGGCTTTAAAAATGGAGAATGAACGTTTGAGAAAATAACGAAATCTTAATAAGAAATAAAAAAACCTCGAAAAGACTTCCTTTCGAGGTTTTTTTATTTAGAGATATTTGAAATGACTAACTTTGAGTTGGAGATTACTCAATAAACATTATTGTATTTTCCTTTTCTATTTGTTTCCATTTGATAAGTGATAACCTAAACCTATCAAATGGAGGAAACGACATTAAATTAATTAAATTTTTTTATTTGTTTTGATTAACTTGTGCTGAAATCCATGAATATGTTTTTTCCATGCCTTCTTTTAAGCTCTTAGATGGTCGCCACGATAATTTTGTAGCAATTAATTCATTATCTGAGTTTCTCCCTCTAACTCCTTGTGGACCAGGTATATTTTTGATACTTAAATTTTTTCCAGAAATTTCAATCGCCAATTTGGCAAAATCATTGATTGAAATCATTTCTTCCGAACCAATATTAACTGGGCCCGAAAAGTCAGACTCCATTAATCTACGAACTCCTTCTAAACATTCATCAATATATAGAAATGATCTTGTTTGCTGCCCATCACCCCAAACTTCGATAGTACCACCATCTTCTGCTTCTGCTACTTTTCTACACATGGCTGCTGGAGCTTTTTCTTTTCCTCCACGCCATGTACCTTTTGGCCCAAAAATATTATGAAAACGTGCAACTTTTACCTCTATGCCAAGATTTCGCTGGTAAGCTAAATATAGTCGTTCACTAAATAGCTTTTCCCAACCATATTCACTATCAGGTGCTGCTGGATATGCAGAGTCCTCAGCACATTTTGGGTTATTTGGATCCAATTGATTATATTCTGGATACATACAGGCAGACGATGAATAAAATATTTTTTTTACTCCCGACAACTGTGCTGCATGCAGTACATTCAAATTGCATAGAGCAGAATTGTGCATTACCGCAGCATCGTTTTCACCAGTAAATATGTACCCTGCTCCACCCATATCTGCAGCTAATTGATATACTTCATCAAACCCTCCTTCAACAGCGTTTTTAGCAGCATCTGGATAAGTCAAGTCAGCTATTAAAAACTCATCTGCTTTATCATTACCATATTCGTTTTGTTTTACATCGACACCTCTTACCCAATAGCCTTCAGTTTGTAATCTATTAACTAAATGTCCGCCTATAAAGCCGCCTGCTCCACAGACTAATGCTCTTTTTTTTGTCATCATCTATTTGGTTTAAAAAATCCTAAAAAATCTAATACATTATAATAAATAAATTTTGGTACTATCTCTAAATATCTTTGGTATAGCCGTTTTGGCTCTACTATTAAACGAAAAAACCACTCCAGCCCTCTTTTTTGCATCCATTTTGGAGCTTGTTTGACTCGACCAGTATGAAAATCAAATGCAGCACCCACGCAAATGATAGTTCCAACATTAGTATACTTAGATAAATTATATGCAAATTGTTCTTGTTTTGGTGTACTTAGTCCAATCCAAACAATATCAGCCTTGGAATCGTTTATATAATTAGCAATTTCTGGATAGTTATATTTATCAATTGCTAAAAAAGGAGGACAATATGTGCCACAAATATTTTGGTTTAGAAATTTTATTCCACATGAATGTTTTAGCATGTCTGCGACACCATCATTCCCTCCGCAAAAAAAATGCTTAATTGGTTTATCATGCGTTGCTAACATCATTTCGGCAAAAAAGTCTGGACCATAGCACCTTTGCATTTCTGTTGCACCTTTCATTCTCCCTACCCATACCGAGGGCATTCCATCAGGGAGATTCATATAAAATGATTTAAGGATATGTCTAAAATCGTTATTTTTTGTAGTCTCTATAAGACCATGAGCTCCAGTGGCACTTACTAATCTATTCTTGCTATTGTTAATATCGCATAAGATTTCTCTAATAGCCTTTTCAATAGTAAGACTATATATCTGAATATCTAAAATTTTAACGTTCATAGATTTTTCTTTTGATGAATCCCAAAATAATTTTTAACACATTAAAAAATAGGTATGTTCTCCAATATGGTTGATAAATTAACTGTGCTCTATTTTTAAGAGTTTTAAAATGGTTTGCTGATTTTATTGTAAAAAAACTATGGAAAAATTCTTTAATTTTCGGTTCTGTGTTTCGTTGACCTATACCTGACAATTCTTGGTGTGAAAAAACTTTTGCTTTATAATTAATAAATATTCCATATTTACCTGTTATTTTGGCTCTCCTAGTGAACTCTGTATCAGCATGATAGTGTGGAAGTTTTTCGAAATTATACAAACCTATTTTTTTAAATACCTTTATTGGAATTAGGACTCCTTTCCCACTTAGGGAATCAACCTCTGCAAATTCATTTTTTATTTTATGTAGATTATCTCCCCATCTATTAAGAAAATCGTGATAGAGACTAAAAGGGAAGGTGTTTTTTTTGACAAATGCGGAAGGTTCAATTTTATCTCGGTCATTAAAAAAAACATTTACACATCCAACAATACATCCTTTTTTTTGCTCTGAGAAATTTAATATTATTTCTAGTGCATTTGGCTCCATTTCCGTATCATTATTAATTGTAAATATATAATCAGTATCATTTGCTACTGATAGTGCATACTCTACACACACATTGGTCCCACCTGTCCACCACAAATTGCCATTACCTTTTAGCACAATAATTTCTGGGTAATTACTTTGAATATAATTAAAAGTTTGGTCTGTTGAAGCATCATCACAAATAACTATCTTGTAGTTTGAATAAGTTTGACTTTTAATGCTTTCTATGCACTTAATGGTATAATTAAGACGATTAAAAACAGGAATACAAATATAAATCATGCAAATTATTTATTTAATAAACTTAGTAATTTTAAAAAATATTTATGTTTTATTTGATTTGATTTAGTACGAACCAGTGAATAATAAACTAACCTAATAAATACTTCTAATTTTGATTTGTCAAAATCTTTAAAGATATTCTTGCCTATAACGGGTTTCCATTTTGAATTTATTAAATAATTACTTTGTAATAATGCAGGGGCTAATTTTAATAAATATTCTATCTGAACTCTAAATAATGGGATTATGTGTGTTAATTTTAATAAACTGCTAATACCAATATAGTAACCTTTACTAATAGCAAAAAAACAAATATCAGTATCCTCTCCAGAAGTCAATTCATTCGCTATTCTACCCTCTATCAGCAATTTTCCATTTGAAATTTCTTGAAAATAACTTTCCATTATATTTTTTCTTATAACCATTCCGGCTCCTATAGGAAATGTATAATTATAAGTGAAATCATTTGTTAACCTTAACTCTGAGATATTTTTTTTCCTAATGGCTAACATTTCTTCAAAATTTATAACCCAGCTTGGAGGTGGACTTTGATACTCTGGCGTTATCAAACCACTGATAACTGCAATTTGATTATTGTTTGACATTATTTCCTTAGCATTTTCAACATAATTAGATGAAATAACATTGTCATCATCAATAAATATTATTAAATCATTACTCGATTCAATAGTAGCCCTTTTTCGAGCTGCAGTTAGACCAGGGATACCTTCTCTAAGTACTTTCGCATGGGAGTTTTTAACGAAGTCTAAATCTGAAATAGAAAATGAACTATTATTATCAATAATGATAAATTCGAAGTTTTTATCACTTTGATTCCCGATAGCATCGATAACCCGTTTAAATATCTTTAAATCTGGATTGTATGTGCAAATAACAATTGAAATCATTGTTGAAAAATTTTATTGTAAGTAACACGAGGGAAAACCTCAAGTTTTCCGCCATTAGTTGCATTAATTATTTTTCTGCCATCCTTTTCAAATTTATTTTTGGCTTCTAAAAACCCCATTGCCATTCTATCAACTTTAGGGTCATGCCATCTATAACCTTTACCAAAGTAGCTTTTAGAAAAATGATTTATATCATCGCTTTCTGATAAGATAACGGTTGTCTCGTCTAATTTAGCTTCTTTAGGAATATGATAATTATGATCGAAGCCAATCATATATACAGTTTCAAAACCCATGTAATAAGCAAGTTGCAAACATAAGAATGTTACACTACCACCAACGCCTAATTTTCGAACACAGTTTGTAGAAAAAAAAGGTGAGAAAGGCTCTGTATATTTCATTTGCACATTAAGATGTATACTCTTACTATCTTTTTTTAGAACATAGTCTAAATAAGTTCCAAAAAATTTAAGGTCTGATTTATTATAACTATTTATCTCTTCGGCACGATCTTCTGCAACTAAATAATCTTCAATTACGTAAAAGTTCGGATAAAAACCCATATTCTCATAATTTAAGTATATTGCATTTACTCCAAATGTAAATTCATTTTTTAATTTTGAAAGATCTAAAGTGTTAAGAGAAGGTCCATTGCCAATTATAAAACATCTTTTGCCTTTGTACTTATTCCTTAGAGAAGCGATTTTTTTTTCGTTTTTTGTTAAGAGAATTCCCCAATCAACTAATCTAAATCTTAGACTATACCACATTAATTTTAGAATTGAATTTTTGTTTAAATGAACAAATGAATATTGTTCTACAAACAAATAAAATACTTTTGACAACAATTTTTTTGTGAATTTTTTAAACATATTTTAATAAAGTTTTTATTAATATTAAAAATATAAGTATTGAAAAAGGTAAAAGAGCACTTTTCTTAAAAAACGTGATAAAAGAAGTTTCTAATGATGAAATAGATAATTTTACATTCCACCAATTATTAATAAGTAAATTTGATAAACCATGAGCTATTGGGAATGCTAGTACCCCTAAATGTGGTAATAAATAGTAGGCAATTACAATATAAAAAATAGCTGTGATTATAGCACTTTTATAAAATGGAACATCATTTGTTGTAACATAAATTTGAGCATGCATTGCATGATGCCTTTCTAAGAACCAAACAAAAAGCATAAGCATTATTATTTCTGTTTTTATAAGTTGTGCATTACTACCAATAATGTATAAACAATAGTCTCCAAAAAATAGAAGTAGAAATGCTCCTAAAACAAAAACAAGAAGTGAAAGCCTTATAGAGTTGGCAGAAAGTTTAATCAAACTTTCTAATTGGTGCTTTACTCTCAATCCAGAAAAAATTGGTAGTTTTGAATAAAATGGTGCTTGCGAAAATTGTGCAAGGGTAGATACTAGTTTTAGTGTTAATAAATATGCAGCTAGCTCTGAAGTATTTCCAATTTTTGCATAAATTATTCCAGAGGCTTGAGTTATGCCTGTTGAGCAAAGAATTAGGATTGCAGACTTCCATATCGGTGTCCAACCCCATATAAATATTTCTTTATCAAAATCAAAAAAAGTCATCTTGCTAAATTTTCTTTCACAAATAATAGCTTCTAAATATTTACTTCTTAAACAAAGGATTATTGAGAAGAGAAGATGATTAGTAGATAATGCTAAAACGTCACCACCTAAGTAAACTATTAAAATGGAGATTAGTGCATTGAATGTATTTATTATTATGTTCCATCTATTAATTAAAGCAACATGATTAGTCCCAATCAGAATTGCATCATATTTTTTAGTAAAAAAATTAAAAAATTCGCCTGAAACAAAAACAAAGTACGCTATCCACAACATTTTTGTACCGGTTCTTGATTGACTGATTACATGATTTATTGGATCATATGTAAATATAATTAATATTATGAAAATAAAAACTCCTAATATAGAATATATTGCACCGGTTGTTCCATAAATTCTACTCATTAAATGCCAGTTAGTTGATGATGTATGATTAGGTTTATTTACACTTACATCACTAATGCTTGTTAGACCATTGAAAGCATAACTTACTAGTCGTGAGAATGTTGGATAAAAACCAAAATCTAATACAGTCGCAAATGAATTTATTGTCATAAGCATATACCAAAAAGCAATATCATTTGCACTGTATCTCACTAAGATTAGTGGAGTGAATACAACGAGCCTTACACTAGCACTAATTAAATTCCCCCAAGTCATTATGGTTGGTGAATTTAATGTTTTTGTATATAGATTGACTATTTTACT
The DNA here is from genome assembly GCF_923079645.1 of Emticicia aquatica. Taxonomy (GTDB): domain Bacteria; phylum Bacteroidota; class Bacteroidia; order Cytophagales; family Spirosomataceae; genus Emticicia; species Emticicia aquatica. Next base: position 1,079,843 of record NZ_CAKLPY010000002.1, on the reverse strand, counting down.
TTTCAATTCTTGCAATTTGTTCTTCAATTAGGTGAAATATTTTTTTAAATCCCGATTTTGTAAAATGAATATTATCTATAGTGAATGATTTAATTTCTGACTCACTCCATCTTTTTAAATCAACTATATTATAAAGATGTCTATCCATGACTTTTTCAAATTGACATACAACAGTTTGAATATTTTTTGGTCTTCCTTTTAAATAGTTCCCATCCCAATTATCCAAAAAATTATTTGAATTTATCCAAATTAAGTTTTGCAACTTAATAGATGGAATTACATGTTCTTTTAAATAATCTGGTGAATATATATTAATTGTTGGTTCATTTTGATACTCAATTTCAAAAGTATTTTTATAATAATCTTTATTATAATCAAAGACTTTCCTAAAATAATATTGTTTTTTTTTACTTTCAATGAAGTTTTTTAAATTGCTAATGGGTCGTGGCGAAAAATCTACAACGCCACAATGTAAAATTATAATATCATATTTGGTTATGTCTTTTTTAGAAATATAATCTATAAAATCTACTATTGTGGTGTATTTATGTTCACATATTTTATATCTGACAAAATATTTTTTTCTAATCATTGATACATAAGAGTATATTGGTAGCTTACCAAAACAACTTAAAACATCATAACCTCTAGAATCAGTATAAATAAAAATTTTTTTTTTATTTATATTTATACAATTATAAAATATATCAAGACAATAGTTTATAGAATAGACTAAGTAGTGTATAAGCTTATTCTTCATCTTAATTTATCATTTATTATTAATGTACATGCACAAATGTAAACAAAAGGGTAAATACAATTTAAGTAATAGAAACCGAAGAAAGATTCTGTGGTTCCTATTAAAAAAAAATATATAAAAAATCCGATAGATATTAGATTTATTGTTTGGTAAACACGATAAGCTTTCATATTTATCCTAATGATTCGATAAACTAATATTAGCAATGTGATCAATCCAATAATACCATAATCAAATACTGTCATCAAAATTGTATTATGTGGGTGCGTTAGTTCTGGTCGTTCATATGAAGAAAATAAAGGAGCCCAACTTGATGAGGCTCCAGATCCATAATGTCCAAATTCTCCAAAACCAAATAAGAGTTGATTCCAATCAAATTCTATAATTGAGGTAACTGCATATCCCCAAACCAACAATCTGCCATTTCCAGTATTAATTTCTTGGGCATTTCTTTGAAGAAAATCGGCTTTATTAGATATAAATTCAGAGTTAAGTATGTATACAAATATAAATGGAAGTAATATTGAAAAAAAAGGAATTAATATTGAAAATTTTATTTTATTTATAATCTTTAAAAATATTGAAACGAAGATACTAATTGTAGAAAACAGAATTGCCCCTCTTGAATCATGGATTAGTATCATAAAAAAAAAGAATATGCTGTAAATTAAGAATAGTCCTTTTTTGCTATGAACTAACAAAAAAGCAAGAAAACTTACTGTAAACAAAGCTCCAAGTAGAGAAGCAAAACTATTAATTCCACCAGTAAGAGGAAAAGATGTCCTATCCATATCAAAGCCAAAGTATGAAAGTAAGACAACCCGACCAACACTTTGCTCAATGAATCCTTTAGGAGAAAGATTTAGTAATTTTAGAATGATGCTTAATAAAGTCAAAAAGAAAAATGGAGATAAAATGCCAAGAATTAATTTTGATGTAAATTCCTTTTTTTCGTTATTTATTATGAATTTTAATGTTTGTAAAAGATTGAAGATAAAAAGAATAAATAAAAGGGAATCATGTAGTTTAAAACTTAGATTATATTCATCATTATTCGACCTTAATTTTCCAAATACTAAAATAATAATAAGAATATAAAAGAAAAAATATTCTTTAGTTGTCGGTAACTTACCAAAATTAAACAATGTTAATAAAATAAAATATACTATTGGAAATACTCGAAATATTTGTATATCTGTATTGTATTGCAAAGAAAGTAATATTGAAAAAAAACCTATTGTAAATAATGGTACTTTAAGGGATGATATAGACATATGAATTACATGAGATAAAATATTCAAGTATGATTAATATAAAACCCAACAATTTTAATACACAGATAAAATCAACTAATATCAAGTTACTTATTTTTAGAAAAGTATATTATTAGGTTGAGAGTTTGCTAATTCAAAATTTTAACTGTGAGTTGAGTAAATATAAATACCATTCGAGAATAAATGTTCGAGGCATATTTTCCTCTGCTTTTCAATGCCTTTGATATTTTTTATCAAAAGTAAAACATAATCACATAACAGTTTTAATCTTTACCTAAATCATAATATCTTTCTAAGATAGTTATCAAAATTATTTTAGAAATGTTAATAAATAATTATTTAAAAATGAGGATTAGCCTTATTTATTGTAAAGTTTTTCTTTCTATTCTACCATTATTTAAATTTTTTGTCGAATATCATTCGTTAAATATGTTTGCTGTATAGACTTTACCATATTTAAAGATATAAAAATCTAATTACTCACAAACCATATTAGTATGAATATATGGGATAGCTTAATATTCTTAAATATTAATTACACTTTTCATTCATAACTGTTATTTTTAAATATTTTATCAGTATCAGGAATAAAGAATGTATCCATTTGCCATAATGCTTTGTCCTTTGGTCGGAGTAAAAGATCTACAATTTCAATAACTCTAAACCCTTTTTTCTGCATATAACTACACATTTCATAAAAAGTTAACGCTTTATCAGAAATATTAAAGTTATATGTTTCAATAATTAAAAGGTTAGTTTGTGTCATAGTTTCTGTAGCTCCTTCAAGAATCGGTACTTCAAATCCATGAGTATCTAGTTTTATCAAAAATGGTGGTTTTAAATTGTACTCACGAACCCAATAATCAATAGTGTTCATTGGCACACTTGTCCCTTTTTCGTATGGGTTTTCAGAGGCTTGCCCACCAAACTCTCTATCATTATTAAAATAGATATTTCCTTGTTTATCACCAGCTGCAGAAATTACATATTCTATGTTATTATTTTTGCTCTTAAAATTTTTAAGATGTTGTTCATGGATATCTTGAGCTTCAACTAAAAAATATTTGGCGTTAGGGTAAAATAACATGCACATTTTAGACCACATACCATTTGAGGCACCAATATCGATAATAGTATTTATCTGGGTTCCACGTTTGCCAAACCTTTTCAATGCCATATCAGTTGTGTAATATTCCCCCTTCCAAAAAATTAATTTGAATTTTGAAAAAAAACGCTTAATTAAGTACCCTATTCTATTTTTCATTTTTTTAATTAAAAATATTGTTTTTAAAATAATTTTTTTAGGCAAAATTTATCAGTTTAAGTTTTGAAGCTTGGTTAATTATGTAGTTTTATTGTTTTGAGTTAGAAAATTTAGTATTGTTATTGATTAAAAGTTTTCATAGTTTGAAAATATAATCGCATACATTTACAAATCCTTTAAAACCGAGCTAATACCTCCATCTAAGGTCAAGTTTGCTCCATGGATGAATCCTGACTTATCGGAGGCTAGAAATAGTGCCATTTTAGCTACATCGCTCGGATATCCAATCCGTTGAACAGGATGAATTTTTCTTAGTTCATCTAGTGCGTTTTCATCATTGTCAAAACCTGCTCTCAGCATTGCAGTCTCAATAGCAGCTGGACTTATGGCATTAACTCTTATTCTCCCTTGCAAATCAACAGCTAAAGCCTTTGTCAAGCCAATTAATGCACTTTTAGAAGTTGCATAACTGATAAAATTGGGCTTCGTCAACTGATGATGAATACTTCCGATATTGATGATGCAACCCTGCGATTTTTCTAATTGATTCAGCAATAATTGTGATAATAGTAATGGCCCCGTAACATTTACTCTTAATGTTTCTTCCCAATCACCAAGTTTGATATTCTGAATTCCACCAAGCAATTGAACTGCTGCGTTGTTGATTAAAACATCAACACGGTGTAATTTTTCAGTAAAGAGTTTTGACCATTCTTGAAAGTAATGTTCGCCTTTAGAAAATTGGTTAAGGTCAAATACTATTAACTCGTTTGCTTCGTGGGTAGCACTATTTCTGACATCTAGGCCATAAACAAAATAACCTTCTTCTCTAAACTTTTTTGCTAATTCATTGCCAATACCGCCTAATACGCCAGTAATAACGGCTACTTTGGCACTCATAACTTTAGAAAGTTAAACAGATGTTCAATTGCTTGGTGGCTCGCTCTTCGAACCCCTTCAATTGTATTGGAACCATTATGAGTACCAAAAACGCATCGTTCAAATTGTCTTAATGCGTTTCCTTGAGGTAATGGCTCCGTTTCAAAAACATCTAATGCTGCCGAATATACAATTCCTTTATTCATGGCATCAACCAAATCTTTTTCATTGATTATACCACCTCTTGATACATTGACAATTCTGACACCTATTTTCATACGTTCAAAAATTGACATATTAACCATATTTTTGGTAGATGGCGTTAATGCACAGGTGGCAACCAAAAAATCAAGTTCTTCAATGTTTTCAGGAAAATCTAAAAAACTAAATAATTTTTCTTCCTCTTCGGTCTTTTTTGCAAATGGGTCATACACAATCACATCCATTTCTAGACCTTTAAGGTATTTAGCAGTATGTTTTCCAATATCACCAAAACCAATAACCCCCACTTTTTTATCTTTCAAAGACATTCCAGAAGGTTTAATCCAGTTCCCTTTTTTTACTTCTTGGTCAATCAAGAAAAGTTCACGTGCAAGTCCTATTACATACCCAACCGCAATATTGGCAACTTCAGCACCAAACATTTGAGGGGTATTAATGATTGGAATACCAAGCTTTTCACAAGCTTTAAAATCGACATTATCCACACCTACACCCCATTTTACTGCTGCTTTCAATAGACCTTTTTTCCCAGCCTCAAAAACTCGTTCTGTTGCAGGGTCATCACCGATTATCCAACCATCAAATTCAGGAAGTAGAGTTATTAGTTCTTCTTCAGAAAGTGTTTGAACCATGTTTGGGATATGAATTTCTACTCCTTTCGCTTCAAATATATGTCTAAATTCATCAATGCGTTTAAGCATTGGTGGACAAGTAATTAATATCTTCATAGTACTTTTTCAGGATAAACTTCTTTAAATAAAACCTCAGCCACTTTAAAATTTATTTCAACATCGATATCTTGAGCCTCAATTTCAGGAATTTCCAACATAAAAGGTCTATCACCTACACGATTGTGTTTTCGCTCAAGGATACTTTTTGAAAAAAGGTAAATACAAGAATTTTCGGCATAAATAGGTGGCAAATCTTGTGTTCTTAATAAAATAGCAGGATTATGATTAACGGCACGAGCAAGTTGGTCCCACAGTCTGACTTGTAGTCTTGTTACACCAAAAAGAGAATCATAAACAGGGTATTGTTGCAAAAACATTTTAATGCCATTTTCTATTGAGTTAACAGAAAGGAGCGGATTCGTACTATGTGTTTGTAAATAGAAATCAGAATCAATCGTATTACAAGTATTTAATAATACGTCATTCATTGGCGTTGCACCATCTCTCAAGTGTGCTGGCCTTTCAAGTAAAATAACCGAAGGATAAAGTTTGTCAACTTGTTCTTTTATAGTGGGGCTATCAGTATCAATTACGACTTGGCTGACTGAAGGGCAATCAAGTAAGGTATCAACAACTCGGTGATAGAGCGGCTTGCCAGCAAAGTCTCGGTAGTTTTTGCCTGGTACACGTTCACTTGAGTGTCTCATTGGTACAATTGCCGTAATTTTTTTGTTCATTGCTATTCAATATTTACTTTAAATAGTTATTTTGAAATGAATTATTGATGATATTCTATTAATTGTTGTTCTTCTTCTTGGTCTGTGAATTTGTATAAAAAATTCTTGGGGTAATAAAACCGCTTTTTGAGTGTAAAAGAAATACCGTTTTTAACTCGGTAGCCTTTGTATGTACCCCAAAATTGTAATATTCTAAAAGTTGGAATTTGAATAAGGTTTTTTAAAAAAACCTTGTCTTTTATTGAAAAAATATAATCAATAATAATGTGTGAACAAGAGAGCCAAACAAAATCAAAAAACGAAAATTTCTGATTTGGAAAAATATTTTTGATGGCAATGGCTTCTCTATAATATCTATTTAGTATTTTTTTTGGTGTTTCTTCATGAATATGTACAATTGTCGCTTTTGCTTCGTAAGCAAGTTTATATCCAAGTTTTAATATTTTATTTGCCCAATCTAAATCCTCAAGTCCTGTAAGATTTTCATCGTAAGGTTGTTCTGTCCATAAACTTTTGCGAATGGCTGCATTTGCATTGTTACAAAATGGATGTTCTTGGTTATAGTTTGAATTTACAGGAAACCACTTCTTAAAAAGTTGTATTTCTGAGTATTTACTTTCTCCATTACCAGTTTGGCGACCGTAAACTAACGCTACTTTTGGGTCTTTAAATGGTTGCAATAACCTACTTATCCAATCTGTATATACGGGATAAACATGAGCACTAGCAAATATTAAAAACTCTCCTTTCGCAACACTACAACCCATATTTAAAGCTCTACCAAATGAAAAGTCCTCTGGCTTGATATGTACAATATTTACATGGTAGGCATTAGCAATACTTACAGTTCTATCGGTTGAACCAGAATCAACTAAAATTATCTCTACTTCAGTAGAAAGGGATTGTTTCTGAATTCCGTCAAGTAACCGCTTCAAATGTTTTTCTTCATTGAAAGCTCTTATGATAATGCTGCAAGTCAATTTTTATCAAAGCTATTTGTAATTGATAATAGATACACAGTTTAGTTTATATTTAAGCAATAATTGATTTGTAATTATTGTTTTTCAGTAAAAGTAGTCCTAATCCGAAGCTAAAGCCTACAATTGCTGCAAAAATTAGCAAGATAAGTCTTCTAGGGCCACTTTTTTCATAAGGTACAATTGGCTGCTGCAATGTTTTGAAAACGGGTGTTTGTTCTTGTACTTTCATTTTTGCTGTTTCGTATTGTTGCAAAAGTTCAGTATAAAATGATGAAGACACTCTGTAATCTGATTCAATTCTTTCACGAGCAACATCAGCCGATTGAAAACGGATGGTGGAAGCCTGAAATTGGTCAGAGTAACTAGCTTTTTTTGATTGAACATTATAAAATTTCCCCTTTGCTTCAGATAATCGTTGAGCGATAAAATCTCGGTCTTGGCGAGCCTTTTCGGTACGATAGTTGGTCACAAAAACAGTAAGATAATTAATACTGAGTTGTGCAACATGAGCAGCCGTTAACGGGTCAGGCAGTTTTACAGAAATACTTATGATTCCTGTTTTTTTATCCATAGAAGCTGAAATTTTATCTAGTAATTCCTCTATGATTTCTCCATCAGATTCTGACAAAAAGATAATTTGTTCATTATTCTTTTTGGGTGCGGTTACTGGTTTTATAGCTACACCAAGCCATTCCCTAAATGTTTTAATAATATCAAGTTTATTTTTTGCTAGGCTATCACTCTCAATATCATAGGCTTGATTATAAAAATCTCTAAATTTCAATAATTTACCGTCAGAAGTTTTTACTTGCTGCTCTAGTAAATACAAATAGAAAGAGGAATTATTAATTACGCTAGGATATAAGTCTGGGCGAACAGCATCACTGGTTGATATGTTAGATAAATCTATACCAGCCAAACTTGCTAAACCAGCGAATTTACTTAAAGAGCCACCCGATGAGTTAGATTCTAACTCTGGCATTAAGCTGGCAACTGAAGTGTATTCGTTGGGTTTTTGAAATACGATAATTGCCGTTATGGTAGCAAATACAAATGCAGGTGCAATTAGCTTCCATTTACTTTGTTTGATGAGTTTCCACAAAGCAACAAAATTGATACTTAATTCTTTCTCTTCGCTATTTTCCATTATACTTTTACTAAAACTGAAATTATTTGTAAATTTAAAAGTAGATTGGTGACTGATAAATTATTTGAATATTTTCAAATCAGATTCGACCATTTCTTTACATAAACTTTTCAAGTCATATTTGGGTTTCCATCCTAGTTTTTCGTTTGCTTTGGTAGGGTCTCCAATCAAGAGTTCTACTTCGGTCGGTCTAAAATAATTCGGGTCAACGGCTAATACTTTTTGCCCAATAGGAATTTGATAGTCAGCATTACTACATGACTCAATGAATCCTACCTCATCAACCCCCGTACCTTCAAAACGAAGACTTATGCCCACTTCTGCAAATGCCATTTTGACAAATTCTCTGATAGGTGTGGTTATGCCAGTTGCAATAACAAAATCCTCAGGTTTTTCTTGTTGCAGGATAAGCCACATGGCTTCCACATAGTCTTTTGCATGTCCCCAGTCTCTTTGTGCATCAAGGTTGCCTAGATATAAACAATCTTGTTGTTTTAAGGCAATTTGAGCAACTGCACGCGTAATTTTACGTGTCACAAATGTTTCGCCTCTAAGAGGAGATTCATGATTAAATAGAATTCCGTTACAGGCATACATATTATATGCTTCACGATAATTTACGGTAATCCAATATCCGTATAGTTTAGCAACGGCATAAGGAGAACGAGGATAGAAAGGTGTTGTTTCTTTTTGTGGAACTTCCTGAACTAATCCGTATAATTCGGAAGTAGAAGCTTGGTAAATTCTTGTTTTTTCAGTTAAACCTAATATTCTAACAGCCTCAAGAATTCTTAAAGTGCCAATACCATCGACTTGTGCAGTATATTCTGGCTCATCAAAACTTACTTTTACATGAGACATGGCTCCCAAGTTGTAAATTTCGTCGGGTTGTACTTCTTGCACAATTCTAATAATATTAGTAGAGTCACTCAAATCCCCATAATGAAGAACAAATTTGACATTTCTTTTATGTAAATCCTCATAAAGATGATCTATTCTTGCAGTATTAAATAACGATGCACGACGTTTTATTCCGTGTACTTCATATCCTTTATCTAATAAAAACTCCGCTAGATATGCTCCATCTTGTCCTGTTATTCCTGTTATGAGTGCTTTTTTCATCTACTAATGCAAATTTTAATTAATAATTATGTCACTATTGAAAATTAAGTGGTTTGTAAATTCTAAGTTATTAGCGTTATTAAAACAATGATTTTATAATAATCGAACAAGGGTTAATAATACTGCTGATAATGATACAAAGCCTGTACCCATTGCAATACGTTCGGCTGATGTCATTCGAACTCGAGTTCGTAGTGGTACATTAATGGTCATCCCTTTTTGTACTTTTGGAAAAGACTTAACACCTAAAAAACTACGGGTTCTGTCTGTACTACCGTTTGGATACTGTACATAAAGCTTTCTTACGAATGCATCTTCAGTAAAACCGCCGGCTTCAGCAATATAATCTTTAAAAGTGAGTTTTGGTTGATAAGCAACTGATGTAGGGTTTAAAACTTGTCCATTAATTGTAATGATTTGTCTTTCTTTAGGTATTTCAATGCGGTCTCCATTTTCTAGTAAAAGGTCAGTTGCAAGATCTTCACCTTTTAAGATTTTTGAAAAATTAACGGATACCAAAGTATTGTTTCGATAAAACCTTGCGGCATTGATATCAGCTTCTTCTCGGAGGCCTCCAGAACGAGCGATAAGGTCAACAATTCTCTCGACTTTGTTTTCAATGGTATAAGTACCTGGATAATTAACTTCTCCAACAATTTGAACAGATTGTTGAGCTTCGTAGTTAGGTAGATTTCTGATAAAAACTTTATCAAAAGGCTGTAGCTTTACTCCTTTGTCGGTCGGGCTTAAGTTTTTACTGATATCAACTTTAATGATTTCAACAGATTTATCATTGGATTCGTCATTATATAAACGACGGGCAACTTCTATTCTTTTACCAGTTGCACCATCAGTAAACCCACCAGACATCAAGATTAAGTCTCGAATAGTCATGTTATCAGCAAATTGAAATACCCCAGGATTATTAACAGCTCCAATAATTTCAACCTTTTTTTCTTGCCTAAGTTCTACTATTGATTTTATAATTAATTGGTCTTCACGCTTTAATTGTATATCAGGTGTCTCACCACGCATAATTTTTCCTAAATCAAGAGGGATATAAATAGGGTCAAGGTTTTCTTGCTCTCTCATTAAAATAGCTCTATCTAAATAGGCATCTTCACGAAGACCTTCAGCATTTTGAATTAATTGCTTAACTGTTTTTATTTTATCACTAAGGGCAAATTCTCCTGGACGGAAAACCGCTCCATGAATCTGAACTTTATTTTCAAATCGGTCTAATATTGTTCCAACAAAGAAGTGGTCTCCATTTTGAGTCTGGAATTTTAAAGAAGTTTGAGGGTCAAAAGTTAAAATCTGTCTTTCTTTGGAGGTATTTCTTTTAACATTTATCGTAGCAGTATAGGCTTGTTCTGTAAATCCACCTGCGTAAGAAAGTAGATTTTCAAATGTATCGGTTTCTTTAAGTTCAAAAACACCTTTTCTTCTAACTTCTCCATCAATTTCAATTTTTTTCTCGAAAAGAGGAATTAAAATTACATCTTGGTCGTTCAAATTGAGATTATCTGTTAAAACACCTTTTAAAAGAAAATCATAAAGGTCAATTTTCTTTATGACAACATTATCACGTAGAATTTGGATATTTCTAAAAGAACCATTAACACTTGGTCCTCCAGATAAATAAAGAGCGTTGAATGCTGTGGCAAGTGAAGATACTGTGTAAGTGCCAGGGTTTTTTACTGCTCCTACGATAGTAACTTTGATACTTCTAACATTACCGAGTGTTACATCAACATTTAAAGTGCCATTTTTTAACCCAGCAAAAATAGTTTTTAGTCGTTCAATTATTTTACTTTTTGCTTGTTCAACAGTATTACCATTGATATAAATAGGAGATAAATTTTCAAACTTCACTGTGCCTTCTGGCGTAATTTTAACATCGTAATGTTGATAAGCATAGCCAGTAATATCAATTTTGAGTTCATCATCTGGGCCTAATATATAGTTTCTAGGGGTAGGAAGCCTAAGGTTAGGTTCAAATGTGAGGTCTTTATTGTTAAAAAGTTGGCTACCAAAAATTTCAGACTTTTTACCAACCTCTTGTTTGTCTGAAACAGCTACTGGAGCTCTTTCCGCCACTTCTCCAACTTGTTCACGCGTAGCATTATCAACTTTTGAATTACCAGGTTTAATTTCATTTGTATTCGTTTTCAAGCGATTAATTCGCTCTCTGATAGTTGCAATATCTTGAGCCGTATAACCATTGGCTAGAGCAGCAGCTTCAACTTGAGCTTCAGACATTCCTTTTGATTCAGCTTGCTTTAAAAACTGTTCAAGTTGTTTATCTGTTAAGTTATTAACATTGGCAGGAACTTGAGCGTAAGCTATTTGAAAAACGCTGCAAAATAATACAATTATAAGTTTAGAAATAATTTTTGAAGAACGCATAAGTTTTTTTTTAATGCTCAATAATTATATAATATTTTAAAACCAGATAATTTGCCGTATTGTATAAACAATTGTTTAGTGAACAAAGATAATGTCCGAATTATTTATGATTGATTAACTACATCAGAAGAAATGTACAATTGGTTTCACTTAATAAAATGAAACCCAATAATTGATAAGTCTTTAATAGTAATCAGTGGCTTTTAAATTTGAAAAATCTTTCAAACTTTATTAATTAACAATTTTCTTGAGAAAGAATGTGTAATCCCATCTTTTCTCAATTATAAAAATAATAAAAGAATCTTAGTTATAGTTTTACATTTATACCAAACCTAACAGATATTGACCATAACCACTTTTAACTAATGGTGTGGCAACTTTTTTCAATTGTTGCTCATCAATATAGCCCATTCTAAAGGCTACTTCTTCAATACAACCTATTTTAAGCCCTTGACGCTCCTCTATAACTTGAACAAACTGACCCGCTTGCATCAAAGATTGAAAGGTTCCAGTATCAAGCCATGCGGTTCCTCTATTCATTATTCCAACGCTCAATTTGCCTTGCTCTAAATAATAACGATTAATGTCGGTTATTTCTAATTCCCCTCTTGGAGACGGCTTAATATTTCGAGCAATTTCAACAACCTTGTTATCATAAAAATATAATCCAGGAACAGCAAAGTTTGATTTTGGTGTTTGTGGTTTTTCTTCTATTGAAATAGCCTTTAAATTTTCGTCAAATTCAACCACACCATAACGTTCCGGGTCGTTTACTTGATAAGCAAATACAACACCACCATCAGGATTGGTACTATTTTGGAGTAATTTGCTCAAACCGCCACCATAAAAAATATTGTCTCCTAAAACCAATGCAACACTGTCATCGCCAATAAAATCAGCTCCAATAATAAATGCTTGAGCTAAACCATCTGGACTAGGCTGCTCGGCATAACTGAAGCTACAACCAATTCTACTACCATCACCCAAAAGTTTTTGGAAATGAGGTAAATCATGCGGAGTTGAAATAATAAGAATTTCCTTAATACCCGCCAACATCAATATTGATAGTGGGTAATAAATCATTGGCTTGTCATAAACAGGCATTAATTGCTTGCTAACTGCCAATGTAAGTGGGTGTAGTCGAGTACCTGAGCCTCCAGCTAATATAATCCCTTTCATAAAGTTTTTTTTAGAAAATGTTATTGTAATAATATTACTTTCCCACTTTAATTAAAAATATTAATTTTAATAGAGAAACATTATTTTCAACTTCACTCAATAGATATAATGAAACTTTTTAATAGCAATTTTATTGTACTTTACCCTTTTCCAAAATAGATTTGGATACCATATTTTATGACAAAAACATAAATTTATAGCGTTAAAAACGAAATAAATTTAGGATTAAATATAATCAAATTCTAAATTAATAATCAAACGAAATTGAATTCTAAATTCAGGATTTTACTAATTGATTTTAGATTAAAATCATTAACTTGGTCACAAAAGTACTAATTTCCATCTAAATATAAACTTTAATCAATCATTTATTTATTAATCGGTAAAAATGAGACGTGTTGGTTAATAATTGTTAAGTGGTAATATTTAGCCAAATGGTTTCAATAATTAATATCTAATAAGTTTTTGTTTAAATATAGATTAAAATAGAAACATTTTTGCACTTTTACAAGAAAATTAGATTTTGCTTGAATTTTTGAAGAACTGTTAATTATCTCAAAAATAAATTATTAAAATAACAAAAAACTTGACATAAGAATCTAATTAGTTACAATCTTAATGTATCATGATTTTTTAAAAAGTCTTGATAAGCTAATCCAATTCCTTTTTCAAGGTTTATTGTATGTGTCCAACCGAGGCTATGGAGTTTGCTTACGTCCATCAATTTGCGTGGAGTGCCATCTGGTTTGGTGCTATCCCAAACAATTTCACCTTCAAATCCTACTGTTGTTTTAACTATTTCGGCCAATTCTTTGATACTTACATCAACTCCTGAACCAATATTTACAAATCCTTCTTCGCTATAATTTTGCATTAAAAATACACAAGCGTCTGCTAAATCGTCAGCATACAAAAACTCTCTCATCGGAGAGCCAGAACCCCAAAGATTCACGGTGGCATGCTGATTTACTTTCGCTTCATGAAATTTTCTAATCATGGCTGGCAAAACGTGTGAATTTTGTAAGTCATAATTATCATTAGTACCGTAAAGGTTTGTAGGCATGACCGAAATAAAATCGCAACCATATTGGTTTCGATAGGATTCACACATTTTTATTCCTGCAATTTTGGCAATGGCATAAGGCTCGTTGGTAGGCTCAAGTAAACCTGTCAATAAATATTCTTCTTTAAGTGGCTGAGGAGCCATTTTTGGGTAAATACATGAAGAACCTAAAAACATCAATTTTTTTACACCATTCAAATAAGAAGCATGAATGATGTTGTTTTGTAGCGTTAGGTTTTCATAAATAAAATCAGCTCGAAAAATATTATTGGCTGCAATGCCACCAACTTTAGCAGCTGCTAAAAATACATATTCAGGTTTTTCGAGTTCAAAAAAAGAAAATACTTTTTCCTGATTTCTTAGGTCTAGTTCTTGAGAAGTTCGATATATAATGTTGGTGAATCCGTCTTGTTGAAGTTTACGAAAGATTGCAGAACCAACCATGCCTCTATGGCCTGCGATATAGATTTTGGCGTTTTTATTCATTTGCTATATACTTTTCTTCTAAATTATATGCTTTTAGTCTTAACGAAGAACAAAAGTAAGCTAATTAGTGAAAGATTAAAAAAAGGTGAAGTAAAAAAGAACTTCATTGATACAAAAAGAGGTCATCTTAAAGCTTTAAGATGACCTCTTTTTATGTATTTTATTAATATCTTATGCGTTTGGAATTACTCTTTTGGCATTAGAATAACGTTTTTGAACAGCATCCCAATCAACAATATTCCAGAATGAATCAATGTAATCAGGGCGTTTGTTTTGGAATTTTAAATAATAAGCGTGTTCCCAAACATCTAAGCCTAATACTGGAATACCTTTTTTTTCAGCAATATCCATCAAAGGATTGTCTTGATTAGGTGTTGAGGTAATAAATAATTTTTCTTGGTCATCAACACAGAGCCAAGCCCAGCCCGAACCAAAACGACCTATTGCCGCTTTTTTGAATTCATCCTTAAAGTTTGCTAACGAACCCCAAGTTTCGTCAATAGCTGCACCCAAAGTACTTGAAGGCTCGCCACCACCGTTTGGAGAAAGAATATTCCAGAATAAATCATGGTTGAAATGCCCACCACCATTATTACGAACGGGTGCTGGATATTTGCTGATATTGGCCAATAGTTCTTTCAATGATAAGCCTTCCATTTCAGTGCCAGCAATGGCATTGTTAAGGTTAGTTACATAAGCTTGATGATGACGGTCATGGTGGATTTCCATGGTTGCTTTGTCGAAGTGTGGCTCTAAAGCATCACTTAAATAAGGAAGAGGTTCGAGTGTATATGCCATTTTTGAAACAAGTTTTAAAGATTAGATTATAATTTTTTAAGTGACAATTCTACGTCAACGTTAAAGCCTAAACGCTAACAAACAAATTTATGTTCGCAAACCCTTGAAAAAATTCTTCAAAACAATTTCGCAGTCCATTTCTAAAATGCCTTTGACAACGTTGGTTTTGGGGTGAAGTATAGGTGGGCTCACCCGACTAAAGCCACGTTTGGTGTCAGATGCTCCAAAAACAATTCTATCAATTTGTGACCAATGTAGTGCTCCTGCACACATCACACATGGCTCAAGCGTAACATAAAGTGTACATTCTTTTAAATATTTTGCTCCTAAAAATTGTGTTGCAGCCGTAATCGCAATGATTTCTGCATGGGCTGTTACGTCATTTAATTGTTCGGTTTGATTACTTCCTTTTCCAATAATCTTGCTTCCGCCAGCCACAACAATAGCACCAACAGGTATTTCTCCCGCTTCTCCTGCCTGAACTGCAAGGTCGAGTGCTTTTGCCATGAAATATTCATGGGAGTATAAAGGATAATGTTGTGCCATACATATTTAGTTTTTTTGCAAAGATACTTTTAGATACAAGATTTGATATGCTTGACAGGAGAAAAAACCTTAAAAACAATTACTTTAACAGCTATTAGCTATTCTCTTAATGATTCCCTCGGAATCATTTTTTCCATGTAAAAGCCTTGTTTATTCACAATAATTTTGTACTTTTGCACTCCTTTTTGCAAAGGTATAATTCATTTTTAACCATTTTCAACTCAGGCGGCTCGATGGGTTGATGTATAAAGAGCTAAAAATCAACATATTATGGCAGCACAAATTGCAGATTTTGACTGGGACAAGGTCACCAAAAGAGGTATTGGCGGAGGCTATTCAGCAACCGAAAAAGCAACATTAGAAGCACTTTATAGCGAAACTCTCGCTAAAGTTGCTGAGAAAGATGTAGTAATGGCAACGGTTGTAGGTATCACTGACCGTGAAGTATTATTAAACATTGGTTTTAAATCAGACGGTTTAGTTTCGATTTCTGAATTCCGTGACCTTCCAAACCTAGCAGTAGGTGACCAAGTGGAAGTTTTCATCGAGAAGCAAGAAGATGCAATGGGCCAGTTAGTAATTTCTCGCAAAAAAGCTAGAGTATTGACTGCTTGGAGTAACATCGAAAAATCATTTACTGAAGATGCAATTATTGATGCTTTGGTAAAACGCCGCACAAAAGGTGGTTTGATTGTAGATATTTATGGAATTGAGGCGTTCTTGCCAGGTTCACAAATTGATGTAAAACCAATTCGTGACTTTGATATTTTCGTTGGTAAGAAAATGGAAGTGAAAGTTGTGAAAATCAACCATACTAACGACAACGTAGTAGTTTCGCACAAAATTCTTATCGAGAAAGACCTTGAAACACAACGTCAAGTTATCCTTACTAACCTTGAAAAAGGACAAGTATTGGAAGGTGTTGTTAAAAACATCACTAACTTCGGTGTATTCATTGACCTTGGTGGCGTAGATGGTCTATTGCACATCACAGATATTTCATGGGGCCGTATTAACCATCCAAACGAATTATTGAAACTTGACCAACGTATTAAAGTTGTAGTTTTAGACTTTGATGAAGACAAGAAACGTATTTCGTTAGGTATGAAGCAATTAGAATCACACCCTTGGGATTCTTTGGCTGCTGAATTATCAATCGGTTCTAAAGTAAGAGGTAAAATCGTAAACATTGCCGATTACGGTGCTTTCTTAGAATTGAAACCAGGTGTTGAAGGTTTAATCCACGTTTCAGAAATGTCATGGTCGCAACATTTGCGTAACCCATCAGATTTCTTGAAAATCGGTGATGAAATCGACGCAGTTGTATTGACGCTTGACCGTGATGACCGTAAAATGTCATTGGGTATCAAACAATTAACTGAAGACCCTTGGACAAAACAAGATCTTATCAATAAGTATGGTGTGAATACAAAACACACTGGTACTGTACGTAACATGACTAACTTCGGTATTTTCTTAGAATTAGAAGAAGGTATTGATGGTTTAGTTCACGTTTCTGATTTGTCTTGGACTAAGAAAATCAAACACCCATCTGACTTCGTAAAAGTTGGAGATGCTCTTGAAGTAATGGTATTAGAATTAGATGGCGAAAATCGTCGTTTAGCTCTTAGCCACAAACACTTAGAAGAAAATCCTTGGGATACGTTTGAACATATCTTCACAGTAGGTTCTGACCAAGAATGTACAATTATCTCTAAAAATGACAAACAAGCAACACTTGAACTTCCTTACGGAATTGAAGGTTATGCTTTGTTGAAACATTTGACTAAAGCTGATGGCACTGTTGCTGAAGCTGGAGAAAAATTAACATTCCAAGTGTTAGAATTCCACAAAGAAGAGAAAAAAATCATGCTTTCACACTCTAAAACTTGGGAAGCTCCTAAAGAAGAAGAGAAGAAAGAAGTGAAGAAAAAAGGTGGAAAAGAAGCAACTACAACTGCTACTTCTAACAATAATAACGACGAGAAATCAACTCTTGGCGATTTATCAGCTCTTTCAGCATTGAAAGACGCAATGGTAGAAGGCGAGAAAAAGAAACTTTCTAAAAAGAAAGATGCAGCTGCTCCAGCGGCTGAAGAAACTGAAGGATAATTCGTTTCTCGTTTAAAAATAATAAAAAAGACTTCTCGTAAGGGAAGTCTTTTTTATTTATTCTTCCTTCACGATGACCCAAATATTGCTACTTCTTCCTTTGTCGTCGGTACACGATATTTTAAGTTTCCCAACTGTTGGAGCAAAAAAAAGAGGCTTATTTGACAATGTTTTTTGTAAAAGTCGGTCGTTTAAGTACCAATAAACTTCTTTTACGTCATTGGAAGTTTGACAAGACAATTGTATTTGTTGCGAATCATTTTTGCTAATATAATACTCACTACCGTTATTAGGATTCGTAATAATTGGTGCATTATTGGCTATCTTGAAAAACCTTGTGCAATTTGGATTATGAGTTGGGATTTTCTCGTAAAGAATATGTTTTTGTTCATAAAAGCTAACTAACTCAGGAGCTAGATTAGTATAAAGCTTTTCTTTGTAGCCACTAACAGGTAAACATTGGGTACAATAACTTATTGATTCTGAAAGATTTACATAAAATTTCTTGAGATGTGTACACTTACGTGTATGAGAAATGCCTTTGATGGAATAATCTAAGATTTTATTACTACAATAATCGCTCGGGAGGTCGCCTGACTCAGCACAAACTTGTCGAGAAACCACGGCATTTGGCTGATGAAACCATTCTCCCGAAGTATTATAATCAATTGTGTTGAAAATTTGAAAAAGTAAAGGCGTAGCAATTTCAGCTCCACTTAATTCAGGAACACCTTCTCCTGAAAAATTACCAACCCAAACCCCAATCGTATATTTTTTATTGAATCCAATACTCCATGCATCTCGACGACCAAACGACGTACCTGTTTTCCAAGCTATTTTTGGTAAACGATACGTGTAATCAAAATTATTAGGCAAATCAGGACGTTTGATTTGAGCTAAAATGTCGGTGATGAGATAACTCGCCGCTGCCGAAATAATTGGCGTATGACTTGGTTTTTTTTTAACATCTTTATCATAAAGCATTGTTACTTTCTGCCAATTTCCTTCATTGGCAAAAGCTGCATAAAGTTGTGTCATTTCTTCGAGCGTAACTCCACAGCCACCGAGTACAATCGAAAGGCCTAAATCTTTTTCTTGTTTTTTTACTGTTTGAAAATCAGCTTTTTTGAGTTGTTCAATGAGTGTCGATTTTCCCAAATCTCGAACAACTTTTACAGCAGGAATATTTAAAGAATTTGCCAAAGCAAACTCAATGCTTACTTTACCGTTAAACTTTCGGTCAAAATTTTCGGGCTCAAATCCATTGAAATTTGTCGGCACATCATTGATGATATTTTTAGGTGTAATTATACCTTTATCAAAAGCTGTTGCGTATAAAATTGGTTTTAAAGCACTTCCTGGTGAACGAACAGCTTGCACGCCATCTACTTGTCCACCATCAAAATTGTCATTAAAACCCGCTGAACCAATGTAAGCTTCTACCTGCATCGTTTGGTTGTTAATGACCAAAACTGCGGCATTATTGATATTCATTACTCGTGTGCGATTGACATAATTGGCAACCATTTGCTCGACTTTTGCTTGCGTTGCTTTTTTGACGCTCGATACAATAATTGCTTCATCAGGAAATTGTTTCTTCAATCTGAGTGATAAATGTGGAGCATTTTTGGGAGCTTCATGTCGAAAAACAAGTAAAGGTTCTCGTAAAGCATCATTAATTGATTGATTATCAAACAGTTGCTCTGCTTGAAACGTCTTCAAACGTTTGTTTCTTTCTTCAACAATTAAAGGGTTTTTTGTGCCTAACTTTAGGCTCGTCGGTCTATTTGGAATGATAACAAGGGTCGTAACTTCTGCTAAACTTAATCGGTCAGGCGATTTTTGAAAGTATAAGTAAGAGGCAGATTTAATGCCTTCAATATTCGACCCGTAAGGCACAAGATTGAGATACATTTGCAATATTTCATCCTTTGAATAAAAGATTTCTAACTGAATCGCCCGCAAAATTTCAGAGAGTTTATTCCAATAAGTCCTTTCTTCTGGATTCAGCATTCGCACAACTTGCATCGTAATCGTACTCGCTCCCGAAGTACGTCGTTTTTTTGTAATATTGTTGAAAACGGCTCGACAAATAGCAACAGGATTTACACCAAAATGATATTGAAAATATTTGTCTTCTTTGGCCAAAATAGCTTTTCGGAGCGTGGGTGTAATTTCTTTTAATTCGACAAACATTCGCCATTTTTCGTCAGAACTCAGAAAAGCGTGTAATATCTCACCGTTTGAATCAGTGACAATGGTTGAATAATGCACGTTTATTTTTGGTGGAAAAAGGAAATTTAATAGAAAAAAAACACCAAGAAAAACCAAGATTGTTTTTGCCCAGCGAGTTTTCAGAAATGAGAAGAGTTTTGACTTTATTCGTTCAATCATAAAAATAATACAACACATATCGCACGAATTAAACGAATTTATGCGAATTTTATGCAAAATATTTTAATGAACAAAACCAAATTTTATGAATATCAAACTCAAATCTCAGCTCCGAAAAATCACAACTTTTATCTTTGATGTTGATGGCGTATTGACCGATGCAACAGTAATAGCCTTACGTGGTGGCGAATTAGCAAGGGTTTTCAATGTAAAAGATGGCTATGCAATGGGAAAAGCCGTAAGGTCAGGGTTTAGAATTGCTATTATCTCGGGCGGGAAAGAAGAAAGTATTCGAGAACGACTTTCGTTATTGGGTGTAAAAGATATTTTTTTAGGTGTAAAAACCGATCAAAAGTTATCAGTTTTTGATAAATATATTGCCGATAATAATCTTTCGGCCGATGAAATTGTATTTATGGGCGACGATTTGCCAGATTGGGAAATTATGAAGCATCGAGCCGTTTTATCTGCTTGTCCAGCCGATGCAGTAGAAGAAATTATTGAAATAGCAGATTTCAATTCGACACGTAAAGGTGGCGATTGTGCCGTGCGAGAAGTCATCGAATTAGTGATGAAAGAACAAGGGAAATGGATGAAAATATTTTGATTTGAAATCAATATTTTTTTTTAACTAAACATCGATGATATGTTTTGGCTTGAAGCCTGATGTTATGACAATAATCTTTAAATAGCATTGAAAAAAGCGTCAATAATTTTCGGCAAAGTCTGTAATAAATAATTCAAAATTCTTTTTTCCTCTTTTACTCCAACAAAAAGGGCAGAAAAAGAACATTTCTCTAAAAAAAATACAAAAACTATGTCACAAGTTTTGCTTTTAAGAACTTGATTATCTAATTTTGCACGCTGAAATGCGAGTACACAAAATCACTGTTTCAGATTTTAATTTAAAAATTCTCAATAAATGGCAAATATCGGTAAAGTCTCACAGATTATCGGACCCGTAGTGGACGTGAGTTTTGAAGGCGAAGGTTCTCAAATCCCTCCAATTCTTGATGCGTTGTCAGTAACAAAGGCAAACGGTCAGAAAGTAATTCTTGAAGTTCAACAACACCTTGGTGAAGACCGAGTTCGTGCCATTGCGATGGACGGAACAGAAGGTTTACAACGTGGAATGGAAGTTCTTCACTTGGGTTCACCAATTACAATGCCTACGGG
The DNA here is from genome assembly GCF_923079645.1 of Emticicia aquatica. Classification (GTDB taxonomy): domain Bacteria; phylum Bacteroidota; class Bacteroidia; order Cytophagales; family Spirosomataceae; genus Emticicia; species Emticicia aquatica. The sequence continues at coordinate 1,058,624 of NZ_CAKLPY010000002.1, read as the reverse complement.
CGAAGAAATCAAAGGACGTTTGTTTAACGTTGTTGGAGAAGCGATTGATGGTTTGGGCGAAGTGACAACCAAAGGTATGTCGATTCACCGTGCTGCTCCTAAGTTTGAAGACTTAGCAACTGCAACCGAAGTACTTTTCACTGGTATCAAAGTAATTGACCTTTTGGCTCCTTATGTAAAAGGTGGTAAAATCGGTTTATTTGGTGGTGCGGGTGTAGGTAAAACCGTATTGATTCAAGAGTTGATTAATAATATTGCAAAAGCTTATGCTGGTCTTTCAGTATTTGCTGGTGTAGGTGAGCGTACACGTGAAGGTAATGACTTACTTCGTGAGATGATTGAATCTGGTATCGTGAAATACGGTGACAAATTTAAACATTCGATGGAAGAAGGTGGTTGGGATTTGAGCGTAGTAGATAGAGAAGCTTTGAAAGATTCACAAGCAACGTTTATCTTCGGTCAAATGAACGAGCCTCCTGGAGCGAGAGCAAGAGTTGCCCTTTCAGGTTTGACAGTTGCTGAGCATTTCCGTGATGGAGATGGCGAAGGCAAAGGTCGTGATATCCTTTTCTTTATTGATAATATCTTCCGTTTTACTCAAGCGGGTTCTGAGGTTTCTGCCCTTTTAGGTCGTATGCCATCAGCGGTAGGTTATCAGCCAACATTGGCAACTGAAATGGGTACGATGCAAGAGCGTATCGCTTCAACTAAGCGTGGTTCGATTACATCAGTACAAGCCGTTTATGTACCTGCCGATGACTTAACTGACCCTGCTCCTGCAACAACATTTACTCACCTTGATGCAACTACCGTATTGAGTCGTAAAATTGCTGAGTTAGGTATCTATCCTGCGGTTGACCCTCTTGATTCATCATCACGTATTTTATCGGCTAATGTATTGGGTGCAGCTCACTACAACACAGCTCAACGTGTGAAGTTGATTTTACAACGTTACAAAGAATTACAAGATATTATTGCGATTCTTGGTTTAGAAGAACTTTCAGAAGAAGATAGATTGACTGTATCACGTGCAAGACGTGTACAACGTTTCTTGTCTCAACCGTTCTTCGTTGCCGAGCAATTTACAGGTTTGAAAGGAGTTTTGGTTGATATTAATGATACAATCAAAGGCTTTAATCAAATTATGGATGGCGATTATGACCACCTTCCAGAAGCAGCATTCAACTTGGTAGGAACTATCGAAGATGCAGTAGTGAAAGGAGAGAAATTAATTGCAGAAGCAAACAAATAACTGAGATATGAGATATGAGATATGAGAATGAATAATTAACTCTTATCCCACATCTCGAGTCTCGCATCTCAATGAAAAAATGAATTTAGAAATAATTACTCCTGATAAAAAAGTTTACGCTGGTGTGGTTGATTCGGTAACTTTACCGGGAAGCAACGGTGGGTTTCAAATCTTGAAAGACCACGCACCCATCGTTAGCACACTCGCTAAGGGAAACTTAGTTATCGAAGCAAACGGCAAAAAGGAAACTTTCGTTGTGGATGGTGGCGTAGTTGAAGCAGCCAAAAATAAAGTTTTGGTTCTAGCTGAGTCAGTAGCTTAAAAACTTTTCTTGAAAAGAATACCCAAAAGAGGCATAGAGAATTCTGTGCCTCTTTTGGTTTTTTGATGGAAACGAATGTATATTTACTTGATGGAATTAGAGTTTGATATTCGGGATAATCTTATACCTAATGAAATAATTGATGTTTCTTGGGACGATTTTAAGCAAGTTTTTGTTGAAAGTTTTGAGGAGACATCTAATCGCTATAAACTTTTTGAGAAATTTGAGGCATATATTGTCGAATTTCAAACCGAAATTTGTAAATCATTTACTTTGTGGATAAATGGTAGTTTTATTTCTCGAAAAATAAATCCAAATGATATTGACGTTGTTATTTTGCTTGAATATCAAATTCAAGAACATTTTGAAGATTTAATTAGAAATAAATTTACTGCCGTTAAAACATGGAAAGCCACCCAGGTTGACGCATATATTTTGAAATTATTTCCTGAAGAACATCAAATGTTTTATGCAACAACGCTTGATAAATATTATTGGGTGGATAAATTTACTAATTCAAAAATAAATAAGGAAGGCAAGTCTTTCCCAAAAGGTTTTATTCAAATAAAATTCAACTGAAACATGGAAAAAGAAATCATATCCGATTATGACTTGAAGGTTTTAGAAGTATTAAAACAAATAGAAAAACTCAATCAAATGATAGATTTTCACACCACCTCCACAGGAGACGATTTATCTCGTGAACAATATGAGTTTTTAAAAGAAAGAGCTGTTGCTGAACTTCAAGAAGCACTAAGTATATATAAAATCGAAGTTCACGCAATGATTGCGGCATAATTTATAAAGAAATACTCATTTCAATGCTCATAGATAATCACGGAAGACCCATTAATTATTTACGGTTGGCTGTTACCGACCGCTGTAATTTGCGTTGCTTTTATTGTATGCCCGAAGAAGGCATTCAGTATCTGCCGAAACCGCATTTATTGAGCTATGAAGAAATGATTCGACTTTGCACGATTTTGGCAGAAATGGGCATTAATAAAGTCCGAATCACAGGTGGTGAACCTTTTGTGAGACGTGATATTATTCCATTTCTATGGAAATTATCAGAAATTGAAGGCATTCAAAAAATCAATATTACTACAAATGGCGTGTTGACAGCCCCATTAGTACCAGAATTGAAAAAAATTGGTATTAGTTCAGTCAATCTTAGCCTTGATTCGCTTGACCGTCAACGTTTTTTTGAAATCACTCGTCGAGATGAATTTCCAAAAGTTTGGGCTACGCTTGAAGCTCTTCTTGAACATGACATTCCTGTAAAAATCAACACTGTTGTGATGGCAGGTAAAAACGATGAAGATATTTTGTCGATGGTCGAATTAGCTCGAAATCAAAATGTTTCCCTACGATTTATAGAAGAAATGCCTTTTAATGGTGAAGGGTTACGTCCAGAACAAATGGAGTTTTGGAGCTATAAGCGTATCATTGATTTGATTCGCTCGGTACATCCTGAGCTTTATAAAGTGCAAGACGAACCCAATTCGACTTCGTATAATTATCATATTCCTAATTTTAAAGGAACAGTTGGTGTAATTGCAGCATTCAGTCGAACATTTTGTGGAACTTGTAATCGTATTCGAGTAACACCAACGGGCAGTTTCCGAACTTGTTTGTACGACGATGGTGTTTTCAATGTAAGAGATTTTATGCGTCAGAAATTATCAGATGAAGAAATCAAGAATCTTATTTATGAGGCTTTACAAAATCGAGCAAAAGATGGTTTTGAGGCAGAAAATCGACGAACAAGCGTAGTTTCAGAATCAATGACGACCATTGGAGGGTAAAAAATTAATTAGAATTTTATTTATATCAAGAAAAAATCAAAATTACCAAATTCAAAAAAAGTATGTTAAAAGCAGAAATGATTACCGATAAAGGTACGATGACAATCGAATTTTATGAGCAAGATGCTCCGATTGCAGTAAATAACTTTGTTACATTAGCTAAAAAAGGATTTTACGATGGTTTGATTTTCCACCGTGTGATTCCAAACTTTATGATTCAAGGTGGCGACCCAACTGGTACAGGTGCGGGTGGTCCAGGATATACAATACAATGTGAATTGACAGGAAATAACCAATACCACGATAAAGGCGTTCTTTCGATGGCTCACCGAGGAAGAAACACAGGCGGTTCACAGTTTTTCATTTGCCATAATCGTGCAAATACACAACATTTAGACCGTAATCATACTTGTTTCGGTAAAGTTGTAGAAGGTTTAGACATCGTTGATGAAATTCGTCAAGGAGATAAAATTCAAAAAATTAATATTATTGAAACAGTAGCTTAATTTTAGCTGGGTTTCAAACCTATAAAAAGCTGTTCGAAAAATGTTTTTCGAGCAGCTTTTTATTTATAGCTTTATCAGAAATAATTATTTATTCCTATCTTCGCATAAAATCAAACTTCATCTATTTTATATGAAAAAACTATCCATTATTACATTATTTGCTTTTAACTGTGCTTTTTTTGCCAATGCACAGCGACCCGCAGCAACAACGGAGTACAATGCCAATACACGTTTTGAACAAATGGGTACGGCGTTGCCCACTCCAAACACCTTTCGTACGGCTGCAGGTAGCCCTGGGCGTGATTACTGGCAACAAAAGGCAGACTATGATATTAAAGCCGAATTAGATGATACAAAACAATCTATTACGGCAACCGAAAAAATCACTTATACCAATAATGCTCCCGAAGAATTAAGGTATTTGTGGTTACAACTTGACCAAAATCTTTTTGCCAAAAACTCGACAAGTAATATAGCAAAACAATCAGCTATTAACCCAGCCAATGGAGCAAGTTTTAATACACTTGGAAATCTATCAGGTGCAGATGATAAAGATTATGGGTACAAAATTTCTGCGGTAAAAGATGCTCTTGGAAAAGACCTAAAATATACCATCAACGGAACAATGATGCGAGTAGATATGCCCGCACCATTGGCTAAAGGAATGGCTTTTACACTACAAGTTGACTGGAAATTTAACATAATTGACTTAAAATCAGTTGGAGGCAGAAGCGGCTACGAGCTTTTCCCAAAAGATGGAAATGTATTGTATGAAATTGCTCAATGGTTTCCTCGCATGGCGGTTTATGATGATGTAAATGGCTGGCAACATAAACAATTTTTAGGTCAAGGTGAATTTACTTTACCATTTGGAGATTATAAAGTTGCTCTAACTGTTCCGAATGATATGGTTGTTGGTGCAACGGGTGAACTTCAAAATACAAAAGATGTATTGACTGCTACACAAATTAAGCGTTGGGAACAAGCGAAAAATACTAAAAATCCAATAGCAATCGTAACGCAAGAAGAAGCAGAAGCAGCAGAAAAAGGCAAGCCAACTGGTAAAAAAACTTGGATTTATGCAGCAAAAAATGTACGTGACTTTGCTTTTGCAGCTTCTCGTAAATTTATTTGGGACGCAATGCAAGTAGATGTAGAAGGTAAAAAAGTTTGGGCGATGTCGCTTTACCCAAAAGAAGCAAATCCACTTTGGGGACAATATTCTACGAGAGTTGTGGCTCATACTTTGGTAAACTACTCAAAACGTAGTGTTGCGTACCCTTATCCAGTTGCTTATTCTGTGCATGGTTCGGTTGGAGGCATGGAATATCCGATGATGAGTTTTAATGGTGCAAGACCAGAAGCAGATGGTACATATTCAGAAGGTACGAAAAATTTCTTGATTTTGGTTGTTATTCATGAAGTTGGACATAATTTCTTCCCAATGATTGTTAACTCTGATGAACGTCAGTGGTCGTGGATGGATGAAGGATTAAACTCATTTTTGGAAGGTTTAACTTGCTTAGAATGGGACAGAAACTTTCCTGCAACGGGTATCGAGCCACAATATATTACAGGTTATATGAAAACCGACCCGAATAAACAAAATTCAATTATGAGTAGTTCGGATAATATTTTGCCAGGAACATTTGGACCAAATGCTTATTCAAAACCAGCAACAGGCTTGAATATCTTGCGTGAAAGCGTAATGGGACGAGAACTATTTGATTATGCTTTCAAAGAATATTCACGTCGTTGGGCATTTAAACACCCAACACCAGCCGATTTCTTCCGCACAATGGAAGATGCTTCAGGCGTTGATTTGGATTGGTTCTGGAAAGGTTGGTTTTACGGTGTTGAACCTGCCGACCAAGCAATTGTAAATGTAGAATGGTACAGCGTTGACAGCCAAGACCCAGCAAAACAAAAAGCAGCAGCCAAAGCTGATGCCGCAGCGAAATCTCAAACTTTGAGCAATATTAGAAATAAAACCGACATCAAAGAAACAGTCGTTGAAGCAGATTCTTCAATGAGAGATTTTTATAATTCTTATGATAGATACGCAGTTACAGATGCCGATAAGAAAAAATACGAGCAGTATTTATCAACTTTGAGCGAAGACGACAGAAAGCTAGTTGAAGCAGGTAAAAACTTTTATGTGGTAAACTTAAAGAACAAAGGTGGATTAATAATGCCAGTAATCATCAGAATGGAATTTGAAGACGGAACAACAGAAGATGTACGAATTCCTGCTGAAATTTGGCGTTTGAATGATAAAGATGTGAAAAAAACTTTGGTTACAACCAAAAAAGTAGCCAAATTTAAACTTGACCCTTATCACGAAATTCCTGATATTGATACTTCGGATAATGCTTTCCCGAAAGAGCCTGAGCAACCAACTCGTTTCCAAGCCTTTAAACAATCTGGTCGTGGCGGCGGCGGTGGTTCAAATCCGATGCAAGAGGCATTGAAAAATAGACCAGCAGGAACACAAACAAGTGGAGATAAGAAATAAGAATAATTAAAAAAATAATTAATTTTAACGGTGAAGTCGATGAAAATGACTTCACCGTTTTTTTTTCAATAAATCAACAAAACCATCATGCAAACGCTAAAGCTATCTATCCAAGACCATATTGCTCATGTAATTATTAATCGCCCAGAAAAAGCTAATGCTTTGAATCAAACCGCTTGGGATGAAATCACGGAGGTTTTTGAGTATCTTGATGAAAATCCCGAAGTGCGGGTAGTGGTGCTTGAAGGGGGTGAAAGTAAACATTTTTGTGCAGGAATTGATTTAAGTTTGTTGATGTCGGTTTCACAGTCAAATATTGTTTGTGAGGCACGCCGCCGTGAGCGAGTACGAAAAGATGTTTTTCGTTTACAAGCTCCCATTAATGCGATTGAAAATTGTTCAAAACCCGTTTTAGCAGCCATTCATGGTGGTTGTATCGGTGGCGGAATCGACTTGGTTTGTGGCTGCGATATGCGTTATTGTACAGATGATGCTTATTTTACTATCAAAGAAATTGATATGGGAATGGTGGCCGATTTAGGCACTTTGCAGCGTTTACCGAAATTGATTGGAGATGGATTAGTACGAGAAATGGCATATACTGGACGAAACGTAGAAGGTAAAGAAGCCGAAAAAATCGGAATTGTCAACCGTTCGTTTTCAAATAAAGTAATGATGATGGAAGAAGTGATGAAAATTGCAGCTACGATTGCTTCAAAATCGCCATTGTCGATTCGTGGAACAAAACATATTTTGCTCCATACCCGTGACCATTCTGTTGCTGATGGACTCAATTATATGGCGACATGGAATGCGGCCATGCTGCTATCAAACGACCTTCAAGAAGCCTTTGCCGCCAAAACGCAAAAACGTGAGGCTAACTTTGAACCATAGATAAGTGTAGATACGAGAAGCGAGGTTTACGATATTAGAAAAATAAATATTTCTCCGTAATAGACTTCTCTTGTCTCGATTCTTAAATCTTTATTTCAAAAAATGTGGTTTTTCAATTGGAAAGGGCGTAATTTTGCACCCGAATTTGAGCAGTTTTACTCAATTCTTCAATTTAATTATCAATTTTACAAAAAAGTATCATGTCTGCATTAAATTTAGTCGCTGACAGAATCAATGCGTTGGAAGAATCTGCCACGCTTGGTATGTCGAAAAAGTCACGTGAATTAGCGGCACAGGGACACAAAGTAATCAATCTCTCAGTTGGAGAACCAGATTTCAAAACCCCAAAACACATTTGCGATGCTGCAAAAGCAGCAATTGACGCTGGTTTTCACCACTACACGCCAGTAGCGGGTATTCCTGAACTACGAAAGGCTATTGCAGACAAACTTAAACGTGAGAATAATATAGATTGGAAACCAGAAAACATTGTGGTTTCGACGGGAGCAAAACATTCTTTGGCAAATGTTATTTCGTGTTTGATTAATCCAGGCGATGAAGTTGCTATTTTGTCTCCTTATTGGGTGAGTTATTCAGAAATGGTAAAATTGGCCGAAGGAAAATCAGTAATTGTTGAAGGAAAATTTGAAAATGATTTCAAAGTAAAACCTGAGCAATTAGAAGCCGCAATTACTGAACGCACAAAAATCGTGATGTATGCTTCGCCAAATAATCCAACTGGTTCGATTTACAGCGAAGCAGAATTGAGAGCATTGGCAGCTGTTATCGAAAAACACGAAAATGTGTTTGTTTTAGCCGATGAAATCTATGAATATATCAACTTTACTGACGAAGGACATTTCAGCATGGGTTCAATTCCGAGCATGAAAGACCGAGTAATTACAGTAAATGGTTTTGCGAAAGGTTTTGCCATGACTGGCTGGCGTTTGGGTTACATAGCCGCTGCAAAATGGATTGCTGATGCCGTAGAAAAATTACAAGGACAAGTAACTTCGGGTACAAACTCAATCGCTCAACGTGCTGCGGTTGTAGCTTGGGAAGATACTTCGGCTGCTGAAATGATGAAAATGGCGTATTTACGTCGTCGTAATTTGGTAGTTGGTTTATTAAGAGAAATTCCAGGTTTCAAAGTAAATATGCCTGATGGTGCGTTTTATGCGTTCCCAGATGTGAGTTATTACTTCGGAAAATCTGATGGAAACATAACTATCAAAGATGCCGACCAATTGTGTATGTGGTTGTTAGAAACAGCTCATGTAGCACTTGTGGGTGGTGGCTCATTCGGAGCTCCAAACTGTTTACGTCTTTCAACTGCCGCTTCTGATGAGGCTCTTACAGAAGCAGTTGCAAGAGTAAAAGCAGCTTTGGCTAATTTGAAGTAATATTTTTGCAAAAAAAGACGGCATCGCTTCAAGTGATGCCGTCTTTTTTTACGCTCTCCAATCCCAAACAACCACACGCCAAACTTCGTTGAGTGTTGCATCATGAAAATCTTTCACAGGAATGAATCCTACTCGTGCGTGTGCTTTCAGCGAGCGTGTATTATTGGTTGAAATATCGGTTACGCACAATTCAAATTTTGCTGATAATTCTTCACGAAGTTTCAGATACATTCCATCAAAAAAGCCCATGCTTCGATAGCCTTCACCTACGCAAACTTGCCCCATAACTACGTAATTAAAGTCTTTTAGTGTTTGTTCGTCGTAGTCGATTTCGTCAATTGAGTCGAATAATGTTTTTAATTCTGGTACATCGTTGCGGAATTGTGGCAACATCGCCAAGCAATAGGCCACTACTGTATCGCCATCTTTTACGATAACACTTGGTTGAGCATCGTTCATGGCTTTGAGTACCGAAAATTGATGCTCGACTGTCACAAACCCTTGACTTTGGATTTGTTCGGGCGTAAGATTTTTCTTGAGATTCTTTTGTTGTAAAGCCAAAATTCCTCTCACATCATCGTCATTTTTGACAGTCGTAATAATAGGTTTAATTGTTGATTTTTGCATAATAAAGTTTGAAAGCCGCAATTACGTAAATTTAATTATCTTTGAAAAAAATATTTAAACTACGCATTTATTCTTCTATTCATGAACTTCAAAAAACTTTTTTCTGCATTATTTGGTAGCCTGTTATTTTTACCCCAAATCGGCAAATCTCAATCAAAAAATGAGCAATATTTAATCATTGGTACTTATACACGTCCTGACACAAAGAATCCGAGTGAAGGGATTTATGTCTATAAATTTAATACCAATACTGGCGAATTTAGTGCTGTTAGTAAGGCGACTGGCATCAAAAATCCATCGTTTTTGACAGTTTCTCCCGACCAAAAATTTGTTTATGCTGTTACCGAAACAAGCGAAGGCTCGGTTACGGCTTATAGTTTTGATAAAAAATCAGGAAATTTGACCAAACTCAATACCCAATCATCAGGCGGAGCAGATCCTTGCCACATCAGCATCGACAAAACTGGAAAATGGGTTTTGGTAGGAAATTATTCGGGAGGAAATTTGTCGATTTTACCAGTTGAAACCGATGGCTCACTTGGAAAAGCTATGCAAACCATTAATCACGAAGGTAAAGGCCCGAATGCTGGTCGTCAAGAAAAACCACATGTTCATTCGGTAAATATTGCCCCTAATAACACCGATGTCTTTGTGCCAGACTTGGGCATTGATAAAATCATTACTTATAGTTTAGATGCAAAAAGTGGCAAACTTGTAGAAGGAAATCCTGTTTTTACGAAAGTAGCCGATGGTTCGGGACCACGCCATTTTACGGTTCATCCAAACGGTAAATTTGCTTATGTGATTCAAGAATTGAGTAGCACCGTTACAGCTTTCAATTATACTTCAGGAAAATTAACGCCTTTTCAAACAATTACCACGCTTGCCAAAGATTTTAAAGATAAAAACAAGAGTTTTTGTGCCGATATTCATATCTCATCCGATGGAAAGTTTCTGTATGGCTCAAACCGTTTTGTAGATGCAGGTAATAAAAATGGCGTTTTTGCTCCTACAAACACGATTGACACAATAGTTATGTATAGCATTGACCAAAAAACTGGAAAACTGACCTACATCGGCAACGAACCAGTTTTAGGAAAAATACCTCGTAATTTTATAATTACGCCCAACGGAAAATTTGTTTTGGTAGCCAACCAAGAAACAGATAATATCACGATTTTTAAAAGAGATACCAAAACAGGAAAATTATCGCCAACAGGCAAGCAAATAGAAGTTCCTGTGCCTGTTTGTTTGAAAATGATAGAGGTGGAATAGCTGTAGCATATCCAAATCTAAATTTCATAAAAAATTTATACATTTGAAAAAAAAATGGAGCAGATACCATCAAAACGGGAGCAATCGAAAATCCTTAAGAGTAGAAACCCCTAAACCTTATAAACATGGAAATACACATCAATTGGCTCGCAATTCTTGTAGCTGTAGTTGCAAATTTTTTTCTAGGCTTTCTTTGGTACACACCCCTTTTTGGGAAAACTTGGGGAAAGGAAATGAAAATGGACATGACTCAAAAACCAGACCCCTCCGTAATGTTAAAAGGAATGGCTTTTATGGTGATTGGAAATTTTTTCTTAGCATGGGTATTGGCTCATAACATTGCCGCATGGCAATATGTGCCCGAAATGACCCAAATGGGTAAAGTTTCAAATATATTAAGTACTGCTTTCTTCACATGGTTGGGTTTTTATGTGCCTTATCATCTTGGTGCAATTGTTTGGGAAAACCGTTCTTGGAAATTATTTTTTATCAATGTAGGTTATGCCTTAGTTTCATTGTTACTGGTCTCTGCAATCTTGATTTATATGAACTAAGTTTTCTTCGTTCCCTCAGAGTCTCCAGCATATAGGAGACTCTGAGAGTAAGACAATCTTACAAAAACAAACTCAAACTCGCTCCAAACTGCCAATTTCTTGGTGCAGCGGTGTTGAAATAGCGATTTCCTACGGCGTTGATGTCATTTCCGAGGCTATAAACTTCGTTGAGCAGATTATCGCCTGCGGTATAAATATTCAAGCCAATTCGCTCGAAATTTTTACGATAACCTATTCTGGCATTCAATAATTTATAAGAATTGGCATAAGCCGTGTTGGCATCATTCAACGGAATTCGGTCAGTGAAATTGAGCGTTGAGTTGAGATAAAAACCCATTTTTGTTTGTAAATCTACGCCCGAAACCCAGACTTGGCGTGGCACGCCCGTGAGTGCATTGCCAGATAAATCGGTTTTGAGTTGAAGATAATTTTTAAAGCTATAATCATTGAAAGTATAACTTGTAAAAACTCGTAGTTCTTGAATAAACTCTTTATCTACATTCTTGATAATCAAGCCATTTAGCAATAATTCAAGTCCGTTTTGAAGCGTGCTTCCTGCATTCGTAAAAATTTCTCTTCCTGCATTGTCGGTACGGCGAACGATGGTATTTTTTAGGCGAAATGTATAGGCTGTAATATCAAAATTGATTCGTTTTTTCAGCAGATTTCCACGAGTACCAATTTCGTAGTTGATACCTTTTTCGGGAGAGAGCGATGGTACAAACGTGCTATTTTGATAACCGCTGATGTATTCCGTAACAGTTGGTGGAGAAAATCCACTGCTTACACTCGCAAAAACAGAGATTTTATCTTGTATTTTCTTCAAAAGAGCAATTCTTGGCAAAAATGCCGCAGGCAATAATTCGGAAATTGGCTTAATTTTCGGAGCGTCAGACAAGCGAGTAAAATCATATTTGAAACGATTATAACTGCCGCCAATTGTCAGGATAAAGTTTTGCGGTAAGTCGGTTTCGAGCTGACCAAACAAGAAATAATTCCACGCCGCTACGTTATCGTTGGTTTGTAAAGTATCAATTACGCCCGCTTTATTGCCAAAATTACGAATCACCCAAGCCGATTTTTGTAGTTCACCGCCCATAGTTAAGCGATTTTTCAAATTCCCGACATCAAACGAATAATTCATTCGACTTCTTCCGCCAAAAGTTTGTTCGTTGCGGATTTCATAATTCGTAATAAATGGATTTCGAAGTTCAGAAACTGTTCCATAAATACTCGTTACGTTTGTCCAGTGAGCATTCAAACGGTATTCTTGCGAAACGCCAATATTGAATAATTTTTGATAAATTCCTGCTTTTTGTTGAATCGAGCTTGGCAAAGTTGCCGTTGCTTGACGAGCTAAACTTGGATCTTTTTCAAACTGAGCTTGATTTAATCCACCAGGCGTTTGGTAATGAATATCTGAATATAAAGTGCTGATATTTAACGTTTTACTTGGCGAAACAAAATAACTCGAACGCCAACTTAGCACATCACGCACAGCAGCACTATTTTGTCGATAACCATCGGTTTGGGCGTGAGCATAACTCAATACCGAATTGATTTTTTCGGAAGCCACATTCCATGAAACGTTTCTGTTTTGTAAGCCATAACTTCCATAAGCCACTGAAGTATTGACATAATTTGTGCGACTTTTACGGGTATTATTTCCATCAGCTTTTGCTGCTCCGAGTAGCACAACGCCGCCAGTTCCTGCTCCATAAACACTTCCTGCGGGGCCTTTGATTACTTCGATATTGCCGATTGTATTCATATCAAGCGAGTTCAGAAAAGTATTTCCGTTACCATCTGTCAGCGGAATATCATTCCAATAAACTTTTACATTACGAACTCCAAAAGGCGAACGCAGCGAACTGCCACGAATGGCCAAACGGTAACTCCCAGGAGAGCGTTCTTCCATGCGTACACCTGGCAAAGTATTGAAAACTGGCACGAGTGAAGTGTTTTCAAAACGTTGTATGTCTTTGATAGTAAGCATATTAACCGATGCAGCGGTTTCGCTCAACTTGCGTTCAGTTTCAAAACCTCGTACAACTACTTCGTTGAGTTGTTTGGTAGAATCTGCTTCTTGTGAGAAACAATTTAGAGCGATAAAAGTAAGAATAATGATATTTGAAAGATAGATTTTAAGCATTGGATTTTAAGAAAATTGTAATTATTCATTAATTGAAAAAGCACCAGTATCGTATAAAGAAATAAGATTGAGGTGCAAACTATCGGCTTGGTGTTTGAGGTTTTCTACAACATAACGCTTGTTCGAATCATCGACAATGATTAAACCCGTTTGAAATTTGCTGAAAGCAGGACTTAGCTTCCGAATGGCGTTATTGGAAAGCAATACATAATCGGCGTTTCCTTGTAAATTTCCATTGAATTTTTGCTGTAACCACAAAATCCGTTTTCCTTCAAAATCTAGAAACGTAACACCTTGTTTATTGGCGTATTGATTTAAACCCAAGAAGTTTTTATGAGCGATACCGAGTTTATCGTAATAGTTTTTGAGGTGAAAATTATAAATTTTCGAACTATTGAGCAGAGCGGTATCGGCCATGAAAGTAGCTGATTTCCCATCAATTATGCTAATACCCGATTTTTTAGGAATAAAATGAAATGTTAAGTTTTTTTGCTGACTTTGGAAATAATCTTTCGTGATATTAAAGCAAGCTAAAATGCTGATAATCAGAATATTTAATCGTAAATGTTTTATTTCTGAATGAAGAAAAAATAAAATAAATAGCCAAATAACAGCATAAATAAGCAACATTTCTGGAAGAGAAATAGAGAAGCCTTTTAAAGTAGCAAAAGGCAGTTTTTCGATAATAAAAATGCTTTTATTAAGCCAAACAAGCGAATATTTCAAGATAAAAGTAACAATATCGGATAAAATTGGAATCGGAGCGACCATCAATAAAAGCAAACCAGCAGGTAAAACGGCAAACGAGAAAAAAGCTACAAACGGATTGGCAATTAGAAAAAAAGTTGGAAACTGATGAAAATAATAAACACTCAATGGAAAAGTAATTAATTGTGCCGAAAAACAAACGGAAGAACCTTCCCAAAGATTTCTGATAATCGGATTATTGGGCGTAACCAATTGATTTAGGTAAGGATGCAAGAAAACAATGCCAATAATAGCTAAATACGACAACTGAAAACCCACATCGACCAACCAATATGGATTCCAACAAAGTAATAAAAGTGCCGAAATGGCGAGTGTGTTATAAATATTCTGTCGGCGGTCGATGGCCGTTCCGATTTGAATAAATGAAAACATTACTGTGGCTCGAAGTACCGTTGAAGAAAGTCCAGTGAAAATGGCATATCCCCACAAAATACTGATAATCAGTGTTGTAAAGATTTGTTTTCCGTATTTTCCTCGTTTTTTTATCCAACCAAAAATCCAACCGAGAAACAAAAACAAAATACCGACGTGCATTCCCGACACCGAAAGTACGTGAATCGCTCCAGAAGCTGAGTAGGCATCAAGTAAATCATTGTCGATGTCATCACGCAAGCCAATGACCATTGCACTCGCTACGCCATATTCATTGGGAGTTTGAATGCGAGCTTTAAAAACACTATCAGCATATTGATTTGCTTTGTACGAAAATTCCAAAATTTTAGATGGAGCATCGTGACCAATTTTGAAAAACTCTTTTCCCCACAAAAAATGATGAGCGTAAATTGCTTTATATTGAAGGAAACGACGATAATCGAATTCTTCGGGATTTTTGGGAGCTTCTACTTCACGAGGCATATTTTTTACTAAAAAAATATCTCCATAATTTGGTCTTTCAGAAGCTTCTCGATTGAAATAAAGTAAGGTCTTACCAGTAGCCTTTTGCCATTTTCCATCAATTTTGATGGCATTTATTTCAGCTTCTACTTTGTAAGTTTTTGGTTTTATCTCAGCATTTGAAACAATAGTTGCTTGATAATGAGTGAATTGTGGAAGATTTGTAAAATGATTAGGCTGATTGATAACTGTTTTTTGAAAAGTAAGCGTCCAACCAGCCAAGAAAATAACCAACATTAAAACTGTTCCACGCAAAAGTGGTTTTCTAAAAAAAATAGAAATACCGAAAATAATTAATAAAACGCCAATCAAGTAATAGATATTTGTCAAGGAAAACTGAAAACTGCCCGACGGAACGCCGCCCGACTGTGTTTGTAAATACGCAGTTATGCCCAAAATAAAAAAAAGCAAATATCGAATTACTGGAAAAGCGTTGAATTTCATGGTAGAATTAGTTGTTTTTCAATAAAATGGGTCGAATAATTTTTGTCCATTCTGCATAACCTTTGGCATTCATGTGCAGGCTGTCACCCACAAAATAATCACCATTGATGCTTCCATTTGAGCGATACATTACAGGACGAATATCGACATAAGTAAAGTTTTTGTGTTGCTTAATATAATCATTTATCATGGCATCGGCCTTTGCAACTTTTGCCCAATCGGCTTTTCTAGAAATAGATGGTTTCATCGAAATATAATAAACCTTGGTTTTGGGTAAACGGTTTTGAATCAAGGTTGCCAGTTCTCCAAAATTATCAAAAACTTGCTCAGGCGTTCTTTGTGGTTTTCCAATGAAAAGGTCGTTTTCGCAATAAAGAACTAACGTTTTTGGTTTATACGGCACAATCATTCGTTCGGCATAATAAGTCATTTCGGGAAATGTGGCCGCACCAAAACCATGATTAATAACTGAAATTGGAGCGAAATCTTCTTTCAAAGTTTTCCAAAGTCTAATACTCGAACTACCATAGAAAAGCGTTTGACCTTGTAATTTATCCAAACCGATTGCAGCATCGTTTTTTTCGTAATTAACAATTTCGTTTTCAAGACGATTGACTTTATAATCGGCTTCGTATTTGTCAGCAATTGGCTTGTAAGTCAACGTTCGTTGGCAAGCAAAAACAATAAATAAAAGAGCGATAGATAGGAATAAATGTTTTTTTGTCATGGTTAGATAGGTTGAATGTTAATTTATCAAAAATAATAAAAACTCCTTAGAGTTTGGCTAGATTAGATGAGACAACTTTTTAAATTGACTAATTGTTGAATTTTCCATAAATCTCGTAAATCTTTTTAATCAAGCCTAAAAAGCTTAGATTTGTGTTTAAAATTGAGACATAATGAACGAAAATATCGACAAACTTTATAAAATTGCTCAGAAAGAAGAACGGCTGATTATCGGTTTGATGTCGGGAACATCAATGGACGGACTTGATGTGGCGTTGTGTAAATTTGTTGGCAGCGGAGGCGAAACTGAAGTAAGTATTTTAGCGTTTGAAACGGTTGGATTTGCAGAAGAAATAAAAGATGAAATAAGAAAAGTTTTTGCTAAATCAACGATTGATTTTCAGCAATTATGCTTGCTAAATCCATGGATTGGTAATCTTCATGCTGAAATTATTAATGATTGTTTAAAGAAATGGGATATTTCACCCGAAAAAATTGACCTCATCGCTAGTCATGGCCAAACGGTTTTTCATGCACCGAAAATCCTTCATGGACTAGAAAAATTTCCAAATGCAACGCTTCAAATTGGCGATGGCGACCATATTGCTGTAAAAACCAAAATTATTACGTTATCAGATTTTCGTCAAAAACATTGTGCCGCAGGAGGCGAAGGAGCTCCGTTGGCAGTTTATGGCGATTATTTGATTTTCTCAAAACGTGGAGAAAATCGAATTTTACTCAACATGGGAGGAATTGCCAATTTTACCTATTTAGCAGGAAATCTTGATGCAAATGAAGTTTTTGCAACCGACACTGGCACAGGAAATACGCTAATTGACGCTTACGTAAAGAAACACTTTGGCTTGGCTTACGATGAAGATGCTAAAATTGCGAGTCAAGGAAATGTTAATAAAGATTTATTAAAAGCTTTGAAAGATAATGAGTTTTTTAGTAAAAAATTGCCAAAAACAACTGGTCCAGAATTGTTTAATCTTGAATATTTAAAATCTGCTCAAGAAAAAAGCCATACCGAAGAGCTTTCGCACGAAGATGTTTTGGCGACTTTATGCAGATTTTCAGCCGAAACCATTGCGGATACAATCAAGGTTTTCAAATCAGATGTAGCATATACCATTTATGGGAGTGGCGGAGGCGTTCATAATCCGTTGATTATGCGTAGCTTGCGAGCGTTATTGCCTAATTGCTCTTTCATGAAAACGGATGATTTAGGAATATCGGGTGATGCCAAAGAAGCGGTTTTGTTTGCTACTTTAGCCAACGAAGCTGTGGCAGGTGGGCGAACAAATTTTGGTACAAGAAAAGGCGTGCCGAATGTTAGTATGGGCAAAGTTTCGTTTCCTGCGTGATTTTAACACATTTGTTTATAATTTTTTAAGAAAAATATCAGTTTATATCAATACGATTATACTGAACAATTTTATTCATAATAAAATGAAGACTAAACACCACATTACCTTTTTAATCTTATTTATAAGTGTTATTTCGATGAATGCTATTGCCCAAATTGCAATCACGCATCCGCTTGAACGAATGATTTTCCAAAGGAATAATTCAAATCAGGCAAATATCAATATTGCAGGAAATTACTATTCAGCTATTGATAGGGTTGAAGCAAGAGTTGTGGCATTGCAAGGCGGTACATCAACGGGTTGGACGGTTATTCAAACGAATCCAAGTAATGGCTATTTTTCGGGAACACTTTTAGTAGCAGGTGGATGGTATCGCTTGGAAGTAAATGCCTACAACGAGAATATACTAATTGATACAAAAACTGTTCAAAAAGTAGGTGTTGGAGAAGTTTTTGCCATTGCTGGGCAGTCGAACGCACAAGGTGGAGCAGGAGTAAGTACGCCTGCAACCGATGACCGAGTAAATTCAATAAATTATAGTGATAACTTAACTGATTATAATAGACTACCGATTGGATTTTCAAAAATGGTTGGAGATTCGGGTAAAATAGGACCATTTCATTACGTTCCATGGGCTTGGGGAAAATTGGGTGATTTACTAGCTGCCAGATTGGATGTTCCGATTCTGTTTTACGGTGCAGGTCATGGTGGTACTTCGAGCAATGATTGGAGTAAATCGTCACAAGGTTTGCCGTATGATGGAGAAAGTTGGAAACGCCAAGATTTGGGAGCTCCATATCGTGCTTTAGAAAATAGTGTCGCATATTATGGTAGTTTAACGGGGCTTCGAGGTGTAATTTGGCATCAAGGAGAAAGCGATGCGAGTACGTTTTTTCTGCCATATTACGAAAACATTAAAAACGTTATTAGTAAAACCCGTGAAAATGCCGAACATAGTACCCTAGCGTGGATAGTTGCGAGAGCGTCAAGAAATCCTGACCCTCATGATGGCCCAATTTTTGGTCAAAATACCTTGATTTCGGGCTTTAATAACGACCCAAATTATCCTGCTGTGCCTAATGTTTTTGCAGGGCCAAATACTGATAATATCAATGGTTCTACGTATCGCACTGATGGCATTCATTTTGACACTTATGCAGGACAAATAGAGTTTGCTAATGCTTGGGATGCTAGCCTAGACAATACGTTTTTTACCAATTCAACACCAATGATGGCTTCGCCGCTGTTAGCAATTTCATTGACTTGCAACCCCGCAAATCCAGCAAGTCCAATTTCTCTGAATGCCCCAGCGGGTTATCAAAAATATGCTTGGTCGAACCGACAAAATACAGTGTCAGAATCAATAGGATTTAACTATAATGGTTGTTGTCAATTTACAAATATTCCTCCAGTAGGTTATGAAAATCTCAATTGGCGAACCTTAGATAGTGTGGCTACACTATCTGCATCTTCGGCAAGATTTGCTGCTAATGTGCGGAAAACATCTAAGAAAGTTCTTTTTAGTCCAATCATTGATTTGACAACTTTTACCTTGCCAACCACACCTACTTTTGTGGCTTCGGCAGCACAAGTTCGCCCAAATGAGAGCGTTACTTTGTCTGGTTCAAACTGCAATGGTAGCTATTTATGGTCAACGAGTGCGAGTAGTAATCCACTAACTTTTGTTCCAGTTTCAACGGCTTCTTATACTGTACAATGCAAAACGTTACACTGTATAAGTTCAGTGTCTTCGGCTCAAACGATTACTGTTTCATCTTGTTTTCCAAGTGCGTTATCGTTGAGTGGCTCAGTTAATAGTGCCGAATCGCCTTATGAAAGTAAGCAGTCAATTCAAAGTAATCAGAAAGTACAATTAAGTGGAAAAATTGACTATAATGCCAAAACTAAAGTTGAGCTTTTACCAGGCTTTGAAGCCAATGCAGGAGCAGTTTTTAAAGCTTTTATATTGGGTTGTGATTGAGTTTTAAAGGAGAAGAAATACACAAAAAAAGGCTTATCTTTTGCGAGATAAGCCTTTTTTTGTAAGAGATTCATTTATGCCGAATTTCGACTGGCATTAATATTTCCAAACAACGAACGAGTTACCATTTTTTCGTAAACTAATCGAAGTTTTTCATCTGTTGTTTCTTCAATTTTTTGTAAAGCATATTGCTGAATCGTCAGCAAAGGCAATACAATATGTTCGCGATAATCAATAGAAAGTTTTCCAAGTTCTTCGGATTCCATCAAAACTTTTTGTCCTGAAACGATGAGCATATTTTTTACAGTCAAAAGATATTCATCATACAAAATTTTCCAGAAATCACCGTATTCTGGGTCGTTTTTCATGTAATTTGTTAAAGGAAAGTAAGTTTTGGTCAAAGCCATCATGCTATTTTCCATCAAAGTTTTGAAATACAATGAGCTTTCGTAAAGTGATTTCAAATCTTCTAATCTTCCTTCTTCTATTACCTTTTCTAAAGCTGAACCAAAACCAAAATATCCAGGAACATTTTGCTTTAATTGACTCCAAGAGCCTACAAAAGGAATGGCTCTTAAATCAGATAACATTAATTTTTTGCCCGAACTTCTTTTACTCGGACGGCTACCAATGTTAGTCAAACCATAATATTTAAGCGGACTTTTATTTTCGAGGTAAGAAACAAATAAAGGATGTTCTTTCAGTTCAAAATATTTTTTTACTCCTTCTTCTGCCAACTCATCAATCAGGTTTCGCTCTTTTTTATCAATAATTGATTTATCATCATGAAAAACATCATTGATAATTCCCGCTGATAATAATTGTTCAAAATTATACATCGCTTGTGAGCGAGAGCCGTACATTGACGTAATCGTTTGCCCTTGAATAGTAATCTGAATTTCGTTATTGGCAATTGTTGGCCCTTGAGATGCATAGAATTGATGCGTTTTTCCGCCACCACGAGCTGGAGGACCACCACGACCATCAAAAAACATTACTTCTACTTGGTTTTTCTTCGATACACGTGATAATTTTTCTTTCGCTTGATAAATCTCCCAGTTTGCTTTTACATAACCACCATCTTTTGTACCATCCGAGAAACCGAGCATAATTGTTTGCTGATTTTTGCGGTGAGCCAAATGTTTTTTGTAGTAGGGCAATTGATAAAGACTCGACATCGTTGCTTGAGCAGAATCAAGTCCTTCGATTGTCTCGAACAAAGGCATTACATCAACATTGATTTCGCTGGCATCATAGCCACAGAATCTGAACAATGCCAAAACTTCCAAGACTGAAAAAATAGAAGTTGAATTACTAATAATGTAGCGATGACAAGCTTTTTGCCCATTCATTGCTTGTATTTCTTGAATCACTCGAACTGTTTTGAAAGTATCTTTAGTTAAAGCATCTTCAAAATCATCTTCGTTGATTGTCAAATCTTTTTCAGTCAAGAAATGCAGCTTTTCGGCGTTACTCCATTCGCTATAAGGTTTGCTCGAAATGCTGTATTTTTGATTGATTTGCTCCATCACATTTTCATGGATGCTGCTATCTTGACGAATATCCAAACTTGCAAAGTGCAAGCCAAATAATTTTACTTGTTGAATAAATTTATCTAAAACGTCTAAAAATACGCCTTTATGTTTCGTAATAAGTAATTGGCGAACTTCATCCAAAGAAGTCAATAACTCATCTAGTGTTAAATCGTTTTTCAGACCGTTCATATTGGTATAAATACGATTACTGATTTGTGTCAATAATGGCATAATACCTTTAAAAGTTAAACGGCGACAAATAACTTTGAAATCGTTGTAATAACATTTCAAAATACTTGTACGGAGTTCAATCGAAACTTTTTTAGAAATTTCGGCTGTCACAAAAGGATTTCCATCACGGTCGCCACCTGGCCAAAAACCTAATTCTAATACAGGATTAAAACCTTGTTGATTATCTTGGAAATAGTTATTCAGTTTTTCATGAATTTCGCCAATCACTTGATAATACACGTGTCGAAGATAAAAGATGATACTTTGAGCTTCTTCGAGCGGGGTTGGTTTTTGGTCGTTAATGAAAGGAGTTTTGCCTAATTGTTGAAGCAATGAATCAATGCCATTGATGTCATTTTTGGGAATAAGCTGCTCTAAATCCTGAATAATACGAAGTACGCTGTTAGGATAAAATTGCGTTGGATGTGCCGTAAAAACGATACGAACCTTAAAATTTTTGAGTTTTTCTTGAACTTCGGCGAGTTTATTTTGTTGTTGAGCCAAATCAAGCGTACTTTGCAGCGTACCTTTTCCGTTGAGTGGTGTTAGTTTTTCAAAAGCCGAATCTTCGATACTATCAAACAAAACTACTTGACGCTCAATGTATGTAATGAAGCGAAACAACAAGTCAATTTTCTCTTTTTCTTCTTTGATACTGGTATATTGATTAAAAAAAGAATCAATGATTGTTTTTGGGTCTTTTCCTTGCTCAAAACCACTTTCCGATAAGTCATGTAAAAAAGGCATCAACTGACCAATTTTAGTCATTTTATCATAAGGAAGCCTTGAAAAAAGCGTATTAAATACAAGGTATTTATTATGAACCTCTTGTGTAAAAACCGATTCGATAGAATTTTTTGGCATTATTTTGCAAGTATTAAGGTTTTGTTGAGCAAAATACGCAAAAACATACTGCATTTTGATGCTTTAGCCGAATAAAGTTTGGATTTTCTTGGAAAAGTTAAAATTATTCAAAACAAAAAACAAAAAAACAGTTCATCCAAAATTATGAAAACCATTATGCTTATCAAGATGTTTGATTTGTGTAATTTTTAGCAAAGTTTTAATGCTATTTTTGTAGATTAGTTTTCAAGAAAATAGCCTTTTTCAAAAGCCTCAATGAAATATCCAATTTATATGGATTACAACGCTACAACGCCTCTCGATAAAAAGGTGTTGGAAAACATGTTGCCATATTTGACCGAACATTTTGGTAATGCTGCTAGTCGTTCGCACGTATATGGCTGGAAAGCCGCCGAAGCTGTTGATATTGGGCGTCAGCAAATAGCTGATTTATTAGGAACATCGCCAAAAGAGATTGTATTTACGAGTGGAGCAACCGAATCTGTAAATTTGGCAATTAAAGGCGTTTTTGAAGCTTTTGGTCACAAAGGCAAACACATAATTACAGTTAAAACCGAACATAAAGCTGTTTTAGATACTTGCCAACATATTGAAAAATTAGGTGCAGAAATTACTTATTTAGGGGTTGATTCAAAAGGAAATATTTCGTTAGAACAATTGGAAAATGCTATTCGGAAAGACACAATTCTGATTTCGGTTATGGTTGCAAATAACGAAATCGGCGTAATTTATCCTTTCAAAGAAATAACTAAAATAGCCTATCGTCACAATGTTTTATTTCATACTGACGCCACGCAAGCCGTTGGAAAAATACCAATTAATGTTGTTGAAGATGAAATTGATTTATTGAGTTTTTCGGGACATAAAATTTACGGCCCTAAGGGAGTTGGTGCATTATATGTGCGAAAAAAACTTAATATTACTGCCCAACAAGATGGCGGAAAACACGAACGAGGTATGCGGTCTGGTACCTTAAACGTGGCTGGAATTGTTGGTTTAGGCGAAGCTGCCGAAATCTGTCGAAATACAATGCTTCAAGAAGCAATTCGTTTAGCTGTTTTAAGAAATAATTTAGAACGAGGCATTTTAGAAAAAGTACCAAATACGCAAATAAATGGAAGTTTGGATAATCGTTTACCAAACACAACGAATATAAGTTTTGGTAAAATTGACGGAGAACAATTGCTGATGAATTTGAATGAAATAGCTGTTTCCAATGGTTCGGCGTGTAATTCGGCTTCTACCGAACCAAGTTATGTTTTGAAAGCAATGGGTTTGGATGATGAATCGGCTTATAGTTCGGTCAGATTTAGTATCGGGAGAATGACAAAAGAAGAAGATATAGAAATCGCTGTTAATCATGTAGCGACGGTGATTGATAGAATGAGATAATTGTTAATGAACAAAAAAATGCCTTTTTTTAGAATATACATGAAAGAAATTAAGCAAATAACTGAAGCCTATCAAAACATAGATTTTAGCCAAACTCGTGCTGCATTGGCAACGGTTGTACGCGTGGAAGGCTCTTCGTATCGACGTACAGGTGCGAGAATGTTAGTCTTAGAATCAGGCGAATGGATTGGTGGTATTAGTGGCGGTTGTTTGGAAGGAGATGCCTTAAAAAAAGCCAGATTGGCAATGTCACAAAATAAAGCAACGCTTATTACTTACGATACAACAGATGATGACCCTTATCAAATTGGCGTTGGACTAGGTTGCAATGGCATCATTGATGTTCTGATTACTCCACTTGACCCTAAAAATGCCAATAATGCGGTTAGACAACTTCAAAATTGTATTGACCAACGAACACCAAATTTGGTGGTAACGGTGACAAATTTAACCAAAGAACAATCAAATATAAGTTTAGGCGATGTTTTTAGGTACGATAACGAAAAACATTTTGATGAAATTTTTCCACTTAATTCATTAAAATCAAATATTCTTTCTGAAATCATAACAGCTCTAGCTTCCACTAAATCTGTAGCCAAAGAATATGTTTTGGAGGATGGAACGAAAATAAACTTATTCTTGGAAGTGATTCCACCAGCAATTCAATTGTATGTTTTTGGAAGTAATTATGACGTTTATCCGATGGTAAAAGTTGCGAAGGAATTAGGCTGGCGAGTAGTTTGTATTTGTAATCCCACAAAAATGCACGCGTCACTTTTTGAACTAGCCGATGCGGTTGTTCCGAAAGATTATGAGCCAACGATTGATGCTTTTACGGCTGCAATTTCGATGTGCCATGATTACGAATCAGATTACCGAAACCTACAACTATTGCTAAAAACTAATATTTCATATATTGGACTTTTAGGCCCTAAAAAGCGAACAATCAAAATGTACGACCGAATGGCAGAGGAAAACATTGTTTTAACAAACGAGCAAGAAAACCGCATTTATAGTCCTGTTGGCTTAGATATTGGTGCCGCAACGCCTGAAGAAATTGCATTGTCCGTTTGTGCTGAAATCAGAGCGGCATTTTCGGGTAGGGAAGGAAGCCGTTTGCGACTAAGGGAGAAACCGATTTATGAGAATTAGTTTTTTTCTTAGTGAAAATTAGTATTTTTGCGATGAAAATACTTTTGCCTAACCCTACTTAAAAAAATGACCTCTAATTTTGTAACATTTTACCTAATTATTGTATTAATTACGAGTCCTTTTTTTCAGTTTCTTCCAATAAATCACGATTCATTGAAGTGGGATGATTTGCTATTAGCAAAAATGCTCAATCAAGCACCGATTGTTTTTTTGCTTGGATATTTGATTTCTCAAGTTAAAAAAAGCAAGAAAAAAGACATTTACTCACTATTAATAGCATTTTTGCTGACTTGTATCGCCACGGAAGCGTATCATTTCTTTATTCATCCTGACAACCTTTTTATTGTGATTGTCTTAAATAACATTGCATCGTATATAATACTTAGTGCAGTTTTTTTTAAGAAAATTAATGCAATAAAAAAAGTTGAAAGAAAGATTGTTTTCTATGCAATCGGAGTTTCGATAATAGTACTAATAGGATTTAGTTTTTCTTTTTTTGAAATTTATAAAACCTATTTTTCGGACAGACTTCAAGTGTTTGTGGTACTTGCAAGTTTTATTTTTGTGGCCATAATAATAGCTTTTCTCTGTGTTTTGGTTGATAATCCATTTAAACGGACTTGGTATGAAACCATTATTGGTGTGTTATGTCTGCTAATTGTTGATATTTATACTTATTCGTGTTTTTTTGTCTTTAATATCCAACCTAAATTGCTTTATACTTATGGGAAAGTGATTTTTTCAGTTGGAATTCTTTTAATTGTTGATGGCGTTTTGAGAAAAAATCTCAAAAATAAAAGTGTAGAAAACACTGTTTTTGAAGGTTGATGGGTAGAATTTTCTAGTCTTTTACACATCGAAAACCTACCGTAGCATTTCGTTCAAAACCTTCCGAAACCCTTAATAAATGTTGTCGATGCGTCAATTTTTGTGGTCCGCCTTGTACATACCACCAACTAGAAGTTGGTTTGAAGTATGACCCACCTTTGAGCATAATATATTTATATGAACCGTTTTGATAAACATCATTAGTCATTTGCCAAACACTGCCTACCAAATCATTTATTTTTAGTTCATTTGCTCCATTCGGATATTTTCCCACAACCTTTATTTTGCCATCACCAGCATTGGTTTTTGTCGAATCAAAAGCCATTCCCCACGGATAATCACGGGCATCAGGATATTGAGCAGCGTATTGCCATTCTTGTTCTGTTGGTAGTCGTTTTCCTTGCCACGAACAATAACGTTGAGCATCTTCATAACTCACATAAATTACAGGAAAATTAGTCAAACTATCAGGCATTTTTTTGCCTTGCCAATGTTTCAAGAAATTCGTTTCATCCTCAGGTTTATATTTTGATTTTACCAAAAATGCTTGAAAATTGGCGTTAGTAACTAAGTTTTGATCGATTGAAAAACTTTTCATGCTTTTTTCAATGCTACTTTTTTCATCAGGATAAAATACAAAATCATCGCCACGTGTAAAATTGAACTTAAATTTTCCAGAAGGAACTTTTATCATGCTTTTATTATCAAAAACAGCCGTAGTATTTATTTTTATTTTGCTTACTAATCGTGGTGTTCCAGCTTTTATTTCAAAAATTCTTTCATCAATAAGTTGTTGATTATCAAATAATTGCACAATAAATTTTCCTTCATATTGCTCAAAATAATCCATCAGTTTTATTGAAAAGCGTTGCTTGTTTTTGAAAGATTTATACGCTTTTTCATAACTTGGCAACCCCGCCCAAATTCTAATTTCAGTGCCTTGTTTTGCCTCAATTTTCAAAGAATCTTCATAGATATTTAAGTTAATATCAAGCAATTTTGGAAATTTTCCGATGCAATCAACTTCGCCTTCGTTGTTTGTGCCAAGCCAAGATTGATTAAAAGCATCCGTTTCTGCTTCAATATAAAACCTGCCGTCATTTTGCTTGCTTGGAATCAAATCTTTATGATGCCAGAGGTCAACGTAATGATAGTTTTTCGTGGAATCAACTTCAAATAAAAGTCCTTTGAAACCTTCAGGAATAACACTAAAAATGGTGTAAATAGCACTTTTTCCTGCCTCTATTTTCCATTCGTTTACATATATTTTATCTTTTAAAGTCGAGATTAATGGAACGTAGTTTTTTGAATGAAAAAATGCCGAATTTTCTCTCAAAATCCTCGAAGTTTTCCCTAAATATCGGTATTGTTCATCAAGCCATTCGAGAGGTTTGCCATTTCTGAAAATATTTAATTCAGTGCCATAACCATTAAAAAAAGCTGTTGCAAATTCTCTTTTTATTGGCTCGAGATATAATTCAGCGACTCTAAAAATAGCAAAATCAGGACGAATAAATTTATTCAAATTCAACATCGGCGGATAGTATAAAGCATTATGAACCCGTCCCGAAATAATACCTGACATATTTTTCGGCACGGCCATTCCTTCCGAATACATTATTACTCCTTTTCGTACGCCATCGGCAGCCATCTGCAAGTCTCGGCTCGACTCTCCTTTTGTGTCAAGTACGACACCATCTGCTGAAATCTCTTTTACCAATTCTGCCATTCCATCTAGGTGCCCTTTTTCGCCCTCTTTGGCTGAGTTTTTATAACTTGTGCTTTCGTCCCAAGGATTATAACAAATAAAAAACTTGGTATCTTGTTTGCGTGAATATTCTGCCATTTCTCGCAATTTTGGCAAACCACCAGGTAAATCACGAAACAAATCCCATTGATTACGTTGGTCAAGACCTAAAGTTGGCCAAGTTGGCCAAATACCCACGACATCGTTTCCGCCGTATAGTTTTTCTCCATTTTTCAAGAAATTTTTGTACGCATTGTAGCCATCTTGGGGCGTATAAAACCATTTATCCCAAGCCATAATCAAGTGCATAACATAAGTATCTTGAATCCATTTTAAATCTTGTCGTTGGTAAAGCGACTCATCGAATTTTTCTACATCGTACAAATATTTTTCTTGAAAAATCTTTCGTAAACCATCTTGCCAAGTACCTTCGTAAAAATCGGCATAAAACTCATATACAACCGTTCCTTGCGGAGCAACAATGGTTTCAAAACGCTTGCGAGTGGCTTTCTCCCAACTTTTCCGACGAGTGATGGCACAGACCTTTTTGCCATTTTCGAGTTCAATTCCAGCATAACCCAATTCCCACGCATTATCAGGTACAATTACGTTTACAGGAGCTTTGTTAGGCTGAAAAATATGGGTACGTGAAAGCCAATGGTCACCCAAGCCAGTCATATAAACATGTTTGTCGGAAGTGCCAAATGGCACCACATTCCTGAGATTTAGCGTATCCTTTGAAGTATTTTTGAAGACGATTTGAACTTTAAAAGCATTGTTGAAATAACCGTTTTCGGTATAAGTAATGTCCAATTTTGATGTCCAATCTTTGGATAAAGTTGTGGTTATTTGCTTATCAATTTCAAATGAAAGTAATGGTAGCGAATAAGTAGGCTTGCTGCTAGAAATGCTTTTTATCTCAAAATTATTAATTTCTAACTTGAGTTGTTGAGCTTGTAAAGCCAACGCAAAGAAACACAGAAATAAAGTTTTTTTCATAGTTTGTTGATTAGTACACGAATGAAGTGAATTTTGAGAATTTTTGCCAAATAATTCGTGAAAAATCTGGTAATTTGTTGTTCAGAATAAAATATTTTATGATAACTGTCGAAGAAGCCGAACGAATAATTTTAGAAAACACCATTAATATTCCTACCGAAAAAGTATCAATTGACATAGCTTTGGGAAGAGTATTAGCAGAAGATTTATGTGCAGACCGAGATTTTCCGCCTTTTAATCGGGTAACAATGGATGGTATAGCGATTCAATTTGCTCAACTCAAAGCAGGGAAAACTATTTTTGAGATTGAAACGACTGCCGCTGCTGGAAATCCACAAAAGACCTTAAATAGCCCTCAAAATTGTGTAGAAGTAATGACAGGAGCGATGATTCCACTTAATACCGATATGGTGATTCGCTATGAAGATTTACTTATTTCGGGCAAAAAAGCACAAATCATAGCTGATTTCTCAGAGTTTAAAGAAGGTCAAAATATTCATCTACAAGGGTCAGACAGAAGAACTGGCGAGGTAATTGTTTCAAAAGGTCGAAAAATTTCTTCGGCTGAAATAGGTGTTGCAGCCACAATTGGCAAACATGAAATATTGGTTCAGAAAAAACTCCGTGCCGTAGTTATTTCGACTGGCGAAGAAATTGTGCCGATTAAAGAAAAACCGTTGCCTCATCAAATCCGAACGTCGAATAGCTATGCTTTGCAGGCATCACTTAAAAATTGGGGGCTTGAAACCGAAAATATTTTGTTGCCTGATAATCAGGATATTATTGAACAAAAAATTACGGAATTCACAGAAACTTTCGATGTGTTAATTTTGAGTGGTGGAGTTTCGGCAGGAAAGTTTGATTTTGTGCCACAAGCACTTGAAAATCAAGGTGTAAAAAAACTCTTTCACAAGGTTTCGCAGCGTCCAGGAAAACCATTTTGGTTTGGTAAAACTCGTAACGGAACGCTCGTTTTTGCTTTGCCAGGTAATCCCGTTTCGACGTTTATGTGCTTGAATCGCTTTTTTAAAAAGTGGATAGATGCTTCACAAGGCATTGATAATCAGCAATTAATGGCCGAATTAGCCCAAGACTTTTCATTTAAACCTGAACTAACATTTTTTTTGCAAGTAAAGCTTTCTTATACACAAACGGGCAAAATTTTGGCTACACCAGTAGAAGGGCATGGCTCGGGAGATTTAGCTAATTTGGTAGAAGCCGACGCATTCTTGGAATTACCTTTAGGAAACGATTTGTTTAAAAAAGGTGAAGTTTTTAAAGCTTTTGTTTATCGGTAGCAAATGAAATTTTGAGAATGTAGCCACTTGTTCTACATTCTCAAAATCGAATGATAATTATGGATATAGCAAATAATTTTTTCTCAATGTTTTGTAATTGCTTAGCCCTGGCTCCCAACTTTTACGGATTTCAGCTTCTGAAGCACCGTCAATAATTTGTTGTTTGAATTGCTCAGTTCCTGCCAATTTATTTATGTCGCCCATTTGCTTGCTTTGAGTTTTATCAAAAAACTTATCTTTGAATGGATAAGCTTTGTATAATTCCATCATCCATGAAAGATTGATTTGTTTCTTTTTCCTAAGAATATTGGCATCGTATTTTCTCAAATCAAGCCCAAAACAATCTTCATTTTGGTGTAAAGGTGTTTCGCTCATGCCTTGAATGCTCACAGGTTTGAAGCTAAAGTCATATTTCCCTTTTAAAGCGGGAGCTCCTAAAACCGTAAATGGAATATAAGTACCTCGACCTTGACTCAAAATTGTTCCTTCAAACAAACAAACACTCGGATAAAGCAAAATGGATTGTTGCGTGTTTAGGTTTGGAGAAGGAAAAACTGGTAAATCATAAGCCATTTCGTGGCTATAATTGGCAATTTTAATGACACGAATCTTACATTGGAGTTTGTTTGGAATCCATCCTTCGCCATTAATCATTTGTGCAAATTCACCGATTGTAAGTCCATGAGCAATAGGAATCGGGAACATCCCAATACCTGAATATAATTCTTTTTGTAAAATTGGACCATCAACCAAATATCCATTTGGGTTTGGTCTATCCAAAATAATTAATTCTTTATTAAATTCGGCACAAGACTCCATCACATGAGCGAGCGTATTTATGTAGGTATAAAATCTCGCTCCCACATCTTGAATATCAAAAATCATTACATCAACATCTGCCAAATGTTCTTTGGTTGGGCGTTTGATTTTGCCATAAAGCGAAATTATCGGAATACCAGTTTTTGCATCAATTTCGTTATTTACTTTTGCTCCATTACTGGCATTTCCACGAAAACCGTGTTCTGGCCCAAAGACCTTCACAATGTTTACGCCTAAACTCAATAAACTATCAACACTGGCTTTTTTACCGATAATTGAAGTTTGATTGACCAACATTGCTACTCTTTTTCCTTTCAACAAGGGTAAATACTCCGAAATTTGGTCTGCACCTGTAATTATTTGAGTTTTTGAATTCGTAGAAATGTTATATTTATTGGCTACTTGTTTTTTAGTACAGGCAAATAAAACTACCATTCCTAGTTGTAGGGCAATTAAGAGATTTAAAAAAGGGCTTTTCATAAAGTTTATCAATGTGTTGATGTTTATTGGACTGCTTTAATTTGTTTCAAAATCGTTTTTGTAATTGTTTTTCGGCATTGACCGAAATTTGGGTTAGATTCTGTACGTTTTTTTGTGATTCGAGTGGCAAAGAAATAGGTATTTTTTTTATTTTCTACATATCCAACCCACCAACCAGAATCAATACCTCCGTCACGTGTCCAACCAGTTTTAGCTCTGATTATGTAATCGTTGGTTTTCTCAGTAATCATTATTTTTTTCAATATTTTGTAATTTTGCTTAGAAAAAGGGAGTTTTTCTTCATAAATATCTTTTAATAAGTTAACTTGATTTTGTGGCGAAATTCCAAAACGCCCAAAATTCCAAAAGTCAGTACCTTTTTCAGATAAGTCAACGTTACCGTAATGGCAAGCTTTTAAATATTTTGTATAATTTTTTCTACCTATTTTTTTTGCCAATTCAATAAATACCCATCCAGCCGATACTTCAAATGCCTCTTTTACGGTCATATCTCGGTATATTTCGGGGCGAAATCCATAAAGTGTTGTGTCCGTTTTTCCGACCCATTTTACAACTTCGTTTTCATCTTTGATAACTTTCGTTTCTAAGGCAATCAATAAATTGATGATTTTAAATGTGGAAGCGGGTAAACTAAGCTTTTGGGCATCTAATGAGTCAGAATATATCCATTTTTGATGCTTATAATCATAAATGGTTGTACTACCTTTGACGCCACATTCCTGAAAAAACTGCTTTAAATTACCCTGCCCGCAAACCTTTGTCGAAACACAAAATAAGCCAATTATCAACACTAAAGAGTGGCGTTTCATTTCAGATAAATGTTCTTTATTATTTTAAATCTCAACCAAAACTAACATTTTATCAGTAAATATTATTGCTTTTGCTGGTACAAAGTCACAAATCAACGTTTCGCTTTTCTTTTTTGGGCAATTTTGAATACTTTTGAGTAAAAATCAGTTAGAAAGGTGAAAAAATCAAAAGAAGAAATCATAAAAATTCCGATTGTACCACCTAAAGGAAGTCGTGAAGAACGTAAGGAACTTTTGCAGGAATCGGCCAATAAGTATTTGGAAGCTATCGAAATGCAAATCGGTGATTTGAAAAAAGTTGGCAAAAATACGCTTGTTATCGGTGGCGTAATTGTTGCGGCTTATGCTTTAACAGAGCTTTTGCTACCTTCACCAAAACAAAAAACTTCTAGCGAACCATTACTTTTGGTTGAAGAAGAAAACGAAAGTGAATCAATTGTTTGGGCAGCTTTGAAAGGAGCCGCAACATCGCTACTATTAGCTTTGGCGAAAGATAAACTTTTAGAATTTATGGATAATTACACCACCAACAATGTCGAGTCAAATTCTTGATAAAATACTGATTAACAGGCAATTACAAAGAAAGTCTTTGGCGGTGCTACTCGACCCAGATAAGGTTGATATGTCCACTTTTGATGATTTTTTATATACTTGTTTTGAAAATAGAGTTGATTTGTTTTTGGTTGGAGGAAGCTTGATTTCCAATAATATTATGAGTAAAATGATTGTAAATATTCATTCAAAAACGAATATTCCAGTAGTCATTTTTCCAGGAAATAGCCTTCATATTGAACCCACCGCTGATGCAATTTTATTGCTTTCTTTGATTTCAGGACGTAATGCTGATTTTCTTATCGGTCAACACGTGATTGCCGCCCCTATGCTCAGACAAAGTGGCTTGGAAATCTTATCAACTGGTTATATGGTGGTTGATAGTGGCCGCCAAACGACAGTTTCGTACATCAGTAACACAACGCCAATTCCGCATGATAAACCTGATATTGCTGCTTGTACGGCAATGGCTGCCGAAATGTTAGGCCAGAAACTAATATATTTGGATGGAGGAAGCGGAGCAGTTTATCCAGTTTCGCCAAAAATGATTCGAAAAGTAAGAGAAAGCATAGCATTACCGCTCATTGTTGGTGGCGGTATTAATTCTACCGAAAAAGCCGCCGCCGCCCTCGAAGCTGGTGCAGATATTATTGTAATTGGTAATGCTTTCGAGAAAAACCCCTCTTTATTACCTGAAATTGCGGAAGTTGTTCAAACTTTTAACTTATCAATCGCTTGAAACTTCATAAAATTTTTCTTGGTTTAGGTTCAAATTTAGGCAACCGAGAAGGCAACTTGCTGATGGCCCAAAGATTAATCAAAGAAAAAGTTGGCCAAATAGTTTTGAAATCGAGTATTTACGAAACCGCTGCTTGGGGAATTGTCGAGCAAAATTCTTTTCTAAATCAAGTCATAGAAGTTGAAACAAGTTTCTCGCCAAATGCAGTACTTCATTTAATACTGAATATCGAAAAAGACATGGGGCGTGTTCGTCAGGTAAAATGGGGTGAACGAATCATTGATATTGATATTTTATACTACGAAAATGAGGTTATATCAATGGAAAACTTGTCGATTCCTCATCCTTTTATTCAAGAACGCCAATTTGTTTTAGTGCCACTCTGCGAAATTGCTGCTAATTTTATTCATCCAAAATTGGAAGTTAGTAATTTAGAATTATTAAAAAACTGTCAAGATGTAGGGGAAATCAGTTTGTTTATAGGCTGATTTTTCAATATTATCAATAAAATATGCAACTTGAATAGGATTTCGACTTGTATAATGCAGAGTTTTTAATTCATTTTTTTCTTTTATCATGTCAATAGTATTTCTTTGGAACGAGTTTTAAACAAAAGTCCAATTTTTTTAGAAATTTGTCGTTTTAATGAAAGCACATAATTACCACCATCATTGTTGAAAATGAAACTTTATTCAAAAATATACTCTTTTTCATTTATTTTAGTTTTGCTCTTTGCGGAGGCTAAAGCACAAGTGCCGCAAGCCAAGAAAAAAGGAGACAAAGACTATAAAAAGGAAACAATTCAAGAAAAATTAGATAGACTACCAGTAGGAGTGACAACGCCAAAGGCTTCGGCGTCGTTGCCTGGTGGAAATAATATTTCGAGTATTGATGATGCCAAAAAATTTGCTACCGAAACTCTCCCAGATTTAGGTTTGAAAATTTCAAAGACTTTTAAGGATGTAAAAAAAGAAATAAAAGGACTTAAAAAAGAATTCAACGGACGAGATTATGAAGGAATAAAAGTTGAAAAGCAACTGATTAGACAAGGGACAGGTAATAATTTGACTTTTTTGGAATTTTATACTTTGAAAGATTTTACTCAACCTAATGCTTACGCTCGCCATCTTTATTGGTATGATAGAAAAGCTAATCGTATTGTTGAAGGTCTTGGTCGTGACCGAGAAACCAACAATTTGATGCATGGCCCGTACAAAAAATATCTTGGAGATTTGGTTGTTGAAGAAGGTTGGTATTATCTCGGCACAAAAGATGGTCGTTGGGAATCTTACGATAAAAACTACAATTTACTCAATAAAGAATACTACGAAAGAGGTTTTTATAGGGATTCCGAAATTTCGTATTTTGATGATAGCCAAACAAAAATAAAGGAAGTTAAACCCAAAAACTACGGAAAAGTAACAGGCGAATATTTTTTATTTAATGAAAGCGGCACATTGGCAGAGCAAGGAATGATGGACGACAGTGTAAAAATTGGTAAATGGGTTGAATATTACCCAACAGGAAATCGTCGAAAAAGAGAAACCCAATTTGGTAAAGATTGCTACGATACTTCGATCGAACCATATATATTATACGAATATGACGAAAAGGGGAAAATTACTTTTGAATCTCCAAAAATCAAGAAAAACTAAGTACTTTTTGCGATTAACACTATAATTTTTATTCTAAAATCTATTTTTTTAGTTTTTCTCATTTTTTTACTTAATTTTGTTAGTATTCAGCTACGACAATTTTAATGACAAAACTTACGCCAGACGACCTAATTTACGGTTATATTAACGGTATTTTTCCAATGGCTGACTCGGACGGAACTTTGTACTGGTATTCGCCCGACCCTCGTGCTATTATTCCTATAGAAACCTACAAACCACATAAATCGTTACGCCCTTTAATCAATAAACAATATTTTGATATCCGATTTAACACAAATTTTGAGGGCGTAATGAGAGGTTGTGCGATGGCTCGAAGTGATTCGGATGATACTTGGATTTCTGAAGAAATTATTGAAGCTTATTCGGGACTAAACGCTATGGGTCTAGCTCATAGTGTAGAAGCTTATGTTAATAATACCTTGGTAGGTGGACTTTATGGCGTGGCAATTGGTTCGGCTTTTTTTGGCGAATCAATGTTTTATACTGAGCCAAATGCTTCAAAGGTAGCTTTTCATTACCTCATTCAAACGTTAAGAAATCAAAGTTTTGAATTGCTAGATACGCAGTTTATCAATGATAATGTTAGGCGTTTTGGTGCAATTGAGATTCCTAAATTTCAATATCTCAACCTTTTGAAAAAAGCAACTGCCAAGAAAGCACGCTTTATTGAGACAGAAATACAACATTTTTTTAGTAAAATAGCATAAAAAAATCCTCAATATTTTGATATTGAGGATTTCAACTTTATATCAGAAAGTCAAGGCTTTTTGTAATTGACAAGCCCTTCATCCAAAAACTTGATAAAATCTTCTTTTGAGCAATAACCAATAGGTTGTTTGACGATTGATTTGCCGCTAGCATCTTCAATGATATAATATGGTTGAGCATTATTGTTGTATTTTGTAATCTCAATATCCATATTTTTATCGCCAACAGTTACCTTTAGTTCGTCATCGTATTTGGAAGTGTACTGTTTTTCTTTCGGAAGTTCTTTTTTATCATCGACATACAAAGATGCAATCACAAAATCATTTTTTAGTTTTTCTAAAACATCAGGTTTTGACCAGACATTTTCCTCCATTTTACGACAGTTAGCACAAGCATAGCCAGTAAAATCAATAAATAGGGGTTTTCCAACTTCTTTTGAATAAGCTAAAGCATCGTCATAATCATAAAAACCTTGTAATTCGTGCGGCAATGCTCTTAATTTTGAGCCATCTACAACGACTGCACTTAGGGTTTTTGGTGGTAAAATTCCAGATAAAAGGCTTAATTCTTTACCTTGAACAACGCCTGGAATCATATAAGCGGAAAGAGCAAAAAATACTGCCGCAAAACCAATTCGTTGAAAATTGTATTTTTTTACTTTTGTGTCTTTTGGTAAACGAATGATTCCTAAAATATACAACCCGATTGCTGCAAAAATAATTATCCAAATGATAAGAAAAAGGTCACGAGAAATATAATTGAAATGGTAAGTAAGGTCGATATTACTTAAAAATTTGAGAGCTAAAGCAAATTCAAGAATACCAAAAACGGCTTTCATTTCATTCATCCAACCACCTGATTTTGGCAAACTTTTTAACCATTGTGGAAACATTGCAAGCGAAGTAAACACAATTCCAAACGGAAGACCGAAAGCCAACATTCCCCAAAGTGGTCGCCAAACTTCACCTTTTGCAGCCATAATTAATAATGAACCAACAAAAGGAGCAGTACAAGAAAACGACACAACAACGAGCGTAAGAGCCATAAAAAAAATACCGATTAGCCCACCACGCTCTGACATTCTGTCGATATTATTGACAACTTCATGCGGTAAAACGATTTCAAAAGCTCCTAAAAGTGAAATGCCAAAAATAATAAAAATCACAAAAAATATAAGATTTGGAATCCAGTGCGTGCTGATAAAATTTAGAAATGGAGCTCCAAAAACAGTTGCAACCAAGCCAATTAACCCAAAAACAAACATGATTGAAAGTCCATAAAAAGATGCTTTACTCGTGCCTTGCGATTGTTTCGTGAAAAAACTAACAGTCATGGGCATAATTGGGTAGATACAAGGCATGAAAATAGAGGCAAAACCAGCCAAAAATGCCGTCAATAAAAAACCGAGAAGAGATGTACTTTCTTGCATGAGCAAATTATAAATTTGTTTGATTGTATCTTATAGTAACACAAAATTGAGACAAAAGTGCACTTAATAGCAGTAAAAAAGTTTGAAAAAGGGGCATTTGGACAGAAAAAAAGTGTTTTATGCCATTCTTTTCATCAAAAGTACCATTTTTCGGTCATCAATTTGAAGGCAACTCCAGCCACAAAAGCAGATAAAATAAGATTCCAAGAGTGTTTTTTTACTTTAAAACCATCTAAAATCAAAAACGAAAGCATAATACAAAGACTTACAATGACTAATTGTCCAAATTCTAGTCCAATATTAAAAGCGAGTAGTTGAGGAATGATATTTTGGTCTTTTCCCAATAAACTTCTGAGATAATTTGAAAACCCCATTCCATGAATTAGACCAAACATGAGAGCTAAAAAATACCTAATGGGAGAAAATCTTTCTGGGTCAAGAACACTTTCGGTGCTTCGATGGGAAAAATTTGCGAAACAGGTTACGATAATTGTTAACGGAATTAGAAATTCGATGAATTCGGTGCTATATTCAATCAATTGAAGAGCTGCCAAAGCGAGCGTAATTGAATGCCCAATAGTAAAAGCTGTAACCAAATATAATATTCTTTGCCAGTCGGTAACTCGATAAATGGCACACAAAGCAATCACAAAAAGAATGTGATCATAGCCATTTAGGTCAGTGATATGTTGATAACCAAGCTGAAGATAAATCAAAAATTCGCTCATATTTTTGGGTACATTACTGTATTTCCTTTACTTAATATAAATGGGATAATTTTTTAGGATATTTTCAGCAAAAGTATAAGATTTGTATTAACAGACTAAAATTACAACGAAAAATCAGTAAACCATGAGCATCGGTAAAAAAATAGGATTTGCATGGGGATATTCCTTTATTGCTTTTTTTCTTTTAGGATATTATTTCATTAGCCCAAACTGGACATTCTTCGTTTTTGTGTACGCCTATATACTCATTCCAATACTTGATGAAATCGTAAGTCGAGATTCACAAAATGCTAGTGCCGAACAATATGAGCAATTAATAAAAGACCGTTATTTCGATTTTTTGGTTTATTCTCACGTTTATATTCAGTATTTTATGCTTTTTTGGTGTTGTTATATACTCACGCATGACTCGCTTACTTGGTACCAGATTTTTGGACTAATGCTTAGTCAAGGTGTTTATGCTTCGACTATCATTAATGTTGCCCACGAATTAGGTCATCGTGCGAGTCCTGTGGCTCAGTTTCATGCCCGAGCAGCCTTGATTTCGGTTTGTTATATGCACTTTTTTGTGGAACATAACCGTGGGCATCACGTTCATGTGGCTACTCCACTCGACCCAGCAACTGCACGCAAAAATCAAACCGTTTTTGCTTTTTGGAAACAAAGTTTGGTTGGTGGTTTTAGCAGTGCATGGGATATTGAACAAAAACGCCTTCAAAAAAATAGTAAAAGTAAATGGGATACCCAAAATGAAATGATTTGGGCGGTAGTTTTGCCAATAGCTTTGTGTGTAATACTTACTTTAATTTTCAGAAAATCACCCAACGAGATTGTATGGATTGTTCCTTTCTTTTTTACAATTCAAAGTTTGATAGCGATTCTATCCTTAGAATGTGTAAATTATATTGAGCATTATGGAATTCTTCGTCAAGAAATTGGAAATGGTCGTTATGAACGAGTAAATCCTCTACATTCATGGAATGCCAATCATTTTTATAGTAATCTGATGCTTTTTCAGCTTCAACGTCATTCTGACCACCACGCTTATGCGGCTCGACCATATCAGGTTTTACGTCATTTTGATGAAAGTCCTCAATTACCTTTTGGTTATACAATGATGATTTTGATTTCGCTCGTACCTCCAATTTGGTTCAAAGTAATGAACAAACGCCTAGAAGATTGGCAAAAAAATAGCTATGATTCAGAACATATTATGAAAGTAGTAAGGCAATTTTCATAAAAATAGCTCAATAGAAATTCTACTGAGCTATTTTCTGAAAAATTAACAAATCAATCTTTTTTGTCGTAAAGTGGGTCATATTTTAAACCATATTTGTCTAAAACATCTTGCGGAACGCCATCCCATTGATTTGGTCTATTGCCCACGTAACCTAAAGTTTCGAAGCCCATTGGAGTTGTAAAAAAGCCCGATAATGTTAGATTTCGCATTTGAGTGAAGAACGCTGCTCCTTGAGCATATTCGGGTTTTACGTCTTCTGGATAAGCAATAGCATCTACTATTTCAATTCTTTGTTTGGCTGTGCAAAGCGAAAACGCTTTTCCAAAACGCTTAACACATGTATTATCCAGCCATTTCAAACCACCTCTTAATGGCGTTTGGTAAGCAGGCTGGTCTTTTGCCATAAACTCAATATATGCAGGAACACCTGCTTGTGTAGCACTACCCGATTTTGCATCGGCAGGGATAATAATATCACATAAAATACCAATGGTAGCTAATTCCGTCGCATTGAAGAATTGTTCAGCCATTAATTTTTTATCACGCTCAATTTCTTCGGCAACTCTAGCGGGAGTTGTTTTGAAGGGCTTTGGGTCTGGAGCAGCAGCTACCAAATCGGTTGTCGGTAAAGCCGCCATTCCGAATGTACCTAAAGATAGTGCTTTTAATGTATCTCTACGTTTCATTTTTTTCTGGAAATTAAATTTTAATAGATAAAAATTCGAAATTCTTGAAAACCTTATTGGGATTTATTTCTTCTCGAATCTCATCATAAATTCTTCGCTTTTACTTGGTCGATGATATAATCAGATGTACGCCAAGAACTTGCCAAGATTGTCCAAGTTACATTTTTATCACCTTGTGAAACAAACGGAGCCGCATCTACTACAAATAAGTTTTTGACATCATGTGCTTGTTGCCAACCATTCAGAGCTGATTTTTTAGGGTCATTTCCCATACGAACCGTTCCAACTTCATGGATAATTTCGCCTGGTTGAGCCAACCCATAATTATTGCTTGCATCTGGTTTTTTGCCAAGAGCAATACCTCCCAATTCATGGATAATCTGCTCAAACGTATCTTGCATGTGCTTGGCTTGCTTGATTTCGTTTTCACTCCATTTATAATTATAGCGAAGTGTCGGGATACCGTATTTATCAACATTATTAGGGTCGATTTCGCAATAATTTGACTCTAAAGGAATCGGTTCTCCACGACCAGCCATACCAATATAAGCTCCATAAGTACGAATCACGTCTTCTTTCAAAGCCGAACCGTAGCCACCTGCTTTCTTTTTATTTCCGTTTTTGTCGGTATAAAGTCCGTTTACTCGCTCAATTCCACCACCAAAACCACCTCCAGGCATTCCCATTCCGCCACCATATTCAATGTGGTATCCTCTTGGAAAATCTAGTTTTTTGTTGTCTAACCACCACGGAGTAAATACGTGCATTCCGCCAACACCATCTTCGTTGTAGCGTTTTCTATCCATTAATGAAGGAATAAATGCTTGGCGACTTGCTCCCGTTGAATCATTCAAATATTTTCCAACAACACCACTATCATTGGCTAATCCGTTTTGGTATCTTGATGATTTTGAATTCAATAAAATACGTGCAGTTTCGCAAGTACTAGCAGCTAAAACGACAATTTTCCCTTGGATAGAATATTCTTTCAAATCCATTTTATTGACATACGAAACCCCAGTACTTAACCCTGTATTTGGGTCTGTAAGTACCTCACGTACCATGGCATTATTGATGAGTTTGAGGTTACCAGTTTTTGCTGCTGGAATGCAAAGCACCGAAGAAGCCGAGAAATCAGCATAAGCTTGACATGCTCTTCCACATTGACCGCAATAAAAACATGAACCACGAGAATCGTTAATTGGCTTAGTAAGCATTGCCATTCGAGATGGAATGACAGGAATACCAATGCCAGTTGCTGCTTTTTTAAGCATTAATTCATGCAAACGAGGTTTTGGCGGAGGTAAGAAATGTCCATCTGGTTCATTTCTGATTCCTTCTTTTGTACCAAAAAGTCCAATAAATTTATCTACTTTGTCATAATAAGGAGCAAGGTCTTCATAGTCAATTGGCCAATCATCGCCAATGCCCGTCATTGAGCCTCTTTTAAAATCATCTGGGCCGAAACGCATCGAAATACGTCCCCAGTGATTGGTTCTTCCACCCAACATTCTTGAGCGAAACCAGCGAAATTGTGTGCCTGGAACGGCGTTGTAAGGTTCACCATCAATATCCCAACCTCCCCAAGCGGCGTCAAAATCTCCAAATGGACGATGGCGTGTACTAGCTCCACGGCGAGGGGATTCCCAAGGGTTTTTTAATTGAGTGATGTACTTTGGGTCAGCTGGGTCAAAATACCCACCTGCTTCCAATAAACACACTTTTGCCCCTGCTTTGGCGAGTTGGTAAGCTGCCATTCCGCCGCCTGCCCCTGAGCCAACGATGATTACATCATAAACTTTGGGCTGTTCTTTAATATCGAATAAATTCATTTTTATTAGGGATGAATGAAATAGAAATTAGTTACTTGTAATATCAAAATACTAAAATAGATACTTTTATCTTTAGTTAATGCTAGATTGAAGATTTATTTTTTAAAATATTTTAATTTGGAAATTTTAGGTATAAAAAAGCCCATTTTCAAGATGGGCTTTTCGGTGTATAAAACTAAAATCTACTTTTCAATGGTTAAATTGACTGCATTTTCGAGCTTTATTTGCGGTTTATCTTTAAAGATGCTCACAATACCTTTCACTTTTATTACTTTCCCCTGTAAATCGGCTTCTGTAAATTTGCCTTTTGAATTTGAAAGCGTTTCACCTTCAATAACGACCGTAATATCATTTTCGGGATGAGGTTTGTCAATATTCAGTAGCAATAAGTCGCCAGTTTGTCTTTGGAAAAGTCTTGAACCCGCAACTTTCCCAACCAAAAAGACTTCTTTTCCTACAAAATCCTTTGCTTGTGAACCTGTAATGGTTTCTTGTGAAAAAGCATTAAAACTCAAAAAAATGAATAACGATACAAATAATTTGTTCATGGCGTTTGTTATTGGCTTATTTTAAAGACAAAGGTATTACTTCAAAATTTCACGTGCAATGACCAATTTCTGAATCTCAGAAGTTCCTTCGTAAATTTGCGTGATTTTAGCGTCACGCATAAGGCGTTCAACGTGAAATTCTTTTACATATCCATATCCTCCATGAATTTGTACGGCTTCGGTAGTCGCCCACATGGCTACCTCTGAAGCAAATAATTTTGCCATTGCCGCTGATTCAACATAATCTTTTCCCTCGTCTTTTTGGCGAGCCGCTTTGTAAACTAATAAGCGAGCCGCTTCAATTTTTGTTGCCATTTCAGCCAATTTAAACTGAATCGCTTGATGTTCACTGATTGATTTGCCAAATGCTTTTCTTTCTTTTGAATATTTTAAGGCAAATTCATAAGCTCCAGCTGCAATTCCTAATGCTTGTGCAGCAATCCCGATTCTTCCACCGTTGAGCGTACTCATGGCAAACTTAAAACCAAAACCATCAGCTCCGATTCGATTTTCTTTTGGCACTTTTACATCAGTAAACATCAAAGAATGTGTATCTGACGAGCGAATACCCATTTTATCTTCTTTTTTACCAACCACAAAACCTTCCATTCCCTTTTCAACAATCAAACAATTAATACCTTTATGTTTCAATTCGGGATGTGTTTGAGCTATTACCAAGCAAACCGACGAAGTGCCGCCGTTGGTAATCCAATTTTTTGTACCGTTGAGTAAATAATAGTCGCCTTTGTCTTCGGCGGTAGTTTTTTGCGAAGTTGCATCAGAGCCTGCTTCTGGTTCTGATAGACAAAATGCTCCAATAATTTGTCCAGAAGCGAGTGGTTTTAAATATTTTTGTTTTTGTTCTTCCGTTCCAAATGCTTCCAAACCCCAGCAAACCAAAGAGTTATTGACCGACATTGCCACAGAAGCCGACGCATCAAGTTTAGAAATTTCTTCCATCGCCAATACATACGAAATCGTATCCATTCCGCCTCCACCGTATTCGGGCGAAACCATCATGCCCATAAAACCTAATTCACCCATTTTTTTTATTTGCTCATAAGGAAATACCGAATGAGTATCACGTTCAATGGCGGTTGGTAGTAGTTCGGTTTGGGCAAAATCTCGTGCGGCTGCTTGTACAGCAAGATGTTCTTCGGTTAGATTAAAATTGATTCCTTCAATTATAGTTGCTGCCATGTCGTTTTGTAGTTTGTTAGATAGATATAAACAAAGTTAAATACAAAAATATTAGTATGCAAGCATACTAATATTTTTTTAATATTTCATTTTTTAACTGGCTAATGATTTATTTGTATGATAGCAATGTTCGGATTTAAGGATTTTTTTTAATAAAGTTTAAAATTATTTGTTTTTATGAACAGTGTTCATTTTATTTGTGGTGTTAACTTAATTATTAATATTCAATGGGTGTTGTTGATAGAAAAGAAAGAGAAAAAGTAGAGATGAAGCGGCAAATTTTGGATGCTGCTCGGAGACTTTTTTTGGAGCAAGGGTTTGAAAAAACGAGTATTCGTAATATTGCTGAGGTGATTGAATATAGTGCTGGCACGATTTATCTTTATTTTAAGGATAAAAATGAAATTTTAT
The DNA here is from genome assembly GCF_923079645.1 of Emticicia aquatica. Lineage (GTDB taxonomy): Bacteria > Bacteroidota > Bacteroidia > Cytophagales > Spirosomataceae > Emticicia > Emticicia aquatica. The sequence goes on along the minus strand of NZ_CAKLPY010000002.1, from coordinate 1,015,209 downwards.
TTGCACTACACGTTGAAGCTTTTGGAGCATTAACGCAAGCAATGCAAGCAGGAATTATTAGTAAAACTGACCCTTTTGAAAGATTAGTTGCCTTAGGAAAACATTATCTAAAATATGCTTTTGAAAATCCAGAATTGTATGATTTGATGTTTGTAATGACTGCCCCGATAGAAACACTCGAATGCCGTGAGGAAATTTGGTGTGACGGCGAAAGGGCTTTTGATACACTCAAATTTGTGGTTGAAGATTGTATGAAAGCAGGTTACTTTGCAGGAGAAGACAGTGAATCTATTTCAGTAATGATGTGGAGTTTAGTGCATGGATTAGCAACTTTACACTTGCGACGAAGAACAATGATTTTTCCAGAAGAACGTCGAATAAAGATTTTGGAAAATGCCTATGCTAAGTTTACAGAAATGATACACAATTATAAAAAGTAATTATATGACTAACCAAGTTCTTGAATATTTTCAATCAAATATTGGCAAACATGCTGCCGAAATGAGTCCTTCTCCGTTGGGTCGTTGGCTCAATGGCAAGCTCATTGCTGTTGAAGAAGGTTCTTTAACGGTTGAGTTTATTGTGCGGGAAGAAATGACCAATCCAGGAAAAATATTGCACGGTGGTATTACAGCTTCGATGCTTGATGACGTAATGGGAATGACCGTTTTTTCGTTAGGACGTGAAAGCTTTTATTCAACAATAAATCTGACTATTGATTATTTACTGCCAGCGAAAGTTGGCGATATTATTTACGTAAAATCAAAAGTGATTAGACCAGGGAAAACGGTCATTAATATGGAATGCGAAGCACGAAATTCCGAACATAAAATCATTGCTAAATGCACCTCCAATTTGGTTGTTACAGGAATAAAAATGTAAGATTCATTAGGTCTGACTCAAAGTTAGACCTAATTTTTAAAACAATTACTTAACAGTGTTCAGAAACTAATAAACGGTTATTGAAATGCAGACAATATTAGGAGCTGGTGGAGTTATCGGGAATGCTCTCGCCAAAGAATTAATCAATTACACAACCAATATTAGGTTGGTTAGTCGCAATCCAAAAAAAATAAATGACACTGACACAACGATGTCGGCAGATTTAACAGACGCCACACAAGTTGATAAAGCAATTGAAGGCTCAGAAATTGTTTATTTAATGGCTGGATTGGAGTATAAAACTAAAGTTTGGCAACAAAAATGGCCAATTATCATGCAAAATACCATCAACGCTTGTAAAAAACATGGTGCTAAATTAGTGTTTTTCGATAACGTTTATATGCTTGGTAAAGTTGATGGTTGGATGACCGAAGAGTCGCCATTGAATCCATGCAGTAAAAAAGGTGAAGTGAGAGCAAAGTTAAATCAGATGATTTTGGACGAAATAAAAGCAGGAACACTACAAGCAATTATTGCTCGGTCAGCTGATTTTTATGGCTCTGATGCTAAAAATAGTATGACTGAATCATTAATTTTTTCAAAACTTGCCAAAGGACAAAAACCATCTTGGTTGCTAAACGACAACGTAAAACACTCTTTTACGTATACAATTGACGCCGCCAAAGGAACAGTTATTTTAGGAAATACAGTAGAAGCTTACAACCAAATTTGGCATTTGCCAACACACCATGACGCTCTTACGGGCAAAGAATTTATGAGCATTTGCCAAGAAAGTTTTCATCAGGGAACTGGACACCAAATCATGGGAAACTTGATGCTTTGGATAGGTGGATTGTTTATGCCAATCGTGAAAGAACTCAAAGAAATGTCTTACCAAAACGAGTTTGAATATTTATTTGATAGTACAAAATTTGAAAAAGCATTCAATTTTAGTCCAACACCTTATAAAGAAGGAATCATTGAAACCGTTAAAAGCTACCAATAGATACTTTATCCATTTTTATGAAAAAGATTATTACTTTATTTACAATTCTTGCTCCTTTTTGGGCTTTTTCTCAAACATCTCCAATTCTTGAATCGTATATTCAGGAAGGTTTGAAACAAAATTTAGGTTTAAAACAAGAACGACTTGAAATTACAAAGTCAGCAGAAAGTATTGCTCAAGCAAAGGCGAACTTTATGCCTAAAGTTACTTTTAATCCTAATTATACATTGGCTGCGGGTGGGCGTCGTTTAGAATTTCCGATTGGCGATTTGTTAAATCCTGTTTATTCAACATTGAATCAACTCACAAAGACCAATAATTTCCCGCAAGTCGAAAATGTCAATCAGCTTTTAGCTCCGAATAATTTTCATGACACAAAATTAAGTTTTCAGTACCCAATTTTCAATACTGACATTAGGTATAATTTACTGATACAGAGGGATTTACTTTCGGCTCAAGAAGCTAAAAAGCGTGTATTAGAAAACGAAATTCGTTATAGCATCACAACTGCATATTTACAATATTTGCAGACTTTGGAAGCCCAAAAAATATTCGACACTTCGAGAAACTTGCTGACGGATTTTGTGAAACTTAACGAAAAATTGGTCAGTAATAATGTAGCTACCAAAGATGTAGTTTATTCGGCCGAATACGAAGTTAGCAAACTCGACCAACAAATAGCGATTTTGGATAAAAACCGTCAAACGGTGAAAGTTTTTCTTAATTTTTTGATGAATCGTGAGTTTTCAGAAGAAATTGCGGCGGATACAAATTTGGTGAATACAAAACTTTTAACCGAAAATTTAACGCAGTTAAAAGAAGACGCTTTAGCAAATCGACAAGAAATAAATCAACTACGAACAAATATCAAAGTTTCGGAATCAGCCATCAAATTGCAAGAAATGAATACTTTTCGTCCGCAAGTTTTTTTGGGTGGAAATGTGGGTTTTCAAGGCTATGGATATACTTTCAAAAACCAAGCGTATATGCTGGGTCAAATTGGCTTGAGCTGGGATTTGTATCACGGTTACGAGAAAAAATCGAAAATTCAACAAGCAAAAATCCAAAAAAATATCCTTGACACTAAACTTGAAGAAATAAAACAACAGATTCAATTGCAAGTTTCGCAAGCATATTTTGACTTGGAAGCCGCAAAAAAATCATTAATTACGGCTCAAGATGGGACAAAAAAAGCTGAAAAATATTTCAAAATAGTAGAGAGCAGATACCGAAATGGACAAGCAATCATGATTGAATACCTGCGAGCGTCTAACGAAATTATTACAGCACGTTTGCAAGAATCGGTTGCAAAGTATGATATTTTGGTCAAACAAGCCACTTTAGATAAAGTTGGTGCTGTCAAATAGTTGTTTTATTAGTGTTAATGCCTTTAAATCAGCTTTTTATTTATGAAAAAAATATTACTTATTCAAGGACATCCAGATGCCGAAAGTTTCAATTTTGCTCTTTATGAAGCCTACAAAAAAGGAGCGATTGCTTCGGGTGCAGAGATAAAAGAAATCATCGTCCGAGATTTAGAGTTTAATCCAAATTTACAATTTGGTTATAGAAAACGCACTGAATTAGAAATAGATTTGCTTGATTCTATCGAAAAAATCAAATGGGCAGAACATTTGGTGCTTTTTTATCCAGTTTGGTGGGGTTCTATTCCAGCACTTTTAAAAGGCTTTTTCGACAGAATTTTCTTACCTGGAATAGCCTACGAGAAAATAGAAAACTCATTGTGGTGGAAGAAACTTTTGAAAGGACAGTCAGGGCATATTGTTAGCACACTCGACCAACCAGCTTGGTATTATTGGTTATATTATGGTCGCCCAAGTTATCATGCAATGAAACAATTAACCTTTCATTTTGTAGGAATAAAACCAGTCCGCACAACAACAATCGGGCCGATTAGATTATCAAAAGATAGCTATCGAGCAGATTGGCTCAAAAAATTAGAAAAATTAGGTTTTGAACAAAAATAAAAAGCTATATATGAAAAATCACATTTTCACAGCAGTTGTAATCGCTACATTATCAGTCAGTTGTGGCAAAAAACAAGAAAAAAAACAAGAAGCAGAAGAGATTTTGACAGTTGAAGTTCAGCCAGTGATGCGTAGAAATTTGAGCGAGCCAATTGTTGCTAGTGGCGTACTTTCGTCAAAATCAGAAATGAAATTGGCCTTCAAAACGGGTGGAATGATTCGTAGAATATACGTTTCGGAAGGACAAGCTGTTAAAGAAGGTCAACTGTTAGCCGAACTTGATTTATCAGAGATTGACGCTCAAGTTCGCCAAGCAAAATTAGGATTAGAAAAATCAGAAAGAGACCTTGAGCGAGTAAAAAAACTCTACGCTGACGAAGCCACAACGCTCACCAATGTGCAAGATGCAACTACAGGTTTTGACGTAGCCAAACAAAGTGTACAAGTGGCCGAGTTTAATCAAAAACTATCAAGAATTTACGCTCCAACCAGCGGTCGAATTCTTCGTAAAATTTCAGAACAAGGTGAATTAATTACGCCATTTGTTCCTGCATTTATTTTAGGAACAGGCGAAAGTGCATACATCGTCAATGTTGGTTTGGCCGACCGTGATGTCGTAAAAGTAAAAATGGGAGATAACGCAACAATCTACTTGGATGCGTACCCGAACGAGCCATTTCAGGCCAAAATTACTCAAATTGCTCAAACTGTAAACCCCGCTACGGGTACTTTTGAAGCTGAATTACAGATTCAGCCTAATGGGAAAAAGCTCATTTCAGGTTTCGTAGCAAAAGCCGAAATTTCAACAGGTAAAGGTGCTTCTACGCTCGCTGTTCCTATTGAATCATTGGTTGAAGCAGATAAAAACAAGGCTTTTGTGTACATTTTGAGAAATAATCAGTCAGTCACAAAAACTCCTGTAACACTCGGACATATTTTTGGAAACAACGTGGCGATTGTTTCGGGTATCAGTGAAGGGATGCAAATTGTTACAAAAGGAGCTAATTTTTTAGGTGATGGAGCGAAGGTAAAATCGCTAACTGCAAATAGTAATAACTGACCGTTTTACTAATTCTCTTTATTAAGAATATGTGATTTTATCTTCTAAAAAATTTAAAACAAAGCCCATTTAGGGTTTGAGATTATGAAATTAGTCGAATTTTCCGTCAAAAATTACCAATTTACAATCATCATTTTTGTGATGATTATGGCAATTGGCGTCAACTCATTACTCAATATGCCAAAAGCCGAAGACCCGACTTTAAAGGCAACATTCAATAGCATTATTGTTGTGTATCCAGGCACATCACCTGCGGATATGGAAAAACTCATCGTTGACCCAATTGAAGACCGAATGTCTGAAATTAGTGATATTAAACGTGTTGTTTCTACCGCCGATGAAGGTGTAGCTAATATTCGGATTGAGTTTCAACATTCAATCAATCCTGACGAAAAATATAATGAAGTAGTACGAGAAATTAATGCCATTCGTAGTAAACTTCCTGCCGATATTTATAGTGTTGATATTCTTCGATTTACGCCAGAAGGAGTAAATATTATTCAATGTGCTTTATTGTCAGAAACGACTCCATACAAAGATTTGCAGGAAGAAGCCGACCGTCTGAAAGATGATTTGTTGCGGGTAAAATCAATCAAAACGGCCGAAGTTTGGGCTTTTCCAAAGCAGCAAGTACGCGTGTCAATTAATTTAGATAAAATGGCACAATTTCGTATTCCATTGAACCGTGTTTTGGGAGCAATTCAATCAGAAAATGCTAACATTCCAGCAGGAAATATCGAAATCGGTAGCCGAAAATTCAGCGTAAAAACTTCTGGAAGCTACGAAAATATTGAAGAAATCAAAAATACTGTCGTTAGTACTTCGGGTGCTACAATTACTTATTTGCGAGACATCGCCGATATAAAATTTGATTACGAAGAAGAAACTTATCTAGCAAGGCTCAACGGAAAACGTGGCATTTTCGTAACTGCAACGATGAAAGCGGGCGGAAATATTTTTAAAACTGGCGAGCAAATTCGTCCAATTATTGATGGTTTTTCGCAGTCATTACCACCAAATATAAAATTTGAACAAAGTTTTGACCAAGTAGAAAGCGTATCGACTCGTTTGTTGGGTTTAGCCCGAGATTTTGGAATTGCCATTTTGTTGGTCTTAATTACGCTTATCCCTTTAGGAATCCGTCCTGCAATTATCGTTATGATTTCCATTCCACTATCGTTGGCTATTGGTCTAACAATGCTTGATTTGGCTGGCTTTGGTATCAATCAATTGAGTGTTGTTGGATTGGTAATTGCCCTTGGACTTTTGGTTGATGATTCTATTGTGGTTGTTGAAAATATTGCTAGATTTTTGCGTACAGGAATGCCACGACGGGAAGCTGCTATCGAAGCTACTAAACAAATAAGTTTAGCCGTTTTGGGCTGTACCGCAACGTTGATATTTGCGTTTTTGCCACTGTGTTTTTTACCAGAATCGGCAGGTGATTTCATCAGAAGTTTACCAATGGCAGTTATTATGACCATTATTGCGTCACTTTTTGTGTCTTTAACAATTGTGCCTTTTCTAGCAAGTCAATTAATGCCACGTGAAGAACATGGCGAAAATATTGTTCTTCGTTTGATGAAAAAAGGTATTGAAGGCTCATATCGTAAAGTGCTTCATAAAGCTTTAGTCTTTCCGAAAACAGCTCTTTTGATTGCAGTTTTGATTTTTGCAGGAAGTTTGGCATTAATTCCTGTTGTGGGAACAAGTGTTTTTCCACGCTCTGAAAAACCGCAATTTTTGATAAATATTGAAACGCCACTCGGCACAAGTTTGACTGAAACAGATAAAGCCGCACGATTTGTAGAAAGTGAATTGTCGAAAAATAAAATCGTAAAAAATTATGCAACGAATGTAGGCAAATCAAACCCACGAATTTATTATAATGTGTTGCCCGTTGGTGGTTCACAAGCCAATTATTCACAGCTTTTTGTTCAATTACAAGATGAGGTTGAAGTTCCAGAAAGAGAAAAATTTATTGATGAATTGCGTGAAAAATTTGATTCTTATGCAGGAGCAAAAATTCGTGTGATTCAGTTTGAGCAGGGGCCACCTGTTGAAGCTCCTTTAGCTGTCAGAATTTTTGGAGAAAACTTAGATTCGCTGAGAGTAATTTCGTACCGTGTTGAGCAAGCTTTCAAAGAAACAAAAGGTACAATTTATGTAAATAATGCTCTTTCTGCTCAAAATGTAGATTTGCGAGTAAATATCAATAAAGATAAAGCTGGAATGTTGGGCATTCCAACGGTTGATGTTGACCGTACTATCAGAATGGGTATTGCGGGGGTAAATCTTGGCACATTCAAACAAAATGATGGCGAAGAAATGGATATTAATGTGAGTTTACCTCGTGAAAATCGACCAAATATGGATGTTTTTTCTAAAATGTTTGTGGCCAATCAAATGGGTAATTTAGTGCCTTTGAGCCAATTAGCCACGGTTGGTTTTGAAACTTCACCTAATAGAATCAACCATTATGATAAAGACCGATATTCAACAGTTTCAGCATTCATAAAAAGTGGATTTTTGATTCCAAACGTAACCAAAGAAGCAACCGCCAAGTTAGCAGCAATCAAATTACCAAAAGGTTATTCGTTCAAAATGGCTGGCGAAGTGGAACGTTCGGCAGAAACTTTCGGTGGACTAGGTACAATTATTATCATAACTATCTTTGGAATCGTTGCTATTTTGATTCTCGAATTCAAGACTTTTAAAAGTATGTTTATAGTACTTTCTGTAATTCCGTTGGGAATGATTGGTGCTATCTTGATTTTACTTTTTACAGGAAATTCACTTTCGTTCACTGCTATCGTTGGAATTATCGCTTTGGCGGGAATTGAAGTCAAAAACTCAATTTTGTTAGTAGATTATACTAATTTCCTACGAAAAGAAAATGGTTTGAGCATTGACGAAGCCATTGAAGAAGCAGGCGAAACTAGATTTATTCCAATTGTACTGACCACCATGACGGCCATTGGTGGCATGATTCCATTAATTATGGAACATTCTCCGCTATATTCTCCTTTAGCGTTGGTTATTGTTGGTGGTTTGATTTCATCATTGATTCTGACCAGAATTGTTACACCAGTAATGTATAAATTATTGCCACCGAGTGTGTGATTCGATAAAAATCGAGAGCCATAAAGTCACTTTGACTCTATAGCTCTCGATTTTTTTCTTACTCAATCAAATGTCCACAAAATTGAGCTTTATTATCCAATATTTTACCTCCTCTACGATAACCTAGTCCGCAAGCTTCCCTTACAAAAAATACGCCAGCTTGATAATAATTTTCTTCCGAATCTTGTAAAAACTCCGTAAAAACCTGAAAAACAGTATTTTGTTCATCATATTCTCCTTCAGTCGAATCAATCTTTAATCCTGATTCTGAAACAATCGTTAGGTTTGCCCCCTCTCGCCCGAAAAGCACTTTTTCTACACAAGTTTTACCCAAAATTGGTTTATCAGATGTTTCGAGCAGAAGAGGATGATTTGGGTAAAGTTCCCACAAAACCTTTAAAATTGCTTTTGATTGAAAAAGCAATGTATAGGCAGGATTCAGAATAATCGCTTTGTTGTTAACGACAATTTGTGTCAAAATTTCACTTAATTCTGGCTCATCCCAACCGATATATTCCCACGGAATAAGTTTGAACCAATAATCGTATTTTGTAAAACTTCCATCGCTTGGATTTTGCTTATAAATTCCTTCAATTGCCGAAAACTCAACATTTTCAATGTATTCAAAAGCCACTTCAAAACCTGCTTCTTTTGCCGCTTCTCCCAAAACCTGCATATTTGTATCGTCTTCAGGAAAATCTTTCATGGTAGAAATCAACAAAGTTTTTTGAAAATTTGGATTTTGAAGATGTAATTCCTTGAATTTTGATACTAAAGTTTCGTAAAGTGTGTTGAATTGTTGACTTTCATCCAAAGAATTTGCTTTCAACGAAGCCCATTGAACAACAGCGGTTTCGGGAATACAAGTGGCAGTATCCGCATTGAATTCTATCAATTTAATGGGTTTACCGTCCAAACCTCCACTTAAATCAAATCGCCCGTAAATGTGCCAATTTGAGTCGTTTTCCCACGAATATTTAACTAATTCAATCAAGTTTTCTGGAATGCCTAACTCCGTAAAACGCTCATTATCAACCACATTTTGAGCAGCTTCAATATACATTTCGTATAAATTATTGGTAGCTTCGTAGTATTTTTCGGCATCATTTTCCGAAATCACTACCATTTCATTGGTAATATACGGTAGTGTATTTTCTCCCAACATCCAATCCCAACCAATATTATTCAGCGATTGTTCAGGTGAAATGGGTAAATCTTTAAATTTCATTTTTAGTAAATTGGTTGTGTTTATGAATGGTGACTTCCGTGACTTGAGCTATGAAAAAATCCGCTTCTACCACCCACTGGGCGTGACAAAGTTGTGCGAGAATTGCCGATGTTTTGGTGAATTGTATTGGAACGGTTAAAAGCATTGGCCGTTGCATAATACGCCATCATTCGGCCTCCACCATAATAATGCCCACGATGATGGCGTGATGTGTCTGTTTTTGAAACGGTATTTCCTTGTTGAGAAATACCTTGAATGTCTGGTCGGTAATTAGCATAATTTGGACTCACTGTTTTGGCCAATAAATAGCCCATGCCACCAAACAAAAGAGCATTGGATAAATTGTTACTTTCACCGATACTTTTTGGATTACTTTTTACTTCATTATCAATCAAAACTTGTACTACTTTGGGCGAAAGTGTATCTTTTTTCCCATCAAGATAAGTCACTATCGCCACTGAACTATCAGCGGGAACTTCGGTTTCGTCAGTAATTTTAAATTCGCCTTTTGAGGTTTCTGTAATAAAAGTTTTTACACCTTTGGTATATACTTCTACTTCCTCGTATTCGTAATCGTTTTCATCTGAACTATTTCCGCAACTTTGAAGGGCAAAACTATTTCCCATGATAGTCAACGCAATGGTGCTGCCGATGGTTATATCTTTAACTTTTTTGATAAAAGATTTTTGGCTAATAGGTGTCATCTTTAAATTTTATAGGAGTTTAGTTAGAATAATGCTGTAAAGGTTTCGGAAATACTGATATTTTGAAAGGTTCTTGGTAAGAATGGTCAAATTCAAGATGAATATGGATAGAAATATTGATGGAACTTGAAATAATATTGAAATATAGCTTAATTTTAGAATTAAGTTGTTTTTTATTATCCAATCTTCCTTGACCTTTTTACATATTTAAACATGAAAAAATTATCTACTTTTTTCTATGTCCGAAGCAATGGTTACCTTGTTTTGGGCTTTTTGGCTCTACAATTTATTTTTTCGGGAGTTATTTTGCCCTATTTTCAAAAACAATTTGACCCAGACCTTTCTCGTGGACTTATGGATTTGAGTTTTGGTTTTACACCCGAACGAGGCTATAGTATAATAGAAAGTTATGGAGAAGAAGGTCGTAAAGTGTATTTTTTCGTTGAATCTTTAATAGATGTGCTTTATCCAATTATTTACACGACGGCTTTTCTTTTATTAACGAGTTTCCTATTTAAGAAGAATGGCTGGAGTAATGGGAAATATGCGTTGCTAAATCTTTTACCAGTTGGGTCACTAATTTTTGATTTATTAGAAAATTTGGGAATTGTACAAATGTTAAAGGCATTTCCAGAAAAAGCTGATAATTGGGCAATGATTGCCTCAAATGCTAGTTTAATAAAGTGGTTTTTTGCAGGAACAACTTTACTGCTTGTCATTGTAAGTTTAATAGCTTGGCTGGTTATTTCGGTAAAGAAAAAAAACGATTAGTATCATAAAAGTTTTTTCTTTGGAAAATATCAATTACCTCAAAATTACACCGATAATGAAGTTTAAATAAATTTTGATAAAGAGTTGAGCAAAGGTTGAAGAAATTTAGAGATAAAATACATTTGTTGTCAAGTTGGCTAGGTGTGATAAAAGAAAAGAGGTAAAAGTTTGATAATCAAACTTTTACCTCTTTATTTGTTGACCCACCAGGATTCGAACCTAGACACACAGTACCAAAAACTGTTGTACTACCCTTATACTATGGGTCATCCTGAACTTCTGAGTGCAAAATTAAGGTTTTTCAAATAACGATGCAAGCCTGTCGCAAAAAAAATTTTATTTTTTTAATTTTCTTATTGAGCCGCACGGCGTAATTCTTCCAAAATAACCTCTTTCATCAACAACTTACGCTTCTGCGTTTGGATGTTTGATTGCGTGATTTTATCTAAATCTGGCCCTTGTGAAACACCTTCGTTACTTTCTATTAATATTTTCAACTCGCCTCTTGCACGAATCACGATGTTTTCCATTTCACGGAATTTCGTCAAGGTTTGTTGTTTTTCGCTCAAATAATTGTAGTTAGGAAGCTTTCTTGTAACAACTTTCATCAAGTAACTTAACTCGAAAATTTTGTCACAAGCAGCCCTAAAGCGTTCTGCCACGTTTCTAACAGCTAAGTGAGATGGAACTTTGATATTTTTCCAGTCATTAAGCATTACTTTCGCTCGCTCGGTTGATGCAAAAATGTCTTTAGCTTCGGCCAATTGCTCGGCTTCTTCCATCATTTTTTGTTGAGCCTCAACACGAGGGTCAACTCTCACTTTTATTTGAATGCCTTTAGCGGCACAGTATTTTTCGTAATAAAGCGTAGTCAATTTTTTGAAACGGCGGAATTCGTATTTCAAACGCTTAGGTGGCACATCGCCCACATTTCTCCACTCAGATTGGAGACGTTTGAGTTCGGCAAAAGATAATTCCCAGTTACCCATTCTGAATAGCATCTCTGCACCTCTCACTAGCTCAACGTATTTTTCCATACGGTCACCAATAATACGGTTTTGTTCTTCATAGAAAGCTTTACGGCGTTGGTAGAAATCATCTAAAACTTCCTTGAAAGTTTGTTCAATTTCGTCCTGATACGGCTTGTCAACTGGTCCTGTTCTAATCCAACGAGTTTTGATGTCTTGTAGTTTTTCGGCCACAATATTCCAGTCCACGTCTTCTTTTGCTTCTTTTGCTTCTTCAATAAGTGCTTCTTTGATAGCAAGGTTGTTGGCTTGGTTTCCTACAATCAGGCTTCGTAAAAACTCTTCTTGCTCATCTAAAATTTTGAGCAATGGAATAAAATCACCTATTCCATCAAAGTTTAGCAAGCGTTTGCGTAGCTGCGTGAGTTTGGTCAAGAAAGAACCCTTATTTTGGGCCTCGGTAATCTCAGATTCCAATTGAGTAACCTTATTTACCGCAATTTGGTAACGGTTAATGAAATACTGGAAAGCCTCTTCTTCTGTGCGTTTTACTTCTCCGATTTGTCGGTCGGGCATATCTAAATAGCCCTTCAAGAATACCTTACCGTCTTTTATGTAAGCATATTCGTTTTCTAATGTTACGCCGTTCATAATAATAAATCACATGGCTTGTGAGTCAGGGATGGTGGTTTATTTGGTAAAATTCGCAGTTTTTTTGTATAATACAAACAGCTTTACCGATATTTGCGTAAAAATTTATTAAATGTAGTAAAAAATACACAACTCGACACCTTTTGTCTATAATTTATCAAAAATTTAATTTATATTTTTTGTTTTAGACCTATTTACGAAAACATTCAACTATGAGCGAACAGATTATCTTTTCGATGGAACGAGTGAGTAAAATCATTCCACCTAGTCGGCAAATTTTAAAAAATATCTATCTTTCCTTCTTTTATGGAGCAAAAATAGGCGTTCTCGGCCTTAATGGTTCGGGAAAATCTACGCTCTTGCGTGTCATTGCTGGGCTTGATAAAAATATCAACGGAGACGTTGTTTTTTCGCCAGGTTATACCGTTGGAATGCTCGAACAAGAACCCAAACTTGACCCAACTAAAACAGTTCGTGAAATTGTTGAAGAAGGCGTGCAAGAAATTGTTGATTTATTAAAGGAATTTGATGAAATTAATGAGGCTTTTGGTGACCCAGATGCCGATTTTGATAAATTACTTGCTCGTCAGGGTGAAGTACAAGAAAAACTTGATGCTTTTGATGCTTGGGAATTAGACACTCGTTTGGAGCGTGCAATGGATGCTTTGCGTTGTCCACCAGAAGATGCTTTAGTCGAAAACCTTTCGGGTGGAGAAAAACGTCGTGTGGCACTTTGTCGTTTGCTTTTGAAGCAACCCGATGTACTGTTGCTCGATGAACCAACCAACCACCTTGATGCAGAGTCGGTGCTTTGGTTAGAAGAGCATTTACGCCAATATAAAGGAACAGTCATTGCAGTTACTCACGACCGTTATTTCTTGGATAATGTGGCAGGATGGATTTTAGAATTAGATAGGGGTGAAGGTATTCCGTGGAAAGGAAATTATTCGTCATGGTTGGAACAAAAACAAAATCGTTTAGAAAAAGAAGAAAAAACCGAATCTAAACGTCAGAAATCTTTACAACGTGAGTTGGAATGGGTCCGAATGGCTCCAAAAGCTCGTCAAGCAAAATCTAAAGCTCGTTTGGCGGCCTATGACAAAATGGTTGGCGAAGATATGAAAGAAAGAGAAGATAAGCTCGAACTTTTTATTCCACCAGGGCCACGTTTGGGCAATAAAGTTATAGAGGCGAAAGGCGTAAAAATGGGCTTTGGCGACCGCTTGCTTTATGAAGATTTGAACTTTAGCTTGCCACAAAATGGCATTGTCGGTATTATCGGACCTAACGGTGCAGGTAAAACTACACTATTTAAGCTTATCACAGGTCAATTACAGCCGCTCGAAGGGTCATTTGAAGTAGGTGAAACAGTGAAACTTTCATATGTTGACCAAGAGCATAACCAACTTGACCCTAACAAATCGGTCTACGAGCTAATTTCTGGTGGAAATGAATGGGTAATGCTAGGAAATCGACAAGTAAATGCTCGTGGTTATGTAAGTCGATTTAATTTCCAAGGTGGCGACCAAGAGAAAAAGGTAGGAATCCTTTCTGGTGGAGAGCGAAACCGTGTGCATTTGGCAATGATGCTCAAAGAAGGAGGTAACCTTTTGCTTTTAGATGAACCTACCAATGATTTGGATGTAAATACACTCCGTGCATTGGAAGAAGGGCTTGAAAATTTTGCTGGGTGTGCCGTAGTTATTTCCCATGACCGTTGGTTCTTGGACAGAATTGCAACACATATATTAGCTTTTGAAGGCGATTCGCAGATTTATTGGTTTGAAGGCAACTTCTCTGAATATGAAGAGAATCGTAAAAAACGTTTAGGAAATGATTTGACGCCAAAACGTATTAAATATAGAAAATTGCAGTAAAATTATTTACAAAAGAGGAATAGGCTTTAAATAAAGTCTATTCCTCTTTTGTTTCAGAAAATCACTTTTTTGCTTCTCTAATAGCACTTTCAAATCGTTGAACTACTTCTTTTACCAATGTTTCATCTTTGGTGTCTAGCGTAAAAGAAGTATTGTTATCATCTTTGTATTCATCTTTTACATTGAAAGAGCCGCTAACCGAATTATCTTTTCCGAAGCCCAAATCCATTTTGATTCTATCAGCTGGAACATCAAGTTTTAGTTTATAAAAACCGTCTTTTTGTTTTTGATAAGAAACCTTTCTCACATCTTTGAGTAACCAACTAATGTTGAAACCCATCGAAAAATTTTCTTCTTTGGTACTGATATTCATTAACATTTTATTTCCTGCAAAGGAAAAAACAGGTTTTGACTTATGCCCATTAACATTCATTTTTCGGTCGTCATCCTCGACAACAAGTTTGTTAAGATAGGAAGATAACCAATCTGTTTGTTGTTTAAGTGCAGTTTGAGCAAATATTTGGGTGAAACCAAGTATTATACCTAATGTTAAAATAAGCTTTTTCATAGTTTTATAATTTTGTTTGTATAGAAGATGCAAAAAAAACTAAAGGGGTTGCGTAGCTTTAATCAAGAACCTTTACTTTTGATAAAAAATCTCAAACTAACTTTATGAAGCATATTTTTCTTTCACTTTTTTCGCTTTTAACTATTTCAAGTTTTGCACAAGAAATTGTCTCAGAACAAGTTTTGAAACACCTTAATAACATTGATACCAATCGAATAAAAGCCCATGTTGCATATTTATCGGATGATAAACTTAAAGGTAGATTACCCGGTAAAGAAGGTTACCAAATGGCAGTTGATTATGTAGTGAAACAATATAAAGAGATGGGTTTAAAGCCTGCAGGAGAAAATGGGGCTTATACTCAGAAAGTTATTTTACGTAAAACTAAGCTAGTCAAAGAAACGGCAAAGTTTACATTGACTTTACCGAACGGAGAAAAAAGAGACTTAACACTCGGAAATGATTTGTCAATTTACCCACATCCAGAGCGGAAATCGGTTGATTTCAATGCTCCACTTGTATTTGTTGGTTCGGGCTTTGATGCTCCACAAATCAATATTCAAGACTATAAAAACCTTAATGTTAAAGGTAAAATTGTAGTGATTTTACGTAGAGTTCCCGAAAACCTTCCTGCTAATGTAAAACTGAACTTACAATATCCTGCTACACTCCAAGAATTTGCCGCAAAAAATGGAGCAATTGGGGTTTTGGTTTGTAATTATACCAATAGCATGGTTCAATTTAAATCTGGAGCAAATAATATGGTTTCCAATGGTGTTTCTGCATCGGTCACTGCAAAAGGAAAACGTACAAGTTCGGCGGCTGTTTTAGGTGGGAAAATATTGGTTGCAGGTGGAATTTCAGTGCCAACACTTCAAGATTTAATGAGAGCCGAAAACAATATGCTTGATAGCACTTGGCAGCAACTCGAAAAAGGAAAATATGTAAGCAAAGTACTGAAAAGCTCAATAAGTGGACACTACGAAAGTACATTTCAAGATGTAATAAGTTATAATGTAATTGCCAAAGCTGAAGGCTCAGATGCTAAACTCAAAAAAGAATTTGTGATTCATTCTGGGCATCTTGACCATCTTGGCATTGGAAAACCAATCAACGGTGACTCTATCTATAATGGAGCTCATGACAACGCTTCGGGAGTAGCCTGTGCCTTAGAAATTGCAAGAATGTATGCAACATTGCCACAAAAACCTAAACGATCGATATTGTTTGTCCTCGTAACGGCGGAGGAAATGGGTCTTTTAGGATCGGGATATTTTACAGCTTTCCCAACCGTGAAGAAGAGTCAAATTGTAGCCGATATCAATACCGATATGCCAACCTTACTCGCACCGCTAGAATCTGTCGCTCCTTTGGGTGCTGAACACAGCAGTTTACAAAAAGTTGTTGAAACAGCCGCAAGTATTGCCAAACTTGAAGTCGAGCCAGACCCAGACCCAAGTGAAGGTCGTTTTGTACGTAGCGACCAGTATAATTTTGTAAAAGCAGGAATTCCAGCTTTACACATTAAATATGGTTATAGATTTAGTAATCCGAGTTTAAATTTAGCTGAAAAGGTAAAAAAATGGAGAGAAGCTAATTATCATAAGCCATCTGATGAAATAACCAATGGTTTTGTTTGGGCAGCAGGAAAAACTTATGCTCGAGTCAACTTTTTGGTGAGCTATTTAGTTGCCCAAAATCCTGTTAGACCAACTTGGAACAAAGGCGATTTTTTTGAGGTAAAAAAGTAAACACGTTTTTATCTTAATTTTTAACTTATCAATCTTAATTTGTCATGGCTCATCATTGTTATTTTAACGGTATAACTACTTCAGTAGAAGCAACAAATATTCATATTACTGACTTAGGTTTATTGCGTGGTTATGGACTGTTTGATTATTTTCGTACTTATAATGGCCGTCCTTTTAAGTGGGATTGGTATTGGGAGCGTTATGAACGTTCAGCAAAATTGATGCGTTTACCGAATCCTATCAGCAAAGAAGATGCTTATCGTGTAGTATTAGATTTAATTAAAAAAAGTGGTTTGGATGATTGCGGTATTAGATTCGTTCTAACTGGCGGATACGCTGAAGATAGTATGACAATGTCGAAGCCCAATTTATTAATCATTAGCGAAGATATTCATCCAGTTAAACCAAAAGAGTATGAAACAGGGATAAAAGTTATTTCACATGAATATGTGCGTGATTACCCTGACTTAAAAAGTACTGATTACAAACATTTGATGATTTTACAACCTGAAATAAAAGAAGCAGGTGCATCTGATGTGCTTTTTTATAAGAGAGGATATATCAGTGAACTAAGCAGAAGTAATATTTTCTTGGTAAAAAATGATATATTAATTACGCCTAATAGAAAGATTTTAAGAGGAATCACTCGTCGATTTGTTTTGGAATTAGCTAAAGAACATTTTAAGGTTGAAGAACGAAATGTAGAATTAAGCGAGTTATTTGACGCAGATGAAGTATTTACAACCAGCAGTACGAAAAAAGTATTACCGATTACTCAAATAGATAAAAAAATAATTGCAGGTGGAGTAGTTGGCTCAAAAACGAAGTTTTTACTTGATTTGATGAATGAAAAAGTAAAAAACTGGTAAACAAATTTATGCCTAAAAATAAAGAAACCTTGTTCGGTTAGAACAAGGTTTCTTTATATAGCTTCAAGAAAATTATTTCTTAGTTGTATCAGCAGCAGCAGTTGTATCAGCAGCAGCAGTTGTATCTACAGCAGTTGCAGTTGAATCTACAGCAGCAACAGCAGTTGAATCTGTTGTTTCAGCAGTTTTAGAAGTACAAGCAGCTAAAGAAGCTACAGAAGCTACGAATAAGATTGCGATGATTTTTTTCATTGTCTTTGTTTGCGGTGTTTTAAGGTTTGAAACGCAATGCAAATTTAAGATAATTTTAAGATACCAAGCAAGTTTTTCTTAAAAAATATTTAAAATTTCCTTAAATACTTTTTAAGAAAACATAATTTCTTGTTTTTGTACAATTTTAACGAACCGAACGAGTCTTAATTTTATCATAAACGCCTGTACTTCTGAAAGTCAGAAATTTGTGGCCATAGTAATTGGCAAAAAAACTGAAGCCCATACCTACAACGTGTGACCCTTTTTCTCGCAAGAAAAGCGATGAATTATGGAAAAAAGGGTTAGCAATATAATCAAATGTGAGTGAGGTAATGGCAACTTGGATTCCCATTGCGACAACAGCAATCAGCAAAAACTTGATTGATTCTCGTTTTGAATTACCAGATTCTTTTGCTGAAAAAGCAAAGATTTTCGTAGGTATAAAACTTACAATAGTTGCGGTCAAATATCCAGCAAAAACACTAAGATTTAGAGCAGGTTTATCTTGATATCCCAAACTTAAAAACAATGATTTATAAGGAATTTGCGACAAGAAGTTAGTTCCTGCTCCTAAAACGGCTGTTAGAAAGAAAGAGATGAAGCTCTTTAGTTCACGATTTTTTATTTTGTTAATTAATTTCACAAATAAATTTAGTCCAGAAAATTTTAAGATTTGTTCCATATAAACCAAAAATTACTACTATTTATTGTTTTATAGTAATTCACGTACCAAATCAGGGAACAAACCGAGTATAATAGAGCCAAGAGTTGTTAGCCCAAGAATTATTTTATATAGAGAAGAAAGTTGAATATTTTCTCCTTCTCCTTCTTTCATATAAGCGGCAATAATAGGCTTGAAATAATAGTAAATCCCAACGGCTGACATAAGAATTGCGACAACCAATAACCAGATATGGCCACGTGAGGCAGCATCAGCAAATACATAAAATTTCCCCCAAAAACCAGCCGTTAATGGAATACCTGCTAAAGAAAGCATCGATACTGTGAGAACTGCTGCTAAAAAAGGATTCTTTTTTGCTAAACCATTTAACACTGAAATGTTTTCATCAGGTCGGCCATCAACTAATTTTTCTTGGGATGCAATAATTAAAACGCCAAAAGCACTAATTGTAGCTAAAGAATAAGCTAATGAATAGAATACGATGGAAGACCCAGTTTTATTGCCCAAACCAACAATTGCTAAAAGCATATAACCCGCGTGTGAGATACTTGAGAAAGCAAGCATTCGTTTGAAACTACTTTGTGCAACGGCTGTGATGTTACTGATGAGTAAGCTCAAAATAGCCATTACAATAATCATTACCCACCAAAAATTATACATCGGCGAGAATGAAACTTCAAGAATTCGATAAATTGCAGCAAAACCAGCGGTTTTAACAATTGTTGACATGAATGTCGTAAAAATTGTAGGAGCTCCTTCGTAAACATCGGGTGTCCAGAAGTGAAATGGTGCTGCTGAAACTTTAAAAAGTAATCCAATAAGTAAAAATGTAACACCAACATATAAAAATACTGGACGAACATCTGTTATCGGCTGTAATAATAAAGTACGAGCGTCTGAAATATTGAATGTATAGTTTGCTCCGTAAAGCATTGCAATTCCAAAAAGCATGATACCAGTTGCAAACGCACCCATTAAGAAATATTTAAGGGCGGCTTCGTTTCCACGGATATTACGCTTATCGCTTCCTGTAAGAATATACATTGAAACCGAAAGGATTTCAACGCCAATAAAGAGCATAATTAAGTTTTGGAAATTGGTCATCATTATTGCACCAACGAGTGAAAATTGCAAAATTGCAAAATACTCGGCAGGTTGTGCATGCTCATCATCAATAAAGCCTTTCGAAAGAGCGATAATCAAAAATGCAGAAAGCAAAATGATTGATGTGAATAAAATCGAAAGATTACTTGCTTCAAGCATATCATAGAAGTATAAGCCAGGTTTATTCCAATCAATCAGATTAGATAAAAATGCAACAGCTACAAAAAGCAAAGAAGCGGGTAAAAGTATTTTCTTTGTTTTTAAAAATCCTAAAAACAAGGTAACAAGTCCAGTAACAGAGAGTACGAGTATTGGATACATAATAATTTTGATAACCCCCAGTCCCAAAAGGGAAGTGAAAAATAGAATTGTATAATATTTATCAATTACTTAATCATTTGTAAAATACTATTTACAGCAGGTTCGGTAATTTTTAAGAATATATTTGGAAAAAATCCCATGAGCAACACCATAGCTGCAATTGGGAACAAAACTGCAATTTCGCTACCGCTTACATCTTTAAATTTGGCGGTAACTTCGTTGCTCTCACCAAACATTGAGCGTTGCATTAAGCGAAGCATATAAACTGCACCTAAAATGATTGTTAATCCTGCAATTGCACCTATCCAAGCATTTTTATCGTAAACACTTTTCAAAAGTAAAAATTCGCCAACAAAACCATTGGTTAGTGGAAGTGCAACGCTACCGAGCATAATAATCATAAAATAAATACTCAAGGCTGGTGTCTTCTGTGTAATACCACCTAAAGCACTTAAATCTCTAGTATTAGTACGGTCGTAAATGATTTTCACGATAAAAAATAACCCAACTGCGTTAATACCGTGAGCAACCATTTGCAATAATGCTCCTTGAATACCGTTTAACGTACCCGAAAGTACACCCGCTGCCATCAAACCCATGTGAGCAAATGATGAATAGGCAATGAGACGTTTGATATTATTTTGTTGAATGGCGATTATTGAACCATAAATTAAACCAGCTACTGATAAAATCATTCCAATTAAACCCCAATTAGCAACGCCAATAGGTGCAAGTGGCAACATAATGCGAATTAAGCCATAAACGCCCATCTTTGAAAGTAAGCCTGAAAGCAACATTGTTGCAGGAGTCGGCGATTCAGAATAAGCGTCAGGTTGCCAAGTATGAAATGGCAAAACAGGCATTTTGATGGCAAATGCAATGAAAAACGCCCAAAATAAAAGACCTTGATTGGTAGGTGAAATCATTTTGGCGGTTGTGTATAATTGTTGGATGTCGGCTGTTGCACCTTTAATGTATAAATACACAAGAGCAACGAGCATGAATAAACTTCCAAAAATAGTATAAACAAACATTTTAAATGTAATACGTGGAGCATCTTTTCCTCCCCAAATTGCTGCGATGAAATATACAGGGATCAACGCTGCTTCAAAGAAGAAATAGAATAGAAAAATATCTCTCGCCATAAACACACCCATCAAAGCTGTTTCAGCAAAAAGGATAAGTGCATAAAATGAAGCGTGGTTTTTGTAAGAATGCTTATAAGTTGAAAGAATAATCAACGGAACTAAAAAAGCGGTAAGAGTAACCATTAAAAGACTGATACCATCAATAGAAAGGTGAAAGTTAATGTTTAAATCTTTCATCCAACTATATTTTACTTCAATAGGACTTTGAGCATTAAAAGTTGCAAAGGCATAAATTGCTATTACAAATGTTGCTAAAGAGGTTACAATAGCTACATTTTTAGATGTGCCGATGTTACTTCCTTTCAATAATAGTAGCAAAAGGCTACCAATTAAGGGAATAAGTATGAGTGTTAGTGCCAACATTCGATATTAATTTTATTTTTATTACCTAATCGTAATGACTTTAAAAATTATGATACAAAAAGCATTATTTAATACCAATAAATACTTTGATTGTTTCTAAAACTTGATAACCAAGATTTATACCCAAAATTACGGCGATACCGATTACCATTGCAAATAAATAGTATCCTGTATTTCCTGCTTGTAATTTTCTAGTAATACCACTAAATGTATTGATAAATCGACCTACGCCATTAACAACGCCATCAAAACCTTTTGGCTCAACAACATTTGCGAAGATATTGGATAAACGCTTAACAGGATTTACAAAAGTTGCCCAGTAAGCTTCATCGACATAATATTTATTATAAATAGTTTTTTGCAAGCCCGTAATTTCAGCATCTTCAGCAGGGATGTTTTTACTGTTACCATATTTTACATACGCATACACAATAGAAACCACAGCGGCTGCTACCGAAATACCCATGAGCATCCATTCTGTAGAATGGTCAATTGGAGTTGCTCCAAATTCAGGATTTACTGCTTTTGAGCCAACATATATTGGATTCAAGAAATCGGCAAGTAAGTGAGGAAAGTGGAAAATTTCAGGCATTCCGATGAAACCACCTACGATTGACAAAACTGCCAATACCATTAACGGAAGTGTCATGCTAAAAGGAGATTCGTGTAAATGGTGTTCTTGTTCGTATGTTCCTCTAAATTTACCTGTGAAAGTTAAAAAATACAAACGGAACATATAAAAAGCAGTCATCATCGAACCTAACACTGCCAATGCCCACATTAATTTATTATGCTCATAAACATGTGCTAAAAGTTCATCTTTCGAGAAAAAACCAGCAAAAGGAGGAATACCAGAAATGGCAATCGTTCCAATCAAAAACGTAATAGCCGTAATCTTGATTTTACTACCTAGACCACCCATGCGTCGGATGTCTTGTTCTCCGCCCATTGCATGAATAACGCTACCAGCCCCTAAAAATAATAAAGCCTTAAAAAATGCGTGAGTAACCACGTGGAAAAACCCTGAGGTATATGCCATTACGCCCATAGCCATGAACATATAACCTAGCTGGCTTACTGTTGAATAAGCCAACACTTTTTTAATGTCATTTTGGAAAATGCCGATTGTAGCTGCAAATAAGGCAGTTGCTAAACCAATCCAACCAACAAATTCAAGTGTTTGAGGTGCGAGTGTATAAAGAATATTTGAGCGAACAATCATGTAAAGACCCGAAGTCACCATTGTAGCTGCGTGAATCAAAGCTGAAACAGGTGTTGGGCCAGCCATCGCATCTGGTAACCAAGTGTATAGTGGAATTTGTGCCGATTTACCCATTGCACCAATAAACAAAAAGGCCGTAATTGCTATAATGATTGCATCACCAACTGAAAGGCTTTTTGCTTTTTCAAAAACCTCAGCATATTCAACAGAACCAAATTGATTGATTATCAAGAAGATTCCAATCAAAAAGCCTAAATCACCAACACGGTTCATGATGAAAGCCTTACGTGCAGCATTGCCGTATTCAAAGTTTTTATTCCAAAAACCAATCAATAAATATGAACAAAGACCAACGCCTTCCCAACCAATAAACATCACAACGTAGTTTGAACCCATTACGAGTAACAACATTGAGAATAAGAAAAGATTAAGGAACGCGAAAAATTTACCAAAGCTCTCATCTTCATGCATATATCCCATCGAATATACATGAATGAGAGTACCAACGCCAGTCACCACAAAAAGCATTAATATTGATAACTGGTCAATTTGAAAAGAAAAATTGATATTTAAGCTTCCAACGGTAATCCAATCAAATATATTAACAATGATTGGCTGGCTTGTTTCCGAAAATTGTTGATAAGCCATAAATGCTCCAACAAATGAAAGTAGAGCAGCTCCTGTGCTAATCCAACCGGCCAAGCCTTTGGAAATTTTACGAAAACCAAGCCCATTGATTAAAAAACCGATGAGTGGAAATAATGGTATAAGTTTTATTAATAACATATCGAACAAATTATATTTTTCTAATGAATAACTATTTGATGGCATTAAAAGAGATAATACTTGATCTCTTTTAAATTATCCATTAAAAATTACCATTTCAATTTATCTAAAAGACCAACGTCAATTGAGCGAATATTTCGGTAAATCATTACTATAATAGCCAAACCGACGGCAACTTCCGCAGCGGCCACTGCCATAATGAAGAACACAAAAACTTGTCCAGCAGGGTCTGAGCGGTAAGCCGAGAATGCAACGAGAAGAAGGTTTACTGCATTGAGCATAAGCTCGACGGACATAAAAATAATAATGGCATTTCGGCGGATAAGTACGCCAACGATGCCAATAATGAACAAAATACTCGCTAATAGAACGTAATTTATCAGAGGTATTTGAAAAATGTCAGGTATTTGGCTTTGCATTTCAGTAATCAATTAACAGTTAACTTTAATTTTAGTTAAGCTAATGAAAGATGGTGTTCAAAAAATATTTTCGCAAAAATAAACAATATTCGTTTTCGATTGTGCTTTTTCTGAAAATTGTTATTTGTCGAGCATCATTTTTAACTTTATTTCGGTCAGTTTACGTTTGGTGTCCAACGGAAAGTCTCCATTTATCATCCAATCATAATATTGAGGTTCGTTCTTTAAGATTTGTTTAACGGGTTTTCCGTTATGTTTACCAAAGTTAAACACAACTTCGCCTTTATTGTTTAAAGTCATTCGTTGAGCAAAATCAACAATATTCGCAGAAGTTAATAAATGCAACACATCCATGTCATTTTTAACAGGTTCGTATTCTTCGCCTTTATCATTTTTTAGTTTTACGCCTTCATATTTTTCAACTTGTGAACAAAGTACTTCTAAAGTTGCCAATGTATCAACTTCGGCACTGTGAGCATTTTCAAGGGTTTTATTACAGAAAAATTTATAGGCAGCCGAAAGCGTGCGAGGTTCCATCAAATGGAAAATTCTTTGGGCGTCAATTAATTTGCGGTTTTTTGTGTCAAAATCAATGTCAACTCTCAAAAATTCTTCTACCAACATCGGCACGTCAAAGCGATTACTATTGAAACCTGCTAAATCACAACCTTCAATAAACTGTGCAAGAGCTTTACCTATTTGTCTAAAAGTAGGAGCATCTTTTACATCTTCATCGTAAATTCCATGAATAAGACTTGTTTCAAGTGGAATAGGAATACCAGGATTTATAAGTTTGGTTTTTACTTCAACAGTACCATCAAGTTTTGCTTTCGCAATACATAATTCTACTATCTTATCTTTAGCTACATTTACACCCGTCGTTTCGAGGTCGATTACTGCTAAGGGTTTACGTAGTTTGAGCGAATGAGTGAGCATTGGGTTTGTTTTTAATTCAATGTGCAAAGTTATAAATTAAAACAGAATATTATCCGAATTCAAAGGATTTGATTAATGCTTTAATGGTATATTTTGAGCTTTATGTTTGGCCAATCTAAAGTTTTCTTATATTTGATTGTTCATTCTTTAACGCTAAAACTAAGAACAATAATGAAAAATATTTCGATTTGGGCTAGTAAAAACTCAAAAAAAGCAATTGGACTGATAATTTTAATCGAATTATTGAAAGCAATATTTGGAATAATCATTGGTAATGAATTATTGCCAGTTTTATCAATTCCGATGATAGAATTAGTGGTTTTATTGATTGTTTTTTTCGTAAGTTATTGGCAGATTAATGATGAATATCAAGTACTCGAACTCAACAAAAACAACCGTTATTCTTTTCGTGTTTTCAAGACAGCAACCGTTTTTTTATGTACTTTTTTGTTGTCAATATTAGTCGGGAATTATTTCAAAAGAGTAGATTATAGGATTGATAGTCAATGGAATAGCTACGCTGGAGTTACTACAAAAAAAGATAGTGTCAATGTTGCTGAATCATTAAGTTTCTTTGAAAAAGTTATTCAACAAAAACATAATTTTGAGACAAACACACAAAAACTTTCAAACAAAATTTCGAAAACTCAAACTAACGATACAGGTAAACGAGTTGGTTATGTATTGCTTTTTATGTTGAGCCTGATATTGACTTATTTTGGAGCAGTTTTGTCGTGTTCTTTGGCTTGCAGTAGTTACGGATTTTTTGCGATTTTGGCATTTTTGCTTACGCTTGGCATTTTATCAGGAGGTTTTTATTTCTTGATAAAGTCTTTTAGAAAAACCATCAAAACCTCAAAGGAAATGACTCACGAAGAAAAGAAAAAAGAGCGAAAGAAATTCTTTACTATTTGGGGAGTTGTTACCGCAATTATTGCATTGCTAATAGTTATTGCAAATGCTTAGAAAGAAACAAATATTGGCATCATAACGATGCCAATATTTGCTTTAAAACTGCTTGAGCTGACCACTCACGATTAGCTGCTTGTTGTATTACAACCGACTGATTATCAAGTACTTCATCAGTTACTTTTAGGTTTCTTCGCACAGGTAAACAGTGCATGAAAAGACCGTTGTTTGTCAAATCCATTTTTTCTTTAGTAATCATCCATGATGGGTCTTGTGAAAGAACTTGACCATATTGGGTATATGACGACCAGTTTTTTCCATAAACGAAATCAGCTCCTTTGAGGGCTTCGTTTTGGTCATAAATAACTTTGGCGTTTCCGACTACGTTTGGTGCAAGGTCATACTCTTCAGGATGTGTAATGACAAATTCGTAATCAGTCATGTTTATCCATTCGGCAAAAGAATTAGCAACTGCTTGCGGTAAAGGTTTGAAATGTGGCAACCAAGTAAGTACGATTTTTGGGCGGGCTGTTTTCTTAAATTCTTCGATAGTTATCAAATCGGCCAAAGATTGACAAGGATGCCGAGTGGCAGATTCTAAATTGACAATTGGCACGCCAGCATATTGACGAAATTTTTCCATTACTATCTCTTTATAATCAGCTTCACGGTCTTTCAAACCAGCAAATGCACGCACAGCAATAATATCACAGTAACTTCCAATAACGGCAGCGGCTTCTTTTACATGTTCGGCTTTATCGCCGTTCATAATGACACCATCTTCCATTTCCAACTGCCAACTATCTTGTCCAACGTTCATCATTAAGACATTCATACCTAAATTTTCAGCCGCTTTTTGGGTGCTCAAACGAGTGCGAAGGCTTTGATTGAAAAAAAGTAAACCAATAGTTTTATTCTTTCCAAGTGCTTGGTCAGCGAAACGATTTGCTTTTTGTTTGATACCTTCTTGTACTAATTCTTGCACATTATTGACATCGTGCAAAGAGATAAAATTTTTCATTTTTCTTTGGATTTTCTAAAAACGCACAGCTTTTGAGTATATCATTGATTTTCTAACTCGCTGGTCATCAACTAACTATATTTACTAAAATCATTCATACAAAATTGCTCGACTAACTTTTGATGGTAAAGGCCCCAATGTTGTAAGTTTTAAAACCGCAATATTTACACCTGCTTTTGCACAAGTTTCGATGTCTTTTCCTTCTAAAAAAGCTGTCAAGAAACCCGACCAATAGGAATCTCCCGCTCCAGTGGCATCAACAACATCTATTTTACGAGCTGCCATTTCAAATTTCTTATTGCCGTTTTCGTACGAGATAATACTTCCTCGACCACCCAATGTAAAACACACCACCGAAGCTCCCATTCGATGCAAATCCGCAATGGCTTCTTCTGGTTCAACAACTCTACCGTATAATCGTTCGGCATCATCTTCGCTCATTTTTGTCAAAGCTCCATTTTTTATGTACGCTTCTATTACTTGCATGGCTTCTTCTCTATTTGACCAAATGGTAGGGGCATAATTCAAGTCGATGCTCAATTGACAACCTAATTGAGTAGCTCTTTCGGCTGCTTCAACAATTGTTTTTTGGGCAGGATTTTGACTTAAAGCAAAGCAAGTGGTATGAAAAATAGCACTTTGACTCAATAACTCATCCGAAATATGCTTTGGACGAATCATGCGGTCGGCAGTTCGATAAGCTATAAAATCGGGTGTTCCTTTTGAACGAGCCACCACCACAATGCTTGATGGTTCTTGTTTATCAACCGCAATGTGGCTAATATCAACGCCAGTTTCACGGACTTTCTCTACTAAATATTTTCCTAAATTATCATCTCCTACACATGAAACAATGGCTGTATGATTACCTAAACGAGCCATATTTGCTGCTAAATTTGAGGGGCTTCCCCCTTGAAAACGTTGAAATCTTTCTGAAGTCGAAAGGTCTTCAGTAATTTCCATTCCAATAAAATCAGCTAGTAATTCACCAACTGCCAAAAGTGCATATTTTTGTGTCATAGGTTAAAGTTTTTGCAAATATTAAAGTATTTAGTAAGGAATTAAAAAAATACTTCACCAATTTTATGATATGCTCAAAAAATTGGGTTTCAAAGTTAAAAAAACTTGTTTTATAGATTGATTTTCTTCGTCATCAAAAATAGCGGATAACTCAAAGCCAAGAAAATAAGAGCATACATACTACTATTAATATCTTGGTAAACTGCTCCAATGAGAAATAAAAACGAAATGATAATTAGTATAAATGGAATGTAAGGATAACCTATTACTTTGTAGGGACGAGGTAAATTTGGCTCTTTTTTACGAAGCATAATGACCGAGGCAAAACCTGCGGCATAGGTCATAACAAAAAAGAAAACAGCGATATCGGAAAGGCGTTCGCAGGTATCTTTTCCACTAATAATTAATAGTATTGAGCAAATTCCTGTCAAAGGCATGGCAACGGCGGGAGTTCCTCCTGTATTTACTTTTTGTGCTAATTTGAAGAACAGACCATCTTTGCTCATCGAATAAATTACTCTTGGAGCAA
This sequence comes from Emticicia aquatica, assembly GCF_923079645.1. Taxonomy (GTDB): domain Bacteria; phylum Bacteroidota; class Bacteroidia; order Cytophagales; family Spirosomataceae; genus Emticicia; species Emticicia aquatica. Next base: position 987,051 of record NZ_CAKLPY010000002.1, on the reverse strand, counting down.
ACATGATTTGTGCGTTGAGCATACCAAGAATCGAAATCATAAGGAAGAAAGTGACAATTTTGCCCGATTTTTCACCAAAAATCAAACGAATCGCATCGGCAGCAGCTAATTTTGAATTTGCCAAAACCTCAATCGGCATGATATAAAGAATGGCCAAATTAACTAAAAGATAAATCGCAATTACAACCAAAACTCCGCTAATCATTGATTTTGGTAGATTTTTGGCTGGGTCGGTATTTTCTTCAGTAAAATAAGCAGCCGTATGCCACCCATCGAATGTATAAAAAACTTGCTGTAAAGCAATAATTAGCCCTGTAAGTAAAGCTGGCTGAGCAACTCGCTGCGTTGTGGCTACCAATGCTTGAGTTTTGACATCGCCCCCATAAATGAAACACATAAAAACAAAAGCAAAAAGACCAATTGCTTTCAGAAATGACATGATTTCTTGAGATTTTCCCGCTGATTTTGTTCCAAGCCAGTGAAAAGCCATTAAAAGCATCAATATACCAATGGCCATCCAACGAATGATTGGTTCGGTATTCGGCCAGACTAAAGCAATATATTCACTCATTGTATATGCCCCAAAACCCAACGCTGCCACAGTTCCGAGCCAGCTTGTAAGACCCGTAACGAAACCAACGTAATCGCCAAAAGCTCGCCGGGCATACACATACCATGCTCCCGCTCGCGGTACAGAAACACCAAGTTCGATTGTACAAAGCACTCCTAAAAACGCATATAAACTCACCAAAATCCATACTAACATAATGAGAGAAGCATCGCCAAGATTGGCTGCGATTGGGCCAGGTTTCCGTAAAATGCCCGTTCCAATTGTTCCGCCAACAGTTACGGCTATTCCAAAGCCAACACCAAGTAGTTTAAGAAGCTTGTTTGACTCTTCCTTCTGGATATTTTGATTCATTTACAAAAAGTTTTTCGTTAGTTTTGAGACGAAGATATGAATTTTAAGTAGAATCTAAAACGAAGAATTGTAATTTTGGTAGAAGATAGCTCTCAGAATTTAAAAGAAAATGTTTTAAATGAATGAAAACAGTAGTATTCTTGGAAAGACAAAAAAAATGGTCAGTTTGATAACTGACCACCCTATCCATTTTCAACTCTATTAAGCTTCAAACAAAATGTTTTAACTTAGATTATGAAACAAAACTACGACAATATATTTTTAGGTAAGTGATTCAAAAAAATAGGTTAGTAACAAAAGTCAATTTAGATTTCTTTGTTGGTTGCTAGAGCTACTAACAACCACCCAAAGATACTTATATTTCATCATAGGTTATCAATTCTAAAAGAACACTGCAAATATATGCAAAGTTTTTTGATATTGTCAAGAAATACTTGCATTATTTTGCAATATTTGTACAAAATTTTGCAACAATATGCTGAAAGAAGAAAGACAACGCTTAATACTTGACAAACTCAATACCGACAAGAAGATAAATTTTGTGGAATTGGGTAAATTTCTGGATGTTTCTTACGATAGTATTCGCCGTGATATTATTGAGCTAGAAGACAAAGGGTTTCTCAAAAAAGTACATGGAGGAGCCGTTGCCAATTCTTATTTGTCGGTTTTGGGTACTAAAAAAAATGGGTCGAGTAGTAGTGAAGAATTGGCTATTTTATCAAAAAAAGCCCAAAAACTCTTTGAAAATCGTCAAACTATCATCATGGATGGCGGAACGACCAATTTTTTTATGGCCGAACAATTGCCTAAAACCTTAGAAGCAACCATCGTTACGAATAGCTCTCCTTTGGCAATGGCTTTGAACGAACATCCGAAAATTGACGTAATTTTACTCGGAGGAACATACTTCAAACGTTATCAGATTACGCTTGGAAGTGAGGTGTCCAGACAACTAGAACACATCAATGCTGATTACTATTTCATGGGAGTAAATGGTGTTCATCTCCAAAAAGGAATGAGCATTAGGCATTATGAAGAGTCTTTAATCAAACAAAAAATGATGCAAGCAGCAAAAAAAACGGTTTGTTGTGTGATTGAAGAAAAAATAAACGTGCAAGAAGCTCACAGAGTTTGCAATTTTCAGCAAATTGATTTGATGATTACGAATCTCAAACCAACGGATAATGCTTTGAAAGATTTTCAGAAACAAGGGGTAGAAATTATCTAAATTTTTTTAATAGAGAGGCGTTATGACTAAAAGCCATAACGCCTCTCTATTTTATTTAAAGTCTAACTTTTACCGCTAACAAAAAATTTGTTCCTGCTTGAGGGTAATAAAAATTTTCGGTTGTTACCTGTTTGTCATAAATGTAACTGTAAGTATAACCGTTCGACTCGTACAAATGATTGAATAGATTATTGACTAAAAGACTAAAAGTTAACTCTTTCACAATCTTTGGTTTTATTGAAAAACTCGCTCGTAAATCATTCACAAAAAAAGCATTCAAACTACGATTATCGTCAGAAGTATTATCCATAAATTGCTTACTTACATATTTTGAAAGCCAAGCAAATTCAAGATTTTTGGTTGGCGAAAATGAAATTTGTCCACCCGAAATCAAATTTGGTGAAAATGAAATATCGGTTTTTGAAAACTTATTGATTTTATCAGCATCGCCATCATAATTTACGACTGTTTCAGTAAAGTTTTTGATTTTATTTTGACTAAAAGTCGTGTTTGCTGATAATTGCCATTTTGGGGCAAATTTCCAACTCGCCGATAACTCCAAACCTGCACGATAACTTTTAGGAACATTTACCCTAATTGCCTCTCCGACGCCGTTTACTTGTCCAGTCAAAATCAATTGATTTTTATAGTTCATGTAGTAAAAATTGGCGTCAAAGCTAAAGGTTTGTCCTGCTAAACGATAACCGAACTCCAAATCTTGTAAATTTTCTGCAAGTGGAGATTTAGGTGCATTGTCAATAAAATCTTGGCGACTTGGTTCTTTGTTACCAACCGCATAAGAAGCATAAATTGAAGACGATTTGTCAAGTTGATAGTTTACGCCAAATTTCGGATTAAAGAATTGATAATCAGTTTTTTGTGTAATATCTTGACGTTTATCTGCTGTACCTTTTATATCATAAGAAACCGTTCTGTATTGCAAATCTGCAAAGAAATTTAAGGCATCATTTACTTGATAATAAGCTTTGCTGAAAATATTAAAATCAGTTTTCAACGCATTGCTTTCGTACCAACGATAACGAATATTAGCAGTTGATGTATTTTTTGCCCAAATGATTTCTCCAAAATGATTTCCGTCGTATTTATTCCAAGCACCGCCAATATTTGCTGTAAATTTCTTTCCAGAATGATAATCAAACGAGTAAGTAATCCCATAAAAATCGTTATCCAACCATTTTCTACGAACTAAATCAGTTTTTTTGATAGTTTCAGTTCCAATCACAACATTGGGTAAGCCATAGTTGGCAAACTTATCTTGTTCTTTAAACTGCTCATAAAATCCACGACCTTTTGTGTAGTGAAGCGTTGGATTGAACGTCCATTTTTGATTGATTTTAAACGAAGAAATTAACTGATAATGGTCTTGCTGATAATCATCCACCTGATTGTCGTAAGTGTAAGGATTAAAAGTTCGATTGGTTGTTAATAAACTTTCAGGAACACCTTCCCAAGCTTGGTAGGTTTTTTCTTTGCCTGAAAAAGCATTGAATCGCACAAAATTATCTTTTCCATAATATCCCGCTGAAACATAAAAAGATTTTAAATCAGACGAAGCTCGGTCAATATAGCCATCTGAACTCAATTTTGATAAACGGGCATCAACCACAAAATGATTATTCAATAAACCTGTACTAGCTAATACATTGGTTTTCAGTGTGTTGAATGAGCCAACCGTAAAATTAGTTTCACCATAAGCATCTTGCTGATAGCTCAAAGTGTTGATGTTAATACTCGCTCCGAAAGCTCCCGCTCCATTTGTTGATGTCCCTACGCCTCTCTGTACTTGAATACTTTGGGCTGAAGAAGCAAAATCAGGCATATTTACCCAATAAGTCCCCTGCGATTCTGAATCATTGTAAGGCACACCATTGAGCGTAACATTGATACGTGTCGGGTCTGTACCTCGAATACGGATTCCTGTATAACCCACGCCCGCTCCTGCATCAGAACTAACGACTACCGAAGGTAACTGATTCAATAAAAAAGGCATGTCTTGACCTAAATTTAGCTTTTTTAAGTCTTTTTGATAAACATTCGTAAAAGCCATTCCCATTTTTTGATTCGCCCTTGTTGAGCTAACAACAACCTCATTTAACTCCCTAATTTTTGTGGAATCTTGTGCTTGAACAGAAAATAAGAAGCTGTTTACTGTAATCAATAAACAGTAAGAAATTCGTAACAAAACCTTTTTAGAAAAGTTAAGTAAGAAAGAAAAAATGGATAACTGAATAATTGTTGTTAATTTTTTCATTGTTTTGAAAAGTTTTAACAACAGGAAAAAGGAGTAAAATCCTGTCGGACGGAGTTCCGTCGAACGGCGAACCGCTTTTGGTTAGACAAAATTTTAATTGCATATTTTGAATAGTTAATCGGAAGAAAATACATTCCAGAAAAACTATTCTCTCTCCCTTCGACAGCATTACCTGTATCAGGTTCGATGGGTATAATCTCAGCCCGTTATATTAAGGCACCCCTTTTGAGATAAGTTTTGCAAAGTAAACGTTTTTTTTAGAAAACTTGTTTATATTAGTGAATAAATTTAGTAAGAAGCTCAGTAGTGTTATGTTTAAGTAGCTGATTGTTAGCTGATTATAGTTTAATTAATTGTGTTTTACTGATAAAATCAATAGAAAGATATGAGCCAATTTATGGTAGAGTTTGAATTGCCAAATCCATTTCCAGAAAAATTAATTATAAAAATACCGAGCCAAAGAATGATTGTAAATCAACTTTTGGAAGATGGGAAAATTCAGTCTTATGCTCTTTCAATGGAGCGTGATAGACTTTGGTGTGTAGTAAATGCCGATGATGAATTGGAGGTTTTGCGTATTATTGGAGAGTTTCCACTGATTGATTTTATGCAACCCAAAATCACCGAATTGATGTTTAATAATGCTATCGTGATGAAAGTTCCAGCTTTTTCTTTGAATTGATTTTAGAAAAATTTATCCAAATACCTTGTGAAGCCATTTTTAAAAAACAGTTTTTTCCTATTTTTATTCATAAGCCAAGCGTTTTTGACTTGCCGACAAGCACCTAAAAACGAAACATATAAATCTCCAGAAACGATACAAAATGCTGTAAAATCTGATGTTTCTGAGGAAAAAACTAAAAAGAAAGACTACAAAAACGAAAGTAAAGTACCACAAAAAGTACTTGAAACACTAAAATATGTGCGTGAAAATGGAGTTGCACCGAACGGTTACGTTGGCGGGAGAAAATTTGGTAATTACGAAGGCCTATTGCCTAAAAAAGAAGCCAATGGTCGCAAAATAAATTACCAAGAATGGGATGTTAATCCTAAAATAGCAGGTAAAAACAGAGGAGCAGAACGCCTAATTACTAGCTCAGATGGCAAAGCATATTTTACTAAAAATCACTACAAAAGCTTTATAGAAATACCTTAATAATTTTTTCTTTATGCCAAACTTCTTCATTACCAATAATTTAGAATTGATTAAAAGCTATCACGTAGCAGAAGTTGATGGACAAAAAGCCCATACTTTACGTGGTTTCTACGAAGAAATTGCTAAAGTCTTAAACTTTCCAGAATATTTTGGCTTTAACCTTGATTCACTCGACGAAATGCTCAATGATTTGTCTTGGTTGAAACAAGAAAAAATAGCTGTTTATATAACTCACTCTGAAAATTTTGTTGAAAAAGAACGAAATCCTGATAAATTACCTACACTTCTTGATTTATTGGATGCTACTTGCGAAGATTGGAAATGGATTGATGAGGACGATGATTTCCCTAAAAAAGAATTAATAATTGCTTTTTCGCCGAGCGAAAGAATAATTAAATTGCTTGATAGTCAGGAGATTAGCTATGAAATAAAGTAGATAATAATTAAACGATGAGTAAAAATTACACTTTACGTCACTGGAAAATAGGTGACGAAAAAACACTTGCTGAAAATGCCAATAATTACAAAATTTGGAAGAATTTAAAAGATATTTTTCCGCATCCTTACACTCTTACGGATGCTTATGAATGGATAAAAATAGCGGCAACATTTCCTGCAACTTTTGCCATTGAAGTAAAAGGAAAAGCCATTGGCGGAATCGGAATTTTATTGAAAGATGATATTTATCGAAAAAATGCCGAAATCGGGTATTGGATTGGAGAAGATTATTGGGGACAAGGAATCGTTTCGTCGGCAATTAATGAAGTTGTCGATTTTACGTTTAGTTATTACGATGTTTTTCGGATTTATGCTGGAGTTTTTGAGTATAATCTTGCTTCAATGCGAGTTTTGGAAAAAGCAGAATTTCAACGAGAAGCAATCTTGAAAAAGTCTCTTTTCAAAGAAAATGAACTTTTTGATGAACATATTTTTGTGAAATTTAGGGAATAAAAAAAGGTCTCCAAGTTACTTGGAGACCTTTTACGTAAGTATTTTTCACAAACTAATTGGAACTTTTACTTCGGTATTTTCCCAACGTAAAATCATGTCTGTTCCTGTGGTTGTAGCAGCAAATTCAAGTTTGAATTGCTCAACTGTTTCAGCTATTTTTCCAGCTTGAACATCAACTCGTAAAACGTCTTTTTTTTCATCGTAGTTTGTTCCCCACTGACCAGTTTCACTATTTAAAATAATTGTCCATTTATCAACATTTGGAATTGTCCAAAGGGTATATTTTCCTGCTTTTAAGGTTTTATCCGCAATTTTAATGTCTTGTTTTGCATCAAAAATAGTTGCTTCATTTGCACCTGTACGCCAAACGGCACCATAAGGAACAAGTTTTCCGAAAATCTCACGGTCTTTTTTGAAAGGTCGGCAATAATCGACTTGAACAGAAAGACCATTTTGGTCAAATTTAGCGGTTTCGGCTGGACTCTTGCTTTTGGTAAAAGTTTTAAATCCAAAGAAAGCGATTACTAAAACTGCAACTGTAATAAGTGAAATTTTTACGTATTTGTTCATATCTCAAAGGGTTAGAATGTTTGAAGGGAAACACATTAGCTAAACAGAAAAGTTCAAAAGTTGAAGTAAGGTTTTTTTAGAAAGTTACTTAATCATATGTCAAAAATGTATGATGTCTGGGATGAAAAGCTTGGGAAATTAAGTTTTTATAAAAAAAAGAAAGATTATTCAATGATTTCCCCTTGAAAAACAACAAATTTGCACCAAACGAACAGTTTTCGATTTTAAGATGTTTACAGTAATAAGATAAATTGACTTTTTTGGTTAATTTTCACCATTACTTCGCTTTTTATATTTATACCAATGCTTGATATAATTCATTTACTACCCGACTCAATAGCTAATCAGATTGCGGCAGGAGAGGTTGTGCAGCGACCAGCTTCGGTGGTGAAAGAACTTTTGGAAAATTCAATAGATGCTCGTGCAAATAATATACAATTAATTGTCAAAGATGCGGGTCGTACCCTTATTCAAGTAATTGATGATGGTATGGGAATGTCGGCAACTGATGCTCGAATGAGTTTTGAACGACATGCTACTTCTAAAATCCGAACAGCCGATGACCTTTTCTCTATCCTTACGATGGGTTTTCGAGGTGAAGCATTGGCTTCAATTGCGGCCATTGCTCAAGTTGAAGTGCGTAGTCGACGCATGATTGATGAAATTGGTACGTTGATTCGGGTTGAAGGCTCGGAAGTGAAAACACAAGAATCAGTTTCTTGTCCGAAAGGAACGAATTTCCAAGTAAAAAACCTCTTTTTCAATGTTCCTGCTCGCAGAAATTTCTTGAAGTCAAATCCAGTAGAAATGAAACACGTATTGGATGAATTTCAGCGTGTGGCACTGGCTCATCCTGATATCGCTTTTACGTTATATCACAATGATGTGGAAGTGTATAACCTTCCTACTGGAAAATTGAGCAAACGAATTGTTGATATTTTTGGAAAAACTTACCGTGAACAATTAGCCAATTGTGAAGAAGAAACACCTTTTGTCAATATCTCGGGTTATGTTGGAAAGCCAGAATCAGCAAAAAAAGGTCGAGGAGAGCAGTTTTTCTTCGTCAATAAGCGATTTATCAAACATAATTATCTGCATCATGCGGTACTAAGTGCTTTTGAAGCAACAATTCCCGAAGGTAGTAGCCCATTTTATGTGCTATTTATTGAAATCGACCCTTCGCATGTTGATGTTAATATTCATCCGACCAAAACGGAAATAAAATTTGATGATGAGCGTGCTGTTTATGCCATTATTAGGTCGGCAGTGCGAAGAGCGATTGGTGTTTATAACCTCACGCCAACGATTGATTTTGATTCAGATATTAATTTTGGAAATTTGACATCGACAAGTCGTTTCAGTGATTCTCCAAACCCGATGAGTTCTTCATTTTCTGGTTTAAACGATTTTGAAAATGCCAATTCTCAGCAAAACTCTTATCATCCACCTAAAGAAGATTCTTATCGAGAAAAAGTAAATTCTGAAAACTGGCGAAAACTATTTGATGGTTTAGAAAGTTTCAAACCCAATAATCAAGCAAACCTGAATTTTGAATCCGAGCCAATGACCATGGGCAGTAAAGCCAATGATATTTCGGATGAAGGAAGGAGGATTGCAGAAATTCAGGAAATCAGTGCGATTCAGGTGCAAAATCGTTTTATTGTAGCTCAGGCTAAAAGCGGATTAATGCTTATTGACCAACGAGCAGCTTATGAGCGAATTTTGTATGAAAAATATTTTAATAATTTACAGAATAAAAAATCGTTTACACAGCAATTACTTTTTCCAAAAGTAGTTGATTTACTGCCTGCTGATTTTCAGCTGGTCATGGAGATACAAGATGAAATCAAGGCTTTAGGGTTTTCATTTGAGGAGTTTGGGCAGCATACAATTAAAATAAATGGCGTGCCGCCCGAAGTACAAGAAGAAAATGAAAGAGAGATTTTTGAAGGATTGGTTCAGCAATTCAAAACAAATCAAGCTGATTTGAAATTGGACAGACTTGAAAATGTGGCTCGTTCATTCTCGAAACGTTCTTCTTCTAAATACATGGGAGAATTATCAAAAATTGAGATAAACTTGTTGATTCATCAGCTATTTGAAACAGCCGTGCCAAGTTATACACCCAATGGCGAACCAATAATGACAATTTTATCGTTAGAACAATTAGCTGAATTGTTGAGCAAAAAGTATTAACGAATCTTTTTTTTATACAGATTTCAGTTATTAACCCGCATTATCGACTTTAAAAATTATGTTTCAAGTTACACCGATTGTTCGTAACTTATTGATGGCAAACATTGCCGTTTATTTGGTAGGAAGTTTTTTGAGAATTGACCTCGCCGCCACATTTGGCTATCACACATTTTCGATGCATGAAATGGGTTTATTTAACCCAATACAGATTTTTACGTATATGTTTCTGCACGCAAACTCAGGACATATTTTTAGTAATATGTTTGGTTTATTTATGTTTGGGCCAATGCTGGAGAGATTTTTGGGAGGCAAACGCTTTTTGATTTTATACATTGTATCTGGAGTTGGAGCTTGTTTGTTGCATGGAAGTATAAATTTGTACGAAATTTCAAAATTTTCCATTGATTCACCCGAATACACCATGATGATGAGCGGCTCAATGGTTGGTGCATCAGGAGCGATATTTGGTATTTTAGGAGCTTTTGCAAGATTATTTCCTAATACTGAAATGATAATTTTTCCTCTGCCAATACCAGTAAAAGCAAAATATTTAGTATCTTTATATACTCTTTTTGAAATTTTCTCTGGAGTATATAATGTTATGCCAGGTGTTGCTCATTTTGCACACATCGGTGGCCTAATTTTTGGTATATTATTAATTAATTATTGGAACAAGAAAAAGGATAGATTTTATTAATAGTGGCAAGTTTAATTGACGACATAAAGAATCCTTTTAGAAAAGGCAACACGTTAGTGCAGTTGATGCTTATTAACGTTGGGGTATTCCTGTCTTTAATTTTATTAGGTTTTATATTTTCTTTTACTCCAAAAGGAGAAATTATCAACAAAGCAATTACTGATAATTTTGAGCTGATAGCTCCTGTAAGGCAATTTATTTGGAAACCTTGGACATTAATAACTTATGCCTTTACGCACTATGGTTTCTTGCATTTGCTTTTCAATATGCTAACTTTATTTTGGTTTGGTACTTTGGTGCAGGAGTTCATTGGAAGCAGAAAACTATTAAATATTTATATTATTGGAGGCTTAGTTAGTGGCCTTGTTTATGTGGCTATTTATAACCTTCTTGCTCTTTCACCTCAACTGAACAATATTAGTCCAACTATTTTGGGAGCATCAGCGGCAGTTTATGCGGTAATGTTTGCGGCGGTTGCTTTACTTCCCGAATACGAATTTTATTTGTTTGGTATCATTCTAATCAAGATACGTTACATTGCTTGGTTTTTCTTGATATTATCATTTATTGTACCAAGTAGCGGTATTTCTCATTTAGGAGGAGCTTTGGCGGGCTATTCTTACATTTATTTACTACGAAAAGGGGTTGATTTAGGAAGTCCAATTGAATCAATGGCTGATTGGTGGGGAAGCCTTTGGCGACCAAAACCTCAAATGAAAATTCCACAGAGAAAATACAGTGAATCTACGGTTGCGAGTAAAGGTAGTAATAATGCAAGTCTTGACCCGAATTATTTTCCTGACCAAGATGAAGTCGATGCAATACTTGATAAAATTGGAAAATCAGGTTACGAAAGTCTCACAAAAGAAGAAAAACAAAAACTCTATCGAGCAAGCCAAAAGAAAGATTGATAAAAAAGCTCATACATTTAAAGCTTTATTTTAGACGTCATTGTCAAAAAAATTGAGGTTTATTTTGCGAAAATGTTTTTGAAATATCTATATATTTGACATTCAAACCGAATGGGTTTGTGTATTTAATCGACTGTTGATTATTGCTTACGAGTTATATACGTAATTTTTTTCTTCAGAATCGAACAATTTTAACTTTGTTCAGTTTTAAAAAGACAATCTACCTCTAATTGGTAAAAAGATATGCTTATAATACCCGGTGAAATTCTGAAAGACATTAACTTTCCTGCGGATTTAAAAAAAGTTGAGCGAACAAAGCTTCCGCAAATTGCTGATGAACTTCGTCAATACATTATCGATACAGTTTCAGTTTATGGTGGGCATTTTAGTTCGAGTTTAGGTGTAGTCGAACTGACAGTAGCCTTACATTATGTGTTTAATACACCTGACGACCAGTTGGTTTGGGATGTAGGACACCAAGCTTATGGGCATAAAATATTGACAGGTAGGAGAGATAAATTTCATACAAATAGGTTTTACGGAGGGATTTCGGGTTTTCCCAAAAGAAAAGAAAGTGAATTTGATACTTTTGGTGTTGGTCATTCATCGACTTCAATTTCGGCAGCCTTAGGAATGGCTGTTGGGTCGAATATTAATGGCGAACCCAAACGCCAACATATTGCTATTATTGGTGATGGTTCAATGACCGCAGGTATGGCTTTTGAAGGAATGAACCACGCAGGAGCAATGAAAGATGCGAATGTGCTGATTATTCTGAATGATAATTGCATGGCAATTGACCCAAATGTAGGTGCTTTGAAAGAATATCTAACTGATATTACTACCTCAAAAACTTACAATAACGTTAAGGAAGATATTTGGCAATTACTCGGCAAAATGAGTACATTCGGCACAAGTGCTAGAAAAATTGTTGCTAAAGTAGAAAATGCTATGAAAGGAGCTTTGCTGAGCCAAAGTAATTTCTTTGAAGCGTTGAATCTTCGTTATTTTGGCCCGATTGACGGACATGATATAGACCATTTGGTAAGTGTTTTAGAAGATTTAAAGCATATTCCTGGCCCAAAAATCCTGCATTGTTTGACTGTTAAAGGAAAAGGTTACGCACCTGCTGAAAAAGACCAAACTAAATGGCACGCACCAGGGCTTTTTGATAAAGTGACAGGTATTATTCAAAAAAAGGTTTATGACAAACCAATGCCACCCAAATACCAAGATGTTTTTGGTAATACAATCGTAGAATTAGCAGAGAAAAATGATAAAATAGTAGGTGTAACGCCTGCCATGCCGTCGGGTTCGTCGTTGAATATTATGATGAAAGCCATGCCCGACCGTGCTTTTGATGTTGGTATTGCCGAACAGCACGCTGTTACGTTTTCGGCTGGAATGGCCACCCAAAATCTGGTAGTTTATTGTAATATTTACTCAACTTTTATGCAACGTGCTTATGACCAAGTAATTCATGACGTTTGTTTACAACAACTACCTGTTATTTTTTGCCTTGACCGTGCTGGTTTTGCGGGAGCAGATGGCCCTACGCATCATGGTGCGTATGATATTGCTTACATGAGGTGTATTCCGAATATGGTTGTTGCGTCTCCAATGAATGAAGAAGAGTTACGAAACATGATGTTTACATTTCAGTTAGACGAAATTCAAAAACTTAAAACAGCATTCACGATTCGCTATCCTAGAGGAGAGGGTGTGATGCCAGATTGGAAAAGGCCTTTCCAAAAAATTGAAATCGGGAAGGGTAAAAAGATAAAAGATGGTGAAGAAGTAGCCATTTTGACGATTGGTCATATTGGAAATTATGCAGTCAAAGCTTGTGAAATATTAGAAAAAGAAGGCTTAAATCCAGCTCATTATGACTTGCGATTTGTAAAACCTTTGGATGAAATGATGTTGCATGAAGTTTTTCAAAAATTCGACCGCGTAATCACCGTTGAGGATGGTTGTTTACAAGGTGGAATGGGAAGTGCGGTTATTGAATTCATGATTGATAATGGTTATTCAGCGAAAGTAAAGCGTTTGGGTATTCCTGACCGAATTGTTGAACACGGAGAGCAATTGGAATTACACCATGAGTGTGGTTTTGACCCAGAAGGGATTGCTAACGCTGTTAGAGAATTTTCGGAAGCATCAGTTTTGTTATAGATTTTTATAGTATCGTATCTAATAAGTTTAAAAGCCGTAGCATTGTGTTTTCACAGGCTACGGCTTTTAATTTTTCTGAACCACCAACACGCTTTTTTCGTTATCTTTGTATAAAAAAACGGCGTAAATAGTGAGCAATAAAAAATTGAATGATGTTGACCTAACGGGTTACGAACAAATTGAAGTATTAGGGGCAAGAGAACACAACCTCAAGAATATTGATGTAATTATTCCAAGAAATAAATTGGTTGTAATTACTGGAATTTCAGGTAGTGGGAAATCTTCTTTAGCATTCGATACAATTTATGCCGAAGGCCAACGTCGCTACATGGAAAGCTTTTCAGCCTATGCCCGTAGTTTTATTGGTAATATGGAGCGTCCGGATGTTGATAAAATCAATGGACTTTCGCCCGTAATATCAATAGAACAGAAAACTACGTCTAAAAATCCTCGCTCAACCGTTGGAACTACCACCGAAATCTACGATTTTTTGCGTCTATTTTTTGCTCGTGCTGGCGAAGCCTTTAGTTATATTACTGGCAATAAAATGGTTAAGCAAACACAAGACCAAATTATTGACCAAATTCTACAACAATTTGAAAATCAGAAAGTTACCTTACTTGCTCCAGTCGTCAAAGGACGTAAAGGACATTATCGTGAACTTTTCGTGCAGATTGCAAAACTTGGTTATAATAAAGTGCGAGTTGATGGCGAGGTTTTGGAAATTAATCCAAAAATGCAACTCGACCGTTACAAAATTCACGATATTGAAATTGTTATCGACAGAGTTATTCCGAAAATTGCAGACCGTTATCGCCTGAGTCAATCGGTTGGAACGGCTCTAAAGCAAGGAAAAGGCTCAATGATGCTTTTAGATACGACAAATAATACGCAATATTTTTCGCAAAACCTGACTGACCCCGAATCGGGGATTTCCTACGAAGACCCTTCACCCAATAGTTTTTCGTTCAATTCTCCTTATGGAGCTTGCCCTACTTGTAATGGACTTGGAACAGTAGAGGAAATTACTGAAGAATCAATCATTCCTGATAAAACATTGAGCATCAGTCGTGGAGGAATTGCACCATTAGGCGAATTTCGTGATTTATGGATTTTCAAGCAAATTGATGTAATCTTGAAGGCTTATAAGTCAAATATTTCAACGCCAATTGATAAAATCCCTGAAGAAGCCTTAAAAACGATTCTTTATGGAAGTGACACACCGCTACCTGTTCCATCAAAAAAATATCCTGGAACAGAATGGAATACAACTTTTGAAGGTGTTATTACTTTTTTGAAACGTCAACAAGATTCCGATAATGACAAAATTCAGGATTGGGTACGAGATTATTTAGTTATTAAAACTTGTCCAGATTGCGAAGGTTTTAGGCTAAAAAAAGAGTCGTTAAATTTTAAAATAGCTGAACGGAATATTGCCGAATTAGCGGAAATGGATATTCGGGAAATTGCAGAATGGTTTAGTGATTTAGAAAATTGTTTGACCGACCGCCAGAATCTGATTGCTAAAGAGATATTGAAAGAAATACGTAAACGAATTGGCTTTTTGATGGGAATTGGCTTGGATTATCTAACATTGAATCGTCCGTTGCGAACGCTTTCTGGGGGAGAATCTCAACGTATTCGCTTAGCTACTCAAATCGGTACGCAATTGGTCGGTGTTTTATACATCATGGATGAACCAAGTATTGGTTTACATCAAAGAGATAATGTAAAGTTGATTCAAGCATTAAAAGATTTGCGAGATTTAGGTAATACGGTTTTGGTTGTTGAGCATGACAAAGATATGATGCTTGAATCGGATTATATTTTAGATATTGGCCCTGGAGCAGGCCGACATGGTGGAAGTATTGTGGGACACGGCACTCCAACAGAATTTCTGAAAAATAACAGTATTACATCTGATTATTTGAGTGGAAGAGCAAATATTGAAATTCCAAAAGAGCGAAGAAAAGGCAATGGAAATTACTTGATAATCAAGGGAGCAACGGGGCATAACTTAAAAAATGTTACGTTGAAATTGCCTTTGGGAAAAATGATTTGTATCACAGGAGTGAGTGGAAGTGGGAAGTCATCGTTGATTCACGAAACGCTATTTCCAGTATTAAATAAATATTTTTATCATTCAAAAAGAGAACCGTTAGCCCATAAATCAATAGAAGGGCTAGAGTTTTTGGATAAAGTTATTGAAGTTGACCAAAGCCCAATTGGAAGAACGCCAAGAAGTAATCCTGCAACTTATACAGGAATGTTTTCAGAAATAAGGACACTTTTTGCCGAACTTCCTGAAGCAAAAATTAGAGGTTACAAACCAGGCCGTTTTTCGTTTAACGTAAAAGGCGGGCGTTGTGAAGATTGTGAAGGTGCTGGAATGAAGAAAATAGAAATGGAATTCCTTCCAGATGTACACGTTGCTTGCGAAACGTGCAAAGGCAAACGCTTTAATCGTGAAACGTTGGAGGTTCGGTACAAAGGAAAATCTATTGCAGATATTCTTGATATGACTGTTGAGCAGGCAGTAGAGTTTTTTGAAAGTATTCCAAAAATCAATCGGAAAGTACAGATTTTAAACGAGGTTGGTTTAGGTTATATTACGCTTGGCCAACATGCAACTACGCTTTCGGGTGGAGAAGCACAAAGAGTTAAATTAGCCGAAGAACTATCTAAAAAAGATACAGGAAAAACAATATATATTCTTGATGAGCCTACAACTGGCTTGCATTTTAAGGATATTCAAAAACTTCTTGAAGTATTACAAAAGTTAGCCAATAAGGGTAATACTGTTTTAATTATTGAGCATAATCTTGATGTTATTAAAGTTTCTGACCACGTCATTGATATTGGTCCAGAGGGAGGAAATAAAGGAGGAAGCATTGTTGCCGAAGGTACACCTGAGCAAGTTGCCAAGGTAAAAGGCAGTTATACTGGTTTCTTTTTGAACCACGAATTGAAATAAATTGCTACTTTTTTAATATTAAAGAAATTTAATGTCGAGTATTGCAACCTTTTGATATTAAAAAAAGTCTTAAATATGATAGCATATTTATGTCAAGTTCTAACCAGAACACTATTAAAAAGATAAATTGATTAATGATATAATCAATAATTTACTACTTCAAAGGAGTATTGAAGTAACAAAACCACTTAAAAAATTACCTACATGCCTTTTTTTAGAGATATTTTTAATGAATTAGTTATTTTTTTTAGAGTTGGCGGATTATTAGACGTACTACAATCAGGCAATTACAGAGCATTTTTAACAATTGATGGATTATTAGCTATTCTTTCACCTTTAGCACCAATTATTATCATTTTTGAAGTTTTATGGTTATTGGCTGTCAATCGTTTTAGAAAAGAAAGTTATAAAGTTCCATTTTTAATAATTGTAGTAAATCGTATTTTAAGTCGACTTATTGGCGTTTCTGTCTTACTAATTTGTATTGGTATTTTTCAAAAATATGCAATTATTCAGACAACGCTAACTTGGTATTGGTTCATTTATGGGTATCTTGTTTATGAACTAAATAACTATATTCGTCATTATTTGACTCATAAAATTCGGTTTTTGTGGTGTTTTCACTCGGTTCATCATTCTTCCGAAGACTTAAATTCTTCAATTACGCTCACTACTTTTTTTATAGAAAATATCTATACTGAAATTTTTGCAGCAACTTTTTGTATGCTACTTGGTCTTCAACCAATCATGTTTTTTGCAATCATGATTATTGATAGTATTTGGGGGGCATTTGTACATATAAGCGAAAGTTCGATGAAAAATGGAAGACTTGGGTTTTTAGAAAAATTTATTCTGACGCCTTCACACCATCGAGTACATCATGGCCGTAATCACTTGTATATGGATACGAATTTCTGTTCTATTATAAATATTTGGGATATTATATTTAGAACATATCAAAAAGAAGACGTGGAAGAACCGATTGATTTTGGCATTACAAGAGAAATGGATTCAAATAGTTTTACAGATGTCTATTTTGGTGAACTAATTGATTTGTGGAAAGATGTTGTTGCAGCTCCAGGTATTAAAAACAAACTAGCGTACATATTTATGCCTCCAGGTTGGAGTCATACGGGAGAATACCATACGGCTAGTTCATTAAGAAACGAAGCTCTTAATTCAAAGAAAAAATAACAAAAGGGAGTAATTATTTACTCCCTTTCTCGTACCTGTAAAAGTATTTTTTCGACTTCTCTACGTATTTGCGAGGTGGGTTTTGTGAAGTTATTATTCATCAGACTAAATAATAACGTTTTGCCTTTTTTTGTAATGATGTATCCACTAAGGTTATAAACTCCACCTAAAGAGCCAGATTTAGCAAAAATAAATGGCTTTTCTTCTGTTTTGTACAAATTCTTTATCGTTCCAGATTTTCCGCCTGTTGCTAAAATCGAAAAAAGTTTTTCTTCGGGTATTGAAGCGTGTATTTTTTCGAGTAGCTTAATGATTGAGCGAGGCGTAAACAAATTATATCGTGATAGCCCCGAACCATCAACCCATTTGGGAGCATCTGGTAAATCTTGCAGGTGGTTTTGGATAATAGATTTAATGGCAAAAGATGAATTAATAGAATCTTTTAAGGTTGCTCCACAAAGTAGCAATAACTGTTCTGCAAGCATATTATCACTTTCCTGCATCATTACACGATAAACATCTTCGGAAGCCATACTATAAATCGTTTTTGCATTGGCTGAAACGGGTATATTTAGTAAACTTACATTTTTGCGAAGTGTATCAATAAGCAATTGTTGCGTTAATGCGGTTGATGTTTTATATGGAATATCTTGTTGATAATCAGGTTTTTGTAAAAGTGATTGTGGGAATAAAAATTGGTTGTCGGCCACAGTTCGTTTGATATAACTACCTTTTTCTTTTTTATAAAAACTGTTTGTGAAAATACTAGGTTGTGGTTTTAGTTGGCCATTGTCGACTTTTATTCTTACTATATTTCCGTACATTGGCAATGGAGATAATTCGGGCGAATAATAATCATTGTAATCATCCCAAGACCAGCCTTCACCGAAGTATTCATTGGTAAAGTTTCCATCAGAAAAATAAAAATATTTGCTGTTTTTGTATGTTTTCAAAAACTCAAAAGTTTTTGTGTTCTTTAAATCTGGGTGAAAAAGAGTAGGGTCGCCAGTTCCCCAAAAAATCAAAGAGTCACTTTTTATTTCGTATCTTAAAGCAGGAATTGAGTCACCGAGTGTTTTAATACTAGCATAAAAAGTAAATAATTTAGTATTAGAAGCTGGAGTAAAATATCGATTAGCATTTCGTTCAAAAATCATTTTTTGTTCACCCAAATCATATAAAGCCATGCCAGTTATGCTTTGAGAAAAAACACTTGAAGAATCAATCATTTTGGCATAAGGTGAGCGGCTAGCTATGTTTTGAGTTGTTTTACAAGAAATACCCAAAAAAGCAAACAGAACTACTACTAAGAATTTACGCATATTTTATCTTTGATTTATAGGACACGAATCTACATAAATTTATACAAATTAAAAAGCGTCCTTTTTCGGTTAGAAAAAAGACGCTTTCCAAATAAAAGTTTTGAGTTAAAAACTACTATTTATTGACTACAAACCGCTTTACGATGATACCTGTATCTGTATATAATCTTACGATATAAGAACCTGTTGTGAAATCACTTAGGTCTATTTTTTGGTTAAAAGTATTGATATCGGTGAGATATTCTCTATCCATCATTTTTACACCTTTAGAGCTAATTACTTCCATTTTAACACGGCCAGGTTTTGCCAAACTCGTGGTTATTTGTATCTCATCAGGACTAGGATTCGGCGAAAGCGTCATTGCTTTTTCGGCTACTTGTTCGGTTGCCAAAATTGGTGGTGGTGGCGGTACCTGAACTTGAAGATTATCAATAACCCAACCCCAACCGTAAGTTAATTCATCAGCAAATAATCTAAAACGAATTAGAATAATGTCTCCACCAACAAAATCGCCACTAGCTAGCATTTTTATGGTTCTTCTCTTGAAAAGTGCAGATGTTGCTGTTCCCTTTGAATCAGAAGATTGATAGCTTTTTCCATCGGCACCGATGAAACTTCCTTCTACGCCACTACTATTAAATGCTTTTGTCCAACTAGCATCAGCACTTGCATCATAACCATCTTCAAAAGAAACCCAACTTGCACCACCATCATAAGAGCCTTCAACAACCACATAATCATAAAAGTCGACATCTCCGTACACAGAACCATCAGCACCTGGTTCAACTAATGCAACTTCATCGAATGTAATTGTAGCAGAATCTAATTCTTGTTTTAATTCGACAGGGTATCTAAGCAATGCAATTGTATTAGATTGCAAATCTTCATTTCCACCATTTTTGTAAGGATGTGCAGAATGCAATGCCCCATTTGTGAAACCTGTTGGTTGTGCTACTCCCCAGCCACCAATTGTAGCAAAATCATCGGTAGTTGCATCAAACATATTAGAATAAACCTTGATTGGGTTTTGTGTTTTCAAATCACTCACTACAAATTCAAAATAATCTGGAGTTGCAGTAACATTTGTTCCTGGCGTATTGAAATATGCCGGGAGAACGGTTTTGTTTTTATTTTTCGATTTATCAATAGCTACGATTCGATAAAGTACTCTATCGTTGAGTTTCAAACTACCAAATGGACTTTTAGCTAAAAATGCAAATATGTCATTTCGTCCTTGTGAATAAGCTTTGTCGTCAGTTGCTACATTGTATCTTTTTAAACCAAATGGTTTTTGTTCAATGCCATTTATTTTGTATTCAACATAAGCGGTATCGATGCCATGTTCAAAGTTATCTTCAATATTGGCAAATACATCGGGAGTTGAACTGGATGAAATAACCGTAGGTGGATTAGTTGTTACAAATGGAGAAGATACATCTTCATTGCCAACACTAAATCCGTAATAACCCTTTGTTGGGGCTTCAGCAGGTACTGTATTTTTTCGTTTATAATTGTCTTCAACTACTAAATAATAACGGATAACAGAAGGCGATTTTGTGATTGGAACATCAACCGAATATTCGTCGGTTGTACCAATTCTTTTGAGTTCAATCGCTTTTGCATTAGTTATTGTATCATTTTCTGTATAATACAATTTTGCACTTCCTGTAACGAGTGTGGTATCGCTTGTAATAGTTGCTTTAATGGTTACTTTACTGACTTGATTTTCAATATTTTTAACTCTCGAATGTACCATTGAAGTCCCTTTCCAACCCATATCAGCAAACATTCCTTTTACAAGCGGTCCTGGGTCTCTGATTACTTCACGAAGACTCGCTCCTGCAGTCATTAATGAATTAATATTTCCTGATGGATAAGAAGCATCATTAACGTGTGAAATACTAGAGCCTTGCTCATACGTTATTGGAGCATAAATTCGTGGTTTTTCTCCACTTTTAATAGCTGTTGGACTATTGAAAAACAAATTATCACTTAACAATTCTTGGCGAAGAGCATTTGAAGAATTAGGAAAACTTGTCGTATTAAGGAGCTGTTGCGTAGAACCATTTTCTAAAAAATGGTCATATATAAAAGGAGAGCCTGTACCATATCCCCAAACCCCATTATTTCCACTAACCCGCATCGAAGAGGTAAATCCTAGACCGTGGCAGAGTTCGTGTAGAACAACCGATGTAAAGTCAAATTGATTAGAAGGAGGAGCCGCAACGCCCAAATACCAAGGAGCTGAACTGTTAAATTCGGCAGTAATATCTGGTTCATTGATAGAGTTAAGTTCTTGTCCCGCAATTTTTTCAGCTAAAGCAATTGGGTACCAAGTAGATGCCCTTTGTTGTCCAGGAAAATTTCTTGTGAAATCAGCAGGAGAAGCTTGTCCCAAAATTGTCCCACCATTTGAGCCACCTTCAATTGTCCGCCAAGTGGCTGTAATACGAATCGGAACTGGCGAGCTGATGAGATTTGCCCATATATCAACGGCTGCTTGAAATGATTTTTGGGCAGCAGGAGAAAATCCATTATAGGTAACAATAAAAGTCGTTTTAGCGGCAGTTCCACGAGCTTTTTGCCCTTTCAATGCTTCTTCAACCTCTTTTGCCATTGGTACATAAGTATTGGCATCTTCAAAAACCCCTGGACAAACAATCATTTTGCCCTTCATAAACTCAATTTTATCGGGGTTCGATTGAGCGAGTTGTTCGTGGCGTGGTTTAGCCAATTTTTGAGCAAAAACTGACATCACCATCAAAAATAGTAAGCCAGAAAGGTAAATTTTTCTCATAATTTTTAGAGTTAATCGCCTGTTTGTCAGGGTCTTAAAAATATACGTAAATTGTTGTAATAGGGTTGCTTTCCAAATATTTCACAAGGTATCAAAACTAACGAAAAAACTTATACTTTTGTTGAACGAATCTTAATAAATAAAGATTAAAAGAACAATTTTGTCTATCAATGAACTAAACAAAATTGCAATATTTGTCTGTTTCAAAAATTTGCCCATCTATCTTTGTATGAAAGACGAAGATTCTACGATTAAAGATGCAAGCCCCTTTAGAAATATTACAAGAATTTTGGCAATATGACTCATTTCGGCCATTACAAGAAGAGATCATCGCTTCGGTATTGGCAGGAAAAGATACGCTCGCATTGATGCCCACAGGTGGAGGAAAATCAATTTGTTTTCAAGTACCAGCCATGGCAATGGAAGGGGTTTGTATCGTAATAACACCTTTGGTTGCTTTGATGAAAGACCAAGTGGAGCAGCTAAAACGTCGAGGAATTAAGGCCGCAGCTATTTACTCAGGAATGCACCGCAACGAAATAGATTATACATTAGATAATTTCATTTATGGCGATTTTAAGTTCCTTTACGTTTCGCCTGAAAGGTTGCTTACCGAAATCATGCAGGTTCGTACCAAATTAATGAAGGTTTGTTTACTCGTGGTTGACGAAGCTCATTGTATTTCACAATGGGGATATGATTTTCGTCCACCATATTTGAAAATTCCTGAGTTCAGAAAATTTATACCAAATGCTCCGATTATTGCCCTTACGGCAACTGCCACTAATGAAGCTCAACAGGATATTATTAGCAAACTTGAACTAAAAAAAACACAGGTTTTTCAACAAAGTTTTGCTCGACCTAATATTTCATATTCGGTTTTTTGTGAAGAAAGTAAAGAACGAAAACTTTTTGAAATCCTGCAAAAAGTACAAGGTTCTGCGATTGTTTATGTGCGAAGCCGACGCCGAACGAAAGAAATTTCTGATTGGCTCAATCGAAGTAAAGTTAGTGCTGATTTTTATCATGCTGGTCTTAGCAATCAAGAACGATTTAAGAAACAAGATGCTTGGCTGAAAAATCAGGTTAGAACAATAGTGGCCACGAATGCCTTTGGAATGGGAATCGACAAGCCTGACGTTCGAGTAGTGATACACCTTGACCTGCCCGAAAATCTCGAAGCCTATTACCAAGAATCAGGTCGTGCAGGTCGTGATGGGAAAAAAGCTTATGCTGTATTACTTTATTTTAAAGGCGATTTGGTAGACGTTTTTAAACAAACCGAACAAAAATATCCGCCAATCGAAAATCTCAAACGAGTTTATCAAGCTTTGGCAAATTACTACAAATTAGCGGTTGGTGGAGAAAACTTTGAAAGCTATGATTTTGATTTTCAGGACTTTATCGGCACTTTCGGACTTTCGGCTCACGAGACGCACAATGAACTAAAAAAACTTGAAGATGAAGGCTTGATACAACTCAGTGATGCTTATTACAGTCCCTCAAAATTGATTTTCAAGGTTGATAACCACGAATTGTATAATTTTCAGATAAAAACACCAAGCTATGATAAGTTCATAAAAACTTTACTGCGTATTTATGGCGGAGATTTATTTACAAGTTATGTAGCGATTTCGGAAAGTAACATTGGCAAATACTTTTTCGGAAGTGCTTCTGAAATTGAAAAAATGCTCGATTTTCTTCAACAAGTGGGCATTGTTACGTATCAAAAACAAAAAAATATTCCACAATTAACCTTTCTAACGGCTCGACAAGATGTTAATTATTTGACTATCAATGTTGAAGAAATGAAACGTAGAAAAAAACGAGACTTAGAAAAAGTGGCTTCAGTCGTACAGTTTGTGGAGGAAAATCGCCGATGCCGACAACAATTTCTTCAAGAATATTTTAATGAATATACAAATATTAACTGTGGAATTTGTGATAATTGTTTGAAACAAAAAAAACGAGAAGAACCAGTTCCATTAGAAATTTATGCAAAATATCGTCAAAAAATCTTAGAAATCATTCCTGCTTCAATTAATCAAGTAGTTGATTATCAGTTTTTTAACAATAAAGAGTTTGTTAAAGAAGTTATCCGTAAAATGATAGAAAACGAGGAAGTTGTATTTAGCGAATTAGGAATTTTACAAAAAAAATAGTTTGAAAACAGGAACGAGGCAACGTTTGAGCTTTGTTCGTCGTAACATAATAACAATATGACAAATTTTACGCACATAGATTCGGCTGGAAATCCATCAATGGTGGATGTTAGTGAAAAAGCAATTACACGCCGCACCGCCAAAGCAAGAAGCATCGTTATTTTGGATGATATTATTTTAGAAAGATTGGCGAATGATGAAATTCACACCAAAAAAGGTCCAGTTTTTCAGACTGCAATCATTGCGGGTGTAATGGCAGCCAAAAAAACAGGTGACTTGATTCCCCTTTGTCATCCTTTAGGATTAGAAAATTGTCAGATTGCTATTTTTTTAAATGAAAAACGAGAAATTATCATTGAATGTACTGCGTCGCTCACTGGTAAAACAGGCATCGAAATGGAAGCATTAACGGGTGCAAGCGTAGCTGCTTTAACGATTTATGATATGTGTAAGGCTTTTTCGCACAATATTATTATCAAAGAAACCCGATTGATTGAAAAAACTGGCGGGAAAAAAGACTTTAAATTAGAAGAGATTTGAACTGCTTGATTTTGATTGGCGGGAAAAGCTCTCGTATGGGAACTGACAAAAGTTTGCTCAATTATCATGGGAAATCGCAGCGAGCGTTTTTGTTTGACTTGGCTAAAAAATATTGTTCTGAAGTTTACTTTTCGGCAAGAGAAGAACAAATAATTGACGAAAAGACAATCATTGATAGTTATTCTTTTGGCCCAATTGGTGGAATTCTGTCGGCTTTTGAGAATAATAAAAATGTAGCTTGGCTCGTGATTGCGTGCGATATGCCTTTGGTAAATGAAGCAAGTTTTGAAATTTTGATTCAAAACAGAAATCCAGCAAAAATAGCGACTGCTTTTTTCAATCCAGAAAACAATGCTCCTGAACCGCTGTTTACCATTTATGAACCCAAAGCCTTAAATTTGCTTCTTGAATTTATAAAATTAGGTAATAGAAGTCCGAAAAAATTTTTGCAAAACACTGATATTCAGTTGGTTATGGTAAATAAAAGTCGTTTTTTGATAAACGTGAATACAAAGGAGGAATTTGAAAAAATGAAAAACAATTTGACAACCGAATAGGTTTTTATTTGATGAAGCTAATGCGATTACATATTGTTTTTTGGATATTTTTTTCATCAATCGCCTCATTCGGGCAAGCGTTGAACGACCAATGTTATGGCCCAAATATCGGTTCGGGGAGTTTATATGCCGAAAAAATGATTGGTTGTGTGCCGTTTACGCTTCATATCATTAAAACAGATTCGCAATCAATAGGACATAAATTTATTTATGATTATAAAGGTGGTTTTCCTGCAAATCAGACAGAAGAAAAAAGTTTTACTTACACAACTCCTGGTGCGTATAAAGTGATGCAAACTTCGTTCCGTAAGGATAATGGACAAGAATTAAGGGTTTGTGGAATTGTGACTGTTTTGGATACAAATAAGCTAATTGTGAAGCCTCAAATTTGTGGAAATAAAGTAAGTTTAGAGATAATTGATGGAAAAAAAGCGGGTTTATTACCTTATGATTTTTGTATAATTGACTGGGGAGATTCGTCACAACCCGAAAAAGTAAAACTTCCTTCAGCATTGGTTTCGCATAATTATGCTTCTAAAACTGACAAAACAATAACGATTACTGGGCGATATGAAGTCGATTTTTGTGCCACAACTACTTCAATTAATATCGTATTTCCGAAAGTAAACCAACCGCAAATTTCTATTCTCGAAAAATCAAATCAAGATAATTTTAGCCTAACTTTTAATAATTATTCGGGAGAAAAAGTAAATATTCTAGCCAATAACTCGATAATTGCTACAAAAAATGGTGAGGTAGGTCTGCAAAAAATATCTTTTACAAACGCAGCAAAAAATGTTTGTTATGCGATTCAAATGGCAAGTGCTTGTTTTCAAAATAATATTTCTAAAGAAATTTGTGACATTGATTTTGAAGTCATAGCAACCGAAACCGCCAACGAATTACATTGGAAACTACCACAATCTGTAACAATAAAAGGTTTTACGGTAGAAAAAAACACAGAAACCAAACTATCCACTCAAGGAGTTGTATATACTGATACTTTAATAAAATGTAATCAGCAAAATTGTTATCAAGTTCATTTTACTTCTAATGAGACATTATTTATTTCAGATAAAATTTGTGTCAAAAACACCTTGATTAGTTGTTTAATAAATTTGCCGCTTTACATTCCGCTGGCTTTTAGCCCAAATAATGATGGAATCAATGATACTTTTTTTGTGATTGGAGAAGGGGACAGATTTATCAGTTTGACGATTTACGACCAAAAAGGCAAATTAATAAAGGTTCTCACAAATCTGAATGAATCGTGGAATGGTGAAAATTATTTACCTGGAATTTATCCTTTTCTATTGAAAGCTACAAATATTGGCAACAATGAAGTAGAATTAATGGGAAAAGTTATGTTATTAAGATAAATTAAAATCAAGGCGTTGCCGAAACCCAAACTTCACCATCTTCAAAAATCTCTTTTTTCCAAATCGGAACAGTTTCTTTTAAAGTATCAATCGCAAATTCACAAGCATCGAAAGCCGCTCCTCGATGAGCCGCCGATACCGCAATGATAACAGGCACTTCTCCAATAGTTAATTGTCCAATTCGATGATAAATAGCAATTTTTTTTAAAGAAAAAGCCTCAATTGCTCGCTCAGCAATTTTTCTCATTTCAGAAACCGCCATTGGTTCGTAGGCTTCAAAATCAAGTCTAACAACTTTTTTGCCTTTGGTTTGATTGCGAACAGTACCTACAAAAGTTACGATTCCGCCCGAATCGTCTGTTTTTACAAAATCAAGACAAGCTTGTTCGTTGAGCGTCTTATCCGATAAAATGATGTCAATATTTTGCATTTTTATTTTTTTCTACAAATTTGAGGCTAATTCCGCTCTTCTTTTTTTGTATAATTCTGTGGCATTGTCAAGCAAAATATTCATTGCAAGTGGCATTTGTGTAGAAAGAATTCCGCCATAAATAGCACTATCAACTTCTCGCAAAGCCTCTTCTAACCGTTCATTGGGTAGCCTTGAAACGATTTCTTTAGTAGTATAAGAAGTATATGGGCGTTTTTCGAGCCATTCTAAATGTTTTTTCCATAGAACTAACGCTTTTCCGATTGTTTCATCGTTGAGCGTTGCACGGGCTATTTTTTTATAGTTTGCTTGAAAGTCCTTGTGTTTTCTACTGAACAGAAATAACTGATATTGCTTCCGAATTAATCGTCCGAACAAAGCGTAAATAACGAGTACGATACCTAAAATTCCTAATAGATATGTGATGATCTGCGGATAATTTACTTGTTGGCGGAGAGGAAGCAGCTTTGTGTCGGATTGCAATGTGAGCGAATCAACGGGAGATCTAATCAACTCTCGTAAAAATATAGAATCGGTCGATGAGTAAATGGCCGTACAATCTCGTTTGGAAAGTAAATAAATTGGTAAACTCAACTTCTGATTTTTTTCAATATTGAAAGTCACCAATGTATAAATTACACTATCGAGGCTACTATTATTGCGGGTGATTGTTGGAAAAATATTTCTACGAATAATTTCAAAAGGATAAAAATTGTAAGTTGTATCAGGAAAAAAAATCTCAGCCGAAGGATTATGATGATAGCTCAACACAAAATCAATTGGCCGCCCAAGTTCAATGCTATCAGTCACAAAACGGCCGATAGGTTTTTGGGCGGAACAGACATTAATTATCAGACAAAAACCAATAATTAAACAAAGAAATGGTTTTAAATTAGGCACTTTTGCTATTAAAAATAATTTATTTTCTGATTCTGAATAACTGCACGAGTTTCGGAACATAATCTTCTCTCGAATCAATGGCTATATAATTGGCATTGTGTTGTTTACATAATGTTTCCAACCGTTTTTGATTATCCTCAAAGACTTCTTTCATTTCTTTTTTAAATGAAGATGAAGAAGTGTTTAGCCAAACAGTACGTTTGCTTTCTTTATCCAAAACTGGAATAATACCGAGGCTCGGAAGTTTTACTTCTCTTTGGTCATAAATATGTACAACTACCAAATCATGTTTTCGTGCCAAAGCTTTAAGATTATGTTCATAATTGTCATCCAAAAAATCTGAAATAAGAATAACAACGCTTTTACGTTTGAGCATATTTAAAGCAAACCCGATTGCGGTTGGAATATCAGTTTTGAGAGAAACAGGCTTCATTTTGAACAAACTCAAAATCAACTCGTAACCGTGTTTCATGCCATTTGCAGGCTTAAAATAGAGTTCTTTTTGGTCAGAAAAACAATAAACGCCAACGTGACCAGCCTCTTTTATAGCTGAAAGTGCCAAAACCCCGCAAATTTCTTTGGCCGTATCAAGTTTCAAACGACCGCTATTTCCTACTTCCTGCGAGCCACTCACATCAAGCATGAAAAACACCGTTTGTTCCTTTTCTTCTTTAAAAATCTTTACATAGGCTACATTGCCTTTTGCTGTTGTAATCCAGTCAATCGTGCGAACATCATCACCATATTGATAGGTACGCAAATCACTAAATTCCAAACCAGAGCCTTTAAAAACCGAGCGAAAATTGCCTTGCATTTGACCATTTACCGCTTTTCGGATTTTAATCTCGTACTTATTGAGTTTTGATATAATGTCTTCTACCACTGTTTTTTAGCAATTAGGCTAATGACTATTAGCTATTTTAAAACGTAATAATTCGTAAAACTCAAGCATTTGAAGGTTGATAGTTAACCGCTAAAAGCTAGCACTAAAACGATTAACAAACTTTAACGCACGAAATTTGTTATATTTTTACTTAATTTGTCAGTTATTTCAGAAACGAAGATAAAGTGAAAATGCTGACAAAAAAAATATTCTTACTTTTAGGCATCATTTTGCTATCATTGGCTTGTAGCAAATACCCTAGTCCTCCGAAAGATGCGATTGATAAAGCAACGATGTCAAAAATACTCGCAGATATTCACTTGGTTGAAGCAAATGTTAGTCGTTTGTCATTGCGAGATTATGATTCAACCAAAATGGTGTACAAAGAATTAGAACGTCAAATTTTGGTGAAATATAAAACTGATACTACGCGTTATAGAGCAAGTTATAATTATTATGTGACAAATCCTGAATTAATGACTGCTATTTATGATGATGTTATAAAAAATTTGGAAGAAATTAAAAAAAAGAAAAAGGTGGAATATTAATTGCTATTCAACTATAAACTTGTTTTTTGTGTAAATCCCAAACCCAAATAAATTGAAAGAGAATCTCGTAATAATACCGACTTACAACGAAATTGAAAATATTGAAGCCATTATCAGAAAGGTTATGAGCCTTAGTGAAGCATTCGATATTTTAGTAATTGATGATGGTTCGCCTGATGGAACTGGACTAAAAATCAAGGAATTGCAGACCGAATTTGCTGAAAAACTTCACATTGTAGAACGCAGCGGTAAGTTGGGTTTAGGAACTGCTTATATTCATGGTTTTAAATGGGCATTGGAGCGTGGTTATGCCTTTATTTACGAAATGGATGCTGATTTTTCGCATAATCCAGAAGATTTGGTGCGTCTTTTTAAAGCCTGTAAAGAGGGTGGTTTTGATGTTGCCATTGGTTCTCGATATATCAAAGGGGTAAATGTTGTCAATTGGCCAATTGGACGAGTTTTGATGTCGTACTTTGCGGGAGTTTATGTGAGATTTATCACCCGAATGGAAATAATGGACCCAACAGGCGGCTTCATTTGCTATCGAAGAGAAGTGCTGCAAACGATTCCACTTGATAAGATTACTTTTATAGGTTATGCCTTTCAGATAGAAATGAAATTTAATGCCTATTTGTATAAATTTAGTATTACAGAAGTGCCAATTATTTTTACTGATCGTACGAAAGGCGTTTCAAAAATGTCCACCAAAATTTTCCGAGAAGCTGTTTTTGGCGTTATTATGATGAAAGTTTGGAGTTGGTTTAAGAGTTTTAAAAGATAAAAAGAGTAAAGCAAAAAAAAGTCTCCCAAATATTTTGAGAGACTTTTTTGTTAATCTATTCGACAAAAATCAATTTTTAACAGCCATACCTTTTTGCTGAATTACATCATTAATTATGTTAAGCGTTTCGCCTAAATAAATATCTTTCTTTAAATATTTTACCCAAAAATCGTTTCTATCTTTTTTCAAAGAATCAGAATTGATAACTTCCAAATCGCTTGGTAAATTAGCTACTGATAATTCATCTTTTAGCTGGGTTAAACCACGAACTTTAGTCGAAATATCTCTTACTTCTTTTTGTTGGGTTTTATATTTGTTCAATTCTAATGAACGAGCCGTTTTACGGTTATCTGCTAAAATATTTGTATTGTCTTGAATCTGTTTGAATACATTAGTGGTGGTCAATCGTTCATTGCTTTTTTGTTGTAAAGCAGTCAAATCAGGTGCATTTGACCATGTTTGGTAAACAGCTTTAGGCATTTCATCCCAAACAAGGGCGTTTGGACTATCTTGTTCTTTTACTTTGTAAGCTTCATAAAGGCCATTTAAAACAATGTCAGATTCTACTCCTTTAAGCTGTGTTGCACCACCATTTATACGGTAATACTTTTGTAAAGTTAAATGAACAGAACCTAAATCGCCTGCACCACTGCCTGTGCCATTTCCACCAAGAGGAATGGCTCGTTGAACTGTTCCTTTACCAAAGGTTGATGTAGAGCCAACTACAATGCCGCGTTTATAATCTTGAATTGCTGAAGCAAAAATCTCTGACGCCGAAGCACTACGTTCGTTTACCATCACAACCAAAGGACCGTCGTAAAGTACAGAAGGGTCATTATCACCCATTTGAGAAGAGCGACCAACTCGGTCACGAATTTGTACAACTGGACCAGTTTTGATAAATAAGCCAACCATGTTTACCACTTCTTGCAAGCTTCCACCGCCATTGTCTCTAATATCCAAAATAATTCCTTCCACACCTTCTGCTTTTAAACGAGTCACTTCTTTTGCTACATCTTGTGAGCATCGAGCAGCCTGTGGTCGTTGAA
This sequence comes from Emticicia aquatica, assembly GCF_923079645.1. Lineage (GTDB taxonomy): Bacteria > Bacteroidota > Bacteroidia > Cytophagales > Spirosomataceae > Emticicia > Emticicia aquatica. The sequence continues at coordinate 956,454 of NZ_CAKLPY010000002.1, read as the reverse complement.
AATCGGCATAAAAAGCAGGTAAGTCAATCAATCCAATTTTATGTTTACCGCTATTAATGATTACGCTACGAGCAAAAGTTTCGTCTAATTTTAATTCTGCTCTAATCAGTGAAACTGTTTTTAAAGTGCCGTCTGGTTTTTGAACCGTAATTTTCACTTCAGTTCCTTCCGCTCCTCTGATGAGCTTTACCGCATCATCGGTTGTATAACCCGTAATGTCTTCTGCATCGCCAGTTGCTTGGCCAACTTTTACAATAAAATCATTGGCTTGGATTTCGCCCGATTTCCATGCAGGCCCGCCCGTTGTTACACTTTTGATTTTAATTTTATCATCTTCTTGTTGTAACAATGCACCAATTCCGAAAAAACGACCGCTCAAACGCTCATCAAACGAACGCTTTTCAATAGGCGGAAAAAAGTCTGTGTGAGGATCCATTTCGTTAGTGATTGTATTGGCTAATAATGCAAAACGCTGATTTTCGTCAAATTTATTACGCAAACGGTCAAAATATTTGTCCATTGCCTTTTTTACTTTTGCACGGGCTTCCTTTTCTAATTCTTGGTCAGATTTTGCCACAAAGTCTTTTTTGTCTTTGTTTTTTTCTTGTTGTTCTTGGGAGTCAATGAATCGGTCTAGGGTTTGCCATTTCAGATATTTTCTCCAACGTTCTTTTCTTTCTGAATCATTTGAAGGAAAATCAATTTTATCGGCATCAAGTTCTAAAACGTCATCTTTAGTAAATTCAAAAGGTTTTTCGATAAATTGCTTGTAGATTTCTTCCGCTTCCAAAATTCGGTTTTTGTAGATTTCGTCTGAAGCCGTAAAAAAAGTCAAAGATGAACCATGAATTTCGTCATCAATTGATGTTTCGTATTTTCGCAATTTGGAAATATCTTTTTCTAACAAAATACGTTTACTTGGGTCAAGGCGTTTGAGATATTCTACAAAAATTTCTTTTGAAAAATTATCATCAATTTTTTTTGGACTATAATGTCCTTGTTCGAGCATTGCTCCAATCGAACGAAGAATCGTTTCATTTTTACTCGGTGGGTCTTCGTTTAAAGGAGTTGCCGAAATAAAAATCACCGACAAACTAATACTCAAAAATGCCGAAGATAACAAATGTGGCTTTTTCATATTTTAAAATAAGGTGTTAATTTAATGGAATATTGGCTAATTTTTAACCATCATTTGCTTGGTTTTAGCTAAAATTTTCAATTTAATAGTACTAATTTAGCAAAAATCAATCCAGTCTATAACGATTGTAGGATAAATAAATTTCCGAAAGCAGATAAAATATGATAAGCGGAAAAATTTTGGGATAAAATTGAGTATTTAATCAGAGGAAGCAAGAATAACATACGGCAATTCTGTGAAAAACCGTATGTTATTGAGCTATTTTTGAATTTATAAAAACGGCAAAACTGTTTCTAAACTTACGCCTCTCGACCCTTTAATAAGAATATAAGAATCTTGTAATTGTTTATCAATGAGCCAGTTATGTAAAGAAAACTTGTCGGAAAAATAAAACGCATTTGGAAGTGATACAAGTGCTGACGACATCAGTTGACCAAAAAGAACGACCAAATCAAAATTTCCTTTCGCTATCAATTCACCAATGATGCGGTGTTCTTCAGGGGCTTCATCGCCCAATTCAAACATATCGCCCAAAATAACAACTTTTTTCTTGTCGGTTTTTAAGTTGATAAAGTTTTGAATCGAAGCCGACATCGACGACGGATTGGCATTATAAGCATCAAGCAAAATGCTGTTTGTGCCTTTTTCAACAATTTGAGAGCGATTATTGTCTGGATTATACTCCGAAACGGCCTCATTTGCTAGTTCGACAGGTACGCCAAAATGCTGTCCAATTGCCAAAGCTGCGGCAATATTTTCAAAATTATACGAGCCAGGAAGGTGAGTAGTGTATTCTTTTGAATTGGCAGTAAAAACGACTACGGGAGAATCTTGCAACATTCTCGGTTCTTTGTCAGCCGCTAAATAATCGAATTGAAATTTGAATTTGCGTTGAGCGGCCATTTCCACCAAAGCTAAACTTTTAGCATTAACGAAAACCGTTCCACCTGATTTTTCCAAGAAATCATATAACTCGCCTTTCCCTTTTTTTACTCCCTCAACACCGCCAAAACCTTCTAAATGAGCTTTGCCAACATTGGTGATAAAACCATGAGTTGGCTCACAAATAGTACATAAATCTCGAATTTCTCCTTGATGATTTGCTCCCATTTCAATGACCGCTATTTCATAGCTTTCGTCGATTCCGAGCAAAGTAAGAGGCACGCCAATATGATTATTGAGATTTCCTTTTGTATAATAAGTCTTAAATTTTTTTGATAAAACGGCCGCAACTAACTCTTTAGACGTAGTTTTTCCGTTTGAACCTGTCATCCCAACAAACGGAATATTGAGCTGTTGGCGGTGATAATTGGCGAGTTTTTGAAGCGTATAAAGTACGTCTCCCACCAATATACAGCGGTCGTCCGTGGCGTATTTAGACTCATCTATTACTACATATTTTGCTCCTTTGCTGAGTGCTTCGTGGGCGAACGAATTTGCATTGAATTTGTCACCTTTTAAGGCAAAGAACATAACACCGTTGTCTATTTTTCGAGTGTCTGTTGAAATTCCGTTTGATGCTTTGAATTTTTGGTATAGTTCGGCAATTGACATATTTTCAATGAAATATTTTAGTATTTATTTTGGCAAATTTACGGCTAATAAATTGTTTTGTATTTATCTGTAAATAACTTTTATTTGTTAATACTTTACTATTCAAAATTCCTTAAAAACATGAAAAAACTCATTTTCTCATTTATTATTATGTGCGTTGCAAGTAATTTTTTGTTTGCACAAACTTCTTCAAGCGATTCTTTGCAACAATACGTTGGTACGTATAAAATGAAAGATGGAAGTCCATTTGAGGCTTACAAAATAACCATGAGTGAAGGCTCAATTTTAGGTGAAGCAGATGCTTACGGAGCCAATAAATTGATAAAACAAGCGAGTGTTGATAAGTTTCAATCAACAAGTTCGTATGGAGCAATTATTACTTTTATTCGCAATGCTGAAAAAAAAATAATTGGTCTTAAAATGGATATTCAAGGTACAGTATTGCTTGCTGATAAATTATAGTTTTTCGGAAGAAGAATATCTCTATTTGAATCAATTCTTCTTCCGAAAATTAAAGTATTCAACCATTAAAATATAACTTTTCCTTTGTTAAGTTTTAAACGTTTATCAACGCAGGCAGGAATTTCATCTTCGTAATGAGTTACATAAATGAGTGTTTTGTCTAGTTCTACTACTAATTCATTTACTAAGTCACGGAAATACAGCACGTGTTCATAATCTAAGCCTTGACAAGGTTCGTCGAGCAAAAGTAACGGCGGATTTTTAACCAAAGCTCTTGCCAAAAATACTTGTCGCTGTTCTCCAGTAGAAAGTTGATAAATTTTTCTTTCTGATAAATGGCTGATATTCAGCAATTTAAGATAACTATCGGTCGTTGTTCTTTCATCTTCGCTAAGCTTCTTGAAAAGTCCCGCAGAATCAAACAAACCTGATGCAACGGCTTTCCAAACTTCCGTAGTTCTAGTAAAATATAGATGTAGTTCGGGTGAAACGTAGCCAATTCGGTACTTGACGTCCCAAATACTTTCGCCAGTTCCACGTTTTCGGTCGAATAAGTCATAATCGTTTTGGTATCCTTGTGGGTTATCAGCTGTAATGAGACTCAAAATTGTACTTTTCCCCGAACCATTTGGACCCATTAAAGCCCATTTTTCTCCACGTTTTACTTGCCAATTTACATTATCAACCACATTTATATCTTTGTAAATGACACTAACATTCCGAAAATTGAGAGCAAATTCAAAATCATTTTTTGCAGGAATTTGCTTGATAATAGATAAAATTTCTGGTGCTATTTTCAACGAAGAATTGTGGATAACTTGTTGAAAATCAGTTATTTGCGTAGCTGTTTTTTTTATTTTTCCGTCTTTGAGTAAAATGATATTTGTGATGCAAGAAGGCACTTCTTTTGGTGTCGTTACCATGATTATCTGAATACCAGAAATAGCAATTTTGTTCAAAACCTGGTGCAGAATTTCTCGACTTTCAACATCTAAACCTACAAAAGGATTATCCAATAAAAGTATTTTTGGTTGTTGAAGTAAAGATAGCGTAATCAGTGTTCGACGAGTTTCACCATTGGAAAGTGTAACAATCTTTCTATCAAGTAAATGTGTTATTTTTAGTAAATCCGCCTTTGATAAAAGTTCTTCTTCTGTGAAAGGTAAAGGTGGTAAATCAACTGATTTTTCGTCGAAAGTTCCAATTGGTTTGATTTGATTTTGCAGAATTTCACGTACCGTTGGAGCAATTTCGGCATCCATCGAATTGAAACGCTGTTGGTAATATTGTGTGGCTGCTTGCACAATTCGGTTAAAACTATAATCTTTCGCAACAAATGCAATTTCAGCATAATTAGGTTTCGTGATTTTACCTTTTACAGGAAATATTTTACTCGCAATTGCTTCTAAAAATGTACTTTTCCCCGAACCATTCCCTCCAATTATTGCCCAATTTTCACTTTTTTGAGCATGCCAATTGATACCAGATAAAACTGTGCGGTCGCCTTTTTGAATACTTACTTCGTCGAATGTTATCATTAAATTTTAGGAATTTGCTACAAAATTGACCATTTTTTATAAATTATTAAGTAATTTTATGAGCTATTTTCTAAAAATTATTCTGAGAATAAATATACTAAAGTCGAACAAGTTTATAGAAGATAAAGAACTTTCAACTCAATTCTGAAGAGTTTTTTTTGCTATTTTTTACTTTCCTCTCTAACCTTTTTGCTCATATTTTGCCAACAGGAAATTTAATATTCCAACTTTGTGTTATACTTTGGTGAGTGATTTGGTCATTACTTATTTATAGTTGATTTTTATATAAAATCTATTGTTTCTTTAACTAATTTATGAATATTCGCATTCTATGTTTCGGCATTACTCGTGATATTATCGGACAATTTGAATACGCAACAACACTCGAAAATAGTGCGACTGTTGCTGATTTAAAAGAACATCTGTCGGTAAATTTTCCTACTTTTGCAACCTTAAAATCGCTCCGAGTAGCCATCAATTCTGATTATGCTGAAGATTCGGCTATCTTAAAAGAAAACGATGAAATTGTGCTAATTCCTCCTGTTAGTGGTGGTTGAGGAGTTAGTTTTACAGTAAAAATATTTATCATAATAAAATAGTATTTTAGTAAAATGGAAAACCCAATTTTGATTTTTGGTGCCGGGAATCTCGGAAAAATAGCCTTAGATATTTTCAATCGGAATAATGTTGTCGTTTATGGCTTTTTAGATGATAACAAAGAATTACATAACCAAGAAATTGGCGATATTATTGTTTTGGGTGATACCGATGATGATGGTTTTTTGAAACTTATTGGTCAGAAAACAGAAGCTTTTGTTGCTCTTGAAAACAATAAAGAACGCAAAAAACTAATTGAAATGCTCAATAATCGCCGAAAAGTGATGCCCGTCAATGCAGTGCATAATACAGCGGTGGTTTCGGCTGAAGCGTTTATCGGACACGGAAATCTTGTGGCAGCTCGTGCGGTTGTCAATCCTTATGCAACCGTTGGTAACCATTGTATTCTTCATGCTTCGGCGGTAGTTGATATCAATGCAGTTGTTGGTGATTATGTTCAAATCGGAGCGGGAGCAATCATAAACAGCGAAGCAACCGTTGAAGAAGGTGCATTTATTGGCTCAGGAGCAGTAATTATTTCAGGTATAACAATCGGTAAAAATGCTCGAGTTGGAGCGGGTTCGGTAGTTATTGAAAATGTTGCCGAAGGCACAACAGTATTTGGGAATCCTGCGAAAAAAATATAAATATTTCTTTGGTATTTATACAAAAGGTGGCTGCTTGAAGTCGCCTTTTGTAGTTTTAAAACAACCATTAATGTGATTTTGTGAAATTTTTCTCGCCTGCTTCAATTGCTACTTTTAAATGGTTTCCTTTCGGTGGAATCGGACAGCTATAACCATCGCTATAAGCACAATATGGATTATACGCTTTGTTAAAATCTAAAAAAACTGTGTCGCCTTCCATTTGGTTCATCCTTAAATCAAGGTAACGTCCACCGCCGTAACTTTCTTTTCCATTGGTCAAATCTTTGAATGGAATGAATAAATAATCACGGTATTGGGGCATCGCCTTTAGACCAATCGACTGATAAACAGTGAGTTTGTGCTTTTGTCCGTCAATTTTAAACCTTAATTCGCCAAATTTTACATACGTTTTAGTTTTTCCTGCAGAGGTTGGTATTTCAATTGGTTTATTTTGGGCAGCTTTCCGTGTTTTGGTTGCAAAAAATTCACATGCAACATTAAATTTTTCATTAGGTTCATAAAATTGTAAATACCCAAAATCCTCTTGTTTCAAAGGCGAATTAGCCGATTTCAGAAATTCAGCTTTATATGCTTCTCGATGTTTTTCAATCGTTGTCTTAAAATCTTGGGCAAAAATTACTAAAGGAAAAAGCGTAATTAAACCTAAAATAACATTTTTCATTGAGTAATTGGTTTAATAGTTTTAGCAATAAAAATACTGAAAAATATCATTATTATAGCAAAATAACCTACAAAAGGGTAGTTTTCAATATATCCAGAAGGTGTTTTATGAATAATGAATCCACCAACATTGGTGGCAATTGCTTGTGCAAAAAGTTGTACGGAAGAATTTATTGCCATAAAACTTCCTCTTTGTTGTGGAGTAACAACACTCGAAATAATAGCTTGCGTCGGAATCAGACGACCATTTGAAAAGACAAAGAAAATACCAGAAATTACCAAAACTCCCCACAAAACTCCTGAAAACATATTCGTTATCAAGAAAATAGGAATCATTGAAAGTACTGCAAAAGTTACAAAAACAGGATATTTTCCTTTACGGTCAGCCAGTTTTCCAACCATTGGAGCAGTAAATATTGTCAATAAACCGCCAACAAAATAAATCAGGAAAATATTATCCTGACTATAACCAACGTTTGCTACCAAAGTTGGTGAGATGTACGGAATAATACTAAAATGACCAAGCATAATGATGGTCGAAAGAAACAACGCTCGCAATTGATTGGGGTTTTTGGTTATATCCGTAATTACAGTGAATGGACTTTGTTTAGGCTGACGATTTTTAAGGTGTTTGTCTAAGGTCGGAACGAATTTGTAAATCAAAAAAATAACGATGATTCCTAATCCTCCAAGTACTAAAAATGGTGAATGCCAACCAAATTTGGCAGCTAAAAATAATCCTGATGGAATTCCTACTACGGCCGCCAATGAAAAAGCGGTTGTAATAAAACCCATTGCGGTTGCTCGTCTTTCGTATTCGAACGTATCTGCTACGATTGACATTACTTGGGCTCCAATCAGACCGCCAAATGTACCAGCAATTGTTCGTGTTAAAATTAAGATTTCATAAGTAGGAGCGAAGGCACAAGCAATCGTACCAGCAACAAAGCCAGTGTATGCAAAAAATACAACTTTTTTACGGTCGTAATTATCCACGAAAAAGGCAGCTAAGAAACCAGAAATACCAGCACTTAATCCATAAGCAGATACCACAAAACCAAATTGTCGAGGAGAAATATTAAAAATATGCATTAATTGAGGCCCTAAAGGCATCATTATCATAAAGTCAATGATGTGTGTAAAATTGATGCAAGCAAGGATAAAAAGGAGCAGTTTTTCTTTCTGATTCATTCGAAAAAAATGGAATTGTACTATTTTTCAACGAAAGAGTAAGAAAAATAATTCCGTGAAACTAAATGTTGCCATTACTTATGGTAAATAAAAAGGTCTCTTTTCAATTTGAAAAGAGACCTTTTATTAAGAAAAAATAATTTTTACAAACCTTTACCAGTTGCAGCCCAATAAATGCCACCGTAAAGGTGGTCAAGGAAAGTTTGGTCGCTATAAACCAACGGAATATGTCCTAAAGCTGTATAAAAAGCACGGCCACCGTCATAATTATGGTACCAAGAAATCGGATGAAAACCCATGCCTTTACCTTCGTTATCGCCCCATTTTGTGTTAGGATTATAAGATTTTTCATCAATCGAAACTAAAACTTTCAAATCATTTGCTGGAGAAGGAGTTTTAAATTCGTACCATTCGTCTGTCCAAAGTAATTTTTTCGGGAATCGTTCCATACCTGGAAAATTGCTATCTTCAACTTTCAAATAAGCCGTTTGTTGCTGTGGATGAATTTTGAAATAGTTTCCAACCAATTTTCCGTACCACGGCCAATCATACTCTGTGTCGGTGGCACTATGAATACCTACGAAGCCTTTTCCAGCCTTAATAAATTTCTCGAAAGCTGCCTGTTGTTCATCGTTCAGGATATTGCCAGTTGTGTTTAAGAAAATAACAGCTTGGTATCTTTCTAAGGCTTTATCATTAAAAACCGAAGCATTTTCTTGCCAATCAACACTAAATGTATGTCTTTCTGCCAATTTTTTAATGGCAGTTACACCTTCGTTGATAGATTCATGATGAAAACCATCTGTTTTAGAAAAAAGTAATACTCTGAATTGTCCTTGTGCAAAGGATGAAATGGAGAAAGCAAATGTCATCAAAAATAACATCATGTTTCGTGCGAAAACCTGTTTCATAGTTCTGATTATAAAAGATTGAATAAAGAAGAAAAATAGTAGTGTCAAAAAAACACTTATTGTTAAAACAAATGTAGGATTTTGAATTTAAAAAACAAACCACTAAGTCCTAAAGGGGATTTTTCCTCGACGAAATAAAAAATAAGCCTGTCTCAATAAAGACAGGCTTAGAGCTTTAAATATTAGAAATGTTATTTTAACTCAACAATTCATAAATTCCAGCTACACCTTGACCACCGCCAACACAGGCCGTAACCATACCATATTTTTTGTTTTGGCGGCGGAGTTCGTTCAAAACTTGAACTGTCAGACGCCCACCAGTCGAGCCAAGAGCGTGACCGAGAGCAATTGCACCACCATTTGGATTGATTTTGCTTGTATCTAAGCCTAATTCTTTGATAACGGCTAAAGATTGAGCGGCAAAAGCTTCGTTCAATTCAATAATATCAATATCATCTTGTTTCAAACCCGCTTGTTTCAAAGCAATCGGAATGGCTGCAACGGGGCCAATTCCCATAATTCGTGGTTCAACTCCTGCCGAAGCGTAAGCCATCATGCGAGCAATTGGTTTCAAGCCTAACTCGTTTACCATTCTTTCAGACATCACTATTACAAACGCTGCACCATCAGAAGTTTGAGAAGAATTACCCGCTGTTACGCTACCGCCCATTGAGAAAACAGGGCGAAGTTTTGCCAAAGCTTCAACACTTGTATCAGCACGTGGACCTTCGTCTTTCGACACAATATATTCTTTGTTTTTCTTCTTGCCAGAAGCTTCGTCGAAATAGGTCTCTTTTACCGTAATTGGTACAATTTCGGCATCGAATTTGCCCGCCGCTTGAGCAGCCAATGCTTTTTGGTGCGAATTATACGAGAAAATATCTTGCTCTTCACGACCAATATTGAATTGTTGAGCCACTTGTTCAGCCGTAAGTCCCATTCCGATATAATAATCTGGGTGGTGAGAAGCCAATCCATAATTCAATGCCATTTTCCAACCAGTTGTTGGTACCATCGACATTGACTCTGTTCCGCCTGCTACGATACAATCGGCCATTCCTGCACTAATTTTTGCAGCAGCCATTGCGATTGTTTCGACGCCTGAGCCACAATATCTGTTTACAGTTACGCCTGCAACACTTTTGCCTAACGACAAAAGCGAAATATAACGAGCCATTTGCATTCCTTGTTCGGCTTCTGGAACGGCATTTCCTACAATTAAATCATCAACTCGAGCAGGGTCGAGGTTTGGCACTTGTGCCATGAGGTGCTTGATTACATCAGCCGCCAAATCGTCGGGGCGAGTAAAGCGGAAAACTCCTTTGGGTGCTTTGCCGACTGCACTGCGGTAGCCAGCTACTATATATGCGTTCATGTTTGTTTTTTCTTTTTTGATAAAATCTTAATTTCTCGGTGGTTTACCGCCACTTAAAAGTCCCTGCATACGCTCCATTGTTTTCTTTTCACCACAAAGGGATAAGAAAGCCTCACGCTCTAAATCTAAGAGATATTGTTCAGTAACCAATTGCGGATAACTTAAATCTCCACCCGAAATAACATAAGCCAATTTATCTGCAATTTTTGCATCGTGTTCTGTTATATATTTTCCCATCAGCATACCCGTAATTCCTGCTTTAAAAAGAGCAATTCCTGCTTTTCCTTGAACCTTAATATCGGTGCGTTGCTTTGGTTGTGTATAACCTTCTTCTGCCAATTTGATAGCTTCTTCTTTAGCTTCGGCAATCAATCTACTGCGGTTTAAAACAATTCTATCTTTATCTGTTTTCAAATAACCCATATCAAATGCTTCTTGTGCCGAAGTCGACACTTTAGCTTGAGCAATATTCATAAAGGCATTTTGAAGAATATTTAATTCTGGGTCGCCAGTTTTGTAAGCATCTGAGCAACGTAAAGCCATTTCTTTTGTTCCGCCACCTGCTGGAATCAAACCAACACCTAATTCAACTAAACCCATGTAGGTTTCAGCATGAGCAACGACTCTATCAGCGTGAAGATTTAGTTCACAACCGCCACCCAAAGCCAAGCTATGAGCTGCCGTTACGACAGGCACTGACGAATATCTTGCTCGCATCATTAGTTGTTGAAATTGAGCAATCATCATATTGATTTCGTCGTATTCTTGCTCGATGGCAAACATAAATAACAATGCCAAGTTTGCACCCGCGGAAAATGCCTCATTTGAGTCATTTCCAACCACTAAACCTCTAAAATCTTTTTCAGCGATACCATAAGCTTTGTTCAATCCTTCAACCACTTCCGCACCGAAAGTATTCATTTTTGAATGAAATTCTATACCTGCAATGCCATCGCCCAAATCGAAGATTGTTGAACCTGCATTTTTCCAAATCACATTGGTTTGGCGGAGATTATCCAAGATAATGAAAGATTCTGTTCCTGGAATAACTTTATATGATTTGCTCGGAATATCATAATATTTACGTTTTCCTGACTCAACTTTGTAGAAAGTTTCATTGCCCGATTCCAACATTTCATAAACCCAAGCTGCTGGTTTGAGGTTTAGGTCTTCCATTATTTTTATCATCGGACGAACGCCAATTGCATCCCAAGTTTCAAACATACCCATTTGCCAGCCAAAACCTGCACAAATAGCTGCATCAATTCTATATAATTCGTCCGAAATTTCTGGAATACGATTAGTTGCATAACGGAAACCATCGGCAAAAGTCTTGCGGTAAAACTCACCTGCTTTGTCTTTACCAGCCAAAAGAACCGAGAAACGCTTTTTCAAATCGTCGATGCTTTTGGTACTTTCGAGCGTAGCAAATTTTACTTTTTCTGAAGGTTTGTATTCAAAACTCTTTAAATCTAAGGCAAGAATGAGTGTTTTACCTGCTGCATCTTTCGATTTTTTGTAGAAACCTTGTCCAGTTTTATCACCGAGCCATTTGTTTTCCATTAATTTTGCCATTGTTGGAGGCAAAATAAAGGCATCTTTCGATTCGTCGGTTTCTAAAACATTAATCAGGTTATTGCAAACATTGACAGTTGTATCCAAACCAACTACATCCGATAAACGGAATGTGCCCGATTTTGGACGACCAACAACTGTACTTGTCAGCTTATCAACTTCTTCCACAGTCAAGCCCATTTCTTCAGCCACTCTGATGGTTTGTACCATGGCATAAATTCCTAAACGATTGGCAATAAATGCTGGCGAATCTTTACATAAAACTGTTGTTTTTCCGAGATATAAATCACCGTAGTGCATCAAGAAATCAAGCACTGATTTGTCGGTTTTGTCAGTTGGAATAATTTCCAACAAACGTAAATAACGTGGCGGATTGAAAAAGTGCGTTCCACAGAAATACTTTTGGAAATCTTCTGAACGACCTTCTGCCATCAAATGAATCGGAATACCAGAAGTATTTGACGTTACCAAAGTGCCTGCTTTACGGAATTTTTCTACTTTTTCGTAAATCATTTTCTTGATGTCGAGACGCTCCACAACCACTTCAATAATCCAATCATAAGTGGCAATTTTAGGCATATCATCATCGAAATTACCTAATTTTACTCTACTTAATGATTTTTGACTATAAATTGGCGAAGGACTTGCTTTTACAGCTGCTTGGAAAAGTTCGCCAACAATTCTGTTACGAACGGCTGGGTGAGTGGTGTCTAGTCCTTTGGCTTTTTCGGCGTCGTTTGGCTCTTTCGGAACCATGTCGAGGAGTAGCACCTCAACTCCGATATTAGCAAAGTGCAATGCAATACGGCTTCCCATAATGCCCGCACCTAAAACAACTACTTTTTTGATACTACGATTCATGGTTTTGTGTTTGATTTTTCTTTGTAAAGTCAGATTTGACAACTGTGCGATGATTCGTAAAATTGTCAAATCTTGAGATGTTTTAAATCATCTGACTCTGTAATCTTTTTACAAGCATCGTGATTATTCTTCGATTCAGTTCAGTTTCCATTGTTACAAAAACGTGATATTGTTCGGTTGAAAGTTTTCCGATGATAGTTCCAACAAAATAATTGCGTAATTGTGCATCTTTTTTGATGGTGTTTTCGATATAATTGGCTTGGTCTTCGGGCGAATATCTTTCAAACAAAACTTTGTGTTTGGTTAAATAATTTTTGAAAACTGCAATCAATAACTCATTTTGTTCTTTCAAAATTGGCCTTAAAAACTCATTCTGAAAATGCTCTTCCGCTGAAATCATAATTTATTTTTTCTTCAAAATCCACGCCCAAATCATTTCTGCTATAACTACTTCTTCTTCGGTTTCGTCTGTGATTTTTACCGATACATTTACTTCGCCTTTATCAGTTTCTCTAATTTGCTTTATTTGCTGCTCAGTTAGCGTTGCAATGGCTCTTTGTTGTCCTTGACTACGTTTGATGAATTTTACAGAAAGGTTTTTCATCAAAGGTAATTTGTCATCAGGTATATTCATGCCAACTGCCATTCCAGAAGCTGTTTCGGCCAAAAGAGTCGTTGCAGCGGCATGAATTTGCCCAATGTGGTTTTGTACTTTGTTTTTATTTGGAAGTGTTACTGCGACTTCATCACAAGTCATTTTTTCAAAATGTATGCTTGCCGTTCCAACAAATTTCACAAATCGACCGATGGCGTAATCTCGCATGAAACCACGCACAAATGCAGGCAAATTGTCTAACTTGGCTAAAGTTCGATTGAGATTGTTGTTGTACTCCATAGAACAATTTTGTTAGCTTATAATTTTGTGAATTATTATGCAAGCATAATTTTTCGACAAATATACATGAAAGATATTAGTATGCAAGCATACTAATATAAAATTTGTTTTTACAAGATTTAATATAAAAAAAAGTATAAATCATTGGTAAAGATTGTGATATGAAACCAAATTTTAGTATGTGTCGTTTTAGGGGAAAAAGCTACTTGTATTGTCATTGCTTTGAGCATTTTATACACAAAATCTACCAATATAAATCATGAAACTATTACAGATAGAACGACGCAGTAATTTGAGTCGCGAAGAATTCATTGAGAGCTACTTAAAGCCTAAACGCCCAGTGATTTTTACTGACTTGGTGAAAGACTGGCCCGCACTAGACAAATGGACTTTTGATTGGCTGCGAAACAATTATGGCAATTTAGAAGTACCGTTATTCGACAATCACATTCATGACACCAAAAAATATTTTCAAGCAGCCAAAACGATGCCTTTTGGTGAATATTTAACACTAATTGAGCAAGGTCCTACTGATTTACGCATTTTTTTGTTTGATATTTTCAAGAAAGTTCCAGCTTTGGCGGATGATATTCGTTTTCCAACAATCATGGATGGTTTCTTGAAAAGCTATAAATTTATGTTTTTTGGTGGGCAAAATTCAGTTGTAAACCTTCATTATGACATGGATTGTTCCAATGTTTTTTTGACACAATTTCAAACCAGAAAGCAAGCAATACTCTTTTCTCCAGATAAAAGTGCCAATCTTTATCAACACCCATTTACCGTTCAAAGCCACGTAAATCCGCTTAATCCTGATTATGAACGTTATCCAGCAATGAAAAATTTGGTCGGCTATGAGGCAACATTTGGGCATGGAGAAACTCTTTTCATTCCGTCGTTGTGGTGGCATTATATTAAATATGTTGACGGTGGATTTAGTTTGGCTTTGCGAGCGAATGATTCTATCTTTACGACGGCTCGTGGAGGTTGGAATGTAGTAAGGCATACGTTTATAGATAAGGGTATGACCAAACTTGTGGGCGAGCCTTGGAAAGAATGGAAAGAGAAAAAAGCTATCGAAAAAGCTAATGAAATATTAGAAATAGCGTAACGCCAATGCTAAAACAAGATTTAAGAAAAGAATTTTCACAAAAACGAAAAGCCCTCATCGAGCAAGAAGTTGAGGGTTTTTCTAGGAAAATACATGACTGGTTTTTCAGAAGTTTCCCTGTCCATTCTTATGCTACGATTCATACTTTTTTGCCAATCAAACATCACAAAGAAATTGATACATGGCTGATAATTAATACCTTAAAGAAAGATTTTGCGACAAATATTGTTATTCCTAAAAGCCATGCAGATGGGACAATGACGCATTATTTTTTAACGGAAGAGACAATTTTTGAAGAAAATCAATGGAAAATTCCAGAACCATTTCCTTCAAAACATCTCGAATCATCAGTTTCTGAAATTGACCTTGTGCTTATTCCGCTTCTTTGTTTCGATAAAAAAGGTTATCGAGTTGGTTATGGAAAAGGCTATTACGACCGCTTTTTAGCCGATTGTCGTGCAGATGTTTTGAAAATTGGGCTTTCAATTTTCGAACCAGTTGAGCAAATAAAAGATGTTGACACTTACGATATTTGCCTTGATTACTGCATCACACCAAATAAAATTTGGAGTTTTTTGTAAATTTTGTACTATTCCAAGATTATTGAACCAATTTTTAGATTATCTTTGCACTTTAAAGTTTTCTGCCCCAGAATACTTTAAAATTCTATTATTTAACTTAAAAATCACTCTCCTTTAGGGGCTGGGAGTGGGCAAAAAAAATGAAAATTGCAGTAGTTGGTGCAACTGGCTTAGTTGGCACTGAAATCTTGAAAGTATTGGCGGAAAGAAATTTCCCCGTTAGCGAAATTATTCCCGTTGCTTCCGAAAAATCAATTGGTAAACAGGTTGAATTTAAAGGTAAACAGTTTACGGTAGTAGGCTATGAAGATGCCATCAAGATGAAACCTGCGGTTGCGATTTTCTCAGCAGGTGGAAGTTCTTCATTGGCCTTAGCTCCATTGTTTGCAGCGGCGGGTATTCCTGTGATTGACAATTCTTCGGCTTGGAGAATGGATCCAACTAAAAAGTTGATAGTGCCTGAAGTAAATGCAAATACGATTACGGCTGAAGATAAAATCATTGCGAATCCGAACTGTTCGACAATTCAGATGGTGGTGGTGATGAAGCCGTTGCACGATAAATATAAAATCAAACGTGTGGTTGTTTCGACTTACCAATCGGTAACTGGAACTGGTAAAGCAGCCGTTGACCAACTTTTTGCGGAGCGTGCAGGCGACGATAGCGTTGCAAAAGTGTATCCGCATAAAATTGACCTTAACGTATTGCCTCACATTGATGTTTTCTTGGACAATGGATATACCAAAGAAGAAATGAAAATGGTGAATGAAACCAAGAAAATTATGGGCGATGATAGCATTGCAGTAACTGCAACAACGGTGCGTATCCCAACTGTTGGCGGTCACTCAGAGGCTGTAAATATCGAGTTTGAAAATGATTTTGATTTGGATGAAGTTCGCCGACTTTTGAGCGAAACCGAAGGTGTTATTGTACAAGATGACCCTAAAAACTTTGTTTATCCAATGCCAATCAACTCACACGGAAAAGACGAGGTTTTTGTTGGACGTATCCGTCGTGACGAATCACAGAAAAACACTTTGAACCTTTGGGTTGTAGCTGATAACCTTCGCAAAGGTGCTGCTACAAACGCAGTTCAAATTGCTGAATATATGTTGAAAGCAAATTTATTGTAAAACAACTCTCTCAATTGTTAGTTGTGAAAGGGAAGGCATTTTTTTATGCTTTCCCTTTTTTGTTTTTAAATTTATACTTTTGTAGTATTCTAGAAATAACGACTCAACCTTACAATGAAAAAACTATGCTTCTTCCTATTTTTAGGAATTTCTTTTCAAACATTATTTGCCCAAATTAATCCTGAAAATATTAAAATTGTGCGAGATAAATGGGGCGTTCCACATATTTATGCCAAAACTGATGCTGAAGTGTCCTATGGATTGGCTTGGGCAAATGCCGAAGATGATTTCAAAACGATGCAATTGACATTATTGGCTGGAAAAGGGATGGTCGGTCAATTAAGAGGCAAAGACGGAGCAACGATTGATTATGTTGTTGCACTTTTGCGTTGCCGTGAGGTAGTTGATGAACAATACGATAAAGTTTTATCTCCCGAATATAAAGCACTTATTGAAGGTTATGTGGCTGGGATAAACGCCTACGCTGCCAAACATCCTGAAGAAGTATTGGTAAAAGGTTCATTCCCAACAAATACCAAAGAATACACAACCAGCACGGTTTTATCGCTTTCGATGATTTCGGGGGTTGACGGGGTTTTGCAAAAAATATTTAACGGAAATATAAAAACATTAGACGAGTTTAAGGCTGCTGGCTCGAATGCAATTGCTATCAGTAGTTCAAAAACCGTTGACGGAAGTGCTTATTTGGCAATTAATCCACATCAGCCACTTGAAGGTCCTGTTGCTTGGTATGAAGCTCATCTTTGTAGCGAAGAAGGCTTGAATGTTTTAGGAGCGTTATTTCCAGGAGGTCCAGTTATTTTTGTGGGTGTAAACGAAAATTTAGGTTGGACTCATACCGTCAATTATCAAGATAAAGTTGATGTGTTTCAACTCGAAATGAATCCAAATAATAAAAAACAATATAAGTTTGATGGAAAATGGGAAACATTAGAAGAAAAAACGGTAAAGTTAAAAGTGAAAATGAAAGGTTTTACAATTCCTGTAAAAAAAGTAGTTTTATGGAGTAAATATGGAGCAACAATTCAGACTAAACAAGGTACTTTTTCAATAAGATTTAGTGCAAATCAAGATATTCGAGGAATTGAACAGTGGTATAAAATGGATAAAGCTCGTAATTTTTCGGAGTTTTATAAAGCAATGCAAATGACCGCAATTCCAGGTTTTAATACAATTTATGCCGATAAACGAGATACTATTTTTTATGTGAGTAACGGAAAAATTCCGTTTCGTACAGAAGGCTACGATTGGAAAAATACAATTCCAGGCAATACCTCAAAAACACTTTGGACAAGCTTTCATCCTCTGAAAGATTTACCACAATACGTTAATCCAACGAGTGGCTATTTGTTCAATGCTAACCACACGCCCTACAATGCTACGGGTGTTAAAGATAATTTGAAAGCTCAAGATTTTGACCAAACAATGGGCTATGAAACAAAAGATAATAACCGAAGTATTCGCTTTCAAGAAATGTTTTCGCAATATGATAAAATTTCTTTTGATGATTTCAAACGAATAAAATATGATGGACAATTACCACAAGGAAAGCTTTATTTTCCAGCAAATACGGATGAACTTTTCAAGTTAAACCCATCAGAATATCCTGATATACAGACACTTATTGAAAATTTGAATCAATGGAATCGCAAAACAAATGTTGATAGTAAAGGTGCTGCGATATTTTTAGTGATGCTTAATTATTTTACAAATGAATTGAGTAAAAAAGGAGAAATTGCTAATTATGAGATTTCAAAAGAAGAAACAATTGCAGCCTTTCGATATGTAAATACCTACATGAATCAACATTTTGGTAGAACGGATATTTCGTTAGGAGATTTACAAAAATTGGTGCGAGGCAATATTGAAAAACCAAGTTGGGGCTTGCCAGATGTGATTACGGCCATGCACACTCGCCCATATAAAGAGGGCAAATTGAATGTCGTGCAAGGCGAGTCATATATTGGATTAATTAAATTTCCCAAAGAAGGTTTACCCGAAATTGAAACAGTTTTAAACTTCGGGCAATCGACGCACGTGGATAGTCCACATTTTGCAGACCAAATGGATTTGTATTTGAGCCAAAAAACAAAAAAAATGACACTTGATAAAACAGAAGTGATGAAAACGGCTGTAAAGACTTATTCACCGAAATAACAAAAAATAAGTATAAAAAAAAGAAGCATTTTATTTGAAAAAAAAAGTGTTCTTTATACATTTATTGTGCAAAACATTAAAGTAAACTTTTGTAGCTATGAAAAAAACAATTATATTTTTGTGGGTATTAATCGGGGTAACTTGCATCGAAACGTATGCTCAAGTTTCGAAAGATGTAATAGGTTCGGCTTTTTATGCTTCGGCTTTACGAAAAATTGGCTACCCAATTGGTGCGATTCGAAGTAGTATTTATGGACGAATTTATGCAGCTTTTGAAGTAGATGCAACGGGAAAAGTCAACAATATCAATGTGATTTATCCTTTAATTAATAAGAAAGTAAGCCATTTATTAGGCTTTGAAGCAGAAATCGTGAGCGGATTATCAAAAACGCCTCAATTGGGCAATGTCAGCGAAGGGAAGTATATTTTACCTATTGCCTTTGTTTATAAAAATATTTATTATGGAGAAGAAAATTATCCGACTAATCGAATTACGGAAGATTATTTTTCAAAAGAATACCAATTTTTGAAAGAAATTCAGATTACTGCTCGAAGTGACCAATATCGTATGCTTCGTCCATATTCAAGTATTCCACCAATGAGTAGGCAAATTGTTGAATATTAAAAAAGCGGCACTAAAATTTGATTTTAGTGCCGCTTTTTTTAATTCTAAAGTCAAATCCCCGTATAATTAAAAGGAGAAATGCGGCGAAGTTCATATTTCACTTTTTCGCTGACATCGAGTGTATCAATAAAATCTTTGATACGTTTCTCGGTGATTTTTTCGTTTTTACGAGTTAATTCTTTCAACGCCTCATAAGGTTTTGGGAAACCTTCACGACGTAAAACTGTCTGAATACCTTCGGCCACAACTGCCCAGTTTTCTTCTAAATGATGGTCAATTGCTTCTTGGTTAAGCTCAAGCTTTTCTATACCTTTTAATAAAGATTTCAAAGCAATAACCGTATGCCCAATTGGCACGCCTAAATTTCTCAAAACTGTTGAATCAGTCAAATCTCTTTGAAGACGAGAAATAGGTAATTTTGCCGAAAAATGTTCAAAAAGAGCATTCGCAACACCTAAATTTCCTTCTGCATTTTCAAAATCAATCGGGTTTACTTTGTGCGGCATGGCCGATGAACCAATCTCGCCAGCTTTTATTTTTTGCTTAAAATATCCCATTGAGACGTAGGTCCAAACATCACGAGAGAAATCTATTAAAATAGTATTGAGTCGTTTGATGTTATCAAACAAAGCTGCCAACATATCATAATGCTCAATTTGAGTTGTTTTTTGGCTACGAGATAAACCCAGAGAATGATTAACAAAACTGTTTCCGAAACTTACCCAATCAGTTTGTGGATAAGCCACATGATGAGCGTTGAAATTTCCTGTTGCACCGCCAAATTTGGCAGCGTAAGGAATAGTTTTCAACATTTCGAGTTGTTTTTCAATTCTTTCGCAAAAAACTAAAATTTCTTTGCCTAATCGTGTAGGCGAAGCGGGTTGTCCGTGTGTATGTGCGAGTAACGAAATTTCTTTCCATTGTTCTGCTAAATCGTGCAGTTTCACCAAAACCTCATTAAATATAGGTAAAACTGCTACTTCCATTGCTTCTTTTAATGACAACGGAATGGCTGTATTATTAATATCTTGCGAAGTAAGTCCGAAATGGATAAATTCTGAATATTGGGCAATTCCTAAAACATCAAAAGCTTCTTTGATAAAATACTCAACCGCTTTTACGTCGTGATTGGTCGTTTTCTCAATTTCTTTAATTTTTAAGGCATTTTCTTCCGAAAAATCCTCATAAATCGCTCGAAGATTTTTATACAAACCTTTGTTAAAATCTTCTAATTGTGGCAAAGGTAGTTCGCAAAGAGCAATAAAATATTCTATTTCGACTCTTACACGATAGTGTATCAGTCCGAATTCAGAAAAATATTGAGCAAGATTTTCGATTTGTCGGCGGTATCGACCATCAACAGGAGAAATAGCAGAAAGAGAATTCAATATCATAATAGTTTATTAAAGCACAAAGTTAAACCTATTGTGTGTTCTGACAAAATAAATTAACTTGCCAAACAATTTCAACCCTAAAAAAAATAAACCTCAATGCAAACTTCAAACTTTATTGGTGAATTAGTGGGTACACTCGTACTCATTTTACTTGGTGATGGCGTAGTCGCCAATGTTTTATTAAAAGGCTCAAAAGGCGAAAATGGAGGTTGGATAGTAGTAACAACCGCTTGGGCATTAGCAGTGATGTGCGGCATTTTTGTTGCTCAAAAATTGGGTAGCCCTGATGCTCATCTGAATCCAGCCGTAACAATTGCAATGGCAGTAAAATCGGGTGATTGGTCGAATGTACCTTCTTTTATTGCTGCCCAGTTAATTGGTGCATTTTTAGGAGCAACACTAGTTTGGCTTATGTATTTGCCTCATTGGTCGATTACAGAAGATAAGGGAGCTAAATTAGGCGTTTTTGCTACTTCTCCAGCCATTAGAAATCCAGCAGCCAATGTGATTTCTGAAGCAATCGGTGCGATGGTTTTAGTGGTCGTTTCTAGCTCATTTTCGTCAGATTTACCTAATGGTTTTGCTCCCTATTTGGTTGGTATGTTGGTATGGTCAATTGGTTTATCTTTGGGCGGTCCAACAGGTTATGCTATCAATCCAGCACGTGATTTAGGCCCACGTATTGCTCATGCAGTTTTACCTATTTCTGGTAAAGGAAATAGCGATTGGGCTTACGCTTGGATACCTGTTGTAGGGCCGATTGTTGGAGGAGTACTGGCTGCATTATTTTTAGGAGCATTCAATATTTAGTCAATTAGCTTACTTTTTGCTATTGTAATGTTTTATTTTTAGTGCCAAATTTTCAATTATTAAATTTATGAAAAAACTCATTATTGCATTCATTTGTGTTGTTACGACTGCTTGGGGGCAAAATACCTATAATATTATTCCTCAACCAGATACGATTGTAGTTAAGAGCGGTTCATTTACAATAAATGCAGAAACAAGGGTAATTTTGCAGACTAACGATGCTCAAACGGCTGCCGTTGCAAAACTTTTTACGAGTCAAGTGGCATATACAACGGGGATGAAACTTTTTACTGAGGTTTCTTTACCGAAAATTGCTAAAATTGACCCTAAAACGAAAAAAGCAATTCCATCTCCTCCTTTAACCAATGCAATATTATTTGTACGACCAACCCGACCAATGCCTGAAGATAATTATGAGCTTTTGGTAGAACCCAATTTAGTATCGATTACAGCAAGTGCTTCGCAAGGGTATTTTTATGGTCTTCAAACGATTTTTCAATTACTTCCTCCTGAAATATATTCAGTTAATAAAGTTACAGGATTGCAACTAACAATGCCTTGTGTAAGAATATCTGATAAACCTCGCTTTGAACACCGTGGTTTTATGCTTGATGTTGGCAGACATTTTTTGCCAATTGATTTCGTAAAAAAAACCATTGATTTATTAGCCATGCACAAAATGAATGTGCTACATTGGCATTTGACTGATGACCAAGGTTGGAGAATTGAAATTCAGAAATATCCTCGTTTGACACAAGTTGGCTCAGTGCGTTCTGAAACAGTAGAAGGAAAAATGTCGTATAATCAACCATTAAAATTTGATGGAAAACCTCATAGTGGTTTTTATACGCAAGACGAAATCAGAGATGTAGTAAAATATGCTCAAGAAAAATACGTCACTATTATTCCTGAAATCGAAATGCCAGGTCATGCTCTTGCTGCTTTGGCGGCGTATCCAGAGTTGGGTTGTACAAATGGCCCTTATGGGGTGGCAAAAATTTGGGGCGTTATTGAAGATGTCTATTGTCCGACTGAAAAAACTTTTAAATTTATCGAAGATGTATTGACAGAAGTAATTGATATTTTTCCAAGTCAATACATTCATATTGGGGGCGACGAATGCCCAAAAACAGCATGGAAACAAAGTAAGTTTTGTCAAGATTTAATGAAAACACAGGGTTTAAAGGATGAACACGAGCTGCAAAGTTTTTTTATTAAGCGAATCGATAAGTTTTTGACATCAAAAGGAAAAAAGTTAATGGGTTGGGATGAAATTTTGGAAGGTGGACTTTCTCCTAACGCAACAGTGATGTCTTGGCGTGGCATTCAAGGCGGAATTGAAGCTGCAAGACAAAAACACGATGTCGTGATGACACCAACATCACATGTCTATATTGACTATTATCAATCTCATCCTGCCTTTGAACCATTGGGCATTGGCGGTTTCTTGACTCTAGAAAAAGTATATTCGTATGAGCCAATTCCAGTAGAACTTAAACCTGAAGAAACAAAGTATATTTTGGGGGCTCAAGTAAACCTTTGGACAGAATATGTAGCAACACCCGAACATGCGGAATACATGACTTTTCCAAGAGCATGTGCGTTATCAGAAGTCACTTGGTCGCCGCTAGGAAGCAAAAACTTTGCAGATTTTGGTCGCCGATTAGAAACGCATTTTAAGCGATTAGATGTTTTGAAAGTAAATTATGCGAAAAGTATTTATGATGTAAAAGAAACATATACAGCGAATAAAAATCAAACAGTTGAAGTGAAACTTGAGCCTTATGTGGCAAATGCACAAGTGAGATATTCGCTGGATTTTTCAAAACCAACGATAAATTCGCCAATATATGTACCCCAAACGTTTAATAAATTAACTACGATTCGGGCAGCGGTTTTCCGTAATGGACAGCAAATTGGTAAAGAATTCAATAAAACTTACCGAATGCCAGACAAATAAACCTAAAATCTAATGAATATTAGATTTAAAGCCACAAATTCACCAAAGCCGCTTTTCCAAAATGAGAAGTGGCTTTGGCAGAATCGTTCAAGATGATTGTCGAACCATCTGCTCCCAAATCCCAAATATTTCCTTGTAAGAAAACGTTTATCCCTTTTTTTACTCCTGCTTCATTTTTTGCTCTTCCTGCCATGGCGTGTTTGACCCAAGCTTCTCCGAGCGTCAATTTTCCAATATCAGCTTTTGCATCTTTAGGCGTTACTGCCCCCGAATAGCCAGTCCATTTTTTGTTCCAATTATCATAACCATTTGAATAAGAAGGCGTTACAATAAATTCTACCCCTTTCTCTTTCAAAATTTTATACGATTCCGAAAACCAAGCATCGGCACAAACCAAAACGCCCATTTTACCGATTGGTGTTTCAAAAGTTGGAATTTCTTCGGGTTTAGCTGGACAAACGAAAGACAATTCATCGGCAGTTGGAAATGCTTTTTTTATCAAATTTTGATTTATTTTTCCATCAACATTAAAAACGACGGACGTATTATAAAGCAACCCTTTATTGATTGTCAAAATGCCATTTTCGACACTTGGATTTGGCAATAAAATCGAACCCGCTACAATCGTGACCTTGTATTTTTTTGATAATTCTGCAAAAGTATTTTGATAAATTATGGCCATTTGGGCTGCTTTCATGGCAAATGCAGCATATTTGATTTTATCTTTTACTTCGTCAGGTGCAGTTATAAAGGTTTTTAAGAATTTTCCTAAATTGCTCAAAACCATTGTTTGAAGGCCAGATTCAAGTGTTTTCGTGTTATAAAGGCTGCTTTTTTCGTTGGCAGCTACCAAAAATGTGCCGATATATTCGGGAAAAACTACAACTGTTTTGTTTGGAATTAGAAAGTTATTTTTTTGGGCAGCATTCAAATAAAATTGTATTTTTCTTTTAAAGTTTTCTTCCGAAGCATAATCAACAGGCTCCATAAAAGCTTGAATGCCCAAAATATTATTTTTGCTTGTTGAATCTCCGTAAGATTCGGAAATATCTATTTTTAAAGATTGATTTTCTTTAGTTCCTTTTCCAGAATTCGACCAAATTTGGTAAACTGCGAAAGAAAAAAAAGCGATAATTAGTGCGTTTTTGAGGTGTTTTTTCACGGATTGATATTTTTCATGGCAATTTCCAAAATATTTTACAAACAATCCTAAGCCTTTTCGTAATTTTGTCCTCGAAATTGCACTAATTTAATCTTTGGGCAATCATCAACAAGAAATTTAAAAATAGTGTTAATGACAAAACCTTATATAGTTGGTATTACTGGCGGAAGTGCGTCTGGAAAAACGTACTTTTTGAATCAGTTATTGGGAGCTTTTTCAAAAGATGAAATTTGTCTGATTTCGCAAGACAATTACTATCGTACACAAGAATTTGTACCGAAAGACCAAAATAATGTTGAAAACTACGACCTTCCTGAAGCAATAGATTTTGAGTTATATGCCCAGCATATCAATGATTTGAAAAATTGGCGAACTGTTGAGCATAAAGAATATGTTTTCAATAATCCGAATGTTGTACCAAAAACGCTTGTTTTCAAGCCAGCTCCAATTATCGTTGTTGAAGGAATTTTTGTTTTTCATTCGCAAGATGTGGCAAAATTGCTTGATTTAAGGGTTTTTATTGATGCCCGTGAACATGTTAAAATCAAGCGTCGCATCATCAGAGATAACAACGAACGAGGATACGATTTAAACGATGTTCTTTACCGTTGGGAAAACCATGTTGCTCCAACGTATGAAAAATACATCGAACCAACCAAATATGATGCAGATATAATAATCAACAATAATTCGCATTTTGAAAAAGGTTTGGCTATTTTGACGGCTTTTTTGAAAGATAAGCTATAAAAAACGAGCTGTTTAAGACAATTGTAAAACATTTATTTAAGAGACTTTTTGATAATGAAAGTCTCTTTTTTGTTTAAAAACAGGCACGTTTTTTGCAGTAAGATTGATTATTTAGCTATTGAAAGTATCAATTATATATTTATGAAACGTATCGTATCCTTCGTTCTAGTGGCCCTTATTTCGGGTGTCATTTCTTGTAAAAAAATCAATGAAGATGAAATAACACCCGAACAAACACAACAGTTGAGCAAATGTCCGCTCAAAAATATCAATTCTTCGACAGGAAAGGAACTCGCTTCTTTTGAATATACACTCAATCGAATTAAGCGTATTGTAAATAAAGAAAGTACCGAAATTGGTTCAACGTTCACCTATAATACCAAAGGTCAGATTGAAAAAATGGTTATCACAAATGGAAATTTGGAAGAAGCTTATACCGTAACTTATCTATATGATGCTACCACTGGCAAAATTTCAAAAACCAGAACATCAATAAAAGGATATGAGTTTCAGGTAAACGATTTTGTGTATGTGGCCGATAAACTTACTACAATTAATACCAATCTTGACATTTTTGGTTATAAAGTAAAAGGAGTTTCAAGAGTAGAATATGTAGATGAAAATGTGTCGAAAGTTTTCACAAAAATGGAAGGAGACCCCGAATTGTTGGCTTATGAAGGCATTAGCTACGATACTAAATCCCAATTTTATCCAGATGGCTACCGCACAATGGCATACGGTTTTATCGGAATTGCGAATAGCTATTTTGCGTTTTTTGGTAAAAATAATCCCACTTCCATAAAAATATACGATGACAATGGCAAAGTAGATGAAGCGACAGATATTACTTATGAATATAATAAAATTGGAATTCCTACAAAAGCGGTGAAGACCGTAACGAAAGGCGAAAAAAAGACCGTGCTAAATGTGGCTTATCAATATATGTGTAATTAAAAACTTTACAATTGATTTTAATGAACAAAGTCCTTAGAAAATAAGTTAATTTTGCAGTAACAAACATTTTCTACAAGTACATTTTACTCATGCAAAATATCATTTTCTGGTTCAGAAACGACTTACGACTTCACGATAACGAGGCTTTAATAGAAGCAACTAAAGCAGGAAATGTGATTCCTGTATATATTTTTGACGAAAGACAATTTCTGAATACGCCACTCGGATTTAAACGTACGGGTGCATTTCGGACAAAGTTTTTGATTGAATCAGTCGAAAACCTACGTACAAATCTACAAAGTATTGGTTCTGATTTAATTATTAAAATTGGTAAACCCGAAGAAATTTTAACAAAAATGGCAGCCGATATAAATGCGGCGGCAGTTTATGCAAGCAAAGAAGTTACGCAAGAGGAAACCACAATAGAAGCAAATTTGGCAAAAAGAATAAAACCACTCAATATTGAAATTGAATTGGTTTGGATTGCTACGTTATATCATGCCCGTGATTTGCCTTTTCAGATAAATTTTTTGCCCGATGTTTTTACTGATTTTAGGAAAAAAGTAGAGCGTTCTGCTACAATTCGCCCAACTTTTGATGCTCCACAAAAACTTGCTCACATTGATTCTTCATTTGATTTAGGGAAAATTCCAACCTTAAAAGATTTAGGTTTTGAAGAGACACTAATCCTAGATAAACGTTCGGTTTTGAACTTTAAAGGTGGTGAAAATGAAGCATTAAATCGATTAAAAGAATATATTTGGGACAAAGATTTATTAAAAACATATAAAGAAACACGTAACGAACTCATCGGTGGAGACTATTCGTCGAAGTTTTCGGCTTGGTTGAGTTTGGGCTGTATTTCTCCTAGAAAAATATACGAGGAAATAAAAAAATATGAAAAAGAAGTACTCGCAAATGATTCCACTTATTGGCTGACTTTTGAATTAATTTGGCGAGATTATTTTCATTTTGTAGGACTGAAATTCGGAACAAGGATTTTCAAAAAAAGCGGCATTAAAAATGATTTAATGAAAGAATGGAAGCAAGATAAACTCAATTTTGACAAATGGATAAATGGCCAAACAGGTGTGCCTTTTATTGATGCCAATATGAAAGAATTGCAGTTAACTGGGTTTATGTCGAATCGTGGCCGCCAAAATGTGGCCAGTTATTTAACCAAAGATTTAGGTATTGATTGGACTTGGGGGGCAGCTTATTTTGAAAGTCAATTACTCGATTATGATGTTTGTAGCAATTGGGGAAACTGGAATTATATAGCAGGCGTTGGAAATGATCCACGTGAAGACAGGTATTTTAATATCAGTCGTCAAGCCGATATGTACGATAAAAATGGAACATACGTGAATCTTTGGCTATCTTAAGTTTAGAAATAAAGATCATTTGTATCATTTAGGCAAGACATAAAGAAATATAATATTGACTGAAGGTGTTGATTTTCTGAATTTTGGTACGAAAATACCCGAAATTAAGGCAAAAAGTAATATTTCGACATGGATTTAATCCGTTTGCTGATTTTTTTTATCCACTTATAACATTTACCCCCTTGCATATTATTTTCAAATCATTACATTTGAGCAAAATTTTAACCAATTACAAAAAAACGAATTAAAGACAATGAACAAAAGCACTCTCATCATCGTTGGTATTTTACTAATTTTTGGAATGTACGGATGTAGCTCATACAACGGATTAGTTAGTAATGACCAAGATGTCAAAGGAAAATGGGCAAACGTGCAAACGCAATACCAACGTCGCTCAGATTTGATTCCAAACTTAGTAAGTACTGTACAAGGTGCAGCAAATTTTGAAAAAAGTACGTTGACTGAAGTAATTCAGGCTCGTGCAAATGCAACAGCAGTAAACCTTAAAGCTGATGATTTGACACCTGAAAATATCAAGAAATTCCAAGCAGCACAAGACCAATTGAGTGGTTCGCTGAGCCGTTTATTAGTTTCAGTTGAAAAATATCCAGATTTAAAAGCTAATCAAAACTTTTTGGAACTTCAATCTCAATTAGAAGGTACTGAAAACCGTATTGGCGTGGCTCGTAATGACTTCAATGCTTCAGTTCAGACTTATAACTCGTCAGCTTTGGCATTCCCAACAGTTATTTTCGCAAAAATTTTTGGTTTTGCTGAAAAAGGATTTTTCCAAGCTTCTGATTCTGCTCAGGCAGCTCCAACTGTTAAGTTTTAATTATTAGAAATCAAGTTTTTTGTAGAGACGTTGCTCAATAAAATGGCAACGTCTCTGCATTATAATAAAAATCACCAAAAATGTTTTTTTCAGAAGTCGAAAAAGAAAAGATTATAGCTGCTATCAAGCAAGCCGAATTGAATACTTCGGGCGAAGTAAAACTTCACATTGAAGAATCTTGCCCCGAAACTGACCCTTTTGAACGTGCCAAACAAGTTTTTCTTTATTTGAGTCTTCAAAAGACCGCCCAAAGAAATGGCGTTTTGTTTTATTTGGCTTACGGCGACAGAAAATTTGCAGTTTTAGGTGATATTGGTATTGATAAGGTTGTTCCTGAAAATTTCTGGGAAAGTACACGAGATACACTTCGATTGTATTTTGCTCAAGGAAATTATAGTGAAGGATTACAAATGGGTATTAAAGAAGCTGGTTTTCAATTGAAGAAATATTTTCCGTATCAGAAAGATGATATCAATGAAATTTCAGATGATATTTCAACGGAAATAATACCTTAATAATTGAAATACTTGGCGTTGTTTAAAACCTAAGTAACTTCCAAAATAAGACATTGATTATTGTCTGAGCCTAGTTTTGCACAGATTTTTAACTATCGACTCTCAAACCTGCAAATGTTTAAAAGACTTTTCATATTTCTCTTTCTTTTTCAAAGTTTCGCCTTTGCTCAAGAAATACCCCAAAAGCCAAATCCTCCTAGATTCGTCAATGATTTAGTCGGTGGATTATTGAATCAAGGCGAAATAAATCAACTAGAGCAGAAATTAAAAGCGTATAACGATTCGACTTCAACGCAAGTTGTTATTGTTATTGTAAAAAGTGTTCAACCTTACGACATAAGTGAATACGCCATAAAGCTCGGTAGAGATTGGGGTGTTGGACAAAAAGGGAAAAACAACGGCATTGTACTTTTGTGGGCTCCAGGCGACAGAAAGATTTTTATTGCCACTGGTTATGGAACAGAAGGAGGCTTAACAGACGCTTATAGCAAACGTATCATTGAACAAATAATTAAGCCTAATTTTAAGCAACTAAAGTACTACCAAGGCCTTGACGAAGCGACTAATAGTATCATTAAATATTTATCGGGTGAATTTGATGCCGACCCAGCTTCAGAAGGGGATGCTGGAGATGTAATTTTTGCCATTATTTTCTTCTTAATCATCATTGCTATTATTATCTATATGTTCAGAAAAGGCGGTAGCAGTGGCGGCAGTCGTGGCGGTGGATTTGTGCCTTATACTACCTACACTGGTTGGGGAAGCTCTTCTGGCGGTTGGTCTGGAGGTGGTAGCAGCGGCGGTGGAGGCGGCTTCGATTTCGGTGGAGGAAGTTTCGGTGGCGGCGGTGCTGGTGGAGATTACTAGAATAGTGATTGAATATCGATATAGAAAAATGAGCCTTTAATTCGGAGGCTCATTTTTTATGTACTAATAAGCCATTTATTTTAAAACGCTTTTTCTTCCCAACAAAAAGTTCTTGCCAACCTTCTATTTGGTAGCTTTTCAATTGTTTTTTATCAAAATCCATTGACAGATTCTTCTCTGATTCATACAAATAGTTTTTTACTTGCATAAATGCTTCGATATGCTTCGGTGTATTATCCTTATCAAATATTATTTTTAACGTTCTAACGGGCAAACTTTCATGCTCTTTAAGCGTATAAATGGCCATTAAAGGTGTTTCTTGTTTGTTGTAACTTAATTGGTATGATTGTTTATTCAAATCGGCTTGTAGGAAAAGGTCAAGCTCTTTTTGCCAATTAATTTTTGTAGTATTGATTGCTTCTTCATTATCTTCAATCAAAAGGTTTTTATGAGTAAGTGGTTGGTTTTTGTTGAGTTCAGTAATTTGTTGACTAACAAGCCCAGCTAAATCAAAGTAAATCTTGGTGGAGTTCTGGTTGTCGGATTGAGCACATCCAATTAATAATAAGCTGATTAATAGTATTTTACCCATGTGAAAAAGTTGATAATATAAAATGATTGATGTAAGAAACAAAAGCTCGGTATGAGTTTTTGTTTTAACATAACATTATTTAATGGGTTTGACGTTCCTAAACCCCTTAAAAAAACTTAACCCCACCGCCAGAGGCAGTGGGGTAAGCGTCCATCTATTCAACCCTAACCTATTAAACTATGAAAACTTAATATTCTCTTTAAAATGAGTCTTAGCGACCTAACATTTCGATAACGGCTGGCGTTTCTGCTTGTTCTGTTTCTGTTGACTCAACATTTGATTGGTATTTCCATAAAACATTGATAACTGCAGCGGTTGTTGTTACTTTTTTCTTCCAAACCTTTGCCTCTTCACCACGAACTTTACCAAGTTTTACTTCGATATTTTCAACTGACTTATTAAACGCTTCTTTCTTATCTGCACTTACAGTCAAAAATTTTGACGGAGATGCGTTATATAGAGTAACTATTTCTGTGAAAATATTCCAATCGTTAGTTTTTACTAATTTTTTCGCTTTTTTAGACATAAAGTCTGCGAAATTTGCTTCAGCACCTTTAACTAATATTACTTCGTTTTTAGCTGAATCACGGTCATTTGCTTTTACAATATTTGCAGTAGTCATGAATGACCCGAATACCAATGCAAATATAATTGTTTTTAATGAATTTTTCATTGTTTTGTTCTATTTTTACTGTGGATGACGATGCAAATGTAGAACAAGAAATAATACAATCCAAATATTGTCTATGGTAGTAAACCAAATATTGTTCTTAAAAAATTTCGTTTTTTTGATATAATTTGGAATAAATGGGTATTTTTAATTATAAAAACAAAATAAAATTCGTATTAAAAAAATACAACTTGTATAAAATTCTAAATATGGCAAATGTGAAAATTCTTTAAAAAGTACAATCATTCGTTGTAAAAATTCATTGTTCTCTCTACACCAATTGTGCAAAAATTCAAAATTATTTCGTCAACACGGTCTAATCTATCGACTAATTGAATCATTTCGTCTTCATCGAATGCTTTTAAGACATAATCGACTTGTCTTCCACGAGCAAAATCACTTCCAATCCCAAAACGTAAACGGTTGTAGTTTTGAGTGCCAAGTTTCTCCTCAATATTTCTTAAACCATTCTGTCCACCATGCGAACCTTTGGTTTTCATGCGTAACTTTCCAAAAGGCAAAGCCAAGTCATCGCAAATCACTAACAGGTTTTCAACAGGAATTTTTAAGGCTTGTAGCCAATAATTAATGGCATTCCCGCTGAGGTTCATATAAGTGGTAGGTTTGATGCAATAGATTTGTTTTCCTTTGTGTTTGAAATCTCCAACATAAGCAAGTCGTTCCATCTTAAATGTAAAACCTTGCTGAACAGCAAGTCTATCGAGAGCCATAAAACCAACATTATGTCGAGTAAGTGCATACTCAGGGCCAATATTTCCAAGTCCAGCAATTAAATATTTCATATATTTTAGGATTAAGGCAATAATATTTAGACAATTGGTCGATAGTGAGTTATAAAAATTGCTGTCAAGTCAACTGTCAAGAGTCATAAGCCTGTTATTTTAAATAAATTTTCTGCAAAGTTCATAAATTTTAGCAGAATTAGTCTATCAATTTATTAGATTTACACCCAGATTTATTTCATTTATAAACATTTCCGATTTGCGGCAGGAGTATGAAACGACTCATTCTTAGTAACCCATTGCTTGATATTACACTCAATCGTTTGTGCCAACAATTGATTGAAAACCACGGTGACTTTTCAAATTCGGTAATTTTGGGTTTGCAGCCAAGAGGTATTTTTTTAGCCGAACGTATTACTAAAAAACTAACCGAAGAAACAGGTATTGATATAAAATTAGGCTATTTAGATGCAACTTTCTTTAGAGATGATTTTCGTAGAAGAGATACGCCACTTAAACCCAATGAAACCAAAGTACCTTTTGTGATTGAAAACAAAAAGGTTATTTTGATTGATGATGTTTTGGCAACAGGGCGGATGGTTCGTGCTGCCATTGATGCAATGCAAGCCTTCGGAAGACCAGAAAAAGTAGAATTATTATGCCTTATTAATCGGCGATATGAGCGAGATTTGCCTATCCAGCCAGATTATACGGGAATGCCAGTTAATACGCTCGATACACAGCGTGTATTGGTTGAATGGAAAGAGCAAGGACACGATGAAGACATGATTTGGCTGATTGGCTGATTTTTTGGAATGAGATTTGTGTGGTGACTTAATAAAATAGTAAAAATATAAAATGTCAAAACAACAGAAATTGGCTAAAAAAGTAGCTCAAAAACCAGCACTTCAACCTCAAAATACAATTACAAAAACTTCGGGTCTCAATCCAACTTTTTTGGTCGTTATTTTGGCAATAACGACATTTATTGCTTACGTTGGGGCGTTTAAAAATGGTTTTGTTGAATGGGACGACCAACATTACGTAACTCTCAATGAGTTGGTTTTAAACCCCACAACAGCTAATCTTAAGGTTTTACTTACTCGCATTGTTGCTCTTAACTATCATCCTATAACGATGTTTTCGTTAGCAATGAATGTCATTTTTTTCGGAAAAGGAGCAGCTTCATTTATCATAACCAATGTCATTATTCACGTAATCAATACTTTATTGGTTTTTAAATTCATTCAAAAACTGACAGAAGGAAAAAATATTGTTGCTTTTTTGACCGCATTAATTTTTGGTTTGCATCCAATGCATGTTGAGTCTGTTGCTTGGATTGCAGAGCGTAAAGATGTTTTATATGTTTTCTTCTTTCTACTTTCTTGTTTATCGTATTTGCGTTTTCGAGAGAAATCTGATTCTAAATGGTTGATTATTAGCTTTTTACTTTTCGTTTGTTCTTGTCTGTCAAAGGCAATGGCTGTGCCATTACCAATAGTTTTACTGCTGATTGATTATTGGCAAGGTAGAGATTGGCTATCTGTAAAAAGCATTTTAGAGAAAAGTATTTTCTTTGCGGTTGCTTTACTATTTGGACTTATTTCGGTAAATGTTCAAGCAGGAGGTGATTTTTACGGTTTATTGACCATGCAAGCGAAAAACCAAGCATTGTCGAGTCCTCCATTTTCAACATTGGAAAGAATAGCGTATCCAATGTTTGGTTATTTAAAGTACCATATTATGGCAATTTTGCCGTTTGGATTATCGAATTTACATCCATATCCTGCTACTGGAACAGGTGCAGCGAATCCAAAATACTTTTTGGCAATTGCCTTTTTTATTGCCTCAATTGCGGTGATGTTTTGGGCTTACAGTCGAAAAAAATATATTTTCTTTGGTTGGGGATTTTTCTTGGTAACTATCATTTTGGTATTACAATTTTTGTCGGTTGGAAAAGCATTTATGGCTGAAAGATATTCTTATTTGCCTTATGTAGGTTTGTTTTTTATGATATTTTATGGTTTAGACGAATACCTTCAAAAACCAGCTTTATTGTTGAGTATTGGAGGTTTTTTGGGATTAATTTGTTTATTTCTGACTACACAACAAGTAAAAAATTGGAAAGACAATTTTACTCTTTGGAGCAATGCTTACAATAATTATCCGTTTGATAGTGGAATTTTAGAGTCTATGGCCGATGAATATGGAAGAAAAGCTCAGTACGATAAAGTGCAAGAATTTGCCGAAAAAGCATTAGCCGCAAATCTTCAAAGTTATCATACTTACGAAGTTTTAGCGAACGTATATGGTATGAAGAAAGATATTGCTCGCTCTTTGCAAATGTATGATAAAGCAATTTCTCTCGACTCGACCATTGGAAATGTCTATTTTAATCGAGGAATTACATTGGCTGAAAGTAATCCTGCAAAAGCAATTGAAGATTATAACAAATCGCTTTCTTTGCCTTCGCATGACAAAGAATTTAAAATTAGAGGAGCGAGGGCAAGTGCCTATTTAAAATTGAGTAAATTTAAAGAAGCTATTGAAGATTATACCTATACGATTGAAAATATGGATACCAATCCTGCAACATTCTATACCGATAGAGCCGTTGCCAAGTATAATTTAGGAGATAAATCAGGTGCAATTGCGGATTTACAAAAATCACTTTCGCTTGACCCATCTAATCAAGTTGCCCAAAAAAATTTAAAATTGATTTTGGCTGAAAAATAAAAATTAGTACCGCCAAAGGCCATACTAATTTTGTTTCAACCGTTAAATCCTACTGCATAACTACAAGTAGTAGGATTTTTTGTTGATATTGGAAGCTATTATAATTCAAACACTAATTTCACAGTAAAAAATAAGTTGCTTTACTTAGATACGAATTATTTAGAAAAGCAGATTTTCTAAAATACTTTTTTGAAGAATAATATCAGTAATCCAAGTTAAGCTTGTGTTGGTTTGTGGCATGGTTGTTGAAGTTTTTTGTTATGCTTCCTACTAATGCTTATGAAAAACTATGTTCGCTTCCTAAGTCAATTAATTCTTATATTATTTCCAATTGCTGTATTTGGGCAAATGATAACTGAAAATGCCTTATTATGGCAAATATCGGGGAGAAATTTGCAAAAATCTTCGTATTTATATGGCACTATTCATGCGATTTGTCCTGATGATTTAAAATTTTCTGATGCTACTCAAAAAGCATTTAAAGCTACCGAACAATTATTGCTAGAATTAGATTTAGACGACCCCGAATTGGCAAATAAAATGCAACGTTCGATGGCGAGTCATACACATTTAAAAAAATTATTGAATGCCAAAGATTATGAACAATTGGTGAGTTTTTTTAAGGAAAAGACTGGCTTTTCTATTGATGCTTTAGGAATGATAAAGCCATTTTACTTGCTTTCTTACACTTATTCGCCGATGATTGGATGTAATCAGCCTATTTCGGTAGAAAAAAGTTTAGTAGAAATGGCTTATAAACAGAATAAAAGTGTTTTTGGGCTTGAAACTTTAGAAGAACAATTATCAGTTTTCGAGAAAATTTCACAGAAAAAACAAGCAAATATGCTATTAGATTTTGTGAAAGATTTTGACAAAATGCAGGAATCTTTTCAAATAATGTTGAAAGAATATAAAGAAGAGAATTTGAATGCTTTGGTACAAACTTCTTTAGGAACTTACGCTGCTCAAAACGAACATTTATTGCTAGATAAAAGAAATAAACGTTGGATTAAGAAAATTGCTAAAATGACTACCGATAAATCAACATTTTTTGCCGTTGGAGCTGCTCATTTACTTGGTGAAAACGGTATTATTCATTTACTTCGCAAGAAAGGTTACACCGTTACAGCCGTTGAAAAAGAATGACTTTGATAAAAATCCTTTATTTTTACAGCTAATAAATCAATTTGTTCTTCTTCATGCCAAGCACTCAAAACGATGCGAGTATTGGGTTTTCCTGTTTTTATGGGATAAGCAAAACTATATATAAAAATATTTTTTCTATATAGATAATCGTACAAATCGTCCTGAAAAGTAAAATAAACGGGATAATTTGGAATGCTATTAAAGAGAGAAACTTCATTTGTGATTTGCGATGCAAACCTTTCAATATTTGATTGGAGTTTTAAACGATTTTTATCATAGATAGCGTTGGCGTGTAAATAGGCATACAAATACGCTGGTGCAATAGGTGAACACGAAGCAAAAAAAGCAGTTTGTCGCAATGTTTCGATGAAATTAGTTTCACCAAAAATAACTCCGCCCGCAATTCCCATCGCCTTATGTAACGAACTAACAACCACAAGTTTTACATTTGATTTTGCCACAATTTGACTAAAAATACCTGAACCATTTTTGCCTGTTATGCCTAAACCATGAGAATCATCGATAATAAGAGTAATGCGTTGATTATCAGGAAGTTGACTTGTCCATTTGAAATGGTATGGAGCAAGTTTAAGTGCATCACAAGAGTTACAAATAATGACCGAATGTGAAGCATTTTTTTCTAACACGTCTTGTCTAATATTATTTGCCCAATCTTCAAAGCTGATCTTTGGCAAACTCATATTTGGCTCGTGAAAATTGGCGGCGTGCGTATGAGGAGCGTAAAAAAAAGTAACCGATTGTGTTTTTAGATATTGAGCAACAACTTGACCTGCCAACATCCCTGATGAAACAGTAAGTGCTTTTTCTGCACCAACCCAATGAGCCAATTTTTCTTCGGCTTGGTCGTAAATATCTAATTGTAAATTTCCATTGCGAGAGCTGCCAAACGACATTCCATACCTATTTAAGCCTTCAATTAAAAGTGTTTTGAAGTCCTCATCTTGGTTCATACCTAAGTAGGAAGTTCCACTAAAAAAATGAAATTCTTTGCCGTCAAGTAAAATTTTATTTGAAGGTAATTGACTGATTATAAATTCGTTGGACATCTATTTTTGCAAAAAAAGTGCTTATTTTTACTTCATTTCTTTCTCAATACTTTCTTTATAAGTGAAAAAATCTACTTGTAAAGTGTGCCGTGGAGTTTGTTTATAGCGTTTCATCATCTTTTGTTTGTCTTCTTCAATTGACTTTAACATCATATCTTTTGAAGGAATTTTACTTTCGCCTTTAATGATTTTGGCAATCCATTTTGCTTGAATTTCCGCTAAAGGCATGATTGCCCCTAAAGGCTGAATTAAGGCTAAAAAGAATAAGTTTTTATAGTCGGGATGAATCACTTTTTTATACAAACGAATATCATTTGATTCTTCGACGTCAAATGCAGGATAATGTTTTAAGAAAGGAAAAGTAACTTTATAACCTGTTGCATAGATAATGGTGTCAAAATCTTGTTCGGTGTCATCTTCAAAAACGACTGTTTTACCACGAATTTCTTTAATATTAGGTTTGAATTTTATCAAACCTCGGCCAGTTAGATTAAGTAAATCCTGCGAAAGTGTAGGATGCTCGCTCAAAACTGGTCGATTTGGCTTTGGTACGCCATAATCTTCTTGTCTTCCACGAGCTAACCAAAGTGTAACGTTGAGCAAAGTCCGTTGCAACCAAAGTGGAAGTTTAGCAGTCAATGGATTTGCCAAATTATCGAATGGCATACTCCAAATCCAATTGGGTGTAATATAAGCACTACTTCGGGTCGAAATAACTACTTTTCCTGTGTGTAAACGAGCGGCTTCACAAGCAATGTCAACGGCCGAATTGCCAATTCCAACAACCAAAACATCTTTGTTTTGTACTTGTTCGGCTTCTTTATAATAATGTGAATGAAGAATTTCGCCAGTAAATTGACCTTTAAAAGCTGGGTTCGGAAAACGAGGATTCCAATGATGCCCATTGGCAACAATAACATACTGATAATCAAATGATTGTCTATTATCTAATGTAACTTTGTAGGTATTGTCAGGGTTTTGTACGACATCAACTACAGTAGTGTTGAATGTGATATTATCTCGTAATTTGAAATGGTCAACGTAGTTTTCAAAATAGGTAATAATGTGCGAATGGTGCGGAAACATTGGATATTCATCAGGCATCGGAAAATCAGAATAAGCCATCACAACCCGATTGGTATTGATGTGCAAACTACGATATGCCGACGATAAACCATTATCGTTGTTGAATCGCCAAACACCGCCTATATCGGAGCCTTTTTCAAAGCAATCGAATGAAATCCCTTGCTCTTTCATGGCTTTTGCAGCTGTAATTCCTGACGAACCAGCACCAATTATACAAACTTGTTTCATAAAATATTTTGAGTTTTAAACTTGTCTTAATTAAGCATATTTATGGCATCTTTCACCAAATCTCGAATCATAATTCCAGCGATTGAATTTTGATGTAAATTATCAGGCGTTAGCTGAAAACCGTGTTTACGGCTTATTTCGTCCCAACTATTGCCTAAAATGTAGTAACGAATAACCGAAAGATTGAGCAATTTGTATGTTTCTTCAAATGTATGTTTGGGCGGTTTTGGATTTTTGAGCAGAAATTCTTTTTGTTTTTCTCGCACTGGTACATAAATTAGCTGCTCTTTTTCGGCAAGTTCTTTGATAAAGTTGCTGTATTTATCCGCTCTAATATTGGCTTCGTGAGCCAAATCTTCCCCCATGACAGGAAGCGACATTACAGCTATTTTTGCTTTAGTTTTTTGCTTTAATTGGTGAATAATTTCAGCATAATTTTTTTTAAATTCCTCAAAATTAGGCGAAGTTTCTTTGCTAATTCTACCGAGTTGTTGATAACGCTTTTCCATTTTGATGTGCATCGTCGAATTTACATCATTTGTGCCAATCAAAAGTGTAATAAAGTCTGGGTTACAAGCAATAATATCATTAATTCTACGAAGTAAAGTATAAGTTAAATCAGAGTTGATTCCTGCATTAAAAACCTGATAATCAGCTAATTCTGAACTTAGATCGTTTACCCAATTGTAGCTCACATTTCCGTGTGTATTGCTATCTCCGAAGCAAACAAGTGTTTTTTTGGAAGCGTCGATTTGCTGTCGATTTTGAATATTTGGGTAGTTTTCAGGAATATGCTTTGAAACTTTTTGATAAAGCCAAGCGTAGGCTGCTGCCAAAAAAAGCAGAAAAAATAAGAATGTCAGAAGCATATTGGGTCGTTAGGGTTTTGTTGAGAACTGTAAAGTTAATAAATTGTTTGGTGTTAAAAAGTGTTAAATAAGTCATAATTTAGATTTTATGGCGTTAAATTCGTGGAATATTAGATCCTGTTCAAATAAAACATAAAATATTTGAAACAATTAATAGGAAGTTCTAAAGGAGTTAATCTTGAAAATCGGTATAAATCTGACATGAATTTTCGTAATATCATCATACTCATGCTTTTGGCATTATTTGGTCTGATTGCCTTTCAGTGGTATTGGATTGAAAATGCTATTTCGGTCAAAAAAGAACAATTTGACCGTGATGTAAATGATGCCATGCAGGCAACAGTCAGGAAAATTGAAAAACAAGAAGTGATTTTCTTGGCAAATCAACAAATGAAAGTGCAAGAACAAAGGCGGCTTCTAGCCATTACGCAACATAAAACTTTCAGAAAAAAAATACGAAAACCAATAAATGAAGAATCTCCAACGCAGGAGGTTTTGGTGCGAGTAGAAACGCCCGAAAAAGAAAACTCTAAAATTGTTCATTTACCACAAGGGATTGGTAATCAAGTTGTTACGATGGTTCCATCTGATTTTTTTCTTGCCGAACCTACTTTTGAAATTCCAGATAGACAAATGGATTTAATCAAAGAAATGTTGGAAGAACAAAATTTGGCTTGGGAAGAATTGACACAACCAACCCGCACATTATTGATGCGTCAACGGAGTATTGAAGACTTAATTGGCGTAATTAATCGGCAAGTGATTCAATTGAGCCGAAATAATCGTGCAAAAGAATCAAAAAACGTACGAGTTAATATCGAAAATCAACATGGTGTTGTTACTTATAATTATTATTACGACAATTCTATGGCGGCGGATTCGTTGAAACCTTCACGAAAAATGACGAACAAAGTTGATAGAAACATTGAAATTCGACGGAAAAGCCAAGAAAAAGACTTCAACACAAGTTTTGAAAGAACACAAAATAAAGCCGAATTAGTAAAAAATGTATTGACAGATGTGATTCATGGAAATCGAGATATTTATGAACGTCTCGACCGACAAACGCTTGATACACTTTTGAAAAAAGAGCTAAAAAGTAGAGGAATTTCGATACCATATCAATACGGTGTAAAGAATAGTTCTAACATGATTTTTTCGTCTTTTGCAGTTAATTATTCGCCAGAATTACTAAAAAAGGCCTATAAAGTACTGCTTTTTCCGAATGATATTCAGCCACAAAATCATTTTTTGTATGTATATTTTCCTAATACACAGAGTTTTATTTTGCGTAATATGTGGTCGGTTTTTGTGAGTTCAATGCTTTTGCTTTTGGCAGTTGGCGGCGTGTTTTATAGTTCAGTAAATACGATGTTGAAACAGAAGAAATTGGCTGATATTAAGAATGATTTCATAAATAATATGACGCATGAATTCAAAACGCCAATTTCGACGATTTCGTTGGCTGTTGAAGTAATGAAAGATACTGAGGTGAAGAAAGACGCAACTAAAATGAATCGTTATTTAAACATTATCCAAGACGAAAATCGAAGACTCGGTACGCAGGTTGAGAAGGTTTTGCAAATGGCATTGCTTGATAAAGGAGAAGTAAAATTGCGATTAGATAACGTTGATATTCACGAAACGATCGAACAAGTTTTGACAAATTTGAGCGTACAAATCGAGCAAAAAAACGGTATTGTAAACCTCGAATTGGAAGCGAAGAACTCTGAAATAGAAGCTGATGAAGTTCATTTAACCAATATTATTTACAACTTACTCGACAATGCCAATAAATATTCGCCCGAAAATCCTGAAATAACGATTCGCACAGAAAATATGGGTAATTTGCTGAAAATAAGCATTTTAGACAAAGGAATCGGTATGACAAAAGAGCAAATTGCTCGGATTTTTGAAAGATTCTATCGTGTTCCAACAGGAAATTTACACGATGTAAAAGGTTTTGGTTTAGGCCTGAGTTATGTCAAGAAAATGGTTGAATCGCACAATGGGCAAATTATTGTTGAAAGTAAATTAGGTGAAGGCAGTAAATTTGAAATTATTTTTCCTCGAAGAGATGGATAAACTTGGTTTTATGCGAATAAAAACTGATTGAAAATTGCTTGTTTAATAGACAATTAGAAAAAATAAATTACGTCTTTAAAATTACATAAAGAATCAAAATGACAAAAATCCTTTTAACAGAAGACGACCCGAACTTAGGGATGTTGCTACAAGAATACCTTCAAGCCAAAGGTTTTACGACTGATTTGGCAAAAAATGGCGAAGAGGGAATAAAGTTTTTCTTGGAAAAAGGCGGATACGATATGTGTATTTTGGATGTGATGATGCCCAAAAAAGACGGTTTTTCATTGGCGAA
This sequence comes from Emticicia aquatica, assembly GCF_923079645.1. Lineage (GTDB taxonomy): Bacteria > Bacteroidota > Bacteroidia > Cytophagales > Spirosomataceae > Emticicia > Emticicia aquatica. The sequence goes on along the minus strand of NZ_CAKLPY010000002.1, from coordinate 915,255 downwards.
AGAAATCCGAATGAAAGATAAAGAGATTCCAGTAATTTTTTTAACAGCTAAATCAATGAAAGAAGATACGATTCAGGGTTTCAAACTTGGAGCTGATGACTATATCACTAAACCATTTAGCATGGAAGAATTGTTGATGCGGATGAAAGCAATTTTACGAAGAATAAACAAACAAGAGCCTGATAATCAAGTACATAACTTCAAGATTGGAGCTTATGAATTTGATGCTCAAACAAACAGTTTGAGCATCAATAGTTCTCAAAATAAACTTACAACGAAGGAATCCGAATTGCTTAAATTACTTTGTCAAAACAAAAACCAATCGGTTAGCAGAAGTTTTGCTCTAAAACTTATTTGGGGCGATGATAGCTATTTCAATGCTCGCAGCATGGATGTTTACATCACAAAGCTTCGGAAACACCTTAAAGAAGACCCTTCGTTGCAAATTATGAATATGCACGGCGAAGGTTTTAAGCTAATTTGTTAAATTATCGCATTCTATCGGCCTCTTTTACTTTTTTTTCATCGTTTCTAATAAGACGATTTGCAATCCAATTAAGTACTAATGCCAAAAATACGCCCCAGAAACTATAACTAAATACGCCCTGGTTTTCGGGTGCAAAAATTTTATTGGCATCCATTTGAATATGATAAACAGTTGCTCCTAATAAACCAGCTCCAACAAGCGAATTGAGCGAAACCAGCAACATTTGACGAACACGATTTTTGTATTGAAAAATGGTAAAAATCGATAATCCAGCAGATAAAACAGCCAATAATGCAAGATAATATACAGGCGTATTTTTTACGGCAGAACCAGTTTTTACATAAGTAAGGTTGTAAGCATTGAGTGAAATTTCTTCTGTACCTACGGTTTTATGCCAAGTTTGGGTAGCCAAAAAGAAAACCATGCAAATGGCAACTAGAAATAATAATAATGATTGAGGACGTTGTAACATCTTAATAATTTTTTATTTTTTTGTGAAATATTGTGCAAAAATACTAATTCTATCCCTTTCTTAGTCATTGTAGCAAGATTATTCGTGCGTAAGCATTTCAATAATTGCTCGATGTTGTGGAAATTCTTGTAAAAGCGTTTGTCGATTACCCATTTCAAAATCAACAAAATCAAAACCTGGTGCAACCGTACAACCAACCAATGAATAACTGTTTTCGTAGGCAGGTTTACTGCCAAACCAAGCCGTAGCTGGCACAACCGCTTGAAAAACTTCTCCCTTTTCTGGATTATTACCTAATCGAATAATTTGCATAATGCCTTCATTATCAATATAATAGATATTTAATGCCTCACCAGCATAAAAGTGCCACATTTCATCGGATTGGATGCGATGAAATGCTGAAAAATGAGAGCTTTCCAACAAAAAATAAATGCCTGTACTGAAATTTCTATCACCCGAAAATCGTTTAGGAAGTGAGTTTTGAGCGAATAACTCGGTCGAACGATAGGTTTCTGCAAAAAAACCACCTTCAGGATGACTTTGCATTTTTAGTTTTTCGACCCAATATTTGGCAGGAAACATAGAAAAAGCAGGAATTAAGGAATGAATGTTTTATTTTTGAGCAAAATTACTTTAAATAATTAGCTTTCGACGTTTAGCGATGAGCTTTTAGCAAAAAATGACTTTGTTATTATACGTATGAAGTCTTTTTAATGCAGAAGCCAATGACTAAAAGTCGATTAGCCCAATGCCCAATAAAATTAATGAAAAATAAATTTGTCATAACTCTGCTTATCATCAGCGGAATCGTGTTGTTGAATATTGCTGCTTCTTTTATTTTTTTTCGCCTTGACCTCACCGAAGAAAAACGATATTCGCTTTCTGATGCAACTCAAAGTTTACTCGAAAATCTTTCCACAAAAGATTCTACAGATGTTTTCGTGAAAGTTTACTTAGATGGTGATGAGCTTCCAGGTGGTTTTGAACGCCTAAAACGTGCTGTAACCGAAACACTTGAAGAATTTAAAGTGTATGGCGGAACGAACGTTAATTACAAATTTATCAATCCAAATGCCGAAGGAGATACAAAAAAGCGAGAAGAATTTTATGTGGAATTAGCCAAGAAAGGCATGAATCCAACAAGAGTGGTGGATACCAAAAATGGTCGCCAAATCGAAAATATTATTTTCCCTTATGCTTTGGTTAGTGCGGGTGGGCGTGAAGTACCAGTTTTGTTGCTGAAAGGTACACAAGGAAAAACTGCTGAAGAAAAACTCAATCAATCGTATGAAAACGTAGAGTACGAATTGGCAACGGCTATTCGTAAATTGACATTGAAAGAACGCAAAAAAATCGGTTTATTGGCCGAGTTTACTAAGTTAAAACCACTTAACTTTTCGGACGTAATTGCTTCATTACAAGAGCGTTACGATTTGTTTATTATTGATGCAAAAAACTCCCCGACTTTTCAAGGACTTGATGCCCTGATTTTGCCAAAACCAGATTTTCCAGTCGATGACAGTACAAAGTATAAAATCGACCAGTTTGTGATGAGTGGTGGACGAGCTTTATTTTTCATCGATGGACTAAAAGTTGATTCGGTTGGTTTAGAAGGAAATTTTGCTCAGCCACTTGAATTGAATATGACCGATTTGTTGTTTAAATATGGTATTAGAATCAACTCAAACATCATAAAAGATGGAGCAAGTTGTGCCATGATTCCGTTGGTTATAGGTGATTTGGGCGATAAACCAAATATTCAGCCAGTACCGTATAGATATTTTCCGCTAATAAATAATTTTGGTAAAAGCCTGATAACCAACAATTTGGATTTGATTTTTGGGCGTTACGTCGCTTCGATTGATACTGTGAGAGCCGATGGCATTAATAAAATACCGTTATTGATGACTTCTCCCTATACAAAAGTATTGAATGCTCCTGCTTTTGTGACATTCAATGATGCCCGTGCCGAAACCGACCAAGCTGAATATCAAGGAGGAATAAAAACGATTGCTTATTTATTGGAAGGCAAATTTCAGTCGTTATATAAGAATCGTTTATTGCCAAATGACCCCAAATTTGCGGATTTTAAATCTGAAAGTTTACCAACAAAAATCATTGTTTGTTCCGACGGAGATTTGATTGTGAACGAAGTAAGTCAAAAAACTGGAAATCCTTTGCCTTTGGGTTATGATAAAACCACGCAACATACATTTGGTAACAAAGATTTTGTGATGAATGCTATTGATTATTTAATTGATGAGAATGGCGTAATTCGAGCTCGTGGAAAAGAAATAAAACTCCGCCCTTTGGATAAACTTCGCTCACGTGACGAACGAACGTATTGGCAAATCCTCAATTTAGGTTTACCTGTTGTGGTAGTTTTTATTTTTGGTTTTATTTTACAATTGTGGAGAAAAAGAACATATATTGCAGACTAAATTTTTACATTTCTTGAAATGAAGCAAAAATTAATTTTATCACTAACAGTGTTTTTGATTTGGGGATGCACAAATATGAAAAAAAATAAACTACCTGAAAATAATCAAATCAAAACTGAGCCTACAATTGTTGGCAACGATTCTGACGAGCATGGCTGTAAAGCAAGTGCAGGCTATACTTGGTCGGTTATAAAAAATGATTGTATCAGAACTTGGGAAACAGGCATACAACTTGAACCAATTGAAAATCAATCGTTTAAAGCAACGGTGGTTTTGAGCGATGACTTAAAAAAAGCTGAACTTTTTATTGTCAATGTTGTAGGAAGTGTGATGCTTGATCAAGTAAATCCTGAAAAAGAAGTTTATTCGTCTGAAGCTGGATACGAATTTAGCAAACAGGAAAATGGATGGTTGCTCAAAAAAGACAATAAATCTATCTATAAAAATTAGAACAAAACTTATAAAACGTTGCACAAAAAAAGGCTCAATATGAGCCTTTTTTTGTGCAAAATAGCGGAATTTTACCACCTAGTACAATAACAGGCTGATTAAATAAGTTAATATAAAATTAGATTATTTTTAGAAAAATGGTCTAATTTTTGTAAAACTGTATGACGAAAGGAACATTTTAGTATTTCTCGTTGTTAAAAAAAAATATTGAAATTATTAGATTTGTCCAAATTTGTTAATACATTGCACTCAATATTCTAAGCAAAAACGAAAAACATTCTTTCACGATGGAAGACTATAATAAAATAATCGAATCTCTTGGCGTTAAATTCGCCAAAGCACGCCATATCAGAATCTTGCAAACGATTAAGATTAAAAATGTATATGACGTTGAAAACACCATTTTGGTACTCTATAATGGTGATGTAAAATTAGCTGGTAATGAAGAAAAAGTAGAACCAGGTGATTTGCTTTTTATTCCTGGAGGAAAAGCCGCAACCTTAACCTACGGAACTGGTGAGCCTAAAAATATCTCTTATGAGGAGTTTATGACTCGCCGTGAAAGCTATTTCGAGTCAATGACTGACCCTTCAACAATCGGACAAGTACCTAATTCATTTGGCTTGATTGCATTTGAAGCAAAAGTATTTGATTCCGTAAACTTCTTTACTTCATTGGATATTCCTCCATTTTTCATCAAAGCACACAGTAAACTGGCTTCGTTGATTCATGATATTTTGAAGGAAGACTTTTCTGATGAAGCAGGTCGTGGCCGTGTTATCAGAAATAAAACTGAAGAAATTGTTATTGAAATTGTGCGTCATATCCTGAAAAATAGAATGTTTGTGGAGCAATTGGCCACCAACAGTACTTATTTCAAAGACCCACGTTTGATTGATATTTTTACGTATATTAAAAATAGCCTTCCAGGTGACTTATCAAACAAACAATTGGCCAATGTTGCCAATGTTTCAGAAGATTATGTTGGTCAATATTTCAAAATGTTGACAGGTATTAATCCACAAGATTACATAGAATACCAACGTATGGAAGCTGCCGTAACTTTATTACGTACATCAAAGAAAAGTATTCGTGCTATCGGGCATGAAGTTGGATACAAAGATACGGCCTATTTCTGCCGTCGTTTCAAAATGATGTTTGGAATTCCAGCAGGAAAAATGAGACGAAGAGAATCATTAATGATTGGTTAAAAATTATCAGCTTGTCGCAATTAATACTTCATAATCAGAAGCCACTCGTCAAAGCGAGTGGCTTTTTTGTTTGCCAATGATTATTCAACGCATTTCTTGTATCTGTTTGCAATATCTCGTAAATTCGTTTTTATGATTTTATCGAAACCATGTAAGATATGTTCCAAAATTTTCGTGATAATTCTTCTAAAATTTCTAGACGAAACTTTTTAAGGGCCTCATTAATAGCATCTTATGGATTAACAAATATGAATTTTACTGTTTTTGATGATACATTGAAAACAATAAAACCAATGGCTTTAAAGAAAGGCGATACAATTGGCTTAGTTTGTCCTGCATATTCGGCATTTATCAAAGAAGAAGTGAAAATTGCTGTGGAAAGCCTACAAGAAATGGGCTTTAAAGTTGTGTTGGGAAAGCATGTTTTTGACCGTTATGGTAACTTGGCAGGCAAAGATGAAGACCGAGCGGCTGATATTAACGAAATGTTTGCCAATAAAAATATTAACGCTATTATGGCCATGCACGGCGGTTGGGGAAGTGCCAGAATCCTCCAACTTTTAGACTACCAAAATATCAAGAAAAATCCTAAAATATTTATTGGCTATAGCGATATAACAGCTTTATTAGTAGGTATTTATAGTCAAACTGGTTTGGTTACTTTTCATGGTCCAGTGGGTTCTTCAACATGGAATAGTTTTTCGGTTGATTATTTTAAAAATATTTTAGTTGATGCGAATGCCACAAAAATGAGCAACCCTGTAAGAAAAAATGATGCATTAGTGCCTATGGATGACCGTATTTATACAATAAATGCAGGTAAAGCGAGTGGTAAATTAATCGGTGGAAATCTAACGGTGCTTTCGCACATACTTGGGTCAAAATACGTACCAGATTTTACAGGTGCAATCCTTTTTCTTGAAGATGTACAAGAAGATACTTATCGAGTTGACCGCATGATTACTCAGCTAAAACTTGCAGGAATTTTGAATCAAATAGCAGGTTTTGTTTTCGGAAAATGTACAGATTGTCCACCGTCAAAAAATTATGGGTCGCTTACGCTTGAAGATATTTTTGAAGACCACATCAAACCACTTAACATTCCCGCATTTTCTGGAGCAATGATTGGACATATTAAAGATAAATTCACAGTTCCAATTGGTATTGAAGCCTCAATTGATGCCGATGAAGGAACAATCACACTGAAAGAATCGGCAGTTTTGTAATAAAAGTACAACAATAAAATACTATTCAACGCACTATAAAAATGTATCAACCTATTACGAGAGTTTTTGATTTATTAGATGAATCTATTACGAAATACAATAAATCGGATGTTTTTGCTTCTAAAATTAAAGGCGAATGGCAACGAATTTCGGCAAAAAGTTTTATCGAATCTGTTAATCAATTGAGTTTGGGTTTACTCAAAATTGGTATTGAAAAAGGAGATAAAATAGCGATTATTTCCGAAAGTCGCCCAGAATGGAATATCGTTGACTTTGCGGTTCAACAAGTTGGAGCGGTTGGCGTGCCACTTTATCCAAATATAACGGTTGAAGATTATCGTTATATTTTTAATGATGCAGGAATAAAACTTATTTTTGTCGGCGACGAATCATTGTTACGAAAAGCTCAAGAAGCAGCAAAAGATGCTCCAACAGTTCAAGAGATTTATTGCTTTGATAAAGTTTTGGGTGGAAAAAACTGGCAAGAAATTGTAGTAAATATTGATAATAAAGATATTTTGGTATTGGAAAACATCAAAAAAACTGTCAAAACCAATGATTTATTGACATTGATTTATACTTCTGGAACCACTGGAAACCCAAAAGGTGTCATGCTTTCTCACCAAAATATAATCAGCAATTTTGAAGCATGTAAAAACTGTTTTCCGATTGATGAAACTTGTCGAGCGTTGAGTTTTCTGCCCCTTAATCATGTGTACGAACGCATGGTTTTGTACCTTTATATGAGCCTTGGGACTTCGATTTACTACGCTCAAAATATGGCAACTATCGCCGAAGATTTGCGAGATGTTCAGCCACATATTTTTACAACCGTTCCTCGTTTATTGGAGAAAGTTTATGACAAAATCGTGGCCAAAGGATACGAATTGAGTGGAATAAAACGCCGAATTTTCTTGTGGGCTTTAAATTTAGGTTTAAATTATGACCCGAATAAAACATTTGGTTGGTGGTATAATACACAACTGAAATGGGCTAAAAAATTGGTTTTCAACAAATGGCAGGAAGCTCTAGGTGGCAATATTCGTATGATTTGCTCAGGAGCGGCGGCTCTGCAACCTCGTTTGGCAAGAGTTTTTTGGGCGGCTGGAATCCCTGTTTCAGAAGGTTATGGAATGACGGAAGCATCACCCGTAATTGCAACAAATAGAATTAAACCATTGGATTTGCGAATCGGTACAGTTGGGCCAATAATTGATGGCACAACTGTTCAAATTGCCGAAGATGGCGAGATTTTGGTAAAAGGCCCTAACATAATGTTAGGCTATTATAATTTACCCGAATTGACCAAAGAAGCCATTGACCAAGACGGTTGGCTACATACGGGAGATATTGGTAAGCTCGAAGAAGGAAAATATTTGAAAATTACTGACCGTAAAAAAGAAATTTTCAAGACTTCTGGCGGAAAATATGTAGCTCCACAAGTGCTTGAAAATAAAATGAAAGAGTCACTTTATATTGAACAAATGATGGTTGTCGGTGAAAGTCAAAAGTTTCCCGCAGCATTGATAGTGCCAGAGTTTACGACCATTCGTGATTGGTGCAAATCGCAAGGAATTAACTATACTTCTGATGTTGAGATGATTAAAAATCAGCAAGTATTAAAGCTAATTTTCGGTGAAATTGCCCGATTTAATAAAGAGTTTGCTCCTTACGAGCAAGTGAAGAAATTTACACTTCTGTCTACACCTTGGACAGTTGAAGGTGGTGAAGTGACTCCAACTTTAAAACCAAAACGTAAAATGATAAACCTAAAATACAAGGAAACAATTGAGCGGATGTACGAATAAATGAATTATTAATGAGAATTCATAGATACTTAAAGATGATTAAGTAATTGATTATCAGTGATTTAAGGTCAGCAGTTGTTTCTGTTAATGATTGATTAATGATGATTGATTGAGAACTTGAAACCTGTGGGCTTTTTTTCGTGTTCTTTTAAGAATAAAGAAAAAAATCACAATATGCCCTCTCAACAATTAGCGTTAAATTCGGTCGGTGCATTTCCGAAATTGTTTTTAGATTATATCTCAAAAAACGAAAATCTTGAAAAGTTCTACAATCAATATCCTGATATTCAAGGTTTTAGAAAAGCTATTGAAGCAAGAAAATTTACTGACGATAAACGAAAAACATTGGTTTCAGTACTCGAAAATCAATACCAAAAATTAGAAAATAAGCCTAATTTTAGTGTTCTTTTAAAGCAAAATACTTTTACTGTTACAACTGGACATCAATTAAATATCTTCACGGGGCCGCTGTATGTGATTTATAAAATTGTGACGATTATCAATTTGGCTAAAAAACTTAAAGCCGAATTTCCTTCATACAATTTTGTGCCAATCTATTGGATGGCGAGTGAAGACCACGATTTTGCAGAAATTGCCTCTTTCAATCTTTTTGGGAAAACGTATCAATGGCAAACTGAACAAAAAGGAGCAGTTGGACGAATGAACCCTGTTGAATTACAAGCAATTTTTGACGAAATGCCCGAAAAAACTGCTTTATTTGAAGAAGCATATTTGAAAAATAACACATTGGCCGATGCTGTTCGCCAATATATGAATCAACTTTTTGGTAGCGAAGGTTTAATTTGTTTAGATGCTGATGAGGCAGCATTAAAAAGCATTTTTTCCGAAATTATCAAAGACGATTTGCTGAATAATCAAGCCAATAAAATCGTTCATCAAACTTCCGAAGAGCTCAATGAGATGGGTTATCATACCCAAATTTCGCCCCGTGAAATCAACTTCTTTTATTTACAAAATCAACTTCGTGAACGCATCACGAAAGAAGGTGCTGACTACAAGATTTTGAATACAGACATTCATTTTCTAGAATCAGAAATTTTACAAATTCTTGATAGCCAACCCGAAAACTTTAGTCCAAATGTTGTATTAAGACCACTTTATCAGGAAACAATTTTACCAAATTTAGCCTATATTGGAGGTCCTTCTGAAGTACCTTATTGGTTACAATTGAAAGGTATTTTTGACTATTATGGCGAACAATTTCCTCTATTAATGCCTCGAAATTTTGCATTGGTTGTTAATCAAGCAAGCCAAAAAAGAATGGATAAATTGGGCATTTCAGCAGAAGAACTTTTTGTAGATGAAGTTACGCTTAGAAGAAGTTTTGTAGAGCGTAATTCGGAAAATTCGTTAAGTTTGGCATTTGAAATTGATGATGTAAATGAGATTTTTGAACGAATCTTGAAAAAATCACTGGCCATTGACCAAACAATGAAAGGGCCTGTGGAAGCCGAAAAAGTAAAAATTATTAGTTCGCTCGAAAACCTTGAAAAACGCATTAAAAAAGCAGAAGAACGTAATCAAGAAATGTCGGTTACGCAGCTTTTAGCTTTGAAACAAAAACTTTTTCCAGAGGGAGGTTTACAAGAACGTAAAGAAAATTTCTTGAATTATTATCTTAATGATAATGCCTTTATAACTAAGATTTTAGCTGAATTTGACCCATTGGATTACAGTTTTAATATCATTGATATTTAAGCCAAACTGTTGTAATAGAATTACGTATTTTTCGTTGTTGATAAAAAATAAGATTGATTTGATATGCGAAAAATTAGTCAATTATTTATTTGCTTATTGTTTTCTTCCGTAGTTTTTGCTCAAGAAAAGAGCTATAAAAATTTGGTAATGGAAGGTGGTGGAGCAAAAGGAATAGCTTATGGCGGTGCTTTAGTAGAATTAGAAAATAGAGGTATTCTCCCACAAATCCAACGAGTGGGAGGAACTTCGGCAGGAGCAATTCAAGCTTGTTTATTAGCTGTTGGGTATTCGGCTGAAGAAATCGCCCAAATTATTGCAGATACGCCCATTGAAACATTTAATGATGACGGAACTGTTTTTCGTGCAGGAAAGAGGTTTTTGAAAAATTTTGGCTGGTATGAAGGAAAAAACTTTTTAGAAACGATTCAAAAACTAATAATTGACCGTACAAACAACGCTGATTTGACTTTTGCCGAACTGCATGAATTAGCCAAAACAGTTCCTTTTCGTGACCTTTATGTGACAGGCGTTAATCTAACCAAACAGAAACTGGAAATTTTTTCTTACGAAACTTACCCCAATATGCGTATATGCGACGCTATACGTATATCAATGTCAGTGCCTTTATATTATAAAGCGGTTTATGTAAATCCAAAAGGTAGAATTATTGAAAAACCTTTGCCAATTGACAATTGTAGTGTTTTTGTTGATGGTGGATTATTACTCAATTATCCGATTGAGATTTTTGACGAATCAAAGTATTTGAGTGCTGCAACCGATACAACTATAACTAAGCCTATTTTTAACACCGAAACTTTGGGGTTACGATTAGAAAGATGTGAACAAATTGACCACGAAATTCGATTCAGAGAAGGTTTTGCTCCTTTTGCTATTCAAGATTTTAAAACCTACGTTTCTGCCTTATATAATATAATGACAGAAAGCGTGAGCCGCCCAAAGCCTGAAGACATCACTCGAACGATTTATATCAATGATTATGATATGAGTCCACGAGTACGAAAGCTTTCTGAGGAAGAAAAACAAAAAATGATGACAAGTGGTCGGCAAGGTGTTATTGAATTCTTCCAACGTTAGTTACTTTCGGTTGCGTAACTTTTTGTCGTCAACGGTTTTATTCAAAAATTGATTAATTTTTTCTATATCATAGCTCATTTGAATTTCGCCAAATGAGTTTATTTTTATATCAAAACCATTCAAATCTTTATGTACACGAGGTTTTTCAGGAGTAGTCGTGTCTTCAATTTTCTTTTTTGCCATGATTTTATTATGTTTATACCGTAATTTGCTGTAAAATATTTTTATGAAACCTATTATATCAATGAAAATGTCTGAATCTGTATGTTAAAAGTTGGATTGATTACTGTCCTACTTGCTATTGAACTGACTATTTATTATATATTTGGTGGTTTAGCATCCTATCCTTTTAGGGTATTAGGGTATGGATTTCTTATATTTTGGTATTATTCTATAAGAAAGAATTCAATAAATTTAACGGATAAATTATTTCTTATAACTTCTTCATTTGCGATAATTTCGCCAATTCCAGCATATATTTTAGCACCAATCATAGGTAATTTAACAGAATTTTTTCTAATAATGATTGGTCATGTATTTATTATTTTAATTTTTAGAATTGAAGGCTCAAAAATCAAGTTTTTTGATAAACAAAACACATTTGTTACCATACTTATTCCATATATTTTGATGCCTTTTGCCTTTTTTGTTGCAGTGATTCTACCTATAAAAAGTTTATTGGTAGTCTTTGTAACAGGTATTTACTTGCTCGAAATGGTTTATTTGCTCGTTTTATCGGCTTTTGTGCCATTTTCTGAAAAAGGCAAACTTTATATCTCACTTTCAATGCTTTTTTTAGTTTTGGCGAGCGGTGCTAACGCTTACCGAACTTATATCACAGACTTTGGTTTTAATTATGGTGTTGTTAGAGTAAGTACGAGTTTATTCCGATTATTCCTGTTGTTAGGAATGTTATACCGAAACGAAAAGTGAAATTCTTGTTTAATTTAAAACAAGAATCGCATTTTCAATACGTTTGGTGACGTCTTCTTTTCCTAAAATTTCTAAAGTGAGCATCAAATCAGGCCCTTTTCCCACGCCAGTAATGACCAAACGAAATGCTTGCATTACTTTTCCTGCCTTAATTCCCGCTGATTCGAGTGCTGGGAAAATCGTATCATGAATATTTTGAGAAGTAAAGGATTCATTTTCAATTGCTTGAATCGAATCCTTGATTACACCCATGGCCTTACGAGCATCATCATTCCATTTAGATTTTACAATTTCTTCGTCGTAAGTTGTTGGTGCTTCAAAGATGAAAGGCACTTCTGATACAATTTCTTGTGGGAAAGTGACACGGTCCTTCATTAAACGAACCAATTTTATAGTTAAATGATGGCTCAAATCTGTATTTGTTGTGGTAATCAATGAAGCCAATTCTTCATCAGATTTAACTTTCAAATAATGCTGATTAAACCATTTTGCTTTATCGACCATGAACCTTGCACCCGCTTTATGAATTTTGTCAAGGGTGAACGAATCAATCAATTCATCCATTGAGAAAATTTCTTGTTCAGTGCCAGGATTCCAACCTAAAAATGCTAGAAAATTAACTACCGCTTCGGGGAAATATCCATCTTGTTTAAATCCACGAGCAATTTCGTCTGTAAATGGGTCTTTCCATTCCAAAGGGAAAATCGGAAAATTCCCTAGAAGTCCATCACGTTTACTCAGTTTACCGTTGCCTTCTGGTTTTAGGAGTAAAGGTAAATGAGCAAATTCTGGAGCTTTCCAACCAAAAGCTTTGTATAATAAAATATGAAGCGGAGCAGAAGGCAACCATTCTTCGCCACGAATCACGTGCGTAACTTCCATCAAGTGGTCATCAACAATATTGGCTAAATGATAAGTTGGCATTCCGTCAGATTTCAATAGAACCTTATCGTCAATTGTTGAAGAATGAACCACAACCCAGTCACGAATAATGTCTTTGAAACGAATCTCTTCTTTCAACGGCACTTTTAAACGAATCACGTACGCATCGCCATTGGCAATGCGAGCATCTACGTCTTCTTTTGAAAGTGTGATTGAGTTTTTCATTTGCATTCTCGTAACGGCATTATACGAAGTATTATCAACTTTTGCTTCTTCCAATTGCTTACGGAGTGCGTCGAGTTCTTCGGCAGTATCAAAGGCGTAATAGGCTTTTCCTTCCGAAACCAATTGTTCGGCATACTGACGGTACATATCTTTTCGCTCTGATTGGCGGTAAGGTGCATGTGGGCCACCAACACCTTGTCCTTCATCTATTTCAATACCAACCCATTTCAATGCTTCCAAAATATAATCTTCTGCACCAGGTACGTAGCGGGTTTGGTCAGTATCTTCGATACGAAGGAGCATTTTTCCGCCCATTTTTCGAGCAAATAAATAATTATACAAAGCAGTACGAACGCCACCAATGTGAAGTGGACCAGTTGGACTAGGAGCAAATCTTACACGAACCATATTTTTGTAAACAACCTTCTAAGTTGCTAGAAATCGTAGAAATTAATAAAAAATAACACAACCCAGAAAGTTGTGCTACAACCGAAACGCAAAATTACGGAAAAATATGCAGGGGAAAACTATTCTTTCGGCTTTTTGTAGAGTGGAACTGTGCTGCAAGGTTCACCAAACATAATACTTTGGGCGTAAGGTCTTAGGCGACGAGTGACTTCAACATAGGCGGTTGTTGGCACTGCAACTTTGCTACAACCTTTAACTACTACTTTTGCTCCACTAAATGACTCAAAGTTGATTTTTGAGAGGGCTTCGTCGTAGAGTTTTTGTTCTAAATCTTGCAGATTGCCAAATACAATGAGATTAGCATAAGGTTCGAGCTGAATTGCTAACAACATATATGCCCAAGTTGGAATAACGGCATCTTCGGTACAAGTGATAGCAACGTTTTTGCCTTTGTAGTTTGTCCAATCGTGGGATTTTAAAAATTCTCGAAAATCTTTTTCCTTCAGAATCAAACCCATGAAAAGATTATCTTTCAAATCGTATAGAACTCGCTCGCCAGTATGATAAAAATCTTCTAAATCTAAGGAAATTAAGCCACTTTTGGCTACTCTGTTAATGATGTCTTCCATTGTGTCAGTTTTCAAACATAACATTTTACTTATTCAGAAAGTTTATTTTCTGTATTATCTTCTTCCTGAATACTTGTTGATTCGCTTTTTTTCTCAAAAATTGGTTCAACAATTATTGGGTGTATTGTAATCGGAATAGGTCTTAATGAAACATAATCGTAGGCATTGCTCAAATTCCAAGTTCGAACAAAAACTCGACAGAAAATAAAAACTTGTTGAATCAAAAACATCAATCCAATTGTCAATCCTGAAACCATTCCTATGACTGATTCGAGCCATAAATAAAACAACATCAAAATTGCGGCAGCCAACAATACAGCCCAATAAATGTACATTGTTTTGAAATTTTGAATAACATAATGTGATGCTTTCCAAAATGCTTGCCAAGGATTGATTAGGGAGTCACGATGCAGTAAAACCTTGGCATAGTCGCCAACATTTAATATATATGAGAGATAAATTCCAACAAAGATAAATGCAGGAATCATTGTTAAAACAAATTTTGGTTCAGTATTTCCACTAGCTAATTTTCCAAAAACAAGCAAAATCAAGATAGAAATGATTGAAAATATGATTAACGCCAGTACTTGTAGTAAAAAAAGAAAGAAAAACTTTACAAAATAATGAGCCGAATTTTTCAAAAAATCAGTAATTCTGAAAGTATCTCTTATTGTAAATTGGCTTAGAATTCCACCTGAAAAAAAGACATTTAAAACAACATAAGCGATACTTAAAACCAAACTTATAGGAAAAATAGGTTTAAGAGATTGACTACTTTTATTCAAAAAATCGTTGAAAACAGTAAAGTCAAAATCAGCCACTAAGTTATTGAATGCCAAAGAGCCATGAGATTCTGCCTGTAAAATATTAAATACAGGCAATGCCAGACAAAGCCCTAAACAGAAATTTACTAAGAAAATAAGCAAAACAATTTTCCAATTTTGAGTAGTTCTGCGAAAGGCTTGGGTCAGGATGGTGAGCATTATATTGGCGAGGTCAGTTTTTCGTTATTTTTATGACGCAATATATCTCTTTTTGTCTTCTTTTCAAGATTTTTGCGTAGAGCTTCGGTCAAATCTATACCAGTTTGATTGGCTAGGCAAATCAATACAAACAAAACGTCTGCCATTTCATCTCCTAAATCTTTATCTTTATCCGATTCTTTTTCCGATTGTTCACCGTAGCGGCGTGCCATGATTCGGGCAACTTCACCGACTTCTTCCATTAGCATTGCCGTATTGGTCAATTCGTTAAAATACCGAACACCAATCGTTTTTATCCAATCGTCAACTATTTTTTGAGCTTCTTCTATGGTCATTTTTAGATACAAGATTTTAGATTTTAAATGCGGGATAGAAATTTTGAGAAAAGAAATTATCTAGAAAATAGATGTTTCATATCAACAATCTCAAATCCAATATCTCATTCACAAAGCTAATCAAAAAAACGTTTGCTAAAATACTTATATTTGATTCATCGTTAGTAGAAAAGAAACAAATTCATAACTTTGCCAAACTTCCACTATCATTTATTATTTAACATGAATTTAAAGAAATATACTTGTTATTTATCCATTTTAGCCATTTCAACTACTTTTGTTGCTTGTAAACAAAACGCAAGTTCAGAAAATAGCAATACAACTGCTGAAGCAACAAAGTTAGTTACTACCCCAACTTTCAATGCAGATTCGGCTTATTATTTTGTTGAGAAACAAGTCAAATTTGGCCCACGTATTCCGAATACAGTTGCCCACGTAAAGTGCGGAGATTGGATGGTAAAAAAACTAAAAGAATATGGTTGCGAAGTAATTGAGCAAAATTTTAAGCCTGTAACTTACGATGGAAAAGTATTAAATGCCCGTAATATTATTGGTAGTATTAATCCACAGGCAACTAAGCGAATTTTGTTAGCTTCACACTGGGACACTCGCCCATTTTCGGATGATGATTCTACCGCAAAAACTAAACCTTTCGATTCTGCCAACGATGGTCCAAGTGGCGTAGCGGTTATCTTTGAAATTTTGCGTGTAATTCAAGCTTCAGGACAAAAACCAAATATAGGCATTGATGTGGTGCTTTTTGATGTAGAAGATTGGGGCCCACCGAGTGATTATACCAAGCAAGTGACCGATGCAAATGGCGGTTGGTTGATGGGTTCGGAATATTGGTCAAGAAATCTACATAAACCTAATTACTCGGCATATTTTGGCATATTATTAGATATGGTTGGAGCAAAAGGAGCAACGTTTACGAAAGATACAATTTCACGCCAATATGCCCCTGCTGTGATGAATAGTGTTTGGAGTATTGCGAGCCAATTAGGTTATAGTCAATATTTTTTGAATCAAGATTTTGGAAATATTTCCGATGACCATGTACCTGTCAATGTGAATGCAAAAATTACGATGATTGATATTTGTGATTTAAGACCCAATTCAGGAAATACTTTTGGCGACTATCATCATACCCAAAAAGATAATATAAACATCATTGATAAAGGCACTTTAAAAGCAGTTGGGCAAACTGTGTTGCAGGTTTTGTACCAAGAATCAACCGCTCAACAATAAAAAGGTTGTCTTAACAACTATTTTTGCATTTTTCCTTGACAGTATAGTATATTATTTGTTATTTCGCATAGATAATTATGTAAGTGATTGTTTTTGAAACATAAGCATAACGAAAAAGATGCTTAAATGCCGAAAGCAATCGCCAAAAGCAAAAAAACGCCATTAATTCAAAATTTTAGTTTGTTATGACAGAAACACTTAACTTAGACGTTACGCTAGTTGCTGAGAGTCGAATCCATCAACTTGACCCTAATAATATTGCTTTTGGGACAATATTTACTGACCACATGTTAGTGGCTGATTGTATCAACGGAGAATGGCAAACACCAAAAATCTTGCCTTACGGAGATATTAGCTACAATCCTGCATTGGCAACTCTTCATTACGGACAATCTATTTTTGAAGGAATGAAAGCTTTCAAAAATGATAAAGATGAAGTATTGATGTTTCGTCCATTAGAAAATTTCAAGCGATTTAATATTTCAGCCGAACGTATGTGTATGGCACAAGTTCCTGAAGAAATTTTTATCGGTGGTTTAGAAGAATTGCTTAGAATTGATGCTGCTTGGGTTCCGAAAGGCGAAGATAATTCACTTTATTTGCGTCCATTCATGTTTGCGAGTGATGTGTATTTGGGTGTTCGTCCATCTCAAAATTACCGCTTTATGATTATCATGAGTCCAGCAGGTAAATATTATTCAACTCCACCAAAAGTGAAAGTTGAAACCGAATTTATTCGTGCTGCTCCTGGTGGCGTTGGCTATGCAAAATGTGCAGGAAATTACGCTGCTTCATTATATCCTGCAAAATTAGCTCAAGAGCAAGGTTATACACAATTATTGTGGACAGATGCTTTAGAACATAAATATTTTGAAGAATCAGGCACAATGAATGTAATGTTTGTAAAAGATGGCAAACTTGTAACGCCAAATACAAGCACAACTATCTTGAAAGGAATTACTCGTGATACTTTGATTCAATTGGCTAAATCAATGGGCATTGAAGTAGAAGAAAGAAGAGTTTCGGTTGAAGAAATTATTGCAGGAATCCAAAGTGGCAGCGTAACAGAGGTTTTTGGTGCAGGAACAGCCGTTGTGGTTTCTCCATTCGCAGCAATCGGCTTTGAAGGTTCTGATTATGTTTTGCCAACAATCACTGATGAATCTTATTCAACTCGATTGAAAAATGCCTTAAACGATATTCGTACTGGAAAAGTAGCAGATACATTTGGTTGGGTTTGGAACATTCATGCCTAATTGCTTGTTTTAATATTTTAGAAGAAAAGCGACTAAGGAAACTTGGTCGCTTTTTTAATAAAAATGTTTTCGGAGTATAGAAAATAACTTGTTAGTATTCGTAAGTTTGGCTTTATTTGAGCTTAAAGCACAATTATTTAGCCGATTTTATTAAAAAAATTATGTCATTAGAAGTTTTCCTGAATGCAATTCAAACCGAAATTGCCAATACAAAATACGGCGAAAGCCCCGTTGAACTCTACGAGCCAATTGAATATTTAATGTCGCTTGGTGGGAAAAAAATGCGTCCTTTATTGGCTGTGATGGCAACAAATATTTTTTCGGACAATTGGCAAAAAGCTGTGAAGCCTGCTCTTGGCGTTGAGGTTTTTCATAACTTCACGCTCATGCACGATGATATTATGGATGCGGCTCCATTAAGAAGAGGCAAACCAACCGTACACGAAAAATGGAATGAAAATATTGCCATTCTTTCGGGCGATGTTATGTTGGTTTGTGCCTACGAATTGATGACAGCCGTTGATGATAAAATTTTCAAACACGTAATCAGAAGGTTTAATCGAACAGCTGCGGAGGTGTGTGAAGGACAACAATGGGACATGAATTTTGCAACCCGCAATGATGTTACCGAAGACGAATACATCAATATGATTCGTTTAAAAACCTCAGTTTTATTAGGATTTTCCCTAGAATTGGGTGGTTTGATTGCAGAAGCAGGAGATGAAGCAACGCAATTATTGTATGATTTCGGAACAAATATTGGCATTGGTTTTCAATTAAAAGATGATATTTTGGATGTTTATGGTGACCCCGAAAAATTTGGCAAACAAGTTGGTGGCGACATCATTGAAAATAAAAAAACTTGGCTTTTGTTGAAAGCTTTGGAGCTTAGTGCAGGAAAAAAAGAAGAAGCCGAATTACAATTTTGGATTAATGCAAAGGAGTTTGATAAAGAGGAAAAAGTAAAAGCCGTAAGAGCAATTTATGATTCATTGAATATCAAGCACTTAGCCGAAAATAAAATGAATACTTACTTCAATCAAGGCCTTGAAGATTTAGTGAAACTCAATGCTCCGTCAGACAAAAAGCAGCCTTTGATTGAGTTGACAAAACAATTAATCGAAAGAGAATCTTAATAAAAACGATTGTCGATTTTTCTCTTTCTAAATTTAACAAACACAAATGGAACAAATTACTGCCAATTTATTAATAATCATCGTTACAGTCGGAATGAGCCTTTATGCTTTAAGCAATTTAAGCGTTTTTGAAAGTTGGTTGATGAATCCCGTTGCTATTAATCGTAATCGAGAATATCACCGTTTTATTACTTCTGGTTTCATTCACGCCGATTTTATGCACTTATTTTTTAATATGTACACACTTTATAGTTTTGGCGATTTTATTGAACAAGTTTTCATTCAGAAGTTCGACAATGACCCAAAACTTGGCTCGGTTGCTTATGTGATTTTTTATATTGTTGCTATTATTGTTTCGGATTTACCAACATTTTTCAAACACCGTAATGACCGAAATTATAATTCTTTAGGTGCTTCTGGTGCTGTTTCAGCTGTCATTTTTGGAGCAATTTTATTTGTACCAACAGCACAATTGGGCGTGTTTTTTATTCCGATGCCCGCTTTTATTTTTGCTGGTTTGTATTTGGCATTTACGTATTATGAAATGCAGCGAGGAAATGGTTTTATTAATCATTCGGCTCACTGGTACGGAGCAATTTTTGGTGTTGTCGTAATGATTGTGATGTACCCACAAGTTGTGCCTAGTTTTATAGAGCAAATTATCAATTGGAGGCCATTTAATTAAAATAATGCTTAAAATTTTATTGCAACCTTATCCTTTTGGAGAAAAATCCAATACACAATTAATCATACAAAGTATTGGAGAAGGAACTTTTATTGCGTTGTTTCTCATTTTATTTCAGCCTTTTGGGGCTTTAGCGTGGCACGACCCTAACAAAAATTGGTATTTGGCTTGTTATGGATTAATTACTGGTTTATGCGGTTTTATACTACGATTTGGCATTTTCAAAACATTTCGGCAATACCACAACGAAAAAACTTGGAATGTAGGCAAAGAAATTTTATCAATAATGTTGCTCATTTTCATGATTGCTGTGGGTAATATGTGGTTTAGCAATATTGTATTTCATTTTGAAAATGGTTGGAAAAACTTTTTCGGAATGCTTCTAGTTGTGATTATCATTGGTATTTTTCCTGCTACTTTTGGCGTAATGATGAATTATATTTACCAGTTAAAAAAATATAATCAACCAATCGCTATTCATCATTCGCACGATGCTGAAAGACAGAATTTGACTGCAACTAAATCATTGAAGTTAATTGCCGAAAATGGAAAAGATATGCTTGAATTAAGTGAAGATTCATTGCTTTTTATCGAATCGGCTGATAATTATTCTACTATTTTTTACGAAAAAGACGGAAATCTTCAAAAAGAGTTACTTCGCAGTAGTTTAACTAGAATAGAAGCCCAAATTGCTTCCGAAAACATTGTTCGTTGTCATCGGTCTTTTATTGTGAATCTTGATAAAGTAGAAAAAATTACTGGTAATGCTCAAGGTTATAAACTTCACCTCGAAACGCCAGAATTGTTTGTGCCTGTGGCTCGAAAGTATTCCGAAATAGTAGAACGCTTAAAATAAAAAAAAGTATTCGATATTATTATTTGTTATTCACCCCAAATACTTTGACAAACATCCCTGCTGCTTGTCAATCTTCCCAAATGCTTGATAGTTAGCCCTTTAATTTGATTTGTTTTTTCTGTAATTCTACATTTGTGTCATTCAAAAACGCAAAAAATTAAAACAGAAAATAATGGAAACGCTTATCTACAAAAGTTCAATAGCCATTCATGTATTATGTGGTATTCTTTCGCTCGCAGCTGGTTTGGTTGCCATGATAGCCAACAAAGGTAGCAAAATTCATAATCGTGCAGGCATCATTTTTTACTGGTCAATGTTTATGATTTTCGTTACAACAACAATTTTCTTCATCCTTTATCCAACCAACTTGAAATATCAGTTTTTTTTAGGAATCGGCATAGTTAGTTTCTATCCAAACTGGTCTGGAAAACGAATGTTAACAATGAAAAAAGGAGTTTTGCCAAAAATAATTGATAAAATAGGGGCTTATTTAATTGGACTTTCGGGTATAACTATGCTCGCTTATGGAGCATATTTAACTCAAAATCCAGCTAAAGGATTTGATGCACTTAATATTCTTTTCTTTGTATTTGGAACGGTAAGTTTGGCTAATGCTTACGGAGATTTAAAGATTTATTTGGGTTTTGTAAAGGCCGAAAAAATGCACTGGTTTTTTGCTCATGCTGGCAAAATGATGGGTGCTTATTCGGCGGCAATTACAGCTTTTTGTGTAAACATCGTTCCGAGATTTTTACCCGAAAACACCCCTTTTTATGTATTTATTGTCACTTGGACAGCTCCAGGAATAATCATTGGAATTTTATCAGCAAGAATTTTAAAAAAGTATAAAATCAAATTCAAAATTGAAGAAAAATCAAGCGTTTTTTCTAGAATTAAACCGAAATTAGTAAATAAAGAACCCGTTTAACTTAAAGATATTCGATTCCGCAAAAATCAGATTGTTCATCAATGTTATCTCTTGTATTTTTGATAAAGATTCAGGATAAAAGATTTAATTACATCCAGAATTTCTTTTCATAAATCTTAAAAAAATAGATGGAACTCATTGATAATCAAGATAATATAGACTATCGTCGTGTTGAGAAAGCAATTCAATTTATTGAGGAAAACTTTCAGCAACAGCCCAATCTTAAAGAAATCGCTAATCATGTGGCACTTTCAGAGTTTCATTTTAATCGACTTTTTACGAAATGGGCAGGAACTAGTCCACAACGTTTTATGCGGTTTTTAACTAAAGAATTTGCCAAAGAAAAACTCGCAGGAAGTAGCAATTTGTTAGAAGCAACTTTTGAATCTGGATTATCTAGTTCGAGCCGATTACACGATTTATTTGTGACTTACGAAGCCATGACTCCCGCCGAATTCAAGTCAAAAGGAGAAGGACTTGCCATTCATTACGGCATTCATGAAACGCCATTTGGCGAATGTTTAATAGCAATTACAGAGCGAGGAATAACTGACTTTAGGTTTCTTGATATAGCATCTAAAGAATTGATAATAAATGAATTACAACAAGATTTTGAAAAAGCTGTACTTGTTTTTGATAATGACATTACGAAACCTTTTATCGAGCAAATTTTTTATGCAACAACAAACAAATCTGAGCCAATTGCACTTTTGATGCGTGGTACAAATTTTCAGATTAAAGTTTGGGAAGCTTTGCTGAAAATTCCTTTTGGACAAATGGTTAGCTATGAAACTATCGCCAATACTATCGGAAAACCTACTGCTCAAAGAGCTGTTGGTACGGCAATCGGCAGTAATCGTTTAGGTTATTTAATCCCGTGCCATCGTGTGCTACAAAAAGTTGGCGGAATTGGCGGTTATCGTTGGGGTGTTACCAGAAAAAAAGCAATTCTTGGCTGGGAAATGGCCAAAGCTTAACTGTTTTTACACGCTTAAATCAAAAAATGCTGCTTCAAAAAGCTCAACAGAGGCATTTAATTTAGGTAAATGTCTCTGTTTTTATTTCAAAAAACACCTGATTTTCGGGTTCTTATTTTTTCCTGCATAACAATTGACTTTGCTAGAAAATTTTAATTTTCGATTACCAGCAAGTAAAACGCCTCTTACATTAAAAGAAAAAATCGACTCAATCTTGCAAATATTTTTAATCTTCATATATTTGCGTAATTAATTACGTAACTGATTACATAATGCAAGATGTTTTTTCAAAATTAGGCCCACTAATTATTGCCAGTCGCCTCAAACGCATGAGCGATTATATCATGCGGGCGGGAGCGGAATTTTATCATAGCAATGGCATTGAGTTTGAGCCAAAGTGGTTTCCACTTTACTATTTACTTTCGCAGGAAAAAGAATTAGGAATCATGGAAATTGCTCAAAAACTGAACATTTCTCACCCTGCAGTTATTCAATTGGCTAAAGAATTAGAAAAAAAAGGTTGGATAATTTCTACAAAATCAAAAGAAGATGCCCGTAAAAGATTATTAAAGTTAAGCAAAAAGGGACTAAATCTTTTGCCGCAACTACAATTAATTTGGGATGATATTAGAGAAGTAAATCGACAAGTTGTTGATGCCCAAGCAACCAATATTTTGACAGCCCTGGAGGAAATGGAAACTTTTTTTGATTCAAAATCTTATACAGAACGAATGAAGCTATTTCAAGAATCGAAGAAAAAATAGTCGATTATCCAACATGATAAAATATTTTAAAGAATAAACTAAATGAAAATTTCAATACAAATCTATGCTGACATTTATCAAAAACAAGTCGAAAACTTGGTTTTGGGAATTCAAAATGGCGAATTTAACTTAGGTCTAACCGCACAAGACCAACCCGATTTGCCGAATATTGGTGAGTTTTATAAGGAAGGCTGCTTTTGGATTGCTTTAAATGAACAAAATCAAGTAATGGGAACAATTGGTTTAGAACCGCTTAACGAAAAACAGGCTGTTTTGAGAAAAATGTTTCTTGATAAATCAATGCGAGGAAACAAAGATTTAAACTTGGCACAAAACCTTTTTGAAACATTGGTTAATTACACACAGCAAAAAGGCTATCAAGAATTATGGTTGGATACACCGCTGATGGCTCAAGCTGCTCATCGTTTTTATGAAAGAAATGGCTTTGTGCTAATGCCACGAGCAAATGTGCCAAAAACTTACAAATTACCCGCTATCAAAGAATTGAAAATTTACCGCTTGCATGTAAAATAATTAGCAGATGAATAATAATACTTTAGATTTTACCCAAGAAGAATTTCAGGATATTCTTGAAAAAACATCTTCAATGATTTTGAATCAGTACCAAAACCTAGCTTCCCAAAAAGGGTTTAACGTAAATTCCCAAGAAGAAGTTGAGCGTTGGTTTAATGAACCGCTTCCACTTGAAGGCAAAAACAGTTTGGAATTGTTGCAAGAAGCCCAAACGAAGGTTTTAGATAGTGCAACAGGTAATTTGGGTTTGAATATGTACGCTTACGTAATGTCGGGCGGCAATCAAATGTCAACTATTGCCGAACTTTTAGCTTCGACTGTTAACCAAAACAATACAAAGTGGCACTTAGCTCCTGCCATGACCGAAATTGAAAAACGAGTGGTAAAATGGACTACCGAAATGATTGATTACACGCCCAATGCAGGTGGAGCAATGGTTAGCGGTGGGTCAGAAGCTAATTTGGCGGGCTTGACAGTTGCTCGAAATATATTTTTCAAGAAATTAGATATTAAGCGAAATGGCCTTTTCGGAGTAAAACCATTCACAATTTATTGTTCAACAGAAACCCATAATTGTGTAGATAAAAGTGTCACTTTGCTAGGAATTGGCACTAATCAACTCCGTAGAATTGCAACGAAAGCTGATTTAACAATTGACACAAATATTTTAGAAGCACAAATTCAAACTGATTTAGCGAATGGTTTTATGCCATTTTGTATTGTTGGCAACGCTGGAACTGTAAACACGGGGGCGATTGATGATTTGACGGTACTTTCGGAAATAGCAAAAAAATACCAAATGTGGTTTCATGTTGACGGAGCTTATGGCGGTTTGGCTTCTTCGCTGCCTTCTTTGAAACAAAAATATGCTGGTTTAGAAAAAGCCGATTCTATTGCGTTGGATTTTCATAAGTGGCTTTACCAACCTTTTGAAATTGGTTGTGTATTGGTGCAAGATTGGGGAAAAATGCGAGAAACGTATTTTAAAGAAGCCGATTATTTGGCTACCGAACTCCAAACGAATCCGAATGCTCGTTTGGAGT
The DNA here is from genome assembly GCF_923079645.1 of Emticicia aquatica. GTDB lineage: Bacteria > Bacteroidota > Bacteroidia > Cytophagales > Spirosomataceae > Emticicia > Emticicia aquatica. The sequence continues at coordinate 890,524 of NZ_CAKLPY010000002.1, read as the reverse complement.
TTAATGAACATTATTTTCAATTATCTCGTAACGCAAAGGCATTCAAAGTTTGGTTGTCGGTAAAAGCCTATGGTTTTGACCGAATTCGAGCAATGATTCAAAAAGACATTGATTTGACACATTATTTATCAAAATTAATTATCGAATCAACTGATTTTGAATTGAAGTCAAGCTCAGATTTAGCCGTTGCTTGTTTCAGATATACTGGAGAAAAGACAACCGAAGACGAGATTATAGATTTGAATCAGAAGTTGATTCCTGCCCTCGAAGCCGATGGACGAGTTTTTATTACAGGTACAAAACTAAACAATGAATTTGTGTTGCGAGCGTGCATCATCAATCACCGAAAAACAGAAGCTTCGATTGCCTATTTACTAGATACAATTCGAGATGTAGGTTCGAGATTATAAACATTTTGCCTTTTAAAATTATGTCAACAATAGAAATTATCAACCTCGACCCACAAAATGAAGCTCAAAAAATAGCTTTCAAACAGATTAACTATGAGTGGATAAATAAATATTTCAAGGTAGAAAAAGGTGATTTAGATTCACTTGAAAATCCTGAAAAATACTTTCTGGAAACTGGTGGAGTAGTTTTATTAGCGTGTCGAGGAGATGAATATTTAGGTACTTCGGCATTGAAAGCTATGGGAAATGACTCGTATGAACTTTGTAAAATGGGTGTGAGTGAAGCGGCCCGTGGACTTGGAATTGGTGGATTGATTGGTGAAGCGGCAATCGAAATGGCCAAAAAATTAGGAGCAAAACGGGTTTATTTAGAAACAAATTCGAGCTTAACGCCTGCTCTTACACTTTATGCAAAATTAGGTTTTACTCGTATTGAAAATTTCACCTCACCGTATGCCCGTGCCGATGTCGCAATGGAAATCTGGTTATAAAATTTAAAGAAAAACTGTTATCTTTGGGCTTTATTATAACAGTTGGATATTGTTTTAAGCGTTTCAATTTGCTACATTTTGTTAAATAAAATCGCAGTAAATAGGTGTTAAAACAATATTTCTAACTTTTTAACAATCAAAGATTCTAAGAAAATGAGAAAAAAAATCGCCGCAGGTAACTGGAAAATGAACAAAACTTTTGAGGAAGGTCAAATCCTACTTTCAGAAGTGGTAAATATGGTAAAAGACGAAGTTACAAATCCTAATGTAGAGGTTGTACTTTGTGTGCCTTTTCCTTATTTAAGTACTTTTGGGAAATTAATAGATACATCAAAAGTATCATTAGGAGCTCAAAATTGCTATCCAAAAGCTTCGGGTGCATATACGGGAGAGGTGTCGATTCCGATGTTGAAGTCTGTTGGTGTTGGTCATGTGATTATTGGTCATAGCGAGCGTCGTCAATATTTCAACGAATCTGATGCATTTTTAGCAGAAAAAGTAGATGCAACTTTAGAAGGTGGTTTAACTCCGATTTTCTGTTGTGGCGAAACCCTAGAGCAACGCAACGAAGGCATTCACTTCGATTTTGTTCGTGGACAAATCACTAATAGTCTTTTTCACCTTTCTGCGGAAGATTTACAAAAAACAGTAATAGCTTATGAGCCAATTTGGGCAATCGGAACGGGTGTAACGGCGTCTAACGACCAAGCACAAGAAATGCACAAAGTATTAAGAGACCATTTAGCTTCTAAATACGGCCAAGTGGTAGCAGATGAAATTTCAATCCTTTATGGAGGAAGTGTAAATGGTGCGAATGCTCAAGAGCTTTTTGCTTGCCCAGACGTTGATGGCGGATTAGTTGGTGGAGCTTCGTTAAAATCAAGAGAGTTTACAAATATTGCGAAGTCATTCTAATTTGAGTAGATTTTGTAAAAAGCCTTGTAGAATTTTGATTCTGCAAGGCTTTTTTATGGTGTTTTCTTTGGTAAAATATAATATATTACTCCACCAACGGAGATAATGATCAATAAAATTATTAAAATCTTTTGCAAATTTCCTTCATTTGGATTTTCTAACAATCGTCTAATTTCTTTCGCTTGTGAACCCGTCCAAACTGCTAATAATGTACGTGGAATCATTCCCAAAAAACCACCTAAAAGGATATTCTTAAGTTTTGCTCCTGATAATGCAAATACAAAATTTGTGAGTGCAAAAGGTAATATTGGAGATAATTTAGTGAAGAAAATAAACTTTAATTCTTGTTTGCGAATATTTTCAAGAATTGAGTTAACTTTTATATTATCAGATAAATAAGTCCTTAAATTGTCTTGATTAAAGCGTTTTGTAATAATATTTACTAAAAATATAGCTACCATATTCATCATAAAAACGGGCAAAACTGCATGCCAACCAATGAAATAACCAAATATTAGGGCTAATAGTGTTGGTGGAGTAAATGCAAAAGTTGATGTAATACAGCAAATTAATGTAATCCAAGTCCAATCTTGCCAAGGTAATTTTGCCACTTCATTTTCATGAGTAATGACTGCAACCGTGAGTGCCGAACTAAAAAGTAGAGGAACAACCGTTAGAAAAATTGAAGAAATAAGTGGAAACGAATATTTATTAAAGATTTTCAAACCAGTATGATGATAAAAATTCTCCCTCTTTAACAAAGAGGGAGATAGAGAAGCACAAAGTTACAATATTTTAATAGAATTTTTCAAAACAAAAATCCATAGCGAAGTGTCAGCGGAAAACCATTGCCGAGTAAACTTTGTGGACTAATAAACCCACGATTTGGGTAACCCAAATTATACATTAATGAAATAAAGCTACCACGTCGGCCATCGCTTCCTTGATAAAATCCTGCCCCGATGAGTGGTGAACTTCCCCATTGTTTTTTATTAGGGTCGCCAGTTTGTTCGTTAAATGAATAAAATTGGTCAGCGTACGCATTGATGAATTCGTATTCGGCGTGAACAAAAAATCGTTTAAAAACTTGTTGACGAACGAAAAGTTTTGGCCCAAAAATTACATTATTGGTATTTGTCGAACTATTTCTATTGAATGTTCCTTGAAAAATGAACGTTCCTCCCACACCCGCAATCGTTCCTTTGTCGTTGAGTTCGTAGCCAACCATTGGCGAAGCATCAATATAAAATGCTCCAAAAAAGCCCAGCCAAAAATTTCCGCCATATCTTAATTTTTCTTTCCATGCTGGCTTAGGTTTTTCAAAAAATACTTGTGTTTGGCTATCTTTATCACCTGAAGTTGGAATACTTTCTTGAGCAAAAACACTTAATGTGATGATTGTCAAGATACTCATTAAAATTATTTTACGCATACTGTAAAGTTTTTTCCTGTAAAAAATCAGGCAGTTCGATGCTTCCTAAGAGTTGTTCTTCGAGCATATTTGCCCACTCTGTTAAATAAACGATTACATCTGCTCTAACATTGTGGCGAAGATAACGATTTTCGGCAGGGAGTCGTATTAAAATTTGTTTATCTGATAATTTTTCTAAATTTTGGAGGTCTTCCAACGAAAACCCTGAAGTAAGCATTTCATGAATCACTAAATCGATGGGCATTTCGCTGATTCCACAGTAATCATTGAGTTGTTCATTCCAGTCGCCGTGACCTTGCATGGCGTAAGCATGAATTTCAGCTTTTGAACGTTTGGTTATTTCTTGAGCAAGATTGCCACAATTACAGCTTCCCATGTGTCCCCACATATATTGACTACCAGCTTCTAATTTTTTTGCTGTACGACGCAAAGCGTCAATGATTTCCAATTTTGCTTGTGCCATAGCTTCAATTTAGATTTAAGAGTGATGAATATAGAATAAATCGTAACGATGAATTTTAAAGATGATATTTTATTAAAGTTACTAAGATTTTAAACCTAATAATATAGCTAAACAGTCTGTAAAATACTTTTGTTTCGATTTATTGATTTTCATAAATATTAGATGAATTTAAACAACGTGTTCTGATTTTGATAAAAAATATTCAAAGTCTTTATCACTCTTATAGAAAACTTTAAAGTTTAATTTCAACTAATGTTTAAATACAAAAAGGTCTCCTGATAACGATTCAAGAGACCTTTTTGTAATATTTTAAGCTAAATTCAGGAAAGCTACTAATTATGCTTTCTTAGTTTTAGCAGTTTTTGCTGCTTTTGCTTCTACTTTTGGTTCGGCAACAGTTTTTGTTTTTGCCGCTTTCGCTGGTGCTGCTTTGGTAGCAGGTTCTGCAACTGGAGCTTTTGCTTTTACTGCTTTTGCTGGAGTTGCTTCTTTAGCTACTTCCGCAATTACATCAATTACACAGTTTTCAATGGCGAATTCAGAATTATAATTATATTTTGAAGCTTGTGTGTCGTTTACCCAACGGCCATCATTTAATAAATAACGGTATTCGTACGAACCCGATTGTAAGCTAAGTGATGCTTTTAATGAACCGTCTTTTTGTTGTTTTAAAGCAACTCCATTGTTAGAGTCCCAATTGTTAAAATCACCCAATAAAATACCCGAAGTTGCACCAGCGGCTACCTCAGCAGGAAGAAGAAAATCAATTTTTTTGCTTGACATAATGTATTTTCGTTTGTTTACGGTACAAATTTCTAAATAAAAGTATGTCTTTTCCTAAAAATATCATTGAAAAGTGCAAAAGTTCTTTATAAAGTACAATTTAATTAAAGAATGATTAAAAAAATAAGCAATTCAAATCGAAATATCGACTTAAATTGCTTATTATCAATTACTTATCAAGGCTTAATTTTGATTAAATTGCTCGGTAATAACTTTGCGAAGTGCTTGGTGCGGACGCAGACCATTATTTCGATAAACTTTCGGGCCTGAATCAGTTTTTGTATCTTGGGCATTACGCATTTGACGAACCGAAGTGCTTCTAAATTCTTCGTATTCATCTTCTGTCATTTCTTCACGATTGGCTTTGCCTTTTTCCAAACCATCATCAAATGTATTAATTCTGCGGTCTTGGTCGGCTACTTTTGAGCGACTGAGCATTTCTTCAATATGAGCAACGATTTCTCGTTTTTCAGCTTTTAATTCATTGAGATTTGGCAATAAAGCTAAGTCATTCTCTAAAATACTTTTCTGAATAACTTGTTGTGCTAACTCATCTTCAGCAATTTTCAACTCTTCAATTAATTTCAGATTTTTCTTTTTAATTCGCTGAATACTAGGCCCAGCTTGCAGCCATCTGTACCAATAAGCTTGCATAATTGGGAAAGAAATTCCTAGACAAATAGCTCCTGCAATTGCAAATAAAACGCCACTTAATACAAACGACATCAACGCCCATGGACTATTTACGAGGTCGAGATTTAGTTTGTCATAAGCTTTCAGTTGTTCGTCCATTTTCTGAATAATCGCTTGATTATCAGTTGCTGAGGTGGCGGTTGGGTCCATCGATTGGCTGCCCAATTGCATCGATTTTATTTGTTTATTAATACTCTCTTTTAGTTTGTCAGTTTTGTAAGCTTCATAGCGGAACCAACCTAAAATAAGCATGGTAGCCACCGAAAATGCAATCAAAAAACCTTGAAAAATAGCATAAGTTCGCTTTGTTTGGGGCGAATAATCGTTGATATAAGGTTGTTCAACGAGTCTGTCGTAGGCAGGTTTCAATAGAACTGAAAGCATAGCCAAGCCAATAGCAAAAGCCCAAGCTTCATAATTATCTCGAATATTTAGGGCGTAAGCAACAATTTCGTGCGAGATAATCAAGTCGCCAGTAACAAAAGCAATTCCTGCAAAAAAGTATAAAATGCCTGCAAACAAAGAATATGGAGATTCGCTACGATTGCGTTTATCTTCCAAATAAGTCAGTCTTTGCGAATTGTTGTTAATTTGTTCTTGTATAAATCCAACTTTTCGAGAATGAGTACCAATACCCATCACGTGTTCTTGCAGCTTATCGAACGAAGTTTTTTGCTTTTCTTTGGTTTCTGCAATCTCAGCGTCGAGTTTAGTTACTTCAACTTGTTTTTCGGCGATACGTTCTTGTAGCCATTCGTACGTAATATGGCTTGAAAGATAACCTTCATAAGGGTCTTCTTCCTTATCTTTATCTTTTCTGATGTTTTCTACACCAATTACATATCCATGTTGAAAATCGGAATTGTAATAATTTTCTGGATTTTCCATATTTTTATTGAATGTCAATATTGTACTTATTTAATAATCCCAAAGCACCTGTCATTGAAAACTTTGCTTTTTTGATTCGATTCAATTCAGGGTCGATTGAAAAATTGGTGGCTGTTCTCAAATCAGCTTTTTCTAAAATGGTGTTTTCAAATATTGCTCCACTCAAATCACAAGCATCAAAAACCGCATTTGTTAGGTCGGTTTCGGTGAAATCAGCTTCTTTGAGGTTACAATTACTGAATTTAGCAGCTTTCATTTTTAATTTATAAAAAGTTGCTAGATTCAAGAAACAGTCGTTAAAACTAACTGAAAACAAAAAAGTATTACATTCCCCAAAATTTACCCCTAAAAGTTTAGAGCTTTTAAATTTTATATTTTTCAAAGAAGTATTGTTCAATTTTGCATTGCTCAAATTACAATCTTCAAATAGACAATCAACAAAATCAAAATTTGATAAATGTAAACCCGAAAAATCGCAATTGCTAAAACTACAATTTTCGTATTCGCCTTTTCGCAAGGTTGCTTGTGTAAAAACAATACCGTTAAACTCTTCTTCTTCGATGATTGGCTTTATCATTTCAAAATATCTTGTATTTGTTTGCCAGTTAATTTTTCACGGTAACTACGAGCCAAATTAAACTCACTTTCAAATAGTTTTACAAGCATTTCACGTCTTTCATTGAGGCGTTTTAATTCAGATTCTGGCGATTTTAAAACATCAACGATTTTCCATTTTTCGATTCTCAATTCATCAATTTCAAGTTTGAGTTTTGAAACTTCAGCTTCCCATTCTTGGCTTTTGCTGATTTTGTCTTTTTGTAAACGAAGATTATCTGTCCAAATACCTGAATCGTTTTTTAGTACAGTCAAATTGCTCAACAATAATTTTCCAGCAAAAAGGAACAAGAAAAATACGAAGAGAAATAGAGCGAATGAACGAATAAGAGACTGGTTATCAAGTGATTGTACAAATACAAAAGCCGAAGCTGCCAAAGGCATTCCAACTTCTTCGAGTAATTGTCGCCACGTAAAAACAGCTTCTTTTTCGTGAAAAAAAGATTTAGGATTAAACAAATTAAACATTCCTGCTAAGAAAATTCCAAGTGCAATAACCGTATGATTTGCAGGAAAATTGGTCAGAATAGACTCATCAATTAGGTAATAATTGCCAACACACATGACCAATGACAAAATAATACCGATGAGTGTTCGGGGAAGTTGGTGGTCTGTTCGCTCACGATTTTCGAGAATGCGAGATTTCTCGACGAGTTCGTTGATACGCGTTTCTTTTTGCTCAATAAAAAGGTTAAGTTCTCCAATTTTTTCGGAGTGATATTCAACGGTTTTTTCTAATTCGGCGGTTTGATGAGCGAAATAATTACGAATTGCTCCGACTTTTTCTTCAGCTCTTGTCTCCGAAAGCCCAAAAATAACTCCTTCATCACGCAAAGCATCTTCATTTTCAAGCCAAAATGGAACGATGTCCATTTCAGGAGAAAATTGCGTAACTTCGGTGACAGGGACAACGGTCGAATCGTTTGTAATAGCTACATTTTCATTTGTCAAAATCGGTGCATTTTCATCGGTTGATGAAGGTACAGAAGTTGAACTAAATAATTTTTTTACTCGGTCAAAAAAAGACATGGGTTAATTGCTCGTTTTAAGCACTCATGCCTACGGGCGTATTGGGAAATATCTGATGCGTAGCAATTTTTTCGTATTCAATAATTGCATTAATTATTTCACGAAAATATCTTTCTCGTTCAAAATTTCCACCAAAACCAGCATCTATCATAGTAGCTGCCCTTTCGTAGGCAATTGTGTATTCTCGGTGATTGCGAATTTTCATCTGTGGTTGAGGTTGTTAGTGTTTGCTTTTACTATGCAACCACAATGCCATATTAACTCTAAATTGAGAAAAATATTTTGATTTTGAAAAAATAAAAATGAAGAAGGGTCTTTGAGACGGTTGAAGGGTTAAGATTGGGCATCAAAATGAAAGAATTGGGTTTTATATTTTGAAACTTTGATTTTTAAATAATTATAAAAACTTAAGATAACTTGAAGCTCCTTAATAGGTTTTCAATCAAGAAAATATTTTTGTAATTTTACGTTAATTATTAATAGTCAAAAACAAAATCTAAGCTCTAAATCCGAATCAATAAAACCTAAAAAGATGATTTCAATAATAGTTGCAACGACCAATAATGGCGTAATTGGAAAAGATAATCAGTTACTTTGGAAGCTTTCGGCCGACCTTAAACAATTTAAGGCTTTGACCACGGGGCATTCGGTGATTATGGGGCGTAAAACTTTTGATTCTATCGGAAGAGCGTTGCCGAATCGGACAAATATTGTTATTTCTAGACAAAAAGATTTAATATTTCCAGAAGGAGTTTTACAAACTAATTCGCTAGAAAAAGCCATAGAGATTGCTGAAAACTACGTAGGAAACGAAGAAATATTTATTATCGGTGGAGGTAATGTGTATGAGCAAGCTCTTAAAATAACTGATAAAGTTTATTTGACAGAAGTAAAAACTTCTATGGAAGGAGATGCTTTTTTTCCAAATCTTGATAGGAGTGAATGGTCAGAAATTTCTCGAATTTCACATATCAAAGATGACAAAAACGAATATGATTTTGATTTTGTAGAGTTAATTAAACGAAAATAAACTTACCAATTAACATTTACTTAGGGCACAAAGTTTATTGCTGTTAATAAAAACCCTTCCTCTTTATTGTTTCCTCGCCTTCATTGATATATATTCGTTGTTTGGGCTTTGCTTTAAACAGTATTTTTATTTTGAAACACTGCTTTTTTGAAGTCTTAATATTTGATTTACCGACTAATCTTGTTCATTTTTGCAGTTTGGATTAATTTAAGAATGGAGAAATGTCACAGATAAGATTGGTTTCACCAAAATTCCCGAGTGGGAGGGCTTCCTATTTCGTTAATATGAAAGTATCTACTTTGCAACCTTTTCAGATTGTTTATTCATTATTTGAGCATGAATATCTGGGATTTTTATTTGAGGCTTACGTTGTGCAACTCAATAGCAAAGGCGAACTAACGCTACAAAATCAGAGTGTCTCATCAAAAAATATTTTTGAATTTGCCGAAAGAATTGATGCAGATGATTATACTTTAGTGAAACTTACCGAAGCGATTCAACAAGATGCAGTTGTTAAAAAGTTTAGTACAAAAAAACTCGCTCCATTAGATTTTTTCTTGAAAATATTTGACCCCGAAAAAGGGGATAAATTATTGCAAGAAACGATTCACGGTTATATGGAAAAGCATCGAGCCGAGATTTTGGAAAAACTACTTCTGAAACAAATCTACATTATGAGTAATGATGGCGACCCAACTTGGAAGGCCATCAAGAATATTCAGGAAGGAGCGAAGGCATATTTTAATTTTATCCGAAATGAAGAAAATACGCATTATTTCCCGAGTATAAAATGTGGTGGAGAACGGGTACAATTTCAATTTAAAAATGCTCGAATTTTGTGCGAAGAACCCGCTTGGCTACTCATTGATGATAAATTGTATCATTTTGAGAAACAAGTTGATGGGAAGAAACTTAAGCCTTTTCTGAATAAAAATCATATCATTATTCCTCGAAATATTGAGGAAACATATTACCAAAAATTTATCGCTCCGTTGGTAGCACAATTTGATGTTTTCGCTCAAGGTTTTGAAATCAGGTTTGAAAAACACGAACCTAAACCATTGCTGGCAATTTCAGAAATAATTGCTGCAAAGAAAGCTTCTGTGACACTTTTTGAGCAAAATGAAGACGATGAAGAAGAAAATGATGGCGAAAGTAAAATAGTTTTTGATTTGTCGTTTCAGTATGGCAATTATACTTTTCGATTTGATAGTTTTTCGGCAGAAGCCTATGTAAGTGTGGAAAGACAAGGAGATAGTTGGCTTTTTCATAAAGTAAAACGAGATTTGAAGTATGAAAAAACCCAAGTAAATCTGCTCAAAGATTTGGGCTTAGATGTGCGTCAAGGTCGAAGTTTAGTGCCGAAAAGACCTGCTTTTTCGTGGTTACAACTCAATGCGAAGACTTTATCAGAAAATAATTTTGAAGTAAAACAAGTAGAAAACAGTCAAACCCAAAAACAATATTTTTTGGGATATTCTTCGATTGAAGTTCATATTGAAGAAAAAAACGATTGGTTTGATATTAAAGCAAAAGTTCGTTTTGGCGATTTTGAGATTCCTTTTTTGAGACTTAGAAGCTTGATAATGGCCAACAAAAGAGAATTTACGTTGCCGAATGGTCAAATTGCGGTTATTCCTGAAGAATGGTTTACGAGGTATTCGGAGTTGTTTAGCTACGTGGATAAACTTGATGAAGATGTAACAATTTTGAAGAAACATCACCTCGTTTTAGTACAAGATTTAACTGATGAAGGCTTAGCGTTTTCGGTCATTACAAGAAAGCTAGAAAGGTTACGTAATTTTGAAAAAATTGACCAATACGACATTCCAAAAGCATTAAATGCAAACCTTCGCCCTTACCAAAAAGCTGGTTATGATTGGTTACGATTCTTGGCAGAATACAAATTGGGTGGTTGCCTCGCTGATGATATGGGTCTTGGAAAAACGATTCAAACGCTTGCGTTTTTACAGTCACAAAAAGAGTTAGGTTTGGCCGAACATCCTACGCTTTTGGTCATGCCAACGTCACTGATTTATAACTGGTTGAAAGAAATTGAGAAATTTACGCCATCGCTCAAAGCGTTTATTTATACAGGAACAAATCGAGAAAAAAACACTGAACAGTTTGGGAATTACGATTTGATTTTGACATCGTACGGTATCCTGCGAATCGACATTGATTTTATCAAAGATTATCGTTTCAATTACGTGATTTTGGATGAATCACAGTCAATCAAAAATCCTAGTTCGCATATTTCTAAGGCAGTTATGCAGCTTAATTCTGCCAGTCGCTTGATTTTGACTGGTACGCCACTTGAAAATAGTACGATGGATTTATGGACGCAAATGACTTTTATCAATCCTGGACTTTTAGGAACACAAAGTTATTTCAAAAATGAATATCAAATTCCGATTGAAAAACACCAAGACGAGAAGCAGAATAAACGTTTATATAGTTTGATAAAGCCTTTTATGTTGCGACGACACAAGTCGCAAGTCGCTACCGAATTACCTCCAAAAGTAGAAAGTATTCATTATTGCGATATGACCGAAGAGCAAGAAAAATGCTATGAAGAAGCAAAATCGTATTACAGAAATATCATTTTAGAACAAATTGAAGAAAAAGGTTTTGGGAAATCACAAATGGCTGTTTTACAAGGTTTGACAAAATTACGTCAATTAGCTAATCATCCATTAATGATTGACCACGAATACGAAGGCGATTCGGGAAAAAATGAAGAAGTATTACAAAAACTCGAAACGGTTGTGGAAGAAGGTCACAAAGTTTTGGTTTTTAGTCAATTTGTGAAGCATTTAGATATTTTTAGGCATTATCTCGATAAAAATAATATGCCATATTGTTATTTAGATGGTTCGACGAGTAATCGACAAGAACAAGTTGATATTTTCCAAAATGATGCTTCGATAAAAATATTTTTGATTTCCTTGAAAGCAGGCGGTTTAGGGCTAAATCTTACCGCTGCCGAATACGTTTTCTTACTCGACCCGTGGTGGAATCCTGCAATTGAAGCTCAAGCCATTGACAGAGCCCATCGAATTGGTCAACAAAATACAGTTTTCACCTATAAATTTATTACCCGAAATTCGGTAGAAGAGAAAATACTGACTTTACAACGCAACAAACGTAAACTATTCGATAACTTAATTACTACTGAAGAAAACTTCGTAAAATCACTTTCAAAAGAAGATATATTGAGTTTGTTAGAGTAATCATTAATCTAATTTACCCTTATTCAACCTTACAAAAATGAAGATTGTTTATCTTGATACTTATGCCCTAAATCCGCTCAATGATTTAGGTTTATCAATTTTATTAACGCTCGGTGATGTGACTTTGTACGACCGAACTAGCCAAAACGAAATCGTTGAGCGAGCCAAAGATGCAGATATTATTTTGACCAATAAATGTACCATCAATGCTCAAACGATAGCTCAATTACCAAATTTGAAATATATTGGAGTAACCGCAACTGGCTATAATACTATTGATATTGATGCCGCAAAATCGCAGGGAATCATGGTGACCAATGTGCGTGGTTATAGCTCGGCTTCAGTTGCTCAATTGGTTTTTTCATTGATTTTGAGTTTTACAAATCGAGTAACAGAACATGCCCAAAATATCGACCAAACTTGGCCTTCAGCGGCTGATTGGTGTTTTTATCATTATCCTTTAGTCGAATTAGAAGGTAAAACTTTGGGTATTATTGGTTTGGGCGATATTGGGAAAAAAGTGGCAAATATTGGTTTAGGTTTTGGCATGAAAGTTTTAGCAACCAAACGAAACTCGACCGTTGGTGGAATGGCTAATGTAGAAATTTGTACGCAGGAAAAGCTTTTACAAGAAAGTGATTTTATTACACTGCATTGTCCATTAACGGCTGATAATCAACAATTTATAAATAAACAAACATTGGCATTGATGAAGTCTTCAGCCATTTTAATTAATACTTCTCGTGGAGGATTGATTAATGAATCTGATTTGGCGGAAGCTCTTAATAACAACACAATTGCTGGTGCAGGTTTGGACGTACTTTCGAGCGAACCACCATTGAAATCTAATCCATTACTTACCGCCAAAAATAGTATTATAACGCCTCATATCGCTTGGGCTGGAGTCAATTCTCGAAAGGAATTACTCAAAGGCGTTATTGAAAATATCGTGGCATTTCAACAAGGTAATATCCCAAAAGGAATGATTTAGTCGTTTTTTGCAACTTTTTGGAATATTTCTTTGTCTATTATTTTGGACAAACGACAATTTACATCAACATCCTTTTATGAAAAAACTATACGCTACCGTAGGAGCAATCCTGCTGGGAATTAACTTGCTTTCGGCACAAAATAACGCAACTCAAGAAGACGACAAGTACAGCATTCACATCAAAAAAACTAAAACGCCCATTAAATTAGACGGTTTATTAGACGAAGATTCTTGGAAATCGGCCGATTTGGCCAAAAACTTTTTCTTAAATCGCCCTTACGATTCTTCTTTTGCAAAACTCCAAACGGAGGTAAAAATTACTTTCGATGATAATTTTATTTATGTCGGAGCTGTTTGTTATGAACCACGTAATTTATATACAGTTGCGTCATTGAAACGTGATTTTGAAGGTGGAACAAGCGATGTTTTTACAGTAAATATTGACACGTTTAAAGATAGGCTCAATGGCTTTCAATTTGCAATAAATCCTTATGGAGTTCAACGGGAAGGCTTGATTTTTAATGGCGAAGAATCTTCTAATTATTGGGATAATAAGTGGTTTTCGCAAGTAAAAACGTATGATGATTATTGGGTCGTTGAAATGGCGATTCCCTTTAAAACATTGCGTTATAAAGTGACAGATGGAGAAAATTCATGGCGAGCAAATTTTGGTCGAAATGTATTACAAAAGAACGAAATTTCGACTTGGCGACCAGTTCCACGTAACTTTCGTCCAGCTAATTTAGCTTTTGCAGGAAACCTTATTTGGGATGAAAATCCACCAAAGCCAGGGGCAAATGTTTCTTTGATACCATTTATGTCGGTTTCTTCTGAAAAAGATTTTCCAAGAAATAGCAACGATTTGACTGCTTTACCAACCACGTCGGCTTTTCCAAAAGGTATCGGAATGGATGCGAAAATTGCGGTTACGCCATCTCTAAATTTAGATTTAACGGTAAATCCTGATTTTTCGCAAGTTGAAGTTGATAAACAAGTAACAAATTTGAGCCGTTTTGAATTGTTTTTTCCTGAAAGAAGACAGTTTTTTCTTGAAAACAATGACCTTTTTGGAAACTTTGGTTTTCCTGACACTCGTCCGTTTTTCTCACGTCGTATAGGTATCACACGAAATCCTAATACTGGAACGACGCAACGAGTACCGATTTTAGCAGGAGCAAGATTAAGTGGAAAACTTACCGATGATTGGCGAATAGGCGTGATGAATATGCAAACCCGCAAAGTAAACTTTGGCGAAGATAAATATTTGCCTGCGGCCAATTATTCGGTAGCAGTTGTACAACGAAAACTGTTAAATCGCTCAACTTTAGGAGGAATATTTGTCAATAAAGAAAACGATTTTTCAAACCTTTCATCTGACCAAACGGCGGGTTATAGAAAATATAATCGCGTGGGTGGATTGGAATTTAATTTTTACTCAAAAGATAGTCGTTTTGAGTCTGAAAGTTACTATCATCAATCTTTTTCGCCTGAAAATAAAAAAGATGCAAGCAGTGCGGCTCATTTTATGGGTTATCATCATCCACACGTTGATGTTAATTTGGGAGTAGAACGTATCGGTGAAAATTTTCGTGCCGAAGTGGGTTATGTGCCACGAACAGGGATTTGGCAAATTTATCGTCCAGCCAAAATTATCTTGAATCCGAAATCGAAAAAAGTAGGTAAATTTATTAATACTTATGGTATCGGAACAGAAGGAAATGATGTTTTTAGCCTGAAAGGAGAAAAACTGGATAGCGAAACGACACTTTTCTTGTTTGCCAACAATTCGTCAGGAGCGGAGGCATTTTTTGCCTATACCAATAGTTTTACGCACCTATTTTTTACTTATGACCCAACGAATGCCAGCGATAATCCTAATCCTGACACATATAAAAATGTTGCCGAATTACCCATTGGAGATTATCGTTCAAAGTTTTGGAGCATAGGCTACACCAGCAGTCGTCGGAATAATTTAAACGGCTCTTTTGAAGTCAATAAAGGAAAATATTTTAATGGAAATGCTATTTTTGTTGAAGGAAGCATAGGCTATCGTTATCAGCCTTATGGTGTGTTTTCGTTGGATTGTAATTACACAAAAATTGATTTGCCAAAACCGTATAATAGCGTAGAATATTGGCTACTTGGGCCACGTGCTGAGTTATCTTTCTCGAAAAGTGTGTTTTTTAGTACATTTTTTCAATACAATACGCAAACAAATAATACCAATATTAATTCTCGTTTGCAATGGCGTTTTCGACCAGTTTCCGACATATTTTTGGTTTATACTGATAATTATTTTGCTGAAAATATTCCTAATTATTACATCAAGTCTTGGACACCGAAAAATAGGACTTTGATTTTGAAAATGACTTATTGGCTGAATGTGTAGAAAAAATTCGTGGCATGATTGTTTATTGTGCCACGAATAAAATACTTAAAAAAGCAAATAAATCAAGCAAACAACTACTAAACTTACTATTCCTTGTAAGCCCGAAAGTAAGGTATGTGTTCGATAAGCATCATGCTGATTGAGTCCAGTAAACTGTGAAACTACCCAAAACCAAGCATCGTTGGCATGTGAAACAGTCATTGCTCCACTTCCAACAGCCATTACCAAAAGTGTTAAGTCTAATGGTTCGATAAAACCAACTGCACTAGCTAAAGGAGCTAAAATTCCAGATGTAAGTACCATTGAAGTGGTAGTTGACCCTTGTGCTGTTTTGAAAAAAGCGGCTACCAAAAATGCGATAATCAAAAATAAAACACCAGAAGTTTGATTTGCTAAAAGCCAATGACTAATCATATCTTTTAAAGCGGTTTCTTTCAAAATTGCACCAAAAGCTCCGCCCGCTCCGACCAAAACGAGTGTCGTTCCACAATGCTCAATGCCACTTTTGAAGCAAGATAAAAGTTTGTCGGCAGGGTTTTCTGGAAAAAGTGTATAAGAAAAACCAATCGCTAATAAAAATGAAACCAAAGGACTTCCAAAAAAACTGAGCCAATGAACAACGTTATCGCTGAGTAAAAGTGAGATTTTAGCAAAAGAAGCAATTGTAATTAATAAAATTGGCAATAAAATCGGCATGAACGCTTTCCAAGCGGGAAGTATGTTGTGTTCTGGTATTTCTTTGATAATCAATTCTGTATCTTCAATTATTGTTACATTTTTAGCAAATTTTTGAGCAAACCAAGTAGAAACAAACAAACTTGGGATTGATACAACTAAACCAACCAAAATCACTAAGCCAATAGAATCTGTAAGATTCAAGTTTCCTGCAGCCGAAAGTGGGCCAGGTGTTGGCGGAACGAGCGTATGAGTTGCAAAAAGTCCACCCGAAAGAGCAATGGCAATTGTACCGAGTGGACGATTGGTTTTCTTGGCAACAATTTTATTAAGTTTGGAAAGAATAATAAATCCAGAATCACAAAAAACTGGAATTCCGACAATCGCTCCAATAACTGACATTGCAAAGGCGGGGTATTTTTCACCGAAAAGCTTCAGAATAATATCAGCAACTTTGATTGCCGCTCCAGATTTATCTAAAATTGACCCAATAACACAACCTAAAATAACCATTAAACCAATTTTTGACATCAATTCGCCAAAGCCTTTACCAATAGTTTCAGCTAGTTTATCGATTGGTAAACCCGCAAAAATTCCAACAGCCAATGCAGCCAATAATAAACCAGCCAATGGATGCAATTTGAACCAAGTGGAAGAGATAACAATAAAGGCGATTGCCAAAAAGACAACGATAATTATCATAAAAGTTTAGTTTTATAGGTAGAGTTGTATTGAAAGAACTCAAATTAAACAATTTCAAAATAGCGTTTCAGTTCCCAGTCGGTTACCACTTTGGCGTGTTGTCGCCATTCCCAATCACGGGTTTGTGTGAAATGCTGAACAAAAGTTTCACCAAATAATTCTTTGGGAATATCAGAGTTTTTCATGGCTTGCGTTGCTTCGTACAAATTACTAGGCAAAACCCCATTACTATTATCACGATAACCATTTCCGATGGTTGCAGGTTGGTTGAGTTTAAGGTTTTTACGAATGCCGTACAAACCCGCAGCCAAACAAGCTGCCAATGCCAAATAAGGATTTGTATCAGAGCCAACAACCCTAGTTTCTAAGCGACAAGATTTTTTGCCCAAAGGCAAAGCTCGCAAAGCGACTGTTCGATTATCAACAGCCCAAGTGAGTGTTGTTGGAGCCCAAGCACCTTCTACTAAGCGTTTGTAACTATTGATTGTTGGAGCTACCATCGGTAAAATATATGGCAAACAATGCAATTGCCCCGCCATGTAGTTTTCCATGAGTGGACTGATATAATTACTTGCTTTTTCGTCGTAAAAAAGATTTTGTTTTTCTTCAATATCCCACAAACTTTGGTGTACGTGACCGCTACAACCTGGCAGGTTTTCATTGATTTTTGCCATGAAAGTTGCCATAATACCCAATTTATTTGCAATTTCTTTGACCGAAGTTTTAAATAAAATGGCTCTATCAGCGGCAGATAAAATATCTGAATAAGTGATGGCTGCTTCATAAACACCTGGCCCAGTTTCGGTATGAAGCCCTTCGATTGGAATATCAAATTGACTTAGTTGTTCAAAAATATCGGTCATAAAATCGTTTCGCAAACTACTGCGTAACAACGAGTAACCAAACATTCCAGGAGTTAATGGCGTAAGATTTTGAAAGCCCTTTTGATGAATCGAAGCGGGAGTTTCTTCAAAATTAAACCATTCAAATTCTTGTGAAAAGAAAGGTTTGAAACCTGCATTTTCGGCTTCTTGAACCACTCGTTTTAGTACATTTCGTGGGCATATTTCGGCAGCAGATTCGGTAAAATCAGCCAAGAAAAACGGCACATCATTTTCCCAAGGAATTTTACGAAAGGTACTTAAATCAAGTTTTGCTTTTGCATCAGGATAGCCCGAATGCCAACCTGTAAAAGTGCTATTATCATAACAAACATCAGCTATATCCCAGCCAAAAACTACATCGCAAAAACCCAAATCACCATCAAGTAGCGACATAAACTTTTGTTTACTTATATATTTACCTCGTAAAACGCCATCAATATCAGCGATGGCGAGTTTTACTTTTCCCGAAGGATGATTGTTTACGTAATCTATGATTGATTGCTGATTCATAAGGTTAGGTAAGAGATGCTTGGTGTTTTGTAATAGACGTTATTTTATTTTTATCAATGCACAGGTTTATCAGGAGCAGGAGCCGAAGCATGATAGCCCAAATCTCTAATCATCATGGCATATTTTTCCATCAATTCAAGTACTTTTTCACGACTTTTTGAGCGAACGATGAGTCCGATATGGTATTCTTCGTTCATTTTCCAGACAATTTCTGCGTCATTAAAAGGAGAATAATCTGGATATTCGTGCGATGAAAGCGAAATGACAATTCCTGAATAATAATCTTCTACTTTAGGCAATTCATAAGTGCCACCCGTAGCTACTAAAGTTTCGATTTTTGCCCATTCTCGCCATAAATTAACCCCTGATGAATATTCAACCATTTCGGCCAAGTTTGCACCTCCAACTCGTGAAGCGGTTTCGAGGAAATAAAATTTACCATCTTCATGGCATTTAATCATTTCGGTATGTGATGCACTCGATTTCATACCAAAAGCACGCATCACATCTTCATTCATTTTCTTGAGGGCGGCATCATCTTCTGAATCATGCTCAACTGTTACCGAGCGGAAAATTCCACCACCATGGGCAACCTCAAAAGGCGTATTGAGGTATTGGCTACATCTCGTAAAAATAACTTTTCCGTTTAATGTCAGCGAATCTACATGATAGACATTACCAGGTTTAAATTGCTCTATCAAAAAATTATGTCGTTCATCGCCCAAGCTATGAACTGTATCCCAAGCTTCTTGAAAACTATTTACTTTTTTGATACCCGCAGCCGAAGCTTCCGAACGAGGTTTTATGACCCACGGCGGAGAAGTACGTTCGAGGTATTGCGTAATGTCAATATCATGAAATAGCGAACTGAATGGCGGAACAGCAATGCCAGCATCTTGTGCCTGTACTCGCATGGCGAGTTTATCTCTAAAATAGCGAGCAGTTGTTTGTCCCATACCTGGAATACGAAAATGTTCTCGTACTAAAGCGGCTTTTTCAACATCGAAATCATCGAGAGCAACAACTCGGTCGATTTTTTTGCTTCGCATTAAACCTGCTAAACCGACTAGAATTTTTTGATAAGTATCAAATGAATTTTCAATGTTATCTAAGTAAAATATTTCGTCGATTGACTCACGAGGCCAAGCTTTATCTTGTAATTTTTGATTGGTGAGTAGATATACAGTATTTCCCTCCGCCTTGCATGACTTTAGGAATTCAACGCCTTTAAAATAAGTACAAATACAAAGGAAATTCATAAATATAAGAGTGAATGTTGATGTTTGATTTGATTCTAATAGTCAAATATAAAAATTTGGTATTTATATCCAATAAAATTTGGGGTCAATTCTTAGAAAATATAAAGCTCAAAGCATGGTAAGTCACGCTTTGAGCTTTATAAATATGTTTATGTAAAAGAAAAATGATGTGTTTTATGGTAGTAAATATCAAAAAAAGCCCCTCGTAATTTACGAGAGGCTCTGTTTATCAATAAATCTTTTCAGATTAAGATTTTTTCTTAGCATTTGGTGTTGCTGCGGCTGGAGCTGCAGGTGCTGGAGCAGATGTTACTTCTCCTTTAATTGTCAAGATAACAGTTGCATTTTCTGCATTACTTGTTACTGTAATAGTTTTTGTGAACGCACCTGGGCGACCAGAAGTGTTATACCCAACTTTGATTACACTTTTGCCACCTGGCATGATTGCATCTTTAGACCATTCTGGAGTTGTGCAACCGCAAGAAGCCATTGCGTTTGAAATAACTACTGGAGCAGTACCAGTGTTTGTTACTTCAAAATTATAAGTAGCCAATGGCCCTTCTGTTATTTTACCGAATTCATGCACTTCTTTATTGAATTTCAATACTCCTTGTGCTTGAATTGAAGCTACAAAAGCAAAAACTACTGCAATCGTTGAAAGTAATTTTTTCATTAGATTTAATTGATTTTAAGTTTGAAAATAATTTTGTTATTAGTAAAGCAAATTAACAATACAAATAAACATTTTTTAATATATATCTACCAAATTTTTAACAAGTCATTAACAAAATCGTGCCATTTCTTAATATTTTGAAAATTGGAATATTTTTTTCTAACTTTACGTTAAAATTAGTTAGTATAACAACTAATTTCTAGCCTAAAAATTAACGAGTTATGTGTGGTGTATTTTACCTTAGCGGCGGTTTGCTCGCTCTACATTTCATCTTATGAATGACCTACTTGACCCAATCACCTCGACTGATGTTCTTTTGACCAAAGAAGAAGTACTAAACGATTACCGAATTGCTTGCGAAAGTAGAGAAGTAAGTTACATCGGACGACAGGATGTTTTTAGGGGACGAGCCAAATTTGGCGTTTTTGGTGATGGTAAAGAATTGGCTCAAATTGCTATGTCGAAGGTTTTTCGTAAAGGAGATTTTCGCTCAGGATATTACCGTGACCAAACTTTTTTAGCTGCAGTTGGTGGACTCACGTGGCAACAATTTTTTGCCCAATTATATGCTCATACAGATGTTGCTCACGACCCATTTACGGGTGGCCGTTCGATGAATGCCCATTACGGTAATTGTTGGGTGGATGCCAAGGGTGAGTGGCTCGACCAAACGGAAATGTACAATACCGTTTGTGATGTTTCGTCAACGGCTGGACAAATGCCCCGTGCCATTGGATTGGCTTATGCTTCAAAATTATTTAGACAAAATGCTGGTTTACAAGGACTTACAAAGTTTTCTCATAATGGAAACGAAGTTTGTTTTGCTACAATCGGTGATGCCTCTACTTCACAAGGAATGTTTTTTGAAGCTATCAATGCGGCTGGAGTTTTGCAAATTCCTATCATATTTTCGGTCTGGGATGATGGCTACGGAATATCTGTTCCAATAGAATACCAAACTACCAAATCGAGTATTTCGGAAGCTTTGGCTGGTTTTCAGCGAAAAGATGGCTCAAATGGCTTAGAAATAATTGTTGCTCGTGCATGGAATTATGTAGAGTTAGTGGAGGCTTATCAAAGAGCGGCTCTCTATGCTCGTGACCAACATGTTCCTGTTTTGGTTCATGTGATTGAAGTAACACAACCGCAAGGACACTCAACTTCAGGTTCCCATGAGAGATACAAATCAAAAGAAAGACTTAGTTTTGAACATGAATACGATTGTAATGTTCATTTCCGTAAATGGATTTTATCCAATGGTCATGCTACCGAGACTGAAATCAGTGAAGTTGAAGCGAATGCAAAAGATGTTGCCAAAAAATCAAGAAATGCTGCTTGGACAGCTTATCGAGATTCGCTTAAACCAGAATACGATTCGGCAATTACTTTATTGAAAAAAGCCTCAGCCGAAAGTAAAAATGCCAAAGCAATAACTGAATTAAGAGAAAATCTTGAAAAAACAGAGAATGCTGTCAGACGAGATGTTATTTCAACTATTAAAAAGGCCGTAAGATTGTTACGTTTTGAAGATAATTCAGCTAAGAAAAGTATTTTGGGCTGGTTGAAAGAAGTTGCACCTGAAAACTATAAAAGATTTAATTCACATTTATTGAGTGAATACCCAACTTCACCCATGAATGTTAAAGAAGTTAGTCCAATTTTTAATCAAGATAGTCCGATGGTTGACGGACGTGAAATTATCAATACTTTTTTTGATAATTTACTTGAGAATGACCCAAGGATTTTTGCTTTAGGTGAAGATGTCGGAAAAATCGGCGATGTAAATCAAGGGTTTGCTGGTCTACAAGAAAAACATGGTGAACTTCGAGTAACAGATACTGGTATTCGAGAAACAACTATTATTGGTCAAGGTGTTGGAGCAGCAATGCGAGGATTAAGACCAATCGTAGAGATTCAATACTTTGATTACATTTATTATGCTTTACCAACGCTAACTGATGATTTAGCTTCTTTGCGTTACCGAACAGTTGGACAACAACTTGCTCCGCTCATCGTTCGTACTCGTGGCCATCGTTTGGAGGGAATTTGGCATTCAGGTTCACCAATGTCGGCCATGTTGGGAGCTTTGCGTGGTGTTCACGTTTTAGTTCCACGTAATTTTGTGCAAGCAGCGGGTTTTTATAATACCATTCTTAAAGGGGATGATCCCGCTTTAATCATTGAATGTTTGAATGGTTATCGAATTAAAGAAAGATTGCCGAAAAACCTTTCCGAGATTTGTGTTCCATTAGGTGTGCCAGAAACGTTGAAAGAAGGTACTGACCTTACAATTGTGACTTATGGTTCGATGTGCCGAATTGTAATGGAAGCAGCGGCTGATTTGGAAGCCATTGGCATCAGTGCCGAAATTATAGATGTACAATCATTGTTACCTTTTGATATTAACCATCAAATAGTTGAATCAATCAAGAAAACGAACCGAGTCATTTTTGCAGATGAAGATGTGCCAGGTGGCGGAGCAGCTTATATGATGCAGGAAGTCCTTGATAATCAAAATGCGTACCGTTGGCTTGATTCTGCTCCTAAAGCCGTTTCCGCACAGCCACACCGCCCTGCGTACGCTTCTGATGGAGATTATTTCTCTAAACCTAATGCTGAAACTATCTTCGATGCGGCTTATGAAATGATGCACGAAGCAAAACCTCAAGTTTTCCCTAAATTATATTAGTGGTTCTTGATTAAATAGTCTAATAAGTTCAAAATACATTATTTTGAACTTATTAGACTATTTTGTTAATTTGCACCAACTAACTTCCACAAAAAAATAAAAGACGACTATGCTGAGTTTTGACCATCCTTTGCTGCAAGGGATACAACAATTTGCCTCATTTACAGAAGAAGAACTTAAAAAAATTGGAAATTACTTTGAACCGATTTCATTTGAAAAAGATACAATTATTCTACAAATTGGCGAAATAAACGACAAACTTTTTTTTGTAGAAGAAGGCGTTTTACAAGAATATTCCTACTCAAATCCTGACCAAGTAAATACCCACTGGCTAATGCCCGAAGGTAGTTTTGTTTATTCTTCAATTAGTTTTATAGATGAAGTGCCAACCGAAATGGGCATAAAAGCAATTGAAAAAGTGAAAGGTTTATTTATTTCCAAAGAAAACTTACAACAGCTTTATTTTGAAGTACCGCTAATGGAGCGAGTTGGACGCTTGGTAACTGAACAAAATCTAGTAACCTACGAAAAATTTTTACTCCTAATGAGGTATAAATCTTCTGAAGAAAAACTCGCTTGGTTTGAAGAAACATTTCCTACACTTATCAATCGAATTCCTCAAAAATATATCGCTTCTTACCTCAATATTCGGCCAGAAACTCTCAGTCGTGTTCGTTCAAAAAGAGCAGAACGTTGAAAAAAATAGGATTAATTACATATTAAAAAATAACATATTCATGTCGTTTTAAGTATTTATTGATTTAGGTCAATTTTTATTCTCAAAAACTCTTACCAATTTTGTGAACAATCTATTAAATCCACACTGATAATTACAGGCCATCAGATTAATTAATCTGGTGGCTTTTTTATATATTTGGGTATAAAATAGTGATAAATAAAAAGGCACATTTGTTCATGAACAAATGTGCCTTTTTACAAAATATATATTTGATAGTGGTTAAGTAAAGGCAAAGGGGGCATAAGATGTCCCCCGATGAACCCAAAACAACTTTTGCTGTGACTAAAAAAGTGAATTTCTTAGTTTAGTGTGCGATTTCTCGAAAATTTGTCGTTATGGCAATAGTCATTTTGACTACATAAACTGTTTTTTTGCATAAAATGCTTATAGTCAATTATTTGTGTTTGTGTTTTTGAACAAAAATGTTGGAAAATAATATTTTTATAGCAACTTTTTTTTGATTTTATTAAAAATAATCTTTAAATTAAGTAATTATTTTAGCTTTAAAACTATAAAATTGCAGCCATTCGACAAATCTGAATGAGAGCAGTAGTATCACGAGTTCCAGTTCGAGCAAGCATATTACGTCGATGATTATCAACAGTATTTGGGCTTATTTTCATGATGCTCGCAATTTTTTTTGTATCTAATCCTTGCGATATATATTGCAAAACTTCTCGCTCTCGTTCGGAAATAATGTCATTCTCAATAGTTTTGTCTTCATTGGAATAATAAACAAAAACTTTCTTCTCTTTTTCACCAATTGCAGCTCGAATGATGTAATCTTCTCCTTTGATGAGGTGCGTAACTTCTTGAATCGAAACCAAAATAAGCGTTGGATTTTGGCTTTCATTAAATTCAAGAGGAATAATATTGAAATACCATCTTATACTTCTTTGGTTTTTATGTTGTAGTTTTATTCCCCAAACACTATAAAATTGTCTTGATTTGCAATCTAAGGAGAGAGATTTCAAAATATTTAATGTCAATGGAACATAAATACTGAAAAAACTAGTATGTTTTGGAGCAAGCAAAGTGATAAACTTTTCCAACACATTGTCACCAAATTCATCTATTTGATAGCCAGTATAATCGAAAATACTTCCACTCATGTGAATGACCTTTAATTGCTTTATGTCAATCAAAAAATTGAGGTTTCCTTGTTGATTATTGAGCAGATTAATAAGCCCTGATTTTTCAAGATACTTTTTATAGTCTATCTTTACGTCTTCAGGATAAAACTCTTCTATTGTTTTGTTGAGTTTCCGTATAATATTTTCAATTTGTCTTGGCACTTTGAAAATGGTTATGCTTCTTGTAAAGCTATTAATTAATACAAATTACGATATTTATTTTCAATTATTATCATTTTAATGATTTTTTTATAATGGATTTTTAGTTGATTATCAATGATTTATTATTCTTAAAAAAGTAGAGTTTATCAAATATCATACTAAATAATATACAGTTGAATTTTATTTATGTTTATACTAAAGGTGTAATGTTTTCAAACCCACTTGTCTGTATTTTTGCGAATAAATTAACACAGAAGATATTACCTAAAGCTTTTTTTTCGATAAACAGATTGTTTTGCTGATTTTTCAACTCTTTTTAACCATAGTTTGGCTAATCTTTCGATACATAAATAATGTACACTAACACTAAAGTTTCTACTAAAATACTGATAATCACCGTTTTGGGGCTTTGTTTTTATTTTCCATTTTTGGGCGATGTTCACTTGTTTGATTGGGATGAAATAAATTTTGCCGAATCGGCACGAGAAATGTTACTGACTGGAAATTATAGTCGAGTACAAATTGATTTTAAACCATTTTGGGAAAAACCACCACTCTTTTTCTGGATGCAGACGGGTGCAATGTCTCTTTTTGGTATTAACGAATTCGCTGCTCGTTTTCCTAATGCTTGTGTTGGGCTGATTACGCTTTTAACATTATTTTTTGTAGGCAAGAAACTCAAAAATCAGACTTTTGGGTTTATTTGGTCTTTGGTTTATTTGGGAGCATTTACACCACATTTGTATTTCAAATCGGGCATTATAGACCCAACATTTAATCTTTGTATTTTCTTGGGTATTTACTTTATTTATAGAGCTAAAATCGAGCCTAATAGACAATTTATTAATGCGTTAGTGTCAGGTATTTTTATTGGACTTTCGATTTTGACAAAAGGGCCTGTTGGTGGCTTAATTTGGGGGCTAACTGTGTTCTTTTATTGGGCAATTTTTGAAAAATTCAGACCAATATTTACTTGGAAACAGATTTTTACTTTTGCGATAACGTGTGTGTTAGTTACATCAATTTGGTTTGCTAATGAGTTGATAAACAATGGGTTATGGTTTTTTGAGGAGTTTATTACTTACCAAATTCGATTGTTTAGTACACCCGATGCTGGTCATGGGCAGCCTTTTTATTATCATTTTGTTGTTGTGCTGATTGGCTGTTTCCCGATTTCGATTTTTGCCATCAGAGCATTTACTTATTCTGATACAAAAGAAGATAAAACCTCGACCGAATTAAGTGTTTTCTTGGCGTGGATGAAAACTGTATTTTGGGTTGTGATGATTCTTTTTAGCATCGTTACTACCAAAATTGTTCATTATTCATCAATGGCCTATTTTCCTGTTTCGTTTTTGGCAACGAAGTTTCTATATGATTGGCTTACCGATAAAGTTACTTGGAATAAATGGATGAGTTTTGGATTGATTTCGGTAGGATTTATTTTGTCATTGGTGCTTGCGGCTGTTCCATACGTGGGTATGAATGCCGATAGTTTTATTCCATTAATCAAAGACAAATTTGCAGCTAAAAACCTCGAAGCACCAGTAGAATGGCATATTTACGAAATGCTAATTGGGATTGTTTACTTTGCAGTAATCGTTTTTGTTGTTGTGAAATATGCAGTTTCAAAATCGACTATTAAAAATCGCAAGAAGTTATTTATTACTACATTATCATTGGCAACGGCACTTTGTTTGTTTTTGTTTGGGGCAATTGTTGTTCCCAAAATTGAGCGATATACACAAGGAGCTGCAATTGATTTTTATGAATCGAAACGTGGACAAAATGTGTATATTCATGTGTTAGGATTTAAAAGTTATGCTCATTTATTTTATTTTCAAAAGCCAATTAATAGTGGAAATGCAGCCATACTAAAAGACGCAGCCTATGAAAATTGGCTACTCAATGGTAAAGTAGATAAGCCTGTTTTTTTCGTTACAAGAGTGGATAGACTTGAGCAATATCGTAATAATTCTAATTTGGAGATTATTAAGGAAGAAAACGGCTTTGTATTTTTGCGAAGAAAAGCTGTTCTTTGAGGTATATTTTGAAAGATTGTCGTTTTTTGTAAACTTTGAACTTAACTCAATACGCGATTGAATTATTTATTGGTCATAGACGTTGGCAATACTGATGCCGTTTTTGGGCTTTTCGAGGGCGAAAAGCTGCTCCATAATTTCAGGATTAAGTCATTGAAAGACGAAAATTATGTTTATTTTGAATATCGTTTTCGCCAATATTTTTTAGAAAACAACCTGCGTTTTTCAGACATCAATAAAGTGGTTTTGAGTAGCGTTGTGCCGTCTTTGACACCAATTTTTAAATCATTGATTAGCAATTTGTTTGGTTTAGAAGCGATTGTTGTGAACGCTCATATTTTCCAGAAGATTCAAGTTTCCATTGATAATCCTGACGAAATCGGCAGCGATTTGGTAGCCAATGCTGTGGCTGCTTTTACAAAATACAAAAGAAACTGTGTTGTAGTTGATTTCGGAACAGCCTTGACCTTTACAGTGGTTTCGGAAGACGGAAAAGTTTTGGGTGTTTCTATTGCACCAGGTTTACGCACCGCCGTGAAAGCATTGTTTTCAAATACGGCCCAATTGCCCGATGTACCTTTGGTTTTACCTACGTCTGTGCTTGGTAAGAATTCTGTTCATGCCATTCAGTCGGGTATTTTGTGGGGCTACGAAGGCTTGGTGAAAAACATGATTCATAAAATTAGAGCCGAGCTTGGAGGTGATTGTATTGCTATCGCTACGGGTGGACTTTCGTCGATTATTTCGACTTTAAACGGCGAGTTTGTGGAAGTAAATAGAGAGTTGACTTTAGAAGGTTTGCGAATAATTGGAGAAAATATAAAATAGAATTTATCAAAAATGAAATTAGATAAAAGAGCAATAACGAAGTTTATAAAAAATGCACTTGCCGAAGATGTAGGCGACGGAGACCATACATCACTTTCAACTGTTCCTGCGGATGCAATGGGTAAAGCCAAACTTTTGGTGAAAGATGAAGGAATTCTGGCTGGAGTTGAATTAGCAAAAATGATTTTCAAAATTGTTGATAAAAACTTAAAAGTGCAAGTCTTGATTAAAGACGGAAAACCAGTAAAGTTTGGAGATATTGCTTTTTATGTTGAAGGTTGTGACCGCTCAATTTTGACTGCCGAGCGTTTGGTGCTAAATTGCATGCAACGCATGAGTGGCATTGCAACCACCACAAAACAAGTTGTAAAACTTCTTGAAGGTACAAAAACAAAGGTTTTAGATACTAGAAAAACAACGCCATGTTTCAGAATGATTGAAAAATGGGGCGTTCAAATTGGAGGAGGAGTAAACCATCGTTTTGGTTTGTTTGATATGATTTTGATAAAAGACAATCACGTTGATTATGCTGGAGGTATCAAAAATGCTTTAAATGCAGCCCACGAATATTTGAAAGTTAATAACAAAAATTTACCGATTGAAATCGAAGTTCGTAATTTGAGTGAATTGCAAGAAGCCCTAGAAATTGGCGGTGTAGTTAGAATTATGCTTGATAATTTTAGCTTTGAAAATATCAAAGAAGCCATAAAGATTGTTAATGGCCGTTTTCCTTTGGAAGCTTCGGGTAATATTTCACCTAAAAATGTACGTGAATACGCTGATTGTGGTGTTGATTATGTTTCAATGGGCTATTTAACACATTCTGCCAAAAGTCTTGATTTGAGTTTGAAAGCAGTAAAATAGTTTTTATTAATTACAGTGCTAGATTTTCTTTTTCAAAAGAATAAAAAGCCCGAGGATTGGATATAAAAAAGCACTTCTAAATCAATTTAGAAGTGCTTTTTTATTGATTGGGAATATTATTTCATTTCCATCGCCATTTTTACGGCATTGTAAGCATTGACAATACCACCAGTAGCTGACAACTCTTCAAATTTTACAATTTCTTCACTTCCTGGTTTCTTTACTCTAAAATCAGGTACTTTCACGGAAGAATCTAAAATAATTTTTTTGATTTGTGCAGCAGTTAGATTCGGGAAATAGGATTTCAATAAAGCCGCAACGCCTGTTGTTGCTGGAGCTGCCATGCTTGTGCCACTTTTTTCTTCGTATTTTGAACCTGGAACAGTTGAATAAATATCAACACCAGGAGCAAAGACATCAACATTTTTCTTTCCAAAATTGCTAAATGTGGCCACAGCATCTACATCGGGTTTCCAAGATAAAGCACCAACCGAAATCCAGTTTTCTGCAATACCGCCGCCTTCATAAGTATCCGTTGGGTAATGCACATCCACATCAACGTCTAGGTTGTCATTTCCTGCGGCAGCAATCAACAAAATACCTTTCGATTGGGCATATTTTACGGCATCATCTACCCATTTTTTTTCAGGCGAATATTTTTTTCCAAAACTCATATTAATGATTGAAGCTCCGTTGTCAGCTGCATAATGAATGGCATTGGCCACGTCTTTATCTCGTTCATCTCCATCAGGCACGGTACGAACAACCATGAGCCTCACATCATTACAAACACCCATAATGCCTAAATTATTCATGCGATTTGCACCGATTATTCCAGCTACGTGTGTGCCGTGCATCGCTTCTGGGCCAGTTACCTCGTTGTTGCCATATTCGCCATATTCGAGTTTATTGGGTTTGTCGCCAACAACTTTACGGGCATCAAAATCAAGGTTATAATTGTATTGCAATTCACTTTCATAGTGTTCGGCTGCTTCTTTTATGTCGGCACCTGTTGCTCCTAACTCATCAAATTTTTCGATTGTTTTCTTGGCAGCTCTTACTTTACGGTCGGCCTGACTTTCATCGACTCCTGCAATTGCAGATTTTGTAAGTTTATCTGTTTTTAAGTATTCCTTCAATATTTTTTCAGACTCAACATAATTGGCGTAAACTTGTTTATAAAAAGGAGCATATTGCTCGCTTTCAGCTCTTTTTTCATTAAATTCTTTTTGTAAAGTTTGTAAAAACTCATAATCTGCTTTGTTTTTACGAATTACTTTTTTTGAAGGTTTGTCGCCAAATTTATCTTTCAATTGTTTCAAAATTCGAGTCATTTCCAACTGCTCGTGGTTTACGTCAGTACCATCTTTTCCACCAATAAAATCCCAACCGTTGATGTCATCAATGAAACCATTTTTATCATCATCTTTGCCATTACCAGCTATTTCTTTTGTATTTGTCCATAGGCGGTCTTTCAAGTCTTCATGGTTTACGTCAGTTCCACCATCAATAACAGCTACTACCACAGGCGTAGCTTTTTTGTCTTTCAACAACTCATTATAAGCACGCTCAACGCTCATTCCGCGAACACCGTCTTTTTCATAATCAAGGTTAAACCAATTGATTTTGGTTTTTAATTCTTGTGCGTTTGTTTGAAGAAGAAAAGGAAATAATAAAACAGAAAACAGGAGTTTTTTCATTATAAAAAAATGGTTTTTAAGAATAAAGCATTTTCATGCGATGCTTTTGAGATGACGAATAAACTGCGAAATAAACGAATTAGTTTGATATTTATTTAAAGGCATTTTCAAAATCAGCAATTAAATCACTGATGTTTTCGATACCAACCGAAATGCGAAGTAAATTTTCTGGACTTTTTGAATGAACACCTTCTACCGAATAACGATGCTCAATTAGACTTTCGACGCCACCCAAACTTGTGGCATGTTTGAAAATCTGAAGCTTTGAAGCCAATGCTAATGCCTCTTTTTGTCCACCTTTGACCAAGATAGACATCATTCCACCAAAACTCGGAACTCCGTCTGCTCCAATCATTTGTTTTTTCGCTATTCGATGATATTCGTTAGATTTTAGTCCTGGATAATTTACTTTTTCTATTTGTGGATGATTTTCTAAGAAAGTTGCCAATTTCATGGCATTTTGAGCATGAACGGGCATTCTGACTGCATAAGTTGATAAACTTCGGTTTAATAACCAACAATCAAATGGAGAAGGAACAGCTCCTCCAACGCTTTGAAAAGTACGAATTTTCGTATTCATTTCATGCTGAATATTGGGAGGAAAAATTACACAACCACCCAAAATATCTGAATGTCCACCAAAATATTTAGTCGTAGAGTGCATAACAACATCCACGCCAAAATTAAACGGTTTAGTAAAAAAAGGAGTTGCCCAAGTATTATCGCAAGCCACGAGGAGGTTTTTCGCTTTTGCAATTTTTACAACCGCTTGAATATCAGTTACTTTTAAACTTGGGTTTGACGGACTTTCAATCCAAATTAGCTTGGTGTTTTTCTTGATTGCTCGTTTGATTTGATTCAAATCCGTCATGTCAACTTCTGTGCAAGTAAGTCCAAAGTTTGCGTAAAGCGTATCAATAATTACTTTTGTGTTATAGTAAATATCATCTGGAAGTATGACGTGGCTTCCAGCACCTAAAGTATGGAAAATACTCATCGTGGCAGCTTGTCCAGAAGCAAAAGCGATGGCTTCGCTACCACCTTCGAGAGCGGCAAGTTTTTCTTCCAAAGCTCTTCGATTTGGATTTGAAGCACGCGTATAAATATCACGGCCTTCAACTAAACTTCCGTCGTTGGCACGCTCAAAAGTAGTCGAAAGTATAAGTGGCGGTACAACCGCTCCAGTAGTGGGGTCTCCATGATTTCCTGCGTGAATCGCAAGAGTTTCAATTTTCATGTGTAATTTTGTATTTTATAAGTCGATAGCTTTTGTTTTTTCTTTAAAAACATACCTACAAACATCTAAATATCGTAGAGTTTTAGCTTTACAAATATAGTTAAAAATGAATCAAAAACTCAATATCATCAAAATCGGCGGAAACGTCATTGATAATCCTCGCTCATGTAAACAATTTTTGGAAGATTTTTCAGCTTTGAATTCCGCGAAAATTTTAATTCATGGAGGAGGGAAAATTGCTACAAAAATTGCAGTAAAACTCGATGTAGAAACTAAAATGGTTGACGGAAGACGAATCACGGATTTGCCGATGTTGGAAGTTGTGACGATGGTTTATGGTGGCTTGGTTAACAAACAAATTGTTGCTCAATTACAAGCATTGGGTTGTAATGCAATCGGCCTCACAGGAGCTGATGGTGGAGTGATTTTAGCCAAAAAACGTGCCGTTAAAGATATTGATTATGGTTTTGTAGGCGATGTTGAAAAAGTTGATAATAAATTGATTGATACCTTTTTACAAAATAATTTAACGCCTATTTTCGCTCCATTGACATTTGATAAAGAAGGAAATATGCTTAATACAAACGCCGATACGCAAGCATCTTCGGTGGCAGTAGCAATGGCGGGTGATTATGAAGTAAATTTAATATATTGCTTTGAAAAAAAAGGCGTACTTTCAAATCCTGATGACAACGATTCAGTTATTCCGCAACTTACGCCAGCTTTATATGCCGAATATAAAGCGTCTGGAGTAATCAATGCAGGAATGATTCCGAAACTAGATAATGCTTTTTCGGCTCTACAAAAAGGTGTTTCAAAGGTGATAATTTGTCATGCCGATGAATTGAAACAGGCTGTGGCGGAAGGAACAAGAGGGACACAAATAATTAGTCAATAGAATTTCGACCGAGGTATTCTATCCAGTTATATTTATTCTGAGCAATTTAATTATTTATTCGATTCTATTGCGGTACTCATTAAATCATTCAACATTGTATTTATGATTCAAAATTCAGATTTAGTCGCAACACTAACTAAAGATGCCATTGAGCTTCTCAAAGATTTAATTCAAACCGAATCTTTCAGTAAACAAGAGGATGAAACGGCAGCTATTCTCGAAGAATTTTTCCGTGAAAGAAATATTCCATATCGTCGTAAAAAGAACAATATCTGGGCAAAAAACAAACATTTCGATGCCTCGAAACCAACGGTTTTATTAAACTCTCACCACGATACTGTAAAACCTAATCCTTCTTGGACACTCAATCCGTTGAATCCATTAGTAAAAGATGGAAAACTTTTTGGCCTCGGTAGTAATGATGCGGGTGGTTGTTTGGTTTCCTTAATTGCGACTTTCTGCTATTTTTATTATCGAAATGATTTGAAATATAATGTCGTGATGGCAGCAAGTGCCGAAGAAGAGATTTCGGGACGTGATGGTTTGGAAATTCTAGTACCTGATATGCCTGAAATTGAATTTGCAATTGTGGGCGAACCTACGCAAATGCATTTAGCCGTAGCTGAAAAGGGACTTTTAGTGTTGGATTGTATTGCACACGGAAAATCAGGACACGCAGCTCGTGATGAAGGTGAAAATGCTCTTTATAAAGCAGTAAAAGACATTGCGTGGTTTCAAACGTACAAATTTGCAAAGGTTTCAGAAAATCTTGGCCCAATCAAGATGAGCGTAACAATGATAAATGCAGGTTCACAGCATAACGTAGTGCCAGATACTTGCAAATTTACAGTTGATATCCGAGTGACTGAGCAATATACTTTAGAAGAAATAACAGATGTTGTAAAGAAAAATATTGAGAGTGAAGTTGTCCCTCGTTCCATTCGTTTACGCCCTTCGAGCATTCCGAAAGACCATCCAATTGTGAAAGCAGGAATTTCAATGGGAAGAAATACTTATGGCTCACCAACCACTTCTGACCAAGCTTTACTTGATTGTCCATCATTGAAAATGGGGCCAGGAGATTCTGCACGCTCACATACTGCTGATGAATATATCTATCTCAACGAAATCGAAGAAGGAATTCAGTTATATATCACGATGCTTGAAAAAGTAATCATTTAAAAAGATTTGACAACGTTCAATCGTTGTCAAATCTAAATTTTATTTTAACGATGAACATCATTTACTATATACTCGCTTTTCTGTGCGGTGTAACCAATAGTACTCAGTCGGGAGTAAATGCCGAATTACGAAGGTCAATTAATAATCCGATTTTTGCGGCAATTATTTCTTTTGCAACTGGTCTGATAGGTTTGATTTTGATAATGCCTTTTTTTAAAGAATCAATCCCGACAGTAACAACATTGAAATCGCTCGAATGGTGGAAATTAACTGGCGGAATTTTAGGGGCTTTTTTTGTAATAACCGTTATTTTGAGCGTACAAAAAATCGGTTCGGCCAACATGATTTGTTTAATCGTGGCTGGGCAATTATTAACCGCCATGCTACTTGATCATTTTGGACTTTTGGGTTTCAAACTACATCCAATCAGTAGCTTACGAATTGCTGGCGGCGTACTGATTGTAGCAGGTGTTTATCTAATTGTTAAGAATTGATGCAACAACCGTCATCACTTTTTCGGTAGCTCCGATATTTTCTAAAACGTAATTTTTACACGTATTGGCAGCTTTAAGTTTCTTGTCAGGATTTTCTTCTAATTCAAGAAAAACTTCCATCATATCTTCCGAAGAACCAACAGTAAAAGCTCCTTCTAGTCGCACCAAATCGGTTGCTTCTTGGAATTTTTGATAAGCTTTATTTCCAAAAACAATAGGCATTCCGAAAGTGGCAGCTTCTAAAATATTGTGTAGCCCTTTTCCAAAAGAACCACCAATGTAAGCATATTCAGCATATTGATAAAGCGACGAAAGCATTCCAATATTATCAATGATAAGTATTTGATAATCAGTTAATTGGGTTGATGGTTTGACTTCTGAAAAACAAATGCTTTTGGGATGAATTTGCTTTTGCCAAGTATTGATTTCTATTCGATGAATTTCGTGCGGAGCAATAACAAAAGCAATATTTGGCAAATCCAAAAGAGAATTAATAAACGAAATCAACACTTCCATATCTGCTTGCCACGCCGAACCAATCATCAGAATTTGCCGATTTGCTTTGAAATCTTTGGCAATCTGAATTTCTTTTTTTGCATCAACAATTTGCTTTACTCGGTCGAAACGAGTATCTCCCGCCAAGGTAATATTCTGAATACCAATATTTTCTAATAAATGATAAGAAACTTCATTTTGTACTAAAATATGGTCAAATTGCTGCAAAACTTTACGATAAAAACCGCCATAAGGTTTAAAAAATAACTGATTTGGACGAAAAATGGCCGAAAATGAAATGACTGGAATTTGATGTTTTTTTAGTTCAGTTAAATAGTTTCGCCAAAATTCATACTTTATAAAAAAAACGATTTTTGGCTGAACAATTTGTATAAATTGACTTACATTGTTGGGCGTATCGGCAGGTAAATAAAAAATAAAATCAGCCCCAGAATAATTTTTTCTAACTTCATAACCTGATGGAGAAAAAAATGTTACTAGTATTTTATATGCAGGATATTTTGCTCGAAATGCTTCAATAACAGGTCTTCCCTGTTCAAACTCACCCAAAGATGCACAATGAAACCACGCAATTTTTTGGGATTTATTGGGTTCTCCGATAGTCAATTTTAGTTTGCTAAAAATATCTTTTCTTCCTTCTACCCAAAATTCTGCTTTTGAGCTAAACGGTGCTAAAAGCTTGATAATAAGTGAGTAACTGTGTATCGAAAAATTATAAAGTAGATTAAGCATTATTTAACAGGGCAAGTTTTAACTTGTTTCAAATTGAAAAAAATAAATAAACAACAAACAGATTCATCAGGAATTCAACGAAAACAAAGCTACAAAAACTCACTCAAAAACTAACATTTTTATTAACTTCACAGCTCCAAAAATATAAATCGGCGATGACAAAACCTCCTGATAGTAATAAAATTGGCTTAAAACGAGTGCTAGGAACATCACAATTATGGGCGATTGCTGTTGGAATGGTTATCTCTGGTGAATATTTTGGCTGGAATTATGGTTGGGCTGTTGCTGGTACAGTGGGTTTTCTTGTTTCAGTATTATTTGTTACGGTTTTATACATCACATTTATTTTTTCATATACCGAACTTACGGCTTCAATACCCGATGCAGGTGGTCCGTTTGCTTATGCTTTTCGAGCAATGGGGCCGATTGGTGGTTTTATTGCAGGATTTGCTACTTTGGTAGATTTCGTTTTAGCTCCGCCCGCCATCGCAATGGCTTTAGGAAGTTATACTAATTTTCTAAATCCTGATATTCCAGTTTTAACAACGGCAATCGTTTCTTATTTCGTTTTTATTGCTATTAATTTATTTGGAATTAAAGACTCAGCTAATTTTTCACTGCTTGTTACTACACTTTCTGTAATTGAAATTTTAGTTTTTATGGCTTTGATTTTTCCATCGTTTAAGCTAGAAAATTTCTTGGCAAACTCTTCTGTTAATGCCAATGGCGTTTTTGCAGGAATACCTTTTGCGATTTGGTTCTTTGTAGCCATCGAAGGCGTTGCGATGGTAGCCGAAGAAGTCAAAAATCCATATAAAACAATTCCAAAAGGCTATATTTCAGCCATTCTGACACTTGTAACTCTTTCGATTGGAATAATGGTTCTGAGTGGTGGAGTAGGAGATTGGCGATTACTGAGCGAAATAGACCATCCACTTCCCGAAACGCTCGCAATGGCGTTAGGGAATGGAAATACATGGTCAAAAGTTTTCACGAGTTTAGGGCTTTTTGGCTTGATTGCTTCTTTTCATGGTAACACAATCGGTTATTCTCGTCAGATTTATGCTTTAGCTCGAAGTGGTTTTTTACCTATGTTTTTGTCAAAAGTTAATCGACATTATCAAACGCCACATTGGGCTTTGTTTGTTGGAGGGTTCGTTGGTTTTTTAGCCATTTTTTCAGGAAAAACTGACCAGATAATCATTATGTCAGTCCTTGGAGCAATTGTGATGTACGTAATTAGTATGATAAGTCTTTTCATTCTTCGTAAAAATGAACCGAATCTTTTGCGACCCTACCAAGTGCCATTTTATCCAATATTCCCATTCGTGGCATTAACTCTTTCGGTATTTTGTATGGTTGCTATCATTTATTACAACCTTTTTTTGAGTTTAATATTCTTTGTGAGCTTGTTTATTTGTGTTACTCTTTTTATCCTTTTTGGAATGAAGTTTATTAAAGTTAAGCCCAAGAATGTTTAATTTATATGCTTTTTATCGTACGTTTTATAGTTTTATTGAATATTTGTAATACTTCAACTCACAAAAAATGAAAAAGACGATTTATTATTCATTGGTTATTTTATGCGTTTCCTTGCAAAGTATTGCTGGTACACTTAAAGGAGCTTGGGAAATGATACCCGAAAATAGTTCATCCAACCAAAGAGTTGTGATGATTGCAACCCAAAACTACTTATCTATTTCAGTTTTCGAGAAAAATCTTTATATCAGAAGCTATGGCGGTACGTATGAAATCAACGATAGTGGTTTGACTCTTACACTCGAATTTAACGATAAACACCCAGAAAATGTTGGAACGAAAGTTATCTATAAATATTCAAGAACTGGCGATTCTTTTACGATAGAAAACCAAGCAAAAACAACGTGGAAACGCATTGATAAGGGCTCAGATGCTTTGTCAGGAAATTGGCGAATTACAGCCAGAGAAGGACAAGATGGAAACATGAATGAAATGAAACGAGGAGCAAGAAAAACGCTAAAAATATGTTCAGAAACAAGGTTTCAATGGATTGCAATTAATCCTGAAACCAAAGAGTTTTCGGGAACAGGTGGCGGAACTTATCTATTGAAAGATGGAAAGTACGTTGAAACCCTTGATTTTTTTTCAAGAGATAACAACCGAGTAGGGGCTTCACTTAGCTTTGATGCAAAACTTGAAGGCAATAAATGGCAACATTCAGGAAAAAGCTCAAAAGGCGATAAAGTAAATGAAATTTGGGAAAAGGAAAATTAAACCTAATTAACCTTTGCCCTAAAATGTCATTATTATTGATTCATTGCTTCCTCAGCAGCATTTTTTACAATTCCTAAATCATTTATACCTTTAAAACCACTGAATCCACAAGAAATTTTGGTTTCAGCATCTAATTGAATGGGCTGGCCACCTTCCCAGCCCATTAGGTCGGGTAAGTCTATGCCAAATTCTCTATAATTCACTTTATCAGTAAATACTAAACGTTCAAATTCGCCTGTTTTATAACCAGTTATCCATACTTGAGAGGCTTTTCTGTAAGCTACGTCATAAAAACGACGACCTCGTATTTTGTTATCTCCCCAAATTTTACCATAAATGTTTCCTGTTTCATCTATGATACAAACAGCCACATTTCCGTCAGAAATATTCCAATCTGCGGGACTATCTTTATACGTTAGAATTTGAGCAGAGATGCTTTCAAACATTCGATTGATTACTTGTTGGAGTTGCTGATTTGTCATTTTTAGCGTAGTATATTATTAGTAAAAACTTGGTTTCTTACAAAATGTGGTTGTTTTTAGAAGATTTTAACAAAAATCCAATGTATAAAATAGGTAGCAATTGTAGCCAACCCAATCGAATAAATATATGACCTCGTGATAAAACCATCTGATTTAAACATACTAAATAAGTCTTTCGTGAAAGCAAAAAACAAAATTTCTAATAAAAAAGGTAATAAAATATATAAACTTTGATTGTTGAGTGCGAAACTAGTATTTTTTGTAAAATAAAAAATTAGTGAACAAATAATAAAAATTGGAATAATAAAAACCATTTGCACAACAGGAACGATACCCATTTGTCCATCGGTTTGTGTTTTGTTATTGGTAACTATAAAAATATTGAAAATAAAAGCTAATACGGCGATTGCCAAATATAGAAAATACATTTTTTTCATAGTTTTAGTTGATTGATAAATTTATTTATTACCGCTGAAATTTGCTTATAATTCTCCTTGCTTAAAAAGCTCAAAGAACTTTAAAACTGCTTCTTTTTGTTTTTTTTCTAACTGATTAGCAAAGAAAATTTCAAACTTACTGAACATAAAAAAGCCAAATCTTGAATATTGTTTTTCGGGGTTTTGCTGCAATGTAATCTTTTCAAATTCTAGTTTGATGGCGTATCTGCACTGGTCAATGTCTCTTTGTTTAGTCAAAAAATCTTCGAGAATATTTTTTATAGATTTCAGATAATCATCCAAAAGCTTTTTTCGCCAAAAGACTAACCTTTTTCTGTTGAGTTTTAGTTTTTCAATCGTTGTTTTTCCTCGGTCGTCAACTCCTACTATTTTTCCATCGGGTGTGAAATAAAAATGATTTTCTACCACATCAACTTCGGGATTAAGTAAAACGGCCTGTTCACCTTTAAGTTCGTCAGAATCTATACTTAAATAAGTCACTAAAGGAAAGCCCGTTGCATCTAATATAGGCTCGCTAATTCTATTTCCTTTAATCGGAAAATGATTTTTCTTGGCATTATTGCAGGCACTACACCCAAGTGTCAAATTACTCCACTCATAGGCTAACCAATAATATCCCTTATGTGTGGCATCACCTTCTGTTTTTGCTTTTGGACGAAAATGTTCTACTTGAAAAGGTGCTCCTGCCGAAGTATCACTTTCACAATAAGCACATTTGAAATTGTAGAGTGTTTCTAAGGCGTCAATGGTAGTTTTTCGGTAAATCGAACTTTTAAATTTATGCTCGTTTTTGGTAACCAAAGCGTCTTTTATATGTTCGTTTCTCTTGGACTGTACTAATTTTTCGGGTGGAGTATCAAAATCTTTTTTTATGCTAATCATCGCTTTTTTGTGGTTATTTAAGAGATTTTGGCATAAATAATTCATCTGGAAACTGACTGGCACTTTTTTCAAAGTCTTGCAGGTGTTTTTCGACCATATCGTTTTTCTGCATCTCTTCGAATGAATCTTCGGTGCGGACTTCGCTAATCTCTTCGTTTTGTACCGAAACAAAATCTTCCATATCAAATATTCCAGAAGTTAAAACTAAGTTTGGCGTAAGGTTTTTGAGTTCTAATTTGATATTTTCGATTTGTACACCTTCTGCCTCCGTGCGACTAACTTTCAAAATAACGGTATTAGATTCAGCCCCTAAAAGCGGAATCGGACTATGGGTCGAAACAATAAATTGTATTTTCGGGAAAACTTTCGAAAACTGTCCGACGAGTTGTTTTTGTAGTTTTGGGTGTAAATGC
Organism: Emticicia aquatica; assembly: GCF_923079645.1. Taxonomy (GTDB): domain Bacteria; phylum Bacteroidota; class Bacteroidia; order Cytophagales; family Spirosomataceae; genus Emticicia; species Emticicia aquatica. The sequence continues at coordinate 850,755 of NZ_CAKLPY010000002.1, read as the reverse complement.
AAGTCGATTTCGTCAATAATCACAATACCTTTTAGCTCTGAAGGGTCTTTTACAGTAGGTTGATTTTTAGAAAGCCGAACAATCATATCACCAGCTAATGCAATGACACTTTTGAAGCCAGATGCTAATTTCTGAAAAGGTAAAGGCTGGTATTTGATGGTATTTTTGCCATCTTCACAAATTTCTTGCTCGATATACTCTATTTGGTCAGTTTCTGAGTTAAGACTCACATCTGCCAAATTCGGAATAAGCGTACAAATAGCTTTTTTTACTAAACCAAAACGTTTGTCTTTTTTCAAGCCCCAACGTACTAATTCAGAGTTGATATTAAACAAAAAGCCGTCAGAATTGAATAAATTATAAGAAACAGAATTGTTTCTATCTTCGGCATTTTCGCTCTTCACCCCTTGCAGATTCAAACGACCAGGTCCATAAGCTGCCAAATGCACCAAAGGGTTTTTATTATCTTTTATACTATTCACAAAGCTATCGTCAAGGCTTTTATATTCTACCTGAATACTGCTATGTTTATTTTCCAAAAGGGGAGTATTGCCATCTAAAGCTCCATTTAGCCCCATGAAAATGGCTTGTAGTACCGTACTTTTACCAAAACCATTTTCGCCTACCAAAAATATCCATTGCGTATCTACTGGAATACTTTCTACGGTAAGTTCTTTAATGCCTTGAAAATCTTTTACGGCTAATTGTTTAAGGCTATATGGTAAAATTTTATCGGCTAATTCAAAATGATTAGGTTCTGTAGGGATGATTTCTTCTTCATCTTCTGTCTCAAAATATTTAGATATATCTAAAGTGGTCTTTTCATAATTATTTAATTCTTTATATAAATGGTTAATTGTTGTCAGGTACTTTGCTAAGACGAAAAATAGATAATTCCTATCAATAACAAACATAGCATGATTAATACCTATTTCTTTTAAAGAGCTTTTGATAGATATATAACTATCATAATTTAATAATATATTATAGTTTACAATAACTATTTTGGACTGTTCATTACTATTATTGAATTGATAATCAGTTATTTGTAAAAACAAAGATTCATATCCTTTAGGATAAATCTTTAAAAGAAAATCATCTGAAGATTTTGCTACCAGTTTAAAATCAGCATTTAGATTAAATGTCTTAATCGTATCTGAAATTTCTTTCAAAACATCCGCAACAACCTTTGGTATTTCCTGTTTTTTCATTGAGTAATGAATCTTTATTGTTTACAAATCTTGTAAAATTGTAGGTGAAATCCAAGTAAAAACATTAAATCAACACAATATCATTGGCATTGGCAACTTCAAAGTTTATCGTTTTTAGATTTTCGGTCAACTCAACTGACGAAACTTTTGTCCGAGCGACAGCCAACATAATTCCTTGATTATCAACAATCTCAACCACTTCTCCGACTTCAAAGTCGCCTTTTACTTTTTTGATTCCCACAGCTAAAAGACTACTACGTTTTTGTAGAGCCTTTGCGGCACCCGCATCAATTTGTAAAGTTCCTACCGTCAAACTACCGCTTGCCAACCATTTATTTCTTGAAGAAAGATTTACTTCTTGTGCCGAAAACTCGCTTCCTGCGTCGCCTTGAATTGCTTTTAAGATGCCATCGGTTTCTTTCATTCCAAAAATAATTACTTTGATTCCCATGCGAGTGGCCAATTTCGTAAAAGTCAGTTTCGATGCCATTCCGCCTGAACCTAGAGCCGATTTGCTATTGTCAACCAAGCTAAGTATTTGATTGTCAATGTTTTGTATTTTTCTAATGATGTTTTTTTCTTTATCCAAAAGTCCACCAACCGAAGTACAAATCATTAGTATTTCTGCTCCAAAACCTGTGGCAATGAGTGTGGCCAATTCATCATTATCCGAAAATTTTAATTCACGATTACTCACAACATCATTTTCGTTGGCAATCGGAATAATATCGTTTTTCCAAAGCTCTTGATAGGTTTCTTTGAGCTGTAAAAATTGTTCACGATTCCCAAAATGTTGACGTTCGCACAAACTTTGGGCAATTTGGATATTGTATTTTGAAAAATATTTAGCGTATATATTCAGCAAAAGTGGATTTCCGATTGCAGCTGCGGCTTTACGCTCCGAAATTTCTCCCGAGTAATTTTTGATGAAATGCTTTCCAGCTCCAACAGCTCCTGAAGAAACCATAACTATCTGATAGTCAGCGTGAAGAATAGCTACTTGACGAGCAATATCGGCAATGATTGTTTCGTCGGGTTCTCCGTTTTTTTGAGTAATCGAAGCCGTACCGAATTTTAATATGAGGATAGGTTTTTGAATCATAATGGCAAAGATACGATTTTCAAACTACACAAAAAAAGCCTTGATAATCTTCCGACTATCAAGGCTTTGGTATTTTTTAGATTGGGATTGTTTTTGGAATTTGATAAAGAAAATTTTTACAATTGAATAATTTTAAATATATTCAAAAAAAAACTTATTTTCGCCTTTATTTGGTCTTTTCGACTAATAAAACGCATAAGGAGTATAAATCAAAAACTGTTATTTATTAAAACTAACTATTATGAAACCAATTTTTTTAGCATTTTTTATGATGCTTGCTTTAACAAGCTTCAACTTCACAAAAGACACTCGGAAGCACATGTTTCGTCAGGAGGAAATGGAAGTTAGGAATGAACGCGGACTTAATGACCGTGCGGCCGCAAAACTATCACAATTGGTTGCTAAATATAGAAGTGGGGGTAGGGAGAGGGTAAGAGTGTACCTAACGTATAAAAATAGACGTGTCGAAGTGATTGAAATTATGGATGTATTGATTCTTCAAGCTAAAAAAGGAGCTCTTATCATCGTGGAATGTGAGGGAGGAGCTGACGAAAAAGAGGAAGAGTGTTTTAATGCCATAAAAGCATTATTTGAAAATAAGTTTGGTGATAAAGAGTAGTGACTCGTTTTAAAATAAGTTTACACAAAAAAGCCTTGATAATCTTCTGACTATCAAGGCTTTTATATTTTTTATCTTGGTGCTTGCCATTTGTTTACATATTTTTGTGTAAACCTTTTTCATAAAAGATAAGGTGTCTTTTATAAAACTAAATAATCATTACATGAATGGCACTAGGGCCTTTTGGGCCATCTTGCATCTCAAAAGATACTCTGTCACCTTCTTGTATTGGGGAAGTTAAACCACTTGAATGAACAAAAATATCTGCTCCTCCGTTGGCGGGTGTAATGAAACCAAATCCTTTAGTATCATTAAAAAACTTAACTGTTCCTTCTTGCATTTTAATTAAATATTTATTGAAATAATTGATTTTATCAAATTAGAAAGGTTTCACATTGACGGCATTAGGGCCTTTTTTGCCATCTTGTACTTCAAAAGTTACTTTATCACCTTCTACTATTTCATATTGTAAACCGCTTACATGAACAAAAACATCTGCTCCTCCATTGGCGGGAGTTAGGAAACCAAATCCTTTGGTCACATTAAAAAACTTAACTGTTCCTTCTTGCATTGTATTTTATTATTTTAATCATTCAAAAACTTAATTATTTCCCACAAAAATAGCAGGTAAATTGTTTTTATCTATCATGTTGATAGAATGTCTTGTATTTTATTGAAAAAATAGAATAAAATAGAGGCGAAAGAGAAGTATTTATATAAAAGTTGAATTGCGGTTTTTCGTTCCCTCAGAGTCTCACGAAGGTACATAGCAAACTTTGTGAGAACGAGTAAAAACGGAAAGAAAGAGCAGACCCGATAAAGGTTGAGCTAATAATTAACCACTTTGGACTGGAATAATTATTTAGTATGTTTGTATAAATCTAAAACATACATACTATGAACAACGGCTTTCCAATTGGCAAATTCTTTATTATACTATCATTAATGTTTATTGGGATTATTTTGATAAATAAAGCTTGTACCGATAATGATGAAAAACAAGTCGCACATACTACAATGAAAGAGATAGAAGCGAAAGAACCAATCTACAAGCTATCAGAAGAAGAAGAAATAACCAAAAACCCTGCTAGTTATTTAAAATTAACTCCTAAATCGTGGTATTTAGGCGGTTTTGGTGTTATTAGTATGCAAAATTTTGATATTGAAAATATGACAAATATTGATATGAAAGATGTGTCAATAAAGTTTACATACTTTTCAGAATCAAAAACAATCCTTAGTACATCAACTGAAACCGTTTATAAAACAATTAGAGCAAAGTCTAAAACTAAAGTAAGAGAATTTAATGCTGGTTTTGTAAATCAACAAACCGCAAGTTGTCAACTTGAAATAGTTAATGCGGTTCCAATTGTTATTTATAAATAAGGAATGATTCCTCCCTCCGTTTTACTAAATGTTCTACATTTAGTCAGTTTGTCGCCGTTCTCAGAACGACATACTTTATGAACTAAATAAATACATAATTAATTAAAGTAACAATTAATTTCAATACAAAAAAAGCCTTGATAATCTTTCGACTATCAAGGCTTTTATATATTTCTCAGAAATTAAGCCCCTGCAAAAGCATTTTTGCTTTCTGCACGTTTACGCTCGTTTTCATCAAGGTAAATCTTACGCATACGAATTGATTTTGGAGTAATTTCCAAGTATTCGTCTTTTTGGATATATTCCATGGCATCTTCTAATGAGAAGTTGATTTTTGGAGCAATCTTCACGTTATTGTCAGTACCCGATGCACGCATATTCGTTAATTGTTTTGCCGTTTGTACGTTTACAACAATATCGTTTTGGCGATTATGCTCACCAATTACCATACCCATGTAAATATCTTCGTTCGGGTCAATAAAGAATACACCTCTATCTTGCAATTTATCAATCGAATATGGTGTTGCTGGGCCATTTCCACTAGCAATTAAAGAACCGTTTACACGTCCAGGAATTGCTCCTTTAAAAGGCTCATAAGCTTTGAAACGGTGATTCATAATTGCTTCTCCGTAAGTTGCAGTCAATACGCTTGAGCGTAAGCCAATCAACCCACGTGAAGGAATATTAAATTCAAGGTGTTGTAAATCACCTTTTGGCTCCATAATCAACAATTCACCTTTACGTTGTGTTGCCAATTCGATAACTTTTCCAGCAGTTTCTTCTGGAACATCCACAACTAATGTTTCGATTGGTTCTAAACGGCGACCGTTTTCGTCTTCTTTGTATAAAACTTGTGGTTGTCCAACTTGAAGTTCATACCCTTCACGACGCATCGTTTCGATAAGAACTGACAAGTGAAGAATACCACGACCAAATACTAAGAATTTATCTTCTGTGTCGCCTGTTTCTACTCTTAATGCAAGATTTTTTTCAATTTCTTTCATTAAACGGTCACGTAAGTGGCGTGATGTCACGAATTTGCCTTCTTTTCCGAAGAAAGGAGAGTTGTTAATCGTAAACAACATATTCATTGTAGGCTCATCAATCGAAATACGTGGTAACGCTTCTGGATTTTCTAAATCGGCAATTGTATCACCAATTTCAAAATCTTCGATACCTGTTACCGCACAAATTTCTCCTGAACCAACTTCAGCAACTTTTACTTTGCCTAAGCCTTCAAATACTTGTAATTCTTTGATTTTATTTCTTTTAATTGAGCCATCAGCTTTACAAAGAGCAATTTGCATTCCTTCTTTCAAAACGCCTCTTGCTACACGACCAATGGCAATACGACCAACAAAAGATGAATAATCTAATGAAGTTATTTGCATTTGTGGCGTTCCATCAACTACTGGAGAAGCAGGAATATGCTCAATGATTGCATCTAATAATGGAACGATATCAGTTGTTGGTTTTTGCCAATCTGTACTCATCCAACCTTGTTTTGATGAACCATAAAGGCAAGGGAAGTCTAATTGATCTTCAGTTGCATCTAGGTTAAACATCAAGTCGAAAACTTGCTCGTGAACCTCGTCAGGGCGACAGTTTTCTTTATCAACTTTATTTACAACAACAATTGGTTTCAAGCCTAAGTTGAGAGCTTTTCCTAGCACGAAACGTGTTTGTGGCATTGGCCCTTCAAAAGCATCTACTAATAAAATTACGCCATCGGCTAATTTCAATACACGCTCTACTTCACCACCAAAGTCAGAGTGACCAGGTGTATCAATGATATTAATTTTTACACCATTGTATCTTACTGATACGTTTTTTGAAACGATAGTAATACCACGTTCACGCTCAAGGTCATTATTATCAAGAATCAAGTCACCGAATTCTTGGTTTTCTCTGAAAAGTTTTGACGCATGAATGATTTTATCAACCAATGTAGTTTTACCGTGGTCAACGTGGGCAATGATGGCAATGTTTCTGATATTATTCATTAAATGTAATTGTTAAATCGTTGTGCATCAACATTTACCATTCACAACTGATAAACAAAGACGAACAACACCTTTCTTAAATAAACCGCAAAATTATGAAATATAAATGAGAAAACCTTGATTAAAACAGATAATCCCTTGATTATCAAATTGTTAATAAGAATAGTACAATTATTTTACCGAAAATGAATAATTCTAGTAATTATTAAGCTCTTTAGGGTTGAAGTTTGAGATTAATAAACATTAATTTGGTAGATTAAATAGTATTTTAATTTTACCTCTATGTTTTTATTATAATTTTGTATTTAAGTTTTTTAGAACCCTAGCTATCTGACAATTTACTAAGTGAAAATCGACCAGCAATTCAGCAAAATAGACAAGCATATCAAGCATACTTTTGTATTAGGCATTGTGTTATTTTTATCTATTCTTTCGGGCCATGCTCAATCATATAATCATACATCTGTTTGGTCGAGACTTCTTTTGAGCAAGCAGATAGATAAATTTTCGTTTTCAGGTGATATTGCTTATCGCCGACAAAATGACTTCCATTTTTCAAAAATTAATTTTTTAAATAAACCTTTACTCGATGCTCAACGATTGACGGTGGGTTATCGAAATAAAAATTGGTTATTTAGTTTCGCAGCTTCGAGGTGGCATGCTTACCAAATTTTAGGAAAAGAAGCTGATTTTCAAAGAAAACCGACTATCGAGTGGCGGTTTACTCCAGGAGTAGAATATTTTAAAAAAATCAGAAAAGGAACGCTCCAATGGCGAACTCAGTACGAATATCGTAGCTTTGTTGACCGTTCAGCAGGGCGATTCAGACAACGTTTTCAGTATAGAATGCCGATTTCTGATAGTAATAACCTAGTTTTTTTACAAGAATTTTTATTTGGAGCTCCACCAAATTCTACCAAAAAATATGAACAAAATCAGCTTGGTTTAACTTTCAATCATTTCTTTACAAAACAATTAGAGTCCGAAATTGGCTATCGATATATTTACCGTAAAAGACGTACTTCGGATGAAATAGATAATGAAAATACATTAGTAATTGGCTTAATGTTGCGTTTATAAAATAAAGTCAAAAAAATATAAGAAAAAGCTAATATAACGGTAGAAAGCCTTGAAAAAGAGTAGTTACTTTGTTATATTATTTACTCTATTCAAAAAACTACTTATGAAAAAAATATTTTTGCTTTTTTTACTTGTTCCTGCAATTGTTTTTGCCCAAACTAAGCCAGTAAAAATTGTTCGTGACGATGCCAATAAAAAAATAGAAGTACTTGTTGATGGGAAACCTTTTACTTCTTATATTTATCCAGGCCCAGATGTGTTAAAGAAAGCAGTTTTGTACCCTGTTCGGACATCAACAGGTACACTTATCACGCGTGGTTGGCCGCTTGACCCTCGTTCTGGTGAAAGAATTGACCACCCGCATCATGTGGGCGTTTGGTTTAATTATGAGGATGTGAATGGACATGATTTTTGGAATAACTCAAATACTCCGCCAAATCCGAAAGCTATTTACGGAACAATCGTACACACAGGAATCAAATCAATAAAATCAGGAAAAAATAAAGGCTCGCTTGTTGTTACTGCTGATTGGCTTGATAAAGATGGAAAAATAATGTTGAAAGAAACGACAACTTATATTTTTCAAGGAACTGGTAATCAACGAATTACGGATAGAATTACAACTTTAACTGCGGCTGATGAAGAGGTGGTTTTTAAAGATGTAAAAGATGGAGCTTTCGCAATTCGTTTGGCTCGTCAATTGGAACATCCTTCTACTAAGGCTGAAATTTTCACTGATGCAAGTGGTGTTGCCACCAAAGTACCATCATTAGATAATACAGGAATTACTGGAAGCTACCGAAATAAAGAAGGAATTGAAGGCGAAGACACTTGGGCAAAACGCTCAGATTGGGTCAATCTTCGTGGAAAAATGGGTGATGAGAAAATCTCAGTTGCTATCATTGACCATCCAAAAAATGTGGGCTACCCAACTTATTGGCATTCACGTGGTTATGGATTGTTTGCAGCGAATCCTTATGGACAAAAAGTATTTTCTAACGGCAAAGAAGAATTAAATTTCAAACTTGCTCCGAATCAATCAACAACAATGCGTTTCCGTTTGGTTGTTACTTCAGGAGAAGTTTCGGATGCAGAAATGAATAAATTAACAGCCGATTTTGCGAAAGTTTTGTGACAAAAAAATAGAACGAGCTTTAGTTTTGACTAAGGCTCGTTCTATTTTGAGTTTTATTAATTGAATGATAATATTAAGCAATACTCATCTCTAATATTTCAGCTACAACCGCTGGCGTAATATCACCATTTTCACCAAAATTTACCCCTCGTTCTTCAAAACGCTTTACAATTTTTTCGATTGTTTCTTGGTTTACACCATATTCTGATGCTTTGATTGACAAACCTAATGATTCGTAAAATTCACCTGTTTTTTGAATCGCTTCTGCCACTAATTCATCATCAGTTCCGCTTAAATTCCAAACTCTTTTGGCGTATTGAATAAGTTTATCACGCTTAGTTTCTTGCTTAACTTTCAATAAATAGGGCAAAACAACCGCCAAACTTCGTGCGTGGTCAACACCATGAAAAGCCGTTAACTCATGTCCTATTTGGTGTGTTGCCCAATCTTGCGGAACTCCCAAGCTAATAAATCCATTTAAAGCCACGGTTGCTGCCCACATAAAGTTGGCACGGGCTTCGTAATCAGATGGGTTTTCGATGGTTTTAGGGGCAACTTCAATCAAAGTTTGAATGATTGACTCTGCAAATCTGTCTTGAATTTGAGCATTAACAGGATAGGTCATGTACTGCTCCATTACGTGTGTAAAAGCATCTGCAATGCCATTTGCAATTTGGCGTGGTGGCAATGAAAAAGTAGTTTCGGGGTCAAGAATAGAAAATACAGGATAAACCAACGGATGCCCCATTCCTTTCTTTTCATGGGTAGATTTCTTGCTTATTACCGCAAAATAGTTCATTTCTGAGCCAGTTGCTGGCAAAGTGAGAACAGAACCGATTGGAATAGCTTTCTTAAACTTTTCTTTTCCTGTAACAATTTGCCACGCATCTTCTCCTTCAAATGGAATGGCTGCGGCTATAAATTTTGTGCCGTCAAGCACCGAACCACCACCGACTGCTAACAAAAAATCAATATTTTCTTTTCGCCCTAATTCAACAGCTTTCATCAATGTTTCATAGGTTGGATTGGCCTCAATTCCACCAAACTCTATTACATTTCGCCCTTCGAGAGCTTTTTTGACTTGTTCATAAACACCATTTTGGAAAATACTTCCACCTCCATAGGTAAGTAAAATCTTACTATTTGGCGATATTTGTTTGCTCAATTGAGCAATTTGTCCTTTTCCGAAAAGTATCTTTACTGGATTTTGATAGACGAAATTACTAAACATGGTCTTTTTATTTGATGATTATTTACTTTTAAACAAACCGTTTTTGGATAAAGTTTTCGTTTGAACTAAAAACCATAAGAACACTCTTTTATTGAGAAAAATCAGTGTTGTTTTATGCTTCCGTGGTAAAAATATATTTTTATTCAATATCCATTCTAATTCGCCATTCTTTCGGTAAATAATTATTTATCCGATTCCCAATTACTTTCATAAAACCAAGATTTAACCCCTCATACCGAGCTAAAAGCCAGCCATTTTGGGTGTTTTCGGTTGATATTTGTTCTTTCTTCAAAAATCTCAATGCTTCTTCTTTAGTTAATTCTATAAAAGGCAAATTAGGGGAAATAGCAGTGCTTAACGCCAAATCATGGCTTGGAATAAAATCATCACCTTTGAATTGTCCAATTTCTAAACCTGACGAACGTTTCTGTAAAACCCTAAAAATAGTAGCATATTCATTGATTAAATTTGCAGGAATTGCTACTATAGCACCTTCTGGTTTTTCATAAAACTCAAAATTATCGGGTTTATCAATCCATTTTTTCAGTAAATCCATCTTTTTCTGAGAAACTCGATTCAATTTTATTTTTCCCTTCGCTTCCTGTTTGTCTCCACGAGTTTTCTTGAAAATAGCCAAATAAAATCCTTCCCCTTTAAGTCGATGTGGGAAAAATTGATACCCCATTGATTTTTCAGTAATACTCCAATCGGCTGGAATATTTAGTTTAACTTCTTCAAAATCAGCGGCTTGAGTAAGCCATTTAGCATTTTGTTCGTTTTCTTTTTCGTTATAAGTACAAGTCGAATAACATAAATATCCATTAGGTGCAACCAGCATTGCAGCGGCCTGAAGTATGCGTTTTTGGCGAGCTGAACAGAGCTGGACGTTATTTTCTGACCATTCGTTTCGTGCCTTTGGGTCTTTTCTGAAAAGGCCTTCACCCGAACAAGGGGCATCGGTTAAGACTAGGTCAAAAAAACCTTCCAAGTCAATCATATCTTCAGGGTCATGATTGCTTACGATATAATTCGGGAAGCCCCATTTTTCTAAATTTTCTTTAAGGGGAGCAACCCTACTTTTAATGACCTCATTGGCAACTAATAAGCTTTTTTGGTTGAGAAGTGACGCCAAAAGTGTTGTTTTTCCACCAGGGGCAGCACATAAATCCATTACTCGTAAGGGTTTTTCTAAATCAACGACCTGTCGAATGGCTTCCGCAACAAACATCGACGATGCTTCCTGAACGTAGTATGCACCTGCATGAAAAGCTGGGTCGAGAGTAAAAATGGGTCTTTGTGGTAAATAATATCCCATCGAATTCCACTTTACAGGTACTAAGTTTTCGCCAAATAAGGTAGAGGAAGCAAGTTTTTTCAACCTATTGACCCTAATGGTTGTAGGTGTTTCTTGCTCAAGACTTTCGATAAAAGCAGGGTATTCAGCACCTAATATGTGCTGCATTTGAGAGGTAAAGTTTTCGGGTAAATTCATTAAAATTAAAATGAAAAACAATAAGCTTGAAGAAGAATGATTGGTGCAAATTTAGTTAAAATGGCGTATTAATTTGGGCGATAGTAGCTAAATAAAACAAAAGTCCCTTTTCTCAAAATCGAAAAAAGGGACTTTTTATGTTTCACAATCATCAAATGATTAGATTTGAACTCTTTTGAAAGCAGTTACTTTCAAGCCTTTTTGAGTTTTTTCTAACAATTGAGCAATTGTCAAAGAGTTGTCTTTTACGAATTCTTGGTTCAATAAAGTAGATTCTTTGTAGAATTTACCTAATTTACCCATAGCAATTTTCTCTAACATCGCATCTGGTTTGCCTTCTTGGCGAGCAACTTCCATACCGATTTCGATTTCTTTTTGAACGATAGCTGGGTCAACATCGTCTTTGTCAAGACCAACTGGTTTCATCGCTGCAATTTGCATAGCAATGTCTTTACCAACTTCAGTTACATCATTTCCTTGAGTATTGTCAAATGCAACCAATACACCTAATTTACCAGTTGAGTGGTTGTAAGCAACTACTTGTTCTGCTTCTACGTGTTGGAAATCTGTAATAACAATTTTTTCACCAATTTTACCAACTAATTCAAGAATTGCTTCTTCAACTGTACGGCCATCAGCCATTGATTGAGTCATCAATGTTGCTGCATCTTTTGTGTGGTGTTTTACACCAACTTGTAAAATTTCTTCTGCTAAAGTGCGGAAAACTTCTACTTTAGAAACTGGCTCAGTTTCACAAGCAAGAGCTATGATTTTAGCACTTTTACCGCTATCGCTTACATCAATTAATACTAATCCTTCATTTGTTTCGTTGTCGGCACGTTTAGCTGCTACTTTTTGACCAGCTTTACGAAGCACTTCAACTGCTTTTTCAAAATCGCCTTCCGCTTCTGTCAAAGCTTTTTTACAGTCCATCATACCAGCTCCAGTCATTTGACGGAGTTTGTTTACATCTGCTGCTGTGATATTCATTTTATGTTTTTATTAAGTTTGTATTAATACTTTTTCTTTTGAAACAGAACAGCCCAAAACTTTCGCTTCGGGCTATTCTGTTGATTATCATTTTAGCCTTAAATTAAGCTGCTGTTTCGTCTTTAGTCGGAGCAACTTCTGCTTCAACTGCTACTGGAGCTGCCGCTGCTGCTTTAGCCTCTTTTGCTTCACGAGCTTCATCTACGGCACGTTTTGCATCTTCTTCTTCTTGTAATGCAGCGTTGTCTTTATCAACTTTACGCTCCATGATACCTTCTTCTATTGCTCTACCTAAAGCCAAAGTGATTAATGCTACTGATTTGTACGCATCATCATTTCCTGGGATTGGGTACTCAACATTCTCAGGGTTTGAGTTTGTATCACAGATAGCAATAACTGGAATCCCTAAACGGTGAGCTTCAGAAACTGCAAGGTGTTCACGTTTTACGTCAACTACGAAAAGAGCTGCTGGAAGTCTTGACAAATCTGCTACACCACCCAACAATCTTTCTAATTTGATACGCTCACGGTCTAATGTCAAACGCTCACGTTTTGCAATGTTTTTTGCAGTCGTTTCGTCTTTCAACATACGCTCTACGTTTTGCAATTTTTTCAAAGATTTTTTGATTGTTGCAAAGTTTGTAAGCATACCACCTAACCAACGCTCTGTTACGTAAGGCATTTTCAAGCGACGAGCTTCTTCAGCAACAATTTCTTGAGCTTGTTTCTTAGTAGCAACGAACATGATTTTGCGTCCTGAACGAACGATTCCTTTAACTACTTCTTGAGCGTCTTCTAAACAAGCAAGAGTTTTGTTAAGGTCAATGATGTGGATACCGTTTTTCTCCATGAAGATGTACGGTGCCATTTTTGGGTCCCATTTACGGGTAAGGTGACCAAAGTGTACACCTGCATCCAATAATTCTTTGTATTCTAATTGTGCCATTTGACTAAATTAGTAAGATGTAAATAAAAATTAAACTACGCAGCACAGCACACCGGACACGATTAAGTGCTGTCTGGACTATAAATAGATTTACGAATTGCGAGATACGATTGACAAATAAAAGCTTGTCAATTGCATCTCGTAATCCGTAAATAATATTAACGTTTCGAGAATTGGAATTTCTTACGTGCTTTCTTACGACCTGGTTTTTTACGTTCAACCATACGTGCATCACGAGTTAAGAAACCTTCTTTTTTCAACGCTGGACGATTTTCTGCATTTGCTTCACACAAAGCACGAGAAATTGCCATACGAACAGCTTCCGCTTGTCCTGCAATTCCACCACCGTTTACATTGATTTTTAAATCGTATTGACCAGCCGTACTTGTTGTAGTAAACGGTTGGTTTAAAATGATTTGGAGAATTTCTGAAGGAAAATATTCCGTCAAACCTTTTCCATTTATAGAAACTTCACCATTGCCTTGTTTCATGTAGATACGGGCTACGGCTGTTTTTCTTCTACCTACTGCGTTGATAACTTGCATTTGTATATAGAATTTGAAAATATTCTGAGATTAATAAAGGATTGTTTTCAGTTAATAAGAAGAGAGTTTGAGTTGAAAAGATTTTAGAAATCTTACAGCTCGTATCTACCTTATTGCTGAGAATTATAACTCAATCGTTTTTGGCGTTTGAGCAGCGTGAGGATGATTTGGCCCTACGTAAACATACAAATTTGTATATAAACGACGTCCCAAAATACCTTTAGGTAGCATACCTTTTACGGCCATTTCTACCACACGACGACCGTCTTTCGCCATTAACTCACGTGGAGTAGCAAAACGTTGTCCGCCTGGGTGTCCTGTATGGCGAGTATAAACCTTATCGGTCATTTTTTTACCTGTCAAACGTATTTTTTCAGCATTGATAACAATTACGTTATCGCCACAATCAACGTGAGGAGTAAAGTTTGTTTTGTTTTTGCCACGAATAATATTCGCAATCTGGCTACACAAACGACCTAATACTTTGTCGGTAGCATCAATAACTACCCATTCTTTATTAACGGTTTCGCTATTAGCTGAAATCGTTTTGTAACTTAAATGCTTCACTGTTTTATTATTTTAAAAGTTTGTACGCCGAAGCGTCAGTACGCCACAACGTTTGAAAAAAGCATTTGTCATCTATTTTTCAGCCTTTACCCCCAAAAGCTAGGACTGATTTTCGATGACTTTTTTCGATAAGTTATGGGGTGTTGAAACAACACTTGGCTACACTCCGGAAACAGTTTGCCTCCCTAACTTGATGTTCCCTCGAACAAACGGGCTACGCTACGAGGGTGGTATTTTGGGGCTGCAAAATTATAAATATCTTTTGATAAAAGCAAAAACTTGTGAATTATTTTATATCTAATTAGTTGATATGAAGATAAGACCGTATTTTTGTACATAAATTTAGCCTATATCCCTCATGAAATGTACTAACCCAAAAAATAAAAGTAAAGGTATGAAATTTGTTTGGAGCATTTTTCTTGCCATTTTATCACTTCAAATAAGTGTAGCTCAGTGGAAATTTAATGACCCGACTCCTTCAATGGTAAGTGCTGCTCCGAACTTTCAATATGCCATTCTTTATTCGATTGATACAGAAGGAAACAGTTTTTATGTTTGGGCTGATTATCGAGATGATAAGATAGAATTGTATGCTCAGAAGCTCGATAGTAGAGGCGTGGTTCAATGGACAAAAGATGGTCTCAGAATTGGAAAAATTTTAGACAGAAGTACATTTATTTATACCCCAAAATTAATCAAACCCGATGGAAAAGGTGGAGCCTTTATTGCTTGGCATCGCTGCTTTGATTTGGTTAAGACTGAGCGTAGAAATTTATATGCACAATATATTTCGAGCGATGGCAAAGAGCAATGGGCAACTGATGGCATAAAAGTAACTGAACAAGAGCTAACAAGCTACGATGCAAATGATGGAGTAATGGAGTTGAATGACCTAAAAAATGGTCAGTTGCAATTTACTTTTAATAATTATAATAGCTCTTCTAACGAAAATATCGTTTATACAAAAAAACTAGATTATGCAGGAAAAGTAGTTGAAAATGAAACAAAATTACTAGAAGCTAAAGGTTTGGAAACTAAGGTTTTGTATGATGAAAAATACAATAAGTTTATCGCTCTGATAAAAGATGTGTCGGCTGATTATTTATACCAAACTTTTGATGCAACAAATAAGCCAATCATTTCGGCGGCGGCTTTTTATAAAAATCCGTTTTCTGGTAATTCTAGAATTGATTTATTTAAAGTTGATACAGAAGGAAATGCCATTGTGGGACGAACACTTTCGGGTGAAGATAAAAAAATAGTGGTTGCTCATAAAGTAAGCAAAGAAGGCAAAAGTATTTGGGGAACTGATGGCGTGAATCTTGGCTCAAATACGGCTTTTGATGTACAAGTTGTCCCAACAAGCGATGGTGGCGGTATAGCGACATGGATTGACACTGGCGATAGAGCAAGACCTTTTCAAAAAGCTAAAATAAAAGCTAATGGAGATATTGTTTGGAAAAATGATGTCTTTACTCCACGCTCAGATAAACCGTATTTTTTGCCTAATAAGCTTGTTCCCGATGGCAAAGACGGAGCATATACATTGTGGCTTAAACCCAAAACGATTGGTTATGATTTGACAATTCAGCGAATTGATGCCAATGGAGATGTAAGATTTGGTGAAGATGGGGTAGCAATAAAAGATTTTACTTTTTTTAGTGATTATCGACTTATACCGCACCCGAAAGGTGGTGTAATTCTTTTGTACGGTTGTAACAAAGAACTTGAAGACGGACGTGGTGGTTCGGTTGATTTATATACAAATTATTTTACCGAAACAGGAAAATACGGCTTTGAACAACCGCCTGTTATCAGTGTTGCTCCAATTGTGGCCAATAGTTTTTGTGCGGGACAAAATTTTACGGTATCCTTTGCTACCTCGGGTGGTAATTTTAATCTTGACAACTCGTTCAGAATATTACTTTCTGATAAAACGGGTAGTTTTGATAAAGCCATTGAAATAGGAAAAGACAACAGAAAAAACGTGAATGTAAAAACTATTCAAGGATTAGAGGTGGGTACTTATAAAATCAAAGTTATTTCTACCTCACCAATTATTGAAAGTACAAATACGATTGATATAAACATTGGTGAAGTCGAAATTCCAGTCATTACAACCGATAAATTAGCTATTTGTGCAGGTACAAGTGAAAAAGTAACTTTGTCGTCGAGCAGTTGTTTGGGAGGATTATTAAAATGGTCGAATAATTCGTCAGGAACATCAATTACCATTTCTCCTGCCGAAAACATAACTTATACCGCTGTTTGTAGTGTTACGGGCTGCAAAGAGAGTGCTTCGTCAAATGGAATACTGATTCAGTTAATAAAAATATTAGCAACAGCGAGCAATACAGGACCATATTTTGAAGGAGAATTACTGAAATTAAGTAGTTCCACAAGTAACGGTTTAGCTCCCTTGAAATATGAATGGGCTGGACCCAATGCTTTTGCTGCAACAACACAAAATCCAAGCATATTGAATATTGGTGTAAATGCGTCAGGAACATATTCCGTAAAAATCACAGATACTAATAATTGTTCGGGAATAGCTCAGACTGAAGTAAAAGTTAATCCGATTTTGGCCAATGAAATATCAAAGGAAAGTAGTGTAAATATTTATCCAAATCCGGTAAGAGAAGAATTGAAAATATCGTTTGAAGCAGAGCCTAATAAGCAAGTAACCATTACCTTCTTGGACCAGAATGGAAGGATAATTGAGCAAAAGAATATTAACTCAACAGGCGGCTTTCAACAAGAAAAACTCAATACAAGTCATCTGACGAATGGACAATATTTTCTGAAAATAAACACTTCATCACAAGAAGTTGTTAAGAAGGTAGTAATTTTTTAGTTGGTAAGTCCACGGTCGATGGACAATGGTTTTTGGCGAGCGTATTATTTTATGGTTTTAAAATAAAAAAACATAATTTCACGGCTTGAAGTCCATAAACTGTAAATAATAATCATTCAAAATGTCATTAAAAACGTATTTTCTCCAAGTAAAAGAAGTAGTACAAGAAACTTCTGACAGCGTAACAATTTATTTTTGGCATCCATTAAGTGAGCAAATCAAATATAAAGCTGGTCAATTTATTACAGTAATCGTTCCAGCAGGTGAAGCAGGTAAAAAAGTTCGTCGTAGTTATTCGATGTCAACTTCACCTCACAGCGATACGTCAATTGGTATTACCGTAAAGCGTGTAACTGGGGGTTTGGTTTCAAACTATCTAAATGATAACGTAAAAGTTGGTGATTTTTTAGAAGTTTTGGAGCCAATGGGCAACTTTCATGTTGAACCCAACGCTGATAAAACTCGCCACGTAGTGCTTTTTGCCGCAGGAAGTGGAGTTACACCAATGATGTCGATTGCAAAATCTATCCTTAAAATGGAGCAAAATTCGCGTGTAACGCTTATCTATGGAAACCGTCGTGAAGATTCTATTATTTTCAAACATAAACTTGAAGAACTCGAAACTCAATATGGCAGGCGTTTGAGCGTTCATCATTTATTGAGCAATCCTTCTGATTTGTGGGTTGGCCATAAAGGACGAATCAGCCAAGGAATTGCTATTCGATTAATGAAAGAATCTGATACTGATTTTGCCAAAGATGAGTTTTACTTATGCGGTCCAATTGGTATGATGGAAGACGTAATGAACGGCTTGGGCATTTACAATGTCTCGAAAGACCGAATTCATAAAGAAAACTTCCATACTGCGATGGTTGAGGGCGAACCCGAAGAAATAGATGAGTCGCTTCAAACGCAAACCGTGAAAGTAAAATATAACGGTAACGAATACGATTTTGAAGTAAAACCTCACCAAACAATCTTGGAGGCAGCTTTAGACTTAGATATTGATTTGCCGTATTCGTGCCAAGCTGGAATGTGTACGGCTTGTATGGGCACTTGCACCGAAGGAAAAATTAAAATGGATGAAGAAGATGGTTTGACAGAAAAAGAAATCAAACGTGGATTAATGCTCACGTGTGTTGCTCACCCACTTTCAAAAGGGGTTGTTATTGAGATTGATTAAAATAATTCATTCATCATAAAGGTGAAACCGAACACGAAGCTGCACTGACCCAATATGAAGTGTGGCTTTGTGTTCTTTTTATCTAGGTGGTAAAAAATGCTTATGACTATTAGTAAAAAAATATTTTGGTTCACTTTTGCTGGAAGCCTATTAACGATTTTTAGTTCGTTTATCTTACCAAAAAAAATAAATCCACCTGATTATCTCGCTCGTCAAGAACGTTGGGCAGATAGTTTGTTAGCAACTATGACGCTCGAAGAGAAAGTTGGACAATTGTTTATGATTGCGACTTTTTCTAATCGTACTGAAACGTACTATCAACAAGTTGAAAATAACATTGCAACCTACCACATTGGAGGTTTGATTTTCTTTCAAGGTGGGCCATATCGTCAGGCTCGATTGACCAATCGCTACCAACAGATTTCTCGTATTCCGATGATGATTGGTATTGATGCCGAATGGGGTATAGGAATGCGTCTCGATAGTGTAATTGAATTTCCAAAACAAATCACACTCGGAGCTATTCAAGATAATAATTATATCGAAAGATTTGGCGAAGAAGTGGGCTATCAGTGCAAGCGTTTAGGTATTCACATTAATTTTGCCCCGTCGGTAGATGTCAACACAAACCCAAGAAATCCAGTTATTAATTATCGTTCATTTGGAGAATCTCAATATAATGTTGCCGAAAAAGGAGCAATGTATATCAAAGGAATGAAAAAATATAATGTCATGGGAAGTGCGAAACATTTTCCAGGGCATGGTGATACTGACCAAGATTCGCACCGAACACTTCCGTGGGTAAGTCAGACAATTGATAGATTGAACGAAGTAGAATTATTCCCTTTTCGCCGTCTCATCGCCGATAGTGTGGCAAGTGTAATGACAGGACATTTGTTTGTGCCAGCTTTAGAGCCACGAACGAATACACCGACCTCAATTTCTCGCAAAATTGTTACCGAAACAATCAAAGAAAAAATGGGTTTTCAAGGCTTAACCGTAACAGATGCCTTGAATATGCGTGGAATTACGGCTGGACTCCAAGCTGGAGAACCAGAATTTCTAGCTTTTTTAGCAGGAAATGATATTTTGCTTCAATCGGGAAACCTGCCTGCGGCTTTTAATCGAATCAAACAAGCGGTTGAAAGTGGACAAATTGAAGCTGCCGAATTGGATGTCCGTGTGAAAAAGATTTTGAAAGCCAAATTTTGGGCTGGGCTGAATAATTATAAACCTATCGAATTGGCAAATTTGGGTAGTGATTTGAACAGCTCCAAAGCAACTGATTTAAAGACTGAACTGTTTGAACAAGCAGTCACTATTATTAAAAATCAAGACAATTTATTGCCTTTTGTTAACCTCGACACAACTACTTTTGCATCGGTAGCCATTAGTGCAGAATATAACAACGAATTTCAAAAAATGCTCAGTCAATATGCTAATTTTAAGCATTTTGCTGTGCCTTATAAGCCTGCATCCGACAAAGACGTAGCTTGGGTGCTTGAAGAAGCTGCAAAATACAAGGTTGTAGTGATAAGCGTTCATGATATGAACAGTCGAGGCGACCGAAATTATGGTGTTTCGCCTGCTACAATTGCATTTATTAACCAATTAAGATTAAAAACAAAGGTTGTGGTTGTTGGTTTTGGAAATCCTTATGGTATGAAATTGTATGATGGTGTACCAAATTTGGTTTGTGGCTATGAAGATGAAATTGCTTCGCAACGGGTTGTTCCACAAATATTATTTGGGGCAATTTCAGCCAATGGGAAACTGCCAGTTTCGGTGTCTTATGAACAAAAAATGGGTGGCGGAATTCAGACCGAACGCCTCGGTAGAGTTTCGTTTGGGTCGGCCGAAAGAGTGGGAATGAATGCCAAAAAATTAGAAGAAATAGGTCAAATAGTTCAGCAAGGAATCAGCAATCATGCTTTTCCAGGATGTCAAGTTTTGGTCGCTAGAAACGGGAAAATAGTTTATAACAGAAACTTCGGAACACTTCAGTACGATTTGGATGCACGAGTCAACGACCAAACACTTTACGACATTGCATCAATGACCAAAGTTTCGGCAACCTTGCAAGCCGTAATGATGTTAAACGAACGAGGTGCAATTGATTTGAATGAAAAGGCGTCCACATATTTACCCGAAATACGCGGCTCTAATAAAGAGAATATGTTGGTTTCGGATATTCTGATGCACCAAGCGGGTTTGGTTGCTTTTATTCCTTTTTGGGAAAAAACTAAGTCCGTTGGGGCTTTTAAATCAGAATATTATCGTTTTTCCAAAGATAGTCTAAGCCTACAAGTTGCTGATAATCTGTATATTACACCAGCAATTAGGGATTCTGTTTGGAAATGGGTAACGCAATCAAAATTAATCAATGTATATGATAAATTAGGCGGTTATCGTTTTACTTACAGTGATTTAGGCTTGATAATGCTGCAAAAAATGGTTGAACGAATTACGAATCAACCATTGGATGAGTTTGTTGAGCAAAATATTTATGAGCCTTTAGGAATGGCTTCAACGCTTTATAATCCAACTTCGAGGTTTTCAAAAACAAACATCGCTCCAACCGAAAATGATGTTATATTTCGAGGTTCACAAATTCAAGGAACGGTGCATGACCCAAACGCCGCTCTACTCGGTGGGGTTGCTGGACATGCTGGTATTTTTAGTAATGTGAGTGATTTGGTAAAACTTTTTCAGATGAATTTGCAGAAAGGATATTATGGTGGAAGACAAATTTTGTTTTCTGGAACTGTGCCTCATTTTGCTAAAAATTATACACAAAGAAGTCATCGTGGATTAGGGTGGGACAAACCTGAAGAAGGAGATGATAAACCCGTTGTTGCAATTGATGCATCGCTCAAAACGTTTGGACATTCGGGTTTTACAGGAACAGTAGTTTGGGTTGACCCCGAACGAGAATTGATTTTTATTTTTCTCTCCAATCGAGTTTATCCAAGCTCGGCCAATAATAAAATCAATACATTAAAAATCAGAAAACGCATTCATGAACTAATTAATGCGTCAATAATGTGATTATTTTTGTTATTTGAGTGAAACCGAAGAACGCTCAAAGTCCATGAACAGAAAATCAAAAGGGTCGATGTATTGATTATTTTTCTTTAAAGTATAATGTAAATGTGGTCCTGTAACCGTACCAGTTGCACCTACTTCACCAATAATCTGAGAACGCTTCACGTGCTGCCCTTTCTTGATTGAAATTTTGCTTAAATGCCCATAAATTGACTCAAAACCGTAGCAATGTTTAATTTTGATATAGTTTCCTAAATCTGTCTTAAAGCCCGTTTCGATCACATCACCATCGCCAGTTGCGATAGCCTTTTCTCCAGTTGCTCCTTTTAAGTCGATTCCTCGATGAAAAATCGTTACTTGATGTACGGGATGATTACGAAATCCATAAAAAGAATTGATATTTACAGCTTTTCTGAGTGGATAACCCGCTGGAATGGCATTAATAAAGTTTTCCTTGAAAGGGTCGCTGTAAATGTGCCTCAACATATCATTTACTTCAACCAATGGCGTGAGCAGAACTTCCCAATTATCTTGCCCTTCTTGATAGTTATTGAGTGCTATATTTTGTGAAAAGACCGAAAACTTAATTATCAGCAAAAAAACCGTAAACATTACTTTCTTCATCATCCGACCTGTTACTCATATAATATATGCAAAAATAAGTCATTATAATGAGAAAAAACGTTCTTTTGTATAATTGTACAATAAGTTCAAAGAATAGTTATAGAGTCCGTGCTTGTTTTGCCAAATTTTGTTAAAGTGCTTTGTTGAAAATAATGAAGCATGATATTAATGCAATTTATTTTACTTGCCTCTTCCACCATTTTACTACTTCAAACCAAATTACTGATACAAAACCAATGCCCACACAAATTGCTATCTGCGTGAAATTAATTGGTGAAAAACCAAAGAAATGTGCCAAAGGTTGGATATAAATCAATGCAGCAGCAATAGCAATCGTGATACCAATAATGAATAAAACTAAGTTGTTTTTATATAGTAAAGTTGTAAAAATTGAGTAGTAAAATGAACGATTAACTAATGTCAAAAAGATATTGGCAACGATAAGAACGGTGAAAACCATTGTTCGAGCAAGCGATTCATCGTACGATTCTGCTACCGAAAATTGATAAGCCGCCAAAGTGCCAAATGTTATCATTAAACCTTGTAATACGCTGGTAGCAAGCTCTTTCCAGCTAAAAAAAGTAGTTGTGAAAGGTCGTGGTTTTTGCGTCATTGTATTTTTTTCCATAGGTTCATTTTCATAAATAATTGAGCAAGTTGGCCCCATTATTAACTCCAAAAAGATAATATGAACAGGTGAAAAAATATTTGGATATAACCAACCCAAAGCCAATGGAATGAAAACCGTCAGCACAATTGGGATATGAATCGAAATAATGTATTGAATAGCTTTTTTGAGGTTTGTATAAATCTTTCGACCCATCGCAACGGCATCCACCATTTTCGATAAATCATCTTCAACTAAAATCAAAGAAGCCGCTTGCTTGGCAATTTCAGTACCTTTTTTACCCATCGCAATGCCAATATGAGCTGCTTTCAGTGCAGGGCCATCATTAACACCATCGCCTGTCATGGCTACAATTTCATTTTGGACTTTTAACGCATTGATAATTTTAAGTTTTGCTTCTGGAAACATTCGAGTGAAAAGATTTGTATCAAGTACTGTTTTTTGTAACTCAGTTTCCGATAATCTCATCAGTTCATCACCCGTGATGCTACGCTCATGCCCTTTAAAACCAATTTGTTTAGCAATAGCAGTTGTTGTAGCTGAATTATCACCTGTGATGATTTTTACGGAAATACCCGCTTTATAAAAACTATTTAAAACTGCGTGAATATTCTTTTTTGGAGGGTCGTAAAAAGCAACAATTCCTTTGAATGTAAACTTAAATTGTTGTTGAGTTTCAGGAAAATCATTGCCTTCAAAATGAGCTTCTCCTACGCCCAAGATTCGATAACCATCAAGTGCTAAAGTGTTGATTATTTCTTCTATTTTTTCCTTTTCTAGCTCAGTTAAATTACTCACAGCCATCAATGCCTCGGCAGCACCTTTGGCTGCAATGAAGCGTTTACCAACTTTATTTTCAAAAATATGCGTCATCATTGGCGGTTTTCCTTCCAACGGATATTCATGGATTAATTGAAAATTGGGGCGTTCGTCTTGCGAAATAATTTGGGCATAAGTTCCGTGTAGAGCAATTTCCATCGGGTCGAAAGGAATAGGTTCACTCGACCACATAGCAATTTCTATCAAGTTTTTTTCGGCATCAGTTAGCGTGTTATTTGGCTCTGATATTTTATCCGACCCTAATACAAAAATCTTTGCCAATGACATTTTGTTTTCGGTGATAGTTCCAGTTTTATCAGTACAAATGACGGTGGCACTTCCGAGCGTTTCAACGGTTTTCATTTGTTTCACTACGATACCCATTTTCATCAATCGCCAAGCCCCTAAAGCCATAAAAGTTGTGAAAGCCACAGGGATTTCTTCGGGTAGAATACTCATGGCGAGTGTAAGTGCTTTGAGCAAACTATCTAAAATGTTGTACGATTTAAAATAATTAATAGCCCAAACAATGATGAAAACGATTGCTCCAACAATGACCATTTTTTTTACGAAATTACTGATTTGTAATTCCAAAGGAGTTTCTTCTTCAGCGATACTTTCAATACTTTTTCCTATTTTTCCTAATTTGGTTTCACTTCCAATAGCTGTAATTTTAGCAATGGCCAATCCACTTGCAACAGTTGTTCCACGAAAAACAAAATTATCTTCTTTGCTTTGGTCTTTATAAACCGAAAGAGATTCGCCCGTAAGAATTGATTCATTTACCGAAAAATCATTAGCACGTAAAATAACGCCATCGGCGGCGATAGATGTGCCTTCTTCAATCATTAGACAGTCACCAATCACTAAATCATCGCTATTTATTTCTTCCACTTTACCTTCTCGAATAACCTTGCAAGTTGGTTGAGTAAAATTTTTGAGTTTTTCTAGAGCATCTCGGCTTCTTGAATCTTGATAAAGAGAAATGGTAGCTACCAATACAATGGCTGAAGCTAGAAAAATACCATCGCCAAAATTGCCGCTGATGAAATATATTACCGATGCCACCAATAGCAAAAGTACCATAGGTTCTTTCGCTAAACTTTTTAGGGCTTCGAAAAAACCATTTTCTTTTTTGAAATTCAGACTATTTTGTCCGAATGCTTCTCTGGCTTTCAGTACTTCTTGTTGGGATAATCCTGTTATATCAAAATTAGTAGAAGGCATTATTGAGTATTTTTGATTAAAAGTTGGAGTAAAATAGAATCTTTGCAAGATAAACCATAATTATTGCAAAAATACAAGCCACTCAATATTAAAGTTATCGAGTGGCTTTCTATCGAAAATTTATATATATTTTTAAGACTTACGCTCGTTCTTTTGTTCCTAAAAAAGGAATCCAGTTTTCTTCAATCGAGCCAGCAAAATCTCGGAGAAACATAATGAAAGAAGGTTTGTAAGGTTTTTTGGGGAGAGAGAAGCCCATTTCTTCGGGGGTGAGGTCGCCTTTGCGGGAGTTGCAGCGGCGGCAGGCGGTTACGAGGTTGTCCCAGTTTGTTTTTCCGCCCCTTGATTTAGGTAAAACGTGGTCGAGTGTGAGGTCGTCGTGGCTTCCGCAATAAATGCACTTATTTCCGTCTCGCCTAAATACGTTTTGCCTACTGAGCATGACACCTTTGAATGGCAAACTGACGTAATGATGAAGCCTTATGACAGAGGGGAGCGGAAAACTTTTATCGACTGTCCGAAGTGTACCTTTTGGAGAGTCGGATACTAATTCGGCTTTGTCGAGATAAACCAATAAAAAAGCCTTTGGCACGGTACAAATACTTAAAGCACTATAATCGGCATTTAAAACTAAAACTTTCCTGCTCATAAAACATTTAAAGATTAGCGGTTATATTATTTGTAAGGCAATTTAATGAAAGTTTTGAGATTCTTCATAAATATCCACATAAAATATTTGTGAAGAATCAGAGAGTTAAACGTATATCTATCAACTACTTAGAGGAAATTATTGTTTTTTACAACTTTCTACCAATGCTCTAAAAGTAGCAAGACTTTTTTGGGCATCTTCAACATCATTTACGATGAAATTTATTTCGCTTGAAAAACCAGGTTTATTATCTTTTGTGAGTTTGATAAATTTTTCTTTGTTGAGAGTGTAAGCGGTTATTCCAACAGTTTTACCAGAAACTTCGATGTCAATTTTTTTAGCATCAATATCGTAAAGATTCCATTCTGAAATAGATTCAACCGATTTTTTTGATTCAGCCAACGTAGAGGTGAGTTTCCATTTACATTTGTCTGTGTCATCTTGCAATATTAAGTCTTGCCTTGGGTTTTCGATTGATTTTAATTTACTCGTTAAATAGTTAAAGTCACTTGCTGCAACATTACTCTTACAACCTTTTGAAACGACTGGCATTGCTTCGGCTAAGTAACGAGCATCTTCGAGGTCGCCGACAATAAATTCAACACTATTATCATAGTTTTGCAATGCACCATCTTTTGTGTATTGAATAAACTTTTTATTATCAAGAACTTTTGCTGTAATTTTTATGACCTCCTTAGAAACCGAAAGTTTATAGTCAAATAAATCACCAAAGTTAAATTTAAATGTCTGGTCAAGTATTTTGCTTTTTATTTCTGACTTTAAATTGTAGGTTGTAAGGCATGAAGGAGAAATTTTTTGTATGTAATTTGACTCATTTACTTTAAAATCTTTAGTTCGGTCTTTCAAAATTTTGAAACCATCTTCTTTCGTAGCCACTTTTGGTAAACGTGCTTGTAATTCTTTTTTGGCAGCGGGAATGATTTTCTGAATTGCTATCAACAAAACACTACCCTCGCTTGGAGTTTGAGCATAAATTTTTATTTCGTCGTCATAGCCTTTCATCACGCTACCTTGTTGACTTCGTATAAAATCATTTTTTGATTTGGCACTTACATAAATTTCTTTTCCACTTATTTTTAGTTCGGCACTTCCTTCGTTTAGGTCGCCCCAACTAAAATCTGACTTCATTTCGACTGTTTTTTTACCATCATTTTCTTCAAAACTAATCGAAGCATGGTCTTTATAAATACTTGATTTTTTGAAGATTTGTTTGAAAGATACTTTTTCGGCTGTCACATCTTTTATATTTTGTTCGAACCAAGATTGTAATGCATTTAAATCTTCTTTCGGTAACTTGATTGAACTTTCCCAAGCAGTTTTTGCTGCTATGATGGCATCCTTTAGATTTTTTTCTAACTCACGAGCGTCATCAATATTATCAGAAAGAAGCTCGATTTTGTTTTCGTAATTCTGCATTTCATCACCTTTAGTATAACGAATAACTTTTAAGTTTTTTTGCGATGAAAGTTCAACTTTCATCTCTTTACTTGATGCACTACGTTTTATGTCGCCCATCAAACCAAGATTGAATTCGTACATTTCTTCGTTATTTTTGCCTTTAGAATCCGTGTTGGTGATAGTTATTTTTATATCGTAAGGTGCTTTATCATCGTAGCTAAATTGCTGATTAACAGAAGTTTTCTCTAGTTTTATTTCTTTTACATAATTTTTAACTTTATCGAGTGATGCTTTTAGGTTTCCTTGTGCTTGAGAAAGAAAAGATAATAAAACCAGTATGAATTTTAATATATTTTTCATAAACATCGAAGTATTAGTTTTTGACAAATTTAACGATATTAAATCAAAATTATCCTTACCGTTTAATAAAAAAAGCGGAATTTTAATATTCCGCTTTTACAAATATATTGTCTATTTTTTTACTTCACCCAAGCCTCCACCTCTTCTTTACTCGGCATTTTTTCATCGATTTTGAGTTTTTTTCTCATTCCACCTAAATCATTAAAGATTTTATTGGCGTTTGCTCCTTTGAGTTGGTCAACCATTACGAAGCCCATTTTTTGTAAGGCTGGAACCCAAACTTTCGGAATACCAATCGCTTCATAATCTGCTTCTTGTGAAAGTTCTTGTTTCTTTTCTGGTCGCATTTGCGGAAAGAAAAGTACTTCTTGGATGCTCACGTTATCTGTCAACATCATTGTGAGGCGGTCGATACCGATACCGATTCCAGCGGTTGGTGGCATTCCGTATTCGAGTGAGCGAATGAAATCTTCGTCCATCGCCATCGCTTCGTCGTCGCCACGCTCTGCGAGTCTTGCTTGTTCTTCAAAACGTTCACGTTGGTCGATTGGGTCATTTAGCTCTGAGTACGCATTAGCCACCTCTTTTCCATTCACAAATAACTCAAAACGCTCAACCAAACCTGGTTTTGTACGGTGTTTCTTTGTCAATGGCGACATTTCGACTGGGTAATCAATGATGAATGTTGGTTGAATAAGGTTTGCTTCTACTTTTTCACCAAAAATCTCATCAATCAATTTGGCTTTGCCCATTGTATCGTCAATTTCCATTCCCCATTGGCGGCAATAGGCTCGAGTTTCTTCTTCACTCAATTCGCCCAAGTTTACGCCTGTATATTTTTCGATGGCTTCCAAAATACTCAAACGAGCAAATGGGCCTGCAAAATTCAATTCATTTTCACCTAATTTGAATATCGTTGAGCCATGAACCGCCATTGCTACTTTCTCAAATATTTCTTCCGTAATTCCCATCATCCATTCGTAGTCTTTGTAAGCCACGTAGAATTCGAGCGAAGTAAATTCTGGATTGTGCGTGCGGTCCATTCCTTCGTTGCGGAACATTTTTCCGAACTCATAAACACCTTCAAAACCACCAACAATGAGGCGTTTGAGGTAAAGTTCGTTGGCGATACGCATATACAAAGGCATATCGAGCGTATTATGGTGCGTGGCAAACGGGCGTGCGGCTGCCCCACCATGAATAGGCTGCAAAATTGGCGTTTCTACTTCCAACCAACCTTTATCATCAAACATCCTACGCATGGTGCTGATGATTCTTGCACGCTTAATGAAAACCTCTTTTACGTGCGGATTCACAATTAAATCTACGTAGCGTTGGCGGTAGCGTTGCTCAGGGTCAGAAAACGCATCGTAGATTTTACCATCAACTTCTTTTACAACTGGTAATGGGCGAAGTGATTTATTTAAAATTTTAAATTCAGTTACGTGAATCGAAGTTTCGCCAGTTTGAGTAGTGAAAACATAGCCTTTTACACCAATAATATCACCAATATCAAGCAATTTCTTGAAAACTGTATTGTATAAAGTTTTGTCTTCATCTGGACATAAATCGTCACGGCGGAAGTATAATTGAATACGACCCGTAGAATCTTGTAATTCAGCAAAAGACGCACTTCCCATGATTCGGAAAGACATCAAACGGCCAGCAATAGATACGTTTTTATAATCTAACTTATTATTTTCGTAATTTTTTTCAATATCGGCAGCCGTTACATTTATTTCAAATAAATCGGCAGGATAGGGGTCAATTCCCATTGCCATTAAGTCTTGTCTTTTCTGACGGCGTAGTATTTCTTGTTCGCTAAGTGCCATTTGTATAGTGTAATTATTTCAAAAAAATGTTTTTTTGTGCAAAATTAAGCAAAAAAGGTCAAGCAATGAAGCTCAACCTTTTTAATTACTTTCTGAAAAGTGATTTTGTTTTAATTTTCTGGAAATCTTATTTCAATTACAGTTCCCACTTCTGCATTTGGGTCTTCAGCATTTCGTATTTTATCATTGACCGAGAAAACAATATTCGCATCATTAATTTTATTGTAAGCCAAAAGGCGTTCGGCCGTAATTTTTAAACCTTGCGATTGATAGCCTTTACTTGATTTGGTCTGAATCCGTTCGGCATTTTTCCTGCCAACACCATTATCTTCGATTTTACAGATAAGATACCCTAATTCGCTATAAAAACGGATACTTAAAAATCCTTTCGTTAGTTTATATCGAAGTCCATGATTGATGGCATTTTCGACAAATGGTTGCAAAATCATCGTTGGGATTTCGATATACTTACTAACGTTTGGTTCGATGGTAATTTCAAAATCAAACTTATTATCAAATCTGATATTTTCTAATTCGATATAAAGTGTAAGCAGATTTATTTCTTCGGCCAGTGTAATAAATTTACTTCTTGATGAATCAAGAAACAGGCGAATCAAACGAGCAAATTTTGATAAATAACTATTAGCCGTAAAAGTATCCTGATTCATCACGTAGCTCTGAATCGAGTTGAGTGCATTAAACACAAAATGAGGATTCATTTGCATTTGCAAGGCTCTTAACTCAAGTTCGGCTTTTGACTTATTGGCAGCTTCTGTCAACTTATTTGCTTTAATGAGAGCTTGTTCGGCTATTTTTTTATCAGTAATATCAGTCGTGATACCAATAATCATAAATGCCTTGTCTTTTTCATTTTTGACCATTTTAGTGGCATTTTCGAGCCATTTCAAGTTGCCATGAGCGTCAATTATTCGATATATTCCATGAGCTGTTCCATAATTGATGACGTCATGTTCAATTTTTTCGGCAATTACTCTGTCTTCTGGATGAATCGCTTCTTTCCAGATATTAAAATTTCTTCGCCATTCACGAGCCGTTTTACCATATACTTTTTCAAAAGATTTACTCACAAATAAAAGTTTATAGTCAGGCACACTGATTGCCCAAACAACCTCATCAAGCGAGTTGAGAATACCAGTTAGTTTTTGCTGGCTTTCTTGTAAAAGCTGCTGTGATTTTTTTCGTTCTGTAATATCAATGCTGATACCAACCATGCTGGTTACTTCATCAAGTTCATTTTTGAGAGGAATTTTGGAAATTAAGAGCCAAGAAATATCTCCATTTTTACGCTTATGCAACGACTCAAAAGCGATTTTTGCTTGTTTTGAAGACATTACTTCCATATCTAGGTCAAAAGATTCTTGAGCTGATTTGGCATCATAAAGGTCGAAATCCATTTTTCCGATGACGTCACTTTCTTCTTTATAGCCAGCATAGTTTACATCGGTTTTATTAGAAAGGATTTTTTTCGCAGACCGATCTTTTACATAAATATTAATCGGAATATTATCAATAATTGCCCTTAAAAGCTTACGTTCTTCTACTAATTTTTTTTCAACTTTTTTTCTTTCGGTAATATCCGTTACAACTTCAACTTGTTGAATAATTACGCCTTCATCATCTTTGATAACGGTATTGTTTACTTCTATCCATTTTTTGTTTTTCTTATACGTTTCAACTTCTAACTCAAGGGTAAAATTATACCCATTCATAATATCAATTTGGTCATTTAATTCTCTGTTTTGAGGATTAAATAAATTTCTAGGTCGTTTATTGATAAGCTCTTCAAGCGGGATTTCGAGCATTTCCAAAAATCCTTGGTTTGCCCAAATAACACGCCCTTCGATATCGGCAATCAATACACCTGTGGTAATTTTTTCGGCTACAATTGAGAGCTGTTTGATTTGATTTTGAATCAATTTTCGCTCGGTAATGTCTGTGAAAACTGATGAAATCCTGACTAATTCACCAGATTTATTTCTGATTCCAAATGCTTTTTGTTGAATCCATTTTTCTTGGTTATCTTTTGTTTTAATAATAAATTCGCCTTCTGCAATATTATCTTGGCGAAGTTTTCCCAAAATAGTAAAACCAAATGTTTGGTATTCTTCACTCAAAAAATCTTGAATATAATTGTTTTGAGTATAAAAGTATTCTTGGTCGGCTTCCAAAACTTTTTTACAAGAAGGACTTACATAAAGACATTTATCGTTGACAACATCATAAAGTAAAAATACATCCTGAATGGTTTCGGTGAGTTGTCGGAAATTCCCTTCGCTTTCTTCAATAATCGCTTCATTTTTGATTCTTTCAAATGCATTCGCAATATTAGTGGCCAATGATTGCAAGATATTGATTTTTTCTTCAGACCATATTTGTTCGTTTGTGCAATCATCAAAACCGATAAAGCCATGAAACTGATTTTTGATAAAAATGGGCAGTAATAAAGCGGATAAAATGCTTTGGGATTCCCATCGTTTAGTGATTTTCGGATTGTTAAGTCCGCTAAAAGTTTTTTGAAATATTTTGTTTTGTAAAAGTGGCTCGGTGTAAAAAGAAATATCCTCAAACGAAAGATTATGCGTCAATGGATTGTTCATCTGTGAGCTGATTGAATCTTTTACCCATTCTACACTTTGACTAATCAGATTTGTTTTTAAGTCGTTTTCAAAGAAATAAACACGGTCAACATTGACTGCTTCGCCAATTAATCTAAATGTTTCTTTGAGGGTTTCTTTGATGTTTTTACTAATGAGTAGTTTTTCGGTTGTTTTGGCAATTGCCGCAAGGATTTCGCTTTTATAAAGTAACAAATGCTGATTTTCAATTAGTTTTTCTTCTGCTTTTTTGCGTTCAGTAATATCAATTTGTATTGTTGCAACGGTAAAAGCTTTCTCAGTTAATGGGTCTTTTATCAAAAATACGGTGGCATCAGTATAACGGATTTCTTTTGTTTTTGAATGGACAATATCTAGTTCACCTTTCCACATTCCATCTTTGAAAATATATGGAATAACAACGTTTCTTAATAGATTTGCACTCTTGTCGGTATGGTATTGAAAAGCAGTTGTTTGTTGATATGAATCACCAAATCCTGACATATTTTTTGCTTTTTCGTTCAAGAAAATTACATTGCCTTTCATGTCAGAAAGAGCAATGAATGCGTCTGAATATTTAATTAAATTGACAAATTTTTCTTGTTCTAATTGTATTTCCAGCAATTTCCCTTGGGCATTTTTTAAGTCTTCATAGCTTTTTTTGATAGCAATTTCGGTCGTTTTTCTTTCAGTAATATTTGTGATTATTCCATCTAGTAAGAAGCGGTTTTCATTTTCATCAAAATACCTTGTTCCTTTTTCATTGACCCAAATAATGTTATTATTGATATCAAGTATGCGATATTCAATGGAATATTCTTCTAATAAATTTCCTACAAATGGTAAAGCAGCAAACGATTTATCATCAGGATGAACGATGCTTATATAGCTTCTTACCTGATTATTGATAAAATCACTAGCGTCATAACCAGTCAGATGCTTAATGGCATCGCTAATAAAAATCATCGTCCAATGTTCATCATTTAAGCAACGGAAGGTTACAGTCGAAATATTAGCAATCAAAGTTCTATATTGTTGCTCCTTATCTCTTACTATTTGATTGAGTTGAACCTGTTCATCAATATCTTGGAAAGTACCATATAATCTCTTGCATTGTCCTTGCGAAAACTCTGCCTGCCCAATGGCTCGTACCCATTTTTCGGTGCCATTGAGTGTTATGATTTGCACTTCAATATCGAATGAAGTACCATCTTTGATACATTTATAAATGGCCGAGGCTATTTTATCTCGGCTTTCTCCTTCTTTATAATAATTGAGAGCATCATCTAATTCGAGTTTAAATGAAAGGGGAGCTTCTAAGATTACTTTATTAATGTCAGAAAGATAAAAGTCTTTATTAATCAAATCAATTTCCCAGCTACCAATGCGAGCAATGATACTGGTTTGTTCGAGAATCTCCTTGGTTTGATTTAATTCTGCCTCTGCTTTTCTACGTTTATCAGCTTCGATACCAAGCGAAATAATATCTGCAATCGACCGAGCAAACGAAATGTCTTCTTCAGTCCATATTTTTGCTTCGTTGGTTTGCTCCCAACAAATAACACCTTCTAATTTACCATTTACTCGAACAGGAACATCGAGAATTGACTTAATAGACAATGGTTTTAGATAGGACTCAGCTAGTTCACGGGTATATTTATGCGTAAGAGCATCACTTGCAACGATTGCTAACCCCTTTTTTAGCCCTTCAAAATAAGTTGGAAATTGAGAAGCAATAATAACTTCGCCCGAAGAATGCTGGCTTGATTCTCGGTTAAATAAATCAACTGATTCAATTTGGTCTTTAGTGTAAGTCCAAATCGATACCCTACTTACTCCGATGCCATTGGCAGCAGCTTCAGTGATTGTTTGAATACCTTTTTCCCAAAAACCACTTTCGTCATAAGGAGTTGTTGAAATACCTAGAAGAATAGTATTTTGTAATAATCTTCGTTCTTGTCTTTGTTGTTTTGCTATTTCGGCTGCTTTACGTTCGCTGATATCCCTTGCCGAAACTATTCGCATTAAAGGGCTGCCATCCTTATCATAAATCAGATTTACAGAATCTTCACGCCATACGTAATGACCATTTTTATGTAAAAAACGTGAAATATAGGTCAAACTAGGCATTTGTTTTTGAATAGCCTGTCCATATACATCATCAAGTAATTGATGGTCATCTGGATGGAAGAAATCAAAGATATTATTTTCTGCAATGCTTATTGCTTCTTCTGCCGAATACCCGAATTGTTTTTCATGAGCGGGCGAAAGATAAACGACTTTATCTTTTTCAAAAACTATCACAACATCCGAAATATTATTACTGATAAAGCGAAGTTTTTCTTCACTTTGAATGAGTGCATTTTTTGCATTGACTTGTTCTTCAATATCTTGCACCGTACCATAAATACGACTGCACTGATTGTTCACAAATTCGGCTGCACCTTTGGCTCTTACCCATCTACTATTGCCTTTTGCCGTAATAATTTCAAGTTCGAGGTCATAAGGAATGCCCAATTTGATACAATCATCTAAAGCTTTTTTGATAGCATCCCTATTTTCTCCTTCTTTAAAATATTGAATAGCCCCCTGAAAATCGCTTGTTGTGTCTGCTGATACTTCATAAATACTTTTTGTAATATCCGAAGTTCTTAATTTCTGTTCTTTAATATCAAACTCCCAACCACCAACAAGTGCCACTCGATTGGTTTGTTCGAGGGTTTCTTTTGTGCGTTTAAGTTCGATTTCAGATAATTTACTTTCAGTAATATTTCGGGCAATACATATTACTTCAATAGGCGTTCCTTCCTCGTCGGAGAGCGTCGAAACTACAACATTGAACCACTGCTTGCCGTGCGGAAGCGTAAGAGCATATTCGGCACTCGATTTTTTGTTAGTTTTTATGGTTGTATCAACTGCAACTTTAATCGCATTTAAAGCGTCTTCGGGAAAGCCAATATCAAAAATGGTTTTGCCTATGAAAGCAGATGCAGGCAACAAAAGGTCGTTTTCGTTTTCACTTTGGTAGTATTCTTTAAAAAAATAATTAGTATCAATCACAAAAACCAAGTCACCGATATTCGATAAAAGACTATTGAGCCGACTATTTGTACGCCTTAGTTGGGTTTCACTTTGTTTTATTTCACTAATATCTCGCCCCACTTTTAGCGATAAACTATCGTTAAAAACTTCTTCATGCCAATCCAGAAATTTATAGTCGCCATTTTTAACTTTCATTTTCTGGGTTTCTACGCCATCAATTATTGTGGTTTCGATGTCTTTTGCAATATCGGCGTTCCAGTTTTTACCAATCCATTCTTCTTTATCATAGCCTAATGTTTCCTTTACGTTATCGCTTACAAAAGTTATTGTGCCTTCATTATCGATTCCGATTACCAATAAATTGCCTTTATTGACAAAATTGTAGGCAAAAAATAAGTTTTCTTTGGTGCTTAAATCAATAAAATGAATAACATAATTGATAGTAAAAGAGATAAAAGAGCTATTGAAATAGATGATGTAATCTTTAGCAGAAATCAATTTTGAAAATACAAAAGTCAATAATATGGCATTAATCGAAGAGAAGTAAATGTAAAAATTTTTGGCATTGTAAAACACATAATAAGAAGTCATATTGATGATAGAAAATTCTGCTAAATTCAGAAAATCCATCGGGGCATAGGCAATCTTATAGATAATCAATAAGTTGTATGTGATAAAGAAACCTAGGAAGAAATGATGTAGGTTTCTTTTCAAAAAATCAGAATAACGACTGCCAAAACCAATTCCCAAACAAATAGCTCCGATAACTAAATTAGCTATTAAATCACTTTTTTCTCTAACCTTAAATATTTCAATACATAACTCACTTGCTGGCACAAAAATACCTACTGCCCAAAAATAAAGAATATAGCGAAAGTGATGTTTGGATAAGTCTTCAATGTTATTAACATGCAAATGACTGTATTTTGAGTAGGAATTTTTCATTAAATAAAAAATCACTACCAAAGAGACAGAAACAATAACCGAGAATGAAAAATTTTGAACAATACTGCTCATGCTATCAAAACTAAAAGTATATGGCAAATAAAATAGATGATAATTATTGAAATTTCAAGAACTTACTTAAAAAGCCTTTATTCGTTGATGATAAATGAATAGTGAATAATTGATGTTTTCGAGGCATTAGGTAACACACCGAAATTTAATATTAAAAAATCAAAAACAAACAGATTGAAGCTTATTATTTAAAAATGGCTATTTTTTCTTAAAAAAAAACTGATTTATGCAATAAAAAAACACAAAAAGCAATAAATACTTGTTTTTTTCATTATTAATATATACTTTCGCACCCTATTTAATAATACCCCCTAAAAAAAAGCTTTTCATTAGTAGAATTTTTGTCCGATACACTGCTGTTTTCGTAGGACAGTCGAACAGGGATAATTATTCGCTTCACTACGATATAAAACAGTTTTCAGCGAATAGTGTTTAGCAATTGATTGCTATCAAAAGTGGTCAGTTTTGCTCAATATTTTAAGCTATTTTTTAAAATTTTATATCACTTAAAACTTTTCAAACCTTGAATCTGACAGAAACCGGTAGAAAAAGTTTCGCAACGGTAAAGCCCGTTATTGATTATCCAGACTTTTTGGATATTCAGGTAAAATCATTCCAGGATTTTTTCCAGATTGAGACACCAGCCGAAAGCCGAAAAATGGAAGGGCTTTACAACGTATTTGCCGAAAACTTCCCCATCGCCGATTCACGTGAAAACTACGTGTTAGAATTCGTCGATTACACAATTGACCCACCAAAATACTCAGTTGATGAGTGTATTGACCGTGGTCTTACTTACGCTGTGCCTTTAAAAGCAAAATTGCGTTTGATTTGTAATGATACTGACAACGAAGACTTCGAGACAATCGAGCAAGAAGTATTCCTCGGTAACATTCCATACATGAATGGTCGTGGCTCATTCGTTATCAACGGAGCTGAGCGTGTTATCGTATCACAATTACACCGTTCGCCAGGTGTGTTCTTCTCAATGAGTAAGCACACAAACGGAACAAAACTTTACTCAGCTCGTGTAATCCCGATGAAAGGTTCGTGGATTGAATTCTCGACTGACGTAAACAACGTCATGTATGCCTACATTGACCGTAAGAAAAAATTCCCAGTTACAACATTGCTTCGTGCAATCGGTTTTGGGTCTGATAAAGACATCCTTAACCTTTTTGGTCTTTCGGAAGAAATTCCAGGAACTCGTGAAGCTTTGAAAAAAGCAATCGGTCGTCGTTTAGCAGCTCGTGTACTTCGTACATGGACTGAAGACTTCGTTGATGAAGATACTGGCGAGGTTGTATCAATCGACCGTAACGAGGTTATCTTGGAGCGTGATTCTGTTATCACTGATAATGATATTGACACAATTCTTAACACTGAGCAAAAATCTATCATTTTGCACCGTGAAGATGCCAACGTTTCAGAATTTAACATTATCTATAATACGTTGCAACGTGATAGTTCAAACTCTGAAAAAGAGGCCGTTGAGCAAATCTACCGTCAGTTACGTAACACCGAAGCACCTGATGAAGCAACAGCCCGTGAGATTATTCAAGGTTTGTTCTTCTCTGACAAACGTTATGATTTAGGAGAAGTTGGTCGCTACCGTGTAAATACAAAATTGAGCTTGACTACACCACTTGAAACTGGTGTTTTGACAACCCAAGATATTGTCGAAATCGTTAAGTTTCTTATCAGTTTGATTAACTCGAAAGCAGTTGTCGATGATATTGACCACTTATCGAATCGTCGTGTACGTACCGTAGGAGAACAACTTTACTCTCAATTTGGTGTAGGTTTGGCTCGTATGGCTCGTACTATCAAAGAACGTATGAACGTGCGTGACAATGAAGATTTCAAGCCAGTAGATTTGATTAATGCCCGTACGCTTTCGTCGGTTATTAACTCATTCTTTGGTACGAACCAATTGTCACAATTCATGGACCAAACTAATCCATTGGCCGAAATTACCCACAAGCGTCGTATGTCGGCACTTGGGCCTGGTGGTTTGAGCCGTGAGCGTGCTGGTTTTGAGGTTCGTGACGTTCACTATACGCACTACGGTCGTTTGTGTACTATCGAAACACCTGAGGGACCAAACATCGGTTTGATTTCGTCGCTTTGTACGTATGCCAAAATCAATGGTATGGGCTTTATTGAGACGCCTTACGTTAAGATTGAAAATGGTAAATTAACAAAAGAACTAGTTTATTTGACTGCTGAGGAAGAAGATGGTAAAAACATCGCCATGGCAACAGCCGATGTTGATGCTGATGGTAATTTCTTGGTAGATACTTTGAAATGTCGTTATGAAGGTGATTTCCCGATGAAAGCACCCGAATCAATTGACTTCATGGATATTGCCTCAAATCAAATTGTATCAGTGGCGGCATCAATGATTCCGTTTATTGAGCATGATGATGCGAACCGTGCCTTGATGGGCTCAAACATGCAACGTCAGGCTGTGCCTTTGTTGCGTCCTGAAGCTCCGATTGTAGGTACTGGTTTGGAAGGTCGTTTGGCTCGTGACTCACGTACTTTGGTTGTTGCAGAAGAAGATGGTATTATTGAATACGTTGATGCTAATGTTATCAAAGTTCGCTATGAGTGGACAAAAGAGCAAACATTAGTTAGCTTTGACAGTAATATTACTTCTTACGAACTAATCAAACACCGTCGTACGAACCAAGATACTTGTATCAATATTCGCCCAATTGTATTAAAAGGGCAAGCCGTTAAAAAAGGTCAAATCCTTGTAGAAGGGTATGCAACTCAAGGTGGAGAATTAGCTCTTGGACGTAACCTTTTGGTTGCCTTCATGCCTTGGCAAGGATATAACTTTGAGGATGCGATTGTAATTTCGGAAAGAGTTGTTCGTGAAGATATCTTTACTTCTATTCACATCGAAGAATACGAACTCGAAGTACGTGATACAAAACGCGGAGAAGAAGAGTTGACGGCTGAGATTCCAAACGTTTCGGAAGAAACCGTGAAAAATCTCGACGAAAACGGTATCGTTCGCACAGGAACACGTGTAAAAGAAGGTGATATTTTGATTGGTAAGATTACTCCAAAAGGAGAATCAGACCCAACTCCAGAAGAAAAACTTCTTCGTGCTATCTTTGGTGATAAAGCCGGTGACGTAAAAGATGCATCGAAAAAAGCACCACCTTCAATGGACGGTGTAATTATCGACACAAAACTATTCTCACGCCCAAGCAAAGAAGAACGCTCTAAGCACAAAGAAGAGTTGAAAGTGTTAATGAAAAAACACGGAAGAATGTTACTCGAACTCCGTGCTTTGATGATTGATAAATTGGTTGAATTGCTAGATGGCAAAACAACGGTGGGAGTAAAACATAAATTTGGTGATGAACTAATCTCTAAAGGCGTTAAGTTCAATCGTTCAAATATTGCTAATAACTTATTCCCAGATAAAAACAATTATGTTGATGAAAGTCAATACAATGTTCCCGAAGAAGTAAACCTTTTAGGAGATGTTATTTTGGATGGATGGACAGAAGATACTGCTTTCAATAAATTGATTGTATCTCTTTGTAAAAATTATTTAGCTCGTCGTAGCGAAGTAATTGGTCGATTCAAACGTGAGCGTTTCGTATTAGAAGTTGGTGATGAACTACCAGCAGGTATCGTGAAATTGGCTAAAGTTTATATCGCTAAGAAACGTAAGTTGAAAGTAGGTGATAAAATGGCTGGTCGTCACGGAAATAAAGGGGTTGTTGCTCGTATCGTTCGTGATGAAGATATGCCATTTACGGCAGAAGGTCAGCCAATGGACATCGTGTTGAACCCACTTGGTGTACCTTCTCGTATGAATATTGGTCAGCTTTATGAAGTTGTATTAGGTCTTGCGGGTAGAAAATTAGGCCGTAAATATGCTACGCCAATCTTTGATGGTGCTACTGAAGAAGAAGTATCAGCCGAATTAGCAGAAGCAGGCTTACCACCTTATGGACGTTCGCAACTTTACAATGGTTTGACTGGTGAACCTTTCGACCAAAAAGTAACCGTAGGTATCATGTATATGATGAAACTTGGTCACTTAGTTGATGATAAAATGCACGCTCGTTCAATCGGACCATACTCATTGATTACACAACAACCATTGGGTGGTAAAGCTCAATTTGGTGGTCAACGTTTCGGAGAAATGGAGGTTTGGGCATTGGAAGCTTTTGGTGCGTCACATATTTTGCAAGAGATATTAACCGTAAAATCTGATGATGTATTGGGTCGTGCCAAAGCTTACGAAGCAATCGTGAAAGGGGAGAATTTGCCAAAACCAAATATCCCAGAATCATTCAACGTATTGGTTCACGAATTACGTGGATTGGCCTTGGAGATTACGTTACAGTAGTCAAAAAAATAAAGGTGTGTTGTTCTAAGGAATTACACACCTTAAAATGAGCATATCATTTTCACATCAATCATACTTGAAAATGTCTTTAAAGAAAAATAAAAAATTAAATAGTGACTTCCAGAGCATTACCATCAGTTTGGCTTCACCAGAGTCAATATTGGAAAGCTCATACGGAGAAGTTACACAACCCGAAACTATCAACTACCGTACTTACAAACCCGAAATGGGCGGTTTGTTTTGCGAGCGTATTTTCGGCCCTGTTAAAGACTGGGAATGCCACTGTGGTAAATACAAACGTATTCGTTACAAAGGCATTATCTGCGACCGTTGTGGCGTAGAAGTTACTGAGAAAAAAGTTCGTCGTGAACGCATGGGACACATCGAATTAGTTGTGCCTGTTGCTCACATTTGGTACTTCCGTAGTTTACCAAATAAGATTGGTTACTTAGTCGGAATGTCATCGAAGAAACTTGACCAAATTATTTATTACGAACGATACGTGGTTATTCAACCAGGTGTTAAAGGTGAAGATGGCGTTTCACAAAACGACTTCTTGACTGAAGAAGAATATTTGGATATCATGGACAAGTTGCCACGTGAAAACCAAATGCTCGACGATAAAGACCCTAATAAATTTATCGCTAAAATGGGTGCAGAAGCTTTAGAAATGATGCTTTCTCGCTTAGATTTAGACCAGTTGTCGTACGATTTACGTCACGCTGCTGCTACCGATACTTCACAACAACGTAAGGCTGATGCCTTAAAACGTTTGAAAATCGTAGAGGCTTTACGTGATGCAAACACACGTATCGAAAACAAACCTGAATGGATGGTTATTCGTATGGTGCCAGTTATTCCACCAGAATTGCGTCCGCTTGTACCTTTGGATGGTGGTCGTTTTGCTACTTCTGACTTAAATGACCTTTACCGTCGTGTGATTATCCGTAACAACCGTTTGAAGCGTTTGTTGGAAATCAAAGCTCCAGAAGTAATCTTACGTAACGAAAAACGTATGTTGCAAGAAGCTGTTGATTCACTTTTTGATAACTCACGTAAAGTAAATGCTGTTCGTTCGGAAGGTAACCGTGCCTTGAAATCTCTTTCAGATATGTTGAAAGGAAAGCAAGGTCGTTTCCGTCAAAACTTATTAGGTAAACGTGTTGATTATTCAGGTCGTTCGGTAATTGTTGTAGGACCAGAATTGAAATTACACGAGTGTGGTTTGCCAAAAGATATGGCAGCCGAACTTTTCAAACCGTTTATTATTAGAAAACTAATTGAGCGTGGAATTGTTAAGACGGTAAAATCTGCTAAGAAAATCGTTGATAGAAAAGATGCCGTAGTTTGGGATATTTTGGAAAATGTTTTGAAAGGACACCCAGTTCTTCTAAACCGTGCTCCTACGCTTCACAGACTTGGTATTCAGGCTTTCCAACCAAAATTAGTGGAAGGTAAAGCAATCCAATTGCACCCGTTAGTTTGTACAGCCTTCAACGCTGACTTTGACGGTGACCAGATGGCCGTTCACGTGCCGCTTGGTCAGGAAGCAATTATGGAAGCTTCAATTTTGATGTTGGCTGCTCATAATATCTTGAATCCTGCCAATGGAGCTCCAATCACTGTACCATCTCAGGACATGGTGTTAGGTCTTTACTTCGTAACAAAAGGACGTAAATCAACACCAACTCACAAAGAGCCAGGTGAAGGAATTACATTCTATTCGGCTGAAGAAGTAATCATCGCCCTTAATGAAGGAGCTGTTTCTAAACACGCTCACATTAAATGTCGTGTGAAAGTAAAAGATGAAAACGGACAATTAGTTTATAAAGTTGTTGATACTGTTGCTGGTCGTATTTTGTTTAATCAATGTGTACCAGAAGAAGTAGGTTATTTGGACGAATTATTGACCAAGAAAAAACTACAACAGCTCATCGGCCGTGTCTTCAAAGAATCAGGCTATGCTCGTACAGCTAAATTCTTGGATGATATCAAAGAATTAGGTTATCAAACAGCCTTCAGAGGTGGTTTATCAATTGGTTTGGACAATATCATTGTTCCTCCAGAAAAAGTTAAACTCGTTGAAGATGCGAAAAAAGAAGTAGAAGAAGTACAAAACAACTATATGTTCGGTATCATTACTGAACGTGAGCGTTATAACCAAATTATTGATATTTGGGGACGTGTAAATAGTAGTATGCGTCTAATTCTATTGAAACAATTAGAAGAAGACCAAGCAGGTTTTAACCCAATCTACATGATGATGCACTCTGGAGCTCGTGGTTCGCAAGAACAAGTGCGTCAGTTGGGCGGTATGAGAGGTTTGATGGCGAAACCACAAAAGAATATTCAAGGTTCGGTTGGAGAAATTATCGAAAACCCAATTTTGTCTAACTTTAAAGAAGGTCTTGACGTACTCGAATACTTTATCTCTACTCATGGTGCTCGTAAAGGTTTGGCCGATACAGCCTTGAAAACTGCCGATGCAGGTTACTTGACTCGTCGTTTGCACGATGTTGCTCAAGACGTAGTAGTAAATGAAATTGATTGTGGAACTTTACGAGGTATTCAAGTTTCTGCCTTGAAAGACAACGAAGATATCGTTGAGCCACTTTCAGAGCGTATTTTGGGACGTACATCAGTTTATGATTTGATCGACCCATTAACTAAGAGACTTATCGTAAAAGCAGGCGAAGAAATCACGGAAGAAATTGCCGCTGAAATCGACGAAACTGCCATTGAAACTGTTGAAATTCGCTCGGCATTGACTTGCGAAACGCAAACAGGTGTTTGTGCGAAATGTTATGGACGTAACCTTGCAACTGGCCGTATGGCGGAAGGTGGGGAAGCCGTTGGTGTAATTGCCTCTCAATCAATTGGTGAGCCAGGTACACAGTTAACACTTCGTACATTCCACACAGGGGGTACTGCCCAAAACGTTGCCTCAGAAGCAAATATCAAAGCTAAATTCGCTGGAACAATACAATTAGAAGAAATGCGTACCGTACAGTCAACCGACCGTGAAGGTAATGCAATTACAACTGTATTGGGTCGTCGTGGTGAGATTCGTATCATCGAAACAGGTACAAATAACGTACTTATCGTGAATAACGTACCTTACGGAGCTACTTTGGAAGTAAAAGACGGACAAAAAATTAACAAAGGTGACGTAATGTGCCATTGGGACCAATTTAATGCCGTTATCCTTTCAGACATTGATGGTGTAATTGAATACGATGCTATCGAAGAAAATATAACTTTCAAGGAAGAAGCCGATGAACAAACTGGTTTCCGTGATAAAGTTATCATCGAATCGAAAGACCGTACTAAAAACCCTTCAATCATTGTGCGTTCTAGCAATGGTGAGGAAGAAAAAGCGTATAACTTGCCAGTATTAGCTCGTTTGACAGTTGAGGATGGAAAAATCATCAAAGCTGGTCAGATTTTAGCTAAGATTCCACGTGCTATCAACATGAACCGAGATATTACAGGTGGTTTACCTCGTATCACCGAATTGTTTGAAGCTCGTAATCCTTCAAATCCAGCGGTTGTATCTGAAATTGATGGTATCGTACAATATGGTGCTATCAAACGTGGTAATCGTGAGATTTTTGTTGAAGCAAAAGACGGAATCAAAATGAAATACATGGTGCCATTATCGAAATTATTCTTAGTACAAGATGGAGATTTCGTATTGGCAGGTGACCCTCTTTCTGACGGTGCAATTACGCCAGCCGATATTCTTCGTATTAAAGGGCCAACCGCTGTACAAGAATATTTGGTAAACGAAGTACAAGCCGTTTATCGCCAACAAGGGGTAAAAATCTCAGATAAGCACATTGAAACGATTGTTCGTCAAATGATGCAAAAAGTTGAGGTTATTGACTCAGGCGATACACTCTTCTTGGATAATCAGATGATTGACAAATGGTTAGTACGTGCAGGAAATGATAAAATTTTGGATAAAAAAGTAGTAATGGACGCTGGTGCTTCGGATAAATTCAAGCCTGGTCAAATTATTACAGGCCGTGAAATGCGTGACGAAAATAGCCGATTGAAGCGTGCTGACTTAGCACAAATCGTTGTGCGTGACGCCATGCCAGCCGTAGCTCGTCCAACATTACAAGGTATCACTGCTGCGTCGTTAGGTACAGAATCATTTATGTCAGCGGCATCGTTCCAAGAAACTACG
Source organism: Emticicia aquatica (assembly GCF_923079645.1). Taxonomy (GTDB): domain Bacteria; phylum Bacteroidota; class Bacteroidia; order Cytophagales; family Spirosomataceae; genus Emticicia; species Emticicia aquatica. Next base: position 806,561 of record NZ_CAKLPY010000002.1, on the reverse strand, counting down.
AAAGTGTTGTCAGAAGCTGCCGTAAGAGGTAAGCGTGATACACTCGAAGGTTTGAAAGAAAACGTTATTGTTGGTCACTTGATTCCTGCTGGAACAGGTAATCGTAAATACCAAAATATTATCGTTGGAAGCAAAGCAGAACTTGAAGCCGCCGCTGAAAAGAAGAAAGCTCAAGATGCAGCAAAACAACGCAGAGAATACGTTTAATCAAAATGAACGTCTCTCTTTAATAAATTAACAAAAGGTCAAGCATTTTGCTTGACCTTTTGTTTTATGTGAATTGAGTAGTTAAATTTGAAGAAAATATCAAACCTAAGTGAAACATAAACCGTATCTCTATCTCCTAACCTCGATGTATGTGGCAGGAATCATTGGCCTAAATGTAAATGCCGCTGCCGAACTTTTTAGATTTCTCACACCATTCAACCTATTAGCATCGTGTGCTATTTTGTTGTATTTTCATCAAGAATGGAATCGTAACTTTCTGATATTCATTGTGTTAACTTTTTTGACAGGTTATTTTATAGAAGTAATCGGTGTGAAAACAGGCTTGATTTTCGGAGAATATCAATATGAAACAACGCTCGGTTTTAAGTTTCTAAGTGTTCCGCCTGTAATTGGTGTCAATTGGCTTTTATTAGTTTATTGTGTTGGAAGTTCGTTTTGTCGGGTTACAAAGCCACTTTATTTTAAAGTGCTTTACGGAGCATTATTGATGACAATGTTTGATTTTTTGGCTGAACCCATTGCCATTCAACTAGATATGTGGTCGTGGACTGGTGGCCTTCCACCTTTGCAAAATTATATCGGTTGGTTTTTCGTTTCTGCATTTCTACTGACTTTGTTTCATCTGTTACCATTTCGAAAAGACAATAAAATATCATTATGGTTACTGATTTTGCAAATTTGCTTTTTTGGAATCCAGCGTTTAGTGTTTTAATTTTTGGGAAATTACAACCTTTTTTACTAAAATTGAATCATTTATTTGGTAGTGCAACAAAAACGTTTTATGCTAAATACGCCTATTTATGAGACCTTCAATAAAAATATTGTTCGGCATATTTTCCGTATTTGTATTCATCACCAGTTGTGATGTGCAAACAGAAAACATCATATTGGCTGATGCTCAACAGCCCGAAATTTTTGCCAAATATGTGTCTATTGGTGGCTCTTTGGTGGCGGGATATACGAATGGAGGTTTATATCGTGACGGTCAAGAAGCATCTTATCCAAACTTAATTGCTAAACAAGCGGGAGTTTCATTCGAGCAAGCACTCTTTCCGATTGGACAAGAAAATGGCACTGGTTTTTTGATAACTTCGGCGGGAAATAGCTCAACTCAATTTGACAAAGTTGTTGATAAAACAGGAATAATTAGTACTACTCCTTTACTTTTTTCAAAATATTCGGGCAATTTAGGAAATTATGGGATTGTAAATTTACGGATGTCGGATGTCAATAAAACAGGATTAGGGAATGTCAAAATACAAGGATTTAATCCATATTTTGAACGGATTTTACCAACTGGGAAAGAAGATTTATCTTACATTGAATTAGTAAAAGCGAGTAATTTTACGTTTTTTACTGCTAGTATTGGTGATTATGATATGCTAACTTTTGCAGCTTCGGGTGGTCGAAATTCTATGACAGAAACGTCCGTTTTTGCTTTAAATTGTCAAAAACTTTTCGATGCTTTGGTAGTTAATAAAGCCCAAGGAATTGTAACGAATTTGCCAAATATACTCGATTTACCTTATTTTAATTATTATTCATTTGATGAAATAGCCAAGAAAATAGGTGTTTTAGGCATTTACATCACAACTGGAAATGGTATTATTCGATTGGCAACATCAGAAGATAAGATTCTCTTAGATGCTATTTCGAATGTTGGAAAAAGTAATGGTTTAGGTCAAAAAAAAGGTCATTTGGCATCATACCCGCTTTCAAATGAAGAAGTACTCGATAAAGATGAAATAAATGCTGTGGCTGCTCGACTAAACGATTTTAACGGTGTTTTGAATTTTGAAGCAAATAAAAGATCAATTCCTGTTTTCGATTTGAATAATTTGTACAAACAAGTAAAAAACAAATCTTTTATAGTTAATGGAATTAAGTTCGACAATTCATTAATGACTGGTAGCTTTTTTAGTTTAGATGGAATACATCCAACGCCAAGAGGGTCGGCGGTAATTGCCAATGAAATAATTAAGGTAATCAATGATAATTATAAAAATTCGATAAAAGTGGCCATTCCTACGCTTGATGTTAGTAGATTTGAGGGTTTAAAAATTAAATAGTCTTGGATAATCTAATTTATTATTAGACTCCGAAGCGTATAAAGTAATGAAAATATCAATTGTAACGGCTGCGTATAATGCTGCGGCAACCATCAAAGAAACAATCGAAAGTGTTCTTTCTCAAGATTATCCAGATATTGAATATGTGATTGCTGATGGTGGTTCAAAAGATGGAACAGTCGAGATTTTGAAATCTTATGGGGATAAAATTAAGTGGATTTCTGAAAAAGATGGTGGAATTTATGAAGCCATGAGTAAAGGAGTAAAAATGGCAACTGGAGAAGCAATTGGCGTGATGGGAGCAGATGATTTTTATCCTGATAATCAAGTGATTAGTAAGGTTGTAAAAGCATTTGAAGAGTCAGAAGCTGATTCAGTTTATGGTGATTTATACTATGTTGATGCGGAAGATACTAATAAAATTGTAAGAAATTGGAAGTCTGGTGAATACAAACGTGAACGTTTTTTGAACGGCTGGATGCCGCCACACACAACGTTTTTCCTGAAAAAATCAGCTTATGACACTTATGGCTTGTATGATACGTCGTACCGCAGTGCAGGCGATTATGAATTGATGCTCAGAATGTTGTATAAATACAAAGTTTCTTCGCATTATATACCAGCCGTTTTAATGAAAATGCGAACAGGAGGAACAGGCAATGCTTCACTCAAAAATCGAATCAGAGCGAATAAAGAAGACCGTCGAGCTTGGGAAATGAATGGGCTGAAACCACGCTGGTACACGCTGTACGCAAAGCCACTATCAAAGGTTTTGCAGTGGTTTGTTTGAAGCTAACTTATGGATATTATTCTCTGAGTTTTTCCTCGAAAATCAAAAGAATCTCCATTGACTTTCCCCATTATAACCTGTCCAATAGGTGATTGTGGGGAAATTGCCATGATTTTTTTTGAATCAAAATCAATTACTCCAGCTCCGATAGAAACAAAGAATATACCCATTGAAGTTTCGACTAAAGCTCCAAAAGCAACCTTTGAAAAAATAGCTTCAGGGTCAATTTTATCAAGTGATAATCTTTCTTGGCGAGCTTGTTCATACATTCGGCCGTTCATTTCGCGGTCAAGTTGCCCCATTGCTCTTGCGGTTTCGTATTTATCTCCAGCCGAACTTTTTCCTTCTTCATTTGCCGAATTTTTGGCTGCTTCCATTGCATCCCAAGAAGTTTTCATTCGGTTTTCAATAAACTCTTTTATGGTTTCTAAAAGCTGTGATTTCATGTGTTTTAATAAGGGGAAATTAAATATTTGAATAAAAAAATTGGATATAAAAGTTCTAATTTATTTATCCAAAATTGCGTTTATACCTCCTGTTAAGTTTAATAAATTGTCAAAACCATATTTTTCCTGTAAAATTTTAATCGCTTTTAAGCTCCGAATTCCGCTTTGGCAATGGACAACTACTGTTTTATCTCGACTAATTTTTGGTAAATGTTTTTCAATTTCAGAAAGTGGCATTAATTCACCTCCCAAATTTTTTACAGCATATTCTTGCGGTTCTCGAACATCAATCAGTTGATAATTAGCGTGTGTTTTTAGCAATTCAAAACTAATTTCTATGTTGCTTTTTAATCCACAAAATGCCTCATAATCAATTAGATGTGTGATTTTTGGCGTGTCAGGCATTTTGGGGATTTTTATGATTCTACTTTGCATCGAAAGCGTATCTAGAACCAATAATTTCCCTGCTAATGGTTCACCAATATCAGTGATTATTTTTATTGCTTCGAGGGCTTGCATTGAGCCAATGATACCTGGAAGAACACCTAAAACACCCGCTTCTGCACAATTTGGAGCTTGCTCTGGTGGCGGTGGACTCGGAAATAAATCTCTGTAAGTAGTTGAATTTTTATAGTTAAAAACAGCAACTTGCCCTTCAAAACGATGAATCGCACCATAAACAAAGGGTTTATTGAGCAAAACACAAGCATCATTAACCAAATATCGAGTTGGGAAATTATCCGTTCCGTCAATCACAATATCATAATCTTTAATGATTTCTAAAGCATTTTCTGCACAGAAATGAGAAGGATATTGATTAATTTTAACTAAGGGATTGAGTTCATTGAGGCGTTTAGCTGTTTCCGAAATTTTTCCATAACCAACTGATAGTGAGCTAAATAAGATTTGACGTTGGAGATTACTAATATCAACTTTGTCGTTTTCAACAATACCTAGTGTACCAATACCTGCGGCAGTAAGATATAATAAAATAGGGCTGCCAAGACCACCGCAACCAATTACTAAAACCTTAGCGTTTTTGAGTTTTTCTTGCCCTTGCAAACCAAACTCAGGCATCAACATTTGGCGGTTATATCTTCGGTATTCGTCGGTCGTAAGCATATTTTATTTTCAATTTTAAAACTAACTATTATATTTCATCATAACGATGACACCTTCACAGCAAGTTTTTTCTTCCTCACATAACAAAAATGGGCATTTTAAAGCTTCATGAGTATTTTAAGCTTAATAATTTTCTAAATATTACGCAGTTTTTTTTCAGAAATACTAATTTTTAGACTAAAAGTACGTTTATTTGTTATTTATAAAAAGTTTATCCAAAATAAGTATATCTGACGAAATGAAAAAAACAATTATTGCTTTCGCTGCTAGCATTTTCCTTACACAATTTTCTTATGCACAAGGCACAAAAACACCAGTTGCAAAGCCAAAAGCCCCAGCTTCAAAACCGGTTGTAGCAAATAAAGTTGCAGTATCAACTCCATCTGTTTCGGTTGATGGCATGAAAAATGGAGTAGATTCTATTAGTTATGCTATTGGTATGAATATAGCTGGAAATTTAAAACAACAAAACCTGAAAGTTAATTCAGAAATGATGGCAAAAGCTATTGACCAAGTTTTAAATGGACAACCAACTTGGATGGAAGCAAATGCTGCAAATGTTTATATTCAAAGCTATTTTCAGAATGAATCAATGAAAAAAGGAGCGGCTAATCTAAAAGTTGGAGAGAAGTTTTTAGCCGAAAATAAAACTAAAGCAGGCGTTGTTACGTTGCCAAGTGGGTTGCAGTATCAAATAATGAAAGAAGCAAGTGGTGCAAAACCAGCCTCTTCTGATAAAGTGAGAGTACATTATCATGGAACGCTAATCGACGGTTCTGTTTTTGATAGTTCAGTTGAACGTGGACAGCCAGCCGAATTTGGTGTAACACAAGTTATTCAAGGTTGGGTTGAAGCACTTCAATTAATGCCAGTTGGTTCAAAATGGAAATTATTTATTCCTGCAAATTTAGCTTATGGTCCACAAGGCCCGCCAAGTATTGGACCAAATCAAGTTTTGATTTTTGAAGTAGAATTACTTGATATTGTAAAATAAATTATGAATAATATTCCCCATTAAGGGTTTAAGCGACCGACGCTCGGGTGGTTATGATACAAATTATGAAAAAAATCATCGTTCTCTTTACTTTAACTGGACTTTTTGGCTGCTTTGAAAATAAAGCCCAAAACCAAAGTTCGTCGTCGCCAACGTATGGCTATAACGACTTGAAACCGACTCGTACACAAGAACAAGTAGAGCAGTTTGCTACGCAGTTTTTGAGTTATCATCATTACCAAAAGTTTAAATTGGACGATGATTTTTCTTCAAAAGTTTGGGATAATTTTTTGAAAGATGTTGATGGTGGACACTCTTATTTTATAGAAAGCGACATTAAATCATTTGAAAAATATCGTGATGGAATCGACGAAGATCTGCTTGAAGGAGACTTAACAGCTCCGTTTGAAGTATATAATCTTTATCGCAAACGCTACAAAGAACGCCATGATTATATCATGTCATTGTTAGATAAACCTTTTGATTTTAGTATTGATGAAACCTATGAAACAGACCGTGAAAAGACTGATTGGGCAAAATCAACCGATGAATTGGATGATGTTTGGCGTAAAATAGTTAAAAGCCAAGTATTGGATTTGAAATTGAGTGGTAGCAAAGACAGTGCAACGGTAGCGACTTTAAAAGACCGATACAAGCGTTGGGAAGGACGAATTGCGAAATGGAGAGCAGATGATGTTTTTCAGTCATTTATGAATGCTTTCTCGGAAACAATCGACCCACATACGAACTACATGATTCCAAGTACTGCGGCTCAATTTAACATTGAAATGAGCCAATCAGTTGAAGGAATTGGTGCTTCATTGAGAAATGAAGGAGACTATGTGATGATTGCTGAAATTATTCCAGGCGGACCTTTATTTAAAGATGGGAAAACCACTAAAAATGATAGGATTGTGGCGGTTGCTCAAGGAGATAATGGAGCTTGGCAAGACATTGTTGGTTGGTTAACTGATGATGCCGTAAAATTAATTAGGGGTACAAAAGGCACAGTTGTACGAATTAGATTATTACCAGGTGATGCACCTGCAGGTTCGCCAACCAAAGAATTACGTTTGGTTCGAGAAAAAGTAAAACTTGAAGAAGCAGTTGCCAAAGGAGAAGTCGTGCCGATGAAAAAAGATGGCAAAGATTACAAACTTGGCGTAATTGATATTCCGATGTTTTACCGTGATTTTGAAGATGCCCGTAAAGGAGGAGATTTTCAAAGTACAACAAAAGATGTAAAACGCTTCTTAACCGAATTTAAGTCTAAAGGTGTTGATGGTGTAGTGATTGACTTACGCAACAATGGTGGCGGTTCGTTGACTGAAGCAATCAACTTGACAGGTTTGTTTATTACAAAAGGCCCAGTTGTACAACGCCGTGACAACAATGGCGGCATTGATGTTGAAAGCGATACAGATGCTGAATTAGTTTATAATGGCCCATTAGTAATATTACAAAATCGTTTCAGTGCATCGGCATCGGAGATTTTTGCGGGAGCTATTCAAGATTATAAAAGAGGAGTTATTGTTGGAGAACAATCTTTCGGGAAAGGAACAGTTCAGCAATTAGTTGATTTAGACCAATTTTTGCTAGCTCCACGTACCGCATCAACCGATAAAAAGACATCTGTTGGCTTCGACCAAAAAGAAAGATACGGACAACTGAAATTAACAACTGAAAAGTTTTATCGCATCACAGGTAATAGTACGCAACGCAAAGGTGTAGCAGCTGATGTTCAATTACCAACGCCATTTGACCCAGAAGAAATGGGCGAAAGTTCGCAACCAAGTGCTTTGCCTTATGACCAAATAAAAACGTCTGATTACGAAAAAACTACGGCAATTTCTGATAAAGTTTTATTGAAAATTCAGGAAAAATATCAAGCTCGATTGAAGTCAGATGCTGATTTGAAACAATTGACCGATGATTTGGCTGAATACCGAAAAATCAAAGATATTACCATCATTTCACTCAATGAAGCCAAACGTAAACAAGAGCGTGACGAAAACGAAAAACGTAGAAAGGCCGTCAATAAATTGAGTTCTGGCGAGAAAGATGCGAAGGAAAAAGACTTAATATTAACAGAATCAGAACGTATTTTATGTGATTTAATTTCAGCACAAAAATAGTAGATATTACACAAAATACATCTCTATCAAAACCCTATTTGAACATATCAAGTAGGGTTTTCTTTTTTTTTGTAACTAAACTGTTTTGTTTTTATCGGTATTTTATAACTTTGTATATAACCTGTGATGAAAATCGATGACAACTGATACTTATACACAACCTTCGATGTTCGATTTGTGGCGTCAGAATCATTATTTATATAAAGATAAATATACTACGCACCAAACGTCGTACATCGAAAATTTGTTGCCCGAAATTGCCGTTCAATTGAATGTCTATGAAGTTTTAGACATTCTTCAACGCCGATTCGGGAATGACATCTTGCAACGAGCCATTGACCCAAATCGTGGTATCGAAAGCCCCGTTGGGCATTTTAATAACAGTGAATGGTTAAAAAAATCAAATATGGTTGGCATAAATGTGCGAACCATCGGTAATTTTTTTAATGTAATAAAATACGCTCTAACCATTCCAAAATCACAAGATTCTATTCACTTACTTCCAATTTGGGAGCCAGGTGTAGTGGGAAGCCTCTACGGAATGACTAGTTTTAATATCAATCCAGAGTTTTTTAGCCATGAATTAGTTGCGGCTATTCCCACTTTGAACACAATTGAAAAACAACTAAAATTCGTCGTTAATATCCTGCATGTAATGGGTAAAAGTGTGGGAATGGACGTAATTCCGCATACAGACCGATTTTCTGAGATGGTCATTGCGTATCCACGCTTTTTTGAATGGGTAAGAAGAGTTGGTGGACGAATAACGAGCAATTCGGAGTCAATTTACCGTGAAGTTGAAGAAATTATTTGGCACTATTTAGGACGCAATGGCACAGCCAATGGCACACCTATTTCATATTCAAAAAATACGCTTTTTTCGCCCGATATACCCATTTTGAGTGATGCTCAAAGATTAGAAATTATATTTGGGCATAAAGATGATTTTCAAGGAAGGCTTCGTCGTCGAGTGGAATTGATGCACGAAATGATTTATCAAGGCTATGAAACGTTGCCAATGACTATGGCTCCACCATATCGAGGCTTGCATATCAATGCCGATGAATTTGTGATTGATGAAAATGGAAATCGTTGGTACACTTACGAATTTGACGAACCTCAAGCCATGTCGCGTGTTTTTGGTCCATTGGCTCGCTACAAATTTTTTCATTCAAAAGATGATAATTCAAATTGGGAATTAGATTTTGAAAACCCTAATAAGTATGCTTGGGCGTATTTTTGTGAGAAAGTGTATGATTGCCAAAAAACATATAATTTAGATTTCATGAGGGGCGATATGGCTCATGTTCAGCCACGTCCAACGGGCGTGCCGAAACAGCCAGATGAATTCTATGACCCTTTGATGGCTGTAAAAAGATATGTTCAGAAACATGGAGTTAAGCATTTTGGTTTTTTTGCGGAAACATTTTTAGTTGAACCTGACTTTATGGGTTATGGTGATGAATTCGACCATTTAGAGGCGATTGATGCTGATTCAACGCTTGGAGATTTACAATCGTCGGTGGTTGGGTCAACTGATTTTATGGAGAGATTTACAAAGTATTTGAAACTCTTACAAAGTCGAAATTTTGCTCCAAATTTCACCGTAATGACTGCCGATAAAGATGACCCACGATTTGATGAGTTTTATCGAACGGCTAATCATTTTCGTTTTTTTGTATCTTTATTTTTGACAGATATGCCAAGTTATGTAGGTTTGGGCTTTGAAACCCGTAACTTACATCTAGAAAGAGGCAAAAATGAAGAATATACTAAATTATATGTTTTTTCGATTAGAGATGACAACGAACGTGATAAAGTAACGCATGGTCCATTTATTTGGGGAAAAAATCATCATCAATTTTATGTTTTTCAACATTTACATACCTTGGCTGAAAACATTTGGGATGAAATAAAAGGACGAAAAGTAAGATGGTTATTAGAACCCAATGAACATCAAAAATTAATGATTTGGACATTGCAAGATAATCCAAAATACATTTTTGTGGCTAATATTGATGCAAGAAATGGAATTGATGAAAATCTTTTGCGTGAAAAAACCTTCAATCATCCGCTACACTTAATGTATAGCACAGGCCCGTACAGCCAACAGCACGAATGTAGGGTTTATTGCTTGGCTGAATAATTAACTTATCAATTTTAAATCAAATAATCTGCACAGATTTGTTAGAATTTGTGCAGATTCAATAATCAAAAAAATGGATTTCGGAAAACTGCAAGATATTTCAAATGTAGATTTTACATTACCTCCCGATAATCCGCTGACTACAAAAACCTTAGATTTTTCTCCAAAAGTTTCAAAACCAGCCTTATATTTTGGTCCGCCTATTTGGGCGAATAAAGATTGGATAGGTAAAATTTATCCAACTAACATTAAAGAAAAAGATTTTCTGCCCTATTTTACGCAGCAATTCAATACAATTGAACTGAATGTAACGCATTATCAAATTCCAACACCTGAAACGATTCAACGTTGGAAAGATGCGGCTGTTGATGGTTTTAAATTTTGCCCGAAATTTCCGCAGGTCATTAGCCATGACCGCCAATTGCTCGGTTGTGAGTTTCTTACCAATCAATTTTGCCAAGCAGTTTTAGGCTTAGAAGACCATCTTGGTATGACTTTCCTGCAACTTTCTCCAATGTTTGAGCCAAAAAAACTAAAAATATTGGAAAATTATTTAAAATCATTACCACCAAATTTTCCAGTTTCAGTCGAATTTCGTCACCCAGATTGGTTCAAAGATGAAAAAGTTTGGACAAAAACTTGCGAGATGTTGGTTGAAATGAAGGTTGGAACTGTCATTTCGGATGTTTCGGGCAGGCGTGATGTTGTTCATTCAACACTAACAACACCTAATCTTACGCTACGATTTGTCGGAAATGAATTGCATACAACAGATTATTTCCGCATTAACGATTGGTGTAATCGCTTGGTTAAATGGCTGGATGAGGGCTTAGAAAGTGCATATATTTTTGTTCATTGTGGCGAAAATATGTTCGCACCAGAACTAACAAAATATTGGATAAATCGATTGAATTCAATGACAAATTTGGCTATAAAAGAACCAAAAATAATCCAACAAGTAGTGCAAGGAAGTCTCTTCTGAAAAAAATGTTGCATTATATTGTGCAAGTCTATAAATTGCACGAAATTCGTATAATCTATCCACTAAACAACAAAGATTTTTTTTCCTGACAAATTTAGCGAACAAAATAAGCCCGACGCTTTGTCGGGTTTTATTTTTTTAACAAAAAGTCATTTTATCGAAAATAATCATCAAGCAATAAATACAAAAAAAAAATGCAAGCAATTTTAGTTTATTGTGGAGCAAATCCAGGAACAAAACCAATCTATAAAGAAACTGCTGAAAAACTTGGAAAAACCCTAGCAGATAATAATATTCGCCTCATTTATGGTGGTGGAAGCCTAGGTTTAATGGGCATAATTGCAGATGCAGTTTTGGCAAATAACGGTGAGGTTACAGGCATTATTCCGCATTTTTTAGACCGAATGGAGGTTGGACATAAAAACCTTACAGAAATTTATAAAGTTGAAACCATGCACGAGCGAAAAGCTCTCATGGAAAAACTTTGTGACGGAATTATCACGCTTCCAGGCGGTTACGGAAGTATGGATGAACTTTTTGAGATTTTATCTTGGTCTCAATTGGGATTGCACCAAAAACCGGTCGGGTTACTCAATGTAAATGGATTTTATGACCACTTATTGAAACAACTGGACGTGATGGTTGAGGATGGTTTTTTGAAATCTCAAAACCGAGAATTAGTGATTGTATCGGATAATATTGAAGATTTGATGGAAAAAATGTCAAATTTCAAGGCAACATATCACGAAAAATGGTTAAATCGAGAACAAATTTAATAGATAAACACTTCTCCCCATCGAGTGGTATAGGATTTTTATTTCAACCTATACCATTCGATTCCTTTCAAAGCGGCTCTTCTATGCACGATTGCTGAAGCTGGATAGTTTTTGGCCAAATAATCCAAAATTACTGGTTCGGCTTCGCCCAAATTCCATAATTTTTGTTTTTGTTGCATCCATCTTATTTTTTCGAGCCAACCCGCTCGGTCGGTATGAAATTGCGTGATGAGTTTGCTCGAATGACAACCTGTACAATGAGCCGTTACAACATCAAGCCCTTTATCAACAACTAAACCGGTTGCTTTGTCGATATGAATAGTAGAATCGGTAACTGCTATTTTTTCATTGCTTTTTAGACTAGAATGCTCTTCTTTCAGGCTTGCACTAATCATTAACAAACTACTGATTATGAGCAACGATATTTTGTGTAAATGTTTCATAGTTAGGTATTATCCGATTTTTATTGCAATTCGATGACAAGAATTATTAAGGTAACCACCTGGATTCCAAGCTGGTATCACCATTGGTTGAGTAGTGCCATTTGCATCGGTTGCTCTTGCCCAAACTTCATAATAACCTTTTTTCGGAAAACTTATTTTTGTACTCCAATGTTGCCAAGCCAAACGATTTTTGGGTTTTCTTAAATCACATTTTTGCCAAGTTGCTCCAAAATCAATTGAAACCATCATTTCTTTTACTTCAAAATCGCCTGCCCAAGCGTGTCCACGTAAATCGAGCGTATGATTTTCTTCAATTATTGCTCCTGATTTTGGGAATGTAATTACTGATTTTACAGGCATTGATTCAATAATTTTCAAATCACTGTCATCAACTTTTCCACCAGCTTCAATGGGAAATTCTGGGACACGGTAACTATGTCCGCTCATTTTTTCACCGTCATGTATTTTATTTCTGATAGAAATTTTACTTAACCATTTCCCAGAAACTGATGCTGGCCAACCACCCACAACTAATCTTAGTGGAAATCCGTGCATTATTGGAATATCTTTTCCATTCATTGCCCAAGCCAATAGTGTTTCATCTTCGAGTGCTTTTTTCATCGGAACGCCTCTCGAAATCGGTGATTTTGTGGCATCTCCGCTTAAATGAATGTCTTTTCCATAATAGCCAATGTATACAGCATCGTCTTTAATACCGACACTTTCAAGTACATCTCGAAGTCTTACACCTGTCCATTCGGCACAACTTACGGCTCCGTCTTGCCATTGATTCCCTGAAGTTTGTGGACTGAAACCATAGCGGCCATTTCCAGCACATTCGAGCGTAAGTTGATATGTATATGTTTTAAATTTTGTTTTTAAATCTTCTAATGAAAACGTTTTAATCGTCTTTGCTGATTCGCCATCAATTACTAATTTCCATTTTGAAACATCAATGGTTTCGGGTAAATTACCATTGTTACGAACAAACATTTTATCGGCAGGTGTAATTTCGTCGTCCAATAAATGTGGAGGTGTTTCAACATTCCAAGGACGGTCGTTGAGCAACATCAAATCTTTGTGTTTTCCTTCGGGCAAGTCAATAAATGCACTTTCGCCTAAAAGTTGCGTGTTTTTAGGTAGATTTTTGGCGAAAACCACCTCACTTCCAAGAATCGAAGTAATTCCTAATAACGTTTTTTGAATAAAAGAACGACGATTATTAATAGATTTCATTAAAGTATTAGTGTTGAAAATGTGTCACAAAATACAAAGATACAATACAAACAATCAACCATAACCCAACTGCTTGAAAAAGAACTTTTCTACCAACTTTCCTGATATTTTCTATTGAAATTCCAGTGCCGATTAAATACAAACTTACGACCATCATTTGCTTAGAAATATGATAAAATAGCTGATAAAAGCTTTTATAAATTGGCAAAAAACTAAAAAAACAAGAAGCCAAAACAAAACCGATGATAAAAGATGGAATCTTGAAAGATTCTCGACTTTCTGAAATACCAAACACTAAAATTAACGAAAGAGGAATAATCCAAATAATTCGAAGCATTTTGGTGATAGATGCAATGCTGAGAGCAATATCTCCATATTTTGCTGCTGCACCTACAACCGAGCTTGTATCGTGAATGGCTATGGCGACCCAAGTACCAAATTGCTCTTGTGAAAGTCCTAACCAATGGCCAATACTAGGGAAAACAAATAAGGCAACGGCATTGAGCAGAAATACAACTCCCGTTGAAACAGATAATTGATTAGCGTCGGCTTTAATAACTGAGCCAACAGCCGCAATAGCACTACCGCCACAAATGGCCGTTCCTGCCGAAATGAGCAAAGTAATGGTTTTGTCGAGTTTCAAGAGTTTCCCGAGTAAAAAACCTAAAGTTAAAACGCCAAGTACAAAAAAGGCAGTTGTTCCGATATTTTCTTGGCCAGCTTTTGCTAAAACCTGAATATTTATGCCAAAACCTAGTCCAATTACAGAGGTTTTGAGTAAATATCCGCCCCAAAGATTCGTTTTTTCTTGGTTCTGGTTTCCAACGATTAATGCAAAAGTTAGACCGATCATTAAAGCCCAAGTTGCGTTAATAAACGAAAAACAGCAGACAATTGCCAAGGCTAATAAAATGATTGTTTGTTTTTTCATGTACCAAATGTACTAGCACAATGGCGTTGTAAACAAATCGTGTTTTTTTATTGTCAATTACTTATTGTTATAATGTCGATTTGTAAATTGTATAAATGCTGATGCAATATTTTCTTGCTGACCATGTAGTGTTACGAACGAAAATGTACGTAACATCTTGAGGTTTTCAATATTAATAATTTTGAGTTCGCCGTATTTTAATTCCTTTTTTATTGCTCTAATTGACACGAATGATAAGGCATTTGAATATTCTAAAAATGATTTAATACTTTCTGTGCTACCCAAGTGCATAACGATAGAAAGATTGGATAGTTTTATGCCGTTTTCTTTCAACGAACTTTGGATAACTTCGAGCGTTCCCGAACCTCGCTCACGTAGCACGAGTGGAATAGTAGTTAAGTCGCTTAGTTGGATGGTGTTTTTGTTGGAAAATCTACTTTTAGCATGGACAACAGCTACGAGTTCATCTTGAACAAAATCTGTGTATTTTAAGCTAGAATTGTGTTTTTTTCCTTCAACAATACCTAAATCAATACTTTTTGAAAGTACCGCATTTTCAATAATTTCGCTGTTTCCGTTGAGAAGTGTCAGCTTAATTTGAGGGAATTTTTCGTAAAAAGAAGCTAGAATTGGCGAAATTAAGTATTGACTAACGGTTGTGCTTGCCCCTAATCGAAACTGTCCTTGAAACTGATTTTTCATCGCACCTAATTCAAAAAGAGCTTCTTGGTAGAGTTGAAAAATCTCGGTAGCATATTTGAAAAGGACTTCACCAGATGCCGTCAAATTGATGCAATTTCCTTTCCGCTCAAAGAGCCTGCAACCCAATGATTCTTCCAAAAGTTTGATATGTTTTGTGATGGCAGGTTGCGAAATATACAATTCTGCAGCTGCTTTTGTAAAGCTTTGATTCTTGCTTACGGAATAAAAAACCTTTAATCTAAAATCGTCCATTGGTATATTTTCCCTAAATATATTATAACTTTTTGGAATAGTTGAAATGCGAAATAATTATTCTTGAATGAGATTTTGTATTGGTCATAATTGAGAATAAATCAAAGTAAATGCGTTACATCAATTAATTTAGATTTGGCATGATTTTGGTCTATATTGTAAAGAAAGGAAGATTTTTTTAAGTCCTTTACGCATAACCAAGTATAAATAGCCCAAAAAAATACGTCATGCTCAACTTAGACGTATGTAGAATAGAAAACTTATACCGATTTAAGAGCAAATTGCCTTAGCAATACTAACGAATGCTCAGATTTAATCACTTTTAAGAATTTACCAAGCTGTTCTATCAATGTAGCAATTTTTAATGCTTTTCCTATTATGACACAAAAGAAAGTCCCTTTCCCTTTTAACGAAAAAGAAAGACTTAACGCATTATTGAATTATAATGTATTGGATACTTTTTCGGAAGATGAATTTGATGATATTACCAAATTAGCTTCATACATCTGTCAAGTTCCTATTGCTCTTATATCTTTAATTGATGAAAAACGGCAATGGTTCAAATCTCGCATCGGGCTTGATATAACCGAAACTCCCCGTAACATTTCGTTTTGTCAACATGCCATCATGGATAATGGAATATTTGAAGTTGTCGACGCACTTGAAAATGAAACGTTTCAAAATACGCCACTCGTAACAGAGAAACCCAATGTGCGGTTTTATGCGGGAGTTCCGCTCACAACGCCAGAAGGTTATAACATTGGTACTTTGTGTGTGATGGATAATGTTCCAAAGGGACTCAATGATGAGCAAAAACAGGCTCTTTCGACACTTGCAAAGCACGTTATAATGCAATTGGAGTTAAGGAAGAAAAATTTTGAACTAAAAAACGAAGTCGAAAGCTTATCACAAAAAGCATTAGAAACAATTACGCTTGAGCTGAATAGTTATAAATTAGCCTTAGATGAAACCTCAAGTGTTGTTATTACTGATAAAGAAGGGGTAATAAATTTTGTGAATGATACGACTTGTTCAATTACCAAATATTCGAGAGAAGAGCTGATTGGACAAAACAACCGAATATTTAATTCGGGGCTTCATCCGAAAGAATTTTTTACTGATTTATGGAAAACTGTATTATCTGGCGAAGTGTGGAAGAATGAAGTAAGAAATAAAGCAAAGGATGGCACATTTTATTGGGCAGATACAACCATTGTTCCGTTTTTGGATGAAAAAAGAAATCCCCTCAAGTATGTTGTCATTAAGAGAGATATTACCAAGCAAAAACAAGAAGAAACAAAAATAAATCAGTTTTTCAATCTATCCTTAGATTATTTGTGTGTTGCTAATACTTCAGGTTATTTTGAAACCATAAGTCCAACTTTCGCTCGTGAATTAGGCTTTACAAATGAAGAGTTGAAAGGAAATCCTTTTTTTGAGTTTATCCATGAAGAAGATGTTGCAAAAACGAAAAATGAGATTGCTAAATTAGCTCAAGGTTTCACTAGCATTAACTTTGAAACGAGATTCAAATGTAAAAATGGAGATTTTAAACTACTAAACTGGAACGCATCTCCTGACCAAGAAACCAAACTTTTGTATGCCATTGCCCGTGATATTACCATTAGCAAGAAAATTAATGAAGAAAATAAGCGACTTTCGTTAGTGGCTAAAGGAACCGATAACATCGTTGTAATAACAGATAAAGATCGAAAAATCGAATGGGTTAATCAGCCTTTTGAGACTTTAACTGGCTATACTTTGGAAGAAGTTATTGGTAAAAGACCAAGCAGGCTACTACAATATGAAGAAACTGACAGAAATACCATTGCACAAATCAGAGAGGCCTTAAATAATAATGTGTCATTTAAGGGAGAAATTAAAAATCGAAGCAAATACGGCAAAACGTATTGGCTTGAAATTAATATTAGCCCTATTTTTAATGATACAGATGAATTAATCAATTTTATTGCGATAGAATCTGATATTACTGAGAAAAAGAAAAAGGATTTGAATATTGCTAACTTAATTGCAACCCAAACGGCTATTTTTAATGGTGTAGGCCATGCGGTTATTTTTACGGATTTGAATGGCATTATTAAAAGAATAAATAAAGCTGGGTTGAATATGATTGAATATTCAGCAGAAGAGGTTGTCGGAAAGATGACTCCAGCAGCCTTCCATGATATAGATGAAGTTGTAAGACGCTCAAAAGTATTGAGTTTAGAATTAGGCTATGAAATTGAACCAGGTTTTGAATCATTTGTAGCTAAAACTAGAGGGGCAAATAATGTTGATTCTAATGAATGGACATATATTACCAAATCAGGCAGACGGATTCCAGTTTGGTTAAGCGTAACCTGTATTAAAAATCCAGAAGGAACAATTTTGGGCTTTTTAGGTGTGGCCGAAGATTATACAATCAAAAAACAAGCAGAATTAGAACTCATCAATGCTAAAAATTTGGCTGAACAAGCGGTTTTTGCCAAAGATAGTTTCTTGGCAAATATGAGCCACGAAATACGTACACCATTAAATGCGATTATTGGCTTTACCGAAATTTTAGCCCAAAGCAATCTTGATAAACTTCAATCCGAATTTTTAAGTAATATTCAGGTAGCTGGAGATAATTTGTTGCTGATTGTCAATGATATTTTGGATTTATCAAAAATCGAATGTGGGCAATTAGAAATCGAATCTCATCCGTTTAATCTCAGAAGTACTTTAAAGCACGTATATGATTTGTTACGAGTTAAAGCAGAGAAAAATAACCTCGAATTTAACTTGTTTTTGGACGCCAATATGCCCGAATATGTAAATGGCGACAAAGGTCGAATCAATCAAATAATAATGAATCTTGCAGGAAATGCTATCAAATTTACTGAAGATGGTGAGGTTACTATTTCAGTGAAAAAGACCGCAGAAACAGCAGATTATTACACACTTAAATTTTCTGTAAAAGATACAGGAATTGGGATTCCTGAAGATAAATTAGAGACTATTTTTGACCGTTTCACACAGGCAGAAATTAGTACTACACGTAAGTTTGGTGGAACAGGCCTCGGATTAAGCATTGTAAAACAATTAGTTGAATTACAGAATGGACAAATTCAAGTCAAAAGTAAAATAGGTCGAGGGTCAGAGTTTTATTTCTCATTAGATTTCAAAAAAGTTGATTCGGCCATAGTAGAGATGATTAGAGAAAATCATACCAACCGAAAATCAATGGGAAAACTGTCGATTTTGCTATGTGAGGATAATATTCTGAATCAGAAATTGGCAAGAAATGTGATTGAAAAATTTGGTTTCGACTTGGATATAGCAAATAATGGTCAAGAAGGAATTGATTTACTTTTGAAAAATGAATATGACCTCATTTTGATGGATTTACAAATGCCAGTAAAAGATGGTTATCAGACTACAATAAGTATTCGAAAAGAGCTGAAATTAGATATTCCAATCATTGCGATGAC
This sequence comes from Emticicia aquatica, assembly GCF_923079645.1. GTDB lineage: Bacteria > Bacteroidota > Bacteroidia > Cytophagales > Spirosomataceae > Emticicia > Emticicia aquatica. The sequence continues at coordinate 787,836 of NZ_CAKLPY010000002.1, read as the reverse complement.
GGCTCATTCATTGGTCGGCGAACAACAAAAATGCTTTGATATTGGGATGAATGGTTACGTGGCAAAACCATTTAAGCAGCAAGAATTATTAGATAGAATTCAAACCGTAATGGATAGCCGCCCAAAAGATTATTTATTTAATGACAATTTATCAACTAGAAATGTTGATTTTTCATACTTAGATGAACTTTCGGGAGGAAATGTCGATTTTAGAGATGAAATGATTGATTTATTTGTTCATAAAATACCAAATGATTTAGATTTGTTAGAACAATTGGTTGATGATGAAAATTATGCTAATATCAAGCGATTAACACATGATATGAAGCCATCTTTATCAATGTTTCAATTAACGAAAGAAGTAAATTATTTGGAACAACTCGAAAATAGTGCAAAAAACCAGTCGATTAGTGCAGAGGTAAAAAAAAAATTTGGGGCGTTTAAGCAAGAATTATTAGATATAATTGATCTTTTTGAGGATAAAAACTACTAAACAAGATGTTGATAAGGTATGTAAGAATGACATTTCTGGAACAAAAAACAGACGAATTTCAGGAGATATTTAATGCCTCAAAAGATAAAATTAGAGCAATGAAAGGGTGTCAATATCTCGAATTGATGCGTGATATTAATCAACCTAATGTTTTTATGACGCATAGTCATTGGGATACCGAAACTGATTTGAATAATTATCGAGACTCTGAATTATTTAAAACTACTTGGGCCAAAACAAAAGTTCTATTTGCCGAAAAACCACTTGCGTTTTCAGTCGAAAGCCTGACCGTTGCGTAATTTTTAATGATTTTTTGCGTTGATTAAGTAATAATCTCGAAATGAGGTTTTAAGATTTACATTTTATATTCAATTGATTGATTAGAACCTAATCAATTTAGCTTTTCAGAAAATGAAAAAAACAGTAATATTACTCTTGTTAGGAATGCTTTTTTTGATGCCAGAGTTTTCGCAAGCATCTGAAAATAAGATAGTTAGTAAGACCGAAATTCAGAAAACTAATGGTGGTGGTCGTAGAAAAAAGAGTGGAGCGTATCGTAAAAAGAAAGGATTTATGTGGGGTATTTTTAGAGGAAAAAGTCAATGCGATTGTCCTAAACATTAATTATTTCTTTGCAGTCGAAAGTCAAAAAATAACCTCGTTGATGAATGACTTTCGACCACAAAGAGCATAAAATTTATTCTAAAAACTTAGTTCTATAAGCCAAAGGCGTAATTTTCTTGATAGCCTTAAATTGACGATTGAAATTTGAAAGATTGTTGAAACCGCTTTCAAAAGAAATCTCGGCAACACTCATTTTATCAACCATCAATAATTTGCAAGCGTGTTCGATACGAATTTCAGCCAAAAACTGGGTGAAAGTGCGGCGAGTACGTTTTTTAAAATATCTACTAAATGCCGATTCGCTCATATTTGCCAAATCGGCTACATCTTTGAGTTGAATTTCTTCTTGGTATTTTAGCATCACAAACTCAAAAACTTTATTCATTCGAGCTGAGTCAACCTCGTTTCGCAACGAAATAGGATTGGTTGTCAAATCTTGTTTATCTTCACTTTCGCACAAAATTGTTAGAATTGAAATCATTTCGAGCAAGCGTTCCATGCCTGTTAAATTGGGTAGGTTTTTAAATTTTGGTGTAACTTTCGCTACTGTTTTTTCACCAAAACTTAACCCTCTTTTTGAACGTTCCAACAATGCTTTAATGGCTTGACTTTCAGGTAATTGGAGAAATTTATCGCCCATGAAATCCTCTAAAAAGTGAATCACTAAAGACCTAGCTTTGAGCTTAGATTCTTTCACATAAAAATCATCGTCATTGCGGTAATAATGTGGCAAATAAGCACCAATCATGCACAAATCACCAGCCTTAAAATCGGTGATACAACTACCGACAAATCGTTTTCCTGTGCTTTCCAAAACTAATACTATTTCGTACTCTGGATGATAATGCCAAGGTGTTGAAAAGTAAGGTGTTTCTTGAACAAATAGATTAAATGATGCGTCAGCAGGGTTTGATATTTTTAGTAATTGAGGTTTCATTTTTTCAAAAAATCATTTTAAATGCGTTCCAGAACATTATTTTAGACTATCATTTTTTATGAATAAATATCAGAAACAATCAAGGTATGTGAAATGATTATTGAACTGCGACAGCTAAATTACTACATAAATAGTACTAAATGTTTATTTATTGGTATTATTCGTCAAAAAAATATTAGAAATTGATTAAATTTTAGTGGTGAAAAAATATTTAAAGAAGTAGTTTTGTAATTATTCTAATTAAAAATTTACTTTTTTTTAGTTCATTCTATTTTACCTTTTATTTATTAACTTAATCCTCTATTAATTGAGTATGAAACAATTACTACAAAAGATGGTGCTAGGCTTAGCTATTTTGTTTAGCTGGCAAATAGCCGATGCCCAAAACCGAGCAGTATCGGGTAAGGTCTCAGATGCTGGTGGCAATCCGCTACCAGGTGTTAGCGTAACAGTAAAAGGAACGTCACAAGGTGCTATTTCGGATGCAGCAGGTAAGTATTCGGTGCAAGCTGCCAACAATGTAACTTTGGTATTTAGCTACATTGGCTACAAAGCACAAGAAGTGAAAGTTGGAGGGCAAAGCACTGTAAACATTACTATGGAAGAAGATGCTGCGGCTTTGAGCGAGGTTATTGTAGTTGGTTATGGTTCTCAAAAGAAGAGCCAAACAACAGGTGCGATTTCGCAAGTAAGTGCAAAGCAAATTCAAGAAATGCCTATCACTAGCTTAGGTCAAGCAATGCAAGGACGTGTTGCGGGTGTTGACGTTTCACAATCGGGTTCTAAGCCAGGTTCTGTGCCAAAGATTTTGATTCGTGGTCGTCGTTCATTCAATGCAGGTAACGACCCTTTGTATGTAGTTGATGGTATTCCATTGTCAGCAGGATACGAAGATTTAAATCCGAGTGACATTCAATCAATGGAGGTGTTGAAAGATGCAACTGCAACGGCTATTTATGGTGCAAGAGGTGCCAATGGTGTAGTTTTAGTAACAACTAAAAGAGGTGCTGTGAAAGGAAAAACAACAGTAAGTTTTGATACTTATGGTGGTGTTTCAAAACCATTAGATAAAATCAACTTATTTAGTGGTCCTGAATTTGCTGAATATGTAAGAGAAGCTTACCGTGCGACTGGTTTATATAAAGATGCTAATGGAGTTGCTGTTCCTACGGGCGTAGCTGATGCTGCGGCTGATGCAAAAGTAGCAGTTTTGGGTGGTGACCCTAACGTGGCGAAAGGACTAGCAGCTGGAACTAATACAAATTGGCAAGATTTAATTTTACACAATGGGTTGATGCAAAATCACTCGTTAGGTATTCAAGGTGGTAACGATAAAACACAGTTTTATATTTCTGGTGGATTCTTCCAAGATAAAGGTATTTCTGATGGCTTAGATTATACCCGTATGTCTTTGAGAGCAAATATTGACCATAACGTAAATAGCTGGTTGAAAGTCGGGCTTTCGTCTTATACAATGTATAGTGTTAGAAATGGCGAAAACCTTAATCCTTATAGCTTTACTATTCAACAAAATCCCTTAGCAGCTCCTTATGATGCAAATGGTAATATTATTTTTGCACCAACAAATGATGCTTTGCTTACAAATCCATTAGCAGAGATAGTCCCTGGTGCTCAAATTGATGAGACTAAGAAATATAGAATCTTCAATAGCATTTACTCGGAATTTAAAATCATGGAAGGTTTGAAATATAGAGTGAACTTTGGTCCTGATTTTACGATTTCAAGATGGGGTAGATTTATTGGTGCAGCAACAAATGCCCGTAAAGGTGGAGATTCACAAGCATCTACTCAAAATAACCTTGGATTTAATTGGACACTTGAAAATATCGTGACTTACAACAAGACTTTTGCGGCAAAGCATAATTTTGGAGCTACTTTATTGCAATCAATTCAAAGAGATAATTTTGAGCGTTATAGTGCTGATGTACAAGGTGTTCCTGCTGAAAGCCAAACATTTTATAGTTTAGGTTCTGCAAGTTTACCACTGGGAACAGCCAGTCAATTAACACAGTGGACTATCAACTCATACATGGCACGTATTAATTATGACTTTAATGACAAATATTTACTTACTGCAACAATGCGTCGTGATGGTTCGAGTCGATTTGGTGAAAACACAAAGTATGGTAATTTTCCAGGTGTGGCTTTAGGTTGGAATATCAGCAATGAGGCATTTTTAAAACAAATTTCATGGATTGATTTATTGAAATTAAGAGCAGGCTGGGGTAAAGTAGGTAACCAAGGGGTTGCACCATATCAAACTCAAGGTTTATTAAGCAGAACAGCTTATGCTTGGGGCAACAATGCAGCTTATGGTTATAGACCAAATACTATCGGAAATCCTGATTTGAAATGGGAGACTTCAGCAACAGCTAATATTGGTTTAGATTTCAGTTTCTTGAGAGGCCGTATCCAAGGTTCATTAGAGTTATATGAAACTAATACTACCGACTTGTTATTATCTGACCAACTTCCAGGTTCAATAGGTTTTAGTGCAGTAACCAGAAACGTTGGACAAACAAGAAATAAAGGTATTGAATTAGGCTTTACAACTGTGAACATGAGTAATGCGAGTGGCTTTAAGTGGACATCTGATTTTACATTTACTAAAAATAAAGAAGAAATCATATCTCTTTACAATGGAAAAGTTGATGATTTAGGTAACCGTTGGTTTATCGGACAGCCTTTGAACTCTTTTTATGATTACAAAAAAGTTGGTATTTGGCAAACAAACGAAGCTGATTTAGCAAAATCGTTTGGTAGTGAAGTAGGCCAAATCAAAGTTCAAGACACAAATGGTGATGGTAAAATTACAGCCGCAGATAGAGTTTTATTGGGCTCTGATATTCCTAACTTTAGTGCAGGTATTACTAATAGATTTAACTATAAAGGTTTTGACTTATCATTTTTCTTATTTGGTCGTTTTGGGAACATGATTGTGAGTGGTTTCCACCAAAATAATAATGCTTTAGCTGGTAGATACCAACAAATCAAGGTTGATTATTGGACACCAAATAATCCAACTAATGAATTCCCTCGCCCTAAGAGTACTCAAGAATTTCCAGTATATAATACCACTTTGATTTATTTTGATGGTACATTTATCAAATTAAGAAATATCAACTTTGGTTATACATTCCCTCAAAGCATTGCCAAGAAAATGGGAATGGAATCATTGCGTTTGTTTACAAGTATTCAACAACCTAAAATTTGGTCAGAATACCGTAGCAAATATAATGGAATTGACCCAGAAGCAACAATCACATCATCAGGTACTGGAACAACGAATGTTGGCTCAGGTGTTACACCAGCAACATCAGTTACTACCTTTGGTTTGAATATTAGATTCTAATTGGCAATTTTTAAATGAAGAATTTTAAACATTAAATAAAATGAAAGTAAAAAATATATTGAAACCAATCAAAATCTTTGGTGTAGTAGCGTTGTTATTTACAACTCAATCATGTAAAGATATATTGGACGAAACAGTAATATCAGGTATTGGTAATGATTATATCAATACACCAAAAGGCTTTGAAGATGCTGTAAAATCAGCGTATTCATCGCTCAGATATTATTATGGCACTCAACAAGGATTGACACTCACAGAATATGGCACTGATATTTATGCAACAGGTGCTGACGGTGGTTATAAAGGATTTCATTTCTATGATACCCAATTGCAGCCAACTGTTGATTATTTAGGTAATACATGGGACGAATTGTACCGTGGTATTAATACTTGTAATGCAGTAATTGAAAGAGCTCCTGCAGCCACAGTCACAGAATCAATCAAAAAAATAAGAGTAGCTGAAGCTAAATTCTTGAGAGCTCACTATTATTATATATTACACCAACAATTTGGAGGTGTTGATTTAAGACTAAGCGAAACATTGCTTCCGACTAAAGATACAAAAAGAGCATCAGATGCTGAAATGTATAAAGCAATCATCGACGATTTGACTGCTGCGATTCCCGCATTGGAAGCAAAAGCGAAGTCGTCTGATTATGGTCGTGCAACTAAACCTGCTGCAGAAACACTTTTAGCGAAAGTTTATCTAGCAAAAGCTTATTCAACTGCTAAAGCGGCTGATGATTTTTCAAAAGCAGCCGAATTATGTAAAACCGTAACAACTGCTTATGGATTTAAATTACAAGATGATTTTGCCAGTGTTTTCGATGAAAATAATCAAGAAAATAGCGAAATAGTATTTGCAGTTCAATACACAGCCGACCCTTTGACTAACCTAACTAATAATACTGGTGCAGTTAATGGAGGAAATAACCTACATCTTTTCTTTGGAATGCAGTATGACGTACAAGCAGGTATGCAACGTGATGTTTTCTATGGTCGTCCGTTTAAGCGTTTGCGTCCTACTAAGTATTTATTAGAAACTTGTTTCAGCGACCGTACAAATGATTCTCGTTATAAGAAAACATTTAGAGATACTTGGAAAAGTAATTTGCCAGGTACTTATAACACAGCGTTTGATGATTCAAAAGCAAAAGTCACTTTTGCAGCAGGAGATACAACTATCTTTATTCCAGGATATGAAATGACTAAAGAAGAACGTGCAAAGAAACCATACCAAGTATTGGTACCAAGCAAATACAGCGAGGCTTTATTTCCTACCTTGATGAAATTCTTTGATACAAAACGCCCTGATAAAACTTATGAGTCGGGAAGTCGTGATTATTTTGTTTTCCGTTTAGCAGATGTTTATTTAATGTTAGCAGAAGCTCAATTGAAAGCTGGAAATATTTCGGATGCAACAGCTGCTATCAATGTAGTACGTGCAAGAGCAGGGTGGCCAGGCAAAAAAGATGCAATGTTGATTACAGAAGCAGACATGACTTTTGATTTCTTAGTTGAAGAAAGAGCAAGAGAGTTAGCTGGTGAGCAAACACGTTGGATGGATTTGAAACGTTGGGGTAATTTAGTTGAAAGAGTAAAAAAATACAACCCTCAAGCGGCGGTTAATGTTGCAGATAAACATAATGTTCGCCCTATTCCTCAGACACAAATTGACCGTTCAAACGCAGGTGTTTTTGCTCAAAACCCAGGATATTAATTTGTAGTTTTGTTTCATCATAGTTTAATGGAGAGACTCCTCCGTTTCGAGGAGTTCTCTCTTTTTACGAGAAATATTATTGTGCCACAACTTGTTAAATAAATAATTAGTTGTGGCACTTTTTTTTAGATAACTTTCTGAATATTCATCAATCATCAAACCTCAATTCTTTCAAACCATGAACAGAAGAGATTTTCTCACACAAGCATCAATATTTACTGCTTCTTCGTTGTTTTCATTGGAGGCTTTAGCCGCAAAATCTAAATTCAAAATTGCATACTCTGCCATTACTTGGAACGGAAACGATTTGGTAGCCATTGGCGATATTGCTGCTTTGGGTTTTAAGGGTATTCAGCTCAGAGCTAATACTTACGCTCCGTTTAAAGACAAACCCCAAGATTTGAAAGATACTTTAGATAAAAACAAACTCACTCTGGCGATGTTTTCGAGTGGAAATGTGGGTATTCAAGATGATATTTCAAAAGATATTGAAACGCACCTCAATCATGCCAAATTTATCAAAGCTTTAGGTGGAAACTCCCTGCAAATTACTAATAATGCTCGTCCAAAAGACAGACTTCCAACAATTGAAGAACTCAAGAAGTATGCTAAAAATATGAGTGAAGTAGCAAAAGTTGTGAAATCTGAAACAGGAATACAACCATCGTATCATAATCACATGCACCAACTTGGCGAAACTCCTGAAGAGGTTGATATTATTTTTAGCGAAATGAACCATGACTATATCTTGGCTTTGCTTGACGTTGCACATTACACACAAGGTGGAGGAAATCCAGCCGAAGCGGTATTGAAGTACAAAGATATTTTATACGCTACTCACATAAAAGATACGAAAGTAGCGGATAGCAAATCTGGTTATCAATTTGTCGAATTGGGACAAGGAAGAGTTGATTTTCCAGCGGTTTTTGAGGCTCTTGAAAAAGTGAAATTTAAAGGATGGAATATTATTGAACTAGACTCTGTGCCTGTAAAAGGTCGGACAGCTCTCGAATGTGGACAAACTAGTAAAAAATATTTGGAGTCGATAAAAGTTAAATTTTAATTAGTTTTCTTCTAAATGAGTTAAAGCAGTCAAATTTTTTTGACTGCTTTTTTGATATAAAAATTTCTCTTTCAAGAAAAAGTGATTTTCATAATAATAAATTTTGATACTAAAACTATGTCCATAAAAATTATTTTAGGTCAATAAAATATCAAAATCTTAATACTTTTAGTTAAATGGGTATTAGATTGGTATTCCTTTAATCACTAATTTTGATTCATTATTTAACCCGACACAAGCATGAAAAAAACACTCATTATTGTCTATTCAATATCTATTGCGGCACTCATTTTATCATTCTCCCAATTAAGTTCTGCTCAAAATCGAACCGAGGCTCGGTGGACAAACTTATTTAATGGGAAAGATTTAAAAGGCTGGACTCAACGTGGTGGCAATGCTACTTATATCGTTGAAAATGGTGAAATCGTAGGTACTACCGTAAAAGATACACCAAATTCATTTTTGTGTACCGAAAAAGACTACGGTGATTTTATCCTCGAACTCGACCTAAAACTTGATAACGAAATGAACGGCGGTGTACAGTTTCGTAGTCTTTCAAAACCTGATTACCAAAATGGTCGTGTACATGGCTATCAAATGGAAGTTGACCCATCGGCACGTGCTTGGTCTGGTGCAATTTATGACGAAGGTCGCCGTGATTGGCTTTATATTCCAAATATTAATCCAGAAGGTAAAAAGGCTTTCAAACCTGTAGGACAATGGAATAAGTACCGCATCGAGGCTATTGGAAATACCCTTCGTACATTTATTAATGGTGTGCCAACCGCACATTTAATTGATGACATGACGGCCAAAGGATTCATTGCTTTACAAGTGCATTCAATTTATGGGCCAATGAAAGAAGGCATGAAAATTCGTTGGAAAAATATCAAAATTCAAACTGAAAACCTCAAACCTAGTCCAACGGATAATTGTCCAGTGGTAAATTTGATGCTGAATAATCTTTCTGAACAAGAAGAAGCACAGGGTTTCAAAATGCTCTTTAATGGCAAAGATTTTACTGGCTGGAGAGCAGTTCATGGAACAGAAATGCCACAAAAACATTGGAGCGTAATTGATGGAACAATCAACGTTAGTCCGTCGGATGGTTCAGAAACTGGCAATGATATTGTAACAAATGAGCAGTATGGAGCTTTTGAATTAGTTTTTGAATTTAAACTAACCGAAGGAGCAAACTCAGGCGTAAAATACTTTGTAAACGAAGCTTTTGATTCGGGTGGAAAATCAGGAGTTGGACTTGAATTTCAAGTATTGGATGATGTAAAACATCCAGATGCAAAAATGGGAGTAGTTGGAAATCGTACGTTGGCGAGTTTGTATGATTTGATTCCGTCGTATAAAATCGACAAAGATTTAAAAATGGATGGACGTTTCATTAAAAAAATTGGTGATTGGAATCAAGGGCGAGTAATCGTTTATCCAAATAACATTGTTCAACATTGGTTAAATGGCTTTAAAGTACTTGAATACGAACGTAAAAGCAATATTTTTAATGCTTTGGTCGCTCGTAGTAAATACAAAGATTACAACGGTTTTGGAGCTGGAGATAAAGGAAATATATTGCTACAAGACCACGGTAATAATGTTTCTTTCAAGAATATAAAAATTCGTGAATTGAAATAATTTTCAAAATAACATTTCAAATGAAAAGAAAATATAGTTTTGCAATCACTTTGTTTTTGAGTGTAAGCATTAGTTTTGCCCAAAAGCCAGTTCAGCCGAGTCTTGGTTTTCGTTCAGTTAAAACCCTGAAAATTAACGGTTTAGAATTTAAAGACCTTAATAAAAACGGCAAACTTGACAAGTACGAAGACTGGCGTTTACCGCAAGAAGTTAGAGTCAAAGATTTGATTTCGCAAATGACTTTGGAGGAAAAAATCGGTTTCATGATTATCAGTACAACCCGAATGGGTGGCGACTTGATATTTCAACAAAATGCCCCAAGAACTGAAATTACGAGCAGTTTCAACGAGGAAGATTTGATTCAACCAAATAACATGTTTACTCGCAAACCTTTGCCCGTGCCGATGATGTCGTCAGCAGGAACAACCAAGGGCGTAATGACTTATAATCTTCGTCATTTTATTTTGCGAGCAAATACAAATGCCAAAATCATGGCTGATTGGTCGAATAATCTACAAGCCTTGTGCGAAACCTCACGTTTGGGAATTCCTGCAATAGTTGCCTCAAATCCACGAAATCACGTAACGGTTGATGCTTCGGTTGGTTTGAGCGTAGGAACAACGGTTTTCTCAAAATGGCCAGGCGAATTGGGCATGGCAGCTATGCGAGATTTGAAATTGACTCGTGAATTTGCCGAAATCGCCGCTAAAGAATGGGCGTCAGTTGGACTCCGAAAAGGCTATATGTACATGGCCGATTTATCGACTGAGCCACGTTGGCAACGAATTGAAGGAACTTTCGGCGAAGATGCCGACTTAGCTTCAAGCATGATTCGTGAAATAGTGTTGGGTTTTCAAGGCACTAAACTCAATAAAAATTCGGTAGCGATGACTACCAAACATTTCCCAGGCGGTGGCCCCCAAGTTGGCGGTCAAGATTCGCATTTCGATTGGGGAAAAAATGCTCATTACCCAGGCGGAATGTTCGATTATCACGTAAAACCATTTATTGCAGCCATCAATGCGGGTACATCTTCAATCATGCCTTATTATTCTGCTCCGAAAGACAAGAACATGGAAGAAGTTGGATTCTCGTACAACAAAGCAATTATTCAAGATTTATTGAGAAAAAAGCTTGGTTTCAAAGGTATTATTAACTCTGATACTGGCCCGATTGATATGATGCCTTGGGGTGTTGAAAATCTGACGATAGTGCAACGCTACCAAAAAGCCCTTGATGCAGGAGTTGATATTTTTTCGGGCGGTGCTGACCCAGCTTTATTACTCGAAACTGTGAAAACAGGCTTAGTTTCAGAAACCAGAATCAACGAATCAATTGCTCGGCTTTTGAAAGAGAAATTCGATTTAGGTTTGTTTGAAAATCCTTATGTTGATGCCGATGCTGCCACGAAAATTGTTGGTAATGCTGAATTTCAGAAAAAGGCTGATTTGGCTCTTAGAAAATCAATTGTTTTGCTTAGAAATGATGAAAAACTACTGCCTATCTCAAAAAAAACGAAGGTATATTTTGAAACCTACAAAGAAAGTGGCGGTAGAGGACAAGCACAAGGTTCGGCTATTAATGTAAATAAGCCTATTATTCAAAATTCAAATATCGAATTTGTTTCGACTAAAGAAGAAGCCGATTTAGTATTATTATGGTTGATTCCAAGCGGCGGCGGTTTGTTTAGTTCAGGTGGGCAAGCCATTGAATTAAGTCTTTCAAAAAACAAAATTGATGTGGCTCATGTCAATGAAATCTTGAACTCAAAACCAACAATTTTGGCAATAAACTTTACAAATCCGTGGGTAATTGATGAAATTGATAAAGGGAAAGCCCAAACTGTTTTGGCTACTTTTGGTACAACTCAAGATGCACTTTTGGATATTGTAAGTGGAGCTTTTAAACCTACTGGAAAAATGCCTTTTACAACCCCAAAATCAATGAAAGCTGTTGAAGAAAACAAATCTGATGTACCAGGTTTTATGGAACCAAATTATGCTCTATTCAAATTCGGAGATGGACTTAGTTATTAGTAATTTGGTAGAAAAAGGCTCGTAAACGATTAAAAAAATTATTAAATTTACAACATTACAATAAGCAATATTCAATCAATATAAAAACTATGACAACCCGTAGAGATTTTATTATCAAATCAGTTATGGCTGGAGTAGCCACTGGTTTTTCAGCAAAGAGTTATGGCAAAATCATTGGTGCAAACGACCGTGTGCGTGTCGGAACAATCGGTTTTTCTGACCGTCACCGTGCTTCTCACGTTGGGCCTTTCAAGGAACTTGCCAAAAGTATGAACTTTGAAATGGTTGCGGTTTCTGATTTATGGAGTCGTCGTCGTGAAGAAGGGAAAGCATTTTACCAAAAACAATTGGGTACTGACGTAAAAGCGTTCAGAAACAACGAAGAATTGTACGATTCTAAAATGGTTGATGCTGTATTTATGAGTACAGCCGATTTTCAACATGCTTTACACACAATTGAGGCTGTAAAAGCAGGTTGTGACGTATATGCCGAAAAGCCTTTGGCAGAAACAATGTCTGATGCTCGTGCAGTTTTGAAAGCCGTGAAACAATCGGGTAAAATTGTCCAAATTGGTTCACAACGCCGCAGTGGAGCAAACTATTTTGCCGCTGAAGATTTTATTAAATCTGGTAAATTTGGTCCAATCGTAATGGTTGAATTGATGTGGAATGTGAATCAGCCAGAACGTTGGAGACGCCCAGAATTAGTAAAAGATTTGAAAGAATCGGACATTGATTGGAAACGTTATTTAATGAACCGCCCTTTTGAAGCGTTCGACCCACGTAAATACTTAGAATATCGTTTATTTTGGCCATATTCTTCGGGTATTCCAGGCCAATGGATGAGTCATCAAATTGATACAGTTCACTGGTTTAGCGGTCTTGCTCACCCAAGAAGTGCAGTTGCTAACGGAGGAATTTATCAATGGAAAGATGGTCGCACAAATGCTGATACAATGACAGTTGTATTTGATTACGGCCCAGCTAATGACCCTACATCTGGTTTCCAAGTGCAGTTTACTTCTCGTTTCTCAAACTCAGCTGGCGAAACCAAAGAATTGTATTACTCAAATGGTGGAATGATTAATTTGGATACGAACGAAATTTCTCCAACAGGTGGTTTGACAGAAAGTCATGCAAAAACAATGGGAATGAAAGCGAATTTATTGCCAAAATTAACTTTACAAGGTGATAAAGTAGCAACTGATGCCAATACTGGTGGAGATCCATTGACATTCAACCACATCAAAAACTGGATGGAATGCGTACGTAGCCGTAAAACACCAAATGCTCCGATTGAAGCAGGTTATTCGCACTCGATTGCAAATATCATGGCAACAGCAGCTTATCGTACTGGTTTGAAAGTAACTTTCGATGAAAAAACGCAAGAAGTAATGGCTGGCGGAAAACCGTTTAAGTATTGATATTTTACCGACCGAAATATATGTGTAGGGGTTCAAGATTTTGAACCCCTATTTTTTTATTTTCTTAATTCTCTTTTCAAAATCTTACCCGAAGCCCCCATTGGAAGGGCATTCATAAATTCGATAATACGAGGATATTTATATGAAGCGATTCGCTCTTTCGTCCAAGCAATTAATTCAGTTTCAGTAATAGTAGTTTCAGGTTTTAGAACTACACAAGCCTTTATTTCTTCTCCATACTCGTCACTTGGAATACCAATTACTGCTACCATCGAAATGGCAGGATTTTGAATCATCACTTCCTCAACTTCTCGTGGATATACATTATAACCCCCACGAATAATCATATCTTTGGTGCGGTCAACAATAAAGTAATAACCATCTTCATCACGAATACCAATATCACCCGAATGTAACCAACCATTTCTGATACTTTCGGCGGTGGCATCTGAGCGGTTGTAATATCCTTTCATTACGTTATGTCCACGATAACAAATTTCTCCTTTTTCGTTCGCTCCTAATTCATTGCCGTTTTCGTCTTTGATACAAACTTCCACGCCCCAAACGGGTGTACCAACCGAACCTGGTTTTCTCACTCTGTCAGGATGATTGAAAGTAACAACCGGCGAGCCTTCTGACATTCCGTAACCTTCCAAAATGGCAACTTCAAATTTTGCTTCAAAATCTTTCAAAACTTGTACGGGCAAAGCAGCTCCACCCGATAAACACACTCGAAGTGTACTTTTGATGGCTTGTAAATCAAATTTTTCGATGTTAGGATAACTCAATAGTCCCCAATACATGGTTGGAACGCCTGCAAAATGCGTAATTTTTTCATTTTGAAGTAAAGACAAAACCATTTCTGCGTCAAATCTTGGTACAAGAACGGCCGTTGCTCCACGATAAATGCTGGCAATCATACAAACAACTTGTCCAAAAATATGGAAAAGCGGTAATACGAGCATCGTTTTATCATTGTAGTTTAAATCTTGCAAATCTTTACTCAAATTGGCATTCAAGAAAAGGTTTGAGTGTGTTAATTCAGCTCCTTTCGGACGCCCCGTTGTTCCTGAAGTATAAATGATTACGGCTGTATCGTCAGGCGATGTAAAAAAACTTTGAAATGTTGGTGATTGTCCTGCCATTAGCATCCCCATTGTTTTTGTCCCTACAATCGGAGATGCATCAGTTGGCGAAGGTGTAATTATAAAAAAGTTTTCACAAGAATCTGCCATTTCAAACCCAGCGTGTCCTTCTTGTCCCATTGGCATTTCAGGTGTTCCAACAAAGCAAAAATAGGCTTTTGCATCCGAATCTTGTAAATGATAAGCAATTTCGTGGCGTTTAAGTAAAACACTTAAAGGCACAACGGTTGCCCCAGTTTTCAAAATTCCGAAATATATCATCGGAAAATAAGGCAAATTTGGACAAGTCAGAGCTACTTTATCACCATGCCCAATACCTAGGTTTTTTAATCCGTTGGCAACTTGATTAGCAGCAGCATCTAGTTGACTAAAAGTAATTCGTTTATCAGCAAATATAAGTGCTTCTTTACTTGGAGAGTTACGGGCGTGGTGTTCTAGAACAGTCGATAGGTTAAACATAGTCAATGAAGGGTTAAATTAATCATCGCAATTTATGATTAAAATAGTATTTTGAAAAGATTTATTTGTTTTTTGGGAATATATATTTGTGGTAATTATTCAAAAATTGATTATAAAACGACGTTTTTTTAGAGTGAAAAACAAAAATCTATTCAAAAACTACTCGTCAACGAAAGATAAGTCTTAACTTTACACTTCAATACAAACCTAAAATCATCTTGAAAATGAAGCGTTTTACTAAATTTTTGCTGTATATAATTTTAATCATTGTATCGACTCAGACTTTTGCCCAAATCAATACGCCAGCGGCGAGTCCGTCAACTACTTTAACACAGTCTTTAGGTTTAACAAAAATTACGATTGATTATAGCCGACCTTCGGTAAAAGGACGAAAAATATTTGGTGATTTAGTGCCTTATGGGAAAATTTGGCGTACTGGAGCAAACAAGATTACGTCAATCAAATTTGATGATGATGTTTTAGTTAATGGTGCTGCAATGAAAGCAGGAAGCTACGGACTTTATACCATTCCAGGAAAAAATGAATGGACGATTATTTTCAACCGTGATGATAAACAATGGGGGTCTTACGGCTACGACATCAATAAAGATGTGATTCGATTCAATGTTCAACCGATGCAACCGCAAGAATTTGCCGAAAAAATGACCATTGATTTTGTAGAATTTACGCCTACAACGGCATTTTTGTCAATTAAATGGGAAAGTACCGAAGTAAGATTCAAAATTGAACAGAAAGTTGAGGAGAAAATTTTAGCAGAAATTACTGAAAAAACATCAAAAGCAGATGTTACGACCGATACCTATTTTTCGGCAGCGGATTACTATTACCAAAAAGGAATCAAACTTGACCAAGCTTTAGAATGGGCAAATAAAGTGTTGGAAAAAGACAAAGAATATTGGACGTATCAATTGGTTGCACGCATTGCGGCGAAACAAAATAATTGTGCTGTGGCTATTCCGAATGCAGAAAAATCAATGGAATTAGCCAAGAAAGCAGGTGACGATGCGTATATAAAATTAAATCAAGCGGTACTTTCACAGTGTAAAAAAGGATATTGATTAGCAAAATTTGTAAGAAAAATTGCGAATTTTAACCAAAATTTGCCAAAGAAATGAACGAAAAATCGTTGTAAAACATTAAATTATAGAACGATTTGTTATATTGAAATACAATTATGTTAGAACAATTAGAAGCCATAAAAGAACGATTTGAGGAAGTTTCGCAGCAAATGACGATGCCTGAAATAGTATCGGACATGACGAAATTTACCCGTTTGAGCAAAGAATACAAAGATTTGGAGAAAATTGTAAATCAGTTGAAAGTTTACAAAAATGTACTCTCTAATATTGATGATGCAAAAGATATCATTGCCAACGAAAAAGACGAGGATATGCGTGAAATGGCAAAAGAAGAATTAGACTCGCTTGTGCCACAAAGAGATGAAATGGAAGCAATTTTGAAAGAAATGCTAATTCCGAAAGACCCAAATGATAGTAAAAATGTAATTCTTGAAATCAGAGCAGGAACTGGCGGAGATGAAGCGTCAATTTTTGCTGGAGATTTGTTTAGAATGTACCAACGTTTTATCGAAAAACAACCAGGTTGGTCAATGACTTTACTCGACCACAATGAAGGAACGGCTGGTGGATACAAAGAAATTGTGATTCAAGTAGAAGGCGATGATGTTTATGGAAAACTCAAATATGAGTCTGGCGTGCATCGTGTGCAGCGTGTACCAGCCACCGAATCTCAAGGCCGTGTACACACATCGGCGGCATCGGTCGCGGCTTTACCTGAGGCAGATGAGGTTGATTTAACAATCAATATGAACGATGTAAGAATTGATACATTCTGTTCGTCAGGTGCTGGTGGACAGTCAGTAAATACAACATATTCTGCTGTTAGAATGGTGCATCTACCTTCAGGAATTACGGTTTCTTGCCAAGATGAGCGTTCTCAAATCAAAAATCGTGAAAAAGCATTGTCGGTTTTGCGTTCGAGATTATACGAAATGGAAATGACAAAACACAATGATGCTATTTCGGCCGAACGAAAAGGTTTGATTGGCAAAGGCGACCGTTCGGACAAAATAAGAACTTATAATTATGCTCAAAGCCGTGTAACCGACCACCGAATTGGTTACACTGTTTATAATTTACCAACAGTAATGGAAGGAGAAATTGGTGGTTTTATCGAGCAACTCCGTATTGCGGATAATGCTGATAAAATGAAAGAGGGAATGATGGTATAAGTGTAAAGTTTTGAATTTGAGGAGATTGAGCGATTTGTGCGTGCGTTCACGAACAACAGTTTTGTTAGCATTTTTACACTTAACCAATTTATATACCTAATCACAATGGAAACAACTCCAACTGACATCACCGAAGAACACTATTTTAATTCAATGTATGCCGTTACAAGCGACGGTAACACATGGATGCTTTATTCATTGTATTATACCGACGATTTAGATTCTATCGTTTGGCTCGGATATGACGAAAATGAGTGGGATAATACATTAGAATTAGGCGGTGATGAATGTCAAGAAACAACAATCGACGTTACTGATGCCGATGGTAACCAAGAAACAAAAGACGCAATAATGTGTCCAATGAGTTTACGTCCAGTTCAATTAGATTTGGATGCCCTAAGAAACGGACAAGTTATTTGGTTCTCAACCATGTAATTTTTTATGAGGTTGTTTGCGAGAAATTTTGGTAATTCGTTCAAAAAACTCCAAACAACCTTATTTCTTCTCTATTTATTTTTAATATGAAACTCTGCCTCGCAACCAACAACGCCCATAAAATTGAAGAATTACAATCACTTCTTGGCGAAAAATTTCAATTACAGACATTAAATGAAATAGGTTGTTTTGATGATATACCAGAAACGGCTGATACTTTCGATGGCAATTCGTTACAAAAAGCCATGTATGTTTGGGAGCGTTTTCAGATTGATTGTATTGCCGATGATTCGGGCTTAGAAGTTGACGCTTTGGGTGGAGAACCAGGTGTTTTTTCGGCTCGTTATGCTGGCGAACATGGAAATCATGAAAATAATATGCAAAAACTACTCAAAAATCTGGAAGGAGTCGAAAACCGTGCTGCTCAATTTAGAAGTGTTATTACGTTGATTATCAATGGGATTGCTCATCATTTTGAAGGAATTATTCGTGGAAAAATCATTCACGAAAAACGTGGCTCGCAAGGATTTGGTTATGACCCGCTGTTTATTCCTGAAGGGTACGACCGCACTTTTGCTGAGATGAGTATTATAGAAAAAAATCCAATCAGCCATCGTGGTTTGGCTGTGGCAAAGATGATAGCATTTCTAAAAGAAGCATAAAAAAAGCGAAACCATTGGTTTCGCTCAAAAACTCTTCATAGGTAAAAGTATTTCTGATTGTCTCAGAAAGGTAATCAACTCTTTTTTCTGATGCAAAGTTGAAGTAATTCTGACAAAAAAACTATTCCATTATTATCAAATACTTGTGCCTTATTAACATTTGATATACATTTGCTACAAGTATAATGGTAATAAAGCATGAAAGTTGAGTACGAAAAAATATCTCCTGATACTGGCAGTTCATTCCGATTAATCAATTGGAAGTCAGAAAATGACCGTTATTTTTGGCATTATCATCCTGAATACGAAATTGTATTCGTAAAAAAAGGTTCGGGAAAACTACACATTGGCGAGCATCTCAAAAATTACGAAGAAGGTGAATTGGTTTTTATTGGCCCTGATTTGCCACACACAGGTTTTGGTTATGGAGTAATCGGTGAACACGAAGAAATTGTGGTACAACTTCGCAAAGATTTTTTGGGAGAAGATTTTATGCAAAAACCTGAGATGGAACATATCCGAATACTTTTTGAACGAGCCAAACAAGGACTTTCGTTTCACGGAAAAGCCCGTAAAATAGTGGCATCTAAACTTCAAAGGATGTTGGCACTTTCTCATTTTGAAAGGTTAGTCGAACTGCTTAATATTTTCCATACGCTCGCTACAACGGCCGAATTTTTGGTGTTAAATGCCGCCGACAAACGCTTCGATTTTAGCCACAAAGATGAAGACCGCATCAATAAAGTTTATGAATATGTTGAACACAATTATCAACAAAGTGTTGATATTCAAGTAGTGGCTGATTTGACCAACCTAACGATTCCTTCATTTTGTAGATATTTCAAAAAAATTACCCACCTTACTTATACAAACTTTGTGAATGAATATCGAATTAATCAGGCTTGTCGTTTGTTATTCGAGAATAAACCCATTGCTGATATATGTTTTGAAGTAGGATTTAATAATATATCACATTTCAATAAAACCTTTAAGCAGCTCAAAGGAAAAAGTCCAAGAGAATATAAAACAGCAATGGAAAATTAATATATGTAGAGAAGATACGCAACCACGCCTCTACGAGTAATTTCAAATCTTTTCAGTAATTTCGCCCAACAAATCATCAAAACTTACATCAACAATGAATAATGCCTTTTTTAAAGTACCAACGCCTATTAATGAGCCTGTTTTAAATTATGCAGCGGGTTCTTCCGAAAAAATCGCCCTCAAAAAAGCAATTGCTGAAGCTCGCTCTAAGGTCATCGAAGTGCCGATGTATATAGGCAGTGAGCTTATTTATACAGATAATAAAATCAAACTTTCTCCTCCTCACGACCACCAACATATTTTAGGTTATGCCAGCGAAGGAGATGCAACCCACGTTAAAAAAGCCATTGATGCTGCTTTGGATGCTCGAACTGCTTGGGCAAATCTTTCTTGGGAACAACGAGCAAGCATTTTCTTGAAAGCGGCTGACCTTTTGGCTGGCCCATATCGAGCAAAAATTAATGCGGCTACAATGTTAGGGCAGTCGAAAAATGCGTATCAAGCCGAAATTGACGCTGCTTGTGAATTTATTGACTTTTTGCGTTTCAATGTAGCATTTATGCAGCAAATTTATACAAACCAACCTGAGTCGGTGCGTGGTTTGTGGAATCGTGTAGAATATCGTCCACTTGAAGGATTTGTTTTTGCTTTAACACCTTTCAATTTTACAGCCATCGCAGGAAATCTGCCAGCGTGTGTTGCCATGATGGGCAACGTAACTGTCTGGAAACCAGCATATCCACAAATCTATTCGGCTAATGTTATCATGGAGGTTTTGCGTGAAGCGGGCTTGCCCGATGGAGTTATTAACTTAATTTATGTAGATGGCCCAGTGGCTGGTGATATTATCTTTAAACATCCAGATTTTGCAGGAATTCATTTTACAGGTAGTACGAAAGTTTTCCAAACTATTTGGCAAACAATCGGTGAAAATATCACCAAATACAAAACTTATCCACGAATTGTAGGCGAAACTGGTGGAAAAGACTTTGTAATGGCTCACGAGTCGGCCGATGTGAAGGCTTTGGCTACTGGTTTAGTACGTGGTGCATTTGAGTATCAAGGGCAGAAATGTTCGGCAGCTTCACGTGCATATATTCCGTCAAATCTTTGGCCAGCAGTAAAAGAACAAGTAATTGCCGATTTGAAAGAAATCAAAATGGGTGGCACAGAAGATTTTTCAAATTTCGTGAATTCAGTTATTGACGAAAAATCTTTTGATAAAATAATGGGCTATATTAATAATGCAAAGAAAAGCGACAAAATCACAGTGATTGCGGGTGGAAATGGAGATAAATCGAAAGGATATTTTGTTGAACCAACAGTATTGCAAACTTCTGACCCAAATTATACAACCATGTGTGAAGAGATTTTTGGCCCAGTATTAACAATCTATGTTTACGAACCAAAAGACTTTGAAAAAACGCTAGAATTGGTTGATGCAACATCGCCGTATGCACTCACAGGAGCAATTTTCTCACAAGATAGATACGCCGTTGACTTAGCAATGAAGAAATTAGTTAATTCAGCAGGTAATTTTTATATCAATGATAAACCAACAGGTGCTGTGGTGGGCCAACAACCTTTTGGAGGAGCAAGAGCATCTGGAACAAATGACAAAGCTGGCTCAATTTTGAACCTTTTCCGTTGGGTTCAACCTCGCACAATCAAAGAAACCTTCGTTTCTCCAACTGACTATAAATATCCATTTTTAGGGGAAGAATAAAATTAATCAAGAATATATCAGGAAAATGATGTGAGAACAAAAGAGCAATAAAATTGTTGAGTAATTATATCATTTGTTTCTTATTTCTATACAACCATGGAAGAACAAAGTAAATTAGACCGAATAATCGAGGCGAGAATGAAGTTGAAAACTCGATTTGAGGATAAAATGAAAAATACGCCTTCGATGGCCGATCATAAGCCAATGGGAACTGGAGCTGTCAATCGTCATGGAATGCCACAATTACCTACTGGGCAGACAAAAACCATCAAATGGCCTGTGCTTGATTTGGGTTATCATCCTGATATTACACTTGAGCGTTGGCGATTGACCATTAATGGCGAAGTTGAAAATCCAGTAATTTTAACGTGGGAGGATTTCATGGCTTTGCCGCAAGTAGAAGACACGAGCGATTTTCATTGCGTAACCACTTGGTCGAAAATGGACATGGTTTGGAAAGGTGTACGTTTGGTTGATTTGGCTGCTTTGGTACAACCCAAAGAAACTGCTACTCATATCATGTGTTATGGTTATGATACTTACACAACCAATGTTTCGCTTGAAGAAGCCTTGAAACCAGATGTTTTGATTGCTCATACAGTTTATAACGAACCTTTAACGAAAGAACATGGTGGGCCTGCTCGCATGATTACACCGCAACTTTACGCATGGAAAGGCTCAAAATGGATAAAAAGAATTGAATTTTTACCAAAAAACAAACTAGGTTTTTGGGAAGAAAGAGGTTACTCAAATACTGCTTATCCTTGGCGAAATGATAGGTATAGTTGAGAAGAATTGATAGTTTTTGAGAAGAGTCGGATAATTTTATACGACTCTTTTTTTTTTAAATGAATCGAAATAATTCGGTAATAAAACTAATATTTTAGCCATTTTAACGTTAATTTGATTACTTGAAACCCTAATAATAAATGCCCAAAAATTTCTTTATTTGCTTCTTACTTATCTGTATGAATGGCTTTGGGCAAACGTTTACCCCAACCGAAATTCATGCAGATTTGGCTTTTTTAAAGGAGAGAATTGAGGAAATTCACCCTAATCCCTACAAATTTATTGAACAAAACCATTTTCAACAAATCTACGATTCGTTGTATCGGGTTGAGAAATCACTCACAGTCAAGCAAACATTTACACATTTTTTGAATCTCACGCGTGCCATTCAATGTGGTCATTCTTCAATTTTGGTTGATGAACGTTTGATTCGACCAAATAATGTAAATCCAAAATTTTTACCGATGGATGTAGCTATTTTTGATAATAAAGTTTACGTTTCGAGAAATCTGTCTGAAAATAATCTGTTAATAAAAGGAACTGAAATTATTGAAATTGAAGAAATTCCGATTGGAAAATTGATTAAAAATTTGTCAAAATATACCTTTCAAAATGGCGATGGGAAAAACTCAGATGTAGAATTATATTATCTGCAACGAAATTTTAGACGGCTGCTTTATCTGTTTTTTGATGAACAAGATGAATTGAATCTTAAAGTAAAAATCAACAAAGAAGTGAAAAATGTACGTGTGAAAACACAACCATTGGCCTATTTACGAGAAATGGAAGCCGAGCGAAATCCAATCCGAAATGCGGAGTTTTATAAGAATATTTACTTGAGTGAACTAAACGCAAAAACAGATATTTTACGAATCAGAAGTTTCGATGGAAATGAGTTTGAAAATGGTAATTTTAGAACTGAAATTCTGAATATTTTCAAAAAAATCGCCCAAAAACAAACAAAAAACTTGATTATTGATGTACGCAACAATGCAGGTGGTGGATTAGATTATGCCGATGAAGTATTAAAATATCTGCTAAATAAACCATATCAAAAATACCAAATTAGTAGTAGCTCAACTATCAGAGAAAAGAAAAAAAGCTTTACAGCGAGCCGTTTTTATGAGCCTTCAAACAGTTATCTATTTGCAGGAAATGTCTATGTTTTAGTAAATGAAGGTACTTTTTCGACAGCAGTTTATTTGGCGGCTCATCTCAAAAACCAACAAATTGGAACGCTCATCGGAACTACGTGCGGCGGAGCTGCCGATGGCTCATCAGCGGGCGAATTTACTTCTTTTACCTTACCAAACACTAAATTTACGGTCAATTTGCCTTTGCTCAAAATCAACTATAATACCACAACCGAACTACAATTAATACCGAAATATGAAGTTCACCAAAGTTATTCGGATTTTATGCGAGGAGAAGATACTGTACTTGATTTTACTAAAAGTTTGATAGAAAAGTGAGAAAACAGTTAAATAATCTAATAATTTCATCGTTAGGAATAAAACTAAAACTCATTTGAGTGAATAAAAATTAATGTCCATTAAAACATTTTAATCTATAATTTTGTTTAGAAATGCAAAAGGTATTTAATGCTTTTTGCTTAAAATAATGAAAATAGAAGTAGTATGAATGAAAGATTGTTATCCAAGGTTTTAGAAAAATTAGCTTTATATTTTGATTTTAGCCATTATACAAATCAAGTAAGCACAACGTTTGATACACCCGAACAATTTATTGGCGAATTGCGTACCAATATTGAAAAAAAAGGGGTATTATTGATTGAAAATGAAGTTTCAAAAGCTCAAGTAATTGAGTTTGAGAAAAAAACTACAACACCTTTTTTCTTCTTTGATAGTGGTGGTGGAGATATTTGCTTGTTTATTCCAGCAAAGAAAACTAAACAGAAGAAAACATTCGTTGTCAATGGGAATGAATTAGTGGAAGTAAAAGATATTTTTGAAAAGCTGGGCGAATCCTCTGGAAATGTCCAGCTTTTTACTTTTTTTCCAGTTGAGTCAATAGCCGAAGATTCTCCGATAAATTCGGCTAAGCTTACGCCATTTAAAAGGCTGATTAATATGCTCCGAATTGAGCGACGTGACATCATTTCGATTTATGTTTATGCTATTTTAATTGGTACAATTAGCCTTTCGTTGCCTTTAGGTATTCAGGCAATTATTGGGCTTGTACAAGGTGGCGTCTTTTTTAGTTCGATTTATATCCTGATAGGATTGGTTATTTTGGCACTTACACTTTCGGGCGTTATGCAAGTGATGCAATTGACAATTGTTGAATATTTGCAAGAACGATTATTTGCCAAATCAGCTTTTGAATACACTTACAGAATAACAAATATCAAAACTGAAAGCCTCCGAAATTATTATCCACCCGAATTGATGAATCGTTTTTTTGATATAATTACAGTTCAAAAAACATTACCCAAAGTTTTGATTGATGTTACGGCAGCCGTTATTCAAATCATTTTCGGCTTGTTATTACTGTCGGCGTATCATCCTTTATTTATTGGTTTTGCTCTTTTGACGTTGCTTATAATCATCATTATAATCAGAATTTATGGTAGAAGATTGCTCGATGCCAATATTGTGAAGTCTAAATATAAATTCAAAATAGCCTATTGGTTGCAAGATATGGCTCGTATGGTTTCGGTATTTAAAGTATCGGGAAGTAATAATTTTCCGTTGCAAAAAATGGAATATTTGGTTGGCAATTATTTAAAATATCGTAAAAAATACTTCAATTATTTGCTTATATTATTTTATAATGCTGTATTCTTCAAGGTTTTAGTAGTTGGTGGATTATTAGTTTTAGGCACATATTTAGTCGTAAATCTTCAAATTACAATTGGTCAGTTTGTGGCTTCCGAAATCGTAATTGTTTTGGTGGTTGGCTCAGTTGAAAAAATCTTGCTTTCGTTTGATTCGATATTCGATTTATTGACAGCAGTTGATAAATTAGGTCATATTTCGGATTTGCCACTCGAAAACCACAAAGGTGTTTTGAAGCATTTAGGAAACCGTCAACAGGGTATCGAAATAGACTTGAAAGGTCTTAAATATAAATTTCAAGATAGTGAAGAACCAGTTTTGAACAATATTAATCTAAAGGTAAAAGCATCAGAAAAAATAGCTATTTCTGGAATGAATGGTTCGGGAAAAGAAACATTTTTGAAAGTTTTAGCAGGAATTTTAGGTGATTATCAAGGATTAATAGTTTACGACGGTATTTCGATTCGAGATATTCAGCAAGAGCATTTTTTTACGTATGTGAAAAAAAATCAAACAGTTGATGCTATTTTCGATGGTACAATCTTAGAAAATATTACCTTAAACCGACCAGGAATTGACGACCAAGTTATTAGAAAAACATTGGAAGGTTTACAGTTGACCGAAAGCATTGGCAAATTAAAAGAAGGACTTCAAACCCAAATTCTCTCAGGAGGAAGACGATTCTCGGATAGTTTTAAAACCAAACTTATCTTGGCTCGTTGCCTACTTTTTCAGCCAAGGTTATTGATACTTTCCAACTGTTTTGATTCATTTAGTCAACAAGAATTGGCGGCTATTTCTTCGTTTATTCTTTCTTCCGATAATGCTTGTACAATTTTGATTGAAACCAAAAAAGAAAGTATCATGGAAAAATGTGATAGAGTTATTTTATTTGGCAAAGGAGAGATTGTTCAAGAAGGAAAACTAAGTGAATTAAAATCAAACCCAACTTTTCAAAATTATTTGTATTAAACCAAAAACACTCTCAAGCAGAATAGTTTTTGGCGTTAAATAGATAAAGATTTATGCTTAATTTATCAAAAAATAATATTCCTAATTCGGTGAAAGATTCAAGCGATACTTTTCTCCAAGAATTAGTTAGTACGCCCAAAGGAACTCACATATTAAAGCGTTGGCTTTTGGGTTTTTTTATCATTTTTATTATTACATTATTTCTTCCGTGGCAACAAAACATTAACGGAAAAGGTATGCTTACGGCGTTAAATCCAGCCGAACGCCCACAAAATATTCAAAATGTGATAGCAGGAAGAATTGAAAAATGGAATGTGACAGAAGGACAATTAGTAAAAAAAGGTGATACGCTTGTTGTACTTTCGGAGTTAAAAGATGATTATTTTGACCCGCAACTTCCTGCCAGATTGAGCGAACAAATGCAGGCCAAAAAAACTGCTTTAGAAAATTATCAAGCAAAAGCAGATGCTTTACAAAAACAACAAGAGGCTTTGATGAAAAACTGGGAGTTGAGCCTAGAAAAAGCAAGAAATAAAGTGAAGCAGAATCGGTCAAAAGTAAATGCTGATAGCGTTGATGTGCAAGCAGAACAATGGCAAGTAAAAGTTGCTCAAGATAGATTACAAAGGGGCGTTTCGCAGGAAAGACAAGGGATTGTATCTTTGAATGAAATGGAAACGAGGAGACTTAAAGTGCAAGAAACACAAAATAAGTTGAATTCAGTACAAAATAAATTGGCAATTTCAAGGCAAGAATTGATTAATAGCCAAATTGAGTTGAATGCAGTAAATGCCGATTATGCCGAAAAAATAGCCAAAGCTCGCTCCGATAGAAGTACTGCTTTGGCAGCTTTTTCAGACGGGCAGTCGGAGTTATCAAAGCTGCTCAATAAACAAGCAAGTGTTGATATTCGTCGAGGATTTTATATTGTTAGAGCTCCGCAAGATGGCTATGTTGTAAAAGCCCTAAAAGCGGGAATTGGCGAAACACTCAAAGAAACAGAGTCGATTTGCACGTTGCAACCAATAAATCCAAATTTAGCAGTTGAACTTTACGTCAAAGCAATGGATGTTCCATTGATTCAGGAAGGTCGAATTGCCCGCTTGGAATTTGAAGGTTGGCCAGCAATCCAGTTTTCGGGTTGGCCGTCAGTTTCGGTTGGAACTTTTGCTGGCAAAGTGAAAGTGATAGACATGATTGATAGTAAAAATGGTGAATATCGACTCTTAATTACTCCAGAAAATGGAAATTGGCCAAAGCAACTTCGGATGGGTTCGGGTGTTTATGGCTGGATAATGCTCGATAATGTGCCAGTTTGGTATGAATTATGGCGGCAGTTAAATGCTTTTCCTCCAAGTCTAAAAGCGGCTCCCGAAGAAGGTGAAAAAAGCAAAAAAGAGAAATGAGAAATGTAAAGCACGTTTTTATACGTACTAATTTTGGGGAATGAAAGATTATTATTTTAGCATAAAAATGACAAATGTAGTAAAGTTTTATAGATACAAAATAACAAAGGTTTGGATGTTTTTTGCCTTAATATTGGTCTCACAAATGACTTTTTCGCAAAAAACAGAGGTTTTTTCTTTTCAAGATTTTCAAGAAATTATTCTTAAAAACCATCCAGTTGTCAAGCAAGCGAATCTGTATATAAAGGATGCTGCTGCCGAATTGATGCAAGCAAAAGGACTTTTCGATCCAAAAATATCTGTTGTTTTTGACCGAAAAGCTTTTGAAGGAAAAGACTACTATAATCGTTTCGAGTCGATTTTGAAAGTGCCAATTTATAGTGGAATCGAGTTGAAAGGTGGTTACGAACGCAATGCAGGAGTAAAACTACTTAACGAAGAATCTCCGAGTTTGCTGTTTAGCGGCGTGACTGTGCCGATTGGACAAGGATTATTGATTGATGCTCGAAGAAATACGTTACTTCAAGCAAAAATTTTGAATGATATTGCCATTTCTGAAAAACAAAAAATCATCAATAAATTTATCTTTTCGGCAGCCAAAGATTATTGGGAATGGTATTTGACTTATCAAAAACTTAAATTAAATCAGGAAGCCTATCGAATTGCAGAAGATAGATTCAAATGGTTAAGTGAAAGAGCAAAAGTCGGCGAAATTGCAGCCATTGATAGCGTAGAGGCGAGTATTACGGTACAAGACAGATTGGTTATAAAAGAACAATCTACGTTGGAATTTCAGAATGCAACGCTTGCACTTTCAAATTATTTGTGGAATGCTAGCGAACAACCTTTGGAATTGAACACTGATTTTATTCCACAATTGATTCAACCAATGGTTTTGGAACGGCAAAAAGTAGATGAGATTTTAAAAAATTTGGAAGTCAATCATCCCGAAATTGCTAAAATAATTTTTAAACAAAAACAACTGACGATTGAAGAAAAGTTTAGGGTTGAAATGTTGAAACCGCAGCTGAATTTCAATTTTAATGTGCTAAATGCTCCTTTAAACTACCAAAAAGATGCGTTTGCAAATGCCTTTTTGCTGAATAATCATAAGTTTGGATTTGATTTCGCAATGCCGATTTTCCTGAGAAAAGAACGTGGAAAACTTCAATCTGTAAGAATAAAGCAACTGCAAACGTCTTTAGAAAAAACGATTATTACACGTGAAATCAAAACAGAAATAGAAAGTGCTTACAATGAAGTAACAAACCTGACTCGCCAAATCGAACAACAAACCTCTGCAAATTCGAGCCAATTAAGGTTGTTAGAAGCCGAAAAACAGAAATTTGACATCGGCGAGAGTACACTTTTTTTGATAAATTCGAGAGAAAGTAAATGGCTAGAAATGCAAACAAAACTAGAAACATTGAAAGCAAAGTATGAAAAAGCAATTGCAACTTTGCAGTTTGCTGGAGCGGTACAATTTTAAGGTTTTTGGGAAGTAAACAATTCATAATTATTTGTTAATCAGTACTTTATAGCTAGTTAATATTAGAGTAGTTTCTTTGGTTTTACGAAAAAAATCAATGAAATACACTCTAAAAACACTTCTTCAAAAACAATCTTTTCTTATAATTTGGTGTATTATTGCTGCCTTCGGAACGTATTTTTGTATGTACGCTTTCCGAAAACCATTTAATACAGGCTTGTATGAAGGTTACGAATTATTTGGATTAAGTTATAAAACAGTTTTGATAATTACTCAAGTTTTGGGTTATATGCTTTCTAAAGTTTTGGGCATAAAAATAATTTCGGAACTTCGAGCAAATCAACGTATTGCCCTGATTATCAGCTTAATATTAATTTCGGAAATCGCTTTGATATTATTTGGGCTGATTCCTTATTCGTATAATTGGATTTGTATGTTGTTCAATGGTTTGCCTTTAGGAATGGTTTGGGGTGTTATTTTTTGCTTTCTTGAAGGTCGTCGAATTACAGAGTTTATCGCTATCGGATTGAGTATAAATTTGGTGATGGGTTCGGGGATTTTGAAAACTATTTATTTGACTATCAGTAGTTTAATGCAGATTTCAGAGTTTTGGATGCCTGCTTTCATTGGATTAATATTTTTGCCAATTTTTCTTTTTTTTGTTTGGATGTTAGCAAAAATCCCACCTCCCAATGCAGAAGATTTACAAGTTCGAAATAAGAGAAATCCGATGAATAAATCGGGAAAAAATAAACTTTTACAAGAGTTTTCTTGGGGTTTTTGGGCAATCGCTTTAGTTTATGTTATGCTCACCATGATTCGGGATTTTAGAGATAATTTCTCAGTCGAAATTTGGCGAAGTTTGCATGTGAATTTTGATAAAAACACTTTCGCACAATCTGAAATGTTGATTGGTTTTTTTGTGCTGATTTTACTCGCAAGTGTTGGTTTTATTAAAGAAAACGACAAAGCGTTTGCGTATATTCAATTACTGATTTTGCTCGGAATTATGGCGTGTGGATTGAGCACTTGGTTCTTTCAACAAGGAGCATTGTCTGCTTATAATTGGATGATTCTGCTCGGAATTTCTTTCTTTTTACCTTATTTACTTATTCAAACTTTATATTTTGAAAGGTTTATTGCAGTTTTTAAACTCAACGCCAACGCAGGTTTTTTTGTCTATATCTGCGATTCGATGGGTTATCTCGGAAGCGTTTTATTGATGATGTACCGTGAGTTTTTTATGAAAGAATTGAGCTGGGTAAATGTCTTGGTAAATCTTGGTTACGGGATTTTTACTTTGAGTTTTGTTCTTTGGGGAATTTCAGTTTGGTTTTTTATTCGGAAACTAAATACCAAAATAGAAGTTGCAGTTTGAGATAATTTAGCAGCAAAAATAGAATTCGTAAGTGTATGAGTTAACATTATTTTCATTGTAAGAATTCAATGAAAATAATGTATTGTATTTTAACTTTTCGATGCTTTTAACTAGAGGTTTTGATTGTTAAATATCTTCAAAAATATGTTTTTGATATTTAGTTGAATAGTTTTTCTAAGCTATATTCAGCAAAGCCTAGACTTGAAGTCATGCCTTTTCCACCAATTCCAGTGCAGATATGGATATTTGGAGTGATGTCATACTCAAATATTTCGTCAGGATGTTGGGCGTAAAATCCAGCCCATTTTCTAGCTATTTTTCTAACTGGGAAATGCACAATTCTTTCAGCTTCCTTCAAAATTAACTCGTCAATTAACTCTTTTGTATCAAAACCGAGTTCGTCAGTTTTACCAACGGGAGCATATTCATGCGAATCTCCGATGATAATTGAGCCATCAATAGCTTGCTTGAAAAGTATATGAATACCCCATTTCTTGAGTGTTAAATAATGTTCTGGAGTTGTAATTTTTTTATATGAAGGCATTGCTTCAAAAGACTCATATCTACGAATTGACAAGCCTGTTAGGATATTTCCTGACAATAATACATTGGTCATCGGTACAGTTTGAAGCATTTGTAATTTGCTTACAATTAATCCACTATTCTTGAAAATAGTTGGAAAGAGAATATTGAAAGTGTATCCGCAACAAACTAACACTTTTGTAGCTGAAATCTTTTCGTTTTCAGCAGTTTTAATAATTACTTCGTCCGCATTTTCTTCGCAAGAAATAACAGTTGTATTATTTCTAAAAGCAACGTTTTTTTGTTCTTGAATGAAGTTTAATAACTTGTAAATCAATAGATTAGGTTCTACACTTGCATCTTCAGGAAAATAAATTGCACCTCTCACATAATCTGGTTTTAGCTCAGGGTACATTTCTAAACACTGTCTTTTTGATAAAAGATTACACGGATATCCTGTCGTTTGATGATGTTGATAAAGTTCATTGGCTAAAAGCCATTCATCCTCGTCGGAAGCGATATAAATACTGCCATTTTTACGGACTGAAATATCGAATTTTTGTTGAATTTCTTGGTAAATTCTAAGTGATTTTACACCAAAATCAAACCAACGTCCTGCCATTCCAGAAGCAACGGCTTGACCGAAGTTACGAACAGTTGAGCCAACAGGAAAATTATCTTTTTCTAAGATTAAAACTTTTTTTCCTTGATTGGCTGCGTGGTAAGCGTGAGCAGTTCCGAGTATGCCAGAGCCAACAATAATTAAGTCGTATTTCATACAAATTTACAAATTAAATTAATGGTTGAATCACTGCTTTTAACTCGTTCAAAGATGATAAAAGGCCATCGTTACGATAGATTTTTAGTTGCTCTTGCGTATGAGTTCCGTTGGTCAAACCTAAAGATAATCGACAACCTGCTCGTACTCCTGATTGTAAATCGGAGGGAGTATCGCCGATATTGATGACTTCTTTAGGGTCTGTAATATTGAAAATTTTCATCGCTTTCTGAATCATTAATGGCTCTGGGCGACCTTTTTCAACTTCATCACTCGTAATAGATAAATCAATGATACTTGTGCCAGAAGTATTAAAATGATTTTTGTCAAGACCATCTAACCAACCGAGTTTTCCTAATATAATATTGGTTACTTTTCGGTAAAAACCAGTTGTTAAAGCTATTTTTATATTATTTTCTCTTAGAAAAGATAAAGTTTCTAAACATCCATCAGTCGGTAAAATTGGACTTTGGTGATAGTGGTTTTCGAGAATTTCGGTAAAAACATCGTATGAAAAATTAGCTTTTTCTTTCAATTCTGGATGAGAATCGCCAAGGCGTTCGCCCCAAAGTAATTTGAAAACATGAATTTTAGAGTAGCCTTGTAGTGCTAAAATTCTTTCATCCGTAACCTCCAGATTTGTCTTTTTGCAAGCTTGGGCAAAACAAGTTTCGACCTCTTTTTTATCTTGGATGGTTGTTCCCGCCATATCGAAGACAACTAATTTTATTGCAGACATTGTTGATGTTGTTTGTTCTTATTTTTTAGCAAAGTAAACCCTTTAAAATTAGTTTGGTTTTACCTAAATATGAAGAAATTGTTAAGCTAATATTAGGCTTTAATAATTAACAAATACTTAATAATAAAAATAGAAATCGTCGAATTTCGACCTTATACTTTTGCCAAAAAACGCTATAATGGTTTTAGAGACAATTCAATCTTTGGGGTTACGAAACGGTACTAATTACTTTGAAAACTATTTTGAAGAGTTACGCTATTATTTGAATCCATTATTTCGATATAAACAAGGAAACTGTCATAATGTATCGCATTATGCGTCGTTGATTTTGCGGAATTATGGAGTTTCGCACAAGAAGATATGGATTTATGCCCCAACTCGTTTCGACGAAGTATCAAAATTGACGATTCAATTGCATGACCCTAATGAGATTTCACCCAAAGGTTATCTTACGTGGGGTTTTCATGTGGCTTTGCTGATTCAGCATGAAGCCAACGAATACGTTTTTGATTATTTTGTGGATGAACAAAAACCACTTACTGTTGGGCAATGGATTGAATCTATGAAAATCAAGCACTTTTATATTGATATTGAAAATTCAGACTATTATCTTTTTTACACAAAACCATCAGAAAAAAAGAAAAATGGCGTCTTTTATGGTAAATATTTTAGATACGAAGGTTTATCTAAAGATGAAAACTGGCTTGCTAAAGGCTTGGCAATTAATGAAACTGCGATTCAGTTTTGTGAAAATGAGTCATATCATTTTCAGCATAAAACTCCTTTGAGTGATTATTACAGACTATTTGTAGGAAGAGTCAATAATTTTGAATGTGTGCTTCGAGATAAGTCAGTTAGTAAAAAAATGACTTTTACATTTCAGAAAAAACATCAATCAATCATTGCAGAATACCGAAAAATTTATGAGCAAAACCTTGAAAAATGGATTGAAAAAGTAGCTTTGGTTTTGTGAGTTACCATAAATTACTTAACACAAACCTAACAAAACTCTCTATTCCTTCATAATAGCTTAAAACTGGCTTCATATTCAGGTTATACAAGTTCCGCACCTTTGCACCATCAAAATTTAAAGCTTTCAAAACCTACTTTTTGCTGAAAGCAGTAAAATAAACCAAATAATTCTAATCATCTTTTTATGAACAAATCTTTACTTAAAACCAAGTTTTCTGGTTTTCTCAGAATTTTGTTTTGTATGTTGTTGGCCGTAATGTATGCCAATGCTCAAAATCAAAATGTTAGCGGCAAAGTTTCTTCTCCAAATGGAGACCCGATTCCAGGGGTAAGTGTACTCGTTAAAGGTTCAAATCAAGGAACAAACACAGATGCCAATGGAAACTATAAACTAAATGGAGTTTCGTCTCGTACGGTTTTAGTTTTCTCTTCTATTGGTTTTGTTACGCAAGAGCAAGTGCTTGGTAGTCAGTCAATTATCAATGTAAGTTTACAGGAAGACAACAAAACATTAAATGAAGTTGTGGTTACTGCATTGGGTATCAGAAAAGACATTCGTACTACTGGTGTTTCGATTCAGAGTGTTGATGCTGCTTCGTTATTAAAGGCTCGTGAGCCAAATCCAATCAATGGCTTAGTTGGTAAAGTTGCTGGTCTTACTATTGGTGCATCTTCGGAGTTGCTTGGTCGTCCGCAAATAGTATTACGTGGAAATAGTGATGTGCTTTTTGTAGTTGATGGTGTGCCTGTTAACTCTGATACTTGGAATATTAGTCCTGATGATATAGAAACTTATTCTGTTTTGAAAGGTGCTTCAGCATCTGCATTGTATGGTTTCCGTGGAAAAAATGGAGCAATCTTGATTACAACGAAGCGTGGCTCGAAAGATAAACGTGGTTTCTCGGTTGAGGTAAATAGTAGCCAAATGCTTGACAAAGGCTTTTTAGCGATTCCAAACACACAAGATTTATATGGCCCAGGTGACCACGGTGTTTATGCTTTTGCTGATGGTCGTGGTGGTGGATTGAACGATGGTGATTATGATATTTGGGGACCAAAATTTAGTGGCCAGTTAATTCCACAATACGATAGTCCAGTAGTTGATGGAGGTAGTTTTACAACTAAATTTCCAAACGGTAGTACTTTTACAAGTAATCGTCAACCAACGCCATATATTGCAAGAGGAGCAAACAATTTGAGAAGATTTATTCAAACGGGTATTCTTTCAACCAATAACATTGCGATTTCTTCTTCGGGAGAAAAATATGATTTGCGTTTTTCGGTTTCGCATAATTACCAACAAGGAATCGTGCCAAATACAAAATTGAACAGCACAAACTTTAAAGTAACTACGGGTTATAATTTTACTGATAGATTGCGTTTTGAGGGTGATGTACAAGTAAATCGTCAGTACACGCCAAATTTCCCTGACGTAAATTATGGGCCAAATTCGATGATTTATAACATCACGATTTGGGGTGGTGCTGACTGGGATATTGACGAACTTAAAAATTATTGGCAGCCAGGTAAAGAGGGTACACAACAAGTTTATGCGGAGTACCAACGTTATAACAACCCTTGGTTTATGGCAAAAGAATGGTTGCGGGGACACTACAAAACTGACATTATTGGTCAAACTTCATTGCGTTATCACATCGCAGATGGTTTGGATGCTACGCTTCGTACACAACTTTCGACTTGGAATTTATTGCGTACCGAAAAGTTCCCTTATTCAATGACAGTTTATGGTCGTGAAGAAGCTCGTGGAGATTATCGTGAAGACCGCAGAAACTTGTTTGATAGCAATACCGATTTATTGTTAAAATATAGCAAAAAAGTAATCCCAGCATTAACAATCAATGCTATTGCAGGAGCAAATACGCGTATTTTTAATTATAATTCGGACTATGCTTCTACTAATTATTTGAATGTTCCAGGAGTATATAATTTTGCAAACTCAGCCAATCCTGTAATTGCTTCAAATTTCAACTCTGATATGAGAGTAAATTCAGCATATTATTCGGCTGATTTCTCGGTAAAAGATTTCGTGACACTTTCAACGACTGGTCGTGTTGATAAACTTTCTACACTACCAAAAGGAAACAATACATTCTTCTACCCATCGGTAGCGATGAGTTCGGTTGTCTCGGATTACGTAAAATTACCAGCAGCCATTTCATTCTTGAAACTTCGTGCTTCATACGCAAACGTAAAAGATGGTTTGACGCAATCTACGATTGGTTCTACTCCAGGATTGTCGTTTCCATTAGGTTATGGCGATAATTATTCATCATCTTATGGTGGACCAACTTACCAAAACTCAGCAGTTTATTCTACCCCTTTGATTTATAACAATCAAACGGCGGCATATTACACAAACACGCTTAATAACCCTAACATCAAACCAAATACTACGGCTCAGTCAGAAATTGGCTTAGATATTCGTTTCTTGAAAAATCGTTTGGTATTTGATGCGGCTTATTTCGTAAGTGACGAAGGCCCACGTATTTTTAACTTACCAATCTCGCAAACATCAGGTTATTCGGCTGCTTTGGTAAATGGTATTAAAACTCAGAAAAAAGGTATTGAATTATCACTTTCTGGCCAAGTTCTTAAAAATACAAGTGGTTTGAATTGGACGATTTTAGCAAACTGGTCAACATACAAAGAAACGCTAAAAGAAATTTATCCAGGAATCACTCAATTATCATCTGATTATTTTGTGGGAAGTAGCAGCAGTGCAAGATTCGTAAATATTGGTGATAGAGTTGATGGATATTTTGACCGAACTTACGCTCGTACGCCAGATGGTCAAATTATCAATGATGCAGGTGGACGCCCAGTTATCAACCCTGTACCACAATTTTTAGGTTACACAAACCCTGATTGGGTTTGGGGTATCAACAACAGATTTAACTACAAAAATATCAATTTTAGTTTCCAATTTGATGGCCGTGTAGGTGGCGTTATTTCTGACTATGTTGAACAAAAAACGTGGGCAGGTGGACGTATCATTAATACTGTTGAAGGCGAAATGGGTATTGCTCGTGACCAAGATGTATTGGGCATAAAATCTTACGTAGGTGATGGCGTGGCGATTTCTAATGGTGTAGCAATCAAATACGATGCTCTTGGAAACATCACAAATTATGCTGAACTACAATTTGCTCCAAATACAACCAAAACATTCTTACAAGATTATGTTGCTCGTCGTTATGGCTTCAATGGTGGAAATATGATGAGTCGTAGCTTTGCAAAACTCCGTGAAGTTGTTTTAGGTTATAACTTACCTTCAAGCTTCGCTAAGAAAATAGGCATGAACCAAGCATCAATCTCGTTTGTGGCTCGTAACTTATTGTATTTTGCTGCACGTAAAGACATTGACTTAGACCAATATACATCGGGCGGACGCTCTGGCTTACAAACGCCAACTACCCGTCGCTTCGGTATGAACTTGAATTTGGTATTTTAATTATTAGTGACTTTGGTAATTGGCAATTAGTTTAAAATTAATTGCCAATTACCCAAAATATTTCACAAAAACACTCAAGAAAATGAAAATCAAAAATATATTATTAGGTTTGACAATCGCAGTTTTCTCTTTAACAAGTTGCGAAAAATCATTCGATGAACTAGAAAAAGACCCAAATCGCCCAGTTAATGCTCCAGCATCATTGGTTTTGAATGGAATCTTGAATGATATGTATAGTGTAACTGGAAGCCCGTGGGGAAGTCAACAACGCTACAATCAATTTTACTGCTCAAACTACGATTATTATGCAACCAACGAGTATAGTTGGACAACAACTGGGCTTAGCTTCTCAACGTTAAAAAACGTTATCAAAATGGAAGAAGAAGCTAAAGCTGCTGGTGGAGCAGAGGTAAATCCTTATACAGCTTTGGGTAAATTTTTCCGTGCTTATTTCTACGAAGATATGACAAAGCGTGTAGGAGATTTGCCTTTAACTGATGCTTTGAAAGGTTTGGATAACGCAACGCCTAAATACAATACACAAAAAGAAGTGTACGTACAAGTTTTAAAATGGCTCGACGAATCGAATGCTGATTTAACTACTTTAATTGCCAATGGTAATAAAACCCTTGCAGGAGATTTTTACTTAGGAAATAACCTTCGTCAATGGCAAAAAGTAGTAAACTCTTTCAAATTGAGAGTATTAGTGACTTTGAGTAAAAAAGAAACGGATGCTGACTTGAACATCAAAGCTCGTTTTGCTGAAATTGTTGGCAATCCAACCAAATTTCCGATAATGACAAGCATGGCTGATAATTTACAGTATATTCATAATACAGTAAATAAATATCCTCGTAATCCTGATAATTTTGGATTCAATGCTACGCGTGAAAATATGTCAAAAACGTACATAGATTTATTAGTTGACCGCAAAGACCCACGTTTGTTTATTGTTGCCGAACCAGCCGATGCAAAATTGAAAGCAGGTTTAAAAGCAACTGATTTTGCTGCTTATGTTGGTGCAAGTTCGGGCGAAGATTTAGCTGATATGTCAACAAAAGCCTTGAAAGGAGAATATTCTTTCTTAGGCAAAAAGAGATATTATAGCAATTATGTTGGTGAAGCAGTTGCAATTATTTCTTATACAGAAACTTGTTTTAACATTGCTGAAGGAATCAATCGTGGTTGGGCAACTGGCTCGGCAGAAGATTTTTATCTGAAAGGTATCTCTGCATCAATGAATTTTTACGGTGTTGATGCAACAGCGTTAAATACTTATTTAACAGGAGATTTAGTGAAATATACTGGCAATACTTCAAGTGGTTTGACCCAAATATTAACTCAAAAATACTTAGCTTTTGCACAAAATTCAGGTATGGAAGCTTGGTATAACCAACGTCGTACTGGAGTTCCAACTTTCTTAGTGGGTGTTGGTACCGGCAATAGTGGTAGAATTCCGAAACGTTGGCAATATCCATCTTCGGAGTTATCGACAAATAAAGATAATCTTAAATCAGCTTTGACAAGTCAATTTTCAGGCGGAAATGATGACATCAATGAATCAATTTGGTTATTAAAGTAGTTATAGTTCCATCATAGATTTAGTTTGTAAAGTAGCGAAACAACTGTTTCGCTACTTTTTTATGAATCAACATAAATTATGTCAAAATAAAATTCAAATGATTGTTATGACAAAAGTAATTAATGAAATTCGGCAACTTTTTGAAAGTCAAGGCAACGAAGAATATTATGGCGAAAACGTCAGTCAGTTTGAACACGCTGCTCAAGCTTCACTTTTAGCACAAAAGCAAGCATTTGATGAAGAGGTACAAATTGCCGCTTTTTTGCATGATATTGGGCATTTATTGCCAGTAAGTTCGCAAGAAGAGACAATGGAAGTTTATGGCCGAAAAGACCACGAATCAGTTGCTGCCGATTGGCTTCGTGAACGAGGTTTTTCGGAGAAAATAGCTGTTTTAATCGAAAATCATGTCAATGCCAAACGCTATTTATGTTTTGTCAATGAAGCATATTACAATAACTTATCTGATGCGAGCAAAAAAACTTTGGCGTTTCAAGGTGGGAAAATGACAGCCGAAGAAGCTAAAATTTTTGAACTAAACCCTTATTTTGAAACAATCATAAAAATGCGAAGATGGGATGAAGCCGCCAAAGTTGAAAACATAGAACTCCCAGATTTAGAATATTTTATCAATATTTGTAAAAAACATCTTTCCCCCTTCAAAAATACCAATGAAATATTTTTCTAAAATTATTTTTCTTTGCTTCTTTTTGGCGAGTCCAACGATTTTTGCCCAAACAAAAACCGAAAATGTGTTCATCATAATGACTGATGGTTTTCGTTGGCAAGAGGTTTTTGGTGGAGCTGATTCTATCTTGATTTTTAGCAAAGAATTTACGCCAGATTCGGCTCGAACTGTACAAAAGTTTTGGGCGAAAACCGCTACCGAACGCCGCGAAAAACTATTACCTTTTTTCTGGAATACATTAGCTAAACAAGGACAACTTTATGGCAATCGTTGGTTAGGAAATAAAGTCAATGTTTTGAATCCTTATTGGTTTTCGTATCCAGGTTATAACGAAGTTTTGACGGGTTATCCCGATGATAAAATAAATTCAAACAACAAAAATCAAAATGAAAATACAACCGTTTTGGAGTTTCTTAACAACCAACCAAAACTCAAGGGAAAAGTTGCCGCTTTTGGTACTTGGGATGTTTTTCCTTTTATCATCAACGAAAATAGGAGCGGAGTTCCTGTCAATGCAGGGGTTGAGACTGTAAAAGGGAAATTAAGTGAAAAAGAAGAGTTGTTGAATCAAATTCAGACTGATATTACGAGTTTTGCAAGCGATCGATTTGATTTCGTGACGTATCATTTGGCCAAAGAATATGTGAAGAAAAATACGCCAAAAGTGATGTTTTTATCGTTTGACGAAACTGATGAATTTGCCCATGAAGCCAAATATCGTGAATACCTTTTTGCTGCAAATAATTTTGATAAAAATGTTGCAGATTTATGGAATTTCTGCCAAAATCATCCGCAATATAAAGACAAAACAACTTTTATTTTCTTGACTGACCACGGTCGAGGTGACAAAATAAAAAAGCAATGGACGAGCCACGGACAGCGAGTTTCGGATTGTTATCAAATTTGGATTGCAGCCATCGGGCCTGATACAAAACCTTTAGGCGAAGTAAAAACTGAAGGTCAATTGTTTCAAAATCAAGTAGCTCGAACGGCCGCAAAATTATTAGGTTTTGATTTTATGAATGCCTCCGACACAGAAAAAAAACCAACTGGCGAAGCTATTTTGAGTATTTTGAAGTAGAAAGTTTAGCTAAATTCATGGCGTAACGTTAGCAAAATACGCCATGAATTAATTTTTTGCCCCATTCAAATGAATGATATTTAAAGTTTAGTTTATAACTTGCCTTCAATTTATAAATAATCAAAAACCTAAATTTTCACCGTCCTTCATTTTGGAACAAGAAAATACTTCATCGAATAACCGAGATTTTATTATTTCTTGTGCATTGACATTATTCGCACAACGAGGCTACGATGCCGTATCTGTGCGTGAAATAACCGAAATGGCCAAAATATCAAAACCAACGTTGTATCATTATTTTGGAAGCAAAGAAGGTTTACTAAAAATTGTGATTTCCGAAAAATTCACGCCATTTCTTTCTCTTTTAGAAATTGCTTCCAATTATAGTGGAGATTTGCCCAATTCTTTAGAAAAAGTGGTTGATGTTTATATCAATTTTGCGGAAATAAATCCAATCTGTTATCGCTTATTGTTGACTTTAGAAAACCCGCCTACGCAAAGTGATGTCCACGAAGTTGCTTTGCCTTTTTTAACTCGTCAGTACCAATTATTTGAAAACTTATTTGAGCGTGCTGCCGAAAATCATGGAAATATGGTGGGTAGAAAACAACTTTATGCGATGGGATTTTTGAGTTTAATTCATTCGGTCATTTCACGGTATTATCTTAGTAAAGAAGAACACATTCCTGATCAAATAAAATACGATATTATTAGACAGTTTTCTTACGGAATTTATTCATAATCGCTTTTTCTCAGCTATTTTTTTCTGCAATAACATTATTTTATCAAATTTTTTATACATTTGCATTTATATACCGAACGGTAGGTATATAAATGCAAATAAAATATGAACATAAAACCAACTTGGATTTCAAAAGCAATATTTTATCATATCTATCCTTTGGGATTGTGCGATGCTCCGCTTCAAGCAGCTTCATCAAGTCCACCAATTGAGCGATTAAATAAATTAATAGATTGGATTCCGAATATGACAAGTTTGGGTTGTAATACTTTGTATTTAGGGCCAGTTTTTGAGTCGAGTTCGCACGGATATGACACTGCTGATTATTACAATGTTGACAAAAGACTGGGTACAAATCAAACATTGAGAAATCTGAGTTTTCATTTAAGAAAAAATGGTATAAAACTGGTACTTGATGGCGTTTTTAACCATGTTGGAAGAGATTTTTGGGCTTTTAAAGACGTGCTTTCCAATGGCGAATCTTCTCGATTTAAAGATTGGTTTGCTGGAATAAACTTCAATAAAAGAAGTTCGTATGGCGATAATTTTAGTTATGATTGCTGGAGTGGACATTA
The DNA here is from genome assembly GCF_923079645.1 of Emticicia aquatica. Classification (GTDB taxonomy): domain Bacteria; phylum Bacteroidota; class Bacteroidia; order Cytophagales; family Spirosomataceae; genus Emticicia; species Emticicia aquatica. The sequence goes on along the minus strand of NZ_CAKLPY010000002.1, from coordinate 746,796 downwards.
TGATTTAGTAAAACTAAATTTAAAAAATGAAGAGGTGAAAAGTCATATTTTCGGAGCAGTAGCGATGTGGATGGATGAGTTTGGCATTGATGGGCTACGTTTGGATGTTGCAGAAGTAATGGATAAATCTTTTTTAGCTGAATTAGCTGATTTTTGCCGAAAAAAGAAAGCAGGTTTTTGGTTAATGGGAGAAATGATTCACGGCGATTATAACCAATTGGCCAATAATAAAATGCTAGACTCAACAACCAATTATGAAGCTTACAAAGGATTATTTTCGAGCCATAACGAAGCAAATTATTTTGAAATCGCCTATACTTTCAATCGACAATTCGGTGAATATGGGATTTATAAAAACTTGCAATTATACAATTTTGCCGATAATCATGATGTAACTCGTGTTGCAAGTATTCTTCATAATGAGGCTCATTTATTCCCTTTATATGCCCTTTTATTTGCAATGCCTGGTATCCCGTCTGTCTATTATGGCAGCGAAAGGGGGCAAAAAGGCATTAAAAACAAGGATGATTCTACTTTACGCCCATCGCTTGAAATAATTCCTAATCATCTGAATCCGCCTATTTATAATTATATTCAGCAATTGGCAGTAATCAGGCATTCAAATATTGCTCTTCAAGAAGGGAAATACAAACAATTGTATTTGACACACCAGCAATTTGCTTTTTTGAGATATACCAATGAAGCGTTGGCTGTTGTGGCTGTAAATGCTGCTGAAAAGGCAGTTTCCGTAAAAGTATCAGTAAATTTGCCTAACGGAACATCAATGAAAGATTTGTTAGAACCAGAAAATCGAACAACAGTTTTTCAATCGGAAATAACCTTCAATATTCCGCCTTTTGGAGCGTGTTTTTTTGTCATTCAAGAATAAAATAATTAATACAATATTGGTACACGAAGTAGAATTTTCCATTTACTCAATTTATCCTTATATTTGAAGAAGTCATTTTATTCATTCATAACAAATCAAATTATGCTATTTTTTGTTCAGAAATCACGCAAAAAAATACTTTTCGTAGTTTTATCATTTGTAAGCGTCGCCTCAATTTCATATAGTTGCTTAGTTCCTGAAAAAGCAAAAGTAACAAAAACTGACACTACCGAAGCGGGTTCTGGCATTGACAGCGTTTTGATTGCTCAACTTGGAGCAGACGATTATGGTATGAAAAATTATGTAATGGCTTTTTTGAAAAAAGGGCCAAAACGTTGGATGCTTGATTCGGCAACTGCTGCGAATCTTCAGAAAGCCCACATGGAAAATATTGTTCGTTTGGCAGACGAAGGAAAATTGGTCGTTGCTGGCCCATTTTTGGATAATACTGAATTGAGAGGAATCTATGTTTTTAATGTAAAAAGCATTGAAGAAGCTCAGAAATTGTGTGAAACTGACCCCGCAATCAAAGCTGGTTCGTTAGAAATGGAATTGCATCCGTGGTACGGTTCGGCGGCTTTGCTGAAAGTAACAGAAATTCATGCCAAACTTGCTAAAAAACAGCCTTGAAAATGTTTATTAAAATTACTCATTTTTGTTTCTTTTGCTTGTTTATTCTGACTGGTCAAGTATGTGGGCAAAAGCTAAAAATCGTTGAAAAACCCATTATTTGGGATTCTACTCGAAGAGCATTGTCGTTAGAATACCTAAAAGAACGGCATGGAATATTACAAACAGAGCCAATAATTCAACCTAAAATGGTGGTTTGCCATTGGACAGCCATTTCAACGTTTGAAAAATCTTTTTTGGCTTTTAATTCGCCTTTATTACCTATTGCTCGTCCAGAACTGAAAAATGCTAGTCAATTAAATGTTTCTGCTCATTATTTGGTTGACCGTGACGGAACAATTTATCATCTGCTTCCTGATACGCTTTTAGCTCGCCATGTAATTGGCTTAAATTACTGTGCAATTGGCATCGAAAATGTGGGTGATGGCACAAAAAATCCGTTAACCGAAGCCCAGTTTTTGGCTAATTATTTGTTAATTAAGAGGTTACAAAAAAAGTATAAAATCGATTATCTCATTGGTCACCACGAATATACCAGATTTAAAGGTTCTTCGATTTGGAAAGAAACCGACCCAAATTATCAAACCATTAAATCAGACCCAGGTGATGAATTTATGAATCGTCTTCGTGCGAAATTCAAGAAACTCAAAAAAGACCCCATGCTGTAATTTTTTCATTTGAACAATCTCTTCCATAAAGCGTTATAAGTTTGTTATCTAAAGCTAAAAAAATGAATATTCTTATCACGGGTGGTACAGGAATGATTGGGCATCGCCTAACTGAGTTGCTGTTAGAAAAAGGTCATCGAGTTTCATATTTGAGTCGAAAAAAAGAAAAATTACCCAATGTAGAGGTTTTTCAATGGAATATTAAGAAAGGATTTATTGAAACTGGAGCTTTAGAAAATGCAGACTATGTGATTCATTTGGCCGGTGCAGGCATTGCAGATAAACGTTGGACAGAAAAACGAAAGCAAGAAATAATTGATTCAAGAATAGAACCTATTGAATTGATAAATAAGTATTTACAAGAAAAAAGTATTCGTTTAAAAGGTTTTATTTCGGCTTCGGCTATTGGATTTTATGGCGGTGATACAGGCGATAAAAAACTTGACGAAAGTAGTCAAGCTGGAAATGATTTTTTAGCAAAATGCACCAAACTTTGGGAAATTTCTGCACAACAAATTAGTGCTGCCGAAAGAGTTGTAAGCATCAGAATTGGCATTGTTTTGAGTGAAAAAGGAGTGGCATTGCCAAAGCTCGTTCTTCCAATTCGCTTTGGTTTTGGGGCCGCTTTAGGTAGTGGACAACAATTTATGTCGTGGATTCATATTGATGACCTTTGCCGAATATTTATTCAAGCCATTGAAAACCACACAATGCACGGAGCATTTAACGCGGTTTCTCCTAATCCAGTTACCAATCAAGTTATGACAAATGAAGCTGCAAAAGTGTTGAAAAGACCGCTTTGGTTGCCTAATGTACCAAGTTTTATTCTAAAATTAGTTTTCGGAGAAATGGGAATTGTCGTAACTGGTGGTAACTTTGTATTGAACAAACGGATTTCTCAAGAAACCAATTTTCAATATCAATTTACAAATATCAAAGAGGCTTTGACAGATTTGTTAGAAAAATAGTTTTTTCTCCATAGCAAAGTCGAATTATTATATCTAAAAAATGGCTTCTATATTTTCTAAAATCATCGCAGGTGAAATTCCTTGCCATAAAATTGCTGAAACCGACCAATATTTTGCATTTCTAGATGTTTTTCCTTGTGCAACTGGACATACGCTCGTTGTGCCAAAGCAAGAAATCGACTATTTGTTTGACCTAAATGATGAACTTTATGCTGGATTGATGGCTTTTGCGAAGCAAATCGAACCAGCCATTCGTCAAGCTGTACCTTGCAAGCGAGTTGGAGTTGCTGTTATTGGTTTAGAAGTACCTCACGCACATATTCATTTGATTCCGATGAATAGCATGAGTGACATGAATTTCAACAATAAATTAAAACTTTCGCAGGAAGAATTGGCCGAAACTGCGGCTAAAATCAGAAGCTTTCTACAATAAAATATGGAAATAATTTATGCTGTTGTTGTGGCGATAATACCATTGTTTTTATCGCTCAGATGTATTTTGTTACTTAGAAAAAACCCGAAAGTATCGGATTTTATGAAAAGTATAATCATTGCAATTTTGGGTGGAATTATCTTGGTTTCGATAAGTGTAAGTGTTCATCATTTTATGAGCCTCGAAACCGCCAAATCGAATATGAGCGTAGGTGTACTAACGAGTGTTCAATTGATTATGTCTGGTGTTGTATTTCTAGTTTCGAGGGTTTTGGATAAAATTTAAGTATTAATGTTTAAAATTACTTTAGTTTTCCCTTCAAAACCTCAAATTCTTTCCTTAAAGACGCATTTTTATACAAAATTTGGTAAGCAAAATCTGTAATAGGCATTTCTACTGCGTGTTTTTGCATCATTTCATATATACACTTTACAGCATAATAACCTTCTGCAATCATGTTCATTTCGAGTTGAGCTGCTTGTACACTGTATCCTCGTCCAATCATATTACCAAATGTCCGATTTCTACTAAACTGCGAGTAAGCTGTCACAAGTAAATCTCCTAAATATGCAGAGGCACTCAAATCACGTTCCATGGGAGCAATAACATCAACTACTCGTTTGATTTCCTGCATGGCATTTGATACCATAACTGCCTGAAAATTGTCTCCACCACCTAACCCATGCGTAATCCCGCAGGCAAGAGCTACGATATTTTTCATAACGGCAGCATATTCTACACCATAAATATCAGACAAAACAGATGTTTTTACGAAGCGACAACGCATCAAATCGGCAAATTCGGTTGCCAACTTAATATTCGGGGAAGCAATGGTGAGATACGATTGTTTTTCAAGAGCAACTTCTTCAGCATGACAAGGTCCAGCAATGATCCCCATATTTTGGTGAGAAACGGCATATTTATCAGCCAAAAAATCGGTTATTAATTGGTTATTTTCAGGAATCATACCTTTGATAGCCGAAATGATTTTTTTATCTTCTAAATTGCTTTCAGTCAATGATTTAACAGCATCTGTAACAAAAGCTGCAGGTACAGCCAAAATCACCCATTCGGTGCCACGTAAAGCTTCTTTGAGATTAGTATAGGGTTTCACATTTGAAGGATGAATCTCAACGCTGCTCAAATAATTTGGATTATGATGGTGTTTTTTGATATGTTCAACATCTTCTATACTTCGCATCCACCATTTTATATGTACATTTCCTTCGCTTAGAATTTTGACTATTGCTGTTGCCCAGCTTCCTCCACCAATTACAGTAATTTTCATAAAATCCACGTTTCTTTATTCTTCCGCATTTATGATGCTAAGTAAATTAAAAGACCTGAATAAAAAAAGAGATTGTCACTCGACAATCTCTTTTTTAGTATTAGTTAAGATCCAAGATTAGTCTTTTTTCTTTTCTTTATCATCTTTTTTCTCTACCTTTTTGGTAACAATGTCTCCGTCTTTCAATTTTTTAGAAACGGCAATGAATGGTCCTGAAACGATTTCTTCACCAACTTTTAAGCCTTCAATTACTTCAATTGTTCCAGCAGATGTGTCAGTAATACCAGTTTTCACTTCACGCATTTTTACTTTGTCTTTATCGTGAATAAAGACAACTTCTTTAGGTTTATCTTTTTTCGTTGTTTTAGGTTCTTCGGTTGGTGTTTGATTGTTTGGCCCTTGGTTTTCTTCTTTTACTACGTTATCATTAGCTCCACGCGTAGTTACGGCAGCAATAGGCACACTCAAAACACCTAATTTTTTCTCTGTCACGATGTCAACTGTTGCCGTCATTCCTGGCTTGAAAGGATATACTTTCTTAGCTTTACGGTCAATTAGTTCACGGTAAGATTGAGGTAAAATTCTGATTCGTACTTCAAATTCTGTTACTGCATCAGTCGATGCTGCGGCTAATGAACTTGTTCCAGAACCGTTGGCAGTATTGGCTATTTCAGTCACGATTCCTTTGAATTTCTTGCCAGTCATAGCGTAAGAATCAACGTCAATAATTGCAGTATCGCCCAAACTCACACGTACAATGTCATTCTCGTTGACATTTATTCTAACTTCCATGTTATTCAAATTCGCAATACGAAGAATTTCAGTTCCTGCCATTTGTGACGTTCCAACAACTCTTTCGCCTAATTCAACGGCTAATTTTGAAACTATTCCGCTCATTGGAGCATAAATACTCGTTTTACGTAAATTTTCTGAGGCATCTTTTAAGCCAGCTTCTGCACTTTTTACGTTAAATTTAGATGCTTCAACACTTGATTTGGCCGCCTCCAAATCTTGTTTGGCTACTTTTAAATTGGTTTCTGCAATTTCTAAATCAGAAGCCGATACAACTTTGTCGTCAAATAATCTCTTTTGACGGTTATATTCGGCTTGTGTTCTTACTAAACGAGCCTCAGCTTGAGCAATCGAAGATTTAGCTTGTTCGGCATTTGCTTTGGTTTGATTAACTACAGCTTCAGCACGTTGGGTAATTGAAATGTAGTTTTCTGGTTGAATTTTCAATAAAAGTTGGCCTTTTTTTACAGAATCTCCTTCTTTTACATACAACGCAATGATTTCACCAGGAACGTCAGGTGTTATTTTTACTTCAACTTCAGGCTGAATTTTTCCTGATGCTGAAACCGTTTCTGTAATGTCGGATTTGCCAACTTTCACAAATTCTACTTCGGTTGGTTTTTCTTTGCCAATCCAACCTTGCGATTTTGCAACCAATAAAAATATAATAAGTAGGGCAACTACGCCACCCAAAATCAACCAGAGTCTATTTGATTTTTTCATTGAGAAAAATAATTTATAAAAAGTAATTTTTTAACTATAAAAGCCAACGATTAAAACCGATTTCTTAGAAACTAAGTGGCTTATTTTGATAATAATCTAAAATCTTGATTCGGAAAATATAATCGTATTTCGCTTGAATTTGGTTTGTTCTAGCACGGTCAAGGTTTGTTTTTGAAATACTGTAATCTAAAGCATTCAATGAACCAACATTAAATTTCGATTCAGCCGCTCTAAACGACTCTTCTAATGCTCTTACTTGATTGCCAAGTGCTGAATATCTTTTGGCCGAATTTGTAAGGTTTACATAAGCTTGGTCAATATCTTGACGGAGACGTAAACGTACATTTTGTGCTTGTAATTCGCTTTGTTTTTGATTAATCTGTGCCGTTGTCAAGCGGAATTTTGTGCTGTATCCATTAAAAATAGGAATCCTCACACTCAAACCTAATGAGGCATTGCTATTTCCACCTAATTGACGGAAATAATTAATTTTCTCGCTCGTAGAACTCGAAGTAGGCAAATATGCAATAACTGGATAACGAGTTCCTGCCACATTTACATAACCAGCTTCGGTTTCAATAATTTTTTGAGTAACACTCACATTTTCGGCTGCTGTCGAATAAGATGAATTTAAGTTTGCACTTGCCGAAATAACAGGCATTTTCAAACCTTTGGCAATATCAACAGATTTGCTAGAAGCTTTTACTCGCATATCTGCCGCTTGGACATCAGCTAGAAAACTCTGAGCAATTTCATAAACTTGTGCAGGTGAGCTAGGATAAGGCTGTATATTTGGATTAGGAACTTCTACTCTAACTACCTCAATGTCACGGTCAGCACCAGCATTCATTAACTGTTTCAATGTTAATTTTGCGGAAATAATCGCATTTTCTGCATTGACAACACTCACTTCGTCGTTGGCTAATTGTGCTTTAATATCATATAAATTAGTTTCAGGTAATGAACCCGCATTGACTAATTTTTGAGTTCTTTCGAGTTGTGTTTGTGTTACTTCCATTTGACGTTGGGCAACGGCCAATATGTCTTGCTGCGAAAGAACATTCAAATAACCAACCACAATATTGAGTGTAATTTGATTTTTCATCGCTTGCAAATCAAGTCGTGATGCTTCCAAATTCAATTGATTTAAAGCAATTCCATTACGAGTTTGATAGCCATCAAAAAGCGTAACAGCACTATTTAAACCAAAACCATTCGACCCAACGGTGTTAGTAATGATACCATTGGTATATGGGTTAATATTTCGACCAGAAAATAGGTTGAAGTTTGTACCGCCGTTTATGGTAGGATATTTTGCCCACTTCGATTGCTCGAGTGTATTGAGACCCTGCTCAACTTGGAGGCTGTTTTGCTTGATAGAAAGATTGTTCTTCAATGCAAAATCAATGGCATCTTGCAAAGTTACTTTTTCTCCGCTTGAGCTTGTGCTATTTCCACCAGCTGAAACAGCAGATGTTTGTGCAAAAGTAAGCGTGTTGGCAAGAAGAAAAGTTGAAAGTAAAATTTTAGCTATTTTCATACTGAAATTAAGATTCTAAAGTCAAAATACTTCATGCCAAAAATAACTATTGGCCGCTTTGACACAACAATCTTACGAAAGATTCGTATATGCCTGCTACAAGAAATGGATAAACGGTTTTATTGAAGTTTGGAGGTACGTTAGGCTATTTTAAGGAAAGATGATATTTATTAAAAAAGGGAAATGACCTAATGTCACTTCCCTTTTTTAGTCGGTCAAATATACTTATTTTGATAATTCTTTGGCTCTACTTTCAGCGGCTAAAATACCTTTTGTGATACCTTCAGGAATATTATTTTCTTCAAAAGTTCGCAATGCTGCTTCGGTTGTTCCTCCTTTTGAAGCCACAGCTTTTATCAAATCATCAAGGCTTTGTTCGGCATTGTTTATCAAATGATAAGAACCAAGCATTGTTTGTTTTACCAATAAACTTGCCATCCCTTCGTCGAAACCCATTTTTTTTCCAGCTTCAATCATGTGTTTTACTATATAATAAAAATACGCTGGGCCACTTCCACTCAATGCTGTTACGGCATCAATCATACCTTCGTCTTCCAAATATACTGAGCGGCCCGTTGCATTAATTAGGTTCTCAACTTTACGCAGTTTTGGTGCATCTACTTCTGGCGAAGCCGTAAAACCAGTAATACCCATGCCGAGCATTGCTGGCGTATTTGGCATTGCACGAACCACCAATTTATGGTCAAGAACCGATTGGATTTTTGTCATCGGAACGCCAGCCATGATTGATAAAATCACTTGTTGTGGTTGAAGCACTGCACGAAGTTCGTCTTGAACTGAAGCAAAATCTTGGGGTTTTACTGAAAGTATAATTAATTCATAATCAGCAATTTGCGAGTTTATTACACTCACAACCATGCCTTCTTTAGCAGTTTTTAAAGCTTCGCTACGTTCTTGGCTTTTTTCGATTAATAATAAATCTTCTTTTTTTACTAAATCATATTGCAAAAAAGAGCGGGCAAAAGCCATACCCATATTTCCACAACCAATAATGGCAATTTTCATGTTAAAAAGTCTCTTAACCCTAAAAAGAGGAAGGTTTTATTGAAAATAGAGTCTTTTAGGGAAAAAGACCCTTTTTAAAACACAAAAATAGAAAGTTCATCGCTCACAATCAATGACTTATTTATCTAAATGATAAAAACTCAACACATCACCCATTAAATTTTGTTTTTTAGAAATTGAAATATTTTTTGGCAAAATAGGAGCTAAAACACCTTTTCGTAATTGATTTTGACTACGAAAAACCCTGATTTCATCAAAAAGTTGAGCATCAATAAAACTTTGTAAAAGCTTTGTGCCACCTTCCACGATAATTGATTGAATTTTTTCTTGATTTAATTCTTCAAACTGAGTTGGATTTGACATAATTATTGTCTTTATCGAACCATCAAATAAATGCAAATTTTTGGGCAAACGGGCATTTTTATCAATCACTATTCGCACAGGATTTTTTCCAGTCCATTCTCTTACATTCAATTTAGGATTATCGAATAAAGCAGTATTTGTGCCAACCATAATCGCATCTTCTTCGCTCCGCCATTTGTGCGAAAGTTTGTGCGAAAGGCTATTGCTGATTTTTATTTGTTCAAAATTTTCGCCTGCAATAAAGCCATCTTCAGACTCGGCCCATTTTAGAATAATATACGGCCGATGTTTTTCAACAACCGTAAAAAAGCGTGCATTTAATGCCTGACCTTTTTCTTCTAAAACACCTGTAACAACCTCAATACCAGCTTCTTGTAGTTTTTTAATTCCTTTTCCCGCTACTAAAGGAAACGGGTCGAAGTTACAAATAACCACTCTTTTAAGCTGATGTTTTACCAATAAATCGGCACAAGGCGGTGTTTTGCCAAAGTGCGAACAAGGCTCTAGCGTAACGTAGGCGGTTGCCTCAGAAAGCATTGATTTATCTGTAACTGCGTTTACTGCGTTTACTTCGGCGTGCCAATCGCCATATTTTTTGTGCCATCCTTCGCCAATAATTAGGTCATTATGCACAATTACGCAGCCCACCATCGGATTTGGACTAACGTTGCCTCGACCAATTTCGGCCAATTGTAAGGCACGCAACATATATTTTTCGTCGTTACTCAATGTTTGAATTAGTGAATGATATTTTTAGTGAATAATTTTACGGCAAAAAAACTTTTAAATGGCAAAAATTTCCAGCAAAATACTTTTCGATGATTTATTACACCAAATTACGGCTTATGAAAGGCAAGAAGCAAAAGAAATTGTTTTTTGGTTGCTAGAATTTTATTTAGGCATAAAAAAAATAGATATTCTTGGTGAGAAACCAGTCGAAAATATGATAGATTGGCCTAAAATTATCGAAAGATTAAATACGAACGAACCGATTCAATATATTTTGGGTGAAACTGAATTTTATGGAAGAAAATTTATTGTCAACCAATCGGTGTTGATTCCTAGACCCGAAACGGAAGAATTGGTGAATTTCGTGATAAATAAAAAAAGCAATACAGAATTTCAAACTTCAGATTTAGCACCGACAATTCTCGACATCGGTACAGGAAGTGGTTGTATTGCCATTTCACTGGCAAAAGAGCTGCAAAATTTTAAGATTTTTGCGTACGATATTTCAGAAAATGCCCTTGAAACAGCTCAACAAAATGCAACATTAAACGCCACTAAAGTGCATTTTGAGAAGGTTGATATTTTAGCAACAAGAAATGAAAAGTTAGCAACAAAATTTGATGTTATCGTTAGCAATCCACCGTACGTTATGAAACAAGAAATAGATAAAATGCAGAAAAATGTTTTGGATTTTGAACCACATTTAGCACTTTTTGTGGAAGACCATGACCCATTGATTTTTTACGAAGCTATTGCCGATTTTGCTTGGATTAACTTAAATAATAATGGATTAGTTGCCGTAGAAATAAATGAAGCATTGGGAAAAAAAACTGCCGAAGTTTTCATGAAAAAAGGCTTTTCGCAGGTAGAAATAGTTAAAGATATTCATCAGAAAGAGAGGTTTGTTAGTGCGGTTTTATGCAAAAAAGATTAAAATGATAGTATGGTTTTAATGCTTTTTCTTAACTTCACGTTTTAAAAACTAAATACTTTTTTGACAAATTGTCAAATCACGCCACAAACAAATGGAAACTTCAAGGATTTTACATAAAAAAATAAGAGACGTTTTTTCGGAAACGGGCAAAGTTGTAATTGGTCAAGAACGGTTAATTAATCGCTTGTTGATTGGGCTTTTTACGGGCGGGCATATCTTACTCGAGGGTGTTCCTGGGTTAGCTAAAACCAAGACTATCAATACTTTAGCAAAAGTATTGGATTTGGGCTTTAACCGTATTCAATTTACTCCAGACTTACTTCCTGCCGACCTTGTGGGAACGATGATATATAACCAAAAATCAGGTGATTTTGAGGTGAAAAAAGGGCCAATTTTTGCCAATTTGATTTTGGCTGATGAAGTGAATAGAGCTCCCGCCAAAGTGCAGTCGGCATTGTTGGAAGCGATGGCCGAAAAACAAGTAACAATCGGCGATGAATCGCATCAACTTGATCGCCCATTTATGGTAATGGCCACACAAAACCCTGTTGAACAAGAAGGAACGTATCCATTGCCAGAAGCTCAAGTTGACCGTTTTATGATGAAAGTTTTTGTTGATTATCTCAATAAAAACGATGAGTTAGAAATGGTACGAAAAATAGCCAATCTCAACGAAAACTATGTTCCGAAGCCTATTCTTGATAAAGAAGAAATTGCAGCAATTGGACAAGAAATTAACCGAATAACGATTTCGGAAATGCTCGAACGTTATATCATTGAGCTAGTTTTTGCTACCCGTCGCCCAGCCGAATATGGCTTGAAAGACGAAGCTCGTTACATACAATTTGGAGTTTCGCCACGAGCAGGAATTTCTCTTTATAATGCTGCAAAAGCCCTCGCATATTTTGATGAACGTGATTACGTTTTGCCAGAAGATATTAAAGCCCTTGTACATGATGTTTTCAACCACCGAATTATCTTAAATTACGAAGCCGAAGCCGACGGACTCACCACTCGTGAAGTGATTGATAACGTATTGAAACGTGTGGCGATTGGGAGGTGATTTTTTTCCGCAGATTTAGTTTTCAAACCTGCGGAAACCCATTTCTACTCATAAATCACGCTCAACAACTCAGCCACACAAGCAGGTTTTTCGGAACCTTCTAATTCAAAAATAGCATCAACGATGAGTTTTGCACCGCTTGGCTGCATATCTTCTACATCTTTCAAAGTTGCTTTCATACGCACTCGACTACCAACTGGCACGGGTGAGATAAAGCGTACTTTATTTGTTCCATAATTAAGTCCCATTTTGGCGGATTCTACCTTAAACATTTCGTACATGAATTTTGGCGAAAACGAAAGCGACAAAAATCCATGAGCAATTGTACTGCCAAATGGCGAAAGTTTGGCTTTCTCAATATCTACATGAATCCATTGGTCATCTAAAGTTGCTTTGGCAAAATCATTGATTTTTTCTTGCGTAAGTGTTTGCCAACCTGATGTACCGAGTGCTTTTCCTATATGGGTTTTGAGAGCTGCTAAATCTTTGAAAACCAACATACCAGGAGGCTCAACTTTAGGTGTTTCAATTTCCAAAACGGTACTTTCTTTGGGTGAAGGAGTAATAAAATTGGGCATTTTTATGTCATCCGACATTACTACAACGGCTTTTCCAATAACTTTTCGATTCATCAAATCACGTAACGAATCTGCCGCATTTTCGAGCGAATACAATTGATGAATGTGTGGCCGTAAAGCTCCTTTCATAAAATACCCTGCCAATTCTTGAATATTTTTGAAGTTTTGAGTAGCCTCTTTTTCTGCAAATTGTCCCCAAAAAACACCAACAATAGAACAACCCTTCAGCAAAGCTAGATTTAAAGCTATTTTTGGAATTTCGCCCGCAGCAAAACCAACCACCAAATAGCGTCCTTTCCATGCAATCGAACGCAAAGCTGGTTCTGCATATTTATCGCCAACAGCATCGTAAATTACATCAACGCCTTTGCCTTCGGTGAAAGTTTTTATTTTTTCTCGCAAATCTTCAGTCGTATAATTTATTGTAAAATCAGCCCCTTTTTCAAGGCAAACTGCTAATTTTTCGTCACTAGATGCCGCCGCAATAACTTTTGCTCCCATCAATTTGCCTAGTTCGACGGCAGCCAAACCAACGCCACCTGCCGCTCCTAAAACTAGCAAAGTTTCACCTGCTTTCAATTCGGCTCGGTCTTTTAAAGCATGATACGAAGTGCCATAATTATACATCACCGAAGCAGCCGTGACGAAATCCATTTTTGGTAACATCGGAAAAACCCGTCGGGCATCAACCAAAACTTCTTCGGCCATGCCACCCCAACCAGTCATCGCAAAAACTTTATCGCCGACTTTGAGATGTTTTACACCGTCGCCAACTTCTTTGACAATTCCAGAAACTTCTCCTCCAGGCGAAAAAGGTAAAGCAGGTTTAAATTGATAAAGATTCTGAATAATTAAAGTATCAGGAAAATTGACGCTACAAGCCATTACGCTAATAACAACTTTGCCAGTTTCGGCGTGTAATGGTTCGAGATTTTCAAGAATAAGCGTATCGGGCGTGCCAAATTGTTTACAAAGAAGGGCTTTCATTGGTTAATAATTTTAGGTTGATTTTACAAAAAACGTAATTAATAGATTCATTTTTTACTTTTTTTATTCATTTATTTCTTAACTTTTCAAAAAAAACTATCTTTGCCCCACTTTCCTATAAATTCTAATGTCCTATGCTTTACTACTTATTTACTTACCTTGACAAAGTTCTCAATTTTCCTGGAGCAGGAGTGTTTCAATACATCACTTTTCGTGCCATGGGAGCCATTGTTTTCTCTTTGATGATTGCATCAATTTATGGAAAACGAATTATTTTATTACTTCAAAATTTGCAGATTGGAGAGTCAATTCGTGACCTTGGTTTACAAGGACAAATGCAAAAAAAAGGAACACCTACTATGGGTGGCTTTATTATCTTAGCTTCTTTGATGATTCCTGTGTTACTTTTTGCCAAACTTGATAATGTCTATATTGTGTTGCTTATCATTGCAACTTTATGGACTTGCGGCATTGGTTTTGCTGATGATTATATCAAGGTTTTCAAGAAAGACAAAGAAGGTTTGAAAGGTCGTTTCAAGATTATTGGACAAGTTGGACTTGGATTAATTGTTGGTTTGACGCTCTATTTTAATGAAAATGTAAAAATCAGGGTTTATGAAAAAGGCAAAATAAGCACAGCAGTTGGCGAAATTCAGAAATATACTGATACACATTCGTTGACCACAACAATACCTTTTTTCAAAAATAATGAAATTGATTACCATATTTTTGGTAGTTTTCTGCCAGAAAGTTTAGCATGGTTGCCGTATGTGCTGGTTGTTATTTTTATTATTACGGCGGTTTCAAACGGAGCTAATATTACTGATGGAATTGACGGTTTAGCAGCTGGAACTTCAGCAATTATTGGTATTACTTTGGCTGTTTTTGCTTATTTATCAGGAAACAAAGTTTTTGCTCAATACCTCAATTTAATGATGATTCCGAATTCTGGTGAAGTCGTGATATTTTGTGCCGCCTTTGTTGGTGCTTGTATAGGATTTTTGTGGTATAATGCTTATCCAGCACAAGTTTTTATGGGTGATACTGGTAGTTTAATGCTCGGAAGTATCATTGCGGTGTTGGCTTTAGCGTTAAGAAAAGAATTATTAATTCCAGTAATGTGCGGCATATTTTTGATTGAAAACCTTTCGGTAATACTACAAGTGGCTTACTTCAAATATCAGCGTCGTCAACATGGACTGGAGTTTGCTCAGAAAAACCGACTATTTTTGATGTCTCCTTTGCATCATCATTATCAAAAGAAAGGTTATCATGAAGCAAAAATTGTTACTCGTTTCTGGATTGTGGGAATCGTTTTGGCGGTTGCTTGTTTGGTAACTTTAAAATTGAGATAATTCGTTCGATTTCTAAAATCAAATACTAGGTAGCATCAAAAACTTCTTTTGTGGTTTTATAAACTCAAAAGAAGTTTTTTTATGTCCTATAATATTTTACACAATGGATATTCCTTGTACAACAACAAGATAATCAAAACAATTTGTAAAAATCTTTGCTTTTTTGAAACATAAACTCTACTTTTGCACTCCGATTTTCGATAGTTGTGCAAACTTCGGTCGATGCGGGTAAAATTCAGCTATTAGTCTTGACGTCATTCGTGCCGTCGCTTCCCCTGACTAATAGCGAATTTTTAAAAGTACAATCGGTTTAAAACGAAGAGAGATTGTTACCTTTTTTCGTCTCAGCCAAATTCTTATTAAACAACATCGGGCGGCGTTCCGCTCCTTTATTAAATCTGAAAGACAATGGCGAAAGACATCGCAGGTTATGTGAAACTTCAGGTAAAAGGCGGTCAAGCAAACCCTTCGCCACCAATTGGTCCAGCGTTAGGTTCAAAAGGCTTGAACATTATGGAGTTTTGTAAGCAATTCAACGCTCGTACTCAAGACAAAATGGGTATGGTTGTGCCAGTGGTAATCACTTACTTTACTGACAAATCGTTTGAATTTCAGCTTAAAACTCCTCCCGCTGCTATCATGTTGTTGGAAGCAGCTAAAGTAAAGACAGGCTCTGCCGAACCTAATCGTAAGAAGGTTGGTACAGTTTCATGGGACCAAGTGAAAACTATCGCTGAAACTAAAATGCCTGACTTAAATTGCTTTACTGTTGACTCAGCAATGAAGATGATTGCCGGTACTGCTCAAAACATGGGTATTACTATCACAGGCAACGCACCGTTTTAATTGTGAATGAGTGAAAACTCAAACACACATTTATTCACTGGGAGTTAGAAATAAATCGTACGGGCATTGTTCCGAATGGTTAGATTCTAACGCTAAAACCAAATCAAACCAATGGCAAAATTAACAAAAAAAAGAAAAGAGGCGAATGCTAAGTTTGACGCTGACAAAGCCTACTCGCTTACAGAAGCGGCTGGTGTTTTGAAAGAAGTTTCTTACACAAAATTCGACTCATCGGTGGACTTACACGTTCGCCTTGGGGTTGACCCTCGTAAAGCTGACCAAATGGTTCGTGGTGTTGTAGCATTACCACACGGAACAGGTAAAACTGTTCGTGTATTGGTACTTTGTACGCCAGATAAAGAAGCAGATGCGAAAGCAGCGGGTGCTGACCACGTAGGTTTGGACGAATATATCCAAAAAATCGAGCAAGGTTGGACTGATATTGATGTAATCATCACTATGCCAACTGTAATGGCAAAATTAGGTAAATTAGGTAAAATCCTCGGCCCTCGTGGATTGATGCCAAACCCTAAGTCAGGTACAGTTACTCTTGATGTTGCAACTGCGGTAAAAGAAGTGAAAGCTGGTAAAATTGACTTTAAAGTTGATAAAACTGGTATTATTCATGCTTCTATCGGTAAAGTTTCATTCTCGCCTGAGAAATTGGCCGAAAATGCCATCGAATTGATTCAAACTTTGTTGAAATTGAAACCTTCGTCTGCAAAAGGTACGTACGTGAGAACTATCTCACTTGCAAGCACAATGGGCCCTGGTATTCAAATTGACAAAACCACCATTAATGGATTGTAATCATGACAAAAGAAGACAAAGGAGTAATAATTGAGGAACTTGCTGCTAAGTTTGCCGTTACACCTTACTTCTATATCACTGATGCAAGTGGCTTAAACGTTGCGAAAACCAACGAATTGCGTCGCTTATGCTTCGAGCGTGGTATCGAGTATCGTGTAATAAAAAACACTTTGATTCAGAAAGCACTTGAAAAACAAGAAACTGATTATTCATCTTTTGATGATACAGTTTTGAGAGGTTTCTCAGGCGTGATGTTTCATAAAGAAGATGGCAAAGTAGCTGCGAAACTTATTAAGGAGTTTCTTAAAGCAAACAAAAATAGCATCAAATTGAAAGGTGCATCAATTGATTTAAGCACTTTCATCGGACACGATCAATTAGATACGTTGTTGACGTTGAAATCTAAGCAAGAATTGGTTGGCGAAATCATCGGTTTGTTGCAGTCACCTGCCAAAAATGTTATTTCTGGCTTACAAAGCGGTGGCAACAAATTGGCTGGAATTCTCAAAACTCTTTCAGAGAAAGAAGCAGCTTAATTTCAGTTATCAATTTTTAGTTTAAAACTACTGATTGAAACAATTAAATTTTTTATCATTTATTTTTTGTAAAAAACACTTTAAAATCTATAAAAATGGCAGATTTAAAAGCATTCGCAGAACAGTTAGTAAATTTAACTGTAAAAGAAGTAAACGAATTAGCAACAATTTTGAAAGATGAGTATGGTATCGAGCCTGCTGCTGCTGCTCCAGTAATGGTGGCTGGTGGTCCTGCTGCCGATGCTGCTGAAGCTCCAGTTGAGAAAACTGCTTTCGACGTAATCTTGAAGGCTGCTGGCCCGAACAAATTACAAGTTGTTAAATTGGTGAAAGACTTAACTGGTCTTGGCTTGAAAGAAGCTAAAGATTTAGTTGACGGAGCTCCAAAAGCAGTGAAAGAAGGTGTAGCTAAAGACGAAGCTGAAGGTTTACGTAAATCTTTAGAAGAAGCTGGTGCTGAAGTTGAAGTAAAATAATTTTGCTTTAATCGGAATGCCGTTTATTCGGTAAACCAATTCTTATAAAAAAGCCTCATTTGAGTAATCAGATGAGGCTTTTTGTTTGAAAACTATTTTGGAACTTTATTTTCTTCTGCGTTTCCCTTTATTTTTATCAGTCGGAGTTCCTCTTCGTTTTGAACTATTTTTTGCCTGTCCACCACGTTTAGATTCATTACCACCTTTTTTACTAGCATTCGATAATATTGCTTTATCACCGACACTAAAGAGTTCTAAATCCATGCTTCTACGCTCCAAATCAGTTCCTTTTACTGTTACTTTTACTGTATCTCCGAAGTTAATTACACGTCCAGTTCGTTTTCCCACAATGCGATAATTAGCTTTATCCCATTCGTAAAAATCGTCTTTTAAATCAGCCAAACGCACCATTCCTTCGCAACTTGTAGATGTAATTTCAACAAAAATACCAAAATCAGTTACACCTGTCACAACGCCGCTATAAATTGTTCTGCGTTCTTGCAAGCTCATAAATTCAACTTGCTTATATTTTATTGAAGCTCTTTCAGCTTCGGCTGCTAATTTTTCTCGGTCAGATGAATGTTTTGATTTTTTTTCAAAATCGTCTTGAGAAATAGTTCCTTTAGTTTTTTGAGATGCTGTTAAATAATGCTGTAACAGTCGATGAGCCATCATATCAGGATAGCGGCGAATAGGGGAAGTAAAGTGGCTATAATGCTCAAACGCAAGGCCAAAATGCCCCAAAGGTTCGGTCGTATAACGTGCTTTTGACATTGTACGAACGGCCAATTGTTCCAAAACATTCTGAACAGGTGTTCCTTCTACTTCCGCCATCATTTTATTCATCGAATTTGATAACGTTTTATCCGAATCGGTTTTAATAGCATATCCAAAACGTGCCGCAAAATTGGCAAAATTTTGTAGTTTTTCGGGGTTTGGTGGCTCATGTACTCGATAAACCATTGTATTCCCATCGGTATTTGTATCATGCTTTAATTTAAACACAAATTCAGCTACTTTTTTATTAGCCAACAACATAAACTCTTCGATGAGTTTATGTGCATCTTTTCTGATTTTTAAAACTACGCCAAGAGGTTTGCCTGTTTCGTCTAATTTGAATTTAACTTCATTGGTTTCAAAATTGATTGCTCCATTTCTGAAGCGTTCCTTTTTTAAAATTTTGGCTAAATGATTGAGCGTATGTAGAGGAAACTGGTATTTGTCTACTATTTCGTTTGGTTCAGGGTTTGGATTAAGCACATCATTTTCGAGATTTTCCAAAACATCTTGGGCTTCTTCGTAGCTAAATCTTTTATCTGAATGAATAATTGTTCTTCCAAACCATTCATTGACAACTCGTCCATCATGCGTCATTTCAAAAACAGCCGAAAAAGTCAATTTATCTTCATTGGGACGAAGAGAACAAAGGTTATTAGAGAGTTTTTCGGGTAACATCGGAATCGTACGGTCAACCAAATAAACCGAAGTTGCTCGATTGAGTGCTTCTTCCTCCAATTTTGTGCCTTCTTTTACATAATGTGTTACGTCGGCAATGTGTACACCGATTTCGTAATTTTTATTATCAAGAATTTTAAAGCTCAAAGCATCGTCGAAGTCTTTGGCATCGTGCGGGTCGATGGTGAAGGTTAGGATATTTCGAAAATCACGTCTTTTCTTGATTTCTTCTTCAGCAATTACTTCTGAAATGGCAGCAGCTTCGTCCTCAATAGTTTTATCAAATCGAATAGGTAAGCCAAATTCAGCCAAAATTGCATGCATTTCTGCATTATTATCGCCAGATTTTCCTAAAATCTCAATTACTTCGCCAATACCCTGTTGAATATTCGTTGGGTATTCGATGATTTTAGCTATAACTAAATCATCTTTTGTAGCTCCATTAATTTTATCTTTTGGAATAAAAATATCGTCATAAAGATTTTTGTGGTCGGGTTTTACCAAAGCATAATTACCGAAATTCTGTATTTTTCCAACGATTTCTTTGCGACCTCGCTCAATAATTTCAATGATACATCCTTCGGGATTATCGCCTTTGCGGTAAAATTCTCCGTAGGTAGTTGCTTTAACTAAATCGCCATCAATAGCTCCTTTCAAGTCATCAGAGCTAACCCAAATATCTGGTTTTGTGTCGTCGTATCGAATAAAACCAAAGCGTGGATTTACGTGGTCGAGGCGGCCAATTATGGCGTTTGCGTTTACATCAACTGTGTATTTCCCTTTGTCGATTTGATGGACTTTGCCTTCTTGCAATAAATCTTCAATCAACATTCCGTATAAAGCTTTTTCTTGCTTATTTTTTACATCGTAATGCGTAAATAAGTCTTGTAGCGTGTATGGTTTTTCGAGATTAACCGAAAGAAAAGCCAAAATTTCGGCTTTTAATTGGTCATAATATGATTTTTGTTTGTTTTTTGCCATTTGTTTGTTGATCAATTCTGCTCAACTCCTTGCCAATCGTACATCGGATTTTGGGTTGGGTCCCAGTTTGGATAAATCAAGAAGTGTTTTTCTTGAATTTTATTCATTAAAACTGTGCGTAATTCACCCAAATTCTCTTTGTGTTCGGCCGAAATAAATACTACGTTTTCGGTGTTTTTCTTTAAATAACTATTTTTTAACTTTTCGAGATTTCGTTGCAAATCATCTTCAGTAATGGTTTCGAGGTGTTCATCGAGATTCTCTTCTGATTCGGGTTTGAAGAGGTCTAATTTATTAAAAACCAGTACCATTGATTTGTCAGATGCTCCAATTTCGGCCAAAGTTACGTTCACAACTTCGATTTGTTCTTCAAATGAAGGATGCGAAATATCGACAACGTGAACCAAAATATCAGCTTCTCGGATTTCATCCAAAGTTGATTTGAACGACTCTATGAGAGATGTTGGTAGTTTTCGGATAAAGCCAACGGTATCAGTCAGCAAAAACGGAATATTTCCTAAAACTACTTTTCTTACCGTTGAGTCGATGGTTGCAAAAAGTTTATTTTCAGCAAAAACATCAGTTTTTGCCAAGCGACGCATCAACGTTGATTTGCCAACGTTAGTGTAACCAACCAATGCCACACGTACAAGCTGACTACGTTCTTTTCTGCGTGTAAAACTTTGTTTATCAATCTTATCAAGCTTATCTTTCAAGAATGCGATTCTATCTTTTACGATACGCTTATCTGTTTCCAATTCTTTTTCGCCAGGGCCACGCATACCGATTCCACCTTTTTGACGACTAAGGTGAGACCACATACGAGTTAGGCGAGGCAGTAAATATTGGTACTGAGCCAATTCTACTTGACGTTTCGATTGGTCGGTTCTGGCACGTTGCGAAAATATATTGAGAATCAATAAGCTACGGTCAAGGATTTTTATGTCTTGAAACATTGCCTCGAGATTTCTTACTTGTGGAGCGGTGAGGTCATCATCAAAAATAATACTATCAACGGGGTTTTCAATCAACCAAACTTTTATTTCCTCTAATTTACCTTTGCCTACAAATGTTTTGGCATCGGCACGTTCGAGGCGTTGAGTAAAAACTCTTTTGGTTATTACACCAGCTGTGGTTGCCAAAAAGTCTAATTCGTCGAGATATTCCTTGGTTCGTTCAGCGTTTTGTTTTTGCGTGATAAGACCAACCAAAATAGCAGTTTCTTGCTGCTTTGCGGTAGAAAAAATGGGTGAGTTGAGCAATTTACTAAAAATTTATTACCTTAAAATAACTGTTTGTGATGTCTAAAAGTTTCTTTTATAGAAAAACAGCTTCATATAAATTTAAGAAAAAAAAATATTAAAAACAAGTATATTGATTTTTTGATGAAATTAATTTATCATTGTCCGTGAAAAATATCTTTAAACGGTATTGTTTGTAAAACTTTTTTATTGATTAAATTGCTGACTATAAGTAGTTTAAAGACCAATAAGCCCACTTAATCAGTTTTTGATGAAAGTTTGGCACGTTTTTGGTGAATAAACCAAGTATTACTCAATAGTCAATTGCATAAAATTTACTGTTAAGTTTTAGAAAATAAAAAAATATTTGCTGCGGAATTATTAGAGTCAACAAGTAGTTTTTATAGAAAAAAGTTAAAAAGAAGCCTTAATAAAGCATCATTTGGATAAGAAAATTAAAACATTATTTTTTTTATTCCAAAATTATTTAACTTTGCTTCGGGAAGTTACCCAAAATGGGAATTCTCGTCTGGAAATTTCGTCTAGAAATCTCCAAATTTAAAGTCGAATCCAATTATAGAGCTTATACATGGATTATTAGGAAAGCACGTAAGTCGGAATCCCTGCCACTATTTTTGAGGTAGGGATTTTTTTTATTCGTAACTTTGTAGGAAAGAGGATTCAGGGTGTAGCAATTAGTTTTTTTGAAGATAAAAAAAATGGCAGAGAAAGCAGCAAAACATATAGATGTTACCAACAAGAAAGCGAGTTTTGAGTATTTCTTTTTGGAGAAATTTTCGGCAGGAATGGTGCTGACAGGTACAGAAGTCAAATCTATTAGATTGAACAAATTTAGTATGGTTGATGCTTACTGTTTTTTTGACGGGAGTGAATTGTTTGTAAAAAATCTCAATATCTCGAAATACGAACAAGGCACGCATTATAACCATAATCCATTGCGAGATAGAAAGCTACTTTTGAAAAAAAAGGAACTCAAACGCCTTGCTAATAAACTTACAGACAAAGGGCTGACGATTATTCCGACTCGGTTATTTATCAATGATGGCGGTTTAGCAAAATTGGATATCGCTTTGGCAAAAGGTAAGAAACTGTATGACAAACGCGACAGTATCAAAGAAAGAGATGTAACTCGTGAACGAATGCGAGAAGATTAGAAGTCCGACAATTAACAGTTTTCAATACCATTTGAGAATAAAAGCTGTTAATTGTCGAAGGTATTATTTTAAGATTTCATCTAGTTTAGCTTGATATTCTTTGAACTTTTCTAAGCCTTTATGATGCCCATCTTTCAGGGTAGTAATGATGCTATCAGGATTTTTCTTTGCTGATTCCAATAATTTTTTACTTTGGCTGTAAGGCACTACTTCATCGTCAGTTCCATGAAATACGTACATATCACAGTGTACTTTTGGTAGCCATTCGTACGCAGGAATTTTAAATTCTAATACATATTGAAACGGAAATATTGGTAAATGACTGAAAACAACATCAGTAAGGCTATAATAAGGCGTTTCAAGAATTAGTTTCTTCACTGGGTTTTCAGAGGCAACTTTGATGGCAGCTCCACAACCTAACGAACGTCCATAAAGTATAATTTTATCAGGATTATAGCGGCGACTTAAATCATCAAATACATATTGGGCATCGCTCAGAAAATTCCTTTCATCTAATCGGCCATTACTTTTACCAAAGCCCCTATAATCATACATGACTACATCATAGCCCCGCTCGGTAAATTCGGCGGCGTGTTCGCCCCAACGAGCTAAATTGTCGGCATTGCCATGGTAATATAAAACTACGCCTTTAGAAACACTATCTTTGGAAGAAAAACGAAGAGCATTAAGTTTGATTTCGGGAGCAACAACGACATAGAATTCTTGGGCTTTTGAAAATTCATAAAGATAATCTTTCGCGAGTTTTTTTGGATGTAATAATATAAATCGTTGAAACAGTACTAAGCCTGCAATCAGAACAACGTAGCATATAATGACAATCTGAAGGTATTTTAATTTAAACACGGGTTGAATTTAATGGATAATGAAAAATGAATATTGTTTTAAGGTTATATTGCTGTGCAAAATTGTCAATGTTTTATGATATGTTTATCAAAAATTAAATCGAAATGGTCGAGTAAAATTTCTTCGAGGTGTTTATGATATTCAGGAAATGAAGGTAAATTGTTATGTCCACCGCCATAAATAGGTACTAATCGGGTTTTTTGTGGGGCGAGTTTCGCTAACTTCACACTTGACCGAAAAGGTATCAATAAATCTTTTGTTCCATGAATAATATAAATAGGGCATTTGACAAATTTGATGTATTTATCTGTTCGGATAGAAAACCTCAAAATCATGGTAACGGGTAAAAATGGCAAAAAACGATTGGTAAGTTGAGAAAAGCTGTAATAAGGAGCATCAAGAATGAGCATCTTGGGATGATTTTTTGAAGCTAATTTGCAAGCAAATCCCGAACCTAACGAACGCCCATAAATGACGATGTTTTTTTCATCATAACCTTTTGCAAGCATTTTATGATAAACCGCTTGTGAATCTTCGTACATTCTATCTTCGTGGCGTTTGCCTGTGCTTTTACCAAAACCACGATAATCAATCATTAAAACGTCATAATCGTGAGAAATGAAATCTTTAGCATATTTTGCCCAACCCTTGATACTTCGGGTATTTCCGTGAAAATAGATAACTAATCCTCTTGTTTCTTCGCCAACATCATAAAAGAGCAAACCGTTGATTCTCGCACCATCGGGCATATCGAAGAATAATTCTTCAAAATGTTCATCATAACGAAACTCAAAATCTTGAGAGAGTTTTTCAGGTTTAAAGATAAAATATTCCTGTACTTTATACGCAACCACGCAAATAACGAGGTACAAAACAATTACTAAAATAATAATTTCGGTAACAGACATATTTGGGAAATCGTTAAAACTTTTGCGAATTTATTGAATTTTAAGTGCAAGAACAAATTTATACTCAAATTCAGATGCAAACGAAAATACGAATTTAAATCACCAAAATAGTAGAAGTATTATAAAAAATAAAGCTTAGTTGCTTGATAATCAGAAAGTTATATTTTGTTATTACTATTTTTAAGAAAATTATTTTACACTCATCCAACTATTTCGTAGCATTGGGTGATTTATTGCATGTTTTGAGGAGCATAAATATTTGTGGTCGTATTCGTGAACCAACTCATGCAGCAAATCTTTCAAAATTTCTAATTTGCTATCGCCTAAAACTTCAGTAAATCTTTGATTGATAAATTGCGTACATGATTTCCAATCAAGCAATGCTTGTAAGCCTTTTTCGGTGTGTTTTACAATCAATGCACGAGCATCAGCTTGGTCTTTTTCAACCAAAACAAATCCTTCAGCCTGTAATTCTTTAATCAATTTGCTCATCCCTTGCTTGGTCATGCCAGCATTTGATGCTAATTTATTGATGCTTGTACCTTCCAATTCAATCTGTACTAAAGCTACAATATGACCAACTCGAAAGTTTTCGTAACCGATTCCTTTCAAATAATCGCTTGCTAAATCGCTCATGTAGCGATAAGTTCTATTTAAAAGCCTTCCTAAAAGCCTTTCTTTATTGGCTTTAAATGCTGCAATTTCAGCTAATATTGACTCATTCATTATCCAAAAATTTATTTTACACCCTAATTCACTCGCTAGCAATGTAAAAGCGAATTTAACACAAAGGTAGTATAAAAAAAATAATTGTCAACTTACTTGACTAATTTAGTAAACTTGGTTTACTTTGTGCCGTCAAATAAATAGAGACTTATCTTATTATTAATATTTACAAACCAAAAATTTCAGTTAAGGCAAAACTTATTTACTGAAAAGAATTTAAAAAATGGGAACTCCACAAAAAAAATCATTCAAAAATTACATCCCTCGTATCATTTTATTACTGATTGTAATTGGGGCAGCGAGTTATGCTTACAATAAATACAAGTATAACCAAATGTATGAAACGACCGAAAATGCTCAAATCGAGACTTATACCGTGCCAGTTGTGCCAAGAGTTGGTGGCTATGTAAATGCGGTAAATATGAAAGATTTTGAAGAGGTAAAAAAAGGTCAATTGTTGGTTGATATTGATGACCGTGAACAACAATTAGCTCTTGCCGAAATGGAAGCAATGTATGTGCAAATGTTGACTGATGTAGAAAATGCCAAAGCGAGCATCAAAAATACAAATATGACTATCGGAGCGGCAGAATCAAACTTGAAGGCAACGATTTTGCGTAAAGAAAAAGCTCAAAAAGATGCAGAACGTGACGCAAAATTATATGCAGATAATGCCATTACGAAGCGTCAAACGGATGATAGTAAAGCTAATTTAGAAATTTTGGCAGCACAATATGAAGGACAAGGACAAGATGTTGCAGCTTCAAAGTCTCGTTTAGATATTTTGGTGGCAAATCTTCATAAGGCTGAAGCGGCTTTGGCGGTACAAAGAGCCAAAATTGACCAACAAAAATTGCGTCTGACATACTCGAAAATTTATGCAACCGAAAATGGCAAGATTGGTCGAAAAAGTGTTGAACCAGGGCAGTTTGTTCAACCAGGGCAAACATTAGCTACTATCGTTCAGGATTCACTTTATTGGGTTGTTGCCAATTTTAAAGAAACACAGATCAGACGTTTGGCGATTGGACAAGAAGTTAAAATTACGTTGGATGCTTACCCTGAATTAGACTTAAAAGGCAAAATTGCTGATTTTTCGGATGCAACTGGGGCTAAGTATGCTTTACTTCCACCAGATAATGCAAGCGGAAACTTTGTGAAAGTTACTCAAAAAATTCCAGTAAAAATTTCGATTGAAGGCGTTGAAAAACTACGTGATAAACTACGTTCTGGAATGAGTTTAGAAGCTGAAGTGAAAGTTAAATAAGGGGTTTGCATAAACCCTCGATTGCTGGGGAATAATGCAATTATGATTTTCATGGAAAATAAAGGAAATACAAAAACACCAATTGGGGCAGCACGGTTCATCATTGTTTTGACAACCGTAACCGCTGCTGTAATGGAGTTGCTTGATACGACAATTGTCAATGTGGCTTTGAATCAGATTTCGGGTTCGCTTGGTGCAACAATTGAAGATATTGCTTGGGTAATTACGTCTTATGCAATTGCCAACGTAATTGTGATTCCGATGACAGGATTTTTGGGTGAATATTTTGGTCGGAAAAACTATTATTTGGCGTCAATGATTTTGTTTGGTATTGCGTCGTATTTATGCGGAAATTCGGATACGCTTTGGGAGTTAGTTTTTTGGCGATTCGTACAAGGTATTGGAGGTGGGGCCTTGCTTTCTACTTCACAAGCTATTTTATTCGATGCTTTTCCAGGAAAAGAACGAGGTATGGCTTCGGGGCTTTTTGGTATGGGAATCGTACTTGGCCCGACGCTTGGGCCGAGTGTGGGTGGCTATATTGTTGATAATTTTTCTTGGGGAGATATATTCTTTATCAATGTGCCAATTTGTATTATCGCAACTGTACTGACGATTTTATATGTACCGAGAAAAGAGGGTGAAGGGAAAAATAAGGCAAATATAACGATTGATTATTTCGGAATAATCTTGCTTATTGTAGGTATTGGCTCTTTGCAATATATTCTCGAAAAAGGCGAATCTAAAGATTGGTTTCAATCAAAAGAAATTTCAGTGATGGCACTTTTGGCTGCTCTCGGAATCGTTGGTTTTATTAGTCGAGAATTAAATACGGAGCACCCAGTTGTAAATTTAAAGGTATTTGCCAATCGGAACTTTGCTTTTTCGTCGATTTTTGTGCTTGTTTCAGGCGTAGGATTGTTTACATCTGTTTTTGTTTATCCCGTAATGGTTCAACGGATTAACGGATTTACGCCTTATGAAACGGGCCTTTCTTTGCTTTTTCCTACTTTAACCATTTTGCCATTATTTCCTATTTTGGGAAAAAGAATGTCATCAGGTGCATCGCCAATTCCGTTTGTGATTGCTGGAATTTTAATTTTTGCATTCTTTGGCTTTTACAGTGGAACTGCCACAGCAGATATGGGGCGTTGGGATTTCTATCCTATACAATTGATGCGAGGTTTGGGAACAGTAATGTTGCAATTGCCATTGATTAATGCGTCAGTTGCAGGTTTAAAACCAAGTGAATTTGGTGCCGGAATTTCGCTCACAAATATGATTCGTCAGCTTGGAGGTGCATTTGGCATTGCATTAGCCAATAACTATGTTACGCAGCAATACGCCCAGCATCGCTCTGATTTAGTGTCAAATTACACGCCTAATAATCCTTTATTTGTTGAAAAATTCAATGCAATAAAAATGGGCTTCATGGCTCGTTCGGGGGATATTACACAAGCTACTACGCAAGCGTATCGCCAATTAGAGCTTTTACTCGACCGCCAATCTTATTTCTTGGCTTATTTGGATACATTCAGGATTGTTTCAGTATTTTTTCTTTGCGTATTGCCTTTGGTAGTGTTATTAAAAGGTAAAAAGAAAAGTCCCGAAGAAATTGCCGCAGCAGCAAAAGCAGCGGCGGAGGCTCACTAATTCTATATTTTTCATGTAACAGTTTTTAGAAAATAGATTAAAAAAATCTATTCGTATCAAAATCTCATATATATTTATGAAAAGCAATAAAATATTAATAATTATCTGCTTGTTTTCGAGTCAATTAGTACTCGCACAAAACAACGAACAGGTACTTACGCAACTCATCAAGCAAGCGTTAGAATACTCGCCACGTGTGAAAGAACAACAACAACTTTTGGCTGTTGGCGATTATAGAATTAAGGTTCAAGAGTCAGGTTTGAAACCTCAAGTAAGCGGCGATTTGAGTTATTCACGTGTTGACCCGATTGCTAAGGCTACTTTGCCAGTTAATGGAGAACCCCGCACAATTCAATTTCAGCCACATAATAACTATAATGCAAGCGTTGGGGCTTCGTATGTTATTTATGATTGGGGTAGGTTTAAGGCAGGAATTCAGAAAACACTCCTCGAAATTCAGCAACAAAGTGGAGGAATTGAGGCTTTGAAACACACTTTGGCCTATCAAGTAGCACAGTTGTATTATGGAATAATTTATTTACAAAAAGCGATTATTGTTCAACAAGACCAATTGAAGTTGGTACAAGAAAACGGAAAAATTATTGCCGATAGAATTAAAAGTGGCGACGCTTTAGATTACGATGCTGTTCAAGTACAAGTGCGTTATAAAAATGCAGAGATTCGTCTAATTGACCTTCAAGGGCAACTTGAAAAACAGTATATTTTCATGAGTTCATTAATTGGTTCGGATGCTCGCAAAATGATTCCTGCCAATGCTGAACTTCAGTTTATATATGCTAAAACTGATATGCAAAGTGCTTATAATGAAGCGATTCAGAATAATGTTGATTTGAAGTTTTTAACATCTAAAGAAGGTATTTTAGCTCAAGAAGTCAAAATATCAAGTTTAAGTAGCTTGCCTCAATTAGCTGCAAATGCAGCAATTGGTGTGCGAAATGGCTATTTGCCCGATATTGCAATTTTACGACCTAATTCATTATTAGGTGTAAAATTAACGATTCCGATTTATACAGGAAAACGTGGTTTTTATAATACTCAAATTGCCAAAATAAACTTTGATGCAGCTAAACAAAGTACAGAATCGCAAAAAGTGCAAATCAGCCGTGACCTTGAGAATGCTTATAACGATATAAAAGTTGCGAGTCAGAAGAAGGAATTAGCAGCGAGTAATATTTATCAAGCAGAATATAGTTTAAAACTGGCAAAAGTTCGCTTAACGAGTGGTGTTAGTACACCTGTTGAAATTCAAGCAGCCGAAACAGGTTTAGAAGAAGCAAAATTTAGTTTGTTACAATATGATTATCAAGCACTTTTAGCAAAACTCGAAATCGGTCGATTGTCTGGTGTAAAGTTTTGGTAAGAATGAAAAAGTGATTTAAGGTTTGGTGAAAAAGCAAAATACCTCTCTTTCGATTGAAGGAGAGGTATTTTTTTATGATTTGAAAGAATTATCAATACAACATTCTGAAACGAATGGTTTCGTCAATATCTCTGATTTCTTGTACAAATTCGTCGGTATAACCTTTGCTAATATCCATAATTACATAGCCAATTGTTTCGTTGGTTTTGAGGTATTGACCAATAATATTGATGTGATGTTTTGCAAAAATATTGTTGATTTTAGCCAAAATTCCAGGTACATTTTTATGAATATGCAATAAACGATGCGACTCACGCAACAGTGGCAATTGTACTTCAGGGAAATTAACACTGCCTGTGGTGCTACCATTATTCATGTATTCTAACAATCGCTCTGGTACATAAAGTCCGATGCCTTCTTGAGCTTCTTCAGTACTTCCGCCAATGTGTGGTGTTAAAATTACATTTGGCAAACCACGTAATTCGTTTTCAAATGGTTCGCTGTTTGTTTTTGGTTCGTAAGGGAAAACATCTACGCCTGCACCAGCTACTTTTCCCGATTTAATGGCTTCTACCAAAGCAGGAACATCCACAACGTGGCCACGAGCAAGATTCATGAAAATAACCCCTTCTTTCATCATATCAAACTCACGTTTCCCAAATACATTGGTGTTTTCTTTACGACCATCAATGTGCATACTTACAACATCCGAAACTCGCAAAACTTCTTCCAATGAACGGCATTTTTTTGCGTTACCGATTGGCATTTTATCAACTATATCGTAGAAATAAATTTCCATACCAAGTGCTTCTCCAATAACTGAAAGCTGTGTGCCGATATGTCCGTAGCCAATTAGGCCTAATTTTTTTCCACGAACTTCAAAACTATTATTGGCTGATTTATCCCATTTGCCAGCGTGCATTTGATTGCTTTTCGTAACTACATTACGAATCAATAAAATCATTTCGCCGATAGCTAATTCAACAACTGAGCGAGTGTTGCTGTATGGTGCATTGAAAACGGCAATTCCTTTTTCG
Organism: Emticicia aquatica; assembly: GCF_923079645.1. GTDB lineage: Bacteria > Bacteroidota > Bacteroidia > Cytophagales > Spirosomataceae > Emticicia > Emticicia aquatica. Next base: position 716,474 of record NZ_CAKLPY010000002.1, on the reverse strand, counting down.
GTACAAGTTTTAAGGTCGATTTGATTTGTACCGATACAAAAAGCACCAACTGTGATGAGTTTGTCGGCATTTTCTAGAACTTTTTTCGTCAAATTTGTTTTTGAACGAAGCCCTAAAATAGAAACGCCTTTGATTTTTTCTGATAACTCGTCTTCGTCCATTGCCCCTTTATGGGTTTCGACATCAAAACCTTCACGTTTGAATGCTTCAATTGCAACTGAATGTACATTTTCAAGCAATAAAACCTTGATTCTGCTTTTCGGATATGATTGACTGCGAGGAAGTTTATTCAAATACAAAAACTCATCCAATGATGGTACAATATGGTCGGCCTTTGAGGTAACTTTTTCACGCTCAACATTTTCTGTAAAAGCATAAAAACGATTAGCCAAGCCTGATACACGTAGTTCATAATCAGTGTAACCATCGCCAATGGCATAAATATCTCCATCAAGATTGAGCGAAGCTAAAAGCTTTACTTTTCCTTTTTCGTGGGCAAGTACATTATTTTGGTCAACACCAATGATATTGTCTTCTGCATCAAATACAAAAGTATTAGCATATACGTTGCTTTCTTTGATACCCAATGACGTAACAATCGGCACAATAAATTCTTTAAATCCACCAGAAACTATCAGAATGTGGTCGGCATATTCTCGCAAGAATTTTTCGTTTCTTTGAAAAGATTCTGATACTTGGGTATGAAGAAAATCTACTAATTTATCAATGTGCGAACGATTGGCTTTCAACAATTCAATTCTACGGCTGAGAGCTTCCGAAAAAGTAATTTCACCATTCATTCCTTGGTCGGTCAAACTTCTTATTTGACCCACTACTTTTTCTTGATTGGCACTGCCCGCTAAGGCAATATTGGCTAATTCGTCGAGGCCTTCTACTTTCGTAAAAGTGCTATCGAAATCTATGATATAATAGGTGTTATTCATGAAACTACCCCCTAAAGCTTAAAAGAGGAATTTATTTTAAATGAAAATTTATAAATTTATTCTTGCAATGCAATTTTGATATGTTCAAAATGATGTTTGGTGTGCCAAGCAGCCATACTGAGGGCTTGTGCCAGTGTCAGGTTGATTTGACGAAGTGAATGATAAAAAGTTTTGTCAAAATCATTTGCTGACATATTTCTCATCAAAAAAGCCCAACGTTTATGTGTAGCTTCGAGGAGCAATATTGTATCGGCTGGAGGTATACTGGATATTTCGGAAGTACTATTCCACGCATTAATGTTAGCTACAAAACCAACGGGATTTTCATCGCTAAGTGCTTGCTTGAAACGAGCATAATGCAAGATGTGCATATCTGAGATGTGCGTCAATAGTTGACGAACATTCCATGCTCCTTCACGGTATTGTTTTTCCAAATCTTCGTTAGGAAGTTTTTTGGTAAGCCGTTTATACTTAGCAGGATACTTTTCAATGATACCGATATTTCTTTCGATTTCTTTGTCAGTATAGCTCTTTTTTACTTTCCATTTTCCGATGGGATATTGGCGTTGTTCGAGTGTCATTGCCGAGAAAAGTTTTGTTGTAAAACCAAATTTACGGACTATTTCACAAGAACAAATCAGAATGACATTTGATTTTAGATAAATAGATAAATAGTGAAGAAAGTTCTTTAAAAAATCCTAAAATTGAAAGATTATTTGGCTTATTAATGAAAAAGCAATTTGAAAATCTGAAGTGAATGGTTACATAATAAAAAATACAATTGGTTTTTTTTATCGTTAATCTTTAAAACTTAATTCATTATTTCTATCAAGGTACAGGGTCATGTCCATGAGTGGAACTCCATGGATGGCAGCGAGCAAAGCGTTTGGCTGCAAGCACAAATCCTTTAATAAAACCATGCTTTTGAAGAGCTTCAACGGCATATTGTGAACAAGTTGGTGTATAACGACACGAAGGCGGAAACCACGGGGAAATACCTGCTTGGTAAAGTCTTACAAGAAAAATAGCGACGTATTTCATGGAGCTGATTGCTAATTGCCTAATTCGGTCAATTTTTATTCAAAAAGTACGTATAAAGTAATGGTATGCGTAGTTAATTTATCCACCCCAGCAAGCGGCGTTCCTATATTATTGACAGGGTCAACGAGGTTGTGTAATCCATGAGAAAAATGAATTTCGGGAGCAAACTTGAAATATTCTCTAAAAAACTCAATTCCTGTACCGTATTCTATGCTAAAATCATTGCCTTTTGTAGCAAATTGCTGTCTTCTGCGGCGGTTTACTGCATTGGTTTCTACACCGTAACGAAGGCCTCCAAAAACATACATTCTGACATTGCCACGCCTTTCGGATTTATACTTAAACATTAAAGGAATTTCAAACCATGCTGTTTCACGAAGCTCAGTTTTTTCTCCAAACTTATTTGGGTCATCGGCTGCTAAATCAACATTTATGTAGTGATATTCAAGTCTTCGGCCATAAATAGCTACTGTTGGTAATACCCTAAAATCGAAATAATCATTCAGCCTAATATTAGCTAAACCACCCATTTTTATCCCAAAAGTGGGTGGAGAAGTAATGCCATAATAATTGTCTTTATTGACAAAATAATTATTAAATTTTACATTAAAATAAGTATTCGTTAAACCCAAGAAATAACCAAATTTTACTGCTTTTGCATCGTAATCTGCTTGAAAATGACGGCGAGTTTGTTGAGCAAATACGCTTTGTGAAAGCATTATCAATATAAACAATCTAAGGCTTAATTGAGCTAAAGGAGCGTTTTTCATGAGCTTTTTAGTAAAACAATCAAATTTTATGGCTTTTTACCGATATAAATTGAGCAAACACCAAAAGTAAGAGGAATACATTTTGTTTGACGGAATCCTGCTTTTTCAAAAACCGCTAAGAAATCATTCCCTTCTGGAAAAGCTTTCACAGATTCGGGTAAATAGCTGTAAGCTGAACTATCATTTGAGACTAATCGACCGATAAAAGGCAATATGGTGGCATTGTAAAACCAATATAATTGCTTGATAACAGGCGTTTTTGGATTTGAAAATTCCATTACCATGCAAGTTCCGCCTGATTTGGTAACTCGACACATATCCGTTAAACCTTTTTCGAGATTTTCAAAGTTACGTACTCCAAAAGAAACGATAACGGCATCGAAAGTATTGTTTTCAAATTGCAATTTCTCAGAATCGCCCATTTGTAATTCGATTTTATTTTCTAAACCGAGTTTTTTCATTTTTTCACGACCAAATGACAACATTCCTTCCGAAATATCAACACCAATTACTTTTTCGGGTTTCAATTGTTTAACTGCTTCAACAGCCAAGTCGCCCGTTCCAGTAGCAATATCCAAAATCAACTGTGGCTTTTCGGCACGCAACAATGAAATGGCTTTTTTTCGCCACCAAAAATCAATTCCACCACTTAAAAGGTGATTCAAAAAATCATATTTTGGTGAAACATTGTCGAACATTTCGGCAATTTGTTCACGTTTGCTGCTGTCTTTTTCTTTGTAAGGTACAACCATATATTTGCGGAACGATTTTTAACATCGTTCATATTTTAAAAGGTATTTCAATAAGTCTGCAAAATTACAATTACTATTTTATAACTGATTGATTATCAGAAAAGTTTTTCAAGCATAGTTTTTTGTATATTTGAAAAATCAAGCCTTTTAAAAAAGAACGGATTAATTTATGCAATACACCAAATATTATTCATCACCGATTGGCATTTTAGAAATTTCGGCAAGTGATTTGTATTTAACACACGTTTTATTTCGAGAAGCTCAGAAAAAACCAAGCCGACAATTAGAAGAAACACCCGAAAATTCGCCCATAATTGATGAATGTATAAAGCAATTTGATGCTTATTTTGCAGGAAAATTGAAAGATTTTGATATTCCAATGCTTGCACAAGGAACCGATTTTCAACGAACAGTTTGGGAAAGTCTCAAAACAATTCCATATGGAAAAACTGTTTCTTACCTTGAACTTTCCCGTCGAATTGGCAATGAAAAAGCTATCAGAGCAGTTGGAACTGCCAATGGATGTAATCCTTTGACGATAATTTTGCCTTGTCACCGCGTGATAGGTTCAGATGGAAGTTTGGTTGGTTATGGTGGTGACCTTTGGCGAAAAGAATGGCTTTTACGGCACGAAGGTTCTTTACCAAAACAAGAGCAACTTGAGTTATTTTAAAATATATTTCCAAATGTTAGGGGTAAAAATGTGTTTATCTGTCTTATCAATAAATCAAATAAATATCTATGGAAACAGCTATTAACCAGCCGATTACAACTGAAAAATCTTTTTCTTCAACATCAAAATTCTTACTGGAAATTCCACTTTATGTATATATAAGTGTGATTGCTTCGATGTGCGTTATTTTGGGTATTTTGTGGGATATTGCTTGGCACATGAGCATTGGGCGTGACGGACTGTTTTCGGCACCACATGTGGTGGTTTATGTAGGAGCAGCTACTGCTGGGATTTTTTCGGGCTATCAAGTTCTCAAAACTTCTTTTTGGGGAACATTGGTCGAGAAAGGTAAAATGGTCAATTTTTGGGGTATTTTTTATAGTTCTTTGGGTGGTCTTTTTTGTATTTGGGGCGGAATTGCTTCGCTTACATCAGCACCGTTTGATGATTGGTGGCACAATACTTATGGACTTGATGTAGAAATCCTTTCTCCACCACACACGGTTTTATTATTGGGATTAATGAGTGTTCAAATGGGAGCAATGGTTGCTGTTTTGGCATTTATGAATCGTAAAGAAGCAATTGTAACGCTTTCGGCTTCAGAAAATGCCAATCGTTTCAATCGCCTTCAATGGCTGTTCATTACGACGGCCGCTTTTTTTATAACATCTATTTTTACTTTTCTATCCGAACCTTTAGGGCGTTGGGCAATGCACCGACCTGATTTTTATCAAGTAGCAAGTATTGCTTTTCCGTTTATATTATTAGCAACAGGCCGAGCTTCTGGAAAGAAATGGGGGGCAACCTATATTTGTCTGATTTTTTTGTTTTTTCATTGGGTAGTTAATGCTGTTTTAAGGTTACTGCCTGCTGAACCGTTGTTAGGGCCAATTCATAATAAAATTACTACTTATCAAACCTTAGGTTTTCCGTTGTTATTGTTTATTCCAGCCTTTGCGGTTGATTGGTTGCGAGAAAAGTTTTCGGCAATGAATGACTGGATTTTGGCTTTGATTTTAGGTTTTACTTATCTGTTTGTGTTGTTTGTATCACATTATCCTTTTGGAACATTTCTTCATGAATCTCCTTTGGCTCGTAATTGGTTTTGGGGAAGTAATTCTTGGTCGTTTCAGAATGATGCCGATTGGGAATATCGTTTCAAATTCAGTCCTCGTAATGATATTAGTTTGAGTGCTTGGGCAGAAGGAATGGGTTTTGCCATACTTTTTAGTGTTGTTTCATCAAGAATTGGACTTGCTTGGGGAAATTGGATGAAACAACTGCAACGCTAACAATTGAAAAACATATTTAAAGAATCAAAATAGAATGAATATAAAATCAAGTTTAGGCAAAATTATACTTGTTCTACTGACGCCAATCTTTGCATTAGCTCATATTGGAAGTGCAGGTGTAGTGCATGAAGGAAAAGCGGGCAATTATCAAGTACAAGTATATGTTGAGCCACCCGACGTAATTCCAGGAACAGCCAAAGTGTCGGTAATGGTTGATGGAAATGATATTACTAGCGTGAAAATGAGTCCTATTTTTTATTGGACTGGAGATGAAGGTTCGCCTCGTTCGGATGAAGGAATTTTGACCGAAATAGGAAAATATGAAGGTAAAATTTGGCTCATGGAAAGTGGTGCAGCTAGTGTGAAAGTAACAATCGAAGGGGCGAGGGGAAAAGGTGATGTATTGATTCCAATTGCTGCCTTATCAACAGCTCAACGACAATTGCCAAGTTCACTCGGTTGGATTTTGGCAGGATTAGCTCTGCTTTTGATTGGAATTATGACCACAATTATTGGAGCAAGCACAGGCGATAGTTTGCTAAAAGTTGGACAAGCAGCAAATGAAAGCACCAAAAAAAGACGTTTGATTGGTTCAACTATTGGAGCCTCTTTCTGTGGGCTAATTTTATTTGGTGGAAATATGTGGTGGAATTCTGAATCGGCTAATTATCAGCGTTTTATGTATCAGCCTTATACAGCTACTTCAAAAATTAGTTTTGCGAACGGACAACGAATATTGAGTTTTAAGATTGATACGGCTTCCGTGAAAGGACGATTGACCAGTTTTATTATTCCCGACCATGGAAAATTAATGCACTTGTTTTTAGTAAAAGAAGGTTCGATGGATGTTTTCGCCCATCTTCACCCTTCTCGGAAAGATAGTATTACATTTGAAGCTCCTTTGCCAAATATGCCTGGTGGAAAATACTTGATTTATGCCGATGTTTTGCGTTTTCATAGCTTACAAAATACAATTACTGATACAGTTGAGATTCCATCACCGCCAAAAGTAAATTTAATGCCAACATTTTCGGGCGATTCGGATGATACATTTGTTGTTACGAATGCCATCAATAAACAGTTATCTGACCAAGAAAATACTACGATTACTATTTGTGGTACGCCAGGTGTTAAAACAAAACTGCAAGATGGCTCAAGTATTGTTTGGAACGAAAAACCTAATGAGCAGTTACAAATGGGTAAAGTCTATGATTTGAAGTTTTCGGTGGTCGCACCCGATGGAAAACCAGCTGAATTGCAAACTTATTTGGGAATGATGGGACACGCAGCTGTTATCAAAGATGATGGCTCTGTTTATATTCATTTACACCCGAATGGCACTTTTTCGACGACAGCCGTACAAGTGATGCAAAATAGAATTGATGCTACAATCAATGTTCGACCAAATTTGAATAACCCAAAGCGTTTTAAAGATAGCGTCGATAATGTTTTATCAAAATTACAAGCAATGACTGAAACGGAACGAGATAAGTTTTTGATGGGAAATATGAAACACGAATCTAACGGGCATCATAGTGGTGAAGTGGCTTTTCCTTATGTTTTTCCGAAAGCGGGCAACTATCGAATTTGGGTACAAGTTAAACGTGAAGGAAAGATTCTGACGGGAGTTTTTGATGCGAAAGTGATTTAAGCATTGAAAGTTCTTATGCTATTTTCTAGCTAAATTATTGTTTGTATATAGAATAAGTTGACTTTTTAATATTGAGGCATGATTTAAGATTTAGGTCTTTAATCATGCCTTTTTTTATTGAATATTAGTATTTTTTCTCTTTAAAAACAATAATTAATACGTATAAGTAAAAATACTTAATATTGGAATATTACAATAAAAATGTCTGTATAAGTTTAAAGTTTTTTATACTTATATTTTAATATTATCAATAAAATAAAATCAAAACACTCAAATTATTAACCAATATTTTTAGTAATTAAATATTTTAAGGGTATTTTGTTAAAAAATGAAACATAGTGCTTGTTGAGTCTGGATTAAGTGTAAATATGATATTTTATTGTAAAAAGCCTATTAATTGTATTTTTCAAATGAATTGTTTTAATAAATTAATTATTTTTAATATATATTAATTTTTTTTTGAGAAAAATTTTTTTATTCAATTTGAACGCACTACTTTTAATCATCTAATCTTAGATAAGTACAACAAGTCTTCAACAAGTGTTTCTTTTCCGACCGCAATAATGGGAACACTTGAACCTTATAAATACTACGCTTAAAATGCGGGTTTGAAGTGAACAAAATTGTTCATTCAATCTTAAAATGATGGAAAGGAAACCATCGAATCTTGAAACTGAATTTTTAATGTAATGATGCCAAATTTTCTATTCGTGTTTAGAATTTTGGCTTGAAGAGACACTTTATCCAAACTGGACCCTATAATTTCCCTTTAGACCGATTATTACAAAACCGAGCGGTCGGAGTCTTGTAATAACTCGGTTGAAAAGGGAAGCCCCAACAAACTAACTATAAACCGAGATTGTATGATGAAGAACTTCTACTTATTGATTTGTCTGCTTTTATCCTCAGCGATAATGGCCCAAGAAAAAGTCATTACTGGTGTAGTGAACTCCGAAAGCGAAGGCGTATTGCCTGGAACTACCGTTACCGTTAAAGGAACTGTCTTTGGAACTGTGACTGATGCAAATGGAAAGTTTTCATTAAAAACTCCTGCGAATGCTACTTTTCTTACAATTAGTGCAATTGGATATGCAACGACTGATATTAAAATAGATAATAAAAGCGTGTTCGAGATTACTTTATTGCCTGATAATAAAGTATTAAATGAAGTGGTTGTTACGGCTCTTGGTATTTCGAGAGAGAAAAAATCATTGGGATACTCACAACAAGAACTTAAAGGTGAAGGTTTAGTTGAAGCCCGCTCAAACAATGTGGCCAATGCTCTTTCAGGAAAAGTTGCTGGTGTAAGAATTAGTAGCAACGGAGGGCCTGGAAGTGGTTCAACTATTCAGATTCGTGGTGCTTCTTCTGTTTCGGGAAATAATCAACCACTCATTGTAGTCGATGGAGTGCCGATTCAGCAACAATTTGACAAACAATTTGGTGGCGGTATTTCAGAAGTCAGTCCTGATAATATCAAAGAAATTTCTGTTCTAAAAGGGCCAAATGCAGCAGCATTGTACGGTTCACGGGCTGCCAATGGCGTAATTTTGATTACGACTAAAGATGGTGGTGGAACAAAAGGTTTGGGTATAGAATATAATTCAAATTTTACGGCGGAGCGTCCGTTGGTAAAACCTAATTTCCAAAATACTTATGGTGGCGGCTCAGGCTATACAACTTGGTATTCTGACGGTTGGAGTGGTACCATTACGCCCGATGCCTATGACCAATACAAAGCAGCGTATGGCTTTGTTAATCCAGGTAAAACCACTGGAACTGAAGGAACGGATGAAAGCTGGGGAGCTCCAATGGATGGTCGTTTGGTAAGACAATGGTTTACAGGTAAGGATGTGGCTCCTTTAACTCCACAACCCAACAACTGGGATGAGTATTGGCAAACAGGTACAACATTGACCAATAATATTGCATTATCTGGCGGAAACGATAAAGGTAGTTTCAGATTGAGCTTAGGTCGTCTTGACCAAAAAGGTCTAATGGCTTTCAATGATTTCTACAGAAATAACTTTAAAATTAATTCTAATTACAAAGTTTCTAAGTTTTTGACAGCAGTAGTTTCGGCTGAATATGTAAAATCTGGAGGTAATCGAACTTACCAAAGTGGCGACCAATTTATCTGGTCTCATCGCCATGTTTCTTGGGACCAATTGGCAAACTGGCGTGATTATTCGGGTGTTCATATCCAAAGAGCAGTTGCTGGTAAATTGCCAGACAATGACCCAGCCAATTGGCAGCATACTTTTTTCACTAATCCAATTTTCTTGAGTGAAAAACTCCCTTATACGAATGAAAAAGACCGTTTGGTTGGCAATGTAGCTTTAAACTTTACTATTTCTCCCGAATTAAAGTTAATGCTCAGGAGTGGTACTGATATTTGGTCGGATACACGTATAAATATAGTAAATTTTGAAAGAGTTCGTAATGGCAATCAAACTCCAGGACGATATTCGGAAGAAGTTTTACGCCGCCAAGAAACTAACCATGATGCACTTTTAACTTACGACAAAGCGATTACAAAAGATTTGAACCTAGTCGTTACGGCTGGAGCAGCTCAAAGAATCAATTATTATAAACGAAATTTTGCAAACGTTGGCGAATTAGTTGTAGATGGTGTATATAACTTGGCTAATTCAAATCCAAGTCAAAACTCAATCGAGAGCCGTATCGAGAAATCAGCAGTACAAAGTGTTTATGGCTCAATGCAATTGGGTTATTTGAATGCTTTATTTTTGGAAGCAACCGCTCGTAATGATTGGTCGAGTACATTACCTTCTAATGCACGTTCTTATTTTTATCCTTCAGTTTCTGCGAGTGCAGTCATTTCAGATTTAATCAATTATCCTAAAACGGTTCTTTCTTACGGAAAAGTAAGAGCAAGTTGGGCTCAAGTAGGAAACGACGCTGACCCATATCAATTAAGTCAAACGTTCCGTTCGGGCGGTTCATGGAATAGTTCATTGCCTGAATATTACGAAAACTTAACGATTTCAAACTCTACTTTAAAACCTGAGATAACTACTGGTGTTGAGCTTGGTGTTGATTTGAGATTCTTTAAAAACCGATTCGGTTTAGACTTTACTTATTACAACCAATCGACAAAAAACCAAATTTTAGGTGTAGAAATCTCAAAAGGAAGTGGTTACGACAAACGTATTCTGAATGCAGGTCAAATTACCAATCAAGGTATTGAGATTATGTTTACTGGAAAAGTAATCGAAGCAGATGGTTTTAAATGGGATATTGGTTTAAACTATTCTCGTAACCGCAATAAAGTTATCGAATTAGCCGAAGGCTTAACCACTTATACGTTGCAAGAGCGTCGTGGTTTGACTTCAATTGCTCAAGTTGGAATGCCATACGGTTCTTTATTTGGAATTGGTTTCAAACACGCACCTGATGGACAAATTATTTATGCCAAGGGTCTCCCAGTTGTAGAAACAACACCTAAAATTCTTGGAAACATTCAACCAAAATGGATGGGTGGTATCACAAATACTTTCACTTACAAGAAATTCTCTTTGATGACTTTGATTGATGTTAAAATGGGTGGCGATTTCTTCGATGAAGGAACAGGCACTGCTCGTTGGACTGGTCAATATGCAGAAACAGCGGTTGGTCGTGAAGAAGGAATTATCGGTAAAGGGGTAATGAATATCGGAACAACTGAAAATCCACAATATGTGCCAAACGATGTAATCGTTGCAACCAACCAATTGATTGGCTATAACAACCCACGTCGTTACCACGAAGCAGCTATTTTTGATGGTTCTTATGTTAAGCTACGTGAGGTTTCATTTGGGTATAGTATTCCAAAATCAGTTTTAGCGAAACTTCATTTGCAAAATGCGAAACTGTCGATTGTTGGTAGAAACTTAGCTATTTTGTTCAAAAATACACCACATATTGACCCCGAAGTTGACCGTTTTGGAGCAAATCAACAAGGTTTTGCTTACGGCGAATTACCAAATTCAAGAAGCGTTGGTGCAAACCTTTCAATTAGCTTTTAGTACTTAGTTTTTAACAATTAGCTTTTTGCAAATAATAATTTCATGCAATAAGTGCTAATCGTCAAAAGCAAAAATTAACCTAAAAATCTGACAGATATGAAACTCAATAAAATTATATATTCATTCGTATTTATAGGTTTATTTTCATCAATAAGTTCATGTACAAATGACTTTGATGAAATGAACACTGACCCTAACAATCCTACTGCTATTGGAGCTCAGTATCTTTTTCCGTATGCTGTCGAGAAAGCTGTTGATAGATATTGGGGTGGAAATACTCGTTTTGAACGCCTCAATTTAGATGGAGCAATGCTCTGGATTCAATATTTAGCCCGTAATATTTATTCAAATGAAGGAGATAATTACGGCATTACGCCTACTTTTTATAACAATACTTGGAAATCGCTCTATAATGAAGGTCTATTAAATTTCCAAAGAATTATTACTGAAACTGGCGAAAAAGGCAAGAACCCGAATAAAAATTATGAAGGAATTGCATTAGTAATGCGTTCGTGGACTTTTTCACTTTTGACGGATTTATACGGAGCAATTCCATATTCTGAATCATTAAAAGGAACGGATGCAACACCAATTTATACGCCTTCATACGATTCGATGGATAAAGTTTATGCTGGAATCCTGAACGATTTGAAACTTGCGAACGAAAAACTTACTGTTGGTGGGCCAGCAATTGCAGGTGATATTGTTTATAACGGTGATATTTTGAAATGGAAAAAATTTGCTAATTCACTTAGACTACGTTTAGCAAATCGTCAGGCAGCAAAAAAATCGGCTGAATCTAAAGCAATTATGAAAGAAATTCTTTCAGATGCTACAAAATACCCAATTTTTACGAGCAATGCTGATAATGCCCTTTTAGCCAATACAAATACTCGTCCGAGCAATAACGAATGGCACGAAGTAATGATTATCGGTAGCCGTACTGACTGGAGCATGAGCAAAACTATCGTGGATAAATTGACGGCTTTGGGTGATACTCGTTTGGGTGTTTTTGCTACCAAAAATAAAGCTGGTTCTTACGAAGGAATTCCCAATGGTCTTCCTGATGCTATTGCAACTACTTACTTGAGTTCGGCTTCGGTCTTGACCGATTACTTTACAAAAGCAAATGCTCCGAGTGTGATTATGACTTATAGTGAATTGCAATTCATTTTAGCCGAAGCGGCTTTTGATGGAGATATTGATGCTACCTCGACTGATTATTTCAAAAAAGGAATTGATGCTTCGTTTGCACAATTTGGACTTACAACACCAACTGAATATTTGACGACTGTCGGTACAATTTCAAAAGAAAAAATTATCGAACAAAAATGGATTGCTCTTTTTGGACAAGGAGTTGAAGCTTGGACGGAATATCGCCGTACGGGATTTCCTAAATTTTCTCCAAGGGACCCAAGAGCGGTTTTTGAAAATGATGGAATAATTCCAACTCGTTTACCTTATCCAACTACCGAATATTCTTTGAATAAAGCAAAACTTGATGAAGGAATCAAAATTAATGGAACAGATAATATGAAAACCAAACTCTGGTGGACAGAATAAGTCGATTTGACCATTAATTAATTTTATCAGTTGAAAATGTTATGAAATATGTCAAAAAATATCCCTGACATACTAACTAAACTAAGTTCCTCTTTTTGGGTTGGGGGCAGCGAAATATGAAGAAAACACTTATTCTTAGCACTATATTTTTAGCATTTATCGGAGCTTCTTGCAAAGTCGATGACCCTTTTGTTGATAGAGTTGTTGCTCCAGTTTTAGTGATTTTTGAAGATTCCAATGGGACAAAAACTTCAGGCCTAACAACAGAACCATCAGTAACATCTTCAGCGTCGGCTGATGCGTCAATCACGGTGCGATTATTAGAATTAAATAAAGATGGTCTTCTTGATTTTGCTGTAGGTATTGATAGTATTCCTGCAAAATCGGTTCCTGTATCGTTTAAATTCAGAACAGGAACAAAAATTACTGATGTTGTTACCGACACACAAGGGCGTTCGACATTAAAAGTTTCATGGAAAACACTTGGTATAGAAACTCCTGTAGCTGGCTCTTCGGTTTTGCTGAGCTGCTCGGCAACATACAAAGATGTACCATTTACAAAATATTTCAGATTAACAGCAACCAAATAATCAGTCTATTCAATTAACAAAAAAACTAAGAAAAAAATGAGCAACATGATTAACAGAAGAAGTCTATTAAAGACAGGTTTAATGACAATCGGAGGTATGGCATTAGCTCCGCATATTTCAATGGGTGCATTTTCGGGTGCAAATTATACATTGGATGAAAAAAGCAGACTTTATTATAGTCCGCTTTTAAGAGAACATTTCTTGGAAGAAAGACCAAACGTAACGGCTATGACGGCTCGTTTGAATGCCAATGAAAACCCTTATGGGCCGCCAGAAAGTACAAGAAAAGCAGTGGCAGAAGCTGTTTCGGGTGGAAATCGCTACTCTTGGAAAGAATTAGCTACATTGGTTGATAAATTAGCTAAGAAAGAAGGTGTTACTGAAAAGCACATCATGATGGGGCCAGGCTCTTCTGATTTACTAGAAAAAGTAGCTATTGTGCTTTTTATGAATGGCGGAAATATAGTTTCAGCCGACCCAACTTATATGTCATTGATTCGTGTGGCTGAAGCAGTTGGAGCAACGTGGAAAGCAATTCCTTGTAAAGCTGATTGGTCACATGACCTTGCTGCAATGGAAGCTGCAATTGATAAAGACACAAAAATGGTTTATATCTGTAATCCAAATAACCCAGTGGGAAGTATTACTGCTGGGAAAGATTTACTAGATTTCTGCTCAAGAGTATCTGAAAAAGTGCCAATTTTTGTTGATGAAGCGTATCTCGAATTAGCCGAAGGAACAGGTACTGAAAGTATGGTTTCATTGCTTTCTAAAAAGAAAAATGTGATTATTGCTCGTACGTTCTCAAAAATTATGGGTATGGCAGGCCTTCGTGTTGGTTATGCAGTAGCACAGCCTGAGTTTCTTGATAAAATTCAAAAAATTACTAGAGGAGGCATGGGAATTTCGCATACTTCAGTTTTAGGTGCAATTGCGAGCTTTGAAGATACTGATTTTCAAGCAATGACTAAAAAACTAAACACAGAATGTAAAGAATATTTGTACGAAAACCTTACAAAGATGAACTACAAGTATATCCCGTCTTATACAAATTTTGTGATTTTCCCAATCAATATTGGTGGTAAAGAATTCTTAGCAAAAATGGCCTCAAAAGGTATTATGGTGCGTGCTTTTGATATCCAAAACAAACCTTGGTGTCGTGTAAGTATGGGAACTATGGACGAAATGAAGCTATTTGTTAAGGCATTAGGCGAATTATCTTAGTTTTTTTGTCATAGGTTAGAGGGATTTGGGGGAGTTAGTAACTCCTCCAAATTTGTATTTTAAAAATTCTTCATTCACTTCATTATTTATAACATTATGGTTGAGGCTGTACAAAAAACGCTTATCCTCCTCCTTTTGATTGGACTAGGATTGGCTCTTAGGAGTAAGATAAAAAACAAAACCGAAATAAATGGTGTCAAAGAAATTATTCTATCAATTGCATTACCTTCTACGGTTTTTATAGCATTGATGGGAATCAAAATAAGTTTATCATTGCTTATTTACCCAATTTTAGTACTTGGGTTTAATTTTTTCATTTTTCTATCTACACCTTATTTTTTACCCGTTTTTGGTATAGAAAAAGATAGTACAGCAGGACGAACACTTACCATGCTTTTGCCATCATTAGCACCTGGTTTGTCGAGTTTTCCATTTATTAATGAGTTTTTAGGCGATGAATCGTTGGCTCTTGCAGCTATGGGAGATGTAGGAAATAAATTTTTTGCACTCAATTTTCTGTATTTTGTAGCCATGAAAATGTACTTGAAAAATAATCACACAGAAGTTGTAGAAGACAAAGGAAAAGTTAAAAGTTTGCTTCTGAGTTTGGTAAAAGAACCAATAAATATAATTATGCTATTAGCAATTATTTTTCTTTCTCTCGGTATCAATATGAGTGCATTACCAAGTGCCATTGCTGAACTTTTCAATCGTGCGAGTAGCTTAATGACACCATTAGTATTGATTTATATTGGTTTAGCCGTACAATTTAAGGAAGGAAAAATAAAATTAGTAAGCTCAATTTTATTATTCAGAGCGGGTATTACAATCTTATTTAGCGTTCTGATTATCAATATCTTTAACATCACCACCCCTAATCTAATTTTACTAGCAGTTGTCATACCGTTGAGTTCATGTAGTTTTTGGCCTTTTGCTCATATTTCAGCGATTAACCTGAAAGAAGAAGAAAAAGGCTTTACCAAAGAAAGAAAGACTTTCGACATGAATTTAGCGGTACTGATTTTGGCTTTTTCATTGCCACTTTCAACTATTTTAGTGATGGGTATTTTAGCATCGGGTGAGTTCTTTGCTCATACAAGTACTTTATTAATTACAGGCTTTATTTTTATTGGTTTAGGACTAGCTCCTCATGTTTTCAAGAAAACAAAAACCTACTTAAAGTTTTCCAAAGTTTCGAGTTAATATAAGGTTGAATAGATAAGCTAAGTCCACCAACTTTTATTTTCATTTATTCAACCTAAAAAATATTTTTATCAAGTAAAATTATCGTAAAAACTCTAAGGTAATTTTACTTGATTTACTAATTACTAAACCTAAACCTTCAAATTTACCTCAGTTTTTTAGCCAGAAAATTGCATATTACATCAAAGAAAAACTAAAAACCAAAAAAGCCATTCCAGTTTTGGAATGGTCTTTTATTTAAGCCCAGATTTTACTCTCGACTTTCTTTCTTTTGGGGTAATAAAGTCTTACTTGTTTTTTGAATTTTCTTCTCTAAAATCTTTGGCAATTACTTGACCTTTGGCAACTTTAACCGCATCATCAGCATATTTTTTTGCCTCCTCTTGACGCCCAATTTTGTAAAGTAACTGTGAGTAAGTTTTCATTGCAATCGGGTTTTCGGCAATTCTTAGTGATTTACTTAGCCATTTTAAAGGTAATTTTAATTGCTCTTTATTGGTAATATTTTGGGCAAAACGCCAGCCATACAAGCGTAATTGATAAGCAATTTCTTCATTGTAACCATTCAAAATATCATCATTTAGTAAAGTCCATTCTTCCGCGGTGAACTTTAACTTACTTTCGTATTTTCTGTATTCAGCCATTGATTGTGCTGTGAGTGCTTCGGCATCAATTGCATCAATTTGATTCAAATAAGTAGTTATTTCTTTGGCATAATTGTTCCAATCTTTAGTGATTTCATAAAAATCAATTTTATAACTCGCCATAACCATTTCTTTATTGTAAAATGGCGTACTTTTTTCGTGCCAAAACGGAACAATTGATGCAACTGCGGTATTCATTAAATCATCGTTTTTATTTAAAACAGCTTGATTAAACGAACGGTCAATGATTCTTCCAACCCGCTGACGAATTCCTGTTGCATTTTCATCTGAGAAGTTTTTGAGATTTTCTGCCTGATTCACCAAAAGTGTGAAAAGTTCATCGTTGCACATTTTATTGGTTTCGTACAAATATTCACAGAGCAACAACACATTCTGCTCAGCGGCTAGACCATTTTTATCTAAACCTAAAATATAACCTCTAACAGCTTTATCTAAATCTTTTATACTTTTTTCTTTGACATTTCCGTAGTTTACCGCCTGTAAACGTCGTAAGGAATACAAATAAAACATTTCTGGACTTTGTTCTCCTTTATGGAATAACTTATCCATTTGTTCGAGTGAAAGGAAGTTTTTGCTAACTTTTATCGCCCGATTGGCATCAGAAAGCAATTCTTTCGGCTCAGCAGCAAAATGAGATTTATAAATAAGTTCGCCTTCGGCAGTAAAGAAAAAATAAGCCGATGATGCACCATAATATTTGAAATCAATATTGGCTGCTTTATCTCTCAGTGACTCAGAATTTATTTTTAAACTAACAAAATTTTCGTTGAAATATTCTCCAACGTCTTCAGATGTAAATACATTTTGATTCATCCAACGACTATTACCTCCATAATTTTCGTAGGAAATAAACACTAATTTTCCTTGTTGTTTGGCAAGTTTTTGGGCATTTTCAAATGTTCCTCGAATAAAATCAATTCCCTGCTCATTTTGGGCAGATAATTGTTTGGAAAAACATAGAAAAACCAATAAAATCAACTTCTTCATGGTACTAAATGGAATTAGGATACTATAATTTTAGGTTATTGCAGTTTCGATGATACCGCTTAATCACTTTATTTAATCCTAGTCCCAAAAAGTATGCCACAAAATATCTTACCAAAATCAAAATCTAATTAATAAATTTATTTCTGCGGATTTAAAATAATAATCTAACTGATTCATTAAAAAGTACAATATGCTTTTTCGTACTTGCAGAGACCTTAATCATAAAAAAATCCCTTTCTCAACCAATGTTTGCATTGCTAAGAAAGGGATTTTGATGATTATAAATATTTATTCAGCTCCTACAATTCTGAAACGCCTTATTGTAGCCAGCGTAATACCGATAATGATTAACAAGAATCCAAACCAAAGTAGATTTATATGTGGTTTTTCTGTGGCTTTTAGTACGATAAACTCTCGCTGACCACGACTTACTGTAAAGGAGAATTTTCCAGAAACAGGGTCAATTTTTGCTAATTGAAGTCGCAACCCCATTTCGTTATTTACTTCTGGTTTGCTCCAAACTTCACGGTTACGAATGGCAAAAACTGGACGCATCCGAATAGAAACATTTCTATCCAAAACCTTCACACTTGCACGGGCAGCGGCATCTCCTTCACCAAGTTGAATGCCATCAACCTCACGAACGCCTTCAACATTTTCTAAAATCGCAACATAATCATTGATAAAAAAAGTATCGCCAACGGCAACTGTAAATTCCTCTGGACGACTCCAGTCACGCTCATCTTCAGCAACAGGCGGCCCCGAAACGAAAGCATAAATATCTTTGTTCCAAAATTTCTTAATGTCTGGTGAAAGCACTGTTCCCATTTTTTCATTATCCTGAACTCGTGGATAAAGATTAAAATGTTTGCCGTTTTTGTCGGTATATTCTACTTGAAAATAAGTGTTTTCACCTTCAAATTCGAGTGTATCACCACGTTTGTAGAAAGTTTTGTCGCCATCAACTACATCAGCACCCGCAATTCCTTTATAATTACTACCAGGAACTGGCAAAATATATTTCTTTTCGATATAACCTGGCACGTTTCTGACATCAACAAATTGCCCTTTATATGTAAATGAAAACTCGCTTAATTCGGTTGGTCGATTAAGCCATAGCAAGGCATTTTCTTTATTATCGCTTTCATTTGTAAATATTTTTGCTCCAGAAAAATTCAAAGATACAACTTTTGAATATCCTGATGAAAACATGATTCCAATGAGCATTAATGCAAGTCCGATATGCGTAATAGCTCCGCCTGCAACTTTAAATTTACCTTTCAGAATATCTAATAAAATACTGCCATTTGCTGCAATACTAAAGAGAGCCGCCGTAAGCAAAATGATATATTTCCAATCATTTACTTTGGCAAAAGTTATGGCTAATGCCGAAGCTAAAAGGCTGTATATAAGAGGATTAAGTAATTTTGAAAGGCTGTCTTTCTGAATACGTTTCCACCAAAAGAATTGAGCGACGCCTGAAAGTGAGGTGATAGCCACAAAAAACCACATCTGAAACTGCGTAAAGTGCTCAACTTGATTAGTCGGTAAAGCCATATTAAGTTTTCCACCGAAAACTTCTGCAATTTTATTATAAACAGGAATTGAAGTTGTAACAATTACTTGAAAACCTGCTAAACAAAGCATCAAAACACCTGTAAATACCCAAAATTCTCGTGAATAAGTTGAAACTTCGGTGGCATCTTGCGGTAAATATTTCCAACGAAAAGCAGCTAAGACAACCGAAAATACGATAAAAGTTAGTAAATAAATGAGCAATTGCCCCGAAAGTCCTAAATCGGTAAATGAGTGAACCGATGCATTTCCAAGAATTCCACTACGAGCCAAAAAAGTAGAATAAATAATTAGAACAAACTGAGCGATGACTAAAATAATAGTGTATTTCAAGGCTGTACTACTTTTTTTAGCCATAAGCATGGTATGAAAACTACCAACCAGAATCAACCAAGGCACATAAACGGCATTTTCAACAGGGTCCCAGTTCCAATATCCACCAAAATTGAGTGTTTCATAAGCCCAAATTCCACCCATCATAATACCTGTTCCGAGTACAACTGCCGCCATTAATGTCCATGGTAAAGCAGGTTTTATCCACTCTGTATATTGTTTTTTCCACAATCCTGCTATGCAAAAGGCAAACGGAACAAGCGTCATGGCAAACCCTAAAAATAGTGTTGGCGGATGAATAACCATCCAATAATTTTGTAATAATGGATTTAGGCCATTTCCGTCTTTTGGAATAAAATTTGGATTCGTTTTCCAAATCGGAATATTAGGCATTGATTCTTTTAAAGTCAAAAACGGAGAACTTCCTATTTTAAACTCTCCCCAAAGTACAACGCCCAAAATCATTGATGCTAAAAATACTTGCACCAAAGCAAAAATGGTCATAGTTGGTGCTTCAATCCCTACATTCTTGGCCTTTTTAAGTGTTGTATTGATTAAAAGTACACCTAAAACGACATTCCAAAACATCCACAGCAAGAAACTGCCTTCTTGGTCTTGCCAAAAGCAAGAAATGGCATAACCCAAAGGTAAACTCCAAGAAGAATTGTCCCAAGCATAATGATACTCGAAATAATGATTAAAAATAATACTCAAAAGCGAAGCACAAATGGCAAAAACAGCAATTGTATGAACATAAAATGCCCCACGAGCAAACTTTATCCATTGATTTCCGTCTTTTTGATTAGCTAAAACTTGAGGGCGAGAAGCTTGCCAATAGGCGTAAGTCGAGACTAATGCTGCCACAAAGGCTATGATTACGGACACATGCCCGATATTTCCAAGATATGGTCTTAACATGAGAGAAGAAATGATTGCTGAATGTGAAAATTCAAGGTTTCAAACTGTAAATAGTAACATTCAGCAATAATATGTTTTATTTGTTCTGATGATTTTTGGCTAAATTTATCCTCCAATATCAACCTAACCAAGTTGACCAAGGAATTCTACTTAAAATCAAAACCAACGCTAATCCAAAGAAAATAGCCGTTTGTTTAAATTTACGACCGTTTCCAACGGCACGTTTCACACGGGCATTTCCAATTGTTACTAATACAACTGCAATCAAGTTAATTGTTGGATGTTCAACATAGGCTTTTCTCAAAATACTATCTTTCATTGTTAATTTCATATCAGCAAAAGCTACTTGAGCTCCAGGAGATACAAATAATAAAACCAAGCCTAAAAGAAACATTGTATGCGTAGCGATGAGAGCAAATTTGTTGACTTTTGCGTGTTTTTCCTCGAAACTTCTCTCACTTGTTGAGCCAGTTATACCGTTGATTGCTGCAAAACCTAATAAAAACAACGCTGCAAATGCAAGGTATGAGTGAATTGTTAGAATGATTGAGTACATATATTTTTTTGTAAAGTAATTTTGGGTGATTAAAATTTTGTCAAAGTTACGTTATAAACGCTAAATAACATAACTTCGCCCAGACAGGTTTTGTTAATCTGTGGAGCGATAAGCGTATTCGCCAAAATCAACACATACAAGTAACATGAAGTATTTGAAGTACACAATCATTACAATAATCATTTTTACATTTATATTTACTTGGCTATTTCCCCAATTTATTCGTTGCTTTTTTGTTGAATTGGACGATTTTCAAGAAATAAAAACAAACATTTTTGTTGAAAAAAGCATTTCAAAACAACAACAAGATTCACTCATACATTACGTAATAAATGCTGATAGTCGTATCAAGGATTTTTGGGGAAAAAGAGAAGGAAAAGCGAAGATTATTTTCTGTAAAAATGCCGAAACGTACAAAAAATATGCAAAAACCACCGAAGGAGCAGGGTTTAGCATCGGAACACCGTTGGGCTCGTGGATAATTTTAAATAAAGATGGACTCAATATTGATGTGATAGCCCACGAAATGTGCCATGACGAATTAATGACAAGGCTCGGTTGGTGGAGAACAAAAAAAGAAATTCCGACATGGTTTGATGAAGGACTTGCCTTGATGCTCGATTATCGTTTTGTGAGTTCACAAGATAGTATTCAGCGTTATATTGATTATCGCTCAGAATTAAGTTATTTGACTTCAAAACCCATTCCGTTAGAAGAAATAGTAACCCAAAAAGGCTTTTTTGGAAAAAGCGAATTATTTACTAAAATCGCATATTTTACTTCGGCCGTTGAAGTTTCCAGAAAAATTTCTTTGAAAGGAAAGCAAGAAATCTTCCGAACCATTGAAAAAACCAAAAAAGAAGGAAAGTTTGAGTTTTAAGGAAGAATATGATTGTGGTTAATATTGCGTTTTTTGCCTAATCGATTAAATCCTATAAAATCATTTTAAAACGGTCAAGCTCTATTATTTTCCAAAAAACTTGACGAACTTTACAGGTTCAAAACACAAAGATTTTATTTTCAATGAATATTTTAATACTTGGTTCGGGCGGACGTGAACATACTTTTGCTTGGAAAATTGCACAATCAAAATACTGTACTAATCTTTTTGTTGCCCCAGGAAATGCGGGAACTGCACAATTGGCAACAAATTTACCTATTGGAGTAAATGATTTTGAAGCAATCGGAAATGCCGTAAAAGACCATCAAATCGAAATGGTTATTGTTGGCCCCGAAGAACCGTTGGTGCGTGGAATTGTTGATTTCTTCAAGAAAGATAAAGCTCTAAAAAAGATAAAAATCGTAGGGCCTGATGCTTCAGGAGCAAGACTCGAAGGTAGCAAAGACTTCTCGAAAGCTTTCATGCAAAAATACAATATTCCTGCGGGAGCGTCACAAACATTTACTAAAGAAACCTTGCAAGAAGGCTTGCAATATCTTGATAGTCAGTCTCTTCCGATAGTTTTGAAGGCTGATGGTTTGGCCGCAGGAAAAGGCGTAATTATTGCTGAAACAAAAGCTGATGCTCGTAAAGCCCTGCACGAAATGCTTGCCGAAGCAAAATTTGGCGATGCTAGCAGTAAAGTTCTAATTGAGCAATTTTTGACAGGAATCGAGCTTTCTGTGTTTGTCTTAACTGATGGGAAAAACTACAAAATTTTGCCAGAAGCAAAAGATTACAAACGTATCGGTGTGAACGACAAAGGCTTAAATACAGGAGGAATGGGGGCTGTTTCGCCAGTGCCATTTGCCGATGCTGAATTTTTAAGCAAAGTTGAAGAACGAGTGGTAAAGCCAACTTTGGCTGGATTGCAGGCTGAAGGCATCAAATATGTCGGTTTTATTTTCGTTGGTTTAATGAATGTTAATGGCGAACCTTATGTAATTGAATATAATGCTCGCATGGGCGACCCAGAAACAGAAGTGGTTTTGCCAAGAATTAAGACTGATATGGTCAAGTTGATGAAAGCGACTGCTGAAGGGAAATTAGATAAAATAAAGCTTTCAGTAAATCCTAAAATGGCGATTGCAACGGTCTCTGTGGCGAAAGGTTATCCTGAAGATTATCGTAAAGGTGATGTGATGCAGATTCCAGAAGCTGAAAAAGATACGATTGTTTTCCACGCTGGCACAAAAATCGCTACTGATGGATCAATAGTAACCAATGGTGGTCGTGTAATTGTAACAACTGGTTTGGCAAGAACGCTAAATTCTGCCCGTAAAAAATCGCAGTTAATGGCAAAAAAGATTATATTTGATGGAAAATATTTCCGAAACGACATCGGAAAGGATTTATTGAAGTTTCTTGAAAAATAGTACCATTGATTTTTTATAGACCCAAACAGGATTAAATATTAGTAGTAAAGCCATAAAATAGCTGAAGTTTTATGCAATCTTCATATTGATTTTTATCTAAGTTGTATCTTAGCTAAGATTGAATTACTGAGGGATAATTGACCAAATGTTGCAGATACATATCTGTATAAGCAACTAATAATTAGGCATTTAAGCCTATTTTTTTCATAAAAATCCCTCTGTGGGTTAAAATTTATATATACTTAAAATGAGCTGTGGACAATGTTCATCGGGAGGTTGTGGAGCAGTAAAAGCGATAGGCCAAACCGAAAAATCGAATCATAAAACGGTAGCAGGTTGCTCATCGGGCGGCTGTTCATCGGGCGGATGTAATAAAATGAATGCTTACGACTGGTTATCTGATATGGATGTGCCACGTTCGATGCGTTATGATGTTGTTGAAGTAAAATTTAAAGGAGGAAGAAAAGAATATTTTCGTAATGCCAATAATCTCGACCTTTATACGGGCGATTTCGTTGTTTGCGAAATGGCATCAGGTTATCATATTGGCAGTGTTTCTTTGCAAGGAGAGTTAGTTCGGTTGCAAATGATAAAGAAAGGTCTCAAAGATAATGATGAAATAAGAAAAATCCTTCGAGTAAGTACCGAAAGAGACTTAGAAAAGCACCAACAAGCCATTGCACGAGATATGCCAACGATGTATCGCGTGCGAGGAATTGCCAAAGAATTGAAGTTACAAATGAAAATGTCGGACGTTGAGTTTCAGTCTGACAATACGAAAGCAACTTTCTATTATTCGGCAGATGACCGTGTGGATTTTCGTGAAATGATTAAACTTTTGGCGTCTGAATTTAAAATCAGGGTCGAAATGAAGCAAATTAGTTTGCGTCAAGAAGCAGCTAGAGTTGGTGGAATTGGCTCGTGTGGAAGAGAATTATGCTGCTCAACTTGGCTTACTGATTTTCGTGCGATTCCAACTTCGGCGGCTCGTTATCAGAATCTTTCACTAAATCCTGCCAAACTTTCGGGTCAGTGTGGCCGCTTGAAATGCTGCCTAAACTACGAATTAGAAACGTATTTGGATGCTTTGAGTGATATTCCAACGGTTGAAAAGCCATTAAAAACAGAGAAAGGAATTGCTGTTTTACAAAAAACCGATATTTTCCGACGAATCATGTGGTTTAGTTATAATAATGACATCAACTGGCATTCGTTACCGATTCATCAAGTAGTTGAGATTATGAAAATGAATGAAAAAGGTATTTTGCCAAATTCGTTAGAAGACCTCAATTTAATTGATTCTATTGTAGTAGATAAAAACGCTCCAAGAAATTCGGATTTAGACCGTTTGGATAAAAAATATACTGATAAAGGTAAAAAACCTCAGCAAAATAATAAGAATCAACAAAATAAACCGAATTCTCCGCAACAAAATACCAATCAAGCGAATCGTGGAGGAAATCAGCAAATAGAAGGAGCGAAAGCTGAAAATTCATCAACTAAAAACCCGAATCCACAAGGAAATCAGGGTAATAAGCAAGGTGGTTCATCGCAAAAGAATAACCAGCAGCCAATACAAAACAACCAAAACAGAAATAATCCTGCTCAAATAGCTAATAAACCGCAGGGTGGAAATGTGCCAAATCAAGGGAATAATCCGCAAAAAAATAATCCAAATAATAAGCAAGGACAAGGCGGAAATCCAAATAGACCAGTACCTCAACAAGGGAATAATCAGCAGAAAAATAACCCCAGTAATAAGCAGGGTGGCTCTCCACAGGGTGGAAATCAGCAAGGAGGAAATCCTCAGCAAAATGCTAATAGGCCTAACAATCCTAATAATCAAGGTCGAAACCCCAATCAGAATAATCAAAACAAGAAAGGTGGTGGGCCAAATATTAACCCTCAAAATAAGCAAAATAACCCGCCAGCATCACCAAAACCTGACGGAGAAAAATAAAATTAATTAAGCAAATGACAAACGTGACATATCCAAAAAATGTGGCACGTTTGTTTTTAAGACCTTTAAGAAATCGAAATGAAAAATGTTTTTGGATATATGATTAGTAAGCAATTATGGGCAAAAAAAACTCAGAGAAAAGCGGTTTTTGCCATGTCATTATTGCTCTCTTTGTATTGTTTATCGTGCGATAGCAACGCAATTTTCAAATCTTACGAAGATTTTAAGGACACAAACTGGTTCGTAAAAACAATACCAACGTTTACGTTTAAGGTTGAAGACGAAAAAATACCTTATAATATTTTTCTTTTGATTAGAAATGCTTCACAATATCCATATAATAACTTGTATATTACACGTTACATTTATGACCAAGATGGGAAGCAAATTAGTAATCGCTTAGAAGAAATTCTGCTTTTTAATCCTAAAACTGGTAAACCCTTAGGCGAAGGATTAGGCGATATTTATGACCACAAAGTGATTTCTAGCCGTAATTTTAAGTTTCCAAAAAAAGGGCAATACACAATCAAATTGAAGCAATATATGCGTCAAGACCCTCTTCCTTACGTAATGTCTGTTGGCATTAGTATAGAAAAACCGCTTCCTGCAAAACAATAGTTGAAAAATTGAAGTTAGATATTCATACATTTCTTTATTCAAAAATACATTTGAATAAAGAAGTATAGATTCAATATTGCAACGCCGAACCTTCTTGATTTTATGAATTTCTTACCTCTTTTTCCGCTAAATTTAGTTGTTTTTCCGCATGAAGACCTTAATCTTCATATTTTTGAACCCCGTTATAGACAGTTAATTAATGAATGTTTAGACGAAAAAAAAACGTTTGGGATTCCATCTTTTGTAAACGGGAAACTTTTAGGCTACGGAACTGAAGTAGAAGTAAAGCAACTATCGAAACGCTATGGCGATGGGCGAATGGACATTAAAACGAAGGGTTTGCGGATATTTAGAATCGTTGATTTTCAGAATCCATCTAAAGGGAAATTATATGCTGGAGGCGAAGTGATTTTTTTGGAAAATGAAGATTTAACAGAAGAAATTAACGCTTATTTATTGAGTTTAATCGAAAAACTTTACCGCCTTCTGAAAGTAAAAGTTGATTATGAAAAACCAGAATATATGCCTTTTAGCTATCGAATTGTGCATAAAATTGGGATTTCAGTTGCAGAAGAATATGAACTGCTAACAATTTCGTCAGAAAAAGAAAGACAAGATAGGTTAATAGAACACCTTGAACGAATCATTCCAGTAGTTACGGAAGTTGAACGAACCAAAGAACGAATTGCTATGAATGGGCATTTCAAAGAACTTGACCCTTTGAATTTTTAAGAAAAAAGTGCAATCTTTGACTAACAGAGATTGCACTTTTTTATTTACAACCAACCAACCCTTATTTGCTTCATCAAGATGAAAAAAGTTTTATTACTACTGCTTGCCGTTTTTCTATTTCAAGAAACGTATAGCCAAGCCCTTACAGTCGAAAAAATCATGCAAGACCAATCTAAATGGATTGGAACTTCACCAACGAATGTCTTTTGGTCAGAAGATTCAAAAACGATTTATTTTTCGTGGAATCCTGATAAAAATAAAGGTGACTCCTTGTATAAATTTGTTTTGCCCGATAAGACGCCACAGAAAGTTTCTCCAAAAGAAAGGCGAGCTTTGCCCGCACAATCAGGGTCTTATAATCTGAGTCGCTCAATGAAAGTTTACGAAAAGCAAGGAGAAATTTTTGTTTTGCACCTTAAAACGTCCAAAGTCAAACAATTAACCAATACAATTGAGCGAGAAGCAAATCCATATTTTAGTGGAGATGAAACCAAAGTGATTTTTACCAAAAATGGCAATTTATTTAGTTTGAGTTTGGAAGATGGCAGCGTTTCACAGTTATCAAATTTTATTAGTGGAAGTAAAAAAGCTGAAGCCAAACCCGCCAATGATGAAGAAAGATGGTTGAAAGTGGACCAATTGGCAATGTTTGATATTTTGAAGGAACGCAAAGAAAAGAAAGACGAAGCTGAAAAAATAGCAAAATCAGACTTACCGAAGCGTCCAAAAGAAATTTATACCGAAGATAAAAGTTTGGAACAACCACAAATAAGTCCAGACCTACGTTTTATTACATATCGCCTTTCAGTTCAACCAAAAAATGCTAAAAATACCATTGTTCCAAGTTATGTAACCGAATCTGGTTTTACCGAAGACTTAGCCTCTCGAACGAAAGTTGGCTCACCTTTGGCAACTTATGAGAATTTCATTTATGATAGTAAAAAAGATACCGTTTATCAAATTATCACAAAAGATATTCCAGGAATAATGGAGCAACCTGAATTCTTGAAAGATTACGCTAAAAATGATACAACTAAAAAGAAACCAACAGCCCGTAAAGTAATCGTTTTAGGACCAATTTGGTCAGAAGGAGGAACTTATGCAGTTGTAAATGTTCGTTCGATTGACAATAAAGACCGTTGGATTATGTTGCTAGACCCTGCAACAGGAAAACTCAAATTACTCGACCGTCAGCATGATGAAGCTTGGGTTGGAGGCCCTGGAATCGGGTTTAGTTTTGGTGGAGGAAGTTTAGGTTGGATAGATGCCCAAACGCTTTATTTTCAATCAGAAGCTGATGGATATTCGCATCTATACACAGTAAATGTTGTTACTGGTGAGAAAAAACAGTTGACCAAAGGCAAATTTGAAATACAACAAGCCCAGTTATCGAAAGATAAAAAATCGTTTTATTTGATTACAAATGAAGTGCATCCAGGCGAGCAGCATTTTTATAAAATGAATGTTGAAGGTGGTGAAAGAACGAAGTTGACGAGTATGGTTGGGGCGAATGAAGTAACGATTTCTCCAGATGAATCGACTTTAGCGATTCGTTATTCATACATTAATAAGCCTTGGGAATTGTTTTTGCAAGCAAATCAAGCAAATGCAAAAAGTGAGCAGTTGACATTCTCACTAACCGATGAATTTAAAACTTACGCATGGAAAGATGCCAAAGTTATTTCGTTTCCTGCCCGTGATGGAGTGGAGATTTTTGCTAGAATTTATGAACCCAATGCAAAGATTAAGAATAAGAAAGCTGTTGTATTTGTACATGGTGCGGGCTATTTGCAAAATGCTCACAAATGGTGGAGTAGTTATTCGAGAGAATATATGTTTCATAACTTATTAGTCGATAAAGGATATACAGTTCTGGATATAGATTACCGTGCAAGTGCAGGTTATGGAAGAGATAGTAGAACAGGTATTTATCGCTTTATGGGTGGAAAAGATTTAGAAGACAACGTTGATGGAGCGAAATTATTAGTTGAAAAATACGGCATTGACCCAAAGAAAATAGGCGTTTATGGCGGTTCTTATGGCGGATTTATTACATTGATGGCTATGTTTACTACGCCTGATGTTTTTGCTGCTGGTGCTGCACTTCGCCCTGTAACTGATTGGGCAGCATATAATCATGGTTATACGGCCAACATTTTGAACGAACCTCAAACCGATAGTTTAGCTTACCGAAAAAGCTCGCCAATTTATCATGCGGCTGGTCTGAAAGGGCATTTGTTGATTTGTCATGGAATGATTGATGTAAATGTACATATTCAAGATTCATATCGTTTGGTTCAACGTTTAATTGAACTCAAAAAAGAAAATTGGGAAATGGCAAGTTACCCGATGGAAGACCACGGTTTTGTTGAGCCAACTTCTTGGATGGATGAATACAAACGTATTTTGAAGTTATTTGAAGAGCGACTAAAATAAAAAAATAATCGTCGATAGTAACGAATGTTGCTATCGACGATTGTACTAAAAAATTATAATAGGTTGGTACTTAAAACGCTAACTATTTATAAACTACTTCTTCGAATAGTATAAAACGGATTTTTAATTTTGATTTGTTTTTTATCAAGCAATAAAGCTGCGGCAGTGCGGCCCATTGTTTCAAAATCGGTTGTAATGACGGTTATCTCTAATAATTCTTTTAAAGTTGTTTCATTGAATGAAATAATGCCAATATCTTCACCTAATTTAAAATCTACTTGGCGAGTTTTCTTGACTAATTCGGCTAAATCAGTTTCTTCAACAACCAAATAGACTGTTCCTATATGAAGAATTTCATCCAAAGCATTTTCTTTGATGACAAAATCTTTACCAAAGTTGACACAAAACTGTCTAAATCCTTTTACAATTTCACTTGGATAATTACCATCACTCGGGAAAACCAAAACCATTCGGTTGTATTTTTCCAATAAATCACGGAGTTCATCTAAAGCATCAAAAATGTCTTTTTCAAAATCTTGATAAACGCTCAAACATGGTTTTGTGTATTCTGGTAAATCTTTATCGAGTAAGATTAATTCATCCGACGGAATCTTTTCTAGTGTTTTTAATGCTGCACCTTTTTCATTTTCAGGAAAAAAATGAGGCATTATGACGTAATAATTATATTTCCCGAGACTATTATCAATAATTTCTGCAAAAATTCGAGCATCGTAATGATGAATCTGTAAATCTACATTGGCTTTGTTGCCCAAAACTTTCAAAAATGCGTAATAAATCAATTTTTTGTAAGAACTTAATTTGTTGAAAACCAACAAAATACGCATCTTATTATTGTCAG
This sequence comes from Emticicia aquatica, assembly GCF_923079645.1. Lineage (GTDB taxonomy): Bacteria > Bacteroidota > Bacteroidia > Cytophagales > Spirosomataceae > Emticicia > Emticicia aquatica. The sequence goes on along the minus strand of NZ_CAKLPY010000002.1, from coordinate 686,788 downwards.
TTCCGTTTACATAAAAGCCTTTTCCTTGTACCGAAGAGATAAAACCACGCTCTTTTAGCTCACGATAGGCCTTTTCTACGGTGTCGCGAGCCAAATAATATTCTTCACTCAACTCGCTAATCGAAGGTAATTGCTCATTTTTTTTTAAAACTGCTCGCTCAATATCCGCAATGATAGACTGCACAATTTGCTTGTACTTTGGTGTCTTTTCATTGGGGTTGAATTGTAGTTTATACATTAAATTAGGCAATTGAATGAGTGTTTTTCAATTCACTCATTTCGTTCTTGACAATATATTTTCTAAGTTTATCTCACAAAAGCAACTGCTACACCACCATCAACGTTCAGAATATTTCCTGTTGATTTAGCTAAACTACCATTAACAAAAACTCTGACTGCTTTGGCAATATCTTCGGTCAGAATTTCTTCGTTGAGAAGTGTGCGGGCTGCGTACATTTTTGGTAAATCTTCTACTTTTATGCCGTAAGCTTTGGCTCGCCCTTCTGCCCATTCGCCTTCCCAAATTTTACTTCCACGCAAAACAGCATCTGGATTTACCGTATTCACTCTGATTTTATCTTTGCCTAATTCGGCCGCCAATAATCTAGTCATGTGTGCTTGGGCTGCTTTTGCTGTGCCATAACCAACATTGTTTGGTCCTGCAAAAAGGGCATTTTTACTAGCAATATTCACAATATCACCACCTGTTGCTTGTTGACGCATAATTCTCACGGCCTCTTGTGAAACCAAGAATTGTCCTTTTACTAAAACGTTTTGCAATAAATCCCAATCAGCAATTGTGTGGTCTTCTAACGGTTTTGAAATTGAAAGACCTGCACAGTTTACCACAATATCAACTCCACCAAACTGTAAAATTGTATTACGGAAAGATTCGGCAATTACGTCAGGATTTACCACATCAATATTAGTAGTAATTGCAGCATCTTTTCCATATTTTTGGCGTAATTCGTCTTGAGTTTCAGCCAATAAATTACGGTCAGCGGCTACAACACAAGCTCCTTCTTTTAATAATTCTTCACAAATAGCTTTGCCAATACCGCCCGTTCCGCCCGTTACAAAAGCAACTTTTCCAGATAAGGCTTTTGGTTTTGGCATTCTTTGTAATTTAGCTTCTTCCAGCAACCAATATTCAATATTGAAGGCTTCTTGTTCATCTAAACCAACATATTCCGAAACGGCTTCCGCTCCTTTCATTACGTTGATAGCATTGGTATAAAACTCGGCAGCAACTCTAGCGGTTTGTTTGTCTTTTGCAAACGTAAACATTCCTACTTGCGGATATAAAATTACAACAGGATTTGAATCTCGTATTGCTGGACTATTATCGTGTTTACAACGCTCATAATAAGCGGCATAATCAGCACGATAAGCTTCAAACTGTGCTTCAATTGACTCTTTCGATGTGCCAGTGAGCACCATTGGTCGAATTTTAGTACGCAAGAAATGGTCTGGACAACTCGTTCCTTTTTGTGCCAAACGCTCTAAATCATTAGAGTTTACGTATTCTAATACTCGTGCATCATCCGTAAAATGCCCAACCATTAAGCGATAACTTGATGCTAAGCCACGCAATGTTGGCATGATTTCGGCGGCAGCCAGTTTACGTTCTTCGGCTGGTTTTGATGTTAATTTTGCTCCACCAAAAACAGGTTTTTTCTTGCCATAATTGGCCTCCAAATATTCAGAAGCCATTTCGATAACCTCCAAAGTATTGATATATGAATCGAAAGAAGTTTCGCCCCAAGTAAATAAACCATGACCACCCAAAATTACACCTCTAAGATTTGGATTTTCTTCAACGGTTTTTGAAAGTTGTAAACCTAAATCAAAACCTGGTTTTTGCCACGGCAACCAAGCCATTGTATCGCCCCAAATTTCTTTCATAATTGCAGGGCCATCTTTACTTGCAGCAATTGCAATGAGTGCGTCAGGATGCAGGTGGTCAATGTGTTTGAAAGGTAAAAGCCCGTGCAAAGGTGTATCAATAGATGGTGCGGCACATTTTGGGTCGAATAAACAGTGGTCAAATAAAGCCACCATTTCGTCTTCAAAAGCCAAACCTCGGTATCTTTTTCTTAATGCTTGTAAACGGTCGATGTATAAATTCGCACAGCCTTTTTTAGTCAAAGTTCCAATATCTCCACCCGAACCTTTTACCCACATTACTTCTGCAGGTTCGCCAGTTACAGGGTCTGTTTCCGTGATTTTGCAAGAAGTATTTCCGCCAGCATAGTTAGTGAGGCGTAAATCTGCACCTAATAGATTTGAGCGATAAATAAATAAATCTACTTCATTTTGAGCTAATTCAGCGGCTTTGTTGTCGTCCCATAAATAGCTAACATGGTTGAATGTTAGTGTTTTTTTCATAGTTGCATTTATAACGTTTACTTTTTATTTCTGATTTTAGTGCTACAAAATTCTATTTTCTTGTGAAAAGAATCTTCATGTACTCACCTGTACTTTTTTTATTCTCTTTTTATTACAAGATATGCGTTTTTAAATTTATTAGAAAAAATTGTACATTAGAAAATCGGTTTTATTGAAAAATCAAATGCCAATCTCAAGCTTTTCTTCAAAAAATAGATTTCTTTTTCATGGAATAGTTTTAAAAAAAATAAAATTAGTAATATATATATCGAGCCAATCTGAAATATTTTACTAATTTTAGGCATGAAGAGACGAGATTTTATCGGAACAGCTTTGACTGGTACTATTTTAGCAAAAAATGATTTTCTTTTTGCAAAACCTGCTACGGGCATGACAATCAGTGTGTTTTCTAAAACACTACATTGGATTGAAGATTATACGATTTTGGCTAAGACGGTTGCCGAAATGGGATTCGATGGAATCGATTTAACGGTGCGGCCTGATGGCCATGTGCTGCCCGAAAAAGTCGAAACCGATTTGCCCAAAGCAGTAGATGCAGCTAAAAAAGCCAATATTGAGATTGCGATGATGACAACGAGTATTTTACAGGCGGATACTTCATCAGAGCGTATTGTGAAAACCGCTAATACACTCGGAATTAAGCATTATCGCTTGGGTTGGTATCATTTTGAAATGCAAAAAGATATTATGCAGCAAGTGGATGCTTTTGCCAAGCAAATGAAAGAGTTAGAGATACTCAACAATAAATACAAGGTTTCGGGCGAATACCAAAATCATGGTGGGCAATATTTAGGAGCGGCTGTTTGGGATTTACAGCCGATTTTCAAAAACATTCATTCACCATTCATGGGTTGCCAATATGACGTCAATCATGCTACTGCCGAAAGTGGTGCCAATTGGGAAACAGGTTTTAGAATTATTGCTCCGTACATAAAATCGTTGGCAATTAAAGATTTTAAATGGACAGTAAAAGATGGCAAACTTCAAAAAGAAGGTTGTCCGCTGGGCGAAGGTATTGTTGATTGGAAGAAGTTTCTACAATTATTAAAGCAATATAATATCAATGTGCCAATCACAATGCACTTCGAGTATGATTTAGGAGGAGCAGAGAATGGTTTAAGAAATCCTAAAATCGACAAAAAAGAAATTATTTTAGCCATGAAAAAAGATTTGGCTTTATTGAAAACTTGGCTGAAAGAAGCTGGTTTGTAGAAATATTTTATTTTCATTCATTTATCCAATCAATCGCTCATTAATGTCAAATGATTAATATTGATTATAAACTTCAACCCTCCGACTTAACGGCAAAACTCAAATCTTTTTGGGAGCTTTCTGGAAAAAAAATCCATTCAATCGAACAAAATTATGATGTTTCAAAAGGTTCTCCAGTATTTACCCGACAAGGGAAATACACTACTCGTGGTTGGACAGAATGGACGCAAGGGTTTCAGTTTGGTTCAGCAATTTTGCAATTTGATGCCACAAGTGAGCAAGATTTTCTTGAAATTGGTCGTAAAAATACGCTAAAAGTGATGGCTGCACACATCAGCCACATAGGTGTACACGACCACGGATTCAATAATGTAAGTACTTACGGAAATCTTTTACGCCTCATGCGAGAAGGGAAAATCGCTTTCAATGAATGGGAAAAAAACTTTTACGAATTGGCTCTTAAAATTTCGGGAGCGGTACAAGCGAGCCGTTGGACACCAATTAAAAATGGTGGTTATATTCACTCTTTCAATGGTAGTCATTCACTTTTTGTTGATACAATTCGTTCGTGTCGGGCATTGGTTGTGAGCCATCAATTAGGGCATATTTTTCAAGGTGAAGGCGATGTGAAAATTAATATGCTCGATAGAGCTTTGCAACACATAAAAGCTACGGCAGATTATTCGGTTTTTTACGGAGAAGGACGAGATTCGTACGATATTTGGGGAAGAACAGCCCATGAAAGCGTTTTTAATGTAAAAGATGGTAATTTTCGTTGCCCAAATTCGCAGCAAGGTTACACTGGTTTTACAACTTGGACTCGTGGCTTGGCTTGGGCAATGTGCGGTTTTTCGGAAGAATTAGAGTTTTTAGAAACACTCGAAGACTCCGAACTTGAAGCGTTTGGAGGCCGAACATTGATAGAAAACTATATGCTGAAAGCTGCCCGTGCTACTTGCGATTTTTATATCGAACAGACTCCGATTGACGGTATTCCATATTGGGACACTGGAGCTCCAAATCTGCATAAATTAGGCGATTATCTAGGCAAAAAAGCAAATCCTTACAATGATTTTGAACCAGTTGATAGTTCGGCAGCAGCCATTGGTTCGCAAGGATTATTGAGATTGGGAAATTACTTAATTAAAAAAGGAGAAAAAGAAGCAGGACAAAAGTATTGGCAAATAGGTTTAACAGTGCTGAATTCACTTTTAGAAGAGCCTTATTTGAGTATAAATGAGTCGCATCAAGGTTTACTTTTGCATTCTATTTATCATCAACCGAATGGCTGGGATTATGTGCCAGAAGGCAGTAAAATTGCCAATGGTGAGTCAAGTATGTGGGGCGATTATCATATTCGTGAAGTGGCACTTTATGTCCAAAAAATCATCAATAACGAGCCATATTATACTTTTTATAATTGCTTATAAAAAAACAGGAAGTCAAATGCTTTATAAATGAAGTCTTAAATTTAGTAAAAGATGACAGGGAAATTTAAACCAAAATATACAAGAGTAGCTCAATTAAAAACCGCCCAAGATTTACGAAGCTATCTTTCGGCCAATCATGTGAAATTGGATTTTGATGAGGAATTGCTTGCTAAAGAAGATTCGCCATTTGGACAAAAAGTGCAGCTCAATTCGGGCAGAAAGATTGGAAATCGACTTTGTGTTTTGCCAATGGAAGGTTGGGATGCTACAGCCGATGGTCGCCCAAGTGAATTTACCAAACGACGTTGGGAAAATTTTGCCATTAGTGGAGCAAAATTATTGTGGGGTTGCGAAGCTGTTGCGGTTTCGCATGAAGGAAGAGCGAATCCTCGTCAATTAGTAATAAATGAAGCTAATTTTTCAGAATTTGTCGATCTTTATCAACTCATTATCAATAAACATAGCGAAAAATTTGGTTCAGTTGATGATTTAGTGATTGGTTTACAACTGACTCATTCTGGCAGATTTTGCAAACCCAACGATAACACAAAATTTGAGTCAAAAATATTATATAATCATCCAAAATTGGATAAAAAGTTTCATTTAAAGGAAGATTATCCGTTAATGACCGATGATGAAATTGATTCTTTGATTGAAGAATTCATCAAAGCCGCAGTTTTGGCACAAAAAGCAGGGTTTCATTTTGTGGATATTAAACATTGTCACGGGTATTTGGGGCATGAGTTTTTGAGTGCTTATGACCGAGAAGGCAAATACGGTGGAAGTTTTGAAAACCGTACAAGGTTTTTGCGAAATATCGTTGAAGGCATCAAAAAAGCTGCCCCAGGTTTAGAAATCGGAGTCCGATTAAGTGCCATTGATTTTGTTCCATTCAAGAAAAGCATATCGGGTGAAGGCGAACCAGATTTAGCTGAAAATGAAGCATATAAATACGCTTTTGGTTGTGATGAATCAGGTATAAATATTGATTTAGATGAGCCGAAAGCATTTTTAGCTTTGGCTCAATCGCTTGGTATTCAGTTGATTTGTGTAACGGTCGGTAGCCCTTATTACAACCCACATCTGATGCGTCCTGCATTATTTCCTCCATCTGATGGTTACCAGCCACCCGAAGAGCCGATGGTAGGTGTTACTCGCATGATTGATGTGGCTGATGGCCTAAAACAAGCTTTTCCTGAGTTAATAATTGTAGGTTCGGGTTATTCATATTTGCAAGAATGGCTGCCAAATGTAGCTCAAAATGTGTTGCGAAATGGTAAAGTCGATTTTGTTGGATTTGGTCGAATGGTGCTTTCATACCCAACAATGCCCGACGATATGTTAAATGCTCGCCCAATTCAACGCAAACTTTTGTGTCGCACTTTCTCTGATTGCACAACCGCTCCACGCAATGGATTGTATTCGGGTTGTTTTCCTTTAGATTCGGTTTATAAAAACCATCCTCACGCCGAAATGCTTAAAACAATCAAAGATGCACTATGAAAAATGTAGCGTTGGTTACGGGCGGAAGTAGAGGAATTGGGCTAGGAATTGCCGAACATTTGGCTAAAAATGGTTTTGATTTAGCAATAAATGGTATTCGGGATGAAAGTTTCGTGCAAGAAACTTTAGAAAATCTAAGAAAAACAGGAGCAGATGTTATTTATTGTCAAGGTGATATTGCCTCCAATGAAGATAGAAAAACGATAATCGAAAAAACCAAATCACACTTTGGAAAATTGAATGTTTTAGTCAATAATGCAGGTGTCGCTCCCAAAGAACGCAATGATATTTTGGCTGCTACCGAAGAAAGTTTCGACTACGTAATTTCGACAAATTTGAAAGGTACATACTTTCTAACACAAGTCGTAGCCAATTGGATGATAGCACAACAGTCTGATAATAAGGGTTTTAAAGCATCAATTATAACTATTTCATCAATTTCGGCAACAGTTGCATCAGTCAACCGAGGGGAATATTGTGTTTCAAAAGCTGGTTTGGGGATGATGACTCAGCTTTTTGCCACCCGATTGGGCGAATTTAATATTCCTGTTTATGAAGTCAGACCTGGCGTAATAAAAACGGATATGACCGAAGGAGTTACTGCAAAATACGATAAACTAATAGCTGAAGGATTGACTGTTCAAAATCGTTGGGGCTATCCTGATGATATTGGTAAAGCGGTTGCAGCAATTGCTAAAGGAGATTTTCCTTATTCAACAGGTCAAGTTTTTATGATAGATGGCGGATTAACAATTGCACGATTGTAAAAGCCTTCCATTGTGAAGTTATGGTCGTTTTTAACTTTGAAAAATAATTACTATTCAACCTTTTAAACTGTTCAGCAAACGATGAAAAAATTTACACGCCGAGATATACTCAAGGCTACAGTTCCGAGTTCGCTTGCCATGATGGCCATTCCAACTATTATTCCTTCTACTGCATTTGGAGCAAATGACCGAATGCGAGTAGCTGTTATTGGAATCAATGGGAGAGGGAAAGACCATATTTCTGGCTTTATGAAGCAAGATAATGTGGAAGTTGCTACACTCTGCGATGTAGATAACGTAGTGCTGCAATCAGGAGCAAAAGCATTTGAAGAAAAATACAGCAAAAAAGTTCAAACCGAACAAGATTTACGCAAAGTCTATGAAGATAAATCAATCGACGCCGTAAGTATTGCTACGCCGAATCATTGGCATGCCTTGGCGGCAATTTGGGCTTGCCAAGCGGGGAAAGACGTTTACGTAGAAAAACCCGCTTGCCATAATTTATTTGAGGGACGAAAATTAGTAGAAGCAGCAGCAAAATATAACCGAATCGTTCAACATGGTGTGCAGTTGCGGAGTTCGGTTGCGATACAAGAAGCCATCAAACATTTAAGAGATGGACTAATTGGCAAAGTTTACATGGCTCGTGGAACGGTTTATAAATGGCGACCAGATATAGGCGATTTAGGAAAATCACCTGTTCCTGAAGGTCTAAATTGGGATTTATGGCAAGGTCCTGCTCAAGTGCGTGATTTTAGCAAAAATTATGTGCATTATAACTGGCATTGGTTTTGGGATTATGGTAATGGCGATGTTGGGAATCAAGGTATTCACGAAACTGATTTATGTATGTGGGGCTTAAACGTAGGTTTGCCCGAAACAATTACAGCTGCAGGCGGGAAATACCTTTGGAATGACTGTAAAGAAACACCCGAAGTTTTGAGTACAACTTACAACTATCCGAAAGAAGGAAAAGTAATTCAAATGGAGGTGCGTCCGTGGATGACCAACAAAGAAGATGGCGTGGAAGTTGGCAATATTTTTTATGGTGATAAGGGTTACATGGTTATCAATGGTTATTCAGATTACAAAACATATTTAGGAAAAAATCGTGAGCCTGGCCCAGCCCGAAATGCAGGGGGCGACCACTACAAAAATTTCATTGATGCCGTTCGTGCTAAAGAAAAATCTATGTTAAATGGTCCTGTAGAAACCGCTCATTTAGCAGCAAGTATCGCACATTTAGGAAATATTTCTTATCGTTTGGGCAGAACTTTACATTTCGACCCAACCAAAGAAACTTTTGTGGGCGATAAAGAAGCGAATGCCATGCTTACACGCAAATATCGAGCTCCGTATGTTGTTCCTGATAAAGTTTAATATTTGCATTTTATCGAAACCATCATTAACTCAACGATTTCACCTAAACCCTTATGAAAGAAAAAAATCAATCGCTCACAAAGCAACTTTTAAAATTGCCTGTAATTGTGGCTGCTTTAGGCTATTTAGTAGATATGTACGACCTGTTTTTATTTAGTGTCGTGCGAGTTCCGAGTCTAAAAACTTTAGGCGTTTCCGACGAATTATTACTGCCCGAAGGTGTTTTTTTACTAAATATGCAATTGGCAGGTTTGCTCATTGGAGGTGTTCTTTGGGGAATTATGGGCGATAAAAAAGGCCGTCTATCGGTGTTATTTGGTTCAATTATTCTTTATTCATTATCAAATATGGCTAATGGATTGGTTCAAACTTTGCCTCAATATGCTGTTTTACGGTTTATTGCGGGAATCGGACTAGCAGGAGAATTAGGAGCTGGTATCACGCTTGTGGCGGAGTTATTGCCACAAAAATTGAGAGGCTATGGAGCAGTAATTGTTTCAACAATGGGCGTTTTTGGTGGAGTTTTGGCTTATTTCGTCGCTGATTTATTTGAATGGAGAGTTTCTTATTTTGTTGGTGGAGGTTTGGGTTTGTTGCTTTTATTATTGAGAATCAATGTTTTTGAATCTGGTTTATTCTTGAAATTAAAGCAAGAAAAAGCACAAAGAGGTAATATTTTGATGATTTTCGGGAATTTCCAAAGGCTTAAAAAATATCTTTTAGCTATCATTGTAGGGGTGCCGTTGTGGTTTGTTGTAGGTGTTTTGATAACCTTCTCGCCCGAATTCGGTAAAGCACACGGTTTAACCGAAACCATTGTTGCAGGTAAATCAGTGATGTTGATATTTTTAGGACAATCTTTTGGTAATGTGATTTGTGGCGTACTTAGTCAACAACTAAAAAGCAGAAAAAAAGCTATCGGAATTTTCATGATTTTATCATTTATGATGATGCTTATTTATTTGCTTTCGCCCATTTCCTCGACATTCGTTTTTTATATAATGATATTTTTCTTAGGCATTTTTAATGGCTATTGGACATTATTTATCATTATGGCTGCTGAGCTTTTTGGTACAAATATCAGAGCTACGGTGGCAACTTCAATTCCAAATTTTGTACGTGGAGCGGCTATTCCATTAACTGCTTCTTTTGCAGCCTTAAAACCTGATTTTGGTGTTAATAATGCAGCATTAATTATCGGTGCAATAACGGTTGGCATTTCTTTATTGGCATTATTTTTCTTGGAAGAAACATTCTCAAAAGATATGAACTACGTAGAGTAATTTACTCATCAAAAAAAGTTACAAAAAAGCCACTTGAAAATTTTCAAGTGGCTTTTTTGTAGGTATTTCAATGAAATATTTATTTTTTATCAGGATTCAATAAATCATAGAATTGGTCAAGTTTCGGCATCAAAATGATACGAGTACGACGGTTTGTTGCACGTCCTTCAGCAGTATCATTAGTTGTTAAGGTATTATATTCGCCTCTACCTGCTGCAATCAATTTATTTGGGTCAATACTAAAGTTTTGTTGTAATGTACGCACAACCGAAGTGGCACGTTTCACGCTCAAATCCCAGTTGTCATTGATACAATCAGTATTGATTGCTACATTGTCCGTATAACCTTCAACCATTACATCCAAATCTGGTCTTGATTTGATGATTTGGGCAATTTTTCCTAAAACATTATTGGCATTTGAAGAAATTTTCGAGCTACCGCTGCTAAACAACATTTTGTCAGAAATATTTATCATTACAACCGTTTTATCAACTTTTATTTCAACATCTTGGTCGTCGATTCCGTTGTTTAACACACTTTTAAGATTTACTGCCAATGCCAAATTGATAGAATCAGCTTTTGTGCGTGCAGCTTGCAACAAATTGATGTATTTATCTTTACTTGCTAATTGCGATAAAGTTTTATCAATGTTATCATTGGCAGCTTTGGACAATACTGTCAAGTTTCCTACTTGCTCCATTTGTTTGTCACGCAATTTCTTCAAATCTGCAACTTGGTCTTTCAAATCACTGATTTGAAGGTCACGTTGTTGAATCGTACTAAGTGAAGCATTTTTTTGATTTTCGGTTTCTTGCTGTGTTTTTGTTAAACGGTCAAGTTTATCTTTATAATCTTGAATGTTATCACCACATTTCACTAAATCAGCTTGGGCTTTATCGTACTGAGATTGTAAGGCAGTGAGTTTCTTTTTGGCAACGCACGAAGCCATCGAAAGGCCTACTAATAAAACTAATAATGGTTTAAAGGAAATTTTCATTTTGTCCTAGTTTTGGTTGAGTTATTGTAATTAAATTATAATGCAAATTTGCTAAATTAAAATATTTTAAAAAAGATTTTTCTCAATTTATCAATGAGTTTTGAGATTAAAATTTTATCTTTTTTAGAAATGAATATCAAAAACACTTTTTTTACATGATATTGCTTATTTGACGCTATTTTCTTTCAAAAAAAACGTGCAAAGTCATTTTTTCTACAGAAAAGGAAATAATTTTAACAAAGAGTGAGTAAAATATTGGACATTCTTGAAAAACTTCAAAAACTTGCTTTAATTTGTTCAAATCTTTCATATAATAATTCAACCATAAGCAATAAGTCATGCTAAAAACACTCAAATTAGATACAACAGCAGAAAAAAACATCAAAACTTGGCTTAAAGGCAAGTATGATGAGGCAACTAAAGCTAGTATTCAAAAGCTCATCGACGAAGGAAATACAACCCAACTTACTGACTCATTCTACAAAAATCTAGAATTTGGTACAGGTGGCATGAGGGGCGAAATTGGTGTTGGTTCTAATCGAATGAACAATTATACAGTTGGTGCAGCTACGCAAGGTTTGGCAAATTATCTGAATAAAACATTTCCTGACCAAGAAATAAAAGTGGCAATTGCCCACGATAGCCGCAATTTTTCTCCAGAATTTGCTAAAGTGGCTGCTGATATTCTTTCGGCCAACGGCATTACGGTTTATCTTTATAAAGAGCTTCGTCCGACGCCACAATTATCTTTCACGGTGCGTCAATTGGGTTGCCAAAGTGGCATTGTTATTACAGCTTCTCATAATCCACGTGAATACAATGGCTATAAAGTTTACTGGGTCGATGGCTCGCAAGTGGTTGCTCCCCACGACAAAAATATCGTGGCCGAAGTAAATGCAATTACTAACGTAAAAGATATTAAGTTTAGAGGCGTAAAAAAACGCATCAAAATGATTGGCGAAGTGCTTGATAAAGCTTATTTGAAAGCCGTAAAAAGTATTTGTGTAAATCCAAGAATGATTAAAAAACAATCAGACCTTAATATCGTTTTCTCTTCGATTCATGGAACAGGAATCACGATGGTTCCGAAAGCGTTGGCTCAATTGGGTTTTACTAATGTCAATATCGTAGCCGAACAAGCTACTCCTGATGGTAACTTCCCGACGGTAGTTTATCCAAACCCTGAAGAACAAGAAGCAATGAGTTTGGCTCTTAAAAAAGCAAAGGAAATCAATGCAGATTTAGTAATCGCAACTGACCCCGACGCTGACCGAGTAGGAATGGCCGTTAAAGACCCGAAAGGCGAATGGCAATTGTTGAATGGAAATCAAGCAGCTAGTTTGATAATCTACTATTTATTGAAGGCTTGGAAAAAAGCTAAAAAATTGACTGGAAATGAATTCGTAGCAAAAACGATTGTAACAACTGATTTGATTGACGAAATGGCAGCGAAAGCGGGTGTGAATTGTTATAATACACTTACTGGATTCAAATACATCGCTCAAGTTATCAGAGAGATGGAAGGTAAGCAAACGTTTATAGGTGGGGGTGAAGAAAGTTATGGCTATTTGATTGGCGATAAAGTGCGTGACAAAGATGCAATCGCAAGCTGTGCAATGATTGCTGAATTGACCGCTTTTGCCAAAAATGAAGGTTTATCTTTATTCGATTTCTTAGCCGAAATGTACCAAAAAAATGGTTTTTACTACGAAGGATTAATTTCATTAACTAAAAAAGGTAAAACTGGTGCTGAAGAAATTCAACAAATGATGCTTGACTTCAGAGCAAAACCTCCGAAGTCGTTGGCTGGCTCGAAAGTTATCCGAATGGATGATTACAAATCACTCATTACAAAAGATTTGAAAACAGGTGAAGAAAAATCAATTCCTTCGGGAGAATTGGGAATAGAATCATCAAATGTATTGCAATTCTTTACGGCTGATGGAACGAAATTTACTTGTCGCCCTTCTGGAACTGAACCAAAAATTAAGTTTTATGTAGGTGTAAGAGCTAAATTAAAGAAAAAAGACGAATTTGATGCTACTTTAGTAGCTTTGAAAGAAAAAGTAAAAGCAATTCAAGCAGAATTAAATTTAAACTAAAATATTCCTCTTAAAACCTGCAAGGAATAAACGATTCAGTTGTTTTCCTTGCAGGTTTTGATTTAGTAATTTCATGGCAAAATTTCACTTAGCCCAAGTTAATATTTCTAAATTATTAGAACCAATTGATAGCCCTCTTTTAGCCGATTTTGTAGCACAATTAGACGAAATTAATGCTCTTGCCGAACAAAGTAAAGGTTTTGTTTGGCGACTCAAAGGTGATAATGAAAATGCTACTGCTTTACGAGTTTTTGACGATGAAATGATAATCATCAATATGTCGGTTTGGGAAACAATGGAAGATTTAAAAGAATTTGCCTTCAAAACCGCTCATGCGATGGTTATGAAAGACCGAAACCGATGGTTTGAAAAACCTCAAGATGCCTCATTGGCTCTTTGGTGGATTCCCGAAAACCATATTCCAACTGCATCAGAGGCAAAGGAAAGATTAATGAGTATTAATAAAAATGGCTCAACTTCTTTTGCATTCACATTTAAACACGTATTTTTACCAACCATTGACTGAAATTTTAGACCCTCCCCTTAAATGCAAAGATTTTGCTTCATAATTGTAATATTATGCTTTTCAGCGAATCATGTAATTTATGGTCAAAAACTCGTTGCTACTCCAAAGCCATATCCATTTAAAACGGTTATTAATCAAATTGATATAGCGGGGCGAAGTGTTACGTTGAAAGATGCTTATAGCATTGGATACGAAGATAATGCATTAGCGTTTTACCTCGGAACCAAACCTCAATTACCGAATGTAAAGTATAAATACCGAATCGTTGAGAATAGTTTTGAAGGAGACAAAACATATCCATGGGTTTATATTTCAAATAACTCGTTTAAAATAGACACCCTAAGTCCAGCTATTTATCGTTTTGAAATTTCAGCAATTGATGACGAAAAAAGAAATGGTCAAGCAACTTTTGTTGAATTCAAGATAGAATATCCTTGGTGGCGTTCGTGGTGGTTTTGGGGAGCTTGCTTTGTGACTTTATTTGGGCTTTTTTATGGAAGAGAACGCTTTCTTAAATTTTGGGCTGATGAAGAACAACGTCATTATAGGCAAGTTACCGAACTAGAATTACGAACGCTTCAGTTACAGATGAATCCTCATTTTGTGTTTAATGCACTTAATGCCGTTCAAAGTTTTATTCTTACTCGTGACAGTATTTCGGCGAATAATTATTTGTCTAAATTCGCTAATTTGATTCGATTATTTTTAGACTCTTCTCGAAGTAAATATATTACACTCTCAGATGAAATAAAATTATTGAGTCTTTATGTAGAAATGGAAATGCTTAGATTTGAAAATAAATTTGATTTTCACTTAGAGATATCGCCAGACGTAAATCGATTTGTTGATATTCCAACCATGATTTTGCAGCCTTTTATTGAAAATGCTATCAATCATGGTCTTCGCTACAAAGAAACTAAAGGAAATTTATACATTCAGTTTTATAATCAAGGCAAATATTTGGTTTGTAGAATAAAAGACGATGGCGTTGGGAGAGAGCGAGCAAGACAAATTCAGGCTAAATCCAGAAAAGGATATCAGTCGCAAGGACTCAAAATAACAGAAGAGAGATTACGTACTTTCAATATGATTGCCGATTCTGATATTCGTTTTTCGATTAGTGATTGTATTGAACTAGAAGATGAAGATGATAATACCACAGATGTGGGAACTTTAATAGAAATTAAGTTTCCAAAGTTTGGTTAATATATAATCCTTGTATTCTTTTGTGAAAGAATATTCCTTACACACTTTTGCTATTTATAATTTTACTGAAATCAAGAAATCTTTCTCAAATCATAAATCAAAGTATTTATAATATTGAGATTTCTAAATAACTAAAATTTTGCACAATGTATAAGGCAATCATAGTTGATGACGAAAATCGTAGTGTTGAAACACTGAAGAGTATTATTCAACAATTTTGTTCAAATGAAGTTGAAATTGTTGGTACTGCAAATTCTGTGCAAGAGGCGTATGCTCTCATTCAATTAGTCTCGCCAGATATAGTTTTTCTTGATGTAGAAATGCCTCATGGAAGTGGTTTTGATTTATTAGAAAGGATTCCAAAACCAAACTTTGAAGTAATTTTTACCACAGGATTCGATAGATATGCTGTTACTGCCATAAAATTTAGTGCGTTAGATTACCTATTGAAGCCTATCAATATTGAAGAAGTAAAGGACGCTGTTTCAAAAGCAAAAAAACGAATTGAAGGTAAACATACACAACAAAATCTTGAACATCTCATCAATAATCTGCGACATCCCAGAGATAAAAATAACAAAATCCCGATTACAGTTGTCAATGGATTTCAATTTGTACCAGTAAATACGATTATTTATTGTGAAGCCGACGACGATTATACGTATATTCATCTGACAGAAAATCAAAAACTGACTGTTTCTAAAAACATCAAAGAATTTGAAGATATTCTGGCTAATTATGATTTTTTTCGCATCCATCACTCTTTTTTAATCAATCGAGATTACATCAAACGTTACATAAAAGGGGAGGGTGGAACCATTCTCACTGAGCAAGGAAACGAGCTTCCAGTTTCTCGTCGCCGTAAACAAGAATTTTTAGAATGGCTGAGTAGTTATTGACGAAAAGCCTAAATGCCAAATTTAATTAAATAATATATTTTGATTTTTTCAAAAAAACGAAATATTCTACTGCATTATCTCAAAAATTGGATTTGAATATTAAAAAAGCTACCGCTTAAAAATAAATCCGCCACTTACCGATTTTTGACCGCCACTTACCGATTTGTTGTTGTGCCGTCCAATTAAGAGACATATCTTGCTCTCATTAAATAAAAAGGCACATGAACGCTTTCCTTTATAATCATGAATAAACTACTTTATACAACACCTGTGAGCTTGGAAGGCTTTACAGTAGTTCAAAGCGTGATTAACGAATCCGCAACATCGAATTTGGCTATGAGAGTGGCTGGCAAGCGTAATATGATTCAGCTTGGGGACATTCTGTACCTTAAAAGTGCAAAAAATTATACCATCTTTAAGTTGAAAGATGGGCGTGAAATTATCAGTTCTAAAACACTGAGAATTTTTGAAGAAGAACTCCTTGAAATTTCAAATTTCGTGAGACCTCACCGTTCTTATATTATTAATCTCGCATTTGTTGATGATTTATATTTCAATTGCCGAGGTGGAGAAGTGTTGATTCACGACCAAAAGATATTGATTTCACGTAGAAAAGCAGCTGATTTTCGTCGTAATTACCGTAGGTATTTACGCACAACGGGGCAGCATGTTTCTTCTACAATTAAATTGAAGACTACGATCCGAGTTTCTTAATAGTTACTCGTGGTTAATTTTTACTTTTTGGGTTACGAGGAATAAAGTGCTGGTTTAATCTGGCACTTTATTTTATTTATAGGCATCTCATCTTTTTTTATCTCGCAATTTTATCTGACCAGATTTATACAAATTTATTGCTTGTTGTATAATCATTTCAATGGTTTCTATTGGCAAGTCTTCATTTGGCTCGAACAGCATTATTTTTATTCTCGAACGTTTCTCTGCTAATAAAGCGGGATGGTCAAAATATTTGCCTTCAACAATACCTAAATAAGGCTGATTGGTTTTTGGTCGAATCCACAGATAACAAAACATTTTTCCTTTATAACAGAAGAAAGGCAAGTTGTATTTCCACTCAGCCGAAATTTCTTGGTCTTGAGAAAGAATAATATCCCTTAAAGCAAGCAAACAACTTTTGTTCGGCTCGTCTAATTGCAAATAAAAGTTATCAATTTCTTTCATCTGATTGAGTAACAATACAAATATTGAGTTTGTTAAACCTTCCAAGTTTATATGAATAAGCTTGGAAGGTTGTTATTTTTATCTTTCAAATATCAAACGTTGACCTTTTTCGCTTTCGTCAAATTTATCATTCGCAAAAACAATATTTCCAGAAACAATGGTATGTGTAATTTTCGATTGAAACTCAGTTCCTTCAAAAGGTGACCAAGCACATTTTGAGTAAAGATTTTGTTTGATAACCAAAGTATTTTGATTCAAATCTACTAAAGTTAAATCTGCCCAATAACCTTCACGAATATAGCCTCGACGTTCAATTTGGAAACAATCTGCTACCGAATGAGCCATTTTCTGTACAATTTTTTCTAGCGAAATTTTACCTTGTTTATAAAATTCAAGCATCACATTAAGCGAATGCTGAACCAAAGGTAAGCCCGAAGGAGCTTGCCAATATGATTGTTGTTTTTCGTCCCAAGTGTGCGGAGCGTGGTCAGTTGCGACTACATCAAAATGGTCATCAAGTAGAGCTTGGAGCAATTTCTCTCGGTGACCATGTTTGATGGCAGGGTTACATTTGATTTGATTTCCTAATGTTTTATAATCATTTGCATCAAACCACAAGTGATGCACACAAACTTCCGAAGTAATGTGTTTAGGTTTTTCTTTAGTAAATAAAGAATTATCAAAAAGCGATATTTCATCAGCCGATGAAATATGTAAAATATGAAGCCTTGTTCCGTGTTTTTTTGCGAGTTCAACAGCCATTGATGACGATTTATAGCAAGCTTCTTCGTTGCGAATCAAGGCATGGATATCGTAAGGTATATTTTCGCCAAATTGCTCTTTATATTTGCTTAAATTGGCTTTTACTGTTGCCTCGTCTTCACAGTGTGTAGCAATTAATGAAGAAAAATTGGTGAATATTTTCTCCAAAACGTTTTTATCATCAACAAGCATATTGCCAGTTGAGCTGCCCATGAAAATCTTCAAACCGCACACATTTTTGATGTCAGTTTTCATTGCTTCATCATAATTGTCATTCGATGCACCCATAAAAAATGAGTAATTGGCCAACGAAGATTGAGCAGCAATTTGGTATTTATCTTCCAAAAGTGCTTGTGTAAGAGCATTTGGTACAGTATTCGGCATTTCCATAAAACTGGTTGTGCCGCCAGCAACCGCAGCTTTTGCCTCTGTTGCAATTGTAGCTTTGTGGGTAAGGCCAGGTTCACGAAAATGCACTTGGTCATCAATCACACCTGGTAGCAGATATTTGCCCGTCGCATCAATTATTTTCTTGGTTTTGAGATGCGATAAATCATTTCCAATTTGCTCAATTATTCCATCTTTGATGAATACATCTGATGGTGTAATTTTTCCTTCGTTTACAACGAGGGCATTTAAAATTAATATTGTTTGTGACATCTTTTAGGCTTTTAATTGGGCGTATTCTTTGGCAAAATAACTTAAAATGATTTTTGCTCCCGCTCGTTTGATACTTAAAAGCATTTCGAGCATGGCTTTGTCGCCATCAAGCCAACCGTTTTGAGCAGCAGCTTTTATCATGGCATATTCGCCCGAAACGTTATAAGCAGCAATTGGCAAATCAAAATTATCAGCCATCGTTTTAATTACGTCAAGGTATGAAAATGCGGGTTTTACCATCAAGAAATCGGCACCTTCAGCTGCATCAAGTTGCCCTTCGATAAGTGCTTCTCTTACATTGGCTGGGTTCATTTGATAGGTTTTTTTATCACCAAATTTTGGAGCAGAATCTAAGGCATCACGAAATGGGCCGTAAAATGCACTCGCATATTTTACTGAATACGACATGATACTAACATTCGTAAATCCTTCATCGTCAAGCAACTCTCGTATATATCCGATTCTTCCATCCATCATATCTGAAGGCCCTAGTATATCAGCACCAGCACGGGCTTGTGCTAAAGCCATTTTCCCCAAAATGTCGAGCGTTTCATCGTTTAAAATTTGTCCATTTTCTACTAAACCATCGTGGCCATCGCTACTGTATGGATCCATGGCGATGTCGGTCATTAAAGCTAAATCAGGAAATTTGTTTTTTATTTCGCTCAAAGCTTTGATATACAGCGTATTAGGATTATGGCTTTCGGTAGCGTACTTGTCTTTTTTAGATTCAGGATAATTGGGAAAAAGACAAATAGATTTGATGCCCAAATCGGTAACTTCTTTGATTTCTTCTATCAAAGTATCTAGCGAAAAGCGATAAATATTAGGCATTGATTTGATTTCACTTTTGATTCCTGAGCCTTCCATGACAAACATCGGGAAGATAAAATCATTGACCGAAAGGTTTGTTTCTTGCACCAAATCCCTGATTGCTGCACTTTTTCTATTTCTACGTGGGCGATTGATTAGCATATCGTAAGTTATTTAACGAATTTATATGATACTAAAATGACAGGTTGAAAACCTGTGTTTTTTAAGTGAATTTCTGCCACAAAGTTCGGCAAGAAAACGGTAGCGTTTGATATTTATGTGTAAAAATTAATAGGTGGATACAAAACTATGGGATAGTAGCCAGAAACCAATTTTTAACCACTTTTTAAGCCCTAAAACCTCTTAAAAATTCTTCAATTCCCATGCGTTTTTTTCCTTCTAGCTGGAGGTCTTTGATTTTTACCCACTTATCGGCACTACGAAAATCGAGATAAGTTTTACCATCGGTTTTAAAACTCCCGATTTCGGTTGAGTTTTCATCAACACTTTCACCGATGGAAGTCTGATAAATTTTACATGATTTGCCATTCAAGAGTGTCCAAGCTGCTGGGTAGGGCGAAAGACCACGAACAAAATTATGAATTTTTTCGGCGGGCTGATTCCAGTCAATTTGGCAAGTTTCTTTGAAAATTTTCGGAGCAGGTTTTAATTCAACAGTCATCACCTGTGGTATTTGCGGATAGTTCCCTGCTTCAATGGCTCGCACAGTTTTTACGACTAAATTTGCCCCACGTTCCATTAATTTATCATGAATCGTTCCAGCGTTATCGTCAGGTAAAATTGGCTCTTTTTCAGCAAAAATAATATTACCCGTATCAATTTCTTGTTGAATAAAAAACGTTGTTACACCAGTTTCGGTATCGCCATTGATCACAGCCCAATTAATAGGAGCAGCTCCACGATATTGTGGTAAAAGCGAACCATGAAGATTAAAAGTGCCAATTGATGGCATATTCCAAACTACCTCAGGCAACATTCTGAATGCCACAACCACTTGTAAATCAGCTTGATAGCTGCGTAATTGCTCCAAAAATTCAGGGTTTTTTAGTTTTTCTGGTTGTAAAACTGGAATTTCTTGTGAAACGGCATATTTTTTTACGGGAGTTTCGTGCATCACCAGCCCTCGCCCCGAAGGTTTGTCAGGAGCAGTAATAACTGCAACTACCTCAAACCCATTTTCTACCAATGCTTTTAAACTCGCTACCGCAAAATCGGGCGTACCCATAAAAACTATTTTCATGATAATTTCGTTGTAAATATGTGGCTTTAAAAATCAATGATTTTTAAAAAAACTTTGTACCTTTGTTATTCAAAATAAGCGAATGAAAAGAAAACGAACAAATAAAGTATTATTTCGACTGAAAATAAGGTAGTTTCTGTATTAAAATCTAATGTTTTATCAGGGACGGTCGAATTTTCGCCGTTTTTTTTTGTCCACCCCTAATCGTTAGGGGTTTTTAAATTTATAAATGTTATGTCAAAGATTCAGTATTACACAGAAGAAGGTTTTAACAACCTAAAAAATAAACTTCACGAATTAAAATTTAAAGGGCGTTCGTCAATTGCTGCTCAAATTGCAGAGGCTCGTGACAAAGGAGATTTGTCGGAAAATGCCGAATATGATGCCGCTAAAGATGCACAAGGCTTAATGGAGATGGAAATCTCGAAATTGGAAGAGATTGTAGCCAATGCAAGAATTTTGGATGAATCAACGATTGATACATCGAAGGTTTCTTTGTTATCAAAAGTAAAAATCAAGAATAAGAAAAATGGAGCGACAATGGCATATACATTGGTTGCAGAAGAAGAAGCTGACTTGAAATTAGGTAAAATCTCAATCAATTCTCCATTTGGAAAAGGACTTTTTGGTAAAAAACTAGGTGAAACTGCCGAAATCCAAGCTCCAGCAGGTGTTGTTGAAGTAGAGATTTTAGAAATTACTCGATAAACTGCTTGAAGATTTATAGTAAAAAGGTGGACATTTGTTTGAAAGCAAATGTCCACCTTTTTAAGTATATCTTTGAAAATTATGCTACATTATTATCCAAACTTATCTAACTGTTTTACAACTACGCTAAAATCTTTTGGATAAGGGGCTTCAATTTTAATTACTTCTTCATTAAGCAAACGAAATGTCAGCGAATGGGCATGTAAAGCTACTCGACGAATCAACGGAATCTCTTCAGTACCATTTTTAAGATTGAAGTTTTTACTTTTGATTTGAGAAAGAAAAATATCATTACCACCGTACATTGGGTCGCTTACAATAGGAGCTTTGAGGCATTGTAGATGTACCCTAATTTGGTGCATTCTGCCTGTAATTGGCAAACATTCAACCAACGAATAGTGTCGATAAGCTTTTAAAGTATAGAAAATTGTTTCGGCAATTTTGCCCTTTTCACGGTCGATTCTAACGCCCGTACCGTCTCTGAGTTGAGCAATCGGTAAATAAACCGACACGCCATCAAAACTATGTACACCATTGACAACAGCATGATAACGTTTTGTTACTTCACGGGCTTCAAATTGCATTGCCAAGTTACGATACGCTGCTGGGTTTTTGGCAATGGCCAAAACTCCTGAAGTTTCTTTGTCAAGACGGTGGCAAAGTTGTGCATCATGCGAATATTCCTTTGCCAAACGTAAAATACTTTGGTGTTTATCTTGTGTTCGCTCGTCGAGACTTGATAAATAGGGCGGTTTGTTTATCAATATATAATCTTCATTTTCAAAGATGATGATGTCTTTAAAAACGATTTTTTTTACTACATTTTTTATTTTTGGCGTTTCTTTGTCATCAAAAATGTCAAAATCGAAATCGTATTCCATTTATTTGCTGCTTTTTTGTGCAAAGTTACGCTTATTGTAGCAGATAAGAAAACCTGTGAGGAGGGAAAGAGGTTTTGCAGGTTTAAATTTAAAGCAGATTATTCACCATCAACGAGTTTTTCGTCGGAAGATTCAATAATTTTGGCTAGTTTAAACTTGAAAGTTGTTCCTTTGTCAATTTTACTCGTAACAGTAATTTTGGAATTATGAGCGTTTAGGATGTGTTTGACGATTGCCAAACCAAGACCCGTTCCGCCAGTATCACGTGAACGGCTTTTATCAACTCTATAAAAACGTTCAAAAATGCGAGATAAATGTTCAGGTGGAATACCTGGGCCATCATCCTCCACCGAAATATGAAAGTGTTTTTTGTCTTCTTCTATTTCAACAATTATTTTACCTTGGTCTTTTCCGTATTTGATAGCGTTTTCAACGAGGTTCGTTAAAACCTGCGTAATTCTTTGTTTGTCAGCTTTTACAAATGCTTTTTCTAAGGTTTTTGGCTTGATTTTGAGATTTACGCCACGTTTTTCGGCTTTTGTTTCAAGCTGCTCGAAAATTTCTTCGGTGATATGTTTTAGGTCGATTTGCTCAAAGTGCATTTTTAAATCACCTTTTTCTACTTGCGAAAGTGTGACTAAATCTCGCACCAAAGCATCCAAGCCATCAATACTTTTGGCAGCACGATTGAGAAATCGGTCGAGCGTTTTTGGGTCTTCTTTAGCTCCATCAATAAGCGTATGAATGAAACCTTGGGCAGCAAAAATAGGAGTTTTGAGTTCGTGCGAAACATCAGCCAAAAATTCTCGTCGAAACTGCTCCATTTTTTTCAATTCTTCAATTTCATTTTGTTTTTTGGTTACATAAACCGAAATCTCCGAATTGAGTTTTTTAATTGGATTTACGCTTCTCAATAGATTTTTTCTGGAAATATCAAAGTCACGAATTTTGAGTTTTTGAATCGTTTTATAGATTTGTTCAACTTCCCGAAAAACCAAAATATCAATTGTATAAAAGACAAAAAAGAAGGTAGCAAAAAAACATGCCACGCCCACTACAAAAAGCATGGCAGCCGTAACATCAGGCACAAAACTTAGAAATGCCACCGAAACGAGCGTGATAAGTACGGCCAGAAAAAAAGCAATAATTCGGGGACTGAAAGACATTTTTGAGTCGAAGTTTTATTGTATCAACAACAAATGTAATTGATAATTTACAATTAATTATTGATAATTATGCTTCGTCAGTAAACATATATCCAACACCTTTGAGTGTTTTAATGTAATTTTCACCCACCTTTTCACGTACTTTACGAATATGTACATCAATGGTGCGTTCGACTACGTAAACATCAATCCCCCAAATTTTCTGCAAAATTTCGTCACGACTAAACACTTTATTTGGATGCTGAGCCAAGAAGGACAATAACTCAAACTCTTTCTTTGGCAAAACAATTAAGCTTCCATCGGGTTTTGTGACCGTATAATTTAGGCGATTAATACTTAAACCTGCAATTTCTAGTGTGTCACTTGAGTCGGTTTTTTGTGCTTCACGTCTAAAAAACGCATTGATTCTACTCATCAAAGCACGAGGTTTGATGGGTTTATTGAGGTAATCATCTGCACCTACTTCAAAGGCGGCAACTTCAGAATATTCTTCCGAACGAGCTGTAAGATAAAGAATATATGTATTTTTTAGTTCGGGCATTGCTCGTATCATTCGCCCTACTTCAATGCCATCAAAATGGGGCATCATAATGTCAAGAATAACCAAATCGGGGAGAAACTCTTTTGCTACTTCCATTGCCTTTTTGCCATCAGAGGCAGAGGCTACTTGATAGCCCTCTTTTTCGAGGTTATAGCTCAATAACTCCACAATATCGGCTTCGTCATCGACTACTAAAACACGGTGAGCAAGACTCATAAGTAGTAATTTAATTTGTTGGTGTAAATAACTGATTGTTTTTACAGTGCAAAGGTAAGGTTAAAAAAACGTTAGGTATATTAAGCCAATGTTAAATCTTATTGAAAGAGGGAATTTTTAAAAGAAATAAAGGCAATATAATTAGTCGTCAGAAGTTACCATGTAATTTATATATTTGTAGATGAATAAACAAATAATTTAAGAATGGCTCTCGAAATAGAAAGAAAATACTTAGTAAACCATGAAAAATGGGAGAAATCAGAAAGAACTGACGGCCAATTTTATCGACAAGGCTATTTACTGACCGACCCCAATAAAACAATCAGGGTGAGAGTTACCGACACCAAAAGTTTTTTGACGATAAAAGGGCTCTCGGTTGGAGCAACTCGACCCGAATTTGAATATGAAATACCGAAAGATGATGCCAAACAATTATTAGATATGTTTGCCATAGCTGATTTGACGAAAATTAGATATAAGGTTTTGTTTGAAAATAAAGTTTGGGAAGTTGATGAGTTTTTGGGTGAAAACGAAGGTTTAATCGTTGCAGAAATCGAACTTTTAAACGAAAACGAAGTGTTCGCATTACCCAATTGGGTTGATAAAGAAGTTACGGGAGAACAAAAATATTATAATTCAAATCTGTCAAGCAACCCATTTAAAAATTGGTAAAATGGGCGAATATCGTTAGTATTTTATTTTCTAAAAAGACTCAAATTTATGGTACTTCTTACCAAACGCCTTACCTTTGTGTTTTCAGTAATTACCTTTTTTTTGCTTACTATGTCATCAGTTGCACAGAAAACACTTCCAGATTTTTCAAAACAATTATTCGAGAAACACGAAGAATTTAAGGAGCAAAGCCTCATTATTCGCCGTTTCAAACACAAAGACATTGTGCCTTTGATAGAAAAACTGCCATTTGATGTACAGCCAGTTGGTCATTCGTTTGAAGAAAGAACGATTTATCAAATTAAATTGGGAAATGGTCAAACGAAGATTTTGCTGTGGTCGCAAATGCACGGTGATGAAGCAACCGCTACAATGGCTTTGATGGATATTTTTAAATTTTTTCAAGCAAAAAATGATGAATTTGATGCTTTAAGAACTAAAATTCTAGCAAACTGCACGCTTTATTTTGTTCCAATGCTTAATCCAGATGGAGCCGAACGTTTCCAAAGACGTACCGCAACGGGCATTGATATGAACCGAGATGCGTTGCGTTTTGAAACTCCTGAAGGGAAATTGTTGAAGAAATTACAAGATGAGCTTCGTCCCGAATTTTCGTTTAATCTACACGACCAAGGAACAAAATATAGTGCAGGAATGAGCGAAAAACAGGCAACTATATCATTTTTAGCAACACCTTATAATTTTCCACAAGAGTGGAATTTGAATCGTACGAGAGCCATGCAAGTCATTTGTGGCATGAATGAAACGCTGCAAAAGTTTATTCCAGGACATATTGGTAAGTGGAATGACGCCCACGAACCACGAGCTTTTGGTGATAATATTTCAAAATGGGGAAGTAGCTTGATTTTGATTGAATCGGGCGGCTATAAAGATGATATTGAGAAACAAGTAATTAGAAAACTCAATTTTGTAGCAATTCTGACTGGTTTACAGTCGGTTGCTGAGCAGTCTTACGGAAAATACCAACTCAATAACTACGAAAGTATTCCTAATAACGAAAGATTTTTGTTCGATTTGCTGATACGTAACGCTGAGTTTGTTCAAAACGGTAAAACTATAATAAAAGATATTGGAATTAATTTGAGCGAAAAAAATATCAATAATGCTACTGATTTTGTGTTTTCGAGCGTTATTGAAGACTTAGGCGACCTTTCTACTTTTTGGGGAATCAAAGAAATAGATGCTAAAGGCTTGAAAGTGAGTTTATTAAGTGAGTTTCCTGAAATTATTAAGCAATACAAAGTTTCGGTGAAAGAAGTTGAAAACGAAGAATTAAATCTCGACGAAACAGCTAGTTTTTTATTGACAAAAAATAAAGAAGTGAAATATATTATTTTGAATGGACAAATCAAATAACCAGCCTACCGAAGCATCGGTCAACCCAATAATGCGGGATTTAAAATTAACTACTTTTTGTACTTTCATTCCTACGTGTTTGGGTTTGTTTGGCTTGTTATTTTTTTTCATGTCTGTTTCTGCTTTTGCCCAAAAATCGTATGTTCTTGGAAAAGCGATTGATAAAACTACTGGAAAACCGATTCAATCGGCTACGGTTGTGAATAAAAATACGAAACAAATAACAAAAACTAGTGATAATGGTAATTTTTTGGTGCGTGCTTCCAAAGGAGATTCCATCAAAATCTCGTCGATTGGTTATAAATCCGCAGGAATTGCTTGGGATGGAATTAATTTAGAACCAACCATTGAAATGCGTCAGGATGCAATTGCGTTGAAGGAAGTAGTTGTACGAGATAAACGTTTGGAGCAAGTAAAAAAACAAATCGACGAGTTGTTATCGACGCCCGAGGCTTCAACAAAACTGAAATGGAAAGATATTTCAAACCTCATCAATACTAACACGTCAACGCCTGGCACAATTGGTATTTCGATTGATGGCCTTTACGAACTTTTCAGTAAAGAAGGGAAAAGTCGTCGTAAATTGGCTGCAATGAAGCAAGAAGATTTACGAAAACTTTTGGTTGAATATCGTTACAATTCCGAATATATTTCATTCGTAACCAAGCTTAAAGGACAAGAGCTAAAGAATTTTATGAAGTTTTGTAATTTACCTGATAATTTTGTTTTAACCGCCAACGATTATGATCTCACTTTTGAAGTTTATCGTTGTTTGGAAGAGTTTAAGCGGTAAATGTGATAGAAAACTACTGTTTTTTATCTCGTATCTGAAATTTAAAATCTAAAAAAGTATGCAAGAAATAGAAATACCTCAAAGAAAACCACGCACATTTATTGGTGAAGAATTTGCCCTAAATTCATGGCAAGATGTAAAACCCTTGTACGAAAATTTATTAAATCGGTCGCTTGAGAATGCCCAAGATTTGCGTCAATGGTTCATTGACCGCAGTGAATTGGAATCGTTTTTGTCAGAAAATATGGCTTGGCGTTATATCAAAATGACTTGCGATACGGTGAGTGAAGAAAACCAAAAAAACTATCAATTCTTTGTAGAACAAATTCAGCCAGAATTGTCTGTTTATAGTGACCAACTCAATAAAAAAGCCCTAGAAAGTGCATTTTTAGATGAATTGACAGATGCGGGTTTCCATATTACGATTCGTGGAATGAAAAAATCGGTCGAGATTTTTCGAGAAGAAAATATTCCAATTGAGACACAAATTCAGACAAAACAAACGGAGTATCAGGCAACTACGGCATCAATGACTGTCAATATTAATGGTGAAGAATTGACTTTGCCAAAGGCAGGAGATTTATTGCAATCGCCCAATCGTGAGATACGTGAAGAAGCTTGGACGAAAATCTCCGAACGACGTTATCAAGACCACGAAAAACTTGATGTTTTGTTCAATGAATTACGAGATTTACGGCATCAATTGGCTGTCAATGCTGGATTTGTTAATTTCAGAGATTATATGTTTGCCGCAATGGGGCGGTTCGATTATACACCACAAGATTGTTTTAATTTTCATGAAGCAGTAGCCGAAACTGTTGTTCCTTTGGTTGATGAAATGTCAAAAGAACGTCTTGAGAAATTAAATATTGACAATTTACGTCCGTGGGACTTGAAAGTTGACCCCGATGGAAAACCAGCTCTTAAACCATTCAAAAATGGCGAAGATTTGTTGGATAAGACGGTGGAATGTTTCGAGCGAATTGACCCAAAACTAGCTGATTATATTCGCATCATGAGAAGAATGGGGCATTTTGATGTCGAATCTCGTAAGGGAAAAGCTCCAGGAGGTTATAATTATCCATTGGAGGAAATTGGTGTGCCATTTATATTCATGAACGCCACTTCGAGTTTGCGTGATGTGGTTACGATGGTTCACGAAGGCGGACACGCTATTCATTCGTTTGAAGTACGAAACTTACCTATCAATTCTTTCCGAAATCCAACTTCCGAAGTAGCAGAATTAGCTTCAATGTCAATGGAATTGATTTCGATGGAACATTGGGGCGTATTTTTTGACGACGAAGAGGACTTAAAACGAGCAAAAATCGAGCATTTAGAAGATATTTTGGAAGTTTTACCATGGATTGCAACCGTCGATAAATTTCAACATTGGATTTACGAAAATCCGACGCACAGCATCGAAGAGCGTCAAACGGAATGGATAAAAATAGTCGAACAATTTTCGGATTCAATAACTAATTGGAAAGGTTTTGAACGATTCAAACGCTCTACTTGGCAACGTCAGTTACATATTTATGAAGTGCCATTTTATTATATTGAGTACGGAATGGCACAACTTGGGGCAATCAGCGTTTGGAGAAATTATAAAAAGGATGCTAAAAAAGGCTTAGATGGTTACATAAACGCCTTGAGATTGGGTTATACAACTACTATTGGCAAAATCTATGAAGCCGCCAATGTGAAATTTGATTTCTCAAAAGAATACATTGCTGAACTGATGGATTTTGTGAAAGACGAATTGGAAAAATTGAAATAAAAAAACGATTAATTGAGAAACGCTTCTGGCACTATTGCTAGAGGCGTTTTGTTTTTTCAAACTATCTTAAATAAAAAATTGGATTTGTGTAAATCAACTGTTAAAATTAGCATTTGAAATTTAATCTTTGCTAATGAAGCCAACAACAAAAATCATTTTTATTTCACTGCTCCTATGCGTGATTTCGCCACTTATCCATTCAAAAACCGCTCTTTATGGAATGAGTGTGCCAAAAGTTGTTTTCTTTTGGTTTTTGGTTGAAGTGATGATGGTAGTTTATTTGATACATATTCAACATTCGTCCGAAGAAAATCCTCCAAAATCATGGTTAAGCATCAGTTTATTAGTTTATACTTTAGGGTTGATTGTTTCTTCGGTTTTTTCTGTCAGTCAAACAGGAAGCTTTTTATCAAGTTTTGAAAGAATGGATGGTACTATCAACGCCCTACATTTTATTGCGTTTTTTTGGGTGGTAGGAAGTGTCAAATTGTCTGATAATCAATGGAAAATCATTCTGATTATGTCTTGCTTTGTGGCTCTAGGTGTAACAATTTTTGGCATGGTTGAAAGTGAGCATTCTGATGATGGAAGAATTCAATCAACATTATCTAATCCACTTTATGTGGCGATTTATCTTATTTTTCATATTTTTTTGTTAATTAATGTTTTCATCAATATCATAAAAACCAATAATCTTCGCAGTAAATTTCTGACATTTTTATATTCGTTTATCTGCATTATTGTTTTTGCTTTACTATTATATGTTATCGTTTATACAAAGAGTCGTTCGGCCGTTATTTCTCTCGTATTCGGGCTAATAGTTGCGACCTTATTGATTGGTTTTTTGAAGCAAAATCTACGAAAATATGCTTTGACAGGAATAGTTTTCATTGCCAGTATTATTGCAATACTTTACTTCAATCGTAATAGTGAATGGGTTCAATCAGATTCTGCTCTGGCAAGAATTACCAATTTATCGGTTTTAGATAATAGTATTTCTGCCCGAAAAGAACTTTGGGAAATGACGCTTTCAGGGCTGCCCGACCGACCAATAATTGGTTGGGGAAAAGAATCGTATATCTATTATTTTGCAAAATATTATTCACCAACAATGTACGATAATGGATTTTGGTACGACAGAGTTCATAATTTTGTTTTTGATAAATATATTGAAGGCGGTTTTTTAGGCCTTTTGACGTATTTATTTGTCATTGCAAGTATGCTTTACTTGTTGTGGGAAAAAGATACCAACATCGGAATTACTCAGAAAAGCCTAATTACTGGCTATTTAGTATCATATTTAGTCTTTAACCTAACGGTTTTTGACTCTTATGTGAGTTTGTTGATTTTGTTTTTTTTGATGGCCTATATTCAACAAAAATCAACTAATAATCGAATAAATATTAAGAAAATCAAGTCAATTTGGCTAGTTTTTTTCGCTTTGATAATGTCATTTGTGTGTTATAACGTTGTTTATCGAACTTTTAAAACCAATAAACAATGGACGGCAGCTTCAAAAAGCACGGAAGTTTTACAATTAATGACAGCATATAAACAAGCTTATCAGGATGCTTGGATTGGGAAATATGATGTTGGATTAGATTTTGCTTTGCAAAAAGACCGAGTAAAATCAGGCGATTTTGATGATTTAACCAAACTGGATTATTACGATTCATCCGAAAAAGCTTTAAAGGAATTATTAGAAAAATACCCGAACCATCCAATTTTGTTGTCTCAATTAGGTTTTATTCAACAATATGCAGGTAAAAGTCAAGAAGCAATAAAAACCTATCTTTTACTGCAAACAATTGCTCCAAAAAGACAAGTAAATCTGATGGATTTAGCAATTTTGTACTTAGAAGCTAAAGATTTCGATAAAGCAATTAAGTTATTTGACGAAATTTATCAACTAGATAAAAGCTATAATTTAGCCTTACTTTACAAAGCTTATGGACTTTCATTAAAGGGAGATAAAGCAAATGCTAATGCAATCATCTATCACTTACCTGTGGAGTTTATTGTTGAGAATCTACAGTTTATTTGGAATGTTTTTAAGAATAATAGTGATGAAGAATCGTTGATGTTTTTTCTCTCGAACACAACAGATAAATCGAAGTTTAAACGGGAGACATTTTTGGTTTGGCTAAAAATTGCCGCTGAAAAAAATAATACAACGGAAGTTCATAGTTCAATATTTAGCTTTTATAAGCACTTTTTGCCAGAATCTGAATTGCCTAAAATCAATCAATTAATTGAAGATGTAAATGCTAAAAAATCGCCACCCGATGCATTGGTAAATTATTTTGAATAACTCACAAAAGAGGCGTCATATTATCAAAATATGACGCCTCTTTTTAATGAATATATAATTTAATTAATTGATTTTACAGAACCCGCTCCCGATGTATTTGATTTCACGGAAGCTCCACCTTTGTAACGAACGCTACTTGCACCGCTTGCTTCGGCAATAATTTTACTGGTTACATACATTTTTGCATCACTCGCTCCCGAAGCATCAATATTTGCATTGGCTACTTTAAACTCAAAAGCATTGATGTTTGACGAACCCGAAACTTCGGCATTGATGATTTGACCGTTACCAACAATTTTTAGACTCGATGCTCCTGAACAATCTAAAGATAAGTTTTTGGCATCTACATTGAAAGTTGCACTTGACGCTCCCGAAATATCAATAGCGAGTTTATCGCTATTAAAACCAGAAACAGTGGCTTTTGAAGCTCCAGAAAACTCCGCTCCAGCAAGTTTAGGCATTGTGATGCTGATATATACTTCTTTATGGTTTTTCCAGCCACTCCAATTTGATGGATAGTGAAGGTCTAAGGTGTTGTTTGAAACCTTTGCGATAATTTCTTTTACATCTTTTTCTCGTCCACGAACGTCAATTTTATAAATATTTCCTTGTGTGACCGTAATAATAAAAGAGCTGCCTAAATCTAATTTATCAAAATCGCTTAGATTATAGCTTCTTTTAAACTCTTGTGCAAAGCTTGCTGTTGTGATAAAAGCCAATAAAATGAATAGTTTTTTCATAATTTTAAAGTTTACGTTTGTTCATTAGATGCAATCAAGATGAAGAACGTTGCATAAATTGTGGGAAATTGTTCTTAGTGGAGTTTTTGGAAAGAACTCCCGTCTAAAATCTCAAAAAAGGAATAAGCATCGGCACATTTTTCTGATATGCTTTGTATTTCTCCCCAAATACTAAAACCAATTTTTTTTCTTCAAAATAAACCCCAATCAACAAATAAATCGTGACCGCAATTGCTCCTAAAAGACTTTTGGTGGAGGCATCAGCTACAAATAGTCCCCAGAATAATAACAAAATTCCGAAGTAAATAGGGTGTCGCACATACTGCAATAATCCATCAGTTTTGAATGCGGGAATTTCATCCTGTTTCTTGAAATGTATGCCGCTAAATTCGCCTAAATCGTAACCTTGTAGAGCAATTGCTATAAAAATTGTACCTAAAACTGAAATAAATTTTCCGCTAATAGCTTCATAATCAGATACTTGCCAAAGAGTATTTTTTTCTGTAGAAAACTGTAATGCTAAAACTGGAATTAGTAAAACAAAAGCGATTACATTATAAAATAATCGGTAAAATCGTACATATTTACCCATTTTTTCTGCCACAAAATTTTTAAAATAATTGCTCGCCATCAAGCTATGAATAGCTCCATAAAATAGCCATGAAAAAAAAAGTAGTATGAGCATAAATCAAGTGTGAAAACGATTAATTAATATTTAAAAAAATAAACAACATTGAAACCTAATAATACAAATTTCCGTACTTATAAAAAAAGTAGCCGAGATTTATCTAGTGAATGATATTTATATTCGTAACCTAATTTAGAAAACAAATAGTCCTCAAATTTGGGGACTATTTTATTATTAAAGTAAAAAAGGTCTTGAACTTAATTTTCAAGACCTTTTTTATAAATATAAACTAAGCGTATTTATCTTAAATCAACAACCTCAACACCTGGATATTTTTTCTTATCGAAAGTAAATATTTTGTCATCAGCAGGGGCATTTGGCATAAATTTGTCAACACGAAAAACAGTACGTTTGCCATTTTTATCCCAAACTTTCCAAGATTTTACTGATTTATCTTTTTTGTCAACTTTGATTTGAACTTTGGCAACTTTACTTGATTTATCTTCTGGAGAAAGCTCAACAACTTCGTATAATTGACTTCCTTCTTTTATTTCTTCCAAGAAAACATATTTGTACCCTTTTTTGTAAATGGTATAAATTTTAGTTGGCGAAAGGGCATCCATTTCTGATGGATTGAAGTCGGTTACTTGACATTCGTTTGTTTCTTTTGTATAGCTATAAAGTTCTTTACCGTTCGTAAAAACTTCTTGCCCTAACATTTTTAAGCGGAATTTTGCACCTTTTACAGTTACATCACCTTTGTAAGATTCAGTAAGTTTTGCGTTAGAACCTTCAACTCCGTAGGTAAAAGCAGCACTAAACGACTTCATTGTTTGGTATTTTTTGCTCATTTCATCCAAAATCGCAGTTGCTTTTTTGTCTTTTTGAGCCATGACCAAATTACTAAATAGTAATAATTGGGCAGATAAAACCAGTATTTTTTTCATTTCTTTAAAAGGTAAATTTTATATTTTACTATTAGACGAGATTTTTACTAAAAGGATTAAAATATACTATAAATGCTAGTACTATTAAACAATTTAGACGCAAAAATAATTCAAAAGGTTGTTTTTAACGCAACTTTCTCAAAATTTCCTCTAAATGTTCCATATCTTTTACTAAAACCTCTCGTGCTTTGCTGCCTTCAAAAGGGCCAACAATGCCCGCTCCTTCAAGTTGGTCAATTATACGTCCCGCACGGTTGTATCCTAATTTCATTTTTCGTTGAATGAGCGAAGTACTACCTTGCTGATGAGAAACCAACAGTCGAGCGGCATCATCAAACATTGCATCCAATTCTGAAGCATCAAAATCAGGCGTTTCGCCTTCTTCATCGCCATAAAACTCTGGTAATAAATAGGCAGATTCGTATGCTTTTTGGCTGCCAATAAAATCACAGATTTCTTCAACTTCTGGTGTATCAACGAATGGACATTGCAAACGAACCATGTCCGAACCCATAGAAAGCAACATATCACCGTTTCCAACCAACTGCTCTGAGCCTCCCGTATCCAAAATTGTTCGAGAATCAATTTTAGATGTAACTTTAAACGACAAACGAGCAGGG
Source organism: Emticicia aquatica (assembly GCF_923079645.1). Classification (GTDB taxonomy): domain Bacteria; phylum Bacteroidota; class Bacteroidia; order Cytophagales; family Spirosomataceae; genus Emticicia; species Emticicia aquatica. Next base: position 653,019 of record NZ_CAKLPY010000002.1, on the reverse strand, counting down.
AAGTTTGCTTTAATCAAACCCGTAATGACATTGACGGATGGCCGTTGTGTTGCAACAATCAAGTGAATTCCGATAGCACGGGCCAATTGAGCCAAACGAGCAATTGGTTGTTCGACTTCTTTTCCAGCTGTCATCATCAAATCAGCAAGTTCATCAATGACCAACACAATGTACGGTAAATAACGGTGTCCTTTTTCTGGATTTAACCTTCTTTGAACAAACTTAACATTGTATTCTTTGATATTTCGTACACCTGCGTCTTTCAGCAAATTGTAGCGATTATCCATTTCGATACAAAGCGAATTGAGTGTATAAACAACTTTTTTGGTATCGGTGATAATTGCTTCTTCTGCATTTGGTAGCATTGCCAAGAAATGCCGTTCGATTTTATTATAAAGCGTAAGCTCAACTTTTTTAGGGTCAACCAATACAAATTTTATTTGAGCAGGATGTTTTTTGTAAAGCAACGATGCCAAAATCACATTCAAACCAACAGATTTCCCTTGTCCAGTTGCTCCAGCCATGAGTAAATGCGGCATTTTGGCTAAGTCAGTTACAAATATTTCGTTTGAAATAGTTTTTCCGAGAATTATCGGTAAATCAAAGTTTGATTTTTGAAATTTATCACTCGCAATCACCGATTTCATGGTTACCATTTCACGGTTTTTATTCGGAACTTCAATACCAATTGTGCCTTTACCTGGCATTGGAGCAATAATACGAATGCCTAATGCCGCCAAATTAAGGGCAATATCATCTTCCAAGTTTTTGATTTTTGAAATACGAATACCAGCTTCTGGAACAATTTCGTAAAGCGTAACCGTTGGCCCAATCGTAGCTTTGATACTAGCAATTCCAATCTGAAAATTACGCATCGTTTCTACGATATTATTTTTGTTGGCTTCTAATTCTTCTTCAGTTACTTTCGTTCCCGTATTTCCGTATTCGCTCAAAAGTGTTAGCGGAGGATACTGATAATTACCTAAATCTAGTGTTGGGTCGAATAACCCAAAATCTTTAAGAACTTTTTCATTTACGCCATCATCATCCAAATCATTTTCAAAAATCTCTTCGTCAGCGTGATTATCTTCGATAGTAAAAGTTGGTCCACCTTTAAATGGCTCATTCGGCAATGTATTTTTTTCAGGAATTTCTACTTCCAGTTTTATGGGTTTTTCTTCAAAAGGTTTTGGTACTACAATATCTTCTATGCTAATTTTTAAGGAATCTATTTTTTCCTCTTTGTTGATAATTGGCGGAGTTACAGGGTTTCTAAAGTTGTTATTTTCGTATTGCTCATCATCAATGGTTTCGACTTGTACTGCTCTACGAATACGTTCAGTCGAAATATCTTCGTCTTCATTTTCTTCTTCACGAGGGTCACGTTTGAAATATTTGGCAAAAAACCAATCGTCGATTTCGGTGTAGCCGTGGAAGAATATTAACCAACCAGCCAAAAACAATGCAATAATCAAAATTCCACCCCAACCAACCGCCTGTTGAAAAAATTGATTGACGGCATAACCAAGTCCCCCACAAATAATTCCTGCTGATAAATCAAAAATCGAAGTAAAGTAACCAAAGAAAATGCTAGACCAAATGATATAAAAAATACTTGCAATCGTAAAACGATTAAAACTATACGGTAAAAGGTCTTTTTTGAAAACTAGGCTGTAACCAGCCCAAACAATTACAGGAAGCCAACCAAATGCAGCTAAACCAAACCATTGAAAAATAAAGAAGTGAGATAAATAAGCTCCCATTATTCCCATGATATTGCTGGCTTTTCGGTCGGTTTGAGCAAGCGAATTTTTGAATGCTTTCTGGACAATATCTTGGTCAGCATCGCCCGTAAAAAGATATGAGGCAAAAGAAAGAAGCAAAATTACTGACAAAATCAGTAAAAAAATGCCAAAAGCAAGCTTATAACTGTCTTTGCTGACGTTTAACTCAAGTGTTGTTTGAGTTCCGCCGCCGCCGCCTCCTGAAGAATTGCGTGGCGTATTCTTCGGCGGTTGTTTTTTGCGAAAAGTATTATTAGGCATCGTTATGGGCTAGGAAAAGCAATACATTTTAAAGACAAATATATGAATTTTAGTATAAAATCATTCCTAAAAGACAACAATTTTGCTTTTTAAAGCCTTTTTTTAGCCATACTTTCTCACTATCTTTGTTGCAATACCTGTTTATTTAGATAAAATGTCGAAAAAAAAAATAGTAAAAGTCCGAACAGAAAGCACGCTTTCCTCATCCGATATTAATTTCATAAAACACAATGCAACGACCTTCACGCTTGGACAATTAGTTGGTCGCTTGGGGCGTTCTGAAATCACAATCAAAAATTACCTCAAACTACTTGGATTAGAAACGCTTGAAAAATCTATCATTTCATCTGCGGCGGTATTCTGATTTTTTTGTTTAATCTACCTAATTAATTGACAAAGTTAAAATGTCTTCACATCATATTGTAAGAGAAAAACAAGAGCCTGCTCTTATCATTGCGAACGGCGAAAGTTGTAGTTTTGAGCTACTCGGTCAGCTACTCGAATGGAGCCCTTTTGTAGTAGTTCTTGACAGTGCCATCCACCGAGTAATGTCTCTCGGAATTAAGGTAGATGTGCTTTTAGGAGACTTTGATAGTCAATTTGATTTAGAAGAGATAGAACAAAGTCAGTATCCAATTGAGATTATTCACACACCAAATCAAGACAAAACTGACCTTGAAAAAGCCTTTGATTTTTTGATTGAAAGGGGCTTTCCTGCGGCCAATGTTGTGTGGGCAACTGGCCGCCGAGCTGACCATTCAATAACAAATATGACCAACATCGTTCGTTACAAAAGTAAACTTCATATCGTAATGATAGATGATTATTCGATTATCTATCCACTTCTTCCTGCACCCGCTGTGTTTGAGAAATGGTACGTAAAAGGCGTTCAAATTTCACTTATTCCGATAGGAAATGCCAAAAAAATTAGTACACAAAACTTGATGTATCCGCTTGATAATGATAGTCTTACACTAGGTTATCGTTCAGGAAATAGCAATGAAGTGGCCGAAGATGGAATAGTTAGGGTATCTTATGAGTCGGGAGATTTGTTATTGATGGAGTGTCACGATTAATCATAATTATTTTTTTATGTGGATAACTTTTTTAGGTTTTATTTTTTTTTCTGAAAATAAAACATTTACATTTGTCAACCAAAGTACAACCCATAACCACTTCACTAAAAGCCCAAAAAGGAAAAGAAAAAACTATTTACTTTGTGTGGATAACTTTTTTATTTCACTTTTCCAATCCACAATTTAAGTAACTAACTGATTATTAGGGCTTAATAATTCCTTAACATTACACTATTTAATTATTGCTAATTACATATAGATTTTTAATTTTTATATGCCTTGACAATTTACTAATTTTACACTTGTTGTTTCGCTCAGGAAATTATAAGTATAAAGTTTCAAACTGCAATTCTATAAAGAAAAGTCTATTCTAGTCGAACCCAAAAAGTGACTGGCGGTCACAAAATATAAATAATAATAGTTAAGTAAATTTATCATTATCTAAGCCCATTTCATGGACTAAGAGTAAACCTTGTTGTGAATCCCTAAAACCCTTTTTAAGGCTGCCTATGTATGTAATTAAGAGAGACGGACGCCGCGAGTCGGTAAAGTTCGACAAAATCACTGCTCGTATTGAGCGACTTTGCTACGGCTTAGAACCAGCATTTGTCCAACCCGTTGAAGTTGCCATGAAAGTAGTGGCTGGTATCTATGATGGAGTTAGTACCTCCGAATTAGATAGTCTAGCTGCTGAAACCGCCGCTTCGATGACAACCAAGCATCCAGATTATGCTATTTTGGCAGCTCGGATTGCTATTTCAAACTTACACAAAAACACACTCAAGTCTTTTTCGGGTACAATGAAAATGTTGTATCATTACACAGACCCGAAAACTGACCAAAATGCGTCACTAATTGCAAAAGAAACTTGGAAGGTAATTCAGAAACACGCAGCTATGCTTGATTCTGCTATTATTTATGACCGAGATTTTGGATATGATTATTTTGGTTACAAAACGCTTGAAAAATCATATTTACTAAAGTTAAACGGTAAAATCGTAGAACGCCCACAACACATGCTTATGCGTGTTGCTGTTGGTATTCATGGAGATGATATTGACAGTGTCATCGAAACATACGAGCTACTCTCGGAGCGTTGGTTTACACACGCTACGCCTACATTATTTAACGCTGGAACTCCAAAACCACAGTTGTCTTCTTGTTTCTTGCTTACAATGAAAGAAGATAGCATCACTGGAATTTATGAAACTTTAGGGCAAACAGCTCAGATTTCGCAATCTGCGGGTGGAATTGGCTTGGCTATTCATAATGTTCGTGCAACTGGGTCTTATATTAAAGGTACAAACGGAACTTCTAATGGTATCGTGCCGATGCTTCGTGTTTTCAATGACACCGCTCGCTACGTTGACCAAGGTGGTGGAAAAAGAAAAGGGTCGTTTGCTATTTATATTGAACCATGGCACGCAGATATTTTTGAATTCTTGGATTTAAAGAAAAATCATGGAAAAGAAGAGCTCCGTGCGAGAGATTTATTCTATGCTCTCTGGATTTCTGACTTATTCATGAAACGTGTAGAGGCAAATGAGACTTGGTCATTATTCTGCCCTCACGAAGCTCCTGGCTTATCAGATTGCTACGGTGATGAATTCGAGAAATTGTATGAAAAATACGAATTAGAAGGCAAAGCTCGCAAAACAATTAAAGCACAAGACCTTTGGTTTGCAGTAATGGAGTCTCAGATTGAGACAGGAACGCCTTATATGTTGTATAAAGATGCTGCTAATAGAAAATCGAATCAGAAGAACTTAGGAACGATAAAATCGTCGAACCTCTGTACAGAGATTATTGAATATACAGCTCCTGATGAAGTAGCGGTTTGTAATTTGGCTTCTATCGCATTGCCAAAATATATCGTTAAAGATGAAAAAACAGGATTTTCAAGATTCGACCATCAAAAATTGTACGAAGTAACAAAGGTTATTACTAAAAACCTTAACAAGGTGATTGATGTAAATTACTATCCTGTTCCAGAAGCAGAGCGTAGTAATCTTCGCCATCGACCAATTGGTTTAGGGATTCAAGGTTTGGCCGATGCTTTTATTTTGTTGAGAATGCCTTTTGAATCTGACGAAGCTCGTCGATTGAACAAAGACATTTTTGAAACCATCTACTATGCGGCGATGGAAGCTTCAATGGAATTGGCAATAAAAGAAGGAACATATCCTACTTGGGAAGGTTCTCCGATTTCAAAAGGAGTTTTCCAGTTTGATATGTGGAATGTAACGCCAGATTCTGGTCGTTGGAACTGGGAAGAATTACGTGAAAAAGTGATGAAAAATGGTGTAAGAAACTCATTATTAGTTGCTCCAATGCCAACGGCTTCTACAAGTCAAATCTTGGGCAACAATGAATGTTTTGAGCCTTATACATCAAATATTTATACACGTCGTGTACTTTCAGGCGAATTTGTGGTTGTAAATAAACATTTACTGAAAGATTTAGTGAAAATCGGTTTGTGGAATGATACCATGAAAAACAAATTGATTGCTGCTAATGGTTCGGTACAAGCTATTCCAGAAATCCCTCAAAACCTGAAAGATTTGTACCGCACGGCTTGGGAAATTAAGCAAAAAACAATTGTTGATATGGCAGCGGAAAGAGGGGCATATATTTGCCAAAGTCAATCGCTCAATATTTTCATGGAAAATGCTAATTTCGGAAAACTTACTTCGATGCACTTTTATGCTTGGAAAGCAGGTTTGAAAACGGGAATGTATTACTTACGTACAAAAGCCGCTTCGGATGCCGTGAAGTTTACTGTTGATAGACAAGCGATTGCAGAAGTAATGCCAGCTACATCAGTTGTTGAAGAAAAACCATTGGATTACGCAAAATATGCAGAAGAACAAACAGCTAAAGCTGCTGCTGCTGCCACTTTTGCTAGTGAAGAAGAATATCAGTACGCAGCAATGCAATGTTCGCTTGACGACCCAGAAGGTTGTGAAATGTGTGGTTCATAAGGGATTCCGACTTAACTCTTTCTTAATATAAAATTATAACAAAACCACCTCTTAAGGGTGGTTTTGTTGGTTTTATAGGTAAAAAACGAATTAAAGTTAATTTTTTATTTCTACGAATGCCTCCGAACTGAAATATCCGTCGGTCAACAATATTCTATAAACAGTCGCATTGTCGGCAGCGTAGAAAGAGAATGAATTTGACTGAAGCTTTGGTTGCCAAAAAATAGTTGTTCTGAAATCAGGTTTTCCTGAATCTTTGGCTTGTGCGGTTGCATAATTGGGGCTAAAAAACGGTTTTGTTTCTTGAAAACCAATCATTGTCAATTGTCTAGCATTTGATTTCAAACCTGTATTATTTCTTTCTGATGGTTTAGAAACAGAAGATTTCGTGTAAATCGCAATAACGCCATTTGCTCCTCTTGAACCAAACATGGCACGAGCTGTTTTCAAAACTTCGATTCTATCAATATTATCCGAACTGATATTCATCAAAGAATTTACATCTTCAACAGGAAAACCATCAATCAAAAATAACGGTGCAGCATCGCCTTCGATAGAGTTTTGGCCACCTCGCATTCTGACTTTGATAATGCCATCAACTGCCAAAGTTACTTGTAAACCTGGTACTCGACCTTGTAAGGCAAGAACTGGATTCATACCAACATTGGCTGCTCCAATATCTTTAGCATAGACCGTAAAATCAGGATTTCCGTAAATGGGTTTGCTTATAATTTGTTGTTCGGTACGTTTGGTTTTTACGCTAACTTCATCTAAATGAATCGCATCTTTGGGTAAATCAATGTCTTTTTCAACTAGAATTGCTGAATTTAACGTTTTTATCTCATAAGTAGTTTTGATTGTAATGGGTTTGATTGATGGAAAATCTTCGGTATCAAATAAAACCTTTTCGAGCAAACGACCTTTTAAATCCGTTGCTTGATAGCTTATTTCGGTGGTATCGGTTAATTGAATTCCCGAAACCGAAAACCGCCCTTCGGAATCAGTTACGGCGGTAACAGTTGAATTTGTTTTCCCAAAAAATAAAATTAAATTGGCTAAAACAGGATTATCTTTTTTATCCAAAACTTTTCCAGAAAGCGTTAATCCTGTTTCTGCTAAAAATTTAAAGTCGGGTAAAACCTTGAAACTTGATGCCGATAAGAAAGGTTTTGCTTTGGATTCTAAAGATTTTATTCGACGAATAGCGATTGTATCGGTTACAGAAACAGTCAAATTTTTACTTTTAATGCCCTCAACCTGAAAACTGATTTTTTCACGAGGATGGTATGTGTTTTTGTCTGTAATAAGTTTTGCCGAACTCGATTTAGCGGCTGCCAAATGCTGTTCAACAATAAACTGTTTGGGAGAAATTACAGGAACAATTTGTTCAAAAAGACATGAATCTCCAAAATTTCGCATCCATTTTGAGTAGGCTCGTAAGCGATAACTGCCTAAAGCGATTTTGGCAGGAATAGTAAACATTCCATGAAAACTGAGCGAATCTATGTGGTATTTCTGACGAGAAATCAGTTCATTTTGTGGATTTATCCATTCAACATAAACCAATTTACTAATCGAATCTTTCATACTGGCATCCGCATAAAGCATTTTTCCTGAAAACCACAGATTTTCACCTGGATGATAATACGATTTGTTGCTAGTCAATTGTATTTGTTCTTGTAAACGCCAAATATTATTTTGTGTCGTTGAATCAAGTTCAACAGTTGTTTTTGTCTTTGGAAGCTCTCGTTGAATCGTTTCATTGGGTAAATAATCGAGTGGGAGCATTTCGGCCAAGCGTTTGCTACTTATAAAACCTGCGGTTATCAAATCTTTTGGATTTTGAATAATGCCCTTATCGTTAAAATCTAAGTCTTTGACATTTTCAATCCATGAAATTAAGCGATTATCATCACGATAAAATTGGCCATTAAAATAAGGACTAGAAAAGTGCAATTCGATACGTTTTGGAAATTTTATCCGAAATTCATTAGTAATTCGACCTTGTTTTATGAGTGAATCAATGGGGAATGCTAAAATACTTTTCCCAAGTTGACCATAAAAATTGGCCGTTCTATTGGCAGGATTGAAGCCAGCGGCATCAATAAAAGCCTCATAACCTTCTGACTTTAATTTATGTTGAGCCAACGACCAAAACAAATGTCTGTCAGAGCCTTCAAATGCCATTCTTCGGTTCAAAGACCATTTTTTTTCTTCTTTTTCGCCGACAGGTTTCAACTCCTCAAAACGGGCGTAGCCTTGGTATTGAATTTCATCGTTTGATAATAAAAAACTTGTTAATGTAAAAAAAACTCGATAGCCTAAAGCCAAGTTTTCTAGTTCGATTGGACGAGAGGCAATTGCTCTTAATCCTCCTTTAACTTCTTGAAAATCAATAAGATAGCTATTTTTAAAAGTGCAAGCTTTGGCTAAAGGAGTATCGCCTAAAATTGCTTTTGAAAACCGCTGAAATTGCTTTTCCCAAGTTTTATCACGGCTGCTTGAAACTTTAACTTCGCTGAGTTCTTGCTCGTTTGGACTCAAAGTAAAATCAATTTCTTTGTTCATAGAAGTTTCAACTCGCAATGTTTGGCGTGCAGGAGCGTAACCAAGCATTGAAACTGAAACAATGACTGTTCCGAAAGGAATTTTTGTAAGAGAATACTCACCTTTTTCGTTGGTGGTTGTGCCTTTGGTTGTGTTGGCAATGAAAACATTGGCAAACGGCACAACATCGGCTGTTTTGGCATCGCGAACGACACCCGATACCGAAAAAGTTTGAGCTGAAATTTGTGTGATTATAAAGAAAAAAAGGATTGTTTTGTAAATGTTTTGGCGATAAAATAGCGTCATGTTTAGAAGTAGTGATAGTTGTTTTAGATTTACTTTTCAAAACTAACGAAATTATTAGTTGATCGAATACATTTCAGTCAAATTCTTTGTTGAATTAAAGCATGAATTTACTTGATAACTGGAAAATAGACATTAGTTGAATGGGCAAAAATATTAAGAAAAGTCATAATTTTGTTTTAGCAATCAACTTCCAAAAAGATTAAATAAATAAAATGAGCAACAAAAAAAACTATGGTGATTCATTGGCAGAAAACGTAGCTGTCTATTTACAAAATGGAAAATGTCTTACCTACGAGCACAAAGAATATTGTGGAACTGGATTAATTTTTGAGGACAATGTTTACTATTATTGTGAAGTATATGATGGGTCAACATTTCGGGAAATATTAGCTTTTGATACAAAAAAAAAGTTTGTAACCTGGTTGGCAAAACAAAGCGACTATTCAATGTCTCGAATTGATGAAGAAGGAATAAGTGAGTTTTCGGTTAATAATCAATGTATAACCAAAGAAAGACTTACAAATTTGGCCGAATGGGTAGAAAGAAATGAATGGATTGGGGTTGCCAAAAAATGGATAATGTGATTATGGCGTATTTTTTAAAGAAAAGTCTATGATTTTTTGCAGGAAAATATTTCTATCAAAATGTTTATCAAATTGTGTGACTGATTCAAAGACTTGACTTCCATCAGGGTGGAGGTCAAGTTGAAAAGAATCAACACTTGCGGAAGAAATTGTATCTAAATCAAAACCAGTTGTTTCGAGGATAACTTGTTGATAATGAGTATAAAAGGTTTTTATTTGAATCGTTTTTAGAATTTGTCCGAAAGCGATAATCCATTCGCTTTTGTACCATAGAAAATTAAAAATGCTGCCTTTCTGAAAACTTTTATTTGATAGATAAGAAACATAAATCATTCTTTCTTCTAAGCTCAAAGTAGCAAAAAAATCGTCATAAGGAAAGTTGTTTTGCTTCCAAATTTCTTCTTTTGGACGAATGTTTTTTCTGAAAATTTCCTTTAATTGTAATTCAGAAGTATCATTTTCAAACGTAAAATGTATTTTCTCAGAAAAGACATTTTCTTGAAATAAATTGAAAAGCCCACGTTGAGGGTCATGCTCAAATTTTGCTATTTTTCGATTAGATTTCAATAAACGAAGAGCAAAAACGATAAGTAACAGTAATTTGAATATGACCCAAAAGTGTTTCATGGCTGAAAACTTAAAATTGAATCTACCTAAAGTTTTTCTTTCAAAAAATCAGCGGTATAATTTCCTTCTATTTTTATCATTTCTTCGGGAGTTCCTTCAAAAGATAAATAACCTCCTTTTTCTCCACCATCAGGGCCTAAATCAATTATCCAATCAGCCGATTTGATGATTTCCATGTTATGTTCGATAATAATTACGGTGTCACCTTGGTCAACCAATGCATTGATTGCTTTCAAGAGTTTTTTAATATCATGGAAATGTAAGCCTGTTGTTGGCTCATCAAAAACAAAAAGCGTTTTACCTTTATCAGCATTGCCTTTACTCAGAAAAAAAGCCAATTTTACGCGTTGAGCTTCGCCTCCCGACAGTGTACTTGATGATTGTCCTAAACGAATATAACCAAGTCCAACGTCTTGTAAAGGGCGAAGTTTATCGGCCAGTTTCGGCTCATTATTGATGAAAAATTCAATAGCTTCATCAACGGTCATGGCGAGAATATCGGAAATATCTTTTTCGTTGTATTTTACTTCCAAAATTTCATGTTTGAACCTTTTTCCGCCACAACTTTCACATTTTAGACGAACATCAGCCATAAATTGCATCTCAATTGTTTGTTCACCTTCACCTTGGCAAGCCTCACAACGGCCACCATCAACGTTGAATGAGAAGAAAGCAGGCTTGTAATCTCGTGCTTTTGATAGTGGAAGTTCGGCCATCATTTGGCGAATATAATCATACGCTTTAATGTATGTTACAGGATTAGAGCGAGATGATTTGCCGATTGGGTTTTGGTCAATCATTTCTACTTGCGTAATGCGGTCGAGAGAACCGATTAGACCAGAATACTTTCCTGCTTCTTCGCTGTATTCTCCCTTTAATCGAGCAATGGCAGGAAACAATATTTTACGAACCAATGTTGATTTTCCTGAACCACTCACACCCGTAACAACTGTAAGTACGCCTAATGGAAATTTTACATTCAGCTCTTTGAGATTGTTTTCTCTAGCTCCAGTTAACTCAATAAAATCAGTTGGTTTTCGCCGCGGGCTAGGTACTGAAATTTGGTCTTTTCCTGTAAGAAAATTGATTGTATGCGAAACTGTATTTGTAAATGTTATTTGATGAATATCTTCCCAGTTTCCTTGGAATACCAATTCTCCGCCGAGCGTTCCCGCATCGGGGCCAATGTCAATGATTTGGTCAGCCGCACGCATCACTTCTTCCTCATGCTCAACCACAACCACCGTATTGCCCATGTCTCGTAAAGATTCCAAAACACTGACTAATCGTTGTGTATCTCTTGGATGAAGACCAATACTTGGCTCATCAAGAATATACATCGAACCAACCAATGAACTTCCAAGTGATGTTGCCAATTTAATGCGTTGAAATTCTCCGCCTGAAAGACTCGAAGTGAGGCGATTGAGCGTAAGATAGCCTAACCCGACTCGTTCCATAAATTCAAGTCGGCTATTGATTTCAATCAAAATTCTTTTTGATACAGCCTGTTGATAATCAGGTAGTTGTAAGTTTTTAAAGAATGCTGAAACACCCGAAATTGGCATCAAAACTAAGTCAGTTATTGACGCTCCACCGATTTTAACATAACTGGCGTCTTTACGCAGACGAGAGCCTCGACAATCAGGACAATCAGTTCGCCCACGGTAACGAGAAAGCATTACTCGATACTGAACTTTGTGTACTTGACTTTCGATGTCAGCAAAGAAAGCGTCTAATCCTTGAAAATATTTATTGCCAGTCCATAGTAATTGTTGTTGTTCGAGTGTAAGGTCCTTATATGCTCGATGAATCGGGAAATCGAAATGGATACCATTGCGTAATAATGGCGTGAGCCATTCGCCCATTCGTTCGGTTCGCCACGGAGCAATTGCTCCTTCAAAAACGGATAAATTTTTGTCTGGAATAACTAATTCTGGGTCGATTCCGAGTACTTTTCCGTATCCTTCGCAGCGTTTACAAGCTCCATAAGGATTATTGAAAGTGAATAAATTGACACTTGGTTCTTCAAAAGCAATGCCGTCTAATTCAAATTTGTCTGAGAATATTTTTCGACTAATTTCTCGTTCACCCGCTTCATTGGTTGAAAGAATATCAATAAAACACTCGCCTTCACCTTCAAAAAAAGCAGTTTGAACCGAATCAGAAAAACGAAATTGGGTATCTTCATCGTTGTGTTTAACAACGTTTCGGTCAATTAAAATTTCTAATGGATGCTCCGATTTTTCTAAATCAGAAATATTACTTTTTTGCTCTTGAATGTCTTCTATCTGCTTTACTTCACCATTAATTACAATACGAGTATATCCTTTTTGCAGTAAAAGCTCTAATTCTTTTTCAATTTTTCGGTCTTCTTTTGTCTTTAAAGGGGTTAAAATCATCACTCGTGTTCCTTCGTCGTGCGATAAAATAAAATTTACGACATCAGTAACAGTGTCTTTTCTAACTTCTTTTTCAGAAATTGGCGAATACGTTATTCCCGCTCGAGCGAAAAGTAATTTAAAATAATCATAAATTTCGGTAGTTGTACCAACGGTTGAGCGAGGGTTTTTTGTAGCAACTTTTTGCTCAATGGCAATTGCTGGCGAAACACCTTTAATATAATCAACGTCTGGTTTTTCCATTCGTCCCAAAAACTGACGAGCATACGAACTCAGGCTTTCAACGTACATTCGCTGTCCTTCAGCAAAAAGCGTATCAAAAGCCAAAGATGATTTTCCGCTACCAGAAAGCCCCGTCACTACCACCAATTTATTGCGTGGAATCGCAACATCAATATTTTTAAGATTGTTTACTTTTGCACCTTTAATGATAATAAATTGCTTGGGGTCAAGGTCTTCGACATTAGAATATTTGATGTGCGAAGTATCGCTTGATGGATTTTGGGTATTATTCATTCAATTTTTTGGAATAAGCTCGAACTAATTTAACCAATTTTTCTGGTATATAGTTTCGTTATTTTTACTCAATTATTAGGCGTGCCGATTCTTCAAAGTCAACTCCTTTGATTTTTACAATATAATGACCTTTCTCTAAAATCCTTACGTCAATTATTCGCCGCTCTGAGGTATCATCCAAACGGAATTTATATACTTGTTTTCCCGCAGATGTATAAAACTTTACTTCAAGATTCTTGATAATTTCTTTTGTTTCTAAATAAATAAGCTCTGTTGTTGGATTTGGATAAAGGGTCAATCTATTACTTGATGTTTGTAAAACTATTTTTTCTGATGGTTTTGAAGTGCAAGTAAGAAGCTGATTATTAGCAATTTTGTATTGCCTTAATGTTGAAACTTCGTAAGTGCCTATTTGCGAAACTTTTATTGTTGGAGTGCTTGTTTTGGAGAATAAAATGTCATCTTTTTTCCATTCAAATTCATCATTTGTCATAAAACTACCATTGACGGCTTGTAAAGAAAAAATACCAATTTGTTGAATACTTGGTTGATTCGGTAAGGCATTTATGCTTAATTGTTGAATACTTGAATTAGGTGAAACGCAGCCAAATTCATTGATTGATTTAGCCGAAAATTCGTAATGACCAACATTATTGATTGAGATTGACTTTGTGGTATCTCTATTACTCCAAATTATTTTATTGACGGCATCAGTGGAAAGCGTAATCGATTGTCCTTCACAAACATTATTTGCTGGAAAAACCACAATTTTTGGTTGAAAAGGAATCGGATTTGCTTGCACAACTACTTTTTCGGATTCGGCCGAAATGCACCCGAATTCATTTATTCCTTTCACGCTAAATTCACCTGATTGGCTAACATTAATTTTTTGAGTCTGTTGCCCTGAAAGCCACTTAAACGACTGAAATTCTTCTCCAAATGCGGTTAATTCTACCTTATAACTTGGATCATCAGCACAAAAAGACAAATTACGATTGCTCGTAATTATTGGTTTTTGCTTAGTATAAATATACTCTGTATTGATGCTTGGTACTAATAAATAGTTGCCTTTAAAGTCTTTTAGAGCGACCGAAAATTGCCCTTTATCCACAGAAATTTGATTGTTTTTTGACCCATTCGACCATACAAAATCTTTATAAATAGCAGGAATCTTTAGTGAGATTTGCTGATTTGAATCACAACTTATTTCGGGTTCGATGATTGGTTTTGCCAAAATAGGCGTTGATTTTTGAAAGAAATTATCATCAAGAAATTTATCCCAACTTTCGGCTAACAACGAAATCCCCATATTACCAGGAATATTTTTGAAGTGTACATCATCAAGCCTAGGCACTTGTAAAGTATCAGTAAAAGGGCCAGCAAAAACATTATTGTCAGCTTTATTGATGACATCATTTTGCCCGCCAACGATTTCAGGATTCGATGGCCCCAAATATGTTAAAGAAGTTCGGGCAACCATCCAAGTTAGTTTTTCGTCAAAATCATTGCGTGAAATATCAATAAGTTTTTGGAGATTTGCCGAGTAAACAGCCGAAGAAAGTCGATTAGGTAAATTATCAGTTTCGCCTTGAAGCCATAAAAGCGACCGAACGCCCATTAATGAGCCATAATAATTGAGTGTATTTCGGAGATTAATGTAAGGCAATCCTTTCGGTAACTGAAATTGCCCACCTACATCCAAAACAAAGTTGAAAGTAGGTAAACCTTCAGCACTTTCACGCCAATTAATAACAGAAACAAGTAATAAACCAGCATTAAAAAAAGTGACTGGAACGTTCAATCTTTTGGCAAGTAGGTCGCCCAATTCGCCATAACACCAAGGCCCATCTCCTTGTGGAGCAATATTTACATTATCACTTAAATGTACAAAATTGAGATTTTCTGGTAAAGGGTCTAAAACATCAACATTCTGAAAATTTATGGTATTTACTCGGTCATCGGTTGCTCCTTTTGCACCATAGTTAGGTATTCCTTGAGCATTTGATTGACCTAAGGCAATAAATACTTCACCGATGCCAACTTTCTCAACTGTCATTGTTTTCAAAACAGTAGTATTTTTTATCGCCCTAACTTCCAGCTTATACCAGCCACCTTGACCTTGTATTTTTCCTGCAAAATAGCCCGCTTTTATATTCCCTTGTATTGGCGTCCAATCGGTTTCAGTTCCTTGTCCAACTACAATGGGAGTAAGTTTTGCCTCAATTTTATCAATAGTTTCTGTATAATTTCCGATGATATTTACGAAACCAATATTTTCGTTGTTTCGCTGAAATACAACCCTGTTGGTTGGAAAAGATAGGCTAAATTGGGAGAAACCCGAAAGACAGCAACAGTTAATAATGAAACTAAAAAAAACAAAGACCTTTACTTTGTGCAAGTAGGCTTTTATTGTAGATTTTTTTTTTAGAAACATGTCTATTTATAGATTTTTGGAATTATTTTTCGTGGCAACTTCTTTTAAGAAGCTAGTAGCAACAAAAATAAGTTTTTTAAAACATAATCTATCAATCGAGTATCAATTTTAGTAAATTAAATGATAGAATCTCGCCTCGAAAAACTGTACTTTTGCAAAAAAACTTAAACCATTGGAAACATCATTCGCTGTTATTTTTGATATGGATGGTGTCATTTGCGACACCAATCCCTATCACTCACTCGCTTGGAAAGCATTTTTAGAAAAATTTGGAATCACTTCAAGCGAAGAAGAATTTATTGCTCACATGTATGGGAAAAGCAATAGTTATATTCTGAAATATTTTTTCAAAAGAGAAATTATCGGGGAAGAATTTGCTCAAATGGAGTTTGAAAAAGAAGCTTTATTCAGAGAAATATACGCTGCTCACGTAACACCAATTGCTGGTTTAATTGAATTTATAGAAGATTTGAAAGCCAATGGCGTAAAAATGGGTATTGCCACTTCAGCTCCTTACCTGAATATGGAATTGATTTTGAGCATTTTGCCTCTTCGTGATAAAATGCAGTCTTTGTTAGCCAGTGAAGATGTAAGCTCGCACAAGCCAAACCCAGAAGTTTATTTAAAATCAGCATCAAACTTAGATATTTCACCAGAAAGATGTGTTGTTTTTGAAGATTCGTTTTCGGGCGTAACCGCAGGAAAAGCAGCAGGAGCAAAGGTCGTTGGTGTTTTATCTACTTATAAAAAAGAAGAATTGCCAGTTTGTGACGCTTATGTGCCTAATTATAATGAACTCAGTTTTCAGAAAATCAAAGATTTATTTAATTGATGAAAATCGAACATATTGCCATTTGGGTAAAAGACCTAGAAAAAATGAAGGCTTTCTATGAAAATTACTTCAATGGAAAAGCAAACGAAAAATATCGTAATGAAACCAAAGGTTTTGAATCCTATTTCATTTCTTTTGATTCGGGAGCAAGACTAGAATTAATGCAAATGCCTCAAATTCCAGACTCTAAAAATGATGTTTATGAGCAGTTTATAGGCATTGTTCATTTGGCCATTTCAGTCGGAACGCAAGAAAAAGTTGATTTATTAACAGAAAAAATTGCCAATGATGGATTTGAAATAATTGGCAAACCAAGGTGGACAGGTGATGGCTATTATGAAAGCGTCATTTTTGACCCCGAAAAAAACAGAATAGAAATAACAATATAATGCTGAAACACTTACGTACTTTTTTTACCCATCGACAAAGCTTAGCTATCGGAATGGTTTTTATTTCGGTTGGATTTTTGTTCGGAAACTGGGCAACTTTGATTCCATACATCAAGCAAAAATTTGATTTGAATGACGCACAACTGGGTTTATTACTTTTGAGTATGCCTTTTGGTGCAACCGCAATGAACCCTTTTTCTACTTATTTTATTAATCGTTTTGGTATGCTCAATACCACGATTTTGGGCTTAATATTACTTGCCCTCACATACACAATTCCTGTAAGTACTGGTTTTTTGCCTTTGGTATCTTTCGGTTTGATATTGGTTGGAGTGAGTTTATCTGTCACAAATGTGGCAATGAATACTTGCGTGACTAGCCTTGAGCATCAATTTGAGATAAACATAATGTCCACGTGCCATGGAATGTTTAGTGCAGGCTTGATGTTTGGTTCGATTGCCGCCAGTATTTTACGAGGAATGAAAATCGAACCTTCGTCTCAAATGATTGTAATTGCCATTATTATTACATTATTAGTTTTAATACTTCGACCAATTATTTTGGGTATTCATGAAGAAAAGATAACAGAAACCGAAGGTGGGGCAAAATTTATTCTTCCGAAAGGAGCTTTACTTTTGATGATTTTGATTAGTCTTTGTACAAACGTAACGGAAGGCACAATGGCCGATTGGACGGCAGTTTATATGCGAGATATTGTTCAAACCGATGATTACTTTATTGGTTGGGGTTTAGCTGGTTATTCTATGTTTATGTCGCTCGGGCGATTCGTCGGAGATGCCCTCATTCCACGATTTGGTGGTAATGCAGTTTTACGAACAGGTGGAATTATAGCTGCATTAGGAATTGCATTGGCGGTCATTTTCCCTTATACAATTACAGCAATATTAGGCTTTACAATGGTAGGAGCAGGGGTTTCTTGCGGAGCTCCAATTTTGTATGGAAGTGCTGCTCGTGTACCAGGAATGGCAAAAGGAGCAGGTTTAGCAACTATGAATACTTTTAGTATGGCAGGTTTTTTGGCTGGGCCTGTTTTTATTGGATTTGTATCTAAAAGTGTCAGTTTACCATTTGCTATCTCATTAGTAGCAATTTTGGCACTTGTTTGGTCTTTTTTGGTAAATCGAGTAAAACTTTATTAATAATGAGTGATTTGTGGGTCGAAAATAGTTAGAAATTAATGATTTTTGGAGATATTACGCTCGTTTTGTAGTAAATCAGGTTATACAAAAAGTTTATTTTTTTAAGTCAGCTTGTGGAATGATAATTGCTTTATTTTTCTTATGGAAGGCATCGTAAAAAACTTATAAAAAATCCAACAAGTCTCTGATAATAAACGGTTGACCATTAAATAAAATTTAGAAATAAAGTTTTTTCTTCTAAAAACTAGTGTTTACCTTTATAATCGGAAATCAAGAAAAACGTATTTATTATATGAAAAAAATCATCTACTCACTTGGCGTCTGCTTATTGGCGGGTCATGTTAATGCTCAGTTTGTTAATAGTACAGACTTTTATGTAAGCGAAGGAGCGGTTGTAAGCTTCAACACCGACGTAGTAAATGAAGGAAAAATTACCAATAATGGCAAGGTACATTTCCAAAAAAACTTTGATAATCTTAGTACAATAAATTCAACTGGTGTGGCTGTTTTTGATGGTAATGGTACACAAGTTGTAAAAAGTAGAAACGAACTTTCATTCAGCCAATTGGTTTTAGATAACGATATTAGACTAGAAACACCTGTAAGAATCAATGAATTGGTTTCTTTTCGTCGTGGCGTAATTGAAACATCAACACTTAATCCATTAGTATTTTCTGCTGATGCAAAACATAGCGGTGCTTCCGATTTTTCACATATAAAAGGTGTTGTAAAAAAAGAAGGCAACGAAGCATTTGAATTTCCACTAGGCGATGGCACAAATTTCCGTGCATTTAGCGTAGGAAGAAATAATGAAAATCAAGTTTTGACAGCCTCATATTTGTATAAAAGTCCATTAAATATTTCTGGACAAGTGTCAGAAAGTGTTGAAGCAATCAACGAAAATGAATTCTGGTCATTGAAATCAGAATCTTTGAAAGGAACTGCTCAGCTTTCAGTCAATTCTGAGTCGGGTCTTGAAGAATTAGTTTACTTGAAAAGAGGCATTTGGGATGTACTAGAAGATGCAAAGCTTTCTGCAACAACTGATTTGAAAAATGGAACATTATTTACTTCTGCAAGAAGCCGTAATATTAAAGCTGAAATAGGCGTTTATCCTAATCCAACTGAAGGCGAATTTTTCTTGAAATTAGCAGGGATGAATGAAAATGAATCAATCACAGTTGATATTACTAACCAAGATGGTTCAACAATTCTACACAAAGAAGGTTTGGTAAAAGACTTACGTAATTTATATCAATTACCAGGAAATTTACCTGCTACCGAACTTACTGTTCGTGTATTGAGACAAGACAACAAATCATTGGTACAAAAAATGATTTTGAAGAAATAAGACTTTTACAGTCAACCAATAATTAAAACAAAGGTTGTTCGTTTTTTGCGAGCAACCTTTGTTTTTTTTTTATTTTATGTATATTGTCCTAAATTTATATTAAAAGTTAAACTGCTCTTAAAAAATACGATTATTAAACTTTATGCCATCACTAAAAGGTAAAATATTGATTGCAGAACCATTTTTAGGAGATAAAAACTTCGAGAGAAGCGTGGTTTTGCTATGTGAGGATAATGAAGAAGGCTCTTTTGGTTTGGTGCTTAATCAACTCACAAATCTTCGATTGGATGACGTAATGGACAATATTTATGGCGATTTGTCATTGTTTTTGGGTGGGCCAGTTGAACAAAATACACTGCATTTTATTCATAGACTAGGAAATCAAATTGATAATACGATTGAAATTGGGAATGGTATATACTGGTCAGGAGATTTTGAACAAATTAAAAATTTAATCAATATCGGAAAAATATCAGAGAATGATATTCGCTTATTTATTGGTTATTCTGGTTGGGCAAGTAAACAATTGGAAGGTGAATTGAAGAAAGATTCTTGGATAGTTTCGGATGCCGATGCAAATCTAATTTTTGATACCCCTTCTAAACAATTTTGGCGAGAAGTTTTAAAACGCATGGGTGGGCAATATAAAGTTTTGTCAAATTATCCAATTGACCCAAGATTAAACTAAACAAGCGAAAGAGAGATGTTTTATCTTTCTTTCGCTTGTTGTAAATATTTTTTTTATTTGTAAGTTGTTGATAGTAAGTGTTTTAGTTTATTCAATCTTGCCTTTTCCATAAATAATCTCACCTGATTTTCTGCCAGTGTGTTTGCCATTTTCAAGGACAGGAATTCCATTTACTAGCACATAATTAATACCTTCTGAATATGCGTGTGGTTGTTCAAAAGTGGCTTTATCAATGACTTTATTCTCATCAAAAATCACTATATCGGCGGCATAACCAACCCTAATAAGTCCACGATTATCAATTTTGAATCGTTGAGCAGGCAAAGAAGTCATCCGACGAACAGCATCTTCAAGGCGTAAAACATTTTTTTGTCGAACATAAACGCCCAAAACACGTGCATTGGAACCATAACCACGTGGATGGGGAACATTTTTATTAAATTGAATCACGCCAGCATCAGAAGCAATCATCGTAAATGGATATTGCAAGATTTTAACTACATCATCTTCGTTCATTTTATGAAAAATCATTTGAGCTCCACCTTTATCAACCATGTCCATAATCAGTTCTGCTTCGGTTTCCTTATTAGTTTTTCTTCCCAAAAATTTATTTATTTCGCTGATATTTTTACCATTTAGGGTAGAATCTTCTTTGTATCGAGCAACAAACGCATAATCAAAATTTTTACGATTATCTGCTTTCAATCCTATAAGCATTTGTTCTCGAATTTGCTTCCGAGTTTCAGGGTTAGTCAAGCGTACATGAACCATCGAATCTCCATCAGCCAAAGCCCATGAAGGCAGCATTGTGCCCATGTTTGTACTACTTGCGGTATAAGGATATTGATCAATATTTACATCAATTCCTTCTAAACGAGCTTTTTCTACTAAATTGAGTGTAAAATTACTTTGTCCCCAAAGAGGTTTACTTGAAATTTTAAAATGAGATATTTCAACTGGAATATTTGCTTCACGACCGATATTGATAGCTTCGTTAATCGCTTCTTTTACCTTAGAAGCTTCATCACGAATATGTGAAGCGTAAATGCCACCGTACATAGAAGCAACTTTAGCCAAACCAACTACTTCGGGTGTTTTTGAATAGGTTCCAGGAATATAAATTAAGCCAGTAGCCAAACCAACTGCTCCGTCCTTCATGGCTTTTTCAACGAGGTTTTCCATTTGCGTTTGTTCTTTGGGAGTTGGGTCACGGAAAACATTTCGCATAACATATCTTCTTACTGAATTATGACCTATTAGCGAACCAACATTAATACTCAATTGAATTTGCTTGAGTTCATTAAAAAAATTAGCTAAATTGACTTCCGAACTGCCGCAATTTCCTGTAATAATGCTTGTAACGCCATCGTAGATAAAATTATCTGCCGTTGGAAGTTTCTGAATAGCATCTTCAACATGGGTATGCACATCAATGAAGCCTGGAGAAATAATCTGTTTTTGGGCATCAATGATTTGAAGAGCATCGTTTATTTGATAAAATCCAATTCCTGCAATTTTTCCATTCTTTATTGCAATATCGGCAGCAAACCAAGGGTTTCCTGAGCCATCAATTACGTGTCCATTTTTAATGACTAGGTCGTACTTTTGAGCAAATATTGAAAAGGAGGTACAATTACTGATCAGTAAGAGAAATAATAATTTATTTTTGAAGATTTTGTGAAAATGTATCATTGGTTTCGTCGGTTTTGATGAATACTAAGGTAAGAAATATAGCTGTGCAATGAAATAATTATCAATAAAAACGAATTTTAGCCACTAATTCAGCTATTTTTGTACATATATCAGCCATAAAGTTTTTATATTTAAAAATGAAAACCTTCTTCAATAGACAAAAAATATTTCTACTTTTCTTTAGCTTAATTTATTTTTCACTTTCGCTACCTGCTGGTTATGCTGGCTTCAATATTGATGCATCATGGCATGAAGGATTAGTGATGGCGATTGATAAAGGATTTATATTTGGTCAAGATTTTATTTTCAATTATGGGTCATTAGGCTACCTTAATACGGGGCTTTTGCCAAAATCTGTTTCTATTTGGGTTTTGGTGGCAGCCGAAATGCTAACGCTACTTAACTATTTGATAATCATTTCTTTATGTTTTCAGAAGGCCGAAAGAAATTGGTGGATTGTGGCAATTTCAGCCTTATTGATTTTTATGCCATGGGGCTTTATTTCTGATACGTCATTTACCTTTTTTTACTTTTTTTTGTTTTGGTTGTTATACGCCAAACAAACCAAAAATTCTGCAGCATTATTATTAGCCATTATTTTTTCAGTGCTAATTTTTTACATAAAAGTCAACCTTAGTATTGTTGTTTATATCCTTTTTTACGCCTCATTGATTTACTTTTGGTTAGCGAAGTTTTTTACTTTACGAACCGTCGTCATCTGCTTTATCTTGCAATTTTTACTAACGTATTCATTATCATCGTTATTAAATGTTGATATAATTGCATATTTGGAAGCAAGTATGAAAATTATTGATGCGTACCAAGATGCGATGGCCGCAATGATTTTAAGCACAAACGAGTTGTTAACATTATTGATTTTTGAAGTTTTGATTTTATTGGTAGTTGTGTTATTTATTTTCAAAACAATCTCATCAATCATCAAAAACAATTTTCAAGGAGTTTATCTATACTTATTGGTTGCACTTGCTTGGTTTTTGTGTTTTAAACAAGCCCATACGGCAGTTGCACCATTCAATATTTTTGGTTTTTTTCTGTTTATGCCACCTTTAGCGGCATTAATTTACTTATTTACAGAAGATACCTACAAACTTTGGGCGGGACAAATGTTTATTACAATTCTACTTTTACACCTTGCAGCTACTCAGTTGATACGTTTTTATATTGGACAAAATACTTTCAAAGGTTATTTATTGACATTTCCACCAACCAATATTTCACAAAGACTAGAAAGCGAACCGTTCACAATTAGCCATGTAAAGGACGTTTTGGAGGAAAAAAATCCGTACAATTATTTTAGGAGGCTAGCAACTTATAATTATGAAGATAATTTTAAGCCTAATCCTGTAAATTTATCAGCCAATTTGCTCAAAAGAATAGGAAAAGCTTCGGTTGATATTGTACCGCATCAAATCTCACATATTTATTTTAATCAATTAAATTATAATCCACGTCCTGTAATACAGTCATATCAAGCAAATAGCGATTGGTTGATGAAAAAAAATGGCGATAAATATTTGTCCAAAACTGCTCCAAAATTTGTTCTTTTTCGCTTAGAAGCCTTCCGCGAACAAAATCCTTTTTGGGTAGAAACGCATTTGTCAGAAGCCCTCTTGAGGAATTATACATTGGTTGATTCAACAGTTATTGAGAAAGATACTTTTTCTGTTTTTCAGAGAAATAATACTGTTAAAGGTCTGATTATCAGTAATATAAAAAACGTAAAATTCAAATTAAATCAAGATATAGAAATTCCAAATTCGGATAATCCAATTCGATTTTCAGCAAAAATTGCTTATAGTTTGAAAGGGAAATTGGCACGATTATATTTTCAACCACCATATTTGTACTGCTCAGTCACGTATCAAAATGGTAAACAAGAGAGTTTTCGAGTAATTGATAAAATATTGCGAGGAGGAGTGTTTATTAACCAAAAAGTATCGAACCATGCTGACGTAAGTAACTTTTTTCAGAATAAAGGTGTTGATAATCAAAGAGTTATTAAAATTCGATTTTGGGCAAAGTATAATTGGGGTTTTGAAGAAAATTTTGAAGGCCAATTTAATGAAATAAAAATTAAGGAGTAAAATATGATTATTGATACTGAAAATACATTTGAAAAATTTGAACTCAATCGACAGTTGCTCAACGCTATTGCCGATGCAGGTTACACCGAACCCACACCGATTCAAAATAAAACAATACCACTGACTTTATTAGGGCATGATGTTTTAGGAATTGCCCAAACAGGAACTGGAAAAACCGCAGCATATTTATTACCTGTTTTAATGAAAATTAAATATGCACAAGGAAAATTGCCTCGTTGCTTGATTTTTGCTCCAACCCGTGAATTGGTGATTCAAATTGATAAAGCTGTGGGAGAATTGGCGAAATATACGGACATTCGTCATGTTGCGTTGTATGGTGGACTTGGGCCGAAAACCCAAATTGAAACCATTCAAGCAGGAGTTGATATTATTGTTTCGACGCCAGGCAGATTTATGGATTTATATTTGCGTGGAGAAATTGGTGTGAAAGACCTAAAAGTAATGATTCTTGATGAAGCCGATAAAATGATGGATATGGGGTTTATGCCGCAAATCCGTAGTATTTTAGAAGTAATACCTCGAAAAAGACAAAATCTTTTATTTTCGGCAACATTTCCCGAAAAAGTAGAGCGTCTTTCTTACGAGTTTTTGGAGTTTCCGACAAGAGTTGAAGTTTCTCCACAAGCTACAACTGCCGAAACAATCAAACAACGAATGTTTCCAGTGCCGAATATGCAAACCAAAATTAATGTTTTGGAATACCTATTTTCGACGGCTGAAGTACAAAAAACTATTATTTTTACTCGTTCAAAAGATATTGCAGATGCGGTTTATAATTCATTGAATGGTCGTATAATTCCAAAAAATCAGATTCGAGTTATTCACGCCAACAAAGGTCAAAATACTCGAATTAATTCAATGGATGCCTTTCGGGAAGATGTGGTAAAAGTGCTGGTTGCCACTGATGTTGCTGCACGAGGTATTGATATTGAGCATGTTACGCACGTGATAAACTTTGATGTACCGTTGATTTATGAAGATTACGTTCATCGAATTGGGCGAACTGGGCGAGCCAATAATGTGGGTGAAGCTATTACATTTTTGACACCAGCCGAAGAATATCACATTAAGAAAATTGAGAAAATTATCAGAATGGAAATTCCTCGTGAACACATTCCAATCGAAGTAGAAATTGCTACCACACCTTTCGATGAAAATCAAGCAATGCTAATCGAAATTGATAATCAACGAAAAAAAGAAGACCCTACTTTCAAAGGTGCTTTTCACGAAAAGAAAAATCCTAGACCACCAGTGAAGAAAAAGTCAAGTTCAGCTAAGAAAAGTAGTGGATTACCCGCCAATGTTACGGCCAAGAGTTTTTCTTCGCCACGACCAAAAAATTATGGATTTGCAAAAAATAATAAGTCATCCAAAAGAAAATAATATTTTAAATTTTGGTGATGGTTTATGAAATTAAAATCTTTATAAACTATCACTAAAATTTTTGAGAAAAAGCTAATAAATTTGAAATAGATGTCGTTATTTGTGTGAGTATCTGCTAAAATTGCTAATGAGATTTATATTATTATCGAGTTTGTGTGTTCTTTTTTCTGCCGATTTAATGGCTCAACAAGCCGTTTTTCGTTCGCAGAGTGCCAATCTTAATAGCTTTTCTTCGCCATCAAAAAATTTGTTGAATAACTCAAATACGAAGGCTTTCGCTCCAGCACAAGACACTCAAACCCAAGTTGCCAAAAAACGATTTGCTCCTAAAGGAGTAAATATTCATTTATTGCCTCTTTTTGGTGAATTCGACAAAACAGATAGCCAAAAAGCAACTGACGAAGAGTTCTTGAAAGTTTGCGACTTAAATTTTAAAAATCGTAGTGAAGCAAGTGAGTTTTTTACTGCCCGTGCTTGGGAATATTTGAGTGAAGGACAAAAAGATACAGCTACTTATCGTTTCAATTTGGCTTACTTGCTCGATGATGAAAACGCTGAGGCATTTTGGGGTTTGGGCGTAATTGCATATCAAAATGAAAAATATGCCCAAGCAATCGACTTAATGAAACGTGGCCTTGAAATTGACGATGATGATAATGTTACGCTAATTGTTGACCTTTCTACGGTTTATATAAAGTGTTTCACGGTTGATGCCGAAAAAGACGATTTAAAAAAAGCTTTTGAATTACTGACCAAAGCCCTCATCAAACAACCCGAATCGGCCAATGCACTTATGCAATTATCGTTGGCAAAACTACTTAATGACGAAATAGACGAGGCTTGGGAAAGATTTCATCAAGGGTATGAACTTGACCCAGATAATGCTAGTGTTGAAATTTTAGAAGGGCTTTTAGCAAAAAAAGAAGACCCAAGAGGTATTTTTAAAAAGAAAAATTAGAAGTGCTTTCGATAGGCTAAAGGTGTAATTCCTACTTGGTTTTTGAAAATCCGATGGAAATTGGAAAGATTCTGAAAACCACATTCTAATCCAATCTGACTAATTCCTAATTCGCTGTTAATCAGTAATTTACGTGCATGACTTACCCTAATTTCATTGAGATAATCTATGAATGTTTTGCGGGTTCGAGATTTAAAATACCTACAAAAAGACGGAACAGTCAAATTTGCTAAATCGGCCATTTCACGAATTGTAATCTCATTTTGGAAATTATCAAGCGTAAATTCTAAGATTTTTCTCATCCGCTCATTTTCTGAATCATCAGGTTTTATATTGAAGTTTTTACTCGCAAGTGTTTGATAATTAGTTGATTGAGAAAGTTTTTCTAGTATTTCAATCAATAATAAAAGTCGTTTTGTCCCATTCTCGGTAATCAATTTTTCAAAAAGTATAGTAAGCGAATCAGAAAATTTAATACCCGATTTTGCCAAATTGAGCATTGAAATTATCAATTTACATTCAGGTAGTTTCTCTAAGATGTTGTTTACAAAATCTGTTGAAAATTGCACTACAATTGCTTCAGAGATGGTATTTTTTTCCTGTAAAGCTTTGTCGGTTCGCCAAAAATGTGGCAAATTTGAACCAAGTAAAACCAAATCGCCATAGTCAAAATTTTCTACGCTATCGCCTACAAATCGTTTGCCATTTCCACATAAAATCAAGGTTAGTTCGTATTCTGGATGAAAATGTAATGGAGCATCAAAATTTTGAACGCTTATTTTTCTTGCCAAAAATGAAACATCGTCTTTGTTTGGGATTTTTTCATAAAACGCTTTCATTTATCCTTATTATTATCTTAAATTCTAATATATTACAATATTTATGTTAAAATAATACATAAATTGGAAAATACGAAGTATTTTCTTGATAATAAATTTATTGACCTTTGTCATGTAATTAAAAGCAAAATTAAAAACATATTTAACCATGACAGTAACAATTGACAAAGCTTCACTTTTAGCAGAATTGAACAAACCGTATCTGCTTTCAAATGAAAATATCGCTTTTTACCAAGAATATGGCTATATAAAGCTGAAAAATGTGCTTTCAGCCGAGGTTATTGAGTATTATGGAGAACTGATTACGGATTTGGTTTTTAAATTAAATAAATTAACCAAACCGATGGAGGAACGCACTACTTACGAAAAAGCCTTTTTGCAAATAATGAATCTTTGGGAAGAAAATGAAGAAGTTAAAGAGTTTGTTTTTTCAAAACGTTTGGCACAAATCGCCACAGAACTTATGGGTGTTTCTGGAGTAAGATTGTACCATGACCAAGCTCTTTATAAAGAACCATCTGGTGGGATTACACCTTTTCATGCTGACCAATTTTATTGGCCATTGTCAAATGGTAATACGATAACGGCTTGGATTCCTTTGCAAGCAACTCCAATGGAAATGGGACCGTTGGCGTTTGCTGAAAAAAGCCAAGATGTAGAAATTGGTCGTGATAAAGAAATTTCAGATGAATCTGAAGCGATTTTGAGCGAAACTTTAAAGCAGTTTACGATGAATGAAGCCCCATTCGATTTGGGTGAAGTAAGTTTTCATTCAGGTTGGACTTACCACCGAGCGGGGGCGAATGTGTCAAACAAAGCCCGAAGAGTGATGACCATGATTTATATGGATAAAGATATAAAAGTGATAGAACCAACGAATAAATACCGCACAGCCGACTGGGAAAGATGGCTGTCTAGTAAAGAAATTGGTACTGTTGCTGATGGAAAACTGAATCCTGTGTTGTTTTAATAAAAAAGCAAGTCAATGGCTTAATAGGCCATTGACTTGCTTTTCCAAAGTACACCATTTTTACTTTCATACTTATCAATAAATCCTTCTTCAAACAAATAATTTAGTGTATTTGTGCTATTTTCTATGGAAGTATCCGTAATGATAGCATACTCTTTGTTAGTCATAGTTGAAAATCGATTGAACAAATATTCGGGTGTTGTATTAATTTTTTGCTTTTTTGCATTAGGAATTAATTTTAATACAATATCCTCTAATTTATTATATGTTTGATGCCCTTTTGTAACGATTTGTTCTTGATTTGCATTGGAAAAAATGAGCGTTGGTAACGTATTTACCTTTAATTCGTTGGCCAATCTGAGGTCTTCTAAAAAAGAATCTTTTGCTTTATGCTCATAATCTTTAAGGAAACGAGCCGAATCTAAGCCAATCTCGAAGGCTACTTTTGCTAGAAAGTGAACATCAACAATATTGATTTTTTCAATAAAAAGCATTTCTTTGATTCTTCTCAAAAATAAGGATGCTAAATCTGCGTCTTGTAACTGTGCGGCTTTGAACGCAATTGACGGCGGATAAGAAGAATTAAGCGGATTTTCGAGCCAAATGTCACCGTCTAAAGGCATTCCATAGAGAACACATTCTTCTTCCCAATGAGGTGCTACATCTGAGGGTTTGCTTATGTTGCCACGATTAAAGTTCTCCCATGAAGGCAAAAGTCCGCCCATGCGATGTTCGACATTGATATAATGTCCATATTCTAACACTAATTTTCTTAAAAGAGGCTGAACAACCCAACAAGTTGAACAAATTGGGTCTGAAAAATACTGTAAATTAATTTCTTTATTAAACGAATTTTCTACTTGTACTTTCTTTGAAATAAGCGGCACTTTGACGTCGTCCTCATGTATATCAGATGGATGAAGGAAGAACTCTTTTAGCTCTCTTCCTAATAAAATATGTTGTTCTACGTGTTTTAAGCGTAAGTTATAAAATGCTTGAAAATCTTCAACATAAGTATCATGTTTAAACAAAACTTCTGAAAGGATTTGGGCATCCATGATGGCATTGGTTGTACCTGCACTCGTAAATGGCAGGGCTAAATGAGCAGCGTCACCAATGAGTACAATATTATTTTTATGAAAAGTAGGTAACACGCCAAAATCGCAGGTATTCCAAATATAACTTTTACTAAAATCATTGGAATCTAAAAGCTCCGATACTTCGGGTGGAAAATCGGCCAATAAATTCATGCAAAATGTTTTTAACTCCTCGGCACTACATCCACATTGGCAATCAGCTAATGAAGTATCAAACTGCATAAACCAAACAAATTCATCAACAGAAACAGGTATCATTCCAAAACTTAATCCTTGTTTGTTGCTTTGAAATTTCTTGAAAATATGTCTTTGTTGTGTTCCCAAAGATTCATTTTTACAAATACCAACGACTTCTTTGACTTGAATTTCGGTAAAATTGACTGCACCTAAAATAGATTCCCGAACGGCAGATTTTCCTCCATCAGCTCCAATAAAAATATCACCATATTCAATCTCGCCATTGGTAAATTGAACCGCAATTGCTTTTTCGCCTTGATAAATGAAGTGAGAAAATTCTCGTCCAGCTTTGATTTTTTCGGCTGGGAGTAACTCATAGAGATATTTTATCAAATCTTTGCGTTTAAAACATTTCCAATTACTTAGCTTTAGTCTTTTGATTTCTTCCCCATTCGGTCTATTAAAGCTAAATGTACTAATTGGCTCACCTTTGAGACTAATAGATGTGTTTTCTCCAAGTTTATTGAGAATAGACCATCCGTCGGCGTGCATCAAAAAAGCATGACCACGGTCAGAACGTGAGGTGGTTCGCTCATTGATTGAAATGTCAACATTTTTTTTGTGCAGTAGGAGTCCGAGCGTTAAGCCTGCAACTCCTCCTCCGATAATAACGATTTTCATAGAAACTTTAAAGTGGATTTGATTTGAGTTAAAGCTTGTGTAAGAATTTCATCAGAAGTTGCGAAACTAAGTCTAATATAGCCATCTGCTCCATCGCCAAACCATTCTTTGAGACCAGGAACGACAGCAACTTTGGCTTCGTTAAACAATAACTCATGAATTTCTTTACTTGATTTATGTGTATTTTTAATATTTGCAAAAGCTACATAGCAACCTTCTGGAGCAATACAACTGACCCCTTTCATATCATTTAACTCATTTACACAAAGTTGACGCATTTTGTGTAAATGAACAACGAAATCCTTGAGCCAATATTCACATTGGCTAAGGGCGGTGGATGCCGCAATTTGTCCAAGAATATTTACTCCATGAACCGTTGATTGATGCAAAGACGCCTTGAAAAGTTGGTCAAAATGTGCTTGATTTGATGCGACAATTGCCCCAATTCTTAATCCAGCGAGTCCATAAGATTTACTAAAACCAGTAACTATTACAGTTTGTTGTCGAATTGATTCATCCAATGAAGCAATACTTGTATATGAATTAGGTTGATAAACAATATCGCTCCAAATTTCATCAGACAGAATAATCAAATTGTATTTACAAGCAATTGCTCCAAGTTGTTGAAGTTCAGAGCGAGTAAAAACTTTTCCTGTCGGATTGAGTGGATTACACAAGCAAATCAAGCGAGTTTTTGCTGTAATGAGTGTTTCTAATTGTCCAAAGTCAACTATATCAGTTCCTGCGGGAATAGCGAATGGAATCGCTTTTGCTCCTACGTTTTCAACTGAATAGCGGAAAAGGAAATCAACAGGGTCAAAAATAATAGCTTCATCAAGCGGATTTAAAAAAGTTTGGCATACCAGAGAAATGCCAAATGCCGCACTATCAACTGGAAAGGTAAAAGCAGGCAAAGCTGAAATGTTTCTTTTTTGTTGAAAATAATGAGCTACATTTTCTTTAAAATCAGGAAGTCCTTCTGGTGGACCATAACAAAGGTATCGGTCTTGAATAAATTTTGTCAGAGCTTCAGCTATTTCGGGTGCACTCGGAAAATCAGGGTCAGCGGCAGTAAGTGGAATTACACTTTCTGGTACTGTTGCCCATCTTAAATTATAAGCACGTTGTTTTAAAATATCAAGTTTAACAAACGAATTATCGAACATAAAATACTGCTTAAAAGAGTTGGATTTATTAACGAATCATGTTTTAAAAATCCACTTCAAGCCTCACCATTTTCTTAGCAAGAATATCAATGTAAGTTAGGGTTGAAGTGTAAAGTTTAATAAAAAGTGATTAAGTGGTAGCGTTAGAGTATCTGCCACATTATGAACTAAAAGTAGAAAATAATTTTTCAATTTCATCAAAAATTTGAGAAAAGAATCAAATTTTTGATGAAATTGATTGAGGTGTGGAAAATACCAAAAATGGGTTTTCAAGGTACTTTAGAAGGACTTAAATTCTTTTCAGCCAAATAAAACCAAATGCTGAAATAAGTCCAAAAGAACCGAGAATGTACCAAAGTGCATCAAAGCCAAAATAGGCAATGGTTTGTGTGCCAACCAATGGGGCAGAAATTTGTGCTACCGACCAAGTCATGGCGTGTAGTCCAGAATATTGTCCTCGATTATGTGGTTTTGAGCGTTCGATGCTGAAAGCATTCATAAATGGCATTGCAAAAATTTCGGAGAATGTGGCAAAAATAATTCCAACAATCAGCCAAGCGTAATTGTGTGTAAATAAGAAAATGATATAATTGATTACCACCAAAGCAACACCAAAACTTATCAAGTAAAGCTTTTCAAATTTTCCCTCAATTTTATAAACTAATACCATTTCAATCAATGCAACTCCCAAGCCGTTCAGTCCTAAAATATACCCAATCTGAATTTCGGATAATTGACAAACTTGCTTGTAAAACAATGGGCCAATCGTGAAAAGTTGAAAAAAAGCAATGGCATACATGGTTGTAAGCAATAAAAAAAACAAATATTTTCGGTCACGAAAAGCAGAGTCTTTTGGATTTATGATGGGTTTAATTGCTTGGCTATCAGTTTTTGGTCGGCGAGTTGTTCGTAAAAAAGAAAAGACCAAAATAGCCGCTCCGATATTTGTTAGGCCATCTGCCCAAAAAAGCAACGTATAATCTCGTGATGCTAAAAATCCACCAATAGCTGGGCCAATAGACCAACCAATATTTATTGCCAAACGAATAAGAGAAACCGAGCGGGTGAAAGTTTCAGGTGTACTAAAATCAGCAATTGATGCAGTATTTGCTGGACGATATGCTTCTCCCAAAGCACTCAAAAAGAAAACTAATGCACAAAAAAGGTAATAATTTTGTACATGAACGAGCATTAAAAAAACAATTCCTCCCAAAAATAAACTCCATAGTTGTACAGGATAATAGCCAATTTTATCGGTTAATTTTCCGCCCGAAAAAGTCCCACAAATTGAACCTATTCCATAAATAACCATCACAAAACCAGCATCAATAATGCTAAAATGTAGTTTTTGAGTCAGGTATAGTGTTAGAAAAGCAATCACCATTGTACCGCTTCGATTGATAAGCATCACTAAAGCCAACAACCAAACTTGTCGAGAAAGTCCACCAAAAGCGTTACGATAGAGAGAAAGCATATAAAAGATATTAAGAATACGAACGAGCGTGCAAAACTGTATTTCCGATTAAAAGATATTTCTTTGAAGAAATTTGTTTTGAAAGCTTGCAGCAAAATTAGCTTTTTTAGCATTTGCAACAAACCAAACTATTGATTAGTTTTGTTGAATAAAGTATGCTTGCATACTAATTTCTATTCATCTTTTTACTAATCACAAAATGGAAGCATATATTTATGATGCCGTTCGCACGCCTCGTGGACGTGGCAAATCTGATGGTGCATTACACGAAATACAACCAGTTGATTTGCTTTCAACGGTTTTAAAAGCCATAAAAAATAGAAATAATCTTGATACAAGTTACATTGACGATGTAATTATGGGTTGCGTTTCTCCGATTGGAGAGCAAGGAGCCGACATTGCTCGAACGGCTGTTTTGGCGGCTGGTTATGCCCAAAGTGTAGCTGGAGTACAAGTAAATCGTTTTTGTTCATCTGGTTTAGAAGCCATCAATATGGCTGCTGCTTATGTAATGTCAGGGCAAGTTGATATGTTGGTAGCGGGTGGAGTTGAGTCGATGTCACGAGTGCCGATGGGGTCGGATGGAGGAGCATTGATGATGAATCCTCAAATAATTTCGCAACATAACATTGTTCCGCAAGGTATTTCGGCCGATTTAATTGCCACAAAATATGGTTACTCTCGCAATGATGTTGATACTTTTGCCGTAGAATCGGTTAAGCGTGCAATGGCGGCTCAGGCGGCAAATCGCTATAAATCTATTGTTGCCGTAAAAGATGAAATTGGTATCACAGTTCTCGACCGAGACGAAGGTATTCGCCCAGAAACAACTATCGAATCGTTGGGTAAATTAAAACCTGCTTTTGAGATGATGGGCGGAATGGGACTTGACGCTTTGGCTTTAATGAAATACAATGACTTGGTAAATATCAATCATGTTCATCATGCAGGAAATTCGTCACAATTAACTGATGGAGCAGGAGCATTATTGATTGGAAACAAGTCGATGGGCGAAAAACTTGGGTTGAAAGCTCGTGCTAAAATCAAAGCATTTGCAATTATTGGTTCTGAACCGACAATTATGCTAACTGGGCCAGTTCCTGCTACCGAAAAGATTTTGAAAAAAACAGGAATGTCAATCAATGACATTGATTTATTTGAGGTAAATGAAGCATTTGCGGCTGTTCCGATGTTGTTTATGGAACATTTTGGGGTTGACCATTCAAAAGTAAATGTCAACGGAGGGGCAATCGCTTTGGGGCATCCGCTGGGAGCAACTGGAGCGATTTTGTCAAGTACATTGATTGACGAACTTGAACGCTCAAACAAATCGACAGGACTTGTAACGCTTTGTATCGGTGGTGGAATGGGAATCGCAACGATTTTTGAAAGAGTTTAAAGAATAGCATTTTACCAATAAAAAGGTCTTGAAAAATATTTTTCAAGACCTTTTTATTGGTATTGAAGAATAAAAAATAATAAAAATCATCTAAAGCCAAACAGATAAATTGACTCAATGAAAGTTTAAGAGAAGTTTTATTCCTATTTTTGCACTTCAATTCAAGAATAACAGAGAATTATGCAAATTAAGGAATTACTCAAGCAATCGCCAAGCGAACAAGAAGTGACCGTAAAAGGTTGGGTACGAACCAAACGTGGGCAAGCAGCCGTAACTTTTATTGCCATTAATGATGGTTCAACGATACATAATATTCAGGCAGTTGCCGAAGGCGGAGCAATTGATGAAGAAACATTAAAATTAGTTTCGACAGGAGCTTGTGTGGCTATTACAGGAAAACTCATTGCGTCGATGGGTAGTGGGCAAGCAGTTGAGGTGAAAGCCGAAAAAATTGTTGTTTATGGCACAGCCGACGAAACATTCCCGATGCAACCAAAAAAGCATTCGATGGAGTTTTTGCGTGAAAAAGCCCATTTGCGTTTCCGTACGAATACTTTTGGAGCAATTTTCCGTATTCGTCATGCTTTGGCTTATGCGGTACATAAATATTATAACGACAACGGTTTCTTTTATTTACACACACCAATTATTACGGCTTCTGATGCCGAAGGTGCGGGTGAAATGTTTCATGTGACAAATTTCGACATGGAAAAACCACCAAAAACCGAAGATGGAAGCATTGATTATAGCCAAGATTTTTTCGGTCGCCAAACAAGTTTGACAGTTTCGGGACAATTGGAAGGTGAACTAGGAGCGTTGGCATTATCGAAAATTTATACTTTTGGGCCAACTTTTCGTGCTGAAAACTCAAATACGACTCGTCACTTGGCGGAGTTTTGGATGATTGAGCCAGAAGTTGCTTTCTACGAATTGGAAGACAACATGGCTTTGGCAGAAGATTTTGTGCAGTATGTGATTAAGTATGCTCTCGAAAATTGTGCTGATGATTTAGCTTTCTTGGAAAAACGTTTATTAGAAGAAGAAAAAAATAAGCCACAAAATGAACGTAGTGAATTGAGTTTATTAGAAAAACTCAAGTTTGTGGTTGAAAACAAATTTGAGCGTTTGACTTATACCGAAGCCATTGAGATTTTGGTGCGTTCAAAACCACATAAAGAGAAGAAATTCCAATATCCAGTCGAATGGGGAATTGAT
Source organism: Emticicia aquatica (assembly GCF_923079645.1). GTDB lineage: Bacteria > Bacteroidota > Bacteroidia > Cytophagales > Spirosomataceae > Emticicia > Emticicia aquatica. Next base: position 617,907 of record NZ_CAKLPY010000002.1, on the reverse strand, counting down.
TTACAATCAGAGCATGAGCGATATTTGGTAGAAAAACACTTCAAAAAACCAGTTATTTTGACCAATTATCCGAAAGATATTAAGGCTTTTTACATGAAGCAAGATGAGGATGGAAAAACAGTTCGTGCAATGGACGTACTTTTTCCAGGAATCGGAGAAATCATCGGAGGTTCACAACGTGAAGACGATTACGAAAAACTCTTGGCTCGTACAAAAGAAGTTGGTATCGACCCAGAAAACATTTGGTGGTATCTTGAAACCCGTAAATTTGGTTCGGCTCCACACGCAGGTTTCGGACTTGGTTTCGAGCGTTTGGTATTGTTCGTAACAGGTATGACTAACATCCGTGACGTGATTCCGTTCCCTCGTACGCCTAAAAGTGCAGAGTTTTGATTAGGCATGAAATTTGAATAAAATATAGCAAACGTGCCACATTTTAAAGCCGTAAAGGAATAGTGTGGCACGTTGAGTTTTTCAGAAAATGACCCCAAATTGCTAAAATGCTCATAACCATACTCATATTTCTTGCTGCTATTTTTGCCAATGTTGTCGTTGGGGTTTATGTCGAGCGTAAAGTTTCGGCGTTTATTCAAGACCGCACTGGGCCTATGGAAGTTGGTCAATGGGGACTTCTGCAACTCATCGCTGATTTGTTAAAATTGGTTCAGAAAGAAGATATTGTGCCTGCCGCTGCCGACCGACGGATGTTTAAATTTGCTCCGTTGATGATTTTTATGGCTATTTTTGCAGGTTTTGCATTGTTTCCGCTTTCTCCAAATTTGCGAGGCTCAGCAACTCAAACAGGTGTATTTCTGCTACTATCGGTGGTTTCTTTAGATATTTTAGGGATTTTGATGGCAGGTTGGTCATCAAATAATAAATATTCTTTGTTGGGAGCGATGCGTTCGGTGGCTCAAATCATCTCTTACGAAGTACCTTTGGGATTATCGGTTTTGTGTGTAATCTTGATTACGCAAACCCTTGATTTGCAGGAAATTAGTTTTCAACAAGGTGTTTTTTCAACCGAAACAAACTACCTTTTTGGAATAAAAGCAACAGGAATTGAAGTTGGACAATACGGTGGAATTTTGACTTGGAATATTCTCCGCAACCCATTTCTGATAATCGTTTTTGTGATTTATTTTATTGCATCATTGGCAGAAGCAAATCGAGCTCCATTTGATTTACCCGAAGCAGAATCCGAACTGATTGGAGGTTTTCATACGGAATATTCAGGTTTTCGTTGGGCAATTATGATGCTTTCAGAATATGGAATGATGCTTTTAGTCTCAATTTTGGGAGCAATTTTGTTTCTTGGAAGTTGGAATACTCCATTCCCAAATATAGGTTCGTTTAAGCTCGGAACTTGGACTAGTGGCGAAATGGGTCATTGGTCGAGTGACCTTTGGGGGGCGTTCTGGTTAGTTTCAAAAGCCTATTTTTTGATTTTGATTCAAATGTGGGTGCGTTGGACTTTACCTCGTTTAAGAGTTGACCAACTAATGTATCTTTCTTGGAAAATCCTTACTCCTTTTTGTTTAGTACTTTTGCTTATTTCGGGTGTTTGGCGTCTATTAATGATTTAGCGTAAATGTGGAATGTTCATTCACCCTTTTCATAATTCAAACCAACCTCTAAATTGATGAGCTTTTTCCTTGCTCACAACGATTTCTTCTTTGGTCGAAATGACTAATTTTAGCTCAATTTTTCCTGTAAAATGTGTTCGATAACTTTCAATGGCTTGCTTGTTGGTAATAAATTGGCGATTGGCTCGAAAAAAAACTTCTGGATTTAATAACTCTTCAATTTCATCTAAAGAATTATAGTCAGTAATAAGCCGCTGATTATCAGTTGTTTGAATCCAAATTACTTCGTCTCTGTAAAAGCAAGCAATTCGTTCAGCCGTTACGGCTACAATGTTTCGTTGATGATGTGCTGTGAAACGAGTTTTAAATTTAGGTAATGTTGCACGATTTTCTAAATCATATAATAAATGGTTGAGTTGTTCTTTAAATCCATTTGATTCCGTATTGGTAAGTTTATTAAACTTCTCAAAAGCATTTCGTAACTCGTCTTTGTCAATCGGTTTCAGTAAATAATCGATGCTGTTGAGTTTGAAAGCTCGAATGGCGTATTCATCGTAAGCAGTAGTAAAAATAATAGGACATTTCGGCTGAATTTGCTGAAAAATATCAAAACTAACTCCATCAGAAAGCTGAATATCTGACAAAATTAAATCTGGTTCAGCATTTTCCTTAAACCATTCAAATGCTTCTTTCACACTGCCAATGGTGGCTACCAAAATTGCAGTTGGCTCTAATTGTTTAACTAAATTTTCAAGATTTTTGGCTACTAATGCTTCATCTTCGATGAGTAAAATTTTCATGGATTTACAATTATATTAGAGGAATTTTTACCCGAAACATTTCATTTATTTCAATTAAAACTTCTTTTTCGCTCAAAAAACTATAGAGCGATTTAAGGTTGTGTAAGCCTTGTCCGTTGGATGTTTCTACTTGTTTTTTTAGCTGAACAGGATTTTCGATAATCAAATAGTCTTCATGTGTTAATATGTTGATTGTGAGCGGATTAGCTTGATTTATTGTGTTATGTTTTAGGGCATTTTCAATCAAAATTTGTAGAGTTACTGGTGCTATATGTAAGTCTAAAAATTCTTCAGAAATATTAAAAGAGATACTTAATGATTCGCCAAAACGAGTTTGAAGCAAAGCAACATAATTTTTAATGAAATTTAACTCTGTTTCGAGACTGACCAACCCTTTTTCTTTATTCTGCAAGACGTATCTAAAAACCTTAGCTAATTGACGCAAAAATTCGCTTGCTAGCGTTGGGTTTTCATGAATAAGTGAGTCAAGAGAAGTTAAACTATTGAATAAGAAATGAGGATTAAGCTGATTTTTTAAATTATCGAACTGAACCTGCGATTTTTCCTTTTCAAGATGTGTTGCTCTAAGAGCATTTTCACGCCATTTTTCTAATGAATAATATGAAAAATGAGCTACATTGAGTAAAATTACAAGTAATATTTCTGAAGCGATTCCTGCTATTTGGGCAAGGTTGGTAAATTGTTGATTAATTAAATCTTGGAAAGTAATGAAGTTTGTTCCGATTAGATAAACAATTCTGGAAATGATATTTGAAAATATCAATGTAATGATGATTTGCAGAGACAAACGCTTGAAAATGCCTTTATCATAAGGCATCGTTCTATCTAAATAAGCATAAAGTTTTTTGAAAAAAATCCAAGTAAAAACCAAAACATTTGCCGAAACTACCGCTAATAAAAGGTTAATTTTAAGTTCAATATGAAATATATACCACCTAAAAAAAGTGGAGATACAAACCATAAATGCAATAATAAGGCTCACTATTTTATTTTTCTGATTCATTTTGAAATGATTTGTCCGTCCGACATCTCAATGATTCGGTCGCTTCCTTTGGCAAAATCGGGGTCGTGTGTAACTGCAATGATAGTTTGATTGTTTTCGTGGGCAATTTGTTTGAAAATTTCAAAGACGATTTCCGAATTTTTTTTGTCTAAATTTCCTGTTGGCTCGTCACCCATAATAATACTTGGGTCGTTTATTAAAGCCCTTGCAATAGCAACTCTTTGTTGTTGACCACCCGAAAGTTTTGATGATTGTTTGAGAGCTTGTTCGTGAATATCAACCAATTTTAGTTTTTGATATGCACGTTCTTCGATTTCTTTTGCCGAATATTTACCCAATTTCAATGCTGGAAGCATGACATTTTGTAAGACCGTAAATTCGGGCAGTAAAAAATGAAATTGAAATACAAATCCCAAATGTTCATTGCGAAAAGCGGCTAATTGGTCTTGTGTTTTACCTGTTAGCTGTTGGCCATTCATTATAAGTGAGCCGTCGTAGTCGGTATCCATTGTAGATAAAATATACAAAAGAGTTGACTTTCCACAGCCTGATTTTCCGACAAGTGAAAGGAATTCGCCTTTATTGGCTTCAAATGAAATATCTTTTATTACCTGAAATTTTTCGGGTTCATAGAAGTATTTATTGATATGGGAGGCAGATAATACGTTCATAATTTTTCTTTTTTATCCTCTCAAAATTGCTACAGGGTCGATTTTTGATGCTTTGCGGGCTGGCATATAGCCTGCAATGATGGTAGTGATGATGCCAAAAGCCATGCCCATTACGTAATATTTGCCTTGAAAAAGTATAGGAAAAGTCTTAATATCCAAAAAATCTCCCGCATCAAAAGGCATGGTGGAAAGGGCATAACTTAGTCCAAAACCAAACAAAATTCCCAGTAATGCTCCAAAAAAACCAATGATTATTGACTGAATTAAGAAAATAGAGACAATATCTTTGCCCCCAAAACCTGTGGCTTTAAGGATGGCAATATCTTTCATTTTGCTGACTACGTTCATGGTCATAATGTTGTAAATACCAAAACCCGCCACAACCAAAAGCGTAATCGAAACAATAATCACCATGCCATTTCTGATTTTATCACCCGCCAAAAACGCCGAATTTGCTTCTGCCCAATCTTGTGTTTTATAGCCATATTGGTTTTTCAATACCTTCGCATAATTCAGAGCTGCTTGCGAATCTTTCATTTTTATATGAATATCCGTTACATAACTTTTGTCTTTTTGCAAAATTTCCTGTACCATCGAAATATTAGCATAGCATTTTACACCATCAACGGTTTGAATGCCAAAACCATAAATTCCTACGATTTTGACTAATTTCAGACTACCTGTTGGAGTCGTAACTGTGATTTTATCGCCAACTTTTACGTTAAGGTTTCTTGCCAGAATTTTCCCCATCAAAATACCATTTGGATTTGAAAGTAAGGCTTCCATGCTACCCGATTTCATTCGTTTTTTGAGGTTATAGAGTTTGTCTTCTTTCAAAACCTCTACGCCTGCAATTTGTCCAGCAACTGGAATCGGGCCTTTATTGAAGAAAACCTGCGAACTAATTTGCGGTGAAACGCCCAAAACGGAAGGCTCTTTTTCTATACTTGCTGCGATTTGGAGTCCATTTTTGATATTAGAAAGCTCATTTTTAGGCAATTGATGATAAATTACATTAAAATTTGTTGGATTTGCCTCTTCAATTAAACTTGGGTGATTGCTCGTGATTTCCTTGTAAATTCTGACATGAGGCGTAGCATCTAGAGCAGAATCTTCCAGAAATTTATTGACTCCACTAATGACAGAAATCATAATGAGAAACATGGCGATTCCGAAAGTAACGCCCAACATCGCAATCAAAGTCTGACTTTTTTTGGTCAGCAAGTGCGTTTTGGCTATTTGAAAGGAGATACCGAGATTCATAATTAACGTTTTTAATTACCAATGAATAAAACAGATTTTTCGGTAAGTCCTGACTTCACTTCAACCATATCAAGATTTTCTACACCTTTTGTGATTTTTATCTTTTTCTTATCGCCATTTTCTTCAATCCAAACCGAATCGCTGCCAACTAAATAGTTTTTCGGAATCGTAAGCACCCTTGGATTTTGAGAAACTACAATATTAGCTTCAATCGTCATACCGTAGAAAGTATTGGGTTTTTCATCAATAAATTCGGCATCGACTCTGAAAGTCTGGTCTGCTTTATTGAGTTTTGGATAGAGTTTGGTTACTTTCGCTTTAAAAACCTTGTCTTTATAAACATCAATTTTTATTAGAACTTCCTGTCCAATTTTCACTTTTGCAAAATCTAACTCATCAATTGCCAATTGAGCATAAACATCATTGGCATCGCCAACTAAAGCAACGGCTTCTCCTTTTCTGACTAACTCTCCTTGTTTTTTATAAATTTCGTAGATTTTACCTGCCTCAAAACTTCTGATTCTGAAGTTATCACCTTCACGAGCATTAACTTTGAAGTTCGATTTTGAGTTTTGTAAATCGACATATAATTGATTTTTGGTACGTAACCAAGCTTTTCTTCGGGCAGAAACATCATTTTTTGATGTTTGAAAGGCCAATTCTGCTCTTTCATATTCAATTCGAGTAGTGGCATTTCTATCGAAAAGTTCTTTATTACGAGCATAGTTTATCGAATCATTACTCAATTTTGTACGTGCATTTTTTAGTTGCGACTCAAGCTCATCTAAAATCGGAGAATTATCACCAAAATTTGCTTCTGATTGCCTTAAAATATTACTTGCAGCTTCCAAGCGAGCATCTTGAGAAATACTTTCTAGTTGAAAAATCAATTGATTTTTATTAATCAAATCACCTTCAAAAGCAGTTTGTTTTATCAAAAAACCATCCGCATTGGCCGTAAGTTTATACTCATTTCGAGGATAAATATTTCCAGAGGCGTACACAGCTTCGGTCAATTGTTTATATTGAGGTGATGTTTTATTTTCTTGCGATTTTCGGCAGGAAGTAAAATTTATACCAATAATGGCTAAAATTATGAGATACTTTTTTTTCATATTTCTAAAATTTCGGATGACTGAAAACCATCGTGATAGATATTGGTTCAAAATTGGATTGAATTTATAGAAGCATCAATAAATTATGAATGAAACGGAAGAAAATTTGCTTGAGACAGGTATAATTTTTACCGTTAAGTAAATATCTATAAATTTTGTTAGTTAAAATACGTTGTTGTAATATTCTAGTCGGTAAATTGCCAAATCAAATTACTAAAAACCAAAGTTTTAAATGAAAAACCTACTGAGTCTAAGAAAATTTATTGTACTACTCGTATTGTCATCTTTGTCAATGACGGTGATGAATTGTTCAAAATCTGATGCTGATACGCCTACAGCTCAAATTGTAGGAACTTGGAAGATTACGAATATCTTTGTAAAAGAAGGAAATGCTGCTGAAGAAGACCAAATGCCATTATTGTTGTTTTTCCTGCCTTGTATCAAAGATATTACATTTACTTTTAAAAGTAATGGCGAGTTGGCAGGCTCTGTTCCGAAAGAGTGTCAGTCAACAGCGGATGATTTTATCGGTGCAAATGGAACTGCAAAATATGAGGTAAAAGATAATAAGTTGACCATTACGGATACTGATGGAACAGCTACTACGGAAGATATTTCGTTTAGCGGCAGCCAAATGACTTGGACTTCTTCTGAAACGAGTGGAGGAGTAGTTACTACGACAAAAGTTGTTTTTACAAAGCAATAAACATTAAATAAATATTGTTTAAATAGTTCATTGCAAACGTAATGGACTATTTTTTTTGCATGATTTGAGCGATTATTTCCCAAACCAATTCTCCTTCAAAACCTTTGCCGATAGCGTAGCGAGCTAGTTTTTGCTTGACAATTAAAGGCTGTTTTTCGGTGCGAAGTTCATGCTTTTTCTTTTCCAAAATTGTCTTTAATGTTTCGATATAGTCATCATCGTCAATTTCAGCCATGCCAACTTTTATACAATATTCTGAGAGTTTTCGAGCCTTTAGTTCATATTTTATTTTCTGACGCCCCCATTGTTTTACACGAAATTTACTTCCTGCAAAAATCTTAGCAAAACGCTCTTCGTTTAAAAAATTATCTTCAATCAAATATGTAATCATTTCCTCGGCTTCATCGCCCCAAACTTCCCATTTTTGCAAACGTTCACGAACTTCAGCGTGTGTACGCTCTTGATATGCACAAAAATTGGCCGCTTTTACTAATATATCTCGCCTCAAAATCATAGCGTTTGCATCGTACTTAGTTTTTTGTAGAAACCATCGTCTATTTTCAAGAGTTCTTCATGCGTGCCACGCTCAATGATTTGCCCTTGGTGAACAACCAAAATTTGGTCGGCATTTTGAATCGTGCTAAGGCGGTGAGCAATAACCAACGTTGTGCGATTTTTCATCAGATTCGTCAATGCTTCTTGCACTAGTTTCTCCGATTCAGTATCCAAAGCTGAGGTGGCTTCATCCAAAATCAAAATAGGCGGATTTTGTAAAATTGCCCTTGCAATCGAAAGCCTTTGGCGTTGTCCACCCGAAAGTTTTGTGCCTCTGTCACCGATAACTGTTTGATAATCAGATGGTTGTTGTAAGATGAATTCGTGGGCATTGGCAATTTTAGCTGCTGCAATTACATCTTCCAAACTAACATTTTTACCAAAAGCAATGTTATTGAAAATCGTGTCATTGAACAAAACGGCTTCTTGCGTAACAATGCCCATTAAATGACGCAACGAGTGTTGCGAAACATCTTTAATATCAATTCCATCAATCGAAATTTGTCCTCCAGTTGGGTCATAAAACCTCGGAATTAAATCAGCAATTGTCGATTTTCCTCCACCCGATGAACCCACTAAAGCAATGGTTTTGCCTTTTTGTAAAGTAAAATTAATGTTTTTAAGAACTTCAACATCATTATCATAAGTGAAATTAACATTTTTAACTTCAATGTTATTGGTAAACTTTTCTAATTGAACTGGATTTGCTTGGTCTTTGATAAGTGCTTCGTTATCAACGAGTTGTAGGATTCTTTCGCCCGAAGCCAAACCCCTTTGTGCTGAACTAAAAGCATTGGAAATGTCTTTTGCAGGACGCATCACTTGTGAGAAAATAGCGATGTAGGCAATAAATTGAGAGGCAGTGAGGGCAGATTCTTTGTTAAGAATCAGAGACCCGCCATAAAGTAAAATTCCTACAACAACCATAACGCCCATGATTTCGGAAAATGGCGAAGACATTTCTCGACGAGCCGCTAAACGAAAAATTGCTTTTCGATAACCTTGATTTTCATTTTGAAATTTTTCTGTAATAAACTTTTCAGCCACGAAACCTTTTACAACTCTCATTCCGCCAAAGGCTTCATCCATTAAACTAATCAAATTGCTCAACCGTTGTTGTCCTTCGCCTGCATCCTGACGCATACGTTTGACGAGCGTAGAGATGAAAATTCCTGAAACAGGAATCACCAATAAGGCAAAAAGTGTCAAATTCCAAGAAATGGCAAAAAGAGAATAGATATATGCAATGAATAAAAATACTTCTTTGGTTGCTGCTGAAAATGTATTTGCAATCGAGTTTTCGACCTCCTGCACATCAGTTATGATGCGAGAAATAAGGTTCCCCTTACGCTCGTTGCTAAAAAAACCAAGGTGCAAATTAATCGAATTATTAAAAACTTCTTGTCTCAAATTTGCGACCATATTAGACTTAAATTTTTCTAATAATCTGATACTGATGTATTTAAAAATATTAGCTAGAAAAACTGAGCTAGCAATAATTCCACAAACAAACTGTAATGCCCCTAATTTGCCATATTGAGAAAGAAATTTGGCAAAATAAAAATTGAATTGACCTGTTAGACTAAAATCTGATGAAGTATTGAGCATTTTGGAAACTTCCTGCGAATCAACTTGGTCGAATAATACGTTTAGCAGTGGAATTAAAAGTGTAAAGTTGAGGACACCAAAAATGCTAGCCAATAAAGAAGTCAGTACAAATGGTACGATGAAACTGCCAAGAGGCTTGGCGAAAGAAAGTAATCGAAAGTAATTTTTCAATTGATTAAATTAGAAAATGTTTGAAAGGCAAAGTTCGGAAAGATGTTAGAATACTGCTATTAAATTACGTTTTTTTTGGCAGACAAATACTACTATTGCAACCGCAGGCCGAGAATACTCGTATATCTCAATGAATCAAAACAATAAATGTTACTAAAAAATGAAAAAAATCTTAACTATCGCCATTATTTTGGCTGGAATGACGCTTGCTTCGTGTAAAAAAGAAGAAGTTGTATCGTCTGATGTTGCTTTTATGGCAATGTTGACTGGCTCTGAAGAAGTACCAGCAGTAACAACTAATGCTTCAGGAATGTTTGATGCGGTTTATAATAAGGACACCAAAATTTTAACTTACACCATTACTTATTCAGGAATTACGCCTACAGCGTGGCATATTCACAAAGCTGCAAAAGGTATTACTGGAGGGGTGGTTTTTAATTTTGGTACAACTTTTTCTTCACCATTTAAAAGTGCAACCGTAGCTCTTACTGCCGACCAAGAAACAGAGCTAATGGCAGGAAATTATTACGTAAATATGCACTCTGCGAAATCTCCAACTGGTGAAATTCGTGGACAGTTATTGAAACAATAGTATATAATAAAACCTGTAAGCCTTTAAAAACTTACAGGTTTTTATATTGAAAGTTAAACTTGCATTCTTTTCCAACGACCTCTTCTGAATACAAAAATTGCTACAACGGCTAAAATTGATTCACTAATAGCGATTGATGAAAATACACCAAGTGGCCCCCAAGCGAGGTTTTTGGCAAGAAAATATGCTAATGGAATTTCGATTAACCAAAAACATACGAAGTTCATTATTGTTGGTGAAAGCGTATCTCCAGCACCATTTAATGATTGCCCGATAACCATTCCATAACCAAAGAAAATATAGCCTAAACATACGATTTGTAAGCACAAAACACCAGCTTCAACAACTTTTGGCTCATTTGTGAAAATTTCAACAAAGTCTTTGGCACAGAAAGCAAAAATGATTCCGACCAAAAGCAAGAATAACATATTGAAGAAAGCAGTTCGCCAAACGGAGGTTTCTGCCCGTTCGGGTTTTCCTGCTCCGAGATTTTGGCCAACCAAAGTTGCGGCAGCATTTGACATTCCCCAAGAAGGTAAAATTGTAAAAATGATAATACGAATAGCAATCGTATATCCAGCCACTACTTCACTACCAAAAGTAGATAAAATTCGGGTCAAGAAAATCCAACTCGCTGATTGAATCAAAAATTGTCCAGTACCACCCGCAGCTACACTGAGCATATTTTTAATAACCTCTTTGTTAGGAACAAATTGTTTGATAAGGATCTGAACATTACCATTTCCACCGTAAAGTGCGTATAATTGGTATAAAACGCCAATCGTTCGTCCAACGGTTGTGGCAATTGCTGCCCCTTCAACCCCAAATCCTAAGATAGGAATTAGGATAAAATCCATGGCAATATTGATAAAATTAGCAATCAGAATCGACCGCATAGCCGTTGAAGCATCGCCAGCTCCACGCAAAGCTCCACTAAGTGTATAAAGTAAAACGATTGACGGACTACTGGCAAAAATAATTCGTGTAAAACTTGAGCCTTTTTCAATCAAATGCTCGCTTCCACCCATTAAACGCAAAATATCTTCTGCAAAAACAAAGCCGATAATACCAACCGAAATGCCCAAAACCAATGAAATCATAATAACTTGTGCAACTGCCAAACCGCCACCGATTTTATTGCCTTCACCTACTCGTCGAGCAACGATAGCCGTTGCGGCAGCACTCAAACCAATAGCTACTGAGTAAATTAATGTTAAAACAGATTCGGTTAGACCGACAGTTGCTACGCCTTCTGTACCAACATAACGTGCCACAAAAAAGGCATCCACAACTGCAAAGAGCGACTCTCCAATCATTTCCAAAATCATGGGTACAGAAAGCAGAAATATCGCTCGATTGATACTTAATTCGGTGTAATTTTGTTCTTCGCCACGAATAGCTTGTATAAATAAATGTAATATTTTTCGCATGAAAGTATGGTTAAACGTCCGATAAAATCGGATTACGGAATAAAAAATAGGTAATAAAATGACTGGATTTATGAAAATAAATCCGAGTGATATAAAAGAAAGAGTAGAAAAAACTTGCTATTAGCAAGCAATATCGAGCAGAATCATGGGCTTTTCAAATTTTGTATTACAAATTTAGGGGAATGTTTCTTTTTTACAAAATTTTGTAGTGCGATTTTTGAAAATTAATCAACGTTTACGCCCGAACCACACCCCGAATTAATAACTCCCAAAAACACTTGGCTGTAGCTTCAATATCAACGCTAGCATCATGGGCGTCGTTGATTGGTTCGTTGAAAAGTTTAAGGTATAATTCTTCTAATTTTGGCCATTTATAGCTATTTTTTCCTTGTATTCTGCAAAAATTTACTACGTTTTTGTCTTTCATTGTGCAAAAACTTCTTTTGGTCAAAATGATTTTTGGGTCAAAAGATTTTCTGACAAACTCTGCTCCAACGATACATTTGTCAAAATCAAAATTATGAGCCACAAGCAATACGGCTTCATTTACAGCTTTTTCAAAAACTGCTAACACTTGTCGTAAATCCTGTCCTTCGGTTTGAGCTTGATGGTTTGAAATTCTATGAATAAGTGTAGCGTCTCTTGGTATTGAAAAACCTTCGGGTTTGATGATATAATTGTGTTTTGAAGCCAGACTTCCATCTTCAAAATATTCAATGAAAGCCAATTGTACCAAGCGTGGCCAATTACTGACTTGTGTAATCGGAGCATTGTAATATTGTGGCAATCCAGTAGTTTCGGTATCGAAAAAGAGGATTTTTCGCATGATTATATTTCGCAATTAGCTTTTAGCTAATCGCTAAAAGCTAATTGCTGAGGGTTTATTCTTTTTTACTATTAAACCAATAATAAACTGGAATTCCTAGGGCTACAATTCCGAGTCCAGGATAAGTAAATTGAGGTTTTTCTTTCACTAAAATCAAAACAATAATTGAAGCAATGATTACGTAAATCATCGGAATGATAGGATACCCAGGAGCTTTGATTGGACGTTCGGCATCAGGCATTTTTTTACGTAAAATAAAAATTCCGTAGATAGTGAAGGCGTAGAATAAAATCACAACACCCATTAAATAGTCGAGTAAATCGCCATATTTGCCAGTTAAACAAAGAAAAGAAGCCCAAAAACATTGCCACCAAAGGGCATTTTGTGGAACACCCGCTTCGCTCAGTTTTCCAAAGTTTTTGAAAAATAAACCATCTTTCGCCATTGTGTAATATACCCTAGCTCCTGATAAAATTAAACCATTGTTGCAGCCAAATGTCGAAATCATAATCAAAATGGCTACTATTACCGAAAATCCTTGTCCACCAATCACTTGTGCAGCAGCGGCAGCAACTCTGTCTTCTGAAGCAAACTGAATGCCTCGACTCATTACATCCGCTCCATTGGGGTCTCCTTTTAGTGGCAAAATACAGAGGTAAGCAATGTTCATCAAAATATACAAAGCAGTTACCAAAATTGTACCGATTGCCAAACCTCTTGGAATCGTTTTTTCGGCATTTACTACTTCATCTCCCGCAAATGTCAAGCCGTTCCAGGCATCACTTGAAAACAGCGTTCCGACTTGCGTTACACCAATTGCCAAGATAATTCCAAAGCCCGTAATACCTGTTACAATCCATTGTCCATCAACTTTGGCAGTACTTGACGCATCAAAAAGGTTAGTAAAATTTTGAGAAATGATGTTAGCGTTTGCTCCTAAAATAAAGCCCAAAATAATGAGCATTGCGATTGCTCCAAGCTTTGTTGTACTAAAAATATTTTGAATAATTTTTCCTTCTTTCACACCTCTTGTATTGGCATAAGTAAGCAAAATAATACTTATGATGGCTAATAAGCGTTGAGAAGTGAGTTTAAAACTTGTGTCGCCAATACTAAAAAACTCATGTTTATCGCTAATAAAATTTGGAAAAAGTACGCCCGCATATTTTGCGAAAGCCACCGCAACAGCAGCGATTGTTCCAGTTTGAATAACAGCAAAAAATGACCAGCCATATAGAAATCCAGTGAGTTTTCCATAAGCCTTTTGGAGAAATACATATTGACCGCCCGCTTGTGGAAACATGGCGGTGAGTTCGCCGTAGCACAATGCTCCAACCATCGTTAAGACACCAGCCAAAAGCCAAGAGGCTAATAACCAACCAGTTGAGCCAACTTGTCGAGCCACATCGGCACTCACAATAAAAATTCCAGAACCAATCATCGAACCCGAAACGAGCATGACTGCATCGTATAAACGGATTTCTTTTTTAAAATTTGCCAAAGTAGTAAAGAGGTTAGGGTTTATAAATCAGTGTGTTTGTGATATTTTACTTTTTCGCTAATTTGCTATGACTATATCCATAAGAAAAATAGATAACTAAGCCAATTGTCATCCAGATAATAAACATTCGCCAGTTGGTCCAACCTAGTTCGGTCATTAAATATAAGTTAGTTAATATGCCAAAAATAGGGAGTAGCGAAAAGTTAAACATAAAACTCATGACTGATAAAACGCCCCAAGCTGCCCAGAAGATAAAAAGTAAAGGTTTTTCTTGTAGATGTTGCACCACATCACCTTGTGAATAAGTAAAATACAATGCACCAATCATCAGGATTCCGCATAAATATTTAGCATTGATGTAAGGGATTTTAAATTTAGCATCTTTGCTCATCCCTTTTGTATCGAGGTATAAAACTCCTGCACAAACCAGAATAAAAGCAAAAAATGTTCCGACGCTCGTTAAGTCAACGAAGAAACTCATCTTGAAAAATAATGAAGGAACAGCCACTAAAATACCAGTAATAATAGTTGCAAAACCAGGTGTTTTGAATTTTGGGTGAATTTCACCGAATTTTTTTCCCAATAAACCATCACGGCTCATGGTCATCCAAATACGTGGTTGACCGATTTGATAAGCCAGCAAAGCACTTGTAATTGCCACAACGGCACTCACTGAAATGATACCAGCCACTGCATCGAAGCCGACATTTGAAAATACATAAGCCAATGGGTCTGCAACATTTAACTCTTTATAATTGACCATTCCAGTCAATACCAATGAAATAAGTACGTATAAAACTGTACAAATAATCAAACACAGAATCATGGCTCTGGGTAAATCTCTTTGGGGATTTTTGGCTTCCTCGGCAGTGGTTGAAATCGAATCAAAACCAATAAAAGCAAAGAATACAGCCGCAACTCCGCTCAAAACACCTTGAACACCATTTGGAGCAAAAGGTGACCAATTAGCAGGTTTTACGTAAAAAACACCTGCTACTATTACTAAAAGAATGACTAAGAGTTTTAAACCAACCAAAAAATTACTTGCGTTACGAGATTCTTTGATACCGATATAACAGAGAGAAGTTATCAATACTGTAATCATTCCTGCAGGAAGATTGAAGATTATTTTTAGAAAACCAAAACTCGGAGCATCCTGAAAAGCTTGGGCTAGGCGTTTGGTGCCATCATTTATTTCAGTACTATTTGCTTGCACACTTTCAAAAGCTTCTTTGGCAGTTGTATAATCAATGGCTAGCCAGACAGGAAAATGCACACCAAATCCCTCAAGCATAGATGTAAAATAACTTGACCAAGAAATAGCTACAACCATATTTGAAACAGCATATTCGAGAATCAAAGCCCAACCGATAATCCAAGCAAGCATTTCACCAAACGATACGTAAGCGTATGTATAAGCACTGCCGCTGACAGGAACCATTGATGCAAATTGTGCGTAGCTCAAAGCTGTAAATACGCAAGCGATAGCAACAAAAACAAAAAGTAAAGAAACCGCTGGCCCGCCATTAAAACTCGCCAAACCGATTGTACTAAAGATACCCGCTCCGATAATAGCCGCAATACCAAGCAGTGTTAAATCTCTGACTCCAAGCACTTTTGCCAATGAATGCTCGCTATCTCTGTCTTCTGTTTCTTTAATGGCTTGCTTAACATCCTTTCTACGAAAAAGTGAATTACTCATATAAGTTTTAATAAGTTTAGGTTTAGTCTTGCTGATTACTTTCCAAAACTATTAAAAAAACGGCAGGAATGGTGTGCAATTAGATAATTATTTCTTGAAGAATACTTGTTTTTAGCAAAAAACAGCTTTTTAGAAAGCCAACCAAAAAAGATGACTATCTTTTCTTTCATTAACTTGTCTATACAAGTTGGGTGTTTTATATTTGTGTTTTTAAGAAGTTTCAAAAACAAAATAAACCAAATAAAATGAAATATTCTCTCCATCAAATTGCAAAAATGATTGACCATTCTTTGCTGCATCCCACGATGACCGATTCCGAACTGACTAATGGTTGCGAACTAGCCAAATATTATGACGTAGCAACGGTTTGTATCAAACCTTACTTTGTGAAACAAGCTGTTGAGCTACTCAAAGATTCGGATGTGGCTGTTTGCACAGTTGTAGGTTTTCCGCACGGAAGCAGCATGATTCAACAAAAAGTTGCTGAAACCCGTCAAGCGTGTAAAGATGGAGCAACCGAAATCGACATGGTGGTAAATGTTGGTAAAGTTTTATCGGAAGATTGGCGATACGTGAAAAAAGAAATCAATGCAATCTTAAAAGAAAGCCATAAACACGGAGCAATTTTAAAAGTTATTTTTGAAAATGACTTTTTACCTAAAGACAAACATAAAATTAAACTTTGCAAAATTTGTAGCATCGTTGGCGTAGAGTTTATCAAAACCTCAACTGGATATGGCTATGTAAAACAAGCTAACGGCGATTATAATTACAAAGGAGCAACCGACCATGATTTATTATTAATGAGGAAACATGCTTCCGAAAATGTTCAGATTAAAGCCGCAGGTGGCATACGAACACTTGATGGTCTATTAAAAGTAATGGATATGGGTGTAACACGTTTAGGAGCGTCGGCTACCGCAACAATTATGGAAGATGCAAAACAACGTTTGGGTTTAGTATCAAAAGAAGTAGCAAATTCGACTGTTGGCTATTAAGAATGATGATACACTGAAAAATGTGCGTGGCTATTATTCTTAAAATTACCTTATTTTCAATCTTACATGAATTGCATTTTTTGAAAAAAAATAATACTTTTTTGACTATTTATTGTCCAAAATGTATTAATTGTAAAAAAAACAATTAAAATATTTGTCTGTATAACGATTTTTAATTTCTTTTGTACATAAGTTTTTTGTTGTCTATACAAGTTGTATAAAATATATTTGACTTTTACAAAAGTCTAAAAGAGTTTGAGTACCCCGTTTATCGGGTTTATTCATCATAGGTTAAAGTATTTTCGTCTTGGAAAGGCATTTGGGATTCCTAAATGCCTTTTTTCATAGCCGTTTTTGAATAATCGATGAGATAATTTTAAAATTTACTCATTTGTAAATTGCTATAATATTGACTTTATTCAACTACATTTGCTTTCTGAAAATTAAGTAAATTAGTAACATTGAGGTGCTACAGTTGACCGACTTATGAAAATACCGCTTTATCGTCAAATACAAGCTAGTTTAAAAGAAAAAATTACGTCGGGCATCTATGAAGAAGGAGGGTTACTTCCATCTGAAAATGACCTTTGTACTGAATTTAATGCTACCCGAATGACCGTTCGACAAGCATTGAATGAACTCGTGCGAGAAGGTTACATAACTCGACAACATGGAAAAGGAAGTACGGTTTCGGCAAGTAGAAAATCGTTGGGCTTATTGTCATTGAAAGGCTGGACGGAAGTTGTCGTAGCAAGCGATAGACACGGTAAAACATTAGTTTTGGAAGGACCTATGTTGAAAAAAATGCAAAACCCAATTTTTCGACCTTTGATTGACACAGAAAGTGACGAAGATTTTATTTTCTTTAAACGGTTACGTTTAGTTGAAGATTTGCCAGTGATGTATGAACATACTTATATTCCGAACGATAATTTGCCCAATTTTATTGAAGAACCATTGTTGGAAGGCTCGCTATTTCGCACTTTGTTGATTCGATATCAAATTGATGTACAAAGTATGACACAAGAAGTAAGAGCCATTGCGGCTGATAAAGAAACGGCTAATTTGTTAAAAATTAAGACAAAATCACCTGTTTTGCATCTATTAAGAAAATATAAAACTTCTGTTGAAGGCTTTTTTCTTTATAGCTCAATTTATTGTAATACCGAAAAATTTGCCATAAGTAGTTTTAACTAAAAATCTCTTACTATTTTTGGGACGAAATTCTTTTTTAATATTAACCAACCCCTTTGCCTCAAACCATGAAAAAAATCAAAGTTGCCGTCGTTGGCACGGGTTTTATCGGGCCTGCACACATTGAAGCCCTCCGTCGTTTACCTAATATCGAAGTTTTAGGGCTTTGCGAAGCAAATATTGATTTAGCTAAAGAAAAGGCCGCTGCTCTAGGTATCGAACGTGCGTATATTTTTGAAGATTTGTTGAAAGACGCAGATATTGAGTGTGTACACGTTTGTACGCCAAATTTCTTGCATTATTCACAATCGAAAGCCGTTTTATTAGCAGGTAAGCATGTTGTTTGTGAAAAACCATTGGCAACTAAAATTGAAGAAGCCGAAGAATTAGTGAAATTGGCGGCCGAAACAGGTTTAGTCAATGCTGTTCACTTCAATTTGAGATATTATCCGCTGGTTCGTCAGATGAAAACTATGCGTGAAAAAGGCGATTTAGGCGAAATTTACTCAATCATGGGTAGTTATTTGCAAGATTGGCTTTTCTATCAAACAGATTACAACTGGCGTTTAGAACCTGATAAATCGGGAGATTCAAGAGCCATTGCAGATATTGGTTCACACCTTTTAGATGTAACAGAATACATTACTGGTTTGAAAATCGTTGAAGTAATGGCCGATTTCAGTACTGTTCATAAATCTCGTTTGAAACCATTGAAAGCCATCGAAACATATTCAGGAAAAATGTTGGAAGCGTCTGATTATCAAGAAGTTCCGATTAATACTGAAGACCATGCAAGTGTACTTTTGAGATTTGACAACGGAAATAAAGGAAGCGTAACAGTGAGCCAAGTTTCAGCTGGACGAAAAAATAGATTGAATTTGGAAATTTCTGGCTCAAAAGCAAACTTTGAGTGGTGTTCTGAAAAACCAAACGAAATGTGGGTAGGAAAACGTGACGGAGCAAACCAACAATTGATGAAAGACCCATCGTTGTTTTATCGTGAAGCACAAAGCTTAATCAGTTTCCCTGGTGGACATAATGAAGGTTTTCCTGATACTTCAAAACAATTATTTAAGGAAGTTTATGCAGCCGTTGCAGCAGGAAAACAACCAGAAAATCCTACATTCCCAACCTTCGCCGATGGTTTGCGTGAATTGTTAATTTGTGAAAGAATCATCGAAAGTCACCGTAAGCAAGCTTGGGTTTCTATCTGATAGTTTCGGAGATATTAATTTATCATTAAGAAAAGGGTTTTCATGTATTTGAAGACCCTTTTTAATTGTAAAATGACCTACATTTACTACCATTTATAATATTTTACAAAATGTAAATGTATGAAATCTATAAAGTGGTGTTGGATTTTATTTGTTTTGGGGTTTTGGGGGTGCTTAAATACGAAAGGAGTTAACCCAAATATGTGTCGAGCGGATGAAAATATACTAGTAAGTTTCAAAAGCGATATTTTACCAATTATCAAAAAAGAGTGTTTACAATGTCATGATTCTAAAAATCATTTTGATGGTTTAATAATTGAGACTTATCAACAAGTATATTCAAGTGCAAATAGTGGCGAACTTTACAACTCTATTGTTTCTGTCAATGGCTATTCACCAAAAATGCCTAAAGGTGGTAAATTGTCAGATTGTGATGTGGCAATAATTAAAAAATGGATTGACCAAAAGATGGAGAATAATTGATTGGCTCTGATAATAAAAAAGCGAACCATTCTCCGAACAGTTCGCTTTTTACTAACAAATATATAATCTTAGTGCAAGAAGTGTCTAACGCCAGTCATAACCATCGAAAGACCGTTTGCATTACAATAATCAATCGAATCTTTATCACGGATTGAGCCACCTGGTTGAACAACTGTTGTGATGCCAGCTTGGTGAGCAATTTCAACACAATCAGCAAATGGGAAAAATGCTTCTGAAGCCATTGCAGCTCCGTTGAGGTCGAAACCAAATGTTTTTGCTTTTTCGATTGCTTGTTTCAAGGCATCAACACGTGAAGTTTGCCCAACACCACAAGCCAGCATTTGACCATCTTTTGCCAAAACTACATTATTCGATTTCAAATGTTTACAAATCTTTAAGGCAAATTCTAAAGCTTTGACATCGCTTTCACTTGGAGCTTTTTCGGTTGCTACCGTAAAGTTTTTTGCTGTTTCTATCGAATTGTCTTTGTCTTGTTCCAAAACGCCATTCAAAAGCGTTTTAAATTGTTTTTTACTTACTTCAACAGGTTTTCTGATTAACAAACGACGGTCTTTTTTCTTTTTCAAGATTTCTAAAGCATCAGCATCAAAACTCGGAGCAATGAGTATTTCAAAGAAAAGTTTGTGCAGTTCCTCGGCAGTGGCCAAATCTACGTTAGCATTTGTAATAATTACACCACCAAACGCCGAAACAGGGTCGCAAGCCAAAGCGTTTACATAAGCTTCTTTGGCCGTTGGGGCGGTTGCTACGCCACAAGCGTTATTATGTTTCACGATTACAAATGAAGTTTCAGTAAATTCATCCATCAAACGCACGCATGATTCTACATCCATAAGGTTATTGTACGATAATTCTTTCCCATGAATTTGCTCAAACATTGCATCCAAATCACCATAAAATGTAGCAGCTTGGTGTGGATTTTCGCCATAGCGTAAGACTTTTTTAGGTAATAAATCAAAACTTTGCGTAGAAGTATAAACATCATCAGCAAAGTAATTATGAATAGCTGTATCATAACTAGAACTCATCTGGAAGCCTTCTTTTGCATAACGGCGACGGTCAGATAGGTCTGTTGAACAGTCTTTTTCTTTTAAAATTTCATAGACATCGTCGTATTGGTCACGTGACGAAACGATCAATACATCGTTAAAGTTTTTGGCCGCTCCACGAATCAAAGAAATGCCACCAATATCAATTTTTTCAATAATATCTTCTTCATCTGCTCCCGAAGCAACAGTTTCTGTAAAAGGATATAAATCAACAATCACCAAGTCAATTGATGGAATCTCAAATTGAGCAGCAGTTTGTACATCTCCTTCGTTATCTCGGCGGTAAAGAATTCCTCCAAAAACTTTCGGGTGAAGGGTTTTTACTCGTCCGCCAAAAATTGAAGGATAACTTGTGAGGTCTTCAACGGCTGTTACAGGAATTCCTAAATCTTCAACAAATTTTTGCGTACCACCTGTCGAAAAAATTTGAACATTATGCTCGTGAAGTAAAGTTACGATTTTGTCTAAACCGTCTTTGTAATAAACCGAAATAAGTGCCGATTGTATTTTCTTGGTCATTTTGGAATGATTTTTGCAGTATTATTTAACAGAAATGTTAGCTAGTCGTGCCAGTTTTTTGGTTTTGACTCCTAAATATTGAAAGTGCAAATTTAATGCTTTTTCTTGATAAGATAGTAATTGACCTTAAAACATTAAAAAAATAGCAAGAAATGATTAAAAATAGTCTATTATTGACCATTTCAACGCTTGTTTTAGGGGTAAATATTTTCGCACATTCTCAGAATAGTACAAATTTTGAAAAACAATATTTAGGCGTTCGATACAAAGATTATCGTGAGTTGAGAGGTATCGTAAAGGTAAATAGTAATATGATTAATTTACACTACGGTATTGCACTTATGAAAAGGGAAGATAAACATTTTCTTTTTTTATCAAAAATAGAAAATTCTGAACATAGTAAAGGTGATTTTCAGCTTAGAGTAATCGACATTGTTGAGATTCCGAAATTCAACGAATATTACCAATGTGTGTCCGTAAAAGGGTGTTCGCAAAATGGTAAAAGTGACCCAACTTTGTTTGCTTTATCAACAGTTGAGCCTCAAAAATACCTCACCAAAATTGTAAAGGTTTGGAAATTAGATAAGCCAAGTGGTAAAATTTCGGAATTTTCAAAAGCTGGAATTAAGTGCATTAATCAGGCTCAAGAAACAGTTTTAAATGAATAATTTGAGTGAAGTAGTGAAGGAGTTAACTCCTCGCTACTGAGCGTTTCTATACGGGGTGCAAGTTGGCCGAAAGGTGGCTTGCATCTTTTTTTATGACTTGTTTATCCGTGGTTTCCAAGCTACTTCTTCACTGCCTATTTCTTGTGTCATTTTTCGTGAAAGTACAAAAAGATAATCAGAAAGACGATTTAAGTATTTGATAATCAATGAATTAACCTCTTCTTCGGTCGAAAGTCGTATACTCAAACGTTCGGCTCTACGACAAACCGTTCGAGCAATGTGTGTGTAAGAAACCGATTGATGCCCGCCTGGTAATACAAACGCCCGAAGTGGAGGAATTTCCATGTCCATTTTATCCATTTCTTTTTCCAAAAGGTCAATGTCTTCATCCAAAAGGTCAGGAATTTTTTTTCGACGAACTTGCTCAGGTTCGGAAGCTAAATCTGAGCCAATAGTAAATAATCGGTCTTGAATTTCCTTTAAAATATCTTTTCTTGATTCGTTAATAACTTGGTCACGAACCAAGCCAATCCACGAATTTAGTTCATCAATTGTGCCGTAAGTTTCGATTTTCAAATCAGCTTTACTGATTCGAGTGCCGCCCACAAGCGAAGTTGTGCCTTGATCTCCAGTTTTTGTATATATTTTCATTTTCCTGCCAAATAATCTTGATAAGTGCTACATTCGTCAATCAATTGCTCTTCATAGGTTGTACTACCATATTTTGTTTTCAAAAGATTGAAATAAATCGAATAATTTTCTTTTCTCAAATTTGCTAACGTTTGTTTAATTTCGGCCTCTTTTTTTGTTATTTCATCTTCAGGAAGCAAGTAAAGACCATCGTACATTTTAGCCGAAATCATGTTGTACTTTATCTGTTGGCAAGTAGCCGCCAAATAACAAGCTTTTGCCGCAAGTTCAGGTTTAGGCGATGTTTTCATGGCTTTATCAAAATAAAATAAGGCTTTATCGTAAGTATAATAATCGTCTTTTGTATTTGCTTTTTCATAGCTACTCCAAGCACGGCGAAGCAAAATCCAGCTATTTCCATAATAACTCATATTATAAGTGCCACAACCGAGCAATAACCAACTTTCCGAATCATTCGGATTTTGTTTTACCTTCGTTTCTAAACTTGCCATGCGAGTGGCAAACGAAAGTGGCGTAACTTTTTGTTCAGCATCGGCATCGCCTTGTCCATTCAAACTAAACGGATTTACGTCTAAATATGTTTGGAAAGGTTCATTTTGCCATGTTTTTTGGTCAATGTGTTGCCAAGCGTTGGCGGCCTCTGTGTAACGATGTTCGGCCAATGCCCTTCGACCTAAAACCATGTATAAATAATCGTTGTTGAAACCTGCTAGTTTTTGTAATCTTTTATCGAAATCATTTGTTGATTTTTTAGAGAAATAATCAATTACGTAGCTGATATTTTGTGATGAAGTTGAGTCTTCAATGGCGTATTGGTCAGTATTGCTCAAAAATGAGGCATTTCCACCATATTCATCTTTTTTACTTTGTTGATAGGATGCTAAAACTTTCATAATAAATGCTTTAGCTACATTTTCTGGCGTAGATTGACTATTTGATACTTCTTTTTTACCAAAACAACTCGAAAACCAACCTAATGTTTTCGTACTTGTTTTCTGAGAAGTATTACTATTTGAGCCTTGATTTTCGGAAAATTCGTCATTTATTGTTAATCCTTCATATTTTGCTGCCAAAATTTTACAAGTAGCATTAAAATTATTGGCGGTTCGGAATTTATCAGAACGAGCGAAACGCTCTAAAAGTGGAATTACGGCAGCTTCCATTTTTGGGGTTACATCTGGGGTTTCATTGACCAAAAAAATCATTTCTTGTATCGCAATTTGGTCTTTGATTCCTTGATTATTTGTCGGAATTGCCTTTGCTTTTTGGAGCAATTCGTTAGCTTTCTCGAGGTCTTTTCCAATGAAAGCTAAATAAGAAGCAGCCGTGTACCAAAATGGAGAATCTTTTAAATTTTCTTTTTCAGCAGATTCGAGATTAAAAGCCAAGAGTTTTTCAAAATATGTGTGAGCGTTAGCTTTCCAATCAACCTTTTTTAAAGAATCAACACCCCAAAAAGTATAAACCATTTCTTCAGATGTAGAGAAAAAGAATTTCTCATTTTTATTGATTTCACGAGCCATAACAAACTCAATCAAAGGATTTTTGGCGTCTAAATCACGCATTTTTTCGAGCATTGGCAAGCCATCTTGAAATGGTAAAACGGCGGTTGCTGCGTAAACATTCGCTTTTTCAGTGTCGTTTTGACAAAGTTTCAATGCTTCTTCATGAAATCTTGGCGAATATTTTAAACTCAAATAAGCCGCTGATTGTCGAGTTGGGGCATTAATAAACAATTGTGAAAAAAGATAATAAGCCTTCGTGGTGTCGCCAGCGTGCATACAAGCACCAGCCATTCGAGAAGTAGCCCAATCACTAATAAAGGTTTTTTTAGCGATTGGCTTTACCAGTTTTTCATATAATTCAATACTTTTCTTAGGATTTTCTGCTAAATCGGCTACTTTTACTGCTTGATAAGCAAGGCGTTCTTTCAAGAAAATATCTTTGGTTTGTGAATGTTTTGCTTGAATATCCATCAATAAAGCATCAAAATCAGGCTTTACTACTTGTTGATTGGTATCAATAGCAGCATCGTCGAAGTTGCCATTATCAATGGCTTCAATTTGTTTGGCCAAATCCAAATATGCTAAGGCTTCAGTTTTTCCTTTATTTTTTAAAGCATCACTCAAACCAGTTTTATGGGTATCATCATCATAACTTACGTACAATTCCTTTGAAACAACTGCCTCCGAAATTCCTGCATATTTTGCCCAAGCTTTTACATTTTCTATTTGAGCAGCGTCAATATTTGGGTTTTCAGTCCAAACATCACTGTCATAAGTAAATTGAGTTGTGAAATTGTAAGGCCGAAATTTAGCTTCATTTGCTGCACTTTCAGGCGAGAAAAAACTTTTAAATTCATCATAATCAAAAGGCATTGGCCCACAAGCAATGAGCAATAAAATAATAATAGATTTGGTTCGATTACTCAAATGAAGCATAGATTTGAGAGAGTTTTTCGTTGCCATAAAAAGAAATATTCGATTGGTCTAAATGATATAAAGCAAAGGTAAGTTTTTGGGTTGAGATTTTTTCACGCAATGTGGCTGAGCCTTTAATTATTTCGTCGAAACCCACTTCTTCTGCTCGAATAAAATCACCTTTTCTCAGTGAAATTCCGAAGGCAAAAGTGTCTTGTAAAACGTTGTATGTATTGTGGTTTTTTTCTAAAAATTTTTGTTTGCTAAGTAATTGATTATCAAGGTTATTAATAACTGTAAAAAAGGTTTTGTTGCGGTAAATAATTGCCCAACGAAAAATCGGAAAAACAATGTCCAATGGCATTGGATATTTATCTAAAGTGCCTAAATATTGCGAAGCAGCCTCAAGGTCATAAATTGAATTTTTAATTTGCGGCTTTTTCCAATTCGACATATTATAAAACATTAACATTCCACGCTCAACGGGTGGAATTCCAGTTTTGTGGGCAAACTTGATTTGGTGCAAACGAATGGTGGCGGAAAAGGTTTTTTGTGGAAAATTTTTCTTGAGTTGACGAAGTAAATAAAAGTATTTTTGGCGGGTTGAAATCGTCCAATCACAGTCAAATTGTATTTCATCGAAAGTATTTTTTTTCCAAACTAAAACCAAATGTGTTTGAATAAAATCGGCCAAATCATTTAATTTTTCTTCCGAAATTTGACTTAAAACCTGATTTGTAATAAAAATCGTTGGAATAAGCACGAGGCTTTTAGGTAGGTTTTCCTCAAAATGGATGTTTGCTTTCGTAATAAATTGTTTTTTTGAATAATCCCAATCCAAATCGAAAGCTTTTACATAAAGTTTTTGAATGTGGCACGAATCCAACGTTGTTTTTTCGTTTGGACTTAATTTAAAAACAGATTTCCAATAGTAAATTCCTCTTGTTACTTCTTTGGGCGAAGTTTCTTTTTGACAAGACTGGAAAATTATAAACAGAAAAATGAAGCAAAAACGCATGAGTTGAGGTTTCAAAATGAAGTTTCAAAGATACAAATCTGTCATTTGAAATTAGTTTTTTCAATAAAAATCTAATTCTCTCAAATCTCTGACCTAACTTTGTACCCGAAAACATATTTATTGAACAATACGTTTTTCAACAAATACAAATAGTCGTCAAAATAGGTGAATTTCAAGAATAGAAATTCATAATTCATAATTATCTATGTCAATATCAAACGTTTTTTTTAATTTTTGGCGTAAAGCTTCGATGCCATTATTAGTGGTTGCTTTAATGCTTTGTTACTTTACAATGCCAGATAATGCGGCCGTTCATCACGACGAAAAAGGCAATCCAGATGGTTTTATCGACAAACAAACCTTCTTTTATATTACTTTCGGAATCATCATTGCGTTTAATTTTCTTTTAAACACGCTCAAAACGCAAGTATTAAAAATCGATTTTGCGAAATTAAATCCAGTAAGTGTTTGGGCTAAAAAACCAAAAGAATTAAGCGGCGTAATTGAAGGTTGGTTCAACGCTTTTGTAGCAATTATCAATACGTTTATCGTTTTTGTTCTGATTGGTTTACGTCGAATCAATAGCACCGAAGGTCAAAAGCTTGATTTTGATTACAATTGGCTATTAATAGCAGGTTTGGTTTTGCTAATTATACTGATTTTCTTTTTGCCTTTCAGAATATTGTTCACCAATCCTAGCGAGGAAGAAATCAAATAAAAAGCGAGCTATCGAATCAAGAAATGATTGATTTAAACTTAGAAAAATACAATTATCAGCTTCCTGACGAACGAATCGCTCGCTTTCCAGTCGAGCCAAGAGATTCATCTAAGTTGTTGGTTTATAAAGACTTACAACTCTCGGAAGATGTTTTTTATAATATTAAGAATCATCTTCCAAGAAATAGTTTCTTGGTTTTTAACAATACAAAAGTTATTCCTGCTCGTTTGTTTTTTCAGAAAATCAATGGCGTTGTTATTGAAGTTTTTTTATTGAATCCAGTTGAACCCACTAATGTTGTTTCGCAAGTGATGGAAACCACCGAAACTTGCACTTGGGCTTGCATGATTGGCAATAAAAAACGTTTCAAAGAAAAGATTGTAGGAAAATATAGCATTCGTCCCGAAACTGAAAAATTTGATGCTGAACTAGAATTAATCGCAGAATTGGTTGACCACGAAAAAAATTATGTAAAATTTTCGTGGAATAATTCAGATTTAAGTTTTGCTGAAATAGTTAGGTTTTTTGGACAAATTCCTTTGCCTCCATATTTGAAGCGAGAAACCGAACTAAAAGATTATGACACTTACCAAACTGTTTATTCAAAGAATGATGGAGCGGTAGCTGCACCAACGGCTGGCCTTCATTTTACTGAACAAGTTTTTGATGATTTGACTAAAAAAGGCATCAAACACGATTTTGTTACGCTACATGTTGGAGCAGGAACTTTTCAGCCAATAAAAGTGCAAAATGTGGTCGAACACAAAATGCATTGCGAACAAATTGTTTTTGATAAGTCGTTTATAGTCAATTTGTTAGAAAACATTGATTTTGTAATTCCAGTCGGAACAACGTCGATGCGTTCGCTCGAAAGTTTGTATTGGTTTGGTGTAAAATTATTGTCGGGACAGAAAGAATTTTTTATCGAAAAACTTTTTCCTTACAATCAAACTGAAGTTTTTACAGCTCAAGAATCTCTACAAGCGATACTTGATTTTATGACTGCCAACAAACTTTTTCAACTAGTAGGAGAGACCGAAATTTTCATTTTTCCTAGTTATCAATTCCGAATTTGTAAGGGAATCATTACAAATTTTCATCAGCCTGATTCTACATTAATTTTACTTGTGGCGGCATTGGTGGGCGAAAATTGGCAAAAAATTTATGATTATGCCCTAGAAAATAATTTTCGTTTCCTAAGTTATGGTGATTCTTCGCTATTGATTCCGTAATTTTACGGCTCGAATTTCGTTCTAACTAAAAATACATATCATCATTATATAGATTTTCAATGAAAAAAATACTAACCACAATCTTAGTTTTAGTCAATATTATCAGTTTTGCACAAGTTAGACCTGCTACGCAATATGGCTTCAAATTAGGTATCAGTGACTCCTATACTGCTATTATTAATAACCGTTCAAATATTATTCCGAAGTATAAAAACAATATAAATGCTGGAGTATTTTATCGTTGGAATCTCAAAAAAATAAGCGTACAACCTGAGTTGTATTTTCAGGCGAAAGGAGGAACTTTAAAATCGGCAACCAACTTTACAGAAACTGGCAACACGATTTTACGTAACAATTACCAATATTTAACTGGTTCATTGGTTTTGGGATACGAAGTGGCAAAAAACGTTCATTTAGTGGTTGGTCCTGAATACGGTTATTCGCTCAATGCAGGTACAAAACGTGGCCCTTACACAAATTACGATTTGAGTATTGCAGGAGGTGTAAGAATTGATATGCTTGATGCGGCTCATTTGTTTAGTTTAAATATTCGTTATATTCATGGTCTGACTAATACAACCAATAAAACTTATACGCTTGCAGATAAATCAGTGATTCCGCTTAATTTCCAAAATCGTACGTTACAAGTTTCGGCAAGTATTAATTTTAGTGACTATTATCGTTGGTATAAAAAACACGCAATAAAAAAGAAAAAATAAAATTGTAGACTGATTTTCTAAATCGTCAATCAGTAATTATTATTTTTGCAAAAAAAATATTTCGTGCCACGCCCCAAAAGCGTGGCATAATTGTAAATGACAAACAGCGTTGGTTTAATAAACGCTCTTAAATTTTGACAAAGTCAAATTGGTAAGAATATGAATTTTATCGAAGAATTACGCTGGAGAGGAATGTTGCAAGATGCGATGCCTGGCACTGAAGAGCAACTTAATAAAGAAATGACTGCTGGGTATATTGGATTTGACCCAACGGCAAAATCGCTACATATCGGTAATTTAGCAACAATTATGTTACTAAAACACTTCCAATTGGCTGGTCATAAGCCTTTTGCATTGGTTGGGGGTGCAACTGGAATGGTTGGTGACCCTTCGGGAAAAGCCGCCGAACGTCAGTTTTTATCAGAAGAAACATTAAAAGAAAACCAAGAAGGTATTCGTAATCAATTAGCCAAATTTTTGGATTTTGATTGTGGCGAAAATTCGGCCGAAATAGTGAATAACTATGATTGGTTTAAGGAGATTGGTTTTTTAGAGTTTTTGCGAGAAGTAGGAAAATACCTGACCGTTAACTACATGATGTCGAAAGATTCTGTAAAAAATCGCCTTACAACGGGGATTTCTTTTACTGAATTTTCATATCAATTGCTACAAGGCTACGATTTTTATTGGTTATACAAAAACAAAAATGTACGTCTTCAAATGGGTGGTTCTGACCAATGGGGAAATATCACAACTGGTACAGAATTAATTCGTAGAAAAGAAGCCGCAATGGTTGGTGAAAGTGACGAGGAAAATGTTACTTATCAAGCGTATGCACTTACAACGCCATTAGTAACGAAAGCTGATGGAACAAAATTTGGCAAATCGGAAGCAGGGAATGTTTGGCTTGACCCTAGTTTTACATCGCCTTACCAATTTTATCAATTTTGGTTGAGCCAAACTGATATTGATACACCACGTTTGTTGCGTGTGTTTACACTTTATTCAAAAACAGAAATCGAAGCAATCGAAAGCCAACACGCCGACGCCCCACATTTAAGGATTGCACAAAAAGCGTTAGCAAAAGATGTAACCACTCGTGTTCATGGTGAAGAACAATACGAATTAGCAGTAAAAGCGTCAGAAGTTTTGTTTGGCAAAGCAACGCTCGAAACGTTACAAAGTTTAGATGAAGCTACTTTTACAAGCATTTTTGATGGTGTCCCTCAAACTGAAATAGCAAAAGAAGACTGGTTAGCTTGTTCAAGTGTTTTAGACTTGATTTCGGTTGTGACTAACAACGAAGTTTATGCTTCAAAAGGCGAAGCTCGCCGTGCCATGCAAGGAAATGCGGTAAGTGTTAATAAAGTGAAAATTACAGATGAAAAATTAGCCGTTGCCGATTTACAATTATTACAAGGGAAGTATTTGTTAATCGGGAAAGGTAAAAAAAATCATATTATAAAAGTCTTGAATTGATGACCAAAAACTCGTTAAATTCTTTCACAAAAATATTTAACGAGTTACTGACTAAAATTTTTTGGTAGAAATTTGGTCGTACTAATTTGCAAAGAAAAAAAATACACTTATCTTTGCAGTCCCAAACAAAATAAGGGATAAAAAACGGGCATGGTGCAATGGTAGCATACGGGTCTCCAAAACCTTTGATCTGAGTTCGAATCTTAGTGCCCGTGCAATTTTATTAAAAAAGAAATTATGCAAGAATTTTTTAAGAACTCTTGGGAAGAAGTAACCAAAGAGGTAACATGGCCCAAATGGAGTGAACTACAAGCAAGTGCAACACTTGTACTTGTGGCGTCGTTAATTTTTGCCTTAGTGGTAGGTGTTATCGATTTTTTAATCGAAAATGGTCTTCGTTTATTCTACCAGTCAATCTAATAATCCTAAATTACCTACAATGAGCGAAATCAATTGGTACGTTGTGCGGGCAGTTTCGGGACAGGAGAAAAAAATTAAAACCTACATCGAAAACGAAGCAATTCGACGCAAGTTAGATGAATTAATACCAACAATCTTAATTCCTACTGAAAAAATCACTGAAGTTCGCAACGGTAAAAAACGTGTTCGTGAAAAAAGTTTCTTTCCGGGCTATATCATTATCAATGCCGACCTAAATAATGGTGAAGTGCTTCACTTAATTAAAAGTATGCCAGGTGTAATTGGCTTTTTAGGTCGTAATAATGGTACATCCATGACACCTGAGCCGCTACGTCAATCAGAAATTAATCGTATTTTAGGTGTTCAAGAAGAAGTGATTATTGGCGACAATATTTCTTCATCATTGACCTTCACTAAAGGCGAAAATGTAAAAGTAATTGACGGACCTTTCAGCGGATTTGATGGTGCTGTTGAAGAAGTGAATGAAGATAAGAAAAAATTAAGTGTTAGTGTAAAAATCTTCGGTCGTAGTACTCCAGTTGAATTGGGGTATATGCAAGTAGAAAAATTACAATAATAGAAACCAAATATTTGAAAAGCCTTTTTGTTTATAGCAGAAAGGCTTTTTTATTGGGTTTAACTTTAAGTTTTTCTGAATAAAATCTTAAAGTTATCTTTTGGAATGATAACAAGCATTCGATAGTCTATAATTTTAATTTCATTTTTTATGTATAAAACATTGAGCGATGAATTTTTAAATCGGCCAATAAAATTGTATTTTTGAAAAAAATAATACAAAGTTATGAATCTAAACTTGACAGGAAAGACCGCATTTGTTTGTGGTAGTACACAGGGAATTGGTAAAGCTACCGCCATCGAATTAGCTCTTTTAGGGGCAAACATAACGCTTTTAGCTAGAAATGAAGAAAAACTAGAAGCAGTTTTAGATGAATTACCCCGAAAAAAAGGACAAAAACACAGATATTTACTCATTGATTTTTCAAAAACAAACCAAGTAAAATCAAAAATTGAGAGACATTTGAGTAAATATCCCGAAGTACATATTTTAGTCAATAATACTGGAGGGCCAGCGGGTGGGGCAGTGATTGACGCAAATACTGAACAATTTATTCAAGCATTTAACGAACACGTAATTTCAGCTCAAATATTGACGCAGGCCGTTGCTCCATATATGATAAAAGCTGGTTTTGGACGAATTGTAAACGTTACGTCAATCGGAATGAAACAACCAATTGTTGGACTAGGCGTTTCAAATACGATTCGTGGAGCTATGGGTAATTGGGCTAAGTCAATGGCCAATGAATTGGGCAAATTTGGCATAACAACCAATAACGTTTTACCAGGATATACAACTACATCTCGCCTTCAAAAAGTAAACGAAATGAAATCGAATGCAACAAATAAAACGATTGCGGAAGTAGAAGAAGAATTAATCAAAGATATTCCGATTGGACGCTTTACAACGCCACAAGAAACGGCTGCTGTAATTGCATTTTTGTGTTCGCCAGCCGCAGCTTCGGTCAATGGTGTGAGTATTCCTGTTGATGGCGGAAAAACAACTAGTTTGTAGTTTATGCTCTTAAAAAAAAGCTCTCTAATGAAAATTAGAGAGCTTTTTGCGTTTCTGACCTTAAAATTATTTTTGTTTTGCCACTTGGATATTAAACGCTAATTTTACTTCATCGCTTACTACAATACCACCTGCTTCGGTTACTGCACTCCAAGAAAGACCGAAATCTTGACGATTGATTTTTCCAGAAATGTCAAAACCAGCTTTAGTGTTTCCGTAGAAATCACCCATGATTCCGCCAAACTCAGCTTTTAATGTAACAGGCTTGGTTACTCCTTTAATTGTTAAATCTCCATTTACGATATAATTTTCATCGTCAACTTTTTCAAAAGAAGTTGAAACGAAAGTTAACTTAGGAAAAGTTTCTGCGTCAAAGAAATCTGCTGATTTCAAGTGACCATCTCTTTGCTCTTGACCTGTTGAAATGCTATCAATATCAGCAGAGAAACTTACTTTTGCTCCTGCAAAATCACTTTCGTTAGCTGTTTCTACACTGCCTTCATATGTTCCGAAAGTTCCTGTAACTGTCGAAATCATTAAGTGTTTTACTTTGAAATTTACTTCTGAGTGCGTTGGGTCAATTGTCCAGTTTGCCATTTTTTTAATGTTTAATTTTTGAAATATCTTTAATAATGTGTTTACATTGTATGTATATACATATAATACAAATTTGTTTATTTATTAGTTTCATTAATCGCAAAAAAAATATCATTCATAAACTGAATGATATTTTTTATATGATTAATGTGTTTATAATCAATGGTTTATGGTTTTTTTGATTGTTTTAAAATTCCTTCACAAATTTCTTTCACAATGGAAGGACCTTCATAAATGAAACCTGAATAGACTTGTACTAACGATGCTCCTGCCTCTAATTTTTCAATGGCATCTTGAGCGGAATATATGCCACCGACACCAATAATTGGGAATGCTTTATTTGATTTTTCAGATAAATATCTAATTACTTCTGTTGAGCGATTCGTCAGAGGTTTACCACTCAGTCCGCCTGCTCCGATTTCGGCAATAGTTTGGTTATCACTAACCAAATTTTCTCGACTGATAGTTGTATTGGTTGCAATTACACCTGCCGTTCGTGTTTCTTTAACGATTTCGATGACATCATCTAATTGTTCATTCGTTAAATCTGGGGCGATTTTAAGCAGAATCGGTTTCGGTTTTGATTTTCGACCGTTGTCTCTCTCCAAAACTTTCAAAATGTATTTTAAAGGTTCTTTTTCCTGTAAATCTCGTAAACCTGGTGTGTTTGGTGAACTTACATTGACTACAAAATAATCAACATAAGGATAAAGGTCGTTGAATGCTTTGAGATAATCATAAACGGCATCGTCGTTTTCAGTGGTTTTATTTTTACCAATATTACCTCCAATAATAATTTTCGATTTTCTTTTACGCAATTGATTTGCTGCTTCCAACGAGCCTTCATTGTTGAAACCCATGCGATTGATGAGTGCTTCATCAGGTTTAAGTCTGAAAAGTCGGGGTTTGTCATTACCAAGCTGTGGGCGAGGAGTGACCGTTCCGATTTCTATAAAACCAAAGCCAAGATTAGCAAGTTGGTCAGTCCAAATGCCATTTTTATCGAATCCTGCGGCTAATCCAACTGGATTTTTAAAGCGTAATCCAAATACTTTTCGTTCAAGGCGAGCGTCTTTTTTCTCATAGATTAGCCTTAAAATTGAAGGCATAAATGGAAATAGACAAACTAATTTTAGTGTTTTCATTACAATGTAATGAATTTTCTCAGCATCGTAGCGAGTCAGGTTTGGAAAGACAAATTTTTTATAAAAACTCATTTAAAAAGGTTGCCTCAACGACAAGTTTTGTTTGTTGTAAAACTGATGATAATTGATTTTTGGTGTACAGCTAAGTAGAACTATAGATAGGATTACAAAATTACAATTTAAGAACAACTTTTCCTCGAAAATTTCCTGATAACATTTGTTGTATTATATCAATATTGAAAAAGTACAATTATTTGTTTTGTAGATACAATATAAGTACTTGTTGTTTTTTATTAAAATTCGCTTTATCCTGTTAAAAAGAAGCTTTATACCTTAAATAATGCACTTTATCATGTTTGTTTTTTAAAATATTAATTAATGAAGTTTTTTTGTAGTGTAAAGGTGTATTCTATAAAAAATTATAAAAACTTTGAACCTTTTGAAAGTTTCCATAGTTTCTGTTATTGTAAACCAATATAAAAATGATGTAACCGAATCATTTCAAAAACAAAAATGGAAGTTAGGGAACGTATATTAAAGGCTGCTGAAGAACTTTTTATGAAGTTTGGTATTCGGAGTGTTACGATGGATGAAATTGCTTCAGAACTCGGAATTTCAAAAAAAACAATCTACCTGCATTTTGAAGATAAAGATGCAATTGTGCATGAAGTGGCTACGATAATCATGGCTTGTGACCAAATCGAAAGTAACCGAATTTATGAAATTGCTGAAAATCCAATTGATGAAGTATTTAGAGAGATTGAAATGTTTAAAAACCATGCCGCAGCTCTCAATCCTGTTGTGGTTTATGATTTAAAAAAATATTATCCCAAAACGTGGCAATTATTTCAACAGCACAAGCAAACAATTTTCTTAGAGCTTGCAAAGCGAAATTTAAAGGAAGGAATTGAACAAGGGCTTTATAGAAGTGAAATAAATATTGAAATCTTGTCAAGATTACGAATTGAAGAGATTGATTTTACCTTTGACCAAAGTATTTTTCCTCACGAAAAATTCAATCAATTTGATGTTCAGAAGGCTTTTATTGACCATTTTTTAAGAGGAATTGTAACCGAAAGGGGATTAGAAATTTACCATAAATATACCAAAACTGCTCAAAATTAAACAAGATATAATCACACATTTCAAACCAGAGTAATAATTAAACAACACAGAAATATGAAAATAAAATACCTAAAAGCGGCGTTTCGCTTACTTTTGTTGATTTTAAGTAGCACCGCTTACAGTCAACAATCGTTTTCATTAAAAGAGGCGGTACAATATGGCCTGAAAAATCATCTCACGGTAAAAAATGCTGAATTAGAGATTTATGCTGCGGAAAATACAATTAAACAAGTAAAAGTAGCGGGTTTACCTCAAATCTCTGGGCAATTTCAGTACACTGCCAACGTGATAGTGCCAACTCAGTTGATAGCTGCAAAAAACTTTAATCCGCAAGCAGCAGAAGGCGAAGTTACAAAATTTAAGTTTGGTGTGCCATGGGGTGGCCAAGCTGGAGTTGGTGTCAATCAGTTGATTTTTGATGCTACTTGGTTGGTTGGTTTAAAGGCGGCTCCCGTATATCGTGAATTAGCTCAACGCAGCGTTACAAATTCTAAAACTGCTGTTGCAGAAAATGTTATGAAAGCCTATTATTCGGTGTTGGTGGCCGAAGAAAGAAGTAAAATTTTGGGCTTGAATATCAACCGTTTGGATACACTTCTTCGTGAAATTAAGATTATGAACGAAAAAGGTTTTGTGGAAAAACTAGATGTTGACCGTTTACAAGTGCAACGCAATAACCTCGTTACGGAAACGATTAAAGTTCAGAATTTAATTCAATTGTCTTATGGTTTACTTAAATTCCAGATGGGAATAAAGCAGCAAGAATCAATTACATTGAAAGATAAACTTTCAGAAACGGATGTAAACTTGTTGCAATTGCCTGAATATCAAGGGGTTGATTATGGCGGTCGAATTGAATATTCAACTTTGATGACGCAACGTAAATTGACAACGTTGGATATTGAGCGTATTCAAAAAACGGCTTTACCAAAATTGTTTTTCAGCGGTTCGCTTGGTGCAGGACATAGCAATCCACGTTTTAATCCGTTTGAGCGATGGTTTCCATCATCATCATTAAGTTTGGGAGTTCAGATTCCGATTTATGATAGTGGTTTGAGAAAAACTCAAATTCAGCAACAAAATATTGCTCTCACACGCATTGACCAAAGTGCCTTATTGCTTCGTGAATCATTTGAACTACAAGCAACACAAGGCATTATAAGTTTGAAAAATGGACTTGAAACACTCAAATCTCAAAAAGCTAATATGGAATTGGCTCAAGAAATTGTGCGAGTTTCAAAAATTAAATATCAAGCGGGAGCAGGTACAAACATCGAAGTCGTGAATGCTGAATCATCATTGAAAGAAGCTCAAACGAATTATTTTGCTGCGTTGTACGATTTACTCATTGCAAAAGTTGACTTAGATAAAGCCATGGGCAAATTGTTAGTTGATGGCCAATAATTCAAGCACATTTTATTTATTACAAAAACGTTTTTAAAGAATTTTTAAAAAGTATTTATATGAAAAACACATTATTTATTTTATCAGCGGTAGTGATTTTGGTATCTTGCTCGAAAGGAGGAGATAAAGTTTCTGAAAAAAGAGCTGAATTAGCCAAACTTGTAGCAGAAGAAAAAACGATTTCTGCAAGTATCAAAAAACTTCAATCTGAGTTAGATATTATTGACCCAAAGAAAGAGATTGAAAAAGTAATTGCGGTAACAGTCTCGCCGATTACTTCGCAAACATTTAAGCATTTTGTTGAAATTCAAGGAAGAGTTGATGCTAAAAACAACCTTTTCGTATCACCTCAAATGGGCGGTGCTATCACGAATCTTTATGTAAAAGAAGGAGATTTTGTAAAACAAGGACAATTAATAGCAACAGTTGATAATTCAATTTTGAAACAATCAATTCAAGAAATTGATGTTCAGTTAGGAACAGCTAAAGTTTTCTACGAAAAACAAAAATCACTTTGGGACCAAAAAATTGGTACTGAAATTCAGTTTATTCAAGCAAAAGCAAATGTTGAAGCTCTCGAAAAACGTTTGGCTACATTGCAAACACAAACAAGCATGACGAAAGTTATTGCTCCTATCAGCGGTTTTGTTGACGAAGTAAGAATGAAAGCTGGCGAAATGGCTGCTCCTGGTTTAGGCATTGTAAGAATTGTAAACTCTGATAACCTAAAAGTGGTAGCACAAGTAGCTGATACTTATGCGAGTACAATCAAACAAGGTGATGTAGTTAATGTGAAATTTCCAGATTTAGGAAAAGAAGTAACAGCAAAACTAACATTTGTTGGACAAACAGTAAATCCTGCTTCAAGAACATTTACGGTTGAGGCGTCTATTTCTAAAATTGACCCGCAATTAAAGCCTAATATGACTGCTGTTTTGAATATCAATGATCAAGCAAAAGGTAATGCAATTATTATTAACCAAAATTATAT
The DNA here is from genome assembly GCF_923079645.1 of Emticicia aquatica. Lineage (GTDB taxonomy): Bacteria > Bacteroidota > Bacteroidia > Cytophagales > Spirosomataceae > Emticicia > Emticicia aquatica. The sequence goes on along the minus strand of NZ_CAKLPY010000002.1, from coordinate 580,701 downwards.
TCAGCATACAGAATTAGGCGATATTGTTTATGTTGCTGTTACTGAAGGTGCAAAGAAAGTTTCTCGTAGCCGAAAAGTAACGACTGGTGTGACTTACAACGGAGATATTGAGATTACTTCTGGTTTACAAGCGGGTGATATGCTCATTACGCAAGGATACCAAGACTTAGTTGACGGACAGACGGTTAATTATTAATTAACATCGAAGGGGAGCAATTCAAATAACATTAAACAATCATAAAAGCCCGTTGAAGGGTTTTGGATTATGGAAAAAGATAATTTACATGAACAAGATTTACCACACGGAAGTGGGTCAATCTACAACCTAGTTCGTTGGTTAGGTAATAACCAAACTACGGTTTATATTTTTACGATAATGATTTTTATGGCAGGTTTAGGGATTTATTTCAACTTGCCAAAAGAACAATTTCCTGATATTAAAGTACCGCAGATTTATGTTCAAACGATTTATTTTGGAACAACACCTGCTGATATTGAAAACGTAATTAACAAGCCAATTGAGAAACAATTAAAGACAATTTCTGGTGTAAAACGTATCAAATCTAATGCTTTGCAAGATGTTTCGGTGATTTTAGTTGAGTTTAATCCAGATGTAAAAGTGGAGGCAGCTCTGCAAAAAGTACGTGACGCAGTTGATAAAGCTAAACGTGATTTGCCACAAAAATTAGATAGTGGGCCGACATCTCAAGATGTAAATTTTTCGGAGTTTCCGATTATGAACATCAATTTGGTTGGAAATTTTCCGCTTGAAAAATTGAAAGGTTATGCCGAGCAATTACAAGATGAGATTGAATCTTATCCAGAAATTACGAAGGTTGATATTGTTGGAACTTTGAAACGTGAAATTCAAATAAATCTTGATTTATACAAAATGCAAGCCGCTGGGTTGACATTTTATGACATTCAAAGTGCAGTTCAAGGTGAAAATGTGAATATTTCAGGTGGAGAATTGAACGTTGACAATGTTCGTCGAACGATTCGTGTAAAAGGTGAGTTTAGTGGAGTAAATCAAATTCAAGATTTACAAATTCGTAGCTCGACAGGAGCAACGGTGCGTTTAGGTGATGTGGCCGATGTACGAGATAGCAATGAAGAACAACAAGATTTTGCTCGTTTAGACGGAAAATCTGCTGTAACTCTCAATGTAGTAAAGCGTGCTGGAGCGAACGTAATAGCAGTTTCTGAAAGAATCGAAAAGTTACTCGAAAAATATAGAGAAGACCGTTTTCCACAAGGTTTAGAAGTAAAAGTTACCGCTGATACTTCAGAAAGAGTTAAAAGCGATATTGCTGACTTGGTAAATACCGTTGTTTTAGGGTTTATTTTCGTAGTAATCGTTTTAATGTTTTTTATGGGTGTGCGAGATGCCATTTTTGTTGGGCTATCTGTGCCACTTTCTGCTTTGATTGCTTTTATACCACTTTGGTTTTCGGGCTTTTCACTCAATACAATTGTGTTATTTGCCTTTTTATTAGGACTCGGAATCGTGGTTGATGATGCGATTGTTGTTATTGAAAACGCTCACCGTTTATTTAATAGATTTAAAAATCTGAATATTAAAGAAGCAGTTGCACTCGCAGCATCAGAGGTTTTTTTACCAGTATTATCAGGAACATTAACTACAATTGCTCCGTTTTTTCCGCTACTCTTTTGGCCTGGAATTGTTGGTGAATTTATGAAATTTTTACCAATAACTTTAATTTACACACTTTTAGCGTCATTGGTTGTTGCTTATGTAATCAATCCAGTATTTGCAATTTCGTTTATGAAACGTCATAGTGAAGGGGACCACGAAGATACAAGTTTCAAAGTAATTCAACGACCAATGATTATAATGGCGGTTATTGCATTACCAGCTTATCTTATCAATGTTGGTATTGGTAATTTCGTTGTTTTGCTTGCTTTATTGTATGCTTTCAACCACTTTATTCTTACTCCGAAAGTTATTTTACCTTTTCAGGATGGAGCATTACCACGTTTCAAACAAGCATATCGTAACTTAATTTCTTGGGTTATTACAGGTTATCGTCCAGTATTTGCCGTTTTGAGCATGTTTGTACTATTAATCGTAACGTTTGTATTATTAGGGATTGTTAAGCCGAAAGTAATTTTCTTCCCAAGTGGAGAGCCAGATTATATTTATGTATATAATGTGATGCCCGTTGGAACGGATGCTCGTGTGACAGATTCGGTGACAAAAGTGATTGAAAGCAAAGTTTTTGGTGTGATAAAGAGAAATAAAGCAGAAGCTGCTATTAACTCCGTCATTTCAAACGTTGGTAAAAATGCAGGAGACCCATTCAATCCTGACCGTTCGGCTACACCGCAGAAATCAAAAGTAACGGTTGCATTCGTGAAAAAAGAATTCCGTGGCGAAATTTCTTCAGCAAAACTTTTGGAAGAAATGAGAAAAGAAATTCAAGGGATTCCAGGAAGTGAAATTTCGGTTCAACGAGAAAACAACGGCCCGCCAACTGGTAAACCAATTTCGGTTGAGATAGCTGGAGACGAATTTGATAAACTTATCGTAATTGAAAAAGAGGTTCGTAAAAGAATTTTATCGGCAGGAATTGAAGGAATCGAAGAACTAAAATCAGACTTGATTACTAATAAACCAGAAATCATTGTTGATGTCGATAAAGTTAAAGCCCAACGTGAAGGAATTAGTACTTCACAAATAGCTTTGGCGATTCGTACAGCCTTATTTGGTGCAGAAATCTCTAAATTTAGAGATGATAAAGACGAATATCCAATTCAACTTCGATTGAAAGCAAACGACCGTAATCAAATTGAAAAACTACTGAGCTTGAACATCACTTACCGTGATATGAATATGGGAGGAGTTTTGCGTCAAGTGCCATTAAATTCGGTAGCAAAAATCAGTTATTCGACAACATTTAGCCAAATCAACCGTAAAAACCAACAACGTATTATTACGCTTGGTTCGGAAGTTTTGAATGGTTACAATGCCAACGAAATTGTTGCAGAAATTCAAAGCAAAGTAATCGACCAAATGGAAGTTCCGAGTGGATATATTGTAAAAATGGGTGGCGAGCAAGAAGAGCAACAAGAATCTATGATATTTTTGTTAGGAGCTTTAGGTGCTGCTGTTTTATTGATTTACTTGATTTTGGCCACACAATTTAATTCGGTTGTTAAGCCATTAATTATTTTTGTTACGATTTTGCTTTCATTTATTGGGGTTTTCTTAGGATTTATGGTTTTTGGAATGACTTTCTCCGTAATTATGTCGGGAGTAGGTATAATTGCATTGGCAGGGATTGTGGTGAAAAACGGTATCTTGTTGATTGAATTTACCGATGAATTACGTAGTCGAGGTTATGCTCTTAAAGAAGCGATTGTCGAAGCTGGCGGTGTTCGGTTAACGCCAGTATTATTAACTGCATCAGCGGCAATTTTAGGCCTTGTGCCTTTGGCTTTTGGTGTAAGTTTAGACTTCGTAACAATGTTTACAGAGTTTAATCCTCACTTATTTTTCGGAGGTGATAGTGCTGTTTTTTGGGGAATTTTGGCTTGGACAATTATTTTTGGTCTAAGTTTCTCTACCATTTTGACATTGGTTATTGTACCTTGTTTGTACTACATCAATGAACGAGTGAGAGACAAATGGTTTCGCAAGAAAAATGTAGAGGAGTTAGTTGAAGAAACAGCGTAACTTTCTTGTATAAAACAAAAATCCCCAAGCTCATTGAGTTTGGGGATTTTTGTTTTAAGGCAAACTATTGTCATTTTAGTTTCGATAGCTTTGTGGCATTTCTATATCCAGGTTTGTTTATATACCAATCCGAGTTTGAGGAGCCTCCGCTTTGTACCCAATTTTTAAAGAAAAGATAGCCTTCGAGTATTTCTTTGCCTTCTAATGGATAAGTGAAGTTTTCGGGGATGTTTAATCCCCAAGGCAATTTGGCATCACTTTTATAAAAAGTATTTGCACCCGAATTAGAACGGTCATTCAATGAACCCAAAAGAGTCTTATTTATTTTCTGTGTTGGTGACATGTTCATCAGGTGAACTTCATTCCCTCTAGCATTTTTTTGAAAAATAAATGGATTGTAAGGAGGCGTTCCTAAAACTGACTTTTTAATCGGAGAGTTAAAAGTGATTTTTATATTTAATGTATCAGATTTTTCACTTTTAATTTGGTCAATAGCATTATCAAATGCGATGATTGTGGCATAATCCTGACCCGACTCTGTTCCATTACTCGAATTAGTGATTACTTTATAAAGCAGCGATTGCCCTGAAACACTTTTAACCAAAGAGGGAGCGATTGGCATTTGAAAACCCCAGCCATTTAATATCTTTGCTAAAATTACTTTTACATATACTTTTGCGTTTAATTCAACGATTTCATTATTGGCATTAAATACTTCTTGAAATTGATAATTGACTACTAAATCATTCATATCATAGTCACCTTTTGATGGCCACAAGTCTTCAAATGCTAATGAGCTATAAGCGTTTTTTGCTGGAATATAGTTACTGACAACCTTATTTGCATCGTTAGGATATTCATCGTCAGTATCAGCAACTCCATCGTTATCATTATCAATTTTTGTTATAATATTTGGAATGTCATCTTTACTGATTGATTTTACAGGATTTGATGTTGCAAAGAAAATAGCATCATTAAAATCATTGTCTGTTTCATCTTCTTGTCTATTTCTATCTTCAAAACATAGTAAGAGCCGATTGGTAGCTGATTCGTTTAAAGCAATCAGATGACGGCGTAAACTGCCAGTCGATTCAATATTTAAAATATCATGGCTATAATGGATATATTCGCCCTTTTCTACTTCACCTTTAGAGGTGTTAAACCCACCCGCAAATAAAACAAATCCAATACCAGTCCCAGCTTTAAATCTACCTATTTTTACTTTATCACCTGAGGTTAATCCACCACCGCTTCCATTATATGAAACGTTTGGGAAAATAATTTTAACAGTCGAAATTTCTGATTTTTTGGTTGGATGTTTGTTTAAATCAAAAGTATAAAAACCCAGTGAATTCGTCCAGTTGGTGCCTTCATGAACAAAAGTAATCCAAACATCAGCTTCTTCAGTGATAGCTAAAGTGTTCTTATTGGAAGAGTTCATGAAGTTTGGGTTTAAAATTTTAACATTTTTATGCTCTGGCAAATTGGCATTAATGTTTATCAATGACGCAGAAGAAATATCATCTCTTGTATTTTCAAGATAAGTTGGAACACCCGTTTTTGACCATTTTCCTAAAGTAGTTATTGAAAAATCATCTTCATCAGTTTCATTCGGGCTTCTAAAACTTCGTTTGTTTAGTTTTTTTTCTTGGTTATTCTCTCGCAACTCACTTGGTATTGTTTGATTCTTTCCTCCAAATGTAGCTTTTATGATATTATTATTAACGTTAACAATAAATTCACTAGGTAAGCCAATAAAGTCTGGCCGAATCGCAACTTTTTTTACATAGGTTGGAATATTCTGATTTAGTTGTATTAATCCATTTGTTGAGGTTATTCCTTTAAGCAATAATTTATCTTCGGGATAACTATAAACAGCAACGACAACACCTTTAATCGGTTTATTGGTATTATCAAAAGTGCCAATGTCAAATTTAATTTCTCCAGTTGTACTGAAATTAAAATTGGCAGGCACATTCATTTCTTCCATTTTTGTCTTTGTTGCTGTTGTGCCGTTTATAATGATATTATCATCAATTTTATTGAAACAGCTTGTCATCACAAATACAAGCGTAGCCATATAACAGATTTTATAATAGAATCTTGTTTTCATCGGAATTATTAGTTTTAATGCATGTAAGATTTATGAAATTTTACACAGCAAAAATCAAACCATTTTCCGTTTAAATTAGCTAAGGATAAAACGTAGGGTTCTTTGTTTGTATAATATTTAAAAGTTTAAAAAGGATGTAGTGCTAAAAGTAAAAAGCTCTCGTGAAGTTTTCACAGAGAGCTTTTAAAAATATGTTTAAGAATTTATTTTATTTAATATTTGACAATTTTGTTGCATCTCTATAACCTGGTTTATTAACATACCAGTCAGCATTATTAGAACCACCACTCTCAACCCAAGTTTTGAAGAAAAGATAGCCATCAAGTACTTCTTTTCCTTCTAAAGGATAGTTGAAATTTTCAGGGATATTTAATGCCCAGGGTAATTTTGCATCACTTTTATAATAAATACTTGTCCCAGAGCTAGAACGGTCATTTAATGTACCTAAAAGTGATTTATTTACTTTTTGTGTTGGTGCCATATTCATTAAATGCACTTCGCTTCCTCTGGCATCTTTTTGGAAAATAAACGGATTGAAAGGAGCTGTTCCTAGAGCTGACTTTTTAACTGGAGCACTAAACGTAATTTTCAAACTCACAGTATCTGCCTTTCCTGCTTTAATTTGGTCATTGGCATTATCGAAAGCAATAATTGTTGCTAATTCTTGGCCAGATTCTGTACCATTTGCCGAATTACTAATTACTTTGTAAAGAAGCGAATGCCCTGAAACACTCTTCACTGAAGCTGAAGTAATTGGCATTTGAAAACCCCAACCACTTAAGATTTTTGCTAAAATTGCTTTAACATAAACTTTTACATTCAACTCAGTTACTTCATTATTGGCATTATAAACCTCTTGGAACTGATAGTTTACAACCATATCATTCATATCATAGTCTCCTTTTGATGGCCATAAATCTTCAAAAGCGAGTGAGCTGTAAGCTCCTTTTGCAGGTGTGTAATTATTGATTGCTTTGTTAGGGTCGTTAGGATATTCGTCACGAGTATCACCTACGCCATCACCATCAGTATCTTTTTTACTATCAATAGTAGGAATATTGTCTAAGCTAATGGCTTTAACTGGATTTGAGGTAGCAAAGAATATCGCATCGTTAAAGTCTTGGTCACAACTTGAATCATCTCTTCTAACGTCTTCAAAAGCTAAAAGTAAACGTTTAGTCGTTGGGTCATTTAAAACAATTAAGTGACGACGTTGGTCAGACTTCGATTCTGCATTTAAAATATCATGGCTAAAATGAGCATAATTTCCATCGCCAATCTCTCCTTTTGAAGTATTAAATCCATTAGCAAATAATACAAAGCCAATACCAGTATTAGCTGGGAATCTTCCAATTTTAACTTTATCACCAGAAGATAATCCGCCACCGCTTCCACTGTATGAAACATTCGGAAAAATCATTGTAACAAAAGAAATATCAGCCATTTTGGTTGGAGGTTTACTCAAATCAAAAGTATAAAAAGCAAGTGAATTTGTCCAACCTGCACCTTCGTGAACAAACGTAATCCAAACATCTGCTAGCTCAGTAATCTTTAATGTATTTGCGTTAGAACTATTCAAATAATCAGGATTTGCTACTATGACAGACTGCCGTTCTGGTACACTTGCATCAATATTTGATAAGAAATCTGCACTAATGGGGTCTCTTGTAGTCTCAAGATAAGTTGGAACCCCAGTTTTTGACCATGTTCCAAGAGTTTTAACAGTTGGATATTTTCCACTTACACCATCAATTTCTCTCAAATTACTTGCGTTACCTTCAATTTCTCTTACTTTACTTGGAGTCGTTTGATTTTTTCCACCAAATGTAGCCTTAATTGTATTATTAGTGACATCAACGATGAATTCGCTAGGTAAACCAATAAAATCTGGTCGAATAGCTACTTTTTTTACATAAGTTGGAATACTTTGGCTAATTTGAATTAAACCAGCTTGTGAAGTTATACCTTTCAACAATAATTGGTCTTCAGGATAACTGTAAACAGAAACAGTTACACCTTTAATAGGTTTATCCGTGTTATCAAATGTTCCAATGTCAAATTTTACGTCTCCAGTTGTACTGAAATTAAAATTAGCTGGAATATTCATTTGTTCCATCTTTGTCTTTGCCGCAGTTGTGCCCCCGCCAATGAGGTTATCCTCTTCTATTTTGTTAAAGCAACTTGTTAGTCCTAAGACTAATACAAGTGTGTAAATTAATGGACTATAGTTCCTTGTTTTCATCCGAATTATTAGTTTTTTATGTTATCGTGTATTGAGTTTGATTTATTAATATCTAGCAATTATTAAACCACATATTCATGTTATATTCTTGGAAAGTATAGATTTCGATATTTGGGTATTTATCAGGTTTTTTTGGTAATAATTTTGCGTTAACGAACACATTTTTAATGGGTAAATGTGCTCGAAGAAAAAAATATTTAAAAAAATAAAGTTTGGCACGCTATTAATCAGCAAAAAATAGCCATAAATACAGTTTTTTTATTTTATTTAATATGTTTTTTTATAAACCATATTTTTTGGCACGTTATTAAACGGATACAAAAACGAGAATTTGAGAAGGCTTTTTATTATATATATTAGAATGATGATTTTAGTACAGAGAACTTAAATGTTGACTAAGAAAAAGAGGCAACTTTTTTATTAAGAGCAGAACAATTGAGCAATTATGTTTGTATGTAATAATTGTAAATTGATGAAAAAAGGTTTTTTAGACATAAATTTTTTATAAATAAAGAAGTTATTGTTGTTTAATGAGACCTTTTTAACATTCGTCAAAAAAAACATTTAAAGTTTTCAAAGAACTATAAAATTTTAGCAAAAATATTTTTTATTGCAAAGTGTTGATTATTAAGTATTTATACGGAAAATCGTTGGCTAATTGCTTACAAATAATAACTTTTTTTTGTACTTTTCTCATTTCAGACTACTTTTACATAAAATTCAAAATACACGAAATAATGAGCGTTCTTGTAAATAAAAACTCCAAAGTAATCGTACAAGGTTTCACTGGCTCGGAAGGTACATTCCATGCAGGTCAAATGATTGAATATGGCACAAATGTCGTTGGCGGAGTAACGCCAGGCAAAGGTGGTCAATTACACCTCGACCGTCCTGTTTTCAATACTGTTGAGCAAGCAGTAGTAACTACAGGAGCAGATGTCTCAATTATTTTCGTACCGCCAGCATTTGCAGCTGATGCAATTATGGAAGCAGCCGACGCTGGAATTAAAGTAATCGTTTGTATTACTGAAGGAATTCCAACCAAGGATATGGTAATGGCGAAGTCTTATATTCAAGGTAAGAAAGTTACTTTGATTGGGCCTAATTGCCCAGGAATTATTACTGCTGAAGAATGTAAAGTGGGAATCATGCCAGGATTTATCTTCAAAAAAGGCACAATCGGTGTGGTTTCAAAATCAGGTACGTTAACTTATGAAGCAGTTGATCAATTGACAAAAGTAGGTCTTGGACAAACAACGGCTATCGGAATTGGTGGCGACCCAATTATTGGTACTACAACAAAAGAGGCTGTCGAGCTTTTAATGAATGACCCAGAAACAGAAGGTATCGTAATGATTGGTGAGATTGGTGGTGGAATGGAAGCAGAAGCAGCTAATTGGATTAAAGAATTTGGTACTAAACCAGTTGTTGGTTTTATTGCAGGACAAACTGCACCGAAAGGTCGTCGTATGGGTCATGCAGGAGCAATCATTGGTGGTGCTGATGATACTGCTGCAGCTAAAATGAAAATTATGGCCGAATGTGGAATTCACGTGGTAGCTTCACCTGCTGATATTGGTGCAACAATGTTGAAAGCTCTAGGAAAGGCATAAGAAATCAGATTATTGATAAAAACAGAAGGTCAGACTTAACAATCTGACCTTTTTTGTTTAATTTTGCAAAAAAATCAAAGAAAGCGTTTGAAGAAGATTCTTTACATAGTTTTGTTACTCATTTCGTCAAAATTGTTTGCGACCAACGTTGGACCAAACAATCAATACTTTTTGGTACACGACTATCACGATGATTGGCAGGTATATAATGATAAGATGAAAACCTATATTCCTTATATTACTGAGCAACATTTGGGCTACCCTTCACACACCGTTTTTTGCGATATTCAAAGTAATAGAGGATATAATTTATTAGTATTTGCCAAGAAAGCAGATAACTTCCTGTTTATTAACGGGTCGCTCCGCCAAAAAATACCAGTTGGCAAATGGATTGTATTAAGTGTTGATAGCCTTTATCGAGCCTACGAACAACCAATTATTTATATAACACTTTATGGTTCTAATAATATTGATGATAAGAACCTTCTTCTTGGATATAAACGTTCGTTGAATCAAAAACCAATTGTCTTATCCGAATCAGGAATTTCTGCGAAGCCACGTACGCCTGCTCCATACCGAAATTATATCGTATTGGTGTCGATGTTTATTTTAGTCATGTTTTCATATTTATCGAATTCATACGTAAGGGCTTTTCAGCGGTATTACAACTTTAAAGATTTGTTTAATACATTGGTCAGAGAGCAGTCTTTCCTAATAAACAAACCACTCAACCGAATGAATATGATGTTCATTATTATGTTAAGTTTGATTATTGGCTTGTTTTATATGCTCTTACAAAGCAAAGGAATGTATGTATTTGGTGGAAGAACTATATTGCAAGAAGGAGATACACTAGGCGTTTTACTCTCTAATTATTTGAGAATATGCTTGGCTATATTTGTGTTATTGATGATAAAATATTTTCTAATTAGCCTTTTAGGACAATTGTTTAACTTAGAAAAAGTTGTTGATTTACACTATTTCAAGATTATACAATCATCAATCTTGTTTTATACAACCTTAGTTTTGATACTGCTAGTGTTATTTATGTCGTATTTTCCACATGATTTTAACTGGCAAGTTTATTTATTTACACCCATTGTTGTTTTTTATGTAATAAGATTTTTCATTTTATATTTTACGATAATTCGAAGTATCCCCATACAAAGTCTTTATTTAATTTCGTACCTTTGTATTGTCGAATTATTGCCCGTTATTCTTGGTATAAGGTTTGCCATATAATGACATATTTTCACAGAAAGACTCTGTTGATTCTATTGTTGAAACTAATACAGAACAGTAATTTTGTACTTGAAAACCCGCAATTTGGATGAGTGAAGTAACAGAAAAAATAAATCAAGAACGCCTCCGTAAAGTTGAGAGCATTTTAGTAACACAGGCGAGACCTACTGACGAAAAGTCTCCATATTTTGAGATGGCCAGAAAGTTTAATCTCAAAATAGATTTTCGTTCTTTTATTGAAATAAAAGGCTTAGACCACAGAGATTTTCGCCGCCAAAAAATTGATATTTTGGCCCATACGGCCATTATCCTAACTAGCCGTAATGCAGTAGATAATTTCTTCCGCATTGCGAAAGAAATGAGAATTGAGATTCCGATTGACATGAAATACTTCTGTATTTCGGAACAAACAGCTAATTATTTGCAAAAATACATAGTTATTAGAAAACGTAAGATTTTTGTTGGTCAGAAAACAGCAGCAGATTTGGAAGCTTTGATTTTGAAACACAAAAATGAAAAGTTTCTGTTTCCTTGTTCAAATATTCGTAGCAACGATATTCCTAATCTAATGAATCGCAATGATTTACATCTGAGCGAAGCAGTTATGTATGAAACTGTTCCGTCTGATTTATCAGATTTGACGGAAGTGTTTTATGATATTATTTGTTTTTATAGCCCATCAGGAATTACATCTTTAGACCATAATTTCCCTGACTGGAAACAAAACAATACCCGTTTAGCCGCTTTTGGGCCAACTACTGCAAAAGCCATTAGAGATGCGGGATATATATTAGATATTGAAGCCCCACTGCCAAATGCTCCATCAATGACAGGAGCTTTAGAGTTGTACATCAAAAAAGCAAACAATATTTAAAAAAAATAAGTTAATAGGCTAAATCATAAGTTTAGCCTATTTTTTTTCGTTATGGTATTTAGAATACAAATATTTACTTAAATTGCCAATAGAAAATAAGTAGAATACTTATCCGAAATAAAATATTGTTTTGCGTGCAGTATTTACACTATATTATACCTTTTTGGTTATTGATTATTCTTAGCCCATTATGAAAAAAATTTACTATATAATTTTGTTTGTAGCATCATTCGCAGCAAATGCCCAGCAAGATGCTCAATTTAGTCATTATATTTATAATCAGCTATTTGTTAATCCAGCTACGGCAGGTTCTGAAAACGTAACACGTTTTCAAGCCATTTATCGTACACAATATTTAGGCTATCAGAGTACATTTGATGATGGAGGAGCTCCAGTTTCACAAGTGATTTCAGCTAATATTCCATTAAAAATGATAAAAAGTGGGGTAGGAATTACGTTCGTCAACGATAAAATTGGAGCAAGTACCCAACGTGATTTTAAGCTATCTTATGCTTATCAATTGCCATTAGGAAATAGCCAACTAGGAATTGGAGTAAGTGGAGGTTATTTTGCAAAAGGCATTGATTATGGCCGTTTACGTCCGAGAGATGAAAGTGACCCTCTTTTAGCAACAGGTAGAGTAACCCAATCGGTTATTGATGTAGGAGCTGGTATCTATTTGAATAACCCTTCTTACACCATTGGTTTATCGATGAACCATATCAATCAACCTACTTTTGGACTAGGAACAAAAGATGCAACTAATAGACTTAAAAGAAGTGCATATTTAACAGGAAGTTTACTGATTGGGGTTTCATATACAATTGATGTGAGTCCAATGTTTATTCTTAAATCAGATTTGAGTACAATTTCGGCAGAAGCTGGAGCAACCGCAACTTATGATAGCAAGTATTGGTTAGGAGCAAGCTATCGTAGTGGAGATGCGGTAACTGGACTTTTAGGAGCTAATTTAATGAATGGAAACATGAAAATAGGTTATGCAATAGATGTAATAACTGGGGGCAAAAACGCAAAAAGTGCTACTTCACATGAGGTATTATTAAGTTACACTTTAGCGGCACTAAGAGCTGGAAAAAAATCAATTGTACGTACACCAAGGTATCGCTACTAATAAGTTTTATTAAAATATATAAAAGTGCAATGAAAATTGTTTAATTTCGAATTTGAAGAAAATCTACTTTTGGATATTAATTAGTAATCAAATCATGATTTTGGCATAATTTATGCCGTTTAATCATAAAACTACTCCATACCCGATACTCATCTAATAGGTGAGTGAAGTAAATGTCACATTAATCAATAAAATAGTAATAAACCATCTAAATAGGTTAATAATTGACCGATAGATATTTATTTTGGCTTAATAATTGCTTAATCATTTTATAGTTATCGGAAAAACTTATTTTTTTTCATAACTTTGTGAGCTAATGCAATATTGTTTTCCGTAGTCACGTTTCTATATTGTTGAAAGTATATAGTACCAAAAAAAATAGATAATCAACTTGTTTTCAGCTATGAGCAAGAATATGTTAAAGACCTTTTTGAAAATCCTCTTAGTGATTGCCCCAATCGTAATGATGCAGAGTTGTGGTTCTTCAAGCAAGAATCCTTTGGGCAAGGTTTTCGGTGGAAAAAAAAGCAGCAAAGGCGGTAGCAAGGATATCGGCATGGATGGAATTCGTGACGGAGAAATCATGGCAACTTCCCGAAAAGGCTACAAGCAAACTGCTCCTCACGGAATGGTTTTGATTCCATCTGGTTCATTAATGATGGGCCAAGCAGACGAAGACGTAATGTCTGCTCGTATCTCAATGAACAAGCGAGTAACAATCGTGCCATTTTATATGGATGATACAGAAGTAACCAACCATGAATACCGTCAATTTGTTAATTCAATGGTTACTGATTCAGTGTCTGTATTAGGCGAAGAATTTATTATGTCAACACTATACCCAGATACAGCGGTTTGGAGTAAAGATTTTACGTATCACAATGGTGACCAAATGACAGAGTATTATTATTCTTCACCAGCATTTGATACTTATCCAGTTGTTGGTATAAGCTGGGACGCCGCCGTATATTTTTGCAAATGGCGTACAAAATTACTTAATGATAACAGAGCTCAAAAAAATCTATTCAAATCACCACGTTATCGTTTGCCTTCAGAAGCAGAGTGGGAGTGGGCAGCACGTGGAGGAAAAGAAGGAGCTAAATACCCTTGGGGAAATCCTTATGTAGCAAATGGTAAAGGTTGTTTCCTTGCGAATTTCAAACCGTATCGTGGCAATTATCGTGCTGATGGCTATCCTTACACCGCACCATCAAATGCGTTTAATCCAAATGATTATGGCTTATATAACATGGCAGGAAATGTTGCAGAATGGTGTCAAGATGCTTATGCCGAATCATATATGCCAGTTACTTGGGATTTGAATCCTGTGTATAATGATGAAAATGAACCTCGAAAAATAATTAAAGGTGGCTCATGGAAAGACGTAGCATATTTCCTTGAAACTGGTACTAGAACTTACGAATTCCGTGAAAATCGTCGTTCATACATTGGCTTTCGATGTGTAATGGATCGTTTAGGAAGCGTTCCTGGTAGAGAATAATAATAGGATGATTTGCGAAGTATAGATTTGTAGTATTCAATAGAATGCTTCACTTGTACTTCGCATTTCTTATGTTTGAAATATAGATAAATGGTGCGTGGATATTTTCCTCGATAAAAATTAAACTAAAATAAATTCCCTTTTAATTAAAGCAAAATTCTTAACTTTTTAAACACATGGCAGCAAACAACAACGGTACAAGCTTATTTTGGGACAAAATTATTCCGTTTTTTTATGGTGCAGGAGCATCAGTTGTAATCTTGGGAGCATTGGGTAAAATTATGCACTACGATTGGGCAAATTTTATGTTACCAATTGGTTTAGGTACTGAGGCAGCAATCTTTTTAATTTATGCTTTCCAATCAATCCTTCGTCCAGGTGTTGAGTATCAGTGGGAAAAAGTTTATCCAGAGTTAGCTGATGATTTTCAAGGCGAATTACCTAAAAGAAACGTTTCTACTCAAGGTGCTGGTTTAACTGCCAAAATGGATGATATGTTGGCTAATGCTAAAATTACACCAGATATTTTTGATGGCTTGAAAACAGGTATTCAAAGCCTTACAGGTCAAGTATCGAAAATGTCTGATTTAACAGATGCAACAGTAGCAACAAGTGATTATGCTAAAAATATTAAAGCTGCATCTGGGCAAGTCACAGCTCTCAATTCAGCTTACGGAACTGCTGTATCTGCAATGAATAGTATGGCTGATGCAACTAAAGATGCCCAAGAGTATCGTTCACAATTCAGCAAAATTACTCAAAATATGGGTGCATTGAATGCGGTTTATGAACTAGAATTACAAGATACTAATAAGCACTTGAAAGCGATGAACGCCTTTTATGGCAATTTGACAACGGCTATGCAAGATATGTCGGATGCCTCGAAAGAAGCCCAACAATTTAAGTCAGAAATGTCTAAATTAACGAATAACTTAACTTCACTAAACAATGTTTATGGAAGTATGCTATCAGCGATGAAAGGCAACTAATATTTTGTTTTCAAAGTTAATTGATGAAGTACATTAAGCACTTCCCAAGAATATTTTTTTAACATTATAATTATTATTTATAAAAAAATTAATTACTAACCGTATAATATATAGAATATATGGCAGGTGGAAAGGAATCGCCACGTCAGAAGATGATCAATATGATGTATCTCGTTCTGACGGCAATGTTAGCACTCCAAGTAAGTAACGCTCTCTTACAAAAATTTCAATTATTGAATAATAGTTTGGAAAGAGCCAATTCGGCTGCTAATGGCAATAACGAAAAATCAGTTAATGCAATTAGAAAAGAAATTCAAGAAAAACCAGGAGGAGCTCAATACGCAGATGTCCTTCAAAAGGCTGTAGAAGTAAGAAAAATTACTAGCGAAATGGATAATTATATCAGTGGCTTAAAGCAAGAAATTGTGAATGCTGGTGGTGGATTAGATGCTGAAACTGGTGGTGTTAAAAACCCTTCAGAAGAAGAAAAAGTAGCCGTTTTAATGGTTGGTGATGCTAAAAATGGTAAAGGGTACGAACTCAAGAAAAAGCTAAATGATTTTGCTATTCAATTGCAAAAATTTGCTGCACCCAATACAAAATTTCCAGAATTAGCAGTTGACGCCTCGCAAGACCCAGCATTGGCTAAAACGGATGAAATTACAAAAAGTAAAGATTTTTCTGAATTGTATTTTGCTCAAACACCCGTTCCTGCGGCATTGGCTGTATTAAGTCAAAAACAATCTGAAGTTCGCCGTATCGAAGGTGAAGTTTTGGAATATTTAGCTAGTCTAGTTGGTTTAAAAGAAATTAAGTTTGACGAAATTTTTGCAGTTGTTATTCCTGACTCACGTTCGGTTGTAGCTGGACAAAAATATCATGCTGAGGTTGCTATTGGAGCTTATTCAAAATCAATCACACCAAGAATTAGTATTAATGGTTCGGCATTACCTGTTAAAGACGGTAAAGGAACCTACGAAGTAACTGCTTCAGGAGGAGAATTTGATAAAAATGGGCAATTAACTCGTTCGTATAAGGCTATCGTATCTTACCCTTCTCCAGATGGAACAATGAAGTCTGTTGAAAAGGAAGAAACCTATACTGTATTGAAGCCTTCAGTTCAAATAGAAACAGCTTCAATGCCTGCTTTGTACTTTAAATGTGCTAACCGCTTAGTAACATATTCACCAGGTTTAGGAGCGTTATATAGCCCTTCATTTAATGGTTCTGGGGCTGAATTTATTCCAGGTGGAAGTGGTAAGGTTACTATTGTACCTAATTCTGCTAAAGTTACAATGGATGTTGTGAATGGTGGAATTACATTACAATCATTCCCATTCCCAGTTCGTCGTGTGCCTAAACCAACAATCAAAATGTTTGGAAACGGTTCCGCTGTCGACGAACGTAGAGGAGCATCTGCATCAGGCTTACGTACTTTAGGGGCTCGTGCAATTGCCGATGAATCGTTTAAAGCGACAAACCCTGAAGATGCTAGTTTTAGAGTAGCAGAGTTTGAAGTAAACCTTGCACGTGGTACTAGAAAAATTGGTGGTGGTACATTCAATGGTGAAGCAAATATTTCAGGACTTGCACAACAAGCACAAGCGGGAGACCGTTATGTAATAGTTATTAAAAAAGTAGAACGCAAGAATTTTAAGGGAGAAATAGAATCAGTTGACGTTGGTGAAGTATTCTTTACTATTCCGCTAAATTAACAAATTAATTGTCAGCATTATGAAGAAATTACAAAGCATGGCGTTTGGTATCTCTTTGATTATCAGCCAGTTTGCAGTAGCTCAGGAGAAGTCAAATAATTATTTGAACCCGTTATCGCTTCGTCCAATACATGAAGAAAACGTCATGTATAAAACAACTCTTTGGCGAAGAATTGACTTGAAAGAAAAGCAAAATCAGCCGCTTTTTTCTAAAGGAAGTGAAATTACAAGACATTTGCTTGATGCGGTAAAAGCTGGTTTACTCGAAGCTTATGCTGATGATTCTCTAAATACAAAGCTGACATTAGACCAATTTAATGAACGCCTTATGTTGAAATCAGAAGGTGGTGGCTTATCTCAAGAAGAAAAAGAAGCTGGCTTTTCAAGTGGTGGAGATGATGGTTGGGGTGGTGATAGTGGTGGAGCAAAAAAAACTACTACAACTGGAACTGATGCAGCTGCTACTGCTGATGCCGGTGGCGGAGTAGAGATTTTCCCGACGCAATTGACTACTTTAGAGTTGAAAGAAGACTGGATTTTCGATAAACAACGCTCACGTCAGTATTTCGATATTTTAACGTTGAAACTTATTATTCCTGCTGACCAAACTACTTTAGGTTTTGACCGTACAATTTGTGTTTTTAAGTATAAAGAGTTGGAGCGTTATTTCCGTAGCAATGCGAAGTGTATTTGGTATAATGCAGCCAATGTAGCTCAACACAAAAATTTAGCTGATGCCTTTGAATTGCGTTTGTTTCACGGAAAAATTATTAAGAAATCAAATGCCCTTGATAACTTCTTAGATGATATTTATAAATCACCTCGTGAAGGTATGTTGAAATCAGAACAATTAGAACATGAACTGATGGAATTTGAACATAACTTGTGGGAATACTAAGATATTTAAGCTATAAAAAAAGGAGAAATCGAAAGGTTTCTCCTTTTTTTATAGCTCTTATTTATGATTTTTAATCAATAACTTTTCATTGGAGAAATATTATTACCAACAACTTTTCATTTCATCATTAAAAAAAGGTACTTCATTCTTGATTTGACTTACTTTAACTTTTTTTAACTAAAAATATATTTTTAAAAGTGCAACTTTGTGTAAAGGTTTTGCATCTTATAGATGAAATCCATTAATAGAGCCATTTATCTCAAAAATTGACCATTTATACAGAAATGTTAAAAATAAATAGTACTATGTATTGCATAATACTAATTAAAACACATATCTTTGTATTGTCGATCAGAAAGATGGTTTACACATTAAAAAAATGATATTATGAAAAAGCTATTATTCCTTCTCACATTAACTATTGTAAGCTTAAATTCGATGGCAATTGGGTTTCCGCAAAATACCTACGAACAACAGCGTAAATTGAGTATGAATACAAAAAAATACAGTTTAGCAAAACAATTACAATCCTTAGAAGTAAGACTTGAGGAAACCGTTGTGAATACTGCAAAAGGAGATACTAACACGCAAGAATCGTTGGTTGAAATGATAGCAAATTATGTTATTCGTTTTTTTACAGAAAAGATTTTTGATAAGAAAACACTATCATTAAATAAAGCGACAGAAGTTAGAATGGAATATTCAGCGATTAAAAAAGATTTTGAATATTGTATTATAGGATAAAAACAGCTTTTATTCGCTGTAATTTATTGTATTTTATACGGTTTAGTTAGGGTTTAGAAAAAGGCTTGGTTCATTGAACCAAGCCTTTCTTATGTTACGTATATGTTTATTTATTAGTATTGAAATAATGGATATTGTTTCATCCAATCATTAATTTCTCTCTTAACGTTGGCAATGGTTGTGGCGTTGTCATGATTCATCAATACATCGTCAATTAAATCTACAATTCTAACCATATCGGTTTCAACCAAACCACGAGTAGTCATTGCAGCGGCACCAACACGCATTCCTGAAGTAGTCATAGCTGATTTATCATCAAAAGGAACCATGTTTTTATTTACAGTTATATCTGCTAAAATCAATGAGTTTTCTGCGATTTTTCCAGTTAAATTTTTCGGACGTAAATCAATCAACATCAAGTGATTATCAGTACCGCCAGAAATAACCTTATAACCACGATTCATAAATTCTTGTGCCATAACTTTAGCGTTTTTCTGCACCTGTACTTGGTAATTGTAGAAATTCTCGCTCAAAGCCTCACCAAACGCAATTGCTTTAGCAGCAATAATATGCTCTAGTGGGCCACCTTGTGTTCCTGGGAAAACACCAGAATCTAATAATGATGACATCATTCTAATTTCGCCTTTTGGCGTTGTTATACCAAAAGGATTTGGGAAATCGTTTCGCATCATAATTACACCACCACGCGTTCCACGAAGGGTTTTGTGAGTGGTTGTTGTAACAATGTGACAATGGTCAAATGGGTCGTTTAAAAGACCTTTAGCAACCATACCTGCTGGATGAGAAATATCAGCCAAAAGTAATGCTCCAACAGAATCAGCAATTTGACGAAGGCGAACATAATCCCAATCACGAGAATAGGCTGATGCTCCACAAATAATCAACTTTGGACGCTCTTTGTGAGCTGTTTCCTCAACTTTATTCCAGTCGATTAAGCCTGTTTCTTGCTCAACACCATAGAAAAAAGGTTGAAAATATTTTCCTGAAATATTTACTGGCGAACCATGTGAGAGGTGACCGCCATGAGCAAGATTGAATCCTAAAATTTTATCTCCTGGTTGAAGACAAGCTAAAAACACTGCCATATTAGCTTGAGCACCTGAGTGTGGCTGAACGTTTGCCCAACAAAGATTAAACAAAGTTTTTAGACGGTCGATGGCTATTTGTTCAACTTGGTCAACAACTTCGCAACCGCCATAATAGCGTTTTCCAGGAAGTCCTTCTGCATATTTATTAGTCAACACGCTACCTGCCGCTTCCATCACCTGCGGCGACACGAAGTTTTCAGAGGCAATCAATTCGATGCCGTGCAATTGGCGATTGTTTTCTTTCGTGATTAAATCAAAGATTTGAGTGTCACGAATGATGGAAGTTTCTACAGACATTTTCAGTTATCAGTTATTAGCAAACAGTTTTTGATTTTTTATCCGAAAACTATTCCCTTTATTAAGTGAAATAAAACGCAAAATTAACTGATAATTTATAGAAGATGAATTTTTAACAAAATAATATTTGGCTGACTTTAAAATATTGATATTATTCTTGATAAAATCATGTTTTATCTTAAAACTACACTATCTTTTAATACTTTGTCGAGAACTTCGCAGCTTGAAATGTATGAAAGTTCACTTTGAAAATTGCCTCCATTAATGATAAAATGACTTGGATTTGCTTTAAAAAAGGCTTTTTTGTAAGCATCTGCTAATTTTTCTAAGCCAATATCTTGTCGTTTTTCATTAATTTCTTGTTCGTTATAATCTGCTAATTTTTCTTTTTTCCAGAATTTCTTATTTTCTATTCCTTTAGCACTTTCACAAACAAGATTTGATTCTAATTGGAGTTGTAAAATTTGAACTTTGCCCATTGTATAAGCTTTAGGGATTGTTTCAACTGATTTAGAGTTGTAATTGAATCTTGAAAATGTAATATTTATTATTTGTTGCGGAGCAAGCTTTCCATCTCTGATTGCTTGGATAATACTGGATAAAAAATCTTTGTTGTTACTTAAAAAAGAAGTTTCTAAAAGACTTATAGTAAGGCTTTTATTGAATATTAAATCATTGAAATTTTGTGAGGCAATACCGAATCGATTAAATTTTGGTGATAAGATTTTATAATCGAATCCAGACAAACCAATCATGTTTTCGTCAGGCAAATTATAATTATCAATTAATTTGCTTAAACTTTGTGAAACTAAAATTATTGCATCAGAGTATTTTTTGTCATTAATCTTTCTTAGGCTATCTTGTTGTATTTTTAGATTTTGGGGTAAATTACCAAAGAAATATAAACTATCTCCAATATTAGTTTCTCGGATAATTGTATCTTTTTTATTGATAATGATTTCTTTAGCTTTTATATTTTTGCGAAAATAGTCTCGTAAATCTTCCGTGAGCGGTGTATGGAATCTTTTCGTTGAAAGAGCATATAATTTATTCAAACTATCTCGCAATTCTTTGTTGATATTGGGTTTAACCAATCTCATTTGTTTTTCAAAATCATTCCAACGTTTGCAAGTATCTGCCATATAGTGAAAAAAAGCATCTTTTCGTAAACTATCAGCAGGAAAGCCTTTTTCAACGATTCTTTCTAGATAATCAAAAACTAAGGAGGTTTTACCTACCATTGCGGCACAAATAGCTGCATTATAATAATCTTTTGCAAAAGGCTTTTTAACATTGACAAATGCTTCTTTGTAAAAATCGAGGGCGTCATAATAGTTCGTATCAACAATAGCCAACTCAGCTTCGTTTATAATTGGGTGATAAATACGTGTAAAATCGCCTTGTGCTTGTGACAAAGAAGCGTATAATAATAGCAAAAGGAGTATTTTTTTCATAATATGTTAAACCTACTTTAATTAATACATTTTTAATTAAAAATAGAAAAACCTGCCCAATAATGAGCAGGTTTAGCGAATTATTAACAAAGTTTTAACAATATTTCTACGAAAGATATTTTAGATTCAGTGTGTAAAGTCCAACAAAAATAGCCGATGCGATGAACGACATAATGCCGATTGACCAACCAATTTGGCCACCAAAAATAATGATTGGAGCTAAAACTCCTACGGCATTACCAGCGAGATAAACCCAAAAACCTTTTTTACGAAGCCCCCACATCCAAATTGCACCTAAAATTAATAAAAGGCTAGAAATAAGACTGATACCACCCGATAAAACGAGATTGTCTTTTTCAAACATTTTTGCGGTTTCAGCCTGCGATTCTTCTACTTTTTCAAGGTCTTCTTCTTTCATATATTTTGATAACATTTCGGTTATCATTTCGTTGGCTTGTTCCTTACTTTCCATTACTTTTTCGGGAGTGAAAGTATTTGGAATTGCTCCATAAAATTTATAAGCATTCCAAGTTAAAGTCAGAATACATAAAACTGTAAGAAACGTTGGGCGAATAGG
This sequence comes from Emticicia aquatica, assembly GCF_923079645.1. Lineage (GTDB taxonomy): Bacteria > Bacteroidota > Bacteroidia > Cytophagales > Spirosomataceae > Emticicia > Emticicia aquatica. The sequence goes on along the minus strand of NZ_CAKLPY010000002.1, from coordinate 558,504 downwards.
TGTTTGATTTTCTTCAAATGGATTTTGCATAGTATTATTGCGTTTTTAGTCTGACTAAAATGAGATTTTATGAGTTTATCGATAGAAAATTACTAATAATAGACATAATTATGTACAAAAATATGATTAACGGAATAGCTACGAACTGAATAGTAACTAATAAAATAACTGAAAGAATCAGGAATATGTATTTAACTTTGTTGTTTGCCCAAGAAAAATTCTTGAATTTTAGAGCAAATAATGGTATTTCTGAAATCATTAAATAACTCATAATGAGCGTATATGCAATCAAAATTGTTGAATTAAGAACCAGAAAAGTATATTCTGGATTGAACTTTATTATTAATGGAAATGCAGCTACTACAAAAGCATTTGCAGGTGTTGGCACACCGATAAAAGAATCTGATTGGCGAGTATCAATATTAAATTTAGCCAATCGCAAACACGAAAATAATGCTAAAATAAAAGCAATGTAAGCTATAAGAGGTAAATGTATTTGGGATAAAAGGGTTGAAGGCACTAAATCAGTTAATATTGAATCTTGATTGAGCGATTGTTGTATCAATTTGGCAGTTATAAATGCAGGTAAAACTCCAAAAGTAACCATGTCGGCAAGTGAGTCAAGTTGTTTCCCAATTTCGGAATGCTGATTAAGTAAACGAGCGACAAAACCATCCAAAAAATCTAAAATTCCTGCTAAAAAAATTAAATGAGCAGCGTAAAGTAAGTTTCCCTCAAAGACAAAAACGATACCCAAGCAACCACAGAGTAAATTGCCGAGTGTCATAATATTAGGAATTGTGAAAAGTTTCATACGTTAGTTTTTTTAACTTCGCCTATAATTAGGGTTATTTTTGATAGATTATAAATGCTAAAAACTTATATTTTATTGAAGAAATGGGTTCGTTTTACGCTCATAACCAATGGTTGTTGGGTCGCCGTGTCCTGAATAAACTTTGTAATCATCGGAAAGCGTTAGAAATTGTGTTTCGATACTTTTGAGCAATGCTTCGTGGCTACAAAATGGAAAATCAGTTCGACCGACACTTCCTCGAAAAAGCACATCACCACCAATAACAAATTTTTGAGCATGGTTGACAAATGCTAAATGTCCAGGTGCATGGCCAGGTACAAAGCGGATTTCTAGTTCCGAATTTCCAAAAAATATTTTGTCGTTTTCGTCAATAAATTCGTCTGCTTCAACAGGTTCATAACCTTTGATTCCCCAAAGCATACATCGTTTTTCAACATCTGCTAAAATCGGAATCTCATTTTTGTGCATCAACATTTTTACACCGAACTTTCGCTTAACATAAGCACAACCAAAAACATGATCGAGATGAGCGTGTGTTTGAAGTAAATGCTTTACTACCAGTCGATTATCAGTGATAAAATCGGATAATTCTTCTTTTTCATATTGAGCTAAACAACCTGGGTCAATGATAACGGCTTCATGCGTTTCATCCCACAAAATATAGGTATTTTCGGCAATTGGAGAAAAAGTGAATGAATGTATATTAATCATTTCAAAAAGAGTCAGAATTAAGATTTGAGCTACAAAAGTAAGAAAATAGTGGGTTTTTTGTGTAAATCTGGCTTAGATTTTCGCCATTCTTTAATAGGCAAGGTTTTAATGAATTCATCTTCAGCAGTAACGTTACAGGCAATACAAAGCAAAGTTTCTGAATTAAGATTTTGTAAAACATCATCCAATAATTGATTATTGCGGAAAGGAGTTTCCATGAAAATCTGTGTTTGGTGCTTTTTCTTGGCGGTTTGTTCTAAGCCTTGTAATGATTTTATTTTTGCCGATTTATCAATAGGAAGATACCCATGAAAAGTAAAACTTTGACCGTTAAAACCTGAAGCCATCAAAGCCATTAAAATTGAACTAGGCCCAACCAGCGGTACAACTTTATGACCTAATTGATGAGCGTACCCAACAACAACTGCTCCTGGGTCAGCAATGCCAGGGCAACCAGCTTCACTAATAATTCCTGCATCTGTTTTGAGTTTTTTTAGCTGAGATAAGGTTTGGTCATGTGGTGTATCTTTATTGAGTTCATAGAAAGTAATGTCATCAATAACTTTATTTAATTTTAGACTGCTGATAAATCGTCGAGCGGTGCGGAGTTCTTCCACAAAAAACACATTCAATTCGCTGACAACTGCTTTTATTTGTGGAGGTAAAACAGTTTCTTGCGTATCAGGTGCGAGTATTGTTGGTATTAGAAAAATGGTCATGTTTTGGTAAAACGATTCAAAATCGTATGAAATATAGCAAATCGCTATGGTAGCTTAAAATCTTTATTATATGAACGATTTACAAAATCGTTTTACAATATTATGTAATTTTGGGTTGATTAACTAAATCGTTATTGATATATGTCTGAAATAAAGCTTACGCAGTTTAGTCACGGGTCAGGATGTGGATGCAAGATTTCACCAAAAGTTTTAGACCAAATTCTTCATACAAATGTGTTACAAGGGTCATTTCCTAGTCTTTTAGTTGGAAATAAAGATAAAGATGATGCCGCAGTTTTTGACTTAGGCAATGGTGAGGCAATTATTAGTACAACTGATTTTTTCATGCCAATTGTTGATGATGCTTTTGATTTTGGACGAATTGCTTCCACAAATGCACTCAGCGATATTTATGCAATGGGAGGTGAGCCAATGATGGCAATTGCCATTTTGGGTTGGCCAATTGATACAATTCCAGCCGAAATTGCACAACAAGTGCTAGATGGAAGCCGTGCAACTTGTGCTTCAGCTAATATTCCGTTGGCAGGCGGTCATAGCATTGATAGCCCAGAACCGTTTTTTGGTTTGGCAGTTACTGGTAAAGTAAAAATTGAACATTTAAAACAAAACTCTACTGCAACAGAAGGCTGTTTATTATACCTCACGAAACCACTTGGCGTTGGCTTATTGGCAACCGCTCAAAAAATGGGTATTTCGAATCCAGAATATTTACAAGTGGCAGTCAAACAAATGGCAACTTTGAATAAAGTTGGTGCTGATTTGGGTAAAATGTCGGAAGTAAAAGCAATGACTGATGTGACTGGCTTTGGTCTTTTAGGACATTTGGTTGAGATGTGCGAAGGAAGTGGACTCAGTGCAGAAATTGATTACGAAAGAGTACCCAAAATGCCTGAAGCAAATGATTATTTGTATCCATTTTGTGCTCCAAAAGGTTGCAATACAAACTGGGAAAGTTACAGTCACAAAGTTTCGACAATAACTGATACACAAAGAATTTTACTAGCCGACCCACAAACAAGTGGTGGTTTATTAATAGCAGTCGAACCAGAAGGAAAAGATATTTTGGAAACAATTTTGTCTGAAAATGGTATTTCAGCCGAGCCTTTTGGCAGGATGATTTTGAAAGAAGAAAAAACAATAAAAGTATTAAATTGAGCAAATTAAAGAAACTTCTCGAAAGCTGTATTCCTAGAAGAGCTGTTTCGGGAAGTTTTTAATGCTTAAATCTGACCTAAATGTTTTAATTCTTGATCCGAGAAAAGTCTTGATTTAATTACAAAACGCACACCAAGTGGTATTTCAAGAGAAAAACTTGCTCCTCGACCTTTGACTACATCAAGAGTAAGATGAGTGTGTTTCCAATATTCAAATTGGTCTCTCGACATAAAAAAATCACAACCGTGAACTGTTCCGAGTTTTACGTCAGTTTCATTTAACATCAATTCACCCTCTTGAAAACACATTGGTGATGAGCCATCGCAGCAACCACCGCTTTGATGAAAAAATAAAGTGCCATTTTTCTCCCGTAATTCATCAATGATTTTGGCAGCTTCGGGCGTAAAATCTACTCGTTCGATTGTCATTTGAATAAAAATTTTAAATGGGTAGAAAAAGTATGAGAGAGTCGTTTCTGACTCTCTCTACTATCGTACTTAAACCATAGACATTAGTTTTTTCAGAAGAAACCTAATTTATTTTTATCGTAAGAAATCAACATATTTTTTGATTGACGGTAATGGCCCAACATCATTTTGTGGTTTTCACGGCCGATACCAGACTTTTTATAGCCACCAAATGGTGCGTGTGCTGGATAATCGTGGTAACAGTTTACCCAAACTCTACCTGCTTGAACGGCTCTTGCTACTGTGTATGCTTGGTGCATATCACGTGTCCAAACACCTGCTCCTAAACCGTAAAGAGTGTCATTTGCAATAGCGATAGCTTCAGCTTCGTCTTTGAAAGTAGTTACACAAACAACTGGCCCAAAGATTTCTTCTTGGAAAATTCGCATTTTGTTATTTCCCTTAAAAATAGTTGGTTTGATGTAATATCCACCTTCTAAACCTTCGTTATAAGCTGTTCCGCCACCAGTCAATACTTCTGCACCTTCTTCTTTACCGATTTCAATATAATTCAAAATTTTCTCATATTGGTCATTTGATGCTTGAGCTCCCATCATTGTTTCTGGATCAAGCGGATGCCCTAATTTGATTGCCTCAACACGAGCAACAACACGTTCAATGAAAGCATCATAAATTGATTCATCCACCAAAATTCTTGAAGGGCAAGTACAAACTTCTCCTTGATTAAGAGCAAACATTGATGCACCTTCGAGAGCTTTATCAAAAAACTCATCATCAGCATCCATAATGCTTTTGAAGAAAATATTCGGCGATTTTCCACCAAGTTCAAGTGTTACAGGAATAATGTTTTTTGAAGCATATTGCATGATTAATTGTCCAGTGGTAGTTTCACCAGTGAAAGCAATTTTGTTAATGCGTGGACTTGAAGCCAATGGTTTTCCTGCTTCAATACCAAAACCATTTACGATATTTAATACGCCTGCTGGTAATAAATCTTGAATCAATTCGGCTAAAACCATAATACCAACGGGTGTTTGTTCGGCTGGTTTTAAAACGATACAGTTTCCTGCTGCTAATGCGGGAGCGATTTTCCATGCAGCCATCAAAATTGGGAAATTCCAAGGAATAATCTGTCCAACAACTCCTAGCGGCTCATGTATAATCAATGAAAGTGTATTGGCATTTAACTCAGAAGCAGAACCTTCTTCGGCACGAATCACGCCTGCAAAATAACGGAAATGGTCGATGGCTAAAGGTAAATCTGCCGCCATAGTTTCACGGATTGCTTTACCATTATCCCAAGTTTCAACACGAGCCAATAAGCTTAGATTTTGCTCCAAACGGTCAGCAACTTTTAATAAAATATTGCTTCGAGTTGTAGCTGATGAATTGTTCCAACTTGGAGCTGCTGCCCAAGCGGCATCAAGTGCTAAATTTATATCTTCTTCGGTTGAGCGAGCTACTTGCGTAAATACTTTTCCATCAACTGGAGAAACGGTTTCAAAATATTGCCCTTTTGTTGGTGCAACCCATTTACCGCCGATGAAATTATCGTAATGTGTTTTAAAACTTGGTTTTTCTACCAGATTACTTTTTTGAGTGATGACAGATGACATAATGTATAGTATTAAAGGTTAAATTTATAATGCAAATAAATCTTACAATAATCATATATGATGTCATTTTTCTGCTGTCCTATTTCACTTTTCTGCTAACTAATTGTACAATTCTACTTTTAGTTGTACAATTCTATCATTTATTCGACTGTTCCAGATTTATATTGTTCTATTTTTTGATGAAATAATAATATTTGTTAGGTTTGTTATATAAAAAAAACGTATTTATGATTGACCTGAATGCCGCTCATTACGAAAAAAGAAAGCTAATTAGCTTGGTTGAGAATAGAACTATTCACTCGCTAAATAATGCTGAACTGAATATTTTTGAAACGCATCAGCAAGCATCGCAAGTATTGCTCAAGTTTAGCGAACCCGTTTTGGCAAGTATGATTAAAGGCAAAAAGGTAATGCATCTAGAAAATACGCATTCGTTTGGTTTTTTGCCAGGTGAGTCTGTCATTTTGCCTTCAAATGAGTTAATGTGCATTGATTTTCCTGAGGCAACGGAGCAGAACCCAACGCAGTGTTTGGCATTGGCATTTTCAGAAACAAAATTGAAAGAGGCGGTTGAAATACTTAATAATAGAGGAACAAAGCAAAACGGTAAAGAATGGAGCATGACAGATTACAATTATCATTTTACGAATGATATTGCTATCAATCAAATTTTACAAAGACTGATTTTTATTTTCACTGAAAAGCACCCATCAAAAGATATTTTTGCCGATTTGTTGATTCAAGAATTAATCATTAGAATTTTACAAACTGAATCGAAAAGTATTTATCTCAAAAAAGCTTTGACTGATTCAAATAATGACCGAATTTCGTTTGTCATTAAGTATATTCAAGATAATATCACGGAAGATTTATCAATTGAATTTTTGAGTGAAAAGGCGTATATGAGTGAATCAAATTTTTATCGAACTTTCAAGCACGAATTGGGTTCGTCGCCCAATGATTTTATTATTGAAGAACGCCTAAAAGTTGCAGAAAGCTTGCTCAGAAATCCTAAAATAAGTGTAAAAGAAGCATATATGGCTAGCGGATTTAATAGTTTTTCATATTTCTGCCGTATTTTTAAGAAAAAAAAGAATCTTTCTCCAACCGAATTTAAAGAAAAATCAAGGTTTTTAAATGTAGAAAAAAGAGGAATTAAGTAAAAAAACTACTTTTTAAGTAACTTACTTAGGATACATTTTTTGCATATATTCCAAATGATTGACTATCATTTGAAGTAAAACTTCCATGTTGATGTCGGCAAGTTTCTTTATATGAATGCAACCTTTATCTGTTTTATGCTTGCCTAATTTTTCAAGTAATTCTTCTCTTTTTTCAAAACTTCCAGAAAGATACAAGCTAATGGTTGTTGCTCTTGGTGAAAATCCCACGATGAGACTGTCTCCTTCACGGCCACTTTCATATTTATAATGATAACTACCAAAGCCAACAATGCTTGGCCCCCACATTTTTGGGTCGAAACCTGTTTGTTTTTTTAATAACTCAATAAGACTAAAACAATCGTTGCGTTTTGTTTCGTCTTTTACTGAGTTTATAAAATCAATAACGCTCAGCGAAGTTTCGGTGGTTTTATTTGTTGCCATTTTAGTGTATAAATTAGATTCTTTATATTGAAATACTTCTAAAGTACTGACCAATAGTTGTTTACAGATTTTTGTTTTTGACAAAATCAAAACAATATCAAAATAAATTTTCTTAAAACAAAAAAAGGGAAGAAAAATCTCCCCTTCATTTTATCACTGTATGTGTCATTTTATTTATAAATATTTATCTGCAAAAACTATCATTTTATCGAGCGTTTCTGAAAGTTTAGACCAATCGTGTGATTGTTCTGGATAAAAATAATATTCTTGATTTATATCTAATTCTGTTAATTTACCATGAATTAAAGTTCCTTGATTGGCAGGAACTAAATTATCGCTACCGCCATAAAAAAGAATCGTTGGAGGTGAAGCACGTTTTATTTGAAAATACGGACTTGCATTGCGATATTCTTCGATATTTCCTTCAAATGGTTTGCCAATAAGTTTAATTATATCGGTGTTCATTCGGTCTTTACGTAAACTTGTCGATGTCAAATCAATGGGAGCGGCAATGCCACCAACTACTTCAACGAGTTTATTTGAGTCGGATGAATAAGCATAAAGTAGTGCTAAATGAGCTCCCGAACTAATTCCCATCAGAAAAAATTTGGGTGTGATATTCAACGATTTGGCTTCATTTTGTAGCTTTTTAAGTAATAAACCAATGTCTGCTAATTGTTCACGATAAGTAATACCTTTCTGAAAAGTAAGGCGATAATTTGCATTAACGATAGCACATTTTACATTTTTTTGTCTAAAGTAATCAACCATTGGATTTATAAAACCTTTGTCGCCCTCACTCCAACCACCACCATGAAACATCACAATTACGGGTACTTTATCGGTTTGGTTTTTGGGTAAATAAAGGTCATATTTTTGGAGTTCATTGTCGCCGTACGAAACGTTTTTCTTTTCTTCGTAGTCAACTTTAGTCGATTCGGCATCAGTTATCGAATAATCTTTGTTGATAAGTGGTACAATATCTATGGTATTGCACGATGCAAACAAAAATAGTGAACAAAGTATAAGGAAAGTTTTCATGGCTTTTTATTGTTGTTGAATAGAATGATTGAATATCAAATTGTATGATTACTTGATTGCAAAACGGGCTGTTACAGCCACATCATCAAGCCAAACACCTTGGTAACCGATTAGATTGATAGCTGGTTTCCAGTCTAAACTAAGATTTAATGGAATTTCCTTGAAAGTGTATTCCAAGCCTAAAATTCCGTCTGCTCCAAGAACGGTATGGTTATCATTATTATCAAACCACGGATTCCCATATCGCCCGCCGTCTCTCCAAAAGCCAATGTGTCCACCAACGCCATAATACCAACGCCAATTTGGTGTTTCAAAAGCAGGTTTATGAATTTCGTATAATCCAGTAATATTTACGCCTTGCCATCTTGAATACAAAATTCCCTCGAAAGCCTTTGTTTTGGTCATGTTATATTTCACACTCAGTCCATAACCATAGTTTAATCGTGCACCAATACCAAGTTTGTATTGAGCTTGGCTCGAAATGACCGAAATGATAAGTAAAAAGGCAACTACAAATGCTGTTTTTTTCATTATTTAAAGTTTTTAGTTGGTTATGTTCCATAGCGGAAAAACATTATACCACCTTCATTTTTTAGAATTTGATGTAGCGATTTATACAATTTTTGTAGAAAAAAGACCTCAAAATGTAGAGTAAAATGCTTTATGAGATATTGGAATAGCTTTTTTAAGATTTGTTAATGAAAACTAAAATTATTATATCCATGAAAAACTTAAAATTTGCAATCATCATTATGAGTTTGTTTTTGGCAGAAATTAGCTGTGATAAACAAAATAACTCAATTACGCCAGCGTCACAACAAGACCCAAATGCACCGAAAGGAACTGTAAAAATTGGTATAACGGATGCCCCAATTGATGCAAGTAATGTAAGTGGAGCATTTGTAACAATTACTGAAGTGAGGTTTGATGGAAAAGTTTATGATACTTTTAAAGGTCCTCAAACAATTAATTTACTTCAACTTCAAAATGGAAATTCATTAATGCTTGGTGATGGAAAATTTCAAACGGGGTCGTATAATAAACTGACTTTAGTTTTAGATTATTCCAAAGATGCAAGTGGAAATGCTCCTGGTTGTTACGTTCAAAAAACTGACGGAACAAAAGAAGCGTTAGCAATATCAGGAAATGCCAAGCAAGAAATTGAAGTCACAGTTAAGAAATTTGATGTAAACGAAAGTGGCGTGACTGACCTCATGGTCGATTTTGATTTGAGAAAAGCAGTCAAAGAGAAAAATGAAAATAGTAAAAAAAGCTTTTCCTTTGTTACCTATGGTGAACTACAATCTTCTATTCGTTTGATAAATAAAAATATTACTGGTGAAATCGTAGGGAAAATGAGCAATTATAATGCAACAATCAATGGACAAGTGTTGGTGTATGTTTATAAAAAAGGAAGTTTTAATCAAAATAGCGAAACCAATGGACAAGGAGAAAGTGGAGTAACATTTAAAAATGCTGTAACGAGTGCCAAAGTGGATGGTTCTGGTAATTTTAAAATAGCATTTCTAGAAGAAGGTGACTATGAATTACATTTTGCATCAAATAAAAATAATAACGGAACAATCATTGATTTCAATAGTTTTCTGAATCTTGATAGTAATCTCGACTTGAAAAGCATTGCTGTTAAATCAAATACACGAGTAAATCTTTCGCTTTCAATCAAAGGATTAATAGGGTTATAAATAGTGTTTAGGTTAGAATTAGCAAAAAGCTGCCTTTTTTAGACAGCTTTTTCTTGTTTTATCAGGAATGAATCAAAAATAGTATTCTTTGTATTTAGTTTTGAGTGAAATTTACCATCCAATTAGTGCCATATTTATCGGTACAACTGCCATAAAATGCTCCCCAAAACATATCTTGTAAGGGCATCGTAATATTTCCTCCTTCTGATAAAGCCTCGAATAGTCTCGTAGTTTCTTCTCTCGAATCGGGTTCGAGATTGATATGTACATTATTTCCTGCAATAACCGTGAAACCCATACTTTCTGGAGCGTCGGTTGCCATTAAAATATGCCCGCCAAGAATTGGTAACCCAACATGAAGAATTAATTTTTTGTCAGCGTCCGACATTGGAGGTTGCCCTTCAGTGGCTGGCATATCGCCAAACTTTTGAAAACCATCACCAGTAAATTCTGTCCCAAATACCGATTTGTAAAAGTTAAAAACTTCTTCAGTATTACCAGGAAAACTGAGATAAGTGCTTGTTTTTGCCATTTTAGTACGTTTTAATTGTTTACGAAGGTTGAATTTTAAGTTGATATAATACTTTTATTAATTATTTCTTGAGTTTTTTCAAGAAAATACATTGAATTCACTAAGCTCAGCTACAAAAAATGGTCATATATATTGCTGATTGAAAACAATTATCGGCTTGACTTCATAGCTTTGACGATTTTTGTGTTTTTGTCATGAAGTCGTTTTTCATATTCTTCAGTTTCACAGCCAAAAATGGCTATTTTTCCATTTTTATCATGATGTACACCCCAACCGTATCGTTTAGTTAAGGGTGAAGCTCTGAAACAAGCTTGACCTTTGGAGAAAAACTTCTCACGGGCTTTTTCAAGTTCATCAGCAGTTAAGTCTTTACGTTCTGCAAAAACTTGAAACAGCACATCGTCGGATGTGAACTTGTAAGGATTTTTTCTTAAAATCTCAAATTGAATGTTTGCAACAGATTTGCTTTTTTCGTTAATCGGCGGAATTTCGCCCGTCGTTGCTCGACAATCGTCGGCAATTACAATGAATGTATCTACGTAATTGGTGCTGTGAACTTTCATGTGTTTTTTTTACAAAAGAAAAAAATCTTGATGACAACCCTATGTCAGTGATGTTTTTTTTTCTGAAGATTTTATTAAAATTGTATAATAGTCGGTGTTTTTGGGTTTGCCGATTAATAAAAAAATAATTCAAATGATAAATGCTCTAAGAGTATTATTTATTTTTACGAATAACTCTAATAAAATTGCAGACTTATGAAGAGATTACTTCTATTATTTCAACTCATTGCGTATGTGAGTTTTGCCCAAGAATCTTTCATTTCTTTAAAAAATACTAATCTAACTGTTTCATCGCAAATCAATGCTTTTACGAAGCGGCCAACAGTTGGAACTGCATCATTGGTTGATGTGAATTTTGCTCAACTCACAAAAAACCAGTTAAGTATCAATTTATTTGGCGATACTTTTGGGATAGAAGGAGCGATTGCTGAGGTTCGAGGAATCAATAATTATACATGGTCAGGAAAAGATTTTAGAGGGCAAATGAGCGTATTTACAGTTCTTGACGAGGATATTTCTGGTTTTTTTTATAATAATAATAAAATATACCGACTCGTTACGATTGATAAACAATACTTGATGTATGAAGTAAAACAAAGTGCATTTCCGTCCGAAAGCTGTCATCTTGAACAACTTATTGATAAAAAAATTAAAAAAGCGAGAGAGAATAATGTTGATTTGACTACTTATGATTGTAAAGTACGTGTGTTGTTTTTTTATACAAATGCAGCTCTAAATGTGCTGAATGGTGCATCAATGTTAAATTTTGCTCAAAGTTGTATTGATGTAGCTAATTTATGCTACCAAAATAGTAATATCGCTGCAAGAGTTGAAATGGCTTATGTTAAAAGTACGGCGTATGTTGAAAATCCAGCGAATATGTTTACTTCTTTGGATGATTTTACGACTAACTCCGATGGTAAAATGGACGAAGTACATGATTTACGCACTAAATATTCAGCTGATGTTTGTGTTCTGCTGGGTAGTTATACAAGTTCCTGTGGAATAGCGTATCTGAGTTCGGATTATAATTTTGCATTTTCTGTGGATGATTTGTCTTGTGCGGTCGATAATTTAACATTTCCACACGAAATTGGGCATAATTTTGGTTCATACCATGATCCTTACGTAACAAGTGGAAACCCGCTTGCTTATGGATATGGCTATATTAATTTGGCCAATCGCTGGCGTACAGTGATGGCGTATAATAATCAGTGTGCAGATAATGGTTATTTTTGTGATCGAATTCCGTACTTTTCGAACCCAAATGTTAATTATTTAGGAAATCCAACGGGAACAATCGCCAATAACGATAATGCACGTGTTCATAACGAGCGTACTAATGAAATGAAGGCTTTACAACAACCCAATGCAATCATAAGTCTGACTTCAAGTGATGCTGCTGGTTTGTATGGTTATGCGATTGCAACTGATAAAGTAGAGAATACTTCAACCTTTAGTATTTCGGCAGGAAATAAATATACTTTTAATGCGGCTAAAAATGTTCAATTAAATCCTGGCTTTGTTGCTGCAAATGGGAGTGTTTTTATGGCTGATATTGCTCCAATTGTGCCTTGTGGGGTATTGGCAAGTTTAAATGGATTAGTATTTGAAAGCCAAGATTTGAATGCACCGAAAATTTTAATCAAAAATAATGTATTTCACCTCGATAAACCTAACAAAACATATAATGCCGAATGGCTTGATGTGAGAGGGGAAAAGATAGAAATGAGTACTATTAGTGACAAAAAATTAGTAAATCAAATCAAAGAACAATTGTATTTTGTGCGTTTGTTAGCTGATAGTCAATCGTTTATATATCGAATCAAAAAATAAAGTACTAAGATTTCTTTTGTTTCAACTGGAATACATTTCCTTCTGGGTCTTCACCATCGCATATTAAAAATGGATAATTGTCAAATGATTTTACGTCTTTCATAGATATATTTGAGGCGAGTAACTGCTCTCTAATATCATATATGTCTTCATCAATTTCAAAAACAATTTTGGTATTCTTATCAAATTTGAATGAATCTTGATTGCTGTCTATAAACTGTTCGCCAACTTTATGCAGGCCAATATTACAAAACCCCGCTCTAATAAGTAACCATTCGGATTGCAATTCTTCAATAACTTCTAGCTTTAAAATACCAACATAAAATGCTTTTAATTTATCAATATTTTGCCCAAAAATAATGATTGTATCTAAGTTTAGTTTCATAGAAATCGATTTTAAAAGTATTGCGATATTTTAGCCAAATTGAAATAAACACTACAAATACAAATCCAGCCAAAATAGCTACTGTACTTTTATAATTATCATGCACATAACCTTAATGTTTATAAGACTAAATTTATCTAATTCTTCATTAATTTCAAAATGATTTAAACAAAAGTAAGAAATGGATAATCTGTAGTTTTGATTATTTTGGTTTCCTAAATAATATCAATTAAATATTATTTTCCTAGCCAAAAGAAATTTGTATTATCCCAAAATATCGACTCTTTGACAGTCTCAGTTGGTAATAATTGACTCAAAATGATTTCACTGATATTTCCTACGAAATTATTCCCAGTTCCATCGGTATTATCAGCACCGATATAATCAAGCTGAATATTATACGAATAACTTGTGGCGGCTTGATAAATCAGACCATCTCTATAGTAACTTATTGATTGACTACCAGTCGTAAGATTACTATTTTTATAATAATAATTTCCATAATTAGTATTGGCCAACGTGCCCGTTGTAGAATAGGTACTTACATTGTTTTTATACAATCCCTTTAAAGTAGTAACATCTGCTCCATAACCACCATTGTATGATGTTTTACGGCCAATAAAATACCCAGATGATGTAAATTTTGCAGTTGTTTGAAGCATATAACTTAGATTCCATCCATTTGAGCCGTTATTACGTAAAGCTGCAAATCCTAATCTTTGTGAATTAAAACTAATAGCGGGCTTACTACTTTCTTTAACAATAACGCCAGCATTAACAATAATTGGTTGTAAACTAGTAGTTAATTGTGACGCATTTGTACCAAACCCACTTTGGTCATACCATATTTCAACATATCCAGTACCAGTTCCTACAAAACTTAACAAAGCAGTTTCATCTAAATTTCCATTCACATCGGCATTAATATCTTGTGAGGTATTATCAGAAGAACGACGAACTTTTATAAGAGGACCTATATATGCTGAACGAACTTTTCTGAGAGAATACACAAGAATAGTAGTAAGCGGAGCCTTATCAGCAATATTTGTTATACCAGATTTCCAAACAATTATGGGTGTACCTGCTGAACCAGCAACTGACCTTGCTGGCGTTACTTCAAAACCTATCCATTTATTTAAGTCATTTGTAGTTAGTGTGTATGTTGAAGCAGTGCCAACAGGTGTGCCAGGAATGGACTTATCAGTGGCTGCATACCATTTAAAAGTGCTTGCGTTTGTACCAGAGCCATTTGGCGTAAATGTATATGTGCCTGTCAGAATTGTACCTGCTGCTAATCCATTGTTAGCTGTAAAATTTACATCTGAGACTAAGGCAGGAGTAATACCTGAGGTAGAACTACTACTAATCCAACCTTCTCCATTATAAAATTGAAGCCCTTTTGGAAAACAGTCTGAGCAATACACAACTAATCCTTCGGATGGATTTTCGATGGCTTGCATTTGAGCTTTAAGCATTCGAGGAGGTAAAAATCCCTGAGTAGTACTTGATAATTCAAATAATGCACTTGCTGTTGGCGAAATAGTACTACTACCAACACCTGCACCACCAGGTCGATAAATTCTGCCTGTTTTATTTCCTCCTGCATCATTTGTACCACCAGCCAACATCCAGGGGGTAGTGGCGTTTACCATCACTGAACTATATTGAGTTCCATTAAAAATCCAATTTGACCCGTCAATTGTATTTACATAAAGTCTGTCTAAATTATTAGGTTCATTGGGTGAAAAACTTGCTCCAGAAAAACTATTTGGACTAGCGAGACTTGAAGCCAAACCATCAACATTAACAACATTACTCGGTGTTTTTGTAGTAACTAAGTCCCATTTTGCTCCATTATTTAAGTAAATACCTGGAATAACATTATTTGGTGAAACGCCAGCGGTGGCAGTATTATAAATCAGCATTCCTGCAACATGCGATTGTAGTGGAAAAGATGCCGCAGTACTCATTAAGGCGATTCTTGGAATTAATAAACCTCTATTCGTACTTTCCATTTCAAGGATTGCACTTGGGTTGAGATTTCCTAAATTATTACCAAACTTTATTTGAGCTTTTGATACGTTTGCAATACAAACAATAATCAACAAGCACATTATTCGTAATTTCATAAATGTTAGTTTTATTATTCTCCACCGATATAAATTCCAGCGGCATTTTTTGTTTCTTGAAAATTTAGGTATTGTGTTCCGTTGTTGGTAGTCAGCGAAATTGGGCAATTCGTACAATTATTTGGTAAAATCACTTGTGGATTAGCACTATTGGCAGTAGTACCATTCAAGAAAATAGTACCTGTGGGAAAGTTCCACTGAAAATTTGTAATAGGATTTGGACAAGGCAATTGTGGATTTTCATAACTAAAAATCACACCACCACTGACTATATTTTGAATAGAAATACCTGTTTTCTGATTTGGTACTTTCATCAAAACTATGCCTGAAAAAGGTTGTAAGGTTACCAGCCCGCAGACCGTATCACCTTTATGATTGATAAATACCTCATTTTTACTTGGGTAAAAAGTCAGGGGTATTTTAGTATCATTAATGTATAACTTTAAAAAGTCTGAACTTGTACCAGAAGGGTAAAGTAAAGGTGATTCTTTAGAATTAATATCTATATTAAAGGCTTTCCAAATATTTAAGTTATATTGCTTATTGATTGCTCCTTTGAGGTCAATTAGTATTTTATTGATTTTGAATGGATCAATATAAAAATTGCTATCTAATAATGACCCTAAGTCAGTTGGGCTATATGGCGTAGCTAACCAATATCCCGCTGAAAGCCCATTATTAGAAACCATAATATTGTTTTTAATCGTATTAGTTATGCTACCTGTAGTTGTTCTGTACATTTGCAAAAGCATTTGGCGAAATTTACTATAAGCGAATATGTTATTTACTATAATATTGTTGGTTGCATCATGCAAGTGAATTCCTGCATCATTGCTATCAGTACAAATATTTCCGTCAACTGTATAACCTTTAGAATAATCATCAAGGTAAATACCAAAATTTTGACCTCCAATTCGTCCATATTGACAAATATTACCAATAATTTGATTACCTGTTGAAGTTCCTGCTGTATAAATTCCACCGCCATCATTAAGGAAAATACAGTAATTTCTAATAATATTATTTTGAATGAGATTATTATTTCCCTTAAACCAAAGGCCTATCATCCCAAGACCATCAATGGTGTTTTCTTTAACAACAGCGTTATTACAAGTAACTAAAAATATACCTGATGGCGAATCTACCACTTCAACATTATCAAGATTGCCCACATTTGTGATACTATTGTTGATTATTGAACAAAAATGGGATGTTGTGAATTTTATTGCACCAACACCAATTTTGTCAAAATTTGAATTTGTTATTTTTAAAGAGGACGAGTTTGAAGCTAATATTCCGTAGCTTGCTGCTTTGGTAATACTGAATTTATCAATCTCAATATTTGAAGAGGTATTTATTTCCAAACCTGTATTATTAGAATTAGTAATTGATAAGTTTTCGAGTTTAATATAATTGCAACTACTTATGGTGATATTTTTATCTAACGAGGAAAATTGTAATTTAAGAAGACTGGGGTCGAATAAAGAATAAATGTATAGTTTTCCTGTCACAGGATTATAATACCATTCTCCTTGTTCATCAAGTGTATCAAAATCTTTTCTAAGCCAATATCTTTTCCCTTTTTGGTCAAACCCAGCACCGTAATAAACGTTTTTACTTAATTGAAATGCTGATGCAGATTGTGAAGCTATTTCCACTGCCGTGCGTTGCCAGCCCGCTACCTCAATTAAAACTTCGCCACCAGAACAATCAGGAGCGGTTGATAATTCTGCATCAAGATAAGTAGTTCGATTAACAGTAGAATCTATAATTAAGCTCCCTGTATTGGGAAAACGACCTACATGTTGAAATGAATCATTGATGTACATTTGATTGATAGTAGGTGGAAATGGTGTCTGAAGACTTAGAACCCAAGTATTAGCCACAGTATTTGGAACCCAATTGCCAGTAAGTTGTTGCAGTAAAATAGCTGGCAAAACCCCATTATAAGTACCAAAAGTAATTTTCTGTGTAATTGTGCCGCTACAAGTAATACTCAAAGTACCCGAAAAAATCTCGTTTGATTTAAACAGAACAGAATCGCCTGGCAGTATTAAACTCATGCTTGCATTTACTTTTGTTATCGTTTTCCATGCAAGAATTGGACTTAGGCCATTATTACTATCGTTACCATTTGAACTAGAAACGTAGAAGTTTTTGGCAAATAGAAAGGGAGAAATTAGTAGTAAAAAAAACAGTAAAAGTTTGCTCATGCCTTTTTTACACAAATGTAATATGGATTTGAATTTATTTTTTTTGAAACAAAGGTATTAAAGAGCTTTTTAGGTTTTTGTATTACATATATATGTTAGGATAACAGTAAAAAACTTACAATTAGGTGTAATAAATATGTTACTCTTAAGAGTGATTTCAATAATTAACTACTTTATGTATATGGATTATGATAAAAAAGAGAAGAAAATACTTTAAATCAAAGTGATATTTACTAAAATATACCGTTTAATAGCTTTTTAGTAAATATCATTGAAATTGGTGCTACTTTATTATATTGCAGTGGAATACAACAGAAAAACTATTATGAGTGAGCGATTCACCAGTTTTTTCTTTTCTTTGGTACTTTTGGTGAATATTTATTTTTCAATCAAAGTCGAACCAAACGAACTTAAAAGCTTGTCAGACAGGGCTTTAAGTTTGTTTTTGTTTCAATTTGACTACTTCTTTTTATTTGTTTATATCGTCTCAAAATTCCTCAAAAACCAAATAAAACCACTATTATTACTTTCCATTACTTATGGAAGCCTTTTTTTGATTGGTATGTCATCATTAATAATCATAAATGATAAACAATTCGACATTGTTTATTCTTATGTTCAGCCTTGCATCAGAATTTTATTAATCATCATTTTTAGTGATTTGACGCTAGAAAAACGTTTTCTTCAAGATAAAATAAACTATTTTTTATATTCACTTTGGTTTATCGGTGGTGTTGGTTTTTTATATATGCTCAATTATTATCCGAGAATTTCTATGTTTTCGTTCAATTTCTATTGGGTTGTTATCATGGTTTTCGTCCTTGCAGGTATCCAAGTCGAACGCCAAAAAAAGCCTAATAGAACGCTATTCTTAATAGGTATATTTTTTACAGGAATCGCAGATTTATACTACATTTTACCACCTGAAGTACGGATTTTTGAATTTACTTATATTTTTATTCGGGTCATCAATACCATCGGAGAGTTTTTGATAGTGAATCATATTCTTCGATTTTATACTATTTTTCAACGAGGTAAATATTTGTAGTTATTTATTAAAAGGATACTCGTTTATCCAATTGAATCCTCTTGAGTTGAGCAAAAAGTTTTTACGAGTCATTTTTTTCATTGATACTTTTACTGAATCATTCTTAAATTTTCCTTTCAAATACAACGAAGACGAATCAGCTTGCACATAACTGAAAGCATATTTTGTAGTATCAGTTGCGGTTGAAGTATAATCTGACAATAATAATTGATGGTTTTTGTTATTTATCTTAAAATCAATTCTTTTACGTAAACCGTCTTGATTGGTCACAAAAGCAATGTCATACGTACCTCTACGGTCAATGAAAACTTCTTGCCAACGTAATGTGTCACTTGCCGAAACTACACTATTTCGTTCAAAACTTTCTACTTTATATGGTCCATAAATAGCCGTTTTAGGTGCATCTTTGTATTCAGACTCCGACCAACCATCATAAAACATTGCACCTCCAAAACCAACTATAAGGAGTACTTTAAAAACAATTCTACTTATAATAAACCATTTTTTATCTAAAAAAGGAGTAATTACCCTCGATTTTGTAGGCAAATTCAATACAAAAAAACTCCATAATCTTCTAAAATCTTCATATAATAAGTAGAAACTCATCAGCAATAACAAAAATGAATAAATCTTGACGGGTACATCATAAAAGACATTTAATGCAAAAATATTTGCTAAAACTCCTGCACAAATCAATGCTCCGAGAGTGGTCGTTCTCCTAAAAAATAATAATAACCCACCAATAACTTCGGCTAGTCCACCAAAAAATTGATAGCCTTGCGAATATGCCATGAAAGTCCACAATAGTCCCATTGGACTCATTTCGCCTAATCTTTCATAAAGTCGATAAGTAGTAATATTGCCAAATTGTAAAGGAAAAACTTTGACAAATCCGTAAGTTAGCATTGTAAATGCTAAATAATAACGAATAGCAACATTGAACCAATAACTAAGTTTATCGTGATTGCTTTTATTTTTGCCCAGAATTGTCCAAATAATCGTTCCAATCAATGCCATACATAGCATCGAAAATTCCTGCAACCAATTCCAAGTTGTATCGCCACTTCCATTCGGACGAACGGTCACTTCTTTAATATCAAAAAATATTCTCCCAGTCAATTGTACAATTGGATTCCAAAAAGATTCATCAATAATATCGTAGAAAAAACCATTAATAAATGGTAGAACATTGATGGGAAAGGGGAAAATATTAAGTCCTAAAAATAGGAAACTAAAATAAAAAACAATTTTATGAGAAAGTGACCATTTGGAATTGTTTTGCATAGCATTATAGGTTTAGGCGTGATGAAAAGTGGTTATATTTTAAAAGTAGGTTAGTATATAAAATACCCGAAAATATATGAATTTTCGGGTATTTTTAAAAATGTTCAATTGTAATATTCGATTTAATGAAATGAAAAAATTATTGTTCAATACTTTTTGCCCTTTTCAAACTCAAATTCCACATCGAAAGAGCAACTAATATGACATAAATAATAGAGATACAATAAGATAGAAGAATGAAAAATTCGAGGTAATTAATACTTTTTTGGAAGAAGTTTTTATAGAAAAGCACCAAAATACTGCCCAAATATGCATAATAATCGGCAAAAGTAATAAGAAAACCAACCGTTCCTGATTTCTTGAAAGCAGCAATCATTCTCTCAAAATAAAGGCTATTGCACATCGAATATGCCATATAAACACCCAGACCTAAAGTAGTCAACCAAGCTACTGGCGAAAGAATTTTTTGCTGATAAAGTAATGTACTTACGCCAATCAAAACCCCACCTGCCAACATCAATAATTGTATTATCACGAACGCTTTATAATTATTTTGTACCCAACGCATGGCAGCCATCAACAACAAAACAGTAATTGCAATGGGGGTTTCGGTTTGAGTAAAAATAGCCGAATTATTGCCGTAACCGAGCAGTTTCCAAATCTCAGGTGTGAAATTATCCCGAAATTCTCGGAAAGTAGTGAGCAATACATAAGAGATAACAAAAATAAACATACTCAATGAAAATTCTTTGATAAAAGCCTTTCTATCAGCTTTTTGCATGGGCTTTCGTTCGGTACGATTTGCTTTATCAACCTCCGTTGGTGCAGGAATTTGTCCCATCAACCACGCACAAAACCCAAACGGCACAATCATTATCGCACAAGCCACAAAAGGCATCCAAAATTGGCTTACTTCTAGACTAGTCATTACCCATTTTCCGATGCTTTTGGCAAAACCTGAACCCATAATAAACGATGCCGTTAGCACAGCCACTAATAAATCGGTCGTTTTTCTACCTTCCAAAAAAGCTAAAATTGTGCCGTAAACCATGCCCAAAGGCAGACTTGCTAAAAAGATAAAAAACAAATTAAAAGGAGCAGGCGTGAGTGCAAAAAACAAATAACAAATCCACGATAAAGTAATCATTATCAGTAAGTTACGTGAGCGATGAGCAGGAAGCATTTCAGAGACATATTTTATGCCTAAGCCTTTTGAAACTGCAAAACCCAATACTTGAGCGGTAATGATTAAGATTTTAAAATTAACACCAAAAAAGGCTAATTCTTCGTAAGTCGCTGCTGTGTATGCTCGCCTAAATGGATAAAAACACATATAGGTAAAAAATGCCGTGACTGCAGCAAACAATGTATGATTAAAGGAGTTTCGACCAATGATTTCGGTGAGTTTTTTAGGCATGATGAAGGTTTGAATAGAATGAATTATCAAAGATAGTTTTTTGACTGAAACTTGATGCTGACTGCCAAGTAAATTTTGCGTTTTTTGGGATTATGGATTGTTATGAATTGATGTTTTTGTTAGGTGTTTATTTTTTTTCTACGAAAATATTCGTAATAAAATTTGGAACTACGAAAAACTTCGTATTATATTTGCTACGAAATGATTCGTAAACAAAAATTATGGAAAATATACAAGCAATCAAACCAACAGAATCAGAACTAGAAATTTTGCAGATTTTGTGGCAATTGGGCAAAGCAACAGTAAGGCAAGTGAATGACGAATTATCAAAAATGAAGGAAGTCGGCTACACCACAACGCTCAAACTATTGCAAATAATGCACGAAAAAAATATTGTGAGCCGCACAGAAGAAGGTCGTTATCATCTTTATCAAGCGTTGATTGGCGAAGAACAAACCCAACAACTTTTACTTGGCAAATTTGTAGATGCGACTTTTAGAGGTTCTGCAATGAAACTCGTTATGCAAACGCTTGGTAATCAGGATGTTAGTCTTGATGAATTAGAAGAAATCAAGAAGTTAATTGCCGAAAAAGAGAAAAATTTAGGAGTTTAAAACTATTAATTTAATCAATTTATATCTTATACCCTCATAAGATATGATGTAAAAAAACGAGGACAATATGAAAAAGCTATTTGAAATTATTAACTACAACATGAGTGCTGCATTGGGTTGGACGCTCATTCATTCGATTTGGCAAGGTGTAGCCATTCTACTTATTTTTAGTATTATATTCTATTTTTTTAAGCCATCAAGTACACGATATTGGATTGGACTTGGGGCTTTGGGTTTGCAATTTTTGAGTGCAATTGTTACATTTTCAATTATTTATCAGCCTGTTTCTAAGACTGCCAATTTTGGTAGTAATGCTAGTTTTACTCATTTTTTGAACCAAACATCACAGCTATCTTTCAAACCAAACGAGTTGAGTTTTTTGCAAAAAACAGAACTATTTCTACAAGCAAATCTTGACTTATTTGTTACTTTTTGGTTCATCGGTACAAGTCTTTTATTGTTTCGTTTGATGATTGGTTTTGTATATGTTCAGCAGTTGAAAACCCAAAAAAATGTAGCTGTGACGGTTGATATTCAGAAACTTATGGATAATCTTCTTAAAAAAGTACAAATGCCCGTTTCAATAAAATTGCTTGAATCTGCAATGGCAACCGTACCAATGACGATTGGCTGGATAAAACCAGTGATTTTATTGCCAGTTGGTATAGCTTCTGGACTCACAGTTAAGCAATTAGAAGCAATCCTTGCACATGAATTGGCACACATCAAGCGATATGATTATCTGGTTAATATTTTTCAAAATGTTGTTGAAATTCTGTTTTTCTTTCACCCTGCTACTTGGTTTATTTCGGGTAAAGTACGTGACGAACGGGAAAATTGTTGTGATGATTTTGCAGTAGAAATCTGTGGTGATAGCATGATTTTGGCTAAAGCATTGACACAAGTAGCGAGTTACCAACAACAACCACGTTTGGCTATGGCTTTTGGAGCAAAACGCCAAACTTTCATGGATAGAATTAAAAGAATTATTGGTATAAATGATTCAAAACCGCTCAGTTATGGTAATTGGATTGCTGTTTTAGGAATGGTTTTAGTGGTGGCTTTAGGTGTGGTCTATGCCCAAAAAGAGGTATTTAAGAATGAAAAATCATTGGTCAATCCAAAAATAAAAGAAGAAAAGAAATTACTTGCGAATACTGCCGAAGCACTTCTTGAGGAAAAGCAAAATATTGTGATAAGTGATACTTCTTCGCTTGATGAAGTTTCTAATGAAATGGAACGTTTGAGTAAGGAAATGGAAAAATATAGCAAAGAAATGGAGATGTATGGTAAGCAGATGGAAGAGAAGTACGGTCGAGAAATGCAAAAACATGGGGAAGAAATGCAACAAGTACAACGCAAAATGCAAGCTCCTCAACGTAAAATTCAAGACCTTTCAATTCAGATGCAAGAAGTGAGTTTGGCGATGCAAAAAATCCATAATAAATATATGGATTCAAATAAAATACCTCTTGAAGCCGAACAAAAGCTTAAAAATTTAGAGAAACAAGAACGTGTTTTAGAAAAGCAAATGCACGAAGTTGAACAACAAATGAATAGTTTTGAGGCTGAAATGCTACCTTTTGAGCAAAAAATGAACCAATTGCAAGCTCCAATGGATAGTCTGGGCAGATTGATGGAACGCTACTCAAAACCGATGGATAGTCTAGGTAGAATCATGGAAGAAAAAGGAAAACTTCTTGAAAAACTAGCTAAAGAAGAAGAGATTCGCTTCAAAAAACAATTACAAGATTTTTCGGAAATGCTTTTCAAGGCGGGTTTAATTAAAGATAAAAATGATTTTGAAGTACGTTTGAAGGGCGAAAAGCTATTGATTGACCTTGAACCACAGTCGCCAGCTATTTATGAAAAAGTTTGGAATTGGATGAATCAAACTTGGGGGGCTAATCATAGAGATATTCGTGGAAAAGATTTGAGAATCAGAGTAAAAGGCGATAACATTAATTTTAGTACGAGTAATGATAACAATAATTATAACTATAATCGTACAGGAAATATTTCTGCTCCAATGGCACCTTTACCGCCTTCAAGAGTTTCTCCAACCCCACGAATAGCACCACCTGCTCGTGAGCGAAATATTTCCACACCCAAACCTCCTAAACCTGTTAGGGTAGGGGTAGTCGATAAAAATTTTCAAATTTCTGATGGACTCATTCGTGACAATAAAGGTACTTGTTCAGTTTACGTAGTTTCGGAGAAAAGCGGCGAATTTATTGCAAAAGCGGTGAATGTTACCTTAGTTAATGATAAATGGACAACTAAAGGCTTAAAAGTTGGTGATAAAGTGATTTTGAAGAGTGATATAAAAGTGAAGAATGGCGATGCCGTAGAAATTTTAGCAATTAGTAAATAATTCCCCAAAAACCAAAACAGCTTCTTTCAATAATTAGAAAGAAGCTGTTTTTAATTGATATTCGTTAATTAAACAAATTACAGTCTTCTAATCCAAATATTTCTGAATTGTGTCTTGTTACCATGGTCTTGTAAATGAATCACGTCTTCACCATGAGCTTCTGGATATAAGTGTAAACCAATGTAATTGGTAAGACCCAAAATCGTAGTATTATTTTGAACCAAAACACCATTGTGTAAAACGGTAATACGAGCTGGATAATCTAAACGACCATCAGGTTTAAAACGAGGAGCAGTATAAATTACATCATAAGTATTCCATTCTAATGGGCCACGCATGGCATTTACGAGCGGAGCGGTGTCTTTATAGATACTTCCTGCTTGTCCATTGCGATAAGTACGATTTTGGTATGAATCCAAAATTTGTAACTCATAACGGTCTTGGAAGAAAACACCACTATTTCCACGTCCTTGACTCACACTGGCTACTTCATCAGGTGCAGAAAACTCAATATGAAGTTGGCAATCGCCAAATTTTAGTTTTGTTTTAATATCGCCAGTTCCTGGAGCAACTTCTATGCGACCATCAATTACTGTCCATTTTGCTGGTGAACCATCTTTAGAACTTACCCATTGTGATAAATCTTTTCCATCAAATAATATAATTGCGTCGGAAGGAGCATCAGCACTGGTTTTTCCTGGGGTTACAACGCTCACTTCAGGGTCCCAAATTTCTGTCATCTCTGGTTTCATTGGCATCGGAGAAACAGCAGGAGGTGTAGAAGAGTATTGTGCATGAGTTTCTGCACTAAACAATGCAACGAATGCAAAAGCAGAAGCAATGATTTGGACTTTTTTCATCTCAGTTAAAAGGTTGATTATTTTGAGTTTCAAATGTAATAAAGTTTTACGAATCTTAAATAGATAGTGTACGAAAATGGATTTTAATTGTACGAAATCGGACAATCTTTCGACCGAATATTTTTGTTTAAATGTTTTAAATATTGTTTAAGTAATTGATAATAAGCGATTTATGGTTTTGTTAACAAAAATTATTTTTTTTTGGCACGGCTTTGTCATATATATCTATGTGAATATGATAGCAGAAAAGGTTCAAACAGAATATTATTCTGAAAATGGATTGTTTATCTTCATCAATAATTTATATATAAAATTATATTTTGTGAAAGTGCATAAATCATCATCAAATCTAATTACCGTTTGTCCTTTTAAAATAACCATTTGAGTAGTTTGTATTACATAGTACCAAGTTTTACCCATACCTTTGAATCGTCAAACAAGACAAATAAAAATTAGTAGTCAAAATTAAGAGAATCACATAGAAAAGAAGTTTCATCACATTGTTTGTTTACTTCATCACTTATGTTGTCAGAGCTTGCTGAGACTTACTAATTTTGAAACATCAAAAACAAAAATTAAGAAAAAGTTATAAACATTTAAAATGCGGTTCGCCGCTCACAAAATTATGAAAACGTTAAAAACAACTGGAAAACAATCTGTAATCGCAATTGCTCTATTGGCAACAACAGTATTCTTCAATGCTAATGCTGAAGACAAAAAAAACGAAAACGCAAGTACACATTCAGCCTCAATGCTCAACTACAAAGCAAGCAATTTGAATGTAGGAATGTATGAGTTTGGTTATGTAAACTCTTTGAAGTTGAATATCAACTTAACCAAAGATGCTGGTAAAACCGCATCTGTAAGATTAATGGACGAAGCAGGAGTAGTATTGAACCAAGAAATAATCGGTAAAAAAGCAACGGGTTACAACTTGCGTTTTGATTTCTCAAACGTAAAAACAGGTAAATATTTTCTTGAAATTACAAGCGGAGACCGTGTTATAACCAAAGAAATTGTTAAAGATAAAAGTACATTAAGTTACTAAAACCACTTATCAAGCAATACGACCGATTAAGGCAAAACTTGAAACGTATAGTCCACACAAAACATCTTATAATCGAAAAAGCTATAAAAATTACAATTAAAAAACTGCGGTTCGCCGCTCACAAAATTATGAAAAAGCAATTAAAAAATCTCGCAATGGCTCTTGTAGCTGGTATTTTCACTTTCTCAACTGTGTTGGCTGCCGAGCCGATTGACAACAAATTAGAGGCCGAAAAAACATTTAAAGTTGGTATGTATCGCATCGTTAATTCGATGAAAGTAAACGTAATTATTGAAAAAAAAGAGGGGAAAGCCCTTGAAATTAGTTTGAAAAACGAGAGGAACGAAACAATCTACACAGAGTTTGTGAGTAAAAAAACTAACAAATTATCCAAGAAATTTGATTTGACAGGATTGGCAGATGGCAAGTATCATTTTGATATTACGAATGGCAAAGAAACAATCACTAAAGAAATCAATCTTGAAACGCATCAACCAATTCCAGCCGATTATCGTACGGTTGAGGTTAAATAATATCTTATCATTAGTATTTTAGTTTAGGGGATTTGGACAGCGTAGTGGTATTTTCCGCAACGCTGTTTTTTTGTTTTATGACAATATCTTTTTACTTTCGTTCATTCAAATTCAACCCTTATAAATTAATGAAAATCTCTATCAAAACTATTCTCTTAGTTTTACTTTCTCTCACTATGTTTTCTTTGAAACAAGATAAACCAACCAAAGTTATTTTCTTTGGAGATTCTATTACGCAAGCAGGCATAAATCCTGGCGGATATATTACTAAAATGAAAGAAATGCTTGAAAAACAAGGCATTAAAGATAAATATCAATTAATCGGAGCGGGCATTGGTGGCAATAAAGTTTATGATTTATTCCTTCGTATGGAAGACGATGTTCTCTCACAAAAGCCCGACGTTGTTGTTATTTATATTGGCGTAAACGATGTTTGGCACAAAGCAAGTTGGGGTACTGGAACAGATGCTGACAAATTTGGTAATTTTTACACCGCAATTATCAAAAAACTTCAATCACAAGGTATTAAAGTTATTTGTTGTACGCCTGCTGCTATTGGCGAGCGTATCGACAACAGTAACCAACAAGATGGAGATTTAAACCATTATTCAAATATAATTCGTAGTCTTTCATCAAAATTTGATTGTCCATTGATTGATTTAAGAAAAGAATTTCTTGCATATAATCTTAAAAATAATCCAACCAATAAAGAAGCTGGTATTTTGACAACCGACCGCGTGCATTTGAATGACACAGGCAATCAATTTGTTGCCGATTTAATGTTTAAAGCAGTTGTAAAATAAATTTTCAAGTCACAAATCATGTTGATTTTAAAAAGATAATTAAAAGAAAATCAATATGATTTGTGCTTGTATGGTTAAACTTAAAGCAAAAATGAGAATCCTTTTTACCTTATTCTTCTTTTTTTCAATTCATTTAAAAGCCCAAAAGCAAATCGCCATTACAGTGGATGATTTACCTTTCGTGCAAGAACTTTCTCTGAAACATGCCCAAGAATCTACTGCAAAATTACTCAGCAAAATGAAGCAAGAAAACCTTGAAACTGTTGGGTTTGTGAATGAAGGATTTGTCTATAAATTTGGCGAAATTGATGCTCGAATTGCCCTTTTGGATGCTTGGTTGGCGAATGGACAAGAACTCGGTAATCATACGTTTTCACACCAATCGTTTAGTAAATTATCGCTTGAAGATTTTAAAATCGAAACCCTAAAAGGAGAAGTTATTACCCAAAAACTCAAACAAAAATACGGACAAAAAGAAAGCTATTTTCGGTTTCCATTTTTGCATACAGGTTCGGATAGTTTGAAAAAATATGGTTTTGAAGCGTTTTTAAAAGAAAAAAGCTATAATAATGCCCCAGTAACCATTGATGCTGACGATTGGCTTTTCAATAAAGTTTATATGGATGCGATGAAATCAAACAATACAACTTTGATGAAAAGCGTAGCAGAAAAGTATTTAAAACACACTGAAAGTTATTTTGATTATTACGAACAATTAACGCAAGAAGTAGCTGGTAGGCCAATCAAACATATTTTTCTGTGCCATGCAAATGCCCTAAATACTGATTATTTCAATGAATTAATTGCTATTATGAAAAGGCGAGGCTATGAATTTATCCCTTTAAAAGTGGCTTTGCAAGACGAAATTTATACACGTACGGAGCGAGTAATTACAACAAATGGATTTTCGTGGTTGCATCGTTGGCGAATGACCGACAAGAAAAAAACAACACTGAAAGACCCACAAATTCCGTCTGATATTCAAGCATTGTATGAAGGCAAATAAAAGCTTATATAGATTTTTAATATAAATACATCAATATTTTATCGAAAAATCATTAATTTGCACCATAATTCAAGAATTAGGCTTCATCTACAATTATAATAACATTATTTCTTTTTAAAATTCAAAAACGGTACTCATGAGTCAATCTTTGATTAAGCCAGGCGTCGTTACAGGTGAAGCATTGAATGCTTTGTTACGTCACGCCAACGAAAATGATTACGCCCTTCCTGCGGTAAATGTTGTTGGAACTAACTCTGTAAATGGCGTAATGGAAGCAGCTAAGGCTGTAAATTCGCCAGTGATTATTCAATTTTCAAATGGTGGAGCTTCTTTCTACGCTGGTAAAAGCCTACCAAATAAAAACCAAGAAGCTGCAATTGCAGGAGCTGTTTCAGGAGCAATGCACGTGCATCAAATTGCTGAAATGTATGGCATTCCAGTAGTACTTCATACTGACCACTGTGCGAAAAAATTATTACCTTGGATAGATGGTTTGTTGGATGCAGGTGAAAAATTCTTTGCACAACACGGAAAACCATTGTTTAGCTCTCACATGATTGATTTATCAGAAGAGCCATTAGAAGAAAATATCGAAATCTGTGCAAAATATTTGGAGAGAATGGCTAAAATGGGCATGACTCTCGAAATTGAATTAGGGGTAACAGGTGGAGAAGAAGACGGCGTAGATAATTCAGACGTTGATAGTTCGAAACTTTATACACAACCTTCTGAAGTAGCTTATGCGTATGAAGAATTGGGTAAAATTTCTCCAAACTTCACTATTGCTGCTGCTTTTGGAAACGTTCACGGTGTTTATAAGCCAGGTAACGTGAAATTGTCTCCAATTATCTTGAAAAATTCACAAGATTTTATCCAAGAAAAATTCGGAACAGGCGAATTGCCAGTAAACTTTGTATTCCACGGTGGTTCTGGTAGTTCACGTGAAGAAATCAGAGAAGCCATTAAATATGGTGCTGTAAAAATGAACATTGATACTGACGTTCAATGGTCAACTTGGGAAGGTATTTTAAAATACTACAAAGAAAAAGAAGGATATCTTCAAACACAATTAGGAAATCCAGAAGGCGAAGATTCTCCGAACAAAAAATATTACGACCCACGTGTATGGTTACGCAAAGGCGAAGAAAATATGATTGCTCGTTTGAAAGTAGCTTTTGAAGACTTAGATTGTATCAACCGTAATGAAGGTTTGATTTAATTCTGAAATCATATTTTTTGAGAAAATCCTGTAAGATTGATATTCTTGCAGGATTTTTTTATTTAAAAATGCTGAATACTTTCTGTTAAAACTTCATAAATTTCTACTAAGTTTTCATCAGTTTTCAAATAATCCAAATGCCGATTAATGATTGACTTATCTTTTCTGATGGCAGGCCCAGTTTGTACATCGGCTGGGTCTTCGGCAGCTAAGGCCTTTTTGAAAGTTTCTGAAATAATAGGTTTTAATAAGTCAAATTCTAACTCTTCGCTATCAGTAATTCCTTTTGCTAAAGCCAGCAAATGATTTGTGAAATTACAAGCAAAAACTGCCGCAACATGTAGTACTTTTCGCTCTTCTGAAC
The DNA here is from genome assembly GCF_923079645.1 of Emticicia aquatica. Taxonomy (GTDB): domain Bacteria; phylum Bacteroidota; class Bacteroidia; order Cytophagales; family Spirosomataceae; genus Emticicia; species Emticicia aquatica. Next base: position 528,464 of record NZ_CAKLPY010000002.1, on the reverse strand, counting down.
TAATGAGGTAAACTATGTTACTTAATTCTTGGGCAATTTCAACGAGTTTTTGCTCTGTTTCTTCATCACTTGCTTCAATACAAAAAGGAACAGTTTTGAGGTCAAGTTTTTTACCTGCCGAAAATGTCATTAATGGATAAAAAACACCACACTTTACAGGCAAGTCGTGGTGAATAAGCATCAATTTTTGTAAATCTTCTAATGATTTACTGCCCGAAGTATGAGCTAAAATAGCATTTTCTGGAAGAATAATTTTTGAGCAAACATCTTCCATCGCATCATCTGCAACCGATAAAATGAATAAATCAGCTTCACTTTCCGAAAAGTCAAGGTCAGTTTTAACTTCTGCTTGATAGAGCATCGAGCTTAGTTTTGTTGCTTTCGCTGATTGTCTGCTAAAAACCTCACAAATGGGATGATGATGATTTTCAAAAGCAATACCCAAATGCCAGCCAACATTTCCCGAACCTATAATTGAAACCTTCATTGAAAAAAATAGTTTGTCAAGTATAAGTATTTTATATTAATATTTTAAGGTTTATAAAAAATAGTGCTAATTTTCCTTTAATTTTTAGAATATTATCTTTATTATTGCCGCTTAATCAGGAAAAAAACGTCTTTCTTTTAATTATAAAAAGTCCATGAAAAGCTACCTTTCATTAGGGACTTGTTTTGCATTAAATTTTTCACAAAAGTATTTTGAATTATTTTAGTGTTTGTATGATTTGTTGAAAACCTTATAGAACCCTCATCTTGTAGTGTTACTTGTAATATTGAATAGCGTCTGAATCATAGATGATGGCTTTGTTGTGAGTAAATATTAGGTATTAGCAGCAACTGTGGTGCAGGAGAGTTGTAAAATCTCCTTGAAGTATGTAAAAAAAGAATTTTATATAAGAGTGAATTTATTTAAACCTCAAAAACAAATGGTAAAGAACTCCTTTTTGACGCTGTCGGCAGTGGTGTTTTCGTATGGGTTATCAATAGCTCAGAGCGATTTGCCACCTAATGCAGTACCTGGTAAGTGCTACGCAAAATGCTTAAAACCCGCCCAGTTCACAACCCGAACCGAGCAGTATGTTTCTAAAGAAGGTGGTAAGATTTTGACCGTTTCTACTCCTCAATTGGGTACTACAACTGAGCAAGTTTTAGTAAAAGAAGGCAGTAAAGTTGTACAATCGTCGGCTTCTGCATATAAGACTGTAACAGAACAAGTATTGATAAAAGAACCAGCTAAAAGGACTGAAATAATTGCAGGTTCGGGTTCATACAAGACTGTTAGTGAGCAAGTTGAAACCCGTCCAGCTTACAAACGCTACGAGGTTGTTGGTTGTAATCAAACTGCTACAAATGGAGCAAAAGGTGCTAAAATTGACTTAAATGACCCTTGTTTTAAAGCTTCTATCGAAAAGGTTTTGGTTCGAGAAGGCTACAAAAAACTAGAAGTTATTCCTGCTCAATTCAAAACCGAAACTGAGCAAGTAATGATTAAAGAAGCCTCAAAACGTTATGAAGTTATTCCTGCGGTTTATAAAACTATTACGGAGCAATTTATCGTGAAACCAGCATACAATAATTTGGTGGTTGATAATAACGTAGAATTTAAGACTGTTCAAGAAAAAGTAGAAGTTCGTCCTGCATATAAACGTTACGAAATAGTACCAGCTCAGTTCAAAACAGTATCCGAGCAAGTGTTGATTCGTGAAGCCGCTCCAGCAGTTGTAGCAGGACAACGCCCAAAATATAAAACAGTTACAGAACAATTCTTGACAAAAGAAGGTGGAAAACAATTTGAGATTGTACCAGCAACCTATAAAACCGTAACCGAAACTGTCATTATAAAAGAGCCAGTAAAAACATTACTCGTAACACCAGCAATTTATGAAACTGTTACGGAGAAAGTTAAGATTCGTGAATCTTATACCAAATATGAAAAACGCAAACTAGACCCTTCATGTTTGAGTGCGAATCCAGATGATTGTTTGCAATTATGCTTGGTTGAAATTCCAGCCGAATATAAATTAGTATCGAAACAAATTTTAAAAACACCAGCAACTGTTAAAGAAACAATTACTCCTGCTCAAACAGCAGTGATTACCAAACAAATTGTTGCTCAACCAGCTACTGTTAGAGAAACACAGGTATCGGCTCAATATACAACAATCACCAAACAAGTACTAGATGGTTATGAGCCTGCAGGAGCAAGCCTAACAGCTGCACAGGCATTTAAAGGAGGTTCGGCTACTGCTCAATATGCTACAGTTACCAAAACAGTAATTGCTGCTCCTGCTCAGTACAAAGAAATTGAAGTACCAGCTCAATTTGAAACAATCACCAAGCAAGTTGTAGCTCGTGGTCCACAAACCAAAGAAGTACCTGTACCAGCTCAATTTGAAACAATTTCAAAACAGATTGTAGCCCAAGCGGCTCAGGTCAAAGAGTTTGAAGTTCCAGCAGTATTTGCTACTCGCTCAAAACAAGTTTTAGTTGCACCTGCTACAACTCGTGAAATCGTAGTTCCAGCTGTGTTTGCTAATCGTACAAAATATGCTTGTGCTGATGGCTCAAACTCTACAACTGGCAATGGTATTGTTGCAGGAAATGGTGGCTGCGGCCCACAAGTAAGAGAAATAGACGTACCAGCAGAATACCGTACTATTACAAAACATTTGGTTGATGGTCAGCCACAAACGCGTGAAGTTGTTATTCCAGGTGAATTCAAAACTGTTTCAAAACAAATTGTTGCTTCAGCGGCAGGAACTACCGAGAAAGAAATTCCAGCAGAATATCGTACCATTACTAAAACCGTCGTGAAAACTCCAGCGACAGTTACTGAGAAAGAAATTCCAGCAGAATTTGCTACATATACTACAACTTCAATGTCAAGTAGTGGAACTTATGCTGACTGGGTTGAAATTCTTTGTGGAAATAAAATCACATCAGCCACTGTTCGTGCCATTCAAAAAGCGTTAAGAGCGAAAGGATATGACCCAGGCCCTGACGATAATGTTTTAGGCCCACGTACGAATGCCGCAATTATTAAATTCCAAAAAGACAGTAATTTGCCACAGGGGAATTTGAATCTTGAGACTTTGAAAGCCCTAAATGTAGAGTATTAATCAAAATTGTTTTCTAAAAAAGAGGCAGTTATCGAAAGATAATCTGCCTCTTTTTGCATTTTTTTCAGCAGGTAAAATAAAACAAAAAAAATGGCTTAATATTTGTTTATACAGTGGTTGTTGCCTTTTACTACATTTTAGTATCATGGCTCTATACTATTCAATAACTTTAAAATATAAAGCCATGAAAATTAAAATAATGTTATTATTGGGAATTACATTTTTAGCATTTGCATCATATACGAGTGTAAATGAATCTTCCCAAAACCAAGTGAAATTTTATAAGGGTAGTTATGATGATTTTTTAAGGGAAGCCAAAAAATTAAAAAAACCAATTATGCTCGATTTTTGGGCAAGTTGGTGTGGCCCTTGTAAAAAATTGGAGAGTGAAACCTTTACAAATCCTAATTTAGCAACATATTTGAATTCAAACTTTATGGTATATAAAGTTGATATTGATACATTTGATGGAATGGCAATTGCTGACCGTTTTGCGGTTGATGCTTATCCAACATTAGTTTTACTGGATTCTAAAAATAAATTTGTGAACCGATATAAAGGTTTTTTTCCAGCAGATTATTTAAAGAATGAGTTAGAGAGAAATCAAAATCAGAAAGGAAAACGTTTTGTTACTCCCAAAAGTACAACCGCAATGCTTTAATATTATCCGCAAAAGGTTTTTGAGTTAATTCTCGATATTAAAAGTCACCTATTATTTACTAGGTGACTTTTTTGTGGTAAATGCTTTAACAAAAGCGTATTTTTAAAACCATTTTTAATAAAATTCCGTAACTAAATTTAGTAATGGAATACGTTGAGCTATATCTTTGTAACATGAAATTGAAAAATGATTTGATAATACGTGCCGCCAAGGGCGAGCGTGTTGAGAGAGTTCCCGTTTGGATGATGCGTCAGGCAGGGCGTATTTTACCAGAATACAGGGCTGTAAGAGAAAAAGCTGGAAGTTTTATAAAATTAGCCACAACGCCCGAATTGGCAGCTGAGGTAACAATTCAACCTGTTGATATTTTAGGAACTGATGCAGCAATTATTTTCTCTGATATTTTGGTAGTTCCAGAAGCAATGGGTTTGCCTTATGAAATGTTAGAGGCAAAAGGACCGATTTTCCCGAAAGTTATTCAAACCAAAAAAGATATTGATGTTTTGAGAATAGCGAATCCTGAAAAAGAATTATCGTATGTTTTGAAAGCCATTGATATTGTAAAGAAAGAATTAGACGGAAAAGTACCATTGATTGGTTTTGCAGGAGCTCCGTTTACAATTTTTTGTTATATGGTTGAGGGAAAAGGCTCGAAAACCTTTTCTGTTGCAAAAAAAATGCTCTATTCAGACCCTGAATTAGCTCATTTGTTGCTTCAAAAAATTACCGATACAACGATTGCTTACCTTAAAGCTCAAGTTAAACACGGAGCTGATTTAGTTCAAATTTTTGATTCTTGGGCTGGAATTCTTTCTCCAGACCAATATCGTAAATTTTCGTTGCCTTATATTGCTCAAATCTGTGATGCGATAAACGAAGTTCCCGTAACAATTTTTGCGAAAGGTGCATTTTTTGCTCGTAAAGAAATGTCAAACCTGAAATGTGAAGTGATTGGCTTGGATTGGAATATGGATATTAGCGAGTCTCGCCGAATGATTCCGCACAAAACATTACAAGGAAATCTCGACCCTTGTGTATTGTATGGTTCTTTCAAAGAGATAGAAAAACAAACTAAAAAAATGATTAAGAATTTTGGCGGACAAAAATATATCGCAAATCTTGGTCATGGTGTATATCCAGATACTGACCCTGAGAAAGTGAAATGTTTCATTGAGGCAGTAAAAAATTATACGATTTAAGCAGTTTTCTAGTCGTTATTTCTAAAATATTAGAAATAAAAAAGTGCCACGTTATACTATGTTAGTTAGTGAAACGTGGCACTTTTTAAATAAATCAAGCAGAAACGCCGAAGTTATTTTATTTCAAAATCGGTTCTAAATCAGCTCGGTTTTCAGTAATCCAATCTGTAATGTCTTTCACGATTTGTTCAACACCAATTTCTGGTTTCCAGCCCGTTAGAGCTGTTACTTTTGAATTATCTGTGATATACAAACGAATATCAGCAGGGCGATTTTCTTTGACTTTATTAATTGGTATTGTTTTTCCTGTCACTTTTTGGCAAATATCAGTTAATTCTTGCAATGAAACGCTTACATCTACACCTCCGCCAGCATTCAATATTTCACCATTTACTTTATCAAAATTGTGTAATTGCCAATCAATCAAACGATAAAGGTCATTGATATGCAAAATATCACGCGTCTGTTTGCCTTCACCACCGTAACCAATGTAGGCCAATTTTTGCTCAAAAAAGTGTTTTGCAATCCAAAGAACCATTACACCTTGGTCAACTTTGCCCATTTGCCAAGGGCCTGTCAATACACCACAACGATTGATAACAGTCTTTAATTTATAGAACTCATTGTATTCTTGAATGATTAATTCAGAAGCCAATTTGGTTGTTCCATAAAGCGAACGAACACCATCCAAAGGAAAATCTTCCGCAATACCCTTTGAAGAAACACCTCTTGTTTTTTGGTTGTCTGTCAAAACAAACCGAGTATCTTGTTCCTCAAAATCTAGTGTTTCGATTGTTTTGATTGGATAGACACGGCTAGTTGAAAGAAAAATAAACTGAGCGTTGCATTTTACTGCATAGTTGAGACAGTTGACAGTTCCGAATAAATTAGTATTGATAAGATAATCGGGTGTTCCGCCATTAATACCTGCCAAAACCGATGGTTCGGCTGATGCTTCAATGACGGTGTCAACTATTGGTAGTGCATCAAAATCTTCTTTACTACGAATATCTCCATGAATGAAATTTATGCCTGCTTTGCCCAAACGAGCAACATTTAGTTCAGAACCTTTTCGGCGTAAGTTATCAAGGCAATAAATTTCGTAAGACGGATAATTCGTTTTTAGAGAAATAGCAAGTGCTGAGCCAACAAATCCTGCTCCTCCTGTAATTAATATTTTTTTCATGAATGATTATTTAAAAAATAGCACACAAATGGCAAACGAACCACCTGTGTGCTGATTAGATTTTCTTTTGATTAATGACCGCCATTTGAACTGCCATTTGCTGTCCATGGAATGCGTTTGAGATTAATATTTTCGATGGCTTTGATGACAAAAGGTACTTTTTCAACCTTAACTGCACTGCTATCAAGGCCAAACCACTTATCTTCCGATGGGGTGTATTGTTTGATAAAGAAATAAGCTCTCATTACTAAACCTTCCCAGAATGGAAGTTCGTTCTCATAAGATAAGAATCTTTCGAGAACAACAAAACGGAAATCACCAATAACATTATGTTTATTTAAAGACTCATAACGGCTACGAATATCAACTTCGCCGCATTTTACCATGTCTTCTAAAACCCTTCTAAAATAAAGATTTATTTTGTTTGGAACACGGAAACCCAATCGGAAGTTTACTTTGTAAACATCATCATCAGCAACTGTCATTACTTTATATTCCATTGTATATGGGTCGTCAACGGTATCAACGTGAACAAACCAATAAACATCGGCACGTTTAGGGCGTTTTTGAAAAATTGAATAAATAATCTTGTTTTCAATTTCAGAAGCACGACCCGCATTGCTCAAAAATACCAAGTGAGTAGCATATTTCGGAACAGTAATATCGGCACTTAGTTCTTTCAGAGATTCGGTGTATTTATCTAATTTTTCATACTCGGTCATTCGTGTTTTAATTTTGAATGCACGAATCCAGATATACATTACTAAAGCAATGATACCCGCTATTATCAATGAAACATAACCACCATGCGGGAATTTTTGAAGATTTGCAATCAAGAAAGCACCTTCGATACCAAAATAAATAGTTATGAATAAGATTATTCCCCACAGGTTAAATTTCTTAGCATAAAGATAATAAGCCATGAGCGTGGTAGTCATAATCATGGTCATCGTTATTGCCAAGCCATAAGCTGCTTCCATGGCTGATGAAAGTAAAACTTCGGATGATTTTGTTAAAACAGCTAAATCTAGATTTTTATTCAAAGCGAGAGCATCAGCAATATTTTTTTCGGTCATTTCTCCCGCAATTTTACTAAAATAAAGTACGACACTCACACAACCAATCCAAAGTAAAATATTGATACTTGGCACATAAATTTGCCCTTTTTGGTCTGATGGATAATTAACTTTTATTTTAGGCCAAAAGTTAAGGCGAATCGCTTCAGAAATCAAAGTGAAAGACCCGCTTATCAAGGCTTGGCTGGCAATAATTGCTGCCGAAGTTGCAATGAAAATACCAAACGGAAGAAACCATTCAGGCATTAAATTATAAAATGGATTTCTGTCACCAAGCATTTGACCGTTAAGCCCCATTACATAAACACCTTGCCCGAAATAATTTAGCAATAAACAGATTTTTACAAAAATCCAGCTAATTCGGATATTTCCTCTGCCGCAATGCCCCAAGTCTGAATACAAAGCTTCTGCCCCTGTAGTACATAAAAATACTGAACCCAAAATCCAGAACCCGCCAGGATGATGCACCAATAATTCGTATGCATAATAAGGATTTAATGCTTTTAAAACTGTTAAATCTTTGGCTATCCAAACAACACCTAAAATAGCTAGCATTGAGAACCATGCGAGCATAAATGGCCCAAATAAGTAGCCAACTTTTTTAGTTCCGAATATTTGTACAATAAATAAAAGCGAAATAATTAAAATGACGATTTTAACAATAGTGGTTTGCTCAATATCAGGGAATTTAATTCTTAGTCCTTCAATGGCAGAGGCAACAGAAATAGGAGGGGTTATAATTCCGTCAGCAAGCAAGGCACTTGCACCAATAATGGCGGGGATTGTGAGCCATTTGGCATGACGGCGTACAAGAGCAAAAAGTGCTAAAATACCACCCTCGCCTCGGTTATCAGCTCGAAGCGTCAGAATGACATACTTGATGGTTGTTTGCATGGTGAGCGTCCAAAAAACACATGATAACGCTCCCAAGATAATCTCTTCATTGATTGGTTCAGAGCCTGCAATAGCTTTCAAAACATAGAGTGGCGATGTTCCAATGTCACCATATATAATCCCCATTGCAATTAATAATCCAGCAGCAGAAATTTTATCAATGTTGTGGTGATGATGGCTACTGCCGCTCTCATTTACTGTTTGATTCTCTTCCATTTACATCTATATTTTAAAAAAAGTTTGCAAATATAGGTTTTCAGAATCAATTCAAATATATTTTGTGTAAAAATGTTTTATTAACTCATTTTCCTTCTCAACTTTGTGGGAGTTTTCTAAATATTTTTTTATAAATACTTTGAAAAATGCAATTTTAAATAATCATAAAATATTGATAATCAATTATGTACGAAAATATTATCTTAAATATCTCCGAAGGCACAGCAACTATTACGCTTAATCGCCCACAGGTTTATAATGCTTTGAGTACTGCATTAATTAATGAAATTACATCAGCAGTTGAGGCTGCCTCAATTGATAGCTCAGTACGAGTAATTATACTGACTGGTGTAGGCGATAAAGCATTTTGTTCGGGGGCGGATTTGAAATCTGGTATGAATGGAGATATGACGTCATTGGGCGATTCATTAAGAAAAAATTATAACCCAATGATAGCCGCAATCAGAAATGCAGAAAAACCTGTTATCTGCAGAATGAATGGTGTTGCTGCTGGAGCTGGAATGTCACTCGCTTTGGCTTGTGATTTAATTATTGCAAACAAAGATGCTTATATGAGCGAACTTTTCGTAGGTATTGGTTTAATGCCCGATGCTGGGTCTATGTTTTTTTTGCCAAGAATTGTAGGTATGCAAAAGGCATTTGAACTTTGTAGTACAGGACGAAAAATATTCATGGAGGAAGCATTGGCTTTAGGCTTGGTGAATAAAACCGTTGCTTATGAAACCTTGGATGATGCCGTTGGTGAATTAGTGAATTATTACAAAACAGCTCCAACTAAGGCAATCGGAATGATGAAAAAGGTTTTAAATCAATCTTTTAATAGTTCTATTGAAGATATTTTGGAACAAGAAGCTCAACACCAAGATTTACTCGGAAAAACGCATGATTTTGCAGAAGGCGTGATGTCTTTTTTACAAAAACGTAAACCTGCATTTAAAGGCATTTAACGACTAAAAAATGGCGATTTAGTTACAAAAATCTAGAAATTTACAAAATCAATGTTTTTTATGTAATTTTGCTGCACATAACTAATCCTAAAACTCATTTACAAATGAAAAAAACACTGCTGCTGACAATTATAACTTTTTCTCTAATCACGCTTTGGTCTTGTGAAGAGGATAATCTCATTAATGGAGCAACTGGAAATACCAATACGACTACCCCAATAATACCAGCCGTTACTACTAAATGTTACTTAAAAGAACAGGCGTTAACTGAAGATGGCGAAAATTATAGTAGTAAATATAGCTATAACACTAAAAATCAATTAATAAATATTAATAATGACGGGGCTATTTCGACGTATGATTATGATGGAAATAATCGCGTAACTAAGCTTACAGTTGTTGATGGTGAAGGAATAGAGACTTTGATTTATGACTACGATTCAAAAGGATATTTAGCCAATATCAAGTATTCGTCTAAAAACACGCCATTAACCATGTTTATTGATGAATATAAGATTTCAACCAATTCGAGCGGACAAATTACACAAGTTAAGGCCATTACAGAAGATATGAACATAGATTTTCTTTTGGAATATGACTCAAAAAGTAACCTGAAAAAATTGATTGCCAGTGCAGACGGGCAAAATTTGACATTGATAGAAAACCGTACATTTGACGATAAAACCAATGCATTTGCAAACGCTGGTTTAGGCAAGATTCACCTTCCTTTTGTATTAGTTGGAGCTTTTTTTGGCGAAAACCTTTCGTATTTCTTGAATACAAATAATATATTAACTGATACTGGCATTTCATTTTTTAGTGAAGACCCTACTTCTAGAACTTATAAATATGAGTATTCAAAAGATGGTTTACCTTCAAAAATGAGTTTTATAAGAACCGAAAGAACTGATAAGTATGAAGGAAGTAGTACTTTCACTTATGATTGTAAATGATTTTAAACTCTTGCTGAGTTAGTTTTAAAAAAAGACCTTCAAGTTTATTTGAATGTCTTTTTTTATCCTCTTACCAATCCCTTTTCACGCAAAAAATGATTTGTCATTACCTCTTTATTTGGGTTTAAAACTACTTGTTTTAATACTTCACAAACAAAAACCTCGTGGTCGCCTCCATCTGTAGCGTGCAAAACTTTACATTGAATGTATCCAATCGACTCAGTCAAAAATGGGCAATTCCTTTCGTCTAATTCATATTTCAAATTTTTAAATTTATTGGTTTCTTTGCCACTTTTTCTACCTAATTTATTGATTAGGCTTGTTTGGTCTTGAGCTAATAAATTCACATTCAATATCATTGATTTTTTTATGAGTTCAATCGTGTAATCAACTTTATAAAGTGCTACGCAAAGCATTTTACCGCCCATAGCTATTTGCATAACCCATGTTGCAATGTTTGCATTCATGTTTTCGCCATAAATAGTTGTAATAGAATGAACGTCGTAATTTTTATATTTTAATACTGACTTCGGCATATTTTCTTCTTTCTTTTTCTAACCAAACATCCATTCTATCTATTTGTTTAATCAACCAATTATTTATTGAAAAATAAGTTGCATTTTATTTGTATTTATCCAATATAAAAATTAACTTTTCAAAGAAATTGATACCTTTTTTAACCTAAACATTTTAATAATATGAATACTATCGTAAAATATGGACATTTTTTAATTGCCATACCGATTGCGGTTTTCGGTATGTTTCATTTTTTGATTGCTAAAAATATGGTTGGGATGGTTCCAAGTTGGTTGCCTGGAGGTGTTTTTTGGGTATATTTTACTGGAATTGCTCACCTTTCGGCTGCAGTGGCCATTATTATTGGTAAATACACACGCTTAGCAGCTACCTTATTAGGCTTAATGCTCATTATTTTTGCATTGACTGTTTATTTACCCAAAGTAACCGAAGGCGACCAAATGGCCATGTTTCAAGTCTTAAAAGACCTTGTTATGGCAGGCGGTTGTTGGGTTTATGCCAATACCCAACCAAAAGAATAAATTTTCAAAAGAAGTCCAAATGTTGCTTTCTAATCGTTTAGGAGGATATTTGGGCTTCTTTTTTTACGAATGTATGTATCTACATAAAATATTTTCACACTTAAACTTGCATTTATCCAATATTAAATTTAATATTACAATGAAATTATTAAACCCTAAACCTAAAACCTAATCAAACTCATGGAAGCAGTAATCACTCCGCTTACTAAAATCGGTCGTTTTCTTTTGGCTGTGCCGGTAGCCATTTTTGGAATTTTTCATTTTATGAATGCAGACGGAATGGCAGCTATGGTGCCAGTTCCTGGTGGTGTTATTTGGGTATATGTTACTGGAATTGCACTTTTGGCTGCTGCTGGTGCAATTATCGTACAAAAAAAGGCCCGTTTAGCTGCCGCTTTATTAGCTATTTTATTATTGGTGTTTGTACTAACAGTTCATTTACCAGGAGTGATGGCTGGTGGTGATGGTGCTCAAATGTCAATGATGGGATTATTAAAAGACCTTGCAATTGCAGGAGGTGCGTTAGTTTATGCTGGAACGCAACCCAAAGAATAATTTTTGCACCTACCCTAAACTACAACCCTATACACCCAGTCGAATGACTGGGTGTTTTTTGTTTGAACAATTAATTATTTGTTTTTACGAATAAAAATATCGCCTTGCATGGTTTTCATCATTATTTCGGCACCACCGCCATTGATTTTACCATTCGTCCATTCGTCTTTCTTGATTTTATAAAGGCCCTTTTCCTTATCGATCGAATGATTAACTTTTATAGGAGTTTTATCAATCTCAATGTCAAAATCGCTGTAAACTTCGCCCATGTCCGACTTTAGTTTTATATTCGATTTAATTGTTGCAGGAAATGTAATATCAACATTGCCGTTGAGGGTTGTAAAAGCCATTGGCGTATTAGGAGTAACTTCTGTAAAATTGACAATGATTGACTCATTAATTGTATTTGCAACTACCGATCCCGCAACATTTTTCATCCGAATATCTCCATTAATGTTTGATACTTCAAGATTTCCACTCACGTTTTCTACCCAAATATCACCATCATTGATAGTACTGAGTTTTATTGACGTTTTACGAGGAACTTTTATTGTCAGATTGATTTTCATGTTTACTTTATCCGTACTTACATTGATGGTATTGTTTTTTTCTCGTGCAATGATTTCATAACCATCGTTTGTCGAGATTTTTTTCATGCCATCAGCACGGTCTTTACTATTTTTTTTGTCATTTCTTTCATCAGAAATGGCATCAATTATCATATCTTTACCATCATAACCTATAACTTTTATTGAACCTGTGATGATACTCACATTTAATTTCCCTTCTTTGCTTGGGTCGGTTAATGGAACCGTTAACTGCTCTCTTTCTTGACATTTTGCATGGAAAGGTATTATCAACAGGAGCATAAAGGCCGCGAAAATTGCTTGATTTGATTTCATTTTATTAGTTGTTTATATTGCCGTTTTAGCAATTTGTATTTAATATATTCTCTTTATTTTTAATAGTAAAATCAACGATTATGATTGTTTTTTGATATAAATATTGCCGTTAAAGGTTTCAAATTTTAGGTTTTTTCCTCCATTTCCAATCCGAATGGTACTTCCTTTGCTGAGTTTGTATGTGGTACCTTTACTATCTTCTTTCGTTGTTTTAAAAACTTTTGCTGGTAATTTTTCTACATTTTCAAAATCAGTAAAAAAATCTCCTTGAAAACTTTCAAATTCACAATCTGCCGAAAAATTAGCTGGATATGAAATTTTCAAATCACCATTTAATGTATAATATTTTGCATTATTAGGTGGTAAAGTCGTATAATTTATTGTTACATCGCCATTAATTGTATGAATTTCATTGGCATTTTGAGCATTTTTTACCGTAATTTTCCCATTGATGTTATCCACTTTCATTAAGCCACTTACATCAGACACTTCAATATCTCCATCATTGATGGTTGAAACTTCCAAATTCATAGATTTAGGGACTTTTATGGTATAATTAAGGGTATAATTGTATTGAATCTTTCGATGGTCATTATTCCATTTGCCACGATTTCTATTTGGGCGAGAATCTAACGGCTCTGCGATGTAAGCAATCAAACTATCGGGTTTTTGCTCAAAAACGAGTTTAAATTCTTTTTTCCCTTCTTCTACAATCTCATTTGTTTTTCCCGAAATTGTTTTAACCACTTCAATCAAAACCTTATTTCCATCATAACCTTCGACTTTTATAAAGCCATCAATATTATAAACGGCCAAAACGCTTTTGGGTGAAACTATAAATTCTTTTTGTACTTTTTCGATAAAAATGGGTTCTTGAGCAGCAACTTTTGTGCATGACAATACCATTCCCGATAAAATCGGAATCATTAGCTTTTTCATAATTTTGTGTTGTTTTTGTTTAAAATTTTGATTTTTGACTACGAAAGTACCTTAATCGTTTTTTCGATTTTTCCCTTGACAGCCTCGTTGAGATTCTCTTTTTGGAGCAATTTCTTAAATTGTTTCACTGAGCGTTTTTCTTGTAACTTTACCATCGCATCAGCTAAAGCTACTTGCATCAAAGGCGATTCTTGCTTTAAAAGTGACTGAACCAGACCTTCTCTTACTTTCGGATTATTGGCTAACTGAATGAGTGCTTCAAGTGTAACGAGCCTGACATTTTCGTTTTGGTCAAAGTTTAAAGTAGTAAGTAAGGCATCAATAACTTGGTCGTCAACGTTGTTCAATTCTTGTGTATAACTAACCGCTTTTAGACGTTCAGTTGCCATCGGATTTTCGAGCATAGAAAGCATCATAATTTGCTTCATTTCCTGTACTTCTGAGGCTAATTTCTTGACATCTGCTTGACTATTAATGGCTTGGTTGTTAGAAAATTTGCCAATCATATTTCCCGAAAAATAGCCAATTAAACTACCAATACTTATTAAAACCATCGCATAAGCCCAATTATAGGCAGGTTTATAAGTGAAAATGCTTTTCAAATAATGCAAGCTTTGTTCAAATACCGTTGTTTTTTGAGATTCAACCTCATTGATATAGGTGTCGAGCATAGCATAAAAACGGGTTTTTACTTCAGTACTCGGAGGCGGTGTTACAATTTTACCAAGTGCTTCCCAAAGTTGTTTTTCGTCATCATCAAAATGAGCATTGATGTTATCTTTATTGTCTTGTTCCATCTTCGAGTTTCAAATAAATATGTTTTAATTCTTTCATTGCTCTATGCACTTTCACTTTGATATTTCCTTCTGAGGTTTGTAAAATTTCGGCAATTTCTTGGTACGATAATTCTTGAAAACGACTCAAAACTAATACTTCTCGGTGGTCGGAACTTAACTTTGCTAAAGCTGTATGAAGCATTTCAATTGCTTGGCTTTTTTCGAGCTGAATATCTGCTGCAGGCGTCGAAACTGTTTTTTCGCTCATCAAAGTTACATCTGCTTGATATACCATTCGATGATTTTTCCTGATTGAATCATTCAGAACATTGCGAGCCAAATGATACATCCAAGTTCTGAACTCACCATTGCCTAAAAACGTATGCCGATATTTGAGCATTCTATAAAAAACGGTTTGAACCAAATCTTCACTTTGAGCTGCTTGCCCCGTCGAATGGTAAAGAAATGCAAACAAAACCCGATGGTAACGCTCAAAGAGTAAGCCCATTTTGTCTAATTGTCCCGCTTTTACGCCGAGCATCAAGGTATTGTCGGTGAGTGCTTCCAAACTAAAAATTAAGTGTTTTTGGTTATTTGAAAGTGAAAACTTAACAAAAATAGAAAGGTTACAGAAATATTGAAGATTTTTATTTGGCCAGCCCAAACTAAATATTATTAGTTAAATTAAAGTGATATTGATTGAGTTTACATAGATAATTTCTATATTGTTACAGATTAAAGTTAATTAATTAAATGAACCTTCAACAATTAGAATATATCGTGGCGGTTGATAAATACCGACATTTTCTGAAAGCTGCCAATAATTGTTGCGTAACGCAAGCAACGTTGAGCATGATGATAAAAAAACTCGAAGAAGAGTTAGGTATCGTTATTTTCGACCGAAGTAAACAACCTGTTATTCCAACTGAAACAGGAAAGGAAATTATTGCACAAGCTCAAGTTATTTTGAGAGAAACGTCGTATTTGAGGCAACTAGCCAACGATACTAAATTGGAAGTAAAAGGTCAAATCAGAATTGGTATAATTCCGACGCTTGCTCCATATTTATTGCCTTTATTTTTGTACAATTTACTGAAAAATAATCCGCAACTAAAAGTAAGAATTAGCGAGTTGAACACGAATCAAATTACTGAGCAACTAGCAAAAGATTTATTGGATGTTGGGATATTGGCAACGCCAATCAATGTAGATGGTATCAAAGAATATCCGTTGTTTTATGAAAAATTGGTTGTTTTTGTTTCTGATAAAGAAACGACACTGAAGAAAAAGTTTATTTTGCCAGAAGATATTGATGTTAACCGACTTTGGTTGCTGGAAGAAGGACATTGTTTGCGTTCTCAAATGGTGAATTTATGCGAGTTACGCAAGAAAAATACTGATTTTGGCAATTTAGAATATGAAGCTGGAAGCATAGAATCTTTGCTCAAAATTGTAGAAATGAATGAAGGAATAACGGTTATACCTGAGTTGGCGGTGATTAATTTCGACGCAAAACAAAAAAAACAGATACGAGAGTTTAAAGCTCCCGTACCTGTACGTGAAATAAGTTTGGTTACCTACCGCCATTTCGTAAAAACTAAACTGCTCGAAGTCCTTGCCCAAGAAATAAAAACAGGAATTGAGACTTTTATTTCACCGCAAAATGAAAAACAATTTGTAGTGGAAATATGAGGAAGATAGATAGAGATTTGAATTAACAAAAACGGCTAGCAAATCACTGATTTACTAGCCGTTTTTGTAACCAAATAAATTAAAACTCTTCATCCAAAGAGAATGCCATATCGCTTTTTTGTGACATAACACCTGATTTTTGGTATTCTCCAACTCTTTTTTCAAAGAAATTAGTTTTGCCTTGCAGCGAAATCATATCCATGAAATCGAATGGATTGGTAGCATTATACGTTTTGTCCAAACCAAGTGACTCTAATAAGTGGTCAGCTACAAATTCAATGTATTGACACATTAGTTCGGCGTTCATACCAATCAATGAAACTGGCAAAGCGTCAGTTACGAACTCTTTTTCGATCTCAACAGCATCACGAACTAAATTATAGACCTTTTCAGCAGGATATTTATTTTGGATATATTGTGTATAAAGTAAACAGGCAAAATCTCGGTGTAAACCTTCATCACGAGAAATAAGCTCATTTGAAAATGTTAAACCTGGCATTAAACCACGTTTTTTCATCCAAAAAATTGAACAAAAAGAACCCGAAAAGAAGATGCCTTCTACAACGGCAAAAGCTAACAAACGGTCGATAAAATTTCCGTTATCAATCCATTTTAATGCCCAATCGGCTTTTTTCTTTACACACGGAATGTGGTCGATGGCATTTAGCATTCTATCACGCTCAACTGGGTCTTTTATATAAGTATCAATCAGCAATGAATAGGTTTCTGAATGAATATTTTCCATCATAATCTGGAAACCGTAGAAACATTTTGCTTCAGCAAATTGAATGCGAGAAATGAAATTTACTGCTAAGTTTTCATTAACAATACCGTCAGAAGCTGCAAAGAAAGCCAATACGTGCGAAATGAAATGACGTTCACCATCATTCAAATTTTTCCAATCTTGCAAATCAGGCGAGAGGTCGATTTCTTCAGCAGTCCAAAAGGATGCTTCATGTTTTTTATAAAATTCCCAAATGTCATCATGTTTAATGGGAAAAAGTACAAAGCGAGTTTTGTCTTCAATAAGAAGCGGCTCAACTTGTAATAGGTCAGCGTCGGTCATTGGAGTTTTTGTTTGGGGATTAGTAAATCCGTCTTTTAATAAATTCTATGGTACTTATTGGAGTTCAAAATCGTAAATCAAATATATAAAATTAAACAAAAATTAACAATGATTGGTTTTAAAAATTAAGTAAATAAATCTTAAAAGGTTGATAATCAAGTAAATGTTTTTTTTATAATTTAGAAGAAATATTTTGTCAAAATACCTATAATTTATAGTAACTTTATCAAGTTTTTATACTAAAAAACACCCACTATTTTAACCCTAAAAAAAGCTATTATGTTTAAAAAATCAGTTATCGGAACTTCAGTAGTTTTGGTTGCATTTGTCGGCATTTTATTCATACCGCCATTCGACCATATTCGTAATTTTATTGCATGGGGGAAACACTCCATTTTTGATTTTAGAACGCATCCAACTCGTTTGATTGAGAATGGTAATGCCCCACAAATGTGGCCACAAGATTCGCTTTACAACAAAATAGCTATTCCAGATTCGCTTTTGGCACAAATTGATTCCAATAATACGCATGCTTTTTTAGTGATTCAGAATGGTAAATTACTCTATGAAAAATATTACGATGGTTATACAAAAGACAGTATTAGTGGGTCATTTTCTGCTGCAAAAAGTATTATTTCAATGCTTGTGGGTATTGGCTTGGGCGAAGGAAAAATAAAGTCGTTGGATGAGCCAGTTGGCAATTATGTAGCACATTTTAAAGAAGGAAATTTAGCCAAAATACGAATTAAAGATTTACTCACAATGAGTTCGGGAACAAATTATTTGGAAGGTGACAAAAGTTATACAGGACTCGCCGCCAAGCTTTATTATGCTGATGATGAAGAATATGTAGTAAACTTAATGGAAGCCAAAGAGCCAGCGGGCGTAAATTGGGAATATCGAAGCGGAGATACGCAAGTATTAGGTTTAGTAGTAGAAAAAGCTTTCGGAAAGAGTATTTCAGCATTGACTTCTACTTATTTTATGCAACCAATGGGTGCCGAAAATGATGCAAAATGGTTACTTGATGGAGATAAAAAACACGAGAAAGCATTTTGTTGCTTCAATGGCGTTGCCCGTGATTATGCCCGTTTTGGTGAATTAATGCTCAGTAATGGCAAATGGAAAGGCAAACAACTTGTTCCAGAAGATTACATGAAAGCGGCAACATCGCCAGCTAGTTACCTAAAAGACCCAACCGAAGGGGGGAAATCGGTAGATTTTTATGGTTATCAATTTTGGTTAGTTAATCACAGAGGCATGGCTGTTCCGTCAATGAATGGTCTTTTTGGACAGTACGTATATGCTATTCGAGAAAAAAATGCTATAATTGTGCGTTTGGGAGAAACTAAAGTTGTGAAATATGTTCACCATTATCAACCCGAAAACTTTACATATATTGATGCTGCCATGTCAATCTTGAAATAACCGATTTAACTTTATATTTATGCAATCATCTGGCTTTAAATTTAGAATACTCATTGGGCTTGTAATGGGTATAGTGGCTCTTATTAGTTATTATAGTAAAAATCAGGTAAACCCAATTACGGGCGAAAAACAACACATCGACCTTACGCCACAGCAAGAAGTTACCATGGGTTTGCAAAGTGCTCCTCAAATGGCACAAGAATATGGCGGAGTTTATAACGATAATGAAGTACAACAGCAAGCAAAGGCTGTTGGTTATAAACTTGTCAAACAAGTAGATGATGAGGCTAAAGCCAAAGGTGTGTCGATTCCTTATCAATTTGATTTCCATGTTTTGGCAGATGACCAAACTGTAAATGCATTTGCTCTTCCTGGTGGACAAATTTTTATTACAGTTGGACTTTTGAAAAGATTAAAATCAGAAGACCAATTGGCTGGCGTTCTTGGGCATGAAGTAGGACATGTAATCCATCGCCATTCGGCTCAACAAATGGCAAAATCCGACTTTTATCAAGGATTGGTTGGTGCGGTAGCAACTGCTACTTCCGACGGAACAAATATGGGTGGTGGACAAATTGCTCAATATGTGGCTCAAATTCAAGAAATGAAATTTGGCCGCCTTGATGAATTACAATCCGATGAGTTTGGAGTAAAATATATGATTCAAGCAGGTTATGACCCTAATGCAATGATTGAAGTAATGCAAATTTTGGAACAAGCAAGCGGAGGGCAGCAACAAGATGAATTTATGAGTACTCACCCAAGTCCACAAAATCGAATTGCTAAAATAAAAGAACATATAGCCAAATATAGTAAATAAGCGTATTTTAATAAAAAAAGAGAAAAACATATAGGTTACGATGCACGTTAACTTATAAAATGTTTTTCTCTTTTTGTTTTACTAAACTTAAATGCCCATATTTTCGTATATAATAGTACGAATAAATGTAAAACCGCATGAATCCAGTGAAAAGTTTGAAGGCTCAAAAAAGCCAATTAGGAGAATCGGCTTTCCAATTAAAAGTACTTAACGACCAAGAACTTTTAGGCCAAGAACTTCCATTATTCAAAGAAAAACTAGCAGAAATAAACTTATTTCCATTTAAACCTACAAAACTTGATGTTTTTCAGATAAATGTGGGCAAAATGTGTAACCAAGTTTGTAAACATTGCCATGTGGATGCAGGCCCCGACCGTAAGGAAATTATGACGCGTGAGACCATGCAACACTGCATTGATGTCCTGAAAAAATATAAATTTTCAACACTTGATTTGACAGGCGGAGCTCCCGAAATGAACAATGATTTTCGATGGTTTATTGAGGAAATACGTAAAGTTGACGAAAAAATAAAGATTATTGTTCGGTGTAATTTGACGATTATTTTAGCAAATCCCAAATACAACGATTTACCTGATTTTTTCAAGAAATATTCAATTGAAGTAGTGTCTTCATTGCCAGCAACGAGTGCTTCTCGTACCGATTCACAAAGAGGTGATGGTGTTTTTGAAGATTCCATCAAAGCTCTTCAAATGCTCAATTCGGTAGGTTATGGAATAGAAGGAACGGGCCTTATGCTTAATTTGGTTTATAATCCTGCGGGTGCTTTTTTGCCAGCGGGTCAGGCAGGTTTAGAAAAGGAATTTAAGCGAGTTTTAACAACTAAATTCGGTATTTCATTCAATTCATTATTTGCAATTACCAATATTCCAATCAGTCGTTATCTTGATTATTTGCTTGTAAGTGGCAATTATGCCGCTTATATGGATAAATTAGTGATGGCATATAATCCTGTGGCGGCAGCAAATGTTATGTGCCGTAATACACTCTCAATTGGTTGGGATGGCTATCTTTATGATTGTGATTTTAATCAAATGTTAGATTTAAAAGTATCTTCAAAAGCAAACCACATCAGCCAATTTGATTATGATGAATTGAGTAATCGCTCAATCATAGTCAACCAACATTGTTATGGTTGTACGGCAGGAGCGGGGAGTTCTTGCGGAGGCGAAGTAGCGTAATTTTATTGATTATCAACAAGTTATTAGTTTTGTTTTAATTCACTGAAAAATATTAGATGGAAAGTTACTTAGAAACAACGATTGACGTTTATAAACAAGCTGCCGAAAAACCCGATATTGGTTTGTGTTGCACAACTACTCCCGTGTGGGCATTGCCAGGCCTAAATATGCCTAAAATCATGCTTGAAATGAACTATGGTTGTGGAAGCACCGTTAATCCTCGTGATTTGGTGAATGACCCAACGGTACTTTATGTTGGTATTGGTGGTGGGATGGAATTACTTCAATTTTCTTATTTTAGTCGAAAAAAAGGTGGAGTTATTGGGGTTGATATTGTTGATGAAATGTTGGCGGCTTGCAAAGAAAACATGGAAGAAGCCCAAGTTATCAATGGTTGGTTTGAAAAAGATTTCATTGATATTCGGAAAGGAAATGCTCTTGCGTTGCCTGTGGAAGATGAAAGTGTTGATATTGCAGCTCAAAACTGTCTTTTTAATATTTTCAAAGCAGAAGATTTGAAAAAAGCCTTAGAGGAAATGTATCGTGTGTTGAAGCCACGTGGTAAACTCGTGATGTCAGACCCAACTTGCGAGCAACCAATGTCAGAGGAACTTCGCAATGATGAACGTCTCCGTGCATTATGTTTAACGGGTTCAATACCATTGAAAGATTATATTAAAATGATAACGGATGTTGGTTTTGGAACTGTTGAGGTACGTGCCAAACGAGCCTACCGCATTCTTTCACCGAATCATTATCCAACGAAAGAATTAATTTTCATCGAATCAGTAGAAGTTTGTGCAATCAAAGACCCAATCCCTTCCGACGGCCCATGTGTATTTACTGGTAAAACTGCTATTTACTATGGTAATGAAAATTATTTTGATGATAACAAAGGGCATATTCTCTTGCCCAATCAACCATTAGCGGTTTGTGATAAAACAGCGGGAGTTTTGGCAAAACTAGGTCGTGACGATATTTATATCTCCGATTCGACTTGGTTTTATGACGGTGGTGGTTGCTGCTAATGTTTTTTGATTTTCCTGATGGGCAGTTTTTATAAATTGCCCATTTTTTATGCCTTTTCTGAGTAGAATTGTACCTTTGTCAAAAGAAATATCATTTTTATGAACGTGCTTGACTTAGTTTTTATTCTTCCGCTGCTTTATGGAGCTTTTAATGGTTACCGAAAAGGACTATTTATTGAAATTATTGGTGTAATTGCCTTTGTAATTGCGATTGTGATTGGTTTTAAATTTTTAGGTTATGGCATGAATCTGATTGCACCAGCCATTGGCGAAAATCTAGCTAATCGCTTTTTGCCTTATTTGAGTTTTACGGTTATTTTTTTCCCTACAATATTCTTAATAAATAAGTTGGGATGGATGCTCCGTCGGGCATTACGTTTCACCATTTTAGGAACAATTGATGGTTTTGCAGGAGCTTTAGTTGGAATTTTTACTTGGCTTTTCGGAATCAGCACTTTTCTGTGGTTAATGTCGAGTATTGATATTAATATTCCTAAAAAATTAACGGATGAATCGCTTACTTATCCAGTTGTTAAAAAAGTAGCTCCGACCGTTATTTCAAAAGTTTCGGACTGGATTCCTACGGGAGGAAATATGATAAAAAAATTGACGGAGGATAAATAAAAAACAAGAGACGCAAAATTTGCGTCTCTTGAAAAACAATTACAAAACACTGTTTCGTAAAAAATATTCTTACTGCATTTGCATACCGTTTTGCATTCCTTCTTGTTGGCTTTTTGTGTTTTGACGTTTAAATAACGACATATCCATTTTACCAAAACGATAAGAGAAATTTACTCGAATCATTTGTGGGTTGGTCAATCTCGAATAGTTTTGAGTAAAGCCAATTCCTTCTGAATACTGCACCGCATATCGGCTTCTGAAAATATCATTTACACTCAATGTCAAGGAAGCGGCATCTTTCAAGAATGTCTTTTTTATGGCAAAATCAACGCTGTAAAATGGTTTGATATAACCTTGCGAAGCACTTTGTACTTGGTTCATCGGAGGACCAAAGTTTTGTCCACCACTATTAATTGGCAAATTGGTTTTACTTTGGTAATCGGCTGAAAGTTGAATAGTAAATTTTTTAGGTAATTTAAAGTTATTATTCAGCTTTCCGAACATACTCCAAAGAGCTGGCGTTGAGGCAATTTCAATATTTGAAACATTGATTCTTGAATTATAAAAATTTACATTGGCCGTTAAATCCCACCATTTTTTAGGCTTCGTGATTCCTGTCAATTCAAAACCATAATTGTTGCTCGAATTGGCATTGATATACGTATTTATCAAGTCTGTTTTACCACTAATTTGATTGATTTCCTGACCCAAATATCTAGTTATCAAGTTATCGGTATATTTATAATAAACCGAGCCAATGAAAGTATTTACACCTTTGGCTTTTGTATAAGAAATTTCAGACGAATACGTAAATTCAGGTACCAAATTAGCGTTTCCTTTCGTGATATTAAGGCTATCTGTATAATCAACAAATGGAATCAATTGGAAAAAATTCGGACGATTAATTCTACGAGTTAAACTCATCTGAATTTGTTGATTTTTCTTTAAATCTTTACTTAAAAATACCGAAGGGAAAAGGCTAATTGGGAATTTATTGTTAAAATCTTCATTAGTATTTAGCAATTTGCCATTGTATTTTGAACTTTCTGCTCGCAAACCAACCTTATAGGAAAACACTTTTTTATAGGCTCCAGCCACCGAAATGTAAGCGGCATACACATCATTTTTTGATTGATAATTTGTCGTTGCTGAATTAATGACTTTAAAATCATTTGCTCCTAAAGCCTTAATTGAGTTTTCATTAATATTTTTGATATTATTGATTTGAGCTCTCAAACCCATTTCAAGCGAACCTTTATTGCCGAAAGGTCTTACATAATCAGTTTGAATCGTCAAGAAATTATTATTACCATTCGATAAGTTTTTCTGAATTTGTGAGCCGTAAATTGTGTTGGCATCGCCATAATAATTGGTTGTAAATAAGCCTGAACCATCATTTTTACCTCCGAAATAATTCAAATCGGCTGTTAATTCTTCGCCAGACTTAGTAAAGTTATGTTTTAAACCCAATTGCATTCCTTTCATTCTGAACTCTCTATCACTGGCAGAAATACGGTTGCTATAACTGCTCACCGAACCACGCAAAGTATTGATGTCAATGTTTTCGCTTGGATTAAATTTACCTTGTCCAATAATTCCTGCCGCTGAAAGTGTCGTGCGGTTGGTAACAAAATAATCTAAACCTAATCTTGTAAAAAAAAATCCACCTTTCATTCTGCTATCAACATCTTGGTTAATCGTTGATTTTAAGCCATCTACATCGCTAAAACGGTCACTTTCGCCAAGAGTTTTGCTTCTCATTTGGTTTGTCATTGCCATTGCCGAAAGATTGATTTTATTTTGGCGTACATTGAAATTGGCCATTACGTTGCCGCCGCCCAATTTATCTGCACCAGCGTTTACCATACCGTTATAGCCAGTTTTTTTGTTTTTCTTTAAAACTAAGTTTAAAATTCCAGCATTTCCACCCGAAGCATCATATTTGGCCGATGGATTGGTAATTACTTCTACTTTTTCGATGGCATCTGCAGGAATTTGGTCAAGCGAGAGTGTAGTTGGACGACCGTCAATAAATATTTGTGGCGAAGCATTACGGAGTTTTACATTGCCATCAATATCAACTTGTAGCGAAGGTACATTTTTCATAATGTCAACAGCCGTACCGCCTGCCGTAACGATGTTTTTTTCAACATTGAAAACTTTTTTGTCAATATCCGATTCAAAAAGAGCTTTTGTTGCTGTTACGGTTACAGCTTGCAAAATTTGATTGTCTTCATAAAACTTGATATTTCCTAAGTCTTTATCAACACCACCAAGTAAATTTTTAAGCATTTTCATTTGCTCGGCAGGGTCATTTTCTGCTTTTGGATTAGGTTTTCCATTCATCATCAATTGAAAAGCAACAGGCATTTCGATTGTTTTATAACCAACTGATGAAATTTTGAGTTTATGTTTACCAAAAATCGGTAGTTCATCAAAACTAAATTCGCCATTCGCTTTCGTAACTGTACCTTTTAGTAAAACATCTTTGTTTTGTTTGGTTGCGGGGTCTGGTTTGTTGGTCAATAAAACCACCGAAACAAACTCTAAAGGTTTACCCAAACTATCTACAATCTTTCCGTAAACATGACCGATGTTGGCTTGTTGAGCACTCATACCGGGCATTTGGCTAAACGAGCTAAACGATACGGTAAGGAACATTAAAAGTAGTAACTTTTTCATCATTATTGGATTTGAAAATTATTATTGTCTTATTTTTAGACAATATTCGGAATTATAATTTTTCCAAGAATATGAAATATGATAAATGGACATATCTTTCGGGCGAGTGGTAAAATTGAGAGGAGGAGATTAGAGGTATTGCCGAAAAATAAATACAAGGGTTTGATTAATTATTGGGTTGATAGTTTTAGAAATTGTATACTAAGGTTATATTTTAAATCTTTAAGAAAACCAATTACGGATTTTGAGAATGTCTGAACTTTAGACAATACTTTAGAGAAATACAATAATTAGCAAAAAAATGAATAGTATTACTAAAGTTAATGTAATAAGTAAAGTGATATTTGAATCGAAAAGCCTTTTTCAAAAAAATAAAAAATAAATTGCGTAGCTAAATAACTACACATATATTTGTAGTCAAATAACTACATAATGAATTTAAGACGAGACGTATTTCAAGCCATTGCTGACCCTACTCGTAGAGCAATACTACTCATGGTTGCATCGCAATCAATGACTGCGGGTGCAATAGCTGCCAATTTCGATACCGCACGACCAACGGTTTCAAAACATTTACAGATTCTGACTGAGTGCGAATTACTTAAACAAGAGCAAAACGGTCGAGAAATTTACTACCATGTCAATGCAAATAAAATGGAAGAAGTAGCAGACTTTGTTGAGCAATTCGGTAAAATGTGGGATGAAAGATTCAATAAATTGGAGGCTATCATGCAGGCACACAAAACCAAAGAATAGCTTTTATGGAACAGAAAACAAAAATCAAAGCAGAGGATGGCAAACAAGATTTGGTGATTAAGAGAGAATTTAGTTTGCCCGTTGAGTTGCTTTTTAGGGCATACGTAGAACCCGAAATTATTGAACAATGGATGGGAACGAAGGTGTTAAAACTTGAAAATAAAAGGCATGGTTGTTGGCAATTTGAAACAACAGACCCAAAAGGAAACAAACACTGTTTTAACGGTGTTATTCACGAATTTTATCCAAATCAGAAAATTACACGTACTTTTGAGATGGAAAACAGCCCTTTTCCTGTCCAACTCGAATTTTTGGAGTTTGAAAGACTCACTGATAACACCAGTAAACTAACCATGCAAATAGTTTATAAATCAGCTGAATTTCGGGACCAAATGCTCAAATTACCTTTTTCACAAGGTATTAATATGGCACATAATCGTATTCAAGAAATTGTAAACAAATTATTGTAAATGAACCCGAAAGTTGATTTCTTTTTTGAAAAAGCCAATAGATGGCAAGAAGCATACGAACAGTTGAGAATAATTGTGCTTGACTGTGGTCTGAACGAAGAATTAAAATGGGGTGTTCCGTGCTACACTTTTCAGAACAATAACGTAGTTTTGATTCATGGATTTAAAGAATATTGTGCGTTGCTGTTCCATAAAGGTGCTTTATTAAGCGATACCGAAGGAGTTTTAATTCAACAAACTGAAAATGTGCAGGCAGCACGACAGATTCGTTTTACGGATGTAAATCAAATTATAGAAATGAAGACGGCTTTGAGGAATTATATTTTTGAGGCCATTGAGGTTGAAAAAACTGGTTTAAAAGTTACTTTGAAAAACTCAACGGAGTTTAAAATCGCTGAAGAGTTTCAGTCGGTTTTAGACGAAATGCCTGAACTAAAAACCGCATTTTATGCCCTGACACCTGGCCGTCAACGAGCATATTTATTGCATTTTTCTGCACCAAAGCAGGCCAAAACACGAGCAGCAAGAGTGGAAAAATATATTCCACAAATTCTCAATGGAAAAGGTATAGATGATTAGAGCATTTACATAATTATTCAAAAAATATGGTATGGCTTTTCATTAAGACTTGCTATATTTTGCTAAAACAAACAAAAACTACATCAAATGAAATTATCAACAGAAGGCCAAGAGGAATTACTGAAGATATTAAAGACTCGTTTCGAGAAAAATATGAATCGCCATAAAGGCCTCGAATGGGCTAAAATACAGGCTAAACTTGAAACAAACGTAGCAAAACTATTATCGCTCGATGAAATGGAAAGTACTGGTGGTGAACCAGATGTGGTGGCTTATGATAACGAAACAGGTGAATATGTTTTTTTTGATTGCTCGGCTGAAAGTCCAAAAGGCCGCCGAAGTCTTTGTTATGACCTTGAAGCTTGGGAAGCAAGAAAAGAACATAAACCTGCCAATAATGTGCTGGATGTTGCTACTGAAATGGGGGTAGAATTGCTAACAGAAGAGCAGTATCGGCAATTACAGTCATTTGGAGAATTCGATACGAAAACGTCAAGTTGGATAAAAACGCCAGCCGATATAAGAAAGCTAGGTGGTGCTATCTTTGCCGATTTTCGTTATGGTAAAGTTTTCGTTTACCACAACGGTGCTGAATCTTATTATGCAGCAAGAGGTTTTCGTGGTTCTTTACGTGTGTAAATAAAGCCTTTGAATTGAAATAATAAACAAATAAATTTAAACCATGCAAATGTTACTCAAAAACAAAGATTACGAAGGTATTAGAAAAGCTCTTTCTGCAAATCCAAATCTTGCCAATGAGGGCGTACCGTATGACGAACTAAATACGACTAAAGCTCATCCGTTACACCGAATTGCTGATGGCGTATTTAACAAAAAATACACAGATGAAGAAGCCGTAGAAATGGCAAAGATTTTTTTGGAATTTGGTGCAAAAATTGATGGCAATGAGTTGATTGAAAAACAAGATTCTCCACTCGTTGCTGCCGCCAGCCTACACGCCGACCAACTTGCTATTTTTTATGTAGAGCATGGTGCAAACATCAATCATGCAGGATGCCACGGAGGCACGGCTTTGCATTGGGCGGCTTGGTGTGGAAGAGATAAACTTGTTAAGAAATTGGTGCAATCGGGAGCATTAATCGATAAATTATGTATAAATTTTAAATCAACGCCTCTTTTTTGGGCAATACATGGGTTAAAAAATGGTGGTAAAAATCCACAAAATTATCTGGAATGTGTCAAGATATTGTTACAGGCAGGAGCAGATAAAAGTATCCCCAATGTTGAAGGGAAAATACCTTTTGAGCTACTTAGCGAGGAAGATTTGGCTTTAAAAAGTTTATTAAGTTAAGATTTTATTTGTTCAAAAATTACTCAGTCACAAGTTTATAGCCTTTACTATGGCTATTAATTATTTGAAGTAATGGATCTTCATTTAACTTTTTACGTAACTTGGAAACAAGCACATCCAAACTTCTACTGGTGACAATTACGCCATCTTTTTCCCAAATTTCTTGTATCAAATAATCACGGTCAACTACTTCATTGAGCTGGGTATTTAGCAAAACCAGCAATTTGTTTTCATGTTTTGAAAGCTCAATTACTTCATTCTTGATTTTCAATTGGTTTTTTGTTGGAATAAATAAAAACTTGCCAATTTTAATAGTGTCAGGTTCGACACTCGCCGAAGTTGTTTTTTCGGAAGCATTATTTTTGATGAAATAAAACAAAAACAAGAAAAAAGGAAAAGTCAGAAACCAATAATAGGTGGTTTCAGCAGAATTTAAAAAATCAATCTGAATAATATAGCAGTCTTTTTGTTGTCTTCTGCCCAAACAGGGTTGCACGCTGTTGGTTTTTGAACTTACTTCATAACCAAAAATAACAGATTTCGACTCACAGTTTAATACATTTACCATGTAGTCTTTTTGTAAATTATACTTCTTTAAATGCTTGTCAATAATGGCAACCATTGTATCGGTTACAAACGTAAAAGAGCTTTGAAATTCTATCCGATAGCTATTTTCTTCTATTCTTTTGACAGGCAAAACCCTTGACGTCGAATCGTTTGCGTGCAACAGCAGCTGATGTCCAATATCTCGGAGAACAATCTCGGTGTGTTTTTCGGTATAGCTATCGTTCTTTCCAGAAAAAGTCCATGCCGAAAACCCGCACATAACGGTTGCTAAAATTAATAATATGTATTGTCTTCTTTTCATTTTCGACTGCAATTTATCTCAAAAAGACCAATATTAAATATGTTTTGCAAAGGATTTACACTTTTTTACATTTGTTTTACTTCTACTTACCCAATTTGCCTTACGTTTGTAACATCAAAACCAACGACCCAATGACTCGATACTTGTTTCTTTTTTTACTCAATTCAATAACTGTTTTTTCGCAAACTAAATATACTATTTCACCCGCCAAAAATCAAATAAAATGGTTAGGAAATTCTTCGCTTGGCACTAATGGACATGATGGTTTCGTGAAAGTAAATTCTGGTTTGATTTGGGTTTCAGCTACAAACCAGATAACCAAAGGAAGTTTTGAAATAGACATGAATACCATTAAAAGTATTGATGAAAAAAGTAAAGATAAGGATAAAGATAACGGTTTAGATGAACACTTGAAGTCAAATGATTTCTTTTCCGTCAGTAAGTTTCCAAAGGCATTTTTTACAATTGAGCAAGCAAAAGTAAGTATCGTACAGCCAAATCAATACATGGTAAATGGTACATTGATAATCAAAGGAATTGCCAATAAAATACAGTTTCCCGCTGAGATTATTTTTGAAGGAAACAACATAAAAGTAAAGGCAATTTTTTTTATAAACCGACAGTTATGGGGAATTACTTATGACTCGCCAAGTTTATTTGGTTTCGCCAAAGAAGCTGCCATTGCCAACGAAATTAAATTATCGCTTGATTTAATCTTTGAAAAACAACAATGAAAAATGCAATAACACTCTTCCAAATGCTAAAGATGCCAATTTTAGCAATTTGCATATTTTTCACTTCCTGTAACGGACAAGTAAAAAAAGACTTACCAAAAGATACGGTAAACGAATCAAAAATAATAGCTGATGGACAACCAAAACTTGTAAAAAATCTGGGCTCACTAAAAGATAAAGGCCACAATGTAAATAGTAGTCTGCAGGACAAATCTGGAAACCTTTGGTTCGGAACCACTGGAGATGGTCTTTATAAATATGATGGCAAATTGTTCACACAATTCACAACGTCAAAGGGAATGAACAGCAATACTGTGCTTTGCATTTTAGAAGATAAAAGTGGTAAGATTTGGATAGGCACAGACAATGGTGTTTGTCTTTACGATGATAATAAATTTTCTAAAATTCAAATCGCTTTATCAAATGATACGCTAAGTAGTAAATATCTTGTATGGAGTATTATGCAGGACAAGAGCGGAAAACTATGGTTTGCAACGAGTATTGGTATTTATGTATATGATGGAAAATTATTTAACTTTTTCAAAGTACCTAATGACATAGAATTTTGTATTATGAAAATAGAAAAAATTTTAGAAGATAATGCAGGTAACTTTTGGTTAGGAGGACGATGTCACGATGGCGTGTATCGTTATGATGGAAAGTCAATAACTAAATTTGACCTAAAGAAATTATATCAAGATGAGCCAACGCCAAGATTACGCAATTGGGTCTTGCCTCAATTACAAGACAAAAATGGAAATATTTGGTTCAGCAATTGGGATGGAGTCTATCGTTATGATGGCACATCATTTACAACTTTTACAAAAAAAGATGGATTATATGGCAATGTAGTTGCCCGAATTGTAGAAGACAAAAAAGGAAACATTTGGTTTGGTGGTGATGGACTTAGCCGTTTCGATGGTAAATCGTTTACACATTTTACAACAAAAGACGGGCTAATCAATAATTCTATTTGGTCAATTTTAGAAGATAGAACTGGACATATTTGGATAGGTTCACGTAATACTGGTTTGTGCCGTTACAATGGAAAAACTTTTACCCATTTTTCAACACAAGATGAAAAAACATTTATTGATTTTTTGAAATAAACACGTGCAGACAAGAAACTAATAAATAAAAGCGATGAACAACTAACAAGCAAAGTTTCATCGTAAACATAAAATTTAAAAAGAAGATAAAACTATATTATTAATTAAACATACAAAAATTATGAAAAAAATCATTTATGCTCTAACCTTACCACTAGTTGTGGCAATCGGACTGGTATTTACAAATCATGAATTTAAAAATGAAACCTCTAAAAAGTCAATTTTAAAGCCGCTTACTGCTGCCGAAAGGAAAGCTGCATTAAAAATATGGGAGGCTAGCCCTGATGGTATAATGTTCAATAAATGGAAAGCATCTACCGAAGGTAAAAAAGTACTTGCTAGTGCTGCTAAAATAAGTAAGTCCGTTAAGGATTCTACCAAAATGGAGGCTGTTGTAACCTCTCTTTCTCTTCCGTCAGGCTCAAGAGTAGGTTTCGGCGTGATGGTAAGTATTAATTGTGATGATTATATTCTCAGTTTTGGGCTGGAAAATGACAATGAATTTGAGCAATTGCATAGCCTGAAAGTTAACGACAAAATAATTATTAAAAGCCAAAGTGTATCGTACGCACCCAAGTATTCATATCCAATAGTAGCTGGCAACTATGTAGAACGAGATAGTAAAATAATTTATAAAAGTGCACCTCGCAAAGGCGGTTGCTAAGTAAATAAATGAAATACAATACATTCATATTTTATGCTTTGTTGACCATTGGGTCTGAAATAAATTATTTAAAAGAAAAATGATGAAATACGTACAGTTTTATATGTTGCTCTTGGTGGCTATTTTTTGTACTTCTTGCAATGGTCAAGTAAAATCAAATGCCTCGAAACCAATTCCCAAAGTAATCAGAAACTTTAAGCCAGCAGCTTTAGCCCCTGATTTTGACACTACCTTGGTTAGTCAATATATCCGAAGTATTTTTCAGGACTCAAAAGATAACTTATGGTTTGGTACAATAGGCGATGGAGTTGTGAAATATGACGTAAAAACATTGACTTACTTTTCTAACCCCGATGGCTTTTATAATCAAACTGTTTACGCTATCAATGAGGATAATGATGGAAACATGTGGTTCGGAACAGACCAAGGAATTTATAAATATGACGGAAAAATCTTTAAAAATTATAATCAAAAAGATGGTTTAAACCATGTGGATATAACTCGAAAAGGCATTCTTGTTGATAAATCGGGTAATATTTGGGTTGGAACACATGGAGGAGTGTACAGATATGATCCTGTGGCTGATAGTGAAGGTCAAAAAAGTTTTTCACTATTTAAAGAGCTTCCACCTATTAATATTGCGGGAATTATTGAAGACAAAAATGGGAATATTTGGTTTGCTTCGTCAGATACAGGTGTATTTCGATATAATCCTTCAGAAGGGGAAAAAAGTCTTGTGAATTTCAATGAAAAAGTAAATTTAGGTGCGAACTATGCCGGTGGCATTGCACAAGATAAAATGGGCAATATATGGTTTACTATGCAAAATGGCATTTGTAAATATGATGGAAAAAAACTGACCGAATACACCGCCAAAGATGGTTTAGGAGGCACCGAATTTTGGGGAATCTACATTGAAGAGTCAGGAATTATTTGGATTACAGCACGAGGCAGCACTACAAGATTCGACCCGTCGATTCCTTTGCCAAATCTAAAAGCGTTTACAGTGTTTACACCTACCGATGGTCTAAATTGCTGTGTACAAAGTATGTTTCAAGACAAATCTGGCAATATGTGGTGGGGTGCAGGACAAGGACTTTATCGGTTCGACGGCACTCGCTTTTATCAAGTTAAGAAAAATGGACCTTGGTAAAATTTTCAATAAAATCATTAAACTTAAAAGCATCATAAATACGACAATCTATTTGGTCAATTATTGGAATGTAAAACTAAAAATCTTTGGGTAGTTACGAGTGGAACAGGTTTATGCCGCTTCGATGGGAAAAACTTTACCTATTTTTCGGAATAGAACGCAAACACACAAATTAAACTTTGAAAAACAAGCATGAAAAAAGTGATTTTTATCGTTCAGTTCATTTGTTGTTTTTACTGCCAGGGGCAAAACAAAGAAGATTACAATAATAGTATTTTCAATTTGAATACAATTTCCAAAATTGACAAGAATATACGTAGTATTTTTCAAGATAAAAAAGGCAACTTTTGGTTTGGTACAAATAACGTAGGAGTTTATCGTTATGACCCATCGGCCGCTCGGCGGTCCGATTCGCTCCGTGCAGGTAGAAAAACTTTGATTCAGTTTACTGAGAAAGACGGTTTATCCAATAATCAAGTGCAAAGCATTCAAGAAGATAAATCTGGAAATATTTGGTTCGGAACAGGTCTGTTTGGTGTCAGCAGATTCGATGGAAAGTCTTTCACAACTTTGACAAATAAAGAAACGAATCTTGAAAGCGAATGGAAAATTGAACCAAACGATTTATGGTTTTATGCAGGCAGTGGAGTTTGTCGCTACAATGGCATTTCGCTTGTCTATTTGCCTTTAGATAATTCTAAAAACTCCCCCTATAATCTTAGTCGTTATGCAGTTTATAGCATTTTAAAAGATAAAAAAGGGAATCTTTGGTTTGGCACACAAGCACAAGGCGTATGTCGATACGATGGAAAAACCTTTACTTGGTTTACTGAAAAAGGGCTAATTGGCCCAGCTGTACTTGCTTTATTTGAAGACAGCAAGGGTAATATTTGGTTTGGAAATAATGGTGCTGGCTTGTTTCGATACGATGGAAAAACTCTAATCAATTTTACAGACGAAAAAGAACTAAGCAATAAAGAATTTAGGGTTTCTGGCAAATCAGTTTTAGGTACTTTGGCTCGCATTTATTCAATAAACGAAGATAATAATGGTAATCTTTGGATAGGAACAGTGGATACAGGTGTTTGGAAATATGACGGAAGCAACTTAACTAATTATACCACAAAAGACGGCCTAACGAGTAATGCGATAAACACTGTTTATAAAGATAATAATGGTGAGCTGTGGTTTGGAACAGACGGAGATGGTATTTGTAAATTCAACGGGAAAACCTTTACGAAGTTTGTAGAAAAGTAAAATACTAAGTCAAAAACATTATAAAATACACAAAAACATATATGAAAAAGCATTACTTAAAATCTCAAATTTACTTATTCCTACTCTTATTGGTTTATTTATCTTCTTGCAAGGGACAAGACAAAATGGAAAAAGTAGCAACAACAGCTTCCGAATCCACTAAAATCTTAAAACCTCAAGGCATATATAAAGAGGCTGCCATTGGTAGTGTCGTGCAGGATAAATCGGGTAATATTTGGTTCGGTAGCAATGGAGAAGGTATTTATCGCTATGATGGAAAAACTTTTACACATTTTACAACCAAAGACGGACTAGATAATAACATTGTATATTCGATTTTAGAAGACAAAGCTGGTAACATTTGGGTTGGCACAAAAACTGGACTCAATCGATACACTCCTTCAGCATCGTTCAAAGCAGGAGAAAAAGCCTTTATTCAGATACCAATAATTGTAAATCGTAATAACAACGCGTCATTCATAAATGGCGTTTGGTGTATGATGCAAGACAAAAAGGGAACAATTTGGTTTGGAACAGATGAGGGCGTTTATTGCTATAGTGGCATTTATTTTACTCGTTTTTTAGATAATAGTGAGGTCTTTAATAAAGATACATTGCAGTTAAAAGCTATATTTTCAATCTTTGAAGATAAAACAGGCAAAATTTGGTTTGGGGCTTGCATGGACGAAGGCATTTCTCGTTTTGATGGAAAAACATTAACCAATATTATTCCTTACAACGATGTTAGGCGAGTGAATAATATCATGGAAGATAAATCAGGAAATCTTTTGTTTGCCACTTCCTTCAATGGTATTTGCCGTTACGAACCTTCGTCTTTGCTCGAAGTAGGCGGAAAAGCCTTTACCAAAAATATTTTTATGAGAAAACAAGGTTATCAAGGCAATGTTTTAAAGGATAAATCAGGAAATATCTGGTTCGATGACGAAAATGGGCTGGGTTATTATGAGGGCAAAACATTCAAAACTCTTACTAAGGCAGATGGTCTTCCCAATAATAATTTATTTCCTATTTTAGAAGATAAATCAGGAAATATCTGGTTCAGTAGCGTAGGCATGGGTTTGTACCGATATGATGGGAAAGCCTATACCAATTTTTCGGAATAAAAATACAATCAGACCGATTCTCACAAATAAACCAACTTTTCTAATGAAAAACGCCCCATAATTTGAGCAGAAATTAACACACAAAAATGAAAAAGCATAAATAATTCACACAGCTTTAATTAACTTCTTGCATCACTCATCTGATTCTTCATGAATCTATTATCCTCAAAAGCTTGCTACATTAAATATTCTCCATTTACTTTTAGTAGAAATTTTCTAGAATATAATAGGCATTGAAAATACAGAAGTTCAAGCGAATTATTATTCATTAAAAGCTATATTTGCCGATGCTGAAAAATAAGTTTTTTTCTAGCGAAATTCACTCGGTAGTGTTATTAAATTAATGGATTTTGTGCAAACAATTTATAGAAAAATAGCAAGTTTTAAATGATTTGTAATGAAAACAAGTAATTTTGTTTAATAAAATGTCTTAAATCAAAGAATATAAATATAAGTGATGGTGAAGAAAATTAAAGGTTTTTTAATGCGAGGTAATATCATTGACCTTGCAACTGGTGTAGTTATTGGTACAGCTTTTCAAAAAATTATATCAGCGATGGTCGATAAAATTTTTATGCCAATTATTGGGGTTATGATTGGCGGAGTAAATCTAAAAGATAGATATTTTGAAGTTTTGACTGTTAAAATTGGTTGGGGAGAAGCTTTCCAGGCAACTTTTGATTTTGTAATTGTGGGTACAATTTTGTACTTTTTTTTAAGAGCATTAGGCCAAAGCACAGAAGCCAAACCACAAGTGGATGATTTATTGATTGATATTCGTGAAGAATTGAGGAAATTGAATGCGAACAAACGTTCTTAATATATCATTTTTCAAATAATCTTGCTAAACGGCCTGCCACAAAGCTAAAAACTAACGAAATACCACATCCTGCAAATGTGCCAAACAATGCCATATCGGCACTTACGGGTTTGATGAGTTTTAAAAAATGTACGCTCAATAAAATGACTACTTGCATAAGAGCTAAAATCCAACCACGTCGAGGTTCTAAATAACCAATTAAAAAACTTGATAATGCCAAAGCCGACATCATAATATATGCTCCAGTGCCAATACTATGGTAAACAATATATACTACAAGTGATGAAACAGTGAGTGAAATAAGAATATGTCGCAAAAATTTTGAATCCATTATCTGAAAATTTGGTCAGCAAAGGTACTAAACTATCAATAAAACACCTCTAACATCTGAGATATTAGAGGTGTTTTATTGATTAATTATCCTCATTTGAGAAAACGGTTGACCGTTTGGAGGTTCTAATTCTTTCCACTACCCGAAACACCACCAACCGAAGGGGTTCCGTTTCCTGAAACTTTCTTATCGAAATCCCCCGCTTTAATGATTGAAATTTTCTTTGGGTCAATAAATTTCTTCATCGCTGCATTTACTTGTTCAACCGTAATTGCTTCAACTTGTTTCTCAAAATCTGCGTCAAATTGAAGTGTTCTATCAAGATATAAATAATTGTTCAGTTTGTTAGAAAGCTCGTTATCTTGTGAGCGAGACACGCTACGACTTTGTAACCAACCCGATTTTGCTGCTTTTAATTCATCAGCAGTGAATCCCTCGGTCACAACTTTTGTGATTTCTTCATAAAATGCTTTTTCGAGTTTTTCTGCATTTTCTGGAGCGTAAATGGCATAAGTCATAAAACTTCCTGATTTATCCATTGGGCTACCACTAATATTTGAGCCAACTCCGTAGCTAATTCCTTCTTTTTGGCGAATTCTAACGGCCAAACGTGAACTCAAAAATCCACCGCCTAACATATAATTTCCCAAAACTAAGCCTGCATAATCAGCATCTGTGTCTTGAATTTGAAGATTTTGTCCAGCCAAGAAAAGAGCATTGGCTTTGTCAGGTGTTTTGATGGCATTGGCGGTTGGAGTAATATCTTGAAAAACTGCCTGAATACGTTTGAAAGGAATAGGAGATTTCCAAGAACCAAAATTAGTACTAATAATTTTACGAATACTTGCTTCATCGAAATCGCCAACAACGGAAACAGTTGCTGCCGAAGCACCATAAAAGTCAGTATAGAATTTTTTCAATTCTTCAACTTTTAAGTTTTTAACGTTTTCGATTTGTTCGTCAATCGTAGGAATATATCGTACATCCGACTTTGGAAAAGGATTCATTGTTCGTTGGAATGCCGTAAATGCCAAAGCCTGTGGGTCGCTTTTTTGAGATTCGATTTGTGCCAAGTTTTCTTGTTTTAATTTATCAAATTCATTGGCGTCGAACACAGGGTTTTTCAAAATATCAGTTACGATAGCCAATACTTTTGGTAAATTTTCTTTCGTTGATTCGATGCTCGCACTCACCGAATTGCCACCACCACCAACGTTTACTTGAGCCTTTAATTTATCTAAAGTATCTTTCAATTGTTGGCGACTCATATTTTTTGTGCCTTTATTAAGCATTGCGGCTGTAAATTGACTGATTGTCAATTTATTTTGCAAACTTTGTTCATCGCCGATGCGAAGCGTAATATTTGCTCTTACCGTATTTCCACGAGTTAATTTTGGTAATAGAGCATACTCTATGCCACTGTTTTCTTGGCCACGTTTGGTGCGACTTTCGATATTTGCTGGCGATGGGTCGAATGCTTCACCTTGTGCAACAACCGCACGACCTTTATAGTTTTTAACTAATGCATCTACATTTGGCGATTCAGGAACTTTCACACGGTCAGGGTTTTCTTCAGGAATGAATAGTCCAATCGTACGATTTGAAGGTTTAAAGTAGTATTTAGCTACTCGTTTGATATCATCGACCGTAATTTTTTCAATTGCATCTCGATAAATAAATGCCAAACGCCAATCTCCCGCTCCGATGTATTCACTCATTTGTAAACCAGTTCTTTCAGAATTACGGATTGATAATTCAAAACCTTTAATTATCTGATTTTTTGCCCGTTCTACATCTTCTTTTGTGAAGTCCATCGTACCTACGCCATCAAGTGTTGAAAGCAAGGTTTTCTTGGCATCTTCTAGGTCTTTTTCTTTCAAAACCGATAAGCCAAAATAGAAAAATGTAGGGTCTTTATTTGTGAATGAATAGGCATATTGACTTGAGGCTTTTTTTGTTTCAACCAATGCTTTATAGATAGTTCCTGATGGTTCATTGCTGAGAATTCCTTGTAAAACATCTAAAGCAGGGTAATCAGGATGGCTATTTGAACAAATATGATAAGCCACTCCAATAGCTTGTACATCGCCAACACGACGTAATGTTACCGAACGCTCACCATCTTGTACTGGTTCAACGGTATAAGTTGGCTGTAATTGACGCGTTGGACGAGGAATTACACCAAAATATTCGTTAATCATTTTTAAGGTTTTTTCTTCGTCAATTTTGCCTGCAACCAACAAAACAGCATTATCTGGTTGATAATATTTTTTGTAAAAGGCCTGCAAATTTTCAATCGGAACTCGCTCGATGTCTTCTCTTGAGCCAATCGTAGAATTACCGTAATTGTGCCATAAATAAGCTGTTGCAATTACTCTTTCACTCAATACACTTTCAGGGTCATTTTCACCAGATTCAAACTCATTTCTTACGACTGAAAACTCTTTTTCCAAATCTTCTTTTTTGATGAACGAATTGACCATTCTGTCAGATTCAAGGTCTAAAGCCCATTTAAGATTTTCTTCAGTAGCCGAAAATGTCTCGAAATAATTGGTACGGTCGAGCCAAGTTGTGCCGTTAGGTCTTGCACCGTGGTCAGTC
Organism: Emticicia aquatica; assembly: GCF_923079645.1. GTDB lineage: Bacteria > Bacteroidota > Bacteroidia > Cytophagales > Spirosomataceae > Emticicia > Emticicia aquatica. Next base: position 489,645 of record NZ_CAKLPY010000002.1, on the reverse strand, counting down.
AATTCTTGTGGAATATTAGTATGTTTGGTAGAACCTTTAAAAACCATGTGTTCGAGCAAATGAGCCATACCAGTTTCGCCGTAACCTTCATGGCGAGAGCCAACCAAATAAGTAATATTAACGGTTGCGGTTTGTTTCGATTGGTCAGGAAACATCAAAACTCTGAGGCCATTTCCTAACAGATATTCAGTAATTCCTTCTACGGAAGTAACTTTTATTGGGTCAGGAATCGGAGCTTTTTCTTCAGCTAGAGTTTTTTTATTCTTCTTTTTTTTCTTTTGTTTACCGCTTTGGTTATCAGATTTATTCTGGGCAAAAGCATCGCCTCCAACTAAGAAAATGCCCACAAGCATCACCAAGATGAGTTGCTTGAAGTTCAAGGTTCGGAAATAGTTTAACATAATTTTTTAATGGATTAATGTGTAATATAGAAGGTTTGACAAAAAAACAATCTTTGCCATTCAATAACGAATAAAGTCTTTAAAAAAATTTATTCCAAATATAAAATGTTGAATTGCGTTAAGAATGGATGTATGGTAAACAGATTTGATAAAATTTTTAAAACTTGTAAATCATTGTAATCGTGCTAATATTTGTAATATGCAAAAACTCCTCAAAACATATCTTCGTCGATTAACCAATCTTACTTCAAGAAATCGCTCTTTGTTGTTGCTTAATTTGCCGCAAGAACAATTTCTTGATTTACACCAACTTGATTTTCTAGACAAAAAAGCTTCCTTTGATTACATCAACCAACTTATTGCTCAGAAGAACCAAGTTCCGCTCTGCGATGTGATGGATAATCGTTTGGAAAAAGTCAATGAGGCAAGTAAAATATTGCGAAAAATTGCCCGAACAGAAGCCTTTATTGAAGAAGAGCGTGGTGCAAAAGACCTTTATGTTGGATACCCATTTGTAAAAGGAAAACTTTCGGATGGAACAATTGTACGTTGTCCGCTTTTGTTTTTTCCTGTAACCTTAAAAAACAATGGGAAGAAGTGGATTTTAGAAAAGCGTGACGAAGCAATATGTTTTAATCAAAGCTTTTTGTTGGCTTATTCGCATTTCAATCAAATAAAAATTTCGGATGAGTTTTTAGAAACTTCTTTTGAAGAATTTAGTAAAGAAAGTATTGTATTTCGGACAGAATTATACGAATTGTTGAAACAAAGTTCGCTAGAAATAAATTTTAATCAGGATAATTTTTCAGAAAAACTCATTGATTTCCAACGAATGTTAAAAACTGATTTGGCGGATTCAGAGCGAAATGGTGAACTTAAACTTTTTCCACAAGCAATACTCGGAATTTTCCCGCAGGCAGGCTCGTATTTAGTGCCAGATTATGAAGCATTGCTTAAAAATATAGAGGAAAATGGACCAAAATTAGAAACAATATTCCCTGTTTCGATGGAAGAAAAAACCGCCGTAAAAGAGGAAAATACATTTCTTCCTTTCGCTGTGGATGCTTCGCAAGAGGCAGCAATAATACAAGTTAAATCAGGGAAATCTTTGGTTGTACAAGGCCCGCCTGGAACTGGAAAATCACAACTAATTGCCAATTTGATTGCAGATTTTACTTCTCGAGGTAAAAAAGTGCTAGTTGTTTGCCAAAAAAGAGTGGCTTTGGATACTGTTTTCCAGCGATTAGAGAAAGCAAATATGACCAATTTTGTTGCTTTAGTACATGATTTCAAAAATGATAGAAAAGTACTTTTTGAGAAAATAGCTAATCAAATTGAGCGAATTGACGATTTTCAGAAGAAAAATAAGAGTTTGGATGCGATTTTTTTAGAACGAAATTTTACGCAACTCAGCCGACGAATTGATAAGATTTCGGAAACTTTACAAGATTTTAAAAAAGCTCTTTTCGATGAATCAGTTTGTGGACTTTCGGTGAAAGAAATGTATTTGACAAGTAGTTATAAAAAACCGTATCTTGAACTAGACGATAAATATAAGTCTTTTGTATTCAATGAGTTAGCTGATTTTGAAGGACGATTGAAACGCTATTTTCAGTATGAAGAAAAACTACGCAAAAGTGAGGACTATGACTTTTGGAAAGACCGAGTTTCGTTTACAAAATTTACTTTTAGCGATGTTCCTAAAATCATAAAAAAAATTGACGAAGTAGCCAATTTTCAAGCAAAAAATGTTACCCAATTTTCAATTCTTCAATTAAATACTTTTGACGAAAAACAAGTAAAGCTTTTTACTCAATGCTTTGAAAATGAGGAAGTTATCGAAATTTTTAAAGCAATTGTCAATGAAAAAAAATACCTTAATAATCGGCAGTTTGATTTAAGAAAAATAAGTGCAGAAATAAGTCAACTTTATGGTGAAATTGGGCTTGAAAAAAGTTTATTAAAAGAGAATTTGTTTCTTAGAAAAAGTCAACTGGAAAAAGCTTTTATCGCTAGCAAATCTGGCTTGAGTTGGTTTATTTGGAAATTGTTTTCTAAAGATAAAAAAGATGTTGAGAACTTAATTTTAATGAATAAGTTTTCTTTACAAATGACTGATTTAGAAGTACTTATCAAGAAAATTGATAATCGATTAACTTTTGAAGCATTGAAAGAAAAATTGGCTAAAAAGGATATATATATCAACTTGCGAGATGAATTCGATGAAACTGAGCAAACTTTAAAAAATTATATTTTGGCTAATGAAGCTTATGGTTTTTACCAAGCCAATGAATTTCTCCGAAATGCTGCTTTTTCGCTAAATTATTACCAACAATTAGAACAAATAATTATTGAAGCCAAACAAAAGGCGTTGGAATGGGGGTTTTATTTGACTGATAATCAAATTGATTCAGTAAAAAAGACTTCAATCGTAGAGTATTTGCAGGAAAACTTTGATTTGCTGCATGATGCAGATGAAATCAACAATACATTTAGCCGAGCAGAAATGGAAATAGTAGAAATGCTTTTTGCCACGCCCAAAAATGCCATTGAAATTTTCCAGAATTCGTTACGTTTGGCGTGGATTCGACATATTGAGAATCTTTATCCGATTTTGCGGAGTGTGAGTTCGCTAAAAATGGCACAAATGGAAGAAGAATTACAAGAATCTGTGAATCAAAAACAAGTCTTGAGTCAGGAAATTGTATTATTGAAACTACGAGAACAAACCTATAAAGATTTAATAATCAATCGTTTACAAAATGTTGTAACTTATCGAGAATTGCAACATCAAACAACTAAAAAGCGTAAAATTTGGTCGGTAAGAAAAGTTTTAGAAAATTATTTTGATGAAATTTTTAAGCTAATTCCATGTTGGATGGCTTCACCTGAATCGGTTTCTGCAATGTTTTTGATGGATGCACAAGCAGAAGAAAAACTGTTTGATTTAGTGATTTTCGACGAGGCTTCACAATGCTTTGCTGAATACGGAATCCCAGCTATTTTTAGGGGCAAACAAGTTGTAATTGCAGGTGATTCAAAGCAATTACAGCCCAATGATTTGTACCAAGTTCGGTACGAAGAAGAGATGACCACTGAGGATATTTCGTATGAACCGATGCTTGAAATTGATTCATTGCTTGATTTGGCCGCTCAGTTTTTGCCACAAACTTCTCTTCAAGGGCATTATCGCAGTCAATCGCTTGATTTGATTGGTTTTTCAAACCAACATTTTTATAAAAACTCTTTGCATTTATTGCCTCACTATGAGGAAATTAGTAAAAATGAACCTGCTATCAACTATATAAAAGTTGATGGAATTTGGGAGAAAAATAGCAATGATATTGAAGCCAAAAAAGTAGTTGAAATGGTGGCTGAATTACAAAAAACTTCACCCGAAAAAACGATTGGAGTGGTTACATTTAATCATAAGCAAGCCGAATTAATAGAGCGATTGATGAACGAGTTTCGGATTGTTTCAGATTTACAATTGACGAATGAAAATAGGCGTATTTCTGTAAAAAATATTGAGAATATTCAAGGGGATGAGTTTGATATTGTTATTTTCTCGGTGGCTTATGCACCCGACGAAAAAGGTAAAATGCTGATGAATTTTGGAAGTTTGAATCAAAGTGGTGGTGAAAATCGGTTAAACGTTGCTGCAAGTCGAGCGAGAGAAAAAATATATGTAATTAGTAGTATTTTGCCACAGCAGTTGAATGTTGAAAATGCTCAAAATGAAGGCCCAAAGTTATTAAAAAAATACTTGGAATATGCTCTTGCGGTTTCCAACAAAAATTATATTTCAATGCAATCTTTACCTGAAAGATTTCGCACGGATTGGTTTCTGAAAGAACAATTAAAAAATGGTAATCCATTGTTTATCAATGAATTACCATTTGCTGATTTAACAGTGAAAACATCAACTGGAAAATATGAATCGCTAATTTTGACCGATGATGATTTGTATTTTGAAAATATTTCTCCGAAAGAAACCCACGCATATTTGCCAATAAATTTCCGAGCAAAAGGATGGAAGTTTGAACGAGTTTGGAGCAGAAATAACAGTAAATAATAAAATAAACTCCACTTTCTAAAAAAGTGGAGTTTATAAAGCTTTATGAGGCTTTTTCTTTTTCAGGAATTAAAATAGATGCCAAAATACTGACCGCCAAAATGCCAACAATTACAATTAATGAGTGCGTATTTGTGAAACCTAAATTTTCTATTGGGTGATGAAGTAACATTTTTGCTCCAATAAATGTCAATAAAACGCCTAAACCTAGCGGTAAATAACGGAAAAGTCCCATGACACTCGATAAGAAAAAGAACATTGAACGAAGCCCCATAATGGCAAAAACATTTGAGAAAAACACAATATAAGGGTCTTTTGTAATCGAAAAAATAGCAGGAATTGAATCAACCGCAAAAACCACATCTGTTCCAGCAATTACTAACATTACCAAAAATAAGGGAGTTATGTACCATTTATTGATTTTTCGATTGTGAATCAAGAAATTATCAGTCACATTACGCTTATAAACGTTAAAAACTTTCGATGCTAATTTAACGATTGGATGTTTGGCTGGTTCGATATTCTCTTCTTCTTCTTCTTTACTGAAAAATATTTTTAAGCCAGTATAAACCAAAAATGCTCCAAAAATATAAAGAATCCACTCAAATTCTTGAATCAAAGCTGCTCCGATAAAAATGAAAATAAAACGCAAAACAATAGAACCCAAAATTCCCCAAACTAATACTTTTTTATAGAATTTTTCTCGAACCCCAAACGAGTTGAAAATCAAGATGAAAACAAAAATATTATCTACAGAAAGAGAATATTCGGTCAAATATCCCGTCAGATAATCAATTGCCATACTATTTTGGAATATTTGGAGAGCTTCGTTAAAATCCGCAGGCAATTTCATTTTATCATAATATTGGTCTTTTACCAAGGCCAAATGCGAAGCGTCGCTTATATCGTGTATTAAATAACCATATTGGCGTAAAAAAAAGAAAAATCCAAGAGCCAAAGCTACCCAAATTGCACTCCAAATACCAGCTTCCTTAAAACTTACTTTGTGGCTGGATGATTTACTAAATGCTCCCAAATCGAAGGCCATTACTAATCCCACAAAAATCGAAAAACAGATAAAAAATATTGTTTCGCTTGAAAATGTCATAAAATTGAATTTAAAATAAATACACGGTTAAATTTTGGCATTTAGTTTGCCATCAAATCATTAATAATAATTACTAATTACAGGCTTGTTCTTGCAATTCAAATGAAACATTGCCTATTTTGTAACAAAGTTTTAAACCAATCGGTTTGCAAAAATGCACCGAAAACTCGAATAATTCATGTATAATGGCAAAAAAGTAGTCATCGTCATGCCCGCCTATCGTGCATCATTGACGGTTGAACGTACCTACAAAGAAATCCCTTTTGATATTGTTGACGAAGTAATATTAGTTGATGATTATAGCCCTGACAATACCACCGAAGTAGCTCAAAGTATTGGTATTCAGCATGTTATACGCCACGATAAAAATAAAGGTTATGGTGGAAATCAGAAAACATGCTATACAAAAGCACTCGAAATCGGGGCAGATATTGTGGTAATGGTGCATCCAGATTATCAATATACTCCAAAACTAATCAGGGCGATGGTGAGTATCATTGGTGAAGATTTGTACCCAGTAGTTTTTGGTTCGAGAATCTTAGGAAAAGGAGCTTTGAAAGGTGGAATGCCACTTTACAAGTATGTCGCTAATCGTTTTTTGACGTTAACGCAAAACATTTTGATGAGCCAAAAACTTTCTGAATACCACACAGGTTATCGTGCATTTTCAAAAGAAGTATTGCAATCGGTTGCGTTCCAAAAATGTGATGATGACTTTATTTTTGATAATGAAATGATTGCCCAAATCTTTGCCAAAGGTTTTGAAATTGCCGAAGTAACTTGTCCAACCAAATACTTTGAAGAAGCATCATCTATCAATTTTGTTAGAAGTTCTAAATATGGTTTAGGTGTTTTACGGGTTTCGATTCGTTATTGTTTGTCTAAATTAGGTATCTTTAAATGGGATTTGCTAAGTTGATTTTATAAGATTTACCAGAGCAGCAGAGAGAATAATGAAAAACTGCACGTTTTTTCTTCGTGTAACTTCAAATTCTCTGTGTTGCTTTGCTAAATCAACCGTACAATTTCCTGTATTTATCCTCTCCAATTACTAACTTTGGCTCTTTAATCAAAAAAAGAGACCAATGTCAGTTATCATTTCTCCAATATCCGAAAGTTTAAGAACTTTTCTTGCACAAAAAAGTTATTCTAAAATCATAGTTTTGACCGATACAAATACTAAGCGGTTTTGTTATCCAATCATTAAAGATTTTTTGCCAAAACATACTTCGATAACCGTAAAACATGGTGAAGAAAATAAAAATCTTCAAACGTGTGAAACGATTTGGTCGGCAATGACCGATGCACAACTCGACCGCCACGCTTTGATGATAAATTTAGGTGGTGGAGTAATCGGCGATATGGGTGGTTTTTGTGCAGCTACTTACAAACGAGGCATAGATTTTATTCAGATTCCGACAACGTTGCTTTCACAAGTTGATGCCAGCGTAGGCGGAAAACTTGGAATTGATTTTCACGGATTCAAGAATCACTTAGGCGTTTTTACTTTACCCAAATCGGTCTTGATTGACCCAGTTTTTTTAGAAACACTTTCTGAAAGAGAAAAACGCTCAGGTTTTGCCGAGATTTTAAAACATTGTTTGATTCAAGATGTTAATAAGTGGAATGAAATCAGAAGAAAAGATTTAGCAGACCAAGACTTAGCCGATTTGATTGCTCATTCGGTCGAAATCAAGAAAAAAATAGTTGAACAAGACCCAACTGAGAAAGGAATTAGAAAGATTTTAAACTTTGGACATACGCTTGGACACGCAATTGAGACGTTTTTTTTAGATAAAGGAAAAAAAAGATTGTTTCATGGCGAAGCAATTGCAACCGGAATGGTCTGCGAGTCGTATATAGCATATACACGAGGACTGATTGATGAAAAAACATTGGAACAAGTGGAAGAGTTTATCTTTTCGATTTACGGAAAAGTGCCATTAGAGGCAACAGATTTTGAAGCAATAGTCAGCCTCACGCAACAAGATAAAAAGAATAAAGGCAAGGAAATTAGGTTTTCACTCATTAATGCAGCAGGAAGTTGTTTGTACGATGTAGTTGTGTCGAAGGTTGAAATGAAAAAAGCATTAGAATATTATCAAGGATAATTAAAAACAGCTTGATGATGTGAAGTTGGTGAAATTTATGTTAGAAAAGCAGCAAAATCTGACATAAACTTAAAGAGGAAGTAATTTGATTTTTAGAATTGATTGATTAACTTTGATTGTTCTGTAATGTTTAACCACTCATTCAGAAAATCTATAAATAGTTGATAGTAAGTCTTTTCGCAGTAGCGAGTCATTTGTTTTTTAACCCAATTCAATTTGTAAGTCTTATGAGAAAAATCTATTTATTTTCTGCACTCTCTGCACTCATTGCTTTTGCATTATCAAGCTGTAACACAATCAAACTGATGGTCGATAATGACTACAGTTATGAAACTGATTTTACTAAGTATAAGACCTACAATTTTCTTAATTGTGAGATTGACACCTCTTTTGTGTGCTCCGAAATTCAAGATGCCATTCGTCGGCAGATGAAAGCTCGTGGCTATAAAGTTGTGGCTGATGACCCAGGTTTATTGGTGAGTTATAGCATCATTCGTGACCGAGTTGATTATAAAGGCTATTTTCAACCATCTCTCGATCGTTGGGTTAATCACTTCGATGGCGAGGATACCTACAAAACACAAAACTTCCATTTTGGAGGAGGGATGATTTTGGTATCTTTATTAGATGCTGAAAGTAGTCGTTTGATTTGGCGAGGTTATGCTTCGGGCGTGTTTAATAAACAAGTCAATAAGCCTATCAATTACTACCGCAGCGTGGTTAGAAATATTTTTGACCAATATCCGCTTTTTGCTGCAGGAGAAAAACCCCGTAAGATTGAAGAATTATAATAGTCGATAGACAATGATTGATGGTCTATTGATTTACTGAAAATCTAATAACATAATTATTAGTTTGGGTGAATATTGTAGATAATTGATTATAAAAATATAGTTTAAGATGAAAAAAGTGCTACTATTCTTGAGTTTTGTGTTTTTTTTAAGCAGTTGTACAAGGGTTTTTGTTGATAACGATTATCGTTATTCTACGCATTTTAAAAAATATATTACGTACGCCTTTGTAGATTGTGAACGTGATACTAATATTTTGTGCGAAGATGTACAACAGGCAATTCAATACCAAATGCGTGCAAGAGGATATGAGTTTAACGCTCAAAAACCGAATGTTTTTGTGAATTTTTCTATTTATTATGACCGATTAAAATATAAAGGTTACGACCAACCTTCCTTAGTTAATTGGGTTACGACCGAAGATGATAATTTTATTTATCGGCCAGTAAAATATGAATTAGGAAAAGGAACTTTGATGATTTCGATGATCGAAGCCGAAACAAGTGAAGTTGTTTGGCGTGGATATGCCACAGGGATTTTTAATAAAGCTTCTTCTAAAAAGAATTATTTTAAAAGTATTGTTAGAAATATTTTTGACCAATATCCTCTTTTTGCAACTGCTGAAAAACCTCAAAAACCAAAGGGGAACGTTCTTTTTTGAAAGAGTGTTATTTCAAAATAACCTAAACTATTTTGAAATGCCAGTAGCTGAATTACAGAAAGGCCTTGCCTTAAATACTAGAAAAATAATAAAATTTGCCGAAGGACTTTCTCAAGAGGAAGTCCTTTTTAGGCCTTATGATACCGTCAATAATTTTGTTTGGAATCTTGGGCATATTACAAGTGTCAGAAATACCATTATTAAAATATTGAATCCAAGTGAAAAATTGGATGTTTATGAAAATGAAAAAGAGTTATTTGGCAATGGTTCTACTTTACAAGCCAATGACGCTTATCCTGAGTTGAGTTTTATACTCAAGCATTTTATTTCTCGTGGAGAGCGAATAAATGAACTTTTAGGAACGGTTTCTGACGAATATTTACAGCAAGAGACAGCCATTAAAATTGGCCCAGACCCAAGAACCAATGAAGGTATTTTGTATTTTTTCTATAACCATGAAACAGAGCATTTGGGCGAAATGAAAGTAATTAAAAATATTGTAACGCGTCTTAGAAATGCTTAAAGTGTATGGAATTCCAAACTGTGATACTGTTAAGAAAGCAACAGTTTGGTTAAAAAATAAAGGAATTGCCTACGAATTTCATGATTATAAAAAACTTGGCATTAGTCAACCGAAGTTAGAAGAATGGCTAACTCAGGTTTCTTCTGATGTATTAATCAATCGTAAAGGCACAACTTTCAAAAGCCTAAGCGACGAAGAAAAAAGCAAAATCGTTGATAATGCTTCGGCAATTGCATTGATGCTTGAGAAAACATCAGTCATCAAACGCCCAATTATTGAATCTGACAAAATTTTGGCGATAGGTTTTAAAGAAGAAGAGTATTTGACTGTGTTTAAATAATCGGAAAATAGGCTTTTATAAATAGTATTTATAAAAGCCTATATATTTTAATGAAATTGAGCAATTCGGTTGTATCTACTAATTCTAATTTTCTTAGCATATTCTGGCGGTGTGTATGAATAGTATTTAAGCTTACATGTAACTTATCTGCTATTTGTTCACTAAGTAGGCCATTTCCTAATAATTTTGCAATTTCCGATTCACGCTTACTCAGCAACGGTAATTGATTGCATGTATTGGTCTCATTTATGATTTCAAATAAAAGATTTTTATCGCCGCCAGAAAGGTGAATATGTTGTTTTCCTTCTCTTTTAAAATGAGAAATATCTGAAACATAAGCTAAAAAATAGCTAATATTACCATTGGCATCAGTCTTTAATGCAATACTTTCTTGGCAGACTCTTCTAGTTAGACCATCCTCTCCAACCATTTGATAATCATAAATTGCCCTAAATTTTTTTATTTGTTCTTGCTTTAAGGTTGGTACATAAGCATTAATTTGTTTTGAAACCTCATTTAAACCTAATTGGTCATTATGTAAAAAGTGACTAATGTATCCTTCCACGCCTACTTTATAAAAATACTCACTAGACCAGCCACATACTTTTTCTACATCTCCTAAAATCAAGGGATACTGCATAGTTTTGATATCTAATACAGCTAAAGCATGACCTTGCATGATAAGTGTTTCGTGTAGCAAAGGATTATTTTCTACAAGATTCGCTACAACATCCATATCTTCATTAAGACCACCAGAATTCCATATTTTTTTGAACTCATTAAAATTAAAAGGGCAAGAGACTATATTCATGGCAATTGTTTAGTGGTAAAAAATACTGAATATTCAGTATTGTAAAGCTAAGTATAAAACTAAATCTTTGCAAGCCAGTACATTAAATGTTTTCACAGATAACGTTTGAACTTAAATTGTAGTTTTTAGCTCAAAACATCCACAAAAACACTAAAAAGATTTTAAGTGGTATTTGAAATTTACACACTTTAAGTAATAATTAATAGCCTATGAACCGTACCAACTACCCACAAAGTCAAGAAATTGTTTATCTCAAAGCAGATATCAACTACACTATTTTTTATTTACAAAATGGACGAAAGCTAGTCTCTTCAACCACCCTCAAACAACACCAAGCAAAACCGCAACTAATAAGTTTTTTGAGAGTAAATAAATCTCATTTACTAAATCCTGATTTCATAAAAAGTGTCTCAAAGAATGGGAAAAAGGCTACCGTAAAGCTTATTGATGGAAGTGAAGTAAAAGTTTCGAGAAGAAAGATGAGTTTGTTACATAATTTTTAAAATCACAATTAAACCCAAAAAAATGAAAAAAATAATTTCTACTTCAATTTTAAGTATAATTGCTTTATTATTTACTTGTATTTCGATTTATGCTCAAACTATAAGACGATGCAATAATAATGTTGGCGTATCTGGTTTAAATGTTTACACAACAATACAAGCTGCCCATGATGCTGCGGCTGATGGAGATATTATTTATGTAGAACCAAGTGCATCAAGCTATGGAACTCTTGACTGCACCAAACGATTAAGTATTATTGGAAATGGCTATTTCTTAGCTCAGAATTCAAATGTGTCTTTTGATTTAAGAATGTCAATGATTAATGGAATAACTTTTAATGCAGGAAGTGCAAATACATCTGTCACAGGAATTTATACGAATAATTTAGGCTTTAATAATGTTAGCAATATAACTATTGAAAGGTGTTATATTCAAAATACAAATTATATTGCCTTTAGTTCAGCTTCTCAAAGCTTTATTACATTTTCAAAATGCTTTATAACAGGTAATATATGGGGCTATAGTGAAGCTCATAGTCCTGAAAATTGTACTTTTAAAAATAATATTATTGGAGGAGGAATTAAATATTTTTCTAATAGTGTCTTTACTAATAATACTTTTTCTACCCAAAATAACAGTACTTTAACCAATTTAGTTAATAGTACAATCGCTAATAATATTTTTAGAAGTAATGCTTGTAATAGTTGTGTTCAACAATTATTATTTGACCCAATTATTCACACTGGAACAACTATTTCTAACAATATTATTGCTTGTTTACCAACAGGTAATACTTGTTCATTTATACTACCAACAGGAAATGGGAATATAAATAATGGAGATTACTCAACACTTTTTTTATTATCTGACCCATACGATGTTGGGTTAATTGATAAAAACTTTCAACTTGTTTTAACTTCTCCAGCTAAAGGCGTGGGCACTGGAGGCACTGATGCAGGTGCTTTTGGTGGAGCAAACCCTTATGTGCTTTCAGGTTTACCTACTGTGCCAATCACTACAAACTTTACCACTTCAGGAGCTGGAAATACAAGTGTACCCCTACAAGTGAGTGTAACTGTTAGAGCAAATAATTAAAATAAACTACAATAAAAGACATGAGAAAATTAATTGTATGTTTATTATTATTCAGTATTAATCAAGGTTTTGCTCAAAATATTACCCAAATGGAATATTTTATTGATGCTGACCCTGGTTATGGAAGTGGTATAAGCGTCAGTTTTACAGAAGGAAACCCCGTAACTGTTGATTTTTCAGTGAATCTCTCATCAAATAGTGATGGCTTTCATTTTTTGAGTTTACGAGCCAAAGATGCCAATAATCATTGGGGTGTTGTAGGAGTTCGACCTTTCTATAAAGAAACGTTACCAACCGCAAGTTTACCAAACATTACAGCAATGGAGTATTTCATTGATAATGACTTAGGATATGGAAATGGTACTCCAATTACATTTACTGCAAGTTCAAGTGTTTCGCAAAGTTTTCAAATTCCATTGCCTAATGGTATTTTAGATGGTTTTCATTTTTTGAGTTTACGAGCTAAAGATGCCAATAATCATTGGGGTGTTGTAGGAGTTCGACCTTTTTATAAAGAAACGTTACCAACCCCAAGTTTACCAAATATTACAGCAATGGAGTATTTCATTGATAATGACTTAGGATATGGAAATGGTACACCAGTTACATTTACTGCAAGTTCAAGTGTTTCGCAAAGTTTTCAAATTCCATTGCCTAATGGTATGTCAGATGGTTTTCATTTTTTGAGTTTACGAGCTAAAGATGCTAATAACAAATGGAGTATTGTAGGAGTTCGACCATTCTATAAAGAAACGTTACCAACCGCAAGTTTACCAAACATTACAGCAATGGAATATTTCATTGATAATGACTTAGGGTATGGAAATGGAACTCCTGTAACTTTTGCAGCTGGAACAAACGTTAGTAAAGATTTTACAGTTAATCTTGGTAGTCTTTCGAACGGCACACACACACTATTTTTTAGAGCCAAGGATATAAATAATAAGTGGACTGTTGTAGGTAATAATAGTTTTATTGTGCAAGATAATGTTGTAGTGATTGGTTCTATTCCTACGCAATGGTGTTTATTAAATAATTTCAATATTCCAATTACATTGACTGGAACTTATGCAGTTGATAATGTTTTTACTGCCCAATTATCAGATGCTTTAGGGAGTTTTGCATCACCAACCACAATTGGAACGCTTAATAGTACTACTGCTGGTACGTTGGTTGCGAATGTTCCTAATACAGTAGCTTTAGGAAGTGGTTATCAGCTTCGAGTTATATCATCCTCACCAGTAGTAACAAATAGTCCAACAAAAGCTTTTACTCTAATATCAATTTGTCCACCACCATGTTCTGAAACATTAACTTTGATTAATCCAACAGATAATTATTCATCAGGGATTATTACCAAAGAAGTTAATGCAACAACAGGTAGAATTACAGCTACTAATCAAGTAACTGGGAGCGGCACAAAAGTAACTTATCGAGCAGGGAAAAGTATAACGCTAAACGCTGGTTTTAAAGCTGATGGTGGAACAGTTTTTAAAACAGAATTTGGCGGATGTGCAAATTAATTACCAACTAAATTCCATACTTCTCTACTCGTCGATAAAGTGCTTGGCGAGTGAGGCCCATTTCACGTGCAGCATCGGTGATGTTGCCATTAAATTTCTTTAGTGTCTTAATAATCAGCATCTTCTCAACTTCTTCCAATTGATAAGTTTGGTCGAATGAAGGTGCTGATTCTTGCCGAGTTTCAAAGAAAAAATCTTCGGGTTGAAGTGTATTTCCTTTAGCAAGAATGACAGCTCGCTCAACGGCATGTTGCAGCTCTCGCACATTTCCTGCCCAGTGATAGCGTTGTAATTGTTTTGCCAAAGTAGCACTAATAGTATTGACTGGGCGATTATATTTTTTGCGATAAATCTTTAAAAAATGTTCTGCCAAAGGTAAAATATCTTCTGGACGTTCACGCAATGAAGGCAATTTTATTTCAATAGTATTGATTCTATAAAGTAAATCTTGCCGAAAAGTTCGTTGAGCAACTCGCTCATAAATTGGTTCATTGGTAGCACAAATCAAACGAATATCAATGGTTTTTGATTTATTTGAGCCAACTTTTGTAATGCTTCGGTTTTGTAAGACATTGAGTAGTTTTGCTTGCAAAGGCAAAGGGATATTGCCAATTTCATCCAAAAAGATAGTACCATTGTTTGCTTCTTCAAATCTTCCTGCTCTATCTTCACGAGCATCAGTAAATGCACCTTTTACATGACCAAAAAGCTCGCTTTCAAATAAAGTTTCTGAAATTGCCCCTAAATCAGCATGTATAAATGGCATTTCTGCTCTGTTTGATTTTTCGTGTAATGCTCTAGCTATTAGGTCTTTGCCTGTGCCGTTTTCTCCTAAAATTAAAATATTAGCATCCGTTGCAGCCACTTGCTCAATGGTTTCAAATATTTTGAGCATTGCAGGGCTACTGCCAATAATATCAACTTTGCTAGCAGATTTTTTCTTTTCTTCACTTTTGCCTGTTTTCTGCAATCTGATTTCATACGCCGATTGCATGGTGTCAAGTAGTTTTGTATTTTCCCAAGGTTTTAGGACAAAATCAACCGCACCAACTTTAATAGCACGTACGGCCATTTCTACATCTCCATAAGCAGTAAAAAGCACAACCGAAATGAGCGGGTCTATGTCTAAAATTCGGTCAAGCCACTCAAATCCTTCTTTTCCTGTGTTTACATCTCTAGTGAAATTCATGTCGAGCAGTACCACATCATAATTGCCATTAGTAATCAAAAATGGAATTCTTTCTGGATTTTTTTCAATATCCACTTGTCCGAAATGTCGCTTTAAAAATAATTTAGCGGCACTTAGTACATCAACATCATCATCAATTATTAGAAGTTTTGACATAATCATTATAGCTTTTTCGATAGATTTGCTAATCTAAGACAAAAATTAGACCTCAACAAATCATAGATTGAGACTTTTTTTGTAATCAACTGATTATCAGATAATTGAACTACTGTAATTATTTTTTGTAGTAAAAACAAGTATTCAAAATACGTCCGACACCGTACAATGATTGTCCGAAAACGGACAATTTTAAAATTCATAAAATATGTAAATATCTAATAATCAGTGTATTATGATTTTGGCACAAGTTTGGAAATAATTCAATTAAAAATAACCTTAAAGATTTTATAGCATACCACAATGGACAGACAAATTCAAAAAAAATTTTGGAATACACAACGAATAGCAATGATTGGTGGAGGTACACTTTTGGTGGCCTTATTGATTTGGCAATTTGCTTTTGCTGATAAAAGAACAAAGCTGAATGTTGAGAAAGAAAAAATAACAATTTCGACGGTAACTCAAGGTGACTTTGACGAATTTATTGTGGTAACTGGTGTTGTTTTACCTTTAAAAACCATCAGATTGGATGCAATTGTTGGGGGGTATGTAAAAGAAAAAGTGGTTGATGGTGGAAATATGGTAAAACAAGGACAAGTGATTTTAAAACTTGAAAATCAAAACTTAAAACTCAATTTTTTACAGTCAGAAACTGAAGCAAGCCGTTTGGTAAATGACCTTCAAAATACACGTCAACGATTGAAAGTAGAGAAATTTACGATTCGACAAACGCTAAATGATTTGGATTTTCAGATTGACCAAACCAAAGATATTTATGACCGAAATAAGAAATTAAATGCTGATAAAGTGATAGCCGAATCAGACTATTTAAAATCAAAACGTGATTATGAAAAACTTATTAAACAACGTGAAATCACGCTTGAGTCGCAAAGATACCAAGAAGAAAATGCTGAAATGCAAATAAAACAATTGGAAGGCACACTCGAACGCACACAACGAAATGTACAACTTTGGCGTGAAACACTCGAAAATTTAGTAGTAAAAGCTCCTGTAGCTGGCTTGTTATCTTCAATTGATGTGGAAGTTGGTTCAAATATTAGCCAAGGACAAAATATTGGACAAATAGATGATTTGAATGGTTTCAAGATGCGTGTTGATATTGATGAACATTATATTTCAAGAATTTTTGCAGGTTTAGGCGGTTCTTTTGAGTTCAATGGAAAGGATTTTGGCTTAGAAATAACCAAAATTTATCCAGAAGTACGCAGTGGTCGTTTTCAAGTGGATATGGTTTTTGCTAAAATTCCTGAAGGAATCAAACGTGGTCAGTCGTCACCGATTCGTTTAGAATTGGGTAAAGCAACGAAAGCAGTTTTGATTCCAGTAGGCGGGTTTTTCTCGGATACAGGCGGAAATTGGGTATATGTTGTAGATAAATCAGGTAAAAAAGCGTCAAAAAGAAAAATTACTTTAGGTCGTAAAAATCCAGAATATTTTGAAGTTTTGGAAGGATTACAAGTAGGTGAACAAGTAATTACAAGTTCTTATGAAAATTTTGGCGATAATGAAGTACTGGAATTTTGAAAAACTATTTCTGTTTCAATAAAAATGAACGATTCTTTTTACTGAAACAATTAAGAAAAAAAAGAAAATATTTATAAATAGATAATCTCTAGAAAAAGTTTGAAGACAAAGAAATAATTTTTGTTTTCTAAAACCTGAAAAAAAATGATAAAAACAACCAACCTTCAAAAAATCTTCACTACTGAAGAAGTTGAAACAACTGCTTTAAATGGCATAACAATGGAAATCAAAGATGGCGAATTTGTAGCTATCATGGGGCCATCAGGCTGTGGAAAATCTACTTTACTCAATATTTTGGGTCTCTTAGATAATCCTTCAGGTGGAAGTTATGATTTTTACGGAAATGAAGTTGCTACAATGTCGGAGCGTCAGCGGGCATCATTACGCAAAGGCTCAATTGGATTTGTGTTTCAGAGTTTTAATCTGATTGATGAATTGACGGTTTATGAAAATGTTGAGCTTCCTTTATTATATCTAAAAACTCCAGCTGATGAACGTAAAGTTAAGGTTGAAATAGCTCTCGAACGCATGAACATGATGCATCGCCGTAATCATTTTCCACAACAATTGTCGGGTGGACAACAACAACGTGTGGCTATTGCTCGTGCAGTGGTTGCTAAACCAAAAATGATTTTAGCCGATGAGCCAACTGGTAATTTAGATTCAACCAATGGTGAAGAAGTAATGAAACTTTTGCAGGAACTCAATAATGAAGGCACAACCATTGTGATGGTTACGCACTCGCCTTATGATGCAGGTTTTTCGCACCGAATTATAAATTTATTTGATGGAAAAGTAGTTACCGAAAACTTTCATGTATAAATAAGTTTTGGACTACTAACTGGCAGTTTTTAGTTTTTTATTAATTGTTTGAAAATAAAAAAATCATTTTTTCACTAACAGCTAATTACAAATACCTTCATGCTACGAAACTACATCAAAATTGCTTTTCGAAATCTTGTACGTAACAAGGTTTATAGCTTCATCAATATCGTTGGTTTAGCTATGGGTATTTCTGCTTTTTTATTCATTCTTGAATATATTAGTCTTGAAAAAAGTGTTAATGGTTTTCATGCAAATTTGCCAAATATTTATCGACTTTTAAACCAAAATCCGAAAGGAGAAACTTGGCCAGAAATTGAACCAGGTTGGGCTTTAAAAGCCAAAGAAAATTTTCCAGAAATCAAAGATTTTTGTCGTTTTGAAGAAGGTGTTTCGAAAGGAGTAGTAAAAAAAATAACAGAAGGCAGCGAGCCTTTTCGTGAAAATAGTATTGGTTTTGTAGAGGGAAATTTCTTTGAGTTTTTTAGTTTTCCAATAAAATCAGGTAATGCAAAATCATTACAAAAGCCAAATGTTGTTTTTATGTCAGAATCTTCGGCAAAAAAATATTTTGGTACTGAAAATCCAATTGGCCAAGTGCTAACACTCAATAACCAATTTGGAAATGCAGCTTATACAGTTGAAGGTATTTATGCTGATATGCTCGAAAATTCGGATATCCGTTATGATATGGTATTTTCACTTGAAACACTTAAAAATCCAGCAAACTTAAATGACAACGGTTGGGCGAGATTGGATAACCTTGACTCGCAATACATCAATACTTTTTTTCTACTTAATAAAGGGGTAAATCATAAAGCTTTTGAAACAAAATTAACCAAACTTCGCCAGCAATTAGGTAAAGAAAATGATGGTACTAGATTCCGTTTACAAGCATTTGCTAATGTTCATTTAAGTGAATCGTTTAGTGATGACTTGCAAACAACAGGCAATCTAAAATACATTTATATGTTAGGCGGAATAGCCTTTTTAATCTTGATTATTGCTTGGTTTAATTATATCAATCTTTCAACAGCCAATTCCTTAAAACGTGCCAATGAGGTTGGTGTCAGAAAAGTTGTTGGAGCTACACAAGCCAATCTAATTGCTCAGTTTTTGGGTGAATCTTTACTTGTTAATGCACTTGGTTTTGGTTTATCAATTGTTTTTGTGAGTTTATTACAACCTATATTTAATGAATTAATTGGTAAAAATTTATCTATTGATACGCTTCAAATATCGCCAGTTTGGGTATTTAGTTTAGGCTTATTATTGCTTGGTTCAGTTTTTTCTGGAGCATTAACGGCGTATGTTTTATCAAATTTTAATCCGATTGAAACCCTAAAAGGTAAGTTTAATAAACGGTCAAAGGGAGCTTTTTTGCGTAAATCGTTGGTTGTTTCTCAGTTTACAATATCAATCATGCTAATACTTGGTACGGTGCTGATTTATAGACAATTAAAGTTTATGCAAAACAAAGATTTAGGCATGAATACCAACCAATTATTAGTTATTCAAGGAGCAGAAGTTGGTAAAGATAGCAGCTATAAGGCTCGCAAAGCAGCTTTTATTGACGAACTTTCTCAACAAAGTTTTGTGAAAGATTACTGTGCTTCGGGAGCAGTGCCAAGCCGCTGGTATAATTTTATGACGGGTGGTTTTACTCAGCCAAAATCAAAACTAGGCGATGAACTCAAAACGTATTCGTTTGCAATAATTGGAGATAGATTTTTAAAAACCTATGGTATCGAATTGAAAGCTGGTCGAAATTTTACGGAAGCCGAATGCAATGTAGAATGGGATAAAAATAGCAAAGTTTTATTGAACGAAACAGCAATTGCAGCACTAGGTTTTGCTACGCCAGAAGAAGCCATTCGGACTCGGATTCAGTGGGATGAAAGACAATTAGAAATTGTTGGTGTGGTAAAAAATTATCACCATGTGGGCGTTCAGAGAGCCATTGACCCAATCATTTTTTATCCACAAAACAATACAACATATTTTACGGTGAGACTAACGCCCGATAATGTGCAAGAAAAAATAGCTAGTTTAGAAAAACTCTATAAAACCTATTTTGCGGGTAATCCTTACGAATATTTCTTTGTTGATGATAATTTTAATAGACAATATTTTTCGGAACAACAATACAGCAAAATATTTACAACTGCTTCTATTTGGGCAATTATTATTGCCTGTTTAGGCTTATTTGGTTTGGCAACTTTCACGGCCGAAAGCCGTATAAAAGAAATTGGTATCCGAAAAGTATTAGGAGCAAGTATATTTAGTATCACAACTTTATTGAGTAAAGATTTTATAAAATTAGTCTTTATTTCTATCATTATTGCCAGCCCGATTGCTTATTATTTGATGAATAAATGGTTGCAAAATTTTGAATACAAAGTCGAAATTTCGTGGTGGATTTTTGCTTTAGCAGGTGTTTCGGCAATCGTAGTTGCATTATTAACAGTGAGTTTTCAAGCAATAAGAGCAGCGATAATGAATCCAGTAAAAAGTCTGAAATCAGATTAATTAAAATTGTAACAAGATTTCTTCTACACAAACTTTTACCCAACGCTATTACAAAAATTATGAAAAAGCTATGATAAAAAATTATTTCAAAATCGCCCTCCGAAACCTTGTTAAAAACAAGGTTTATTCATTCATCAATATCTTTGGTTTAGCCACAGGTATGGCTGTTGCTATACTTATTGGACTCTGGATGTATGATGAATTGACTTTCGACCAAAACCATGAAAATTATGAGCGAATAGCTCAAGTTAAGCAGCATCAATCATTTAATGGAAAGAAAGAAACGTATAATTCAATGCCCGCCGTAATGGCCGAAGAAATTCGTATAAACTATGGCAGTGATTTTAAGTATGTGTTGCAATCTTCGTGGAATTCAAGCCATATTTTGAAAGTTGGTGAAAAGAAATTTACAAAAAATGGTAGTTTTTTTGAACCGCAAGTCACCGAAATGCTTTCACTAAAAATGCTGAAAGGTACTCGTGCAGGCTTGAAAGAACCATACTCAATTTTATTATCTGAGTCGGTTGCAAAAACCTATTTTGGCGATACCGACCCAATGGATAAAATTATTAAGGTTGATAATAAATATGATGTAAAAGTTACTGGTGTTTACGAGGATTTACCACATAATTCAACGTTAAAAAATGTGTCGTATTTGATGCCTTGGGAATTGTATTTGATTACTAACGAATGGATTAAAAAGATGGAAAATCCTTGGGGAAGCAATTTTACGCAAACATTCGCACAAATTGCCGACAATGCTGATATGGACAAGGTTTCTGCCAAGATAAAAAATGTAAAATTAAATAAACTCAACAAAGACGAAGCAAAATACAAACCCGAAGTTATTCTACATCCAATGTCAAAATGGCATTTATATGGAGAATTTAAAGAAGGAATAAACGTAGGTGGACGTATCGAATTTGTGTGGCTTTTTGGAATTATCGGCGTTTTTGTGTTGCTTTTGGCATGTATAAACTTTATGAATTTAAGTACAGCTCGTAGTGAAAAACGTGCAAAAGAAGTTGGAATAAGAAAAGCAATCGGTTCGGTGCGTGGACAGCTTATAAGTCAGTTTTTTAGCGAATCATTGCTTGTTGTTGCCTTTGCTTTTGTTTTATCGATTTTATTAGTACAGCTAATATTGCCATTTTTTAATGATTTATCAGATAAAAAAATGTCTATTTTATGGTCAAATCCAGTTTTTTGGTTGCTCGGAATCGTTTTTAGCATCCTTACAGGCTTGATCGCTGGAAGTTATCCTGCATTATATTTATCTTCATTTCAACCAGTAAAAGTATTAAAAGGCACATTTAGAGTGGGGCGTTTTGCTTCAATTCCACGAAAAATCTTGGTGGTTGTTCAATTTACTGTTTCGGTAACTTTGATTATCGGTACAATTGTCGTTTTCAGACAAATTCAATTTGCTAAAAATCGTCCAGTAGGATATAGTCGAGATGGGTTGATAAATATTTTCCAACAAACAAATGATATACACAAGCATTTTGATGTAGTTCGAGATGAATTAAAAAAAGCAGGAGCAATTGTAGATATGGCCGAATCGGGTAGCCCATTAACCGAACATTGGAACACCAACGGCGGCTTCGATTGGAAAGGAAAAGACCCAAATCAAGCGGTTGATTTTCCGAATAATAATGTAACGCACGAATATGGTAAAACGATTGGTTGGCAATTTGTAGCTGGAAGAGATTTTTCGAGAGATTATGTTTCTGATTCTTTGGCTTTTGTTTTGAATGAAGCTTCTGTGAAATTTATTGGCTACAAAAATGCATCGGCAGCCATTGATGAAATTATCAAGTGGGAAGGAAAACCCTATAAAGTAATTGGCGTAGTTAAAAATATGGTTATCGAGTCGCCTTATGAGCCGTCTCGTGCTTCGATTTTTCACTTAACCAGAGATGAAGGAAATGTGCTTATTTTAAAGCTTAATCCCGAAAAAAGTGCGAGTGAATCATTGAGTAAAATAGAAGAAGTCTTTCAAAAATACAATCCTGCTCAACCTTTTGAATACAAATTTGTGGACGAAGATTATGCCAGAAAATTTGGTGATGAAGAAAGAGTTGGCAAATTAGCTACATTTTTTGCTATTCTCGCCATTTTTATTAGCTGTTTAGGGCTTTTTGGTTTGGCATCGTTTGTGGCCGAACAACGTACCAAAGAAATTGGCGTAAGAAAAGTATTGGGAGCGTCAGTTACAAATTTATGGGCGTTATTGTCGAAAGATTTTGTGATTTTAGTTATCATTTCACTATTCATCGCTTCGCCTATTGCTTATTATTTTATGAATCAATGGACACAAAAATATACTTTCCGAACTGATATTTCGTGGTGGATTTTTGTCCTGACGGGTCTTGGTGCATTGAGCATTACGTTATTGACAGTAAGTTTCCAAGCTATCAAAGCGGCGGTGATGAATCCTGTGAAAAGTTTGCGGTCAGAATAAATCAAAACAAACCTATGGAATTAACAATCAAAAAAAAACTTGAAATAATTTTTAAGTTTAGCGTATTAACATTCCTGTCTGTAAATACTACGCTTGCACAATTTGCTTATACAAAAAGTGGCATGACAGATTTTACGATTGAATCTCAGGTGTTGAAAGAAAAATGCAAAGTATTTGTGTATCTACCTGATGATTACGAGAAAAATACTGAAAGATACCCAGTGATTTATGTTTTAGATGGAGAATATTATTTTTCATTTACAACTGAGGCTTCAAGTTTATTGGCTCAAAGTGGAATCGCTCCTAATTGTATTGTAGTAGGTATCACAACGAATAATAGAGGAAGAGATTTTTCGCCAAAAGTAGATGAAGATTCAGGACAAACGCAAGACTTAAATAATGGCGGAGGTGCAGATAATTTTCTCGAATATTTGGAGAAAGAATTGATTCAAACGATTGATAAAAAATATAGAACACAAGCGTATAACGTGCTAATTGGGCATTCTACTGGCGGTTTGTTAGCATATTATTCATTATATAAAAAGCCAAATCTTTTTCAAGCAATTATTTCAATTGATGGAAGTACCTGGTGGAATAAAGGCAAAATTGGACAAGAACTTATGACGTTTTTGAGTAATAATTCAACTTTTAAAGGTAAAATATTTGAATGTCGAAAAGATATAAAAATACCTGTTCGTTTTCCAGCAAATGTTGAATTACTAGATTATTTAGCAAATAAACGCCCTAAAAATTTAGTGTATAGTTACTTAGAGTTACCCAATGAAACGCATGGAACAATAGTGTTTCCTGGAACTTATTACGGAATCAAGGATATTTTTAAAGATTTTCAGATTAAAAAAAATTAAGTATGATTTTTGAAATTATACTACAATGAAAAAATATTATGATACGCAATTACTTAAAAATCGCCTTCCGAAACCTTATTAAGAATAAGGTTTATTCATTCATTAACATTGGTGGACTAGCAGTAGGCATGGCCGTGGCGATGCTCGTTGGGCTTTGGATTTACGATGAATTTTCGGCTAATAAGCACCACAAAAACTATGAATCAGTTTATCAAGTAATGATGCACCAAACTTTTGATGGGCATCGTGGTTCGCAACTAGCTTTGCCCTTTGGAATGGGCGATGAACTAAAAAATAATTACCCCGATTTTCAAGCAGTAGCTATGTGCGACTGGGGGAGTAATAACTCTTTCGTAGTTGGCAATAAAAAATTCTTAAAAGATGGATTTTTTATTGGCGATGAGGCCATTGAGATATTTTCTTTCAAAATTTTAAATGGTGATAAAAACCCATTAAAAGAACCATATTCGATTGTTTTGACCGACGAAACTGCCGAAATAATTTTTGGGAAACAAGACCCTATCGGCAAAACTCTTAAAATGAATAATCAAACTGACTTGAAAGTAACTGCCGTAGTAGCCAAACAACCCAAAAACGCAACCCTACAATTTGATTATTTAGTGCCTTGGTTATTGATAGAAAGATTACAACCTGATTACGCAAAAATTGCAAAAACAGAATGGCAGAACAATTCTTTTCAAACTTTTGTGCAATTAAAAGATGGTGTAAGTTTTGAAAAAACAAACACCAAAATTAAAGATTTTGTTTTGAGTCGTGTAACAGAAAATCCATTGATGAAAACATCAATAAAACCAGAGGTTTTCCTTCATCCAATGGCGAAATGGAGACTTTATTCTGAGTTTGAAGAAGGAAAAAATGTAGGTGGATTTATCAAATATATAAAGTTATTTGGCATTTTTGGACTATTTGTCTTGGTCATTGCTTGTATTAATTTTATGAATTTGAGCACGGCTCGTTCAGAAAAACGAGCCAAAGAAGTGGGTGTGAGAAAAGCAGTTGGCTCAGCACGTGAGCAACTCATCGGACAGTTTTTAAGTGAATCTTTGTTGATTGCTTTCATAGCTTTAGTTTTTGCCTTGATTTTGGTGTTTTTTACTTTACCATTTTTTAATAATCTTACCGAAAAAGCGATGACGATTCAATTCGGGAATCTTATTTTTTGGGTAATTACGCTTGTTTTTACATTATTTACAGGTCTTTTGGCAGGAAGTTATCCTGCACTTTATTTGTCTTCTTTCAACCCCGTCAAGATTCTCAAAGGCGGTGTTCATGTAGGAAAAAACGCTGCTTTGCCACGCAAAATGTTGGTTGTTTTACAGTTTACTTTTTCAATCGTGCTGATGATTGGTACAATTATCATTTACCAACAAATTCAACATGGCAAAAATCGCCCAATAGGATTTAATCTGAGCGGTTTAGTTTCGGTAAATTCTTCTGATGATTTAAAGAAAAACTTTGAGCCACTTCGAAATGAACTTTTGTCTTCTGGGATGGTCACATCGGTTTGCAAATCAAGCTCACCACCTACCCAAATTTGGAGTAATCAGAATGGCTGGGAGTGGAAAAACTCAAAACCCGAAGACAAAGGAGCGTTATTCAATATGATTGCCACAAATTATGATTATGCCAAAACCATTGGTATCAAACTCAAAGAAGGACGAGATTTTTCAAGAGAATTTACAACAGATTCGTTAGGCGTAATTTTGAACGAAGCTGCTGCCAAACGAATGAGTTTGACAAATCCAATTGGTGAAATATTGAAAAAAGATGGCAAAAATTTTACTGTTGTAGGGCTCATTCCTGATGTAAATATGCAATCGCCTTTTGAGGCAATCAGACCATTAGCCATCATTTTTGATAAAGATTGGGTCAATTTTATTTCTGTCAGAATAAACCCCAACGTGTCAGTTTCGGAAGCAATCAAAAAAATCCAACCCATTTTTGATAAATATAATCCTGCCTATCCTTTTGACTACAAATTTGCTGATAAAGAATATGCCAAAAAGTTTAATTATGAAGAATTGATAGGAAATTTGGCTCTGATTGTTTCGATTCTTGCCATTTTTATTTCTTGTTTAGGCTTATTTGGATTGGCCTCTTTCATGGCTGAGCAACGCACGAAGGAGATTGGTATTCGTAAAGTTTTGGGGGCATCAGTTACCAATCTTTGGGGTTTACTTTCAAAAGACTTTATTATTTTAGTCATTATTTCTTGCGTAATCGCTTCACCAATAGCCTTTTATGGGATGAGTCAATGGCTCGAAAACTACAAAGATTATAAGATAGATATTGGCTTTGGGATATTCGTTGTCGTGCTTGTTTTAGTTTTACTAATGACCTTATTAACAGTCAGTTATCGAGCCATTAAAGCGGCTCTGATGAATCCTGTAAAATCTTTAAAAACGGAATAAATTATGATAAGCAATTATTTCAAAATCGCTATCCGAAATCTTTTTCGGAATAAAGTATATAGTTTTATCAACATTGCTGGCTTGGCTATTGGCTTGGCCGCCACGATGCTCATCATTTTGTACAGCAAAGATGAAGTGAGTTATGACCGTTTTCATGCCAATAATCCGAATATTTATCGCATTGTCAACCAATGGATAAATCCTGATGGAAGTGTAAAAAGCAGTGATGGAAATACTGGTCATTTACAAGGACCAAAATTCAAGGAAAGTATTCCTGAAATAAAGGCTTTTGTGCGGATAAAATCTGATACAAGAAATATTCGTAAAGCTACCGAAATCACGAGCCAAGAAATGTTGGCCGTAGATTCAAATTTCTTTTCGATTTTCACTTTTCCACTTATCACTGGCAATCCACAAACAGCACTTTTACAGCCAAAGACAATTGTTATTTCAGAAAAAATGGCTGAGAAATATTTCAATTCAACAAATGTTTTAGGAAAAACCATCGAAGTGATGGAAAATGACAAATTTGAACCTTTTGTAGTTACAGGTGTTACGCAGGCGTGTCCGCAAAATTCATCTATCAAATTTGACTGCTTGATTCCGAATGTTGTAGCAAAAGAAGAGTTTCAAAATACTGATAATTGGTTTAATTTCTTTCAAAACACTTTTGTGCTGCTCGACCCAAAATCTGATGACAAAAATGTAGTTGCCAAGATGAAACGAGTTTATGAAACTGACGCCAAAGAAGCAATGAAACGCATGGCCAAAGACTATGGTATAAAAGAATCAACTCGGTATTTGTTACAACCGCTGTCGGACTTGCATTTAAGCACGCAGTTTATAGCAAGCAATGGTCTGCAAGATGCGAGTAATCCGACCTTTTCTTACATTTTAGCAGGAATCGCTATTTTTATTTTAATCATTGCTTGTATCAATTTTGTTAATTTAACGGTGGCTCGTTCGCTCAAACGTGCCAAAGAAATTGGCGTCAGAAAAGTAGTAGGTGGCGACCGCCAACAGCTCATTTTTCAGTTTTTGGGCGAATCATTTACACTATGTTTGATTGCCTTTTTATTGGCTATTTTATTAGTCGAATTGACACTGCCAACTTTTAATCATTTGTCTAACAAAGCCTTAGCTCTTTCATATTTGTTTGATATAAAATTGGTTTTGAGTTATATCGGTATCTTTTTCTTGACAAGTTTATTGGCAGGATTTTACCCAGCGTTGGTATTATCAGGTTATAATCCAGTGCAAACACTTTACGGAAGATTTAATTTATCAGGAAAAAACTATCTTCAAAAGAGTTTAGTTGTGCTTCAATTTGGCTTGGCTTCATTTTTAATTATTGCCACAATTACAATTTATTTGCAGTTCAATTACTTGACTACCAAAGAGTTAGGCTATGACGATAAAAACCTGATTATGGTTGAGAAATGGAATATGAAGCACCAAGAAGCTCAGTTGTTTAAGGATGAATTGCTAAAAAATCCAAATATTATTGATGTAGCTCCAAAAAATGGTGGTTTTTGGGGAACAGTTGCCAAAGTTAATGGCGAAAAACAACTGAGTTTTGCGTACGAAACGGTTAACCCTAGTTATTTGCCGATGCTAAAAATTCCGATTGTTGAAGGAAGAAACTTCTCGCCAGAATTCCCTTCAGATTCGACTAATTCGGTTTTGGTCAATGAAACATTTGTAAAAGAAGCAGGTTGGAAAAAGCCTATTGGACAAATTGTTAATTTTTGGTACGATAATAATACAAAATATTCGGTTGTAGGTGTTGTGAAAGACTATCATTTTGCGTCATTAAATGAAAAAATTGGTTCACAATTATTTACCATGAAACCGAAGAATGATTATGGTAAAGTTTTTATCAAAATAAAACCCAATACCGAAACGATAACCTTAGCACACATCGCAAAAATCTTTAAACAAGTATTTCCGATTAGTTCGTACGAATATAAATTTAAGGAAGCAGAAAACCTTAAAAGCTACGAATCTGAAGCGAAATGGAAGCAAATTATGCTTTTTGGAGCGGTTTTAACGATATTTATTTCTTGTATTGGATTGTTTGGATTGGCTACTCTTTCTGCCGAAAAACGCACCAAAGAAATCGGAATTCGTAAGGTTTTAGGAGCGTCAATTGCAAGTATTGTAACGCTACTTTCGACCGATTTTATCAAGCTTGTTTGTTTGTCATTTATCTTTTCATTTCCACTGGCATATTTTTCTACTCAAAAATGGCTTGAAAAATATCCGTATAGAGCAGATTTTAATTGGTGGATTTTTGCCTTTACGGCACTTATTACCATTTGTATTGCCTTATTTACTGTTGGTTGGCAGTCTATTCGAGCAGCTTTAATGAATCCTGTAAAAAGTTTAAAAACAGAATAATTTAATAGAGAAACACTTAAAATCTTATAAATTATGGCACATATCGCAATTCCACTTCCTTTGGGAAATGGCAAACAAGAAGTTGAAATAGAAGTAACCATCAATGGTGAACGCCAACAATTGCACTACCGTGTAGAACTTTTTTATTGGGCCGACTGCGACGTACCAACCATTGACCGAGCCGAATGTATCCGTCAGATGCTTTCGGGCTATGACCAAGACTGGACACTTTATTATATTGGTTCGCCAACCGACACATTTGTCCCTATAACTTTTGTAAAAAAAGGTGAGTGGGCAAAACAACGTGAACTAATGCAAGTAGCATAAAAATAAGAAATAAAAACTTCATTAAATAAAGTCTCCATCGGAGATTTAGTGGCTTATGATACGCAATTACATAAAAATCGCCTTCCGCAATTTGTGGAAAAATAAAACCTATACTTTCATTAATATATTGGGTTTATCGGTGGCTTTTGGAAGTAGTATTTTACTTTACTTGACATCGGCGTTTGAACTTTCATTTGATAATTTCCATAAAGATTCAGACCAAATCTTTCGTTTGTATTTTTCTTCCAAACAAAAAGATGGCACTTCAAATATAAGTGGCACGATGGCATATCCGCTTACACCTGCTTTGAAGGCTGATTTTCCAGAATTGGTAGGTGTAACTCGTATCAATTGGGGGGCGAATAGCGTAACATATAAAGACAAGAAGTTTGATAAAATGATACGCAGTGCCGATGCTGATTTTCTGAAAATGTTTTCATTTCCTTTGCTAAAAGGCAATGTCAATACTTCATTGTCAGCACTAAATAATATCGTGATTAGTAAAAATATGGCCGATGATATTTTTGGTAGCGAAGAGCCAATGGGCAAACAATTGATGCTCGATATTGCAGGAAAACATTCGCCATTTATTGTTACAGGTGTAATGGATGATTTTCCAGAAAACTCTTCGATAGAGTACGACGCCTTTATCCGAACAGAAACATATCCCGAATATGACCGCATGAAAAATGAGTGGAATTCTCAAAATCATGAGGTTTTTTTGAAACTACCACCCAATGTAAGTCAGTCGGCTTTTGAAAAGCGACTTGAGCCTTTCCTGCAAAAATACATGAAGGCTAATTTTGACGGTGCAAAAAAAGAAGGTCAACCTAAAAATGAACGAGGACAATACTTAAGTTTGCTACTTACGCCATTAAGCGATATTCATTTTGATACAGCTATTGTCAGCGGGCAGGGTACAAGTAAAGCATACGTTTATACTTTGCTTACTATTGCAGGCCTGATTTTACTTATTGCCTCTATTAATTTTATTAATCTTACAGTAGCAAGCTCACTCACTCGAGCGAAAGAAGTAGGCGTTAGAAAGTCTTTGGGGGCAAGTAAAAGCCAACTTTTTTTACAGAATTGGGGAGAAGCATTTTTGGTTTGTTCGGTTGCATTAATCCTAGGTTTGGGTTTGGCTTATATAAGTTTGCCACAATTCAATAAGATGTTTCGTTCACATCTTTCTATCAATAACTTCTTGGTTTGGAGCAACCTCATCATTTTAATTATTGGGTTTTTGCTGGTTACTATTATTGCAGGAGGATACCCCGCAATGGTAGCTTCAAGATTTAATATAGTGGAGGTTTTGAAAGGAAAATTGAGCATGAAAAAGCCAGGTTTCTTGCGTAACTCCCTAATAACCACACAGTTTACGGTTGCTTGTTTGCTTATTAGTTGTACGATAGTCGTTTTTCAACAACTCAAATATTTGCGTACCAAACCTCTCGGCTACAACAAGGAGCAAGTTATAAGTGTGCCAATCAATGGTGCGATGCAAGGCTCAATTGCTGTTGAAAAAATGCGTAATGAACTCCTAAAGTATCCATCAATTGTAAGTATTTCTGGTTCAAGAATAAACATCGGTCGAGGACTTGACGGCAGCTCGTCAAAAAGTATGTCAGGATTTGACTATTATCCAAATGCCAATAATTTAAACGTTTCTAAACAAATTTTGACTCATTGGGTATTTGTTGAGTATGACTTTTTGAAAACAATGGACATCAAGCCTTTGCAAGGACGTGATTTCTCGAAGCAATTTGGCACAGATTCGAGTGC
Organism: Emticicia aquatica; assembly: GCF_923079645.1. Taxonomy (GTDB): domain Bacteria; phylum Bacteroidota; class Bacteroidia; order Cytophagales; family Spirosomataceae; genus Emticicia; species Emticicia aquatica. The sequence goes on along the minus strand of NZ_CAKLPY010000002.1, from coordinate 459,187 downwards.
AATTGTAGTTACCGAAAGTTTTGCCAAACAAATGGGTGAAAAAAACGCCGTTGATAAATTTATCTTGCCTGATTCATCGGTTGGGAGAATAAAAATCATTGGTGTTGTTCCTGATTTTAATTTGTATTCATTGCATGAAAAAAGAGAGGCAATTACACTACAACTAACAAGAAAAATGAGAGGAGTTAGCTATATTTTGGTGCGAGTTAGCCCTCAAAATATGACTGCTTCAATGGATTTGGTCAAGAAAACTTGGAAAGAAATTGCTCCAGAAACAGAGTTTCAAGGTTCGTTTATAGATGAAAATGTAAATCGTTGGTACAAAAAAGAAGAGCGGCTTTCACAGATATTTACAACTGCCGCAGGAATCGCCATTTTGCTTTCTTGTATGGGACTTTTTGCCATTGCCTTAATTGTCATTGAGCAACGCACCAAAGAAATAGGAGTAAGAAAAGTACTAGGAGCGAGCATCCCGAATATTGTTACGCTTATTTCAAAAGACTTCTTGAAATTGGTTTTGGTGGCATTTGTTATTGCTACGCCAATTGCCTATTATTTGATGAGTAAATGGCTCGAAGATTTTGCTTACAAAACAGATTTGAGTTGGTGGATTTTTGCTTTGGCAGGAATTGTTTCACTGGTAATTGCCTTCTTAACAGTAAGTTATCAAGCTATTCGAGCGGCTTTGATGAACCCTGTGAAGAGTTTGAAGACAGAGTAAATAATGAGGTTTTGGGTATTAGGATTTAGGGATTAGTTTCCTCGTTAATTCTAAAACCTAAATCCTAATACCGAAAAACCTAAAAATATGCTACGTAATTACCTAAAAATCGCCTTTCGTAACCTTGTAAAAAACAAGGTTTTCAGTTTTATCAATATCACAGGCTTGGCAATTGGCATGTCGGTTTGTATGTTGATTTTGCTCTACGTTTCGCACGAACTAAGTTTTGACAAGTTTCATCAAAATGGAAAAAGGGTTTTTCATACTTTGGTAAAAATGAAATTTGGGACAAATGATGTGCAATTTGACTTGGTTTCAAAGAATTTTGGCCAGACCGTTAAAAGTGCCAACCAAGAAGTAGAAGAATTTGCTCGCATTGGTTCACTCTATCAAGATGATGCAGTAGTAAAGTCAGATGAAAATCACAAGTTTTTTGAGCGAAAAATAATTTTTTCAGAGCCTTCTTTTTTCAAAATATTCACTGTGAATTTTACTAAAGGCGGTGCTGCACTTTCAGAACCCAATACAGTTGTAATCAACGAAAATATTGCAAAAAAGTATTTTGGAGATGAAAACCCAATTGGTAAAATATTGACCTACAATAAAAATGATATTCTGAAAATAACAGGCGTTTTTAAGCCATTGCCTACTAACTCCAGTTTTAGTTTTGAATTTATAGCTTCACTTCCAACTTTTGTAGAAATCAGGAAAAGAATAAAAGGTAACAACTATGACTCAGAAGAATTTGTTGGTATGGGAAGTTATGAAACCTATTTTTTGTTGAATAAGCCAGAATCTGAAATAAAGGTTGAGAAATCTATTCCTAAATTATTGACCAAACAAGAAGGAAATGGACTTGAAGGACATTCGGAGTATGTTTTAGAACCATTTTGGAATATGCACCTGGGTAATAATTGGGGCGATTTTTCAAACACAAAATATGTGTCAATTTTTATGATAATTGCTGGAATTATCTTGCTTTTGGCACTTATAAACTATATGAGCCTCACAACGGCTCGCTCTACAATCAGACTAAAAGAGGTCGGTGTTCGTAAAGTTTTAGGAGCCAATCGGAAAAATTTGGCGGCACAATTCTATGGAGAATCAATCCTTATGAGCCTTATCTCATTCGTTTTGGCACTCATGATTTTTCAAATACTTCGCCAACCTTTTTATAATTTATTAGATTTAAAAATTGATGATTCTTTTGTTACAAGTCCTTTGTTTTTGGGCATTTTGCTTGTTTTATTCATCATAACGGCACTTATTGCTGGCTCTTACCCTGCTTTGTTATTATCAAAATATTCTCCCATTCAAGTCTTAAAAGGTTATTTTTCAAAGGCGAATCATGGGGTAAATCTCCGTCGTGGATTTATCGTATTTCAGTTTATGGCTTCGGTTGTGATGATAATTTGCAGTTTAGTTGTGCAAAAACAATTGCAATTTATGCAAACCCAAAAAATTGGACTAAACAAAGAGCAAGTTTTGGTAATTCCGCTTTCAAATGAAGCCAAAAAGCATTACACGGCTTTGCGAAATGACTTAAAACAAGACGTAGGAATTCAACAAATTGGGGCTTCTTCTTTGTCAATGTTTAAAGGCGGTTGGAGTATGTATTTTACCAAAACACCTACTACCAATGAAGATGTAAGCCTAAATTTCATGAATGTAGATGGCAATTTCTTGAAAATATTGCAAATGGATTGGAAAATAAAGCCTTTAAATATGGAAGAGTTGGCTTTTGGAAATAACAAAATGATTATTAATGAAACCGCTATTGAAAAACTAAAAATCACAGAAAAACCGCTCGAAAAAACAGTAGATTTGAACGGTTCAAAACGTGAAATATCGGGTGTTTTGAAGGACTTTAATTTTACTTCATTACAACAAAAAATTGATGCGATGATATTGGTCGTGGTTCATGATACAACAGCGTTGAGGACGCTTTACTTGAGAATTGATCCAAAAACAGATTTACAACAAAAATTAGCAGCGATAGAAAAAACGTATAAAAAACACGAAGCAGATGTGCCTTTTGATTACTATTTTTTAGATGATGCTTTTAATGAGCAGTTTCGCTCTGAACAGCGAATGGGAAGCCTGTTTGCAGGTTTTACAGGCATTGCGATATTGATTGCGTGCATGGGACTATTTGGTTTAATCACTTTTACTGCCGAACAACGCCGCAAAGAAATAGGAATTCGTAAGGTTTTAGGTGCAAGTATTGCCAATCTTGTTGGTTTACTTTCAAAAGATTTTATCAGATTGGTACTCATCGCCAACGGTTTAGCTTTCCCGATTGCTTATTATTTTATTAATAATTGGCTGCAAGGATTTGCTTTCAAAACCGATATTGGAGTTAGTATTTTTATTATTTCAGGCATTTCGGCTTTACTAATCGCTTTACTAACAGTGAGTTATCAAGCAATTAAAGCTGCTTTGATGAACCCTGTGAAGAGTTTGAAGGTGGAGTAAATTGATTTTAGTTATATCTGAAACTTTAGTGCAGAATTGGTTTGCAATAATTTTATTGCGAATTAATTCTGCATTTTTTTTATAGCGAGAATCATATCTTTTTGCCCTTATGCATTCTCGAATAAGTGTGTTATTTGATTCGTTTTATTATCAAGTAACCTTATAATATTTTAGACAGAACATACTTTGGGCATAGTTTTTGATTACTATTATAGTATTCATAAAACCACTCCCAAAAGCGATTTATAATTACGAATTTACAACTTTATGGACATTCTTGGACTGATAAAAGACAAACTAACCGATTCCGTTATTGAAAAAGTTAGTAACTTTCTAGGCGAACACCCTGAAAAAATTGATTCTGCATTGAATAGTGCAGTACCAATTGTGTTGGGCGGTATTATCCGAAATGCTTCAAATGAAGAAGACGCTGGGAAAGTGCTTGATATTTTGAAAGATGGTGGACACACAGGTGAGATTTTAGATGATTTGCCTAGTTTGTTGAGCAATTTCGATAAAACACAGTTGTTAATTACAATTGGTTCAAATATTTTTAATCATTTTGCAGGAAGTAAAGGTAATGGGATCGTTGAAAAATTATCTTCACTCAATGGAGTAAGAAAAACTTCGGCTTCCTCTTTGGTAGGTTTAGCCGCTCCTTTGGTGCTTGGTGCATTAGGAAAAATTGTAACGAAAGAAGGACTAGGTATATCTGGTTTAATCCGCTTACTGGCCGACCAAAATGAATCAGTTTTTGGAGCATTGCCTCCTGCGATTGCCAACCAACTGAATTTTAGAAGTTCAACATCAAGTAAAAATTCGGTTAAAGATGAAAAACCTAGAGAAGAGAAAAAAAATCATTCTTCAGAAAAAACAAGTTCTTTTGGCTGGATTCCTTGGGTTTTAGTTGGCATTATATTTATGGGTGGCGTACTTTTCTTTTGGAAGTATCGTAAGCAGAATGTTCAGGTTGCTGAACAAACAGAAAACCCTGTAACTGCTTTACCTAAGCAAGATTCAACAACGGCTACCGCAGATACTACTTTTGCAGAGTTTCCAAGTGATACAACTACCAGTTTTGAAACAAAAGCACCGCCTGTTTCAGAAGTAAAACCTATTGAAACAACTAAGAAGATTGAAGAACCGAAAAAAGAGGTAAAAACTGTTGAGCGAAAAGCTGAAGAGTCAAAAGTAAAGGAAGAACCAAAAAGCACTTTTGAAAATATTGCTGAAGGTAAATCGGTTTCAGAACAATTGAAAAATAGAAATTCTTGGATTGCAATCAATACTAATTTTAAGAAAAATAGTGCAGAAGTAAGTTCAAAAGGTCAGTTGCAAGAAGTAGCAAAGTTTTTGAAAAATAACAAAAAAGCTGACGCTATTATTGCAGGTGGTTCACAAAGTTCGGGACGTACGCTTGCTGAAGACCGAGCCTATGCTGTCCGTGATATATTGATTGAAATGGGTGTAAACGAAAATCAATTATCTGTACAAAGCTCGGCTGTGAAAGATGTCGATGCCAAAGTTGTAGTGAAAATTAAATAAAAAATATTTCTTAGGTATAAAAAGAGCCATTAGTTGAATAACTAATGGCTCTTTTATTGAATTATATTGAAGCATCTATACAGAAAGCTCTTTTAGTGCGGCCACAAAAGTATCTAACTCTACGGTTGAGGTATAAACGTTCGGTGTGATGCGACAACCTTGCACATTGGCATAATCAATTGCTACTGTCCAGATTTTATATTTTTCCAAGAGCGTTTTTGCCAAAATCGCAGGTTTAATGGTTTGGATACCTACATTGGCAATTCCACAAGCTCTTTGATTATCATCGGGCGTATTAACTACAACATTAGGTAAATTTCGAACTTTTTTTGTCCAATATTCTTGTAAAAAACGGAGTCTAGCTTCTTTGCGTTGAATACCAATTTTTTGGTGAAAATCAATGGCATTTGATATTGTCAAATCCGTATGAACAGGGTGAGTGCCTGTATGATTTAATTTTCTGATGTCATCATCTTTATAGCCCATATCTCCAAACATTTGCCATAAACCAGCAATTTTCTCTTTTTTTACATACAAAAGTCCTGCTCCGAGTGGTACACTTAACCATTTATGAAGGCTACTGCCGTAATAATCGCAACCTAAATCGCTGATTTTATAGTCGACATGTGCAAACGCATGAGCTCCATCAACCATTACATCAACTCCTTTTGCATGAGCCATATCACTGATTTTTTTGATTGGCAAAATTTGTCCAGTAATATTAATCATATGACAAACCATTAAAAGACGGGTTTTTGGCGTAATGGCTTTTTCGTAGAGTTCAACAATTTCTTCATCCGATTTTGGGTGATTTGGAATCGAAATTATTTTATTGACAATGCCATAACGGCGAGCTTGTAATTTGAACATATCGAGCATTGCACCATAATCTTGTAAAGCCATCACAGCTTCATCGCCTGCTTTCCAGTCGAAACCTGCAATAACTGTATCGAGCGACTCGGTAGTATTTCGAGTAATAATTAACTCTTCAGGAGAGCAACCTGCCAAATTAGCTAATTTTTTACGAGCCTCTGCTTTATCGTCAAACTGACGTGTTCGCATATAATAGGAAGCCTGAAAATTCACTTCACGCACATTACCGATAAATTTTTCTAGGGTTTCTTGAGGAGTAAAAGAATAATAGCCATTTTCAAGATTTATGTAATCTGATTTTATACGATAAGATTTTCTGATTTCTGCCCAAAAACCTTCGTTTTGTGCAATTATGTCAGGTGTTTGTTGGTCAAACTTAGTAAGTTTTTTTTCAAGGTTTTTGCCAAAAACAGGCATTGATAAACTTGAAGTGGCGAGTGTTTTGATAAATTCACGCTTATTCATTATTTTTTTTGGTTGATGAGTTAGGTAAAAAAGGGCAAAACTACTTAAGTGTCATAAAATACTTTTTTCTTTCATCTGTCATTTTTTCGATAGCGTATCGAAGAGCTGTACGAGGAATTTGACCAATATTTTGTTCTAAAAAATCTTCAACCAAATGTTCTGCACCTTTTTTCCAAGCTTCACGCAGTGTCCAACCGATGGCTTTATGAATCAAATCGTGCCTATGTGAAAGTAATATTGCTGAAAGTTGAAGGGTATCATTAAACTGTTTATTGTTGATAAAATAAAAGGTAGCAATGATAGCAATTCGTTGTGTCCAAAGATGGTCAGTACATGCCATATCGTACAAAATACTACGGTCTTTGTCGAACAAATACGCCCCAACAATATCACGAGCCGATGAATCTACCAAATCCCAATTATTGATTCGATGGGTATTGTCTAAATAAAAATCATAAATAATTTGACGAGTTTCTCCTTTAGCTTTTTTCATTTGGTCAACCAAAATAATCAAAGCTCCCAAACGGTATTCATGGATTGGACTATCCAATAATTCCTGCAATTCGCTTAAAGTTAATGTATTGTATTTTTTGCAAATGGCACGAAGGTCAGGGTTCGTGATACCAATAAAAACATCTCCTTCGCCGTATTGACCTTTGCCAGTTTTGAAAAACCATGCAGAAGCTTCGGCACGTTCAGGGGTGGCAATTGCTTGTAGCTCGTCAGTAATATTACTCATGGATGATTGCCAAAATAAAGTAGAGAGATTACTATAAATTAATTTTTTGCTAATTTATAGCAATGGAAGCTTTTTACCTAATTTTTGCAATTAAAGGTAAAAAACTATTAAAAAGGCATAAAGAAAGGCTATGGGTAAAGTTCCCATAGCCTTTTCTACTACTAAATCCACACAACTTTAAATCAAAACTAGAGAGAATATTTCAATTGTGCAAGAGTTTTTGTTAAAAAAATATCAAATACGATTAAGATAATGCAATTAAATATTTGAATTATGATAAAAATGGCCTTTTATTATTTTATTGCATGTTGAAAATTGATTTATTAAATAGTAGTTTTGTTGCATAATGAAATGATTTTTTATAAAATGAAAATAGATTCGCATCAACATTTTTGGAAATATAATCCCGAAAGAGATACATGGATTACTGATGAAATGTCGGTTATTCAAAAAAATTTTTATCCTGAAAATTTGATTACTGTTTTGCAAAAAAATGGAATTGATGGTTGTGTTTCTGTGCAGGCTGACCAAAGTTTGGAAGAAACTCAATTTCTGATTGATTTTGCCGAAAAAAATGATTTTATAAAGGCTGTTGTTGGTTGGATTGACTTGCAAGCTGAAGATATTGAAGAACAGCTAGCTGTTTGGAAATCAAAGAAAAAACTCGCTGGGTTTCGACATGTTTTGCAAGCCGAACCTGATATTGATTATATGTTGCGACCCCAATTTTTGCGTGGAATAAAGGCTTTATTGAAAAATGATTTTACGTACGACATTCTCATTTTTCCGAAACATTTATCGGTTGCACAAAAGTTTGTTAGCCCTTTTCCAGACCAAGCTTTTGTACTTGACCATATAGCAAAACCTTACATCAAAGCGGGTTTGATTGATGATTGGAAAAAAGATATTGAAGATTTAGCGAAATTTGAAAATGTGCAATGCAAAATTTCAGGAATTATCACAGAAGCCGATTGGGGGAAATGGACTTATCAGCACATAAAACCTTATCTCGACGTGGTTTTTGAGTCTTTTGGTACTGACCGAGTGATGTTTGGTTCGGATTGGCCTGTGTGCTTGGTTGCTGGAGAATATGCTCAGGTAAAAGCAATTGTAGAGACTTATACCAAAGACTTTTCGACGTCGGAAAAATCAAAAGTCTTTGGTATAAATGCAGCTAAGTTTTATAATTTTAGCCTTTAAAAACAATCAGCTTATTTGCAATTTTCTTTTCTGCGAGTGTCAACAATACCGACAATCTTCCAACCTTTGTCTGTATTCATTAATGTAAAAACATCCACACCGCAATGATTAAATTTATCGTTCACATAAAACTCATAAGGAGTCCAAGCAATGGCCATTTCACCGTCAATTTTGATGTCATAACTCGTCAATCTTTCGTCCAAAATGATTCCATCACGTTTTGTTCCGATTTGTTTTAACCAATCAATAATTGCGTCTTCTTGTAGCCGAACTTCGCCTGATTTATTTTTACCAATTGATTTCAAAAAACACGAAGGATGCAACACTTGACGAACCAACGTTGTATCATTTTTACGCATTCCATCAAAAACTTGATTGATGCTGGCCTTGATTTTTTCTTCGTCAGTTTGGGCGAAGCTTACAACAGAACAAAAAATAAAGAGGATTGATAGTACTTTTTTCATAATTATATATTCATTTTAGCATTAATTATTCTCAAATTTTGGGGCTTTACTGTCAAATTTCATATAATTTCCGATGACCGAAGCTGCATTTCCAAAACCACAATCGTAGCCCTCATCAATATAAATAATGTTTGCTCCACCATCAAAAAAGCTTATTTTTAGTAAACATTTGCCAAATTCTTTGTTTTCATAAATAGCTTGATTTCGACTAAATTTTAAACTGGTTTTTTCGATAGTTGCTTCATTATAACTTGGAGGCCCTTTTACTGCTTGTATTTCAACGATAATTTTATCTTTACCAATTTGTTGAACGTACATATTTCCTGTGCCGCCATCTTTCCCAAAACTATAAGCATAAGAGCCAGTTACTGGTTTTGGTTCGGGTTTATCAATTTGCGTTGCGGCTGTTTTTTTGATACTAAAAGACATTTCTTTTCCATTCGGACTAGACCACGAACCACTAATTTCACCATCTTTTATTGTGCCATAATAAATGCCTGTAACTTCGGCTTTTGCTGCAAATTCGTGTAGTAAAAAATTGTCACTTTCAATTGTACCAATTACTTTAATAGGTTGACCAACTTTTTTGTAAGTCAATGTTCCATAAACCAAATTGGCATCAAATGTAAGAGATAAATTAATCGGGATTCTTTTATTTATAAAACCTTCAAAAGTTTGTTGTGAAAGTTTGGTTTGAGCGAAAGCTAGATTACCAATGAGAACCAATAAGAGAATCTTTTTCATAGTATTTTTTTTGATTAAACGATGCAAGATAAAGATTTTCGCTTTTCTTTGTAAAAAATATTTTTCCCCTTAACCAAACTTATCAACTCTCATCAAACATGAAAATTAAACTATTTCTTCCTGTAGTGTTCCTACTGTCATTTTCTACAATAATATTTGCCCAGAAAGGCAAAAAACAGAGTCTTTTTAACGGCAAAGACTTAACTGGCTGGAAAGTTTATGGTACAGAAAAATGGTATGTCGAAGACGGGCTTTTAGTCTGTGAAAGTGGCCCTGATAAAGAATATGGTTACCTTGGAACTGAAAAGACATTCAAAGATTTTGAACTTAGCGTTGAGTTTAAACAAGAAGCAAACGGAAATAGTGGCGTATTTTTTCATTCATCCATTGAAGGTACAAAAATTTCGGGTTGGCAAGCAGAAGTAGCCCCTCCTGGAAGTTCAACAGGTGGTATTTATGAGTCTTATGGACGTGGCTGGTTGATCAAACCAGAACCTGAAAAAGACAAAGCCCTTAAAATGGGCGAATGGAATAAAATGACCGTAAAAGTGGTTGGAAATGTAGTAACAACTTATTTGAACGGTACTCAAATGATTACATTAGACGACGAGAAAATTGGCTCAAAAAGTGGTTCGGTTGCGTTACAAATTCACAGCGGTGGCGGGATAAAAGTAAGATGGCGTAAATTGAAAATCAAAGAATTATAACAAAAGTAACCTGTAGTCCACGAACAATGATTTTTTTGTTCGTGGACTATGAATTAATGGAAACTCCTAAACCTTAAACTATTATTATGAATCAGGAAAAGACTACTTTTCAACACCTATTTAGCTTGCCTGTTATTGTGGCAGCCTTGGGTTATTTTGTTGATATTTATGACCTTCAACTTTTCGGAATTGTGCGTGTACAAAGTCTTGAAAGTTTAGGTTTGAATACCAAAGAAGCAATTTCTTCAGTCGGAACGACAATTATTAATTTTCAAATGATTGGTTTGCTGCTAGGAGGGATTCTTTGGGGAATTTTAGGAGATAAAAAAGGTCGCCTTTCTGTACTTTTTGGCTCAATTATCACTTATTCATTGGCTAATATTTGTTGTGGTCTCATTCCGCAAATTGAGTTTATAGATAAAATTGAAGCCTACAAATGGTTACGCTTTATTGCTGGCGTTGGCCTTGCAGGCGAATTAGGTGCAGGAATTACGTTGGTTTCTGAAATTTTGCCAAAAAATCTTCGAGCAATTGGCACTTCTTTGGTCGCAGGAATTGGTCTTCTTGGTGCAGTTGTTGCAACTTTTACCGTAAAACTTTCAGGCAATTGGACAATCGCTTATTTTATTGGTGGAGGTTTAGGTGTTGCCTTATTATTGCTACGCGTGGGCGTTATTGAATCAGGAATTTTTAAAGACGTTGTTGGAAAAAAGCATGTCGAACGAGGAAATTTCTTTTCGTTTTTTACAAATTGGAAACGTTTTGTAATTTATATGAAATGTATCGGTATTGGTTTACCAACTTGGTTTTGTATCGGAATTTTGACTTATTTGAGCAATGAATTTGGTGAAGCCTTAGGAATTACCGAAAAAGTTGACCCAGGTTTAGCAATTATGTGGGCTTATATCGGTATTTCGATAGGAGATTTTGGAAGTGGATTTATCAGTCACGCACTTCATTCTCGCAAAAAAGCCATTGCAGCCATGATGGCATTTGCTCTCGTTGGCGTTGTCGTACTGTTATTTTCATCAAGCATTAATAGTGTTAATGGCTATTATGCCGTTTGCTGTTGGTTAGGTTTAGGAACAGGATATTGGGCAATGTTCGTAACCGTAGGAGCAGAGCAATTTGGTACGAATTTAAGAGCAACAGCCGCCACAACAGTGCCTAATATGGTGCGTGGAACGGTTGTTTTGATGACAATAACCTATAAATTTTTCAAACCCGACCAAGGTGTAATTATTGCAGGTGCGATTGTTGGATTGATTTGCTTTGCAATTGGTTTTTATGCAACGCTCACCATTCCAGAAACGCATGGTAAAGATTTAGATTTCTTGGAGGCCTAGAAAATAAAAGAGCGATGTTTACCAAAACATCGCTCTTTTATTTTTCTTACAAATCTTCAAATCGTTCGAGCATTAGTATCGAAGATTGGGGCAGAATGACGTATTTTTCTCCTTCATATTGTACTTCAATGGCATGACGTTGCAAATAAATGGCTAAATCGCCTTCTTGGGCTTGAAGAGGCATATACTTTACTTTTTCTTCGCTTTCTTTCCAAGGTTCATCTTCCGTCTGCGTTGGTAATGGATAACCAGGCCCAACTTTTATAATATAACCACTTTGAACTTCCTCTTTTTCTGTAACGGTTGGTGGCAAATAAAGCCCAGAATTGGTTTTATCCGAAGGATTTTTCGGTCTTACCAATACTTTATCGCCAACGACGATTAATCTTTTCAATTTGTTATCTGATGTAACTCCGAGCATAATTTTATTTTGATAAAAACATTTGAAACTATCTTAGTTTGACTATTTTTCGATTAATGATATTTCCGTTAATTTTCAACGAGAAATGATAAACGCCAACGGTGAGTTTTGTTAAATTAATTTTTTCGTGATAAACGGCCTCTTTTTCATTATGAGTAACATTTTCGACTATTCTGCCTTGAGAATCGAATAAAATATAGCTAAATTCGGAAGGAAACGTACATTTTACATCTAAAAAACAGAAGTTTTCGGTCGGATTTGGATATAAATTTACGCTTACATCGGCTATATTTTCTGTGCCTAGCACAATAACCTTAACATCAGCTTTGCCAGAAACTGTTCCTTCTCCGCATACATTTTTGACAGATAATAACTCATACGAAGTTGATAGAGTGGGTTTTACTGAGAAAATATAAGGATTCTTGTCTGTACTGGTTGCATTTCCATCATTGAGTTGATAAGTCCATGGAGGAGAGGACGTAAAATCAATTTTTATATTTGTTGAATCGCCGTAATTAAGGTTTGCTCCACCAGAAAGCGTTGCAGTAGGTAAAATAATCCTTTCGTTTACTTTCGTTGGTTTGCTTTCAGTCTTGCAAAGATTATCAGTAATGATTGCTTTATAAATGCCTTTTTGCGAAATAGTTAGGGTATTTGCATTATTTGCAAGTAAAACTCCATCTCGATACCACGCAAATTTTTCGTTGGATGATTTGTTTATTTTCAATGTGATGCTTTCATTTGGACAGATACCAACGCTATCTTTTGGAATGATTTCGTCAGAAATAGTAGATTTTTTTAAGTAAACAGCTTCAGAATTAGCAGAACAATTTTTGTATTTTAAATTAACCCTATATTTTCCTTCCTGTGCTGTCACAAACCTGAATGAAGTACTATTCGGTATCAAGGTGTCATTTCTGTACCATTGATAGGTATGATTATCTTTATAACCTAAGTTATTGATAAATGCGTCAAAGGTTTTAGTACTATTCGGGCAAAGTACATTATTTCCGACATTGATTACTGTTTTTATAGTTTTAAAAGTTATTTTAGTTGGTTTTGTAGTTGCAAGGCAATTGTCATCGATTTTATATTCAGCCTGATAAACCCCAGGTTGCGTAATTTTCAAAGTACTTTTATTGGCATTAGGTAGAATAATTCCATCTTTTTTCCATGCAAAATCAGTACTGTTATTGTAGTAATATTGTGTTTTTAGTTCAACAGTATCTTCACAGGTTACAGCGTCACCATCTAAGTTCATAAAAGCCAAATCTGCATTTTTGCCGCCAATTTTAACTGTGACAGTATCGGATTGAAATTCACAAATTTTATTATCAATTTCGTATTTATTGATGCTAAAATAACTACCTGATTCTTTGGCAATAGTACTAACAGGAGACGACGATGGGTCAAAATATCTTTTGTTATTTTTGAACCAATCATACTCTCGTAACCTATCATAAGGAATATTATAATAAGTTAGAAAGACTGTTTTTCCTTCACAAACGTTCAAAACGGGGTCAGTTCTAAGTTTTATTTTTATGGTTGATTTAACATCCACTTTCATTGGTTCAGAATAAGCCACACAACTGCCATTAATTACTTTAACACGATATTCTCCAGTTGATTTAACCAAATAAAAAGTATTAAAATAAGCTGTATTTTGCTCAATTACATCAGTATTTGTTATGTCTTGCCCATCTTTTTGCCAAATGACTTTGGTTGAACCATCCATAATGTTTGCATCTGTTTTTGAATAAGCAAATTTATAATATCCGTTGCCATCGGTTGGATAAGTAATCAAACGAGTATCATAAATCAACAAAACATCTGAGCCGTTGCATATCTCAATTTGATTTGGATTGACGAGCTGTCCGTAAGCGATATTAAAATTAAGGAAATCTTTATCAAGTGCTGTACCGAGTATTTTTCCGACGCTTACAAACACATTTTTTGATTCTGCTATACAATTATCCTGCTGAATTTGTAATGAATAATAACCAGTTTTTTGAGCGATATAATCAGATTTTGTAGCATTTTCGTCATTAATTGCCTTATTATCTAATTTCCATTGGAATTTAACATCAGATGCGTAACCTAACGAAGTTAGCGATACTTTACCGCCTTCACAAACATAAGGCGATGTTTTTGCCCAAATGACAGGCTCGTCAATTTTGCCAATTTGTACTTTTGCTGGAAGTGTAGAACTGACAATACATCCATTTTTTTGAGTAGCTTTGACACCATAAGAACCCGATTTATCGACATTTATTATTGGCTGATTTTGAAAAATAGGTTGTTCTCCATCTTTATACCATGTGTAACTTTCGTACTTGGATACCATATCATCGGGGAGTTTTAGTTCTACACTTTTTCCCGAACAAGCCCCTGCATATTGATAGTTGATATATGGAACAAATGATTCTTTGGCAACAATGTTTTGCGATATTTCACTTACAATTTTTTGTTTTAAAGCATAAACATAAAATATTGTCGAGCTATATTCTGATGGAAACAAGGCTTTTATTGGGCTTTTTGTGCCTTTTCCAATAACTGTTCCATAAATTGGGTCAGGATTATTAAGTAAAACCACGAATGTATCAACCTCCGAAATAGCATTAATGGTGAATGGCACATCAAAATAAGTATTGCGGCATTGTTCGGTGCTGATACTATCAATTTTGATAGACGGACATGCTGAGGTCGGTAAAACATCTAATTTGAACGTTTTTGTTGTTGCACAACCATTTTGATTTTTAATTTCTAATGAATACAAATCGGCATCGGTATTTTTTAGAAATTTCAGCTTTAAGTCTTTACTTGTAGCTAATATTTGTTCTTTTGAGTTTTTCCAAGTGTATAAATCTTGACCAGAAAACAAATAATTCGATGGCGATAAACTAATGTTTTTTCCTTCACATTCAATCGTTTTGCTATTGCTTGAAATAATATCAAAAGAAGGTTTTTTAGTGACAGAAACATAAACAGAATCATAATACGAACAATTTGTTCCAAAAATTGACCTTAGTCGATAAATTCCATCATCTGTACTTGTAAGTTTTTGAATTGAAATGCTTGAACCATTCCCCAAATAACCCTTTGGTCCATACCATTGATTGTCATTTGTATTAGTGGAAAGTTGTAAGTTTTCTCCTTCACAAAAAGTTGTTTTTCCTGCTATTCTTGAACCAATGCTGATTGGTTTTGATAATGCAGAACATTTCAAATCATTGATTGAAACATAATATTCTCCAGAAGAAGTTACTTTAAATTGATTTTGTGTAGCATCGAGAATTATCATATTATTTCGATACCATTGGTATTGATAAGAAGTGTTTTTTGGAACAGAAAGAATGCTTTGTCCATTGCTACAATCAGAATTATAATTGGCATTAATCGGTTGTCTAAGAATTAAATCTAATGTGTCTGAATAGACAGAACAACCTTCACTGAAACACAAAGCTATATATCTTCCTGCTTTATTGACATTGAAATAACCTAAATTTCCACTATAAACTTCTTTCCCATCTCTATACCAAATTATATTTTTGAAATTAATATTACCTTCCACACCTAAATCTAAAGAGTTGCCACTACAAATCTCGAATTGCCGTTTTTTCAGATAACCATTGTCACGAATGTATATTTTTGGTGTCGAAACTGGGTCAATAGTAAATTTTGGAGAAATCTTTGACCGACAAATATCATTAAGTGTTGTATAAACTTGATAGTTTCCTGGTTGATTAGCAAAAATGCCACCAATTGTAGTTAATACTTCTTGGCCGTCTCTTAGCCAATGATACTTATAAATGTTATAACCTGCACTATAATCACGACCAACCATTTCATCACCTAAACTAACTACACAATTGTTTGACCATTGCCTGATTATCTCACTTGGTGGTAGTACATTGCCAAATTCAATGTAGAGTGGTTTGGTTTTAACTTTGCATCCATCAAAATTTAACGATAATTGATAAGTACCAGATTCTTTTACGGTTAATTTATTCCGATTTGCAAAATCAGGCATTTCAACATTATTAATATACCACCTTTTTGTATCAGATATTTTATCAGTTGTCAATTCGGCCACCATTCCTCTACAAAAAGTCAACGTATCATATTTGATTGGAAAATCGTTTACAACCAATTTGGTATCAGTAAAGACGCTATCGGCTAGTAAATTCAATTGTTTTGTAACGGCAGTACAACCATATTGCGATACCCGCAAATTATAAACGCCAGGTTGGGTGGCCGTATATTTCCATTCAGTTGCGTAGGGAATGTCTTTGCCATCTTTTATCCATTGACAAGTAATGTCTTTTTCGATGGAGTTGGAAAAACCATATATATCAATTTTTCCTCCTTTTGAACACATGGTATAAGTATCATCCAAAATATCTTTTTGGAAAGTTCGTATTGTACCAAAAAATATATAGGGCAGTATATTTTCGAGATAACGTATTTGAATATTATTTGTATAATAAGTGCATTGTCCATTTTTAATAATCGCAGAATACTTGCCTTCTTTTTCGACTTTTTGAGAAGAAGAAGTGCCATTTTCTAATAATTGATTATTGAGATACCATTGATAAGTTGCAGAAGGAGCAAAAGTTTCAGTTAAACTGAGCGTTAATGGTGTGCTTTTACATATTTCAACATAATCAGATTTTGAACCGTATTTGTCATCAATCTTGATTGTGATTTGGCGGTCACAGTTCTGAGCAGCGAGGTAAGAAAATGTAAATGATAAGAGAAAAAGCGTGTAAATTCTTTTCACAAAGGTAAAATGGTTATATGCTGTCTGTAAATTAATAGACAAAAATAACTATTTTAGTGTATTTTATATTTTTAAAAAAGATATTTTAACTCAAAAATTGATAAACTAGAAATGCTGAAATATAAGCCAAAACAGACATATAAATAAGCTGAATAATAGGCCATTTCCAACCTTTGGTTTCACGATAAACAACCGCTAATGTACTCATGCACATCATAGCAAAAACATAAAATATTAACAAAGAAAACGATGTTGCTACCGAAAATGTTGGTTTTCCTGTTTCGGAATTTACTTCATTTCGGAGGCGTTCTTTAATTGTAGTTTCATTTTCGGCATCTGCTCCGATGCTATAAATTGTTGAAACCGTTCCAACAAAGACTTCTCGAGCGGCAAATGAAGTGATGAGTGCTATGCCAATTTTCCAATCATAGCCCAAAGGTTTGATAGCAGGCTCGATAAACTTTCCGAAATGCCCAGCGTAGGAGTTTTCTAACCTAACAGAAGCTAATTTTGAATCAAGTTTTGCGTGTTCAAGCGTAGGATTTTCACTTAAAACTTTACTTTCTGCTTTTTCAATTTTATCACTTGGTCCATAAGATGCCAAAACCCAAAGGATAATCGAAATGGCAATGATTACTTTTCCAGCTTCAAAAACAAAGGTTTTTACTTTTTCTAAAATAGTAAATCCGACTTGCTTCCAACGTGGTTTTTTGTAAGTTGGAAGTTCCATAATGAAGTAACTTCTTTCGCTTGATTTGAGCATAAACTTCATAATCCAACCAGCTAATAAAGCAGAAAAGAAACCTAATAAATATAGTCCCATCAAGGCAACTCCTTGCATATTGAAAAACCCTAAGACCTTATTATTTGGCACAACAAGGGCAATCAAAATTGTATAAATCGGTAATCTTGCCGAGCAGCTCATCAAAGGAGTAACCATGATTGTGATAAGTCGGTCTTTCCAACTACCAATTGTACGTGCCGACATGATTGCAGGAACTGCACAAGCCATACTCGAAATCAGTGGTACAACCGATTTTCCACTCATACCAAAGCGTCGAATGAGTTTATCCATCAAAACCACCACACGAGCCATGTAGCCAGATTCTTCCAAGATTGAAATGAACGCAAACAAAAATGCAATTTGTGGAATAAAAATAAGTACGCCGCCAATTCCTGCTACTAAACCATCAGTAAGTAAACTAACTATTTGGTTATCAGGTAAATGTGATTTTAGAAAGTCATTGACAAAAGCAATTCCTTGGTCAATCCAATCCATTGGAGTTTCGGCGATTGTAAAAACAGACTGAAAAATAAGGAATAATATGCTCAAAAAAATCACATAACCCCAAACTTTATGGAGCAGAATATGGTCGATTTTTTCGGTAATTGTTTCTTTTTTTACGCCTTCTTCAATAATGACTTCATTGAGCGTTGAGCTAATATCTCGGTAGCGTTCGATAGTTTCTGCCGATTGAAATTTATCAGCGTTGAAGTCATATTTTTTAACAATATCTTCTAAATCTTTTTGTTGAGTTTCGCCCAGAAACATTAATTTTTGAGCTTGAGCAGCATATTGAAGAGCTAAATATTTATTTCCAATACCAAATTTAGCATTTACTTCGTCGAAAATATTTTCAGATTTTTTGTCAAAAGCAGGAGGATTGATATGTGTTTTTTTGTGTTGAAGTTGATTAAAAATAGTATGTTTCAATCCTTCAATTCCGATTCCTTCACGGGCATTGAGTTCAACAACTGGAATTCCTAAAATCTTTGAAAGTTTGCCCGAATTTATCGAAATGCCCGACTCTTCTGCCACATCAAGCATATTTAAGGCTAAAATTGCAGGTACGCCCAAATCACTAATTTGCTCGAAAAGTAACATATTACGTTTCAAATTAGACGCATCAGCTACTACAACAGCTAAGTCAGGATAATCAGGGTTTTTTGGGTTGGCAAGAACTTCCAGAACGACTTGTTCGTCGAGTGAGTTAGGATAAATACTGTAAGTGCCTGGTAAGTCGAGAATTTCGACATCCATGCTACTACTTAGGCGGCAAAATCCTACTTTTTTATCTACCGTTACGCCAGGGAAATTACCAATTTTTTGACGCAACCCAGTGAGTTGATTAAAAAGTGATGATTTTCCTGAGTTCGGATTTCCTAGAAGAGCGACTACCTGTTTATTTTTCACAATTTATATTTTCTGTTTTTCTAAAATGCTGATAGTCAAATGATTGACTATTTCAACACAATTGTAGCTGCTTCTCTTTTTCTGAGCGAAAGATGATAGCCAGCCACCGTAATTCCAACGGGACAACCTAAAGGAGCGATGAAATCTAGCATTACTTCTGTATCAGGCAAGCAACCCATTTCGAGTAGCTTTAATGACATTGCCGCATCCTTGAAATTATTGATAATTCCTCTTTCTCCTATCTTTAAATCGGCAACAGTTTTTTCGGTTTGCACTATTATTTTATTTAGACTGATTTCAAATAAACGTAAAATTACTTTTTTTGGTTCTAAAATAAAAATGATTTTCATCAGATATAATTGTGAAATTCATAAAATTAGTTTCAAAATAAATACTTAAAAAGAATCAATATCATAAAAATAGTATTTGTTTGAGTAGTATCTTTGCGACAAAAGGGAGCTTTCTAAGTTGCCTAAATTAATGTTATGCAAGAACTCAAAGCACTCATCGGAAAAGAAATTAGACTCGAATGGCGACAACGCTACGCTCTCAACGGAATGTTGCTTTATATCATTAGTACCGTTTTTGTGTGCTATATGAGTTTTAAGCTTAAAGTAAATGACATCGAACCAATTACTTGGAATACTTTATTTTGGATAATTTTGCTATTTACTGCAGTTAATTCAATTACTAAAAGTTTTACTCAAGAACGTGCAGGCCGACAACTCTATTATTATACTTTGGCGAGTCCGCAAGGGGTAATTTTGTCAAAAATCATTTATAATATTGTATTATTATTGGCACTTTCGCTGGTTGGTTTTGTGATTTATGCCTTGTTTATGGGAAATCCAGTAAATAATATAGCCATGTATTTGACTGGAATAGTTTTAGGTGCAGTCGGGTTTTCGGCTACCCTTACAATGGTTGCAGGAATAGCGTCAAAAGCCGAAAATACTTCAACTTTAATGGCAGTTTTGAGCTTTCCAATCATTTTGCCAATGCTTTTAATGCTTATTAGGCTTTCAAAAAATGCGATGGATGGCTTAGAATGGAGTACAAGTTTTGACGAGATATTAACTTTACTCGGTATCGACGGAATCGTTATAGCATTAAGTTATTTGTTATTTCCTTTTTTGTGGAGAAGCTAACAAAATATTTACTATTATCGGACTTAAAATAGGATAAAATTACTGAATAAAATATGAAAAAAACTTGGTGGAAAGTTCTTTGTGTAGTGCTTTTACTTTACACAATTATTCGAGGATTAGCAGGTGCCGTGCCGCACCAACCAATATTAAATGAAACCATTCGTAATGTTTATTTTCATGTACCATTATGGTTTGGAATGATGACATTAATGACAGCTTCGATGTGGTTTGGAATTAAATATTTACGTAATGGCCGCATCGAAGACGATGAATATTCGGTTGAATTTGCCAATGTCGCTATCTTTTTTGGTATTTTAGGTTTTATGACTGGCTCACTTTGGGGGCAATTCACTTGGGGCGATTGGCTACCAAAAGACCCAAAAATTATTGCGGTTGAAGTTGGACTTTTAATATATTTATCTTACTTTATTTTGAGAAGTTCATTTGAGGATGAACAACGAAAAGCCAGATTATCAGCTATTTACAATATCTTTGCTTTTGCAACCTTTATTCCATTGGTTTGGATTTTACCAAGACTAACCGATTCTCTTCATCCAGGAAATGGTGGAAATCCAGCTTTCGGAAAATATGATATGGATAATGGCATGAGAATGGTTTTTTATCCCGCAGTAATTGGCTGGACTCTGCTCGGCGTTTGGATTTCAAGTTTAAGAATTCGCTTGAGAATCATTGAGCGATTACAATCAGAAATATAAATCATTACAAAATCATTCAGATCAAAATCTGTTTAATCGTTATCAAAAATGAAAAAAATCATCTCGTTTTTAGTATTACTTTTTTCTTCATTTAATTTGTTTGCTCAAGAAGTTGCAATGGCAGATAAAATGCGTGAAGATGGCAAAATTTGGGTAGTTATAGGTGTTATAACTATTGTTTTTGTAGGAATTATTACCTATTTAGTTTTGTTAGATAGAAAGATAAGTAAGATAGAAAAAGGACGTTAATTTTATCTAAAATAATCAAAATATGAAAAAATCACATATTATTGCTCTTGGAGTTATAGCAGTTGCGGTGGCAATTATTATTTCGACAGTTGGTGATGCGAGTACGTATGTTGGCTTCAACGAAGCCGAACAAGTGGCAAAAGAAGGAAGTAGTAAATCAATGCACGTGGTTGGTTCTTTGAAAAAAGATGCTTCGGGAAGTTTCGTTGGAATGGTTTATGAGCCATCTGTTGACCCTAATCACTTTGAATTTGTTATGATTGATTCATTGAATTATGAATCGAAAGTTGTTTATAATCAGCCAAAACCAGCCGATTTAGATAAATCTGAAAAAGTAGTGGTAGTTGGAAAAATGGATTTGAAAAACAAGTGCTTTCAAGCAGAGCAGATTTTGTTGAAATGTCCTTCAAAATATAACAATAATAAACTCGAAACCGAAGAGCCAAAGAAAGAGGTTTCGATGAAATAATATGACCATTTTATTCGACGGTGTTTGTAACTTTTGTAATGCATCTATTAATTTTATTATTGACAGAGACAAAAAAGGTGTGTTCAAATTTGCAGCATTACAATCAGAAATTGGGCAAGAAGTTTTGAATAAATATGGCTTAAACAAAACCGATTTTGATAGTATTATTTTGGTGAAAGACAATATTGTATATCAAAAGTCAGATGCTGCCCTCGAAATTGCTAGAAATATGGATGGTTTTTGGAAAATATTTTATGTTTTCAAAATTATTCCTTCATTTCTACGAAATCCTATTTATGATTTAGTGGCTAAAAATCGTTATCGAATTTTTGGTAGAACCGATTCCTGTCGAATGCCAACACCTGAATTGAAAGCGAGGTTTTTATAAATAAAAAGAGACACATTTTAATGAGTCTCTTTTTTAATGTCAATACAAAAAAGCTTATTCAACAATCCGTAATTTGGCAAAACTCAATAACAGCGTTTTTTCGCCTTGACCTTGAGCTTCAAATTTGATAGTAGCTTTTCGGTCATTGCCGTTAATGTCCATTTTTGTGACCGTTCCGTAACCAAATTTTGGATGCTCTACTTTATCTCCTTGTTTTAGATTTGTTGTATCGCTCGCCACAAAATCGCCTGTGGGTGTATGATTTACTGGTGTTGCTTTCTGTACAGGTCTTAAATTTGAAATTAGAGTTTCTTTCTTCGTAAAACCTGACGGAACTGGCGAACTCGTAGCTGCTCGGTCATTTCTAGCTTCATTATTTCCGAAAGAAATCATTCTACTTCTTGAAATTTGTAGGTATTTTGGGTCAATTTCTTCCAAAAAACGACTAGGTTCACAATAATTCAATCGGCCATAATTATAACGGCTTTCGGCATAGCTTAAAGTTAGTTTTTTTTCAGCACGAGTAATCGCTACATAAAATAAACGCCTTTCTTCTTCCAAATCACTTCTTTTTGAGAGCATCATTTGCGAAGGAAACAAGTTTTCTTCTAATCCAACAATATAAACATATTTGAATTCCAAACCTTTTGCTCCGTGAATCGTCATCAATGTTACTCGGTCATGGTCGCCATCTTCATCTTCTTGGTCGGCGGTTGTCATGAGCGTAACCGTCTGCAAAAACGCACTTAAGGTTATTTCCTCATTTTCAGGATTGTCAACAAATTGCTTGATAGAGTTGAGTAATTCTTGAATATTTTCGTAACGAGCCAAACCTTCTACGGTTTTATCATCGTACAATTCTTTCAAAAGTCCTGAAGTTTTGGCAATGTACGAAGCTACCGTGTGAGCATCTTTTCCTTCTTCAATCAGCAAACCATAACTTTTAATGAGCGTTGCAAAATCATCAATGGTTTGAGCTGCTCGTCCAGCCACGTATTGGTTAATATTGCTGACAACTTCCCAAATTGATTTATTATTTTCGGCTGCAGTTACCACTATTTTAGCAACAGTTGTATCGCCAATCCCTCTTTTTGGTAAATTAATGATTCGTTTAAAGGCTTCAGTATCACTTTGATTAATCGTAAAACGCAGATAAGCCAATAAATCTTTAATCTCTTTTCTTTGGTAAAAAGACAAACCACCAACAATTCGGTATTTGATATTGAGTTTTCTCAAAGCTTCCTCAAAAGCCCTCGATTGAGCATTTGTACGGTAAAGAATTGCAAAATCAGTGTTTTTAAGGCTATTGTTATTTTTTTCTTCAAAAATATTTGTTGCAATCAATCGCCCTTCTTCATTGTCCGAAGCTGCTTTTATGACCTCAATTTTGCTACCTTCTTCATTTTCTGAAAAAACATTTTTTTCTAATTGCTCTTTATTTCGAGCAATAACCGAATTGGCGGCATTGACAATATTTTGAGTTGAACGATAATTTTGTTCGAGTTTCACTACTTTCAAATCAGGATAATCCGCCTTGAAATTGAGAATGTTTTGAATATTTGCCCCACGGAAAGCATAAATACTTTGGGCATCATCGCCCACAATGCAGATATTCTGATGAACTGATGAAAGTTTGCGAGTAATAAGGTATTGAGAAACGTTGGTATCTTGAAACTCATCAACCATTACGTGCTTAAATTTGTGTTGATATTTATTCAAAACATCCAGATGGTCACGGAAAAGAACGTTAGTGTTGTACAACAAATCATCAAAATCCATGGCATTGGCTTGAAAACATCGCAGCACATACATTTTATAAAGACGACCGATTTCGGGCATTCGGGCAGCTTTATCATCTTCCATATAAATGGGATTATTGGCGTAAGACTCCCACGAAACCAAGGCATTTTTGGCACTAGAAATGCGATTGAGAATATAATTTACTTTGTAAGTTTTATCATCCAAAGCTAATTCTTTGATAATCGACCGCATCAACGATTTAGAATCATCGGTGTCATAAATCGTGAAGTCTGAGGTATATCCAAGTCTTTTTCCTTCAAAACGCAATATTTTTGCAAAAACAGAGTGAAACGTACCCATCCATAAATTCTTCGCATCGCTGCCAATTACGGCCTCGACACGCTGACGCATTTCGCCTGCTGCTTTATTTGTAAAAGTCAATGACAAAATATTAAAAGGGTCAACGCCTTGTTCAATCAACCATGCAATTCGATAAGTAAGTACACGGGTTTTACCCGAACCAGCTCCCGCAATAATCATCAATGGCCCTTCGGGATGAGTCACGGCATCACGTTGAGGAGCATTGAGTTTCTCTAAATAATTATCTTTTGCCATTCATTTCATTTTTTGGACTGCAAAGATAAAGAATAAGTAACTGTATTCATTGACACTAAATAATTATGTTGGAAGAAAATTATTATTATTTGATTATTTTTAGACCTATTTAAAACTTCTCTAAACTTTGATGTTTCATTTATTGACATGCTCGAAAACGAGATTTTCTAAATAAATAATTTTCAAAATAAAATTTCTTATAAAATCGTTAGTGAATAAAGAAATAAATTAAAATTTGTAATTCTTCTTTGAAAAAACGTACTTCGTTTTCTTAAAATTTAATAAACTATTATGAAGAAATTTATTAGTGTATTGTGTCTTACTGCTTTAACATTTTGTGGTTTTGCACAAAACAAATACGCGATTATTCCAAAACCTACGCAGCTTACTATGGCAAATGGTTTTTTTACGGTTAATCCACAAACAAAAATTTTAATTCCTAAAAATACTGAAGGAATTCGTCCATTAGCAGAAATGCTTGCCGAGCGATTTTTGATTGTTGCTGGAATGAGATTAAATATTGAAGAGTTTGAATCACCAACTTTGGCTGTTTCTCAGCAAAAAAACATCGTTTTTACGCCGTTAAATTCAAAGAATGCAGATAAACCGCTGGGTGAGGAAGATTATATTTTGAAAGTAGAAAGTAACAGCGTAATCATTTCAGCAGCTACCGCTAAAGGAGATTTTTATGCTTTACAAAGTCTTTTACAATTGCTACCAACGCAAATTTACAGTAGTTCGTCCATAAATGATGTAAAATGGACGATTCCCAATTGTACCATTTTTGACCAACCACAATTTGGTTATCGGGGTTTGATGCTTGATGTTAGTCGCCACTTTTTTCCTATTTCATTTGTGAAAAAATACATTGATTTATTGGCAATACACAAAATGAATACGTTTCATTGGCACTTAACCGACGACCAAGGATGGAGAATTGAGATAAAAAAATACCCAAAATTGACCGAAATTGGCTCAAAAAGAAAGGAATCTATGGAAGGGCATTATTCTGACCAAAGATTTGACGGAAAACCGTATGGAGGTTTTTATACTCAAGAAGAAATAGCTGAAGTGGTAAAATATGCTCAAAAAAAATATATCAACGTAATTCCCGAAATCGAAATGCCTGGCCATGCGATGGCAGCTTTAGCGGCGTATCCAGCATTAGGATGCTCGAAAGGGCCTTACGAAGTTGGTACAAAATGGGGTGTTTATGACGATGTTTTTTGTCCAACAGAACAAACTTTTTCTTTTTTGGAAGACGTTCTGACGGAAGTAATAGCATTATTTCCTAGTAATTACGTACATATTGGTGGAGATGAATGCCCTAAAATTTCTTGGAAAAATAGTCAGTTTTGTCAAGATTTAATGAAAAAAGAAGGTTTGAAAGATGAACATGAATTGCAGAGTTATTTTATCAAACGGATTGATAAGTTTTTGACCTCAAAAGGTAAAAAAATGATTGGTTGGGATGAGATTTTGGAAGGTGGGATTTCGCCAAATGCTACAATTATGTCATGGCGTGGTATTGAAGGTGGAGTGGAGGCCGTAAAACAAAATCATGATGCGATTATGACACCTGGAAGCCATTGTTATTTAGATGCTTATCAATCAGACCCTTCATCTGAGCCAGTGGCCATTGGCGGATTTTTGCCTCTCGAAAAAGTGTATGCCTATAATCCTGTTCCATCAGGCTTAACGGTCGAACAAGCCAAACATATTTTGGGTGTTCAAGGAAATCTTTGGTCAGAGTATATCGCTACTCCAAGTCATGCCGAATATATGCTTTTTCCGAGAGCTTCGGCATTGGCGGAAGTTGGTTGGAGTTCTGCAAAAGATTACCAAGATTTTACAACTCGTTTAAAAATACATTTTGAGCGATTGAAATATTTGGCCGTAAATTACTCAAATGCATATTATGATGTATCGGCTAAATCATCGGTAAATGCTAAAAGTCAGGTTGCCGTAAAGTTACAAACGGCTGATAAGCAGGCAATTATTCGTTATACAATTGATGGAACTGAGCCAACTGTGAGTTCATTGGTCTATCAACCGAATGGCGTAATTGTAACCAACGATGCCACGATTAGGGCGACAGCTTTTGCCACAAATGGTGAAAAATTGGGTAAAGATATGAGTAAATATTATTACATAAATAAATCAACAGGTCGAAAATATACGTTAGCAAGCCAGCCAACAAAATATTTGGGCGGTGAAACTTTTGGTTTAACAAATGGTGTAAAAGGTGAATCAGGGAATTTGGATACTTGGGTTGGTTTTGAAGGAAAAAACCTTGATGTAACCATTGATTTGGGACAAATTATGAATTTACAAAAGGTTTCTTTTGCATTTTTAAGGGCAAAATCTTCTTGGATTATGCTTCCTCGTGAAGTAGAAATATTGGTTTCTGATGATGGAAAGAAATTTACGAGTATCAAAAAAATGCCTTTAGGAAATTTGGAAGGCGAAGAAAAAGTGATTCAACAGCTAACGGTTGGTGCTGATGGTAAAAAAGGACGATACGTACGAGTAATTGCTCAAAATTATGGTAAACTACCAGAAAATCACCCAGGAAAGGGGAGTCCATCTTGGTTATTTGTTGATGAAATTGGTGTAGAATAATGCATTAGAAACAAATTCTTTATAAATTTGTTGAATAAATAAATGAAATTGTAAATTTCGTTTATTTTGGTTTCGTAGTTCAACGGATAGAATAAGCGTTTCCTAAACGTTTGATTCGGGTTCGATTCCCGACGAGACCACAAAAACACACAAAAAAACCATAAAATAGCGTAATAATGGCTGTTTTATGGTTTTTTTTAACACTTTGTTTTGTTTTTCATAACACTACATTGTTTTAAGTTTGTTACCTATTTTGATACCGTTGTACTCTTATTTTGTTTTGATACGTTTGTCAAAAACTTGTCAAAATCAAATGAAACAGATAGAATTTAGAGTGATTTTTAACAGAAAAAATCAACTCAACCAAAAAGGTCAAAGTCTAGTACAGATAGAAGCTTATCAAGCAGGTGGAAGAAGATATTTTGCAACTGGCGTGAAGACTACGCCTGAAAAATGGAAGCCTAAACCTGACAAAGATATTTGGGTAGCTGATAAACACCAAAATACATTGGTTATCAATACTAAGGATGCTCTACGAAAATATAGGGATACTTTTGTAGCTGTACATGGAAGTATGTCGCTCCGAGACTTTGATAATTTTTTAGAATCAAAATCCAAAAAGGAGAAAAGCATCGTTACAGATTTTCTTGTGTTTTATGAGCAGCAATTAGAAAAAGAGAAAAAAGGTAGAGATGGTGTAAAGATTGAATATTCGACTTGGCAACAATTAAAAACGAATTTGGATTGTTTGAAGCAATGTTTCCAAAATGGACTGAGCTTTGATGAACTTACCTACGCAACCATTGATAAATATAACTACTTCTTATTGTGCAGAAAAGGCATTGATGGTAATGGAATGAAACTAAATTCTATTGATAAACGCCACCGCCAAACAAGGAAGTACGTCAATTTAGCCGTA
Source organism: Emticicia aquatica (assembly GCF_923079645.1). Taxonomy (GTDB): domain Bacteria; phylum Bacteroidota; class Bacteroidia; order Cytophagales; family Spirosomataceae; genus Emticicia; species Emticicia aquatica. The sequence continues at coordinate 431,647 of NZ_CAKLPY010000002.1, read as the reverse complement.
AAATATGGCTATCTATCCAGAGATAAGAGTCCTTATCTGAATTTTGAACGCAAAACAGAAGAGGTAAAAAAGGTATGGCTAACCAAAGCTGAGTGGGAACGAGTGGAAAATCTGAATTTTGGACCAGAACAAAAATTGTTGGAAATAACGAGAGATATGTTTTTGTTTTCGACTTATACGGGGTTACGTTATTCAGACGTACACAACCTGACTACAAAAAACTTCTCCTTAACCGACAAGGGGCTAATACTTACATTTACTGCAAAAAAAACTAACAAAACCCTCAGCTTACCCCTGTACTCACTTTGGAATGGGAAGCCTGAGCAAATAGCAAATAAGTATATAAATAACGGATATGATAGGCTGTTTTATGGCATTACGAACCCAAAAGCAAACAAACTCATTAAAGAAATTGCCAAATTAGCCAACATTGACAAACATATTACTTTTCACGATAGCCGAGATACTTTTGGTTCTCATGCCGTCAGAAGATTGTCAATAAAGGTGGTACAAAATATTTTACAACACAGGCAAATGAAAACCACTCAAGGGTACGTACACATGGACGATGAAGAGCGAGACGATTTATTAGAAAAAACTAACTGGAATTAACATCATGGAAGTATCTGAAACCATTGAAAAACCCGTAAAAAGGACTTATAAAAAGCATAAGACTCAAAAAGTTATAGGAGTTGTAGCTTATTTAAATAAGAAGCTAAAAGGTAAGAATATAAACAACGTTGTATTTTCACCTGTTTATTGGCAAATAACATTTAATGGCATGAATACTCAAATTAAATCAGAATCATTTGGACAGATGGGAGTATTTGAGCCTGATTTTTATAATGATATTGTCATAATCAAGAAAATTGAACGTGAAAAACAAAAAATAGAAAGCTGCATTTTAAAGATTATTGAGAATTTTGAAAATGAACATGGAATAAGCCCAAAAATTGGACAAATCATTGATTCCTACAATGAAATTTATAAAAATCCTATTGGAGAACTGGTAAACTTTTTTTTGTGCCTATACCTTTCCTTTGGTTTATCTCATAGTGATATTTATGATTTTTGCATTCGAGAAAAGATACAATACCCAAAACGACTTGAAGATTTGGATTCTGCTGATTTTGATTGGAATGAGTTCGGAACATTAGGCCACCTTAAAGGAAGTGCGGAAGTAAACCTAAACATTTTATCTAATAAATATCCCAAAGTGTACAAATTTCTCAAAGAGAAATTCCCATCTAACATATGGAGATTAAATGAGTTAATTCAATTACTTGAAGACCTTCCGAATAATGATAGTGGATTTAGTGAGTCAATTTATGAATATAACAATAAAGTCACATGGTATGACTACGAAACAGGTCGTTTAAAGAGGTTTTTATATAACTTGGGGGTTTTGCAGGGCTTTTTGAGTTCAGAGGAATTGGATAGAATAATGGACGATTTAGCTAAAATTAACTATTTTAATTTTGCACCTAAGTCAAAGGATTATGATTCTCAAAATGAAATGCACCGAGAATATATTAAGTATCTAAATAATTTCGGATAATTTTTTTTTATCCGAAAAATTTATCTTACGTTTGTGTACTATTAGATAACTAATTTTTACACAGATGGAAATTCTCGCTCAAATTCTCCAAAGGCTTAATGAAATTGAAGCCAAAATATCAGCTCCCAAAATTTCTAACCAGGAGCATCTTACACCTAAAGAAGCCTGTCAAGCAATAGGCATCAGCCGAACCAAATATGAGCAACTCAAAAGAGACGGCTATATTAAAGATTACAAACTAACTTCGGGAGGTCGGAAACGTTACGTTAAACGTTCGGAAATCTCACAATTATTCCCTAAAGATTTTGTTGCAGCCTAAATGCTTGTCATACAAGCGTTTAGGCTTTTTTTATTCAATTTTAAACAAATTAATGACATGGTAACGAACACAAAAAACACAATCGAATTTACTACTCGTAGCGGTAAAGATGCAATGATAGTAGAAAACCCTATCAATGGGCAAAAGGTAGATTTAATGCCACTATTCAACTACATGGAAAGTAAGAAAGACTGGTATGATGAAGAAGTCGCTCAACCAACCATTTTGGCTAATGTGGTTGAGTCAATAATGGAGCATCAGCACGATTTACTTACAGAAGTAAGCGAAGAAGCTAAAGAAGGTGTGATTTTGAGTAGTGAGATACTTCTTAATTATACTTTAGCCGTTCAAAACGCAAATAATTTGGTAAAAGTATTCAAAACAATGACAATCAACAAATAATCATGAAAGCAATAACAAATCCTATAATGGCGGTAAACCCATATACTAATCGCTTGATTAATCTTACGCCACTTTTCAATTATATGAAACAAATTGAAGAAGCTTATTCAATAAATGGGGCTTGTATCAGCCATATTTCCGAGGTGGTAGATAATATACTGGAAGGCCCTAGCGAATTAATGAATCAAGCCTTAGACTCAATGGATTACGATGATAGATTTACCATTAGAGCGATTCGAGGTTATAGTGAATCTGTCAATGATGCCCAAAAACTCGCAAAAGTATTTAGGGCAATGAAAGTAGATTTAGTGACGAATGTACCGCAAAAAGATGAAATACTGCCGCCAATGCCAACTAGGTATATTACTGCAACGGTATTTCTGAACCCCGAAACCTCTGAAATATTTAAAATTGAGCCGCTTTTCGAGTTTATCAAAAAATACAGTTCTGAACGTAATTCTAGTGTCGAAAATACGGCCAATGTCATTGAAAATACAGCCAAAGTAACCGACGAAGAAAATCCAAACCTAGACCTTACAAATTGTACAGATTTAGTCAGAGACGTAGCTAATCTACTGCGAGGTATGAAAGTATCATAAAACAAAAAAATCCCTCTCAAAAAACATTGAGGGGGATTCTGTTTTACGTATTAATTTAAAATCTTTGGCAGCCCAGCCAAAACCGAAAACAATAAAAACCGATAACCATAGGACAAATTTATGGAAAAAGTACCTGATAATCAAGGGAATACGGAGAAATCTTACTGCGAAATACGCCTTTCTGAACTTGGAATTTCTCCTGAACAAAACAAGATAATAACATCTTTTGAGTGCTTTGATGATTGTATTCAACGCCCCTATAATGTATTTAAGATAGGAGAGCATGATTCTATTGAAATTCTATTTGTAGGGCTTGATGGCATGAAAACCTACATGCGAAAAGGGAAAGAAATGCCATATATTAGGGTACGTAGTAACCCAGAATCAGAGAACACAAATAAATATAAAACTCCTTTTGGTGCAAAATCAGAGGTTTTCTTTCCTCCAATTATTTTAGAAAAGTACAAATCAGTAGAAGAAATCAATACCTTGGTGATAACAGAGGGCGAATTTAAGGCCATGAAAGGCTCAATTCATGGCATTGATTGTATTGGATTATCAGGGATACATAATTTCACTTCCGAAGATCGATATGGTAACAAGGTACTAAATTCTGAAATAGTAGAATTGATAAAGGTATGTAAGATAAAGAATGTTATTCTACTCCTTGACAATGACTGTTTAACTGTTAAATACGAGGAAAATAAAGACCTTTGGAAACGTCCAAATAGTTTCTTTTCGGCAGTTAATAATTTTAGAGAACGTACAAAAAAGCTTGATATTGATGTATATTTTGCTCATATCTGTACTGATTTAGCCACAAAAGGACTAGACGACCTTATGGTAGCTAATCCAGGGAATGAATCAGAAATTAGGGATTGCCTTTTGTCAAGGAAAAATACTGATTATTTCAGTTTTTTGAAGTTTGATTTTGGTTCAAGTGATAAATTACGAAGCTATTTTAAGATTAATGAATCAAAAGATAGCCCTTGCCGCAATTTCTACGAGTTTTATAAGGAAATTTTAGAAGGAAAAGAATTTTTATACAATGGCGTTTTTTATAAGGGTAATGAAAGCGAAGTAGAAGAAATAGCCAGTGGCGAAATATTGAACTATTGCAGAGTCGGTGACCATTACTATAAAACCGTAAAACGACCGACGAAAGACGGCAAATTTGAGGTTGATTTTATTCGGAGGGATAAAACAACCATTACTGATGATTTAGGGCGTAAAGCCTTGAAAAAGATAGCTAAATATGAGGATTTTACTTGTTTCCCTTCGCATATTGACTACAAGCAAAGTATTAACGGATTTTATAACAAGTATCAGAAAATTAATTTCACACCCGAAAAAGGTAATTGTGACAATATTCTAAAATTGATTAGGCATATTTTTGGCGATGCTCACTATGATTTTGCTCTCGATTACTGTAAATTACTTTATGAAAAGCCACACAAAAACCTCCCTATTTTACTCATGGAATCTGAAGAAAGAAATACAGGAAAATCAACTTTTGGGCAGCTTTTAATAACGATTTTTGGTGATAATGCCATTAAATTAGGTAACTCAGACCTGCAAAATGATTTTAATAGTTTCTGGATTCAAAAATTACTAATGGTAGTTGATGAAACATCTCTCGAAAAAGCAGGTATTGAACAGATGGTAAAGCGACTTTCAACAGAAAAAGGCAAAGTTGTCTTAAATGAAAAGGGCAAAGCTCAGCATTCGGTTAACTTCTTCGGAAAATTTATATTTATTACGAATGAAGTGGGTAAAGCGTTAAGAATTTCTAAAGGAGAAATAAGATACGCCGTTTTTAGAGTGTCTGAATTAAAGGAAATCGACCCCTATTTTGAGGAAAATATCAATGATGAGATACCAGCATTCCTTCAATATTTAATTGAACGAACACTTACTCATAAGGAGCGTAGCAGAATGTATTTTGATTTTTCTGCCTATGAAACGCCTTACTTACACCAATATTTTGAATTTTCAAAACCAAGTGTTGCAAAAGCAATTTCAAGTCATATACAAGAGTGTTTTTTATCCCTTCCTGATACGGATGAACTTTTATTTTCAGCCAAAGACTTATACGATTGTTTGAAAAAACAAGATTCTCGAATTGCAGAAAAAGATATAAGGGAAAAATTGAAAACATATTACAAAATTGAACCTTTGAGCAGCCAAAGATACGATATGTTTGACCTTGAGCTATTCCAATATGACAGTACCGATTATATTAAGAAAAGGAACGGCCGAGCTTACCTTTTTGAGCGTGCAAAATGGGTAAGTGCTACCACAGCCTTACTTACCACAAAAAAGGAAGAAATGCCCAAAAGTGGGGGCGTTTTACCTTTTTAGAAAAGTTTGCAACAGGTCTGCAACAGTCCTGCAACATGCAAAATTTGTTTAAAAATGGCTTTTACTGTTTTTTTATATTATTTCTGCAACATTGCAACATTTCAACATAAAATACTAATAATAAGTACTTTAACTATGTTGCAAATTTGTTGCAGATATGTTGCAGATCTGTTGCAAACTCAAATATTTTTCATGAAAACCTAAAAATCCGAACAAATATCAAAAATGTTGCAATGTTGCAGATTTTTTGACATTTCTACGTGAAAACAAAAAAACTTGTATTTTAAACCAATATACTCACATGGAATATCCACTTTTAAGAGAACCATACTTTGATAAAAAAACACTAACAAAGTATGAATTAAAGCCTTTTGAAACTTGGCCAGCTCTCTTTAGTTTTTGTCGTGATAGACACATAAATTTTCCACTTTCAAAAAAGTATTTGATTTGTATTGAAAAGAGTCTTCACACTCCAATAGGCTATCGTCCACCAAGTAGGGATATAGGTTTTAAAAATGATAGTGGTGGATATACATTTTGTATTAGAGACAAATATCGGGAATTACCAAAAGGTTTTATGCTGAGTATTATTTCACAATCAATCACAACCTTTATCAGAACCGAAGATAATACCTTAACCATCTTTTATGACTTTTGGGATTTCCTTTCGTTCCTGAGCTTATTTCCTGAGAAAGAAAATGGAAATTTTATTGTCTTAAACCGCTATACTAAACACGACCATAACCTTCCTGAAGCCAAATTGATCGCTGGGCGTTTTGCCACCGTAGAAAACTATATAAAATGGGAAGATGTAGCGAAGACCGAATATATTCAAAGCCAGTTAGAGGAAGTCTGTGACCACGTGATACCTCGATGGAAAGATTTTGACGAGCCTAATTTCAATGAATATTAAATTAAAAAAATAGCCTCTAAATAGTGGCTATTTTTTTAATTTAATTGACAAAGTAAAATCGTTAACCACGAGAAAAAACACGAAATAACATTACAATTCCAAATATCGTTGCCAAAACCATCAACATCTCTTGAATAGCTTTTTTATCCCATTCGTTGGGGCTTTGTATAGCTGTTACGGGATTAGTTGGCGTAACAGGCCTTTCGCTTGCCGTAACTTTTTTTGTAGCGAGTTTACGCACAAATTTATTTACGTTCATCCCTTCCTTTTCTGCGAGCTTCTGCAATTTCGCTTTTAGTTCTGAAGTACATCTAAACTGGATAAGTTCAGATTGATTTGGTTCTTCGTTATTGGTATTATCAACTTTAGCCATTTGTATACAATTTTAAATTATTATTTAGTTACGGATTCTGTTTTTCCTTTGTTACGCGAGCGTTACGCCAAATTAGCGGAACGTTTGGCGGAACGCTCCGCTAAGAATAAGCCGCCAAACTCCTAACAAAAAGGTAAAACAGCACTTTTTTCTACCCAAAAAAAGCCTTGTATACAAAATGTATTACAAATTGTAATACATTTTGTTTTTTTCAAATAAAGCACTAATTTATTAAAAAAATAGCAATAAAAGAAGCTTTTTATTGTGAAATTGTTATGAAAATAGGTTAAAAATTGTTATTTTTATATATAAATCAATAACATCAAATATTACTAATGTATGACAACTTTATTAGTTATAATTTTTAAAATTTCGCTCATCATTTTAGGTGCTGACTTCCTGACAGGAATATTTCATTTCTGGATGGATGTTTATGGTCGAGCGAGTATGCCGTTTATAGGAAAACACGTGGTGGAAGTAAACCTTATACATCATAGAAACCCGCGTAAAATGGTAAGTAATTCTTATTTCAGTCTGACTTGGACATCATGGCTGACAGGTGTCATTATTTTGACCCTGAGCGTAGTATTTTGGGGCTTTTATTGGGAGTTTGCAGCGAGTCTTGTTTATGGTTCAAATGCCAATCTAATACATAAATGGACACACCAAACCGACAAAGAAAACGGAAAAATTGTGTCTTTCCTTCAAAAAACAGGCATAATACAATCGAAAAAACATCATGGATGGCATCATAAAGCCCCATTCGATACAAACTATTGTATTCTTACCGACTGGTTAAACCCAATTTTACACAAACTCAAGTTTTGGGAGTTTATCGTTTGGATATTCAAAAGGGTAGGAATCAGGCCCGTTTCAGGTACCCAAATCAGAAACTTTCTGTAATCATTAACTAATCAATTTAAAACAATGAGCATTTTAGCTGAAGAATATAACACTTTACAAGACAGGCAGGAAGCAATAAAACAAGATATGCTTGGTGTAGCTGCTGCAATAGAAAAGTTAGACAATAGTTTAGGCAAAAAGATTGCTTCAGAAATTACATCTAAAGCATTCAATCAAGCTGGTGTACCTATCAAAATACCTACTCAATTAGGTTATTTTTCATTTGGTTTATTGGGCTTAATCCCAACAACTATTGAGGGGAATAAGATGAGAAAATATAAAGCTCGCTTACAAGAACTTGAGACCGAATACAATACCAATGCAATGAGGTTGCAAGAAATAAATGATTTAGTAAAATCCGAAGAATCAATGAGTAAAAACAAGAACATACTTGGGAGTAGTAATACTAATTCAAAAAGTAATACATCGCCAGTTCTTTGGGCGGTTTTGGCGATATTTTCGCTTGGCCTTTTCGCTTTCGTTAGAAAAAGAAGTGTATCATCAAATAAAAATCAACTAAAACAAAAATTAACATGACAGCCACGACAATCACAGAACTTACGAGTTCGTCATTTCGCATTACCTGGTCGCTTAATGAAGACCCAAACGTTACAGTCCGAACCTTATATCTTTATGAAGGGCAAACGACTAATCAAGTTTATAGAATACCTAATGTTTCGACAAGCGGCTCTCAGATGTTTACTGATTTAAAGCCAGATGTTGAATACATATCCCAAATAGTAACCGAATACGAAAATTCTCAAACGGCGAGTGTAGATACAAGTTTTACAAGAACATTGCCCTTACAAGAATCAGTAACAGAACCAAAAATAACATCAAGCCGCTCTCAAACCTCAGATAACAGAGTATTATGGATAATAAGTGGATTCGTTTTATTTATGGGTTTATTGATTGCTATTTTGAGCCGAGAAAAAGAGGAACTAGCGTAAAAAAAACGGCCAAAAAAGAATTAGAAAACAAATGTTTTTTATATCATTAACTTAACCAACAAAGATTTTTCTATGCAGGAACTTTGTTGGTTTTCTTTTTGCCAAAAACACACTAAAGATTTTTTTTTGCTACCAAACTTAGCTCCTTATTTGTCGAATTATGGCAGAAAGCGTAAAATATATTCTTCGCTAACGTTTTGGCGAGTTCGGCGAACTTCTTAGCGGAGAACTGTTAAACAAAACCTTTCTTTTTTTTACTTTTCCTTTTTAATGATTAAAGCAATTTGTTACCGTTTTTGATACCAAACTATAATTTTTCATTTAACTACTTGATAATCAATGCCTTTTATAGTCCCGACGAGACCACAAATAACTCAAGGTTCGATACCGTACAACAATCAGTTGATTATGCTTTAATAGTCCCGCCATTAGCTGCAAAAGCTGGACTAATCTTATTTGCTATATTCTAAGTCAATTTGTGTTTGATAATGGCTTAGATTTTCTTCATTTTTTAGCTATTCTGATAATTTCGATGGCCTTGGTATTTATGCTATTTTCAAATTGGGGTATTGTGCATCACTATAAATGAATAGATATTACATTTTCATTTCCACTTTATTATTGAGTAAACATATTACTGAATAAGTATTTTATAAACAGTAATAGTAAATTTATGTGATTAAGTAATAATTGAATTCGACAAAAGTTGATCATGATGCACTAATAATGGGAATTCAACAATTTAATGCCTATTATTGGTGTTAATCTACAACAATCTACAATAACAACTTCCAATAAAAATGAATATTCTTTTCCAAACATTAGAAACCAAACTAAACGCTATTGATGATATTAATGCCAATTCCAATGTGCTAACTGAAATCTGTCAAGCATATTTTGAAAACTTAAACAACTTAATGATGAAAATCCTTTCAAAACAATAGAAGAGGAAATTTATTTCTTCAAGTTTATCAAGCCCAAATTCCAATCTAAACTGATTTTTTATCTAAAATGGAATGATATACAGATTCGTAAAGTTGCTTATGAAAATAATAAAATCGTAAAATATTATCAGAAAGAATGTCGAAAATTAAAGCATTTTCTCAAAGAAAATATTAATTTCCAATATAAAAATAACAACGATTTAACTACTATTAACCATTAGATGTGAGATTTAAAATTTATTGATTTGTTTGCAGGGTTAGGTGGCTTCCATATTGCCTTAGAAAACTTAGGTCATACTTGTGTATTTGCAAGTGAAATTAATGAAGATTTACGATTTGCTTTATAAAACTAATCATGGAATTGATTGTGCAGGAGATAAAAATGCGATTGAAGTAGCCAAAATACCTGCACAACGATGTTATTTGTGCTAGATTTCCTTGTCAGCCATTCTCAAAAGCGGGAAAACAAAACGGATATAATGATGTCAATACTAGAAATTATTACCCAAAATCCAAGAATTAAAATACCAGAGATAGCAACAGTTTTAGAAGGAACGGTTGAACGTACAATTAATAAACTAAAGCGAATAGGGCCAGATAAAGGTGTATATTGGCAAATGATAACAAAACAGAAAGATTAATTCATAAGCAAATATGTCATTAGACCAAAAGAAACAATTAGAACAACAACTTTGGAATATCGTCAACACCCTAGGATATACCTCGCTATGTAGATACTTTTGAGGCAGAATACAGCATAAATTGCCCAAAAACTAAAATGTTTGGATACCAGTATGGCAGCCACCGACCAAACAATTGTCAATTTTTGTAAAGAATTGAGCATTGAAACACCGTTTTAAATTATGGAATTAACGCTATATAATTCTTTACTCAATGATATAAAAATTAGAGTAAAGAACGCCCAAATCAAGGCTACATTATCGGCTAATGCCGAAATGATTTTGATGTATTGGGACATAGGTAAAATGATTCAACTACGACAACAAGAAAAAGGTTGGTCAGCAGGGGTAATTCCTAAATTAGTGATTGACCTCAAAAATGAATTACCCGAAACAAAAGGCTTTTCACAAAGAAATTTGAGCTATATGTTACGTTTTGCCAAAGAGTATTCAATTTTGCAACAGCCTGTTGCAAAATTGAAAAATAGCCAATTATTATGCTCTATTCCGTGGGGTCATAATATTGTGTTAATGGAAAAAATTAAAGATATAGAAAAAAGACTTTGGTACATTGAGCATATCATTAGTGGTGGTTGGAGTAGAGATGTTTTGAGTAGTATGATAAAATCGAAATTACTGGAAAGACTACAACTAAACGTCAGTAGTATTGACTCATACTTACCGAATCCACAATCTGAATTAGCAAAAGAAACCCTAAAAGACCCTTATATCTTTGATTTTTTGACGCTTGCAGAGCCTTTTGCCGAACGTGAATTAGAAATAGAATTAATGAAACAAATTGAAAAATTCTTACTCGAATTCGGTACTGGATTTGCTTTTGTGGGTAGGCAATATCATTTGAATGTGGGCGAGCAAGATTTTTATATTGACCTTTTGTTCTATCACATAAAAACGAGGTGTTTTATAGTGATTGACCTAAAAAAAGGCAATTTCAAACCCGAATACGCTGGTAAATTGAATTTCTACTGCTCGGTTGTTGATGATATACTAAAACACCCAACAGACCAACCCACAATTGGACTGATGCTTTGCGAAAACAATAATAAGATAATTGCTGAATATGCCTTACGAGATACAAATAAACCCATTGGCGTTTCTGAATATGAATTAGCGAAGGCATTACCCGAAAATCTAAAATCATCATTGCCAAGCATTGAAGAGATTGAAAATGAATTATCAAAAGACTAAAACCATGACAACACAAACACCAAAATTACGCTTTTCAGCGTTTTCGGATAAATGGGAAGTGAAAAAGTTAGGGGAAGTCATAAAGATTAATCAAGGCTTACAAATTGCCATTTCAGAAAGATATACAGAACAAATTGAGGGAACGTATTTCTATATAACAAATGAGTTTTTAAAAGAAGGTTCTGCAAAAAAATACTTTATTAAAAACCCTACAAGTTCTATGTACGAAAGATGATATTTTAATGACCAGAACAGGGAATACTGGAATGGTTGTTACAAATGTAGAAGGTGCATTTCATAACAACTTTTTTAAAATAGCATACCCTAATTATATCATATTTTATTTTTTAAATTTAATACAAACCCAAACACAAATATTAAAATTAGCTGGTACTTCAACAATATCAGATTTGAATCATAGTGATTTTTACAGAATAAAAATACAATTACCCCAACTCCCCGAACAAACAAAAATAGCCAATTTCTTAACAGCCATTGATGAGAAAATACAAGCCTTAAAACAAAAGAAAACTCTTTTGGAGCAATACAAAAAGGACTCATGCAACAGATTTTTTCACAGGAGCTAAGATTTAAAAATGATGATGGTACTGATTTTGATGATTGGGACGAGAAAAGTTTAGGTTATAAAAACTGTAGGGCTGTATCCTCAGTCGGTTAGAATCTTGTTCGATGTGCAATCGCTTAGTCGAGTGCAGAATATAGAAGTGGAGCTTGGTGTTGGCAAAATCAAAGCGTTGGATAATTATGCTGGATATTTTTCAAATTCAAAAAAAAAGTGTGATACTATCTCACAAACATATTTTTATCCAGACGTTTACCGATTAAAATTATTGGTTAATAAAAAGGTAATCAAAACCATCAATCACATAGTTTATTGTAAACCAAATCAATGGACTTCGTGGGGTTTTGGTGTGGCCCACGAAAAGGATTGGATAACCCCAATTAACACAATTAAAAATTAAATATAAAGATGGAACACTACATTTCGACCCTAAAGATATTGAAGTATTTATCAATGATAAACTAGCGTTTAAGAATAATTTTCTGACAAACACCATTTGTGCTGAACTTGCAGATGTTCGCTTAACGTCCAAAGGTGCAGGGTCAGTAGATTGGGTGAAAGTCTCTAATTCGGCCACAGGAAAAGTTGTTTATCAAACTGATTTTGATGAATGAAAACAACATTTTCCTATAAATTAATATGGCTGTTTTTTTATTTAATTATAGTTTACTTTTTAATTCGATATAGTTTTTAAAATTCCTTTGAGAATTTATTTTCTAACAGTTTTTCCTTAAAAGCTGACCTAAAAGTATAAGCAAACGTAAGCATGACAGCTCTCGTATCAGCTTTTTGGGTACGATTACTTACAAAATCGGAAGTAAAGTTTTTAGCTCCACTTTTTAATGTATTGAAAATATCAACTACTACTAAACCTAATCGAGCATTGCCTTTTCCAAGTTTTTGTTGAAAGCCTAAATCTATATTGTATAAAGCTATTAATTTACCTTGTGGCGTGGTTGCTGCCGAATTATAATTGCCAATTATCTGTAATTTCCCACCTTTACTAATCACAAAATTGTTAATGATTTTTCCGTACCAGTTAAAAGCATTTTGCACTGCATCAGATGAAATATTGCTCCCATTTAGTTTTTGCTGAAACAGTGTGATACTCGCATTTAAGTCATAAAAATTATTTGGTTTAGCGGTAAAAATATTTTCTAAGCCAAAGCTATTTGCCGAGCCAATGTTTATTGGCAAATTAAGTACTGTGCCGTTGGTTTGCTGTTGAAAATAGTTTCGGATGGTATTTTTTGAATACCTATAAAAGACATTCGATGAAAGTGTAGTATTTTCCCATTCTTTGTTGTACCCAACTTCAAGAGCTTGAATAATTTCGGGTTTTAAATTTGGATTTCCACTGTGTGGATTTAGGGCATCGGTTATGTCCACAAAAGGGTTTAACTGTCCTAATCTTGGGCGATTGATTCTTTTTCCGTAACTAATTTTCCAAAATTCATCAGGGCTTGTAAAATAGCTAAAATTGGCAGTCGGAAAAAGTTTTAAATAGTCATTCGTAAAATGTGTACTGTTGTTTTGTGTTTCACCACTGTTATTTACTTTTTCTGCTCGGATGCCCAATTCATATTTCCATTTTGGGTTGTTTTTTTCTCCTAAATAAGCATGATAAAGAGCATAAAGTGCATGAACATTTTCATTAAAATTGAAAATATTGCTTGAAGCTGAATTTATTACGTAATCGTTTCCAACTTTATTTGAAGATTCATAATCGGTTTTGATTGAACGAAAAATACCTTTATATCCTGTTTCTAAAATTCCTTTTTTTGTTATTGGGAAAACGTAATCAAGCATAGCATTTGAAATGTTTCCATTCTCATAATTATGTGTTTTTTGGAAAAAAGTTTCGCCAACATTGCTTAAATTTTCATTCAAGTTTTGGGTTGAAATATCTGTATTTTCTCTGCCATTTTCGATGGAAGTATTGATATTTGCCGACAATGATTTTTGTGGATTAATAAATTTGCGTGTATAATTTAGTGCAAATTCTGCTACTTTTGCACGTCTATACTCTGCTGAATATCGGTCATTTCCAGAATTAAAACTATTATTTTGGGTATAAATTAAACTTTTTAGGTCTTCTAGGTTATCTTGTCCTTCAATATTTCCAATGGCTTCAATCGAGAAATTGTTTTTGCTGTTAGCCGCAAAATCTAAGTTAAATTTTAGGTTTTGTAGCCGTTCAACTCTCTCATCATTTCTATCCTGATTGATTTGATACGTATTTGGTAAATTGTAGTTAGTTCGATTACCAGTAATATGTTTGGTTCGTCCTGCAAAACGGTTATCGTAACCCAATCCAATATTCCATTTTCCAACTTTATGATTAAGCAAAACAGAACTATTAACTCTACTTCGAGAACCCAAACCAGCACCCAATGCAATAGCTCCATTAGTACCATTTTGCGTATTTTTTTTGAGCCGAATATTAATAATACCACTTTCGGCGTTAGCGTCATATTTTGCAGAAGCACTATTGATTATTTCGATACTTTCAATGCTACTTGCTGGAATTTGGTCAGCATTTGTAAGGTTTGAGTTTCGTCCATTGACTAAAATCAAAGGTGTTTTTCCACGTAATGTAATAGCTCCGTCAGCATCCACGGCTACGGTTGGTGTACTTTTAAGAAGGTCGGTTGCGGTTCCTCCAAGCTGCGTGATGTTGGCCGCAGCGTTTACAATAAAGCCTTCGCTGGTTTTTTCAATTAGTTTTTTTTGAGAAGTAACAACTACTTCACTAAGTAATTTGGCATCGCTTTTTAACTTCAAATTATTTAGAATTATGGTATTGTTTTCCTCATTTAATACAATTTTTTGTGTGAAATACTGGTACCCAATTAAGCTAATTTGGAGCGTATAACTGCCAAAATTAATTTTATCAAAAGAAAAATTGCCCAATGAATCAGTACTTGTAAAGTATAAAATTTTTGTGGAATCTGGCAGTTTTGCCAAAGTAACATTAGCAAATTCTATTGCTTGCTGATTATCTGTTACATTGCCAATTATTTTGCCTGTACTTTGTGCAAAAGAAATGATACTAAAAGTGATTAAATATAAAAGTATAATGGTTTTTTTCATTGTTTGTTAGTTAATTCAAAACGAAGGTATCGTTCAAATTTTAGATACTTTATTAAATTATCATTAATTTCTATTTAGTTTTCGATAAATAAGATTTTCTAGTCGCAAAGTTCTTACCTAAAGTAGAAGAAATCTTGAATATTATTTTCAACTTAAGGCTAGAAAATATAAAAGCCCATAACAACCAGTACATTTGGCATTATGGGCTTTGTTGGCAATACAAAAATTATTTTTCTTTAAATTTATCTTCCAAAACTTTCATAAAATAGCCTCCAACTACACTTCTTGCTTGAAAACCGACCATTTTTCCCGATTTTGTATCGTGCCAATCGCTGATAGGCACTCGGCTTGAAGTATTTTGTGAATAATAATAAATCGGCTTCAATAAAGCATCAAAATCTGCTTTGTTATCGGTCAAAACAGATGTCCAAACTATCCAATCAGATTTGGTGTAAGATGCACGGCTATCGAGCGGCAAGCCGAATTGGTTTTGTTTTGAGAGATAATATTTCACTTCCTTGTCAAATACACTTTTGGGGAAATAATTCAGTTTCAAAACCTTATCCCAAACCAAATTATATTTCTGACTCCACGTGTCTTTTTTATCAAACGTCAAGGCAAAGTGGTCGCCAGCCGAAGCCATTTCTTGCCACTTGGTTACGTATTCTCTGGTGAGTTTTTCGTATTTATTATAAAGTTCGGTTGCGTTTAGTTGCTTTGCCAATTGAGTGAAAGTTTCCAAAGCAACAATGGCTTTTATCGAAAGATTAGTGTTGCGAGCCAAATGACCTGCAAAATCATCGGTACAAAGTTGCGTAGCTGGGTCGAAACCTTCTTTGCTCAAATAATCTGCCCAAATCTTGATGGTTTCCCAGTGTTTTTTAGCGTAATCGGTTTTACCTTCAGCTTTACAAATCGCCGCTGCCAAAATTATCATATTGCCACATTCTTCTACGGGCATGTCTTCGCCATAGGTTTGTCCATTGGCCAACGGATATGTTCCCAAATCATGAGCGGCAAAAGGCTTTTTCCATTTGTCACTTTCGCTAAAATAAAAAATACCATTGAGCATTCCTTTAAGTAAATCGGGGTTATAAGCCAAAAACAACGGAGCAGATGGATAAGTCACATCAACAGTGTTGATTGAACCATTACTGAAATTTTCTTTCGATAAAAACAAAATCTCTCCTTCGGGACTTTTGACCAATTTATGAGCCGAAATTGCTTGACGATAAGCTAATTCACAAAGAGCTGCGTAATCTGCTCCGCCTGATTTTAGTGCGTCGTTGTATATCATTTCGTTGGTTTGTTGACACTTTTCAATGATACTCGGATATTCTTTTGAGGCTTTTGCCAAAAGCGTTTCAATAGTAGTCGCTTTGTCTTCTTTCCACCACGGCAACAAATTTTTACCGAAATATTGAATCGAATAAAGGTCATCATAGCCCAACATTATTACTTGTTCTTTTGCTTGACTACCAATACTCCCCATATTTGCGACCGTGTGTAATGATAATTTTTTACCAGTTTTTGCCGCATTTTTTCCTACTTGAAAAGGTTTTGTATTATCAGATACAAATTGGCTGATGTTTTTATCATTCGCAACAGCTATGTACATATAGCCCCAGTCGATGCGTAAATCATCACCTTTTTTCTTCAAAATTGCTTGTTCGGTTGTGCCAGCTTTCAAAATACTGAGGTTTTTAGAAACATATTTATTGGCAGAAACTTCCTGCGAATTGACATTACAAGCAATATCGGTCGAGGCAGCAAAACTCAATTCTACCGCATGATTTTTGCCATCATTGGCTTTTACTTTGGTAGAAATGTATGAAACTGGACGAGCTAAAATATCTAAATCTGTTATCAATAAAGGTGAAGTAAACGTTACGTTGATGTCGATTTTTCTGCCACAAGAAAACTCATAAATAGTCTGTGTAGCATTGATTTTTACGCTTTTTTGCTCAGCCAAAACGATGTTTTGAGTTTTGGCAGGAATAGACTTTTGTACAATTCCAACATCGACCAATGCACCACCACCTGTATTGATTACGTGAATTGCAAAGACATTTTTGCCTTTTTTTAACTTCGATTTCATCTCGGCCGACATCGGCAACATCAAGTATTTTCCTGCACAGCAGCGAGCGGTATAGATGAGTTCGCCATTGAGATATACCCAAACATCATCATCGTGTTGTAATTTCAATAGAGGTTCGTTGAAATCAACTTTGTCAAGCGTAAAAGTTCGACGAAACCAAATATCTCGTGAAGTCCAACGTGTTTTTGAGACACCATCAATATTACCGACGGGAGCAATGGCCGTTTTCCAATGGCTATCATCGAAAGTAGGTTTTATCCAATCATCAGTAGGAGCGGTTTCGGTGTATTTTGCTTGATAATTTACATCATCGCCTGCTGGCAGTATATCGTTGAAACTTGGACCTTCAGCACCTAAAAACTGATAAATAGTGCCATCAACTTTCAGAAAACCAGTTAATGCTTGTTCATTGCCCGTCCAATGTTTGGTTGGCGAAGCATTCAGTTGGTCGGTGTTCGACCAAATACTAAAATAAGGGTCATGCGTAACAAGTGGATAAGCAGGGGCTTTTGTGCTTTGCGAAAAAGCATTTAGGCAAAAAATGGTCAATAAAAAGATTGAAACGTAAGATTTCATGAATTGAAAATATTGTAGGTTGAATAAATAGACGGCTCTGATTTTTGTTCAAAATAGAACCCATCTATAAAATTAAGCGTGACGAGCGTCATATCAACTAAGAAAAACTTGTGGGTCGGGGAAATGATAGCTAAATGAGTTTATTTTTCACAACTCAAACAAATATAAAAATAAGCTAACCAACTAATTATAAGTATTTTATACCACTATAAGAAGCAAAAATACAAAAAACTGCAAACGTTTGCCTTAAAATAAGATTTCCGTTCCTTCAGAGTCTATTCCTATTCTTTGGAAAGCTCTGACGAAACGGAAACTATAAAGTTTTTTAAGCTTATTTAACAACCTCACTCACTAAAATAGTAGGAGTTATGTTGGTATAATTGGCAAAATCTTTTCTGATAGCATCTCGGTTGGGTGCGATGGCAGCCTGATAATCGCTTAGGCTTTTTACATAGAAAGTACCAATCGCCATAAACGGCAAAGGTGTATTAGGAATACCACTGGCAAGACCTTTTTCGATGGTATATTTTACTAAATTCTCGCCCAAATAACCAGCTACCATCGGCATGTGTTTTGTTTCATAATACGCCATATCAAATGTCTTACCCTCGGCATAAGGATACATGACAGATACCTTGATTAATCCTTTTTCTACAATGGTGGTTTTAGTATTTTGAGATGTTTTTTCTTGACTAAATGCTGTAAAAAATGTGCTTAATAACAAGAGTGAAAGAATAAGTTTAGATTTCATAATTCAGTGTTATAAGTGGTTTAAAAATCAAATTGATAAAAACATTCTGTTTGCAAATCTTATGGCATCTACTCTTTATAAGTAATGAAAATCTTAGCTGTTTTATTACAAATATGAGTGCCAGATGCACAACTTGATGCTTGGTTTTTAATTGTTATCGTACTGGCGTTGTAATAATAATTATATTTGAGTTGAAGGTTATCATCGTAAGCAGGCGGAATGTATAGACCATCGGTAAATACAGTAACATTTACAGCTATGATTTTAGTAGCATCTAAGTTGTGTGCCACACCTGCCGAATAGCCTGAATTACTGGGGCTTGTTGTTTCTGTCAATTCTACGGTTTTAATAGCAGGAGCATTTAAACCCAATTTAGTAAAGCCATTGACATGTAGTTTTGCTGTGGGTGCACCTGTACCAATGCCTACATTACCACTTTGAGTGATGAGGGCATTACCTGACGTTGAAGAAAATACACCACCCGCACCTGTTGTAGAAACACCATTTACGCCAGTACCCGATGAAGAAATCCCCCATACACCAGTACCACCTCTCGCTTCTGAAATAAGCATATCAGAAGTATTCAATGAATTTGTTGTATAAATCCAAAGTCCTCGGCCAGCACCTTCATTTACAAATTGTGCTACCTCCGAATTTGATGCCGTGGACGCCGTTAAAGGAATACTATTGGTTGCTTCGACAACAACTGCTCTGCCGCCTGTTGACCTAACATTCAATGCTCCATAACCATTACTATTACTTTCCACATAAAGAGCACTTGCCGAGTTTGAAGCATTATTGATTGAAAAATACCCAGCTCGCCCGTTTCCTGTATTGATAGCTGAAAATGTTGGAGAGCTATTGGCAACACTAAAACTTAAAGGAGCTGCAATAGACGGCGATGAAATGGTTTGCCACGTTGCTAAACCATTAGCGTCAGAAACCAAAACTTTGTTTGCTCCTTGTGAGCCATTTGCAATTTTTATCGACCCCTGAATATCTAATTTTGCTGTGGGAGCAGCTACTCCGATACCTACATTGCCATTTGCAGTAATTAGTGCATAACCTGATGTTGAGCTAAAATAGCCTCCAATACCAGCATTTGAGTTCCCATTTACACCATACCCCGAATCAGAATAACCCAGCACTCCTGTTCCAGTTGCAAAAAAAGTATTTGTTACACCTGCCACCCCAACATCAGAAACCGTCTCTCCATAAACTCCGTATGCTGCTCCTAAGCCTGATGTTTTGATTCCTCTACCATATACACCGATGCCTTTTCCTATAAGATTTGATACCGCCCCATTAAACTCTCCTCTGATGGAAGTAGCCATAGTTGATACAGTTGGAGAAGTGTTTGTGATACTAAATAAATCGCCAGAATTTAAAGTTTGTGATTGAGAATAAGGCAATGCAAAACTAACATTTGTCCAAGTTGAGCCATTATAATACCAATTAGAGGCAGTAGCAATATTATAAACCATCATCCCTTGTGTGGGTGTTGTGATAGCGGCTGTAATAGCCGAAAGGTCTGCATAACGAGGTAATTTAGTAAATTTAGGGTCAAGCTCAGAAGCTTGTTGGGCAAATATAATTTCTGAAGTCAGTAAAATAAAAGAAGATACTATCGAGGTTTGAATAAACTTTTTCATGATTACAAATGAATTTTAGATTTATACAAGTATCAGTAATGTAAATTTACATTTTATTGATTGATATTTATATTCCCTTCATTTTTTTTCATTCAATATGGATATTTACCTAATCTTAATTCCCTCACAATCCTCCAAAGTAAATATAAAGACCTATCTAAACCTTCTTACTTCACCTCCAACACTTTCGTTTTCTCCGAAACACCATTTTCGTTGATGGCCTCGATGGTGTAATAATACGTACTTAGTTTGTCCATGCCTCTAAACCAGTATTCGTTGGCATTATGCACCATGATGCAGTTATAGAGTTTGTCAGGGGCTGTTCCGTAATAAATATTATAGGCATACGCTTTATTTTCTGGTCGCCAGCGAATCCATGCACTGCGTTTATCTTTTTCGGTTCTTAGCACCATAAAATCTTTTACGGCATCGGGTTTTAAGCCATTGCCATTGCCAAAAACTCGCAGACCACTGATAGCAAATTTACCCGTTGGCATAGCCACATTTTCAAGTTTGATGTAGCGAGTCTGAATCGGCTGTGAAAGCTCTACATATTCGTGCGGCACATCAGTTTGATTATTTGATTTATCGACCAAAATTGTCCATTTCTTACCGTCAAGGCTCGACCAAAGTTTGTATTGATGCTTGATATTCACTTGTTTTCCCAAAAACGAAGAATCGGCGTCTTGGTCGGCATAATTTATCTGAATCGCATTGACGGTTGACAAATTTCCCAAATCAGTTTTAATCCACTCGCCCGCTTTGCCTGTTTCGGCCGACCAGTAGGTTTTCATGCTTTCGTCAACGGCATTATTGGGCAAATATCCTCCCAGCGTTGAAGAAACCTCAACAGGTTTATTGTAATTGAGCAACATCCAACCCGTAAAAGTCTTTTTGATGTCCAGTCCTGCTGATGGAATATAATGCGGATAATCGCCAAAAACCGTATTACACCACATTACATCGTCCTTGTCGAAACCCGCAGGCCAAATACCGATGCGTCGTTCAAAATTATTTTTGCTCGAAAGTTGAATCGTGGAAACGTGCCACCAGTTTTTTTGATTATCCTGAAAAGATGCTCCATGACCTGCTCCACGAGCAAAACCGCCAAGTTTCATACTTAGCGGGTCGGGCTGAGCTTCCCAAGGCCCCAATGGCGTTTTTCCTACCAAAACACCATCGGCGTAGCCACTCATTTCGGTGCCTGGAGCTCCGTATTGTAGGTAATATTTCCCGTTGTTTTTGTTGACGGTTGCACCTTCTATGAAACCATCGAGAAAAGAATCGTCCATGTACTCGCCAAAGCGTTGCCAGCCATATCGCCACGATTCCAGTAAGTACATTTCTTTGCGAGTACCTTTGGGTTTCATAGTTTTACGGTCTAACTCAATGCCATAAAGCGGATAACGGTTGCTGCTTCCGTTGTACATATAAAATTTGCCATCATCATCCGTAAAAAAAGCGGGATCCCAGCCACCAATCTCGAAATTATCTACCAAAGCAGTCCATTCGTTAGCTTTTGGGTTGGTACTCATCCAGATAGTAAATTCACTGGTATAAGTCGAGCCAAAAACTATCATCGTATCGCCGACAATGCCTACGGCTGGGGCACAAAGTTCGTCATAGACTTTGTTGTGTGGACGAAGAAACTTACGAGCATGGAAAGTCCAGTTGAGCATATCGGGACTATGCCAATACCCCCACTGATTGGTGCTAAACATATAATATTCACCCTTGTAATTGACCACAACAGGGTCGGCCGTAGCTCGGTGACGCCCCCATTCGCTAAAATTGGGAATGGGCGTATAGCCATAATCAACATTGATGGGGTTGCAATAGGTTTTTTGTTGAGCCTGCAAAGCCGAAACCAAAGCAAGCATTGCATAAGCTAAAAGAAAGTATTTTTTCATTGGTAGGTTAAATAGATTTTGAGGGCAATTTATCAAAATCTATTTGAAAACTTTTATTTCTTGATGCTATTTAAGCATAGTATTGGGGGAGGTTTGGCAAAATTCATATTAAATATATTATGGCAACACCTTCTAATTCCATTATTTCTTTCACTCTCTTGTCATTCACTAAATAATTAACCAATAATTCACTTGACAAAATAAAATATTTTTACTTAATTTGTCAAGTAAACAAAAATTATAAATGAACTCATCCGTAAACATAGATTTATCTGAAAGACTCTTTACTGCTCGGCGAATGTCGGGTTTATCATTACAGGAGCTTTCTGATAAAATACAAAATCGTGTAAGCAGACAAGCAATACATCAATTTGAACAAGGAAAATCAAAACCAGAAGCCGATACACTTTTAGATTTAGCTAATGCACTCAATGTGCGTTTAGATTTTTTTTATAGAAATTCAGCTATTACGTTCGAAAAGTTAGAATATCGTAAGAAAGTAAAACTATCGAAATCGGAAGAAATAGCAATTCAGGAAACTGCCAAAGATAGATTAGACAGATATTTTGAACTGGAAGAGTTAACCAACGCTCACTTATCATTTACGAATCCGATTGAAGGTTTTATCGTAAAGAACTTAGAAGATATTGAAATAGCCGCTGAACGAGTAAGAGCAACTTGGAATTTAGGTTTAAAACCGATTCCGAGCGTGATAGAAGTGTTAGAAGAAAAAGGAATCAAAGTTTTAGAAGTTGACGCAACTGATGGTTTTCAAGGTTTTAGTGCCGAAGCCAATGCAGCATTGGTAGTTGTGATAAATGCCAATGATGATGCGTTCAGAAAGCGTTTTACTGCCATACACGAATTGGCTCATATCCTACTTAAGTTTGAAGAAGGATTAGATGTAGAAAAATATTGTCATGCTTTTTCGGGGGCTTTTTTATTTCCGAAACCTAGTGTAATTGAGGTTTTTTCTTCCAAAAGGAAGAAAGTTTCATTTGCGGAGTTAATCCAACAAAAATGCTATTATGGTATTTCGATTCAGGCAATCTTGATGAGGTTACGCAACCTCGACATCATTGCTGATTCAACTTACAAAGGTTTCATTATTTGGATGAATAAAGCAGGCTACCGAACCAACGAGCCAGGCAAGTATGCAGGTGTTGAGAAAGCTATGCGTTTTTCACAATTAATCTATCGAGCCGCTGTTGAAGAGGTGATTTCGTTGAGTAAAGCGGCTTCTTTGAATAATCAAACATTAACCAATTTTCGAAGAACTTTAGCAGGACTCAACACCGATAAAATATGATTTCAGACACACAACACGTGTCTGAAACCAAGGCACTTTTGAAAATTGCTGTAAATGACGCCAATTTGTTTATTGACCTTTGTGAAGTAGAATTGATAGAAACTTTCTTTCAGTTACCCTTAGAATTTCACACTACTCAATTGATTTTGAACGAATTAGAGGCCGAACAAAAAAAGAAACTCACCAACTTTATAGAAGCTAATCATCTAAAAGTAAGATACTTAACGAGAGACGAAATTGATGGTTTAGATAAAATATCTGTCAATTCACGTAAACTATCAAGAGAAGATTTATCGGTTTATTTCTATGCAAAAGAGTTGAAGGATTGCATGATTTTGACAGGCGATAACCGACTTAGAAAAGAAGCACAAAGACAAGGATTTGAAGTACACGGAATCTTATGGGTATTTGAACAATTGCTTGAAAACCAACTAATAGAAGCCCAAAGTGCCATAGAACTACTAAGAAACTTAATGAATATCAACCTTTGGCTACCAATGGGCGAATGTGAGAAGTTGATTGAGAAGTGGACAACGAGTTAAAAATTGGCAGATAATACTGGTAACAAGTCATTCTTTTCTGCCAATATGGCACTAAAAACAAGTAAAATAATATTTGGTATTTTTATTGAACAACAAAATTCTTAATTCAGAATTGCTTAAAATTTAAAATAATATCCTATTTGAAATAGAAACTGAATATTTAACATATAAATTCAATAAGCCGAATAAAAAAAGAAAATGCTCTCGCCGTCGCCAAACTTTGCAGAGCATTTTCAAGAGTATTAAGCGGTTTTGTACTTGAAGCGGGAGTTATTCACCCGTTCGTGTAAGATTTTGTGTTTTAGAAACACTTTGCAAAAGTAGCTAACTATTTGTAAAACTGCAAATAAGCCTTTTCTGCTCTGTATCTGAATCAAATTTCCTGCCAGTACAAGCTAATCAAGTTTATTTTTAAATTTTAAATATAACAATTATGGAAATTATTTCAAGTGCTTTTTTAGACAGAATCAAAGTGACATTTTCAGACGTACAAAGTTTTTCGCAAAAAAGAAGTTTAATAACCGAAGCAAGACAACAAGGTATAGTTACAGCATTTTTATCACATAGTCATTTAGATAAAGATAGAATTAAACCAATTATTAAAATATTAAACACAGTTGGTATAGATATTTATGTTGATTGGCTTGATAATGAAATGCCTTCGAATACAAATGGAAAGACTGCCGAAGTCATAAAATCTAAAATTAAATCAAATAGAAAGTTTATCCTTCTTGCTTCAAATACTGCAATAAAATCAAGTTGGGTTAATTGGGAATTAGGCATAGGTGATGGGGCAAAGTATATTGACAACATGATGATTTTACCTTTTAAAGAAGATTATCAAACTTGGACAAATAATGAATATTTTGAAATTTATCCGCACCTCGAATCCGAAAACAAGTACGATTACGAATCAGGTCAAAATTTTACGTATTATGTCATATACCCAGACAAAAGAAAATATAAATTACAAGATTGGTTAAAAAAATAGAAATATGTGGTTTTTAATACCTTTAGCAATTGGCGGAGGCCTAATATTACAGAGTTTAGTAAAGAAGAGTGGTAAAGAAAAATTAAATGAAGATAGCATATTAGATAACGGTGAAATAAAAATAGAATACCGTAGAGTATATATATGTCATTCATATTATGATTCTACTTCTTACAATAAGCTTGCAAAGAAATTAAAAATGGCAGAAGATTTTCGAATCTTTAATCATTCAATTCCAGAGAAGAAGAAAAAACACAATAAGAATGATGAAGAACTTAGAGCTATTTTTAGAAAACAAATGGGAGGTTGTTCTCACGTTTTTGTTCTGGCTTCCTCTGATATTCCGAGAAAATCCTATGTTAAAATAGAATTAGAAATTGCTAAAGAATTAGGTAAAGAGATTATTGCTGTGGTTGGAAAAGACCAGTATAACATTCCTCCCTTTATCAAAAAACTGGCAGATATAGAAGTCACAAACGATACAAGAAACTTAAAAAAACAATTAAAAAAATGAATAAACCAGTATGCTTTGTAATTATGGGATTTGGAAAAAAAACAGATTATTCTATTCCTAAAACATATGATTTAGATAAAACTTATAAAAACATTATACAACCCGCAGTCATAGCTGCTGGTTTTCAATGTATCCGAGCAGATGAAATTCAAGAAGCAGGTACGATAGATAGAAGTATGTACGCTCTTTTAGTAAAAGCAGATTTAGTGATTGCCGATATAACAACTTATAACCCCAATGCTATATACGAGTTAGGGATACGTCATGGAGTTAGGCCATATTCCACAATAATTATAAAAGAAGAGGAAGGTAAAAGAGAGTTTGACTTTAGTCATGAAAGAATTTTCTCTTACAAACATTTAGGTGAGGATATCGGAGTTGATGAAGCAAAAGAATGTCTGAATAGACTTACAAAACTAATAACTACTGTCAAAAATAATCCTAAGAGTGATAGTCCACTTTATGAACTAATAAAGTCAGCACAACCTGCAAGTTACGATGATGAAGAGTATCGTGAAATTATCGGTGAATTAGTCAATAAGGAGAAAAGCTTATTTGCAATGGTTGAAAAAGCAAAGTCAGAAATGAAAAAAAATAATTTTCTTCAAGCAAGTATTCTTTGGGGGAAAGCAAATAAAATAGCAATTGATGAAAGTTATTATATTCAACAGCAAGCTTTATGTCGTTATAAATCTAAAGAACCAAGTGAGTCAATAGCATTAACAGAATCCTGGAGTATAATAAAAACTTTAAATCCTGATGAATCTGTTGACCCTGAAACCTTGGGTATTTCTGGAGCAATATTCAAAAGATTATTTCTTTTGAATAATGAGTTGGAATGTCTTGAAAAAGCTATTGAATACTATAGTCGAGGTTTTAGTATTTTTTCTAATTACTATACAGGTGAAAACTACGCTAATTGTTTGAATTTAAAAGCTAAAAGAGCTACCGAATTAGATGAAAAAACAGGACTTGAGTATATGGAGAAAGAAGTACGAAAAAAAATTATTAAAGATTTAGAAAAACTTCCCCAAGAAGAATTAGATGGAAAACTGGACAGAAAGTGGATTTATGCAACCCTATCCAACTGTCACTTATACCTAAAACATGACGAACAGGCGAGTCTTTATGAAAATTTATTTTTGTCAGAAACACCATTAGATTGGGAGATACAAACATTTAATGATACAAAACAACAATTTTTAAACAAATAGAATATGGCAAACAATTACAATGTGTTTATAAGTCACTCATGGAGTTATGTTGAAGACTTGAAAAAACTTAGAACAGCATTAAATGAAAGAGGTTATTTTAATGTTGAATTTATGGAACATTCCCCAAATGAGCCAATTAATTCCGAAAACTCAACTTATGTTAAACAAAGACTAAAAAGGGCTATTTTAAATTCAAATATCGTTTTAGGAATAGCCGGAATGTATGCTTCTCATAGCGAATGGATTGAATGGGAGTTAGAAACAGCAAAATTGAATGCAATACCAATCGTTGGGGTAATTCCAAAAGGACAAATAAGGGTATCGCAAGTTGTGTCTTCTCGTTCTATCGTAGATGTTGATTTTATCACAGAAAGAATAGTTGAGGCTATTAGGAAATATGCCAAATGAAATGAGAAAGAAGCGGCTTTGAAAAAGGCCGCTTTTATTTTTATTAATCGCTCTGCGAAGTCTCCGACTTCGTAGCAGTGTTTAGCTGTTCCTCTGAACAACACTATTTCTACAAGTCGTTCTCAGAACGACATTCACACCTACGAAGTCGGAGACTTCGCAGAACGTTTTACCGCAAAGCGTTTTTTTATATCTTTGTAAAAACCAACCCTTCATCAAACAAACATGAAAAAACTAATCCTTTTATTATTTCTTAGCCTAAATCTTTTTGCTCAAAGCACCGAAGATAAAATCAAGGCCTTGATTCCCGAACTTGATGCTAAGTTTCAAGATTTTAAGGTCAAAAGTCATTTGTCGAGTGTGGCGTATGCCTTGGTGCTTGATGGCAAAATTATTTATCAGAGCAATAGTGGCATTGTCAATTACAAAACCAACAAAACCGCTGATAATCAATCGGTTTATCGCATTGCTTCGATGTCGAAAAGCTTTGCTTCGGTGGCAATTTTGCAGCTACGTGATGCAGGAAAAATCAAACTCGACGACCCAGTTTGGAAATACATTCCCGAACTAAAAGGACAAAAATATTCACCCGATTCGCCCGAAATTACGGTGCGTCATTTGCTTTCGCACGCAGCGGGTTTCCCCGAAGATAATCCGTGGGGCGACCGCCAATTGGGTATTTCGGAAGAAACGATGCTAAAGATGTTTAAGAAAGGTATTTCGTTTTCCAACGAGCCAGGCGTTGCCTACGAATACAGCAATATGGGCTTTGCGATGTTGGGGCAAATCATCAAAACTGTGTCGGGACAAAGATACCAAAGCTATATCATCAACAAAATTTGGAAGCCACTCGGCATGAATAATACCTATTGGGACTATACGAAAGTGCCAGATAATCAACTTGTTAGGGGCTACCGGTGGTTGCGTGAACAATACATCGAGCAACCCATCGAACCCGACGGTGCGTACGGAATCATGGGCGGCGTGCTGACTTCCATCGAAGATTTTGCCAAATACATGGCTCTGCACCAAGCGGCTTATCAAGTTGGTTCGCCAAATTCGAGCATTTTGAAAAAGAGTTCGCTCAAAGAAATGCACTTTCCATGGAATTTCAATAGCCTAAATAACCGTGGCTACACAGGTACGGGCGAGCCTTGTACGAATGTTTCATTTTATGGCTATGGCTTACGAATTGATAGAAATTGTAATCAAATAACGAGTGTTGGACATTCAGGCGGACTTCCAGGTTTCGGCTCTGACTGGAAAATCTTGCCAAATTATGGAGTCGGAATCGTAACTTTTACGAACGGAACTTATGGCGGTGCTGCTTTGATGAATAATCAGATTTTGCCATTTATTATCGAAAAAGCAGGTCTTACACCTATTGCGTTTCCTGTTTCGCCAATTTTGAAACAACGCCAAAATGAATTGGTAAAACTTTTACCAACGTGGGAAAATGCCGAAAAAACAGGCATTTTTGCCGAAAACTTCTTCTTAGATTATTTTCCCGACCTTTTGAAAGCCGAGGCTGAAGGGATTTTTGAGAAAGTAGAAAAAATCATAAAAGTACACGAAATCGTAGCCGAAAATGCACTGAGAGGTAAGTTTTTGATGGAAGGAGAAAAAGGAAATATCGAAGTAAGTTTCACAATGTCGCCCGAAAATCCGCCTTTGATTCAGGCTTATAGTATTCGGTTGAAGTAAGAATAAAAAAAAGAAGCTTTCCAAGATTTTTTGTGGGAAGCCTCTTTTTGCGTTCAATTTTTTACAATTCTTTTATCTTAATATTCCGAAAAGCCACACCTTTCGACCATTCTTGAAGAGCGATGTGTCCAGCAGTATTTTTGCCGAATAACGGGAAATACTTAAAATTGCTATTGCTTACCATATTTTTCCAAGTATCAGCAGACAAATCTTGCTCAGCAGTTAAGATTCCATTCAAATAAAACTGAATTTTTCCATTTATTTGCTTAATGTTTGATTCGTTCCATTGACCGAAAGGTTTTGGACTTACGAGATTTTTTTGACGGGCAAAACCGTACAAACAAGCCGCCCATTTAGTGGAGTCTTTCAGGTAATCTGCCCCGATATTTTCATGTTCGAGTAGCTGATATTCAGGACCAGATGCCCATGCAGTTGGAATAGTATCTTGCTCAATTACGTTGATAAAAACGCCACTGTTGCCCGCTTTTGAGAGTTTCCAGTCAAATTTTAAATCGAAGTTTTTGTAAACTTTATCAGAAACCAAATCGCCATGTTCGATGCCAATTGTATCTGGATTACAAAGCAATTCTTCACTTTTCACTGTCCATGCCGAAGGTGTTTTTGCTTTATTGTACAAATGCCAACCATTGGTAGTTTTTCCATCAAAAAGTAATATCCAACCTTCTTTTTCTTCTTGTTCGCTTAGCTCATTATTGCCTATTTTCTTGTTTGAACACGACCAAAAAAGGATTGAAAATAGGCACAGTGTAAGTGCGTTGATATATGCTTTTTTCATAAAAATATCTTTTATTTGCTAAAAATTATTACTTGTTTATTCAGGTTATGGCAGGAGAAATTGCTTGATTTAGTATCAATGATTTACTTTATCAAAAATAGTAAAAATAGTCGGCTATGATAATATTTACATTCAAAATCATTTCGAGTACGATTAATTTGATTTATTTTATTTAGTTTTGACTGTTCGATTTTTCTTGAAAACTCTTCAAAATATAATGAAAAAAGCATTCATTCTCATTACAGTAATTGCTCTTGCTTCTTGTGCAGTTTCCAAGAGAAACGCCGTTAATTTTGCTCAAAATCCAGTCGTTGCCCATCGAGGAGCTTGGAAGGCTAATAATTTGCCCGAAAACTCAATTGCATCTTTGAAAGAAGCCATCCGAATTGGCTGTACGGGTTCCGAATTTGACGTAAGAATGACTTCGGATGATTCGTTGATTATTAACCATGACCCGCATTATAATAAACTCGAAATTGAGAAAACGACCTATGTCGAACTGACGCAAACGAAGCTTTCAAATGGCGAAAAACTACCAACTTTGAGAGAATATATTTTGGCAGGATTGACCGATAATCAAACCACTAGATTAGTTTGTGAAATTAAACCCTCGGCTACCAAAACAAGAGGGCAATTGATTGCAGATAAAGTTTTGAAACTTGTAAAAGACCTCAATGCTGAAGCAATAACTGTGTATATTAGCTTTGATTATGATATTTTGAAAAGAATTGAAGAAATTAAGCCTGATGCCAGCACACAACATCTGAATGGAGATAAATCGCCTGATGAAATCACGGCTGATAAAATTGATGGCATTGATTATCATTTTTCTGTATTCAAAAAACATCCTGAATGGATTGATTCTGCGAAGAAAAACAAGCTTATTTTGAATGCTTGGACGGTCAATGATGAGGCAGAAATGAAAGGTTTGCTAGGAAATAAATTTGATTTTATTACCACCAATGAACCAGAATTGTTATTCAAACTTTTAAAGGATTTGAAATAAAATTATTCGGTCAATTCTTGAAAATCTGTAAACTCCGAAAGCTCTTTTGCTTTTGGCGTTGGCAGATTTTTTAATTCTATTTCCCAATTCATTGAAGCCGCCAATTGGTTCATCATTAATCCCACTTGTCGATTAGCCACTTTCGGCAAATCGCTTGTGAGTGCTTTGTCTTGCATCACTTTTTTGGCTTCATTTAAAATATTTGTATAATCTTCGTGGTCAAACTTATTGAGCCAGCCATGGTCAATGTCATAAAATTTGTAGTCAGTATCAATTGATAAAATTTCTGCAGCTGGAAATGCCTCAATAATTAGTTTTCTGCTTGATTCTTCTCGACGAACTTTCATTTTGCCAAAATCAAAGCCAACCGACACCTTTGCTCTCGAAATTACCAAAGCTTTTTTATTGATTTTGAATAAACCCATCAACTCTTTTTTGCTGCTGTGGTCGTAGATTTCAGTAAAATAACCTTCTGCAACAACAACTTTGAATACTTTTTCGATTCGCTCCAACAAAAGTGTTGATTCTTGGCGAAGTTGGTCTTTATTATCACGCAGTTTTTTGCCGTACATCCAATTGAAAATCTGCCAAGCGGCAATTCCACCGAGGGCAACGGACACCAGAAAAAGCAAAATTTCCATGTTTTTTAACAATGAATTAGTGAATACGCAAATGTGTGAATAAATTTAGGACTAATTTACTAAAACTAGCTTAGTTTTAGTATTTCATTTAGCTATTAAAATGCCGATTTTAGAAAATTTGACTGCAAATACCTCAAAAAGTAACCTTATCATAATTGTTGGTCCAACAGCGGTTGGAAAAACTGAACTATGCGTAAAATTAGCCCAAACATTTAATACCGAAATTATTTCTTCAGATTCTCGGCAGTTTTATCGAGAATTAAGCATCGGAACGGCGAAGCCAACAATTGGTGAAATGGCTGGAATTGTGCATCATTTCGTTGATTCGCACAGCATAAATGAATATTATAGTGCAGGGGATTTTGAACGAGACGCCATCAAATTATTAGAAAACGATATTTTTAAAAGAAATAATATTGCAATTATGACAGGCGGCTCGGGCCTTTTCATCAAAGCAATTACTGATGGATTAGACGAAATGCCCGAAGCTCCATTAGCTCTGCGTGAAGAATTGATGCAACGACTAAATAATGGCGAACTTAACGCCATGGTTGACGAATTACAGGAACTTGACCCTGATTATTGTCAAACCGCCGACTTACAAAATTCGCAACGAGTAGTTCGAGCGTTGGAAGTTTGTTTGAGTTCGGGCAGACCATTTTCTTCATTTCATAAAAAAACAAATATTGAACGGAGCTTCAACATTATTAAAATTGGCATCGAACGCCCACGTGAGGAATTGTACGAACGAATCAATCATCGAATGGATTTGATGCTCAAAAATGGTTTGCTCGAAGAGGTCAAAAGTTTAATGAGTTTTAGGCATCATAATGCTTTACAGACGGTCGGTTATAAAGAAGTTTTTGAGTACCTTGATGGGAATTATGATTTTCAAACAATGGTTGAATTATTGAAACGAAATTCACGTCGTTATGCCAAACGTCAAATGACTTGGTTTAAAAATCAAGATGCGTTTGAATGGTTTTATGGGCCAGACTTTGAAGGGATAAAAACATATATTTTATCAAAAATTCGATGAAAATAAGCATTTATATACTTTTTTTCTTAACATTTCTGCAAAATGCCATCGGACAGACATTTGAAGAAATGCGATATTTGACGGATGATAACACGATTTTTACACAATATAGACAGTTTTTTTATAAATATTATTTCTTGAAAGAAAAGGATACTTTACTCGTAAAACTATATACCAAACCCGAAACTATTGCACCTTATGAACTAAGTTGGAAACTTGAACCCAAATCAAAGTTAACTTTTGAGCAAGATTATACCGCCATTCATCAACTGGCTTTGACGGTGAAAGTGGGCGATTATTTCGGGCAAGCGTCATTGCTACAATATGATTATTTGAATAAAGAACGAAGAAGTGTTCGGCATGAACAAACGGGTTTGGTAGAAGTTTGTGACGATATTTGGATAAATCCTCCCAAAGAAGCTCAGTTTTTGATAACCGAACTCAATCCTTTTCCCGAAATTCGTGAGCCATTAATAAAGGATAATTCGTGGCAACGTACAACCATCACAAGTAATATTGGTGGTAGCGAAAAATGGAAATTATGGCAAGGGAATGTAGAAGTAACGGCCACTTATCGCATCAGAAATATTCAAACAATTAAGACTAATGTTGGCTATTTAAAATGTTTTGTAATTGATGCCAATGCTCAAAGTTTGCTTGGCGAAACTCGTTTAGTGGCTTATTTTAATAAAGAATATGGCTTCGTAAAACTCAATTATACAAATATTGATGGAAGTTATTTAGTCATGGATATTTATTCAGTAAAACAATATTGAAATTGGCTCATTTCCAATAATCATACTGAATATAAGTAGCCGTTTCAATGGCTGCCTCTTCACCATGTAGTTTTGAAACAACGTAAAGCGACATATCTATTCCTGCCGAAACACCAGCCGAAAGGATAATTCTGCCGTTATCAACCCAACGTTTTTCTGGAAATAATTCAGTATTTGGAGCTACTTGACGCATTTGTTCAACGGCCTTGAAATGTGTAGTTGCAGAAAGATTTTCGAGCAATCCTGTTTTTGCTAAAATTAATGACCCCGTACAAACAGAAAGCAATAACTCCACTTTTTTATTCATTTCTCTTACCCAATTGAGTAGTTTTTCGTTATTCATTTCTCGACGTGTACCGAAAGGCGTTCCATCAGATTTAAAACCGCCACCGCCTGGAATCAATAAAATATCTGGAATGGGACAATTTTCAAAAGTATAAGTAGGTCTTATAATCAAATTATTGCGAGCAGCAATCGTAGATTTTTCGGCAACCGTAAATACCTCAAAATAGCCGTTTCCTGCATTTTGTTTTCCTGCAACGCCAAAAATTTCAAAAGGCCCAGTAAAGTCTAAAACTTCAACATCGTCAAAAATAAAAATCGCTACGGTACGCATAAAAGATGGCGGTTTGAGAATTCGGAAGTAAAAATATCTGCTTTTGAGGAACATCCTCATTGTTTCTTCGGCAAATTAGGATTTTCTTTGCAAAAAAATAAATTTTGATGCAAAAGATTACCATTGCCGTTGACGGCTATTCGAGTTGTGGAAAAAGTACAACAGCAAAGAAAGTTGCTGCAAGATTGGGCTACAGTTATATTGATACTGGAGCGATGTATCGTGCGGTGACATTGTATTTTTACCAACATTTGGTTACAATTACCAACGAAAAGGACGTTGCAAAAGCTCTTGATAATATCCAAATTGAATTTCGTCGTAATCCAAATGATGGTCGAAACGAAACCTATTTGAATGGACTCAATGTAGAAGATGAAATTAGGAAGTTATATATTGCCAACCAAGTAAGTGAGGTGAGTGCCATTGCCGAAGTGCGACATGCAATGGTGGCTCAACAGCGTAAAATGGGCAAGAAAAAAGGAGTTGTTATGGATGGGCGTGACATCGGAACGGTTGTTTTTCCTGATGCTGAACTCAAAATTTTTATGACAGCCGACCCAATTATTCGAGCCAATCGTCGGCAAATTGAACTTAATGAAAGAGGCGATTTAGTTGATATTGAAGAGATTATCGATAATATCAAAAAAAGAGATTTGCTTGATACAACCCGAAAAGAAAGTCCACTTCGCAAAGCTGAGGATGCCATTGATGTAGATACTTCATATATGACGCTCGATGAACAAGTAGAAATGGTTTGTATTTTGGCTGATGAAGCTTTGAGTCGAGCGATTAGAAAATAAGTTTTATACCGTAGCTGTAAGGTTTTTGAAACCTTGCAGAACTGACCGATTTTTATGAAACAACTTGATTACATTATTGTAGGACAAGGCATTGCTGGTTCTTTTTTGGCTTATCAATTAATGAGGGCAGACAAAAAAGTATTGGTCTTGAATGACGAAACACTTCCTACTTCATCGCAAGTTGCTGGGGGAATTTTTAACCCGATTACAGGTAAAAATCTGGATAAAACTTGGCTGGCTGACCAAATTTTTCCTTATTTAAAATCTTTTTATTCGTCACTCGAAAACGAGTTTCATACCAAGTTTTATCACGAAACAAACTTGTATCGCCCTTTTGCAAATGAACAACAACAAAAGCACTTTTTAAGACTTACCGACGAATATGATTTGGGTAATTATATTAAAATTGTTCAGTCCGATAATGTTGATTATCAGCAAGTTGTCAATGATTTAGGCGGACTTTATACTTCTTCGGCTGGTTGGGTAAATGTGCCAAAAATGTTAGAGATTTTGCGTGATTTTTTCAAGAATAAAGAAAGTTATCAGGCACAAAAAATAGATAATTGTCAATTACAAATTTCCGAAAACAGTATTGTTTACAAAGCTTTTCAAGCTAAAAGAATCATATTTTGCGAAGGATATTACTCTTTACAAAATCCACTTTTTAATTGGATTCCATTCAATCCAGCCAAAGGAGAAACACTTTTAGCTGATGTAGAATCGTATAATATTTCAGAAATAGTGAATCAAGGTTTTTGGATTATTCCGCTTGGAAATGATAAATGTCGCTTTGGTTCAACCTATATTTGGGACAGACTTGACTGGGAACCCAGCGAAAGTAGCAAAGAATTAATTTCATCGAAAATTAGCAAATTTCTTACCTTACCTTACAAAATTACGGGTCAAGAAGCAGGAATTCGACCAACTACAAAAGATAGACGACCATTCATAGGCAACCATCCGCTCCATAAAAACGTATATATTTTCAACGGACTAGGCACGAAGGGAGTTTCTCTCGCTCCTTACTTTGCTGAAAAAATGCTTGATTTTTTAGAATCCGATAAAGTTTTAATGTCCGAAGCTAACATTGAGCGTTTTTATTCGTTATATTCGTTGTAAGATTCTTATCAATATTTGATACTCAATTTGTTAAAAATTCCATCGACTGTCATTGACTATCGACTATTTATAAAAGGCATGAAAAATTTGTTTACTCTTCCTCGAATAGCCACAGGATTCGGCTTAATGCTTGCATTAGGCTTCAATGAGGTATCGGCACAAAGCTACTTTTCGTCCACTCAAGAAGAGTTTGGAAAAAACCGTATTCAATATAAAAGATTTGAATGGGTAACGATTCGGAGTAATAATTTTGAATTTAATTATTACAGAAGTGGCGATAAAATTGCTCAAAATGCTGCGAAAATAGCCGAAGGAGAATATGATCGAATCACTGAATTGTTGGGTTACACGCCGTTTACGACTATGAAAATATTTCTGTATAATTCTCCCAAAGAATTAGAGCAGAGTAATATTGGGCTAACTGCTCCGATTGATTTGGATGGAAGTATTTTGAACCTAGCAAAATCGAGGGTACAAATTGCTTATACAGGCAACGAAGAAGAATTTAAAGGGCAGTTGATTCAGCAAATTGCTCGTTTGTTTGTCTATGACATGCTTTATGGTGGAAGTTTGAAAGAGGTTTTGCAAAGTTCATTGTTGTTAACTGTTCCTCAATGGTATATGTCGGGTATTTCGGCATACATTTCGGGCGATAACGAAAATCCACTCATTCTTGATAGAATGCGAACGACAATCCTGAAAAATAAAGATAAAAAAATTGAGACTTTACAAGGCAAAGATGCTGAAATTATAGGACAATCAATCTGGAATTACATTGCGGTACGATATGGAAAAGACAATATTTCAAATATTTTAAATTTAACTCGTATTATTCGCACCGAAGAGTCAAGCATAACTAGTACTTTGGGGATTTCGTATAGTCGTTTTATTAGAGAATGGAAAGATTATTATATCAATAGCCTCTATGCGAATAATGAAGAAAAAACTGAAGATTTATCAAAAAAAGCGAATACTTCGCCTTCAGTTGAAATAGTTGAGACGAAGGAAAAAATGGTACTCGGTGTGGGTGAAGTTGATACCGACAACTACGAATTTGATGCTGAAAATATTATTAAATCACTTGCATCAGAAACAGCTAAAGCGAAAGGTGAGCCTATTGATAAAACGATTCCGAAGTCTGGTAGATTTAAAGAAACTTTGAAAATAAGAGGGCCAATAGCCTACGAAAACATCGTGATTGCTAATGATGTAAAATCGGAGTTTTTAATGGACCCTGTACGCAGAATGGGTATGAAAAATACCTTAGTAATGAATGATTTACTGGAAAACCATAGTATCAAACTTGGTTTATTTATTACACCCGTATTACGAAACCATGATGTTTTTTTAGGATATAATAATAATGTACGCAGAATCGATTGGGGAATTGATATTCAAAGACGTTCAATTTCGTTAAGCGAATTGGACAATAGAAGTTTGTATTTGTTTCGTCCACTAAATATCAATACACCACAAGCAACGGTTTTGAGTATTGATAGGCGACTATACTACAATAAATTTGCAGCCTTTGCGGCATATCCAATTAGCCCCAATTTACGAGTTACAGTATCACCGAATTTGACCTCAACATCTGATATTGATATTTCTGATTTAGGTAGAAAGAGTCTCCAATCAATTTATTTGGGTATGCGTGGCGAAATAGTTTATGATAATACAACGCCACTTTTTAGCAAAGTTTTGGTAGGTACACGAGTTAAAATACGTTTAGACCGAACTTATAGTTTAAAATCAAGCAGCGAAAATTTCAGCCGATTAGTGATTGATGCTCGTCATTATCAAAAGATATTAGGAAGTCTAATTTTTGCTTCTCGAATTTCATACAGTCGTTCATTAGGTAAATCTCCAAAAGTAACCATTTTGGGTGGAGTTGAAAATTCTGTTAATCGGAGTATTGAACCTACAAATGGACAAGGAGTGGGAGTACCAAGAGATTTACGAGATATTCTTTTCTATGATTTTGCAGGAAATTTAAGAGGTTTTAACTTCGCAAAATTATTCGGCACAAGTCATTTGTTAACTAATTTTGAGCTTCGTCTGCCTTTGGCCCAATATGTTTCTAAGGGGTCGCTTACGTCTAACTTTCTTCGTAATTTACAATTTGTTGGATTTACAGATATTGGTACAGCTTGGTATGGAAATAAAGGACCGTTTAATCGTCAAAATAGTTTGAATACTGAAATTATTGGCGGTGGGCAAAACCCATTTAGAGCAACAGTAACTAACTTCAAAAATCCTTTTTTGGTTGGCTACGGATTGGGTGTCAGAACCACTCTTTTAGGTTATTTTGTAAAAGCAGATTATGCTTGGGGGCTTGAGGATAAAACGGTTGGTCCAGCAAAATTATACTTATCATTAGGCTATGATTTTTAATAAAAACGTGAATATTTTAAACCATCGTTTTTTCAAGTGAATAGATAAATATAAATATTTTTTTTAAAAAATCATTTTTTTTGCAACAGAAAAACATTCATTTATTAGTGGATGTTTTTCTGTTTTTAGCCCTTTTGGCACAGTTTTAGCCACAAAACTATTAACCTTCGTTCATTTTTCCTCATCTCTGTTTTTTGACAGATAATTCCATTCAATCACTTCATTTTTTATTGAACGGTTATACTAATCACTTTTGGCACAGTTTTAGATGTAATTTTCAATGAATATAGTATTATACTCCATCATATAACTAATTGATGATTTAGAAAATCAATTTCTTGGAAGAGTATAATAATACGAATTATTAAAAATACTTGCAGATGAAATACAATTTTACAAAAGGTGAGGTCAAAGAACAAGGGCTATCACAGATACAAAAACCAAACAAAAGCACTAAAGTGTTGGGGTTTGTGCAGAAAATTGTTGTGGCGGTTAGTCGATTTTTAAAACAAAAAAACAATCAAAACTTATCTGTTATTGCTATTGAAAATAGTGATAAAAGGAAAGATGCTGCGTCGTTTGCATTAAAAAATAATCTACAAGAATATTATATTGAAGAAACATCTTCACAAATAAATACGAATAGAGAGAATTACGTGCCTGATTTAGTGTCAAATCAAGAATTAACCATGAATAGCCTATCCCTTAACGGTAACTCAACAGTCAAAGTATACCACTTAGGTAGTAGTTTTGACAAAAAATTGCAGCGATGGAATACGTCATTTTCTCCAATTCCGATAAATGACGGTAAAGAACAAATTGAGAAAAAAGATTTACCCAAAAAAACGTTCTTTTTTAAGGGATTTGCATCAGCATTTTTGCTGATGTTTTTTGGCGTTTTAGGTGCTTTTGCCCAAACAACTGCTATTGATTTATCACTCAAGAAGTTTATTAATAATTCAGCACCTAGCCTAAACGGAACAGTAAAATATAATTTATGGTTAAAAAATTCAGGACCAAATACAGCCAATACAATTGTTGTACAAGATGTATTTCCAATAGGAGGGGCGGTTCTTAATAGCCATAATGGCGGTTCAAACTTTGTTTATAATGCTTCAACAGGTATTGGGCTTTGGAATGTCCCATCGCTTGCGGTAGGCGATTCGGTTGGATTAGAAATAACAGCAACCGTCATTCAACAAGGAGTTTTCTTTAATATTGCTGAAGTAAAATCAGTAGGGGCGGGGCAAGAAGATGTTGATTCAACACCAAATAATACAGTACTTACAGAAGATGATATAGCTGCCAGTTGTTTTTCAGTTCCACTTTATTGGTATCCAGGAGAAGAATATACGGTTTCTGTTCCTGCACCTTATAAATATGGAACGACTATCAAATGGTTTAATGGATTAACCGAGATTATTAATGGCTCAAATATAGCAGTTGTAAATGCAGATACCTCGTTGACAATTAAAGCTCCTGGGTCTTTTTCTTTCTCAACAAATATTTCAAGTTGTCCAGCACAAGGCTGTTGTGCCGTTCAAGTGATCGAAGGCCCTTACGGAAGTATTGGCGATTTCGTTTGGAATGATTCAAATAATAATGGACTACAAGATGGTTCAGAATCTGGTATTGGAGGTGTAATTATTGAATTGTACGCATCTTCAGATATTGGTTTGCCTATCGGTAGTGCATTGAAGAAAGATACAACCGATTCGCAAGGAAAATATTTGTTTTCTAAATTACTTGCTGGCAATTACGTTGTAAAAGTTATAACAAGTAGCATTCCTGCAAATACACAATTATCATCGAAACAGGATGTTGGTTCTAACGATTTGATTGATAGTGATTTTAACGCAAGTACAGGTTTATCGGATAAAATAGTAATAGATCCACTTAATGATACGAAGAAAGATATTTTAACTGTTGATGGTGGTATTTATAATCCATTGGGTTCAATTGGCGATTTCGTTTGGAAAGACTTGAATAACAATGGTATTCAAGATTCAGGCGAAAATGGAGTTGAAGGAGTAAAAATGGAATTGTACGCTTCTGATGTATCAGGAAATCCAGTGGGTAGTGTTTTTAGTACTGCTACAACTAATGTTAGTGGTTTTTATTCATTCAATAATTTACCAAAAGGTGATTATGTAGTAAAAATTATTACATCAACTTTACCTGCAACTTATGCTTTATCGGCGAAAGAAAACATCGGTGATGATGCAAAAGATAACGATTTTAATGCCACAACGGGATATTCACCAAAAGTGAGTATTGACCCATTATCATCAACATTGAAAGATATTACGACCGTTGATGCAGCAATTTATTTACCATCAGTTTGTG
Organism: Emticicia aquatica; assembly: GCF_923079645.1. Taxonomy (GTDB): domain Bacteria; phylum Bacteroidota; class Bacteroidia; order Cytophagales; family Spirosomataceae; genus Emticicia; species Emticicia aquatica. The sequence goes on along the minus strand of NZ_CAKLPY010000002.1, from coordinate 391,561 downwards.
CAGAATTGGTTGTAACTACTACCGATGGAGATATTTGTTCGGGTGATACCACCTATATTATTGGAACGATTTCGGGCGGAGGAAAAGCAAAATGGTATTTAACTCCAACTGGAGGAATTTCTTTCGCAACAACAAATACTGCTACTCCTTATGCGGTATTTCCAACAACAACAACTGTTTATTATGCTGAAATTGAAAATGCACAGCAAGGGTGTGCAAATACACGTCAGCCAGTTGTAGTAGTTGTCAATGCAAGGCCATCAACGCCAACGTGTGCTGGTGCTGTTGAGGATTGTGAAGGCAAAACGATAAATTTGAATAATTATACAATTAACGGTATCACAACACCAGGTGGTGTTTTTGAATGGCATACTGGAGCGAAATCTAGTTCAGCACTTGTGACGAATGCCTCTTCGGTAGGTACAGGAACGTACTATCTATTTGAAAAATCAGGTGCAGGTTGTTATAGCAATCCAAGTATATTAAAAGTTACATTGAAAAAATGTGATAAACTTGTTGATTTGAACTTGGCCAAAACAGTAGATAATTCTAGTCCAAATGTAGGCGATAACATATTATTCACGATAAAAGTTAGTAATAATGGACCAGATGCTGCCACCAATGTTGAAGTAACTGATTTGTTGCCAACGGGATTACAGTTTGTTTCTAGTTCATTTTTTACTAATAGTAATGGTGTATTGACCTCAACAATTTCAAATGTTGCGGCAAATCAAACACTTACTTTAACATATACAGTTAAGGTAGCAAGTGCTAATTCTTTGGTAAACTTTGCTCAAATAACTAAAGTAACCGAAAAAGATAGTGACTCAACACCAGGTAATGGTACAACAAGTGACGAAGATGATGACGATAAAATAACGATTACACCAAAACAAGTTGAGGTAATTGCTGATTTAAGTTTGAATAAAATTGTTAGTAATTCAACGCCTACAAAAGACGACCAAATAGTATATTACATAGAAGTTAAAAATAATAGTATTTCAAATGCAACAAATGTTGAAATAACAGATATTATTCCATCAGGTTTACAAATTGTTAGTTCAACAGGTGCTGATATGATTACTACAATAGGTAATAAAATTGTAGCAAAATACAATCAAATTGTTGCTGGTCAAACAGTTACTTTAGCAATTGTTACGAAGGTAACTGCTGCAAGTGGGACTATTAAAAACTGGGCTGAAATAACAAAATCCGACCAAAATGATTCCAATTCGACTCCTAATAATGGAGTTGATAAAAATGAAGACGATGATGATGATGCAGATATTACAATTAAACAGGCTGTTTGTAGTCCAATTACACCACTAATAGCCTGTTCAAATCCATATATATGTTTGGGTGAAAGTGTTTCAGTGGAAGCAATCGGGTGTAATGGAACAATTGTTTGGTCTGATGGTCAAACAGGAAATTCGATAACTGTAACTCCAACCGTAACTACTTCATATACAGCACAATGTAAAGTCAATGATAACTGTATTAGTCCAAAATCAAATTCGGTTCAAGTTGTAGTAAATGTGATTGCTGCTCCTTTAGTTACATCGAGTTCATCATCAAATGTAATCTGTAATGGAGGAAGTATTACTTTAACTGCCAACAATTGTACAGGAAATGTAACTTGGTCAACAGGTGCAACTACGGCATCAATCACTGTTTCGCCAACTGCTTTAACATCATATTCTGCATCTTGTAAAAAAGGTAACTGCCAAAGCGGGAAATCAAATGTAATTACAATTACAGTCGGAACGCCTAGTAATCCGCCTTCTATTGCTGTAAATAAGAGTTCAATTTGTGTTGGACAATCAGTTACATTAACGGCAAGTAATTGTAGCGGAACTGTTGTTTGGTCAAATGGTTCTTCTGGTGTAAGTATTACTTTATCTCCGATTGCAACAGGTACATATTCAGCAGTTTGTAAAGTAGGTGAATGCTCAAGTAATGCCTCTACAACAACAACTGTAACAGTATCATCAGTTGACACACCAACAATTACGGCAAGTAAAGGAAATATCTGTGGAGGTGAAATAGTTACATTATCTGCTAGTTTATGTAATGGAACATTATTGTGGTCAACTGGAGCAACTACTAATTCAATAACAGTTGGGCCTTCAGCGACAACAACATACGAAGCAAAATGTAGCAATGGTGAATGTGTAGCGATTTCGTCAAAAGTAATTACAGTTACACCAAAACCAGTAGCTCCGATAGTTACCTGCGGAAAAGAGAGAATTTGTTCGGGCGAATCACTTACATTCACTGCACATGGTTGTGAAGGCACAGTAACATGGAGTACAGGAGCGAGTGGCTCAACAATGGTTGTAACGCCAACAACGACAACAACATATACGGCAGTTTGTACAGTAAATGGCTGTTCGAGCGATGCGTCAAAATCAGCAACGATAACTGTACTAAATCAGACAACCCCAATAATTACAGCCTCAAGCGAGACTGTTTGTAGCGGAGGTTCAGTAACACTTACAGCAAGTAATTGTGCAGGAGATTTGTTATGGAATACAGGGGCAACGAGTACAAGTTTGAGTGTTACATTAACAACAGCAACAACATATACGGTTAAATGTATCGTAGAAACGTGTGAAAGTTCTGCCACGAAAACAATTAATATTGGTACAGGAACTTTCCCAAATGTACCTGTCATTACTGCAAATAGCATATCTCTTTGTGGAAATGAAAAAGCTACCTTGACGGCAAGTTGTTCATCAAGTTCAATCAAATGGAGTACTGGAGAAACAGTCTCAAGTATTTTGGTTGGTGCAGGTGTTTATACTGCCAAATGTGTGAATGCTTGTGGTGAAAGTGCAAATTCAAATGAAATTCAGATAAAAGTGGGTACAATTCCTGTAAGTCCAGTGGTTGTTACTTCACAAGATATTATTTGTGAAACGCAAACAGCCACGTTAACTGCATCGGGTTGCTTTGGTACGGTAAAATGGAACACAGGAGTAACAACTACTGCCATTACAGCATCGGTAGCGGGAACTTATTCTGCAATCTGTTTTAATGCTTGTGGAGAAAGTACCAAATCTAATAATATTATAATTAAGAAAATACAAGGAGCAGTACCAACGATAACTGCCCTTAACGAAACTATTTGCACAGGAAGTTCAACAACGCTTTCTGCTACTAATTGTTCTGGCTCATTATTATGGAGTACTGGTGCAACAACATCAGCCATAACTGTAACATTGACTTCAACAACAACTTATGAGTCAAAATGTGTCGAACAATGCGGTGGTTCTGCTACTAAAACAATTACTGTGATTAGTAATGAAGGACAAACGCCAACGATAAGTGCCAATAAAAATTCGGTATGTATTGGAGAATCAGTAACATTGACGGCTTCTAATTGTAGTGGTCAACTAAAATGGTCAACTGGAGATACAGGTTCATCAATTACTGTTATACCAACGGCTTCTACTAATTATGAAGTAGTATGTACAGCTAATGGATGTACAGGAAGTGGTTCAAAAGTGATTACTATTGCCCCAAAACCAGTAGCTCCGATAGTTACCTGCGGAAAAGAGAGAATTTGTTCGGGCGAATCACTAACATTTACGGCACATGGTTGTGAAGGCACAGTAACATGGAGTACAGGAGCGAGTGGCTCAACGATGGTTGTAACGCCAACAACAACAACAACATATACGGCTGTATGTACGGTAAATGGCTGTTCGAGCGATGCGTCAAAATCAGCAACGATAACGGTACTAAATCAGACAACCCCAATAATTACAGCCTCAAGCGAGACTGTTTGTAGCGGAGGCTCAGTAACACTTACAGTAAGTAATTGTACAGGAGATTTGTTATGGAATACAGGAGCAACGAGTACAAGTTTGAGTGTTACATTAACAACAGCAACAACATATACGGTTAAATGTATCGTGGAAACGTGTGAAAGTTCGGCCACGAAAACAATTAATATTGGAACAGGAAATACGCAAAATGCACCTACTATTAGTGCAAATAAAGTAAATATATGTGGAAACGAAACCGCAACATTGACAGCCACGGGTTGCGATGGTGCTTCAGTGAAATGGAGTAACGGTTCTACTGGACAATCAATTTCGGTTAGTTTGGGCACATATTCTGCTATTTGTAATGGAGTTTGTGGAGTAAGTACTAATTCAAATACTATAGTAATACAATCCGGTGGAGGAGCTGCTCCAACAATTACTGCATCGAAAACGGCAATTTGTGAACCAAGCCAAGTTACTTTAACAGCCGCAGGTTGTAGTGGAACTGTAATTTGGTTGAATACATTTACTGGAACAAATATTACAGTTAATGTTTCAGTGACGACCACATTTAGTGCATCTTGTAAAACAAGTGATTGTGAAAGTGCAAAATCTAACGAAATAACCGTAACGGTAGGTAAACCAAATAAGCCAACTATTACGGCTAACAAAGGAACAGTTTGTGCGGGTGATGCTGTCATTTTATCTTCAACAGGTTGTGAGGGTACAACTGTATGGTCAAATGGACTTACTGGCTCTTCAATCACAGTAAACCCAACAAACACAACTGAATATACAGCCGTTTGTAAATTACCTCAAGGTGGATGTACAAGCGACCAGTCGAGCGTGGTGACTGTTAATGTAATAACAAAGGCAGAATCACCTGTAATTTCGTGTTCAGCTTCAAGAATTTGTAAAGGAGATACACTTACGCTTAATGCTTTAGGATGCAGTGGCTCAATCCTTTGGTCGAATGGGCAAACAACGCCATCAATCAACGTAAATCCTGAAGTAACAACAATTTATACGGCTATTTGTAAAGTGGGTTCTTGTGAATCTGCTCCATCAGCCGCAGCAACTATCAATGTTGGAGCTCCAATTCCACCAGTAGTTACTTGTAAAAATACGCAAATTTGTAGCGGTACAAGTACACAAATCGAAGCGGCGGGCTGTACAGGTATAGTTAAATGGTCTGATGGACAAATCGGTGCAACCATTACAGTTTCACCTACGAGTATTACGAGTTACACAGCTATTTGTGATGGTGGAAGATGCCAAAGTGAAAAATCGAATACAATAACTGTTCAAGTAACTGGCTTAGGTTTAACCAAACCAACAACACGAGATTTAGTAAATATTTGTCCTTACACAAGTGTTGACTTAACGACTGGTGTAACCAGCCAAATTTCATCACAAGGTGGTTTGTTTGTATTCCGTACAGGAATTACATCAAGTTCACCTCAAGTAAATACCCCTTCTGCTGTCGGAACAGGCACATATTATGTGTTCGAGAAAGCAGGGAATGGTTGTTTCAGCGAAGGAAGTAAAATTAATGTCAACATTACTACTTGTGGACCCGTTGAACCATCTTGTACAACAAATCCTGCAATAGCAAAAGCTGGTAAAGATACAACAGTATGTTTGAGTGCAGATTTCTATACTTTACAAGGACAAATTGGTGGTTCGGCTACAAGTGCGAAATGGACAACAACGGGAAGTGGCACATTTGAAAATGCCCTAAGTTTAAATACGAAATATAATTATTCAAATGCAGATGTCGTAAATGGTAGTGTAACATTTACTCTCACAACCAATGACCCTGATGATAATGGCACTTGTATTGCAGCAGTTTCTAGCTTTAAAGTAACAATCAATGGCGTGAAAACATTACCATTGATTGAATCGAACAAATCTCCTAATATCTGTTTCGGCGACTCAGTAGTGTTAACCGTAAAAGACGCAGGAATTTACAAATGGAGTACTGGTGACACCACAAAAAGTATAATAGTAAAAACACCTGGTAGATATACAGTAAAATTAGTCAATGCAAGTGGTTGTTCTTCACTTAGTTCAAATGAAATAGTTGTTAAATTAGGAGAAGTAATTGCTGCTCCAACGGTTAACGCATTAGTCAAAAACAATTGCCCATCAACAACAGTAAATTTGAGCGGTGCAATCACTAGCCAGCCAAAATCAACTGGAGGGGTATTTGAGTTCCATACAGGAAATTCACCGAATTCGCCAATGCTCGCAAACGCTACTGCCGTTGGTGCTGGAACATATTACGCAATGGAAAAAAGTACAATTGGTTGTTACAGTCCAAGTGTGCCAATCATTGTTGCGATTGACCAATGTAACATAACAGTTGATTCATCGAAAATTGATGTTGAAGTCGTAATCGTTGGCTCACGTGTAGAGCTGAAAGTTGGAGACCCAATTACTTACACGATTACCGTTAAAAATAACAGTACAAAAACAGCCACAAATGTGAATGTTGTAAACGTATTACCTAAAGGTTTTACAATTACTTCATCAACACCTGGTTTTACAGCTTTCGGAACAGATTCATTAATAAGTGTGATTGGTAGTTTGCCAGGCGGTGGTACAAAAACATATACTTATGACGCTAAAATAACTAAAGCTGGAAAAGTAATCAATACTGCTAAAATTACAAAACTCGACCAAGTTGACCCAATCACAAGTAATAATATAAGTCAATGGACGGTTGAATGTAAGGTTTGTCAAGAAACCTGTGTTGGATTAGCATTGGCTGCCGATACCACTCGCCAAGCAAATGGTAGTTATAACATTACATTCAGAGCATTAATTGAATCTTGTGGGAATGTTAAACTCGAAGGAGTTAAGATTACTGAAAACCTATCGGCAATGTTCCCACTTCCAACAACATTCACCATCGTTCAAAAACCGACGGCTGGCGTTGGAAGCTTGTTACAAACAAATGATAGTTTCAATGGCTCAACCGACCTAAACTTAACAATTCCTGAAGGAAGTGTTGTTGAAGCAGCAAAAACAGATACCATCAAATTTGTCGTCAATATTGTTCCGAATGGTAAAGAAGGGCCATTCTCAACAAACGCATCGGTTCAGGCTGTTGGAAATACAATTTTTGGAATATTACAAGACGTTTCTGACGAATCTAACAATGGAAAAATAGTGGATAAGCCAAGTGCAGAGCCAACGGTTGTTCGTCTTTATAAATCGCCAAGTATTGGACTTGCAAAAATTGTGTTAGATACGACCAAAAAATCTAACGGTTCATTTGATGTTACTTACCAATTACTTGTAAAAAATAATGGCTCATTGACATTAAATGATGTAATCGTTAGAGATACGTTGTCGAAAGTATTCAAAGCACCAGCAACATTCACTGTAATTGGAGCTCCAAGTAAAAATGCTGGTAGTCAATTCTCTCTGAATAGTGCTTTCAATGGTACTTCTGATAGTCGATTAACTTTAGCTGGCAGTATGTTAGCCGTAGGAAAAACCGATACTTTGAAATTTGTAGTCAATGTGCAACCTGATACAGTCGTACTTTTTGCTAATACAGCAGTTGTTTCTGGTTCAGGAACGCTCACTAGCGGAACAACCGAAAATGTGACCGATTTATCAAATGCAGGTCTAAATCCTGATGTGCCAGGTAGCAATCCAACTAACCTTAATTTAGGCTCAGATGCTGGAAGCTCAATAGAAGTACCATGCGTAGGAATCGCACTTTATGTAAAAGATACTTTGAAACAAGCCGATGGTAGTTACAATGTCATTTACAACGCAATTATTAAAAATTGTGGTAATTTAGAATTATCAAATATTCAAATCTGTGATACTTTGGCGAGAACGTTTATTTCGCCAGCAGTTGCAACACTTGTCAATAAACCAACAGTAAGTGCGGGTAGCTTATTAAAAATAGATACAACTTATAATGGCGTTTCAAAAACTTGTATGTTGTTATCTACTAGTAAAATATCGCCTAATAAAGTTGATACATTGCAATGGGTTGTCAATGTAAAATTAAATGGAAACAAAGGCCCTTATAGAAATTCAGTAATAGTAACGGCAACCACGCCAAGTGGACAAGTTATTAGCGATGCTTCCAATGCAGGAATCGATCCAAGTGCTACTGGAAGTACGCCGACAGTGATAAACTTTAATAGTTTACCTGACGCTCTCATCGGTATTTCTAAGAGTGCAACTGAGCCAGTATTAGTTGAAGGAACAACCAATACTTATGACGTAACGTTTACATTTAAAGTGAAAAATTATGGCAAGATAGCTTTTACGGGTGTTCAAGTTCAAGATAACTTATCAGTTTCATTTGGAGATAGCGTAAAAATTGACTCTGTACATGTGAAAGCAGACGCTGGTTTTAAAGTTGATTCAACGTTTACAGGGCGAGGAAGTTTGATAAATCTATTGGTTGACTCCTTGAGTACATTACCTGTCAATACAACTAGAAATATCACTTTATTTACTCGTTTAACTAAGTCGGCTACAAGAAGTAATTTTGAAAATCAGGCCTTTGCTGTTGGTAAATATCCAAATAATAAATCTGTTGATGATATTTCGGCAACAGGAAATGACCCAGACCCAGACGCCAATGGTACACCAAATGATAATAGTCTTGTAACACCAGTTAAATTAGGTACAGATGGGCCAATCACACCAACATTCTATACTACACTCGGCATTGCGAAAGAAGCAATACTTGATTCGACTACGAATGCAGATGGAAGTTATAATGTAACCTATAATGTCGTAATCAAAAATTACAGTACACGTACTTTAACAAATATACAATTAACAGATAGTTTAGCTTTTGTTTTTGCTGATAGTGCCGAGTTCGTTCTTACAGAAAAACCAATTTTGAGTAAAAATAGCAAGTTGATGTTAGATAGTACATTCAATGGAAAACTCAACTCAACAATGCTTATCGCTGATAGTAGTTCTTTAGCTGTCGGAGCAAGTGATACATTGACATTCAAAATTAGATTATTGAGTGCTAAGGAAGGTGATGCCACGTATTCGAACACTATAACCGCTTCTGCAAAAGATAGCACTGCCTTCATAAAAGATATTTCTCAAACTGGTTTAGACCCAGACCCAGATGACGATAACAATCCAGGCAATAACAATTTGCCAACTGTCATCACAATCAAAGGGAAAACGGCAGTAGTTGATACAACAAATTATGGTAAAATTCCACAAGCATTCTCACCGAATGGCGATGGAAATAACGACAAATTTATTATCAAAGGTATCAACGGAAATGACAATGTTGTTGCAGAAATTTCAATCTATAATAGATGGGGACAACTGGTCTATCAAAATGCAGACTTTGGGAAAGTTGATGGATGGAATGGTGACGCAAACAATGGTTTATTAATTGGAAGTAAAGGAATTGGAGTACCAGATGGAACTTATTTCATCTATGTAAAAGCAGCAGGATTTTGGGGCGATAAACCTAAAATTGATTTCATAACTATTGCTAGATAATAAGCAAAAAAGAATCTTCCCGAAGTACTTTTCAGTCAACGGATGTTTTTCGGGAAGATGTTACAAACAGAGTTAAAAGTTGAGATTTATTTAAAGTATAACTAATTGATAATCAACTGTAATGAAGAGAAATGTCTTCTCGATAAATAAATATTGACATTTCAAAATCTTGATGTAACTTTGTTGCACTATTGAGTAAAAAATAATTAAACGGATACGTCAAACCATTGAATGTATTCCCTGAAAGCATTGTATCTTTACTATTTAATTTGGTAAAAAATGAAAAACTTTACAAACCTGAAAAGTAGGCTTGCCACACTTTTGCTCGTTGGAGCATTATCAGTAAGCTACCAAACGTTCGCTCAACAAGAAGCGATGTTTTCCCAGTACATGTTTAATACGCTTGCTATCAACCCAGCCTATGCAGGAAGCCGTGATGTATTGAGCATGACCGCCCTTGGTCGCTATCAGTGGGTAGGTGTTCCTGGTGCCCCAAAAACATTTACGTTTTCAATGGATATGCCCATCAGTAATGAAAAAATGGGCATTGGCCTCCAAGCTACTTACGACGAAATAGGACTTGCCAAAAATACTGGTATTCATCTCACTTATTCTTACCGTGTGAAGGTTGGCCCTCGTTCAACATTGTCATTTGGAGTGCAGGGTGGTGCAACAAACGTGCGTTGGATGCTTTCTCAAGTAAGTAATCTAACTGACCCTAACGATAATGTATTTTTAGGTGGAAGTGACCGAAATGCCATTCTTCCAAACTTTGGCGGTGGAATTTACTTGAGCAATGATAAAAGCTATTTGGGTATTTCTTGCCCACAAATCATGCAAAATTCGCTATTCAACTACAATGTTTCTGATTCAACAGGTAAAGTAAGCGTTGGTAGAACTAAACGACATTTCTTCGCAATGATGGGCTTCGTTATTGGAAAAGGTTCTTTCAAAATCAAACCTTCTACCATGCTACGCTACACACAAGGAGCTCCACTAGGTGTTGATGGAAATATTAACTTTTGGATTAAAGATAAAATCTCATTTGGTATTTCAGGTAGAATTTCGCAATTCCAAAGTTTTAGCCAATCAAACCCATTTGATGCCGCAATTGGTATGCTAGAGTTACAACTTACACCTCAAATGAAAATTGGCTACGCTTACGATTTCACAACCAATAAGTTGAATGATGACTCAAAAGCACTTTCAAATCGTATTTTTGGAATTCCAACGCATGAGCTAATGCTTCGTTACGAATTTGGTTACGGAAAAAACAAAATACTTACACCAAGATATTTCTAATTTTATTAGCTATCATTATCTTTTTGTGGAACGAAGTTTGTTCTGAATTACTCACAAGAAAAACGTATTGAAATTTATTTTTTGATAACGAAATTCTTGTGTCTCAATACCGGTGTTTCATACATCACAGTACTAAATAAGAATTAAGATTTATAAATTCTGAGTGAATTTTAAATTATACCAAAATGATTGTCAGGAAAAAAATTATTGGAGCTTTGGTTGTAGCAGCCTTGCTCGGCGGTAGCGTAAAGGCTCAAGAAGCCTTACTAAAAACTGGTGAGCATCACTATGAAAGTCTAAGCTATGTGAAGGCCATTGATGCATTTGAAGCTGCATTGAAGAAAAAAGGTCTTACTGAACAACAAAAGTTAGCAGCTAAAATAAAATTAGGCGATAGCTACGCAAAGATTAAAGACACTCAAAATGCCGAACGAGTTTACAGCGAAATCATCAACGCTAGTGGTGATGTAGCGGCTGAAAATATTAACTTATGTCTTAAATATGCTCAAGTATTGGCTAGTAATGGCAAATACCGTGAAGCACAAGAGATGTATGATAAATATACTCGAAAGGTAGAAGATGACCCTCGTGGAAAAGGTTTTTCAAAACTTTATAATGATGTAAGCGTTTTATCAAAAAATGCTAATTGTTATAAAGTTGACTATCTTTCCATCAATACTAATGCGGCCGATTTCGCTCCCGCCTACTACAAAAATGGTATGGTTTTCGTGTCCAATCGCCATAATACCGTTGGTGTTCGTCGTGTATTTAATTGGAACGAAACCCCTTTTCTTGACTTATTTTTCTTGGATGATATTTCTGCAATCGGTGGACAAGCCGCTGGTTTAGGAAGTGGTTCGGGTGATATAAAAGACCGTCGTAAAAGAAGTTCTAAAAGTGGTACGCTCGGCTCGGATGAATATACTGCTCCAACCGCCAATGATACCCGAACAATCGGAACTTATGGTGGTATAACTGCAATGGCAGGATTAGGCTATGGCGACCGACCAGTTACAGAATCTGAAAGATTTGGAGGCTCAATCAACTCAAAATACCACGAAGGTCCGGCAGCGTTTTTTAAAGATGGTTCAAAAGTTATTTTTACTCGTAATAACTTTAATAATGGAAAAGCCCGCCGCAGTTCTGATGGTATAAATAAATTGAAACTCTACATCGGAGAAGCTTCAAAAGATAGTTGGAAAAATATTAAAGAACTTCCTTTCAACAGCGATGAATATTCAACTGGGCATCCAGCTCTTTCGGCAGATGAAAAACTCCTTTTTTTTGCTTCTGATATGCCTGGAGGTTTCGGTGGAACTGATATTTATGTTTCTCGAAACGATGGTGGAAGTTGGTCTGCTCCAATAAACTTGGGTAAAACTGTTAATTCAAAAGGAAATGAAATGTTTCCATTTGTTGATGAAAAAGGAAACCTTTATTTCTCATCAGATGGCCATGCTGGTTTAGGTGATTTAGATATTTTCTTCGTGCAATTGGATGGAACAACCTCAAAAGGACGAGTGATTAACCTTGGAGCTCCAGTAAATTCAAGTAAAGATGATTTCGGAATTGTGACAGATGCTCTTCGAAAAGCAGGTTATTTTAGCTCAAACCGTAAGCGTGGAGGGGCAGATGATGATATTTATAAATTTGATAGGGAGTGCGAACTCAAAGAGGGTTGTGATTTAATTATCGCTATTTATGATGCTGAAACAAAAATGCCTTTAGATAATGCCAAAGTTGTTTATGAAGACAAAGATGGAAATATCAAAGAAAAAATGAGTGACGCTGATGGAAGCGTAAAACTAGAAGGCTTAGACCAAGATGTCGATTTTGCGTTTCGTGCAACACGTGATGGCTACGGAGCAAATACGGTTAGTTTTTCAACCAAAGATTGTGAAAATGAGGCTTCTCGACTAGAAATTCCAATGAGCCGACCAAAACCAGCAGTAGATTCGACTGGATTAGCTCAAAATGGTGCAAATGGCACGAATAGTACAAAAAATACACCAAATGCTCAGAATGGTTATGCTGGCGAAACAACAACGCAAGGTCAACAAGGTAGCACAACAAATGGCAAAAATGGTACTTCAGGAACAACACTTACTGGAAATACTTGTACAATACGTGGCCGTGTTATGTCGCAAGGTACAAAACAAGCAGTTGATGGCGTTCTTGTAACATTACGTAGCGAATGCGACGGCTCGACCCAAACTGCTTATACGGACGCAACTGGAAATTATGAATTTATCGTAATGGAAGGATGTGATTATACAGTTGAAGGCTCTAAAGATAATCTTGGCTCAAAAGGCAAACGTATTCGTAAACTGAATTGTAAAAAAGGTGGCGTAACAGCCGATGTATATATGTTCGGTACGGGTGACATCGTACAAGTTGACAACATTTATTTTGATTATGGAAAATGTAATCTCCGTTCGGACGCACGTGCTGAATTAGATAAATTAGTGTCGATGATGCGTAAATATCCAAAAATGAGAATCGAATTAAGAGCTCATACTGATAGTCGTTCGGAAGCCGATTTTAATCAAAAAATCTCTGAAGGACGTGCAAAAATTTCAGCAGGATATTTGTTCAAAAGAGGTATCAGCCGCAGTCGTGTGGAGTTTGCAGGTTATGGTGAAACAATGCCAGTTAACGGCTGTGTTGATGGCGTTGAATGTACCGAAGAGCAGCACGCTCAAAACCGACGCACTGAAATAAAAATATTACAAATGAATTAATGCTCAGTACTCCAAAAAACAAAAAGAGTCGTCTTGTTTAATCAGGACGACTTCTTTTTTGCACTTATTTGAAAGTTGCGGAGATTCAGAAATATTATCTTTTGAACTTAGGTTTTACTTTGCTTCAGCCTCTGTTACTTTATATGCGATAATTTCAGTAACATAAACTATTTTGCTTTCTTTGTTTACATAATTTCTATAATTGAGCTTCCCTTCGATAGTTACTAATTTGCCCTTGCTGACCAAATCAGCACATATTTCGGCAACTTTTCCCCAAGCCACCACATTATGCCAAGTTGTATTTTTTACTTCTTCATTTTTTTTGTTGGTATAAGTTTCATTAGTGGCAAGACTGAAAGAAGCTTTTTTGCCATTTTCGAAGCTTAATACATTTACTTCGCTACCTACGTTTCCGATTAATTTTACTGAGTTCATTGTGTTTGTACGTTTATATGATTGTTAATTTTGATTGAGCCAATCATACTTTGTTTCCGATTGACAATGCAAAGTTGCGGTTTTGGGAAAAAATTAGTCGGTTACTAGTCATTTACAGATGAATAAAAGTGTTTGTAACCGTTTGTAAATGGATAAAGGTTTTTGTAAATTTGAAGTATTAAACTAAATCCACATTAACAATGAAAGAATTTGAGAAATTTATAGATAAAAGAATTGCTGAAATTAATGACGAAGAAAGTTTAAAAACAAAGTTTGTATTACTATAAGCAGTCATACGTCCTTCAATTTCCTCAAATTGAATACAATAGAATCAAGATCAAGATGAACTCAAAAACCTGTTTAGAATGTAACGAACCTATTTTAGGGCGGTCAGATAAAAAATTCTGCTCGGACTTGTGTCGCAATGCCTTTAACAATAAAGCAAATTCGGATGCTAATAATTTCGTCCGAAATACTAATAATGCCCTTCGTCGAAATCGTAAAATTTTAGAAGAACTCTGCCGCGACGACAAAAGTAAAACAACACGTAATGCTCTCATCGAACGTGGTTTTGATTTTGGACTTATGACCAATATTCGTAAAACTCAAAAAGGCTCGACTTATTATTTTGTCTATGAATTTGGTTATCTTGAATTAGAAAATGATTTTTTCTTGATTGTAAAAGATAATAAAGCTAAAGATTGATGTTTTCTTAAAATCATTATAAATAAGCCTTAAAAATAGATTTTACGATGACTTTTATTAGAAAATGCGTACCTTTACTTTGTGAAAGCATCTATTTCAAAAATTTTGATAATTATCTACTTGTTTTCAGCAACTGAACTAAATCAATTGCTGAAGATGCCTTTGCTGTTTTCACACTTTGTTGAACATCAACAAAGTAATCCATTAATGACATTTGGAGAGTTTTTGTACCACCATTACGCTATTGACCATGGCGATGATGGCGATGCCGCAACGGATAACAAACTTCCTTTCAAATCACACGACCAATGTTGGTCATTTGTGTTTCCGATAAGTATTTTTCACACGATTCAACTTTCTCAAATTCAAACAGTTATTATAGAGAAGAAAAATATACTTTTCTCTGCGTCAGCCAATATTATCTCGGCTTATCTTTCTACAATTTGGCAACCGCCAAGATTCTAACTCACTAATTATAAAGATTATACATTTAGAAATATATGCTGTTTCTAAGTGCTTTACTATAAATTAATTGTAGTAGTCTGTGCCTCACAAACTATGAATATGAATCATTAATTAATAAAATCATGTTAAATTCAATTATTGAGTTTGCTATCAAAAACAAACTCATCATTGGGCTATTTACTGTTGCTCTTATTGGCTATGGTAGCTATGAAGTTACCAAATTACCGATTGATGCCGTACCTGACATTACAAATAATCAAGTACAGGTTATTACGATAGCTCCTTCTTTTGGAGCAACTGACATTGAGCGACTTGTAACTTTTCCTATCGAACAAGCAAATAATAATATTTATGGACTGCATGAAATTAGAAGTTTTTCTCGTTTTGGTCTTTCGTTAGTAACCATCGTTTTTGATGACGCAACCGATATTTACTGGGCAAGGCAGCAGGTTGCCGAACGCCTTCAACAAGTACAATCACAGATTCCTGCGGGCATTGGTGTACCCGAACTTGGCCCAGTTTCAACTGGTTTGGGCGAAATTTATCAATACGTTGTTCGCCCGAAAGAAGGTTATGAAGCAAAATATGATGAAACCGAACTCAGAACCATTCAAGATTGGATAGTTCGTCGGCAGCTTTTGGGCGTAAAAGGCGTGGCTGAAGTAAGTAGTTTTGGTGGAAAACTTAAACAATATTCCATCGAAATCGACCCTCACAAACTTCAGTCAAGCGGAATCACCATCAGCGATGTTTTCAAAGCTTTAGAAAGTAATAATCAAAATACTGGCGGAGCGTATATCGAAAAAGGCTCAACCGCCTTATTTATTAGAAGTGAAGGTTTAATCGGAAACACAGACGATATTAAAAATATTGCCATTAAAAGTCTAAATGGTGGCACACCTTTGTTTATTCGTGATGTGGCCGAAATAAAAATTGGTCATGCTACTCGTTATGGAGCGATGACGTACAACGATAAAGGCGAAGTATCAGGAGCGGTTGTGATGATGCTCAAAGGAGCAAATAGCAGCGAAGTGATAAAGAATGTGAAAGAACGTGTTGCCCAGATTCAGAAAACTTTACCTGAAGGTGTAGTAATTGAACCGTTTCTTGACCGAACTAAAATGGTAAATAATGCTATCGGAACGGTAGAGAAAAATCTCTTAGAAGGAGCTTTAATTGTGATTTTTGTGCTGGTGCTGTTTCTTGGAAATTTCCGTGCAGGAATCTTGGTTGCTTCAGTGATTCCTTTAGCGATGCTTTTTGCCATTATTATGATGAATTTATTCGGTGTAAGCGGAAATTTGATGAGTTTAGGAGCATTGGATTTTGGCTTAATTGTAGATGGAGCCGTAATTATCGTGGAGGCCGTTATGCATGTTTTGGCAGGAAAACACATCAACGGACATACAAGATATACACAAGTAGAAATGGACGAAATTACGAATAAGTCGGCAGGAAAAATGATGAATAGTGCGGTTTTTGGTCAAATCATTATCTTGGTTGTTTACTTGCCGATTTTCACTTTACAAGGCATTGAAGGCAAAATGTTCAAACCAATGGCTCAAACTGTTGCATTTGCCTTATTGGGAGCGTTCATTTTATCACTTACGTATATTCCGATGATGAGTGCAGTTTTTTTGAGTAAAAATACTAAACACGAACCCAATATCTCGGATAGATTAATGGCAAAAATAGAGAAAGGCTATCAATCTGCTTTGAATAAAGTTATAGGTTTTCCAAAAGTAGTTTTATCGACAACAATTATACTTTTTGTGATAGCAGTTTTCATTCTAACCACGCTTGGCGGCGAATTTATTCCTGCTTTAGAAGAAGGCGATTTTGCAGTTGATACAAGGGTTTTGACAGGAAGTAGCATAAAAACTACTGTTGAAAATACACAAAAAACAGCTCATATCTTGAAAACAAGATTTCCTGAAGTTGAAAAAATCGTTACGAAAATTGGTAGTGGAGAAGTTCCAACAGACCCAATGCCAATGGAAGCCAGCGATATGATGGTAATTTTGAAAGATAAAAGTGAATGGACTTCAGCAACGACATTTAACGAATTGGCCGAAAAAATGACTAAAGCACTTGAAGAGGTACCAGGTGTGACAGTGGGTTTTCAATACCCAGTTCAGATGCGATTCAATGAGTTAATGACAGGAGCAAGGCAAGATGTTGTTTGCAAAATATTTGGAGAAGATTTGGACACACTCACAAAATATGCTCATCATTTAGGCGAAATTATTAATACTGTTGAAGGTGCAAAAAACCTTTATGTTGAAACTGTTTCTGGAATGCCTCAAATAATTATTGCTTACAAAAGAGATGTCATTGCTCAATATAATTTAAGTATTTCGGACATTAATAGAGTAGTGAATACGGCTTTGGCAGGACAAAGTACAGGGATGGTTTTTGAAGGAGAAAAACGGTTTGACTTAGTTGTAAGATTAGCTGGTGAACAGAAAAAAGATATTCAAGATATTCAAAACTTGCTTATTCCAACGCCGAATGGCACGCAAATTCCACTATCGCAATTGGCCGATGTTGCAATAAAAGATGGACCAAACCAAATCCAAAGAGAAGATGCCAAACGAAGAATTGTTGTTGGTTTTAATGTAAGAGGTCGAGATGTACAAACTATTGTGAATGAACTTCAGTCGAAAGTTGACAAAAAAATAAAATTCCCAACAGGTTATTATGTAACTTATGGAGGAGCGTTTGAAAACTTAAATGCTGCCAAACAAAGACTGATGATTGCCGTACCAGTTTCGTTGATTTTGATATTTTTGTTGTTATTTTTTGCGTTTGGGTCAATCAAGCACGGATTACTCATTTATTCGGCCATTCCATTGTCAGCTATTGGCGGAATATTCTTTTTAGCCATGCGTGGTTTACCTTTCAGTATTAGTGCAGGCGTTGGTTTTATTGCTTTATTTGGTGTGGCAGTTTTGAATGGAATCGTATTAATTGCCGAGTTCAATCGACTGAAACTAGATGGAATAACTGACCTTAAAAACATAGTTTTACTCGGAACAAAAGTGCGTTTGCGTCCAGTTTTAATGACTGCTTTTGTGGCTTCATTAGGTTTTTTACCAATGGCACTCAGCAACGGTGCAGGAGCAGAAGTACAACGCCCATTGGCAACTGTCGTTATTGGTGGACTGCTCATTGCAACATTTTTGACTCTTTTCGTTTTACCAATCCTGTACATGGTTTTTGAAGGAAGTACGAAGAAAATTTCACAAAAAGCCCTTACTATTGTAGTCTTTCTAGCAATTGCCTCATCATCGAATGCTCAAACGCCAATCACATTGCAATCAGCGATTGATGTTGCCCTCAAAAATAATCTTTCAATTAAGCATGAAAAACTTCGAGCTGATTACCAAAAAAGCCTAATAAATACAGCTAAAATGCTTCCTTCTGCCAATGTATCGGCTGAAGTTGGTCAAATCAATAGTATTTATGCAGATACTCGGTTCGGTTTGGGGCAGTCATTTAGTTTTCCAAAAGTTTATGAAAGTCAAAAAAACTTGTACAATGAGTATTGGAAAAGTAGTGAACTGAATGTAGCAATGAATGAACAAATGCTCAAAAAACAAGTTACGCAGACTTTTTATCACTTATTGTATTTACAACAAAAAAGCCAACTTTTGCAATTTGCAGATAGTTTATACACTACATTTTATAACCGTGCAGAGTTGCGTTTGGCAAAAGGCGAAAGTAATATTTTAGAAAAAGTTACTGCCGAAAATCAACTTGGACAAATCAAAGTGCAGTTGAATCAACTCAAACAAGATTTTGAAGCCCAACAATTACATTTCCAATATTTACTAAATTCGTCAACTGCATTTGTGCCTTCAGAAAAGTCGTTGAAAATGACTTTAAATAGTAAAGCTGATATTGAAGCTTTAAAGGAGCATCCGACGATGAAGTTTTTGAGCCAACAACAACAGATTGCCGATGCTATGATTGAAGTAGAAAAAAAGAAATTATTGCCAACTTTATCTTTCAATTATAACAACGGAAGTATCAGAGGAACAGGAGCAGACAATAAAGATTATGGTGGTTTTTACCGATTTCAATCGGTGCAAGTTGGCCTTGGAATTCCAATTTTTACGGCAGCTCAGAAAGCAAAAATTAATAGCGAAAAAGTTGGTAAATTGGTTGCAGAAACTAATTATTCGCTTGGGTTACAAAACCTAAATACGAGTTATTCAACGGCAATAATTGAGTTCAATAAGTTTCAACAAACCGTTGAATATTTTGAAAAAATTGCTCTCAAAAACTCAACGCTTATCAATGAAACTGCCCAACAACAATTGGTTAATGGTAGCATTAATTATTTAGAATGGGTAACTTTAATCAATCAAGCAACAACCATTCGGAATGATTATATTGAAGCAATCAGAAATTTGAATGAAAGTGCAATTCAGATTAATTATATGGTGAATTTTTAATGTTTTCTCACAAAAATAGAGAAAAGAAAAATAAGTGATATGACAGAAAAAAAAGTGAATCCGATTCGGATGCAACAAATTTTGGTAGCAGTCTCCGTAGCCTTGTTTGTAATCAAATTGGTGGCTTGGTGGTTGACTTCTTCAGTAGCTATTTTGACTGATGCACTCGAAAGTAGCGTCAATGTAATTGCAGGCTTTATCGGGCTTTATAGCATCATTCTTTCATCAAAACCTCGTGATAAAGAACACCCTTATGGTCACGGAAAGGTAGAATTCCTTTCATCAGCCATTGAAGGCACTTTAATAACGATTGCAGGTTTTATTATTATTTATGAAGGAATCAATAATTTTATTCATCCGCATGAGTTAAAACAGCTTGATTTTGGCTTGGCTTTGGTTGCATTAACTGGAGCTGCCAATTATTTGGTTGGCTATTATTGTATCAAAAAAGGGCGTGAAGAAAATTCTCCAATTTTGATAGCAAGTGGCTCACATGTGCAATCTGATACATATTCGTCTATTGGACTTTTGCTTGGTGTAGGTCTAATTATTATAACGGGTTATGCTTGGATTGATAGCGTAGTGGCTATCATTTTTGCTTGTATAATTATTTTTACAGGCTATAAAATTATCCGAAAATCCGTTTCTGGAATTATGGATGAAGCGGATGGTGCTATTATTGAACAAATTGTTGGTATTTTGAACGAACACCGCCAAACTGATTGGATTGACGTACATAATATGCGTGTCATTGATTATGCAGGATTTTATCACATCGATTGTCATTTGACGGTGCCATATTACATCAATGTCAATGAAGCTCACGAAGTTTTGGATAGATTAACTGAATTATTTAAACAACATTTTGATAACAAAGTAGAGTTTTTTATTCATGTTGATGGCTGTATTCCAAAAAAACAATGTAGTATTTGTAAAGTCTCAGATTGTGCTGTGCGTCAATCGCCATTTATTAATCACGTTAGTTGGACGCACGATAATATTTTGTCCAACAATAAACATACTTTAAAGAATGAAAAATTTAGTTAATATAGATAAATCAACAAATGCGTTTAACGCAATTACAATACTTATTCTAACCGTTTTAATATCTGCTTGTGGTAGCAAAAAAAAGGCAGAAGAAACCACGGATTCAACTGTAATTGAAAGTACGATTACTAATCTAAGCGAAAAACAAGTGCAAAGTATCGGAATTACGACTGGTGCCTTGGAACAAAAAACATTTTCAACTATTTTGAAAGTGAGTGGAAAAGTTGATGTGCCACCCCAAAATTTGATTTCGGTAAGTGTGCCATTGGGTGGTTATTTGAAATCTACTCACTTAATGCCAGGTATGTTTGTTCGTAAAGGAGAAAGCATTGCCATCATTGAAGACCAGCAATATATTCAGTTGCAACAAGATTTTTTGACGATTCAATCAAAAATTGGTTTTCTTGAAAATGAATATCAACGCCAAAAAGAACTTAATCAAAGCAAAGCAAGTAGCGATAAAGTTTTTCAACAGGCTGAAATGGAGCTGAAAACGCAAAAGATTTTAGTGAAATCATTGGCTGAAAAACTTAAATTAGCAGGAATCAATCCTGAGAAACTCAATGAAAATACAATATCAAAGAGCATCAATATTTCGTCGCCAATCAATGGTTATGTGAGCAAAGTAAATGTAAACATTGGTAAATTTATTGCTCCAACCGACGTAATGTTTGAGCTTGTCAATACCAGCGATATTCATTTAGCTTTAAAGGTTTTCGAAAAAGATTTGGATAAACTTAGTATTGGCCAAAAAGTAGTTGCTTTTACCAATACATATCCAGATAAAAAATATCCGTGCGAAATTTTATTAATTGGAAAAAGTCTAAGCGAAGAGCGTAACACCGATGTTCACTGTCATTTTGAAGTGTATGACAAAGCATTGATTCCTGGAACTTATATGAACGCCGAAATTGCGATTACGAATGCAAAATCGTATGTTTTGCCTGAAGATGCAATCGTGAGATATGAAAACAAATATTATGTTTTCGTAAAAAAAGCAGCAACGCAATTTGAAATGGTTGAAGTTCAAATCGGGAATACTGAAAAAGGATTAACGGAAATCATTAAGACCGAAAATTTGAATAATCAAACTTTTGTTATCAAAGGAGCATATTCATTGTTGATGAGTTTGAAAAACAAATCAGAAGAGTAAAACAATATTGAACAAGGTTAGGATTGATGAAATATAAGACTTTCATCAATCCTATTTTTTTATTTATGCTTGTTTGACTTTATAGCCTTTCAAACCAAAATAAAGAACCACAAAAAAGCAAATTAAAGGAACTACATAAGCAGTTTGGATATTGCTAGCATCTGAAACTTTACCCAAAATTGGAGGAAAAATAGCACCGCCAACAATCGACATAATTACCAACGAAGAACCTAATTTAGTTTCTTCACCAAGCGACTGTACGCTTAAAGAAAATATGGTTGGAAACATGATTGACATAAAGAACTCAACACCAATCAAGCCATAAACTGACATCATTCCTCCATTTAAAACAACAATTATCAGTAAAATAATATTGAAAAAAGCGTATAATGCCAATAACTTATTTGGACTAATATATTTCATCAGAAATGTACCAACAAAACGCCCAATCATAAAACAAAAAAGAGCGATTGCTAAATAATTTGCAGCAGATTTTTCGTCAATTTTTGCTGTTTGGTATAAGTAACGAATAAAAAAACTTGATACGCAAACTTGAGCTCCAACATAAAAAAACTGCGTAATTACACCCCAAGTAAGGTGCTTATGTCGCCAAATACTTTTCGAACCGCCCGAAATATTTACTTCGTGACCATCGTCTGTTACTTCTGGCAAATCAGTTTTGTATAAAATTGCTGCAACAATAAGTACAATTATCCCAATGATGATATAAGGCATTTTTACTGCCGCCGCCTCATTATCTAAAAAAGCATTTAGCTTCTCGGCCGACATCCCTGCAATTTCTGTTTCAGAAAGCGTTACACCTGATAAAATGAACATCCCACCTAATTTTGGAGCAATGGAAGCTGCCAAACCATTGAATGACTGTGCAAAATTGAGCCGTTGTGTTGCTCCTTCGGGTTCGCCCAAAACTGTCATGTATGGATTTGCAGCAGT
Source organism: Emticicia aquatica (assembly GCF_923079645.1). Classification (GTDB taxonomy): domain Bacteria; phylum Bacteroidota; class Bacteroidia; order Cytophagales; family Spirosomataceae; genus Emticicia; species Emticicia aquatica. The sequence continues at coordinate 369,018 of NZ_CAKLPY010000002.1, read as the reverse complement.
TTCAAGAAAAGTCAAACCAGAGGCTATAACGAAAAGTGCAGTCAAGAAAAATGCAAAAACCCTAGTATTTGCCGCAGGAATGAACAAAAATGCACCAATAGCAAAAGTGATTAGTCCCGCAATGATGCCGATTTTATAGCCATATTTTTTCATAACCATTCCTGCAGGAATTGCCATCACAAAATATGCTACAAAAAAAGCACTATCAATAAGAGAAGATTGAAAATCTGATAATTGACAAGCTTTTTTGAGGTGTGGAATCAAAATTGGATTGAGATTATGGGCAAAACCCCACAGAAAGAACAATGATGTAAGCAAGACGAAAGGAACAAAATACTTGTTTTTCATAAGATAATGATATGAATAAATAATGGTATAAGGTTTGAATATGGGCGAATATAACCGAAAAATAAGAATTGAAGAAACTTCTTATCGTTAAATTCAAGCAATTGATAAAAACGATATTGAAAAAATAGTATAATTTATTGAAATAGCACTAAGTTATTTGCCTTTTACTGATGTATATTTGTATAAATTCAACCCTATAAAAATGCCAAATCTAAACATTGACGATATAAAATCCCGCACTTTTGATGCCATTGTAGTTGGTACAGGTATCAGTGGCGGTTGGGCTGCTAAAGAATTGACGGAGAAAGGTTTACGAACTTTAGTGCTTGACCGTGGGCGTGATGTGAAGCACGTAACCGATTATCCAACAACGATGATGCAACCGTGGGAGTTTGAACATCGTGGGCAAGTGCCGCTTGAAATCAAAAAGGAATATCAAATTGCAAGTAAAAACTATATTTTTAGTGAAGCTACTGCTCATTTTCTAACCAAAGATGCCGAACAAGAATATATTCAGGACCGTCCGTATGATTGGATTCGAGCTTATCACGTAGGCGGTCGGTCACTTTTGTGGGGACGAATGACTCAGCGTTGGAGCGATTTCGATTTTGAAGGCCCTGCCCGTGACGGTTTTGCTGTTGATTGGCCTATTCGTTATGCCGATATTGCTCCGTGGTATGCTCATGTTGAGAAATTTGTAGGTATTTCTGGAAATCGAGATGGATTAATAACGCTTCCTGATGGCGAGTTTTTGCCTCCACATGAGATGTCTTGTATAGAAAAACATTTCAAAAAAAATATCGCTCAAAAATATCCCGACCGCCATGTAATTATTGGAAGAGTGGCCCATTTGACCGAGCTTAAAACGATTCACTTAAAACAAGGTCGTGGACAATGCCAAAACCGAACTATTTGTGAGCGTGGCTGTCCATATGGCGGATATTATAGTAGTAATTCTTCTACCATTCCATGGGCGGCAAAAACGGGCAAAATGACTTTGCGTCCACATTCGGTGGTGCATTCGGTGATTTTTGATGATAAAAAAAATAAGGCTACTGGCGTGCGAGTTATTGATACGAATACGCACCAAATGACCGAATATTTTGCCAAAATCATCTTTTTGAATGCTTCTCCACTCAATACAAATCTTATTTTACTAAATTCTACGTCAAACCGTTTTCCTAATGGATTAGGAAATGACAATGATTTACTTGGAAAATTTATGGCCTTTCATAGCTATCGTGGAAGAATTTCGGCTGAATATGAAGGTTTTATGGATTCAACAACCGACGGACGAAGACCAAATAGTAGCTATATTCCACGTTTTCGTAATGTTTTCAAGCAAGAAACTGACTTTTTGCGTGGTTATGCTTCAACGCTCAATGCTGCTCGAATGGATATAATGCAAAAAGATGATTTGGGCGAAAACCTGAAAAAAAACTTACTCAATACTTCACTAGGTTTATGGGGAATTAATTCAAGCATGATGGCCGAAACGATTCCCAAAGAAAGCAGCCATGTAAAGTTAGACACAAAATTGGTTGATAAATATGGTATTCCACAATTACGGGTTTCGATAGGTTATGATGAAAATGATGAAAAAATTTTGAAAGATTTTCATGAGCAGTTTTCGGAAATGTACCATGAAGCAGGATTTAAAAATATCCAAACGATTGATACAAAACGGCTTCCTGGTAATGAAAACCACGAAATGGGTGGTGTAAGAATGGGAAAAGACCCAAAAACTTCGTTGTTAAACAAATGGAATCAGTTGCACGCTTGTCAGAATGTTTTCGTTACAGACGGCTCTTGTATGACTTCAACTTCAACTCAAAACCCGTCTTTGACATATATGGCTCTCACTGCTCGAGCGGTTGATTTTGCTGTAAAACAGATGAAAACGAACAACAAATTTTAACGATTTAGCAAATGAAAAATCAAAAGTAATTTTTCATAATAATTGGCTCAGGGAAAGTCATTTCAAAATCTTGAACTGCCAAAATCATTAAAGGTTTTATTTGAGAAATATCAGGAAAAAAAGTATTATCTACTTCAATTGAAAGAATTTTGGCAAATGATGCTTTTCCTTTGGCTGGAGAACTCGTAATTAGCAAATCGTTGCGAAGCTTTTGAGCAAGTTTCAACGGGAAGAATTTTGTTGTAATCGGAAAACTAAAAGAACGATTGTGTAAATGTGCTTTAAAAAATGTTTTTCCTTCAATCTTGACTTCCACGATTGATTCTTTTTCGTTTGGTTTAGACAATTTAAAATCGGCCAATTCTTTCGGAATTCCCCAATTTTCACGGCCATTCAAAACGCTATCTTGGCTAGAAACGTAGATTTTTGAAATAGAAAAAAGTTTTTTATTATCGAAATTTAACCTTCCTGGAACAAACAATAATTCTTGGTAAGGTCCTACTTCCGATGTTTCATAATTTACGAGCATCACCGTTCCAACAAAATCCCCATTGAATCTACTTTGTTGATAATCAGCTAAAAAACCTTTTTTTTTAACGAATTCTTTCGGAAAATGGCAAATGAAAATGTAGCCATTTCCTTTTAGTGTCCACGGTGGCGGTGCTTGCATTTTTTATGTTTTATTTCAAAAAGCTACCAAAGCTTTTGCTTGTTTTTCGATAAAATTGCGGTAAACATCAAACGTAAATTCTTCGCCATTAAAATGAGCCTTCATGTTGCCTAATTTCATTCTCAAACCGAGTACGTCGGTTCCCATATAACTCAAAATATCGTTGAGATGCCCCAAACCGACTGCATTTCCTAAAACACCCGCCGAAATACCCACTAGAGCCGCTTTTTTATTATTGAAACTGTCTGGATAACGAAGTCCATCAAAAAAAGTTTTTAAAACTCCAGGAAACGAACCGTTATATTCAGGTACAATAAAGACAAATTTTTGCGTTTCATCAATAATTTTTTGAAAAGAATTGAAATCTTGATTTTTGCCCGAATTATGGTACAAAGCTGAGAAGGTAAAATCTTCTGGAAGGTCGGCCAAATCAATAATTTGACTCTCTTGACCTAGTATTTTTAATAAATTTTGATAGTAGATTCCGACTTTTCTCGAAACTGAATTGTGGCGATTCGTGCCTATAATTATGCCAATCATTACTGTTTTTTATATTGTTCCTTTTTTAGCTAACAAAAAATAAAATAAATTGTTCATTAATAAAAAAAAGCTTTCACCTCTTTTTTATCTTGTATCTTTGCTGAAAATCACTGTTTTATGCTCAAAACCACTTTAGGAAAATTTAGAGTAATTGCCTTTTTAGAAGGTTGTTCTTTTATACTTTTTGGCATAACTATGCCGCTTAAATATATGTTAGGTATGCCAAAACCTAATTATTTTGTAGGTATGGCTCACGGTTTACTTTTCATCAGTTACGTGGTGCTTTTGGGTTTAGTTGTAATTCAGTATAAGTGGTCATTTAAAAAAGCCATTTTAGCATTTTTAGCGTCTTTCGTGCCATTTGGTACATTTTATGCCGACAAAAAGTTGTTTCGTGAATAGTTTTTACTATTGCTTAAAGGAAATACGTCAAACTGTTATCATCTAAAACCTTTTATAAACGAACTTTTTATTACCGGAAATCGCAAGATACAGCAACTAAACGTAGTAGAAAGTTCGTCTTAGTTATACAATCGTGCTGATTTACTTTTGTATGAAATAGCTATGATCGATATTCCAAACATTGAAGATTTGGATGATAGAATCGTATTTTCATAATTGTAACACTCGAAATGCTACGTAATAATCTAGAAAGTTTATGGTAAAAAACTTTTTTAAAAATTTCAAGAAGGAAAATATGACACAAACTGAAGCAATAATTTATTTATCCGAACAACGAGGATGCACTGAGTTTGAAGAATTTCGTAGTTTTCATACTTTTAATTTTGACAGCTATTTCAATGAAAATAAAGCTAATTTTGGCAGATTATGGGTTTGTAATGATAATACACTAGCTGCTGGGAAAAGCATAAAAAGGAAAATTGAAAAAAATAGCGAAGTTTGGATTTTGCCACTAATTGGTGGTATTGAGTTGAAAAACAAGGATGGTTATGACGATTTTTTTGAAGCAGGGAAGGTGTTGTATTTTTCAGCCTTAAAAGGAGTGGAGTATGAAATAATAAATCCCTATGATTCTGAATTAATTAATTATTTGGAAATCTGGATTGAAAAGGGAAATATTGTTTCTTCAGAAATTGAACAAATCAATATTGATATTGAAAAGAAGAATGAGCTTTTGCCAATATTTTCTACTGAAAAACAAGGTGCTTTTATCTATTTTGGGAAATTTGATGGAAGAAAAGACTATACTTTTATACTTAAAAATCCAACAAATACCATTTTTGCTTTTGTTATTGAAGGTGCTTTTGAATTTCAAAATCGGCTTCTTCATCCACGAGATGGGTTGGCACTTTGGCACGTAAAAGAAGTTGATTTTGAAGCACTTTCAAATGAAGCAATGATTTTACTTCTTGAAATCCCTACTTAATAGTTCAAATTTACCACAAAAATATATCTTCTATTTTTATTCTACATTCACAAACAACTTTTTTGATTGTTGTTTCGTCTTTCAATATAATTAACCGAAAATGTGTTATTCACTTAAATAAAAATTATGCAGAACCTTTCCGATAATAATTTTTCAATAAACCAAATACCTCAATTATATGAAAAAAGTAATCGGAACGCTGATTTTCTATTTGTCAATAACAGTTATTGTAGCTTGCTCAGAAGGTACCGTTGCTCCTGGAACTACAGTTACGACTATCACTCCAAATGCAGATGGAAAAATTACATTTGAATCTGTAAATCCAATTTTTATAGCGAGTTGTTCGGGTTCGAGTTGTCATTCGAGTCGAGAAAAACCGCTATTTGTTAGTAACTATTCAACTGCTAAAGCAAATGGGTCGCTAATCGTGTCAGAGGTTGTAAGTAAAAAAATGCCTGAAAATGGAAGTTTAACAGCCACCGAAATCGCTGCAATAAAGCAATGGCAAACCGATGGTTTTCTAGAAGAATAATATATAAACCTAAGCAAAATTTAAAATTAATTTAGTCAAATGAAAAGAGAAGAATTTTTAAAACGAGGATTAGGCTCGCTAGGACTATTTGCCGTTATTCCTGCTTTAACTGCTTGTTTAAAAGATGAAGTTAATGCTAGTACAAACACAACAACGAGTACTGTAACTTCTGACCCTACAACTACGCCTTCAAGTTGTAGCGTTACAAATTCTGAAACAGAAGGGCCTTTCCCTACAAAATCTCCAGCCGATTATGTTATTCAAAATATCGTATCCGACCGCAAAGGAACACCTTTAACAGTCAAAATTTATATTCGAAATGTAAATGATAGTTGTGCAATTATTAAAGATGCTATTGTAGATATTTGGCATTGTGATGCCGCTGGTTTATATTCAGAATATGGTGGAACAGGTATGCAAAGTGTGAATTTGACTTCTGTACATTTTTTGAGAGGTCGTCAATCAACCGATGCAAATGGCATGGCAGCTTGGACGAGTATCTATCCTGGTTGGTATTCGGGTAGAGCACCGCACATTCATGTGCACGTTTATAATAGTGCTGGAAAATCATTGCTTGTTACTCAAATTGCATTTCCAGAAGATGTAAGTAAGACCGTATATGCACAAGGGGTTTATGCGAGTCATGGACAAGCAGATACATCAAATGCGAAGGACAATGTATTTGGAGATGGCGTTACTAATGAAATGTCAACAGTTACAGGAAATACAACTGACGGATATGTACTGACGCATACGATTTTTGTGAAAGGATAATTTTGGAAAAAAATGGGTGTGAGTGCAATACAGTTTTTATAAGTATTGTACTCACTTTTTTTATGGTTTTGCTTGACTAACTAATTTTGGTTCAGGCTTTTTTGCCGAAATCCCCATGGGCAATTCTTTGATTTCCTTACGCTTGAAAATTGTATTGAAGCTGCGTGTATGTTGTAAACTAACACCATTCACAGAAACGTTACTATTGAAGTTATAATAATAATTCGGAACATTACGGCTGTATGCTTTCAACCTCCACGAACCATCTTGATTGAGTAGCCACTCAACCTCACCGCCATAGAAATAGTTATTGGCTGTTTGTCCTTGATTCTGTAAAATGGTATTGTTTACGCTAATTTTGACATTATTACCAAATTTGTAAGAAAAATTGACTTGCATGTTATTAAGTAAATTCTGACGAACATTTCCTAAGTTTCCAAGTTGAACACCCACTTCTAAATTAGGGTCAATTTTTGATGCGATGTTTCCTAATTGATTTGTTAGAATTCCGCTGACATTATCAAGTAAAAGCTGAGAATCAAGAGCATCTTTAAAACTATTATCTGAGAAAAGTCGATTTAAAGCCGTAATTCCAACAAAATTATTGTTCAAAAGCTGTTCGTCATCGTGCAAGCGTTGTTCAAAAGCAATGACTTGTGGCTGAAGATTGAGTGGAATTCGACGTTGATTGAACTTAATGTTAAACTTTGTAGTAGGTTTCATTAGCTTTTCGGTGAGCATAATATAAGCAACCACAGGATACAAAGTGTTAAGTTCAGAAGCATTGGTTGCACTACTAACAATACCGTTCAATGATACATTTGCTGTATAACTAGCGTTAATATTAATATCCGCATCGTAAGGGTCTCCCGTCCATAAAATTCGACTTCCTTCGGCAATGTCAAATTTTCTTAATTTTGAAATATTTTGTAAGCTAAAATCATATTTTCCACTTTTTATCGTGTAAGGGCCTGACATAGTAAAACCACCCCTTGTGTCATAATCAATACTAATATTTCCGTTGCCAATAGCGTTGAGTTGGTCTTGGTTATTTCGGTCAAAAATTACGATACATTCGGCATCGGGTGTAATTGTAAAATTGAAAGCCATTTTTAATCCGCCTTCACTTCGCACAACGGTATCCTTTTTTATCGCTGAATCTTTGATTTTTTCAGTGTTTTTACTTACAAATTTGATTCCTTGTTCTTCCGTATTGACCGTTGTTTCTCCATCAAGAGGAATCGTAATTCTAGTGCCTTTTTTACTGGTCAAATCGGCCGAAATATTTACATTCTTGAAGTCACCCGTAATATGCAAATCGCCCGTAGTAATGCCTGTTCCATAAAAACTTTCATTGTCTTTAATGCCTGTATTCATGATTTTAAATCCATCACGACCTCTCATATACGCATGAATCCCCAACATAAAATTACCTCCACCACCATTAAAAATACCACCTTCTAACTCGGCTATATTTCCATTTTGTTGGGCATCACGTACTTTAAAACCTTTTGCAGCTACAAATCCTTCTTCGTTGAAATTGAGTTGGTCATCAAAATACAGATATGAATTTAAGGCATTGATGCGTAACATTCCTTTTTCAAAATCTACGCCTCCTCTGATAATTGGGTCGTTGACTGTTCCTCTCACAGTGAGTGTTCCGCTGGCGTAGCCTCCAATATTAGAGAAAATATCATCAACAAATGATTGGAAAATTTCCAAGTTTGTTTTCTTTAAAGTAGCTTTCAAATTAAGTGGATTATGGTCGTTTTTGGGGTCATAAGTTCCAGAAATTCGAAAAATCTCATTGTTTATCCGCACAATATTGCCGTTAATATTAAGCCTTTGTTTGAGATTATCCCAAAGTGCCTCGCTTGCAACTGTGCCAATTAAAATATTTTTATAAATCAGTTCATCAATACCTAAATTACTTGTTACAACAGCATCATTGTAAACGTCTCTGAGTGTTAGTTTTCCATTGACAATTCCTTTCAAATCAAGGTCTGAAAGTGGTTTCAATGTTTGTAAATCAAAATCACGAATATCAATAAATGATTCGGCGGTCGAATCTTCCGAGAATGAACCGTTCAAGGCAATACTTTGATTTTGGTTGGAAAGAGCCACATCTTGGAAGCAAACATCGCTTTGATTGACATTAATCAAATTGTTTTTTCCTAAAAGCCATTGGCTTCCTAAAAGGTCGAGTTTAGTGTTTTTTGGATTGAAAGTAATGTCAAGTCCTTCTGAGAGAAAAGCTAGTTTGCCGAAAATTTGAGCTTTATTTTTGCTATTTTGTTGTTTAATTCTACCATCAAATTCAATGACATTTCCTTGCCCCCACATACCCGCAACTTCTATTTTTTCGGTCGGCGTCATATCGCCTAATTTTTGTGTTGCCGAATTAAAAATCAACGATGTCAAAATTTTGGGAGAAGTTGATTCTTTGGAAGTATTGAAGTCTATATCATTGCCATAAAATGCTAAAGTTCCGTAGCGAAGCGTATCAATTTTGCCTGATAAAGATAATTCAGCGGTATTTCTGATGTTGAGATTTCCACTCAATTCTGTACCATGAGAAATGTATAAATCGGGGTAAAAATATGCAAAGAATGGCTCTGATTTTTTGAAGGTAACTTTATAATCTAAAGCGTATTTATTAACTAAATCTGCATAAGGACGTTGAGCATAATATGCTAAGCGAGTTTGCTCTTTGTCATAAAAATATTGAGTATATTCTTTAGACAAGCGAGTGATGTCAGAAATGACTCGACTTGGGGTGAATTTTCCTGACACATCAACATTGAAAAACTCAGATAATAGACTAATTTTTCGGGAATTGTTGACTAACGAAGATGTTAAGAAAAGAGAGTCAATACCTAATTGACGTTTGTCGTATTGTAAAACAGCATTTAAAAGTTTAGCTTCGCCAAGCCAATTATCCAACTCATTTCCTTGAAAATTAAGACTAATTTCAGACCGTAACTTAACGTCGTTTTTTGAATAACCTAGTGGTTTTAGATTCGCATTTTGTAGAATTCCGTGAATATCAAATTTGTTAAGAGCTTTGGCAAAATCAACTTTTCCACTCACGTTAAAGGCCAGATTTGTATCTTTAACACTTACTTTCCCAGCAAAAAGCGATTGATTCATACTACCATCAACAAAAATATTTTTGTAATTGTATCCATTAAAGTCGATGTGATTTACTTTTCCATCAAAATCTAAAGAAGCATCTTTGATGGTGAAACCTTTGCCAAGAATTTTACCTGAAAATGATAATTTTTGTAAGATTTCAGATTCATCTACTAATTTGCCTAAATCAAAGTTTTCAACAGTAATTGAGCCATCATAACTTGGTAATGAAGCATTGTTTGGAATCTTCATTTTGATGTTTCCTGCCAAATTTCCCATCGAAGATTTAAAACTAGCATCTGTTATAAAATCATTATAGACTCCCTTGAAATTTCCTGCAAAATTTACCACACCAAACTTATAAACTTGCGATAAATACAAAGAATCTCCCACATATTGACGAGCATCTTGGGCATCAATTTGCGACGAACGCCAGACCAAATCCATGTCGGCTTTTCTTAAATCGGGCAAATGTTTGAACGCAATATCGCCATCGAGAAGACTATTTTTTCCAAATTTTAATTTAAAATCTTTTACCTTAAAATTGTGAACAGTCCCCTTAAAATCTCCGTTAAGTAGGTATTTTTCTCGATAAGCATACATATCGGTTGCAAATCGACCGAGGTCTTGGGCATCAATTTCACAATCCTTCAAATTTCCGTCGATTACAACTTTTTCATTAAAATCCCCAAAATCTCTGGGTGTATCATAGTTGAAAATAACAGAATTTTTTAGCGTTGAATTATTGATTTTTGCATACAAATCATTCAGCCGCATTGATTTACGTGAATAAAAGAAATTCGTATTTAATTGGTTAATAGTCAGGTCGCTACGGCGTTCAACGCCTTGCATATTTTTCAACCCAAACGTAATTGTATCGCCTAAAATGAAGAAATTTTTGAGATTACCATGTAAATCATTGACAGTAAAATTATTATAGTCAAATTCGTCTTTCGGAAAACGTGCTTTTTGCGGGTCAGCTAGGGTAAAAGTTCCATCTTGAATATAGGCTTCATCAATCGTAAAAGGTGTGTTATGTTCGCCTTTAAGTCGATTTGTGGTATCAGTTGATGCCGTCAATTCTTCAATTTTTGCAATCCATTTATCAATATTCAGGTCGCCATCAGGTTCATAAATGAGCTTTACTCTCGGACTTCTAATCATCACATAGTCGAGATTATTATCGAAAGTTAAAATTTTTTCCCAATTGAACGCGAAATTTGTTTTGCAATTGACATAAAGTTCTTTTACAAAAATCATTTCTCTGCCTTTTTGGTCATAAATTGTAATGTTTTCGAGTGTTATCTCATCAAACCACGTCATTCGTGCCTTTTCAATTTTTACTTTTGAACCTAACTTTTTAGACAATAATTCGGTTGCTTTTTGTAACGAACTTGTTTGAAATTGTGGCAATTGCATGGCGTAAAAAACCAAGCCTAAACCAAGTAAAAGTATAATTAGTAGTGTAGAAATGGCTCTTTTTGAGTAGTAAGCAAGTACTAAACTGAATAGTAAAAGGGCAATTAGGATGAATAAAGTTTTGGGTACAGGGGAAAACACCAACAAGCCGCTCATCATCGTAACGACGATGAGAGAAATAAGCGTGATGATGAATATTTTTAAAACTTTACCCATTTTGCAGGACAAGTTTGTGGCTTGCCTCTTTCAATTTATTTGAATACAATTTCGGAAATAGTGTTAATTTTGTTCTTTAAAACAGATATTAACGAGTAAATTTTGAACATTTTAGCAATCGAATCTTCGTGCGACGATACGTCGGCTGCCGTTATTTCTAACGGTAAAATCGGCTCCAACATTGTGGCTGGACAACTAATTCATGAACTTTACGGTGGGGTTGTACCCGAACTTGCTTCCCGTGCTCATCAGCAAAACATTGTTAGAGTTGTTGAAAAAGCCCTAAAAGTTGCGAATATAACAAAAAATGAGCTAAATGCCATAGCTTTTACTCGTGGACCTGGACTTTTAGGTTCATTACTTGTCGGAACTTCTTTTGCTAAAGCAATGGCCTTGGCGTTGGAGATTCCGTTGATTGAAGTTAACCACATGCAAGCTCATGTTTTGGCTCATTTTATTGATGACCCAAAACCCACTTTTCCGTTCCTTTGTTTGACGGTAAGTGGCGGTCATACTCAAATTGTACTTATCAAAGATTATGCAACAATGGAGGTTTTAGGAGAAACCCAAGATGATGCTGTTGGCGAAGCATTTGATAAGACTGCAAAATTATTAGGTTTGCCATATCCAGGTGGGCCATTGGTTGATAAATATGCTCAATTAGGTAATCCATTAGCTTACGAATTTCCACTTTCTGAAATGCCGCAGTATCAGTTTTCATTCAGTGGGATAAAGACTTCAATATTGTATTTTTTAAAGAAACGAGTGACTGAGAATCCAAACTTTATTGCTGAAAATTTGAATGATATTTGTGCGAGTGTACAACATACTTTGGTGCGAATGGTGCTACAAAAACTACGCAAGGCGGCTCGTGAATTGAATATTAAAGAAGTTGCCATTGCAGGCGGAGTTTCGGCTAATTCGGGATTGAGAAAAACTTTACATGAAATGGGTGAAAAGGAAAATTGGCATGTATATATTCCAGATTTTCAGTATTGTACTGATAATGCAGGAATGATTGCAATCGCGGCACATTTTAAATCGTTAAAAGGCGATTTCTCAAACCAAGAAGTAAGTCCGCTACCAAGAATGGAATGGTAAAAACAAAAATAAAGCACAGCAGAATTTTTGTTCAAAATCCTGCTGTGCTTATCACTAAAAACTTCTTAAATCTTTGATATATGCTACGCCACCTAAAGCCCTCATTTGTCGAGCAATTTGGGAGGTTCGACGATTCACGTAAGGTCCTGGTTTGGCAGCTGACCATTTAATAGGGCTTGGTAAAACTGCAGCAATACGAGCCGCTTGTTGACGATTGATGTTTTGGGCAGATGTTCCAAAAAAACGTTTAGATGCTTCTTCAACTCCAAAAGTCATATAGCCCATTTCTGCAACGTTGAGATACACTTCTAAAATTCGTTCTTTTCCCCAAATAAGTTCTATCAAAACTGTGAAGTAAGCTTCGAGAGCTTTTCTTATATAACTTCTTGATTGCCAAAGAAATACATTTTTTGCCACTTGTTGCGAAAGTGTACTTGCTCCACGCAATTTTTTGCCTTTTCTATTTCTATCAAAAGCATTGCCCATTGCTTCAAAATCAAAGCCGAAATGGTCAGGATAAAGTTGGTCTTCTGCGGCAACAACTGCCAAAGGAGCTTCTTTTGACATGTTTTCGTAGGAAACCCAATCGTAATAAATTTCGCTATCTTTTCCTTCGGCAATCGCTTCCATTTTGCGGGAAATCATGGTGGAAGTAATCGGAACGGGTACAAATTTGTAAAGTACAACCAAGCCAATTGAAATGGCAAGGAAATATAAAGTAAGTTTGATTAGCCAAGATTTGATTTTACTTTTCAATTTGCTTGATTTTTTTTGAGTATTATCGGTTGATTTATTATTTTTTGCTCGAAAAGTGTTTTTCTTATCGCTACTGTCTTTCTTCATTTTCTGCTTAGTATTTCTCACAAAAGTCGGAAAGATTTTTGTTTCAAACAAACCATTTAAAACAGGAATTAAATAATAATTTGATATTTAGGAATCATTTTTTACTAAATATTTTCTGAAAAGGTCGAATGTTTTGTCCAATAAAATCTTGAGGAAAATGCTCTTCATCGGGTAATCCAACAGGCAAATTTTCATCATTCGATGGCCAATAATTCGTCTTGAAAATATAATCCCAAATACTCAAAGTAATGCCATAATTAAAACCATTTGGGTGTGAATCAGGCATATATTTAGCATGATGCCAAAGGTGCATTTGTGGACCATTGAGCAAATATTTTAATGGTCCAAGTTTGATATTTAGATTCGCATGACCAAGTTGACCAGTCACTAAAGTAAAAATATGTACGATGAAAAAATCAGTAATGCCGAAACCAACCATCGCTAATGGAATATATTCAAGACTGCGATAAATGATATTTTCCATCCAATGATAACGCAAAAGAGCAGCAAAACCCATTTGTTCGGTGCTATGATGCACTTTATGAAATTCCCACATCCAACCAACATTGTGTAGAAGTCGATGAATTGCCCATTGCATAAAATCACGCATCACGAAAATAATAAGGATTTTCGACCAAAAAGGTAAATAACCAATGTTGATAGCAACAATATTTGTAATGCCAAAAAGTCCAAGAAAATCATTGAAGGCTTGTACCGCTATCATCGAAAGAGCATTGTACGCAATGAGTGAAAATAGAAAATAATTCCAAAAAAGATAAAAAATGTCTAGCCAGAAATGTTCTCGAATCTGTGGTTGGTTTTTTCGCCAAGGAAATTTAATTTCTAGTAGCCAGATTGCGAGTGAAGCCCCAATCAACCAATAAAAATAATTGTGCCAACTTGGATTTAGCATTTCATTGATGAAATAGTTAAAATAGCCCGAATACGCTCCTTGAATTATCTTAAAATATTTTTCCATTTTAAATATTTATTAAAAAAAAGCCGAGTCTTCATTTTGGAAGTCTCGGCTTGAAATTGACCGACTATTTTTCTACATAAACTAAAAACTTGATTGATTAGTTTAGTAGTTTTTATGAGTAAATCGCTATTTGCTTCGCTCGAATATTAAATTTCTTAGAATGAAATTGGTAATTCAACTAAAGTAGAATCCCACGCCATTTTCATAATTGTTTCTTTATCGCCTCCTTTGACGCATTGAATAGAGAAATTTTCGACAATTTCCTCAGTCTTTTTTACAGGAATATTTACTCTCAACAAATCATTTGCTGCATTGTAACTATACGCTCCCCAAAAGTCTAAATCTTTGTTTAAAATAATTGTCCATTCCGTAGCGGTTGGAATGGCAAAAAGAGAATAAGTGCCAGCTTTTACTTTTTTGCCTTGAATTGTTACATCTTGATAAAATTTTATCTCGGTCGATTCATTTGCTCCAACACGCCAAACTTCTCCATAAGGTACAATCTTCGTTCCAAAGATTTCACGCTCTTTTTTAGCAGGACGGCTGTAAGTTACTCGCACAATTGCTGGCATATTGCCGATGAGTTGTGGAGCAAATTTGCGATCATGAGCAAAATTGTCTGGATAATAAGCCATATCCATTGGGCTTTTGTCAATTCCTCTCAATTTTTGTGCTTGAGATTGGATGACTAAAAAGCCAAATACGCAAATAAATAGCAATGTTTTTTTCATGGTTATTGATTGAATAAATTATGTTTTGGCAAATTTAATCAATCGTGCATAATAAGCGATTTATTATGCACGAATATTCTATTAATTTATAAAACTTGCTTAATTTTGAATTATTCTAATAGAAAATTTAATATTTTTAATTAATCTAATATGATTCAGGTGAAAAGATTTTTGTATTTAGTTTGTTGCGGTGCTATTTTAAGTTTGTTATATGCTTGTGCTGGAACGGAGCAAACACAGACTTTTAATCCAAAATTCAAGCTTTTAGAAGCCGACAAAATCAAAGCAGCCGCTCAATACAGTTGAAGATATAAAAGCCAAAAATACTTGTCTGAAATTAGGTAAAAGAGCTCGTTTTTTTGTCAAACGTATTAAACCTGGCGATGATGAATATGCTTCTGAGCATATTGTTGAGTTTGAGAAATAAAAAAATGGGTTCGCTTTTTGGGGTGAACCCATTTTTATTGTTGTTGAAGAATTTTTGTTGTTAATTTTTGAGCTAAAAGCTCAAAATCTACATCTAATTGCTCTTTACCTACTTTTATGACCTTGATTTTCATTTCTTTGGGTAATTTTTCATACCCATAAAATGCTCCTAAGATTCCACCAGCAACAGCAGATGTTGTATCATTATCTCTGCCTAAATTCACCAAAAAAGCCATTGTCTTTTCGAAATCAAAATCGCAGAATATCAGAGCAGTAAGTACTTGTAAATGTATTTCACCCGCATGAAAAGGCATATCTTGATTTTTTGCATCGAGTAGTTCAAAAGCTTTAAACATCTGAGAAATGTACAAACCATCGGCTTTTAGATGTTTGGGCTTTGGGTGTTTTGCATTAATTTCAGTGACTGCTTTTGCTTGTTTCACAATGCCTAAAGCATCACGCAGAATTCTATATGAGGTACGTCCAACCAAACGACTCTTAAAAAAACCTTCGGGGTCAGTACTTCTTAAAACACCCAAGACTGATTCTTTGGTAGCATTCTTATTCATTGACGCCGCTGTCATGGCAGCTACCAATCCACTAATATCACGAGCATAACCAATATCAAAAATACTTATTTTATAAGTTTCTTTGTATGCCTTCAGAGGATTTACAGGATAAAATACTCCGATTGCAGGAGCGTACAACATTCCGCCACAGACCATTTCACCACCATAAAAGCGACTGAGAGCGTTTTGGTAGGCAATATAATTTTTATCAACGAAAGGTTTTGCTACGATAGCCCATTCTTGTAACCAAGCCATTTTGCGACTATTTTCTTCATAAGGCTCGGGTGAAAAATCATCTATTTTCTTGAAATTATCAATATCACTTTTGTATTTTTGAACAATAAAACTCCCAAAATCATCAGCTTTCAAATCAGAATTTTGTGTAAGTAAAAACTCAGTAGTTAACTTTTTCCAGCGAGAGTCATCAGTGGTGCCACCAGCTGGTAAATTAATTTTCCAAGTTCCTTCGGGAGAAGGTTCACGTACCATCGAATCAAGCTTATCAACGAAGCCATATTCAAGTTGAATAGCATCTCTAGACCACATTTCTGTTGGAGCTCCCATTGAATCTCCAATGCCAGAACCAACGAGCATACCCAGCACTTTATCGTACAACTCTGCTTCGGTCATATTAAGTTTTGGTACGGATTTTTGCTCAAAATCTATTTTTTCCTCATTCGTATTTTTACAAGAAAATGCATTTATGACTATTAAAAAGACTAAAATTGCGTTTTTTTTCATGCTAAAATTAAGTTTTGTGCTTCGTAACACAGTGATTCTTTTTCATCTAAATTCAACTCTAAAGGCAATTGTGCTAAACCAATGATGCGGCGTAAAATTTCACAACCGATATAAGCATTTAATAGTTTTGAGTCTATCGAATGAGCGTACTTTTCTAATACTTTGTTGATTAATTCAGAAGGTTGTTGAGCCATTTTTAGATGAGCAATCATTACACCTAAGTCAAATTCACGGTCTCCACAAAATGCAAATTCAGGATCAATAATTTTGGGTTTGTCACCAACTTTTAACCAGCTACCAAAGTAAAAATCACCATGTAACAAATATTTTCCGTTGGATAAATATCTTTTATTGATAGCTGAAATAGCTTTTTTTAAGGTTTCATTGGTTTTGAAATGGTTCGCTAACACTTGTAAACCTTCTTGAATCAACTCCAAATTAAATCCATTTTCAACCAAAAAAGGATAATTATACAGATGTTCCGCATTTAGGTTTTTCATGCCCGAATTATCAATAAAATTTACAGGTTCAATATCATGAAGTGCATTTAGATAAGTAACAAATTGCAGTAAATCAGCCTCGTTAATTACCATATCTCGTTTGTAGAGAAAGGAATAGTCTGAACCTTTCCCGAGGTCTTCCATGAGCATCAAATGATTGGTTTTATCAACTATCAAAACTTTTGGACTAAACGAAGCCATTGTTTGATTGGATGCAATTTGTTGATAATAAGCATCTTCCACAAAAATACGTTCGATTGGAGCAGCTATTTGAGGATATTTTTGCACATAAGCACGAGATTGCTTTACAATTATACTTCTTGCGTTGGTTGTAAGTCGAAATACAAAATTCATGTTTCCTTCGCCTGCCTTTTCATAAGAAATAATTGTTTCATTAGGAGATAGCCAGCCCGCATTTCTAAAAAAACTTTCGGTATTCAAATCAAAATTTTCGTTGAGTTCAAGTGCCATTATGGTCAATTGTTATGTTTATTTTTAAATGTAATATTTATTCCAAAACCAACCATGAGAATCCTTCTGCTGGAATTTTTACCTCAATTTCCGCCTCATAAGTTCGGTTAAGTACATAACTTTTGCTTTTGCCTTCTTTTTCACGAATCAAAACCTTATCGGAAAGTCCTGTGTAATAAAGTGGTAAACTTATTTTTCGAGTAATGACTTCTTTTAATGGATTGTAGAGTATCACAAAGCCTTTTTCTTTTAGATTTGGATTTACGTGCATGATTCCATCCCAATCTCTCCCATCTGGTCGGCGAAGGTGAACAATATCAGAGTTTAGAATTTGTCGATATTTTTTATACCAATCAATCGTTTTTTTGACGATTTGTTTGGTTTCTTCGGTGTCATAGAGACGTGGACCTCGATAGCAAGCTTGTACACCAGCACCATAATATTGCACCATTAGTTGTTCATAATCTTTCAAATGTTCGCTCAAAGGCTCTAAAACAGCTTCTGCTCCACCACCTTGATATTTTGTCAATGGTACAAAACCCCAGCTCATCGAAGGTGTTTTTTCCCAAGTACCATCAAAAATATTTTGCCGATTTAATATTTTTTGCTGTTCACGAGAAAGTGAAAAGTTAACTTCACGATACCCTAAACCAATTTTGTGCGAACCATCCAAAAAATACCAATCTGGAGCATTAATATAAACTCCACGCTCATTGAGCCAACGATAAAAACCTTTTTGCATTTCCATTTGCTGCCACTGTGAGTCTTCCAAACCTTTATGACCAGGATGCGTAGTTGAAGCACACACATCTCCTGGATATGGACCATCGTGTTCAAGTAAGTCAAAACCTGTTTCTGAAATAAATTTTCGTAGGTTTTGCAAATATTCAATGCCCCAACGACTGGCTAAACAGGGAGCATTTCCGAAAAAAGCACCTTTATCGGGCAGGCCAGTTTTTGGGTCAATTACATCGTTTTCATCATCAATTCTACGGCTACTGAAAAGCGAATATCCGCCCAATTTGATGCCTTTACTATGGGCATAATCTGCCAATTCTTTATATTTTTGAATGTTTGATGAACTTGCATCTTCCATGTTTAAACCACTCCCAAAACTCAAAATTACCATTTCGTATCCTGTTTCGGCACATTGGTCAATAGTTGCTTTTACTTTCACAGGGTCAGTACTTACGAGGTGCATGAAAATCGGATTTTGAGTCGTATATGGAAAAAGTGTGGCATACATTCGTCGCCGAGCAAGTCCATTTCGTTCTCGGTCGTAAGAGTCCAACAACAACTCATAACTGCGAATCGACTTGTATGATTGCTTTGGTAATAGTTCAAAACCAATCCCAAAACTAGGGTAAACTTCCAGTACACAAGGGGTTTGATAATTATAATTGACCTGCGAAGTATAACTCGAATCGACCTTCCAATGAGTAGCTTGGTCGGACAATTCATAACGCATGGCATTGTTGAATGCGTAGTTGTTTTCGATATAAATACGTTGAGGTTTTTTCATTTGCTCTGGACTTCCCACAACAGCCGATTCTTCTTCAGGAGTTGCCAAAATTTCATTGACTAATTGGTTGATTTTCAATGATTTATCGCTATTGTTTTCAACACTGACCCATTTGCAAATCGTAGGGATATTGTCAAAAACTTCGTAATGAATCGCAACTAAAACTCCTTTTAATTCTGGTAAACTTGATTCAAAAATAAGCTCTAATTCTATGCCTTTTGGATTTTGCGTATTTGATGCCCAATTATTACTTTTGAAATTTACGTGAGGAGTTAAAGTATTGATTTTGAGGGATTTATATTGAAAATCAATGTCGTTTGCTTGAAGTTTGTCTATCCATTCCGTCAATAAATAAGCGTGTTCTTTTTGTCCATATAATCCGCCAATGTTATAAGTTTTTCCATTCAAAACGATACGAGCTTCTGGTCTAATCGACCTTACAAACTGTTCGTTGGTTCGTAGATTTTTAAAATCAACAGTTGCGGCGTTGGGAGATAAATGTATTTGACGTTTCAATAAACCATTTGACATAACGATGTCTTTTCCACCGTTGGTTTGATAAATATCAGCAAAAAAATTGTTTTTAGTAATGAGCCAATCTGGTGATGATTTATCTTCTTTTTGATTAATTTCTTGATAAATAGGTAGTTGAGAGATTTTTATGCTTTGAGCAAAAATGATATTTAAAGAAAAAAAATAAAGAAAAAAGGTTTTCATAGTACATTATTGGTTGATAGAAGTTGAAGGCTTGGTAAATTTAGCGTTTACAAGGCAAAAAGCCAACGTTTTGCGTAAAAACACATCATTGCATATTATTCCGTACCTTTGTGTTTCAAATAATACAAGAATAGTTTTGGAAACATTTAAACAACTCGGCGTTTCGGAAAATTTAGTGAAGGCTTTGACCGAAATGAAAATTACGAAACCAACCGAAATTCAAGAAAAAGCAATTCCGTTTTTGCTTAAAAATACGTCTGATTTTATCGGACAAGCACAAACAGGTACTGGAAAAACGATTGCTTTCGGCATACCTTTATTACAAAAAATCAAACCGAATGATAATCAAATTCAAGCTTTGATTTTATCGCCAACGAGAGAGCTTTGTCAACAAATTGCTAAACAATTATTTAAGCTAACAAAACACACTGAAAAGGTTTTTGTAGAAGCTGTTTTTGGTGGCGAACGCATTGATATTCAGATTAGAAATTTGCAACGCCCCACGCAAATTGTGGTAGCAACGCCAGGACGTTTGATTGATTTATTGCAAAAAGAAGCCATTGATTTGACGCACGTAAAAACCATTGTTTTAGACGAAGCTGATGAAATGTTGAGCATGGGTTTTAAAGATGATTTGGATACAATTTTGGGCAAAATCCATAAAAATAGTAATACTTGGCTTTTCTCGGCAACGCTCCCTGATGAGTTACAGAGGCTGATTCTAAAATATATGTCGCCTGATTTACAAACCATTCAAGTCAGCAAAACTGAGGTGGTGAATGGGTTGATTGAACACCAGTTTTTTATTTGTGAAATTACTCAAAAATTTGACTATTTAGTGCAATTTCTTCAATCGCAAGGTGCGGCAAGAGGAATTGTTTTTTGTCGAACAAAAGCTGATGCTCAAGTAGTTACAAGAAAACTCGAAGCAAAGAAATTTGCCGTTGATGCCATTCATGGAGATTTAGAACAGCGTGACCGTGACAAAGTTATGCGTGCTTTTAAAAATAAAAAATTACAGATTTTGGTGGCAACAGATATTGCAGCAAGAGGAATTGATGTGGAGGGTTTGGCTTATGTGGCACATTATCAATTGCCCGACCAAATGGAATATTATACCCATCGAAGTGGTCGTACGGCTCGTGCAGGAAAACGAGGAATTTCAATCAGTTTTGTGACAAAAGATGATTTGAAAATGATTAATCAAATCGAGAAAACTTTGAAAATAAAGTTTACCAAGATTTAGCGTTTTAGAAGAAAAAAGGTTAATCATTTGATTAACCTTTTTTTGTAGAAGATATTTTTAAGCAATATCACAAATCGTAACGCCTTGTTTTAGTGAAGCAATGGCATCAGGGCGTTTTGGTATAAATTCTTGACCAACAAAACCTTTATATCCAGTTTCAACGATTGCTCTCATAATGGCTGGATAATTGAGTTCTTGCGTATCGTCAATTTCGTTACGGCCAGGAACGCCACCAGTATGATAATGTGAGAAATACTTATTATACTTTTTAATTGTTGCAATTACGTCTCCTTCCATGATTTGCATGTGGTAAATATCATAAAGCAGTTTGAATTTATCAGAACCTACTTTATCGCATAAAGCAACGCCCCATTTCGTTAGGTCACACATATAATCAGGGTGATTTACCTTGCTATTGAGCAATTCCATTGTCATGGTTATACCATATTTTTCTGCTGAAGGCATCAATCTTTTTAAGCCAATGGCACAATTTTCAAGACCTTGCTCATCAGACATTCCTCTTCTATTTCCTGAAAAACAAATAACTTTGTCTAAACCAGCAGCTTTTAATTTTGGAAAAATATCTTCGTAACTTGCCACGAGTTCATCGTGCAATTTCAAATCATTAAAACCATCGTTGATTCCTTTGCCAGCTCCCCAAGGCATTGCACAAGTTAAACCGTATTTTTTCAAAATAGGCCATTCGTCTGGACCTTGAAGTTCAATTGATTTAATACCCATCTTTACAGCTTCTTGACAAAGCTCTTCTAAAGGAATTTTGTTGTAACACCAACGGCAAGCAGAATGATTGATTTTGCCGTTTAGTTCAGCTCCGAGTACTTTTTGGTTGGCAGCAAAGGCTTCGCTGAAAGTAATTGGGGCTGAAACGATAGCCGCACCGCCTAAAATATTTTTTAGTGCCGAACGACGAGATGAATTCGTATTCATGTTTTTGTTAGTTTTTGGTTGAATAACAAAGAGAAAAAACGTTTTCTCTAAATTAAGTCGGGAAATTTAATAAAATTGTTTGGTTATACCTTCCTGTAAAGTATTATAAATATTTTGGTTTGATGTCATTTTTTTAAGACCCATTTATTACTATTTTTTTGCCTCAAAAATTGGATGATTCTCTTTGCCACCAGCCATTAAATAAGCAACCAAATCTTTTAATTCTTCTTCATTTAACGAATTGATAAGCCCTGGAAGCATCGTTGAAACTGCTGAAAGTTTGCTCGAAGCTACATTTTTCTTAGGAATTTTTATCAAAACTTCTGGCGAATAGGGGTTTTGAGAAACAAAATAAGTGTCTTGGTCTTCATTGGTTAATCGACCGACAATACTTTGACCGTTTTTGAGCTGAAACTGCGTTGCTGCATATTGGTCAGAAATAGTTTTGCTTGGGTCAATGATTGCTTCAAGCATATCTTTTTTGCTAAAACGAGTAGCTAATTGAGTTAAATCTGGTCCAATATTTCCGCCTTCGCCTTGCATACTGTGGCAGCGACTGCATGTAACTGCGGCATACATAGATTTTCCTTGTTTGAAGTTTCTGTTACTTAATTCAGCTTCAAAAAGTTTAGTTGTTTCTGCAAGTTTCCAATCTTTGCCTGGGCCTTTCGGATAATCACTTTCAGCAATATCAATGCCCGATTTTGTCAATAATTCGCCTCCTGACAGTTTATCGTAATAGGCTACTTTATTGGCAGGAACATTTTTAAGAGCCATTTTACGGGCTTTGTCGATAAAGCCAATGTAACTCAATCCGCCACGATAATTAAACGCACTTCTAAACCATTTGAAATAACGCTCGTGTAAGGCTGGAGTCCAGTTTGTTTTGGCTTGGCTCAAAACAGTGGCATAATAAGTTTGTTGAGCTGGTGGCACTTTTTCGAGCATTTTGGCAATATCCAAACCATATTGTGGGTTTCGCATAATCAAATCAGCCGATGAAGTAGCTGTTTGTCCACCTGCAATTTCGCCTGGAATTTCTTTTGTTTCTAGTAAATTCAAGGTTTTAATTAAAGCATTAGGAGCTTCCAAATAAACTAAAATTTTACTCAATGCTCGGTTTAAATCGTTTGTATTTGCAGGATAATTTGGGTCAAGATGAGCCACAACTTTAGCTTTTGTAGCAGCATCGGGTTTTCCCATTCTTAAAAACACCAATTCGTAAGCTCGCAATAAATCTAATTGTTGAGATTCTGTAAGTGATTTATAATTGACTGATAATAAGGATTTTAGAATATTTTTTTTCTGTTCAGGTTTTGAATGTCTAACTAATGCAATCATAGCATTGGTCAAAATAACTGGGTCTTTTTCTGCTAATGCTTTGGCTTGCCATTCACTAACAGGCTGGTGTTCAACCGCCAAACGAGCGGCATAACGAACAAAACGGTCAGGATTATTAAGATTTGCCCAAGCAACATTTATCGCTTCTGCATTTGGCTCACCATGAAATTTCTCCAAACTTCTACGAAGTAAATTTTCTTTGTTAATGGCAGTTGCAGCCGCAACATTTGTATTTTCTGTACCATTATAATAAACCCGATAAAGGTCTGATTCTAAGCGACGTCCGCCCGTTAGGAAATATAATGCACCATCAGGGCCAATAGCACCATCGGTTAATGGTAGGGGCATTCCAGATAAAAATTCTTCTCGTTCGGCAGTGTATGTTGAGCCAGAAGGTTTGAGATGAACTGCGTGAATAATCCCAAAACTCCAGTCGAATGCCAATAGTGTTTGCTTATATTTAGCAGGAAATTTGGCGTCTTTCAAATAAAGTAAATTAGTTGGCGAACCTTGTCCGATATTAAGCACAGGTGGAAGATTATCTGGAAAAGTGGGCGACCATTTTCCAGTACCGATTCGCCAGCCAAATTCGCCACCACTTGTTACGTGGCAAATTCGAGTTGGACGATACCAAGGCAAACCAAAATCCCATTCCATGTCTGAGTCGTAGGTAAACAAATCGCCTGCTTCATTGAAAGTAATATCAAACGGATTTCTGAACCCAGCAGCAACCATTTCCCAGCGTTTTCCAGTAGAATCTACATTTGCGACCCATCCTGCAGGTACTTTCGGATAATCATCATGTCCACGTGGGTCTTTGATCAAAGGCAATAAATTATCATTTTGACCAACATTTGGCAGGCGATAAGCATCCATTGCTGGTGGAGTTGTGAAATTTCCTGCAACAACATAAATAGATTTTTTATCGGGTGATAAAATAACACTGTGTGGGCCGTGTTCGCCATCTCCTTTTAGCTCTTTTAATAGGGTAAGTTTGTCAAATTGGTCGTCACCGTCGGTATCTTGCAAACGGTATAAACCACTGGTTTTAGGCAACGTTTTGCTTGGATAATTATTAACTACGATATATAGACTATTGAAGGCATAAAGTAAACCTTGAGCTGCTCCAATTGCTGTTGTATCATTTCCAATCTTGAGTTTTTCGATGATGGGTTTGGTCGAACCTGAGTTAATTGCTGGAATTTTTAAACGATACAAAAAACCATATTGGTCTGATGTAATCATTCGTCCTTTGTTATCAAAAGTCATCGAAACCCATGAGCCTTGTCCATTTTCGGAAGGGCTATAAAGGTGTTCGGCTTTGAAGCCTTCTTGAAGTTTGAGTTTATCAATTTTAGGGTTTTCAGCCAGAGGCGACTGTTTTAATTGTGTGTAGGATGCTCCAACAAGTAACAGCCCAGTTACCGCAGTAATTAGTTGAATAGTTTTAGATTGAAATTTCATTTTTGTTTAAATTGATTAGGTTGAATGAAGGCTAATGGGTAATTTTTGTTAGTAAATGCCTTTAAAAATATGACCGTAATGTTATATTAAGCAGGCGTTTTAACTTAACAAATATTGTTTATTTCTTTCATAGAAATTGATAAACAATATGAATGTGGTTTTTAAAACTGAATTTTTACCACAAATATTAAAAGTTGGAATATCGTTCTATTAAACTTAACCAATAACTATTATAAAAATGATGTTTTTTTATCTTTTTTGGTGGGAATGTAGTCAAAATGTATAAAAACCGAGACAGGATGCCCAATAAATCAAGATTTTACAAGTCAAAATAATGTATTTAAACTTGATTTTATTTTATACTATCATTCTCTAAAGTTCATTTCGATTAAAAATGCTTTCCATTTGTGGTTGTTGTTCGTTCAGAATAGCTAATACATTTTTGACCGTTGAAACACACATATTGGTATAAGTTGTGGTTGTTAGACTACCTACGTGTGGAGTAATAAGGGTATTGGGATGGATCATTAATGGGTCATTGGCACTTGGTGGAGTTGCCATTGGAACATCGGCCCCATAGCCTGCGATTGTTTTATTATTTAAGGCTTCGAGTAGAGCATCTTGGTCAACAATTATTGCTCTTGCTGTATTGATTAAAATAGCGTTTGGTTTCATCAATGCCAAAGCTTTTTTGTCAATCAGTTGTTTAGTTTCGGTAACCAAAGGCAGGTGAATACTGATAATATCTGATTGACGAAGCACTTCTTCAAAAGTCAAAAACTCGTAAGGAGACTCAACTTTGCTACGATTCCAGTAAACTACTTTCATACCAAAAGCGTCAGCTATTTTAGCCACTTTTTTACCGATATTTCCTAAACCTAAAATTCCTAAAGTTTTTCCGTTAATTTCATCACCTTCATATTGATTTCGCCAATTCCAATTACTAGATTTTACTTCATTGATGGCATTATAAAGGTTTCGTTGAAGCATTAATATCAACGAAATTGTATGTTCAGCAATCGTTGATGCATTTGAACCTGGTGCATTAACGACCTTTATTTTACGAGCTGTTGCTTCCTTTACGTTAAGGTTGTCAAGTCCAACTCCGCAACGAGCAGCTACTTTTAAATCAGGACAAGCATCCATCAATTGTAGATTTACTTGCCCTTTTCCACGCGTAATAACCGCATCAATTGAATTTTCGGATAAAATGTCTGTTAAAGATTGTTCGCCATAAGCAGTAAAAATCTGAATATTTTGGGATTCAGCTAAAAGCTGATAAGCTTCGTCGGCAATGGTTTCTAAAAGAAGAACGTTTTTTTTCATGTTTATTGAATGTGGCAAAGTTAGACTTGATACTTTGCCACTTTATGCCTTAATTATGATACAAAGTTGCTTCTTTTGATTTATAACCTCTAAAATCATTTCTTCCTGAAACATAAATTCCTGCTTGAAAATATTCATCTTCAAAAATAGCAGGGTCGATATAACTTCCTGGAGCACATGAAAGTTCGAGTAAGTTTCCCGAAGGGTCACGGACAAACATTTGAATGGGGCCATCAGGCAATTGGCGAACTTTTCCCCACGGCGAAGTATCAATAACACCGAGCTCTTTCATCCTGAAAAATATGGCATTGATGTCATCAACTTGAATACAGATGTGACCACGAAATGAAAAAACATCATCCCATTCGGTTAAGTGTAGCTGTTGAGTTTCGTTAAATTTGAAGAATGCCGTTGGGTAATCGAAAAGAAAGGCGGGAATGGGTTCTAGCCCTAATTCTTTTTCGTAAAATTCGCAAGCTTTTTCCAAATCACTTACAATTAGTGCGATGTGATTTACTCCTAATGCTTTTGCCATAGTTTTATTGGTTTAAAAGAGAATAGATACTAAACTTTTGATTGAATAAATTTTTGAGTTTTAAGTACTCCTTCAACAAATAGAATTTTGGAAAGATAGCTCAAACTCATAATCCAAAGATAATCGTAGGCAGTTCTAACAATAAAACCACCAATAACTGATAATATATTTGACGTAACGATAACTATAATACTGATTGAAATAGCAATGTCAATGCCTTTTCTGAACAAACCGTAAATAGCCATAAGGCTTTGTTGAACCATGATTATCAACACCAAACACTGCATTAGCGTTGTAAATACTGGAAAAGCTATATAAATAAATCCAATTGCTGTTATCAGAATCAAGCTAATTCTCCATGAATCATTTTTGTTGTTATAACCCACATCTCTATTTAATTTCGACAAGATAAAAAGGGTGATTTGTAACTCAATGATATAAATGATGGTTATAACATTAAAATTTTCAACATTTTTATTAAATAGATAACTTGACCAAAGGCCAATAAATGTAATGGCTAATGATAATAATAAAAGCTTATCTAGGATTTCAAGTTTATGTTTTCTATTTTCATAGTAATAATAAGCGAGTAAGGGTGTTTCTAATGCTTTGAAAATCCAAACAAGCCAAAATTTACCACTCAACTGGCCGTAAATTTCAAGAGCGACCATGATGAAATAAACTAAGAAAACATATTTTTTTTCAATCATTCGCTTTAATTTATACCTTTTGCTTAAATTCTTTCACAAAATCCCAATTGGGAGTTAATCCTAATCCTGGAGATTTTGGAGCATCAATCATACCATCAATCGCTTCAATTTTTTCATTTACTAAATCATACATCATCGGATTTCCACCCAACGAAAATTCTATAATCGTAGCAGCAGGAGCAGCAAAAGCTACATTTACACCAGCCATAAACGAAAATGCCGAACCCCAACAATGTGGTGCGAGTTCGAGTTGATAGGTGTGAGCCAAATGTGCTACCCGCATTGCTTCTGTGATTCCGCCAATGATTGCTGAGTCTGGTTGTACAATATCTAATGCTCGAACTTCAATTAAATCTCGTACATCAAAAGCCGTATATTCGCTTTCACCCGCAGCAATTGGAATTGAAGTTGAGGCTCTTACTTCAGCCGTTCCGTGGCGATTATCAGGACTAATTGGTTCTTCAAACCAATACAAATTACAATCTTCAACGCCTCTACAAAATTGTTTGGCTTCTGGAACGCTGAATGTTCCGTGGGCATCAGTCATTAATTTGATATCATCGCCCAAAGCTTCACGGGCGGCACGCACTCGCTTGATACTTTCTTTGACTGTTAAATCCATAATACCCACACGCATTTTTACACCTTGAAAACCTTTGGAAACGTAGCTCAAAAGCTGTTCGCCAATTTTATCAGCTTTTGCCCAACCACCGCTGGCGTAAGCAGGCATTTTGTCACGGCAAGTACCGCCCAAAAGCTCAACAACTGGTACGCCCAATGCTTTTCCTTTTAAGTCCCAAAGAGCTGTATCAACGCCACTCATAGCGGAAACGGTTAAGCCTCGACGCCCTAAAATCGGAAATTTCCGTCCTCTTGAAAGTGCGTAGTGGTCACGAGTGCCATTGTAAATATGTTCCCAAATACGAGAAATATGTCTAGCATCTTTGCCAATTAATAATGGTTTTATTTCATTTTCGACACAAGTGACAATGGAAGCACATTCGCCCGATGAACCAACCGCAGCTTTGGCTTCTCCAAAACCTTGGAGACCAGATTCGGTCGTTATGACTACGAGTGTCATGTCAAAATTGGTCAGAAGACCATAATCTGAAAAATGTTGTTTTTCTTTTGGTATTGGACAACGAAGCCAGAATGCTTCAACGTTTGTTATTTTCATAAGTACTATTTCTTGCTCATAAAATACTATTTTGGAGCAATGTTTTCTAAAACAATTATATCTTAAAATTGATATTCAACGCTTAAATCAATGGCCGTAAAGTTTCCACTGATTTTCGAGTAAGCATAGCATAGAATTCTTCGGTAACGGCTGAACTGCCGTGGTCTTCCAAAAACTTCTTTTGTTCTGGACTTAATCCTTCAGGATTTGTTTCGATTGAATTAGGATAAGGATTAGCAGGTGTTCGGTCTAAAGGTGAGCAAAACTCAACAGAAAGCACTTTGTCGTAGCCTATTTCCTGCAAAGTTTCAATAATTTTTGGCCAGTTGATTGTTCCCATTCCAGGAGCCATGCGGTTATTATCTGCTACATGGAAACCAACCAAACGCCCTTTAGCTCTGAGAATAGCATCATAAGTATTGTCTTCTTCAATGTTCATGTGAAAAGTATCCAAACAAACACCACAATTAGGGCCAGTTGCTTTTGCTAGTGCCAAAGCTTGGTCTCCACGATTGATAAAATAGGTTTCAAAACGATTGATTGGCTCAATTCCAAGCTGAATTCCGACGCTTTCCGAATATTCGTAGATTTCTTGCATTCCTTCAACAGCCCATTGCCATTCTTCATCAGGACGGCCATCAGGGATGATTTTGCCAACAGTGGCAGGTACAACAGATACCATCGAGCCATCCAATTCTTTTACCATTCGCACAACATCTTTTACATATTGTACTGATTTGGCACGTTGGTTTTTATCTTTTGCAAGAAGATTTCGGTCTTCGAGCATGAGTGTTACCGAACCCCAGCAACCCATGCCATAATCTTTGAGCAATTGATTTACTTTTTTAGTATCGTAAAGTTCGGGTGAACCTTGAATTTCGATTTTTTCGTAGCCTAATTGTGCAATTCTTTTAACGGTTTGTTCGATAGGCTCTGCCCGCATCCAATTATGAATTGAAAGTTCCATTGTGAAGTTTTGAGGTTGAATAATTTAAGCAGAATTTAGGTGATTTATCTGCTTTATTTCGATAAAACAAATCTACTATTTTTTGATTATTAATAGCATTATTTGGGAATTTTTAATTTGTCATAAATACAATTAATCGTTCAAGATTTTAACAATTTATCTAGTCTTACAACCGACTGAATCATGGCACGCACATCATGATAATTGATTTTCCAAGAATGACTCATGTGTCTCCAAATAGGTTCACCTTGACGAGTCATTAGTGGCCACCATTCGCCTAATTTGTGGTTAATCATTTTATCAAATACAAAACGGTGAACGTTTACATAAGCATTCCAGTATTTTTCGTCTTTCAAGTATCGGTAAGCATCAAGCATTCCGATTAACATTTCGGCTTGCTGCCAAAATTCTTTTTCTCGGTCATAGACTTCGCCAGCGTGCGAACCTTCTACGAAAACACCACCAAATTCCCAATCAATGCCATTATCAACCGAATGGCTAAATGATTTTTGAATTTGTTGTTCGTATAAGTCATAAGGCAACTTCAAAATATCTAGGGCGTGCATCAATAACCAAGCAAATTCTGAGTTATGCCCGTAGCTGGTATTGTCTTCAGCAGAGGCCTTTTGTCCATCTTCGCTGAATCTGTCCCAACCCCAAACAATATCAAATTTTATCTGTGGAGCAACAGTCCAATCTGCCCAAAACTGTGGAATTCCAGTGCCATATTTTGGGTGCATGATTTTCTTGGTCAATAACTCAATTGCTTCCAATAATTTACGTCGATGTACTTGTTCACCTGTACATTCGTAGAGTGTTGTAAATGCTTCCATCAGGTGCATGTGAGCGTCAAGTGTTTTGCGGTCACCACCTGCCGAGCCAGCACCTTTTAAATCCCAGTTTCGATGGAACATTTCCCAATAACCGCCAAAATGTGTATCAACAGCGTATTTTTGTAGTAAATCAAATACTTTTTCTGCATATTCTCGTCCACGTGGGTCGCCAGTTGCAAGGGTATATTCGCTCAAACTATAAATGGCAAAACTATGACCATAAACTATTTTTTCATCAATTACAACTTCGCCTTTGCGGTTCATCATCCAGTAAAAACCGCCATATTCTGCATCCCACATTTTATTGAGCATAAAATCAACGCCATGGCGAGCCATTTCTGCCAATTTCCCACCGCCATAACCTGCACGATGAGCCGATGAATAGGTGAAAACGGAGCGAGATTGGGCAATCAAAGATTTTTCATCTTCGCCCGAATCATTGCCAAATTCATCGAAATGTGTCAAAAAACCGCCGTATTGGGTATCAACGGTGCGAGAAATCCAGAAAGGTAAAAGGCCATTATTGAGATAAGAGACAATTTCGTCTCGCAGCTCTTGGGCATGAGAAAGATTCATAGTTGAATAGTTTTTTATAGAGGTTGAATGCTGATATGATTCTAGTTAAGGTTTTGTTCTAAAATTTCTTCCAAAGTAGCTGTGCCAGTTTGGTGCAACTTCTGAACTGTTACGGCGGCAGCTAAATTAGCAATTTCGAGCGATTCTTTTATAGTTGCACCCGTACCTCGGCTTGCCGAAAATGCCGCTACAACTGTATCTCCTGCACCAACTGTATCGAGTTTTGTGTTCAATTTTAATGCTTCTACGCTTTGTGTTTTGTCGGATGAAATATATAAAATACCGTGTTCACCACGAGTTATGACGAGCGAACCGCCAATTTGTTTGAGCAAAGCTTTGCCATACATAATGCAAGCTATTTCATTAGCTTCTTCTATTTCTAAAACGCCAACTAAGCGGGCTAATTCTTCGGTATTTACTTTTAAAATAATGTTTTTGATATGCAGTCCATACGCACGTAAATCGGCTACAAAAAGACAATCAGGAAATTTTTCTAAAACACTATTAAGCTGCTGAATTCGTTGAGGCGTAAGTAGGGGATTAGGAAATTGTTGGTTGATAATCAGAACATTAAGATTAGGTAAAGCAGATTCAAGGTCAAGCAATATTTGCTTAAATATCTCTTCAGAAAGAGCATTGTTTGTTCCGAAATCTAGTCGGTTTTCTTCGCCATTGACCGACATCGGTTTTGTATAAGTACAGGTATCCCAACCGCTCGAAAGACCTTTCAGAAATGTAGTATCAACATTGATATTTTGAAACAAATGCTTCATTTCTCGCCCAAAAATATCATTACCAATACAGCCAAAAACTTGTATATTTTCTACGCCTAAAGCCGCCAAATTCTGAACTACATTTCCTGCCGCACCTAAAGAAGTTATGGGCTTACTGCCCCAAAAAACTTCTTTACTCGTTTCAACCGAAAATTCGTGCGTTTGCTGGTTAATTGCATAGTAAAAATCAACAGCAAAATCACCAATAACCCCAATTCGGAGATTGCTAGTTTTTTGAAAAATTTGCTTTATTTTGGTTGGTTGAAGAGGCATGAGTTTCTAGTTATTTACTCAAATAATTGTTAAAAAACTCAAAAAATCATAATGATGATATTTTTGATAGTCGTGCTTATTATTCTTTTCAATCCACATGACCATCTTTCTTGAAGGGTTTGCCACTCCATGCTTTTTTTGCTGTCCATTCGGCTGCTGGGTCAGTCCAAAATGGGTGCGATGCAGGTAAGCCTAGCGGTAAGAATCCAAAAGTACATAAGTATAAACTTCCAGTTGTAATATAAGGGTCGGCTGCTTCAGGTTGGTGTCCTGCAAAACCTAATTGCAACCAACCTTTTTCGTCAAAAGTGCCATCGGCTTCAAACTGATTTTCCATAACTTTTGTCAACGCACACCTTACCTGTGCTGGTTGAATATAAGCGGATAAGTTATTACTTAAAGCCACTGCTGCCAATACTTGGAACGCACCAACTCGATACGCTATCGAACGCCCAATTGGTGGATAAGTGCCTTCTGGCGAGATGAATCTTTCCTGATGCTCAGCATAGCGAATCATGCGTTTGAGAGCAAGGTCGTATTCTTCTTTTTTTGCGAGTTTATTTTCAACCATTACTTGCAAAACCTCAACGAGCATTGGATGAATAACAAAAGAATTATAATAATCCATCGCAAAGCTTGGTCCATCGCCATAAATGCCATCGCCGTAGTACCATTCTGGAATTTTCTTGAGGGCATAATCAATGCGAGCTGGGTCATAGTCTTCTCCAATTTTAAGCAGAAAGGTTTCGGTCATGGCCGAAAAAAGTAACCAATTGCTATAATATGCCTTTCGATTTCTTAGCGATTTGAATTCCTCAATAAAACGTTTTTTTGTGAGTTCATCGAGCGGTTCCCAAAGTTTGGTTTTTGCTCTTAAAAATCCCTGTGCTAAAAATGCCGCATCAACCAAAGGTTGCATTTCTTTTCTGAAATTAAGATAATCAGGACTTTGCTGATTAACCATGTTTTTCAAACCGACAAGCAGTTCTTCCCTCAATTTTTTACGAAGTTTCCCTTCATCTGTGTTGTCGTCATCTAGTGCGAGCCATGGAGCAATACCCGCTACGGTTCGGCCGACAGCCTCCAAATGTGAAACGGGAAATTCTCTTTTATAAGTATTTGGCCCACCCTCAATGGGCATATTTTTGACTAAAGTTTCTTGTGCTAAATTATGCACTACAGGATAAGAAATTTTATACAATAATTTACTCCAATATGCCCGATTTTGTTCGCCAGTTTCATTATTAAATGCTTTATTTTGGGCGAAAATAAGTACTGGACTTATCAACGAGAAAAGGATTATAATTAATGTTTTTTTCATTTATCTTGTTCTTATTTTAAAGCATCAACTATTTCATAAGTCCAAGCGTATTGGCAAGGAATATTACTCGGATTAACAGACGGAGCTATTATTGTAAGCGTATTATTTTTATGTGTAAATTTTACATCGCCCTTATACCCCAAAAGGTTGATTTTTAGGGGTTTATTAACGTTTTGAATCGTTATAACTTCATCCCAATGACGAGTAATAGCGTAAATATTTTTATCTTTTTGAGTAAAATACAAGGTTGATTCTTTAGTCAAAGCTGGAGAATTATGCCATTTACGAGAGCCATAAATGGCATTGCTATTTACTTTTAGCCAAGTGCCTATTTCGTGTAAACGTTCCTGCATAATTACTGGAATCGTACCATCTGCGGCAGGGCCAATGTTGAGCAATAAATTGCCGCCTTTAGCCACAATATCAATGAGTTGATGCACGAGAGCCTCGCCTGTTTGGTAACTGTCAAGGTTTTCATTTCGGTTATAACCAAACGATTCTCCCATGCCTCGACATTCTTCCCAAGGTTTCTGAAATCCATTGGTAGTTTCGGTATTATCATTGCCTCCGTGGCCGTATTCTGATGTATAAAAACTTCCGTGTTTACTTTTAGTATCATTGCCCCAACGGTCGTTCACAACAATATTATTTTTTACCGCAGGATTATTATAAAGCCAAGCCAAAAATTCTTCACTTTTCCAAGTTTTGGCAGGATAATCCCACTCCCCATCAGTCCATAAAATATCAGGTTGATAGCGAGTTACGAGGTCTTTCATTTGTGGCAACATTCGCTCGCTCACATATTGATTTACATCGTTTTTATAAACAGGATTATACCATTCGTAAAGTGAATAATAATAACCCATTTTGAGGTTTTTTGCTCGGACAGATTTCATTAAATCGCCTGCTAAATCTCGGTGTGGGCCAACGTCAACGGCGTTCCAATTCCATGATTCTTTGCTTGGCCAAAGTGTAAATCCTTCGTGGTGTTTTGATGTCAGAACTACATATTTTGCTCCAGCTTGTTCAAATATATTTGCCCAATCGTCAGGTTGAAAAAGTTCGGCTTTAAAATCTTGCACGAAATCTTGGTAGTTTTTATCACCAAAATTTTTCTTGTGAAATGCCAAAAACTCAGGATGAATTTTAAGATTTGGGGCGAATAATCGTTGCCAATACCATTCGGCATAACCGCTACCAAATCCATCGGCATTTGATTTTGTTGCCCAAGAAGGAACAGAATAAAGTCCCCAATGGATAAAAATGCCAAATTTTGCATCTTCAAACCAAGTTGGTGTTGGTCTTTGGTCGAGGCTTTGCCAATTAGCTTGATATTGGGCATGACTATTGACACCAATAACAATGAAGATTATCGTTATGAACTTTTTCATTCGTCTAAAATATCTTTACTTATAATGACTGGTGGCCATAAAAACTTTTCCGCCGTCTTCGCTTGCTGTAACCGAATAACTAAATCCAGGGTTGATTGAGTACGCTCCGTATTCGCCTAGTTTATTGATGGCGATGAAACCTACTTGAAAATCTTTGGCTTTTACGGGGTTTATTTTTACTAAACGTTCAATAGCAGCTTTGCATGCTTCTTCTGGACTTTTACCCATTCGCATCATTTCGACTACCAAATGAGTTCCTGCAATCCTGATTACTTCTTCGCCTTGACCCGAAGAAACGGCCGCTCCAATTTCATTATCAACGAATAGTCCAGCTCCGATAATTGGAGAATCTCCCAAGCGGCCTTTCATTTTGAAACCCATTCCGCTGGTAGTACAAGCTCCCGAAAGATTTCCTGCATTATCCAACGCAATTGTTCCCATTGTATCGTGGTTAAACGAGCCATCTTCCAAGAAGTTTGGAGCAAAAGGGCCATGTCCTGCCTTTTTTTGTCCTTTTATTTGTTGTTGCTCAATATTCATAACTGGCTTATATTCCGATTTTTTAAGCCAATTTTTGTAAGATTGTTCAGCATCAGCCGAAAGTTTATCAGGTTCTTTTGTGAAACCATTAGCCAACGCAAATTGTAAAGCACCATCGCCCACCAAAAATACATGTGGCGTACTTTCCATTACCTTTCGAGCTACCGAAATCGGATGTTTGATGTGTTGTAAATAGGCAACCGCCCCGCAATTAGCATATTCGTCCATAATACAAGCATCAAGTGTTACTTTTCCGTCACGGTCGGGGTTTCCGCCCAAGCCAACACAACAATTAATTGTATCTTCGATTGACCTTGCACCTGCTTCAACTGCATCTAATGCACGGCCTTTTGGTTCTTTCAAAATTTTCCATGCTACGGCATTCACAGGTAAACCGCTATCCCACGTTGAAACTACGATTGGTTTTTGTATGGTATTGGTTTTGGCAAATGCTTTGCTAATTGACAAAAATGGTAAACTAAGTACCGACCAATGTAAAAAATTTCTTCTAGATTGCATAAAATAAATGGATTATTGTATTGTTGAATGAGTGATTTTACGGAATAATGAAAATTATGACGCTTTTAATATATTTTCGACTACGTAAGCGTGAACGCCATAAATTTTTGCATCATCGCTGAGTTGCGAAATTTCGATGCTCAATTCTTCTTTGAAATCGGTCAAGCAATATTTATTGATTGCGTGTTCGATTGGATTTACAATCAATTTTTGAGCTTTAGAAAGTACACCATCAATAATAATTATTTGTGGATTGAATAAATGCACTGCAATTGATAACCCTTTACCGAGTTCAAGACCAATATTATGAATGATGTCAATTGCAAAAGCATCGCCTTGTTGGGCAGCATCAATCACCATTTCGAGGTTGATGTTTTCGAGTTTATCTTTGTATTCCCCTAATTTTGAAACCTGCCCATTTCGCAAGCCTTCTTTGATATTTTTTAATAAGGAAGACGCAGAAGTAATTGTATCTAAACATCCAACTTTTCCACAATAACAAAGAACACCATCAGGATTAACCTGAATATGTCCTAGCTCACCTGCGAAGCCTGAAGCACCATCGAAAATATCACCGTTAATAACGATACCTAAACCAACTCCCCAGTCAACATTGACCGATAATACGTGTGATTTTCCTTTAGCTAAACCAAAACGATATTCCCCAAAAGCAGTTGCTTTAGAGTCATTAATCACAAATGTTGGTAAATTAAAGTGAGCTTCGATGAGTTTTCCTAAAGAAGTATTTTCTTCGTTGAGGCCTTTGTAAGTGTAGTTAATGCCCGTTTTCTTGTTGACCAAACCAGGAATGGAAACGCCTAAAGCTATAATTTCTTTTCCTTTCGAGATTTTTTGTTCAACAACATTATCTACTAATTTAAAAAGTGTTTCCAAAAAAGATGGATTATTTTTTAGTTGAAGGTCAAAAACTTGGGAAAAAACAATTTCATTTTTCAGATTTAATACCGCAATTCGAGTATCATGCGTATTAATATCAAGGACTAAAATGAAATTTTTATCTGGATTTACGCCGTAAATTGCAGGTCTTCTGCCTTGTTTAGAGATGGCGAATCCTGTTTCAAGAATCCATTTCTCGCTGACAAGTTCGTCAATTAAAGCAGTAATCGAAGGAATACTGATATGTAGCGAATGTGATAATTCAGCAATTGTATTTTTGTCATTAAAGTACAAATCATTAAGAATGCCCTTCTTTTGTTTGTTTTTCTTAATATCAACAACAGATTCTTTGCTGTTTACTTCCACTTCAGGTTCAATAGCGTTTTCGGTTTTAGGTATGAGCATAGTGCTTTTTTATATAATAGGTAAGTAAATAATAGATAAATGAGACTAAAATTAGGATTAAAATACAAATCTCAGTTTATTTTTTTAAATTAAACAATAATTATTATAAACATTCCTGTTTTTACAGATATTTATTTTAATAAAAATAGTATAAAATTCTTATTAAATAAAATTATTTAATAAGTCGCTTTAAATATATTCAAGAAAATGGTTAACTAGACTAAATCTAATTGATAAATTTAATATTTAACACGCAAAAATTATCGAAAATTTATTTTTCTTGTAACAGAAACATGTCTGCACAGCATGAAAATGTGAAGCCTATTGTTTACTTTTAAGGTCAGATTTAAACTTCAAAACTATTCAACTATTATACGACTATGACTTTAAGAAAACTTCTTAAAAACAAATTACTGATAGCCACCGCTTCCACGGCTTTCATTGTTTCTTGTGTGAAGCTTAGTAAAAAAGAACAACCACTTATTATTAATGAAGATGCAACCAAAGCAGTTGCAAAAGCAAAAGAAATTCGTGAAAAAACTCCAATAAAATTGACGGATGGCGTACAAATGACTCTTTGGGCGTCTGATTCGCTTGCTCCAGACCCAGTTTCTATGTCAATCGATGACCAAGGAAGAGTTTATCTGATTCGTACAAATCGTCAAAAAAATTCTGAATTTGATATTCGCGGACACCGTGATTGGATGACGGAATCAATCGGCTTACAAACGGTAGAAGATAGAAGAGCATTTCTGCACAAAACATTTGCTCCTGAACGTAGTAAAGAAAATGAATGGCTCAAAGATTTGAACGAAGATGGTAGCCATGATTGGCATGATTTAGCCGTTGAAAAGGATGAAGTTTGGCGTTTGGAAGATAAAGATAATGATGGAATTGCCGATGTTTCGATGCGTGTAGTGAATGATTTCTTTGAAGAAATAACTGATGTAGCAGGTGGACTATTAGTAAGTGGAAAAGAAATGTTTATCGGCATTGCACCTGATGTTTGGCGTTTGAAAGATACCAATAATGATGGCATTTATGATAAAAAAACATCCATTAGTCATGGATATGGCGTTCATATTGGTTTTGGTGGACACGGAATGTCGGGCGTAACTGAAGGTCCAGATGGACGAATTTACTGGAATATTGGCGATATAGGTGCAAATGTCACCACTGTCGATGGGAAAAAATTTGAAAACCCTAACTC
Source organism: Emticicia aquatica (assembly GCF_923079645.1). GTDB lineage: Bacteria > Bacteroidota > Bacteroidia > Cytophagales > Spirosomataceae > Emticicia > Emticicia aquatica. The sequence continues at coordinate 331,030 of NZ_CAKLPY010000002.1, read as the reverse complement.
AGGAATTATTGCTCGTTCAAATCCAGATGGTAGCGATTTCGAGATTTTTGCTAGTGGTTTACGCAATACACACGAGTTTGTTTTTGATGATTATGGAAATTTGATTTCGTCAGATAATGACGGCGATTACCCAGGCGAAAGTGAGCGTTTGGTTCATGTCGTAGAAGGCTCAGATGCTGGATGGCGTTCAAACTGGCAATATGGAAAATATACCGACCCAAAGAATAATAAATTTAATGTTTGGATGGATGAAAAACTCTACAAACCTCGTTGGGATGGACAAGCGGCGTATATAATTCCGCCAATCATGAATTATCATAATGGCCCAACTGGTATGGTTTATAATCCTGGAACAGCGTTGGGTTCAGACTGGAAAAATAAGTTTTTCTTGGTAGAATTTGTCGGAAGTCCAACTCGCTCACATATCTGGTCGTTTGGTTTGAAACAGAAAGGAGCATCATTTGTACTCGATGGAGAAAAAGATGTTGTTAGCGGAATTCTACCAACGGGAATTCGATTTGGCCCAGACGGAGCATTATACGCCGCCGATTGGATAAATGGTTGGGATACCAAAAATTATGGCCGTGTTTGGAAATTGGATGTGACAAAAGATAAAAATGACTACGAAGCTCTGCGAAAAGAAACCAAACGCTTGATTCAACTTAATTATGAGGCACAAACAGATGCGGTTCTTTATGGATTACTATCAAATGTTGATATGCGTATTCGCCAAAAAGCTCAGTTTGAACTTGTAAACAGAGGTCAAAAAGGTTTTACACAATTAACAAAAGCCATTGCTCAAACACAAAATCAATTAGCTAGAGTACATGCCATTTGGGGAGTTGGACAATTGGCTCGTCAAAATAAAACTTTTGCTTCGCCTTTAATTACATTGTTGAAAGATAGTGATGAAGAAATCATTGCTCAAGCCGCTAAAATTATTGGTGACGTAAGACTTGAAACTGCGGGAAGTGAATTAGTGCCTTTGTTGAAAAGTAAAAATCCAAGAGTGAAGTTTTATGCTGCCGAAGCAATTGGTCGTATTGCCTATCAAGATGCCGTAAATCCGCTAATTCAAATGCTCGAAGCCAATAATGATGAAGATTTATATATTCGTCATGCGGGTGTTTTGGCTTTGTCAAGAATCGGAAAAGTTGAGCCAATGGTTGCTTTAGCTAATAATCCAAGCAAAGCACTTCGTACGGCTGCGGTTTTGGTTTTGAGAAAATTGAAAAATGATAATATTGCAGTTTTCTTGAATGATAAAGATGAATATATTGTAACAGAGGCTGCTCGTGCTATCAATGATGATTTATCGATTACTGGAGCATTGCCAGCTTTGGCGGCTACTTTGGCAGATAAAAGATTTACTTCTGAACCTTTATTGCGTCGTGCTATCAATGCTGCTTTGCGAGTCGGAACGGGCAAAGAACTTGATTTATTGATTGCCTTTTCAACAAGAACTGATATTAAAGACAATATCAAAGCAGAAGCTTTGGCTACTTTGGGGTCATGGGCTAATCCTTCGGTTTTGGATAGAGTTGATGGCCGTTATCGTGGAAAATTAGAAAGAGATGGAGCATTAGTAAAAACTAAAGTTCAACCTTTTATTGGCAATTTCTTGAAAGAAACAAATGCCGAATCGCTAGTTGCAATGGCTGGATTACTTTCAGATTTGAAAATAAAAGATTTTAATACAGAGTTAGCTACAATTTATGATAACAATAGCAATTCTAAAGTAAAAACAGCTATTCTTTCGGCTTTGAATGACCTTAATTACGCAGAAATGGAGGCGATTATTAAGAAGGGAATGGAAGATAAAGAAGAAAATGTAAGAACTGTTGCATTGAGTTTATTGAGCAATGAAAACGTGTCGAAAGAAAGCTTGCCAGGGATTGTAAAAACGATTTTTACAAAAGGGGGAATCAAAGAACAGCAACAAATTTTGATAGTTTTAGGAAAATTAGCAATTGATAAAACCCAATCTATTTTAGACGGTTTAATTGACCAACTGAAAGAAAAACAATTATCACCAAGCCTTTCTCTTGAATTGAAAGAAGCCGTTGAGACTTCTGGCTCAGAAACCCTAAAAACAAAAATCGCGGCAATCAAACCAAATGCCTCACCGATGGATGAATATTTGGAAGCTCTTTTTGGCGGAAATCGATTTAATGGTCGTAATACCTTCAACTATAACTCAACAGCTCAATGTGTGCGTTGTCATTCGCTGGGTGGTGAAGGTGGTTCGGTTGGGCCAAACTTATCAAAAATCGGTAGTACTTTAAGCCGTGAACAAATTTTGCAAGCACTCATTGAGCCAAGTGCGAGGCTTTCGCCTGGTTATGGTACAGTTTCATTGAAACTAAAAGATGGACAAGAAGTAACTGGAACTTTAGCCAAGGAAAACGAACATGAATTGGTCATTACTACTTCTGATGCAGAGCCTTTGGTGATTCCAGTTTCTCGCATCGCTAAAAGAGAAAATATGCCATCAAGTATGCCACCAATGGGAACTTTACTTTCAAAAAGAGAAATTCGTGACGTGGTTGAATTTTTGGCTAATCTGAAGTAAAGTACGAAAAGTTCAGTAATTAAGTTTACTGAACTTTTTTTTAACATAATTAGGCATCAATGCTTGGATTTGCTCAGTTTTAATTAAATTCAAATATGTTTTTGAATCTTGTTATCGGGGTTCAATCATTCTTATCGTTTATTCAACCATTCTCTTAACTATGAAAAATGAAATTTCTCGCCGTGGCTTCATGGCCATTGCTCCAATCGCAACCATTGGCTTGTTGCTCAACAAACGCTCTAATAGTTGGTTAGACAAGCCAAATTCAAAATTTGGCGGCGTTCAGATTGGCACTATCACGTATTCTTTTAGAAGTATGCCACACGATATTGACCAATTGTTGCAGTTTTGTATAGATTGTAATGTAAGTGCCATTGAAATGATGGGTGACCCCGCCGAGGATTTTGCAGGAAAACCTAAAAATCCGAATCCATTTAGAATGGGGCCTCCACCACGCCAAGCAGCTGGTCAACCGCCACAACGTCCACAAATGACCGACGAGCAGAGAGCTCAAATGGCTGAATACAATAAAAAAGTAGCGGCTTGGAGAGAAACTGCATCGATGGATAAATTTAAGGAAATTCGTAAGAAATTTAATGATGCGGGTGTATCGATTTATGCTTTTAAACCGAATGCTTTTGGTCCAAACAATTCGGATGCAGAAGTAGAATATGGCATGAAAGCCGCTAAAGCTTTAGGTGCAACATCAGTAACGGTGGAACTTCCAACTGATTCAGCACAAACCAAAAGATTGGGCGATTTAGGTGCGAAACACAAAGTTTATGTGGGGTATCACGCTCATTTGCAAGCAACTGATACACTTTGGGACGAAGCTTTAAGCCAATCACCTTACAATTCGCTCAACCTTGACTGTGGACACTACATTGCTGTTGGTGGAAAAAACACCAAAGAATCGTTGTTGGCATTGATTGAAGCCAAACACGACCGTATCACAAGTATGCACATCAAAGACCGTACTGCCGATGGTAAAGGAAATTTGGAATGGGGCAAAGGCGATACTCCACTCAAAGAAGTTTTAACATTGATGAAGACCAAGAAATATAAATTTCCAGCTACGATTGAGTTAGAATATGATATTCCTGAAGGATCAAATGCCGTAAAAGAAGTTGCCAAGTGTGTGGCTTATGCCAAAGGTTTGTTGAGTTAATGAGCATATTTAGTTTTCAAATGCCATCTACAGAGATGGCATTTGAAAAATTATTTTAACTTATTCACTAAAACCAACACCGCAGTATCTTTTTTAGATTCATTTATACGACCACGTTTGTTTCGGTCAAAATTGCCTAATACAATATCCTCATCACCGTCAGCATCGAGATCGGCGGCATCCATCACGAGCCAATTTCCTGCATTTACTTCTTTGATTGATGAAGCTTTAAAGGCAAACTTGCCCTTATTTTCTAGATAAACAAAACCTTCTTTTGGCTGATTTTTGAAATCGGGGAAATAAGCAATTGTTGCAATATCAACGTCACCATCTTTGTCAAAATCTCGAGCCAAAGCCTTAAAACAGCCATTAATCGGATAAAAAAATGCTTGTTGAAATTGTGGCGATGAACTGTTATTTTTACCTACATTTAAAAAGCCATAAACGCCATGATAATTCTTGAGAAGATGCGTAGAATAATCTGCATTATCTCCACTTGTATATAATATATCTTTTAAACCATCATTATTCAAATCAACTAATTCAAAGAAACTTGAGCCATTTACAGGCGAAAACCGTAGAATTTCTTTGGTTTCAAACTGAAGTGCACCTTCCGCACTTTTGCCTTTATTTGTAAATAAGAAAATGCCTTCTTGAGCTTGTGCAAATAATACCCAAATGTCGGGTAAACCATCTTTGTTTACATCATCAATGTATGCTTTTATAGCACCAGGTAAGCTTCTTATGATAAATTGTTTGTAGTTGTTTTTACCCAAATTTTTGTACCATATTAATGCTCCATTTTTATTGCCATAGCCGCAAATAAGTTGGTCAATTAATCCGTCTTTGTCTAAGTCAACAGATATACTTTGAACGGGTCTTGGCAGATTTTCGATGACTAATCCCGTATTTTTGAAATTATTTTTCTCAGATAAATTGAAGCTATTTAAAGTACCTTTTGTCAAATCATTTGGATTTAAAATGCCAATATTTGTCAAATATCCAGTTCGACTACCTGATTTTTGAAGCGAAATCCCGAAGTCAATATCAACAATAGTTTCTGTTAATTTTTGAGATAAAATAGCTGTATTTTTCTTGTCAAAAATGCTTAACAAGGCATCACTTGCTGCATAAATTTGTTGATTTGCAGTGTCAATTTTAATGTAAGTGAGCGATGGAAAACTACTTTGTGTAATCGAAACAGGTTTTACCGAAAATAAATCAGTGATTGCAGAAATGGGTTCACGACCTTGATTGGGTAATTTTTCAGGAGCATTTTTTTGATAAAATGCTACAATTTTTTCCCAATCTTCAGGCGAAATAGCAGAAATACTTTGATATTGATTATCGACTCCTTTCTGAATATCTGGATAAACTTCCCCATTGACTATTTGTAGGCCTAATTGTTTGGCCATTACGGGCATGATATTGTTTTTCCAAGTGTTTTTATCAAGAAGAGAAGGTTCTGGAAAAATATGACAAGAACTACAATAGGTTTGAGCAAGTTTTTCGCCTTCAGATGGTTGATTACAGCCCAAAGTAAATAATAAACCAACGAAAGAAAAATAGCTTATTATTCGTAAAATATTCATATTATTTGATTCAAAACTTTTTGTGAACGATTCCGAAAGCTAAGTAAAATTGCTTGCCTTACAAAAAAGGCAATGATTATTAAATATCCAAAAACAGAAAATGCGTACTTTTAGGGTACGCATTTTCGTAATAAAAGCGGTATTATAAATTCTTTTTCTTCAATTCGTTTACCGCAAAATTGGCTGCACGAGCGGTAAGTGCCATATACGTCAATGAAGGATTTACGCAAGAAGCCGAAACCATAGCGGAGCCATCAGTTACGAAAACGTTTTTCGCTCCCCAAACTTGATTATTGCCGTTCAATACTGAAGTTTTTGGGTCACGTCCCATGCGAGCAGTTCCCATTTCGTGAATTGCCATACCCAAATATGAGCCACGGTCGTAACCTTTTACATTTTTCACACCAGATTTTTCGAGCATTTCAATGGCGTCATTTTGCATATCGACACGCATTTTTTTCTCATTTTCTTTCAATTCGGCATCAAAAACTGGAAGAGGAAGACCCCATTTATCTTTATCGGTTTTGTGTAAATAAACACGATTTTCAAAGTAAGGAAGCGTTTCTCCAAAACCACCGAAGCCCATTGTCCAGTTACCAGGTTTTGTTAGTTCTTCTTTAAAATCTGCACCGAAACTCAATTCGGCTACATTTCGCTGCCATCCTTGACGGCTACCGCCACCTTGATAACCAAAACCACGTAAATAGTCACGTTTATCACTGCCAATATTTCGGTAGCGAGGTACATAAATACCATTTGCTCGACGACCAGAATAATATTTGTCCAAGTCTCCTTCCCATTCTCCAGCAGCTCCAGTGCGGAAATGGTGATCCATTAAATTATGACCTAATTGTCCAGAATCATTGCCGAAACCATTTGGAAAACGCTCAGAAGTTGAGTTTAGCATCAAAGTTGTAGATCCTAATGTACTTCCACATACAAAAATGATTTTGGCATAGAACTCACGCACATCCAAAGTTTGTGTGTCAATGATACGTACTCCAGTAGCTTTTTGTGTTTTATTATCGAATAAAATTTCTTTTGCAACCGAATCAGGGCGAAGGGTCAAACGACCAGTTTTAGCCGCAGGCGGTAAAGTACAAGATTGTGTACTGAAATATGCCCCGAAAGGACAACCCAACGCACATTTATTGCGATATTGACATGCTGCACGACCAACACCCAATTGTTCTTTGCGGGCTTCTGAAAGATTGGCAACACGGCCAATTGTCATTGTACGACCTGGGAAATTTTTCTCAAGGCGTTTACGAACTTCTTTTTCTACACAATACATTTCCATTGGAGGTAGAAAATCGCTGTCTGGCAATTGCGGTAAACCTAACTTTTCACCAGAAATTCCAGCAAATTTTTCTACATAAGAATACCACGGAGCAATATCTTTATAGCGAATAGGCCAGTCAACTGCAATGCCATCTTTGAGGTTGGCTTCAAAGTCAATATCACTCAAACGATATGATTGACGCCCCCACATGATTGATTTTCCACCAACAATATTGGGTCTAAACCAGTCGAAACGTTTGTCTTCTTTATACAAAGCATCCGAATCGTTCATCCAATATTTTTCGCTCATCTCGTTGTACGGATAATCACGAGATAATTTTGGGTGGCTTTCTTTCTGAGCAACCGTTAATCGGCCATTGTACTGCGATTCCCACGGAGCTTTCATAGCATTTTCGTAGCCTGTCACGTGTTCGAGTTGGCGACCTTTTTCAAGCATTAAAACTCGTAAACCCTTTTCAGTCAATTCCTTAGCTGCCCATCCGCCTGATATTCCAGAGCCAATTACGATGGCGTCGTAAGTTTGTTCTTTGATTAAATCTATATTTAAGTTTGCCATATTTTTATTTGATATGATAGATGTGAGATACTTGATTTGGGAAAATGTATTTTTTCCACTCTCGTTTCTGAATTATAAAGCCCAAGCTTTTTGACCAGGTTTTAATGGAATACAAGCCTCAAATTTACCAGGAATTGGCAAGTATTCTAATGCCTGCGTGGCACCGATTTCGGAAGTGAAATAACCTGTTACTGTCAAACCTTTCATCGTTAAAAAAAACGTTTTGTTATCAATGGTGCTTTGTTTGACCATTTCGTTTTTTTGAGCGAGGTCGAGAGCAGCAAAACCTTTTCCAAATTTAGCTTGGCTATCGGCATCTAATTTTGCTAATCCTGCATAAAACTTTTCTTGTTCTGGTTTTTCGTAACAATCTCGCATCACACGCACGATAAACTTTTCAACACCAGCTGCTTTTGCTCCAGGTGTACCAGTTGTTGGGATAATAATATCTGCAACATCAGCTAGTAAGGCTTCTTGAGTTGTACTTACTTTGAGGCTTTCGCCTGTGTTGAGGACTTGCCCCATTGCACCTGCCATGAGTGGTGCTGCCATTACGCCTCCGAGTAGGAGCGTGGCTCTTTGAATTGATTCTCTACGATTCATGTTTTTTTAATTAATGTTGAATAAATAAATGAGAAAATGCTAGCAAATAGTGGTTGATTGATGCTATCATTGCTCATTCAAAATTATCTACGGAAACTGTCACCTACAAATTTTAAAACTTCTGGCAAAGCAGTACGCCAATAAGTCCAGTTATGGCTTCCATCACGAACTCTAAATTCGTGTGGTATTTTTTTGTCAATCATCATAGCATGAAGAGCCATATTGCCTTTTATCAAGAAGTCATCGTCACCGCAATCAATATAAAATTTTACCTTTTTTATATCATCACTGTTAGCATTTTCGACAATTTTTATTGGAGCATTTTTGTAATAATGGTCTGTCAAACGGCTTTTTCCAGATAAGTCTTTTCCATATAAATCACCAAAAACGGCATTCCAACGAGCATTATCTGTCGAGTTAGATGTAATTTCTTCGTCAGTCCAAACGGCAGCACTAAGTGGAGCTGCTGCCACAAACATTTCGGGGTGTTTGGTTGCATAAAGTAATGTTCCAAGTCCACCCATTGAAAGACCAGCTACGGCTCTAAATTCTTTTTTTGCTCTAATTCTGTAGTTTGATTCAATGTATGGAATAAATTCTTTGATGAAGAAATCTTCAAATTTAGTTTTTCCATCGAAAGTATTCATGTACCAACTAACGCCTGCATCGGGCATCACAATAATCATTGATGGAGCTTCACCACTGTTAATGGCCTTGTCTGCAATTTCGGGAGTTTGTCCAAATTGTGTCCAACCAGTTTCATCATCGGTGTAGCCGTGAAGTAGATAAAGTACAGGATAAGCCCGATTGGTTTTGTCATAGTCGGCAGGTAGGTAAATGCTGTATTCAACATCTTTGCCGAGGGTAGTACTTTTAATTTTTAAGCTTTCTTTGAGCGTTCCTTGTTGGGCGTACCCAGCGAAAGAGACTATTAATAATAGCCAGAGTAATCGTTTCATTATACGTCGTAATTGTAAGGTTGAATAATAACCAAATATAGCAGATTTACTTTCATTTTTATTCAAGAAAATGCCAATAAATCTGCTATAAATATAATTATTTAACTAAGCGATTTTCTAGCTTCACGGTCTGGGTCATTTTTGAGCATTGATTCGTCATTTAAAACCATTGTTTCACCGTTTTCAGAAGTATATTTTGCCCAATTTGGTAAACCTCCGCCATTTGGATTGCCAGTTCGTGCAAAGTTTAAGAGTGATTTTGCCATTTTTTCAGAAAGTCTTCTTGGTCTTGCACCACCGCCAGTATGTGTCAACATTAGGTCAGTATTATAAAACCAAAAACAAATATCATCACAATGAAAAGCTCTCATTCGACCATCAAAAAGTGGTGGTTGGAAACCAAACCAAGCTACATAAACTGGGGCTTTTTGTTTTGCTTTCGCATCAGCTGTAGTAATGGCAGCTTTTCTGTTACTTGCAATCATTGACCAAATTTCGATAGGTTTTTTATCAGGGAAAACTTTTGCGTAACTATCAACTATGGCACTTGTTTTATCACCAAAACGCGATTTTAATTTATCTTTTGCTTCGGAAAGACTAATGTTTTCAAGCGAAGAATCAACTCGACTTGGGGATTGTTCATTGAAAGTTGTACTGATTATCATCGGAATATCAGCCGAGAAATGCGAATTATTTGCATAAAATGTACCTTCTTCCAAGAAGCGACCATCGGCAACTGGCACAAAACCACCACGAACAAGATTAAGTCTTTTGGCTTCGTCGGCCATTTTTGCAACGGCACGATTGGCAATATCAATGTATTCTCGCCACGGAATTTGTTGTAATTTCCCAACTTCATTGGCAGATAATCCAGCTTCTTTCAAAACAGCTTCACCCAATTTTTCTGAATATTCTTTTGATAAACCACCAAGCGAAGAACCACTCAGTGCTACGACTTTATGGAATAATCCTTTAGCCGATGGCATTGCAGTAAGTGTACAAACTTTTGCTCCACCACCCGATTGGCCCATAATTGTAACGTTGCCTGCATCACCACCGAAATTAGCAATATTATCTCGTACCCATTCCAAAGCAGCTACAATATCTAGCATTCCAACATTTCCTGAAGCAGCCATTTTTTCACCAGCAGCACCCGCTAAATTTGTAAATCCTAAAGCTCCTAAACGATGATTGAGCGAACAAAAAACAACATCACCAAGACGACTGAGATTTTCGCCGTTATAACCATCTTGCTCAATTGCATTTCCATTAACAAAACCTCCACCGTGCAACCATACAATAACTGGCCTTTTCTTATTATCAAGTGCGGGAGTCCAAACGTTAATTTTTAAACAATCTTCACTTACGTCGTCATAATTCCAATGGTCAACAAATGAGGCATATTGGTCGGCGTAACGTTTTTCCATGATTTGTGGTGCCGAATTTCCCCACCAAACGGCAGGTTTAATATCTGTCCAAGCTTTTGGTTTTTGTGGAGGCATAAAACGATTTTCACCTGAAGTATCTGCTCCGTATGAAATACCCAAAAAGGTATGAATTCCACGCAAAATATAACCTCTTACTTTGCCATATTGCGTATTTGCAACCGCAATATTATCCCCAACAAATAATACTTGTTCATCTTCATTATCTTTTGGTTTAACACCTTTTGCTTCCGAAGAAAGAGTAGTGCCAAGGCCTAAGCCCGCTGTACTTAAGCCTAATTTCTGAATGAAATTGCGTCGGTTTGATTTCATGTCAATAGTTTTTATAGGGTGAATAGATGGAAAATCGGTATTGAAATCAATTTAATAATGCCAAAATGGAGGATTATCCCATGATTTTCTTCAAATTGTTGAAGCTAGTTGTTAAATTTTCAACTGGTGACGGAGCTCCATCTTGCTCAACAAAATAATGTTTTACGCCCGCCGTTTTAGCTGCGGCAAATATTGGATTAAAATCAATGTAGCCAGTTCCTACCTCTACTGGGCGTTGTGTTTCTTTGTTCAAATCTTTTACGTGGAAGAGAGGGAAACGTCCTGGATGTTTTTTGAATAACGCTGGAATATCAACACCAGCTTTGGTTGCCCAAGCAAGGTCAAGCTCAAATTTTAGTATATCAGCACTGATTTGTGAAGTCATCATATCGAATGGACGTTGCCCTTCAACTTGCTCAAATTCCGCAGTATGGTTGTGGAAAACGAAGGTTAGTCCAGCTTTTTTTGCTGCTTCACCTGCTTTTTGAAGAATTTCGAGCGAAAGTTTTATTTCCTCCATTGTTTTTACTGGAGTGCTTGCACAAACCAAGTACTTTACACCACCTTCAGCAGCTTCATCAACAATTTGTTGGGTATCATTCAATAATGATTTCATCGGTGGCATTGCTGGTCGTGCAGGTGCTGCACTTCCGTCGGCTGTTGGACGTGGAGCAGGTCGATTAAATGGAGCTCCATTTACGTGGTGTGCTTGCCAAGACATGCCTAAATCGATCACTAATTTAGCAAATTCTTTAGGTTTCATGCCATAGTAGCCACCTTTCATACTAAAAGCAGATTCGATTTCTTTGTAGCCAATGGTTGAAATTTGCTTCAATGTTCCTTCAACGTCTTTATCAATAACTGACATTGTTGTAAACAATTGAACGCCAAAATTGGCCGTTTTTTTATTATCAAAGAATGCGTCTGCTAAATTAGGTAACATCAACCCACCAAGTGCTAAAGCACCCGAATTTCTAAGAAAATCTCTTCTGTTTTGCATCGTAGTTATTTTTAAAATTATTTATTTTTATTGCTTTGTTCCATGAAATACTTATCCCAAAAAGCCAATTGCTCCTTTGATGGTAATTTTGAATATATTGGAGTTTTGCCAAATTCCATCACTTGTGGGTTTGTCGAATCGAATGCTTGCCAATCGGGGAGGCCTTTCGCATTTGGATTACCATTTTTAGCAAAATTTACCCAATATGAAGACATTTGTTCTTCTAAAATCTTATCGGATGCTTGAAATGGACGATTCCATTTGTGTAGCGTGTGCAAAGCGTAACCAAATTCGGCAGAATGGAATGCCCCAAAATCTTGTTTATCTGAAAATTGTGGCGGTACGTGGCTAAAATGATAAAGAAACGCTTTATTTTTTCCTTTGCTCGATTGCAATTTCGCCCAAGTATAGTTTTGCCAGCTAAAGAGTATATCGCCATCCATGGCATTTTGAGATTCTTTGGCTTCTTCGTCTGTGTTGGCAGGATAAACTTTTAGAAAATCATTGCTAAGTTCACCATATTTTTTCTCGGCATCTATTTTAAAATCTATTGCGTTAAGGACTTTTTGTCGTGGAAATCTATCGCCTGCATTCCAACCTGTGAGTAGCGGAACGTCATTTTGTTTATTTTTCTCGAAAATTTCGTGTACTTGTTCTGTTAAAACATAACCATCAATAATCGGAGAATTCATCGCCCCATTGAGCTTTAATAATTCATCGGCAGGTTTGATTCTCAATGTTGCAATAGAATTTGCTTGCATTTTTTCGGCCAATTTTACTCCGACCAGTTCGGCTTCAGCGAGTGATGGAGTTTTTCGAGTTAATCCAAAAATTCCGCCACTTTCTGCAATTACTCTATGAAACAGTCCTTTTGCTAAAGGTGAAGCCATTAAAACATTTATCCCAAATGCTCCAGCCGATTGACCAGCAATGGTCACATTTTGAGGATTTCCACCGAAGGCAGCGATGTTCTTTTTGACCCATTTCAAGGCAGCAATCATATCAAGAATGGCATAGTTTCCCGAAGCATTATACTCACTTTCTTTGGTTAAGTCAGGATGAGAGAGGAAACCAAAAATGCCTAAACGGTAGTTGATAGTGACAAAAATTGCTCCTTTTTTTGCCATGTTTTCTCCATCATATAATGGCACAGAACCCGAACCACTTGTAAAAGCTCCTCCGTGAATCCAAACAATAACAGGACGTTTTTCGGCACTTGACTTGGCGGCTGTCCAAACATTGAGGTACAAACAATCTTCGCTTAATGGTTCTTGTGGAGCCAGAAATTCGGCGGTGTACATCATAAACGGCACAGGTTTATTTTGTATGGCACTTGCTGAAAAGGCTTCACATTTACGTATTCCTTCCCAATTAGTGACGGGTTGTGGAGTTTTCCATCGCAATTCGTTCACAGGCGGTGCAGCATACGGAATGCCTTTATAAACCAATACATTTGGGTTTTTGCCTCGAATCCCTGAAATATTTCCATTCTCAATTCTAATGATATTCTTTTGGCCAAAAACAAGAACTGAAATCAGTAAAAATGAAATTGTTAAGATTTTCTTCATTCCTTTTGCTGTGTTATTTTAGTATAATTACACCAGAGTTCTTTAGTTTTTCTGCTTCAATATTTGGAAGTTTCCAATTATTGTCGAATCTTCCTCCCGAAATAATGTTTGTATTGCTTCCTTTGAAAAGTATAAAATCTTGAAATCTTCCAAGTGCATTCATGGCTGCTGGTGAGCCTTGGCGAGTCGGAACGCCGTTTGTCATTTCAGGAACTGTCCACCACGGTAAACCAGAGTTAACCAAAACATAATGATTTCCTACAGGGAAAGTGTATGCAAGACCATAATCTGTTGCAGAAGAATTGAGATGAATGGGTAATTTATCGGCAAATTTTCCAATTAATGTATTGGTTTCTTTTGTTCCAAATAGTATCAAATTTGATGCTTCAATATCGCTTGGACGTACTTCTTTATCACTCAAGGTTCTTGGAAAAACCATCACTCTACCCAAGAAATCACCACGATAAACAGACCATTCTGCTGCTTTTTGGGCATCTGCTCGACGTTTTGCTAATTCTTCTGATGATGGATTTCCTGCTGTGCCGTAAACATAAATGTGACGGTCTGCAATGGCTTCAGTCATTGGGCCTTCAGCCCCTTCTTTTTTCGACAATTCTTCGGGTGAAAAAGTAATTTCAGTCCAAGTACCAGTTTTTTTAGAAAATGTAACCGTATTTCCTGTTAGTGTATTTATTGATTTTCCATCAATTATTACTTCTAGTTGATTTTTTGATTTAAATTTTGGGTGATTTTCGAGGTTTAAACTGAAAGTATTAAGCTCTGAAGTTACGATTTCAATGTGATTTTTTGCCGTAAATTTCGCATCAATTAAAGCGGTTTTTCCTACCGTAAATTCGTTCAACTTTACCCAATATGATTTGCTATGTTTGTATTGACTTGTTGCGAAACGTACTCTTTCAGGAAAAGGATTACGTTTGAATTTTGCAAACCAATCAAAGATGAATTCGTCTTTGTAGGCATTTTCCCAACTATTATGTTGTACACCTGGATATTCTGTATATTCTACTTGCGTGCCAGCATCTTTCAAGCGTTTTACCCATTTACGTGTTGAATCAACATTTACTGCTGGATCTTTGTCTCCTTGAAAGAAATAAACAGGAAAATTGAGTGCATTCGGTACTAATTCGAGCGTTCCAGCAGGAGGAGCAGGACATACAGGTGCAATGGCTGCCCAAATATCTGGATGACTCAGCCCAATCCACATTGTGCCACCGCCTCCCATCGAAAGCCCTGTCAGATAAGTTCGGTTTTCGTCAATAGAAAATCGTTTTTTTGCGTCGGCAATCATGTCCATCACATCTTTTTCAACTACACCTTGGTAGCCTATTGTGCCACGAGCAAATGAAGAAACTACGATGTAATCTACGTCTTTCCATTCTGGAAAATAGCGACTTGCTTCCACATCTGATTCACCTTGAGCATTGCTTTTACCAAATACCCTTCGCAATGACAAACGATGGTTTGATCCCGCTCCATGAAGCATTACAACGAATGGATATTTCTTTTTTGGATTATAATTCTTTGGCAAATACAAGCCATAAGGCTGTTCGGTATCATCAACATCCGAATGAAATGTCAAAACTTGTGGCCCAGAAGGAAGCTTTTGAGCAAGACTATTTATACTCATTGTGATACCCAATAGTATTACAAAAATGAGGTTTTTTGAGAATTTCATAGTGTTGAGGTTGAATAGTGATTGATTTAGAATAAATCAAAAAATATAACTTATTGATAATGAGAGAAGTCAAATATATCTGAGTAAAACAAAGGTTAAATATATGCCAGAGCCATTGTGTTTTAAACAAAAAATATATTTTAGAAAAAAGGAGAATTGGGTTTTTAGTCCCAATCCTCCATACTGTATTTATTCTAGGGTTTATTATTCAATTTAATGTTATTCGCTTGCTTTGAATTCGATTGCTGAAACTGCCATTACGATTTGTTTTTCTTTTGCATTGGCATTTTTGAAAACTAAATATAAATCGTGTTGACCTGTATTTTGCGGTACTGCAATTTTTAATTTATTATTCATATTAGGTCGTGGAGCAGGAGCGGCCGCTTGTCCATTCGCTGGAGCTGCAGGAGCTGCTGGAGGCGGTCCCATTCTCATTTCTCTTGGTTCAATTTTTTCGCTTGTTCCAATCAAAGAACCTGTTGGTGAATCAAGGTGAAGTTCGATTACACCACCTGAAGCACCAACACGTGTTTGTGCTTGAGCTGTAATTTCGATTTCACTAATTCCTGTTAAATCAACATTATTATAACCTAAATATGAGTTATCACCAACCATCGAGAATGACCTACCTGGCGTAATTACTAATTGTGTACCTTTCGATTTATCAGCTAATTCTGGATTTAAGGTCGGGTTTCTCAAAACAATTACATCTTCAGTTGCCAAAGACTTCATTACTTTTGTTCCTTTATCTTTGTATGCAGCACGTAAAATATATGTTCCGTTAGTCTTTTGTCCTTCAGGAATTTTGGTTGCATAACTTCCTTGAGTTGGCAAAGATTTCGCTGTTTTTGGCTCGTTGATATTCAAAATATAATCTACCATAATATTTGCTTCTGCCATCGAAATTTGTGGGTGAGCTGCCATTACGTGGTCGCCCCAAACACCACCGCCACCATTGATAACTTTTTTAGAAAGGTATTCAACAGCTTTACTATCGCCTTTATATTTGTTAGCAACATCTTTTAAGCTTGGCCCTACTGATTTTACATCGATGATGTGGCAAGATTTACAATCACTTTTACTCATCAAACGTTCCCCCATTGAAGCAAATGCCACCGCATCAACGCCTCTGTGATTTTGCGATGCTTCAATTTTATCATATCCGATTGGCATATAATCAATGCTAATAGCTACTTGTTCTGGTTTAATTTTGCCATTAGCCAAATTACCATCTTCTTTGTCAGAAACACTTACTTCGTAATCGATTGGTTTATTTGGGAAATAGAAAGTTTTATTACCTTTTTTGATGTTGAAAGCCACTGCTGGAGGTTCGTTTCCTACTTTAATTTCAAACGACTCGCTGTTTTCTTCACCTTTGCCATCTTTCACCGTAAGTGTTATGTCATAAATTCCTGCTTTGTCAAATAATACACTTGCATTTTCTGTTTTAAAAACTTTTTTGCCAGTTTTTCCTTTTACTTCCCATAAATAGCTCAATTTATCGCCGTCAGGGTCAACAGTTCCTTTAGAAGTTAGATTCACTTTCATTGGTACAGAACCCGTCATGTTATCTGCTTTTGCAACTACTTTTGGCATTCTATTTCCACCATTATATTCCACTTTAACGAGTCTTGCATTTTCGTTTCCTCTAAACCATGCTGAACCATATTCTAGTACATATAAGTCGCCATCTGGAGCAAAATCCATATCAATGGCACTACCAAAATCCGTATTTGGCATAAAACGCTCCATTGATTTATAATCACCATTTTCGTCCATTGTTACAGACATAATCCATCCACGCATAAACTCTACGATTAACCATTTACCTTCATAATAATCAGGAAAAACACGTTTTCCATTTGGGAAATCTGATTTACGAAAAACAGGGCCTCCAGTTGCACTTCTACCCGAACTACCAACTAACGGGAACTCTTCTGAGATACCATAAGGATAATAAATAAAAGCTTTTTGTGCAGGAGGCAACTGTTTTAAGCCAGTATTATTTGGTGAATCATTGATTGGTTTTGCTGGGTCATATTTTGCGTCTGGACGAGGCTTACCTGTTTCAAAATCCCAATCAGTATAGGCTTTGTTATCAGCAATGAAATACGGCCATCCAAAATTGCTTGCTTTGCGTGCTTGGTTAAATTCATCATATCCACGAGGGCCTTGCTCAGAATCAACTGAGGCATCTGGACCAACTTCTCCCCAATACAAATACCCAGTTTTGCTATCAATTGTTGGTCTCCATGGATTACGATGTCCCATTGTATAAATTTCTTTTTTTACTAAACCATCACCATTATTTGGCAATGTTTCGTATAAATTTCCTTTTGGTATGCTGTATGTAGCATTTGCTTCAGCAACATCCGTTGTGGGCTTGATTCTTAAAATTTTCCCTGTTAAACTGTTTGTATTTCCTGCCCCACGTTGGTCATCCCAATATTCCCATCCTTTTCTTTCGTCAAGGTTAGCATAACCAACAGTACCACTGTTTGATGTATTATTTCCAACTGTCAAATACAGATTTCCTGCTTTATCAAAGACCATTCCTCCACCTGTGTGGCAGCATTCTTCACGTTGTGTTGGTACGGTTAACATTATTTTCTTTGAACTAGCCACCAACTCTTCTCCACGCAATTCCCAACGTGCTAAAACATGTTGATTCACGTCTGTATCTGCATAATACATATAAATCCAGTGATTTTGCTCAAAATTTGGGTCATGAACCAATCCCATTAATCCTTCTTCTGCTTCACGTTTTACCCCTTTTGCATTGGTATATTTTGTGTTTACTGGAATCGTTGCCAAAGTTTTGATTACTCCTGTATTTGGGTCGAATTGTTTTAATGCACCTTTGCGTTCAACAAAAAGTACTCTGCCATCTTTAAGCAAAGTCATTTCCATTGGCTCATCTAATTTATCACCTAAAACCACTTTTGTGAAGCGATTTTCATCGGGAGCTTTTTGGGCAAAATTGTTAAAAGTACATAACGTTGAGATAGTAAAAATCAACGATTGTAGGATGTTTTTTGTACGCTGCATTTTTTTGAAATATTGGAGTTGAAACTTCATGATACCATGGTTATGGTTGAGTATAATTAATAAACAAAAATGCAAATAACTGAGGATTGTGAAATGATAAATCGGCACAATAGCTAAAGTTCTCGACGAATAGGCTTATTTGAAGGATTTTTTGTACTATGATTTTAAAAGTATGACAATTAATCTACTTAAAGCTAGTTTTTCAAGAGACACTATTATTGTATCAAATAGATACAATAATAGTGTCTTTCTTTGATAATTACAAATATTTCTTTATTTTTGTATAAATCTAAGTTCTATGACTGAAAATACTGACCTGAAAGATTACTGGGAAAATAAAACCCGATTACTTCCTAGTGTTTCGATTGATTGTGTGATATTTGGCTTCCACAATAATCAATTAAAAATTTTACTTTTAAAGTATAAGAATACTAATTACTACGCTTTACCTGGTGGATTTATTAATTTGGATGAAGATTTAGAAGATGCTGCTCAAAGAGTTTTGGAAGATAGAACGGGTTTGAAAGATATTTATTTAGAGCAGTTTCATGTTTTTGGATGTAAAAATCGAAGAAATGATGAGACGCATCAACAAATAATGTCAGCGAGTGGTATTAACTTAAAACCAAACCATTTTTTATTGAATCGTTTTATTTCTATTGGCTATTATGCCTTAGTTGATTTCTCGAAAGTGATTCCAACTCCTGATGACTTGTCGGATTCTTGCCAATGGTACGATTTGGATAAAATACCGCATTTGATGTTTGACCACAACCAAATTTTTGAGAAAGCTCTTGAAACTTTGCGTTTGATGATTTATGATAAATTGGTTGGTTTTAATTTGCTTCCAACAACATTTACAATGAATGAAATTCAAAACCTTTACGAAACGATTTTGGGAGAAAAATTGGTTCGGTCAAATTTTCAACGAAAAATTCTTAGTTTAGGTATTTTGGAAAGAATTGAAAAGAAAATGACTGGAGCTGCTAATAAAGCTCCTTATTTATATCGTTTTGTAAGAGATTAAATAATTAGATAATGCTTTGGATGAAGGAATAACAGCCAAAGCATTATTATTACTTATTAGTAGTAATTACAATCGTACCGTTAGCTCCTCTAGAACCAAATGCCGCACTATTTCCGTACTTAACAGCTCCCAATTCTTTAATATCTCTGACATTCAAACTATTGAGAATATTCATGACAGTTTCTTCGCCGTCAATGAAAGTTCCATCAAGAACCAAAGCGGGTGTAATTGAGCCACCTCCACCACCAAGATTTGTATTTGTACTCCGAAAATGTATTGTATATTGACCTTGTACATTTGTAACGACCATTCCTGGAATGCGGCGAAGTAAGTCAAAAACACTTAAATTGTAATCATTTTCGCTTATTTTTACATTAATATCGTTAGAAACGATAGCAAATTCTTTCCTTTCTTCTTTTAACTCTGAAACAGGTTTAGAATCATAAACTACTCCTTGAGTAATGATTTCTTTTAATGGTATCGAATCTGTTTTGAATCCACGTGGAGCAATTGCTGCAATCGTTCTTATGTTTGTTTCTGCTAAAGTACTATCTAGTTGGTGAAAATCTTCTGGGAAATAGTCATCGGGAAGCATGTTTGCAAATCCTTCTCGTCCCCAATAACCATTAATTAAAATGCCATTTGGTTTTGAGAGCCAACCATTTTCTCCAAAACTAGCATGAAAATTGACTAAATTAACGACTGAATAATAATACGGATAATCATAAAATATTTTTATTGGATTGAAGCGATTTGTTACAAAAACCATGAGTGGATACTCAGAATAGAAGATAAATTCCTCTGTTTCTCGGTCGAACATACAAATCTCTTTCGCTTCGCAAGGTTTTAAAGTACCGTCTTTTATTTCTTGTTCAACTGTTGTTCTTCCGAAATACATTTGTTTTGGTGCTAGAACTTTAAAAACCGCAAATCCGCTTTCTTGAAGTTTATTATCTTTTAACGCGACCAAAAAACTTCTAAAAGAATCTCGATATGATTTCTTTTTATGTTTTTCCCAACGTTTTTCATCTATTGGAGAAATTGGGTTATTTTTTTCAAAATATTTTAATCCTGAAAAATATGTTTTTTCACCATCCGATTCAAATCTATCCATTTGAAACTTTATTTTAAGTCCAAAAGCATCATTTTGAATGATTATTGGTTCACGAGCGGTCGCTACAACTTTTTTATTTTTATCGTAAGTCAATACAATCACCTCAGGATTCAAGATTTTACAATCTTTGAAATATTCAGATTCTCCTAAAAGTCCACGATTAAAAATTTTCCATTTTTTTCTCCATTCTTTATCGTGTTGAGCTATTACTTTTACTTCTTTGAGTTCTAAACCGTTTTGTAAAGTGAAAGAAAGATTTTGCGTTTTTGTATCAGATTTTATAAGCGTTTTCTTGAGCGTTTCATAACCAACGAATGAAATAATTAAATCTATTTTTTGAAAGCGTGCAGGAATTTTTAGCGAAAAAAAACCATTTTGGTTAGTTGTTGTGCCAATACTTGTGTTATTGACATAAACATTGGCAAATGGAACGGGGATTTTACTTTTTTCGGCAACTTTTCCGCTAATTTCCCAGCTTGTATTTTGGGAAAATGCCGAAAATGAAAGCAAAAGAATAATCAAAAACTGAATTCCCGTTTTCATTGTATTTGTGTTTAAGGATTAGTATTGAATAGTTTTATACCCAATGAGGCGTGATACAACCTTTTTGTATCACGCCTCAACGCCTCACGATATTATTTAATGATTCTTTTAGCACCTTTTGTATCAATAATTTCGGCACTCAGAATATCCGAACTTATCGTTAAATTATGAGCTGATTGTGATAAAAATGAAGAACCAAATCCGATTTCTTCCCTTCTTGTTTTACCGTTTTTGAATTTCAATAGAACCGTAGTTTCGTTTGGTTGAAGTGCAACGGTTTTAACAGGAAAGTGGTATTCAAAGAATTTCAAGATGTTTTTATTTTGAGAAGTTACGGTCAATAGTTGTCCTTTTGGATTCATTATTTTCACTAAACTTTTAGCATCTCCAGTTACACAATAACCACTTTTATCAAGTGAAACCGCTTCAAAAGAACCTTTTCCATTGCCTTTTAGTAATAAACCGTTTAATGCATCATTTCTACCAACCGAAACTTCAACAGCATAATCGTTTCCAGTAACGAGTACATCTAAATTGCCATCTTGGTCAAAATCTTGTGTGAGCATGCCAAATATTGGGGCAAATTGGGCTTGAATTGGCAATTCTTTTATTTCAAATTGTCCATTTCCTTTGTTTTCGATATAACTACTTTTTAACCAATTTGCTTTAAGAATTATTGCTTCTTTCAATTCTTCTGGTTTCAAAATTTCTTTGATTGTTGCCTCAGAAAATTTAGCATAATTCTGAAAACGTTGACGGGTTTGTATAAATTGTTTGGCCAAATCATCACGTGTATTGAATGGAAATTCTTTCGGTTTTCCTTCTAAATCTTTATAATAAACAGTCGGAATAGCATCATAGAATCCATCATTATTAAAGTCTTTGGCATAAACACTTACAGGTCGTTCGTCGGTTGCTCGCATAAGCGTATTGATTCCAGTATTTCCTGCGATATAATCAATGTCTCCATCATTATCAAAATCTCCAGAAGTGATACTATTCCACCAACCTATTTTATTTTCAATATTTGACGTCTGTGGTTGTAATTTTCCTTTAACATTTTTCATGAATGTAATTGGCATAAACTCTCCAGCAAGCACCAAATCTTGCCAACCATCATTATCAAAGTCAGTCCAAAGCACATCACAAACTAATCCAATGTTTTTTAATTGCGGAGCAATTTGAGCTGAAACGTCAGTAAATTTGCCTTTATCGTTGCGTAAAATATAACTAGAAACTGGTTTTGGGTAAGCTGAAGGTTCAACTCTGCCACCAATAAAGAGGTCTAAGTCGCCATCTTTGTCAAAATCAGCAGCTTTTACACATGAACCACTTTTGAGAAATTTAGGTAAAGCGTTAATTTCTAATTGAAAATGCCCTTTGCCATCATTGAGATAAAGTTGGTCTTGTAGCGAAGGTGAATCAGCCGCAAATTCTGAACTACCGCTGACGATGTATAAATCTAAATCTCCGTCGTTTTCAACATCAAAGAGAAGCGTACCCATATCTTCGGTAACTTTTTCGGCTCCATCTTTACCCGACAATAAATCCTGAATGCTAAATTTTCCTTCTTTATTTTGAATCAAAAATTTCCCCTTATGATTATTTGAACCACCAATGAAAATATCTTCAATGCCATCGCCGTTTACATCTCCCACTGAAAGAGCAGGGCCAAATTGAGAAAATTTATGTGGTAAAAGTTTCTGAACATTAAAGTCAATATAATCTTCTTCTTCATGTTTATAATTTACTTTAAGAGCATCTGTAACATCCGTAAAAAGCAGACTTGCTTTAGGTAATTGAACTTCTGGAAGGGGAGGAGTGGCATTTTTTTCATCAAGTATAATTACTTGATTGGTTTTTATATTGCTGAGTGTTTGCGTTTTTCCGTTGCCCCAAGTAACTTTTAGTTGTGTTATTTGTTTGTATTTACCTAAACCAAAATGTGCTATTGGCTCGACGGTTGATAAATAACCTCGATAAGGGGAGTTTTCGTAAACTTGTTTTTCGCCTTTACCATATTTTATTTCAACCCAAGCACCAATTCCGTTGATGTTATTTTCGTTTCCTTTAAATTTTACTCGCAGGAAACTACTTTCTTTAGGTTTGATTTGAACTAAATTATTTTGAAAAACTGATGCAGAATCATTAATATTATTGACAATGTAGTCTAAGTCTCCGTCGTTGTCAAGGTCAGCATACGCAGCTCCATTTGCCGAAGTTGGTTGCGTAATTCCCCATTTTTCCGTTACATCATCAAATTGAAATGCTCCGTTTGTTCCAGTATTTTTATATGCGTAATTTTTAAGTTTTACTTTTGGTACATATTCCAAAAGCATAGATTTTTCCATGAGTGCGTTTACCTCATTCCGATAAGCTAAAAAATCTTGGTCAGTTATATCTCTTGGAAAACCATTAGTGATGATAATATCTCGGAAACCGTCATTATCAAAATCAGTTACCATTGGAGTCCAACTCCAATCGGTTTGGGCAACACCTGCTAATAAACTGATTTCGCTGAAAATTGGCTGTCCATTTATAGGATTTTTTCCTTGATTAAGCTGCAAAGTATTGCGTGGATATTGGTATAAATAACCAAATTTGTCATTGTTTTGGTAAGTTACATAGCTATTTGCTGGAGTCATCATTTTTTTACGATAGTTACTTTCGGGCATCATATCGAGAGCTATAATGTCAACTAAACCATCGTTATTAATGTCCGAAACATCATTCCCCATAGCCGAATAAGAAGTATGTTTAAAATACTGTTTTGCTTGTTCGGAGAAAGTGCCATTATGATTATTGATATATAATAAATCGTTTGTCAGGAAATCGTTGGTTACATAAATATCTTTCCAGCCATCTTGATTAATATCAGTTATATTGATACCTAATCCATAAGCATCGTCGAAAATTCCTGCTTCTTGCGAAACATTGGTATAGAAAGCATGATTTTTGGTTTTATCGAAATCATTTCTATAAAGTCGGTCGCTTCTTTTGGAAGCTTTAATTTTATCTTTTTCTTGATATTTATTAGGAAAGCGACTATCATCCATTTCATTAATGACAAGATATAAATCTAAATCACCATCATTGTCATAATCAAAAAAAGCGGCATTTGTTGTGTGTGTAGTATCAGCAATGCCATAATCTTTGGCCATTTCTTTGAATGTCGGAATACCTTCTTTACCAAATCCTTGATTGATGTAAAGCATATTTGTCCGTTGGGTTACTGCTTTTCGAGCGGTAGCACAGACATAAATATCAAGTAATTTATCATTATTAATATCAACCAAAGCAACACCTGACGACCATCTATTTTCGCCAGCAACACCAGCTTTTTGTGTTACATCTTCAAAGTGTAATGTTTCACCTTTTTTAGTTTTATTAATATAAAGTTTATTTTGAGTGGTGTTTCCAGTAAAGTATATATCTGTAAGGTTATCGTTATTGAAGTCACCCATTGCCACGCCACCGCCATTATAAACGTATTCAAAAGTGAGGATATTCAAGGTGTCATTTTCAGCAATTCGGTTTGAAAATTTAATGCCACTTTTTTCAGGTTTGAGTTCTGTAAATAGTGTCTGTTTATTTTCACAGGCTGAGAAAATAAATGGGATTAAGAGCAAGTATAGTACCTTTTTCATAATTTTCTATAATAGAGAAATGTAATAACAAGTTTTTAGGGCTAATGGCGTGTTTGTTTCTACAAAATTAAAAAAGAGATGGCAATTTAGCCATCTCTTTTTATAAATCACTTAGATATAATAAATATTAATATCCAGGATTTTGTTTTAAAATACTAGAACCAAGTAAGTCAATTTGAGCTTGAGGAAGTGGTAACAAAGCATGTTTCGCTTGGTATCCACCGTTTGGTAATGTATTTGGTAATACTGTATTTTCGTATTTCAAATAAGCATTGATATCAGCAACATCAGTTCCCCAACGTACCAAGTCAAAGAAACGGTGTCCTTCCATAGCTAACTCTAACTTACGTTCGAAACGAACAGCAGTACGAGCAACAGCTTTGTCAGTCCAAGGAGCATCATAAGTACTGATTTTATAGTTAGCCGCTGGGCCACCATCTTGTGTTACGAAAGATGCAGGGTTCGCTGCACGATTACGAATCATGTTAACATATTCACGAGCTTTTTCTAAGCTACCAACTTCAACTTCAGCTTCAGCTGCCATCAATAAAACGTCAGCGAAACGGATGATTGTAACGTTCAAAGCAGTGTAACCTGGAGTCCAAGAGCTATTATCTTGTAACGAACCCTTTTCAGATTTGTAATAAGAATATTTCTTTGGAGAGTATGGTCCACCATTAGCTTGGTTACGAATCCAGTCAAAGCCTGGGTGTTTTTGCCAGTCTAAGAACATGATACCACGACGACCGATAGTGTGGTCAATACGAGGGTCTAGTTCACCTGCATCTGGTGTAAATGAAGTACTTGTTTGAATACCCATATCAGATTTTACTCTGTTTGCAGCATCATTGTAAGAACCATCAAGTAATGGTAAACCATCTTTTGTACGGTATGAGTTCGCTAATTCTGAGCTTGGTTGGAAGAATCCACAACAGTTACCAGGGCCATTAGGACCAGTGTTGTAAGGCCAGTTCAAGTCACCATCAGCATTTGCGTTATTTACACTACCTGTGTTAGCAGCAGCTTGTACAGCAAAGATTGACTCAGAGTTATTATCGTTAGATGCTTTGTACAAATCAGGGAAGCTAGCAACAAGAGCGTATTTAGTTCCACCCGTTGTTACACCATTTGCAATGATTGCATCAAACAAAGTTTTTGCTTCAGCATATTTCTTTTGAGCCATATAAACTTTAGCTAAATATGCAGCAGCAGCCCATTTGTTTGCACGACCTTTTTGGCCTTGAGTTGCAGGTAAGTTATCGTAAGCGAATTTGAAATCAGCTTCGATTTTAGGGTACAAATCAGCAGTATTCGTAATTTTCTCAATACCAGAACCTACGTCAACAGTTTCGTCAACATAAGGAGTATTGTTGTAGTTTCTCTTCAATGAGAAATAGAAGTGACCTCTCAAGAATTTAGCTTCAGCTTCTATACGTTTTTTGTCTTCAGCACTTACATCAGATTGAGCATCTTTCAATAAGCCTAAAACGTTATTTGAACGAGCTACACCTTCATATAAACCACGGTAGTTATCGTTAATTACACCTTGAGTTGCAAGATATTCAAAACGTTGGATTGGGTTGATGTCAGAAAAGTCACCTGGGTCAGTTCCTTTGTTAGCATCTCCACCACGAATACTTCCCCAAACCCAGTTGTTAGGGTGAACCATACGTGTACCATAACCACTCATTTGACCATAAGCAGAAATCAAAGCTCCTTCTAGTCCTTTTTTAGTAGTCAACTGCGTTTTAGCAATTGCACCAGTCGGTAATACTGTAAGGAAATCTTCCTTACATGAGTATCCTATTAAAGTAAGCAAGGATACTGCTAATGTTAATTTACTAAAAATATATTTTCTCATTTTAATAATGAAGATTTGAGTTAAATTTTTAACACTTTGCTTTTGTAATCAGCAGCATTCACTGCTGATTACGATTTACTTTGAATTAGAATCCTAAGTTAAGACCTACTGTAAAGCTTTTAGTAATTGGGTAGTTACCTACGTCAATACCGAAGTTTGTATCAGCATTTCCACCTACTTGAGGGTCTAAGCCTTGGTATTTTGTGATTGTAAACAAGTTGTTAGTTGAAGCATATAAGTGTAATCTGCTCAATTTCAATTTGTCTAAAATGCTCTTAGGTAAGTTATAACCTAATGCAACATTTTGCAATCTCAAGTATGAACCATTTTCAACGTAGAATGAACTAGCTTGAGTATTAGTACTAAAGTTAGAAGCAGTTTCAAAAATTGGAATTGTTGCTCCTGTATTTTGTGGTGTCCAAGAATCTTTAACACGCTCAGAAATAGCAGCACCAGAGAATGATGGATAGAAATCAGTAAACCATTTAGATACGTTGAAAATTTTGTTTCCAACTGAAGTATAAAGATATGCTGATAAGTCAAATCCTTTGTAAGTCAAAGTGAAGTTTACACCACCAGTGAATTTAGGGATTGGACTTCCTAAATAAGTACGGTCATTTGCATCAATTTTACCATCGCTGTTAAGGTCAGCATAACGGAAACGGCCAACGCCTTTACCATCTTGTGCTGGAGCAGCATCAACTTCTGCTTTTGATTGGAACAAACCTAATACTTTGAAACCATAGAATGACGATAAGCCATAACCCAATTGGTTACGAATAGGGTTGATACCACGGAAACCAGGGTTAACGTTAGTTAAGTAAGTTTGACCGTCAGCAATTGCAGTAATTTCGTTTTTCAAGAAGCTACCAGTTACGTTTACTTCATAACCTAAGTCAGTAGTAATTTTACCACGGTTGATAACTTGAATATCAATACCTTTATTTACCATTTTACCAATGTTTACTGAAGGAGCAGCAGCTTGGAAACCAGCAGTTGCTGTAATTGGTAATTGATACAATAAGTCTTTAGTATCTTTTTGCCAGAAATCAACGATAACATCTAATTTACCTTTCAAGAATGAACCATCGATACCGATGTTTTTAGTGATACTTGTTTCCCATTTAGCGTTCGGGTTTCCGATACGTGTACGGTAGTATCCATCAACGATGCTTGAGTTAGAACCATTAATGTCATAACCTGAGTTACTTACACTTGCAGCATATAAGCTGTATTGGTTGTTAGGGTCAACGTTGTTTGAGTTACCCATTGTACCATAACCTCCACGAACTTTCAAGTCTTGAACCCAAGAAAGATTTTTCATGAAAGATTCAGAAGATACACGCCATGCAGCAGATACCGCAGGGAATATACCATAACGGCTGTTTTCACCAAATCTTGAAGAACCATCACGACGAATAACTCCAGTTACGATATATTTGTCATTGAATGTATAAATAGCTCTACCGAAATATGAGTTAAAGTTTACACCTTTAAACAAGTTACTTGAAGGTGGGTTTTTGCTTCCCAATGTAGTAATTGTTACATAGTTAGGGTCTTTAGAGAATGGATTTAAACCATTTGCATTAATGCTTCTACCTGCACCAGTATTCAATGCTTCTTGACCAACTAAAGCTTCGATATTGTGTTTACCAAATGCTTTTTTGTAGCTAGCTGTATTTGTGAAAGTCCATCCGAATGAATAGTTGCTTCCTTCGTTATAACCAAATGCTGAGTTATTTTCAGAGTTTTCATATTGCCAACGAGTATAACCCCAGTTGTAACCATTGTTGTAGTTACCAGCTGCAGAAGAACGTAATGTTAAACCTGGAATTGGATCATATTCAACATAAATGTTACCATTTGCTAACGCATTGAAATTGCGGTTATTTAGTAAACCTTGTTGGTTAGCAACTGGGTTACGTGGGTTGTTAAAACCTTTTGCTGCAGTACCTGCATATCCACCAAATTCATCATAGATAGGAATGATAGATGGCATACGGAATGCTTGTAAGATGTCATTTTCGTCAGCAGCAATACCATTACCACCAGCACCACCAGTTTGTCCTAACACTTGAAGGTAGGTCATTTGGATGTTTTCACCGATACGTAAGTTTTTCAAAACGTTGAATTCTGAATTGATACGGAATGCA
This sequence comes from Emticicia aquatica, assembly GCF_923079645.1. Taxonomy (GTDB): domain Bacteria; phylum Bacteroidota; class Bacteroidia; order Cytophagales; family Spirosomataceae; genus Emticicia; species Emticicia aquatica. Next base: position 302,864 of record NZ_CAKLPY010000002.1, on the reverse strand, counting down.
TAACGTTTTAATTGGTTACTAATCAAGATACCTTTTTGGTCTTGAGCTGAGAAACCAACATAGAAACGGCTGTTTTCGCCACCACCGCTAAATCCTAAAGAGTGTCTTTGGATTGGAGCTTGACGTGTAATTGCACCATACCAGTCTGTACCTGCTTTGTTAGCTTTGATAACTTGATAGATTGAACCAGCTGAAGGGTCGATGTTATATTTTAATTTTTGGGCAGCTAAATCAACTGAACCAACAACACCTGGAGTTCCACCAACACTTAAATAATCAGGAATAACTGGAGTTGAACCTGTACCAAATTGTGGGTGACCAAATGCTTCACCAGAATTTCTTTTTGCATTCCAAGTCCAAGTAGCGAAATCAGTTGGATTCATCATCGCTTGACCATTACCTGGGTCAGTAACACCATACATACCATCATAAGTAACACTTAATTTCTTAGCACCTTTTGAGCCTTTTTTAGTAGTGTAAACAATTACACCATTGGCAGCACGAGCACCATAGATTGAAGCAGCAGAAGCATCTTTCAATACAGTAGTTGACTCGATGTCGTCAGGGCTTAAAAAGTTAGTAGAACCTACTGGCATCCCATCAACAACATAAAGAGGTTCGTTACCACCAAATGCACCAAAACCACGTACACGAATTTGGCTGGCAGTACCTGGCTGACCGTTTGTTACAACAGTAAGACCAGCAACTCTACCTTGTAATTGTTGCTCAACGTTACCAGATGGAACAGCAGTTAAATCTTTAGATTTTACTGTTGAAATCGCACCAGTTGATTCACGTCTTTTATCGATTGAATAACCTGTTACAACAACTTCATCAAGACTTGCAGCATCATCTTCTAAAGTAACATTGATAGAGCTTTGTCCAGATAATTTTACTTCTTGAGTTTTGTAGCCAATTGAACTAAATACCAATGAACCACCTGAATTTGGTACATTGATTTTAAATCCACCGCCTGCATCACTAATAGTACCAGTCGTAGTACCTTTCACTGTGATACTAGCACCTGGTACGCCTTCGCCTTTTGCGTCACTTACTTTACCACTTACGGATTTTTGTGCAAAAGCGGCTACGGACATCAGCCATAACAACCCGCAAAACAGAGCCCCCTTGATAGGAACAAAGTAGTTTTGTTTCATAGTTTTGATTAAGTTAAAAAATTAGAAAAAAAAATTGATTAAGGTTTTTTTACTATATATATAGAATAAATTATTGCTAAAAACACACGATTAAGTGTATCTGGTACAATTATAAGAATCATCTTATGTTGTTCCAAATTTTTCTTTATATTTTTATATTTTTGATGAAGATTTTAATCTGGCAAATAAACTTAATAGGTATCGTTTACAACCAGTTTTTAGTTATTGTATCAATCTGATGCAATATTAAATATTTTATAGAAAACTTCAAAATATTTCTATTTAATATAATTCGTTTAGTGTAAAAAAAAGTTTTTTTACATTAAATAACGAAATATTTATATCGTGGCAAATATACAAAACTTTAATGAGTCTATATATGTATAGACAAGTTTTTAAATGAAATGATAAAATAATATCATTATTGACTAAAATAGTTGAATAATTTAGTGAAGTAACTACTTGCAGTGCATCATTGTAATTTTGAAGCTAAAAGTCCTTATTTTTTTGAAAATTGTTCGGCTGCGGCCAACACACGCATCGTATTCCCCCCCCAAATCTTTTTAATATCTTTAGCAGAATATCCTCTTCTGAGAAGCTCAATTGTTACATTTTTTATTTTACTTACATCTTCCACTCCAATTACATCACTACCTCCATCCATGTCCATACCGATACCAACATGGTCAATACCAACCAATTGTACAACGTGGTCAATATGATTGACAACATCTTTTACAGTGGGTACATCGCTCGGATATTTGTACTTGATTTGTCGAAGTTCGGCATTGAGTCGCTTCTTTTCTTCGGGAGTTGTTTCTGCTTTCATGGTTTGCATTCTGATAGTTTTGATTGAAACTGCCACTTCAGCCGAAGGCTTTTTAAGAAAATCTGCCACAAAATTTATTTGAATAACGCCTCCTTTTGATGCCAAAAGTTTTATCATATCGTCGGTCATATTACGTTTTACATCGCACAAAGCTCGGCATGAAGAATGGGACGCAAAAACAGGAACTTTACTCATTTGCATTACATCATAAAAAGCCGAATCCGACAAATGTGATACATCAACGACAATCCCCAAACGATTCATTTCTTTAATACAGGCTTCTCCCAATGGACTCACGCCGCCGTGTTCTGCTCCTTGTGGGTCGCCAGAAGAATCGCTCAAATCGTTATTAAAAGAGTGAGCGAGCGTAATATATCGCAAACCTAAATCATAAAATAATTTCAGATTAGATAAATCAGTACCCACTGGCCACCCATTTTCCATGCCAATAAAAACACCTAATTTTCCTTTTTTGTGAGCAGAGAAACCTTCTTTAGCAGAAGTCACTAATTCGACTGTTGAGGCGTTTTGTTTGACGCTCTCATGTATTTTCTGAAAAATCTTCAACGCTTTTTCTTTGGCCTCCGCATTTGCTTCGGGAGTTCGTTTCCCTTGCCCTAAATAAACAGCAAAAAACATTGCATCCATGCCACCTTCTTTCATTCTTGGAAAGTCAATCTGGGTGCCATCTACTTCATAATCATGCTTCGCACCCACATCAAAGCCTTCCATATCCATCATATTTATGGGAGCATCTGCGTGCGTATCAACCGTAAAAGCTTGGGTATGAATTTTATTGGCTTTTCTCAGTATGCGTTTTTCATTTTTATCTTGTGCGTTAATAATGAAAGGAATGAATAGCAATAATGTAAATAGATGTTTCATTGTTGATGTTAGTTAGGGTTTTTATTTAAGTTTTCTTCCTTTCCAAGTATATTCGGTTTTGTTTTGAGCCACAAGCCCAAAAAATACGACGTAAAATGGATAAATTATCTGTACAAAAGGAATGAGCCAAATTAATCTTTTTTTATCTAAAAAACTGACTATAAGGCTTAAAAATATAAATTCAGCAGAAAACTTTAGAAAAAATAGACGATTTAAAAAATCATTTGGAATTTGAGTAAAAAAACAAGCAATTAGACTTAATGGTAAAGCCAAATTTGCAAAAAAAACAAAAACTGCTAATGCCGTTGTTTGCCAATTATTGTAATGCCGCCATTTGCTTGCCCAACGTTTACGTTGATTGTAAAAAGACTGCCAAGATTGATGAGCGTGCGTTTGCACAATTGTAGCCTTATTTTTTAGAAAAAAAACTTTTTCTGAGTGAATTTTAGCAATTTTATGCATCAAAAATTCATCATCACCCGAGGCCAAATCTTCATTTCCTTTGAAACCATCTACTTCATAAAATGCAGTTTTTAAGTAAGTTAAATTCGCTCCATTGCACATATTTGGTTTTTTTATGAACATGGCACAAGCTCCTGAACCAACTAAACTTGCAAATTCAATTATTTGAATCGCATCAAAAAAAGAACGAAGCCCTGATTTGTTTTGAATAAAAATTACAGGACAACTGATTAAATATGCTCCAGTTCGGGCTTGAAATGTGGCAATTGTTTCTAGCCAATTTGTACCAACTCTACAATCTCCGTCAGTTGTAGTGATTAAATCGCCTGAAGCTAATTGAATGGATGAATCAATGGCTCTTTTTTTTGGTGAAGTATTATTGACTTTTGGCTCTAATTGATTGATAATCAGATTAATGGAAGCGTTTTTTTGAAATGATTGAATGATTTTTAAAGTATCATCAGTCGAATCGTCATCAGCTACAATTACTTCAAATTTTTCTTTTGAGAAAGTCTGTTTTTCTAAATCTTGCAGTAATAAAAGAATATTATCAGCTTCGTTACGAACAGGAATAATAACAGAAATTTTTAGACTTTCGCCCACTTTTTCTGAATCCAAAAAACCAGAAATTGGGGCTTTTAGCCAAACAAAAATTAAACTTGATGTCATCAAAAAATATATTCCAGTAATGATTAACAAGCTGAATATTAGCATTTTACGTGTTTTTAGGTTTGAGTTTTAATTCTAATATAAATAAACTACCAATGAGTATAGGGAATAACACATTGATAAGCCAAATAGAAAACGTTGCCGAAGAAATAGATGCGATATTTGCTCCAAAAAAACTAAAATAATAAATAGAAGTTAATGCTCGAATGCTTAAATCTCCCAAAGCATTGAGTATGGAAATCAAAGTTTTTGTCAAGAAAATGATTCCGATTCCAGCTAAGAGGACTGAATTTGGTAGATTAATCTGAAAAATCTTAAACAACAATAAAAATTGAAATGTAAAAACGATGTATCTACAAGTTGAAATGATGAATAGGTTTCTTAGTTCGGCTAGAGTATAGTTTTCTAAAATGCCTAAGTATTTTTTTAAATATTCAAACAATTTATTTCTTGATAAAAACTGATTAATATTTGATAAATTAATGCCTAAGAAAATTCCAAAAACTAAAAAAATCAATAAAAAAGTAATAATAATGATGTGAATGAAAATAGGAGAGGGTTTTACCCAAAATACAAAAAAAATATAACTTATTGTGCCAAAAAGCAGCGAAATGTATAGCTGAAGGCTATTTCCAAGTAAAACTGCTCCAACGCTTTGTAAGCGTTTATCTGTTTTTAACATCAAAATTTTTCCTGCATAATCGCCAATCATCATTGGAGTGGCAGTGGCAAAGGTTAAACCTATCAAAACGCCTTTATAAGCATTCCAGAAACTTATTTTTTCTACTTTTGAAGCTAATTTCTGCCATTTCCAAGCTTCAAATGCCCAGTTGATGGGTGTGAATAAAATTATGACAATGAGTATTAATCGGTTACCTGCTAGGAATAATGGGCTGAAACTTTGCTTAAATTCACTCAAATGCTCAATTTTAGTTTTGACTAAGTTATAAAGCATAAATAGAACGAGTAAAAAGATACCAGTTTTTATCCACCACATTGCTCGACTTGACGTAAGATATGAGATTTTTGAGTTAATTTGCATCTATGAATCAAGATAAACAAGATAAAATAATATTAGGGGTTGACCCTGGTACACGTGTGATGGGCTACGGAATTATTTCTGTACAAGGAAATACATTGACTTTAATCCAATATGGTGTAATAAAACTTGACAAATATAGTTCACATGAATTGAAGTTGAAGAAAATATTTGAACGAATAACACAACTAATAAACGAATATTTGCCTGATGAAATGGCTATTGAAGCTCCATTTTACGGTGTAAATGTGCAATCAATGTTGAAATTAGGACGAGCTCAGGGCGTGGCAATCGCAGCCGCTTTGAACCGTGAAGTACCAATTGTTGAATATCTACCAAAAAAAGTAAAACAATCGGTTACTGGAAATGGAAATGCCACCAAAGAGCAGGTGGCATATATGTTGGAACATCTATTAAAAACGAAACTTGAAACTCAATTTCTTGATGCAACCGATGCTTTGGGTGTTGCGGTTTGCCATTACATGCACGGCAAAACTAAGGCCCTCACAGGTAATTCATCAAAAAAGAAAGGTTGGTCTGCCTTTGTGAGTGAAAATCCCGAACGTATGAAATAATTTCACAAAAGCTAAATCATTTTATTTCTTCAATAACTCTGGAAATTGAGCTTTCATGCGTTCAATTCTTGGAATAGAAACATTTTGTACATAAGGATTTTCAGGATGATTTCTTTCGTAATCTTGGTGGTAGCCTTCTGCTTTCCAAAATATTTGAAATGGTACAATTTCAACAGCAATAGGTTTTTTATATTTTCCAGAAGCATTTAATTGTTTTTTGTAGTTTTCGGCAGCTACTTTTTCGCTTTCATTCTGATAAAAAATAATCGAACGATACGAATCTCCACGGTCTGGGCCTTGACCTTTCACTTGTGTTGGGTCTTGAGATGCAAAATAAACTTTTAGAAGCGTTTCGTAAGAAATGATTTTTGGGTCATAAATTACTTCTACCGATTCGGCATGACCTGTCAATTCAGTATTTACATCTTCATAAGTTGGATTTTTGGTATGCCCACCGCTATAACCTGAAACAGCTTCTTTTACACCTTTTAAACTTTCAAAAATAGCTTCGACACACCAAAAACAGCCTGCTGCAAAATAGGCTTTTTCGGTTGGGCCATAAACAGTTTTATCGACAATTTTTTCAGCAGGTTTTGTGGTTGAACTGCAAGATAATATTAAAATAATTAGGCTTAATGCAAGGCTAGCAAAAAATGTCTTTTTCATAAATTATTAAAGTTTTGATTCATAAAAAAAGCGTGTCAAGGCGAAACATGACACGCTCAATATAATAAACGATAAAATGACTGTTTTGGTTTTATTCTATTTCTACGACTTTAAATTCAGTCCGACGATTAGTTTGGTGTTCTTCCTCTGTTTTAGCATTTTTGATAATTAACTCACTTTCGCCATAACCTTTGGCAGAAAGACGTTCACGAGCAACACCCTTTGAAACAATATAATTAATAGCAGATTCTGCACGTTTTTGTGATAAGCGAAGGTTATAAACTTCGGTTGCACGGGCATCAGTATGGGAGCCTAATTCAATTTTTATCTGCGGATTATCATTCAACGTTTGTACTAATTTATTCAATTCAGTCGCCGCATCTGGACGAATATCCCATTTATCTAAATCATAATAAATGTTATCAACTCTAAAAGTTTTGCCTACAAAAACCTGTTCTAAATTTAATGAAGTATAAAAAGTGGTATCTGTAACTGGTTTTTTCAATAATGATTGCGGAATATCTCGACCTGACATGGAGAATTCTTCACGATTGGTCAAGAAGTTAGGTTTCTTTGCCATTACCAAATAATTGCCATCTACTTTTAATGGAATTGGGCCAAATTTCCCATCTTTACCAGTCGTAAGTTCAGTGATTATTTGGTCTTGGTCTGCATCTACAATTCTTACTCTTGCAGAGTCAAGCGGTGTAAAAACATTAGCCGAATTTTTTGAAGTTATTGTACCTACTAAATAATAGTTGACCGTTTTAATTTCTAAAACTTTGCTTGTGCTATCAGGATTTCCTGTTTTTGGAGAAAGCAATGGGTTTTTCGATGGGTCATCATTGTCAGTTAATTCGGTTTTAGTTGGTGCTTCGTAATAATAAATATCATCGTCGCCCAAACCGCCAGCTCTATTTGATGAGAAAAATACATCGCCACGTTTACTCATCACCAAACCAAAATCATCCATATTTGAGTTATATGGAATGCCCATATTTTCAACGGTTACTTTTCCTCCAGCTCTAACAGCCAAGAAAAGGTCGAGTTTTCCTAATCCAGGATGCCCGTCTGAAGCAAAATAAAGTTTTCCGTCTTCTGACACATAAGGAAACATTTCATCACCTGCTGTGTTAATTTCTTTTCCCATATTTGCAGGATTCCCGAAGCGACCCGACGCATCCATGTTTACTCGGTATAGGTCTAGTCCACCAAACCCACCTGGCCGATTGGAAGCAAAATAAATAGTTTTTCCATCTCTAGAAAACGCTGGGCTTCCATCCCAACTAGCCGAATCGGAAGCACTTACGTAACGAGGTTCAGTCCAACCGCTGCCGTCAACATAGCGAGCAATGTACAAATCCATATCTGGAGAAAGGTCTTTACGTTTGCCAGTATTTCCTCTCGCATAAATCATGGTTTTGCCATCAGGTGAAAAAGTTGGTGTTCCTTCGTTGCGTTCGTCGTCAAAAATGGCGTCACTAAATTTTTCAATTTTGCCCATTTCCGAAATTGTCTTATCAATTTTCACTTTATAAAGTCCAACATAGGGCAATCCGTTAGAATAGGTTTTACTTTTGCGTGAAGCCGTAAAAATAAGTTCGTCACCCCTTACCATTGGAGCAAATTCAGAACCTTTAGTGTTGACTTGTGAAAGGTTTTTAAAAGCTACAACACTTTGTTTTTTCTTGATTTCATCAATTGTTTTGAGCGTATTTACTTCACGATATGCTTTTTCGTTATATGCTTTGATGGTACTTTTTGAATCAATAAATTGTTGGAGTTCTTTAAGAGCCAAATCATAATTTCCTGCTGCTTTTAAAGCAAAAGCATAATGAAAATGAGCTTCTGGATTAGCTATTTTAGCTTCAAATGCTTTTTCGTAATATGGAACAGCCTCAACCCAGCGGTTTGAAAGTCGATACGATTCGGCAATTTTGTAATAAAGATTGGCTTTTTCGGTCTCGGCAATATTCGTTACCTTCGTCAAATCTTTAATGGCTAAGTCGTATTGTCCTTTATCAAAACTGGCAAGTCCACGTTTATAGGTTTGGATTTGCCCCAAAACACTATTTGCTATACAAAAAAGGACAATAATATTTAATAATCGTTTCATCGTTTTAGATTCGAGATATTGAGATTCGCGATACAAAAGAAAAATAGAGTATTAGAAAATAAAACTAAAATTTCTATAAATACTCGACCCAATTTATAAGTTTAACCTAATAAGTCAAACGTTTTTTTGATAGAATTGTTGTATTTGTATAAAATGCTTTAAAATATGTCTTTTATTGTTTCAGAAATTACTATTTACCCTATAAAATCATTGGCAGGAATTGCTCTCCAAGAAGCAATTGTGGAGGAGCGTGGCCTACAATATGACCGTAGGTGGGTGCTTGCCGATGAACAAAACGTATTTATCACACAGCGTCAGAATGAGCAAATGGCTTTGATTGACGTACAAATTGAAGCTGAAAGACTAAAAATAACGCATCGAGTAAAAAAAATAGCTCCTTTGATTGTGCCATATTTGCCCCAAACAACTGATTATAAAACGATTACAATTTGGGATGATGAGGTAAAAGCCATCAGGGTAAGTGATGAAGTTGATGCTTGGTTTTCAACTGTTTTAGGTATAAAATGTCAATTATTTTATCAGCCAAATGATTCAATTCGATTGACCGACCCACGATATTCTATTACAAAAGAAGAACATACAAGTTTTGCCGATGGTTATCCAATTTTAATTCTTGGGCAAGCTTCACTAGATAGTTTGAATGAAAGATTGGCAGAACCTGTTTCAATGAAACGATTTAGACCTAATATCGTTTTTTTAGGCGGTGAAGCACATATTGAAGATGATTGGAAGTATTTTAGTATTGGAGAGGCACAAATGGTAGGTGTAAAGCCTTGTGCCAGATGTGTCCTGACAACCATCGATCCCGAAACTGCATTGAAAGGAAAAGAACCGCTAAGAACATTGAATCAATATCGAAATTTTAATAATAAAGTATTATTTGGGCAAAATTTGTTGGTTGTGAAGACTGGAAAAATTTCGGTAGGTGACAAAATTCAATTTTGACAATACATGATTGAGACTAAAAATAGCTTCCTAAAAACGCTTCATTATTTGAGCCTAGATGTGGTTTTGGGAGCTATTATAAGTAGTTGGATGTTTTGGAAAATACCAGTTGGAAATGATTTAGTTGATACTCCTTCACTGATAATTTTGGGTATCTGCACTTGGATTATTTATATATTAGACCGATTGCTGGATAATCTAAAATCTGAACCCGAAGATGCTCGACATCAATTCCATTTTCAACATCAGTACTACCTTCAAGTAACTATAATTATTTTGTTTTTTATTGCTTTTATTTTTGTTTTTTTTCTGCCAAAAAAAGTATTTTATTTTGGAATTTACTTTTCAGTAGCACTTATTTTATACTTTTTTATTCTACAAAAACAATCAAAAAGCACAAATTTTCAATATTATAAAGAAATTTTCACATCAGCTATTTATAGTATTTGTATAATTGAAAGTGCATTTAGTACCAAACAAAAGCTTGATTGGACGGCATATTTAGCTGGATTTAATTTCTTTTTATTGGTGCAACAAAGTATTCTTATTTTTTCGTTTTATGAACTTCAAGAATATCCACAAACAAAAAATCTCGCCAAGAAACTTGGCAAGACCAATTGTACTTATTTAATATTGTGTATTATAGTATTTATTGCTGTTTCAAGTTTTACTACAAAAGAAAATTTTCTTCAAAAAGTATTTTTTATTGAAACATTAATGGCTGTTTGTTCGACTTTGATTTACTTTTTTCAAGCTAAATTAGTCATCAACCAAAATTATCGATGGCTAGGAGAAATGGTGTTTTGGCTGCCACTTTTGCTTATTTTCTTTTAAGTCTGTCAGCAATTTTCTTAGATTTCTCTTCATTTTTTGCGTCTTCATTCTTCTTTTCAGCCATAATTCTAAGTCCACGGCGGTAAGTATAGTAGAAAAAACCAGCAACAGCAAACATCAAAAAGAAGTAACTGTCTTTGAGTGGAACTTGTTTATAAAGTGCTTGATCAACAAACATCGTAAGAAATGCTAAACTGGCAAAAAGTATGATAGATTCAACGAGCTTCATATTTTATTAATTATTTTATCAGTGCTCCAATTACCTTAAATTTTTCAAAAACTTGTTCATTATGTGGAGCATCGGCAAGTTCTTCGGTTAAATCTTGTCCTGCCCAATGCTCGTAATGTTTCCCATTTCGCCATAATCGGGAGTTGGTAACTTCGTAAATTAATCCTTTGTAAGCAACCCAGATTTCGTCTTTATCTTGTCCATTTCGGAGGGCAAGCTGGTTTTTGGTATATTCTTTCAAGTTTTATCAAAATTTCTGCAAAGGTCGTAAATTCTTAACAAAGATTTGATTGAAGCTGTTTTATTTTGAATTAAAAAAGGCGATAAATATTTTATTTATCGCCTTAAATAAGCTTATTTCCATGTTTCTAATTCAATAATTTCACCCGTTGCTTTCTTCTTCAGAATGACTTTTTTATCGCCATTAGGCAAAATTTCATCTTTAATAAACCAATGGTCCACATCATATTCGTTGTAAACCGATGGTTTTTCTAAACCAACTTGACCACGCCAATCAGGTAGTTGAACGGGTTCCCAAAGCTTAGTTTTTGCCGATTTATACGCTGCATCAATGATGGCATTTACTACGTAACCATCATAAAAAGTTTCATTGGGTTCTTTGCCTTGTTCCAAAGCGTTGAACATATCGGTAAACATATTTGTATAACCAAGTTCGTGGGCTTCGTCACCAACGGGAAATTGCCAACCACTTGAACTTTCGGCTTTTTCGGCTACATAACCACCTTCGCCTGCACCGCTTGTAAACATCTCAAAGCCTGTACGAAGAAATGAATTTATCCAAATTGTACCTTCAGTTCCCATCACTTCATCTCGTAAATCCATGCCACCTCTGAATGTCCATGAAACCTCAAATTGTCCGATTGCTCCATTTTCATATTTTACCAATCCGATTGCATGGTCTTCAGCGTCAATTGGTTTTACTTGCGTATCGGCCCAACACATCACTTCGACAGGTTTTACATCTTTTCCAATAAAATTTCGGGCAATTTCAATGCAATGACATCCCAAATCTAAAACCGCTCCGCCACCTGCTTTATCAATATCCCAAAACCAATCCGAGTGTGGGCCAGGATGCGTTTCTCTTGATTTTGCCCATAAAATGCGACCAATTGCTCCATTTTTTACACTTGTCAGAGATTTCATGAATTTTGGAGTGTAGCATAAATCTTCCAAATAACCAGCAAAAATACCTGCTTCTTCACAGGCTTTGGTCATACGAAGAGCTTCTTCTGCATTTCGGCCGAGAGGTTTGGTACATAAAACTGCTTTTTTGTGTTTTACACATAAATCAACAGCCGTTTCGTGTAAATTATTTGGTAAAGCAATCACAACGACTTCTGTTGCCGAACTTTTAATGGCTTCTTCCATATCAGTAAAATAATGCGGAACTGCGTAATCTGAAGCAAAACGGATGGCGGTTTCTTCACGTCGGGCATAAACTACCGAAACTCGGTCTCTTCCACGTTGACCGTGAAGTGAATCTGCGTAAAAACGCCCAATAAATCCACCACCAAGGATACAAACTTGTGCCATATTTTTTATTTTTTTGATGAATAGATATTTTGTAAAATTGGATTGACGAGATAAAATTCTAATTAATTACTAAACCTTCGCCCATTGCTAGTACTTTATATTTTGTGTCATATAATTGGCAAGCTTCAACAAAGCGATTTGGGTCTTCTGTATTGAATTCGAAAAGATGATAATGGTGCGGGATGACTAATTTCGCACCAATGATTTTTCCTAATTTGGCGGCTTCGTCAGCGTTTAAATTTCCTGCCACTTTTCGTTCGGGTTGATTGCCGTTGATGGGCAAAAAAGCAACGTCAACGGTATAAGGTTTTAGGATTTCTTCTAAGCCGTCAAACCAAAGTGTATCGCCCGAATGATAAACCGAAAAGTGACCAAACTGAGTGATAAACCCCATAAATTTACATTCGCCTTTTTCGTTTTTTTCGACTGAATTATGAGCCGCAGGAATTCCTGTAATTGTAAAACCTTTATATTGGAAACTCAAGCCTTCATTTAATCCAATAGGAAAGTTTAAATCGCATTGAATTCTATCAGCTACAAAAGTTCGATTTGCTTCGGGTATGATAAATTTTATGCTTGAATTTTTTTGAATAATCGGAATCAACGTTTCAGCATCCAAATGGTCTGTATGATTATGGCTCGATGTAACAATATCAATGAAATCTAATTGTTGTGGCGAAATTACCAATTCACTCATTCGGACGTGCGGTTTGTCAGTATTTTGGTATTTTATGCTCAAAGAATCAGATAAATAGGGGTCAAAAAGCAAGTATTTGCCTTGCCATTTTATCAGAAAACCACTTTGAGCCAGCCACCAAACTTTAAAACCCGAAAAACTATCAAATGACTGGATGTCATTTAATAGCTCAATATTTTTTTGTTTGGGTTTAATTAAGGTCATTTTATTATCTCATCAAATTTGCAGCGGTACACATATTTGCTATTTTCTGCTTCGTAGCCCAACGAGCCGTTTGCGACATTCCGCAGTCTGGAGCAATGGCTAGTTTGTCGGCAGGAACATATTTTAAGCATTTGGCAATGCGTTCTTTAATGTCTTCAACGGTTTCGATATAATAACTTTTTACGTCAATTACTCCAACAGCTACATCCATTTTTTCGGCGAAACGCTCTAATAAATGTACTTCAGCAAAATTTAAAACGCACATTTCTGTATGCAATTCATCGACTGTAAAATCTAAAAAATCAGGTAGCATTGGTAAAATTGTTTTCTTGCCAACCGAACGCCCTTTATAATTTCCGAAGCATAAGTGCGTACCAATTCTAGTTTTTCCAACAATCCCTTTTACAGTGCGGTTAAAAATATCAACAAATCTCTTTGTATCTTCTTTATAAGCGTAACATGACATTGACGGCTCATCGATACAAATTTCTTTCGCACCCGCTTCAACTAAAGCCGCCAATTCTTTTGCAACGATTGGTAAAAGTGCTTCGGTAATTTCCCAACGGTCTTTATAAATTTCACCAGGGAGCATTCTTCCAGAGAGTGTATATGGTCCAGGAATTGAAGCTTTTAAAATTTTGCCTTCAGGTGCCAAACGTTTTAGTCGTTTAAATTCTTCAACAACTCCCAATCCTTTTGGAGCAGTAAGTGGTTCTATAATGGTATGTTTACCTCTTTGGTCGTGAGCAGGCGGCCCAAATTTACGGGTTTCTTCGTGATTAGCTTGTAATCCTTTAATGAAACCATAAAAGGACAAATTGAAGTCCAAGCGAGTTTGTTCGCCATCAGTTATAACATCAAGCCCAGCCGAAACTTGGTCATGGATGGCATTAACTACGGCATCTTCAATCATTTCGTTGATGTCGGCGGGGCCAAATTTATCTAAATTTTCGGAAGCAAATTCGAGCCAACTTGGAAAAGGCCAAGAGCCAACAACTGTGGTTTTTATAGGAATTGGTTGCATATCTTTATGTAAAAATTAACAATTATAATCTTAGTCGAAAAAAGAAGAATTATTTTTCTTTAGAAACGTAGCTTTCGATACCAACTTTTTGATACATTTTTGATATTCGATGGGCGTGTTCATCATAAGCTGCTTGAAAAATTTCAGTGGCTTTTTCTGCTCCGATTACTGCTCCAGCCGTCAATACTTTTGGCGGATGTCCAGCTTGTGTTAGGATATTGGCTAATTCAGCTTTGATACAGTTAATAATCATGCAAGAACCAACCGTCGAACCTGGTGAAACAGGTGTTTCTAATCCTTCAATTTTAATCATTGCATCACCAACTGGAGCTCCAGAATCAAGCACAATTTTACAAAAATCTTGCAATTTTTTGCCATCTTGTTTTTTACTTATACTCGCTTCAGAATGTTCTTTTGAAATAATTCCAACGGTTTTTATGTCTTTACTTTGAAAAATCTCAGCCATTTCAATCGGAACAACATTACAACCAGAGGAAGAAATAACTAAAGCAGTATCAACTTCCGAAAGGTCAAAATTTCTCAAAATTTGTTGTGCAAATCCTGTTACATTTTCCAAAAACATGGCTTGCCGTTGTCCATTAGCCCCAACAACTAAGTTATGAAATGTCAGCGATAATTCTACAATTGGGTTAAATCCAGGAAATGAGCCGTAGCGTGGCCACATTTCTTCGACCATAATTCGACTGTGTCCGCTCCCAAAAACGTGTACCATTCTTCCTGCCAAAATTGATGCTGAAAACAGTTTTGCCACTTGCCTTATTTGAGTTTCTTGCTTAGAAACAGTTTCAATTAATCCTTGACATTTTGCTAGATATGCTGCGGTGTATGACATTCTTTAATGATGAAAAATGGTTAATATATTTTGTGATTTATAATAACTAATGTGCTTTTAACACTTACTAAATGCAAAAGCGGCTGCTCCAATAGCTCCTGATAAATCGGTAAATTTTGCTTGTTTAATGATTGTTTTTTTACCTTTTGGGCGAAATTCATAAAGGTCAATAAATTCATTCAGCGGTCTGAACAATGCCTCGTTTGCCGTTGTTATTCCTCCTGCCAAAACAACTATTTCAGGCGAAAGGGCATTAACCAAAGATACAATCGTAATTGCCAATTTTTTGACCGAATCAAGCCAAAGCCAAGTGGCAAATGTATCATTGGCAAGGTATGCTTTTACTAAATCATGGGTTGATTGAAATTTCCCCATCGACCGACGGCTAATCGAATAATTGCCAACGGCGTATTCTAAACTACCTGGCGTTCCCAAAATACTTAGTTCATCGTCTTTATTATCAATCGAAATATGTCCTAAATGCCCAGCCATTTGGCTAAGTCCTTGATAAAGTTGACCGTTTATCATAATTCCGCCGCCAACGCCTGTTCCTAAAGTTAGCAAAATTGCATTTTTATATCCTTCAATAACACCATATTTTGCTTCAGCCATCAAGGCTGCGTGAGCATCGTTTAGGACAAAGGTTTTTGTGCCAAAGTATTCTTCCCAAATAAAATTTTCTAAACCAAACAAGCGGTTCGGCAAATGGGCAATTGATTTATTATCATTACTCGCCAAGCCTGGTGCGGAAACACCAATCATTTCAATTGGGTCTTGCCAAAAATTTGTTAAATATTTGACCATTTCTAGCAACTTTTCTCGCCATTTTCCTTCTGGGTCGTCTTGTGTTGCGATGTAATGTTGCTTCAAAATCTCTCCGTTTTCACTTAGTAAAATTCCTTTTACATTTGTACCTCCGAGGTCAATTCCAATGGCTACTTTCATTGTTTTTTGCATTTTAAATACTCAATATTGTCCTTCTGATACTTCCCAACCTCCATCAACGTAAAGCGTTTGGCCTGTGCTAAACTTGGAGGCGTCCGACATAAAAAAGATTGCTGCTCCGTCGAGGTCTTCTGGTCGGCCAATTCTTCCACCATCTAAAGGTTGTTTTGTTTTTACAAAATTCATGATTGTGGTGTCTTTGCTGGCTCGTGCCGACATTGGTGTTTCGACCAAAGCAGGAGCCAAAAGATTGATTCTGATATTGTGAGAAGCATAATATGCTGCCAATGATTTTGTAAAACCAATAACGGCCGATTTGGATGCAGCATAAGCATGTGTAACAAAAAATTGTGGTGATGGCGAAAAACCCAACACTGAACCCATATTTAAAATTGACCCTCCTTTACCTAATTCAAGCATTTTTTTTACCGCTGCTTGGTTGGAAAGCATCAAACTTGTGAGATTCAATTCCATTGTTTTGTTCCAACCTTCAAGTGAAAGTTCATGTAATGGCCCATCGCCATATTTTCGTCCACTTCCACCTGCTACGTGATAAAGTCCATCGAAACTACCAAATTCACCGCAACACAATTCTATGGCTTTAATAGATGTTTGTTGCTCAGTTGCATCTCCGCAAATCGCTCGTCCGTTTTTGCCCAAAAATAGTTCGGCAGATAAACAACTTTCGGGATTTCTGCCCACCACTACAACTTTTGCTCCTTCTCGAACGAATGCTTTGGCTGCCGAAAAGCCTAGACCTGTTGTTCCGCCAACGATAACAATTGCTTTGTTTTTGAGCATTTTTGCAAATAAAGTATTATGAAATACGTAACAGAATAATTATTATACAAAATTGTAACTGAATAATTATAAAATCCACACAATAATTTTAAATTCACAATACTATTTTGATATTTATGTTTAAAAAACCTTTACTACAAAAACTACCGTTGAGTTTCGGTTCTTCATTTTTGATTGAACGTTTTGAAACGCCTTATTTTGAAACCCCGTGGCATTACCATCAAGAAATAGAAATTGTATTGTGTGATGGCGGTTTTGGAAAAAAATTTGTTGGCAATCACGTTTCAGATTACATCGAAGGTGATTTGGCTATTTTGGGAAGTAATCTTCCGCATTGGTTTCGAGCCGATGATAATTGCTATAATAAAACAGCCACAATAAAACCTGCTTCTATTGTGATTCATTTCTTGGATGATTGTTTTGGGAAAGAATTTTTTTGGATTGAGGAAATGACTGAAATTCGGAAGTTCTTGGAAATAGCAAAATTTGGAATTGAGTTTTATGGTGAAACCAAAAATACCATCAGGAAAATAATTTTAGGACTTTTAAAAGCTGATAAAATTGGCCGTTTACTAGGTCTAATCGAAATTTTGCATTTGATGGCAAATACAAAAGAATACAAATTACTTTCTGAAAATGGCATGGTTGGTGTCAGTAAAAAAGACTCCGAAAGAATGAATGTTGTGTTTGATTATGTGTTAAAAAACTTTAAAAATGACATCAATTTGGGAGAAATTGCTAATAAAACCAACTTTTCGGAAGCTGCATTTTGTCGGTATTTTAAACTTCGAACACAAAAAACATTTGTAGAATTTGTGAATGAAATCAGGGTTGGACATGCCTGTAAATTATTGATGGTAAGTGAGCTAAATATTATCGAAATTTGCTACGAATCAGGTTTTAAAAATCTTTCAAATTTCAATCGTCAGTTTAGAAATTTCATGAAAATGAATCCAAAATCGTACCGAGATCGTTTAGAAAATTAAAGATTTATAGCAGAAAATCACTATATTCGCATCTAATTATTGAATCCCTATGAAGGTTTTACTATTAGAAGACGACCCTGCTTTGTCGAAAGAAATTCAAAGCTTTTTGTCTTCAAAAAAAATAGATTGTGATACAGTTTTTGACGGAGAATTGTTTTTCCGACAAACAAAAAATAACGAATACGATGTTTTTCTGCTTGATATAAATGTACCTAAAATCAATGGCTTAGATGTTTGTAAACTCATTCGAGAAACCAACAAATATACACCAATTATTATGCTAACGGCCTACGGTGATATTCAGGATAAAGCTGATGCGTTTGGTTTTGGAGCGGATGATTATCTTGTAAAACCTTTTCATTTTGAAGAACTTTTTTTGAGAATTACGTCATTATTACGTCGAAGTGTGACACCGCAAGATTCAGATAGTATTATTACGATTGATGATTTAGAAATTAATACTTCCGAAATGAAAGCCAAGCGTAAAGGTGAACTAATCGACTTAACACCTAAGGAATATCAACTTTTATTGCTGTTGGCAAAAGCAAAAGGACGCACACTTTCAAAACAATCAATTGCCGAACAAATTTGGGACATACATTTTGATTCAAACATGAATACAATTGAGGTTTATATAAATTTTTTAAGAAAAAAAATAGACCGAAACCATGATGTTAAATTGATTCATACTCGGCCTGGCTTTGGTTATTATCTCAAAATAGAATAGCCATGACATTAAAAAGACGCATTGCCATTAATATTGCCATCGCTTTTTCGGTTTTATTCGGATTGGCAGCCTTTATTATTTTTTACGCTTTTTCATCCTTCCGAATTGAAGAATTTAAACAACGATTAGAAGAAAAAGCTTTAACTACTGCCAAGCTATTGGTTGAAGTGAAAGAGATTGATAATCAGATACTTAAGCTAATTGATCAAAATTCAATCAATAAACTTTATAACGAAAAAACACTTGTTTTCGACCAAAATTACAAACTAATTTATAGTAGCATTGATGACGCCACAATCAGTTGGAATATTGAAGATTTACAGACTTTAAGAAAAGAAAAAACGTTTTTTAGGAGTGAAAAAGAAAAAGACCTGCTCGGAATCTACTATGATTTTGAAAAGACAGATTATTATATTTTAATTTCAGCAGAAGATAAATATGGCTATAATAAACTTGATTTTTTGTTTTTGACTCTTCTTTTTACATTCTTGGCGGGTACATTATTGGTTTGGTTTTCAACTTATTTTTTTATTGAACGATTATTAAAACCGCTTGATGTTTTTCAGAAGCAAATAACCAATATTTCGGTCAATGAACTAGATATTCAATTGTACGAAACTAGCCATAATGACGAAATTAATTTACTTACAAAGGCATTCAATATTTTACTTTCGAGAATTGGGAGTGCTTTTCAAAGTCAAAGAGAATTTACATCGAATGCGTCGCACGAAATTCGAACACCTTTGACCAGAATCGCCTTTAAAGTCGAGAATTTACTGCAAAACCCTACACATTCGCCCGAAACAATCAGCTCTCTCAAAAGTATCAACGATTACGTTCATCAACTTTCAGACTTGGTAAACTCATTATTGCTTTTATCAAAAATCAATCGAGAAGATGCCCAAAAAAAGTTTGAAAAAGTGCGGATTGATGAAGTGATTTTTTTGGCGAATGAAAAAGTCAAGAAAATTTACCCCAATTTTGACCTAAAATTTGAAATCATAGTCATTGATGAAATTGAGCTTTCGATGGATGTACTTGGCGTAAAATCGCTTCTCGAAATTGTCTTTATCAATCTTTTAAAAAATGCTTATTTGTATTCAAAAGATATGCGAGCCAATATCGTTATCGAACAAATTGCAAGCCATCAGTTACAAATTAATATTTCAAATGAAGGAGATATTTTAAATCACTTAGAGCAAGAAAAACTTTTTGAGCCCTTTATGCGAGGCTCAAATTCGAGCAATATCAATGGCTCTGGCTTGGGTTTACGCCTTTCAAAACGTATTTTAGATTATCATTCTGCAACTATAAATTATCAAGCAATTTCTCCTCAAACGAACCTTTTTAAAATTATTTTCTCTAATTAAGTTTTTTTTAAGGTAAACTTAAAGGCAATTTTAATAAGCATCAATACATCTTTGTGGCTGTAAACAAAATACTGTCAACTGATGATAAAAAAGATTGCTTTTTTACTAATAATTATATCCACTCAGACTGTTTTTGCACAACAAAATCTTACACTTAAACAATGTGAGGAGGCTTTTGTCAAAAATAATTTGTTGTTATTGGCCGAACAATACAACATTGATATTGCTAAAGCATCGGTAATTCAGTCTAAAATTTGGGAATTACCCTACGCATCAGGCGAACTGAACGCCATAAATCCTCAAAATAAGCGAGTACTTGATATTGGGGCAAAAGGACAAAAAGCTATAGCAGTTCAGCAACTACTTTATTTGGGGAAAAAGAAAAAAAATGAAGTGGAATTTGCAAAATCAACCGTCGGCATTGCAGAACTGCAATTTGAGCAACTCCTTAAAAATCTCCGATTTCAGCTCCATCAAAGTTTTTTCAATAGCTACTTTGAGCAACAAAAAATTCTGAGTATCAATAAGCAAATTGCCAATATTGATACCCTCGTGAAAGTGTATTCGCAGCAGGCTCAGAAAGGAAATTGGCCATTGCGAGATGTGGTGCGTTTGCAATCGTTGTCGTTCAATCTTAAAAATGATTTTTTGGCGGTTCAAAAAAATATCAATGACGAACAGGAAAATTTGAAAATTCTTATCGGTAGTCAAGAAACCATCAACCCAATTGTTGAGGAGAGAGGTTTGAATAATTATTTTGAGAAAAATAATCTTCCAGTTTCCGAAGCACTTTTGGCAATGGCTTTAGAGAAAAATCCTGATTATTTAAGTTTTTTGAAAATCATTGAAAGCAACGAATTGATGATAAAATGGCAAAAATCGCTAGCAAAACCCGATATTACGGTTGGTGCTTCTTACGACCAGCGTGGGGGAGCTTTTGGAAATCAAGTGAATTTTACTGTTGGAATTCCTTTGGCTTTGTGGAATAGGAATAAGGGAAATATCAAAATTGCAGAAGCTGAATTTGAAAAATCAAAGCTTTTGAAAGAACAAAAAATACTTGAACTTAAAAGCCAAATTGATAATGCATATTCAACTTGGAATCAGCAAAGAGAACAATACAGTCATATTATTTCGTCAGGAATTGAAAATTTTGATGTCGTTTATAAGGGAATCTTGTTCAATTTTCAAAAGCAAAATATCGCTTTGCTTGAGTTTACAGACTTCATGGAAAGTTACAATCAAAGTACGCTTCAGTTAATTGAAATGAGAAAACAGCTCATTTTATCAGGCGAATCAATCAATCATATTGTCAATGTAAATTTATTCAACTAATGAAAAATATATTAATTATAACAATGCTGGTATTTGGCATTTTTGGTTGTGATAAAACACCAAAAAAAGTAGAAACACAAACAACTTTTGTGTTGAGCAAAAAAATGCTTGAAACTACCCAAACACAAGCTGTGGCATTTCAAAACCTAAGAAATGAGCTTAATTTTTATGGGAAAATCACGGCCGATAACAACAAAATGATTGAAGTTTATCCAGTTGTTGGCGGAAATGTGACGAAAGTATTTGTCGAATTGGGAGATTATGTAAAAAAAGGACAATTGCTCGCAACCATTCGTAGTACTGAAGTGGCAAGTTTTGAGAAAGAACTAGATGATGCAAAAAATGATTTGTTGGTATCGAAAAATAATTTAAAAGTAGCTCAAGAATTATTTGAAGGAAAACTGAATTCGGAGCGAGAAGTAATTGAAGCTCGCAGTCAGCTTGATAAGGCAAAGTCGCAATTACACCGCATTGAAGAAACATATAGTATTTATAACATCAAGCAAGGTGCAGTTTATGAAGTGCGGTCGCCGTTGAGTGGCTTTGTGATTCAAAAAAATATTAATCAAGATATGCTTCTCCGCAACGACCGTAGCGACAATATTTTTGATATTGCCGAGATTGATGATGTTTGGGCGATTGCTAATGTCAATGAAAGTGACATCAACCAAGTAAAATTAGGAATTGAAGCTGCCGTTACGACGTTGAGCTATCCTGATAAAGTTTTTCATGGAAAAGTTGATAAGATATTCAATATTATCGACCCCGAAACAAAAGCCATGAAAGTGCGAATTAAACTTAGCAATAGCGAATATTTACTCAAACCCGAAATGCGTGCTAATATCAAACTTTCTTACACCGAAAGCGAAAAAATGTTAGCAATTCCATCGGAGTCGGTCATTTTTGATAAAAGCAAAAACTTTGTTATGATTTTCAAAGACCGTAATAATATCGAAACCCGACAAGTAGAAGTTTTTCGACAAGTGGGTGATATAACTTATATTTTATCAGGATTAAAAGAAGGCGAAAAAGTAATGACCGCAAACCAACTATTGGTTTATGACGAGTTGAACGATTAATCGAAATAAAAATATTTAAGCCTTAAATTCATCACATCCGAAATGAATAAATTCATCAAAAATATTATAGCCTTTTCACTTAAAAATAAACCGTTTACTTTCTTTTGGGTAGGGGTTTTAGTGATTTCTGGCTTTATTTCATTCAAGAATATGCCCATTGAGGCGTTTCCAGATGTAACAAATACTCAAATAATCATCGTAACCGAATGGAATGGAAGAAGTGCCGAGGAAATTGAGCGTTTCGTAACGACTCCAATTGAGATTTCTATGAACTCAGTTCAGAAGAAAACCAGTGTTCGTAGTATAACTATGTTTGGGCTTTCGGTCATCAAAATTATTTTTGATGATGATGTAGAAGACTTTTTCGCAAGACAACAAGTAAACAATCTTTTACGTAATGTGTCTCTGCCCGAAGGTGTCGAACCTGACGTACAACCACCTTATGGCCCAACAGGCGAGATTTTTAGATATACGTTGAAAAGTAAAACAAGAGATTCAAAAGATTTACTTACGATTCAAAACTGGGTCATTGACCGTCAATTACGCTCGGTTTCGGGAGTTGCCGACCTGGTTGCATTTGGTGGACAAGAGAAAACCTACGAGATTAGTGTTGACCCTAATCGTTTGGCTAAATATGATATAACGCCATTGCAGGTTTATGAAGCGGTAAATAAAGGAAACTTAAACGTTGGTGGAGACATCATCGAAAAAAACAAGCAAGCCTATGTTGTTCGTGGAATTGGTTTGCTGAGTTCAATTCAAGATATTGAAAACATTATCGTGGATGATGCTGGTGGAAATCCGATTTTGGTAAAAAACCTAGCCGATGTACACGAAGCGGCTATGCCAAGAGTTGGTCAAGTTGGTTTGAATAATAATGACGACGCTGTAGAAGGAATTGTGGTGATGCGAAAAGGTGAAAATCCTAAGGAAGTATTGGAAAGAGTAAAAGCGAAAATTACTGATTTAAATGAAAGAATATTACCGTCGGATGTAAAAATGGAAACATTCTACGACCGAGACAATTTGATGAATTATACAACCACCACTGTGATGCACAATATGTTTGAAGGAATATTATTTGTGACTGTCATTGTGTTTTTATTCATGGCAGATTGGCGAACAACGGTTACAGTTTCAATCATTATTCCGCTATCTTTATTGTTTGCATTTTTTTGTTTAAGAATGAAGGGAATGAGTGCTAATTTACTCTCTTTGGGTGCGGTCGATTTCGGAATTATCATTGATGGTGCTGTCGTGATGGTTGAAGGTATATTTGTAACTCTAGACCACATCGCCCACAAAAAGGGAATGCAAGCCTATAATAAACTTGCCATCGGTAGTGTCATTAAAAAAACTGGAACTGAACTTGGGAAGGCTATTTTCTTTTCAAAATTAATTATCATCACAGCTTTAATGCCCATTTTTGCCTTTCAAAAAGTAGAAGGAAAGATGTTTTCACCTTTGGCTTATACGCTTGGTTTTGCATTGTTAGGGGCGTTACTTTTTACGCTGACATTAGTTCCTGTTTTATCCCACATTTTTTTGAATAAAAATGTTCGAGAAAAAAATAATCCTTTTGTTAATTTTTGGAATAATATCGTCGAAAAGGGACTTTTATGGACATTTGCTCACAAAAAACTGACCTTATTGGTTTCAATAATATTTATGGGACTTACGTTTTTTTCGGCATCTTTTCTCGGAACAGAGTTTTTGCCGCAACTTAATGAAGGGGCATTATGGGTAGAAGCTAAATTTCCAATGAGCCAAAGTTTGCCAGAAACTGTGCAGAAAACTGCAATTTTAAGAACAGAACTTCGAAAATTTCCTGAAGTAAATGGCGTGCTGTCGCAAGTTGGTAGAAGCAATGACGGCACCGACCCAAGCGGTTTTTATTATGTGCAAATGCAAGTAAATCTTAAACCAAAAGATGAATGGAAAAGAAAAATCACAATGGACGATTTGGTGCGTCAAATGGATGATTCTTTATCAAAATACCAAGGAATTGGCTATAATTATTCGCAGCCAATCATTGATAATGTGGCAGAAAGCGTGGCGGGAATTAATGCTTCTAATGCGGTAAAAATATTTGGCGATGATTTGAATGAATTAGATAAAATTGCCAATCAAGTTATCAAGCAAATCGAAAAAGTAGAGGGAATTAAAGATGTCGGGATTTTACGAAATGTTGGTCAACCCGAAATTAGTGTAATCTTAGACCGTGAAAGAATGGCAGCTTATGGCGTAACACTCTCTGATGCACAAGCTGTTTTAGAAATGGCTTTTGGCGGGAAAACCGCCACTCAAAAATTTGAAGGAGAAAAGAAATTTGACGTACGAGTAAGGTATTTAAAAAATTACAGAAAAGATGAAGAAGACATAAAAAACCTGAAGGTGCCAACCATTCAAGGAGCGAAAATCCCGTTGAAAGAAATTGCTAGTATTCAAAAAATAACAGGGCCTGCCTTTATTTATCGGGATAATAATAAACGTTTTATTGGTGTAAAGTTTTCTGTAAGAGACCGTGATTTGGGAAGTACTATTGCTGATGCTCAAAAAAATGTTGAAAAAAATATCAAATTGCCAACAGGTTATTCAATTGGTTGGACAGGCGAATTTGAAAATCAGGTGAGAGCCACAAAACGCCTGGGCGAGATGGTGCCAATTAGTTTAGTTGGTATTTTTGTGCTGCTTTTCATTATGTTTGGCAATGTAAAAGATTCACTTTTGGTGTTGGCTAATGTACCTTTTGCTATTATCGGAGGAATTATTGCACTGCACATAACTGGAATCAATTTCGGTATTTCGGGTGGAGTTGGTTTTATTGCTTTATTTGGTATTTGTATTCAAAATGGCGTTATTCTTATTTCCGAATTTCACAAAAATATCAGGAGCAAAATGACCCTCGACGCTTCAATTATGGAAGCCGTAAAAGTACGAACAAGACCAGTTGTGATGACGGCTCTTATGGCATCAATCGGCCTTTTGCCTGCTGCCATCAGTACAGGAATCGGTTCTGAGTCGCAAAAACCTTTGGCAATCGTAATTATTGGAGGTTTAGTCACAGCCACAGTATTAACACTTTTGGTTTTTCCGATTATTTTTTGGATTTTCAATCGAGTTAAACACGAAGCAATTGATTAAAATAAAGGCTTGAAAAATGATTGCTTTGAATGATTCAGAATATAGATTTCATTCAAAGCAATTTTGTTATTTATTGAGAAAATATTAGGTATCGCTACAACGTTTATTTAAAAAAAAACGTCATTCTTTAAAACAACATTTTTTTTTCTTTTATATTTAAACCATATTTGCTGAAAATCAATGTTTGGATTGATATTTGACTGATTATAATTTGCCAATAAAGCTATTAAACAAAAATATTCGCATGAAAAAAATTGCCATTCTCTTCATTTCTTTTGCTTCTTTTGCCGTTTTTTCTTGTAAAGACAAAACTGTTCCTGTTTCCGAGAAAATCAAAAAAACATGGGGTGCAAATATCGTAAAAGAAGGAAGTGCTACCGTTTTTACTAAAGGAGCTTCATCAAATACGAAGCCAGGGTATTCGTCTTTTGTATTAAATTTACTTATTGCTCCTTCAGTAACATTGAAAGAAGCTGATGGAAATACGTTTACAGGTCAATATGAATTAGTTGGAGATACACAATTGGTGTTGAAAAACTTAAATCCTGTTCCAACAGGTACTGGCGGTACAATCGAATTTACAATCAATTCTATCACTGATACCGAACTAAACATTACTCGTACTACTGCTAGTCAAAAAACGGGCGGTACTATCAATACTTATAGTTTGATTAAGCAATAAGAAATGATTTTGAAATATTTTGAATCAGAAGGTGAACTGAAAAGTTCACCTTTTTTGATGTGATATTTTCTCAGTCGAAAATAACAACTCTTGCGAATCTTATTAATCTTCATCAATTTTGCATTATGGAAAGAACAGAACTCAACACACTTGGCGAATTTGGTTTAATAAACCGAATCAGTTCAAAATTTATAGCAACAAATCCTGAAACAATCAAAGGTATTGGCGATGATGCTGCCGTTATTGACGTTGGTGATAAGTATATGCTTATTTCGACTGATATGCTCATGGAAGGGATTCATTTTGACCTTTCTTATACACCTTTGCGTCATTTAGGTTATAAAGCTGTTGCGGTCAATATTTCTGATATTGCGGCCATGAATGGTATTGCCAAACAAATTACAGTTAGTATCGGACTAAGCAATCGGATGTCGGTTGAAGCGATTGACGAACTTTATGAAGGAATTAGATTTGCTTGTGAAAGTTATAATGTTGATTTGGTTGGTGGTGATACTACCGCTTCTCGTTCGGGACTTGTGATTTCGGTAACGGCAACTGGTTTTGTTGATAAAGATAAAATTTCGTACCGAAACGGAGCAAAACCTAATGATATTTTGTGTGTAACGGGCGATTTAGCTGCAGCATATTTTGGTTTACAAATCTTGGAACGTGAAAAACAAGTGTTTTTGGCTAATCCAAATATGCAACCCGAATTGACCGATAAAGAATATTTAGTTGGAAAATTACTCAAACCCGAAGCCAGAACAGATATTATTCATGAATTACACGAGTTGGACGTTGTGCCGACTTCTATGATTGATATTTCTGATGGATTGGCTTCCGAATTGCTCCATATTTGTTCACAATCGGGCGTAGGAGCGATGGTTTTTGAAGATAAATTGCCAATCGAAGATATTACTATGCTTACTGCAACCGAATTTAACCTCAGTCCAATTACAGCAGCGTTGAATGGAGGCGAAGATTACCAACTTTTATTTACAGTAAAACAGGCTGATTTTGATAAAATCAAAAACTTATCCGATGTTTTGCCTATTGGATATATAACCCAAAACCCAGAAGTAGAATTAGCACTTAAAAGTGGAGGAAAAGCCGAAATCAAAGCTCAAGGTTGGGTACATTTGAATAATTGATGTATTGCAGTTAATAAAATACTTTTATGCAAAGCCGCTCATTTCTGAGCGGCTTTTTTTATTAATTATAATGATTAAATAATGTTAAAATTGTTCAAATGATGGATAATAAAGTATTGCTTTGATGCTTTTAAAAAGCTTTTTGGCAAAATAATATTTGGTTTTTTTGAAAAATAAAAAGTAATCGTTTGTTTTGCCTTGTTTTTATGAAGTTTTTTATCGCAAAATACTTTATGTTTATCTTGAATTAGTTAGTTGGTATCTATTTTGTAATTTAACGTACAATTTTTCTCGTAAAAATTCATTTAATTTGTAATCAAAATCATTCAATCCTAAAAAAATGCAAAGACGTTCGGCAATCAAAACTATTGCCCTATCAATCGGTAGTACTATTGTTTTACCATCGTGGGCCAATGCTTGGAATAAGGAAAGCATTTCAAATTCACAGTTTATCATTTCGTCTTCTCAAGAAACAGTTTTAGCCGAAATCGTCGAAACGATTATTCCTAAAACAGATACTCCTGGAGCAAAAGACCTTAATATTCACCAATTTACAACTAAAATGGTGACAGATTGTTACGATAAAAAATCACAAGATATTTTCTCGAAAGGAATAGATTTGGTTGATGCCGCCGCAAAAAAAGATTATTCAAAAACGTTTATTGATTGTGATGCGAAGCAAAGATTAGTGATTTTAAATAAACTTTCAAATTCAGAAAATAACGATGAGAAAGGCTTTATTCGTTTAGTCAAAAATTTGACAATTCAGGGATATCTTAATTCAGAATACGTGATGACCAACCTCCGTGTTTATGAATTTGCTCCTGCTCGTTATCACGGTTGTGTTCCTGTCAAAAAGTAATAAGTTATCGAAAGTAAATGTCAGAAAACATTCACCAATTTATTCTCACATTCAATTATTTAGATTAGATAATGTCAAACTTAAATATAGATTCAGTAAAAGCTCAAACATTTGATGCCATCGTAATTGGCTCAGGAATTAGCGGCGGATGGGCAGCTAAAGAGCTGACAGGTAAAGGTTTACGTACGCTCGTATTAGAGCGTGGACGTGAAGTAAAACACGTAACTGATTACCCAACAACCATGATGCAACCTTGGGAATTTGAGCATCGTAACCAACTCAAAAAGGAAGTACGAGATGCCAATCCTATCATTAGTAAGTGCTATGCTTTTTATGAAGGAACAGAACAGTTTTTTGTAAAAGATGCCGAGCATCCTTATGTACAAGAAAAACCATTCGACTGGATTCGTGGCTATCAAACAGGTGGAAAGTCGTTGATGTGGGCAAGACAAACACAACGTTGGTCAGAATTTGATTTTGAAGGCCCAGCCCGTGATGGTTTTGCTGTTGACTGGCCAATTCGCTATGCTGACATTGCTCCTTGGTATAGTTACGTTGAAAAATTTGCAGGAATTTCAGGCAATAAAGACGGCTTAGCATCGCTTCCAGACGGAGAGTTTTTGCCACCGCATGAAATGAATTGCGTTGAAAAATATTTTAGTCAAGAAGTAGCAAAAAACTACAAAGATCGTCACATTATTATGGGGCGTGCAGCTCACTTGACTCAGCCGAAACAAATTCATTTTGACCAAGGAAGAGCTACTTGCCAACACCGCACCATTTGTGAACGTGGTTGTCCTTATGGAGGATATTTTAGTAGTAATTCTTCTACTTTACCTTGGGCGGCTCGAACTGGTAAAATGACATTGCGACCACATTCGGTAGTGCATTCAATCATTTATGATGAGAAAAAAGGCAAAGCAAAAGGTGTAAGAGTGATTGATGCCAATACCAAAGAAATGATTGAGTATTATGCTCGTATTATTTTTGTCAATGCGGCAGCTCTAAACTCTAACTTGATTTTGTTGAATTCGACTTCAAGTCGTTTTCCGAATGGATTAGGCAATGACAGTGGATTATTAGGAAAATATGTGGCTTTTCATAATTATCGTGCAACAATTAATGCTGAATATGAAGGTTATTTAGACAGTACTACTGATGGCCGTCGTCCTAATTCGCCGTATATTCCTCGTTTTAGGAATGTATTTAAGCAAGAAACTGACTTTTTGCGTGGTTATGCTTCTGGATTTTCGGCTGGTCGTTATTCGCACGATGATAGAAGCGGAATGGGCGAAGATTTGAAAAACGGTTTGTTAAATCCATCATTGAATAATGTTTGGAGTGTTGGCTCGCACATGATGGGTGAAACAATTCCTAAAGAAAGTAATTATGTGGCTTTGGATAAAAACCAAGTTGACCCGTGGGGAATTCCGCAGTTGAAAATTTCGGTTGATTATGATGACAATGATGTTAAAATGACCAAAGATTTCTTTGAGCAATTGACCGAAATGTACACAAAAGCAGGTTTTAAAAATATTCGTACCTACGATTCAAATCGTACTCCAGGTTTGGATATTCACGAAATGGGCGGTGTCAGAATGGGCAAAGACCCAAAAACTTCGTTGCTCAATAAATGGAATGCAATACACAGTTGTAGCAATGTTTTTGTAACTGATGGTGCTTCGATGACTTCTACCTCAACGCAAAATCCATCATTAACTTACATGGCTCTCACCGCTCGTGCAGCCGATTATGCAGTGAAAGAAATGAAAAAAGGGAATCTTTAACAATACTTTATTTACCTTAAAAATCCGTAAATTCTTAATTAGATTGACGGATTTTTAAATTTATAATAAATTCAAAATATTTTGAATTTATAGTTTTGATAATTTATTTAGTTTAAATAGGTTGTTCAATAAAATATACTTGTTTGCCATTTTTGGCATTTCATTGAAATCATGCCTAATTTTGAGCTTTTAAAAGACAACCAGAGAAAATGCAAAAACTCCTTTTTATAGACCGTGACGGTACAATCATTGATGAGCCAAAATCAGATTTTCAAATTGATTCGCTCGAAAAATTAGAATTTCTACCAAAAGCCCTTTCAAATCTCAGAAAAATTGCTGAAGAAACTGATTATAAGCTCATTATGGTAACAAATCAGGATGGACTCGGTACAGAATCTTTTCCAGAAGATACCTTTTGGCCTGCCCATAATAAAATGTTGAAAACAATGGAAAATGAAAATATTCGTTTTTCAGCGATTCACATCGACCGTAGTTTTCCTCATGAAAACCAACCAACTCGCAAGCCAGGAACTGCTTTATTGACCGAATATTTGAATAATGAAATGTACGATTTGGCTAATTCCTATGTTATTGGAGATAGAGCAACGGATGTTCAATTAGCAGTGAATTTAGGAGCAAAAGCAATTTTTATAGTCGATGGTTTGACGAATAACTTGGTTGAAGGCTTGACTCCGCCCCAAAAAGAAGCAACTAAACTGATAAGTAATGATTGGGATGAAATTTATGAGTTCTTGAAACTTCCAGAACGAATTGCTTTTATTGAGCGAAATACGAAGGAAACGAAAATAAAAATCGAATTGAATCTTGATGGAACTGGAAAGTCAGATATTCATACAGGACTTGGATTTTATGACCACATGCTTGACCAAGTGGCAAAACATTCGGGTGCTGATTTGAAGATTTCGGTTGAGGGAGATTTACATATCGACGAACATCATACGATTGAAGATACAGCTTTGGCCCTTGGTGAAGCTTATTTGAAAGCTTTAGGAGATAAAAAAGGAACAAATCGCTATGGTTTTTTATTGCCAATGGACGAAGCCCTTGCTCAAGTTGCTATTGATTTTTCAGGCCGACCTTGGTTAGTTTGGGATGCAGATTTTAAGCGTGAAAAAATTGGAGAAATGCCAACCGAAATGTTTTACCATTTCTTTAAATCGTTTTCTGATACATCAAAATGTAATTTAAACATTAAGTGTGAAGGACAAAATGAGCATCATAAAATTGAAGCAATTTTTAAAGCTTTTGCCAAATCAATTAAAATGGCAGTCAAAAGAAATCTCAATGAAATGAACTCTTTGCCAAGTACAAAAGGAGTTTTATAAGAAAAAAAGAAATGTTATTTTGAGTCCAAACAGTTTTTGTTTGGACTTTTTTATTAACAATAATGATGATTTTTATAGGTGTTAATAATTTTAAGACACTAAAAGTCTTTCAAATAATTTTGAAAATACAAAAACTTCCATTTATTTTTGTGAATATAGTAAACAGCAGTAACCCAAAACATGAATAAATTTAGAATAGTCGCTTTCACAAGTGTACTTTTAAGCCACTTTTATGCTCAAGGGCAAAATCAATTGCCAGTTTCGGTAGTTGTGATTGGTACAGATTCAAAGCAAAATAATGAGCAAGTAGTTACTAAATACTACGGAAACAATAAAAAAGAAGTTAAAACTGCTCAAGATGCTGCTTATTATCGTGAATTTAAGCAAGTTGCCGAAAAACTTTATCAGGTTTGTGAATACAAAATTGATAAAAGACCATCAATGGAGCTTTATGTGACAAATACGGCTTATGACATTAAAAATGGACCATTTAGGTTGTATTATCCTAATGGAAATTTGATTGACAACGAAGGTTTCTATAAAAATGATGTACAAGTTGGGCAGTGGTACTATTATCACACCAATGGTCAATTGAGTGGAAAAGAATTATATGAAGATGGGCTGCTGGTTGATGCCGAGTATTTCAATGAAGATGGTAGTAAACTGGCAGATATTACGCTTTCAGTAAGAGAAAAACCTAGTTTTCCTGGTGGAGTTAATGAAATGGATAGGTTTGTTCAACGAACAATCGAATTGCCCGAAGAAGTCGTGAAGAACAAGATTGTTGGTAAAATGGCGATTGGTTTTATTGTCGAACCAGATGGTACACTTTCTAACCCTAAAATTGAATTATCATTGAATCGTGCTTTGGATGAAGCGGCATTTAAAGTGCTTGACCAAATGCCAAAATGGATTCCTGCTAAATTACATAATAGACTCGTTAGGGCAAAATATACGATGCCAATTGTTATTACTATGCGAACAAAGTAATTTATTGCTCTCTTCATTTTTCTTCTGTTTTTGCTTTTTGTCGTTTTCTCATGCTCAATATTTTAAAATGACTTAATAAAACTTTTGGCATAGTATTTGAAAAGTTATTAAGCGGATACAAATCGTATCCCAAATTTCAACTAAAAAGAAATTTGTGTGCTAAATAATAAACCCAAAAGGAAAACGTCAAATGAGAAAAGTTTTAACCTCTGCTGTTATCTTGAGTTGCGGAATTTCGGCTTTCGCACAAACTTCTGAGCATTCACTAATTTATGCGAAGGTTTCAGAAAAAATAAGTTCAAAAATTGATTTATCTTCTAATGATATTAGTCGAAAGTATTTTAATGCTAATTATGAAGAAGTAAAATCATTAGAAGCTGCAAAATTTATTCAAATAAAGAAGAAAAATAGTAGTGGAATCTACGATGTTACCGAATTTAATGCGGAAGGATTTTTAAGAATGGAAGGTTCATTTGCTGATGAAAAATTGGAAATGAAAAACGGTAAATTTAAGTTTTATCGCCCGAATGGAGTGGTAGATTACGAAGGCGTTTATGATGAAAATATGCCTACTGGTGAATGGAAATTTTATTTCCCTAATGGGCAAATGAGTAGCATTGAAGTATATGAAAATGGCAATAGAATCAAGGAAGAATATTGGAATGAAGATGGCAGTGCTTTATTAAAAAAGAGTGTAGGCGAACGTTTATTGCCATTATTTATGGGTGGACAGCTTGTAATGAGTGAATATTTGAAGAAAAACCTTGTTTATCCTGCCGAAGCTGTTGCAAGTAAAATTTCAGGTAAAGTTGTGGTAAGTTTTTGGGTAAACGAAGATGGTACAATTGCTGACCCAAAAATTGAAGAATCATTGGGAACAGCTTTTGATAATGCTGTGTTGAAAATGGTCAAAGAAATGCCAAAGTGGTTGCCTGCGAAGCACCATAACCGTGCTGCAAAACAAATGTATATTTTGCCTGTAACGTTTCAACTATAATTTACTTGGGAGTAAATCTTTCAGGCTAAAATATCTAAGCCACGGTTTTAAAAATCGTGGCTTTTTTGTATATAAACATTAAAAAAAATTAATGATAGAATTCAAATATTTTGTTCTCTTTTTCAAAGAATAATCCAAAAAAAGCCGTTTTTGATGTACAAAACCTTGTTTTTGTCTAAATACTTTTGTTATATTTGATAAGATTAAAATCAGATCTATATAAATGTTTATTTATGAAAATGCTTTTGCCAATCGTATGGTTTGTGCTAAATGTATTGAGTTTCAATACATTTCCGAGCCATTTTGAGCAAAAGATATTGAGCGTTGAAAAACCTCAAAATATTAGATTAAATCAAGTTCCTTCGGAGAATTCTCATAAAAACAAGCCTCAAATTTATTTTTTACCTGAAGAAATTGAAGAGAATGTTGAGGAAGATGCTGACCATGAATCCGAATTGGATTTCTTGGGAAATGTAGATTTTTTAGAAAATAGTTTTTTTATCGCTAAATATTTCACAAAATTTCAACAATTTGACTTTTTATTTAGTGATTTCTGCCCCATTGCTTATCATCAAGCAAAGTTTATACGCTTTCGAAATATCAGAATTTGATACTCATTCAAGTTTTTACAGCTTCCAAACAAATAATTTACTCTATTAATTGAGATTAAAGGTTTTTAATTCCTTTTTGATATTGATTTCAGAGCCATATAGTTCATTTGTTAAAAGTTCAGCACGTATTTGATTTTTACACATTATTTTGAGTAAGTAGAATCAGTGGTGACTTTGTATAGCTTTTTATATTTTTTATTTAAGAAAAGTCTTCATGAAAAAGAACCATTCAAACGGGTCGTCGTCACGATTCGATGAACATGAGCTTTTGCATGAACTAAAGCACTTTTTGCCAGCACAAGCCCCGCTAAAAGACTTTGTTCATCACAACACGCTGCATGCTTTTCAAGATTCAAAGTTTTATGATGCCATTCGTAGAGCATCAAAACTGTTTGGATATAAAGTTTCGCTCTCATTGGATGAGTATCGAATGCTTTATGATAAAAAACAAATCAATCCAGCTATTCTTGAGAGAAAAATTATCGAACGAAAAGGGAAAACTCAAGCAGAAGAGTGGAAAGCGAAGGCTCTTTACGGAAAATATGATACTTCAATTTCGCCACGAATCGGCGTACTACGTTCAAATTGGAAGAAAAAGTACTATATCGACCTTGATTTATTAGTGCATCCACTTTTATTCAGGATTTTGTGCAGTTACCTCGACCAAGGTATTTCGATTTGGAGTTTCCCTGTTTCTCACAAGGGATTTTTGGCTTCGATGAGAGAAATTGAGCAAAATACTTTTTCTAGTTTTTTTAAGAGTAGTAGAGCCAAAAATTTATTGTTGAAAGGAGAATGCACCATTGAAGAATTGTTGACAATTGTGGTTGAAGACAAATCTCTTTTTAATCAATATGTTTTTGACCAACAATTTGCTCATCAGGGTTGGTCGGGCATGGTTTCGGCAGTTGAGGATCTACCACAAACGTTGTTAGACCAAAAGAAAATTTCATTAAAAGAACTCATCATATTTGAGTTATTACTCGAAATTGATGCACTTGATACAAAGTTTGGTGAAAACTGGACATCGCTAAGTCATCGTTTGGAAACCCAAACCGATTTGTTTGCTGATGTACCAAAAAATGAACTGAGCGAGTTATTAGAGATTTGGCAAGATGCTTTTGAATGGACTTATTATGACCAAGTACTTGCGGGAATAAAGATGGATAAAAAACACATTGAAAGTAGCAAAGAGAAGACTTTTCAAGCGATGTTTTGTATTGATGACCGTGAGTGTTCGATTAGACGTTACTTAGAAAAATTTGATGAAGGATGCCAAACTTATGGCACAGCGGGCTTTTTTGGTGTGGAGTTTTTCTACAAACCTGTTCATGCCAATTCATCAACAAAGCAATGCCCAGCACCAGTAACACCCAAATATTTGATAAAAGAGGAAATTGAGAATGCCAAGGCCAAGAAAAACAATGATATTCATTTCGGAAAGCAGACGCATTCACTTTTTAGTGGTTGGTTTATAGCCCAGACAGTTGGCTTTTGGTCGGCATTTCGTTTGTTTCTCAATATCTTCCGTCCTTCTGAAAATGCCGCAACGGTTTCTTCATTCAAACACATGGATAAATCATCGACACTTTCCATCGAAAACAAAAATATTGATGATAAAGAAGATGGTCTTCAAATTGGTTTTACTGTGGAAGAAATGGCTTTTCGTGTGGGAAACTTGCTCAATAGCATCGGTTTAGTGAAAGATTTTGCATCAATTGTTTATGTGGTTGGTCATGGAGCGAGTAGTGTAAATAATACGCATTATGCTGGTTATGATTGCGGAGCTTGTTCAGGAAGGCCAGGTTCTATTAATGCGAGAGTGGTTAGTTTTATGGCGAATCATGTGGGTGTTAGGGCAATTTTGAAAACACAAGGTATTGATATTCCCGAAAGTACACAGTTTGTGGGAGCATTGCACGATACCACACGTGATGAAATTGCTTTTTATGATATTGATATTCTTTCGGAAGAAAATCAGATAAAACATGCCAAAAATGAACTTCTTTTTGCAAAAGGATTAGATTTTAATGCCAAAGAACGTTCGAGAAGATTTGAGTCAATTGATACGAAATTGAGTGCTGAAGAAATTCACGAAAAAATCAGAACTCGCTCAGTTTCATTGTTTGAGCCTCGTCCCGAACTCAACCATGCTACCAATGCTCTTTGTATTGTCGGAAGAAGGGGGATGTCAGAAAATCTATTTCTTGACCGTCGTTCTTTTATGAATTCTTTCGATTATAAAGTTGACCCTGAAGGCAAGTTTTTGGTAAATATTCTGAATGCAGTTGCTCCTGTTTGTGGAGGAATAAACCTCGAATATTATTTTTCAAGAGTCGATAATCATAAACTTGGAGCAGGGTCAAAATTGCCTCATAATGTGATGGGACTTTTCGGAGTAGCCAATGGCATTGATGGTGACCTTCGTCCTGGACTTCCAAGTCAAATGATTGAAGTCCATGACCCTATTCGTTTGTTAGTAATTGTTGAGCATTTTACTGATGTTGTGCTGGCTTCAATTCAAAAATCAGCACAAACCTATGAATGGTTTTTCAATGAATGGATTCACTTAGTTGTGGTAAATCCAGTATCGAAAGAGCTTTCCTATTTCAAAGATGGCGGCTTTGAGACTTACGAACCATTGCAAACAGAACTTCAATCGGTTTCAGATATTGAGGATTTGGTGGAATCGCATCAAGAAAATTTTCCAGTTTATTTGATTAAGTAAAAATTGTCAGTCTTTGTCTTTAAGTACATTATTGGCAGTCAATACCAAAACAAAAGAATATGAATCAATTACTTCAGTTATTTATTTTTATACCGTTTTTGGGCTTTATTATAAGTCTTCTAATTCCCGATAAAAACGAAGGTACAATCTCTTGGGTTGCATTCTTAACAGCGGGAATCAATTTGGTGAGTTTAGTGATTTTTGTAATTATATGGTTAATTGATGGACATACAACATTGAATCTGAAAGAAATTGTACTTTTTAAATCGAAAGAGTATGAGTTTTTAGTGGATTTGTGTTTTGACAAAATTACGGTTGTTTATATTTTAGTCGGTGCTTTCTTAACATTTTTAGTAACGATTTACAGTCGTTATTATCTTCACCGTGAAAGAGGCTACAAACGTTTTTTCAATACCATTCTTTTCTTTTACTTAGGCTATAATATCACGATTTTATCAGGAAATTTTGAAACTTTATTTATTGGATGGGAAATATTAGGTATTTGTTCGTTTTTGTTGATTGCCTTTTACCGAGATAGATATTTGCCAGTTAAAAATGCGATTAAAGTATTTTCTGTTTACCGAATTGGTGACGTAGGCTTGATTTTAGCGATGTGGGCGAGCCATCATTTATGGCATGAAAACATCACATTCTTGAAATTGAGCAATTATGAACTTGTTCATGAGCATCTCGAAAATCATAGTTTTATTGGTGTTTTTATTTCATTAATGATTTTGTTGGCTGCGGCGGCTAAATCGGCTCAATTGCCTTTTTCATCTTGGTTACCAAGAGCCATGGAAGGGCCTACGCCATCAAGTGCTATTTTTTATGGCTCGCTTTCGGTGCATTTGGGCGTATTTTTATTGCTTCGCACCTTTCCTTTTTGGGACCATCAAATATCAGTCAGGATTTTGATTGCTTTGCTTGGTTTAGCAACTAGCATTATCGCTTCTCCGATTGCACGTGTACAGTCATCCGTAAAGAGTCAAATTGCTTATGCTTCGATTGCCCAAATTGGTTTAATTTTCATTGAAGTAGCCGCGGGTTTTGAAACATTTGCGTTGTTTCACTTTGCAGGAAATGCATTCTTGAGAACCTATCAATTATTGGTTTCTCCTTCGGTGGTGAGTTATAAAATTCGTGAGCAATTCTATAATTACGTTCCTCGACACCACACTTTTGAAGATAACCTTCCTAAGAAAATAGAATACTCAGTCTATTTATTGAGCTTAAAAGAATGGAATTTAGATTCATTTATGAATTATATTCTTTGGAAACCGCTCAAAAATATTGGTCGAAAACTAGATTTTTTGACTGTAAATAGACTTTTATTGCTGTTTATTCCTGCTTATATCATCGGTTTAATATTTCTTTTTACAGTTGGAACAGGCACCGAACACCCGCACGAATATTTGCCAGGAATATTTGCCTTGATTGGTTTATTGATGATTTTGAAATCGTTTTCTGAGCGAAAAAGCCCTTTGATGAGTTGGCTATTATTGATAATGAATCACTTTTGGATTGCCCTTGCTATTTCATTCAACGAAAAGTTTGAATTGACCGAAGTCATTTTCTATTTGAGCGGTGTCATTGTTTCGGGAATTGTCGGTTATTGGGGTATTCTGAAACTTAAAACCTACGAAAAAAACATTGATTTGAATCAGTTTCATGGCCATGCTTTTGAGCATCCAAAATTTGCAATGGTTTTCTTATTGGCTTGTTTAGGCTTGGCTGGATTTCCGATTACACCAACTTTTATTGGTCTTGATTTAGTATTTAGTCACATTCACGAAAACCAAGTGGTTTTGGCTTATGCTACTGCTTCAAGCTTCATATTAGCTGGTATTTCATTGATTAGACTTTACTCTCGATTATTTCTTGGGCCACATATTAAAACATATCACGAAACAGCTTACAAATCATCATAAGTTGTTCAATACATTCTAAGCAAAATTTAAAAAAATTAAGAAATGGAACATAAAACAAAGTTATTACTGCCAAAAGACGGTATTGAAGGGTTAAAAGAAAACTTTTCAACGGATGCAATTTCTGGATTTATTGTATTTTTATTGGCATTACCATTGAGTTTAGGTATTGCTAAAGCATCCGAATTTCCACCTATAATGGGTTTAATTACTGCCATCATTGGCGGTATTGTTGTAAGTTTTTTCATGGGTTCACGCTTAACAATTAAAGGCCCTGCGGCAGGTTTAATCGTAATTGTAGCTGGAGCCGTTGGCGAATTTGGTGGCGGCGAAATTGGATGGCATTTAGCACTTGGTGCAATGGTTGTGGCTGGCATTGTTCAGATTTTATTTGGCGTTTTTAAACTAGGAAAATTAGCCGACTTTTTTCCACTTTCGGCCATTCATGGAATGCTTGCAGCCATCGGTTTAATTATTATTGCCAAACAAATTCCAGTTTTATTAGATGTTGCACCAGCAATGGTTAAAGGAAAAGGGCCAATCGAATTACTCGCGGCTATTCCTGATTTTATTCTTCATCTTGACCCTAAAGCAACTTTGGTTGGTTTAGTAAGTTTGACAATTATGCTGATTTGGCCTTTTATTAATCATCCGATTAAAATGATTCCTGCACCGTTAATGGTTTTATTATTTGCCATTCCTGCTGAATTAATGCTAGATTTTCAAAAAACTGAACCTGCCTATGCTTTAGTTCACATTGGAAATTTACTTGAAAATGTCAAAATAAACGTTAATTTTGCTGGTTTTGCTCAAACAGGCGTATTTATTAAATATGTTATAATGTTTGCTTTGGTTGGTACATTAGAATCATTATTGACCGTTAAAGCAATTGATATGCTCGACCCATTCCGTCGCAAATCTGATGCTAACAAAGACCTAATTGCTGTTGGAATTGGTAATACTTTGGCTGCCATTTTAGGAGGTTTGCCTATGATTTCGGAAGTTGCTCGTAGTTCATCAAACGTTAATAATGGTGCTAGAACACGTTGGGCAAATTTCTTTCACGGATTTTTTATCTTAGCTTTCGTTTTATTGGCTTCACATCTTATTGAGTTGATTCCGAATACAGCTCTTGCAGCAATGTTAATTACGGTAGGTATTAAATTGGCTCATCCAAGAGAATTTATTCAGACTTTCAAAATCGGAAAAGAGCAATTAGCCATCTTTTTAGTAACCATTTTCTTTACACTATTTGAAGATTTATTGGTCGGAATTGGAGCTGGAATGTTGCTTAAAATCCTTATTCACCTGTATCATGGAGCATCTGTTACAGCTTTATTCAAAGCCCCTGTAATTGTTTCATTCACAGATGATACTTATCTAATCGAAATTGATAAAGCCGCAATTTTTACCAATTATCTAGGAATAAAAACAAAATTAGAAGCGATTCCACCTGGATTTAATGTAATTATTGACTTAAAAAATACGAGCTTGATTGACCATTCTGTGATGGAAAATTTGCATCATTTCGAACACGATTATAAAGAAAATGGCGGTAATGTTTCAATTATAGGATTAGAAGCTCATCAACCAGTTTCTAAACATAAATTAGCTGCTCGTAAGAAATAAAATATTCTTCAGAATAAGTGGTAACTATTATACAATCAATGGTAGTTATCACTCATTTATGAAGTTAATAGAGTAAAAACAATAAAGTTGATAAGTGGCTATTGTTTAAATATTTCTCGCAATAAAAAGATGTTAATAAAAAATAGGCAATCACGATTGTTATTAATTTTGTTTTTTTTCTCGCTAGAAATCAATGCTCAAAAATCAATTACTTTTCATTTTCAACAAACAGTTGTTTCTCAAACAAAGCCTAAAATCAATGCTCCGTATTCTGGCACAAACAGTTTAACAACAGCTGAAGAAACACAAGCGTCAATAACTGCAACTCTCTTTACAGGTGTAAAACTTTGGGAAGGTGCTGAAGCTTATTTTAATGCCGAATTATCAGGAGGTAGTGGGCTGAGTGGAGCAAAAGGAATAGCGGGTTTTACAAACGGTGAAGCATTTAGAATAGGTGATGCCGCTCCAAAAATATACTTAGCAAGACTTTATTTGAAGCAAACCATTGCATTGAGTAATGATTTTGAAACAGTAGATGATGGCATAAATCAAGTGGCAACCAAATATCCAAAAAAGTATTTGAGGTTTATTTTGGGGAAATTTTGTTTGTCAGATTTTTTTGATTCAAATTCATATAGCCATGATCCTCGTTCGCAATTTATGAACTGGGCTTTGATGAGTCATGGAGCTTGGGATTACGCTGCAAATGTGCGAGGTTATACCTCAGGATATGTAATAGAATATGGAAGCCCTAAGGTAGGAATAAGATTTAGTACAACTGCCGTACCAACAACAGCCAATGGACCAGATTTGAATTACAAATTTGCCAAAAATTATTCTCATTCTTTTGAAGTCAATAAGAAGTTTGGTGAAATAGGTAAAGAAACTACTGTGCGATTGTTAGGTTATTATACCAAAACTTATATGGGAAATTATGCTGAAGCTATTAAAAGAACCGATAAAGATGTAACCGAAACGAGAATAAATGGCAGAAATAAAGTTGGAACTGGTCTGAATGTTGAACAAAAAATTACGGATAATGCAGGAATATTCTTTAGAGCAAGTTGGAATGATGGAAAGAATGAAACTTGGGCATTTACCGAAATTGACCGTTCTATTAGTATAGGTTTTTCAAACAACGGCACGAAATGGAAAAGACCAAATGATACTTTTGGGCTAGCTCTTGTTGCCAACGGACTTTCTAACGAACATCGTGATTATTTAGGAAGTGGAGGCTACGGGTTCATCGTAGGGGATGGTAAACTCAATTATGGGTTAGAAAAAATAGTTGAATCTTATTATAATATTCATTTACATGACCGTCATTTTTGGGTCTCGCCCAATTATCAGTTTGTCGTAAATCCAGCTTATAATAAAGATAGAGGACCAGTCAGTGTTTTTAGTTTGAGAGCTCATGCCGAATTTTAAATTCACTAAATATACTTAATTTTTAAGCGATAACTGCCTTGCACATTTGAAATTCAAATGTGTTATAACAAATGTGCCTTCAAGCATTTTATTAATTTTTTAGAATTGATGTGTTCTTAATTTGCTGATTATCAGTTGATTAAAAGTCCATTGTCTTTTATTTCTCAATATTCATTTTTAATAACTAAAGCGATGAAAAATTTCAAAAATAAAGTCATAGTTTCCTTATTGTTGATAAGCATTTTTAGTTTACAAACACAAGCTCAAACTAAAAGTCAGAACAACGATATTTGGTTACATTATGTGGGTAAAAATATGCTGACCAAAAAGTTGTCTTTTACCTTTGAAGCTACAATGCGTTTTGCAAATGGTTTTAGTGAAAAACAACAATATTTTGTTCGTCCATCGTTTGATTATCAACTTACGAAGCATTTTCTAGGAAGTATTGGGTATAGTCACTATAATACTTATGTGTATGGTAGTCCTGCTATTAACAAGCGTCCAATTCCTGAAGACCATGTTTGGTTGCAAGGTACACTCAGCCATCAATTAGGAGATTTAAAATTGACTAATCGTTTGCGTAATGAGTTTCGTTTTGTAGGAGTAGCAAGTAGTACCGTGGCAACTCCGACTAATCAAGCAGACTATGCCATTACTGACCATAAATTCCGTGACCGTCTACGTTACATGGTTTTGGCAACTTATCCACTTGTGAAGATTGACAACAAACCAAAACTTCTTGGAATCATTGGTGATGAAGCATTCATGAACATTGGCGTTCTAGGAACTGATGCTACTAAGAATAATGTTGGAAAAACATTTATGAACCAAAATCGAATCATTGCTGGTTTGGGATATGTGATTGATCCACATAATCAAATACAATTATGTTACATTCACCAAAATATTTGGAATTTCTCTGATACAATTGAAGAAAGTAATCCAACTATTAGGATTTCTTATTTGACCAATTTTTCGTTTGCAAAAAAATAAAAATCACTATTATAGAATATTTCAAAAATCCCTATTTGTTATCAAATAGGGATTTTTATTTGAAAATCTCTGCAAAATCATCCTTCAACTCAAACAATCATTTGTAATTTTGTGTTAATATTATTAAAATCAATCAAATTTTATTTCCATCATGATTCTAAAGTTTTTAATCGTAATTGTCACATTTGCATTTATGGAATTCATGGCTTGGTTTTCTCATAAATATATCATGCACGGTTTTGGCTGGGCATGGCACGCCGATCACCATAATCATCACAAAGGATTTTTCGAGAAAAATGATTATTACGCCATCGTTTTTAGTATTGTAGCTTCTTCGACAATTATTTACGGAAATATTAATCCCGACTTTTGGTATTTAACTTGGTTTGGTGCTGGAGTTACGTGTTATGGAGTTGCTTATTTTGTCTTTCATGACATCATTGTTCATCGTCGAGTAAAGATAAAATTTGTGGCAAAAAGTAAATACATGAAACGCATCATGCACGCCCATTATATTCACCATAAAGTGCATACCAAAGATGGGGCAGAGGCTTTTGGTTTCTTGTACGCTCCCGAAAAATATGAACCAAAACAAAGAGACTGAAATATTATAAAGAAATAAAAAGAGCGTGTCACCCATTTTTATAAATTTAAAAATGAGTGACACGCTCTTTTTAAGAATACTTTTTTACCGTAAATATATGCTATCAAAAATCGTTCCTAAATTTGTATTTGCCATTTTTTAGGCGTTTTTTGATTTATAAGTTATTGATTGTAAGTAAGTTAGATGTCGAAAATAAGTAGTAGGTGTCATTCATTCTTTTAGCATGATTTTTGCTCCGTTTAATAATAATTACGGAATTAGTCCTTCGTGCCTTTATGAAACAAATCGTTACATGCCTAATACTTTGGTTTTCGATTACTTCAACTTTTGCTCAGACAGAAAGCAAACTTTCAGAATCAATCTACCGAAGTTTTTATAATGAAACCATTACCATTCGACCAGATAATCCTGATAAGGTTATCAAGAAACGATACGGTATTTTTATTGATACTACACAAAATTCGGTTTTTGCGAGAAATCTTGATGAAAGAACCGAATTTGATGATTATCACCAATCACTTATTTTTCGTGCTTGCCGAGATTTTAAAGCATCCAAAAAATTAAAAGAATTATGGTCTTTTAAAGATGATACACTTTATAATTCAATTCCTAAAAAGTGGTTTGAGGCTCAAAAACTGAACGGTAATACCTATGTTTTTTGTCCGAAAACACTGAAAGGGCATTATTACTATCATCTGA
This sequence comes from Emticicia aquatica, assembly GCF_923079645.1. Lineage (GTDB taxonomy): Bacteria > Bacteroidota > Bacteroidia > Cytophagales > Spirosomataceae > Emticicia > Emticicia aquatica. The sequence goes on along the minus strand of NZ_CAKLPY010000002.1, from coordinate 259,286 downwards.
CTGACTCTACTATTATTGTCAGCAAAGGTGAAGGCCCCAAAACATACTTTATTAAATCTGTTAAAAAATTCCAAAATTCAATCATTATTGATTGTTTTCAGGGAAGTAAGTTTACAGTCAAAATTCTTGACCAAAAAACCAAACTTGCTATCTGGAAAATTGAAGATAATACTTTTGAACATGGAGTTGTGTATCGTTTATCTGTTCCTGTAAATAGTTTTAAATATTATAATTTAATCGTGAATCATAGTGCAGAAGATAAAGTGCCAGATGATTTAACTTTTGACGAAATTGACTACGAAAATCTGCTTTCATTTACCAATAAATTGCAAGCTAGATTTTAATAAATGATTTTTACATCGCTATTGAGAAATGAAGAAACCACGGGCTTTTGTCTGTGGTTTTCTTATAAATTACACTTTAAGTAAAGTCCTTCTGAATGTTCCATAATTCGATTTTTGAAGTCGTAATAAGGCTCAATTCTTAGTGAAACAACAACTTTGCTTGATACTTTCCAATCACGTACAATCCTTGTTATCAGTACATTGCGACTTTCTTCGTAATGACTTTCATTATTAAATTTTCTTGACGTCGATTGCATTAAATCATTCCCGAAAGGGGCATTAAAATAGTGTCCTCCCCAATAACTAAAGCCAATTTGATATTTTGGATTTTGCCAAAATGTATTCAAATAATAAGCCGTTCCTTGCAGTGGCGATTCAAAATATCCAACATAATAATTATCTAATGTGAAAGCTTGATTTTGGTTAAATTCTTTCTTAATACGTAATCCCAAAGTTGGATTAATCATTGTTCGAACGGGTTGAATATTTTGAATATTTTGTCCGCCACTATGATAAATACTGGCTTGAGCAATTGCTTGGAATTTGATACCTTTTAGCTCAACCGCTTTGCTGTAATAAGACATTCCCGCCCAAATCTTTTCTTGATTAGTTTGGCCAGCAATTGTAGTTTGTTGCCAATCGAGCCAGCCGTCAAAGAATGCTTCCTGTTTCTGGTATTTTGCTTGAAAACCATGCTCTAACGGTTTACTAAGTACACGTTCAAAGCTTAAAAGTGGTTCAATCATTCGGTGGCTAAGGTTTCCTTCAATATTACCAAACAAAAATCGCCAATCCTTTTGTTTGATTTGAACCGTAAAGGTCGGCTCGATTTCTTTTAATCCATTTCGACCATATTCTTTTCTCAAGAATACACCTGCATCTATTTGTACTTTTTCGTGAAGTCGAATACTCATTTTAGGGTTCAAATAATACCCAATTAGTGTATATCCATCTGCTATTTCATTGAAATATTCATTATTTTTTACATAAACCAACGAATTAAACTTGAATTGTATTTTTCTAATATTGGTATCATTAAATGAATGGTTGTTTTCTATGCTTTTATTATCTACTTGGGCGTATATTTTATTTATTATTTGTAGAAAAAAAATCATACAAAAAAATATGCATTTTAAAAAACCATTCATCATTAAAAAAAACCTTTTGTAAAAAATATTGTGCATTGTATTAAATATTTGTATTACCTTTGTATCGTTCAAATGAGCATATAAGGTAAAAAGTGAAATTGATAAAGCATTTAAAAAGCAGAAAAAAAAGTAATAATTTTTATTGAAAATCAATTGTACTTTTTTTATAATTTAAAAGGCAATAAGTTGTTTTTTTTACTCTAAAAAACGAACTTCATTTGAAATATAAGTAAAAATTATCTAAAAAATAGTAGTTTGCGTTAATATCATTAAAATTCAATTTTAAAAATAAAATGGCAGCAGAAAAAGAACCAAAAGGCGACGACAGAGCGAACAAATTGAAAAGTCTCCAAACCACAATGGAGAAATTGGATAAAACTTACGGTAAAGGTACAGTAATGCGTTTGAGTGATGCTAAAGTAATGGAAGTTCCTTCTATTTCTACTGGCTCACTTGGACTTGACCTTGCTCTAGGTATTGGAGGGTTTCCGAAAGCTCGTATCGTTGAAATTTATGGCCCTGAATCTTCAGGAAAAACCACTTTAGCAATGCAAGCAATTGCTGAAGCTCAGAAAGCAGGTGGTATTGCGGCTTTTATTGACGCAGAACACGCATTTGACCGTACTTATGCTGAAAAATTAGGTATTGATACTAAAAACTTATTAATCTCACAGCCCGATTATGGCGAGCAAGCCCTAGAAATTGCTGAACATTTGATTAGTTCGGGTGCAGTTGATATTGTAGTAGTTGACTCAGTTGCGGCTCTTGTGCCAAAAGCTGAATTGGAAGGCGATATGGGCGATAGTAAAATGGGTTTGCAAGCTCGTATGATGTCACAAGCAATGCGTAAACTGACAGGTACAATTAATAAAACAGGTTGTTGTGTTATTTTTATCAATCAATTACGTGATAAAATCGGAGTAATGTTTGGTAGTCCAGAAACAACAACTGGTGGAAATGCCCTAAAATTCTATGCTTCAATCAGAATTGATATTCGTCGTATCGGTGCTATCAAAGATGGCGATGAGATTTTAGGTAATCGTACTCGAGTGAAAGTTGTAAAAAACAAACTAGCTCCACCATTTAAAGTAGTTGAATTTGATATTCTTTACGGACAAGGTGTGTCGAAAGCGGGTGAAATTCTCGATTTAGCAGTTGATTTGGAAATTGTAAAAAAATCGGGTTCTTGGTTCTCTTATGGTACTTCAAAATTAGGTCAAGGCCGTGATGGTGTACGTGATATGCTCAAAGATAATCCAGAATTAATGGCCGAATTAGAAGATAAAATAAAGGCTACTGTGGCAGTTAATGCTGATGCACTTATGGACACTAAACCAGGTGACCAAGATGGTGTAATCGAAGATGAAGCCGAATAAAAAATTAGATTATAGGAAATAAGTTAATGTTAAAAAGACAGTCTTTTAGACTGTCTTTTTTTATACACTAACATTAATTTATTATAAAGTAGAATCTGTTTTGCTCACTGGTGCAGTTGTAGCAGGATGTTGTGCTGGAAAAGTTTGAACAGGCGTTTGATGTATAATAAACTCAACATCATCAATGAAATACTTAGTATCGCCATTCCAAGGAAATTTAAAGAATTTTTCTGAATATTTAAGTGTAATTCGTTCGCCTGTTTTCAACGCCCTTTGAAGTTTAGCAATTGTTGAATCTGTTTTACACGAAAAATCAAAATATCTGGGTGTCAGTGTTCCTGTTTCGCCCGAATAGCCTCCTTCATTTAATACCCCTTCATAGGTTTTAAAAACGTAACCTCTTTCGCTTAGCTTCGAAATTGTACCAGCACGTTCACCCTTTGAATAGTAACCTGCGGTTAAATAATATGCCACGCTAATTAGTAACAGTAATATGATTAATAGTGTAATTTTAAATTTCATTGGTCAAAATGTTTATTTTGTTTGATGATACAAAAGAAAGGATTTTTTAGAAAAATGCAAAAAATAAGTGTGGGACGGAGAAATAAGACTGATGAGTAGAAATTGGAACGAAATGAGAATTACATAAAATTCATTCGGACATTCAAGCCAATATTTGAAGGTCTAATTTGTAAATAATTATTAGCATCAAGCGACTGTGAAAGACTGTAACGATAAGTTGGTTCAATCCAAACGGTTTTACCGCTTTTCGTTGGGTAGGAGATGGCCACCGAAGCATTTAAATAATAAGCATATTGATTATTATTAAGTACTCTAACAGCTTCTGCTCCACCCAAAACGAATAGTTTATTTTTCTGATTAGAAACCAAATAAGCGTTGTCTATTTTTAAACCAACAGTATGTAAAAACTTATTTTGATTAATTGCTTCACCAACACCTACAACAGTATATGATTGAGTTGCATCTAATAGCACATCGTAAGTTCCGTTGTTTACTTCATAGTTAATTGATTGCTGAATGCCAGAATATGCCAGCGAAATGCCCGTTGAGAAGCGATTTGAAAGTGACTGCATCACTCCAACACGTGCCTGAATACCAAGGCGTTGTGCATCAATCGCATTGAGTGTACCAACTTGTTGAATATAAGTAGTTGTTTGCGGCAAAATAGTTAGAGCTTGATATGTTTGCAAAGGCATGATGCTGCTAGTGAGAATCATTTTTCTTCTAACTTTTTCTTCTTTTTCTTCCATCGGACGTTCATTATTGTAGGCAATCGCCCCAAATGGGAGTCTAATATTTTTTGTCTTAAAGGCCTTACTGTCAATTAATTCAAGATTTAATGTTGCTTTTGTTTCAGCTATTTCGCTTTGATTTGATGAAACAAAAATAGTTGAATTGTCATTGATGCCAGAATCAATCGGTTTATCATTATTGGCTAAAGATTCTTTATTCAAGTGGTTTGCAAACCCATTGTTAAGATGCTTTTTCTTAGGTGTTTTTTTAGAAAAAAAGTTGCTTTTTTGGGTGTTTTTTTCATTTAAAGCAATTTTGTTATTACTTATTAAGCCATTATTTTTCTTTTTAGAAGAAGCTATTTGCTCAGTCAAAACGCCATTAGGTACTGTGTTTTTCTCAGAATGAGCATCAGTTGATTTTGAATTGTCCGAAGCATTATTTTGAGCAAAATCTTTTGATGAAACTTTGCCTGATGCAGTAGCATTTGAATGCTTATTAAGTGCGATGCCAGAAGACGCAATTTTACTATTGTTATAAATTAACCATCCAAAACCCAGCAATAACGCAATACTTGCCGCAATGCCAACTCTGTATGCAAAAGGCCATAAAATTATTCGACGTTCTTTTTCGGGCGTAATAGCAGCCTTTATTTTCTGCCAAGATTCGGCCTTTGGTTCAGCTTCGTAATTTTTAAATTTATTAGTAAGATGTGTAGCTAGTTGAATTTTTGCCCAAGTAGCCTCTTGCGGCTCTGCTCCATAATGTTTGAATTTCTCGTCAAGCCTAGTAGATGCCTTTATTTTCTGCCAAGATTCGGCCTGTGGCTCAGCTTCAAAATCTTTAAATTTATCAGAAAGTTGCGTTACTAATTTTATTTTCTCCCAAGAATCATCTTGCGGCTCAGCTTCAAAGTCTTTAAATTTATCAGAAAGTTGTGTTGCTAACATTATTTTCTCCCAAGAATCATCTTGTGGTTCGGCTTCATAAGAACTTAATTTTTCTTTCAAATCAAGAGCAAAGCGAATATTCTCCCAAGAATCATCTTGTGGTTCGGCTTCAAAATTCTCAAATTTTTCAGATAAAATTTTCCTTATGTTGTCTGTTGGTTTCATTTTTTGAGAACCCTATTAAGTTTATAGAATCGCTGAAACGTTTCTAACTTAGTAGGATTTTTCCTAAATATTGATTGACTTTAATCGAATAATATAAATTATTAAACAACACCCATTTCCTGCAATGATTTTCGTAAATGAACTTTTGCTCGTGAAAGCTGAGATTTTGATGTTCCTTCTGAGATTCCTAAAATCTTAGCGATTTCGTTGTGTTCATATCCATCAATCAAGTACATATTGACGACCATCCTGTAGCCATCGGGCAATTGATTGATAATACCAACGATTTCTTCGTGGCTCAGTTGCGATATAACGCCAATGTCGGCTTCGCTTTGATTTTCAATGGCTGCATAATCAACAAATTGCCGTTCGTTTGTATTCTGTCGATAATGGTCAATGGCTGTTCGTACAACCAAAGATTTTACCCAGTATTCAACAGATTCGGGTTTTTGTAAATCATTGATTTTGTTAAAAATCTTTATAAATGCCTCTTGAAAAATATCCTCGGCTTCCATGACAGTTCGGGCATAGCGACGACATACACCCAAAAGCCTGCCTTTATAGAGGTTATAAAAGGCGGCTTGGGCTCTCGGGTCGTTTCGCTGACAACCAAGAACTAATTCTACTTCATTCCGCATCCGAAAAGGGTTGCTGTGTTTTAGATTCAATTAATAATAATAGGTTTGATAATGCTTTTTAGCCTTTTCTGGCAGATATAAAACGAGCATTTTCATCAAAATTGATGTAATAATAATCGTTCCCTACCTTAATAGCTATCATATAACCTAAAACTTTATTTTCTGCGTACGCTATAAATCCTTTTTGAAATACCCAACCTTTAAAGTTTATATCTAAATATTCTTTGGCTTTGCTCGGAATATCTTTTGGGTCGAGAGGTTTATCATTTATTTTATTATCAGGAAATTTCATCGTAATTTCCTTGACATTTATGAAATTCCCTTGATTATCGAAGGTATAATCGAAAGTAATATTCTTGCTAAGAATAGTTATCCAATATGTTTTTTTGTCTTTTGTCGTAACAATTGAAGACTGAATATATTTAAAATCTGTATGTTTACTAGCCAAATAATTAGTAATGATACTCGGTAAATCTTTTGGTTGAATCATTTGAATAACGGCCTTTTCCATGCCATTATTACCAATTTCTTCTTTCTTTATATAGTTTCCTTCACCATCAAATTGTATGGAATATTGTTTTTTATCATACGTTATAAGAATATTATATATTTGAATAACATTATTTTGTGAAAAAGATAAACCTCGTTCAAATTGCCAACCTTTAAATTCTTTGTCGAGATAATTTTTGATTTTAGAACTTAAATCGTTGATATTTAATGGTTTATCTTCGATTCTATCGCTAGGAGCATTGACTCCAAAAGAAGATGATTTTAATACATTTCCTTTTTCATCAAACAAATAATCATAAGTCGTAAAATCTTTACTAATCACAACCGAATATCCTTTAGTATCGGCTTCTACTATAACGGCAATTTTAATACATTTATATTCACCATGCTTTGAAACTAAATAATCAGTAATCGCTTGAGGCAATTCACTTTTGTCGATAAAATAGATTTTTTGAGGTTTCATTCCAGGAGGCTTCATTCCTCTATCATCGGCAATTGATAAGATTAGCGTGCCTGTTGCATCAAAAATTAAGGTAATTTCTTTTGCATCTTTACCTTTAATCCTAACTTTATAACCTTCAATTTGTCCATCTTTATTTACTTGCTGGCAAATATCTCCATAAGTTGCTCCCGAATAATTTGTTTCAATATATTTTTTAATAATTTCGGGTAAATCAATTTCGCCAGTTTGTTTATACATTTCAGAGATTACCCCTAAATAATTAACAATTGCTGACATTTTTTCGACTTTTATTTCAAAATCAGATTGAAAAATTTTATCTTTTTCAATTGTCGAAAAACGAACTTTTGTGGCCTCTGGATAGGCGTGCCTCACAGCGTTGACGGCAGCTTGAGGAATGGCTACATTAATATTCTGCTGTGGCTGCAAATCAGTGACGCTATCGCAGCCCCAAAATAACCAACCAACAAAAAATAAATATATATATACTTTTTTCATTATTTCTTCGTTTCCAACGCTTTGGTATTTGTAGAGACGTTACCAAATATAATTTGGTTGCATTTGTTGTATAAATATATTTTCAAAAAAACTTTTTTACGAGATATAAAATCAAATTTAATAAAAGACTGATAATCAGCATTGTAACTAGTGGAAATGAGAATTTAAAGTTTTTGTTTTCGTAGTGGATATCACCAGGTAATCGACCAAACCAATGGAGTTTATCAGAAAAATAGTAAATAAAAATACCAATCAAAAGTAAAACACTACCAATTAAAATCAAGTATTTGCCTGTATTTTGATTCATAAAGTTTATTTTTGCTTTATTAATAATATTCACTTGGATGAATTTCCGTGATGCACAAATTCTAAAATGATGCTCGAAAAACTCGAAGATGCCCACAAATTTAAGCTTTGGAAAACTAATTTAATAGCAAATGGATTGAAAATCAATAAGATAGATGAACATTTTACTCGCCGACGTTACAATGGCGAAGTTTTGTTCTCGCTTCTGATGCTTGATGCCGAAACTCCAGAAGGAGATAAAATACCACCTATTTGTTTTTTGAAAGGTGAGGTAGTTTGTGTACTGATTTGTTTGATTAATAAGGAAAGCAAAGAAAAATTTTTGCTTTTGGTAAAACAACGCCGAATTGCAGAAGGCGGTTATACGTACGAACATCCTGCTGGAATGGTTGACGGAACGATGACTCCACTTGCCATTGCAGTACAGGAAGTACGAGAAGAAACAGGTTTAGAGATATTGGAAAGTCAATTAATGGATTTATCACCAGGCAAAAGAACATTTCCTGCAACAGGAACAAGCGATGAAGCGATTTATTTATACGCTTGTGAAATCGAAATGACTGGTGATGAAATAGCAGCGATGAATAACAAAGAAATGGGTACGGAGTATGAATTCGAGCGAATTACTACGCACGTAGTTCCGTTTGTGGAAGGGCATCGTATGATTAATAATACGAATGCACTTTTACTTGATTATATGTATTTGACTAAAGTCGGTGATTTTGAATTAATGGGAAAACTTTAAAAAAATGCGTTATGAAATTGTAAAAATCTCATAACGCATAAATATTAACAAAAAGCTACAATTAAACCAGTTTCCAGCCTTCACGGTATTGACGTTTCACAAATTGATTTGCTTCGTCAAAATTAGTTATTTTCATATTTGGTCCATCCCAAATTAGTTTTTTGCGACCATCATAATTAAATCCGTTTTTACCATTTGATTTTCTGAGCATATAACTACGAATCGCTAAGTTGCCCATGATAACAGTTTCGGTCAATGGCCCAGAATAATCGAACGATGAAGACAACGCTTTATGCTCTGTGCTATTAAAGCCAGTTTTGCAAGCTTCTGCCCAAGATGCTTGGTGTCCATGCTCAGGCAATGGTTTGAAATTAGGGTCAGCTTTCGGCATTGTTATTCTTTCGCCATTTTTTAGGTATATTTTTGGTTCATTTCCGTAAGTTCCACAAGTCATTACACCTTTAGTTCCCATCATTATTACACCATTGCTGCTATCCGCTTCTGCAAGAGGCTCATCAGCAGGAATCCATTCTGGATGGAATGGTCTAATTCCACCATCTGTCCAATACATTGTCACTGGCGAATTATTGCGTTTTGTAGCAGGGAATTTCAACTGCACACTTGATGATGGCGGGCAACCTTCTGGATTATATTCGGCTTGCCAATCTTTCATAAATACTTGTCCAACACTACATTCTACTTCAGTTGGGTAGCCCAAACCTAAAACTCGGAAAGCAGGGTCAATTAAGTGGCAGCCCATGTCGCCCAAAGCTCCTGTTCCAAAATTCCACCATCCACGCCATTTAAATGGGTGATAAAGAGGGTGATAGTCAACATATTGAGCAGTTCCAATAAACAAATCCCAATCATTTGCATCCATAGACTCAATTAATTTGGGTTTATCAGTTGGAACAGGGTTTCCTTGTGGCCAAACTGGGCGATTTGTCCAGATATGTACTTCGCTTACTTTTCCAATGAGGCCTTTATCGAGCCAGTCCATCATTACTTTTTGAGTAGGATTTGATGAACCTTGGTTACCCATTTGCGTAACGACTTTGTATTTTCTCGCCCCTTCGGTTAGTGTACGAGCTTCATAAATATCGTGTGTTAATGGTTTTTGTACATAAACGTGCTTGCCCATTTGCATTGAAGCCATTGCGGCAACTGCATGTTGATGGTCAGGAGTTGAAATAGTTACAGCATCAATGTCGCCTTTCATTTCTTCAAGCATTATTCTGAAATCTTTATAACGCTTGGCATTTGGAAACTTGTCGAGACTAGCTTTGCATCGAGCCATATCAACATCACAAAGAGCTACTACATTATTCACTCCGTTGTTATATGCATTGTTAATATCTGAAGCACCTTTGCCGCCAGCACCGATGGCAGCTATGTTTAACTTATCACTTGGAGCAATGAATCCTTTGCCCAAAACGTGGCGAGGCACAATAAAAAAGCCACTGGCAGCGATGGCAGAACTTTTAATAAAATTTCGTCTGCTTGTTGATTTATCTTGCATTTTAATAGATATGAAATAGGTTGAATATAGAGACCAAATCTACTAAGAAAAACGAATAAACTTGTATAGACAAATAAAAAAAAAGACGAACCCAATAAAAAGTTCGTCATAATGTAAAGATTTATATGTTTGTCTACTTACAGATCGTTGTATATTCTAACAAATGCTTATCAAAATTAGTCCAGCGGTGGTCAGATTTTAATTTTTGAAGCAAAGTTGGACAATCCTTATAGAGGTTTGTGTATTCGTCGTCGTAGTCTTTCTTTTTGAGTTTTTCGGCAACTTCGTTTCCAACCTGCACATAATATGATTTGTCGTCGCCACCTGCCATTGTGATACCGCCTACGCCAAATCTCATTGATTCTTGAGCTAGTGGGTCATGGAAAACTTTGATTTTTAGTGAAAATGATGGATTAACCATTTGCATCAATAATTCTTCAGTATCTTTTTTGATTTTTACTTTTACTTTTTCAAAATAAGCATAGCCTTTATTGATGATTTCCATGTTAACGCTATTGTTTTTCCATTTTTGGGCATTATAAGCTTGGTCAAGTGAGTTTGCCAATTTATTGTAGCCACTTGCAGGCAAATACATCGTTTTAATATCTTTTGGTTCAAAAGTTTTCTTTTTCTTTTGCCCTGTTGGTAAAATTGTTACTTCTTCGATAAGGCCTTTTTTACGGTCGAGGTCGTCAATTGTTCCTTCTACTTTAGTGCCATTTTCGAGGTAAATGTAGGCTACTTCTTTTCCTGAAAATCGGTCGAAGGCGGGAATAAATGATTGAGCAAAATTCGAGAATGAAATACAACTTAATGTGGTGAGAAAGAGTAATGGTTTTTTCATGAAAGAATAATTAAATTGATTGAAAAAAATAATAGTTAACGCCAAGCTTTTCTTAAAAAACGCAACCAATTTCCGTGAAAAACTTTTTTAATGTCATCCTCCGAATATCCTCTGTTGGTAAGTAAACCTTGTAGTTTTTGCAAATCCGCAATCGTTTCGAGGTCACTAGGCGTTTGTTCAGTTCCGAAACAACCATCCAAATCGCTACCAATAGCAATATGATTGGCATTACCTGCAATTTGACAAATATGGTCATAATTATCAATCAGTTTTTCGAGTGTCACACCACGTTCGAGCGGAGTATCTTTTCCTCTTGTCCAGTTTGGTACTAGCATCCACGCATCCAAAACACCTCCGATAACAGCTCCTCTTTCAATCAAAATTTTAATTTGTTCATCAGTCAATTGACGTTGATAATCAACAAGTGAGCGACAGTTATGATGGCTAGCCCAAACGTTGCCTTTAAACAAAGACAATGCTTCTGTAAATCCTTCATCTGTTAAGTGCGTTACATCCAAAATCATGTTGAGCTTATCCATTTCTTGCACCAACTCTCGGCCCATTTTGGTTAAACCGCCCGACATTGTTGTGCCAGGTGCGTAGCGTCCTGGGCCGTAATGGGCAGGGCCACAAGCACGTAAACCGTAAGCATAAGCTTTTTCTAAATATGATAAATTGATAAGCGAATCTGCTCCTTCGAGACTTAAAATATAACCGACAGGTTTTGTTTCATTAGAAATGCTATCATCCTGCCAAAGCTTCAAATGATTTTCTAAAGCTGTAAGATTGTTTATTTGTACCATTTCGCCCAAATCTTCCATAGCAATGTACCAAGCAAGTTGGGCTTGCGTAATTCCCCAAGCGATTTCGGGTGAATTATAACCACTTATCACGCTATCTGGAGCAACGTACCGAGCCAATTGTGTGGCAACAATGAGACCGATATTTCCTTTGCGTAGTTCAGGCAAAGAAACTGTCCCTTTTGCTCGGTCAGGTTTATCGGTCATGCCTTTTTCACGTTCACGGATGTCAAAAATAGATTTTCTAAAATCACGATTCCATTCAATGGCGTTCATTGCAATGTCCAGATGGGCGTCAATTATAAGCATATTTTGGGTATTGGGTTGAAAAATTTAAAATTAGAAAAAAATGTAGAAAAGCCCAATGAATTTTGAGGGATTAAATTTTAGCGAATAGAGAGAAAAGTATCATTTTGAGGAAAATTATCTACATTTTTTTCATTTCTTTCTAACTTTTTTTCTGTAAAAAATGAGGAATGATTTTTTTCATTATTCAATCATTAATTATCTAAAAAAAGAATATCATGAAAAAAACAATCAAATTTATAGTTTTTGGTGCTGCTTTGGGAATTTTTACATTAGGAGCTTGTTCGCGTGATGAAAAAAAAGATGCAGCGAATGATTTACAAGATGCTCAAGATAAAGTAGCCGAAAAAGCTGATGATGCCGCCGATACAATCAAAGATGCTGCGGATGAAACTGCAAATGATATCGAGGAATCTCGCAAGGAATTATCAATTAAAATTGAAGAACGTCGAGAAAAAATTAATTCAGAAATTGATGATATAAATGCAAAAATCAAGAAATCGACTAATGAAGAAAAATCAAAACTTGAAACTCGACGAGAAAAGTTGAAAGATAATTTGAAAGAATTAGATAACGATTTGGTTGAAGTTGGTAAAGACATTAAGCGTGATTGGAAACAATTTAAGCATGACCTTAATACTAAAATTGATGGAATGCAGTCAAGTTTTGAACAATAAATTATAAGAATTTGTGAGAAAGGCCTCGCCCAAGCGTGGTCTTTTTTTATGGATAAATTTTAAGTTTTTAAGAAATTAAATAGGGTAAATAAATACTTTTTAAATCCCAAAATGAGGAAAAAGATACTCATTAGAAAACACAAAATTAGTTCACCTGAATCTGTAAAGTGTTTATTATAAGTTAATTGTGTGCTATTTGCGTTTTTTAATAATCTTGGAATGGTATTTTTATTAATCAAAGTAAGCATTTAAAATATTTAGTTTTAAATAAAAAATCAAGAAGAACATGAACGCAAAAAATATCATCACAGTAGCCTGTATTGGTTTATTTTTAATGGGTAATACAGTTGCATCGTTTGGGCAGGCAACAAAGAAAAAAAGTCCTTTAAAAAAATCCCAAAAAGGAGCAATTATTGGGGCTGGCTCGGGAGCAGTTATTGGTGGCATTATCGGGAAAAATAAAAGTAATACAGCAATCGGTGCAATTATTGGAGCGACCGTTGGAGGTGCGGCGGGAGCAGTCATTGGCGATATTATGGATAAAAAAGCTGAAAAGTTAAGAGAAGATTTAGGAGATAAAGCCAAAGTTGAAAGAGTGGGTGAGGGGGTAAAATTGACTATGGGCAATAGCCTTTTGTTTGATTTTGGCTCATCAGTTTTGCTTCCTAAAACAATGATGAACCTTAAAAATATGGCCGAAACGCTAAAAAAAGATGCTCAAATAGAACTCTTGATTGAAGGCAATACAGATAGTATTGGGTCATTGGCTTACAATAAAAGGTTATCCGAAATGCGTGCAAATTCGGTTGGTAATTTTTTGATAGCCGAAGGAATTGCTCCCAATCGAATCAAAATTGTAGGAATGGGTGAAGCGAATCCAGTGGCAAGTAATAATTCGGAGGCTGGTCGCCAGCAAAATCGTCGGGTAGAAATGGGTATTTATGCCAGTGAACAAATGAAAAAAGAAGCAGGTTCGCCAGTAAGTTTGAAATAAATCAATCATTATCCACCAACTTTTAATAATTATATTATTTACTTAAAATCAAAATTAAGATGAAATTTAAAATCGTTATAATGGCATTTATTGTAGCCTTGGGTCTTCTTCAAAAAACACAAGCACAAACAGCAAAGTCTGGTATTAGAGGAGGTTTGAATGCTTCTAATCTTTATATCAAAGATGTGAGCGACCGTAATCCAAGATATGGTTTCAATGTGGGGTTATTTACGCAAGTTCCGCTTATAAAAGGGGTATTATATTTTCAACCAGAAATAGCCTATTCAACTAAAGGAACAACCGCTCATTACAATATTTTGAATACATTTCAAGGCGAAACAACCTTTAAATTAGATTATGCTGAAGTACCACTTTTACTTACCTATAAAATTGGTAATGTAATTGATATTCATGCAGGAGCTTATGGCGGATTTTTGGTTAATGCCTCCTCAAAAAGTAAAGCAGATAACGGAAATGCGAGCGAAATACTTTTGAATAAAGATAATTATAAAAGCTTCGATTATGGCTTGACAGCTGGCTTGAGTTTATATTTTGGCAAATTAATGGTTGGAACACGTTATAGCTATGGTTTGCAAAAAATTGCCAATTCCGAATCGGCAAAGATATTTTTGGGAGATTCTAAAAACTCTGTTGGACAATTAAATATTGGTTTCACTTTTTAAAACACACAATAATCATGGATAACAAAAAAGAAGAATTACTCGACAAAGCAGCTGAACACAAAGCTGAAACATTCGATAAAAAAGTAGCATTAGCCAAAGCAAAACTCCAAGAAAAAGTAGATGATGTGAAAATTGGAGCTGTTGATTTAAAGGAAAAAGCTAGCGAAAAATGGGATGATTTGAAAGAAAATGCGAGCGAAACTTGGGAAAAAACCAAACAGAAAGCGGAAGAATTAAAAAAAGATATCAAAGAAAAATTAGATTAATTCTTGAATCAATAAAAAGAACTCCCAATGGTAAAGCCGTTGGGAGTTCTTTTATTGATGTAAAATACGTTCAATTTTATGAATATCGAGCGGTTTTTCAATAAAACCATCCGCACCTAAATTTAATGCTTGTTTAGACAGCGAACTCATGGCGGTCATCATGACTAATTTTGAAGTAGGAATTTGTTTTTTAATTTGCTCAATGTATTCAATACCTCGACCATCAGGAAGGTCATTGTCTAAGAAAATAATTAATGGCTTTTCTGTCATTAACATCGCAAAACCGTCGGCTAAATTATGAGCAATAACGGAGGAGATTCCGAATTTTTTTAGCAACATTCCTAATAAAAGGCAAGTATCAATTTCGTCATCAATGATTAAAGCTTTTGGGTATAAATTTCTCACGCTATCTTCATTCATTTGCAGTTTATTTTAGCGTATAAATTCAAAAAATCGTGCCACATGCTTGTATTTATTCAATAAAAAAGATTTTTAGAATTACTAACTTCTAACTGGAAGGTGGCACAAATCAATCCAAAATTTGCTCAATGTAGCAATTACATCATTTAGCCCATCGTAAGATGAAGGTTTGGAAATGAAGCAATTTGCACCTAAAGCGTAGCATTGCTCAATATCTTGAGGCGAACCAGAAGTAGTAAGGATAACCACAGGAATACGACAATAATCTGGATTAGATTTAATGGCTTTCAAAACTTCCCGACCATCCATTTTTGGCATATTCAAATCCAACAAAATTAATCCAACTGTTGCATCACGGTCATTTTTTTGGAGAGTTTCCATCACTTCAAAACCATTTTTTAGAAAAACAGTTTGATTTTTAAATTGAATATCTTCTAAAACGGATTTTATTAGGAACAAGTCATCTTCGTCATCGTCACAAATGATAACCCTTACGTTTCTATTCATTATGGTATGAACATTTTTTATGATGGCAAATATATGTGAAATATCGCACCAATATGCCCTTTTTTTACTTCAGTCAGAATATAGCCGTTGTGATTTGTTACAATTCTTCGACAAAGAGCAAGACCAATCCCAGTACCTTCGTATTCGTTTTTATTGTGTAAACGCTGAAAAATAGTGAAAATCTTTTCAGAATATTGTTCTTCAAAACCGATGCCATTATCAATAAATGTTAGTCGATGATAAAGGTTCTCTTTCTGCAAAATGCCTGCATTCGGAATCTCTGAGCCACTTACTTGCTTGTACTGAATTTTTATTAATGGTCTAATTTCTTGTCGGCTATATTTGAGCGAATTTGATAATAAATTATTGAATAATTGCACAAATTGCACCCTCACTCCTTTGATAATAGGCAGCTTGTCGGTTATGATAGTCGCATCTTTTTGAGAAATATATTCCGAAAAATCTTCCAATGATTCTTTAATGATTTCATTCAAATTTATATCATCATGTTTATAATCTTTAATATTTGTAACTCTCGAAAACGCCAATAAATCGTTGATAAGTTGTTGCATTCGGCTAGCCGATTGATTTATTTTTTTGATATTAGCTTTAGCATCTTCACTCAATTGGTCGCCTTGTTTAGCGTTCAAACGTTCCGAAAATGCCCTAATTTTACGTAAAGGTTCTTGTAAGTCGTGTGAAGTGATGTGAGCAAACTGCTCAAGTTCAGCATTTGTGCGTTCGAGTTCGGCAAGTTTATTTTCTAAGGTATTTTGAAATCCAATTCTACGTTTGAGTTCTAAATATAATAGGCGAAAAAACACTAACAAAAAAGCCAATGAAACGCCCGAAAGGCCAAATAAATAATAAGTTATACTGGTATCGGCACTTTGTTGGAGGTCATTTCGATATTTTAAAAGTAATATTTCTTCGTCGTCAATTTGCTCCGAAAAAGACCTTATTTTATCCATATAAATTTTGCCAAGGTACAAATTTAAGGTATCAATTGTTCTGTTTTTTTTGAGATTTTTGATGCCATTTTCCATGATTATCAACTTTCTGGCAATCAATTCATCTAATTTATTGAGGCGTTTGCTCTGCTGATTATTATCATTCAATAAAACCCGTAGTTCACTTTGTATCAATCCAATTTTGGTTTTTCCTTGTAAATAAGGTTCTAAAAAAATATCATCTTCAGTCAATAAATAACCTCTTTGACCCGTTTCAACGTCAATTAAGGTCTTTATTAAATCTTTATTTTTAAACCTAACTCGGTAAGTATGCGTCACATCGGCGTTGCGTTGACTCATGTCTCGTAGGTTATTATACGTAATCAAACTCAAAAAAGAGAGCATCGTGATACTTATCACGATTGAAAAAACAAAACTCAAAAGAGCCTTAGGGAAATTAGCGAAGGATAATTCGTTGGGGATTATTTTACCCAACAGATTGTGGAAAAAAGTCTTCATTTTAAGGAAAAATTTGGACAATCAATGAATGTCATCAATGAACGATTGTAATAAATTAATAAAATTTACTGTAAAAAAGCTTGATAAGAACGCCGTTTAACGTACATTATAAAATAATCTAACGGTATTTCTTTTGATTTGATATAGTTGATTCGTTTATTCATTTAAGGTAGGTATATTTTTTTCTAATTGTAAAAAAACTTATTCCCCCAAAATTGTTCCTATGCTTCATTTCACTCAATCGCAAAAGCAGTCACTGAAAATTTCGCCCATGCAAATTCAACTGTTAAATTTTTTTCAGTTGAATTCGCTTGAGTTGGAACAGTATATCAAGAATGAATTGGAGGAAAATCCAATTTTGGAAGAAGGCGTTGCCGAGTTGAACGATGAATTTACGAATCCCAATGAAAATACCGACGACCACACGCAAGATTATATGGATTGGGACGAATTTAGTGATGATAATGTGCCTGATTACCGTACAAGAGTGAATAATTATACAGAAGATGACACTATTTTTTCGCCAACTTTGGTCGAAAGTATTAGTTGGCGAGCAGAAGTGAAAGAGCAATTTCATTTGCTTTTAACCAACGAGCGTCAGCAATTATTAGCAGATTTTTTGGTAGATTCATTGACAGATGAAGGTTATTTGCTTGTAACTCCTGAATCATTGGCTGATGACGTTTCTTTCGCCAGCGGAATGTATATCGAAGAAGAAGAAATACAAGTTTTAGTGTCTATTTTACATAAAATTGACCCCGTAGGCTTGGGTTCAAGCAATTTGCAAGAATGTTTAATGCGACAATTGGAGCGACGTAAAGATGTGGACGTTTGTATCGCTAAAACATTGGTAAAAGATTTTTTTGATGAATTATCAACCAGAAATTACGATAAACTCATCCGAATAAGTGATTTTACTTCAGAACAAATAAAAGATGCGATTTTACTTATTTCGACGCTAAATCCACACCCAGTAGTTGGCGGACAATCATCAAATGTGCTGATTGCTAAAGACAATATTATTCCTGATTATATCATTTCGGTTGAGGGTGAAAGTTTGGAAGTTTCGCTTAATAATCGAGGCATTCCACCTTTGCACATCAATAAAGTTTATGCAGAAGATTTAGGAACGTCGAAGGCGGTAAATTCATATTTAAACACCAAAATCAATGCAGCCAATTGGCTGATTGCGGCCATTCAGCAACGAGAAAGTACAATGCTGAAAACAATGAAAGCCATTGTAAAAATGCAACAACAATATTTTGTTTCGGGCGATGTTCGTCAATTAAAACCAATGGTTTTGCAACATATTGCCGAGCAGATTAAAATGGATATTTCGACGATTTCAAGAGTTACAAGTGGCAAATATGCCCAAACGCCTTTTGGCGTAATTCATCTTAAAGATTTATTTACCGAAGGAATGAAAACCGAAAATGGCGAAGAAGTTTCCAATCGTGAGATTCAATTAGTTTTAGCTGAATTGATTGCTGACGAAGACAAACATAAACCTTTCAACGATTTCCAATTGACCGAATTTCTTTCGCAGCGTGGATATAATTTGGCAAGAAGAACTGTTGCCAAATACCGTGAAATATTAGGAATAGCACCCGCTCCGTTGCGTCGAATTTTATAATAAAAACAAGAAATAGCCTTAATCGTAAATTTAAAAAAGTATGGCACAACGAATTTTAGTCATTGATGACGACACCGATATTTGTCTTTTATTAAGACGTTTTTTAAGTAAAAATGGCTTTGATGTGGCAATTGCTCACGATGGAACAACTGGTTTGGAAACATTGGAAAACTTCGTTCCTGACCTCGTTTTGACCGATTTTCGATTAGGCGATATGGACGGAGAAACGATTTTGTTAAATATCAAACAAAAGCTTCCACAGGTTCCCGTTTTGATTATTACTGGTTATTCTGATATTAAAGTTGCTATCAATGTGATGAAGCAAGGTGCTTATGATTATATAACAAAACCACTTTTTCCTGATGAAATTTTATTAACAATCAAAAAAGCTCTTAGCCATCCATCGCATTACGTCAATATAGCCGAAAATCCAATAAATAATGAAAATGAGTTGCCTATATCTGTTGGCAAAAAGCCAAATCAGTCGAAATATATTTTTGGTGATGGCCCCGAATCGAATCATCTTTACAAGCAAGTAGATTTGGTTGCACCGACCAATTATAGCGTATTGATTTATGGTGAAAGTGGCTCAGGAAAAGAAGCAGTTGCACTAGAAATTCATAAACGAAGCAAACGGGCTTCTGGCCCATTTGTGGCGATGGATTGCGGTGCAATTTCAAAAGATTTAGCGGCAAGCGAACTTTTTGGACATGAAAAAGGAGCGTTTACAGGAGCATTGGCACAGAAAATTGGTCATTTTGAAATGGCCAACGGTGGCACACTTTTTTTAGATGAAGTAGGAAATCTGCCATACGATACGCAAGTGTCATTATTAAGAGTGGTGCAAGAGCGGAAAGTGCGTAGAATTGGTGGAAATCGTGAAATATCGGTTGATGTACGCTTAATTGTCGCATCCAACGAACGTTTGATTGAAGCGGCTAAAAAAGGAAAATTTCGAGAAGATTTGTATTATCGTTTCAATGAATTTAGCATTGATGTACCGCCTATTCGTGACCGAAAAGAAGATTTAATGGCTTTTGCACAGTTTTTCTTGGTAAAAACGAATGACGAATTGAACAAAAATGTCCAAAGTTTTTCTTCAGAAGTAATCAAAGCTTTCCACGAATATCCATGGCCAGGCAATTTGCGTGAAATGAGAAATGTTATTCGTCGTGCAACTTTGCTTTCCGAATCAAATATGATTGAGGCAAGTACACTGCCTTTTGAACTGATAAATTATAACCGTTTATTGTTTAATGAACCAACCAATATTTCACCGCAAACGCTGGGCACAACTTTTGAAACGCCCAAATACTATGTTCCACAACCAATCATTGCTCAACCGATAACAGCTCTGTCGAAAGCCGATTTAAAATCAGCTGCTTTAGAAGCCGAATGTGAAATGATTTTAAATGTTTTAAAACAAGTTAATTTCAATAAGAGCAAAGCTGCTGAGGTTTTGGGAATCGACCGAAAAACGCTTTACAATAAAATGAAAAATATTAATTTGAATGCTTGAGTTTTTATTTCCCGTTTAACACACCCTAATATTTGAATCTTACCGATGATGAATAAAATTGATTTGTGTACCAATGTTTTCGGACTTGATTTGATTGGTGGTCAAATAGCAACTTGGGTGAATTTTTTACCCAATCCTATTTATATTTTTGACCTAGAACAACGTAAATTGATTTTTGTTAATAGCCGAATTGTCGAAATATTAGGATATGATTTGGCGGAGATTCAAGCAACAAATGAAACAATTGAAGGAATAACGATTATCGATTTCCCTGATGAATTATCAAATCGTTTTTTGGGAATTAAAATGGGAGAATCAATCGAGTTTTTGACGAATTTTCGACATAAAAATGGTCAAATCCATACATTTTCTAATCGAGGTATAGTTTTGAAGCAAAACGAAATTGGTGAAAATCGTTTCGTAATGCTCATTGCGGAAGATATTACCGAAAAAATAAACACTGATTTGACCGAAGTTGAGACTTATCGAAAAGAGTTAGAGCGACAATTGGCGGCTCTCAATAAAAGTAATCATGAATTAGAACAATTTGCTTATGTTGCATCGCACGATTTACAAGAGCCACTACGAAAAATTAAGGCTTTTGGCGAGCGACTCAATCATAAATATAAAGATTCGTTGGGAGATGAGGGTAAGTTTTTTATTGACCGAATGATGAATGCTGCTCAACGGATGAATCATCTTATCGAAGATTTGTTGACCTATTCTCGTGCATCAAGAAATATTGAAATTCCACAAAATATTTCACTAAATGAAGTTGTAAAAAACGTTTTAGAAGATTTAGATTTAAGAATTCAAGAAGAAAAGGTAACAATTTTAGTAGATGATTTGCCTATAATTGAAGCTCAATCGGTGCAAATGCAGCAGCTTTTTCAAAATCTCATTGAAAATGCCATTAAATTTAAACAGTCGAACATTGCTCCAATTATAAAAATTAAAGCTACAAAATTAGCCAAAGAAGAATCTGAGAAAATACCGCAACTGAAATCTGAATTATCTTATTTTCGGTTTAATATCAGCGACAACGGAATTGGTTTTGAACAAAAATATGCCGAGCAAATTTTTGCTATTTTTCAACGTCTTCACGGTCGTACTGAATATGAAGGTACTGGACTTGGTTTGGCTATTTGTCGTAAAATTGTTGAAACGCATCAGGGTTTTATTGAAGCTTTTGGTGAAGATAATGTGGGTGCCGAGTTTATTTTTTATCTGCCAATTACCACGAAAATAATTTAATTGTAGAAGCCAATGAAAAATATTCGAGATATAAATAAAATGCTCATTTTAGTAGCCGACGATGACGAAGATGACCAACTTTTTACGAAAGAAGCTTTTTATGAAAGTAAACTTCACGTCGAAATTCATTTTGTAAACAATGGTTTAGAATTGCTCGATTATCTCAAAAAAGGTAACGATGAAAAACGACCAATGCCTGCCCTAATATTGCTTGATTTGAATATGCCTAAAATGGATGGGCGAGAAGCATTGAAAGAAATAAAATCGAATCATGCACTTAAAATGATTCCTGTTGTAGCTTTAACAACCTCCAAAGCTGAGCAAGATATTTTGAAAACCTACGAATTGGGCATCAATAGTTTCATTACAAAACCTGTTTCTATTGCTGATTTTATAGAAATTGCTCAAACTTTAGGGCATTATTGGCTTGAAATTGTTCAACTTCCTCAAAATTCACAAAAATGAACATTGATTCAATAAAATTATTAATTGTTGATGATGATGAAGACGATTTTTATTTAACGTCAGATTATCTCAAAGATATTCCTAACAAAAAGTTTGAAATTACTTGGGCGAGTTCGTTTAATGAAGGAATTGCTCAACTTGCTAAAACTAAGTTTGACCTTTGTTTTTTTGATTTCTTATTAGGAATAAAAACTGGAATTGATTTATTGAAAATTGCCGTTGAAAAAGGGATTAATTGTCCAATTGTACTTTTTACAGGAAAAGGCGACCAAAAAGTCGATATTGAAGCGATGAGGTTGGGAGCGATGGATTATTTAGTGAAAAGTGATTTGGATGCCGAAAAATTAGACCGTTGTATTCGATATGCACTTGAACGAGCCGAAACGATGCGACGTTTGCGGGAAAGTGAAAAACGATTACAGCATATTTTTGAGCAGATGAAAGAAGCAATCGTGCTAAAATCGACTGATGGACTGATTTTTTATCATAATAAAACAGCTCTTGATTTGTTTAATTTTGATGAAAAAGCCATTGCCGATCGCCATTTTAGTGATTTTTTTGCTATTCCAGACAATTATTATCGTTTCAAAGAAATTCTTGAAAATCAAGAGTCTATTGATAATTATGAAGCGTCATTGGTCAGGAAAAATGGCGAACGTGTGCTTTGCTCGTTGAATAGTAGCAAACAAAAAGATAGCGATGGAAATGATTATTATTTGATAGTAATCAATGATATTACGGCTCGAAAAAAGATGGAACGAGACCGATTATTGGCCGAAAAATCGGCATCGACAGCTCGTTTGGCTCGTACCCTTGCTCATGAAGTAAGGAATCCTTTAACAAATATTCATTTGTCATTAGACCAACTCGACCCCGAACTGGAAGATGAAGAATTGAAACTTTTTACAAATATAATTCGTAGAAATAGCCATCGAATTAATACGCTTATCACCGAATTGCTAGATTCTTTCAAACCTCAAGAAACAATTTTAACAGAAGTTTCGATAGTTGATTTGTTGGAAAAAGCCCTTAACGAAGCTTCAGATAGATTAAGTTTGAAAAAGATAACTTTGCAAAAATATTTTTCGGAAGATTGTCATTTACTACTTGACCAATCGAAAATTAAAATTGCATTTCTCAATCTTATAATAAACGCCATTGAGGCAATGGAAGCTGAAAAAGGCATTTTAAATATTTCAACGCATACAGATACAAATTTTTGTTATGTAAAAATACAGGATAATGGTATTGGCATCAGTGCCGATAACCTTAATAAATTATTTGAACCCTATTTTACTTTGAAAACTAATGGTTTAGGACTTGGTTTAGCAGCCACACTTACTATTTTGCAGTCGCACAATGCAAGAGTTGAAGTTGAATCTGAATTAGGAAAAGGAACAATATTTATGATAATTTTTTCTCTAAAAAATTGATTTTAGAAATATTATCTTGAATTTTTAAAAACCGATTTAGTTGTTTCGATAATTAAGCTTGTGCCAACAATGACAATTCCGAAAACGGTTGTCCAAACAATAAAACGGTAATAATCAACCGCACCGATGCGGGCAATTAAAATGCCGATGAAAGCCCACAAAACGGCAATTCCAATAAAACTATTTTGCAGTTTTAGAAGTGTACAACTCACAATAACAGCTCCGAGTAAAATCATGAAGCAAGTCCAAAAGCTTGGACTTTGCCCCATTCCTTCCCAACCAAAATAGACCAAAAGAGCAGTTATGTTAGCAATTATTGCTATACAAATCCATCCTAAATAAACACCAAAAGAAGATTTTATGATAAATGAACGAGTAATTTCCAATTTATTGATTTTACTATTAATGTCAATGAGTTGAATAAGCAGCGAAACCATGACTAAAACCGAGAAAAATAAATGTTCATAATGCCAAGCTAAAATCCAAAAAATATTTAAGATACAGGTAATAATGAATCGAAAACCAATTTTTTTTACTAAATCGTTAGTTGAAGAATCAATGGTTTTACTGAAAAACGCTTTGCTTTGTTGGATGCAAAAAAATAGTAGAAGCACATAGATAACTCCCCAAATAGCAAAAGTAATGGGTGCTGGAACAAATAAATTAGGGTATTGGTCGGATAATTCTCCTGTTGTTTTACCATTGAAAGGCAAAGCATTAGCCAAGTAATTGGCCGTAATCATCGCAAAAAAGAATAGCCAGTTGAGAATTTGTAAGGTTTTTATACTGATTTGATTAGCGATTGATTTCATGTGTTTTCTATTAATAATATGAAGAAATATCAGTTTTAGTAATGAGCCAATCGTATAACTAAAATATTATTCCAAGGGTTTTTATAAAAAAGTGAGGAATGTTTTTCCCTATAAAAACTATTTCGTCTGTCAATTTTCCCATAAAAAAGCTTTTTTGTAGTGGAATAGTTATTTTATCCTACTATTTAACAAACCATTTTTTCATTCAAAACTAATTTAAGCCATGCGTTCTATCTTATATATCATTGCCATTATTCTCATTGTAGGTTGGCTAATCGGAGCCGTTGCTTATAGTGCTTCTGGACTCATTCATGTATTATTAGTTTTGGCTGTTATTTCTTTTTTGGTTGGGTTTATTCGTCGAGGAAAGTTTAATGAATAGTACCCAATTTATTTTCATTCACATAAAACAAATAAAAGCTATGGAAACTATCATTGTAATTGGATTTTTATTGTTGGGCTTATTGACTTCCTTCTCTTTAATTTTCTTTTCAAAGCAGTTTTTTTTCAACAAACCAAAAAGTGATTTTGAGCAAAAAAAGCAAGAAAACTTTTTCCGAAGAATAAAATACAACAGCGTTCGTATCAAACATATTCATGCCTAAATACGAACAAAAGTTATTTGGCAGAAAGTTATTTTTTATAAATGAACCAAGCCCAAAAGATAAATACAAATTGGATAGGTAAACGTATTAATGCAGTTTGATGGCTACCGATGGCAGGGTTTTCTTTAAAAACATCAATTATATGTAGCGGCAAAAATGCCAACATCAATATCAAAATCCCAAGTGTTGCAATGGAGCGAAAACGTGGAATAAAAGCTCCAAAACCTACCGCAATTTCTAGGATTCCTGTAAAATAATTGACAGCAATATTGGGCAAAAACGCAGGAATAAATGGAGCATAGACTTCAGGTTTGATGAAGTGCATAACTCCGCCTAAAATCATAAAAATACCGAAAATGAAAGTCAAGATTAGTTTTAGGGTTTTCATTATTAAAGTTAGTTTTAAATTTATTTCAAAAAGCAATAAAAAAGCGAATCTACCAAGGTAAATTCGCTTTTTTAGAAAATTCTATAGGTTCATTACAAATTCATTTTCTTCAACTCTGATACTGCAAAATCTGCTGCACGAGCCGTAAGAGCCATGTATGTAAGCGATGGGTTTACGCAAGATGCCGAAGTCATAGCAGCACCGTCAGTTACAAAAACGTTGCTTGCTCCCCAAACTTGATTATTTCCGTTCAATACTGAAGTTTTTTTATCTCTACCCATTCGAGCAGTTCCCATTTCGTGAATACCAATACCTGGGTTTGGAGTCGGATTGTTATAAGTGCTGATGTTTTTAAAACCAGCGGCATCTAACATTTCGCCTGCTTCATTCATCATTGCGATACGCATTTTCAACGCATTTTCGCCCCATGCGGCGTCAAATTCAACAACTGGCAAGCCCCATTTATCTTTCTTATCAGATAAAATAAAGCGGTTGTTTTCGTCAGGAAGTGTTTCTCCAAAACCACCAATTCCCATTGACCAAGGACCAACTTGTGTCATTGCTTCTTTGAAATCAGCTCCGAAACCGTCCATTCCAGTACCACGTCCCCATGTTGAGCGGCTTGCACCACCTTGATAACCAAAACCACGTACGAAGTCACGTTTTTTATCGCTACCCCAGTTAGCAAAACGAGGAACATAAATACCATTGGCACGGCGACCATAGTAATACATATCTTCCATGCCTTCGAAAGTTCCTGAAGCACCAACTGATAAATGGTGGTCCATGATGTTTCTTCCTAACTGGTCTGACTCGTTTCCTAAACCATTTGGATGCGTTTTTGACTTCGATTGCATCATAATCCAAGTAGAATTAATAGCAGAAGCATTCAAGAAGATGATTTTTGCGAAGTATTCGTATTCTTCTTTTGTGTTTTGGTCGATGGCTTTTACTCCAACTGCTTTGCCTTTTTCATCATCAAAAATAACTTGATGAACAATTTTGTCAGTTGTTAAAGTCAAATTACCAGTTTTGTTGGCTGCTGGTAAAGTAGCAGATTGTGTACTGAAATACCCACCATAAGGGCAACCACGCATACAAGCATTGCGGAATTGACAAGCAGCACGACCTAAATCAGTTTGAATTTTAGTCGGAGACGTTAAGTGAGCTGTACGGCCAATCGTTACAGCACGGCCACCAAATTTTTTATTGATTTTAGCTTTGAAATCTTTTTCAACACAGTTCATTTCCATGCCAGGTTGATAATTTCCATCAGGCAATACATCCAAACCATCTTTTGTACCACTAACGCCAATGAAACTCTCAACATAGCTATACCATGGAGCTAAGTCTTTGTAACGAATTGGCCAGTCAACGCCATGTCCATCTTCAAGATTTGCGGTAAAGTCTTTTTCGTTCCAACGGTAGCTTTGACGACCCCACATCAATGAGCGTCCGCCAACGTGGTATCCACGAATCCAGTCAAAACCACGTTTTTCTAAATACGGGTTTTCTTTATCGTTTTCAAACATTTTACGGTGTTCTTCACGACCCGTATAACCTGTACGAACGCTTGCCCAATATTCTTCTTTAGCCATGTTGTCCATGTTTCCACGGTGAGGGAAGTCCCACGGATTTTTCATAGCTGTATCATATCCTTCTACGTGTTTGATGTCTCTTCCACGTTCAATCATCAATACTTTTAAGCCTTTCTCACATAATTCTTTGGCAGCCCAGCCACCTGATATTCCCGAACCTACAACGATTGCGTCATAAGTCATTTTTTCTTTTTCTTTACCTTGAATATTCATCTGATTGAATAGATTATTTTTTAGTATTTTTTTCTTTGAAGCGATTCTCAATCATAGTTTTAGGAATTAGATTTTTATGTTGTCTAAATCCTGTAATAGCTATTTTCTAAACCCTTATTACAATGCCCAAGCTTTTTGTCCAGGAGTCATTTTTACACAACCTTCATATTTACCAGGCACTTCCACAAAAGCTAATGCTTCTTTACAACCAACTTCTGACGTAAAATAACCCAATAGAGTTAATTCTTTCATCAATTTGAAGAAAGGTGTTGGCGGAGCTTCTGTTTTGCCTTTGGTGTCTTTTGCAAGACCAGTTTCGGCATCAATTATCTTCTTAGAAGCTTCATTCTTTTTAGCTTCTTCGTTTGCTAAAGCTTCAAATGATTTTAGAATGGCGGTTTGTTGTTCGGGTGTACTTTCCAAGAATTTTTTTCCTGCATTTGCTTTTTTTGAAGCTTCTTCAATAGCGTCAAGTCCTTTTATAAAATGTTCTTGTTGGCCTTTAGTGTAGCAATCTTTTAGCATTATTTCGATAAATGGACCAACGCCAGCATCTTTAGCTCCAGGTGTTGATGTTTTAGGAATAATAATCTCGGCAATTTCAGCAACCAAACTTTTATAGTCGGTCGATAAAGCAAAAGACGTGGCTGCTTCAGTAGCAGTATTTGATTTGCAGCCTTCCAGCATTGCAATCATTGTTGGGGCAGACAAAGCACCTCCCATCAGGAAGGCAACTCTTTGCATCGCATCTCTTCTATTCAACGTTAGATGTACTTTTAGGATTGACAATAAATAAAGTGGTGAATTTACGAAAGAAACATGAGTTGATGCAAGTTAAAATCAATGAAAATTCTAATAATGCTAATAGTTTGGCAAAATTATTGCGTAGTGTTTCAATAGAAATTTACTTTCATTCGGAAAGTAATCTTCTTTTTTTAATATTTTCTTTTTAGAATTAAATTTTAAAAAATGAAAAAATAATTCTTAAAATATGTACTTAAAAGAGTAATTAGCTAATTAAGTGCCGTTTTTTAAACAATATTTATTGTTTTTTTATTGAACGGTAACTTATGTTTCTAAAAAAAATTATACATTTGTACTGACAAACAAAAAATCAAATAATATAGTTTATATTCGCTCGAAATATGCCTCACTCGGGTGATTTAAGCACTAAAAAAACTATCCTTCAGGGGCTGGGGGTGCATTCTTAATAATATGAAAATAGCAGTAGTAGGTACAGGTTACGTTGGACTCGTAACTGGCACGTGTTTTGCCGAAACAGGCAATCAAGTTACTTGTGTTGATATTGATGAACGTAAAGTTGAGAAACTCCGCAAAGGAAAACTCACGATTTATGAACCAGGTTTGGATATTATATTCGACCGAAATACAAAAGAAGGTCGCCTTAAATTTACAACCAATTTAGCTGAAGGAATAGAAGATGCACAAGTTATTTTCTTGGCATTACCAACGCCTCCAGGTGAAGATGGTTCGGCTGATTTAAAATATATTTTAGGTGTGGCGAGTGATTTGGGACCTCTACTAAAAAACTATGCAGTTATAATTGATAAAAGTACCGTACCTGTTGGAACTGCAGAAAAAGTTCGTGAACGTGTAGCAAAAAATGCAAAAGTTGACTTTGATGTGGTGTCAAATCCAGAATTTTTGCGTGAAGGAGTTGCCGTTGATGATTTTATGAAGCCCGACCGTGTTGTAATTGGAACAACTTCTGAAAACGCTAAAAAAGTGATGGAGAAATTATATGCTCCATTGGTACGTCAAGGAAATCCGATAATCTTTATGGATGAACGTTCGGC
Source organism: Emticicia aquatica (assembly GCF_923079645.1). Lineage (GTDB taxonomy): Bacteria > Bacteroidota > Bacteroidia > Cytophagales > Spirosomataceae > Emticicia > Emticicia aquatica. The sequence goes on along the minus strand of NZ_CAKLPY010000002.1, from coordinate 230,670 downwards.
CGAAATGACGAAATACGCAGCCAATGCATTTTTGGCAATGAAAATTACTTTCATGAATGAAATTGCAAATCTTTGCGAAAAAGCTGGAGCAGATGTTGATGCTATTCGTAAAGGAATTGGAACTGATAGCCGAATTGGCAAGAGATTCTTATTTGCAGGTATTGGTTATGGTGGAAGTTGTTTCCCTAAAGATGTGCAAGCTTTAGAAAAAACAGCGGCTGAATTTGATTACGATTTCAAAATTTTGAAATCGGTAATGAAAGTTAACGAAAAACAAAAAACCAAAATGATGCCGCATTTGAAAGCACATTTTGATGGAGATTTAAAAGGAAAAACAATTGCCCTTTGGGGATTGGCATTTAAACCTCATACCGACGATATTCGTGAAGCTCCAGCCTTATACAATATTAAGGAATTAAGAAAAGCAGGAGCAAAGGTGGTTGTTTATGACCCAGAAGCAATGGAAAACGTACGTGGAGTGATTGGCAAAAAAGTAAAATATGCTAAAAACCCTTATGAAGCTATTGAAGGGGCTGACGCATTGATGATTATGACTGAATGGCCAGAGTTCCGTACACCAGATTTTGATAAAATGGAGGCAGCTTTAAAAAATAAAGTTATCTTTGATGGTCGAAACCTTTACGAACTGAAAGATATGCGTGAATTAGGTTATACGTATTTCTCAGTAGGTAGAGACACAGTAAAATAAATAGTCCCGAAAGTGGACGTTTTTAATAAAACTTTAGTTTAATCATATAAATATAAAATCCCTCTCTTTAGAGGATTGCGTATGAAAAGAGTATTAATTACGGGAGGAGCGGGTTTTTTGGGTTCGCACCTTTGCGATAGATTTATCAAGGAAGGGTATTATGTAATTGCTATGGATAACCTAATCACAGGTGATTTACGCAATATCGAACATTTATTTAAGTTACCTAACTTTGAATTCTATCACCATGATGTGAGTAAATTTATTCATGTTCCTGGCGAGTTAGATTATATATTACATTTTGCTTCACCAGCAAGCCCAATAGACTACTTGAAAATTCCGATTCAGACCCTTAAAGTTGGCTCACTCGGTATTCACAATTGTCTAGGACTAGCTCGTGTAAAAAAAGCAAGAGTAATTATTGCATCTACATCTGAAGTTTACGGAGACCCATTGGTGCATCCTCAAACCGAAGAATATTGGGGACACGTAAATCCAGTTGGGCCACGAGGTGTGTACGATGAAGCCAAGCGTTTTCAAGAAGCGATGACAATGGCCTACCATACTTATCATGGTGTAGAGACCCGCATCGTACGTATTTTTAATACTTACGGACCGCGTATGCGACTCAACGACGGACGTGTATTACCTGCTTTTATTGGACAAGCTCTTCGTGGAGAAGATTTAACAATTTTTGGCGATGGAACGCAAACGCGTTCTTTCTGTTATGTTGATGATTTAGTAGAAGGCATTTATCGTTTATTACTTTCTGATTACGCTTATCCAGTAAATATTGGAAATCCTTCGGAAATTACGATGAATGAATTTGCCGAAGAAATCATTAAATTGACAGGAACAGACCAAAAAATAGTTCATAAGCCATTACCGAAAGACGACCCAAAACAGCGTCAACCAGATATTACAAAAGCCAGAGAAATATTAGGTTGGGAGCCAAAAGTAAGTCGTGCTGAAGGTTTGAAAATTACTTACGAATATTTTAAAAACTTACCACGAGAACGACTTTTTGACGAAGTTGCTCACCGTGAGTTTGATAAAAAATAATAGATTTAAAAAGTATTTGCCGTGCTATGTTTTAAAACTGTAGCACGGTTTTTTATTTTTATATGGCAACAATCATATCAAAGTCATTGATTCTATTATTTTCAAAATATTCGGTTTTCAACTGACGAATAATTAGGGTTTTCTTTGATATTTTGCTTTAATCAAAAATTATTTGAGGCGTGTTTTATCGAAATCTATTACCTTTACAAACGTTTTTGTTAGAAAAGACGTTTTGTAATTGACATAAATATAAAAATTATAAATGAAATTAGACCGTATAGAAGAGGCAATCGAAGCAATTCGTAATGGTGAAATAATCATCGTGGTTGATGATGAAGACCGTGAGAACGAAGGAGATTTTATTTGTGCTGCCGAAAAAACCACGCCAGAAATGGTTAATTTCATGGTTAAAGAAGGCCGAGGGTTGATGTGTACTCCACTGACTTGGAAGCGTTGCGAGGAATTAGAACTCGATATGATGGTGGGGAAAAATACAGCTCAACACGAAACAGCATTTACCGTATCGGTAGATTTATTAGGTAACGGCTGTACAACAGGCATTTCGGCGAGTGATAGAGCGAAGACAATTCAAGCATTAGTAAATCCTACAACTAAGCCTGAAGATTTGGGTCGTCCAGGACATATTTTCCCTTTGAGAGCTGCCGAAGGTGGTGTTCTTCGTCGCTCAGGTCATACCGAAGCTGCCATAGATTTGGCAAAATTGGCAGGTTTAAGTCCAGCAGGAGTATTGATTGAGATTTTGAACGAAGATGGCACAATGGCTCGATTGCCACAATTGTTTGAAATTGCCAAGAAATTTGATCTAAAATTGGTCAGCATTAAAGACCTAATTGAGTATCGATTGGCAAAAGAATCGCTTATTAAAAGAGAAATAGGAGTGAATATGCCTACCGAATGGGGGCATTTTGACATGGTAGCTTTTCGTCAGCTTGATAATGATCAATTGCATTTAGCACTGATAAAAGGGAAATGGGACGAAAATGAGCCAGTAATGGTACGTGTTCATTCTTCTTGTGTAACAGGTGATATATTTGGTTCTTGTCGCTGTGATTGTGGTCCACAACTACATGCGGCAATGGAGATGGTTGAAAAAGAAGGCAAAGGAGTTATCTTATATATGAATCAAGAAGGGAGGGGTATTGGGCTTTTGAATAAATTAAAAGCTTATAAATTGCAAGAAATGGGACGTGATACTGTTGAAGCAAACCTCGAGCTTGGTTTCAAAATGGATGAACGTGATTATGGCGTTGGAGCTCAAATCTTACGAAATTTAGGAGTAAAAAAAATTAAACTTATCTCGAATAATCCTAAAAAAAGAGCAGGCTTAATGGGTTATGGTTTGGAAATTATAGAATCAATTCCAATAGAAATAGCCTCTAATCCGCATAATAAGGAATATCTTGAAACTAAAAGAGATAAAATGGGACATGAAATTATGGGTTCTTGAAAATATTAGGCACGCATAACAATTATTTAATATTTTAAAATTGGCTTTTACCAATATTTTTCATTAAAAAACTCATAATTTGCTATAAATCAAGCACTTACTCAAATAAAAAGAGTAGGTGCTTGTTTTTTTTAGAGAAAAATTTTAAGACCTTTGCAGAGGAAATACAATAACTACTTAATGACTTTTACTTCAAACATTTCTAACTCCAAAAAAAAATGATGCGAAAATTTACTTTTTTGCGAGGAGCATTTGGCCTCCTTGCTGGAATCCTTTTTGCTTTTCAAGGCTTTGCTCAGGTAACAACCTCTTCAATTAGTGGTTTAGTTGCTGATGGCAAGGGTGAAGGCTTACCAGGGGCAACAGTAGTTGCTGTTCACGTACCTTCAGGTACAAAATACGGTACAGTTTCAAATACGGCGGGTCGTTATACACTTCCTGCAGTTCGTATCGGAGGCCCATACAAAATTACGTTTACATTTATTGGCTTCAAAGAAGCGGTTAAAGAAGGTGTTATTGCAAGTTTAGGTACTTCCGCAAACGTTGATGTTAAATTAGACGAAGCGGGAACATTCCTTGATGAGATTAAAGTTACATCTTCTCGTAGTGATATTATTAGTTCAGGCCGTACTGGTGCTGCAACAACATTAAACCGTGAAAGTATCAACAGTATTCCAACTTTGGGTCGTACTTTGAATGACATCACTAAATATAATGCTTATAGCAACGGTCGTTCATTTGGTGGCCAAGATAGCCGTTTCAACAACTTTACAATTGATGGTTCGGTGTTCAATAATGGTTTTGGTTTAGGTAACCAAGCTCAAGCGGGTGGTCGTACTGGTACTTCTGCTATTTCACTAGATGCAATCGAAGAGGTTCAAATCAATATTGCTCCGTTTGATGTTCGTCAATCAGGTTTTGCTGGTGCTGGTATCAATGCTGTAACTCGTTCGGGAACGAATGATTTTTCAGGTTCAATTTATGGTTTCAAGAAAAATCAAAATCTAATCGGAAAAACTGCTGCTGGTAATGCAATTCCTGCATTAACTTTTAAAGAACAATCTTATGGTTTCCGTTTTGGTGGACCAATCATTAAAGATAAATTATTTTTCTTTGTAAATGCTGAAGGTGTTAAAGGAGCTCGTCCAGCGTTAGATTGGGTTGCAAACCGCCCTGGTGCAGTAGGTAATATTTCACGTACAACAGCTGCAGACTTGGAAGATTTAAGTGCGTTTATGAAAACAAACTTTAATTTTGACCTAGGTGCAATTGATGGTTACAACAATGAAGTAAACAGTAAGAAATTTTTGACTCGTATTGACTATAACATTAATGATAACCACAAATTATCAATTCGTTATTCACAACACGATTCTGAGTCAGATGCAATTATTAGCAATAGTAATAGTTCAAATACAGCTGGTAACGGTAACCGTAATAACTTATCAACGGCTATTTCTGCTCAAAATACTGGTTACAAAATTCAAGATAATACTCGTTCGATTGTTGCTGAGTTAAACTCAACTTTCCAAGGAAAATATGCAAACAATTTGATTGCTACTTATAACAAACAAATTGAAGACCGTTCTTACCGTACACAACTATTCCCAACGGTAGATATTTTGAAAGATGGATCAACTTATACAACAATTGGTTTTGACCCATTTACGCCTAATAACAAGTTGAATTATTCAACTTTGAATTTTACTGATAACTTCACGATTTTTGCAAACAAACATACATTCACTTTAGGTGCTGCATACGAACACTTTATCTCAAATAACTTGTTCTTCTATGGCTCAAATGGTGTTTATACGTTTAACTCAATTGCTGATTTCAAAACAGCTGCTTTAGCTTATCTAGCTAATCCTAATTTGACAGAATCTCCAGTTGCTTTGAACAGATTCAATTATCGTTATACATTGTTGCCAGATGGACAAAAACCTTGGCAAACATTGAAAGTTGGAACATCAAGTATTTATGCACAAGATGACTATCAAGTTTCTAAAAACTTCAAAGTTACTGCAGGTATCAGAGGTGATTATGTAGCTGTTGCTCAAACGGCAGGTGATTATGCTAATAAAATAGTTTCAGCTTTGACTTTCAAAACTCCAGAAGGAGCAGATTATAAGGTTAATACTGAAAATATGCCAAAAGCAAGACTTTATCTATCTCCTCGTATTGGTTTTAACTTTGACGTAAAAGGTGATAAAACTACTCAAATTCGTGGTGGTAGTGGTCTTTTCTTATCAAGAATTCCTTATGTATTGATTTCAAATCAATTAGGTAACAATGGTGTAAACATCGGCTTAGTTAACCAAACAAATACAAAAGCATATCCATTTACACTTGACCCAACTCGTTATACTCCAACTACTACTGATTTGTCAAAAATCACAGGTTATAACATTAATGCTTCTGACGAGAACTTGAAATTCCCACAAGTTTGGAAAACTAACCTTGCAATTGACCAAAAATTACCATTTTTGGGCTTAGTAGCAACTGCTGAGGTGATTTATAACAAAAACCGCAATGCTTTACGTTATATTGATGTTAACTTGAAAGGAGCAACTGCTGACTTTGCAGGTACTGATACTCGTGACCGTTACCCTGCATCTGGTTTGTCTGGTGGTGCTGCAACAGCTGCTCGTTATATCAACAGTGCAATCAATAGTGCTTATATCTTGACAAACACTAACGAAGGAAGTTCATACTCATTAACTTTCAAATTAGAAAAACCTGTAACTAAAGGTTTTGGTGGAATGCTTGGTTATACTTATGCTAAAGCAAAAGACTTAGCTTCAGTTGGTAGTACTGTAAATGCTAATATTCCTGCTCTTGGTGGTGTTAACTATAATACTTTAGGTTATTCTGATAATGATTTACGTCACCGTTTTGTTGGATTCTTGAGTTATCGTAAAGAATACGGCGGACAATTTGGTGGGGCTACTATGATTACTTTAGGTGGTACATCTCAAAGTGGTGGTAAAATTTCTTACACATATTCAAATGATATGAATGGTGATGGTCAAATCAATGATTTGATTTTTGTGCCAAAAAGTGCATCAGAATTAACATTCTCTTCATTGACTACTGGAGGAAAAACATTTACCCCTGAGCAACAAGCAACTGCTTTTGATTCATTTATCAGTGGAAACTCTTACTTATCAACTCGTAAAGGTCAATATGCTGAACGTAATGCAGGTTATTTCCCTTGGTTAACTCGTTTTGATTTATCAATTGAACAAGATTTCTACGTAAAAGTTGGAAAGGCTGGAAAGAAAAACATTATCCGTGTGAGAGGAGATATTTATAACTTCGGTAACATGATTAATAATGCTTGGGGTGTAGGTAATTCTGCAACTTCATTCAGCCCATTAGTTTTAGCTAGTGTAGGTGCAAATGGTATTCCAGTATATCGTTTGAATACACAAGTTATTTCAAATGTTGGTGCTGATGGAAAATCAACTACTGAAACTATCTTATTGCGTGATTCTTTCGTAAAATCAAAAACTGTTGATGATGTATTCCAAGTTCAATTAGGACTTCGTTATATCTTTAACTAATCAATATTTAGTTAAGTTTACAAAAAATCCCGATTCAGAAGAATCGGGATTTTTTTATATGTATATTTTTATTTACCAATTTTATTTATACAAACCAGCTACTACCGTAACTACCTTATCAATTTCTTCAATTGTATTATATTTTCCAAATGAGAAACGTACATTTCCTCGTTCGGGTTTAACATTCAATGCTCCTAAAACGTGTGAGCCTACATCCGAACCACTCGTGCAAGCACTTCCACCCGAACAAGAAATTTGAGCAATGTCTAAATTGAATAGTAACATATCATTATCTTCATTGGGAGGTAAACTTACATTTAAAACAGTGTAAAGGCTTCGTTCTAAATTGGCAGAATCTCCATTAAATTGCACATCAGGAATTGCTACTTTTAGTTTTTCTATCATGTGTTGCTTTAACTTCTCAATATGAATTTTGTGAGCATCCATTTCTTTGTAAGCAATTTCAAGAGCTTTTGCTAAACCTACAATACCATAAACATTTTCTGTACCACCACGCATGTTACGTTCCTGTGAGCCACCATGAATGAATGGATGAATTTTATTATCGGCATTTATATATAAAAAACCTACGCCTTTTGGTCCATGAAATTTATGTGCAGCTCCTACTAAGAAATCAATTTTCAATTGTTGAACATCATGTTTATAATGTCCCATAGTTTGTACAGTGTCCGAATGGAAAACGGCATCGTATTGTTTACATAGTTCGCCAACTTTTACCAAATCAATTAAATTACCAATTTCGTTATTTCCGTGCATTAACGACACTAAAGAACGAGGTTTCGTACTTAATAATTGCTCCAAATGTGATAAATCCACATGCCCTTTTTCATCGAGATTGACGTAACTCAGCTCAATTAAACCTTGTTTTGCCAAATATTCGAGCGTGTGTAATACCGCATGATGTTCAGTTGGAGAAGTAATAGCGTGTTTTAAGCCATAAGTATCAATGCTACCCGTAATAGCAGTATTGTCTGCTTCTGTTCCTCCCGAAGTAAAGAAAATCTCAGAAGGCGATGCATTGATGAGGCTTGCTACTGTTTTTCGGGCTTTCTCAATAGCCGAACGCACTTGTCGTCCATGTGAGTGAATAGAAGAAGGATTACCGAAGTTTTCAGTCATTAATGGCAACATCGCTTGCAAAACTTCTTCATCAAGGCGTGTGGTAGCGGCATTATCTAAATAAATTTTAGGCATTGGTAAGGCATTGTTTGTTGAGCAATTAATAATTAATACAAAAATAATATTTGGTTTTCAATATTACAACCCACTATTTTTATAGACTTTAACAAATTTTATTTGGTTTCATTATTTCAAGTCAATCATACTTAACTACATTGATGTTGAGAAAATATATGAATAAATGATTGGTCATAATAGTTATTCAAATGAATACCTTTTTTCTGTATGAGCTGTTTTAATTAAAGCTCAACACTTACATTTCGTTTAAAAGCTGCTCCAAAGTCAATCATAGATTCAGTCTTTAAAATTCCTGTAATATGGTCAATTTTATCATAAAGTACACTTCTCATGTGTTCACTTGATTTTGCAACGATTCTTATATAAAGCGTGTATTGGCCCGTAATATAGTAACATTCGGTCACTTCTGGAATTTTCCTCAAAGCTTCAATAATTACTTTTGAATCAGAATCTTCTTTCAGAACAAGGCCAGTAAAAGCACTCCATTCATAACCCAACTTCCGTTCGTCTAAAATAATTCCTGCTCCTTTTAATACACCAATTCTTTTCAATCGAGTAACTCGCTGATGAACCATCGTATTGGAAATATTGAGATTTTTGGCAATTTCAGAATAGGGTTTTCTTCCATCTTTTTCGAGCTGAAGTAAAATATTCTTATCGTATTCGTCAATTAAATCTTCATTTATCATAAGTCAAAGTAAATTTTATTTGTCTAATATTATATTATTTGATTTTATAAATAAATATTTAAAGTAAATATAACTTATTTTGTAAATATATAAAGTCAAAATAACATATTTGAATAGTTTTTTCAGAAATGTACTATAACTGTTTAACATTTATAGGTAAATATTTAGTAATATGGTAGTAGATATGTCATTGAGTGAGCATCTAATCGAATTAGAAGAACGCTATGGGGCTCACAATTATCACCCGATTTCGGCGGTGCTTGACCGTGGTGAAGGAGTCTATGTTTGGGATGTAAATGGTAAACGGTATTATGATTTCTTATCGGCTTATTCGGCTGTGAATCAAGGGCATTGCCACCCTCGTATTATCAATGCTTTGATTGAGCAATCACAAAAACTGACGCTTACTTCACGGGCTTTTTATAGCTCGATGTTAGGGCGTTATGAAGAATATATTACCAAATATTTTGGTTATGATAGAGTTTTACCGATGAATACTGGCGTTGAAGCCGTTGAAACTGCCTTGAAACTTTGCCGCAAATGGGCTTACCAAGTGAAAGGAATTCCAGAAAACAAAGCTAAAATTATCTTTGCAGGTGGAAATTTCCATGGACGTACGCTCTCAGTGGTTTCGGCTTCGACAGACCCAACCGCTCGCCGTGATTTTGGTCCATTCATGACAGGTTTTGAAGTTGTACCGTACAACAACATTGAAGCTTTAGAAGAAGCATTAATCAATGACCCATATATTGCTGGATTTATTTTTGAGCCGATTCAAGGCGAGGCAGGCGTTGTTGTTCCTGATGATATTTACTTGGCGGAAGCTTATCGTTTATGTAAAGCGAGCAACGTTCTTTTTATTGCTGATGAAATTCAAACTGGTATTGCTCGTACAGGGAAATTACTTGCCGTTGACCATGTCAATGTAAGACCTGATATTGTTATTTTAGGAAAAGCACTTTCGGGAGGTGTGCTTCCTGTATCAGCTGTATTGGCAGATGACGAAATTATGCTTACAATTAAACCAGGCGAACATGGGTCAACTTATGGTGGAAATCCATTGGCTTGTGCTGTGGCAATGGAAGCGTTGCAGGTAGTAAAAGATGAAAAATTAGCTGAAAACGCAGCTTTTCTTGGCAAAATCTTCCGTGCAGAAATGCAGAAATTAGTTGAAGAAACAAACATCGTGACACAAGTGCGTGGTAGAGGATTGCTCAACGCAATTGTGATTGACTCGCATGAAGATTCTGATTTAGCTTGGGATATTTGTATGAAATTTAAGGATAATGGACTTTTAGCGAAACCAACACATGGTAACAAAATTCGACTTGCTCCACCATTGGTCATGACAGAATCTCAAATGTGGGATTGCGTTGAAATTATTTCAGATGTTATAAAGAGTTTTTAATAGTTTAACAGAAATCGTAGTTTAAAATCTTATTTTTTGCAGATATAATAAACTATCATTGTGATGAATAAAAATAGAGGAAGTTTCAATTTTGGAATTTCCTCTATTTTTATGGTATTGGTTGTTACTTTTAAAAAAAGTACCGTCTAAACATTATAGTCGAAAGATTAGTTAATCCAAAAAGTATAAAACTAGCCTACACAGCCTAATAAAAAACAAATAGCGTTTTCGATTTTAAGTTGCAAAAATGTAAGCAAACTCTAAATGCTATATTGCTGTGAGAGTTACGCAAAAAGTAATTCCCGATTACCTAAAACAACAACTTGCCAGCCTCGTGGAATTATTTCTATGAGGCTTTTTCAATATTCCCAATTCTTGGCAATCATCAATTGTTTGGCGTAGAAAGAAGGACAATAATTATGCACATTTTCAAGTAATTTATTAATATCTCGCTCGAATTCAACGTAATAATCTGGGTGTAATTTGGGTAATTTATTCAAGATAAATTCTGTTCTTTTGGCAATATAAAGAGCAATTGAGTCGGTTTTTCCTGAATAATATTCTAAATGTGTCAACTGATTTTGAAAAAACGAATTGAGTAAATAGAGTGTCAGTTCAACTTCACCATATTTATCTTTGGTTACTTTTACGTGATGAGTAATTCTTCCGTTCAATTCTCGCATATCCATCATCATCCAACCAGGCGTATCATGGTACATTTTTGAAATCCTCAAAATACTATTTCTAATTTCTTCACGTTTGATTTTCAAATCAGATTCATCTTCAAGTAATTGAAAATGTAATTGTTGAATCAATAACTCACTTTTTCCGATGAGTTTTATCAGTAACTTATCTTTATCTTTACTAGGAAGACTCAAAACTGCTTTTTCAAGTTCTTTCGGTAGTTTAGGCATTTGCAGAGAAACATTTTAATGAATACTTTTTAAAACACCAAAGCCTCCGAAAAGTTCAGAGGCTTTGGTAATATCAAAATATTAAGTTTTTACTTAGCACTAATAATTTCAACGGTAAATATTAGTGGTGCATAAGGAGGAATTGTTGTGCTGCTTCCCGTAGTACCGTACCCAAGTGATGATGGAAATACTAAAACGGCTTTTTCTCCAACTTTCATTTTCAATAGTCCTTCTTCAAAACCTTTTACAACGGCTCCATCTCCAAGCCCAACATTAATCTGACCAGTATCAAATTGTTTCACATTACTAGCCAAATAACCAGTATATTTTACGGTTGCCAAAAGGCCAACTTTTAATGGAGTTCCATTGGTTTCCAAAGTTTTAATAATACGTAGGCCAGAAGCAGTAGTTTCTGTTACAGGTAATTTTGTGCCTCTTACGTAATCATCAATTTGTTGCTCTTCCGAACGAAGTTTTACTATTTCTAAATCAAGTTTCAAAACCGAATTTGCAGGTACGTTTGCACTCGATTGTGTTCCAAAAGCCAAAATAGAAGGAATTAAGAAAACACCTCTTTCACCTTCTTTTAGTAAATAAAGTGCTTCTAAAAAGCCTTGAATTACACTATTAGCTCCTAAAATTATCTTTGCTGGTTCATTTTTTAGTCTTGAAGTGCTATCAAGAGCTGTACCGTTAAGTAATGTAAGATTAAAATGAAAAGTAACTTCGTCACCAGTTAGGGCATTTCTTCCTAAAGAATTCTGATTAACAATATATTTAAGCCCAGAAGTGGTACTTAGCATTTGAAGGTTATGTTGACTGATATAGTCGGCTATCTCTTGCGTATTTTTCTTATTAATGGCTTCAAGGTCATTTTCTAAAAATTTGCTACAAGAACTTCCGAACACTAAGCTTCCTAAAACTAATAAAAATGCAATTTTCTTCATCTGAATTTTTGATATATGTTTTAAACTATAAATTACAAGCTACCAATGAAAATAAATTGATAGCTTGTGATTTTTAATATATTTTACTTCACATCAACAACTTCCATCTCAAATATTAATGAACTGAAAGGTCCAATAACGCCACCAGCACCTTGTTCGCCATAAGCTAAGTTTGAAGGAATGAAGAAAATGCTTTTTTCGCCTTTTTTCATCATTGCCAAGGCTTGTTCCCAACCTGGAATAACTGCTCCTTGACCTACCGTAACTTGAAATTTTGGACCAGGTTTTCCTACCGAGCTATCAAAAGTTTTTCCATCCATGAGTTTACCTGTATAATCAACTGTTACAGTTTGGCCACTTTTAATTACTTCACCAGTTCCTTCTTTAACAACGACACGATACATACCATATTGTGTTTTTGTAGCCGTAGGAAAGTTTTTCTTTGCATATTCTTCCATTAACTTCGCTTCGTTTCCTTTTTTAGCATCTTGAGCTTTTTGGAATTCTTCACGTGTTTGAGTCGATTTGATTTTTACGATAAATTTCATATCTGAACCTTTAGAGATTCCTGGAGGAAGTGGCTGCTGAATACGAGCGAAAAGTGAGTCTGCATTCACTAAAACGGTTGCACTATCACCTTCTGTTAAATGTAAAAGTGAGGTTTCAAAAGAGCCTTTGTAAGTACCTTTTTGTGCTACCATTGTAATCGGTTGGCTACGTTTGTATGTATCTTCAAAAGTCGAATCATTTGATGCTTTAATAACCAAATCAAAAGTTAAAATATCACCAATATTGATTTTTTTGCCTTTTCCTTCTTCGTGGACTTGGTATTTTGAGCCATCAGGGTCTTGAGTAACTTTAAATTGACTACAAGAAAAAAGTAAGCCTGTTGCTGCTGCAACGCTCAACGTTGTTTTTAAAAAATTTGTCATTGAAATTTATTTATTAATTAGAAATTAAGCGATTGAAGGTTAAATTTATGGTAAGTTATTTAATAATTCGTTTTGATATTTTGGTAGCAAGGCGAGAAATTTCTCGACTGTTTTACTCAATGTTTCGTGTGAACGCCCCCCAGCGGCATTTTTATGACCGCCACCATTAAAATGAGTTCTTGAAAATTCACTTACTGAAAAGCTATCAACAGAGCGAAATGAAATTCTAATCATATCGTCTCTTTCCGTAAAAATAGCCGCCATTACTACGCCTTTTATGGCTAATCCGTAATTAACTATTCCTTCGGTGTCGCCGTTTTTTGAGCCAAATCGACTCAGTTCTTCTCTGGAAATAGCCATGTAAGCCACATTATATTCGGGTAGATATGTGAGTTTTTCACCCAATGCAAAACCCAAAAATTTCATTCTTTCAAATGAATTACTATCGAAAATTTTGCGATGAATTCCGTTGGTATGAATTCCTACAGCAATCAATTCGCCAGCAATTCTGTGAATTTCTTTGGTTGTGCTATCAAACCTAAATGAGCCAGTGTCAGTAACTAATCCAGCATAGAGACATTCAGCTAATGGAATATCAATGAGATTTTTATCACCTAATTTTTCAATTAGTTCATAAATTAATTCGCATGTAGCTGCTGCTTTTTCATTCCAAAAAACAAAATCAGCGAAGTTTTCGGGTTGTTGATGATGATCAACTAAAACTTTTGGTGCAGAAGAATTTTTGATAAATTCTTCCATGTGTTTAATCCGATTGAGTGCCGAAAAATCAAGACAAAAAATCATTTCTGCTTCCGCAATTAATTTTTTTGCTAAATCTTGCTTGTCGCCTTCAAAATTTATGATTTCCTTTTCTCCTGCCATCCATTTCAAAAAATCTGGATAATCAGTTGGTGTAATAACCGTCGGAAAATGGCCTTTTTTCTTTAAATATGCTGCTAATCCCAAAGATGAACCGAGTGCATCGGCATCAGGATTTTGATGAGTTGTAATAACGATTTTTTTTGGTTGACTCAATAAATCGTTAAATGACTTTAGTTTTTGATTTGATTCTGTAAAAAATTCTTGCATAACCTGACAAAGGTACAAAGGAAAGGTGGGAAAACAAAAATGACACAAGTGTGGGTTTAATTAATAAATAAACTAGATTCTTCACAAATAATTAAACATAGAATTTTGCTGAATATAAAAGAAGATAAGTAATTTTGAAAAAAATCTGTTGATAGACATTTTTATTTAATAAGTTTTTTTTAATCCATTTACAAACAAGCAACATAGGTAATATTCAAACAAACTAATTTATAATCCTTCAAATGAAACACCTGACCTACCTCTTATTATTACTAAGTTTGTCGCTTTCTGCACAGAAAAAGAACAAAATAACCTATGCTTCTAAACCAAAATTGGTTTTGGGGATTATGGTTGACCAAATGCGTTATGATTATCTCTATCGTTATTATGATAAATACAGTGAAGGCGGTTTTAAAAGATTGATGAACGAAGGATTTAACTGTAAAAACAATCATTATCACTACGCAAGTACTGTTACTGGGCCTGGTCATGCTGCGGTCTATACTGGAGCTGTTCCTGCTGTGAATGGTATTATTGGTAACGAATGGTATGACCCATTGGCTAACAGAACGGTCTATGTGGCCGAAGATACAACAGTTCGTGCTGTTGGTGCGAGTGAAGCAGGTGTTGAAGGCAAGCGTTCGCCAGTAAATATGCATACGACAACAATTACCGACCAATTGAAATTGGCAACCGATTTTCGCTCTAAAGTTATCGGTATTGCTGTAAAAGATAGAGGAGGTATTTTGCCGGCAGGCCATTCGGCGGATGCAGCTTATTGGTTTGATGCAAAATCGGGTAATTGGATTACGAGTACCTATTATATGAATGATTTGCCACAATGGCTAAAAGAATTCAATGCTCAGAAAATACCCGATAAATTGATCGCCCAAAAGTGGGAAACGCTATTACCAATCGAGCAATATATTGAAAGTGAGACAGATAATCAGGAATATGAAAATGTATTATCAGGCGAGAAATTACCAATTTTTCCTCATACAGTTGCGAATTATGGAGCATTGCTTACATCTCCTTATGGAAATACTATAACCAAAGAATTGGCTTTGACTACCCTCAAAAATGAAAATATGGGTCAAGGAAAAGAAACAGATTTTCTATGTGTTAGTTTCTCGACTCCTGATTATGTAGGACACGCAACAGGCACACATTCAATCGAAATTGAAGATACTTATTTGCGTCTTGACCGTGATATTGCGGAGGTGTTAAATAAACTTGATGCTACTTTAGGTAAAAATAATTATTTAGTTTTTCTTACGGCCGACCACGGTGTTGCGGATATTCCTGGCTTTTTGAAAAAACATAAGATTCCATCAGGTGTCAGTGAGTTAGCCAAAGAAACCAATTTTTTAAATGGACAAATGGTTGAAAAATTTGGAGAAGGAAAATGGATAAAAGCTCAAGATAATTATCAAATCTATCTTGACCATGATTTAATGGCTAAGAAAAACGTAACAATGAATCAAATGTATGAATTGGTGAAAGAGAAAATGCTTACGCTGGGTTCATCAGTTTATCAAGTAGTAAATTTACATGATATTAATTCGGCGGTTATACCGCCATTTTATAAAGGGTTAGTTGAAAATGTTTATAACCCTAAGCGAAGTGGTGACATTATGTTTTTGTTAGAGCCTGCTTGGTTTAATGGTGCTAAAAAAGGTACAACCCATGGAACAATGTGGCAATACGACCGTCACGTTCCGTTGCTTTGGTTTGGCTGGAAAATACAATCAGGAGAAACTGTTGAACAAACTTATATCGCAGATATTTCAGCAACATTAGCATCATTATTGAATATTCTAGAACCAAATGGCTGTGTTGGAAAACCAATCAAAGATATTTTTGTGAAGTAATAACGAGCAAATAGGAGATAAGGTTTGGGTAAAAATCTACTTTATCTCCTACTTTCTAAACCCAAATAAATGATACTCATCAAAGGAGTTCCATTCAAAAAAATACAAGGAATTACACTTTTTCCTTTCATTATTGTTCGCCCCAAAAAGCCAAATAAGATTTTGCTCAACCATGAGCGAATCCATATTCGACAACAATTGGAGTTATTGGTTGTGCCTTTTTATATTTGGTATTTGGCCGAATGGCTTTATCATTATTTGAGGTGTGGACATAGATGGAAAGCCTATCGTCAAATAAGTTTTGAGCGAGAGGCATATGATAATGAAGAAAATTTCGACTATTTAAAAAACAGGAAATTCTGGAATTTTCTCAATTATAAGTTAACAGAATAATCTAAATAGTAACTTCTGCCCAGTTTTTGCCAGTTTTTATTCGGTAAATAGCCATTTCAGACAAACCAAATTGTTTAGCCAATATCATTTGTTTGGTTTTTCCTTCGGCAATTTTTCTCTTGATTAGTCTAACTCTTTCAACTGTCAATTTTTGTCCTTTGTTGCGTGGCACATAATTTGGCCTGCTTTTAACGTGTTCCCAAACCTCATCTTTTGTTGCCCAACGAAGATTTGCCGCCGCATTATTAAAACGGTCATGGTCTAAATGAATCACCTTGATCTTGTCAGGGTCATCATTTTCGATAAAATGAGAGGCAACCAAAAAATGAATGGTCGTAGATAAATTTGTAAGTTTGGTTTTTCCATTCACTTCTTCTTTAACCTTGACCGCTAGAGCCATCCCCGTTCTACTTCTACTTAATTTTAAGAGGAAGCCGTCAACATTAACATCCGTAATAAATGACGCTACTCGACCCAAGTTTGAAACCTGATAACGACGAGATTGTCCTTTCAACGAAAACTCTTTCCAAATCTCGTTAGGATAAGAGTAAAACCGAATTGTTGCCCTTAAAGGAGGGACAGATTTTCTTTTTTTTTCCATAATATTATTAAGGGAATTTTAGTATTCATCATTAATGAATCAAAAATTTTAAAGTCCTTATTCTCCGAAAAATAATTCGGATGAATATGGTTTTTAGTCACGGCACTTATTATTTATTATTATTGGTTTATCCTTCAAATACTTTTTTAAATTGGGTCAATAATCCAGACCAAGAATTGTCTTCTTTTGGTTGAGAAATGACTTTTACTTTCGGAAATTCTTCTTTCACTTCTTTTTCCAAAATTTCAGTTGATAATTTTGCTAGGTCAATGCCACCAAAAGTTCCTGATGACATCATCAAAAGGTTACTTTGAAACCAGTTTTGATTCAACAAAAAGTCTTTTAATTGTTGGGCGTCTGTAAATACCAATAGTGCTTCATCTCCAAATGCTTTTTTAATATCTTCTGGCGAAATCATTGGTAAACGCTTCATTTCTAGCGTGTGTGGAGAATAAAAAACAATTGCCAAATCGGCATTGTTCATTTTTTTGTCATATTGTGGTAAAAAATCTTTATTTAAGCTGCTAAAAGTATGCAATTCATAACACGCTACCAAACGACGATTTGGGTAAAGTGATTTTGTCGCATTGGTTGTTGCTTCAAGTTTCGACGGAGCGTGAGCAAAATCTTTATAAATAAGCGTATTGCTGTTTTCACCAAGTTTTTCGAGGCGTTTTGATGCACCAGAAAAATGCTTAATTGCTTCGTAAAACTCTTCGTCAGTAATTCCCAAACGGTCAAGAATAATTCTTGCTCCATTGAGGTTTTTCATATTATGTTCACCAAAAATCTCTAAAGAAACATCTCCTTTATCTGTCAATAAAATACATTTTCCATTTTCGACTTTGTACGGATGGGCTTTGTACGGAAACTTAGCTACATCACTACGGTCTTTTTCTCCAATTACTTTTACAATATCATCTGTTTCATCATAGATAATACTGCCAGCTTTAGGTAAACCATCTGCCAATTCTTCAAAAGTTTGAACGTAACTTTCAAAAGTTGGGAAAATATTGAAATGGTCCCATGCAACACCACTTAACAAACAAATATGTGGATGATAAAATAAAAATTTCGATTTTAAGTGAATTTTTGATTCAGGATATTCATCTCCTTCGATAATGATTACAGGCGAATCATCGTTGAGTTCAACCATTATATCAAATCCTTCGATTTGAGCTCCTACCAAATAATCAAATTTACGGTTATAAAACTTCAAAACGTGTAGAATAATACTCGTAATACTCGTTTTTCCGTGACTTCCCGCAATCACAACACGTTGTTTATTAATGCTTTGTTCGTAAATATATTCGGGAAAAGAATAAATTTTCAAACCTAATTCCTGAGCTTTGGCTAATTCTGGATTATCCACAAAAGCGTGCATTCCTAAAATCACAGCGTCCAAATCAGCAGTAACTTTTTCAGGAAACCATCCTAATTCTGCTGGCAGGAGACCTACCGCTGCCAATCTACTTTTTGAAGGGTCATTGATTTCGTCATCTGAACCCGTTACTTGATACCCTTTTTTATGTAAAGCAAGGGCAAGATTGTGCATCACAGCACCACCAACAGCTATAAAATGTATTTTTTTGCTCATGAAAATAATGGTAACACAATTAGTAGTTATAAATTAAGAGATTGGATAGATTGTAACAAAATGCAAATTTATTTGTGCAAATAAAAGTGTTTTTTTGATTTTATATCCTACTAAGAAACGTACACTAGTAATTCCTTATTTTTTAATCTTAATTTTGTTTGATAAAGCTAATAAATTCATTGCAAAGTTCTTAATTTAATATGACATTTGCACATAATTTTCAATTTTCCATCATCACTCCGTAGAAGACGGCAAATTTTATTGGTTAATTTATTGACCAAATCAATAAATACCACTCAGAAATTCAGAACATGAAACGTTATATTGACCTTATAGAACAAACATTTGAGTTTCCTACACGGGAATTTGGTGTTGACGAAAGCCATACTTTACTATTTAATAATGTCCGACTAACAGATATTATCAATCAATATGGTACTCCATTGAAAATTAGCTATTTACCAAAAATAGCAGAGCATATTGACAATGCAAAATTACTTTTCAGGAATGCAATGAAAAAGTACAATTATAAAGGCAATTATACTTATTGCTATTGTACAAAATCTTCGCATTTTAGGTTTGTTATCGAAACTGCCTTAAAAAGTAATGTTCATCTCGAAACTTCATCGGCTTTTGATATTAATATTATCAGAGCTTTGTACGAAGATGGAAAAATAAATAATAATACTTATGTCATTTGTAACGGCTATAAACGTCCAAAGTATTTAGAAGATATTTCGGCTTTGCATAATGATGGATTTGTCAATTGTATTCCGATTTTAGATAATCTGAAAGAAATTGATTATTACCTCGAAAACTCAACCTCTGAGACCGTAAGTGTTGGCATCAGAATTGCTACTGATGAAGAACCTAATTTTGCTTTTTATACCTCACGTTTGGGTGTTCGTTACAACGATATTAATAGTTTGTATTTGGAAAAAATCAAGCCAAATCCACGGTTTAAACTAAAAATGTTGCACTTTTTCATCAATGCAGGTATCAAAGATAACGCATATTATTGGTCAGAATTGACTCGTTTTATGTTTAAGTATTGTGAAATGAAAAAGATTTGTCCAGAGCTTGATTCGATTGATATTGGCGGAGGTTTACCGATTCAAACATCGCTGGTTTTTAACTATGATTACCAAGCAATGATTGACGAAATTATTGAAAATATCCAATGGATTTGTAACAAAAATAACGTACCAGTACCACATATTTTTACCGAATTTGGTAGCTATACGGTTGGTGAAAGCGGAGCGGTTATTTATAAAGTTATTGATAAAAAACAGCAAAACGACCGTGAGTTATGGTACATGATTGATGGCTCATTTATTACACAATTGCCTGATTCTTGGGGGATTGGCCAGAAGTATATCATGATGCCAGTCAATAATTGGGATAGCCCGTACGAAAAAGTAAATCTTGGTGGGTTAACTTGTGACTCGGCCGACTTTTATAATACTGAAGCTCACTCGGAAGATTTGTACTTGCCAGTTTTTGACATTGATAATGAGGACCAATACATCGGATTTTTCCATACAGGAGCTTATCAAGAATCATTGGGCGGTTATGGAGGAATTCAACATTGCTTGATTCCAGCTCCACAACACGTTTTGGTAAATTTGGATGAAGATGGGAATATAACGACTGAGTTATTTTCACCCGAGCAAGACAGCGATTCGATGTTGAAAATTTTAGGTTTTAAGTCTGAAAAAAAAGCCGAACCTCAAAAATTAACTACGAATGGGAACGCAAAGAAAGTAAAGAAAATTGCAGAGGAGCTTCCTGAAGAAGCATTATCATAAAATAATTGTTAGCAAGATTACGTTTAATAAAGCAAACTTTGTGTGGTAAAAAAAGTACTACACAAAGTTTACAATATTCTAAAATTCAAAATACAAATATGAAGTCTAAATTGCTGATTTTAAGCCTTTTAATGATTATCGGAATGGCTTCTTGCCGTCGCCAACAATGTCCAGCTTATGGAAAAGCTACTCCAAAAGCAGCTATTGAAAAAAGACACGCTTGATTATTAGATAGCTTTGGTAATAAATTGTGAAGCTTCGAGCAGACTGCCAAATTGCCAGTCAGCTAAATTGGTTGTTTCCTTTCCACCAGTTATATGGATAGTTTTTACTCCAGCTTTTTTTCCAGCTTTTACATCTCTTTCTGCATCGCCAATCATAAAAGATTGAGTTGAATCAATGTGATATTTTGCCATCGCTTTTTCAAGCATTAGCGAATCAGGTTTGCGTAGAAGCGAGTTTGAAGTATAATTTGGGTGATGTTTGGCGAAATAAAGGTCATCAATGATTCCACCACATTTGTCTTGCAAGATATTGTGAAAGTCTCTAACTAAACTTTCAGTGTACATTCCTTTGGAAATTCCCGCTTGATTGGTGACAACTATGAGCAAATAGCCTGCTTGTTTTAGTAAAGTAAGGCCTTCAACTACGCCGTTTCTAATCACAAAATCTTCTTCACGACTCACATAGTCGTTTTGTTCTTCATTTAACACACCGTCACGGTCAAGGAAAACACACTTTTTCATCTAAAATCAATTAAGCCTTTTAAAAATAGTAGAAATTTACTCACAAAAGTTATAATATCACAAATTAAAGAAAAATTATAAATATTTATAACTTTTTATGAAATAAAATTATAATCTGATTGATTTTGGTATTATTTTTAGGAAATCAAACTAAAGACCCTATAAACTTATGCAACAAATAGTAGATTATTTTGCTACGATTCCGTCATCTCATCGAAGTATTATTTTGGTTGGTGGAATTGCTTTCTTCTGGATGGTTGAATATGCCATTCCTTTGTTTAATTTCAAATATAACAAAATCAAACACGCAGGAATCAATATTTTTTTTACCATCACATCCATCATCGTTAATTTCGCTTTAGCCTTTATTTTATTAAAATCGGCCGATTGGGCAGTGAAAAATCATTTTGGTATTTTGCAATGGTTGCCAGAAATGCCACTTTGGGCGTTTACGATTGTTGGGTTATTACTACTAGATTTGATTGGAGCTTGGTTTGTGCATTGGACAGAACATAAAGTAAAATGGATGTGGAAATTCCATTTGGTACACCATTCAGACACAAATGTAGATACGACTTCAGCTAATCGACATCACCCTGGAGAGAGTGTTTTTCGCTTTATTTTTACGACTATGGGAATTGTTATTGCAGGAGCTCCTATGTGGATGGTTTTTATGTATCAAGCCATTTCAGTTTTA
Organism: Emticicia aquatica; assembly: GCF_923079645.1. Taxonomy (GTDB): domain Bacteria; phylum Bacteroidota; class Bacteroidia; order Cytophagales; family Spirosomataceae; genus Emticicia; species Emticicia aquatica. The sequence goes on along the minus strand of NZ_CAKLPY010000002.1, from coordinate 208,955 downwards.
CTTTCCCAGTTCAATCACGCCAATATTGTTATTCCGAAATGGCTAGATAATACCATGAGTTGGGTACTGGTTTCCCCAGATATGCACAAAGTTCATCACCATTATGTACTACCTCATACTGATTCCAACTATGGAAATATCTTTTCCATTTGGGATAGATTGTTTGGAACTTATCTGACACTCGACCGTGATAAAATCGTTTATGGCATTGATACGCACATGAAACCCGAAGAAAATGCTAGATTAGGAAGTTTGCTGAAAATACCATTTGAAGCCTATCGAAAACCTGTTGGAGAATAAGGAAAAAAGGTAATTGTTTTGTTAGAACAATTACCTTTTTTAGTTAATTTACTTTTTCACAGCCATTCCCAAGCACTTTTATAAGCATCGATTTCTTGCGAGAAAGTAATGAAATCAGCATAAAATGGTGAGTTTGAGAGTGTTGCACTGTCACCGATAACTATAAGTTTTTTTCTTGCACGAGTCATGGCTACATTCATGCGACGTATGTCTGATAAGAAGCCAATCGCACCTTCTGTGTTACTTCGGGTAAGGCTAATATATACAATGTCTCTTTCTTGTCCTTGAAAACTATCAATTGTATTTACTGAAATATGAGCTAAGACCTCTTGCAAATCAGGCAAATGTTCGAGTTGTTCCTTTAAAATTGTAATCTGTTGCTTGTAAGGCGAAATAATGGCAATACTGGGGAAATTGTTCGTGCTGAATTTTTTCTTCAATTCTTCTACAAAATCACTCAAATGTTTCACTAAAAAAGCAGCTTCTTCAGGATTCGTCGAACTTGTGCCGCCAAGTTTTTCATCAAAACTACAGCCAGCCGTATCAATAAATGTCAAGGGTGAATCATTGGCAAAAAGGAGATGCTTTGCCACCGAATGATGAGCTTTAAGTTTATTATGATAGAAAATTTTAGAAGAATGTGCCATAATTTGCTCATGCATGCGGTATTGTTCTTCCAAAAGTGTCACAGATTCAGGATGAAGAGCAACACATTTTTCAAGCAAAGTTGTACTTAAACCATTTTTTGCAGCTTCATTTGACTTGATTGTTGGTGAAAGTTGACAATGGTCGCCTGCCAGAACAACCTTTTGAGCTTTTAAAATCGGAATCCAGCAAGCAGCTTCTAATGCTTGCCCAGCCTCGTCGATAACTACCGTATGGAATTTAAGATTTCTGACTGTATAATTATTTGCTCCGACTAAAGTTGCTGTAATAACTTGGGCTTTTGTAACTAAATCGTCAATGATATACTGCTCAATATTGCCCACTTCCTTCATTATTTTGTGAGCTTCTTCAAATAGTAATTTACGTTGGTCACGCTCTGATTTTCCAAAACTTCTTTTGTATTTATGAGCCATGTTTTTGTACTCATTGGCTTGTTTTTTGAGTGTTTTGGTGTTTTTCATCATCGGATGGTCGGTCATTTTAGCATCTAAAGTCAACGACATCAAACGCTCATTTACACGAGCTGGATTTCCTACACGAAGCACATTTAAGCCTTCTTCGTGGAGTTTTTCGCTCAATAAGTCAACAGCAGTGTTGCTTGGTGCTACAACCAATAGCGGAACGCCGCCCGTTTTCTGATTCTCTTGTTTAATTAAAGCCTTTATTGCTTGTACTAAAGTTGTGGTTTTTCCAGTTCCTGGTGGGCCGTGAACAATTGCTAACTCATTGGCAGAAAGGATTTTATTTACTGCCTGATTTTGCGAAATATTTAGTTTTGGAAATGAAATTGGATATAAATTTTCATTAAAAGTTGGTGTTTTTTCACCCGTTAAAACTCTGACTAACGGGCGGCCTTCCGCAGTACCTTCAGGCTTTTCTGATAGGTCGTTAGCTGACTTTAGAGCCGCCTGCATTTCATCGTAAGAATTATCATCAAAAAGCAAGTCGATACCTAATTTTCCATCACGAGCAAAATCAGGTAATTCGTCGGTACGAAGTGTAATTTTTAATTTATTACCACTTTGGTGTGCAATAATACCTTCTACACGGTCTTTTTGGGGGTCATAATTGCCAAATAGAACAGCGGGCATTCCGAAACGCAATTGGTGAGAAATATCTTGATGAGTTGTTCGCTCAACCTCAACTGTTAAATAATCGCCTCGACTCATTTCTGAGCCACGAATGGCAATCGGATACCATGTAAGTCCATTGGCACGACGCTCTGAAACGGAAGATTGTTCGGTGAGTTTGCGATACTGAGCGTGGTCTTCTTCACGCTCTAGTTTTAATAAATCAAGAAGTTTTTTGAAATAATCCATACAGCAAAGGTACGGAAATATTAACTATGACTGATGAGAAATACTATAAAACAAAAATAACTCGCTGATAATCAACGAGTTATTTGTACCGAGGACGGGAATCGAACCCGTACGAGTTTAAAAGCTCACAGGATTTTAAGTCCTGCGTGTCTACCAGTTCCACCACCTCGGCAAACAATTTAAGATGAATAAGTTTAACCTTATTCTTGAAAAAAAAAGCACCGCTTAGGTGCTTACTTTTAGAGCGAAAGACGAGTCTCGAACTCGCGACCTTAACCTTGGCAAGGTTACGCTCTACCAACTGAGCTACTTTCGCATTACATTTAAACTGATGTCTCTGTTTTAATGTGGTGCAAAGGTAAGGCGATTTTTATTACTTGTCAAGTGTTAAGTACAAAAAAAATACAAAATATTTTTTATTTTTTTATAATTGCTTGATTATAAGATGCTTCACAGTCGAATTTATTTTGAAAAAAGTTTATCGGTAATGTCATGTAAACACGTAGAGGTTTCCAAATACCATATTTTTTCATTCCACCTGCTTGCCATTTTGGCAATAAATTTATTACTCGTATGGCTTCATTGTTACATTGGTCATTTATTCCTTTAACAATTTCAGGCGAACTTACTGTTCCATCTTTTTCAACTACAAATTTTATAAATACCTTGCTGAGTCGCTTGTGCTTCGGAATGTCTTTGGGTGGATTTATATTTTCACAAACAAAAGAATACAGAGCTTTATAACCACCCACAAAAACTGGTACTGTTTCGACTGTTGTATAAATCAACTCATCTTCTGTGTTTTTTTGTGCTTTTGTGGCATAAGTAAAGCATAACAGTGTTAAGAGCAGAACTTTTTTCATGTTTTTGTAAGTTTAAGTTTTGAACATCCGTACTTTTGTAAAGTTATAGAATTTTTTATAAGTAGTTATATATTTAGACAATAATCGAAATATAACTCAATTGAACTTAACTTTGGTAATGAATAGAACAATAGATTTCGATAAATCGCCAGATGGGTTGATTCCTGCGATTATTCAAGATGCCCTAACAGGGAAAGTTTTAATGCTTGGGTACATGAATGCCGAAGCCTACGAAAAAACACAAGCAGAAAAAATTGTTACTTTTTTTAGTCGTAGTAAGCAAAGATTATGGACAAAAGGTGAAACATCAAATAACTTTCTGCATGTAAAAAATACGTTGATTGATTGTGACGGCGATACAATATTGATTAATGCAACGCCAGATGGCCCAACTTGCCACACTGGTGCTGATACTTGTTTTGAAGAGTCAAATAGCGGTAAAGTGTTGTTTATCAATCACTTGCGAGCGGTTATAAAAGATAGAAAAACCAATCCGTCTAGTAAATCTTATACAAGTGAGCTGTTTAAACTTGGTGTAAATAAAGTTGCACAAAAAGTAGGAGAGGAAGCGGTTGAGTTGGTAATTGAAGCAAAAGATGATAATAAAGAGTTGTTTTTAGGTGAAGCTGCCGATTTATTTTATCACTATTTAGTGCTTTTAGAACAAAAGAATTATGAGTTTGATGAAGTACTCGATGTTTTGATTAGCCGACATAAATAATATTAGGTTTGGTAATAATGCAATTTCTTGGACTTGAGTAGCTTATTTATTAATTTTATTTATTATTACATCATTTACTTTTAATCATTAAATTATGATAAACTACCTCATTCGTTTGGCGTGCTGTGGAGTTGCCATCTATTTTATGCCGCAAGTTCTGCACGATATTAAAGTCGATACAATTACAACGGCAATTATTGCAGCTTTGGTAATGAGCTTTTTGAATACTTTTGTGAAGCCTGTTCTCCAGTTGCTGTCAATTCCAATTACGATTATGACATTAGGTATTTTCTATCTTGTCATTAATGTTGCGATTGTTTATCTCTGTGCTTATTTGGTTGATGGTTTTAGTGTTTCGGGCTTTATTCAACCATTATTATTTGGTTTTGCTCTTTCGGTTGTGAATGGATTGGTTGGTGGTTTTCAAGACTAATAGTTTTTCAATAAAAAAAGGAAGTCATTAATAATTAATGACTTCCTTTTTTTATTTTATCAGGATTATTACAAGGCCTCTAAAGTAGTTTTTACTGCTTCAAAATTTGGTAAATCGCCTGCACTTTCTAACACTTCTGCATATTGAATAACTCCGTCTTTGTCAATTACAAAAGCCGAACGTTTTGAAACACCGTGCATTCCGAATACGAATGAATCATAAAATGCTCCGTATGATTGTGATACTTCTTTATTGAAATCTGACAATAATGGGAATGGTAAATTCTGCTCTTTTTTGAATTTATCTAATGTAAAAAGAGAGTCAACAGAAATACCGAGAATATCAGAATTTAACTTTGAATAAGACGCAATATCATCACGCATTTGGCAAAGTTCGGCAGTACAAACGCCAGTAAATGCTAATGGAAAAAATAATACAACGACGTTTTTACCACGATAATCTGATAAATTTACTTCTTTTTTATCGCTGCTAAATAATTTAAAATCTGGTGCTTGTTCTCCTACTTTTAATGACATAATTGGTTGCTTTTATGGTTTTGATATACATTAATAACTGACAAATTAAGTAGAAAGTTTATCTAAAATAAAAATTATGTAGCACCTTTTATTAAGATTATATGATATTTGTCATTTTTTGATTAAATTTTCTTCGTTTCTGCAAAAAAACTTGTAATTTTTCTTCTGAAAACCTTCATCAATAAATATGTTAAAAGAACCCATTAGAACTTCGATTTTTGATTTATTTAAAATCGGGCCAGGCCCTTCAAGTTCGCATACAATTGGACCAATGAAAGCCGCATTTGATTTCTTACAAAGGGCCAATGCTTCGAGCGAAATTAAGCAATTAGATATTGAAAATATCATGATTCATTTATACGGTTCTTTGAGTGCAACTGGCAAAGGTCATGGCACTGACCGAGCTGTTATTGCTGGGCTTTTAGGCTGGCAACCAGAAACTTGCCAACCTGATAATTTTACTGAATTGTTGAAAGATACAGAAGTAAAGTATCCTGTGAAAATTCATGAAAATGAGGTTTTTATTAATGCTAAAAACATAGTTTTTGAAAAAAATAGATATGAGTCTGTTCATTCTAATACGTTGATATTTAGGGCTTTATCAAATAGTAATATTGTTTTTGAAGAAGAATATTATTCGGTAGGAGGTGGGTTTATTCAAAGGAAAGGAGAAAATGTTGCTACTCAAAATGATAAAGAACCCGCATTTCCTTTTTCAACGATGAATGAATTTAAAGAACATTTGAAGAAACAAAAAATGACCTTAACAGAGCTAATGATTGCTAACGAAATGCTAATAAGTGGGCTTTCACGCAAGGAGATTTTTCAAAAAATTGATGATATTTTAGAAACAATGCACAAAGCCGTTAGGCGTGGTTTGCATCATCGTGGTTTACTTCCTGGTACAATTAAACTAAAACGGAAAGCCCCAATATTGTATCAACAAGCCAAAAGTCATGCCTCTACTACAGATAGTTTTATGGTTTTTTTGAATGCTTATTGCATGGCTGCTTCGGAAGAAAATGCCGCTGGAAATATGGTCGTAACAGCTCCAACGTCAGGTGCTTCAGGCGTTATTCCTGGTATTACTTTTTTGCTCCGCAATCATTACCATTATGACAAACAAAAATTGAGAGAAGGAATGCTTGCAGCGGCTGCGGTTGGATTTTTGATAAAACATAATGCCAGTATTTCGGGGGCAGAAATGGGTTGTATGGGAGAAATTGGCTCAGCTTCAGCAATGGCCGCTGCGATGCTTGCTTACTGTGCTGGAAAGCCAATTGAAACTGTTGAATCGGCCGCTGAAATTGCGATTGAACACCATTTAGGAATGACTTGTGACCCGATTGGTGGCTATGTGCAAATTCCGTGTATCGAACGAAACGCAATGGGGGCGATTAAAGCTTATAATGCTTATTTATTAGCTTCTTCTGGAAATACAGCCGACCAAAAAATATCGCTAGATAGTGTGATTAAAGTTATGCGAGCAACTGGAAAAGATATGTCAAAAAAGTACAAAGAGACCTCACAAGCAGGCTTAGCTTTAAGTGCAACGGAATGTTAAAATTAAATAATTTCCTGAATAATGGATTTATTTTGTATTTTTTCCGAAAATCTGTACTTTTGGCTTTGCTTACTAAGTGAAATGTATTTTAATGGTACAATATTTGTTTTACAATTATGCATAAATGTTTACTGAATTATGAAAAGTTTTTATCAAAGAAAAATCAAAAATACGATAATTATTAGTGTAATATTATCAATGGGTATTTTTGGTATTAATAGTTGTAAAACTAAAAATGAAGAGCCAACACCAATCGTTGTAACCGACACAACAACTGCTTATACAGCAACCAGATGGGGGAAAATGTCTCTGATAATTGCTGAAAGAACGCCAGGTAATACTCCCACTTATGCGTCTCGTGGGTTTGGTTATATCGGTCTTACGATGTACGAAAGTATTGTTGGTGGTTATTCAGAATATAAATCATTGGCAGGGCAATTAAACGGATTGGCAACTTTGCCCAAAATAGATACATTACAAAAATATAATTGGGTTTTAAGTCTAAATGCTGGACAAGCTTGGATTCATAGAAACATTTATGAACAAACATCGAATGTTAATAAAGTAACGATAGATTCGTTGGAAAGTAAGATTTTGGATGAATATAAAACTGAAAATCAAGATGTGATTGACCGCTCCGTAAAATATGGAAAGGATGTGGCAAAAGCTATTTTTGAATGGTCGAAAACGGATGGTGGTTATCAGGGTTATAATCGAAATTTTACCACCGAATATATTGTTCCAGTTGGACAAGGCTTTTGGAAAGCCCCAACCTTTAGTCAGTCAGCTAGTCGATTACCGTTGCATCCATATTGGGGGAAAAACCGAACATTTGCAGCTAATAATGGAACGCTACCTGTTCCGAAACCTATACCATTTGATAGAAGCCCACTTTCTCAATATTATGCACAATTTTTGGAGGTTTACGGAAAAAATAAGATATTAACTCAGGAAGAAAAAGAAATAGCTCTTTGGTGGGGTGATGACCCAAGCCGTACATTTACACCACCTGGACATTCTTATAGCATTGCCAATATTGCTGTTAAAACCGCAAAACCCAAATTGATAAAAGCAGCACAAACTTTTGCAATGGTAGGGATGTCAATTGCGGATGCATTTATAAATTGTTGGAAAGCAAAATATACTTACAATGCCGAACGCCCATCGACTTATATTAACAATAATATTGATGGCTCTTGGGTATCTTTTTGGCCAGAACCACCGTTTCCTGCTTTTTATTCGGGGCATTCGGTGCAATCGGGTGCGTCAGCAACTGTTTTGACTAATCTTTATGGTAATGAATTTAAGTATTTGGATAATTCGCATCAAGGTCGAGGACAAGACCCGCTTACTTTTGTTTTTTACAAGAATCGTTCTTATAATTCATTTTGGGAAGCTGCTGAAGAATCTGCATATTCAAGATTTTTAGGCGGAATTCATACAAGAAGTGACAATGACACTGGCTTATCAGAAGGACGTAAAATTGGACAAAATATTAATAATTTGAAGTGGAAAAAGTAAGAATTTTATAGATAAAAAAGGCGAATTGAAATGCTCAATTCGCCTTTTTTATTACTTTGTCATTGCTAGAAAAACGCCATTTGTCCAGCCAAAACCATCTTGGTTAGGATATTCTCCACCGCCAGCCATGATATTTTGGTCAGAAACATTATATTTTTCAGTCATTTTACCAGTTTGATAATACACCTTTTGGTTAAGGTTTATCCAATTTGACTTAATTTGTGCTGCTAAATCACAAAAACTATAATTTAATAAACCTTTATATCCAATCCATTGAAGTGGAGCCCAGCCATTTGGAGAATCCCATTGTTGACCTGTAACCGACGTTGTAGTTAATAAACCGCCACTTTTCAAAAAGTTTTTTTCTAAAAAAGTAGCTATTTTTTGTGCTTGAGTATTGGTACTTATTTTAAAAAAAAGAGGAAATGTGGCTGCTAATGTAAGATGTTTTTTTTGTTTATTTTCTACAAAATCATAGTCAAAATAGAAACCTTTTGTTTCATTCCAACAATAATTTTGAATGGCAGTTTTGCGATTATTTGCCAAAACTTGGTATTTATCAACATTTTCAGCATCATTTAGTAATGAATAAGTGCTAGCTAAAGTTTCTTCTAAATGAAATAAAAGACAATTCAAATCTACAGGAATAATATCAGTTGTATGAATGCTCGCAAAATCATTGCTTTCTTTAAACCATCGACTACTAAAATCCCAACCTGATTCTGCGGCAGCACGCAAATGACGAAATATTTCTTCAGGTTTTTGATTTGATGAATGAGCCAATTCTATATCTTCTTTATAAGATTCAGGGCGAGGTGTATTATAGTTATCCCAAAAACGGTTTAAAATTGAGCCGTCAGGCATTTTAATAACACGATTGATTGCATTATTTTGCAGTGATAGATTTTCTGAGCCACGCATCCAAAATTGATACTCTTTTTCTAAATATGGCAAATAATCTATCAAAACTTGAAAGCCTTTTTGTTCGCTTAAGAGCCTTATCATTAGTGCATAAAAGGGTGGTTGAGAGCGACCAATATAATAAGTACGATTACCATTTGGAATATGACCAATTTTATCAATCAAATAAGAAAAGTTATCAACCATTGCCTGAATCATGTCTGTTCTACCTGAAACCTGCAAGCCTAGCATCGTAAAATAACTATCCCAGTAATAGACTTCTCGAAACCTTCCACCTGGAACAATATAAGAATTTGGTAAAGGAATAAGTGAACTTTTTTCAGAATCATGTTTACGGGTCAGTACATCCCAAAGCGTTTTTAAATGTTCTTCAATCGAATGATTCTTGTCACTTTCGTAATTGGAATTGGCATTTATTGGTAAGTCAAAATGAGCCGAAACAAAGGTTTTTAAATCGAAATTTGTGTTATCTTTTTCCTGTAAAAACTGAGCGTTTATTTCATTTAAACTACTTTTTGGAATGCAATCAGGAAAAGTTTTATTATCGGGAAATACGTTCTCTAGCTGTACTTTTTCAAACAAAAGTCCCAAATCATGGATGTTTGTAATTGTATTTGTCATTTAAAATAATAGGGAATTGTATTTTTATAAGGTTATATTTTCGTCTTGAACTACCAAGTTTTAATGTCCGCTACTAGCGTTAAACGTTATTTTAGTTTTTGATTTTTTCTGTAAAATATTCAAGATAAATAAGCAAACAATTAAAATAACCATCGGGATAAGTGAAAAATAGAAGGCTTTTTCTCCTCCAATGTTTTTAAAAAGGTAGCCAACCAATCTTGACCCTAAAGTTCCGCCGATGGCTGAGAAAAACGTTAATAATGAAGCCATTGGACTATGAAATATTTTTTCGGTGGCACTCAAAACAATTGAATTTACCAATGGATAAATTGGGGCTAAAAAGAAGCCAATCAAAGGGAAAACGTAGGCTATTATTGGTACATCAGCGAGCGAATTTATTTCTGTAACAGCCAAATTACTTGTTTGTGGTAAAACGATAACAACCATTAAACCTGCTCCAACTAAGCATGCCACGAGCATGGTGAGCCAATAGATTTTTTTTATCAAAATTGATGATAAATATCTACCGCCTGCAATTGAAAGCATTAAAATAACGGCCATGAAAACACTCGTTTTTTCGGGAAGGTGCAATACTTTTTCATTGAAAGTTGGCAACCAACTCATAATTCCTTGCTCGGTCATTACATACATAAAGGCAGCAATTGCAAAAACCAAAACCATTGGTCGCTTAATTAGGCCAATCATTTGCTTGAAATCGTCGGCAAGGTTGCTTCCTGGAATTTCATAATCAAGTGTAAAATCAGCAAAAAAGAGAATGAAAAATGAAACTGCAATCAGAAATGCTACAACTAAATAGATATTTAGCCAAGCATTTGGGTCGGTTTCGCTATAAAATAAAGGAAATGAAACGTAGGCAACGGCAATGCCAATCATGAAGAAACTTTCGATGGAACTCAAGATTCCTTTGTGTTCTTGGTCGTCATTTGCCAACAAGCCAATGACCGAATACACTGAAACTTTGATGACCGCAAACGAAACACCAACACAAGCAAATAATACTCTGACGGCCGTAAATGAATTACCAAAATACATAAGCAAGCAGCCCAAAAATACTAATCCTAATGAGATTAACATTCCTTTTTTGTAGCCCAATCGTGGCAGAAATGAACCAACCAAGAACGAAACAATAGCAATTGATAAATCTTTGAAGGCTTCGAGCGAACTTGCCATCAGTTCATCGACATGATAAGTATTGATTGATTTTTGGATTAGAATTCCGACACTATTAAGCAAAATAGCAAAGACGAAATAGTTGAGGTATAACGAAAGTTTGATTCTCCAGTTTTGCATAAGTATTTTTTTAGAGGTTGAATAAATATTGTTTTTTGGCTAAAAAAAAACGAGCAACTTGCTCGCTTTTAATAGTTCATCATAGGTTTTGTTCTTCTTAATCAATCCTACTTTTTTCTAGTAGTTAATGAAACAAAGTTCAGTAGATTCGGCAATAAAAAATATATTCTTATTAACATATTTTAAAACTATATTATTATTTTTATGAAATATTTAACAAATCAAATATTAATATAGTGAAAACACCATTTGAGCAGATTCAGAATGATGAAGGAAGTTCGTTTAGATTACTTTACCAAAAAGTGATTGCAAACGATTTTCCATGGAATTATCATTATCATCCTGAATTTGAATTGGTGTTTGTATTGTATGGTTATGGTCGAAGGCACGTAGGCAACCATTTGAGTTATTATGAAGACGGAGATTTGGTTTTGATTGGTTCAAATCTGCCTCATGCAGGTTTTGGTTACGATGCTTTGGGTGAACACGAAGAAATAGTGATTCAATTTAAAGACGATTTTTTGGGAAATGATTTTTTTGAAAAACCAGAAATGCAAAACATCAAAAAGCTTTTTGAACGTTCGCAGCAAGGAATTCAATTTTATGGGAAAACATACAAAAAAGTAGGCACTGCTCTCAAAAAATTATTGCCGCTGTCTCATTTTGAGCGTTTAATAGGTTTGCTCAATATCTTTCAGATTTTAGCAGATTCGGAAGAGTATAATTTGTTAAATTCGTATGATACACGTTATGATTTTAACCAAAAAGACCAAGCTCGCTTAAAACGAATTTATGAATATGTAGAAAGGGAATACCAAAATCCAATCAACATAAAAGATGCGGCAAATGTGGCACATTTGACAGTCCCTTCGTTTTGTAATTATTTCAAAAAAGTAGTAAATCAGACTTTTACAGATTTTGTCAATGAATATCGTATCAATAAAGCGTGTCAATTATTGATGACTGAAAGCAGTATTGCCGATGTCTGTTTCGACTGTGGTTTTACTAATAACTCTTATTTTAGTAAGGTTTTCAAGCAAATAAAGGGCAAAAGTCCGATTGAATTTAGAAAATTAGTTCGCCAGAAATAGCATTTTATACATTTGGGCAAACACTTTATTGCACCAAATCTGCCGTTGGTTCTTTTATTGCCAATTGACCACAAGCGGCGTCAATGTCTTTTCCACGGCTTCGACGAACATTTACAATGACTCCTTTATCTTCTAAAAATTTAGCAAATTTGGCAAGTTTATCTTCAGATGTATTGATATAATCAGCTTCTGCAATCGGGTTGTATTCAATTATATTTACTTTGGCGGGTACTTTTTTTGTAAACTCCCAAAGCTCTTTTGCATCTTGCAAGGAATCGTTAAAGTCGTTAAAAACGATGTACTCAAAAGTAATTCTATTGCCTGTTTTTTTGTAGAAATAATTTAATGCTGTGGACAAATTTTGCAAAGTATTACTTTCATTAATTGGCATAATTTCATTACGTTTTATATCATTTGCTGCATGAAGCGATAACGCTAAATTAAATTTCACCCCATCATCGCCCAATTTTTGAATCATTTTGGCAATTCCAGCCGTGCTGACCGTAATGCGTTTAGGCGACCAATTGAGGCCTTCTGGCGACGTAATATAATTGACTGATTCGATGAGGCCAGCATAATTGAGCAGTGGCTCACCCATACCCATGTACACAATATTGGTCAATGGTTGTTGATAATGCTCTTCAGCTTGTTGTTTGATTAAAACTACTTGGTCATAAATTTCAGCAGCATCAAGATTTCGTTTACGAGCCATGTAGCCCGTCGCACAAAATTTACAAGTGAGCGAACACCCAACCTGCGAAGAAACACAAGCTGTCATGCGGTCATCTGCGGGAATTAATACACCTTCAACCAAATTTCCATCAAAAAGCCTAAACCCAGATTTGATAGTTTTATCATTACTTACCTGCTTTTTCAGAACAGAAACTGCTCGAATTTCAAAATTTTCTTTCAACAACTCACGAGTTTTCAATGACAAATTTGTCATGTCATCAAAGCTCCACGCCGATTTTTTCCAAATCCACTCCGAAATTTGTTTGGCTCTAAATCCTTGTTCACCGTTGGCGGCAAGCCAAGTTTTTATCTGTTCGGTCGAAAGTTTTCTTATGTCTTGTTTGCTCATGTCTGCCTCCTAAGTTTTGAAGGAGAATTATTGTAATTAATTTAATATTATACAAAGTTCCGAAATATTCGTTGGTTTTACCAAGAATAAAAGTTTTATCATAGAAAAATAGTAGTTTTGCTTAAAAAGTAGAAACAAAGTTTTACTAAAAGTGTAGAAAAAAATGAAAAGATTTGAAAATAAAGTTGTTTGGATTACAGGTGCTTCTTCAGGAATTGGAGAAGCAACAGCTTATCAATTTGCCCAAGAAGGAGCAAAGTTGATACTTTCAGCAAGAAGAATTGACGAATTAAAAAGAGTAAAAAAGCAAACAAAATTAGACGAAAGTCAGGTTTTTATTTTACCAATAGATGTGGAAAATATTGACGAAATTCCGAAAAAAGCACAAGAAGCAGTAGCTCATTTTGGAAGGATAGATGTGCTTTTTAATAATGCTGGAATTTCGCAACGGGGTTCGGTTTTAGAAACAGATATGGCGGTTTATCAAAAAATAATGAACCTTAATTTCTTTGGTGTGATTGCTCTAACGAAAGCCGTTTTGCCAACTATGCAACTACAAAAAAGCGGACAAATTGCCATTACAAGTAGTTTATCAGGAAAACTTGCCACACCGATGCGTTCTGGATATTGTGCCTCGAAACATGCCTTGCATGGTTTTTTTGATGCCCTACGCTCGGAAGTTTATCAAGATAATATCGGAGTAACGCTTATTTGTCCAGGGTATATTCGTACAAATATATCGCTCAATGCGGTTTCAGCAGACGGAAGTAAATTTGGTAAAATGGATGATAATCAAGCAAATGGTATGCTTCCAGAAGAATGTGCCAAACGAATTGTAGATGCGATTGCAAAAAATAAACAAGAGGTTTATATGGGAGGAAAAGAGGTTTTGGGGGTTTATTTGAAAAGATTTTTTCCGAAACTTTTATCAAAAATTGTTCGTGGACAAATGCCCAAGTAATGTAGGTTTTTGATTGAATAAATCAGAATTGATAAAAATCAAATCTTTTTTTTATTATATTTTTATTTTTTTTTTGGGTAATATTTTTGTATAAATTTATTATCTATTGACCTTATAATCAGTTTCTTACATTTTTATAATATAAATATTGCTATATCGCACAATCTTTGATATTGGTCATATTTTTTATAAACTTCATCGCATTTCTTTGCATAGAATATTAATTATGTATAACTTTAATTTCACAATGAAGAAAATTGTGAACAACTAAACTAAAAAACTAACAACAAACTGTATGAGGAAACTTCTACTCGCCGGCATGATGCTGGTATGGGCAAGCTTTGCATTTGCCCAAGACAAAACTGTTTCAGGTAAGGTTACATCTTCCGATGATGGTTCTCCACTTCCAGGTGTGAGTGTATTAATTAAAGGTACTACGAAGGGAGTAACAACTGACGTTAACGGGATTTATAAAATCTCGACTCCAGCTAATTCAACGTTAAGCTTTAGCTTTATTGGTTTTACGACACAAGCTGTGGCAATTGAAAATCGTACGGTAGTTGATGTTCAGTTAAAAACAGATGCGGCTGCGTTTAATGAAGTTGTTGTAACAGCTCAAGGTATTCGTAAGAATGTACGTGAGATTGGTTATTCTTACTCTAAAGTGACTACTGAAGATGTCACAGTTGGACGTTCACCTCAATTAGCTCAAGCTCTTTCTGGTAAAGTAACTGGTTTGGCGGTTTATAACGTTAATAATAGCGTTGACCCTGCAGTTAAAATCGTTTTGCGTGGTTTCCGTTCATTAACAGGAAACAATGAAGCTTTAGTAGTATTAGATGGTATGCAAACTACTTCTACTGTTTTAGCTTTAATCAATCCAAGTGATATTGAAAGCGTTTCTATTTTGAAAGGTGGACAAGCAGCTACGCTTTATGGCTCTGCTGGTATCAATGGTGCTATTGTTATCACTACTAAAAAAGGTTCAAAAGGTAAATTGAAAGTTTCGTACTCAAACAGTACTAACTTTGACCAAATCAGTTTCTTGCCTCAATTCCAAGATAAATATGGCTCTGGTTCTCAGTATTATCCTTATGCTTTTGGAACAGCTGGCTACAACTCTGATTATTTGGTAAGGATGAAAGAAAACTGGAGACCTTATGAAAATCAACAATATGGTGATGCTTTTGACGGTTCACAAAGACTTTTAGGTAGAGTAACTGAAAGCGGTAATAAATTGGTTTTACCTTATGCTGCAATTGATAATATTAGAAGAAAAACATTTGATACAGGTGTTTCAACTAATAATCAAATGAGTTTCCAAGGTGGAGATGAGACAAGCTCTTATTATCTTTCTGTTGAAAACCAAAAAATCAAAGGTATCGTACCACATGATAAAAGTGAGAGAACTGGTGTAAGATTGTCTGCTACAAAAGAATACAAAAAGATAACATCAGCTTTTACTGCAAGTTATACCCAAGCTGCGTATGACAGAACATCTTCTGATTTCTACAATGATGTATTGAATCAACCAGCAAACTTACCTTTGAATACATTGAGAGATTGGCAAACAAACGAATTCGCTAATCCAAATGGATATTATAATGATTATTACAATAATCCTTATTTTAATGCAGACAATAACCGTATGAATTACAAAGACGCCAATATTTCTGGTAATGTTAGCGTAATTTATAAAGCTCTTGATTGGTTGCAATTTACTAACCGTTTAGGTGTAATGAACAACTCAAGAACTGGTAAAAATAGAACTGGTAAATTCTTGTATTCTGACTGGGCTAAAAATGAAGCATTCATACCTGAGCCTTTTACACACGAAGATGATTATAATGGAATTTATCGTGCAATTTCTGATAACTTAGGTGGTGTTCTTGATTATTCAAACACTGAAAACGTAATCAATAACGAACTACAAGTTCAGTTAACAAAAGATTTCGGTTCATTAAAAAATCGTTTAATCTTAGGTAGCAGTATTTATCAAAGATTCACTAAAAATATTGCCGTTGGTTCTAGCTCAGTTGTTGTACCAGAAATCTACAACGTTTCTAACAGACAAGGTGAGTTGACTGGTGGCGAAGCGAATACTTTAGAGCGTAAATATGGTTATTATGCCGATTATACAACTAATTATAAAAACTGGTTGATTTTTAATGGTACTTTCCGTTATGATGCTACATCAAGATTCTACAAGCCAACACGTGCTAAAAATACTTGGTCTTATCCTTATTATGGAGCGGCATTATCGTTTATTGCTACGGATGCGTTCCCAAGTTTGAAAGGTAATGTATTGAGTTTTGCGAAAATTCGTGCGAGCTTAAACAAAAATGCTAATGACAACCTTCCATTATATGGTTTAGATTTGTCATATAATAATGGTGCTAACTTCCCTTTTGGTAATACAGTTGGTTTGACAGTTGGCGATAGACTTCCAGATGCTAATTTGAAGCCTGAGATTGTATATTCTTATGAAATCGGTGGTGAATTCCAATTATTCAAAGATAGAATTAACTTAGATGTTACTGCTTATACTCAAAACTCTAAAGGACAAGTTGTAACTGCAAAAATCCCTAATTCAACTGGTTTTAGCAGTTTGTTGATTAATATTGGTGAAACTAAAAACTGGGGATATGAAGCAGATTTGAAATTTTTGATTTTGAGAAACGAAAAATTCAGTTGGGATTTCAGCACAAGATATTCATATAATGACAATAAAGTTGTTAGCTTATATCCTGGTGTTAATGAGTTCCAATATGGTGGTTTTGCTTACGCAAATACAAACGTAATTAAAGGACAAAGATTCCCAATGTTGAAAACTGATGGTTATCAATATGCTCCAGACGGTTCAGGTTATGTTTTAGTTAACCCAACTACTGGTTATCCTTTAAGACAAACTACTTTATCAACAAGAGGCGGTACACTTCCACGTCATATCATCGGATTAGGGTCTAAAATTGCTTACAGAAATTTTGGATTTAACTTCAACTTTGAATACCGTGGTGGAAACGTAATGTTTAGTGACTTAGGTCGTCAAATGACGTTTACTGGTTCTGGTAAATGGACAGAAAACAGAGCTCCACAAATCTTCCCTAATTCAGCAATCTTGAATGCTGATGGCAAGACTGTAACTCCTAACACGACTGTTCAAGTTCGTGAACCTGAGTATGCTTTGTGGGTAAATAACTACCGATTAATTTCAGAAAACTTTGTAAATCCAGCGTGGTTTATCAAATTGAGAGATATTAATCTTGCTTATAACTTGCCAGCATCATTGCTTAAAAAATCGAAAGTGTTCTCTGCTGCAAGTATTTCGATATACGGTCGTAATTTACTTACTATCGTTGACAAGAAAAACTATTATACTGACCCTGAATTTAGCTACCAAGGAAGTCCATCACCTGGTACAATTGGTGCTGCTAGTTCAACTTCTGCTGTTGGTATTGGTATCAATACAACAACACAAACTCCACCAGTTCGTCAGTATGGAGTGAATCTTAATATATCGTTTTAATAAAATTTAAACATGACTCTCAAATGAAAATAAAATCAATATTAGTTTTAGCATTTGTGGCATTGATAGGGAGTGCTTGTAATGAAAAGTTCTTAGATATCAATACAAACCCTAATGCTCTTCCAACAGCATCGCCAAACTATGTATTTACCAATGCGTTAAATACATCGGCAACAAATATGGTTAGTCCAAATGAAACAGGTTCATATTGGGCTGGACAATGGTCGCAATCGAATGGTTATATTTTATCAACAACTGTTTTTGCGTACAACTTTACCAATGGAGATTTCAACTATTGGGATGGTTATTATGATAACTTAAATGATTATCAATTTGTAATCAACAATGCGGATTCTTACAATCAGAAATTTTTGAAAGGTCCAGCTAAAGTAATGCAAGCTCTATTGTTTCAACAATTAGCTGATATGTATGGAAACATCCCGTATTCAGATGCTTTACAGGGTGTAAAATCATTGGCTCCAAAGTTTGATGACCAAAAAGCAGTGTATGAAGGATTAATTAAGTCATTAGACGACGCGATCGTTGACTTGAAAGCAAATCCTTTTGCAAGTGCTTTTACAAGTGCTGATATTATATTTAGAGGCAATACAACAAAATGGATTAAGTTTGCAAATTCATTGAAATTGAGAATTTTAATTCGTCAATCGAAAGTTGCTGGCAGAGATTCTTACATCAAAACAGAAATTAATAAAATCGTAGCTGATGGTGTAATTACTGGCGAAGATGTAGGTGTTGGTGGAAGTGGTTTCTTCTTGGCAACTGCTGGTAAATTAAATCCAGTTTATGACCGTTGGGGTTATGATGCCAATGGAGCAAAAAGAGCATTGAATAACTATCCAAGACTTACTAAATTTTTAGTAAATAGCATGAAAGAATCAAATGACTCTTTAAGATTGAAGAGACTTGGTTATGCAAATGGTGGTGAAAATGGTGCTGCTCCTGGTACTAGTACAAATAAAGAAGTAATGGCCAATTATACTGGTGTTCCATTTGGACAAAGTTCAGGTTTCTTACCAGCGGGTTGTAGCTCACTTGGGCCAAGCTTACTAGTAAAAGGTGAGTATAACAGACCATATATTATCTTTACAGCTGCTGAAGCTCAATTCCTTTTAGCTGAAGCTAAGCAACGTTACAGTGATGTGGCTCTTCCTGAAACAGCTAAAACTTACTTTGAAGCCGGTATTGCTCAATCTTTCAGAACATTTGGTGCTAGTGTTGCTGGTGCAGATGCTTTTAAAGGTAGTAATATTGTTAACTATGATTGGGATGCAACTACTGATAAATTAGCTGCAATTGCTACTCAAAAATGGATTGCATTGTGTAACTTTAGCGGTTTAGAAGCTTGGACAGAGTACAGAAGAACTAACTTACCTGCTACTCCACAAACGGTTCAAGTTGTAGATGCAAAAAGACCAGTTAGATTCTACTATCCTAATACAGAGTCTGGTTCAAATGCTGCAAACGTTTCTGCACAAGGAACAGTTGACGTATTTGCTACAAGATTATTCTGGGATGTTGATTAATCTATTCAAATAGTATTCTCTTTAATAAAAATGGGGTTATCAATTTGATAACCCCATTTTTATTGATATTATTTTGAAAACAAATGATTGGGATTGTTGGTGTATTGTAAAAAAACAGAGAAAATATAAAACTTTAGCTGAAGGCTAATTGCAAAATTATTAAAGTCTATTGGGAACGATTTACTAGGCATAAAAAAAAGGAAAACCAACGCACTTATTATTAATAATAGTAAATGCGTTGATTTTCCTTTTAGAGTAAAGCTAAAAGCTTAACAACTCTTAGTATCTATTACGGTTGTTGTCACGGTCGTAACCGCCACCACCACCGCCGCCACGGTTGTAACCACCACCGCCGCCGCTTCCGCCGCCACGATTGTAACCACCACCGCCACCACCGCCGTAGCCACCGCCACCACGATTGTCTCTTTCTTTTTTCTCTTCAGCTTGATTAACAACTGCCGAACGTCCGCCAATATCTGAGCCGTTCAATGCGTCAATAGCTTTTTGAGCTGAGGCATCGTCTGGCATTTCTACGAATGCAAAGCCTTTGCTTCTTCCAGTGTACTTGTCAGTAATGATTTTTACTGAACTTACTTCGCCATACTCTTCAAAATATTGCTTTAATTCGCGTTCTTCGATTTTAAAAGGCAGACTTCCAACAAAAATGTTCATGGTAACTTTGTGATTTGAATGATAAATTTTTACAAAAGTATATTTATTTTATTAATTAACTACGATTATTCATTTTTTTGATTTAAAAAATAAAATAAAGGTTAATATAATACTACTTTTTTAGGGAATAATGTTTTTTTACACTAATTAGCCATTTCTGACAAGAATTTGATACGCATTAATCTTAATTCTTCTTCAGTGATGTCTTCACTTTCAAATTCTTTCAAGGCAGCACCAATATTATCAGTTTCAGCAGTCATAAAATACTCGTAAATTTCATCTTGACGGTCTTCATCAATCACTTGACTAATATAATAATCGAGATTGAGGCGAGTACCAGAATAACAAATATGTTCAATTTCTTCAATTAACTCGGTCATTGTAAGGTCTTTTGCCTCAACAATTTCGTCTAAATTAATTTTTCTATCGATTTGTTGAATAATGAAAATCTTGATTTTTGATTTATTAACAGCCGATTTAACAACTAAATCTTGCGTCGTTTCAATTTCATTATCATCGACATATTTTGTAATCAAATCTAGAAATGGTTTGCCAAATTTCTGTACTTTTCCGAGTCCAACACCATTGATTTGGGCCAAATCTTGTGAAGTTGTTGGATACGTAGTGGCCATTTCTTCTAACGAAGGGTCTTGGAAGACGACGTAAGGAGGAACATTTTTTTCTTTGGCAATTTTCTTACGTAATGCTTTTAATAATTCAAATAAAGCAGCATCGAATGCTCCGCCACCTGTTGAATTATTATTTGTACTTATATCGTCATCATCACTACTTTCTGTGTTTTCATAATTATGGTCTTCAGAAATAGTAATTGGATAAGAATCTTGAATAAATTTCTTGCCTTTTTCTGTTAATTTAACAACACCGTAAGCGTTTTCGATATCTTTTTCGATAAAGCCTAAAACCATCATTTGACGCAAGATAGAAACCCAGTAATCATTCGATGTTTTTTTATTATCGTTCTTTTTCGATGTTTTTTCTGCTTTTTTTACTGGTTTTGCAGATTTTGCTGCTACTGGTTTTACAGTTTCTTCCTCATCATCGTCGTCATCAGAAATTTCTAATTCTATTTCTTCTTCATCCTCCTCATCATCGTCGTCTTCATCATTATTTATGACGAACATATTTTTTCCTTTTCCGTAAACTTCGAGTTTGTCGTGTTCATGACTACGGATATACGCATTTGAGGTATTGGCAGTTAGAATATCGGCAATGTGTTGAATATCAAACCTTTCGCCAGCTTGGAAAATTGCCTTTAATCCCAAAACAGCCTCATCTTCTATTTTGATTTTCTTTGTAGGTTTGATACAGTTATCGCAAAAACCACAATCTTTATCAGAATATTCACCAAAATAACTTAATAATTGACGACGACGGCAAACACCTAAATTAGAATAAGCAACCATTTCCATGAGCAAAGCACGTGCATTGTCTCGTTCGGTAACGGTTTTATCTTTATTGAACTTTTCTAATTTAAGAATATCATCATAAGCATAAAACATCAAGCAGTTTCCTTCTAATCCATCACGCCCAGCACGTCCAGTTTCTTGATAATAGCCTTCGAGTGATTTTGGTGCATCGTAGTGAATCACAAATCTAACATCGGGTTTATCAATGCCCATGCCAAACGCAATTGTTGCCACGATTACATCCGATTCTTCATTCAAAAATGCATCTTGGTTTTTCATGCGTGTATCTGCATCTAAGCCAGCGTGGTAAGGAAGAGCTTTAATACCGTTTACTGTTAGTAAACTTGCAATTTCTTCCACTTTCTTGCGACTCAAACAATAGATAATACCAGATTTGCCTTTGTTGTTGGCTATATAACGAATGAGTTGTTTTTTTGAATCAATCTTTGGTCTAATCTCATAATAGAGATTTTTGCGGTTGAACGAAGATTTGAAAATATAAGACTCCTCCATGTTGAGGTTCTTCTGAATATCTTGTTGTACTTTTGGAGTTGCCGTGGCGGTAAGGGCAATAATGGGCAATTTTGGGTCAATATCATCAATAATTCCTCTAATTCGGCGGTATTCAGGACGGAAATCATGTCCCCATTCAGAAATACAGTGAGCTTCATCGACAGCAATAAACGAGAGTTTAGCCTTTTTCAAGAATATAAGATTATCTTCCTTAGTCAATGATTCTGGAGCTATGTAAAGTAAGCGACATTCTCCACTCAAAACATCATTTTTCACCCTCGTCATTTCAGACTTATTGAGTGTAGAATTTAAGAATTGAGCATTAATTCCAAAAGCTGTCATTTGGTCAACCTGATTTTTCATCAAGGCAATTAAAGGCGAAATGACAATTGCTGTGCCTTCCAATACCATTGCAGGTAATTGGTAACATAGTGATTTTCCAGCTCCCGTTGGCATAATCACAAAGGTGTTATTGCCACTAACAATATTATTGATAATGACTTCTTGTTCGCCTCTAAAGGCATCAAAGCCAAAGATTTCTTTGAGTTTTTCTTTTAAGGTCTGTTGTATCGCTGCTTCTACCATAAATGCAATGTTGCTGTACGGAAAATTATAATAGGTAAGTAATTATTGCTAAGTTACTATTATTTTTGAATTTATGAATTATTTATTTTTAACGTTTTCTTTGGGCTTTAATTTATTGGATTTGAACCAAATTTAATAAATTTCATTTTCCAAACAAATATCTTTTGATAGACTTTCTTTTGTACGCTTACCAAACATCAACTACTTTTGTCGTCAAACCAAGTGATAATAAAGTGAATACGAAGTTAGAAAAAAAAATACAAAGCGTTGCTAAAAAAGTCTTACAAGATGAGGCGGAGGCAATTCTTTCTTTGAAAAGTTATATTGATGAGCATTTTGAGAGTTGTGTTAACGCAATTCTAAATTCAAAAGGGCGGTTAATAATAACTGGTATTGGTAAAAGTGCAATTATTGGGCAGAAAATTGTGGCTACTATGAACTCAACAGGTACGCCAGCCATTTTTATGCACGCTGCTGATGCCATTCATGGAGATTTAGGGATGATTCAGGATGACGACATTGTGCTTTGCATTTCTAAAAGTGGAGATACGCCTGAAATCAAAGTTTTAGTGCCTCTATTAAAAAGATTTGGGAATCAGCTTATAGCGATGGTAAGTAATGTATCTTCTTATCTGGCAAAAAATTCGGATTATATACTTAATGCCCACGTTGAGCGTGAAGCTTGTCCACTCAATCTTGCCCCGACAACCTCAACTACTGCTGCCTTAGCATTGGGTGACGCCCTAGCTATGTGTTTGCTTGAAGTACGAGATTTTTCGAGTCGAGATTTTGCAAAATATCATCCTGGCGGAAGTTTAGGAAAGAAATTATATCTAAAAGTTAGAGACATTTTTCCACATAATGCTGTGCCAAAAGTACTTGAAAATGCTGATATTCAGACTGTTATTTTAGAAATGACATCGAAGAGACTTGGTGCAACATCGGTTGTGAATGAGAAGAATGAACTAATGGGAATCATTACCGATGGGGATTTAAGACGAATGTTGAATAATCAAAAAGATTTTTCTACTTTGCAAGCTAAAGATATTATGAATGCGACTCCAAAGGTAATTTCACCCGAAGAATATGCGGCTAATGCCTTGGCAATAATGCAGAGACAAAGCATTACTCAGTTGGTTGTTATGGAAGATAAAGTGGCTCTAGGTTTTGTGCATTTGCATGATTTATTGAAAGAGGGTTTGGCTTAGTTGCTGTTTAGTTTGTGTCTTACAACAAAAATATATCTATTTTCACCACACCCCCCCCTTCGTATGACTGAAAATCTACCAAATGAAATACCTTCAGAACCTGAGGATGATTCACAATCATCTGGAAATAATCTTATGCCTGAAGAAAATTCGGATGCTGATAATTCAACCAAAATATCGACACAATTTGAACCAACGGTTAGTGAAAAAAATGTAACTAAACCAATTTATCATGCTCCATGGAGTCCGTCATTTCATGGAGAAGGTTCAAAGTATTTTGTCATTCGTTTAATTAATGCCATTCTTCAAGTAATTACCTTCAATTTTTATTATCCGTGGGCGAAAGCCGAAAAATTGAATTATCTATACGAACAAACCGAATTTGCTGGAAGTCGTTTTAAATTTCATGGAACAGGCAAAGAAATGTTTATTGGTTATTTGAAAATGCTCTTGATTGTTGCCTTCATTTATGGTGGTTTTTGGTGGGCAAAAGGCAACGAATGGGCGATTTTAGGTTTTTTGATTTTGTATGGTGGCTTGATTGTAGTTTATCCATTAGCAATTCATGGAACAGCAAAATATAGACTTTCAAGAACTTCATGGCGGGGAATTTTCTTCGGTTATCGAGGCGAATTGGGCGAATTATTCGCAAAATTCTTTCTAGGGATTTTGCTTTCATTCTTTACTTTAGGTATTTATTGGTCGTGGGTACAAGTCGATTTACGCCGATATGTTACGCAACACATTCGATTTGGTGATACCAAATTTGACTTTACGGGTAAAGGAAATGATTTATTTTGGATAAAATTCAAATATGTAGCCTTTTCGTTTGTTGCAATAGTTGTTGCCATGATTATCTTAATTTTTATGGGTGCTTTTGGAGCTGGAATATCCAATATGTTGAAACCAGATAGTACAGATGTATTATCAGCACCTTCGGTTGGAATAATACTTTGGTTGGGCGTAATTTATCTGTTTTTAATAGTTGTGATTGGAACTATTGCCTTGATGCGTCAACGAGAAATATTTCAGTTTTATGCAGATAATACACACGCTTGGCAAAACGAACAATGGCATGGCGTAAGACTAAATATGACTTTCATTGATTTACTTCAATTGAGTATCGTAAATATGCTTTTGATGATTTTGACCTTAGGAATTGCAACACCTTTTGTTGAAATCAGAAATTTGCATTTTATGATTCCACGTTTGGAAATTGATGGCACATTTGACCCAGATTCTTTGATACAAACCGAAAGCGACTACCGTGATGCCATGGGCGAAGATGTAGGCGATTGGCTAGATATAGATTTGGCGTAGTGGCTTATTTTATATGAAAAGAAAATTTTGAATTCAATGGCTAAAAGCCAATTAAAATGGAACATTCGGCGATATATTATGATGGTAAAACAAGCCAACCTTACGATGCGAAAATAGGCATTGTAGGAAATATACTGACCATTAATTATGAAAATGGACAAGTAGTTTGGCTGATTTCTGAGATTGATTATAGCTCTTTCACAGGAAAAGGAAAAACGATGTTGAAATACGGTGAATTTCCGCATCAATATCTTGAATTTCCAATTGATTCAACGCTTTTTTCGGTATTAGAAAATCAATTACCTAAACGTCGTGAAGGATTTTGGGCATTTGCAAACGAGTTGGCAAGTGCAGGTTTTCAGGGTGTGGTTATTTCTATCGCAATTTTTCTAGTAATTACAGCTAGTTTTTATTTTTTTCTACTACCTAAAATTGCTGAATATATAGCCCTAAAAATTCCAATTGAAACCGAAGTTGAACTTGGAAAACAGTTTTACGAAAGTTTTGTTGGAGAAATGCAAGTTGATGAAGAACGGACAAATCAATTGCAACATTTTGCTGAGAAAATAGATTTTCAAACTAAATATCCTTTAAAATTTACGGTTGTAAAAGATGAACAAGTCAACGCTTTTGCTCTACCAGGTGGAAATGTTGTGGTTTTTGATGCGATTTTAGCGAAAATAAAAACACCTGAAGAGTTGGCTGCTTTGCTTTCGCATGAAGTTACTCATGTGAAAGAGCGTCATTCATTGAAAGGTTTGGCAAGAAGTCTGGCAGGTTCGGTGATAGTTTCGGTTGTAGTTGGAGATATGAACGCCATCGGTAGTATTTTGGTGAGCCAAGCCAGTAATATTTATGAATTGGTTTTCACTCGAGACATGGAAAAAGAAGCCGATTTGGAAGGTTTAAAAATTATGTATCATAATAAACTTGACCCCAAAGGAATGGTTCATCTCATGGAACGATTGAACGAAGAAGAAAAAAAATATGGAGTCGATAAAATGCCCGCTTATCTCAATTCTCATCCTATGACTAAAGAGCGTATTGCTTACATCAGTGAAGAAAGTAAAGGAATAAAAGGAGCAAAAAATGAAGAATTAGAAATGATTTGGAAAAAAATTGAGAAGAAATAAACGATTTTTAGAAGAAATCAATAAATAAATATTTTTTGGTTTAATAAAAGTAGATAAAACGCAAGAAAAGTCATCGTTCAAACGATGACTTTTCTTGCGTTTTATAATTAAATTTTCTTCAAAACCTTCAACAACATTTTGGCAATAACTGCATTTCCTTTATCAGATGGATGTAAACCATCGTAAGTCATGTCAATTGATTCGTTAGGATAAGGATATTCATCTGTCGCAGGATTGAAGGGAATTGCAATGTAATCTGGGTATTTAAAATTTTTGTATTCGCCTGTTTTTGGGTCTTTTAGCCGTTTAAATTTGACCATATTTTTTAGATTAATACCACTTTTATGATAAAGGTCAACGACAGTAAAATTTTCAATTTTGCCAATTTCAATAATTGCATCAGCAACTTGGGCCAGTTGTTGGTCATTTTTGGATTTATAAGAGCCAAAAGCATTATTTTTCGAGTTGGCGATATACACAAAATCGCCACGTTGTAGCGGTGTTATCAAAATGATTTTTGCGTTGCTATTGAGGCTTTTAAGTTTATCAATAATTATTTTGAAAGACCCATAAATACTGCTACTCCCAGTATTATTTTGGTAATCTTCTACTTTCCCAATTGGCCTACTGTGCCACCAATCATTTGTTCCTAAAAATATTGTATAAATATCAGCTTGCTGAATCCCCAATTTTTCGATATTTTCTGCAATTCCGCCCGAAGTCCATCCATTATGCCCTTGATTAATATATTTTATGTACGGGAGTTTTTCCGAAACCATTGTCATGTATCCTTTGCTTACTCGGTTTCCAGTTTCTTTAGGATGGTCGTTCAAGTACGTGATTGAATCTCCGATGGCAACGCACGTGATTTCTTTATTTTTGAATGAAAAGAAGCTGAAAAGAACAAAACTAATTAATAATATTTTTTTCATGTTTTGGTTGATAAAGAAAGAGATAAATAGAAAATTTTAACATTTACAAAAATGCTCTGACAGCTTCTTTTACTTTGTCAGATTCGCAGGCAGTAGCTACGTGTCCACAATCACCAGTTAACTCTAAAGTGCTGATATTTAGTGTTTTGGCAAAATTAATAGCTGCTAATGGATTAACCATTTGGTCTTGAATCGATACGATTATTAATGTTTTTGCTTTGAGATAATTTGGCATTTCGAGTAAAGTTTTACCCGAAGATTGATAAATATCTTGTCCTAACATTGCTTTTATTTGAGCAATCCAATTTTCGGGATGATTACTTTTTACGTAGTCGTCTCCAGCTTTCTGAATTGCTGTGTAAGCATCTTCTGATTTACGAGATTTATTCCAAAAAATAGGCGTAAACAAATGCAGATTATGTATTTCGGCAACACGACGCATGGCTTCACGACGAGCATCTGGGTTCATGCCAGCCGCTTCTATGGCATCCCATTCGGTTTTCCAAAGCAATACGTCATAATAAGATTGTTTGGGCGTACCAACAATTGGAATCGCTTTATTCATAAAGTCTGGGTACGCCACCATCCACTCAAAAGTTTGCATTCCACCCATAGAAACGCCCATGACTGCATGTAAATGGTTGATTGATAGTTGTTTAGTAAGTAAAGTGTATTGTGAGTTTACCATGTCACGAATACTGATTTCTGGAAAATTATCAGTATTGGAAGGTGCGGAGGAGATACCATTGCCTAGGGCATCAACCAAGATAACAAAAAATTGCGTTGTATCAACCCAAGCTATGGCCGATGCTTTTATATCATTACTTTTCCCAGAAAAATATGTGGGAAAAAGAATCGCGTTACTTTTGGCTTCATTGAGTTTTCCTAAGGTTTGATAACCAACTTTACAATCTTTAATAATTGCACCTTTGATAGTCGTAAAATCACCGATATTGGCAATTTGTTGAGTTTTTTGGGCGTATGAATGTATTGAAATTAAAACAAACAGTAAAAAGATTTTTTTCATTTTTTATAGATTAACGTTGAATGAGCAAAGCTATTCAGAAAACTAAAAAAACAGTAAAAATCCATGAAAAATGTTTCGAGAATAATTGACTGACTTATATTTGATTATTTCAAATGTTGTAAACAGCTTTACCTTGTTGTTCAACTTCACCTTTCTTTGATTTGGCTGCATAACGTCAATTCATTTTATCTATTAATTTCATTTTCTTTAGATTATTTTTAATACAAATGTAATAGGTTTAGGTTTACTATACATTTAATAATCAGGTCATTATGGAGACATTAAAAGAGACAGAAACCCTAAAAGATTGTCCTGTTGGATTGATTTTGGCAATAAAAGACACAATGAATGTGATGAATGGCAAGTGGAAATTGCTAATTATTGGGGTATTGCTGTACGGAAAAAAACGCTTTAAGGATTTAGAAAAGAGCATTCCGAAGATAACACCAAGAATGCTTTCAAAAGAATTAAAAGAGTTGGAAATGAATGGAATTATTATGAGAAAAGTTCATTCAACAATTCCTGTAACGGTCGAATATGAATTAAGTGACTCAGGGAAGTCGCTAAAATTAGTATTGGAAGGGGAAGCGAGCATCGAATCTCAATGATGGGTAAACCTATCACAATATTTGATGCAGATGAAATTGGTAATTGAACGAAATCAAAAAATGCTATTTATTTGATTTGTGCTCAACTTCTTCTTCTCTAAAAGCTACTATTTTCTTAATTAAATCGAATGGAATAGGCTGGTTTAAAGGAAATTGAATTGAGCCTTTGCCAACTTTATATTTTAAAAGTTCTTCTTGAAAAGCCACATTTCCAGAAGGTAAAGCATAAAAACCTATGTGATTTTTGAATGCCGCAAAATAAACCAGCACTTTTTTTTGCTTAAATGCAGGCATATTGTAGCTGATCACCTCTTCGGCATTTGGCACAACTTCTTTGATACACTGACGGATTTGATTGAGTAATGCCGCTACTTCATCACTAAAATCTGCTACATATTCGTCAATGTTTTGATAAGTTTTCTTTTCCATCACTTCGTTTTATAAATTATTATTACAAATTTATAATAAGTTGTTTACATTTTTTTTATGTAAAAACGACTTATTATGGGGGAATTTGCGACAAACATTTTAAGTAAATAAAATATTTGACTTAAAAATTGCTTAGTTGAAAGTTTACCTAATCAAAAACTAGCTATTTCTTGATTTAATTTCATCTTGAATTTTCTTCAGCGTTCCTAAATTAATGATTAGTATTGGAATTAAAGCGACAGGCACAATCGATATTGCACTGAAACCTTTTCTGATACCTAAAAATACAACTGCAAAAACCAATACAAAGAGTATTCCTGAAAAAATTGAAGTAACCGATTTGAGTGTCTTTACTTTGGTATTGAGTTCTTCCAAAGACATTTTTGAGTAAGGATTTTCTGACATAAAGGTAGGGGTTTAGGTTAGAAGCTTGGCAAATATAATTAAAAAAGGGTTATTTGTACTTATAATTTGAGCATTTTGAATGAATTTAAGGAGCGGAAATTAAACCTAAGCCACATTTTTTTGACAAGTATTTCTTACTTTTGTAGTTTGTTATAAACTAAGCCAAAATCAATAGTACGAAATATCGTATGAAAAGGAAGATTGAAATTCTTGCCCCTGCCAAAAATTTGGTTCAAGGCATGGCCGCTATCAATGCTGGTGCAGACGCCGTATATATTGGAGCTCCACAATTTGGGGCTCGTACAAATGCGACCAATTCAGTAGAAGATATTGCCGAAATGGTACGCTATGCACACTTATTTAAGGCACAAGTATTTGTCGTAATCAATACAATATTATACGATAATGAGTTGGAGCAATGCAAAAAGTTGATCTATGAATTATACGATATTGGCGTTGACGCCCTAATTGTACAAGATATGGCAATCATGGAAATGGACTTACCTCCGATAGTGATTCATGCCAGTACACAAGCCAATAACAGAGACCCAAAACATGTCAAATTCTTGAAAGATGCTGGAATGAAACGAGTGGTTTTGGCGAGAGAATTGAACTTAGACCAAGTAAGAGAAATAAGCGAAGCTACCGATGTAGAGCTAGAGTTTTTTGTTTCTGGGGCTCTTTGTGTGTCTTTTAGTGGTAATTGCTATATGAGTATTGCTGGCGGAGAACGCAGTGCTAATAGGGGTTCATGTGCTCAGAACTGCCGCTTGCCTTATCACTTAATTGATGGAACGGGCAAAACATTAATTGCCAATAGCCATTTATTATCTATAAAAGATTTAGATTTGAGTGACCAACTACCAAATTTAATTGAAGCGGGTGTGACATCTTTTAAAATTGAAGGTCGCTTAAAAGATATTGTTTATGTAAAAAATAACACCTCTTTTCTCAGAAAAAAACTTGATGCCTTCTTAGAAAATAATACCGAAAAATATCAAAAAGCTTCTTCAGGAAGAACGTTTTATAATTTTGAGCCAGAAATGGACAGAAGTTTCAACAGAGGCTATACTGATTATTTTGTAAATAAACGCAAAGAAAAAATTGGTAATTGGGAAAGTCCTAAATCGCAAGGGCAGTTGATTGGTAAAGTGCTTGAAGTGAAAGCCAATGGTTACATAATTGAAAATTATGAAAAACTAAATAATGGCGATGGCCTGTATTTTATAAATGCTAACGGTGAAGCCGACGGTGCTCAAATCAATATCATAATCAATAATGTTGTAGTACCAAATACTTTTAAGCCATTGCCTGTTGGAACGGTTATTTACCGAAATTCGGATGCAGAATTCAATAAAATGGTTGAAAAAGAAAACAGTGCAGTCAGAAAAATTGCTGTGAAACTTAGTTTTACCGAAACTCCAGATGGATTTCAATTATTGGTCATTGATGAAGATGGTCATCAAAATATAGTGGCAATGAATACCGAAAAAGTATTGGCCAACACCCAAGAATCAGTAGTGCCGAATATCAAGAAGAACCTTGCTAAGACAGGAAACACCCCTTTTGTCGTAGATGAAATAACAGTTGAATTAACCCAAAATTGGTTTTTACCAATATCGAAAGTAAACGAAATCAGAAGAGAAGTTTTAGAACAACTCATTGATATTCGTGTGAAGGAATATCATCGTGAAGAGTTTCAGATTAAAAAAACGGAGCATCCTTATCCAGTTGAAAAACTTGACTTTACCTATAATGTTTCTAATAAATTGGCAAGAGCTTTTTATAAAAGACACGGAGTTACTGAAATCGAAAAAGCTTTTGAACTACAATGGGACCCTGGCAAAGCACGAGTAATGACCACCAAATATTGTGTAAAATATGAGTTGGGCAAGTGTGCAAGATTTCAGCGAGATACAATGGGGGAAAAATTAGTAGAACCGCTCACGCTCAAACATGGCGAAAACGAATACAAATTGAAATTTAATTGCAAACCTTGCGAAATGGAAATTTGGGAAAAAGATGCCGAATTGGAGTTTGAAGATGAAGACGAACAATTGGGTTATGTGAAGAAACACTAATCTCAGAAATAATTAACGAAAAACCGTTCAATGAAAAGCTACTAGTAGTATTTCATTGAACGGTTTTTTTTGAAATGTCTTAAAAGGAGAGGGGAAATTAAATAGCTCAGTTAAAAATTATCATAATAAGTGAAATCCTTGCTAATTAGTCCATTTTCGATAGTGAAAATTGTACAAATTGGCAATTCAAAAGTTGACTTATCAATTGCGGTGCCGCTGGAAATGAATTCAACAATTACATGATTTTCTGCTGATGAATAAATTTTAACAATTTTGTCATTAACATCAGGAAATGCCCGAGCTAATTCTGTATATTTTTTTATTGTTTGAATTCGACTTTGTTTGACAATTCCTTGACCTAAAGATGGGTCTTTAAACTCAGCAACTTCGGTGTAAAGGTTAGCCATTTTATTCCAATCATGTTTGTTGAAATACTCAAAATATTGTTTTACAAACTTTTCATTATCATCATTTGTGTTTTGGTTTTTGCAAGAAAACAATGTCAGGAATGCGAGGGAAAATAGAATTTTAGTTTTCATGTGAAGTTTTTTTTGTGAAGTTATTTATATTTTGGTAAAAAACTAAAAAATATATATGATTTTTAAGATGAATATCATAAACTTTGTATGAATAGCTGTTATAAGTTTTATCGAAATGACTTCAAGGATTTTTACAATTTTTATCTATTTGTTGGCATCAACAGTTTTTGCCCAAACACAAGTGATTTTGAGCGGACAAAACTGGAAATACCTCGATAATGGCTCTGACCAAGGTACTGCATGGCGAGCAGTAGCTTTTGAAGATGCAACTTGGGCTTCAGGCTCAACACAATTAGGCTACGGAGATGGTGACGAAGCCACTATTGTTGGTTTTGGCGGTGATGCAAATAATAAATTTACAACTACTTATTTTCGGAAAAACTTTTCAATAACATCATTATACTCAAATTATACGCTGCGAATAAAACGAGATGATGGCGTTGTTGTATATATTAATGGAAATGAGGTTTATCGAAATAATATTACTGCTAATCAAACTTACCAAACATTCGGCTCTAATGCCACGGATGATGGAAATACTTGGCTCGAAACAACTATTTTAGGTTCGAATTTGCAAGTAGGAAATAATGTTATTGCCGTCGAAATTCACCAAAATAGCTTGACAAGTACGGATATTTCATTTGATTGTGAATTACTTGGCCCTAGTTTAAGTATTAGTCGAGGGCCATATTTGCAAATGGGAACATCAAGTAGTATGCAGATTCGTTGGCGAACAAATATTGCTTCGTCAACAAAAGTAAATTATGGCACAAATGTAGGTAGCTTAAATAATAGTGTAATAGACGAAACGCTAACAACTGAGCATATAGTAAATCTTATAAACTTTGAGTCTAATACACAATATTATTATAATATTGGCTCAACTACAGAGGTTTTGCAAGGAACAGATATTAATTATTTTATCACTGCCCCAACGATTGGTACTGAAAAGAAAACCCGTGTTTGGGTAACAGGTGATTGTGGTACAGGAACTGCTACTCAAGTGGCCGTTAAAAACAAATTTCTTGATTATGTTGGGAGTCAATATATTGATTTATGGTTGATTTTGGGGGATAATGCTTACAGTTTTGGCTATGATGCCGAGTATCAGACTAAGTTTTTTGAACCATATCAAAACGACAGAATCATGAAACAAACGGTACTTTTTCCAACGCCTGGCAACCACGATTATGGAGCTACTGGAACAGCCAGAACAGACCATATTATGCCTTATTACAGCAACTTTAGTTTGCCGAGTAATGGCGAAGTTGGGGGAGTTCCGTCTGGTCACAAAGAGTACTATTCCTATAATTATGCCAATATTCATTTTGTAAGTTTGGATTCTTACGGTCTTGAAACAGCCAATAATTATCGAATATATGATGCCGCCAGTCCTCAAATCACTTGGTTGAAAGCTGATTTGGCAGCTAATACTCAAAAATGGACAGTTTTGTATTGGCATCATCCTCCGTACACAATGGGAAGCCATAATTCGGATACTGAAAGTGAGTTAAAATTTATTCGCCAAAATGTAGTTCCAATTTTAGATCAATACAAAGTTGATTTAGTGCTTTGTGGTCATAGCCATAATTATGAGCGTTCACGCCTCATGAAAGGTCATACAGGTTTAGAACCCACTTTCGATGTTACATTGCATAATCCTACTACTTCAAGCGGTCAATACGATGGCTCGACAGATTCTTGTCCTTATATTAAAACATCAGATTTACCAAACACAGGTATTTTATATGTAGTGGCAGGTTCGGCGGGTTGGGCAACAACCACTCAAGCGGCGTATCCGCACAACGCGATGTATTACTCAAATACAACAAATGGAGGCTCTTTGTATTTGGTAGTGGAAGGGAATCGTTTGGACGCCAAATGGATTGCCGATGATGGAGTAATTAGAGATAAATTTACGATTATGAAAGATGTAAATGTAAAACAGACAATTACGCAAGAAACAAATTTGAATAATATTACCCTAACCGCTTCATGGAATGGCAATTACGGTTGGCAAAACACCAATGTTACGAGTCGAAGTTTGGTTGTTTCTCCCATCAATAATACCCAATATATTGTTAAAGATAATAATCAATGCTTAGCAGACACTTTTTTGATTCAAATATCCAATCCAAACTGCCAACCATCATTGGACTTAACCGCACCCGTTAGCTCAAATTCATTCTTGAAATATGAAGCTGGTCAAACTATTTCAGGAAATAATTTGATTAATTCTGGAGCTAATGTAACTTATAATGCTGCAAACCAAGTAATCTTATTACCTGGATTTCAAGCACAGAATGGAGTAACTTTCAGTGCTTCCATCAATGGCTGTTCAAATGCAAATACCCGTCAAGTTTTAATAGAAAAATCTCCCCCGAAAGAGCGATGAGCATTTCATTTTTTTGAAATAATTTGCCTAATAGCCGCCAAATGTGCCAATAAAACCAAAGGAACAACAACACTTGGTAAAAGATTGAACGGGAAATATATAATAGCCATATTTGGTTGTTCAAACGCAAATTGTTGAAATGGTAATGGTGCTGAAAGTAAGGCATTAATGACAATATTAGCCAATAAAATCAGGCAAATGCTATTCCACAATAAAAGAACTTTTTGATTGAAAGACTGCTTAATAAATACAAAATAATAGATGATCGGAGCGGAAATTCCTGCTAAAATATCAAAATTTCTTCCTTCAAAAGTCATAAGTTGAGGAATTGCTTTTTGGAGAAATAACCAAAATAATACAATTTCTACAGGAATTCGCACGATGTGTAGCATTGTCAGCTTTTCAATACTTAAATTATCAATAAATTTTTGCCCTTTAGAAAAATTAAACAATAAAATTATAAATAAAAAAGGAGGAGCGATTAACAGCAAAAATCTTGGAGGAAAGGCATTAAAGTTTTCGTAAAAACCTGATAAGCCAACGAGTGATTGGAAAATTATCCAAAATAATAAAACTAAAATAACGCTTTTGGCATAGTTGGTAGCTCTCCAAAACAGCCAAATTGTAAGAATTGTTGTACAAAAAAAAGTTACGCTGATGTACGTTGGAAAATTATTCATAATGCTGTTTGTCTAGTTTTTTACCCAAAAATCAGAAAATACAATTAATATAGTTTTGAATGTCAAATGTAATTATTTACAAGGATAATTATTACATAAAAATGATTTTGTGGTATAATTTTTGCAACTTATTTCTGAAAAAATACAACCTTTATGTTTACTTTCAATCCATTACTAAATTCAGAATATCTTCAAGAAATTTATGGAGATGACCTGTCAATCGTCCAAATCATGTTTGAGTCTTTCATAGATGATAATATGCCGATTTGGGAAGGAATTCCGAGCAAAATACAAAGCGGTAATTTCAAAGAAGTCAGCGATATGACGCATCAAATTAAGCCATCTTTCACAATGGTTGGGTTAGGTTTTTTGCATCCGAAAGTGCACGATTTAGAACTTTACGCCAAAGGAAATCCTGATGTGAATACATTGGTTGCAAAGTATGATACGTTGGCAGTCGAAATAAATCATGCCAAACTTATCATCAAAGACGAGTTGAAGCGTCTGAATGCTTTGTAAGTAAAGAAACTTGCAAATATTTGATGAATGATAAATTAAAAAAAATCATTTGAAAGTACAAAAACGCTTGTATTTAAGTTTTGGCATGAGCCAATATTCGTGAATCCTCATTTTTTACGTGCTTTAAATTTAATCTTCTAAAAATGAAAATAGGCATTGAAGCCCAGCGACTATTCCGTCCGCACAAGCATGGTATGGACATTGTTGCCTTAGAATTGATACGCTCTTTACAGAAAATTGATACTGAAAATGATTATTTTATTTTCGTAAAATCTGATGAAGACAACACTTGTTTGAGTGAAACCAGTAATTTTCGTATTATTGAAGTGCCAGGCAAAAACTATGTTTTTTGGGAACAAATTATGTTGCCAATTTACGCAAAAAAGTATGGCGTGGATGTTTTGCACTGCACCAGTAATACCGCTCCGATGTTTTTGTCAATGCCCTTGGTTTTGACGCTTCACGATGTAATCTTTATGGAGCAATCAAAGGGTAAAAATACTTCTTCCAATTATCAAAAATTCGGTAATATGTACCGAAAATGGCTTGTGCCAAAAATCATCCGTAAATGTAAACATGTCGTTACGATTTCGGCGGTTGAAAAGGCCAATATTGTAAAGGTTTTGGGTTTGCCAAGCGACGATATTACGGTTGTTCATAATGGCGTAAGCGGACGATTTGGGGTAAAACCTAGTCCAGAAACTATTAATGAAGTTCGTAAACAACTGAATCTGGACGATGATTTTTTCTTGTTTCTTGGTAATGTTGAGCCTCGCAAAAATGTTAATAATACTGTAAAAGCGTTTGTAGCTTTTGCAAGCACCGATGATAAAGTGAAATTGGTAATTACTGGTTTAAAATCATCGTTTGTTGAAGAAATTTTGAATGAAATTGGCAAAATATCTTTTTTAAATCGCTTTGTTTTTGCAGGTTTTGTGAGCGAAAATGTGCTTCTAACGCTGTATTCAGAGGCAAAAGTATTTTTATATCCTTCACTGAGAGAAGGTTTTGGACTTCCGATTTTGGAAGCGATGGCTTTCGGAACGCCCGTTGTTACTTCTAATATTTCAGCCATGCCTGAAGTAGCAGGTGATGCTGCCTTTTTGGTAAATCCATACGCTGTTGATGAAATTGCTACTACCATGAAAACCGCATACGAAAACC
Source organism: Emticicia aquatica (assembly GCF_923079645.1). Lineage (GTDB taxonomy): Bacteria > Bacteroidota > Bacteroidia > Cytophagales > Spirosomataceae > Emticicia > Emticicia aquatica. The sequence goes on along the minus strand of NZ_CAKLPY010000002.1, from coordinate 172,339 downwards.
AAGAACTACGTAAAGAAAAAATATCGTCGGGATATTTGCGTCCAAGTATGTTTACTTGGGAAAAAACTGCAGAAAAAATGCTGAAGATTTACCAAAAAAAGTAATGATACAGCAGTTTATCTAAAAAACAATTCTACCTTTCTTCTAAAGAATAATTTTGTAAACGGCATAGTTTTTGATACTCTTCTATTTAGGAACTGAAAAATGTTTGTTTTGTGCTTTTTAGACTTGTTTTTGTTGTTTTTTGAATAAAAACAAGTCTATCCACAAACACCTTTTCAGCTAAAACTCATAAAAATATTAGACCATGACTTGGTGCAAAAAAAATATTTTCAAAATTATTATTTGGATAAACATAGGGTTGTTTTCCAATAATGCGATGAGCCAGAAGATTTCTACTGATTCGTTATTGATAAAAGCATTGGCTAACGACCAACTTTTACCAATTTTGATTAATTCAGCTCAAAAGTTCTCGCCTGATGTTAAAAGAATGTCAGCTAATGTTGAATATTCATCTGCCAATCAACGCATCAGTCGAAATGCTATTTTTAGTAGTTTTTCATTTCTTTCAAGTTACCATTACGGAACAAATTATTCGGCTGTAACCGAATTTAACGCCGCAAATAGTTTCACCACAGTTCAGACTGGATTTTATAACATTGGGGTTGGATTACAACTACCATTATCGCTCATACTTAATCGCAGACATTTATTAAAATCAACCCAATCCCAATTGGAAATGGCTCAATTTGATAAAGAAAACTCGAATTTGTACGTAAAACAGCAAGTGATTCGCTATTATCAAGAATTAAAGTTGTCGCATCGATTAATGGTGATAAGTAGTAGTAACCGCCAAGCGGCTCAAATCAATTTTAAATTGGGTGAGAAAGAATTTATGCAAGGGCAATTATCTGTTGGCCAATATTCTACAATCTTAGATATTTTTAATAAAGCAAAGATAGAATACGAAACCAATCTCAATCGATTTCAAACCAGTTTAATGCAGCTTGACGCCTATACTGGTGTAAGTTTTTCAACTTTGTTAAATCAAGTAAAATGAGTTTCCTGCATTTTTTAAAACTAATTTCTAAAAACTTGCTTTGGCTGCTGCTAATCCCTACGGTTTTGGCAGCAACGATATATTATTTTACCCGAAACGAAAAAAAAGTATATGCTTCTGAATCAACAATTTATACAGGATTAGCTTCAGGTTACAGTCTCAATGGAACAATAAAAGCTGATTTCTACACAACAAGTAATGCGTTTGACAACTTATTGTCTTTGATTGAGTCTAGAGAAACCAAACAAGATGTTGCAGTAAACTTGATTGCTGAACACATTTTCATGAAAAAACATGACCCCGCTGCAATGACTTGGGCTGCTTATGATGAATTTCAAAAATTGATTCCAAATGAAATAAAGCAAGAGTTACTAAAACCGACATTGGCTGAAACACGTTTGGCGGTAGCTGATTATATGCAAAAAAAAGAGGGTAATGTAATTTATAAAATAATTTATTCTAGCAATCCATTTTACTCGCTTGATGCTTACAAAAGTATCAAAGCCAATCGGATTAGTAATAGTGATTTGATTAAGATTACTTACGAAACCAACGACCCATTTATTTGTAAACGTACGTTGGAACTTTTGGAGGAGTCATTTATGAACAAAAACCGTCAATTAAGAGAAGGTCAAACTGGGTCGGTTGTAAGCTATTTTGAAAATGAAGCTAAAAAAGCGTATTCAAAACTTGATTCATCTGAAAAGAACTTTTTGGATTTCAATAAAAATAATGACATCATTAACTATTATGAGCAAACAAAGGCAGTGGCGGGTGAACGAGAAGATTTATATGCGTTGAATCATAATTTAGAGATGGATAAAATGTCGTCAAAATCTTCATTAGAGAAGGTTAACGACAATATAAAGGGAAGAGTAAACCAAACTTTTTATAATGAAGATATAGTAAAAGAAAGAGAAAAGCTTTCAAATATCTACAATAGGATTGCTTTGGGTGAAATGGTCAATACTGACGGAAGCAACAAAAAACAAATAGATAGTTTGAAAAGTTTGGCTGCTCGTACGGAGAGTAGTTTAAAAGTAACAATTGATAAATTATATACGGAAAGTAATACGCCAAACGGAATTCCAACCAAAAATGTATTAGATGAATGGCTGAAAACTACGCTTGCTTATGAACAAAGTAAAGCAAAGTTGACCGTTATGGATAAACGCAAGAAAGAGTTTGAGGAAGAATACCGAAAATTTGCTCCACTCGGAGCCATGTTGAAGAAAATTGAACGTGAAATTGGTGTATCAGAACAAGAATATTTGGAACTTTTGCATGGGTTGAGTGTAGCTCGATTGACGCAACAAAATACGGAGCTCACCTCAAAACTAAAAATTGTTGATGCTCCTTATTTGCCTTTAAAACCAAATACGTCAAAAAGAATCGTATTAGTGATTGTTGGGTTTTTAGTAGGTTTTGTTTTGGTCTTGGGTGTTATTTTAGCTAATGCACTGATTAACAAGACTTTACTTGAACCACTGCGAGCTAGAAAAACCGTTGATGCACAGCTCATGGGTATTTACCCATTGTTGAACCAAAATCCTAGTTTTATCAAAAAAGCTAATTTGCGACTACTGCAACAGTTTTTAGGAACAATTGATAGTAAAGACAAACCTGTTGTAATTGGTGTAATTAGCGTTCAGAAAGGAGAAGGAAAAACAACCATTATCAATTTGCTAGAACGAGAATTAACTAATCTCAGCTATCGGGTTGAAAAGCAATTGCTGCTTGATAATACAACCACAGAAACTACAACTTATATGCCTTTGACAATCAATGAGCCAAATAATAAACTAATAGGCCTTTCGATGCCAATTAATTTGGATAAACAATTGATTGAGAGAGATAAAAGATTGTCTGAAGCCAAAGATTTTGTGTTGATGGAGTTTCCATCTTTGGATGATGTGGTACTCAAACCAGGGTTATTTCCGCAACTCAATTATGCTATTTTGCTTTGTAGAGCCAATCGAGTTTGGAGTAGGGTTGACAAAGAATTACTATCAATTTTTGCCAAAACAACAGGAAATAAACCATATTTTATCTTAAATGGAGTAGATACGGATTTTGCTGAGGAATACATCGGTGAAGTGCCAAAAAGCCGAACTTTTGTAAGAACAATTTTGAAAAGATTGGCAAAATTTGAATTTGGAAATAGAAAGAAAATCCGATAATTCGATGAATAAAAATAAGAGTCAAGCTGCCATTCAAGGATTAGCATTTGCTAGTCAACTTCTACCTGCAATCATTGGTTTAGGTTCATTTATGTTACTTGTTCGAGTAACTCGACCAGTTGTTTTGGGCGAATATATTGTCTATACAACGGCAGTTATTTTGTTCGAAATGATAAAATCAGGTGGATTGCAGTCGGCTTTGGTGATGCGTGCTTCAACTGATGATAAAGATTTGCAAAAAACTATTATTGGTAGTGCTTATTGGCTCGGTGGACTGATTTCATTGAGTATTTCTATTGTCTTGGTTATTCTTTTTTTCTCGGGTGTTTTTTCTAAACAACCAGGTATTCAGATTTTTTGTGGTTGGTATGCCATTTTGGGTATTGTTACCCTGCCTTTACATATTGCGGAAGCCGAAGCTGTGGCCAAGCAAGATTTGAGTTTTCTGCTTTTACTACGAATCACGCAAAGTGCCAATGGTCTAATTATTGCGTTTTATGCTTTTTTCAGCGAAGGTAGCTTGGAAGAATTTGCAACGGTACATTTGCTTTTCAATGTAGCATTGTTGGTTTATGTATTAATTGCTAGAAAAACGCATCCTTTACAGATAAAATTCAAGACAATGACCGAAGTAAAATCATTGTATAACTTGATAAAATATACATTGGCAACTTTGGCCACAACCAATGTCTTAAAAAGTGCAGATACGTTTCTGATTGGTAGCGTGATGGGACCTACTTCGGTAGCTCAATATGCAATTCCTATGAAATTAACCGAACTCTTCGAGATTCCGCTGCGAAGTTTGAGTACGACTGCATTTCCGCAATTAGCAGCGAAACATAATGAAAATAACCCTTCGGGTTTCAAAAAAACAATGGTACAGTACCTTTCGTGGTCATATTTATTATATATTCCAGGTTTGTTATTTGCCTTTATTTTAGCACCTTATTTGGTTTTATTAATTGGCGGAAAACAATATGCAGACACAACACCGATTTTTAGAGTATTTATTTTATTTGGGCTTTTATTGCCAATCAATCGCATGACGGGTATTGGTTTAGACGCTCTTCAGAAACCTGATAAAAATTTTTATAAAGTATTAATAATGGCAATCATCAATATCGTTGCTGATATTTTGGCCATTTACTTAACACATGATTTAGTTTGGGTAGCATTTGCAACCGTTATCAATGCATTGACAGGTGCGGCACTAGGCTGGTGGATGCTTAAAAAAACAGGTGTTTTAATAGGAAATCATGTGCATAACGAAATGATTGAATATAGCCAAACCTTTATTAGTCAAACCATTACTAAGCTTAAAGTGAAAATAAATCGGTAGTTATGGAAAATGATTTGTATTATAAAACTAACCGAATCGGTATCAATAAACGTTGGATAATTCCTGCCATTTTTTTTAGTTATGTGCTGGGTCGATTGATTGCAAATATGGGCATCTCAATCGCAGGAATGTTATTGATTTTGCCTTTTGCGATTACTTTTTTAATAGCAGTTTTCCTAAATCCACGTGTTGGACTCATTGCTTTTATTTTCTATTGCTTTGTGATGCCAACGCTTGGAAAACACATTGTTGGGCCTCAATTTGGACTTTTAGTCGATGGTTTATTGGTTCTTACTTGGTTAGGAATATTTTTTTATCGTGGAAGCAAATACCGATTTAGACACCTTGATAATGATTTAGTTTGGTTAGCTTTAGCTTGGTTTGGACTAACGGTTTTACAAATTGGAAATCCAGCTCGACCAAATATTCAAGGTTGGTTTCAGGAAATGCGTTCGGCGGCACTTTACTGGATTCTGACCGTTCCGTTAGTGATATTGGTTTTCAAGAAAAAAACTGACATCAATCTTTTTCTCACAATTATAATCATCATGTCATTCATTGGAGCAATTTATGGCATTAAGCAATTATTTATTGGCGTAGATGAAGCCGAGCATCGCTGGCTCGAAGAAGGTGCGAAGAAAACACACGTTTTATTCGGTAAGCTTAGGGTTTTCTCTTATTATTCTGAAGCTGGTCAGTTTGGTGCTTCACAAGCCCATTTGACAGTTATGTGTATTGTTTTGGCTATTGGACCTTATTCAACTTTCAGAAAAACTTGTTATACAATTGCAGCTGCGGTTATCTTTTATGGAATGCTTATTTCTGGAACAAGAGGTGCAATGGGAGCTTTAGTTGGCGGTGGATTTATATTTTTGGTTTTAATCAAGCAAACCAAAATCTTGATAGTTGGAATGATAGTTGGTTTAGGTTTTATTGGAATGCTTAAATACACTTCTATTGGTTCAGGAAATGACCAAATGAGAAGATTCCGTAGTTCACTTGACCCCAATGACCCGTCTTTACAAGTTAGACTTATTAACCAGCGACGTTTGAGCGATATGTTGGCCACTAAACCTTTTGGAACTGGCGTTGGTACAATTGGGCAATGGGGAGTAACTTTTAATAAACATATACCAACCGCAACGATTGCCCCAGATAGTTTATACGTAAAAATGTGGGCAATGTATGGGATAATTGGCTTTACGCTTTGGTTTGGAATCATGTTTTATATAGTTGGGAAATCGGCAGGAATTATTTGGGATACGCATGACCCAGTTCTTCGAAATCAACTCATCTCCTTGTGTGCGGGTTCTTTTGGTAGTTTGGTATGTAGCTATGGAAACGAAGTAATGAACGCTCTGCCGTCGTCGGCTATTGTCTATATTAGTTGGGCTTTTGTGTTTATTAGTCCTAAGTGGGATACTAAAAATAAGTAGTTTTTACGAACAAAGATTCACATTTAAAATTTATAAAGTTGAACGGTATAATTTTTAACTTACAAACTTTCCTTCATGAATCAGCCATTAGTATCAATTATAACGGTCAATTTTGACACGCCAGAAGTTACTGCCGATATGCTGCGGTCGCTTGCGTTACTTACTTACCCAAATTGGGAAGTGATTGTGGTTGATAATGCTTCACCAAAAAAATCTTCAGCTTACTTAAAAAAAGAATTTCCTTTTATTACGCACGTTAGCACGCCAATAAATTTAGGTTTTGCGGGTGGAAACAACATAGGCTTGCATTATGTCAAAGGAGAATATGCTTTTTTGGTAAATAATGATACCGAGGTAACGCCCAATTTGATAGATGTTTTAGTAGAATATCTCCAGAAAAACCCTTCATGTGGTATTGCTTGTCCGAAAATCAAGTATCATTTTATGCCTGATACGATTCAATATGCTGGTGCAATCGGACTTCATCCACTCACAAGTCGTAGTTATGATATTGGCTATTTACAAAAAGATGATGGCAAGTATGATGATATGCGTGAAACTGATTTACCAAATGGAGCAGCAATGATGATTCCGATGGCTGCCCTGAAAAAAGTTGGCCAAATGAGCGAAATGTTTTTCTTGTATTATGAAGAACTTGACTGGGCTGCAAGATTCAAGAAGAACGGTTATGGCGTTCATTATGTGGGAACTGCTCAGATATTTCATAAAGAATCTGTTTCGACTGGTAAAAATTCAGCTTTTAAAACGTATTATTTATACCGTAATAGATTTTTATACATTCGCAGAAACTACGTTGGTTTTCGATGGCTGATTGCCAGTGCTTTTTTTGTGTTGGTTTCTTCGCCAGTTCATATTTTAAAACATCTTTTGAAAAAAGAACAAGCTCACGCCAAATCAATTTGGCAAGCGTTGATTTGGAATTTTACCCATTCGTCACACCAAGAGCCAGCCAATCATTCGTCAACACAGTTTAATCAAGTAATAATTGATTAATAAATAGATAAAAAAAGCTTTTTTAATAGTCTGAATAATGCCAAAACCATGATACAAACAATACTCAGTTTCATTGAATATTTCATTCTGATTTATCTTACAATTCAGGTAGCATATTTGCTGTTTTTCTCTTTTGCAGGAAAAATCTCTAGTAAAAAGATTTTTGCCAAAGCACAAAAACTTCGCAAAATAAGAATTTTTGTTCCTGGCTATAAAGAAGATGCAGTGATTATTGCAACTGCAAAAAATATCATCGAGCAAGATTATCCCAAAGATTTATTTGAGGTAGTAATTATTGCAGATTCTTTCACCGAAGCAACGCTCAAAACGTTAAATCAATTACCGATTAAAGTAGTTGAAGTGAGTTTTGAGAAAAGCACCAAAGGAAAAGCTTTGCAAAAAGCGGTTGAAGCAACAGCCCAAAATGAAGTTGATATTGTTTTGATTTTGGATGCCGATAATCATATTGGAGCAGGATTTTTACACGCTGTTAATAATGCTTTTGAGCAAGGATATGCTGCGGTGCAAGGGCATCGAACAGCAAAGAATTTCCAAACACCATTTGCATTATTGGATGCTTGTACCGAAGAAATTAATAACCATATTTTCCGTCGTGGACACGTGGCAGTAGGTTTGCCTTCGGCATTAATCGGTAGTGGAATGGCTTTCGATTGGAGTTTATTTGTAGGTCTTTTAACAGATATTGGCGATACTTCAGGCGAGGATAAAGAGTTAGAATTCAGATTGATGCGTCAGAGAAAGCAAGTCGCTTTCTTAGATGGCGAATATGTTTACGATGAAAAAGTAGCTAAAACGGATGTATTTAGTAAGCAAAGAAGCCGCTGGCTTGCAACACAAGTTGAATTTTTTGAAAAATACTTTATCGAAGGTTGGATTCAACTTTTGAAAGGAAATGTAGCTTTTTTCAATAAAGTGTTTCAAACTTATTTATTTCCACGAGTAATGTTAGTGGCGGTTTTAGGACTTTGGCTGATATTTTGTTTCTTTTTTGCCTGCGAATTATTTCCATTCAGTTTGGGTTTATTTATTGCACTGGCGGTCGCTTTACTACTTGGAATTCCTGCAAAATGGTATAACAAACAATTAATAATGGCTTTTTTGCAAATTCCAATTGCTTTGATTTCAATTCTGAAAGCGACTTTAAATATTAGTAAAGCTCGTAAACAGTTTATTCATACACCTCATGGCGAAGGCAATGAAACAGAGCATTGAAATATAAAATTCGATAATTATCTATTTTTTAAAATAATTAATCATGCCTTGGAATATCATATTACCGCCTGTTTTTGTGGCATTATATTTCGGATTTAAGGCTGGAAGAAAGCTGAAAAATAAGAAGCCGATTTCTCGAAAAGATTTGTATTATTGATATAGAGCGAAGTTTATAAATTTGATTTTCTGTAATTAACTCTTTGTCAAGCGTCAATTTGTTGGTCTTACCTAAAAAAACAACAATTCATTATCTATTAAAAAAATGTTAAGCCGAGAAGCATTTCAACAACTGCCTATTTTCATCACAACTATGTCTCGTTGGGATGGAGACGTTTCGTCTGCTTCATTGGCATTGGCGAAGGTTTTGAGTAGAGATAATCCCGTTTTTTACCTAGATTATCCTTATTCTTGGGCAGATGTTTGGCGTGAAAGAAAAAAGCCAACCGTTAAAAGACGAATGAATGCGTTGTTATTTGGTAAAGATTATTTGGTCAATGTGCCAGAGCAATCGCCAAATTTTGTGGCTGTAACTCCCAAACCAGCTTTGCCAATTTACTCGCTTCCAGCAGGAGAATTGTACAATATTGCGAGTGCTTATAATGACAGACAATTGAGCAATGTTATCAAACGTATTTGTCGAGAAAAGGGCTTTAAAGATTTTTTGCTGATTAATTCTTTCAACCCAACATACTTGGCAAATGTTCAAAAATATCTGTCGCCAAGTTTGAGCATTTATCATAGCCGTGATGCCATTGAGGAAGTGCCAGGACACGGCTTGGTAAAAGAAAATAGTTGTGTGACGCACTACGATATGTCAATGGCCACTTCCAAGCAATTATGCAGGAATATCTCGGCAAGAAATAATAAAACAGTCAATTATTTTCCGAATGGAGGAGATGTGCATTTGTTTAAGAAAGCTATTGCAGAAATATTACTCAAACCAAAGGAAATAGCAGATATAAAAACGCCAATAATTGGCTATACGGGAGCTATTTGCCAGCGAATTGATTACGAATTGATGGTGAAAATTGCCGTACAAAATCCAGATAAAACGATTGTGATTGTTGGGCCAAGAAAAGACAAAGAGTTTACGAATATCAAACTTGATGATTATAAAAACATTGTTTTTGTTGGACCAAAACGCATCGAAGAATTACCGTCATTTCTACAATATTTTGATTGCACGATTATTCCTTTCGTGAAAAATAATCTTACTGGAGGCATTTATCCGCTCAAAATCAATGAATATTTAGCTGCAGGGAAAGCTGTAGTAACGACAAATTTCTCGGAAGATATTGCTACTTTTGCTAAACATATTTATTTAGCCAATAATCACGAAGAGTTTTTGAGCATGATTCCGCTGGCCATGAATGATAATTCGGTCGAAAAAAAGGAAAATAGACTCGCCGCTGCCATGAGTAATGCTTGGGAAAATCGAGTAGCATTGCTTTGGGATTTGGCTTGGGAAGCTTATCAAAAGAAAAATTCGTAGGCTTTATAATGTCTAATTTTAAATTGTTAATGCAAAATACAGTACTTCCAATTCTTTATCAAGACGATTATCTTGTTGCAATCAATAAACCACATAATTTATTAGTTCATCGTTCATCTATTGCTGCCGACGAAAGTGTTTTTGCTCTGCAATTATTGCGTGACCAACTCAATTGCTGGGTGAGCCCATGTCATAGAATCGACAGAAAAACTTCGGGAGTTTTGCTTTTTGCCCTTTCTCCAGAAGTGGATAAAGAAATTAAAAAGCAATTTGAAAATCATTCAACACACAAGAAATATTTGGCTTTAGTTCGTGGATACTTGCCCGAATCAGGTATGACCGACCGACCGCTTGAAAAAGAAAAAGGTGGTTTTCAAGATGCTATTACGCATTATCGTTGTTTGAAACAAGTGGAACTAGACATTGAAGTAAGTCGTTATCCAAAATCAAGGTACTCATTGGCAGAAATTACGCCAGAAACTGGTCGAATGCACCAAATTAGGAGACATTTTGCCCAATTAAGACATTATTTAATCGGCGATAAAACTTATGGAGAATGTAAACATAACAAGATGTTTGAACAAAAATTTGGTTTAAATACGATGTTACTCCACGCAAGCGAATTAAGTTTTATTCATCCAGTTACTGGAGAAAATATACATATTTCTGCACCAATGAGTGAAGAGTTTACAAGAATATTAACTGAAATCGGAATGCTTTAGAAGGAAAATTAAACCTTTTCCCAAGTTTTTGTTTCAAAATTATATTGCTTAATCACTTTTGCAGGATTACCAACGGCCACACTAAATGGCGGAATATTCTTGGTAACAACCGCTCCACCTGCAATCACACTGTGTTTTCCGATGGTAACGCCAGCCGTTATTACGGCATTTGCCCCAATCCAACAATCATCTTCAATCGTAATTGTTGATGTCGTAACTGGTTGTAAATATATCGGTGTTTCTACATCAGCGTAAACATGATTAAGTCCACTCATAACGATATTTTGGGCAAGAATTACATTGTTGCCAATCGTTACGGGGCCAATGACTACATTTCCGATACCAATTCTAGAATTATTGCCGATGTTAACGGGGCCAACGCCATTATTAATTGTTGCAAAATCTTCAACAGTACTATAATTGCCAATATTGAAAGGTTGAAACGGCAAAACATCCATACGAGTGCGGCGACAAATGCTTGTTCCTTTTCCTATTTTATGAAAAAAAGGATTAACAAACCACTGCACCCAAAGTCGAGGGCGAGCTTGATGCGTAGGGATCAAACACCAATGCACAAACTTTTTAAGTTTCGGACTTGATTTTATTGTAGCAACGATTGACATAATTATTTCTTAAAGAGGTATTTTTTTATACGTAAAGTTAAAGCACTTTTCAAGCCTCCATCGAGTTGAATACGGCGGTCGCTTGTCCAAACACGAGCATCATTACTTTCAATTGCTTTGTTTTTGCCACCAGCTTGTTGCAATCTCAACGCCATCATGCCATCTTCCGTTGCATTTTGTTCGGCTACACCTGCTGCACCCCGAAAAGTTCGTTGCGTTTCGATTTCGTATCCATTAACATCAATGCCTTTTTGGCGAATAAAACCACAGTTAAAGCCCAAAGTATTGAGAAAAGGCTGCGTTTTTTCTTTCTTCTTGATAATAAAACTGCTCAAAAATTCATAAAAAGCATATTGCCATCGAGGTGTGCTATCACTCGGTAAAAACGAATAACTGCCATGAACGCAATAAACTTGCTCATCATTAATCATTCCTTCAGCCATTGCCGTTATCCAACCTGCTGGATAAAAGGTGTCACTATCGCCTGTTAAAATATATTTTCCTTTGGCATTATGCAGGCCGCATGTACGAGCATGACCAACCCCTTGCTTGGTTTCAACGAGGGTTTTGATACCCAATTTTTTGAGTAAAGTAGGCGTTCCATCCGTTGAATTATTATCAATAATGAGTAATTCGGTATCGTATTTTGTGTTAGTATTAGCCAACGAAATAAGCGTATGCAAAATTCCTTCTTCTTCGTTCCAAGCTGGTATAACAACACTAATCAAAGGGTTTTCAGAAGAAAATCTTGCAAGTTTTTGCTTCAAATCAGCAATTTCTGCGTCAGAGTATTGCTTAATATTGAGTGGCTTTTTGATGATATTTTTTACCCAAGAAGGCAAGAAAAAATTAATCATTTGTTCGACGTTTTTATTAGGAAGTAAGAATTGTTGGGAAGCTATTTTGACTTTTCTAAATAGCTTCCGAAACATAACGTTTGATTATTATTCAGCTCTTTTGACTTTTTCCCAGATGCCTGAAGTAAGTCCGTTTCTGTATCGAATATATCCTTTGATAGCACAATAATTCATGAAAGAAAAGTAAAAAGGTACGAATAATAATTTTACTCTAATTCGTTGATTTTCAAGATAATAGCCAGTGATTGCCATTAAATAAAATGCAATTTGAGCCAACATCAAAGCCTGATAAATTGGATAATCAAGCAACTCAGATTGTGTTAAAAGAATGGCAAAATTGAGCAATAAAATAATAGGCAAACAAAAAGGAGCAACTGCCCAACGCATGGCACGATGAGATACATATTGAAAGGAAAGCAAACCATAACGGAAAATATTCCATAAGAAACCTAGTCGAGCAATGGCTTGGAAACCACCTGCAGCAATTCTGATTTTGCGTTTCATTTCATCTTGAATCGAGAATGAAGGTCGTTCGCTTGCGTAAGCTTCAGGTTCATAAATTACCCGATAACCATCGGCAGCAATGCGTAATGAAACAATAAAATCATCAAGCAAAGTGTCTTTTTCAACCTGACCAAATAAGTCAGTTCTTACAGCGAAAAGTTCGCCTGCGGCACCCACAACTGAATAAAGTTCGGTATCAAGTTTTTTCAAGAAAGACTCATATTTCCAATATAAACCTTCTCCAGCACCCGCAGCAGCTTCACTACCTTCGGTTTCAATGCGTTTTTCGCCTGCAACTGCACCAACTTTAGGGTTTTGAAAATGTCTGACGATATTTTTTATGACCAAATTGTTGAGGTTTGTATTAGCATCCGTAAAAATCACGATAGGTGTCGTAATGGTTTTGATGGCCATATTCATGGCTTCAATTTTACCTCTACGGGTATCACCATCAATCATTCTGAGATTTGGATAGGTGGTTTGTAGAGACTTAATATATTCAGAAGTACCATCATTTGAGCCTTCTGTAACAAACAAAACTTCCATTTGCTCAACAGGATAATCGAGACTAAAAGTGTTTGCTACTTTGGCTTGAATACAACTCATTTCGTTGTAGGCAGGAATAACGAGCGTGACTTTTGGTAAAAAAGTTGGGTCGTTATATTTTTTGAATTGTTTGCCGAGAATGTTTCTGATTTTTACAAAAAACCAAGCTAAGATTCCATAGCCAATGTAAGTATAGACAACTAGACCAATACTTAACCAGAATAATATTTCGAGTAAAATAGCCATTAATTTTATTAGGAATTTACGCAAGTGTTAGAAAAAACTATACATTTTCGGACTGCAAAAGAGCAGGGAAAGTCATAAAAAAGATTTTCATATCGAATTTGAAAGAAAAATTTCGTGCATATTCAATATCGAGTTCGATGCGTTCTTCTTCAGTCATTTCTTTTTTGCCTTTTCCACGTTTGGTTACTTGCCAAAGTCCAGTCAAACCGCCAGGCCCAGCAAAACGCTCAATGTATTTATCGGTTGTTAATTTTTCGGCCTCATAAAGTGGTAAAGGACGGTTTCCAATGAGTGACATATCGCCCATGAAAATATTAAACAACTGAGGCAATTCGTCGATACTGCTGTTGCGTAAAAAACCGCCAAACTTTGTTATCCGTGGGTCATTCTGAAATTTCATAAACGCCACTTTTTCTTTCTTTTGATTGAGATAAACTTTTTCGCAAGTTATTTCACCATCGAGGTAAAGTTGTTGTTGGCAAGCACCCAATGGAGTACATTGTTCGCAAAGCCCACTTATTTTCTTTTCGCTCTTTTCTTTGGTGTACATATTGAGCGAACCCATATTTTTTATCATTTGGTCGGCATCGGTTCTCATCGTACGGAATTTGTAAATTTCAAAGATTCGATAGCCTGCACCAACTCGGCGAGACTTATAAACAATTGGGCCTTTTGAGTCAAGTTTTATCAAAATAGCTACAATAATCAAAATTGGTGAAAGCAACAATAGAGCAAAACCCGTAGAAGTAACATCGATGAAACGTTTCCAAAATGGTATTTTTACCTCTAAAATATTTGATTTTGCCTGCTGAGTAGCTTGATAATGACGGCGTTTGATGAAGTATTCAAGCCTAGTGATTAATTCACCAGAACTAAAATCTGTTGGGTATAAATCGTCACCTTTTTTATCGGCAACTTCTTTGACTAATGCTGGTGTAATTTGTTCACTCGTAATGACAACAGGCAATGTACGAGTCCAACTTTCTTGCCGAACTTTTTCTAAAAAATCAATTCCTCCCATGCTTGTTCCAATAATAATGGCATCAGGCGGATAAGCATTTCTGATAAATTCCAAGCATTCTTCAGCACTTTCAAGGACTTTTACATTTAGTCTTGAACCAAATTTTTTTAAGAAATTAACTATTACTTGGTCATTTTTTTCAACTAAAATAACTTTAATCGAAAAGGTTTCTTTATCTGTAGTATTTATTGCGTTTTCATTCATGGCTTTGATTCATTAATTCAATAAAATTATTGAGCTTTTAATCTACGTAGGATAGCCTTGATTTTTGCATGAATTTCCATCGGATTGAAAGGTTTTAGCATAAAATCATCAGCTCCTAAATTTAAACAATCAATACGTTCCTTGCTTTCGTCAGTTCCAGAAAGAATGATAATCGGTATGTTGTTATAAATATTACTTGCACTGATGACTTTAATAAACTCTTTGCCGTTAAGGTTGGGCATATTAAGGTCAGCGATGATAAAATCAGGTTTATTACCTAATTCTAACCAATTCATACCTTCCATTCCATCATTTTTAAGGGTTACATCAAACTCCTTATTTAGGAAATGCTCTAAAATTTTTCTGGTACTTGGCTCATCATCAATGATTAGAAGTTTCAATTTTTGTTCCATTATTACGATTGGTATGATTATATGTATTAAGAATCTTGATTAAATAATAGGTGCATTTCAGAATATTTGTTTTGACAAGTTTTACATCATAATTAAGATTCTCTCATTAGTAATTTTGCCAAAAGAAGGTTTAGATTTTCTGTTTAAAAATTGATTAACGGTAACTTATCGTATTTGTTGGAAGTGCTTGTCGATTATTGAGTATTTCAATTAGTTTGTCATTAAAAATATCAACGCCACCTTGATTCAAATGGTCAGAATCTACAAAATGTTGGTTATCTTTAAGGCTGATAATTTCGTTAAAGTTATAGTAATTTCCATACTTATTCATGATTATATCAAAATCTTGATTATTGCTATAACTATGATATAAAGCAGGAGCAATTGGTGCATAAACTAAGGCAACTTTAATGTTTCTTGCTTTGAGCATCGAAATTATTTCATTGAAAGCCTTAAACTGGTTTTCGTTGAAATCCCATTTTTTTTGAGCGTATTTTTTTTCAGTAGTTATTTTTTCTCTATTTTCCACAAAACCGCCTGAAATATAAGTATCCTTACCTCTTACTTTTGGTTCGACAAATGAAGAATTTAGGTTCAAAAAGTCACTTATTAAGCCAAAAATTAAAGTATTATAAGCTTTAATATTATTGAGTTTGAAAGCTAATTCAACTGTATTTATGTCATTTTTATCATTGGCAATGAGGTCTAATGAAGATTCAACGCCATCAATAGAAAATGTGGTTGGATAAACTTCATAAATAATTAATTTGGGGTTTAGATGGTCTAAATATCTATTTAGAAGAACTTTCGTCTGCAAAGGTGTTTGAGCACTTGAGCCGAGGTTAAAAGAAGTCATTCCTTTCGCCTTGAAAATCCTTGGGTCAAAGCCTCTGTAGGTATGTGATGAACCCAAAAATAGCACATCTATGTTTTTAGTTTTTTTGACCTCCTCAATACGAGAATACATGTGGCCATAAGTGCCAATTCGGTAATTGAGATTCGACTTGATGAAAAATTCGCTAGGAATTAATATTCCCCAAGCTACCAAAAAAAGTACATATAATACAATAGTAAAAGGAATAAATAGGAAAAGCGATTTTATAAACTTGCTCATATTACAATATTTTAAAATTGAAAATAGATAAATGGCGTTTCTTCGGTTTGCATAAACATTCCGATAAGAAATACAATTGCTGAATAAATTACCCAACGAAGTGGTCTTACCCAATTTAATCCTAAACGAGCAATGGCATATTGCTGTTCTCGACCAATCCACTCAACAAATACAAAGCCAATTACGAGCATAATGGTTGTTAATGCACGATACAAATCATCAAGTTGTGGAACGGTAAACAATGAGCTTGAGAAAATTTCTGAGATATAACTAAGAGCATGTTGAAGACTTGCAGCTCTAAAGAATATCCAAGCCAAAAGTGTCAAACTAAAAGTAATAAGCATTGAAAGTAATTCTCTGATTGTTGGAAAGTATTTTCCTTGAGCTACGGTTTCTAAATTATTTCGATTGCTGTTTGTAAGCAAAAGTGGTAAGAAATAAACCGCATTCAGTGTTCCCCAGATAATGAAAGTCCAGTTCGCTCCGTGCCAAAAACCACTGACAATAAAAATAATAAATGTGTTTCTTACTTTCATCCAAGTACCGCCTTTACTTCCACCCAAAGGAATATAAAGATAGTCTCTAAACCAAGCTGAAAGCGAAATGTGCCAACGTCTCCAAAATTCAGCAATATCTCTTGAAAAATAAGGGAAAGCGAAGTTTCTTAATAATTCAATGCCAAAAAGTCGGGCAGTTCCCAAAGCAATATCCGAATAGCCAGAAAAATCACCATAAATTTGAAAAGCAAAGAATAATGCTCCCAAAACTAACGTACTTCCTGAATAATCGGCTGAGTTATTAAATATTAAATTGGCATATTGAGCACAATGGTCGGCAATGACAATTTTTTTAAATAAGCCCCATAAGATTTGCTTTAAACCGTCGCTCGCTTGTGTATAATTAAAAACTCTTTTTTTCTGAATTTGTGGCAAAAGGTGCGTTGCTCTTTCGATAGGCCCAGCCACAAGTAAGGGGAAAAAGCTTACAAAGACCGAATAATCGATAAGATTTCTTTCTGCTTTTATGCGGTCTTTGTAAATATCAATGACGTAGGATAATCCATGAAAAGTATAGAATGAAATCCCAACGGGCAAAATCACTTGTAATGTCCATGGACTTACTTGCAAACCAAAATTGGATACGGCCTCAGCGAATGAAGTTGCAAAAAAGTTGTAGTATTTAAAAACGCCGAGAAACCCAAGGTTAACTGAAATGCTCAGCCAAAACCAAAACTTTTTGCCATTTTGGTCTTTCGCTTCCGACATTTTTATACCCGTATAAAAATCTAATAAAGTCGAGAAAATGAGCAAAAACAAAAACATCCAATTCCAGCAGGCATAAAAAAAGTAACTAGAAACCAATAAAAGGATGTTTTGTAACTTTAAGTTATTGGAGGTAAAAAACCAATATAGTATAAAAACTATTGGTAGAAATATGGCAAAATTAAGAGAGTTGAAAAGCATGTTTTTCTATTATTTTAGTTTTGGACATTTTTTCCAAAGAATTATTATTAGGAAATTTTAATCAACAGTTATTAATAAAAGGGGTTTTCTTTGAATGAAATAATTACTACTTACACTAGTTAATTATTTTTATAGTTGGGTGGAAATCTAAGGGCAATAAAAGCTTATTTTAATGGTTACAACTTTATTGCCAAACTTGTTTTTTTTAGAAAAATTTTTGTTGAACTGTTACCGTAACATCGAACATTTTTTTCTATTGTAATTTATTATTGATGTTAGCAATAATTTTGCCAAAACTTTAATACAATTGTTTTTTATTTTGAACCTGACTGCTAATCATTTTATATTAAAATAAATAGTGTTAAAACGCTTTAAATGCCAAAAAAACACCGTTAAATATGTTATTGGCTTATAAATTGCATAGAAATAAAAAAGAGAATAAATGTTTGTTGTGAAACTATAGACTGATTTAGGTAATTGTGTTTTTGACCATAATCAATCATAAAATCCAACAATTTTGAATCAATACTTTTTCTTGTGAATTTTATTTTTAAATTGCATTCCTATTTCATCCTTAATAGCCATTTTGCCTTATGAAAATTCAACAAAAATCTTTCAACAACAATGAGTGGCACCAAGTTGCTGAAACCGAAAATTTTAATCCATTAAATGTCCAACTGGTATTTGTTTTTGGTGAAAGAAAAATTTTGGAGCAAACTCAAACGTATGAATATGTAAGAAATTTGTATCCTTCGGCCGAAATCATTATTAATTCTACTTCGGGCGAAATTTATAACGATATGGTTTACAGTGGTACAATAATATCGACGGCAATAGAGTTTGATAAAACAATTGTTCGTACGACATTAGTAACCATTGATAACTATTTGGAAAGTTCTAATGCTGGCGAGCAAATTGCAGACGCCTTGTTAGATGATGATTTATCAGCAATTTTTATTATTTCTGATGGTGGAAAAGTTAATGGGAGTGCTTTAATTGCGGCACTTAATGAAAAAACCGCCAATAAAATTCCAATTTCTGGAGGTTTGGCAGGTGATGATGCACGTTTTGAAAAAACATTAGTTGGTCTTAATGAAAATCCTAAAGAAGGCCAGATTATTGGCATAGGATTGTATAGTAAAGAATTAAAAGTTGGGCATGGAACAATGGGTGGATGGGACGGATTTGGTCCTGAACGTGAAGTGACAGAGTCGAAATATAACGTATTGTACACCATTGGAGATAAAGCCGCTCTTGATATATATAAAGAATATTTGGGCAAATATGCCGAAGAATTGCCTGGAGCTGCTTTGCTTTTTCCGCTTTCGATGCGGATTACGGAAGATGATGAACCTGTTGTACGTACGATTCTTTCGATTGATGAAACTAATAAAAGTATGACTTTTGCTGGAGATATGCCTAAAGGGGCTTTAGTTAGATTTATGAAAGCAAATCTTGACAGACTCATTGATGCCTCGGCCTCAGCAGCACAAAATTCGTTAGAACCATTTTCAAAAGGAGCCGAACTCGCTATACTTGTAAGCTGTGTTGGGCGAAAACTTGTTTTAGGACAACGAACTGACGAAGAAGTTGAAGCTGCTAGAGAAGTTTTTGGAGATAAAGCTATAATGACAGGTTTTTATTCTTATGGTGAAATTTCTTCACATAATCCGAATGCCCGATGCGAATTACATAACCAAACGATGACTATTACTACTCTTTCCGAAAAATAATTTTGCATGAATAATACAATCCTTCATCGTTTACTAAGCAAGCAAATTTCTAGGTATCTTACTGAAGATTCCTTAAAAGATGAGCGTTTTCAAAATTTTGTAAAAGCAATCAATGACTCTTACATTAATTTTGATAGAGACAAAGAACTGTTTGAGCATTCGGCTTTGCTCAATGACCGTGATTATACAGAAATTAATGAAAAACTAAAAAAAGAAATTAAGCAAAGACGCCTTTCGGTTGAAAAATTAATCGAAGCTATTTATTCTCTTGAAGTAAAAGAAGGTCTCAGTGCTCAGACTTTAGACCCTAATAATTTACTTGGTTTAGTTGATTATCTGCAAATACAGATTGAAAATCGTAAAAAAATAGAAGCTGAACTAATTTTAGCGAAAGAACTCGCCGAAAAAGCTACCCAAGCCAAATCAGAGTTTCTTTCAATGATGAGCCATGAAATCAGAACTCCACTGAACGCCATTGTTGGTCTGACGTACCTCATGCAACAAGAGGATATTAGTGAAAGTATGGCCGAAAACTTGAAAATATTACAATTTTCGACCGATAACTTACACGTGCTGATTAATGATATTTTAGATTTTAGCAAAATTGAAGCAGGAAAAGTTGAGTTAGAAAGTATTCCTTTTGATGTCAAACAACTGGTTTCAAATATCAAAAAAGCTAATCAAGTAAAAGCTGAGGAGAAAGGAAATAAAATTAGGTTAATGGTCGATGACGATATTCCTAATGTTGTTGTTGGTGATTCGCTTCGACTAGGGCAAGTGATTTCTAATCTAGTTTCTAATGCTGTTAAGTTTACTCGAAATGGAAGCATTACAATTAGTCTTTCTTATATAAGAAAATTTGAAAATAATGTTTTGGTAGAATTTTCTGTAGCCGATACTGGAATCGGGATTCCATTGGAAAAACAAGCAATGATTTTTGATAAATTTACACAAGCCAATTCAGCAACAACTCGCCAATTTGGTGGAACTGGCTTGGGCTTAGTTATTACAAAAAAATTATTGGAATTGTATGGCAGCGAAATTCAACTTGAAAGCGAAGCTGGGAAAGGAGCGAAGTTCTTTTTTACAATCGAATTAGAAATTGGAACTGAAGTTAAAAATAAATCTTCGGAAAATACGGGTGAATTACTCAACGAAAATACACTCAAAGGCGTAAAGGTTTTATTGGTAGAAGATTATCCGATAAATATTAAAGTTGCCACAAAATTCTTAGAAAAATGGCGTGTTGACTTTGATGTTGCCGAAAATGGATTAATTGCTACCGAAAAATTTGAAACTGGTAAGTATGACGTAATTTTGATGGATATTCAGATGCCAGTAATGGATGGATACACCGCTGCTGAAAAAATTAGGGGAGTAGATAATGCCATTCCGATTATTGCATTGACAGCTTCTGCTACATTTACTAACCAAGACAGAGCATTTTTGGTCGGGATGAATGACTACGTAACAAAACCATTTAATCCAAAGGAGTTATTCCATAAAATAGCCAAGTATAGTTTACGTTCTTGAGAATAAAATTGAAGTAAAAAAAGAGGGATAATTTTTAAGAATCACTGTGATTCTTAAAAATTATCCCTCTTTTTTGATTGTATTTCAAGATAATGTTCTCAATTTGTAAATCAAAGCATATTCAATTTATTCAATAATTCAGGTTTATTTGCTCGACTAATCGGAATGACTTTATTTTCGATAACGAGTGTGTTTTCTTCAATATCAACAATTTTATCAAGATGCACAATGTACGAGCGATGAACCCTCAAGAAGCTATCACCTAACTTTTCTTCTAAGTATTTCATGGTTGTATGCACAATATAGGAATGTTTCTTGGCAAAAATCTTAACATAATCGCCTACATTTTCGATGTATAGAATTTCGGAATAAGGCAAACGAATGTATCGACCATCAGTTTTTACATAAATCTCATGTCTTTCGGGCGAAGCTGTAGTTTTGCGAGTGTTTAGTTCTAATACCTTTTCAACGGCAATCTTAAAACGAGGCTGAGTGATGGGCTTCTGAATATAATCAGTTACTTGGTATTGATAGGCTTCAAATGCATATTCAACCTTGCTGGTAGTCATAATTACCTGCGGCATTGAGTAGAGGTTTTTGAGTAAATCAAAACCAGAAAGTCCAGGCATTTCAACATCGAGCCAGATTAGGTCAATTACTTCCTTTGACAAAAACTCTAAGGCATCCTCAGCATTTTCAAAAATATCTACTAATGTGAGTGACTCATGTTGCTCACAAAGTCTTTGAAGAGACATGCGAGCCATGATTTCGTCCTCGACAATAATACATTTTAGTTTCATGTTTTTCTATCGCTTAAAAGTCTTATTTTAAAGAAATGCTATTTCATTAATTTATCTAGTTCTTGTTCTAAAAGAGGGATGCTCTCATTTAATCCGTGCTGAATATTTTCCCAAAGTGATTGCACTTGACTCATATCGGACTCTTCTTTTAGTATTTTTTCCAAGGTTTGCATTTGAATTTCTAAGTCACATAATCCAACCATACCAAGTGTAGGTTTAAGTTTATGCGTAAGAGTTCCCATTTTTACCCATTCTTTTTGAGCAAGTAAATTATTCATAAATTGGAAATCAGGTAAAACATCATTCAAAAATGTTTGGAACATTTCGGTGGCATATTCTTTATCATCTCCATAAAGTTCTTTTAATCGGATACGGTCAATCGGTGACTCGGTGTCATTGTCTGATTCTATTTCAATGACACTATTTGCCGCTAATTTTGAGGAATTTATATAGATTCTTAAAGTATTCAGTAAATGATTTGGAGCGAATGGTTTCGTAATAAAATCATTCATTCCGACCGTAAGAGCTTTGCTTTTTTGGTCAAGCATTGCAGACGCCGTTAGAGCAATAATTGGTGTATGTTGATTTGGGTTTTTGGTGTTCCGAATCGAAATGGTTGCTTCGTATCCATCAGTATTTGGCATCTGAATATCCATCAAAATTATATCAAACAATTGCTTTTGTGCTTGTTCGATTGCTTTTCGGCCATCATTTGCAATGATAAAGTTGATATTCCATTTAGTGAGCAGACTACTAATATATTTTTGGTTCATTATATTGTCTTCTGCTACCAAAATCTTGCAACCTTCTACGCTACTTGGTGCATAATTAATTTCGTGTGTATTGAGGGCAATTTCAGAATCTGATTTTTGGAATGGTAGTGTAAATGTAAACGTTGTACCTTCTCCTTCTTCACTTTTGACGCTAATTGTACCTTCCTGAACCTCAATCAATTGTTTGGTTATGGCTAGCCCTAAACCCGTTCCTTTGTGTTTATGCCCTTGTGCATTTACTTGCTTGAATTTCTGAAAAATCAGGTCTAATTTTTCTTCTGGAATACCACTTCCAGTGTCAATAATTTTAAATTCAATCCAAGTAATATCGTCTTCTTGTTTTTTCTGTTTAACGGCAATGTCAATCGAACCTTCTTCAGTAAACTTTTCAGAATTACCAATAAGGTTCATTAAAATTTGATTCAGAATTAGCTCATCGCCAACGTAGCTTCCCGAAATTCGGGCATCAATCATTAAATTTAACTCAATCGGACGATTTTCAAGCCTAATCTGAAATACCCGTTGAGTAGTTCTGAGCAAACCTACCAAATCGAATGGTTGTTTTTGCACTTCAATGCGGCCAGCTTCAATCTTTGCCATATCAAGTAAGTCAGAAATAAGGCTGAGTAGAAAGTCAGCCGAAGTTTTAAGTATATCTAAATATTCGTATTGTTGTTTGTTTGGTCGTGTGTCGAATAATAAATGCGTCATGCCAATAATTGCATTAAGTGGCGTGCGAATTTCATGGCTCATGTTTGCTAAGAATTGCTTTTCAGCTTGTCGAGCATCTTCTGCAATTTGTTTTGCTAACTCAAGTTCTTGTTCGAGACTTTTTCGTTCTGTAATATCATAATGAATGCCTAATGAACCTACAACCTCACCATTTTCATCAATTATTGGAGCTCCACTGACGATTGTCCAGAGTTTGCTGCCGTCTTTTCTAACTAATTGTAACTCATAAGAAGAAGCATGACCTTTGCTACGTTGTTTTTGATGGCTATCAAGCGTATCATTAAATTCTTTTGCTACAAATAGGTCTGGTGCTACCTTTCCGACTAATTCTTCTTCCGTATATCCAATCATTTTACAGAATCGGTCATAGGCACGAATAATCACTTGATTATTATCGACTTCTAAAAGGCCTAATTCCATGTTATTCATGATACCACGGTATTTCTCTTCGCTTTTACGAATGATTTCTTGAGAACGGTGTTGTTCGGTAATATCAGCGTATTCCCAAAGATGCCCTCGATAATGGCCTTCTAAGAAAATAGGAATATAGTCACGTTGTAAAACCCTACCATCAATCATATTGAGGTTTTCTTCAACGGTTATTACTTTTTGAGTTAATATTTCATCAATTCTTTGAACAAATTGCTCTGGATTATGAAATAAATGCTTTGTTTCTTCGGCCGACTGTGAGCAATCAAAACCAATAAGTGATTCTATTGGCGTTGAGATATTGAAAATTTCACAGAATAATTGATTTACTAGAATAATCTTTCGATTTTCGTCTTCTACTAAAACGCCTTTTTGTAAATTGGTGATAAGCGTTGAAAGTCGAGTTTGGGTTGTTCGTAAAGAATCTTCGGTTGCTTTGTGGTCTGTAATATCACGAGCAACGGCAACTAATTCAATATTATTATTTTCTGATTCAATTAAACGAACTGTCTGTCCAATCCAAACGGTTGTTCCATCTTTTGCACTAACAGGAAACTCGTGGTAAGTACTTTCCCGTTTTTGAAGAATCATGTTTTTATAAAACTCCAGTAAAGTTTCTCTATATTCGGGTAAAACAAGTTGCGTAAAATGTAATCCAATGATTTCTTTTTCGGAGTAGCCTAGCCGTTGCTCTACAACTTTATTAACGAAAGTAAAATAACCTTCAGGAGAGATTTTATAGATAATATCTTGTACAGATTCTATAAGCTCTTGGTAAAGTTGTTCAGTTTTTTGTAATTTGGTTATTCCTATTTTTATCTGACTTTCGAGGTTTTCATTAAGATTACGTAATTGCTCGTTGGCTTTATATAATTCTAAAGATTTTCTTTCCAAGATTTCCTCAGCTTGCTTACGGGCTTTTTGCTCTCGTTCAATTCTATGTTTGAGTAATTCTATTTCTTCCATCTTATTGTTTTGCAATTACAAATTTAACCGAACTACTATCGTCATTGAGCGATTCTTGCGTAATTGAAGCATTTTCGCCAAAATACTGAACACAAGCTTCAATAAGTCCATAGGCTAATCCTGCCATTTTTAAACTCGAATGATAGTAAAAAACTAACGTGTTGTCATTTATTTTTGATACCTCAAATTGAGGTAATTCTGCATCTGGGTATAACTTTTTTACTTCTGTGTGAATATGACTATCAATTGAAGTCAAAAGTGAGAATGTATCAGTGGTTGTTTCGTATATGTAGTGGTAAATAATTATGAATGATTTGAACAAATAATTTCCAAAACTTCTAAATAACTCTTGACTTGGAATATTAGTTTTCAAACTTAGATTTGACATCAAATCTTCCATTTCAGTGTAGTCGTATGTACCAACTGCGGTATAAATGCCACCAGATGGGAGATTTGTAATCTTTAGAAGGGTATCAACCATATTATAGCCAAACCGCTGTTCAACCATTTCTAAAAACTCGGTAAACATTATACCTTTCATAGATTAATTAGGAAAAAGCAATTTTTAGTAGCACTTATATATATCAATATCGTCTTTTCTTCTCAACGTCAATGTGGTCGGCATCTCCTAACAAAAAACCATAAGGTCTTAAATCTTCAATCGAATCGAAAATAACCTTGATAATTGCAGTTAAAGGTAACGCAAGAACCAAGCCACCTATGCTCCAAAGGTTACCAAAAATTATTAATGCGATGATTGCCGCCATTGAATTGATGCTAACCTTTGTTCCGACGATATATGGCGTGATGAAATTTCCCTCCAACATTTGAATCGTAAAAAAAAGTGCAGCCACTCCAAAAGCGTACCAAGCTGAGTCTTTTGTGATTAAAGCAAACAAAATTGGCAATAATGAGCCAATAGCGATGCCGATGTAAGGAATTAGTACCAAAAATGAAGCCAAAAATCCGAAGAAAATGGCATGTTCGATTCCTAACAAGTATAAACCAGCAGTATTTAATATGCCAATTAGAGCAATAACCATACCTAAACCTACAACATAGTTAATTACAACATCTTTTACTTTGGTTAAAACAACATCTACACGGTGGCTACTAACAGATTTGAAAACTTTATAAAAAAACACTCTAATAAAATCTCGATACAATAAAAGTAAAAAAACATACAACGGAATAATAGTCAGATTACCCAACAAACCTGTGGTTGTTGAAAGCGTATTTCCAATAATATCACTGTTGTCTTTAAGAAATTGAGTCAAATATTTTTGTCCTTCCACCTTTTGTTGTGTGCGACTAATATGAAAATTTTGTCGAATAAATATTTGAAGCTTTTTAAACCATATTTCGGCTTTATCTGTGAGTTGTGGCAAAACCTCTTCTAAATCCATGATTTGCACATAAACTAGATAGAATAAAAAAGAGAAAATGCCTAAAGTAATGCAAATTACTAAAGAAATAGCCAGCCAACGTGGCAAACGATGACGCTCAAGAAATTCACAGGCGGGCATTAATAATAAAGCAAAAATACCCGAAAATGTCAAAGGAATAAGCAAATCGCTTAGTATATGCAAGCCATAAATAATGATAACTAATGAGATAAGTACATAAGCAAGACGAGCATTAAATGGCTGCTGGAATATTTTCATGAATGTTGATAATTTTATTTTTACAAGATATTCTATTAATTTATAAGTAGGTTTTTCCAAAATTAGCTAACTTGTTGTCCAAATTCAAACTTTTCTTAGGCGATTTAGAAAATCGTTTTTAAACGGTATGTTCCTATATAAATTCTATATGTTTTTGTTTGCGTTGAGGGTGGCGACTTGTAATTGCAGTCCCGAAATTCGTAAGACTGGATTCAAACGAGCGAAAGCTGAATACACCATTTCAAACACAGGAAGAATGCCAATTTGTATAAACGAAAATTCGGGAATTGCTCGTGCTTGGCAGGATGACTATTATTGGACTCATAACGATGGTGGAGGAAATACTGAACTTTATATGATTAATACAAAAGGGAGTGTTTTTGATACTCTTTTTGTGAATAATTCTAAAAATATAGACTGGGAAGAACTGACAAAAGACGATAAAGGGAATATTTACATAGGCGATTTTGGTAATAACAATCAAGCTCGAAAGGATCTAACTATTTACAAATATAGGAATGGGAAAACCCAAAAAATTACTTTCCACTATGGGGAGCAAGAGCATTTTCCTTCTAAAAATAAAATTTTCGATTGCGAAGCCTTCTTTTGGTTTGGTGGAAAATTGTATTTGTTTTCAAAAGATTGGTCAAAATCGCACCAAACAATCATGTACATTTTGCCCGATGAAGCAGGAGATTATGTGTTATTTCCAGAGCAAAGTGTTTTCTTGAAAAGTCCAATAACGGCAGCGGATATTAGCCCAAGCGGAAAGGAATTTGCACTACTTTCCTATGGAAAAGTATATATTTTTGAGATTAATGGAGAAAGGATAGATTTTTCTAAACCAAAATCATGTATTAAAATCGGTCGAAATCAAATGGAAGCCTTAGCCTATATTAATGATACTGATTTTATAATGACAAATGAGCAGCGAAAGATTTTTATTGCAACCAAAAAACAAGATTAAAAAAAAGGGGGTAAATCTATTAGATTTACCCCCTTTTACTTGAAATATTACATGAAGTTTATTTTTCAGAATTCATCTTCAACAACTTCTTCTTCAGCTGGAATCTCTCGTTTTTTATGTTCAACTTCGTTTTTCTTGTCTTTAAATTTTTTAATTTGGGTTTTTAATGCCTCTAGTGCCAAGTCGGTTGCTTCTTCAAATGTTGTTCCTTTCTCCTCTGCAAAGATTGTGTGACCAGGTACATTTAATTTGATTTCAATGTGCTTTTTGTGAATTTTGCTGTTTTCTCCTTTGTCTAATTTTAGAAAAACTTCACCACTAATAAATTTGTCGTAGAAGGTGTCTAATTTGTTTAATTTGTTTTGAATAAATCCGACCAATTTAGGGTCGATGTCGAAATGGACTGCATGCACATGAATCTTCATAACGCACTAATTTAGAGTGAATAATTACGTAAACTACTGAGATTCAAGATATTAGAAAAAATGTCGGAATACTACTTTTTCGTATCTCTAATCTAGCACCTTGTCTCTCGTTTTTCAAAGAACTTTCATTAATCTAACGTAGTAAAAAAAACAATACGTGTCAAGAACTATTTAAAGTAATTTATTATGATGAATGAAATATTAAAACGATTAAATCACAAAGAAAGATTTGTAGGCTATTCTGTTGGAATTATCGGAAACCTCGCCTACATTTCCACTTATTTTGCATTCAACATCTAATTCAACTATGAAACGCTGCTTTTTACCATTATTTCTGCTAATATCAACTATAAGTTTTGCTCAAAGTTCATTAATCGAACAAGCACGCAATTTCCGAAAAGCCAACGAGCATGCACTTTTAGGTGAATTTATGGGTTTATTGTCGATTCCAAATATTGTGTATGATACCGTTGGAATTCAAAGAACGGCGGCATACATTGTGAAAATGATGGAAAATCGTGGCATCAAAACCCAATTATTAAATGGAAAAACAAAAAGTGTGCCACCAGCTATTTTTGGTGAAGTTATAGTTCCAAATGCGACCAAAACGATTGTTTTTTATGCTCATTACGATGGTCAACCTGTCAATCCAAATCAATGGGCTGAAGGAATTGAACCTTTCAAGTCGGTATTTTTAGATGCTTCACTCGAAAAAGGTGGTAAAATAATTCCTGCTCCCAAATTAGGTGAAAAAATTAATCCAGATTGGAGAATTTACGGAAGAAGTGCTTCAGATGATAAAGCAGGTGTGTTTTCAATACTTTCGGCTTATGAAATTTTAACCAAATTAGGCATTTCACCTTCGGTCAATATCAAATTTTTCTTTGAAGGAGAAGAAGAGGCTGGTTCAACACATTTATCGGAAATTTTAGAAAATCATAAAGAAAAACTTAAATCCGACCTTTGGATAATTTGTGATGGGCCCGTGCATCAATCGGGTAGAAAACAAGTAGTTTTTGGGGTTCGAGGAGACGTAAACATGGAAGTAAAAGTTTATGCTTCCAAACGACCGCTTCACAGTGGGCATTATGGTAATTGGGCTCCAAATCCAGCCATGCTTTTGGCTAAATTATTATCTTCAATGAAAGATGATAATGGTCGAGTTTTAATCAAAGGATTTTATGATGATGTTGTGCCATTTACTGAAACTGAGAAAAAAGCGATTGCTAAAGTTCCTTCGGTTGATGAACAAATGCGAAACGAGTTGGGTTTTATTCAAGCAGAAGGTGGAGGAAAGTCTTTGGTTGAATTAATCAACTTGCCTTCGCTCAATATAAATGGTTTTTCGAGTGCAAACGTTGGTAAGATGGCGGCGAATGTTATTCCTGTTTCGGCAACAGCCGCTTTAGATTTACGACTTGTTTTAGGAAATGATGCACAACGCCAAGTGCAAAAAGTAATAGAACATATCAAAACACAAGGCTATTATGTAACCCAAAACGAAAGTATTACCGACGAGGAACGCCTGAAATATCCATTAATAGCACGTGTACAAGCTCAAAAAGGATATAATGCTCAACGAACTAAAATGGATTTACCGATTGCTCAAAATGTAATTAAGGCAGTTCAATCAAGCACTAGCGAGGAAGTAGTTTTGATGCCAAGTTTGGGCGGAAGTTTACCTTTATTTTTGTTTGAAAAATACCTTGCCACACCTACAATTACAGTTCCGATTGCAAACCATGACAATAATCAACACGCAGAAAACGAAAATATTAGGATTCAAAATATTTGGAACGGTATCGAAACCTATGTGGCATTAATGAAAATGTAATTTTAACCCATCAATTTGTTTTCAATTGATAAGTATGATGATTTTTGCACAACGATATTTTTAATATGAAAAGATTAAATAATTATGACTATTTATTGTTAGTTATTGATTTTATAGTACTTGTTTTATTGTTTATTCCAATGGCGTTGTATTACTTGCCCCATTCTTTAGCTAGTGAAGCTTCTGGTATTTGCGATAGCATTTCGATGCCAGGTAATGTTTGGGTACATGAAGATGGAGATAATCCAAATGTTTTACACCAGTTTTCGTATCAGGGTAAGTATAAAGGTAATGTTGAACTTCCATTTTCAAACCGAGACTGGGAAGATATTAGCATTGGTGCTGGCCCCGAAAATAACAAAAATTATATTTATTTAGCTGACATTGGAGATAACGGCACTTTTCATAGTGAATATTATATTTATCGTTTTCTTGAACCAGAATCGCTTGTTAATAAAGAAGTTAAATTTGACCAAATTACCTTTAAATATGCTGATGGTAGCAAAAACGCAGAATGTATATTGCTCGACCCCGCAACAAAGGATATTTACATAGTTACAAAAGTTGAAGGGAAGGCAGAAATTTTTCGACTTTTATATCCACAATCGCTTACTGATGTTCAAACAGCCCAATATATTCAAACAGTTCCAGTTTCAGCTGTAACAAGTGGAGGCATTTCAAATGATGGTAAAACAATTGCTTTACGAACCTATAACGCAATTTATTATTGGTTTCTCAAAAATAATGAGAACATTATTACGGCACTTGCCCGAAAAGAAGACCAAATAATGACCTATTCAAAAGAGCCACAAGGAGAAGGTTTTTGCTTTGAAAAAAGCAATGAAGGTTTTTTTACAATTAGTGAAAGGTCTCGATGGTCGAAAAAGCCCAATTTTTTTTTCTATTTCAAGAAGTAATAAAAAAACAACTTTAAAATATTGCATGCTACAAAATTAAAGTTGTTTTTTGATGGAGTTGAATATATTATTCAGCGTTGAAATCCTTAAAAACCTTTTTTATATTGGCATCTGATGGCTTATTTTTCGCTTCCCAAGCGGCATCCAAATCTAAAACAACCAAACCTTTTAAGCTCATTGAGTTCATAAAATCATCTACTTTTCTAACGAAATCAGGTCCTCTACGAGATGATTTTAAGGCAAAATCACGGGCGAAAATATCTCCTTTACTTTGTAATTCATTTTTCTTTTCGACGATATAATTAAGTCTATCGATCAAATCTTTCATTGAACGGCCAATTACCTCTGTTGCTTCGAGCGTACCAATCGTCAAAACTGTTGTTCCGCCCAAAGTTGAAATCAAACGTTGTTGGTCGGGTTTATCTTTTGGTACAAAAACAGACGATAAACTTGTTGTTGCCCCCAATGATGCATTGACAATTGAACGATTTTTCTTGCCTTTTTTGGCTTGACTATATGATTTTTTTAATTCTGTTTCTTTTTCTTTCATTTGCTCGAGCAGTTCCCAGCCTCGCAGCAATGTTCCTCTGTATAGATTATAAAGTTTTAAGTCGGTTTCAGCTTCATTAATGGCGTTTTTCACCACAAAACGAATGCTTTTTATATCTCTTTTTTTAGTTTTATCCAAAACAAAAAAATCAACATCAAAAGCCAATGAATCTAGCGGGTCTTTTACAAAATCATAAGTTGGATGCCACGTAAATTCGTATTGATTAGATGTATTTTTTATCAAAGTATTTTTGTTAATCTGTTGATTTTCAGTCAAAAAATCAAATTCTTGAATATCATCATCGCCATTTGGGTCGGATAAATAAAAGCGAATATTAACGGTTTGGTTTTCTTTTAATCGAAAAACATTATCTCTTGGCACAACAATAATTTCAGGAGGTAAATCAATTTGTGTGGCTTCTATTTTAAGACGACCTTTTGTTTGTGTTTTTGAAGGTTGGTCTTCGACATAAAACTCTAAAAACATTGGATTTCCTTCCATTGTTTTTTCTTTTAATTTTTTGAATTGAGTCAACGAAGGCGACCATGAAATTTCGCCTTGTGAAGTCATTTTCATTCCTTCTGGCATTGTCTCAAAAGAAGGAATAATCACAACTGGGTCATTGTCTTCATCATACACAAAGTCACGGTCAATTTTATAAACATTCGTTGTATTATATTGCAGATAAAAGGGCTTTAAATCGCGAATAATTGGACTACGATTGATGTGTTGAATACGAAATTCGACTTTTGAAGAAATACTTTCATTGGTCGAATCACATTTTGCTTCAAAAATTACCTGATGAAATTTATATGAATCGAGTCTATCAACAAGTGAATAAGGCGGAATCCAAGTAAAACGACCAAGTGAGTCGAAAGCCATTCCATCAAGCTTGCCTTGAGGAATAGTGAATCTAAATTTTTCGCAATTTTTCCCTTCAATTTTTAATTCAAAAGATACTTCAGAGCCTTCTTTTAATTGGCTCCATTCTTTTCCTGGAGGAAGAACGATTTTAGGTGATTCTTGAGCAAGTGTATGAATTGAAAATATGAGTAATAAGTTGGTAATCAGTAATTTAACTTTCATTTTGTTGTTGATGTTTTACAAATAGACAAGTAAAATAAAACTTTAAATATCACTTGTTGTAGTTGTTACTTCTTCATTATCGATTTTATTTGGAGACCCTTTTAATCCAGGCACGACCACACATGGAAAACCAAATAAACAACGGTCTTTAATCATTTTTATTACCTCATCTGGTACGTTTTCTTCCCAACCGTCTTCTCCTTGTCTGATAAGTTCCAGAGTTTTATTGGTGTTTATATTCAGATTTGTTTCGTTATAATGATGAATGTCTTCTATTTTATTATTCGCTATCAAATACCGATAAAGGTCAATTAATTGAATTGGAGGATTAAACCTCATGCAGTTCATTATGTTGTTATTTTGATAAGTAGGATAAACAAATAGTTTAAGATTTCGGCTAAAAAGTGTAGCAAACGACTCTAAAATTCCTCCTGCTAAATCTTTATAATGGCTTTCTTCAAAGATATATTCGAGATTTGGATAACCGATAATTAAACCCATTTTGAGTTTAGTCAATTTTGAAAGATAGGAAACTAACTTATAATATTCTTGATAATTTGAAATCAGTACCATTTGTCCAAGCGAACACAGAATATCGACTCTATCTAAAAAATCTTTTTCGTCAATTTCAGCATCATCACGCTGTAATCCTTGTAAGGTAATTTCTGAAAGTACAACTACTCGGTCTTTGTCAACGTCGGGTTCTCGCATGAATTGTTTACGACCATTGGCCAACATATCGAGATGCACATTTACTAACGGACGGAATCGTCCACGTAGTACCAAAGCATGTTTTCTGAAAAGCACTTCAGAAGGTTGAAGATTTTTACCATCAGCACCAAACAAAGCAATATCAGAGAAACCGTATTTTACTAAATGTAAACTCATTAATCGGTTATCGACGTGTTTAAAATCGGCTCCTTCAAAACGAATCATATCAATTTGGATGCGGTCTTTGGCAAGGTCATCCATGAGCGACAATAAAAGTATTTCTGGGTCTTTATTATAAAAAAAACAGCCATACATAAGGTTTACACCCAAAGTGCCAAGTGCTTGTTGTTGCAGAATACTATCATTATCCAACATTTTTACGTGAATAATAATATCATTATAATCGCCATGCGGAGTAAGTTGAAAGCGAACTCCCATCCAACCATGAGCATCGTTATTTTTATGATAATTGAGGGCTGCAACGGTATCTGAAAAAGCAAAAAAAGTTGAATTATCACCACGTTTTTCATCCAAACGCTCAATTAATAGGCCATATTCGTGGTCGAGCATACTCATTAATCGAGGTTCACAAACGTAACGACCGTTTTCCATCACACCATAGATGGCATCAGAAAAAGTCATATCGTATGCCGACATCGTTTTGGCGATGGTATTTGACGCTCCACCAGCTTTGAAAAAATTGGCCGCAACATCTTGCCCAGCACCAATTTCGGCAAAACAACCATAAATCTGTTTATTGAGATTAATACGTAAAGCTTTTTGCTTTGTTCCGAGGTTTTTTTCGTGTATGATTTCCATTAAAACAGTATTTTTTGACTTCCAACTAAATTTTTCCAAGCAGATTTAACCA
Organism: Emticicia aquatica; assembly: GCF_923079645.1. Lineage (GTDB taxonomy): Bacteria > Bacteroidota > Bacteroidia > Cytophagales > Spirosomataceae > Emticicia > Emticicia aquatica. The sequence goes on along the minus strand of NZ_CAKLPY010000002.1, from coordinate 138,881 downwards.
AAAATCAGCAAGTGCATTATTAAATATGATGATGTATGTTTAGCAAACATATTTTATCCCAAAGTTATTTTAAAATTTGCACTATTTTTATAAAATTTCTTAAAAATAAGCATAAGTGTTGGATTATTAAGTTGTTGAAAACCTTAGATTTTTTTGGGAATAGAAATTTAGAAATAATAAATATACTTTTTTAAAGGCATATTCAACAGAATGGGGTTCGGTTAATCAATTCAAAAAAAATAATAATATCATAATATGATTTTGATATCGTCATTTCCTAGCATGTTTAAATTTGACCCAATCAAATTTAATTGAAATGGCCACTAATAAAATAATCATCTTACTTCTTCTTATTCCTGAATTGGTATTTTGCCAATCACGAGGAGTGTTTCCGAAAGTAAAAAATAACTTCGTGGTGATTGCTCACCGAGGCTTTCATGCAGAATTTCCTGAAAACACAATTGAATCACTACGAAAAGCCATCGAAATTGGCGTTGATTATGTAGAAGTTGACATCAGAACAACGCTTGAAGGCGTACCGGTAGTGATGCACGATGCAAATGCGGAACGGACAACCGATGGGAAAGGCAAAATTTCAGAAATGTCAACCGTTGATTTTAGGAATCTTAAAATAAAAGGAACGGACATAAATCCGCCAACACTTTCTTCATATTTAATGGAAGCTAAAGGCAAAATCAATCTTTATTTGGATATTAAAGATGCCGACGCTGTTAGAATAAACGGTTTGTTGGAAAAGTATCAAATGAAAAACAATGTAGTGATTTACTGCTCTTCACCGCAAGTTTTTGAATGGAAAAAAGTAGCTCCAACAATTCCAATTATTGTGAGTCCACCAACGACTGCAAAAAATCCAATTGAATTTGAATCTTATGTTTTAAGTTTTCCTGTATCAATTTTAGATGGGTCACTTAAAATGTATGATGCGACGATAATAAATAAATTATCGGAAATACACATACCTGTTTGGTTAGATACACTCAATGCAGAAGACAATGAAGAATCTTGGAATGCAGCTATTGCTTTGGGTATCAAAGCTTTACAAACCGATAAGCCGTTGGAGTTGATTTCTTTTCTTCAAAAAAATAATCTCAGATAGTTTTTTAGTAATTTATAATCATAACTAACTCGTAACATTGAATTAACATTCAGTTAATATTGGTTTCAGACCTTTGCACTCGAAATTAGACACCAAAGCAGTATAAAGGTTTATACACCAATATCAATTATGAATATCAAATCAAATCTCTCGTTTATCTTTCTTTTTTCATTTTTTTCATTTATTTCTTTTGCTCAAACAGGCGTTGTTAGGGGTACAATTAAAGATGCAGCAACCGATGAAGACATAATTGGAGCAGCAATTAGAATAGATGGTTCAACATTAGGTGCAGCAACTGACATTAACGGTTTCTTTTCTATTTCTAGAGTGCCAGTTGGTAAAAAGAAAGTGATTATTACTTATGTCTCTTATAAAACTAAAGAAATAGAAATTACTGTTGAAGCAGATAAGGTGATTGAAATAAATACAACACTACTTGAAGATAAAGTGGTTTTGCAAGAGGTAAAAGTAGTTGCCAACAGAATTACAGGAACTGAAGTTTCGGTGATTTCTGAAATCAAAGCTTCGCAAATGGTTGTGAGTGGAATTTCTTCAGCTCAAATTGGAAAAACACTTGATAGAAATGCGGCAGAAGTTGTAAAGCGTGTACCAGGAGTAACAATTTTTGGTAATCGTTTCATTAACATTAGAGGGTTAAATGAGCGTTATAATACAGTAATGTTGAATAACGTATTTACACCAAGTATGGAAACTGATGTACGTTCGTTTTCATTCGACATTATTCCAAGTAATCAAATTGACCGTATTTTAATCTTCAAAAGTCCTGCTGCCGAATTACCTGGTGAATTTTCGGGCGGCGTTGTGAAAATCTTCACGAAAAGTATTCCTGACCAAAACTTCTTAACGGTTGATTTTGGTGGATCGTACCGTGAAGGAACGACTAGCAAAAATTTTCTTGAACCTCAACACGGCAATAATTATTGGACAGGTTTTAATGATGGTTACAGCGATTTGCCAAAATATTTCCCTACAACTAAAAACGAAATTATCAATGCAAGTGCAGAGCGTTTAGCTCAAATTGGTCAATCTTTGAAAAATAACTGGACTCCTTTGCAATCAACGGCATTACCAGATTTACGCTTATCGTTGACAGGTGGATTTAAAATTCAGAAAGGAGCTTTAAGAATTGGTAATTTTTCTGCTGTAAATTATAGTAATAGCTACACAAACTTTGATATGCAACGCAATGACTATGAATTTAGTCAAATTATGAAAAATGGCGAAGCTGGCGAAGTTTTCAATTTTTCAGACCAACAATATACACATGCAGTACGTTTAGGTGTTTTGCACAATTGGGCTTTCAGATTGAATGATAATAATACAATTGAATTCAAAAATTTATTTAACCAATTAAGTAACGGTCAATTTGTCAATCGTACTGGTTTTGATAGCGGTAATAAATGGAATATTCGTTCATTCGACCAAGTTTATCGTGGAATTTATTCAGGGCAATTGGTTGGAAAGCATACGTTAGTTAAAGATAAAACTACTTTAGATTGGGTAATTGGTTACAATAATTCGTACCGTGACCAACCAGATTATAAGCGTTTTAGATACAATTTGGACGGAACAACACCAATATTACTTGTTCCACAAGGTTCGGCACAAACTTTCAACTTAGGTAGAACTAACATCAAAATGCTAGAAAGTGCTTATTCGGCAGGTTTAAATTTAGTTCAAAAAATAGTGGTTAAAAAAGCAGCTCAAAAAGAAGACAATAAAGAATTAGAGCTGAAAGCAGGTTTTTATTATGAGCTAAAAAACAGACAGTTTGATGCCCGAAATTTGGGTTATGTTCAAGGAAATAGTTCAACTTTTAGTACTGGAGAATTACCAATTGACCAAATATTTGCTGCTGCAAACATCAATAGTACAACAGGCGTAAAAATTGATGAGCAAACCAACCCGAACGATTCTTATTCAGCTCACAATAAATTGTTGGCATATTATTTTTCAGGAAATTATTCTTTGACAAAAAGATTGAATGCAATTGTAGGAGCGAGAATTGAAAGTAATAGCCAAAAATTAGACAGTTATGATTTGGTTCGTAATCCACTCAATTATAATAATACTAAAACAAATGTTTTGCCATCGGCCAATATTACTTATAATTTATCAGAAAAATCTTTGTTTCGTGTAGCTTATGGACAAACATTGAATCGTCCTGAATTCCGTGAAATTGCTCCTTTTTCATTCTACGATTTTGTAAACAATCGTAATATTACAGGAAATCCTAAGTTAAAAAATGCTCATGTTCAAAATGTTGATTTCCGTTATGAGTTTTATCCAACTCCATCTGAAGTAATAAGTATTGCATCTTTCTATAAAAGCTTTAAAAATCCAATTGAAGTAGTTTTTGCAAGCGGAGCTAATCCAAACTTGAGCTTTGACAACGCTGAAAGTGCATACAGCACAGGAATCGAACTTGAAACACGTAAATCATTAGAAACGCTTACAAAATCAGCTTTTATAAGCAAATTAAGCTTGACTTTCAATGCAGCATTTATTTATAGTCGTGTAAAATTAAACTCTGCTATTGCTGCTAATCAATCAAATAACCGTCCGTTACAAGGGCAATCTCCTTACGTAATTAACGGAGGAATCGGTTATAATGATGCCAAGAAACAATTACAAATCAATGTTTTATACAATGTAATCGGAAAACGTATTTATGCTGTAGGTAACAATTATGGGTATCAATATCCAGATTGGTACGAAATGCCAAGAAACGTAATAGACGTAACATTCTCGAAAGGTCTTGGTAAAAATCTCATCTTAAAAGGGGGTATTACAGATATTTTGAATGCTAGAAATCTAGTGCTTCAAGATGGAAATCAAGATAAAAGCTTTGATATAAATAAAGACCAGATTATTCAATCGTATAGAGCTGGGCGAGTTTATTCATTGGGATTGTCTTACACGTTCGATAAGAAGTAATTTCTTTAAAACTCTATATTCCAAAAAACCAAAATTCAGAAAAACAATGAAATTAATGCAAACAAAAATTACAAAGGCTTTGGTAATGATGCTTTCAATGGCGTTGATTTTCACAGCTTGTAAGAAAGATGAAGAAATTGCTCCTGCTCCAACAGTATCAACAGGTGCAGCTTTATCAGGCATTCCTGGTGCAAAAGTATCTCTCTCAGCTACTATTTCAGCTCCAGGCGGCTTGAAATCTGTTACTGTTTTGAAAAATGGTGCTGCTTTTGATACAAAAACTTTTGCTGGCGAAACAGCTGCTACTTATACTAAAGAATACACAGTTGAAAATTTAGCGGCTGGTACGATTGTTAATTTTACAATACAAGTAATTGATAACGCTAATCAATCTTCAGGTTTAACAACTATTCCTGTAACTGTTACTGCTGTTCCACCAACGCCGATTGTTGAGGTTAAAGGTGTTTTAGAAGGAAACGTAACTTGGACTGCTGATAAAATCTACAAATTAGTTGGTTTTGTTCGTGTTGGTCAAGAAGATGTTTTTGGAACAATCACTAAAACAGGTACATTGACAATCGAGCCAGGTACATTAATTATCGGTGACCGTGCAACAAAAGGCACTTTGGTTATTCAACGTGGTAGCAAAATTATTGCAAATGGTACAGTTGATAAGCCAATTGTAATGACATCAGAAAGAAATCCAGGTGAAAAAGAAGCTGGTGACTGGGGTGGTTTAGTAATTTGTGGAAAAGCTCCAAACAACTTACCTGATGATGCAAAAAACCGTGAATTAGAAGGTGGATACGGTGCATTCCATGGCGGAAGTGATGCCGCTGATAACTCAGGTTCGTTGAAATATGTACGTGTTGAATATGCAGGAATTCCAGTTAATCCAAACCAAGAAATTAACTCATATACTTTTGGTTCAGTTGGTAGCGGAACAACCGTTGATTACGTTCAGGCTTCTTATGGATTAGACGATTCATTTGAGTGGTTTGGTGGTACAGTTCAATGTAAACACTTAATTGCATACCGAGGTTTAGATGATGATTTTGATACAGATAATGGTTTTAGTGGCTATGTTCAATATGCAGTAGGTATTCGTGGAACTACACAAGCTGACCAATCTGGTTCAAATGGTTTTGAGTGTGATAATGATGCGGCGGGTTCTTCAAATACGCCATTTACTTCAGCAATTTTTGCAAACGTTTCAATTATCGGTGCAAAAGGTAAAGCTGAAACTTCAATCAATGTTCAGTTCCAAAATGGTGCTCAATTAAGAAGAAATAACAAACAAAAATTGTATAATACTTTCATTACAGGTTATCCTAATGGCGTATACATTGACAGTCAAAGAGGTAATGCTAAAGGTAATGCTGAAAATGGTGAGATCGCTTTAGAAAATGTTGTTTTAGCTGGCGTTGATGGCTGGGGAACTAATGGATGGGGACAAGGTTTTGCAACAAACCCTAAAGGATTTGCAGTAGCGGATGCCGAACAGAATACTGCATTAACTCCAATTTTGATTGGTACTCAAAAACCTTCAGAATGGTTTGTAACATTGAAAGGAAATAAAATCCTTGCCAATACTAGCAAAACAGGTTTGAGTTCAACTCTTTGGGGAGCAGGAACACCAACTTTCACATTGACAACAGGAACTTCAGAATCTTTGATTGGTGCATCTTTACCAGCATCTTTACCAGCATTCTTTGATAAAACTGATTTCGTAGGTGCATTCAAAGATACTGATTGGACTAAAGGTTGGTCAGAGTTTAACCCACAGTCAATTAAATATGTAAAATAATTGATAGTCAATTTAACCACTCCGAAAATTGATGTTTTCGGAGTGGTTATTTACAAAAATTCATCAACCAATTACACCAATATGAAAAAAAGTGTCTTTCTTTTGTTAGCACAATTGTGCTTATTTTCATGCCAAAGCAATACGAATAAAGTCTCCAAATATTTTAGTGAAAACGATAGAGACACCCTACTCACCAATATCATCACTTTTGTTTATCTAAAACCAACTTACGCAGTTAATGCTACTCGTTTCCAACCACAATTTAGAAAATATTACGTTCAAAGTTTACCAAAGTTTTCACTCGAAAATTATTTTATAGCACCTGATAGTACACATTATTTTTTCTTGATTCGTCCTGTAGGCAATACACTAAAATACCGTAGAGGTGTTTTAGGGAAATTCAAGTTGAAAAATGGTTCTTTAATGCCTACAGATTTTGAAGAAGTTATCAATACGCCACATTTAGAAGAAGCAATTGTGAAGGAAAGAGGGGCGTTTTTATTTAAAGAATTAGCCAAAAATGGCAATCTTGATAAGTATTTGAGTATGAAACATTACATCGAATGGCCAGATTCAACTTTAGTTTATGACAAGAAAACCAATGAATGGGTAGGTAGAAAGTCGAAAAACTAGATAATAATATTTGTGAAAACAAAAAGATTATCAGCTTATGGCTGAGACTTGAATCAACTAATTGATTCATATTGGTGTTAAAATCAGAAAAATCGGAGGCTATGCTTCCGATTTTTTTTGTTGTAGATAGCATAAAAAAGAGTCGAATAAGTTTATATTCGACTCTAAATTTTGAAAATTAGGCATTCCCCAAAACCTCAGCTAATGGCTTGAAATTGCCATTTTTTAATATTTTTTCTTCTGGTTTTTCGTATGGAATAATTTCTAAAATATTAGTAATATTTATGTCCGTAATTTGATAATCCTCTACTGTTCCTAGTCTTTCCACCAATAAATTATATGCTTCCAAAGGTGTTGCGGCATTGATAAGCATATTGAAAGGCGTTCGTTTTTCTTTTTGTGCTTTTTCATCAAAACTAATAAAATTTACCTTCAATTTATACCAAGTTTCGGAGCCACTTTCCACAAAAAAGACTTCACTAATTTTCATTCTTGAAAGACCAAAGAGCTGAAAATCAGGCGTATTTGATGCCACAGTTTCGTAAATTCGTGCTTCGGCATCGGTGTAAGAAACGGCATCTACTAAATATACTTCCGTTATTTTAATTGTTCTATCTTTTTCATCTACCTTTTGGTAGCGAATTTTTCCTTGATACCAATTCGACATTTGTTATGGATTAAATGAATAAATTTGTTTTAACCCAACAAAGGTACAGGCATTAAATGAAAATAGAAAAACTAATTATCCACCATTTTTGCACCGATTTTTTTAAAAATTAAGTATTTCCAAATGAGAAAGTTGGCACAATTTCCTCTTGAACTGAAAAAATAGTCGAAATTTCACGCAAGAAAATCCTTGAAACTTGTGCTTGCCAATGTTGAAAATCTTGACTAATGTTTTGATGATGAGGTATATAATTGATAAAATCTGTTAAATCGAATTTCACACCTGTAATGCCCGCACCTGCTCGTTTGGCATCAATGGCGTTGCAGGCTTGTTCATAGTGTTTTGGTACAGGAATCATCAATGTAGGCTTGCCTAAATACATGGCTTCACAAACCGATTCAAAGCCTGCCGTTGTGACCAATCCTTGACAGTTTTGCATCATTTTCAAGAATTTTTGTCCATTAATTCGGTGAAAATGAAGGTTTCTCGAATATTTGTAAACTTCTGTATTTTGTGGTTTATCCCAAAAACAATGTACTTTTATTTTGGTGTTTTTTGAATGCCATTTGATTAGTTCATCGGCCAATGAATGTTGGGTGACATAAACCAAAATAAAATCTTCTTTGCTTGTTTGTAGTTGAGAAATTTCGGAGCGGAGTAGGGGCGGAATAACATAAATTCCATGTTTTGGGTCATTATTGAATGGTGTGAATGAAAGTGCAAACTTTTTTGAAGCTCCCAAAGCCGTTATGAAGGTGTTTGTATTGACCAATAATTTGTTTAACCAATGTTTTTTGGGATGTTCAAAATCTTGATGCAACAATAAATATTGATGAGCTATACAAACCATAGGAACTTTTGGACGAAATAAAAATTGGTGTAAACCGCCCAAAACATCATAAAAATTGATGATAATATCAGGATTAAATTGATTGATACTGGTGTTTATTTTTTTAAGACTTGACACATATTTACTTATATTTAAAATACCATTGATAAGTGTTTTACGAACGTTTAAAGCTTTTGTTTTACGGCAATAAACCAAACAAGGACTCACAAATGCGACACTTGGATATTTAAAATTATCTTTAAAAAATGACGGAATAGCTTCACCATCAGCACTTCCAACCAATGCCCCAACAACTTGGTGCTTATTGTTTTGGAGCATTTCGGCAAGAGCAATGGCTTGCGTGAGGTGTCCTCGACCTTCGCCTTGAATGATGAAAAGATACTTCATAAATGTTAACCGCTTAAATGAGATTATGTATTACAATGATGCAGCGATTCGAGGTAAAGAAAATTTTTCTTTTTCTACATGTTCATTGTCGTCATCATCCATATCACTTTCGATGGATGATGAAACATCGCTCGTAGAGTAGTAAATCAAACTCCAATTTCCATCAAAATCTTCAACCAATGCCGACATTGTTTCTACCCAATCGCCAGAGTTTAGGTATAAAATGCCGTTAATTTCACGAATGGCGGGTTGATGGATATGCCCGCAAATAATGCCATCACAACCTTTTGCTTTGGCTAAATCAGAGAGTTTTTCCTCAAAATCATTCACATAATTTACCGCCATTTTAACTTTTTGCTTCACAACCTGCGAAAGTGAATAGTAAGGAAGTCCACGGCTTTCTCGATAATGGTTGTAATTTTTGTTGAGCCAAAGCAGGAATGTATAACCTAAATCACCCAAATGAGCGAGCCATTTCATGTTAGTCGTAATGCTATCGAAAACATCGCCATGAGTGATATAAAATTTTTTGCTACCAGATGACAAAATATAATCTCGTCGAATTTGGAACTGTTTACCGACGACCAAAGGCAATATTTGGTCAAGAAAATCGTCGTGATTTCCTCGAAGATAGATAACCTTGGTATCGTGTTTATCCATCATTTTTAGTACAACTCTAAAAAATGAAGTGTGTTTTTTCTTCCAATTTCCGTATTTTTTTAACTGCCAACCGTCAATAATGTCCCCATTCAAAATGAGGCGTTCACATCGGTATTGCTTCAAAAATTCGGTTACTTCTTTGGCCTTTGAGCCACTTGTGCCTAAATGAATATCGGAAAGCACGATAGTACGGAAATGCTTATGTTTTTTCATACTAACAAATTTCTGAAATTGTTATAAAGTATTTATTAGCAAGACATTATGAAAATGTAAAGAATGTTTTGTAGGATGAAATTCAATATGTGTTTTCGAGAAAATTTGCGATAATTATAAGTCGAATCAGTAAAATGTATGATATTTGAAAAAAAATATATTAGATGCTTATTTTAAATACGATAAAAGAAACCCAAGAATTTCTTAAAAATCAGCAAAGAGCAGGTAAAACAATTGGTTTTGTACCAACGATGGGAGCTTTACACGCTGGTCATATTTCGCTCATTGAACGAGCAAAACAGGAAAACGATTTAGCTGTTTGTAGCATTTTTGTCAATCCAACGCAATTCAATAATCCTGAAGATTTGAAGAAATATCCACGTACTTTAGAAAAAGATTGCGAAGCACTTTTACCAGCAGGTTGCGATGTTGTTTTTGCTCCATCAGCAGAAGAAATGTATCCAGTTTTACCACAATTACGTATGGATTTTGGCAGTCTAGAAACCGTGATGGAAGGGAAATTCAGACCAGGGCATTTTAATGGCGTCGGAATTGTGGTGAGTAAATTATTCAACATAGTAAAACCCGAAAAGGCTTATTTTGGACTAAAAGATTTACAGCAAGTTGCGGTTATTCGTAGAATGGTACAAGATTTAAGTTTTGATGTAGCAATAATTCCTTGTCCAACTTTGCGAGAAACAGATGGTTTGGCAATGTCTTCACGCAATACTCGACTTTCGACTGAAGCTCGTGCTTTAGCACCGCAGATTTTTAAGTCTTTGACTTTAGCCAAAGAAAAATTACAAACTGGAGCAAGCGTTTACGAAATGCAAATTGCTGTGAATGAACATTTTGCTAAATTCCCAGCTTTTGAATTAGAGTATTTTGAGGCATCAGATTTTGATACTTTACAAGCAATTAATAAAAAAACAGTTGAAGGAAAAACAGCTCTGTGTATCGCTGCGTTTTTGGATGGCGTGCGATTGATAGATAATATTGTATTTTAATAATTAGGCGGCAATAGAGATTTGCCGCTTAATATATTTTTTAAGTTTAATTAGTCAAAAAACTTAAAATTGATTTTTTTAACCCGAAATTTGGTAAAGAAAATCCAACAAATATGTTTCACAAAGTTTACAAACCAACGATTGCTCTACGTGAATTTGTGAATAATATCATGATTTTTCGCTTAGAATTGGACAATAATCAGCCACGTCCAGTTTTTTCTTTTCCTCCAATGCCAGAGCAATGTTTGTACTTTTATCCGTTCGATTCGCCAGAAAGTGAATACCTAACCAGCAATAAAATAGTTAAACTCAACAAAAGCATTGTTGTTGGCCCACAAGTAAACCGAATAAAATTGAAGATGAACCACAATAATTTTACAATTAAAGTGGGTTTTCAGCCAAGTGGATTATACAGACTTTTAGGGATTCCGATGAATGAATTGCCAATCGATGAATCATTGGATAGCTGTTTTGTGTTGGGCAATGAAATTAAGTTTATCAATGAACAATTGTCTGAAACACAATCGTATGATAAAATGATTGAAATAGTAGAAGCATTTTTATTGAAAAAACTACAAAAATTACGGCCGAAATTGCCCTTAGATAATGTTTTGCCTTCAATTATTGCAAAAGGTGGATTGATAAATATTGATGATTTAGCCTCTCAAGCGTGCGTAAGTACTAGACAATTAGAACGTCAATTTCAGCAACGTGTTGGTATTCAGCCTAAATTTTACGCTCGACTTACACGTTTTGCGAAGGCTTGGGTCATGAAAGAAAATATAGCGGATATTAAATGGACAGCCATTGCTCACGAATGTGGTTATTTCGACCAAATGCACTTGATTCGCGATTTTAAATCGTTTTGTGGAGTTGCACCTTCCATTATTGAAGATGAGTTTAAGGCTACACCCTATTTGCTTAGAAATCGACTATACTACTAAATGTTGTCGGATTTGTACTATTTCAACCATTCAAAATCCAATAGTTTTGTGATCAAGTTTTAACTTTAAACAATTGATTATGAAACGATTAATTATCTCAGTTTTGTTTTTAACGTGTACCATTTCTGGGTTTTCTCAAGTCAAATCTGCCGATGAAATTGCTGTCGAAAAACAGATTGACGCACTTCTTGTAAGTTGGAATAATCATAATTATGCTGATATTGCTAATTATGCTACCGAAGATTGCGATTGGGTGAATATTGTTGGAATGTGGTGGAAAAACCGCAAAGAAGTACAATTTGCTCATCAAACTTTCCATGAAGGGATGTTCAAAAATGTAAATCTTGTAAAAAAAGCAGTTCATACCAGAATTATCGCCAAAGATGTAATTGTTGCACATCTCGAACAAAGAATTGGAGCATACATTTCTCCGTCTGGAACGGTTTTTCCCGAAGCAGATAATTTGACTTTGATGATTTATGTGAAAAAAGGTGAAAAATGGTTACTAACTGCTGCCGAAAATGTAGTTGTGGTTGAGCAAGCACAGAAAAGTAATCCGATTAATAAGATGCCAAAATAGCAATATGTCGATTTTTTACCACTAAAGTATAGCTTCGTAAGTGAAACTTTGTATCGAAATGTTTATCAAACCTAATTAATTAAACAAGATGATGCAACGTAGAAACTTCATTCAGGCTACTTTGGCTGCATTCCCAGTGATTGCAACTTCGACAAAAATTTCGGACAAAACTCGTACGGCAAAAAGTTTTACCGTAGGTAGCGGCAAAGACCGATTCAATCAGCCAATTAAATATCGAGGTGTAAACCCCAATGATGTAAAGATTTCATCAAAAGATACTGATGGACAGCTATCTGTTTTTGAATACGTGGGTTTTCAGAAAATTGGTCCTCAATTACATGTCCATTTTGACCAAGATGAAATTTTTTATATTGTTGAAGGAGAATATTTATTTCAAGTAGGCGACGAACGCTCAACTCTCAAAGCAGGTGATACGATTTTCTTGCCAAGAGCAGTACCGCACACATGGTTGCAACTTACGGATAAAGGTAAATTGGTGTATTTTTTACAGCCTGCGGGAAAAATGGAGGAATTTTTCAAGAAAATGAATGAGTTACAAGGCCCGCCAACACCAGAATTGATTCAACAAATTCATCAAGCACATGGAATGAAAGTTCTTGGCCCACCAATTACTTTGTGAAAAGAGCTAAATTTGGTAAATTGAATCAAAAATGATAGTGCTATGCCATTTTTTTATGATTTACAACCCAGTTTAGCTTTGCGTGAGCACGTAAGAATGTATAGGTTTATGCACTTGTCATTTACCGATACCACCTTGCCGCCAGCAAAGGCATATCCGCCACGACCAGAAGTGACTTTGAGTTTTTATCCAAGAGACTCTGAAAAGGTAAGTTATGATGATGGTAGAGCGTTGCCTTCGGTTCGGTCTGCACTTATTGGGCAACAAAGTGTGGTGAGTCATAGGCACGTTGGTAAAGAGTTTTTGATGGTTCAGGTAGTTTTTCAACCTGGTGGATTATATCGTATGATTGGTATTCCAACGATTGATTTGAATAATCAATATTTTGATGCTGAAGCGGTTTTGGGGAATGAAGCAAAAGCTTTAAATCAGCGATTGATGAATATCGAAGATTTCCCAAAGATGATTCCTTTGGTAGAAGAGTTTTTGTTGGGTTTGGTCAGAAAATCTACTTATGAAATTCGCCCAATTGATAAAGTTGGCATCACGATGCTCCATAATGTTAATCAATATTCGCTTGATTGGTTAGCAAAAGAATCTTGTTTGAGTGTGAAACAATTTGAACGAAATTTTAATGAACGCATTGGTATTAACCCCAAATATTTTGCTCGAATCATCAGATTTGATAAAGCTTTTAGAATGAAAAATGCATTTCCGAATAAAGATTGGCTAAGTATTGCCCTCGATTGTGGTTACTACGACTACCAACATTTGGTGCGTGACTATAAAGAATTTACAGGTATGACTCCTGCTAATTTTTATATGCAAGATACGCAATCGCCTGAGCGTAAATTTGGAATCGTTGAAACTTGAGTAGTATAATATAAAACTTTTGTGTTTTCCTGTAAACCAATAAATTAAAAATAAATGGAGTCTTGTTAAAATCCTGATAAACGGCTGTTTATCAGGATTTTTTCTAACTTTACACTCTTAATAAAAAATTTGTTTTTACATGAAAATTCTACTCTCGATTTTATTGAATTTATTGATTCTAAACACCATTATAGCTCAAAATTTTGTAATTGAAGTAAAAGGAAAAGTAACTAAAAATGGTTTGTCCCTAAAAAAAGGCGACCAAATAGGTAATAAACAAAAGTTAGTTTTTGAACCAAATGCCGAAATTAGGCTACTTACTACAAAAGGCGATTTTTGGTTTTCGGGAAATAATCCTAAATCAAGTATTCTTGAATTAGATGCCTTGATAAAGGAAACGATGCTTACGACTGGAAATCAAAGTACGAGAGGTTTCGGCGAATTGACGAATGCACAAATTGAAGGAGATTTGGCAAATCTTATCTCTTTATTGAAAATTGATAAAAATAATTTTGACGAAAATTTTCATCAATATATTGAGCCATATTTGCAAACACGCTATTCAGCTACCGAAAATAGTCGTGTAATTGATATTTTGCAAAATAAATTTAATCTGACTATTCCACGTACATTAGGTGCATTGCGTGACGAAACACGCTACCAACAAGCACCACAAGCTGCAAGGTTAGTTACTCGTTCTTACACTTCATTACCATCGAGTTATTCTATTAAGCAATATTGCCCGATTCCCAAAAACCAATCTTTTAGTGATTGTGTTGGTTGGTCAACTACTTATGCGGCACGAACAATCTTGTACGCCATTCAGAATAAACTTACAAATAAGCAATTGATTACTTCCGAAACTTTTGCTCCTTCATTTACTTATAGCCAAATAAAATTAAACCCAGCCGATGCGGTTTGTAATAAAGGGACATACATAGAGTCGGCAATGAAATTATTGAAAAAACAAGGAGCCGTTAAGTACGATGAATTTGAGTATGCTTGTTCGCCAAGGATTGATAATGAGAGTGTTACGAAGGCATCTAATTATAAAATCAAAGAATACAAACGTCTTTCAGATGGATATAATGCTGATAAAAGGCTTATGGCTGAAGCTATAAAAAAGAGTTTGACAGAAAACAAGCCTGTTGTAATTGCCATTGAAGTGTATGATTCTTTTCATTTGAACGCCAAGAATTCGTATGCTAAAACCGAAGTTTGGAACGGAGTAAAAGATAAAATGACTGGTGCTCATGCCATTACGGTTGTTGGTTATGACGATTCAAAGTTTGGTGGGGCATTTGAATTGATGAATAGTTGGGGAACATTTTGGGGAAATGGTGGTTTTCTTTGGGTGAAATACAATGATTTTGCTGATATTACTTATGAAGCATACGAAATGTCAGGAAATGACATGAATGCTCCCGAACCACAGCCTAATGTTTTAGGAAAAACTGATTTTGCAGGAAGTTTCCGAATCGTATTGGCCGATGGAACAGAAATGCCAGTTCAAGTAAATAATTCGATAAGTGATTTTAATAATTCTGTGGTAGAAAAAAGTACGTACACTGTTACAAAACCATACAGTTCAGGTACTCAATTTAGAATTAATTTCACAAACAATCAGCCAGCTTACGTATATTTGATTAGCTATGGCACATCAACCAAAAATGTAAATTCTATTTTTCCATTTCAAGGTTTCAGTGCATATTTAGACTATAAAAGAAATGAAGTAGCAATTCCTAATGAAGAATATCTGATTCAGATGGATGATAATATTGGCACAGATTATTTATGTATTTTGTACGCAAAAGAAGAATTGGACATTCGGTCAATTAGCCAACAAATGCAAGCAAAATCAGGTGGCTTTAACAGCAAACTTAAAGCTGTTTTAAAGGATAAATTGGTGGATGGAACAAACATCAAATTTCAAACAAATAAAGTTAATTTTGAAGCAAAATCACAAGGAAAAACCGTTTTGCCAATCGTTATTGAGGTAAAACATACCAACTAAATTTTAAATGAATTCATGAAAAATATTTTTTATATACTGATTTCTTTTCTTTTGAGTCTAGCATCATACGCCCAAGAAACGAATTATTATACCAAAGGAGTTGAATATTATAATAATGCCGATTATGCAACTGCCATCAGTCAGTTTGACATGGCCATTGCTCGAAATTATACTAAAATTTATGATGTTTATACCTATCGTGGGCTGTCAAAATACAGATTAAAAAACTACGAGGAATCTTTTAAAGATTATCAACAAGCTATTACGGAATTGAATAAATTAGGCTATAATTCGGTCGATAAAATGCCTGAGGCTATCGTAAAAGCTTACGGAACTTCCCTTTATGACCGTGGCTTAGTGCAATATTATCGAGGGCAATATTCTGATGCAATCAAAGACATGAATTATGCTTTATTATATCGTTTTAATCCAGGCTTATGTTATTTGCAAATTGCTAATGCAAACTATGCTTTGGCCGATTATTCAAAAGCTATCGATAATTATACAACCGCAATGGGATATTCGCCGAAAGATTACTCGTTGTATTATTGGCGTGGAGCTGCTTATACGGGTTTGGAAAAATGGCAACAAAGTGTGCTTGATTATGACCGTTATTTGACCAATTATCCTAACGATGCTTACGGTTATCATTATAGGGCTTATGCGAAAATAATGACAGGAAATATAAAAGAGGCAATTAGTGATGTGACAAAGTCAATTGATTTAAAAATCAAAGATTTATCGTTGCCTTACCGAAATTTAGGCTTGATTTATTCTAAATTAGATGATTGTAATTCTTCAATAGAATCGTATAAAACGGCTCTTTCTATCAATCCAAATGATAATTTTAGTAAACAAAATTTAGCTTATATTTCTAATAAATGTAATAATACAACGCAAAATCCGACAAATAATGTTGTTAAAGTTGCAGCACCAAGCATTTCATGGATTTATCCAAAAGAAGAAAGTGTTGAAACTTCAGAAAATGTTTTTACCGTAAAAGCCTGTGTAAATAGTAGCGAGAAACCCGACATGCAACTTTATGTGCAAGGAATTGACGTGGCATCAAGAGACTTTGTGATTGTGCCAACAAAGCAGCCAGATTGCCCTTATCGTTTTGAAAAACAAGTGACTTTGCCAACCAATGCGAGTAGCGTTTCTTTAAAATTTATTGCTAAAAATTCTGGAGGAAGCTCAGAATCAAAACGGACGGTTTATAAAACAAAATCGTCTAATCCGATGGCGGTCGAAAAACGAATTGCATTATTGATTGGTAACGCAAATTATAAAGTGAAGCCATTAAGCAATACTTTGAATGACATTGACGATATGGCCGCAAAGCTTGAAAGTATGAATTTTAAAGTAGTAAAATACAAAAACCTAACTTATGAAAGCATGAGTTTGGCATTTATCAAGTTTGGTAAAGAATTAGCTGATTATGACGTAGGAATGTTTTTTTATGCAGGACATGGTTTGCAGAATGGTTCGGGAACAAATTATTTAGTTCCTGTCGATGCCGAACCAATCCGAACTGAGCAAGATTTTAATAAATATTGTGTTGAAGTTGATGATTTATTTGGACAAATGAAAAAGGCCAATTCAAAAGTCAATATCATTATTTTGGATGCTTGTCGAGATAATCCGTTAGATACTCGTTCGTTTACAAGAGGTACTGGCACGAGGGGGTTGTCAGCTCCGATGGAACGTCCGCAAGGTTCATTTGTTTTTTATGCAGCTCAAGCCAATCAGACCGCCTTGGAAGGAAACGGTGAACGCAACGGTGTTTTTACAGGAGAATTATTGAAAGTAATAGATAAGCCTAATTTAAAACTAGAAGATGTTGTGAAAGAAACATCAAAAGCGGTTCGACAAAAAACCAATGACCAACAAAAACCATCTTGGTATTCCGAATTTGATGGCGATTTTTACTTTAAACATTAAATAAAAAAGCCCACTGAAAGCTATGTTTCAATGGGCTTTTTTATATTATTTTATTGTTGAAAAATCAGTTGGTGTCATAAATATTGACTCCACTTTTTCTACGATTTTGCCATTTTTTTCTGATTCGTCTCGTACTTTTATCCATTTTGTATCTTTTCTGAATGCATCAAATGAAGCTTTTGCAGCCTCTTCGCTTTTATGAGCCAAGATATAAACCAATCTTGCTTGTGTGCCTTCTTTCTCGATACTTTTCCAATAAGCAATGTTTTGCATACCGTGTTTTTTGAAAAGTTTTAAAGTATGATTTCTGAAACGAGCCAATACATTGTCAATATTATTTGGCGTTCCTGTATAGATTCTTAGCTCAAACATTCGCTCAGGATTTTTTACTTTTTCTTTTATTTTTGGAGAAAAATCAGTGGCATTCATAAAAATCGACTCAACTTTTGCTACAATCTTGCCATCTCTTTGCGACTCTTCGCTTACTTTTTTCCATTCTGGATCAGCACCAAAAGCCTTCCATGAAGCGTCACGGGCTTCTTTGCTTGGGTAAGCCAACACATAATATAAGGCATTTTTATCATTCTGAACAGGCACCCAGTAGCCAATATTTGTCATACCGTGGCGTTCAAAAATTTTGGTAGTATGGTCTCTAAAACGAGTCAATAAATTTGGAAGTCGGCCTGGCTCGCAATAATAAATACGCATTTCAAAATAGCGATTATCTTGCTTTTGTGCAAATACCAAGTTGCCAGCACTCATTAGAGCAACTAATAGAAGTAATTTTTTCATTGTTTTTGATTGAAGGGTTGAATTTTATCTAACAAAGGTATTTCTTAGAACAATAGCATGATGTGTTTTGTTGGATTTTTATTTTTTTTTTATTTCTAGAAACTTATGAAGTAAGAGCTTTGAATGAAAAAACTGTTCAAAGAATGGCTTACATTACTAATTTTTGAAAATAGCTAAACAGATACTTTACAAAGAGAACGAAAAAAGCTCAAATATTTATAATATTTGAGCTTTCATTTCAACGCTTAACTACTTTTTATTTAAGAATATTAAGTGCTTAGTGCTAAGCTAATCTTACTTGAACAGCCGTTTTTCCTTTTTTGCCATCTGAAACTTCGTATGTCACTTCATCTCCTTCTTGGATTTCATCAACTAAGCCTGAAACATGAACAAAAACTTCTTCACCATTCTGATTATCTTTGATAAACCCAAATCCCTTGGTTGTATTGAAAAACTTTACAGTTCCTATTGGCATAATTTCTTTAAATTTATAAATCTATTAATTGTTTTTGGCAAATGTATAAATCATTTACCAAAAAACAATTATGCAGTCCTAAAAAGACTCTTGTTAAGGCAAAAAATGAATCAGAATTCGTGAAATAATATGATAAACTTTTCAAATTTCTTTATAAACTTCATTGAAAGGAACTCTCATTCTATCTCCCCAAACGCCATGTTCTTCTCTAATACCGCATGAAATAACCATATTGATTTCTGCACCGAAGGGTAAATTCAAGATGCTTTTTACTTTTCTACTATCAAAGCCTTCCATCGGACAAGTATCATAATGCTCATTTGCCATTGCTAACATAAACGTTTGAGCTGCCAAAGCACACGTTTTATGAACAACAACCCTCACGTCATTTTCGGATACTTGATAAACAATTGCTCTGAAAAGTCCAACGACGTTTACAATGATTTTTCGGATTAGCCCTAAAATTCCTAAAAAGCGGCCATATAAAAATGGAATTACTTTTCCATAGTACATTTGCCATCTTTTAATCCTTTTCTCTTGTTTCTCACTTGGGGTGTTTTTTAGTACATTTTGAGTTTCCAACTCCATCATCTTTTTGGCTCTCTTTTTATAAAAATCCTGCCTTGTTACAAAAACTACCATTTGCTGGGCTGTTGTAGCAGCCATTTGGTCTAAACAAGCTACCGAGAGTTGTTTTAGTGTTTCTGGATTCGTTATGTGATAAAACTCCCAAAGCTGCATATTAGAGCTGTTGGGCGATAAAGTTGCTAGTTCTATACAATGTTTTACTTTTTCTGCATCAATCGGAAGATTTTTGTAATGTCTTACTGAGCGTCTGTAATTAATTATTTCTTCTAAAGTCATTTTTTGTTATTCGTTTGTAGATGTCTTGACAACGGTTTAGAAATACTTTATCGAATTTTTTGGTAACGATTTTAATGCTTTTTGATTAAATTTTTTAGAAAATTATGCACAAAAAAAGCCATTCTAAGAACGGCTAACATATCGACTGATAATTTCTTTACAGATTTATTTTGAAGTCGAATTGACGTTTTCCCAAAGGTCATTCAGAATTACCCAATTAATTTAACATTAACTGCATTTGCTCCTTTTTTTCCTTGCTGCACTTCAAACTCCACTGAATCATTTTCTCTAATTTCATCCTTCAAACCTGATACGTGAACAAAAAATTCTTCACCAGTTGCATTATCTGTAATGAATCCAAATCCTTTTGTTAAATTAAAAAATTTTACTTTACCTTGTTTCATTTTTTTATTTGTTTTTTATGCAAATATAAAAATATTATTGTGAATTAATTGAAATTTTATTTGTTACAAGCACTTTTATGCGAGAAATTGTTACTTCCTAAACATCAATAATCTGTTTATTTTTAGATATAAAAGTGTTGCAACGATTAAGATTGTACCTATTGTGGCAATAATATTGATGAGTTTTTGGGCTTTAACTGGACTATTAAAAGCCTTTTCTAATCCTTTATAAAGTATCAATCCGATGATTCCGCCAAAAGTATTATTGATAATATCGGTGATATCGAAAGCTCCGATTTTCAAAACAAATTGGCACACTTCACAGAATAAACTCACCAAGAAAAACGAGGAAACCTTTCGGGCGGTAGTCAGTTTTTTGAATAAAATACCTACATACAAACCAAGCGGCATGAAAATCAAGATATTCAAGAATATTTCGTTGTAGTCAATTCGTCCATTGTAGAGTAAAGGCTCTCTAAATGGTATAAAATTAACATTTCTCGTTCCTTTATAAGTGAAAGATATGTTTAGCTTCAAGACAATAATCCAGAAAAGAACGGCTGAATAAATGGTTAATAATAAGGTAGTTAGCTTATTTGTGAGCGTATTATTTTTTTGAGAATTCATGTTTTAAATGACTGAAAGTTGATACTGAAAATAAAGACATTACGATTCTATTTCATAGAGTATTTCTCTGTGAAACTCTGTGCGGGCGGCGAACCGCTTCTCCTTGCCTACGAGGTTAAAATTAAGCGATTCTCAAAATTTTCTCTAGCTTTTTTCCCTTCGCCAGTTCATCAACGAGTTTATCGAGATACCTAGCTTTTTGTGTCAAAGGATTTTTAATCTCTTCTACACGATAGCCACAAATCAATCCTGTAATGAGATGAGCATTTGGGTTTAATGTGGCATTTTGAAAAAAAACTTCAAAGGAAGATTTAGCATCAATTTGTGCTTGCAATTTATGCTCATCGAAACCTGTCAGCCATTCAATTACTTGGTGTAATTCTGCTTTTGTTCGCCCTTTCTTTTCAACTTTGGCGAGATAGAGTGGATAAACCAACGCAAATGTCATTTCCGCTATGCGTTCATCATGTGATTTCATTGTTTTTTTATTTAGGTAGCTGCCATTATCATAATTTATCAACAAAACTATGCCATGAAGTTACACAAAATTTAAAAATGTTGTAGAAATACCTAAAAATGTGATGAATGAGCAGCTAAACAACCTTATTAGAGGTTTTGAATGATTTGAATGGGAAGTTCTTGAAAAGAATTTGAAATGTATATAAAAAAGCCTCAAAGTCTAGTTTCTAAAAACTTTGAGGCAGTAGGTTTACTAAATATTTATTCAGTCTAATTGTACATATTTCCGCCAGTTATGCTGCTCTTTGAATCCTAACATTTCACGGATTTTTCGATTGGAGAATAGTGCTTCATGCTCTTCTAATTCACGCGTAATTGGTACATTTGGGAAAAACCTTTCGGCCAATTCTCTGCTCGGAACAATAGCTCCATTATGGTCATTTCCAGCATTGAAAACCTGATAACCCAAACCATCTTTTTTCAAGCATAAATCTACTATTTGACCCAAATCTCGGGCATCAATATAACAAAAAGCATTTCTACGACGTACTTCTGGATTTTTGAAATAATGAGGAAAAAGCTCGTATTCATGCGGTTCAATCACATTTCCGATTCGAAGTGCATAAATATCATAGCCCGAACGTAGTTGAAAACTTCGTGCCGTTTTTTCATTCACAACTTTCGATAATCCATAACTATCCATTGGGTCAACATCATAGTCTTCTTCTAGTGGCAATACTTTTGGGTCGGTTTCACCATCCGCAAAACAAATTCCGTAGGTTGTCTCCGATGACGCAATGATGATTTTCTTAATTCCGAGTTTAACCGCCGCTTCAATTACATTATAAGTTCCAATGGTATTGACCCGAAAAGTTTCGTTATCGGGTTTGATTAAAATTCTAGGAACTGCTGCAAAATGAACAACTGCATCAAATTTCGGTACGCCATTGCCAGCTTCGAGTTCGTGCAAGCCTGTGTAAGAACTCATGGCATTAAACATTTGTCCAGAATCTGTAATGTCTGCTATTAGATTATCAACTTTGGGGTTCTTTAAGGGTGTAAGGTCAACGTTTAGTACTTGATGTCCTTGCTCAATAAGATACGGAATCACGTGTTTACCAGCTTTCCCTGAGCCACCTGTAAAAAATATTCGCATCTTTATTTATTTGTTTTGAATCTTGTGTCAAATTTCATTGGATTTACACTACTTACTTTGATTTTCATCGCATCAGGATGATTAGGGTTTATCAGATAGTTGAATTCCTGTGGAATAATACTACTCGGAACTTTCAGAATTGCTGCTTCATTCTGCAATACAAAATCATCTCCAATAGTTTGAGTGGTTAATGTGGGAGGTTTGGCATCCCAATCTTGTGTAAGGTCTTGAATGTTGACTTCTAAAATAATGATGTCGTTGGGTATTTCTATTTCGACATAATATCTGTCAGTGGGTAAATCTTCGCTTAAATCTAAATGAACCGAAACTTCAAGTGTTGCTAATGCTCTGCTTTCGGCAGTATAAACAAGTTTAGTGTTGAAGCTATTCCATCTATACCCTTTTGCCATTGAAGCACCAATACCGCTCAATGTAGTTTCTAAGTATTTTTCTCTTTCAACTCTATATACTTTCATCAGGCAAAATTTCCGTATTCGATTCTGTTTAGGCAGAATTGTACTTCATCAATTCCTGTAATGGTGTCCAGTAAGCTTTCAGGCGTATTTCCTCCAAGCGATAAATTTGGCTTTTTCAGCCATCTTTGAAACTTTTCTTCTTCGTTGTTGAATACTTCTATACCATAGTCGATTAGCTCCGTAATCAGCATAATTAGTTCACTATCTCTGCTATCAAGCAAAGAATGTTCACTTTTTTTCTTGTTGTAAGTAGTTTGAGGAAGTCCAACGATTGACAACACCGATTTAACAGGTCGATTGAGTCTTTTGCTAATGGTTTCGATAGAATTATATGGAATTCCTTGTCTGATAATGCCAACGCGTTCTATTTTATTAGCCCAAACATACGTTTTTCCATCCGAAACTAAAGTCCATTTTTTTTCATTCTTTTTAACTTCCGAAGCCTTCGTTATACTTGCTTTCGTATTAAAAGGCAATGTTTTGATGATTGTATCAGACATGATATAACAATTTTGTTGTAAATAAGCAACAAAATTGCTGTTTTTACAAGTTTTTGAAGAAATTTTTGCCGTATTGCTTCTATTTCACTTCTTAAAACAACAACGACACTGACCGAAAACTTCATTACCGATTTATTATCAGCCGAAAGAACAAAGAAATTCTTAAATTGAGTTATATTCAACAAATGAGTAACAATCGCACAGTTTTTTCCTTTGGAGCACGATGAACACATGGAGGTATTTTACTTTTAGGATAATCTATCGCCAATCTCCACATCTGTCCGAGACCTAAGCTAAAAGGGACTGTATTGGGTTTAGCTTGATAGTGTAAATCAAAGAAGTTTTCGGTTAAAAAGGTTTCAAACCCTTCATCGTTTCCATCATATAGTTTTTTGAGTTCATCACGTATTTCAGGAATCAGTATTTTTTGTATGGCTTCCGAATTTGGCAATATTTCACTCGGATCGCCATAGTAAGTACATAAAATGGTATCAGTTGGCACAGGAGAACTATCAACATGAAAAGAGTAAACATCAGTTGGAAAAAACGGGTAGTCATCGTCTCTGTCGTAGTATTTGATTACATTAAGCACTGGAGCCGCACCATGTGCCGTCAATAGCTGCAAGTCGTTTAATATAATTTCACGAGCGAGTTGCCCTTGTTCACTCAATGTAAGTTCACAAAGTTGCTCTTCATCAATTACGGTTATATTTTCGTTTATTTCTACCTTACTAACAATCTCAGCAAAATCACCTATTAGATTACGCATCCAGCCAATCGCATTTTTTTCTCTATCAAATGGCGTTGAAACAAGCTCGTGAAAATTTGTGACACGTAGAATTTGATTTTCAACTTGAGATAAATCTATCATATTGGCAATAAGCACGAATAAAATCAATTAATGAAAATGTTAGGGATAGTCAGAGGAATAACTAATTTTTGGTCTTTTCCATTACCTTCATATTCAAAAAGAAAGGCTAAATTTATCTCAATATTAATACTGTTTTCGGAAATATCTTTAAACTGAATAAAATTCAAATCAACAGGATTATGAGAACCAAAAAGATAAATACTTTGACCAAATGTGTCATCTTCAAAATCTATACGCCCCTTTTTGATGTGTTTTTCTGTAATTTCAAGAGGGTCAAATTCCAAAACTCCATTTTCACAAACGTAATCATGAATGAGGTAAGGTAATATTGGTAAGGTTAATTTATAAGTCTTATCCTCATTTTTTTCAAATACAATTTCACCAAATGGGATTTTCTTTACCGATTTGAATTTCGTCAAATCAGCTTTTACCGATTCTAATTTTTTTTGCTTTTCTTTCGCTTCTTCAAGCATAATTTCCTTGTACGTTTCTCCCTTTTCAAACCGCTCAAAAATAACTTTTATCTTTTCCGTATAAGCCTTCGCTTTCAATTGCCATAAAAAATATAATTGTTCGTAATCCCTTAAATCTGAAGACTGTAAAGTATATTCTTTCATAATAAAGCCAAAAGCTTTTGCCTTCGAAAGCACTGGCAATATTTTTTCTAAATTTCTTTCTTCGTATAATTTCCAAAATTCTTTACGAGTCATTTTTTTTAGTTTTTATAGTGAAATTTGATTTGTTTTCTCCTTAGTTTGAATGAAGCTGTCGTAATAAACTACACTTTCAGGAAAATATTGTTAATATTAGAAAAAAGTCATTGAATTGGAAAATCTCTCTAACAATTGTCAAATTTTCTTATACAATCATTCCTAATAAATGTATAAAAGTTGATTATATAATTCCAAATTTTGTAACCCCAAACCAAATAATCAAAACGATATTTATCTTTCGGTAATACCTGAGTGCTTCTTAGTCCCTTAGTGGTAAAAAAACATTCAAAAGCTTTATCTTTGCATTCATAAATAGTAATTGAGTATGCAAATCATAGAAGTAGGAGAGAGCCGAAAGCTACAAAAGGCATTTTTAGAATTTACTTCAAGCCTTTATAGAGGTAATAAATACTGGATTCGTCCGCTCGACAATGATATCGAAAAAATTTTTGACCGCACCAAAAATCCACTTTTCGATGGAGGAGATTGCGTCCGTTGGTTGGCTCTTGATGAGTCGGGTAAGACTATCGCACGAGTGGCAGCTTTTATCAATCCAAATACAGCCAATCAAAATGACCAGCCAACAGGTGGTATGGGCTTTTTTGAATGTATTGATAATCAAGAAGTTGCGTTTGCAATGTTCGATAAATGCAAAGTTTGGCTACAAGAGCGAGGCATGGAAGCGATGGATGGCCCAGTGAATTTTGGCGAGCGGGATAATTGGTGGGGGCTACACGTTGACCCGCACGATGCCGAGCCAACTTGGGGGATGTTTTATCACCAAGATTATTACCGAGCGTTTTTCGAGAATTACGGTTTTCAAGATTATTTTCAGCAATATACATTCTTGCTGCCGATTCCTGAAGTTGAAGCTCGTAAGGTTGTTCGTCCTGCTTTATTCGAGATTGCTAATCGAATTTATAATACACCAGGGTATGATTTTAGGCATGTAAGCAAAAAAGAATTACCCAAATTTGCCGAAGATTTTCGCATAATTTATAACAAAGCTTGGGCAAAAAATATGTCAACAGGTGAAATGACACCTGAGCGTGCAGCGGCCATCATGCAAACCATGAAACCTATTTTGGAAGAAGAATTGATGTGGTTTGGTTATCATAACGACCAGCCGATTGCATTTTTTATCATGATTCCCGAATTGAACCAAATCATCAAGCACATCAACGGAAAATTGAATCTGATAGGCAAAATAAAGTGGTTATATCATACGCTCATGAAAACCAATAAAAAAGCTCGTGGCGTAATTTTTGGCGTAATTCCCGAATACCAAGGTCGTGGCATCGAATCGGCCATTGCTTTATCGTTTTCGAGGGCTTGTTGGGTGCCAAATTATCAGTACGAAACCCTCGAACTTAATTGGATTGCTGATTTTAACCCAAAAATGCTCAAAGTAACACAAATGCTAGGAGCAAAAAAATACAAGACTTATATAACTTACCGCTATTTGTTTGATAGAAATAAGGAGTTTAAGCGTTGTCCGCCAATCTAAAAAAAGACTTTTAAGCTCTAAAAAAAGATAAAAAATTTACTAACTTTGCAAAAAGAAGATATTTTTCACTAAATAAGTCCTCTTATAGAGGTAAATTATCTATGTCATTACTTACAGTAGGTTCGGTTGCGTTTGATAAATTGGAAACGCCATTCGGGAAAACAGATAAAATTATTGGCGGAGCAGCCACTTTCATCACACTTACTGCTTCATATTTTGTAAAAGAAAATAACCTTGTTGCCGTTGTTGGTGAAGATTTTCCTCAAGAAATGATTGATACGTTGGTTAATCATGGTGTCAATGTGGAAGGTCTTGAAATCAGAGAAGGGGAGAAAACTTTCTTTTGGCATGGGCGTTATCACAACGACATGAACAGCCGTGATACAGTGGATGTACAGTTGAATGTGATGGAACATTTCGACCCGAAAATTCCTGAGTCTTTCCAAGATTGTGCGTTTTTAATGTTAGGAAATACAGCTCCTGCTATTCAGCACCTTGTTTTGAAGAGATTGAAAAATCGTCCTAAATTTGTATTGCTTGATACAATGAATCTTTGGATTGATATTGCCTTAGATGATTTGAAAGCATTATTAAAAGATGTTGATTGTGTAACCATTAATGATGAAGAGGCTCGTATGCTTTCGGGTGATTATTCGTTGCGTCGTGCGGCAAAAACTATTATGGCGATGGGACCGAAAACCCTTATCATCAAAAAAGGCGAACATGGTGCATTATTATTCCAAAATGATGATATTTTCTACTGTCCAGCATTGCCATTAGAAGAAGTTTTTGATCCAACTGGTGCGGGCGATACATTTGCAGGTGGCTTCATTTCTCATCTTGCCAAAACTGATGATTTAAGCTTTGAAAATATGAAACGTGCCATTGTTTATGGTTCGGCAATGGCTTCATTTTGCGTAGAAAAATTTGGTACAGAGCGTATCCAAGATTTATCACAAATCGAAATTGCAGCGAGAGTTGAAGAATTTAGAAAATTAGCAACTTTTGAGTTGTAAAAACAAATATCGGTCGATAGACAATTTTAATTGTCTATCGACTTAATTAAAATCCACCAGTTCCATAGTATTGACGGCGACGACTTACTTTCAATTCCTGCAATAATGCACTCCGAACATTGAGCGTAAATGAATAACTACTACGCACCGAATATCCCGAAATCGGAGTCCAATTAAATGCCATATCCCAACAATGTAATTCACGATGAAGCGTAATATTTGTCAACGTTGGAGCTTTTAATTGCATATCATAACCAGTATTAAAACCAACTTTCCATTTCGGAGTCAAACTCAAATCGCCTTGAATCGTGATTGCCTGTGTAATTTGAGCTTTTGCCAAACCTTGTTTATTATAATTAAAGTTATAGCTTAAATTTAAAGTCCAAGGTATCGTAAAATCAACGTAAAGTTCAGGGTTGGCAGCTACAAATTTCCTCATAGCATCCATCGTTGGGTCGTTAGTTTGAGTGTTTTTGGGTTGTGGTTTATCTTTGTTAAAAGTTGCTGGTGAAAAACGAGTTGAAATAGCAATATTTGCCGAACGCAAAGTGGCTAAACCTTGGAAACCTTTTACTTCTTGTAATTTATAAAAACGTCTGATTCGGCCAGCAGGATTTAACGCTCTCAATTCGGCTGTCGGTTCTTCTTGATAAAAATATGGGTCGAGCGTTGCACCCATATTGAGATTGATTAGGTTTTTGAATAAATTAGTATTTCCGCTTAAATTAATATTCGACAGATTCATCGAATCACCCAAGGCCAACAGATTATAGCTAGTACTTAAACTCAAGTTATCTAATAATGAAATTTTTTCAAAAGCCTTTGCTGCCGTATCTGATTTTGAGCGAACTTTTGCTTCAAGTTGATTTGTTAGATTGAAACTAATATTCCCAGAAGCTCCCGCTGAAGCACCCAAAGTTGGATATTTTGGTAAAAGTTTTCGGAGAGTATCATAAGTAACTTTTCCTGCATCGTCAGTACTTTTATCAATTCTGACAACATTATATTGGAAAAGATTTTTAGTGAAATCTGGGGCGTAACTTAAACTCAAAGATGGAGCCATTGTGTGACGAATCGCTTGTAATCGTCCACCTCCTTTAAACTGATAAGTACCATATACTCGGGTATTCATGCTTCCCGAAACTGACGTTTGATAAGTCGGAAAAAAACCTTTAACTGTATCAATCTTAACTGCGTTTTCGCTTTCAATGTATTTATAACTAAGGCTTTGCGTGAAAATATCGCCTCGTAGAGCAATGCTTGGTGTAAAGTTGATGTATCGAGCTAATTTAAAATTAGGCAAAGCAATCGGAATTGAATACGTAGTTCGGAATTGCCCATCTTTTAAAATGTCATTAATTGCATCTAAGCTATTCAATTTTCTGACATTACTCAACCGTGCTTGTAATGCTTTTTGTAAAACTCGTTCTTCAACCGTTAAGCTCAAAGGATTGGCATCTCTCAACCTTATTTCTTCGTTGGTCAATGGTTTTGCTTCGATGGAAGAATACGAGCCATCGTCATTTTGACGAACAATTTTATAATCCGAATAACTCGTAATGCTATTCACTCTTGTATTAGTTGCTTGATAACCGCCACTCACATTCAAACCTACCCTAAACGATTCAAACCATCGACCGATTTGTTTTTTTTCAGGCACAAAAGGGTTAAACTGATTAAGACCTAAACTATAATTGAGTGAAGCATCCATCTGCCCAGTAGTGAAATTCTGAGAAACGTTGATGCCCGAACTCGTTACGAGTTTTTGACCAAAAGTTCGCCCAACTTGAATGGATGAATTGGAAGTGCTGCTCAAATAATTACTTACATCAACCGTATTGACGTTATTTCGATTAAAGCCATTGCTACGTAAATTGACCGATGAAGAAAAACTACGGTCGGGACGTTTGTTAGCAGGTGAATGCGACCAACTCAAATTAAAGTCTTTAGTGGTGTAGGTGTTTTTATCATCACTTGCAACAACTTCAGGCTTGTTTTTATTAAAATTATACTGAAAACTTAAATTTCCAGAATATTTATATCGCTTCGAATAACTCGATTGAATGCCTAGTCCAAGACTACCATTAGAATAAATTTGCCCAATAATTTTTGCCCCAATTTTTTCATTTATGGCAAAATAATAGCCAAAATCACGAAAATAAAATCCTCTTCCGTTTGGGTCTTCGCCATAACTTCCCATGATGATTCCTGATGTTCCTGCTTCTTTATTTTTAGGTACAGGAAAGAAACCAAAAGGCAGCCCAATAGGCAGTGGAATGCCACTTAACACAAAATTAAAAGGCCCTGAAATGACTTGTTTTTTATTGACAAGCTTGATTTTTTTTGCCGCAATATGAAAATGAGGTTCTTTCAAATTACAAGTTGTGTATTTGGCATCAACCAAATACATATCATCATTGGCATCTTTTTTTACTTTTTCGCCTGTTACAAAACCTTCACCTTGCTGCGTTACAATATTTTTTATGACTGCTTTTCGAGATTTGAAATTATAGCGAATCGTGTCGGTATTGTATTTATCGCCCCCTTGGCTAAAGATTGGTTTCCCTTTTACTTTGTCGCCTTTTTTAGTTGTATCGGGCAAACCATGAGCAAAAACCTCACTTTTACCCCAATTAATTTGAATAAAATCTGCTTGAAGTTCAATTTCGCCGTAAGTTACTTTGGCTTTTCCGTAGAGATTAATAATTTCGCCAGTTACATCCATTACCGTTGAATCTTCGGCAATATATTGTACTGTTGAAGCCAATCCACTTTCTTTGCTACGAAGGGAGTCTGGAATTAATACACGAGTGGTATCTTTTTTTTCTTCAAATAATTTATTTCCGAAAGGGCTTGCTGTACGTGAAGGTGTTGTGGTTGATGCCCTTTTTGTTCCAGTATTTCCTGTGCCAAATCCAGAAAATCTACCACCAGTTCCAGAAGGAAATTGAGCAAAAGTATGGATAGAGAAGAACAAAAAAATACTGATAAAAACAGAAAAGCGAGCTGTGAAAATAGGAATATTCATCTTGAGTTTCCAATTGAACTTCAAAAAGCAAAAAGCGAATAGCCACGAGCTATTTTGGAGTGGTTTGGAGTTATATTTTTTCAGTTGTTCCAAAAATCGTATCTTTGTAAAATGTTGACTTAATTATTAATTACGAAAAAGCCAGTCATTTTTGGCTTAAATCTTCAAATTTGAACTTCTCTTCGCAAAACTATTTAACTAACGCACCGTAATGGCACAAAATTAGCTATTATATGGTAGTGAAAGAACGTTTGACCATAAAATCATGTTAAAAATTCTTAAAGTCCTTTTTATATTCATAATTACGCAAGGAATTGTAACAGCTCAAAGTGGCAAAATCAGAACTATTGTCATTGATGCCGGGCATGGAGGAAAAGACCCAGGCACGCACAATAGCAAACTTCGTGAAAAAGACATCGCTTTAAGTGTTACCTTGAAATTAGGAAAAAAAATTCAGGAAAAACTTCCTGGGGTAAAAGTTATTTATACCAGAAAAACCGATGTTTTTATTCCATTGCATGAGCGTGCAGCCATTGCGAATCGCAATAAAGCCGATCTGTTTATTTGTATTCACGTCAATGCTAATCCATATTCTTCAAAATTGAGTGGGTCGGAAACTTACGTAATGGGTCTGCATAAAACCGAAGAAAACCTTGAATTGGCGATGCGAGAAAATGAGGTTATTTTGATGGAAGATAATTATAAGAAAAACTATAAAGGCTACGATTTGAGTTCGCCAATGGCCAATATCATGCTTGCGAATTATCAAAATGCTTTTATGAAAGAAAGCGTAAAGTTGGCAAGTATGGTTGAAAAGCAAATTTCAAAAGTTGGACATAAAAGTAGAGGCGTAAAGCAAGCGGGATTTCAAGTATTGTGGCAAACGGCAATGCCTGGAATTTATGTAGAAACTGGTTATCTAACCAACGCCACCGATAAAAAAATATTGGGTACAGATAGCGGCCAAGATAAACTGGCTGATGCGATTTTTAAAGCGGTCAAAGTCTATAAAGAAGAAAAAGAAGCACACTAAGATTTATACTGGAACTATTCAACTGGAAATTTTAGTTGGTTAGTAGTTAGATAACAAGTAATTTTGTAAAAAATAATGTATAATTCCCCTTTAGGGGCGGTCCGACGTATCGGCTAGGGGTTATGAAAAAAGAGTATAAAGTTGGTTTACTTGGTATTATTACTTTCGCAATTTTTTATTTAGGATTTAATTTTCTAAAGGGATTAGACATTTTTCGTACAGAAAATGAATACTATACTTACTATGAAAATGCCGAAGGATTGCAAACTTCAAACCCTGTAACGTATAACGGTGTGTCTGTTGGACGCGTGGTTTTGGTTGAGCCTGAACAAGACAAAAACCGAATTAAAGTGATATTAGCTATCAAAAGAGATATAAAATTAACTGATAAAACAGTTGCTATTTTGGCAGATAATGGACTTTTAGGTGGAAAAGTTGTTAAATTAAAAATTGAATCAGGTAATCCTTTAGCGGATGAAGGAACGGTTGGAAGTGAAATTGAAAAAGGAATGGTAGCATCTGTAACCGATAAATTAACCCCAACCTTAAAAAATATAGATTCTTTGTTGAATACAACAACTGCAATAATCAAACAATTTGACCATACAGCGGTAGCTCTTAAAGTACTTATGGCAAGTGCCACTCAAACTACCGCAGGCGTGAATGGTATTGTGGCGGCAAACTCAAAAAACCTTTCGGCAATAACAGCAAATGCAGCAGTTTTAACGGCTAATTTGAATACTTTATCAACGAATCTTGATGCTCAAATTAAGCCAATTTTACAAAAAAGCAGCACTTTTGCCGACTCACTAAATGCGATGCATTTGGGTGAAACGGTTAGTAAATTAAACACGTCAATTGCAGGTTTACAAGGCGTAATTAAAGAAATTAATCAAGGAAAAGGCACACTTGGAAAATTGGCCAAAGATGATTCTCTCTACGTTAATCTTGATAGAACAGCCGCAAATATTGCACTCCTAATGGCTGATATGAAAGCCAATCCAAAACGATACGTACATTTTTCTTTGTTCGGAAAGAAAGAAAAGAAATAGTTACTCAACCCAACTATTTCTTTTCAAGTAAATCATCATGATTTTGTGCTGTTTTAGAAAGTTCATTCGTAATCATAATAATTAATTCTGCTTCTTGTTTTAGTTTATTGATAAGTTCTTTTTGAATTTTATTAGTTTTTCCATTTTTTTCATCTGTTAATAATTCCAAAGAAGCTTTAATTGCCGAAATTGGGGTTTTTAGCTCATGCGAAATAGCTGCAATGAAATTATCTTTTTCTAAATCAGATTCTTGAAATTTAGTAATATTTTTCAAAATGATTACCGTTCCGCTCGCTGTGTTTTCTGCATTTTTAACTGCTAAAATATCTTTGGTGAAATAACTTTCTTTTTGGTCAGCAAAAATTTTAATTGGATTTGAAGAAGCTTCATTTTGTAGTAAACTTCTGAGTAAATCATTATTTAACGCAATATCGGGTGCGTATTTGCCAATAATTTCTGATTCTTTTAACCCCAAAATCTGAACCGCAATCTGATTGACAAACAGAACATTATTTTGTTCGTCAAGTCCAATAATTGCATCATTCATGTTATTGATTATTGCCTCAATTCGCCTTTTTTCAAATAACAATTCTGCTAAATTGCTGTGTTCATAATTATTGAGTTTTTCGGCCATTTTATTGAATGCATTTGCCAAATCTCCAAATTCGTCATTCGCTTTAAAATGTAATCTTTGTTCATAATTTTTGTTGGCAATTTCCTTGATTCCTTTGGTTAGTTCAGCAATCGGTTCGGCAATGTAATTAGGAAAATTAAAAATAAATGAAAAAGTAAATAACACCACAGCGGCCAGCACAAATGAAAGTAAGGTAATTGCGTCATCAGCTCGTTTGGTTGCAACCTGATTTTTTCTGATAATAGCATTCATATTTAACTCCATGAGTTGAAAAATATATTGCCGCATTGAACCGATATGACTTATTGAACTGTCTTTTTTGAAAAGATTAAATTTAGCACGAAGTTGTTGTGTTACGTCTTTTTCACCTATTTCTGAGATATTTTGTTCTTGTGCAATAAGATTTTGTTCAAACCTTTTATTTTCATTAGTATTTTTCTCAAGGCTTTCGAGCATTTTCTTGCTGTATTCCAACGTTTCGTAATTATCTTGTAGAATATTTTTTGCATCGGCAGATAATTGATGTAAATACCAAACGCCTAAGCCACCCGTAAGTAAGATTGCTAAGAAAAGAAAGATTAAGCCAAGCGAAATTTTGGTTTTTATTTTCATTTCAAGAGAGAATAATAAGGTCTATTTCAGACTGAGAAAGTTTTTTTAATAATTGATTGAAAAGATTCGTTGCTAAGATAATTTTCAATAAATTGAAATGTGGTTTTCCAATACAAATCGTTGTAATTTGCTCTTTTTCAGCCACTTCAATAATTGCTTTCGCCACCGAATCGCTTTGTATTCTGATTATTTCTGCACCGAGTTCGGCTGCCATTTTGAGATTATTGATTAGATGCCTTTGTGTGGCCAGATTAATTTTATCACTTGATTCTGATGGCCGTTGAACGTATAGCACAAACCATTTTGAATCGTAATGCGAAGCCAATCTAGCTGTTTTTCGGATTACAGTTTTGGCAGTTTCGGCGTTTGAACTGATGCAGGCCAAAAAACGCTCATGCTTTAGTTTGGTTTTGGTAACTTCGGTTGTAACTTTTCGCTCAACCTGATGTGCTACTTCTTTAAGGGCTATTTCACGCAGTTGTAAGATTTTATCAGCTTGAAAAAAGTGGTTCAATGCTGTTTCAACTTTTTTCAAATCATAGATTTTCCCCTCTTTCAAACGCATAATCAGTTCATCGGCTGTGAGGTCGATATTCACAACTTCATCGGCTTGTTGGAGCACCAAATCTGGAACACGCTCTTTTACTTCAATACCCGTAACTTGCTGAATGATAGTATTTAGACTTTCAATATGCTGAATGTTTAGAGCAGAAATTACATTGATGCCTGCATCTAAAATTTCCATGACATCCTGCCAACGTTTTTCGTTTTTTGAGCCTTCAATATTCGTATGAGCTAATTCATCGACTAAAACTACTTCGGGTCGGATATTTAATACTGCTTGAAGGTCAAACTCCTCTAATTCTTTACCTTTATAAAACAATTTTCGACGAGGAATAATCGGTAAACCTTCAAGTAACTGGTGCGTTTCTTTACGATTGTGCGTTTCGATATAACCGATTTTTACATCAATGTTGTTTCGTTGCATAGCGTGAGCTTCTTGCAACATCCGAAAGGTTTTTCCTACGCCAGCACTCATGCCGATGTAAATTTTGAATTTCCCTCGCCTTGATTTTTTTATTAAATCAAGAAAATGTTGAGCAGTTTTATCTTTCATCTAAAATGAAATAGCTAATGAAGTAAGCAATAAATGATTGTTGGTTTTTGTACCTTCTGCAAATATTTTGTCTTTACTATGCAGTACCTTGTATTCGCTTCGGAAAACCAATTTTTCGGTGATATTATAATCAATATTGACCGAATAACCGTATGTTTGAAAACCATTTTGACTACCTGTTGAAACAATTACTTGGCTTTTATCTGCATAATATTCGGTTCTCGTCGAGAAATTTAGCTTATCTGAGTATAGAAATTTGGCAATTAATACTGGCGAAAACCAAGCAGTGTATTGCTTACTTTTAAGTGATTTTTGTTGAAATCCAATATCAAAACCAAGAATTAATCCTAATTTTTGATGAATTTGAAAAATACCATAAAAATTATGAAAGTACCGCACTAATCGTAAACTATCAGGCGAATCGCTTCCTACAAATGAGCTACTATTTAAAGTTACTTTGCTGCTAGGTTTGTATGTAATCTGATGCCCAAAAGCAGGCATATTATTGCCATCTACTCGCTCAATTCGTTGCCAACCATTTAGTACTAATGCACTCAAAAACCATTTAGAATTATCGGATGTATAGTTGATTTTTGCTCCACTTTCATAATAAGGCGAATTATCGGCCAAAATACTCCGAGAAAGTGTCCAACAATCTTTGCTAACAGCACTTTCAAAACCAATATGTGCTGCAAAAATTCCTGCATCAAGCCAAAGATTTTTATTGCTTGAAATCTTAATTCCAACATTGGCTTCCAAAATATTTTTTAATACACTTGGTTCGGCCGCAAGGTTTGCATTGGCGTAAGTTCCTGTCATTAAGGCAAGATTAGCTCTAACACTATTTTTTTCATAAGCAGCTTTTATAAAACCTAAATTCAGGTTTATCTCATTGTGACGATTGTGTGAATAAACAAATGTTGGCCGTGTGTGATTGGCAGGATTATTAAAATCATACGCATAGTAAGTTTCTATATAACCACTTAGGTTGAGTGCTGTTTTCGAGGTGTCTGTTTGGGGATGAATGGTTGTGTTAAAAATGCTCAAAAGTGAACAAAAAATGGTTTTCATTCAGGGAATTATTTTAAGTTATCTAATGCTAAATTTAATTTCAAAACATTGATTTTTTCAGTACCAAATAAACCTAAAAATGGTTTTTCGGTATTGATTTTAATAAGGTTAATCAATTTTTCATTAGAAATATTTCTTTTTTTAGCAATTCTATCGACTTGTACTAAAGCACCTTTTGGAGAAATGTGAGGGTCAAGTCCACTACCCGAAGCGGTTACTAATTCTGATGGAATATCAGCTTTTGCCACTGTCGGATTATGGACTAAAAATGTGTCGATTCTGGCTTGAACAGTTGCCAAATAATCAGGATTTGAAGGCCCTTTATTTGAACCACCAGAGCTAGCGGCATTGTAATTTACAACAGATGGACGACTATAAAAATATCGGTCTTGGTCGAATTTTTGTCCTACATTTTCTGCTCCAATAATTTTATTATTACGTTCAATAAATTGTACTTTCCCGCTGTTTGGGGCAAATTGTGCGATGCCTAGTATTATAAGTGGATAAACGATTGCAAGTAGCACTAAACTTAAAAATGTAAGTTTGATTGCTGGTAATATTTGAGATTTCATTTTTATGTTTTTTATGAATGAAACGAAGTTTTTGTCGCTTGAATAATTTATTTTAACTAATAATTATTTAATTATCAGTATTTTAAATAAAATTAGCGACCAATAAATCAATAATCTTGATACCAATAAAAGGAATAATTATACCCCCTAAGCCATAGATTAATAAGTTGCGGCGTAGCAAAGCACTTGCTCCAATGGGTTTATATTCAACACCCCTAAGTGCTAAAGGAATCAATGCAGGAATAATAATTGCATTAAAAATTACGGCTGATAAAATAGCACTTTCTGGTGAATGTAAATTCATTATATTTAAGCCTTTTAGAGCTGGAATGCTGGCAATAAATAAAGCGGGTACAATGGCAAAGTATTTGGCAACATCATTGGCAATCGAAAAAGTAGTGAGCGTTCCTCGAGTCATTAAAAGCTGTTTTCCGATTTCAACAATTTCAATTAATTTCGTAGGGTCATTATCCAAATCTACCATATTTCCTGCTTCTTTTGCTGCGGCTGTTCCCGAATTCATGGCTACACCTACATCGGCTTGAGCGAGTGCAGGAGCATCATTTGTACCATCACCCATCATGGCAACTAATTTACCACTGGCCTGTTCGGCACGGATATAATTCATTTTATCCTCTGGTTTTGCTTCAGCAATAAAATCGTCAACACCAGCTTTTGCAGCAATATATTTAGCTGTTAGCGGATTATCACCAGTAACCATTACTGTTTTTACACCCATTTTACGTAAGCGTT
This sequence comes from Emticicia aquatica, assembly GCF_923079645.1. Taxonomy (GTDB): domain Bacteria; phylum Bacteroidota; class Bacteroidia; order Cytophagales; family Spirosomataceae; genus Emticicia; species Emticicia aquatica. The sequence goes on along the minus strand of NZ_CAKLPY010000002.1, from coordinate 101,858 downwards.
CAAAACGTTCTTGAATACCTGGTTTAATAATGTCTTGTAACTCAATTACGCCTAAAACTTGCTCATTTTTTGTTACAACAAGTGGCGTTCCACCATTACTTGAAATGGTTTTAACTTGCTCAGCAACTTCTATTGGAAACTGGTTGCCTGCTTTTTCTGAAAGGTTTCTCATGGCATCAAAAGCCCCTTTTCTGATTCTAGCTCCGTCGGATAAATTTACACCTGATGAACGAGTTTCTGCTGTAAACCTAATAAATTCGGCATCCGTCGAAAGTGAAGGTACTTTCATTCCTTGACTGATTGCTAACTCTACAATTGATTTTCCTTCGGGAGTTTCATCGGCTAATGAACTTAATACAAGTGCATTCATAAAGCCTTGTTTATCAGCGTTTTGTGCTGGGTAAAAGTTCGTCGCTTTTCTATTTCCGATTGTAATTGTTCCAGTTTTATCCAATAACAAAACATCAATATCGCCCGCAGTTTCGACAGCTTTACCTGATTTTGTAATTACATTTGCTCTCAATGCTCTGTCCATTCCTGCAATGCCAATGGCCGATAGCAAACCGCCAATTGTAGTTGGAATCAGGCATACAAAAAGCGAAATAAATGCTGCAATTGTGATAGGTGTATTGGCATAGTCGGCAAAAGGTTTGAGCGTAACACAAACAATCACAAAAACCAAAGTAAAACCAGCTAATAAAATTGTTAAGGCAATTTCATTTGGCGTTTTTTGACGAGAAGCTCCTTCCACCAAAGCAATCATTTTATCCAAGAAACTTTCACCTGGTTGAGTGGTTACAATTACTTTAATTTTGTCAGAAAGTACTTTAGTTCCTCCCGTTACTGATGATTTATCGCCCCCTGCTTCTCGAATTACTGGAGCAGACTCGCCTGTAATGGCTGATTCATCAATGGTTGCTAATCCTTCAATGATTTCCCCATCTGTTGGAATTATGTCACCAGTTTCGCAGACAAAAATATCTCCTTTTTTGAGTTGAGAGGAACTTACTATTTGGATTTCGTTGGTGTACATTTCACCGATTACTCTAATGATTTTTGCTGGTGTTTCTTCACGGGTTTTTCGGAGCGAATCGGCTTGTGCTTTGCCTCGTGCTTCAGCGATAGCTTCGGCAAAATTGGCAAAAAGTAAAGTAGCAAATAGGATAATGAAAACTGCTAAATTATAAGCGAATGAGCCTTGTGAAGTATTGTTTAAACTAAAGATAGTAACGCAAAACATAACGATTGTTCCGAGTTCGACGGTAAACATGACTGGGTTTCGGAAGATTATTTTGGGATTTAGTTTTACAAAAGAGGCTTTTAGAGCTTCTTTTACTAAAGCTGCTTGAAAAAGCGAAGTTGATTTCATGATGATATATTTTTAAATAAATATCTTATTGAATTGTGAAAAATTCTGAAATTGGTCCAAGCGTCAGTGCTGGAAAAAAAGACAATGCCGCCAAAATCATGATTACGGCAAAAACCATTAATCCAAAAGTTGAAGTATCAGTTTTTAATGTACCAGCACTTTCAGGAATGTATTTTTTATTGGCTAAAATTCCTGCAATAGCCACGGGGCCAATAATTGGCAAGAAACGACTTAAAATCATGATGATTCCGCAAGTAATATTCCACCAAAGTGTGTTATCACCCAAACCCTCGAAACCCGAACCGTTATTAGCTGCCGATGATGTATATTCATAAAGCATTTCGGAGAAGCCATGAAAACTTGGATTATTCAACCAACCAATATTAGGATGGACAACAAAGACGTACGATGAAAGAGCCGTTCCTGCCAAAATTAATAAGGGATGCAATAGAGCGATTATCGTGGCGATTTTCATTTCTCTTGCCTCAATTTTTTTACCCATAAATTCGGGGGTTCTGCCAACCATCAACCCAGAAATAAAAACAGCAATGATAATGAAAATATAAAAATTAAGAAATCCGACACCTACACCGCCATAAAAAGCATTGACCATCATACCCAAAAGTGCAAACATTCCAGTGAGTGGTGTAAAACTATCGTGCATGGCGTTGACCGAGCCATTGGAGGTAACGGTTGTTGTAATTCCCCAATATGCAGATGCGGCCGAGCCAAAACGTACTTCTTTGCCTTCCATACTGCCCAGTTGTTGCGAGATGCCCATACTCGAAATGGCTGTATTCCCTTTCATTTCGAGGTAAACAGAAGGAAGCAAGAATAATAGAAAACCGAGTGTCATTACGCCAAAAATCATCAATGATAATCTTTTACGTTTTAAGTAAAAACCAAGAGCGAAAACCATCGCGATTGGAATCAAAATGATACTGACGTTTTCAACAATATTGGTCAAATAGTTAGGGTTTTCTAGTGGATGAGCTGAATTTACTCCAAAAAATCCACCGCCATTTGTTCCTAATTGTTTGATAGCAACCATTGCTGCTGCTGGCCCTCTTGAAAGCTGAACTGTGTCGCCCGCTTGCATCGAAATAAAAGAGGCTTTCCCTTCAATATTCATCGGAGTGCCATTGAAAACAATAATGGTAGCAACGATTAGCGAAAGTGGCAATAAAATTCGGGTGCATGATTTGAGAAAATAGTTGTAGAAATTACCTAGCTTTTCGCTTGTACGTTCTTTCATAGCATTGAAAACGACTACACAAATGGCCATACCTGCACCTGCTGAAATGAATTGAAAAAATGTCAAACAAACGATTTGTCCGAGATATGACATTCCTGTTTCGCCAGAATAGTGCTGCAAATTGGTATTAGCTACAAAAGAAATGGCGGTATTAAAGGCTAAATCGGCTGACATTGACGGATTTTTATCTGGGTTCCACGGTAGCCAGCCTTGATTCATCAAGATAAACATCGCCCAGAAAAACCATAAAAAGTTTATGGTAAGCAAGGCTATTAAATGTTGTTTCCAAGTCATTTCTTGGCGGATATTAATGCCTGAAATGCGAAAAAAGTGTTTTTCTAATGGATTAAAAATTGGGTCGAGAAAAGTGCTTTCTCCTGAGTAAACCTTTGCGATGTATCTGCCCAGTGGAATTGCCAAAAGGACAGTTAGTGTAAACATTAATATGATTCCGAGAATTTCAGTGTTCATTTTTTCTTAATTTTTGGGCAAAACAATAGCCTTCATCATGGCAATTGATTAGCGTAATTAGAATAAAAAAAGGTTCTTTTTAGAATTTTTCAGGCTTTAAAAGTACGTAGCAGAGGTAGCCGAAAACTGCGATTGCGAGAATGAAAAGTAAGGTCATCATGGTGGAAATTAATTAAATATTTTCAAAAAAATCAATTGCTTTATAAAACAAGGCGAAGCAAAAAACACCTGCGAGTAATAAAATTATTGTAAGCATATTAGTAGTTATGATGAGTGAATTATAAATTATTTTTCCCGATTTCTCCACCTACAAATCTGTATCCAACGCCCGATTCTGTGATAATAAATCGCGGCTGATTTGGGTTGTCTTCGATTTTCTTTCGGAGTTGTCCTACAAACACCCGAAGATATTGTGACTGTTCTAAATAACTTGGTCCCCAAACAGTTTTTAAAATAAATTGATGTGTCAAAACTCGACTTTCGTTTTGTGCCATAAGTGTTAAAAGTTGATATTCGGTTGAAGTTAATTTTAGTACTTCTTGGTTTTTCTTGACAATTCGGGCATTAAAATCAATGCTTAAATTGCCATATTCAACCAATGGGATATTCTCAATATTTTGGGCCAATCGCAACGCAGACCGAATGCGAGCAAGTAATTCACCCGTGCGAAAAGGTTTTGACAAATAGTCATTTGCACCATTATCTAATGCTTTTACAATATCGTCCTCATTGTTTTTTACTGACAAAATCATAATTGGAGCTTTGTACCATTCTCGCAATTTTTTTAAAATATTTTGTCCATCTTCATCAGGTAAACCTAAGTCAAGCAGAATCATATCTGGCGGGTGTGTAGCTGCCGATATTATTCCATCTTTCCCCGTAGCTGCTTCATTAACCTTAAAACCGTTGGCAGTTAAAGTTATTTCTAGCAGTTTACGAATCTGATTTTCGTCGTCAATTATTAATATCGTTGGATTGTTCATCGTTAAGTGAATTCAAATTATGTGGGCATATCATTTCCCCAGTTTACTTCCGTTGGAATAATTATTGTAAAAAGTGAGCCACTTCCTGCAACATTTTCTACCCTGATTGTTCCGCCATGAGCTTCAATAAAACCTTTGGTTATTGATAATCCCAAACCTAAACCACCTGTTTTTTCTTCGTTTGAGCGATAAAACTTTGTAAAGACTTGTTCCAATTCGTGTTGTTGAAACCCCTTACCATTATCCGCAATCGTGATAAAACATTGATTGCTAAGGTTAGCTGCTGTGAGTGTAATTGTCGAATTATTGGGTGTATAAAGCGAACTATTATAAACAATATTATAAATAGCTTGTTCCATTAATGCAAAATCTAATTTAAAATAAGGAATATTTTGGGGTATTTTCACTACAATTTGATGATTGACAAGTTCTTTTTCTAAGCGATTCACAACAGAATGAAGCAATTCATTGATATCGCACCAATCTAATTTTGGTTTAATAGAACCCGACTCTAATCGAGAAACATTTAGAAAATTATCGACCAAACGATTGAGTCTTTCAGTTGCCGTATATATTTCTACATAAAGTTTTTGTTTGGTAATTTCATCAAATTTTGAGTTTTGGACTAACAAATTATCCGTTGCCCCCAAAATTGTAGCAATGGGCGTTCTGAATTCATGTGAAATAGAGTTGAAAAGAGAATCATACAGTTTTAGGGCATTTACTCGCTCTTCTCTTTGAATCGCTAATCCTTCAAAATGTTTTATCCGTGATGTTAGCACGCCGTTGAGTATAGCAATAATAAAATACATGAATAACATCAAAACATCCTCCGATTTTGATACCAAAAAAGTAAAATGCGGTGGGATATAAAAAAAATCCCAAATCAAAGCACTCAAAAACGCAGCTAATAAAACTGGAAATAAACTCAATTTCATTGCCAAAAGCGAAACCGTAAATAATAAAATGAGTGCAACTGCTCGGTAACCAATTATATCACTGAAAGGATAACAAATTCCAGAAACCAAACAAATAATAAAGACACTTATAAAATAAGGTTGTTTGGTACTTTGAAAGGTGTTTTTATTACTGTTGACTAGTTTCATTGTCTTGTTTTTGACGTTACAAATGTAGGTGGTAGTTTATAAATGAAAAATAAAACAAATAGCCAAGCGTATAAAGATTTTATAAAGATGAATTTATTTTATGATTTTTCGAGACTTTGGCGAGAAATTTATGGTCGATTCCTACAAATAAATCCTTAATTTTACATTTCAATTTTACTGAAGAAAACAATGCCCGAAAAACGGTGGTCATATAAATCCGTACCTAATCCACAGGTAGTCAACGATTTAGCACAATCTTTAAATATCGACAAGGCACTTGCCTCGATGCTTGTTCAGCGTCAAATTACAGGATTTGATGAAGCAAGAGATTTCTTTCGCCCAAAACTTGAACATCTACATGATCCTTTTTTGATGGCCGATATGGAAAAAGCCGTTGAAAGATTGATAGATGCCATTGACAATGGAGAAAAAATAATGATTTATGGCGATTATGATGTTGACGGGACAACAGCGGTTGCTTTGGTTTATGGTTTTCTCTCTACTTTTTATGCTAATTTAGAATATTATAATCCAGACCGCTACGAAGAAGGTTATGGCGTGTCGGTTCAAGGAATTGAATGGGCGGCTGAACAAGGTGTCTCACTCGTAATTTGTTTAGATTGTGGCATCAAAGCCCAAGATAAAGTAGCTTTAGCGAAAGATAAATTCAATATTGATTTTATTATTTGTGACCACCACGAACCAGACGAAACTTTACCAAATGCGGTAGCAGTGCTTGACCCAAAACGAAAAGATTGTTTGTATCCATACAAAGAATTGACAGGCAATGGCGTTGGGTTTAAATTGCTACAAGCATATTGTTCTCGCTCAGAAATTTCAGTTGAAGAATTGTACGAATTTTTGGATTTGTGTGTTGTAAGCATCGGTTCGGATATTGTTCCGATTACGGGTGAAAATAGAGTTTTAGCTTATTTCGGACTCAAAAAACTCAATGAAAATCCAAGAATTGGGCTAAAAGCATTAAAAGAAGTGGCGGGTTTTACTGCATCAATGACGATTGAAAACGTGGTTTTTGTTCTTGGCCCAAGAATTAATGCAGCTGGTAGAATAAAACATGCAAAAGCAGCCGTAAAGCTTTTATTATCAAATAATTACGATGAGGCATTGGAGTTTGCCCACGAAATACAAAAGCATAATATCGAGCGTCGAGGGCATGATTCACGCATTACTGAAGAAGCTTTGGCGATGATTGAAGGCGATGAGTGGCTAGCCAATACTGCTAAGAGTACAGTACTTTACAGAGAAGATTGGCACAAAGGTGTAATCGGAATTGTAGCCAGTAGATGTATTGAAAAATATTACCGACCGACAATTATTCTGACGAAGTCGCACGAAAAAGCAGCAGGTTCTGCTCGTTCTGTGGCAGGGTTTGATTTATACACAGCCATCGAAAAATGTGCTGGTTTGCTAGAACAATTTGGTGGACATACCCACGCCGCAGGAATGACCATTCCGATTGAAAATATCAATGCATTTCGTTTAGCATTTGATGAAGTGGTTTCAAAAACTATTACTAATGAGCAACTTACACCAGTTATTACGGTTGATTTAAAAATTAAATTGGGTGAAATTTCTTCTAAATTTTATCGAATAATGAACCAAATGGCTCCTTTTGGACCAGAAAATATGCAACCAGTTTTTGTCAGCGAAAACCTTACGCTCAAATATGCACCAAGAGTGATGAAAGAAAAACACCTTCGTCTTGAACTTTTTGAAGAAGAAACGGGTGCTATTTTGACTGCCATCGGTTTCGGAATGGTTGAAGAACACTTTGAAAGGTTGAACTCAACTAAATATTTCAACGTTGCCTATCAGATTGATGAAAATAATTTCAATAATAAAACTACGTTACAGTTGATGCTGAAGGATATTAAGTATTGATTACTAAATCTAAAGCCTTAACAAACTTTAACAGGGAATTTATTTCAAAAAAGCTAACTTTGATAATTGAAAATGATAGCGAATTATCGCCCAATTATTGACAAAGATTATGATTCTAAGAACTGAAAATTTAATAAAAAAATACGGACAAAGATTAGTCAACAACAATGTAAGCTACCAAGTAGGGCAGGGTGAAATTGTCGGACTATTAGGCCCAAATGGAGCAGGTAAAACGACTTCTTTTTACATGGCTACGGGTTTAGTAAAACCCAACAGCGGTAAAGTTTGGTTGGATGATTTGGACATAACTTCCTTGCCGATGTACAAACGTGCGAAACTTGGCGTTGGTTATTTGGCCCAAGAAGCTTCGATTTTTAGAGATCTGACCGTTGAAGAGAATATTTTAGGCGTGCTTGAATTGGCAAAACCTGAAATGACAAAAGTAGAACGCAAAGAAAAAACCGAGTCATTGTTGGAAGAATTTAGTTTGACACACGTTCGTAAAAATAAAGGCATTGTTTGCTCTGGTGGCGAGCGACGACGTACAGAAATTGCTCGTGCATTATCAGTTGACCCTAAATTTATCTTACTCGACGAACCATTTGCAGGTGTTGACCCCATTGCCGTTGAAGAGATTCAGGGGATTGTAGCTAAATTAAAAAACCGTAACATCGGAATTTTAATAACCGACCATAATGTAAACGAAACCCTTTCTATTACTGATAGAGCCTATTTGCTTTTTGAGGGGAAAATTTTGCGTCAAGGAACTGCTGAAGAATTGGCCAGTGATGAATTAGTGAGAAAAGTATATTTAGGACAACATTTTGAACTGAAACGTAAAGTATAAACTTTAATCAAGACATTTCATAAAAGCCTGATAACTAGCCGATTCTGGGAGTTGTTAGGCTTTATTTTTTGCTGAAATTTTATTTGAGACATTCTTTAAAAATAATTTTGTCAATTTGCTACAATTTCACGAACTTCCCACGTTATTATCCCCAAAAAACATACTCTAAACTTCATACATTCAATGAATTCTCTCTTTTTTCGCCTAAAAACCAATGGTTTTATGCGTTTTGTGTTTTTTCTATATCTTGTTTCTCAGCTCTCTTATTTCATCACAAGCTGTTCAAAACTCAACGAAGTGAGCGTTGCGGCTCGCAATTTTGAAGATGAGATTCAATTAGCACAAAATTTAGTTTTTACTTTCAATAAAGATTTAGTGTCGGATAGTGATTTAGAAAATTGGCAGGCGGTTGAATATGTGCGAATTGAGCCAAAGGTCGAAGGTGTTTTTAAATGGTCAGCGAAAAATGAATTGGTTTTTTCGCCAAGCAATGGTTTTAAAGGGGCAACCAATTATAAAGCAGTAATTACCAAAGCCATTTTAGGCAAAGCCACTACCAAAAATTATAGTTTAGGTACTGATTCATTCGAGTTTCATACGCCTTATTTGAAACCAGAAAAGCTAGAAAGTTATTGGATGAAAGGAGCAGATGGAAAACCAACTGCTAAAGTGAAAGTTGATTTTAATTATCCAGTACAAGAAACGGATGTTACAAATTTACTGAAAGTTCAGTTAGAAGATGCCGATACTAAGTTTTCGTTAAATAGCACTCCAAACGACCAAAAATTGGTTTTGGCGTTGGATAATGCTCCTTCATTAAAAGATGAAAGTTCGCTTAAAACAATTATAGAAAAAGGAGTGAAAATAGCAGGAAATGCTGGTTCTACTCAAGAAAAAGTTGAATTAGATGGTGTTTTGCCTTCACCATACTCTGTGAAAATCGTTGATATTGAAACTGGTTTTGATAAAAATCAAGGTTTTGTGAAGGTGATTACAACGCAACAAATTGTTGGCGATAATCTGAAAGATGCCTTCAAAATTGAGCCTGCCGTAGAAACTCAAACCGAATTGACCGAAAATGGTTTTATAATTAAAGGATTTTTTAGTGCATCTGAAGCTTATACATTGACACTCAAAGATAACCTTCGTGGAACTTTAGGTGCAAAACTTGATGGCGAATTTACCAAAGATTTGTTTTTCGGAGAAATGCCCGCAAGCATCGAATTCACGAGCAAAAAAGGCTTATACTTATCATCAAAAGGGAGCAGAAATGTAGGAATTCGTATTACAAATATTCCGAAAGTGAAACTCAAAATTGTTAAAATCTACGAAAATAATTTACTTTCTTATGTCCGAAACAATCGCTACGAAAATTATGATTATAATGGCGAAGAAAGCACACCAAATGGCTTCAATTATGGTACTGACGACCAAGGGATTTATAGCGATGTAGTCATTGACCGAACCATCGAAACAGGAAATCTATCGAAAATACATGGTGTTTCGGTACTAAATATGCCAATGCCTGAGCAAGATAAATTGCGAGGTGTTTATTTGGTTAATCTAAATTCTAACGATGAATATTATCAAAATGCAACCAAACTTGTGTCGGTTTCTGATTTGGGTATCATTGCCAAAAAATCAGCGGATGGCAATGAACTGATGGTTTTTGTGAATTCAATCATTGATGCTGAGCCAATGAGTGGTGTTGAAATAAAATTGATTTCGACTAATAACCAAATCATGGAAACCCAAAAGACAGATGGAAAAGGGGTTATTATTTTTGAAAAATTGAAAGAAAAAGCTCCAAATTTCAATTTAGCAATGGTTACGGCACGCACCGAAGACGATTTTAATTATATGCTTTTAGAAGATACTAAAATCGAAACGTCACGTTTTGAAGTCGATGGAAAGCGAGCCAATGAAACAGGTTTTGATGCTTTTGTTTATGGCGATCGTGATATTTATCGCCCTGGTGAAACGATTCATTTTAATACCGTTTTGCGTGATGCCAAATGGTCATCAACTGAAGATATTCCCTTGAAAATCAGAGTTTTATTGCCAAATGGTCGTGAATTTAAGTCTTTCTTGAAAAATACGAATGCTCAAGGAGCTATCGAAACGTCAATTCAGCTCGACCGTTCGGCTGTAACAGGAACATATACCATCGAAATTTTGAATGGAAATGATGTTTTATTGACCTCAAAACCAATCAGTATTGAAGAATTTATGCCTGACCGAATCAAAGTTGATGTATCGGCAAAAGATATTTATCGTACAGGCGAAACTGTAAATTTATTGGCAACGGCAACCAATTTATTTGGGCCTCCAGCATCAAACAGAAATTATGAAATGGATTTTAGTTTGAAGAGAAAAGCATTTTTTGCGAAGGGATTTGAGGAGTATTCGTTTGATATTCAGAATGATACAAAATTTGAACATGATTTACGTCAAGGTTCGACTGATGAAAATGGGTTAGCAAAACAAGCTTTTGAGTTATCAACAACTTACCAAGATATGGGTGTGTTGGAAGGTAAAACTTTCGTGACTGTTTTTGATGAAACTGGTCGTCCGTTAAATCGTGTAAAGACTTTTGATGTTTTTACACAAGATACATTTTTTGGAATTGGGTTGAGTGATTATTATGTTGGAACACACGTGCCAATGACGATTCCTTTGGCGGCTGTTTCGACCGAAGGAAAAGCAAAGTCAGCTAATGCCGAAGTTTCTATATATCGTATTGATTATCAGACAGTTGTAGAGAAAACAGATGGTGTTATACGCTATAATTCTAAAAGACAAGAAAAGCTAGTACTTACGAAAGGAGTTAATTTTTTGTCAGGTAAATCATCGGTAAAATTTATTCCACAAGTATCGGGCGAATATGAAATCCGTATTGCTCATGCAGGTGCAAAAAGTTTTGCTTCTCGAAATTTTTATGCTTATGGTTTCGGAAATACTTCGAGTAGTGCGTTTGAAGTAAGCAACGAAGGTCAAGTTTTGATGGAGTTTGACAAAGAAAAATACGAAGTTGGCGACAATGCAAAAGTTTTAATGAAAACACCTTTTATCGGAAAAATGCTCGTAACTGTAGAAAAAGGAAACGTCTTAGAACACTTTTATGTGGAAACTGACAAAAAATCTGCTGAAATTGACATCAAAGTTACCGAAGAAATGCTACCAAATGTTTACGTAACGGCCACGCTCATTCGCCCAATAAAAAACAATGATATGCCTCTGACGGTTGCTCACGGATTTGCTCCTATGAAAGTCGAAAAGTCTTCTAATCATTTACCAATTGAAATTGTGGCAGTGAAAGAATCTCGTTCTAAGCGTAAACAAAAAGTTACTATCAAGACAAAAGCCAATACTGAACTCACGATTTCGATAGTTGACGAAGGGATTTTACAAATTAAGAATTTCAAAACGCCTGATATTTACAATTATTTTTACCAAAAACAGGCTTTAGAAGTAAGTAGCCATGATTTGTACCAATTTCTATTTCCAGAACTATCACTGGCCAGTAGCAGCGTAGGTGGAGATGGTTATAATTTGGAAAAAAGAGTGAATCCATTGAGCAATGGGCGAACTAAATTGATGGCAGTTTGGAGCGGAATATTGAAGACAGGCATGAGTGGAGAAACTACTTTTGAGTTTGAAATTCCGCAATTTTCAGGCGATTTACGAATCATGGCTGTTGCTTATAAAGATGAAGCTTTTGGCTCAGCAAATGCTAATATGAAAGTAAAAGACCCCATCGTGATTAGTACAGGAGCCCCAAGATTTTTAAGTCCAAATGATGAAGTGATGATTCCTGTGACGATTACTAATACTACCAAAACCGCTACAACTGTCAATGCCTCAGTAAATTTATCAGGTGGATTGACTTTGCAAGGTGTTAATAGTCAGTCGGTTACGGTTGCAGCAGGAAAAGAGGCTCGAGCAATGTTTAGTGTAAAAGCTCCTACAAGCATCGGAACAGGAAGTATTTCTGTGGTAGTTAACGGTTTTAAAGAAAAATTTTCAGAAAAAATAGAATTGACCGTTCGTCCTTCAACGTCTTTATTAAAAACATCGTTATCAGGTGTAATTTTAGCAGGAAAAACCGAATCGGTCAATCTTGGAAACAATTATATGGCTGGCACCGCTCAAGCAAGTTTATTGGTGAGTCGTTCGCCGATGGTTCAATTTGCTAAACAATTAGATTATTTGCTGTGCTATCCTCATGGTTGTGTCGAACAGACTGTTTCAAAAGCTTTTCCGCAGTTATATTTTTCTGATTTTACAAAAACGATTGCTAAAAATTCACGGTCATTGAAAGCTGCTGGTGAAAATGATTGGAATCCACAATTTAATGTACAATCGGCTATTCGTAAAATCGAAAATATGCAGTTAGCCAACGGTGCGTTAAGTTATTGGCAGGGTGGCGATTACGAAAGTTGGTGGGGAACAGCTTTTGCGGCTCATTTTTTAATCGAAGCAAAAAAAGCTGATTATGAAATTAATGAGGATAATTTAAGCAAAATGCTTGATTATTTGACTACTAAAACGTCAATGCAAGATTTAACAGAAATTGATTATATTTTCAACGAAACTGGCTCTTGGATTTCAAGAACCATTGCTCGTCACGAAATGATTTATTCACTATACACGCTCGCAATGGCAGGAAAAGCCAATCAACCAGTGATGAATTATTATAAATCAAATGCTAATTTATTAACAACTGATGAGCGATATATGCTCGGAGCGAGTTTTGCCCAAATTGGCGATGAAAGTAGTTTCAAACAATTATTGCCAAAAGATTATTCAATAGAAAATACCCAAAAACAAACAGGTGGAAGTTTTGCTTCTCCAATCAGAAACTTGGCAATTTCGTTGAATAGCTTGGTAGAATCTGACCCAGAAAATTTGCAGATTCCAAAGTTAGCAAGAGTGCTTTCGCAGGCAATAAAAAATTCACCATATTTGTCAACCCAAGAGTCTGTATTTAGTTTTTTAGCATTGGGTAAAATTGCTAAACGTAATGGAGAATCAAATGTAACAGCTTCATTATCAGTTAATAACAAAATTTTCGCAAGCTTTACTGGTACTGATTTGAGCTTTGAAAAAGGTATTGCTGGACAAACGATAAACATTGCCACAAAAGGAAAAGGTGGTCTTTATTACTTTACACAACAAGAAGGTTTGAGTGCCACAGGTGCTTATACAGAAGAAGATAATTTCTTGAAAGTTCGTCGCCAATTTTTAAATAGAAACGGTGAACCTATCAGTGGCAGCCTTAAACAAAATCAATTAGTGGTTGTGAAAGTGAGTATAAGTAGTACACTCGGAACACCAGTAGAAAATGTAGTTGTTACCGATATGCTGCCAGCGGCTTTTGAGATTGAAAATCCAAGGCTTAATGAAGACCGAAATATGACTTGGATAAAAAATGCAGCTACACCACAGTATTTTGATATTCGTGATGATAGAATTAATTTTTATACAACTGCAGATGCGTCAGAAAAAACTTTTTATTATTTAGTAAGAGTTGTTTCAAGAGGAAAATTTGTACTCGGTCCAGTAGCGGCAGATGCCATGTATAACGGCGATTATAGAAGTTATAGTGGTGGTGGAAAAGTGATTGTTGAATAAAGATAAAAAAGTAAAAGGCCACAGAAATAGCTATTTCTGTGGCCTTTTACTTTTTATATAAATCTATTTTACGGCTCTAAATTCAACCCGAGTTGAACCATGACAAGGTCTCGAACCATCAGGAAGCGACCCTGGCTGTGCTTGAATATGTGCAGGAAAAGCGGTGATTTTACCTACAAATGTTTTATCTGTTCTTGATATTTCAGTTACGTTTTCATTATACCAATTGAGCCCTTGGGTAGGTAATAATGTGCCTGTCCAAGTAGCAGTGAATGTTTCTCCAATTTGATAATATTCTTTATCAAGAATCACATCATTATCATTTTCTGGACAATTGATAGGGGCATTATCATGTTCACAAGTACTTGTGTAACCTTGAAAAGAGAAGTCGTTATAGCCTTCTTTTGAAACTGTTAATAGAAAATACGCATTGCTATTATCTGGAATATTATTTTTCGTTATAAGGACATTTCCTGAAAAATTAAACTCTATTTTTGGGTCAAGATTTTGAATCGACATGTGGTATTGCGACATATCGGTATTTGGAGTAAAAGGCATAAATTCAAACTTCATTCCGCCTTCTCTACACTCATTGTTTACTTTTATTTGTATCGGATTTGGACTAACTCCTGTACTTCCACCACTCAAGCATCCGTTAAGATTAAATTCTATTGTGCTTCCTAAATCTGTATCAAACCCTGGCGTTATATCAATACTTTTTCCTGCACCATAATGAATATTTGAATTATGGGTAACTTTATCGGAAGTACTAATAGTTTCAGAAGCTGTTATTGACGTTTCTGTACTAACCAAATCTTTTGAAGTTGTTACATTGGTTTCGCAGTTATTATCGTATTTGAAATTAAACTTCGTTAGCAAAATATCTCGACTATCTTGAGAACTGTAATGATTTCCGACAATATCTCCATCAAATGACTGAGTCGTTCCGATTAGTATAAAGCCACCTCCACTGGTTTCAACTACCCCATTTCCTTCGTCATCAGCTGAACCACCTGCTGTTTTTTCCCAAACCAAATCTAAATTAGATGAAATTTTCATCAAAACTACATCGTACCTATCATTGTTATTTGATGGAATTCGGTTTCTATCTTGAATATTACCATTATTGGATTTGGTAGAACCTGATAAGACATAATTTCCATCATTTGTTAGAACTAAATCACTTATAATATCTCTACTCGATCCACCAAATATCTTTTTGTTTTGTTGCTCTCCGCTTGAATTTAGCTTAAAAAGCCATATATTTTCTTCAAAATTGTCTGGAAAACTCACTGATGGTGTAAAAATGAAGTCATTTGATGACGAATTTGAAGTTATTCCAAGAATAATATCTCCATTTGGTAAAGCTAATATTCGGCGAGCCTCATCTTTTTGACTACCACCATAAGTCTTTTTCCAAATTATGTTTATAGATGCATCAATTTTTACGACCAAAACATCTTTTCCACCCATATTTGGGCTTATTTCACTATCATTAGAAGTTGTACAACCTGCTATTACGAAACCACCATCAGGGGTTGCCTTCATATCAAAAGCTACATCATCATTATTTCCACCAATACATTTTTTTGAAATAATAATTCCTTCACTATTGAGTTTGGTTATCCATAAATCTTGGTTAAATCCATTAGTATTTTTGCCTGAATTAGCAATATCTCCATCTGATGAACCAGTGTATGTTAGCAGTAAATAGTTGTTATCGTTGGTTGGTAATATTTTTATGGGAACATCTTCTCCAGTGCCGCCAAAAATTTTGAACCATATCATTTGCCCATCACTATTGAGCTTCACCACCAAGGCATCATAATTTCCTTTTTGAGAGACAGATTGAATCGAGCGTCCAATAGTATAATTGAATCGTAAATTGCTGTAATTAGTTATTTTTCCAAGCAAGAAGTAGCTTCCATCAGGATTTTGAATAATATCTTGAGCTTTAAATCCAGTAAATGCTTGGTCATCAAAAACAGTTGTTTCCCAAAGCATTTCTCCTTTTTGATTAATTTTTGATGCCCAGATAGTTTCAAATCCATTTAAACTTTTTTTGCCAATTGCTGCAAAATTTCCATCTGATGTTGAAATAATCTTTGAGCCTTCGTCTCCATACCAGTTGTCCCAGCCATAGCATTGTTGCCATTCAATATCAGTTGGAAAAGTTTGGGCATCCACTTGCAATCCTCCCAGTATTAAGAGAATAATTACGACAGCTCTTGAGCTTCCTTTTTTCCTGAACATATTAAATCAATTAATTATATGATTGATAAAATCAATCATTTATAAATAGTGAATTGCTTGTGCTAAATCAATGCACAAATTCAGTGCCAAAAAAAACAATCATAGTAGAAGTATTGATGAATATCAATAATACTATAAGCAGAGTCTTTGAAAAGAATCCTTGAAAGAAAATTTTTAGAAAGCACTTTTTAAACTAAATACAAATGAACTATATTTTGAAGATTTTTTTTGACTTAAGAGATTAAAATTGAATTTTTTTAAGACAATTTTAATCTCTTTTCTAATGATGCAGTTTGTTGAAAGCTAAACGTAAATGGTATTTATTGAGAAATTAATTCTTTAATATCTCTAATGATTTTATCGGCAAGATTTGATGCTGTTGTCTCAAATTCTGATTCAGCATAGATTCTAATGATGGGTTCGGTGTTTGATTTACGCAAATGCACCCATTCTTTTTCAAAATTAATCTTTACACCATCTTCCGTATTTACAGGATAACGTTCATATTTAGATTTTATTTCTTCCAATATATCATCTACGTTCAAATCGGTAGTAAGTTCTACTTTCTTTTTTGCAATATGATAATTGGGATAAGTATTACGTAAGAAACCAATAGGCTTATTAAATTTGGCTAAATGGCTCAAAAATAAAGCAATTCCAACCAATGCGTCACGGCCATAATGAAACTCAGGATATATAATTCCTCCATTACCTTCACCACCGATTATTGCTCCAACTTCTTTCATTTTGGTTACAACATTTACTTCTCCAACGGCTGCTGAATGATATTCGCCACCTGCTTTCAACGTAACATCTTTTAATGCCAACGTTGATGAAAGATTAGAAACAGTTGTAAGTCCAGTTTTATTTTCGCTATTTGTTAAAATGTAATCTGCAACCGCAACGAGGGTGTATTCTTCACCAAATGGTTCACCATCTTCATTGATAAATGCTAATCTATCAACGTCAGGGTCAACCACAATACCTAAATCAAAATTGCCTTTGCGTAATTCACCAGAAATCTCTCTCAAGTTTTCAGGAAGAGGCTCAGGATTATGAGCAAAAACGCCCGTTGGTTCGCAGTTTATTTTTTTAATTTCGGCAACTCCTAAAGCTTCTAAAAGCATCGGCACCGCAATTCCCCCAGTTGAGTTAACTGCATCGATACATATTTTGAAATTTGCTTTTTGAATCGCTTCTTTATCAACCAAAGGTAAGTCCAAAATCAAATCAATATGCTTTTGAATATATGTATCATTATTTTCAACCTTACCTAAACTTTTTACTTCTGCAAATTCAAAACTTTCATCTTCGGCAATTTGCAATAACTCTTCACCGTCACTACCTGATATAAACTCACCTTTTTCATTGAGTAATTTAAGGGCATTCCATTGAATAGGATTATGACTAGCAGTAAGGATAATTCCACCTAAAGCATTTTCTATTGGAACAGCAATTTCGACGGTAGGAGTAGTTGATAGTCCTAAATCAATTACATGAAAACCCATTCCAACAAGCGTAGAACTAACTAAGTCAGAGACCATTTTACCCGATAAACGAGCATCTCTTCCAATAACAACACGTAGAGGGCTTTCAGGATGTCTATTTTTAAGCCAAGAACCGTAAGCAGCAGTAAATTTTACAACGTCTAAAGGTGTTAAGGAATCCCCACTTTTTCCACCGATAGTTCCTCTAATACCCGAAATTGATTTGATAAGCGTCACTGTAAATTGAGTTTTGGATTTGTTTTTACCTCACAAAGATACACAAAAACATGATAGGTTGATAGTTAAAATTTCATAGCAACCATCATAAACTAAGAATAAGTAATGAAAATAGCGTTTTAAAATAGGTATTTCTACTAAAAATCTATAAAATTGGTTTTAAAGTATTGTACTTTTGCTAATATTTTTTTGTGAAAAAATTAAATTTATAACTAAAAAATCATGGTTAAAAGATATATTCAGGCAATTACCATTTTGGTAATAATTATCGTTTCAATTTTTTTGTGGGAAAAAATAAAGGATTTTAACCTCTTTGCCATTAAAGATATTAAAACAACGCACAACATGGTTTTGAAGGAAATGACTTTACTAGGAAAGTTGGAGTTAGCTAATTTTACCTTTCGTGATGTGGTTGAGCAAGAGCTTGTTCGTGATTATTTGCCCAATCCAAAAGCTATTTTGATTGTTCAAGGCGAAGCAATAGGCTGTATTGATTTGACCAAAATAAAACCAGAAGATATTGCCACAAAAGACGATACACTTATTGTCCATTTGCCTGACCCTGAGCTTTGCAGCTATAAAATAGACCATAGCAATTCAAAAATTTATGATACCGAATACGCATTTATGAATGAGCAATCGCTGATGAACGAAGCCTACACCAGAGCTGAAGGTAAAATCAAACAATCAGCACTTGAAATGGGTATTCTTGAACAAACCAAAAAGAATGCTAATTTGGTTTTAAAACCACTTTTGGAGAATATTTCAGGAAAAAAAGTGGTGTTGCAATACCGTATGAAAACTACGCTTCAAAGATTAAAATAAATTAAACTTTTCCTCCAAAAGCTAAATCTCCAGCATCGCCCAAGCCAGGTACGATGTATGATTTTGCGTTCATTTCTTCATCAACATCACCCACCCAAAGGCGGCATTGTGGCAAGCGAGCTTGAATAAAACGTACGCCACGACGACTCGCAATTGCTGAAACAATATGGGTTTTTGCAGGAATACCATAACGAAGCATGGCGTGATAAGCCTTTTCGATTGATTTGCCTGTTGCTAACATTGGGTCGCTGATTATCAAAACTTTACCATGAATATCAGGACTTGTGATATAATCCATTTCGATTTCAAATGCTTCTTTATCATCGTGTTTACCTCTATATGCTCCAATAAAAGCATTTTCAGATTTATCGAAATAATTGAGCAAACCTTGATGTAACGGAAGACCTGCTCGAAGTATGGTCACCAAAACCACTTCTTGAGAGATATGTTGAGTTATTTTTACTCCTAACTGTGTTGTGATTTCTTTTTTCTGAAAACCGAGTGTTTTTGATATTTCATAGGCAAAAACTTCCCCTAAACGTTCCAAATTCCGACGAAAACGCATGGCGTCTCGTTGTGTATCTTTGTCTCGTAATTCGGCTAGGAAATGATTGGCTAAAGAGTTATTTTCGGTTAAAACAAACATGGTTATGTATTGAAAAAAGTTAGAATAAAAATCACTTTAAAACAACAAAGGCTTTTGTGAAGCATTCCACCGAAGCCCTACTGAAAATATAGTATTCTTCTTGTCGTTGGTTTCTGCTAAAATATGTACGTTTCGACTTTGGAATTTTAAATCTACAAAAAGATTATGAGCCAGCATATATGTCGCTCCCAAATTATAAAATCTAGTATTTGCCTTTTGACCTTGTCCGATTACATTTCCATAGTCGCTTGGGCGAGCAAAGTTGTAATTACGCAAAATATCACCGCCCCAGTTTCGGATGTCAGCATCTTTTCCTTGAATACTTCTCATTGAGGTGAAATTGACGAAAAGTCGTTTCAATGGTTGATAACGAGCAATCAATATTAACTCCTTGAAATTTGCACCTAATGGATGAGCCAAAGGTAAATTATAATTTACGAAATTGCTGTATGAAGAATAATGGCTATAAATGTATGGGCGAGCCAAATTATATTCGGCTTGAAAATCTAGGTTTTTTATTCCTAAAGCATCAATGTATCGACCGCCAATTTGAGAGGCGTATTTTGTACCCCACCAACCATCTTTTTTGAAATATTTTACATTAAACTCATCCAAAACGAATTGTCCATAAATCGAATAATGATTTTTGAAGTTGTATTTAAAAGTAGCTCCAGCAAGCGAATTATCAACACTTCCTAAGTTTCCTTCAACAAAACGAAGCAAAATAACTGGATTTAAATAATTAATATCAAAACCCGATTGGCGTTTCCCAAAAACAATTGTTTCAAAAATGCCTAAATTAAGGTTTTTATTGACGTTTACACTTAGGTGATGAAATGAAAAGTATTTTGGAGGAATCTGTTCAGTATTATCAACTGCCAACGCAACTTGCTTATTGAGCATTTGTGCAAACAAATTTACGTACTGAAATCGGCCAATATTTGTCGTGATTTTTAGATGTAAATATGGAGCCGAAAAATCAGATAATATCATTGAACGAATACCCGAACCAATAAAATTTTTGTCATGTCCGAACTGGATTTGAACACTTTTGAGAGCTTGAAAAGTAATGTATGCTCTGGCCGAAAAAAAATCGGCTAAATATTTACTCGAATCAGCTTTGGGTATTTTCGTAAAACCTTCATAAGGATTTGCCTTGAATTGACGTGCATATTGACGAACATATTCGGGATAAATAATCTGATTTTCGGTAAACATCGAATAAAAGCCTAATTTCTGATTCAATGTTGCCCTAACTTCCACGCCACGTGTGTTAATAAATGGTGTTTGATTTGTTTGATTATCGTTGGCAAAACCAAATTGAAAAACAGGACTTGTATGTAGGTCAATATCTTTATTTTGAACATAGTAAAAGTCAGATTTTTTCTTCAAAAGGTGCGTCAAAAGTGGTTTTTTGCTATTATTTTGGGAAGATTTTTCTTGTTCAAGCCATTCCCAACTATCATTTTGCAGGTATTCTAAATTAAAATGGTCAACTTTGGAGAGTTTTAATGTCGAATCATTTTCTAAATTAATTGTTAATTTGATTAAATCTTTTCGCCTGACTGGTTTAATTGTTGTGTGCAAATTGCTCAGACTTCCACTCATTATTTCATACCGCTCAATTAAATTTGAATAATCCTCGTTTAATGGAGCAAAAGTACTTTGTGCCGAAATTTCCGAAGAAAAAAATAATAAAAAGCCTAGTAAAGCAACTCCGACACTTAAATGGGCTAAATTAGTAAACTTTAAAGTTTTGGTCGTGAAAATTTTAATGTATTTTAGAATGAAGATTGTCAAAGGATATAGTATATAATTTTTGAAATAAATAATCAATATTGATTAATTGTAGAAAATAACGAATTTTAATGAAGATGATTTTATCATAAAACAAAGCATCACCTAAAAATGTTATTTTAAGAATCTTAAATACAACTAAACTTAATTTAAACTGTTAAGTTGTGCGAAAATACAGATAATTCCTCATTTTATGTAAATCATCTGTTAGTTTTGTGAATAAATTAATTGTAATCACTTAGAAGATATGCTTTTGGAGAAACAATTAAGGCAAGAAAATTTTAAAGCTAATCGTTAAAAATTAGTAGCAAATAATCTCAAAAATATGAAATCATTCGTCATTCCTGAAATTTATAAAAGTAATATTATTGGTAAAATAAAGGAAATCCGTCGCACAAAAGATAAATTAAAAAAGGATTTTACGCCTACGGTTTTAGATTTTGGTTCGGTGAAATTTCTGATTGCTCGCCATTTTGGTTTTTGTTATGGTGTTGAAAATGCTGTCGAAATTGCCTACAAAACAATCGGAGAAAATCCTGATAAAAGAATATTTCTTTTGAGCGAAATGATTCATAATCCTGATGTTAATGCCGATTTGCTTTCGCAGGGAGTCAAGTTTTTGATGGATACAAAAGGAAATCAAATCATTGATTGGAAGGAGTTAAAATCCGATGATGCCGTAATTGTACCTGCATTTGGCACCACTTTAGAGATTCAAGAAAAACTATTATCAATTGGAATTGACTCTTATAAATATGATACAACTTGCCCTTTTGTAGAAAAAGTTTGGAATCGTGCAGGACAAATCGGCGAACGTGGTTACAGCATTGTTGTTCACGGCAAGCCAAATCATGAAGAAACTAGAGCTACTTTTTCGCACAGTAAACAAAATGCTCCAACGGTAGTAGTAAATGATTTGAAAGAAGCTCAACAATTGGCAAAATATATCACGCGTGAGCTACCCAAAGAACAATTTTATAAAGATTTTGCTGGACAATATTCGGAAGGTTTTGACCCCGATAAAGATTTGCAACGTATTGGCGTGGTAAACCAAACAACTATGCTTGCCTCTGACACGCAAGGAATTGCAGATTTTCTAAAGAAAGTAATCATCGAGCACCAAAATGCTCAACCAGCCGAAGTAGAAAAATATTTTGCTAACACAAGAGACACGCTTTGCTATGCAACCAACGATAACCAAGAGGCAACTTATGCTTTGCTAGAAAATAAAGCAGATTTTGCGGTCGTAGTAGGGGGGTACAATAGTTCAAATACTTCGCACTTAGTTGAATTGTGTGAAGAAAAATTGCCAACTTTTTTTATTCAGTCGCACCAAAGTATTTTAGATAAAAATCTCATAAAACGCTATGATTTGCATAAAAAACAAGAAAATATAACTGATTTTATTCCAGAAAAAGAGCAAATAACAATTATGCTTACTTGCGGTGCGTCTTGTCCTGATGCAATAATGGAGGCAGTTTTATTGAAAATTTTATCATTTTTTAACACAACAAAAGAAATAGAAGAGCTTATTGAAACGTTATAATTGAGAATCCGATTGGATTTAAGGAGGATAGAAATGATGTAAATAAATAGTTATTTGCTATTTGGAAAATATGATTTTTTCTTTTTAGATTTACATTGGTTTTACTAAAATCCATAATTATAAATATAAAAGTTAATTTTCCATGAAAATGATTGAATACGTAAAACTGATTTTAGAAAAAGTCAGTTTTGAGAGTGGTTTGTTTGAAAAAGAATTAAAAAAAGGCATTAAGTCCTTATCTTTTCGTGAAATTAGAGAATTGAAAAAATGGTGTTACGAAAGATTTGGAAGCATTTATCGAGGAATTCTTAACCGAACATTCCGTAAAACTCAGCATCAAATTAGCGTCTAAATAACGAAGCCCGTCAAAACAATTTGACGGGCTTTTTTTTGAGTGAATGTTCGTAAAATGAGTTTAGATGAACCGAAAATATAGCAGAGAAAAATTCCTCTGCCGATTCTTTGATTACTAACCTAAACAAAACTATATGATAATATCTACAAAATCGTTGTGAAATTAAGCGGCAATGGAGAAGTTATCGACAAAACTATCGTCGAAAACCTCATCAAAATCATCGCTTTCAAAAGCATCTCCGTACAAATCTTCGTCGGCTTCTTCATACAAACGTTCTTCACTAAGCCCGCTTGTGGTTTTCACTGAATATCTCCAGTGTGTTTGATTTAACTTAAATGCACTCTTAATCATTTTACTTTAATATTTATTTTACTGACACAAAGGTCGTTCAATTTTATGAACTAAATATTGTGCCAATGTTAAGAAATTAAGAAGTGTTTTAAGATATTTACTTTTTTCGCTGACAAAAATAGACTTACATCATTCCTAATTTCTGTTGAAAACTTTACTTTTATTTAACATTTACATAAAAAATAGCTAATAATTAATGTTGAATTTTGTAAAAAAAACACAATGCAAACAACTATTTCTCGGCCTAATCATTTTCATAATCTGATTTCATTAGTGACTTTTATGCTTATCATTTGTTATTATGCCTTAAACGGAGAATCAAATGATAATGCAATTAATACTACTTTTTGGTCAGAAAATGCTAACGAAACCAACAAAAATATTGTATTAGAAACAAATATTAGCCATTTACGAGCGGCCGTTTTGATGGATGCAGATGTGGTGCAGATAAACGGACTTTTGTATGCAGTAGAAAATTCTTTGACTAATTTTATGAATAAGAAAAAATCTAAAGCAATCGTTCAGAATATTCATGAAAAATTACTTTTAGACGATAGGAAAAATGCAATCAAGTTGATTAATCAACTACCAACTTTACCACTTTTGAAGTAACCAATAATTGACCTAAATGACGAGTTGTATGTTCGGCAGCATGAAAAAGCAGCCCGATAACTGTCGAAGGTATTTTGGCTCTCCCAACGCCTCTGACCTCTGTTAAAATACTTTCATCTGTATTTTTAAGTTGAACAATGGCTTCCTCTACTTGCTGATTGAAAGCTTCTACGAGCTGTTGAACCGTGATTTTAGGGTTTTCGATACCTTCTGTTTGCAAAGATTGCATTTGTTTTTCGGTCAATGATTCGCCACGTGCGTAAGTAAATATGCGGTCAAGTACACCTGTAAGATGCTGCAAATGAAAAGCTACTGAAGCCACACCTGCTGGGCGTTGCCAAAGTAAATAATCGGGAAAATCGTTTAGATATTCATTCAATTCTTCTTGGGCTTGCAGCAGTGCATGAGTTACGGGTTGTAAGAGAGGGGGTACTTCGGGTAAAGGTCCACGTAGCCAAACTTCAAGGTTCTTTTTAGACATAAATTTTGAATATTAAACTAATCCTGACACACTTTATTAGTTAAACGAAGTGTGCCACAATTAAGCATTTACTTAGTTTTTATTCCAAAAATAAAATTGATACCAATAATATTTTTAGTGTCGGGATACTTTTTATTGACGTCAGGTTGCCAAATATAATACAGATTAACACTTTTGTTTTTCATATATTCATAACTTAAGCCCGCACGATTTCTCCAAAAATCTGTCTCGAAAACACCATCATTTTTGTGCATAAAAGGCTCAGTCGAAATACCAAAATCTAATTTTTTTGTAATAGCATATTTTACTCCAAGTCGGGTTCTTAAATAATTTTCGGCGGTTCCTTCATCATCTCCAATAAATGTTTGTTTTTGAGACTGATAGGTTTCTCGGAGTGAAAAAGTAAATTTATCAAATTTGTATTTTCCTTCAATATTGCCTGAAAATCGGTGAAAATTATCACCTTCAACCGAACCAAAACGATAGGCAACGCCAGCACTCAAATACTTGTTGAGTTTTTTGTCAACCTCTAGATACAAATACGAACCACGATAATTGCTTGAATTTTCGTTGAATTTTACTCGGTATTCTGTGCCAATTTGCCAACCTTTTTTCAAATTAAGATTTAGTGAAACCGAGGTACGGGTTTGTAAGTCAACTTCAGATTTTTGTGCTTGTGTAGCTAGCGAAACAAATAGTAAAGTGATTAATTTGAGGTATTTTTTCATAAAGGAAACAGTTCTTGATTTTTAGTTTTTGTGTTTCGGACGGGTGGAAAACTCGCCGTACTTTTATTCATAAAAATAAATAGTCATTCGGGTAGCATCTTTCAAGAAATCTATTTCTTGAATTTCCACTCGATGAATATTAAAGCCCGTACGTTTTTTTAAATCTACTAATAATTCTTCACGTTTTTCGGGCGTAATTAAATTGATATTATCGTAAATTATATTTTTGGTAAACTCTTTTTTGATGAGCCAATTGCTCTCAAGTAAGAAAGTTGCCAATAAAATGATGCCATTTAACAGAGCTAGTTCGTCCCACCCACCTTTGCTGATGGCAGAAAGTAAACCAATGGCAATCACCAAAAAAAGATAAGTCATATCTTTGGTCGAAATGCTTTCTGTACGATAACGAAGCATTGAGAAAACGGCAAACAAACCAAAAGCAGCCCCCATCGACATCTCAACTTTATTGAGCAAATAAGTTATCAAGAAAATAACCAAGTTGAAAGCGAAAAATGTGAGATATTGGTCAGCTTTCTTGTAGTTTTTGTAGAAAATTAATCGAATTAATACAAAAACAGAGGCTAAATCAATGAATAAACGGATGAAAAATTTGCTCGAAAGTTTGTCGAATAACTCGAAAGAAGCTGCTTGGACAGTTTGTAGGCTATCAGGCGATAGCGTTTGCTGTAAAAGATTCATATTGGTGTAATGTTTTAGAAATTCTTTTTAGGTGTTTCTTGAAATTATTTTGTTTGATGCCTTCAAAAAGACTGATGATTCCGAAGCAATATTTGCTTATTGACCCTGATTTTAATTGGTGTTTTTTTAGAATATCCAATATAGGAGATGCACCAACTTTTTCTTGCTTAATTTCGGCAATTGCTATTTGGGCATATTGTATTTCTTTCGCATCATTCTTGAAGGTAAGTTCCAAATCAATCGTGAGGCGTTCGGGACTATGCTTGCTGACGAGTGTGAGCCTGCTATAATTTACCCACATCACTCCTTGCAAATTTTCGGGGTCGAGTGGACTGATTTTGCTCAAAAAAGCTGAACTATCATCATGCAAATATGGCTCATTGATACCATTAGTTTTGATGCGTTTTTTGATGGTTCGACCGTGATTATTCTTGAATTTTACTTCAAAAAACTGCAAATTAGACCCAACATAATTACGTGAACGCACTTTATAACGATTTTGCTTACCTACTTGATGTTGATGATAAAGTCTTAAATCTTCGGTATCATAATAGAGTGTTTGATACGGGCAAATTCGCTGATTATCAATCTCTAATAGTTTGTAATGTTGCTTGGCATCAGCCAATATTGCGGGCAAAAAATTGATTGGAATCAGATATTTTACGTCCATTCTATCCATTAGTTTTACCCCTTCCATTTCGGCCAAAGTAATTGGCTCAAACAGCTTGACTTCTTCTTGAATTTTATCGAAAAAAATATTCTTAGTCATGGTCAGGTATTCCTTTTTATGAACTGTTTTTTAAAACTCATAAATATATTTTTTAGTCTGAATCAACTTCCCTTTCGCATCGTAGGTTTTTTTTTCGGTTTTCAATCCTTTTCCATTGATTACGTAAACGGAACGACTAATAATAGCATTTTTTGCATCATATTTGATTTCTTCAGATTTTTCGCCGTCAGCATTGTATTTATAAATAAAATGACTGATTTGTTTACCTGATGCATCAGAAATGAGTTCTTCTATTTTATCACCATCTTTGTTGAATTTGGTAGTGGTTTTGTCTTTCAATGCTCCGTTTTTGTCGTAGTTGACCTCCAAAATTACTTCACCTTCTTTATCAAATTTCTTGGAAACATCGTTGTGGCTAACTTCTTTTCCGTTTTCATATTCTACAACAACTTCGGTAATTCCTTTGACACCATTCTTACGAATATCTTTTTTTGATTGTGCCAAGAGGCAAAAAGGCATTAAGAACAAAATGAAAATTTTCATATTATTAATAGATTGTTACAAATGATGCTTTCTAAGCGTTTTAATTAGCTTAGCAATATCGTTACAAAATTTTACACATAAAATAAAACTACCTTAAGACTGATAGATTTGATTGTTTGGAGAGAATTAATAGTTTGTTTGATACTTTCAACTCTCTCCAAATAACGATTTTTACTTCAAAAATGTAGCAACCGCCTGATTACGTGTCACGACGTGGGCTTTGAGTTGTGTAATGGCACTTGTGAAAGTGGCCGTATTTGATAGGTAAGAATAAGGAGCTACTTCTTGCATGACTGATGATGAAATCAAGTTATAGTTCTTATCAAAAATCGCATTCATTTTGGCAGATGTAAAATAATTGTCATTGAAATCTTTTACATAAGACTTATATTTTGCGTAATACGTTGCGTCATCGGCTAAATACCTGATTAAAGGCCAACTGGCAGCAACTTCGGTCATTTCGAGTGAAACGCCTCTCATACCACCTCCACCTCCTTGTTGAGTTGTATTTCCAGCTGCATTTGAAGAGGTCATTGAGAGATTAAAATCCCACGGAATCCAAGTGACTTTTTTGGTATTGCTAGGCGTGTATAAATAATAATTATGAGCCATTGCTCCGTAAGCATCCCAGTTGACGATTGTATTATTGATAGCCAAAACTTTCAAGAAATGGTCAACGTTGAATGTTTTTTCGAGGTTTGTACGCCATGCCGCCGCATTTGATGTACGATTTGTCGCATTCAGAGCCGTAATAATCGCTTGTACATCGCTCCAGTCGGCGGCATCTTCATTGTTTTTCTTTTCAAAATTGGTTTGTAAGAAACTTTGGAAAGTTGATTCTGGCTTATAAATATTGCCTTTGTCCTCACCAAATTGGTCTTTAATCATTGTATCATCAATAACTTCTACCATTGTATAAACACCGCAGTATTTCAGACCATCGCCAAAGTTAATGTATATTTTATAGAATGATGTACGTGCCGCTGGAACTCCCGCCGAACGAAACAAATCAGCCACAACTTTATCACGCATCAAGGAAGCATCACCCTGCCCAGGAGACATAGAAAACTCTTTGAAGCCATAAAAACGTTGATCTGTAATTTCAGGGTTTGTATCTTCAAATTCGTCAAACTGTAATTTGAAAGGTAATTTATAAATACCAGCACTCCAAGCTTGTGATAAACTCGAATTTCCTTTCAGACGGAAACCAACTTTATACCATTCTTTACCATTAAATTTAACCGATGATGGTACGTAAATGGGGTCACCGGGAATTATATCCAAAGCTCCACCACCACCAGCGGCACCACCTCCACCAGTTGGCGGATTTCCACCCATTGCTGCTCTTAGGCTATCAACATTAATACCAGTTGGTGGTGTACCGCCACCCATCTGACCGCCAGTTGGTAATGTAGCACCTCCGCCACCCGCTTGGCCACCACCCGCTTGATTTCCGCCAACCCCAAAATCATTTCCTGCTTTAGTCACCATATCGGCTCTGATGGCTGCCCAATTTTCTGATGTCAAAGTAATTTCGAGTGTGTTGATTTTATCTTGCGGAAAAACCATATCGTAGTTGGGGTCGGTTTTTCCGTGAGTCGCTTCTGTCCAATCTGTTAAACCTGCATGAATCGGGTCAACAGTTTCAGTATCATTTAGCTTATTACACGAAATTGTAAGGCTTACGAGCGAAATAGCCGTAAAAAATAGAATCTTTGATTTCATGATTAGTGTTTTAGGTTTGTCTTTTGATTAGTTGAAATTTTAATGAAAAATTAACATTTACTTCACATTCCAAAAGACGAACACCTTAACAAATTCGTGTCAAAGTGTCGAAAAACGTACGATTTGTGTATATTAAAAGAAACAACCTGCTATTTTTTTGTGTATTTTGCTTTAAGATTTCATTGTTAAAACTAAATTTCCCATGAAAACCACGTACTCATTTTGCATGATATACTTAAAATATTGCTTGTTTTTGGGGAGTGTTATGCTTTTTATGCAGAGTTGCGACTGTCTGCAAAAAGTTGAAGGAATAGTTTATGACGCTCAAAAAATGCAAGTTTTATCGGATGTGGTGATTTACAAAAAAAGCGAATCATACAACAGCATCAAGACCGATTCTGTAGGGAGTTTTAAATTTACTGATATTGATGGAGGACGAAATTGCTCCAGTGTAACCTTAATTTTTGAAAAAATAGGCTACAAATCTGATACCCTTGTTTTTTCGGCAAATACTTTGGGAGCAGTTATAAAATTGAAGAAGTGAGAGTTGCGAAAAATTCAATCGAAGCACAAAGCACATCAAATCAACTAAAACAAAACTTTTGTTAATAAAAGTTATTACGGTCAACTAGTTTCTTTCAAAAGAATGCCTTTATTAACACTTTCGTTAAGTAGTTTTTTTGCATACTCCCAAATACTGCTTGACCCTTTTTTAATTGCACTTTTCTTTTCATAAACTTTTTGATAAGGTACATTAAACTCTTTCCATGTTCCGCCATTGTTGGACGTATTTTGAAGTAATGGTTCAAATCTATCCATTGATTTAGCAAATTTTGCTTCGTCTGTAATTCCGTCTTCAAATTCTTGCCAAATTGCAATAAACTCTTCTGCTTGTTCTGTTGGTAGAAGCCCAAATATTCGTTTTGCAGCAATAAGTTCTTCGGCTGTATTTGTGTGGTTTTTTTGAGAATCGTATATAAAAGTATCGCCTGCATCAATCTCAACAATATCGTGAATTAAAACCATTTTCAAAACTTTAAGAACATCAATTGGTTTGTCTGAATGTTCTGCCAAAACAATCGTCATCATAGCTAAATGCCAACTGTGTTCTGCGTCGTTTTCGTGTCTGTCGCTATTAAATAGTCTAGTTTTTCGTTGAATATACTTCAGTTTATCAATTTCTTTTATAAAGTTTACTTGTTTTAATAAATTATCAGTTTGCATTGTTTCTTTAATTTTGAAAGTGATGCTTATAAATTGTTCTCAAACCCTCAAACATACGAAAGTTTCAGTATTTCTAGTAAATAAATCACTTTTAAAAAACACTAACTGTCAAGTTTTGCACACAATGTATTCCTGCTCAAAACTAACATTTCATCTTGAAGATTTTTTCTTTTCTAATTGAAAGCTAAGTTTCTTCGATACTTTTTATGAAAAACTTACTCAAAACATCAAAATGCCTGTATTCTAATTTGTTCTCTGTAATTTTGCAACGCAAATTTTATTTCGCCAAATCCGAAAATTCTCGTTTGAAAGCGGAAATCTTGATACTCAAATGACCATGACTATTCTTTTGGTAGAAAAAGAAGAAAGTAATGCAAGGCTAATTACGAAAATAATAGCCGATCATTACCCTTTGGCAACTATTGAGTGTTTGAAAACCAATCAAGCAGTAAAAATGTGGCTCAATACTGCTGTTTTACCAGATTTGGTTTTGTGTGAAGTAGAATTGCAGGATGGGTTAATATTTGAAGTATTTCAAGAATTTAACCCAGTTTTTCCTGTCATATTTATGTCGGCTTATGACAAATATTGGTCACAATCAATGGTTTTCAATGGTATTGATTATTTGCGAAAACCAATAGGAGAGGAAGAAGTAAATCGAGTTTTGGATAAGTATGAATCACTAAATGTACATTTTTTGAAGCGTTTTTCGGCCGAAAATAATTCAAAAAACACTAAAAATGTTTTTCATAAAGACCGCTTGATTGCCAAAAAAGGAACGAATTATTATGTGGTATTGACCTCAGAAATTGCATTTATTTATACTGAAGCTCGAATGGTATTTTTAATAGACCGAAAAGGAGAACGATATACTGTTGAGCGAAGTTTAAGTGAACTCGAAATAGAATTGCCTAGTCGGGAGTTTTTTCGAGTAAATCGCAAATTTATTGTTCATATCAATGCAATTTTAAGTTTTAAACCTTCTTTTAAAGGCAAAATCGCTCTCGAACTTCTGCATCTTGCCAAAGCCGAAGTAAGTATTAGTCAGGAAAATGCTGCTCAATTCAAGAAATGGATTGAAGAATAGCACCGTTCAGTTTTACCCAATTGAGGGATTTTTTTTATTAAACCACAGAAAAATGAAGAAAATTATTTACATTTTATTGAGTTTGTTAACCAACTATGTCTATGGACAAACTATTTTTCAAGATAGTACTAAAACTTTAAATGAAGTTGTAGTTTCAGCATCAAGAATTGAAGAAAGTATTTTTAAATCACCCATTTCAATTACTAAAATTTCAGCCTCTCAATTGCAAAACTCGCCAAGCATTGAGTTAATTTCGTCATTGGCACGCTATAAAGGAATTGATGTCAATCAATCAAGTTGGTTTGTAACTAGTCTAAGCACACGGGGTTTTAATAGTTCAAAAGCTGAAAGATTACTGCAATTGGCTGATAATGTGGAGTTTATGTCGCCAACTTCTTCGCTCTACGGAGGTAATTGGATGGGAACACCAGACTTAGACATTGATAATATAGAAGTAATTTATGGAGCAAATTCGGCTCTTTATGGCTCAGGAGCATTGAACGGAGTAATTCTGATGAATTCAAAAGACCCTTTCAAAAACCAAGGTTTGGCAGCTTCAGTTCGAGGTGGTTCGAGGTCATTGTTTGATACACAAATTCGTTATGCTCAAGTTTTTGCCAAGCGTTTTGCCTTTAAATTGAATGCCAATTTTATTACTGGAAATGAGTTTTTGGGTGAGTCAGATGCAGCAATAAAAGCTGTTACTGAAGGTGGTTTGGCTGGCTCGGATGCTACTAATAATGCCTACGGTTCACCTTTTGGTTGGAATAAAATTAATTATTTTGGTGATATTGGTTCAACCATTTCAAACCCAGATTTTACAAAATATAATGATGGAAAACCGTACCGAATTTATATGCCTGGTTTCAAAGAAAGTGAAATTTTGTCAGCAAATGCTGGTTCAAAATTTGGACTTTTAGGAGATTCGTTCAAAGCCGGTAATGTACGATTAAATCCGTCGTTGCATTTCAAAATTAATGAGCATACAAAAGCGTCATACGAATACAGAAAATCAATCGGGAATGGTATTTTTCAAAGTACAAGTCGCTTTGCATGGCGTGAAATGCAATATGATTTGCATAAATTTGAGATTAAAAATGACCGTTGGTTTGTGCGTGCTTACTCGATGTTTGATTATGGTGGAAAAGCTTACGAACTTGGTGGTGTAGCCAACGCTCTACAAAATATGCGAATGACCGACCCATCGAATGGTATTTTTCCAACAATTGCTGCCAATTATTTCAGTGCTTGGAATCAGATTTTTGCCGCAGCTCGTGGTAATGGTTTTGGTGGAGGAAATTTAGCTGGAGTTTATACACCCGATGCCGTTAATGGTGGCGTGCCAACTACTTTTTCTTTACCGAGCATTCAAGGTGGACAAAGTATTGAAAATGCAGCAAAAGTTGCATTCGATTTAACAAAAAATCTACAAATTACATCTAATCCAATAGGAGCATCAAATTCGGTTTCTAGAAATGTAACTCAACAAGTGGCTAACGGAGTTGGAGATTTGAAAATTAATGGGACATCAGTTAAAGGAGCTGCTTTTGCCAATACGGCTCGTAATGTCGATTTCTCGGCACAGCGTGAGTTTCGTTTCAAATCCACTAATGTGGTGCTTGGTGGAGCTTACAGAACCTATTTGTTGAAATCTAATGGAACGTTATTCTCGGATGGAATTTATTCTCCATTAAATACTGAACAAAGAAATGTCATAATAAACTGGGAATCAGGAGTTTATGGGCAGTTTCAACAAAAATTATTTGATGAAAAACTAACTTTGGCTACCGCAGCAAGATTAGATTATTTCAAGAATTTTGACCCAAAACTTTCTCCAAGAATTTCGGCTGTGTATGCTACGGGCAATCATAATTTTAGAGCGAATTATTCAACAGCTTACCGAGCTCCTGCACAACTTGACCAATATATCTACTTAGATTATGGCAGTATTTTACTTATCGGAAATACTCAGAATGGTTTTAAAGGACTCAATTCGGCAGGAACAGCACCTTATGATGTAAAAAAATTAGCTCCTGAAAAAATGAATTCATGGGAAATTGGCTACAAATCAATGTTGACAAAAGATTTACAGATTGATTTGAGTTACTATCGAAGCTTGTATAATGGATTTATTGGAATTGTGCGTTTTCAAGGTCGTGAAGATGGCATAATGCCCGAAGGAAATTTTACTGGAACAAAAACAGGCGACTGGGCGAAACCTGTAAGTGACCGTACTCGTGGTCGGTTTATTCAAACTTGGGCTAATTTTGATAAGCCAGTCACTACGCAAGGAGCTTTTATCAGCGTTGATTATCGATTGAGTAAAAAAATGAGTTTTTATGGAAATTATACTTGGTCTAAAATCTCTGATATAAAAGGTTTAATAGCTGGTTTTAACACACCAAAAAATAAATTCAATTTAGGGGCTAATGGATTGATAGTGAATAATTTAACTTATTCGATTAATTATCGTTGGAGTGATACCTACACCTATTTCATGCCTTTTGATGAAGGTGTAATCAAGGCTTTTGGCACACTTGATGCCCAAGTTAATTATCAGGCTAAACCTCTCAAAACAACGTTCAAAATCGGTGGAACTAACCTAACAAATGCCAATGCAATCTCTGTTTATGGATCAGCCCCAATAAGCAGAATTGTGTATGTTGGAGCTGTTTTTGATTTAAAATATTAATCTAAAACTTCAAAAAACACCTGTAAAACGCAAGCTTTTATGGGTGTTTTTTAATATAAAAGTCGTTCGTAAATACTTTTTACCTGTAAATCTCCAAAACCATAAATTCCTTCTCGCTCAGAAAACGCTGAAAAAACCTCTTGAAATTCCTTCGTTTGTGTTTCAAGGATGTATTTCACCATATTTTCAGGTCTGCCTAAAGTATTATCTGACGGAAATCTGTCGATATGTGCTTGACAAACTTCTTCTAAATGATCGAAACAATCTGATGATTCTTGAGATAATTCCTTTAATTTATTTAAATCATTTTTTTGATAGGCATTCCATAAATGATAACCTAAGTCGATATCTTTTTGTTGAAAACGAATTTTTGAAGCATACGCTTGTTCGAGATTTTCGGTATTGACTATTCCAAAACCTTTCCAAATATCCGATTTATTTTCGATGATTGGAAAAACCCGAAAAACTTGTATATTTTGCTTTTCTTTAAGCAAATAGAGTACAAACCACATATTAGTTTGGCAGAATAAGTCGTTTTCAAACCATAAGCAAACCTTCGTATTTTCTGGCAAATTTGTGAGTTTTTCAAACTCATTCACCGTTATTTTATAATACTCTTCGATAGATGCATTGTAAGTTTTGGTGATAAATTCGGCTCGAATTTTCCAAAAATCAGCTATATATTTTGCTTGTAAATCACCTTCAATTAAACATTCTCGACAAATAATAAAGTTTTGATTTATTGAAGTTTGTTTTAATTGTTCTGCTAAACAGTCACCATTTAATACGTGAAAAGTTTCCATTTTTATTGGTTGTTTAAGGAAAAAAAATGAGTTTCATTATTCTGTTTTTCCTTTAAATAATGCGAAAATAGACATAGCGTGGCCGTGTCCCAATTCAAAATCTTCTTTCAGCCAAGCCACAATCTGACCAGCTTTTACCTCACTTTTAAGCTGACCATTTTGTAAAAACCCTTTTTCTTCTGCCAATTTTTTAAAATCGTCAGGACTTTTACCTGTCTTGATTTTAATGTTGTCGATATATGCTTGAAATGACATAATTTTAAAATAGTTGATTCTCTAAATAATTATTAGAACAAAAATATTAGGCGTCAATTTATCTAATTTTTAAATAATTATGTAATATTTTTTTCTATATTTCGGAAAGAATCATGCTTACATTTTTGGTTTTATCGTTCATGTTTTTGAAAATAAATCATGGTTATTAGTTGTTACATGAAAGTTAGAAAAACACTTTTTTTGATTTTTGTCCTTACTATTTCATTTGTTAGTAAGGCTCAAAAATTAATTTCCTTGAATCCTATAAAGGTTAAATTAAACTCAACTTTCGATATTAAAAATGTAAAAGATAGTCGTTATGAGAAGGAAAATATCGGTCGAATTATAGTTTCCTCAACCGAAAAAGAAACCCTTGTTTTGAAAGGAGGTGTTGAATCTGCGGTAAAAAAAATACTTTTGCAAGCAATTCCTTTGAGTAATTCGTTGATTGCTATTTCCTATAATATTTTAGATTTCAAAATCACCGAAAATCGTCTAGCAAATGGAAGTATTTCTGGACAGATTTCGCTGAAAGTAGGTTTCGAGCGATTGGGTAAAAGAGATACCGTTTCACTCGTAGAAACGGCAATTTCAACAACTTATTTACGGTCGGATGACAAAATGGAAATGAGCAAATACGAATCTTTGGTTACACCATTATTTATTAAATCAATTGATTTTTTTGATAAATGGTTGATATTAAATGGAGGCAAACATGAGGCTTTGATACATGGAGTGAAAATTGTTTTTTTACCTGAAACTGATGTAATTGATGAAGATACGGTGTGTTATGATACAAAAAAATTGACTTGGGATGATTTTAAAGGCAAACCGACCAATAGTCATTACGGAGCGGCTATTTTTTCAAATTTTGCTTATGGAGCAAATTTTAGAGTAGTTGATGGTTACATCGAAGCGAAGATTCAGACCAAAACCTATATGATTCGTGGTATGTCATGGGTAACATCGGCGGCTCATGATACGTATTCTCTTGCACATGAACAATTACATTTTGATATTACCAAGCTTGTTGTTGAACGTTTTAAAAAGAAAGTCAGTCTTTTGGATGCAGATTTAATCATTGATTTAAATAGCATGATTCAGTATGAATACTTGGAATCTTATCGAGAAATGAATCAATTACAAAGGCAATATGATGATGAAACCAACCATAGCGTCAATCGACCAATGCAGGCAGAATGGGAATCGAAGGTTAAAAAATGGTTAAAAGATATTTCCTGACTTTAGGATAATTCACCTAATTTGAATTAAAAACTAAGTAATAATGGTCGTTTGTTTTCATAACCTGCTGTTTATCATATAATTAATGTGAGGCGTACAGACTAAAATAAATATATTTTTTAAGTATATTTGCGTTTATTTTAAATTTTGAAATACAGTATTTACTGATGCGAAACCTTGTTTTGTTTTTTGTTTTATTATTCGTTAATGTTTCTGGTTTTTCCCAAATTACAATTAACCTACCACTTTCAAGAAGTGTTTTTCAAAGAGATAACAATAATACATCGGCCATTCATGTTTCTGGAATCTATGAAGATACACTCCAAAAAATAGAGGCAAGATTAGTTCCTATTAAAGATGGGCAAGGAACGGCTACAGATTGGGTTGTATTGGTTGATAAACCCCAATTTGGTTCGTTTGTTGGCTCAATAAAAGGAACAGGCGGTTGGTATCAATTACAAGTTAGAGGCTGGAAAAATGGAGCAGTTGTAACACAGCCAACTGTTGATAAGGTAGGAATTGGTGAAGTTTTTTTGATTGCAGGACAATCTAACGCTGAGGGAAAAAGAGGTTTTGGAGAAAAAGCTTCTATTGATGACAGAGTAAACTGTTTCAATTACGAAAAAATAGACTTCTTAGATGAAATTCCGCCGTATAACAGTTTCTCTCATTTGGATGCTACTTCTTCTATAGCTCCACGTGGTCAAGGAACTTGGTGTTGGGGAGAATTAGGTGATTTATTAGCAAAACGCCTCAATGTGCCAATTATGTTTTTTAATGCTGCTTATCAAGGAACAAGTATTGAAAACTGGTACAGTAGCTCAGTTGGTATTCCAACAAAACATCCTTTTTATAAATATACATTTCCAAATAATACGCCTTATTCTTATTTACGCATTACATTACAATATTATATTTCACAATTAGGTTTACGCTCTGTGCTTTGGTGTCAGGGAGAAGCCGAACTTGAACAAAATACTACGGAAGAATATTATGTTTCTGCTTTGAAAAAAATCATTGAAAAAAGCAGGGTTGAAAGTGGAAAAAAAATTAATTGGATGATTTCTCGCACAAGTTTATTGTTGTACGACCAAGTTTATCCAACTGTTATAAAAGCACAAAATAGCGTAATTAATCCAGCTGATTATATTTTTGAAGGGCCTTATACAGATTCGATACAAGTGCCACGCACAGAAGGCGTACATTTTACTGACGCGGGTATTTCTGATTTAGCAAAGGCTTGGAATGCAAAGCTGAATGACACTTTTTTTAGTCAATCTTTGCCCAGCCAACCATCGCCAATTGTAAACTTAAAAATTGCTTGTCAAGAATACGATAAAGTTACGGTTAGTTTGCCAACAAGTTATCAATCGTATAAATGGTCAAATAATACGGCGGATGCAAGCATTACGGCAACAAGCGGTTCGTTTGATGCACTTGTTAGAGACCAAACTGGAAATTATTTTTTTACGTCATCAATTGATGTCAAAAAAGTGTTTCCAACAATAATTCCAGTTGCTTATACCAATAAAAGTGCATTTTTCTGCGAAGGAAGTAGCACTGATATTTTGACTGATTCGCCTGATTATGCTTCATTTCTTTGGAGTTCTGGCGAAAAACAAAGACAAATTACAGTAAAAAATTCGGGTTCATTTTCTGTTCGAGGAATCACCAATTTAGGGTGCATTTCTCCAGAATCAAATAAAGTATTTACACAAGCACTGACACCTCCTGGGAAGCCTGTTATTTACCAAAGTGAAACAGTTGTTTGTGAAGGAAATACAGTCACGTTGGCATCAACAGGTTTGAAAGAAAATATCTGGAGTACCAATGAAATTGGCCAATTTATTACCATTGCAAAAGTTGGTACTTATAGTGTTACAGTTAAAGAAAAAGATGGAAATGGTTGTATTTCAGTAAGTTCTGATCCAGCTACATTTTCTATTATTCCTCGTCCAGAAACTCCTGAAATTACACAAATTGGAGCATTTACGTTACAGGCTATTCAGAAAACAGTTATTCCTGATGTAACTTATGAATGGAAACAAGATGGAATAGTTTTGTCTAATAAAACGGCATTTTTAAAAGCAAATAAAGCTAGTTTTTTAACAGTTGCTTCCATTAAAAATTATACGATTAATAATAAAGCATTAGCCTGTCGTTCAAATCTATCGGGAGCGTATTCGTTTATTCCCGATGTTTCGATTAAAGACATTATAATTTATCCAAATCCGACGCCTGATGGCTTCGTAACGCTCGAAGCGAAAGATAATGTTGCAAACTTTACATTTACAGTTTATTCGTTAGATGGAAAACTGATTTATTCTTCTCCCATTCCAAATTTGTCGGAGCGACGTTTAGTTGATTTGTCTTTTTTGGGAGGCGGTAAATATATTGTTAAGTTATCGAATGATTCAATCCTAGAAACAAAATACATTTGGATTGATAAAAAATAAATTTGAGAACTTCGTGGACAATTGACTTATCTAATTGTCCACGAAGCATCAGCTTTCTTTCTCCAAAAACTCCTTAATTCGGTGAGTTTTATCTTTTCCAACTAATTTAATTAATTCGTCTTCAGGAGCATTTTTGATATTTGAAATGGTCTTAAATTGTTTCAATACTTTTGTAGCAGTTAATTTTCCTATTCCTGGAGCACTTTCAAGACTGCTAATCAAAAAGTTTCTACTTCGACGGTCACGGTGATGCGTAATTCCAAAACGGTGAGCTTCGTCACGGCAACGTTGAATGAGTTTCAACGATTCTGATTTTTTATCAATATAAAGCGGCAAAGAATCTTCGGGGAAATAGATTTCTTCTAAGCGTTTAGCAATTCCAACAATCGGAATTTGCCCATAAATATTCAATTCTTTGAGTGCTTCACATGCAGCCGAAAGTTGTCCTTTTCCACCATCAATAATAATCAAATCTGGTAAATCAGCTTTTTCTTCTAGTAAACGGGCATATCTACGGCCAACCACTTCTTTCATTGTAGCAAAATCATTTGGGCCTTCTACCGTTTTGGGAATATAATGTCGATAATCTCTCACCGAAGGTTGACCGTTGATAAAACAAACCATAGCCGAAACGGGGTTTGTTCCTTGAATATTAGAGTTATCAAAACATTCGATGTGTCTAGGAATTGACTTTAATTGTAAATCTTGTTTAAGTTTTACCAAAACTCTATCTCGTTTATTAGTTGCTCCGCTCGCTGCAATTGCTTCACGTTCTGCCTTTTCTCTTTGGAAATACATCACATTTTTAAGCGACATTTCCATCAGCTTTCGTTTATCCCCAATTTGAGGTACAGCAAGTTCGGCTTTCATATCAATGTCAAGCGGAATATTTGTTACAATTTCTTTTGACTCACTTTCGTATAATTGCCTTAATTCAACAATCAGCATTGTCAAAATTTCATCTTCTGTTTCATCTAATTTCTTCTTTACTTCCAAAGTTTGACTTTGCGTAATTGTGCCATTAATTACTTTTAAATAGTTGATATATGCCGCATTTTCATCAGAAACAATACTAAAAACGTCTAAATCTTTAATTGCAGGATTGACAACGGTGGCTTTACTTTGATAACTTTGCAGAAAATCGAGCTTTAATTTGAATTGATGGGCTTCTTCAAAAGCCAATTTTGCCGCAGATTCTTGCATTCGCTGCACGAAATATTGTTTGGCAGGAGCAAGATTTCCTCGTAAAATATGATGAACTTGCTCAACTTCTTTGTTATAATCTTCTTCTGATTGGCGGTTTTCACAAGGGCCTTTGCAATTACCAATATGAAATTCTAAGCAAATTTTAAATTTTTTTGAAGCAACATTTTCTTCAGAAAGATTTAAAATACAAGTTCTAATGGTATATAATTGGCTAAACATTTCTAACAAAGCGTACATCGCTTTAGAGTTAACAAATGGGCCGTAAAGTTTGCCTTTTGTTTTATCCTCGATGCGTCGAGTTGTAATTACTCTCGGAAAACGTTCGTTGGTTACACACACAAACGGATACATTTTATCATCTCGTAGCAAAATATTGAAGCGAGGTTGATATTTTTTTATGAGTGTGTTTTCAAGTAAAAGTGCGTCGTATTCGGTCGGAACAATGGTAAATTCAAGTTTGCGAATATGAATAACCAAACGTCGAGTTTTACGGTCGTGTCGATTGAAATTATAGAAATAACTACTTACACGATTTTTTAGATTTTTGGCTTTCCCGATATAAATAATTTCACCATTTTCGTCAAAATAACGATAAACTCCAGGTTCTTCAGGGAGTTTAGGAAGCTCGGTTTTATAATCAAATGTTATTTCTGACATGAACTACTACGAATAATTTTTAAAATGTAAAATTAACTTATTTTACGGTTCATTATTTCTTTATCGGTTCTTTGTTTTAGCAGTAATTACATAATTTTGTCTGATTTAAAAATCAACACTTTATGGCTGCTAAGACTAAAAATATTTTATTGCGTATTTCGCTGTTTCTTCATGTACTTTTTTTGAGTAATAATGTTTTTGCCCAACCTTCTGGCTTCATAGATGAAGTGATTACTGATAAATTTAATACACCAACTGGACTTACTTTTGATGCAAATGGAAGAATGTATGTTTGGGAGAAAAGTGGAAAAGTTTTTATTGTTGAAAATGGCGAGAAATCAATTAATCCAATCATTGATATAAGTTTAGAAGTATTAGATTATGGCGACCACGGACTGAACGGTTTTGTGCTAGACCCTGATTTTTTGAAAAATGGCTACGTTTATTTAATGTATGTAGTGAAAAGACACCATGTTTTGAATTTCGGAAAACCAAGCTATAATCCGAATGATGAAAGCCCTTTTCAGAATACAATTGCAAGGATTACCCGATACACGCTCACAGCAAATAGTGGTTTTAAGACAGTTGATTTGGCTTCAAGGAAAATCTTAATTGGTGAAACGGCTTCCACAGGAATTCCTATTTTGGTTGATAATCATGGTGTTGGTTCGTTGGTTTTTGGCTTGGACGGAACGCTTTTTGCAACCGTAGGCGATGGTGCTTTGGCAAGCGACAATACCGATGGAGTCTTGGAAGATTCTCAAAACGAATGGTTTTTAGAAGCAATTAGCCAAGGTTTTATTAAATCTGAAGAAAATATAAATGCTTATCGTAGTCAAAACCTTAATTCTTTAAATGGAAAAGTTCTTAGAATTGATCCAAATACTGGTGATGGATTAAGTTCAAATCCATTTTATGAAAGCGAAAAACCTCGTTCTCAAAAATCAAGAATTTGGAGTTATGGACTCCGTAATCCTTTTCGGTTTTCGTTTAAACCGAATACTGGAAGTGCAAAAGCAATTGATGGAAATCCAGGAATTATTTATCTAGGTGATGTTGGATGGTCGCATAGAGAAGAGATAAATGTTATTCCAAAAGGTGGACTAAATTTTGGTTGGCCAACTTATGAAGGCATTGATTATACAAATAAATCGTACCAAGATGCTAGATTTTTGCCTAAAATACATCAAAAACCTGTCATTGATTGGCGTGGTACTTTTGCTCAAGGAATTGTAAATGGTGATGCTTTTGCGGTTGGTTCGCCACAATTTAAGGGTAATAAGTTTTCAGGGATAGCATCAATTGGCGGTATTTGGTATAACTATTCACAGTTTCCGAGAGAATACCAAAATCTTTATTATCACGGAGATTATGAAGGTTGGATAAAGGCTTTTAGGTTTGATGATAAAAATAATCCAGTCGAAGTAATTGATTTCGTGAACGATATTCACCCAACTTCTTTTGCCATTAATCCCAAAGACGGAGCAATTTATTATACCAATTACTTCTATCCAAATATTCACGAAGTTCGTCGATTATCTTATAATCCGAATGCCAACCGACGCCCGACCGTTGTGCAATCGGCTTCCCCAATTTATGGAAAAGCACCTTTAAATGTAAGCTTCAAAGCAAGTGATTCAAAAGACCCTGAAGGAACTGCACTGAAATATGAATGGGATTTTGGTGATGGAAAAACCGCTACTGAAGCAAATCCAACGCATATTTTTGATACAAAAGGCAAATCAACAACCTACTCAGTAACCGTAAAAGTAACAGATGACGCTGGGCTTTCTGCAACCAAAACGATGAGTATATTTGTAGATAATACTCCACCAACGATACTAAATACGAGTCTTGATAAAATTGATAGTTTTGAAAACATAAAAGATTTTGCAGTCACGCTAAATGCCGTTGTAACAGACGCCGAACAAGCACAGAATCAATTGAGTTATGTTTGGTCGGTGCTGCTTTATCATGATGACCATATTCATTTTGTGACTTCATTTTATAGACTCTCTGGCGACGTAGTTTTAGGAATCGTGCCGTGTGATACCCAAAATTATTTTTATAAAGTTACGCTGACAGCCACTGATTCGGAAGGTTTGAGTTCGACTTTTGAAAAAACAATCAAACCAACCTGTGTCGTTATTGCACCAGTGCTTGGTACTGAAATAGAAGTACCTTCCCTAAATGTTGGACCGAATCCAACCGAACATTCGGTCGATATTTTTCCAATCAATGAGTTGACCAATAAAATTTTGAAAACTACTTTACATAACACCAACGGTGTTTTATTGCTTGAAAAGGAGGGTTATTGGCAAGAAATAAAGCCTTTGTTAGATACTAAATTAAGCAATTCAAATGATGGATTGTATCTCTTAAAAATTAGTTTCGATAATTTTTCCAGAACATTTAAAGTAATGAAAAATTAATTTTCAATTATTTTCTTAAAAAATACTTGCATATTCTGTTTTTTGAAATTTACTTTGCAATACAAAGTTCTTTTTGAAAATAATGCAATCAAATCAAATCCGATTAACATTTAGTATCAGCCGAGCCACATTGAGTTTGGTTTTACTTTCATCTTTATGTTGTTTCTTATTGCTCGTACGAACAATCGAAACGCGACATTTACGAGGTATTTATCTACTTTGGAATCTTTTCTTAGCTTGGATGCCACTTTTTTTTGCTTTAATAGCCCGAAGAATCTCAATTCAAAAGTCAAAAAAAGGAATATATAACCAATTCTTCATTTTAATAAATCTTGGTTTATGGCTTTTGTTCTTTCCGAATGCTCCTTATATTATCACTGATTTGATACATTTAGGCGAATTTAACGGACAAATTGTATGGTTCGATACAGTGAGTTTTTTATGGTAGCATTGGCTGGAATTAGCACAGGATTATATTCGTTATATGTGGCACATCAAGTACTTAATGGCCTGACAAGTAAGTTAATCGCTTGGATAATTGTTTCGGCAAGTATTGTTTTATCTGGTTTTGGATTATATCTCGGTCGATTTATTCGTTTCAATAGCTGGGATATATTTACACATCCTTTCTATTTAGCCAGAAAATCTTTTCACGAATTACAAAATCCATTGGCAATGAAAATAACGTTAGTTTTTACACTTGTTGTAATGGTGTTATATATTTCGATTCTCATTTTAATTCCTAATCGTTATGCAAGTGTTAAAAATGTTGCGTAGTTTCCGTTATGCCATTGCTGGATTACATTTTTTGTTAGCAGAAAACAATGCAAGATTTCATCTGCTTTCTGCTATAATAGTTTTACTAACTGGATTTTATCTTAAAATTTCTGCTGTTGAATGGACAATTATTATTATGCAAATTGGTTTAATATTAGCAGTTGAAACTATCAATACTTCTATCGAAAAATTATGTGATTTTGTTTCAGTAGAGTATCATCAACTCATTGGAAAAGTAAAAGATTTGGCCGCAGCCGCAGTTTTAATCGTTTCAATTGTAGCGGTTATTGTCGGAATTATTATATTTTTGCCTAAAATTCTCAGTAAATTTTAGTAATTCAAGAATCATTCAAATTGCTTTGGAAAATAGAATTCAAACATTCGCTCATTTATTCATTCAAAATTCATTCATTGTTTTATGAACGAACATCTCGAAAATCTAAAAGAAATTCGTTCCCTGATGGAACGCTCCTCGAAATTCCTTTCATTGAGTGGGCTTTCGGGTATTTCGGCGGGTGTATGTGCTTTATTGGGAGCGTGGTATGCTCATCAAAAAATCCATATTGATGCACTTTATTTGCTTTTCGACCCAGTTGTGAGGCAAGAAATTGTACCATTACTTTTAATTGATGCCGCTTTCGTTTTGATTGGTGCGTTGTTATCAGGTGCATTTTTTACTATCAGG
Organism: Emticicia aquatica; assembly: GCF_923079645.1. Lineage (GTDB taxonomy): Bacteria > Bacteroidota > Bacteroidia > Cytophagales > Spirosomataceae > Emticicia > Emticicia aquatica. The sequence continues at coordinate 57,760 of NZ_CAKLPY010000002.1, read as the reverse complement.
AAAGCCCGAAAACAAGGATTAAATGTTTGGAATTCAACTTCAAAACGTTTGCTCAATAGTATGTTAGTTCCACTTTTTGCGGGAGGTATTTTTTGCTTAGGTCTTATTTATAATGGTTTCTTTTGGATAGCATTTCCCGCTACTTTAGTTTTTTACGGAATCGCACTGGTCAATGCAAGTAAATATACGGTTCGTGACACATATTATTTAGGAATGGGTGAAATTGTTTTAGGAATCATTTCATTGTTTTTAGCTCGCTGGAATTTGATTTTTTGGGCGGCAGGATTCGGCGTATTACATATTGTTTATGGCGTTGTGATGTATTTTAAATATGATAAAATAACTGCTTGATTTTTGAATATAACTTATTGATTATTAAGCTAATAGCGAAAATGCTAACAGCCAAATATGCAAATTTTACAAAACTTTAATAAAGCATTCGAAAGCAAAGCTCGACTTGGCATTATGTCGGTGCTGATGGTTAACGACGAAGTAAGTTTCATTGTATTGAAAGACCTTTTGTCAATGACGGACGGCAACTTGGCTACCCATTTGCGAGCTTTAGAAGAAGCAAATTATATAGCTTTCAAAAAAGAATTTATTGGTAGAAAACCCAGCACAGTTTACAGCGTAACTGATGAAGGCAAAAAAGCTTTTAATGAGCATCTGAACGAATTAGAAAAGTTTATCAAAGGTTCGTAGATTTTTTTGTTAATTTACTTTGAAACTAAAAGTACTTTCAGGATATATTTTAAACTTTAAACATTGCAAACAAATGGAAGATAACCAACAAAAACCAACATTTTTAGAACGAAATGCCGCATTAATCAAAGGTTTTTTCATCGGTTTTTTGATATTATTACTACTCATTCCAACATTAATGATTGATTCGCTCATTAATGAACGAGAAAGCAGAAAGACCGAAGCTATTCAAGAAGTGAGTTCAAAATGGGGAAATAAACAGCAATTTATTGGACCGATTCTTAGAATCCCTTACTATGAAATAAGCAAAGTTGAGAAATCAAATACACAAGGTAAAAAAGAAATTGAGCAAACAAAAACCTTAGCATATGCCTATTTTTTGCCCGATAAATTGTCTATTTCAGGAAAACTGATGCCAGAAAAACGAAATCGAGGTATTTTTGATATTGTTGTTTATCGCTCTAAATTGAATTTTAACGGAGACTTTTCGAACATACAATTTGATAAATTTAATGTTCTTCCAGAAAATATAGTTTGGAAAGATGCCACGATTTTGCTCACAATTTCTGACTCAAGAGGAATCGAAGAAGACGTTTCGCTCAATTGGAATGGGAATAAATCTACGTTTAATTCGGGTGGAAAATTGCTTACTGGTGAAAATGAAAAAAACGAAATTTCTGGTATCATAACACCAGTTTTGATTGAAAATGAAGGAAAAAACAAAAACTCTTTTAGTTTTGATATAAGTCTTAAAGGTTCAGAAGCAATAGATTTTATACCAGTTGGTAAAATTACCGAAGTAAGTTTGCAATCAAATTGGCAAAATCCAAGTTTTATTGGTGCATTTTTGCCTGATAAAAGAAATATTTCTGAACAAGGTTTTTCTGCTTCTTGGAAAGTTCTGCACTTGAATCGTGATTTTCCGCAACAGTGGATTGGGATTGCTCCATTATCGTTTCAAAATGCGTCGTTTGGTGTAAAACTTATTACGCCTAATGATAATTATCAAAAATCGAATCGTTCTTCAAAATATGCTATTTTGATAATTTCTTTAACATTTTTGGCGTTTTTCTTCATCGAAATCATCAATCGCAAGAAAGTTCATCCTTTTAACTACATTCTTATTGGATTAGCTTTGTGTATTTTTTATACCCTTTTGGTATCAATTTCTGAAGTTTTGAGTTTCAATCTAGCGTATTTTTTGGCTACTATTATGACTTTAGGACTGATATTTCTTTATTCAAAAAGCATTTTTAGTGATAATCGTTCCGCCATCATTATTTCCGCCGTCATGTTGACACTTTATAGTTTTGTTTTTGTGATTATTCAATTAGAAGATACCGCATTATTGATTGGAAGCATCGGTTTGTTTATTATTTTAGCCATAACGATGTACGTTTCTCGAAAAATTGATTGGGAAAATGTAGGTTTTAAACATTAATTATTGTGGGTTCGACCTTTTAAAATGATGTAATTTTAGAACAATGCTGACATTCAAACTCAAATATTTTGTCATTTTTACAATGCTGCTTATAGTAGAAAGTGGCATTGCACTTTATGTACACGATGCTATTATTCGTCCTTTTTTTGGAGATTTTTTAGCAGTAATTGCTCTCTTTTTTCTGCTAAAATCATTCTTAAATCTCCAAGATTTAACCATTGCTCTAGTAAGTATTTGTTTGGCATATTTTATTGAATTCTTGCAATACTGCAATTTTTTGGCTTTTTCAGGCTTAAAAAAGTACAAATTTATAGTTGTTATTCTTGGCAATTCATTCGATTGGCGTGATATTTTTGCTTACACCTTAGGAATATTCGCCGTTTTCTTTTTTGACAAAGAAACACTTGGTTTTGAGGTAAAAACTGATGTCGAAAAACAAAAACCAACGCAATATTGACATGGAAACTTTTGTTGATGAAAATTCAATCGTTCGGAAAATTTGGGGCAGTGCCGATACAATTTTGTTTATTTTCGGTGGAGCTGCTGCCGAATTTTCATTAAATAAGGCCGTAGATTGGCTTTATTTTACAGGAAAGCTTCCTGCTGACCCGCTTGGTAGATTATTTTCAACGGTAGTTTATGCCCAACAAATTATTTTTTTGAGCCAAGAAAATGCCTTGAATGCCATCGATAAAATTTCTGCAATTCATCAATCCGTCGAACAAAAACGAGGTTTTCAGATTCCCGATTGGGCTTATCGAGATGTACTTTTTATGTTGATTCATTATTCAATTACGGCTTTTGAATTGCTTGAAAGAAGACTTACTAACAAAGAAAAAGAAGAGATTTTTAATGTTTTTAACCGAGTAGGAGAGCGAATGAATTTGAAGGATTTGCCCCAAAATTATCAAGCTTGGTTGTGCGTTCGTGAACAACATTTACAAGAAAACCTCCTTAAAAGTAACTTTACGACTGATTTATATCAACAATATAAAAAACATTTAGGAGTGCTTCGGTACATAATTTTACTTGAAGGACAAAAATTAATTGTGCCTTCACATGTAAAAAAACTATTGAGTTTTACCGATATTTTGTTGCTCAAACCTTTCTTGCAATTCTATAAATTCATGCAAAAAATAAGTTTGGATAAGTACTTGAAAATGGCTCTTTTACCACCAGATTATGCCAAACAAATAATGGCACTTGATAGATAATTCTGAAAATATTTTATAATAATTAGTTTAGTGTTAGGGTTTAGATACAAAAGTCACTCATCATTTGGGTGGCTTTTTTGTTGGTTAAAACTTTTATTGTTCGTCACCAAATCAAGTCGAAATATTTCCAAGAAAATAAGTGCGTATAGCATTTGTAAATTGTTTAATCGTAATAAAAACCCAAACATTTTTTGTAATTTTGCAGGATAAATCAAAAAAATACGCTCGAATGAATGTTGGACAAGCTTATTGCTCTTTTTGTGGCAGACGTAAAAATGAAGTTGAACTTTTAATATCAGGAACGGAAGCAAATATTTGTAATTATTGTGTAGAACAAGGGTTTCAATTAGTTCAGCAAGAGCTTCATGGTGGAGTTGCTCCGCAAAAAAAGGAGAAAAAGAAGAAAAATGAATTGCCAAAGTTTGATTTAAGACCGCCCGTTGAACTTAAAAATCATTTAGACCAATTTATTATTGGACAAGATGAAGCAAAAAAAGTATTAAGCGTTGCAGTTTATAATCATTATAAAAGATTGACTCAACCCAAAAGAGAAGACGATGTAATGATTGAAAAATCAAATATCATTATGGTCGGAGAAACGGGTACTGGAAAAACATATTTAGCTCGTACAATTGCTAAGGTGTTGCAAGTGCCTTTTGCAATTGCAGATGCAACAGTTTTGACTGAAGCGGGTTATGTTGGCGAAGACGTTGAAAGTATCTTGAGCCGTTTGCTTCAAGCTGCTGATTTTAATGTAGAATTGGCCGAACGAGGAATAGTTTACATTGATGAAATTGATAAAATTGCTCGCAAAGGTGACAATCCTTCTATCACCCGTGATGTAAGCGGCGAAGGCGTGCAGCAAGGGCTTTTGAAATTATTGGAAGGCTCAATCGTAAGTGTTCCACCACAAGGAGGACGTAAACATCCTGAACAAAAACTGATTCAAATTAATACAGAGAATATTCTATTTATTTGTGGTGGTGCTTTTGATGGAATCGACCGCCATATCGGAAAGCGTATGAATACTCGTCCAATTGGCTTCTCAAATAGTGGTAAAAACATTGAGCTTTTGGGTGATACAAGTTTGTTGCGTTTTGTTACTCAACAAGATTTGAAGTCGTTTGGGTTAATTCCTGAGTTAATTGGGCGTTTGCCATTGTTAACTTACCTTAATCCGCTTGACCGTGATGCTTTGCGTCGTATTTTGACTGAACCCAAAAATGCTTTGGTAAAACAATACCAAAAACTATTTGCGATGGAAGATGTGAAACTCGAATTTTCGGAAGAAGTACTAGAGTTTATTGTTGACCAAGCAATGGAGTTTAAACTTGGTGCGAGAGGTTTACGTTCGGTTTGTGAAGCAATTATGACAGATATTATGTACGAAATTCCGTCTAATAAAAGCATTAAGAACTTTACTATTTCGCTCGATTATGCCCAAAGTATGTTTGAGCGTTCTGCATTTTATCAGCTGAAAATGGTAGCCTAATGAATGTTATTTTCTTGCACGGTTTTGGCGAAGACGCATCCGTTTGGAATGATTTTATCAATCAATTACCAAAAAAGTATAGTTATTTTACGCCCGATTATGCTTCTTTGACTACATATGAAAGTATTGAAGATTATGCCAATTGGCTAAAAGAATTTACGCAAGAAAAAAACATTAGTGAATGCGTCATAATTGGGCATTCGATGGGCGGATATATTGCTCTAACTTTTGCTGAAAAGTACTCAGAGATGATAGTAGGTTTGGGACTTTTTCATTCGTCGGCTTTACCAGATAATGAAGAAAGAAAAGAGATTCGCCTAAAAACAGTTCGGGTAATTGACCAACAAGGTACGGCAAAGTTTATCAAAGGATTTTATCCAAATATGTTTTCGGAGGAATTTAGGGAGAAAAATAGTGTTTTTATCGAAAAGCAAATTGAAAAATTTGCATATTTTCCTAAAGAAGCATTGATAAATGCCCAAATTGCGATGAGAAATAGAATAGATACAAGGACTGTTTTAACCAATGCAAACTATCCAATAATGATTTTGGCTGGAGAAAAAGATAGTTTTGTTCCACTTGAAGTAGCTTTAGAGCAAATCTCATTATTAAAAAATAATCAAAGTGCAGTTTTACCGAATGTTGCTCATGCAGGAATGTTTGAAAATCTAAACGAAAGTGTAAGAATTGTAACTGATTTTTTGATAAAGGTTGAAAGTTCTAATTAAGGTAAATGACATACTTAAAAAGAAAAAACCAGCATCAAATGCTGGTTTTTTCTTTTTAATATAGCGAATTAATGATTTTTATTTCCAACCATCATCTGAAGGTTTTGGTTTAGCAGCTGGTTTTTTTGCGGCTGGAGCATTTGCTTTCGTCGGAGCAACCGATGCTGCCGTTGAAAATGCTCCTGTATTTGAAGAAACAATAGCTACCGTTTTATCCACTCTTGAATAAACACGACTAACAATTTTCCATTCTCCATTAATTTTCAATAGATTCAAGAAATCCACAAATTTGAAAGTTGGTAATTCTTCTTCCGTTACTGCCGTAGCAGCTGTACCAGCATAACTATAACTGATTATTTTACTCGTCCATTTTGCTCCACCAGCAGGTACTGAAGCAATAAATTTCTTTACTGGCATTTCGGATATTTTACCATCTTTGCTTAAATTTCGTAGGTTTGCAAATGCAAAAAAAGCTCGATTTAGCCGTGCAGTATCACCGACTGAGCCACCTTCTAAATAATTATTAAGTGATTCTTTGATTGCTTCGTCTTCTGACTGAGCGAAAGTGCTTGCCGAGAAGCACAATACTGCTAAGAGTGTAAGTAGTGATTTATTTAATTTCATCGGTATAGTATGTTTGTATTCCTACGTTAAATTAACGAAATTATTTTTTTAGTATTGCTATATTTTCTTATTTAGCTGCATATTCTTTTATAACATCACTAATATTAGCCTCATTCATGCCATGTTTTACTCTATTATCACTCAATATTTGTAAAATTCGTTGGTCTAAAGTTGAAAAGGTGTTAAAATCATAAGTTGTACTACTCATTACAGGAATCATAATCGACTTAGTATTTTCTGTGTGTCCTATTCCTAAAGCGTGCGTGAGTTCATGTCGCAAAACGCCATTTTGAACAGAGCTTGCTGTGGTTGGTGAAAGCCAAATAATAGCTTTTGTAATATTAGTGCCACTCCACTGTGTAAATGTATTTCCTTGAACTGTTGTATTTGTCACTTGATAACTTGCATATTTGGCATTATGGGTAGCTACATCAACTCGATTAATGATAATATCAGCCTCTCCAACTACTTCGGTTTTAATCATTTTATTATATTTATTCAGCAAATTCATGTCAGCAATAATTTTGTCTAACGCAGTAGTTAAAACTGTTGTACGTCCGCCGTCCCAAAATATTTTTATCTGGGCTTTGGTCGGAAGCCATTTTCTAATTGTCATAACTTGCGTTCCTGCCGAATTTTTAAGGGCTAATCGAACAAAGGTATCATATATTTCTTGACTGCTAAGTTTAACCGTAGTTGTGGTATTTGTTGAAGTTTGTGTATTAGTCGTTTTAGTAGAGGGAACTACAACTTCTTCAGTTTTTTGACAAGCAAGTGTCAGAAATACCAATGAAATGGCGGTAACTGCAACAATAATTTTCATGTTTGGCTATTTTTATTTCATAAATTTGATTCTGATTATCGTTGTTTTAAAAGCGTTTTTCTAGGAATTAAAACAACATTTTGCTTCTTATTTGCAACAAATTTCGTACCATTTAAAAGCAACAAAGCTTAGAAAAAAGTATGAAATTTGTAAGACTAACGAAATAGAAAGTTACTTTGTTACTTTAGAAAAAAAATACGTCAGAATGATGTAAATGTATCAATTAAGCGGAAGTTTTCAGCTGATTTTTTTGAAAAAATATAAAAAAAATGAAAATAATCTTGCGGAAACTAAGTTTTTGATACATTTGCAATTAATTATAATTATTAACTTCCAAAACCAAATTACTCACAATGGGATTAATGTCGTTTTTTAAAGGTGTAGGCGAAAAACTTTTCGGACATAAAGAAGAGGCTGCACCAGTAGCAGAAAAAGAAGAGTTGAAAGCAAGTGCTTTATTAGCACACGTGCAAAAACTTGGATTACCATTTAATACGCTAACAATCAAAATTTCTGGAGATACCGTAACCCTTGTGGGTGAAGTTGATGCACAAGAAGATTCGGAAAAAATTGCCCTAGCTGTAGGAAATGTTGAAGGTGTACATGTGGTTGATAACCAACTTATTGTAGCTACTCCAGAACCTGAAGCTCAATTTCATACGGTTGTAAAAGGTGATACTTTATCTAAAATTGCAAAAGAATATTATGGTGATATGATGAAATATCCTGTAATTTTTGAAGCAAATAAGCCAATGCTTACTCACCCAGATAAAATTTATCCAGGTCAAGTATTAAGAATTCCAGCTCTTTAATTATTAAAGAGAAAAATTTATGAAAACACCTTTCTTGTTTTGCAAGAAAGGTGTTTTTTTATATTGAAAAATGCGTGTTATAACTATTTTTCAAGCACAATTTTCTTAATAATTGTTTTTTTATCGTGGATAATTTTTAAAAAATAAATACCTGATGAATATGTCTTGAAATCAAAGATTTCCTGCTGGGATTCGCTTGATAATAGACGTTTTTGTTGTAAAACTTTCCCGTTATTATCTGAAAGAATAATGTTTGAGCTTTTCGTGGAAGCAACCAAAAAATCAATATTAACTTGTTGATTAGTCGGATTTGGATATACGTTAATCAATTCAACCGAATTCTCTTCGGTAGCCAATGGCTCCGAAATTGTAATAGTTGCACTACCTAAAACAGTTCCAAAACCGCACGCATTTTGCACTTCTTTGAGTGTATAAGTGCTTGATTGTAAAGGTTTTACTTCAATCGTAAACGGATTTTGATTACAAACAAAGGTACGTCCATCAGAAAGTTTTATTTCTGCAGGCAATTCGCCCGTAAAATTTATCTGAATCAATGCACTATCTCCTTTTAATACTGTCGCATCACCGTTAATAAGTGCCAAAATCAAAGGTTTGATTGTTACGGTTGTTTTTATTTTTTTGCTTTCACAGCCATAAGCATTTGTTTGCGAAACATAATAATTTAAAACGCCTTCGTTTCCAGTTGGAGGCGTGATACTTTGAAAAGACTTAATGTCGAGTTCACTCATGTACCATTTTAAATTTGTACCCTCAGCAAATAATGGTTCAGAATTACTATTTTGACAATACAGAAAATTTTCGGCTATAATGGGCGGTGAAGGCGGTGCAATAATTGTAAAAGGTCCTAAAATCGAACTGAAATAGTCGGAGTTTTTAGCTAATACTTTTATCCTGTAACCCGAACCAACCTGAAAAGTTGAAGGAATTTGTGCGGAAAGCGTAAATAATGAAACTTGTGTTGGTAAATCTGTAAAATTATGTCCATTCGTATCTGAAATTTGAATAACTAACTGACTACTACTAGATAACTTTCCAATAATAGCAATAGAAAGTTTGATATTTTGCCCTTGACAAACAGTACTTGTACTGAGTGCTTCGGCCAAGATTTGTGGTTGAACGACGTTTATTGTAGTAGCATTTCCTTTGATGCCTTCTCCACACATATTTCTAGCAGAAATAATTGAATAAGTGGTCGTTTGAAGTGGTGATTTAGCAATTTGATAAGAGTTTTGTCGAATATTTTTTATAAAAGTGCTATCTGACAGGTCCAAATCCCATGGGCCACTACCGCTAAAATTGAAGATTAAATTTGTGCTTTCGCCTGAATTAATGATGCCATTTTCTGCTGATAGTGTAACGCCTGGATAAGTTCTGATAGCAAAATTTTCACTTATCGCACTCGTTGTTTCAGGGCGAGTGGCGGTTAGTTGAACACGATAATTATCACCTTCAGGAAAATCATCGGGTAGCTTAATTACTAATTTTTCATTATTTAAACGAGCATCTATTTTTTGATAGTTTTTGCCAAATTGGTCAGATATTTCTACAAATAATTGATTATTATTTTCAAATAAACCTTCTAAATTAAATGATATTCTTAGTGAATCACCTATACAATATACTTTTTTATCAAGATTATTAATTATTACAAAATTTGGATTTCGAGGCACAATTTGATATTCTGCCAAAGGCGAAAATCTGATAGCAAATGAGGCTTGCATTTTTTGGTATTGCTGCTCGGTAAAAACATTTCCACAACGTTGATGATACGACATAATATTATCGATCGGTGGACTAAAAATATCTCCATTTGCGTCAACAATATCAGCGGGTGCTGTTTCTGTACAATTATAAGCACTTATAAGTGGAAGCCGCTCGAAAGGGTCGGCAGCGGTATCACATAGTTGGTCGCCAGTTGAAACACAGTTTGAGCCATTTCCACGAGTTACCAATTCTCTTTTTTTAATATCAGAGTTATTGCTATCTTGAAATGTGTGAAAAAGCCCAAAATAATGACCTAATTCATGGAGGAATGTTTTGTCTTTCAGATTAGTAAAATCATCTTCTGAACGTTCAAAATACGAATAAAATATACGATTACTACTTGCTGAAGTGGTTGGCAAGGAAGCATAACCACTCAAAATGGTGAGGTCTTGTAAAGTGATTTTCTTGACAAAATAGATATTAATGGCATTTGGTACATCGTTTATTTGACGAAGAGCATTTTCATCTGCAATTTTAAAATCAGCATATTTATCATCTTTTATTTGGTAAACTTTGTCGTTTAATAAATAAAGCTGAACATTAATGTTTTGAAGATAAAGATTTGCATTGGAAATGATTGCTCGAATATCATTTTCGCTGAGAAAGTTGGCCGTATTATTAGCCGAAATAACATTTGCTTTGACAGCTACTTTATACGTTGTTAATTTTGCTTTTTTTTGACGAATATATTTTTGAAAAAGGTCGAATGATTCTTTTTTCTGAATATCGCTAGGATTTGGTAAACCACAATTAAACTGAGCATAAAGGTTTTCACCTTGCCCAAATAAAAGAAGCAATACGAAGGATAAAATTTTAACCTTTTTCATTAATTATAGTGTTCACTCAAGTTTTACCGTTGATTAAGCGGTATTTATTCATTAGCAAAAATTTTGCCTAAGCAGTTGCTACGATATAATATTGCGATATTTCTTTTTAAAGATAGCAAACTCTTCTTCCAGAAATACTAAGTTTTCGCTGAAATGTGTCAAATCACCTGTTTTTGACGGAACTTCAATGATTTCAGTAATATCGTGGATGCGTGCCAAACCAATCGTGCCAGAATTACCTTTCAATGTGTGTAATTCTCTTTGAATTGTTTTTACATCATTTGGATAGGCATTTTTTGCGTTTGCAATTTGCTCTTCTGCTTCTCGCTCAAAATCTTCAAAAACACCAATAAGCGTTTCATCACCAACCATTTCACGCAATTGATTTACTATTTCCATATCAAAAACTTGCAACACAGGATTAATTGGACTAGCCGAATCGGTGGAAGTTATTGATGTACTTTCTGTTTGATTTTGAACTACGGGTGTTTCTAAAATCTCAGTTATTGAGTGCGAATTTGGTACAATTTCATTTACTTTTTGAATCAAAATAGAAGCCCTAATTGGTTTCGGAACGTAATCGTCCATGCCTTCGCTCAAAAATCTCTCACGGTCGTGTTGCATCGAATAGGCAGTCATGGCAACTACTTTTGGCAATGCTTTGCCGTACAATTCACGCATACGTTTGGTGGTTTCGATGCCATCCATTTCGGGCATTTGGATGTCCATGAAAATAACATCAAAACTAGGGTTTTCACCAAAAACTTCAATGGCTTTTGCTCCACTATCAGCCGTAATAACTTGACAGCCAGACTTTAATAAAATTTCGGAAGCAACTTTTCTATTGACTTGGTTATCATCAACCAACAATATTTTGGGTGAATAACCTTTAAAGAAATCTGTTAATTTTATTTCTCCTTCGTTGTTTTCGCTGATGCTTGGACTAATTGTGGTGGAACGAACTTCAATCGTAAACCAAAATGTACTTCCTTTTCCATGTTCCGAAACCACGCCCATATCGCCTTTCATTAGGCGGCAAAGTTCTCTTGAAATGGCTAATCCAAGACCTGTTCCTCCAAATGATTTTTTTGTAGAATTATCAACTTGTTGGAAAGCTCCAAAAAGTAATTTTTGGTCTTCTTCTGAAATTCCAATACCAGAATCTCTAATTTCTCCTTTCAAAACATGAATTTTTCCATTCGATGAAACCCTTGATAATGAGATAGTTACATCGCCATTTTCTGTAAATTTAAGGGCATTAGAAGTAAGGTTTGAGAAAATCTGCAATAAACGTGTTTGGTCTGCAATCAAGTATGCAGGCACATCTTCGGCAATTTTATAAATGAGTTTATTGTTTTTTTCAATGGCTCTTTGGCGGAAAAGTGCAACCAATCGTTCCAAAATTTCTTTAATATCAAGTGGAGCGTTGTGCAAATCCATCTTACCAGCTTCGATTTTGGATAAATCAAGAATATCGTTCAAAATCGTCAGCAATGTTTCCGATGATTTCTTGATAGTCTGCACATAATCTTTTTGTTCTGGATTGAGTGGTGTTTCATACATCAAATCAATCATCCCAATGACACCATTCATAGGCGTGCGTATTTCGTGGCTCATATTTGCCAAGAAACGTTCTTTCACTTTCAATGAGCGTTCGGCTTCATCTTTGGCAATGAGCAAATCTTCGGCTGCACTTTTTAACTCAGAAATGTCACGTGCTACCCCTTCAACTTCAACAGGCAAGCCTTTGGCATCTTTTATCATTCGGATATTGAGCATGAATTGCCGAAGTTCGCCATCTTTTCGTTTGACGATTACTTCAAAATTCGTGATACTTCCTGATTTGAGCAAACCCTTAATATTTTTTGAACTATCAACTGCATTTTCAAAGAATTTATCGACTTTATTGCCCATTACTTCTTCCAAAGTATAGCCAGTATGAGTTAATACTGAAGGCGAAATCATTGTGATATTTCCTGCCAAATCGGTTCGATAATAAATATCAATAAACGATTCGATGGTATCTCTAAATTTTTGTTCACTCTTTTGGAGCGTAATAGTTGAGTTTTTCTTATCGGTAATATTTTGGGCAATTCCTGAAACTTCTTCTACTTGTCCACTTTCGGAAGACAAAATTGGGTTCAAATAAAATTCGTACCAATCATCCCCGCCATCGATATTTCCCCAGTGCATTTCAAAATATTGCGGTTTTCCTCGAAATGCTTCGTTGTATCTTTCACGAAGCAGAGGACGATCTTCGGGCGAAATGAGTTTCCAACCAAATTTTTCGATACTCATATTTATTTCGGGAGGAGTACCAAGTTTTTGTTGCAATAAATTGACGTAATTTTTGTTGAAAGAACTCAATTGACGCTTCTGATTTACCGTCCAAATAACGTGTGAACTACTATCAAAAACGGCATTTAGACGAGACGTTTGGCGAAGCGAATCTTCTTCTTTTTGTTTTCTAACCAAAGCCACCGCAACTTGCCCCGAAACGAATTCTAAAAGCTCTAAGTCTCTGATGTTAAACTTATTACGGTCGCTATAAGATTTAATTCCGATAACGCCAGTTGTGCGTTCGCCTACGTGCAAAGGCACACAAAGCATGACTTCGGGTAGGGAAGAACCGTAGAAATAAATTTTATCTACTTCAACTAATTTCTTGATGTCATCGTTCGACAAAAACAATGGTTTATTTTGCACCATTGAATATTCTACAATGCCATTTCCGAGTTTTCTACGATGATAATTTTCTTCGGTTTCAGAATATTCGTCAATAAAATATGGAAAGTGAATTGTGCCTTCTTCGGGTTCAAAAAGTGCCACAAAGAAGTTATTTGCCTGCATATTTTTTTGCAGTTCAGCATGAACTTGCGTCAAAAATTCTTGTAAATTAGGCGTATTGAGATTGAGTTGAGCAATGGTATAATAGAGTTGTTGGGCTTTTTCGGCACGACGTCGTTGAGTAATGTCACGAAATAAACAACGAAAAGCCGTTGGTTTTCCATTATCAAAACGGCAGCTAATATCGCCCGAAAGATAGACTCTTTTGCCTTCTTTATTGCGTACAACCGTTTGATAATCAATCACTTGCTCGCCTTCCTTTACTCTTTGAAGCGTGTCTAATGTATCATCAGCAAATTGAGGATGCAACATATCTCGCAGCGTAAGTTGAGACAGCTCAGTTTCAGAATAACCAAAAGTTTCCCGAAAAGCAGTATTTACAAATAGAAACCTTCCACTCAACGACAATAGCATGATGATTTCAGAAGTATTATCGACCAAATCTTGAAGTTGGTCAATCCCTTGTTGTTGTTGGGTTTGTGAAAGTTGAAATTTAAGCTTTTCAATTTCGAATAATAGTTCTTCTTTGCTTTTTTCTGCTGACATACCTCAAAATGTTGAATAAATTATGGGGTAAATATAGCAAGAAAGATGAAGGAAGTAAACGTAAAATTTAAAATACAGTATATAAAAGTGATAATATATGACAATTTAGAAGAACCCAAATTTTGTCTTAAATTCTTTATAGCAAGCCGATATGTAGTTTTTATTATCCTTCCAACTCAAGTTTTTTGCCCTTTCCTGCACCTTTCGATTGCTTAATGCGGTAGTTGAGTGTTAGATTAAACTGTCTTTTTCTGAACTGGAAATTACTTTCAGTACGAAAATTTGTTCCTTCGGTAATTGTTCTAAATCGACGAGTATTGAAAATATCTAAAATACTAAAATTGAGTGTGCCATTTCCTTTCAAAATATCTTTACTTGCCGATAAATCAAAGTAGTAAAGCGGCAAACGAGTACCTTGAACGGTCTTTTGTTTGGCCTCATAATTAGCTCGCAACTGCACATCTAAGCCTTTGGGTAACGAAAATTTTGATGTTTGTCGCATAAACCAACTATTGGTTTCTCGCAAATAGGTTTTATCAACATTACTGCCGTCAATTTTTGCATGAAATAAGTTAAAATTAAAATCTAACTTCCACCATTTGGCTGGGGAATATTGACTCATGAATTCTAGCCCATAAGCTTGTTCAGATAATAAGTTTTCAGGACGGGTAGTGGCAAAACCCGAAGCGTTTACTTGACGGATTCGCTCGATTTTGTTGTCCGTATCTCGGTAATAAACCGATGAACCGATTGAGCCTTTTTCAAAATATTTTATATGCCCTAATTCATAAACATTACTAAATTCAGGATTAAGGTTTGGATTACCGCTATTGAAATTTCGGTTGTCTGAAAATGTTGAAAATGGACTCAAATCATTGTAAAATGGTCTTCTAACTCGGCGACTAAAACTCAATTGCAATGAATTGTCTTTTGATAATTCATAAGTAGCGTGGATGCTCGGAAAGAGATTTGAATATTTTCTTGGATTAACTTCATTGGTTTCTCGGAGCGTTGTTTTTACATCAGTCCATTCGGCACGAACTCCTGCTTGGTACGAAAATTTCTTGGTTTTATTACCTAAAATGGCATACGCTGCATGAATATTTTCATTATAAATGAAGTAATTTTTTAAACCAGGCACAACCACAAATTGTCCAGATTCGTTTTTCTGATTGACCACATAATCATTCACCATATCTCTAAAACTACTTCTTAGCCCTGTTTCAAATTTACCTTCTTT
The DNA here is from genome assembly GCF_923079645.1 of Emticicia aquatica. Classification (GTDB taxonomy): domain Bacteria; phylum Bacteroidota; class Bacteroidia; order Cytophagales; family Spirosomataceae; genus Emticicia; species Emticicia aquatica. Next base: position 42,679 of record NZ_CAKLPY010000002.1, on the reverse strand, counting down.
GCCGATTGGCTGAACGTAATCAATCTGAAATAACAATTGCTTTTCGTACTCGTCATTGAGCGAATTTTGAACCAATGATTTGGTTGTAATTGGAGCTTCGTTTGGTGTAAAATATGCTTGCGTAAAAAGTTGGTCAGAACTTTCCCAGTTATCCAAAAAGCGTACTTCTGCATTGAATTCTTGACCTTTTTTTGCATAAGTTTTTTTGTAACTCAAAACGTATTCAGAGTTTGGCTCAGTTTCTTGTTCGTCTTGCTGACGTTTGCTAATTCCTGTCAAATTATTACTCGTAAAAAGATAATCTTCGTAACGTAAATTCGTAATTCTTCGGGCTTTACTTCTGCGGTACAAATATGATGCAGTTAAGGTATTTTTATCATTGAAAAAGTAATCTAAACCACCTCTAATATTGGTATTAAAACCCGTCAATGTACCATTATTGTTTTGTTTTAAAATGAAAGTAGTATCACCATTTTGGCGTTCTTGATAAATCGAACCACGATTTGGACGAATGTTATACGCAATGCTATAATTAACAAAAAAATTGACTTTATTGTGTCGAAAATTGATGTTAGCTGCTCCACCATAATTAACAGGATGGCCTGTAATAATATCAAAAGAACCATTAAAGCCTTGTTTTTGGTCTTTTTTCAAAACAATATTTATAATTCCAGCCATTCCTTCGGCTTCGTATCGTGCCGATGGATTAGTGATAATTTCGACTCTTTCTATCATGCTTGCTTGCAGTGATTGCAAACCTGCACCACCTTTAAAACTCACTAAACCTGATGGTTTTCCATCAATTAAAATTCTTACATTATCGCTACCACGAAGCTTGATACCGCCTTCGGGGTCAACTGAAACTGAGGGGATATTTGTCAAAATATCAGAAGCTGAACCACCCGCATTGGCAAGGTCTTTACCGACGTTGAAAATACGTTTATCGAGTTTCATTTCCATCGTACTTTTTTCTGCTTGAACAACTACTTCTTTCAAGGCATTTGCAGAAGATTCTAATTTTATCACGCCAAAATCGTACGTTGTGTTATCTTTAGAAACTGAAAAACTAGCTGTTTTTAAGTTTTTATAACCCATATATTCGATTTCTACAACGTAATTCCCATAATTAATCGGAATCGAAAATTCACCTTTATCATTTGTGACATTTCCTGTAATGAGTTTATTATCAGCACTATTTGAGATTCTGATACTAGCAAAACTAAGGGGTTCGCTCGTGATTGCATCAATGATTTTGCCTTTTACTTGTGCTTTTCCGCCAGCTTGGGCAAAAAGAGAATTTTGATTAAAAAAAACGATACTTAAAAAAAGTAAAAGATATTTCATTTATGTTAAGTTTTGAATAGATAGGTATTACAAAGTAAAGCATCAAAGCCGATATTTATTGAATAAATATACATCTAATACACAAAAGACTATAAATAGGTAGATTTACTCGACAATTATTGAGATTCACGATATGAGATTCAAAAGTTAAGATTTTCAAGAATTATCTCATATCTGGCAACTCCTATCTCGTATCTCAAAAAAAAGGCTTAATTTTGAGGTATGGAAAAAGTTAAAGCAAAAAAGCATCTTGGGCAACATTTCTTGAAAGATTTGGATGCGGCTCAAAAAATCGTCAACCTGCAATCGCTACACCGAGATTATACTAAAATCTTGGAAATTGGCCCTGGAATGGGTGTTTTGACGCAATATTTACTAAAAAGAACTGATTGTGAGACTTTTGTAGTTGAAATCGACCGCGAGTCGGTTGTGTATTTGAAAGAACATTTTCCTGCATTGGAAAATCGAATTTTCTCAGAAGATTTTTTGCAAATGAATTTGGCCGAACTTTTTGGAAATCAGCCATTTGGTATCATCGGTAATTTACCGTATAATATTTCGTCACAGATTTTTTTCAAGGTTTTGGAACACAAAGATTTGGTGATGGAAATTGTTTGTATGTTGCAAAAAGAAGTTGCTCAACGCATCGCTTCGCCACCTGGAAAGAAAGATTATGGTATTTTGAGCGTATTTTTACAGGCTTATTACAATATAGAATATAGTTTTACGGTGTATCCTGATGCGTTTATTCCTCCACCAAAAGTTGATTCGGGTGTGATTCGCTTGAAACGAAATGATGTGGAAAAATTGGACTGCAACGAAAAGAAATTTTTCCAAGTAGTAAAAGCAGGATTCAACCAACGACGCAAAACATTACGTAATGCTTTAAAACCAATTGGCCTAAACTTTGAGCATGAATTACTCAATAAAAGAGCCGAACAATTGGGCGTTGCAGATTTTATTCTGTTGACAAATTTGTTTGAGGAGCAAGTGTAGGTTTTAGGAAGTAGGTATTTTGGCATTAGAAAAACACCAGTTACTGATGCCTTAAAATTGATAGAAAAATGACAACTTTCGAGCTAACTAAAGAGTACTTAGAAAAATTAGAAGCTGCTATCGGACAGAAAGATGAAACTTTGCTGATGGCCGAAATGGAAGAGTTGTATCCTGCTGATATTGCCAGTATTTTGCTCGAACTTGATGGCGAGCCTGCTCATTATTTGATGACGCTCGTTGATACGGAAACAGGGGCTGAAATATTGTCACATATTGAACCAGACGACCGAAAACGGTTTATTAAGGAGCGTTTTACGGTGGAAGAAATTGCCAAATATGTCAATCTTTTCGACTCCGATGATGCCGTTGACTTACTAAACGAGCAAACGATTGAAGTACGTGAAAAAGTAATTGCTCTCATTGAAGACCGTGAACAAGCACGTTTTATTTTAGATATGTTGCATTATCCCGAAGATGTAGCGGGTGGTTTAATGCAAAAAGAGTTGATAAAAGTAAACGCAAATTGGACGGTAAGTGAATGTGTGGAAGAAATTCGTCGGCAAGCTGAAGATGTAGAGAAAGTTTATGCGGTTTATGTTGTTGATGATGAGCAAAGGTTGAAAGGAATCGTTTCGTTGAAACGCATTATATTAGCTCGAAAAAATACCAAAATTGAAAATATTTTAGATGAAGAAATTGTTTACGTTGAAACGACTCGTCCTGGAGAAGAAGTAGCCGAAATTATGCAGCGGTATGACTTAGATGCGATTCCTGTTGTGAATACTTTGGGGCGTTTGCTCGGTCGAATTACGATTGATGACGTGGTCGATTTTATTACCGATAAAGCCGAAGAAGATATTCAGGTAATGGCAGGTATTACGGGCGAAGCGGAGGAAGATGATAGTGTTTGGCAATTAGCAAAAGCCCGTTTGCCGTGGTTGATTGTTGGTGTAATTGGTAGCCTTTTAGCTGCAACAGTTATCGGGCATTTTGAAGGAGAATTTCAAAAGGTTTCGGCTTTGGCAGCATTTATTCCTATTATGGGTTCGACAGGTGGAAATGTAGGGATTCAAACTTCATCATTGATTGTACAAAGCCTTGCAGAAAAATCGGGTATTACAACCAGTTTGGGACAACGTTTATTTAAAATTATTTTGGTTGCACTCGTTAATGGTTTTATAATTGGCTCATTAGCAGGTGTTTATATTTATGTTAGTGGCAATACCCAGTTATTTTTTGTGGTTTGTTGCTCATTAATTTCGGTGGTGGTTTTGGCCTCATTTACAGGTACAGTTACACCACTTTTATTAGACAAATTAGGCATTAATCCAGCGATAGCTTCGGGACCATTTATTACAACGGCCAACGATATTATCGGCATTGGCACTTACTTGATGATTGCTAATTTGTTGTTGCATTTGTAGGTTTTCAGACAATAGAAAAGAGACAATAGACAAAAGATTTTTTAAATATAAAACTGTTGACTGTCGTCTGTGGACAGTGGACTAAAACCATGATTGCAGTAATACAAAGAGTTACCCAAGCATCCGTAACGATTGATAATGAAATAAAAGGTCAGATTGATTTGGGTTTCATGATTTTGTTGGGCATTACGCACACCGATTCCCAAGAAGATATTGAGTGGTTATCTAAGAAAATCGTAGGACTACGAGTCTTTGGCGATGAAGAGGGCAAAATGAACTTAGATTTGAATGCCGTAAACGGAAATATTCTTTTGATTAGTCAATTCACACTTCACGCCAGTACAAAAAAAGGAAATCGACCTTCGTTTATTGAAGCGTCTCGCTCAGAAATTGCTATTCCGCTGTACGAAAAAATGATTGCACAATTAGAGTTTGATTTAGGAAAACCAATCGAAACTGGCATTTTTGGTGCTGATATGAAGGTTTCATTGCTCAATGATGGCCCCGTAACGATTATTATTGATTCTAAGAATAGGATTTGATAACTACAAAATGCTAAAACCATGCAAAATGCACTCATAAAAACCACCCCACAAAGCCTACAAAAACTAAGCAAAGCTTTAGCGATTACCGAAAAACTACTCGAAGATGACAACCCACTTGGTTTACCCGAATTGATACCTTACCGCAAAGGGAATAAATGGGGCTTTTGTAATAGAAAGAAAGAGATTGTAATTGAGTGTAAATATGATTGGGTTAAATTGTTTGATGGCGATTTTGCCATTGTTAGCAATAACAAAGGAACTCAAGAAGGATTACCGATTATGATTACTCGGAGCGGTGTAGAGGTTTCTGTATTTTTTGAACGTTTTTGGATAAGGTCTGAGGATTATCGTGAGGGAAATTTCTTTTTTGAAAGTATTTCTTACTTTTGGTCAGGTTTACAATTAGTTAGGAAAGATGATCGTAAATATGGTTTTATAGATAGATATGGTAATATACGAGTTCCTATAATTTATGATGATGCAGATGATTATTTTCATAAAGGAATAACATTTGCAAAAAAAGCAGGAAAATGGGGTTTAATAAATAGTAATGGTGAAGAACTTTCTGATTTTATTTATGATTATGGCTCTTTTATTTTTAAATTACCAGAATATCACTCTTTTTCTTTAGAGTTGATAGGTGTTAAAAAAGAAGGTAAATATGGCTTTATTGATAAAAAAGGTAATGAAGTAATACCATTTATCTATGATGAGGGAAATCCTTTTAGCGAAGGTTTAGCAAGTGTTAGAAAAGAAGGTAAATATGGCTTTATTGATAAAAAAGGGAACGAAGTAATACCATTTATCTATGATTATGCAGATTGGTTTAGCGAAGGTATAGCAAGTGTTAAAAAAGAAGGTAAATATGGCTTTATTGATAAAAAAGGGAACGAAGTAATATCATTTATCTATGATGATGTTAAATATGAGGGTGCTTTTAACGAAGGTTTAGCAATAGTTGAAAAAAATAATAGGTATGGTTTTATTGACAACGCTGGAAATGAAGTTATTCCGATGATTTATGACTTATGTGGTAGTTTCTCAGAAGGTTTAGCAGCTGCTAAGAAAAACAATAAATGGGGATTTATCGATAAAAAAGGAAATCAAGTCATATCATTTATTTATGACGATTTGCATGGTTTTTATGACTATGAAAAATTTAATTCATTTTCAGAAGGATTAGTAACAGTTAAAAGAAATAATACTACTTTCTACATTGATAAACAAGGTACAGCATATTACGAAGAGTAAACACCTAAACAGCCTCAAATTCTATTCCATAGCCTTTATTTTTAGGATGAACGAGTTGAGCTTTTAAAAACTCAACATGATGATATTCACTATTTTTTACAATTTTCTTAACCATATTAATATCATTTTCATTGCATTTTAAACCAAATTTTATTGCAGTAAGAGCTTCTTTTTTGTATTTGATATTTTGTTTAAATTTTCCATTATTTTTTTGCAAAGAGCTAACAATACGTATTTCTTCTTCGTATTTCCAATCTATTGACTTAACGCCAATTACATAATACATTTTTCTCATTTCTAAGTCCCAACCAAATTTTGTTTCTTGAGCATAATCGAACGGTATAAACTCTTCGAGATAATCAACTTCATAAAGATAATTTTCTAAACTCCCTGCAGAGCATTTTTCAGACCTTTCTCCTTGAAGAGTTACACTCTTAGCGTAAAAGAACTCCTTATCCTTTGAAGCATCAAATGTAAGGCACATTCCTTGGTGTTTTTCGGCATAATGGCCCCACATAAGCATATTATCATCATTTTTAGAAAAACATTTCACTCCAATGTTATTTAGAACTTCATTTAGTTCATCTTTGATATATTTAGAGGGATTTTCGTCAAATATGTCTAATAAATTGTTTACCCCTAATGTCGATTTACAGCTATTTCTATAACCTTGAATATCTATTTCGCTCAAATCTATTTCATCGAATGGGTAGCAGTCATAAGGGTCATTAAAGTTTGAAGGTTGGTTGAAAAACAAATCACCATTCATCAAACTCTTTAAACTAAGCATATTTATTGGCATATAAGTATGCAAAATTGGGTAGATATTGGTATAATATTTAGAATAACATATTCCATTAAGATAATCTTGGGTACTCATAGTTATAATTGTTTAAAGTTATATAAGCCTCTCTCGCATACACGAGAGAGGCAAAATTCAGAAAGTGAATATACTTGAAGCACTTTCTTTTTTGAGAGTTTCAAAAGTATCAATTACATTTTTAATAGCTTTTGATTTTTTACCTTGCTCTTGTAGTTCATACAGCATAGTTAAAGAATAAATCTGAAAATTACCTTTGTTTTCAGGGTTTTCACTGTCAAATTTACTTTGTACTCTATCCTTGTAATTGAATAAACTTTGGTTAAACAAAATCCAGTACATAAGAAGGATTTCATCTTTTGAATCACTGTAAATTACAAATAAAATACTGGGGTCTAATACCATAATTGTTGTGCTTTATTAGTTAGAAAAAATATTAATTATCCAAAGTTAAAACAATCACCAAGCGTAATCCAACAATAACTTGAAATAAAAAATTTTAGCCTTATATAGCATTTTTGATATGAAAGGCTCTATAAAAAACTACTTTTTTAGCTATTTTTTCTAAATTGCAGTATCAATAAAACCATCAAACTTCTGCATGAAAACCCACGCGTACTTTGAAAATATCCAATCCGAAATCATTGAGGTTCTTCAATCTGCCCAATATAAAATCCGAATAGCAGTGGCATGGTTTACCGATAGCCAATTGTTTGATATACTATTATCAAAAGCCAAAAAAGGAGTAAAAATAGAACTTTTGTTGGCTAATAATTTTATCAACCACGAGTCGAGTATCAATTATGAGCAATTGAATCAATTTGGAGGAAGCGTAGCGTTTATTGGTAATGATTCTGAAAAAGCACCTTTGATGCACAACAAGTTTTGTATCATTGATGATGAAATCTTAGTTTTTGGCTCATATAATTGGACTCGTAAGGCACAGTCTAACCACGAAAGTATTACGATTATAGAAGGTAACAGAGAATTAATTATAGATTTTAACCAAGAGTTTGAGAAAATCAGAGGAAGAACCCAAGACACAAGCATTGATTGGGGTAAATTATTGATTCGGCTTGAAACATTACTCAATGTAATTCGGCTTGAAGATGAAGACGACATTTTGTATCAAACTAAAAAAATAAAGACTTTACTACTCGATGTACCTCCGCCCGAAGTAATCATTATTTTGGAGTTAATAGCAAAACAGAAATATCAAGAGTCCGTCATTCAGCTAACAAACTTATTACAAAAACTACGACAGATAACGACTTGGCAAGACCCCGAAATTCCAGCTTTGCAGTTAGAAATCCGTTCTTTAGAATGGCAATTATCAAGTTTAGAAGATGAAAAATTAGATATTGAAAAGCAAATTTATGTTTTTGAAATTAAGCATAATTTAGAACTTGGTGAGTTGATAGTCAGTGTTTTAAGACTAAAAAAACAAATGGCTGAATTTGAAAATGACGAAGAGAAAATAGTAGAAGCAACACAAGATTATGCAGAATATGAACAGAGTTTTGAAGAAACCAAAACTAAGGAATTAAAGGAACTTTCGGAGGCTGAACAAAAAGAATTGAAAGATAAATTTCGTCAGGCGTCTAAATTATGTCACCCTGATAAAGTGCCAGATGAGCAGAAAAAGCTCGCCGAACAAACATTCATAGAACTAAAAACTGCTTATGAAGCCAATGATTTAGAAACAGTCAATCGAATTTTGAGCGATTTAGAAAAGCATATTTTTGCTTCAAATTCTGTGGTTTTAACACAAAAAGAAAAATTAGTCTCTCATTTAGCTATTTTATCACAAAAAAGACAGCAATTAGAGGAAATTCTTTTATCCTTGAAAAATAGTGAAGTATATCTGAAAATAAGCCAAATAAAAGACCTAAACGTTTACTTTTCTGAAACCAAAACTGCTTTATTGAGAGTAAAAGAAGATTTAGAAACACAAGTACAAAATAGTTTGGTTTCATTACCAAAATAGAAACTTATGATTATTATTGATTCTAAGAATAGGATTTGATATTATACTCGTATTATTTATCTTTGTTTAGTAAACACTTTACATTTTATGGGAGTAGCTATTCAACCACCATTTACGGAAGCTCAAATTGAGTTGTTAAGTTTGTTTAAAGTCAAACTTAATCAAACTGATATGCAGGAGCTGCGTCAACTTTTGCTGGAGTTCAAGTTTCGTAAGTTGCAAGAAAATATTGAACAAATCACCGATGAAAAAGGCTATACCGAACAAGATTTTGATAATATGAAGCAAGAGCATAATCGTACTTCATATAAATCATATCGTAAACATCTTCAAAATAAAACCTTATGAGGGTCGTTATTGATACCAATCAGTTATTGACCTGTGACCTGTTTTTCTGCTCGTTCAAAAACGCATTGGCTTTGGCAGGCTTTTCAAAAACAACAATTTGAATTGTGCGTTACAACCGAAATATTAGATGAGTATGCCGAGATTTTTGAACAAAAGTATAATTTCGATGCTGCTGAATTGATTCTTGATATTCTTTTGGAAAGCCCAAATGTGATTTTAATTAAGGAATACTTTTTTTGGGAATTGATAAAAATCGACCCTGACGACAACAAATTTGTAGATTGTGCCTTAATGGCAAATGCAGATTTTATTATTACCGAAGATAAACATTTCAACATTCTTAAGAAAACCCCATTTCCAATCATACATGTGCTAAATCTAAATGATTTTAAAAGAAAATTAGATAAAAACTCACGCACCCCTTAAAGATATTTTCTAAACAAATATAATGAAATCTATTTTCTAAAGTTAAATTTGGGAAATATTAGTTATCAATATTACTTCATCCCAATCCAAAACATGAAAAACAAAATACTTTTATTACTGATTTTTAGCGTTTTTATAGGTTTTGTCCAAGCCCAACAAATCAAGTGGAGCAAAGATGGTAATGCCTATACACGAGTCGAAAATGGCGAAATCGTTTCTTATTCGTTGCCTTCTCAACAAAAAACTGTGCTAATTACGAAAACCCAACTAACGCCAAAAGGAGCTGAAAAACCATTAGGTGTTCGTAATTATATTTTGAGCGATGATGGCTCAAAACTATTAATTTACACAAATTCTCAGCGAGTTTGGCGGTATGAAACTCGTGGCGATTATTGGGTTTTAAACCTCAAAACCAACGCTTTATCTCAGCTCGGAATAGGAAAACCTGCTTCATCGTTGATGTTTGCTAAATTTTCGCCAGATGGTTCAAAAGTAGCTTATGTGAGCGAACATAATGTTTTTGTGGAAGACCTCGCAACACATAAAATCAAAGCTCTAACAACCAACGGCACTCGCCGAATGATAAATGGTACGTTCGATTGGGTTTATGAAGAAGAATTTGCTTGTCGAGATGGTTTTAGATGGAGTCCTGATGGAAAAAGTATTGCTTTTTGGCAAATTGATGCGACTAAAATTCGAGACTTTTTGATGATAAACAATACGGATTCTATTTATTCATTCAATGTGCCAGTTGAGTATCCAAAAGTGGGTGAAAGTCCATCACCATATAAAATCTTAGTTGCAAACGTAGCTACTGGGAAAACACTAAAAATGAATATCGAAGGCGACCCGCAGCAAACTTACGTGCCTCGCATGGAGTGGATTCCGAATACCAATGAAATCATTGTTCAACAACTGAATCGAAAACAAAATCAGAGTAAAATAATTATTTGTCAAGCACTTACGGGAACAACAAAAACGATTCAAACCGAAACCGACGAAGCTTGGATTGATACCAAAGAACGCTGGGCTGATAGTCCAGAAGGCTGGGAGTGGATTAAGGGCGGCAAAGAGTTTTTGTGGGTTAGTGAAAAAGATGGCTGGAGACACATTTACAAAATGGACTTGACTGGTAAAGAAACGCTTTTAACCAAAGGTGAATATGATATTGTACATATTTCGTTGATTGATGAAGCAAATGGATATGTTTATTTTACAGGTTCGCCGCAAAATGCTTTGCAAAATTATTTGTTCAAAATCAAATTAGATGGTTCTTCAAGTATGCAACCTGTGGCTGAAAATGCTCCAAAAGGAACAAATACATATAGTATTTCACCGAATGGTAAATTTGCTCGACATTCGTTTTCGAGTGCCAATATTCCGAATATGACAGAGTGGATAAATTTGACTGAACATTCGCCATTGACAGAAAAAGAAAGCATTACCAAGAAATTATCTACGCTAGAAATCAATAAACGTGTAGAATTTTTCAAAGTTAAAACCGATGACGGAATTGATATTGAAGGTTGGATGGTGAAACCCGTAAATTTTGATTCTACCAAACGCTATCCGATTGTGTTTAACGTTTATGGCGAACCTGCTGCGGCAACTGTTTTAGATACTTATGGAACTGGTTTCAACGGTCTTTATAATGGTGATATGGCGAAAGACGGCTACATTTATGCTTCAGTTGATAATAGAGGAACTCCGCTGCCACGTGGGCGTGCATGGCGAAAAGCTATTTATCGAAAAATTGGTATTGTTAATATTCGTGACCAAGCTATGGCCGTGAAAAAAATCAGAGAATGGGGTTTTGTTGATACAACCAGGGTGGCCGTACATGGTTGGAGCGGAGGTGGTTCTTCGACCTTGAATTTGCTTTTCCAATATCCACAATATTATCAAACAGGTATAGCGGTGGCAGCCGTTGGCAATCAACTTTGTTATGATAATATTTATCAAGAACGCTATATGGGACTTCCGCAGGAAAACCGTGAAGATTTTGTGAATGGTTCGCCAATAACACATGCAAAGAACCTGAAAGGAAATTTACTTTACATACACGGAACTGGCGATGATAATGTGCATTATCAAAATGCTGAGATGTTGCTAAATGAATTAATTAAACATAATCGACAATTTCAATTTATGCCGTATCCTAATCGTAGTCATGGAATTTATGAAGGCGAAGGAACGAGAAAACATCTGAACACGCTTTTTACTAATTATTTGAAACAAAATTGTCCTCCAGGAGCTAAATAAAGTTAAAAGCCGTAAGTAAAACTTGCGGCTTTTTATTTTTCTAAAACTGTTTGAAGAAATCAAAAATCAAATCATTGGCATTAATTACAGTTGAAGGTTCATCGGCAGCAGCTCGAACTTTTATTGCTCCTGGCCAAGAATGACCGCCATCTTTGGTCAAATAATAAGTGATAACTGCATTGTTTTTACAATCAAGCCATTGCGTTAGTTTGTATTTTGAGTCATCTTTAATGACTTTGGCAGGTGTTTTACATTCGTTTATTTTGCTCCAAGAATTTAAACCGCTCATAACAGCAGGAAAAGTATTGCCAAAAATCCCCGTTCCACCATTCACAGGTACTTTCTGGTCGAGTACCGAATGTAGGTGCATTATTGGAATCGGTTTAAGAGATTTACATTCGTCTTTTAATGACATTGGGCCGCTCACTGCCGCAATTGCAGTAATTTTATTCGGAATTTCGCAAGCCAAACGGTAAGAAAGAATTGCTCCGTTTGACATTCCTGTGAGATAAACTTTTTTTGGATTTAACTTGTAGTTTTTCAATAATTCATCAATCAAAACACTAATAAAGTGTACATCATCAATGTTTTTTTCTACGGCATAATCACAACAAGTGCCAGCATTCCAAGTTCTGGCTCGTAAGATTCCATTACTTTGCACACCTTCGGGGTAAACAATGACAAAATTTTCGCTATTAGCTTTTTGAGTTAAACTATAATCACTTTCGCATTGGTCGGCACTTCCGCCGCCACCGTGCATCGCAATTACTAAAGGTAAATTGGTATTTTGGTAATAAGTAGGAGGTAAGTTGAGCCGATAAGTGCGTTCTAAGCCATCAACCGTAATCGTTTTATCAAATCTATAATCTTTGATGGCTTCTATTTTTTCTCGAAGGTGGCAATTAACCAAAAATAAACTAACAAACAAAAAAAGCGAAAGTGTGAAAGGCTTTAGCATAGAAAAATAAGTAAGTTACAACTGTGTAGCATTTAGATGAAAAAACTACAGAAAAGTTTAATAAAAAACGCCCGAAAGTAAAATCGGGCGTTTCTGATATTATACGTTATCAACTTCGGGGTGTTTCCACGGACCTCGATAAGCTCTTCTTAGTAATTGGTTTGCTTCTTTATCATTTACAACCTCTCGTTTTTTAGGGTCATAAACCAATGGGCGACCAACTTTCATTGACATATTTGCTAAAATACAGCTTGCCGTCGAAATGTGTCCTTCTTCAATATCAGCTACTGGACGAGAATTATTTTCAATCGCATTCAAAAAATCAAGCATGTGAAGCCTAGTTGCAGGTGCAGCATTTAGCTCAATACGCTCTTCGGTTAAATCTTCGGGATATTTTGTTTTTTCGTACACAACATCTTTGTGAATTTTCTCACCTTTTCCATCTGGAATAAAATCGTATTGCATTGTACTGGCAAAAAGTGTTCCTTTTTCTCCATATAAAGTAAACGACCAAGGATAATCAGGATTTGCTGGAGTTCCCCAAGAACGATGTTGCCAAACGCAATTCAATTCTTCATATTCAAAAATAGCCGATTGGGTATCAGCAATATTCGATTTGCCTTCTTTTTGTACATAAATTCCTCCTGTTGAGGTGATTTTTTTCGGCCAACCAAGTTTCAACATCCACCTTACTGTATCAAACATGTGAATACACATATCGCCCATGATTCCGTTTCCATACTCGTTAAAAGTACGCCACCAACGAATATGTGGTAAACCATCGTAAGGACGCATAGGAGCTGGGCCAGTCCACATGTCATAATCAAAGAAATCAGGAACTGCTTCAACGGGAGGATTTCCATTGTTTCTCATGTGATAGTAACAACACATTTCAACGTGCGATATTTTTCCTAATAATCCAGCATCAATAATATTTTTCTTTGCATCAATCAAGTGAGGAGTGCTTTTTCGTTGTGTTCCTACTTGTACTACTTTATTGTATTTTCTAGCGGCAGCCACCATTGCTTCACCTTCAATTACATCAACACTGATTGGTTTTTGAACGTAAACATTAGCTCCAGATTTGATGGCTTCAATGGCTTGAAGTGCATGCCAATGGTCTGGTGAACCAATCAAGACAATATCTAATTTGTTTTCAGCGAGTAATTTGCGATAATCGCCGTAAAGCTTCGGCACTTGTTTCGATTGTTGTCTTTTAGCTACCAAATCTCCTGCCGCTTTGAGCATATTTTGGTCAGGGTCACACAAAGCAACTACTTCAACAGAAGCTACTTGGATAAGTCTAAATAAGTCACTTTTGCCATACCAACCTGTACCAATCAAGGCAACTTTATATGTTTTTGCAGGAGTAAAAACGGGTTTGGTGAAACTACCCAGCGTAGAAAGAGCAATACTTGCCGAAACTCCATGAATGAATTTTCGACGGTTCAAATTAAGTTTATTCATTTGTTTTATAGAGGATTGAATATGATTGCTTTTGTATTATCAAATATATTTCTTTCCACCAACAAACACAAATAATATAGATATAGTAGGAAAAATATAGGACGATACACGTATATTGAATCAAAAATAATGATTGAGTTTTTTGTGGATGCTAAATTTTTATAGAAAATTTAGCATCCACAAAGCAGCCTAAATACCTCAAGAAGCTGTTTGAAATTAATTTTTCGTTAAAAATTGTTGAAATAATTACTGATTATTTAAGTTGTTTCGTTGGAATATTATTGAGTCTTTTGTTAATTGAACAATGCGTGGAAAATCGAATCGTTACAATGATACAATATTTGAAAATAGCTATTAAAAAAGTATGAAAACGAATATAATGTTCTATTTACTGATTATCGTTTGCTTAAAAACATTTGCTCAAAATTATCCTTTACCACCAGCTTCTCCGAACCGTTTGTTTTATATTCAACGAAGCAATAATGCACATACTGTAATTTATGATGCGAATTGGACAAAAGATAGAAAACTAAATGTTAAAAATCCAGTGAACGTATATTGGATTCGTTATGATGAAAAAGTACACACTCAGAATCTTAGTATAATTGAAAAAGCTTTGGCTTTTGGCGTAGAAACAACGCCAAATTCTAATAAAAATGATAGCTTTGATGTGAGAGTTATGGCTTTCAAAAAGAGAATTATTAAGTTGAAATTAAATGAAAATGGACAAGCAATTGCAACCATGTTTATTAATGGACTTGAAGGGCAATTACACAAAGTTTTTGTTCAATTAGAAGAAGGAAATGATGATTTTCGCCCTAGTGTAAAATACATTGAAATTTTCGGAAAAAATCTTGTAACAGGAGCAGAGATTTATGAAAAATTCAAACCATGATTTTTAAAAGGGTAAATTTTTAGAAATCTACCCTTTTAAAAATCACATCTTTATTTCTTCAAATACTTATTAAACCAAGAAATATAACGCTCAAAACGGTCTTTTTGAAAACTTGGATTGGTAAATCCATGAAATTGTCCTGGATAAATTATCAATTCTGTTGGTGTTCCTAAAGAGCGAAGTGCTTGATACATTTGCTCACTTCCTGGTGAAGGTACGTTAAAGTCGCTTTCACCAACCATAAATTGCGTTGGCGTTTTGATTCGGTCAGCTTTTAAAAATGGATAAGATAAAGCGATATATTTATCGAAGTTTTTCCAAGGAGCCCCCAATTCGTTATCGTATTGTAAAATATATTGGTCAACTCCATAAAGTGATGAAATCAACGAAACGCCAGCACCACTTGATGCAACTTTGAAACGTGTGTCACTAGCAATTGTGTAGTTAGTCAAAATACCGCCGTAACTCCAACCGCCAATACCTAGTTTTTCGGGGTCGGCAATACCATTTTGCACTAGATAATCGGTTGCTCCTAAAATATCTAAAACCTCTTTATTTCCCCAATCGGCAGAAATTATCTTGCAAAAATCTAATCCACGACCATTTGAACCACGATAATTGACCGCCACAACTGCGTAGCCAGCCGCAGCTAGCATTTGTCGAGACATATCAAAATTAAACTCATCTTGAGCCACAGGCCCGCCATGAATAAACATAATCGCTGGTAGTTTTTCGCCTTTGATAGCATTGGCAGGTTTGTACAAAATATTCGAGACAGTTTCACCGTCTTTACTTTTAGAAGAAAAACCTTCAACTGTTGCTAGTGATAAAGGAGCGAGGAAAGCTTCTTGGTGTTTTGTTAATCGACGAATATTTCCTCCATCTAAAACATAAATTTCAGTTGGCGTTTGAGAGTCAGACATGGTGGCTAAAAAATTACCCGAAGGGTGTCTTTCAATCGTATTAAAAGTCCGATTTCCCCCTAAAACTTTAGTCATTTTACCATCAACCACTGCGAATTGTGCAATATATCTAGTGCGGTCATCAGTTACTATAGCATTGATTGATAAACCATCTTTGGCCCAACGAGGTGTACCAACTGGTCTATCCAATGTTTTTGTCAATAATTTGGGTTCACCACCATCTTTCGATATGACGCATAAAATGGATTGGTCATACATTATATAATTTTCAGAAGAAGTTGTGCGTAAATAGGCAATTTGCTTACCATCTGGACTCCATTCTGCTGCATTATCTCTTCCAGTCCAGGTGGTTATTTGTTTCATTTGAGCATTTGGTTTTGCATCAATTACCCAAATGTCAGTATTATCATTACGGTCAGGGTCTGGCGTTCGGTTGCTCAAAAATGCAATTTGAGTACCATCTGGCGACCATTTTGGTGAGGTTTCGTCATAAATACCTTTGGTTAAAGTATCAATTTTCTTAGTTGTAATATCATACAAATATAAATGTGTTGTCTTTTTGGTCAAATAACCTTCTACATCTTGCTTGAATTGATAACGGTCAATAACTATTGGTTTTGGTGTTTTTGATTTTGAAGTATCGGCTTGGCTGCTGATGACCAAAGCAATTTTCTTTCCATCGGGCGACCAAGCATATTCGTTCAAATCTCCTTTTTTAAGGTCGGTTAATTGTTTTGCTTCGCCGCCACGTCTGTCCATTAACCAAATTTGACTGCCACTTAAACCACCTCTCGATGAAGTAAATGACAAGTATTTTCCATCTGGACTCCAACGAGGTTGAGATTCTCCATCGGAGCTGTGTGTAAGTTGAATAGATTCTTTACCATCCCAAGAATTCATCCAAATATCAGCGTTTCGTTTGTTTTTTACTGAATCTACTGATGAAAGCGTGTAAGCTACCCAATTCCCGTCAGGTGAAATTTGTGGGTCGCTCAAACTTTGTAAACGATAAACATCCGATGGTTTTAGTGGTCTTTTGGCTGGAGTTTGGGCAAAAAGGCTCGTTGTCGATACCAATAGTAAAAATAAAAGTGTTTGTTTCATGTTAGGCTAATAATTGTTTGTTGAGAAATTTATGTAATAATTTTATAATGTAAGTTAACCTCGTAAATGCCAAGCTTTTGGCTTCACAAATGCCCGAATACCTGCGTGAGAAAGTGTAGCACCAAAGCCCGAATTTTTACGGCCACTCCAAGGTAATGGAGCAGAAACTCGGTCGCAACAGTTCCAATAACCGCTTCCTGCATCAATTTGTTTCAATATTTTTTCCGCTCGCTTCTTATTGGCAGTATAAACTGCGGCTGTCAAACCGTATTCGGTATCTTGCATGAGTTTGGTTGCCTCATTATCGTCTTTAACTTTCATAATTCCAATGATTGGCCCGAAAGATTCTTCACGCATCACATCCATTTTGTGCGTAACATTCGTCAAAACTGTTGGCTCGAAGAAATAACCCTCACTTTCGATTGCTTTTCCACCACTCAATAAAGTTGCCCCCTTTTTTAAAGCATCTTGCACTTGTTTTTCAAGAAAACCTATTTGCGATTTTCGACTCAAAGCACCAATATAAACACCGTCGCTTGTCGGCTGACCGATTTTATACGATTTAACTTCTTTTACAAATTCCTCAACATAACGGTCATAAACTTTTTCGTGAACGTAGATTCGCTCAACAGCACAACAACTCTGACCGTTATTATAAAAAGCTCCGTCGGCTGTTCCTGCTGCAACTGCCTGAATATCAACTACATCGTCAGCCACATAAAGTGGGTCTTTGCCGCCTAGTTCAAGCTGACAAACAACCATTTTAGGGGCAACTTTCTCATAAATAGACAAACCTGTTTGGTATGAACCTGTGAAAAAATAGCCATCCAAAGGCATTTTTAGCAATTGTTCACCAACTTCTTTTGCTCCAACCGCAACCGCAAAAACATCATCAGGAATACCTGCTTCCTTCAAAAGTTTTTCAATCATTAAACCTGTCAATGTTGAAAATTCGGAAGGTTTATAGAAAACTGCATTACCGCCAATCAATGCAGGAATAAATACATTGACACCAACTAAAAATGGATAATTCCACGCCGAAATATTGCAAACAACCCCCAAAGGTTCATAAGAAATTCGTTCAGTCAAACCTTCTTGTCGGGTT
Organism: Emticicia aquatica; assembly: GCF_923079645.1. Taxonomy (GTDB): domain Bacteria; phylum Bacteroidota; class Bacteroidia; order Cytophagales; family Spirosomataceae; genus Emticicia; species Emticicia aquatica. Next base: position 24,824 of record NZ_CAKLPY010000002.1, on the reverse strand, counting down.
ACGATTTCATCTTTAAGGTATTTTTGTGAGTTTTCTAAGAAATATTTTATTCGCCCTCTCGCTCCATTTACTTCATTTCGAGCTTGTTGGAGTGGTTTTCCCATTTCTGAAGTAAGAGTTGTGGCAAGCTGTTCGATATTATTTGCCAATAATTCTGAAAAATTTTCAATGATAGCAATGCGTTTTTTAAGAGCAACTTTTGCCCATTTTTTTTGACCTTTTTGTAAAATTTTTAGTTTCATTTGGAGACTCTCTGTCGAATCTTCGGGTATTGTAGTAATAACTTTTTCGGTAGCTGGATTGATGATTTGCATGAAAATTTTCAGATTAAATTTTAACAAAAATAAACATTCAAACCGATAAACTTTAGAATTTTTCCTAAAACTCAACTAATGTTCGTTATTTTTGTTGCTTACATCGAAAACCCACAAATGGAACAGACTTATCAAGAAAAATCAACCACATTACTTGTAGAAATTGCTCAATTAAAGAAGAAAAGTGACCAAATTTCGATGTTTAGATTATTTCTAATCATCGGTCTTTTGATTTTGATTTATCAACTTTTTAAGATTAATGCTATTGTTGGCTCAATTTCGATTATTGCGGGCATATTTTCTTTTTATTATTTAGTGAAAAAACATGAAAAGATTGATGCAGAAATTGAATTAAATGAAACAACGCTTGCCGTCATTAATAATGAAATTGCTTGCCTAAAAGGTCTTCCAAATGTCTATTATAATGGTCAAGAATATGCCGCTCCAACGCACGCTTTTAGCGATGATTTGGATATTTTTGGCGGAGGTTCATTGTTTCATTTAATTAATCGTGCCAAAAGTAAGTCAGGAAATGATGCTCTAGCCGCTCAACTTTTGGGTGAAAATAGTGCTTTTTCAGTCATTGAAAAACAAGAATCTGGTAAAGAAATAGCTGCTAAAACTGATTGGCGATTGCGTTTTTTTGCCTCAATGTTTAAAATTTCAAATGAAGAACGTGGCGTAAGCGAAGTTTTGAATCAAATTGAACATCCGCCACGCGTCAAATTTGAAGCATTCATCGAAATTTATAGCAAAATTGTACCATTTTTATGGTTAGGAGTGTTCGCTTCTGCATATTTTATTTCGCTATCATTTGCTGGTTATTGTGTCGCTGCTTTGGCATTTATTAATTTTCGTTTGACGGGTATCAACCGAAGTCATACCGAAGAATATTTTAATGCGGTTGCAGGTGCTGGAAGATTAATGGAAAAGTTTGGTGTTGCTACTCAACTCATTGCTCAAGAAAATTGGGAATCGAAAATATTGAAAACCGCTCACGAACATTTGCCAATTTCTAAACTAAATACTAAAAATCCAATTGATGATTTTGTAGTTATTTTGAAAAAACTGGATATGCGAAAAAATATGTTAGCGTCTCTTTTTCTGACAATTGCTTCGCCTTTTGAGCCACTTCAGTTGATTAAATTACGCAAATGGCTTCAAGAAAATCCAGATTTTTTTGAAAAAATTTTTGCAACAATTGGCGTTTTTGAATGTTATGCGAGTTTTTCAACGGTGCATTTTAATCATCCAACTTGGTGCTTTCCAACAATCAATAATCAAGAAAATTTTCGTTTAAATGGGATAGGATTGGGGCACCCACTTATCAATACTAAAAATGTGATTAGTAATGATTTTGATTTTGACGAAAAAAATAGATTGACGCTCATTACTGGCTCAAATATGTCGGGTAAAAGTACTTTTCTACGAACAATTGGCTTGAATATCGTTTTAGCTTATGCGGGTTGTCCTGTTTTTGCTAAGAAAATGGATGTCAGTTTGGGTATAAAATTGATTTGTTATATGCGAATCAAAGATTCGATTCAACAAAATGCTTCGACTTTTAAAGCTGAAATTGAGCGAATTAAATTGGTTTTAGCGGCAATCAATAAGCACGAAAATTCACTTTTTTTGATTGATGAAATGCTTAGAGGAACAAATTCGGAAGATAAATTGGCGGGCTCGATGGCGTTATTGCAAAAAATAGTTGATTCGAAAGCTTATGCAATGGTGGCTACGCATGATTTGAGAATGACCGAAATTTCAGAGAAATATCCCGATTCGGTTAAGAATTATTATTTTGAATATGCCACCGAAAATGGAGAATTATTGTTCGATTATTTGATAAAAGAAGGCGTTTGTAAAAGCTTTAACGCCTCACTTTTGTTGAAATCAATCGGTTTACCGATTGGAGAAAACCTCTAATCGTTTCTTATTTTCAATGTATCTATTTTTACTTTAGATTTTTGTGAAAGATATTGAGCAATTATTACTTCATTTTTGTCGTAAAATAGCCCGCCATGAATATTCCAGTAATTAGAATCAGCAAATGAAATTTTATAGTTTTCAAGTAATTTTTCGTCTGAATAATATCTTTCAAATTCTATTTTTTTAATATCACTAAAAACATATTTTTTATTTTTCCCAATGGTTGATAATTCATTATACTCAAGATAGTCGTTGTAAATAAAGCTTCTGTAATCATACATCCATAATAATCCGATAAAACTTAAAGATAAGCAAACCCAGATTAATGGTTTAATCAAACTTTCATTGTCGATTCCGTAAGTAGTTTGTGTGGAATAATCCATATATTCTTCAAAATCATTTCTCAAAAAAAATCTTGAAATTTGAAAACTCAATCGTACATAAATTGCCATTGAAACCAGTGTAAATGGAAAATACCAAGCTAACCTTGCTGTTAGAATATTAAAAATTGCATCGTGATGAGTATCCGTTATTTTGTAGATATAAAGAAATGTTTCAGTCAATAAATAAGTACAAATAACAAGAAAAGTAACCATGATTACCATAAAAAAAACATCCCATTTTCGATATTTTGGTGATATTTTCTTGAATTTTCTAGGAGAAATTATCTTACGTTCGGTTTTTTTTATTGGAAAATAAAAAGCCAAAACTGCAAAAGTTATGGCTAATATGATATGTAAAATAAAGTGCTTGATGAAATCCATTTTTCAATTTTATTTTACTTATTGACCAAAGCTACACCATCAAACTCAATTCCATTCCAGCCTGTTTTTATGAAATTTCTAATATTTTGGTGGTTTTTTGCGTCAGGATTTTCAAGCACATCGACACGATAAAAAGCACCGAAGCAACTCAACGTTTGCTCGACCGTAAAGTTTTGTAATTTGGCAAAAGAAAATAATTTGCACGAACCAGAATTTTGTCCAGCTTCGTTGTGTAAATCACCATTTTGGAAAGCTGTTGGCGTAAAATCATACAAGTTTTCGATAACAGCCATTGTATCTGTAAATTCGATTTGATTGGGAATTTCGCGGAGTTTAATAAGAAATGAATCGAGCGTCATTATTGAAATTTTAATTGAATATTTTCGACAAAGTTTTGTCGAATTTTAGATGAAAAACTATTGTTTTCTGCATTAATAATTCGTTCTGGATGCCATTGAACTAACATTAAATAATGATTTTGATGGCGAACAGCATCCGACCATTCAAGTCCTTCAACAATTCCATCTTCTGATAAAGCATTGATTTTTAAAGAATTAGGAATAATATCAGCCGATTGGTGGTGGGCAGAATTGATTAAAGCTTGGTCATTTTGAATGAAATTTTGTTCGCCAGTAATTTTTAATAACTCAGAATCAGCCAAAAAATTTACCGCATGATAACGGTCTTTTCCTTCATAGTACTTTGAGTGATTATTCTTTCCAGTGGTCGGAATATCAGGAATCAGCGTTCCACCCAAAAATACATTGACAAGCTGCAACCCTCGACAAATTCCTAACAGAGGAAGCTGATTTTTAAAGATATATTCACAAACTTTCCATTCAAAATCATCACGGCGTTCGTCCATGAAATTAGGATTACAAAGGTCTAAATATTGTGAAATATCATCAGCATTTTTTTTGTAAAAACGTGGATGAATATCTTCGCCGCCAGTTAATACGATGCCATCACATTCTTTGATTTGCTCCAAATTATCTTGTTGATAGCCAAGTTTAATTGTCTCAATTTGTGTGTCATGGGTTTGCTGCGATATAATCCATTTTTCATAAATCGGATATTTTTCTCCGCAATCTGTAATGCCTATTTTCATTGAGGATTTTCCAAAGAATCGTAATATTTAAGCGTACTTACGATGCCATTTTCTGATTTAAGATTGATATTATTTAATTTTATGTATTCTTCAATCAAAGGCTTTTTATCTCCAAAAAGTGCGTAAAAATGTTTTCCTTTAGGAAACTGAACCACCTCTTCTCCTTTGAGAAGAAAAAACTTGGAGGTTTTTACAAATTCACCTTCATATTCGCCAGTACCGCCTGATGCTTCATAGCCAGTTTTTTCGATAGAATTGGCGTGTAAAACACATGAATGCTCTTTTAGAAGTGTATTATTACTAATATAAATTACTTCGTAATAAGCATTTAGAAATTTACTAAAATGATGTCCTTCAATTGTAAAAGATTCAGGTTTAATAGTTACGGCATCCTTATTTAGGTCTTCTACAATATAAAGTTCGTTTTTTTGAATATTAAAAGCCATTAAAAACTCTAGCTCTTTGCCGCCTTCACTACTTAATTTACCTCTAAACCAACCATTTTTAAAAAATGGCGTGCCTTTATAAATTTTAGTAAATTCTTGGTTCGTATTATTGACAACGTCTCTCGAATTATAGTAGGCTTGAAGGGTGGTGTCTCCATTTTTTTTATTTACAACAATCCTGCTATCACTACTTCCCGGAACTTGTATTTTTCGTAGAAAATAGTCATATTTATTATTACTTATTTGTCCAAAGATTTCATTTGAAAACAACAAAAGAGCGAAATAAACTAAGTAGGTTTTCATGGTTGTATCTATTTTTTGTTAAACAAATATATGATTTTTCTTTAATTATAAAGCTTCTAAATATAAGTTTCTAAAATCATCTCTTGAAACAGGTTTTGGATTATTTGGGTGAGCAAAATCTGCAATTGCTAAATCGGCCAAAGTTTCAATATGCTCTGATTTTACACCAATATCTCGCAAACGATGCGGAATATTGATTTTTGAATTCAAATCAAATAAATACTGTACAACTGCTTCGCCCGATTCGTCTTTTAAGTTTAGTGTTCGTGCAATTCGCTTAAATTTATCTTCAAAACCAGCAATATTAAATTTCATACCATACGGAATATTCACAGCATTTGCCAAACCATGATGTGTATCAAGTAAAGATGAAAGTGGATGAGCCAATGAATGTACAACACCTAAACCTTTCTGAAACGCTACCGCACCCATCAATGATGCAATCAGCATTTTACTACGTGCTTCGAGGTCGGGTTTATTGACTGCTTTTTCCAAAGAATCATGGATTAACGAAATACCTTCTAAAGCAATTCCATCACACATTGGGTGCCAATTTTTTGCCACAAAAGCTTCCATGTTGTGTGTCAATGCGTCCATTCCAGTAGCTGCTGTGATAAATGGCGGTAAATCCATTGTCAGCATTGGGTCGGCAAATATAATTTTTGCTAATAGTTTTGGTGAAAAGAGTATCTTTTTTTGGTGAGTCTCATCATCAGCAATGATAGCACTCCGGCCAACTTCACTGCCTGTTCCTGCGGTTGTTGGAATAGTAATAAAATGCGGGACATCGTTAGTTACATAAACATCGCCACCAATCAAATCATCATATTTGAATAAATCTTCACGGTGATTAATTCTCAATAAAATGGCTCTTGCAACATCAATTGCTGCTCCACCACCAATGCCGATAATACAATCTCGGTGTGTACCATAATAGGCTTCATCGCCTTTATAAACATCAGATTTGACTGGGTTTTTATGAATATCGCTAAAAACTTCAGTACTAATACCTTTGGCGATTAAATCCTGAATGATTTGCTTAAAAAATGGCAAATTAGCAACATTTGGGTCGGTTACAACCAATGGTTTTGAAAGGTTATTGTCTTTCAAATAAGCAGGAAGTTCTGCAATGACACCTGCTCCGAATCTGATTTTTGTGGGAAAATTAAATTGAGAAATCACTTTTATGTGTTTTATTTTAATGTTGGTGACGAATTTACAACAAAAAACCACGAATTCAACAAAATATTATTGTTAAATGCGTGGTTTTGTATAACAATTTAAAAACTGCTAAGCTTATAATCAATCTCGACGTCCTAAATACATACTTAAATAATATAGTAAGTTGGCTACTGCACCCGCTGCCGCAACTACATATGTTAAAGCTGCCCATTTGAGTGCATCTTTTGCCATGTCGTGTTCGCCAGTTGTAACCACACTTTTCATTTCCATCCATTTTAAAGCACGATTACTCGCATCGTATTCTACGGGTAAAGTGATAAGCGAAAATAAAGCAATGGCGGCATTGGCCAAAACCAGCACCAATAATACAGATTGTGCTAAAGCTGTATTTCGTGAGAAAATATAGCCCATAAACATGAATCCAAACATGTAAAATAGGTTCATGCCCTTAGTAGCAATATTTACAATTGGTACAAGTGACGAACGCATTTTTAATGGTGCGTACGCAATGGCATGTTGTACTGCATGTCCACATTCGTGTGCAGCTACAGCAGCCGAAGCAGCACTATTTCCTGTGTAAACATCATAGCTTAAATTAACTGTTTTACTAATTGGGTCATAATGGTCAGTTAGTTGTCCTTCAACTTGGATGATTCGTACATCGTAAATGCCGTTATCGTGAAGCATTTGTTGAGCAATTTCTGCTCCAGTCATGCCATTTCTTAAACGTATTTGTGAATACTCCTCAAATTTACTTTTTAAGCGTCTTGATACCATCAGGCCGATGAGCATAAAGACAATACTGATAATGAAAATCATAATTTTTTTGTTTTTTAATTTTAACAAGTTCTTGATTAATAATCAAACGACTTAATCAATAGCTTTCTTTTATTTTCTGAATAATAGAGCTAGTTGAGTACCCTTTCACCAATGAAATGGTTTTTACTTCGCCTCCATGAGCCATAACAAATTCTGCTCCAACTATGTTCTCAATGGTGTAATCATCTCCTTTGACCAAAATATTCGGACAAAGTGTCTCAATTAATTCTTTAGGTGTTTCTTCGTCGAACAAAATGACAGTATCAATGAAACTCATGGCTGACATCATTCTAGCTCTTGCATATTCGTTTATCACAGGCCTACTTTCACCCTTCAATCGTCTCACCGAAGCATCAGTATTTAGTCCAAGAACAAGTTTATCGCCTAAAGCTTGAGCTTTTTCTAAATAATCTATGTGGCCGAGATGCACAATATCGAAGCAGCCGTTTGTAAAAACGATTTTTTTGCCTTCCGCTTGCCATTGTTCAATTTGTTTTTTTGCAGCTTCTCGACTAAGTATTTTTGATTCGGTCATTTTTTTAGGTTTTAAGAAATAGTTTTTTCTTGTACTTTTTTGGGCAAAATAAGTGTCAAAATGAAAGCAATAATCCCAAAAACTGCTACAAAAACCATTCCTTGCATAGCATGAAGAAATGTAGCTAACGTAATTCCGTCTTGTTCAGAAAGCCCGTAAAGGACTACAATACTTCCAACCAAAAAATGATAACTTCCTATACCACCTTGTGTAGGGGCAGCCATTCCGATTGAACCCATTACGAAAATTGTGAGTGCAGCCAATGGTGAAAGATTAGCGGTTTCGGGAAGTGCAAAACAAAGTACATACGTCATTATAAAATACATACACCAAATAAGTATCGTATGAAATATGAAAGCAGAAGGGTTTTTAAGGTTTTTTACACTCAAAAAACCACTTGCCAAGCCAACAATAAAAGAACTAATCTTTTGATATAAAGGCAATTGCATGATTTTTTGTTGGTTTTTCTTGATTAATAAATAACCAACAATGAGAATCGTGACACCAACTAATGCGTAAATACCTAGAAGCATTGGATTTTTGAATTTTTCACCAAAAAAGTTAAAAAATACTTCTTTTAGTCGGTCAAATTCAAGAATAAAGTTGATGAAAATCAAAAATAAAAGTACCATTACATCAATCAAACGCTCTGCGATTACAGCTCCGAAGGACTTTTCAAATGGAATATCTTCAAGTTTATTGAGTGTGCCACAGCGAGCAACTTCACCCGCTCTTGGAAAAACTAAATTTGCTCCGTAACCTACCAAAACGGCTAAAGTTGTACGAAAAACAGATGGTTTATAACCCATCGGTTCGAGCATTAAAACCCAACGATAGGCACGACTCCAGTGAGCGACCAAAGCAAGCACCGCCGACAATGCTACCCAGCGATAATCAGCCAGTTTAATCTTTTCCCAAAGGGTATTTAAGTCAATGTCTTTGAAAACAAACCATAACAAAGCGGCAGCAATGGCAAGAGAAATAAGGTACTGAAGCGTTTTTTTCATTATAAATTTTATAAAGTAGCAGAAGTTAAGCAACTTCCAAAAAGCATTTTATTTAATGATGGCTTTGAAAATCGTGCCAAAATTATTTTACTACAAGGTTATTTTCATCAGGAAAAACAACCAACGGTTTATGCGTTTTTGCTTCTTCTTGGGTCATCCAGCCGTACGAAATAATAATGACAATATCACCAACTTCTGCTTTGCGGGCAGCCGCTCCATTAAGGCAAATAATACCTGAGCCACGCTTACCTTTTATGGCGTATGTTTCCAAACGCTCACCGTTATTATTATTGACTACCTGTACTCTTTCGTTTTCAACAATTCCTGCGGCATCGAGCAAATCTTCGTCGATTGTGATGCTGCCAACATAGTTGAGTTCGGCTTGAGTGACTTTCACTCGATGGATTTTGGATTTGAAAATATTGATTAACATTTAATTTATTTTTTTGTGAAATATTCTTTCAACCAAGTTTTTTTACAGGCTTGGTTTTAATCTTATCATTTTTACAAGATTCTTACTTTGTTAGAAACAGTTGCAAAATTATAAAATTGCTTGTGAAAGAAACATTTAGCGTAACAATAAAATTCATATTAAAATATTTTAACTAAATTTGTACTGAAAAAGCTCATCATCAAATGATAAAAAAACTACTACTAATTCTAGTTATTACAACTTCTATTGCCTTTGGCCAAGACGCTGATATTTTTAAGCCTGATTCTATCAAAAAATCAATTGAAGCTACGCAAATTTCATCTTCACTTCGTATTGATGGTATTATGAATGATTCGGAATGGCAAAAAATCAAGCCAACTTCAGGATTTACTCAAATCGAACCTTTTCAGGGTAGAAAACCTACGAATGAAACCGAAGTGAAAGTGCTTTATAATAAGCAGTACCTTTATTTTGGAATTTTCGCTCGTGATTCTTTAGGAAAAAAAGCCATTAGAGCTACCGATTTTAAGCGAGATTTTAATTTTCGTCAGCATGATATGGTTGCCTTGTCGTTTGATGGTTTCAATGACAAAAGAAATGCAATGGCTTTGGTAACGAATCCGTATGGTGTACAGCGTGATTTATTATCGTTTGATGACCTTTATTACGACACAGATTGGGACGGACTTTGGCGAGTAAGAACTTCTCGAACGGATTCGGGTTGGGTGGCCGAAATGGCAATTCCTTGGCAAACTTTGCGTTATCCAAAAACTACCGAAACCATTCAAAATTGGGGTTTTAATGTTTTTCGTAGCCGTAGAATGAGCAATGAACAAACGGCATTTTCGCCTTATCCTCGTTCGTTTTCAAATCTACGAATGACTTATGCGGGCGTTCTGAAAAATCTTCAACCACCTCCACCGTCAACGAATGTGAGAATTCAACCGTATTTTTTGACTTCATACGATAACTATAACGGTGGAAAAATTGCAAAACCTTCAGAAACGAATTTTAAATTAGGTGGAGAATTGAAATGGGCAATTAATCCAAATGCGGTTTTAGACCTCACAACAAATACAGATTTTGCTCAAGCAGATGCCGACCGTCAAGTAAATAATGTTACTCGTTTTTCGGTGTTTTTTCCTGAAAGACGACAGTTTTTCTTAGAAAATGCGTCACTATTTGGTGTTGGCGTTGGACCAAATCCTGATTTTTCTGGTGGAAATATGCAAGTTCAACCTTTTTTTAGTAGAAGAATTGGTTTGGATAATAAAGGAAACCCAATTCCTATTGATGCGGGTGGAAGATTTGTTTATCGTTCTTTGAAAAGAAATTTTGGCGTAATTGCGATGCGTCAGCGTGAAGTGGGGGATTCGCCAGCGATTAATTTTTTTGTGGGAAGATTCTCAGAAAATTTTGGTAAACAAAGCCGAATTGGAGGATTAGTAACTGTCAAAAACCGCCCTGATGGGTCAAATATTGTGGGTGCGATTGATGGATTTTTCCGTTTAGGCCAATCTCATTCACTCAACACAATGGCTGTTTATTCTACTTCTACAAATGGAGGTAAAAAAGGGTTTTCGGGTTTTGCTCAATATTATTATACCACTAATCAGTTCAAAGTTTGGTGGACACAATCGGTTGTGACCAAAGATTTTAATCCCGAAATGGGTTTTGTTTCTCGTAGTGATGTGGTCGGTACAACGCCTGGAATATTTTTTTATAATCGAGGAAATTGGTTACCAAAAAAATACATTCGAGCTTTTGAACCTGGAATTATGACTGAGTTTTATCACCAAGCTTCCACAGGTAAATTAATCGAACGCCAAATCAATATCAATCCGATTTGGTTTAATTTCCAAAATGGTGGATTTATGGGTTATTTGGTCAATCCTACTTTCCAGTTTTTACCCGAACCGTTCCAACCTTTAGGAACAACAATTTCGGTTGGAAGCTACAATTATGTAAGACAACAAATTTACGCAAGTACCGACCCTTCAAAAATGTTGAATATGACAATTCAGCATGATTGGGGAACATATTTTAATGGAAAATTGGTTGCTAATGATATAAAAGTGCAATTTGCACCAATTCCGCATGTATCAATTATTGGCCGTTTTAATCGAAATCATTTTAAGAAAGTTGGCGATGAATTAACGACAAAAAATGTAGATTTATATTCGATTGAAGGACGTTTTGCCTTAAATCCACGTGTACAATTGATTAGTTTTATTCAGAAAAATTCAGAAAATAACCTGCAAAACTACAATATTCGACTTTCATGGGAATATCAGCCCCTTTCATACATATATTTTGTGTATAATCACCGAGGTTTCGATAATGTCGAACAACCAAACATAATTAGGTATCAAACCGAAAACCACGTGATTGCAAAAATTAGCTATTTGAAGCAATTTTAAAATGAATTAATAAAAGACAAAAAAAGGTTTTCGATATTTACCGCTTAAATTTTATTGATGCAAAAGAGTGTTTGAGTTTTTTTTTCAAACACTCTTTTCGTTTTTTACTTTGCTTTAATTTCCTGCCAGCTTGCATTATAAGCCCCAAAACAACCAAAACCTCCATTAATATTTGTATATAATAATACAGGTTCGGCAAATGGATTATTATTTTCTCGCTGTTTTCGTAAAGAAGTATGATAATTATAATAATGAGAATCTGTATGAAAAAGGCCGACTTTGATATTTTGTAAGCTTTTAACTGATATATTTTGCCCTGTTGAGGGCTGTCCTTGACTCGTGAATGGTTGGAAACTTCTATTCAAAGAAATCAATTGTCCATCTGTGTTTTTATCATCAATTGTACGTAAATCAACCATTGTTGAGACTGGACTTAACACACTATTTTTATTGTTTTTAGGGTCAGGAATTTGATAAATAAAATCGAAAACGCTTAATGCACGATAAAAGTTATTTGCTCCAACGATGTCTTGCCAAATCACTTTTACGTTGTATTCGGTGTTCGTCACTTGATTGCCTCGCTGAATATCAACTATTTTTGTTGAATCAACTTTTACTTCTTTGATGTCAATTTTATTAGGAACACTCGTCGAAGCGTTAACTTTTCGACCATCTGGGGTAAATACTGTAATTGTATATGTTTTTCCTGATAAAATAGGTAAATCTGAAGGTAAGGCTCGGTAATACCCCAATGTAGAATGATATATCATAGAAACGGTTTTTGTACCATCCGAAATCTTGACGCTTGCATTTGTAATATCATTGCTGATATCGCCAGTAGAGCCAATGAGTACTTTAGTTTCTGTTATTTTTGCCGATAAAATAGTGTCTTGCGGTGAAATGAAACATGCAACAACCAGCTTTGAATCGGTTTGGGGTAAAATAGAAGGGTCGATTTCTTTAACCAAACTTTTACAAGAAAAGATTGTTAATTGGCTGATAATGAGTAAACTAAGTAGAATATGTTTTTTCATGAAATTTAAAACTTAAAATTATAGCTTACTGATGGAATAATCGGAAAAATCGAATATCGCTGCAAAGTTGTGATAGATTGATTATTAGCGTCGATTTTTGAGTTGAGTTGATAGAAGAATGGATTTTTACGATTATAAGCGTTATAAATGCTCACTTCCCAAGTACGTTCGTGGTGACGTTTCTTTTTATTAAACTGAACGCCTACATCTAAACGATGGTAAGGTTCGGCTCTAAAGGCGTTTTTTTCGCCATATTCTTGCACCGCTCTTCCTGTAAAAAGTGGCGTCACAGATGAGTTTGGATTAATATTATTTTGTCGAGTGTTAAAATTGCTATACGCATTGTATCTTGAAAGTGGAACAGTTAAGGCATTTCCAGTACCATAAACCCAAACAGCTGAGAAAGTAATGTTAGGTTTTATATCATAAATACCAACCAACGAAATATCATTTCGACGATCGTAACGAGGGTAAAATTCTTTGCCAAAATTCAATTCTGCAAACTTCCATTTTGTCCAAGAAAGTGTATATCCAGCCCAACCCGAAAACTTTCCAACTTTCTTTTGCAATAAAAACTCAGTTCCATAAGACCAACCTTTTCCAGCCGTTACGTTGTCTTCCCAACGTACTTTATTTGCACCAGTTACATCATTTACAAGTAAAAAACTTGCTCCTTCCTTGTAATTTATCAAATTCGACATTGATTTATAGTAACCTTCAATTGTAAAAGTTAATCCACTTTTATCGAAATCCTTTGCAAAACCAGCCGCTATTTGCTGCGATTGTTGCGGAGCAATTTTGTCGGTCGATGGTACCCACAAATCGGTTGGCAAACCTAAACCAGTATTAGTCAACAAATGTACGTACTGATTCATTAAAGCATAAGACGCTTTAAACGCCAAATCATTGCTTAACTTGAAAGCTCCCGAAAAACGTGGTTCTGGACGAATATAGTCAGAGCCAGAAACATGATAATTACTCATTCGGAGGCCAATATTCATCTTTAATCGGTCAATTGGTTTCCAAATATCTTCTACATAAATACCTGATTCGATAACGTCAATGTTTTCGATTTTGGTTTCGTAGCGACTTATATCCGAATCTTGTAAAACTACCGCACTTGGAGTAAAACGATGTGAAGTTGATTGAACGCCGATTTTAAGAGAATGTTGAGGATTTGGGAAAAAATCAAAATCATATTTAATTGAAAAATCTCTAATACCCGAATCGTATTGTAAATTATAAATCGATGTAGTGTTGGTTTGTGTATCAGTACTATTTTGGGTAGAGTTGATATTAAAACGATAACGGCTATAAATCAATGACAGATTGCCAAAAAGCTTTTGTGAAAATAAATGATTCCATCGTAAAGTGGCAGTTTCATTTCCCCAATTTAATCCATTGGTTGAAGAATTATCAGCACTTTTAGTATTTGTTTGAAACTTATCTTGACCAAAATATCCACTCAAATAAAGTTTATCTTTTTGCCCAAATTCATAATTTATTTTGGCGTTCAAATCATAAAAATAGTAACCGCCCGTTGTTTTTTCGATTTCGTTTTTTTGAGAAGCCTTGATAAATGGCGAAGCAACTATATCAAGATATGTTCTTCGAGCCGAAACAATAAATGAAGATTTTGTATTTGTTTGTTTTTTTGTTCGGATTGGCCCTTCGAGCGTAATTCTCGACGAAATCAAGCCAATGCCACCTTCTCCATGTAATTTTTCTTTGTTTCCTTCCTTCATATTCATTTCAATTACCGAAGAAAGTCGACCACCAAAACGTGCTGGAAAACCTCCTTTTGTCAATTCTACACTTTTTAAAGCATCGCCATTAAAAACCGAGAAAAAACCAAAAAGATGATTGGCATTATATACCACAGCGTCATCTAAAATTATCAAATTTTGGTCAGGGCCGCCACCACGAACATAAATTCCACTTTGTCCTTCCGAACCTTTTTGTACTCCTGGCATGAGTTGCAAAACCTTCAATACATCTTTTTCTCCCAAGAAAGCAGGTATTTTCTTGATTTGACTGATGGGAATATCAATTTTACTCATTTGTACTGATTCGCTGATGCGTTCTTCTTGGCGTTTGGACGACACCACAACTTCCTGAAGCTGATTAGAAGAAGCCAACTCAATATTCATTTCCAAGTTTTTGGTAAGTGGAAAGGTTTTTACAACTCGTTCGTAGCCAACAAACGAAAAAACCAAAGTAACTGATTCGTTTTCAGGAAGCGTAATGGAGTAAAATCCGTAGTTATTACTGGTTGTGCCGTTGGTAGTCGTTGGTACATAAACATTTACACCAATTAACTGCTCTTGGCTACCTTTTTCTCGTACATAACCACTAATTGTAAAGAGTTTTTGGGCAAAAATTTGTGATAAAAAAATTAATGTGAAAAATGCAGAAAATAGTATTTTTTTAATCATCAGTTTTTTAGGAAAAGATACTATATTATTACGAAAAAGGGTAAATAAAAGTTGTGTAATAAGTTGGATTTTAAAAAAAGCTAAACAAAAAAGTATAATTCCTTAAATATCAAGCGTTTATTTTTCTTTATACTCGCAAATTTGTATTTTTACGGAAGAATTTAATTACTTACCCTTAAAAATTGTAAAAATTATCATGGCAGAGAACGAAAAAAGTATTACTGATAAAGCAACTGAAATGGCTGACCAAGCTAAAGCCGTTGCAACTGAAAAATTTGCTGACTTAAAAGCAGAAGCAACTGAAGCAATTGATGACCTAAAAGCAAAAGCGTCTGAATTAGTGAGTGATGAAAAAATCAACGAAGTAAAAGCTCAAGCAGCCGAAAAAATTGCTGATTTAAAAGAAGATGCCAATGAAGCAGTAGAAGCTGCTAAAGCAAAAGCTCAAGAAATTGCAGCGGAAGCTTCAGCAACAATTGATGGTTTGAAAGCAAAAGCGTCTGAATTAGTGAGTGACGAAAAAATCAACGAAGTAAAAGCACAAGCGGCTGAAAAAATTGCTGATTTGAAAGAAGAAGCCAACGAAGCGGTTGATGCTGCGAAAGCAAAAGCTCAAGAAATTGCAGCAGAAGCGAGCGAAACAGTTGCTGAAGTTACAGAAAAAGCAAAAGGTTTTTGGAGTAAATTATTTGGTGGAAAATAATCATTGA
The DNA here is from genome assembly GCF_923079645.1 of Emticicia aquatica. GTDB lineage: Bacteria > Bacteroidota > Bacteroidia > Cytophagales > Spirosomataceae > Emticicia > Emticicia aquatica. The sequence continues at coordinate 9,385 of NZ_CAKLPY010000002.1, read as the reverse complement.
AATTCCATATAAAAGGGTAAATCAGCGAATTAACGCAATGATTTACCCTTTTTTTTATTAATCAAGCTCATTTTTTCCAACCTGGACCTTTTACAAATCTACCCGATTTTGCTCCTGTATGAATCCCATCTTTTAATACTTGCGTGCCGTTGACAAATACATGAATCATTCCTTCCGAAAGTTGGTGCGGTTTTTCAAAAGTAGCCTTGTCTTGGATTTTATTTGGGTCAAAAATGACTATATCAGCGTAATTTCCTGCCAATAATCGACCTCTTTTTTGGATTTTTAAGTTATCACAAGGCAAAGATGTAAGTTTTCTAATGGCTTCTTGTAGTGAAATAACTTTTTCATCTCTTACATATTTTCCAAGTAAACGAGCAAAGTTCCCGTAAGCTCTCGGATGGTTGCTTGATTTTAAAAATACGCCCGATGCCGACATGGAAGCAGCATCAGAGCAGAAACTCATGTAAGGTAATTGTATTTGTTTTTTTACGTTTTCTTCGCTCATTAAAAAATAGACAACATCCACTCGTGAACCATCCTGAACAACCAAATCCATCGCAGTTTCGTACCAAGTTTTCTTTCTGATTGAGGCTACTTCTGCGAGTGTTTTTCCAATATATTTTCGGAGTGAATCTTGTTTAAATCCAATTAATAAAGTTTTTTCAGCACCAGCCGCTAAACATAGGTTTTCCCATTCACTTTGTGGATGGCTCATTTCATTGCCAACTTGCTGACGGATTGTAGCAGATTTCAACCGACGACTCCATTGGTCAAATCCACCTTCTTGAACCCACGGCGGCATAGCAGCGTCAAGCCCAGTTGCTCCTGCAATATAATTATACATATCAGCAGTTACGTTGATTCCTGCTTTTCTGGCACTGTCTATTTTTGCAATTACTTTATCGATTTTGTGCCAATTATTCTTTCCAGCGGCTTTTAAATGGTAAATTTCGCCATGAATTCCTGCTTCTTTCGATATCGTAATTAACTCATTAATGGCTTCTTCTAAACGATTTCCTTCACTACGAATGTGCGAAATATATGTACCTCCATATTCGGAAGCAACTTTGGCTAATTCGATTAATTCGTGTGTGTCTGAGTACGTACCAGGCGTATAAATCAATGCCGACCCAACACCCATTGCACCTTCTTCCATTGCCTTTCTGACGTGCTGTTTCATGCGTTCAAGTTCATCAATTTTCGGAGGTCGATTGGCATATCCTAGCTCATAGGCTCTTACTGTTGACGCTCCAACAAATGAAGCAACATTGCACGAAACACCCTTTTTTTCTAGAAAACTCAGGTATTCACCGAGGCTTTTCCATGAAATTTGATATTTTATGTCTCCTTGTGATTTTTGTGCATAATCTTTCATAGAATCGCTCAAAGGGCCCATCGAATCACCTTCGCCCATTACCTCGAGCGTAATTCCTTGTGTTATTTCTCCAAGCGAACGACCATCTTCAATGAGACTTTCGGTACTCCAACTGAGCATATTTACAAAACCTGGAGCAACCGCCATTCCTTTTGCATCGATGATTTGTTTAGCGTTTTTTTCGCCTGATAAATCGCCAATAAAAGCAATTGTATCGCCTTTAATGCCAATATCAGTTTTTTTTGGTGAAGTACCATTGCCATCATAAACTACACCATTTTTGATAATTAGGTCGTAATTACTAGATTTATTACAAGAGAAAAGGAATATTAAACTTCCTAGAAGTAGTAATTGAGAGGATTTCATTTGGTTTAAATCATTTTTTTATAAAAATATACAAAAAAGACGATTGAAAAAACCTTTGATTAGTTTCTTTGTCGAGCAAAACGCAATTGTTATTGGAGAAATGGCAAATTTTAATCAACTTCCGTAAATATTTCTATTCAGCGTGTATTTTTAAGGAAAATGAAACAAAAATATGTTGCATAATTTTTTTTTACGTTGTGTCTTAATCGTTTTATTTATTCACTGTTTTTTGTTGATTAAAGCACAAAAACTGAACTATCGAATTGACCATTTTGGTACTGAAATGGGACTATCGCAAGGCTCTGTTTTTGCCATGCTGAAAGATTCAAGAGGGACGATGTGGTTTGGTACTCAGGATGGACTCAATAAATGGGATGGAGAAAGTTTTACCATATTTAGGCCTTCAAAAAAGCAAAAAAATAGCATAAATGGCATCGAAATAAAGAAAATTATAGAAGATAGTGAAGGTGACTTATGGATTGGAACAGAATCTTCGCTCAACAGATACCGATACGGGAGCAATGATTTTGAAACTATTTTCACCAAAAATAATCGCGGAGAAATTGTCAAAAACGAAATTTTTCCGATAAAAGCAGCGAATGGTATCTTGTGGTTTTGGTCGGTAGAAGAGGGTTTGGTAAAATTGACTATAAAAACGAAGAAAAAGCAAATAATTTTGTCAAATAAATCTTTCAAAACTAATTATTTTCGCTCCGTTAATGCTACTCAATTTGATACTTTTGGAAAACTTTGGATTCATACAACCGAAGCCGTAATTAGACTTGATACTTCTACCAAAAAACTCGATTATTTCTTTTCAAATCATCCACAAAACAAAGCTGGAAAACCACTTGAAATCATTAAAATATTACCTGAGAAAAACTTCCTTTGGCTTGCTACCAATGAAGGTTTGGTTGCTATGAATGTCAGTAATAATGAGATTAAAGTTATCAAGAATTTTGAAAATAATAAACCAATTGACTTGATATTTGACTTAGATTCAGACAAAAAAGGGAATCTTTGGTTAGCTACTGAAAAGCATGGGTTATTGCGTTATTCGGTTGATAATCAATTGTTTGCTCAGATTAAAAGAGAGGCATTTTTAGAAAAAAACAACCTTTATATCAATGAAGTTAGCCAAATTTATGTCGATTATGATGGAATTATTTGGGCAAATACTGACCCTTACGGGATTGATAAAATTCAACTTTTGCCTGGAAATTTGACTTCTTTCAGAATTCCTTTTCCAGAAAACTTTCCTAAAGATTTACTCAATTATTCGGTGAGATTTATTCTGAAAGATGAGACAAAAAAACAACTAATTTTAGCTACACAACAAAGTGGGTTATGGTTAATTAATGACAAAAATTTAAGTATCGAAAAAAGCTATTTTAATGATGGGAAATCAAAACCTTTGCCGTCAAATACCATCAGATTTTTGAAACAAGACTCAGCTCAAAATATTTGGATTGGAACTTCGCATGGTTTGGCATTTTTAAAAAATAATACAATCATAAAAGTTAATAATCCTTATGGAAAAGACCTTTCGTTAACAAATTTTATACGTTATATCGAAGAGGATAAAAATGATTTATTAGTTGCGACCGAATCGGGGATTTATTTTTTAAATAAACGTAAAAACCGTTTTCAGAATAGGGTTGCGTTTGTTGATAAACGTATTTCATTAATTAAGAAAGTAGCTAATAATCAGTATTTTATAGGATTCTATAATGGTGGTTTATTGGAGGTTAAAACGACTGATAATTTTGAAATAATTACGTCAAAACCAATTTTTCAAGAAGGAATTCCAATCTGTATAAAGCAGTCGAAAAGCGATTTTTCTTGGTGGATTGGCACAAGTAATGGGTTATATCATTATTATCCGAAAACCCAAAATAAAGAGATTTTTACAACAGAAGATGGCTTGCCAAATAACTTTATATATGCGTGTGAAATTGATGGTAAACAAAATATTTGGCTAAGTACGAATCGAGGCATTGCTCGTTTTGATGGTCAACAAAAGCGTTTTACTTGTTTTAATCTAAATGATGGTTTACAGGCATACGAATTTAATGGATATAGCTCTTTTCAGTCGGCCGATGGCGAGATTTTTTTTGGTGGAGTTAATGGTTTGAATCGTTTTTATCCTGAAGAAATAACAAAGAGCAAGCAAAGTCCAAATATAATTTTAAATCAAGGAATAACCCACGAATTTGTTCAAAATCATTGTTTTGGATTTATTGATGAAAAAGATCTATTTAGGTGTCCAAACACTGAAAATGCTTCATTTATGGCTGAATTTAAGCCAATTCTGAATGATATTCCAAACTTTGGTTATTCCAATAAATCTGTTTGGTTAATGATGAGAGTAATGAATTTGGCGGATAAAAAGTGGCTGTTAGAAATTGAAAATAGCCGTGTAAATGAAGCAGATTTGTTTGTGATGGAGCATGATAGAATTATTTATTCAAAAAAAATGGGAGACCATTTTCCGTATGAACTTAGTACAATCAAAGATGCCAATCCAATTTTCAAAATTGATATGATTGAAAACCAAGAATATTTGATTTTTTTGAGGTTTAAAAGTACCGAAGATTTAAAATTTCCTGTTCATTTTTGGCAAGAATCAGCGTTTTTTCAAGAAATATCTGGTCGCAAAATTATTTGGGGTGTTTATTTCGGATTTATTTTATTGATTTCATTATATAACTTGTTTTTATGGTTGGTTATTCGAGATAAATCTTTGATTCATTATATTTTTTATGTTTTGAGTTTTGGAGCAATGCAAGGGGTTCTTTATGGCTTTTTTTATCAATATATTTGGTCAAATTCATGGTTAAATGATAGATTTCATTTGATATTCTTGAATTTGTCATCTTTTTTTATGATTTACTTCACCATCGAGTTTTTAAATTTTAAAGTTTATATTCCACAAATAATACAAAAAGTAAAAGCCTTTTCGCTTGTATTTTTATTGTTTAGTATTAGTCTGCTTTTTCACTACGATTGGTATTCAAATTTTATTGGAATTGGACTGACTTTTCTTGAATTGATACTTCAGTTTTGGGTTGTTTATTTTTATTTTTCTCATAAAATTCGGAATATCCGTTTTTATGCTTTGGCAATGGCTAGTATTTCGTTGGCAGCGATTTTTGTAGCATTAAAAAACCTCAATATCATTTCGGCAATGAACCAAGAATATTATTTGATGGTTGGCTCAATGTTCGAAATAGTGTTGTTTTCGGTAGCTTTTGGAGATAAACTACGACAAAGTCGAAAAGAAGAGCAAAGGCAACAAAATATAAGGAATGAAATTTCGACGAATTTACATGACGATTTGGCAGCTTCATTAAGTAGTTTAACGATGTATTCTGAACTTAGTCGCCAACGTCTTAGCAAACAAAATCCTGAAATTGCTTATAGATTTGAAAATATTAGCCAAAAGTCGAGAGAAATTTTGCGTTTAGTGCGAGAAGTAGTCTGGGAAATAAATCCTTCAAATGATCAATCAGAAGAATGGCTTGAACGAATTATTGGTTTCGCTCGAGATATTTTTGACGCAAAGCAAATTGACCTTGTAATAGATATTGATGAAGAACTTTATCAGATTGTTTTGCCAGTTTTACAGCGACGAGAAGTCTATCTTATTTTTAAAGAAGCGATTAATAATATTGCTCGACATTCAGAAGCTAACGAAGTGAGATTTTATGCTAAAAAAGAAAATAACTACTTGATTATAAGGTTAATAGATAATGGAAAAGGTTTTGGGGAAGAGGCATTTAAACAAGGGAATGGCTTAGGAAATCTCCAAAAAAGAACGGATAAAATCAATGCTAAAATAGCTATAAAATCAGTTAAAAATGAAGGCACTGAGATTAGGCTTGAATTAAATTTAACCTACTAAATTTAATAGTTTTTTTTGAAAAATAAATACTAAATCTTTGCAAGAAAAACCACTATGATAAGAGTTTGCATTTACGAAGATATACCCGATTTGCGGGAGTTAATCTCCGAAACGGTTAGGGGTGTACCAGAATTGCTTTTAGTAAATGCGTATCCTAATGCGACAAATATTTTAGAAAATATCCGTCGAGATAAACCAAATGTAGTTTTAATGGACATTCAAATGCCTGGCATTTCGGGTATTGAAGCTGTGCAATTAGTGAAACAAAAATATCCTGAAGTGCAATTGTTGATGCAAACTGTTTTTGAAGATAATACAAGAATTTTTGCTGCAATTTGTGCTGGTGCGAGTGGTTACATATTAAAAGATTCATCGCCCGAACGTTATGTTTCGGCGATTATTGATACCTATCAAGGAGGTTCTCCGATGTCGCCAAGTATCGCTCGGAAAGTCTTGACAATGTTTAAAAACCAAAATCAGAAAATAAATGATTTTATTGAATTGACCGACAGCGAACAAAAAGTTTTAGAGTTGTTGGTTCGTGGATTAAGCTACAAACTTATTGCCGAAGATTTAAAAATCAGTTATCCGACCGTTAATTTTCATCTTAAAAATATCTACCGAAAACTTCACGTAAACTCAGCAACCGAAGCCGTTTCTAAGGCTTTACAGAACAAATTGGTTTAAAGAAACACCTTTATTCTCTGCAAATAACTACTTATACTACTACATTTAGTAGTTTTTTTACTTTGCTTCAGCACCTAATTTTGGATGCATGAATACATCCGAAATAGTTCATTAATCGCTATTTCGGATGTATTTATTAAGCTTGAAATCTTGATTTTTAACTATTATCAACTATTCCCATGAAAAAGATTTTTTTACAATTAATTCTTGTATTGGTTATTTTAAATGCAAATGCTACTATCCGTCGAGTAAATAATAATCCTGGCGTTACTTTGGTAGCGGCATTAGTTTTTGCTGATTTTACAGCGGCTCAAACAGCAGCAGTAGCAGGTGACACGATTTATATCGAACCGTCTGACATAAATTATGGTTCGATAACTGTCAGTAAAAAGTTAGTGATAGTTGGCCCAGGATACTTGTTAAATAAGAACCCCAATACCCCTTTTGATAAGAGAACGGCGAAAGTTGCTGGACTTGCTTTTGGCATAGGTTCGTCTGGTTCAAAAGTTTATGGTCTTGATATTAAAAACCCCAACGGAAATTATGCTGATATCTTTTTTACAACAGCTACTTCTGATATCGAAATTTTTGGTTGCATTTTTAATGATTTGAGGAGTAATGGTTCAAATACTAATTTTTTTAATGGCTTATTAACCAATTGTTTTATAGTAGGAAGTGTCAGAAAAGCCTCTTTTACGATGAGTCATTCAACAATAGCTAATAATATTATTTTAGGTTTTTTTGAATCAAGTGATTCGGATGTAATCGTGAAAAACAATATTATTTTTGGCGGAATTGATTATACATCAATTTACTATAACAATATCATTTACTCAACAAATGTTGGAAATCTTTTTGATTTAAGTCCAAACGTTTATAATAATGTCTGCGTGGGCTGTACGGGAACACCTACAAATAATAACTTTTTCACAACTGCCCAAAATACAATTTTTGCTGTAACTGAACCTCGTACATTGGATGATTTAGAAGATGATAATTTTATTTTAGCTGTGAGTTCGCCTGCTAAAACGAAAGGTATTGGTGGAATTGATTGCGGGGTATTTGCTGGCCCAAAACCTTATATTTTGTCAGGCATTCCACCATTTCCAATGATAACTGCTTTTACTCAAGGAGCAATTTCTGCGGGAAATATTCCTATTACAATTAGTATCAAACGCAATTAAACACAATTAAAATGAATCATAAAATTAGCTTAAAAGGGCTAATCTTGAGCATTTTAATCGCATTCAATGTTGTAGGTCAGAATATCAATAAAGTTGAATTTTTTATTGATACTGACCCAGGCTTTGGTCTTGGTACAAATGTTCCGATTAGTCCAATCTTGCAGCGAGAAATAAGTAATCTTAGTTTTAATGTTCCTGTTGGAGGTTTATCTGTTGGTTCGCACAAATTGTTTGTAAGAGGGCGTTATGATGATGGTAAATGGGGACTTGTATTCGAAAATACTATATTAAATACTGTTACACCAATAGTTCCTTCCATCATAAAAGCGGAATATTATATCAACAGCGACCCTGGTTTTGGCAATGGTGTAAATATCCCGATAGCATCAGGGCAAACGACCTTGAGCAATGTTTCGTTTAGTATTCCGACCGGAATTCTGACAGCAGGAACGGATTATTTATATGTTCGGACGAAAGATGAGTTAGGAAAATGGAGTGAAGTGTTGATGAAACAATTAGATAATTTACCAACAAATTCATTGCCTTCCATCGTAAAAGCGGAATATTATATCAACAGCGACCCTGGTTTTGGCAATGGCGTAAATATCCCGATAGCATCAGGGCAAACGACCTTGAGCAATGTTTCGTTTAGTATTCCGACCGGAATTCTGACCTCAGGAACTGATTATTTATATGTTCGGACGAAAGATGAGTTGGGAAAATGGAGTGAAGTGTTGATGAAACAATTAGATAATTTACCAACAAATTCATTGCCTTCCATCGTAAAAGCGGAATATTATATCAACAGCGACCCTGGTTTTGGAAACGGTGTAAATATCCCGATAGCGTCAGGGCAAACGACCTTGAGCAATGTTTCTTTTAGCATTCCGACCGGAAGTCTGACCTCAGGAACTGATTTTTTATATGTTCGGACAAAAGATGAGTTGGGAAAATGGAGCGAAGTCTTGATGAAACAATTAGATAATTTACCGACAAATGCATTGCTTTCCATCGTAAAAACGGAATATTATATCAACAGCGACCCTGGTTTTGGAAACGGTGTAAATATTCCGATAGCGTCAGGGCAAACGACCTTGAGCAATGTTTCTTTTAGCATTCCGACCGGAAGTCTGACCTTAGGAACTGATTATTTATATGTTCGGACAAAAGATGAGCTAGGAAAATGGAGTGAAGTGTTGATGAAACAATTAGATAATTTACCGACAAATGCATTGCCATCGATAGTAAAAGCGGAATATTATATCAACAGCGACCCTGGCTTTGGCAATGGCGTAAATATTTCGATAACTTCAGGGCAAACGACCTTGAGCAATGTTTCGTTTAGTATTCCGAGCGGAATTCTGACCTCAGGAACTGATTTTTTATATGTTCGAACGAAAGATGAGCTAGGAAAATGGAGTGAAGTGTTGATGAAACAATTAGATAATTTACCAACAAATGCATTGCCTTCCATCGTAAAAGCGGAATATTATATCAACAGCGACCCCGGTTTTGGCAATGGCGTAAATATTCCGATAGTGTCAGGGCAAACGACCTTGATCAATGTTTCGTTTAGCATTCCGACCGGAATTCTGACCTCAGGAACGGATTATTTATATGTTCGGACGAAAGATGAGTTAGGAAAATGGAGTGAAGTGTTGATGAAACAATTGGATAATTTACCTACAAATGCATTGCCTTCCATCGTAAAAGCGGAATATTATATCAACAGCGACCCCGGCTTTGGCAATGGCGTAAATATTTCGATAACTTCAGGGCAAACGACCTTGAGCAATGTTTCGTTTAGTATTCCGAGCGGAATTCTGACCTCAGGAACTGATTTTTTATATGTTCGAACGAAAGATG
>NZ_CAKLPY010000001.1:1260000-2275184 GCF_923079645.1 Emticicia aquatica | reverse complement strand
CACTTAATTTAACCTCCTTGAACACGAATGGTTCAATAACAACAGGTTTGAGTTATTCATGGTCAGGGCCGAATAGCTTTAGTTCGACCGCACAGAACCCAAGTATCCCAAATGCAACGGTAGCAGCAGGCGGCATTTATACAGTAACAATAACGTCAGCAACAGGAGGTTGTACCTCAACCGCTACGGTAAATGTAACAGTAAACCAAACACCAATAGCTTCGGCTCCAGCTTTGGCAGCAGTTTGTGAAAGTGGAACACTTAATTTGGCATCATCGAACACGAATGGTTCAATAACAACAGGTTTGAGTTATTCATGGTCAGGGCCAAGTAGCTTTAGTTCAACTTTACAAAACCCAACCAGAACTAATGTAACATTGGCTATGGGCGGCATTTATACTGTAACGATAACCTCAGCAACAGGTGGATGTACGTCAACTGCAACGGTTAATATAACAATTAATCCTTTGCCAACACTTACGCTTACTGCTCCATCAGTATGTGCTGGAACAACAACAGTTCTAACACCAACAACCAATGCTGCAACATTCCTATGGAGCACAGGTGCAACGACGTCAACCATTTCAGTAAGTCCAACAGAACCAACAGGTTATACACTTACAGTAACATCTGCATCAAGTCCTGCTTGTTCGGTTACAAAAACTGTTTGGCTTGATGTGAAAGCATTACCAACCGCAGAGGTAATCGTAATCCCTTCATTGTGTTTGGGTAGCGTTGCTCAAAATAACGGACAATTAATGCTTAACAAATACCGTGACACAGACCAAGTTGCTTATGGTTCTCCAATTGCAGCAAGTCCAACATTCGCAAGTGTACCAGCAGGAGGAATTTTTGCAAGCGGATTGGCCAATGCAGCAACAACCTATACAGTAAGATTAAAGAATACAGTTACTAGCTGTACAAATGATATTACCGCAATAATGCCGATTACAAGTTGTCCATGTCCAGCAGGGTATTGTGAACCAGCAACAATTGTTAAAACAAAATAAAAAAATTATTAAATGGTATAGTTTTTGCAAACATTGGTTTTAGCAAAAACTATATCCTAAAAACTTAAAAATCACTCATACTCAAATTATACATACTCAATTCGTCAAAATGAAAAACAGATTACAAAACTCAATAAACACAAATCTCAGGCTATCCAAATGTTGGAGAAGCCTTCTGATGATGAGTGCTTTATTTATGTTGGTCGGGCAGACTGCCTTTGCCCAACGAGTCCCAGTTGCTTGTACTGGCCCAGGACCATTCACAATCATTGGTGAAGATGCAACGTCATCAACGACAAATGATGCTAAAATTCGTATTTCTGGAGCTTTATCTGGAGATGACAGGGTAGGTTATTCCGTAGGAAATACTTATACTGGAACTAATTTTGCAGGAACAGCTAAGTTATCTACACTTACGGGTGGATATATCTCTCAAACCCTCCCAACTCCAACGAATATCGCTGGAACTGAATACACAATCAGGGTTTATAAAGCAGATACAACTTGTTATTATGACAAAGTTTTTACTTTAGAATACGTTAACTTTAATGAAGCTCCGAAGTTTCCTGATATTCAGGTGTCAGTAGCAAAAACACCAGATTTAGGTTTTTATGCATTAGGTGCATCTGTAACTATTGAAGTAGTTGTTCAAAATACAGGTACAGGCCCTGCTACTGGTGTTGAATATACCGTTGGTATTCCTACTGGTTTAACTATTACTTCGGGTGTTCCTACTTATGGAACGTATGATTCTGGAACAAAAAAATGGACAATTGGTAATGTTGCTGTTAGTCAAAGTAATATAAAACTAACTTTGACAGGTACAGTTTCTAGTCGTGGTGTGAAATATTTAACCGCCGATTTGACGGGTGAAAATGAAAATGATTCTGATTCAAGACCAACGTCTGTTTTAAATCCAGATAATTCTGCTGGGGAAGATGATTATGGCTCGGTTTGCGTTTCAACACCATTTGATTATTGCTCAAATGATGAATATACCATTGCCATTGCAAATCCTGCGGGTATCAAATGGTTTAAAGGAACTACAGAAATTACGGCTGGAAATGAAGCTAGTAATGGTGTGAGATTAAATAGTGATGGCTCATTAACAGTATTTACCACTGGTGATTTTTCATACAGTATGACTGTTGGACCAAATGCTTGTCCTAGTGGCGGATGTTGCCCTATTAGAGTTGAAGCTGGTAAGCCACCTGTTCTGGTTGCTCCAACTGCTCAAGCAGTTTGTTTTGCTAAATCATTCGATGCAGTAGCTGCTTCAAATACAGAAACATCTCCAAATGGCACATATATTTACCAATGGTATAATGATAACGGTGCAGCGAACCCATCTAAAACAGCTATTACAGGACAAAACTCTTTAGCATTTACTGCATTACCAACAGCGGTAGGTACTTATGTTTACAAATTAAAAGCATACGAACAAGGACACGAAAATTGTGCTGATTCAATAACTGTAACTTTAGAAATCAAAGCATTGCCAGAACCAGTTCTTGCTTCAAACACACCAGTTTGTGAAGAAAGTCCGCTTAATTTAACAGCAACTCCAGCAGGTGCAACGAATTATGCTTGGTCAGGACCTTCAGGTTTTACGGGAAGCAATGTTGCTAATCCATCAATTACAAGTGCAGCTCTTACAAGTGCTGGAACTTATGTAGTAACAGTAACTAATGGTGTTGGATGTTCTGCAACTGCATCTACAACAGTTGTGATTAATTCTAAGCCACTACCTCCAGTTGTTGTTGAAAAAGTATTCTGTGCTCAAGATCCAGAGGCTGAACTTACAGCAACTGCTTTAAGTGGAAACAGACTTCTATGGTACGGCACTGGTGGAACAGTTAGTTCAACTGCCGCTCCAATCGTTACGCCGACTTCTGCAGGTGTGACTAGTTATTTTGTTACACAAAAAGTTGATGCAACTGGTTGTGAATCTAATACTTCTGAGTTGCGTGTAAGAGTCAATGCTAAACCAGAAGCACCAATAACTGCTCCAGTTTCGGCTTGTCAAAACTCAGACCCTATTACTTTAACAGCCAATGCAGGTTCTACGGGATATACATTGTTCTGGTATGGTGTAAACTCAACAGGTGGAACAGGTTCGACAACTGCTGATATTGCTCCAACTGCTTCTGTTGGAACAACAACATATTACGTAACTAAGAAAGATGATGCAACTACTTGTGAATCGAATCGTGCTACTTTAGCTGTCGAAATTCGTTCAACTCCAGTACCAGTTCTTGCATCTAATAGCCCAGTTTGTGCTGAAGCAACTATCAATTTAACAGCTACTCCTTCAGGAGCAACTACATATATTTGGAGTGGACCATCTGGTTTCACAGGAAGCAATGTTGCTAATCCTACGATTGCAAATGCTGCCACAGGAAATGCAGGAACATATAATGTAACAGTAACTAATGGTGTTGGTTGTTCGGCTAGTACTTCAGTAGTTGTAGTTGTAAATGAACTTCCAGCTGCTCCTGCAATTGTTGATAGAACTATTTGCCAAGAAAGTCCAACAATTACTCTTGAAGCAACTGCCTTATCAGGAAATTCAATTCTTTGGTATGGAGACGCATCAACAGGCGGAATTTCATCAACTACTGTTCCAACACTTAATCCACTTTCGGCTGGTATCACAACTTACTATGCAAGCCAAGTTAGCGGAATAACAGGTTGTGAATCTCATCGTAGCGAATTGGTTGTTGACGTAAAACCAAAACCACTTGCTCCAGTTGCTGAAAACAAAACCTATTGCCAAGGTGTAGCTTCTCAAGCTCTTGCTGTAACTGGTGCTGCTCAACATACATTCTTATGGTATGGTCAGTCGGCAACAGGCGGTTCAAGTTCACTTGAAGCTCCTGTTCCTCCAACAAATGCAACAGGTACAACTACATACTATGTAAGTCAAAAAGACAATACAACAGGTTGCGAATCTAACCGTGACGATGCAATCGTAATTGTAAATCGTACGCCAGCTGCTCCAACAATTGCTGATGTGAAATACTGTCAAGATGCAACTGCAACAGCACTTACAGCTTCAGCTGAAACAGGAAACACAATTATCTGGTACAACGGTGGTGCAACTTCAACTACCGCTCCAACTCCTGATACTAGAACAGCAGGTTTGACTTACTTCTATGTTTCTCAAGCTATTCCAGGAACAGGTTGTGAATCAGGTATGTCGGGTCTTCCAGTAACAATTGACCCTAAACCAGTAGCAACTGTTATCGCTGTAAATTCACTTTGTATCGGTACAGTATCTCAAAACAATGCTAAATTGATTTTGACAAGATACCGTAACTCTGATGAAGTAATTCAGTACAACACGGGTTCAACAATTACAGGTTCAACATCACCAATATTAGTTAAACCATATTCAGGTGGTGTATTTGCTAGTAACTTGAATAACCCAACTACGGCATCTCAAGATTATGCAGTAAGAATCCAAAACTCTTATGGTTGTACAATTGACCGAGTTGCAACGCTTACAAAAACAGATTGTGGATGTCCAGGTGGCTATTGCGAACCAGCAACGATTACCAAAACAAAATAATTTAGTTTGAAAAATATGGATTAAATTCCTTATTGATATTACCCAAATTAGCTACCCAGCTCATTCTCTAATAGGAGTGAGCTGGGTTTAAGCCTTAATTTAAGTTCCAAATGATGACAAAACTTTGTACCCATTCATCAATTTGACTTTAGCCAAGCCATTTCATTACTTTTTGGTTAAAATAAAGCATTGATAAGCCCCCATCATTTGGATTTTTACAAGAGTTTATTCACGCATATAGTATTTAGTTGAGCTTTTTTATGTTTAAAAATAATACGGCAGATGCGTCGTATGTTGGAATCAAACGCCTAAAAAAAAACGTATCCGCTCAATCATTTTTAAATTAAAAATACTGATTAAGTGGTAGTATTATTTGTCTAGATTTAGCTTTAAAAATTGTTTTTTTTAAGAATTAAAATGACACAATTTTTAACCTTAAAACCAGTGTATTTTTTAAATAAAAAAGTAGTAAAAAAAACGTATCCGTTTAATCATTTTATTGAAAAAAAATCGTACCTTTCGGTATTATTCTAAAAATGTGTTCTTGAAAACTGATTTATCAAATATTTCTTTATAAATACTTGTAAATCAATGTATTGGATTAAAAAACAATAAGGTTTTTTAGCCTTGTGTGGGAAACGACTGTCCAAAAAAAAACGTATCCGTTTAATCATTTTAAGGTACAAAAAAAATGATTTTTCGGTAGCATTATTTTCAGCCTTTTTTATGACCTAAAAATAATTAGTAAAACGAGTGAAAATGTTGAAAATATTTTCCCGAGAAGTGTAATTGGCAAAAAGGTTTTCAAGCCTTAAAAAATCAAAAAATGCAACTTTGATTTAGCCAATTAAAAAGAATAAATAAAGTAAAAGTGCTAGTGAATCAAAAAGTACAAGAATCTATACTGAGTTAGTGAAATAAAAATTTTGAGTGAATAAAAATGAATGAAAATGCTTTCGAGCATAATGGCCTGTTTTTGCCAAAAACGCCATTTGCTTTAACTGCTATTTCGTTCAAAAAAGCCCCCAAATTCGGTCGTTTATCGAAAATGAGGGTTTCATGTGCCACATAGTTAAGATTTTTGTAATGTCTTAACGACGCAGCCATGATTTATAAAAATGCTATTGAGGATTACACTATGAAAACTTTATCAGGATTACAAAAGCAAACTGCTACTAACAATCTAACTACTGTATTGTTGGTATTGTGTTTATCACTAATAAACTTAAACACTTTTGCTACTACTTCTTCTTCAGATGCAACAATTGATGAGTCAATTCCTGCTGACTGTTTACCTCCAATGTTTTCTTTCAGAAGTGCTGACGTAACGCAAGCAAATTCTAATGATGCTCAATTAATTATCTCAAATATTAAAAATGCAAAACGTTATTCTTACTCAGAAAATGGTACTGCTGGAATGACTTATGCAAAAGCAACACTTATTGACCCATCTAAAAAAGAAATAGTAATAAAAGGCTTACCAAATCCAGAAAGCTTTACTTCATACACTGTAAGAGTTTATAATTCAGAAACTTGTTTTGTTGACCAAACTATCACTTTAGAACACGTAAACTTTGCTGAATTGGCAGACGAAAGTAAATTAGAATTGATTCAAGCGGTTGACAATCGTAACCCACAAATTGACGAAATCGTAACTTTTACAACAATCATTGTAAACAAAGGTGGTAAAGCAGCAACAACAGTTGATATTCAAACTTTACTTAGCAGCAGTTTAAAAGTTGTTTATTTTTATGCTGATAAAGGAATGTTCGATTCAAATAACGGTGTTTGGGGTTTAGGAAGCATTAATGGTGGTGAAACTTTAAAATTAGTAGTGAAAGCAAAAGTTTTACAACAAGGTTTATCATACTTGACTTCTTACATTTGGCGTCAAAATGGTACTGAAAGAGACATCAAAGCACGTAACAATTCTGAAGGTGGCGACGATTATGGCGTAAGTTGTGTAAGTGTTCCGATTTCATTAAAAAAAGGAGAAAATTATAAAGTTACACTCAAAAAATACAATGGTGTAAAATGGTATTATAAAAATATTGCTTCTGGAGTTTACGAAGAAATTACAAAAAATACACCAGCAAGCATTGCATCAATCAACGCTGATAGTTCTTTAAATATTTTACAAGGTGGCGAATATACATTCTCAAAATTAGTTGGTACTTGTAATGTAGGAAGCTGTTGCCCAATTATTGTTGAAGGATGTGTTGGTCCTAAAATTCAAATTGATTCAATCTATTGCAATAAAAAAGTTGATAGCTACAATGTACGTGTGAAACTTCTTGATGACGATTGGAGCATTGTTCAACAAGTATATTTAGCAACTGCAAATATTGGTTTCCCAACTTCAACTGATTATTTAAAACGCCTTAATCGTTTACCAGTTCAAGCAACCGCTGGTTATGTAGTTGCAAACGGGGATGGTTATTATACAATCGAAAATATTCCTGCTTTCATGCCAAATGTTACAATCGTAGCAACAGATATTTCAGGAAAATGTAACAGTAGCAAAATAGTAAATGCTCCAAATTGTAATGTGCCAAGTTTAAGAACGCCAGTAGTTTTAAACGAAACAGAAACATTTGCTACTGGAAATGAAATCCCTTCATTTAGTGTAGTAAGTGTACCAAAAGGAACTGAAGTAGTTTGGTATGATGACGAAGAAGCTACTACTCCAATTTCAACTGGAACTGTATTTACTCCTGAAAAAGCAGGTACTTATTTCGTAGCAGCACGTGACCGTAAAACAAGAGCCATTAGCACTAAAAAAGAATTAATTTTGAAAGAATTAGTTGCTCCAAAAGAAGCAGTATTTGCTACTAAAGTTTGTAAATGTGAAAGTGCAACAGTTTTACCAGATGACGATTTCAGCAAAGTAACAATTACAGCTCTTTATCCAAATCCTGCTGATGACCATTTAACACTTGATTATAGCATTCCTGAAAGTTTACCATCAGCAAAATTAATTTTCTTTAATCTTTCAGGTACGGTTATTGCTTCTTATGGCTTAGAGAATAGTGAAACCAAAATTCAAGTAGCAACATCAACTTGGACAGAAGGAACTTATTTTTACCAACTTTTAGTGAATGGTCGCAAAATGACAAGCAATAAATTTATTGTAGTACACAATTAATTTATAAAAGATAAATTGAGTAATATCCCTGTCTTTTGAGTGGACCGCACGAAGGCTCTTCTATAAGAGTCCTTCGTTGCAAAGGGATTAATTTTAGGAGGGTTTTTGACTATTTTTTTAAAATAGTCAAGACTTTATCGGAAACAGGAATCACATTTGAGATTTCTGTTTTTTTTTGTTTTTAAACTTTTGTGTCTAAAAATGCACTGTCGGCTACAAACTTTACCTCACAAATTTTGTTTTATCACAACGAAAGCTACCTTTGTGAAGAAAAAATCAATTCAAAAACAAAACTTTTTAGCACCAAGCAGCTTGCTTATAGTCTAATGTATTTTTTAAAAGAATGTCGAAAAAAATAGAAAACCTCACACCGCAACAAATCGTATTAGAACTCGATAAATACATAATCGGACAAAAAGATGCCAAACGTAACGTTGCTATTGCACTCCGCAATCGTTGGCGTCGAATGAATGCAACGGCTGACATGGTTTCCGAAATTATTCCAAATAATATTTTGATGATTGGCTCAACGGGCGTTGGAAAAACCGAAATTGCTCGTCGTTTAGCAAAAATTGCGGATGCTCCATTCATAAAAGTTGAAGCATCAAAATTTACTGAAGTTGGTTACGTTGGTCGAGATTGCGAAAGTATGGTTCGTGATTTAGTCGAACAATCAGTAAATATGGTAAAATTGGCAAAAAAAGAAGAAGTAAAAGCAAAAGCACTGGATGTGGTGGAAGATATGTTACTTGACATTTTGATTCCACCAGTAAAAGAACAAAAAGACACAGGTTTTGTACCAGCCGAAGCCAAAAAAGAAATCGAAGATTATACCGAAACGCTTTTGAACGAAAAAACACGTGATGCTTTTCGAGTAAAATTATCGAATGGCGAACTCGATCATCGCAAAGTAGAAATTGATGTTCAAAGCAACGGAATGCCTAATATTGGCGTAATGGGCGGCCCAATTGACGATATGTCAATGATGAATATTCAAGAAATGATTGGCGGAATGATGCCAAAACGTGGAAAAAAACGTAAATTAACGATTGCCGAAGCAAGAAAAATTTTGCTTGAAGAGGAAGCTTCAAAGTTAATTGACATGGATGAAGTGAAAGAAGAAGCCATTTGGAAAGCCGAAAATCTTGGAATTATTTTTATTGATGAAATCGACAAAATAGCCAATGCAAGCGGAAAATCGGGCGGTGCAGATGTTAGTCGTGAAGGTGTTCAAAGAGATTTGTTACCAATTGTGGAGGGAAGTGCGGTCAATACCAAACACGGAACTGTAAAAACTGACCATATTTTATTTGTAGCGGCAGGAGCATTTCATGTGTCAAAACCATCAGATTTAATTCCTGAATTACAAGGCCGTTTTCCAATTAGAGTTGAACTCGAAAGCCTCACCGAAGACAATTTTTATCAAATTTTGAAAGCCCCAAAAAATGCTCTTACCAAACAATATGAAGCAATGCTTGAAGCCGAAGGAGTAACTTTGACTTTTGAAGATAATGCTTTACGTGAGCTAGCAAAAATTGCTTTTCAAGCCAATAGTGATGTTGAAAATATAGGTGCAAGAAGACTTCAAACAGTAATGAGTCACTTACTCAATGAAATTATGTTTGATGTGCCAGATAAGATCGGAGCTGATTCTAAAATATTGATAACCAAAGAGTTAGTTTCTGAAAGACTTTCTGGTTTAGTTAAAAACCGTGATTTAAGTCAGTATATTTTATAGTAGAAAAAGCCCATAAAAAAAGCGTGATAGTTTAACCATCACGCTTTTTTTTATGAATAAATTATTACTTTGAAACAATTTTAATATCAGCTCCATCGCCAGCACCATTAGTGCCAATTGCGTCAATTCTTGTATCAATAATTCCTTTAACCAATAATTTCTTTTTAATGGCAAATGCTCTTTTTGTTGCCATCGTTTTGTTATCCATTCCAACTGCGTTATTTGAATGTCCTTGTAATTGGATTTGCATTTTTGGATATTTTGACATCAATTCTGCAAGTTCATCAATGACAACTTCCGATGTTGCATCTAACGCCTGTGAACCTCTAATGAAAGCTACATTTGTCATCGGGAATATTTGTCCGACAGGTTTTGTTGCATCCGAAAGATAAGCATTGACGCCTTCACCAAAAGTACTAAATTGTTCAGTTGTATTTAAAGATGGTGAGCTTACAGTGTCTTTTACAACAGCAGCCGAATCAACCCCAGTAGTTGCCAAACTATCAGATTGAATAGCAGTTGAGTCAATATTTGCCAGAGATTCATCTGTAATTGTTAATGATGGCTCATAAACATTTTTGTACCAATAAATTCCACCAGCAATTACAGCCACAGCAATCAGAAAAATAGCCAACCATTTGACAGGAAAAGGAGAACTTGTACTTTCTTCTTCATCCGAAGAGGTTATTGTAGAAGTAGTTTCTTCGGGGCTACTTGATTTGCCTTTAATTGAAACTAATTTTGCCGTCATTGTTCTTTTTACTCCAGAAAACTTAGGTGAAAGTAATTCTTGCAAACCAAGCTGAGGAATCATTTTTTCCAACAACTCTTCTGGAACTAATTTGAATAACTGGTCAAGGTGTTCACCCAAAAATGAAACCAAGCCATCAACATCTAATTTATTAGTATCAATTTCCTTACTAACAGCATCAATCAAAATCGGAGCTGCTAAACTAGAATACATGGTGGATGAATTTTTCTTGATACCTGCATAAATACCAATCATGCTTACCAACGGACTTTTGTAAGCAGGAAAAACTTGGCTAATTAGACCATCGCCATTTTTAAGAATAGTGTCTAATTTTTCTTTTTTATTGAGATATGACATTACATCGCCAATCAATTCGCCTCCTTGATTTCCCTTTTGTACCTGATTGTAAAGCATGCTTACACTCATCATACTACCAGTTCGACGAACCAATCCTGCAATTAATGTATAAAAAATACCATCTAGGGCTTTTCTTGTTTTCTCTGGCTCTTCGTCAGAAAGTTTGGCAATTTTTGATACCACTTCATCAGTCAAAGCCTCGTTCAACGTATCAAATAAGTTCATAGGTTTATTTTTTTGTGATTATTCGCAATTGTTTCCTGCAAAATTTCTAATTTGGTGCAAAACAACAAAAAAGTAAGGATTTTTGATAGAAATTTCTCACCTTTTTCTACTTCATTGAGAAGGAAGTGTTAAATAGAACTACTAAATTAATACTTTAGTAAGATATAATTGTGATTAACAAATAATATATTAACAAAAATAATCATTTGTATTGAAGCTTTTTATAAAATGCTTGACTCTTTTTAATACAATAAAACTACAACATATTAATTATGCCTAAGCAAGAAAATGACAAATTACGCAGCCACGATTGGTTTGGAAAAGAAGGAAAAGATGGTTTTCTTTACCGAAGTTGGATAAAAAATCAAGGCTATCCTGCACATCAATTTAAGGGTAAACCAGTTATTGGTATATGCAATACATGGTCGGAAGTTACACCATGTAATGGCCATTTTAGAGAATTAGCTCAAGTTGTAAAAAATGGTGTTTATGAAGCAGGTGGCTTTCCACTAGAATTCCCTGTAATGTCACTTGGAGAAACACTGATCCGTCCAACGGCTATGCTTTACCGAAATTTGGCTTCTATGAGTGTCGAAGAAAGTATTCGTGGAAATCCTTTCGATGCCATAGTATTGCTAACAGGATGCGACAAAACAACGCCATCCCTCGTTATGGGTGCAGCAAGTTGTGACCTTCCAACAATTGTTATACCAGGAGGCCCAATGCTCAACGGTCGTTTTCAAGGAAAAGTAATTGGTTCAGGTACTGATACTTGGCGTTTTGCTGACGACTTAAAAACTGGCAAAATGACCCCCGAAGAATTTGAAGAAGCAGAATCATGTATGAGTAGGAGTATTGGTCACTGTTCAACCATGGGAACGGCCTCTACGATGGCTGTAATGGTTGAAGCCTTAGGGTTGACATTGCCAGGGGCTTCGGCGATTCCTGCGGCCGATTCTCGCAAGAGAGTTTTGGCTCACATGTCTGGGATGCGTGCCGTTGAAATGGCAAAAGAAAAAATGAATATTTCTCAAGTTTTAACGCGTGAAGCTTTTGAAAATGCAATCATGATGAATGCTGCCGTTGGTGGTTCGACAAACCTTGTCTTGCATCTTTTGGCAATTGCTGGCAGAATTGGCGTTGATTTATCACTCGAGGATTTTGATAAAATTGGTAGTAAAATGCCTTTTTTATTGAATTTAATGCCTTCGGGGAAATATTTAATGGAAGATTTTTATTATGCTGGCGGACTTCCTGCGGTGATTAAAGAAATGGCTCAGTTTTTAAATAATGATGCTATCACAGTCAATGGGAAAAGTTTAGTTGATAATTCAAAAGGAGCAAAAATATGGAATGATGATGTAATTGCCAGTTCAGAAAACCCGATTTTGAGAGAAGGTGGAATTGCGGTCGTTAAAGGAAATTTATGCGAAAATGGGGCAGTTATTAAGCCTTCGGCTGCTTCACCACATTTGATGCAACATAAGGGAAAAGCCGTTGTGTTTGAAACAATCGAAGATTACCATGCCCGAATTGATGACCCAAACTTGGAAATCGACGAAACATCGGTAATGGTTTTGAAAAATGTCGGTCCAAAAGGCTATCCAGGTATGCCTGAAGTTGGGAATATGCAATTACCTAAAAAATTATTAGAAAAAGGAATAACTGATATGGTGAGAATCTCCGATGCACGCATGAGCGGAACAGCTTACGGAACGGTGTTTTTACATGCTTCGCCCGAATCGGCTGTTGGAGGAAATCTTGGTTTAGTACAAAACGGCGATGAAATTGAAGTGGATGTGCCGAACCGAAAAGTACATTTGCATGTAACTGATGAAGAACTCGCCGAACGCCGTAAAAATTGGAAACCACTCGATTTAGGTTATGACCGAGGTTATACTCAACTTTATATCAATACAGTCATGCAGGCCGATAAAGGAGCAGATTTAGACTTTTTAGTTGGTAAATCAGGTCATGAAGTGAAGCGAGAATCTCATTAAAATTTATAAAAATATTTCTTTTAATGAGCTTATGATGAAAAATATCATCTTTATAACAGCAATATTTTTAGTACTTGTGTGTGAATGTTACGCACAAGTACTAGAAAATAAAAACCAAGCAGATTTATGGAGTAATAATTTTAGAATTGTTTCGTACTTTATTATGGGATTTTGGTACTATGACAAACAAAAAGAAAACTTCGGCACTATTCAAAAGGTATTTTTAATCAGTATATTTATTCCGATTGCCGTTTCACTTTCGTCGTATTTGATAGATGAAAAAATTGCAATAATTGTCAATATTTCCGTAAATTCGATGATGTTTGCTTCATGGGTTTATGTTTTTAAGCAATTAGGGGCTTTTATTACTTTCAAAGATTCCAATCGAACCATCATAAAGTTAATGCCTGCTTTTTTGGTTTTACCCATGCTTTTCTTTTATTTTTCTTTGTACCAGTCGCTACCACTTTTGTACTCAATTTTTGTATTTAGTTACATTATATTTTTTTCTTATACAGGCTTATTAGCAGGTTTTTTACCCATCAAAGAAGAAAAAAAACTTTGGATAATTATTGCCATTGTGATTTTAGTGATTGTTAATTTTATGAATGGTTATCATACTTTTCTTCAAAAACTTTCTTGGGCTTACCCAGTTATTCGTACTTTAACAGTTACATCGAGGTGTATGATGATTTATGGAATGATAAATTATAATGAACAACCGACGCAAGGGAAACAATAGGTTTTTATTAAATATCCAATATTTACAACACAACATTCATATTTTTCGCTTTTAAAGTCATGCCAAAATTTAGTATTTATAGCTCTTCGGCAGGTTCGGGAAAAACATTTACACTCACAAAAGAATACCTAAGACTAGCTCTCGGAAGCGATAAAGCTTATTATTATAAACGAATCTTAGCGATTACTTTTACCAACGATGCCGCTGCCGAAATGAAAGAGCGAATTTTGGCTGCCTTGAAAGATATTGCTGATATTCAAAATTTTAATGAACAATCGAAGTTTTGGGGAATGTTTCAAATGATTGTTACAGATTTGAAATTACCTGAAGAAACAATTCAGCTAAGAGCTGCGGCAGTTTTTAATCATATTATTCAAGAATATTCCGATTTTGCTGTTAAAACTATTGACAGTTTTGTTAATCAATTGGTGAGTGCTTTTACTGAAGATTTGGGCTTGCCTTTTAATTATGAAATCGTGCTCGATTCTAATCGAATAATGACTGAAGCTGTCGAACGATTGATTGAAAAAGCGGGTAATGACGAATATCTTGACATTACACGAATTTTAGAAAATTTTATCGGTGAAAAAGTTTCTGATGGACAAAGTTGGAATTTCGTGACCGATGAATTGGCAAAATTTGGCAATCATCTTATCAATGACCAATTTTATTCGTCACTTGTAAAACTAGAAAACCTCGAACCGAAAGATTTTTGGGCTATTTCAAATAACATTTACACTTACCTTAAATGGTTTGAAAATGAAATAATGTCTTTGGCAGAAAAAGCCATTCAATACATTGAAAACCAAGGACTTAACGTTGATGATTTTACGCAAAAAAATAAAGGAATCGGTGGCTATTTCTACAATATGCGAGAAGACTTTGAGACCGAATACTATACAAAAAAAGATAAATCACCCAATAGTTATCATTGGGCAGCTATCAATGATGACAAATGGTACGGAGCAAAATCGCCATTACCTACCCAAGCTGCCATTGATTCTATAAAAGATGATTTAAAAGGTATTTTTTATGAAATGCAGACTTTCAAAGAAAATCATCTAAAAAAATATACCTTACTAAATTTACTCAAACCTAATCTTCGGAAATTGTCTTTATTGAAAAAAATAAAGAAAGAATTTGATGAGGTTTTAGATGAAAAAAACCAAGTTTTTATTGCTGAATTTAACCGAAAAATCCTGCAAATTATCTTGTCCGAACCAGTACCGTTTATCTACGAACGCATTGGCGAAAGATACAATCATTTGCTTGTTGATGAGTTTCAAGATACGTCTGATATGCAGTTTTATAACCTGCTGCCGCTTATCGAAAACTCATTGGCGAACAACCATTTTAATCTCATAGTAGGCGATGCCAAACAAGCTATTTATCGTTGGCGGGGTGGGAAAATGGAACTCATTGTGCATTTGTTTAAAGGTGATATTCGACCGTTAATAAGTAGCCCATTGGTGCAAGATTTTCAAGTAGAGCAATTTATGACGATTGCACAATATATTGAACCAAAATCGCTCGCAACTAACTATCGTAGTAGCCGAGAAGTGATTGAATTTAATAATCGTTTTTTTGCCTCGATTCTTGCTAAATATACGCCTCAATTTAGCTTTCTACCAGATGTTTATGCTGATTTTTTACAACAAATTCCACCGAGTGCGAAAACTGGAGGCCACGTACAAATTGAGTTTTTAGACTATTCAAAAGAGTCAAGTTTGATGCTTACTCGCACCGTCGAATTGATTCAGCAAGTACTCGATGAAGGTTATACACAAGGAGATATTGCAATTCTTTGCCGTAAAAATAAAGAGTCGGCAGAAATTGCTAATTTTTTGACTGAGGCCGATTTTCAAATTATTTCAAGAGATTCACTTTTACTCAAAAACTCTCCAACTGTTCGTCTGTTAGTGGCATTCATGCGGGTAGTCAATCAGCCAGATAATCGTTTGGCAAAATCTGAAGTTTCGTATTTATTTTACCAAACAATTTTGGGACAAATACCTGATAATCAAGCCAATGATTTGATTACAAATGCTGTTGATGCTCCGCATATTAGTGATTTTTATGTGCTTTTTGCAAATCATGGCTTTGAATTGAACGCAATAGGTTTGAATAAAGCTGGAATTTATGAATTAGCAGAAAAAATTATCAGTGTTTTTGGGCTATTTGAGCGAACAGACCGAAAATCTTATCTTTTTCGTTTCTTAGATGTCGTTTTAAATTATAGCTTGAAGGAAAGCAACCACTTACAAGATTTCTTGAAATATTGGGATGAAAAAAAAGATTCTTCGGCACTTTCAGTAAAATCTCCATCAGAGCAAAATGCCATTACAATTACAACTGTTCATCGTTCAAAAGGCTTAGAATATCCAATCGTAATTATTCCTTATGCCCAATGGACAATTAAGCCCAACAATTATTCGGAAGTTTGGGCAGACTTGGAATCTCTTGATTATCAGGAATTTATGCACGAAAAAGATGGCGAAATTGTACAACTATTATCATCACCTATCAAGCTAAATGATAAAATGAGTATGACCGATTTATCGAAACAATACGATACAGAAATGGAAGCTACATTTCTGGAAAACCTCAATATGCTTTATGTAGCTTTTACGAGAGCAGTCGATAAATTATTTGTACTTTCAGGCAAAAATCATTATCAAAAAGTACAAGGAGTAGGGGAATTAATGAGAGATTTTCTTGAATCAGCCGAAATATTTAATCCCGAAGAAAATTTATATGAAATCAGTCGAGGATATTTTATTAAAAAAGAAACGCTTACAGCTGAAGAAAGAGAAATTATAAAATTACATAAAATAGTAAGCGAAGATAGAAGCGACCGTTTGCGATTACGTCGAACTTCAGAAAAGATTTTTGACCCAGAAACACTTGATAAAAGCAAGGATAAAGGGAATAAAGTTCATAGTGCTTTTGCCAAAATAAAGACTAAGAATGATGTACCGAAAGCCATTCAGTCGTTAGAATTTGAAGGGATAATCAGCCAAAAAGAAGGAACAGAAATCAGTGAAGCGATTGAAAAAGTAATCAATTTGCCTGAATTAGCCCCACTTTTTGAAGAAGGGTTACAAATAGAAAATGAGAGAGAAATTATTGTACCAAATGGCGAAATGCAACGCCCCGACCGAGTAGTTATAAAAGATGGAATTGTACATATTATTGATTACAAAACAGGTAAAAGTACAGACCCGAAACTGCAAGAAAAATATGCTAGACAAGTAAGGAGCTACGCTAAACTTTACCAACAAATGGGCTACGAAAATGTAGCAATGATGCTAGTTTATTTGGAAACAAATGAAGTGGTACGGGTGATGTAAACAAGGAATCTCGTAGAACGTTATTTCTACGAGATTCCTTGTTTTACTCTTCACTTTTCTCAACCCATTTTCCCCAACGATTCTTCATTTTTTCTCTGAAATGTTCTTTATCTTCGGGCGACATATTTGCCATGCGTTCAGCCATTTTTTGTTTCCAAAATTGATGTCGATTGCCACCGCAACCACCTCCCCAGCCACTACCGCCTCGGAAACCACCAAAGAGAATTTTAGACAAAACCAATAAACCTAATGCTTGTAACCAAGTGATTGTTGTAAGCCCAAAAATGCTAGGAATAAGCCAATTCCACAAAGTCATTACTGCAAAACCACCAATAAAAATAAAACCTGCAACGATGGCAAAACCTTTTAAAAACCAAAACTTTTTCATTTTTCTATAAAATTTAATAAATTACTTAATAATTGAATCTTTTTTATCGTGATTCATTTTCCATTCTTTACATTGCTCGTGCTTCATTCCATGATGAAAACCATGATGCCCACCGTGCCAGCCACCAAAACCTCCGAAGAGTAGTTTACTCAAAATAAGTAAACCCAAAGCATGCTTAAACTTGATTGTTGGCAATTTGAAAACGGTTGGTGCGAGCCAATTCCATAAATACATAACTGCCAAACTCATAACGGCGACTGCTACAATTGCGATAGCGATTCCGCCCAAAATCCATAATGTTGTCATTTTTGTTTTTTTTTAATGTAATTTTTCCAATAAAATTTACTCAAATAAATCTTCGTACAGATAACTTAATTTTTCCCGCAAAGACAAAATCGCTTGTCGTTTTTCTGCAATCAAAACGCTTACTTTTACACCCGTTATTTCCGAAATTTCTTTAAACGATTTGTCTTCTAATTCGTGCATTTCAAAAACTAATCTTTGGTGTGTTGGTAGTTCTTCGAGTGCTTCAGTAAGTGCTTCCAATATGGTTTCTTGCATCATTGGGTCTTGGTTTGACCCATCAGGCAAAATATCAAATAATGATAATTTTTCATTTTCGTCAGAAGCAATGCTTGTTATTTCTTCGAGAGCATCTACTTTTTTTCGGCGATAAAAATCATTAATTTTATTACGAGCAACTGTAAACATCCAAGCTACGGTTTGGTCAATTGGCTTTGTTAACCTATACATTTCTACCAATTCATAAAATACTTCTTGCAACACATCTTCTGCATCAGGTAGCGAAGGAATGCGTTGTCGGATAAAACCCAACAATCGTTTACGTTCACCGCTGACGTTTTTTTGAATTTGTTTATTTTGTTCGATAGTATTCATTAATTGCTAAACATTCACTGTTTGATTTGAAGACGTATTCAAACGATTTATATTGAAATTTGAGGATAAATGGTAAATAGTTGGTTTGAATGGTAAAAAAGCAATTGATTTTAAAACAAAAAGTCGTTAGAAAATTTTTCTAACGACTTTTTAAAAGTAAATTTTAAGGTAAATCAGCCAAACAAATTACTTGATAAGTATCTATCGCCGCGGTCACAGCAGATGAAAACGATTACGCCAGACTCTAATTCTTGAGCTAATCTAATTGCGGCTGATGCTGCTCCTCCCGAACTCATTCCAGCAAATATTCCTTCTGTCTTTGCTAATTTTTGAGCCATTTCTGTTGCTTCGGCTTCGGCAATGTCCATCACTCTATCAACTCTATTAGGGTCAAATATTCTTGGCAAATATTCAGTTGGCCATCGTCTAATTCCAGGAATTGACGAACCTTCGGTGGGTTGACAACCTACAATTTGAATTGCTGGATTTACTTCTTTCAAATACATGGAAGTTCCCATAATTGTACCAGTTGTACCCATCGAACTCACAAAATGAGTTACTTTTTGATTGGTATCTCGCCAAATTTCAGGGCCAGTTGTTTTGTAATGAGCTAAATAATTATCAGGATTTGCAAATTGGTCAAGCATGAAATATTTGCCTGTTTTTGCTTGTTCTTCTGCATAATCTCTACATTTTTCAATATTTTCTAGTAAAACTACCTTTGCACCGAATGCTTCCATCGTAAGTGTTCGCTCACGAGTAGAATTTGATGGCATAATTAATTCAATTTCTAAGTCAAATAATCGTGCAATCATTGCCAACGCAATACCAGTGTTTCCGCTGGTGGCTTCGATAAGTTTCATGCCATGTTTAATATCGCCACGCTCAACTGCACTACGAATCATATTTAATGCGGGGCGGTCTTTTACACTGCCTGCTGGGTTATTTCCTTCGAGTTTGCCGTAAATTTTTACGTTTGGATTAGGGTTAAGTTTCTGTAACTCAACCAGTGGTGTATTGCCAACAAGGTCAATAATTGATGCCATATTCAGATGGGTAATTAAAAAATCAAATTGATTGTGGTATTTATCAATCCATTACACGCTCCACAACTTTGATTTCGGGTTTGTGATAAACGGTTGAGTAAGACGGAACAGATTTGGTGAGCCAAACATTTCCGCCTATAATCGAATGCTCACCGATGATGGTATTTCCGCCTAAAATTGTTGCTCCTGAATAAATAACTACATTGTTTTCAACAGTTGGATGACGTTTAGTATTGGCCATCGTTTTTTCAACACTTAAAGCTCCCAATGTTACTCCTTGATAAAGTTTTACGTGTTTTCCGATGATACATGATTCACCAATGACGATTCCTGTACCATGGTCAATGAAAAAATATTCATCAATTGTTGCTCCTGGATGAATATCAATCCCCGTTTTGGAGTGAGCATATTCAGTCAAAATTCTTGGTAAAAGAGGAATTTCTAGATTGAATAATTCGTGTGCGAGCCTGTAAAAAGTAATAGCAAAAAAACCTGGATAAGCTCTAATTACCTCAAATTCGCTTTTGGCAGCAGGATCACCTTGAATAATTGCCTGAATATCTGTTTTCAAAAGACGATAAACTTCTGGAATTCGCTCAATAAATTCATTTGCTTTCCATTCAGGATTGCAATTTTTGCACTGATAAGTCGAAATCAGAATATTTCTTAAATCTAATTCAAGGTTTTTAAACTGAATCTCAATTTCTTCTTCTGAACGAAAATATTCTTTTGTTTGCTCAGGAAAAAGTAATCGAATAATCCGTAAAGCCCAAGCGGCTATTTCTTTAGTAGGCGGAACAGGTTCGGCTTGTTGATGTTTATCAAAAATATGCTGAAAAAAGTCCTTGTTCATAAATTATTACAATTAGTTTTAAATCGAGCGTCGCCCGAAAGATAACACCTAAAATTATACCACCGTTCAACACCTAACGAAAATTATTTGTTGAACGCTTATATCTTATTCAAATAAATAAAAATAAAAGCGTGATGAAACTTTCACCACGCTTCTTGAAGGAAGTAATTTAAAACAATTTTCTACAAAACAATATCAATGCTAAAAGTGCCAGTTGCAGTCATTTTTTTGTTTGAAATGCCTACAACTGAGCCATCAAAACTAAATTTTCCTTCCACAATTTTGTTATCTGTAAATTTAGTGATTTCCAAAGTTCCAGTACTTGGCGAATAATATGCCCCATCATATAGAAATGTAAAAACTCCTGTTGAACTTTTTAAGTCATAAGTCTTTCCAGTTTTAATATCAGACTTATTTAGGAGTAAAGTAAAGCCGTTTTTATCTTTCATTGCCTCAATGGTTACTACGCCTAAAAGCGTTACAGCCGTTGGTTTTCCTAAATTAATTGTATTTCCGTTGGCAACAATACTTGCCGAACCTGACGGCAAAATATCATCAATTATTTTCTTGACACATGAGCTAGCAATGATTGTGAATAAACATAAAATAAAAACTTTTGAGATGCTTTTCATAATTGTTGGTTTTTTAATGAGTGATTTGCATAAAGTTTGAGCCTTTTTTACTTTCATTAGCAAATACGCTAAACTATGATTTTTATTATATTTGAAAATCAAATTTGCTCGATATGCTATTTGTGAAGTTTTTTTTTATTAAAATTACTCGTCTTTTCCGATTGTCTATTTTTAATCCAAATATTTATAAATTACCCTTTTGGGAAGCAAAATTATTCTCATGGAAAATAAAACTTCTCGCCGAAATGCTATGAAAAAAATTGTTGAAGGTGCAGCAACCGTAGCCCTAACGGGAGCAATTTCCTCCCGTTTGAATGCCGCTGATAACGAGATGGGAGTTGCCTTAAAAAGAAGAATCAATCATTCGGTTTGCCGTTGGTGTTACGATTCAATCGAACTTGAGGCTCTTTGTAAAGCTGCCAAAACCATTGGTTTACAATCGATTGAACTATTGACAGTTGAGGAGTTTTCTACGGTCAAAAAACACGATCTTACTTGTGCGATGGTTTCGGGAATTGGCAAAGATTATGGAATCACGAAAGGCTGGAATACTAAAGAAAATCACGATGGTTTGGAAGAATGGTACAAATATTTGATTGACGAAACTTCAAAAGCGGGTTTTACCAATTTGATTTGTTTTTCAGGAAATCGTGCGAAGAAAATTGATGATGAAGATGGCTTAAAAAACTGTGCTAAAGGTTTAAAAAAAATCTTAAATTATGCAGAAAAAAAGAAAGTAACCATCGTAATGGAGCTACTCAATAGTAAAATTGACCATAAAGATTATATGTGCGACCATACCGATTGGGGTGTTGAATTGTGCAAAAAGATAGATTCTGATAATTTTAAGCTACTTTACGACATCTATCACATGCAGATTATGGAGGGTGATATCATTAATACCATTCGAGCAAATAGTAAATATATTGCTCATTATCATACAGGTGGTGTGCCAGGGCGACATGAAATTGATGAAACCCAAGAGATTTATTACCCGTCAATTATGAATGCAATTGTAGAAACTGGTTATCGAGGTTTCGTCGCTCAAGAATTCATTCCTGCCAGAGCTGATAAATTAGCTTCGCTTAAACAAGGAGTTAATATTTGTGATATTTGATTTTTAACAAGCACAAAGGCACTGATTACGAATTAGTGCTTTTGTGGAAATATAACCTTCATTCAAAATGAAAACTTGGCTTAAAATAGTAATAGGTATTGTCGTAATCATTGTTTTTTTTGTAGGAAAAACACTTACAAATGCGGGCTTTTTTACTAAAATCGAACCACATTTTGATGGAAAAACTGTCGAAATTAATGGTTTTCATGGAGCAGAAGATATTACTATTGATAAAGCGAAAGGTTTAGCGTTGATTTCTGCAAGTGATTTTTCTCCTTTTCTACCAAATGGAGCAATTTATCTACTCAATCTCAATGAAAATTCTCCAAAACCGATCAAATTAACTGATAAGTTGCCTTTTGACGATTTTCATCCACACGGAATTAGTTTGTATAAAGCACTTAATGGAGACAAAATTTTATTTGTGGTTAATCACCGAAAAGTAGGGGATTTTATCGAAATTTTTCAATTTACAGATAGTACACTCATTCACCGTGAAAGTATTACCGACCCTTTATTTGTAAGTCCAAATGACGTTGTTGGTGTTGGTGAGCGAAAGTTTTATGTAACGAATGACCACGATGAAGAAATTTCAAATTGGCGAGCAAAAAAGGATTTATTACAAATTGCTTCAGGAAATGTTTGTTATTTTGATGGAGGAAAAGCAAGCATTCTTGCAAGCGGATTTTTGTATGCCAATGGAGTAAATGTAAGTCTTGATGGTAAAAAATTATTTACTTCAGCAACAACAGGACAAAAAATTATAGTTTTTGACCGAGATATTACGACGGGAGTATTGACTAAAACAGATGAAATTCCAGTCAGAGGTGCAGATAATATTGAACTCGACGAAGTTGGGAATCTTTGGGTAGGTTGCCACCCGAAATTATTGGCTTTTCTGGCTCATTCAAAAGACCATTCAAAGCCTTCGCCTTCAGAAATCATTAAAATTGCCTACAAAGCTAAAAGTGATTTTACGTTGAAAAGCATTTATTTGAATGATGGAAAACCAGTTTCTGGCTCTAGTGTTGGGGCGGTTTTTGGTGATAAATTATTAATTGGAACTGTTTTTGAAAATAAAGTGCTGCTCGGTACGTTAAAAAAATGATGATAATCATAGGTTTGATATAAAACGTGGCATAATTTTGCAGCATGAATTTAATGTCAAATAGTAAACGAGGCTTGGCGGTTTTTCTGCTTTTGCTTACCAGTGTACGCATACTGGTAGTGCCTGTGGTTTATCTTGATTTTGAATTGAACAAAGATTACATCGTTAAAAATCTCTGCGAAAACCGCTTTAAGCCTGAGTTGCAATGTAATGGTAAATGTTATTTGGCCAAACAGCTTCATAAAGTGGCCGAAGACAAAGCGAGCAAAGAAGCCGACCGCCAAGAACAAAGTTTCAAGAAACTTTTAGAAGAAACCTTCCATCATGAAAACTTTGTCTTCTCACAAACATTCACAAGTGTAGTTTCATCGACTCAAAATTTATTTATTTATAAGCAACGCCATTATTTTACGCTTGCTACTTCTCTTTTTCGTCCACCTTGTTTAGGCTGATTTCTTCCCTTTTATTGCATAATGCTGCAAAAGTTAGCTTCCTAACTTTGTAGTTTTTTACGTATTTTCTTTATGCATTTTTTTCAAATAGTTTCTAATAGCTATTTGATTTATTTGTAAATCATTCATTATCAATTATTTGTAATGCTACGGTTTATTGGCCGTGGTTTACATACTTATATTTGTTTTTAGTTAAAACTCATGAAAAACTTATCAAAATTATTCTTAGCAATCTTCGCAACGGTATTAATTATTTCTTGTCAAAAAGAAGAGGAAATTGGGCCAAATGATAAAAATTCAATTAGCATTGAGTTTGATAACCGAATTGGCGACCAAAAATTAGTTCTAGGAACAACCAAAGCTACAAATGTGTTGGGAGAAGATTTTACAGTAACTAAACTTAATTATTTTGTATCAAATATTTCTTTGAAAAATGAGAATGGTGAAGTTGTGAATTTTCTGAATGACTACTTTTTGATTCGTCAATCAGACGAAAGTTCTTTGGTTGTAACTTTAAAAGATGTTCCAGCGGGTAATTATACCGAATTGAGTTATGTGATTGGCGTTGATAGTTTAAAATCTATTTCTGATGTAAGTCAACGAACTGGCGTTCTTGACCCTGCATCTTATGGTGCAGATAATATGTATTGGTCGTGGAATTCGGGTTATATTTTCTTCAAAATGGAAGGAAAATCAGCAGCCATTCCAGCAAATAACATGATGGGAATGACTCAATATGAGTTTCATATTGGCGGTTTTGGTGGTCGAACTGCCACAACACCAAATAACCTAAAAACTTTTAAATTTTCTTTAGCTTCGTCAGCAACCGTAAGAAAAGATATTGCTCCAGAAATTCATATAATTAATGATGTTTCAAAGGTTTTTAGTGCAAAAAATAAAATTAGTATTGCAACATCGTATATGGTGCATGCTCCTGCGGCGGGTACAGCAATTGCTGACAATTATGCTCAAAGTTTCATTGTTGACCATGTTCATAATGACAAAGAATAATGAAATTTAAAATCCTAGCTATGGTAGTTAGTAGTGCTGTTTATCTGGGAGTTGCATGTAAAAATGACAACTCCCAAGATATTGCACCTGACAAGTTATTTTCGGCTCCAGCTAATTTTCCAAATCCTGTATATGATTTTGCTAAAAATCCTATTACCGAAAATGGTTTTGAATTGGGTAGAGCATTATTTTATGAAGGTGATTTATCAAGAGATGGAACGATTTCATGTGCCGAATGCCACAGTCAACCTTCAGGTTTTACGCATCATGGACACGATGTTAGTCATGGAATTGATAATCTTAGAGGTATCCGAAATGCTCCGCCGATTCAGAATATGGCATTTCAGAAAGAGTTTTTCTGGGATGGTGGTGTTTTTGATTTAGACCTATTTTCGATTGCTCCGATTGAAAATCCAGTTGAAATGGATGAAAAATTGGGAAATGTGTTAGCAAAACTTTGTAAAAAAGAAAAATACACTGCACTTTTCCAGAAAGCTTACGGAAGTAAGGAGATCACAACTGAGCGTTTTTTGAAGGCACTTTCACAATTTATGACTTCTTTGGTTTCGGCCAATTCTCGGTATGATAAATACGTCAGAAAAGAAACAGGTGGAATATTGACAGAGGAAGAATTGGCAGGAATGTGGATTTTCAAGCAAAAATGTGCTTCGTGTCATTCAGGTGAACTTTTTACCGACCAAAGTTATCGAAATAATGGTATTGCCGTTTATAATATTGATGATACTGGAAGGCATCGAATTACACAAAAAGACTCAGATAAGTACAAATTTAAAGTTCCGAGTCTCAGAAATATTTCAGTAACTGCACCTTACATGCATGATGGCCGTTTTTATACGCTCGAAGCTGTGCTGAAACATTATTCTGAATCTGTTTTGGATGTGCCAACACTTGACCCTGCACTTAAAAATGGACAAAAATTAGGTATTCAAACAACGGCCGATGAGCAAAAAAAACTCATTGCTTTTTTGAAAACGTTGACAGATGATGAGTTTCTGAAAAATAAAAGATTTGCAGCACCGTAATACTAAAGATTTTTTTATCAAGATTCATGAAAGTCACTTTAAGCACAAATAGCTATTTTTGTTTACCAAGATTCTATTAAAGTATAATGAAATGTAGAAAATATGAACAACAAATTCAAACGCTTACTTTTTAGCATACATAGTTGGTTCGGACTAATCACTGGAATATTTCTTCTGCTGTTGGGGCTTAGTGGCTCGATTTTAATTTTCAAGGATGAACTTGATGAGATTATTTATCATAAAGTTTTGACTGTCAAGCCTGAGGAGAAAAAACTTCCGCTGGATAGTTTGTATCAAATTATTACAAATAAATACCAAAATTTAGACGGAATTGCTTGGCTAAATCCATTGGCAGAAAAGGACCAATCTTATCATTTTAGACTCTATTTGAACGATGCTCGCTTAGAATCTTATGATTTAGGAGCGATAAATATTAACCAATATTCAGGTGAAATATTGCGTTCAGGGCGAAGCGATGATTTGGAAGTTGGTTGGATTGAATGGATTTTTGAATTTCATTTTTCATTTCATCTTGGAATGCCTGGGGCAGCATTAGCCGCCATTTTTGGACTGACGATGCTCATTTCTATCATCACTGGTTTTATTGTTTACAGAAAATTTATTTGGAAAGTATTGACTTTCAAAGTAAAAATCAAAACCAAAAACTGGCGAATGTTAAGCTCTGATTTACATCGAGTTGTAGGAGTTTGGTCTCTTTTGCTTAATGTGATTGTGTTTTTTACTGGTTTTTGGATGAATTTATTTGCATTTGAAGCTGAAACGTGGAAAAAAGAAACAATCCCGACTCCAAATAATACTTTGGTGAAGGTATCGCTTGATAAAATGTATGTCGAAAGTCTTGAAAAAATGCCTGATTTAGTTCCAAGTTATGTGTATTTACCCACGCAGCCTGAGAAAAAATTTAGTGTTCGTGGTAATCTGAAAGGCCAAAACCTAATGTTTGCAGGTGGAAATGTGGTAAGATTTGATGCTAATACAGGCGAATTCCTAAATATTGGTCGATTCAGTGATTTAACATTTTGGGATAAAGTAGAAGCCTTGTTTTTCCCGCTTCATGTTGGAAATTATGGCGGAATTTCAGTCAAAATTCTTTACGTAATTCTTGGATTAACCCCTGGTTTTTTAGCCATTACGGGCTTTATGCTTTGGTGGAGACGAAAAGTAAAAACAAATAAAATTTAAAAATAATATGAAAACTCAATTGATTACCTCTCTTTTTGTCTTATTCGTTAGCTTTTCTGTTTATGCCCAAGAAGACAAACCAGCACAAAAAGACAAGAAAATTGCTGAAAAAGAGGTAAAATCGCAAGACCCTGTTTGTCACATGAAAGTAGCAAAAAATACTAAAATAACCTTTAAACATAAAGATAATACGTACGGTTTTTGCGGTGAATCATGTAAAGAAAGTTTTGTGAAAAATCCAGATAAATATATCAAGAACTAAGAAGTTTTATGAATCGCCAAGATTTTATTTCTACGTTAACACTATCATTATCAGGTGTTTATGCGAGTGCCTTTGATAAGCCTGCTGAATGTACTATTCATACAAGCAGGGTCTGTGATAGATGCAAATACAATTTGGGTAGAAATATTATTTTTGAAAAAGGCGTGAAAGATGTAGTAGTTGATGTTTCTCAAAAATTAATAACAATCAAATATGATTCTAGCAGAACTACGTCAGAAAGAATAAAGAAATATATCGTTTCAATTGGCTACGATGCTGACGAATTGCGAGCAGATGTATATAAAAGAGAGCAAATAAGAGATTGTTGCTTAATGGATGTGAAAATTTGTAAATAATTATGAAGAAAATACTACTTATACTGTTGATTATGAATCGTTTATCAGCAGCAGCTTGTGACTTATGCGGTTGTTCAAATGGTAGTGCTTTTGTTGGGCTTTTGCCTCGTTCGGGTACACAGTTTGTTGGAATGCGATACCGCATCCGCACATTTGACTCGCACTTAAATAGCCAATTATTGAAAACAAAAGAAGAATACCAAACCCTTGAGGTTTGGGGACGCTTTTATCCTGTAAAAAAACTGCAAGTATTGACTTTTTTGCCTTACAATGACAACCAACAAACAATGCTTTATTCGGGTACAAAGACAAGTAAAAGTGGTATTGGCGATGCTTTACTTTTGGCTCATTATAATGTGCTGAATACGTTTCTAGACACAACAAACACATCTGGATTATACCATAATTTGATGATTGGTGGCGGAATTAAACTGCCAACAGGTAAGTTTGAATACGGATATAGTGATGCAGAAGTTAATCCAAATTTTCAATTGGGAACAGGTAGTACAGATTTTTTGCTCAGTGCAATTCATACTATTAGGTATAAAAAGTTTGGTTTGAACACTGAAATCGGTGGAAGACTTTCGACCAAAAGTAATGAACATTATCGTTTTGGGAATCGTGTAAATGCGTCAATAACAATGTTTTATACAAAAAACTGGGGTAGTTTTTCGATAATGCCAAATGTCGGAACAACAATTGACTATGGATTTAAAGACCATAAAGAAGGTAAACTTAACTCTCTAACAGGTGGCTATTCGTTACTGGGAAGTATAGGATTTCAAGCGTATTATCGTAAAATATCTACTGGTTTTACTTTTCAAGAACCAATTGTACAAAATTTAGGTGGTGGTGAATTAAAAATACTACCGCAATGTGCTGTTTATTTAACTGTAGGTTTTTAATTTTTTATTCTAATATTTCCCAGCCATCAGCTTGTGGGTCATATTTTGCAAATTCTCCCGAATCACATAACTCGGAAGCCAACATTCCTATTTCAAATGCATCATCATAACTTGCTCGTAGGAATAAGCCAGTAGAAGTAATTATTGCTTTCATTCCTTCAAAAAGGGGGTTTTTTAGCGAAATCCCCCTTTTGTATTCTTTCGTTATTTCATAATTATGTTTTAAAATTCTTTCCTTTAGCGACTGTATTTGTTTTTCAGTGAAAGGAATTAAATTTTTATCATTATCAAAAAAAACTTCTGATTCAGCTTCCATTTCAGCCAGCATGGTTTGTGCTGTATAAACTTGAATATTATAACTCATTTTCAAATATTTGTATTACCAATTAATGATTTTTGATGCTTGAAAAGCCTTGATAGACAATGATTTATACAAAATAAATGCTGATTACAGAACACTTCTTAATAAATCAACACTTTTTTGAACGCCTGTTTTAGGGTCTTCTTTTCCTTCAAATTCAATTGAAATGTAACCTTGATAATTATTTTTTTTCAAAATATCTACAATGCGTTTGTAATCCAAGTCAAGCGTGTACCATTCTCCGCCACCATAATATGTTTTGGCTTGAACAAAACTTGTTTGCGAAGCAATTTTCTCTAATTTATCATACGGATTTTCCAAGAAATTACCTGTATCCATCAATAATCCCAACCATGGTGAATCAATGGCATTTTTGATTCTCAACATTCCTTCTGGCGTTGAACCCAGCCCCCAATGGTTCTCAAGAGCCAATAAAATTCCGCATTCTTCGGCTTTTTTCATACATTGTTGAATACTATCAATACACCATTTGAAGGCTTCATCTTCGGTATAACCTTCAATGGCAGGTTCAATACCTCGTTTTGCCATGAAATCATCAAAGGATTTGATTGTTCCCCAGCGTCCCGTATTTAATCGCATACAAGGAATGCCCATTTTATAGGCTAATTCAATACAATGAATTGTATGGTCGATGTGCTGTTTCAAAACTGCTTTATCTGGTGAAACAAAACCTTGATGAATAGAAAGGCAAGTCATTGCAATTCCATTAACAAATGCGTGTTTTTTGAGTTTTTGTAGATAAGCATTATCTTCACCATCCATTTGTCTGTGAAGTACATCAATGCCATCTAAGCCCATTTTTGCAGCTTCATCAATCACTTTTTCAATAGGAAATCTATCACCTTTGAAGTGCCAATATGAATAACTTGACACACTTAATTTGATTCTACTTGTAGTGTTAAGCGTAGGTTTTTGAACTTCGGCAAAAGCTGGTGTTGCAAAAGCAGCGGAACTTAAAGCCGCAGTTTTCAAGAATGAGCGTCGAGTATTATTCATAAGTATTGTTAGGTTTGAGATTCATGGTCTGAGATACGAGAGAAAAAATCTGCAATTTTGTTTCTCGTATCTCAGACCTTATTCTTATCAGTTCACTGTAAAAAGAGCATTGCCAAAAATTAATTTTCCTGAATACCAAAAACCTCTAAAAAGTGGGCCGTCGGCCATGTAAACGATTTTTCCTTTTCCCAATTCTTGTACCCCAAAAATTAAACTATTTTTCATTTTTTCTTTGGCAATTTTTCCTGCAAAACCAGTTATATGATTATTGTCTTTAAGATAACCCACATTCCAGCCATCTTTCAAATAATCAAAATTATATACATCTCTGACAAGTGAATAATAAACACCGTCAGTACCGTAGCCGAGTGGATGAGTTTTATCAATTTCAACCTTAAAAATAGCACCAGGAATTTGATCCATGATGGCTTCACGTTCACGAGTACCGTAGGTTTTTAATTCGACTTTATCATTCAAGTTTGATTCTTTTTTACGTTTAAGGGCATAACCATCTTTGTCAGCAAAATACCCAGTTGCACCTTCAAGGGCAATCACTTTTCCACCATTCTGAATCCATTTTTTTAAGGCATCGCCATTGCCAAATATTCTATCATAACTTCCATCGGCTAGCACTATTACATCCAATTCATTTAGTGGTACACGAGAGAATGAACTACCTTCAATTACAGTAATTGGATATTTGATTTGTTGTTCAAAGAAATGCCAAACTTCACCAAAAGCGGTTGAAACAACTCCATCACCCGCAATTAGAGCTACTCTTGGATTTTTAAGTACATTTACTGAACTCGAACCAAAATCATTACCACTCGAAACCATTCCTGATGTAGTTGCTAATAAGTTGATATTGAAAGTTTTAGCAGCCGATTGAATGATTTTGTCAAAATTTTCGCCTAATCTTTCATTATTTGTTCGAGTAATAACCAATGAACCTGCATCAAATTTTAGTCCGTCCATTTCAAATGGATTTTCATTAAATCTCACTTTGATACCTTTTGACATTATTTGTGATAAGAATTTTACATCTTCAAATGATTTCCATGCAGCTACATAAGCGTATGGTTTTCCTTCAAAGTTTTGTGAAATAGCGTTACTACTTTTATTATTTCCTGCAACAATTTTCTCTTTGGTTGCAAATGTTTTTAAGCCATAACCATAAGCTAGTGACCAGCTTGTCAGGTCATAAGTGACAGAATCTTCGAGAGCAGTTTTTGGTTCAAAAAGAATTTTCACTAAAGTGCCTTTTGGTTGAAAAGTGCTGATAATCAAGTCGTTTGGTTCTATTTTAAAACTTTCATCTTTTAGACTTTGGTAACCAAAACCTGTTGAAGTTGCTTCTTTGGCAGCAAAACCATAATTAATTTGGAGTTTATCTAAAAGGCTTGTCAAGGCTTGAACTTTGGCTTCATCGCCTTTGGTTTTCATCACAAAAGATTTATAAACGCCGTAACCATTTGCTGTTTTATCGGTGAAAAACTTAGTAAATTCTTCCACAGTTTTATCCGCTCTACTCGAAATTGCTTCTAAAGAACCCATACTCGTAGCAAAATGATGAGAAATTCGCTGCGAAAGTGTGAGTGTGTCACCATCTTCTTTGGCAATTGCCAAACCAGCTCGTCCGCC
Source organism: Emticicia aquatica (assembly GCF_923079645.1). GTDB lineage: Bacteria > Bacteroidota > Bacteroidia > Cytophagales > Spirosomataceae > Emticicia > Emticicia aquatica. Next base: position 2,244,003 of record NZ_CAKLPY010000001.1, on the reverse strand, counting down.
ACCACCTTGCTCGTAGGTCATACCGATTGCACCGTTGTACGACGGATAAGTATCGCCATAGCTAGGGTAGAGTAAATCGTAATTTTCTTTCGAGAAATAAAGCCAATAATTTTTGTCGAAATATTTTTTATTGAATTCACCCAAAGTTTGTTGAAACTCACGTTGCCATTTGGTTAAATCTTCGTGATATGGTTTTGCCGAAGGTGGGAAATAGTAAGGGGTATTATAGCCCATTTCATGGAAATCGGCATGTAAATGAGGCATCCATTGGTTATAAAGTTTCACCCGTTGTTGCGAAATTTCTTGTGTTTGCCATGCCCAATCTCGGTTTGGGTCAAAAATATAATGCGAAAATCGTCCACCTGGCCAAGGTTCATTGTGTTCAATGGCAAATGGAGTTGCATTTCCGCCTTGATTAGCCACTCTGTTGTACCATTGGGCGTAACGGTCTCTACCATCAGGATTAATGCAAGGGTCGAGGATTATGACGGTATTTTTTAATACTGCCTGAGTCGTTGCATTACTTTTGTTTAATAATTCATATAAAACTTGTAAAACTGCTTCCGAACTTACTGCTTCATTGCCATGTACATTATAACTCAACCAAGCAATGGCAGGAACTTTTGCTGTTGGGTTTCCATCAAGAAGTCCAATACTTTTAAGATTGTTGGTTCTAATCTCTTCAATTTTTGCCAAGTTTTCAGGCGAAGCGATGATTGCAATCATCAACGGGCGGCCTTCAAAAGTATTGCCATAGTCAATAGTTTTCACCTGAGTTGGATTTTGAGCCGCAACGTATTTTACGTAATCAACTATTCGGTGATGAAAGCTGAATTTTGTACCAAGTTTGTAGCCAAGAAATTCTTCTGGAGTTTTGGTAGTTTGAGCTGATAAGTTTAGAAAACAAAAAAGCAGAATCATTATTGAGGAAATCCTTCTCATTAGGCAAAAAGTGTTTTAGAAGTGTTATATTAAAGAATCTTCAAATATAGATAAGAGAAAAATAAATTACGATAGACAAGCCAAGTATTTATTAAATTATTTGAAAAAACCAATTTTAATGGGTTGAATATGATTTTACGAAGCTATTATATGAATTTTAGAAGAATGTTTAATTATTTTGTTTTTTTTTTAGGTGGGCTATTGCGTATTAAAATCTTTGTTGTACTTTTGCACCACGATTTACAAACGCAGACGATAAATGGAACCAGCCGGCCCTATCGTCTAGCGGTTAGGACAAGTCCCTTTCACGGATTAAACAGGGGTTCGATTCCCCTTAGGGTCACAATTGAATGCGTTATGCAAATCGTAAATGCCTGATAATCAACTAATTGTCAGGCATTTTTGTTTTATGCTGTTTTTGAATCTTCATTTTTTTAATTTCTCAGAAAATTAAAACGTAAGAATCTACTTTAATTTTATAAATCTTTTTTTTCAATTCGCTGCAACCTTGCTCCAATTATCTCCGTAAGTATTATAAATTAAAATTACTGGGTTTTCTGAATTGACGAAGACTCTTCATAAAAAGAATTCTAATCCAAATTAATTATATTTTTCAACCATGGAAACAACTCAATTAAGTAGAGGCCAGTTTTTAAAGCAGCTCGGATTGAGCAGTGCAGCATTGATGTCATTTTATTGTTTAGGAACAACTATGACAGCATGTACGAGCAAATCGGATGACCCAACACCAACTGGTACAACACCTTCAACTACAACTCCATCAGGAAATGGCTCAACCGATACTGGTATTACTGGTACAACGAAAGGAAGTTCTATTGATTTTACCATAGACCTTACTAATACAAACTTTAAAAAATTGAAAACCGATGGGGAGTACACTTACGTTGAAGATATTATTATTGCAAATGCAAAAGGTGTTTATGTAGCATTGTCTAAAATATGCACACACCAAGGAAGTACGATTGATTACAGAAGTGGAACGGCTGATTTTAAATGCCCAAATCATGGTTCGGAGTTTAAAACTGATGGTACAGTACAAAAAGACCCTGCTGCAAAAGCTTTAAAAGCATACAAGGTTGAAGTTTTGAATAACGGTAATTCGATTAAGATTACTGAGTAATTTTTTTTCATATTTCAGGTGCGATAAAACCAACTTTATAGCTATTTCGTATCTGAATTATATGGTAAATGATTAGGGGTATGTGTAGTGAAAAAATAAAGAAAGCCAATCTAATTTTGGCTTTCTTTTTAACTTAAAAATTAAATTTCTATTTATTCATTCTTGTCAAGGACTTTAAAAATGAAAAAAATCTATCTATTAATTGTATTTTTTGCTTCAATTACCTACACTTTTGCTCAAAATGATGCAGATAGCCTTTTAAATGATTTAGATAAAACATCTGAAACAACAAGACTATTACCTAAACGAATGCTTTTGTCTCAACGAATTTTTTGGGGAGAAAAGGGGCTTTACCGAGCGGTTGGCATTGCTCCAAAATTAACGCTTGCAAATAGAGAAAAAGAATTGAAAATTCGCCGTAATATGTTTAAAATTCACCAAGCAGTTGGGTTTTTGACGGCCGCAGGAATGATTACTCAAGGGATATTGGGTTCGAGATTATATAACCCAGATACATACAGCGATAAATTGAAGAAAATACATGGAGCAACTGCCACAGGCGTTAATGTTGGTTATATAACAACAGCCTTGATGGCTTTCACTGCACCTCCGCCGTTGATTAATCGTAAAGGAATAAGCAATATTAAAGTACATAAATACTTGTCGTACATACATCTTTCGGCTATGATTTCGACAAATATTTTAGGTCCTAAAATAAAAGAAGATTACAAGCTAAAGCCTTATCATCGTGCTTCTGCTTACACGGCTGTTGGAGCATATTTAGGTTCGATGATAGTATTAAAATTTGAATTTTAATATTAGCTAGTTGTTGGGTTATACACAGAAATTATAGCAATGTTAAAAATGAAAATATACCACAAATACTTATTATTACTGCTACCTTTATTGGCATTTACGTCAAAATCAGACAGTTCGAAGCTGATTGCAGATAAAAGAATATCAACTGTTACTTATGCCATGAATCATCCTATGCATGCTTGGGAGGGCGTTTGTAAGGATGTAAATTCGGTTATTGTTTATGATAAAGCCACAAAAACTATTCAACAAGTAGCAGTGTCGATTAAAGTTGATGCATTTAATAGTGGTAATGCTAACCGTGATTCGCACGCAATGGAAGTATTGGAATCACTGAAATTTCCGAAAGTAACCTTTGTTAGTTCAAAAATAAAAAGCTTAAGTGATATGCTAACCGTGGAAGGAAATTTGAATTTCCATGGAATCTCTAAACCAATAACAATTGTAGCATCAAGGGAAGATTTTATTAATAAATTAGTAATTGAAGGTAAATTTGATGTTTCATTGACAGATTTCAAAGTTGAACGTCCATCACTTTTTGGATTAAAAACAGATGATATTTTTAATGTGAAATTCAAACTGATTTTTAATCTTTAAAATCTATTGCCATTTGAGTGTTTCTAAAATATGGCGAGAATCCACTTTCATATAGTCAATAATTGGTTTTAGCGAATCATTTTCGGTAGCGGTCATTAAATATACTGCTCCACGCAAATAATGTTTGGTACTATCAGTTACAAAAAATTGATATGGACTTGGCACTTCACCTTCTAGCTCAAAAATTACTGCCTTTTTCCCATTTTTTGTTGTAAGAAGTTTATCCGTGATTGAATATGCTTTTTTATCATGGTTAAAAGCTAATTTTGCGGCATCTGCCATCATTTTTTGCAGCCTATTAGGGTCATTGTTTACTGGCTTATAAGTAAACTGAATACGGGTATTAAATTTTGGATAAAAAACAATAATCCAATGTGGTTCTGCATTTTTAAATGTATCTTTTTGAATAATTGCATTTTTTGAATATTCAAATGAATAAGGATGCTCATTTGCAAGTGTTTGATATTCGTGCATTGGTAAATCAATTCGATTAAAACCTCTTGGTTTAGGAGCGAATTCGTTATTAGAAGAATGACAGCCCATCAGTCCAAATCCACAAAGTACTAATCCAAAAGCCTTGATTATCAATTTTTTACGCATAATTTTGTTTTAATATAGATAAACGCCTGTTTTTTCTTCATCACCCAAAATTACTTGAATATGTTCGTTTAGAGTAGTTGATAATGAATAACCAACAAAATCGGCGGACATAGGAAATAGTGGATGATTACGGTCAACAATGACTGCTACTTGTAATTTTTTTATTGGAATGCTTAAAAAAGGTCTCAAACTAAATGCCAAAGTTTTGCCAGTATTAAGCACGTCATCACATAAAACGATATTTTTATTACGAAAAGTATCTACGTCACTTTCAATCTTAATATCTGGTTGCTCATTTGCTAACTTGTCGAATGTTAGTTTTGCAAGATGAATTTCTAGTGTTGAGATTTGTCTCAACTCCTTACTGAGTAATGCTGCAAAATGATAACCTTCGCCGTTGATTCCTGCAATGATAAGTGAAGATTCATCGAAATTTTGCTCATAAATTTGATAAGCAATTCTACGAATTTTTTGGAGCGTTTGGGTACGGGTTAATAATTGATTCGACATGAAAAATAACTATTTTTTTGTTTCAACTTAAATTTATTCAAATCAAAGCTATTCTGCCATAATATTCAATAGAAATATTTTTAATTAACAATAAAATAAATTGCTAAAAAACGTGTCCGTTGGATAATTATTTGGCATAATTTGTGCGAGTGATTTATGTAGAATATTCCTTAAAGAGTATTATGAAACAAAGATACTAAAACTTAATCATTATGAAGGCCGTGAAATACTTAATGTCAGTAATCATTTTTATTTTTCTTACAAGTGCAACCAAACCAAATGACAACATTGTAAAGAGAACTAAGGAAGATAATGAGCTTGCTGACCGAATTAGGATGTCGTTTAGAGGGGGGAATCCTCGAATGCTTGCAAGTTGCTTAAATCAACAGATTGAACTCGTGATTGATTCTGAAAAAATTGATTTTCAAAAAATTTCGTCTCAACAAGCAGAACAAATATTCAAGACATTTTTTCAAAAAAATCCACCTTTGGCATTTCAATATGTTTATCAAGGAGCCTCAAATACAGATTTACGGTATAGTGTTGGCACATATCGAAGCCGAAACAAAGATTTTTTGGTTTATATTCTAGTTAAAAGAGCTGAAGCCAATAAATATGTTATTGATACGATTCAGTTTAGAGAAGGATGATAAAAGTTAGTATTTATCTTTGTTAATCAAGAATTAAACGAAATTAAAGCTTCAATTCGTAAAATAATAAGAAAGGCTCTGTTATTATCAGAGCCTTTTTCTATTTTTGTGGCTAGAATATAAATAAAGCTGATTTAGCAATTAATGACAACAAAATAAAATGATAGTTAAAACCAAAAAATTTGCTTTAGACAAAAAAGAGTATGTAAGTATTTCGTTTAAGCGTCACATGAAAAGTGATTGGAAATGGTTGTTGATTCCAGCAGCAATTTTTTTATTAGGCTTAGTATTACATTTTACAGGAACGTATAAAAACTGGTGGATTCCAGTGGTTTCAGTTATTGGTGGAGGACTTTATGTGCTTTTTTGGTATGCTCAATTTTATGCAGCCTCACAAATGGAACAAAACAAACAAATGTTTGATAAGTTTTTGTACGAAATTGATAGTCGCCAAATTTTAGTGAAAATTAATGCGAAGGAAGGTGGTGTGATGAAGTGGGAGAGTATTCAATCTGCTGAAAAAATGGCTGACGCTTTTTTACTTATTATTGGAAAAGGGCAGTTTTTACGCTTTCCATTTACTGTGTTTAATAGTGAACACGATTTGAAATTATTTGAATCAATTTTGAAAAGAAAAGAATTATTGTAAATAAATCGCTTCGTAGCCCATTCGTTTTTATGCAAAAAAGTAATCAAAAAATATATTTTTTTGATTACTTTTTTGCATATTACAAACTAAATATCAAACTGTTTTTCTAATCTTGATAAATGGGCTATTTTACATGAAGACTCTTATACAAATAATTTATTTTGGAGTAATTCCTGTTGCCATTTATTCTGATTTTTGCGAAAATTCCAGTTTTTTAAGAGAAATTGGGGGTTTCGAGGCAATTTCTAATTTAATTCTGATTTTTTATTGTGTTCAATTTAGAAAATCAAAGTTTATACACAGAGATTGGCTGTTGCTCGAAGCATTACTTTTTACTTGTGCCTGTGGCTCACTTTTGTTGCTTTTTCAAGAAAGTGAATTACTGATGTTTATCAACACAATCGGATTCTATCTCACACAGTTTGTTTATATCAATATCTTTCGCAATGAAGGGAGTATTCTTCCGCCTTTTAATACTGTTTTTAGAGAATGGAAAATGCTTATTCTCACCACATTATTTCTAATCGGATTGGTTTTCTTGATAGTTCGATTTATTCCAACAACACTTTTGGTATTGAGTTTTATCTATTCAACTCAAATGATGTTATTGTGTTGGATGGCCTATTATAGACCAATTGCCAAAAAAGAATACATAGAAGGTTTAGTTGGCGTGTTCATTTTAGTGATGTCCAATTTGTGGTTAACCATAAACCTTTTTTATAATACCTTTCCATACAAGATTTCGTCTTATTTTTTCCTTTATGCTGTATCTCAATTTTTAATTGTACAGAGCATATTAAGAAATAATTCAAAATCTTCTAAAACTTCTAACTCGCCATTAGATAGTCTATTGTAGCCAAATCGGTTGCTTCTTCAACACTCATTCCTTGTCCAAGATAAGCAAGCGATGTTCTTAAATAAATTAATTCATCCTGAAAATCAGGTCTAACGCCTCTCGTTTGTTCGAGAATTTGTTCAATATACTCGTTCGGAATTTGAATAGTTTCTTGCATAGTTTTATAGTTTTGAATTGTAGCTATGCAAATAACAATATCAATGCCAAAGCCAGTTATTAAATAATATTGTTAGCTAATGGATACAAAAATGCTAAGACTGATTCTGAAAATTTATTCGATGATTGTTTTTAAAACCTTTGTTAAATTTCCAGACATTATTTTAATGAAATAAAGTCCTGATGGAAAGTTATTTAACTCGAATTTCTTGCCAATTTTTAAAGCTTTTGGTTGTAGCGATTCTTCATAACATGTTCTACCTAAAATATCAACAATTTGTATTTTATTAATATTGATAAAGTCGGTTTTAATGGTAAAACTACCAGTATTTGGATTCGGAAAAAGAGAAACTGTCATTCCATAGAAATCATCAGATTGAGGAGATTTTTCGGTCAATAAATCAGTTTCCCAAATTCCACGCCCAAAAGTAGCGGCATATAGCTTTTTGGTGGATTGATTGATTTCGAGTTCATGCACTATTACATTTGGTAAATTGCTCATCAAAGGTTTCCATTCTTTTGTTCCTTCTACCAAATAATATACGCCAATGTCCATCGCTACATACAATATGTCGGTTTGTTGGTCTGACTGATAAACGATACAATTTGCAGGAAGATTTGGTAAATTAAAGCTAATGTTTTCCCAGTTTTTTCCACCATTACTTGAATAATAAACCTTTTTCCCCTCTTCAAAATTGCTTAAAGTAGCCCAAACTCGGTCTGGAAAATTATTGTCAACTTCGAGATAAGTCACATACGAATCTTTGTAAATATCATTGGTAATATTTTCCCAAAATTGGCCATTGTTTTCAGTTCGCCACAGTTCTGCCGATTGTTTTAGCGTTGGAGTAGATTTTTTTGCGATATAAATAATGTTAGCATTGTTTTTTGGTACCGCCAGTGCCGTTGAAACTTGTGGATAACGAGTTGTTCCATAAATTTTGAAGTTTGAGATAGTTTTGATTTTACTTCTATCTTGCCCAATTTCTAATTTATGTACATTTCCTCCCGCAATTATTACTTGATTACTTTTTTCGTTAATCAAAAATGGGGTTGTCCATTCTCCTGTATCTTTATTATTTATTGGAGGAAATACCGTTGTTTCTTGTTTTTTAGTGTCAAGTTGGTCGAAAAATGAAATCAGTCCATACTGAGAAGAGCCATAAACAAAATTGTTAGTCAATGCACCTTCCATACCATCACCGCCGAATTCGCTTGTCCATGGATTATTGTTTTGGCTCAAAAACATATTGTTATCTTGAGCTCCAGTGATAATTTTTTTTCCGTCCGTCGAAAGTCCTAATCTGTAGCAAGAAGTAGCATTAATGCCTTTTGAAATAAATTTCCAAGAAATATTAAAGTTAGTATTGGCAATGATTTCTTTGGTTGAAAAAACGCCACCGTCATTGCAGAGGTAAATTGTTTTGTTGAGCGGATTATATTCGAGAGCGTGCTGGTCTGGATGAATGGTATTATAGCCCGTTGCTTGTTTCCAAGTATTGCCTCCGTCAGATGTTTCGTTTAAAACTAAGCCTCCGACATAAACGGTTTGAGGTTTAGTTGGATGAACCATGATACATAAATCATAAAAGCCTTGTCCGCCCGAAAGACCATAAGCAGTTGATAATAAATTACCTTTAAAGGTAGATTTTTGCCAAGTTTCGCCACTATCAAAACTTCGGTAAAATCCTTCAAAACCATTGTTTATATCGCAAGTAACGGCATAAATGAGATTCGGATTACTTGGTGAAATCGCTATTTCGATTCTTTGAGCAGTTTTTGCACCTATATTTGTCGGAAGTAATTTCCAGGTATTACCTGCGTCTTCAGATTTCCAAAGTCCAGCTTCACCTTGTTTTGTGGTAGCTACATATACTGCTGATGCAAATAATATGTTTGAATTGATGGGATGCTGAACCAATGCTGAGGACATTTTATCCAAAACTTTGTTAGACCAAGAGTCTCCACCATCGAATGATTTATAAATTCCTTTGGTTCCGACAACAACTACTTCTTTCGAGTTTCGTGGATTTACCCAAATTGTTCGAGTGATTGAGTTAATTCCTTCTGATAATTGATTTTTTAGCCCTGTTTGTTGCCAAGTTTGGCCGCCGTTTGTGCTTTTCCAAACCCCAATTCCGTAGTAAGTATTTCTTTTGCGGTCAGCGGTGTACAAGTCATAGCCAATATATGCAAAATCAGCTAGTGAAATATAAATAGTTTCGGCATTATTAGGGTCAATGGCTATGCTACTAATCCGAAGAATGGGCAAATTATCTCCAATCGGTGTATATGACTCTCCTCCATTTGTTGTTTTCCAAATACCACCTTGACCAAAGCCAATATAAAAGGTGAGACTATCTTTTGGGTGAAAAGCGATACAATTGACTCTTCCAATTCCAAATAATTCCGAGCTTCCATACGGCCCAATTGGCACCCATCCCGAAGCTTTTTTTCGAGCATTTTCTGACGTTTTTCGAAGGTTTTCTAGTTCATTTGAAGTATTTAAAAGTAATTCGCTTGAAGGCATTTTGCCAGCTGTATCAATGCGTCTAAGTAATTCATTTTCGTAGCGAGCCATCCATTTCCAACCACGAGTTCCAACCGGTTGACGGTTCAACCAATTCTTAAATTGTTGTTCATGTTGAAACAAGTTTGAAGCATTATCTAAACTTGGAATATTTTCAGGAGCATTTTGAGCAAAGACAACTAATTTATATAAAATGAGAAATAAAGTAAAGGTTCTTTTCATGTAAGGTTGAATTAATTAGTTGCCATCAAATACTTTTATTTTGAATCAAAGAAAAAGTAGTTTTTTATATTGACGAAATTTAAGTTAAAAGTGCTTACTTTAAAAATTTATTTGCTTCGTTTATGGTTGATTTATATTCGGCATACTCTAAGCATTTTTTATAAAGTTCTTCCGCTCTTTTTTTATTTCCTCCATGCAATGAAATTCGAGCTAAACCCGCATAAGCCATTGCATAATAATCACTTGTGTATCTATCGCTTGGTTGTATTTTCAATACATTTAGATAAGATTCTATGGCTAATTTGTCATTTTTTTTGGCTTTTTCGTTTGTCAAACCTTCAAATAAATTGCCAGCTAAAATATATACTCGGTCGTTTGATTTTTTTAATCTATTAATTAAGGGAGCCGCTTCTTCATATTTTCCATTCATAATCAAACTTTCTGTATGACGCATGAGGTATATTAAGTTATTGGGGTATTTTTCATTAAGCCATGTTGAATAAATCAATGATTTTTGATAATTAGGTTCATATTTTAGATGAATACCTGTAAGATAATAGGCTGCCTCCGTTCGAGAAAAAGTAGATTTTACAACCGCTTGTTCGAGTTGTTGAAGTCCCAATTTTTTATTTCCTTCTTCAAAAAATAGCATTATTGGTTTAACAATTGGATGGGTTTCAGGATATTGAATTCGATAGAAATTATAAATGCCAGAAGTAAATAAAAACTCAGGATTTTTTTCAGTAAGCTGTTTGCCATCTCTCAAATAACCATATGCTTTTCGAGCTTCGTTGGCAGCTTTTACTTGTTCTTTTTTGTAGTTAAGAACCAATGCAATATAACCATGAGATGCAACCAAAAAAAATGTAGCTTCTGCTTTTTTTGATGGGTCGTCTAGCATTCCTTCTGCTAATTCGATACATCTTTCTAATAAAATGAGGTATTGATTTAGAGCTTTTGGACTCTGTTCGATAGGTAAATTTTGCCATTGAATTTCAAGGGCATTAAGTAAAGGTGTAACAGGATGTTTTGGATATTTGATTTTTACAGGTTGAAAAAATACACTAGCTTCCTTGAAATCATAATTATATAATTTATCTAAACCCTTAACTATTAATTGTTTAGAGTCGTTATCATTAAGAAGTTGTGCAAAAGAAGGGATTTCAAGGAGAAATAAAATTAAAAATAAGAATAGTCTTTTCATGTAATCGTTGAGATGTATAATATTACTAACGAATATTATGCAAAAAAAGCCTCCCGAATGGAAGGCTTTTTTTGAGGCTTCGTAACTTACTGTAATTGTGTAGTTTACGATTAATACTTGTGTTCAGCTAAGTAAGTCATCACTGCATCACGGCTTCTTAGGTTTACACCTTCGTTTTGCATTGCTTGACCAACTGTTTTCTCAATTGTTACATAAGAGAAAGTAAGGTCTGTTTGTGGTGCATAGCTCTTAATACCACCGATTGCAGCGGTTTGTGAACTGTAATAGAATGTTACTTTGCCAGTTTCATAACCAAAATTAACTTGTTCGGTTGCACCGTCAGTTTCTTTGATAATAACACGTGGTAAAGCTACAAATTGAGTACCAACTTTAACAAAAGCTACAACAAACATAGTTGCTTTTACGTTAGCATCAGCTACTGCATAAGCACCTGTTTTACCAGTTGCACCAGTTCCAATTCCAGCTGCATCAACTGTTACCCAGTCAGCTACTTTTACTGTCACTTCTGTTCCTTTTACATTGGCATTGCCATTTGTTCCGTTTGCACCAGTAGCACCAGTAGCACCTGTAGCCCCCGTTGCACCAGTCGCCCCTGTTGCACCAGTCGCCCCCGTTGCACCAGTAGGACCTTGAGGACCAGTCGCACCAGTTGGGCCAGTTGGACCTTGATCTCCTCTACATGACCATAAAGCAATCGATAATGTTAATGATAATACTGAAAGAACTCTATAAAATTTGTTCATGATTTGATGGGTTTTGATTTTTTGGCTTCAGTTACGTAGCAATATTATTGAAATTTGTTCAACTTTGCAAACGCTAATATCGCTTTATTTATTTTACGGCAAAAATTTTTTTGCAACAAAATGAGTATAAAAAATTAGGAAAAGCATTTTTCTACAAAAAAACACAAAAAATAACGTTTTTTCGACTAAAACAACTTATTTTACAAATAATAAATCAGAATATCCATTTTATGCAAAATTTAGATTGCCTTAATCAAGTTGCCGAATTTCATCGGACTTTTAAACACCCAATTTTAGACCAACCTACAATTCCTTCTCCACAAAGATGCGACCTAAGAGTGTCTCTGATTGCTGAAGAACTCAAGGAGCTACAGGAAGCAATTAATGATAAAAACATTGTAGAAATTGCTGATGCTTTAGCTGATATTCAATATGTACTTGCAGGGGCAATCTTGGAGTTTGGCTTGGGTGAAAAATTTAGACAAATTTTTGACGAAGTGCAACGGTCAAATATGAGTAAGGCCTGTGAAACGGTGGAAGAAGCGGAAGCTACAATAAAACATTATGCGGGAAAAGGAACAGAATCCTATTATAAGGAAATAGAAGGCAAGTTTTTGGTGTACAGAAAAGGCGATGACAAAACCTTGAAAAATATCAATTACTCACCTGCTGAATTGGCTAAAATTGTCAATGCTTAAAAATCGAATATATTAATGAGTAATAATATAACCCTTGATGTTGGTAGCAGATTTTTGAATTATGTAAAGATTGATACCCAGTCAGACCCTAACTCAAATACAAATCCATCGACTGAAAAACAGAAAGATTTAAGTCGAATTTTGGTACAAGAATTATTAGATATTGGTATATCGGATGCTCATTTGGATGAATGGGGCTATGTTTATGCAACTATTCCTAGTAATTCTGATAAAAAAGTGCCGACAATTTGCTTTTGTTCGCATGTCGATACTTCGCCCGATTGTAGCGGTGCTAATGTGAAGCCAATTGTTCATTTTAATTGGCAAGGAAATGATATTATTTTACCCGATGATAACGCTCAAATTATCAAAGTTGAGGAGCATCCAGACCTGAAAAGTCAGATTGGGAATGATATAATTACTGCGAGTGGGACAACGCTACTTGGAGCGGACAATAAGGCAGGAATTGCCGAAATAATGGCTGCTGCGAAATTTCTGATGAATAATTCGGAAATAAAGCATGGAACAATTAAAATATTATTTACTCCTGATGAAGAAGTTGGACGTGGGACTGAAAAAGTTGATTTAGAAAAACTTGGAGCTGATTTTGCCTATACAATGGACGGCGAAAGTTTAGGAACACTTGAAGATGAAACTTTTTCGGCTGATGCAGTGACTTTGACGATTCATGGAGTTAGTACGCACCCAGGCTTTGCGATTGGTAAACTTGAAAATGCAATGAAAATTGCAGGTGATATTTTGTCAGCTTTACCAAAAGATACACTTTCTCCCGAAACAACTGAAGGAATGGAAGGTTTTATACATCCAACTCAAATTTCAGGAATTCAAGAATCTGTAAAACTTGATTTTATTATTCGTGATTTTACTGTTAAAGGACTTAAAGAAAAAGAAAACTTCTTGCAAAATATTGTTAATCAAACGCTTGAGTTTTATCCAAATTCAAGCATTGATTTTAAAATTATTGAGCAATATCGTAATATGAAAGAGGTTTTAGTCAATTATCCGCATGTGGTTGATTTTGCGATGGAAGCAATTGAAATGACAGGAATCAGACCAGAAAGGCGAAGCATAAGAGGTGGAACGGATGGTTCAAGATTGTCTTTTATGGGGTTGCCGTGTCCGAATATTTTTGCAGGAGAACATGCTTTCCACTCAAAATTAGAGTGGGTTTCGGTGCAAGATATGGAAAAAGCAACCCAAGTTATCATTAATTTGGTGCAAATTTGGGAGAAAAATGCCTAAAAGTCATTAAAACAGAGCTGATTTAGTAGATGCTAAATCAGCTCTGTTTCACTATTTGAGAAAAGTTTTTACAACAGCCACCGTTGATTCAGCATCTTCTTCCATTGGTGTATGCCCTAAATTTTTGAAAATAACTAACGTGTCATTTGGCAAATCAGTATGAAATTTTTGAGCCACATCCAACGGAATCAAAAAGTCATTTTCTCCCCAAATAATAAGTGTTGGAATTTGTAAACTCTTGATTTTTAGGCTATTATCACTTTCTAAACCCTTTGCTCTAAATGCCGACATTCGGTCAATGAATGCTTGACGATTGCCTTCTCTAAGCGATAATTCAAAATATCTATCTACTAACTTTTCGCTTACTTTACTTTTGTCGCTATACACGTTTTCTACGCTTTTTTGGATAATTGACCGAGGTGTTACATATTTGAATAGATTTTTTATAACTGGAAGCCCCGCAAGTTGAAACGCTATCGGAACTGACTTTGATTTCATAGCGTATCCACCAGCATCAACTAAAATCATTTTTGAAACTTTTTCTGGATATTTAACCGCAAAATTCCATGAAATTGAGCCACCGAGAGAGTTTCCACCAATGATACATCTTTTTACACCAATTTTCGTCAAAAAATCATTCACGAAAGTGGCGTAATATTGTTGGGAGTAATCACCCGCAGGATTTGGGCCTGTTAGTCCATAAGCAGGTAAATCTAGTCGAATAACTCGTTTGTCTGTTTTTAAAGCACTTACCCATCCATCCCAAGTATGCAAACTTGCACCTGTGCCGTGTAACAAAACCAGCGGAATACTATCATTTGGATCTCCTTCATCACGGTAATGCACTTGTAATCCATTAATTGTAACAAATTCAGATTCTTTATCTGTATATTTTTTGATGAGGACGTCGAGCGGAATATCATTTTCCCAATAAAAAGTTGTACTTCCAACGATAATAATTATAAAAAAAAGTAAAATATACTTTAAAATTTTTGTTAAGGTTTTCATTTTTAGGTTGTTTTTAGCAAAACTAATATTTGTTTGATAGATTTAATAGCTAAAATCAAAATCATTTTTCTTGGTAATATTTTATTTTTTCGTTTTTTTGTGCAAATTTGAATATAAATCACTAAACCTGTTAAAACGCTATGAACATTTCACCCGATAAGACCTTATTGGATTATTTTTACCATTGGGAAGCCACTACACCAGATAATATATATTTAAGACAACCCTTTGGAGATACTTTTAAAGATTTTACATGGAAAGAAACAGGGCAGCAAGCAAGAAGTTTGGCAACATATTTACTGTCATTAAATTTACCTCCAAAAAGTAATGTTGGTTTAGTGTCAAAAAACTGTGCCGAATGGCTCATAGCTGATTTTGCAATTATGATGGCTGGTCATGTTTCAGTGCCATTTTATGCGACGCTAACACATACACAAATCAATCAAGTACTTACTCATAGTGGTTGTGAAGTGCTTTTTGTAGGTAAATTAGATGATTGGGCAGGAATGAAATCAGGGATTCCTGAAAATGTAAAATGTATATCATTTCCGACATATAACCCTGATGCTGCTCATGTACAATGGAATGATATTTTGAAAAACTATGCTCCTTTAAAAACCAACTATTTGCCTGATTTAGAGGATGTTTTTACCATTATTTATACTTCTGGGACGACAGGAAACCCGAAAGGTGTAATGTTGAAATACAGTGCGATGTCAAACGGAATTTATCAAACACGAGATATTGCTCAGTTGAATTATCCGAATAGCCGTTTTTTTTCGTATTTACCGCTTTGTCATATCGCCGAACGCAACATTATTGAAGCAGCCGCTGTAACCATTGGCGGAACAATCTATTTTGCAGAAACGCTCGAAAGTTTTGCGAAAAACTTGGCTGATGCCAAACCTACCCATTTTTTGGCTGTTCCACGGATTTGGACAAAGTTTCAGTTAGGAATTTTAGCCAAAATGCCCGAAAAGAAACTAAATACGCTACTTAAAATACCAATTGTAAGTAGTTTAGTAAAGAAAAAAATTCGCCAAGGATTAGGCTTAGACAAGGCCATTGTTATTTTAACTGGAGCTGCTCCGATGCCAAATAGTTTGATTGTTTGGTTCAGAAAATTAGGAATTGTTATCCAAGAAGCCTACGGAATGACCGAAAATTTAGGAGCAGTTTGCATGATGCCTAAAAACAATATTAAAGATGGAACTGTTGGAAAACTTTATCCAGGGATGGAAGTGAAAATTTCTCCTGAAAATGGAGAAATTCTTACTCGTTCAAAATGGAATATGGTGGGTTATTATAAAGAGCCAACTTTAACTGCCGAAACAATTGATGCAGATAATTGGATTCATACAGGTGATGTAGGCGAACTTGATACCGAAAATTATCTCAAAATTACGGGTCGTGTAAAAGAAATGTACAAAACATCTAAAGGAGAATATGTTGCTCCAGCCCAAATCGAATTCGGTTTTGCTGATAATAATTTTATTGAACAAATATGTGTTGCAGGAGGAAATCTACCTCAACCAATTGCTTTAATTGTTCTGTCAGATTTGGGTAAAGCAACTGATAAACAAGTAGTTAGAGAAAGTTTGGAAACTACGCTTAAAACCCTAAACCCTCATTTGAAATCATACGAACGAGTACAGCGATTAATAGTTTTGCGTGAACCATGGACAGTTGAAAATAACAAAATGACACCCACACTTAAAATTAAACGAAATGTAATAGAAAAAGAATTTGCTACTAAATTAGAAGGCTGGTACGAAAAATCAGAAATTGTAGTTTGGGAATAAATTATTTTGTAGATAAATAAAAAGGGCGTATCTGATACGCCCTTTTTGATGTTTTATTTTAGAAGACCTTCTGGAATTGGTTTTTCTAGAAGATGCTTGTAGATAAACTGCGTTTTCAAATTATCGAAATGAAGCCCTTTGTTTCCTCCCCAACCGTGTCGGCCATTTGGATAAAGCATAAATTCAAAGTTCTTTTTAGAGTCTTGCAATTTACTTATCAATTGAATGCTGTTTTGCATGTGTACATTATCATCCATTGTACCGTGAACAATTTGTAAAACGCCTTTCAATTTATCAGTATGCGTCATTACACTCGCTGACTTATAACCTTCTGGATTTTCGACAGGAGTATCCATATATCTTTCGGTATAAGCACTGTCGTAAAGTCCCCAGTCGGTTACGCTTCCGCCCGCCATTCCGTGCGTAAAAACGTCACTTCCATAAGTAAGAGCATAACAACTCATGTAACCACCATAACTAAATCCTGTGATACAAATTTTTGTTGGGTCTGCTATTCCTTTGTCTATCAATGATTTAACCAAAGTTTTGTAGTCTTTCATTTCCCAATATCCCAAATTACGGTGCATATATGCAACGCCTTCTTTTCCAAAATGCCCACTTGCTCTATGATCTAAAGCAACCTGTATAATGCCTTCTTTTGCATACCATTGTTGACGTACACTCCATGTCCATTGGTCATAAACTGTTCCTGCATCTGGACCACCGTAAATACTAATCAAAACAGGGTATTTTTTACCAGCAATCATGTTTTGCGGATAAGTAATGGTCATAGGCAAATCATAAATTCCATCATCACTTTTTACTCTTAAAAGTTCGGTTTTGGCTAAATTATAATTTTCCATTTCCGTACCTTTTATTGTGCCTAATTCTCTTACTAATTTTCCGCTATTGTCAACAGCAGCCATTTGTGTTGGTGTATTAATATTTGAATAGGTTGTAATAAAGTATTTTAGATTTGGCGAAAAATTGATATTTCTGTTATTGAATTCACCAAAAGTGAGACGTTTTAAACCTTTTCCATCGAATCCAACTCTATAAAGGTCGAAACGAGCAGTATTTTCTAAACCACGAGCATAGAAATAAACAACACGGTTCTTTTGGTCAATTCCTTCAACAGATTTTACCGTATATTTTCCATCAGTAATATTGTTTTTAAATTTTCCATTAATATCATACAAATACAATTGTTTCCAACCTGTTTTATCGCTAATAATCATCATTTCTTTGCCACCATCCATAATCGTGAGGCGTTCATCGGCTTCGTCAATACCTATCCAAGATGTTTGCGTTTCGTTGTAAATTTCCTTTTTACTTCCATCTTTTGGAGAAACATTGTAGAGTTTTAAATTGTCATTTCCACGATTTATCCATTGAAGCATTAAGCCGCTACCATCAGGCAACCATGCTGGCCAACCGAAATATTGTTCATCTTTTTCATTGAAATCTGCCCAAGTTGTAGCTCCGCCATCAGGAGAAACAAAACCAACTTTTGCTTCAGGATTTGGATCACCACTTTTTGGATAGCGAGTTTCTTCAATAAAACCATGTTGTCCTTCACTGCTATAAAGTGGAAACATCGGTGTTTTTGATTCGTCAAAACGCATATAAGCAATTTTTTTGCTATCAGGACTCCACCAAAAAGCACGGAAACGAGTTGGTCGCCCAAATATTTCTTCCCAATAAACCCACGTAGCGTAGCCATTTAAGATAGTTTTTGTGCCGTCATTGGTGAGCTGAATTTCTTTGTTATTTTTAAAACTAAATGTATAAAGATTATTTTCTTTTGTGTAGGCAATAAAGCTACTATCTGGCGAAAAAAGGGCATTCTTTTCTTCTGCTTTATCGTTGGTCAATTGAATCTCGTCATTGCCACTTTTCAAATAAAGATTGCCATTTTTGGTAATGATTGATTTTACAGGCTTTGCTTTTGGATTCAAAATTTCTGGTGTCGCTTCGGTTATTTTTCCACTGCTCAACTCCAAAACCATTGTTTTACTTTCACCGTCAGGCGTAAGTTTTTGTGTTATTAATATTCGCTCATCATCAATCCAGCGATTGATAGTTGGAAGGCTTTGTGAAAAATTTTGAGGTGTTTTTCCTGCAATCAAATCTTTGTCATCAAAATCTTTCTTTTGTGCAAAAATCGCTGTACTTGCAAGACACAATAGTAATAGTGTTTTTTTCATCTTTAATAGTTTGGAGATTAAAATTTGGCGTAAAATTAGTAAAAATGTTGGATTTTAGAAGTGGCAATTTTCTTGGCAAAATATTGCGAAAATGTTGAAGCTTTTTAATTTTTATTTTGCAAATGGCTACTAAAAATATGATTTACATCATTTTGAGTTGAAAAATCAATCAATAGATTTGGTTAATATTCACTAATTCTAACCTTTTACAAAATGACTAGTTTTAGAGTTCGTCCTAAATTTAAAATCACTTCTGACAAGAAAATTGATGACCTCGTCACGCTTTTGGCTGATGGATTAGAAAAGACCATTCTTCCTGTGGAAGGAAAGGTCTTTAGTACACATGGATTATTACGAATTATTCCTTCACAACAGCATTTTTGGTCGCCTCAATTGAGCATTTCTTTTGAAGAAACAGATGAAAATAAAACAATTATTCGTGGAATGTACGGTCCACATCCGAGTGTTTGGGCAGCTTTTTTGATGGGCTATGTACTTTTTGGCTTAGGAACATTTTTCATCACCATGATAGGTTTTGTCAGAATGAATCTAAAACTTGATGCTTCAATTTTGTGGATTGTACCTTTTCTTATCGGCGGTTCGGCAATTTTGTGGCTAATGGCTCAAACTGGACAAAAAGTAGGAGCAGAGCAGACTTTCACGATTCATCATTTTTTTGAAGAATCAATAGGCGAGCAAATTCATATCAGCAAAATTTTATAAAAATAAATAAATATTCTACTTATTTGGTAGATTAAGTATGATGGTGTAGTTTTGTGTTTTGAATCAATGTTTATATTATTTTTATAAGCATAAAATTACATCATCATAAAATCATGAAAAAACAACAACAAACACCATATAAGTCGGTATTATCATTCCTGCTAATCATTGTTTCATTGTTTGCTTTTAAAAAAACAGAAGAAGACTCAGCTTACGAAAAAGAAATAAAAGCATGGCATCAGCAACGAATTGATAATTTAAAGAAAGAAAATGGTTGGTTAAATTTGGCTGGATTATTTTGGCTAGAAGAAGGAAAAAATTCGTTCGGCTCAAATTCTGACAATAAAATTGTATTTCCAAAAGATAAAAGTAAGCCGTTTTTAGGTGATTTTATTTTGTCAAAAAATGAAGTTTATATTGAAACCAAAGCTGATGCCGAAATTTTTAATGACGAACAAACAGTTGGTAAGTTGAAAATTTTTCCTTCAGAAAAAAATATTACTTTAAAACATCAGTCTTTGCGTTGGTTTGTCATAAAACGTGGCGACCGTTATGCAATTCGATTGAGAGATTTGGAAAGCCCTTTTTTAAAAGAATTTCATGGAATTGATACTTTCCCGATTGACGAAAAATGGAAAATAAAAGCTACTTTTGAACCAACAATTGGTAAGAAAATTCCGATAATTGATATTACAGGACAAACTTCGCAGCAAGATTCTCCAGGAACACTACATTTTACAATTGCAGGAAAAAATTACACTTTGGATGCACTTCTAGAGGGCGAACACTTATTTATTTTGTTTGGTGACAAAACAAATAAAGTGGAAACGTATGGTTCTGGTCGTTTTTTGACAGCGGAAAAGCCTGATAGTGAAGGTGTTACATATCTTGATTTTAATAAAGCTTATAATCCACCTTGTGCGTTTACGCCGTATGCAACTTGTCCGTTGCCACCCAAACAAAATCAATTATCAATTGAAATAAAGGCTGGCGAAAAAAATTACGGACATCATTGATAGATTTAGGAATCAGAAATAAATTTTTTGAATAACCTCTAAATTAAATCTATTATCTTTACTGCACTTAATAAAATTCTTGTACAACATGAAAAAAGTATATCTAAGCGATTCTGGCCCGAAAGTATCGGAGGCAATTTATGGTTTTTGGAGATGGGAAAATCTTGACAATACCACTGCAAAAATGGAACAAATCATCAATTTATGCTTGGATTTAGGTATAAATACGTTTGACCACGCCGATATTTACGGTGATTTTACCATTGAAGAGCATTTTGGGAAAATCATTAGCAATAAATCTTTTAAGCGTGAAGATATTGTTTTGTTTAGTAAATGCGGTATTCGCAAATCTAGTAATGGAAAAGTAAGTTATTTCGATAATTCACCTAATTATATTGTAAATAGTGTTGAAAATTCACTGAAAAATTTAAAAACTGATTACTTAGATATTTTTCTGCTAAATCAAAGCGATTTTTTAGCCGATCCAGAGCAAACAGCAATGGTTTTGGCAGAAATTGTTAATTCAGGAAAGGTAAAACATATCGGAGTTGCTAATTTTACGGCTTTTCAACACCAATTATTAGCTTCTTACTTAACAATTCCAATCGTAACGAATCATATTGAACTAAACTTGATGAATATTTCGGCTATTGAAGATGGACGTTTGGATTTTATCAAGCAAAGTTTTAGTAAACCTTTAGCTTGGGCTCCATTGGCAGGAGGCGAGATTTTGGATGGAAAAGAAGGAAAATCGGCTGTTTTAAAAACAAAATTAGAAGCAATCGGTAAAAAATACGATGCCAATGTTGAACAAACAGCCGTTGCATGGTTAATGCAACTCGGCACTTTGCCAATTATTGGTTCGTTGTCAGAAACACGCATTAGAAATGCTGCGAGTGCGTCGTCAATCAAATTGAGTCGAGAAGATTGGTACGATATTTACCAAACTTGCGTTGCTTCTTGAAGATAAATGGGTATCAGGAAAAGATTTTCCAACAAAACCCATATAAGAAAACTTAATTTTTATGCCAATTGTAGAAAATATTCGATTTATCGAACAGGAAATCGAAGGAAAAAATGTAACACTCATTGCGGTTTCTAAGACAAAACCCGTTGAAATGCTCATGGAAGCATATAACGTTGGTTTCAAGCGTTTTGGCGAAAATTATGTGCAGGAATTAGTTGAAAAATACGAAACCATGCCGAAAGATATTGAATGGCATTTTATTGGGCATTTACAATCAAATAAAGTAAAATATATAGCTCCATTCGTTAGCTTGATTCACTCGGTTGATAGTTTTAAATTATTGCAGGAAATCAATAAACAAGCTGCAAAAAATAATAGAATAATAGATTGTTTGCTTCAAATTTATATTGCTGAAGAAGATACTAAAAGTGGAATGACGGAGTTGGAGTGTTTGGAAATTTTAGAACCTGAGAATTTTAAAAATTTGCCAAACATAAGAATTGTAGGTTTAATGGGAATGACAACTCTTACCGATGATGAAACCCAAATCCGAAAAGAATTCGCTAAATTAAAAGTTTTTTATTCAACATTATCGGCTAAATATTCGACTATTAAAATTCTTTCAATGGGCATGAGTGGCGATTATGCCATTGCCATCGAAGAAGGTAGCTCGATGATTCGGGTTGGCAGTAAGATTTTCGGTAATAGAATTTACAACAAATAATTAATTGCGAGATTTGGTGAAAACATTTGCCAAATCTCGCAGTTAGCATTATCCAGCTTGAAAACATCTCATGCTGATGCTTCCCATTTCAATCCCTTCAAAAGTATATTTAATTTCCTCTTTTGGCTGAATGAGTCCAGCACTATAAACCATGGGCAAATAGTGGTCATAAAATGGATGAGCCATAGTTCCCACTTTTCCAAAAGCATTGAAGTCGGCTAAATCAGCAAATTTTCTTTGGTCAATTTTATTTTTTACGATTGTGTCAAATTCCAATGCCCAATCAAATGGTTTTGGGTCGGTTTCTCCCCATTTTACTTGACGTAAATTATGCACAATGTTTCCACTTGAAAGTATTAAAACTCCTTTATTTCTAAGATTTTGTAACTCTTTTGCTAGTTCAAAATGATATTGTGGTGGCTTTGAATAATCAATACTCATTTGAAAAGTTGGAATATTGGCTTCAGGATAAATATGACGCAAGACTGTCCAAGCACCATGGTCGAGACCCATCTGATGTTCTTCCAAAATTCCGATTGATTTAACCTCTTTTATCACTTCACGGGCCATTTCAGGTGAGCCTTTTGGTTCATATTTTACTTTATACAAGGCTTCTGGAAAACCTCCGAAATCATAAATTGTTTTTGGAAATGGATTTACCGAAACGTAAGTTTTATTCATTGTTAACCAATGAGCTGAAATCACCAAAATTGCTTTAGGCGTTTCGATACTTTTGCCCAAAAGAGCCAAACTATCCGTAAATTTATTATCTGCCAATGCATTCATTGGACTTCCATGTCCAATAAACACGATTGGCATTTTGTCAGATTTCGGAAATTCGTCCGAAATATTCTTTAATTCATTTAAGTTCATATTTGAGAAAGGTAAAACGCCAATTGTTTTCAAAAAATCTTTTCTTTTCATGGTTCAAATTTGTAAAATGCTAATGGCAAAAAATCATTCATTCACCTAAATTGATTAATCTTCTAAAACGCCAAATTTTCCTTTTGCTAAATCGTCATACGCTTGCAAGATTTCGGCTTTAGAATTCATCAAAAAAGGGCCGTAAGGTACAATTGGTTCATTGATTGGTTCACCACTTAAAACCAATAAAACCGAATCTTCGAGAGCTTCTATTTTAACTTCAGTGCCATCATTTCTGAAAAGAACAAAATGGTCTGTTGGAGCGGTTTCTGCTTCGTTTATTTTGGCATTCCCTTCAATCACCAAAATTCCTGTATTATGTTTTTCAACTAATGAAATATCTAATAAAGTTCCTTTTTTAACTCGAATATTGTACATATTCATTGGTGTAAAAGTTGAAGCGGCACCATTGATTCCATTATATTCACCAGCAATAACTTCTACAAGTCCTTGATTATCAGGTAAATAATATTTTCCTAATTGACTATTTTCAATTCCTTGATATTTTGGTGGTGTCATTTTGTATTTAGCTGGCAAATTAACCCAAAGCTGAACCATTTGGAATAATCCACCATTTTTACTGAATTCTTTTTCGTGGTATTCTTTGTGTAAAACACCACTTCCTGCAGTCATCCATTGTACATCGCCTTCGCCAATAACACCTTGATTACCGCTACTATCATGATGTGCAACTTTACCTTGATAAGCAATTGTCACTGTTTCAAAACCACGATGCGGATGTACTCCCACGCCTCTTGGCTCATCTTTTGGTGAAAAATCGACTTTTGAGTTATAATCAAGCATAAAAAATGGACTCATGCGTTGTAAACCCATATTATACCCACTTGGGAAAAAATTATGAACCCTAAATCCATCTCCAACCATATGGGCTGGCGGTGGAGCTAACACCTGTTGAACTGATTTTATATTTTTCATTTTTATTGTCGGATTAATAAATACATTCACATTGTATGTATATACAACTAAATTTATTTTGATAAAGTTCCGATAGATTTCTTTTTTAATTAACTTCACACAAATTACAACAATTTACTATATCCGAAATGAAATTTAACTACTTAGTATTCCTTATTATTTGTCTTTTTTCTCAATGTAAAGCTGAAAAAGTTTCAAAAAATATTCCCAAAGAACATGATATTAATAAGCAAATTATTCCAATTGGAGGAAATGCTTGGACTTCAAATGGTGGAAATATTGATGAAAATGGGTTTTCAAATTGGGATAGTAAACAAACAATTTGCCGAACTTATTTTAAAGTTGAACAAACAGGTACAATTAAATTATCGCTTTTTTTGACGGGAAATGGAGGGAAAAGCAAGATTTTAGTAAAAATATTAAACAAAAGTATCAATGTAGAGGCGGAGGGAAATACTGAAAAAGAACAGTTTGTTGGAGAATGGAATATCGTAAAAGCTGGGTATATTTCAGTTGATATTATTGGCATTTCCAAAACAGAAACCACTTTTGGGACAATTTCAAATATGGCCGTAAGCGGTACAGCCATTTCACCTGCATTATCATTTGTCAAGAATAATGAAGGAAATTTCTTTTATTGGGGAAGGCGAGGGCCTTCGGTACATTTACGTTATGAAACCAATAAAAACAATGAAATTGAATGGTTTTATAATGAAATTACGGTTCCCAAAAATAATGATGTAATTGGTTCATATTTTATGGCAAACGGATTTGGCGAAGGATATTTCGGAATGCAAGTAAACTCTGAAAAAGAGCGTAGAATTTTATTTTCTGTTTGGAGTCCTTTTGAAACAGATAATCCAGAAACGATTCCTCAAGACCAAAAAATATTACTACTCAAAAAAGGAACAAATGTTTATACAGGCGAATTTGGCAATGAAGGTTCGGGCGGTCAGAGTTATTTAAAGTATAATTGGAAAGCAGATAACACATATAAATTTTTACTTCAAGGGAAACCAACGAGTGATAATTATACGATTTATTCAGCTTATTTTTTTGCACCTGAAGAAAACAAATGGCTTTTGATTGCAAGTTTTAAACGTCCTAAAACGTCAACTTACCTAAAAAATTTGTATTCGTTCCTTGAAAATTTCATACCTGAAACAGGTAATCAAGAACGCATGGGGTATTTTGATAACCAATGGATTTATGATTCAAAAAATGGTTGGAAAGAACTGAATCAGGTAACTTTTACTGCTGATAATACTGCTAGAAAAGGTTATCGAAAAGATTATGGCGGTGGTACTAAAAACGGAAAATTTTATCTAAGAAATTGTGGTTTTTTTAGTGATAATACATTGCTCAATCAAAAGTTTTCTAGGCCAAATCAAAATATTAAACCTGTGATTGATTTTTCAAAATTACCTTAGATAAGCAAAATAAATTTTAAGCTCAAAGAATTGAGCTTATTCAAATGTCAATTTTATGTAATTTCACGCATCAATTTAAAATCATATTATAATGAATAAACTTTTTTTACAAGCAGGCTCATTTTTGGGAGCAGTTGGCGTGATGGTTGGTGCTTTTGGAGCTCATGCACTCAAACCGATGTTATTGGCAAGCGGTCGATTTGAAACCTTTGAAACGGGTGTGCGATACCAATTTTATCATGCCTTAGCATTGGTTTTAGTTGGGATTTTATCAAAAGAATTTCGTTCCAAAACAATCAATTATAGCGGATATTGCTTCTTGGCAGGTACGTTGATTTTTAGTAGCTCATTATATTTGATTTGTTTCACAGGAATCAATGTTTTTGGAGCAGTTGCACCCATTGGTGGTACATTATTGGTTGCCGCTTGGTTATTGTTATTTTGGTCAGTTTGGAAAAATTAGTGAACTAAGACCAATTTTAAACTTAATTCGACTACTTCGCCCATACTTCTGCAACTCAAAAATTCTTGATTGTGGTAATGACGAGATAAATCATGTTTGAGCGATTCAAGATTTTCAGGAAGGGAAAGCGTGTCTTTTTTCATGGTTTCGATTAAATCGTGCATACGGATTTTTTCTTCTTTCAAACGATTTGCAATAAGTGTACGTTCTTCAGCTTGGTATTGATGCACCGATTCGGGCGTGAGATATTTCATGCCCATTGCAATCATTGCATTATTTTGCTTGAAATATTGAGGCATATAAACAGATTTCGACGACTCATAAGATTGTTGGTCAAAATCAATCGCACGCAATCGGTAGTGAAAATCTTCAAAATCTGGCGTAACAATAATTACAAAGTTTGATGAGTGCATATCGCCTAAAAGTCTTACAAAACAACGTTCATTAAACTTAATAAATTCTTTACTTAGTCGAATAGGATTAAAATTGGCATCATTTAAATGATTATTCATAAATTGGTCGGCTGGGATTCCTGCAATATGTTCTTCAACCAAAGTATCCTCATGCGTGCAATAGCCCATCACATTGGGCGATAATAAATGTTCTAACTCTAAGCCATAAATACGAGAAGCATCAGCCAATTTTATATAAAAATAATCATGGTTATCGTTTATTTTATTTACAATTCTGATTCGGAAAGGCTTGGTGTTGGCGTAAGTGCAGGTATCAACTCTATCAACCACTAGGTGCTTAATTACAGATGCATCGCCGTCGGTTTTTAAATCGGCATAGATTATTTTTAGAGCTTCATATATTTCTTCAAGGTCGTTTTGTGGATACATGACGGTTTCCCAAAGGGTATCTTTACCCTTTTTGTCATAAAGCGGAAAGGCATTGTCAAACCGAAGTAAATCGCTGTATTTGATTGGTAATACTTTTTCTCGTCCATATTTAACTAAATACTTGCGTAAACGTGGAGATATTTTGAAAGGTATTTTCTTTTTGGTGATGAGTGCCATTCTGATTTATATTTATTAGGAAATTTTACCTAAGATTTGTGATAAACAACCATGAACTTTTTGCAAAATAGTCATTCATTGATTATTATATAAAAAAAATAGGAACTTTTTATCTTTAAAATATAAATAGTTTCAATAAAAACATAACTTTGCCGTTAATAAACCTGTAAATTAAATACTTAATACTCATTCCTATGGAACAAATGCAAGAAAGAAAAAGTAATACGGCGATGACGGCCGGCCTAGTATTAGCCTGTGCTTTAGCAGCCCTTTTTGGTTTCCTTTATTTTAATGCTCGCCAAGATATTGATGCGAAAAATGTTGATATTTCAACTAAAACAAAGGAATTGTTGCTAACTAATACAAAATTAGACTCAATTTCGACGCAATTAGATGCCAAAATAGCAGAAATTACTTCACTTGGTGGCCAAGTTGCTGATTTGGAAGCACTTAAAGCTCAGTTGGAAAGAGATAAAAAGAATTTGGTTAATTCAAAAAACGTAAGTATCAGAGACTTTGAAAATAAAATCAAAGGTTATGAAGCTGCTTTGACTGCAAAAGATGTTGAAATAGCTAAATTGAGACAAGAAAATGCTCAATTGACAACAGAAGTGAAAACTTTAGGCAGTGAAAATACAGACCTTAAATCAAACATTTCGAGCTTAAAAACTGATAAACAAGCGTTAGCAGATTCGGTTTATGCTACAACTGTTAAAAACAAAGAGCTTTCGGAAAAAGTAACACTTGCGGCAGCCTTGAAAGCTATGAATGTATCGGTTAATGCTATTAATTCTCGTGGTAAAGAGCGTGATGGTGGTGAATACAAAGCAAAACGTGTAGAGAAAGTCAAAATTTCTTTCAAATTATCTGAAAATCCGTTGACTAAAACAGAAAATAAAGTAATATATATGCGTATGCTTGACCCACAAGGAAATTGTATTTCTGACATGGCAACTGGTTCGGGTGCGTTTATGTTTGGTGGAAAAGAAATGGTTTATACAGCGAAACAATCGGTTATGTATGATAATTCTGGTCAGAATGTAGATTTTATTTATGCTCGTGGTTCTAATTACTCTAAAGGTAAATATTCAATCGAATTATATTCTGAAGGATTCAGCATCGGACGTGGTTCTTTTGATGTAAAATAATCATAAAATTTAATCATAAAAAATGCCCTCGATCACTTCGAGGGCATTTTTGTTTATCTATTTTAGAATCATTTTGGAAATGAAACAAACATATCTTTTAGTTTCAAATCTGGATTGTCAGATTCATGTAGCTCTAACACTTGCGAGTTTAATTCTCTTGTCGAACGTCTAGCATTTACCGTTACCTCCGCAGGAATTGTCACTCCAGTAATTACTTCTAACGCCTTTTTAAACAAAGGTTCTGATTCATCACCCCAAGGTTTATATGGATAAATGTTGTCTTTTACTAAATAATTTGGCGTAAATCCATCTTTAGTGCCGTAATCAGATTCTCCTTTTGAGTTTTTCGTTCTCAGCACAATTGGTTGCAATCCCCAAGACCAACGAACAGGTTTGGAAGCATCTTTTATGGTTATTGAACCAACATTTTTACCATAAGTATGGTCGCCAATAATAATAACATCCATATAAGGTCTTAGACTATTAATGACAAGTTCGCTTGCAGATGCAGTGCCGTTTGAAGTCAAAACGAATAGACGATTAAGTGTTCCTAAATTATTGGCTTGATTACTAAACTTGGTTGGTGTTGAATATGACGTATATTTTTTAGTAATATTTGCATTCCATTCGTCTTGATGAATTATATTATTGGTGTTTAGGTTTTTTACAATGAGCGAAGAAATTAAATCAGCAGAACTGATATAACCACCGCCATTTAAACGTAAATCTAAGATTAATTCGTTGACTCCTTGGGCTTTAAATTCTCCAAAAATAGTTTTTAACTTAGCATCATATTCAGAGATAAATTGTGTATAAACCAAATAACCAATTTTTTTATCACCCTTTTCGATTACTTTCCAGAAATGTACTGGGTCATTTTGAACGACAGCTTTTGTGGCTTGTAAGGTTTTTCCTGATGATACAAAAGCTCCATTTTTTAATTCGCCCAATCCAAAAGTAGCTGTTTCTGTGCTGGCAAGTAGGGTAGCGTAGTTATTTTTGTCAATTTGAGTGCCATTAATTGTTAAAATAATATCTCCTCTTTTCATTCCTGCTTTTTCGGCTGGACTATTTAGAATTACATAAGAAACAAAAAATCCAACCGTTGTTTGGGTGTTATCTAAATAAACGGCAGTTCTTGTAAATCCAAATGAAGTGCTTACGCCACCTAAAGAATTGGTGAGATCGGTAATATTTTCATTTATCCATGAAAAACGGTCTGTATTTGGATAATCATTGAGTAAAGAG
Source organism: Emticicia aquatica (assembly GCF_923079645.1). Lineage (GTDB taxonomy): Bacteria > Bacteroidota > Bacteroidia > Cytophagales > Spirosomataceae > Emticicia > Emticicia aquatica. The sequence goes on along the minus strand of NZ_CAKLPY010000001.1, from coordinate 2,214,790 downwards.
TAAAAATAATACTTTTTAATATCGTTTTCTCCATCTTTTCCTGTTACCAAAGTTAAATCAGTTTTTGCTTTTTCGGGAAGCAAATCAGCCCACAAATACCATTCTTTCATTTGGTCATAAACCCAACTATTGGCAGCTTCGTTTGGACTATTAGTTGTGTTTGTGGTGTTATCAGTTGGCTCTAAAGTGTCTTTTTTACAAGCTATGAAATTCAATAAAACACTAATAACCAATAGTTTAATCCAAAATGTCTTCATATTTTGATAAGTATTTGTTGATAGTAATGACGTAAATTATAAACGATTGGTTGCTAGAAATGTTTTATTCAATGTGAAGATGAAACAATTTTAATTTCTGAGAATCTCAGCTAAATTTCCTTTTACATTTTTAACAATTGTATCTAAAGCCAAATCATTATTGTCGGTTCCAAACGGGTCTTCAATTTCTTCTGCTATCATTTCAATTCCAGCAAAAGCGTAAAAAACCAAAGTAACGATCGGAATTGCCCAATATTTGAATTCTAACACAAAACCAATTGGCATGGTGAAAACATACAAAAAAATCATTTTTTTGATAAATATATTGTATGAAGATGGAATTGGCGTATTTTTTATCCTTTCGCAAGCTCCAAGATTATCAGTAAATGAAGTTAATTCAGTATTCAAAATCAAAAGTTGCTCAGGATTTAATAAACCATTTTTGGCTAATTGATTGATTTCTAAATAAATGGCTTGCCCGATTCGGTTCGGCATATGTTTGTGATTTTCGTAGAATGATTCGTCAAATTTATTAACGAATGCTAAATGTTTTGGATTTGTATTATCTCGCAAATGGTCTTTTACGGCTTGTAAATAGTTGCCAATCAAAACCCTGAAAACTTCTTTACTTTCATGGTTTTCTGGTAAAAATGCATTGAGTTTTAGTGCAAGATTTCGAGAATTATTAGTGAAACTTCCCCAAATTTTTCGTCCTTCCCACCATCTATCGTATGAGCTATTAGTACGAAAAACTAACAATAATGATAAAACAAAGCCAACCAACGAGTGAACAGCAAGCGGATTTTTGATTGGCATGAAATGAAATACGTCATTTTCTAAATAAGAAAATACAGCCGTATATGCCATTACACCTAGCATGGCGGGTAAAAGTTTGCGAAATGTGTCAGCTTTGTGAAAATAAAAAATTAGTTTCCACCAATCTTTTGGATTGTAAATCATCATATATTTTAGGAACAAATGGTTGTTTAAATGCAAATATAGGGCTTTTTCAAAATATTTGGTGTTTACGAAATTGATGTGTTAATGTATTCTGTTGAATGTTTTCATTGAATAAATTTTTGGTGAAAATTAAACTTTTCCGAGCTATTGCTTGTATATTCGTGCCAAAACCAACGAAAATATGATTAAAACCCTTTACTTAATTCGTCATGCGATTGCTGAGGATGGTGGAAACACACCAATGTTTCGTGATTTTGACAGAGATTTAACATCCACAGGTATTATTGAGGCTGCTCGAATGGGCAAGTTTTTGGCAGGAACTGAGGTTTCATTCGATTTAATTGTAAGCAGTGCAGCCGAGCGTGCAAAAGCAACTGCAAAGATTTTTGCTGAGCAGCTACACTATGATGCGGATGCTATTGTTCTTGACGAGTCGCTTTATGGAGGCGGCCCTAGAACTTACCTTTCGGTAGTTAACCAATTAGACGAGGCTGTAAAAACTGTTGCGATTTTTGGACATAACCCTGATGTTACGTTCTTTTCAGAATACTTAACTCGTGCTGATATTGGTGGCACAATGAGTACGGCTGGAGTAATTATTTTGGAATTTGAAGATTTGAAATGGGCGGAAGTTTCGAATAAATCGGGCAAGTTTTTGGGCTATCATTCACCGCAAACGATTGTGCAGTAAGCAAGGTAAAAACTTTTTTCTGTACTTACTGTTTTTATGAAAAGCAGATAATTTAATAAAATGGAAACGAAGCATTCAACTAACCGAAATCGAACGATTTTTAGAGTAATCTTTCTTGTATTTCTTGCCATTGTGATTTATTTTCTCTACGATTTATCACGCCAGACAGTTGCTCCGTGGAATAAGAAAAAAAATATTGAGAAGGAATTTTAATTGATTCTTCAAGAGCGATGGTTGTTTATAGCTATCGCTCTTTTTTACAAAAAAAAGCAGTAATTCTCTATCTATGAGAAAATTACTGCTTGACCCCAAAAACTCCAAAAAACCATGACTTATAGCCGTCATGTACTATTTATTAAAAATCTTGATAAAATTATTAATCAACCAATTTTCATCTGATTTAAGAAGTGATGTCATGGTGTTATCTGCAAAAACAGAAACTTTACTGATATCATTTACTATTTTCAAAAACTCTTCTTTTTCGGCAGAGTCAGGCTGAATACTTTCTTTCAATTCTTCCATTGCTTCGATTAGCGGTCCGATTTCTCGGCGTCGTCGCTCTTTTGCGATTTGCTTGGCGACTTTCCAAATATCCTTTTCTGCTATGAAATATTCTTTCCGTTCGCCAGGAAGGAGCTGTTTGTAAATCAATCCCCAATCCATCAAATCTCGTAAATTCATATTAACATTTCCTCTCGAAATTTGTAAATCAGCCATGATTTCATCTGCATTCATAGACTTTGGCGAAAGCAAAAGTAGTGCGTGAATCTGAGCCATTGTGCGGTTAATACCCCACTGCGTGGCCAGTGTTCCCCACGTGTGAATAAACTTATCTTTCGCTTCTTTTAATTCCATTACTGATACCGACATCTTGTTTTTTACTTTTATATTGTAGCACGTAAGCATATTTGTACCCCAAAGTAAAATAACCTTTTTGAATTTTCAAAATATTCTGAAAGTTTTTTTTAATTTGTTATTTCATTGCTTCTAAGAAAACACAATACCGTAACTATTTGATTCATAGTAGTTTACCAAAAAAAGTATTTTTTATTGTAATAATAATAGATATATCCGTAAAATAAGTAACTATTAAAAAAAGATAAAATAAACCAGTTTTTATACAAAATCACGTTTTTGATAATCATTTTTAGTTAAGGATATAATGCGATATTGGCTTTCTTTTATTTATTTCGTGTTATCAATAAATATCAACAAACTATGTTTTCAGTTCAGACTTACACCGAGCGACGCAACGCACTCAAAAGAGCGGTTGGCAGCGGTATTATTTTAATAATGGGCAACGATGAAGCTCCCATGAATTACCATGATAATACGTTTCGCTACCGTCAAGATAGTAATTTTTTGTACTTTTTCGGAATCAGTCTTGCTGGATTAGCGGCCATTATTGATGTAGATTCGGGTGAAGAAATTATTTTCGGAAACGAATTTACGATGGATGATATTATTTGGGTTGGGCCGCAGCCAACTTTAGCCGAGCAAGCTCGGAAAGTTGGAGTTTACCGCACTGAAAGTCCAAATAAATTACCAGAAAGACTCAAAAATGCGTCTATAGTTCATTTTACACCGCCTTATCGCTACGATAATATGCTTAAAATGAGCGAATGGCTTAATTTACCCACCACACAATTAAAGGAAAATGCCTCAGTTGTGTTGATAAAAGCAATTGTTGCTTTGCGGTCTATAAAAACGGACGAAGAAATTATTGAAATGGAACATGCCGTCAATATTACACGTGAAATGCACATTGCAGCAATGCAACAAACAAAAGCTGGTCAGAAAGAATATGAAATGGTGTCAGTAATTCATGCCCAAGCCCTCGCTGGTGGTGGCGAACTTGCTTATCCGATTATTTTTTCAATAAATGGACAAACGTTACATAACCATTATCATGGAAATACGATGCCTGATGGCCGATTGGTTATTAATGATTCGGGAGCCGAAAATGCAATGTTTTATGCAGGTGATATTACTCGTACTTTTCCTGTAAGCAAGAAATTTACAGAAAAACAGAAAGAGATATATAACTTGGTCTTAAAAATGGAAACCGAGTCGATTGCTGCTTTAAAACCTACCATTCAATACCGTGAAATTCATCTTTCAGCCAATCGAATTATGCTTGATGGCTTGAAAGATTTGGGCTTTTTGAATGGAAACATAGATGAAATGTTGGCTGAAGGCGTTCAAGGTTTATTTATGCCACATGGTTTAGGTCACGCAATAGGGCTTGATGTACATGATATGGAAGATTTAGGCGAAAAGTACGTAGGTTATCGGGAAGGCTTAGAACGTAGCACGCAATTAGGTTTAAAATCACTACGAATGGCAAAGGAATTAGAAGCAGGATTTGTGCTAACAGTTGAGCCTGGAATTTATTTTATTCCAGAATTAATTGATAAATGGAAATCTGAAAATAAATTTGCTCATTTTATCAACTATTCAAAACTTGATGATTACCGAGATTTTGGCGGAATAAGAATTGAAGATAATTGCTTAATTACACCAACAGGAAGTAAAACATTAGGAAACCCAATTCCGAAAACTGTGGAAGAAGTGGAAGCCTTGAGGAGTTGAAAAGATTAAGAAAAGAAGAGCCATTAAATTTTAATGGCTCTTCTTTTTTATCAATCAACCCAATCTGCAATAAAAAGATTGGTATCTCTTGTGCCACCGTTATTACGATTTGAACTGAAAATTATCTTTTTCCCGTCATAACTAAACATCGGAAAAGCATTGAAGTTGCTTTCTGTTGTAATTTTTTCTAAGCCAGTTCCATCAATATTAATTGTATATAATTGAAAATCATAGCCACGTTGAGAATGATGATTTGAAGCAAAAATGATTTTGTTTCCTGCATGATTAAAATAAGGAGCCCAGTTTGCTTTACCTAATTTAGTGATTTGTTTCAAATCTGAACCATCAGCATTACAAGTGAAAATCTCCATGTTGGTTGGTGCAACCAAGTTTTTTTTCAAGTTATCTTTATATTCTTGTTTTTCCTCTTCGCTAGCAAAGCGTGACGCACGAAATACCAATTTCTTACTATCTGGCGAAAAAAATGCACCACCGTCGTAGCCTAATTCATGTGTAATTTGCTTTACATTTTTTCCGTCAATATCCATCGTATATAAATCTAAATCACCATTTCTTGTGCTAGTAAATACAATTTTTTTGCCATCTGGCGAAACCGTTGCTTCTGCGTCGTAGCCTGGTGAATTAGTGAGTTTTTTCTTGACTTTTCCTTTTAAATCAGCCACATAAATATCGAAACTATCATAGATTGCCCAAAGATATTTTTTGCCCATTTCTGGTATTGGCGGACAAGCATGACCACCCGCTTCGTGTGTACTTCCGTAGAGAATTTGTTTGCCATTTGGCATAAAAAAACTGCAAGTGGTACGTCCAAAGCTTGTACTTATAAATTCGGGACGAATTTTTGGGTCTTTCAAGCCTTTTTCAACATCCATATAAAAAATCTGGTCACACGAAAGTCCCCATGCAGGATTATCCGATTGAAAACTAATGTATTTGCTATCTCGGCTAAAATATGCTTCGGCATTATTGCCACCAAAAGTAAGCTGGCGAATGTTTTTCAGGTGCTTTTCTTCGGGTGCTTGTGCGAAAGTAATCGAACTAAAAAGAACTATCAGTAAGACATAAAAATAAGAATGTTTCATCATTGTGATTTTTAAAATGGTATTTTATTCAGCAAAGGTATGACAGAATAAATTTTTTATGAAAAATAATTAATAATAGCATAAAAATATCAAAATTTATTAAAAAATGACACATAACGTGTAGTTAAAACACTTAATTTTGTGATAAATTTCAACAAATAGCTATATGCAAAGACTTTTACTATTTCTAGCTTTCTTACTTTTTTTTCAGGATAACATTGCCCAAAGTAGCACGGATTTTCAGCCGTTAATCGTAAAGAATATTTCTGAAAAGATAAAACTTGATGGAGTTTTAGACGAAGAAACTTGGAAAAAGGCTCAACATCTTCCCTCTTTTTGGCAGTTTTTCCCGAAAGATAGTGTAAAAGCAAATTATCAAACAGATATTATTTTGGCTTACGATGATAAATATATTTATATCGGGGCGAAAATGTACTCGAAGGGAAACAAATTTGTTACTCCTTCGTTTCGTCGAGATTTTAGAGCGGGGGGCAACGATAATGTGAGTTTTCTATTTGACACATTTAATGATAAAACCAATAGTTTTTTGTTTGGAATTAACCCTTATGGCGTGATGCGTGAAGCTTTGCTCTATAATGGTGGTACCGCAAATGAATATTTTAATATGTATTGGGATAATAAGTGGGAAGTGGTTACTAAAGTTTATGATGGATATTGGACTGCCGAATTAGCTATTCCGTTATCGACATTGCGGTTTAAAGAAGGAAGCACACAATGGAATTTTAAGGCTTACCGCTTTGATACGCAAGCAAATGAACAATCGACTTTGATGCGGATTCCTCAAAATCAAATAATAATGAATTTGGGTTATTCGATGCCTATTGTTTTTGAAAAACCGTTGAATAGATCAGGAGCGAATATTTCATTAATTCCGTATTTATCGGCTGGAACAACACATGATTTCGAAAATCCTAATAATCCAGCAGCGGGTAGTAAATTCAACTTTGGTGGTGATGCAAAAATTGGAATTACTTCGGGTTTGAACTTGGATTTAACTGTGAATCCTGATTTTTCAAATGTAGAAGCCGACCGACAAGTAGTAAATTTGACTCGATTTGATGTCAATTTTCCTGAGCAAAGACAGTTTTTTCTAGAAAACTCTGACCTTTTTACGGGTTTTGGAAGTTATAATACTAATCCGTTTGTTCCGCCATCTGGTACGCTCGGAACCGCTGCGGGAAATCAACTTTTTAGCCCATTTTTTTCTCGACAAGTCGGAATTAGCCTTGATACGGCCACAGGTACAAATGTGCAGAATAGAATTTTATATGGGGCAAGAATTAGTGGTAAAATTGATGATAATTGGCGTGTAGGTTTACTTAATACACAAACGGCTGCCGATAATTTTAAGGGAACGGCAAGCATGAACTATTCGGTGGCTGCAATTCAAAGAAAGGTTTTTGGACGGTCGAATATCGCAGCGATTTTTGCCAACAAACAGGTTTTGGGCAATGAATTAGCACAAGGAATTCATGCTTATAATCGTGTGGCGGGTTTAGAATATAATTTAGCCTCGAAAGATAATCGTTGGAATGGAAAGGTTTTTTACCACCATGTTTTTAGCCCAATTGTGGTAAATGAAAAATTTGCTCATGGTTTTATGCTCAATTATAGCGTTAAAAAATTAATCGCCAAGTGGTCGCATGATTGGGTAGGGAAGGGCTTTGATGCTGAAGTTGGTTTTGTGCCAAGAAAGAACTTTTTTCATATAAACCCGACCATTGGGTTCAACTATTTTCCTAATTCTCGGTTATTCAATCGAATAAGTTATGGAATTGCCTACGACCAATATAATCAGCCAGGTTTGGGAGTTACTGACCGCCAAGCTGGGCCATTTTTGTTGTTAGGATTTCAAAATTCAGCTAATGTTTTGTTGACTGTCAATCAAAATTATACGTATCTTTTTAATGATTTTGATGCTTTGCGAAGCAACAAAAAACTCCCTTCGCTCACAAAAGGTTCGAGTTATACTTATTATAATGTTTCTGCAAATTATGTTTCAGATTTGCGTCAGAAGTTTTCAATATCATTCCAACCTTTAATTGGTCAGTATTTTGATGGGAATATCGTAAGTTTAGTTGGAAATGCTTCTTATCGTTTTCAGCCTTATGGCTTTTTGTCAATGAATTTTAGCTATAATAATATCAATCTTTCTAAAGGAAAAAATCAAGTTTATTTAATTGGTCCAAAGCTAGATTTGACTTTTACGAAAAGTGTTTTCTGGACGACTTTCGTGCAGTACAATAGCCAATTTCAGAACGTGAATGTCAATTCTCGTTTACAATGGCGTTTTGCTCCAGTTTCTGACTTTTTCTTGGTTTATACTGATAACTACAATACCGAGTCTTGGATGCCTAAAAATAGAGCAATTTTGGCGAAAGTTACTTATTGGCTGAATTTATAAAATTACTTGAGAAACCATACTTGCAGAAAAGAGAAATTAAAAATTGTGTTACAGATGAAAGCCAGTAATTCTAAAAATCCTTATATTTCTCTCCTGCAAACGGCTTGGAAATACGCAAAAAAAGAACGTAAACGGTATGTTTTGATTTACGGAATGTTTGCGATGGCAAATGTTGTATTTTCAATGAATCCAATTTTATTTGGTTGGTTTATCAATAAAATTCAGCAAGATTATCATCAAACTATCAAATTTACTCTTTTGTATGTTTTAGGTTATTTGGGTTTAAAGCTTTTGGAATGGTCTTTTCATGGCCCTGCTCGTGTGATGGAACGCCAACTAGCGTTTAATCTGAGCCGAAATTTCTTGCAGGAAATGTACCATCAAGCCTTACATTTACCTGTAAAATGGCATCAAGACCATCATAGTGGCTCAACTATTAACCGAATTAGAAAGGCTTACGAAGCACTTAAAAACTTCTTTCAAAATGGATTTATGTTTCTTCATGCCCTTTCAAAATTTGCTTTTTCTTTCGGTGCAATGCTTTATTTTTCGCCTATTTTTGGTTCAATAGGTATTTTGATTGGTATTTTTACTATTTGGATTATTTTCAAATTTGATAAGCCTTTTATCAAAACATTGGACGAAGTCAATGAAAAAGAACACGTCGTTTCTTCAACGCTTTTTGATAGCTTGTCAAATATAATTACAGTTATTACGCTACGACTCGAAAAAAGTATGGAGTTGGGTTTGCTTGGAAAAGTACAAAATCTATTGCCACCTTTTCGTCGAAACGTATTGATAAATGAATGGAAATGGTTTACAGCGGATATGTTGGTCGGGTTGACTTACGTAGTGATTACCTTTGGTTATGTTTATCAAAATTATGAACCAAATAAGGTTTTTTTAGTAGGAGGATTAGTGACACTTTTGGGCTTTGTAAATCAATTTACGAGCGTTTTTCATGATGTTGCGTGGCAATATACCGAAATAGTGCAGTACAATACAGACATTCAAACTGCTCGCTCAATTAGTGAAGATTATAATAGTAGTCATCGCCCAGAAACTACGATTTCTTTGCCAAATAATTGGAAGGAAATCAGAATTAATAATCTTAGTTTCTCGCATCGAGAAACGTATGATGAAGCCCACGCTCCTCAAAGTTTACATGATATTTCTATAAAAATAGAGCGAGGCAAAAAGATTGCCTTTATTGGTGAAAGTGGCAGCGGAAAAAGTACTTTACTCGCTTTATTACGTGGGCTTTACGAGCCACAATCTACTTTTAAATTTAGCGTTGATGGGAAAGATTTTCAGATGGCAACCTTAAATGAAACCGTTACTTTATTTCCACAAGAACCAGAGATTTTTGAAAATTCGATTCGTTTTAATATTACGTTAGGCTTGCCTTTTGAAGAGGATGATGTTTGGAAAGTTTGTGATGAAGCTTATTTTACCGATACCGCAAAACAATTACCAAATGGTTTAGAATCAAATATTCAGGAAAAAGGGGTGAATCTTTCAGGCGGACAAAAGCAGCGTTTGGCCTTGGCTCGAGGAATTTTGGCGGCTCAAAGTAGTGAAGTTGTATTGATGGATGAACCAACAAGCAGTGTTGACCCCAAAACAGAAGCATTGATTTACAAACAGTTATTTAAGACTTTTAGTGAAAAAGCTATTATTTCTTCATTACATCGACTACATTTATTACGTTATTTTGACTATGTTTATGTTTTAAATCGTGGGAAAATTGTTGCAGAAGGTACATTTGAAGACTTGAAAAGTACTAATTCGTATTTTCAAGAACTTTGGAAACACCAAGAAAATGAATAAACTACTTTCAAATAAATAACGTTTAGTTTTGCTATGAAAAAAATATTTTGGTTGCTAGTTCTTATATCAAACTTGTGTTTTTCACAAATAGCTAATTATGATGAATCAAAAGCTTCGCCATATCCTTTTCCTGATGTTTTAACGGGAGTTGATGGTAAAAAAATAATAACTATCAAGCAATGGGAGGCAAATCGTTGGGCATTGCTAAATTTATTTGCTGAAAATGTTTATGGAACAACACCTAAATTGGCTTTAAAACAACATTTTGTGATTAATAAGACCCAAATTGATGCGTTAAATGGGAAAGCCATTCAGAAACAAGTTTCTGTTTTTTTCGATGATTATCCGCAATTAAGTCCAATTAATATTTTACTTTACGTGCCAAAAGGAGTTGAAAATCCACCGATTTTTATTGGTTTAAATTTTGAAGGGAATCATTCTCTTATTGCTGATACAGCAATTTATATGACAAAAAATTGGATGATTGATTTCCGAAAAGATTCAACAATCATCAAAAATAATCGAGCTTTAGAAGCTTCACGAGGAGCAGCTGGCATTGAAACTTGGCCGTTTGAAAAGATAGTTTCAGCAGGATTTGCGGTGGCAACTGCTTATTGCGGAGATATTGAACCAGATTATTCTGAAGGTTGGAAAACAAGTTTGCGTGGCGTTATTGGCAATCGAGAAGTAAATACGTGGGGTGCAATGGGAGCTTGGGCATGGGGTTTGAGTCGAATTTTAGATTACGTCGAAACTGATAAAGATATTGACAGCAAAAAAGCAATTGTTGTTGGACATTCGAGATTAGGAAAAGCAGCTTTTTGGGCTGCCGCACAAGATACTCGTTTTGCAGCTTATATTTCTAACGAATCGGGTGAAGGCGGAGTAGCATTATCAAAACGTTGGTATGGCGAGACAGTTGAGATTATTAATAAAAACTTCCCACATTGGTTTAGTGAAAAATTTAAATTTTATAATAACAATGTAGCCTCTTTACCAATTGATCAACATCAATTAGTTGCATTGATTGCACCTCGACCAATCTATGTTTCAAGTGCCGAAGGCGACCAATGGTCAGACCCAACTGGCGAGTTTTTATCAATTAAAAAAGCTGAACCAATTTATCAATTATACCATAGAAAAACATTAGCCGAAAGTGCTAGACCTCCTGTAAATCAGCCAATTGGCTCTTATATTCGCTATCATTATCGGTCGGGCAAACATTACATGAATCTCTATGATTGGGAACAATATTTGAAGTTTGCAGCCGAAGTAATTAGATGAAATAAGGGTGTTATTCTGACTCAAAAATGCGGTTATTGCTCAAGTGTTTAATACCTATTTTAAATTTCTATTTTGAGTAAACTACAAAAAACTTTAATAATATCATAACTATTTATTTTGAGTGTTTTAAACTAAAATAAATAATCTAGTATCTTTTTTATGGTTTTTGATGAATCTAAAATGAAGAAGTAGTACATTAAAAGCGTTTTACTACCTTAGCAAATCAAAACAAAAAAATGAGTGGAATAAAATCATTCAAAATAAAGAAGATTAAGCTCAACGAGTCTATCGAAACGCCTGATTTAGTTGTAATTGAAGAACCTTTAGAAATACGGTTAGGTTATGGAAATGAAGACAATCGACAGCAAAAAAGTTTGTCTGTAACTATGCGTACGCCCACAGGACACGATTTTGAATTAGTTTTTGGTTTTCTATTTACAGAAAATATTATTACTACATTTGATGATATTATCTCAATTCATTACTGTACGGATTTAGGTAAGCAAATGCAACAAAGTATTGTTAGAGTCGAGTTGAAAACACATATTTTGCTAGATTTTGATGCTCTCGAACGCCATTTCTACGGAACTTCAAGTTGTGGTATTTGCGGGAAAGCCTCAATTGAGGTACTTCAAAAGCAATGTCCAATTTTACCGATAAATAACTTTTTTGTTAAAAGGGACTTTATTTTTAATTTATCCAAAATATTACAAGAAAAGCAGGTCTTTTTCCAACATACGGGAGGGCTTCATGCTGCATTTATCACCTCTCCTTCGGGTGTTTTGCAACTATTGAGAGAAGATGTTGGTCGACATAATGCACTTGATAAAGTAATTGGAGCGGCGTTTCAACAAAAATTATTACCACTCTCTGAATCTGTTTTGTTGATGAGCAGTCGAGCAAGTTTTGAATTGATTCAAAAAGCTGCAATGGCAGGAATTTCGATAATGGCTTGCGTTGGAGCTCCGTCAAGTTTGGCTATTGAGACTGCTAAAGCATTGGGTTTGACTTTGATTGGTTTTTTGCGTGACGAAAGTTTTAATATTTATTCAGGTGAAGAACGGATAATTTCCTAATATTGATGCCCTAAATTTTACTATAATGTCAAAAATAAACCCTCTACCACCAACAACCGCCTTCACAGAAATTAAAACTTCAAAACCCGCCGCACAAGCTGCAGGTTTTACAGCAGTTTATTCTTCTATTAAGCATGTTTTTGGAGTAATGCCCCTAAAGCGTGGCTTAAAAGCATTGTTAAATCTTAACCAAAAAGATGGCGTTGATTGTCCAAGTTGTGCTTGGCCCGACCCTGATGGAGAGCGTTCGAAAATAGCAGAATATTGCGAAAATGGAGCAAAAGCAATTGCTGAAGAAGCAACAACTCGTAAAGTTTCGCCTGTTTTTTTTCAAAAATATACTGTTGAAGAACTTTCTCAAAAATCAGATTATTGGCTTGGTCAGCAAGGACGTTTAACGCATCCGTTAGTGTTACGTGAAGGGAAATCTAATTACGAAAAAATTTCTTGGGAAGAATCTTTTCAATTAATTGGTACTCAACTTAATTCTTTGAATTCACCAGATGAAGCAATTTTTTATACTTCAGGAAGAACAAGTAACGAAGCTGCATTTTTATATCAATTATTTGTACGGATGTTTGGTACTAACAATTTACCAGATTGCTCAAATATGTGTCATGAATCGAGTGGTTCTGCTTTAGGAGAAACGCTTGGTTTGGGAAAAGGTTCTGTGAAATTAGATGATTTTGAAAAAGCAGAAGTGATAATGATATTGGGACAAAATCCAGGTACCAATCACCCCAGAATGTTGTCTGCACTTGAAAAAGCAAAACGGGCTGGAGCAAAAATTATTTCGATAAATCCTTTAATCGAAGCTGGTTTACTCAAATTCAAGCATCCACAAGAAATGCAAGATGTCTTTTTTGGTGGTGAAAAGTTGACAGATTTATATTTACAAATTCGTATTAATGGTGATTTGGCGTTATTGAAAGCAATTAATAAATTATTGCTTGTAACTGAAAAGAAAACTGCTGATGTATTTGATAAAGACTTTATCATTAATCATACTGAAAATTATGAAGAATACTTTAAAAGTATTGAAAATGAAGATTTAGAAAGTCTTTCTGAAATTTGTGGAATCTCGCTGAATCAAATAAAAGAAGCAACCGAATTATTGATTCAAAACAAAAAAATTATTGTTTGTTGGGCAATGGGTTTGACACAACATAAAAATTCGGTTGCAACGATTCGTGAAGTAGTTAACCTTTTATTAATGAAAGGAAGCATTGGTATTGAAGGAGGAGGAACATGCCCTGTTCGAGGTCATTCAAATGTACAAGGCGACCGAACAATGGGAATTTATGAAAAACCCAAAAGTCAGTTTTTGGATAAACTTAAAGAAGTTTTTGATTTTGAACCACCCCGAAAACATGGTTTTGACACCATCGAGTCAATTAAGGCAATGGCCGATTCTAAAGCTAAAGTTTTTGTCGCTTTAGGTGGAAATTTTCTATCAGCAACTCCTGATACAGAATATACTGCAAAAGCTTTGCAAAATTGTGATTTAACTGTGCAAATTTCTACAAAACTTAATCGAAGTCATTTAATTAATGGAAAAACCGCCTTGATTTTGCCATGTTTGGCGAGAACTGACCGTGATATTCAAGCAAATGGAGAGCAATTTGTAACAGTTGAAGATTCGATGGGAGTTGTTCACAGTAGCCATGGGGTTTTAAAACCGATTTCAGAACATTTGCTGAGTGAGCCAGCGATTGTAGCAAAAATTGCAAATGCAACTTTAAAAAACAACAAACTAGATTGGGAAAATCTTATTGCTAATTATGATAATATCAGAAATTTAATTGAAAAATCAATTCTAGGATTCGATAATTATAATGAAAAAGTACGAATTTCGGGTGGGTTTTATCTACCAAATCCTCCTCGTGAACGCCAATTTTCTACTGATTCATCAAAAGCTAAATTTACAATCAATGAATTAAATGCCATTCAATTGCTTGATAATCAATATTTAATGATGACGATTCGCAGCCATGACCAGTTTAATACAACTATTTATGGACTTGACGACCGTTATCGAGGAATTTTCAATGAGCGAAGAATTATAATGATGAATGAGAATGATATTATTGAAGCAAATTTACAAAAATACCAAGTGGTAAATCTTTATAATGATTTCGGTGGAATTGAGAGAATTGCTGAAAGATTTATCGTTATCCCATATAATATTCCGCATAAATGCGTAGCAACTTATTTTCCTGAAACGAATGTTTTGATTCCTATTGATAGTTTTGCTGAAATTAGTAAAACACCAACATCAAAATCGGTTATAATTACAATTAAGCCAATTTTTGATGGAGGAAAAGCTATTTTTGCCAAATAAAAAAGTCTTTCCCATTATAAGAAAGACTTTCTATTAAATTTTATATCATTTTTGATTACTCCACCGTAACTGATTTTGCAAGATTTCGAGGTTGGTCAACATTTCTGCCACGCAAAACAGCAATGTAATAGGAAATTAATTGCAAAGGAATAGAAGTTAACAATGGTAAAAGTAAGTCATTTGTTCTAGGCACTTCAATCGTAAAATCTACCATTTTCGGTATTAAAGTATCACCTTCTGTTACGATAGCAATTACTCGACCTTTGCGTGCTTTTACTTCTTGAATATTTGAAACGATTTTTTCGTAAGAACTATCTTTTGTTGCGATAAATACAACAGGCATATCTTCATCAATTAATGCAATTGGCCCGTGTTTCATCTCAGCGGCAGGATAACCTTCAGCATGAATATATGAAATTTCTTTTAATTTTAAAGCTCCTTCTAAAGCAACTGGGAAGTTCAGCCCACGACCCAAAAATATGAAGTTTGATGCAAAAGTGAATAATTTTGAAATTTCCTTTACTTTATCAGCATTTTTTAAGATTTTTTCAACTTTTGCAGGAATTGCATCTAGTCCAAAAATTAATTCACGATAAAGTTGATCACTAATAGACCCTTTTTTCTGAGCAACAGCAATAGCAATTAACGTCAGAACTGTTACTTGAGCTGTGAAAGCTTTGGTACTTGCAACTCCAATTTCAGGTCCAGCATGTGTATAAACCCCTGCATGAGTGATACGAGCGATTGACGAACCAACTACATTACAAACACCTAAAATAATTGCTCCTTTAGATTTTGCAAGTTCCAAAGCTGCCATTGTATCGGCAGTTTCTCCAGATTGAGAAATAGCAATGACAATGTCTCCTTCTTTAATAATCGGATTTCTATAGCGGAATTCTGAAGCATATTCAACTTCAACATTGATACGGGCTAATTCTTCTAATAAATATTCTCCAACTAAACCTGCGTGCCACGAAGTTCCGCAGGCTACAATTACGATACGTTTTGTTTTTGCAATTTTGTCAAGATAACTTCCTAACCCGCCTAAGAGTAAAGTTGCATCAGTGGTATTAATACGTCCTCGCATCGAATCAGCTATCGAACGGGGTTGTTCAAAAATCTCCTTTAACATGAAATGTTCGTAGCCACCTTTTTCAATAGCCTCCAATTCTAACTCTACTGTCTGAATATATGGGTCTATATCTTCATTGGATAAATTCTTGATTGTCAGTTCATTATCTTTAACAATAGCAATTTCGTAGTCATCTAGATAAATAACTTCTTTCGTATATTCAATGATAGGTGTTGCATCAGAAGCGAAGAAATATTCTTCTTCTCCTACGCCAATTACTAACGGACTACCCTTTCTAGCGGCAATCAATTGGTTTGGGTTTTCTGCATCGATTATCACAATGGCATATGCACCAACCACTTCGTGAAGGGCAATTCGTACCGCTTCTTCAAGCGAACTATTTTTATTTTTTTGAATATCCTCAATAAAATTCACTAATACCTCAGTATCAGTTTGACTTTGGAACGTATAACCTTTGTTTACTAAACTTTGCTTTATTGATGCGTAGTTTTCGATAATACCATTATGAATGATGGCAAAACGTCCATTATTTGAATAATGAGGATGTGCGTTTATATCGTTTGGTTCACCATGAGTTGCCCAACGGGTGTGCCCAATGCCAATTGTTGCTGAAAGTTCTTTGTCTTTTATTTCATTTTCCAGTTCAGATACTTTGCCTTTCTTTTTATAAATCTTTAGGCCTTGACCATTAAGAAGGGCAATTCCAGCACTATCATAACCACGATATTCTAATCGTTTTAATCCTTTAATAATTAGAGGAGCCGCTTCACGATGCCCCACATAAGCTACAATTCCACACATATTTTTTGATTATTATTTTTATTTCAATGATAAATATTACTCAAATCAATAATTAAGACAGTTATAATAAATAGATTTGAATAATTGTTTGAAATACAATATTCAATCTAAAAATAATGTCATAATTATGCCATTTAGATTATTTCTATTCAAAAGTATATAAAATTTATAATATTAAAGTGGGTAGTCAATGACAATCTTTCATATAAAAATTGTTTCTGTAAATTTTTATATGAAATGATTTAGTTATTATAATAATTTAAATAATAGGAGTAATTAAAAAGATATTTTCTTAATTATTTTGATATATTTGCTAATATTGTATAGAATAATTGTGTTTTAACAGCAATTTAAATAACATAACAAATTGTTTTATTTAATAAAATAATTAAATGCGAATATTCGCAGCTTTTCTGAAAATGAATGTTATTAATCAAGTGAGATTAAATTATCAAAACATAAAAAAGGCCAATCAAACACGTTGATTGGCCTTTTTTATGTTGTTAAATATTTACTTTTTTATTGAATAATAAACATTTAGTTTTATGTTTTTGATAACCATTCTTGAAACGTCACTGTTATAAATTGAAATCGTAGAAGTAGTAGTGTTGAGTAAACTTGGTACTAAAGCAATTCCTTTTGTTGTTAGTTTGTTCGTTACAAAATCTTGTAAAAACGAAGTAAAATTAAAAGTATAGCTATTTGTTGTTGCATTATAATCCGCTACATATTGAGTTCCAGAAAGTCCGTCAAGTGCAACAAAATCAATTAAGTTACTTGTCGTTTTTTTGATTTGATTTGTGCTTTCAAGTTGTACTAATGCTACTTCTTTAGGCGTTTTATAATTGCCAGACACTTGGTCTAAATCTGGTTCAAATATCAATTCGGCCTTATTAATTGTTACATTTCCTGCTTTTTGTAGAACAGCCAATGTTGGAAAATCAAGTTTAGTTACAATTCCTAGTCCTGATTGAACAAAAGTACGATTATTAGTCAAACTTGATGACAAAGGTTGAAGTAACTGTAAATTTTGTAAAATAGTACCTTGTTTTTTCCCTTGAATTTGACTAAAACGTTGAGAATAAAATGTCAAAGGAATACTTTTTCTGTCAGTCGAGTTGGTCGTGTGATAATATAACTGTACGTAACTACCAGAAACTGATATTCCGAAAGCATTCTCACTGTTTTGGTCAGTTACAAAAGCTAATCCTTTTATTGCCGCTGTAAATTTATCAATATCAGCTCCAGTATCAGTGCCAACTAAATCATAAATTTGTTGACCTACTTCATTGGGTAATTTAAAAATCAATAAACTATCCTGAGTAGCTGAATAGGCTCTTTTTAAATCTTTGTATGTAAAAGTTTTACTAGCTAATGGAGTTGAATTATAACTCAAGACATCATCTTTTGTATATCTTTTTGATTTTACAAAATCTTCATTTAAACGATGTAGTTGAAGATTATAGTTTTTTGTAGTATCTCCATAAGCAAAACCATTATGAGCAACATATACATAGATTGAATCATATACTGTCAATCCTTTATCAGCATCAGGAAATACCAACGAAGTAAATGTTTCAGTACTCAACACAGGAAGTGTAATTTGTGCAAAAGTTTTAGCAGTGACTTCACCTAAAACAGGGTCAATATAGTGACCAACAACTGCACTTGACTGTCCAGATGTAAAAGTCGAGTCCAACATTAATGTTGAAGCATTTATTTTTACCGTGTCAGTAAAGATGGTCGTAATTTGTCCACCAGTACTTGGTGTATCAATTACAATTCCGATAGGGTCTTGACAAGAGAAAAAGAAAGCGGAAAATAGCATTATTGCTATATTCCGCTGAACGGCGAAGCGTAAATTTTTTACGCTTTTCCAAGTATTATTCAGGAACAAGTTCTGTGTAGAGGTTAAAATACGTTTCTGTAACGTTGTCATCTTCGATGCTTGCTTCGATTGTGTTTGCTGCAATTTCATTCAAAATTTTACTTAAATTTTCATTCATGTCCTCGTTGGCTTTTACAACAGAGTCGGCATATTGACAGCCTATTTTGATAAATCCTTCAAAATCCGCCGAACGTAGATTAGCTAAATTTTCGTCAGAAACGTCCATTGATTTTGCTTTTTCTACAATATCTTCGTCAAATTTATGCTCAAAAACATTGTTATAAACAGTAAAAACTGATTTTGTATCTTTGAAAACAGGGTCATTTTTGTATGTTGTTTTCAAATATAATGGAATCAAGGCTGTCATCCAATCGGTACAATGGACAATATCAGGAGCCCAACCAAGTTTTTTTACAGTTTCTAATACTCCCTTGCAAAAGAAAATAGTTCTTTCATCGTTATCATCATAGAAACTTCCTTCTTTATCTAAGAAAACGTATTTTCTGTTAAAATAGTCTTCATTATCCAAAAAATAAACTTGTAGCTTCGCACTTGGGATGGAAGCAACTTTAATAATCAACGGTTTTTCATCTTCTCCAACTGTAATATTGATGCCCGATAAACGTACCACCTCATGGAGACGATTTTTTCGCTCATTGATTGACCCAAAACGAGGGATAAGGATTCTGATTTCCATGCCTTTCTCTTGCATGGCTTGTGGAAGTTTACGAAGAAAGTCAGCTACTTCTGAAACTTGCAGGAAGGGATTTATCTCACTTGCTACGTACAGAATACGAAGTTTACGCATATCTAAATATATTGATTAGTGGGAGGTGTCTTCCAAAAAAGTATGCAAAGATACGGAAAAAACTGACAATTTGTACAATAATCTTGGAAAAACAATATTTACAGGCAGAAAGTTTTTGTGTATTTGCAAAAAAATAAATTTTTTCAGTGTTTTTGTTTGGCTTATCGTCCAAAATGAAGCTATTGTGTTGTAATCTACTAGTTGAAGATTATTCAGGTAAATTGGATGAAATAATAATTGCTTGTAGAGAAAACTTATTATCTCTACAAGCAAAAAGCAAACTAATATATTAGAGATAAATAATTACAAAGGAATATTACCATGTTTTTTACGAGGCAATGTTTTTGCTTTATTTTCAAGCATTTTAAATGATTTTATTAGTTTTTCACGCGTATCTTCAGGATATATTACCTCATCGATGTATCCTCTATGAGCTGCTTTGTAGGGATTGGCAAATTTTTCGGTGTATTCATCAACTTTATTCTTTAATTCTGCTACCGAATCTTCTGCTTCAGCAATTTCTTTTCTAAAGATGATTTCTGCCGCACCTGCCGCACCCATCACAGCAATTTCGGCAGATGTCCAAGCGTAGTTCATATCAGCACCAATATGCTTCGAATTCATCACGCAGTAAGCTCCGCCGTAGGCTTTGCGAGTAATAACTGTAATGCGTGGTACGGTGGCTTCGCAGAAGGCATAAAGCAGTTTTGCTCCATGAGAAATAATTCCATTCCATTCTTGGTCTGTGCCTGGTAAGAATCCTGGAACATCTTCTAAGACTAGTAGTGGAATATTGAAGCAGTCACAAAAACGTACAAATCTTGCTCCTTTCAAGCTTGCATTAATATCTAAAACTCCAGCCATTACCGCTGGTTGATTTCCAACAATCCCGATGCTTCTACCACCGATTCTAGCAAAACCAACAACTATATTTTCAGCAAAATATTTGTGCACCTCAAAGAAACTTCCATCATCAACCAATTGCTCAATTACTTCTCGCATATCATAAGGTTGATTCGGATTTTCGGGCATTAATTTAAGCAAATCGGGTCGCTTTTCTTGACCATTTGATTCGTAACTGACAAAAGGTGCTTGTTCTTCACAATTTGAAGGGATGTAACTAAAAAGTTTTTGAATGTTTCTGATACATTCGATTTCATTTGTGGCTACAAATTGCGTAACCCCCGATTTGCTTGCATGAGTCATTGCTCCACCTAATTCTTCCGAACTTACATCTTCATGCGTAACGGTTTTTACAACATTTGGCCCAGTTACGAACATATATGAGGTGTTTTCAACCATAAAAACGTAATCAGTGAGAGCAGGAGAATAAACAGCTCCGCCCGCACATGGCCCCATTATGGCAGATATTTGAGGAATAACTCCCGAAGCCAAAGTATTTCTATAAAAAATATCTGCATAACCTGCCAACGAATTGACTCCTTCTTGGATTCTTGCTCCTCCCGAATCATTCAAACCAATTACTGGAGCTCCATTTTGCATTGCCATATCCATGATTTTACAGATTTTTTCAGCATAAGTTTCTGAAAGCGAACCGCCAAACACAGTAAAATCTTGGGCAAAAACGTAGATTAATCTTCCCGAAATTGTGCCATAACCAGTAATAACTCCGTCGCCTAAATAATATTCTTTGTCAAGACCAAAATCTTTGCTTCGGTGCATAACAAACTTGCCAATTTCTTCAAAAGAACCTTCGTCTAATAATAATTCGACGCGTTCACGAGCAGTTAGTTTCCCTTTTTTATGTTGTGATTCAATTCTTTTTTCGCCTCCACCTAAAAGAGCTTCTTGATTTTTGCGATTAAGTAATTCTAGTTTATCGAGATTTGATTTTGTTTGCATTTTCTTTTGTTGTTCATTGAGTTGGACAAATCTAAGAAAATCTAAAACAATATGGCGAGTGTTATGCGTTCAATTTTATAATTTTGTTGCTAAATTAAAATAGAAGCTTACTGTTTTGGTATGAAAAATTTTGCAGTAAATGAAAGATAAGCTTGAAATTTGACTTGAAAAGAGAGGATTATAACCGAAATGATATGATACCATTTCGGTTATTATTTGTTTTTATAAACTCATTAAATCTTTGAATTTTATTGCTTGACGGCGAGAAATTTCGATTTTTTCGGTAGTAGTTCCTTTTTCCGTGGTTTTTAAAGTAACCAATAAACCACCCGAAAACCAAGGTTCAATTTTATCAATCCAAGCTAAATTTATAATATGTTTACGGTTTGCACGGAAGTAAATTTTGGGGTCAAGACGTTCTTCGAGACTATTTAATGACTTCAATATCATCGGTTTTTGGTCATCAAAATGTAGTCTTACATAATTACCCATCGACTCAAATAATCGTACTTTCCCGAGTTTAACAAACCAACACTTTTCTCCATCTTTTACAAAAACTTGGTCAGTTTCACCCAATAATTTGATGCCTTCTTTTCGTTCAACTTCATGAATTTGCTCTTCCTCAACACGCTGAATAGCTTCTGCCAATCGTTGCATATCAACAGGTTTCATGAGGTAATCAAGTGCATTGAATTCAAACGCTTTAAGTGCGTATTCATCGTAAGCTGTTGTAAAAATGACTTCGGGTACTTTGCCTTCGATGGCTTCAAGTAATTGAAAACCATTTTTGCCAGGCATTTGAATATCTAAGAAAAGCAAATCTGGAGAAAGTTCATCAATTAAATTCAGGGCTTCATCAGCGTTAGCGGCCTCACCGATTACTTCAATTTTTGGAAAATTTTCTAACAAACGACGTAGCTCATTGCGTGCCAAACGTTCATCATCTATAATAAGTGCTTTCATTTATAGTTTATTTCTAATAAGTGAATGATAGTTTTTAGTAAAAAACAAAGTTAGCTAGCTGCTTTAAAAGTGTTTGGTTCTACTGAAATATTATTGTTTTTCTGGTCAGAATATTCAGTTGGTACTATTATTTCGGCACAAACAGTTAGGTTATCTTCTTGATAAATTTTAAAACAAGCGTCATTTCCGTACAAAATATCTAAGCGTTGAGCTGTATTTTTTAATCCAAACCCACCAGATTCGGAGTCAGAATCCGTGCTATGTAATTGACCTGTATTTCGTATTTTTATATGCAATTTATGATTAATGATACTTGTATTGATTTCAACAAAACCCCAACCGATTGCTTTCTGAACTCCATGTTTGATTGCATTTTCAACAAGTGTTTGTAACATCATTGGCGGAACTTGAATGCCAAGCGTATTATCATCAACATCCCATTTTGTTTGTAAGCGTTCTTCATACCTAACTTTTTCTAGGGCAAGATAATCTTCCACTGTTCGTAGCTCTTCTTTGAGCGAAATAGTTGTGCGTCGGTCGGCAATCAATGAACTTCTTAAAATATTGGAAAGTTGCGTAATACCTTGCTGGGCTTTTGTAGGGTCTTCGTACACCAATGCCCGAATACTATTTAAGGCATTAAACATGAAATGAGGGTTCATTTGAGCTTTCAATACTTTTGCTTCACTTTCTTTAATTGATGTTTTTAGTCTTATTCGCTCAATTTCACGTTGTCCTTTTTCTTCTGAATAATGATAAAAAACATAAACTAAGACCCAAACTAATAATGGCTTTCCGAAACTAATAAAATATTCAATTACTAAGATTGGATTTTCAATGATTAATTGACCTGTATATTTGGCATCGAGCGGTAAATTGAGGGCCACCATAAAAGTATCCATCAAAATGACACCTAGTAAAACTCGAATAGAAAGTTGAGGGAGTGAGAGCGTAATTAAATTGTATTTTTTTACAATATATCTGAAAATATTGGTCAGAAAAATAGCTAATGAAATATTTGTTACAGCCTGAAAAATGAGCTGATTGTCATAGCCATATTGGAGTGAATAGGCAAAAACTTCATTACTAAAATTTAATGTCCAGCCAACAATTTGAAAAGTCCAATATAATTTATTTTTTCCCATGACACACAAGTTTACCGTTTAGAATCTGTCATCAAAAATATAAAATGACGATTTGAATTATAAAACTATAGGTTGATAGTCTTTTATGCAACAATATAAAAATATAGAAAACTTAAAAAGGTAAAGGTGTTTTCTACATCAAAGGAGATATGATTCGATAAACGGAAAAATTATTCAACTAATAAAGTTGACAAATGAGCAACATCATTAGATACCTCCAATTGAAACTTTTGGGTTTGGTTATGATATGAGAGTCGATATAAACAAAGATTGGTGTGCTCAAAGGTATCCATTTCAGACAAAGGCAAGTCGAGTAAATGTGTGAGAAGAATCCTAATCGCCCGACCATGCATCGCTACCAAAATAGTTTTTTCTTCCGAACGAGATAAAATTTTCTCAAAAGCAACTTTTTGGCGAACTACAACTTCTTCTGGACTTTCTCCTTGTGGAGCTGCTGGAACATCAGTTTTGCCCTTTCCCCAATTGGCAATTACCTCTAAATAATACTTATCTTCAAGATAGTTAGGTACTTTTCCTTCTTTTTCGCCCCAACTTATTTCATTTAAGCCTTCATGTTGTTCGTATGGAATACCTAAATCAATAAAGTTTTGAACAGATTGAACTGTTCGACGAAGTTTTGAAGTATAAATTTTGTCGAAATTAATATGTTGGTAAGCTTCAAAAAATGCTCTTGCTTGTGCAATTCCTGTTTCGTTAAGGTCAGAATCAATACCGCTTCCTTGAACTACCCCAATGCGATTGTATTCGGTTTCTCCGTGACGAATTAAATAAATAGTTTTAGTATGCAAAATATCAGAATTTTAAATTGAAAATTAATTAAACAAGCTTTAGTTTTAGGGCTTTAAGTAAAATAAATGCAAAATTACAAAAACTTATGCTATCACAGGATGATTCAAATTAATTTTAAGTTATTTTCAGCTTTATAATCTTCAGTTTTACAAAATAAATAAAATTATATGTTCAAGAAACACATTGATATTACTCAAAAAAACATGTTTGGAAGCACTTCAATGGCCGAACATCTTGGTATCGAATTTTTAGAAATTGGACAAGATTTCGTAACTGCTCGAATGCCAGTTGACCACCGCACACATCAGCCTTTTGGTGTTTTGCATGGTGGTGCATCGGTTGCATTGGCTGAAACTTTAGGCAGTGTTGCTTCTTTTTTAACATTAGAAAACCCAATAGCACAGCGGGCAGTTGGTTTAGAAATCAATGCAAACCACATACGTCCTGTTAGCAGTGGTTGGGTTTATGCTAAGGCAATTCCACTACATTTAGGTCGAACAACACATATTTGGGATATAAAAATTACTTCAGAAGAACAAAAATTGGTTTGTGTGGTGAGATTCACAGTGGCAATTGTAAATGTAAAATGAAACTTTGTGGCTTGATTTTTGCGAGTTATTCAGGAAGAATTTACCAATTTAACATCATTCTTGAGATGAAACAACTATTATTATTATTGCTATTGACAATTGCTTCAACATCACTTTCTGCACAAATAAAAGAAGATACCGCCCGAATGAAAAGTGATTCGGTGCAAGTAGATACGGTTTTTGGACAAAAAGAAAAACTTATGAAAGAAAGCACCAAAAAACGCAAAAAAGTAGTGGTGATTGATACAGTAAGTTATGCTCAAGAGTATAAAAGAGATGCAGTAAAACTCCAATGGGGATTGCGTGGCGGTGTCAATTTTGGAAGTTTTAATACAGTTGATATCAATAATGTTTTTCGAGTGACATCAACGGGTTTACCTCAATTTCCTATCGTAAAAGATAAATTTCTCAATAATACTCAATCGGCAGTTGGTTATTTGGGAGGGTTTTTTGTTAGAATGACTCGTGGCTCGTTTTATTTTCAACCAGAAGCTCTTTATTCACAGAAAGGAGGGAAGTTTGATATTTTACAGTCAAATGGCACGCTTTTTAAACGTGTTAATGGTTCATTCACTGCAATTGATGTTCCGATGACCTTTGGCATTCGTTTTCGTCAAGGAAGAGTTTTTGCTGGACCATTATTGTCATTTCCAATGAAATTTAATAATGAATTGGAAGAAACGCTGAAAGTTTATACTTCAAATGACCTCAAAAATGAGTTATTTAATCGACCATCACTTGGTATAAATATCGGTATTGGATTTGAATTTAAACACTTTTTCATAGAAGGTCGCTACGAAAAAGGACTGGCTAATTTTATTGATTATGAATTAGGTCCTGCTAATAATCCTAGCAATTTTCAAATGATTCCAAGTCAATTTCAGATTTCTATTGGATTGGTAAAGTAGATTTGAAGTAAAATTCAGTAAATAGTATCAATAAAAAAGGTTCATCAAATTGATGAACCTTTTTTATTGATGTTACAATGCCAAATTATTCAACGATTGGCACTTTTTCTTCCACTGGAGTATCAATCTTATCCATGAATTCTTGATAATTAGTCAATTTTTCAAACGGACGTTTTCCAATTAAATCAACTAAATCAGATTGATAAAGAATCTCTTTTTTAAGTAATTCTTGAGCGATTTTTTCTAATTCTTCTCGCTTTTCAATCAACATTGCTTTCGTGCGAACGTAGGCACTATCAATCAATTTCTTTACTTCTTCGTCAATGATTTTTGCGGTGTCTTCAGAATATGGTTTTGTGAATGACATTTCACCTTGGCCTTTTGAATCATAATATGAAACATTTCCGATTTTATCGTTCATTCCATAAATACTAATCATACCATAAGCACTTTTAGTAATACGCTCTAAGTCGCTCAAAGCACCTGTAGATATTTTACCAAAAACAACATCTTCGGCTGCTCTACCGCCAAGAGTCATACACATTTCGTCAAAAAGTTGTTCTGTTCTATACAAATATTGCTCTTTTGGTAAATATTGAGCGTAACCCAATGCAGCAATTCCACGAGGAACGATACTTACTTTTACCAATGGATTAGCATGTTCTAAGAACCAACCCGCAACTGCATGACCTGCTTCGTGATAAGCAACAATTTCTTTTTCTTCTGGAGAAATCAATTTATTTTTCTTCTCTAATCCGCCAATTTCACGATCAATTGCATCATGGAAATCTTGCATATCAATGGCTAGTTTTCCACGGCGAGCGGCTAAAAGAGCGGCTTCATTACATACGTTCGCAATTTCTGCACCAGCAAAGCCTGGGGTTTGCGTTGCTAATTTCTTCACATCAATATTGTCAGAAAGTTTCAACGGTTTCATGTGAACTTTGAAAATGGCTTCACGACCAACAATATCTGGAGCATCAACACTGATTTGGCGGTCAAAACGACCTGGACGCATCAAAGCTGGGTCTAACACGTCTGGTCGATTGGTTGCGGCTAAAATAATAATACCAGCATCCGAACCGAAACCATCCATTTCAACTAATAATGAGTTGAGTGTATTTTCTCGTTCGTCGTTTGCACCTGGCATTGACCCACGTCCTCTTGAGCGACCAACCGCATCAATTTCATCAATAAATATAATACAAGGAGCTTTTTCTTTTGCTTGTTTAAATAAATCACGCACACGAGCCGCACCAACACCAACAAACATTTCTACAAAATCAGATCCTGAAAGTGAGAAAAAAGGAACACTTGCTTCACCAGCAACAGCTTTGGCTAATAATGTTTTACCCGTACCTGGAGGGCCAACTAATAAAGCTCCTTTCGGAATTTTACCACCAAGCTCAGTGTATTTTTTTGGTGTTTTTAAGAAATCAACAATTTCTTGTAATTCTTCTTTGGCTTCTTCTAAACCAGCTACGTCGTTGAATGTTATTTTTACTTTACTATCAGCATCAAATAACGCAGCTCTTGATTTGCCAATGTTGAAGATTGCTCCACCAGGGCCACCGCCACCAGTCATTCGGCTCATTAAGAAATACATCAATCCAAGAACAACGATGAATGGTAATAATTGCCAAACCATATTCATCATATCTTGTCTTTCAACACTTTCAGGATAAAGTGTTTGGCGATAAGCTTCGTCAATTTGCGGCGTTTTCAAGAATTCACGGTATTCATTCATAAACGATTCAACCGAAACGACATCAATTTTGAGATGAGGACCGCCCGAATTGTAACGATTATTACCTAATTCTTTTTTGTATTCAGGTTTTTGCAAGGCATCACGTGTAAGCGTTACTTCTACACTGCGATTACCTTCAACTACGGCTACTTTTTCTACGTCTTTTTGTAAAATCATTTGTTCGAGCTGCTTATACTTTATAGGTGCGAGTGAAGCTGACCTAGAGAAAAGTAAAAAGCCAATAATGCCCATGATAATCGCCGCTACAATCCAGCCCTGCAAACCACCACCACTGTTGTTGGTTGGTTTTCTTTTCGGAAATTCATTACTGTTGTTGTCTGACATTTTTTTAGTTTTTCAAATTTTAATGCAATAGTTATTCATATAAAAAAATAACCTTTACAAGGTTTTTGAACTTCGTAAAGGTTCAAATATTCTAAACATTAGTTGAATACCATTTGTTGAGGTTGCTCTGGCTCCATGCTTTCTTCAATTTGAGTCAATTCGGCATCACCCCAAAGAGATTCGAGGTCATAAAATTTTCTACGGTCTTTTCTGAAAACATGCACAACCACGTCAACGTAGTCTAACAAAATCCATTCTCTGTTTTGTCTTCCTTCTTGGTGCCAAGGGTTAATTTTAGAGGCTTTGAAAACTTCTTCATCGACAGAATCAGCGATGGCTGCGATTTGAGTATCGGTGTTTCCAGAGCAAACAACAAAAAAGTCGGTGATTGCATTTTTGACTTTACGCAAGTCCATTACTATGATGTTTGTCGCTTTTTTTTCTAACATTCCGTGTACTACTAAGCGACTTAACTCATCACCAGAAAGTTCTTTAATTTCTTTCATTCAATCTTATCTTCATTTAATTTTGTGAGCGGTTCGTTGCAATTGTGATTCAATGAAAATGATGTACACGAACTTCACGAAAAATATTTTACATCAACGTTTTATAAAACGCTAAATTACTACAAAGTTGCACAATTTTCAACCCAAAACTTTATTTCTCGGCAAAAATACCATTTATCTGCCAAGTTGTCATTCAACTAACGATATTGCCGCTGAAATAATTCAAAATAAACAAGTTTTTGATGGAACAATTGTCATTACGGCTGACCAAACGGCGGGAAGAGGACAGCGTGGAAATTCATGGGAAGCGTTGCCTAATCAAAATATTACAATTTCTTTGATTGTCAAACCCGATTTTTTGAATGTTAGTCAACAATTTCGCCTAAATATTGCTGTTTCTTTGGGGATTTTTGATTTTTTGTGTAAATATTTATCTGATGGACTAAGTATAAAATGGCCGAATGATGTGTACATTGATAATCGAAAAATGGGAGGGGTTTTGATTGAAAATACACTTTCTGGGAGCAGAATTGCTTATTCAATAATTGGTATCGGCTTGAATATCAATCAGTTATCTTTTGTAGATGAAAAAGCTATTTCTCTCAGATTAGCTTCGCAAAAATCAGGGCAACAAACTGATGATTTTGAAATTGGAAAATTGATAGAACAATTGTGTGAGTGTATTGAAAAATATTATTTACAACTTAAAAGTGGCACATCGTTTAATAACCATGTTGAAGTGCAGAAAAAAAAATATTTAGAACGTCTTTTTCGCTTTCGAGAAACCCACAATTATATAAAAAATGAACAACCTTTTCAGGGGAAAATAATTGATGTGGCTGATTCTGGACATTTAATAATGGAAGTAGCCGATGAAATAGTGAAATTAGATTTTAAAGAAATTTCTTTTGTGATATAAATAATTGAAAGCCAATATTTGAAAATGGTAGTGATAAAATTAAAATATCACTACCATTTTTATTTTAGGCTCCGAATAAATTGAGGTCAATAAACTCATTTCTGAATTTGCCTTCGGGGTCATGTTTGGTCATTAATGTTTTGAAATCGGCGAGTTTTTCAATTCTTGATTGCAAAACTGAAGGTTTCAAAGTAAATATTTTTCCCCAATGTGGTCTAGGGTTGAAAGGAGCGAGGGCTTCTTCAATAAAAGGAAGAACTTTCAACACTTCTTCGGTTTCCTGCTTCCATGTAAAATGAAAAGCAACGCAAGTTTTTTTGTACATCGGACTCATCGGTAATTCGTCGCCAGCAATGGCTCGAACTTCAGTGATAAATAAATGAGGAGAAACTTTTTCGTTGAGTTGCTCGATAGCCATTAATCCTGCGTAGGCATTTTCAAAAGGAATAAAAAACTCAGATTGCAATTCTTTACCACTACTTGGCGTGAAACCCATTTTGAAATGAGGCATTCGCTCGTACCAAGGGCCAGCAACACCCATTTGTTCTGTACAATTAATGGCATCGAGGGCTTCAATTGGATGAAGGTTTTTAGTTGCAATTTTAGCACCATAAAACTCAGGAGCAATCTCTTTTATGTCTTCGGCTTTACTTTTTATCCAAACTTCACTGATATTTTTATTTTTCCAATCAGTAAATAAGCTGACACTGTATCCGATTGACATGATTGCTTCAAAATCTTTTTCCAAGGCTGCCATTGGTAAATTTTGATAAACAATTTGTTTCATCTGAAATGTTGGTTGTAAAGCCAAAGTTATTTTGGTCACAATGCCCAATGCTCCAAGATTAACGACCGCCATTCCAAATTCATCACCATCTTTTTCTTTGGATAAATTAACAATTTCTCCTTTACCATTTACAAACTCTAAGGCAACCACTGTTGATGCCAAATTTCCGTTTTTGATTCCAGAACCGTGAGTAGCTGTTGCACATGCTCCCGCTACTGAAATGTGTGGCAAAGAAGCTAAATTAAAAAGAGCGTAACCATTGTCATCTAAATATTTGCAAAGCTCACCGTATTTGATACCAGACTCGACTGTAACAGTATTTTTATCTTTATCGAGTGATATTATTTTATTGAATTCAGCGGTAGAAATTTGATTTTCGGTACTATCAGCAATTTTATTAAAACAGTGTTTTGTGCCTAAACCTCGCACTTTTTTAACTTTTTTTATGGTTTCTTGCAGTTCAGCAACTGTTTTAGGTGTATATAAATTATCTGTACTATAAGTTAGATTTCCTGCCCAATTGGTGCGAGGAGGCATTTTTTCTTTACAAGAAAATAATTGTGGAAATGCCACTCCTGCGGCTAAAACAGACGAAGTTTTAAGGAATGTTCTTTTGTTCATAGAATGTTAGTGTTTGGTAAGCTTTATAGGTTTTGCAAGGTATTTATTTTTTGACTTTTAACAATATTTTTCATAAAAAATCCTAGTTGAAGCCAACTAGGATTTTGATTTAATACTTCAGAATTTATTTTAATAAATCAAATAATTCTTTGTCTAATTGCGGTTTAACAGTGCTGACATTGTCAAAGTGCATGGTTGCTGTATTTTGTGCATTGTAAACTGGCCAATTTGGTAAACCTTTATGGTTTGGATCGCCCGTTTTTGCAAAATTTATCCAAGATTGACTTATTTTTGCTGCTAATGCATGAGCTTCTTTTGTGCCGCCAGTCATTTCTTGACAACGAGCAATGTTGTCAAATACGAATGGAATTTCCATACAATGAACAGCCTTGAATTTACCGTCTAAAACTGGCGATTGCCAATCAAATAAATACATATAAACAGGAGCTGAACCTGCCAAAGCAGATTTTTGATTTGCTTGTGAAACTGCTCCAGGTCTGAAAGTTACGTCAATATCCAACATTGAAGAAGGTTTTGTGTCATTTGGATATGCTTTTTTTACGGCTGCAATATAGGCATCAGTTTTCTCGCCATAAGATTTTTTGATGGCAGCTACTACTTCATCATAACTACTATTAGCAGGAACCGACCCTCTGAAAGGTGCAAATTCATTTTTGGTTGTTCCAATCAAAAGTGGAATGTTTTTAGATAGTTCAAATGCTTCGTTTGAAAACAATTGATAAGGCAACACTTCTCCATCAACACTTGGCCCCCAACTTAAACCAAAGCCAATAACTGGTTTGCCTTCAGCTTTCATTTTTGCGGCAACTGTTGAAAGTGCTTTTTTCCCAGCATCACTCAGTTTTTGAAATGGAAAATTTTGAATATCATCAATTTTATCAACTGAAATATTTAATTCTTTTAACACTTCAGCAGCAATCGCTTGCGTTGTACTTTTATCTAGCATATTTGCTCTAAATGCACCACTTTGATTGATAGCTTTGTGAAATAAACCTTTTGCTGAAGGCATAGCCATTAATGTATTTACTTTTGCACCACCGCCAGATTGGCCAAAAATTGTAACGTTATTAGGGTCACCACCAAAATTAGAAATGTTGTTTTTAACCCATTCTAACGCAACTTTCATATCAAGAACACTTAAATTGGCTGATTGTTTGTATTTTTCACCATAAGCCGATAAATCCAAATAACCTAAAATATTAAGTCGATGATTGATAGAAACAACTACAACATCGCCTTTTTTTGCTAAATTTTCGCCATCATAAGAAGGTAATTCTTGTGATGAACCAGCCGTAAAACCTCCACCATGAATCCAGAATAAAACTGGGCGTTTTTTTCCGTCGTTAATTCCTGGAGTCCAAACGTTGACTCTCATACAATCTTCGCTTGTGAAACCCCAGTCATGGTGAAATACAAATTCAGGCTCGTCTTGAACGTTTGTTGTTGGGTCCATGAGAGGAGCAACTGGCCCGTAAACCATTGAACTACGAACTTTTGTCCAAGCTTTTGGTTTTTGAGGAGCTTCAAAACGTTTGGCTTCAGCATAAGGAATCCCTTTGTATGTAAAGATTCCGTTGTTTATATAACCACGAACCTGCCCTGCATCAGTTGATGTAAGAGCTACGTTTTCGCCTGTTTGTAATTGAGCGAAAGCTCCAATACCGCTACTCAAGGCAAAGAATAGCGAGATGATTGTTTTTTTCATGAATTTTAAAAGTAGTTTTGAATAGTTTTGAAAGATTATTTATTGCCGTAAGCCTTATCTAAAAACAAATAACGGGCATCATTTTGTGTTTTTTCTGTACGAGATTCTGTATCAATAATCATAACAGGCGGATTTGTATCGCCAGCTTTTGCCGCCGTCCATTCTGGTAATTTCGCTCCGTTTGGATTGCCAGTTTTAATAAAATTAGCGAAATAATTAAGCATAGTTTCCGAAACTTTATAGTCGTCTGGTGTCCAAGCGTAGTCTTTAATTAAGTGAAGATTTCCCATACAATATTCGATTTCACAAGCATGTGGAGCTCCAACAGCTTTTGGTGGCTCAGGTGTATTGGCGTCTTTTTTTACCGTTCCGCCAGCCAAACCAGAAGCTAATGAATTATCTACTAATGCTGGGCGAAGTTTACTATATAAATATCGGTAAACTGGTTGTGAACTATTATTTCTGTGTAAATCGAACCATTTCCACGTGCTATAAGAAATAAAACGGTCGGACGCTAAAGCAGTTGCTGAGAGTTCAACTTCTTTTTCTGAAGAATGAGGATATAATTTCAATACTTCATCAGCATCGTTTGGATATTCTTTTTTTACTCTTGTGATAAAGTTTTCGGTTGTATAAGGCATTCCGAACATGAATGCTTGCCCAGGTATTTCGGCCGAATTCCAACCTAATAAAAGAGGAACTTGTGCTTGTTCTTTTGCATTGAAAATTTGTGGAAGCGTTTTCGGTAGAAAATAGCCGTCAAGTACTACTGGAAATCCAAAACGTTTTGATTCGTCATAAATTTCGTACACATCTCTTGAAGATAACGCTCTTAATTGTTTTAGTGTAGGAACACCCGCATTTTTAGCAAATGTAAGTCCTTCTTTTTCAGCTTCAGCTAATGTTACTGGAGCCATTGTTGGATTAATACCAGCACCACTTTCACCAATTGCACCTGCAATCAAACCTTTTGTTAATGGCGATGCCATTTGATAACTAACAGAAATTGAACCAGCAGATTCGCCTGCGATCGTTACTTTTTTAGGGTCTCCGCCAAATTGTGCTATATTTTTCTGTACCCATTTAAGTGCAGCAATTTGGTCGAAATAGCCATAATTTCCTGAACCTTTATAAGATGTTTCTGCACTTAATTCAGGATGAGCGAAATTTCCAAAAACATTTAAACGATAATTACAAGTAACAACCACAATTCCTTTTTTTGCCATGCTTTCTCCATCATAACGAGGCTCAGAACCATCGCCTGCAACGTTTCCTCCACCATAAAAATACACTAAAACAGGTAAATCTTTGGTGTTTCGTTTGGCTGGAGTCCAAACATTTAAGTAAAGGCAATCTTCACTTACGCCATTTGAGCGGGAGTTCATATCACCCCAAATTAATTTTTGCATTGGTCTTGGGCCAAACTTTTTGGTTTCTTTCACACCTTTCCAGTTTTCGAGTGCTTGTGGTGCTTTCCAGCGTAATTCACCGATTGGTGGTTTGGCAAACGGAACACCAAAATATGTTTGAATTCCAGTTTTTGTGTCGTAATTGCCTTCAATTACGCCGTTTTCAATGGTTGCCTGTATTGCAAACGCATTATTGTTTTGTGCATTTACATTAAAATTATACAACATAATTAAGGCGAATAATGAGATGATTCTTTTCATTTTTTTAGATTAAATTACTTATTGTCGCAAATTGAGACAATAATAATTGGTTTTTTAAAATAATCCTATTTATTTTTGAAAAAATTATAGTTATTTCATCATAAACTAAAAAATAAGTGGAAGAAAAAGGATATTTGCGGCATATAGCTTTCGACTCTGTAGTTTTTGGTTTTTCGGGCGAACGACTAAAAATATTAATTACGAAATACCACAATACTGGTTTATTTGCTCTACCAGGTGGTTTTGTGAATCGAAATGAAAACCTGAATGATGCAGTTAGGAGAGGGTTGAAAGAACGAACAGGACTAGATAATATTTATTTGGAGCAGTTTTATACTTTTGGTGATGTAGCTCGATACAAACCCGAAATCATGCAAACGATTCTAGAATCTAATGAACATGATTTGACAGAATTTACTTGGATGCTCGATAGGTTTATTTCGGTAGCTTATTATGCTTTAATAAATTATAATGATGTAGTGCCAACCCCCGACGCTCTATCTGATTCTTGTGATTGGTATGATATTGATAAACTTCCCGTTTTGATGCTTGACCACGCCGAAATTGTAGCAAAAGCATTACAAACACTTCGAGATAATTTGGAACGAAAGCTAGTCGGAATGAATTTACTGCCGCCTTTTTTTACAATGAACGATTTGCAGAAAGTTTATGAAGCGATTTTGGGTGAAAAACTACATCG
Organism: Emticicia aquatica; assembly: GCF_923079645.1. GTDB lineage: Bacteria > Bacteroidota > Bacteroidia > Cytophagales > Spirosomataceae > Emticicia > Emticicia aquatica. Next base: position 2,180,341 of record NZ_CAKLPY010000001.1, on the reverse strand, counting down.
AGGTACTTTTCAAAGAAAAATATTAAGTTTAGGTATTTTACAACGGCATGAAAAGCAATTTTCAGGAAAAGCTCATAAAGCCCCATTTTTGTACAGTTTTGGAGAATGACTATTCCGAAAAATGCTACATGAAATGACTTGTAAAATCATTTCATGTAGCAAAAATCTGTTTTTATGGCTATGTATTGGTCGGACTGATGCTCAAATCAATGGTAGCATGCAAAGGTAAACCTGTAATGGTAAGTGTAGAACCACTAAAAGTTCTCGAACCAGTAGCATTTGTACCACCCACTTCTTGCCATGTATAAGAAGCTGTAATCGAAGGGGCTACGACAACTCCAAAACTTAACTGCGTATCTCCAGAGCCTACTGATTCAAGAACTATAAGTACAACCACGCATTGATACAATTATGTGAGTAATCGAACAATAGAAAATATCGAAAGTCAGTTTAACTTATTTTATTTAAAAGATAAATAATGTATATTCTTTTGGTTAGATTTTATATTTTTATGATTACAACTATCATTCTTAAAGTAGAGAAAATTTAAATAACTGAATCTTAATTGACAATGAGACAAATATTTATCAACTTACCAGTGAAAAATGTGGAAGCCTCAATGAACTTTTACATACAATTAGGATTTACAGTTAACCCATTATTCACATTTGATGACCAAAAATGTATGGTCTGGACTGACCAAATATATGTTATGCTTCAGACACTCGAGAAGACCAAAACAGGAAATAGGAAAAATATAGCTGACCCTAAAAAAAATAGAATTGCAACATTTACACTTCCAGTAGAAAGTTTTAACAAGGTGAATGAAATTATGGAGAAAGGTTTAAAAGCAGGAGGAACCGAAACAACTGAAATTGTTGACGAAGGCTTTATGCAAATTAGAAATATTGAAGATTTAGACGGACATAATTGGGGAATAATATTTCTTGACATTGAGAAGTTTAAAAAAATGACGGGGAAATAATAATGAATTCAACAAATATAAACTGAGATATGTGCAAAATAATATTTGATAGCGGAGTTTCTCTTGACGGTTTTTGCAGGAGATAAATAAAGCCCAGCTTTAGTTCTTAATATCTAACATCATCAAAAAGCCATGTAAGGCTTCGGCGGATGAATAAAAAACTTTCCACCATCGGCAATTCCTAGCCTTTATTTGCATCGTAATGATGACCATCATTAACAACAAACTGACAGATGATTAGAATATTTCTAATAATTTTCACGACACTTATTTTGAATTTCTGCAATTCACAAAAAAGTAGTGATTCAAAAGCAAATGATATTGATTCCTTGTCAAAAGAAGTTTCAAAAGGCATTATCTATTTTTCGTTTGACAACGGACTTAGTTGGATAAATTCAAGTAATGGCTTACCAGAAAGAATTACAATTGGCTTGGGCGGAATAGACACTTCCAATCAATTCATTGGCGTTGCAACAAAGGATAATGGTGTATATATCTATAATTTTGAAAATAAGATTTGGGATAGCATTCAGACCGACAAACAAATAATAGAAGGAAATATTGGGGCATTATCAATTATTGATAATGAAATTTTCGTTGGAACTCAATTTAAAGGTATTTTTTATACGACAGACAATGGAAAAAACTGGAAAAACCTAAATAATGGATTAACTAACTTGACAATTAGACGTTTTTGTAAATTCAACAACGTCCTATACGTTTGTACTAATGACGGTTTTTATTCATTCAACAAAATATCAGACAATTGGACGTTAGAATTTGGACAAAATTCTTTGCAAACAAATGGAGCAACTCTTTATAAAGGGAGTTTTTATTTAGCAACCAACCATGGTATTTTTTCACAACAAACGGACAAATCTTGGATAAATTCATCTCCACAATTTAGTATGCACAATATTAGTTCAGACACAAACCAATTATATGCAATGTCATATAATGAATTATTATTGTCTTCAGCAGACGGCAAAACTTGGCAATCACTGCAAAATGGTTTACCAAAAGATCTTTATACTTTCAATGTACTTCAACACTATGATTTGACATTTGCCGGCCAATGGGACGGTATTTATAGAAGAACCAATGGCAACAATTTGTGGGAATTGTCAAGCAAAGGATTACCGACAAAGTTTGCGGTTACAAACTTGAAAGCGTTCAATGATATATTAGTTATTAGTACTTCCGAAAGAAAAATGAAAGAAGTAATGACAAAAGAAAAATAGGCAGCATACTTGCCTTGAGTCTAAAATACTCACCGCTGGAAAAAAATCTAACTTCGTAGTGAAATATACATTGCCAGAATAAAGAAATTGGTTGCGTTTTAGCCTACATATATTGAAGTAGTGTATTTCTTTTATCTACTTTTACCAATTATTTTCGTCTTACATATCTCTGTAAGAATACACATGATAGGCAGTTGCTGCTGGATTTAACGTATAGAAATACCTACAAAGCTGCTTATAGAATTGTAGTATATGTTCATCAAAACAAAAACTGAGCATATCATCTAATAAATGCTCAATTTGTTTTTGGTCTATAGTTTTGCTGCTAATTAGATTTTCGACTGGTTTTTTATAGGTTGTAAAAGCTTGTTTACCTAAGTTTTGATGGACTTCAGCAAGTTTAGAGATAGAATTTTAATCATTATACTTCATTTATTCTGTTTTTTGTGCTTCGATTCGTTTTATCAACTCAGACTCCCAACATGAATCATACGTTTCTTCTGCTGAATAGAATACAAATTATACAATGCATTATGAGCATATTCTTCAGCTTGTTCTCAAGTATGGTTTTATTCCTTTTTATGAGACATAAGTTGCAAATGCACAAGTAATTAATACTTATAATAATTATCAAACTCTTGATTTTCTGAATAATTAAACACTTAAAAAACTTGTTAACTATTTAATAATCAGGCAATTATATGGTGAGGCGAATCTATCACAAGCCATGTAAGTAGCACAGTGAATCCTCCAATTATATCACTGATTACTAATATTTAGTAAAACACTTCCAATTATTCTAAAAGCCCCCCCCGATTTGATATAATCAACTTCTCTATAATTATACAAATAACTAGGGCTTACCTGAAAAACAATATTTTTGTGTCGGTATTGCCCTCCAACTCCTAATATCATGTTGTGCCAACTGTTTTTGGCTGCTAATGTATTGAATTCTGTATATATCTCCTCTCCATTTTGATAGGTTTCAAATTGAATATTTTGATATAATTCCATATCTATATGTGTTCCAAAAGAGAATTTTAGATCAAAATTCCTTTTAATTGGTACATAATAGTTTAGAATGAGTGGAAGTTCTAAAATTGAGGTATTAATATTTATCTCGCTTAATAAATCATAATTCTTCGGAATTTTTGAACTGTATAAATCCAGAAAATCCTGTCCAGTATTTAAATTGAACTGTTTACTTGAACCGTATTCAAGCTTACGATATTTATTTATACCTAGTCCTGTTGAAAAACTCAAATTAGGGTTTAAAAATAATTCAACAACAGGCCCTAAATTTATATCTCCTTCAGTACCAATTGAACTTGATAGACCAAAACGAGCATTAATTTTAGGAAACTTAAATACCTTTTTAGCAGGTGATGTAGGCGTTATATCAGGCTTAGGATTGGAAAATGCTAATTCTTTAGTCGTATCTTTTTTAGGCTCAACTTTAGTAACTGTATTAACCATATTAGTTAGAATAGTATTTTTATCTATCTGAGTTTGATTAGAAGTGTCTGGGCCTAAAATTTGAGAAATTGGTTTTTCAGGACGACTTAATCTGCCGACTTGTTTAAATTCATTTTCTGACTTGTATTTATCTAACCCACTAACAATTAATTTGTTAATTTTTTTTTCATTTAATTGATTCAAATATAAATTCGGCTGAATCGTATTATTTGATCCTTGTCGTACATATAAAATTTTTTCTATAAATACTGTGTCTCTCAAAACAATGGTTTTTTTTGTAGTTGGTTGGGTATTTACTTTATTAATAGTAGCAATCTTCTCATTTAATAAATTTATTTGTTCTTTATTCATTAAAAATCCCGTAAGACTTAGAAATAACAGTACTGTTGTCAGAACCGAATACATAGGCAAAGCATATCGACGCCAAAAGTTGTTATACCATGGTATTGCCAACTGTTTTTCAACTTTAGTCCAAACATTCAGACTCACTGGACTATTGATTGATTCCAGTCGTTTTTTTATTTTTCTATCGAATAAATCGTTTGACATAAGCTTTAAATTGTAGATTGTCGTGCTAAATAATCTCTAATCCATTGTTGTAGGTTTACTCGTGCTTTATATATATTTGCACGAACTCCCCCCTCAGTAATTCCTAACATTAGCGAAATTTCTGCGTACGAATATCCATCAACTGCATAAAGTGAGAAAACCATACGATACACGGGTGAAAGCTTTTGAATAAAAGCCATTATCTCCTCAGTTGATAATAAATCAAGTTCATTTTCATTATTAACCACTTCTTGGGCATATTCCAAATCGGTAAAATTAATTCTTGAGTGATTTTTACGAAAATAATCAATAGCAGTATTTATCATAATGGTACGAAACCAAGCATCAAATGGTTGTACTGTATCGTATTTTTCGATGTTATTGAAAATTTTCAAAAAGCCATCACTTACCATTTCTTCAGCCTCAACTTCATTAGCAGAATACCTTAGGCAGATGTTCTTAGAGGCATGGGAAAAAGCGTCAAAAAGTTCCTTTTGAGCCAAGGGTTTTCGCCGTACACAGCCTTCAATAATTTTAAGTAAGTTAAAGTTTTTATTTCGTCGTCTAAATAACACGCTGAAAGGGGTTCGGTTAGTTTACAAATTAATATTACGGATATTAATTGATTTATGCTTCCTCTATCATCCTAATTTTTTACAAAAGGTAGTAGTTATATAGTTCGCCATATATTTAAAATAAAAAATAACGTATCAGAGGAAGCATATATAGGGAGACGTACGTACTTTAAAATTGAAGAATGAGTTATTTTATAATAAAAATAAAATTTGCTAAATTGTTTTACTTAAAAAAAACTACTATGCTCGACTTTTCTTATTTGAAGACTAAATTGAATAAATTTGGATAATGAGTACTTTATTACACTGGATTTAGCAATGGGAAGTAATGTGTATTGACGGGTATGTAAGAACAAAAACAAGAGATGTCGCAAAATAAAATGGAGAATATATTGTCGCATTTTTGATTTTTAGCTATTATGGCAAAAAAAACTTTTAATATTGAAAATGTATGATATAGTTTGACTCACAATAGTTTAATTGAAAGGCTTACATAAACAAGGAAGCCAATATAAATATAATATATCTATCAGGAAACATACCCACTATAAAAGCTAAATAAAAAAATATTTGCAGTAAATTAACTCATAAAAAGATTTTGGTTTTAAAATTATTTTATACCTATTGTTTCTAACCATGATACTACAAAAAATTACAAAATTTCTTAATCAACTCACTTCTACAAGAGCTGCAGGAATGTATTTTCTCTTGTTTGCATTGGCAATTGGAGTGGCAACATTCGTAGAAAATGACTTTGGTACGACTTCGGCACAAGATGTTATTTTCAGAAGTTTATGGTTTGAAATCTTGTTGATCTTATTTTGTGCAACCATTGTGATGAATGTTTGGCGTTTTAAACTCTTTAAACAAAAAAAATGGGCTTCGCTTTGTTTTCACCTTTCGGTTGTTGTCATTGTTTTGGGGGCTGGTGTTACTCGATATTACGGCACTGAAGGCATGATGCACATTAGAGAAGGCGAAACGAGCAATAAATATCTTTCTACTGAAAGTTTCTTAAAATTTCAAGTTTTGCAAAATGGTAAGACATTTTCATTTGAAGAACCAGTTTATTTTTCGAGTTTGGGAAGTAATAAGTTTTCAAATTCCTATCAAATTGGCAAAGCTCTAGTTGATGTAAATGTCGATGATTTTATTCCTAATCCAACTGAAAAGGTAAGCCCTGACCCAAATGGTTTGCCGATGATAAAAGTAGTAATCGGTGGTGCTGGTGGTCGTGAAGAATATTATGTAAAACAAGGCGACCAAGCAAATATCAATGGTGTAAACTTCAATTTTACAAACGAACAAATACCCAATGCTTTTAATATTATTTTAAATGAAGATTCTTTGACATTTGTAACACAAGAGTTGGTCAATCAAAGAGTTATGGCTACTCAAAAAGTAGATGACCTTGTTGGTGGTGTACCTCATAAACTAATGCTAAGGTCATTATATACAGTAGGAAGCTCAAGTTTTGTAGTTGGGGAATTTATTGAAAAAGGAGTTATAACCACCGAATCAGGTAGTAGAAAAATAAAGAATGAAAGTTTAGTTGGACTAAATCTTTCGGTAACGGTAAATGGTAAACCCCAAAAAACGATGGTAACTGGCCGAAAAGGCGACGAAGGACAACCAAAAATTTTAGATTTCGGCGATGTTAAAATCGCTATTAGCTACGGTGCAAAGGTTGAGACTTTGCCATTTTCGTTGATGTGCCGAGATTTTATTTTGGAAAAATACCCAGGAACCGAAAATCCGTCCTCGTATGCGAGCGAAGTAACTTTGATTGACCCACAAAATGCAGTCAATCGTGAACAAAGAATTTTCATGAATAATATTCTTGATTATAACGGATACAGATTTTTTCAATCTTCTTTTGACCAAGACGAACTCGGAACTTACTTGAGTGTAAACAATGATTTTTGGGGAACATGGATTTCATATTTTGGTTATATTTTATTGACTGTAGGCTTATTAATGAATTTCTTTGATAAGAAAAGTAGATTTTCATTTTTGCTTAAAAAATTAAAAGAATATCAAATGCAGGCAAATATCGTCTGTTTTCTATTGTTTTCTTTGGTTTTTTATAGCAATGCCAACGCCCAAGTAAATAATCCAATTTCAAAAGAACATGCTGCTAATTTTGGAAAATTAGTTGTACAAGACCACAACGGTCGAGTCAAACCAATGAATACATATAGCGGTGAATTACTCCGAAAAGTTGCCAAAACAGAATCATTGTTTGACCAAACTTCCGACCAAATGATTCTGTCAATGATTCTGAATCCTTCACTTTGGGAAAAGGCACCAATTATTCAAGTTCCAAATCATCCTAACATCCAAAAAATATTAAATTCCGAGGCAAAAATGATGAGTTATGCTTCATTTTTTAATGACGAAGGAAACTACATTTTAGAAGTGCAAGTGAAAACTGCCCAAATGATGCTACCCAAAGACCAAGGTGTTTTTGAAAAGGCTATTATCAAACTGGACGAGAAAATAAACATCGTCAATATGATATTTACAGGAAGTATTTTTAAATTATTTCCACAGGTTAATGATGTTACAAATACATGGCTTTCACCTGCGGAAATTTTGCATGACCATCAAGGAAATGAGAGCAATTCGGCCACTAAAACACTTTTCATCAATTATTTACAAGCACTCAACGACGGTTCAAACAGTGGCAATTTCCAAAATGCCGAAGCTGCTTTAACTCAAATATCAAATTTTCAGAAAACCAATGGTAGTGCCATTATCCCGTCGGATACGAAGTTGAAAGCAGAATTATTATTGAATAAACTCGACGTCTTCAATGAACTAAAAAACTATTATGGCCTTTTGTGCTTGCTCTTGACTGGCGGATTTTTATACATAACCATCAAAAGAAAAAGCAGCCTAGCTAAATGGACAAAATATGCACTTTTTGCTATGGCAATCGGCTTTATTTTTCACACCATTGGCTTGGGGCTTCGTTGGTATATTTCGGGTAGAGCCCCGTGGAGTAATGGCTACGAATCAATGATTTATATTGGTTGGACAACCATGTTGGCAGGCACATTATTCTCAAGAAAATCTTTGGGTGGTTTGGCTGCAACTGCAACCCTCGCCGCTACAATTTTATTGGTTGCAAGCATGAGTTGGCTCGACCCCGAAATTACGCCTTTAGTTCCCGTTTTGAAATCTTATTGGCTTACAATTCACGTATCATTAGAAGCTGGAAGTTACGGCTTTTTGATGCTCGGTGCGGTAATAGGAATGCTTAATTTATTACTCATGGTATTTATCAACGATAATAATAAAAACAATATAATTAGAGCTATCAAAGAGTTGTCTATCATTAGTGAAATTACACTTTTGGGTGGTTTGGCAATGATTAGCATCGGTACATATTTAGGTGGTGTTTGGGCTAATGAATCGTGGGGAAGATATTGGGGTTGGGATGCCAAAGAAACTTGGGCTTTGGTTACGATTTTGGTTTATGCGTTCATTCTTCACATGAGATTTATCCCGAAACTACAAAGTGTTTATGCTTTCAATTTTGCCTCTTTGTTTGGTTTTGCAACGGTGATTATGACCTACTTTGGCGTCAATTACTATTTATCGGGCCTTCACTCTTACGCGGCAGGCGACCCAGTACCGATTCCACCAGTCGTGTATTATACAGTAATTGTTTTGGTTATTTTGAGTGGTTTAGCTTATCGAAATTATAAGAAGAAAATGGTGTAAAATATCTGTAAAATGTTGAATTGATTAGCATAGTACAAATTTTAGTATGACAAAAACAGCTCACAGAATATACCTCGGTACAATGACATCAATAGTGATTTTGGTCACTATATACTTGTTTTATAGAGGATTACCTTATTATAAAACGTCAATTGAAGAAAGATTTTACCACGTCGACCATAAAATACTAAAACCAAGTGGCCCAATCGGACATGGGTTAGGTATTACAGGTACATTGTTAATGATTATAGGTGTTTTTGGTTATCAAGCTCGGAAATACATGAAGTCTCTTGCAAGAGTATGGGTATTAAAGCATTGGCTCGAATTTCATATTTTTTTATGCACTTTGGGTCCAATTATGATTTTGTTTCATACTTCTTTCAAATTTGGTGGCTTAGTTTCAATTAGTTTTTGGAGCATGGTTGCAGTGGTGGCAAGTGGCGTGGTTGGAAGATTTATTTATTTGCAAATTCCAAGAACGATACAAGGGAGGGAACTGAGCCTCAATGAAATCAGAGGAATGCAAACGGAACTTGCCGAAAAAATAGAAATAGAATTAAGCAGCGAAAAATTAAATGAAATTTTGGCCTTGACCAAAAGGTCTAGCAGTAAAAAAAATATAATTGCTCAATATTTGGCTGATTGGAAACTGAAAATCAATATTAAGCAGCAGCTAAAAAAAACAAATTTGGAGAGGCAAAAACTCAATGGAGTGATGAGCTTGGTGAGTAACGAGCTAAATATGAACAGAAAAATTGAGCGTTTGCAAGTTATGCAGAAATGGTTCAATTATTGGCACGTAATCCACTTGCCTTTTGCTATTATTATGTTAGTTATCATGCTGATTCATGTAGGCGTCACCATTGCTTTTGGTTATAAATGGATATTCTAAAATGGAAATGATAATTGAAGAAATATTGATTTACGGCGGTGGGCTTTTGCTTTGTGCTTTGGTGATGTATTTATATGTGAAAACCAAATCAAAAAAGTCAAAAATCGTAGAAAAAAAGATTGAAAAAGCAAAGGAAGAAGGTGTACATGAACCTGTTTCTTTGTATCCATTTATCGACCCAAATATTTGTATTGGCGGAGCCGCTTGCGTGTCGGCCTGTCCTGAAAAAGACATTATTGGCATTGTAAACGGCAAAGGTGTTTTGATAAATGCTTCCAGTTGTGTAGGACATGGTGCTTGTTTTCATGCTTGCCCTGTAGAAGCTATTTCATTGAAAATAGGTACTGAAAAAAGAGGCGTTGACTTGCCACACGTCAATCAAAACTTTGAAACAAACATCAAAGGAATTTTCATTGCAGGCGAATTAGGCGGAATGGGTTTGATAAAAAATAGTGTCGAGCAAGGAAAACAAGCAGCAGATAATATTAATGCAAGCTTAGAAAAAAATCATACAGCCCAATACGATGTAGTGATAATTGGAGCTGGCCCTGCTGGGATTTCGGCTTCATTGCAGGCAAAGAAGTTAGGGCTAAAATTCAAGACTTTGGAACAAGATTCATTGGGTGGAACGGTCTTTAATTTTCCAAGAGCAAAGGTAGTAATGACTTCACCAATGGATTTGCCTGGGCACGGAAAAATTAAGTTATTTGAAACAAGTAAAACTGAATTGCTTAATTTATGGAAGACCGTAATGGATGACAATAAAATCACAATTCAAGAAAATACCAAAGTAAGCGAGATAAAAAAAGAGGGCAATAATTTTGTTGTAGTTGCTGAAAGTGGCGAACAATTTGAAACCAATAAAGTGCTTTTGGCAATCGGCAGAAGGGGAAGTCCTCGAAAATTGAATACTAAAGGCGAAGAAATGGAGAAAGTTGCTTATCGACTTTTAGAGCCTGAATTAATCTCTGAAAAGAATGTATTGGTAGTTGGTGGTGGCGATTCTGCCATAGAAAATGCTCTTTTGCTTGCTCCCGAAAACAACGTGACGCTTTCGTATCGAAGTGAAAATTTCAACCGATTGAAGCCTAAAAATTTGGTTAATATCAAAAATGCCATTGAGCAGAAATTGATTAGAATGGAGTTTAGTTCGGTCGTTAATTCTATTTCTGAAAATGAAGTGGTTTTGAGTAAAAACAATGCAGAAATCAGACTCGAAAACGACTTGGTTTACATTTTCGCAGGAGGAGAGTTACCAACGCAATTTTTAAAAAAATCAGGGATTGAAATTACACAAAGATTTGGCTATACCTTAAAATCGCATAATAATTGAGTTTGCATAAATCACATATCACTAACACATCAAAACACATTTTCTCTATCCAAAGAGGCGGAGAAAATAGGATATTATGCTTTGCGACTATTCTATTTTTTCTGCTTCAATTATTATTTATTGCGAGTTCTTATGCTCAGTTATCACCTGGGAAACTTTCAAAAGCTCACGCAAAATTAGAAGGGCTCTCTAATTGTACGCAATGCCATACAATTGGAGACAAAATTTCAAATCAGAAATGTTTGGCATGCCACAAGGAGTTGAATGCTCAAGTATCAAAAAACAAAGGCTTTCATTCATCTGCTCAAATAAAAGGCAAAGATTGTATGACTTGTCATAGCGAACATCATGGTTTAAATTTCAATGCCATCAGATTTGACAAAAATACATTTAACCACAATTTTACTGGATATGAATTAAAAGGCGGGCATAAAACAAAAGTAAAAAATTGTAATGATTGTCATAAAGCAGATAATATTACGATTGCTACTTTAAAAAATAAGCCAAATACCTTTTTGGGCTTAGACACAAAATGTCTTTCATGCCACGATGATTACCATCAAAAAACGCTATCTAACGATTGTACTGCTTGCCATGACTTTAATGATTTCAAAAAAGCAGCAATGTTTAATCATGATAAAACTAATTTTACCTTAATTGGAGCTCATAAAAAAGAAAACTGTGCGTCTTGTCACAAAGAAGAAATTCGGAACGGTAAAAAATTTGTAAAATATGCAGGATTATCATTTTCAAACTGTACGAGTTGCCATAAAGATATTCATAAAGGCGAATATGGCAATAACTGTAAGACATGCCACAACGAAGAATCATTTACAAAAATTAGTCCATCAAGGAGTTTTAATCATACTGTAACTGGTTATACTTTAGAAGGTAAACACCGAGATATTAACTGCAAAAAATGTCATGAGAGCTCAGTAGGAAATTTCAAAGAATTTGCTCAGAAAAATAACATTACTTGCTTAACCTGCCATAAAGATATTCATGAAGGGAAATTGGGGAATGACTGTAAGTCTTGTCACAATCAGCAGTCATTTTTACTGAAAAATAAAACTTATACAGGTAAGTTTGACCACGAAAAAACAGATTACCCACTTGAAGGAAAACACGCTGTGGTTGATTGTAAAACGTGCCATAAAAGTGACTTTACAGACCCACTTCCTCATAAAGATTGCATGAGTTGCCATAATGATAAACATAATGGAGATTTTGAAACCAAAAAAGATAAATATCCTGATTGTGCCAGTTGTCATAGTGTATCTGGTTTTACACCTTCACAGTTTACAATTGAGCAACATAATAAAAGCAAGTTCAAACTCGAGGGAGCTCACATTGCACAACCATGTTTTTCATGCCATTTGGCTGACAAAAAATGGGTATTTAATAATATAGGAACCGAATGTATAAATTGTCATAAGGATATTCATTTAGGAGTAATCGACAAAAAATATTATGGAGAACAATCATGCAGTACATGTCACAGTACAGAAAATTGGAAGGTGGTAAATTTTGACCATAAAACGACAAAATACCCTTTGGCTGGGGGGCATTTAAAGGCAAAATGTAGTGATTGTCACATTGATAAAAAGTCAAATCCACCAAATCAAATCTTTAAGGGCCTATCTCACCAATGTTCAAATTGCCATGAGGATATTCATGGTAGGCAATTTGAGAAAAATGGGATAACAGATTGTGCAAAATGTCATGGAAGTGAATCGTGGAATCCGAAATTTTTTAACCACGACAATACTAATTATAAATTAGACGGAGAACACAAAAATGTTGCTTGTGCCAAATGTCACATAACAACTTTAGCAGGAAATAATAATATTAAATCATTTAAAATAGCAAAATACCAATGTATAGACTGTCATTTAAAATAGCATTCTTGGTGTTGATTGCATTTGGACTTCATGCACAATCGCCCCATGGGAAAGGGTTTAAGATGGATTGTGCAAAATGCCACGATTCGGGTAGTTGGAAGTTTAGTTCAAAAAGTAAATTTGAGCATGGAAGTACAGGTTTTCAACTAAGTGGTGGTCATAAAAGTATAGATTGTAAAGTTTGTCACACCAAATTTGATTTTGTAAAAACGTCACCTAATTGCGTCTCATGCCATACTGATATGCACAACCAAACAGTTGGTAATGATTGTGCTAGGTGCCATAGTGCAAAATCTTGGATTGTAGAAAATATTACAACAATACACGAACAAACGTCATTTCCTTTGGCTGGAGTGCATAAAACTGTTGATTGTAATCAATGCCATCAATCAGAAACCAACATTAGATTCAAACCTATTGGCCAAACTTGTATAGATTGTCATACTAAGGATTTTAAATCATCTGTGAATCCTAATCATGTTAAATTAAATTTATCAACAGATTGTTCCTCATGCCATTCTACAACAGTTGCCGAATGGACATCCACAACTTTTCCTAATCATGATAATTTTTATCCATTAACAGGAGCTCATGCAGCCATTGCCAAAGATTGTGAAAAATGTCATGTTGGAGGAAATTATAATAATACACCAACCGAATGTGTTGATTGTCATAAAACTGATTTTAATCAAGCAGCAAATCCAAACCATTCCAAATTAAATTTATCAAGTGATTGTGCTTCTTGCCATACAACAGCACCAAATTGGTCTCCAGCTAGATTTCCTGTACATAATGATTTTTATCCACTAACAGGAGCTCACACAGCTATTGCCAATAGTTGTGTAGAATGTCATAAAGGCGATTATAATAATACGCCAAATGATTGTAATTCATGTCATAATGCAGATTATAAAAAAACAACAAATCCTAATCATGTTAAATTAAATTTATCAAGTGATTGTGCCTTGTGCCATACCACTAACCCAGATTGGGAACCAGCTACTTTTGCTGCTCATAATGATTTTTATCCGTTAACAGGGGCTCATCGCACACTGAAATGTAATGATTGCCACAAGGGAGGAAATTATGTAAATACACCAAATGGTTGTAATGAATGTCATAATGCAGCATTTAAAACGACTAAAAATCCTAACCACGAAGCATTAGGTTTTTCAACAGATTGTGCAACTTGTCATACTACTTCACCTGATTGGAAACCAACAAATTTTGATCATAATAGGTTTTTTCCGTTAACAGGGGGGCATGCAACTGTAGCTAATGACTGTAACAAATGTCATACTGGCAGTAATTATAAAAATCCACCAACTGATTGTAAGTCGTGTCATAATAGTGACTATAAAATATCTAAGAACCCGAACCATGAAGCTTTAGGAATATCAACCGACTGTGCAACTTGTCATACTACTAATCTTGGGTGGAGGCCTTCCACCTTTAATCATAGTAATTATTATCCATTGACAGGAGCTCATGCTTCAATAGCCAATGATTGTGTAAAATGTCATGAAAAAGGTTTAAGTAACACTTCGACCGATTGTAATTCATGTCATAATGCTTCTTATAATTCGGCTAAAAATCCGAATCATGCAGCTATGGGGCTGTCAACAGATTGTGCTTCCTGCCATACAACCGCCCTCGGTTGGTCACCCTCTATTTTTGACCATAGTAAGTTTTATGCCTTGACAGGAGCTCATGCAGAAATAGCTAAAGATTGTAACAAATGTCATACAGGGAGCAATTATAAAAATCCACCAACCGATTGTAATTCATGTCATAATAATGCCTATAAATCAGCAGCTAATCCAAACCACATTGGCATAGGTCTTTCAACAGATTGTGCAAGTTGCCATACTACAAACCCAGGTTGGAAACCGTCAACTTTCAACCACAATAATTATTACCCATTAACAGGAGCTCATGCTACTATTGCATCAAACTGCGTTCAATGTCATGCAGGAAGTGTGAATAATACGCCAACCGATTGTAATTCATGTCATAATAGTGTCTATAAAACGGCAGCTAACCCAAACCATGTTGGCATAGGTCTTTCAACAGATTGTGCAAGTTGTCATACTACAAACCCAGGTTGGAAACCGTCAACTTTCAACCATAGTAATTATTACCCATTAACAGGAGCTCATGCTACCATTGCATCAAACTGTATTCAATGTCATGCAGGAAGTGTGAGTAATACGCCAACCGATTGTAATTCATGTCATAATAGTGCCTATAAAACAACAACTAATCCAAACCATGTTGGTATGGGTCTTTCAACAGATTGTGCAAGTTGTCATACTACAAACCCAGATTGGAAACCGTCAACTTTTAATCATAGTGTTTATTATCCTTTAACAGGAGCTCATGCTACCATTGCATCAAACTGTGTTCAATGTCATGCAGGAAGTGTGAGTAATACGCCAACCGATTGTAACTCATGTCATAATGGAGCGTATCAAACTGCAAAGAATCCAAATCATGCCGCATCTGGTTTTTCAACAGATTGTGCAAGTTGTCACACTACAAACCCAGGTTGGAAGCCATCGACCTTTAATCATACTGATTTTTATCCCCTAACAGGGGCTCATGCTGATATTGCTACAAATTGTACCCAGTGTCACGCAGGAGGTATTTTTAATAACACGCCAACCGATTGTAATTCATGCCATAATGCTGCATACCAATCTGCAAAGAATCCAAATCATGTAACATCTGGTTTTTCAACAGATTGTGCAACTTGTCACACTACAAACCCGGGTTGGAAGCCGTCGACATTCAACCATAATGATTATTATCAACTAACGGGAGCTCATGCTGATATTGCTTCAAATTGTACCCAGTGTCACGCAGGAGGTATTTTTAATAATACGCCAACCGATTGTAACTCGTGTCATAATGGAGCATATCAAACTGCAAAGAATCCAAATCATGCCGCATCTGGTTTTTCAACAGATTGTGCAACTTGTCATACCACAAACCCAGATTGGCGACCCTCAACTTTTAATCATGATGCACAATATTTTCCGATTTATAGTGGTAAACATAGAGGCGAATGGAATAAGTGTAATGAATGCCATACAAATGCTGGTAATTTTAGCATTTTTAACTGTCTAAATTGTCATAAAAAAACAAGTACAGATAAAGAGCATAAAGGTGTAAGAAACTACAATTACGATAGTAATTCATGCTTTGCATGTCACCCAGATGGAAAAAGTTGATGCTATGAAAAAAACACTTTTAATATTTTTGATTTTGACTGCTTCGGTAGCTCATGCACAGAATAGATTGGTAGAAGGTACGGTCTCATATGTAAATAATAATAGTGTTTATGTTAGATTTGAGAATACAAAAAATCTAACAACAAAAGACACTCTTATGGTTTTTATAAACAAAAGATGGGTAAAATCATTGGTTGTACAAACGGTTTCGTCAAAATCTTGTATTACAACCTCTTTTGTAAGCAATGAAATATTAGTAGGTTTTAAGGTAGGTTATTATCAAAGAATAGACGAAACTAATATAGAAAAGATTATTAAGCCTAGTATTGTTGAGATAAAAAAAGATTCCATTCCTTTATCCAAAACTATTGCCGCTAGAGTTGATACGAAGGCAAAAAAACAATCTTTTAATGGAAGATTTTCAGTATCGACTAACGGTAGTATGAATCAAGCTGAAAAAAGTTTTAATCGGATTAGAACAGCATTTGCATTAAATATTAATAACATTAATGGAGGTAAATTTTCATTTGAAAATTATTTTATCTATTCACAAAGGTTTGGTGTTGAGCAAACACAAAGGAATTTTAAAAATGACTTTAAAATTTATTCGTTATCAACAACTTATGATATTAATGAAAATACTAACCTTTCTATTGGAAGAAAAATAAACAATCGAATGGCCAATATGGGAGCCATTGATGGACTTCATATTGAACATAAATATAAGAAACTTATTTTAGGCGGATTCGGTGGATTTCGTCCTGACGATTTAGACTACAGCTTCAATGCATCATTATTACAATTTGGAGCTTTTGTTGCACATGAAACAGAATTTGGAAAAGGACAAAGTCAAACAAGTTTGGCTTTTGCAGAACAAAAAAATAATTTAAGAACAGATAGAAGATTTATTTATCTACAGCATACAAACGCAATCATTAAAAACTTAAATTTATTCTATTCAATAGAGTTGGACCTTTTTCAGAATATAAATGGTGTAAAATCAAACAAAATAAATCTCACAAGTACGTATATTTCACTTCGATACAAACCATATAAAAAAATGAACATAACGGCATCGTATGATAATCGACGAAATGTTATTTACTATGAAACCTATCGAACTTATATTGACCAATTATTAAATCAAGAAACCAGACAGGGTGTACGACTCAATGTAAATTATAATATTTCGAAATTTGTCCATTTTAACGCTTCAGGCTTTTATAGGTATCAAGAAAGTAAACCCGAACCAACTAAAAACTATGTAGTAAATCTAACTTTCCCCCAAATACCGAGTATAAATGCTTCGTTAAGTTTGAATGTAAATGCGATGCAAACATATTATTTTAATGGAAATATCTATGGTGCAAGGTTAAATAAAGATTTATTTAAAAGTAGATTATCAGCCGAATTAAATTATAGGAAAGTTGATTATACCTTTTTAAATACCGAACAGCCGAGTTTAAAACAAGATATTGTTGGCTTCTCTGCTAATATTTATGGTAAAAAAAGAACATCATTGATGTTTTCTTATGAAGGAACATTTGAACCAAATCAAAACTATAATAGGTATTATATTACTTTATCTCAGAGATTTAGGAGTAAAAAATAGAATAAACTACTTAATCAATTTTAATTATACTAAAAATAATTTTATATATGAAACTATTGAATATTACTCTTGTATTAGCAATTCTGACCTTTTTTTCGTGTAAATCAAAACCCAAAGTGATTGTCGAAGATACACCATCAACTGACAATTCAACTGCTCAAACTGTGAATAGTAATCCAACTGTACTTGAAGCAAAAACATCACCTACGGATATGCACCAAGTTTCGGCTGTCGAAATTTTACAAGCAGATAGATATACCTACTTAAAAGTAAATGAAAATGGAGAACTATTTTGGATTGCAACTTCCAAATTTGAGGCAAAAGTGGGTAACAAGTATTTTTATAGGGGAGGTTTATTGAAAACCAACTTTGAAAGTCAAGAATATAATAGGGTCTTTGATAAAATTTTCTTAGTCTCAGAAATTATTGATGCAGAAGCTCATCCTAGTACAAATGTAGAAGCTAACCAAACAAGTGCAGCCATGCCAGTGAGTGCTAAAGACTTTAATAGTGTATCGGGAGCAATTAAATTAAAAGACCTATTTAATAATAAAGAAAAATACAGTGGTAAGGTGGTAACTGTAGTTGGTAAATGTGTGAAAGCCAATTACGGGATTATGAATAAAAATTGGTACCATATCCAAGATGGTACAAAGTTGGGTGGGAAAAACTGTGATTTTACAATTACAACAACGGACAATTTACCTCTAGGTGCTAATGTAGCATTTGAAGGAAAAGTGATTCTGAATAAAGATTTTGGAGCAGGTTATAAATATGATATTCTCTTGGAAGATGCTAAATTGAAATAAAAGTGGACTAATATAAGATATACAGTGTTTTTTGAGAATGTAGAAGGTTTGTCCGAAAATCGAACTTCTGTTTAGCATCCAAAAAGAAACAAATCTCTTTAGAGTTTAAGATATTGATATTTCATGATTTCAGAAGAGAATACTAATTATTCAACCCTAGCTATTTCTTTAAAGAAAAGGAATAATGTATATGTTACTTATACTGTTAGTTTGAAGTGTATGTGTAGATGCTTATTTTAAGAAATCATATCTTGTTTAACTATAAGATTGATATGTTTACTTAAATAATGTTCATATTGTTCAACGGAATTGATTCATAATTTTTTAGGATATCTGAGAAAAATCTCAAATAAAGTAATAGCTTAAATCTTCAAAACCAATTATTACTTTAAATTTTTGTTATTTACTAGTTTGATTTGTTCGAGTAATTTTTTTAAGAGAATCTACTTTTGAGCTGTAGTTTATAAAGGGCTGAAAATGTAATATTTGCAGGAGTAGTTTTTTCTATCAAAAATTAAAGAGTAGGATACCTTCATCTTATTTCGGTTTATAGTTAGAAATGGCATAAATCTACTTGTAAATTATGATTTCAAATTGGTAGCAATAAATTGATAAAACATACTATAATTAACTATGTTTGCTGATATAATTAGAAACAAAAAAAGCACTCATTTCTGAGTGCTTTTTTTGTTTTCGGCGGTCTGGACGGGACTCGAACCCGCGACCCCCTGCGTGACAGGCAGGTATTCTAACCAGCTGAACTACCAAACCAAAAATGTACTTGTACTATAAAACTTTGATAAAAAAAGCACTTATTGCTAAGTGCTTTTGCGGTCTGGACGGGACTCGAACCCGCGACCCCCTGCGTGACAGGCAGGTATTCTAACCAGCTGAACTACCAAACCGTTTCGTTTATTAACATTGAAAATATTTCTCTGTTTGTTTAACGTGGTGCAAAGGTACAACTATTATATTTGTGTGTCAAGTATTAAACAAAAAAAACATGAAAATTTCTCGACCAACCGAAAACGAATACAATGTTAGTTCGTTTCAATACCGTTATATTCAGGCAGTTACGGGTGAAGATGCCTTCAAAATATTGCGTGAAAATATTTCTATTGTGGAAAACTTTTACAAAAATATCCCTGCCGAAAAGCTCCATTTTCGCTATGCTGATGGAAAATGGACACCGATTGAGGTACTTGGGCACATCATTGACACAGAAAGAATTTTGGCTTATCGTGCTTTGTGTATTGCTCGTGGCGAAAAACAATCCCTACCAGGTTTTGAAGAAGATGATTATGTAAAGGCAACAAATTTTGATAAACAATCACTTAAAAATCTTTTACAACAGTATAAAGCGGTCAGAAAAGCTAATCTTTTGCTCTTTAAAACACTGTCTTCAAAAGAATTTAAACGTATCGGCAAAGCCAATAATATTTCATATTCGGCACGTGCAATGGCTTGGTTGATTGCTGGGCATGAATTACATCACCTTGCTATTTTAAAAGAACGTTATCTCTAAAATTTATCTGATATGAAACATAAATTAACACTCATCACATTCTTAATCTTTTATACGAGCTTCTTTATTGATTCAAACGCTCAGTCTTTAACTTCCATCGAGAAAAAAATAATTGAGCATGTAAAAACAAATATGCCACAAACCGAAAAACTTTTGGTAGATGCTGTAAATATCAATAGTGGTACGCTCAACCACGAAGGCGTGCGTCAGGTTGGGCAGCTTTTCAGAAAAGAATTTGATGCAATGGGCTTTACAACAGAATGGGTTTCGTTGCCTGATTCGCTCAATCGTGCAGGTCATTTGGTGGCGTTTCGCAAAGGAAATAAAGGAAAAAAACTTTTCCTGATTGGGCATCTTGATACGGTTTTCGAGAAATCTATGACAGCAGGGCCTTTTACTAAACTCAATGATTCAACCGCAACAGGGCAAGGTGTAAACGATATGAAAGGTGGCGATGTGATGGTAATTGCAGCACTCAAAGCTCTTCATGCACAAGGTTTATTGGATGATACAAGCATTACCATTTATTTCACAGGTGATGAAGAAAGTGCAGGAAAACCCACTAGCATTAGCCGAAAAGATTTTATTGAACGTGCCAAACAGTGTGATGTCGCTTTGGCGTATGAAACTGCCATGAGTTTTGATATTGCCGCAACGGCTCGTCGTGGAGCAAGTGGTTGGGAGTTGGTTACACATGGAAAGACTGGACATTCGTCGGGGGTATTCAACAAATCAATGGGTTACGGAGCGATTTATGAAGCAGCTCGCATTTTGGACGAATTTCGTGAAACTCTGAGCCAAGAAAAATACCTGACTTTCAATCCTGGTGTAATTGTCGGTGGAACTGAAGTAAATTATGACCCAACTCAAGCAAAAGGAACTGCCGTTGGGAAAACAAATATTGTTTCTCAAAAAGTTGTCGTAACTGGCGATTTACGCTTCTTGACCGAAGCTCAGAAAGAATCGGCAAGTGCAAAAATGCGTGAAATTGTTGGCAAAAATCTGAATGCTACGAGTGCAGAAATTCGCTTTTCTGATGGAATTCCAGCAATGGAACCAACCGAAGCCAATAATCAACTTTTATCAGTTCTTGATAAAACAAGTCGAGATATGGGTTTAGGGCCTGTAAAAGCTGGTGACCCAGGTTCTCGAGGGGCAGGGGATATTTCTTACATTGCTCAATACGTAAGTTGCTTGGATGGACTTGGTGCTTCGGGAAGAGGAGCTCATGCACCAGGTGAAACAATTAATCTGAAAGAATATCCTGCTCTTACGCAGCGTACGGCTTTGTTGATTTATCGTTTGACTAAATAATTTTTTGTGGAATCCTTTACGGCTCTAAATACAAAGATTTTCAAGAAACAATATTCTATGAAAATCTTTGTATTTGGAATCTCAGTTTTTAATTCTTTTTGTACTTACAAAGGCTGTTGTCAGCTTCTAAATAATAAGATTTGAAGTTCAAAGCTTTTTTATCCATACAACCTTTTAAATTCAATAATTCAATATTTTTGAAATCAATCGCATGACTTTCAGCTTGCAAAGCAATGTATCCTTCCCCCAAAAGTGTTCCATCTTTTTTGGCCCAATCTTCTCCATCTTTTACTTTGTCACTTGCAAAATCATAAGGTTTTCCTAAGAAACCACCACCAATTTTAGGGTTTTGATAGGTCAAAACTGTATCACCTTCAATCAAATGATAAACAACTTTACTGCCAATTACAATAGCTTCGGCTTTTACCCATTGGTTGCCATCATAGGTTTTCGATTTTGAATCAATACAATGAGCCGTTTGTAATAGTCCATTCATGTCAACGACTGTTCCTGGAGTACAAAGGTTTCCTGTTGCACGAGGCCCATTTCCTAAACCGCCTAAAAGTTGCATTTCAAGAGAAATCGGAAAATCTTGGTCTTTTCCATTACTAATTGCCGACTGAGAATGTAGCATAATTCCACTGTTTCGTACATTCCAAGTTGCTCCGCCTGGCACTTGATTTCCTTGAAAACGGTATTCAAAACGTACTCTATAATGTGAAAAAGGAGTTTTGTAATAAATATGGCCGTATTTTGCATCAAAATTTTGGTATTCTTTATAATTGACACGCATCATTTTATCTTCAACCAAAAACGTGTTTTTATAATTGTCATTCATTTCATGGCCCGATATTTTTAAGTCCCAGCCAGTCAAATCTTTTCCGTTAAAAAGCGATTGCCATTCCTCTTTGTCAGCTTGCTTTTGGGCGAAAATAGTCAAACTTATAAGGGTTGAGAACAAAAAATAAATTACTTTTTTCATAATGTTAGCGTGAGTTTTAAGTTTAATAGATAGAATAGGGTTTTGAAAAATTATATTGTACTGATAAACATTTAGCGTAATTTTACGGTATCAAACTTATGAAAATTCTATCAAGAGTATTACTGTTTTAATGAATATTTCTGGAAAGGGTTTTCTTGATAAAAATGGAGAAATAAAATGACAATAAAAGAACTTACAAATCAGCTCGAACTTATCGCACCTTTATCCTATCAAGAAAGCTACGATAATGCTGGGTTGATTGTTGGAAATGCTAATCAAGAAATTACAGGTGTTTTGATTTGTTTGGATTCTACCGAAGCAATCATTGATGAAGCCATCGAAAAAGGCTGTAATTTGGTTATTGCTCACCATCCGATTATTTTTAAAGGATTAAAAAAACTAAACGGCAAAAACTATATTGAACGAACGATTATTAAAGCAATCAAACATGATATTGCAATTTATGCTACGCACACAAATCTTGATAATGTAGTTGGAGGCGTAAATTTCAAAATTGCTCAAATGCTTGATTTACATCAAGTTAAAATATTATCTCCGAAGAACCAAAGCTTGATGAAATTAGTGGTTTTTGTGCCAGTAGAAAATGCTAAAACGGTTTTGGCGGCTCTGCACGAAGCAGGAGCAGGAATTATTGGCAATTATAGTCATGTAAGTTTTAGAGCAGAAGGAACGGGAAGATTTCGACCAAATGAATTTGCAAATCCAACGATTGGTGCAGCAAATATAGATGAAGAAGTACACGAAAATAGAGTAGAAGTCATTTTTCCTGCTTATCTGAAAAATCAAGTGTTGGCAGCCATGTATCGAACACATATTTATGAAGAGGTTGCTCACGATATAATTTTACTAGAAAATCAAAACCAAGAAGTGGGTTCGGGTGCGATTGGTGAATTGGCAGAACCGATGAATGAAAAAGATTTTTTGCATTTCTTGAAACAACGAATGAATGTGTCAGTTATTCGACATACACAGTTTTTGGATAAACCCATTAAAAAAGTAGCAGTTTGTGGCGGAGCAGGCGGATTCCTACTAAATGATGTGATTGCACAAGGAGCAGATATTTTTATTACCGCAGATTATAAATATCATGAGTTTTTTGATGCTGATAACCGCGTCATTATTGCAGATATTGGACATTATGAATCAGAACAATATACAAAAGAGTTGTTGAAAGATTATATTTGCAAAAAAATCATTAACTTTGCAGTCCATTTGTCGGGTACACCAACAAATCCAATTAAATATTTTTATTAGAACATTGTTATTGTCAAGAATAGAGACAGTTTTTTTATTCAAATGACCATGTGAATATATCATTTCAATAAAAGAAAATCAAGACGGTCCGCCGCAGCGGTTTAGATATTATGGAATTAACAGTTGCACAAAAATTAGAAACACTGCTTAAACTTCAATCAATTGATTCTCAATTAGACGAGTTAAGAAAACTTCGTGGCGATTTACCTGACGAAGTACGTGACTTAGAAGATGAAGTAATCGGTTTTGAAACTCGTATCGGGAAATTCAAAAGAGAAATTGAAACTTTAGACCATGAAGTAAACGGTTATCGTGCGAGTAAGAAAGAGGCTGAAAAGCTCATTCAGAAGTACAAAGACCAACAAATGAATGTTCGTAATAACCGTGAATACGATGCAATTGCAAAGGAATTAGAATTGCAAGAGCTTGAAATTCAGTTGGCCGAAAAACGTACCAAAGAAACTGAATTTAAGATTAAAAACAAAAATACTGAAATCTCAGATGTGGACTCAGCAATGATAAACCGCAAAAAAGACTTGGAGTCAAAACGTAAAGAATTAGACGTTTTGGTGGCAGAAAGTCAAGAAGATGAGAAAAAACTTTCAGTAAGCCGTGATAAAGCAGCTGCTAATGTTGAAGAACGTTTAGTAAAAGCCTACAACCGTATCCGTGATAATGCTGAAAATGGTTTGGCAGTTGTAATGGTAAAACGTGGTGCTTGCGGAGGATGTTTTAACATCGTTCCACCACAACGTCAGGCTGATATTAAAGATAAAAAGAAAATAATCGTTTGTGAGCATTGTGGCCGTATTTTAGCCGATGTTGATGCAATCGAGATTTCAAGAAGATAATTAAGCAAATTGTGTAACTTTAGCCAAGATTTCAATAAAATCGAAATCTTGGCTATTTTTATGCCAAATAAATCCAAAAACTGATGATTTCGTTTGCTAAAAAAATATTTAACTCGAAAAAATCAGTGCTTCAAATAAGCCTTTCAGTTTTTAAAATAGCTAAAACTATCAAGGTTCTTGTTGTTTATTGTTTACTGATAAGCACTCAATGTACTGCTAATAATTTCGATTTTACACCAAATCTTCAAAAAGCATATTCTGAAATTTTTAAACTTAAAATTCATTCTGGCAGAGAATTACTTGCCAAAGAAGCACCGAATAATCCGTTTAAAATTTATTTAGAAGATTATGCGGATATGGTTGAATTGCTCAATTCTGAAAATCAAAAAGCATATCAAAAATTCCTGGATAAAGAAGATGAACGACTAGAATTGATTGAAGAGTCTGAAAAAAAATCACCTTATAATAGATTTTTACGGGCAGAAATAAAATTACATTGGGCATTGATAAAAATAAGATTTGGCCATGAAATAAAAGCAAGTTATAATGTTATTCAGGCTTATCGATTATTAGAAGAAAATCAGCAACTATTCCCTAATTTTTTACCAAATCAAAAGTCACTTGGATGTTTGCATGTGTTGATTGGCTCAGTTCCTGAAAATCAAAAGTGGATTTCTAATTTGATTGGACTTCGTGGAAATATACAACAAGGTTTACAAGAATTACAAAAGGCATCGAAAGATAATATTTGGGGATTAGAAGCCAAATTTTGTACAATTTTTATTCAAGCTTATGTATTAAAATTTGATTCGAAACAAAATGAAGAAATGTTGCAATTGCTTGAAAATCAACCTGATAACTTGAATATTTCTTTGCTGTTAATTGCAATTTCTTTAAAAGATAATCGTACCGAACAAGCAATTGAATTATTGAAAAAAAGTCCTCAAGATTCTGTTTATTTGTATTTTCCAATATTAGAATTATACAAAGCTGAAACACAATTATTTAAAGAAAACTATTCACAGGCGATAGCATCTTATTTAACTTATCTTCGAAATTTTAAAGGTAAAACTTTTGTAAAAGATACTTATTATAAACTGTTTATTTGCCATTGGCTTTTAGGTGATGAAAAGAAAGGGAAATTGTATTTATTAAAGATTAATGGAGCAGGAAGCATTGTAGCCGAATCAGATAAAGCGGCTCAGAAATTTTATGAAAATTTTATAAAAAATGGTGTTTTACCCAATAAAACATTGCTAAAATTACGGTTACTTTTTGATGCTGGAAATTTTGAAGAAGGGAAAAAAGAACTAGCAAAACTTTCAGAAAAAAGTTTTTTGAATGCAGTTGAACAGGCCGAATTTAATTATAGAGCAGGCCGAATTTTTCAAAAGTTGAATCAGCTTGAGAAGGCGATTGGTTTTTTCAAGCGTGCTATAACTTTAACAGAAGAGAATGATTGGTATTTTGCTCCAACTTCTGCTTTACAATTGGGTTATATTTATCAAAAAAATGGTGATAAGGAAAAGGCAAAACGCTATTTTGAAAAGTCTCTTGCTTATAAACGGCACGAATATAAAACGTCGATTGACAATAAAGCTCGTGCCGCTCTAACAGAAATGGGTTACTAAACATCCATTTCTGGTACTTCGCCATCAATAATTAATTTTCCTTCGGTGGCTTGTTTTATTTCTTCAACACTTACACCTGGAGCTCTTTCCAATAGTTTGAAACCACCAGAAGGCAGTATTTCTAAAACTGCTAGTTCGGTTACAATTTTTTTAACGCAGGCCAAACCAGTTATTGGTAAGCTACAATTTTTAAGTAGTTTTGATTCGCCTGCTTTATTGACGTGTTGCATGGCTACAATAATGTTTTCAGCAGAAGCGACCAAATCCATTGCACCGCCCATTCCTTTTACCATTTTACCAGGAATTTTCCAATTGGCAATATCGCCATTTTCTGAAACTTCCATTGCTCCCAAAATTGTAAGGTCAACGTGTCCACCACGAATCATTGCAAAACTTTCTGCGGAACTAAATAAGGCCGAGCCAGCAACCATTGTGACAGTTTGTTTGCCCGCATTGATGAGGTCAGCATCTACGTTTTCTTCGGTTGGAAATGGGCCAATGCCCAATAAACCGTTTTCGGATTGTAAAACTACATTGATACCTTCAGGAATAAAATTGGCCACTAAAGTTGGAATTCCGATTCCTAAATTAACGTAATAACCATCTTTTAGCTCTTTGGCAATTCTTTTTGCGATTTGATTTTTATCTAACATTTTTTGAAGCATTTAGCATTTTTTGCAAGAAACCAACCCTCATTACTGGCTCACAGTTCGTTGCTCGATTCGTTTTTCGTAGTCTTTTCCCTGAAAAATTCGTTGCACATAAATTCCAGGTGTATGAATTTGTGCTGGGTTTAGGCTACCCACTGGCACTAATTCTTCAACTTCTGCAATAGTTATTTTACCTGCTGCTGCCATCATTGGACTAAAATTTTGAGCAGTTCCTTTAAAAATCAAATTTCCTGCGGTATCACCTTTCCATGCTTTTATGATTGAAAAATCAGCTTTTAACCATTTTTCCATGAGATATTTTTTCCCCTCAAATTCACGCACTTCTTTTCCTTCGGCTATTTCAGTTCCTACGCCTGCAGGAGTAAAAAAGGCTGGAATGCCTGCTCCACCCGCTCTAATTCGCTCGGCAAGCGTTCCTTGTGGCGTCAATTCAACTTCCAATTCACCCGATAATAATTGTCGCTCAAATTCTTTATTTTCGCCTACATACGAAGAAATCATTTTGCGAACTTGGTGCGTTTTTAGCATCAAACCAATGCCAAAATCATCAACGCCAGCATTGTTTGAAATACAGGTTAAATCTTTTACACCTTTTCGTAAAAGTGCCGAAATGCAATTTTCAGGAATTCCACAAAGCCCAAATCCACCCAGCATAAGTATAGCTCCATCTGGAATATCAGCCACCGCTTCGTCGGCACCACTAATTACTTTATTTATCATACTTTATTAGTTTGTGTACAAATATACTTGAAGAATACTTGTTGATGTATATTTTTTTCTAAGAAAGTTACAGCAAAAACTTTGTTTTATGCAAAATCAATCTAATGATATTCAATTTCAATCAATTTCTTAGATTTAATTAAAATATGCTCCAACGGATTCCAACAAATCCACGAATTCCTTGCATAGGTGCGTAGTTATAACTTGGGTCAAATTGTTGACTGAAAGGAGAATCTGCTCGAAAAATTGGGTCTTTAGGTAAAAAATTCGTCAAGTTTTTGATACCGCCATAAATATTTATGCCATTTGGCAAACGTTTGGTTGCTTGAATATTATGGATTCCAAACCAAGGTGAGTATTCTGGGCGAGTATCGCCATAGGCTCTCACAACTGGTAGCCGCATTGGGCTATAAAAATTTCCTGTGAGGTCAAAAGTAAGTTGAATTTTATTGAGTGCATAGCTAAAAGCGTAGTTTCCAGTCAAATGGGGTGTTTGAATTTGATTGATTTTTTGATGATTTTCTACCCGATAAACGTCCATAAAAGTTGTTCCAGCAAATAATTTAAGTCCAGAAATAAATGAAAATTCGGCATTTAAAGCCACTCCTTTTGAAATACCATATCCCTTAAGGTTATCAAAAACAACTAACTCAGGATTTTGGTCATAATCAGCAATAATTTTATTTGCAAAATAAGTATAAAAGCCATTGAGTTGGATGTTGCCATAACCTTTTCCAAATGTAAAAAAATGTTGATAATCAAGATTAGAATTGTATGAGCGTTCGGGCTTTAAATCGTTTATTATTAATACTTTACGTGAACCTGTAAGTGCGGCATGGTCTTCAGAAAATAAGTTTACAACTCTGTAACCATTGCCCAAACTTAACCTCATAATGTTGCTTTTATTTGGCGAAAACTTCCAGTTAATTCTAGGTGAGGCAATGCTTCCATGTTTTGAATTGTAGTCGTATCTGATGCCTAAAAGCAATTTGTTTTTGGCATTTATTGTTACTTCATCTTGCCCAAATATACCTGGTAACCAAATTAAATCGGGAGCGTTTTGTGTTGTTGATATTTGTGTTACAGGCGTGTTATCATCATAAAAAGTTCGGCGAAGAGTAGCTCCGAATAAAGCATCGTGATTATTACTTATTTTTTTATCCCAAAGTAATTGCCCAAACGCAATTCGTTGGGTAGCTAGATAAATCGTATTGCCATAAACTGAATTCTGTTGATGTTGATTGAATGAAAAATTGAATGTAATTTTCTGGTTTTTGATAGGCAATTGATAATTACCCAACATTTCAATGCGTTTAGTGAAAATTGATTCTCCATAAACTTTGCTATCGCCTCTATTGGTTTTGCTCCACTGCATTTCACCGCCAAATCGATCTTCGTAAATGTATCGAGCGGCAATATTGAAAGTTCGATTATTCGGCCTTTGCATTGACCATTTATTGAATAATGAAATTCGATTTTGAAGAGTAATATCAGTGAAATTATCATTATTAATATCCCACCGTCTATTAAATAAGAAATAATTACCTGAAAATAGCACATCAAATTTGCCGATTTGAGCTTTTGTACTAGCATCGAAATTATTTTCAAGATAAGTGCTGGAATTAAAATCAAAATTAAATTTTGGTGCTTTTGAGGGATTTTTAGTAATGACATTGATTAATCCACCTACTGCTTCCGAACCATAAAGCGTTGATGCTGGGCCTTTCATTACCTCAATTCGCTCAACCATTGAGTTCGGGATTCCGCTCAAGCCATATACCGATGATAAAGCTGAAACGATTGGCATACCATCAATCATCACCATTGTATAAGGCCCTTCCATACCATTTATATGAATATCGCCTGTATTGCAAACATTGCAATTAAGCTGCGGACGTACGCCATTGACCATGGAAAGCGATTCAAATAGACTTGGTGTAGGATTTTTACGAAAAAAAGTTGGATTTAAAATCTGAATAGGTGCTGGCGATTCATTTATTGTCGTTTCCTTCATTGTTCCAGTAACTACAACTTCACGAAGTTGGGCATTTTCTTCTTCAATTTCTATGTTCAAATTAGTAACTTTATCAACTAAAATATTGATAATTAACTGTTTAGTTTTAAAACCAACACTCGAAATTTGAATTGTTTGTTTGCCGTTTGGTGTATTTCTTAAAATGAATTTTCCATTTTCATCAGCCTGTGAACCAATTTTAGTTCCCAAAAAAGTGATGCTCGCAAAACTAACGCCCTTGTCTTTGTTAATAACGACGCCATGAATTTCACCAGCTATGGTTGTTTTATAACAAAGAATTAGTAAAAATAGTATAAATGTTTTTTTCATAACTATGTAGTTGATGATACAAAGTTTGACTAATAAAATTAATATTCAAAGTAAAGCTAAATATATTTTTAGGTTAGACTAAAAAACTAAATGCCAAACTAAATGAATTTGGCATTTAGTTTGTATGAAATAGGGTAATTAATTATTCATCTTTTAGCGAATTTTAAATTCGTTTTATAAAATGGCAAACGTAATACTTGGAATTGGCTCACGGGTACGCCACCCAGAATATGGGGTTGGAGTCGTAATTAACTTTAAATCAGATATTTATATCATTACTTTTGTGGAAATTGGTACAAAAAACATTAAGGTTGATTATCCATTTGAAATTTTAGAAGTGGTTGAGCCAGCGAATGATATGGTGAGTTTGTTTGATGTCGAAAGAAATCTTTCAAAGATTCTCCAACGTTGGATGGATGCAAGCGAAATTGTTCCATTAGGAGAGAGGTGGAAAGGAGGGAAGATGATTTTACAACCTGCTCGCCGAGATTTACAGCCTAAAGAAGTCCCAATTGATGTTTTTTTTCATAAAATTGTGATGATGCGTGACCGTTTGCGGGTTTTAGAGCAACGAGTAAACGCTAGCAATATGGACGACGAAGAAAAAGTTAATATTCAACAATATATTACTCGTTGTTATGGCTCAATGACAACGTTTAATATTTTGTTTAAAGAACCGCAGCACTATTTTTCGGGAGAGAAAATGGTTGAAGCTTGAGGAAATTTTGCTTTTGAGTAGTAGGGTTCGGTATCTAAAAATACCGAACCCTTTTTAATTAATTGATTGTAACTGTACCACCATTTTTTGTTGCTTGATAAATGGCTTCCACTACTTTTATATCACGTAATCCTTCTTCTCCAGGGGCGATTAATTGCGTTGAATTCATCAATGCTACGCAATCTTCATCCATTTGTTTAGCTTGTTGATTTTTTATCGGAAAATCAATTATTCCACCAGAATGGCTTCCTTTGTTGCCTAAGTAAGCCGAAAAAGGCTCCATTTTTAACCAACCTTTTTCATAATTAACCTGCAAATAATTCATGTTTATACCATAACTCGAATGACAAGCCGCTAACGCTCCACTCGGAAATTGTAGCTGAAACATCATGGTTTCTTCTACTTCTTTATAAATTTCTGGGCGAGTTGTACTTGCCTGAGCTGTTACGGCTATTGGTTCTTCGCCTGTTGCCAATCTAGCTCCTTGTAAGGCATAAACGCCCATATCGCCCATTACACCGCCTCCAAGTGCTTTATTTTGTTTCCAATGAGTAGTTCGTGCATCAAAATAGCCAGCTCCACAAGAAATCATTTTTACTTTACCATACAATTTTTCTCTACCAATTCGCATATATTCTTGCGTGTTTGGGTCATGCTGGCAGCGGTAGCCAATCGCTAAGTTTACTTTATTGTCTCGACAAACTTTTATCATAGCCATGCAATCATTGACCGACGGAGCCATTGGTTTTTCACAGAAAACGTGTTTGCCCGCTCTTGCTGCTCTGATTGAATACTCTTTGTGCATCGAAGGCGGCAACACTACATACACAATATCAATGTCAGGATTGTTGGCTATGGAATCAAAGTTTTGATAATTGTAAATATTTTTATCAGGAATATTGTATTTTTGTTTCCACTTTTCTGCTTTTTCAGGTGAACCAGTCACTATTCCTGCTAAATAACATTTTTCAGTCATTTGTAAAGCAGGAGCTAGTAAATCTGTACTATAATACCCTAAACCTACCAATGCAATGCCTAGCTTTTCCTTCTTTTTTGAAGTACTTGCCAACAAAACATTAGGCGAAAAAAGGGCAGTTGCACTACCAATAACTAAAGATTTAAGGGCTTCACGTCGATTGTGCATTTGATGAAAATTTAAAGGTTCTGTAATATTATTTCCCCAAAACAGGATACTTCCAAATGATTAAAAAATAAGTTAATATTTGTCGTAAAAACGTCTTATTCTTGAAGTAACTTGGTCGTAGATTGGCTTCGTGAATTCAATAAATAATTGTTGTGGTGGTGGCGGTAATTGCTCTCGATTACGTGTCAAATTTAATTCATCATTTGTCAAAGCTCTTTCATCCCCGTTGAAGCTAGCCCATTCATTTACCCAAGTATATTCACCAGGAATTTCTTCACGAGAAAGTACTTTATTTGTTCGATAATCAAAAACTTCCATAGAAAGCAATCCTCTTGAACGAACAGCCTTATGAGACTTTACGATTTGTGCCTTGACTTTTCCATAAACAGGCACTTTTTTACCGTTGATTGTTACTTCACCTGTTTTTACACTATCTCTGCTAGTTACAGTTTGGCGGTCGGTCTGGATATTTGTTTCACCAACTACAAAATCAATGATTTCAAGTCTTACAATATGGTCAGGACGAAGTTTAACTGTTTTTGCTTCTTCTGGAGAATAGAAACGAATAAATTTATTCATTCGGCGGTTAGTTCTTAAAAACTCGTCCACTTTCCCTTGAAAATACTCATTACTATATTGATAAAGACGAGAATTAACTTTTGGTTGTTCGACCACCACATGAAACGAACCTAAATTTAGGGCTTCTTCCATTAGATTGCGAGAATCTTTATAATTCGGAGCAAAAAAAGAAATTTGCTCAAAATGTTCATAGGCAGCTCTGGCAGTTTCTTTGTTGATATTTTGTTTTCGTAGTAAATCTATACCCAAAGCATATCTTTCTGCTGCCGCATTTTCACGAGCAATTTCGGTTTGTTGATAATAAGTTTGAGGTGTTACAATACGTCGGCAGGCAGTACATCTTTCAATTGCCTCTTGCATTGCGTTTAATTTATTATAATAATCCAAAACGGCTTCCCAACGGAATTGCTGATTTGCATTTTGAACACGAGATATATCTCTAGTAAATTCTTCTTGTGCATTTCTGTAGGCAATTGGTAAAACTTCTAATGCTTTACTATTATCAGAATCTTTTTTGAGTTTTTCTGCTGATTGTAAAACGGCTTCATAATAATTTCCTTTTTCGAGGGCTTTTGTACCACTTTTTGAACAAGAGAGAGTAAATAATATCGAACCGATTATCCAATATTTAAGCGTGATTTTCATGAAGTTATAATTTTGTATTTAGATAAATTGTTTCGCAATATAATATAATTCTATTGGTTTTTCATTCGTCTTATTTAATGATTAACAATTTATTATGATTTTGCCAAAAATAAAAAGCGACTTACATGATGTGTAAATCGCTTTTTGGTAATTCAATTTTATATTTGTAATAAGCTTATAAACAACTCATTAACTATTTGATTTAATTTCAGAAAGAGATTGTGTCTTGATTTTTTCTTGCAGTTTCAAGATTCCACCGATCAAAGCTTCAGGTCTAGGTGGGCAACCTGGAACATAAACATCAACCGGTATAATTCGGTCAACACCTTTGACAACGTGGTAACCATGTTCCCAGTAAGGGCCTCCACAATTGGAGCAACTTCCCATCGAAATAACGTATTTTGGGTCAGGCATTTGCTCGTACAAACGACGAATTCTATCGGCCATTTTAAATGTAACAGTTCCCGAAATAATGATTACATCAGACTGACGAGGAGAGTTTCGCGGAAAAACACCAAAGCGTTCGAGGTCATAATTGGAAGCATAAGTTGCCATCATTTCAATGGCACAGCAAGCCAATCCAAAACCTAATGGCCAAAGAGAATTTGCTCTTGCCCAATTAGTAAGTTCGTCAAGTGAGGTTAAAATAACTTCGCTTTCACCAGTTTTTATATGTGTCTCTTTTTCGAGGGTATCAAAATTCATTTGTCGGTATATTTATCATTGACCTGATTGTACATTTCAATCGGAACTTTCCCTTTAAATTTGGGGGTACGATATTCAGGTTTTACCCAATCTAAATATCCTTTCGCCCAAACATAGGCAAGACCAAGAGCTAAGATTCCAATAAAAATAAACATTTCAGCAATAGTAAACCAGCCCCAAAGACCGTTAGTTTGCTGAATATATTGTTTATTTCCAAAAACGGTTGCCCATGGAAAAAGGAATACTAATTCTACATCAAAAAGTATGAAGATTAAGGCAACAATATAAAATTTGACATTAAATTGTACGTTCGCATTTCCAATTGGGTCTTCTCCTGACTCGTAAGTTGTCAGTTTTTCTTCATTAGGTTTTGATGGACGAAGCATCCACGAAATTCCCAAAACCGCCAAAACCGCTATTGCCGATAAAATGATAGCCAATAAAACAATGCCAAAATCTGATAACATATTTTTGATTGATGAATTACAAAATATACACTTTTATTTAATAATTCAGTTTTATAACTCTCGAAATGCCATAATACCACCTATTACGTTATGAACATTTTCAAAACCTTGAGCAAGGAGGAATTGTTTTGCTTTACCACTTCTTGCACCACTACGGCAATGCAAATAAATATCTTGTCCATTCAACGCTTTAAAATCATCTAAATGATCAGGGATTTCGCCCAATGGAATTAATTTTGCTCCTAAATTATCATCTTCATATTCATATTCTTCACGTACGTCAAAAAGGTTAATTTGATTTTCGCCTTCAAGCAATTCTTTGAGTTGCTCAACTGTGATGTCGTAATTTTTGTCCATATTTTTTTTGTCTTAGCGTATTATTATTATTTCTAATGATTAACAATGATTGATACAATTCAACCTAAATGTAGGTTAATGTACAACCATTATCTTACGAATAAAATTCTTTTTTCCATCCGAAAAATTTATAAAATAAATATTTGTTGGCAGATTTTCTAAATTAAGTTCTTGTTTATCAGCACTTTTGTAAAAAAACTCTCTACCCGAAGAATCAAAGATACTGATGGTTTTGATGTTTTCAAAATTCCATCGCAAAACCCCTGTTGTAGGATTAGGATATACAAAAAATAGCTGATTAATAGGCTCTTCGTTAGCAAGTGGAAGCCCATTCTGGCCGTTATCATTGATTTTGAACCCCATTACTGGTCTAACCATCAGACTACCTTTTAACGTAGAATTTTGAATCCAATCATTGCCATTGCTATAATATATTTGACTGGCAAATTGAGGACTATTTTTATCTACTCCAATGGCAATTACATCTTCATTTACTTTACTCCAAGCAACAAAAAAGGTGTCTTTCACTGCAACATTCAAATCTAACGGATATTCAACAAATCCGTTTATCTCAGAAGGATATTTCACTTTGACATTTTGTTGATGAAGTACTTTTGTAGGTTTTCCATTGGAACTTTCCATGATTTGTAGTAAAAAAAACTGACCAGAAATATCTTTTAGATACGGACTAAAGTTAAATCTTACAGCATTAACTGTGTCTGATTTGTTTAAAACAAATTTTACTGCAACTTTACCGAGTCGTTGGTCAGTATCGGCTCCAATTTCGGCAGTTCCATCATCGTAAGCATAATAATCGAGCAATGGCGTGAAAATGGAAATACTGTCATTACTTAATAACTCTGCATCAGGAATGTTGTTAGTTGAATCAGGTATAATTATTACTCCTGAACCTTCGTATGAAAGTTTTTGTGTAAACTTTAAAACAGCTTTTTTTTGCTTAAAACTTGAAAGAATAGGTACTTCATTTTTTTTATTCAACGTATTTGGCGTCGTAATTGTCTCATTGCCTCCTTTAATGTTAACTAACGAAGTTTTTGAAAGTGTATCAATTATTTGCCAATTAAAATTGACAAGCCGTGCATTTCGCTGTAGATTATTGATATATACCTCAATGGTACTATTTATTTCTGCCGCTGGATTGACCAAATATTGATTCATCGGCATTGCACTATATCTCTTTAAATAGTTATTTTTGAAGCCTCTTAAAGCAATATCCTGCGTATAAATATCTTTTAACTGTCTTTTTTTATTCAGATAGATAAAATCTACGTGCCACATATCAAATGGCCCTGATTGACGGCCTTTGGTTGTAAACCTAAATTGAAAGCTTTTATGCAAAAATTCTGTTTTATTGATAGTTAATAGTTTTTGTTGAAAATCTGTTGTGTTTAATCCTTCTTGACGCCAGATAGTTTTCCATTCATTGGCTGAATTTAGAAAAGAAACTACCAACGAATCATCACTGTCTGGTAAATCTCCTAGACCTTTTGCTTCCCAAAAAAAACTTAAATATACTGAATCTGATAAAGCAAGATTTGATAAATCTATTTGACGAGAAGTGAGCGTATCTGTATTTCCATAAGCAAACTTATTAGAAAAATTATAAGGTATTCCCTGTGCATTTCTACCATCAAATGTTGCCACATTTACTGATGGTTGATTGATAGCAAATGTATTATTGATATTTACGCCGCCATTTATCCAAAGTTTTGGACTTGGATTAGCTCCTTTTGTTTGAGAGAAATCATCAAAAAATGGCAGTGAAATGGATGTTTGACTGAATGCTATTTGTGTGGAAAATAGGAGTAATAAAATAACAGACCTGCAAGTAATTACAGGTCTGTTGAATATAAAGATAGTCATATTGAAACGATTCTTTTGTACGTTATTTATTGTCTAGGACAGCATCCGAAGGTGCATCTCCAGCGATTTCTACATCAATAACGTCTCCGATGTGAATTTTATTTCCTTCGGCTGAGGGTCTTTGTTTAACGATTGTTCCGTCTGCAAAACCATCTACAACCCCTACATAACGCTTAGATAAAACTAAATTTTGACCAGAAATCAATATTTCTGCTTCATCTGCGGCCATACCAACTAAATTTGGCACTTCCACCATTTGATTGCCAAGACCATCGCCTACAACAAAAACAACCGTTGAGCCTTTCGGAATGAGCGTTCCTGGTTTGATTTCTTGACCGTTAAATTTGATTTTTAATACTGTATTTTCTTCTAAAGCTGGAATTATTTCTGATTGACCTGCCACCAATTGGGCTGATAAAAGCTGATTTTTTGCACTTGATGTCGAACGCCCAAGTACATCAGGAACTTTTACCATTGGTGCTTTTTCGGTTACAATCGTCAAGTAAATTTTTCTTCCTTCCTTTACACTCGAACCTGCCTTTGGATATTGGGTCAAAATTGATAAAGGTTTTGCCCCAGCCACAAACGTACAATCACTTACTTCATAGTCAAGGTCACGGTCGTCAAGTGATTTTTCCATTTCCTCCATTGTCAATCCTTTCAAATCAGGAACAGTGATTGATTGACCATGATTGGTACTCCAAGGTAAATAAATAAAGAAAAACCCGAAGAAAAACACTAAAAATAAGGCAATGATAATGCCAATGTGTGTAATGATATCAGTTTTTGAATTTGTGCTAAATTTTGCCATTTTATTGGGTTTGAAAGCTATAAACCTTACCTGATTTTACGAATCAGGTAAGGTTTTAGAAAGAAATATTCAGCAAAAAAAACGTTTTTATCGGAAATAACAAAGGATTATTATTTAACTCCTCCCATCCATTTCTCAATCGGTTTGGCTAATATTAAAAGTACAACACCCGAAATTGTTCCAAACAAAAACACTTGATGAAATAAATTGGGCATTTCTTGTAAATTTTCTTCGTTGAAACTTCCTGCAAAAATACCAGCTATGAGGTTTCCTAATGAAGCTGCAACGAACCAAATTCCCATAAATTGGCTCACAAATTGTCTAGGAGCTAATTTTGTGTAGGCACTTAATCCGACTGGACTAAGGCAAAGTTCACCAATTGTATGTAAAACGTATGTGATTGATAAAAACAAAAACGATGCTTTTACGCCTGTTACAGCTACTTTTGCACCCATTACCATTACGTAAAAACCAATTCCCATTAATAAAACACCTAATCCAAATTTTACTGGAATTGATGGGTTCATTCCACGTTTTTCGAGTGCTGCCCAAATGGCATTTACAATTGGTGCTAAAGCAACGATAAACACGGCATTAAAAAATTGAAACCAACTCGAAGGCATTTCCCATCCAAAAAAAGTTCGTTCGCTATGACGTTGTGAAAATATTTGAAAAGAGGTGGCTGCTTGCTCAAAACCTGACCAAAATAATGCCGCCGCAAAGAAAAATACACCTAGAACTAGCACTCTTTTTTTCTCAACTAAGTTTAATCCACCACCAAATAAGATGAGTAAAAAATAGGCGATTGTCACTGAAACAATGATATTTTTTGCTGCATCAGCTAATCCAGAAGCAGAAGAAAAATCAATATTGCCAGTCAATTGTAAATAAGCAAAGTAAATGACTAAAAGAGCCAAAATAGCATAACCAACATTTTTGTTGATTCCCGCAACAGGTTCTTGATTGTTCTCATTCGTACTCAATTTAGCAGAAGGAACATCTCCAAATCCAGCCAAATATTTTCTTCCCCAAACACCAAAAACAATTAAGCCCAAAAACATGGCAAGTGATGCTGCTGCAAAGCCTAAATTCCAGTCAATTTTTTCGCCAATAAAACCAACAATCGCAATACCTAATGTAGAACCTACATTGATACCCATATAAAAAATAGAAAATGCTTCATCACGGCGACGACCACCTTCTGGGTATAATTCCCCAACGATTGAACTAATATTTGCTTTTAAAAGCCCAGTTCCTGAAGCAACAAGTACCAAACCTGTATAAAATATACTACTTGAATGTGAAATAGCTAAAACGGCATAACCGATGGTTATCAATATCCCACCGTAAAGAATGGCTTTTTTCTGACCTAAAATATTGTCAGCAATCCAACCACCAGGAAGTGTAAGTAAGTAAACAGAAGCAACGTAAAGGGCATAAATTGAAGTTCCTTCGCTTTCGGCCAAGCCCATTGCACCTATTGATGTTGGACTGATTAGGAATAAAAGTAGAATGGCTCTCATGCCGTAGTAGCCAAATCGCTCCCACATTTCTGTTAGGAATAATACCATGAGACCCATGGGATGTCCAAAGAATTTTCTTTCTTGCATTTAAGGTTTAGTTTAGTTAGAATGATGGTTTTTGTAATGTGTTTGTCAAATGTAATGCCTATTTTTCAAAAATTACACATGAAATTGACTTCACTAACGGCAAAATGAAGAAAAATGTGTAAGTAAACAAAAAAAAATACTATTTTCTTGAAAATAAATCAAAACAAAAGGTGATACACAACTTTGTGCATCACCTAAATTATTTGTTTTTCAGAGTATTGAGATAAATTACATGTATTTCAAATCATTATTGAGTTTCAGCTTAATAATTTTCATTGCGTTTAATGCTTTGATTAATGGATAAGTGAAATCTAATTCATGCCAACGGATACCAAAATTTGCTCTGCCGCCATATTTATGGTGGTTATTGTGATAAGACTCGCCCATCATTAAGAAATCAAGCGGTAAAAGATTTTTAGCAGTATCATCTACTTTAAAGTTCACATAACCATATCGGTGTGCATACCAATTGATAATTACTCCGTGGATTGGCCCCATTAAATAGTGGAAAGGTAAAAGTAAAAACATCCACCAAGCAGTGGCAAATTTTATATAAAATAAGGTGTATAAAATGCCCCATGCTAGTCTGATTACCCATCTATCACCTAACCATTCCATAAATTCCCAATTAGGTACACCCTTTTTGAATTTAGCTTCAACGCTATCTTGATTATGTAAAATATTGTTATATATCATTCTAGTTTTCCACATCATATCAAAAATTCCTTTGGAATAACTTGGCGAATGTGGGTCTTCTTCGGTGTCAGCATGAGCGTGATGCAAACGGTGCATGATGCCATACGCTCTTGGACTTAAAAATGATGAGCCTTGAGCAATAAAAGTCAGTGTGTAAAATACTTTTTCCCAGTTTTTACTCATCGTAAACATTTGATGAGAAGCATAGCGATGCAAAAAGAATGTTTGCATCAAAATGGAGAAATACCAGTGAAACACAAAAAAAGCTAAAATAACCATTAGAAAAATAATATTTGATGATAATTAAATACAAATGTAAGGTTTATAGAGACTAGAAATTATGATAAAAATCATTTTTTGAATTTTGATTTTGAATTATTCCAATAAATCTACACAATAATATATATGTTTTGTTTACTTGATAACCACTTGAAATAGTATGCAAGCAGAGTTTTTTGTGATTAATTGAGTAATTAATGCCAAAAGTGCCATATATATTGGTTTTTAAAAATAATATTTTATTTATCAAAAAATTGCACTTTTCAAAGAATTAATAAATATTAGCGAAATTTCGCAAAAAACATTTGTTTCGCAAATTTTTGTAATATACTTTTGTGCATCGATTCGCTTTGATGGTCGAAAAAGCGGGAACATCTGCAATTTATACTTAATAACATACATTGGAAATAGAACCCCATGAGTTACACAAAAGAAGTCGATAATACATTGATGCAAAAATGGTGAAAGATTTATTGTTACATTTTTGATCAACTAATTGACTTATAATTAATGATTTACGTCAATATGACAAATGTCATTTGTGTAGAAATCAATATTTTGTTACTTGTTTCACAATTATACTTCATCAATAAAACTAACTAATTCAATGGAACTTTTAACTGACATTGCACCAACGAAATTGTCTATCAAAGCCAAAGAAATATTTTATAATCTTAGTCCAGCAGAGCTAATTGAGGCAGCACTTCAAAATGGAGAAGGAGTTTTGACTGACACTGGTGCTTTGATGTGCGATACAGGAAAATTTACAGGACGTTCGCCAAAAGATAAATTTTTGGTTTGTGACGAAAAAACTGAAAATACAGTTTGGTGGGGCGATGTAAATTTTAAGTTTTCACCCGAAAAGTTTGATGCCCTTTTGGCAAAAATGCTTGCTTTTATTGAAAACAAACGAATTTATGTACGTCAAGCATTTGCAGGAGCTAATTCTCAATACCGATTGAGTCTTGATATTATTAATACCCAAGCTTGGCATAATTTGTTTTGTAATAATATGTTTATTCGTCCTTCAGAAGACGATTTAGTGCATTTTAACTCAGATTTTACAATTATTTGTGTACCCGAATTTGAAGCTGATCCAGATATTGATGGTACTAGACAAGCTAATTTTACCATCGTTGACCTTACTCGTCGAATATTATTAATTGGCGGAACTGGGTATGCGGGTGAAATGAAAAAGGGGATTTTTACGGTTTTAAATTATTTACTTCCGCAAGAAAACGACGTACTTTCAATGCATTGTTCGGCAAATATTGGTAGTTCAAATGATACCGCAATATTTTTTGGTTTGTCTGGAACAGGAAAAACAACGCTTTCTGCTGACCCAAATCGTGGACTCATTGGTGATGATGAACATGGTTGGTCAGAAACTGGTGTGTTTAATTTTGAAGGAGGATGTTACGCTAAAGTCATTGATTTAAGTAAAGAAAAAGAACCCGAAATTTTTGATGCAATACGCTATGGGTCAATCGTTGAAAACACCCGTTTTTATGAAGGAACGCGTGAAGTAGATTACCATAATAATTCAGTTACTGAAAATACACGAACCGCTTATCCAATTCATTATATTCCGAATGCGGTTGAGCCATCAATAGGAGGAATTCCAAAAAATATTTTCTTTCTAACTTATGACGCTTTTGGGGTTTTACCTCCAATATCAAAGCTAACAGTTGGACAAGCAATGTACCATTTTATTTCTGGCTATACGTCAAAAGTTGCTGGTACTGAAATGGGTGTAAAAGAACCACAAGCAACATTTTCAGCTTGTTTTGGAGCGGCATTTTTGCCATTACATCCAACAAAATATGCTTCATTGTTAGGTGAAAAAATTCATCACAATAAAGTAAATGTTTGGCTTATAAATACTGGAATGACAGGTGGAAGCTACGGAGTTGGTACACGAATGAAATTAGCAAATACGAGGGCAATGATTACCGCTGCTTTGAATGGTGATTTGAATAAAGTAAGTTTCACGAGGCACCCAATTTTTGGAATGTTGATTCCTGAAAATTGCCCTTATGTTGTTGCTGATATTTTGAATCCAAAAAACACTTGGGCAAACAAAGACGCTTATGACACTACGGCGAAAAAATTGGCAGAGATGTTTCAACAAAATTTTGTTAAATATGCTGATTTTGCAGATAATGAAATCTTAGCTGGAAGCCCAATTTAGTTTTGAAGATGAATTTTTGTCTTTGTTTTTAATAGGTTTAATAATTAAGTATTAAGGTTGAATAGGTTTTAATTTTGCTTAGAATCTATGTTTAAAACGCCCTACTAATAGTGGGGCTTTTTTTGTGTTTATTTATTGATTTCTATATATTGCATCATTCTTCTATTTAATAATAAAAACAACCAAAATCTATGAAAATTTTTGTACCAATTTTGTTTGTATTCATCGGTATCACTTCATTTATTTCGATGAATAATCAGACAAGTAATCAGCCAGCTTCTGTGGTTTTAAAAGATACTTTAATGCTTGACCGAGAAAAGTATCTATCATTTCTAAAGGATTCATTGAAAGGTAAAGAAAGTTTGCCTGCCGATTCTGTTTTTAAAAATATCAAATCTTTGAAAGGAAAATCTACCGAACAATTATTAAGTATTATGAATAATTGGGGACACGCTCTGGGTGTAACCTGTAAATTTTGCCATGAGATGAACAACTGGGCATCAGAAAAAAGCCGTAATCACCTTCGTACCCGTGAAATGATTGTGATGAATGACCGCCTCAACCGTGATTTATTATCGCAAATGAAAGGTTTTCGCCAGCCTGTTACGATGGGTTGT
The DNA here is from genome assembly GCF_923079645.1 of Emticicia aquatica. Classification (GTDB taxonomy): domain Bacteria; phylum Bacteroidota; class Bacteroidia; order Cytophagales; family Spirosomataceae; genus Emticicia; species Emticicia aquatica. The sequence continues at coordinate 2,137,990 of NZ_CAKLPY010000001.1, read as the reverse complement.
ATCTCGTGTCACAACGAAATGAAAGAACCACCGCACGATGGCCCACGTCCACAAGGACCACGCCCTCGCCCAGAAGGTGGCGGACAGCCAAATACGCCAAAAAATTAAAATTTCTAGGTAATTCATTAAGAAATATTAGTGTTAAATCCACAACGTGATAAGTTCGTCAAAGCGAATTTATCACGTTTTTTTATGTTTTTTTATCAAGAAATTAATAGTATTGAAAAAAAACTATAAAAATAGTTTTGAAACTAAATATTTAGTTATACATTTGAAACGAAATTAAATACCACTAAAAATGGAATTAAGAGATTTAACCAGAGCAGAAGAAGAAGTCATGCAAATATTATGGGAAAAAGAACCCGCATTTGTGAAAGATATTCTTGAACATTTTCCAGAACCTCGACCTGCTTATAATACTGTTTCAACGATTGTCCGAATTCTTGAACAAAAAGGATTTATTGGACATAAAGCTTATGGAAAGACGCATCAATATTTTTCTTTGGTGAGTAAAGAACAATATAAATCCTTTGCAACAGGCAAACTAATGGAAAGTTACTTTGAAAATTCAGTCGAAGAAATGTTTTCTTTTTTTGTGCGAGAAAAGAAAATTGATGTGAAAGAAGCCGACGAAATTTTGAAGATGATTGATAAAATGAAAGAATCAAAATCGTAGAGATTTCAATAAGAATAAATATTTGATAATCATTTATTAAACTACCCAATTGCGGGTCTGAGAAATGAATTTACTACATTATCTCGTTCAAGTCAATTTATACTTGGTGCTGTTTTATGGCTTTTATCGTTTGCTGTTATACAACGAAACTTTTTATACACTTAATCGAGCTTATTTGGTTGGTTCAGCGGTATTGAGTTTCGGTATTCCATTTTGGTATTCTGATTATATTCAATCGCTCTTCTTTACTCAACAAATCAATGAAGTTTTTTATTCCGTTTTGAGTCCGACAGTTTTTGAGGTGCGACCAAGTTCTCAAAATCCGATTACTTGGTATGATTTATTGAAAATAAACTACATTTTATGCACTACTTTTTTAGCTATAAAGCTAGTATTTAATCTTTTACAATTGAAAAAACTTTTAGATAATACACACGCTCATCAAGAGCAAGGAGTAGGTTTTTCGTTTTTTAATTTTGTTTTCGTGGATAAAGATTTACAAAAGCGAGAAGTAGTTTTGGAACATGAGTTTGTACATATTCGGCAGTTACATTCGGCCGATGTGATGCTTTTTGAGCTGATTGCTGTACTTTCTTGGTTCAATCCGATTGTTTATTTCTACAAAAAATCAGTCAAAAATATCCATGAATTTATTGCCGATGACATTGCTAGCCGATTAGAACCAACGAAGGCAGATTATGCAATGCTACTTTTTTCACAGCAATTTGGTCTAAATCCACACCAACTCACCAATCAATTTATTAATCATTCAACCTTAAAACGCAGAATCGAAATGCTTCAAAAACCACGTTCACGCAAAATAGCCTTATTAAAATATGGCTTTACTGCTCCATTATTTGCCTTGATGCTCGTGATTGCATCGGCAAGTATTGCTCGACACCAAAGTATTAAAAAAGTTGAAAGTATCATTGAAACGTCAGCAAAAATGCCTGTTCTGGAATTGACAACCTCAAAAATATTAAGCATAAATGCAGATACAAACATCGTTGAATCTCAAAATACAACTCGTTTGGAAGAAACCGTTATTGTTGGATTAAAATCAAATACTCAAGAAGAAGTATTTACGATGGTGGAGGAAAATCCTACATTTCCTGGCGGGAATACCGAATTATTCAAATTTATTGGACAAAATTTAAGGTATCCAACTGAAGCAAGAAATAAAAGTATTCAAGGCAAAGTTTTTGTCAGATTTGTGGTTCGAAAAGATGGTTCAACTTCTGATGTTAAGGTTTTGAAAGGAATTGGATTTGGTTGTGATGAAGAAGTTGTAAGAATCATTAGTATTTTGCCTAAGTGGAATGTAGGCAAGCAAAATGGCAAACCTGTCAATGTGTTTTTTACACTTCCTGTTAATTTTATTTTAGCGAATGAAACAAAAAATGGAGACACGCCAAAAGATGATTTGTCAAATTCTTCAATTCCTGTTAGCAAAGCAGCCGAAAATCCGATTAATATTAAGGTTCAAGAAAAAAATGACGCATTATGGATAATTGATGGCGTAATAGTGAATAATGGCGAAATTAAACAATTAAAACCTGAAAATATTGAGTCCATTTCAGTTTTAAAAGATGCTACTGCAACAGCAATTTATGGTGAAAAAGGGAAAAATGGTGTGATCATAGTAACATCAAAAAAGGCTTCGCAACTAAAAGATGAACCAAGTTTTACCATAAAAGGGAAACAGCTTTATACTTTGAAAGTTGGAAATAATCGTCAAATTATTGATGCAAAAACAGCTAACGAATTTTCAGCCGACCGTATTTTGCAAGTAAATGTTGTGAAAATCAACGATATAAAATCTCGCAAAACATCTTTGAATGAATACGAAGAAAAAGTACTAAAAGACGGTTTCGATGGTTGGATTGATATTTGGGTTAAAGAATAATTTTATAGAAAAAGTGTTCATAAACTAATTTTTATGAACACTTTTTTACTGTTCAAGAATCTTAATCTTTCTCATATAAAGCGTCGGACGAGCCAATAAATTTTTCCTTTCTCGCCCCCAAACCAAGAAATTTTCGTCAAACCAAGGCAAAAAACCTGTAATTTGTTCATTACCTAATTCTTCATAAACGCCTTTAGCTACAATTTCACCAGTATTTGTATCAAGCAGGTTTGTATAGATTACATTTCCAAATTGACAAGCACCCATAATTCGATTTTTAGTCACTAAAAAACGCATAGCAGGTTTTACGTTTGATTCTAAAATATCAATTTTATTTGAAGTTTGGGTGCGTAAACGTAGTGTATTAATAAAATTGGTTAGACCATCTAAAACAATGACCGAGTTCCATACAAAATTTGCTTCATAGTCGAGTTTGCAAACCATGCTGTAATCATATTTAATTTTACCAGTATATTCTTGGTTAGAAATTGCTGCATCGAAGAAATCAAAGACACACATTAGTCCATTATCAACTTGTTTTAATTGATGAACAATCGCATAAGGAGGTGTTTTTTGATTTTTATTTAACAAATTTGTGAATGCTGAAAATTCGGTATATTTAACTTTTTCAGGAGAAAAGTTTTCATCTAAGCAAGCAGCATATAAACCTCTCACACGGAAGGAAAGTCCAGTTGTGTAAGTGCCAATGACAAATAATTTATCACCAATCCTGATAGTCTTTGCTTCGTTGAATTGCTTTTTATCATTCAAAATAGTATAACTATTAAGTTGATTACCTTCTTTTGAGTATTTTTTTATGAGAAGGTTTCCGCCTTTTTGTTGCTTCAAAATAACCGTAAAGCTTTCATTATCAGCATAAAGTGACAAAAATTGAGCATTTTTGTTGAGCAAATTTGGTAATACTTTAACCGTTCCGTCTTTCACATGAAATACCATTACAACGGGGCGTTCTTTGTATTTACAAGCAATAAAACAATCTTCATTTACCACACGAAAAGTAAACATTTTGATACCTTCGGGTAAAGAACCTTCTATTTTTTCTTGAATACCAGTTTTGATTGATGTTCGGAGGAGAACCGTTTTGTTTTTTGGTAAAAAACGGTTAAACAGAGCATAATGGAAAACAGAATCAGTTTGTTCGCCAATGAAATCATATTTTGACTCAATCTTGAACTCATTTTTCCAAATATTTTTTACATTTTTATCGTATCCTTCCGTTCGTAGAAAAGTAAACTTTTCGTCTGAATTCAAATCCGACATGATTGTTCCGCTTGCACCAACTGGAATAATATTACTTTGCTGAATAGGCCTAAAAATGAACTCTTCTGTTGTCGGTTGTCCACCTTGTTTGATATGACTTTTGGGGTTAAGATTTGTGGTTGAAAGGCGTGCTGCCGTCAAAATCGACTCAGCTGTTGAATTAAGTCGTTGTGCGATGAGCCGAATATATAGAAAACAGAATATGAGCGAAAGTATATATTTTTTCATCATAAATAAGGTTGAGCCTTGTAAAGTTAGCTTTAGTAATGTCTTATTTCCAAATTATTGGCGGCTTTTCTCTTAAAAAACCGTACTTTTGCAGTTTAGTTTTCAAACGAATAGAGTGTAAATCAAAAAGTTAATTTACAAAAACGATTGACCAATATCTGACCAAATGAATATCGAATTATCATTAAAAAAAGCCATTCAAGAAGCACTTTTGGCATTGTATCAAGTTGATGAGGAAGTTGTTTTACAACCAACTAAAAAGGATTTTGAAGGGAATTATACGTATGTAGTTTTTCCTTTGGTAAAATCATTGCGAAAAAATCCTGCCGAAATAGGAAATGCGATTGGACAATATTTGCAAGAAAAAAATGATTTTGTCAATGGATTTAACGTTGTGCAAGGCTTTTTGAATATTGTATTGAATGATTCAGTTTGGATTGATACTTTAAATGCCATTTTAGCAAACGATAATTTTGGTACTTTGCCAGCAAACGGAAAATCAGTGATGGTTGAGTTTTCTTCGCCAAATACCAATAAACCGCTCCATTTGGGACATTTACGTAATAATTTTTTAGGAGCTGCCGTTTCAAATATTCTTCAAGCAGGAGGATTTGACGTAACTAAAACTTGCTTGGTGAACGACCGTGGAGTGCATATTTGCAAGTCAATGTTGGCATATCAAAAATTTGGTAATGGTGCAACGCCAGAGTCTTTAGGTATTAAAGGTGACCATTTAGCAGGCAAGTTTTATGTAGAATTTGACAAAGCATATAAGGCCGAAATCTCTCAATTAATAACTGAAGGAAAAACTGAAGAAGAAGCAAAAAAAATAGCTCCATTGATGCTTGAAACCCAAGAAATGTTGCAAAAATGGGAGCAAGGTGATGAAGAAACGATGGCTTTATGGCGAAAAATGAATGATTGGGTTTTTGCTGGATTTGCCGAAACGTATCAAAAAATTGGTGTTTCATTCGATAAAGTTTATTACGAATCAAACACGTATTTGCTTGGAAAAGATGTGGTAGATGAAGGTTTAGCCAATGGTATTTTCTTCAAGAAAGAAAATGGTAGCGTTTGGATTGATTTAAAAGAAGAAGGATTGGACGAAAAATTGGTTTTGCGTGCTGATGGGACTTCTGTTTATATCACGCAAGATTTAGGTACAACGGACTTGAAATTTAATGATTATCACAATGACAAATCAATTTGGGTAGTAGGAAACGAACAAGATTATCATTTTCAAGTGCTATTTGCTATCATGAAACGTCTTGGACGTGCCTATGCTGATGGCTGCTATCATTTAAGCTACGGAATGGTTGATTTGCCTTCTGGGAAAATGAAATCTCGTGAAGGAACGGTGGTTGATGCCGATGAATTGGTTGCTGAAATGATTGAAACTGCCGCTGAAACAACCCGTGAACGTGGTAAAATTGATGACTTTAGCAAAGAAGAAGCCGAAAATCTGTTTCAAATGTTAGCTTTAGGTGCATTAAAATATTTTTTACTTAAAGTAGAACCAAAGAAACGAATGTTGTTCAATCCTGCGGAATCAATTGATTTTCAAGGAAATACTGGGCCTTTCATTCAATATACTCACGCTCGTATTTGTTCAATTTTGCGTAAAGCAGAATCGATTCAAGTGCCTGTAAATAAGCAAGTTAAAGCTGTAGATTTATTGAAACCTGAATCTGAATTAATTTATATTTTGAATGAATATCCAGTAGCGGTTAAAAAAGCAGGAGATGATTATTCACCAGCTGTTATTGCCAATTATGTTTATGATTTAGCCAAAACCTTCAATCAATTTTATGCTGAGGTTTCAATTATGAATGAAACTGATTCTGAAAAACAACAATTTAGGCTATCATTAATTAAGGCTGTTGCTGGAACAATTAGCAAAGCAATGGAGTTATTAGGTGTAAAGGTTCCAACTCGTATGTAAACATTACAACAGATGAAAAAAATTATTGTTTTTACAACTATTTCCATTTTAGCAGCGACTAGTCTTATGAGTTTTCGTATTATCAAACATTTATTTTCTAACAAGAAAATGGTATTAGTAAAACCAGCTAGAATTATGGGAAAAGGCTCTTTTTATGATTTTAAATTGAAATCTTTAGATGGTAAAGATGAAATTGATTTTGCTAAATATAAAGGCAAAAAAGTAGTGGTTTTAAATACTGCTTCCGAATGTGGTTATACGCCACAATATGCGGATTGGCAAAAATTTCATAAAGAACATGGCGATAAAGTTGTAGTTTTAGGTTTTCCTGCTAATAATTTTGGTGGACAAGAACCAGGAAGTAACAAAGAAATTGCTACTTTTTGTCAAAAAAACTATGGTGTTACATTTCAAATGCTTGAAAAAGTAAGTGTTGTAGGAAATGACCAACATCCTTTATATAAATGGTTGACTAACAAAGATTTAAATGGTTGGAATGACAAAGCTCCAACTTGGAATTTTTGTAAATATGTTATTAATGAAAAAGGTGAAGTGAGTCACTTTTTTGCTTCAGGTGTAAAACCAAATTCTCCTGAATTTTTGAATGCAGTCGGCTTATAATCTATTTTGAATGATGGTAATATATTTTACCATCATTCACCTATTTTATCATTGAAATTATGAAGCATTGGCTTTCCGCAGCTCGCCCACGTACGCTTCCATTAGCGTTGGCGAGTATTTTTATGGGTAGTTTTTTGGCGGCATCTGTTGCCAAATTCGATTGGTTGATATTTGCTTTATGCTGTTTAACCACTATTGCCTTACAAATACTTTCTAATTTTGCCAATGACTATGGCGATACCCAAAATGGAGCTGATTTGGCTGGAAGAGTTGGCCCAGAACGTGCGGTACAATCAGGTGCAATTACACCTAAACAAATGTTAAATGGCATTATTTTCTTGGCAATACTTTGTTTGTTATTTGGCATTTCATTGTTGTATTTTTCTTTTAAAGATGCCTCAAAAAATGAATTTTTAGGCTTTTTTGCACTTGGATTGTTGTCAATGCTTGCAGCATATACCTATACTGCAGGGAAAAAACCTTATGGATATGCAGGTTTAGGAGATATTTCAGTTTTGATATTTTTTGGATTAGTTGGGGTTTTGGGAAGTAATTATTTATTCACTAAAACATTCGATTGGATGAATGTTTTGCCTGCTTTGAGTTGTGGATTTTTTGCAACAGGAGTTTTAAATATTAATAATATAAGAGATATTGAATCTGACACACGTGCAGGCAAAAAGACTATTCCAGCACGGTTAGGTAGACAAAGTGCAGTTGCTTATCATTGGATTTTACTCATTTTAGGAATGAGTAGTATACTGGTTTTTAGTATTTTACAAGGTGAATACAAATTTCAATATATGATATGTTTTCCTTTGTTTTTAATGAATGGATTTAAAGTTTCTCGTTTGCCAAATCCTGACCCGATGCTTAAACAAATGGCCCTTTCAACATTAGTTTTTGTAATCGTTTTTGGAGTAACTCAGTTATTTTAATCTACATCCACAAAAGAAATTTGCTTCAATTTCTTTTGTGGAAAAATGTTTTATTTAATGTTTTTTTGTTTCAAGCTTTCCAAAAATTTCATTTCATTTGCTCGTATTTTAACTACCACTCTTCTATTTTTTCTGCGTCCTTCTGGAGTTGAGTTGGTCTCAACTGGGCGAGTTGCCCCATAGCCAGCAATAGCCAATCTTTCAGCAACAACTCCATGACTTTTGAAGTATAACGCTACCGTTTTTGCCCTCAATTCGGACAGTTTTTTATTATTTAATTGATTTCCGCTACTGTCTGCGTGACCTTCAATAAAAATTTCGGTGTACGGATATTGGTTAAGAACACTCGAAATATCATCTAAAGTAGATTTGGCATCTACAGTTAAACTTTCAGAGCTAGACTCAAAATAAAAATCAGGTTGAAAAGTAATATTAATACCATCGGCAGTACGAACGATTTCGGCTTTATTGGCAGTCGCTCCAATCAAATCGGTGGCCAATTGGTCGAGCATTTTTCCTATTTTAACGGCAGCTTCAGCAGCAGCAGGATTTTTTTTACGATTATTTTTTTCGTTTTTGGTAATTTTTTTTGATGAATTACAAGAAACAAGCAGAGCCATTAAAATGGCAATCCCTGCGAATAGACGCAATAATTTCATACGACAAGAAGGTTTATAAGCAACGTAAGTAAATAACTTTGCTGAAAGCAAAATAATTAATGTGTAAAATTGGCAAAAAAAAAATGTAATTGGCAAGCTATTTGGTTAAAAAATTATCAAACGGTATCATAATTAATATTTTAGTAAAAACTTTTTGGTAAAAAGTATTGAGTACACAGGCATAAAATTTATCTTTGCTAAATAAAAAATGAACGTTTTTTTCTTCCAAAGCAATATTCAAGTAATTTCATGTAAACGCATGAATCTAAATTATCTAAAAACTTATGAGAAAAGTATTTTACCCTTTTTTTGCACTTTGCTTAACCATTTGTTCACTACAAACACAGGCTCAACAAACTGCTTCTGAATTCTTTGATATTGGTGTTAATAAAAGTAAAGCAGGTGATTATATCGGAGCTTCGCAAGCATATAGTACTGCGATTGCAATGAACCCCGAAAACTCAACCAGTTATTATAACCGTGGTTTAGCCAAACAACAATTGAAAGACCATCGTGGTGCGATTTTGGATTTTGACCGTACAATTGATTTAGATTCAAAAAATGCTTTGGCTTATTTGTACCGTGGAAAAAGCAAAAGCGACCAAGATGATCATCGTTCGGCTTTACAGGATTACAATCGTACCATTGAATTAAATCCAGAAGATGCACTTGCGTATTTGTACCGTGGAATGACAAGAGCTAAATTATTAGATTATCGTCGTGCGATTCAAGATTTTACGAAAGTTGTTGATTTGAATACTGAAGATGACAAAAAATACCAAGCTTATTTTTCTCGTGGTGCGTGTAAATCACGTTTAGATGATTTTCAAGGTAGTATTGTAGATTTTACTAAAGCCATTGATATGAATCCAAAACGTTCACAATCATTTGCTAGTAGAGGTTTTAGCCGTTTAAAAATTAATGATTTTACTGGTTCAATTAAAGATTTTGATGAAGCTGTAAAACTTAATCCAGAAGATAGTGAGTCGTATTTTAACCGTGGTTTTGCAAAAACAAAAATTGAAGATTTCCGTGGTGCAATGAACGATTATGATAAGGCGATTCAGCTTGACCCGCAAAATGTTCGTGCTTATTATGGAAGAGGATTTTGTAATAGTAAATTAGGAAGTCAACGTGATGCAGTTAACGATTTAACAAAAGCTATCGAAGTTAATAATGTTAATATTGACTCTAAAGTGTATTATACTGGTCGTATGACTAAAAATACTTTGGATGAATTACGCAATGTTGTTCAAGAAAGAAGCAGAATCAATGAGTTTTCTGATGACCGTTCTGAGGCTTTTTATAGCCGTGGAATTTCTAAATTTAAAACTGGCGACGGAAAAGGAGCGATTTCAGATTTGAATAAATCAATCGAATTGAATCCAACTTATGCTGAAGCTTATTTCTCTCGTGGTTTAGTGCGTTCGTCAATGGGATTACAAAAAGAAGCTTTGCAAGATTGTTCAAATGCTATCAAATTGAATCCTAAATACGGCGAAGCATATTATGTAAGAGGAATTATCAAACATGCTTTAGGCGATGAAAATGCAGGATGCTATGACCTAAGCCGTGCAGGTGAGTTAGGCTATTCTGCCGCTTATAATGTTATCCGTGAATATTGTAACTAATAGTAGAATGATATTTATAAAAAAACTCCGTCGGAAGGCGGAGTTTTTTTGTTTTATAAAATGTTAATAGTGCGTTCTCACAATTCTAATAAAGTTTCTGAATCACATTGAAAAATGAATTGAACACTTTCTGCTAAATCAGATTCAGAGATTTTTCTTACTTGCCAATCAAAACTTCCTGCGTACTTTTCGGTTATTTTTTCAGCTTTTCTCATTATTTCAGCAATAAATGGATGTTTCGGTTTTCCAATATTCTGTCCGAAATCTTGAATATCAGCTTTAAACATCAAGTTTACTGGAATTTTGTACATTTGTCCATTTCTAGCAGCACAAATTGGCACAGCTTCATAAATTGGTGAAGATGAATATTCGCCCATTTTTTTCTGAGCCATTTTATATTCATCGTCAGTTTCACCAAAAATAATAGCTACTTTTTTTCTACTAGCGGTTACACGTTCTTCGATTAAACTATCAATTTTTTCAAGTAAATGACGGAGTGCAACCGTATTTTTGCCGCTTCTGATGCGTTCTCGAACAGATTGACGAATAAAATACGTAATTGATTGTGTAACCGTCAAGCCTATTTCTGCCATTTGCTTGAAAATCAAAGACGAAGGCGACATTCCAGGCAATGTATTAGGGTCATGTAATAACACACGACTATCAGGTGTAAGAAATCCATCAATTCGGGTTACTACACTAAATCCTAAATTATTGAAAGTTTTGAGTAAACTTTCGTGGATTTTATGCAAATTTTCAAGACTTGTTTCTACTGGAATTCTTTTCTTGGTAACGTTTGATTTGTATTTTGATTTAAAGTCAAATGTTTGAATTTCGCCATAAATTTCGGTTGGAGGTAAGGCAACTGCCGTGCCATCGTCATGCTGAATAACACCACAAGAAAATTCTTGTCCAACCACAAACTCTTCAATCATCACATGGTCTTCTGCATTTGCTGAAATGGCTGTTACAGACTCTAATGTAAATAATTGTGCATCCAATTCTTCCATTAATTCAATTGGATGGTGTAAGGTTTTTCCGTTAACGGTGAGTGGAAATCCGATACCTTCATCAAGATTGGATGTTTTTTCCATTAAATGTCTTTTCTGACGGTCGGTCATTTTTTCCCATTCTTTTTTCAAGAAAGTAGTTTCAAAAAAACATTGTTGAATGGCTTTTGTAAACTCATCTAAGCTTCTTTTTCTTACAATTGCCACACCAATCGACGAGCCTTGATGTGGAGCTTTTACCACAAATGGAAACCCAATATTGTTAATTAAATCGGTAAACATTTTTGAGCGGTCGGCTACTTGCCACTCTTCACGAGTGAAAGTAATCATCTTCTTTTTTTGCCCCGTTACTAGCGAAATAAGTTTATTTTGCATCGGCTTGTCAATACCAACCGACGAACCCATTAGACCTGGCCCCATATATGGAATTCCGTACCATTCCAATAAACCTTGAATCGCACCATCTTCGGCTTGAGGGCCGTGCATAATGGTAAATGCAAAATCCATTATTTGAGAGAAATCGGCTGGTTGAATTTGCTTACCAACTTTATAAATTAATTTATAAAGTTGGGTTTCGTTCAATTCACCAAGTGATTCGATATAAACCCTAAAACCACGGTTAAGATTTTTTGAAGGGAAAAAATCACGAATTGATTCTTCGTAAAGTAGTTCTGGATTTATCTGAATGAAATGCCCTAAACTATCGACAAAAATAGGAATTGGCTCAAAAATTCCTTTGTCTATATGTTCGAAGGCAGTTTTTCCGCCTAAATACGAGATTTCTCTTTCACGTGCTTGTCCACCGAAGAAAACACCGACTCTGATTTTATTTGCCATTATTTAATTTTATGTGCAGTTTTTACTGCAAAAAAAGTCTAATATTTCAAGATTCTGATTCCGATTGCAAGATAATAAAAAAGCCACTTGCAAAAACAAGTGGCTTGAATTTTTAAGCTTAAATTATCAATAAAAGCATATTTTAGTACCTAGAATGCAGGAACTAAGTTTATAGCTTCAACTTTTTTGATTTCAGGTACGGCTTTTAAAATAGCTTCTTCTAGACCTGCTTTGAACGTCATAGATGACATTGGGCAAGTACCACAAGCTCCCAGCAGTTCAAGCATTACCGTGAAGTCTTCGGTTATTTCTACAACTCTTACATTTCCGCCATCGGTTTGTAAGTAAGGTCTAACGCTATTTAAAGCTGTTTCTACTTTTTCTATTAAATTTTCCATTAAAGCCTTTTTCAGCAAAGATATATTTGTAAATTAATAAAAAGTCAGAAAAGTTCTGCATTTGTATTTTTTTTGAAAGATAGCTTTTAAATTTAATGAAAAAAGCCATATTTCTTGAAAATTGTACTTATCGCACTTCAACTCTAACTGTTTTTTCGCCTGAGGCATTTCGGATAGCCACTTGTCGAGCGAGAGCTTCGGCCGCATTTTTGAAAGCTTCACTAACAATTGGTTCATCATCCATCATCACTGGTCTTCCATCATCTCCACCTTCTCTGATGCTTTGTACAATAGGAATTTGTCCTAAAAGTGGCACATTTAATCTTTCGGCCATTTCTTTTCCACCATCTTTTCCAAATAAATAATATTTATTGTCTGGAAGTTCGGCAGGTGTGAAGTAAGCCATATTTTCAACAATTCCTAGAATCGGAACATTGATTTGCTGTTGACGAAACATCGAAATTCCTTTTGTGACGTCAGCTAATGCCACTTTTTGTGGCGTAGTTACCACAACTGCACCCGTTAATGGTACTGTTTGTACCAATGTTAAATGAATATCACTTGTGCCAGGTGGTAAATCTATTAAAATATAATCTAAATCGCCCCAATCTACATCACCAAAGAACTGACGTAATGCTTGACTTGCCATTGGCCCACGCCATACAACTGCACTATCAGCAGGAGTCAGAAAGCCTATCGAAATCATTTTGATACCGTATTGCATGATTGGAGTAATCATGTTTTTACCGTCTTTTTGAGTAATGAGTGGTTGCATGTTTTCAGCACCAAACATAATTGGAATAGATGGCCCCGAAATATCTGCATCAATGATACCAACTTTAGCTCCAGATTTTTTGAGAGCCATTGCCAAATTAACGGTTACTGTTGATTTACCAACGCCACCTTTACCCGATGAAATGGCAATAATATTTTTTACACCTGCTAAAACAGGAGCATTATTACGAATAGATGTAACATCGGCAGTCATATTGACCGTTACTTTTACATCAGGATTGAGGTGCTGATGGATGGCGTCTGTACAGTTTTTCTTGATAAGCTCCTTTAACGGACAAGCTGGGGTTGTTAAAACAACTGTAAATGAAACTTGATTGACTCCAACTTCAATATCACGAATCATATTGAGGGTAACGAGGTCTTTTTTTAAATCTGGCTCCTCAACAGTACTGAGGGCTTGAAGTATTTTTTCTTTGGTGATTGTTAGTTCTCCCATTATTTAGACTTTCATTAATCTGATTATTCAGATCTAATTTTATGATTTTTAATTGGACTTTCAAACGATGGTTTGTCCTTTGAAAACTGACACTTCTGAGCCTTCGGCGAGTAGAACCGATGTGGGTTGAGTACCTTTTAAAAAAGCGAAATCGTCGCCATAAAGTTCCTTAAAATTACATAAGATATGGTAGTTTTTTACAGGGTGTATGTTCCATCTTGGATGCTCAACTTGGTATTCATTGGTTTTTTGAGCAGAAAAACCAGCATAACCCCAATAATGTTCGGTAATAAATTCTTCTTCGCTGCCTTTTTCAATCGGTAAAATGCCCGAATCTGCACTAACTTGTATGTGGTTCCAACCAGATTTTGATTTCCATAAATATTTTACAAACAGTTCACCATCAGTTTTCTGAATATGGTGTTTGCATGGGTGTGTAGCATATTTTTCGTTATAAAGTGTATTCGCAACTAGGGTTATCATAAATTTAGGAACAATTTCTTTGATAAAAACTACACCTCGTTTCCACTGACCATTGTCTTTATATCGAACATAAAAACGTAAATTTACTTCATCAAAATTGGTATGAAAAGGAAATTTTATACCCAAAACCTTAGTTTCGAGAAATTGAAAACCAACCAAACTTACGTAGCATCGGTTGTTCCAAGTATCCAATTCGGTTTTATAAGGTAAATATTTTTTTAAAATTTCAGGCGAAATTTCATAGTTTGCCATCACCAGATTACTCCATTGAGCTTTAAGGAAAGTTTTACCAGACATTTTAGAGGGAATTAAAATTTTGTTGATAAAGTAATGTAAAAACTGACGAATCAATGCAAATATTCGCATCAATTCGTCAGTTTTTACATTTTTAATGCAATGATTTAGGCGGCAACTAGTTGAGAACGAACAAATTCGATTTCACTTGAAACGTCGATTTTTGTACTAAAACCATCTAGTTTTCTTAATAAATCATTCAAGAATTTTTGGTGAGCTGGCGTGTCAATTTGAACAGGACGGTGGTTGAGCGACATTTTTACTTTATTCCACTCTTTCAAAAAAACATTTAAGTCTTCGGTGAAATATGTTTCTCCAAATTTTTCAAAAATATATTGTTCGGCTTGCTCGTTGGGATGAATTAAATCAGGTTTATAAAATCGATAATCACGTAAATCGTCCAACATGATTTCATAACTAGGAAAATAATGAACGTCGTTGAAATCTTGCTCTAAATGATAGCAAGCCGTACGAAGAATACTTTTACTGACTGAATTGAGCTGTAAAGTTTCACGGGTGTGACGTACTGGACTGACTGTCAAAAGGATTTTTATTTTATTGTTTTGCATTTTCAATGCCTCATACATAGGTCGAAAACGTAATAAAATTTCTTTGACGGTCAGCATCTCTTTTTTGAAATTTGATGCAGGTGTTTTATGACAATTGGATACAATTTGGCTGTTTTCCTTGAGTTGATATACAATTGAAGTGCCAAGTGTAATGACCAAAAAATTTGCTTTTCGTAAAAATTGATTAACTTTATTATGGGTTTGGTTTAATTCTTTTTCTAGTTCCTCCTTTGAGTGAGCATAGAATTTTGAATGAAAATCATAATGTTGCCAAATTCCTTCGTGTTCGAGCATTAAATGCTTAAAAACTGGCTGATTTTGTAGGCTGTGACTCACCAATTTGAAAATCGAAGAGGGATTAAAAACTGTCCCGTACGGGTTACAGAGGCATTGCAGTTTGTTATCAGTTAGCTGACTCCCAATGACTTCGGAAAAACACGAGCCGACTGTCATAATTTTCGAGTCAGTGCTGATTTTGAAGTGAGCTGGAGCTACTTCAATCTCAGTACGAAAATCCATTTTATTTCTTTTTAGGGGTTAGTTTATAGGAGCTATTAAGTACTTGATAATCAATAGCTTGCGAAAGTAAATCTTAGCTTGGAATGATGCAAGTTATTTCGCAAAAAAAAGTTTTTTTTAACTTTAATGACAAATTCAAAAGAAGTAAATTATAATAAAAATGTGGAATGATAAGATTATTTTCATAAATCTAGGTATTCCACATTATAAAACGGCTTGATTAAATGTACTATTTTAAAAATTCTGCTACTTCTTTGTTTCGTTTTGCTACGTGTTCTTTTAATTTTTCAAGTTCTAGTATGAAATCTTCGGACTTATTTAAGTGAGAATAAGGCTTTTGTTCTTTTTCATTGCCAATAACAAAAGGAGTAATAAGCCGATGATTTTTTTCAAAAAGAGCATTCATCTTGTCTTGTGTAAATACTTTGTTATTAAAGTCTTGCACATATTGTTTATATTTTGCGTAATAAAAAACGTCTTCAGCGATGAATCGGATGAGAGGCCAATCTTTCCCAACTTCTTTCATTGAAAGCGAAGTGCCTTTTCCCATTGGGCCGCCCATCATCGGTGGCTGAAAACCAGCAGGTGGCTTAAATCCTTCAGACGTTTTAAATCCATCTGGTGGCTTGAATCCTTCTGGCATTTCCATTTTTAAGCCAAGCGATTGGTCATTATCCCAAGGAATCCAAGTGAGTTTTTCGGTCGGAGAATGATATAAATAATAGTTATGTGGTAATGCTCCATAAGTATCCCAATTAACGATAACATTATTAACAGCGAGCCACTTAATAAAATGGTCAATGTTGAAGGTTTTTTCTAAATCTGTTCGCCATTTTATTTCATTTGTTGTACGTTCTGTACTATTGAGGGCATTAACAAAGGCTTTTACATCGTTCCAATCTGCTTGTTTTTTATTATTTTTTTTCTCGAATTGCTCTTTTTTGAATTGAGTAAAATTTGATTCAGGTTTATAAATATTTCCAACGGAAACCTTTGTGTCAAATTGGTTTTTAACCATCGTGTCTTCAATTACTTCGACAAGTGTGTAAACGCCACAATATTTTTTCCCTTCACCAAAATCAATATAAACTTTATAGAAAGCCGTTTGAGCTGCAGGAATTCCTGCAGCTCGGAAAATATCAGCGGTTACTTTTTCACGTATTAGCGATTTATCGCTCATACTTGGTGAAAAAGAAAGCTTTTCAAAGCCGTATAATTTTTGATTTTTCTTATTTTGTTCAAACTCACTAAAATCTAATCTAAAAGGCAATTTATAAACTCCTCTTCCCCACGACATCATTAAACTTGAATTTCCTTTTAACCGAAAAGCAACATTTGGATAGGTTTTTCCTCTAAATTTCACTGAAACTGACACATAGTTTGGTTCACCTTTTCCAAAATTCAACATTCCTTCATTTCCGAAATTCGATGGTGATATTTTCCTCATATTAGGCATTCCCACCTGACCAAAATCATTGCCATACTTTCGTTTCATATCAGCTCTGACACTGTCCCATTGTTTTTTTGAAAGCATTATTTCAAGTGTATTTACTTTGTTTTGTGGGAAAACTATCGAATAATTCGGTTTTTTTGCTGGAGGTTTTGCGGCAAAAGTAGCAACCGAAAGTAAAGTCAACAGAACGATTTTTGTTATTTTTATAAGATTGAAATTTTTCATTTGATAGAAGAATATTAAATTTCAATAAATAATATACTTTTTTAGTGAAAAATTTCATAGTGTAGAAGCATCATTTATCTGTGTAGATGCTAAAGCTTTCAAAGGTGCTTTTTAGCGTTATTCTACACAAATGGCGGTTTTCTATACACAAATCAATAAATTTGTTGATTAAAGATAATAATTGAGTTAATTGTCGTTTGTTATTTTCAATCAAAGTTTATTCATGAAAATCCTAGAACGATATTCGATTCTTCTTCATATAATTGGATGGATAGTTTTTATCACCGTTCCTCTACTTTCATTACCCGTGAGTAATGTTTTTAGTCGCCCAAACTTTACGGTTTTTGTATTACCACAAATTATTGTTACGCTATTTTTAATAATAATTTTCTATCTAAACCTTAATTTTTTTACGCCAAATCTTCTTATCAAGCAAAATACAACAAGCTTTTTTCTATACTTATTTGCTGGCTTTATCATATTATCTTTAATAAATATGGCAATATTTGAGTTTTATTTAAAAGATGCATTATTTAAAATTGGAGTGGTCAATAGTCCACAACCGCCTCCACCATCACCTGATGATTTTAGGCCGTCTCCCAATTTTGGTAAAAATATTCCACCGCCATTTGGCAGAAATATTCCACCACCAACTTTTTTTTCGTTTCGTTTTTTTGCCATAGGTATTTCATATATTTTAGTCATTTTTGCGAGTTCAATTTTAGCTTTGATAAACGAAAGGATTCGTAGTTATGATGAGAAACAACAAATTATTCTTGAGAAAACTGCTGTCGAATTAGCGGTTTTAAAACTTCAAGTTAGTCCACATTTTTTGTTCAATACACTCAATAATATTCGTTGGTTAGCAAGACAAAAATCAGAAAAAACCGAAGATGCAGTTGTGAAATTATCTCAATTGCTACGTTATATGTTATATCAAACGAGTACTGATAAAGTTTCTTTAGCACAAGAAATAGAGCATTTGAATAATTATATAAGCCTACAAAAAATGCGATTGACGGAAAAAGATTTGATTGAATTTATTTGCTATGGCAATACGAAAAGTATTTATATTGAACCGTTATTGTTTATTCCTTTTGTTGAAAATGCTTTCAAGTACGGACTTCATAATCAAGAAAAAAGTTTGATAAAAATAGGTATTGCTGTGAGCGAAGGAATATTGCATTTTTATGCTGAAAACAAGGTTTTTGGAGCAAATATCAGTGTTGAAAATAGCGATTCAGGCATTGGTATTCAGAATGTTGAACGACGTTTGGCATTGCATTATCCCGAAAAACACGAGTTATTGATTCAGAATATTGATTCAATTTTTAAGGTTGATTTAAAAATAAAACTTTCGTGATGTCTAAAATAAATTGTATTGCCATTGATGATGAGCCATTTGCCCTTGAAATTTTGGCGGATGATATTCAGAAAATATCCTTTTTAAATTTGCTTGGAAAATTCTCAAATCCGCTCGATGCTTGGGAACTCATCAAGGATGGAAAAGTTGACTTGATTTTTTTGGATATTCAGATGCCAGTTATTACAGGAACCCAGTTTTTGCGTACACTTCCGTCGCCTCCAATGGTGATTTTTACGACCGCTTACCAACAATATGCACTCGAAGGATACGATTTGAATGTCATTGATTATTTATTGAAACCAATTCCATTTGACCGATTTTTAAAAGCTGTTAATAAAGCTGAAGAGCTGTTTCGATTGCGTTTGAAGGAGAATGTGGTACCTGTTTTGGACGAAAATAATTACTTTTTTATACATGCAGAATATAAGCAAATCAAGATATATTTTGATGATGTTTTGTACATTGAAGGTTTGAAAGATTATGTGAAAATATTTCTTAAAAATCAACCAAAACCTATTTTAACTCGGCTGAATTTAAAGATGATGGAAAAGAAACTTCCGTCGAATACTTTTTGTCGAGTCCATCATTCGTTTATTGTTTCTTTACCGAAAATCACTTCTTTTCAAAAAACTAAACTATTAATTGATAAACAAGAAATTCCGATTGGGAAGAAATTCACTGAATTGTTTGAACAAAAATACAGTAATTGATTTCTACAAAATTATACTAGCAATAGACACATTACATTAATGTTTCTACACTTGCCTAAATCGATACATCCAAATTTTGTAGCGGTGCGTCTATGTTCATAAAACCAATATAAACGACCACTCATGAAAAGGATTTTTATTTGCTTTCTACTAACTACTTTTTGGCTTCCAATAAAGGTATTTGCACAGACACCAAAACCAACTGATGTAAACAATCAAATTATCAAAGATGAGTTTTACAATAATATTGCTCTACCAACGATTTTGGCAGATTTAGAGAAAAAATATTCATTCAAAATTCTTTATGATAAAACAGCTTTGAAAGATTTGACTGTGACTTATTGGTTTGCCAATGAAACATTACAAAATGGGTTAAAAGCTATTTTTAAAAAATTACCGTTTAAAACTTATGTTGATGAAAACGGTTTTTTAAATATTGTTTCAAAAAATGTCAAAGTTGAAACCGCCGTTGACAGACAATATAAAGGGAATGCTGAAAAAGTTGATTTTACCCTAACTGGAAGGGTTGTAGATTATACAAGCGGAGAAAACCTCCCTTTTGCATCGGTTACGGTGAAAGGCACAAAACTTGGTTCTCAAACCAATGTTGATGGTTATTTTACGATACAAAAAGTGCCTGCAGATACAGTTACGCTTGAAGTCAGGTATGTGGGTTATCGCACCAGGTATTTTCACTTGAATCCAAAATTAAATATCAATGATCTAAAAATTGAAATCGAACCAGCAATTGGAGTTTTGGAAGAAGTTGTAGTGGAAGGTGAAAAAACGGAGGTTTTGAAAGCCAATGAAATTGTTGGAATGATAAAAATGACTCCACGAAATATTGCAAAATTACCAAATGTAGGCGAGCGAGACCCATTTCGAGCATTTCAGTTGATGCCAGGGGTGAGTGCATCCAACGAATCGTCGTCGGGTTTATATGTGCGAGGTGGTACTCCCGACCAAACTTTGGTACTTTACGATGGTTTTACAGTGTATCATGTTGACCATCTTTTTGGTTTTTTCTCGGCTTTCAATTACAATGCAATCAAAGATATTCAGCTTTATAAAGGTGGTTTTGATGCAAAATTTGGTGGGAGAATTTCTGCTGTTGCCGAAATTACTGGCAAAGAAGGCAATAAAAAAGAGTTTAATGCTGGCGTCGATATTAGTTTATTGAGTGCCAATGCTTATGTAGAAACACCACTTGGCTCGAAATTTACTTTTTTAGCAGCTGCTCGAAGGTCATATAAAGGGCCGCTTTATAATAAATTATTCAAAAGATTTACAAGTAGTAATCAAACGCAGCAGAGTGGGCCTCAAGGTGGTTTTCCAGGTGGAGGACGATTCGGCAGTTTTTCTGCTACGCAGGTGGCGAGTTCATACTTTTATGACCTCAATTCTAAACTTACTTATACGCCAAATAAAAAAGATATTTTGTCTTTGAGTTTATATAATGGCACTGATAATATGGATAATTCATCAAGTTCTGATTTGGGTGGACTTGGTGGTTTTGGTGGAAGAAATATTGGCTTGAATACGTCAAATACGGATGTGTCTAATTGGGGGAATTTGGGTGGAAGCTTAAAATGGTCTCGAAGATGGAGTGATAGATTTTATAGTAATTCCTTGATTTGTTATTCAAATTATTATAGTAATCGAGACAACAGCCGAAATATTACCACTACCAGAGATGGTGTAACAAGAGATGTGAAAATTGGACAAATTGAAGACAATAATTTGAACGATTTTACGGCCAAAACTGATTTCGAGTGGAAAGTTTTTTCAGGAAATCAGCTAGATTTTGGTTTGCAATTCACCAAAAATATCATCAAATATACTTATAGTCAAAATGATACGGTGAAAGTCTTGGACCGCAATGACCGTGGTAGCACAGCGACTTTTTATATACAAGATAACATAAAATTGTTCAATGATAAATTGCACTTAAAGCCAGGTATTCGTACAACATATTTTGATGTGACTAAGAAAAATTACATTGAACCACGTTTTTCGGTCAATTATAATATTACGAAACAGTTAAAAATTAAAGGAGCGGCGGGCATTTATTATCAATTTGTGAAACAAATCAACCGAGAAGATATTTCTAACGGAAACCGTAACTTTTGGGTTCTGTCAAACAATGAATCATTGCCTGTTACAAAATCAAATCACTTAATTTTGGGGGGAAGCTATGAAATTACTGATTACTTATTTGATGTTGAATTTTATCAGAAAAATAGTACAAATATCACTGAATATACACTCCGTTTTGTGCCGAAAATTGGTCAAGGTTTAAGTGCGAGCGAAACGTTTTTCAATGGTTCTGAAATTGTACGTGGGGTTGATGTTTTGATACAAAGAAAATTTGGAGATTTTAATGGTTGGATTGGCTACACTTTAGCTGAAGCAAAACGAAACATTACGGCATTTTCTGATAAAGCATATTATTCTGACCAAGATGTACGTCATCAATTTAAGGCCATCGGTTCGTATAAATACAAGAAATGGGATTTTGCTGCAACATGGATTTTTTCATCAGGACGACCATATACATCAATTTTGGGTGCTTATCAATTAGAGTTATTAGATGGCTCAGTTAAAAACTTTACCAATCCGTCAGATAAAAATGCCAACCGTTTTTCTGATTATCACCGCATGGATGTATCGGCTACCTATAATTTCAACGCAAACTTTAATGTAGGCTTCTCAATTTTCAATTTGTATAATCGAAGTAATAATTGGTACAAGCGATTCCAAGTAATCACAGAAGATGACGTGACTGCATTACAGATTACGAACGTGAATTATTTGGGCATTACACCAAATATTGTTTTAAGCTGGAAGTTGAAATAATGGTAAAAAATCATTTTTGAAAATTGACTAAATACAATGAAAAAGATATATTTATTAGCAATATTGTTGGCTTTTCAAGTTTTTTTGATGGGCTGCACCGAAACAAATACAGTTATTAATCCTGGTGAAAAACCAATTATCGAAGCTTATTTAGCTCCAAATCATCGGGTAAGTATGAAGGTTTATACCGAAATTCCATATACCGAAACATCAGAAGGAACATCTGTTAATATTGATGGACTTTCTATAAAAATATCAGGTAGTAATGGCAAAGTTTTTAACTTAAAATCCGTTGGAAATGGTGTTTATGAATCTGCCGAAAATGAGTTAGTTGGTGCTGCAAAAACAACTTATACATTGGAGTTTGATTATAAAGGCAGAAAAGTAGCTGCTTCAACTGAAATACCTGCTAAACCAATCAATTTTAAGATTGATAAAACCGAAATTTCTCGTACCCAAATAGATTTATCAAGTGGGACTTTTCCGCCAATGGGTGGCGGAGGAGGACCATTTGGTGGTGGCGGTGAAACAAATACTTCAGTTGAGCTTACATGGGATAATCCCGAAAATATTTATCATTTTGTGGCAGTTGAAAATACTGAAACTAGCCCGATTCGGATTTTAATACCACCAAGTGGAGCTACTTTTCCAAATTTTAGATTTACAAACGAACCACTTACAGGTTCAAGCAATATTTTAAGGTCACAAAGTTTTGAATATTTTGGCAACCACGATGTAATACTTTATCGAGTAAATGCAGAATATGCAGCACTTTATCAATCAAGTGGAACTACCTCACAAAATTTGAGTACGCCACCGACAAGTATTATCAATGGACTAGGGATTTTTACAGGTATCAATGCAGATACGCTCAAATTTTTGGTCAAAAAGAATTAAGAGTAATTATCTATTTTAAGGTTAGTATATTTAATAAAGAGATGGTTTTACCATCTCTTTTATTTTTTTGGTTTAAAAATGCCTGTTTTATTTAAGTAAAATATGTGTTTTTTAGAAAAATACCTATTTACAGGATGTTTTGGTGTTGAGTTGTTTCTCAATTTTGGGTTTAAATAAAACGACTCAAGACATGAAAACAATTTTAATATTTTTTTTTGCTATTGGTATTGCAAGTTTTTGTAATGGTCAACAAACAATACAAAATAATAATTTGAGTGTAACCCTTTTGCCATCTGGAATTACTACTAATCGCATACTCAACAATAATCAAAATAATTTGTCTTTAGGAACGAATGCTTTGCTAAAAAACATTGATTCCCAAAATAATACTGCCGTAGGAAATAATGCACTAAAAAACCATAAAGGTTCAGGGGCAAGAAATGAAAGTAATGATTTTAATTTTAGTGGTAATTCGGCTTTTGGTAGTGGTGCTTTAGAAAAAGATTCAGTGGGTTCTTTAAATAATGCTTTTGGTTTTTTCTCGCTTAATTCAAATTTTATAGGTCAGAATAACTCCGCATTTGGAGCTTTTTCTCAAAGAGATAATGAAGAGGGAAACAACAATGCTGCTTTTGGAAATTATACCCTTACGTCAAACATAACTGGAAGTTTAAACCATGCTTTTGGAAATTACTCTTTAAATCTGCTTACTGCTGGTGAACGAAATAATGCTTTTGGCTTTTCAGCGTTGTCGGATGGTTCGGTATTTAGCGATAATAATGCTTTTGGTAGCAATGCATTAGAGAAAAATTTGACTGGGAATCGAAACATCGCCATTGGTAATTCTTCACTTTTAATGAATAATAGCGGCTCTGATAATGTTTCGGTCGGAACTGCTTCAATGCAAAACAATACCGTTGGTAGTAGGAATGTAGCAATTGGAGATTCTGCTTTTTTTTATGCAAACTCAGGTATTGATAATGTAAGTATTGGCTATAAATCATTATTTAATAACACAAGCGGAAATTATAATACTTCGATAGGTTCGATGAGCCTTGACAGAAATGTGTCTGGCCAAAATAATGTTGCCCTTGGTTTTAGTGCAATTGGAAACAACCTCTCAGGCTCAAGCAATATTGCTATTGGTGTTGGGGCATTGGGTAATAATATTGATGGTAACAACAACATTGTGATTGGAAATGAAGCTTTGACTGTAAACACATCTGCTAGTAATAATATTGTTATTGGTAACAAAGCTGGATTTGCTCTCTTTGGGCATAATCAATTAATTATCGAAAATACTGATAGTACAAATTCATTGATTAATGGCGATTTTGTTTTAAATAAAGTTGGTATTAATCGAGTAAAAACAGATTTAGATGCTACTCCTCATACGTTTCAAGTTAATGGAACTGCTTCAAAAAATACTGCGGGCAATTGGTCTTCTCACTCTGATAAAAGACTAAAAAAAGACATTTCTTACTTAAACAGTCAGCAAATTCTCGAAAAAGTAGTGGCATTAAATGGTGTAACTTATCATTGGAACGATACTAAAACTGGTACAATTCGACCAACAGATTTACAATATGGGTTTATTGCCCAAGAAATACAAGCGGTTTTTCCTGAAAAAGTCCAAATGGATAAGCAAGGTTTTTTGATGGCAGCCTACGGAGATTTTGACCCAATGATTGTAGAAGCGATTAAGGCTTTGAACAAAAAAATAGAAAGATTAGAAAAAGAAAATTTTCAAATGAAATCTGATAATGACACATTGAAAAAACAAATGGATAGAATTGAGGCAATGTTGACTAAAAGTACGAATAACTAAAAGTGAATGATTTAGACTTAAAAATATATCTTAAAAAGTACTGTCATGGAAATAATAAATATTAAACAATCGAAGAAAAACCAATCAATTTTACCCGAAGAAATACTCAAAATTGAAGCTTGTATTAATTACTCAATCATATTTTTGAAAACGGGACATCAGTTAATTGTAGCAAAAACGCTCAAAAAATACGAGAAAGATTTAAAAAACTGCTTTTTTAGGGTCAATCGTTCAACTTTGGTTAACATCAATTCAATCTGTAAATCATCAGGCGACCAAGTCGAACTTCATAATGGCCAATGTCTAACTATTTCGAGAAGAAGGTTGCATAATTTCAATTCGATAGTGAATCCAAACTTTAGAAAACTTAACCAATAAAAAATGAAAAAGATTATACTCAGTTTATTTCTCATCTTTTTTCTAAAGGAAATCCGAGCTCAAAATGTAACCATTTTACCGAGCGGAATAACTCCTGTACAAAGTGCTTATTTGAAACTTACAAATGCACAAATTCTGGCAAAAACTGATATGGCCATTGGCGATATAGTTTATGATTTAACCTTTTATTGTTTGAGAATGTACAATGGCCACGAATGGCTTAGTTTTTTAAATGCTCAACCAAATACAGGTGAAGTGGCGGCTTTTGGATTTAATTCTGTCAGTACAACTGTTATTGGAGTAGTCCACGACAGCCAAAATAATATTTACATCGCAGGAAATTTTACCACTTCTCTTGTTTTAAGTCCGACTGTTACGCTAACTGGAAGTTCGGCTTTTGAAAGCATTTTTATAGCAAAATTTAATACCGCAGGCACATTATTGTCTTATACAAAAGAGCAAGGAAACAATTCGATTTTTGTTGAGGGTTTACACGTTGATAGCAACGATAATGTTTATGTAACTGGTGGATATCTTGGTACTATTTCGATGGGTGGATTGTATAATTTTACTTCAACTACTGGTAGTTATGATGCTTTTTTTAGTAAATATAATAGTTCGTTGGCTATTCAATGGTCAAAATCGGAAGGAGGAACAGGAGACGATTCTGGGAGGAGAATAGCTACCGAAACCAATGGAAATGTGTTTTTAGAAGGTTATTTTGATGGAACAATCAATTTTAATGGCGGTGCTGTTCAGAAAACAAGTGCGGGTAATTATGATGTTTTTTTAGCAAAATATAGCTCAACTGGTACATTCACTTGGGCCCATTCTTTTGGAGGAACAAGCTATGATTTTGCCAATGATATTTACTATGATGGCTCAAATGAATTGTATTTGATAGGAACTTTTGGTACAGATTTTACTATTGGAGTGGATGCTTACACATCCAATGGAGGCTCAGATTTTTTTATAGCAAAATTCGATAAGAATGGTGTTTACTTAAGTTCTTTGACTGGAGGTGGCACAGGAGATGAATCTGGTAATCTTATCGTAAGAGATTCACAAGGGACAATATTTGTTGGTGGTGATTTTCAAAATACAATTACAGTAAATGGAATAGACTATGTATCAAAAGGGGGGATTGATTTTTTTTTAGCAGAGTTGTATAAACCCATTCTTGTCAATGCCCGTTCAACATCTTCCGAGATACTTTTAACTTCATTCAAAGCATTTGGTTCAAACGATGCAAGCGTCAATGATTTCATCCATGATGCTACCAATGATTCTGACGGTAATATCTATATAACAGGTGCTACAAGCGGAACTTTACCAATCGAAGGCTTTTCAATATCTATAAATAATGGTGCATTTCTATGGAAACGAAACCACGATGCTAAAACTACTGGATTATTTGCTTACCCAACTGGCTTTGGAATTACGAGAGATAACATTGGTAATCTATTTATTGTAGGCAATGCTTTTTTATCTATGACTATTGGCGGGGTGTTTATAAATGTACCCACAGGTACAGTTTCCGATGTTTTACTAAGGGTTAGAATGAATTGATTTTTAAGTAGAATAAATTAAGTATTCGACCCAAAACTAAAATTTTAGCAAGCAAAATGAAAAAAATAATATTGAGTTTATTTCTCATCTTTTTTGTAAAGATAGTTGAGGCACAAAATGTAACGATTTTACCAAGCGGAATTACGCCAGTAAAAACTAGCTATTTGAAACTTACGTTTGAACAAATTCAAGCAAAAACAGATATGACCGTTGGTGATTTGATTTACGACACTTCATTTTATTGTTTGAGAATGTACAACGGTCACGAATGGCTTCGTTTGCTAAATTCTCAATCTAGTGATGGCGAAGCAACAGCTTTTGGATTTAATTCTGTGGCTACAACTATTTCTGGTATTGCACATGACAGCCAAAATAATATTTATATCACAGGATATTTCTTAACATCACTTGTGTTAAGTCCAACTGTTACTCTTACAGGAAATTCTGTTTCTGAAAACCTATTTATAGCAAAATTTAATGCAGAGGGTACATTATTGGCCTATACAAAAGAGGTGGGGAGTAGTGTTGTTATTCCTTATGATTTATATATTGATGGCAATGATAACGTATATGTTGCAGGAAGTTACAAAGGTACCGTTACAATGGGTGGATTGTATAATTTTACCTCAAATAGTACGACTTATGATGCATTTGTTAGTAAATACAACACTTCATTGGCTATACAATGGTCTAAATCTGAGGGTGGAGTTGGCGATGAATTTGCTTCTGAAATAGCTAGTGACGCAAGCGGAAATATATTTATTGGTGGCTATTTTACTGAAACAATTAATTTTAACGGTGGTGCAGTTCAGAAAACAAGTGTGGGCAGTTATGATGTATTCATAGCAAAATATACTTCAACTGGTACACTTACATGGGCAAATTCATTTGGAGGACTAAATTCGGACGTAGTAAACGATATTCATTTCGATGGAATTAATGACCTTTATCTGACAGGATATTACGATTTGGCCACAACTATCGGTTCGGATTCTTATACTTCAAATGGAGAAACGGATTTTTATATTGCAAAATTCGACAAAGATGGCGTTTATCAAGCGTCATTTTCGGGAGGTGGTACAGGAGCAGATTATGGAAATACAATAGTCCAAGATTCACAAGGTTGGATTTTTGTAGGAGGAGATTTCCACAATACTATTACCATAGATGGATTAGACTATGTGTCGAAAGGGGGTTCAGATATGTTTTTGGTAAACTTATCGAAGCCATACGTTGAAAACGCTCGAGTTAACACAACCATATCTTTAGGGATATTTGAAACATTTGGTTCGGATGACCCAACCGTTGATGATTTCTTAACTGAAACCACCAATGACGCTGACGGAAATATATATGTAACTGGATTCACAAGTGGTACTTTGCCAATTGATGGTTTTTCTACAACTGTGCATAATGGGGTTTTTCTCTGGAAACGGCACGCAGATGTTTTAACAATCGGGCTTTATTCTTATCCATTAAATACCTATCCGTATATAACAAGGGATAATATTGGCAATGTTTTTCTTTCGGGCGGAATAGATGTATCAACTACAATTGGAGGAGCATTTATTAATATTCCTTCGGGAACGATGTCTAATGTTTTAATGAGAGTCAGATTAAATTGATATTATTGAATCGAAAATCAAGTTTACTAAAAGCAAATAAGAACTTTAGAAAACATAATCAATAAAAAAATGAAGAAAATTATATTGAGTTTATTTCTTATCTTTTTTCTAAAGGTAGTTCAAGCACAAAATGTAACGATTTTGCCAAGTGGCATTACGCCTGTACAAGCAAGTCATCTTAAATTAACCTACGACCAAATTCAAGCAAAAACTGACATGGCAATTGGCGATTTAGTTTTTGATTTGACGTTTTATTGTGTCCGAATTTATAATGGACATGAGTGGGTCAGAATTTTAAATGCCCAGTCGACAGAAGGAGATGTAACTGCATTTGGGTGTAATGCTCAATTTACTACAATCATAGGAGTAGCTCACGATAGCCAAAATAATATTTATATTGCTGGTTTATTTAGAGCTTCAATTATTTTAAGCCCAACCGTAACGCTTACTGGTGGAGCTGAATACGAAAGCCTTTTCATCGCTAAATATAATACATCAGGTACTTTATTATCTTACACGAAAGAACAAGCGACAAATGTTTCAGTAATTCCGACTGATTTACATATTGATAGTAATGATAATGTTTATGTCAGTGGTTCATATTATGGCACAGTGGCATTTGGCGGAATATATAATTATACACCTTTAGGAGATAACGACGCATTTATTGCCAAGTATAATACTTCACTGGCTATTCAGTGGGTAAAATCTGAAGGAGGAACTGGGCCAGATATTGCACAAAAAGTAGTTACTGATGCCAGTGGGAATGTATTTGTTGCGGGAACTTACCAATCTACGATTAACTTCAATGGAGGAGCGATTCAAAAAACAAGTAATGGTTGGTCAGATATTTTTGTGGCTAAATATACTTCGGCAGGACTAATTACATGGGTAAATTCGGTTGGTGGTGTAAATTATGATTATCTGAAAGATATTTACCATAATGGCAGTAATGCACTTTACATTGCTGGAACGTATTATGATGCTACTACAATCGGTACAGAAAACTATACATCTAATGGAATGGCGGATTTATTCATGGCTAAATTTGATATAAATGGTGTTTATCAAAGTTCGTTTTCGGTTGGTGGAACAGAAGAAGATGGTGTTTTTCTTTCAATAGTTAAAGATTCTCAAGGTACATTGTTTTTAGCGGGAGACTTTCAAGGAACTATCACCGTAAATGGTTCTGATTATGTTTCTAAAGGTAGTGTAGATATTTTCTTAGCCACAATATTAGACCAGATTGGCCCAAGCATGAATGCACGGCAAATAAACTGGATGCTATCAATTGATTCGGATAGTTTTAATACTTTTGGTGGAACTAATGTGGAGTATGTAACCGATGCAATTAGCGACGCCAATGGCAATATTTACCTAACTGGTTATACAAACGTAAATCTTTCAATAGAAGGCTATTCTATTGCAGAACCTTATGGAACTTTTGTTTGGAGACGAAACACTGAAAACCTAACAACTGCTTTGTTTTCGTTTCCTTCAGCTTTAGACTCTCGCATTACTAAAGATAACCTCGGCAATGTATTTATTTCGTCAGTAACCACTAGCCCCGTCACCATTGGAGGAGCATATATTAATACACCTTCCGCAACGATGTCGGCTATTTTAGCAAGAATGCGATTGAACTAAGTTACTTTTTTAAGAAAACAGTGAAAGTTGAACCTTTGTTTACTTCGCTTTCACAGGTAATATTACCACCCAATTCATCAACAAGCCTTTTAACAATGTGTAAACCCAAACCCATTGAATCTTCGTTTTCAGTGGGTTTGGAGCTTATTTGACTGAATTTTGAAAATAAATTCTTTTTTCCTTCCTCATCAATTCCTACGCCATAATCTTTTACCGAAATGCATACATCTTCTTTTCCTTCGTTGATGCTGATACTTACTTCTGAGTTTCTGTAAGAATATTTCAAGGCATTTGAAATGACATTTTCCAAAATTCTGTTCAAATAAAACGTGTCGGATAAGACGCTTATCTGAGGTTTTGATGCCTCGAAATTAATCGAAATTTCTTTGCCGTCAAGGGCAGGTTTGAAGCCTTCTAAAATGGTATTCGTGAAACCAACCAATTCAATTTCAGTCAAATTAAGTGTATGTTCATTTGTTTCAGCTTTTTCGATTTGTAAAATCTTCTTCACCATATTTTGCCCATAAGTAGCCATTTTATTGATATTTTCAGTGGCTTCTTTGGCATCATCATCTAAATTTGGATTTTTAAATAAAATACTTCCCCATAATTTGATGGTAGAAAACGGACTTCCTAAATCATGCGAAACAACACTAATTAAATGGTTTTTTTCTTGATTAAGCTCTGCTAGTTTTTTGTTTTGTGATTGAATAAAATCATTTTGTTGTGTCAAAATAATGTTTTTCTTACGGTTTTGCCACCAAGAATAAGCCACCGTAAATCCGAATAGCCCGATAGCTAAACTCAAAATAATCCAAATGAGTTTTTGTTGTTTTTGAGTTTGTAATTCAGTATTTAAAAGTTTGTTTTCCTGCGTTTTCTTTTCAGATTGATATTTTTCTTCGAGCTCAGAAATAGCATTATTTGTTTCTGTATTCAATAATTCATTTTCTAAAGAATGGTATTTCTGAACATATTCATAAGCATTTTTATAATCATTAATTTCTTGATAATAAGTTGAATAATCTCTATAAGTATCTGCTATTTTTGATTTTGACTTTAATTTTTGAGCAATTATTAAAGCATTATCTATTAACTTTTTTGCTTTTTCATATTGTTTTAAAGGGATATAAATTCCTGCTAAATTTAAGTAATCATTCCAAAGATCGTCTACTGCATTTACTTTTGTGTGATAAGCTATGTTAAAGTCTAAGTACGTTTTTGCTTCTTGATATTTTTTTTGATTAACCAATAATGCACTTAAATTTATGCCTAAATTGGCAATTCCAGCCGAATCTCCAATTTGTTTTTTTATCTCTAATGACTTTTTATAATTAATTAATGCTGAATCAATTTGATGGAGATTGCGATAACAAATACCCAAATTTTGATAAAAAGAAGATAATCTTTTGGGCTTCGGTTTTGGTATAAGCGACTGGGCAATAATTAATGCTTCCGAAAAATAGCCTTTGGCTTTATCGTATTGTTTGGTAGAAACTTTTAGAGAGCCTAAGTCGCTGAGCATAAGAAGTTTAGCTTCTAAATCTTTCTTTTCTTCACTAATTTTTAAACCATAAATATAATCTTTAGAAGCTTCTTGAAATTTACCTTCGAGTTCGTTGGCCAAACCTCTCAAGCGGTATCCATAACAAATCCCTAAAGTATAATTAATTGCCCTTGAATCTTTTTCGATTTGATTGGCATAAAATCTCATCGAATCCAATTGACTTTCGTCATATTGAATTACTTGTAAACATAATTTATTAATTTGTTCGGCAGTTTTTTGAGCAAATGTTGAAAGTTGAACAATTAATAATAAAGCTACTTTAATCAATGTTTTCATGTAATTATATTGTTTTTGAGGGCATATTTCACTAAACCAACAGTGTTATTTACGCCTAATTTTATCAATATATTTTTTCGATGTGTATCAACTGTACCAACGCTCAAAAATAGTTTTGCGGCAATATCAGCACTGCTATATTCTTGACAGACCAGTTTTAAAACTTCAATTTCTCGTGGACTCAAAATGTCATTAACTTTTTGGTCGGCATAAATAACGGTGTTTTTGTACTCATCTTCAAAACCTGCAATCTCAACTTTTTCTGAGAAATAAGTTGCACCATTTGCCACGATTTTAATGGCTTTTATCAATTCTTCTGTCGGAGAATCTTTCAAAATGTATCCTTGAATATTAAATTTTTGTAACTTATGAAAAAAACGAGTTCCTCGTAGTAGCGTTAAATATAAAATCGGAAGATTGGGCAATTTGCTTCGTAAAGCCTGTAATAATTCTTCGGGCTGAATGTCAGGGAGTTGTACATCAAGAACTAAAATATCAATATCCAAATCAGAAATATTGTTGAGGATTTCTTGACCAGATTTGAATGAATGTACCACTTTTAAATCATCTTCATATTCAAGGATTTTTTGCAAACCCTTGAGAAAAATGTCGTGGTCATCAACGAGAGCAAGTTTGAACATTCAACAAAAAACATTTATAGTTTTGGCTATTTTAAAGAAAGTAATGGAGATTTTAGCGAAAAAAAGGTCTTACAACTATATATATTGAATACATTATGTAAAAATGACGGGGTTAAATTAATGAAAATTATTTTGACAATCAACATTGACTAAAATTCATTTAATTTTAGTCGATGTTGAATATGTATATGCAGTAAATTTATTGAGGAGGATTTTTGTCAAGTTGAAGCTCCATGTGATAAAGGTCGAAACCATCAGCCCAGAAATTTCTGACGATTTCTTTTAATTCAAAACCAAATTTCTCGTAAAATTGATAAACTAGCTGTGAAGTTCTTACAACAATTATTTCAATGTTTTTAATTTCTTTTATTTTCTGTATTCTGAATTTAATTAATTTACTGCCCAAACCTTTTCCTTGAAATTGTGGATGCACAATATCCCAAGAAATTCTAATTATTTTTTCATCTTCAGATGTGTTGAAACCTCCGCAAGCAAGTACTTCATTTTCAACTTCAACAACAAAATAGTTTTCGAGATGATTATCTAAAAAGTCATTCAAATCACTTTCTTCCGAAGGTGCAAAATATGTTGGTGTATTCTGCCTTAATAAGTCAATAATGCTTTTTCGGTCAGAATGTTGGTATTTTCTAATTTGCATTTTCTAAGAAAGTTTTCTTTTTATTCAAACAAAATTTCATAAACTATCAATTTGTTTTTGAATCGTTAATTTATCAGTTTTTGTTTTAGCTAATAAAAGTGCTTTTTGGAAATGAGTTCTAGCTTTATTTTGGTCAATTTCTTTATAAAGTTCACCCAATAAAGTTAAATAAAAGTGATTATCATTTAAATTTAATTTTTCAGCTTCCGCTATTGCCAGTACATTTCCTTTGACTTTGGCCAGTGCATAAGTTCGGTTAAGTGCAGCAATAGGAGAGTAGTTGATTTGCAATAAAATATTATAAAGTTGCAAAATGTTTTCCCACTTTTCTTGCGAGTCGGTCTTTTTGGTATGCCAATAGGCAATGCCAGCTTCTAAATGATATTTAGAAATTTCATTTCCTTGAGAAGCTTCATGGAAATGAAATATTCCTTGCGTAATTAATGCTTGATTCCAGAGCGTTTCGTCTTGTTCTTGATAAAAAACAATTTCACCATTTTTGTCTTTTCTGGCCTCAAATCTTGATGAATGAAAACACATTAATGAAAATAATGCGTTTACTTTTGGCAAATTAGTTCGTTCATTTTCGATAAGTAGAAAAGTCAATCTCATTGCTTCCAAACAAAGGTCTTTTCTTAAAATTTCGTCTTGACTTTCGGAATAATATCCTTCGCTAAAGAGCAAATAAAGTGTTGTTAAAACAGTTTCTAAACGTAAATTAATTTCTGTTTCGGCTGGAAATTCGATTTTTACGTTTTCTTGGCGAAGCTTTTCTTTTGCTCTAAAAAGACGTTTATTGATGGTTTCTTTGTTGCTTAAAAAGGCATCAGCAATTTCGTCAATACCAAATCCACAAAGAATTCGTAACGATAATCCAATTTGAGCTTCACCCGAAATTGATGGATGACATAGTGCAAAAAGCATTTGTAATTGGCTATCGGTAATGTTTTTTTCTGATAAATCAATCTCAAATTCGCTATTTTCAGCAGCTGAATTCTGAATTTCCTGAACAATCTTTTCTGAAAAAATGTGGTTGTGAGTCAACAGATTTTTAGCTTTATTCTTGGCAACTGAATACAACCAAGCTTTAGGATTTTCGGGCAAACCTCTAAAAGACCATGTTTCAACAGCCAGTAAAAAGGTGTCGCTCGCAATATCTTCGGCTATTTCAATGTGTTCAATACCAAATCGTTTGCACAATACAGCAGTAATTTTTCGATATTCGGTTCGGAAAAGATGCGGTATTAATTCTTGTTCTTTCATAGATAAAAAAGGCTTCTGTTTAATTTCAGAAGCCCTTAATTTTTTGAATGATTTCTAATTTCCTTTCGCAACCTTTCTTACTTCAATGGTATTGCCTTCTCCTTGCAAAACGGGGCAGCCTTTAGCAAATTCAACTGCTTCTTCGACGGATTCAGCTTTGACAATAATCAAACCACCAATTGTTTCTTTGATGTCACCAAATGGACCGTTTGTAACAACATTATTGAATCTTACAACCTTAGCTTCATCAAAGGGTAAGCCAGTACCGCTTACAAATTTATTCTGAGCCGCAATTCCGCCAATCCAATCCATTGTTTGTTTCATCCAAGCTTGCATTTGTTCGGGTGAAGCAAGTTTTTGACCATCTTCATGACGCATGATTAAAGCGAATTCTTCCATCTTTTTTAGATTTAATTGTGAATAATTGAACTTTCATCAATATCAAATGAGAATTAAAAAATTGGACAAAAAATATAAAAATCTTTGTTTGCTCAATCACTTTTATGCAATGCTTTATTCTTCTTCCGCTCCAAATTGACCGCCCAAGCTAATGTTGCTACCAAAGAAAAGTGCGTTTAAGAAAAGTTTATTTGTACCAAACCAAGTTCCTCTAAAATTGGGGTCGTCAGAGAACAAAATCACTCGACCGCTACCTTCATAACTAATATTAATGGCTGCCGAATTTGAAATTCGTTTCAAAGATTCTTGATGAACATAACC
This sequence comes from Emticicia aquatica, assembly GCF_923079645.1. Classification (GTDB taxonomy): domain Bacteria; phylum Bacteroidota; class Bacteroidia; order Cytophagales; family Spirosomataceae; genus Emticicia; species Emticicia aquatica. Next base: position 2,103,088 of record NZ_CAKLPY010000001.1, on the reverse strand, counting down.
TGTAATTCGAGGATTTGCAGTGTAAACCAAAACTGAATTTGCGGCACCAACACTTCTTTCTAAAACAGTATTATTGTTTCGATAAATAGCTATTTTTTTATTGGTATAACCAAAACCAATTGGACTAGAAATGTCTAATTCGGCGTCAAAAATTGCTCCGCCTGTTTGTTTTGCACCTTCAGTTGCCTGAATATCTTCGTAGGCAATTCTGGTTTTATTTCGGCTACTATCGATTTTTGCTTCTCGTAATTTTTCTTTTACAATTTCTTGCTTGATTACCCATTCTGAACCAGTTTTTTGGGTAATCAAAGTACCACCATTGGCAACCCAAGCTTTAAGTTTTTGAGTAGATGCTTTATCTAATGCTGAATAATTTCCACCAACTAATACAATTGTATTGTACCGATTGATGTTTAATCGAGCAAAATTATAAATTTCAACTTTAGTAATTGGCATTCCAATTTTTGTATCGAGCAAATGCCAAATTTCACCAGCTTCTGATGAAGTTACACCGCCGCCAACGAGCATTAATGCTTGTGGTTTTTTGACGGTTTGGAAACTATTACTTCCCAAATCAATTCCAGTAGTACTAAAACCAGTAGAAACTGCATTGATGCTTACGCCTGTATTTAGTGAGATTTGTTTGAGTTTTTGGTATAATTCTTCCGAATTTAGTTGTTGTTTTTGTACTGAAATCAAAAGTGTTCCATAGCCATAATCTTTTCCATCAATACTAAATTTTTTGAATGAAGTTTTGGTAAGTATTTGATTATCAAGTAATTGGTTTAAAGCTTTTGGAGCAAAATAATCAGTCCATTCTATTAAATATGCATATTCACTTTTACTAAAAATAGCTTGATTTACTTTCAAATCTGTTTTGGTAATTCGGTCACCTTTTTGGAAATTTCCTTTGATTTCAGTATGTGGAAGCCCGTAAGCTAATGCTAAATTCCATGCTGAAGCATCATAAAACAAACTATCAGCAAAAGTTGTTGGGCGGTCAAAAATAGAACGAACCATCAAAAATTGAGGTTGAGCGGAAGGAATTAAAACGGCTTTTCCTTTCTTGAAATTTTGTCCATTTTCAGTAATATCATTAGGCAAATGATAAAATTCAATGTTATGTTGCAATAGTAAATCCCAAAATGCACGATTACGGCCTTGGTCGTTAGCATCGCCAATAATGTAGGCTTTGGTTGCAAATTTTTGTCCTTGCGAAATGGTTTCTATGAAAAAATTGCGTTGGTGGTTCAATAAAATTTCTTTGTCAATCAATGAAGCACGAACGGTTGCTAAAGCATTGACTAGCTGATTTCTGATGGTAAAACCAAATGTTAAATCGCCATTTTGACTTTCCTGCACATGGCCACGAGAACTTGCTTGTTCAAACAAAAGCCCCAAACCACCTTCCAAATCTGGGTAGCTTGAACCATAACCTGGATAAAAATTATCAAACGATTCTTTGGTATAATATAGTGAGCCAATTTCATTCATGGCTTGCTCAAAATGTTTGGCAAAACGACTGTTCAAATCTTTATACACAAATTTTGGGACAAGCGGATTTTCAGCGTTTTCTTTTGTAGGTTCAAAAAAATGTGAAGCATTTGTTCCCATTTCATGAAAATCAGTTACCACATTTGGTAGCCATTGATGATAAAAAGCCAACCGATTTCGACTTTCAACATTCACAGCTAAATACCAATCACGATTGAGGTCAAACCAATAATGATTTGTACGTCCGCCAGGCCAAATTTCGTTGTGTTCACGGTCGTTTGCATCTGCTACCATTGGGTCACCTTTGTGCATATTTGCCCAATGCGAATGGCGGTCACGTCCATCAGGATTGATAACAGGTTCCATCAAAATTACGGCATCATTGAGCCAATTTAGAGCCTCAGGGTCTTGGCTTGCAGTCAAATAATAAGCTGTCAAAATTGATGCTTCACCACCCGAAGGCTCATTTCCATGTACATTATAGCCCAACCAAACAATGGCAGGGGCTTTTTTGGTATCAGGCATGGGCTTGCTTGGGTCTGTAATCGTTAAGTGTTCTTTTCTGATTTCTTCTAAACGTTTGATGTTTTCAGGCGAAGAAATAGTGACAATTATTTGCTCACGATGTTCATTTGTTTCGCCAATTTTCTGAACTGAAACTCGGTCAGAAACTCGGTCAAGTTCACGCATATATTCAACCAATTTATCATGCCGCGTGTGGTGCGAACCGATAGGGTATCCCAAAAATTGTTCGGGAGTTGGAATACTTGAATTGAGTTGTTTTTTTGGAAAAAAATAATTGTTTTGGGCGAAAGAATAAAAAAAATTGCCAAAGCAGAAGACAAATGTAAAAAGTTTCTTCATTGATTTTTTAGGATTAGTTTGAGATGGATTAAAGATAAGGAAAATTCAAAAACATTCAAACAATCTGATTTTGATAATCATTGAAAATCACTTTGTAGAAGTTGAAATATTAATGTTGGAAGAGAATTTTTTGTATTTCTATAATTTCATTTTTAAAATTGGATAAGGCTTATTCGTGCTGTCTAGCGGCATTCGGTCATAGATTTTGAACCCATTTTTTTGGTAAAAAATGACTGCATTTATATTGTCTTCATTGACATCAACTTCAGTTATTTTTAATTCATTCAAAGCAAAACCAAGTGATAATTTACCAATTCCTTGTCCGATGAATGATGGTTTTAAAAATAGCATTTCTAGTTTTTTATCAGCAACGCCAAAAAATCCAGCCATCTCTGAACTTTCTGTCAAAATACAAAAAACATCAAATGCTGTAAAATCAATTTCTTTGACCATAGATTTATAAAAATCAAAATCCGTTGAATGTAAAAAATGATGAGTCGCTCGCACAGATTCTTCCCAAATATCTATGATTTGCGACCGAAAATTGACATTGTATTTTTCGATTTTTACCGTCATTTTGAAGCTTTTTTGTTTTTTAGCACAACACCATTTTTATCCAACAAAACCTGTTTATTATCAAGTGTCCACGCTAACCATTGATTGTTTTTTAGCTTGTTTATTTTCTTGAAACGTTGTCCAGATTTGTTTAAATATCCTTTTTCTCGGTAATTTTTCCAAAACCAATGTTCTTGATTTTTTTCGTATACACGATAACCGCCCAAATAATATTCTGAAAAACCATTTGAAAAAGGCGTTACAAAATCAAATTTGGCAGCAATAATCTTTTTACCTTCAGCATTTGCAAAACCGATTTTATTGTTTTCGACAAACCTAAAAAGCCCTTCTTCGATATAATCTGGGCCATTATCGTAGATAAATGGTTTTAAGATTACTTGCCCGTTTTTGTCAATTCCCAACCATTCCGAATGTAGTAAAACTATCGCCATTGAAGTTAATGTATCAGTCGATGTTTGGCTAAATTGAGCTTCTATGGCAATTATTCCAGTTATATTTTTGTAGCCAATCAAATTTTTTCCAGAAGTCGAGTCAATAAATGAAACCAAATATTCCTTATTTTTTTGTCCAAAAGCGAGAATATTGATAAATAATAATATTACTATGAAGCTATTTTTCATTTTAAAATTTTATTGGATAAGTTGGCAATATTCTATTCTTTCAAAACATAAATGGCATCCAAATTTCTGCCAAAACCATCATAATCGAGGCCATAGCCAATTACAAATTTATTTTCAATTTCAAAACCAACATAATCTAACTTCAGCGGAACTTTGAGGGCATCTGGTTTGAAAAGCATCGTCATTATTTTGATTGAAGCGGGTTTTTGGGCAGCCAATTGTCCTAAAATCTCTTGCATTGTCATACCAGTATCTACAATATCTTCGACAATAATTATATCTCGGTTTTGAATATCTTCTTTCAAACCCAATATTTGCTTTACATTTCCCGTAGATTCGGTGCTTTGGTACGATGAAACCCGAATAAAAGTTATTTCACATTCAATCTCAATAGATTTGAATAAATCACCGACAAACATAAACGACCCATTCAAAACACCAATCAATAAAGGATTTTTTCCTGCATAATCTTTGTTTACCTCTTGGGCGAGAACTTTTATGCGGTCTTGTAAAGGAGTAGATTCGATGAATGGTACGAAGAATTTGTCTCTAATGTGTTTCATTTTGGAAGTAATTTTATTCTTTGTGCAATTTAAGCTAAGATTTGGCTGATTTGCAAATGATTTCTACTTAATGAAAAATAATTTTAAGAAAATTTTAAGTTTTTGTAATTTTGCCAAATGTGTTACGTTAATGAATAAAAAATCCAGAAAATATGAAATCTAAAAATGCTTGGTTATTGGTTTGTTTATTGATTAGTCAATTGGCTCAGGCACAGTTTTCTTGGTTTGGCGGCGACACCAAAAAGAAACATCATGAAGTGCTACTCGCTAACCGTGCTATTCAGATAGAAGCAACTCAGGCTATCAATAATATGTATAATTTTAATTACGATGCCGCCGAACGTGATTTTAGATGGCTTACTGTCAAATATCCCGAACATCCGATTGGTTTCTTTTTATTGGGATTAAACGAATGGTGGAAAATTGTTCCTGATACCAAAGATGAAACCCACGATGATGCGTGTCTGGCAAATATGGATAGAGCCATTGATTTGGCCGATGATATGCTTGATGATGATGACAGCGATAAAGAAGCGGCATTTTTTCAAGCGGCTGCTTATGCTTTTAAAGGACGTTTGCATTCGGAGCGTGGAAATTGGATAAAAGCTGCATGGGATGGTAAACAAGCAATGAAATATTTAGAAAAATGTCGTGGATTTGGAGATTTTAACCCCGAATTAGCCATTGGCGATGGGTTGTATAATTATTATTCAAAGTGGATTCCAGAGAATTATCCTTCGTTGAAACCGATGTTGGTATTTTTCCGTAAGGGAGTTAAAAATGAAGGAATCAAACAATTAGAATATGTGGCCTCGAATGCTTTTTATACAAGAATGGAAGCAAAATATTTCTTGATGCAAATCTATTCGATGGAAAATCAGCATCAAAAAGCCTATTATATGGCAACACAAATGCACATATTGTATCCTGATAATTCATTTTTTCATCGGTTTGCTGCCCGAACTGCATTTATGTTAGGAAAATCTGACGAAGCAGAAAAATTGGCCGAAGAGCTGCTCAATAACGTAAATACAGCAAAATACGGCTACGAAAGTACTGCTGGCCGTTATGCTGCATATATTTTGGGTTATATTAATCTAAATTATAAAAGAGATTTGCCTAAAGCTCGAGAATATTATCAAAAAACCATTGATTTTGCTTTACAAAATGATTCTAAAGATTCAGGATATTTTTTAGGAGCTAATTTAGCACTTGGGAAAATAGCAAATTCAGAAAAAGATTATGTAAAAGCTTTGCAATATTTTAATGTCGTAGCCACAAACGCTGATAAAAAATTGGAAACATATAAAGAAGCTAAAAAACTTATTGAAGAGACCAAAAAAGTAATGAAGGCTGATAAGAAAAAGAAATAGGCCGCTCTTCTTAAATTTCATTTTTTTTGACCTTACTTTTGAAAGTAATTTTCAAGAAAATATATGATATTTCAAGAATTTAGAAAAAAAATACAATCCACCGCCATATTATTTGTCTGCTTATCCCTTCCTATTGCGAAGGGCTGGGTGGGTTTTCTTCAAGCACAAACGCTCATTCGTGGCCCTTATTTGCAACAATTGGGAAGTAATTCAGTCATAATTCGTTGGCGAACTGACTTACTTACCAATAGTTTAGTTACTTATAACAAGCAAGATTTTGCAGAAAAACAAACAGTAAAAGATTTAACATTGACGAAGGAACATATTGTGCAACTAACTGATTTAGAGCCAAATACAAGGTATTCTTATTCGGTTGGTTCAGATACAAAAACGTTAGCATCAGGCAGAGATTTTTACTTTATTACCGCTCCAACAGTTAATAATTCTCGACCAATAAATATCTGGGCGATGGGAGATTTTGGCGATAACTCAAAACCTGTTTATACAAAAAATCAGACTGATGTTCGTGACCAATATCTCAAAAATAAATCAAGTTATACAGATATGTGGCTTTGGCTTGGTGACAATGCTTATGGGGTTGGAACTGATACCGAATACCAAAAGTTAGTTTTTGATTTTTATGGTAGCAATATTTTAGGAAATACTACATTTTTTCCAGTTCCAGGCAATCACGAATATTTAGAAACTCCCACCGCACAAATCGACAAAAAGATTAGTTATTTCAATATTATTAATGTTCCAACTCAAGGCGAATTGGGCGGCATTGCCTCTAACACAAAAGCTTATTATTCTTATAATTATGGAAATATACATTTTGTAGCCCTCGATTCATATGGACTTGAAGAAGGAAAATTTCGACTTTATAATACTGAAAGTAAACAATACCAATGGCTAGTTCATGATTTAGAAAGCAATAAATCTCTTTGGACGGTTGTTTTTTTTCATCATCCTCCATATACAAAACGTTCTCATGATTCTAATGCAGAGGAAGAATTGAGGTTAATTCGAGAACGTTTGGTGCCTGTTTTCGATAAAAATAAAGTAGATTTAGTATTGAATGGCCATAGTCATGTTTACGAGCGTTCGTTTTTGATGAAAGGCCAAACTGGGCATTCAGCAACTTTTAATCCCGCGATTCATGTCGTACAAAATGTAAATGGGAAATATGAAAAAAAAGGTGATTCTCGACCAATAATCAATAAAGATGAAGGTACGATTTATGCTGTTGTTGGTTCAGCAGGAAGACTCGATTGGAACGGCGACCCTGAGCCACACCCAACTTCAGTCTATTCAAATTATACCATCGGCGGTTCTTTGTTAATGACTTTTAATGATAATCGCTTAGATGCCCGTTGGGTTTGTGCCGATGGCGAAATTAGAGATAATTTCACCGTTTTTAAGAATGTTAATAAAACGGAAAAGAAAAGTATCGAATATGGTGAAAAAATAAGATTAAATGCTTCGTGGAAAGGATCACATCAATGGTCGATTGGGGTAAAAAATCAAGAATTTATAGAGATTTCTCCTCGAAAAGATACAATTATTTCAGTTGTAGATTCACTTGGTTTTTTGAAGGATATTTTTCAGATTACAGTTTCGCCAAAACCTATTATTACTACTGAATTCCTTAGTTCTGAGCCAATTTGCTTAAAAAAATCCTTGAAGGTATATTTTAATGTTAAAAATACTCCAACAGGAAAATGGAATTATCAGCTCGAATTATCCGATGAAAATGGCTCTTTTGATAAAGCTACAGTTGTAGCTAAAGCGAGTAAAAGTCCATTTGAAATTACGCTTGCTGACACATTGAAAGAAAGTCCCAATTATCGTTTTCGAATAAGACCAAATGTCGATTTTTTTGAAGAAATTCCTAGTCAAAAATTTTCAGTTTTTTTACCAGCAACTGCCACCTTTTTAGGTGAAACAATCATTCCTTTTGATACTATCATAACCTTAAAACTTGGTTTTGAAGGCTCTTTACCTTTTACTTATAAAATTAGCTCTTTTACGGAAGGTACTGCCCAAAGTAAAGAGCTTGTGTTGAAGGTAAAGCAATTGGCAAGTGCAAATTATGTTTTAGAAAATGTGAGTAATATATGCGGCAATGGTACAGTTTTAAGTAATAATAAAATTTCAATTTTAGCTCCATTAGCGATTGAAGGAGAAGAAAATCAAGCAGTGAGTATTTTTCCAAATCCTACTTTTGGAGAAATAACCATAGAAAATCATACAAATAAACAAATCAAAGGTCTGTTGATTTTGCGAGATATAAATGGTAAAAAATTGTCACAAAAGTCAATTTCTATCAATCAGCAAGAACAATTTTCTTTAGAAGAATATGCTGCTGGAACTTACATTTTAACGTTAAAAACATCAAAATTAAGGATAAATCAAAAAATTATTAAGTATTAATGAACGTTATTAGCAACAAAAAAAGCACTAAAATTAATAATTTTAGTGCTTTTGGCATTAGAAGTAAAGCCTATTTATCAAGGTACAGGCAATACTTGTGTATCTTTAAAAGTAGAAAGAATAACCATTGTTTGAGTATTGGCTACTTCTTCAATCTCATTAATGGTCTCCATGATAAGTTTTTGGTAAGAATTTATATCTTTCGCAATCACTTTCAACAAAAAGTCACACGAACCAGTTACGTGATGACATTCAATAATTTCAGGTACTTTAGCGATTTTTTCAACAAAAGCTTCGGTAACGGCTTTGCGGTGTCCCGAAAGCGATACTTGCACGAAAGTCATTACGCCAAGTCCAACTTTTTCTCTATCTATTTGAGCATGGTAACTTTTGATGATACCCGAAACTTCTAATTTTTTTACCCTTTCGAGGGTTGGAGCAGGCGATAATCCGATTTCTTTTGAAAGCTGAGCGTTGGTAATTTTACCATTACTTTGTAAGATTTCCAGAAGGCTATGGTCAATCTGGTCTAGTTTGTTAATACTCATTTGGAGTAATTGATTTATTAGAAGTGCAAAATATTATTTGGTGCAAAGTTACTGTTTTTTTAAATAAAACAATTATTAATTCTGAAAAAATAACAAAAAAGAAAACTTATTTTGGAAAAAAGCCTGAAAACAAAAATTGATATGACAGATTTACCTCATTTTTTTGCAATTTTATTATGAGAAATACTTCGTTGGCGACTGCATTTATGGCGAAAATCATCAATTCCAGATTTTGCCAAATGTTTCGTAACTCTACCTTGTACACGTTCACGCCACATTCGCCAAGATGACGGTTTCATCTCTCGTCGCATTAGTTCGATAACTTCCTGTTCTTTCAGTCCAAATTGAATTTCTATTGCATCAAAAGGAGTGCGGTCTTCCCAAGCCATTTCTACGATTCTATCTCTATCTTGGTCGTTGATTGAATGATATTTTGCTCTTGAATTCATTAAAAAGTTATTTAGTCTTTTCTTAACCCTCATATAATACAGATTGTTTTAGTTTTGAAGCCAATAAAAATCACACGCTTATGCGGCCAATCTGTGTTTGTTTCTGTTGGATGAGGAATTTTTCTAAAAAAAAGTCTTTTTTCTATGTAAATATTATTTTTTGTTCTAGTTTTAATTTCCAAAACACAACTTTAACTGCTCGATTAATATGAAAAATATTATATCCAATAACTACTTTTTGCCTAAAAAAAGTTACACTATTTATTCATTTTTTTGTTCCGCCTAAAATTTAAGCTCAACTTTCAATTTTTAGGTTTCCAGACTAAGCCAATGCCATCAATGTAGTATTGGTCTATTTATCCACCAATTAATTTTAATATACGATGAGAAAAATCTATTTTTCGACATTTATGTCGTGCTTTTTTTTGTTTGTCTTTAATCAACTCTTTGCCCAAAATGTAAGTGTATTTCAGTCGCAAATCATCATTAATAGTAATGGAAACGAAGTTATTTTTGATGGGAGTGGTTCGTCAGGAAATGAAAGTTTTAATGATAAAAATTTGGGAATCTTCGCTTGTTCATCAACACTTTTACTCAATGGAGGAGAAGCTATTACTCAAAAAAATGGAGGTTGCGAAATCTCAACAATAAAATTAGCTTATCGAATTTATTTACAAGGAAGTACAATTTTACCTGCATTTTCTGAAATAGAATTACCAAATAACGCTGATTTAGGAACTTGTTTCAATGATTATTCTTGCCAAAAGTGGCGAAAAAATAACGCTGGAATTAACCTGCTTTCAGGGCTTTCAAACGGAGTCTATAAAATTGAAGTATATTTTGTTGGTACGACTCAGTCTTGTTCGGTTGAACGCTTTTATGACACTAATTTTAATCGAAATTATACTGCTACCTTTACTATTGAAAATCCAATTTCTGTAACAAATCAATCACCTTCAACTCAATCGGTTTGTTATGGAAGCAATGCTGTGCTCAGTGCTACTTCAACGGGGGCAGATTCTTTTTATTGGCAAAAAAAAGTTGGTAACGACTGGCTAAATATTAGTAATGGCTCGATTATTAACGGAGCAACTACCACGCTTAATCTAGTAAATGTTACTGCTACCGAAATTTATCAATGTGTTTTTACTAATTGTGGTGGATTAAATAGCTTGATTTCAAATCCAATGACGGTTTCATATACACGACCCATGATTACGAGTCAACCCATTGCAAATCAGTCGGATTGTCTTGGACTTAGTACCAGATTTATTGTAAATGCGAGCGGCTCAAAGCTTACTTTTCAATGGCAACGAAGTGTAACAGGCACTTTTTCAAATATTTTGCTTGATGCCAATCATAGCGTCGTAAATACAACTACTTCTTCTAATTTATTGGTTGATGACATTGGTAGTACCGTTGACCCACACGGCAGTAAATATAAGTGTATAATTACCGATGAAAAAGGTTGCACTAACACGTCAGACATTTCTAATCTGTTGATTAATACAGTTATATCGGCCAATGACCCAATTGTTTGTACGGGTTCAACGGCATCGCTTTCGACAACAATTCAAGGAACGGCAACTGGCTTTCAATGGCAAAAAAAGACTGTAAATACTTGGAATGATGTCAGCGATGGCGGAAGTTTGAGCGGAGCAAATACCCAAACGTTAAAAATAACAAATATTGGCAGCCCTGATAATGGAAATGATTATCGTTGTAAAGTTACTTTTTCAATTTCAACACCAAATAATAATTGTTTAGGTGCTACGGCAACAAATAATTTATGTACGACTGCGACCTGTGTTTATTCGCCAACGTTGGTTGCACAGCAGAATAGAATTGCTCTTATCAATTCACCAATTGCTCCAACGGCAAATAATGTTTCTAGATGTGGAATAGGAAGTGTAAAGCTGAAAACAACTACTTTATTAGGGGAAAAAGAAATATTTAGATGGTATGAAAGTGCTACTTCCACGGCGATTTTGAGTACAAAAGATAGCTTAATTACCGAGTTGCTGAACGTCGGAATTTATACATATTATTTAAGTATTTATAATTCAAATACGACTTGTGAAAGTAGTCGAATTCCTGTAACAGTGACGATTAAACCTTTACCAACAATTATGCTTGCTGACGTGTTGGCTATTTGTAACGCTGAAACAAGTTTTAATTTACCATTTTCTGAAACGTCAAATTCACCAGATTTATATAGTATTTCTGCCAGTAACCCCGAATTAAGTAATTTTTCTTTGATTAACAATGCCCCTTTAGGAAGTTCTCCGATTAATATTCCAATTCCATCAAATTCAGCAGCAGGGAATTATCAATTTGCAATTTCAGTGACTAATTCGACGACTTCCTGTATTTCTGAACCACAAAATTTTTCAGTCAAAATTAACGAAACACCCTATAAGCCAACAGTTATTAGTCCAGTAAATTATTGCCAAAACCAATCATCAACGGCATTAACCGCTACTGCAATTGGTACAAATTCTTTGTTTTGGTATGGTACAAATGCAATTGGTGGAATTGCTGAGATTAATGCTCCGATTCCAAATTCGACTATTGTTGGTTCGACAACCTATTATTTAAGTCAAAAAAGTGTTGATAATTGTGAAAGCTTGAGAGCTGAAATTTTTGTAAAAATCAATGAAAACCCAACAGCACCAACTACCAATACTGACATTAGTTATTGTAATAATGCTGTTGCAACATCGCTTATTGCCATTCCTGAAAACTCAAATAGTTTAATTTGGTATGATGAAAACGACAATGTTTTAACAAGTTCTCCAACACCAAATACTGGAATTATTGGGACTCAAGTTTTTAAAGTAAGTCAAAAAACGCCATTTCCAGCAGGTTGTGAAGGCATAAAATCAATTATTTCTTTAAAAATCAATGCAAATCCAACTATACCATTGGTAAATTCTCCGATTGGTTATTGCCAAAATGCTTTAGCGAGCAAGCTTTCTGCAACCCCAACAAATACTAATCAATTGATTTGGTATGGAACAAGTTCGACTGGAGGAACAAGTAGTTTATTGGCCCCAATTCCTTCAACAAATTTGTCAGGAAAAAAAGATTATTATGTAAGTCAGAAAGATGAGAATAGTTGTGAAAGTTTTCGAGCAAAAATAGAAGTTGATGTTACACCAACTTTGATGGCTACGATTGCTGGAATAAATGCTTTTTGTATTACAGGAATTTTGAATAATTCAACAACATTGACTACCAATCCAATTGGTGGAAATGGAACATTTACTTATCAATGGCAAAATTTAGCAGGAAATATTGAAACTGCAACTAATCAAACATACATTGTTTTTAGCCAAAATGCCAATACGGATACTTATAAATCAATCGTTAAATCGGGTTTTTGTACGACTTCGGCAACATTAACTGTTAACAAACAAGGTTTGGCTGATACACCAAATGTGACTGGAAATTTACCTGATTTATGTGTCAGTGGTTCAAAAACACTAAAAATAGATAATCCAAATGCTTTTGGTGTTTACAAGTGGTTTTCGGATGAGAATTCTTTAGCACCTATAGCATTAGGTACAAGTTTTACAACGCCAATTTTATCTGAAACAAGTACTTTTTATGTGGTAAGAGAAGCAAATTTGACAGCGAACCTTGTTTGTCAAACTGAACGAAAGACTGTAATAATCAACATAAATTCAATTCCAGCAAAGCCAGAAATAAATAATTCGGCGAATAAAACAACATTTTGCAATTCGGACGAGAGTTTTACATTAAATGTTTCTTGTAATTCGGGAAACGGTCAATATCGTTTAAACAGTTCAAGTTGGATTGCAGGAAATTCAGTAACAATTAATCCATCATCTTTTCTAGCAAATACAACAATTACTTATGATTTTAAATGTGTTTTAGAAGAAGGTTGCGAAAGTAACTTTTCATCAGCTATTATTAAAATAACTTCATCAACCGCAGCTCCAATTATTTCTGGAAATACAAGTTTTTGCGAAGGAACCTCTACTATATTAATTGCTAATGGATGTGCTGGAGATATAATTTGGTCGAATGGAATATCTGCAAGTTCGATAACTGTTTCATCAGCAGGTACTTATCAAGCAAAATGTTTTGCAAATAATTGCATGAGCTTTCTTTCGGATAAATTGATTACTAGTGTAAATTCATTCCCAACGTTTTCAAAACAACCATTAAATCAAACAAATTGTAAAGGAAATAGCCAAAGTTTTTCAGCAACGGTCAATTCGATAGCTACTTTACAATGGGAGTATAGAAAAACAAATAACGATTTGTTTTCAAATGTAGGAACACCATTTGTTGGCCTAAGTCGCTCATTTGCAGCGTCTAATATAGGCTCTTCAACCTATCCAAATGGTTCTGAGTTTCGATTAAAAGCTACTTCCAATAGTTGTATTTCATATTCAGATATTGCCGTTTTAAAGGTAAATACCATTAGCGGAGATATTCCTGATTTAACAATATGTAGTGCAAAAACAGCAATTTTTGACCTTGAAAATCTTACCATAAACGGAACTATTTCGAGTTATGAGTGGGAGGTAAGTTCATCTGCTGGGAGTGGTTTTATAGCTGTTTCAGGAAGCCAATTTAGTGGAGAAAAGACCAATAAATTAGTTATTAATCCAGTTAGTTCTATTGATGGGAATAAGTATTATCGATGTAAAATTGTTTTTACAAATACAGTGAGTGGAGCTTGTACGATTCAAACACTTAGTGGGAAATTGACTGTTACAACAATTCCACCACCTGTTATTACTGGATCAAATAATATTTGTGAAGGAGATGTAACAACACTGACGGCATCGGGTTGTATCGGAACTGTTAAATGGAATAATGGATTAACAGGGAGTATGATAACTGTTTCATTATCAGGTGCTTATAAAGCTAAATGTTTAAAAGAAAACTGCGAAAGTGATTATTCAAATGAACATATTTTAAGTATAAATGACCTTCCAAATTCACCAAAAATCACTTCTAATGATACTGATAATACAATTTGTCAAGGAGAACAGCTAACTTTAACATCGAGTGAATGTGCTGGTACTGTCTTTTGGTCCAATAGTAAAACATCAAATGAAATTATTGTTTCAACTGCTGGAACCTACTCGGCTCAATGCATCGTAAATAATTGTTTGAGTGAAAAATCTCCTCCACAAATAATTGTAGTAAATAATATTCCTGCTCCACCAATTATTTCTGGAAATGCTAGTATTTGTTTCGGAACTGCAACAATCTTAACCGCCAATGGATGCAATGGATTTGTAAGATGGAATTTTGGCTCAACAAATACTTCTATTAGCGTATCATCATCAGGAACATACACTGTGTCTTGTACGGAAAATGATTGCGAAAGTGAAGTTTCTCGACCAAAAATAGTGACCGTTCGGGCTGTGCCAGCGGCTCCATTAATTAAAGGAAGTTTAACCATTTGCAAAGGTTCAGCTCAAATTTTGACTGCAAATGGTTGTTATGGTACAATTTCTTGGAATACGGGCGATTTAGGGAGTACATTAAGTGTTTTATCATCAGGAACGTATACTGCAACTTGTACAGAAAATGAATGTACAAGCCTAATTTCACCACCGCATATTATTTCAGAAAACCAACTACCAAACATTAGACTTGACGCAATATTACCAATCTGTAATTCGGCAACGGAGTATGATTTAAGCTATTTGACCAAAGAGAATTCACCTGACAAGTATAGTTTAGTTTCAACAATGCCTGATTTTGATGAAATAAACGAAGCTGAATTACCAGAAAGTCCAATTTTAATAAATATTCCTCAAGCGAAATCTGGAATATTTGTTTTTACGCTTACATTAAAAAACACAGAAACTGGATGTGTTAATAGTCAACCTTTCGATGCAACAATTTTGCCACCATTGATTGGAGGTAGCATTGAAAACTCTTCAAGTACAATTAATTGTTCGGGCTATAATGCTGGGGTTATTTCAAGTATTAACCTTGCTGGTGGAGGTAAAATTCCTTATGAATATCAATGGCAAAGTTCAATAAATAGAGAGAGTTTTATAGATATTACCAATGCAAAAAGTAGTAGTTATGATCCACCAGGTTTAACTCAAACGACTTATTTTAGAAGAATAACAAAGGATGCTTGTGAGGAAGAAGGATTCTCAGACAATATTCATCAAATTATAATTGTTTCGGATCCACAAATTTCAATAACTGATGCAACGGATAAAACACTATGTTCTGGCGGTGAAATCGTATTAAATGCAACAATTCTTGGAGGTGCTGGCACTTGTGCTATAACTTGGCAGTCTTCAAATTCGCCTTCTGGAATGTTTATTAATGAACAGAATGGCGGTTTTTCATTTACAAAGACTATTTTAAATGATACGTATTTACCACAAATAAAATATTTTCGAGCTATTTATGTTTGTTCGGGAATTGGTTCATCGGCGTGTAATCAAGCAATTTCGGAGACTGTTAAAGTTACAATTCATCCAATTCCAAATCCGCCAACTATTTCACCAAATTCGGCTGTTCTTTGTTCAAACCAATCAATTAAACTCATTGCGGATGGTTGTAATGGCACTGTAATTTGGGATGGAAATCAGTCTGGAAGTACACTTATGGTGACTGAGGCAGGAACATATTCAGCCACTTGCACGGTGAATAATTGTATGAGTACTATGAGAGCTTTATCATTGATTTCTGAAGTTGAATCACCCATTAATCCTCCAATAATTAGTTCATCAACGGTCATTTGTAAAGGAAATTCTGCTAATTTAGAAGCATCAGGTTGCACCGGAATTGTGGTTTGGAGTAATGGAATGACTGGCGTAAGAATTACTGTAAGTCCCTCATTGACAACTAATTATACCGCTATCTGTACAGATGGAATATGCATAAGTGCTGAAAGTAATCAAGTGATTGTTACTTTGAAAGAATATCCAATTATTAATCAACAACCCAAAAGCCAAGCTGATTGTAGAGGGAATTCTGTGACATTTTTAGTGAACGCATCTACTTCAAATTCCTATCAATGGCAAAGGAAAATTACTAATGAAAACTTCGAAAATATTCCTTATGCAATTGCTAATACATTAACAATAACTGATGTAGGAAGTATTTCTAATCCAAATTTATCCGAATATCGAATTATCATTGCAAATGATGTTTGTGCTGTTACTTCGACTGCTGCTATTTTAACAGTAAATAATGTATCGGGAAGTATCGACGACCAATATATTTGTGGAGGAAACAATGTAACATTTGATTTGGATAGCATTCGCACAACGGGTATTATACAAAATTATCAATGGCAAAAAAGAGTGAGTACTTCAGGAACTTGGAATGATATTTTAGAAGAAAGAAATTCGACCCTTATCATAAATAATGCTTCAAAAATTGATGCCCAATATTATCGTTGTAAAATTAACTTTTCGGCTGGAAGTTCAACTTGTGCCAGATACACAACAGAAGAAGATGCCAATGGAGCAAAACTTATGGTTTATGAATCGACAATGCCTATTATTTCAGGAAATAATGCGATTTGTCTAGGTAAATCTACTAAACTGACGGCAAGCAATTGTAATGGGAATTTAACTTGGTCAAGTGGTCAAACAACACCTATAATTACAGTTTCTCCCATCGAAACAAGTACATATACCGTAATTTGCACATCAAATCAATGTGATTTTGTGGTTGAGTCAGCTCCATTTGAAGTGAAAGTTAACGCCACACCAATTCCAGAAAATGCTACGTTTGATGTGATTTTTCCTGAAAAATTGACTTTTAAAGCAATTAAAACCATTATTAATGGCAAACTGAAATGGTATAATAAAGCTACAAATGGTACATTTGATGAAGTTCCGCCTTCATATAGTAGCGTTGGGTCATATATTTATTGGGTAACACAATTAGATTCAATTACTACCTGTGAAAGTTCGAGACTACAAATTAATGCCAAGCTTTTGGATTATTTTCATATAACAAAACAACCATCAACTCAAGCAGATTGTAAAGGAAATTCAGTTTATATGGATGTAACTGCAGTTGGACCCAATGCAAATTTTACGTACCAATGGCAACGAAAAAGGCCAAACGAAGCCGAATTTTTAGATTTATTAGAAGATGGAAAAGGAATTAAAGGATGGTTTAGCAAAACAATGTCTGTATCGAATGTTGGAAATCAAGATAACCCACACTTAACGCAATATAGATGTATTGTGAGAAATGGAGATCAGTTTCTAACTTCTGAGTCGGCGACTTTAAAAGTCAATTCTGTCGTTGGTTCTTTACCTAATCTTGGCATTTGTATTGGAGGCAGTAGGAGTTTTAATCTACAAAGTTATTTTATTATTACTGGAAATATCGCAAGTTATCAGTGGCAATTTCGCTCAGAAACAAACGGAATATGGACTAATTTAACCGATAAAAATGGTATTAGCGGAAGTAATAAAAATGTTTTAAAATTCAATAATGTAACTTTTGAACAAGGTGTTTACTACCGATGTTTGATAAAATTTAATACTGAAGATTTTGAATGTACTGAGCCAACTGATGCCGCAAAATTGATTGTAAGTGCTTATCCTCCAGCTCCTTTGGTTAATGATGTATTTTACTGTCAGAATTCAAATGCAAGTAAATTAAAGGTGAATAGCTCTTTTCAAAACTTGGTTTGGTACAATCAAAAAGAAGAAAAAATAAGTGATTTAGCACCAACTCCTAGTACAAGTTTGGCTGGAAAATACAAATATTATGTTGCCGACCAAACTGATGAAGGTTGCGAAGGCCCCAAAGCAGCCATAAATGTTGAGATTGGAGCATTACCTCCAAACCCAATTAATACAACTCCAAATTCGGTTTCGGAAGGTACTATTTTAACTTTTTCTGCTGAAAATTCATCTTCAGAAAGCGAAATATTACGTTGGTATAATTCGGCAACAGGAACTACTTTTTCAACCAGTGCTCCAACTTTTTCAGCAATTGGGAAATATACCCGTTATGTAGCTCAATTATCTAAATATAGTTGTTTAGGTTCGAGATTGGCAATTTCTGCAAGTATTATTCCTATTTTGAAATTTTCAAAACAACCGACTTCGCAAGTAGATTGTGATGGAAATGCAGTTGTGTTTAGTGTAACAGCAATAAGTTCAAATGATATTTCGTATCAATGGCAACGACAGAAACCAACCGAAAACGTATTCAGTGATATTTTAGGAGAAACGACCAAATCCTTAAATATTGCAAATGTAGGCGATGAACAAAATCCTAATTTATCGAAGTACCGATGTGTTGTGAATGATGAGAAATCAACTATTATTTCAGATGAAGCAACTTTGACCGTAAATGAAATTAAAGGTAAAATATCCAATATTAATCTTTGTTTTGGTAAAAAGGCGAAACTTTCTTTTGATAATTTGCTCATTACTGGAAAAACTCAACAGTATCAATGGCAGAAAAAAGAAGGAAATACTTATACAAACATTCAGACAAATGAAGATGGGACAGCCTTGGTTAACGAAATGGGAACTTATCGTGGACGAGTGACATTTTTAGTTTCAGACAAATCTACTTGTGTACAAAACACAAATGATATTAAAATAGAAACAAAACCAATTCCACTTGCACCGCAAGTTATTGATAAAATAATTTGTCAAAATTCCCCATTCAACCTTTCAAAATCAGTCATATTTACAAATACAACTATTTGGTATGATTCAAAAATGGATACTTTAGGCAAAAAAGCTGCTCCACAATTAGATGTAAGTAAAGTTGGCAAGAATACATTTTATGTTAGTCAGATAAACCAATTTGCTTGTGAAAGTGAGCGTAAATCATTTGAAATAATTGTTTCCCCAATTCCTGCAAACCCACTTACGACCGATGTTCAATTTTGTCGTAATGCACCTAGTACTGTTTTGAATGCCATAATCGAAAATGAAAATCAATTGGTTTGGTATGAATCTTTTGATACTAAAATTTCACTCATCCAAGCACCCCTTCCAGAAACGAAAGTTGATGGTCAGAAAAGTTATTTTGTGAGTGCTAAAAATGCCACAAATTGTGAAAGTAGCAGAGAAGAGTTAAAGGTAAAAATTGTTCCATGCATAGCAACTTTTGAGAATAATTTCAATAATTGTTCGACTGTTTCGTCTGACAAAGTAAATGGCCAAAAATGGTATGATTTGTATGATAGCAACGGGTTATTATATGTTTCTGTCAATCCAAATGGAGAAAATTTGGGCAAAGTTTTGGCGTTAATGAAATATTTTGAAAAAGTGCCATTTTTATCAAACAAAATGCCATTAATGCCTCGGTACATTGATTTTCAAAGTATGTTAAAAAACAAATTTGTTAATCCTGTTTTTATAAGAATTTATTATAAAAATAGTGAATTTGAAGCTTTTAAAACAGCAACGAAACAACCAAATTTGACAATTAACGATTTTGTTATTGTCCATTATGATGGTGTTAGAGAAGATTGCGATTTTCAAAATAACGATAATTTTTTAGAAGGAAAAAGCGAAGTTATTGACAAAAATGTAATTGGAAAACAGGTTACAGATGATTTTTTTTATGTTGAGTTTCAACTGAATAGTTTTTCAGAAATAGGTGTGACTATTGAAAATTTCACCAAGATTTTATTTTCAGTAAATGAAATTGAAAATCAAAATTTTAGACTGAATTGGGAAACATCTTTCGAAATAAATGCTGAAAAATTTATTATTGAACGTAGCACAGATTGTGAAAATTGGATTTCATTCGGAGAAGTAAAAGCAAATGGACTGGCAAGTAGCTACGAAATGATTGATTATCAACCATTAAGTGGCAAAAATTGCTATCGTTTGATTTACTTAAATAACCAGGGTTTTAGAAAATATTCTGAAACAATTGAAGTTAATTTGAGTGATTTAAACCCTAAATGTTTAGTTTTTTCGAATCCAATTTCTAGTGACGATGTGAACGTTTACCTCAGAAATTTTATCGAAAAAGAAATAAAAATCTATAATTTACTTGGGCAAGAACAAGCTTTTAATTGGAAAAAAGATGAACGAGGAATTATACGTATCACTCCAAAGGAAAATCTTAAAGGCGTTTATGTAGTTGATCTTATTGATGAAAAAGGAACACATTGTACCCAAAAAATAGTAATAAATCGCTAATAAATAGATTATCAAAGAAGTAGTTAATTTTACTACTTCTTTGATAATTAGATGTTTTTAATACTTTGTTGAATATAAATTTAAGGTTTTGGGCTTTTGATAACCCATATTTGCGATTGCTTTTTTTATTTTTTCGGTTGCTTGTTTTTTATTTTCTGCGGCCATAAAATCATGGATTTTAAAGTCTTTTGCTTCAGCAGTGTATTCGTAAATTTTCATTTGCTTAATTTTTTAGTTGGAATTGGATGATATCATTCCATTTTCAATAATTAAGCCAAACTTCATTGACCGAAAAACAAGATTTGGGAATATAAGATATTAAACTCAAGCGGAGTAGCTTTTTATTATACCAATGGTAATAAAGCTTGTGCCTAATAAAAAAGAAAGCCTTTCAAAAAAATAACTGAGAGGGAAGTCAATGATAAATAACGAAACACTTGCAAATAATGTAGTGAAAACAAATAAAACCATTCCCAAAATGACCAAAATATAACTTTGATGATTTGTTCTTCGATTGAGTGCTACCAAAAACGAAAAAAACATTGAGAATGTATGTACAAATAGTGGAATAATAAAATAATCGGGAATAAACGGAAGAAAAATTGAAGCAAAAAAACAAACGGCAGCAAGAATAATAATGGCAGCTTTTATAAACAGTTTGTTCTTGCCAAATAGTAAGTATTGTTCTTCTTGTTTAATAGTTTGGATGAAGAAAAAAAACATTAAAAAGAGAAAGAAGATACCCCAGTTAATTCCCCATTGCTGATGTCTCCAAACTGTAAAAATCTCCTGAATAGATGCTGCACAGAGGCTTGCAACATAATATTGGTCTTTTGAATTGAAGTTGTTTTTTCGAGAGTAAAAATAAAAAATGATACTCACTATTGGGAAAAGTGAATTCATAGCCATCCTTAAAGCAATATTTTGAAAAAATACGGCTGTTAGGAGCAGTAAAAGTATTGTGTAATAGACAAGCAGTTGCTTTTTATTCATTTTTCATGGCACTTACAAAAGCAATTCTAGTGAATTTATATTAATTTAAAAATAAAAAATATAAATATTTATTTAACGGAAATTATTTAGTGATAATTGATTCAATTTAAATTACTGAACTTTTGCTCTTTATTGGTTTTTAGCAAGAATTTATGAACTAAGTACTTAATTTTGTGATAGAAATTGTTTGTAAATAATATGTATTAAAAAATGAAGAATTATAATCTAAAATCATATCATGTAAGGGGTATGAATGCAACCACCGATGAAGAGAAATTAGCGATAAATCAAGAATTAAAAGATTTATACGAAAGCCTTTCTGATGAAGATAAAAAAGATTTTAATGAGCAGCTACAAACTTTTTTAGTAAAAGAAATGGCTGCAATTAAATCTGTTTATGATGCAACAAAAACAGATGATTTGAATTAAGAAAAACATAAAACGAGCAAGCTTTCTTGTTTCAAAATGACTTGCTCGTTTATTTATGCTTGAAAATATTAAATCGCTTCTAAAATTCTTTCCATCGAGACTTCATAACCAATTTTTTCTTTTAACTCGCTGATTTTTACACGCTCTTGTTCCATTGAGTCACGGTGACGAATCGTTACTGTATCGTCCTCCATTGTTTGATAATCAACTGCAATGCAATAAGGTGTTCCGATTAAATCTTGACGTGTGTAACGCTTCCCAATTGCACCTCCGTCGTCATAAGTAGTTCTGAAACTTGATTTCAACGAATTTGCAATTGCTTGAGCTTTTTCTGCTAAACCATCTTTTTTAACCAAAGGTAAAACCGCTGCTTTGATTGGTGCCAAAGCTGGGTGCAATTTTAAGTAAACACGCTCTTTATCTTCTTTGCCTTCTTCGCTACTTACAATTGTTTCTTTGGTAAACGCATTACAGAAAACTGCTAAAAATAAACGGTCAGCTCCAACCGAAGTTTCAACAACCCACGGAATATAATTCCCAAAAGGTTTGCCGTTCTCGTCGAGGTCAGCATCAAAATATTGTTGTTTTTTCTTCGATAAATCTTGATGTGCTTTCAAATCAAAATCTGAACGTGCATGAATACCTTCTATTTCACGGAAACCGAAAGGAAATTCAAATTCAATATCAACAGCTGCTTTGGCGTAGTGAGCTAATTTTTCGTGGTCGTGGTATTTTAACTTTGCAGCAGGAAGTCCAACAGCTTTATGGAACTTCAAACGAGCATCTTTCCAAGATTTGTACCACTCTTCAGAAGTATCAGGACGAACGAAAAACTGCATTTCCATTTGTTCAAACTCACGCATACGGAATGTAAACTGGCGAGCCACGATTTCATTTCTAAATGCTTTTCCGATTTGTGCAATACCAAAGGGCACCTTCATTCGACCAGTTTTTTGTACATTCAAGAAATTTACAAAAATACCTTGTGCAGTTTCTGGGCGTAGATAAATTAAGCTTGAATCCTCGGCAACCGAACCTACTTGAGTAGAAAACATCAGGTTAAATTGACGAACTTCTGTCCAATTTAAAGTTTTTGAAATTGGACAAACGATATTTTCGGCAATAATCAAGTTTCTAACACCTTCTAAATCTTCAGCACCTAGCAATCGTCCCATTTCATTGAGTAGATTTTGTGCTTTTTCTTCTTCGCCAGCTTTTGCATATTCTTCTGCTTTTCCTTCCAAAAGTTGGTCGGCACGGTAGCGTTTTTTACTGTCTTTATTATCAATCATTGGGTCGTTGAAACCATCAACGTGGCCCGATGCTTTCCAAGTAAGTGGATGCATAAATATGGCAGCATCAATACCTACAATATTATCGTGCAGTTGTGTCATGGCTTTCCACCAAGCTGCTTTGAGGTTGTTTTTTAATTCAACACCATTTTGCCCATAATCATAAACGGCTTGAAGTCCGTCGTAAATTTCGGATGAAGGAAACACGAAGCCATATTCTTTTGCATGGCTAATAATGTCTTGGAGAGAAGTGGCAGGCGTTGCTGTTGTTGGTTGACTCATTTTACTTATGATAGAATATGAACTTTATACAAGATGCGAAAAAAAATTTCACAAAATTAACGAAAACCTTGCAAATACTTAGCGTATATCTTAAATTTTGCCAATAATTCAATTTATATATCCACACAATGAAAAAACTAACGAATTTTGTTCGTAATCTGCTTAGTATGTCACCCGCTGAGGCGAGAGGTGTTATTGTTATTTTCGGCATTATCTTACTAATAATTGTGCTTATGTTTGGGGCTGATTTTATTTTCAGTCAAAAACAACAAAATTTAGTTATTTCTTCGCCTAAAATGCTTGATAGTTTGACCGTATCGCTTGATAATCAGAAGCCTTTTTATGGGAAAGAATCACAGTATGGGCAAAAATATAATGATTATAATAAGTATGCTGCTCCTTCCAAGAAGTTTAAAAACTTTAATTTTGACCCAAATATTGCTTCAATAACCCAGCTAGAGGAATTGGGATTACCCAAATTTATTGCCGAACGGATTGAAAAATATCGTAGTAAAGGAGGTAAATTTCGTCGAAAAGAGGATTTTGCAAAGATTTATGGTATTTTACCCGAAACATACGAACGTCTAGAACCTTTTATTACTTTGCCTTCTACGGAAAATGAAGCGAATAACACGCCTCAAACTGAATTGACTTCATCAAATGAAACTCCTATTGTTTCGCCGATAGTAACTTTGCCAAAACCATCTTTTAAACAACCCGTAAAATTCGATTTGAATACAGGAGATACAACCGATTTTAAGAAAATTACAGGAATCGGGTCGGGATTTGCCAAAAGAATAATTAAATATCGAGATATTTTAGGTGGTTTTGTAAATGCTGAGCAAGTAAGAGAAACTTATGGGCTTCCACCAGAAACTGTTGATGAATTATTAAAATATGGTTTTGTAAAAAGTGGCGTTAAAAAACTGAAAATCAATCAATTACCAGTCGAAAATTTTAAGCATCCTTATTTAAAATATTATCAAGCAAAAGCGATTATCGCCTATCGTGAGCAGCATGGTTTTTTTAAAACGATTGTAGATTTGAAGCAAATTAAGGTATTAGATGAGGCAACTATTAATAAGATTGAACCTTATTTGGAGTTTTAAACATGGCATAATTTTTTGATTAATTATGCCATGTTTGAATATTTTAAAATCGAAATTTAAAACTTGAAATTGTATGATAATGAAACAATTGGAGCTCCAAAAACCACCAATTTGTAAGTTGAAACAGCAGTTCCTTGACTTCTTACGAATACCGAGTACGCATTTTTCTTGCCATAAACATTGAAAATAGTAAACGTAAAGTGGCTTTTGAAACGTTTGTCTTTCATACCAGGCTGGTAAATATTCCACGCAAAATCAAGGCGGTGATAGTCAGGCAGACGAGCATTATTACGCACCCCATAGTATGGATAACTGCGACCCTGATAAACAATGAATCCTTCGGGTAAAGTGTAAGGACGACCTGTGCTATACGAAAAATTGAATGAAAAATCGTGGTGTGTACCTTGATTTATAATAACCGAAGCATTGAATGAGTGTGGACGGTCATAATTGGCGGCGTACCAATTACCAAAATTGATTTGTTCGCCAAAGCCTGTTCCTTCAGAAACTTTATTCTGTGAGCGAGAATATGTATAGTTTATCCAACCTGTTGCTTCGCCTTTTTTCTTTGAAAACATTACTTCTAATCCATAAGAGCGATTTTTTCCTTGTAAAAGTTGCGTTTCTGGGTAACCATCCAATAGAAAATCTGCACCAGGCTTATAATCAATGATGTTATTTGTTAGTCGATAGTAGGCTTCCAATGAAAACTCATAAATATTTCCTGGCAAATTATGAAAAAGACCGCCAGAAAGTAAACTACTCACTTGTGGTTTTATGTGTAAATCAGAAGTTTTCCAACGAGAAGTTGGTAGGGGAGTTGTGGTATTGGTTACAACCTGCATGTATTGACGCATCAAATTATAGCCTAATTTGATAGAAGTGCTCGGATTCAATGAATATTTGATACCTAAACGTGGTTCAAGTCCACCGTAAGATTTCATAATTTTACCATTGCCATAAGTAATTGTATCTCGTGCAGAGAAAGCGTCTCTTGGTTCACCAGGAGCGTAAGTTTGTACATTTCCTGGGCCTAGAGCAAAAAACTGTGAATATCTCGCTCCGATTGAAACGGTTGCTTTTGGTGAAAGTGCAATTTCATCCTCAGCATGAATGGCGGTTTCAAGTGAATGTTCTTTCGGTGTTTGAATAGATAGAACACTTCTGCTTGTACCAGGAATTAATTGACCTGGGTCAATATTATAGCGAGTCGCACTCACGCCAACTTCGATTCTATGTTTTTCGATCGAGTAGTTTAAATTACTTTTAACTTGTTTATATTGAATGCCTGAAAGCAGCACCACCTTATTGTCAGAATTAAGTTCTGGTAATAAAGTTTTTGGTACATAATCGGCAGAAACAATGGTTGTTTGAAGATTTAGTCGATTAGATATTGCATAAAACCATCTTGCTGAAAAACTTTTACTACGGTAGTCATACTGTGTTGAAGTTGCGTTAATTGCTCCAATGCCACCCAATAATTTTGTTTGGAAAAAATCTTTGCTATAATAACCAGAAGCCGTAATTGTATTTTTACTATTGACTCTCCAAAAAATCTTTGTAACTAAATCGGCAAAATTTGCTTTAATATCTTTTAATTTTGGCGACACAATTGGCAATAAAAAGTCATTATAAGAAGCTCTTCCTGAAACCATAATAGCCAATTTATCTTTGATAATCGGGGTTTCTACAGCAATTCGATTTGATACAAAACTTATGCCACCGCTTACTTTAAATTTGTCTAATGATGGTTGTTGAAGTGTGACATCCATTACTGACGCCGCTCTTCCACCAAAACGAGCAGGCGTATTTCCTTTATAAACTTCCACACTTGAAGCTGCTTCCGAAGGAAATGCCGTAAATAATCCAAACATGTGAGTTGGGTTAAAAATCGGAATATCATCAAGTAGTAATAAGTTTTGGTCGGTTGTTCCACCACGAATATTTACCCCATTTGAAGCTTCACCAACACTCGTAACCCCTGGAAGCATTTGTAAACCACGTAGAATATCAACTTCGCCAATGGCGGCTGGGAGTTTACGTAAAGTTTTGATACTCAATTGAGAAACACCAAGAAGAGGTCGTTGGATATTTGATTCAGCACCCTTACTAGAAACAATTACTTCTTCTAATTCATTTTCAAGTGGACGAATCAGAAAATTACGTTCTATATTTCCACGTAAATAAATAATTTCTCTTGTTGGTCGATAGCCCACATATCTTAGTGTAATGGCATGTTCTCCAGAAGGTAATGATAAATCGAAGAAGCCCTTTTCATCAGTAACTCCACCAAATTTGCCAAAATCAATGTTAATTGATGCTTTTACTAATGGTTTACCATCGACGGTATCACGTACATAACCGCTAAAACGGTAGTTTACTTGAGCAATTGCCGAGATATTGATAAGTAAAAATAATAGTAAATATATTTTTTTCATATCTGAAATTTTCAAAAGGATTTGAATAAAGTGCTTTTAGTTTACCCAGCCATTAGGCTTGCTAGGAGTACGGGTTTGACTTAAAATACATTGTGCAAATGGCGGTCTTGTCAAGTCATTACCCATTGGCTCAGGAGTTAAAGGATGGTCAAGTAAGCCAACAGGGTTTAGCTTTTTGCCTTCAGCTCCTTTTCGATCAATCCAATATTTAACTGTGCGAACACTTGTCACCATGAAAAAGCCAGCAATAGGCTCATCAGGTTTTGCAATATTTTTGATATTCCCGATAAGTGCAGCTGGGGGTGTATCTACTAAACTACCGTTGTTCTGTACTTGGTCAGCAAGCAACTTGAAATAACGATAAGCATCTGGTGAAATTGATTGTTGTTTGATTTCAATTAATGCCCCTTTTACATTATAATAAGGAATCTTAGCAATCAATCTGTTGTTTATTGGCTGGCCATTTGAATAAATATCACTGAAAACATTGAGGTCTTTATTGGAAAGTATATCCCAACAGTCGCCTGGACAAAAGTAATCGAACATTTGAGACGCAAAAGCTCTCTCTTCGCGGCATCGAGCTGGCAGTGGAGTTAGAAAATACCTGCCATTGTAGCATGTAGCACAAACTGACTGGCGTTCCCATAGTTTCCATGACCATAAATAGTTATTTTTATCGTTGACGGGGTCTTGGGTATCAAGATAAATGTAATTGGCTGGGTCAAAGAAATTTCCTTTTTCAATTCCATCAACTTTAAATTCATCATGGACTCCAATGATTTCGGGAACAGTAGTTAACTTATCTACGCTTGATTCGTACTTTGTGCCATCGGCTTTCGAGAAAATCAATTTATATGAATTTCCTGCCTTCATTTTAAATGTTGTTGGCAATGCATAAACGCCGTTTCCCTTCTCTGTCAGGGCTGTAGTTTCCGAACCATTTACAATTATATTAACTGTTGCTTTTAATAAAGGAAGCGAATAAGCTGAACCGTTTGAGTTGACTGATTCTGTAAGTGTAATTGTTTGTTCGTCAGAAGTATCAGTTATGGTGGCATCAACTGTTAAAATTCTTAAAACACTTGCTATGTTCAGATTGAATGGTTCAACACATGAACATACCCATAATCCCATCGCTACTGTTAATAGCGTAATTTTTTTATTTATCACTGTCGTTAGAATTGAATAAATGTATTTTTGACAAATATAAGAATTCTAAGGAAAGATTGAAATTAAAATTGCCTTTGGGGCTTTAATTGAGATGAATAGGCAAAGTGTGAAGCTAAACGACCCGATTCTGTTTCCTCAGTAATTCTTAATTTAATGACGTGAAAAAATGAAGAAACGTTGTGCTTTATTTTTCTGCAGAAATATTATAACAAAAAAGAATGACTTTTCAACTTTAAATTCTTGTCGAAAGTGAGTCATTCTGATTGAAAAACTTTTTGATAATACTAAATGCTAAAAATCAAGTTGATAACTCAAAATTGGCACAAAACCACTGCCAGATTTACGTGGTTCAAGCTTATTGGTGACGCTGTTGTATTGTACACTTGTATAATTAATTTGATTAGTTAGATTTTGAACATCTAATGAAACTACTGAAGCAAATTTTTTGCGATTAGTTCTGTATGATACTCTGCCGTCAATTCTAAAATAGGCTGGGGCAAAAGCTGCATAATCTGCTCCTTTTAATGCAACAAAACGTTTTTGTTTGGCCGATTCAGCTTCATCGAGAGGGGTATAACGATAGCCGCCATTATAAATAGAACGACCACCTAATTGGAATACAGAACCATTTTTAAACATAAATTCTCGGCCAAAAGTCAATGCAGTACTAAATCTGTCATTGAAAGCTGAATTGTATATTTTGCCGTCGTAAGCTTGATATTTAGCATCGAAAATTGAACCAGTGATAAGTAAATAGTATTTTTTAGAGAAAAAACGCTCAATTGAAACGTCAATTCCTTTGTTTTTTCCTTTCCCTTTGCTTACTGTTGGGGTTTCAGGAAAACTCTCTGCATAATTCAACATCCAATAAGTTGAGCCAATTTTAGGTTCAACGGGCACTCGATTGATTAATTGATAGTAAACCTCGGCCGAAAATTTCCATAAATTTGGTGTAATATAATTATAGCTTAAAATGAAATGATTGGAACGAGGAAATTGTAAATTAGCATTCGCTTTTGTAGTGATAACTTTGCCATCAACACTGTCTTTTCTGACATAAAAATAGGCACTCATTGGTAAAAATTGACTATGTAAACCATAAGCAAAACTCAAACTATGAGCATTTGGAGAACGGTATTGTATCGAAAAACGAGGCTCTAAAGATGAAGTTTTATTCAAAAACAAGTACATAAAATGTAAACCTGCATTCATTGTTAAGCCTTTTCCTAAATTTTGTACAACTTGAGCGTAAGCCTGACTCGTTTGAGTGTTTCCACTGCCATTAACTGAGGTTTGGCGACCAACATTAAATTGATTTACATCCGAAACGTTTGTTCGAGGAGCTGTTTCTTTGAAAAATACAAAGTCAACAAGATTTAAAATTGCCCCCATTTTAAAACGGGTTTTAGGGGTAAACTTATAATTATAAGCCACAGTCGTGGCTAACCGTGATTCTTCATATTTTTGAGTTTCGTACCGATAATGAACATTTTGTAAATTTAGTGTATCTCCTGTTCGATTGATTGAACTTCCAATTGCCGCTACAACGAATTTGATAGAAGATTTTTCGTTGAGATTTGCATTATAAGTTACGCCCACAGCACCCATATTTGCTGGCCTTATGCGTTCTTCCCAATTGTCTGATTTTCCCAAAATTCTTTTTTGTGGGTCTTCAACGGGCATATAATGCTCTTCGCTTAATCCACCTAAACCAAAAATAGTAGTTGTTTTTTTTCCGTCTTTGCTATGAAAAGCTAAATTGAATGATAAATCTTGAAAATTATTTGTAACGCGTTCTCCAACCAAATTGAAACCCATTTGGCTCAATAAACCTAATGTTGAGTAACGATAGTTGATTAAATACGAAGAACGACCTTTTTGAATCGCTCCTTCTGTTGAAAAATCAAGTCCTAAAACCCCTAATTTTGTACGGTATTCTCTTTTTTGCTGATTTCCTTCTCGAAAACGGATATCAAATGCTCCTGAAAGAGCATTTCCATATTCGGCGGGCATTCCACCAGTAAAAAAATCTGAACGACTCATTAATTGTGCAGAGAAAACCGTTATTCCGCCACCACCCGAACCAGGTTGTGCAAAGTGATTTGGATTCGGAATATCAATACCTTCTAGTCGCCACAAAATGCCAAATGGAGAATTCCCTCTCACAATAATCTTATTTTCAGTTTCATCTCTTCCAGCTTTTACGCCTGGATAAGAAAGTGCCATCCTACCTGGGTCATTCACCGAGGCAGGAATCCTTTCAGTTTCTTCGACCGTAAATGACCTCGCACTTACATAAGCTAAATCATTTACAGGACGACTGGTATTTTGTGAAGCCGTAATTTTAACTTCTTGTAATTCTCCAGTACTTTCCTTCAAATCAATAGTCAATACGACTTCTCGCACTGAATTCAAAATAAATTCTTCACTCGAAAATGCTTCATATCCAATCGAAGTACATTTTACTGAACGTCGTCCAATTGGCACATTTGGAATAGAAAAATTTCCTAAAACATCACTTAATGAACCTTGTGAAGTGCCAATGACTGCAATAGAAGCACCAATAACTGGTTGTCTAGTGATTCGGTCAATAACTGTCCCTCTGATAATTTGGGTTTTATTTTGAGCAAAAATTAATGAACTGTTTAAAAATAGAACAGTAAAAAGTAGATAGAAGGAAATTAGTTTCATTAGATATGAATAGCTAGAATCTGTATTTCAGTGGAATGTTTTCAAAAGTATAAAAATCTTTGAATATTTTTTAGAAAATAGTCAATTTTAGCATTGTGCGATTTATCTTTGGCTTTAAAATGCAATAATATTGGTGTTTATTTATTTTTTATCATTCATTTCTCCTAGCTTCATCATGAAAAAAACGCTGTTATTTTTACTCTTTGGACTCTCTGGTTTTTTTAGTTTTTCACAAATTTCTACCCCAAAAATTCTTTCTGAAAGAGAACGTGCAAACGTTATTGATGAACTTTTAGAAGATAAAATGACTAATCTTTTACCCAAATTGATGCGAAAAGAAGGTATCGATATGTGGATTATTATTTCGAGAGAATATAACGAAGATCCTGTAATGAAAACGATGTTGCCTGCCGTATGGCTTTCTGCACGTAGGCGTACAATTATGGTTTTCTTTGACAGCGGAACGCCGCCTGAAGGTGAAAAAGGAGGGGTCGAACGCTACGCAATTGCCCGCTATGATGTTGGAAATTTGCTCAAAGGTGAATGGGATTTGAATACCAGTCCTGACCAATGGGATGCTTTAATAAAAACCATTAAAGATAAAAATCCCAAAAAAATAGGCTTGAATTTCTCGAAATATTATGCACATGCTGATGGCCTAACTTTTACTGAACAAAAAGAATTTATGGATAAATTACCTGCTGAGTTTCATAATCGGGTGGTTTCTGCATCAAATTTAGCGGTTAA
Source organism: Emticicia aquatica (assembly GCF_923079645.1). GTDB lineage: Bacteria > Bacteroidota > Bacteroidia > Cytophagales > Spirosomataceae > Emticicia > Emticicia aquatica. The sequence goes on along the minus strand of NZ_CAKLPY010000001.1, from coordinate 2,071,861 downwards.
TTGGCTTGAAACCCGCACCGAACGAGAAATGGCGATTTATCAACAAATCTGCCGTATTTCACACGAAATTATTCAAGAAGCATTTTCAGATAGAGTTATTCAACCTGGTATAACTACAACTGATGATGTTGTTTGGTGGATGCGTCAGCGAGTAACCGATTTAGGTTTAGAAACGTGGTTTCATCCAACCGTTGACATTCAACGGTATGACCCCGAAAATTTCGACCACTTACGTACTTTTTCCAAACGTCCACAAAAACAAGTAATCATGGCAGGTGATTTATTACATTGCGATTTTGGCATTACTTATTTACGTCTTAATACTGACCAGCAACAACACGCTTATGTGCTTCGAGCGGGTGAAAGCGAAGTGCCAGATTTTTTGAAAAATGCGTTTAAACAAGGAAATGAAGTACAAAATTGCTTAACAAATAATTTTAAAGCTGGAATGTCGGGTAATGAAATCTTGGCAAAAGCTCTCGAACAATCAAAAAAACAAGGTTTAAAAGGAACGATTTATACACATCCAATTGGTAATCATGGTCACGCCGCTGGCCCGACAATTGGTATGTGGGACAATCAAGGCAAAACAATCGGTAGCGGTGATTACCCATTAAACTTAAATACGGCCTATTCAATCGAATTAAATGCTTCCGTAGAATTGGCCGAATGGAAGAAAACAGTCAGAATCATGCTGGAAGAAGATGGTTTTTTTGATGAAAAGGGTTTCCGATACATTGATGGCCGTCAAACTGAAATAATTCCAATTCCAAGAGTATTGAATGCGGTGAAATAAAATTTTACCATTACAGATTTCCAAAACTTGTTACAATTATTGATTGTTGTAACAAGTTTTTTTGTTTTCTTGCACCATGAATACTTTATTGATTAAATTGATAATGATGCCAATTGTGATTGGTGGTGTTACATTAGCGAGTAAAAAATGGGGGAATTTAGTCGGTGGAATGATTGCAAGTTTACCTTGGATAGCAGGACCGATTATGTTGTTCTTTACACTCGAACAAGGAGTGGATTTTACTGTTAATAGCATCAAAGGAGTAATGATTGGCATTATTGGTGTGCTTGCTTTTTGCTTTGCATACATTTATTCGGCTATCAAATTCAAATGGTACTTAAGTTTGTTATTGGCTTATTTGGCATTTTTGACCACCACTTTATTACTTAATTGTATTGAGGCATTGATGGGTTTGAATGCGTGGTTTGCTTCAACAATTGCTTTGAGTTTGATTGGACTTGGCATTTTTCCAATATTGGAAAAAAAAGCGAGCCTTAACCAAACATTGAAATATGATATTTATTTAAGAATGATTATTATCACGGTTTTTGTTGCCCTTATTACATATTTAGCCAAAATTCTTGGTCCAACTTGGAGTGGAATATTGACGCCTTTTCCCATTATTACAGCTATTTTATCTGCTTTTACGCACTATACACAAGGTGCTTATGGTACTTCAATTATTTTGAGAGGAATGCTAACGGGCTTTATAGGTTTTGCTTCTTTTTTGTATTTACAAGCAATTTTATTGCCGATTTACCCAATTGCTATTGCCTTTGGATTAGGATTTTTGGTAAATATTTTACTGAATTTGTTGATGAGGTTTTTGGTGAAAAGATTTGCTAAGTAGAAAAACGATTATTTAAATTTTTATACCAAGAACAAATCGCTTGCAATTTTATCGGCGAATAATTTTCCTTTTTGTGTGAGAGTAAGTAGATGGTTATCAAGTTTTAAGAAATTCAGAGAGATATTTTGGCGTAGTACTTCTTCATTAGATTTTATCCATTTTTGACCAACTAACTTGTCGATTTCTAGTAGATTACAGCCCCATTTGGTGCGTAAGCCAGTCATAATGTAGTCGTTTACTTTTTCTTCAGGAGTTAAAATCTCAAAATCGGCGGGTACTTGCCCAAGCGAAAGTGCTTTGATATAAGCTGGATTATTCGATACATTAAATTGGCGAGACTCCCCATTGAATGAATGAGCAGACGGACCAACACCTAGATATTCATGGCGTTTCCAGTACGAAGTATTATGCTTTGAATAGCGATTATCTCTACAAAAATTAGAAATCTCATATTGTTCATAGCCAGATTCTGCTAAAGTATTGACCAAAATATCAAATTGTTGAGACGCAAACTCTTCATCAATCGGCGGAATCTTGTTGATTTGTAACCATTTGCCAAAAACTGTTTTGGGTTCAATTGTGAGGCAATAAGAGGAAATATGAGGTACATTCAGCGAAATGGCTTTTTCTAAATCTCGTTGCCAAATTTGATGAACACCGTGTGTAAATGCCGAGTCTGTTTTTTTTTCTTTTTTAGGCAGTGTCAACAATGGATGAATGCCATAAATTAAATCAATTGTGAGGTTCTCAAAACCCATTTCTTGAGCCAGATGCACACAATCCTCCGCATTTTGTGAATTATGGATGCGGTTTAGGTATTTCAAGTGGTTATCGTCGAATGACTGAATGCCGATACTCAAACGATTAAAACCAAACCTTTGTAAAATAGCCAATCTATCTCTTGTAATATCATCAGGATTGGCTTCCATTGTTATTTCTATGTCGTCGGCAAAAGTGTAAAACCTTTTAATTGTCTCAAAAATGTCGTACAATTCATTCATGTTAAGTAGGGAAGGAGTTCCACCACCAAAGTAAATGGTTTCTAAATGCTTATTTTTGAGGTAATCGGCTTGTAATTCAATTTCTTTACAAATAGATTCGACAACGGTTGTTTTCAACATCAGATTTGTGCTGAAATGAAAATCACAGTAATGACAAGCTCGACGGCAGAAAGGTATGTGTAGATAAAGGTGCAAAGTTTTATGGCAGAGTTTTGTTGCAAATTTATATTTTAAGCTAGATACGAATCATCGTATTTTTATTTTTAGCAATTTAAACAACTCGCAACAAAAACAACTACTTAGTTGCTACAAAAAAGAAGTCAATGCATTTCTCAGGTTCATTTGATACATGAAAGTCAGTTACATCAATTGAAGCGGCTAAACTCCCTGTTTCGGCCATTAATTTATTTCTGTTGAAACGATTCAAAAATTCGTAAGGAACGCGGAGCATCCAAGCGGGTAATCGGTGTTGCAAATCAAAAATATCAAAACGCATAATTTTATTGACCGATTGCTTATTTTCTTCGTAATAATCCCATACTTTTTGGTTTCCTCCAACACCCATTGTTTCTACTTTAGAGAAATAATTTTGCATCAATGTACGTAATTCCTGCGTGTCATATTCACGAATATGCCATGGATTTCGACTTAATGAATAAGGGCGATTAACAGTTGTTAGTAAAACTTTGCCGTTAGGTTTCAAAACTCTTGCAATCTCTGACAAAAACTTATGGTCATCCTGAATATGTTCGATAACTTGAAACGTCACTACAAAATCAAAAGTATTATCTTGAAAAGCAGAAAGGTGCGGCAAATCTGCTGTACGAAAAGTATGTTTCGGATAGGCAGCTTGAAGTTGGTCAATCAAAGGTTGGTTTTTGTCGAGACCAGTGTAATTTTCACATTTTTCTATGAGTGTTTCTACGCCACGACCCCAGCCACAGCCCAATTCTAAAACATTTCCATGAATAATTTTTGCCGCCTCTACATACGGAAAATATAAACGTTGATGAACAGGGTTATCCGATGGAATTTCGGCACTGGTTATTTCGGTTGTTGCGTATTTACTCACTTGATTGTTGTTTTTTTTGCAAAGTTAGTGAAGAAATAAGAATTCTAAATTATGTAATTATGTAATTATGTAATTAAATAATTACATAATCGGATAAAATATAATAAAAAAGAAAAAGTATTAGAGATAAACCATTGATTATTAGTGAATTAAAAAATGCTTCATTACAATAGTCGTTTATTAATACTTTTAAAATTTTGCTCCGAATTTGACGTTATTCAAATAAAACAAATATTCTTATCCCATGAAAAGAGCTACTTTTATCTTTGGATTAATGTTTTACTCAACTTTTATTTTTGCTCAAACAGATATTTATCGTTTACATTCATCATTTCTTCCTTCAATTAAGCACAAAAATTCGGAACAAAGTATGAAAGTTCCAGTTCTATTTGACCAAAATAAGCCTTTATTCTTACAATATATTTCTAAAAAACGAGATTGTTTTTTTCTATTATCCTCACAAACATCTATTTGTTTCAATAGAGAAATAAATATGGATGCAATGAGCCGTCAAACTAAACAGCTTTTTTTCAAAATGAAAATGTGGAAGTATTTTCATTGATAAATTACCTTTCTAAAAACAAAAAAGCATCAGCGATAAAACTGATGCTTTTTCTATTAATAAACTTGCTAAAAATTAAGCAGGTTGTTGGTTCATTACTTCCGTTTGTTTACGGATAGACTCCATGTGAATCAATTTGAACATTTCTTCAACTAATTCAGGATAAAGGTTTAATTTTTTACCCAAATCTGCACGACTATTGTGTAATTGTTTCCAACGGTCAAGTTGTAAAACAGCTACATTATTTTCACGTTTATATTCGCCTAGTTTTTCAACAACAGCCATACGTGCTGCTAAAACTTCTAATAATTCACGGTCGATATTATCAATTTTTTGACGTAATTGGTCTAATTCACTTTGGAAATCTTCGCCATAAGATGGTTTACGGATTTCTAATGAACGCAACATTTCGCCCAAAGCTTCTGGCGTTAATTGTTGAGAAGCATCAGACCAAGCTTCGTCTGGATTACGATGAGATTCAATAATTAAACCATCATAATTCAAATCTAACGCACGTTGAGCTAATTCATACAAATAAGCACGTTTTCCGGCCATGTGACTTGGGTCACCAATCATTGGTAATTGTGGAAATAACGTTTTCAACTCAACCGCTAATTGCCACATTGGTGAGTTACGGAATTTTGTTTCTTGAGCATTAGAAAAACCACGGTGAATTGCCGCCATTTTCTTGATACCCGCTCCAGCAATACGCTCAAAAGCACCAACCCACAAAGCCAAATCTGGATTTACTGGATTTTTAATCAATACTGGTACATCAACTCCTTTCAAGGCATCCGCTAAATCTTGTACATTGAATGGATTTACGGTTGTTCTTGCACCAATCCAAAGAATATCAATGCCATATTTCAATGCCAATTCGATATGTTGAGGCGTAGCAACTTCTACTGCAATAGGTAAGCCAGTTTCTTTTTTCATCGCTGCTAACCAAGGCAAAGCTGCTTCTCCCATACCTTCAAAACTACCTGGACGAGTTCGAGGTTTCCAAACACCTGCACGTATTACGTGTGCGTAGCCTTCTTTGGCAATGCGTGAAACGGTTTCCGAAACTTGTTCTTCGGTCTCGGCACTACATGGCCCAGCGATAATCAATGGCTTCCCTGCGGTATCAATCCAACTGCTAAGAGGAAGTACGTCTAAATTTGCTTTCATTAGTTAATTAAAGGAGCGATATGATTCGCTTTTATAAAAAAATCAAAAAAAATACTCTTTAAATGTAATATATTTGCACTCGATTTCAAGTTGATTCAATAACTAATTAACGTTTCATATTGAAAAAGTACAAATCATCAACAAAACTAAATACTTTATAAAATTTTAATAACAAATAATATGGAAACTGCTTCGCAGCATCATATACTTAGTTTCGAGGATACATCAGTTGCCTTTGCTCACCAATCAAATAGTAAGTTACGTAAAACATACTTAATATTTGCAATGATGAATCAAAATTGGCTCGTAAAGATAGGAACTTTTTTTATAAAATTAATATTAAAATTAGGTTTACCTGTAAAATTTCTTATCAAAAATACGTTATTTAGTCAATTTTGTGGTGGAGAAAGCATTGATACTTGTCAAAAGACCATAGAAAATTTGGCAAAGGCTAAAGTGGGAACGATTCTTGACTACTCAGTCGAAGGAGAAGACAACGAAAAAGATTTTGATAAAACAGCCAAAGAAATAGCCAAAACTATCGAAAAAGCAGCTCAACAAGGGGCTTATATTCCTTTTTCAGTTTTTAAAGTTTCGGGAATTGCTTCTGTTGAACTTCTTGAAAAAGTACAAGAAGACAACCAAAATTTGGACTCCAATGAAAAACTTGCCTACCAAAGAGTGCATGATCGTGTAGATAATCTTTGTAAATTAGCATCAAAACTGAACGTTAGAATTTTTTTGGATGCCGAAGAAACTTGGATTCAGGATGTAATTGATGAGTTGAGTTATGAAATGATGAAAAAGTATAATGTCAGTGGCAAAACCATTGTCTATAATACATATCAATTGTATCGTTGGGAAAGTCTCGAAAACCTAACTAATGCTTGTGATGCTGCCCGAGCAGGAAATTATAAAATCGGAGCTAAATTGGTGAGAGGGGCTTATATTGAGAAAGAACGAAGAAGAGCTGCCGAAATGGAGTATAAAAGCCCAATTCATATTACCAAACAAGAAACTGATGAAGATTTTGACAAAGCAGTGCATTTTGCTGTTGATAATATTGATGTTTTGTCAATTTGTTTAGGTACACACAATGAAGACAGTTGTTTATTGTGCATTCGATTGATGCAAGAAAAAGGGATTGAAAAAGATGATACAAGAATTTGGTTTGCTCAACTTTTAGGAATGAGCGACAATATTTCTTATAATTTGGCTAATGCAGGTTTCAACGTCGCAAAATATGTTCCTTATGGCCCTGTTGAAGCAGTTATGCCGTATTTGTTTCGTCGTGCTGAAGAAAATTCTTCCATTGCAGGACAAAGTAGTCGTGAATATTTATTAGTCAAAAAAGAGCGTGAAAGAAGACTTTTAAGTCAAAATGCTTGATTTTTCTATAAAAACAGTTAATTATTATTATTTTACATTTATTTTTGGAAGAAATTAAATTTATTAGAATGTCTGACATCACTTTAAGAGGAAAATCCCCGTACAAGTTCTTGTTTTTAACAATTTTGTTGATTCTCATAGACCAAGCCATCAAACTTTGGATGTTTTATGATGTTCTTCCAAATCATTATGGAGAAATTGATTTAATTCCAGATTTCTTCAAACTTCATTATGTGGAAAATAAAGGAATGGCGTTTGGAATGGAGCTTGGTGGTGAATATGGCAAGTTAATCTTGACGACTTTTCGTTTGGGTGCAATGGTGGGCATTTGTTGGTATTTAGTTCATTTAGCACAAAAGAATGCACATTCTGGATTGCTTTGGTCAATTGCAGCAGTTTTGGGAGGGGCTATCGGAAATGTAATAGATAGTACATTCTACGGAGTTTTCTTGCATAATGCTCCAATCGGTGCTTCTACTCCTTGGTTTCATGGACAAGTAATCGATATGTTTTATGCTTATGGATTAGACCGCCAATATCCAGATTGGATTCCCTTTATTGGAGGTGATTTCAATACAACACCAATTTTTAATTTTGCTGATGCTTGTATTTTTTGTGGTGTAGTAAGTATTCTGATTTTTCAGCAAAAATTCTTTGAATTTGAGGCAAAACACAAACAAATAAATAATATTTCCGAAATTTCAGCAGAAGAAGAATTGAAATCAGAGGAAAATTTGGCCAATGAAATGAATGAAGAAGTTGCCGAAATTGTAGAAGAAGATAACCAATTTAGACTCACCGAAGATTCATCAAAAGAAATAAGCGATGAAGATTCTGATAATTTAACTATAAAATAATAAAACTATGTCAATAATATCAAGTCAGAATTTCAAGTGGATAATTATTGTTTTATTTTTAGGATTAATCATTGTGCCAGCTCAGATACCTTCTCCAACTATTAAGTCGACCGCAGTTGGTGTTTTGGGTGGTTTATGTTTGTTTTTTGAGATTTTATCATTGAGAAGTCTTAAAAATAGTGCAGAATACAGCCAAATTAAGTTTCGTCAAACTTCTTTGCTTATTTTTCTAACAATATTATTGTTAGTAGTAAATTTTGTGATTTAGTATTGTTGTGAAAAGAGGTTTATATCTAGAAAGTTTTTTTTCGTTGAATAAAAAGTTCACATTAGTCTTTCAAGTTTTATGAATAAGCTAAAGCACATTTTATTTGCTCTGATTTGTATCAATGTTTCTGCACAGAATACAATGATGCAAAATACCAAAGACGCCTTGAATATAAATGGACTAAAAATTGGACAGCATACGTCAACGATGCTTTATGGTTTTGATACAAGAACAACCGAAGTTTTGGGAAGTTATTACCTTGATACAGATTGGTCATTAGCAACAGTTCGATTTTATCCCAAAACAATTTCTACTCCAAAAGGTGTCGTAAAATTAGATTCTTTAACTGATGTTCAAGTAAGAATTATTTTATATGGAAATGACGTGGAATTTAACACGCCAGAAGGAATTAAAGTTATTTCTGGAACTTTAATAAAAAGCTTTTCACTCATTAGACCGAATCAATTAATTAAAAATTATGTAAGTACTTTAGAGTTTGTTGATAATTTTGATAAAACCAAACCTAGTTTTTTTGAAGTACTAGTTGATGGGAAAGTGAAACTTTTAGACTATACAAAAGTAACAATTCTTAAACCAGATTATGTTGAGGCTTTCAATACAGGTAGTAAAGATGTGAAAATAAGTAAAGAAAAACAGTTATTTGTAACTCAAGGAAAAGAAGTATTGAAACTAAATACAAATAAGAAAGAAGTACTAGGATTGATGGCTGATAAAAAAATAGAAGTAGAAAACTTTATCAAACAAAATGATTTATCGGTAAAAGATCGAAATGATTTGATTACAATTTTTAAGTATTATAATAGTATTTGAAGAAAAAAGGCTAATTTCAATCGAAATTAGCCTTTTTTTATGCTTATTGTTTTTCTGCAAATGGGATAATAAGCTTTTCTCCTCTTGCAGCATAATTTTTCGTTTTCTTATTTGCCTGCATAATTAAGTTTTGCGGTACATCATATTTTGTACTCACTACTCTAATAATATCTCCTGGTCCAACGGTATGGATGGCTTTGATACGAATTTTTAATTTGGTAATACCAACTTTTATTCCGCTCTCATCAACACCAGGATTCATTGCTTTAAGGGTTTCTTTCTTGATATTATATCGATTAGCAATACCAAAGAAGGTTTCTCCATCACCAACAGTGTGAGTGTAGGTTTCCCCACCTGAAGGAATTGTTACTTTTGGCTTTTCATCCTTAGGTTTTTCTGCTTTTGTTTTATCTTCTTTAGGTTTATCTTCTTTTGATTTTTCTTCTTTTACTGTATTTGTTGCTGTAGCCTCATTTTTTTCTCCAATTTTGGGTACAGAAACAGCAGGTAAATCGCTAGAGTTGCTTGTAGTTGAGGCTTCTTCTTCAGGAATGACCTCTTCTGGACGACTTTTGATTGCATTTGCAACAGTATCTGCTGGAACAGCAGTCAATTCATCATTACTAGAGGTGTCATCGGACATATATTTCCAGCCGATGTAAAGCAATGCAAAAATTATTCCTATAAGAACCAATAACACTGCCATCGGCAAGTTACGGGAAGCTTCTTTGGGACGTTCATTTCGTTGTTCTCGATTGTCTCGGTCTTCGAACTGCATGGGAAAAGAAATTTAAAGTTATAAATAGGAAAACAAGCTTAATAATATATTTTGACGAAAAGTTATAATAGTTTTATATTAGAACAAATGATATTAATCAATGTGTGATTTTAATTTCAAACAAACTCAAACACGCACCTTCATAATGTTTAGGTAAACCTTCAGATTTTTGAAGAGTTGTAAGTCCTAAAAAACTAAAGCCAGACTGAGTATAATGCTGAATTAAAGCCTCATTATCTCCCCAAGTATCCATCCTGATGAATTGTTTGTCAATCAGTTTTCCAAAATCTTTGGCCCAATTAATGATAACCTTTATAAAATTATTGCCACGAAAGAGTGGATCAGTCACAATTCGATGGATATAGATTGCTGGGTCATTGTTTTTTACTCCCCAAATCAGTTCATCCTCATAAGTAATTGCAAAAATACAGGCAATATTTCCGTTTATTACTATTTTCCATTGCCTTTTTTCATTGATTTCTGTTTCGATAAGCGTACGTTCAAATCCTTGCCAATGCTTATCAAATTTAGTTTTTTGATAAACTATTGCCTCATCGTAAAGCTTAAAAATCACATCAATATCTTCAATGGTACTGTTGAGAATTTTTGTCAAAATATCAAACTGTTTTCTTTAATTCTTCATTCATTTCTTCTACTAAATCTTTCAACCCTTCGCGATAAGCTCTCAATTTTTTAGCAATTTCTTCGTCATTTACCCCCAAAATTTGAGCAGCTAAAATCCCTGCATTCTTTGCACCATTGAGTGAAACTGTTGCTACTGGCACACCAGCAGGCATTTGTAAAATAGAAAGGATTGAATCCCAGCCATCAATCGAATTGCTTGATTTTATTGGCACACCAATCACTGGTAAAGTTGTGCTTGATGATACCATACCTGGTAAATGTGCAGCTCCACCAGCTCCTGCAATGATAACTTTTAATCCTCTTTTTCGTGCTGAAAGAGCATAGTCAATCATTTTTTGCGGTGTACGATGTGCCGAAACCACTTCTTTTTCGTACGGTATTTCTAATAATTCCAATATTTCAACTGCTCCAGTCATGATTTTCCAATCAGAAAGGCTACCCATTATTATTCCAACCATTTTTTGAGATATGTATATGAGAAAAGTGAGATAAAAAAAGGCGACAACCCATCAATTTTAATTCACACATTTATCATTTATTTTGAGATTACTTTTAGCTTTTCTTTTACAAAAATGACTTTTTCTTTTAATTTATCAAAATTTTGGTCAATAATCGTTATATGACCCATTTTGCGAAATGGTTTTGTGAGCTTTTTACCATAAAGAAAAGGATGAACTCCTTCCACTGCCAAAACATCATTCATGCCTTCATAAATAGCTTCTCCTGAAAAGCCATCTTCTCCTAATAAATTGACCATAGCGGCTTTAGAATGAGCTTTTGTACTTCCTAAAGGCAAATCAAAAATTGCTCGTAAATGCTGCTCGTATTGCGATACGTCATTGGCACGGATACTTTGATGCCCACTATTGTGTGGTCGAGGTGCAACTTCATTGATTAGGATTTTGCCATCTTTGGTCAAAAACATTTCAACTGCCAAAAGACCAACTACACCAAATGCTTCGGCTGTTTTTACGGCAATTTGTTCTGCCTGTTTTTCAATATCACTTGAAATTTCGGCAGGAGCAAAGAGGTATTCAACCAAATTAGCTTCTGGATGAAAAACCATTTCAACAACTGGAAAAGTTTTAATTTCTCCACTAGGATTTCGTGCAACAATAACCGCTAATTCTTTATCAAAATCAACCAATTTTTCTAATACGCTTGGTTGGTCAAATGCTTTTGGTAAATCGGTCGCATTTTTTAAGATCTGTACGCCTTTTCCGTCATAACCCCCTTTACCAAGTTTATGAACTGCTGGTAAAAAATCAATATAATTACTGACATCAGCTTGATTTTCAGTCAAAATAAAATCAGCAGTTGGTAAATTATGGTCTTTATAAAATTGCTTTTGAACACGTTTATCTTGAATTAAACGAAGTACAGAAGGTTGTGGAAAAACAGCTTTGCCTTGTTTTTCAAATGTTTCAAGAGCTTCAATACTTACATTTTCGATTTCAATTGTAATAATATCACAATCTTGCCCAAAAGCCATTACGGTTTCGTAATCTTTTAAAGAACCATTGACAAACTCATGAGCAATGTATTTGCAAGGTGCGTCGGGGTCTGGATCAAGAGATTTAATGGTGAAGTCAAAATCAATCGCAGCTTGAATAATCATTCTGCCGAGTTGGCCACCGCCAAGAATACCGAGTTTTTTTGTGTTATCGAATTGCACGAAGAAGTTTTTTATGCAAAGATAAGCATGAGAGGATGGAAATGCAATCTTAATGTGAATGGTTAAATTCTTGACCGCAATGTGGACAGCGAATTTTTTGTTTATTTCCCCTAATTTGTTCGGCAAAACCTGAAGCCAAAATACCAGTTGGTAAAGCAAACAAAGCTACACCGAGGATGGCAATGATTCCACCCAAAATCTTTCCAACGGATGTTATCGGACGTAAATCGCCGTAACCGACTGTTGTCATGGCGTTGACTCCCCACCACATTGCTTCTGGAATACTAGTAAATTTTTCAGGTTGTGCTTCATGTTCAACATAATAAACGGTACTTGAAGAAATAATTAAGATGAAAAAAATGAAAACAAAACTCAATACTAGTTCTTCACGTTTTTCCTTAATTACATTCTGAATTACTCTCAAGGCATGAAAATACTTACTGACTCTAAATAAACGTAGCATTCGGAGCAATCGCAAGATTCTGATAAAACCTAAGTCGGTCAAGAAAATAGAAACATAAAAAGGCAAAATTGAAAGTAAATCAACCAATCCCCAAATTGAAAAAATAAATTTTAATCGACCTTTTATTGGGTGACTATGGGCCGATTCTTCAACACATGACCATAAACGAAGGCAATATTCGATGGTAAAAATAACCACTGAAAATACTTCAAAGTCGAGAATTATGTCGTGATATTTTTTTTGAAGACTCGGTACTGTATCTAAAATTATAGCAAGAGCATTGAGCGAAATTATAGCTGTTAAAATAATGTTTACCCAAAATCCTAGTCCAGGCTTTCGGTGCCAAGTAATTTCAAGAATATTATGTACGTGTTTTCGCAGTGAGACTTTTCTCTCCATTTATTTTGGATATTTTCGTCAAAGTAAATAAAAAGGTTCATTAACAAAAAGTAAAGATAGATTTTTGTTAATGAACCACTTTTAAACCTAAAGATTACTCATCCCAAAGGTTTTCAATTGTATAATCGCTGCCTTTTAAACACCAAAAATCGCCTTTAATGTATCTATAATGTATATCTAAATCATTTAGTTTAGCCATTTCGGTAGAAGAAAGCTCAATGTCTGCGGATGCTAAATTCTCTTTTAAACGCTGTGGATTTACCGATTTTGGAATAACCGAAGTTCCTCGATTTACCGCCCAAGCAAGCATAATTTGAGCTGGAGTTTGTTGTTTTTCTTGAGCAATTTCAATAATGGTTTGGTTTTCAAATAATTTAGGTTCACCTTCTGAAATTCTACTTGCTGGCCTATCGGCAGACCCAAGTGGACAAAATGCTGTCAAGAAAATTCCTTTTTCCTGAGTAAACGATAGGATTTGTTTCTGTTGAAGAAAAAGATGTGATTCTAATTGTAAAACTTCTGGTAGAACACCTGTTTTTTCTGTAATCTGATTTATTTTTTTGATACTAAAATTGGAAACACCAATATGTTTAGTTAATTGTTTTTCTTTTAATTCAACTAATCCTTGCCATGTTTCTGACAAAGGCACTTCATTTAAACTAACCAATTCACTTCCATTTTCTGGATAACTGACATCATATTTATGAACAACTGGCCAATGAATTAGATACAAATCTAAATAATCGAGCTGTAAATCATGTAAAGTTACTTCAACGGCTGCTTGAATATGCTCTTTTTTATGCCGATTATTCCAAAGTTTTGATGTAATCCACAGTTCATTTCGTGTTACTTCATTATTTTTTATTGCATCCGAAATTGCTTGTCCAATTTCGTGTTCATTCCCATAAATAAATGCACAATCAAAATGGCGATAGCCAATTTCAATAGCTTTTCTGATTACTTCATAAACTTCACCTTTGGCCGATTTCCAGGTTCCTAAACCTAAAGCGGGCATTTTATCACCGTTGTTGAACTGTAAATGTTTCATGTTTGTTTCGATTATCTTATTTCGACAAAAATAACGATGAATACGAAATATCAATCACAAAATTATTTAATTAACAATAGTATAGCATTTCATCAGAATATTTCTTGGATTTCATTCAAAATCCAAGATTATATACACAATCAATTATGCAGCAGAGTGAGCCTTTTTCTGAATTTTTATAGCACGAAAAACACCAATTTTATCTAAACAACTTTTAAATCTTCGGCGAGAAACTGTAAATTGTTGACCGTTGTAAAGTATCAAAGAAAGGCGTTTGTCTTCAATGTCATAAGTCGAAATGTAATCAATATTTAGAATCAGATTTTTACTTATTCTGATAAATGATTCGTAATCAATAGATGAATGAATAAGATGAAGTGTTTTTGACGCAATTGTTGTTGGCTTATTTACGCTATGAATAAAGGTATAATTACTATCACCTTGAAGGTATAATATTTCATTTATATTAATCTGTTGATGACGGGTCAAGTAGAGGGTTTTCATGGTTCAAGATTTTATATTATGGCAGAAAAAAGGGTATTTGTGTATTTTCGTACCTACAAAAGTAAAGAAGTAATGAAGGATTAAAGCAGGTATTTTTACCTGTTTTTGGCGATATTTTTAATGGTATTTAGTAAGAAAAAAGTCTTTTTAAGCACAATAAAGAACAAAAAAAGGTGAAAAACTTTTTAGTTTTTCACCTTTAAAAAAATATTCTAACAAAAATTATTTTGTTGGAGCTGGAGTTGTACCTGCAGGAGCTGTTGCAGGAGCTTGAGCTGGAACAGTACTTGGTGCTGTTGCAGGACGAGTTTGAGTTTTTTCAACATTCAAACCATTGTCTTCTGCTGCTGCACCTGTTTTGTCTAAAAATATGCCAGCCGTTAAAGCACCTACAATGATAAAAGCAAAAAAGCCCCAAGTAAGTTGCTCAAGTATATCGCCTGTGCGTTGCACACCAAACATTTGTGAACCAGCACCACTAAATTCACTAGAAATTCCGCCACCTTTTGGGTTTTGAATCATAATTACTAAAACTAACAAGATGGCAACAATTACCATTAAAACTAAAATTGTAGTGTACATTTTTTCAATGAATGATTAACTATGAATAATATTTTAAATTTTTGCTTGGGAAATTATAACATTTTCTTTTGTAAGACTGTTATTTTTTCCGCAAAGTAAGCACTTTTTTCGGGATTTTTTAAAATAAGTTTGTGATAAACTTCAATTGCTTGGTCAAATCTACCTTGACGAGCCAAAATTTTCGCATAACTCTCCGTCAAAAGTGGGCCATTAAGGGTTGTACTTCGTTCACTCAAATCCTCAAATTCCTCGCTTCCATCGTTCTTTCTAATTGGCTGAATACGTGGTTCTTTCTTAATAAATTGTTCAATTAAGGCTAATTGTTCATCTTGTATATTTCTAAGAGCGGGTTTTGCAATTGATTCTATTAATTCTTCTTCCAATTTCTCACGGTTTAATTCATCTTCAATAGTTCCTTGCGAAAATTTATTTTCAATCGGTGACTCAATAAACCTTGCAGTCGTAACTGAGTTCCAATCCATATCATTTTCAATAACTTTACGCAGAGCGTTGCGGCTCAATGCATAAACGGCGGCCTTCCGAACGGCATCCTGGGCAATTTCGGGAGCTTTGGCATAAATCCCTTTGGCAATAAGTGTGTAGCTCAACTGAAAATACGGATATTTTTTTGTCGCATTTTCTAAGAACATAATCTCATTCAATGACAATGCCTGCGGGTTGCTCAGAAAATCAATAAAATTATTTTTATCCAACATATTTTTATTAGTTGATTATCATTTGTTTTAAATTGTGCTTACCATTGTGCTGCAGTATCGTTAAAAATATTCAACACAATTTGGTCGATAATCTTTGGTACTAAACTCCCTTCAACTTGTGCCAAAGTTTGTTCTTGTGGAAAATCTTGGTAAAAAGAAAATTCTTTTTCAAAACTTTGGTCTTCATCTTTACTATTCACAAATCTAACTTCAACCCTGATAGTCAGCCGATTAAGAGCTGCTTTATCGCTTGATGTGGCCGACACTGGTGTTAATTCATAACCTGTAACAGAGCCTTCTAAGAGCAAATCAGCATCGTTTGGTTTTAACTTTAAACTTGTATTTCGTTGATAATATTCTTTAAGTTTTTCTGTAAAAGTTAAAGTCAAGTTTGCAGGTCCGCCTGCAGTATTCATTACAAAATTTTGAATTGTAATGGTTTTTAACTCACTCGAAAGTGTTGTGCCTGTGAATGAATAAATTTTACATGAACTTGTAAAAAAACAAGTAATAAATGTAAAAATTAGTAAAGTGAATGACTTTCTTAAGTAAAAACCAACTTCAAATTTATTCGTCTTCAATATCATATTGTTTGATTTTTCGGTAAAGTGTTCTTTCTGAAATCCCTAAATCTAAAGCGGCGTATTTGCGTTTGAAATTATTTTTTTTCAAAGCACGAGCAATCATTTCTTTTTCTTGTTTTTCGAGCGAATACGAATTGTCCTCTGTTTCGTGCGAAATATCTTCAATATTTAGTCGGTCATCTTGAAGGTTGTCGATTTTTATAACTCCTTGATTATCAATTGGTTGGTGGTAATTTTGATAGTTATTTGGCTGAGGTGGAGCATAAACAGTTGGAGCAACCAATGCAACACTTTCTTCTGGATGAATTCCTCGAAATAAATCTTGGTGTTGTTGAACCACATCTGCACCGATTTGACCACCTTGTAGCAAAGACATAACCAGTTTTTTTAAATCAGTCATGTCTTTTCTCATGTCAAACAACACTTTATATAATAAATCTCGCTCTGAAAAATTACTATCATTGCCACCGTTTAATCCTTTCAATAAAGTTGGTAAGCCACTCGATTGTTCACGAGGAAGATATTTTGTCAAAATTTCGGCTGAAACCAATCTTTCTACTTCAAGAATAGTAATTTGTTCAGCAATGTTTTTTAATTGACGAATATTGCCAGGAAAACGAAAATTCATGAGCATTTGTCCAGCACTTTCAGTTAACTCTATTGGACGAATACGGTTTTTTTCAGCGAAATCAGTAGAAAATTTTCTAAAAAGCAATTCGATATCATAGCCTCGTTCACGAAGTGCAGGTACATGAATCGGTACTGTATTGAGGCGATAATATAAATCTTCACGGAATCTTCCACGTTCAACGGCATCCAACAAGTTGACATTGGTTGCTGCCACAACTCTTACATCAGTTTTCTTAACTTTTGATGAACCCACAGGAATAAATTCGCCATTTTCAAGTACACGGAGCAATCGTGCTTGCGTTCCGATGGGAAGTTCGGCAATTTCGTCTAAGAATATAGTACCGCTATTAGTGGTTTCAAAATAACCTTTTCGGTCGTCAATTGCACCTGTAAAAGAGCCTTTTACGTGGCCAAAAAGTTCAGAATCAATTGTTCCTTCAGGAATTGCACCACAGTTAATGGCAATGAAAGGTCCGTGTTTTCGAGAACTTAATGCATGAATTATCTTAGAAAAAGATTCTTTCCCGCTACCACTTTCACCATTTATAAGCACAGTCAAATCGGTAGGAGCAACCTGAATGGCCACACTGAGAGCATGGTTCAAAGCGGGAGCGTTTCCGATAATGCCGAAGCGGTTTTTGACTGACTGTAATTCTGCGTTGTTGCTCATTTTATTTAGCTTTTAGCGATTGGCTGTTAGCTATTAGTTTAATTAAATGTATTGTTGAACTAGAAATGCTCCTCAATTTTCATTTGTAACGTTTCATTTTGATGGTTAAATATATGTTATTCAATAACAGCATGTCCTTTCAAAGTGCCCGAAGAACAATCGGTTACTAAAACATTTACATAATCACCTTTTTTGAAATGTTCTCTTGGAAAAATAACCATTTTATTTTGATCATTTCGTCCTGAAAGGTCATTTTCCGAACGTTTAGAGAAACCCTCAACCAAAACTTTGTGAACTTTTCCAAGTGATAATTGATTTCGCTCAAACGAATGTTCTCGTTGACGAGCAATAATTTCGGCTAAACGACGACTTTTTACCTCGTTTGGAACATCATCTTTCAATTTTTTTGCAGCAGGCGTATTGGGTCTTTCCGAATAAGCAAACATATAACCGTAGTCATATTTTACGTAATCAAGTAATGACAGCGTTTCTTGGTGGTCTTCTTCCGTTTCGGTGCAGAAACCTGCAATCATGTCTTGTGAAATACCACATTCTTCACCCAAAATTTCACGAATTCTGTCAATTCGTGCCATATACCACTCACGGTCGTATGTACGATTCATGAGTTCTAAAATACGACTACTGCCACTTTGTGCAGGAAGATGGATATATTTACAAACGTTGTCGTATTTTTTTATTGTATAAAGTACTTCGTCAGTAATATCTTTGGGATGAGAAGTTGAAAAACGAACCCTTAAATCAGGATTAATTTGTGCAACCATTTCCAGCAAATTGGCAAACGTTACAATACTTGTCTCATCTTCATTTGCTTTCCATTTGTAGCTATCAACATTTTGTCCTAAAAGCGTAACTTCTTTGTAGCCTTGATTAAATAAGTCAGTTGCTTCTTTTACGATAGAATGGGCATCACGGCTACGTTCACGACCACGAGTGTAAGGCACAACGCAGAAGCTACACATATTGTCACAACCACGCATGATGCTGATAAAAGCCGTTACTCCATTTGAATCAAGGCGAATTGGCGTTATATCAGCATACGTTTCTTCTCTCGAAAGAAATACATTCACAGCTTTATGCCCTTCTTCGACTTCATTAATGAGGTTTGGCAAATCACGATAAGCATCAGGCCCAACCACCATATCGACAATCTTTTCTTCTTCCAATAATTTGGTTTTCAAACGCTCGGCCATGCAGCCCAAAATGCCTATTTTAACATTTTTACGTTTATTTTTGAAAGGAATAAGGTGTTGTAAACGGTGTCTAACTTTCTGCTCGGCATTCTCTCTAATGGCACAAGTATTGAGCAATATTAATTCGGCTTCTTCTATTTTTGAAGTGGTAGCAAAGTCATTTTGTCGCATAATAGAGGCGACTATTTCGCTATCTGCAAAATTCATTTGACAACCGTAGCTTTCAATATAAAGTTTACGACTTGCGGTACTCTTTTCGTCTTCACTGATGCGGGCTACGTCCAAGTTTTCTTTATCTTCTTCTTGGAGAATTTTTAATGAGTTTGTAACTAATTTCATTTTTTGAAATCTTTTCCTGTAAAAGGTTGATAAACATTCAATTTGTAAAATTGAACCACAAAATTACAACAATACTGACAGATTGTCAGTTTAAAATAACTTAATTTTTTAGAGGAAAGTTTTCTCAATCGAAAATATCAATTAATGTTTGTATTTTGCTCTTATATTCAACCATTTAACTGTTTTAATTATGCATCTTTTGATTACAGTCATTGGACTAATTGTGCTTATTGTGCTTATTTCTTATTTTAAAATTCACACATTTGTGGCTTTTCTGGTGGTTTCATTGGGTGTTGGTTTAGCTTTAAATATGAAACCTGTGGCTATTTTGAATGCCATTCAACAAGGAACAGGAAGTACTTTAGGCTCAATTGTAGCCATTATTGCACTTGGTGCAATGCTCGGAAAATTGGTTGCTCAAAGTGGTGCTGCACAACGGATTTCGACTAAATTAATGGCTATTATTGGCACAAATCATGTTCGTTGGGCATTTATGATTACAGGTTTTTTGGTTGGGCTACCACTATTTTATTCGGTAGGCTTTATGTTGCTTGCTCCGTTGGTTATTACAGTTGCATACCGCTTTAAATTGCCTGCTGTTTATATTGGTTTACCCATGTTAGCTTCACTGTCGGTTACACAAGGTTATTTGCCACCACATCCTGCACCATTGGCAATTGTAAAACAGTTTAATGTCGATATTGGACTCACACTTTTTTATGGAATTATAGTAGCAATACCTGCAATATTGGTTTCGGGAGCATTATTTGGAACAACTTTGAAAAAATATACAACTTTACCAAATAAAGCATTCATCGCACCCGACCTTTCGGAAGAAGAAATGCCTTCCACTTTTAATAGCCTATTCTCTGTTTTATTGCCGATAATTTTGATAAGTTTTGCTTCAATTGTAGCTTCTTTTTTACCTGAAAACTCTTTTTTGCGTGAAAGCCTTACTTTCATTGGCGACCCAGTTGTGAGTATGTTTATTTCGGTTTTGGTTGCCATGTATTTGCTCGGAATTAAACAGAAAAGAACAATGCCTGAAATCACTAATCTTTTAGCCGATTCTATCAAAGATGTAGCGATGCTTTTTTTGATTTTTGGTGGAGCTGGAGCTTTGAAACAAGTTTTAACTGATGGAGGGGTGAGTCAATCAATAGCTGATATGATGCAAAGCTCAACGCTACATCCATTGATTTTGGGTTGGGGAATGGCTGCAATAATTCGAGTAGCAGTTGGCTCTTCGACGGTTTCTGGAATTACTACGGCTGGCTTTATGACGCCTTTGCTCGCTTCAACACATACAGAACCGCATTTGATGGTTTTGAGTATTGGTGCAGGAAGTATGATGTTTTCGCATGTCAATGATTCGGGGTTTTGGCTTTTTCGAGAATATTTTCAGCTTTCAATGATTGATACGCTTAAAACATGGTCAATTATGGAAACGCTCGTTTCTGTTTCAGGTCTTATTGGAGTTTTGATGATTAATTTTCTGTTTTTTTAGAATATAAAATTTGAATAAAGAAAGTTTATTTCAGTGAAAAACTATTAAGAAATGATTCGATAAAAGGTTGGTAATAATTATATTTAGATGTTTCTCCCGAAAAAGTAACAATATAAACCTTGCTTGATTTTACATAGTAATATTGTCGCCAAGTTTGTTTAAAAGTATCTTTTTCGCCAGTATAAGTCAATCTGATAACATTAGGTTTGAGTTTTTTCTTTTCTACGACTTTAAAGTTTTTTACTACTTTAGGCAAATATTCTATCGAAAATTGTGCGTATTTGTCAACCGTATAACTTGCAGATGGTAGTGGATTAAACGTAAGATTGATACTTTCAAGATAAGAATCTGGAATTGTCAGGGTATCAGTTGGTGCTAAAATTGAACATTCATTTACTGCACAACCAGCTTTTAATTTCCATGAATTTGGGTAGTTTATTTTGTACGGTTTAAAATCTAAAACTTTTATACTATCAGCAAAAAATGTAGCATTAGAAGCAAATCCAATAAAAATAAGAAAAGAAAGTAAAAGAGTTTTCATACGCAAAAAAGTAACAAAATCTAGTTTAAAATTTGGTTAAATATTAATTATAACACGGCTCTAAGTGAAGTTTTCAATAAAAAAAAAGAATGTCATTTATCTTTATTCTTCGGCCCGTTAAGTTTATAAATCAAATAGCCAAAACCAATCAAAAAGTGCAGAATAATTACTGCTCCGACTATGTAAAAAGTTGTCATTTTGAAGAATATTTTTCTCAAAAGTAGGGAAAATATTATATCAAATTTATGATTTATCGCAATATTCTCCTTAAAATGGATATCCAATCGCAAAATGGAAAACTGGATAATAATCATTGCTACGACCGAGTTTTAAATTATCTAAAACGTAACGTTCTCCAATTGGTTTTGCTGGGTCAAAGACCTTTATACCCCAATCGAAACGAGCAATAAAATAATCTAAATCTAAACGAAGTCCAGCACCAGTTCCAACTGCAATTTCTCGATAAAACCGTGTCCAATCAAAGTTTGCTTGATTATATTTTGTGTCAATTTGGTACCATTTCCAAACATTTCCTGCATCAATAAAAAATCCTGCATTCCAGTTTCCAATGAATCTAAACATATATTTTCGATATTCGATGCTTGTTTCTAGCAAAATATCGCCAGGTTGCTGCGAAAAACGATTACCAACGGTTGTACCAAGAGCTGAGCCAGGGCCAAGCGAACGAGGTCGCCAAGCACGAATACTATTAGGGCCACCTATAAAAAAGTTTTTCTCAAATGGCATTGCTTGATTTTGTCCATAAGGATGAGCCACACCTAAATTTAGTCGATAAGCCCAAGAATCTCGCTTATTTATTGGGATATATTTTCGAAAATCAATGTTCATTTTGATAAATCGAAAATATGCTCGTTTTACAGTGTCAAGCGGAAAAAGTTGGTCAATAAAATTGATTTTATTTTTATTCGGAAAAAAGTTGAGAGCTGTTCCACCAGATTCTACAAAAAAACGAATATATCTTGCTTTGATATTTTTGCCTTGAATTTGATTATTGAAAATGTATGTACCATTGATACTCGATACAAATTGTGGGTCGTATAAAACTCGAAGATTTTGTTCAGTTTTTAATACGGCTTCAAAACTTGGGTCTTTAAAAGGAGTATTGATAAGGTTAATATCAAAAGGTGAAATCAAAATAGTTTCATATTTTGAACGTTGCCATGAATAATTGCCTGTTAGTCGAAATACTTGTCTTTCAAAAAGCCGTTGCTTTGAGTTGTTGAAACTCACAGCAAGTTGTGTTCGTGGACTTTTAAGACTCAAAAGGTTAGAAAACCTGTTAATAAAAATAACTTTAGGAAAATTGATTGCCAAATTTGCTCCTAATTCACGGCTTCTTTGTGTGGTAGAATCTAAACCTGGTTGGCCTTCAAGATTGGCTCTTAACCCCAATTCGGTGGTTTCCAAAACGTGTAAGAGGTTTCTTGCCCGCAACGAAACACTTGCTCCGCCACCTAAAATATTATTGATATTATTGACATCAAAATTATACGCAGTTGTGTATTTTGGATTAGTTGGAGCAATAATTTCAGCACGAAGCTGATTTTCGGGTAGCTGCGTAAACCGTACATTGGCGAATGCAAACTGGTCAAGGCCATACAATTGCCGATTGGTTTCATTGACAAGCGAAGCCTTGAAAAGCTGATTTGGTCGAATCAAAATCTTTTTGTCTAATACTTTTGCAGGAAACTTTTTACCTATAAAAGTAAATCGAATATTATTCAAAATACTTTCAGTGGTATCAATGTTTACAGAAGAACCCGTTGAGGCATCGGCCGAAATAAAATGTACAGATTCTAATGTAAATTGGTCGTGTTGGTCTTTTTGAAATGGATTGTTAATTTGAACAGCAATATTGACTTTATAGCCTCTTTTAAGGTAATCAGTGGTGTCAATTTCGATATTTATATAGTTTTTTGCAATAAAATTATAATAGCCATTATCTTTTAATAATATCTCTATTCGACTTTTTTCTAATTCAATTTTATTGAAATCAACATTTTCAAACCTTTTTAAAAAGCGGTCATTGAATGTACTTTGAAGCAGTGAATCTATTTTTTTATCCTCAATAACGTACTGAATTGTGTCAATTCGATAAGCGTTTTTTTCTTCAATTAAATAAGTAACTTTAACTCTGCGATTGGTGTTTACCGAATCAATTTGGTATTTTACTTTGTTATCAAAAAAACCTTTGCTGTAAAAGTATTTATTGATTTTGTCATTCGTACGTTTAATAGCCGATTCGGTGATTTTAGCGGGAGGCTCACCTACATTTTTCATCCACCAGTTTTCTTTTGTTTCAAGGCGGTCTTGATAAACATTAATTTTGGTTAGATACTTTTTTCTTTTTTTCTCAATTTTTGCATCGTAATTAGCCGAACTAGGCAATTCTTTTAATTTTTCCTCCCATTTGTCTAATCTACCGCCAATTTTTTCATCACTATAAAATGTTTTTCCCAAATTATAAAACCCAACGTAGGGTGTAACTGGAAAATATAGTATTCGTCGATTTGGCTTTTGGGCAGGAGGAATCAGTAAGTCGAGTTCTTCTGTTGAGATTTGTTTATTACCTTTGAATTCAAAACTATTTAAGCGGTATTCGTCTTGCTCCAATTGTACTTTTCGTGTACAAGAGCTAAAAAGACTTATAAATAGGATAAAATAGCTAATTTTACCAGCAAGTTTTTTCTTCGGTGCCAATTCGTTTTTGGTAAGTCTTTTTGGTAAACTAAAAAATCTCATAAATAATATGTTTTCAAAACAACAGCAAAAGTACGTTCAATCCTTGCAAATAAAAAAATATCGTCAAGAACACCAACGATTTTTGGTAGAAGGTGCCAAAAGTGTGCTTGAATTATTGAATGCTGATTTTGAAATTGAACTGCTTTTGTGTACGCCAAAGTTTTTTTTAGAAAACGAAAAAGTATTAAAAAAAATATCAGTCGAACAAATTTCGCAGAATGAACTAGAAAAATTAGGAACATTACAAAGCAATGATGCGGCTTTGGCAGTTGTGCAAATGCGTGAAAACAAAGTATTAACTGCCGAAAAGAATGAATTTGTCTTAGTTTTAGATGATATTCGTGACCCAGGAAATCTCGGAACGATTCTTAGAATTGCCGATTGGTATGGAATTAAAAAAGTAATTTGCTCCGAAAATACGGTTGATTTTTATAATCCAAAAGTTATTGCTGCTTCGATGGGTTCATTTACTAGAATTAAGACTTTTTATGTTGAAATTTCAGAGTATTTTAAAAATTTGGATGCAAATTCGGCTATAATTGGCACTTTTTTGAATAGTGCAAATGTGCATCATTTTGAGTTTCCATCGAATGGATACATTGTTTTGGGCAACGAATCTAACGGAATTAGTGCAAGTGTTGAAAAGCTAATAACCCAAAAAATCACAATCCCACGCTTTGGTTTTGCCGAATCGTTGAATGTCGGCATAGCAACTGCTGTTGTTTTAGATAATTTAAAAAGAAGAGAATAAATAAAAATAGCTTAATTAAATTCAACTTTTACTTGATAAATAGACTTAAAAATCAATTTCAACCTTAACAAACAATGAAAAAAAACTTTTTACTGATTTTTTGTGCGTTGCTTTTTAATCAAATCAATGCTCAAACTACACTAACATCAGGGATTTCATCGAAACCGCTTTCTGTTGCGAGTTCGCCCGAAGCAGTTGGGATTTCTTCGGAAAGACTCAAACGCATTGATAATGCTCTCAACGACCTTGTAGTGCAAAATAAACTGCCAGGAATGGTGGCTCTTTTTACAAGAAATGGGCAAATCGTTTATCAAAAAGCTTTTGGATATGCCGATTTTCAAACAAAAAAAGCAATGAAAACGGATGACATCTTCAGGATTGCATCAATGTCAAAAGCCATTACTTCAACTGCCGTAATGATGCTTTATGAAGAAGGGAAGTTTTCGTTAGATGACCCAATTTCTAAGTTTATTCCTGAGTTCAAAAATCCTAAAGTATTAAAATCGTTTAAGTTTTCGGACTCGACTTATACAACCGAGCCAGCAAAATCAGAAATAACGATAAGGCATTTGTTGACACATACTTCGGGGCTTGGCTATGGTGTAATTGACGGCGATGAAAGATTTAATGTGATGTACAAAAAAGCAGGAATTGTAGATTTATATACTACAAATCCAGTAAAAATTAGCGATAATATTAAAAAATTAGCAAAATTGCCTTTACACCACAATCCTGGCGAAAAGTTTACTTATAGTGAAGGGCTGGATGTTTTAGGTTATTTTATTGAAATTGTTTCGGGAAAATCTTTTGATGAATACTTGCGTCAGCACTTGTTTGAGCCACTTGGCATGTCGGATACATATTTTTATTTACCTGATTCAAAGAAAGACCGTTTGGTTTATATTCACAAACCTGATAGCTTGCAGAAATGGGTTCGTTTTCCCGTAACTTTTTATGACCCGAATTATCCAATTTCTGGAGCAAAAACTTTCTTCTCAGGTGGAGCAGGTTTGTCTTCAACTGCGAAAGATTACGCTACTTTTTTACAAATGTTACTGAATGGTGGTACGATGAACGGCAAACGCTTTTTGAGCCGCACGACAGTCGAATTATTAACAGCAACAAATCAAACAGGCAACCTTTTTGGAGGACCAAATGGTGACTCTTTTTTCAGTTTAGGTTTTAGTGTAATCAGTCAAAATGGTGAAGCCAAAGGAAATGGAAGTGCGGGAAGGTTTAATTGGGGAGGCTATTTCAACACGAATTATTGGGCAGACCCTAAAGAAAAAATCATTATGGTTTTGATGAAACAAACGCAAGCAGCTCCAGATGGCGGCTCTGAAGCGATGTTTACTCGATTAATTTATCAATCTATTGATGACTAAATTTGATATATTTACTTGTATTTATCTACACAAGTGTGTTTTTGGTCGTTAATACGAATTCTTTCATTAAACTTTTCATAGTTTACTTATATCTAAGGACTGTGAAAAGTTTATTTTTTTACAAGAATAACAACATCAAACTTCTGATAAACAAGGCATTGCATGAAAAAGCTATTACTACAAATCATATTGGTATTTATTGTTTTTGGTGCAATGGCACAAACGCCAGAGCTTATAGGCACAGTTCAGGATGCACAAAGTAATGTTGGCGTTTCGGGAGCAAGTATATTGTTGATTAATTCGAGAGATTCTACACAAAGAAAAGGGGTATTGGCTGATGTGGAGGGGAATTTTAAGCTTTCAAACCTAAAATCAGGAAATTATCGTTTGCGAATTTCTTCGGTCGGTTATTCTAATATTGAAACAAGAGTTTTAATTGGAAATTCTCTTAAAAATTTGGGTATTCTGAAACTTACCGAAAATACCAATCAATTAGGCGAAGTAACGATTCGTGAAAAGCAAGTGAGAGTTGAACAAAAAGGCGATACAATTCAATATAACGCTAATGCTTATAAGACAAATCCAGATGCGACAGTTGAAGATTTGGTAAAAAAGATGCCTGGTGTGACCATCGAAAATGGCGTTGTAAAAGCCCAAGGTGAGGAAGTGAAAAAAGTCACGGTTGATGGTCAAGATTTTTTTGGCGATGATGCTGCACTCGCACTAAAAAACTTACCTGCCGAAATTGTGGACAAAGTACAAGTTTTCGACCGTTTGAGTGAGCAATCACAGTTTACAGGTTTTGATGATGGAAATTCGGTTAAAACCATCAATATTACTACCAGACAAAATAAAAATAATGGACAATTTGGAAAAATTTATGCAGGAGCTGGTGACGACCAACGTTATCAATCAGGAGCAAGTGTAAATTTTTTCAAGAAAGACCAACGACTAACAATCATCGGATTGTCTAATAATATCAATCAACAAAACTTTTCTAATCAAGATATTTTAGGTGTACTCGGTAGCACTGGCGGTGGAGGAATACAAGCTGGTGGTGGTGGACGACCACAAGGCGGAGGTGGAGGTGGTGGCGGAGCTCCGCGAGGAGGTGGTGGCGGTGGTCAAGGCGGGGGCGGAGATGCCAGTAATTTTACAGTCGGTCAGCAACCAGGTATTGCCAAAACGACCTCAATTGGCTTAAATTACAGCGATAATTTAGGTAAAAAAGTAAAACTTAGTACCAGTTATTTTTTCAATGCAGCCAATAATGGCAATCAAAGCATTACGCACCGAGAATATTTAGGCACGCAGCCACAAGCCTACGATGATACAAGTACAACTCAAAATAAAAACATAAATCATCGTGCCAATATTCGTTTAGAGTATAATATAGATAAAAATAACTCTATCGTTTTTACGCCAAAAATCAGTTGGCAAAATAACGATGCTCTTTCGTCGCTTGCGAGTCGAACGTATTTACAAAATCAAAATATCAATACTAATCTTACCAATAAAAACGCTACTAATAATGGTTTTAATTTTTCTGGAGAATTACTTTTTAGGCATCGTTTTGCTAAAAATGGACGGACATTCTCAGTTAATATTGGTAATAATCTAAGTGACCAAACTGGACTTACTTCTCAATATTCGGTAAGTAGATATTTTACACCAAAGGATACTACTCAAATAGTTAATCAACAAACACACGCTCTGACAACTAGTAACCGAATGGCTTTAGGAGTAACATATACTGAGCCAGTTGGGAAAACAGGGCAATTACAATTTGACCATAATATTGCCTATACGTTAAGTACTTCAGATAGAGAAGTGAATGCTTATGATGAAAAATTGTTTACATATTCTATTCTAAAACAGTCATTGAGTAGTGTGTTCGATAATACATATCTCACCAATCGAACTGGGATTAGCTACCGTTTGCGTGGAAAACTAGGTTTTTTTACGTTAGGAACAACTTATCAAAATGCTCAATTAGGAAGCGAACAAACTTATCCAACAGCTCAAAATGTTACATATTCATTCAATAGCATTTTGCCTAATGCTATGTATAATTACAGATTTAATAACAAAGCTAATTTGAGGATTTTCTATCGAACAAATACCAATGCTCCTTCAGTTAATCAATTACAGGGCGTGATAAATAATAGTAACCCAACACAACTTTCAACAGGAAATCCTAGTTTGAAACAAGATTATAGTCACTCATTATCGTTTCGTTATGGTGTTACAAATGCTAAAACTGCCCAAAATATAATGATGTTTTTGAATTTGGCTTATTCAAATAATGCCATTGTTCAGTCAACTTTTATTGCTGATAAAGATTATGAACTAGCTCAAGGAGTTACACTTTTTAAAGGTTCACAATTAACCAAGCCAATCAACCTCGATGGAATGCTCAATGCACGTACTTTTATTAGTTATGGTATTCCTTTTTCAAAAATTAAATCAAATATTAACATTAATGCTGGCTTGAGTTACATAAAAAATCCTAATATGATTAATAATATTAAGAGTTTTACGAATACTTATGGTTTTAATGGCGGGATGGTTTTGAGTAGTAATGTTAGTGAAAAAATTGATTTTACGCTTTCGTATTCGCCAACTTATAGCATTGTACGAAACACTGCTCAGGCTTCGCTCAATAATAATTATATTTTCCAAAATACTTCTTTCAAAATAAATTGGCTTTTCGGTAAAGGATTTTTAATTCAATCGGAAATTTTGAACCAAGCTTATTCAGGTTTAGGTACTGGATTTAATCAAAACTTTACCCTTTGGAATGCTGGTTTTGGCTATAAATTCTTGAAAAAACAAGCTGCAGAACTGCGTCTCAATGTTTTTGATTTGCTAAAACAAAATAATAGCATCGCCAGAAATGTTTCGACTGCTTACATTGAAGATGCACGAAATCAAGTATTAACTCGCTATTTCATGCTCACTTTTACTTATAATTTAAAGAATTTTAGACTTTAGTAATTAGTTGAAAGTTTAAAAAAAAGGCTTTAAGTTAGATAAATTGAATGATTCGGGAAGGAGGTGAGTGCAGGATTGTTTCTAAACAATTAATTTGTATTTTTACACCGTAAATACAATTTAAGAAACAAAACTATTTCTGTTCCAAAATTACCTACATGAAAGTTTGTGCCGTTTTCGACATTGGTAAAACCAATAAAAAATTGCTTCTCTTTGACCAAAATTATCAAATAATTAAAGAAGAACAATCTCAATTTGAAGAAATTTTAGACGATGATGGCTTTCCGTGCGATGATTTAATTAAACTTAGTTCTTGGCTCAAAAACTCTTTTGATCGCATCAAGCAAAATCCAGAATATGAAATTGTTGGGCTGAATTTTTCTGCCTATGGAGCTAGTTTTGTGCATCTCAATTCGGAAGGAAAGCCAATAACGCCGCTCTACAATTATCTCAAAAATTTTACTCGACAATTAAGTAAAGATTTTACAGAAAAATATTCGACCAATGTTTTTACTGAAACGGCTTCTCCAGAGCTTGGAATGCTGAATTCGGGTATGCAATTATATTGGTTAAAAAATACGAAACCAACTATTTTTCATCAGATTCGGTATTCGCTTCATTTACCGCAATACTGCAATTTTGTATTCTCAAATCAACCTATTTCTGAAATTACTAGCCTTGGCTGCCATACAGCCTTATGGGATTTTCAGAAAAACGATTATCATGCTTGGGTTGAAGCCGAACATTTACATTCGGTTCAGCAAAAGCCACTTTTATCCAATAATGTAACCGAAACAAAAGATGGTTGTGCCATCGGAATCGGCATCCATGATAGTTCGTCGGCTCTTGTTCCATATTTAAAATCTTTTGATGAAAAATTTATATTATTATCAACTGGAACTTGGGCTATTAGCATTAATCCGTTTAACGAAGAGCCACTTACCAATGCAGAGTTAGAAAAAGATTGCTTGTGCTACCTAAATTTTGAAGGAAAACCAGTAAAAGCGTCAAGACTTTTTGCAGGCAATGAACATGAACGTCAGACCAAGCATTTGGCCGAATACTTTAACAAAGAAGTTGATTATTATAAAAAAGTTAGTTTTGACCAAGACATGATTTGGTTTTTGCGTAATAAATTTAAGCAAGCAACACCCGATACAGCCGATGTTGGTTTATTGAAAGATTGTCCGTTTGTGGAGCGAAATCTCAATTTGTTTAAATCCTACGAAGAAGCATATCATCAGTTTATGCTTGATTTGGTAGCCCAACAAGTGGCATCATTGAACCTAGTAATGGGACGAACGAATCCAAAGAAAATTTTTGTAGATGGTGGTTTTTCAAAAAATGAAATATACATGAGTTTGCTTGCTGAAACTTATTTTAATAAACAAATTTTTGCCTCTGAAATTGCTCAAGCATCGGCATTAGGAGCAGCACTAGTGATTCACGAACATTGGAATACAAATGCCATTCCTGAACAGCTAATTGAACTGAAAAGATTTTTTTAAAAGTAGTATCAAAAATGTTTTAAGCCGTATTTGAAAGAATACGGCTTTTTTTGTCCCATTTAAAATCATAGAATTAACATACTAATTAGAGGAGATATAAATGTATTTGGAGAAATTTCAGGTGAAGTAATTTTTTAAAATATTCTGAATTTACTAATTTTTTAACCACTTTTTTTTGAAAAAATAATGAGAGAATTAAGAATGTTTTAAAAAGAGAAAATAGGTAAAAATGAGCTAAAAAAAATGATTGAAAGGATACGTTTTTTGTTTGTAAAATATTGATTATCAAATATTTACAAAAAACAATTCGAAAATTTGGAATGAATATATTTATATATATATTTGTTCACCTTAGTCCCATAAAACGCTGTTTATACCTTGAAAACGCTCAGTTTTGTTAACAACAAAGGTGGCGTCGGAAAAACAACTTCTGCTCAAAACGTTGGTACCGCACTTCATCGCTTTGCTAATAGTAGAGTACTATTTGTTGACCTTGATGCCCAAGCGAGCCTTACTCGCTGTTTTGGTTACAGTAATTTAGACTTTTTCAATGCCGATAGTGGTAGTTTTATTTTAAAAGATAAAACCTTTGAAGAAGTAGTTATCTCGACTGAAGTAGGTGATTTATTACCCGCTTCTATGGGATTCCTAGCGACGGAAGAACGAATAAAATCAAGTCCGATTTTTCCTTTTAATCTTAAGTTTGCACTCAATAAAATAAAACATCTCTACGATTTTATTGTCATAGATTGTCCACCGAGCCTCTCTACTGCCGCCCGAATCGCACTTGTTGCTTCTGACCTTTATTTTGTTCCGTTACAAGCCGAATTTTTAAGTTATGAAGGTCTTCGTAATTTTTTAACTTTTGCAAGCCAGTTGTCAATGATTTGTCCAGATTTAGAACTTGGAGGAGTTTTTGCAACGAGATATAACCCAAATCTAAGGCGAAGACTGAGCATTGATTTAATCAAATCGACGAAAAAACAACTGAATGAACAATTTTTAGATACTTACATCCGTGAAAATGTAGCTATTCCAGAAGCACAAGCCCATGCGATGGATATTTTTAGTTATGACCCCGATTCCAATGGAGCAATTGATTATTATAAACTCACGCGTGAAATGATAAATAAACGATTTACGAAGGATTTAATGGAGCAATTACTGAGTCAGACCAGATAATTGATATTTTTATGGAGAAAATATTACTTTTTTTATAAATTATAACTAACAATAGATGAAAACTGACTAAATTTGCTTGTACAAAACCTAAATCACTGAATGAAACCTGCTAAGTATGCAAAAGTAAAATTTCTAAATAGAGATAAATCGTTGTTTTTTTCTGCTCTAAGAGAGAATATCGATGCCTATTTTGATAATAATCATCTTGAAAAAACAGGTGGCTCAAAATTACTTATTAAAGCAATTTTTATGTTGAGTCTTTATTTAATTCCTTTTGGACTAATATTGACAGGTAATTTCTCCAATTCTCAAATGTTATTGCTTTCTGTGGTTATGGGTTTGGGTGTGGCTGGTGTTGGAATGTCGGTCATGCACGATGCAATTCATGGTTCGTTTTCTTCTTCTTGTAATGTAAATAGATTTTTCGGTGCCTCAATTTATCTTCTTGGTGGAAATGTCTATAATTGGGATGTTCAGCATAACAAATTGCACCATACTTATACGAATATTCATGATATTGATGAAGATATTACAGGTAAATTTATGCTTCGCCTTTCTTCGGGAGATAAACTTAAATCTGCCCACCGTTTTCAGCATATTTATGCATTTTTCTTGTATAGCTTGATGACGATTTCTTTTTTATGGAAAGACTTTAAAGAAATTTCGTTGTACAATAAAATGGCCGAATCAGGTTTGGTTAAACCTTTTCCAAAGAAAGAATTAGTTACACTAATTATTAGTAAAATCGGCTACATATTGTTTATTTGTGTTCTTCCGTTACTTGTACTTGATATTACTTTTGGACAATGGTTTGCTGGATTCATGGCGATGCATTGTACAGCAGGAATAATTTTGAGTACGGTTTTTCAACTAGCCCATGTAGTTGAAGGAGCCTCTCAACCGAGTGTTGACGAAAAAGGAAACATTGAAAATGCTTGGGCAATTCATCAGTTGAATACTACTGCAAATTTTGCGGGAAGCAATAAAGTTTTATCTTGGTACATTGGTGGATTAGATTATCAAATTGAACATCATTTGTTCCCAAATATTTCACACGTTCATTATCCTGCCATTTCTTCAATTGTTAAAAATACTGCCGAAGATTTTGGTATCATTTATAATAATAAAACATCTTTTTTGAAAGGACTTAATTCTCACATCAAGATGCTCCATAATTTGGGACACGGAGTTGTTTAAGCTTTTATAGAAGGGTACTTGGGTCTAGTAGATTGTTTTTTATGGAAAAAACTACTAGACCTGCTGTATTTCTCATACCTGTTTTTTCGAGCAAATTAGTGCGATGTCCATCTACGGTTCGTACACTAATAAACAGTTTATCTGCAATTTCTTGAGCAGTATGTTGTTTACAAATTAAATCCAATACATCAAGTTCACGTTGAGTTAGCGTTGACGGAATATCATCTTGAATTAATAAGCGTGGTTTCTTGCCAGTTAAGCGATTTTTCATAGCTCCTAAAAATGCTTCGTTGAAATAAAAATCCTTCTCCACCACAGCCCAGATTGCTTTTTCAACTTCAGTTGGCTCAACATTTTTAAATAAATAAGCATTTACACCAAGTTCCATTAGGTGTGTAACAAACCTATCTTCTCCATAAACAGAAAGTATAATTATTTTGATTTCAGGATATTTTTGGTGAAGAATTTTAGTTGTGTCAACGCCATTAAGTTCGGGCATTGACAGGTCAAGCAAAATAACATCAGGTTTCGTTTCAGACATTTCAATGGCTTCGAGCAATGCTTTTCCATTGTCAACTTCCAAAATAATTTGAATCTTTTCAAATGAATTTACAATAGAAATCATCCCTTTTCGGAATAATACTTGGTCGTCGGCAATGGCTACATTAATACTTTTCATGTTTGTTTTAAATAATTGCGAATTACCTAATTCATTTGAGATTGATTATTGGCATTTAACGGAATTTTTACATTTAATTTTAAGCCATCGTTAGGTTTGGTTTCAAATTTGGTTGAGCCATCAATCATTTCGGTGCGAGTTTCGATATTTTTTAATCCTAAACTTCTTTTTTGATAAGCTTCAGCATAATCAAACCCTTTTCCATTATCAGTATAATCAATTTCTAAAATATGATTTCTAATTTTTAGCGTAAGATTAATATTTGTCGCTTCCGAATGTTTCACCGCATTATTGAGTAATTCTTGAATAAGTCGATACACATTCAAGCTGATTTTTGTACTGATTGAATTCATTTTTTCAATCCTAAGCGAAATTTCAATCTTAGAGATTTCCATTGTTTTTTCACACAAGCCTTCAACTGCATAAGCCAAACCAAACTCTTCTAAACCTTGTGGGAGTAAATCATTGGAAATGCGTCTTACGTTGTCTATTGTTTTGTCTATCAGTACTTTACATTTATTGCTATTGATTTCAATAATTGCATCCTCATTCGATCTTTGTTGCATTTGTCCAACCAATAGTCGTAAGGCTGAAAGCGATGCTCCAACTTCATCGTGTAGGTCACGGGCAAGCCTTTTTCGCTCACTTTCGATGGCATTTAGCGTGCCGTGATATAGTTCTTGTTGGTGTTTGGCTTCTGCTTCTTTGAATGCAAAATCTCGGCGTATGATTTGTCTTTGGTATAAAAAGATAAAACCAACTACTCCCGATGCTAAAAGTAACATGGCAATAGAACCTCCAAAAATCAGGATGTATAAATCTAACGGCGAGGACTGAGCCATAAACCGATGCTAATAAAAATATGTAAAATAACCATTAGAAAAGCGTGCATTCCCCATGCAAGTGATAGCAAATGGTTATCACTTTTGATGAAATTACTTAGAATGAAAATGAATAAACTTCCTGCAAAATAAAATAGTAATCCTGAATTAATCCAAAAAACTGGTTGTTTAGTTGGGTTTCGTGTATCGAGTTCAATCAACATTTTATAAAAACACATTAACGATAAACCAATAATTAAGATACTTTCGATTCCGCTTGCATACGTATTAAAATTATCTAGTTTTTGGATAAAAAAGGCATTAATAATGGCAAAAAGTGTAAAGCAAATGATTGTATTTGGAATGAGTTTTTTTGAGAAAAAGTTGCCTAAAACGATATGATAGAAAAGTCCAAAATTTATAAATTCTAGTACTGTATAGAGGTGTAAAAGTGAAAGTGTATTTTGGAATTTTAAATAGAGTAATGTTCTTGAAAGAACTTCAAAAAAAACGCTCATCAACAGAAAATACCAAATAACTTTTAGTTCTTTGGTTAAGAATCTAAATCTAAAAATAGCAATGCTAATTGGTAATATAAGTATGTATTGTACATAATCTAGCAACCATATTAAGAAAGAATTTATCATTAGATGAAAAGAAAAAGAGTAAGCAAGAACAATAATTAAGTTGTTTTATATCAATTTCAACTAAATAATTGATATAAAATCGGTGGAGATTTTCATGCAACAATAGGAAAGACGATAATCTCATACCGATACAAATAACCTTTTTTTAAAATATAAATTAGTACGTAAAAATACCTGTTTTACTAATAAATAGACAAGCTAATGCCGATTTTAATTAAAAAGAATGTGTTTTTCAATAAAACAAAAAAAATTGGAGAGGTTTTATTTGAAAAATTTATGCAGAGAAAAATACAAATTAGCTAGAATATGCGGCCATTAAGGTAAATATTATATTAAAATAAAAGGGTTCAAAATCTTGAACCCTTTTATTTTAATCTTTTTAGTGACCTTTTCCACCACTTTTTACAACTTCTTTATCAAAGTCAATGCCTTGTTTGCGAAGAATTCCTTGAACTATTAATCCGAAAATAAATAGATATACAAAACAAGCAGCAGCTAATAAATATGATTGTTGAATACCGAATGAATCTGCAAGTTTACCTTGAACAACGGGTATAATAGAACCGCCTAAAATCATCATGATTAAAAACGCTGCTCCTTGGTTAGTAAATTTTCCAAGACCTGCAGTTCCCAATGAAAAAATACTTGGCCAAAGAACTGAGCAGAATAAACCGCCAGAAATCAATGCGAATAAGGCAATTTTACCCGTCGTGACCACCCCAATAACTGTCATTATTGCACCCAAAGCAGTAAAAATCAATAACAAACGAACTGGTTTTTCTTGACTAGCAAAATAGGCTAAAATCATTACTGTAATACAAACAGCATAAGGCAACAAGTCGGTTACATCGCCGCTGTAAAGAGAGTTTACAATAAGTACAATGGCAAATGCAATAAACGGTACAACTGCTGTTAAGATTTTTTTGAGCGATGGCGAAGGATTGAAATTAACAATTGAAGCTGTCCAACGGCCAATCATCATACTACCCCAAAATAGTGATATATACTTTGATATTTGCGAAGAATCTAAATTTTGGGTGTGTTTTAGATACTCTCCAAGATTTGAACCAATAGTCACTTCAACACCAACGTAAACAAAAATTCCAGTCATTCCTAAAATTGCCTGAGGATAACTTAATACAGAACCTGCGTTTTGAATAGCTCCAGATTTACTAACGAGCGAATAAATTAGGTAACCAATCATTAGAATTACCATTAAGATAAATGTAAAAACGATAGCCGTTTCGATTGAAAATGCAATAGCAACGCCCACACATAACACCAAAAAAGTTACTGGTAAACCAATTACAATATTACTTACTTGTACGTCCTCATCGTTCTTGATTCGTGGTAAACTTGAACGCCAAAAGAATAAAGCCATTAGAGCGAATAAAGCACCTAAACATAGATAAGGAACTTTCACATCTTCGATTGAAGCATTAGCAGCCGCATCTTTCGCGATTGAACCAAAAATAGCGTAAGAAACCAAAGCTGGGCCAATTGTTCCACCTAAATTATTAACAGCTCCGCCTAAATTTATACGTTGAGCTCCTGTTTCTGGTGGCCCTAGTGCAATCATAAATGGTTGCGTAGCAGTTTGTTGCAATGAAAAACCAAGTCCAACAATAAATAATCCTGCTAATAATAAATTATAAGAAGCTGTTTGAGCGGCTGGATAAAATAACAAAGTACCAACTGCCGAAATTAGTAAACCAAGTACGATGCCATTTTTGTAACCAATTTTATTAAGAATATCTCCGCCCATGATGCGAGAAAATATTAAATAAAGCACCGAACCAATAAAATATGCTGCATAAAATGCAAAATCAACTAGTTGTGCTTGGGTTTGAGTAAGCGTAAATTTTTCTTTAAAAAGTGGGATTAAAATTCCGTTTGATGCTGCCACGAAACTCCAAAAGAACCAAACGGTCATGAGAGTGTAAAGATGGGAACGATTGTTTTGCATAAGTATTAGGGTTAAAATGGAATTGCAAATAACTAAATATATGAACTATTTCCAAAGTATTTGTACCTTATTGATTGCTTCTTGATTGAATTGGTTTTTCAAAAATATACTTTTTAACTAAGGAATTTGGACAGAATATTCTTTGAAAATCATTTTTCACGAATAATAATTGATTGTGATTTTTTTATCGACGTTTTTTTTTCTTAGCTAAAAAAACGTTTGCCGTTTAATAAATAGTCGAGTATTTTTGAAAGGAAATGAATACTTATTTTTAAGTTTATGATTAATTAAATTAAACCCTTTATGAAAATATATTTTAGTAACCAAAACATTTGCTGACGAGTGTTTTTTAATAAATTTTTGATGAGTAAAATTTGCAATGAGTGTACTTTAAAAACTCCCAAATATGAAAAAAACTTTTACCTACTTTCTCAAAACCTTTAAATCAAGAACCGCAGGTGTTTTACTGCTATTTTTATGTGCAGTTTCTGCATTTGCACAAAAAGAAATAGATATTGCGAAACGCTATCTTACAGAAAATTCTACAAAACATAAATTATCAACGGCTGATATTGCAGAAATGAATATTTCAAGTGCATATCTTTCACCTACTACTGGTTGGTATCATATTTATTTCAATCAGACTAGCCAAGCAATAGATGTTTACAATGGTATTTTAAATCTTACTTTAAAAGATGATAATATTATTTATGTAGGAAATACTTTTATAACTGATATTGCTTCAAAAGTTCCATCAGGTGCTTTAAGTATGAATTTAAGTCCTTTGCAGGCTTTACAAAAAGCAGCTGCAAACGTAAATCTTCCAGTTGGAGAATCGGTAGAAATTAGTGCAGAAAAACTTTCAAATGGAATGGTCATCAAGAAGGTTTTTCAAGATGTAACATTATCGAATGAAAAAATTGATGTAAAGCTGTATTGGATGCCTTATGATTATTTTGAAGGTGAAAAACGTAAATCAAAAGTTGCATTAACTTGGAATGTGCGTTTTGAAACTAAAAATCATCAAAATACTTGGAATATTCATGTCGATGCTCTTACTGGAGAAATTTTACAAAAAAGAGATGATGTCATTCATTGTAATTTTGGGACACCTAATCATATTGCCGCACCACATATATGTAGTGATGTACATGAAACATTACGGGCAAACAATGCAGTTGTAGCGAATAGTTATAATGTCTTTGATTATCCACTTGAAAGCCCAAGTCATGGTAGTAGAACAATTTCTACAAACCCCTATTCACGGTTTGTTCCCGCTTCAACATTTCCTGGTGTGACAAATGGCTGGCACAATGATGGTGCCGTAGATTATACTACAACTCGAGGAAATAACGTTTGGTCTCAAGAAGATGTGAATAATAACAACGGTACTGGTGCTAGTCCAACTTCAGCAACTTTAGATTTTGACTATGCTTATACTTTTGGACTAGCAACCGCAGCTGGTAACCAAAATGCGGCAATTACTAATTTATTTTATTGGAATAATTTGATTCATGATGTACTTTGGAAATATGGTTTTGATGAACCAAGTGGTAATTTTCAAAATAATAATCAAGGAAGAGGTGGTGTTGGAAACGACTATGTATTTGCTGATGCACAAGATGGAGGAGGCGTAAATAATGCCAATTTTTCAACACCAGCAGATGGAGGTAATGGAAGAATGCAGATGTACTTATGGAACACATCTGGTGTTTACCAACCAGATGGCGATTTTGATAATGGTGTAATTGCCCACGAATACGGACATGGTTGGTCAATTCGATTAACTGGAGGACCAGCCAATTCAGGTTGTCTTGGTAACGCAGAACAAGGAGGAGAAGGTTGGAGCGATTATTTAGCATTGATGCTTACTACCAATTGGTCTTCGTTGACTCCAAGTGTTGCTAGTGCGAATATTTCTCGTGGAATTGGTACTTATGCTTTGGGTCAACCAATTACAGGGGTTGGGATAAGACCATTTCCGTATTCTTATGATATGGCAAATGTGAATTCGCAAGTTACCTACTCAAAAGTTGCTACCTATGCAGTTCCTCATGGTATTGGGTCAATTTGGGCAACTATATTATGGGATATGACTTGGGAAATTATCTTGCAAGATAACCAAATTGTAAACAACATTTATGCTACTCCAGCTTTAGTAACCGATATGAAAGGTAATTTAGCAGCCTTAAAATTAGTTAATGAAGGTTTGCGTTTACAGCCTTGTAGTCCAAGTTTTATTCAATCTCGTGATGCAATTTTTGCTGCTGACCAAGCCCTATTTGGAGGACGTTATCGCTGTGCAATTGGAAGAGCATTTGCAAGAAGAGGAGTTGGTTTAAATGCTTCAACAGGAGTTTCAACAAATGACCAAACTGTAATAGAAGATTTTACTCCTTTTTCAGGTGGTTTAAGTTCAGCTTTGAGTAACATTGTATGTTCAAACGAAGCCTTTAACTACACGGCTACTACCTCAGCTGGTGGGGTACATACTTTTAGTTGGACACGTGCAGCTGTTGCGGGTATAAGCAATGCAGCAGGAAGTGGTAACACAGCTATCGTTAATGAAACTTTAAATAATACCACAAATATGCCCATTACTGTGACGTATTTGTTCACTGTTTTACCAGATGATTGCGGTGGAACTCCTGTTCCAATACCAGTTAAGCTAACAGTAAATCCTGCTCCAATACCAACTGTTGCTAACTATTCAGTTTGTCAAAATGCTGCCGTTCCAGTTGGAGAAGGTCTTGTTGTTCCTACAGCCATTGCATACATTAGTGCTCAAAATGGGTCAATTACAAATGCTTTGCCAGCTTATACAAGGAGCTCAACAAGTAGCACTGTTTATACCGCTGCAACAGGAGATGGGTCGAGCGTATTTTATCAAACCATTGCATTTGTTTCTCCCGTAGCAGAAGCTGTTACATTTTCAACAACTGCCGCAGTTCTATCTGCTGGACTAGCGGGTGATACATATCTCTCTCTGTACCAAACGTCTTTTAATCCTGCAAGCCCAGCTACTAATTTTTTACGAGGTGATGATGATGGAGGTGCGGGTTATCTTTCAAGCCTTACACACACTCTCTCAGCAGGAACTACTTATATTCTCGTGGTGAGTACATATACAAATAATGTTACTGGTACTTTTACATTAGAATCTAGTGTACCTGTTTTCCAAAGTATAGGTACTAACAGTTGGTATTTGAATGCTTCAGGTGGTGCTGCTTTAGCCACAGGAGAGGTTTTTAATCCTGTTGGGGTTGTAGGATCAGGCATTTCTAATACTGCAACTCTCGGAACTTCTAATTTCTATGTTGCCACTTCTACTTATCCAACTTGTCGAACAGCTACCTCATTTATTGTAAAAACAACTGTTGGCGGAACTATTGCTGGTAGTACTACGGTTTGTGCAGGAACAAATAGTGGAACTCTTACATTAAGTGGGCATTCAGGAAGTATCGTTCGTTGGGAATCATCAACAGATAATTTTGTAAATTCAACACCAATTGCTAATACAACTACTACGCTTCCTTTTACAAATCTTGCTACG
Source organism: Emticicia aquatica (assembly GCF_923079645.1). Classification (GTDB taxonomy): domain Bacteria; phylum Bacteroidota; class Bacteroidia; order Cytophagales; family Spirosomataceae; genus Emticicia; species Emticicia aquatica. The sequence continues at coordinate 2,031,327 of NZ_CAKLPY010000001.1, read as the reverse complement.
ACAACTAAGTATAGAGCTGTTGTTAAAAATGGAGCGTGTGCAGCTGTAAACTCTGCAATCGCAACAGTTACGATTGGTTTGGCAGCATCACCAACGTCAATTTCGCCAAATCCTACAATTTGTTACAATGCAACTACTTCATTGGCTGCAACTTGTACAGGAGCAACCGTAAAATGGTATGATGTGGCTGGTACAAGTCTTAAGTTTACAGGGTCTCCTTTTGTAACTCCAAGCTTAACGACAAATACGACTTATAAAGTTCGCTGCGAGGGTGGTGCATGTAATAGTGCATTTGTTAGCGTAATTGTAACTGTCAATCCAAACCTAGTAGCTTCAACAGGTGTAAGCGTAAGTTCAACAGCCATTTGTAGTGGCACACCTGTCACCTTAAAAGCCACTTGTGCCGCAGGAGTAGTAACTTGGTATAATCAGTTAACTGGTGGAACTGCTTTAGGCACTGGTACAGGTTTTACGCAGAGTCCAATTGCAAATACTACCTATTATGCAGCATGTGTAAGTGGAGTTTGTGCAAGTTCAAGAGTTGCCACAGGCACAGTTTTAATAAGCCCAGCTACACATACAGCAACAACCGATATTTCGAGTGGAACTAGTACTTTATATGCAACTCAAACAATAACCGCAACTAATAAAGTTAGTTCGCCTGCTTCAGTTACTTATAAAGCAGGGAAATCTGTTTCTTTGAATGCTGGTTTTACGGCAAATAATGGATCAGTGTTTACAGCTATAATTGGTGGTTGTAATTAGGTATATTTATTTTGTAAAAAAGGCTTGCTATTCTTGAAATAGCAAGCCTTTTTTAAGAGAAAATTAGAAAGAAAATTAAACACCCCATTTTTCAGGGTTTCTTCTCCATTTCTTTAATGATTCGAGTGAATCTGCTGAAATATAATTTTGAGCAATAGCTTGGTCAATAAGTGCATTGTAATGACTTAAAGTAACAAGTTTTACGCCTTTCTCTTCAAAATTTTTATCAGCAACTTTAAATCCGTAAGTAAATATAGCAACCATACCTACAACTTCAATGCCTGCTTCACGAAGTGCATCAACCGCCTTTAATGAACTTCCACCTGTCGAAATCAAATCTTCAATCACTACTACTTTTTGACCCTTTTCGATTCTTCCTTCAATCTGATTGCCCATTCCATGTTCTTTTGGTTTTGGTCGAACGTAAGCGAATGGTAAACCCAAAGCATCAGCTACTAAAGCTCCTTGTGGGATTCCTGCGGTGGCAACTCCAGCAATTAATTCGACATCAGGAAAATGTTTTTTTATGGCTTTTGCCAAAGATTTTTTGATAAAAGTACGGCCTTCTGCATAAGAAAGCGTAACTCTATTATCACAATAAATTGGTGAATTCCAACCAGAACTCCATTTGAATGGCTGTGCGGGACTTAATTTTACAGCTTTTGTTTCTAATAATAAGGAGGCAATTTTTTGAGAAACTGTCATAAATTAAATTCTATAAATCAATTAAATTTTCAATACTTATTCTGCATTTTTTTTCTTAAGTAAAATCTTATCAATACGATTTTTATCCATATCAACGATTTCAAATTCGTATTCTTCCCATTCAAATTTATCACCTGTATCAGGAATTTCCTGCAAAATATGAAGAGCGAAACCTCCAAGGGTATCGAATCCAGTATATTCTTTGCGATTGTTAATAATGATTTCAAATTGATTCAAAAAATCATCGAATGGAAGAGAAGCATCAACTAAAAAACTACCATCTTCACGTTCAACAACTTCATATTCAAATTCATCATCCATTGAAATATCACCAACTAAAGCATCCAAAATATCGTTGAGCGTAATAATGCCCATTACACTTCCATATTCATCCAAGATAATTCCCATGTGAATACGTTCTTCACGAAATTTCTCTAATGCTTGATATGCTTGGTTGTTTTCAGGAATAAAAAGTGGTTCTTTGCCAAATTTCTCTAAATTTTCTAACTCAACATTCAAATCTTTACCGAGCAAATCCTTGATATAAAGTAAGCCAATAATATTATCAATGCCATCTTTGCAAATCGGGTAAACCGAATGTTTCGATTCAATAATTTTATCTTTATTTTCCTTAACCGAATCTTCAAGTTCCAAAAAAGTAATGTCACTACGATTGGTCATTAGCGAAGTGATTTTTCTATCACCCAAATGAAAAACATTTTGTACAATTTCTTGCTCAATTTCGTCAATTGCTCCTCCCGTTGTTCCTTCCTGAATCATTGACTTAATTTCTTCTTCTGTAACCGAACTTTCAGAAACTTCAATACCCAAAATCTTAATGATTAAGTCGCTACATTTTGTTAAAAGCCAAATAAAAGGTGAGGTGATTTTTGAAAGTAAGTTCATCGGTGCGACCATAAATTTTGCAATGGCTTCGGGATTTGACATTCCGATTCGCTTTGGTACTAATTCTCCTAAAACTAATTGTACAAACCCGATAATTAAAACAACCAAACCAACGGCAATATTATCAGCATATTTTTGTTGAAGCCCCGAATTTGTTAAAAAATTTTGAAAGTCAAGAGTGAGCGTATCTCCTGAAAAAATACCTGTCAAAATGCTAATGAGCGTAATGCCAATTTGTACTGTTGAGAGAAATCTATTCGGAGAATTGGCAAGTTCTAGGGCTGCACCCGCTCGATGGTCTCCATTTTTGCTTGCTATTTCGAGTTTGGTTTTTCGGGAGGAGATTAAGGCAATCTCCGACATGGAGAAAATACCATTAAGAATGACTAAAAAAAGGATTATTAAAATTTCCATTTAAGAGATTTAAACCCACAATTTTAGGGTTAGATGATTATTAAGATGCAAAATAAAATATTTTAAGTAGATTTTATGCAAAAACAATATTATAATTTTTTTATCACGGCCATTACTTCCAAAAAAATTCCGAACTTTGTTCCCTAATTAAACTTTTTCAAGAAACCTCATGGTTATTTTTATTGACGATAAATTAGTCAGAATTGTAAATAAAAAAAGTTTCAAAAACCTACACGGCTATGATTTTGATGTAATGATAGACGCCCGTTTAGAACCTTTAAACACGAAAAAACTTCAAGGTCACGCAGTGATTTTAAATGCTTCTGACTCAACAGTAGATAGGTTTTTCAAGCAAATTCAACAACAAAAAGAAGCTAATTATCAGTCTGTTACGATAGTAGTTGAAAATAAAGAAGCAACCGAAACACAAATAAAAAACTTTTATAAAGTTGTGAAAGCGGCGGGTGGAGTTGTTTATAATGCTGAGGGGAAAATATTGGTTATGCACCGATTAAACAAGTGGGATTTGCCAAAAGGTAAAAGAGATGATGGCGAAAAATCTAAGCAAACAGCAATTCGAGAAGTGGAGGAGGAATGCAATATCAAAGTACAATTAGGTGAAAAACTTTGCACCACGTGGCATACATATACGATGGGAAGCAATAAAATTTTGAAACGCACCAAATGGTATCGAATGAATTGTACTGACGACTCGGAGATGAAACCGCAGTTGGAAGAAGGAATCGAGCAATTGTGCTGGATGGACGAAAAAGAAATCAAAAAAGCGTTGTTAAATTCTTACAGTTCAATACGTTATGTATTTGACCAACTTGGTAAAGAAAATGATTATAATGAAGAATAAATATCTTTATTTAGTAGTTTTACTCGTTTTTTTTAAAAAAACTGTGGCACAAAATTCATGTCAGCCATCAGTGTTTCAATTAACGCCTACTACCAAAAACAAAACCATTGAATGGCAAAAATTTCCTGAATTCTCTTTGCCTTTTTCTGTTGTTTATGGTGGTCCAAGATTTGGCGATTCTCAAAAATTACCATTAAAGCATGGTTTTACTCATCTTGCTACTACTGATGGAAATGATGCTGATTTGCCTGTAAATCAACGAGCCATGGTGTGGTACGGTGTAGGTTACCCATCAGCAAACCAACCTTGGGAAACCATTAAAAGTCCGTGGGGAAATAATCTTGAATTGTACAAAAACAAGTGGAGAAGTGATTTGTCTAACTTTGCTAATGCCTTTACAAGTTCGTCAGAAACGAATATTGCTGATATTGATCTGTTTATTCCTGATATTGAATTACAAATAAAATCTAATGATTCTATTTTGGTGTTAAAAAATCATCCAACTACGCCTACTATTTACAAAAATCTTGATAATCAGTCATTTATTACTCAATATAAAAAAGATATTCAAGCTTTATATGCACAGGTTTTTAGTGAGACGAAAACTTTCACTACAAATAGTACAAAAATTGGTGGTTATTCTGATTCACCAATTTTAAATACGTATATAAATATTGCAGGAAACTCTTGGCAAAAGTGGACGACTGATGTTTCTTTGTTAAATTATGTCAATTATGATTTTTCTAAGAATGTCATAGGTGGACAAGCTTATAATAGCCAAGACTTTTTTAGCCCTTCAGCTTATTATTATTACGATTATCCAAATCCACTTGCCCCTGATTATTTAGCCTATTTATTATTTCAAATTGAAGTCAATCGAGCTTGGACGAGTAAGCCGATAATTCCTTTTGTTTGGTTGAGATTTAGTTATACAACTGCCTTTGTGAAAAAATTTATCAGACCTTTCATGGCCGAAGCGACAGCAATATTTCCGTTTTTCTCAGGTGCAAATGGGCTTTGGCTTTGGGATGACCCAGGCACTTTTAAAACAGATGAAAATTACGCAACCTACGAATATTTTATTAATGGACTTTATCGACTTTCGCAATATAAGGAGATGTTTTCGGGAAATTATGAATTAGTGATTCCAACGCCCGCCCGAGAATATGTTGATTCTCGTAAGCCAATTTGGCGAGCAGTTGCCAAAGGAAATGATTTGTTAGTTGCAGCTCATAATCCGTACGCAAAAGATGAAAATGAAGTTGTTACAATCGAAATCGCTTACCAAAATTATCGTCAAAATATTACTTTGAAAGGTTATGAAGTGTTTTTGTGTAAATTTGATAGATTGCTTTTGGCTACTGAACCAACGATTTCAAGTTTCGAAGTATCGCCAAATCCTGCAAATGAGTTTATTCAGTTGAAAATTATCGGTTTAAATGAGCAACAGATTCTGATTGAAGTTTTTGATATTAATGGCAAGAAATTAATTGAAGAAAAAGCATTAATATTTGTTGGAGATAATAGTAAGTATTTGAACATCAATTGTTTATCCAACGGAGTTTATATCATTAAAGCATTAGGATTTAGCAAAAAAATTGTTGTAAATAAATAGAAAAAGTAAAGCCAATTTGGGTTTTAATAATATAAAAATGCAAAATCTACTCATCAACGAAACTAGTCCATATTTACTGCAACACGCTCATAATCCAGTTGAATGGTATCCTTGGGGTGAGGCGGCTTTACAAAAAGCAAAAACAGAAGATAAACCAATTTTGGTAAGTATCGGCTATTCGGCGTGTCATTGGTGCCATGTGATGGAACGAGAATCATTTGAAAATGAAGAAATCGCGGCCATTATGAATAAACATTTGGTCTGTATTAAGGTTGACCGAGAAGAACGCCCTGATGTGGATGCGATTTACATGGATGCTTTGCAGGCGATGGGTTTGCGAGGAGGGTGGCCATTGAATGTTTTTTTGATGCCTGATGCCAAACCATTTTACGGAGGAACTTATTTTCCTCCAAGAAATTGGGCAAATTTGGTCGAAAGTATAAGTAATGCTTTCAAAAATGACCGTCAAAAACTACAAAAATCTGCTGAAGGATTTACACAAAATATGCTTTCCAAAGAAAGCGATAAGTACCAAATGAATATTGGTGAGGCGGGTTTGCAAATTTCGGAGGAAGATTTGAATACAATTTTTAACCGTTTACACAAAGATTTTGATTTTGAAAAAGGTGGAATGAATCGCAGTCCTAAATTTCCGATGCCGAGTATTTGGAAGTTTTTGTTGAGATATTATAGCATTTCTAAAGATAAACGTGCTTTAGAACATCTTATTCATACATTGGATCGAGTAGCTTTGGGTGGAATTTATGACACTATTGGTGGTGGTTGGACGCGTTATTCGACCGATGAAGACTGGAAAGTACCACATTTTGAAAAAATGCTTTATGATAATGGCCAACTTACCTCATTATACGCTGAGGCTTATGCCCTAACTCGCGACGATTTATACAAAGAAAAAGTAACTGAGACGATCGTTTGGCTCGAAAAGGAAATGATGAGCGATGAAGGTGGTTTTTATTCAGCACTCGATGCTGACAGTGAGGGAGAAGAAGGGAAATTTTATGTTTGGTCAAAACAAGAAATTGATGAAATCTTAGGAAATGAAGCAAGTGAATTTTGTGATGTTTTTGATTTTTCGGAGGAAGGAAACTGGGAACACAGAAATAATGTGGTGCATTTAGAAAGCCGAAAATTTATGAAAGATGGCTTTCCTTTGACTCAAGAAATCAAGCAAAAGTTGTTTGATTATCGCAGTAAAAGAGTTCGTCCTGGGCTTGATGATAAAATTCTTTGTTCGTGGAATGGCTTGATGCTAAAAGGCTTAATTGATGCGTATCGCTATATTGGTACTCAGAAATTTTTGGATTTAGCTCTTCTCAATGCTCATTTTTTATTAGAAAAAATGACTATAAAAGTTGCAAACGAAGACGGAAATGAGAGCAGAGGACTTTGGCACAATTACAAAAATGGGAAAGCAAATTTAGTAGCCTACTTGGAGGATTATGCAAGTGTAATAGATTCATATACAGCACTTTATCAAGTTACCTTTGATGAAAAGTGGCTGTTTGAAGCCGAAATGTTAGCAGATTATGTGATGGCTAATTTTTATGATTCAGAAGACGAATTTTTCTATTTTACTGATATTCAAGGAGAAGAATTGATTGCTCGTAAAAAAGAAATTTTTGATAATGTTATTCCCGCCTCTAACTCGATGATGGCAACTAATTTATATAATCTTGGGACTATTTTAGGTCGAAACGATTTTATCGAAATTAGTAATTTGATGTTGGCAAAAATGAAAACAATTATGCTAACCGACCCTCAATGGGTTACGCAATGGGCTTGTTTGGCAACACAGCATACAAATCCAATTGCTGAAATTGCAATTGTTGGAGATAATTATTTGACTATAAGAACTTTAATGGATAAAAAATATCAGCCAAATAAAGTTTTTGTTGGAACTAATGAAGCCTCAAAATTGCCTTTGTTACAAAATAGAACTACTAAAAAAGGAGAAACAACTATTTATGTTTGTTTCGATAAAACATGTCAATTACCAACAACTGATATTGAAAAAGCTTTAGATTTGTTAAAACAATAAAATTATATCAATAAACATCAATATAAAATGAAAAAGAATTACTTGTTTTTACTTTCAATGCTTCTGATGGTTGTAGCGAATGCCCAAAAAATTAGTGAAAAGGCCATCCGTAAATTACCTGAGTATAATTTATCAAAAAATGAGATTGAAGCTCATATACGTTTCATTGCATCTGATGAAATGTTAGGGCGACGTACAGGAGAAGTTACGAATAATGTGGCCGCTCGCTATATTGCCGAACAGTTTCGTTTGAATGGCTTGAAAACACCTAATGACCAAAAAGATTATCTACAACCCGTACCTTTTGAAAATATAAAACCGACTAAAAAAGGTGAAGTTTATGTTGGAAACGATACATTAAAATGGACTAAAGATTTCATTATGATGAGCGGAAAGGCAACTAAAATTGATAATGCCGCTGTTGTTTTTGTGGGATATGGTTGGGTCGATGAAAAACAAAATGATTATAAAGACATTGATGTAAAAGGAAAGATTGTAGTTGCTCAATTTGGTGTTCCGAATAGCGATGACCCTTATGAAAACATTATTGGTTCAGCAAAAAAAGGAGAGTTTGCAGCTAAAAATGGAGCGATTGCATTTATTCAATTATATAATTTGAAGTTTCCGTGGGGTGCGATTACTAATTTTATGGGTGGCGAAAAACTCAGTTTAGCTCCTGATAACCAATCAAACGCTGATATTCCGCATATTTGGGTAAGTAATGCTCTTTTGAAGAAATTTTCTAAAGAAAACCTTACTTCTTTAAGCTTAAATGTTAGCGAGGTTGCGAAAAAAACAGTAATGTCATACAATGTTTTAGGTGTTTTGGAAGGAACTGACCCTGTTTTGAAAAATGAATATGTTGTTTTAACTGCCCACTTTGACCACGTCGGTACGGGTAAAAAAGGTGGAAGAGTAACAGAAAGTGATACCATTTTTAACGGAGCTAGAGATAATGCTTTCGGAACAACTGCAATTCTATCGGCGGTGAAAGCTTTTACACAGAAAAGAACAAAACGTTCAATTTTATTTATTGCCTATACAGGAGAAGAAATTGGTTTGCTAGGTAGTAAATATTATTCTGAACACCCACTATTACCGCTAAAACAATGTGTTTATAGCCTCGATTGTGATGGTGCGGGTTATAATGATACAACAAAAGTTACAATTATTGGATTAGACCGTACAGATGCTCAACCACAAATTGAAGCAGGTGCAAAAGCTTATGGTTTAACGGCCATAAATGACCCTGCTCCTGAACAAAATTTATTTGACCGCTCAGATAATGTGAGTTTGGCGGCAAAAGGAATTCCAGCACCAGATTTTGCTCCAGGTTTTACGGCGTTTGATGCAGAGATTAATAAATTTTACCACCAAGTCAGCGATAGCCCAGAATCGGTGAATTATAATTACTTATTGAAATTCTGTCAAGCTTATATTTATTCGGCAAGATTAATTTCTGACCGTCCAACTGCTCCAAAATGGAAAGCTGGCGATAAATATGAAAAAGCTTATAATACTTTATATGGTAAGTGATTTGATAGGAAATATAAAAAATATACATTAATTTAGAAGATTAATATAATCTGAAATTAGAAATGTACATTTTTTATTTTTATATTTTTTATTAGTTTCTCTTTTTTGCCAAGCACAAAAAAAGGTTTATCAAGAAGTTTTGACTGCACAAATTAATTTTAGTCCAGTCAAAACTTCTTCGTTTTTTACAATCAAAAATAGCTTTTTTAAGTTGATAAAAGTTAAGCTTTTACTGCTGAAATTGGCGGATGTAACTAAAAATAATGCTACCGAAATTTCAAATATTTCCCCTTAGTGATTCTGCCATTACGATTAGTTTTGGAAATATTATTGACGAAGAAATCAATGATTTTGTAATGAAATTATATCACTTTTGTAGTGAAAATCCCTTTGAAGGAATGAAAGAAGTAATGCCTGCGTATGCTTCTTTGACTGTTTTCTATGATGTTTTGATCGTTAGAAAATCTAATCATCAAGCAAGGACTGCGTTTGAATTTGTAGCAAATTACTTGAATGAAAATCTTCAAAATGTTGATAACAAGCAAACTAACGAACCAAATTTAGTTCAGATTCCTGTAAATTATAATGGACAAGATTTAAGTTTTGTAGCCGAATATAATCAACTAAGTATTGAGGAAGTAATAAATATTCATACTTCCCCAATTTACCGAGTTTTTATGATGGGATTTTTGCCTGGATTTGCCTACATGGGTGGTCTTGATACCCGAATTTCAACACCCAGGAAATCTACTCCACGAACCAAAGTTCCAGCGGGAAGTGTTGGCATTGCAGGAAACCAAACAGGCATTTATCCTTCCGAAAGTCCAGGTGGTTGGCAATTGATTGGTCAAACTGCACTTAAACTTTATACGCCAAATGCTCCTTCAATCACACTATTAAAAGCGGGAGATTTGGTTAAATTTGTGAAAGTTTAATTTATTTCAAAGGTGTTAAATCAACTTTTCTAAATTCTACTTCAGCTCCTTCGGCTTGTAGTGCAATTTGCCCTTTTTGAGCGGTTGAGGAGAAGCCATCATTCACCAAATCTCCATTTACCCATACTTTTATTCTATCTCCTTTACACTCAATAACCATCTTATTCCACTCACCCAAAGGCTTTTCAGAATTATCAGTAAGGTTTTTAATGCGTCTTTCTTTACCTTCCGTTATTCCCCAGTTTTCTTTCGGGCCACGCCTTGTTTCCATGTCAAGCACTTGAATATCTTCAACAATACACCAAAAATCGCCTGCATTTTCGTGCATCATTTGTACTTCAATCGACTTTGGAAACATTCCATACAACGCTCTTGGAGTTGACGCATGGACCAAAACGCCGCAGTTTCCAGGTTTTCCAGCGAAACGATATTCGACTTCAAGTTTATAATTTGAATATTTGCTTTTACTGATCAAATGTCCTTCGGGAGTTCCCATACTTACCAAAAGACCATTTCGGATGATAAATGATTTACGTAATGTTGAATCTTTATCTTTTGCAGGCACATCGCTGTACCAATTATTTAAATCTTTGCCATTAAACAGATGAATTTTTTGTGAAAAAACATTTACCGAAATAAAACTCAATAAAATAATAATTAAGTGTTTCATATTTTTTTTGTTAATAACGTTCCATCATTGCTAAAATACCTCTCAAATATCCAACCGATTCTGCCAAACCACTTTCGGCATTGTTTTCATCTTTTTCATACTCAATACTCATAACTCCTTGATAATTAACTTCTTTAAGTGTCTTTAAGACTGCTGGAATATTGATTACACCTCTACCAATTTGAATAGACTCGCTTTTCGCAAACATACCATCAACATCTTTTAGGTGCATATCAAACATTCGATGACCATATTTTTTCAAAGCTTCAATTGGGTTCATTCCAAGCCTAACAACATGACCAATGTCAATACAAAGTCCGATTCGATTGTCTAATTTTTCAATTTTCTCATAAACAGTAGCTGGCGTTGGATACACATTATCTCCAGGCCCATGATTATGGATGGCCAATTTAATATTGGTTTCTTTGACATATTTTTCTACAAGAGGAAGTAATTCGTGATTTGGTACACCAATTATCAGTTTCATTTCAGCAGCTTGTGCATACCGAAAAGCATTTTTAACTTCCTCTTCATTTTTCATATAAATAACACCGCCTCCGTAAAGATTTAGTCCAACTTCTTTCACTTTTGAAGCGATTGCTTTGATTTCGCTATCGCTTGATTCTAGTGGCAAATGAAAACTTTTGAAAGCTACATCCTTAATATCCAAGCGTTTACAAATTTCTATGAGTTGAGTTAAATTATATTTTCTCAAGGTATAAGAAGCAAGTCCGATTTTTAATTTTGGGTCTAATGTTGCTTTTTGAAAAGATAACAACGGAAGAGCAAGGGCAGTAACACCCAAATGTTTGATAAATGTTTTTCTTGAATGTGTCATGTTTACAATGATTTAAGATGAAAATCTATTTTATTTTTTCCAATCTTTCAAAGGCAAAATCTTTTGTTTATTATTTACATTTGCACCTTCAGGAATTAACAAAACATTGAGTGAAGTACTTGTATTTGCTGGAATTTTGACTTCAAAGCCAACCAGAGTTGTTCCCGTATTTGGTGCGTCATAATCATGAGTAGGTTGAGTCGACCAAGTTTTAAGTGCAATATTATTTGGTTCACTTACTTTTAATTGTAGTTTTTTTCCATTTTGATGCAATTCTGCAACACCATTTTCGAAGATTTTTACATCTGCCGCCGTCATCATTGCCCATCTTACGGTTGTTTCTTTCTCGACAGTTTTTATCTCATCTCTTATAACTACATATTTTTGGTCAATAATAGCAACACCTCGATTGGCTGATGCAACTTTATCCTTGTAAACAGCAGTTATATCGCTTGTTGCACTCAAAAAATTGGAATTTTCAGTAAAACTTGATATTGGTGCATAACCTTCAACCTTTTGAAATTCGTTATCGAAAGCAAGCGTGCTGTGTGCTAAATTATTATAACGGTAAATTTGCCAACGCTCTGAGTCTTGCGTCATTCCCCAAAGTTTTACACCTTTAGACTCCAAAGATTCATATTCTTGCATACCCAAATCCATCGACCAACGCTCGCCATTAGCATCCATCACAAAAGAACCAATATCCATGTGACCATGATTTACCGAAGGAGAACCGCCTTTCAAGCCAACATAAATTGCGTCTGCTTTCGACCAAGAAGTTCGTATTAATGCTACGGGGTTTTTGCCTTGTCCAACCCAAATTAGTTGTTTTGGTTCGACTATCTTTTCCAAGTTAATATCTTTACCCCAAATCATTGTAGCTGGAAGTAAGCGGTCTTTTACCATCGAATTTTCTTGCTTTTGAAGATACTGTTTTTCAGTAAATAAAAGACTATTATTTCTTGTCCGATTAGCAAACCAAAACATGGCAGGATTTAGCCCAGTGCCAATTCTATCATCAGAATAGTTGAAGTTTTTGCCAGAATTGCCTACCATATTTTGTAAGTAACCTGCCGTTTTTAAAAAGCCCGCAGTTTCAGAAAGACCAAAATCAGTAGAAAAAACTTGTTGGATGGCACTCAAAAACATGACATTAAAACTCGTCCCATATCCCCAATAACTATATCCTTCAGGATAAGCTCCTTCGGGTTTGTAATCTTCCATTGGTAGTTTGATTGACTCAATGGCACGGTCTATCACTTTTTTTGCTAGATTTTCATCATTTTCATAAACTGCCAATGCTCCGTAAGAAATTCCTGCATTACAAACTTGATTCCAATTGTGCGATGCTTTTAACCAACCATTAAATTTTTCATCGAAAGAAGGCTCAATTCCTTTGGTGATGATTGCTTCTTTAATGATTTTTTTGGACGCATCGGATAAGTCATCAAACAACCAATCGTAGCCGATGGAAACACCCATTGTCATTTCGGCAACATCTAAAAAATGACTTGGATTCCAATCTTTAAATTGCGAAACCTTAACCAATTCTTGTTCTGCTCTTTCGAGGTATTTTCTCTCTTTTGTAATTCGGAAAGCATAAGAAAGGAAAAACACTCGACGAATACATTCCCTCGATTTATCAAGTAAACGTCGTCCGATTTGAATTCTTTCTAAGGTTGGTAAAGGAATAATTTTGTTACTTTCATCAATAATTAATCGATGAAGGTTTTTCCAATGAGCATCTTTTGCTATGTTTTTTAAGATTGCCTGTTCTTCTCCTTTTAGAAGTAAAATTCTAGGATGGTCGGCTACTTTTGAAACATTATTCAAATACTTAAATTGACCAAAAATATTTGAATAAGCCAAAATAAAACTAACTACAAAAAGCGTTATTTTTTTCATCGTAGAATTAGCTTAAAATAGTTTCTTTTTTGTTCTTAAAGATTCATATCTTAAAAGACCTTCTAGATAATAATAATCTGCATAAATAAGTGGAACATTAATCTCCGAATTTCCAGGTTTATGGCCTGTACTATGCATCAAAATAAAGTGATTATTCTTTCCTAATTCTGCTTTATAGGCTGGAGTAGAAAGGCTTTCAAGCATTTTAACTGCTGAATTGTAGTAAGTTTTAGCATCTTTTCCTCCAAAAGTACTCAATTCTAATAAAGCTGAAGCACAAATTGCACCTGCCGAAGCGTCACGTTCTTCTCCAACTTTGCTAAAGTCCCAATAAGGTATTTTGTCAGCAGGAAGATTTGGATTATTGAGATAGAAATTGGCAATATTTCGAGCAAAATCTAAATATTTTTTATCTTTTGTTTCACGATACATAACCGTGTAACCGTATAAACCCCAAGCTTGCCCTCTTGACCATGCAGATTCATCGGCTGCTCCTTGATGTGTTTTTTTTGCTAAAATTTCGCCATTTGGCCCGTAACAAAGCACATGATAACTACTAAAATCAGGGCGATAATGATTTTTCATTGTATTGTCTGCGTGAATTACACTTAGATTATACAATTCTTTATTTCCAGATTCTTTTGCTGCCCAAAATAAAAACTCAAGGTTCATCATATTATCTATGATAACAGGATATTTATAACCACCAACAAAGCTTTCCCAAGATTTGATTAAGCCAATTTTTGGGTCAAATCTTGTAGCCAAAGATTTTGCTCCTGTAAGCATAATGTCTTTATAGACAGGGTTTTTAGTTAAACGATAACCATTGCCAAACGGACAATATAGCATAAATCCTAAGTCGTGCGTTCGAGTATTATATTTCTCATTTTCAACAGCCATTGTCCATTTTTCGGCTGCGGCTTTCCAAGTTGGCAAATGATTATATTGATAAATATACCACAGCGAACCGCCAAAAAAACCACTACACCACCAGTCAGATTTCATGTTTCGAGGTGAACCATCAGGCAGAGTAGATTGTGGAAATTGAGTCAAATCAGGATGCGATGAAAGCATGCCTTGGTATTGCTTGGCTGCAAATTCAAATTCCTTTTTTACGTTAAGTTTTGATTGACTAAATGAAGAAAACGTCAGAATAGATAAACAAACAATTAAAAAGTTTTTCATTGAAAGGTTTTTTATAAGGTTGAATAATGTATTGATTTTAATATAAATCAATTGCAACAAAATTAATGAAAAAATAGAACTGTATTCAATAAATATTTTCAGGCAAAATCAAAACTCATTCTACTTTGCTTGTTAGTACAAAAGACTTATTTTTGAAAAAAAACATCAAATTGAAACTTTTAAAAAAAGGTTTATTATCTACTTTTCAAGATTTAGGAAAAAATGGTTTGCGGCATTTAGGAGTTAATCCAAGTGGTGCGATGGATAAATATGCGGTTCGTTTAATTAATATTTTGCTTCAAAATAATGAATCTGAATCAGTTCTTGAAATGCACTTTCCTGCTTCAGAAATCTTGTTTGAAGAAAACTGCACGATTATTATTGGCGGTGCTGATTTTATGCCAACTATTGATAATCAGGCAATTGCCAATTGGAAAGCCATCAATGTGACGATTGGGAGTATTTTAAAATTTAATAAAAAAGTAGCTGGAAATCGAGTGTATTTGGGAGTGAAAGGCGGTTTTGGTTCGCCCAAAGTTGAAAATAAATTTTTGCCATATTTGGGCAATTCGATGTATGAATCGAAAATATTTTTAAAATCATCAAAAACGCCTCACATTAGGTTTACTTTAGGAAATGAATATGAATTTTTGACTAAAAATAGCAAACAAAATATCGAAAATCAGCTGTTTACGATTACTAAAAACTCAAATCGAATGGGTTTTAGAATGAATACCGAACCGCTCAAACTTGACAAAGCAATCGAATTAGTTTCGTCGGCAGTAGATTTTGGTACAATTCAACTTTTGCCTGATGGTCAAATAATTATTCTCATGGCTGACCACCAAACAAGCGGCGGTTATCCTCGAATAGGAAATATAATTTCGGTCGATTTGCCATATTTGGCTCAATTGGACTTCAATGATTCATTCAAACTTCAATTAATTTCGATTGAGAAAGCAGAAGATTTATTAATTTCGCAAGAAAGAGATATACAAAAATTAAAAGAAAGTATTAAGTTTTTTAATAATATTTAATGAAAAGCAAGGTAATTGACCTCAATTGTGACATGGGTGAGTCGTTTGGCTCATGGACTTTAGGAAACGACGAAACATTAATGACGATGATTTCGTCTGCAAATATTGCTTGTGGTTTTCATGCGGGTGATGCAACAATTATGCGAGAAACTGCCGCTCTAGCACTGAAAAATGGTGTTGCGATTGGGGCTCACCCAGCTTTTCCAGATTTACAGGGTTTTGGGCGTCGAAATATGCAACTTTCTTCGCAAGAAGTTTATGATATTTGTGTTTTTCAAATCGGAGCAATGCTCGGTACGGTGCGTGCTTTGGGCGGAAAATTACATCATGTGAAACCGCATGGTGCATTATATAATATGGCCGCTAAAGACCCAAATTTAGCAAATGCTATTGCACTAGCTACAAAGGCGATTCATCCTGAATTAATTTTATACGGACTTTCGGGTAGCCATTTGATTTCGGAAGCAGAAAAAATTGGACTTAAAACAGCCTCCGAAGTTTTTGCAGACCGTACTTATCAAAATGATGGAAGTTTGACTCCACGAACACAGCCAAATGCAATGATCGAAAATATACAAGAAGCTGTCAATCAAGTAATTATGATGATTGAAAAACAATGTGTAATTTCGACGGACGGAAAAGAAGTTTCATTAAAAGCTAATACAGTTTGTATTCATGGCGATGGTATTCATGCGGTTTCATTTGTAAATGAGCTTCGTAAAGAATTGCTTTTACGTAATATTTTGATTGAAACTATTTGAGAAAAACAATTTTTCCATTACTAATTTTACAAAAATGCTTTTACCAGAAGATATTTTCCAGATTTTTTTGTACATCACAACTGCTAGCTTTTTACGGTATTTTATTCTTGCAGGACTCGCTTACTTGATTTGGTACATTTGGCTTAAAAAAAGGGCTTCATACAAGAAAATCCAATTGAAATTCCCTAAAACAACGGATTATCAAAGAGAAATAGCGTATTCGTTACTTACTTTTTTTATTTTTGGATTAGTCGGAATGGTACTTTATAATCCAACAATTAGACCTTATACGTTGACTTATTATAAAATTTCAGATTATGGCTGGAGTTATTTTATTTTATCATTCTTCTTGACACTCATCATTCATGATACCTATTTTTATTGGATGCACCGATTGATGCACCATCCTAAGCTTTTTAAATATTTTCATAAAGTTCATCATCAATCAACTAATCCTAGTCCGTGGACATCCTTTTCGTTTCAACCACTCGAAGGCTTGGTTGAAGCAGGAATTTTTGTCATCTTCGCTTTTGTGTTACCTTTGCATCCGCTGATGATTGTAATTTTCTTGTTTTTTATGACCGCTTACAATGTTTACGGACATTTAGGCTGGGAGTTGCTACCCAAAGGAGCAAATAAACATTGGCTTTGGAAATGGCTAAATACGTCAGTTTTACATAATCAGCATCACCATTATTTCAAAAATAATTATGGTTTATACTTTAGTTTTTGGGATAGAATATTGAGAACGCTTGATGAAAGATATGATGAAGAATTTGAAGAATTGAAAGCGAGGTCAATATCGAAAGTTTAATAAATAAGAAAAATCACTATAAAACTACCCTAAAATGTTTGAAAAGAATCAAAAAAAAGTTTTGAACGCTTGGACAATGTACGATTGGGCCAATTCTGTCCATAACTTAGTGATAACCACTGTTGTATTTCCTATGTATTTTTTGGCAACTACGTCAATAAAAGATGCTGATGGAAAAGTGATTAATGATATTGTCGATTTTTTCGGTTTTAAAGTACAAAACTCAGTACTTTATTCTTATACGATTTCGGTGGCTACTCTTTTATTGGTAATTTTAAATCCAATCCTTACGCCATTGGCAGACTCAAGCGGTAGAAGAAAGTTTTTTATGAAACTTTTTTGCTATCTAGGAGCAGCAAGTTGTGCATACTTTTATTTTTTTACTAGAGAAAATGTTAATTCTGCTGTTATTGCTTTTGGACTTTCAATAATGGGTTGGGGGGGAAGTATCGTATTCTACAATTCGTTTCTGCCAGAAATTGCAACCGAAGACCGTTTTGATAATTTAAGTGCCAAAGGTTTTACGATGGGCTATATCGGAAGTGTTATTTTATTGGTTTGCAACTTGCTATTGATAATGAAACCAACCATGTTTGGTCTTACGCAAGCTGACTCAGACTCAGGTTTTACCGCTCGTATATCGTTCTTAACAGTCGGAATTTGGTGGGCATTATTTGCACAAATTCCCTTTTATTTCCTGCCAAAAGATAATCCAAAATCATTTAAAACAGGAAGATTGACCACTGGTTTTGGCGAACTCAAAAAAGTATTAACTGAAGTACGACAAAATAAACTAATTACGAAGTTTTTATTAGCGTTTTTCTTTTATGACATGGGCGTAATGACGGTAATTTATGTAGCTACAATATTTGCCGATAAAGAACTACACATCGAAAAATCTGGTCTAATTACTACATTGCTACTCATTCAACTTATTGCAATTCCTGGGTCTTATTTAGCTTCATGGCTTTCGAGTAAATTAGGGAATACAAAAGGATTATTGATTTTTATTTTTATTTGGTCTTTGATGCCTTTGGCAGCATATTTTACTACAACACAAAACGAATTTTATGTCATCGCAGCCGTAGTTGGTTTAGTTATGGGCGGAATTCAATCACTTTCTCGTTCAACTTTTGCTAAACTTTTACCAGACGATACAACAGACACTGCATCCTATTTTGGATTTTATGATATTATTGAAAAAATTGCAATCACCTTAGGAACGCTTATTTTTGGTTTAGTTGGTCAGATTACAGGTAATATGCGAAATTCTGTTTTAACAATTTTGGTGTTTTTTGTTGTTGGTTTTATTTTATTAATGAGAGTACCATCCAAAAAAGTTTACCATTAATTCCTGCCGAATCATTGGTGAAAAATGTAAAAATCAGTATATTTGTGATACAATTTTTACAATACAGTTATAATAGTATCAGAATAATTATCAAAAAATTATTGATAATTATCCTTTTTATTTTTCATACTACTAATCTGTTGATATTCAGGATGTTAGCTCAGTTGGTTTAGAGTGTCGCCTTGACAGGGCGAAGGTCATCGGTTCGAATCCGTTACATCCTACTTTTTACATTATGAAGGTTCTCTACGATCATCAATCATTTTCTGGTGCTAAATATGGCGGTGTTGCAAGGTATTTTTATGACCTGATGCAAAATCTAAAATATGAGCAAGAAGTTGATGTTAAGTTGGCTTTATTGTTTTCAAATAACCATTATTTGAAAAATGGAGATATTAAGAATGTAATTCCTTTTAGGTTTTTCTTAGGATATGCTAAAACAAATATGCTTTTTTCGCATATCAATCGTTTGAATAGTGCTTTTCAGATTTCCCGCCAAAATTTTGACATTTTTCATCCAACTTATTTTAAAGATTACTTTTTGCCATTTCTTGGAAAAAAGCCTTTCGTAATTACGCATCATGACGTAATTCCTGAAAAATTTTCGATGAAATATGCTGCCCTAGATGGTTTTGATAAAAGCCAAAAACAGAAAATACTTGAGAAAGCCTCAAAAATTATAGCAGTTTCAGAAAATACAAAACAAGATATTCTTGAAATATTCGATATTGCTCCCGATAAAGTTGAAGTAATTTATCATTCGACCCATTTTTCTACTTTTGTTCCAAATCCAGCTGTAAAAATCACAACGCCAGAAAGATATTTACTTTACGTTGGTAACCGAGAAAACTATAAAAATTTTGATGTTTATGTCAGAGCTATTGCTCCAATTTTACATAAACAAGATGATTTGTATTTGCTTTGCGGAGGAAATGGAAAATTTACTGCTTTTGAAGAAAATTTATTCGCTGAATTAAAAATAAGTAATCAAATTCTTCATCGAGAAGTTGATAGTGATGATGATCTATATTTATTGTATAAAAATGCATTAGCTTTTGTTTATCCATCACTTTACGAAGGATTTGGTATTCCAATTTTGGAAGCATTTGCGTGTAATTGTCCAGTAGTTTTAAGTAATCGTTCTTGTTTTCCTGAAGTTGGTCAAGATGCGGCTTTATATTTTAACCCAAATGACAAAGAAGAAATAGCTTTTCAAGTCGAAAAAATAGTTGAAGATGCAGAATTACGAGCTTCATTAATTAAAAAAGGACAACAAAGATTAAAAGATTTTTCTCCTTCAATAACTGCTTCCAAAACGTTAGAAGTTTATCAATCTGTCATCGGATAATGACACTTTCAGCATATTCATTCAAAATTATTATTAGGGAATATAGTATAATTATCTTTTTTTTGTATCAATAAGATATTATTCTGAACATAAATAGACTTGAAACGTCTAATAAAAGAAAAAATGCGAATCGTTATTTGTGATATTTACGTAAAATTAATAGGACACAATTTAGGACATATCCAAAATATTTTACGATTTTTAGAAAAGAATCCCTCTTCAAATGAATATATTTTTTTGCTAAATCCTGAAGCCAAAAATATTCCTTCAGTCAAAACTTCTGCCTCAAATGTTTCAATAGTTTTTTTCACTGATGAAGAGTTTACACCTATAAATTCTGGGATGAGTATCGTCAAATCAACGCAACTTATTTGGAAGCATATTGTAAGATATGTAACTGATTATAAGGCTGATAAGCTTGTAATGATGATGCTAGATATGTTTCAACACACGATTGGAAGTAGCCGTTTACCTTGTGAAGTAACGGGTATAATGTTTAATCCGTATCCGCGTGTGATTGCTCAAGATACGACACTTCGAGCGAAACAAAAATCAACAATTACAAAAGCAAGAAAACTATTCACTACTTGGTGGATGTGCAGAAATACACAATTAAAGAAAGTTTTTATTTTTAATGATTTAGAAACCCTCAAAACGATGAATGAAACTTTGGGAACGAAAGTATTTACTTACTTGCCAGACCCAGTTTATGATTATCCAGTACGAGAAGGGCTTGATATTAGAGAAAAATATAATATTGCTGCCGATAAAAAAATTATTTTAGCTTTTGGATTTATAGATGAAAAAAAGAATGTTGTTAATATCTTAAAAGCGATGCAACAATTATCGCAGGAAGAGGCATCAAAAACCTGTTTATTGATTGTTGGTAAAATTAGACCTGATTATGAGAAATCGCTTGCAGAGGCATTAGTTGAGACAAAAACTAATCGACCACAGCTACAAATTGCTTTGGAAAGTAGATTTGTTGATGATGATGAAATGGAAGCTTTTGTTGGGCAAAGTGATATAATTTCAGTGGTTTATATCAATTTCTTCTCATCAAGTGGTGTCATTGGTTTAGCCGCTCGGCATAATAAACCTGTACTTGCAACAAAATTTGGAGTTGTAGGTGATTTGACTCGCAAATATGAATTAGGTCTCGCTGTTGATGGGTTTAATACTTCTGAAATGAAAGATGCCATGCAGGATTTGTTAGAAAACAAAAACGGTTACCCAAAAAGAGCAACCGATTTTGTAGAAAATCACAGTAGTGATAGCTTTATAAAAACTTTATTAGAAATTTGAATTAAACTAGTTCAACTTCTTTGGCTGCTTGTTCAGCAATCCATTGGTATGTTTTTGTGATTCCTTCTTTAAGAGAATGCGATGGAGCCCAATTGAGTTTTTCTTGGATCAATGCATTGTCAGAATTTCTTCCACGAACACCTTCTGGGCCAGGAATATTTTTGATAGTAATGTTTTTGCCAGAAATTTCGGCAATCATTTTTGCAAAATCATTGATTGAAATCATCTCTTCTGAACCAATATTTACTGGGCCAGAGAAGTCGGATTCCATCAATCGGCGAACGCCTTCTAAACATTCTTCTACATATAAAAATGAACGCGTTTGTTTACCATCTCCCCAAATTTCAATGGTCCCACCTTCTTCTGCTTCAATAACTTTGCGGCAGATAGCGGCTGGTGCTTTCTCACGACCACCTCTCCATGTGCCTTGTGGACCAAAAATATTATGAAAACGAGCAACTTTAACAGTAATGCCCAGATTTCTCTGATAAGCTAAGAAAAGTCGTTCACTAAATAATTTTTCCCAACCGTATTCACTGTCAGGAGCGGCAGGATAAGCAGATTCTTCTGAACATTTTGGGTTTTCTGGGTCAAGCTGATTGTATTCAGGATACATACAAGCTGATGATGAATAGAAAATCTTCTTTACACCAGCCAAATGTGCTGCATGAAGCATATTTAGGTTACAAAGGGCCGAATTGTGCATTACGGCAGCATCGTTTTCACCTGTAAAAATATATCCAGCTCCACCCATATCAGCAGCTAATTGGTAAACCTCATCGAATCCTCCTTCTGTAACTTGACGACAAATAACTGGGTCAGTCAAATCTCCGATAACAAACTCATCGGCATTGCCGTTACCATATTCATTATATTTTAAATCTACTCCTCTAACCCAATATCCTTCATTTTTTAAGCGATTAACTAAATGGCCACCAATAAAACCACCTGCTCCACAAACTAATGCTCTTTTCATATAATTCAATAATCGAAATAAATAATTCTAAATAAAGTACAAATTTACTAAATGAAACCAATAAAATACAAAAGACTGTCTAGAAATTTATAAAAAAGCCAATTAAATTGTTAAATGGTACTATAAATTAGTCAAAACTGCGTACAAAAAGCATTATATGAGAGTCTTTTTATGAATGATTTTGGGTAAAATAGCTTTATTTATTAGTATTTTTTAGTTTTTTTTCTTAAAAATGTCATATTAGGTTAAATAAGTCATTTACACCAATCATTTTGGTTTTTGTATAACCTTCTCCAAATTTTGCCCCAATTTTATGCCCCATTTCTTGCGAACGAGCTTTTAAGAATTCTAAAAATTCTGGACTGGTCAGATAAGATTCAGGTTCTTTACTATTTGGGTCATAAAACTGACTTTTATAAGCTCTGATTGAAGCTTCTTTAAGATTCCAATAATTAGAAATATCAACCACCAAATCAGGTATTATAAATCTGTCTTGAATATAATGATATAATGCTTTTGGCCGCCAAGCTTGTTGTATAGTTCCATCAAAATCATGTGTCTGAATCATTCGTAAGCCTGATAAAAAGCAGGCATCAACGGCAATTGCAGCAGCCTTTCCATGGTCTGGATGGCGGTCTTCGATGGCATTTGCTAAAACGATTTCAGGTTGATAACGGCGTATCGCCGCAATTAACTGCATCTGATGTTCTTCATCATTTTTGAAAAAACCGTCTCTAAAACCTAGGTTTTCTCTCACTGAAACATTGAGTATTTGTGAGGCTGCTGCTGCTTCTGCGGCTCTAATTTCGGGTGTTCCACGCGTACCTAGCTCACCTCTAGTAAAGTCAACAATTCCAACTTTATTGCCTTTTGCTATTGCAGAAGCAATTGTGCCACCAGTCGACATTTCTGCATCATCTGGGTGTGCAGCCATTACAAGTATATCTAATTTCATATTTCTAAAACATTAAAAGTATATTTAATATAAAAAAAAAGCGACGTAAAAAGTTTCACGTCGCAATAAACATTATGATTTTATCTATTTAACTCTCAGTCTATATCCAACTTTTAATCGGGTATAAGATTTTATTTTATTTAACTTAGCTAATTCCGTAACAGTTGAATTAAATTTTCCAGCAATTTCAGAAAGAGTTTCGCCCGAACGAACTCTATACCAAACTTTACGACTTACAGCTACTGGTTCGTCAAATTCAAAATCACTTTTTCCTGCACCACCACGTAAATAATCATAAACTCGTGATGTCATCAAGAAGTCTTGAGAAATAATATTGATTTGACTTGGATTAAATGTGAAAATATTTCTTGGGTCAAACGGATTTCCTTCATAGCGTGTTTCAAAATGAAGGTGAGGGCCAGAACTACGACCTGTACTTCCACCTTTGCCAATTTCATCTCCAGCTTTTACGATGGTGTTGGGTTCAAAATTAATTTTTGATAAGTGACCATATAAGGTTTCAAGCCCATTATAATGACGGATTACAACACAACGTCCATAAGCTCCACGAGTACTAGCAACCCTAATAATGCCATCAAAAGCAGCATAAACAGGGTCACCTGTTTCTAAATCCAAGTCTTGCCCTGTATGCCAACGTTTCCAACGCCAGCCAAAATTTGAGTTCGTAACACCTTTACTTAATGGGCCAGCCCAATATCTTCCTTGCGAAATGTCATATAATTGAATCGGTACAACGTCATCAAACTCCTTGGCATCAATACCATAAGGGTCAACAGAATCTGTATCCCAAACTGAGAAATAACTGGCAATTTTAATCATGTCATCACTTCCTACAAATTGGGCTTCATCTTCTATTTCAACAATTTGTACTTGCCCTTCATCAATGCTAGATGTATCTTCATGAACGGCAGTATTTAAATCTTTTATTGGTTCAATTTTTACTGAGGGTGCCGATTCAACTACTTTCGTAGTTTCAAATTCATTGACAAATCTTAGTTTCGGTTCTTCTTCAAAACTAAATTCATCATCTTCTTTTTGTTGCTTATTAAAGTTTTTTTCTTTAGCTTTTGAATCCTTTTGGTTGGTAGGAATATTTGGCTTATTCAGTTTTGAACCTCGCTCTCGCTGAGCAAAAGTTGCACTTGAAATCGACAAAGCTAATAGAATTGGTAATAGAGCCTTTTTCATGCTTTATTTGTTTTTTGTTTGAAGGCAGCTCACAAATTGTTACTAAAAGTATGCCAAAATGAGTTTTTGGCTTCTTTTAATAACAATTTTATGAAAAACTTATGTTTAATGCAAGCCTTGAGCTGCTAAATATCTCTCTGCATCGAGAGCGGCCATACAACCACTTCCTGCTGCGGTTACTGCTTGACGATAGATTTTGTCTTGTGCATCACCACAAGCAAAAACACCCTCAATGTTTGTTCTGCTACTTCCTTTTTCGGTTTCAATGTATCCAGCTTCATCCAACGTAATAAAATCGCTGAAAATTTGGGTATTGGGTTGGTGACCAATAGCTACAAAAAAACCAGTTACATCAATAGTTTTTTCTTCTTTTGTTACAGTATTTCTTATTTTTGCACCCGTAACTCCATCTTCACCTAATACATCAACGGTTTCTGTATTGAATAAAATCTCAATATTTGGTGTGTTTTTTACTCTGTTTTGCATGATAATTGATGCTCGGAATTCATCACGACGCACCAACATATATACTTTTTTACAAAGTTTTGATAAATAATGAGCTTCTTCACAAGCTGTATCGCCTGCACCAACGATTGCTACCTCTTGTCCACGGAAAAAGAATCCATCACAAACAGCACATGCCGAAACACCATAACCATTTAAGCGTTGTTCAGATTCCAAACCAAGCCATTTTGCCGATGCACCTGTGGCAATAATAACAGTTTTCGCTGTAATTTCAATCGAATCATCAATTGTTACTTTATGATTGCCAGGAGTTGAGAAATCAACTTTTGTAGCCATTCCATAACGGTTATCAAGTCCAAATCGCTCGGCTTGTTTTCTGAAATCTTCCATCATTTCTGGGCCTTGAATGCCTTCTGGATAACCAGGGAAGTTTTCAACATCAGTCGTAATTGTTAATTGACCGCCTGGTTGTCCACCTTGATACATCATTGGTTTTAGACCTGCTCTTGCTGCGTAAATAGCTGCTGTATAACCTGCTGGGCCTGAACCCAAAATTAAAACTTCTACTTTTTCTTGCATATAACCCTAACCTCAAAAGGTTTTTATATTAAAATATTAATTTACGTAATCAATTAAAACCTATTTCCTATCTGCAAAGTTCGTCAAAAAAGAGGTAATCAACAAGTTTACAAAATACTGATTTCGATTCTGCGGTTAATTTGACGATTTTCCTCAGAATTGTTTGGTACTATTGGTTTGCTTTTTCCAAATCCTACGGACTTGATATTAAGTGCATTGACCCCCTTTTGTACTAAATATTGTGTCACTGATAAAGCACGTTTTTCTGATAAAACTTGGTTTTCAACATCTTTGCCAATATCATCGGTATGACCAGAAATTTCTACTTTCAAACTTGGATTTTGTTTAAATAATACAACCAATTTTTCAAGTTCAGTATATGATTCTGGTCGCAAATCGGTTTTCCCCGAATCAAAAAATATATTATTTAAAACTTCTTTGACATTTTTTTTGATGGGTTCAAGGTAAATATCAATGATTTTATTTGCAGATTCGTTTTTTTCTGAGAAATCGAAAGATAGACTTTTGAAGAAATAATCATTTTTATTTACAAAAAGGCCGTATTTACTTCCATTTGGTAAAACCGCAGTATATTCGCCTGTAATTGAATCCGATTTTACGTTTTCAGTAACCAAGTTCGTTTTCAAATCTACTAACTCAATAGTTGTTGCAATATTTTTCTTATTTTGAGCATCTTTTACGATTCCTTTAACAAAATAAGTTGTTTTAAATTTTTCAGAAAGCTCCTTCGGAATATCAAATTGAAAGAGTTTGATTGTATTTTTTACATCTGATGAATAATAACCTTTTTTACCATCAGCTGAAATAAAAAGTGCTACTTGGTCCTCAAAAGTATTGACTGGAAATCCTAAGTTTTCGGGTTTTGAGTAAACGCCAATTTTTGATTCAGTCATAAATAAATCTAATCCACCCATCCCTAAATGTCCATCAGAAGCAAAAAATAAAGTATGACCGTTGGCGTGTATAAATGGTGAAATTTCATCATTATTAGTATTCACAATTGGACCTAAATTTATAGCTTTTGTCCAGCTATTATTTTCAGATAATTGACTTACCCATAGGTCTTTACGACCGTAACCACCTTGTCTATCTGATGAAAAATACAAAATTCTGCCATCGGTTGAAAGACTAGGTTGTGCTTCCCAAAAAGGCGAATTGACATTTTCGCCTAGATTTTCTGGCGTACTCCACTCATCACCTATTTTCTTTGAAATGTACAAATCACAACTACCTAAACTATTGCGACTGTCACAACTTGTAAAAACCAAAGTTCGTCCATCGGCCGAAATACTGCAAGTACCTTCATTTGCTGTTGAATTGATTTTCGGTGAAATACTTTTTGGGGCTGTCCAAACATTATTTACTAATTGAGATATATATAAATTTTCGTCGCCGTCTTCAGAGCGAGCGGTAAATATAAGTGTTTCATTATCAGCCGTTAATACTGGGAAATATTGTTTATTTTTAAAATTAATGGTTGAACCCATTTCAGCAGCAATATAATTCAAAGGAGTTTTTTGTGCTTCTTCACCAAACTTGCATAACTCCAATTGCTTGGTTAATTGCTTCATTACAGGACTATTAGGCGGCACGTTTTTAATCGAAAAACTTAAATATTCTTTTGCTTGCGTGTAATTTCCTGATTTTATGAGTCTAGTGCCAATATAAGTATAACCTTGCGTTAATAATGGGTCATTTGGTCTTAATTCGATTGCTTTTTTGTAATATTTTATAGCATTTTCTTGGCTGCGAGCGGCTTCGTTGATTTGTCCCAATTTGAAATATGGGTCACTAAAAGTAGAATCTTTATCAATTGCTTTTAAGAGGTTTTCAATAGCTTCGGAAGTTTTTCTTTCTGTGATATTTTTTAGAGCTTTATTATAAAATTCTTTAGCTTTTTCAGCGTCCAATTTTGAGTTTTGGGCAAAGATATTTATTGACAAAAAAAGAAATATAACAGTAAAGATTTTTTGCATAAATTTCGTTTTGAAAATATGAATTAAAACGTTCAGCAACAATTCATTGTTATCTTTGCATCGTAATTAAATTATTAGTAATCACGAATGAATGAAATTTGAATGCATTTATTCAGTTAATTAGCTATTTTTAGATTTCAATTGTATATTTATTTCCAATAAAACGATGCTTCATTTATACCTAAAATCTCTACATATAATCGGTTTTGTATCTTGGTTTGCAGGATTATTTTATTTAGTCAGAATGTTTGTTTACCATTCTGAAGCGAACGATAAGCCCGAAGCCTTGCAAGAAGATTGGAAAAAACAATATACTGTCATGCAATGGCGGGTGTATAAAATTATTTGTAATCCTGCAATGATGATTACATGGACTTGTGGAATTTTGATGCTTATCAATTCGCCATATTTTCTTGAACAAGGCTGGATGCAAATAAAACTGGTCTTTTTGATACTTTTGACACTTTATCACCTTTATTGCAAAGGTATTATAAAGAAACAGGAAACTGGAAAAGATACTTTTACCTCGTTTCAATTTCGCTTGTTAAATGAATTGCCAACATTGTTTTTAGTGCTGATTGTACTTTTAGCAGTAGTAAAAGATTTGCTCAATTTTGTGTATTTATTCTTGGGTGTTTTAGCTTTTGGAATGACATTGTTTTTTGCTGCAAAAGCTTATCGTAAGTTTCGAGAAAAACCAAATGATTGAAAAGGCTTTTTTAGCGAATAAATATGATTGTTTGTTCGCTAAAAAACATATTATTTTACCCAAGTATTCTCAATCAGGCCATTTCTATAATATTGGATGAACGCTTTCAATTGACTTTTATCGGCCTCTTTCAATGATTGATTGGATAATAAATCGAAGTTTTTTGCTTTGCCATCCAGACTCATTTCTACATAATTATTACCCGAAATCATTCTGAAAATACCCGAATTAAATTGTAAAGCTTTGCCTTCACTTTTAGCAAAAACTGATTCTCCAAAAGGTAAAATCTGATTTTGTGGAATGTTAAGAAAATCTAAAACACTTGGTAGAATATCGGTGTGTTGACAGATTTTTTGTGAGTTTACACTTATTTTTATCTCATTAAGTACTTGATTATCAGGGTGGTAAAATATTAATGGCACTCGGTAAGCACCAGTTGCAGAGGCATAAGTCGGTTCTGTATTAAACTGAGTGTGGTCGGCTGTAACTACAAAAAGTGTATGTTTAAACCAAGGTTGTTTGGCTGCTGAGGCAAAAAAGTTTTTTAGAGCCAAATCGGTGTAACCTAAACTTTCATGAATTTCAGCTTTTCCTTTCGGGAATTTTCCTTTGTATTTGTTTGGAATTGGGTAGGGGTGATGCGAACTCAAAGTAAAGATACAACTCACGAAAGGCTTTGTTTCTTTAGTCAGTTCTGAAGCGAAATATTGAAAATAAGGTTCATCAAAAATTCCCCAATTTTTATCAAAATCTCGTTCAAATAACTCTTTTGGATATTGGTTGATGCCATAATATTTATCGAAGCCAGCTAATTGTGAAAACCCTTCAAAGCCCATTGAACCATTTCTTGCTCCATGAAAAAATGAAGAGGTATAGCCATGTTGTTTGACAATTGAGCCTAAACCCCAAAACTTATTTGATTGATAACTTGAAGTGATGAAAGGTTCTTCGATTAATTGCGGAATAGAAGCTGTGATAGCAGGCATCGCAATGATTGATTCTCGCCCATTTGCGAAGCAGTTTTCCATAAAAACCCCTTGTTTTGACAAAGAATCAAGAAATGGTGTATAACCTTTATACGGATTTTTATAGCCCATGTATTCTTTGCCAAAACTTTCCAAAATGATGATTACTACATTTTGATTTTTTAAATTTAAGGATAAATTTTGCTTTCTATTTCGCTCAATTAATTTAGTAACTACTTTGTTATCAGTAAAGTAGTTTGCTTTTTCAGTTCCTTTAGCATCAATGGTTGTCAGAAAAGTAAAGGTGGTATTGAGCGTAAGATTTCCTAAATTATTGTCGTGCTGCTCGAATGCTTGATTAATACGAAGCGGTTTTTCTTGAAAACCACCTCTAAAAAATAAAATGGTAAAGCCGATAGAAAGTAACCAAATGAATATTCTTAAAAGCAGTGAAAAAGGCGTTTTTTTATCACTAATTTTTGGGTTTGGTGTATATTTAACGAAAACATAACTTAATAAAATCCAAAGTAAAAGTAAGAACCAATAGCTAGTCAAAAGACTGAAAGACTGCTCTAAAACATCTCCCATGATACCAAAAACTTCAAAGATTGTTCTTCTGCCAATAAATTTATAATATTCAAAATCTGCAATATTGCTCCAAAAAAATATAATGTTTGGTAACCAATAAATGTATTTGAGGAAAGTTTGGTAGCTTTGTTTTTCAATGAAACGAAATGGTAATAAAGATGTGATTGTGAATAGGATATTACTTATAAAAATAGCCGATAAATCAAACTTTATGCCATAGACAAAAGCAAAGCTAATTTGTTGAAAATCAGCGTATTGGAATGACTTAATATTAAAAATGAGAAACAAAAATCTTAGAAAAAAATAGCAAATTAGTAACCAAGAAAGCCGTTTCAACCAAACCAATAAATACATAAATCAATTGTTAATTTAATCGCAAAGTTAAAGGAAATGTAGTGCTAAGTTTCTGTTTAACGAATAAAAATATAGAAAATGACTTTAGAAAACTTCAAAAATACACTTTCTGAAACATTAGTTCCACATCATTTCTCTGTGTTATTGCAAGCACTTTGGTATGATGCGAAAGGAAATTGGGAAGCAGCCCATAATATTGCACAAAGCAAAGAAGGTACACTTAGTTTTGACCAATTACACGCTTATTTGCATCGAAAAGAAGGCGACAGATTCAATGCAAATTATTGGTATAGGCGTTGTGGAGAATCAATGCCAAAAATTTCGCTAGAAGAAGAATGGGAAATCTTAGTAGAACGATTTTGTTGATGAATTTGATGAATGAAGTCAAAAGAAACAGTTTTGTTAATCTGTCAAAACATTTAATTGTTATTTTAAAGTGTTAAATTGCACGAAATTATAAAATTGGTAATTGCTAAAAAATTATCAATAGATGCTTAAAACAGAATATGAACTACTTATCCGCAGAGAATATAGGGCGAAATTTGGGCGAACGTTGGCTCTTTAAAAATTTAACATTTGGTATTTTACAAGGTGAAAAAGTAGCATTGATAGGAGCAAATGGTGCTGGAAAATCGTCAATGCTAGACATGATTACTGGAAATGCTGATATTGATGGCGGAGAAATTAGTATCCGCAAAGATATTAGATATGGTTATTTGGGTCAAAATCCTGACCTAAATCCTGCAAAAACAGTCATTGAAACAATTTTTTCTTCCGAAAACTCGAATACCTTAGCAATCAAAGAATACGATTTGGCTCTTGAATCAGGTGATGGTAATCGAATTGCCAATGCAATGGAACAAGTCGATAACCTAAAAGCTTGGGATTATGAAGCAAAAGTGAAGCAAATCTTAGCAAAATTAGGTATTGAAGATTTTGAGAAATTGATTGAGAATTTATCTGGTGGACAAAAAAAGCGTGTTGCACTAGCACAAGTTTTGATTGAAGAACCTGATTTTTTGATTTTGGATGAACCAACCAATCACCTTGACCTTGACACAATTGAATGGTTAGAAGGCTATCTTTCATCGTCAAATATTACCTTACTTTTGGTTACTCACGATCGTTATTTTTTAGATAAAGCCTGCAACAGAATTTTGGAACTGGCCGATGGAAAGGTATTTAAGTATTTAGGAAACTATGCCTACTACTTAGAAAAAAAAGAAGAACAAGACGCAGTTGATGCGGCCACTCAAAAAAATTACCGAAATCTTTTACGGAAAGAATTAGAGTGGATGCGTCGTCAACCAAAGGCTCGTGGTACAAAGTCGCAAAGTAGAATTGATGCTTTTTATGATTTAAAAGAAAAAACTGTCAAAAAAGGTCCAGATGAAAAGCTTGAATTAAGCATGAAAATGGAGCGAATGGGTAGTAAAATCATCGAAATTCAACACATTAGCAAGTCGTTTGACAATAAAAAAATCATTGCTGAATTTAATTATACTTTCAAACGTGGCGACCGAATCGGAATTGTAGGTAAAAATGGAATGGGCAAAAGTACGATGCTCGAAATTATTACTGAAAAAATAAAACCCGATATTGGAAGAGTTGTTAAAGGTGATACAATAAAAATAGGTTATTATTCACAAGGTGGGTTAGATTTTGACGAAAGCCAAAGAGTTATAGAAGTGGTTCGTGACATTGCAGAATATGTAAAAATGGCTGACGGGACGGAACTTTCAATTTCTAATTTTTTAACTTTATTTTTGTTTCCTCCAGCAATGCAATATAGCTTCGTGAGTAAATTAAGTGGAGGCGAAAAACGTCGATTGCAGTTGTTGAAAATCTTGGTTCAAAATCCAAATTTTTTGATTTTGGATGAACCAACCAATGATTTGGATATTGCTACTTTGAATGTTTTAGAAGATTTTTTATTGAATTTTGGTGGTTGTTTACTTGTTGTTTCTCACGACCGATATTTTATGGATAAGTTGGTTGACCACCTTTTTGTATTTGAAGGAGATGGTTACATTCGTGATTTTCCAGGAAATTATACCGATTATCGTTCATGGAAAGAGGATAAAGAAGAGCAGGAGCAATTAGCAATGAATGCAAAACCTTCTTCAAATGCAAAAAATGTTATTGAAATTCCAATAGCAACCCCTCAAATGGTGGAAACTAAGCGAAAGCTGACATTCAAGGAACAAAAGGAATATGAAGGAATAGGAGCGGAAGTAGAAAATCTAGAAAAGAAAAAGGCAATTTTAGTTGAAAAAATGAATTCAGGCGACGGTTCGCATGAAGAACTAGCAGCATGGGCAAAAGAATTTGAAAATGTTTCTGAACTAATTTCTGAAAAGGAACTTCGATGGTTAGAATTGTCTGAATTGATTTAAACCAAAATTTTGAAAAGTTTACAATATAATTCCAACCTTCAACCTCTTTACCAATGAATTATTTTCGACTGACAACTGTTTTTTTGTTATTAGCAACTTTTACTAGTTTCGCTCAAAGCCAAAGTGCAATTGAGATTTTAGGGTATAATCATGTTGGACTATACGTGAAAAATTTGCCTGAAAGTGCCAAGTTTTATCGTGAAATTATTGGTTTAAAACCAGTAGATGTGCCTGATAATTTAGTTGCTATTCGTCGTTGGTTTCAGATTGCACCAAATCAGCAATTACATTTGTTGCTTGGTAGAAATGAACCAGTAACAAATAATGATAAAAATGGTGGACATTTTTCATTGACAATTCCGAAAAATTCAGCAGATAAAATTGAGGCATTTTTGAAAGAAAAAGGCTTACCTTATGTTCGTCAAAAACGATTTGATGGTGCTTTTCAAATTTATGTTACTGACCCAGATGGTTATGTAATCGAATTAAATGAGCCAAAAGTTGAGTAAAAGTATTGATTTCACTTCCAACCAGACAAATTGAAGATTGTGTAAAAACTGTCTTTTTATAATATATTCCAATGGAGCAACTGAACGAGTGGTTTAAATATTTGATGGATTCCGAAGAACTTATTCGGACGGGAGGCTTGATTACAATCACCTTGATTATTTTTATTGAAAATGGAATAATATTTGGCTTTTTTCTTCCTGGCGACTACCTGTTATTTCTTTCGGGAGTATTTTGTGGTACTAAACTTCTTGATGTACCAGTATCATTATTGATGTTTTGTGTTTTTTCGGCGGCCGTTTTAGGTTCACTTTTAGGATATATTATTGGAAGATTTTTTGGTGATAGTGTTCAAAATCGACCTGATTCTCTTTTCTTTAAGAAAAAATATATCGAAAATACTCAAAAATATTTTGAAAAATATGGAAGTCAAACACTTGTAATTGCTCGTTTTTTGCCTGTTATACGTACTTTTTCACCAATTTTGGCAGGAATTGTAAAAATGAAATTTTACAAATTCATGATTTTTAATATTCTTGGCGGTGCTATTTGGACAATAGTTTTAGTAGGAGGGGGATTTTATTTTGGTGAGAAATTTCCTTGGATTGTTGACTACGTTCAATACATCATCTTTTTCTTTTTAGGAATTACAACTTTTACAGTGATTCGTGGCTATTTGAATGCAAAAAAAGAATTGAATAATATGTAATAAAAAAAGGCATTTCCGAAAATAAATTGGAAATGCCTTTTTTTATTTTTCATTATTTTCTTGAAACCAGCCTGCGTACATTACGTAATTATTAGCCGTTCGCATAAAAACTTCACCAAGTTCTGGACTTACATTTTTTAAAAATTTGGCTGGATTTCCTGCATAAATACTTCCCGCAGGCACAATTGTGTTTTGTGTTACAATTGCTCCCGCAGCAATGATTGAACCTGTGCCAATTACAGCTCCATCCATTATGATTGCTCCCATTCCAACCAATACTTGGTCTTCAATTGTGCAGCCATGCACAACAGCATTGTGTGCAATACTGACATTGTTTCCAATGATTGTTTTTGACTTTTGATAAGTACAGTGAATGACAGCTCCATCTTGAATATTCACTCGGTCGCCCAAAATGATAGAGTTTACATCGCCGCGAACAACTGCATTAAACCAAACTGTACAATCTTTTCCCATTGTTACATCCCCAACAATAGTTGCATTTTGAGCGAACCAACAGTTTTCGCCATTTTGAGGTAGTTTTCCTTTTACTGGTAAAATAAGAGCCATTTTGCTATTTTTGAAAAATGTAAAATATAATGATAATATTATTTATAAATGATTACACATCAATATTTAATCTGATTTCAGTTGGTCGCACTAAAATCAGATCGATTTATTTAATATTCTCTTGCGAAACCCATTCGTCCCATTCACTATCATAATCTTTATAATGAATGTAATGTAAACAAGAAAACTTCTTGAGAACTTTTGCTGGATACCATTTTTTATCCGATACAGAGAAGACTTTTACAGAAGCTCCAATTGGAAACTCTTTTTTGCAAGTGAATGATTTTATCCGAGATTCCTCGACCCAATCGGTTTCGTTATTGGTATAACTATAAAAACGAACTTTGTATTTTCCTGCTTTTTTTGCTTCAACAATAAAACCAAGCCAATCTTCTCCATCATAATTTACGAATACACGTTCACCGATGCGAGTGTCGCTTTTTTTAGAAATATTACTTGTAATTGCCCAATTTGACATTTTTGCAGGTACAAAATATGATGCTTTTTGACCTTCGACTACTGCCATTTCTTGGTCAATGTAAGTAGTTAATTCATTCAGCGTAATTTGACCGTTATTATTTGTATCGACAAAATTTTGTCCTTGAAGAGCATAGAGTAAAGCGTTTGAGAAAGTCCAATTGCCTGTTGAAACATTTGTTGGCACCACCGAATTGAGAGCAGTGTAGTTTTTTGTCTTATATTTTTGAGCTTCCAGTGCTAATCCTCCAGAATTACAGCAATCTGCGGTAAAAAATGCAGTATTTCCTGCAAAATTTTCATTGACAGTGCGAACAATTTCTTCGACAGTCCAATCTGCACCTTGATAATTTGCGAAACAAACTTTATTCGCATCATTTTTATAGCCATGACCGCAGTAGTAAAAAAATAGCACATCGTCTTTTTGGGCTTTTTTCAAGAAAGGAGCAAAAGCTTCACGAACAGCTTTCGTAGTGGCTTGTTTATCTTTTAAATACATAATTTGGTTGCTAGGAACACCATTATTTTGAAAAAAACTCATGATTTTATTATCAAGGCGGTCTTTTTTCTCGAATGAAGCAAAATTATTTGAATCGGCCCATTCTAAAACACCAACCATGAAAACCCATGTTTTTTTATCGAAACTTGATTTTGGTTGTGCATAAGTAATGAAACTAGATAAGAACAAAAGTGATATTAATATATTTCTTTTCATTATTGAATAATATAAGTGATAATTTGATGTTAGATTTTGAAAATTTATTCAATTTATTCTTTTTATCTGACTTTTAAAAAAGAAACTATTTCCGATAATTCCAAATTGGGAATAATCATTATTTGAGGTATCGAAAATGAGAACAGCTTCATTAAGATCTTAATATATCATATTAAAACCTATTTTTTGTCATATTATTATTTGGATAATTATAGAAATTTTACATAAAAGTTAAGACAATAACTCATCTAAATAATATCTAATTATGAAAAAAATACTTGTTCCTACCGATTTAAGTCCAATTGCCAATAATGCCCTTGATGTTGCTGTAACAATTGCACGATTTAATGGTGCTGTGATTCAATTACTTAATGTGAAATTTTATCCAGTTCAGGATATAAATACCTACTATTCACTTTATGGTGCTTCAGGAATTACGATTGATGATGCTTGGAAAGATGTTTTGAAAGAAGCAAAAAGTGAAATGAAAGAACTTATAAGTAAATATGAAGATGTAATTATTAAGCCGTTGATTGAAGAAAGAGGCGATAGCTTTGTTGAAGCAGTGCTAAACCATAAGGCAGATTTGATTGTAATGGGGTCGAATGGTGCGGCTGGATTGAAAGAGTTTTTTGTGGGTTCAAATAGTGAAGAAATCGTAAGAATGGCTTCTTGTCCAGTTTTGGTTGTTAAAGGCGACCCAAAAACATTTGCACCACAAAAGGTAGTGTTTACAGTAGATTTTACGCATGAACATTTTCTCAAAAAGGCAATTTTTAATTTGCCATTAAAAGATGCTGAATTACATTTTTTACATGTCGATACTGGCTTAAAAGTGATTAATTATCAAGAAAGGATAGATAAGATGCATCAACTGTCAGATAAACTAGGTTTTAAAAATTGTCAGTTTGAAATTCATGAATCTACGACAGTTGAACATGGAATTTTGGAATATGCAGAAAAAATTGATGCAGATTTGTTAGTAATGTACACACACGGACGTACAGGTTTTAGTCACTTTTTTAAAGGTAGTATTGCAGAAGATGTTGTCAATCATG
Organism: Emticicia aquatica; assembly: GCF_923079645.1. Classification (GTDB taxonomy): domain Bacteria; phylum Bacteroidota; class Bacteroidia; order Cytophagales; family Spirosomataceae; genus Emticicia; species Emticicia aquatica. The sequence continues at coordinate 1,995,090 of NZ_CAKLPY010000001.1, read as the reverse complement.
CGGATATTCCTGTATTTACCTTTGTGGAATCTTAATATTTGAAACTGTAACAATAAAAAAGCGTGAAATTTTCAAGTTTCACGCTTTTTTATACTGAATTACTAAAATCTAAGAACTAACTGTGAATTCTTGTCTTAGTTTTTTTCCATCTAATTCAAGTTCTACCCAATAAGTGCCTTTTTTTAGTTTATTTGTTGGCAAATATTTGATTTGTGTACCTAATGTTTCAGAGAAATGGTCGATAAGTGTTACAATAACTTGGTCATTTTGGTCTTTTAATGATAATTTTACATAACCAGGTTTATTTATTCTGAAGATAATTTCCTTAATTTTTGAATTTTCTGTATCATTTGTAGCAAATTCAGAGCTATCAGTAGTAATTGAAGCTTTGTCTATTTTTTGATTTGCTACGAATGCTGCTTGAATACAATCGGTAATACTTGCCGAAAAGACAGCATTACTTTTAACTTCAAAACCTGGCAACAAGACGATGCTTTTTCCAGCTGTAAAAGATATATCCTGAGTATTTGGGACTAAACTTTGTGTTTCAATTACTTTTTTTGCTTGAAAAGCTCCGTTTGCTAGAGATATTTTTTCAAGCTTTAAAGTATCGCTAGCACAGTTTATATTTATCCCTCTACAATTACAATTATTGTCAAATTTATCATAGGAAGTGAGCGGGTCTTTATCATCGCAAGGTGTGCCACTAGGATTACAAAGAATTGCATCAAATGTCATTTTTCCAATGCCAGAACAACCTGCTCCCCAGTTATTCACCGCTGAAATTAAGATATAACGGGCTTTTATATTATTGAAATTTGGGCCACCAAAACCCGAATAATCAGCTAAACCAGGAGCTTGTGGCCATGAATAAGTGTTTCCTAAAGCTTGCCAAGTAGTACCATCTGTTGAATAATCAACAGTTACTGTTTTAAATCCTTTATCAGTTTCATTTTCAACGTTATAATTCCAAACCCTTGAAGTTGTAAAGTTATATCTGTCTGTAAAATCGTACTTAATCCAATGAGTATTGGCTGCTCTAGCTGGGTTTGGATTTGGATTAAGGGTACTTGTACAAGATACCCAAGATGCTTCTTTTAAAGTTGATAGATTTTGAGTTGGACTACAAGAATCATAGGTTTTGTATCTTGCAGCTTCATCATTACAATCGGGTCCTGAGCAAGGGGTACCAACGCAATCACATTGAGCATTTATTTTGTCATTGTTAGTAAATGGATTGCCATCATCACATGGAGTATTTAATGCAATACATGAAATTTCACATTTATAATCGTATAAATAAAAATTTGGAACTCGTTTCCATGTTCTTATTTCATGGAAAGGCGTTTTCCAATAGAGATTAAAGTGGTCACGTCCACTGCTTTCTTTGTGACGAAATTCAAAATAATAGTATTTGCCTTTTTCTAAAAACAAAGGTCCAATATTTTGAAAAATGGAGCTGTTATGCTGTGTTTCGCCGACTCCATACATCACTAAAGCTTGATGAGCTTGTTTGTTTTCAATCTGGTCATTATCACTCATAAAAAAGAAAGTTTGATTATCGCCTGTGATATTTAACTCATAATTCCCACTGACCGGCACAGTTAAGAATCCTTGAACAAGCGTACCATAGTTTTCTTGAGCATAAGTGGTTGAAAGTGGACCATATGCTCCTTTTAACTTTTCTCTCCTATCTGGTGTTAAAGGGAATTTAGGGGCATTGATTAGGTCATTTTCAACGTAATTACCGGGTATGTTGTCATAATAGTAAGCATCAATAATACCCTTTTCTCCAACACACGTGTTAGTGGTGGGAGCAATTCCAACACAATTACAAAAACCATCTTGCACATCATTTGTAGTAAGTGGATTACCATCATTACAAGTAGTACCTCTTATTGGGCAATCTTGACCGCAAGTATAGTCATAAATAAAATTTGAGTCAATGATAGTCCACACAACAGGGCTTGCAGCAGCTTTTCTCCACTGTAAACTTATAAAATCGCCACCTGTACCTTCAAAGTTATATAATTCAAAATAATAATACTGTCCCCCAATTAATTGAACTATTTGAGAGGTCTGATTTGGCTCTTTGTCGTACTCTGTTGGATTTGTATTATATGTTAGAACTTCAGCCAATTTAATTTTGTTTGAAGGAGATTGAGTTGTACTTAAATAAAAAATTGATCTATCGTCTCCAGTGATATTGAAAATATAATTTTCAGTAGTTGGTACTTTTATAAATCCTCGAATCATTGAGGCATAATAGTCTGTATAATTAATCGGGGTTTGTAAGAAACCCAGCATTTGAAATCCATCAGGGTGACTTGGGTAATTTTCTAATGCAAACAGGTGGGAACTATCTGGATAATTTCTGAATCCAGTCCAATAACTCCATTTTACTTGTCCAGCCGTGCCAACACAGCTCTGTGAGAAAGTAGAATTGGCAAATAACAAAAATACTGTTATTAAAGATAGAAATTTAATATGCTTAATCATGGTATCAGTATTAATAGGTCAGACAAGTTTGTGGTTTATCTTCATTTGAAATAGTTGTTGCGTTAAAATTCATAAATCCAACTGGATAATTATTGGGTGAATATGAATAGAAATTACTCAAATTTGGTAAAACATAACAAAGGTCATAAGGACTTACACCATACCATAAGGCCATTTCTGCATACATTTCATCCGTTGAAATTGATGGTATAAAATTTCCTCTAAATGAAATATTCTGTGTATTACTGTTGCTTACATCCATTTTTGGGAATGTACCATATATTTTCCCTCCATTAACTGCACCGCCAATAACCATGGAATTTCCGCCCCAAGCATGGTCTGAACCTAAACCGTTGGAAGTAATTGTTCTTGCAAAATCTGAAATTGTAAATGTGGTTACGTTTTCCGCAATGCCTAATTCGACAGTTGAATCATAGAAAGCTTTAATAGCATCACTTATAATTGGTAATCTTTGATTTAAACCATTTACTAAATTATCGTGCATATCCCAACCACCATAATTTACAAAGAAAATCTGCCTTTTAGCCCCTAATGCTTGCCGAACACTCATCACTTTTGCAACCGCTTGAAGGTCTTTTGCAAGGCTACTTGTTGGAAAAACTGTTGACATACTTGGAACTCTTTTGAGAGCATCCTTGAAAACTTGAAATGATGCAATTGAACTTTTAGTAGTTGAACTATACGTTTTTTGAAGTAGGTTAGCATACGTTTTTGAAACTAAACTATCAATTGCATTATTTCTGGTGTCTGTTAATATGCCAGTATTATTCCACCATGATGGAAGGGAAGTAATACCTACATTATTAGGGTCAACATTTTCGCTGATAGAATATTCTGCAAAATCCTTTCCTCTTTGAAATGAATTCCTACCGTCAAGTGAGATATTCATTGATACACCGGCATTTGTATTTGATGCGTGTAATAAATCTGCAAGCCTTCCCCCAACTCCTAAAGCGTCTCTACTTTGGGGTACTGAAGTTTGCCATTGCATAATTTGGTCAGAATGAGAATAAATTCCTAGTGGAACCTTTTTTAAATCACTTTCAAACTCTGTTTTATTCATAATTGGCTCAACTAAAGTTCCAATGTTTGACATAAATGCTAGTTTTCCAGTGTTGAACAAATCTCTTACACCTGTCATTGTAGGATGAACTCCAAATGAACCGTAATTGCAGGGCTGTCCACGAAATCCAGAACATTGTGGATTATTCAAAGATAACAGTGACGCACTATTCTGGATGGCAATATCTGACCGTACATTTTTGTAATCATTAAAGCCATTATCTCCTCCAACTGTGGTTCCAGACGGAATAAGTACATTGAAAGAATCTAATCCACCCGAAAATAGAATGCAAACTAATGCTTTGTAATCTTCTGCAGAATTAAGTTTTGAAGCACTACCACTCAAGGCACCATTTACAGCTCCAAGGCTTGTTAAAGTACTCAATAATGTTGTAGAACCCATGGCACTACAACTTGCTTGTCTAATAAAATCTCTTCTATTCATGGCTTATTTTATTTGCTGATTAAGTAGTCGGGTGAAGTCATAATTAAAAATATAGTCATTTTTACTCGGCGAGATGCTTCATTGGTTGTTGGAACACCATTTATATCCTCTGCATAAGGCATACTTTTTACTGCATCTCCAATAATTTTTAGACTTTCAGCAGATAATTGCCCATTTGCGAGAATGAGATTATATTTATCTAAAAGTTGAGGAATTCTGTCATTTCTAGTTAGAACGTAATCGCCTGTTAAATCAAATTTAGCATTTTGTTCTGACTTGTAAGTTTCATTATTAAATAATCCATAGTATTCAACTGTGTAATCATTTATTAACCAATCATTAAGAGCATTAAAATAACCAGTAAGTGTCTGCGAACTTAATAATTGAAACTCTGGCCCGACCTTTCCCGCATCTTTTAAAACTCCGTTTGGTCTATAATCTGGGCTAAAAAAATTAAAAACAGAATTTGAACTTAGTGGTCTTTGTTCCGTTTTGTCATAGACTCTTGCCATAGCATTTCGATAAATTCCTCCTTGGGCTTGAAGATTTAACCCTTTTACGAGATTAATGTATCTTATAAATGGTTCTCTCAACATACCTACCGCTTCAGTACCATCACCACAACAATTTCTTGCATCTGGGTCAAGTAATATGCCTTTTATTACAGCTTTTAAATCACCTCTTACACCACTTCCATTATTATTGAAAATTGTTGCGATACGTTGAATATAGGCTGGACTAGGATTAGATGTAACCAATCTTTGTATGAGTCTTCTTGCAATGAATGGTCCCACATTTGGGTGATTAAAGATTATATTTAGTGCATCCTGAATATCTTGTTCTCCTTGCATTGCTGTGCGACTAGCACTTGGGTCAACTGTGGAATTTAGAAATACTTTTGTGCCACGCTCATGTCCGTCAACTATTCTTGGTGTTGTTTTCCAAGGATTTCGTTTCGCATCGCTAGAATCTAAGCCATAAAACTTTAAACGCTTCGTATAACTCCAATAATTTTTGCTTGAAATTCCTAAATAATCTCCATCACCCCATGACAAACCCGTGAATACTTTGGCTAAATTAGCAATATCATCATTATTATAAGTCGGAATAGAATTGCCATTAACATCTTTTTGTTCTGAACCGTCAATATTTAATTTATATAGTCCAATCGAAAAAAGTTGCATAATTTCTCTTGCATAGTTTTCGTCTGGATAAATTTGTTTTACATTGTCAGTAGCATGATTATTCAAGAAAGTGAGATATACGCCCATTGTTGGGTGATAGGTAATCTTATCAATTAGAGTACGATAGTTACCAAATGAATTATCCATTAACATGTCATAGTAACTTGCTAAAGCATAAGGATTACCATCAAAAGCTGATACACGTGAGGTAACAAAAATTTCACTAAGTGCAAAAGCAACTCGCCATCTGAGTAAATCTGGAGCAGTCATACATCCTTGAAACCAAGTGGCATCAAAATGCCAATTACTTAAAAAAACATTATTGAGGTTGTATGTATTAACACCATTTTTGATGTTGAGAGAATCTACAATAGATTGGTGAAGACTTTGTACGTAAGTTTCTAACTTGAAACTATTGGGCATTTCTAACTGGTCGTTCAACCATTTTTCAATCCCCTGAGTAGCAACTTTCTGAATTTCTGTGTAAGTACTTCCAAATGTAGCCTGAGAAAGAAATCTTGATGCAGCAACCTGATTTGGTAAAAAACCAATACTGGAAAGTGTATTTTGCCCATTGGTTGCGGTTGAACTAGAAGATACATTAATATTTTTGGTATTACCCATGCCAAGGGTAGTGACTTGTTGACCAAAAATAAATGAAGAATTGACAATAATAAGAATCAACTGAAAAATAATTCTTCTTGTTTTCATTATTAGTATTTTAGGAATGCAATAAATATGAATGAGCTAAGATTTACAATAATTGTAAGCAAAAATAATGCTAAAAAAATATATATTAGGATTTAATTAAAAAGAGGTGAATTCTTGTCAAAATTAATTACACAATAGTTTATCATGTTATTTTAAACAAAAAACCTCCCAGAATGAAATTTGAGAGGTTTGTAGCAGTTTTGTGATCCCGACAGGATTCGAACCTGTGACCCACAGATTAGAAATCTGTTGCTCTATCCAGCTGAGCTACGGGACCGAATTAGTTTTGCAAAGATAGCACCTTAGTTTTTAAAAGTCAAATTTACTTCAGAAAAAACATTAACAATTCCTGAAATTTCAGGATTCTATGCAAAAACGCTTTGAAACTTTAATAATTAGGCTGAACTTTGAAATTAAAATAATGCACTCTGAACCTCGCAGCATCAATGTTATTTAATTCTCTTCAATTTATATTTTTTTTTATAGTTGTTACATTGGCTTATTTTAGTTTGCCACATCGTGGACGAGTTTGGCTCTTACTTTTGGCTAGTTGTTATTTCTATGCTGTTTTTCAACCAATTTATATTCTTATTCTTTTTGTTACAATTGTGGTTGATTATTTTGCTGGAATTTGGATTGCCGAAGCTTCTGGTAATAAACGAAAATGGCTACTAATCATAAGTCTTATCTCTAATATTGGTTTTTTAGCTTATTTTAAATATTATAACTTTTTTATCGAAAACATCAATAATGTTTATTTTAGACTTGGCTCAGAAACGCATCTTGAATTATTGAAAATATTATTACCGATTGGACTCTCATTTCATACTTTTCAGGCAATGAGTTATACAATTGAAGTATATCGAGGAAATCAAAAAGCCGAAAAAGATTTTAGTATTTATGCACTTTATGTGATGTTTTACCCCCAGTTAGTCGCGGGCCCAATTGAGCGTCCGCAAAATTTACTTTGGCAATTTCATTCAAGTTTTAAGTATGATTTTGAAAATCTGAAAGAGGGTTTGATGAGAATGGCTTGGGGAATGTTTAAAAAAGTAGTAATTGCAGACCGTCTATCTATGGTTGTAGATTATTGCTATGATAATCCACAAAATCATAATGGTTTAACTCTTTTAGTTGCGACGCTATTTTTTACTTTTCAAATTTACTGTGATTTTTCTGGGTATTCAGATATAGCCATTGGTGCGGCAAGAGTGATGGGTTTTAAACTGATGGAAAACTTTGACGCACCTTACTTTTCAAAATCAATTAGCGAGTTTTGGCGTCGTTGGCATATTTCACTTTCTGGTTGGTTTCGTGATTATCTGTACATTCCGTTAGGCGGAAATAGGGTAGGAGAATTTCGTAGATACTTTAATGTATTCTTCGTTTTTATGATGAGCGGATTTTGGCATGGAGCTGCTTGGACATTTATTATTTGGGGGGCATTACACGGAATTTACTTGGTTTTAGCACAAATACGTGATAAATACTTTAAATTTTCTTTTAATAAGGTGTTTTCCGAAAACCTGATAAATGGTTTTAATCTTGTTTTTACGTTTGTCTTAGTAATGTTTACTTGGGTTTTTTTTCGTGCAAAAGGCTTTACAAATTCAATGATTATTTTTCAGAAAATATTCAATTTTTCAAATTACGATTCTATTGCAACGCCATTGAATACCAATGAAATGATATTTTGTTGGGTGTTGATTTTAATTCTTTTGCTGAAAGATAAATTAATGATGAAAATTTCGACACAAAAAACACCCCAATTTTACTTGAAATTTGTTGGTTTATTGTTGCTTTGCTATTTTTTGGGTGTGTTTAGTTCTAATCAGTTTATTTATTTTCAGTTTTAAAAATCTCGAAATTAGATGCAATATTTTATGAATATCATAGGATTATCAAATAAAAAAATGATAAAATTTGGCTTTTTGACCTTATTCTCATTTTTATGGTTTTTGGGTTTTTCGGAAGATTTTGCAAAATGGCTTGCTCTAAATAAAGTTATCCCTAGCGATTACCGATATGGAGACCTTTACCGAATGTCAAATTTAGCTCAATTTAAAGTGCCTTTACAAAAATGTAATATTCCTGAAACAACTGAATCAAATCATACTTCATTAATTCTACTTGGTGATAGTTTTACTGAAAATGAGCGAATTGAGAAAAATCATTTTAAAGGCCTTGATAATTATCAAAGGTTTTTTATTACCGATACTATCAGAATAAAAATAGATACGACAAAACGAAATATTTTGATAATCGAAACAGTAGAAAGACATTTTAGAGAGCGTTTTGTCAAGCCGTATATGAACTTGCAATTGGTTGATAATGAGTCTGATACGGGTAAAATTGATGGGAGAAGTATTTTGGAAAGAATTATAAAAGGACACATTCCTTATAGTGCCGAAAGACATGAATCTGTGCTATTTTCATCCAATTTTTTCTTGACTTTTAAAGAATGGAAAGCTTGGGTCAATTGGCATTGTTTTAATAGAGTGGACAAAAATGTAATGCTATCGAAAGATAAAAAACATATTTTATATTATGCTGATGCACAATCTTCAGGAATTCATTCAAGTTTTGATAAAATCTCGGACAATGAAGTTACCAAAATGGTTGAAAATCTGAATTTAACTTACCAACATTATAAAAAGCTTGGTTTTGATGAAGTTTATTTGACAATTGCTCCTAATAAAACATCTATTTTAGGAACAGATTTAGGGAAATATAATCATTTAATTGATAGAATACAGCAGCATTCGAGTCTAAAAATGCCATTTTTTGATGTTTATACTCCTTTCAAAAAATCAAAGAAAATGCTTTATGATATTGGAGATACGCATTGGAACTGCGATGGGAAGCAAATTTGGCTAGATGAAGTAAATGAGAAATTATAGAGTTATTTTTTTAAATGACTCTATAATTTGCTTTAGCCAACAAAATTTAAAATTTCTTGAATCACAAATGTTTGTTCCTCATAAGTCAGCGTAGGGTACATCGGAATACTCAAACAATGCTCATAGTATTTTTCGGCATTCGGGCAATCCCCTTTTTTTGAACCTAAATTTTTGTAATAAGGCATTAAATGAACAGGAACATAATGTACTTGTGCAAAAATATCTTTCGTTCGTAAATAGTCATACAAGCCTTTTCTGTCTTCAACTTGAATCACGTAAAGATGATAGGCATGACTAAAATTTTCCTTTGGAACAATGATTTTTACATTTGAATTGGCAAAAGCTTTATCGTACCGTTTAGCAATTTCTTGTCTTTTGATAAAACCCTCATTGGCACGTTTCAATTGCGAAATACCTAAATTACAAAGTACATCGGGCATGCGATAATTATAACCTAATTCTTGCAATTCCATGTACCAACCCCCATGATTTTCAATCAAAGCGGAATCTCCTTGATAAACCATTCCATGAGAACGAAATTGTTTTAGTTTTTTGTAAAGTTCTTCGTCATTTGTTGTGACCATTCCGCCTTCACCAGTAGCAATATGTTTGACAGGATGAAAAGAAAAAATAGCTAAATCAGCTAAACTTCCATCACCACAAAGATGATTTTTACCATCAATATTAGTAAAATTGCCACCAGGAGCATGGCAAGCGTCTTCTAAAATCCAAAGCCCAAATTCATCGGCTAATTTTCTAAAAGCCTCCATATCAACAGGATAGCCTGCAAAATCGACTGGAATAATGCCTTGGAAAGTGCCTTTTGGGTGTTTTTCAAGTAAATCTCGTACTTTATCAATATCGAGCAAAATGGTTTCTTTGTCAATATCAACAAAATGTACTTCACCTCCGCAATATCGGACACAATTGGCTGATGCAGAAAATGTTATCGGCGAAGTAATCACTTTAGAAGTTGCATTTACACCCAAGGCCAAGCACGAGATATGCAAAGCAGCAGTTCCATTGGCTACTGCAACGGCATATTTACAGCCAATATATTGAGCGAACGCAGCCTCAAATTCAGCTACTTTTGGTCCAGAAGTCAAAAATGGTGATTTCAGCGTTTCGATAACCGCTGCAATATCTTCGTCAGTAATATGTTGTTTTCCGTAAGGAATCATTCGTATAATTATTTCGGCTGAAAATCAGCATCAATGTGGGTTTTTATTTCATCACGAATTTGCTCAACTGTCAACCATTCGTCGTTTGTACCAGAATTATATTTAAAACCTTCAGGTACAAATTTTGCGTTAAATGTAGCGAGATATTCATCAATATTCCAAATTGGCGAAAATGGCATAATAACGTAATATTTCTTTGTTTCAATAGTATTTAATGAGTCGGTTTCAGTAATCATTTCTTCGTGAAGCTTTTCACCAGGACGAATACCAACATTTGGAAACTCACAATTTGGACCGATTGCCTTTGCAACATCCATAATTTTATACGATGGAATTTTAGGAACATAAATTTCCCCTCCCCAAGCATTTTCTAAAGCATAAAGTACCATTTCAACGCCATCTTCCAACGAAATATTAAAGCGTGTCATACGTTCATCCGTAATTGGCAACACACCAGTCTTAGCTTTTTCCAAGAAAAATGGCATTACTGAGCCACGAGAACCAATTACATTGCCATAACGAACAACAGAAAAAGTGATTTTTCGGCTGCCTCTCATATTATTGGCAGCAACGAAAAGCTTATCTGAGCAGAGTTTTGTTGCACCATATAAATTAATGGGAGCAGCAGCTTTGTCAGTCGAAAGAGCTACAACTTTCTGAACATTATTTGCTAAAGCAGCATTAATCACATTTTCAGCTCCAAAAACATTCGTTTTAATACATTCCATTGGGTTGTATTCTGCGGCGGGAACTTGTTTTAAAGCAGCAGCGTGAATAATATAATCTATGCCTTCGCAAGCACGTTTTAAACGCTCTCCGTCACGAACATCTCCGATGAAAAAACGAATATTTGGATATTTGTGATGAGGGTAAGTTTGTTGCATTTCAAACTGTTTCAATTCATCACGAGAATAGATTACCACTCTTTTAACATCTGGAAATCGGTGAAAAATAGTTTCAACTAATTTTTTGCCAAATGAGCCAGTTCCACCAGTAATGAGTATTGATTTGCCGTTTAAATCAAGCATTTGTTTATGATTTTATTAGAATGAGAATCAATTTGATTTTTTTGTCGAATCAATCCTTTAAATTCGGTTAAGTATGAATGCAAAGTTACAAATTAGGAGTGGAATTGTTGATATGAATGAAAAGATGATTTTAAGAACCTAATTTGTGATTATCTAAAAAACTTCATTACTTGTGAAAAATATAGTTAATTCTAACCTCTAAAACTAAAATATTATTTATGGAAAATGTAAAAATTGCAGGATTTTTTAAGCGTTTTTTTGCTTTTATCATTGATTTTTTACTTGTATTTATTGTTTCATTATTTTTAACTACGATAATTCTGAAACCTTTTGGCGGTGTTTTAGGAATTATTGGATTAGAAGATTTTCAATTTGGAGAAGATTTGGTCAAAGGGGCATTCGAAATTTTGATGGCTGGATTTGGAGCTGCGGGTGTTTTATTATTAGTAATTGTAGTTATTTTTCTTACAGGCTTTTTCTATGATTTGTTAATGATTGCATCTCCAAAACAAGGTACTTTAGGGAAAATGTTGTTTAGCATAAAAGTTATTAGAATTGAAGGAGATTCATTGAGCATTTTTGAATCATTTCTACGTACAACCTTAAAATTTATTACAGGTTGTGTTTTTATCTTCTTGTGGTTAATATGCCTTTTTAATAGCAAAAGACAAACATTTCATGATATGTTGGCAAAATCGATAGTTGTAAATGCCAATTAGTAATAATGAAAAAAGGAGACGAAAGTCTCCTTTTTTCATTATCTTGTTCCTCGTTTTTCAGGATGATAGCTTTCAAAAAAATTTATCCAAATCATTCGTGAAAGGCGGTAATATACTGGAATCAGAATGACGGTGAGTGAAACATAAATTGTCATTAATAGCCAACCTTCAATATATTGGTCTAAAAGTACAAAATAGGCCACAATACAAGTTACAAACAGTGCAATATTGAGCATATAACTTACATACATTGCTCCGAAAAAAAAGCCCATTTCTTTTTCATAACGAAGACCACAATGAGAACAAGTTTGCTTCATTGCAGACATTTTTTTGTATGGATTTTTGGTTTCAAAAATATCACCTTCGTGACATCTAGGACATTTCATCGCAAAAATACTATATAACCTTGAGCCTTTTCCGAACATTTTATTGATATGATTATTTACAACGATTTAGAAATTAATACAAATTTCCGATTATTTTCGAAAGATTTCGTAGGCTTTTCTATTAATTTAATAGGACAATTTACTTATTCAAAAACTTTACTGTAAAACTACTATATTATTTGTAGATTATCTAAAATTAATAATTTTCGCAAATTTGTCAATGAGGTAATTTACTTTGCAAAGCACCATAAACCCATGTTCCTGCAATTGCACTTAGAAAAGTAACTCCAACCACCAAAAATCCATAGCCAATTTGTGCAAATAATGGGCCTGGGCAAGCTCCTGTAATTGCCCAGCCTAAGCCAAAAATTAATCCTCCGTAAATTTGACCTTTATTGAATGGTTTTTTGGGAATTACAACACTTTCTCCACTGATTGTTTTTATTTTAAAACGTTTTATTATTTGTACAGAAATCATTCCGACTACAACAGCTGTTCCAATAACTCCATACATGTGAAAAGATTGAAGACGAAACATTTCCTGAATTCTGAACCAAGAAACAATTTCGGCTTTTATAAATACGATTCCAAATACAATGCCTACGAACAAATATTTCAAATTGCTGACAAAACTTTCGCTTGCAACTTGATTATTTGGTGCGTCACAAACAAACTCTTCAATTTTTTGTTTTTCTATATTATTCATGGCTTAAAATAATTTGAAAATGTAAGGTAAAATTAAGTTTGTCATTGCAAAACCGCCTACCATAAAGCAAATAGTTGCAATTAACGACGGAAGTTGGAGGTTTGATAAACCCATAATTGAATGTCCAGAAGTACAACCACCCGCGTAGCGAGTTCCAAATCCGACTAAAAAACCACCAATAACAAAGAAAATTAAGCCTTTCAATGTAAAAATGTTATCAACACTAAAAATATCGGAAGGCATTAAATTTGAAAAATCAGTTACGCCGAGTGCTTTCAAATCACGGATAGTATTTTCATTGATTATAATATCATTTGGATTTGAAAGAAATTGATTCGTGATAATTCCACCTAGGAGGACCCCAAATACAAAGAATAGATTCCAAATTTCCTTTCGCCAATTATAATTGAAATACGAAAGATTTGCTGGAAAACAAGCGGCACAGATGTGACGTAATGAAGACGAAATTCCGAAAGTTTTGTTGCCAATAAGTAACAAAATTGGAACTGTTAGTCCAATCATAATTCCAGCAATTGACCAATGCCATGGTTGTTTAATAAACTCTATCATCGTTTAATTTTTGTTTTTATATCGGCAAAATTTATACTTTTAACTTAGATTGACACACAAAATTTGAGCGAAGAACATTAGTTTTTGCAATAGCAGCAAATCCACCAGAAATATCAATAACGTTATCAAAGCCACGTGATTTCAAAATTGAAGCGGCAATCATTGAGCGATAACCACCTGCACAGTAAAGATAATTTATTTCTTTTTTTGAAAAAGTCTCCATATTATTACTCAAATAAGCTAACGTAACACATTCTGCATTATCAACGTGTTCGGCTGTGTATTCAGATTCTTTTCTTACGTCTTTAACTAAAATATTCCCTTCAGTTTTTGTAAATATTTTTGCAAAATCTTCAGCCGAAATTGATTCAATTGTGTCTGTTTCTTTTCCTTTTTCAATCCAATTTTTCAATCCACCATCTAAATAGCCGATGATATTATCGTAGCCAACTCTTGATAATCTAGTGATTACTTCTTCAATATTTTCTTCATCGGCAATAAACAAAATGGGCTGTTCGATGTCCGTAATGAGAGTACCAACCCATGGTGCAAAATCACCTTTTATACCAATATTAATTGAGTTTGGAATAAAACCATCTTTAAAAATCTGGGCAGAACGAGTGTCAATCATTACAGCTCCGAGTTCATTTACTGCAACTTCAAAAGCTTCTGGTGAAAGTGCTTGTACACTCGTTTTTACATCTTCAACTGACTTAGCACCTGTTTTATTAATCAAGACATTTTTCGGGAAATAGTAGGGCGGAGGCGTTAGTCCGTTGGTTACGTTGCTAATAAATTGCTCTTTTGACTGTGGTTGCAAAGCATAATTAGATTTTTTTTGATTACCGAGTGTGTCAAAAGTTTCTTTGCTCATATTTTTCCCACAAGCCGAACCAGCACCGTGAGCAGGATAAACAATCAAATTATCAGGCAATGAAATTATTTTTGTGTGTAGCGAAGTATAGAGAAATCCAGCTAAATCTTGAATTGTTAGATTTGATTTTTGAGCCAAATCAGGGCGGCCAACATCTCCAATAAAAAGGGTATCTCCCGTAAAAATACAATTTTCTAAATTATTTTCGTCGATTAATAAAAAACACGACGATTCCATTGTGTGTCCAGGAGTATGGATGACTTTTATTTTGATTTTACCAATCTCAAAAAGTTGACCATCTTTGGCTAAAATACAATCAAAGGTTGGATTTGCATTAGGGCCATAGACAATTTTAGCTCCTGTTTTTTTTGATAATTCCAAATGACCCGAAACAAAATCTGCGTGAAAATGTGTTTCAAAAATGTATTTTATTTTAGCATTATTTTTCTCAGCTTTAGCTATATAAGAATGTACTTCTCGCAGTGGGTCAATAATTGCTACTTCTCCTTCTGATTCAATATAATATGCTCCTTGAGCTAAGCAACCTGTGTAAATTTGTTCGATAATCATTGTTGATGAAAGTATTTTATTGAATAAAATGTCTATAAATGCATACTTTTGTGTATTTATAAATCAACATTTCAGTAACAAATATAGTTTGTTTTATATAAAAAAACCATGCAAGACATGGAAGCTCGCATGGTTTTGATAGGTGTTTTACCTTATTTTCCTTGGGCTTCTACCACTGCGATAGCAACCATATCGACTATTTCACGTACCGTACTACCGAGTTGTAAAACGTGAACTGGTTTTTTCATTCCAAGCAAAATAGGTCCAATTTTATCAATATTAGCAATTTCCTTCACAATATTGTAAGCGATATTTGAAGATGAAAGATTAGGGAAAATTAAGGTATTCGCTCTTCCATCAACTAAATCACTAAATGGATGATTTTCTTTCAATAACTCTATGTCAAATGGTAAATGTGCTTGCATTTCACCATCAACAACCATATTTGGATGTTTATCCTTCAAAATAGCGACAGCTTTTTGCATTTTGATTGCATCATCTCCATTGGCACTTCCAAAATTAGAATATGTCAATAGAGCAATGCGAGGTTTGATATTGAATTTCTCAACTTCTTTGGCTGCTAATTCTGTAATTTCAACGATTTCATCAACGGTAGGATTGAAATTTACGGTCGTGTCAGCCAAGAAAAGTGGGCCAAAACGACTCATCAAAATGTACATCCCAGAAACTTTTTTAACGCCTTCTTGCTGACCAATAATTTGTAAAGCAGGACGAATAGTTTCAGGATAATTTCTTGTCATACCGCCAATCATTGCATCAGCTTCGCCGGTTTCAACCATCATTGCTCCGAAATAATTTCGGTTTCGCATCAATTGTGTAGCCTCAAAATGGTTGTAACCTTTACGTTTACGTTTTTCGTAGAAAATCGCTCCGAATTTTGCTAATCTTTCTTCTTGCTCAATTGAGCGAGAATCAATGATTTCGGCGTAAGGCAAATCAATGAAATTATCCTCTAATAACTTTGTTATTTTAGCAACATTTCCTAAAAGAATAGGGGTTGCAATTTTCTCGTCTTGCACTTCCTGAGCTGCTTTCAGCACAGCCAAGTTTTCTGCATCTGCAAAAACTACACGTTTCGGATTTAATTTTGCCTTATTTGTAATTACCTTTTTGAGCGAATTATCTAAACCTAAACGTTTCGATAATTGGGTGTCATAAGCTTCCCAATCTGATATTGGAAACTTTGCAACGCCACTTTCAATTGCAGCTCTAGCAACCGCAGGAGCAACTGTTGTTAACAAACGTGGGTCAACGGGTTTAGGAATAATATAAGTTCGTCCAAACGAAAGGTTTGTTTCTCCATAAGCTAAATTTACACTATCAGGAACAGGTTTTTTAGCTAAATCGGCTAAAGCCCTAACGGCGGCCAATTTCATTTCTTCATTGATAACCTTCGAACGAACATCCAATGCACCTCGGAAAATGTAAGGAAATCCTAAAACATTGTTCACTTGATTTGGATAATCTGAACGGCCAGTTGCCATTATAATATCTTTACGGGCTTCAGTTGCTTCTTCGTACGAAATTTCGGGTGTTGGATTAGCCATCGCAAAAACAATCGCATCTCTAGCCATGGATTTTACCATATCTTGCGATAAAATATTGCCTTTTGAAAGTCCAATAAATACATCAGCATTTACTAATGCTTCTGCCAAAGTTGTTTCTGCTGGCATATTATCGTTGGCAAACTCAATTTTTTTACCATCAAGATTTGTTCTACTTGGATGAATCAAACCTTTACTATCGAACATAAACATATTTTTCTTGTCCGCACCTAAAGCATTGTACAAACGAGTACAAGAAATAGCCGCCGCACCCGCACCATTGATAATAATTTTGATTGTTGAAATATCTTTGTCGATCAATTCAAGGGCATTCAACAAAGCCGCTGACGAAATAATGGCTGTTCCATGCTGGTCGTCGTGCATGACAGGAATATTTAATTCAGCCTTTAATCGTTCTTCAATTTCAAAACATTCTGGGGCAGAAATATCTTCCAAATTTACGCCACCAAAAGTTGGTTCAAGAATTTTAACTGTTCGTACAAATTCGTCAACGTCTTTTGTATTTAATTCTATGTCAAAAACATCAATATCAGCGTAAATTTTAAACAAAAGCCCTTTTCCTTCCATCACTGGTTTTCCTGCTGCTGGGCCAATATCACCCAAGCCCAAAACAGCCGTACCATTTGAAATAACTGCTACGAGGTTTCCTTTCGCAGTGTATTTATAAACATCTTCTGGATTCTCAAAAATTGCCATACAAGGGTCAGCAACTCCTGGAGAATATGCCAATGATAAATCTTTTTGTGTTGCATACTCTTTGGTCGGAATTACCTCAATTTTACCTGGACGCCCTTTTGCGTGATAATGTAGGGCTTCTTCTTTTAAGTTTTGCTTACTCATTTTCGAATAAAGTTTGTTTGATGATGCGAAGGTAAAGCAGAAAGATTTTAGTGTAACAGAAATTTCTACTTTTTTTGAGTTTTGGATTGATTTTGAATCATTTATTCATTTTTGAGATTATCTTTAACAATATCCTCAAAGTCGGCTACATGAGCAAAAGCTAGTTCCATTTTGTTTCTGTCAAATTCGTTTTCATTGTTTGAAATCCAAATTGTTGCAACGCCGTTACCGATAAAATTTGTAATAGCACGGGCTTCAGACATGAATCTATCAACGCCTAAAAGTAGGGCTAAACCTTCAACTGGAATTACTTTGAGAGCCGTAAGTGTACTCGCCAAAACTATAAATCCGCTGCCTGTAACTCCCGCAGCTCCTTTTGATGTAACCATCAAAATACCAATAATTGTCAGCATTTGTTGTAAATCAAGGTGAACATTGAATACCTGTGCCAAGAAAATTACCGCCATAGAAAGATAAATCGTTGTACCATCAAGGTTGAAAGAATAACCCGCTGGAACAACCAAGCCAACAACGGACTTTGAACAGCCCATTTTTTCTAATTTTTCCATTAATGAAGGCAAAGCTGCTTCTGAAGATGATGTCCCAAGAACAATAAGTAGTTCTTCTCGAATAAATCTTAGAAAACTCCAAAGACTGATTTTATAATATCGAAGAATAAAATACAGCACTACAAATACAAAAATTGCCATTGTTGTATAAACTGTACCCATTAATTTGGCAAGTGGAAGCAGCGTTTTGATACCATATTTTGCAATAGTAAAAGCCATCCCACCAAAAGCACCAATTGGAGCAAAAAGCATTACTTTGTGCAACGCCCAAAAAACTTTCTTTGAGATTGGGGCGAGAAAATCAACAACTTTTTGGCGTCCAGAATAATTGCTTAAAACAATTCCTAAAACAATGGCTACTACCAAAACTTGTAGTGTAACATTGTCCCAAAAGAATTTCATCCAACTAAATTCGGTGGCATTTTTAGTATATTTTGAAATATCGCCTCCTTTTATATTATCTGTAACAACGCCATCGCCTGGACGAATAATATTGGCTACAACGACTCCAATAATTAATGCAACAGTTGTGACAACTTCAAAATATAACAATGCTTTTGCCCCAACTTTTCCAACTTTTTTTAAATCACCCATTGAGATTATTCCCAAAGTAATGGTTAAAAATATAATTGGATTTATAAAAAGTTTGACGGTACTGATAAAAATACTACTCAAAAACTCGCTAAATGTATTTTTTATTTCAAATTCTGAAATTACTAAGTTTTGCTTGAAACCTTTCTCAAATAAAGTATGTAAAGCGAATTCTGGGTTATAATGACCTAATAAAATACCACAAACGATGGCGGTCAGTACCCAAAATGTAAGGTTAGTAAATAATTTTTTCATTAAATAAATAGGTTTATGTTTAGTTTAGGAGGTTGGTTTTGTTAAAAATAACGTAACAAAAAGTGTATCAAAATGGTCGAAATTAATGATAAAGGAATCCCAATGCCTACCATGAGACTCGCTAATTCTGGGTTTAAGCGATGATTAATTGCAATAATGGTGGCCGTATTCATTGACCCAAGGCCTGCCCCAACTACACATATTTTGCCTAACCACGTATTTTCTTTAAGCAAGATAAGATATATTAGAAAGATTATCAAAGGAGCGAGGAATAGTTTGAAAAATAAACCAATTAACAATGGCTTTTCTGCAAACTTTTTAAGATTAAATTTAATCTGTAATCCAACAGAAACCAAGGCTAAAACAGTAAATGGACTACCAGTTTTTTGCAAAATTTCTTTAATAAAACTAGGAAAATGAAAATCTAAAATATTGATAATTAAGGCAATACAAAAGGCTAGAAATGGAGGAAATGTAAACATATTCTTGAAAATATTCTTAACCGTTGGGTTGGATGAAGAATAGTAAGAAGCCGTCATAATTCCTAATGTTCCACAAACAACAAACGAACCAGCTTGACTCATCAAAATACCAATTTTCAAGCCTTCATTTCCGTACAGCAGCTCAAAAATTGGAAATCCAACAAATGAAATGCTGCTTATGCCTGCCGTAATTGTTAATGCACCAGTGGTACTTCTATCAAAATTGAAAATTGGAGCTAAAATTTTAAAGAAAATAAATGAAGAAACGAACAATATATATGGCATTAAAATAGGTAATGCCTGATTTTGTTGAAAGTGAATTTCGGTTGTATAAAGTAATGTTAAAGCTGGCAAACAAACATAAATAATGAAAGAATTTAGTGCCAAATAAGCGTCTTTTGGAAATCCTTTGATTTTTTGTAAAACTATTCCTAAAAAAAGACAAATAAAGAGTAAAAGTAAATTTGACATTGATGATAAACTTTGCGTTTTTTTTAGAAAATAAGCAGCTTTCGGAAAGTTAAGAAAATGTTTGGTAATAAATTAATTGAAATATCAATTTTTCATTGGCTAAAACACACAATAGCGAAGTTTAGAGAATGGAATTGACCAAAGATTCTAAAAAAGTTTAGCCTTTTGAAATTAGTACAAAATAGATAATACTTGAAGTTATTTTTCCCAAATAGCTAAAGCAATTCGTAATTTTCCATAATCATAAACGCCTTC
The DNA here is from genome assembly GCF_923079645.1 of Emticicia aquatica. Classification (GTDB taxonomy): domain Bacteria; phylum Bacteroidota; class Bacteroidia; order Cytophagales; family Spirosomataceae; genus Emticicia; species Emticicia aquatica. Next base: position 1,975,185 of record NZ_CAKLPY010000001.1, on the reverse strand, counting down.
TAGTGATTCGAAAAGTGGTTTTAGTGCATCCCCCTTTTGAATATTTATTTTCATTGCGGCCGCAATAATCTGATTATATTCATAAGTCATAATGTACTGTTTTAAGTCAATGTCTTGTCCATCTTGATAAAGTTTGACCAAATGACTAATAATTGTTACAGGATTTAGAACCCTTTTTATTGCCATTTCTTCGATTGAAAGCCCAGTTTTATACATTTCAAATGTTTCAAGATAAGTCATTCCTTTTTCTGCTTTTGGGCGACCAAAGCTTGGGTTTTTGCCTGTAAAATCTAAAATTTCATTGATAAACTCTTCCCCGTATTGATTAAATTTTTGTTCACCCACGCCTGAAACAGCCATCATTTGGAATCTATTGATTGGTCGCTTCTGAGCCATATCCGAAAGTGTAGCATCGGAAAATACAATAAATGGAGGTACATTTTGTTCATCAGCAATTTTTTTCCTAAGCACACGAAGTTTTTCAAATAAAGCATCTTTGATTACTTCTTTTTTAGTTTTTTCACGAGGAGTTTCTTCATCTAATCTAGCTTTTTTAGCTTCATAAGCCTCAAATCTCACTAAATCAACCTTTTTTTCTCCTTTCAAAACTTGCCAAGAAATTGCATTGAGTTTTAGCGAATGACGCTCATCGTATGCAATATCAATTATTCCTGAATTTAATAATTGTGTAATATAATCAGCCCATTCTTCGTATTTTAGTTCTTTACCAACGCCAAAAGTTTTGAGCGTTTGGTAGCCTCTGTCGTAAATACTTCTGTTTTGAGAACCTCTTAAAACGTCAATTAATAAGCCCATAGCCACTTTTTCTTCAGTTCGTGCAATGGCAGAAAGTGCTTTTTGGGCAAAAATAGTAGCATCAAATTTTTTGGGTGGATTTTGACAAACATCACAGTTTCCACAATCGTTTTGAGCCTCTTCGTTGAAATAACTTAACAAAATTCTTCGCCTACAAATCTCCGATTCGGCATATTGCTTCATTCGGTCTAATTTGGCGAGCTGTACTTCTTTCATGTCGTCAGGCAACTCAGAGTTTTGAATCATTTCTTTCCGAGTAATAATATCACCGAAACTATAAAAAAGTAAAGTGTCTGATTTCATGCCATCACGTCCTGCACGCCCAATTTCTTGGTAATAACTTTCAACATTTGAAGGTAAACTATAATGAATCACAAAACGAACATTAGATTTGTCGATTCCCATGCCAAATGCTATCGTCGCTACGATTACTTGAATCTCATCTTTAATAAAGGCATCTTGTACTTCTGAACGAGTTTTAGAATCAACGCCCGCATGATAATGCATTGCTGTAATTCCTAGTTTTCGCAATCCTTCGGCTACATCTTCCGTGTTTTTTCGACTCAAACAATAAATGATTCCTGATTGATTGGGGCGTTTAGAAATAAATTGTTGAAGAATTTTGAGCCGATTTCTTCCTGGTAAAACCGATAAAGTGAGATTTGGACGGTCGAAGGAAGAAATAAATACTTTGGCATCAGGAACGCCCAATTGGGTTAAAATATCTTTTCTAGTTACTCGGTCGGCTGTAGCTGTGAGTGCCACAACAGGAATTTCAGGAAATGTTTCTTTCAGGATATTTAGTTTGGTGTATTCTGGTCTAAAATCATGACCCCAAGTTGAAACACAGTGCGACTCATCAATTGCAATTTGGTTAATTGTTAAGGTTTTAATGAAATTCAGATAATCATTATAAAACAGTTTTTCAGGTGAAATATAGAGAAGTTTTAATTCACCTGATTTGCATTTCTCTTCAATAGTTCGTTGCTCAACAGAAGTCAAAGAACTATTCAAAAATGCTGAAGGCACGCCATTGGCTTGCAAAGATTGAACTTGGTCGTGCATCAATGCAATCAAGGGAGAAATAACTAATGTGATTCCTTCCATCACTAAAGCAGGTACTTGAAAACAAATAGATTTTCCGCCGCCCGTAGGCATCAGTACCATGCAATCTTGTTTTGCTAAAATTGTTTCAATTATTTCTGCTTGAAGCGGTCGAAATTTATCGTAGCCAAAATATTTTTTTAGAACTTGCTCTTTAGTCATTAGGATAGTAGTGAAAGGAATTTTGGCAAAATTAGTAGTATAAAGATAAATCTAAACCGAAAAGATATTATTTTTACTGAAAATATTTTTGAATAAAAAGTAGTGATAATACATCTTTATTCGATTCATCAATAAAAACCAACAAAAACAAATGACTAAACGATTTTTGTTATTATCCTTTTTATCAGCCAATTTAGTTGCTTATTCGCAGCAAAATATAGCCGATAAGTCAACACAGTATGCTGCAACAATTTCTGCTCAAGATTTAAGAAAACACCTTACTTATATAGCTTCTGATAGTTTGGAAGGACGAGATACTGGCTCAGAAGGACAAAAGAAGGCTGCAAATTATATTGCAAATCATTTCGCCAAACTAGGGCTTCAAGCTATTGCTCCAAACAAAGATGGTGGGAAAGGTTATTTTCAATACTTTAATTTATACCAAAAAGGTTGGAAAGACGCCTATATTAAGATTGGCAACCAGAAAAAAGAGTTTTTTAAGGATTATTTTCCAAATGGCTTAACAAGTATTCCTGATGAACAATCAATTTCAGTAGTTTTTGCTGGTTATGGCATTGAACAAGATTCTTATAACGATTATAAAAATATCAATGTAGAGGGAAAAGCAGTTGTTTTTTTTGAAGGTGAACCAAAAGACAAAACAGGAAAGTATCTTTTCACGAAAGGAGACGAAAAATCTGAATGGATTGAAAGAGCAGGACTACAAAAGAAAATAAATATTGCTATAAATCATGGAGCAAAAATGTTTTTTGTGATTTCTGGCAATGATTCACAAAAGTTTTCGTCATTGGCGGCTGAGCGAAAAGCTGTACTTTCAAGATTCAATCAATTGAATTTTAATTCAGCAGCATCAACAGAAAAAGCAACCTCGAATCCTACTTTTTTCGTCTCTAATGAAATGGCGTCTGCAATGCTAGGAATTAAAGCAAAGAAACTAGAAAAAATTAATGAAGAGCTAACAGAAAGTGGTGTGAGTTCGGCAAGTAAATTAAAAGAATCAACTATTTCAATCAAAGCAGAAAGAGGAGAAGTACCAGTAGAAACCCAAAATGTTATGGGATTTTTGGAAGGTACTGACAAAAAAGAAGAAGTTATACTAATTACTGCACATTATGACCATGTTGGTATTCAAAACGGACAAATCCATAATGGTGCAGATGACGATGGTTCAGGAACTTGTGCTGTATTAGAAATCGCAGAAGCATTTGCCAAGGCCAAACAGGAAGGAAATGGGCCTCGTAGAAGCATTTTATTCATGACAGTTACTGGTGAAGAAAAAGGCTTGCTCGGTTCACAATATTATACTGATAAAGACCCGATTATTCCATTAGCAAAGACAGTTTGTGACCTGAATATTGATATGATTGGACGAATAGACAAACAACATGCCCCAAAAGAAGAGTATGTTTACCTGATTGGATCTGATAAATTATCGTCTGAATTACATCAAATCAGTGAAGATGTTAATAAAAGATATATTAATTTTGATTTGGATTATACCTTTAATGACCCAAAAGACCCAAACAGATTTTATTATCGTTCGGACCATTATAATTTTGCAAAAAATAAAATTCCCGTAATTTTTTATTTCACAGGAGTACATGAAGATTATCATCGTCCAGGAGATGATGTTGAGAAAATATTATTTCCAAAATACCAGCAGATTTCACGTTTAGTTTTCCAAACCGCTTGGGAATTAGTAAACCGAGAAGAAAGAATAAAAGTGGACAGTAACAAACAATAATGGGTTTTAAGCTCATATAGCGAGATTCGGCTCAAATATTATCAAAAAAAAATATTAACGAAATCTTTAGTTTTCATTTTAATAATATTAATGTTAAAAGCGTGCTAAATGCTTGATAGCTAAAAAGTTAAGAAAGAACAATGGGAGTTTTGTTTACTTAATTATTCTCAAAAAAGTTCAATTCTTGATTTTATGCTTAAAAATTAATTGTATTTATACTTTTTTGTTTCACTGATTTTCTATAAAATTGTCAAAAAATTAAAAATAATACTTTAACTGGATTGGCAATATTTTCTTTTGAAATAGCTCGTTTTTTTAATTTTTTAAACTTTTATTTAACAAAAAACATTTTTTAACTTTTTAAAACCCTAAAATTTTCAAATCTAATGGAAAAAAAGACAGCAGCCCCTGCAGCAAAAGCAGCAGCAAAACAGTCAACTGGCGGTGGATTAAATCCAGCATTTACAATTCCTGTACTTCTTGCAATTGCAATCTTAACTTATGTATTTATCTTGGGTGATGCAAGTCACTTCTTAGATGCTGAAAAACACAAACCAAAACCAGGCGATTTCTTTGGTCTAATCCATAGTGGTGGTGTAGTTGTACCTATTTTAATGACTTGTTTCCTTTGCGTATTAGTATTTTCAATTGAGCGTTTCTTTACAATCAATAAAGCAACTGGAACTGGTAATATCGATGCTTTTGTACGTAAAGTTCGTTCGTTATTAGATTCAAACAATATTGCAGATGCAATCAAAGAATGTGACAAACAAAAAGGTTCTGTAGGTAATGTAGTTAAAACAGCTCTTGGAAAATATAGCTTATTAACAACTGATGCTTCTATGGACAAAGAACAAAAATTAGCTGCTCTACAAAAAGAAGTTGAAGAAGCTACTTCATTAGAACTTCCAATGTTAGAGAAAAACCTTACAATCCTTTCTACTTTAGCAACAGTATCAACTTTAATCGCTTTGTTAGGAACTGTATTAGGTATGATTCGTGCGTTCTCTGCTCTTGGAGCTGGTGGTGGTGCCCCTGATGCTGCTGCTTTGGCAACTGGTATCTCTGAGGCCTTGATTAATACAGCCCTTGGTATCGGTACTTCAGCAATCTCAATCATTATGTATAACTTCTTTACATCAAAAATTGATGAGTTGACATACAAAATTGACGAAATTGGTATGAGCATCCAACAAAATTTCGCTGCTCATAACTAATTGAAACACATTAAATGCTGATGATTTTATAAATTCATTTACTATAAAACATTATCATTGCGTGTTCGTTAATTTTATATAATCTAAATAATTTAGAAGTTATGCCAGCAATAAAACCAAAACGTAAAGGTCCTGTCATGGACATGACAGCGATGTGTGATGTGGCATTCTTGTTATTGTCTTTCTTTATCATGACCACTCAATTTAAAGGTCAAGAGTCAGTAACAATTGATACTCCTTCGTCAATATCGCAAACGAAGATTCCTGAAAATAATGTAGCTACTATTAGTATCGACCCAAAAGGAAAATATTACTTTGGTATTGCAAATGCTAAAGAGCGTGGTGAGTTATTTCAAAGAATGGCCCAAAAATATGGTGTATCCGTTAATAATGGAGACCTTAAAAGCTTTGAAAAATTATCAGATTTCGGAATTAGTATTGCTGGTTTAAAGCAATATTTGAATTTACCACCTGAAGACCAATTAAATGTTGTGATGGCAGGTATTCCAAATGATAGTACTAAAAGTGAATTGGGAGATTGGGTTACTACTTATTTAAAAGAAGTTAATCCATCAGCGAAATTGGCAATCAGAGGTGATGCTACAACCAATTACCCAGCAGTAAAACAAGTACTAAATGAACTAGGAAAAAGAGATATTAATAAATTTCAGTTAATTACTGGAGTTGAAAATGCTCCAAACTAAGTTCAGTGAAAATATAGTTACAAACAATCTAAACATTGTATTACAATGGCAGAAATGGATACCTCCAGTGATAGTGGCAAAGGTGATGGTAAGGTACGGGCCAAAAAGCAGTCTGCGAGAGTTGATATGACTCCAATGGTGGACTTAGGGTTCTTACTGATTACATTCTTTGTATTCACTACCACGTTTAGTAAGCCCAACATGATGAAGTTGAATATGCCTGAAAAGGATAAAGACGAGACTCAAAAACCAGAAACACAAGAAATTAAAGTATCAAATACGATAACAATTGTGATGGGTAAAGATAACCGTATTTTCTATCATCAAAAAGCGGCTAAGGATTTGACACCAGAATTGTTGATGGAATCTGATTATTCAAAAGATGGGATTCGTACAGCTATTTTAAAAGCAAAAGTGAACGCTTTAGACCAAAATATTTTTACAGTAGTTATCAAACCAACGGATGATGCTACCTATAAAAATACTGTTGACATTTTGGATGAAATGTCAATTACTAAATGCGAACGTTATGCAATCGTTGATCCTTCAAAAGAAGAGTTAGAAGTTTATAAGCAAAAAATAGCTTCTCCAAAACAGTAATTAAGCATAATCATTAAATAATACTTTTCATCTCAAATCTGAATAGTCTTTTAATGAATAAAATTAAATAAAATATGGACCCTAAAAATAATGTCAATGTTACCTTAGATGATATGGTCTTCGAAACCCGTAATAAGGCGTATGGAGCATATGATTTAAGAAAAACATATAAAAAGACGGTCAACCGCTCTCTTTTGTATGGCTCGATTGCATTTTTGGCGGCTGTGGGTGCTCCAATGCTTTATGCTTCTATTACGCCAAAAGCGAAAAAAGAAGTTGCGGTTGAAATCGATTTGACCAAGCTGAAAGAGGAAAAAAAGGAAGAAAAACCATTAGAACTTCCACCACCACCACCACCAGAACAAAAGCCACCTGAAGTTGCAACTATCAAATTCTTGCCTCCTGAACCTAAGCCAGATGAAGAAGTTAAGAATGAAGAGCCACCACCACCAGTTGAGCAAATTGAAAAAGCAGTTATTTCTAACGAAACAAAAGAAGGTATAGAATCTGATGAGGTAGCAGCTGCTCCACCACCAGTTGAAGCTCCTAGGGCTGTAGAAATTGAACAACCTAAAGAAGATGAAATCTTTACAACTGTAGAACAAAACCCTGAATTCCCAGGTGGAATTAAGGAAATGTACAGTTTTATTGGTAAGAATCTTAAATATCCTTCTGCTGCTCAAAGAGCAAATGTTTCGGGAAAAGTTTTTGCTAAATTTGTTGTAGAGAAAGATGGTAGCCTTGGAGATGTTCAAATTTTAAAAGGAATCGGCTTTGGTTGTGATGAAGAAGCACAGCGTGTATTGAAATCAATGCCAAAATGGAATCCTGGAAAACAAAATGGACGTAGTGTAAGGGTTTTCTTTACGATGCCAATTTCATTCGTTCTTGAATAATGTTACCAAAGCGTAAACCTAATAGATTTAGTCAGATTACACCGTATGTAATGGCATTTACTGGCCTTGCATACATTGTAATGGGTGGTTTTGTCATTAAAAGACAGTGGTTATTAGTCCCTTTAACTGAAGTTATGTCTTATGCCATGGGTATTTTACTTATGATTTATGGGGCATTTAGAGGTTGGCGGGCGTATCAAGCTTTATCAGAATCGTCTCAAGACTGAACGAAAATATAAAAATATGCCACTTCGTTTGGACGAGGTGGCATATTTTTTATAGCTACACTCAACTTTTTATGATAAATTTTCGTTCAATGATTATCTTGGAATGATAAACTGACAATATTCATTCAAAAGGTTCAAACTTAAACTATAAAAATTACTTCAATGAAGAAATCATTTCTTTTACTGTTTTTTTCTATGTCTTTATGGCAGTGTACTCAACAAGAAAAACAAGACTTACCTAATGATGGTGAAATCACGATTGCCGCTGATGAATCTCTTCAACCAATTGTCGAAGCCGAAGTGATGGCTTATAATGCCCATTATCCCAAAGCCAAAATAAATGTAATCTATGTTCCAGAGCAAAAAGCTATGGCAAAGATGATGAATGATTCAGCTAATATTGCAATTGTTACTAGAGAAGCAACTGCCGGTGAAAAAGAGTTTTATACAACTAATAATATACCATATTTGCCTGCAAAAATGGCTCTTGATGGTGTAGCACTGATTACTAATTTGGATAATACTATTTCTCGGCTTACTGTAACTGAGCTTAAAAATATTTTTGAAGGGAAAAGTAATTCAGATTTGAAATTAGTTTTTGACAATAGCAGTTCAAGTAATTTGAACTATATGATTCAAAAATTAGGTATAAAAGATGTTAAAAAAGCGAATATTTTTGCAGCGAATGGTAATAAAGATGTAATTGAATATATCAAGAAAAATACGAATGCAATAGGAATTATTGGAGGAAACTGGATTAGTGATATTGATGATTCGAAAAGCCAAAATTTTATAAATAGTGTAAAAGTTATTGGTATTTCAAACAAAGAAAATGCTACAGCAGCGGATTATTATACTCCTACAACAGCGTCATTAAAAGCTAGAAAATACCCATTTGAAAGAAAAATTATATTGCACACAAGAAAAGGTTATGGGCTTGCGAGTGCATTTATTCGTTTTTGTTGTGCTCAAATTGGTCAGCTAGTTGTCGAAAAATCGGGTCTGTTACCATACTATATTTATAATAGAGAAATTTATCTCGAAAAGAAACCAATTGGTAAATTACCTTGATTTCAATTAAATGCATTTTGTAAGTAAATACATCAATTAACGAAACATTAACATTTATTTTATTTACTTTTTGGGTGAAAATTTGTCTCAATGAATGAACGGCAAAAGAATAAAAGTATCCTAAGTTAAAATATTTTTTTATCTAAACGACATTTTATTTAACTTTGCTTAATTTTTATTAACATAAGAATCTGTAAACCTAACTTTTAGAGTGAAAATGAACAAGATTTTGAAATCTTTGTCGGTATCAGCGGTTGCGATACTGGCGTTGTCGTTCCAAACAATGGCACAAACTGTGCAGGATGGACTGAGAAATTTGGATGCTGAGCGATACAACGCTGCGGAGACAACTTTCAAGCAATTGGCATCTATTGCTCCCACAGCAGAAAATTATTTTTATCTAGGTTATTATTACCTGAATTTGCAAGATGGTCAAGTTGATTTAGTTCAGGCTAAAGAGGCTTTTGCCAAGGGTACTGCACTTGATGCAAAGAAGCCTGACCCACTTTGCCGTGTAGGTTTAGCAACAGTAAAATTACTTTCGGGTGATAGAGCTGGTGCAAAAGTTGATTTTGACCTAATCAAAAAAGACACAAAAAATAAAAACGCAGACGTATTATTTAGAATTGGAGAAGCTTATACGCTTTCTGATAAAATCAACGACCCCGCAGAAGCTGTAATTAATATTCAAGCTGGTTTAGACATCCAAAAAGTTAAAAATAATCCTGATTATTACATTGCAATAGCAATGGCTAATTTGATTAAAAACGATGGTGGTGCTGCAATGACAGCATTGGAAAATGCCTTGAATATGGGTCAAAAAACCGCTAAAATTCGTACATTGATGGGTCGAGTTTGGTATCAAGGTAAAAATTATCCGAAGGCACAAACTGAATTTAACGAGGCAATTAAAGCTGACCCAGAATACGCTCCCGCATATTATTACCTTAGTTCATTATTTACAACTTTTGGTAAATTTCCACAAGCTGCTGAAAATGCAAAACAAGCTTTAAATAAAAGCGAAGCAACGCCAGCAGCAAAATTGCGTTATATCAAATTAGCAACTGCTAGTAAGGATTATGACGGAGCATTGAATATATTAAATCAAATTTTTGATACAGAGAAAGACCCAATTAAATTTCGTTTGAAAGGGTATATTCAAACTGAAAAAGGTGAATGTGCTGACGGAGCAAAGAATATTTTAGAGTTTTTAGGTCAAGCATCAAAAGAGCGTCATTTAGCTTCTGACTGGGGAATGTTAGGCCGTGCTTATGCTTGTATTAAAGATGATGCAGCTAAAAAATTGAATGACTCTTTAGCAGTATCAAACATGGAGATTGCAATTGAAAAAGGTGATTCTACTTTTGATTATTCAACCGCAATTGCTAATATTTATAGAGCTAGCAAAAACTGGATAAAATTGGCTGGAGCTTATGAGAAAAATATTGCCTCATCAAAAAAAGGTGGTACAGCTCCTGATTATTATAATTTAGCTGATGCTTATATGCGTTCTAGAGATTATGTTAAAGCGGATACTGTTTATTCAAAAGCTATTGAATTATATAAAGATTCTTGGTTATTTCCTTATATGCAAAAGGCTCGTGCAAGACAGTATGGAAACCCAACTGATACGACTTTTTCAGCTGCTCCATACTATGACAAATATATTAAATTGTCAACTGACGCAATGAAAGCTGATGTGAAAAATGCCAAGTATTTCTCAGAAGCTTATGGATATTTAGGTTATAGAGCTTTACTGATTGAGAAGGATACAGTAAAAGCAACTGAATATATGAACATGGCTTTGAAGTTTGACCCAACTAATACGAAAGCTCAACAAGTATTACAGAGCATGTCGGGAGCAACACCAGCCACGCCAGGAACAACAACACCGCCTAATAATAATGCCCCAAATGGAGCATCAGGTGGAGGTATTCAACCAAAAAATTAATAATATCCTAGTAATAAAAAAGCCTAACTTCAATTAAGTTAGGCTTTTTTATTAGCCACCAAATAAATTATTTTCTTTAAAAGATGTTAATTCTAAAAATTGCTTTTATTTTTGCCATTTAACGTAATTTTAACTACTAACTAAGTTATTTTAAGCAATCAAGGTAAACCTGATTTGTTAAGAACTAAAAAATATGTTTAATCTAGTAATATTCGGACCTCCAGGTGCAGGAAAAGGGACTCAATCTGCCAAAATTATTGATAATTATAAATTAGCTCATATTTCGACTGGTGATATGTTTAGAATGCATATCAGCCAAAATACAGCTTTAGGACAAAAAGTTAAACAAATTTTGGCTGATGGTTTATTAGTCCCTGATTCAATTACGATTGAAATGCTTGAAGAAGAAGTGCAAAGAAACCCTGATGCAACTGGTTTTATTTTTGATGGATTTCCAAGGACTGTTCCACAGGCAGAAGCGTTAGATACTTTTTTGGAAAGTAAAAATGAAAAAATTGATTTGGTTCTTCAACTTGATGTTACAGAATCAGAAATAAAAAATCGTATTGCTGAACGTAAAAAAGTAAGTGGAAGAGCGGATGATGATGAAGATAAATTGATTAAACGAATTGATGAATATTTCACTAAAACAATCCATGTATTACCTTATTACCAAAGTCAAGGTAAAGTGGTTAAAATCAATGGTATTGGTGAAGTTGAAGCAATTTTTGGCATGATTTGTGCCGCAATTGATGAAGCAAAAAGCTAAGTCAGTTTTTAAGTAATTGAGTAAAAAATTCTGAAAAATTCAGAATTTAAGCCTTTTTTATATTATTTAGTCTAATTTTCATCTTAAAAAGATGTATTAGACTAAGTATACTATTTTTAAGGCTTAAAATCGCATTAGCGATTATATTGTACATTGAGATATTGAAATTAGCTATGACAAGTAACTTTATTGATTACGTTAAAATAAATTGTGTTTCGGGAAATGGAGGAGCAGGGTCAAGACATTTTAGGCGTGAAAAACACGTTCCGAATGGTGGGCCTGACGGTGGCGATGGTGGAAGAGGTGGACACATTGTTTTGCGAGGAAATGCTCAATACTGGACACTTTTGCATCTAAAATATCAGAAGCATATAAAAGCTCAACATGGAATTGCTGGCGAGGGAGGGAAACGTTCTGGAAAACAAGGCGAAGATGAAATGATTGAAGTGCCACTCGGAACGATTGCGAGAGATGCAGAAACTGGAGAAGTTATTGGCGAAGTTACCGAAGATGGACAACAAGTAATTTTATTACCTGGTGGAAGAGGCGGCCTCGGCAACTGGCATTTTAGAAACCCAACGAACCAAGCTCCGGAGTATCATCAAACAGGTGATGCAGGTCAAGAATCTTGGATAATATTAGAATTAAAAGTACTAGCAGATGTGGGTCTTGTCGGATTCCCAAATGCTGGCAAATCAACACTGCTTTCTGCGGTATCGGCTGCAAAACCTGAAATTGCCGATTACCCCTTTACAACACTTACTCCAAACCTTGGCGTAGTAGCATACCGTGATTTTAGGTCGTTCGTAATGGCGGACATTCCTGGAATTATTGAAGGAGCTTCTGAAGGCAAAGGTCTTGGTTTACGCTTCCTAAGACACATCGAACGAAACTCAATTTTGCTGTTTGTAGTTTCTGCTGATGCTGAGAATCCAATGAAAGAATACAAAACCCTTCTCAAAGAATTAAAATTATTTAACCCAGAGTTATTAGACAAAAAAAGAGTGCTAGGGATTTCAAAAATTGATTTGATTGATGAAAAACAGATCAAGAAAATTAAAACTAAGATTCCTGAAGATTTACCATTTGTTTTCTTTTCAGCAGTAACCAATGAAGGTATTGATGATTTGAAAGATTTGATTTGGCAAAATTTGTAAATCTATTTTATTATTAAGATTAGATTATACAATGTAAATCTAAACTTACTTGACATGATAAGATTGACAAGTATTTAGCTTAGAGTGAACTTTTATTATAAAATTTTTCGCCATGAAGAAAGCTTTTTTAAGTTTATCTTTGCTGGTGCATGTTACAGTTTTTGCCCAAGTTTCGATTTCATTTCCTGTAAATAGAGCAATTTTTCAAAGAAATGCATCTAATACAGGACTGATTCCTATTGGCGGAACTTTTCAAGCACGAGTAGAGAGAATTGATGCACGACTAACTCCTATTAATGGTGGTACTTTTGTTGATTGGACTCCAATTGCAATTAATCCTAATTTTGGCACTTTCATTGGTGGACTTTATGCACAAGCTGGCTGGTATAAGCTTGAAATAAGAGCATTGCGAGGCGAAAATATTGTTGGCACTACATCTTTAGAAAAAGTTGGTGTTGGTGAAGTATTTGTTATTTCGGGTCAATCAAATGCTCAAGGTTACGAAGGTAGAGGAAATCCGCCAGCTATCGATGACAGAGTTAATTGTATAACAAACTTTTATTCTTACGGTCAGACCACCGAACCGCCTTTTCCTGTCATTTCTCAAATTTCTGAAAATGTAAAAATTGCTCCATTTGGTAATGGTTCGTGGTGCTGGGGCAAACTTGGAGATTTACTTGTTGAGAAACTTAACGTTCCAATCTTGTTTATAAATTCGGGATTTGAAGCCATGGGGATTGAAGCTTGGCGTAAAAGTGCTGATGGAGAAAGAGGTCAAGATTTTTATTCAGGTAATTTTGCGTTACCTGGTTATCCTTATGAAAACCTTAAAAAATCATTACATTATTATATCAATATGTTTGGGCTTAGAACTGTTCTATGGCATCAAGGAGAAACTGATAATGATAAACGAACAAGTACTGAAAAATACCGACAAGACCTTGAATATGTAATTTATAGAAGCAGAATTGATACTGGGAAAGAAATAAATTGGATGATTAGTAGAGCGAGTAGGGTAAGTTCGGGAACATATCAACCTGTAATTGACGCTCAAAATCTTGTCATTCAAAATTATTCTAACGCTTTTGAAGGCCCAGCGACTGATGAGATTAGAGAAAGGTCAGATGGTGTTCATTTTTTTGGCAATGGATTGATTGAGTTAGCCCGAGCGTGGAATGATAAGCTAAATAGCAGTTTTTTCTCTCGTTCAAGTCCAATTCCACCTTCAATTCCGCTATTTTTTGATTTACGATGCAGCCCAGAAAATACCAAAACTCCAATCAGAATATTCATGCCTGATGGTTTTAAAGAATATTATTGGACAAATGGTTTTAGTGATATCGCTAAATCTGCCTCAATCGAAACGACTACTGGTTTTTATAGAGGGCGTGCCATTGATTATTTAGGGAATGTTTATTATACTCCAACTGCAAATTACACCTCATTGGGTATCCGTGATAAACCAAAAGTTTCAGCCGAAGGAAATACTACTTTTTGTGAAGGAGAAAGTGTACGACTAACTTCTGATGTTGACCAAGACATATTTTGGAATACTGGAGAAAGTAGTAAAACAATCGTAGTTTCTCAACAAGGAAATTATACAGTTAGTCAAGTTAACTATTTAGGGTGTTTCACTTCATCAAATGGGATTGAAGTGCAAATTTTGCCTAAACCAGAAATAAAAGTAGCTGCATTAGGAGAAACGATTTTTTGTGCGGATAAATCCGTAACACTATCATCAAATAGAGATAATGGGAATAAATGGAATAATGGAGAATTGAGCAAAGAAATTACCGTAACCCAAAGTGGAGACTATTTTGTTACTGCAAAAAATGAATTTGGATGCGAAAATACATCATCAAAGATTGCAATTACAGTGAATCCTCTGCCCCAAAAGCCAATTATTACACCGGATGGACCAACAGAATTTTGTGCAGATAAAAGTTTAACACTATTATCGAATGTTGAAAATGGAATAAAATGGAATACAGGAGAACAAAATAATAGTCTAAAAGTTGCCAATAGTGGTGTTTTTTTTGTTAGAGCTAAGAATGAATTTGGGTGTGAGACGGTGTCGGATGAGGTAAAAGTGACTGTAAATCCGCTTCCAGAAAAACCAATTATAACGGCAAACGGCCCTACATTTTTTTGCGATGGTCAAAATGTAACTTTGGCTGCAACAGAAAATAAAGCATTTCAATGGAGTAATGCTAAAACTACACAAACACAAATAGTAAATACTTCTGGGTTATTTTCTGTTAAAACAATTGACCAAAATGGCTGTATTTCACCATTATCTGATGCAGTAGAGGTAATAGTTAAGCCTAATCCACAAGGATTAAGTATCTTACAGTCAGGCACTTATACCCTCGAAAGCATTACGAATGGTTTGTTTGATAATCAATTTGAATGGTTTAAAGATGATATAAAACTATCAAATGAAAATAATTTAATTAAGGCAAAAGAGGCTGGTGTATATAAAGTAAAGGGTTCACTTCTTTATCAATTGAAAGATGGGAAATCGCTAAGGTGTTATTCTGAACCGTCAATGCCTTATAAATTTAATATAGATTTATCAAATAAAGGAGTAACCATTTTTCCAAATCCTGTGCCAAAAGGAATTCTTAACATCGAAACACTCGATGATTTAAAAGATGCGTCTGTGAGTATTTATGATTTGAAAGGATTATTAATTCGAGAATATTTAGTGGATGTTTTTGACTCACGAAAGAGTTTTAATTTATCAGATTTTCCAAAAGGAAATTTTCTAGTTGGAGTTAAAGCAAAAGATTTTAATGTAATAAAACGGGTTTATATTGAATAAAACGTAGATTTTTTCCACTAAATAACATTTTTATTAATAATAAGTTAATGATTATTGTTAATCGATTGACACTGTTGTATTTTTGTAAAATTCGATAAACCATAATCCAAATTAGAATGAATTATTTTAGGAATGGGTTAATTTTGTTGATGAGTACAATCTTATTTGAATGCTACTCACAAATACAAATTACCTTCCCGGTTTCACGGATTGTATTCCAACGGAATAACCAAAATCAAGCTAATGTAACAATTGCTGGCAGCTATTTTCAGCAACTTGACCGAATTGAGATGAGAGCGGTTCCTGTGAATGAAGGCCAAGGAACTGAAACAGGCTGGAATGATGCCCAAGAATTTCACAATAATGGGATTTTTAGCGGAACTATGCTTTTGACTGGCGGTTGGTATAATATTGAGGTTAGAGGATATTCTAATGGCATTGTCGCTACAACTTCAACCCTTGAAAGAGTAGGGGTCGGTGAAGTTTTCATTGTTGCCGGTCAATCAAATGCTCAGGGAGATGCTGTCTATTCGGGTGGTCATATCGGTGCCACCGAAGACCGAGTTTCTACAATAAATTATTATGAACCATTACTGAATGAAGACAATCTGCCTTTTCAGTTTTCACAGATGGCTAATAATACTAAGATGTCACCTTATAATTATGTTCCTTGGTTTTGGGCTAAATTAGGAGACAGACTTGTACAAAGATTGAACGTTCCAGTTTTATTTTATGGTGCTTCTTTGGGTGGAATAAGCTGTGATGTTTGGCGACGCTCAGTTGAAGGACAAGATTTAAGACAAGAATTTCCTTTGTTTATCAAAGTTCCTGGCATGCCTTATCGGAGTATGAAAGCCACTTTACAACATTATGTTACAAGAACTGGTGTGAGGGCGATTTTATGGCAACAAGGAGAAAGTGATGGAGAATATAGTTCGGAAACATATTATAATAATTTAAAAACTGTTATTGAAAAAACTCGTTCTGATGCCCGAAAAGGCGATTTAGCTTGGGTTGTTGCTCGTTCTTCGAGAAATCCTCTTATTCTAAATAATGTTATTGCAGGACAAAATTTTACAATACAGCGTGTACCAAATGTTTTTGCAGGCCCAACTACGGATGAAATTGTTGGAGCAAATTTTAGAGCTGATGGTATTCATTTTCATAACGATGGACTTAATGCTGCTGCTGATTTTTGGAGTTTTTCGTTAAATAATGAGTTTTTTGCCAATTCACAACCACTTCAAGCACGTTCGTTACCAAGCGTAAATATTGCTTGTAATCCCAATAATACAACCAATAAATTTACCATAACTACTGGAGGTTATCCTTTTTATAAATGGAGTAATGGTGGAACTTCAAATGTGATTACTGTTAGTAATGGAACATTTTCATTTAAGGCTATTGATGATGCAGGAAATACCGTTTTCTCTCAACCATTCACAATTTCAACCAATAATAATGTTTCACAACCTTCAATAACTGCCAGTGGCAATACAAGTTTTTGCGATGGTGAAACGATAAAATTAACTTCTAATATAAATGGAGGAAATGTTTGGAATAATGGCGAACGAGGGCAATCAATTGTGGTTAGAAATAGTGGAAATTACAGTGTCGTCAATTATTCATTAAACGGCTGTCAGTCACCAAGTTCTTCGGTAATAAATATAGATGTAAAACAATCTCCATTAAATATCATTCAGTCATCAAAAGTTTTGCCTATTTGTCCTGATGAAACATTAGAGTTATTTTCATCAAATACTGATGTAGTAAGTTATAGATGGAATACAAATGAAACTTCGCAAAAAATCGTGGTTCAAAATTCAGGTTCTTATAGTCTGACACTAAAAGGAAATAATGGATGTGAATCTCAATCATTTTTTGATGTAACTTTTAGAAATCGGCCAACAACTTCAATTATATCAGATGGACCAACTAGCTTTTGTTTAGGCAGAAGCGTTAATTTATCTGCTAATGGCGTATTTCAATCGTACATTTGGAGCAATGGATTGACAGAAAATAAAATAAAGGTAACAGAAACAGGAACTTATAGCCTGAAAGTAAAAGATAATTTTGGTTGTTTCTCAGAAACAATTAGTAAAAATATAGTAGTAAATGCTTTACCCGCAATCAAAATTCAAGCAACAGATGTTGATAAGTTTTGCGAGGGAAATGTAGTAACTTTATCCACCGATTTTGATTCGGCAGTAGCTTATAAATGGAGCACAGGAGAATCAACAAAAGTGGTTAAAATTGAGAAAGAAGGGATTTATTCCTTGAAAATAAAAGACAAAAATGGGTGTGAGTCAATACCTGACACTATTAAATTATCTTATATCCCATCACCATTAGCATCTATTTCAACAATTGATAATATAAACACAATTTGTGAAGGAGAAACAATCGTATTAAATGCTAATAGCAGCCTTAATTACTTGTGGAATGATGGATCAGTTTCCAAAGAGCTTTCTGTTAGTAAAGCAGGAACATATAGTTTGAAGATAAAAGATGAAAAAAACTGTGAGTCCAAACCTGTTTTTTTTGATGTATTTGTGAAAAATAGTCCTCAAAAGCCCTCAATAAATATTGATGGAGCTTTTCAATTGGAAGCAATTCCTGCTTCGAGTTTACCTGGACAGTATTTTAACTGGAAAAAAGATGAACAATTACTCTCAACTGTCTCATCTTTCTATAAAGCAAGTGAAAGTGGAAACTTTTCGGTTCGTACAGTTTTAAAATATTCTGTTCCAAATAATAAAGAATTAATTTGTTATTCGCCTTTTTCGAATATAACCAATTTATTTATTCCTTATCTGGATAAAGGTTTAAGAGTGTATCCAAATCCAAATACTTCAGGTATTTTTACAATCGAAACAATAAAAGATAATCCAGAATCGATAGTTTCTGTTTACACATTGGCAGGAAAGGTACTTTTTACTGGAAAAATTACAGATTTTAAAGAAAAAAGAATTGTAGATTTGAGAATGCTCGAATCTGGAACTTATATAATTAGAGTGTCAAGCGGCTCATTTAGTGAATCCGCAAGAGTAAATCTCAAATACTAAGAGATTCTAAATATTTTCACCCCTTTTTTATTTTGTTTCTAAACATAACAGTAGTAATTTTGAAACAGAAAAGTAGGAGATTAGTTAAAAGTTATCAAATGTATATTTAACTCATATTCGTGCTACTGTTAATTATTGATTTATGAAAGAATTTTTGCCTTCAGATTTTCTCCCTATTTTGGTGCAGCTAGGTGCTGCCATTGGTTTTATTGTTGTTACAATGATTGTAACCCATTCGATTGGTCCTAAAAGAAATAGTGAACTAAAAGATGCTCCTTTTGAATGTGGAATTGACTCCGAAGGTGATGCACGGACACCAATATCAATTAAATATTTTCTGACTGCCATATTATTTGTACTTTTTGATGTAGAGGTAATATTTATGTATCCTTGGGCTGTAAACTTTATGAAATTAGGCTGGTTCGGATTTGTTGAAATGGTCTTATTTTTAGGGCTTTTGATGGCAGGGTTTTATTATGTTATTCGTAAAGGAGTGTTAGCTTGGGATAAAGATTGAAACCTGTTTTATCGAAAATAAGTTTTTTTCGATAAAATTAAAAAAAAACAATTTATCCAAACACATAGTTGAAATAATAATAATTGTAATAGCAGTTATTGATTGATATTTTAAAAATATGAGCAATCCAGTAAAATTAATAGACGCACCAGAAGGATTTGAAGGTTCTGGCTTTTTTGCAACTTCTTTTGAAAATGTAATAGGTATTGCTCGAAGCAAATCACTTTGGCCATTGCCTTTTGCCACTTCTTGTTGTGGTATCGAATTCATGGCATCAATGGGTTCTCATTATGATATTTCACGTTTTGGCTCGGAACGACCAAGTTTTTCTCCTCGCCAAGCTGATTTGTTGATGGTGATGGGTACAATCGCTAAAAAAATGGCTCCAATTGTAAAGCAAGTTTATTTACAAATGGCTGAACCACGTTGGGTAATTGCGGTTGGTGCTTGTGCTTCAAGCGGTGGTATTTTTGATACATATTCCGTTTTACAAGGTATTGACCGTGTAATTCCAGTTGATGTTTATGTGCCAGGTTGCCCACCTCGCCCAGAACAAATTTTAGACGGACTGATGGAAATTCAGAAGCTTGCAGTTAACGAATCGCTTCGTAGAAGAAATACCGATGAGTATCAAGCTTTATTAGAATCGTACAATATTCAATAAGTCAATTTGGAAGTAACTATTATAATTTCAAATTTTCAAATTTCAAAATTGGAATGACAAATCAACAAATAGCGGAAGATTTATTAGTCAAGTATGGCGAAAATGTAAATAGTTTTGAAGAACCTTGGGGGCTACTGACTTTTACAACCAATCGTCAAAACATCATCTCGTTGCTTGAATATCTCAAAAAACATGAAACTTTTCGTTTTAACTTTTTAACAGACTTAACAGGTATTCATCTTCCTGATAATGAAGGAGCTGAATTTGGAGTTATATATCACCTTCACAGCCTTGAAAATAACGTTAGGGTGAGAATCAAAGTATTTCTTTCTCAGGATGATTTGCATATTCCAACGGCCATACCAGTTCATGCTTCTGCGAATTGGATGGAAAGAGAGACATACGATTTCTTTGGAATCATTTTCGATAGTCATCCAAAATTAATCAGAATTTTAAATATCGAAGAAATGGATTATTTCCCGATGAGAAAAGAATATCCATTAGAAGATGCAACACGCCAAGATAAAGTTGATGCTTTGTTTGGAAGATAATTTACCCAAACTAAAAGGGTAACAAGTTATATTAATAAAGTTATTTCAATATAATTCCCTTCTTGGGAATAGAGGTATGGAAAACGTAATAATACCAAAAAATACCACTGATGCATTGGCGTTTAATAGGCCGATTGTTGAAGATGTAGAATATACAACCCTAAATCTTGGGCCAACTCACCCAGCCACTCACGGTATTTTTCAGAATATCTTGAAAATGGATGGAGAAAAAATTGTTTCTGGTGAGCAAACAATTGGCTACATTCATAGAGCTTTTGAAAAAATTGCTGAACGTCGTCCATTCTATCAAATTACTACGCTTACAGACCGAATGAATTACTGTTCATCGCCAATTAACAATATGGGTTGGCACATGACAGTTGAGAAACTTTTGGGTGTTACAGTCCCAAAACGTGCTCAATATATTCGTGTTATTATGATGGAATTAGCACGTATTGCTGACCACTTGATTTGTAACTCTATTTTAGGTGTTGATACAGGAGCTTACTCTGGCTTTTTATATTTGTTTCAGGAGCGTGAGAAAATATACGAAATCTATGAAGAAATGTGTGGGGCAAGGCTTACGACAAACATGGGTCGTATCGGTGGAATGGAAAGAGACCTTTCTCCAACCGCAATCAAGAAAATCAAAGATTTAATTTATAATGATTTGCCAAAAACATTGGCAGAATTTGAAAAACTCTTTAATCGTAATAGAATCTTTATTGATAGAGTTGTAAATGTTGGTCCAATCACAGGAGAACGTGCATTAGAGTACGGTTTTACCGGGCCAAATCTTAGAGCAGCTGGCATTGATTATGATGTTCGAGTGATGGAGCCTTATTCATCTTACGAAGACTTCGAATTTGATATTCCGATTGGGCATAATGGAGATACGTATGACCGTTTTATGGTTCGTAACCAAGAAATGTGGGAAAGTATGAAGATTATCAAGCAAGCCCTTGAAAATCTTCCCGAAGGACCATATTATGCTAATGAAGACCACTACTATTTGCCTCCAAAACAAGATGTTTATAAAAACATGGAAGCATTAATCTATCACTTCAAAATTGTCATGGGTGAAATTGATGCACCTGCTGGAGAAGTATATCATGCAGTTGAAGGTGGAAATGGCGAATTAGGTTTTTATTTAGTGAGTGATGGAGGAAGAGCTCCTTATCGTTTACATTTCCGTCGTCCAAGCTTTATATACTATCAAGCATATCCAGAAATGTGTAAAGGAGTTGCGATTTCGGATGCAATTGCGATTATGAGTAGTTTAAATGTAATTGCAGGTGAATTAGATGCCTAATAATTTGATTATAAAATGACTGATACTAATACCAAAATAAGTTTTACTCCCGAACGTTTGGCTAAAGCCAAAGAAATGATTGCTCGTTATCCTGACGGTAAACAAAAGTCAGCAATTATGCCAATTATGCACTTGGCCCAGGAGCAATTTGCTTGGATGAGCCAAGATGTAATGGATTATGTAGCTTCTTTGCTAGATATTACTCCAATTGAAGTATATGAAGTTGCTACTTTTTATACAATGTTTCATCTAGAACCTGTTGGTAAACATGTGATTGAATACTGCCGTACTGGTCCGTGCGTTTTGATGGGTGGAGAAGAGGTTTTCAGCCATTTAAAAAATAAATTGGGTATAAAAAAAGGTGAAACTACTGCTGATGGACTTTTTACTTTAAAAGAAGTAGAATGTTTAGCTGCTTGTGGATGGGGACCATGTTTCCAAATTCGTGAAAAATATTATATGCACTTGAATAATCAGAAAGTTGACGAGATAATTGAAGAACTTTCCAAGTAAAAAAATGGCAACAAAAATCTTAACCGAACATATAAGTACCCCTGGTATTGAAACCTTTGAAGTTTATCGTAAAAAAGGTGGTTATACTGCTGTCGAGAAAGCCATTAAAAAAATGACTCCCGACGAGGTCGTAGAAGAAGTAAAAAAATCAGGTGTCCGTGGTAGAGGAGGAGCAGGATTTCCAATGGGAATGAAATGGTCTTTCTTAGCTAAGCCAGAAGGAATTCCCCGTTATTTGGTTTGTAATGCCGATGAATCTGAACCTGGTACATTCAAAGATCATTACTTGATGAAAAATATGCCTCATTTATTGATTGAGGGAATGATTATTTCAAGCTATGCTTTAGGAGCAAATAAATCATTTATTTATGTTCGTGGTGAATTAATGTATGTGATTCGCATTCTTGAAAAAGCCATTGAAGAAGCAAAAGCAGCTGGCTTTCTTGGTAAAAATATTCTAGGTAGCGGCTATGACCTCGAATTAGTGGTTCATCCAGGTGGTGGTGCATATATATGTGGAGAAGAAACCGCCTTGCTAGAGTCATTAGAAGGGAAACGTGGAAATCCAAGAAATAAACCGCCATTTCCTGCTGTTAAAGGACTTTATCAATCGCCAACTGTTGTAAACAACGTTGAGTCAATTGCAACGGTTTCATGGATTATCAACAATGGTGGCGAAGCTTATGCCGCTGTTGGAGTTGGTAAAAGTACAGGTACAAAATTAATTTCTGCTTCTGGCCATATCAAAAACCCAGGAGTTTATGAAATTACTTTGGGCCTTTCTTGTGATGAATTTCTGAATTCAGATGAATATTGTGGTGGTGTTAGAGCTGGTCATCGTTTAAAAGCTGTTGTTGCAGGTGGTTCTTCTGTTCCAATTGTGCCAGGAGCTTTATTTCTAAAGACAGCTAATGGGGAGGACCGATTAATGTCTTATGAATCGCTTTCAGATGGTGGTTTTGTAAGTGGTACAATGCTTGGTTCTGGTGGATTTATTGCATTTGATGAAACTGCTTGTATTGTGAGAAATACTTGGAATTTTTCTCGATTTTATGAGCATGAATCTTGTGGACAATGTTCACCATGCCGAGAAGGAACAGGCTGGATGCAGAAAGTATTGAACCGAATCGAACATGGAAAAGGTAATATGAGTGATATTGACTTATTGGTTGATGTATCCAAAAAAATAGAAGGAAATACTATTTGCCCACTTGGAGATGCTGCTGCATGGCCAGTTGCAAGTGCAATTCGCCATTTCCGAGATGAATTTGAATGGCATATCAAACATCCTTTAGAAGCCACTAAGCCTGGAGCAGTCTATATGGGTGATGGAGTTTTGGTTTAATTTACCAAGAAACGATTAAAGTAAAAACCAGATTTTAAGATTACTTATCAGAATAAACTGATGGAAGATATAAAACCAATAATGTTTAAAGTTACTGTTGATGGTGTTGAGGTAGAAGTTGCCCCAGGAACTACCATTATGCAAGCTGCCCGTAAAATTGGCCCTGAGGTTGCTCCACCAGCAATGTGTTACTACGAACCATTGAAAGGTACAGGAGGAAAGTGCCGTGCATGTTTGGTAAAGGTAGCGGCTGGTTCTGCAAAAGATCCTCGTCCGATGCCAAAATTAGTAGCTTCTTGCATTACTCCAGTACAAGATGGAATGATTGTGGAAAATTTTACAAGTCCACAAGTAGTTGAAGCTCGTAAAGCAGTAGTTGAGTTTTTGTTGTTGAATCATCCACTTGATTGCCCAGTATGTGATCAGGCTGGAGAATGCCATTTGCAAGATTTTTCTTACGAAAATGGGGTAGGTACAACACGCTACGAAGAGGAACGTCGTACATTTGAAAAAGAAGATATTGGACCTTATATTCAGTTGCACATGACACGTTGTGTATTGTGTTATCGTTGTGTTTATACGGCTGACCAATTGACTGATGGACGTGTTCATGGGGTAATGGGAAGAGGAGACCATGCTGAGATTTCCACTTATATTGGTAGAGCAATTGATAATGATTTTTCAGGAAATGTCATAGATGTTTGTCCTGTTGGTGCTTTGACTGATAAAACTTATCGTTTTAAAAATCGTGTCTGGTTCTCAAAACCTGTTGATGCCCATTGCGATTGTGAAAAATGTAGTGGAAATGTTCAATTATGGTATCGTGGAGATGAAGTAATACGTGTTACAGCCCGTAAAAATGAATGGGGTGAAGTAAAAGAATTTATCTGCAATGCTTGTCGTTTTGAAAAGAAAAAAACAAGCGATTGGGTAATTGAAGGGCCTTCTAAGGTAAAACGTGCATCAGTTATTTCTGCAAATAAATATGCTGGTAATTTGATCAAAAAACCTGATTTTGCTTTGAAACTTGCTGAATCTCAATACAAAAAAATTGATGATACTCGCCCTTTTGTTAGTGAAATGTCAGAAATAAAGAAGTCAGAAGACTATAAGACATTGATGCAACAAAATGAAAATTATTTTAAGAAGTAATTGTAATACACCTTTGGTGAATTAAAAATATAGTAATTATGAGTTCATTTGTACAATGGATAACCGAAAGTATGTTCCTTTGGAAATCCCTAATAATTTTAGTGCTTTTTGCAGTTACATTGGGAATTGCAGCCTATTCAACTTGGGCGGAACGTAAAGTAGCAGCTTATATTCAAGACCGTAGAGGACCAAACCGTGCTGGTTGGGGTGGTTTACTTCAGCCTTTGGCAGATGCTGGAAAAATGTTTTTTAAAGAAGATTTTATTCCTGCAAAAGCTGACAAATGGTTATTTATATTAGGCCCTTGTTTATCAATGTTTACGGCATTAATGTCAAGTGCAGTTGTGCCATTTGGTAATTCATTTCTTATTGATGGAAAACCAGTAATTGTACAAGGAATTGAAATTAATATAGGCATTTTATATGTTTTTGGAGTTGTTTCGTTAGGAGTTTATGGAGTAATGATTGGTGGCTGGGCATCAAATAACAAATTTTCTTTGTTGGGGGCTATTCGTGCAGCATCACAAAATATTAGCTATGAGCTTGCAATGGGAATGTCAATTATTGCAATTTTGATGATGTCAGGTACACTTTCACTTCGTGAAATTACGCAGCAACAACACGGTGGCAATTGGAATGTATTTTATCAGCCTTTGGGTTGTTTGATATTTATAGTATGTGCATTTGCTGAGTGCAATCGAACTCCATTCGATTTGCCAGAGTGTGAGACAGAACTAGTTGGTGGCTATCATACTGAATATAGCTCGATGAAATTAGGATTTTATCTTTTTGCAGAATATATCAATATGTTTGCTTCATCAGCGGTTACTGCATGTTTATTTTTTGGAGGATATAATTACCCAGGAATGGATTTCGTTCAATCACAGTTGGTAGCATTTTTGGGAGATACAGTTGGACATAACGTTGCTACTTTAGTTGGTATTGGAGCCATGTTTACGAAAATATTATTTGGTATATTTTTCTTTATGTGGGTACGTTGGACTGTTCCACGTTTCCGCTATGACCAATTAATGAATTTAGGTTGGAAAGGATTAATTCCTTTGGCAGTTGGTAACATTGTTATTACCGCAATTGCATTACTTTCAGGATATAAATTAGTTGGTATTTGGGCTGGACTAGCCGTTATGGTTCTTATAATTTCAATTTTCTGGTCATTACGTCCGAAAAAGAAAAATGCTGTTTTGGGAGCTTAGTCAATTATTATTAGTGATACTTTTGACGCTTTAAATTACTCTAAAGCCAAAATTGATAAAAATATGCAATTAACGAATAGAGCAAAAAAAACTGATAAATCCGAAATGAGTTTGTTTGAGAGAAGCTATTTACCTTCTCTAGCAACTGGTTTAGGTATTACAATCCGTCACTTTTTCATGAAAAAGCCAACGATAGAATACCCTGAACAAAAAAGGTATCTTGGACCGGTTTTTCGTGGACATCATATTTTAAAA
The DNA here is from genome assembly GCF_923079645.1 of Emticicia aquatica. Taxonomy (GTDB): domain Bacteria; phylum Bacteroidota; class Bacteroidia; order Cytophagales; family Spirosomataceae; genus Emticicia; species Emticicia aquatica. The sequence goes on along the minus strand of NZ_CAKLPY010000001.1, from coordinate 1,949,334 downwards.
CGAGACGAAGAAGGAAGAGAGCGTTGTACTGCTTGTGGTTTGTGTGCGGTTGCGTGTCCTGCTGAAGCGATTTCGATGGTTGCTCAAGAAAGAGTAAAGGGTGAAGAACATTTATATCGTGAAGAAAAATATGCTGCAGTATATGAAATAAATATGTTGCGTTGTATTTTTTGTGGTCTTTGTGAAGAAGCTTGTCCAAAACAAGCAGTTTATTTAAGACACGACATGTTTGTACCTGTATTTTCAGACCGTAAAGATGTTATTTATGGTAAAGACCAATTGGTGGAAGACATGAATCATCGTTATCAAAGAGATGCATGGACCAAGGAAGACGCTCAGAAACTTTGGAAATAAAATAAACCCAAATTTGGGGACTATCTAAGATTTATTATAATTATGCAATTTTTACAGAATATATTCAATTTACCACCTATTTGGTACACGTTTTCAATATTATCTGTGCTTACTCTTTTTGGAGCTTTAGGCACTATTATGTCGAAAAATCCAGTACATAGTGTGATTTATCTCATTGTGACTTTCTTTTCAATATCAGCACATTATATCCTTCTTAATGCACAATTTTTAGCAGCGGTTAATATAATCGTTTATGCAGGGGCAATAATGGTTCTATTCTTACTTGTTATTATGTTTTTGAATCTGAAAGAAGAAGCAGATGAAATGAAAAATAATAAAACAATTGTTGCCGCGGTCGTAACTGCACTTTTGATGGGTGGAATCTTGATATTATTTTTAAGAAGGTCTGACAAACAAACCGCAGATAAACTTAATTTCAGTTCACAAACTGGAATGGTTGAGGTCTTAGGAAAATCACTTTATGGAGAATATATTTTGCCTTTTGAATTAGTATCTGTATTGTTTTTAGTTGCGATGGCTGGAGCGGTGATGTTAGCAAAACGTGAACCTGGCGAAAGACATTTTTAATTATTATCATTCATAAAAAAAGAGACTCATGTGTTCACATGGGTCTCTTTTTTTATGGTCGGTCATCACAAACTTGGTGCCAAACTTAAAAAATGAATGAAAATTGTAGATTTTGATAACAAAAGGGATATAATTACTAATATAATTTTTGGCATGATTTTGGTCGTCAATTTGATATTCGCAAAAGATACGCATATCATTGAAAATATTCAAAAAGGTTCACTCAATAGACTTAAAGTCATCTGATATTATTGGATGACTTTTTTATTTTTTGCTTTGAGAAATACTTCTAAATATTCGCTACTTATCTTGTATTAGTAAAACGACTCAAAAGTTCTAAAAATCACAAGATTCTTACTCTAAAAGGCATAATTTCACTTTGAATTTGGTTGAATTTTATTTCCAATCAAATTTTATTAATAGTTTTGGTGTTAATGGTGATATTTTCTAAAAAATACTTTATTTTACAAACCAAAATTTTATACTACCCTTTATGACAACATTAAGTGCCAATATTGTAAATGTATTCGACGGAACGATTTCGTATGGAATATTGACAATTGACAAAGGAAGAATTCATCAAATAAAATACCAAGAAAATGAGAAAACAGATGTTATATATATATTACCTGGCTTGATTGATTCTCATGTACATGTGGAAAGTTCAATGCTTACACCAGCTCAGTTTGCTCGTTTGGCAGTTGTTCATGGCAGTGTTGGAAGTGTGTCAGACCCACACGAAATAGCCAATGTTTTGGGAGTAAAAGGAGTAGAATTTATGATAGAAGATGGGAGAAAAGTTCCGTTTAAATTTTGTTTTGGAGCACCATCTTGTGTTCCAGCGACGAATTTTGAAACGGCAGGTGCAGAAATTAACGCTAAGGACATCGCTTATTTATTTAAATTTAAGGAAATTGGATATTTAGCCGAAATGATGAATTTCCCTGGAGTGTTGAATGAAGATCCCATTGTTTTACAGAAAATTGCTCTCGCACAAGCGTATAATAAACCAGTTGATGGCCATGCTCCTGGTTTAAGAGGAGCTTCTGCTAAAAAATATATTGATGCTGGAATTGAAACTGACCATGAGTGTTTTACCAGAGGTGAAGCTTTGGAAAAACTTAAACTTGGGATGAAAATATTGATTAGAGAAGGAAGTGCTGCAAAAAACTTTGACGAATTGATTCCATTAGCCAATGAGTATTTTGCGAGTATGATGTTTTGCTCTGATGATAAGCATCCTGATAATTTAGTAGAAGGGCATATTAATCAATTAGTAAAAAGGGCTGTTGCTAAAGGTATAGATACTTTTAAAGTACTTCGTATGGCTACAATTAATCCTGTTTTACATTATAGAATGAATGTTGGTTTATTAAGAGAAGGTGATTGGGCAGATTTTATTTTGGTAGATAATTTAAGAGATTTTAATGTTTTAGGAACCTACATTAATGGTGAAAAAGTTGCTGAAAATGGTGGTTCACTTATTGAAAATTTACAAAGTGAGGTAATAAATAACTTTAATTGTGAACCAATAAGTCCATCTCAAATTGAAATGGCTGCACCCGATGGAAACAAAAAAATGAGGGTAATTAAAACGATTGATGGTCAGTTAATTACTAAAGAAATTTTTGTAGAACCTAAAATTAAAGATGGATTTGTTGTTTCAGATATAGAAAATGATATACTTAAAATTGTGGTTTTAAATCGCTATAAAAATGCAGCACCTGCAATTGCTTTTATTAACAATTATGGCTTAAAAGAAGGTGCGATTGCTTCTTCTGTTGGACATGATTCTCATAATATTATTGCTGTTGGCGTTGATGATTTTTCAATTTGTGAAGCAATTAATTTAATAATACGTGAAAAAGGAGGAGTAGCGGCGGTGAGTAATACAAAAAGAGGGGTATTGGGTTTGCCAATTGCTGGATTAATGAGTAATGATGATGGCTATAAAGTAGCTGAAAGCTATACAATGATAGACCGTTTTGTGAAAGAACAACTTGGTAGTACACTTGGTTCGCCTTTTATGAGTCTTTCGTTTATGGCGTTATTAGTTATTCCAGCTTTGAAATTAAGTGATTTAGGGCTTTTTGATGGAGAAAAATTTGAGTTTGTTGATTTATTTGAATAAAATAAGCTGAATAAAATATCAATTTTATTCAGCTTATTTATTTTATTAATCAAATTTTACTGATTTGAATTTTATAATATTATCATTCGGTTTGTCTTTTTTTACTGCTACAAAATATAAATCCTGAAAGTAATTTTCTGAATTTTCAAGTTTACATTCAATCCATTTCATTGTATCCCAATTTCCTGTTGCTTCAAATTTAACTTTACCAATAATTGGGCCTGCAACCGAATTTCTTCTAATCTCTATTTCCCCATTTTTGTCCAGCGATGCATATTCAAAACTAATATTTTTGATACCAGTAAGGTCAATTTTTTTATACATTAAATATGATTTTGAACTGCCTTGACGTAATTGACCCCATTCAAAATTAAATCCAGGGTGTAAATCAGCATCCATTGCTCTTAAAATATGGTATTTTAATCTAACAATGTCAGTTCCAGTTTGGGCTGAAGCTTCACTTGTTTTATTATCCAAATACTGTGATTTTAATGTGTAAAAACCTTTAGGGGTATCAGTTTTATGTGCTTCTAAAACTAGTGAGCCATGGGGAGGAATTGACTTAAACTCTTTTTTCGGGTCGCTTAGTGAAAGAATATATTTTATCATTTCATTGACATCTTGCTTAGCTAATTGGGGATGAGCAGCCATAACATGTACTGTTCCCCAAGTACCACCACCACCTTCAATTACTTTTTTTGTCAATAGTTGAAGTGAACCTTCACGACCAGAATATTTTTTAGAAATCTCAGTAAAGGACGGCCCAACTGCTTTTTTATCGATCGTATGACAAGCTTTACAATCACTTCCTTCTATTAAAGTTTTTCCAATAGAACCCGATTCAACCGTTGAAATTGCTTTTGTAGTTACATCAGCATCAGGACTAAAAGGCTGTGGATTATAATTATAAACTGTTTTTATTTTCTTTGTATTAATAATTTTATCCTCAAAATCATTTACATCAATTTGATAGTCGAACGGTTGATTATCCCAGTAAAATGAGCGATTTTTGCTTGATTTAATAGTTACAATTGGTTTTTCATTACCAATAATTGCGGTCAAAGTGTCAATGTTAGTAGAGCCTTTTTGGTCGGTTACTTTAAATAATAGCTTGAACTTACCCGATTTTGTGAAAGTATAGTCTGCACTTGGTTTATTTGAAATTTCTTTGCCATTTAATAACCATTGGTAAGTCAATTTATCATCAAAATCAGGGTCAGTTCCTCTACCAGAAACTTTTACCGTCAATGGAGATTTACCTACTATCTCTTTTGGTTTTGGAAAATTTCTTGTTTCTGATGTAATAAATGATTGAGCGTTTAATTTTTCAACTAATTTGGAATCCACAAAATATGCGTCACCTTTGGGAGAACGATTTTCGCTATTATACTCAATTTTTACTAGCCTTGCATCTACGTTATCAGCACCATATACAGAGCCATATTCTAATACATACATGACTCCGTCTTTTCCAAAAGTTAAGTCAATAGGTCTTCTAAAATCTCCATTAGTTGGCATAAACTTTTCACTTCTAACGTAATTTTCATTTCAAAAACAAATAATGCTCCATTATAGTATTCAGGGATTTTAGTTTTAGAGGTAGAATTTTTATCATAAGTATAGAATTCTCCAGCCATGGCACTTCTTCCGCCTAAACCTAATTCTGGGAAATCAGGTGAAAGACTATAAGGGTACCAAATTATCGGAGCAACTGCTGGTGGTAATTTTGTTAAACCAGTATTGTTTGGCGAATTATTGGTTGGTTTTTCTACATCATATTTAGGACCCGCGGTGGCTGTTTCAAAATCCCACTCAGAATATGGAAAATTATTGCCAACAAAATAAGGCCAACCATAAAAACCAGGTTTTTTTGCTTGATTAAATTCATCGTAGCCTCTTGGGCCACGTATTTTATCTTCGCCTGCATCGGGTCCAATTTCACCCCAGTAAACAGTTGATGTTTCGGGATTTATAGCAATTCGGTAGGGATTTCTACAGCCCATAGCGAAGATTTCAGGTTTGGTTTGATTGCCCTTTGGAAACATATTCCCTTGAGGAATTGTATAAGTGCCGTCTTTTTCGGGATGAATTCTTAAAATTTTTCCTTTTAAATCATTAGTATTTGCTGCTGACCTTTGGGCATCCATTGAATAATATTTTTCATCTTTGCGTTCATCAAGTGGAGCATATCCATCAGAAGGAAATGGCGTAGTGCCATCACCTGTTGATAAGAATAAATTACCATTTTTATCGAAAGCTAAAGAGCCGCCGTGGTGTGAACCGCTATTGATTTGAACAGGCACTTGCAATAGAACTTTTTCAGAACTTAAATCAAGAACGTTATTTTTGCTAATTGTAAATCGAGATAAATTAAAAAGAATTGGTTCACCTTCTATTGGTGGCGAGTAATACAGATATACCCATTGATTTTGCTCAAAATTTGGGTCAAGTGTAATTCCGATTAAACCAGTTCCACCCTTCATCACTAATGGAAAACGATGGATTAGTTTATGTTCGTTGGTTTTTGTGTTAAAAACAGATAAGTTTCCGGCCAATTCGGTAAAGAATATTCTTCCGTCTTTGGCAATCGCCAATTCCATTGGGTTATTAAGGTCATTCACTAAAACCGTTTTTTCAAACCGATTTTCTTCAGGAACAGCCTTTGAATATGATTTTGAATAATCTAAAGCATTTGCATTTCCGATAGCGTATTTGATACCTCCCAACAAATGCTGCAAGTAAAGTGGTTCAGAATAACTTTCGTCTGTATGTCCGTTTGCAGTATAAAATGCTCTTCCGCCGTCATATTCATGAAACCAAGCGATAGGATGGTTTCCACCATTTGTTCCTCCTTCATAGGTATTTTCGTCTAAAAAAGCCAAAGGTTTGATTCCATGATAAAAATATTTAAAACTGTACCATTCATCAGTTCTTTCCCATCTTGCAGGCAAATGTGCTGTTGAAATGTGCTGATTATCAGTGACATCAATACTAGCTTTTCTAATATTTGAGTTATTGGGGTGACTTCCAAAATATGCCCCAACCAATTCACCATACCATGGCCAAGCATATTCTGTGTCGGTAGCGGAGTGAATTCCAACGAACCCACCGCTCGCTTGAATATACCTTTCAAATGCCGCTTGTTGTTCGTTATTTAATACATCACCTGTTGTGTTATTGAAGATTACGGCTTGGTATTTTTGTAGATTTTGGTCAGAAAAAAGAGCAGAATTAGTAGTTGTATCTACCATAAAACTATTTTCTTGACCTAGTTTTTGTATGGCTTTAATGCTAAAAGGGATGCAACTATGTTTCCATCCTTTGGTTTTTGAAAACACTAAAACCCGTGATGTTTGAGCAAAAATGAGGCTTTTGGTGAATAAAAATAGACATATAACAAGAAATGTTCTTCTTGTTGAGAAGAATGCGAAATTCATAAGTAAGTTTTGTTATATAGGTTGAATAAATGGATTGTAAATATACAAAACAAAAAGCCTTACTTAGTGCAACTAAATAAGGCTTTTTTCATATTTATTCTAATCTGATTTTAAAAAGGTAGTTTACCTAAATCTACATTTCCACCAGTTAAAATGATACCCACTTTTTTGCCTTCAAATCGTTCTTTTTGCTTTAAAAGTGCTGCAAATGGAACCGCACTTGATGGTTCAATTACTATTTTTAAACGTTCCCAAATCAAACGCATTGCTGAAATAATTTCTTCATCACTGACCGTGATAATATCTTTTACATACATTCTGATAATTTCCAATGTTTTATCACCAAGATTGGTCATCAAGCCATCTGCAATCGTTTTTATGAAAGGAGCTTTTTCAATTTTACCACTTTTAAATGACAAAATTGCATCTGCAGCTCCTTCAGGTTCACCAGCAATTATTTCAGCATTTGGTAATAAATAATGAGTTGCCAAAGCAGTGCCACTTAATAATCCCCCACCACCCACAGGAGCCATCACAACTTGTAAATTTGGTATTTCGGTAATTAATTCAATTGTAGCGGTTGCTTGGCCAGCAATAACATCATAATTATTGAATGGATGTACAAAAGTAGCTCCAGTTCGCTCAATTACTTTTTGAACCGTCGATTCTCTTGCTTCTAATGTTGGTTCACATTCAATTATTTCTCCATCAAGTGCCTTTACACCATTTTTCTTGATAATTGGTGCATTAGTTGGCATAACAATAAATGCCTTTGTGCCAACTGTTTTTGCGGCTAACGCGATTGCTTGAGCATGATTGCCAGATGAATGTGTCGTGATTCCCTTTTCTTGTTCTTCTTTTGATAATGATAAAACTGCATTCATGCCTCCTCGTGCTTTAAATGCCCCAATTTTCTGAAAATTTTCGCACTTAAAATAAATTTCACAACCAATTAATTCATTGATACTTTGTGAAGTAAGCACAGGAGTTTGGTGAATAAATGATTTTATTCGTTCATGGACAGTTTGAATATCTTCAAGACTTGGAATATGGTTCATTTTTTGAATGACGATTGATTAGTCGTAAAATTATCTTAGATACAAAATATAATCTGTTGATGGTAAGGTTGTTAAGTCAACTTTTAAAAGTAAAATAACTTGCCCTCGATGGTACGAAGCATGTAAAGCAAGATGAGTTAAAATCTGATTTATAGTACTTGTAAAATTTTCACCTTTAGAATTTTGATAAGCAATTAGTTGATTAATATCTTGACTATCAATTATTTTGCAAACATCATTATAATTTATTTCCAAAAGTTCTAACATTATTTCAACCTCAAAGACTTCCCAAACTTTCAAATCGGTTGTATTGTGATTAATTCTGTCAAGCCAAATTCTTTGAGCTGCAATCGTATGCGAAAATACCTCAATAGCTTTCTTAGGAGCGTTCTGAATAGAAATTAACGCCTCTAAAACTTTCAGATTTGCCCAATGTTCATGTTCAAATAGCGTTTTGAAATATTCTTTCATCCGATTTTATCGCCTCAATTTTTCAACTTCTGCCAATACTTCTGCAATACCCTTCAAAGGAATTTTCACCCAAGTTGGTCGATAATTTACTTCGTAGCCAATTTCATAAACAGCTTTTTCGAGTAAATGGAAAAGTAACAAATAGTTAATTTCATTATTATCTTTGAAGAGAGGATGTGGAGAGCCAAAAACTGCCAAATATTCCTCCAAATACGTGTCTTTTATCAGTTTATACCAACGGTCGGCAGCTCTTTGTAATTCTTGAGCATCAATATTACTGGTTTCAGCCGAATTAAAAAGTTTTGCTGATACAGCGTAATGATATGAACGAATCATTCCTGCAACGTCTTTTAAAGGCGAATGTTTGATTTTTCGCTCAGTAATTGTACTTTCTGGCTCACCTTCAAAATCAATTATAACAAGGTCATCTTCCGTTGCTAAAACTTGACCTAAATGATAATCGCCATGAATACGTGTACGGTATGAAAAAAGTGGACGAGTAAGCACTTGGTCGATGAAATCTAGAATCATATCTTTGGCTTCCATAAATTTCCATGCCAAAAATTGTGCTTGTTCATCTAGCCTCAAGTAATTATCTGTCAATAAAGTATATCTTCGTTCGAGTAGGTTTTCAAATTTCTGATGCAGAAATCTACGATATTGACGGTCGAAAGGTTCTGCATTGAAAGCTTCAGCTCCACGCAATGCAAAAAGTGCTTTGTGCATTTCAGCAGTGCGAACTGCAAGTTGAGAAACTTTGCCAAAAACTGATTCTCTGATTTGAAAATTACCATCAACAAACGCTTCCATGAAATCATTTAGATAATCGCCAGTCATGCTCCAATCATCTTTCAGGCTTTCCACTACTTCAACCATCACCGCAAATGTAATTTCAGGGGCGTTCGAACGCTTCCATGTAATACTTCCTGCAAATCTAGGAATATTTTTAAAGTCAGAATTTTGAGTAATAAATTCAACCATTTCTGCTTCAGGATTAGTCTCAGCAAAAATTTTACGGTATAGTTTAAGGAAATATTTTCCATCGAATATCATTGCAGAATTGGATGAGTCAATATTTGGCAACACAGATTCGATTACTTCAGATTCAGCAATAAAAGCTTTTCCTTTAAGAAAAGACAAAACATCTTTATTGATTTGGTCGTAAGCTTTTTGATTATAGAAGCTTGAAAATAAGGCATTTCTAAAGTTGACATCATAAATTGCATCAACCAAAAAACCTAATTTATCATCCATACTCGCTTTACTCAATATTCCTTTTGGTGAAATATCTTGCGTATTGGTTTCTACAAATGATAATGGTAAAAGATATAATTCAACATCGCCTTCTTCGTATTTAGCTTCAAAAGTCATGAAAATAAACTCATCGAAATGAACCGCATCTTTAACTTTCAACTGCTTAATCGAGCGTGCTTTGCCAGCAAACCAGCGACATTGAGCAATGAAAGGAGGTAAGATATTATCTTCTAAAACAGTATGTACATATTTATCTTTTTCAAAACCAGCCCATTCGATGGCTAAAACAAACTCAGTCATTGTATTTTCGTTTTTTTGTTAGGTTGTCGAAAATTAGGAAGGACTAAGTGATAATGCAAATATTTGGCGTAAATGTTTTGTTACAAAAAAAGTCTTGGCTCGTATTTCTACAAACCAAGACTTTTTTAAGAGAAATTATTATTTTTACTTTAAATATCCTTCAAATACGCTAACAGCGGGGCCAATTAAATGGATATTTTGAAAGTTTTCTTCAAATGAAACTTCCAAATTTCCTCCCTTAGTAATTACTCTTATTGGGCTATTAAGTCCATAACGAAGATTAGCAGCCAATGCACTAGCTGTTACGCCAGTTCCGCATGAATAAGTTTCATCTTCGACTCCACGCTCATAAGTACGCACATAAATGGTGTTTTCATTGATAATTTCTACAAAATTTACGTTAGTACCGCCACGTTTTACCCATTCTTCCGAATATCTAATTTGATTGCCTTCTAAAAAAACGTCGTAATTTTCAATATCTTTTACAAATTCAACGTAGTGTGGCGACCCGGTATTCATAAAATCATAAGTAGGGTGGCGTTCCAAGCTATGAACTTCGCCCATTTTCAGAGCAATAACATTTTCGTTGGCTTGTGCTGTATGTTCGCCATCGACAGCGATGAATTTGGTTTCTTTTTTGAAAATACCTAAATCTTCAGCAAACCGAACGGTACATCTGCCACCATTTCCACACATACTTCCTTCACGTCCATCTGCATTGAAATAGACCATTCTGAAATCGTAATTTTGGTCGTTTTGGAGCAAAATTAGGCCATCAGCACCAATGCCAAATCGTCGATGACAAAGATGTTCTATATAAGATTGATTTACAGGAAAATTTTCGTTGCGATTATCAATCATCACGAAGTCATTACCTGTACCTTGATATTTGTAGAATTTGATATTTTCAGTTGAAGTTTCCATTGAATTAGATTTTTGAAATCATCAATTTTGTTTAAAAGCGATATATATAAAAAAAGCCGCTCCATTGGGGCGGCCTTTTCCTACACAAAATTATGAAAAAGCTATTACTTTTATCTTTAGACAATTTTGAAATAAAAAAGTTAGAAAAAAATCTGACTTTTTTCAAAATATGTTCTTATTTCTTTTTTAATTCTTTAATACGTGCTGCTTTACCTTGTTTTCCACGTAAGTAGAATAATCTAGCACGACGTACTTTACCTTGACGTACTACTTCAATTTTGTCAACGCTAGGTGAAAGAACTGGAAAAATACGCTCTACACCAATTCCGTTAGAAATTTTACGTACAGTGAATGATTCTCCGTTTGTACCAACGTTACGACGTTGAATTACAGTACCAGTGTATATCTGAATACGTTCTTTGTTTCCCTCAGTAATCTTAACGTGAACGTTAATTGTATCACCTGCTTTAAAATCGGGTTGCGTTTGTCTTTTACCAGCAAATTCTGCTTCGACTAACTTAATCAAATCCATTGTTTTGTTATTTACTTGATTATCAAATATTTAAGTCGCTTAGTGAAGCGGCTGAACCGTACAAAGCCCAGCATTCTCCTAATCGGACTGCAAAGATAATGAATCTAAATGTAAACCACAAACAACGAATAAAATTTTCCTTTGTTGTATTTTCAATGACTAAAGTATAAAAAAAAATAGTACTTGTAAAGTTTTGTCAAGAAAAATTTTAGAAAAAAATTATAACGTGTAAATGTACCTTCAATTGGTTTAATTGAAGGTACATTTGGTCATACTTGAGTATGATTGTTGTTAGTTTAGATTTTTTAATTAATCAAAAACTATTTCACAAGCGAAAAAGCGAATAAAGTTTCGGTAATGATTTGTTTAAATCGGGCAATATAAGTTTCATCTTGTTGCGGCGTTCCATCCGATTTCTTCGGGTCTTCATAAGTTGTTCCAATCCTCAATGCAACATTTGGAATAAATGGACAATTCTGTTCTGCATCAGAGCAAGTCATTATTGCAGCAAAATCGTTTTTGGGATTTGCTTCATGGTCATAGACCTTTGAGAAACAAGTTGTAAAGTCATTTTCACCGAAGCTAACTTTATAGACTGGATTGTTTACTTTATCGTCAGAATTTACCACAAAACCAATACTTTGCAAGGCTTTGATTGCATTTGGATTGAAAGCTGTTGCTTCTGTTCCACCTGAAAAAGTGGCTACATTATCAATATTATAATAGGCTGCTGCAACAGCCGCAGCAACTTGACCAAAATGACTTCTGCGAGAATTATGAGTACAGATATAAACAAGTTTGATAGGCTCATTTTTATCATATCTTGCTTGAATATATGTTGCAATTTTTTGTAATAACTCTTTTCGTTCTCCAGGGATTATTGCAAAATCTTGCTCTAAATCTTTTACGAATTTTCTGATTGATTGATACATTTTTGAATGAAATTTGGTCAAAAACTTAACAACATCCACCACCTGGTGTGCAACAGGCATTGGTAGATGCAGCTACTTGAGAAATATTTACTTTTAATTTATCGGCTGGAATACTGCATGAATCTTGAGCTAAACAAGCTGTTTGTTTATTTTTTAAAACAAAATCTGTTCCGTTGAAACCTAAATCATACTTTCCAATAGTTTCTGCTTGGTATTCTACTTCAATTTCAAGGTCTTCCATTCCTAGAGCTTTTTCTGAAAGAGCAATGATATTGAGTAATTTTTGTGGTTTTAGACGATGGTCAAAGTCATTGGCATCCCACAATTGAAAATTAGCAACTTTCTCGTTGCGAATAACTCCACCACAATCAATAAAGTGCTTGGTAATTACTCCGACTTCCGTTACATGGAAATGCTCTGGAACTTTTGCTCCATTTTCAAGTTCAAAATTGACACTTTCGGCGTTATTAAGATAATTTTTTATTTCAGAGAGTTTCATATTTTTGTCTTTTTATGATTAAAATTTTAACAACAACTATTGTTAGGAGCTTTTACCGAAGCAAATAGCCCTTGAATTTTACTAAATTTTACTTCATTGATACAATAACAAATGGCATTGCCTTCAATATTTCCTTTGATAATTCCAGCATTTTTCAACTCCTTTAAATGTTGCGAAATGGTCGGTTGAGCCAATGGAAGTTCGTTCACAATATCATTACAAATACAGGCATTTACTTTTAATAAATACTCAATAATAGCAACTCTTGCTGGATGTGCGATGGCTTTTGCCAGTGTTGCAATCTCATTTTGATTTTCAGTAAAAAGGTCAGTTTTTGTAATACCCATTATCGCTTATTTTTATATTGCAATATTACGATATAGTTTTTGAATAAAAAAGAGAAATATGAATTTTCTCTTTGAATTTGATTATTTCCACTTTCTCTTTTGCCATTCTTTTTGTTGAGTTTCGTTGAGGAAAGTCCAAGCTACAATTCTACTGTTTTTTTGTCCTTGTGTCATTTTGATGGTGCGAACGCTAAATGCTTTTGCTTGGCGAAGTGCATGATAAATACTTTGTAAATGCTCTTTTTTGGAAATTAAACTCGTAAACCAAAAGCATTGATTTGGAATTGTGGCACTTTCACGAATCATTTTACACACAAAAGCTTCTTCACCACCTTCACACCAAAGTTCGGAATTTTGTCCACCAAAGTTCAAAATTGGCTTTTTAGCGTTATTATTTCCCAAGTTTCTAAGTTTTCGTTGTGTGCCAGCCGTTGCTTCTTCGAGTGAAGAATGAAAAGGCGGATTACAAATTGAAACATCAAAAGCCTCATTAGGTATGATTATGCCTTTGAAAATATTATTATTTGATTCCTGCAAACGGCACTCAATTTTTCCTGCAAGAATTGGGTTTGAATCAATAATGTTTTTGGCCGATTTGATAGCAATTGGGTCAATATCCGTACCGACAAACTGCCAAGCGTATTCTTTTTGTCCAATAATGGGATAAACACAGTTTGCCCCAATGCCAATATCGAGTATTTTTATTGATTTACCAGTCGGAATCAGATTGTTATTACAAGAAGCGAGCAAATCAGCAATATAATGAATGTAATCGGCTCGACCTGGAATTGGTGGACAAAGGTAGTTTTTGGGAATATCCCAAAGATTTATGGCATAAAAATGTTTCAAAATAGCTTTATTAAGTGTTTTAACAGCATCTGGATTCGCAAAATCAATGGTTTCGTTATTATATTGATTTACAAAAACATAAGGAGATAATTCAGCAGAAGAGGAAATTAATTGCTCAAAATCATAACGAAATCGGTGTGGATTACGTGGGTGAAGTCCATTTTTCTCTGAATTATTAGGGCTTTTAGTAGATTTTATGTTTCCTTTTGATTTCATTTAATATTCACTATTTCCAACAAAAGTACAGCAATAAAATATAATTTACGTTTTGATAGAAAAAAAATAGCACACGCTCTAATGTAAAGGTGTGCTACGTATCTAACCCTAAACTAATGAAACCTTATTTTAAACAAAAAAAAAACAAACTGTAATTCTTTAGTATGAAAGGCTGATTCCGAAGAATCAGCTTTCAGTACTAAATACTTATATCATGGCTATTAAGATGCTACAAATTTAAGTACTTAAGTGAAGCAAGCATAGCGTTAAAATACTATAATCGCTAGGGGTTTTTACGTGATTTTGGAATGTTACATTTATTATGTAGAAAATAATTGAAATTTTTGACATCATTGAATAATTTGTATATTCACCAACTTATAAAGACATTGGAGCAACAAATTAAAAAACAAAATGAATACACAAGGAAAACAAAAAGAGCAAATAACTTATGATGCTATTGTGGTGGGTTCTGGGATTTCGGGTGGATGGTCTGCAAAAGAATTATCCGAAAAAGGACTTAAAGTATTGATGCTTGAACGTGGAAGAATGATTGAACACGTAAAAGATTATCATACGGCAATGAAAGCCCCTTGGGAAATTTGAGCATCATAACTTAAAAATGCCCGAAAAAGAACTTGAAAAGCAATTGATTCAAAACCGTACTGGTTTTACGGTTACTGAAGCAACGGCTCATCATTTTGTTAATGATTTAGAAAATCCTTATGTAGAAGATAAACCATTCGACTGGATTCGTGGCTATCATGTTGGCGGACGCTCGCTCATGTGGGGACGGTATTCTTTTCGTTTTTCAGATTTAGATTTTGAAGCAAATATAAAAGAAGGAATTGGTGTTGATTGGCCTATCAGGTATAAAGATATTGCTCCGTGGTATGACCATGTAGAGCGATTTGCAGGAATTGCAGGAAATCGTGATGGATTGCCTCAATTACCCGATGGCATTTTTCAACCTGCTTTACCTGAAAATTGTATTGAAAGTCATTTTAGGGAAGCAGTTAATACAAAATTTTCCGACCGAAAAGTGATTGCCGCTCGAGCCGCTCATTTGACTCAGCCAACGGAAGAACAAACTGCATTGGGACGAGCAAAATGTCAATTTCGGAATCTTTGTATGCGTGGTTGTCCGTTTGGGGCATATTTTAGTAGTCAATCAGCTACAATTCCAGCAGCACGCAAAACTGGAAATTTGACGATTCGTCCACATTCGATTGTTAATTCAATCATTTACGATGAAAAAACAGGAAAAGCTTCTGGCGTAAGAGTAATTGATGAGCAAACCAATGAATGGATTGAGTTCAATGCCAAAGTGATTTTCCTGAATGCTTCGGCTCTAGGTTCAACCTTTATTTTGATGAATTCTAAGTCTAATCGTTTTCCTAATGGGATGGACGATAGCGGACAATTGGGTCATAATTTGATGGACCATCATTTTCATGTTGGGGCAAATGCCGATTATGAAGGCGATTTAGATAAAGTTTATTATGGTCGCCATCCTGCGGGTTTATATATTCCACGCTTTAGAAATGTGAATGGCGATAAGCAAAATTTCAAACGAGGTTATGGATTTGAAGTTTATACTTGGCGTGAAGGTTGGGGCAGTGCCGCGGGAATGGAAGGTTTTGGAGAAGATTTTAAAGAAAAAAACACCCAATTTGGTAAATGGAAAATGATTTTGGACGCTTTTGGAGAATGTTTGCCTTATTACGAAAATAAAGTTTCTCTTACTGAAGAAATGAAGGATAAATGGGGGCAGCCTGTTTTAAAATTTGATGCACAGCATCGAGAAAATGAAATGGCAATGCGAAAAGATGCTCAAGAACAAGCCGTTGCAATGATGGAAGCATCAGGTTTTAAAAATATCGAAGGTTTTGATGCAAAAGCTACGATTGGCTTGAGTATCCACGAAATGGGTACGGCTCGCATGGGAAATGACCCAAAAAATTCTGTTTTTAATAAATATAACCAGCATCATGCAGTGAAAAATGTATTTTGCACAGATGGTGCTGCAATGACTTCTTCACCGTGTCAAAACCCATCCTTAACTTATATGGCTCTTTCGGCCCGAGCGGCAAATTATGCTGTGGAAGAATTAAAAAAGATGAATTTGTAAAAAAATGGGGCATAAATTTTATGCCCCATTTTTACTAATATTTCATGACTCGATAAGTCTGTAAAAATTTATCACTGCTGATTTTTAATAAATATGTTCCAGTATGATATTGGCTAAAATCCCAATTTTGTTTTTGATGAACTTCGCTTTTATCAATAATTTTACTGCTCAATAAACGCCCATTTATATCAAATAAATCAATCGTGGTGGTGGCATTTAATGTAGATAAATCAATATTTAATTGATTAACTGTTGGGTTTGGATAAATTTGAATGAGATTTTGTGAAAGATTTTCATTTGCCAAAATCAAATCAACAGAAAACTCTCCTTGCATGATTTTTCCTGAACCACAAGTCATATTATAAACTTTTGAGACTTTGTAAGTATTTGTTTTTTGAGGTGCTAATTCAAGTTTTAATTCATTGGTATAAATCAATTTTGGTTGAAAGTTTTTAAAGTTTTCAGTCGAATCAGATTTGGAAGGAAGACCATTATACACGAGCGTTCCATCGTTGTCAACGACTGATGTTAACCAAGGTAAATCTCCAGTATATTTTACTGTTGCACTGACTTTTTCACCCGTCAAGAAAGTTGCATTACCTGTCAAAGAAGCTGTTGGCAATTCATGTATTTTTAAAGGATGAATTATAGGCGTACTCAAAATCCCTTCATCGTCAGATACTCCTTTAATACGGTAACTATATCCAAATTTTAGGTCTTCGGGTAATTCGTGCCATAATCTTACGATTTTATAAGCAAGCGAATCAACCACTAGAACCGATTTAGTGGTTTTAATTGGACTGTAATTTTGTCCATCTTTATCTGACAATAAAACTTTATATTTAGAAAAATCACTGTCTTTTGTCACGCCATAAACTTTAATATCTAATGAATCACTTTTTCCAGCACAGTATTCGGTATATGAATCATAATAGTAATAATAAATCACTTCTTTTTCTTGATAATCAGCTTTTCTTAAAAAACCAAGACTTTCAATCCGTTTGTCTGATTTGGGCAAAACGGTTATGGTCGCACTTCCGCTAGGTTTTCCTACGCCACAATAATTTTTAACAGATGAAATTGTGTAAGTTGTTGTTTTAGATGGGTTGACAACAATTGAGGCGTTGGTAGATGTATATTTACTTCCGTTATTAAACTCAAAAAAGTAAGGCATACCGTAAATAAATGAAATAGTATCTTTTGAAACTGAAATATCTTGTCCAAGATTGTTGATTGGATTAATATTTAGCTTTGCCGAATTTCCAACGAAAATCTCTGTACTACCACTCAAATTTATGTTTGGTGGAGTTGCAATGTTGAAATACAAATATTCTGAATCCCAATTTTTAGACATATCAATTCTCGACAATGAATCTGGTCGAGAATTTCCAGAATAATAAATTTTAGAACGGCTTTTTTTACGAATTTGAATAAAATAATAGCCTGAATATACCTCTTTCGGAAGTTTTACACTGATTTCGCTTGGATTGTTTTTAAATGTTGCTAATTCTTGATTATAAGCAGCTTTGGCATTTGTATGCAAATAAATACCCATAAGCGTATCTTTAGGGAATTCGCCAAAATAACTCAAATTAAGCTTTAAACTATCGCTTGCACAAAACGTAGAGCTTGATAATTCATTATTTATACTCGGATTAATCTTTGGATTAACAATTACTTTGATGCTTCCTTCTGCTTTACCAATTCCACAATAATTATAAACCGATGCGATTGAATAAGTGATAGTTTGTTTTGGATTGAAGAATTTTCCATAATTTCTGATTACTTGTGTATATTTTTGAGTGGAATCATTATAGTCGCTGCTAAAATATTGACCAAAATCATAATTAGAATATGTACTTCCATCATTCATTACAAGGTTATAACTCTGTGATTTTTCAAGATTAGATTGTAGGTATAAATACACGCCTTCGGTATTCAAAAGTTCGGTTGCACCTGATTTTGACGTCAGTTTAATAATTGGTTTTTGTTCAAAATGAAGGCCATAATTGTAATACGATACCGAAGATGTAACAGCCGAACGTACTCTGAATGCATAAGAACCAAAACATGTATCAGGAATTGTTACGAGTAGTTCGTTGATACCTTGTTTGGTTGGAATATCAAAAAAAACTAATTTTGATGGCGACGAAATTTCACCTTTATAACCTGCAATTTGTACTATCACTGAGTCATTTTTAGGTATTTTACCCGCATATTCATAGTGAATATATCTTTTTGAACCAGCACAAGAAGAAGTAGGTAAAAAGTTTTGGTAGGAACTTTCGTAGATATTTTTTATGACAGTCGGAGTTGTCGAAATAACAAACTTTCGGTTAATTTCTAAAGTTCCACAACTATTTGATACTGAGTTAAGAATAATAGTCGTGTCTTTTTTAAAAGTAAAACTTGAACTCAAAGAAGAATAATTGCCATCACTATACGAATATTCCTGATTTATTCCATTGACTTTGAAATCTAAATCTCCTCCATAGCCATAGAAATTAAAGTTGATATTTTGAGATGAAGTATTTTCTACAAGTTTTATTAATTCGACGCCATCCTTATAATCTATTGAATAATAACTCGTTGAAAAGTTAACATTATTGGGAAAATAAACGATTGAAAATGAATAAACTTTGGTTTTTATTTCACTCTTTTCTGTTTCAAACCTCACCGTAAATTGTCTATAACTACTAACATTGGGTACTTTATATTTAAACGGTGAAGTTGTTACTTCGTATTTATATTGTGTACTATTTTTATTATAATCATAAACTGTAACGTAAGCATATATTTTTTGATTATTCCAAGTGCCATACTTATTGAAAGGTATTTCAAACGTTGAATTAGAACACGCTTTTTGCCCAATAGAAGCATCGATTTCTATTTTTTGTAAATCAGGATTATTAACAATCACTTTTGTTTCGCCAGAAATTGCTGCCACAGCACAGTCGTTTTCAGCAGAAACGATTCTAAATGTACTATTTTTTTCGACCAAAACATTGATGCTGTCTTCTCCGCTACTCAATGGTTCGCAATAGTAGCAATCATAGTTTTTTTGGTCAATATTTCCTTTCAATCCATTTGATAAAGCATAACTAATTTTATCGCCACCTATAAATTGAACAGGAATTTTTACATTGCCTTTACCAAGAACTTCGATACTTGGCGAAGTTAGTTTTAAGATTGGAGCTAATTTTACTGGAATATGGAAATAATTGCTTGAAATTGATAATGTTGATGTATTTGAATACCCATACATCGAAAAATATAATTCTTGTATATTTACTTTGCGATTACTGAATTGTTTATTTAATAATTCAAGCAGGTTGTCAGGAATTGTGACCGAAACATTTTTTTTCTCCGAATTATAACTATATTTTATGTTATAAATTGTCGTGTAAGCGGTTTTTCCAGAGTATGATTTTGTTTCTTCTGAATATTCTCTTCCCGTTGCACTAATATAAGTTTCAAACTTAATTTCGTTGATTCTTGCGGTATTATTGATTTCAAATGGTAAATCAATAGTGCTTCCTTGACAAACGGGTTTGTTGTCTGTTTTGAATGTTAAATACCTAAAATTTGAAGGTTTAAAAGTAATTGTTGGGTTGAGGATTGCTAAATTGCCACAAGTATTAGTGATTTTATTAATGGTTAAAACCGTGTCTTTTTGAGTGAGTTTTATATTAATGGTGCTATAATCAATTTCACTTTTATCTATTTTTTTGCCATTAATTTCTAATTCCCGAATTGGCAACGTACTAGATTGATTCGTTTCAGGATTGTATGCATAAAAGTAAATGTTTATATTATCTGCCTTTGAATAACTGTAATAATAGGACATAGTATTCAAAACAGGCATCACATAATATGACATACTGTTACTCATCAAATTCTTTTCACTGCTATAAACTCGAATGGTGAATTGTTCATTCTCTTTTAGATATTTTGGAATATCGAATACAAGTCGATTATTTTCATCTAAAACAGCATCAAATTCTCCTAAAAGGGTACTAAAATAATAATCCTTCGATACCTGTACTTTTAATTTACTTTTTGGTGGTAATGATTTGGAATTAACATCAATACTGACTTTAGACCCACTACAAATATTGTAGCTATCTTCTGGAAACGAACTTTTTATAAAAATCAAATCTAGGTATTGCTTTTTTTTTGCCTTTGCTTCTCCCGAAATTTCTCCTTTTACTCCACATGAATTTACTATTTCGGTTATTTTATAAACATTTACAGTGTCTTTCGCCAAAACTTGAATAGTGGCGTAGGAAGGCATATAATACGCACTAAATTCTTTTTTAGTACCATCGGAAAGTTTAACAAAATATTTCTGATAAAATTGATTTTGAATACTGTCTTTACCGTTTTTAATCTTAATATTTACATTAAGATAGACATTTGAAGGGATTGTGTAGAAATCAAATTCTTGGTTAAAATTTACGCTGTAAGGCACAACTCCAGCACCAAAAGTGATGGTAGTTATATTTGATATTAAAGCTGGATTAGTGGTACTCATTCTGATTAAATATTGCTTGCCTACTTTTAGGCTATCAGGCAATTTGAATAATCCTTTTCTGTAATTTCCAATATCAATTTTGTTTACAGGAATTTTAGAAAAATTGTTAGAATTGATGTCAGCAATCTCAAGAAAGAGCTGATTATCATCCATTAAAACGATTTCAGTAGATTGACCATTTCCTGTTTCATCATAATTATAGTAGTAGGCAGATAATTCTCCAATGATTGAATGACCACCACAAGAATAACTATCTGTTGTTGGATTGTTAAAATAAGCATAAACGCTGTTTCCTGATTGTTGTGCTTTAGCGATTGATAATGTGAGGAAGAAAATAAAAAGATAAATGGTAGATTTTAATTTCATTTGAAGTTGGTTTGATATAATTATCAAAAATAAGAGATATTTCCGAAAAATTCCAAAAATGAGAAACTCAATGAATAAAAAAAAAGGGCATTTCAGAAAATAGTAATCTTCCTGAATGTCCTTTTTGAGTCAACAATAGAGATTTACATCATCAACTCTTTTGCTTTATTAATCATTTGAACGCTATGAACAAGTTTTACTCCAGCCGCCAAAGCTGCCGAAACATGAACAGCCTCCATCATTTCATCTTCTGTACAACCTTTGGCGAGCGTGTCAGCTGTGTATGCATCAATACAATATGGGCATTGCATGGTATGAGCAACAGCCAAGGCAATCAATGATTTTTCTCGTTCCGTTAATGCTCCATCCTTAAAGGTTTCGCCATAATAATTAAAAAACTTGTTGGCTAAATCTTTACCACCAAATTCGCCAATTTTACCAAATTTTGCTAAATCATCAGGATTGTAATACGTTTTCATAATTTTCTTGATATTTTTTGATTTATATACGGATTTTTGTTTGAAATAGACTTTAAACGCTAAAGTTCTTCAATTTTTTCAATCGCACTTTTATTGAGCGACCCAAATAAATGCGGGAATAACTCATCGTTAGTCGCTTTTTCATATTTCAATTCAGCAGTTAACATTTCAGTATTAATATGAAGTTTCAGTAAATTACTTTGACCAGCATAATATCTTTCGAGTACACCCGCCACTTGTGTGGAAGTACTTAAATGAATAAAAGTTTCTTGGTGAAATGTTGGACTTTCATAATAATCAAGTTCATTCCATTTTTGCCACCATTCTTTGCTGGTTATGTGATAAATTGTTGCCATTTTGCTTGTTTTAAATATTTTTTCATAAAAAAACGCCCAATTTGGACGTCTTTTTCTTTTATTTAATTTTTTTATGCTTTAACTTTTCCCCAACCCATCGTCGAAACCATCCAATCGGGTAGAGGTTTTTGTGTTTTTCGCTTTTTTAGATTGAGATACCAACCAATTTTTTTCAAAATTGGTACGCGATGCGTTTCCACAAATTCGATGAGCGTTCCGTCTGGGTCTTCTAAATAAGTAAATCGACCACCAGCTTCGCCCATATCAAAAGTATCATCGCTATCAACTGTAAAAGGAAAACCATTCGCATCACATTTTTTCTTCAAAGTATCCATATCAAGCGTGTCAAAACACACATGGATAAAACCTAAATCTCCCCAACTTCTGCCATCAAATATTTTTCTTGGTGTTGAGTCAAGAGCCTGAATTAGTTCAATTTCTACATTTCCAAGCAATCGACTAAACGCACCAGTATTATTCATTGGTTTACGTAACAAAACCCTACGGAAACGTTTTGTTTCAGCATTCAACTCTTTTAAATCTTCAAATGTGCCAGTTTCATCATAAATTAACTCACTGATTTGCAGAATATTTTGATATAAATTCAGGGCTTTGTCAATATCGCTTACGCCAATCATCACACCCAAAACTCCGCCTGTTAAACTGTCATTTTGTTTAAACCAAGAATTGTCTTGAACTACTTGAAGTTGATTGCCATAACTATCTTTTAGCCATGAATAAGGTTTGTTTTCTGGCGAATTTGTAGTGTTTAAGTTTTGTTTTTCGGCAAATTTTTTGACATTCGAACATTTTATTTTTACTGCAAAAATACCGTAATCACCGATTTGTGGCTCAAAATCTGCTGCAAGTGGCTCTGGACGATTCGATTGCCAAATTTCTGCACCACCGCCACCAGCCATATTTAATGCTAAAATTGCACGGCGTTGACGAACATTTCCATTTGTATAGCGAGTCATTAGGGTTGCTTCTGCAACATCATCAAAAAGAGGCACATTCAGCCCCAAAGTTTTATTGTACCAACTAAATGCTTCTTGTGCATTTTTTACACCAATTCCAACTTGCTGAATTCCACTAATCAGTTCTGACATATAATTTGTAAATAGGGTTTGTAATGACTTTTACTCTATGACATTTGGCTTATAAAATACCCCTATTTGTATCATATTTCATTATCTGTAATCTAACATTTTACGATAAGTTTCAACCATTTCTTGCTGTGAAGCATTCCCATTAAGAAACATTCGCATTAATTTAAAATTTGCTTTTTGAACCCGAAGATATGAATTTGTTTTGTATTTACGGGCAGACACAATTACATTTTTTGGAATAATTTTAAATTTCAATTGTTTATTTGCTCTCAATATAAATTCATAATCTTCCATAATCAGAAGGTTTTCATCGAAATGCCCCACATTTATGAAGTCATTTTTACGAATAAAAAGCGTTTGGTCGCCACCTCTACACCAAATGAAAGGAAATCGCGTAAAAAAAGCATTGATTTTTAATAAAAAACTAGAAGAATCAAACTGATAACGATAACAACCGAAATCGTACCCATTTTCAATCGAACAAATAATGTCAAAAGTAAAATCAGGATGGATTTTTATGTCTGCATGAACAAAGTAAAGTACATCCCCACTTGCCAATGTCGCTCCAAAATTCATTTGCGTCGCTCGGCCACTTTTAGGCGATTTTACAAAAAATATATCAAATTTTTTAGTAATTTCAAAAGTATTATCATTAGTAAATGGAGAATCTACTACGATTATTTCGTGTAAATTTACTCCTCCAAACTTTTGCAAAGTTTCGATTAAAAAGCCAATATTTTCGGCTTCATTATAAGTCGGAATAATAACACTAATTTTCAAAGCTTTTAGTCAATTTTCGTAAAAATATAAGTTTGAAGTTTACGAAATAAAGTTTTTTCGAGATTTAAAAGAAATAAAATAAATGAAAATTTTATTTGTGAATGAAATTAGAGAAGCAGATGCTTATACAATTCTGCACGAACCCATCGATTCAATAGATTTGATGGAACGTGCTTCGAGTGCTTTTGTGTCTTGGTTTAAAGAAAATTATTTGGTTGGAAATTATAAAGTAAAAATCTTTTGTGGACTTGGCGATAATGGAGGAGATGGCTTGGCGATTGCCCGAATGCTTCATCCTTTAGGATATGATTTAGAGGTTTTTGTTGTGAAGTTTTCCAAGAAAATTTCGGAGAATTTTGACCAAAACCTTTATCGGTTGGAAAAACAGATTCCAGTGAAAATTATTGATAATGAATCGTTTATAGTTAATTTTGAAAAAAAAGACGTCATAATTGATGCACTTCTGGGCTCGGGTTTGTCTCGCTCATTGGAAGGTTTGTTAAAATCGGTCGTTGAAAAGCTAAATGAGAGCGAAGTGCCAATTATTTCGGTAGATATTCCCTCTGGATTGTTTGCCAATAAATCAAATAATTTATCTGATACCATTATAAAAGCAACACACACGGTTAGTTTTCAAATACCGAAATTAGCTTTTATGCTGCCTCAAAATGCTGAATTTGTAGGTGATTGGCATATTGTGGATATTGGATTAAATGAAGATTTTATCGAAAAAGTGACAGCCAAATTTTTTTATTCAACACCATTGGAAGTCGAAAAATTAATAAAACCGCGAAAGAAATTTTCTCATAAAGGCACTTTTGGTCATGCTTTGCTGGTTTCGGGAAGTTACGGAATGATGGGAGCGGCCATACTTTCTGCACGTGCTTGTATGCGGTCTGGCGTTGGAAAATTAACCGTACATTCGATTCCATCGGGTTTGGCAATCATGCAAATGCTTTTACCAGAAGCAATGTACTGGGAAACTGCATCTGGCGAATCTGATTTATTTATTTCGACTCAATATAACATTGAAAATATTGCCAATAAATTTCAAGCAGTTGGAATTGGACCAGGATTAGGCGTAAACATTAAAATTAAGGAAAGTATTGAGCAATTGTGTGAACTCTGTGCTGAATTGAGTATCCCGATGGTTATCGATGCAGATGCACTGAATAATTTGTCGATGGATGAAAACCGAGAGTCGTTGAGTAAGATTCCGAAAAATTCAATATTGACTCCTCACCCAAAAGAGTTTCAAAATCTATTGAATAAATCTTGGAAAGATGATTATGAAAAGTTAGAGTTATTAACGCAATTTGCTGTGAATCAAGGAGTTATTGTTTGTTTGAAAGGAGCAAATACAGCAATTGCATTGCCTGATGGTACTATACATTTTAATTCTTCAGGAAATGCAGGAATGGCAAAAGCAGGTAGCGGTGATGTGTTAACAGGGATGATTTTGGCATTACTCGCCCAAGGTTATAGTCCAAAAGAAGCTGCGATTTTGGGCGTTTATCAACATGGTTTAGCAGGTGATAAAGCTGCCCAAAATCGAGGAATGAATAATATGATTGCGAGCGATATTATTGAAAATATTCGGTTTTAAGTTTATGAAATTATTGTCTAAATAACAATTTCAGTTATCATTTTCGTTTCTGTATCGTAAATTAAAATACCTTCGTCAGCATCATTCAAATGAGCTAATAATTCACCTTTATTATTCCAAATTGCAGAGTTTCCCGAACTTACAAAATCGTCATTTTTGCCTAAACAGTTAGACATTAGTACAGTCAGTTCGTATTTTTTTGCTATTTCTGATAGACTTTTAAAAGCTTTTTCAACGCCATCTTTTGATTTTGCTACGCTTGCAATGTATATTTTAGCTCCATCGCTAAATGATTTTTCAATATGTGCTGCAACAGATAATTCATAACAAATGGCTAACGCAATTTCATTTCCGATAAAGTTTGTCAAGCTTTGTCCACTTGTAAAAAATGGTTCTTCGTCAGCATGTAAAAATTTCTTTGAATATAACCTAACCTCTTCATTGGGCTGAAAAATAACCAAACTGATATGAATTTTTTCTTCATATTTTGTAGGAATGCCAACCGCAATGCGAATGGCGTTTGAGTTACTTATTTTTTGAAAAATCTCAAAACGATTATCATGCTGATTGGTAGCTAAATCTTTAGCTAAGGTAGGCTCGTAGCCAGTTAATGATAATTCAGGGAAAATGATTGTTTCGACATGATTTGACACAGCTAATTCAATTAATCGAAGGTGATTTTGAATGTTTTTTTCAATATCACCTTTTATTGGTCGGGTTTGAGCTACGCAAAGTTTCATTCTCAAAGTGTTAGATATTATTGATACAAACCATTTACTCTAAAATCACAAACTCAACTCTACGGTTCATTTTTCGACCTTCTTCAGTATTATTGTCGGCAATTGGTTTTGTATCGCCGTAGCCTTTAAACTGAATTCTGTTTCCTGCGACTCCTTTACTTATTAGATATTCTCGAACATTATAGGCTCTTTCTAAAGATAAACGTTTGTTTTTATCGGGGTCTCCCACATTATCTGTATGTCCTTCTAATCGGATTTTCATTTTTGGGTCTTCTTTCAACATTTTTAAAAGAGCGTCAACTTGGTCGGTAGATTCAGGCGAGAAAGTTGCTTCTCCGAGATTAAAAATGAAATTATTTAACCTAAATTTATTGTCTTCAATTTTTGTGATTGGCGATTCCTTGAGAACTTCGACTGGTTCGATTTTTGGTTCTTCAATTTTTGGTGTTTCTGTCTTTTTTATAGGTTTTTCAACAATTGGATTTAGATAAATATTCTGCGAAAATTGCTGATTTTTAGTGGATTTTGAAAAGTCCATGCTTTCTTGGCCATCTTCATAACCTTTGGCTGTGGCAATAAAAGTATAAGAATCTGGTTTAATTTTGAATAAATATTCTCCAAAATTATTGGTTTTTACCGAGTCTGATTTTTGTGCATCATAATCAAAACGGTAGCTAACTTTACCCGAAATTGGTTTATTGGTTTTTGCATCAAAAAGTTTTCCTTTAATTGTGATAGCAATTTCCCCGTTATCATTTGGTGCGGTTGGAGTAGCCTTTTTAACCAGAGGATTATTAATATGAACGCCATAAAAATTCCAATATTGATAAGTACTTTGACTACTATTTTTGCCTTCGATAAGGTTGAAAGTTTCAATTCCAGGTTCAAGTTTTTCAAAATAAACCGTAAAACGATATTTTTGACCTGGATTAACGGTCATATTTTCGGGGGTTTCAGGTATTCCAATTGATTTGATATATTTGAAACGTTTTCCATTACCGTTCAAATAACTTTTTGGTTCAAATGAAATACTCGAAATTGAGGCAGGTTGGCGTTCGTTTGGGTAAGGAAATTGAAATTGATAAGAATTGTTTTTTCTTGCTGCTGCTTGATAAGAAAACGAAATGATGGTATAATTATCCCGAATTTCTACTTTTGTAATATCGGTTTCATAACTTGTTTGGTCGTCAATTTCGGGCATTTTGGTGATTAACTGACCAAATCCACAATAAGAAAATAAAAAGAAGGTGATTATAAGTAAATTTTTCATGATGGATTAAAGCTAATTTGTTGCACCGAAAAAACGAATATAGCTATTTTTTAGTTTATTTGCGTTTGTTAATTTTTGTTAAATGAACTTTGTTATCAATAGATTTCGAATTGAAAACCTTAAAAGATTTACTCCAACTCGGCGACCCAAGATTATATGAAGTTTGTGAGCCTGTTTATGAACATGAATTACCTATGGTTAGTGAATGGGTAACAGATTTACATCATGTGATGGAAGAAATTCGGGCAAAATATAAATTTGGACGAGGCATCGCCGCACCACAATTGGGAGTGATGAAACGGCTGATTTACCTAAATCTTGACCGTCCGATTATTATTATTAATCCTGTTTTTGAAAATTTGAGCGAAGAAACGTTTGAATTATGGGATGATTGTATGTCATTTCCAAATTTATTAGTGAAAGTTAAACGACATAAAGGTTTGACAATTAGGTACTTAGATGAAAATTGGCAAAGTCAATCTTGGATGGTAGAAGATGCCATTGCTGAATTGCTCCAACATGAATATGACCATTTAGACGGCATACTTTGTACCATGCGAGCCATTGATAATCAATCATTTAAATGGCGACCAACGCCTGATTGAAAATAGTTTAAATGAATAAAATATTTTAACTAATTTGATTGAAGTAAAACTAACCAAGCTTCCTTAACTTTGTTTTGGTCAAGTAGTTTTGCTGCTGCCGCATGTAATAAATTATCTAAAAAAGCACAACCATATAGCACTTGTTCGATAATTTCTTGCATGAAAGGCGTTTCTCGAAATGCTAAAATTTGATCTTGATTTGGCAGGGTTTCAACATTACCTAATTGTCCCAAATGATTGCCGTTAAGAATTTTAGAAAACCTAATTTTTTCAGGAATAGCATCGTAACCAATGCCGATTTTAGAGGTTGGTTTTTCTACTTCAAACATAGAAACTTTGTCAGCTCTTGCATACCAATTTTCGCCCATTCGTGCAACCCAGTCAGTTTTTTGTTGGTCGATTTTTCCATTTTCACCAATAATTCTATCAGAAAAATGTCCTAAAATAACTTCACAAATAACCAAATTCATTGTTCCAATTTGTTTGATTTCGAGCACTTTACACTCAAATTGTGTTTGAGATTCTTTTACTCTTGGCGGCTTTACAAAAACTGATTTTTCTTCGGTGAATCCTGATTTTATAAACTCATTTATGCCTTTTGGAAACTCAATACTCGACAAAGACATTTGTTGAACCATACTAAAATCAACCATATTTATTACCACTTCTCCAACTTCTTCGAGATTCAAAATGGTGTCTTTTTTGGAGCCATCTCGGCCACGATTGTTTGGTGCAAAAACTAAAATAGGTGGATTAATGCCCATAATATTAAAAAAACTGAACGGACTTAAATTAACATTTCCCACTTTATCAACAGTACTTGCAAAAGCAATTGGGCGTGGTGCAACCGTTCCAGTCATATAACTGTAAAATACTCTCGAATCTAATTCTTTAGGATTTAATGTTAACATTGTTGAAAATTTAACTTATTGCAGGCAAAATTCTTCCACTAACTTCTCCAAAACCAACCCTGATTTCGTTTTTTTTGCAAAATCCGCTTATTATCACCTCATCGCCGTCTTTAAGATAAGTTCTGGTTTCTCCATTCTTTAATTTAATCGGATTTTTTCCACCCCAACTTAATTCTAGCATTGAGCCATAACTGTTTGGTTCTGAGCCACTTATGGTTCCAGAAGCTAATAAATCGCCAATTTTTAGATTACAACCATTGATAGTATGATGCGAAATTTGTTGAGCAATACTCCAATACATTTGCTTGAAATTTGTCTCAGAAATAATATTGTTTCCCAATTTTACCTCTAAATTTATATCAAAGTTTCGTTTGCCATCTACTTTTAAATAAGGTAATGGAGCGGGGTCTTGGGTTGGTGATTCAACTCTAAAAGGTGAAAGAGATTCCATTGTAACGACCCAAGGTGAAATGGAAGAAGCAAAGTTTTTACCTAAAAATGGCCCTAAAGGAAGCGTTTCCCATCGTTGAATATCTCTTGCTGACCAATCATTGAAAAGGACAAGTCCAAACACATAATCTTCTGATTCTGAGATATTTATTGATTCTCCATGTGAAGAGTTTTTACCAATAATTGCTCCAATTTCTAATTCAAAATCCATCTCTTTGGTTGGCCCAAAAACAGGACTTGAAGCATCAGCTGGTTTAAATTGTCCCTTTGGACGATGAATAGGCGTTCCAGAAATAACAATTGAACTCGCTCGACCATGATAGGCTATTGGTATATGTTTCCAGTTTGGGAAAAGTGGATTATCAGGGCGAAAAATTTTGCCAGCATTGGTTGCGTGTTCGATGCTCGAATAAAAATCTGTGTAATCACCAATCTTAACAGGTAAGTGCATTTTGATGTTTTCAATTTTATGAAAAACATGGTCAAAATGTTTTTTTAAGGGAGAATTATCTTCACAAAGCCATTTTTGAATTTGTAAACGAACATTATTTGTTCGTTTTTTACCCAAACCAATAAAAGGATTTAGACTTGATTGATTGAAAATATTATGTGGAATTTGAAGTAAACCTAGTTTGCGTAATTGTTCCAAATCAATGACAAAATCTCCAATTCTAGTGCCAATTTTAGGTTTATTTTTGGAAGTACTAAAAATGCCAAAAGGCAAATTATAAATTGAAAAATCGCTATTTGATGCTATTTTGAGCCAAGTGTTCATTCAGTTTTATATTTTGAATTCAGTTTACGAAAAACAGTTTTTCCAACTGAATTCATAAACTCAATTATTTTTCACTTACATTTTCGTGAATTTTATCCATTATTCTTACAAGATGCTCATAGTCTTCATCAGTAAGGTTTCCCCATGATTTTCTACGAATTTCACCAATTACACCTAAGGCATTTTGATGTAAAATTTCACCTTCTTCGGTTAAATAAATATTGAATTTTCGTCGGTCATCGTCGGCCATTTGGCGGCGAACTAATCCTTTTTCGACTAATAAATCCAAAATTCTAGTAATTGTTGGAGCATCTTTCGCGGTATCAACTGCCAAATCATTTTGACTAATTCCAGCCTTGGGCTTGATGTGGTCAATGACTACCCATTGGTCAACAGTTAAGTCAATTCCGCCATCAGTTAGGCCTTTTTGCATGAAGCTACGAATCCTTTTGATGGTAGTATCAATCTTGAAATAGTACGAACGTTTGTCTGAGTGTGTCATTTATTTTGAGTCTTTATCTACTTTGTAGGTTTTTGGCGGTTGACTTTTAGCAATGAGTAAAAATTAAAGAATTCGGTTATTTATTAAAAAAACAATAGAATACTGTATAAATAACAACTAAATCCAAACAATATTTTAAATCATATAACTAATAGCTGTTGGCTAAGAACAATTAATATTACAAAAGTAGAAAAAACCTTCAATTATTGATACACTAATAATTGCTGCTCTAAAATTTCTTCAAATTTTGGCAATGATTGAAACAATTGGTCGTAAGAATCAATTATAAAATATTTTTTTTGATAAGCATCAATTTTCACTTCGGTATTAAAAATTTCTTCAATCGAATATTGAACTCTTGTTGGAACACCGCTGAAAAGACTATATGTACTTTCTCCGCTTGATGAAATAATGCCTCCGCCATAAATTTTTGTCAGCTGTTTTTCTTTGATTAATCCAAATTCAACCGTGAACCAATATAGTTTTTGTAAGAATTTTACAGCAACTTCATGATTAATATATTTCAAAGAAATCTTACTAAATTCTGCCAAAAAATTACAAAAATCTTGATTTGTCAATAAAGGAATATGACCAAAAGTATCGTGAAACATATCAGGTTCCTCCAAATAATCAAGTTGGTCGATTTTACGTAACCAAGTCGATGCTGGGAATTTTTTATCGGCTAAAAGTTCAAAAAACTCTTTGATTGGCACGAGCCCATCGGCTGCCACAACAGACCAACCCGTAAGTGTTTGAAGTCGAGGATTTGTTTCATTATCAAAATCAGGAATATGATTGGCCACAAACCCTGCTTTTTCGATACCTTCAAGATAAACCTCGCTAGCAATGAATGGCAACTTTTGCATTTGTCGTTCAAAAAGTCGTCTCCAAACTTCTTGGTCGGAGGTTGTATATAAGTTATAATTTTGTTTCATAGCGTTCCTCTCAAAACTTGTTCACGCTCAATTGCTTCAAAAAGTGCTTTAAAATTGCCTTTTCCGAAAGATTTTGCTCCTTTTCGCTGAATAATTTCAAAAAACATGGTTGGTCTTGGTTCAATTGGTTTGGTGAAAATTTGAAGTAAATAACCTTCTTCGTCACGGTCAACCAAAATTCCGAGTTGGCTTAGTTGTTCAATTTCTTCCTCAATATCACCAATTCTTTCCTTTAGTTCAGCATAATAACTAGCGGGAACTTGCAGAAATTCAACACCATGTTCCCGCAAATGTGTAACAGTTGTGATAATATCATCAGTTGCAACTGCCAAATGCTGCACACCTGCACCACCATAGAAACCAAGGTATTCTTCTACTTGGGATTTCTTTTTTCCAATTGCTGGTTCGTTAATTGGAAACTTGATTCGCCCATTTCCATTTGACATAACTTTGCTCATCAAAGCTGTATATTCGGTTGAAATATCTTTGTCATCAAAACTTACTAATTGATTAAATCCCATTATTTTTCCATAAAAATTAACCCATTCATTCATGCCGTTCCAACCAACATTTCCTACGATATGGTCAATGTATTTTAAACCAACTGGCGAAGGATGATAACTTGGTTTCCATGCTCTAAAATTTGGCAGAAAAACTCCTTTGTATTCATTCCTTTCCACAAAAACATGAACAGTATCTCCATAAGTATGAATGCCCGAACGCACAACTTTACCAAATTCATCCTCTTCAATGGTTGGTTCAAAATATGATTTTGCTCCACGAGAAATAGTTTCATAGTAAGCATCTCGTGCATCGTCAACCCAAAGAGCTACTACTTTTACACCGTCACCATGTTGGTCAATGTGCTTTCCAATCGCTGTCCCTCCATGAAGAGGTGAAGTCAAAATCAAACGAATTTTCCCTTGATGCAACACATAACTTTCACGGTCACGCAGACCTGTTTCAAGACCTGCATAAGCTAACGGCTGAAAACCAAAAGCTGTTTGATAATAATGTGCAGCCTGTTTGCAATTGCCTACATACAATTCGATATAATCTGTGCCGTTGATTGGTAGAAAATTAATATCTTGGTCAATCATATTTTTTGTTTCTTGGAGTAGCATTATTTTATTTTTTAGCGATGATGATTTTTTATTTTGTGTAAATCTTTGAACAACCCGTTAAATTCAATTTAATCGGCTTTCCAACTCTGAAAATATTTTCCGTCGTCATATTTTAAAGCATTTTCAGTGATTTTTAGTGGTTGAAAAGTATCAACCATGACTGCTAATTCCTGTGTAGCTAATTTTCCAATGCTACGTTCCATTGCTCCTGGGTGAGGGCCATGTGGAATACCGCCAGGATGAAGCGTGATATGCCCTTTTGCAATATCGTTTCGACTCATAAAATCGCCATCTACATAATAAATTACCTCATCAGAATCAATATTTGAGTGATTATAAGGAGCAGGAATTGCCTTAGGATGATAGTCGTAAAGTCTCGGACAAAACGAACAAATCACAAAAGCATCGCTTTGAAAAGTTTGATGAACGGGTGGAGGCTGATGAATTCTACCTGTGATTGGCTCAAAATTGTGAATCGAAAAACCCCAAGGGAAATTATAGCCATCAAACCCAACAACATCAAAAGGATGATATTGGTAAACTAATTGATGAAGTTGGTTTTGTTTCTTAATTTTTATTAAAAATTCGCCTTTTTCATCAAAAGTCTCTAATATTTCAGGAAGTTTATAATCTCTTTCGCAAAATGGTGAACTTTCCAAAAGCTGTCCAAAATGATTTCTGTAACGTTTTGGGGTATAAATTGGTGAATGAGATTCTACGTAAAAAATACGGTTTTCGGTTGTTTCAAAATCAATTTGATAGATAATTCCTCGTGGAATAATAAAGTAATCGCCGTATTCAAAATTAATATTTCCCAGTTGCGTACGAAGTGTACCAGAACCTTGATGAATAAAAAGCAATTCGTCAGAATCAGCATTTTTATAGAAATATTCACGTAAAGATTTTGTTGGAGCAGCCAAGCCGATTGTACAAGCGGAATTTGTCATCATCGGTACTCGACTTTCTAAGAAATCATCCTTTGGAGTAACATCAAAACCGATAAATTTCCGCATCATCATGTTGTGAGTATCGGCTATTTTTGGCGTAATGTCTTTGCTATCAAGAATTTGTACGACTTGCGTTGGTCGATGAATGTGGTACATCAATGAAGCCATTCCGTCAAAGCCAATTGTTCCGAAAAGCTGCTCATAGTATAAGCCTTTATTTTCGGGTTTTTCAAATTGCGTATGTCTTTTAGATGGAATTTTTCCTAGTTTATGATAAATAGGCATTTGAATAGAAAATATTTAATTGTTGTACTAAATATTGTTATGCGTACAAAGTTATTGAAATTAATTGTTATGACAATTATATTGTGAATATTTTTTTATTGATTTGTACTTAAATAAGTTTTATGGTCTTTTTTAGCTTAAATAATTATATTTGAGAAACAATAAGTATGATGGAGATAAAATATAAACAAGAAGAAAACCTTGATTGGCAAGAGTTTAGGGCAACCTTGATTGCTTCAACTTTAGGAGAACGCCGTCCGATTGATGATTTAGATAGAATAAAACTTATGGTTGAAAATGCCAACTTAATAGTGACTGCTCGTCATGAAGGGAAATTAGTTGGTGTTGCAAGGTCAGTTACTGATTGGGTATTTTGTACCTACCTTTCTGATTTATTTGTAGATAAAAATTACCAAAAACAAGGTATTGGAAAAGAATTGATTCGGCAAACGAAATTACTTTCTCGAGAAGCTAAATTGATTTTACTTTCAGCTCCAGCGGCTGTGGATTATTACCCAAGAATAGGAATGACGCATCATCCAAAAGCGTTTATGTTGGATGATGCGGATGCCCTTTTATAGTTATACAAAATTAAATTTGAATGTTATTGAATAACATTATTGCACCATTGTAAAATCATTTTAAAGACATCTTCTTTTTCTGGTTCGTTGTGAGTTTCATGAAAAAGGCCTTCAAATGGCACAAAAGTTGCGAGTTTTCCTACTTTTTCGGCAAATAATTTACTTCCTGCGAAAGAAGTTAGTCTGTCGGCTGTACCGTGATAAATAAGTGTTGGAACACTTAGCTTTTCAGCATTATCAATGGCCCATTGACCCGTTTCTATCATTTCGATTCCCATTTTTGCCGAAACTTTGTCATGAACTAATGGGTCTTCGTTGTATTTTTTTACGACACTAGCATCTCTTGAAATAGCAGAAGAATCTAAGCCGCTACTCAATGATAATGCAGGAAAAATACCTTTCATTAATTTTCCGATGAAAAGCGTGATTTTTGAAGGTTGAAAAGCCAATTGAAAATAAGGTGAAGACAAAATTGCACCAGTAATTTTTGGTTGCCGACGAAGTAAATAATTTGCTACCAAATTTCCACCCATACTATGGCCATAAAGAATCTTTTTATCATCAGGAAAATGTTCGGAAGTAGCATTTAACAAGGCATCTACATCATCTAAAAAAGTCTCAAAATCAGGAAAATGTCCACGAGAACCACCTGATTTTCCATGACCACGTTGGTCGCAGCCAATGACAGCGTAACCATTAGAAGTGAACATTTCGGCTACATGATTATAACGATTGATATGTTCGCCCATGCCGTGCATAAGGCAAATTACGGCTTTTGTAGGCATATTTGTTTTCCACATTTTGCCGTAAATATTGATTCCGTCGGAAGTTTTCCAAGATAATTCGGTAGCGTTCATTTTAGTTGATTGAATAGATTTGAAGCATAAATATAAAGAAATATCATGATAAAGTATTGAGAGTTTGTGGCTTGGGTTGGTTTCTTTATATTTGTGGGAGGGGAATTTATATTTATTATAAAAAAAGAAGAGGAATGTCGCTATTTAGTATAAAAGATAATGAATGTTTAGAACAAGTGAAAGAATTAGACTTTAAACTTGAAAAGGATATTCAAAAGCTAACCGAAAATAATTTAAAGGCAATTTTTAATTTGAAATTTGTAAAGAATGAGTTTGTTATAGGTAATTTTAGAATTGATACATTGGCATTCGATTTTGAATCAAACGCTTTTGTCATTATAGAATATAAGCGAGACAAAAATTATAGTGTAATAGACCAAGGATTTGCTTATTTATCTTTGATGCTCAATAATAAAGCAGATTTTATTTTAGAATTTAATGAAAACAACACTGTTAGTTTAAAAAGAGATAATGTTGATTGGTCTCAATCAAAAGTAATTTTTGTTTCTCCTTATTTTACTACTTATCAAAGAGAAGCCATTAGTTTCAAGGACTTACCAATTGAACTTTGGGAAGTTAAAAGATTTGACAATAAAATGGTGAGCTATACAAAAATTCAAACTTTAAATTCGACGGTAAGTGTAAAAACAATTAGCAGAAAAGATGATACAATTCAAAAAGTGTCAAATGAAATAAAAGTATATACAGAGCAAGAACACTTAGCTAAAGTCAACGTCGAAATTTTTGAATTATATCAAAAGTTAAAAACTGAAATTTTAAATTTGGATGAAATTGAAGTAAAACCCAAAAAACTTTACATAGCCTTTGTTTCAAAGTCAAATATAATTGATATAAATTTTGCAAAAAATAATTTAAAATTATGGATTAATTTAAAAAAAGGAGAATTAAATGACCCAAAAGGAATTACAAGGGATGTTTCTAATTTAGGGCATTGGGGAAATGGTGATTATGAAATTCTAATGAATAATGATGACGATTTCGATTACATTATAAGTTTAATAAAACAATCATTGAAAAAAAATAAAATTTAAACTACAAACAAAATAACACTTCAAAAAAACAACAAAACAAATGAAACAAGTATTAAAAACGCTTAAAATTAAATCCCTCAACAATGGAGTAAGCACTGGTGTTGAAAGTTGGGCTGGTAGTGGCAAAGTGCTTAATTCTTATTCGCCCGTTGATGGACAATTGATTGGGAAAGTCCGACAAGCGAATCGAGAAGATTATGATAAAGTAATTGAAAATGCCAAAGAAGCATTTAAAGTTTGGAGAACAGTTCCTGCTCCCAAACGTGGGGAAATTGTACGACAAATGGGCGATGCCTTGCGTGAAAATAAAGATGCTTTAGGCCGTTTGGTAAGTTACGAAATGGGCAAAAGCCTACAAGAAGGCTGGGGAGAAGTACAAGAAATGATTGATATTTGCGATTTTGCGGTCGGCCTTTCTCGCCAACTCTATGGATTGACAATGCACTCTGAGCGTCCGCAGCACCGAATGTATGAGCAATGGCATCCGCTTGGAATCGTCGGGATTATATCAGCGTTTAATTTCCCTGTGGCGGTTTGGTCTTGGAATACCATGCTTGCATGGATTTGTGGGGATGTTTGTGTTTGGAAACCATCAGAGAAAACTCCTTTAACTGCCATCGCTTGTCAAAATATTATTCAAACTGTTCTCAAAAAAAATGATATTCCTGAAGGCGTTTCGAGTTTGATTATTGGTGATAGAAAAGTAGGAGAGTGGCTTTCTAATGATGCCAATGTGGCCTTGATTTCTGCCACTGGTTCTACTCGCATGGGTAAGGCGGTTGGTCAAGCTGTAGCCGCTCGTTTCGGGAAAAGTTTGTTAGAATTGGGTGGAAATAATGCTATTATCGTCACTCAAAATGCTGATTTAGAAGTAGTTATTCCTGCGGTAGTTTTTGGTGCAGTTGGAACTGCGGGACAGCGTTGTACAACCACACGCCGATTATTTCTGCACGAAAGTATGTACGAAGAAGTGAAAAACCGTTTAGTTAAAATCTACGCTCAACTACGAATCGGTGACCCACTTGATATGCATAATCACGTTGGGCCATTGATTGATACTGATGCAGTAAATAATTATAAAACCGCCATTGCCAATATACAAAACGAAGGAGGAAAAGTGCTTTGTGGAAATGAAGTTTTAACTGGAAATGGCTTTGAGTCAGGCTGTTATGTAAAGCCAACAATTGTTGAAGTTGAGAGCCAAACTTCAACAGTTTGCCACGAAACTTTTGCACCGATTTTATATTTAATGAAATTTAAAACGCTTGATGAAGCCATTGAATTGCAAAATGCGGTTCCACAAGGACTTTCATCTTCAATTTTTACCCTAAATATGCGTGAAGCCGAGCAGTTTTTATCTTACGCAGGCTCTGATTGTGGAATTGCCAACGTAAATATTGGTACTTCTGGAGCAGAAATAGGTGGTGCTTTTGGCGGAGAAAAAGAAACAGGTGGGGGGCGTGAAAGTGGTTCAGATGCTTGGAGAAATTATATGCGTCGTCAAACAAACACCATCAATTATAGTACGCAACTGCCTCTTGCTCAAGGCATTAAGTTTGATTTATAGTTTAATTATCAGATTTAAAATATGGGATTCGAGATTTTGTTAAAAACATTTCTCGAATCTCCTATTCATTATTTCAAATCTAAATTTCTAACTTAGTTTCGTTTTTAATCTCGCTCATCACAAATGTGCTGTGTGTGCTTCCAATATTTTCGAGAGAAGCCAGTTTATTCATCAAAAAACTTT
The DNA here is from genome assembly GCF_923079645.1 of Emticicia aquatica. Lineage (GTDB taxonomy): Bacteria > Bacteroidota > Bacteroidia > Cytophagales > Spirosomataceae > Emticicia > Emticicia aquatica. The sequence continues at coordinate 1,911,297 of NZ_CAKLPY010000001.1, read as the reverse complement.
GGTATTCACGCATATCTTCGACTACAACTTTTATCATGAAATCGTATTCACCCGAAATATTGTGGCATTCGATTACTTCATGCAATTTCACAATTTCAAGCACAAACTTTTTGCCAGCTTCCTGGGCGTGTTCTTTTAAGCGAATATTACAAAAAACCATTAAGTCTTTGCCTACTTTTTCACGGTCAATTACGGCTACGTATTTTTTTATTACTCCTTCATTTTCCAATCTTCTTACACGCTCGTAAACGGGTGTTGGTGAAAGATTCAATCGAGAAGCTAATTCTTTGGTTGTTAAGTGAGCGTTTTCTTGAAGTGACTTCAAAATTTCACGGTCGGTACTATCTAATTTTTGCATAGATAAAATGTCGTTTTTATCAAATATTTATGTCAAAATTAAAAATAAAAACCGTATCAAACAATTGAATTTTAGATAATTTATCTATTTTTTGTAATTTATTTAAAAAATCAATCTTTAAATCGTACTTTTGTAAGATAAATTTTGTTATTCTCATATAACACAATTTCCTGAATTGTGATTAATTTCTTAATTAAAAATATAGTAAAAAGTGGCTAACATCCGAGAAATACTAAAAGATAGAATCCTTGTCCTTGATGGGGCGATGGGTTCATTGATTCAAGAATACAAATTATCAGATGCTGATTATCGTGGCGAGCGTTTCAAAGATTTCCCGTATGAAGTAAAAGGTAATAACGATATGCTTTCTATCACGAAACCAGAAGTTATCAAAGAAATTCATGCAAAATACTTTGAAGCGGGGGCTGATATTGCCGAAACAAATACTTTTTCGGGAACATCAATCGCTATGGCCGATTATCACATGGAAGATTATGTGTATGAATTGAATTATCAATCTGCTAAAATTGCTCGTGAAGTTGCTGACGAATTCACCGCCAAAAATCCATCAAAACCTCGTTTTGTTGCAGGTTCAATTGGGCCAACGAACCGAACACTTTCGCTATCTCCAGATGTAAATGACCCAGGTTTTCGTGCCATCACTTTTGATGAATTGGTTGATGCCTACTATGAGCAAATTCAAGGTTTAGTCGATGGTGGTGCTGATGTTCTTTTGGTCGAAACTATTTTTGATACGCTCAATGCAAAAGCTGCATTATACGCCATTGATTTGTTTGCTCATGATGTAAAAAATGGAACAATTAGGGCTTTGAAAAGTGCATCTTTAGCGAAGCAAACAAGAGCGAATTTGTTGGAATTTGTAGAAAAAAATATTCCAGTAATGGTTTCGGGAACAATCACCGATGCTTCTGGACGAACACTTTCAGGACAAACAACTGAAGCATTTTTGACGTCAGTTTCTCATATTGATTTATTATCAATCGGTTTGAATTGTGCCTTAGGGGCAGATTTAATGCGTCCTTATGTTCAAATTTTGGCTAATGAAGCTCCATTTTTGGTTTCGGCTCACCCAAATGCAGGTTTACCCAACGAAATGGGAGAATACGACCAATCACCCGCAGAAATGTCTGTAATTGTAGAAGATTTCTTGCAAAATGGATTCATGAATATTATTGGTGGTTGTTGTGGAACAACGCCCGCTCATATCAAGGCAATTGCAGAAGTAGCAGCAAACTATAAACCACGTGTAATTCCTTCTTTCGAGCCAATTCAAAAAGTCTCTGGTTTAGAACCGTTGAAAATGACAGCAGAAACTAACTTCATAAATGTTGGTGAACGTTGTAATGTTACTGGTTCAAAAGCTTTTGCTCGTTTGATTCGTGAAGGAAAATATGATGATGCACTTTCAGTAGCGAGAAATCAAGCTGAAAATGGAGCTCAAATAATTGATGTAAACCTTGATGAAGGAATGATCGATGGTGTGGAAGCCATGACAACTTTCTTGAATTTGATTGCTGCTGAACCTGATATTGCAAGATTACCTTTGATGATTGACTCTTCAAAATGGGAGGTAATTGAAGCAGGTTTGAAATGTGTGCAAGGAAAATCAATTGTAAATTCTATTTCCTTGAAAGAAGGTGAAGCGAAGTTTAGAGAATCTGCTGAAAAAGTTAAACGTTATGGTGCTTCAACGGTTGTGATGGCTTTTGATGAAGCAGGGCAGGCCGATTCGTACGAACGCCGTATTGAAATTTGTAAAAGAGCGTATGATATTTTGGTTAATGAAGTTAATTTCCCTCCGCAAGATATAATTTTCGACCCAAATATTCTTACGGTAGCTACAGGTTTGGAGGAACATAATAATTATGCTGTTGACTTTATTAATGCCACTCGTTGGATAAAAGAAAATCTGCCTTATGCCAAAGTTTCGGGCGGTGTTTCAAATATTTCATTTAGTTTTAGAGGAAATGAGCCTGTTCGTGAAGCAATGCACACCGTGTTTTTGTACCATGCAATCAAGGCTGGAATGGATATGGGTATCGTAAATGCTGGTCAATTGGGCGTTTATGATGATATTCCAAAGGATATGTTGGAACTTTGTGAAGATGTACTTCTTAATCGAAGACCCGATGCAACTGAGCGATTAGTGACATTTGCCGAAACCGTAAAATCGAAAGGAAAGGAAATTGTAGTTGACAATGCTTGGCGTGAGCAACCCGTTGAACAGCGTTTGGCTCATGCTTTAATCAAAGGTTTGACTGAATTTATTGATGAAGATGTAGAAGAGGCTCGTCTGAAAGTAGAAAAACCATTGCACGTTATCGAAGGCCCTTTGATGGATGGGATGAATATTGTGGGCGATTTATTTGGAGAAGGGAAAATGTTTTTACCACAAGTAGTAAAATCGGCAAGGGTAATGAAAAAAGCCGTAGCCTATTTATTGCCATTTATTGAAGAAGAAAAATTACTGAATAAAGTTGAAGGTGAAGCAGAAACATCATCAAGTGCGGGTAAGATTTTATTAGCGACCGTAAAAGGAGATGTGCATGATATTGGGAAAAATATTGTTGCGGTTGTATTAGGATGTAATAATTATGAAATCATAGATTTAGGCGTGATGGTGCCAACCAATAAAATTTTGGAAGAAGCAAAAAAACATAACGTTGACATCATCGGTTTAAGTGGTTTGATTACGCCAAGTTTAGATGAAATGGTGGGTGTAGCCAAAGAAATGGAGCGACAAGGTTTCAAAGTCCCTTTATTGATTGGTGGAGCTACAACTTCACGGATTCATACGGCCGTAAAAATTGACCCACATTATTCTGGGCCAGTGATTCATGTTTTAGATGCCTCGAAAAGTGTACCTGTTGCTGGCCGTTTGATGCAAAATGAGCAAACTAATCAAGAGATTTTTGATGAAATCAAAGCCCAATATGCTCAATTGAGAATTGACCACGCTAGTCGCCAAAAAGATAAAAACTTTATTCCAATTGAAAAAGCAAGAGAAAATCATGTAAAAATTGATTGGAATAATTACAAAGCCACTAAACCAAAATTTCTTGGAACAAAAGTTTTTGAAGATTATGATTTAGCTGAAATTGCAAAATACATCGACTGGACACCATTTTTCCAAACATGGCAGTTATCAGGTAAATATCCAAAGATTTTTGATGATGCAGTTGTAGGGAAAGAAGCCCAAAAACTTTATGATGATGCCCAAGCAATGCTTAAAAAAGTAATTGCCGAGAAGTCATTGCAAGCGAAAGCCGTTGTCGGATTTTATCCTGCAAATTCGGTAGGAGATGATATTGTTTTACATAATTTTGAATCCTATGAATACAATGCCGCTGGTCAAGGAGCATTGAAAGGTACAGGTTATAGAGTTTTGGGTGAAACAGGCGTGGCTGAAAATGGAGAATTGATTGACAATGCCTCATTGGCAATTTTACATCATTTGCGTCAGCAGAATTTAAAAGCCCAAAATTTACCCAATCTTTGTTTATCAGATTATATTGCACCAAATAATACTGGAATTGAAGATTATATTGGCGGATTTGCAGTTACAGCGGGTTTAGGAATTGAAGCTCTGCTCGAACAATACGAAAAAGACCATGATGATTATCATTCAATCATGCTCAAGTCTATCGCCGACCGTTTGGCCGAAGCATTTACTGAGTTAATGCACGAGCGTGTGAGAACGGAGTTTTGGGGATATGTTTCAAATGAAACTTTCAGTAACGACGAACTGATTGCCGAAAAATACCAAGGTATTCGTCCAGCACCTGGTTATCCTGCTTGCCCAGACCATACTGAAAAAACAGCTTTATTTGAGCTTTTGCAAGCGAATAGAATCGGCATCGAATTGACCGAAAGTTTTGCCATGTACCCAGCGAGTTCGGTAAGTGGTTGGTATTTTTCTCATCCAGAAAGTAAATATTTTACCATTGGAAAGATTGCCAAAGACCAAGTTGTAGATTATGCCAAACGTAAAGATATGCCACTAGAAGAAGTCGAAAAATGGCTCGCTCCAGTGTTGAATTATGATTGAGAAATAAATAATGAATATCCCCAAGCGTGAAATAGCTGAATTTGCTACCCTATTTGTAGTAGCATATTTATTCAAAATAGTGTTTGTACAGCAATTTTTTTCTGTGCAAACACTTGTAGTTTTTATTACACTTTGGGCATTCGTGAAAAGCATTTATTTTATCTTTGAAAACTCTACACAATTACTCATTGCTACTTCTGAGGATATTGCTTATCACCGATTTTTATTTTTGATGACATATAACATCGGCCAAATGACGCTTTCTTTTGCCGTTGATTTTTTCTGTTTATATGAAGTTGATACGAGAAGTTTCGTTGGGGTAATGCCCGAATTTGGTAAACTCGAAGAAGCCTTTGAGTTTTTTTATTTTAGTGTTTTAAACTTTACTTTCTTCGGATATGGCGATTTAATGCCAGCCACTGTTCCCGCAAAAATCTTAGTTTTGATGGAAGTTATCATTGCTTTTTTGACCATCATTTTTATTTTATCAGACTTTATCTCAATGAAAGATTCGTTGAAAAAAATAAAAAAATAATCATAAAAAAAGGGAGTTTCCAGCGGAAACTCCCTTTTTTTGTGATTAAAAGTACTAAGCTGTTTTTAAGACTTCAAAACGTTTTTGCAATAAGGCAAATCCACCAAATAATACCCCCGAAAAGAATAAATCACCTAAGATTTGATTTCTCAAGAATGGAATACCTGCTGTATAAGACGCAATGATTCCTGATAAATTATGTGGGTAATGACCTAGATTTGGGTCTGCAATAACTGCTTCTGGATATAAAAAAGCAAAGTTTGTAATCAAAAAGAAAATCAATGAGCTTACAATTGATGCAGAAATTACACGAACTGGATTTACATTTTTTAGTAAAACCATACCTAAAATCGTTACCAAAGCAAATACACCATAGACAAGAATCATTCCTGAATGAAATCCGTATCCAGTCAAAATTTCTAGCATTGTATCACTCAAAAGCATCGCACCCATCGGCACTGCAATTGCTTGCCAACGATTCGTGAAATAAGCTCCACCAAACAAGGCAATGGCTGCAATTGGTGTAAAATTAAACGGATGCGGTAAAAATCTTGACAATGCTGCCAAAACCACAATCGCTACTAATGTTGAAAAACGTGTAATATTCATTTTTTATAGTTTCAAAGGCACTATGGCACAGAGATTATTTTTATTAGCTACAAAAATACAAAAAAATCATAATTCATCAACTATAATTATTTGAGTACCCAAGTATCTTTACTGCCACCACCTTGAGATGAATTTACAACTAATGAGCCTTTTTTCAAAGCAACTCTTGTAAGTCCACCTGGGGTTACATGAATTCCGTTTCCATATAAAATATATGGACGTAAATCTACGTGGCGGCCTTCCAAACCATTTTCGACCAAACAAGGGCTTCGTGAAAGAGAAATGGTTGGTTGTGCAATATAATTTCTTGGATTATTCTTGATTAATGCCCTGAATTTATCATGTTCGGCCTTATCTGCTTTTGGCCCGATTAACATACCATATCCACCAGCTTCATTGGCTTCTTTTACTACTAATTTTTCAATGTTTTCTAATACATATTTCATCGAATCTGGCTCACCGCACAAGTATGTTTCAACATTTGGAATCAAAGCATCTTCTCCTAAATAATATTTAATGATACGAGGAACATACGCATAGACAACTTTATCATCTGCAACACCAGTGCCTGGAGCGTTAGCAAGTCCAATATTACCTTTTTTATAAACATCAAATAAACCAGGAATTCCGATTAATGAATGTGGATTAAATGTTTTTGGGTCTAAAAATGTATCATCAATTCTACGATAAAGTACATCAACTGTTTTAAATCCTGTCGTTGTTCTCATTTTTAAATAATCACCTACAACAACTAAGTCGCGGTAATCAACTAATTCAACGCCCATTTGTTGAGCTAAATAAGAATGTTCAAAATAGGCAGAATTATAAATCCCAGGCGTTAAAACTGCCACAGTTGGGTCAGGGCGGCCAGAAGTGTAACGTAAAACTTCCAATAATTTGGCTGGATATTCCGAAATCGAACGAACATTAGATTGCGACAAAACATCAGGAAAAGTTTGTTTTGAAAGTTCACGATTTTCAAGCATATAAGAAACGCCCGAAGGACAACGTAAATTATCTTCTAAAACCGTAAAAACGCCATTATTATCTCTAATTAAGTCAGTTCCAGTAATATGAATCCAAACTCCTTGTGGAGGTGTAAGTCCTTTACATTCAGGCAAAAAACCTTTACTTGATTCAATGATTTCACGAGGAATGATACCATCACGAATGATTTTTTGCTCATTATAAATATCCTGTAAAAATAAATTCAAGGCGGTGATACGCTGAACCAAGCCTCTTTCCAGATTGTCCCATTCTTGAGAATCAATGATTCTAGGAACAATATCAATCGGAATAATTCTTTCGGTTCCGCCATCTTCTGAGTAAACATTAAATGTTATACCTGCTGAGACCATCGAACGTTCTGCTGCTTTCTGCTTATTTTTCAGATTTTCAAAAGCAAGGTTTTCAATTTTGTTTTTTAAAAACTGATTACCAATCCGAGGGTTTCCATCTGGGGTAACCATTTCATCGAAGAAATTTTCGGTATTGTAGTTGTTGAAATCGTAATTCATGTTTTTTCTTTGGTCTTTGTATAAATGAGAGTCCAAAATATCAATATTATAATTAAAATCAAAAGCATTCGATTATAATTCTTTAATTTTACGATTCATTACAACAAAATATAATTTATATAATATTTCATCGACAGCTCTGCTTTAAAAATGCGAATTCTTTTTTGTTTTTTTTTTCTAACATATACTTTGCAAGCTCAACAATGGCTTGGGATTTCATCAAGTAACTATGCAGGAACATACAATATCTACTCAAATCCTGCAAATATTGCCGATTCTCGTTATAAATTCTTTTTGAATGTAGCTGGTGGAAATGTCGAGTTTACTAATAATTATGCTGGATGGGCTGCCCCATATTCATTTTTCGGAGTAGTAACCAACACTGTTCCTAGTCAATATCGTGCATCAAATGGTTTGATTGGTTTTAGAAATTCTTACATTGAAGAAGCAGTTAATAAACCTAATACGGTTGCTTTTGGTGCTGTTGATGTAAAAGGCCCTTCAATGTTTTATACTTTTGAAAAAGCAAAATTGGCTATCGGATTTACTTCTCGTTTAAGAGTTTTGAATAATTTAGCAAATACAACTTCGGACGTTGCTCATATAATGGCGAAAGGAACTTTTCTACCAACTTTATATGGTGTTCCGCAGACAAATAATCATTTTACCATGAACCTCAATAGTTATACCGAAATGGGTTTATCATTGGGGTTTGTTGTGAGAGAGCAAGACCAAGACTTTTTTAAGGTAGGATTAACTTTAAAAAGACTGAATGGCCTACTAAATGTTCATTATTTGGCAAATAACCTAGATTATACGATTACGCAAACGGCAGGCCGACCAACAAGACAAGATATTTTGTTTTCAAACGTTGAAGGAACTTTTGGAATGACATCGAGCAATGGATTTAGAAGTGCTAGTTTTGATCCGAACTGGTTGTTTGGAAACTTGGCGGCAGGAACTGGCTACGGGTTTGATATTGGTGTAGTTTATGAGTTTCGACCCGATTTTGATAAATATGATATTAAAATAAAAGGAAAATGGCAATCAGACGGAACTAAAAACAAATATTTGTACCGAATTGGTGTTGCTTTGGTTGATGTTGGGCAAATTAATTTTAACAATCCAAATTATGTAAATGTAACAAGTTTTGCAAGAACTAATGTCATGGTTTTGCCTGGAACTTTCAACAAAATTGATTCGCCAGAAAGATTATATAATCAAACCAATAATGCCTTTAATTTAAGTCCTAGTGATTATCAACATAGTTTTGTTTCGGTTTTGCCAATGGCATTTTCTGCTAATTTTGATTATAAAATTTCTGAAAAAATATATTTGAATTCAACATGGATACAGAGTTTGAGAAATCCAAATAAATCTGGAATGGTGCAGGCTTCAATGTTTGCTATTATTCCAAGATTTGAAACAAAAAGAGCAGAAGTTTCTTTACCAATTGCATTGCAAAATGGCTATAAAAACTTCACAATTGGTTTATTAGGGCGTATTGGTCCAATTTTTTTAGGCACAGACAATTTAATGGGAATTTTGAATGTAGCTAATCCAAAAGGAATAAGTGCTTATTTTGGCCTATTTTTACCTATTTTCAGGTCTTTACCCGATGTTCCTAATGGCTGTTATGTAGAATCAAAAACCACCCTACGTCAAGAATTAAGAAATGTTTTGAATAAACGAAAACAGAAAAGACGCTGGAATAATATTCGTTGATTTATGAAAAGTGGTTTTAATCAAATTTTAATCTTATTTTTAATTCATACTATGGTTTGAACTGCATTTTTGCTCATACAATTGTTAAAAATCATTGTACATTATAAATAGCATTAAAATGGCAGATATAAAAGTTTTACTCGTTGAAGATGAGTCTAGGTTAGCCGAGTATATTAAAAAAGGTCTTGAAGAGAACGGATTCTCAGTTGATGTTACTTATGACGGACAAATTGGAAAAAACTTTGCTTTATCGAATTCGTATGATGTGATGATTTTTGATGTTAATTTGCCTAAAATAAGTGGTTTAGAACTAACAAAGCAGCTAAGAAATGAGCAAATAAAAACGCCCATTATGATGTTGACTGCCATGGGAACGGTTCAGGATAAAGTAATGGGATTGGACTTCGGGGCTGATGATTATTTAGTAAAACCATTTGATTTTTTGGAGTTAATAGCTCGTTTAAATGCTTTACATCGCCGTGCAAGTGATGTGAGTGATTTGAAAAAGAACATTCAAGTGGCAGATTTAGAACTAGATTTAAACGAAAAAGTTGCACGCCGAGATTCCAATATTATTGGATTGACTTCCAGAGAATTTAGATTATTGGAGTTTTTCATGAGAAATCAAGGAAAAGTTGTTTCAAGAGTTGAAATTGCAGAGAAAGTTTGGAATCTGAATTTTGATACTGGTACCAACACCATTGATGTGTATGTAAATTTTCTACGAAAAAAAATCGACCAAGGTTATTCAAACAAACTCATTCATACTGTCATTGGTCGTGGTTATATGTTAAAAAGTGAAATTTGATTTTTCTGCTATTATTTATTGTTTTTTGCAAGTCATTCCGTGATAATCATTTAATTTTAAAGACAAATTCACATTTTTAAAGGAAGCTATGCAAATTGTAGATAAACAAACACTCAGAATCCCAACAATTTTGAGTATTGCTCTCATCATTTTTTCGACCAATATTTACCTTTTTTACAGCAATTTTCGTGAAAATGAATTTTATCTCTATCTCAGAAATAATGCCATCACGATTGAGAAAATGATTGTCAATAAAGGCATTAGTGGTGAATATATTATGATGATGGATGATATGAAAGAAAATATCTACACAAAAGAACAATTTGTCATATACGATTCTACGGGCACAATTATTTTTAAATCAAGATATGCAATTCCACATTTAACTGCTGCTCGAAAACGTGAAGTTTTTAGCCGTGAACTTGAATTTAAGAAAGATGGTTACGAACGAACAATTTTTTTGAGTCGTAACAACAAATTCAAGAAATTACTAATCATTGAAGCTGCGGGATTTGATTTGTCAGGGTTTAATAAACAAAGAAACTTGCTTTACATACTGATTTTGAACTCAGTAACTCTCATTACCATTATTACACTTACTACTCGTTATTTCATCAGAAAAGACCTAAGACCCATTGGCGTAATTGCGAAACGGATGAAACGAATTTCAAGCAAAAACCTTCAACAAAGAATTCCTGAGTCAAATTTAGATAATGAAATTGGTCAAATGGCTCATACTTTTAATGATTTATTAGACCGACTAGACGAATCATACACGCAACAACGAAATTTTGTTTCGTATGTCACGCATGAGTTGCGTACGCCACTATCAATTTTGCTTGGTAATGCACAAGTGACTTTAATGAAAGACCGAACCGCGGAAGAATACAAACATACCGTTGAAAATTTTCAGTATGACATCAATAATATGATAAGTTTGGTCAATAGTTTGTTAGAATTGGCCAGAATGAATGCTGATGCTCAATCAGTTCCATTTTATGAAGTCAGGATTGATGAAGTACTTTGGGGAGCTTCTGATATAGTGAAAAAAAATCAAGCCAATTATTACATTAACATCGAATTTGAAGAAATTCCTGAAAATGATGAAGCGATGATTGTTAGTGGAAATGCCGAATTACTGATTTTAGTTTTCAGAAATCTGATGGAAAATGCTTGTAAATATAGTATTAACCAAAAAGTGCTTGTTAAAATTTACTCCCAAAATGAAAAAATAATTTTGGAGTTTATTGATGAAGGTGTGGGTATGACTTCAAGCGAAATGGAGCATATTTTTGACCCTTTTTACAGAAATGAAAAAACAAAAGAGATTTCTGGACATGGAATAGGATTGCCACTGACTAAACGTATATTGGAAATTCATTCGGGAAATATTAGAGTTCAATCAACCGAAGGAGTGGGGTCTATTTTTACCGTTGAATTGCCTACTAAATAAGCGTATTTTGATGCATTTGTCTACAAAAATGCAAGACAAGACAACTATTTGAGGTGATTGATTTAACAATAATAAAGTATGAAAATATTAATAGTTGAGGATGAAATTCGTTTGGCTGAATTCATAAAAAAAGGTTTGGAAGAAAATACGCATCTCGTTGATTTTGCAAAAGATGGCGAAATAGGCCTAAAAATGGCATTTGAGAATGAGTATGATGTAATAATATTGGATGTGAATTTGCCTAAAATGAATGGTTATGACATTACTCAGGCAATTAGAAATGAAAAGCAAAATACACCAATTTTGATGCTTACAGCTATGGGTACTCTCAACGACAAAGCTTTTGGTTATGAAGCAGGAATTGATGATTTTTTGGTAAAACCATTCCAATTTCAAGAGCTATTGATGCGGTTAAATGCACTTCATCGACGTAGTTCGATGGTTCAACAGCAAGTCAAGCGAAGTTTGTTGAAAGTAGCCGATTTAGAATTAGATTTAACAGCTCGTAATCTGACTCGTGCAGGAAAAGAAATATTACTTACAGCCAAAGAATACGCTTTACTTGAATATTTGATGATAAATCATAATAGGGTCGTGTCAAGAATTGATATTGCTGAAAAAATATGGGATGCAGACCTTGACCCAGCCAGCAATACAATTGATACATATATTAATTTTTTGCGTAAAAAAATTGACAAAGAATTTACCCAAAAACTGATTCATACAGTTGTCGGAATGGGCTATATTTTGAAAGCTTAATTTTAATAGCTATTTAATTTATTTTTGATAAACCCTTGAGTATCAAATCATATTTTTGTGTAAGATAAAAGTAGTAGAAATTTTCATAAAAGGATTCAAAAGGATTTAAAACTCTGGTTTGTAATTAACCAGAGTTTTTTCAAATTAGGAGTAAATGGTTTTTCCATTTTGTAATTAGGTTTAGTTAGGGTTATTTTTCTCTGGTTAAGGCATGTTTCTTAACCAGAGATTTTTTTTGCCAGATGTTTGATTCACTTTAATAATTTGTTTGTATGCTACATACGGTATAATTTAAACTTTAACCATATTTTAATTTTTGTTAAAGATGCTCTTGAATTGATTATAATAAATTTGCTAACAAGTAAGATATTATTTAAACAAGGGAAATTTAGTTTTATTACCCAACTATCCTTTTAGTATCTACGTATGCTTAATAAATGTACTAACCCTTAAAACTACAAATGCAAACTATTATTAGTTATTTCAATGCTGCACCAGATTCTGATCGAATACTATTACTGACATTTTCTTTCTTTATCTTTTGGAATTTAGAATACTTTTTGAATTTTAATAAAAATTTTAACAAATGGAGCCATCTGTCGCTTAATGCAAAATTTATGCTTTCAGCAGCTCCTGTACAGTTTTTATTAGGAATACTAATGAATTTTACGCTTAAATGGACTCAAAATCATCAATTCGGATTGTTTCATTGGATGATTATTAAAAATCCATTGCTATTATTTATAGCTACTTTCTTTTTCTTAGATTTTTGTGAATATTCATACCATGTTCTGATGCATAAAGTGAAAAGCCTGTGGCAATTTCATTTGGTTCATCATGTTGATACACACGTTGATGTTTCTACAACTTTACGTGAGCATCCAGGCGAAACAGCTATTCGGTTGTTATTTACAACAGTTTGGGTATTTATTGGAGGAGTTTCTCTTTGGGTTTTAATATTCCGACAGTTCATTCAAATTGCTTCAAACGTAATGGCACATGCTGATGTCCGTATTCCTGAGAAAATAGATAATATATTGAGTAGTATTTTTGTTACACCTAATTTTCACCAAGTACATCATCATTATTTACAACCATATACAGATTCAAATTATGGTGATGTATTAAGTATTTGGGATAGATTTTTTGGTACTTATAGTTGCTTAAAAGAGAATGAGGTAGTCTTTGGCGTTGATACACATTTACAAGAAAATAAAATTGATACATTCAGCAAACTATTGAAATTGCCACTTGAACCTAAAAAGTAGCGTAGATTTTTTTAATGATATTCTCTCATTGACGACTTTACCATAACCCCACCTTTTTAGTAGTTAAGACGTAGTGATAAATAGGATAAAATTGAAAGAAAATTATTATGTTCAATTCCTTTAGAATTGTTTTTTTTGTGTGTTTAATGAAGCAAGCATTTAGTCAAAAAATTGATACAAATAAAACGGTTTTAATGGATGTAGTTGATATTTGGCATATAGTGAAAAATAAAAACTATAAAGCAGACACCTCAAAAGCAGCAGTTGGAGTGCCATTATTAACAATTTTGCCAGGATTTGGATATAGTCAATTAACTGGTTTTACTATTTTAGTGGACGGAAATATTTCATTCTATACGCACACTAAAACCAATATTTCTGTTATTAAAATTACACCAGAATATACTCAAAATAAACAATTTACTCCGATTTTAACTTCCAGTATTTGGAGCAAAAATAATCGTTATAATTTTGTGTCTGATTGGCGTTTCTACCATTATTCACTCAAAGATTTTGGTTTAGGTGGATTTACCTCCGAAAATATTTTTAATAATTATACTTATAATTCTCTACGTTTTCATCAACTATTGTCAAGGTCTATTACCTCCGATTTACTGCTCGGTATTGGCTATAACTTTGATAAACATTTTAAAGTTGAAAACATTGATAGCCACCTACTTACCAATGCCGATGACTATGGCGTTAGCCGCTCAACTGTATCTTCGGGTATTGTGTTGAACGCTTTATATGATTCTCGGAGAAATGAAAACAGTCCAATTGCTAGTGGTTGGTATGGTAATTTTTCGTTTGTTAAAAACATGAAGGTTCTTAAAAGCTCTACAAATTATAACACAATTTATGCTGATTTTAGACACTATATTTCATTTCCTCGAAACTCAAAAAATATACTAGCTTTTTGGAATCTAAATTGGTTAACTTTTGGAGGAAAATCACCTTATTTTGACTTACCAAGTACCCTTTGGGATACTTATGATAATGCAGGAAGAACATTTATTCAAGGCCGATTTAGAGGTAGAAATATGCTTTATTTTGAAATGGAATACAGATTCAATATTTTAAAAAACGAATTATTAGGAGGTGCATTATTTGTAAATACACAAAGTTTTACAGAGCCTGTTACGTATAAATTTTCAAAATTATTGACTGGTTATGGTGGTAGTTTAAGAATAAAAGTTAACAAAAAATCAAATGTCTATTTTGTTGTTTCTTACGGTGCAGGAAGTGGTGGTACAAAAGGTTTTTTCTTTAATTTAGGAGAAGTATTTTAGATGAAATTATAAAAATAAAATTAGTTAATGTAAATGAGATTGTTTAAAATACTGCTTTTTATTGTTTTTTTATTGAGTTTTTCGTTAAGTTTTAGCCAAAATACTCCAGTATCTGATAGAATTATTGGAACATGGTTTTCGGAAGATAAAGATTTGAAGGTTGAAATTTTTAAGAAAAATGGTCATTTTTTGGGGAAAGTTGTGTGGTTCATTTGCGACCCAAAAACCCCAAATATGGAAGATTTTAAAGATATAGAAAATCCCAACCCTAATTTGCGTAATCGTTCTTGGCTTGGAATGTTGGTAGTTGAAAATTTACTATTCAATGGAAAAGATACTTGGGAAAATGGGTCAATTTACGACCCAAATACTGGACGAACGTATAATTCGGTTGTAAAATTGAAAGATATAAATACACTTGTTGTTCGAGGTTATTGGGGATTTGAGATTTTTGGCAAAAATCTTGTATTTCACAGAGTTGAATAAGTATAAAGAGAATCAAAAATGAATAATTTAAAATATTTTAGGCGGATGAAAAAGTAAGAATCATTTCTCTTTTCATCCGCCATTTCTTTAGGCTTTCTCGCTCACATAGCCAATCAAATCAGCTACCAAACCTGTCCAACCGCATTGATGTGCAGCTCCAAGTCCTTCTCCAGTATCACCATTGAAATATTCATAAAATAAATGCAAATCTTTGAAATGAGTGTCCGAATCAAATTTTTCAAAATCACCAGTATTTGGACGTTTTCCTTTTTCATTCATCATAAAAATACTAATGAGGCGTTCAGCAACCAGCAATGCCGCATCTTTTATGGACATAATATTTCCTGAATTAGTCGGATATTCTATCTCAAAATCATCGCCATAATAGCCATAAAACTTTAATAATGAATCGATTAACAAGAAGTTTATTGGAAACCAAATTGGTCCACGCCAGTTAGAGTTTCCACCCATTATACTTAAATCAGATTCGGCAGGAGTATATTTTACACTTAAAATTTCACCATGCAAGTTAAACTGATAAGGTGTTTCATTGTGAGATTTTGATAAAGAGCGAATACCATAATCTGATAAAAATTCGGCTTCGTCGAACATCCTTTTAACAACCATTTTCATGCGATGCCCCCGTAGCAATGATAACAAATGAGTCTCACCTTTACCTGGTTCGTTCCAACGTGAAATAAGCGAAGCCAAATCAGGACGATTATTTAAAACCCACTCAAGCCTTCGTTTGAAATCAGGAAGTTTTGAAAGCATTTCTTCATCAATGATTTCTACCGCAAACAACGGAATAAGTCCAACGTAAGAGCGAATTTTCATGAAAATTGTTTCACCGTTTGGAGCATGTAGTTTGTCGTAGTAAAATTGGTCTGCTTCGTCCCAAAGTCCTAAATCATTACCTTTGATTGGTTTATTGATGGCAGCAGCAATATGCAAGAAATGCTCAAAAAACTTGGAAGCCATATCTTGATAAACAGGTTTTTCGATAGAAATTTCGCAAGCAATTCTAAGCATATTGAGTGTGTACATGGCCATCCAGCCAGTTGCATCAGCTTGCTCTAGTTTTACGCCAGGAATTTGAGCATTTCGATCAAATACACCAATATTATCAAGACCTAAGAAACCTCCACCGAAAATATTGTTACCTTCTTCATCTTTCTGATTGACCCACCACGTAAAATTGATAAGTAGTTTATGAAAAACCTTTTCCAAGAAAGCTAAATCGCCAACGCCACTATTTTTCTTGTCAATTTCATATACTTTCCAAGTTGCCCACGCATGAACAGGCGGGTTTACGTCCGAGAAATTCCATTCGTATGCTGGAATTTGCCCATTTGGATGCATATAATATTCTCGCAAAACAACAGCCAATTGCCTTTTTGCAAAATCAGCATCAATTCTTGCTAATGTTAATGTATGAAAAGCTAAATCCCAAGCTGCAAACCAAGGGTATTCCCATTTATCGGGCATCGAAAGAATATTCGCCATGTAGGCATGTTTCCAAGTATTATTTCTCGGAAAAGCTCGACCTTTAAACTCAAAAGGCATTTTTGGGTCTCCGTTGAGCCATTCGTTAATGTTATAATAATAGAATTGCTTATTCCACATCATTCCAGCAAAAGCCTGACGTTGGATACTTTTCAGTTCCTCAGTTTTAATATCTTTTTGAATATGCTCGTAGAATTCATCAGCTTCTTTTAATCTCAAATCGAATATTTCATCAAAATCGGCAAATGCTTTATTGTTAGAATTTTGACTAAATCTTAGTTTTATTGTATAACTATCTTCACCAGCAATTTTTTTTGTGAATTTCGCAGAAGCTTTCGTTCCAATACGATTTGGATTGATTGTTTTTGGATTTCCTGTGATTACATAATTACTTATACCATCTTTAACGAACATGGCAGTGTTTGGTCTGCCAAAAATTCGCTCCATATTCGTTTCATTTTCACAAAAAACAAGTTCGTCAGCTCCTTCCACATAAAGTTTGTATTTGCCCAAAAGTTGATGATTTACCTCAATTAAATTATTGGCAATACCAGTCATCATTGGACTTTTCTTGTAAGCTTCGTAACCCCAACTCCAAGTATTTCTAAACCAAATAGTTGGGAGAATGGTCAATAAAGCAGCTTTTTTATTTCGATTATGAGCTGTAATCTTTATTAAAATATCATTTTCGTCGGCTTTCGCATATTCAATAAAAATATCAAAGTATTCATTATTATCAAAAACTCCTGTTTCTTCGATTTCAAATTCAGGGTCTTTTCTATTTCTTTGTTGATTTTCTTCAATAATTTGTTTGTAAGGAAACTGGTTTTGAGGATATTTATATAACATTTTCATATACGAGTGTGTCGGAGTACTATCTAAATAATAGTATAATTCTTTCACATCTTCACCATGAATTCCTTCCGAACCTGCCAAACCATAAAGTCTTTCTTTAACAATTTTATCTTGGTGATTCCAAAAAGAAACGGCAAAGCATATATGTTGTTTGTTATCTGAAATACCTGCAATACCATCTTCGCCCCAACGATAAGCTCTTGACCGAGCCATGTCATGTGGAATATAATCCCACGCATTTCCATACACACTATAATCTTCTCTAACTGTTCCCCATTGCCTTTCCGAAAGATAGGGCCCCCATTTTTTCCAACCTTTATTGTCTTTTCTTTGGCTTAGTCGAATTTTCTCTTGTATTTCCGTCATAATTTTCATCAACCAGTTTGGTAGTTGGGTTTTAGTTTTAGGATTGAGTTTTTGAAATTATAAAGCAGTTTGAGTAAAACTGTTCAAAAACAAGTAAGTTAAGTATAACGTCGTCCACAAAAATATGAAAAATTATAAATGATGAAAGCCTCGACTGTGAATCACTTGTAATAATTAAAATAATTATTGAAATAATACCAGTTGGGCTTGTTTTAGAAATTAAAAAAGCCTCTCAGGATTACTAAGAGGCTTTCTAACTATCAATTAATTACATTTACTTAATTCGAGTTTTGACAATACTTGCCGCTTTTTGCTTTTCTTCGAGTGCAATGCGAGCGTTCTCTTGGTCTTGTTTATTAGAAATTTGGTCTTGCAAAAGTTTTTCAAGTTCGAGTCTATTTTCTTCAATCTCTTTCAATAACTTTTCTTTTTCACGTTTATTCTTTTCAATTTCTTTAGCTATTTTATTGCCAGTTTTATTGACTCGTTCAAGGTTTTTTTGTGATTCATCAGCATCACGGTCTGCCAAACGAACATCCTCATTTTGCATGGCAAAAGCATAGAAATCTTTAAATAATTGCTCAACTGCATAATATCTTCTATTATTTTCGGCTACAACATTTCCACCGCCAAGGTCAAAAGAAGCAAAAACTTTGGTTTTTACTTTTTGTTCTGAAATCACTTTGCTCATCAAATTGATTGGGTCTGGCGAAATATCGGGCAAATTTGCCATCGAAATATTGAAAATCTCTTTGTTTTGCGAAACACCGCCAAATTTTGAAATATACAAAGACCAATCTTTTTCAATGTATTTTTTGTCGATGTTTAAAGTCATATAAAAACCTTCTTTGCGTTCTTTACCAAATACTTCCGAACCACTTAAAATAGTTTGGCAAAAGCTTACAAGATGAACAGTCAAGAGGAACGAAATAATGAATATTTTTTTCATAAAATGATTTGTTTTTTAATTTTTGGACGCAGTTAATGAGGTTTTGTAACTCAAATTTTAAATTAACTAAATTACTTTTTTGCAAATAAGTACAATTTTTTGTTTTTCTAGATTTTCGGTAGCAAATAAATAGTAATCTCCACCATCTTGTAAACCCAATTTCTTTTTAATTTCTTCTGGTTTTAACGGAAAATTCCTTGTGCTAATATTGGCTTTCTGATTCGGTAAATTCGACAAAATTTCTTTTTTATCAAATTTACAAACAGCTTCGCAAATAAAACTTCTTCCAGGGAAACTTTCAACCATTTCTTCCGAAGTGTAAAGATGACTATTTGGAGCCAATTTGTTGACTTTGAACTGATTAGCAATGCTTTTAAAAGCTCCAGCCTTCAAAATGGCGGCATTTGGTTCGTAAATGTAATTACTTGGTTTTGAATAATTAATACTTAAATTTTCTTCATTTTGGTATTCAAATTCAAAAATTTGTTGGTTATTGTTTGAAAGAAAATTAACACAAATGATTTTGGCTGATTTAGATTCATTTTTACTTAAAAAAAGCAATTCTTTGACTTCGTTTTCCACTGCTACGATATGTGCTTGATAAATGTTTTTGAGCTGTTCCAATGCTAGTTTTATATCCAACATCGGAGAAAATTTAACCATGTAATTGTCAAGCAAATGCTTGATTATTAATAAGTTGGGTTCACAATCCTCAATTTTGAAAACTTTATTTTTAGCATTATCACGTCGATGTGGGTCAATGTAAAAGTTGCTGTTTTTTTCATAAAAAGATTGTTTTAAAGTGGTTGAATTTTCGTTCAGAACTTCAATGTTTTTTTGTCCTAAAACGTCAAAATTGTAAGCAGCAACTTGAGCCAAATCAGCATTTTGTTCAATATAAGTTACCGATTCAGTCACTTTTGATAATGCCCAGCTATCCAGCCCCATACCTCCAGTTAAATCTACACATTTTTTATTGCCAAAATTTGCCACAAAAACTTGGGCTTTATAATGAGCAGTTATTTCAGAGGAAGCTTGTTCGACCGACAATGGAGGAGGAAAAAGAACACCTTCATTGATAAACCAAGACGGTAATTTATTTTTTGCTTTTTGTCGAGAAAGCCATTGGTCAGCTACCAAACGCAACAAATGTGTGTCAATTTTTTTCTGATTTTTCAGTATAAATGCTTGTATATCAACGTCTTGTATTTGTCTGGCTATTTCGTTTGCCTGTTTGAGTTGTTGCACCATTGGCTGATTGAATGAAAATATTTATCATTCTTATTTCTTAATTTCAAATTCTTAATTCTAATTTTGTTCAAATACAAAACGCAATATTATGATTAGTTTTTGGGAAAAAGATGTCTTTTTGAAGAAATATGATGTGATTATTGTTGGAGCAGGTTTTTCAGGATTATGGTTAGCTTATTTCTTGAAGAAAAACAAACCTGAAATGACTGTTTGTATTTTGGAATCGGGTGTTTTACCGACGGGAGCAAGTTCTAAAAATGCTGGTTTTTCGTGTTTTGGAAGTCCAACTGAATTGCTCGAAAACATTTCGGTCATGGGAATTGAACAAGCCATGTATTGGGCCGAAAAGCGTTTCAAAGGAATTAGCATGATTTCGCAGCATTTTGGCTCAGAAATCGAACTTAACGCTTGTGGTGGAACAGAACTTTTTAGCGATAAAACTATTTTTGATGAAACTCAAAACCAAATGGCTTATCTAAACAAGGAGTTGAAGTTTATTACTGGAAACGACACTCACTTTTTTACTGAAAACAAAATAATCAAAAATTGTGGTTTTAATGGTTTTGATTTTGCCATCACAAATACGGTTGAAGGTTCGATTCATAGCGGCAAATTATTGAAAGTTTTGATGGAAAACCTTCATGCCATGAAAGTTCAAATATTTAATGGTGTTGAGGTCCAAAGTTTTGATTTCGATAAAGATAATGTGAATGTTTTTGCATCAAAAGGACTCATTTTCCAAGCAAAACATTTGAGTATTACTACTAACGCATTTGCCAAATCGCTACTTCCTGAGATTGATTTATTTCCAGGTCGAGGACAGGTTTTAATAACCGAACCAATTGAAGGACTAAATTGGGAAGGAACATTTCATTTCGATAAAGGATTTTATTATTTCAGAAATTATAAAAACCGAGTACTATTTGGTGGTGGTCGAAACCTGAATTTTGCAGAAGAAAATACCGCAGAATTTGGTTTGACAGATTTGGTACAAAATGCACTTGAAAAATTACTTTACGAAAAAATTATTCCAACACATAAATCGGTTAAAATCGAACATCGTTGGAGTGGAATTATGGCTTTTGACACTTCTAAAACACCAGTAAGTAAATGTATTCATTCACAACTTTCAATGAGCGTGCGGATGAATGGCATGGGAGTTGCACTTGCACCTACTTTATCCGAAAATTTGGCTAATGAAATAGTTGAATTTGCTTTGTAGCTTGATGAATTAATTTCAAATAAATGCTTTGTAAAAACCTCTATTATTTGGAAAAATAATAATATGTTGAAGTTTTTTCTGAAACCAATTATTTAATATTTGTGTTGTTGTGTTACTTTTGGATAATGAAATCTTAAATTCATTATAAAACATTTAATTGATGCTAAAAAAAATCTTACTTATTTTGCTCTTATTGACAGTCGAATTTTCGACCGTTAGAGAGTATTTTAACGATTTTAAAGCATCAGTAGAAGTCAATGATATTGAAGATAATAATGAAGGTGAAGATTCTTCCACCGAAATTGATATTGAAAAATACTTTATAGCCAGTACGTTGTTTCAGTTTAGTCTCACTATTTTTTTTCCAAAAACAGTTGTTTGTGATGATGTTTCTTCAATCATTTCGCAACATTTCAAGTCGATAGACTCACCACCGCCACAGTTATTCTAAAATAATTTCGATTTATTTTCAAAAACACATCTTGTTCGATTGACTGTAAAAGCTTGTTTTAAGGCGTTATGTCAATATGGAAAGGTTTTTGATTTTGTCTCAATAATCATATTTAGATTGGATGTCGCATCTGCGATTCAATTGATAATACACTATTATTTTATGAATAACTTTAGTTTTAAGCATATCAAATCTGATTTGCCAGCAGGTTTGGTAGTTTTTTTAGTTGCACTGCCTTTATGTTTAGGTGTTGCTTTAGCGTCTGGAGCACCGCTCATTTCGGGTGTAATTGCGGGTGCTGTAGGAGGAATTGTTGTTGGATTATTGAGCGGTTCTCAATTAGGAGTTAGCGGCCCTGCTGCTGGTTTAACAGTCATCGTTTTAAATGCAATTACAGAAATCGGTGCATACGATTCGTTTTTACTTGCAGTAGTTTTAGCTGGTATATTTCAGATTATTTTAGGAGCATTAAAAGCTGGTGTAATTGGTTATTATTTCCCGACTTCAGTTATTAAAGGAATGCTAACCGCAATTGGTATAATTATTATTCTCAAGCAAATTCCACATGCAATGGGAATTGATTTGGATTATGAAGGAGATGAAAGTTTTTTTCAAAATGATGGACAAAACACATT
This sequence comes from Emticicia aquatica, assembly GCF_923079645.1. GTDB lineage: Bacteria > Bacteroidota > Bacteroidia > Cytophagales > Spirosomataceae > Emticicia > Emticicia aquatica. The sequence goes on along the minus strand of NZ_CAKLPY010000001.1, from coordinate 1,889,186 downwards.
TTCTGAATTAATCAGAGTGACCGAATTATTCAATGAAGGGGCTTTAATGATTGGTGTAATTTCCTTAGGTATCATGATTTTGTGGGAGCAACCTTTTATCAAAAAAAATAAAATCTTAAATATGATTCCAGGGGCTTTAGTTGCCGTAATTGTTGGAATTATTCTTAATACTGGATTAACTATATTACCTTCTTTTTTTCATTTAGAAACCAATCACCTTGTTGCACTTCCTGTTACAAATTCACTTAAAGACTTTTCTAATTTATTTCAATTTCCTAATTTTTCTGCTATCTCAAACCCTTTAATTTGGAAAACAGCTGTAGTTATTGCCATTATTGCAAGTTTGGAGACCTTATTAAGTGTGGAAGCTACTGATAAACTTGATACAGATTCGAGAATTACACCAACAAATCAAGAGTTACTAGCTCAAGGAGCTGGGAATATTGTTTCAGGATTTTTGGGTGGATTACCACTAACACAGGTTATTGTGCGAAGTTCCGCCAATATTCATGCGGGTGGAAAAACAAATCTCTCAACAATTATTCATGGCCTAATTCTATTGATTTGTACGCTAACTATTCCTACAATTTTAAACCAAATTCCACTTGCATCTTTGGCAATTGTATTAATAATGGTTGGTTATAAACTAGCTAAACCATCAATTTTCAAAGAAGTTTATAAAGAAGGTCACGACCAATTTGTTCCATTTTTAGTAACAGTTATCGCCGTTGTTTTGACAGATTTACTCAAAGGAATCGGGATAGGTGTTTTTGTAGCTATGTGTTATATTTTGTACACTAATTACAAAGGCTCTATTTCTTTTATGCGAGATAAAAAAAATGTATTGATACAGTTTAATAAAGATATTTTTTACATCAATAAACCTGAGCTAAAACAAAAATTAGCCTCTTTGCAAGAAGGAGATTTTGTATTCATTGATGGTACTAAGGCATCGTTTATTGACCATGATATATTTATAACTCTCGAAGAATTTCAAAGGGAGGTAAAAGTTAGAAATATAGAAGTTGAATTTAAAGGAATTTCAAGAAAAAAACTAAATTATAGACAAAGTAATGCAGTCGTATCAAAAACTATTATTAGCGAATAAAGCATGGGCGGCCGAAAAGCTTCGTGTCGATGAAGGCTATTTTGAAGAATTAGCGTCCCATCAAAGTCCTGAATTTTTATGGATTGGTTGTGCCGATAGTCGAGTACCTGCCGACCAAGTAACTGGTACTCAACCTGGTGATATTTTTGTGCATCGAAACGTTGCCAATCTGGTTGTTCATACTGATATAAATATGCTTAGTGTACTTCAATATGCTGTTGAAGTGTTGAAAGTTAAGCACGTTTTAGTGGTTGGACATTATAATTGTGGTGGGGTGAAAGCTTCTATGGACAATAAAGATTATGGTTTAATTAATAAATGGTTACGAAACATTAAAGATGTTTACGTTAAACATCAACCAGAACTTGATAAAATCTCTGACGGACAAGATAAATTTGATAGACTTGTTGAACTCAATGTCACGGAGCAAGTGCGTAATTTAGCTAAAACAACAATTATTCAAAAAGCGTGGGCTGCTGGTGATTATCCTCATTTGCACGGTTGGGTTTTAGACTTAAATTCAGGTCTTATCAAAACCATCATGGAGATTTTGCCTGATGATTTGAATTCTATTGAAGAAGTGTATCGATATGATATAAAGCTTCCCGAAGGAAAATTGGCAGATTCGATGCACTAGGTATATTTTAATCGTTAGAAAAGCTACTAAATCAGCATGATTTAGTAGCTTTTTTTTATTTGTATTTTTTTTTGTTTCAAACAAGATTCTGAAATATTTTAGAGAAAAAAGAAAATATATTCTTGAAATAATCTATTTTTGCTAAAAAAATATATCTTTGCTAAAAAAATATAGATACCTATGAACTTACCTAACTGCCCTCAATGTGACTCAAATAATATCTCTCGTAATGGTATAATCAAAGAACGCCAGCGATTTAAGTGCAAAGATTGTGGATATAATTTTACTGTCGAGAAGATGGGAAAAAGTATCGAAAGCTACTATGTCATTAAAGCATTACAGCTTTACATTGAAGGGGTGAGTTATCGTGAAATAGAGCGTTTATTAGGCGTAAGTCACGTTTCTGTGATGAATTGGGTAAAAAAATACCAAGTAAAAATTCCGAAACAAACCCTTTATCATCCAACTTATAAAGTAATGAATCACAAGGAATTAGCTGAGTTTTACGCCAATCGTGAAAACCTTAAAGGTGCAGGAATGGTAGTAACCGAACTTGGAGATAAGTTTATGTTGATTAAATGGGAAAGATTTAAAAAATAACACTTTTAGTTTTTAGTGTATCTAAGAAATAATAAAAAATCATGAAATAGTACAATATATTTACTGCTTAATCTACTATTTCTATATTTTGAAGAATGTTCTGTAATCGTTAATTTAAGTATATAGTTGACAGAATAATATGTTGATTTATTTTGAATAATTGATATATAATTTTGTTTATGAGGCTTTTTGTTTCACTTGATTCTATTTATTAAGAAAATTTAAAGTACAATGAATTCTATCTGTTCTTAGCAAAGCTATATCAAGGATTAGGTTAGCATAGGATTTAATGGAAGTTTTGTGTCGTTAAAACGTACAACAAAACCATAATAAAAGTCCATCTGAATACCTATGAAAAAAATTATCCTTCCATTAATTGTGAGTGTTTCGCTATATAATCAAGCTGAGGCACAAGAGAAAAAAACAGAAGAAAAAAAGGTTGAAACCACAGCTTCAGCACCAGCGGCAAAGCCTCAACCAGTATTTAGTACCGTAATTGGTGGATTCGTCAGAACTGATTATATCTGGGATTCACGCAAAAACGCTCAAGTAAGAGAAAATCACTTAAATCTTTATCCTTCTGATGTTGTAAAAGATGCCAATGGAAAAGATTTGAATGCAGTGCCACAATCAAATTTCCTTTCGATTGTTTCGAGAATAAATTTGAAAATTACTGGACCAGATGCTTTTGGTGCAAAAACATCAGCATTTTTTGAAGGTGATTTTTTTGGAAACACCGAAGGAACAATCGGTCTATTTAGACTTAGACATGCCAATGCAAGTTTAGATTGGACAAAAACGAAATTAACACTCGGACAATCGTGGTATCCGCAGTTTATTCCAGAGTGTTTTCCAGGTGTAGCCAACTTTAGTACAGGTATTTTATTCAATCCATTTGGTTGGGTTTCGCAAGCAAAAGTTACGCATTCATTGAGCAAAACTACCTCATTTGCTTTGACAGTTTATAAAGACCGTGAGTTTGGTTCGGTTTCACCTACAGGCGTTGCAAATGAACCATCAGTAAATTCTGTAATGCCAACTATTCATGGGAATTTACAATACAAAAATGCTAAAGTTTTGTTAGGAATAGGAGCAGAGGCACGTTCATTGAAACCTCGCACATCTATTACTGGTGGAACACCAGCCGTGACAATCGAAAATACTGGTAAAGTAAATAGTTTATCAGTTAATGCCTATGCAAAAATTACTGGTAAGAAAGCAACTTTGAAAGCATACGGAATTTTGGGTCAAAATATCACTCAAATGGTTATGTTAGGTGGTTATGTAAGTGTTGCATCAACATCTAATCCTTTTCAGGAAGAATATAAACCAACTAAAACAAACGCCTTCTGGTTGGAATTGATGAGTAACGATGCAAAAGTAGCACCAGCTTTATTTTTGGGATACACAGTAAATAATGGTGCAGATGTAGCTGGAAAAGCGGCTTATGCACGTGGAATTAGTTTAGAAAAGCGTTCAGTGAAAGATGTTGTTAGAGCAGCAGGAAGAATTGATTTTAAATCAGGTAAAATGAGATTCTCTCCAGAACTAGAATATACAGCAGCAAATTGGGGAAATGCCGACAAAACAGGTAAAGTTTCAGGAACTTTAACAAATGTTGGTAACGTAAGATTCTTATTTTCAACAGCTTATACATTTTAATTATCAACCCTAAAATTTATTTTAAAACCTTTTAACTATTTACGTTATGTCTGACAGTAAAAAGAATTCGATGTTTTCAATTATTGGAGCATCATCAGTAGGTACAATGATTGAGTGGTATGACTTCTATATTTTCGGAAGTTTAGCTACAGTAATCGCTTCTAAATTTTTTCCAGCAGGCCCAGGTAATGAAACATTGTCATTCCTTTCTACCTTAGCCACATTTGCAGCTGGTTTTGTCGTTCGCCCTTTTGGTGCATTGTTCTTCGGTCGTCTAGGTGACTTAATTGGAAGAAAATATACTTTCATGGTCACTTTATTATTGATGGGTGGAGCAACGTTTGCTATCGGTTGTATTCCTTCTTACGAAACCATCGGTATGGCCGCACCAATGTTGGTATTGTTATTAAGATTATTGCAAGGTCTTGCTTTGGGTGGTGAATATGGCGGTGCTGCAACTTATGTTGCCGAACACTCACCAACCGAACAAAGAGGATATATGACTTCGTGGATTCAAATTACTGCAACGGCGGGTCTAATCGTTTCTTTGATTGTTATTGCAATTACAAAATTAGTATTGAGTAAAGAAGATTTTGATGTTTTTGGATGGAGAATTCCTTTCTTAGCTTCTATTTTTATGGTTGGGATTTCGTACATTATTCGTAGAAATATGCACGAATCTCCATTGTTTTCTAAAGCAAAAGCTGAAGGAAAAACTTCAACAAATCCTTTGAAAGAATCTTTTGGAAATCGCTTGAACTTCAAATATGTATTACTAGCTTTATTAGGTGTTACGATGGGTCAAGGTGTAGTTTGGTACACAGGTCAGTTTTATGCAATGTCATTCATCGAGAAAATCATGAATGTTCCAAAAGAGCAAGTAGATAGTATTATGATTTGGGGACTTTGCCTCGGAACTCCATTCTTTGTTGTATTTGGTTGGTTGTCAGACCGTATTGGTCGCAAGTGGATTATGTTGGGTGGTATGTTAGTTGCAATTTTGTCATACCGTACGATTTATTCTAAAATGTACGATACAGTTGATATCAAAGGCAAAACTGAGATTGTAGAAAAAGCAACTTCAGTAGCAGAATTGAAAGAAAATGCTAAAAACAAAAATGGTGGCGTTGATTCAGTATTTACTGTAACGAAAGCTTTTACTGACGGTACAACGTACAAAGAAGTAAAAACCAAAACATTGAAAAATGGTGTAGTTGAAATCAATGAAAAAGATGGTAAACCATTGGTTGATACAAAGAAAACTGTGACCATCACTGATACTGACAAATGGACATTAATTTGGTTTGTATTTATTCAAATGTTATTCGTAACAATGGTTTATGGGCCAGTAGCTGCATTCTTAGTTGAAATGTTCCCTATCAAAATTCGTTATACATCAATGTCATTGCCTTATCACATCGGAAATGGTATTTTCGGAGGCTTACTTCCTGCAATTGCTACTTTCTTAGTGACAAATGCTACTAAAGCAAATACAGTTGCTACTGAAGCAGGTTTAGCAAAAGTGATTGACAAACCATATTTGGAAGGACTTTGGTATCCAATTATCATTGCTGGAGTTTGTTTTGTAATCGGAACAATCTACTTAAATAACAATGATAATAAAGTAAACGACTAATTTTTTAACTCATAAATACATTAATAAAATGAATACTATAAAAAGAATTTTAGGATTTCTCTGGATAATCATTGGTGGGTTTGCAGTTTATTACCTTATCGTAAATCAAGCAATTTCACTTTGGAATAAAGGTGGTGAAAATGTAATTCCAGCAGTTATTTATACCGTTATTCTTTGTCCAATGATTGCAGGTGCATTAGGTGCATTTGGTCTATATTCGATTCAAGGTGAGTTTGATTCAAAAGATTGAAAAACACTATAGTTGATACACTAAGCCAATCAGCTATCGAAAAGATAATAAGTAATACTATTTAAGTAAGGCTTAGGGTTTAATAGAGCAATGTATGCCAGTTGAGGATAAAACCCATTGGCATACATTCTTATTTTAGGACTAGCTCGTTTATTTAATTCTATATTTATTTAGCAAAAATAGCTAAATATATCTTGGAATAATACCACATCTACCGTAGCTTAGTGCAATAAATATGAAGCCCTAAAATGAAACAACAAAAAGCAATTGCAATAACGATTTTCTTGATTTGTTTACTCAATTTCCCGATTTTATCATTGTTCAATAAAGCTATTTTTGTTTTAGGAATTCCTCTTGTGTATGTATATATTTTCAGTGTTTGGATTATCGGAATTATTATAATTGCCCTTATTGCAGAATCTAAAAACGAAGTAAATACACCAGAGAATGAATAGCTATATTTTAGGACTCATTTCTATTTATTATTTAGCTTTTTTGTTTATTGTAGCTTACCAAGCCGAGCAAAAATCAAAAAGAGATAAAAGTATTGTAAGCAATGCCAATATCTATGCTCTTTCGTTGGCTGTCTATTGTACAGCATGGACTTTTTACGGAAGTGTCGGTCGAGCCGCTACTGACGGCCTTGATTTTTTGACAGTTTATATTGGCCCAACTTTAGTGATGTTTTTGGCAATACCGATACTTCTAAAAATCATTCGTATCTGTAAAACCCAACGGCTGACAAGTATTGCTGATTTTATTTCGTCTCGCTACGGAAAAAATCGCTCGCTGGGTGTATTAGTAACAATCATTTGTTTGCTATCAGGCATTCCATACATCGCATTACAACTTAAAGCAATTTCTAACAGCTTTGGGATTTTGACAAAAAGTCTTCAAAACAATAACATTTTGACCGACCATACTTTTTATATAGTCATCATATTGATACTTTTTACAATATTATTTGGTACGAGAAATGTTGAAGCCACCGAACGACATGAAGGCATGGTTGCTGCAATTGCAACCGAATCTATCATAAAGTTAATTGCATTTCTTGCCATCGGAATTTACGTTACATATTGGCTTTTTGATGGATTTGAAGATATTTTTTCTAAGGCGAATATTATTCACGCAGCCAAACAAAACTTTGTTCTGGATAAAGATAGTGGAATGTCGAAATGGTTTTGGCATACTTTTTTGGCAATGATGGCCTTTATGTTTTTACCAAGACAATTTCAAGTAGCAGTTGTTGAAAATGTTGATGAAAAATACATTAATAGAGCTATGTGGTTGTTTCCGTTATATATGTTGCTCATCAATATTTTTGTGATGCCAATTACGCTTGCTGGGGAAATTATTTTTGGTGATAAGGCGATGAATTCTGATTTATACGTTTTGTCAATACCATTAAATTATTCTGACGAATTTCTAGCAATTATTACCTATATCGGTGGATTTTCAGCGGCAACAGGAATGATTATCGTAGAGACGATTGCCATTAGTGTTATGGTTAGTAATAATTTATTGATGCCAATTTTTTTGGGAATTCCTGCCTCGAAAGAAATCATTAATCTCAATCCGAGTCAAGTTATTCAATACATGCGTCGTTTGGCAATCGCACTGATTATTTTTTTAGGGTATTTATATTTTAAATTTATTACAGAAAAATACTCCTTAGTTTCAATTGGAATGACCGCTTTTGTGGTTGTCGCTCAATTTGCACCGTCTGTTTTAGGGGGAATATTTTGGAAAAGAGGTACTCAAAAAGGTGCAATGATTGGCTTGATTGGTGGTACTGTTATTTGGTTTTTTACATTAATTATTCCTTCATTGGTCAGTTCGGGGGTACTTTCTGAAGCTATTATGACCAATGGACTATTTGGTAATTCATTACTGAAACCTTACGAATTGTTTGGAATGCAAGGAATGGACAATATTTCTCATGCTACATTTTGGACATTATTTTTTAATACAGCTCTTTACTTTTTTTGCTCATTATGCACTAAACCAACATCAATAGAACACAATCAAGCCGTACTTTTTGTCGATGTCTTTCATTATTCTAAAGGAATCGAAAACTCAGTTGCTTGGCGTGGAAAAGCATTAGTAAGCGATTTGAAATCATTATTAGAAAGTTTTTTAGGTAGTAATCGAACAGAGCGAATTATTAGGGTTTTTGCAACCAGAAATAATGTAAATATGCAAAATCGCTACGCTGACGCTCGCTTTGTAAACTATTCTGAAAAACTTTTGGCTGGAATTGTTGGTACAGCTTCTGCCCGAATGATGGTTTCGTCAGTTTCAAAGGAAGAAGATATTTCGCTTGATGAAGTGGTGGCAATCCTGAAAAAATCGCAGGAATTGATGGAAGTAAATAAGGAATTAAAACAGAAATCGCAAGAATTGAAGCAGTTAACCGAGCAATTGCAAGCTGCTAACGAGCAATTATTGTTGACCGATAAACTTAAAGATGACTTTTTAGCAACAGTAACGCATGAAATTCGTACGCCATTGACTTCAATTAAAGCATTGTCCGAAATTTTATATGATAACGATGATTTGGAACATGAAGAACGACAACATTTTTTGAGTACAATTATTAAAGAATCAGATAGATTAAGTCGCTTAATCAATCAAGTTTTAGATTTGGAAAAGTTAGAATCGGGAAAAGTGAGGGTTCTAAGCGAAACAATTGATTTACAAGAAATTATTGAAGATTCAGTTGAAACTATTGAGCAACTCGCAAAAGAAAAAGGAGTGAAAATTAAGAAAATCATTGACAAAAATCTTCCTGTTTTTAATGGAGATAAGGACAGAATGATGCAAGTAATGCTAAATTTATTGTCAAATGCACTCAAATTTACTGAGGCTCAAAAAGGTAGCATCACAATAACAGCTTATGTCGAAGATAATAATTTGTACGTAAATGTGATTGATGATGGCTCAGGAATTTCAAAAGATTATCAAGAGTTAATTTTTGATAAATTTTATCAAGCCCACGACCAAACCATCAGAAAACCGAAAGGAAGTGGACTAGGTCTAGCTATTTCAAAGAGAATAATTGAATTACATAACGGTAAAATTTGGGTTGAAAGCAAAGTCAATAAAGGGTCTAAATTCTCATTTACGATTCCGATTAATACCTAAAAATAATCAGTATTTAAGCAAAAATAAACAGATAATATCTATTACAACAAAGAACTACGTCCATGAATATTCAGAAAAACATAAAAGTGCTAATCGTTGATGATGAACCTAATATATTACTTTCATTAGAGTTTTTGATGAAAAAAGAAGGTTTCATTGTTTTCATTGCCCGTGATGGTGAAGAAGCATTTGATATCATAAAAAGAGAACATCCAAAAATAGTTTTGCTTGATATTATGATGCCAAAAGTTGATGGTTACGAAGTCTGTAAATTTATTAAACAAAACAAAGATTCTGCTGAAACAAAAGTAATCTTTTTGAGTGCCAAAAGTAAAGAAGCTGATATTGAAAAAGGCTATAGTGTCGGAGCCGATTTATATATTCCAAAGCCTTTTTCCACTCGTGATTTAGTGAAAAAAGTGAATATGATGGCTTCTGGGGTTGTGGCTTAAATTTTTAAAATAATACTTCAATGAAAATTTTTAGGTCAACTATTTATTCATTGAAATACATAATGTACAACAAAACTATAATAAAACGATGAATTACGACTCATTTTACAGGCGAAGCATTGACCAACCTGAAGCATTTTGGGGTGAGCAAGCGGAAAAAATAGCATGGTTCAAAAAACCATCCAGCATACTTTCTGTCGATAAAAGTGGCTTTTATCGTTGGTTTGAAGGAGGTGAAATGAATACTTGTTACCTAGCCATTGATTATCATGTAGAGCAAGGAAGGGGTAACCAAACGGCAATAATTTATGATTCGGCAGCTACTCAAAAGACTATAAAATTTACCTATTCAGAAGTAAAAACGGAGGTTTCAAAGATTGCTGGGGCATTAAAATCTTTAGGAGTAAACAAAGGTGATACCGTTGTGATTTATATGCCGATGGTTCCAGAAGCGGCATTTGCAATGTTGGCATGTGCAAGATTAGGAGCAATTCATTCGGTAGTTTTTGGTGGATTTGCCCCGCATGAATTGGCAATAAGAATTGATGACGCGAAACCTAAAGTGATTATTTCGGCTTCCTGCGGTATCGAATTCGACAAAGTAATTCCCTACAAACCTTTACTTGACGAAGCAATTCATTTGGCAGAACACCAGATTTCTCATTGCTTAATTTTACAACGACCAATGGCTCATGCCAGCATGGTTGAAGGAAGAGATATTGATTTTGCGACTTTTGTAAATGATTCAGCTCCAGCCGAGTGTGTTACAGTCAATGCAACTGACCCACTTTATGTTCTTTATACATCAGGAACGACAGGTAAACCAAAAGGAATCGTCCGTGATAATGGTGGACATGCAGTCGCTCTAAATTTTTCGATGCAGTATATTTATGATGTAAAACCCAATGAAGTTTTTTGGGCGGCATCGGATGTGGGTTGGGTAGTTGGGCATTCATATATTGTTTATGCTCCGTTGATTTATGGCTGTACAACGGTTTTTTTTGAAGGGAAACCAGTCCGAAACCCTGATGCTGGTACGTTTTGGCGAGTAATTGACGAACACAAAATTAATGTATTCTTTACTGCACCAACGGCTTTTAGGGCTATAAAAAAAGAAGATGCTGAGGCAAAACTGAAAGAAAAATATGATACATCTTCATTGAAATCAATCTTTGTTGCAGGCGAACGTTGCGACCCACCAACTTTAGAATGGCTACAACAAATTGCGAAAGTACCAATTGTTGACCATTGGTGGCAAACTGAAAGTGGTTGGGGAATTGTGGCTAATATGATGGGAGTAGAGCAGTTTCCTGTGAAAGCGGGTTCTGCAACTAAACCAGTATGCGGCTTTGATGTACAGATTTTAGGTGAAAATGGACAAAAGCTTGGAGCAAATGAAGAAGGATATGTTTGTATAAAATTACCTTTACCGCCAAGTTGTTTACCAACTCTTTGGAACGATGACGAACGTTTCAGAAGTTCATACCTCAATAAATTTGATGGCTATTATCTTACAGGAGACGGTGGTTATATTGATGAAGAAGGGTATGTTTTTATTATGGGTCGAATTGATGATGTTATCAACGTGGCAGGACATCGCCTTTCAACTGGTGAAATGGAAGAAATAGTTGGCTCACATAAAGCCGTTGCCGAATGTGCAGTGGTTGGAATTTCAGACGAGTTGCGTGGACAAAGACCTATTGGTTTGGTGGTGTTGAAAGATGGCGTTTCGTTTTCAGAAGATGAAATGGAAAATGAATTGGTAAAACTCATTCGTGACCAAATAGGGGCGGTGGCATTTTTTCGTAATGCATTGGTAGTAAAGCGTTTACCGAAAACTCGCTCTGGTAAAATTCTCAGAAAAACCATTCGTCAAATTGCTGATGGAGAAACATATACAGTTCCATCAACTATTGATGACCCAATGATTTTAACAGAAATAACCAATACTTTAATTCATCGAAAAGTGGGTAATGCGTTTCAGTAAAATTAACTTAATTTTTTGTCAAATAAGTCTGACTTATTATTCCTTTAAAATATTCGAGTTGAAAACCATTTTCATAAAATAGGATTCACTCATTTACTTATTCAATCACATATTTATTTTTTAACCAAATGAAAATCAACTCTTTCCAAGAATACGAAGAAGCGTACAAAAAAAGTGTCGAAAGTCCAGAAGATTTCTGGGGTGAAATTGCTGCCAATAACTTCGAGTGGCGAAAACCGTGGAGAAAGGTTTTGAACTGGAATTTCAGTGAACCAAAAATTGAATGGTTTGTTGGAGGAAAACTCAATATTACTGAAAACTGTCTCGACCGCCACGTAAAAGATAAACCAAATCAGCCAGCTATTATTTGGGAACCAAACGACCCAAATGAAGAAAGTGTAACACTTACTTACCGCCAATTATTTGAGCGTGTGTGTCGTTTTGCAAACGTTTTGAAACGTAATGGAGTTAAAAAAGGCGATAGAGTTTGTATTTATATGCCGATGATTCCAGAATTATCAATTGCAGTTTTGGCTTGTGCCAGAATTGGAGCGATTCATTCAGTAGTTTTTGGTGGTTTTTCTGCATCATCCATTGCAGATCGTATAAATGATTCGCAATGTGTAGCTGTTGTGACTACAGATGGAGCTGTGCGTGGAAACAAGGCAATTCCGATGAAAGATACCGTTGATGACGCCATGATTGGTTGTCCATCAGTGAAAAAAGTAATTGTTGCAACTCGCACTCGTACGGCTGTAAGTATGATTAAAGGCCGTGATGTATGGTGGGAAGAAGAAGAAAAGCACGTAACAAGTGATTGTCCAGCCGAAGAAATGGATTCGGAAGACCCTCTTTTCATTCTTTATACGTCAGGTTCGACTGGAAAACCCAAAGGAGTGGTGCAAACTTGTGGTGGCTATATGGTTTATGCGGCCTATACTTTCCTAAATGTTTTCCAATACAAAGCTGGAATGGTACATTTCTGTACAGCAGACATCGGCTGGATAACAGGACATTCGTACATTGTTTATGGGCCATTGGCAACAGGAGCTATTTCGGTCTTGTTTGAAGGTGTGCCTACTTATCCAGATGCGGGTCGTTTCTGGGATATTGTTGAAAAACACAAAGTAAATATTCTTTATACTGCTCCAACAGCCATTCGTTCATTGATGGGTTTTGGTTTGGAATATGTAGAAGGAAAAGATTTAAGTTCACTCAAAGTTTTAGGGTCGGTTGGTGAACCAATAAACGAGGAAGCTTGGCAATGGTATTCTAAAAATATTGGTAAAGATAAATGTCCAGTAGTTGATACTTGGTGGCAAACCGAAACGGGGGGAATTATGATTTCTGCTTTGGCAGGAATCACACCATTGAAACCTGCTTGGGCATCGTTGCCATTGCCTGGTGTACAAATGATGTTGGTTGATGAAAATGGCAATGAAATTTTAGGTGGAGATGTAAGCGGAAATCTTTGTATTAAATTCCCATGGCCATCAATCTTACGTACAACTTGGGGCGACCACGAGCGTTGTCGCACAAACTATTTTTCAGCCTATACAAATTTATATTTCACTGGTGATGGTGCAATGCGTGACGAAAATGGTTTTTACAGAATCACTGGTCGTGTTGATGATGTATTGAATGTTTCTGGTCATAGAATTGGTACTGCCGAAGTTGAAAATGCCATAAATATGCACACAGGTGTAGTAGAAAGTGCCATTGTGGGCTATCCGCACGACATCAAAGGCCAAGGTATCTACGCTTACGTAATTTGCGAAAGCTTTGTACATGATGAAGATTTGACTCGCCGAGATATTTTGGCAACCGTTTCTCGTGTAATCGGACCAATTGCAAAACCTGATAAAATTCAGTTTGTAACAGGTTTACCAAAAACTCGTTCTGGAAAAATCATGCGAAGAATTTTGCGTAAAATTGCTGAAGGCGAAACTTCAAATTTAGGTGATATTTCAACCCTTCTCGACCCAACAGTTGTTGAAGATATTAAAAATGGAGCAGAAGCTTTGAGATAAAAATTTGTTTTTTGTAACTAAAGTCAAGTTTTAGAACTTTTGGTTTTAAAACTTGACTTTAGTATTTTACCCAATTTTCGCCTCCACCCAAATACCAGCTAAAATTAATAAAATAACCAAAAACCAAGCCCATTCGGTTAATTTAACAGTTAATTGCTGCTCTGAACCTTCTGAAATTGTACCTGTTTTCAGATAAGGTTTTAACAAATTTGCTCTAGCCAACGATGGTTGAGAACCGTCAACATAAATTTCTAATGAATCTTGCAAAGGTTGCCAACCTGTTTTTCTGAAAGTATAATCTGCTTTAAATACAGTTTGATTAAGAGCCGACTGATTAGTTTTAATTGTATCGTCTTCAATTGACAAATGATTTTGAAAATTTGTCGAATTTAGGGCAATTTCTGTATTTATATTTTGATAAATAGGAGCTTGAATTTCAATATTATTATCATTAGAAGGTTTTAATGCTTGAAAAACACTTTGCCAAATCTTTGAATAAGTCAAGCTATCGCCACTTAGTTTAAGCTGGAATGTTTCATTGAGCAGACTTAAACTAACTTTACCCATTTTTTTTTGAATCGCAATCGGATAATCAAGGATAGATTTTTGTAAAGCGTAAGTTTCAAATTGGTAAGGATAAGCCGATAAATCTTGCGAAATTTGGCGATTTTCCTCATTACTTATTTTCTTCAATTTCCATTTTGTACCTAAATTTTGATTAATACTTTTTGCCGCTAAATCGGGGTTTTCAAGATTGATAAATAATACACTTTTTCCTTCTGAAAATGCTTTTTTTACCAAACTGTTTGAAGCATTTGATGGGTCGGTGATGATAATATCTGGCGTAAATTTGTTGGTGTTTTTATTAATAGAAACATTATTAACCGTGTTTTTTGCAATCGTTGTTTGAATTTCTACTTTATTACCACTTTTTCCAAGCCAATCTGCTAGTGTTTTACTTTCAAAATCGGGATTACTCAAAATGAAAAGAATGTTTTGAGGTAGCGTTTTGGCTGTAAAATAATCAATAGTTTGAAGCAAATTTTGATTTAATTCTAAATTTAAGGAAGTTTGTCCAATCGAAAAACTTGGAAATCTTAAGTTAAAACTTGAAAACCCTTTTGGTAAATTCAGACTATCCAAAACTTGATTTCCCCATTTGATTTTCATTGTTTTCGCTTCCGAAAGTTCAATTTTGCCATTTATTTCCTGTATTTCTCCTTTTCTGATGATACCGTTCCAACGAATATCTTGCAACTCGTCAATGCCGAATTTCGGAATCCAAGAAATAGGATGCTCGCTAAGTTTGCTCAGTATTTCAGGCGTTGCATCTTGTCCTAAAAAATAAATTTTCCCCAATTTTGACACAAAATTTGGGTTCTCTTTCACTCGACGATTAAAATCCTTTTGAGAAAATACTTCGCCAATTTGAAGGCTATCTTTCAGTTGCTGAATAGTTTGGGTGTCAATTTTTTCGCTATAAATCAAAACTTTACTTGTATCAGCCTTCTTTTCCCAAGACGGGTTTATTACAAGCATGCAGATACTAAACCAAAGCAATAGGTTTAATCCAATTTTGAGCCAAAAACGACTAACAATTTTTGATTTATTTCGCCAAAAAGCAAATAGCTGTATTACAAACAATAAACATAATCCAATGATATTTAACCATTCGGAAATCGTCAACGTTTTAAATATATTTAGAATTAAAGTCATAATTAAAAGTTTTTCCAAAAAGCTTTTTCTAATTTCTTCTCACTCATATACGAAGCGTTTCTTGGATTGTTTTTATTGGGTAAAGTCTTGTTTATCAGCTGATAAAGTTTGGTTTTGAGCAATAATTGTTCATTCTTAGAAAGGTCTTTATCGTTAATTATTTGTTGTAAATTACTTAAAATCGACCAGTTTGATAAACTACTATTTACGATTTTGTTACCCAAAACAGAACTTAATTCAAGAACTTTTTGTCTTTGAACTTTGTCTAATTTTTTATCTATACTTTTCGCTGAAATAATCCCCATTACTTCTGCTATTAATTGCTCAATTTGTTGTTGTGAATATGTTTTCTCATATTTAAAAGCTGTATTAAATTTTGTCAACTCACCCGTTAAACGTTTTTCTTTTTCTTTGATTGGCGGAGGGTCGAAACTTGTTTTCTTGACAAATGTTCGGGCTTTTTGTTGAGCAGATTTTAAATATTCAAGGGCTTTTTTCTCAAAAGGAATGGCCTTTTCTGGTTCATACAAACGTAAATGTAACTCAGATTGCCACATTTGTTCCAAAGCCATTTTTAATAGACTTCGAGTCGATTGTTCATAAAAAGTATTCACCTCGCCATCATCATGCGAGTGAACATAATCTGCCAATAAACTTGCTACTGGGTCGCTTTCATTGAGTTTTTCTGTTTCGTGAGAATGCTCGTGTTCATTATGTTTTTCTCCATCTTCATGGTCGCCTTCGCCTTCATCGTGGTCATGTCGGAAGCCTTTTAGCATATCTCCGTCAGTTTTTACATCACTTGGTAAAGCATTAACGCCACCGATTGAACTTTCTTCTTCTTCGCCTAAATATTGTCCGTAGCGTAATCTGAGGGCTTTTTGGTCGAAACCTATTTCATTTGAAGTGCTATTAAAAACCTCTTTTGAAAGTTTTTTACGCTTTGCAATCAGTTTTTCAGTATCAATAATTATCTGCCTTTGACTTCGGAAATATTCAGGCATGATATTCATAGCCATCGTTGCCAAATCAGCTTCTTCGGTTTGCGACGTATCTTTATAAACAATAAAATAAGTGTCAGATTTTGTATAATTGGGTATTGGGCGTTTATTATCGAAAGCCGCCCAATAATAATATAATTCGTCGCCAGGGGCAAAATTGAGCGACTTCAAATCAATGTTTTTAGTAATATTTGCTTCTTTAAAATTTTTCTCTACAATTGGAAATTTTACTTCCCTAAATTTTACATTTTCACCCGAACCACGAGCTAAAGTTGCAACAATAAAGGCTTGATTAACTGAAAAATCATCTGAAATCTTGGCCGAAATCTGCACATTTTTTTGGTCTTTCAAGTAGTGTAGTTTATATAATTCCTTTGAACTCGGCTCGATTTTCGGAGTTAAATCTGGAATTGCTTCCAAACGATAATAATCCGATTGATAAACCAACGAATCATGCCAAAAAGCTTTGAAAGCATAAAAACCTGAACTTACCAATTGGTCGGCATATTCAAATTTATCTAATTTTTTAGATAATATAATTTCTTCGCCTTGATTATTACTTAATTTGACAGTCAAATCTTGATGATTACTGAAAGATAAACGCCATTTTAAAATCGAGCCACTGATAGCTGAGGCGTTCATGTTTTCTGAATTTGTGCTTGATAATCCTGTGTAAGCAGGAGGAGTAATGCTTAATTCTGACGATATGAATGTTGGTATTTGAACTGTTTTTTCGATAGAATTAGTTGAAATTCCTTGTTTTTTAAGCGTATTTTTCTGTAAAAAATTGAATTTTGGGAAATAAAAAAATGATAATAATGAAATAATAAATATTAGCAAAAAGTAAATTAATTTAAAATCAAATACCCAAGGAGTTTTGAATTTAACTTTTGAGAAAAGTCTTTCGAGTTGAAGCTGTTGAGCCAAATTTGGTTGCTCAATGTTCAATAATTCAAGGCTATATTCTGTATCTTCAAGTTTTTGATGGATAAGATGAATCGCTTCTTTTTTCTTATTTTTAAAAAGATTTACCCAAAATGCTGTTCCTGCGAAAGATAAAAACCCTCCAATTCCTGCAAAAAACAATGATTTTGTTAATAAATGTATAAAAAAGTACGCCGAACCCGCTGCCATTAGGCACATCAATATTGCAACTGCATAGAGTTGAAAATTTACTTTCGCTATGATTTTTTTCAGTTCGTTCATGCGTTTTTATGAATTGACAGCCATCGTTCAATACTTAATAATAAAATAAATAACAACAAAATACTTTTAGAAAACCAAGCGTTTTCTTCTAAATTTGGCGATTCTTGAATTTTAAAAATGCTTTTAATCTGGTTGCTACTTAGTGTTTGGTCATAGTTTGGTAAATCAAAATGTTTGATAAGTTTTTCGCCAATAAATTCTGCTAAACTTCCATTAAAAACTATTTCTGAAGTTTGAGGTTTTAAACGATTTGGAAGAAAAATAATGTTTTCTGCTTTAAAATCTTGATTTTTGTATCTATCAGCATCAGAAAAAATATACAATGTATGATTGTTGTGAATTTGAGGAATTAATTTATTATCAAAAACGACATCATATACTTTGTTTGGAGAAGATTTTTCATCAATTAAAAACTCAAATTGATATACTTCATTGAGAGCCTTTAATGCAGCTTTGATACTTTGTGTTTCGCTTGCATCATTGTTTTGAACTAAAACTTTGATAGCTCCTTGATGCGTTATAATGCCGTTTTTTGTAGTAATAGTTTGACTAATAAGCGTATTTTTTTCATTTATGAATAATTTTCTATTACCCGAAAATGCGATATAATTTTGCTTACGAAGTGAACTAGAATCTGAAATAATGTGTGAATGAAAAGTCGTTGGAATATAAATATGTGGATATTGATTTAAAGTTTTTTTATTGATGAAATATAACTCAATTGTCTCATTATCAATGCTTTTACTTATTTGATTAATGCTGTTTTGTAATAAATTTGCATTAAAAGTTTCTTGAGAAGGTAATTGTTTTAGATATTGAATTAATGGTGTATTAGAATGGATCCAATAACATTTTTCACCTTTTTTTAAAGCTTCTTCAATTTCAAATTTGTAATTTTCAGTAACTAAAATATTGGGTTGAATAAGGTGGATTTTCTTGGCAGTTTTATCATTATTTAGCCATTTTATGATTGGTTTACAGAGAAAAAAACATAATGCAAGTAAAAGCAAACATCTGAACATCAGCAATAAAATATTGTCAAGCCGAATGCCTCTTGATTGTTGAAGGCTTTTTTCGATTAACCATTGTGTAGCTGCCCACTCAATGACTTTGCCTTTTTTTTGATGCCAAAAATGTATAATGATGGGAATTGAAATCGCTAAGGCCCCCCAAAGCATCAACGGATTTAAAAATTCCATGTTAAATTTTTCTTTTCTTTATAGATTCTGTAATAACATTGGCGATGGGTGCTTCTAGGTCAGTTCTGACTAAATGAACAAACGGAATTTGCAATTCGATTTGTAATTTATTAAGATAATTTTCAGCATTTTTCCGAACTTCATCTTTGATATTTTCTGCTTGTAACTCCATTTCAATTCCTGATTCCAAATCTTTGAAACGATAGAAACCTTTCAGGTCAAATTCAATTTCTTGTTTGCCTAAAACTTGAAAAATAATGATTTCTCGGTGTGGATTTGCCAAGTTTTTTATCATTTGAATCCATTCTTCATTAATTTGTAAAAAATCAGATGCAATAATTACAACTTCTTTTTGTTTGGCAGCATGAAACGCAGGGAATTTAGGGTTACTATTTTTCCAATTTCCACTGGCGATTGATTTTTCAAGTGTGTATAAAATTCGTTGAAAAGATTGTTTTCCCGAAGCTACAAGCGTTGATAATTCGTCGTTTTGAAGGGCGTATAAACTCATTAAATCACCTTGTCGATAACCTAAATATGCCAATGAAGCCAACAAGATTTTGCAATATTGCAAACGACTCACGCCTTTTTCCACATAATTCATCGACCCAGATAAATCAATGATAAATCTTAAATGAAAATTACTTTCAGTCGAAGATTCACGCACTAAATGTTTATCAGTTCTGGCATATAACTTCCAATCAATTCGTTTTGGGTCGTCGCCAGGTTCATAATGTCGGTATTGTTCAAACTCAATTCCATTACCAAAACGCTTACTTTGATGAATACCCAACATCAGTTGTTCACTCACCAGTTTTCCTGCTAGTTGAAGATTATTGAGTTTGATTAGTTCGGTTGTAAGCATATAGGTTTTACTTCTTCAACAAATCTTTAATCACATCATCAGTCGTAATTCCTTCAGCTTCGGCTCTGAAATTGAGGGCAATTCGATGCCTCAAAATTGGATAGGCGAGTGTTTCAATATCTTCGGGTAGTACCGAAAAACGTTCATTTACAACCGCTCTTGCTTTTGAACAAAGTACTAAGGCTTGTCCAGCACGAGGGCCTGCTCCCCATTCACACCATTCTTTTACGTACGTAGAATTGGTATTTGATGGACGAGTTGAACGAACAATTTGGTTGATTTTTACAATCAATTCTTCGCTGATATGTACCTGACGAGTGAGTTTTTGTAAATCAATAATGTCATCGTCGGTCATAATTGTTTGCAATATAGGTTTATTTGTACCAGTAGTGCTTTTCAAAACGTCGAGTTCTTCGTTTTCAGAAGGATAACCCAATTTGATATACAATAAAAAACGGTCGAGTTGAGCTTCAGGTAGTGGATACGTTCCTGCTTGTTCGATGGGGTTTTGGGTGGCAATAATTAAAAACGGTTTTGGTAAATCGTAGTTTGTTCCTGCATACGTTACCTTATATTCTTGCATGGCTTCGAGTAAAGCCGCTTGCGTTTTTGGAGGCGTTCGGTTGATTTCATCGGCCAAAACAATATTGGCAAAAATAGGCCCACGGTTAAATTTGAAGAATTTTTTACCAGTTTCGTGGTCTTCTTCTAAAATTTCCGTACCGACAATATCGCCTGGCATGAGGTCGGGTGTAAACTGAATGCGTTTGAATTTCATTTCCAAAGCCTCAGAAATGGTTTTTACCATCAAAGTTTTGGCTAAGCCTGGTACACCCTCCAATAGGCAATGACCGCCAGCTAAAAGTGAAATCAATATTTCATCGATGGCTTCTTGCTGACCGACAATAACTTTGGCAATTTCTTTTTTTAGTAGCGGTAACTTAGCTACTAACGATTTATAGTGATGAAGTTCTTTGGTTTCCAATTGTTATAAAGTGTTAGATAAGTGGTTATAAATGACAAGTTGTTGATGATTTTTATGAAATTTGAAAAATCTAACAATTAATGAAAAATTAGATTGTCAAGGCATAGTTAATAATATTTACACCAAATTTAGTATTGTCTTCTGCAAGCCAACGTTTGTTTCTAAAATCATAATCCCATTCGCAACCGTAATCTTTATTGCTATATAAAACACCAATTCTACCATTAATGATAATTGCTTTTAGATAATCATGCACGAGGTCATCACCCCAGCCATTTAGTTCAAAAGTGGTAGTAGGAGGGCCTTCAAACTGAAAAAAACAATTATAAATTGGGTGTGTATTTGGTATTTTTTGAAGAGCATTTGCACCGAAAGTTCGAGCCATTTCTTGCTCAAAAGACTTAGCAAATAGTCCATCAATATCATGGTTACAATCATCCACAAATACAAAACCACCATTTTCGATATATTTCCGAAAATGGTCACGCTCTTGACTCGAAAATTCAACTAATTTATGCCCACTTAAATAACAAAATGGACTTTTGAAAACCTCATTGCTACTCAAAAGCACTACTTTCTCTTTTTCATCAATCGGAATAGTTGTGTATTCAACCAATGAATTGAGAATATTTGAAGGCATTCGTTGGTCTGTATCCCAATCTCCAGAAGTATATTGAATTCTTGTAAAAATAAATGGTTTCATATTATTTTGCTTTAGACAATGGCTATAAACAACAAACTTTTTTCAATTTTGCTTATTGTTTATAGCCAAATGCCTATGGCTTTTTAAACAGCGTCAGATAAACTCGAAAATGTGAATTCGCGAATTTTCATCGGCGGTACCATATAATTTTGGTTCGATTCTGTACTGACAACACGCTCGGTTTTACCCAACATTTCGAGATTATTGAGCATTATTATCGGACTTTCATTAAATCTGAAGTTTTTAATTGGATATTTTATTTTACCATCTTCAATATAGAAAGTTCCATCACGAGTAAGTCCAGTTTGGAGAAGGGTTTGTGGGTCAACTGCTCGAATGTACCAAAGTTTGGTTACAAGAATACCTCTTTTCGTACTTTTAATCATTTCGTCTAAAGTTGCAGTTCCTCCGAGCATAATCATATTACTTGGAAAAGGAATCGGTTTTACCCCTTTTTCTTTGGCCCAAAAACGAGAATAAGCTAAGTTTTTCACAACTCCATTTTCAATCCACATACGTTTTTCTTGGGCTTGTCCATCACCAGCCCACGGTGAAGCAGGTAAATCAGCATAAGTTGGGTCTGAAAAAAATGTAACTCTTTCATCGACAATTTTTTCGCCTAATTTAGTTTTGCCTCCTTGTTTGCTGAAAAATGAACGACCTTCATCTGCACTGCGAGCATCCATATCAAAATAGATATTTTCAAGCAAAACTGCGGCAGCTGTTGGTTCAAGAATTACTGTATATTTACCTGGCTCTAAGGCTCTTGCACCTTTTGAACCAAGCGATTTTTGAATAGCAATGTTGGTTGCTGCTGCGGTATCTAACTTATTGACATCGCTGAAACCTTTAATAACGTAGCCAGAGCCAGTGCCGTCTTCAGTACGAACTGTCAAGGAATAATTAACATTTGTACTTTTATAATATGCGAATAGACCTTTTGAGTTCATAATCGCAGAATAGCCTTTCGTATCTTCAAGAAAACCTGCAGCAATGAGCTTTTGTTCTCTTGTTAATTTAAGACTTTTCATTACTGCTTCTGCTCTTACATCTGGATTTATATCGGCTGTTGAGTCAAAATATCCATTCGAATTGATGTATTGTTGTGGTTCTAAAACTCCCATATATTCAGGATTTTCAGGAGCAAGTTTTGCCAATTCTTCCGAACGACGAACTACTTTTTCGAGAGAAGCATCATCAAATTCATCAATAGTAGCAACACCTACTTTTTTGCCAAAAGAAGATTGAACGGCAAGGTTTTGATTCATTAAAGCTCCGCTAGTTGAAACTTCATTGCGAGCATAACGGATATTTCCGTTGATATTGGCCGATAAGTTTATTTCACATTCATCGGCTTTTGAGTAGCTTAAAACCTTTTTGAGCAAGGCTTTAGCTTCATTTTCTGTTAAGATGACTGACATTTTTTTTCGAGATTAAATGATGAGTTAAACTTTACGAGCTGTGTTAATCACGTTTACGCCATTAAAACGAGCAGTTGAACTTCCGTGTGAAACTGCACTTGATTGTGAAGGTTGCCCTTTACCATCAAAGAATGAGCCACCCAAACGGTAGTCACGTTCGTCACAAACTTTTACACAAGAATTCCAAAACTCCTGTGTATTCGATTGGTAAGCCACGTCTTTCAACATTCCTGCAATTTGTCCATCTTTAATCTCATAGAATAATTGTCCACCAAATTGGAAATTATAACGTTGTTGGTCAATTGAGAACGAACCATCACCGATAATATAAATTCCTTTTTTTACATCTTTTATCATTTCAGCTACCGAAAGTGGTGTTTTTCCCGCAGCGAGCGATACGTTTGCCATACGCTGGAATTGTACTGACGACCAGCTATCGGCATAGCAACAACCGTGCGATTCTTTTTCGCCAATAATGTGGGCTTGGTCACGAATAGCTTGATAATTTACCAAAGTTCCTTCTTTTACTAAATCCCATTTTTTGGTTTTTACGCCTTCATCGTCCCAACCGACTGCACCAAGTGAGCCAACTTGCGTTTTATCTGCAAATAAATTTACTTCTTTGCTACCATAATTAAAGTTTTTGCTTTGCCATTTATCTAATGTTGCAAATGATGTTCCAGCAAAATTGGCTTCGTAACCTAAAACACGGTCGAGTTCGAGCGGATGACCAACAGATTCATGAATCGTTAACCATAAATGAGAAGGATCAAGAACCAAGTCATATTTTCCAGCTTCTACTGATTTTGCAGTCAATTTTTCTTTGGCTTGTTTTGCTGCTGCAGTTACGTCTTCAAGCATATCGTAACCTTTGTTGTAGCGAGTGGTGATACCTGAAACTTTATCCGCAGGATTGGTTTGTAGGTATTCGTAGCCCATTCCAACAGGAGCAGACAATGCTTGACGAGTTTCAAACTTGCCTGTTTTTGGGTCAATGGCAGTAACTGCTGCAATCGGCCAAATACGATGAATATCTTGGTCGATATAAGAGCCATCAGATGAGGCAAAATATTTTTGCTCATTAACCATAAATAACACCGAATTGACATAGTTTGCACCATTTTTCAAGGCAGCATCATTAACACCCAAGAGCAAATCAACTTTTTCTTTGATTGGAACTTCAAAAGCATTCCTTTGAATCGGAGCTTTCCAACTTACTTCTCCATAGCCATTTTGTGGAGCTAAAATGACTGGTTGGGTCATTAATTTTGCATTTGCTTTTGCAATTGCAACTGCTTGTTCTGCTGCTTTTGCAGTATCTGCCTCAGATTTTGCATCAACAACGGCTGCAAATCCCCAACAACCATTTGCAATCACACGAACACCAACACCATAAGATTCGGTGTTGACAATGTTTTGAACTTTGTCTTCACGAGTTATCACAAATTGATTGAGATAACGACCGATACGAACATCGGTATAAGTAGCACCTTTGGCTTTTGCGGCATTGAGAGCTGCATCAGCCAACCTTTTTTTAACGGCAACATCAACTGCTCCATCAAGCATTGCTTCTTGTGAAACTGCATTTCCGAAGACAGGAATGCCGTTTACGGGCATATTTGGAAGCATCAGCCCCCCAAAGCCCAATCCAGATAACTGGATAAAATCTCTTCTTTTCAAAGCTTTTTCAGTTTTTGTGTAAAATAATTAGGTTATTAATGAAGATTTAAAGTTATAAATTTAATTTTTATAGCTAATACTACTTTTTGGGATTTTTATAAAAGGTGAAAAATTGAGCTGAATGGCTTAACTTAATTTAGCCATTCAGCCCAATTTTATTTTATACGGCATCAGATAAACTGCTGAATGTGAAATCTCTAATTTTAAGCGGTGGTACTAATGAGCCACCAATTCGAGAGGGAACGCCCATTGCTTCCAAGTTATTGAGCATAATTATCGGGCTTTCGTTGAATCGAAAATTTTTGATTGGAAATTTAATTTGTCCTTTTTCAATGTAGAAAGTTCCGTCACGAGTAAGTCCAGTGTAGAGCAACGTTTGTGGGTCCACGGCACGAATATACCAAAAACGAGTAACTAAAATGCCTTTTTCAGTGCTTTTAATCAAATCAGCGAGCGATTCTGTGCCGCCTGCCATGATAAATCCTGAGGGTGGAGGCGTTGCTTTTACTCCTTTTTTATCAGCCCAAAATCTTGAATAAGTTAGGTTTTTTACCACACCATTTTCAATCCATGAAATTTTCTCTTGTGGACGACCATCGCCAGAAAACCCTGCTTTCGGAATTTCAAGATTGGTTGGGTCAGAATAAATATTAACCCTTTCATCAAACAATTTTTCGCCCAAACGAATACCACCGCCCTTTTTACTCAAGAAACTGCGTCCTTCGTCAGCGTTTCTTGCATCCATACTTCGCATCATATTTTGCAATAAATCAATCGAAGCAGCTGGTTCAAGAATAACTGTATATTTTCCAGGTTCAAGAGCTTTTGCTGAACTTGAAGCCAAAGCTTTTTGCATCGCAATTTCGGTTGCCTGTTTTGTGCTTAATTTAGAAACATCGTTAAAATCACGAATTGCGTATCCCGAACCAAGTCCATCGGCGGTTCGCACCGTTATAGAAAAATCGACAGATGTAGATTTGTTATAAGCAAAAAGCCCTTTGCTGTTGCCAATAGCAGAAAAACCAGACGAGTCTTCCATATAACCTGCAGCCGTTAAGTTCTTTTTTGAACAAGGTTCGATGCTATCAAAAGCTGCTTTTGCACGAAAATCAGGGTCGATATTAGCTGTACTTTCGGCAAAAGTTTTGGTATCAATATAGGTTTGTGGCCCCAGCATAGGCATATATTCTGGATTTTCGGGTGCAAGTCGTGCAATTTCTTCTGCTCTTCTTACTGTTTTTTCGAGTGATTTATCATCAAACTCATTGATTGTTGCTGTTCCCGAACGTTTCCCATAAACTGCAGTTATTGCTAATGAAAGGTCGGTCGATTCGCCGCTTGTCGAAACAGAATTTCGAGCATAACGAATATTTCCTGTGCGACTTCCGTTTAAAGCAACACTCATTTCGTCTGCTTTTGAAAACGCCAAAACTTTATCTATGATTTTTTTAGCTTCTTCTTTTGTTAATGTAGCCATTTGTTTAGTTTTTTAGAAATAAAGGTTCAAAGCTGTTGAGGTTCAAAGGCATCAGTTTTTTAATAATCGTTATCAATATTTTTTGTGACTTTGTTCCTTCAAAACTTTGTATTTAGATTTTTCTTCCTGTGTTGATGACATTTACACCGTTGAAACGAGTAGTTGCACTGCCATGCGAAACGGCACTTACCTGTGAAGGTTGACCTTTCCCATCGAAAAATGAACCAAATGTACGGTAATCATCTTTGTCGCAAATCTGCACGCACGAATTCCAGAATTCTTGCGTATTTGATTGGTAAGCCACATCATCCAACATCCCAACAATTTCTCCATTTTTGATTTCGTAAAATAATTGTCCACCAAATTGGAAGTTATATCGCTGTTGGTCAATCGAATATGACCCACGTCCGATGATATAAATGCCTTTTTCAACACCTTTAATCATATCAAAAACACTCAATTTTTCTTTTCCAGGACGCAAAGAAACGTTTGGCATTCGTTGAAACTGCACCGAATTCCAGTTATCGGCATAACAACAGCCGTGCGAAGCATTTTCGCCCAAAATATTCACCTGGTCACGGGTGGCTTGATAATTTACCAAAATGCCGTCTTTGATTAAATCCCATTCTTTGCAAGGTACGCCTTCGTCATCAAAGCCAACTGTACCGAGTGTGTAGGGTTGTGTTTTATCGGCCACAATATTTACTTGCTTGCTTCCATAATTAAACGATTTGGTTTTCCATTTATCTAAAGTTGCAAAGCTTGTACCTGCATAATTGGCTTCATAGCCCAAAACACGGTCAAGCTCTGTTGGATGTCCAACCGATTCGTGAATTGTTAAACCTAAATGATTTGGGTCAAGCACTAGATCATATTTGCCAGCAGGAACTGTTTTTGCAGTGAGTTTTTGTTGGGCTTGCTTCGATGCCATAATGGCATCTTCAACCATGTCATAAGAGTTTCGGTAGCCAATTAAACCATTTGGAGCAGAAATTTTCTCACTTGCCAAACCATCTAAATATTCGTATCCCATTCCCATTGGCGAACTGATTGCGTCACGCGTTTTGAATTTTCCTGCTGCTTTGTCAACTGCAGTAACGGTGAATGTCGGCCAAATACGATGTACATCTTGGTCGATATACGAACCATCAGACGAAGCGAAATATTTTTGTTCATTCACAAAAAACAAATTGGAAGTTACAAAACCAGCCCCGTTTTTCATGGCTTCACTATTGACTTTCATCAATAAATCTATTTTCTCTTGCACAGGAATCTCAAAAGCATTTTTCACGATTGGGGTTTTCCATGTTACTTCACCAACGCCTTTTTGTGGAGCTAAAATTACAGGCTCTTTCTGAATTTTGGCGTTTGCCTTAGCAATGGCTACCGCAGTTTCGGCACATTTGGCAATCCCATCAGGAGTAACATCGCTGGTTGCAGCAAATCCCCAAGTGCCATTGGCAATTACTCTAATGCCTACTCCGTAAGATTCGGCATTTGCAATATTTTGAACTTTGGTTTCACGGGTGAAGATAAATTGTTGTAAATAGCGACCAATACGAACGTCAGTATAAGTAGCACCACGTGACTTTGTAGCATTCAGAGCAATGTCGGCTAATCGTTTTTTGGTTGCAATATCAGCACCAGGCTCAAGAAGATGCTCGACAGGAACCATATTTCCGAGTACAGGAATTGAAGCTCCCATCATTGCTCCCAAACCCATGCCAGATAACTGGATAAAATCCCTTCTTTTCATGTTTAGGTTGTTGATTGAATTGAAAATAAAATTATAGTAAAAATGAAAAATTAATCAGTAAAAGTAATTTTTTTGATTAAATAAACAAATTTGACTTCATACATTTCATTAGCTAAACTAATAAATTGAATACTTGTTTCAATACTATGATAGACAAATAGTGCTTTTTTAGCGACTTTTTCTTTAGTCGTATTCAACAAATAATATCAATTAATAAAATCATTATATTTATTTAGCTTTGAAAAATATTAGGTGATCAATTTGTTCATAAAAACTATTTTTTTGGATAAAAATTATGATTAAAAAACTTACCTAAGTAGCTCTCTATCCCTATCAGTTTATAAGTATTTTTTGTGGTTTGACTCTCAAAAAAAGAAAAGTTAAAACTGGTTCAACTTTAAATATTACTTTTGTGAAATTTGCTTTTTTATTAATTGATAATGAAGTAAAATGAATTTTAGTGTGGATAATTTTTAACTATTCAATTTTATATTTTAAGCCTTTAAATAGAATGAGTATCGAAAAAAACTTTTTTGGAAAACTACCTGATGGCCAAGAAACAAGCCTATTTACATTAAAAAATACTGCTGGAATGGAAGCAAAAATTACTGATTTTGGTGGGATTTTGGTTGCATTATCTGTACCTGACCGAAATGGTAAATTGGCTGATATTGTTCATGGCTGCGATTCGCTTGAAGGTTATTTAAAAGGTGTGCCTTATTTTGGAGCAATTATTGGTCGTTATGGCAACAGAATTGCAAAAGGTTCTTTTGAATTGGATGGTGAAAAATATACTTTGGCAATCAATAATGGTGTCAATGCCTTGCATGGAGGTTTGAAAGGTTTTGATAAAAAAGTCTGGGATGTAGTGGTCACAGATGGTGAAGAACCTTCATTGAAATTGACCTATTTATCTGTCGATGGAGAGGAAGGGTATCCAGGGAATTTGACAACAGTAGTCGTTTATACTTTGCAAAAAGATAATACATTTCGAATTGATTATAAGGCAACCACCGACAAAGCAACTGTACTCAATATTACGAACCATTCGTATTTTAATCTCAATGGTGCAACTGATGTGCTTGAACACGAAGTGATTTTATACGCCGATAATTTTTTACCTGTCGATGAAACAGTTATTCCAACTGGTGAATTGAAATCTGTAGCTGGAACGCCTTTTGATTTTACTAAACGCCAACAAATTGGTGAGCGAATCAATGAAATTACAGATGAACAAATTAGATTAGGAAGTGGCTATGACCATTGCTTTGTTTTGACCGACACAAGTTCGAATTTAAGATTGGCTGCCGAAGTTTTTGAACCTCAAACGGGGCGTTGCATGGAAGTTTTTACGACAGAACCTGGAATGCAGTTTTATACAGCAAATCATTTAAAAGGGGATATAGTAGGTAAAAATGGAGCTATTTATGGTCGTCGTTCGGCATTCTGTGTAGAAACGCAACATTTTCCAGATTCGCCAAACAAACCAAATTTCCCAAGTACGGTTTTGAGACCAAATGAAGTTTTTGAATCAACGACAGCCTATAAATTTTCGGTTAAATAATTTTAGTGAAAAACATCGCTTCTCGTTGGCGATGTTTTTTTTCATTCCTGACTTTAAAAACCTAACATCAACAAACATGAAAAAATATTTCGTATTGAGCATTCTCTTTTTACTTCTTTATGCTCCAGTTTTTTCTCAAAATAAAGTCGATTTAATTATTACTAATGCTAATATAATTGACATTCATTCAGGAATAATTACCAATAATAAAGCTATTATTGTCAATAATGGCGATATTATTAATGTTTGTTCGGCAACTGAAGGTAAAAAGTACATAGCCAACCAAACTATTTCAGCCAAAGGAAAATTTGTTATGCCTGCTTTGTGGGATATGCATGTACATTTTGGTGGTGGCGACAGTTTGATTCAAGAGAACAAAGATTTGATGAATCTGTATATTGCCAATGGAATTATGGCCGTTCGTGATGCCGCTGCAGATATTTCGCCGAGTGTTTTGGAATGGCGTCAAGCGGTAAATGAAGGTAAACTTTTAGGACCAACTATTTTTACATCTGGGCCAAAACTCGAAGGTTACAAGTCGATTTGGCAAGGGGATATTGAGGTTGGTACAATTGAAGAAGTAAATAAAGCTCTTGATTCGCTTGATAAATTAAAAGTTGATTTTGTAAAAATTACGGATAATACGATAAAGCCCGAAATATATTTGGGAAGCATAAAAGAAGCACGCAAAAGAGGTTACAAAACTTCTGCTCATATTCCGTCGGTATTTACGATTGAACAAATAAGCGAGGCTGGGTTGAGTAGTATTGAGCATATTTCATATTTATTGCGGGCTGGTTTAAAAAACCAAAAAGAGTTGACTGAACAAGTTGCCAATGGTTCTTTGTCAGCACGTGAATTATCGTTGAAAGCTCTCAATGAATTTGATGAAGCCACTGCAGAAGCTGCATTTAAGGTTTTAGCTAAAAATAAAACAGCCGTAACACCGACATTATCAATTAGTTATGCAACTGCTTTTTTGGATGTAAATGACCATCAAAAAGATACTTTTCTAAAATATATAGGGCCAGGTCTAAGAAAAACCTATGATTGGCGAGTACAAAGAGCAGCTAAAGATTCAAAAGAAGCCATTGAAATACGACACAGAACAATCGAAAAAGCAGCTTCTTTGTTGCCTTTGTTGCAACGTTCGGGAGTGAAAATTTTAGCTGGAACAGATGCAGGATACTTAAATAGTTTCGATTATCCAGGTTTAGGCTTGCACCAAGAATTAGAATTAATGGTGAAAAATGGACTTACTCCTTTGCAAGCTTTACAGGCTTCAATCATCAATGGACCTGAGTTTTTGAACAAATCAGCTATTTATGGAAGCGTTACAAAAGGTAAAAAAGCAGATATTTTGATATTGAATGAAAATCCTTTACTCAATATTTCTGCTACGCAAAATATCAGTGGCTTGGTTGCTCATGGAAAATACCTTGATAGCCAATATTTGAAAAGTTTGTTGGTGGAGAAATGAAAATTTTCGGGGTATTTTCAAAAAATGCCCCAAAAATCAAGCATTATATTTATTTCGGTACTCAACAGGCGACATGCCAACGTATTTTCTGAAAACATCTCTAAACGCTTTGAGGTCGGTGTAACCAACATCATACATCACTTCATTAACGGTCTTGCGTCCACTTTCAAGTTGTTTTTTTGCTGACTCAATTTTTACTCTTTGAATGTATTCCACAACAGTATTAGAGGTTGCTTTCTTGAATCTTCGTTCAAACGTTCTGCGACCAATTCCAAATCTATCGGCTAATTCATCAACTGTTAATTTGGTTTGAAAGTGCTGCTCGATGAACTCTTGAGCATGCAAAATCTGCGTATCTTCATGGTCTTTTTGTCCTTGAAACATAACAAATGGCGATTGACTATTTCTTCCCATTTCCAAAAGGAAAAACTTGGAAGCCATAATTGCCATTTCACGATTTGTATATTTTTCAACCAAATAAAGCAGTAAATTCCAATATGAAGTTGCTCCACCGCTCGAATAAATACCATTTTGTTCTGTAATCACTTTATCGTCAGTCAAATGTATTTCGGGGAACATATTTCTAAATTCATTGGCGTATAACCAATGCGTTGAGCAAGATTTGCCATTCAAAAGCCCAGTCGAGGCCAATAAAAATGCTCCAATACAAAGGCTAGCCACTTCTGCACCTTTACGATATTGTGCCTGAATCCAAGGAATAAACGCTTCATTTTTCTGAATAGCTTGCGACATATTTCCACTCAATGCAGGAATAATTATTAAATCTGCTTTTTGAGCATCAGGTAAAATAAAATCAGGATGAACCGAAATTAAGCCATCATTTAGTTTTACTTCTTTCGTTATTCCGACTAATTTTATGTTAAAAGCAGGTTGTAATTCCATACTTTTATAAAACTCGTTGACGGCAGCAAACATATACCTTGGGTCAACAATGGCAGCGGGTACGGCGGTTTCGGGAACTAAGATTATTACATTTTTCATCCAACAAAACTATTAAATAACTTTGTCGTAATCAACCCGTTACTTTGTCGTTTTTGCATATTTTTAAATTAAAATAAAGCCATTAGATTTGTAGAATTAAAGAGATGAAATTACACTCTTTTAAATTTTAACACAAAACTTATGAGAAAGCTAAAACTACAAGTACAAATGTCGGTCGATGGATTCATTGCTGGCTCAAATGGGGAAATGGATTGGATGGTGTGGAACTGGGATGATGCACTGAAAAACTACGTTGCCGAAATCACAGAACCCGTTGATTGTATTATTTTAGGCCGAAAACTCGCTCAAGGGTTTATTCCACATTGGGCAGCCGCTGCAAAAGAAAGCAGCGAAGATTTTACAATCAAAATGAGCGAAACACCAAAAGTTGTTTTTACGAAAACCCTCGAAACTTCCGAATGGTCGAAAACTATTTTAGCGAAAGGTAATCTTGCTGATGAAATCAATACTTTAAAAAATCAGGCGGGCAGCGATATTATCGTATATGGAGGAGGGTCTTTTGTTTCTGCTTTGATTAATCAAAGCTTAATTGATGAATATCACCTTTTTGTAAATCCTGCGGCATTAGGTAACGGAATGCCTATTTTTCAAAGTCTTACATCGAAACAAAATCTTACTTTAAACCACGCAAAAGGCTTTGAATGTGGCATTGTAGTGCTTTGTTATAAACTTAAAAAGGATTAATTTACCTACAAATATTTTATGAAAAAAATATGAATAATCAAATATCCCTTTGCCTTTGGTTTGATGGTCAAGCCAAAGAAGCTGCGGAATTTTACTGTTCAATTTTTGAAAACTCAAAAATTACCTCCGCAAATCCAATGATGGTCACATTCGAACTGAATGGAAGAAAAATGATGGGACTCAACGGCGGCCCAATGTTTAAGTTTAATGAAGCGGCATCGCTCGTAGTAAATTGCGAAACACAAGAAGAAATTGATTATTATTGGACTAAATTGACCGAAGGCGGCGAAGAAAGTATGTGTGGTTGGTTGAAAGATAAGTATGGCTTTTCGTGGCAAATTGTTCCAACAATTTTGGGTAAATTAATGAGCGACCCCGAAAAAGGTCAAAGAGTAATGATCGCCTTCTTGAAAATGAGAAAATTTGATATTGAAACCCTTTTAAACGCATAAAAACAATGAAAAAAGACAAAATCATTTATTGGATTCCTACAATTTTTATTTTTTTATTTGAAGGTGTAATGCCCGCATTCACTTCGCAAACTGAAGCAGCCAAAGAAGGAATTCGTCATTTGGGTTATCCCGAATATTTTGGAAATATTTTAGTAGTTTTTAAAGTAGTCGGCACTTTGATACTTGTTATTCCTCAAATCTCAAGTCGGATAAAAGAATGGGCTTATGCTGGTTTTGCTTTTGACTTTATTTTTGCCAGTTTGAGCTATATTTGTGTGGATGGATTTGGTTTTTTTGCCTTTTTTCCCTTGATAATTTTGGCTTTTTTAGCGGTTTCATACATCTATTATCATAAACTTAATCCTCAATGAAAGATGTCGAAAAAGTAAGTGTTTATATGCAACAATTAAATCACCCTTTGAAAGCAGAAATTGAAGTTTTGAGAACGATTATCAAAGAAACTGATGCAAGCATTTCTGAAAGAATCAAATGGAATGCTCCGAGTTATTATTGCAAAGAAGACTTCCTTACCTTTAATCATCGAATGCAAGATAAAGTACATTTGATATTTCATAATGATTCTATTCCGAAAGTAAGTTCTACAATTTTAGAAGGTGATTATAAAGACCGAAGAATGGTTTATTTTAAAGATATGACCGATGTTTTGTCTAAAAAAACAGAATTACAAAGAGTAATAACTGAGTTGCTGGTTTTAATAAACAACTAATGTTTATCAATCTAAATTTAATCTATGAATACAATTGGATATTTTGAAATACAATCTTCAAATCCTGCAAGAGATGCAAAATTCTATGAATCTGTATTTGGATGGAAGTTCATGAAAGATGATTTTATTCCAATTGAATATTATAGAATTGAAACAAATAGTATCAATGGCGGGCTTCTGAAAAGGCCTGCGACTGTTCCTACACAAAGCAGCGGTACAAATGCTTTTGTGTGTTCAATTCAAGTTGATAATTTTGATAAAACTGCTGAGGTAATTATTGAAAATGGCGGTCAAATCGCATTGCCAAAATTTGCGATTCCGACTCGTTGTTGGCAAGGATATTTTGTTGATTTAGACAATAACACTTTTGGGATATTTGAAGTTGATGATAATGCACAATAGAGAAATAAGAAATAAAGGTTTAATAAATACAGATAATTGAAATTTACAAAAAAATATGAATAAAAACGTATTCTTTTTATAAAAAGTAGTAGATATTTATATGAAATTTTAGAAAATAGTCTTTTCATTATTTGGAAAGACTATTTTTGTTCAGCCCTAATTGATACTTAACTATGAAAAAAAACATTGTTTTATTTTTAATTTCAATCCTTTTTATTGGTTCAACCACAAAAAAAATAGTCCAACCAAACATTATCATCATTTTTATGGATGATATGGGTTATGGTGACTTAGCCTGTTATGGTGCGTTGGATTACCAAACGCCAAACATTGATAAATTAGCTAGCGAAGGCATTCGATTTACTAATTTTTTGGCCGCACAAGCTGTTTGTAGTGCTTCTCGTGCTGCCTTATTGACAGGGTGTTATCCAAACAGAATTGGTATTTCAGGAGCTTTGATGCCAAATTCTAAAATCGGGATTGGTCAAAATGAAATGACAATTGCCGAAATGTTGAAACAAAAAGGTTATGCAACAGGCATTTTTGGCAAGTGGCATTTGGGGCATCAAAAACAGTTTTTGCCACTTCAGCATGGTTTTGATGAATATCTTGGTATTCCTTATTCAAACGATATGTGGCCAGTTGATTTTGATGGGAAACCTATTACAAATGCCGACGATTATCGAAAAATTACATATCCGCCTTTGCCATTAATTGAAAATAATGAGCAAATCGAAACAATTAATGACCTTAAAGGTCAGGATAAACTTACCACACTTTATACCGAAAAAGCACTTGGATTTATCAAAAGAAACAAAAATAAACCGTTCTTTTTGTATTTGCCACATTCGATGGTTCATGTGCCGCTCGGTGTTTCCGATAAATTTAAAGGTAAAAGTAAACAAGGCTTTTTTGGCGATGTTATGATGGAAGTAGATTGGTCGGTTGGCGAAATCATGAAAACATTGAGAGAAAATGGCTTAGATAAAAACACGTTGGTTATTTTCACGAGCGATAATGGCCCTTGGTTAAATTTTGGTAATCATGCTGGTTCAACCGCTGGTTTGCGTGAAGGCAAAGGTGAAATCTTTGAAGGCGGTAACCGAGTGCCTTGCATTATGCGTTGGAAAGGTGTAACTCCAGAAGGAGTAATTTGTAATCAATTGACTTCAACACTCGATATTTTGCCTACTTTAGCAAAAATTTGCGGCACAAAACTTTCTGACAATAAAATTGATGGAATTGATATTTTACCTATTTTGAAAGGAAATTTGTCTAATTCTCCTCGCAAATATTTCTATTATTATTATGCCAATAACGAACTTAGAGCTGTAAGACGTGATAATTGGAAGTTAGTATTGCCTCACAAAAATGGACAAGGTTATGAAACAATGCTCCCAGGTGTAAATGGTTTTCCAGGAAAATATGCAAAAGTTGATGTGCCGATGGCTTTATATGATTTGCGTCGAGATTCAGGCGAAGAATATGATGTGCAAACGCTAAACCCTGAAATTGTAGCAGAACTTCAAGAAGTAGCCGAAACTGCTCGCCAAGATTTAGGAGATAATCTAACTAAAATTTCAGGAAAAAATAATCGGCTAAGTGGTAAAATTGATTAACAGAATAGTTTACAAAAAAATAATAGTCTAATTATTAAAATTATTTAAGAAAGCCGTAATTTTCGACTAAAATTTAGCATTTATTCAGTCCAAACATGGAATCAAGAAGAGAATTTATCAAAAAAGCATCTTTATTAACGAGTGGAGCAAGTCTAATGGGCGTTTTACCTCCTTCAATTCAAAAGGCTTTAGCTATCAATCCAACTGAAGGAAGTACTTTTTGGGATGCTGAGCATGTAGTAATCTTGATGCAAGAAAATCGCTCTTTTGACCATTGTTATGGCTCATTACAAGGAGTTCGAGGCTTCAATGACCCAAGAGCAATTACATTACCAAACAAAAATAAAGTGTGGCTTCAAGCGAATGCAAAAGGTGAAACTTATGCCCCTTTTCGACTCAATTTAAAGGATTCAAACGCTACTTGGATGAGTTCGCTGCCGCATTCTTGGGAAAATCAAGTGGATGCACGAAATGATGGAAAATACGATAAATGGCTACAAGTGAAGCAATCTGGCAACCAAGCCTACAAAAATATGCCACTAACTTTGGGGCATTATAACCGTGAAGATATTCCGTTTTATTATGCTTTGGCAGATGCATTTACGGTTTGCGACCAAAATTTCTGTTCATCACTTACTGGAACAACTCCCAATCGTTTGTATTTGTGGACAGGGACAATTCGTGAAAAAGCAGACTTCGATTCAAAAGCCAATGTGAAAAATGAAGATGTTGATTATGGTAAATGGGCAAAATGGAAAACTTTTCCCGAAAGACTCGAAGAAAATGATATTTCTTGGAAAATTTACCAAAATGAAATCAGTTTGCCAGTAGGATTTGAAGGAGAAGAAGAAGGATGGCTTGCTAATTTTACCGATAATCCAATAGAATGGTTTGAGCAATATCATGTTAAATTTTCACCAGAATATTATAAGTATTTGTTGAAAATGAAGGATATTCTGCCGCAAGAAATTGCTCAATTAGAAAAAGATATTGTTAATTTAAAAGGTCTTGAAGCAGAAAAATCAAAGAAAGAATTAGCCAAGAAAAATGCATATTTAGAAATTTTAAAAGAAGATTTGGAGAAATGGAAGCCTGAATTTTTTGAAAAACTAAGTAAATTTCAAAAAAACATCCACCAAAAAGCGTTCACCAATAATCGAAAAGACCCAAATTTTCATGAATTAACAAGTCTTGAATATGATGATAATGGCACAAAACGAACTGTGGAAGTGCCAAAAGGAGATATTCTTTATCAATTCAGAAAAGATGTTGCCAACAAAAAACTTCCAACGGTATCTTGGTTGGTTGCACCCGAAAACTTTTCTGACCATCCAGGAGCTCCGTGGTATGGTGCTTGGTATGTCTCAGAAGTGATGGATATCTTGACGCATAATCCTGAAGTTTGGAAGAAAACTATTTTTATCTTGGCCTATGACGAAAACGACGGCTATTTTGACCACGTGCCGCCTTTCGTTGCTCCGCATCATTCAAAGCCAAATTCTGGTAAAGTTTCTGAGGGAATTGATACCTCTGTTGAGCAAGTAAATATTGCTCACGAGAAGGCTCGAAACTACAAAAATCCTGATAAAGATGCTCGTGAAAACCCAATTGGATTAGGTTTTAGAGTGCCTTTGGTGATTGCGTCACCATGGAGTAGGGGTGGAAATGTTTGTTCAGAAGTCTTTGATCACACATCAGTTTTACAGTTTTTAGAGAAATTTTTAAACAAAAAAACTAAAAAAAATATTACTGAAACCAATATAAGCGAATGGCGTAGAACAGTTTGTGGAGATTTAACTTCGATTTTTAAACCGTACAATGGCGAGAAAATCTCTTTGCCAACATTTGTCGATAAAGTGCCATTTATTCAGACAGTTCATCAAGCGAAATTCAAAAAACTGCCTTCAAATTTTCGTCCTTTGACTGATGAAGAAATTAAGCAAATAAACGAAAATCAAAATGAAAGTGAATTAATGCCAAAGCAAGAAAAAGGTGTTAGAAAAGCCTGTGCTTTGCCTTATGAACTGTACGTAGAAGGTAAATTAAAGGAAGATAATAAAAATTTTGAGATTCAATTTCAGGCAGGAAATAGTGTTTTTGGTAAAAAATCTTTGGGCTGTCCTTTTGTAACTTATTCACATACAAAAGAGCTAAAAACACGTAATTATGCGGTTAAAAAGGGAGATAAAATTGCAGATACTTGGGAAATAAGTGAATTTAAACAAAACAGTTATCACTTGGATGTATATGGACCGAATGGTTTTTTCAGAAGTTTCAAAGGAAATGCTATTCAATCAAGCATTGAAACCAAACTTTACTATGAAACAACTGAAGAATCAAAAAATATACTAACTGGTAATTTGATTTTAGAGTTAGAAAATTTGGAACCTAAAAATCAAACAATTGAAATTGTCGATTTGTCTTATAAAACTGATAAAATGCAAGTAGAACTTGCTAAAGGAAAAACAGTTAAGATACTTTTATATTTACAAAAAAGCCACAATTGGTATGATTTTTCAGTAAAAATAAAGGAAAATGAAGTTTTTGAAAGACGTTATGCTGGCCATGTTGAAACAGGTAAGGAAAGTTTTACTGACCCAGCAATGGGAATGATTATTTAAAAAAAAGCAGGGTGAAAGCCCTGCTTTTTTTAATTTTTTAACCGTTTTAATTTTTCTAAATTCAAAATTGTTATTTTGCCAGATTCGATTTCTATGAGTTTTTCATCTTTGAAATCAGAAAGCGTACGAATAGCCGTTTCGAGTGAAGTCCCTGCCACATTCGATAAATCTTCACGGCTAATTTTCATATTGCTGCTTGTAGTTCCTTCTTTTGTGAGATGAGCATGAAATTTTAATAACGCCTCCGAAATTCGTTTTCTAACCGAATTATAAGCTAATTTTAACAATTGTTCTTCATTAGCTTTTACGTTATTTGATAGCAATTGAATGAATTTTTGGGCAACTTGGCGATTTTTATGAATCAAATTATAAAAATCATTTTTGGGAATTAAGCATATTTCACAATCTTCCATCGCTGCTGCTGACTCTGTATAATTGCTTTCTTGAAGCAAATCGACGTATCCTAAATAATCGTTTTTATCAAAAATATTAATGATTAATTCTTTACCGTCATCGTTTGTTTTGAAAGTTTTTAACTTGCCTTTCACCACACAAAAAAGATAAAGCGGATAATCGCCTTCTCGATAAATTTCACTTTTCTTTTTATAGCTTCTAATTTCTCTACTTTCTAGTAATTTTTTAAGTTCTTGGTCGCCACCCGCATCATTTACCAACTCGTCAAGACCCGTCAAATCTTTAGAATAATTTTTTTGTAAGAGCTCAATTTTTTTTAAACGACTTTCAATGGCATTCAACAACTCAACGTCATCAAAAGGTTTTGTTATATAGTCATCAGCACCCATTTCCATGCCTTTTCTGAAATCAGAGCGGTCGGCTTTGGCAGTCAAAAAAATGAAAGGAATATTGGCAGTATCAGGCGTTTTGGATAACAAATGTAACACGCTGTAACCGTCCATAATTGGCATCATTATGTCGCAAATAATCAGGTCAGGTTTTTCATGGTGAGCTTTTTCAACGCCAACTCTGCCGTTTTCGGCAGTAACTACTTGATAATCAGCTAATTCAAGAATTTCAGAGGTGTTTTCTCTTATTTCGGTATTATCTTCAATGAGTAATATTTTTTTCATTATCCTTAATAATTTCTGGGAAGATTAATAAAGAAGGTTGTTCCTTCGTTTTCTTTACTTATATATTTAATTGACCCTTTTAATAAATTTACATAATGTGCCACGATGCTCAATCCTAAGCCTGTTCCTTGAATTTCACCTGCGTTACTCGACCTAAAAAAACGTTCAAACAAGTGTTTTTGGTCGCCTTCTGGAATTCCAATTCCGTGGTCTTGAACACTCAAAAGCAGTTCGTTGTCATTCAAAATAGCCTCTACATTGATAATTGTATTTTCTGGAGAAAATTTAATAGCGTTTGAAATTAAATTAATAAGAATATTCCGAACCAATGTTTTATCAAGATTTGCCAATGAATTTTTTTCTTTTTTGGAAGAAGTAGTAATTTTCTGACCAACTTTTGTGATTCCTTGTAAATCCTGAATGAGTGATTCTATGAGTTCATACGGGCTGAATTTTTCGATATTCAAAAATACCTTTCCTTCTTCTAGTTTATTTAATGATAAAAAATCGTTCAAAATTTCAGTTAAATTTCTTACCGAAGACTTTATTCGACCGATATGCTTAACCCTTTTTTCTTCATCTTGCAATGAAGAATATTTATCAACCAATGATAAGGAAGAAAGAACTGTTGCTAAAGGCGTACGAAATTCGTGTGATGCAATCGAAATAAATCTTGATTTCATCGAATTTACTTCTCGTTCTCGTTTCAACGAATTATCAAGTTCATCTTTAGTTTGTTCGAGTTTCTGAATCGCTTCCTTCAAAATCATGGTGCGTTCTTCAACTTCTTTTTCTAACTCGGATTTATAGGCAATTAATTGATTTTCAGCTTTTTTTCTGATGCTAATATCAATTATAAAAGCAATCACAAAACTTCCTTGACTGTTAGTATATGGACTTAAACTTACCTCAACCGGAAATTCAGTTTCGTCTTTTCTCTTAGCAAACAAGTCAAAATTTGCCCCCATAGAGCGAGCATGCGGATTTCTATTAAAATTTGCACGGTGCTTTTCGTGTCGTTCAACTAATCGCTTTGGGATTAACATCTCAATCGTCTGATTGATAAATTCGCTCGATTCATAGCCAAACATCACTTCTGTACTAGGATTTACCTTTATAATTTTACCATTATTATCAGTGATGAGTATGGCTTCAGTGGCGTACTGAAAAATAGCCTCTACTTGGTTGAGCATATCATTTTCTGCAATTGAATTGGGCATTGGAATAATCGGCAAGTTAGTAAAATGATAATAAGCGAAAATATGACATTAGTCAGTTTTAACCAAATAAGTAAGGATGAATAAAGAAAAAATCTTTGTTTAGGGTGTTGAATGCTTTTTAATCATACCGATTTATGACATAAGTCATAAATTTTGCCTCTTAAAAAGGCAAAATTTGTGCAAATGAAAATAGAAGTAATTTCAAGTAACGATAAATAGTACTTAAATGAAAACAATAGTTTTTGCAACTGATTTTTCTAAGGGTTCACGTAAAGCTGCCGAAACTGCAGCTCAAATAGCCATAAAGACTAAGGCAAAGCTAGTTCTTTTTCACGCATTTCGCTATATTATTCCTTACGATTCTGAAATTAGTATGCTTACTGTTTCATCAAAAGAACTTGAAAATGCCAGTATAAAAAAACTTAAGCGTTTAAAGGATAAACTTTTAGCAATTTATCCTGACGAGAAAAAAATTGAAATACAAACTAGAGAAGGATTGGTTGTTGATGCATTAGAACAGATTTTGGCTGAAACAGAAGCTGATTTATTAGTCATGGGAAGCGTTGGTGATTCGCCCATTGGTACGAAATATTTTGTCAGTGTTTCGTCCACAATGATAAATCATTCTAAAGTACCAATGTTGTTAGTGCCACCAAAAACTAAGTTTTCAATGTATAGAAACGCTATATTAGGATTAGATTTTAACTTCGACATTGATACGCAAATATTAGATAAAATAATTGATTTTTTGAGAGATTTAGATGTTTCAGTAGATTTATTTACTTGTGCTGATGATTCAGAATACACCGAAAAAGCGGCCTTAAAAATCAGAGAAAAACTCGTTCATATTCCACATACTTTTACAATTTATAAAGATAAAGAGTTTAGCAAATCGGTTTTGGCGATTGCAAAAAATAGCCATGCTGATTTGATAATTACTTTACCTAAGAAACATAATTTTTTTGAAAGGCTTTTTGTTGAAAGTAACACCCAACGGTTGGTATTAAACGATAAGCTTCCAATTTTAATGGTTATCTGATTTTTAAATATACGTCGATGATACTATCTGTTAAATCCGAAATGAGGGCATCTGAATTGATAAAACTTTTCAGTGAGTGCTACCCATATCTACGCCTCGAAATATATCATCGAGGTGAGGAGATGGGTAATGCGGCACATAATTGCCTTTTGAAAGATATTGTCCACAAAAAGGCAGTAGATAGCTTTGAAATAACACCTCAAATGAAAGTTTGTGAAGTGGAAGAAATATTTTGGGAAAAGATGGGACTACAAATTTCTATTTTTAGAAAATCAGGCAAAACCTGGCTCGAATCTTCTTTTACCAATTATTGGTCGCTTGAGCGTCAGAATAATCTAGGAAAAGAAATGAACGATTTTATGAATATCCAACCACAAAAAGTATCGTTATGAATGCATTGGTAGAGGTTGAAGAAAAACTTGTATGTTATCACTGTGGTGACGAATGTCCCGATGATTCAATTACACTTGAAGAAAAACATTTTTGCTGCCATGGCTGCCAAACTGTATTTGAAATTTTACAGGATAACAATCTTTGTACATATTATGACCTTAACGATAATGCTGGCGTTAGCTTAAAAGCCAAAAACTTTGAAGGCAAATATCATTATTTGGATGAAAATAATATTGTTTTACAATTGCTTGATTATCAGTCAGATAAATTGTGCAAAGTGACTTTTTATGTTCCTGCCGCTCATTGTAGCTCTTGTGTTTGGCTTTTAGAAAACTTCAATAAAATCAAGAAAGGGGTTGTCACTTCTCGTCTCAATTTTCTAAAAAAAGAACTTTCTCTTAGTTATAATCCTGAGGAAGTAAGTTTTCGAGAAATTGTCGAACTTTTAGCAACTTTAGGCTATGAACCTTTGCTCAATTTGGATAGTACCGAAAAAAATAATTCTAAAAATACGCTACAAAGAAGCCTCATTCTGAAAATTGGCGTGGTAGGTTTTTGTATGGGAAATATCATGATGATGAGTTTTCCTGAATATTTCCATCTCGACCTAAAAAACAGTATTGATTCAACTTATCAAAAGTTTTTTTTATATTTTAATTTTCTGCTTTCATTACCAGTTTTCTTTTATGGAGCTTCTGATTATCTGAATGGTGCATACATTTCGATTCGTGAAAATATAAATAAAACCACAAATATTTTTAGTGTTGATATTCCGATTGCGGTGGCAATTATCACGCTTTACGGACGAAGCATTTTTGAAACTTTTGTTAATCATACCGCGGGTTATTATGATAGTTTGGCTGGATTAGTTTTCTTCCTTTTAGTTGGAAAATGGATGCAGCAAATAACTTATAATTACCTTTCGTTTGAACGAAATTATAAATCATATTTTCCGCTTGCAGTAAAAGTTATACGTGAGAATGTTGAAATGTTTTTGAATGTAATGGAACTCAAAAAAGGTGACACAATTATTATTCATCACCAAGAATTGATTCCGACAGATGCAATTATTAGTAAAGGAAAAGCTACAATTGATTATAGTTTTGTGACTGGCGAATCTGACCCTGTAAACAAAGCAACTGGTGAAATAATATATGCAGGCGGCCGACAAAAAGGAGAACGTTTAGAATTGATTGTTCAGAAACCTGTTTCTCAAAGTTATTTAACGCAATTGTGGAATAATGAAGCTTTTTTGAAAGAAAAAGTTATGCCAACAACCGAATTAGCAAATTTATTCAGTAAATATTTTACGGTAATAACTTTTTTGATTGCAGCATCGGCTGGTATTTATTGGTCATTTTTTGAGCCAGGCTTGTTTTGGAATTCCATTACAGCAGTATTAATGGTTGCTTGCCCATGTGCATTGACACTCTCGATGCCATTTACGATGTCAACAACGATGGCGATATTTGGTAGAAATAAGTTTTATGTTAAAAATCAAGGCGTGATTCAGTTGTTGAATGAAGTTAATGAAATTGTCTTCGATAAAACAGGTACTTTGACTGAAAGTAATTCTGAAAAAGTTAGTTTTGAAGGCAACATTCAAAGCTCTACTTTAAGTGAATACGAACAAAAATTGTTAAAAACTCTTTGTTTGCAATCGGCTCATCCGTTGAGTAAAATGATTGAGCAATCAATAAATATTCCAAATTTTCAATCATTACCAATTGATTATTTTCAAGAATTTCAGGGTGAAGGAATTGAAGCGAGTATTGCTGGAAATTTGGTAAAACTAGGCAAAGAAGGTTTTGTGAAAACCAGCCATAAACAGAATATTTCGCATACACATTCATTTATAGAGATAAATGGAATAGAAATAGGCTATTTTGTTGTTGAAACAACTTATAGAAAAGACTGGCAAAGTATTCTTTCAAATTTGAATAAATCTTTTAAGTTATTTCTATTGTCAGGTGATAATGATGCGGATAAAAGTAAATTATCGCAATTTTTAAAGCAAAACTCTTTGTTTTTTAAGCAAAAACCTCAAGACAAACTGGAGTTCATTAGCCAACAGCAAAAGCTTGGAAATCATGTGTTAATGATTGGCGATGGACTTAATGATGCAGGAGCTTTACG
This sequence comes from Emticicia aquatica, assembly GCF_923079645.1. Classification (GTDB taxonomy): domain Bacteria; phylum Bacteroidota; class Bacteroidia; order Cytophagales; family Spirosomataceae; genus Emticicia; species Emticicia aquatica. The sequence continues at coordinate 1,845,220 of NZ_CAKLPY010000001.1, read as the reverse complement.
CCAAAGTGATGTTGGAATTGCAATCAGTGAAGACATAAAAATATTTTCACCCGCCTGCGATGCCATTTTAGATGCATCAAAATTTGGACAATTAGCTGATTTTTTGAAATTTAGTAAAATATCGCTTAACATTGTTAAAGCCAGTTTTGTATTATCTTTAGTTTATAATTTTATCGGTATTGGTTGGGCTGTAAGTGGTGCGTTGTCACCAGTTTTAGCAGCTATTTTCATGCCACTTAGTTCGATGTCAGTAGTTCTTTTCGCAGTCGGATTAACGCATTTATTCGCATATTTCAAAAAGTTATAAATATGAAACAATAACAACCTCTTTTGATTTTGTATTTATTATTGAACCCAATCTTGTTGATGTCTTTTCAAGATTACAAATACTTTAAGCTATGACAGTAATAATTTTTTTAGCGATTGCCGCTTTAGCAGTTGCCATTGGGTTTTTAGGAGCTTTTATTTGGGCTACTAAAGATGGACAATATGATGATACGTATACACCATCAGTTAGAATGCTTTTTGATAGTGTTGAAAAAAAGAGTGAGCCAAAAATTGAGGCTGAAAAAGGAGTATAATGTTTATTTTAATTATTGGTTTTAAGCTTGAATTTGTTTGATTAAATAGTTTTTGTAAGCAACAAAAGAAACCAAATTATCTATGTTTTAGCTCAATTTAGATGTTTTTTCTTAATAATTCTGTCCAAAAACAAGACAAAGTCTGTTTGGGAATTTACTACAAATACTAACTTTTAAAGGCGAAAAAGTAATATAAAATTGATTTCTCTCATATTTTAATCAAATGTCGATCATTTTTTTTGGATTGGCTGACTTCTACATTTGTTTCATCAATTAATTATAACTCATAATTTCGATGAAAAAGATTTTGCTTCCGACCGATTTTTCTAAAGCTTCTGAAAAGGCGATTCACTATGCTTTAGCAATGTTTAGTGATACTGCATGTGAGTTTACTTTGCTAAATACTTATGGCACTAATGCTCAGCCTGAGATAGCCATGTATGTTTTGGATGATTTGAGAGTGAATGCAGAAAATATGATGGAAAAATTTGTTAAAAATTTGAAAAAATTTGATGACGAATCTTTTCATGTTTTCAAAACCGAATTTTTACCAGTTTCTCCAGCAAGTGCGATTGATATTTTGAATCAAACCCATCATTATGATTTGGTCATTATTGGTGCGAGCGGTGCAGGAAATAATTTGTTTTTTGGAAGTGTTGCAACCGATGTTGTGAGAAATGTACCAGTAAATACACTCGTTGTTCCATTAAATGCAACTATCAATAGCATTAAAAATATTGTTTTGGCCGTTGATTATCAACATCTTAATGAGTTTAAGGTCTTTGATAATTTAAAGGATTTATTGATACGAAAAGAAGCCAAATTGACATTTTTGACAATTTTGAAGGAAAACCAAACGCCAGAAAGTTTGGATGGTTTGGCCAAATTTGAATATCATAATTACTTTGGAGATATTAAAACTGAAGATTATTTCATCAGAAATAATGATGTAGAAAAAGGCATAAAAGCATTTTTAAATGTTCATCGTGTTGATTTGCTAGCGATGGTTTCTCGCCATCATTCTTTTCTTGATGTAGTATTTAACAGAAGTCAAACCAGAAAATTTGCTTTTCATCCTTCAGTGCCGTTTTTAAGCATTTATGATGATGTTCCTGAAGATTTATTGAAGGATTCTGAAATGGTAACATTTTAGAAATTGAATGAAGTGGAAATAAAAAATTCTAAATAAAGTGGACTAACCCAAAATATCGCAAACTTTTGTACGATTGTGATACGATACTTAAAAATCTAATTAGCAATGGCAACTTCAAAAATACAGCAATTGACTCACGCTTACTTTGAACATAAAATTTGGCGAAATGAACTAGAATTAGCTAGGCAAGAAGCCTCATTTTTCTTGAAGATTTTGGACGAATATAAAGTTAAAACGCTTTCTCAGCCTCATAATTCGTTAGTTGTTGCCGAATTTGTTAATCAATTTCATCATTTCCAACGATTGGTAAAACGATTATTGTTAGAAATGCAAGGAATCGACAAAGAAATGGCACAAGGTGTAATCAGTGATAATATTTTTGATAAAGACCAAAAAAAAGACCATCTATATTTCAATGACGAAATGAAATATTTTGAGACTGATTATCGTGAGACGAAATATCGATTCCGACGTTTTATTGCTTCCTTTGAAAATCCTGTAACGCTTAATTGATTTTATGATTTTAATCATAATTACTTCAGACCTCAATCATGTTTTTGATTGGGGTCTAAAAGTAATTTTACAGCATGAAATCATACTTCACCGTGCATTGGCAATTTGTATTTTGTTAGTAAATGATTGATTATTAGTCGTTTGATGCGTTTTTATACTTAATTCATAATTATAATTCTTTTTTCTAAACTGTGCTTTTGCACAATCACTACCATAAACCAAATCTTATGCGATTATTTGCCAAACCTTTTTTCAGTAGCGACTCTCATGTCCATTCCGGGGGTGGGGGTGCATTAGAAGGTTTTTACTACGACAATAAAGTTGTAAAAGCTTTCATGATTGCGGCCGTCATTTTTGGAGTTGTCGGTATGTTGGTTGGTCTTACTGCGGCTACCCAATTGTTCTGGCCAACTGCCAATTTTGGTATTCCTTATACAACATTCGGACGGATTCGCCCACTTCATACCAACGCTATCATTTTTGCCTTTGTTGGTAATGCCATGTTTGCGGGGGTTTATTATTCAATGCCAAGGTTGCTAAAAGCTCCAATGTTTAGTCCATTACTCAATTGGATTCACTTTTGGGGTTGGCAATTAATTATTGTAGCTGCTGCTCTTTCATTACCGTTGGGCTTAACAACTGGTAAAGAATATGCAGAGTTAGAATGGCCAATTGATATTGCTATTGCTCTAATTTGGGTAGTTTTTGGTATCAATATGATTGGTACGATTATCAAACGTCGTGAACGACATATGTATGTTGCAGTGTGGTTTTATATTGCTACCTTCATAACCGTTGCAATGCTTCACATTGTGAACTCGCTCGAATTGCCAATTTCTTGGACAAAAAGTTATTCTATTTATGCAGGTGTGCAAGATGCTCTAGTACAGTGGTGGTACGGACACAATGCAGTGGCGTTTTTCTTAACAACTCCTTTTTTGGGTTTGATGTATTATTACATGCCAAAAGCAGCAAATCGACCAGTTTTCTCTTACAAACTTTCAATTATTCACTTTTGGTCATTGATATTTTTATATATCTGGGCAGGCCCGCACCATTTACTTTATTCTTCATTGCCTGATTGGGCTCAAAGTTTGGGAACAGTTTTCTCAATCATGTTGATTGCTCCATCATGGGGTGGTATGTTAAATGGATTACTCACGCTTCGTGGTGCTTGGGATAGAGTGCGTGAAGACCCAGTTTTAAAATTCTTTGTGGTTGCTGTAACTGCTTATGGTATGGCTACTTTTGAAGGCCCTTTGCTTTCTTTGAAAAACGTAAATGCTATTTCTCACTTTACTGACTGGACAATCGCTCACGTTCACGTAGGTGGTTTAGGGTGGAACGGATTCATGATTTTTGGTATGCTTTATTGGATGGTTCCAAGGATGTGGAAAACCAAAATATACTCTGTTTCGCTTGCAAATACGCACTTTTGGGTAGGTACACTTGGTATATTGTTTTGGACATTACCGATGTATTGGGCAGGTTTTACACAAAGCTTGATGTGGAAAGAATTTACAAAAGAAGGATTCTTGGCTTATCCAAACTTCCTTGAAACGGTTACTCAAATTGTTCCATTATATGCCATGCGTGCTTTCGGTGGTTTACTTTATTTGGTTGGAACATTCATCATGATTTATAATCTCATCAAAACAGCTGGTCAAGGAAGTTTTGTTGCTGACGAATACGATGAAGCACCAGCCTTGGTAAAAAATGTAAGAATTGCAAGCGAAGGTTGGCATTCAGTTATCGAACGAAAACCAATAATGTTTATGGTTTTAGCCTTGGTTGCTGTTATTATTGGTGGAATTGTAGAGTTTGTACCAACATGGTTGGTTGAATCAAATATTCCAACCATCGCTTCGGTGAAACCTTATACACCGCTCGAACTTGAAGGTCGTGATATTTATATTCGTGAAGGTTGTTATACCTGTCACTCACAAATGATTCGTCCTTTCCGTTCGGAGACTGAGCGATACGGGGAATATTCAAAAGCAGGTGAGTTTGTTTATGACCATCCATTCCAATGGGGTTCAAAAAGAACTGGTCCAGATTTGCATCGTGTTGGTGGAAAATACCCTGATAGCTGGCATTATAACCACATGATGGACCCACAAACGATGTCACCAGGTTCAATTATGCCTACTTATCCATGGTTATTATCAGATAAATACAATAAAAATCAATTACCTGATAAAGTAAATGCAATGCGTAAATTGGGTGTTCCGTATCCAGAAGGTTTTGAAGATGAGGCGATTGCAAATGCAGAAAATCAAGCAAATGGCATTGTTCAATCTTTAGCTGATGCCAAAATCAAAGCAAGTCCAGATAAAGAAATCATCGCTTTGATTGCCTATTTACAACGCATGGGAACTGACATCAAAAAAGAACAAACTGCTGTTAAATAAGAACTCGAAAGGTGCTAGGCCATAAACTTTCACTATGGTCTAGTAACCTCGAATAAATCAAATACAATTATGTTTAAAAACGCATTGTCTAGCATTGATGGCGTATCGGTTTATCCCATCTTTTCACTAATCGTGTTTGTTGTTTTCTTTTCTGCATTAGGTTTTTGGGTTTTTAAAGCAGACAAAAAATACGTAAAACACATGGAAAATCTACCTTTTGGTAAAGATGAGTAGTTTTTCACAACAGTAGAAATTTATTTTATCAATCATAAAAATTGTAATAAATGAACTTATCATTCAAAACAGGAGATGAACTTATTCTATTCTTGGTATTGGTAACTCTCGTCATTTTCGCAATCGTTATTTTGTTCGTTGTTTTCGGTATTTTCCGAGCTTTGAAACAAATTGATGCAGAGCGAAGCGGAAAAATAGTTGAAGCGTTTAGTTTCGATACTTGGTGGAAAAGTTTAACGGGAGCAGTTCCGTTGGAAAAAGAAGAAGTGATTTTGCTTAATCATAATTATGATGGCATTAGAGAACTCGACAACCACTTACCACCTTGGTGGAAATATTTATTCTATGCAACAATTGTGTTTGCTATAGTTTATATGCTCGATTACCACGTTTGGTACTCAAGCCCGCTTCAAGAAGAAGAATACCAACAAGAAGTGACAGTTGCTCAGAAACAAATTGAAGAATACCAAGCCAAAAATGCCAATAGTATTGACGAAAAAACAGTAAAATTATTGGTAACTGATGCAAAAGTACTGGCTAAAGGTAAAGAGATTTTTACTGGAAAATGCGTTGCTTGTCATGGTGCATTAGGTGAAGGTGGCGTTGGTCCAAACTTAACTGATGAATATTGGTTACACGGTGGAACAATCAATGATGTTTTCAAAACTATCAAAAATGGTGTTCCTGAAAAAGGAATGATTGCTTGGAAAGCAACTTTGAAGCCAAACGAAATGCAAGATGTATCAAATTATATCTTATCAATTGCTGGAACAAACCCACCAAACGGAAAAGCTCCGCAAGGTGTAAAAGCAGATTCGACTGCAACAAAATAATAATTTGCCCCACCATTTTGCTGGATTTGACAAGATGGTGGGGTTTAAACAAAATAAAATGAATACCACAACACCAGATATTTCACAGTTTTATGATGAAGAATACCGTGACACAATCGCCACGGTGGACGCCAATGGGAAACGTATTTGGTTGCATCCCAAAAAACCAAAAGGTAGTTTTCACAACAAAAGAATCATTGCAACATTTGTTTTTTTAGTCATATTTTTTTCAGTACCATTCATCAAAATCAGCGGACAGCCTTTATTGATGATGAATATTTTTGAAAGAAAGTTTGTAATTTTTGGACAACCTTTCTTTCCTCAAGATTTTGTGTTGTTTGGCATAGGAATGATTACATTTTTTGTATTTATCATTTTATTTACTGTTGTTTATGGACGCTTTTGGTGCGGATGGGCTTGTCCTCAAACGGTTTTTTTGGAAATGATTTTCCGTAAAATTGAATACTGGATTGAAGGTGATGCTCGTCAACAACAAAAATTAGATAGCGGCCCGTGGACTGCTGAAAAAATAAGGAAGAAAACGCTTAAACATATAATTTATATCATTTTTTCGGTAATTATTGCTCATTTTACAATGGCATACATCATCGGAATTGAAGAAACAATCAATATTGTAACAATTTCACCAGCTTACCATTTATCAGGATTTATCGGTATTTTAGTATTTACAGCTTTATTTTACTTCGTATTTACTCGTTTAAGAGAACAAGTTTGTATCGCAATTTGTCCTTATGGTCGTTTACAAGGTGTTTTGATGGGGCGAAGTACGATGGCAATTATGTATGATTTCGTCAGAGGTGAACCAAGAGGTAAGTTGAGTAAAAATACTGAAAAATCGACAGTTCAAGCCAAACAAGGTGATTGTATTGACTGTGCTTTGTGTGTACAGGTTTGTCCAACTGGTATTGATATTCGTAATGGAACTCAGCTTGAATGTGTGAATTGTACAGCTTGTATTGATGCTTGCGATGAAGTAATGATTAAAGTTGATAAACCAACAGGTTTAATTAAATACGCATCACAAGAAAGTATTGAAAAACGGACACCATTTAAAATGTCACCAAGAGCTTATGCTTATTCTGTGGTTTTGTTGCTTTTAGTTGGGGTTGAAGCGTTTTTATTGATGAGTCGTACAATGGTTGAAACGACAATTATGCGAGTGCCAGGTCAAATGTATCAAGAGCAACCTAATGGGAAAATCAGTAACTTGTATAATGTACAGTTTATTAATAAAACTTCCGAACCAATTGATTTAGTCTTGAAAGTGGCTGATAATAAAGGTGTTATAAGGATTCAAGGTAGCAAAATTAGTGTACCAATGCAAGGTAGAGCTGATGCAGTTTTCTTTTTAGATATGCCAAAAGAAGCGATTAAAGCTATAAAAACGCCTTTGAAAATTGAAGTTTATAATGGCAATGTTTTGGTTGAAACTGTAAAAACCAATTTCTTGGGGCCAGCAGAATAAAATTTAAATCGAATGATAAATTAAATAATGAAAACATCATTCTTAATTCAAAACAATATGAACTGGGGAAAAAAAATAGCAATCGTATATTTAAGTTTTGTGGCTTTTATGGGCTTTATGGTCTGGAAATGTTTACAACAAAAAGATATTAATTTGGTGAGTGAAGATTATTATCAAAAGGAAATTGCTTACCAAGAAAATATTGACCAGATGAATAACACAAATCAGCTTTCAAAAGAATTGAAATTTGCCTATGAAGCTGATAGTAAGGTGGTTACATTGGATTTTCCTAAAGAATCTATTGGGTCAACGGGTAAGGTTAATTTTTATCGCCCTGCTGATGCTCACAAAGATTTTGCGGTAAATCTTGATATTACAAATGCGGAAAGCCAAATAATTCCAGTAGCTAATATTGACCGAGGTTTATGGGTTGTAAAAGTTTCTTGGAATAAAGACGGTAAAGGTTATTATAAAGAAGAAAAAATGACATTATAATTGGTTTAGAATAATAGATTCTAGAATCTGTTATTCTAAACCAAGTATCTAAAATATAAAAAAGTGTTTTACTCAGCATTCATCATGGGTTTTATTGGAAGTTTACACTGCGTTGGTATGTGTGGCCCAATTGCTATGATGTTACCAGCCGATACTTCAAAAAGATGGAAATTTATTTTAGGAAGGGTACTTTATAATGGAGGAAGAGTTTTGACTTATGGTGTATTGGGCTTGTTTGTGGGGTTTATCGGAGAAAGTACAGGTTATTTTATTTCTCAAAAATCACTTTCAATCATACTTGGGGCTTTGATTTTATTTGGTGTTTTTTTACCCAAAAGTTGGCAAAATAAGTTAAGTCTCAATCCTCAAATTTTTAGATTTACTAACTTTATTAAATCTTCATTATCGGCTCTTTTCAAAAAACATTCTCTTGTAACACAATTTACGTTTGGGCTTTTGAATGGATTTTTACCTTGTGGATTGGTTTATGCGGCCCTAAGTGGAGCTTTTCTGACCGAACGAGTGATTGATGGGATGTTTTTTATGTTATTCTTTGGATTTGGAACTTTGCCAATGATGCTTGGAATAAGTTTAGGAGCAACTTGGTTTCGTAAAACCTTTGCTTTGAAACTACCTAAACTTATTCCAATTACCTATTCAATTCTTGCTATTTGGTTGATAATAAGAGGCTTTAATGCAGTATATCCACATATTATTAAACAAAATATTGATTTATCGAATATTCCTTTTTGTCATTGAATTAAAAATATTACATAAAAAAGTATCAGAATCTTCATGAATCTGATGCTTTTTTATGTAATTCAGTAAATTATTCAATTCAAAATTTACTTTCGATAATCTAACGCTGGTTTTCTATCTCCAACCAAAGCTTGATATTTAAACTCTTTGCTTCCACGAGCTTTTTCAAATTCAATCCTTGCATCTTTTCTCAATTGTTCATTTTCAAAAAGTTCAGCAGCAGTTAATGCTAATGTTTTAGCTGCCACAAGCATTCCTTTTCTACCAATACTCATACCGCCAGCTGCAACTGCTTGCCAACTATGTGCAGGAGTACCTGGCACCCAAGTGGCTGTTGTTAGACCAACTGTTGGAACGGTCCAACTTACATCACCTACATCAGTAGAGCCACCAGCACCTCTTTCTGCGGCTAACGGTTTTATTCCCGTAGCATCTTCATATTTGACATTTTCAACACCCAAAGTCTTAGAAATTTTTTCAGCAAATGCTTTTTCTTCAGCCGTATAATTAATACCGCCTACTTTCGTTAGGTTGGCGTGCATTACTTTAGCAAGTGTTTCATTAGCTAATAATTCGTATGTGCCACCTGTTAATTCCCAATCTACACGAGTATCAGTTCCCATTGCTGCACCTTTTGCTGCTTTTTCTATTCTAGACCAAACATCCATCACATCTGTTCTACGAGGGCTACGTGCATAATAATAAACCTCAGCAAAATCTGGAACAACATTTGGTGCTTTTCCTCCATTGGTTATTACATAATGAATACGTGTATCAGACGGAACATGTTCTCGTAACATATTTACCATATTGTCCATAGCTTCAACACCGTCTAAAGCCGAACGGCCTTTTTCAGGAGAAGCTGCAGCGTGAGCTGAAACGCCATAAAAGCGAAATTTACCCGACTTATTTGCAAGAGAAGTACCGAAACTAGCACTATTTGAAGAACCAGGATGCCAATGCACAACTACATCAACGTCATTAAATAAACCATCACGCACCATATAAACTTTGCCAGAACCACCTTCTTCAGCAGGTGTGCCGTAGAAGCGGAGTGTTCCTTTTATATTATTAGTCTTCATATATTCTTTTACTGCAATAGCTGCCGCTGCCGAAGCAGTTCCAAATAAATGGTGCCCACAGGCATGGCCAGCAATTCCTCCAACTGATTTTTGGTCAGTAGTTGAGTCTTGTGATAAACCAGGGAGTGCATCAAATTCTCCAAGAATCCCAATAACTGGTTTTCCTTCTCCAAATGTTGCAGTAAAAGCAGTTGGAATACCCGCAACCCCTTTTTCTATTTTAAATCCTTCTTTACTGAGTGTTTCTTGTAATAATGTAGAACTTTTGGTTTCTTGATAGCCTACCTCTGCATAATTCCAAATTTGTTTGGCAATTCCGCCGTAATACATTTCTTTTTTGCTGATACTTTCAAGCATCTTGTCTTTTGGGGTTTGGGCAATAATACTCATACTGACCAAGGAGAGTAGTAAAAATAGATGTTTCATCTTGTACAGGAAATTTGTTTTTTAGTTTAGGTGATAAATTATTTAATCTTTATCTAGTCATAAAAAGCTCTTTTTTGACTAAATCTGGTCTTGAATGTGAAATCAAATGACCTGATTCTGGAATAAATATAAATTTAGCATTTTTTCCGATAAGCATCTTTTTTGCGAAAGAAAAATTTGTTGTATCTACAATCCAATCTTGTCCACCTGCCATCACTGTTACGGCCGAATTTATCTTTTTCCAATCATTTTTGAGTATTTTTAACTCTTTTATGTGGGCAAATTTTTCGTCAGTTGCGGTGTTCATTCTTTCGGGTAAAAACCACCTTACTAAAAAGACTTTTCCAAACTTTGAAAACCACCAAAATTTTTCAGTATCTGGGTCGATGGCTGGAGAAAGAAGTACAATTTTTTCAATTTTTTCGGGATATAAAGCTGCAATTTTCGCCGCAACAGGTGCTCCATAAGAGCGACCAATAATGATTACTTTTTTATTTGAATGATTACTTTTCAAGGCCAAAATGATAGATTTAGCTTGTTCTTCTAATGTGTAAGTTCTTTTTTTGGGAAATTTTTGCGATTTCCCATAGCCTGGTCTATCCACCGAAATAAGATGAAAATTATGTTGTAACAAACTATCATCAAGCAAGTTCATATAACCGTCCCAAGAACCAGGAGCACCATGAATAAAGAGTACAGGTTGTGCAGTATCAGCCCCTAAAGTTACGTAATGAAGTTTTATTGAATCATTTTCTACGATATGAAAAAGTGGTTTTGAAAGCCGATTTTGATAATGTAATTTCAATTCTTTTTCGGTCATTATCCACTTTCCAAAACATGAAACTAACAATACACTTAATAAAAAAAATACCGAAAATAATTTAAAATTTGTTTTCACCTTAGATTTAATTTTATACCAAATACTAATTTTTTATTGCTATAAACGCCTTTTTATGATAAATCGTTTGGTTTAAAATGAAATTTAATGTCATTTTAAACCAAATTTCTTTCCGGGCATAGCTTTAATTATTCCTTGAAATTCAAGATTTAATAGCAATGAAGCCAACCGATTAATAGCTATTTGTGTTTGCCAACTTAATTCATCAATTTGTAATTCTCCGTAAGTTCGTAAATGTGAAATTACTTGACTTTCTTCATTGGTAAATAAACTTAAATCCAATACATTTTTTTTGTACAAATCTGTTGAATTATTTCCATCAGTATCCCAATTCATAATTTCGATTAAATCCTCGGTTTTGGTATAAATAGTGGCTTTATTTTGCTTGATAAGTTTGTTGCAGCCTTCCGAAAATTTGTTTGCTAAAGTTCCTGGAACAGCAAAAACCTCTCTATGATAATTATTAGCAAATTCGGCGGTTACCATCGCTCCACCTTTTGCAGCCGATTCAATTACCAAAACTGCGTCGCTCAACCCTGCAATTATTCTATTTCTGGCAATGAATAAATTCCTCATTGGTTGCATTCCAAGTGGATTTTCTGAAAGAATTCCGCCATTTTCAAGTATTTGGTCAATATATTTCTGGTGTTGAGAAGGATAGATTATATCCAAACCACTTGCTAAAACCGCAATCGTTGGTAATTGATTTTCTAGAGCAGCTTTATGAGCAGCAATGTCAATTCCATAAGCTAAACCACTTATAATTAATGGATTATAAGGTTTTACTTGTTCAATTAATTGTTCAGTTGTTTTTTTGCCATAATCTGTTGCTTGTCGAGTGCCAACAATCCCAATGGTCCTGAAATGGCTTAAATCAGCATTGCCTTTATAGTAAAGTACCGAAGGGGCGTCATAAAGCTGTTTTAATCGAGAAGGATAATTTTTGTCGGTAGAAAAATAAAGAGTTATTTGTTGTTTTTCGGCTTCATGCCAAATTTTTTCGGCATTAATCAGCAAGTCTTTTTTTTTCAAACTTTCGATGACAGTTTTGCCAATTCCAGGAATTTTTATGAGTTTTTCAGTTTTTGCTTTAAAAACATTTTCTGCTGAGCCGCAATAACTAATCAGTTGTCTAAAAAATACACTTCCTACGCCATCGACATTTGTCAATGCAATTTGATAAAGTTTTTCCATTCTAAAAGCTGTGGATTTATAATTTTAATGTGGGATTTATTTAATTATGAGCTGTTTCTAGCTCTTTTAATTTTTATTTCTGAAAAGATACTCTCCCCAAATTGGATAATGGTCAGAATTAGCTGTTTCTGAGAAAGTTTTAAAACGTTTTATTTCAAATTTTTTCTTGTCATAAAATTGATTATCAATTCTCAAAAACCCAGGCTTTTTATGATAAGTGAAACCAAAACCACGTCCACCATCCTCAAATCCATTGTGCAAATAAGAACGAACTTTCCCATAAGCAAATCCATAAGGCAATTCGTTAAAATCGCCGCAAAGAATGACTGGAAAAGGGCTTTCTTGAATCCAATGTTCTAATTCTTTAACTTGAATAGCTCGGTCTTCAAAACCATCTTTCAATTGATGATAAATCGTTTTTGCTTCTTTTTTAGCTTTTTCTTCGTTTTCTTCATTCTTTGCTTCAATTACTCGCTGAACACGAATTCCCATCGAACGAAGTTGAACATTGATAACTCTAATCGTATCTTTTTTAATTACAACATCGGCTGAAAGTAATCCATTATGGTTAATCGACCAATGTTTTTCTTGCTTTGCTATAATCGGATATTTTGAAAAAATTGCCAAACCTATGCTTCCTTGTCCACGGTCATTTCCTGGAGTAGAATGCACATAAGTATAGTATTTATGTGTCCCTCTTAATTTTTTTATTGTTCGGAAGTCTGGAAAACCATCCCAATTGTAAAGTTCTTGTAAACACTTTATATCAGCATCTAAATCAACAGCTTTCTTTATTAATTGAATGGCATTTGTAGTATCATGTTGGTGAACGTAAGTAAAAGCATCGCACCACATAAGGTTATAACTCATTATGGTGAACCCTTTACGCGTATCTCTTAAATCAATATTATGCCAAGTGAAAGTGCGAAGTATAAAGGGAAAACCGATAATTAGAATAATAAAAGAGAGTAATGAACGATATGATTTACGAAAAATCCAAATTAGAACAAACAAAAAATTAAGGATTAGTACAAAAGGCATTGAAAGCATCAAAAAGCCTGCTAGCCAATGTTTTACGCTTACCGAATAACTTAACTGATACACCAATAAAGTATAAAGTATCAGCAAAAAGTTCAGAAAGAATAAAAAACGTTTTAAAATTTGTCTAATCAATAATACCATTCCTTAGAATTTGAAGCTTCTAAATAATCAACATCTAAGCCTAAAATTAGTTCCTAAATTCAAAATTACGAAATATACCCGATAGAATCTTTTAAAAAGCCTACCTTTACACCTAAATCCAGATTAAGTTTATGCCACAATTATGAAAAAAAAATGGGTTGAATGGGCAAAAAGATATATGCCCGCAGGAATAATATCGAGTACAGCAACTATTTTATCATCTGTTTTTACTTATAAAATAACGCTAAATCACCTTACCTCCGCTTTGGTCGGCACTTGGGTTGGAAACATAGTTTACTTTGGCTATATGCTAGGTAAAGATATATTTGATACACAAAAAAGGTTAGCTCAAAAAAACATTCAATATTCAATCAAGACCTTTATGCAGAATATAAGGGCTTTAGTTGTTGAATTTGGTTTTTCAGAATTGTTTGATAGCTTTTTAATTCGACCAACTTTAATGTATTATTTCCCGATTTGGGTCGATGATATTTGGCTAGGAATAATATTGGCAAAAGTTGTAGCTGATATTACTTTTTATGTGCCAGCAATTATTTCTTACGAGTATTCCAAAAAGAAATTAAGGAGTTTCAATTGAGAAACCAGAAGTCGAATCATTGTCTAACAAGAGGTTTCTTATTGATAATTGGTAATATACAATCAGTTAATCTAATAAATCATTATAATGTTAGTAAATATTTGCTAAAACAGAAATAAATATCTATATTTGCGATAGAATTGTGAAAAAGGAGGTGCGAAGCCCTCCTTTTTTTCTTGTAAATTTATGACGAAATCGTCGTCGTTTTCTAAAATATGAATACAGAAGTCAAGCAAAAAATCGAACAATTACTAGAACCTCTACTCGAAAATGATAAATTTTTTGTAGTTGATATTAAGGTTTCTTTATCAAAAGTTCATAGTAAAGTTACGATTTTGTTAGACTCCGATGAAGGCATTAAAATTGATGAATGCACCGCTATTAGTCGTAAATTAGGTGTAGATATTGACGAAATGATGCCTGAAAAATACACTTTAGAAGTATCATCGCCAGGGGTTGACATACCTTTAAAATCAGACCGAATGTACCGAAAGAATGTCGGAAGAAGTTTGAAAATTACACTTAAAGACGGAAGCGAATTAAAAGGTGTTTTGGAATCCGTTGGTAGTGAAGAAATTATTATCATCGAAGATAAAAAAAGAAAGAAAAAAGAAGAGATAGTTCCGATGTCAATTCCTTTTGTAAATATTAAAGAATCGCAAGTAATTATATCATTTAAATAAATAAAATAGAGTTTTTGGGTTTATATTATTCAAATTTGAGCTAGTTATTACAAAAGTGTAGTATCACTCATTATTCAGAACTCATCACTCAGAACTATTTTACAAGCTATGCACAGTGGAGAATTAATAGCATCATTTTCGGAATTTGCCCGTGAAAAAAATATTGATCGACCAACCATGATTAAGGTTTTGGAAGATGTATTTCGGACAATGATTCGTAAGAAATTTGGTTCAGACCATAACTTTGACGTCATCATTAATGCTGATAGTGGCGACTTAGAGATGTGGCGTACCAGAGAAATCGTTGACGATAATTCGGAAGATATTTGGGATACTGATAAAATTATGCTTTCAGAAGCTCAAAAAATTCAACCTGATTTTGAAATCGGTGAAGAAGTTGCTGATGAAGTAAAATTAGAAGATTTTGGTCGCCGTGTGGTTCAAACTGCTCGCCAAACTTTGATTCAAAAAATCAAAGATTTAGAGAAAGAAATGCTCTACATTAAATACAAAGATTTAGTTGGAGAGTTAATTATTGTGGAAGTTTATCAAATTTTAGGTAAAGAATTGGTTTGTTTGGATAGCGAAAGTAATGAGTTAGTTTTGCCTAAAATCGAACAAATCCCTAAAGATAGACCACGCAAAGGGACAAGTATTAAAGCAGTTGTTCATAAAGTTGAAATGAATAATGGTACACCTAGAATCACTCTTTCACGAACTTCTCCAGTTTTCTTGGAACGTTTGTTTGAGCAAGAAATTCCTGAAATTCTAGATGGTTTGATTTCTGTTCGCAAAATTGTTCGTGAGCCCGGCGAAAGAGCAAAAGTTGCCGTCGAATCTTATGATGATCGCATCGACCCAGTTGGTGCTTGTGTTGGTATGAAAGGTTCAAGAATTCATACAATTGTAAGAGAACTTGAAAATGAAAACATTGACGTAATTCAATGGACTGACAACCTTAACTTGTTAATATCGAGAGCTTTAAGCCCAGCAAAAATTAGCAATATTCAGGTTGATAATGAACGTAAACGTGTGGCCGTCTATTTAAAACCAGACCAAGTTTCATTGGCTATTGGTAAAGGCGGTATGAATATCAAGTTGGCTGGAAAACTAGTTTCAATGGAGCTTGATGTATTCCGTGATATTGAAGGTGAAGAAGATGAAGAAGATGTAGATTTGTCAGAGTTTTCTGATGAAATCGAAGATTGGGTACTTGATGAATTCCGTAAAATTGGTCTTGATACAGCTAAATCAGTGTTGGCAATTTCTAAAGAAGATATTGCTCGTCGGACTGAACTAGAAGAGGAGACAATTGACGAAGTTTTAGGAATTCTCAGTAGAGAATTTGAATAAATCAAATATAATAGAGTGAAATAAAATGAAATAATCAACTATAAACCGTATATTCTTGATAATAAGGATTTTACAGATTACATTTGTGTTTTTCAATTTTAGCTCATTCCTCAGTAAACCTTTCCACAATTTTTTACGTTGGAAATGTAGTAGGCAAGAATCCAGAAATGGATAATAAAAACAGATTTTTTTAATCATTTTATGACAGAACAAAAAGAAATGCGACTCAGCCTTGCGGCGAAGAAACTCAACGTTGGTATTGTAACTATCGTTGAAAAGCTTGCTGTGAAAGGACATCGTATTGAAAATAATCCTAATGCCAAACTCAATTTTGAATTATTAAGTATTCTTTCTAAAGAATATAATAACAATTCTTTATTTGAAGATGGCGGAACGCCCAAACCAGTTGAAGAAAGTAAACCTTCTGCTGGCAATTCTGATATTCTTTATTTCCGCCAACAATCTAAAGTAGAGGAGAAAAAAGTTGAAACAGTAATTGAAAAAGAGGCATCTAAGCCAGCTGAGCCCGAAGTGATTCGTGCTGAAAGCAAAATCCAAGGAGTGACTATTTTGGGTAAAATTGATTTGGATAGAAAACCTTCTACTCCAACACCAACTCCTACAGTGGTTGTTGAGCCTGTTAAAGAGACAGTTGTCATTCCTCAACCAAAAGTAGAAGAAGCGGTTATAAAACCAAAAGTTGTTGAGATTCCTGTGGAAGCTCCGAAAGAAGTTAAAGTTGAGGCTGTTGTAGAAACAGTCAAACCAACTATTGAAGTGGCTCAAGTTGCTGCTCCAACGCCAACTATTGTAGATGTTCCAAAGGTTATTGTTGAACAAGAACCATTAAAACCAGTCATAGAAACACCTGTGATTGTTACAACGCCAGTTGTTGAAACGCCGAAAGTTGATGTTAAGAAACCTGAGCCGCCAAAACAAGAGCAAAGGCCTCAAAATCAAAATAGACAAGAATTTCAACCAAAACAACAAGGACAACCTCAATCTAGAACAGACCAACGTCCACCTCATAGAGCAGACCAACGTCCTCCTCACAAGGCTGAACAACGCCCAGTTCAAGTTGAACCAGTTAAAAAAGAAATAATTCCAATTATTTTAGATGATTTGATTGAGCCAGAATTGATTCAAGCAAGAGGAGAAAAGTTGCAGGGTTTAAAGGTTCTTGGCAAAATTGAATTACCAACTGAAAGGAAAGCAAGTGTTGCAGAAGATAGAGATAAACGCAAACGTAAACGTAAACGTGTAAAACGTGGAGAGAAAGTAAACAGTTCTGGTGCTGAAACGGTAACACCAAAACCTAAAGTTGTTCAACCAAATACAAGTTCTACAACTACTACAACTTCAGCAGGTGGAGGCACAAATAAAAAGCCTGATCCTAAGAAGAAAAAAGAACGTAAAGAAGAAGTTTCTCAGGTTCAAGTAAAAGAGCAAATCAAGCAAACGATGGCTCGAATGCAGACCAAAGGGCCTGATTTTGGAGCTAAATATAGAAAAGATAAGCGTAAGTCTCGTGCTGACCAAGAGGAGCAAAGAGTTTTACAAGAGCAAGAAGATAGTGCAATTTTAAAAGTTACTGAATTTATTTCTGCGGCTGAATTGGCTTCATTAATGGATGTTTCGGTGACTGAGGTTATTTCTGCGGCAATGAAAATGGGTATGTTTGTATCCATTAATCAACGTCTTGATGCAGAAGCAATCCAAATGTTAGCACTTGATTTTGACTTTGATGTTCAATTTATTTCTGCTGAAGAAGAGGTTAAAGTTGATACTATTGAGAAAGAAGACGCTGATAGCGACTTATTACCAAGAGCTCCAATTGTAACGATTATGGGTCACGTTGACCACGGTAAAACTTCATTATTGGATTATATTCGTCGTACTAAAGTTGCTTCGGGTGAAGCAGGTGGTATTACTCAACATATTGGGGCATATTCAGTTGAAATTAATGAAGGACCAAATAAAGGGAAGAAAATAGCATTCTTAGATACACCAGGTCACGAAGCCTTTACGGCAATGCGTGCAAGGGGAGCAAAAGTAACTGATATTGTGATTGTGGTAGTTGCAGCTGATGATAGTGTGATGCCTCAAACGCGTGAAGCAATCAACCATGCTCAGAATGCAGGCGTTCCGATTGTATTTGCAATCAATAAAATTGATAAAGTAGGAGCAAATCCAGCTAAAATTCGTGAAGATTTATCTAAAGAAAACATCTTAGTTGAAAGTTGGGGTGGAAAGTATCAAGAACAAGAAGTTTCGGCTAAAAAAGGAATTGGTATTAATGAATTGCTAGACAAAGTACTTTTAGAAGCCGAATTATTAGACTTAAAAGCTAATCCAAATCGAACTTCAGTGGGGACTGTTGTTGAAGCATCACTTGATAAAGGACGTGGTTATGTTACTACTGTTCTTGTTCAAAATGGCACATTAAAAGTTGGTGACGTGATTCTAGCTGGTCAATATTTTGGCCGTGTGAAAGCAATGGTTGATGCAACTGGAAACAGGATTAAACAAGCTGGCCCTTCTACACCTGTCCAAGTACTTGGTTTGCCTGGAGCTCCTCAAGCAGGTGACAGATTTAATGTAATGGATACTGAGCGTGAAGCTCGTGATATTGCAAACAAACGTGAACAAATTCATCGTGAGCAAAGTATTCGTGCCAAAAAACATATTACACTTGAAGAAATTGGTCGTAGAAAAGCAATTGGTGCATTCCATCAGTTGAATGTAATTGTTAAAGGTGATGTGGATGGTTCGGTTGAAGCACTTTCAGACTCACTATTGAAACTTTCTACTGAAGAAGTTCAGGTAGCAATTATTCATAAAGGTGTAGGACAAATTTCTGAATCAGACGTCTTGCTTGCATCTACTGCTGATGCAATTGTGATAGGTTTCCAAGTGAGACCTTCAACTAATGCTCGTAAGATTGCAGACCAAGAAGAAATCGAAATTCGTTTGTACTCAATCATCTATGATGCAATCAACGAAATTCGTGATGCAATGGAAGGCTTGTTAGCACCGAAAGAAGAAGAAACTATTGTTGGTACAATTGAAATTCGTGAAGTTTTCAAAATTAGTAAAGTAGGTACAATTGCTGGCTGTTATGTTACTGATGGCTCATTCAAACGTAATAATAAAGTTAGATTGATTCGTGAAGGAATTGTGGTTCATGAAGGTGAAATTCAACAATTGAAACGTTTCAAAGACGATGTTAACGAAGTTAAATATGGTTTTGAATGTGGTATGAGCTTGAAAGGCTTCAATGATATTGAGGTAGGTGATATATTAGAAAGCTTTGAAATAAAAGAGGTTAAACGTAAGTTGTAATCAATATATTAATTGCTTAAAAAAGACCTTTCATTATTGAAAGGTCTTTTTTGTATAATTTAACTTATATTTGACAAAAAAAACTACGAAATATGAAAATACGATTTATTTTTTTTGCAGTGGGTATGTCATTCTATTGTTGTAAATCTGAAAAAAAACAAGCACCAAATATTGTTGGAACTTGGGAGCTTTTTTCTGCAACAACAATTGAAAAGGATACCTCTTTTTCGACTTTTGACCCAAGTCATAAAATGATAAAGATTATTAATGATTCCTATTTTACTTTTTTAAATCATAAATTACATCTTGATAATGACTCAACAAATAGTGAATTTACTGCTGGAGGTGGTCAGTATACGTTAGTTGATAGCATTTATACTGAGAATTTGGAGTATTTCGTTGATAGAAAATGGGAAAATAATAAATTTCAATTTGTGGTTACAATTAAAGAAGATACTTTAATTCAAAAAGGTATTGAAAAAATTGAAAAACTAGGGATTGAGCGTACGATTATTGAAAAATACAAACGATTAAAGCCTAAATCTCTTTAATTTGATAGAATTTTGATGATTTTTAACAAAAAAGTCGATGCCAAAGCATCGACTTTTTTATAATTTATTTTAAAAGTTTGGCTTATTTTGCATAAGCAACACTTCTCATTTCTCTAATTACGGTTACTTTGATCTGTCCTGGATATTGCATTTCTTTCTCAATTTTCTGCGAAATATCGAAAGATAATTTACTAGCAATTTCATCAGTAACATTTTCAGAATCAACAATTACACGAAGTTCTCGACCTGCTTGAATCGCATAACATTTTTCAACTCCATTAAATGCTAAAGCAAGTTCTTCCAAATCACGTAGACGTTGAACGTAAGATTCCATCATTTCACGTCTTGCTCCTGGACGAGAACCAGAAATAGAGTCACAAATTTGAATGATTGGAGAAATCATCGATGTCATTTCTATTTCATCATGGTGAGCTCCAATTGCATTAATAACCTCAGGGTGTTCTTTGTATTTTTTCGCCAACTCCATCCCTAATAATGCATGGGGCAATTCTTGCTCTTCATGCCATACTTTACCAATATCGTGTAGAAGTCCAGCACGCTTCGCTAATTTTGCATTTAAACCAAGTTCTGAGGCCATTGTAGCACACATCTTAGCAACCTCTCTTGAGTGTTGAAGTAAGTTCTGACCGTAAGATGAACGGAAACGCATTCTGCCAATCATTCTAATTAATTCAGGATGTAAACCATGAACACCTAAATCAATTACAGTTCGTTCACCAATTTCATTAATTTCGTTCTCAATATCTTTTTTCGTTTTGGCCACAACCTCTTCAATTCTAGCAGGGTGAATACGACCATCTTGTACTAAACGGTGCAATGAAAGACGGGCAATTTCACGTCGAACAGGGTCAAAACTAGAAATTACAATTGCTTCAGGCGTATCATCAACGATTACTTCAACACCCGTAGCGGCTTCTAATGCACGAATATTTCTACCTTCACGCCCAATAACTTTTCCTTTAATTTCATCACCTTCAATATTAAATACCGATACACAGTTTTCAATTGCTTGTTCAGCAGCAGTTCGTTGAATCGTTTCAATGATAATCTTTTTGGATTCTTTGGTTGCCGTTAATTTGGCTTCCTCGATGGTTTGTTTGATAAAGCCAGATGCTCTTGTTTCAGCTTCACCTTTTATGGCATCAATTAACTGTTGTTTTGCTTGGTCGGCTGTTAGATTTGCAATTTTTTCTAATTGTTCTACTTGTTGACTAAGCATTTTTTCAGCTTCTTCTTTGCGTTTGGCTGCTGCTTCAGTTTGTTTAATTGCGTGTTCGGTTTGTTCAGTAAGCTTTGTTTGTAAAGATTCTAACTCGTTTTCACGGCGTTTATTCTGTTCAACCATTTGAGCTGCTTGTTGCTGCATTTGCTTAACACGTTGCTCATTTTGTAAAATAATATTTTTTCGTTTGTTAGAATCTTCTTCAAATTCAGTTTTAAGTTTCAAATAATGCTCTTTTGCCTCCAACATTTTATCTTTTTTGATATTTTCAGCTGTTTGTTGTGCATTTTTTAGCATTTCGTTAGCTCTAATCTCTGCATCTGCCTCTTTACTTTGGAATGTTTTTTTGAGCAATGCTCTACCCACTAAGAAACCAATTGCTAGGGCAATTAGGTCGGTGAGGAGCATCATTAAAATATTAGACATGTTGATAGTTTTGTTTAAAAATTTATAAATAATTAGGGAATAAAGGAAATGTTGGGCATAACGATTTTCTTGAACATGAAGTCAAGGTAGGAATGATGCAAGCAAGACGAAGGGAAGAGAGTAATGAATGAAATTAATAGTGATAGATTACACAGCATAATCTAATGTTTTTCATTTAATTTACCCTCAACTAAGAGAAAGACGTTGATCGATTTCATCAAGTCTTGTTTTGAGCGATTGTTGCAAAAGTTTATATTTATCTTGGTTTTTTTGAGATTCAACCATGCCTTCAATAGCAATAGTTATTAAAAAATCCCAAGAATCCATTTCTCCGCCACTGTGTCTTTTGGTAAACGAATCAAGACGATGATTAACTAAAAGAGCCGCTTTTCTAAAATATGGCTCCATTTCAGGTTGAATTTTTAAGGTGACTACTCTACTCAGCACTTTCAACCCTATTTCTATTTTCTCTAATTCAACCATTTGTAATCAATCTTAATATTAGTCATAATTAAATAAAAATATTGAGGCACAATAAATTTTTGATAGGAACGAGTTATTCAAAAAAATATTCATCTCATATTTAAGGTTCATATCAGACTTCTAATTACTAATCTTCGTTTAACAAAGCAATACACGCGTCAATCTCTTGTACTAAGTCAGCGATTGTTTTCTTTATTTCTACGTTGTCTGTTGACTTCTTAGCTTTATTCGCCACAATTTTAACACTTTCTTTTTGAATTTCTTTACTTTTTTCAAGAAATTCTTGTTTTTTTAGTCTTTCATGGAGTTTGGCTATTTCATTTTTGTGTTCGGATATAGTTTTTTCTAAATTTCTTATCTGCGATTTTAGTGCCAAGACATCTTCAATAGCTTTGTCTTTTTCAAAAAATAAATTATTTGCTAGTCGATTTAAGCGAGAGAATTCTAAGGCATTCTCTTCTTTCATGATTATTTCAATGTATTTTTGCTCAACGGTCGTAGTCATTTTGATAAATAATTTATGGGCGTTTGAGTTAGAATCTATTAAAAGTCATGTTGTGATGGACTAAGCTTGCAATGATTTTTTGGCTGCTTGTTTGAAATCAGCAATTAAGTCTGAAATGTATTCTAAACCAACTGATGTTCTGATTAAGCCTTCGGTGATTCCAAGTTTTATTTTATCCTCTTTAGGTAATTTAGAATGAGTTGTGGTGTTTGGATTAGTTATAATTGTTCGGGAATCGCCCAAATTTGATGAGTTTGAAGCAATTTTGAGTAATTGAGTAAATCTATTGACTCTTTCAAAGCCACCTTCTAATTCAAAAGTAACCATTGCACCACCAGCCGCCATTTGTTTTTTGGCTAAAGCATATTGTGGATGAGTAGGTAAATGTGGGTATTTTACGTTTTTCACACCATCCATTTTTTCTAAAGCTTTAGCCAGTTTTAAGGCATTTTCACAATGACGTTGCATTCTGATTTCTAGTGTTTCCAAACTTTTGGATAGAACCCAAGCATTAAATGGAGACATTGAAGGGCCTGTATGGCGACAAAAAAAGCGAATTGGAGCAATTAACTCTTTTGTCCCTGTAATAATACCCCCTAAAACACGTCCTTGCCCATCCATAAATTTTGTAGCTGAGTGAACAATCAAGTTTGCTCCAAAATCTGTTGGTGTATGTATAATTGGCGTTGCGAAGCAATTATCAACGTAATAAATTAAATTATGTTTTTTTGCTATTCGTCCTACCATTGCCATATCGACTAATTCTAAACCTGGGTTTGAAGGAGTTTCAAGATAAATCATCTTGGTGTTTTCTTGAACGGCTGCTTCCCAGTCACTTTCTGGTGCGGTGGCATCAAGATAAGTGTGGGTGATTCCCCATTTAGCTAAAATTTGCGTCAATATTTGGTGTGCAGAGCCAAACAAAGCCCTTGAGGCTACAACATGGTCGCCAGCTTTTAAATGAGCTGCAAATCCTGCAAAAACCGCCGCCATTCCAGTCGCTGTGGCGATACCTTCTTCACAATTTTCTAACATACAAACCTTATCCACAAATTCTTGTACAGATGGGTTTGAGAATCGGGTATAAATATTTCCTTCGAGAGTTTCATCAAAAAGAGCTTTTCCTTGTTCGGCATCTTCAAAGCAAAAGCTACTAGTTAAAAATAATGGCGTAGAATGTTCTCTATATTGTGAGCGTTTGGTTTGGATTCTTATCGCTTTGGTCTGTTTTTTCATTGTAAAATTGCTACTAAATATTTATAAAATTTTAAGTGGATTGAGCTAAATTTATACATTAAATTTGCCTTCTTCGTAGTTTTTTAACCAATCTTTCTGAACACCGTGAATAGATTTAAAGAAAGGAACAAAGTATTTTTTCATATCAGCTTCAAAATCACCACTTGTAATAAATGGTTCTGCAAAAATAACTGATTTACGAGGGTAATCAAAGCCCGACATAATAATCGGAACGTTTGCCGCATGTGCCATATAATAAAACCCAGTTCTCAATTTACTTACGTTTTTTCGTGTACCTTCTGGTGCAATAGCAACCAAAAGTTTTTCGTGTTTTTTGAATGTTTCAGCTACTTGCTGTACAAAATTTGTACTTTTTGTACGGTGAACAGGAGTACCACCTAATTTTCTGAAAATCCAGCCAAATGGTGGACGAAAAAGCTCGGCTTTCCCCAAATATTTAATGTTCAAATTGACCATTGGGCGAGTACATAATCCAATAAAAAAATCGGAAGTAAAACTATGCGGAGCAACAACAAATAACCCTTTAGGAACATTTGGTGCATTGATAACTTTCCATCCCAATAATTGAAAAATAGTTTTAAACAGCCAGTTTAACATGCTTATAACAGGTTTTAATTTTTATAGGTTAAAGGATATTTTTTTAGTTTGCTAAATGCTGAATAATAACAAACGGTTTTGGACTGAAACAAACGATAAAAATTAAGAGAGCGAGCCATCCAAGCACTTTTCGTTCGAGAGTTAATGGCTGAGTATCGTTTGTTGTAGGATGATAAACGCCTAAAAAACGCCCAATCATTAATCCGAAAGCTAAAAATCCAGAATACCCTTCAATGCTAGGATAAAAGTAAGATATTAATAACTGAATCGCAATAACTGAAAGCGTAATGAGCCAATTAGTTAAAATATTTTCTGTAATTCGAGAAAAACATAAATAATTAAAGAAAATGAAAGCACCAAATTTTGCAATTAATTCAAGAAATAAGCTAGTATCAGTAGTCATAAATTCATGAGCATTGAAAAAGCCTAAACCAGCATAAAAAACAAAAATGCCAAATAAAATTGGTGAAACAATATTGAATGCTTTATCGCCGATTAAGCCGTAAAGTATATGACCTCCATCGAGTTGACCAACCGGGAAAAGATTCAATGCCGTAAAAAAAAGTGATAAATATCCAGCAAAAATGATTGGATAATTGGTATATAAATAAGGGTGAGGTAGTTCGCCAATTGCGATATACTCTTCAAAAAAATTAAATAATAAACTATCTCCTAGCTTTATAGAAATATAATCAGGGCTAGTTTCAAGAAATTTTCCGTATTCATTACCAAATTGCTTGAAAATAGGGAAAAGTTCAAATACGTAATCGAGGGGTGGCAAATGTGTAAATCCATACCAAAGTACAAAAAGTGCAGCGACAAACCCTGCCAAAGGTCCTGAGATACCAATATCAAAATATTTAATACGAGAAGTTATTCGTTCTTTGATTCTAATAAAAGCTCCTAAAGTTCCGAAGGTTGATGAAAGTCCGCCAATCCAAAGAGGAATATAATACGGTAAAGTAACATTCGTATTATGTTTTTTTGCTATAAAATAATGCCCAAATTCGTGTATTGTGAGGACACCAAGAAATGGAATTGAATATTTGAAACCTTCAAAGAATTCAGCCCAACCTAAAGGATTTTCACCAAAGAAAAATGGTCGTCCATAAATCCATTCTGCACCTGTGACGGTAGTTGTGGCTAATGTTACTACGAATAATATGATTTGTATTAAAAGCGTCCGTTGTTGATTCATGATTGTTTGTTGTAAACCACAAAGTAACGACTTAAAATATGTTTTTACAATATTCTAAGATGGAAGTAGGGGGTTCGACCAAAATTGTTTGCATACCGATTTTTTTTGCAGACTCAATATTGTGTAAATTATCATCAAAAAAAATAACTTCATTGGGCTGCAAATTGATTTTTTTAAGCACCGAATGATAGATTTCTACATCTGGTTTCCACATTGCCATTTCGTAGGAAAGAAAAAGATTATCAAAAAGAACGTCAAGATTACTAATTCCGTGAGCTTTTTTGAGGTAAGTATTAGATGCTTGAATATGAATATTGTTGGTATTACTGAGCAGATAAACAGGATATTTTTGTCGAATTTTTTTTATTAATTCTATTCTTTCAGCAGGAATGTCGAGTAAAATAGCATTCCAAGCGGTATCAACTTCAAAATCACTTAATGGAAAGCCAAGCGTTTGTCGAATTACTTCTCTGAATTCTTCGTCGGAAAACTGGCCAGTTTCATAGCGTTTGAAAATTTGATTTTCAGTAATTTTCTTTTCAATATATTCAGGTGATTTAGCAGTAAATTTTGCAAATGTTTGATAAATTCTTTGAAACTCGATATTGATAATTACATTTCCGAAGTCGAAAATTACGGCTTTGAATTTCATATAAATTAGTAGGGGTTGATTATAAAATAAGTATCAGACAAGTTCTAAATAAACGTCTGATACTTGTTTTATATTTTACTTGGTGAGGAGCAAAATAAAATATTTTCTACACTTTAAATATCACTTCAGAATTATCAACACGGGTTCGTTCTGTATAAATACCTTCGGGTTTACCAATTCCACAAGCCATAACCATACAAATTTCTGCTTTTGATGGCAAGTTCAATGATTTCTTAATCATTTTTTCATCAAAACCTTCCATCGGACAAGTATCATAACCTTCAGATTTCATACTTAACATGAAAGTTTGAGCAGCCAAAGCACATGATTTATGTAATGAAACTCGTTGGTCGGCGTGAGAAACTAGATGAATAATGGGTTTATTTATAATTGAATGATATACAACAATGCTGAACCTTATTAAAGTAGCTATTCCGAGAAAATCATTTGTATAAAATAGTGGCATGAGTTTTTCGTAATAACTCAATGCTCTTTTACCTTTTCCTTTCAATTCTTTGCCTTCAAATTGCTTTTTCATGTTTGCTAAATTCCATGCGGCACGCTGTTTCCATTTGTCTTGACGTGTAACAAAAATAACTAATTCGGAAGCAGTTCGAGCGGCTGATTGATGCATGCAAGCTTTTACAATTGCTTTTTTCTTTTCCTCGCTCGAAACTTGATAAAACTCCCAAAGCTGCATATTTGAACTATTTGCAGAAAGAACCGCTCTTTCGAGACTTTTACTAACAATTTGGCTATCATAAGCTGCGTTTTCATCATAGATTCTTACTGAACGGCGAGTGTTCAAGATTTGGTCGAATGTCATAGGTTTAGGGTTTGATTAAACATAAAAAAGGGCGAACTATTTGTTCGCCCTACAATATTAAATAAAACTTTTTCCTTTTTCAATCGCTCGTTCAAGTCCACCAACATCACTACCTCCAGCAGTTGCGAAATATGGCTGACCACCTCCGCCACCTTTCATTTCTTTGGCGAGTTCTTTTACAATATTTCCTGCATGAAGATTCTTTTCTTTCATCACATTTTCATCAATAATTACTGCAATTTGTGGCTTTCCGCTAATTTCAGCTCCTAAAACTCCGTAGAAATTACCAACTTTGTTTTTCAAATCAAAACAAAGTTGTTTTAAAGCATCTGCCGAAGGAACGTTAACTTTTGCTGTAATTACGTTAATTCCGTTGATACTTTCGGTAGTTCTTGCTAACTCATTTTTGAGTTCTTGAAGCTTTTCGTTTTCTAAAGCCTCCACTTTTTTCTGCAAATTTGCCTTTTCTGCAAGCAATGTTTCAACTGATTTGATTAAATCTTGTCCACGAAGCAATTCTTTCAATTGATTATTTATTGATAATTGCTCATTGATAACCGAAATAGCCTTTTCGCCAGTCATGGCTTCTACACGGCGTACACCAGCAGCAACTGAGCCTTCAGAAATAAACTTAAACAGACCAATTTTACCAGTTGAAGAAGCGTGTGTTCCACCACAAAGTTCTACCGAAAATTTAGGGTCAAAAATTACAACACGAACGAAGTCGCCATATTTTTCTCCAAACGTTGCTGTTGCACCCATCGCAATCGCATCGGCAATCGGAATGTTTACTTTGGTTTCTAAGGCAATATTTTCACGAATTTTCTCATTTACAATGTCTTCGATTTTACCTAATTCTTCATCAGTAACTTTGGCAAAATGCGAGAAGTCAAAACGAGTAACGGCATCATCTTGAAAAGAACCTTTCTGAACAATATGAGTGCCTAAAACCTTACGCATTGCCGCCAACATTAAGTGCGTAACGGTGTGATTAGTTCTGATTTTATCACGGCGTTCTTCATTTATATGTGCTACAACAGTATTGGCATCTTGCAAAATTTCGTCTAAATTTTTATCAGTCGAAATATGAATGAAAAGGTCGTTTTCTTTCTTGGTGTCTTTGATATTTATCGAATGATTGCCAATTGATAAATGTCCAGTATCACCCACCTGGCCACCCATTTCGGCGTAAAAAGGTGTGCGGTCAAGTACAATATGATATTCTTCGCCCGCTTTTGTTTTCACTTTACGATATTTCAAAATTTGTGCTTCACAAGAAACTTCATCGTAACCAACAAACTCAAAATCGTTGCCCTCATTCAACTCAACCCAATCAGTTGCTTCTTTGGCCGAATCTTTTCTTGAGCGGGCTTTTTGTTCTTGCAATGCTTTTTGAAAACCTTCTTCGTCTATTCTTAATCCTTTTTCACGAGCTATTAAAGCAGTCAAATCAGATGGAAATCCAAAAGTATCGGATAATTCAAAAACAATTTCTCCTGAAATAGTGGTAGAATTAGCTGTTTTTGCTTGTTCAAAAATATCATCTAATTTTCTCAAACCTGTTTCTAAAGTTCTCAAAAACGATTTTTCTTCTTCTTCAATCACTCTTGCCACAAAATCTAGTTGAGCTTTCAATTCAGGGAAAACATCAGCAAACTGTTCGGCCAAAACAGGTACTAATTTTACCAAGAATGGTTCGTTAAAACCTAAATACGAATAGCCATAACGAACAGCACGACGCAAGATTCGACGAATGACATAACCAGCTTTGGCATTAGAAGGAAGTTGACCATCGGCAATTGTAAATGCCACCGCACGGATATGGTCGGCAATTACTCGCATCGCTACATCAACATAACTATTTGATGAAAGTGTGCCATTTTCGCCATATTTTTTGCCCGACATTTGCTCAATTACTTGAATCGTATTTTGGAAAACGTCAGTATCATAATTAGATTTTTTACCTTGAATCGCCATACAAAGACGTTCAAAACCCATTCCTGTATCGACGTGTTTAGCAGGAAGCGAAACCAACGATTTATCAGCTTTACGCTCAAATTGCATAAATACGTTGTTCCAAATTTCGATAACTTGTGGGTGGTCGTTATTGACTAATTCTTTACCGCCAATTTTATCAATTTCTTCTTGGTCACGTAAATCAATATGGATTTCAGAGCAAGGTCCACAAGGGCCAGTATCGCCCATTTCCCAGAAATTGTCTTTTTTATTGCCTAAAATAATACGATTTTCATCACCGATTAGGCCTTTCCAAATATCAAAAGCCTCTTGGTCGAACGGTACGCCATCTTCTTCGCTTCCTTCAAAAACCGATACATAAATTCTATCTTTTGGTAATTTATAAACTTCGGTTAATAACTCCCATGACCATTCGAGTGCTTCTTTCTTGAAATAATCACCAAATGACCAGTTTCCGAGCATTTCAAACATGGTATGATGGTAAGTATCAAAACCTACATCTTCCAAATCGTTGTGTTTTCCACTTACTCGAAGGCATTTTTGTGTATCTGCAATACGCTTTGATGGAGGATTGCCATTACCCAAGAAAAAATCCTTGAATTGTGCCATTCCTGAATTATTGAACATCAAAGTTGGGTCATTTTTGGCCACAAGTGGTGCAGAGGGAACGATTAAATGTCCTTTACTTTTGAAAAAATCTAAAAAAGCCTTACGAATTTCGTGCGAAGTCATTGGTACAATGTATTAATTATCAATATTCAATTTCGAGGTGCAAAATTAGCTTAAAAATTGGACTTTATTTATACATTCACATCAAAAACTCTCCCGAAATAATCACTTATTTCACTCACAAGGATTTTCTTTTTGTCTTTTTCAATTCCTGCCAAGGCTTTGGCGAGTTGTTTTTTGAAGTCAATTTGCATTTGACGGGCAATCTGAATGCGTTGTGCTTGTGGACTTCCAGCTCCGTGCATTGATTCGGTTAAATAGCCAACGGCGTTCCGTCCCATTGTCATATTTTCAATTAAACGCAAAATTCTGATGCGATGTTCAGTTGGAACTTCTGCTTTTCCTTTGAGGTATTTTTCCAGTAAATGACCAACAGTTTCGCTTTTAAAATCTTTTTCGGAAGGTAATGTAACTACAATTCCGCCAGCTAAATCTTGTGCCAATCGACTAATTTCATAAGGCATTTTAGTTACATGATGTTTACAGACATTTGCCAGCATGTCATCTGGCATGAATGCTCCTGAAAGTGTTGGTTTTGATTGATAAGAAGCCGCAATGCCTGTCGCAAAAATAGTTTCATTGAGGTGAGTCATTTCAATCAATTTATCTTTGATATGGCTTGCTTTTTCGGCTCCGTTAAAATCGGCAATCGTTGCTGCTGCACCAATAAGTACATCACCCACACCACTTTTACAAACGTAACTTCTGCGGTGATAACAAGTAAATCGCTCAACAAGCATGGAAGCAAATTCGTATTCGCCATTCATAAAAATCAATTCATTTGGAATAAATACATTATCCAAAATTACCATTGCTTCTTGACCACCAAATTGTGCGTTTCCAACATCAATATTTCCGCCTTCCATGCTGCGAGTATCGCAAGACTGCCGACCATAAATATAAGTAATTCCTTCTGCATCAACTGGAATTGCACCAACAATCGCATAGTCTTTATCATTTTCAGTCAAACGAATAGTAGGCATCACAAGCAGCCAATGTGAATTTAAACAGCCTGTTTGATGTGCTTTTGCTCCAGTTATATAAACACCTTCGTGGGTTCTTTTGGTAATATGAACAAATAAATCTGGGTCAACTTGTTGGTGAGGAGCAAGGCTGCGGTCGCCCTTGACGTCGGTCATTGCTCCACCAATAACAAAATTTTGGCTTTGCATATTGGCAATAAAAGCCTTAAATTTTTGGTGATAATCTGTATTATATTTTTTGTCAATTTCAAAAGTAGTTGAATAAAGAGCATTGAAAGCATCCATTCCAACACATCTCTGAAAGCATGTGCCTGTTAACTGCCCCAAACGACGTTGCATTTTATTTTGTAAAACTACATCGTCACGTGTTTGTGCAATGTGCAAAAAACGATTGATACGAGTTTCGGTAAATGGAGAAATAGCCGTTGCTAATGCAGGTTCTTGTAAAGCCAAATCGAAAGTTTCGGCAACTGCATTTATCGAAGGACGTATCATCGGATGTTCGACAATATTTTCAATTAATTCACCTAATAAATAAACTTTTAATTTTCTATTTTTGAGGCTGTTGATATAATCTTCCCCAGTTATAATTTTATTCATAGATATAATTCTTTAACCAAAAAAGGTTGATTGATTTGCGTTGAAATGTTTTTCTAACCCCCTTTTTTATCGTTTTAAATGAGAAATGATTTTTGGTAAAACAACTTCTAAAACTGGTTTTGGAAGTTCATGGCCCATGCCTTCAATAATTATTAATTCTGAATTGGGAATGAGTGGAGCATAAATTTCTGCATGTTTATGACTAACAAGCGGGTCTGCATTTCCATGAATAACGAGCGTAGGAGCTTTTATCTGATGCAATTTTTTAAGTCTTGAGCCAGAAGCAACAATAGCACAAAACTGCTGATATCTAGCTCTCGGATTTTGCCCTTTTCTAACTTCGATACTATGTGTGAAAATATTCCTAAAATACTGTTCGTCAAATGGAAAGCGATTACCACGTAACATTCGATAGGTGGCTAGGTAACTTCCTACGGTAACTTTGTGTTCGGTATATTTATTTTTTACGTAAAATCTTTTTATGAGAAAAGGTAATGCCAAAAGTGCCAGACGTAATTTGATATTTTTTGCAATTTTAGGATTCAAAGTATAACCCGATGACATAATCGAAGTCAATGTTAATACTTTTTCAGGGTAATGAATGGCTATATTTTGGGCAATCATTCCGCCCATTGAAACACCAAGGATATTGGCTTTTGAAATTTGAAGAAAATCTAATAATTCAACACTATCTTTCGCCATATCTTCGAGCGTATATGGCTTATTCCTTCGCCAATTTTCATTCATCCAAGTTGAAAGCCCAATATCTCGATTATCAAATCTGATTACATAAAAACCTGCTTCAACCAAAGGTTTTATAAATCCTTCACCAAACATAACCGATTGAGCATCAAGCCCCATGATTAATAATATTGCTGGGTTTTCTGGGCTGCCAAAGGTTTCGTAATATATTTCAATGCCATTGACAGGGGCTTTTCCAGCTTTTGTATAAGAAAAATCAGACACGATTTAAGCGATTAATTTGGTTACAGATTTTTTTGATTCGAAAGTGTTAGTTTTCAACAAGATTAATTGTATTCACTAATGTCAATCTTATTTAATGAAGTTTATCCAGTAAAATAAGAATTATCTTTGCTATTTATTTTTTTCAAATGCCCTTAAAAACTCAGTTCTATCTGTAATTTGAGTGATGTAATTACTTTCGATTTTTAAGCCCTCTACTAGACTTACGTCCATTCCTTCATTATAAAGATGTTTGATTGCTGCAATTGTTTGGGCTGAATTTTGTAAAATATCATTCGCCATTTCGATACCAGTTTTTTCCAATTCTTCTAATGGAACAGATTTATTGACTAAGCCAATTCTTTCAGCTTCTTTTCCTGAAATTGGTTTACAAGTAAATGACATTTCTTTGGCTTTCAGAACTCCAACTAATCTAGGTAATCTTTGTGACATTCCCCATTTGGGTAAAATTCCCCATTTTGCATGCGTATCGCCAATTTTTGCATCTTCAGCAGCAATAATTAAATCAAAAAACATCATCAACTCAGTTGCTCCTGTGTAGCAATGACCATGTACGAGTGCGATGGCTGGTTGAGGCATCGTACGTAAAATTCGAGCAATTTGGTTGCCATCTTGCAATATTTCGTCTGCAGTAAACTGTCCTCCCACAAGCGATTCGTTCATTGCTTTCAAATCAACACCAGCCGAAAATGCTCTTCCAGCCCCTTTTACAAGTAAAACTTTACATGATTCATCGCCCGAAATTATTTGAAGGGCAGTTTTTAATTCTCTTATCATATTTGGGCTAAGAGCGTTGAGAGTAGCAGGACGGTTAAGAGATATGATAGCTATTGCAGCTTGTCGCTCAACAATGATGTCTTGGTAAGTCATTTTTATAAGGTTTAATAGAATAAACAAAAATAGCCAAAAATATTATGCGTGCATACTACCCAAAGTTTTTTATTTAAAACAAAAATTATTTAACTAATAATTTAATCAACTAAACAGTTAGTTATATTTGTATTGTATTAATCTAAATCTAACAAACACATGAAAAAGCTACTATTTGTATTCAGTCTATGCTTTATTGATTCTTTTGGACAACAAAAAGTTTTTAAAAAAGAAATATTTGATATTAAAATAATGTCAATTCATAAGGGGAAAGTTTATGTGAAAGAATATCCACCTTTAGTTTCAATTTTATCTGGCGGCAAAACCAATGATTTTAAAAGTTATGATGTAGAATCTAAGAAAATAATGTATGATTATTTGAAATTTGCTCGTCAACAAAATATTAGATTTACTGATTTTAGTAAAACCTTATATCTTCCTTTTGAACTTTTTTTTAACGAAAAAGGTGAAATTGACTATTTTGTTTACGGTTATGGGAAGGTTGTTTTTAATAATAGAAAATTTATTAGCGATAG
Source organism: Emticicia aquatica (assembly GCF_923079645.1). GTDB lineage: Bacteria > Bacteroidota > Bacteroidia > Cytophagales > Spirosomataceae > Emticicia > Emticicia aquatica. The sequence goes on along the minus strand of NZ_CAKLPY010000001.1, from coordinate 1,811,580 downwards.
CTTGAATGTTGAGGAAAATAAAATATTTATTGATTTGTCTGAAGACTTTTGTAAGAATTACAAATTCAAACCAAAAGGAGTTAATGAAAAATTTAGTATCAATTTGGGTTTGAATTTTGGTAAAGAGCCAAGAAAAGCGAGTAAAAAAAGTATTTCTACTATTGAACTGGCTGAAAAATGTGACCAACCTGATACTGTCAAATCATTAATGTTGAACAAGTTGTATCTCGAAAGTTTTCCAGAAGTAGTTTTTCGATTTAAAAATTTGGAAGAATTAGACATTTCAGATAATTATATTGAAGAAATTTCTAATAAAATTTGGGATTTGAAGCATTTGAAATTTTTGAGTTTAAGCGGAAACCAAATTGATTTTGAATCTTTTTCTTTTAAAAGAAATAAACATTTGAAAGACCTGAATTTGCAATTTACTGGCATGGAAAAACTGCCAAAATCACTAAAAAGAAATAAGAAACTCGAAATTTTGTTTCTAGGAAATAATCGGATTGTAATGAAAAACGGCGATTTTAAGCGTTTGAAAAGATTAAAAGTCTTAAATTTATATAACCTTAAAATGTTTTTTTTACCAAAATCAATCGGAAAGTTGAAAAGCCTGGAAGAATTAGATTTGTATCACAATGAGTTGAAGAACTTACCAAGTGAAATTTGCCGTTTGAATAATCTTAAAACTTTGGCTGTTGCAAATAATCAACTTTGGGATTTACCGAAAGAAATTAACCAAATGACAAAACTACAAACGATTTATGCTCATCATAATCGACTAAATACTTTGCCAAATTTACCCAATTTAAAATTGCTTGATGTTGGATATAATCTCTTTAAAGTTTTTCCAGAACAGGTTTATGAGTTGAAAAATTTGGAAGAATTTGATATCACAAATAATCAAATCAAAGACATTCCTGATAAGCTATTAGCGTTGAAGAATCTTCAAAAAGTATATTTTCATGGTAATGAATTTATGAAATCTAATGAAAAAAGTAAAGAGTTATTAAAAATAGTTGCAGAACTAGAAGAGCGTCAAGTTTTAGTGAGATGAGAAAATAAGTACTTTTTGATTTCAGCGGAGGTACTTAATTTATTTGTTAAAATTGAATCCTTATTATTATATTTGTTGAGGTAAATTAATCATTTAAGGATGAAATTTCATGGCAAAACTTTATTATAATACTTCAGAAGTTGCCGAAAAATTGGGCATTAATGATTCAAAAGTTCGTTTTTATGAAAAAGAATTCAAGCTGAACTTTGCACGTTCGGGGCGGGACAGAAAAATCACAAAAGAGGATATAGAGCGTTTACAGAAAATAATCGAGGAAAAAGACAAAGGCAATTTAACGCTTAAAGGAACACACAGGAAATTAAACAATAAAACAACCGTCAATAAAAATAAAAATGCCCTAAAAGAAAAGTTATTGACAATTAGGGCATTTTTAATCGAAACATTACATGAGTTGTAGGGAAAATCAAAAGAAAGTACCTACTGAAATCACAAAACTTTTTTGACTATTATTGAGGTTAACTGAACCATAATTTTGTGTATTAGCCAATTCATAGGGTGTATATGCGGTTGTGAATTTATTGAAAACACCTGCAATATCAACAAAGAATTTTGAAGAACGATAACCAACGCCACCTGTCAAAATCATTTGCGAACGGTCTAAATTATCGACTTTTTGTTTGTAAGGGTCGGGCATAAATTTGGCTCCAACTCTCAATCTGATATTTTCAATACGATATTCCGCTCCAACTTTCAAGTTTACTGCGTCTTTATAAAAATTCTTAATTGCACGCTTTTGTTCTGCACTCCAAGTATTGTCTTGTGGGTCAGAAATTCCCATTTGACTATAACCTACATATTCTGCATCAGCCGTAATAAAACCTTTTTTTCCTGGAAAAAAGAAAGTAGCACCACCGCTTGCTTTTAAAGGTGTTTTTAGGTTATAAGTATATTCATTTTCGTCAGTACTAACAGTTTTGTAATCAGTAACAATTGTGTTAGGTTTTACGTCAATAGTAATGCTAGAATTATATAGTTCTGTAACACTTATCCAAGAAGGAGAAGTAATATTAGCACCTAAACTAATATTTTCAGAAACCTTAACAATTGTACCTACTCCAAGGTTAATTCCACCTCCACGTGCATTTAAGTCATCGGTATAAGCAAAACCATTAAAGACTTTTCCTTGAGGAAACTGCTCATTATGGCTGCCCAAGTATTCATAATTAAGTCTAACAAAACCAACTGAAAATCCAATATAAGTTTTATCATCAAGATTTACGCCATAAGCAACATTCCATTGACTTTGAGAACCAGTACTAGAGTTTTTACCTGTTTGGTTTACTGGCAAACTTTTTTCAATCTTCGTGTAGGGAGCTCCACTTCCACTAACAGGGTCAATCATGAAGGCTTGATAATACATTCCTGTAGAAGTAGAGGCGGTTCCTGTACTTGTATTAAATTCGCCATCTAAAGTTCCCGAATCAACACCTCGACGGGTAGCTTTTTCGGCAAAATAATCCATCATTGAGCTACGTTTATTTTGTCCTGCATAGCTAAAGTCAGTTAACAAATTTGTTTGTTTGGAATAGGTTATTGCAAATGATGAACGCTTTTTGCGAGTTCCTTGACCATTACTACTCATTATAAGTCCTAATTGCCCAATATTAGCATTAGAAGTACTTGAGTTACTTGTTGAACCTGTATATAGCGAAGACGTATTGAGTGAATTAAATACTGGGGTAATACTTAATTCCGAACGATTATAAAACCCTAATCCTGCAGGATTTGAATACGCATTGCTAGCATCTGCACCAAGAGCGGCGTAACTACCACCCATTGCTTGCATACGAGCAGAACCAATGATTTTTGACTGTGAATATTTGAATGCATCTTCACCGTAAAAATGCCCACCTAAACTTAATTGTGCTTGTGCTTTAATTCCTCCAAGAATCAAAGCTGAGGCTATAAAAATTCGTGTAATTTTCATTTTATTAAAATAGTAATTGAAGAAAAATAAACCAGATTCAATAAAATCTTTAGTTGAGTTACTTCATAAGCGTTTTGTGTGAGGTTGAAAGATTAATAAATTTTCAAGATTAATTCTAAAAAACACCGTTGTTTTATTAATGGAAAACCTCGCCAAACGCTATGATTCAGCGAGGTTTTCGAATTTACTATACAATATCTCAAAATTGAGTATGAATGATTCAAAAACTACTTATCTCGGTCCACGGCTACTTCCACCGCCACTGCTGCTGCCGCTTGAGCTTCTTGATGCTCCACCACTTGAAGAAGATGATGAGCTACCACTATTCCAGCTTGAAGAAGAAGAGCTAGAAGATGAGGAAGAACCTCTTGACCAACTACTATTTGATTGATTCCCGCTACCACTCGACCAACTATCTGATGAACGGCTTGTACTTTGGGTTGGACGTGAATAATTGTAACCGCCAGAATTACTATTTGAAGAAGAACTACTTTCCATACTTCCATTTCTGCGAGGACGAGCATAATATGAATCATTTGAACTACTAGAACCATTAGTACTTCCACCATAGCTTCTACTGTTTCCACTGTTATAAGTGTCACTAGCAGAACTACCGTTCCAACTACCGTTTCTTCTTGGTGTAGCGTAATAATCAGAATTACCATTGCTACTTCGAGTTGTGCTGGTATTTCCGTAAGAATTACGACGTCCATCGGCAGAGTTACCATTGTTTACTGAAGAATTGGTAAATCCTCTATTGTAAGTACTAGAACCAGTTCCTCCGTCACGTGGACCATAAGTACGATTGGCTTTTGCTGTACCATTAACACCAGAAGTTACATTGTTGTAATAATTATTGCTGTAATAAGAGTTGCCATAGCCATAACGATAAGGGTCGTAATAGCCATAAGAAGAATAACCATAAGGGTTATACCATGAACTATAAGGGCTGTACCAAGAACTGTATGGGCTATACCAAGAGTTGAAAGGACTGTAAAAAGAATTATAGCCATACATACTACCTAGTCCATAACCTAGACTAAAACTTGAACCCCAGCCATAGCCATAACTTCCCCAACTATTTCCCCATAAACTTGACCCAAATGGGCTATAATAACCATATCTGTTGTAAGGGCTAGCCCAACCAGTTGGTTGACTCCAAGCATAATCATTCCAACCTGATTGGTAACCATTTGCAAATCCAGAAGTATAACCAGTGCCGCTGCTATTGTTACGATATACTTTACGAGAATTTACATAATTTTCATCATAATATTCGTCACTTCCTTCAGTTGTTTGGCTCTGTTGAGTTTCTTCTGGTTGATAACGTTGATTTTCAACATAATCAGGATTTTGTCTTGGCGTATATACAATCTGAGGAGCATCCTTTGATGAACCATAAGTATCATCATATTCTCCTTTGGTAGCAACTTGTTTTTGGCTACAACCCCAAGCACTCAAGAGAACAGCTACCGATAGATATTTTATTGATTTGAAAGTGTTCATTGTATTAATTATTAAATGTGGGTTTAAACATTTCTATGTATATGATGCGAGTGATTATGAAATGGTTGTACGAATAATAAAAATATTTTTTAAATTTTCCATTTCCTAACCAAGCTATTCTATTTTAAAACGATTATTACACAATACGTGTTTGAATAATAACATTATTTTTACAAACTTAATATAAAAACCTATCTTTGCAATCTATTTTGGGTATTAAAAAGCCATTAGAATTTGACAAAAGTTATGTCAAATAGGTTTTTTCTAAGAATATAACGAAAACTGTTAGTGTAAAATTCATTGAAAATTAGATATATTAATAGATTTTTGATACAAATATTTTTTTGTCAAATTTAAAATTTATTGAGAATAAAATCCCATATTAACAATTCATAATTTAAAATTTAAAAATGAGTAAAGGTCTTCCAAAACGTAGTGAAAACTACTCGGAGTGGTACAACGAGCTGGTAAAACGTGCTGATTTAGCTGAAAATTCTGCTGTACGTGGATGTATGGTAATTAAGCCTTATGGATATTCTATTTGGGAAAAAATGCAAAGAGCATTGGACGATATGTTTAAAGAAACAGGTCATACAAATGCTTATTTTCCTCTTTTTGTGCCTAAGAGCCTTTTTGAAGCTGAAGAAAAAAATGCTGAAGGTTTTGCTAAGGAATGTGCGGTTGTTACACATTATCGTTTGAAATCAGACCCAAACAACCCAGGTAAATTAATGGTTGACCCCGAAGCTAAATTGGAAGAAGAATTAGTGGTTAGACCTACCAGTGAAGCCATTATTTGGAGTACTTATAAAAACTGGATTCAGTCGCACCGTGATTTGCCGATTTTGATTAATCAATGGGCAAATGTTGTACGTTGGGAGATGCGTACACGTATGTTTTTGCGTACTGCAGAATTTTTGTGGCAAGAAGGACATACTGCACATGCAACTGAAAATGAAGCAATGGATGAAACTAAACAGATGTTGGATGTGTATGCCACTTTTGTTGAAGAATGGATGTCTGTACCTGTGATAAAAGGTTTTAAATCTGCTAATGAGCGTTTTGCAGGTGCCGATGAAACATTGTGTATCGAGGCAATGATGCAAGATGGAAAGGCTCTTCAAGCGGGAACATCACATTTTTTAGGGCAAAATTTTGCAAAAGCGTTTGATGTTAAATTTCAAAACAAAGAAGGAAAACTCGAACACGTTTGGGGTACTTCTTGGGGCGTAAGTACACGTTTAATGGGTGCATTGATTATGGCTCACTCAGATGATAATGGTTTGGTGCTTCCTCCAAAATTAGCTCCAATTCATGTTGTAATTGTACCAATTTATAAAGGCGATGAAGATTTGGAAGCAATCAAAGCAGTGATTATGCCAATTATTAAAGAATTGAAATCGTATGGAATTACAGTAAAATTCGATGATAATGATGCTTATCGCCCTGGTTGGAAATTTGCTGAATACGAATTAAAGGGTGTTCCGGTTCGTATGGCGATTGGTATGCGAGATTTACAGAGCGGACAAGTTGAAGTGGCACGTCGTGATACTTTGACCAAAGAAACTCGTCCACTCGAAGGAATTGTTACTTATATTAAAGATTTATTAGACGAAATACAAAAAGCAATTTACCAAAAAGCATTCAATTTCCGTCAAGAAAATATGTTTAAAGTTGATTCTTGGGCTGCATTTGAAGAGCAAATCGAGAAAGGTGGTTTCTTGCTTTGTCACTGGGATGGAACTTCTGAAACAGAAGAAAAAATCAAGGAATTAACGAAAGCAACAATTCGTTGTATTCCTTTAGATGCTGTTGAGGAAACAGGAACTTGTGTATATTCTGGCAAACCATCAAACAAAAGAGTGGTTTTTGCGAGAGCTTATTAGAAATCCAAGAGACTTTTTATTGTCATTCAAACATTTATAATTCATAATTTATTTAAAAAATGGTAAAATTAGGCGATAATGTAGCGGTACATTATAAAGGAACGCTAACCGATGGTACGGTGTTCGACAGTTCAGAGGGGCGTGAGCCTTTAGAGTTTCAGGTTGGTAGTGGGATGGTTATCGCAGGGTTTGATTCTGGTGTAACTGGTATGGCTATTGGCGAGAAAAAGACAGTACATATTCCAGTTGAAGATGCTTATGGCCCAGCTTCAGAAGAAATGATTTTTACGTTTAACCGTTTGGATATTCCAGATGATATTCCATTGGATGTTGGTGGTACATTAAATATGCATAACGGCCAGCAAGCAATGCCAGTTATTGTTCGTGAAGTTTCGGCTACAACGGTAGTACTTGATGGAAATCATCCATTAGCTGGACAAGATTTGATTTTTGAAATAGAACTTGTAGCAATTAATTAATTGTTTTATTTTTCTAGCAAAAAAGCAATTCTGATTTTTCAGAATTGCTTTTTTTACAACTTTATATTTAATAATTATATCTCCTCAAATTCTCCCATTTGACAGAATTTTTCAATTCTAGCGTCAATTCTTTCTTGTGGAGTCATTGTGTCTAATGTTTTTATTTCGTTCAAAATTCTTTTTTTCAAACGATTAGACATGTCATCCCAATCAAGTTGAGCTCCACCAAGAGGCTCTTCAATAATACCGTCAATTAATTTATTTTGAAGCATATCAGGAGCTGTTAATTTTAAGGCTTCGGCTGCTTGTTCCTTATAATCCCAACTTCTCCATAAAATTGATGAGCAAGATTCTGGAGAAATAACCGAATACCAAGTGTTCTCGAGCATCAAAACTCTGTCACCAATAGCTATTCCTAATGCTCCGCCTGATGCACCTTCACCAATAATGATACAAATAACTGGAACTTTCAATAGCATCATCTCTTTGAGATTACGAGCAATAGCTTCGCCTTGTCCACGTTCCTCTGCTTCAAGTCCTGGAAAAGCACCTGGTGTATCAATCAAAGTTACAATTGGTCGATTGAACTTTTCGGCCAATTTCATCAATCTAAGGGCTTTTCTATAACCTTCAGGGTTGGGCATTCCAAAATTACGATATTGGCGTTCTTTGGTTTTACGGCCTTTTTGTTGACCAATTATCATAACAGATTGTCCATCAATTGTGGCAAAACCGCCAACAACAGCAGGGTCGTCTCTAACGGTACGGTCGCCGTGAAGTTCATGGAATTCTTGACAAATTCGCTCGATATAATCCAAAGTATAAGGTCTATCGGCGTGGCGAGAGAGCTGAACTCTTTGCCAACGAGTGAGATTTGCAAAGGTTTCTTTCTTCAATTGCTCGATATTGTCAGAAAGGGTACGTACAGCACCACTAACATCGACATTATTTTCAGAGGCCAACCTCTTCATGTCTTCAAGCTTAGATTCAAGCTCGGCAATTGGTTTTTCAAAATCTAAAAGTGTTCTCATAATCTTTTATGAGATAGAAATAAAAGATTGAAATATGAATTTTGTTTTAATTGAATGGTTACTAATTTGATTAGAAAGTGTAACGTAAATCAAATATTTTACAAAATGTCAAAGCTCAAATCTCGCATTTCAAATCTCGAAAACTTGTCCTTTTTCTGGAATTTCTACTTGGTTATAACCCACATCTGCAAGGGTATTTTTAAAATTTTGCATTGTATGGAGTTCGCCGTGAACTAAAAAAATCTTTTTAGTTTTTTCTTTATTTTGAGTTTTTACAAAATCAATTAAATCATCTAAATCACCATGACCCGAAAAAACATCAACTTTTTCGATTGCAGCATTGACAGGTAATTTTTGGCCATTGATAGTTAAATCTTTTCTTTCACCATTTAATAGTTTCCAACCGAGCGTATTTTCGCTAGCATAGCCAACCATCAAAATCGTTGCGTAAGGATTACTGATATTCGCTTGAATGTGGTGTTCAATTCGTCCACCAGTAACCATTCCAGAAGCAGAAATGATGATACAAGGCTCAGAATGATTAGAAACCGCTTTACTTGCCTGATTCGACTCCAAATATACTAAATTTTCAAAATCAAACAGCGAATCATTTTCTTCATTAAATTCTCTTGCTTGTTTGTTGAGTAATCGAACATTTCTTTCGTATATCCTAGTGCTTGCTTTTGCCAAAGGACTATCAGTAAAAACTTTTATTGGAGAGAATCCTTTATCGGTGTAAAGTTTATTGAGTGTATAAAGCATGGCCTGCGTGCGACCAACGCTAAACGATGGAATAATTAGTCGCCCTGGAATATCAATACAAGCTCGTTTAATAATTTCTCCAAGAATTTCTTCGGGCTTATTTTCACTCGTATGATGGCGGTCACCGTAGGTGGTTTCTGTGACCAAATAATCAACTTGAGGTACAGGTTGTGGGTCAACCAATAGCGGATAGTTTTTACGACCTACATCACCCGAGAAACAAATAGTTTTCTTTTCGTTATTTTCAGAAAACTCTATGTAAAGATGAGCTGCCCCCAGCAAATGTCCCGCAGGAATAAATGTTACAAAACCATCATCTTTAAACTTAAATTTTTGGTCGAATGGAATCGGTACAAAATTTTCAAGAGCTTCCTTAACTTGTCTTTCTAAGAATAATTCTCTCGAATCAACATCTTTTCTTTTTTTAGAGCGTTTTTTACTGTCGTGGATTGCTTTAAATTTTCGTTGATTAAGCGAAGCCGAATCTAAAAGTAAGATTTCGCTCAATTCCATTGTTGCTTTTGTGCAGAGAACTTGTCCTTCAAAACCTTCTTTATATAAATTTGGTATTTGTCCAGAATGGTCAATGTGTGCGTGTGTGAGTATTACTAGATTTATGAGTGATGGGTCGAAAGGAAAAATGCCATATTCTAATTTGGGAGTATCTTGACTATTTTCACGCTCCAAATCAGTACCACAATCTATCAAAACTCTGTATTCATCGTCAAATTCGAGTAAGAACATACTACCCGATACTTGCCTTGTTGCTCCCCAGAATGTTAATTTCATATAATTTTATCAAATTATTAAGAATATTAAAGCATAAAACATGTTTGCATAATATTCGTAACACAAATTACGTAAAGATTTCTTTTTTTAACTAAGCATTTTTTTTAAAATTGTATAGATTTCCGAAAAAACAAGCGTTTGATTTGTGTGATAAGTTTGCCCAATCATTGATAATTTGTTGATAATCAGATTTTTATCTATCTTGTAAAAATCGACAATAGTCAAGTTTTAATATCCCCAATTTACCTATGAAAGTACTTATATTTTTTATTTTACAGATTGCATCTCCACTCGAACGCCTTCAAAAATTAGTTGATAGTATTCAGAATGATACCGAAATTAAAAATGGTGTTGTGGCAGCTTCAATTCGTTCGACCCAAACTGGCGACTATAAATTGCAATTTAATGCCCATAAATCAGTCAATTCTGCTTCTACGCTCAAGCTTGTTTCTACGGCTTCGGCATTATCGGTTTTAAGTCCAAACTATCGTTTTCAAACATTTCTTGAATATGATGGGAACATCGTTGATAGCGTTTTACAAGGAAATATTTATATCAGAGGAACAGGTGATCCATCGTTGGGTTCCTCACGTGTTGGAATGAATTTGAAAGACCTAACTAATCTTTTTGTTCAGAAAATTAGAGGTAATGGCATCAAGAAAATCAATGGATTTATTTTAGGTGATGGAACTGTTTTTCCTGAAAATTCGCTTGCTGATTCTTGGGTTTGGGGTGACATTGGAAACTATTATGGGGCTGGTGTGAATGGTTTAAATATCAACGAAAATCTGTATCAAGTCTATTTCAAACAAAGCAATACTGTTGGTGATTTTGCTCCAATAATTAAATTTGTTCCAGAAATTCCAAATGCTATAACTATTAATAAAGTTACAGTAGCGGAGCGAGGAACGGGTGATAATGTCAATATTTATGGAACGCCTTTTAGCAATACGATTCTTTCACAAGGTACAATTCCAGCAGGAAATAGTGATTTTGCGGTGAAAGGGTCAATTCCTGACCCAGCCTATTTTTTTGCATATCAAATTGAAAAATGTTTTCTTGAAAATGGTGGAATTGTTGCCAATCAAACTATTCCATTTCAAAACTATAAAAAACAAGCTGGATATTATCCCAAAAACCGGCTTCAATTATTTGTTTACGATTCACCGCCAATTTCGATTTTAGCAAAAGAATGTAATTTTAATAGCATTAATCTGTATGCCGATGCTTTCTTGAAATCTGTTGGTTATACAATCTCAAAAGATGGTAGTTTCGAATCGGCCATTAATACTCAAAAACAGTTTTGGTCACAAAAAGGCGTTGATTTACAAGGTTTTATGATTCGAGATGGGAGCGGGCTTTCTCCTTCTGGAGTTTTGACTGCTAATAATTTAACGGATATTCTTTATTCTATGAAAAAAGATTCTGCTTTTAATGATTTCTATGCGTCAATTCCAATTGTAGGAATCAACGGAACTGTTCAAAATTTAGGAAAAGGTTCAAAAGCAACTGGTAATGTTAGGGCAAAAAGTGGTTCAATTAGTAATACAAGAGCTTTTGCAGGATATTTTACAGCTTCAAATGGCGAATTAATGTCGTTTACTTATATCATTAATCGTTATGCAGATGGTGCTGATAGAAAAGTGAGAAAATATCTAGAAGAAATGATAAAATTAATGGTAGAAATTTAATAGCAATAAAACCCTTAATCTATAAAATGCCTTACATTCAACTCAACAACGTTAATTATTATTACGAAGAATATGGTTCGGGCGATGAAACCATTGTTTTTTCACACGGTTTGCTATGGAGTGGACACATGTTTTATAAACAAGTTGACTATTTCAAAAACCGTTATCGCATAATCATTTATGACCACCGTGGACAAGGAAAAACAGAAGTTACGACCGATGGTTATGACATGGATACGCTCTACGAAGATGCTGCCCAATTGATTGAAAAATTAGTTGGCAAACCTGTAATTTTTGCTGGACTTTCAATGGGTGGCTTTGTTGGAATGAGGTTAGCTGCTCGCCGACCAGATTTAATAAGAAAACTTATTTTACTCGAAACAACCGCCGACCCCGAACCAATCGAAAATCATGGGAAATATAAAACTTTAAATGCCATCGTTAAGTATATTGGATATTTTCCAGTTGTCAATAGTGTGATGAAAATTATGTTCGGCCAAAAGTTTTTAAACGATACCAAACGTAGTGAAGAGAAAAAATATTGGAAAAATCAATTAAAACTTGGGAATCGAAAGGGAATCACTAGAGCAGTTGATGGAGTAATTTATCGAAAAGGAATTGCAGATGAAATTCATAAAATCATTTGCCCAACGCTAATTATGGTTGGAGACCAAGACGTGGCAACTGTTCCAGAGAAAGCAAAGAAGATTCATTCATTAATTGCCAATTCAAAACTAATTATTTTTGAAGGTGGTGGACATACTTCTTCCATCGAAGAACCCGAAATTTATAATACTGAAATTGAAAAATTTCTTACTGCAAAAGATTAATTGTTTGCATGATTCATTTTTGCATTCATAATTTGACCGATTTCGAGGGCTTTATTTTTCACAAAGTCAGCGTTTTTTCCTGCAAAAAGCGAATCCGTCGTTAGAAACCATAAGGCTAACCATTGTTCAAATCGTTCGGTGGTTAGTCGATGTTTTTCGTTTGTTTGTAAATGAACCCACATCATTCCGCCATTATAACTGCCTGTTTGAAATAACCAATTCTCCCAAAAATTTACAACTCTAGTCAAATGTGTGTGCCAATGTTCTTGAGGCATATCAAAAACAGGAGCTAAATTTGGCTCATTATGAACTCTTTCATAAAAATTATTTACCAGTAATTCTATATCTTCACGGTTTTGAATATCGTCCATTTTTTAATTAAATATTAAATTGTTGATTCAGCTAGATAACTTACTTATTGATTCACAAAAGTACATTTTTCTTACAATTTAAAACAGATGATATTTGTCATATAAAAAATATATGTAAAATTAATTTGATTTATTGTAAAATATGCTTTACATTTGGTTCGTTATAATTTACATAAACTAAAGCTTTTTTATCATGGAACCAAGATTCTTATTTCCTCATCGTTTTAAATTGATTGGTTGGATACTCGCTATTCCATCTATAATTTTAGGATTATTTGTATTATTTGACGACTTACATTTTGATTTTTTGACCTTTAAAATTCCCTTTAAATATTTATTTGCTGATGAGTTTTTGTCATCAAATGACAAAGGTAATACGTTTTCTGTTTTTAATTTTACTGACGAAATTGCAACAATCGGCACAATCGTCGGACTCTTATTCATTGCTTTTTCAAAACTAAAATTAGAAGATGAATACGTTTCAAAAATTCGTTTAGAATCCCTTCAATGGGCTATTTATTTTAATTTTGTAGCCTTAATTTTAGCTACAATTTTTATTCATGGGATGACCTATTTCAATGTTGTTATCTATAATATTTTCACACCACTTATATTTTTTATTGTTAGATTTTACTATATTCTATTGGTAAAGCCTCGTTTTGATGAAAAATAAATCATAAAAATTAGAATCATAATGAAAAATCGCATCAGAATAGAACGAGCAATATTAGATATTACACAAGCCGATTTGGCAGAACGTATCAATGTAAGTCGCCAGACAATCAATGCCATTGAGAGCAACAAATATGTGCCATCAACGGTTTTAGCACTAAAAATTGCCAAGCTATTTGGTAAACCTGTAGAAGAAATATTTGAGCTAGATGAAAACGATTAAAGCTTTCTCTACGTTAGTATTAATAGGATTCTAATAATTTTTATTTTGAATTGTAGCTTATTTACCTAAATTTGAATCTAAGAACTAAAAATTAATGAAAAAAGCCCTTATTTACAGCTTTTTGGTAGTATTCGTTGCTTGCACATCAAATAAGAAAATTCAAAAAGCTCAGAAAGAAATAAATAAAACTACGGTTGTTCAGCAAACTGTTGTTCAAAAACCGCTTGTGGTTGCCATCAAAAGTCGGTATTTATTGAAAGACTCCTCAAATGTTAAAGTTTTTATGGAGTTGGATATTGAAAATTTGAAAAAAGACAAGTTTATTGAACAACTGAATGATAATTTTAGATTTAATTTTCTTGTTCAATCGGATTATGGCGTTCGTGACAGAATTGCTTCTGGGAAAATAGACATCACCAATCAAAATACTTGGTTAAAAGATGGGAAACTTTTGTTAAGTTTTGAAATACCGAGGCCAAAAAATATTCCAAAAGCATTACTTTTGACCGAAGTTTTCCAATTGGAAGATAGTAAAAAATCTAATAATGATTTGGTGATTGATTTCAACGGAACTCGATTAAATGATAGATTTGGTGTTTTTGTAGGTAATTTTTCAATTCCAGTTTTTAGAAATTATATTAATAAAAAAGACTCATTTCAGCTTAAAAGTGTAGAAAATCATCCACGTGAATTGTTTTTACTTCGATACAAAAATGATTTTACACCTGCACAATCGCCGATGGCAACTTCTGTTAGAAATGGAATTGACCGTGGTTTAGAACCGGAAGAAATAATTAAAGTTAATTCAAATACAAATATAAACTTGAAAACAGAAGGATTATATTTGGCTGTTGAAGACACTACAAACACTAAAAATGGTTTCGGAATTTTGGTTGTTGATGACCGATTCCCTCGGTTGACTCGACCTGAAAATTTAGTTAAACCTTTGGTTTATATGAGTACGAGCCAAGAAATGCGAGCTGTCAATGAAAACGAAAATGCTAAGCAAGCCTTAGATAAATTCTTTTTGGGTGTTACAGGCGGAAATCAGATGATTTCTAAGAAAATCATCAAAAATTATTACCATAGAATTGAAGAAGCGAATCGCCTTTTTACTACTTATAAAGAAGGTTGGAAAACAGATAAAGGAATGGTTTATACGGTTTTGGGGCCACCCAATAAAGTACAACGAAGCCGTGACCGTGAAGTTTGGATGTATTCGCAGAATCTTAATTTTTCAGAAATTATATTTACATTTAATAGAAAACCAAACCAATTTACGGAAAACTATTATGAACTGGTTCGTTATCCCGAATATCAGGCATATTGGTATCCGTTTGTAGAAGCATGGAGAACAGGAAACGTAGTGGATTAGGTCGCAGTTCGGAAGGTGGATTTAGAAAGCCTGAAGGCGGAAGTCAAGGCGGAGCTAAAAAAAGATATTTTGCCAAACCAACACCTCCTGGTTTTGAGAAAGCCTCAAAACCAGATATTGTTTTTGGTGTACAGTCAGTTTTAGAAACGCTCAAAGGAACAAAAGAAATTGAAAAAATATTACTTCAAAGAGATTTTGGCCATAATGAAGTTGAAAAATTAGCTTTTGAACGAGGGATTCCAGTTCAAAGAGTTCCGCTGGAAAAATTGAATCGTGTTACGATGAAAGTACATCAAGGTGTGATTGCATTTGTATCAGCAGTGAATTATGCTAAAATCTCAAATGTTGTCGCTGATGTTTTTGAAAAAGGAGAAGTTCCGTTACTTTTAGTTTTGGACAGAATTACCGATGTAAGAAATTTTGGTGCGATTGCCCGAACTGCCGAATGTGCTGGCGTCAATGCAATTGTAGTAGCTGCACGTGGTGCGGCTCAAATCAATGCTGATGCGATGAAAACTTCATCAGGAGCTTTAAATCACCTACCTGTTTGTCGTGAAAACAGCCTTTGGCAAGTAATTAGTGAACTTCAACAATCGGGTATTCAAATTGTTGCTTGTACTGAAAAAGCAACTGAAGAATTATACAACATTGATTTTAGCATTCCAACGGCTATTTTGATGGGTTCTGAAGAAGATGGTATTTCTGAAAACTTATTAGAACAAGCTGATTATTCAACAAAAATTCCAATGGTTGGAAAAATCGGCTCACTTAACGTTTCAGTAGCAACTGGTGTAATTTTATACGAAGCTGTTAGGCAAAGAAATAAATAACAAGTGCACTTTATGTGTACAAAAAAAGGATATTGAAATTTTCAATATCCTTTTTTTGTACTAATTGTTAAAGCATTATTTTCTTGAAAATTCAGCATCAATAATCCATAAAATACTTTCAGGGTCAGTATCGCCTTCAACAGTAATATCAGCTTTTTGATAAGTAGATAAACGTTCATTGTATTTGGTGGAAACTGTATCAAGCAAAGTTTTACTTTCCAAATCAAATAATGGACGTTCATTCTTCTTTGAAACTCGCATTCTTTCAACCAGCATTTCGGGTTTTACATCTAAGAAAATGCTAATTCCATTCTCTTTTATATACTCCAAACCATCATGAAAACACGGAGCTCCACCACCTGTAGCAATGACTAATTTACTATCTTTTTGTATTTTTTTTAAATGTTGGTTCTCAATTTTTCTGAAGTATTCTTCGCCATTTAAACTAAAAATTTCAGCAACTTTTTTACCTTCAGCGATTTCAATACGTAGGTCTAAATCTACAAATTCGTATCCGAGACTTTTGGCAATTTGCCTTCCAAGTGTACTTTTGCCTGATGAAGGCATTCCAATTAAAAAAATATTTGTGGTCATTCTTAAATTTGTGCTTCTAATTTTAAATGATTTGTGCAGGTCAATTTAACACAAATCAATGTCCATAAATTATAATTCTATTTTTTTAGGAATACTATGATTTCCCCACTTTCCTTTAACTATGCCATTTTGTAACAAAATCAAACACGGATTTGTTCGTGCCATTGTTTTTAAAACTGTTGCGTCAGCCGAAAAATAAGGAGTTTTGATAGCATTAGCTTCACTAAATTTCTGATAATCATTTTGAATAACAGAGGTCAAAATCATCGGCGTGATTCCAGATTTTTCAGCATCGCTTATTAATGACTTTATTTGGCTAATTTGCTCATTATCAATGTTTTCAATGCTTTTTATTATCACTAAAAGTTTATTTCCAGTAAATGTAGAATCTGTATAATTATTTCCTTGTGGGTCGCTAATTGAATAATCTGTGATTTTTGGCTTCAATTTATCTTCATTCAAAGTCACCATCGAAACATATTTATATGTAAGCGTATCCATCAAAAATTCTTTTGCAATAATTTCCTCGTTGGTTTTTTTATTTAAAAAAGTAAACTCCATTTCTGGTTTTATACCAGTTGGTTTCATTTGTTCTGGAATACTTTTGCCGATAGCATAAGGTAAAAAATCGATAGGTGGAAGATAACGTATCGCATAAATACCAATGCCAAATGAAATGACAGAAACGATTGCCATGACTATATTTTGAGATGATTCAGCATATTTATTTCTGAAAATAAAAATTACCAAAATCAAAATTGTCAAGAAAATATCTTTCTCGAATGAAGTCCACGGCTTGAGTTTTAAGAAATCTCCGAAACAACCGCAGTCTGTTACTTTATTGAAATAAGCTGAATAGAATGTTAGAAAAGTAAAGAAAACGATGATTGCTAAAAGCAGCCAAGAAGTGATTTTCATGCGGTAGGATAGGAGAGTAGCAACCCCCAAAATGACTTCTAAAGCACAAAAAATAAGAGATAAAGTTAAAGAATTGTGAGCAAAAAACATGAAAAAACCTTGTAAAGCAGGTAAATCCTGTGAAAAAACCTCAAAATATTCTTCGAGTTTTATGCCAGTACCAACTGGGTCAACGACTTTAACAAAGCCAGAAAATATAAAAATCACACCAACAATGATGCGTGCAATCTGTGAAATTAGTTTCATTTAGCCAAATTTGAATGAGTGAATTGAATATTATGATGGTACAAAGTTAGTTGCTGAATTTTGAGCAAAAAGTTAATGTTTTGTTAAACATTATTTGTTATCCGAATCGTTATTGTTGTCCTTGAGCCTGACCGAGTTTTATCATACAAAAAACTGCGTAATTAATAATATCTTGATAACCAGATTTAATACCTTCTGAAACCAAAGTTTTGCCTTGATTATCTTCAATTTGCTTAATTCTAAACAATTTCATTAATATAATATCGGTCATCGAACTCACTCGCATATCTCGCCAAGCCTCGCCATAATCATGATTTTTGTTGAAAAGTAACTCCATTACTTCAACAACTTGCTTATTGTACATTGCTTGTACTTGTTCAAAAGGTAATTCCATTTCAGCATTTTCAATCAATTCGGCTTGAATCAATGCCATCACACAATAGTTGATAATACCAATAAACTCAGGAATTACGCCTTCGTCAACTCGACTAAAACCGTTGTCTTGCAGCGTTCTGATGCGTTGTGCTTTGATGAAAATTTGGTCGGTTATACTTGGTAAACGCAAAATTCTCCAAGAAGTACCATAATCTTTATTTTTTTTCTCAAAAAGCTCTTGGCAAATTTTAATTATATGTCGATACTCAATTTCTGTTTGGTTCATGCCCTAATTGTCCTCAATGAGGAATAACTTGAAAAAGATGTTGTTTACTTGTATCTTGCAAAACTATAAAACTTCGAGTCTATAAACAAATGAGATTTTTGAGTATTCAAGCAAATATGCCTTCTCAAGTGGCAAAAAGTGGCAAAAAACTACTTGATTTAGCTTTTCCAAAGGTGATGGGAATACTAAATATTACGCCAGATTCATTTTTTGAAGGAAGCAGATTCAAAGCTAGCAACACTCAAATAATTGATAAAACTGGCGAAATGCTTCAAGCTGGTGCAACATTCATTGATATTGGTGGCTACTCGACTCGACCAAATGCGATTGATATAAGTATTGCAGAAGAAATAGATAGAGTTGTTCCAGCCGTCGAAGCAATTATAAAGGTTTTTCCAGAAGTGATTATTTCGATTGACACATTTCGAAGTCAAGTTGCACGAGAAACCGTAAAAGTTGGTGCAGCAATAATCAATGATATTGCTGGTGGAAATTTGGATAATGAGATGTTTAATACCGTTGCAGAATTACAGGTACCTTACATTTTAATGCACAGCCGAGGTAATCCTACAACGATGAATAAACTCAATGATTATCAAGACATTACGCTTGATGTTATTACAGAATTACAACAAAAAGTGTCTCAGTTGAGAGCTTTGTCTGTAAAAGATATTATCATTGACCCAGGATTTGGTTTTGCCAAAAATGCTAAACAAGGTTTTGAAATGATGCGAAATTTAGAAGCCTTTAAAGTGATGGATTTGCCACTTTTGGTCGGAATTTCAAGAAAATCAATGATTTGGCGAACGCTCAATATTTCCGCAAATGAAGCCTTAAATGGCACAACTGCACTCAATATGTTTGCACTCATGCAAGGAGCAAAAATCTTGCGTGTGCATGATGTAAAAGAAGCCGTTGAAACTGTACGGCTTTTTGAGGAGTTAGAGAAATAATGTTTTGTGAATATTTACATTTTATTTTTCATTTAGTTATACAACCATTCTTTTATAGTCTCTGTCATTGCTTCAAATTCAATCAGAAAGCCATCGTGACCATACATTGAGTCGATGAGGGCGTATTTGGCATGAGGAATATGTTTGGCAATAAATTCTTGTTCTTCAGGCGGAAAAAGTACATCTGATGAAATACCAATAACCAAAGTTTTTGATTTAATGAGTTTTAGAGCATCTTCCACTTTCCCTCGTCCACGACCAACATCGTGCGAATCAAACATTTTTGAAAGCGTCCAATAAGAAAAAGCGTTGAATCGTTTGCCAAGTTTCTCGCCTTGATAATTTTGGTATGTATTGGCCCTGAAAAAATCAACTTGACCTTCATCTCTTGACTGCGTGCGTCCATAAGTAGCATAATTTCGATAAGATAAAAGAGCAATCGAACGAGCTACTTTCATGCCGTTCATGCCAGCTTTGGGGTGACGTTCAATCCATGTTGGGTCTGCTTCAATAGCCATTCGTTGTGACTCGTTAAAGGCAATTCCCCATGGCGAATGAATTGCATTTGTTGAGAAAAGTACTAAGTTTTCAATTAATTCTGGCTGTAAAATAGCCCATTCAATGGCTTGTTGACCTCCTAATGAACCACCAAGTAAAGTATTAATTTTAGCAATTCCCAAGTTTTGACGCAATAAATCAATGGCACGCACAACATCACGAATCGACAGAAAAGGAAAATCGTGAAAGTATGGTTCACCTGAAATTGGGTTTTTACTCAAAGCATTTGTAGAACCATAATGAGAACCCAAAATATTTGCACAAACAATAAAATGTTCGTTAGGATTGTACAATCTTTTTTCGCCAATCAAGCCATTCCACCAGTCTGATGGGTTTGCGTTGCCTGTAAAAGCATGACAAACCCACACAACATTGTTCATTTTTTCGTTGAGTTTGCCGTAAGTCGTATAAGCTAAATCAAATTCAGGAAGCCATTGTCCTGATTCAAGTTTAAAAGGTTCGTCGTGATGAAATATTTTGTTTTCCATTTCTTATATTTAGCTGAGGTTTTATTGTAAAACCCCTTTCTTTTTTCTTAATCTTTCAAAAATAGTGACTACTCTATTTATGCGAGTGTCAATATGTTTTCCGCTACTAACCCATATTTTGTAGTATTTTTGATTAGATGGAGAAAGTTTACCAAATAAATCGGCCATTTCTTCATCAAAATCGAGAGCTTCTTGTAACTCAATGGGCATTTCAATAATTTGTACTTCAAAATCTTCTTCAATCGAAAGCGTGATTTCATCATTGGGTTTTATCCCTATTTGCTTTTGTAATTTCAGCGAAATACTCATAGCGTGAAGCTGATTACCTTTCGGAAACAAGCTGCTTTTGAAGGGTTTATTATTAATAAATCCTTTAATTCGGATAAAACCACGTTTGCCAAAAATATCAAAAGCATTTTCAGGAAAATCAATATAATGCCAAGAACCCATTGGATTTGGCGGCATTTTCTTAATTATTGCTTTGAAATGAATGATTTTGCTTGGCATAATAATAAAAACATGACATAAAATACACAGTACTTTAAGCATTTTGAAACCTGATACTATTAAAACCAATGATTGTTTATGATTGGTTTATAAGTCCGAATGGCATTGACCATTTCGGTAGGTGTTGGCACCTTATCGCTAGCAGCGGGACAGGTTGCCCGAGGTTCATAGAGCCTATTCTCTCCCCTCGTCTGTATAAATCAACCAATCAGCTACTGAAGTAGGATAATTGAATTGATAATGCAAAGATGAAGCACGATTTGTTAGAAAACAAGATTTTGTGGAAGAATTTGTAGAAGCTTTTAGCGGAAGTGGTTCAAAATTTTGATGCTTATATCTGCCCAAAATATTCATTAATATCTTTAAAACCTTTATTCCAATCTCGTTTTTCGGCAAGAATTCCTGCATTAATTAATTCTTCAACCAAATCATCAGCTCCTTTCATGCCTGCTGAATCGTTATCGAAACTGACCCAAACTTTGTATTTTTTGAAGTATTTTATCCATTCTTTCTTGAATATCTTTGCACTTCCTAAACTGACAGCCATCATGCCATTTTTTACCAAAGTCATGCAGTCAAATGCTCCTTCTGTCAAATAAATATCTGTACTTTGGCGAAGTTTTTTGATGGAATCAATATTGAAAATTGAACGAGGAACACCCGAAAGAAATTGATATTTGCTCGCTCCTTCAGGTGGATTTCCTATACTTCTACCTTGCAAATAGTTAATTCGACCATCTTGATAATAAGGAATAATAATTGGATGCACGAAGAAAACTAAATTGCCTTTTTCGTTCATAATACCGCAACCTTTAAGGTCTTCGATTGAGTAATTTGTTTTTAAAAAATCATTAGTCAAACCATAATTTTTTATTACAAAAAGCTTAAAATATCTAATCGTCCAATCGTCAATTCCTCGACCTCGGAGATATTCGGCTGCTTTTCTTGCTGATTCGGTTGGAGGTTGGGTCAAACAAAATTGTCGAAAATTTTCGTAGATTTCATGGTAAATTGGCTTAAAATCGTAGGTTTTCTCTTCAAGAGGTTTACGAGAATAAATACTTTTGGTATCAATTTTGCGATTTTTTTTATTCCTTACGCCATCATAAGATGGAATGTAGCGAGTTCCTAATTCTTCAAGAGCCGTTTTAAAATCTATTTGACAAGTATCAGCGTAAAGATTAATGACATCACCGTGTTTTCCGCAGCCAAAACAATGAAATTCATTTTGTGGAGGAGGATAAAAGACCATCGAAGGAGAATCTTCAACGTGAAAAGGACAAACCATTCGGCGACTTTGAACGATGTCAAAACCCAAATCACGGGCAACTTGTCGAATATCAATTTCCTTTACTCGTTGAAGCAGATTATCCATTGAAATATTATTTACGGAAAATTACCGTCGGTGCCGCTTGGGCTTTTGCATAAAGCACAATATCAGCAATTGTAACTCTTGCGGGAGTATTTATTGCATATAAAATGGCATCGGCAACGTCTTCGGGTTGAATTGGCTCAAAACCTTCATAAACCTTTTTTGCTCGTTCGGCATCGCCTTTAAAACGAACCATTGAGAAGTCGGTTTCAACTGCACCAGGAGCTATATTAGTGATTTTAATTCCGTGTTGTGTTAGGTCATACCTCATGCCTTCACTGATTGCTTCTACGGCCGACTTTGAAGCACAATATACAGCACCATTGGCATAAGTTTGTTTGCCAGCAACCGAACTTAAATTGATGATATGACCAGTTTTTCGTTCTACCATTATTGGCATTACAGCTTTTGATACGTATAATAATCCTTTCACGTTTCCATCAATCATGGCATCCCAATCGTCTAGTTCACCATCTTGAATTGGCGATAAACCATGAGCATTACCTGCATTATTGACCAAAATATCAATATTTTTCCATTCTTCAGTCAAAGTGCCAATTGCTACCAAAACATTGGCTTTATTTCTAACATCAAAAGTCAATGTTGTTACTTTTACTTTTGATGAAAAATAAGCTTCTAATTCGTTCAGAATTTCTTGACGACGACCACACAAAATTAAATCAATTCCGTTATTTGCAAAAGCTTCCGCTGTTGCTTTTCCAATGCCTGATGTTGCTCCTGTAATAAGGGCGATTCTGCTCATTTCTTTGCTGTAAAATGTGATTGTATTAATGAAAAATTCTTACGATTATTTTCTATAAAATTTGCATTCGAACTTTTCAATTTATTATCCGATAACTTTTGGACCTTGTTGATTAATTCCTGAAACGTAAGCATCACCGTGAATGCCGACTTTTTCAAAGCTATTTTTCATAGCGATGGCAACTTTTTCAGCGGTTTCTTTTCCTTTACTAAACGCAAAAATAGATGGGCCAGCTCCCGAAATACTGCAACCCAAAGCCCCAGCTTCTAAAGCTGCATTTTTTACTTCCCAAAATTCGGGAATCAAAATTGCACGTACAGGCTCGATAATAAAATCAACCATTGAACTGGCAATAAGGTTATAATCGGCTTGCATTAAGCCAGCAATCATGCCTGCGACATTGCCCATTTGAGCAATTGTATTTTTCATAGAAACCTCATTGCGTAAAATATGGCGAGCATCTTTGGTATTTACTTCTATATCGGGGTGAACGATTGTTACGTATAGTTCGTCAGGAGTAGTAACTTTGAATACATCTAAGGGTTGATAACTTCTTACAACCACAAAACCACCTAAAAGAGCAGGAGCCACATTATCTGCATGAGCCGAGCCACATGCTATGCGTTCGCCTTCCATCGAAAATGGTAGTAATTCTTTGGCAATTAATGGTTTACCCAATAATTCATTGGCTGCAAAAACACCAGCAACTGAACTAGCCGAACTGCTTCCTAGACCACTTCCAAGTGGCATTTTTTTATGTAATTCTATTTCAAAACCTTGAGTTACACCGAGTTTTTGAAGGTATTTTATAATCGGAACTGTTACTGCATTTTTTGAAACGTCGTAGGTTAATTTACCTTCTTCGCCAGTAATATTTGTAATTATTATTTGATTGTCATTGCGTTTACGAACAATTACTTCATCGCCTGGAGCATCAACTGCAAAACCGAAAATATCAAATCCACAGGCAACATTGGCTACAGTAGCGGGGGCAAAAACTTTGATTGATTCCATTAACAATAATAGGGGTATGTTTTCTTTGGTAATATAAACCCAAATTTAGGCTTTTTAGAACACTTATTAAAAGCAATCATTGAAATAATATTTTTTATAAATCGTTTGTTCAATTTTGTGTAATTTAATGATAGAAAACTAAAAAAATAATTGTTTTTTAGTTACTTTTTATTACTTTTCGCATCGAAAGCTATAAACTTTCATTTTCCCAAACCTCAAACAAGTCAAACAATGAACAGATTATTATTATTCCTTCTGATTCTACTTTGGTCATTGGCATACAGTTGGTTCTGGAATTGTAAACGCAAGCCTTTTTGCACTGAAGAGTTGGCAGTAGTAACACTCGCCGATTCAACTAACTCAACGGTAGTCTCAACTCCTGAAGCGACATTGGCCGATACCATAAAAAAAATTACGCCCGAAGAACAAATTGTCTTTAAACCACTTGATGTTTATTTTGCAGTGAACCAATCGGGTATTGATAAAACAGCCGAAGTCGATTCTTTTTTAACGATTGCAAAGAAATATTTTGAAAAATACCCTGATAAACAACTCTTGATTACAGGCCATACCGATAGTGATGGTTCGGAAGAATTAAACCAACGACTTTCTGAAAATCGTGCGAAACAAACGCAATCTTTTTTAGTGAAAGAAGGCTTCAAGGCTTCCCAAATTGTAACGGAAGGAAAAGGAGAAAATGAACCCCTTGCTCCAAACGATACGCCAGAAGGCAAATCAAAGAATCGTCGAAGTACAATTCGTTTGAAATAGTTGCAAAAATTTAACTTTAAGAAGTCTAAAAACATTAAAAAATAAAGTATCATGGAAAATTTAAAATGCTTATTTACGAACTTCCCTTGGGATATATTTCTTTTTTGGTTTCTTCCATTGTTGCTACTTTCTTTATTGCTTTGGTGGGGGTTAAATCGTCAGATTGAAAATTTAAAAGAGCATAATTTTGAACTACAAGATAGAATCAACTTTTTGGAAGGCGAGCTAGAATCTTGCCGAAAAACTAAAGTTTCGGTTGCAACAAATGTCGAAAACTCACCAAATGTAGCAACAGGTGTAGTTGCTGGTGGAATCGCGGCTAGCGGATTGGGAGTTGCGGCGGCTCCTACTAAAAAAGATGATTTGAAAATTGTTGAAGGAATTGGTCCTAAAATCGAAGAATTATTTAATAAAGCAGGTATTTATACTTTTGCAGAATTATCGAACACAACTGCCGCTCGAATGAAAGAGATTCTTGATGCGGCAGGGCCACGTTTCCAGATTCATAATCCAGCAACTTGGGCTGACCAAGCGGCGTTGGCTCGTGATGGAAAATGGGATGAATTAAAAAAATGGCAAGATGAATTATACAAAGGGAAAGCCTAATGTAAATTTTCAAAAAAAATCATTAAATCGTACTGAATTAGAGTTTCATCGTTTAAAAGTCTCTGGATTTATTTCAGAGACTTTTTTATTGTCCGTAATTTGGTTTTTGAAAAAAAATGACGTGATTCGCATCAAATTAATCATAGGATTTAGAATCATTGAAAATGAAATTAGTTTTTATGATTTTATATCCGAATTCCTAATAAATGACACGAATTGCAATTTTTGCTTCTGGTTCGGGAAGTAATGCCGAAAGGTTAACTACATTTTTTGCCGAGAATAAATCGGTTAGTATTGAGTTTTTTCTTTCAAACAATCCAACAGCGGGAGTGATTGAACGTGGAAGAAGGCTTGGAGTTCCAACTATTTTGTTTGATAAAAAGACATTTACAAAAACTGATAAAATTGTTGAATTGCTACAAAAACAACAAATAGATTTGATTATTTTGGCTGGTTTTTTGTGGTTGATACCAGAAAACTTGGTAAAAGCATTTCCAAATAAAATCATTAATATTCATCCTGCTTTATTGCCAAAATATGGAGGGAAAGGCATGTGGGGGCATTTTGTGCATGAAGCAGTTGTAGCGGCTGGTGAAAAAGAATCGGGAATTACGATTCATTATGTAAACGAACATTATGATGAAGGAAAAGTTATTTTTCAAGCAAAATGTGATGTTATTCCAAGCGATTCGCCTGAAGATGTGGCTTTTAAAGTACAAGCCCTTGAACATAAATATTTTCCAGAAGTTATTCAAAAAGTTATTCAATAAATGCCAGTTTTGCCTAAAAACTCAGATTATTTGCCACCAAAATGGCAGTTTAATGCCCATATTCAGACAATTTATCCAAGTCTTTTTCGTAAAATACCTGTTAATTACAAACGTGAAAGAGTTGAACTACAAGATGGTGATTTCTTAGATTTGGATTGGTCGTTTGTTGGACATACGCGAAGCAAAAAATTACTAATTGTTACGCATGGTTTAGAAGGAGATTCAACTCGTCACTATGTTACGGGCATGGTAAAAAAGTTCAACGACAACGGATATGACGGCTTGGGCTGGAATTGCAGAAGTTGTAGTGGAGAAATGAACCGATTGCCGAGATTTTATCATCATGGCGATGTAGATGATATTCGCTTTGTGGTAAATTATGCCATCGAAAAAAAACAGTACGACGAAGTCGTTTTGGTTGGTTTTAGTATGGGCGGGAGTATGACAGTTCGCTTGTTGGGGCAGCATCCTGAAAGTTTACCAAGCCAAGTTAAATTTGGCGTTGCGGTTTCTGTTCCTCTTGATTTACATACGTCGGTTTATGAATTATACAAACCAGGCCGAAGGTTTTACATGAAACGATTTATCAATAAATTAGGAAAAAAAATTAAGGAAAAATCTGCTCAACACCCGAATAATAATTTAGTTAGTTATGAAGGATATAAACAAATCAAAAACTTTGAGCAGTTTGATAACCGTTATACCGCTCGAATGTTTGGATTTCAAAATGCCCATGATTTTTACCAAAAAGCGGCTGCAAAACCTTTCTTAAATACGATAACTGTTCCTACTTTAATCATTCAGGCGATTAATGACCCGTTTTTATCGCCCGAATGTCTAAATTTGGGAGAAGCAGAAAATAATCCAAACGTGTACTTGCAATTACTTAAATTTGGTGGTCATGTTGGTTTTATGTTGCCAAATTCTGATGAAACTTGGGTTGAACGCCGTGTAATAGAATTTATAAATGAGCGAAAATCAATAAAGATAGATGAATAAATTTGAGAAAATTTTAAGAACTACATTTTTAAATAATTCACTTGAAAACTGGCTTTGGTTTCTTGGAATTTTGTTGATCGGTTGGTTTTTTAAAAGAATGTTTTCTGTTTTAGTTAGTAGAATAGCTTATCGACTAATCAAGCAGGAAACACAAAATGTGCCCGCAGCTAATTTTGTTGATTTATTAAGACGCCCAGTTGAATTTATCATTACTTTACTTATTATTTACTCTGCTGTCGATGAAATCACTTTTCCACGGAAATGGAGAATTATCCCTTTCGGAAAAATGAGAGTAAGTGAATTTGCAGATAAATTGCTCGATACGTTATTTGTTGTTGCAATTACATGGATTATTATTCGCTTAGTGAAATTTTTTGCTTTGGTTTTCCTGAAAAGAGCTGAAGAAAATGAGACAAAAACTGACGAACATTTAGTGCCTTTTTTTCGAGATATTATTATTGCTCTGATTGTTTTTTGCTCTTTTTTCTTGATTTTAGGCTTTGTTTTTCGACAAGATGTAATAAGTTTGATTACAGGATTAGGAATTGGTGGAGTTGCATTGGCATTGGCGGCTCGGGCAACTTTAGAAAACCTTTTTGCTTCGTTTACGCTATTTACAGAGCAACCATTTATCGTTGGCGATGATATTGAATTAGATAAGATGGTTGGAAAAGTGGAGAAAGTAGGCTTTCGAAGTACTCGTATTCGCCATGTTGATGGGAGTTTAATTATTGTTCCCAATCAAATGTTAGTTTCACAAACGTTAAACAATCTTTCTGAGCGAAAAGACCGTAGGCATAAGTTTTTTATTCGATTAAAACTTGAAACGCCAATCGAAAAAATAAAAAAAGTTATTCAAGATATTCAACAATTACTTGATAATCATGCACTTACTACCGAACACGAAGGTCACGTTAAATTTGACGAAATTGGAGATTATTCAGTAAATTTAATAGTTGTTTTCTTTGCCTCAACACCCGATTATTGGGAAAGTAAATCAATTCGTGAGGAAATGAATTATCTAATTGGTAATATTTTAAAAGAAAATTCTGTTGAATTGGCAACACCGACAACAACACTTTTTGGAATTACTGATGATAAAAATATTGATAGCGATTATTGATATTATCGTTTAACGCAATTTTATCTCATAAAGATTAATAAAAATTAATAGAAATAATCTTGAAAAATTTGTTTTTACAAATAAAAGGTCATATTATTGCATTCAAATCCATCGAAACACTTCAATCGGCTCACTTGTTCTCAGAATCAAGCATCTTTGAATCAGCCAATTGTATCCAACAAAATTTCCAGTTTTTTTCGAGTAATCCCCGAGTATTTGAATAAATTCTATGAATTCTTGGAAGTGTCTTTTCCGTAATACATCTAGTAATATCTAACCGCTTATCATAGTAACGTTTTGTTAATTCTCTCGTATGTACACATCAGAAGAACTGAATCTTAAACTTCTTTCGGAGTTAAGGAAAATTTGTATCGAGTTAGGCATTAAAGATGTCAGAACTGCGTCCAAAACTGAGTTAATTGAAAAGATTTTGGAGCATCAACCCAATGATTCCCTATTCAATAAACCAAAAGAAGTGGCAATAGCTGAACCAATTATTCCACAAAAGCCACTTTTCAATGACGATAAAACATTGAAGGGACGTAAAAGATTGCCCAAAACTGATGAAAAACCGGTTGAAAATAAAGTAATTGAAACGACTACAACAGTTGTGCCTGTGCAAACTTCAGAAAAAGGTTCTCATAAAAATGAAGTTCACCCCAAAAACGAAAATAAACAGTCATCAGAACCAACTCAAAACTCAGGTCAGGAAACATTCACAGATATGAATGTAAGTGATGAAGAACCAGTTTTGAATTTGGAAGAACCAGCGGATTTTGATTTGGCAGCTATTGATGCTGAAATGAGCGAATTTGCAAGGTTGACTGACGAAATCATTCCTGAAATTCCTGAGCCAAAAGAAGATAAACGCTACGTTGATACTTACACAAAAGATATTAAAAAGCAGTTCAATAATTTAATCAAAGAATTTGATGGTATTATTGAAAATGAAGGCGTACTCGAAATTATGCAAGAAGGTGGATACGGTTT
Source organism: Emticicia aquatica (assembly GCF_923079645.1). Taxonomy (GTDB): domain Bacteria; phylum Bacteroidota; class Bacteroidia; order Cytophagales; family Spirosomataceae; genus Emticicia; species Emticicia aquatica. Next base: position 1,782,800 of record NZ_CAKLPY010000001.1, on the reverse strand, counting down.
CTTGCGTTCGGCAGATTATAATTATTTGGCTAGTCCAGATGATATTTATGTTTCTCCTTCTCAAATTAAACTTTTTGGACTAAAAACAGGCGATACAGTTAAAGGAGCTATCCGACCACCGAAAGAAGGTGAAAAATATTTTGCATTATTAAGAGTACTTTCTGTCAATGGAAAAACAACTGAAGAAATTCGGGACCGTATTCCATTTGAATATTTAACTCCTCTTTTTCCAGAAGAACAAATCAAATTAAGTAGCCGTTCGGATATTTATTCTACTCGAGTACTTGATTTATTTGCACCAATCGGAAAAGGTCAACGTGGAATGATTGTGGCACAACCAAAAACAGGTAAAACGGTTTTGCTGAAAGAAATTGCCAATGCAATTACTCGTAATCATCCTGAAGTTTATTTGATTATTTTGTTAATTGATGAGCGTCCAGAAGAAGTAACGGATATGCAGCGTAGTGTGCGTGCAGAGGTTATTGCTTCTACTTTTGATGAAACAGCCGACCGTCATGTAAAAGTTTCTGGTGTTGTTTTAGAAAAAGCAAAGCGTTTAGTAGAATGTGGACATGACGTTGTAATTTTACTTGACTCGATTACACGTTTGGCTCGTGCTTATAATACGGTCATTCCTTCTTCAGGTAAAATTCTTTCAGGTGGTGTTGATGCCAATGCCCTGCACAAACCAAAACGTTTCTTTGGTGCAGCTCGTAATGTGGAAAATGGTGGTTCATTGACTATTATTGCTACAGCATTGATTGATACAGGTTCAAAAATGGATGAAGTTATTTTTGAGGAATTTAAAGGAACAGGTAACATGGAGCTTCAACTTGACCGTAAATTATCTAATAAACGAGTATATCCTGCCATTGATATTTTGGCTTCTGGAACTCGTCGAGAAGATTTATTGATGGATAAAGATACGCTTCAAAAAGTTTGGTTATTGCGTAAGTACATGGCTGATATGAATCCAATGGAAACTATGGAGTTTTTGTTGGATAAAATGAAAGGAACTCGTAATAATGAAGAGTTTTTGTTGACAATGAATAGATAAGAAGACTATTAAGAGTTCTTAATAATCTTCTTAGAACGAATAACATCATCTTGATTGACGATGACAAAATATATGCCTTCTGGAAGCCCTGCTAAATCAAAATCATGCAGGGCTTTTTCATGTATTCCTTCTTGAAGGATTTTTCCAGATAAATTAGAAAGCTGATATTGAGTTTCGATTCCTGGTGGAACTTTTACATAAACTTTCTCATCGGGTTCGTTATAATAAATAACTAATTCGTCTTTGGTCATTCTTGTTAAATTTTACTTTTGAGACAAAAACAATTCATCCCTATTTAATTCTTAATTATTTTGGTTGTTCTCGTAATACCTTTTTGAATAATTTGAATAAAATACATTCCTGTTTGGAAATGGGTTAAATCAATGGTTAACTCTTGCTCTTTCGTTTGTGTTGAAAACATTGTTTGTCTCCACAAATCTTCGATAGCAATATTTGTTTTTTCACCGTTAAGTTTCACCGTAATTTTATCTGAAGTTGGATTTGGATAAATTTGAAAACTCTTATTATCGGTCAAAATCTCGTTGGCTGTAATCGTTGCAAATCCTTTCCATGGAACAAGGTTTTCTTCTGGAGCTGGCAATTTTACATTAGTATAGATATGAAATTCTCCCGCTGCCAAACTAATTACTGGATTGTTTTCACTGACAATAATCTCTTGACCAGTAAAATAATCAAACCATTTCCCTGTCGATTCAAAGTTGATATTGCCAATTTCAGCGTTTAAACCAAAATTAGCAATAATACGAACATTCATAGAACTATGATTCATTGCCACTTGTTTAATCAAACCGCTTGATGATTCTTTAAAATCTTTTGTGTTAAAAGCCGCTTGTGTCGTTTTAAGCTTGATTAATTCTGAATAAACTTTAAATAATTTTAGTCGATTTTCGTCTTTTAAATATTCCCATTTTTGTGGTTTATTTCCAGTTCTACCATTAAAATCAATACTAATATCGTAGCCAAATTCACCAAATTGCCACAACATTTTTGGTCCTGGATAAGCAAAAAATAAAGCTGCAGCAGCTTTTGACCGCTCAAGAATGGTATTTAGGTTTTTAACTTCATTTTTGCCATTTGTTAGAGCATCATAAACAATTCTTTCCTCATCATGGCTTTCCATGTAACTCACCATGTTTGCTTCTTGCCAACCTCGACTTTGGTAATTCAAGCCATTTAAGCTATTATTTGTGCCTTTAATGATATTTCTAATGTTTCCATTGACATTTCCCCAAAGCATAAAACCATAATTTGCCAATTCAACTTCTTCGCTATTATCAGCAAAATGTTCCAAAATCAAATAACAATCTTTGTCATAAGCCCGAATTTTATCGTAAAAACGTTTTAAAATTTTAATTCTACTGGCGTCGTATTGCCCCCATAAACCAACATTTGGGTCGGATTTTATTTGTGTAAACCCTTTTGATAAATCAAAACGATAACCATCAATTTTATATTCCGTTAGCCAAAACTCTAAAACTTTGTCAAAATAAGTTTGAGTTGTAGTACTTTCGTGGTTAAAATCATAAAAAACCGAAAATGGATGTGTGGCATTTTGATTAAAAAATGGACTATCTGCCGAAGGCTGAAAACCATTCCAATAACTTTTCACATAAGGAAATTCAAAATCTGCATGATTGAAAACCACATCAAAAATCACCGAAATACCGTTTTCATGGCATTTGTCAATCAAATATTTTAAATCATCCTTTGTACCATAAGCTTTGTCAGGAGCGGTATAATAAGTCGGATTATATCCCCAAGATTCGTTGGCCGTAAATTCATTAATCGGCATTAGTTCGATTGAATTGATACCAAGTTTCTGGAAGTAAGCCATTGAATCGGCCACATCACTGTACTTTCGGGAAGCAGTAAAATCACGTACTAATAATTCATAAATAACCAATTTTTCTTTTGCTGGACGTTTAAAATTTGTGACTTTCCAATTATAATTGGTTTGACCAGTTTGAAAAATAGATACCGTACCGCCAAAAGAATTTTCTGAAGGATAGCTTTTTAAATTCGGATAAGTACTAGAAGAAATCGAGCTATCAAATTTTGGGTCAAGAATTTTCTCACAAAATGGGTCACCAACGGCTATTTTTCCATCAATCAAATATTGAAATGCATATTCTTTTCCTTTTTCTAAGTTATTGATAGTGAGCCAATAGCGATTGCCATCTGGTGTTTGATTCATTAAATATTTTGAGTCAATTTGCCATTTATTAAAATCACCAATTAAGTAAACAAAACTTTTCTGAGGTATAAAAAAAGAAAGTGTAACGGTATTATCATTGATATAATTGATGCCGTCTTTGATGTTGGGAGGCAGATTCAAAACTGAAATTTTTGGTTTAAATATAAATTGTAATTGATCTGAAATAACGTCTTTTCCGCTAATAATTGTAAGTAACATTTTGCTGACTGTTGTGCTTACCGATGCAGAATCTACATTATTAAATTCTTTTGTTTGTCCATTATTGAAAATGATTTTATCAACTGTTTTTGAGGTTTTAACTTTTACATTGATAGTTTCATTTTCCTCAAAAACTTTATTTGCGTCTGGTTCTATGAGTTTATAATACAACTTATCATCGTACAAATTCAAAATAAAATCTTCAGTTTGGGCTTTTCCATCTCCACTTTTAAGTAATAACCCAAGCTTTTTTATTAATTTATCACTTGGAACTTTGAAAAAAAATCGGGGTTTCAGTCGAATGCTCCAACGGTCTTTTCCTAAAGAAGTCATTTTTCCAGCTTCAAAAGGTACATTAAAATTTGTTTGTCCTGTGGGCTGATATTCAAATGCATTATCATTTGTACCTGCACCTGACCAAAGATAAACATCGGTAGTTTTTCCTAAAAGACCAGTGGCACGGTTATCTTTTGATTGTTTTAAATCAAAAATAATTGTTATTTCTTTATCACCATTCGGAAAAGAAAGGTCTGTCGTAACTAATTGACTAAAAGAACTTTGTAAAGAAAAAATGACAATAAAGCCGACAAAAAAAATGTGTTTCATTATGACTTTTAGATTAAAGTATCATTATAATATATCTTTAATTTCGGATAACATACTTTTCTAAAGCTTCATATACACGATGAATTGGTAGCCCCATGACAGTATAAAACGAACCTTCTATTTTCGTGATACCAATCATGCCAATAAAATCTTGTACACCATAAGCACCAGCTTTATCGAAGGGTTTACATTTATTGATGTAATAATCAATTTCCCAATCTGTTAATTCTTTGAATTGTACATTTGAAATATCAGCAAAACCAATAGTTTCTTCTTGAGTCATGATACAAACGCCTGTAATTACTTGATGAGTTTTTCCACTCAAAAGTTTTAACATTCGTTGTGCATCTGCAAAATCTAAAGGTTTATTAATGATTTGATTATCAACAACTACGACGGTATCTGCACATAAAATAATTTCATCGTTGAGGTCATTCCTAAAACAATCTGCTTTTACTTTTGCTAAATAAATAGGTACTTCTTCAACTGCCATTTCATCAGAAAAACTTTCATCAGTAGGAATTACTTTCACGGAAAAATCATATCCTGCATTTTGCATTATTTCTTTTCGTCGTGGTGAATTGGAAGCTAAAACTAATGGTTTTGATAATTTCATATTTTATTTTTTTTTCAAAAGGCGAAGTAAAGTATTTTCATTCAATAAATTGTAAGGAATTTTAATTGTATTTGATTTATTGATTGAATCGTCGGTTCATGATAGTTATAATTTTTGTTCCAAATTTAAACTGATTCATTGGCGAAAATTTTGCATATCGACTACTTTTAGAATAAAAAATAAGTAAATTTCGGAATGAAGTATTTGTTTATCATATTATTGTTTGTTACGCAGCATATTTTTGCCCAAAAAAGCTTTTTAGACAGCCTTAACAGTGGAAAATCTATTGAGGATAGTGTGATGTATGCAAAATTGAAACAAAAATTAAGTAAAAGTAAGGTTGGAAAGCAGGTTTATGGTACTTTATTTCGAGATGTATATAACACAAACAGCAATAAAAATGAAATAAGTCAGATTGAAATTAACCCTTTTGACAAGTATGATGGAAAAGTAATAGGTAAAATTTTCATTAGAAAACTCGAAATTTTCGGCCCTTCGGTTAATGATACCACCCGTAAAGGTAATCGAATTGAACATTTTGCAAGTAAATCGTTTCATTACAACACAAGAGAGACGGTTATTAGAAAATCATTTCTTCTTTTTAAGGAAGGCGATAAAATTAATCCACAAACTTTGAAAGATAATGAGCGTTTATTGAGAGCTAATCCGATTATACATGATGCCCGAATATTGATTTTAGAACGAAAAGATGTGAGTTGGGTAGTAGATGTGCTAGTAATTACACAAGATGTTTGGTCGATAAATTTTGATATTTCGGGTAGTAGTTTGAATGACTTTGCTTTTGGTGTTGAAGATAGAAATTTTCAAGGTCGAGGACATTCGTTGCTCAATAAAATTACTTGGCGAGGCAATGATCCTTACCAAAGGTTTGGCTGGCGAAGCATTTATACTGTGCCTTATTTTGGAAATAGTTTTATCACTGGTCAGATAAAATTGATTAACGAAAGAGATTTAACCCAATATTCAGCTCATATTTTTCGCCCTTTTCTAACAGTTGAAACCCATAATGCTGGTTCATTAGAGTTAGGTTATGCCAAAGTTTTAGAATACAAAAAGCTTTTTATCAATGGCATTGATAGTTCATTGGTTTTTCCAGTAAGCTATTTTTACTCTGATGCTTGGCTTGGACATGCTTTCAGATTGGATGCATCTAATCGGAATAAACAGTTGGTGGTTGCGATTAGAAGAAGCAATTATGAATACAGAAAACGGCCTGAAGTTAGGTCTGATTTCAATAAAATTTATTGGAATAGAACCACTTGGCTGGCTAGTGTTGGGTTTTCAAATCGAAATTACCAACGAGATTTCTTGATTTATGGCTATGGACGTACAGAGGATGTTCCAGTTGGAAATTTATTTGCTTTTACGCTAGGAACTGAAAATACTGAATTTGGTAATAGAAATTATGCTGGAATACAGTTTGCCAAAGGTAAATATTTACCTTCTGATAAGGGTTATTTTTATTTACTCGCCAATGCTGGCACTTACCTGAAACAAAAAGCAACGCAACAAGGAGTAATTGGCGTACAAAGTTTTTATTTTAGCCGTTTAATGAAAATTGCCAAATCTCAAACTCGGCAATTTATCAACATTGGTCTCACTTATGGAATTAATCGTGATGAATTGGATTATTTGAATATTAGTGGTAAAGATGGGATTTTGGGTGTAAATAGTGAAGGATTGAGAGGCGACAAAAGATTGACTTTTGGGTATGAATCAGTTTTGTTTTCTCATAAAAGTATTGTGGGTTTTAGGGTTGCATATTTCGGATTTGTCAATTTAGGCTTAGTCAGTTTGAAAGATAAACTGCTGATAGAGAGTAAATTGTATCAAGGATATGGCGTTGGATTGAGACTAAGAAATGAAAATCTCACTTTTAATACATTTCAAATTCGGCTTGGCTATTATCCTAATATTCCAAATATTTCTTCAGCATTTAGATTTGCATTTGATGGTTCACAGCCATTGAAACTTCGTGATTTTGATATTTCAGCTCCAACAATTTTACCATTAAGATAATTTTTTTTAATAATTATGAACTTTAATTAATAAGTTATTGTATTATATGTAGTAACATATATTGTTAATGTATTATATTTGCATTATTACAATAAACAAATATGAATATATGTCAATCGAAAAGGATATAAAACAGCAGAAACCGTTTAAAAGCTCTTACCAAAAGCTAGTTGTGAATATCATGTACACAGCAAACTGGATGAATTCTGACCAACAATCATTGCTGAAACCATTTGATTTATCGGCTCAGCAATATAATGTTTTGAGAATTTTGCGTGGCCAATATCCAAATCCTATTACAGTTAATGGAATTATTGAGCGAATGCTAGATAAAATGTCGAATGCTTCTCGATTAGTTGATAAGCTTTTGCTGAAAGGTTTTGTTTCGAGATGTGACAATGTTGATGACCGTCGTGCTTGTGATATTAGAATCACAGAATCTGGTACTGAGATTTTAATGCAAATTGATAAAGTACAGAGCGAGTGGGAGAAAGGCAATTCTATGAATCATTTGACGGAAGAAGAAGCCGAAGTGTTAAGCCGTCTTTTAGACAAGCTTCGTGGAAGTGAGGATTAGTGTTTATTTTATTCCATATTTGAGTATTTTTTTATTTATTATATTTTTCTTAATCCAAATTTAGTTCAAAAATGAAAGTTGTTAAAAATTTAATGTTTGTGGCTTTCGCTGCATTGGTAAGTGTTTCAGCAATGGCTGATGGTGGGAAAAAAGCTCCAGTAGCTTTGAAAGTTGATACAAAAGCGAGTTCTTTTAATTGGTTGGGTAAGAAATTTACTGGTGAACACAACGGAACAATCGGAATTCAAGGTGGAAGTTTAGTTGTAAATGGCGGAAAATTACAAGGTGGCGAATTTACAATTGATATGAAATCAATTAAATGTCTTGATTTGACAGATGCAGGTTATAACGCAAAATTAGTTGGACATTTATCTTCTCCTGATTTCTTTGATGTGACAAATTATCCAACAGCAAATTTGAAAATCAAAAAAGCAACTGCTAAAAATGCTACTAATTATGATGTTACTGGTGATTTAACTATCAACGGTGTAACTCAATCAATTACATTTCCTGCTGTTATTGCTGTTGATTCAAAAGGTGCCGCTACTGCAAGTGCTAAATTTGAAATTGACCGTACAAAATTTGGTAGCAAATTTGGTTCAAAATCTTTCTTTGAATCAATTGGCGACAAAGTTATTTATGATAATTTCCAAGTTGATGTTAAAATTGTAGCTTCAAAATAATTTCATAAAATTGTTTTAGTTATATTTATTATTAAAAAAGCCACAGATGAGACAATCATTTGTGGCTTTTTTGTTTTAGATTTACACATTAATCAACACTATAAATCAAACGAAATGTCGTATAATCAACCAATGTTAAGAGAAGGCTCTTTAGATGGAAAAACGTTTATTGTGACGGGTGGTGGAACTGGACTCGGTAAAGCAATGACCAAATATTTTCTTGAACTTGGAGCAAATGTAGTAATAACGAGTAGGAAATTAGCTGTTTTGGAAGAAACAGCCCATGAATTGACAAAAGAAACAGGCGGGAAAATATTGCCAATTGCTTGTGATGTACGAGATTATGGAGCAATTGAAGCAATGAAAGATAAAACCCTTGCGGAGTTCGGTCAAATTAATGGTTTACTCAATAACGCTGCTGGAAATTTTATTTCTCCGACCGAACGTCTTTCGCATAGAGCGATTGATACTGTTGTTGATATTGTTTTAAAAGGAAGTTATTATACAACACTTGCTTTGGGAAAACATTGGATTGAACAAAAACAAAAAGCAACTGTTTTGAGTATCGTCACAACATATGCTAGTACAGGTTCGGCTTTTGTGGTACCCTCAGCGATGGCGAAAGCTGGGGTTTTGGCGATGACTCGCAGTTTGGCTGTAGAATGGGCAAAGTATGGTATTCGTTTCAATGCTATTGCACCAGGGCCTTTTCCAACAAAAGGTGCTTGGGATAGGCTATTTCCAGTAGAAGCTTTTCCTGAACATTTGCGTGAACGGTTTTCTGATTATGGAAATGTGCCACTAAAAAGAGTTGGAGAACACCAAGAATTGGCTAATTTAGCGGCTTATTTAATGTCTGACTTTTCTTCGTATATTAATGGAGAAGTGGTTACTATTGATGGGGGAGAGTGGCTGAATGGAGCGGGAGAGTTCAATCACTTGAATGAAATTCCAAATGAAATGTGGGATATAATTCAGGCAGTTATCAAGTCAAATACCAAAAATAAGAAAGATTAACGTTTATTTAACAACGAAAGATGAGATTCTCCTCATCTTTCGTTGTCTTTTTTAAACCTGTTACTTGATAATCTGAATTCCATGACAACCACGAGGCATAAAAAGCTTAAAATCTTGTTTTTGTAAACTTGGTTTATCGCCATTGTGAACTTTCCAAAACTCAATGCCGCCGAAATGTTTACCAAAATTGTAGTAATCAAATACAGATACAGCAATATTTTGCCCTGAATTATCAAAAATCACACTTTTAGGCAGAATCCCTTCAAAATCATAATCGCCAGCATTGCTAAGCATTCCATCATTGGCTAATTTATATAAAGATAATGAAGCTTTTTTATTTAGCTCTGAACTTTCCCAAGAATAGTACGTTTGTTTAGCATTAATAACCACAACTAAATTTCCGTTAGGGCTAATTGCAAATCCTGTTGGCTTTTCGCCTAACCTTGTTTTTGTGATTAAAAAATGGTCACCATTTCCATCCAGATTAAACTTTAGAACAAACATATCTCCTGTAATTTCAGAATCAGGTTTAGTGCCAAGAGGTATTTTTAAATCAGGAACTAGATAAAATTTCCCATCAGGTGTAAATTGTCCAGCACTAGGTAAAGTTCCCACTTTTAAAGTACGACCAATGACATCAAGTCTGATAATTTTTGTGGTTGGACCATCACGAGTTACTTTTAAAAGTCCAATTTCTTTAGACTCTTCCATCGTGAAAACCAAATAATTATTATTTGGATGCCAAGTAATATCAGTTACTTTTCCTTCAGGAAAATCTTGTGGCTTGTTGATTATTCTAACAGGCTTACCCGCTGTATCTAGCTCTAATATTTGAAATTCTTTACCTGTTTCTTCACTACAAATAGCTAAATATTCTCCATTTGGACTAATATCAACCGATAAAGGGTTTTTGCCTGTTGGAAATTTATATAAAATTTTAGGCTGATTGACATCACTTATATCTACAACTGATATAAAACCACCAGCAGGAAAGTCAGTATTTATACTTCTTACTTCGGTCGTATTATCAGGAATTGAACCTCGACTTTCAATCACATAAGCAATATGATTAATCGGAGAAATAGCCATCGCTCTTCCCGAATTAATAGCGGAGTTAGATACAACGATGTTTTTCAATTCATCACCATACTTCTCAATTGGAAATTTAATTGTAGAAAAAACATCTTTACTACCTTTTTCCTTGAATATCTTTCCATCAAAGAAAGCAGAAGCCGCCATATCAGCATCTGAAATGGCAATAATACCTTTGGCATCAAAGCTTAATTTTTGCGAAAATGAATGAATACTTGTTAAAATTAATAAAGATATAAGTAGTTTTTTCATGTGAAATAAGGACATAGCGAAGACTTTATCGCAATTGTTTGACTGCAAATTTCTAAAAAAACAGCAAGTTTTAGAAGGTTTTTACTAAAAATTAACTTTCAACATCGTAAACTTGTACTTTTTGCCATAAATGCGAGCAATTATTAATGAAAATATAATGGTCTGGATGAACTTGATACGCATCTTGGTCAGCGGCATTATCAAATATAAAAGTAAGAGAAAAGCTATACGATGAGTCAATTACCTCACGGTTAGTATTGGCTGGACGGCCTACATAAGCAGTTTTGATTAAATCAATTTTTGAAAGTTCTTTAAGTCCTTCATGTAAAGCATTTTGATGTGCTTCGTTATCTTTTTCTTTTAACCAAAAAAATACGGTGTGAACCACTCCTGTTTTTAAATTTGCCATTGTAAAAAAAGTTAATTATTAGAAAATTATGTATTTAGAGCCTTGATAGTGCGACAATTATTTATTTGGAATTACCAAAGAAAGATAATGTTCCTAGTAAAAATGATTGTACAGATGAACCATGGTCGCCTCCTTGAATTGGGATTAATTGTACATTTGATGCACCTCTTTTCTGCATTGCGTCAAAAGCAGTTTGTGAATTAAAATAAGGAACATATTTGTCGGCTGTTCCATGATATAGTTGGGTTGGTGTTTTAGGTTTCCAATCAAAAACATCATTATCTTTAACTGCGTTCAATAATGCAGTATCTGTTCCTTCATTTACACCTTTTTTTACGGCATCACTTAAAATTGTAGTTAAACTACCTGATATTCTTGCATTTTGCTGCTCTTTTTGGATTTGAGCAGCATAAACAGCAGCAAAATAATCTGTCATCGGGCGATTAAGCTTGTAAACACGGTCATAAGTTAAAAGTACCCAAATGTATGAAGCATTGTGTTGCGGATCACCACTCGAAGGCATAGTTGCTAATGTTTTAAAGCTTAATGATTTATTATATGCTCCAGCACCACAACTTGACGCTTTTAAATTAAATTCTGATGGAGCTTCTTCCTCAATTTTCTTCTGAAGAGACATAGTTGCGTACCCACCTTCTGAATATCCCGCAATAAATAGATTTTTATTCCAATTGACTTTTTCTTTAGCAATCATTTCTTTGGCCGCTCTCAACATATCCAAACTTGCAGAAGCTAAACCTTCACGATGCTCATAAGTGTGAGGGAGGTTATTTGAAGAGCCATATCCTATATAATCGGGTGCAACAACGATGTAACCAATTGTGGCCAGCACAGATGCAATAGTGCCTTCACCGTCAGCCGTAAAATAAGATGGTGCTTGTTTATCATCGAAGATTGTTCCATGTTGATAGCTTACAAGCGGCAAAGGGTCAGGGAATACACTGCTTGATGGAATAATCAATGCCCCCGAAGCTTGAATTTCAGTACCGTCAGTGTTTTTTGTCTTATAAACGATTTTATATTGTTTTACTCCTGAACGAATAAAAAGTGATGCTTGAGAGCCTAAACTTGAGCCTAGTGTCGTAATTAATTGTTCTTTGGTGAGTTCTTTTACTAAAGTTGAACTTACTAAAACTACAGGTTGTGGATCATTTTCTGTTGTAGTTTTACTACATGACCATGTTACAATAACTAGAGTAAAAGAAATGATAAAGTATTTGAAGAATGATGTTTTCATGTATATTTTAGATTGTGTAACATATTTCAAAAGATAAACTTGTCGTTTACGAATTATATTGCAAGTTACCAAAAAATAATAATAAGCGAAAAGTGAAAAAGCTTAATAATCGTTTGATTATCAAGCTTTTAATTTAGTGGAGGAGATGGGATTCGAACCCACGACCCCTTGCATGCCATGCAAATACTCTAACCAGCTGAGCTACACCCCCAAATTACTAATAAATGAATCTACGACCACTTTTATGCCATCGGTACGACGCTTCAGCAAATATGCTAACCGAGCTATATCTAGCAATTGTGCACAAAGATGATGGCTTTTATTTCAAAATCAAAATAATAGTTTGATTTTGAAATATCGTATTCTATGTCTACTTAATTTTTACCATCCAGGAACAAGGAAATTGATTCCAGTAACTGCGGGCTGTTTTTTCCCATTATAAATAGGCACGGCTATATACGGTTCTAAGATTAGATAACCCATTAAATTAATTCTTAAGCTTATGCCTGTACTGATAATTGGACTTACTTTTCGGGTAGTTTGGCTTCCATCACTTAGAAAATACTGATATTCTTTTCCTGGAGATTTTTTATCATCCCAAGCCATTCCCATATCAAAGAAAAAGTTTAAATCAGATGGTAAATATTGAAAATTGATTAATGATAATTTCTTTGGGCCAGAGAAAGGTAATCGTATTTCAAAATTTGTGAGTGCCATTTGAGATCCTTTTAATTGGTCTTCACTCAGCTGAATTGATGAGGTTTGATTCGTTAATGCTTTACCCCAAAGTCCGTGCATGTACCATGGATAACCTAAAAACATTGGGTAAAGTTTGTTGTAATTATCGGTATTATTAGCCCCAATTCTTCCAAAATAATAGAATCTAGTTGCAACAGTGAAAGGTTTTAAATATTTATATTTTCGATAATCAACCGTAATTGAATTGTGAGCAAAATCACCAAAATATTTTGAAAATTCAAACCGATATCGATAACCGTTTAGAGGCGAAGTGACACCAAAAGTAGTATTGTCACCCACATAAGCCATATATAATTGTTGTAAATTAAATGGAGTATAGCCGAGTTTTTCAAGGTCAGTTTTTGATACTTTACTTGGATTTGCTGACCCCAAATAATAATTTCCACTGCTATTTGAACGGTAAAAATCACTGTAAATACGTCCACTATATCCATACCAATTGGCACTACCACCTAATTCAATTCTTTTTGCAGTACTAATCGGATAAACGACAAAAAGCCCAATTTCATTGATAAATAATCGGTACAAATTTGAACTAGATTTTAAAAGTGAATCAGATGACGATATACCATACTTTGTTTTGATATTGGCATTTGTTTCGTAACTAATATTTTGTTGGTAATCGGTAAATCTGTAAGGAATTCTCGAAAGACTAACGCCCCATTGCAAAGGATTTTTTTGATTGAGGTATTGAATTTGACCACCGAAATCTTGAATTTCACCATTCAATGTTGCTACTCCTGAAACTTGATTATTATTCAGAATATCGCTAAATAAACCAACAATTCCACCGCCAAGCCCAGTTCCCCATCTGCTTGCTGAAACGCCAACGCCTGAACTTCCTAAATAATCTAACTTGAATTTTGGAGAATAAGTCAATCGCTGTAATTTTTTCTCAGGAATAGTTATTGAAAGTGACTGTTTTTCAAGGTTTTTTTGAACGATATTTCGCCCTTCAGTCCATAAAATAGGTGCTAAGGTTGCAGCTTTTTGGTCAACATGGTCATCTACTATTTGCTGTTGAAATGCTCCATAACTAGCTAAATATAGTGTATATCGACCATTTTGAAAATAATTATAGACCAATTGCCCAGTTTTAAGAGCAATACTTACCGCTGGAGAAAACATTGTAATACCGCTTATCCCAGTGAAATAGTTGGTAAGTTTTTCAATGGCTTTTGCACTAATATCATATTTGTAAAGATTCCTAAAACCATCAGCATCTGACAGAAAATAGATAAATCCTCCAGTTGGGTCAATCAAAGGATTTAGATTATTTGCTCCTTGAAAAAAAGAAAAACTTTCCACTAATAAAGTTTTTGTATTGATTCTAGCAATTGAATTATTGGCTTTTTCTAAGCGTGCAGATGGACTATTTCTATCAGAAACAAAATAAATCCACTCCCCATTTGGAGACCAAACTGGTTGTAAATCCGAAAAAATATCTTTCGTTAAATTCGTAACACTTTCTTCTTTTAAATTATATAAATAAAGGTCACTTTCTCCATTCATTAAACCAGAAACTACAATCGAATTTCCATCAGGCGACCATGCTGGGTTTGTGAAAGAATCTACCCCTTGTAATTCGAAATTTTGCTTATTCCCGTTGGCAATATCAACAATTGAAAGCTTATTTTTACCTTTACTTTGAATAATCAAAGCGAATTTTCTGCTGTCTGGCGACCATGTTCCTGAAGTTTCTAAGAAACTATAAGAGTCAACATGAGAGCCAAATGAAGTACTTTCAATCTTTCTGATAATTTTTCCAGTACTTGTTTCGACGATAAAAATATCGAAAGAAATGATGTTTTTTGAAGAAATATAGGCTATAAATTTTCCATCTGGACTAATCGCTGGAGAAATATTCATTTCTCCAGCATTTTTTTGTGAAGCAATTTCTCTACCAATAGGAACGATGGAAGTATTAGTTTGAAAGGGAGTGTAAGTATCAATCATTGATTGTCTCCATTTGACTGAAAATTTCTCAATACTCATTTTTAAATTTCTTGTAAAAGCTACTTCAATACCATATTTGGCAGTTTCTCGGAATAATGGTCTTATGATGTCGTCGCCATAGGTTGCTGTTAGATACGCCCAAAATGCTTGTCCCCAACGATATGGGAAATATTTGAATTCCTTTGTAATTAAATCTTTAACACTTGGAATATCATTGCTCAAAACAGCATCTCTCATCCACATGGCCGTATGTGCATCTACTCGCCCAAGAGACATATATTCTGCTAAACCTTCAACCATAAATAAAGGAAGATTTTGGATATTTCCAAGTTGAGTAGAATCGCCCGATGTCATTAATTGATATTGAAAAGCATGCACCAATTCGTGTCCTAAAACGTGGTCAGTTTGGCGTTTTGAGTACATCATTGGCATCAAAACTCGGTTTCTTAAACCTTCTGTTACTCCGCCAGTTCCTTCGCCAATTTGTCCACCAATGGCAGTTGTTTCTTGAAAATCGGGATGATTTTGATAGATAATTAATGGATTTGGCTTAATGAATGCCAATTTGAAGACTTCTTGATGGATTTTATACCAGTGTTCGCTGTTGATTATTATGTCATTTGGAATTTTATTGTCCTTAAAATAATGATATAATTCAAAATGTGGACTTTGTAAAACTTTAAATCCAAAGGTTTTATAGCGAGGTTTGTTTTGTCCAAAATATTGTGATTGTGAAAAACTTAAATTGCTGATAATCAATCCAATGGCTAATAAACAAATTCTTCTCATACCTGCGTGCGAAAGGTTTACATCAATTACTTTATTAGTAACAACGTAAAAATAGATAAAATAGCTTATATTAAGTTAAATAATTCTATTTTAACAGCTAAAATAGTAATGTTGATATTAGAAAAATACAATTATTTATACTGCGGCCGACATACTTTTGCAAAACGAGATTTCCAATAATTTGTCATCATATTATCTTCTATTACACCCTTGCTGGTTGAGGCATGAATAAAAATAATTTCTTCTTCACTTTTAACTTCGGTAACAATGCCTGCGTGACTAATGTTTTTGCCGCTAGTTACAAAAAAAACTAAATCACCTTTTTGAATATTTGGTAAATTAATGGCTGGAAAATACTCCGATTGTTGCCACGAGATTCGAGGTAATTTTATGCCTAGTTCTTTAAATGAATTACATAAAAGACCCGAACAATCAATGCCTTTTTCATCATTTCCTCCACTTTTGTATGGGACTCCAATGTATGTTCTGGCAGTTTGTATTATTTTTTTTGTTTGGATATTTTCTTTTGAAGTTGGATGCTCATGGCTAATTTTTGTTCTATTTGTTCGACAAGAAGTTATCACCATCATTAATAAAATGATTGCAAAAAAAGGATAATATTTTTTGTGTTTAGTCAAGAAATAAGTTTTTTAATTGATAACGAGAAAATGATGCCAAATTATGATTTTTTTAAACCTTTTTGTCATTTATTTCGTAATTACTACAAAACATCTAATTTTTGGAAACTATGAAAAAAGCGATTTTGTTATTAATGCCAATTGTATTTTTAGCCTGCCAGAGCTATTCGCAAAATGGAAAAAGCTCAAAAGAAGCTGATTGTAAAATTGAAGTGATAAAGAAAACTGACGCAGATTGGAAAAAACAGTTAAGTGCCGAACAATTTTATGTAGCTCGAAAAGCTGGTACAGAAAGAGCATTTTCAGGTATTTATTGGGATAATCACGAAAAAGGAACTTATAAATGTATTTGTTGCGATTTTGACCTTTTTACGTCTGATACAAAATTTGAATCAGGTACTGGATGGCCAAGTTTTTGGAAACCAATGAACACTTGTAGCGTGGAAGAAAGAAGTGATAATGCTTACGGAATGGTGCGAACAGAAGTTGTTTGTAACCGTTGTAAAGCTCATTTGGGACACGTTTTTGAAGATGGTCCAAAGCCAACAGGTTTACGTTATTGCCTCAATTCAGCTTCCTTAAAATTTGTTAAGAAATAGTTTTTAAAAAAAATAAGCAAAGGCACAAGTCATAGAAATTATCCTATCACTTTGTGCCTTTGTTGTTTTTAAAACCAGACTTCTTTAGACCAAATAGCTACTAATGCTCATAATATCGGCAAAAACTCCTGATGCTGTAACTTCTGCACCCGCTCCAGGACCTTTAACAACCAATGGATTATATTTATAGCGTTCGGTTGTAAATGAAATAATATTCTCTGAACCAGCTAAATTGAAGAAAGGATGGTTTCTACCTACTGTTTTTAATCCTATGCTTGCTTTATTTTCGCTGTCTAATGTTGCAATGAATCTCAAAACTTCATCATTCGCTTCTGCATCTTTCAAAAGTTGCTCAAATCTACTATTATCTTTTTCTAATTCTTCAAAAAAAGCATCAACAGAAGGAGCATTTAGACAAGCGTCATTCAAAAGATTTGTAATTTTTACATCTTCTGGCTCAAGTTTTAAACCTGCTTCACGAGATAAAATGAGTATTTTTCGAGCAACATCTTGTCCACTCAAATCATCTCTTGGGTCTGGTTCGGTATAACCTTTTGCCTTTGCTTCACGTACTACATCTACAAATCTATCTCCAACTTTAAAATTATTGAAAATATAAGCCAAAGTACCCGAAAGAACAGCTTCGATTTTATTGATTTTATCTCCACTCGTAATTAAGCCTTGCAAAGTATTGATAATTGGCAAACCTGCTCCAACATTTGTTTCGTAGAGAAACTTAACACCATGTTTCTGAGCGGCTTTTTGAAGCATAAAATATTGCTCATATTTGCCAGAATTTGCTACTTTATTTGGAGTGACAATCGACACACTACTACTCAAAAGTGAATAATAATATTGCACGATATTTTTATCAGCAGTGCAATCTACAAATACACTATAAGGTAAATTCAAATCTTGTACGTCAGAAACGAACGAGCCAATATTGGCAATTTCTCCGTTTTCCAACAATTCTTCTTTCCAATTTTCAAGACTGATTCCACCTTCATTAAGCAACATTTTCTTAGTATTTGTGATACCAACTAACCTGATATTGAGGTTTTTACGTTGCTTTAAATATTCTTTTTGTTCTTGAATTTGTCTTAATAATGTACTTCCAATTAAGCCAGTGGCTCCAACTAAAAACAAATTTAATGTAAGTCCGTCAACCTGAAAAAAAGTTTCATGAATTGCATTAAGTGCTTTTCCAATGTCTTTTTTGTAGATAACTACCGAAATATTCAATTCTGATGAACCTTGGGCAGTAGCTACCACATTTATGCCGTTTTTGCCCAAAACAGTGAATAGTTTGCCTGAAGTACCTGTACTAGCTTTCATTCCTTCCCCAACTACAGCAATTACCGATAAATTTTGTTCGATAGAAATACTGTCTACTAACCCTTGGGCTATTTCAGTTGCAAAACCTTCATCCAAAATTTCTTTTACACCATAAGCAGTTTTAGGGTCAACGGCAAAACAGATAGAATGTTCTGAAGAAGCTTGAGAAATCAGAATAACACTAATTTTATTAGCTGCCAAAATCGAAAACAATTTTGCAGAAACCCCAGCAACGCCCATCATTCCGCCACCTTGCACATTTACCAAAGCTATATCATCGATAGAAGAAATACCTGTGATAGAATATTCTTTATCGTTGGCTGTTTTGCTAACGAGTGTTCCTTCATGATGATGATTAAACGTATTTAAAATTTTTAAAGGAATATTTTTCTGAAAAGCAGGCGTGAGGCTAGGAGGGTAAATAACTTTTGCTCCAAAATGAGATAATTCCATCGCTTCTGCATAAGTAATCGTTGGAATAGTGAATGCATTTTTTACTTTTCGAGGGTCGGAAGTGAGCATTCCATCAACATCAGTCCAGATTTCAATAACCGTTGCGTTAAGTGCTGCCCCAAAAATTGAGCCTGTATAGTCAGAACCTCCACGACCAAGCGTAGTTGTAACACCGTCAATGGTCGAACCAATAAAACCAGTTATACACTGTAATTTATTGGTTTGAGCAAAATGTTTTTTGATTAATTCGTTAGTTAAATCAAAATTTACATCGGCATATCCAAAGTGGTCATCAGTTTTGACAACTTTGCGAGCATCCAAATATTCAGCTTCAATTCCTCTATTTTTGAGAGCTTCGGTAACAATTGTCGTTGAGAGTCGTTCTCCAAAACTTACAATAAAATCATTTGTTCGAGCAGAAAGTTCTTTTATCAGGAAAACACCACGTAATAAATCTTCCAATTCATTCAAAAGACCTTTTACTTTAGCGATGCAACTGCTCTGATTTTTAACATCAATTAAACCTCTTACGGCTGCAAAATGTCTATCTTCTACCGAACGAAGTAATTCTAAATATTCCAAGTCTGAATTAGAAGCTAATTTGCCGATTTCAATTAAACGGTTTGTAACGCCTCCCATTGCCGAATATACAACTGCAATTTTTCGTCCTTCATTTAGATTTTCTTGTAAAATCTGAATGACTTGTTTGATACTTTCAACAGTTCCAACTGATGTTCCACCGAATTTTAATACTTTCATAAACCCCCAGCCCCTAAAGGGGAGCAATTTTTAAATTATAAATTATTATCGCAAATATAACAATTTATATACTAATCTTAGAATTTAGATTGTAGAATTGTGTTTTTCTAAGAATACTTTTAGTATTTAAAAAATATTTGAGAAACGATTTAAATAATTTATGTAATTAGAAACTTATCTAAATATTTAATAAAATACTTTGTTTTTACTCAAAAGAATGACATATTTGTAATAACAAATGTTTAAAATTACTATTATGAATAACCTATTTCGTGCATTAAATGATGCTACTCGCCGAGAAATTTTAGAACTTCTAAAAGATGGAGATATGACTGCTGGAGACATTGCGGATAAGTTTGATATGAGCAAGCCCAGTATTTCTCATCATTTAGATTTACTTCGCCAAGCAGATTTGGTTGCTTCAGTCAAGAAAGGACAATTTGTGCTTTATTCCCTCAATATGACTGTTATGGATGAGATTATGGTTTGGTTCATGCAGTTTAAACCTGCTACACAAACTGAGAAACCAAGAATTCGTTTGCACGTTGGTAAATAAATTGATTTTTGAAGCAGCAATTATTTCATCAAAACATATACTACGATGAAAAAATATCTATCATTCGAGTTGCTCAATTTGATAATTGTTCTGACCCCTTTTATTTATTTAGGAATAAATTGGCAACCCAATTTCTTGATAACTCATAAAAGTAACTTGTATTTATATGGATTGGCTTTGATTTTTTTCTATCTTTTGCCATTTTTCATGCAATATTTAGATAGCAAAAAGCCAAATGCGGACTTTTTATTGAGAAGTGATAAACGAATTAGGCTAATTTGGTCGTCGTATTTAGCCGCTTTAGGAATTATATTATTTTATTATTCAATATTTGACCTAGATAATGATAAACCTCGTTTTTTGGGAGTTGCTTTGTCATTATTTTTGTTTGCAAGTGGAAATTTTAGGCAAAATTTACATCCATCAAGTATATTTGCTAATAATTCTTTCACTAAAAAGTCCGAAAGTTTACAGCCAAAAGATGAGAAAAGTAAAAGAAAAATTCAGCGTTTTACTGCTAAACTTTTCTTTTGGGTAGGTATTTGTGGTACTATTTTCTTCCTTTATTTCAATGAAAATAGCCTAACTTCATGGGGATTAATATTTGTAGGAATGGTTATTTTCTATGGCGTTACCATCCGATTGATTCGGAGCATAATCTAATTTTTATTCAAAACTTTCTCAACTTCTGAAACTTCTGTGATTTTGTTATCTACTTTCCATTCGTTATAAATGTAAGTTACAACTTCAGCAATATCTAAATTTTGTAAATGAATATTAGCAGGCATTGGTTGGCTAAATGTTTTTCCATTTACTGAAATAGTGTCTTTCGAGCCATTTTTGATTAGCCAAATAACTTTATCTTTATTCTTCAAAAAATCACTTCCAGCAATAGGTGGATAAAGATTCTGTAAGCCTTTTCCATCTTTTTGGTGACAATTAGCACAATTTTGCTCGTATATTTCTTTGCCGCCAATATAATATTGTTCTAATTTTATTTTCTCTTCTGATTGACAAGAGGTTAGAGTAGCACTTAATAATAACAGTATAAATGTTTTGGAAAAAACGATTTTCAATAGTCTATATAAATACTGCAACAATTTGAAAAATATTGAATTTTCAAATTCATCGTATTTTGTATCACGTATTTCCAATTTTAACGTTTGAATTTTATTTTTCATCTTTTTCCGTTAATAATATATCCATGTCTTTCAATAATTTTGTTACATCTTCTTCCTTAGTTCCGTCATAAATGCCTCTTACTCGTCTTTTTGTATCAACCAAAATGAAAGCTCCGCTGTGGATAATTCCACCCGCTGCACTTGAATCTTCCCCTGCTGTAACATAATATGACTTTTCACCAATTGTATAGATTTTTTCTTTTTCACCAGTCACAAATTGCCAATTACCTTTGCTTACTCCCAAACGAATAGCATATTCCTTTAAAACCTTAACAGAATCGTGTCTTGGGTCAATGGTATGTGATAAAATGCCAACTTGTGGATTTTCTTTGTATTTTTCATAAACTCTCAACATTTGTTTTTTCATAATTGGACAAATAGTTGGACAAGTTGTAAAAAAGAAATCGGCGACATAGATTTTTCCTTCAAATGTTTTATTGGTTATTTCAGTACTATCTTGATTCACAAAAGAAAAATCAGGAATTGTATGATAAACCGAATCGCCGTTGACGAAATCTCTTTCGCCCAAGATTGGAAGTTTTCGGTGGGTATTTTCACAAGAAAACAGGAAAATAAATCCGTTCAATAAAACTAAAAAACTACTTAATTTATGGCTTGTTTTCATAATACAATTACAAAGAATCCTGCAAGTATTTGAAAACTTAGCAGAATTTTTTTGTGAATATTTAAGATAAATTATTTCAAAAAATCCTCTGCTTTTTTCTTGGCGTCAAGGGTTTTTTGTTTAATTTGTTCACCTTCTGTTTTCAATGAGACAAAAACTTTTAATTTTTCTTCGCCATCTTTCATCTCTGCTGCTTCGCCTAGTTTGGGCATCCATTCTTCCATTGAGGTATATGCTTTATCTAATTCCAGAGAAATATCCAAAGCGGTAGATTTTAAAGTCGAATCTGATTCTGCTTTTTTCATCACATTCGCTTTTAAATCTTCCAAATTCATGCTAATTGGCATTACATCGTCGTGTATTTTGAAAGTTTCTGCTTTTAATTTCGCTGATTCTTCAGCCACTTTATCAGTACAAGCAACTGCAAAAAGTAGAATAATTGATGCAAGTATTTTTTTCATATTGTTTGATTTAGAAAAATTATAAAATTTGAATTAGAAAACTTTGCCTAAACATTAATTCCGAGCATTTCGATGGCACTGTGAATGGCACTTTCAGAAGGATTTTCTCCTCCAATCATTTTAGCAATTTCTACAATGCGTTCATCTTTTGATAACGTTTTGATACGGCTAACTGTTTTACTTGATGAATTATCTTTATAAACAAAGAAATGTGAAGAACCACGCCCAGCAATTTGATGCAAATGTGTAATGGCAATTACTTGAATACTTTGAGCCATTTCACGCATCATTTTTCCAACTTTAATGGCAACTTCTCCAGAAATTCCTGTGTCAATTTCGTCAAAAATAATGGTTGGCAACGAACGTTTATCGCCCAAAACATATTTGATTGCCAACATTAAACGAGAAAATTCACCTCCTGACGCAACATCTTTCAATTGTCTTGGAGTTACACCTTTATTAGCACTGAAAAGAAAATTAATTTGGTCAATACCTTCACTGTTTAGCTGAATATTTTGGTGCTGAATTTTGAGTGTTGCGTTCGGCATTCCAAGTTCAATTAATAAACCCACAACTCTTTTTTCAATTTCAGTAAGTACTTTTTGTCTCGCTTTCGATAATGATTCTGCTACTTTATTGGCCGATTCAAAAGCTTTATTTACTCGTTCTTTAGCAGCCGAAAGATTTTCACTTAGATTAAGTACTTTACTTACTTTTTCTTCTAAAATTGCTTGAATTTCCAGCAATTCTCCATTTGATTTTACTGCGTGTTTTTGTTGAAGTTTATATAATAGATTTAATCTACCTTGAATCTCGATAATTTTTTGACCATCTAATTCAATATCGTCTTCTTCCGATTCAATGTCACGAGAAACGTCTTTTAATTCAAGTAAACAACTTTGAATTCTATCCTTATATTGTTGATAATCAGGCGAATAGCTTGCAATTGGATTTAGACTATTCACAGTCAATTGAAGAATTGAAAGAATTGATTGTTCCGAATTATTGAGGTATTCGTAAACTGTTTTTAGACGAAGTTTCACTTCTTCGGCATGTTCCAAAATATTTAATTCTTGTTCAAGCTGTTCTTGCTCGTTATGATCAATTTTTGCTTTAACAAGTTCTTCTAATTGGAAATTATTGTAATCAAATTCTTTTTTATTTTGGTCAGCCTCAACTTGTAATTGTTGATACGCGTCTTGAAGTTTTTTGTAAGTACGATACTTTTCTTGGTATTCAACCAATTTATCATGACACTGGGCGTAAGTATCAACAATTTGTAGTTGATATTCATTTGAACCGAGTAAAATTGAATCGTGTTGCGAATGAATATCCATTAATTGCGAAGAAATTTTACGTAAAGTTTCGAGCGTAACGGGCGTATCATTGATAAAAGCTCTTGATTTTCCATTTGGGGCAATTTCACGACGAACAATGCATGAACTTTCAAAGTCTAATTCTTCTTCTTCAAAAATATTTTTCACATAAAAACCCGACATATCAAAAGTGCCTTCGATGATACATTTTTCGGATTCGTTATAAAGGGTTTTTGTATCGGCACGATTTCCCAAAAGCAAACCAATTGCTCCGAGCATGATTGATTTACCAGCTCCTGTTTCGCCAGTTACAATATTGAAATGTGCATCTGGACTAAGTTCAAGATGCTCAATAAGAGCGTAATTTTTGATTAATAAATGTGAAAGCATGAAAATCTGGCTTTATTTGCGTGATTAGGCTTTATTTTTTTTGAATAGCAAATTTAGAGCGAATTTTAGGAATGCGTGTAGAAAAGACAATGATTTTTTATAAAAGATTTGAAAAGCTTACTTCGACTCAATTACTCGTGGTATCAACGGCAGCGTCGTTTTTTGCATTGAGAGAATCAACGGCGAATGAACCTTTTGCTTTACGCATGGTGTAGTGAGTAAAATCTTGGTCAGCGTCCATTCCAACGCCGTGAAGTTCTTCAAGTGGTGTTTTGATAGTGAATTTTAAGTCAGTATAGACTTTTTTTCTGATAGGACTCCAATTTAGTAAGTCTGTTGAAAGGCTTTGTTGTTTCAAACGATTAAAAAAGAAAACATTTCCCATAACTTTATAAAGACCCTCACTTTTTACATATCGACCCGAATCGCCTCTTAATGAAGAGTATTCTACACCATTTTTATCAAAAAACGTGACATAAACTGCTTTTGGATAAACTTCGTCTTCGTTTTGAAATTTAAGTTGACGAGCAGTAGTTAATCGAACCGTAGTTCGTCCAGAATCACTGTACATTACATTTAAGTTTTCAGTTGCCATTAATGGACCGTTATAACGTTGATACACTTCTGTTTTTTTCTTTTCTTCACAGGAAAAAAAGAAAAAAACAGAAGTTATAATGCCAACAAAACTTAGTTTTTTTATGTATGTATGGAGATTCTGACGCATTACTAACAATTTGATGTAGATTAATCAATTTTTGGTTTTAAGAACCAACGAGTATCCATCAATGAGAATCCCAGTGCAATTTTAACGTAATTTTCTTTTACTAAGCCGTTTCCAATAACACCTCGATTTCCAACGGATAAAGAAAGGTCGATATAACTAACGCTACGATAAGCAAGTGGAGTAGATAATCCGAATGAAAAACTGTTATCTTTAATGTGTGTTCCGTTTACTAAATAGGGGGTTTTAACTTGTTGAAAACCAGCACGATAAAAAACTTGATTTAAGTATTTTGTTGAAGAGTATTTTGGTAAATATTCAATACCAAAGGCAAATTTTTCACTTACAGTAAGATTACTTTCTGATTTTCCATCAAAATTTAAGTATTTAGTCCAATCTTGACGGCTATATTCTACTGCAAATGTCCATTTATAAGGGCTTTCGAGACTAAAACCTATTGCATATCTTGAAGGAAGCGTTATTCCGCCATTATAAAGAGCAAGAGTATCTGGTTTTTTTATGATTTTTGGTCCATTTCCTTGGTCATAAAGTGTTGTAAAACTTCTAATTCTTTCGCCATTTAATTTACTTTGTAGTTCATAAGTTCCTCCAACATTCAAATTCCATTTTTCTGCAATTTTTTGTTGAAATGCAAAGCCTGTTTTAAATTCAAAACCACTTACAGAAACACGGTCTGTATATCTTAAATAAAAATCTTCACTTGTAACCAATAAACGTGAAGTTGTATCTCTTGTAAAATTTCCAAAGTAATAACCCACTTCAGCTCCTAAATACAATTTTTTCCCAACCAAAAAACCATTCGTAACTGCTGCTTTTGATAAACCACCCAATCCTTTATAGTTATGCTGAACAGATTTGTCAGTACCAGTAATTGTTTGTGTAAAACGAGCTTCGTGGTCAACACCCGAATATGGCTGCATTGTGATGGCTGTTGTCCATTTGGTTTTTATCGGAAATGCCAATGTTATATGGCTAAGATTCATTCCAAAATCTGTTTGTGAAAGTGTACCGTTTGAAAGTTTTTTGTATTGTCCTCGAAGGCCAGTGTTAAATGCGACATAGCGACTTTTGGCCAACAAAGCTGGATTGATTGTATTGACATAAATTCCGTTTCCGAAAGAAAGACCTGTTCCACCCATTGCATCATTTGCAATAGAGCTACCAGAGTAAATATCACCAATACCTAATGCAGAATAAGGAGAGTTACCATAAAGGCGAGATTCTTTTTGTGCGAAAGTTTCAGTAATTGTTAAAATACTGATAATTAAGTAAGCAGTTAGGTTATTTTTTTTCAACATTGTATTGTAAAATTCTGTTCAGACCAATTAAGGTCAAATTTGGGATATGTTCTATTGAAAAAATAGCATTTTCAGCTATTTGATTTGCTTCATTCGTAAATTGAACTGCAAAGGTCGGCTTTTTTATTTGACTTTCAAAGAAAGGAGCGTCGCCACCACATAAGATAACTCTAAATTTACCTAATTTTTTGTAGTTTTCAACCATTCCATTAAGCTCAGCGATGATTCCATTAATAACCCCGCTTTGAATACAGGTGGTTGTATTTTTACCAATTAAATCAGGAATACCATTGGCTTCAACCAGCGGCAACCTTTTAGTAAACGTATGGAGTGCCTCAAATCGTATCCGCATACCTGGAGAAATTATCCCACCTTCAAACGAATTATTGGCCGAAACGTAGTCATATTTGATTGCCGTTCCCATATCAATGATTAATATATTTTGATTTGGAAACAAAAAGTTCGCTCCAACTGCTCCTGCAATTCGGTCTGCTCCAAGCGTTTGGGGCGTTTCATAATTTTTTTTTATTGGAATCTCAGTACTTGGATGAAGGAATAATTTATTGATTGGTAATGGTTCAAAAAAATCTTCCAATTCATTTTGACTTTTGGTAACTGACGAAACAATTAGATTTTTAACATTTTTTAATAGAATAAGCTCTTTTAAATCGTTTATTGAAACACCTTTCTGTATTTCTACTAAATTATTTTCTGCGAAAAAACCAATTTTAGCGGATGTATTTCCAATGTCGATAGCTGCACAAAAATCTAATTGTTCATTCATGAATATTGCTTTTGAAAAGAGTGAAGTTATTTTAAGAACTACTACTCATTAGGCTCAGTTTTCGGTTTTATCTTAACTTTTTTCTTAATATTACTTGGTCGTTTCGTAATTTCGATTGGATATTCAAGCAAATCTCTGATTACTACCGAGGCACAAACACCTCCAAAGGCAGCTGGCAGATATGAAATTGTTCCGTAGGCAGAGCGTTTAAAATTTGACCCATCAGTCAAAATTAATGAATCTCGCATAACAGGTTCGATTGAAAACACTGCTTTAATACCTTTTGCAATACCAAGTTTTTTTCCTCTTTTTCTGATATATTGAGCGAAAAGACATTCATAAGTATCAAATAAGTCTGTAATTCTGATTTTTGTTGGGTCAATTTTACCACCTGCACCCATCGAACTTACAATCCTTTGATTCTGCTCATAAGCTGTTGAAAGTAATGTAAGTTTTGGGGTAACACTATCAATGCAATCCATTACATAATCAAATTTTGTCAGCAAGATTTCTTTGCATTTAGTTGGTGTTAAGAATTCTTTCACAACATGTAATTTCAATTCTGGATTAATAGAAATGAGACGTTCAGCCATAATATCGGCCTTGGAAACACCATGATTAGTTGCCAAAGCAGGTAATTGTCGGTTTCGATTGGTTGGGTCAACCACATCACCATCAACAATTGTCATTTCACCAACACCCGAACGACAGATATATTCGGCGGCAAAAGAGCCAACACCACCTAATCCAACAACTAGAACATGTGCATTTTGAAGTTGGTCAATTCCTTCTTTACCAACTAATAATTCGGAGCGTGAGAGCCAAGAGGGCATTTTATCAAAAGTTTTAAGCTAATAAATAACCATACGTCTTT
This sequence comes from Emticicia aquatica, assembly GCF_923079645.1. Taxonomy (GTDB): domain Bacteria; phylum Bacteroidota; class Bacteroidia; order Cytophagales; family Spirosomataceae; genus Emticicia; species Emticicia aquatica. The sequence goes on along the minus strand of NZ_CAKLPY010000001.1, from coordinate 1,755,247 downwards.
AGTTTATTACGTAAGGCGGGATAATCTTTTTTTGTTACTATAATTTGGTAATCTTCGGCTTTGATGAGCAATTTTTTTATTGCTGGATTCTGAATCAATAATTTAATTAATTCGGGGTCATCACTTGGAATCTTAAAAACTAAAACGTCTTCAATTTGCGTCAATGGGTCGATTTTTTTATCAAGAATAGCAAAAAAACTTTTCCAATTGGTTGGCAAATTGCTATTTACAACTTGCTTAAAAATATCAATTTTTGTTTTCAACTCTCTTTTATTACTAACATTTTTAAGAAAAGATTCGTTTGAAACAGCATATCTATTTGAACCAACTTTATCCGCATAATTTGCCAACAGATTATCTGTAATACTTGTTTCACCTTCAACTAAAATAATTAAATTTTCGGTTGAAAAACTTAGATTATAGTTCTGTTTTACGGTTGGAGCTTCATATTCTGTAGTTTTTTCTAAAATATAAGCACCTAAATTTGTCAGCCGAATGGCTTTTATCCCATCATAAACCGAAAAATATGTTTTCCCTAATTCTTCAGTATTCACATTATCATAGGCAATTTCTATTAGACCATAACAGGCCCAAAGCATTAAGTTTCCTTTAATTAAAGGTTCTATAACGAAGTTTTTTAACGAAGCTTTGGACAACTGTTTTTTTTCTTTTCCAAATTTACCTCCAGTTTCATAAGTCAAGTAGTTACACATTTCGTAAATAGTTGCTACATGAAAGTCGTAACTTCTTAGTGAAATAAAATCAAGAAAATTTTGCGTACTTATCCATTCATTTGTAGGTAATTGTCGTATTATTTCTACAAAGGTAGTTTCAATATCATTAATATTGTATAGATGATGACCTCCTTTTAAATTTGTCAAAATATGGGTATGACTATTGTATTTTTTGGGATATGTTTTTTCAATAAACTTCTTTAAAATACCCATCACATTGGCTTCTTTCTTTGTTTTGTTCTCGCAAACAACCAACGAAGCAAGCAAATATGTTTTAAGTTGTTGGACTTCTTTTGGAGCGGTTTCTGGGTAAAATTCGTTGATGTTTAATGATTTACGAATTTTTCCTAGTGTACTTGACATAACTTTACCAGTTGCAGAAGTTTTAATATTTCCTTGCTGAAAATAATTAATCAGATTAGGCAGATTGATAAAAATTTCAGATTCATTGTTAGCAATAAAATTGGTCTGCGGTTCTTCTATAAGCGGAACAAAATTGTAATAAAGAGGTTTGTCATAATATTCTTTCAAAACCAAACGTAATTCAATCGGCAGTTCAAGCAAGAAAGTTTTTAAATATGAATTGGATAAGTAATTATACTTAGTTTCAGTTTCAATGGCTAAAAGCAAGAATTCCTTTTTGAGTTCTTGCTCAAAATATGTTTTATTATTGTAAGTTTTCTTTTCAATATCATTTATAACTTTTATGCCAAGTTCTTTCAAAATGTCTTCATCTGAAACTGTATTTTTCCAAACTAAAGCTTCAAAAACAGTTTTAACATCTTCAGCTAAAAATGACAAGAAAAAGCCATAAATCTCTTTATTTTTGAATATTTTAGCTACTAAATGGGCATATTCTGATTTGGTTATTTTATTATAATTACTCTTCAAATCAATCATTTCATTTTCTGTAAACCCATTTTTATGCATGAATTCAGCATTGGAGGCATACATTGCAAGCATGATTTTTCGATAACCTTGCATGAAGCTTTCTCGCTTAAATGTGCCTTTATCTAGGGCTTTTGCCAAAGCTATTGACTCATCATCTATTTTAGCAAAAGTTGAAGGTTTTGGTTTATTATCTTTAGCAATACCCAGCCCAATTGAAGCTAGAAAAGCATCATAATCACTGAATATTTTATCAATATCTCGTTCTTTTGCCATTATTTTGGATGAATCATCGAAGGCATAAAACCGTTTCAATGAGGTCGTTCATTGTTATTTACTTCAATAAATAGTTAATATCGTCTTCGCTTAAACTTTTTACTGACGCTGCATCAGCAGAAATTACATCGTCAAATAACTGTCGTTTTTTGTCCTGTAAAAGTAATATTTTTTCCTCGATTGTGTTTTGGGCAATTAATTTATAACTCGTAACTTTTCGTGTTTGCCCAATTCGATGCGTACGGTCGATGGCTTGACTTTCTGCGGCAACATTCCACCATGGGTCAAAAATAAAAACCATATCGGCTGCAGTTAAATTTAGCCCAGTTCCACCAGTTTTGAGGGTCATAATAAATGCTTTACAATTGGTGTCATTCTGAAATCTATCAACAAGTTTTTGACGGTCACGAGTTGAGCCAGTCATACTCACAAAATCAATTTCTTCATTTTCTAAAACACCTTCAATTAGTTCGATTGCAGCTAAATAATTCACAAAAACTAAAACTTTATGTCCATTTGCAATGGCGTCGGTCATTTGTTCAGTCAATAATTCTAATTTGGGAGAAGTTATTTTTCCATCCGATTTTGTTTCTGGAAGCGATGCAATTTGTCGTAATTCGTTGAACGCTTGAAAGATGAAAAATTGACTTTTTTCGATACTTGAATTAGAAATTTGTTGTCGAATTGCATCTTGATAAAACAAACGTCGTTGCTCATAAAGTTTGGCTTGTGGTTCAGACATTTCTACGTATAAAGTTTGTTCAATTTTATCAGGAAGCTCTGTTAAAACTTCTGATTTTAGCCTTCTAAGAATAAATGGATAGATTTTTTTACGCAATTCAAGAATCGCATCGGTATCACGGTTTTTTTGAATCGGAATTAAATAATTATCATTGAAGTTTTGTGCAGAACCAAACATCGCAGGATTTAAGAACCTAAAAAGTGAATAGAGTTCGCCTAAATTATTTTCAATAGGTGTGCCACTAAGAGCTAATTTATGTTCAGATTGTAGTAAAACTGCCGCCTTTGATGTTTGCGACTGCATATTTTTGATGTTTTGAGATTCGTCCAGAATAACATAAAAAAAATTAATATCCTTGAAAATTTCGATGTCATTTCGAAGCATGGCATAAGTCGTAAAAATCAAATTTGAATGCACAGCTTCTTCAATATTCCGATTTTCGGCATAATACGTATAAGTTGTGATGGCAGGATTGAATTTTTGAACTTCATTTTTCCAGTTAAATAACAAACTTTTCGGCATTACTATCAGCGACGGTTTTTTTTGTTTTGGATAAACCTCACTCAATAATGTGATTGTTTGAATAGTTTTCCCCAAACCCATGTCATCTGCTAAACAACCGCCTAATTTTTGTTCTTGCAAATAACTGAGCCATTGGTAGCCATATTCTTGATAAGGTCGTAATTTGGCGTTGACTTTAGGTATCTTTTTAGTATTATTTTTTAAAGCATTAAAACCCTCAAAAATTGTTTTTGATTTTTTGAAAACTGCTGACGCATTTCGTTCGTCAATCAATTCTTCGATTAAAGGTAAATCAAAAAAAGAAATCTCAATTTTATCTTTTTTCTTCTTGAAAAGTCGTTGTAATTTCTGCACATAAGCCTCATTCAGTAATGCGTGTGAGCCATCCGACAATTCAACATAACGCTTTTGACGATACTGCATAAGTGCTTCCCAAAGTGAAATTTTTTCACCATCAAAATCAAGCAAAGCATTTCCTTCTAAGAAATCAATTCCCGAAGAAAGACTGACATCCAATCTTGGTTGAGAAGTATTGATTTTATAAGACTTTAGTTTTTCGGCACCAAATAACTTCCAACTAAGCAACAATGTAGATAACTCATTGTAAATGAATCCATTTGCTATGTTTTGGGGAACAACAAAAAGGTTTTCTTCTTGATAAATCTCGTTTGTTTTCTTTTTATTTTCTTTTGAAACGTGTTTTTTTAGTAATTTTAAAATAACCTCACATAGTTCTTCAATAGGCTTTTGTTCTATATAAACTACCCGAATAATTTGTTCTAATTCGCTGATTTCTACGCAACGATGAAGGTCAAATTGCTCTAAAAACTCTACATCAAAACCATGTAAAATTTGCGTAACTCGCAGATGAAGAGCATTATCTGTGTCGATTTTTTCAAAAACAAGTGCAGGTTCAGTTCCACGTGTTTCTCTTAATTCTTCAACTTTATAATTGTTATATTGAAGCTGAAAATTATCAAGATAAGAATAAAGAAGTGATAAGAATTTTTCAAGGTCTGTCACATCAATTTCAGAACTAAAAGCATTGAGTCGATTGAAATTATGACCTAATGGGGCAATTTCATAAATTATATTATTTGCAATCAAAAAAGCTTCTGAAATTGGATTTAGGTTATCAATTATTTGATGATTTTCTATCAAAATAGGTCTGATTGATAGTTTTTTTTCTTGTTTTCTTAAAGGTTTAATATCAAAAAAAAGATGAGATTCACCCGTTGCGAAGCTGAGTTTTTCGCCTAATTCATTGACTAATAAATCTGTATTTTTTAATATGTGAAGTAAATGTTCATGTTCAGAAATATATAAGCAACCTTGTTCTTTTCCCCATTCAATCGTAAAAGATTCACGTTCTCGAATATTTTCTATTTGCCGCAAAATATTGCGAATTTCACCTGAATATGCTTGATAATTAACAATAACTGGCGTTAATGTTTTATCGACAATTTCGAGAAATGCTCCCGAATCGTCCGTACCAATCATCAATAAAATATCAATTGGCTTAACATTTTTAGTTTGCCAAGTTTGTCGGCGAAAACTATTAAAAGACTCGTTGAAAGAGTTCGACATGGAGTTTATTTAGGAAAGAAAAAACGCTTTTATTGGGTGATTTTTATACTTTGGCTAGAAATTTCTAAATAGTTAGAAAAAATGGTATCTACAAGAATATTTTGTGGAATATTTAAAAGAAATGATGCCCGTTCGTAAATCTCTAGAATAGAAATTGCCGAATCATCGGTTTCGAGAAATAGCTTTTCTAAAGGCATTTTTTTTAAAATCTGAGCAGCATTGGAATCTAAATTCAAAATTGCAGCTCCCAGCGAAAGATAAAAACCTCGTTCGAGCAATGTTTGTGCAATTTGTTGATTATTATTGAAACCATGTACAATCATCGGTACTTTTGGTCGAACAATTTTTTTGATTGAAAGGAGTTCATTAAAACATTTTACACAATGAATTATTATAGGTTTTTTTACCTCTTCTGCAATCCTGATTTGCTTAATAAAAATCTCCTCTTGAAGGGGTAGGGGAGAACCTTTTAATCGGTCAAGGCCACATTCACCAATAAACTTAACTGTTTGATTATAAGCTAACTGTCTCAGTTTTTCAAGTTGAGTTTTTTGATTGTTTTCACTAATAAACCAAGGATGAATCCCAATGGATAACCAATCATTTGCATTTATATTTTCGGTAAATGAAGCTAACTCTTCTTCGACTTCTGGAATAATATAATTATAAATTATTTGCTCGTCTGCTTGTTTTTCTGCTTGATGTGTATGTATATTGAGCAACATAGATTTTCAAATAATAGATAAATAGTAATTTATTCGTCTTTGTTTTTTAGAAAATAGTTTATTGAGCTTCAAAAATATGAATTTTACAAGCAAGTGTGTGCCTTTTTACGAGTTAAGTTTGGACGAACTTTATTCAATAATGATTTTACGGCAAGAAGTTTTTGTTGTTGAGCAAAATTGTCCATTTGTTGATGCCGATGGAAAAGATAATTTGGCATTGCATTTTATGTTAGTTGATGAAAACAATAAATTATCAGCTTATACTCGTCTATTTGGAAAAAGTGTTTATTATGAAGGTTTTACTTCGATTGGCCGAGTTGTGACTTCAGCTCATGCAAGAGGAGGTGGATTAGGGAAAATTTTGATGCAAAAATCAATAGAAAAAACGATTGAAATTTTTGGAAATGAGCCTATAAAAATCGGAGCTCAAAGCTATTTGATTAAATTTTATCAATCTCTTGGCTTTGAACTCACTGGTAATGATTATATCGAAGATGGAATTCAACACACTTACATGATTAAACCAGCTGAATAATGTTATTGTTGAACCAATTTTTTGACAATCCTTTTGCCATCGACTTCAATTTGTAAAAACTTTATTCCATTAACTATTTGATAGTCATTTAGTTGGATATAAAAATCATTGTCCCCAACTTGAAGATTCTCTACGGAATTATATAGCGTTTTTCCAGTATTATCAAGTAAAGTTATTTTGGCTTTTTCAGGAATTATAGACTGAATATTAATATTTATCCGTTCTAAAAATGGATTTGGAAATGCATTAATTGACACATTTTCTAAACTTGGCTCATTGGCGGTAATGGCAAAATCGGTTTTGATATTATTGTCGAGCCACGCAAGGCGTTGATTAATGAAAGATTTTAATTCATTTATTTCACCTTCCCATGTGCTTGGGTACGGAGCTGGCTGTGGCCAAACATAAGTGCCTAAAATTTGCCATTTTTGAAAATTTCTACCAATTGGCTCTCTTAAAGTTCTTGTAAGCGTATCAATATGCTTATTTATTCGGTCAGTTTGTAATGCTCCATATTTTCTTTGAAAGCTATATTCCTGCCCTAATTCACGCACAAATGCTGAATCACCCAGCATTCTTTCCCACCAAAAAGGCACTTGCCAATAATCAGTTCCACATATCTTGTTAAAATTATACGAAAATCCAAAGGGTGAATTTCCTTCACAGTAATTTCCGTTTCCGTAAGAAATGTCATAATCCCAAGGTGGCCCAGCTTTAATTTTACCTCCTTTACTATCTTTATCTTTGTTGAAATATGTACTAATGCGGTAGCCGTCAACATTTTTAGAAACTTCATTTATCAAGAATAATTGTATAAATGATTTTGTGTCGAAATATTTTCGATAGCCGTTGATTTTATCCCGGTAATTTTCATTTTGTAAAGCATTTTCTGCATTATCTACGTAATTTTTAAGATAAGCTTTTTGTTCTGCGGTAATTGTCTTTGGGTATTCGTAGAGAAAATTAGTGAAGTTATTATTGAATGCAGGATAATTTGGGTATTTAGAACGCCAACTTCCTAGCTTTGAACCAGTATCTTTATCGGCTTTAAAAATATATCCACCAGTTATATCGTCACCTTTTAAGTCAGTTTCTTTTAGTTTTGAAATATTAACACGATCTTCTCCACGTTTGATTTTTTCTTCAAAGACATAAACTCCCATGTAAGCTCCATTGATTATTACTTCAACGTATTGTGTTCGAGTGGCGTACATTCCCATTTCACGAGCAATTCTCATCGTAAGGACATTGTGCATGAAACTTTTTTCGTTGTAAGACGCAAAAAGAATCCAATCAGACTCTTTGGGCATTCCTAAAAGGCTCACTTCTTTTGCTTCAGATTTTTCATCCCAAAGTTCGATTCCATAACCTTTTTTTGGAAACATTTGCGAAGAAGAACCTCTGTATTCTAACCCTGCAAAACCATTGTAATGGTTCGGAGCATCGTTTACATTGTTGATTTTTCCAACACCATTATAAATAATTTTTAACTCAGTTTTAGTTTTTGGTTCATCGTAAATAACTGCTCCATTCGTATTGAAAATCAAAATTGGTAATGTAGAGGACGTTAGTGTTTGTGCCGAAATTTTAACAAATGTGCTAATTGTTAGTAAAAAGATAAAGTAAAGTTTTTTCATGTTGTTAATAAAATGCAGTGGAATTTTTGGTTAATATCTCAAAGTTGAAATTTTTAGTGTTGGTCCAGCATCTTTTCTTGCTTCTAAAGATTTTTGGATAGCACTTGGCACGTTTGATAAAAAATCATAACCAGTAAGGTCTTCTAGGTCGTCAACACTTAGCCGATATTCTCCCCATTTGGTACTACCAACGTTTTCTTTATTCGGCACATTTATCGCAATTACGCGAGTTTGCGTATCAATTCTACTAATATCGTTACTACCAATAGGCAAAATAACAATAACTTTCCAAAATGATTCTGGCACGACTACTTTTCCATTTTCGAGTGTACTTGTTTTACCGCCATTGCTACCCGTTCCACCTTTACCATAAACACCTGCAATGATGTATAATTCATTGCCACTTTCAGCGATTTTCCTAGAATATGCTTCTAAGTCTGCCCAAAGTCCACGATTGTTGTTAGGTGCTTGTGGAGCAATATTTGTCATTAAAAATGTTTCGTCGTTATCTTCATAGCTACCATCACGGTCGTCCGATGGACAAAGATGCCCACGGTCGAATCCAGAATTTGTATAATCATCAGTTTGAACTTTGTACCAACCATTGGGTAGTGTTTGGTCAGGACGAAAATTATTTGTTCGCTCAGTTGCACCTTTCCATGCTGTACTTAAATGCCAACTTACCCAATTTGCAGTTGCTTTGCTTCTATTATATGAAAGCACATATTGTTTTTTCTCCATCAAAAAATTGTTTTCTTCTTTAGCATTGGCATTACTCGGATTCCCTAAAGCAATATTGTCATCACGTGTTGCGACGGTCGAATTAATGGGTGAATCGCCAGTTGATGTAATAATAATATCATCAATATTTAGGCGATTTGTTCCACCAGAAATTTTCCTGATTTCAAACCTAATTTTATTTGGGTCATTGATAGAAAAGGCGGTTGTAGAAAGTTTACTGCCCGAAGTTTTTTGAGTATTTCCAACCTTTGTCCAAGTACTTCCACTATTTTTAGATGAATATATTTCCCATTCGCTATCTCCATCGCCCTGATAGGCTGCATAGGAAATGTTGATTTCTTTCACACCAAAAATGTCATAATTCATGCGAATAAAGCCATCTTCTTTAATTCTGATAGCCTTAGAACCATTTTTTACATCATTTACAGTTGTACCAATTAGTGCGTTTTCAAAATACCAAATGCCACCAGATAGCTCGATAGTTGCTCCCGAATAACTACTTTTTGACACATTTTCTAAACCTTCTGGAAAACCATTAACAAATACAGTTGTCGATTTAGGCTTTATAGTTGTAATACAAGAACTGACAATAATACTGATGAGATAAATAAAAGATATACTTCTGAACTTTAAAAACATTTTTCTAGTGATTAATTGAATGGTAAAATTACAGATTATTCTTTTATAATTCCATGAAGAAAAAATATAAAGAAGCTGAACAAATGATTAGAAAATAATCGTTAAATCATTTGTGCCAAAACTTTGGATTTAGCTATTTTTTCAACTCAAACCAAGTCCAAATGGCAGTTGCAACATCAATTCCTGCGAATAGAATAAGCGTAATAGGGGCAATTCCTAGAATAGAAAATAATGTAAAACCAACTCCTACGAGTATTCTACTCCAAATAGTAAAGCTAACAACATCGTCGTTTCCGTATTTGATTATGCCATAATAAACGACAGAAAGTGAAAGCAAAACAACACCAAAAACTTTAATCCAGATTTCTGTGGTTGGTTCAAAACCAAACATTCCAAGTAATGTATTTGGAATAAAGATGAGTTGAAGGCTTGTCAAACAGACATAAATTGCTTGAATTGTTAGTGAAAGATAACGTTTGTTTGTCATAATTTTAATTTTTAATGGGTTGAAAACAATGTTTTTTTGATAAAATTTTCATTGAAAGTTAAGTATAAATATCTGATTATTAATTAATTAAAAGTATAAAACTTAAATGAAATAAGTTAGGATATTTTAGTTTGACTTTGGATTGTTCAATGAATAATTCGTTATTCGCAGTAGAATGTACGATAGTGTTCATCTCAGAAGTAATTATTTAAAAAACTCCTACAAATGAAATTACCTTTTTTTAGATTTAACAAATTTATCATTATAATAGCTTCAATATTATTTATTTGGGCAGGATATTGGTTTTTAATAAGAAAAGATTTACCAAAAATGACAGATGTTTATATTGAACAAAATCTCACTAAACTACCTATAAATGAGAATCCAGGAGATAGTTTGGCAATAGGTAAACGGTTTTATAATGAGAAAAAATATGCAGAAGCGGCAGTCGTGTTTGAAAAACTCGTTGGAAAAAAATTGCAAGCAATAGAATTGGCAGGTTTAACTGCATTACAAATGAAAGAATATGATATTGCGATGATTTATTTTGAAAAACTTGAGCAAAATGCAGATTTAGTAGAAAATAAAGGAAAATTCTACACTGCTTTAGTAAATCTGAAAATGGGAAAAATACAAAGAGCAAAAAAAATATTAAAAGAAGTCATAACACAAGGTTTGGGCGGAAAGAGAGAAGCCGAAGAATGGATGAAATGAGTTAGTGCATACAAAAAAAGCGAGACTTTCGCCTCGCTTTTTGCTTTCTTAAAAACTGTGTTATTATTTATTTGGATTCAAGGCATTTTCAATTCTTTGTAAAACATCTTGTAAATGATATTTACTCATCTTATCAATCGTTAATGGTAATGCAGCTTTGATTTCATTTTTCAATGATTCCAAATGTGCTCTAGCAATTGATGGTAAGTCCGTTTTTTTCAAGTCAACGCTGCGACTTTCAAATCCATAACTTGCACCTTGTGGAATGAATGAAACAGTTGTCATTCCAGGGTTTAGCAATGAAGTAACTTTCTCAATAAATACTTTTTGTAAGTTACGGCGATAAATATCAATTGTTTTTTTAGTTTTCAATTCTGACCAAATACTGCTTCTTAAATCAGTCATTAATTCATCTAAATTGTAATTTGCATTACTTGCCGAACCTGTTTCCATCAATCGAACCATTCTATCTCCGGCAAATAGACTATTTAATGATGTTTCTTGAATGGCTTTTACTGCTTCAACTCCTTGCTCAGGATTAATTTTGTTTAAAACATTTTTATCTAAAAGCCACGTTGGCGTTTCAAAAACTTGGCGATTTAAGAATGAAACTGCGTCTTTTTGCATTGCTTTTGGTACAACTTCAAATACATTACCTTCCATGTCATACGTTTTTGGCGTGTCGTAAATTCCACCAATATTTTTAGTTACGTGGCCTATATAACGACGGTATTGAGCAGAAACGTTTGCGTATAATTCGGCTAGTTCTTTATATGTTTCGCCATTTTCTTTACTCCATTCAAGCAGATTTGGTAATATTCGTTGTAAGTTTTTAATACCATAATCTGATGCTTTCATAGCGTTGTCGCTCAAATCTTCAGTTTGATAACGTGGGTCAGAAGGGCTAATTTCTGTGCCAAAACGTTTGCGTGGGTCTTTTACAGCTTCTTTTGTCAAATCATTCAAAATAGCTTTTTCTTCCTTAGCACTTTGTGCATCTGCAAAATATTTATACGCCCACTGAATCGCCCAAATGTCATAATCACCAATTCTTGGGAAGAAATCAGTAATTCCATCTTCTGGTTGAGCTACATAATTGAAACGAGCATAATCCATAATTGACGAAGTATGACCATTTTTAGCAACCCAGTCTTTATCACGCAGTTTTTCAACTGGTGTGGCCGAACTTGCTCCCATATTATGACGCAAACCAATGGTGTGACCAACTTCATGTGAAGAAACAAAACGAATGAGTTGTCCCATTAATTCATCATCAAAGTTTTTCATTCTTGAGCGAGGGTCGGAAGCTGCCGTTTGAATCAAATACCAATTTCGTAACAAACGCATCACATTATGGTACCAACCGATATGACTTTCTAAAATTTCACCGCTGCGAGGGTCATGCACGTTCGGTCCATAAGCGTTTTGAATATCAGCAGCAAAATACCTAATAACAGAATATCGGGCATCTTCCAAACTCATGCTGTCTTTCGGATTCATGTATTCTCCACGAATAGCGTTTTTCCATCCTGCTTTTTCAAAAGCTACTTGCCAATCATCAACACCTGCTTTTAAGTATTTTTGCCATTTTTGTGGTGTTGCAGGGTCAATGTAGTAAATGATTGGTTTTTTTGGTTCAATCAATTCTCCACGTTTTTGACGTTCAGCATCTGCTTGAGATTTTGGTTCGAGTTTCCATCTTACCGCAAAAATTTCATTATCAGATTTCTGAGATTCTTCACCAAAATTTGCATATTGATTAGCAAAATATCCAACGCGTGGGTCGAAATAACGTTTACGCATCGGAGTTTTAGGAAGAATAATCATTGATGTATTAAACTCCATTGTAACTACTCCCGCATCACGTGAAGCAGGTAAATATTGCCCTATTTGTGGCATTGGAACCAAAGAAACTGATGGGGGAACGACACTGAAAGTTTTTGTGGTACGAATTTCAGTATTTATCGGATAAGTACGGATATGCTGAATAAACGAGCGGTCAGGCTGTAATCCAGCGATTTTTAAAAATTGTTTATTAATAGGGTCTAGTGAAAAAACTTGATTGTCACCTTTGAAAAAATCAGTTACTTCAATAACCGAAGATGTATCTTTTCTAAGTGCTTTAATGTCAAAAACGCCAATTATTGGGTCTGCACTTGAGTTTTTTACAGATTGAAAAATAGGTTTTGTGCTATCTGGACTTGCAATAATGAAGGTGATAGAACGCAAAAATAATTTATTTTCAGGCCCTTTTTCCCATCTAACTACTTGACGATTAACTTCTTCTCCACCAAAAATTCCACCACCAGCCGCCGTTTTTGAATAACGAGTAACCGTCATAATATCTCTGCCAATGAGTGTATCACTCACTTCAAAAAAAAACTTTTCATCAATTTTATGAACTGTCATTAATCCATTACTCGAAATAGCCTTGCTTGTAATAACTTCTTTGTAAGGTTTTGGACCAGTTTTTGGAGCTTCAGCAGGTTTTGCTGGAGCTGCGGGTGCTGTTGTGGCAGGTTTAGTTTCTTCAGGTTTTTTGTCATCTTTTTTTTGAGCGTACGTGCCAAATGCGAGACAAAAAGCCAATGAACTTAAAAAAGTGGTTTTTAGTAATTTCATATATTTGAATTGATGATTTGAAGATATTGATTTGTAAAATTAATGAAAAATGGTATTATTAATAAAATAGTTTTGATGAAAGGATATTGAAACAAGACTAAAAGATATTTTTTATAGAAAAAAATAGCAATATTAATATCTAGCTAAATCAAAACAGCGAAGTTTTGATAGCCTTAATTGTGAGTTGAAAAAATTTTTCGTAAAATTGAAATCTTTATATGCTCTAATTTCCCCTAAACCAAATTGGTTTTAATCAATTTAATAGAAATGGCAATTAGAATCATACCAAAAACTTTGCGTAAAATATCTGCTCCAGTTGGGCCAAGAATTTTTTCGAGTTGCTGAGATGTACGAAGAATAATATACACAAAAAGTAAATTTAGAAGAATGCCAACTACAATATTTTCTTCTTGATAAGCAGATTTTAGCGAAATAATAGTTGTCATTGTTCCTGCACCTGCAATGATTGGAAATGCTAAAGGAACGATAGAAGTTGCTTTACTAGTGGACGTTTCATGCTTGAAAATATTTCTCCCTAAAATCATTTCAAAGCCAATTAAAGCCAAAATCAATGCACCAGCAATAGCAAACGATTTTACATCCACACCGAATAAATTTAAAATACTAATACCCAAATACAAATAAGTAATCATTAATACACCCGCCACAATTGTAGCTTGTTCGGCGTGAATATCACCTGCTTTTTTTCTCAAATCAATGATAACTGGAATCGAGCCTAAAATATCAATGATTGAAAATAAAATGATTGTTACCGAAATAATTTCTTTAAAAATAAAATTCATTGTCGTAGAAGTGTTTTTAGTTTGTCGAACTCCCAATCTTCAATAGCAGGGAAATTGGCGATTCTGAAAGTGGTATCTTTCCAAGCTCCATAGCCATTGCCCAAAATTATATTATTTTCTTTAGCTTTTTGCTTCAATCGTAATATTTCATCAATGTTTCCTTTAATTGCAATCACAGTTTCAGACCTAACCTGTGTGTTTTCAATTAGTAATTCTAAAGATGTTTTACTTGTTATGAAATCATAAAAATTAATTGCCCTAGATTTTATTTGTGTGCTAATTGTTTGAATATCTGGTATTTGTTCCATTATTCGCAACAATAAATAGATTCCTAAAATATTTGGAGTATAATGCGTTTGGTATTTTTGAAAGTTTTCGTGAATAAAAAGTAAGCTATTATAATGCTTGCGTTCACCAATTTCTTTTGCTCGATTGATAGCATTTGGTGAACATATCATTACGCCCATTCCTGCGGGTAAACCAAGACATTTCTGAACCGACGCAAGCCAAATGTCACCCATTTTCCAATCCAATTCAATACCTCCTAAGGAAGAGGTAACATCAATAGCAATTAATACATTTGAGTTGGTTTCTTGACGAAAATTAGCTGAAATTTGCGTTGCGTTAGATGTTTCATTTTGTGTAAAACAGATAACATCTGCATGGGTTGAATAACTGTTTTTTGCTTCAAATGTAGTTTGAAAATCAAATTTCGTGCAAGAAGTAGTTTTGTCTAATTGTGTGGCGTAGTCAAACCATTTTTCACCAAAAGCTCCATTAAAAATGTGGTGACTTTGATGTTTTACAAGCGATTGACTAATGATTTCCCAACATTCGGTTGCTGAAGAAGTGAAGTAAACCTGATAATCTTCAGGAATGTTTAGTTTTTGTTTGAATGCCAAAATACAATTTTTGAGCATATCCATAAAAGCCAAACTACGGTGATTTTGGCTCAAAATCCCTTCTTTAATGGCATCTTGGAGGTAATTTGCCACTTTCGGATAAACTTTTGATGGGCCTGGATAAAATGTCAGCATAATACCCTAAGGGTGATAAATTTTGTACTCAATTTAAAAAATAACCCTTTAAATCCCTTTCAAGTTCAGTTGCAGAAACGGTTTTGATATTTCCGTCTATTGCCAATGAAATCTTGCCATTTTCTTCTGAAATACAAATGGAAGCAGCATCAGTTGCTTCCGAAATTCCTAATGCTGCTCGATGCCTAAAACCATAATTGGAAGGTAAATCATCATTATTGGCTACTGGCAAAATACAATGAGCAGCCTTGATTCGATTATTACTAATGATTATTGCTCCGTCGTTTAATAAGCTATATTGACTAAATAGCGATAAAATAATTTTTTTTGATAAAATAGCATCAATTGCATCGCCAGACTCGCAAAATTTGTCTAAATCGTCTTCCTTTTGAATCACAATTATTCCGCCTGTAAATTCGTTTGACATCGTTTTGGCGGCATCAATAATCATTTTTATAGGATATTTTTCTTCATTACTAATTTCATTTCCGAGTAAATTAGAAAAAAGTTGATTATTTGTGAGCGAAGTTGATTTCCCAACCATTAACAAAAATCTACGTATTTCTTGTTGAAACAAAACTATCAAAGCAATTGCCCCAACTCCCATAAAATACTCTAAAATTCTGGTTAATAATTCAAGCCCGATTGCCTTTACAATCAAATAAAAGAGATAAATGAGCAAATAACCCATAAAAACTCGACTGGCTACACTTCCACGAACTAATTTATAAATGTAATATAATAAAAATGCGACTAGAGAAATGTCTAAAATATCAGTCCACTTAATTTCCAAAAATCCGATTTGCATGTGAAAATTTCATTTTAAATTCAAATTCGGTTTCATAATACACCTGAAAACCTGAGTTTTCGTAAAACCGCTTTGCTTTTGGGTTGTTTTTTAATACTTGCAATTCTATTCCTTTTGATTTTTTTTGTCCATCTTCAATCACTTTTTCAAGTAGTTGAGTACCGAATCCTTGGTTTTGAAAAGATTTTTGAATCAAAATATTTATGATTTCAAAAGAATGATTTTTTTCTTCAATCTCCAGATAACCAATAGTTTGTTTGCCCAATTCAACAATTTGAATATGCTCTGAATCAAACTCTTTTCGATGTAATTCGATTTCAGTCAAATACATCTCATCACTGTATTCTTTGATTGAAAATTGCTCAATTTCAAAAGTTATATCAGCATCATTTTGCGTAGCTTTTCGAAGAGAAAGAGTCATTAATTAAAATTTTGTATTGACAATTTTATAAAAAATGAATCCTCTTTTTAACGAAAAAGCCATTTTATTACAAATTAAATACTTTTTGGAAAAACTAACGCATTTTTGTAGATTTCTTTAAGTTGATTTTGGAAAATGAATCTTTTAAAACGTGAATTGAAAGAAGTATTGTTTATTTTTCGATTACAATTCTTAAGCATAATATTGAAAGAATAAAAGTCATTGGCGTGAAAATAATTGTCTCAATACTTGATTCTGCCAATAAATTACCGATTGTGTTGAGTGCAAAAAGTAAGATAAATAACCATAAAATTGCATTGAGCAATTTTACGGAGAAGTTAAGCTTTAAATAATTTCCTTTGATTAAGATTACAAAAATCAAAAGGATATTAATGGTGATTGAAATGGCTTCTAATCTTATCATTTCTGATTCATTTTTAAGTTTTCCTCCCCAAACGATATTGAATGGAATCGTTTGAGTTAAAACTAAAAAATGAAATATAATGATGAATCCAATAAGCAATAAAATGATATTGATTGCGATTTTGAAAGGGATTTTTTTAAACATTTTTAACCTAGTTTTTTTAAAATTTCCAAGCCAAAATTCCATTCTCCATAACCTGCATCGGCATTTATATGTCCTGCATCACCAATATTAATGAATTCACTTCCCCAATTTTCGGCAAAAAACTTAGCTCTTTCCAACGAGACCCATTCATCATTAGAGCTGGCAACAACAATCGTTTTGAATTTGATTTTTTCGAGTGGAATTGGAGTAAAACCAGTTGCAGGAAATGTATAAACAGGATTTTCAATATCACTTGGAGCGACCAATAAGGCTCCTTTTATAGTTTTATTATACTTTTTTGCCCAATGTGCAATTGTTGTACAAGCCAAACTATGCCCGATCAGTATGACGTTTTCGAGGTCATATTCTGCTAGTGTTTTATCAATTGTTTCAAGCCAATCATCACAATAAGGTGCGTCCCATTCTTGTTGATTAATTCTTTTAAAATTGTCTCCTAAGTTTTCAAAATGCGTTTGCCAATGATTTGCTCCTGAATTGCCAAGACCAGGTAAAATGAAGTAATTTGTCATGGTTTTACCAAAGATTATTTTTGTGTGTATTGTTTAAATTGTAAACAAGAGGGATTTGGAACGCTTATTTCTTGACTAATTTTTTTGAGTAATCCAGTTTTTAAATCTCTACGAAAAACAACAATATTGCTACTTGATTGATTCGCAACAATAAGGAAATTTCCGCTTGGGTCGATATTGAAATTTCGTGGCGTATTACCAAAAGTTGATACAAATCCAACTAATTTCAAATGCCCATTTGTTGCAATAGAAAAAATTGAAATTGTATTTTCAACCCGATTCGAAGCATATAAAAATAATCCATCTGGCGAAATATGAATATCAGCACTACTATAAGTTTCTGCTAACTTTTGATTACTCATTATTCTTTGAATTCCAGTCAGTTTTCCATTATGATAAGTGTAAACGGCAATCATTCCACTCATTTCTTCAATACAATATGCGTATTTTTGGTTGGGATGAAATGTCAAATGTCGAGGCCCGCTTCCTGCAACAGAAGTTACATTTAGACTATCAATAGGAGTGAGTGGTTTGTTAATTTGAGCATCAAATTTGAAAGCCCAAATTTTGTCCGAACCTAAATCTGGCAAAAATAAGTAATCGTTTTTGGGTGAAAAAATAGTCGAATGAATATGTGATTTTTCTTGGCGTTGCTCATTGATACTCTTTCCTGAAAACTGAATGCTTTGCGTAAAACTATTGATGCTTCCATCAATATTTGTAGAAAAAACACTCATATTACCCTCACTATAATTGCCCGAAACTACAAAATTATTGTTTTTATGAACGCTCACATAAACTGGATTTTCGCCATTACTTGATTGTTTATTGATAAATTTTAGTTTTCCATTTATGCTATCAATGGCAAATGAACTAATATTTCCGTGTTGAGAAAGTTTGGTTTCAGTACAAGCATATAAATATTTTCCGTTAGGAGAAATATTTAAAAAAGAAGGATTAACTAAGGCTTCGGTATTGCTTTTGAAACGCAATTCACCTGTATTTAAATCAAGGCTATATACGTAAATTCCTTTATGTGGTTTTCCATCAGTATATGTGCCTATAAATAAATAGGTCTCTTTTCTTTGGGCATTAACCGAATTCAAACTTAGGATAAAAACAAAAAGACAGATTATTTTTTTCATTTTATCGGATATTTCAATGGTATATCAGTCATTTTTTTATCATTCTTCCAAAAGTATTTTGGTATTCAGAAAAAAAACAATTCAGATTATTGAAAATGTTGTACATAAAACAACTATTTCAAAACTTCTATTGAATTTAACTCTGGACCACCGCCACGATTACCAGAACCAGCAATCGAATAAACTTTTCCTTCAATTACTGTTGCTCCCGTTCCATGACGACCTTTATTCAAACTCGGAAATTTAACCCATTGCATTTTTTTAGTGTCAAATGCTTCAACTTCGCTATGAGAAGGTACTTGAGCTGGACTTTCACCACCGATAACCAATAATTTGTCGCCAAATGCTACTGATGAATTCCCTGCTCTTTGTGTTGGCAGATTGAGTTCAGCTGGAAGTGTTTGCCATGTTTTTTTCTTTAAATCATATACATCAACCGCAGGTTCAGTCAAGTTTAAAACTTGGTTAATTCGAGCCGTTGAACGTCGCCCGCCAGCAACATATAATTTGTCTTTTATAACTGCAACACTCACATGATCACGGAGGTGTGGTGCGTCTCCTAATTTTACCCAAGTGTTAGTTTTTGGGTCATATTCGTCTAGCCAAGCTACATGCCCATCCCAATGACCATCTAAAATACCACAAACCATATAAATTTTGTTTTTATAAACCACACATCCTGCCGAACCTCTTAATCTATCTTTTGGTATTTCTGGCCCTTTTCTCCACTCACCTTTTTCGATATTAAAAATATAAATATTAGGAATTGGAGTTTCGTGTGGATATCCGCCAGTCATGGCCATCATCACATAAACTTCATTATTATATGTAACGGCTTGTAAATGATGAATTTCAAGAGGTGTTTCAACTGATTTTGTCCATGTTTGCGTTTTTGTATCGTAGATTTCGGTAGATTTGATGCCACGACCTCCTAACAAAACTATTTTCGTACCAACTGCAGTCAAAGTGTTTTCATGACGATTCGTACAATTATTTGTAGGTAATGCAGTTTCCCAAGATTGTGCATTTGATGATACAAAAGATAAAAATCCGATTGATGTCAGTATGACATGTTGGATAATAGTTGAGACTTTCATTGATTAAATTACTTAGAATAGAGTGAAATTTAAGAATAATAAGCAATTTAACGAAAAATATAATTTTTGTAGAATTGTGAGACGACTAATGTTTATTTGTGGACGAATATTTATAAAGAAAGAAAAAAAACTTCTTCTGCAAGTTGCCAATGGGACACAGAACTATTATCAGGTTTTCCATTGTTTTCCCATATTTTGTAGGCATTTTTTCGTATTTGCTCAAAATAAGCTTCATTTTTTAGAAAATAATAGCATTTTTTTGTTGTATAATCAAATGGAACTGAGCCAAAAAAATCTTGTCTGCCCAATATTTCTGCCGTATGTCGGTAGCAATATTGTTTAATAGGGCAGTCGCCACCAGCACAAAGCGTTATTTCGTAAGGCATGGAATAAAAAAAATCTTAAATGTTGGTAAATAGGTTTTTATTGAAATACTCGAATATAATCAACAACCAAATGCTGTGGAAAAGTGGTTGAACCGTCTGGTTTTCCAGGCCAATCTCCACCAACAGCCAAGTTTACGAGTAAAAAATATTCTTCTTGAAATTCGCTTAACCCCGCTGGAGTAGTATCAATTTCGTGGTATTTTTTATCGTCCAAGTACCAAATAATTTTCTTGGCGTCCCAAACAATCGAAAATACATGAAATTCATCATTGAAAATTCCAGAAACTAGTTTGGTATTGCCACCGTATTGGGCGTGACTATTATTATTATCCCAATGAACTGTTCCATACAAAGTATTATCTTTATCATTCCCACCAACCATTTCCATGATGTCAATTTCACCACATTTTGGCCAACTAACTGTTTGAATATTCTTGCCTAACATCCATAGAGCAGGCCAAATTCCTTGACCCTTTGGTAATGCTGCTCGAATATCAACTCGCCCATATTTGAAATTATATTTATCTTGTGTAGTTAATCTCGATGAGGTATAGTTTTGACTACCAGTATTTTCGATTTTAGCTTCAATAATCAAATACCCGTCTTTGACGCTTGTATTTTCTTTTTTGTAATATTCTAATTCGTTGTTTCCCCAACCATTATTGTTACCAATTTCATAATTCCAATATTTTTCATTCAAAGTTGTACCGTCAAATTCATCAGCCCAAGCTAATTTTAAGTTTGGATAACTAGCAGGAGTAGAATAACCTTTCGCTGGAATGATTGAAACTGGAGCTTTTACAACTATATCATCGTCGTCATTTGAGTTTGAAACATAGCCAATTGGCTGTTCGCATGATTCAAATGAAACCAATTTACTGCCTTTTCCATCGCCATCAGCATCTTGATACCACGTTTTTCTTTCACACGGTTCATCACTTTTTGAACAAGAAGAATAAAATAAAACGACAGATATTAATAGAATAAAGGCATTAAATTTTAAGTTTTTCATAGTTGTTTTGAATAGAGATTTTAATAATAAGAAGTTTTTTTGAACAAATGTTTTAGATTGAAATATTTTTGGTGTAAAACATTTGCTCAAGATTATTTCCATATTTTAGAAAATCACTGACTGCTATTATTTTAGATTACTAGGATAGTAAACCTTGTATTTTGGCCAACAAACTTTCCAATAAAAAAATGATTGCTAAGTTATAAATGTTTATTGAATATATTTTTTGAAAATTATAAATTATTCTTGATTTTATAATTGAATCTATTTAATGTACTTCTACAGAAACATTTCATATCTCTTCAGAATTTTTTATTTCATCAATTTCATCAAGGAAATCATAAAATTCTTTTTTGCTTTTGAACTTCATTTTTTGATTGACGTTTTTGCGGTGTGTTTCTACTGTATAAAAACTCAGCTTTAGCATTTCGGCTATTGCTTCGGTACCATGTCCTTGCTTAACGAGTATCAAAATTTCCATCTCTCGCTTGGTTAGCTCGTGTTTAAGTGCAAACGCATCTTTTTCGAGAACTGCTTTGTTTTTTATAATATTCTCAAATATTTTTTCGCCTTGCATCACACTTTTGAGAGTATTAATTAATTTGAAAGCGGGTGTAGTTTTCGAAATAAAAGCATCTACCCCTTCTTCTTTGAAAAGAGCCATTTCTCGCTTGTCGGCATACATGCTGACTATGACAATTTTTGCATTCAAGTTTAATGTTTTGAGCTGTTTCACTACATCCAACCCATTTAGGTAAGGCATGTTGTAGTCGATAAGTATCAGCTGAGGACGCAGCATATAGCATGTAAAGATTGCATATCGACTATCATATAGTTGTTCTATAACTTCAAAATATCCCGACTCTTGCAAAATAAGGCTTAGGCCGTCGTTTACGAGTAGGTGGTCATCAATAACTACTGTTTTAGTTTTCATACGGTATTTCGATTATAAAATTTGTACCATTAGTAGTTGAGTCAATCGTAATTTTAAAATTCGAGATGGCTGCTCTTTTCTTAATATTCTTTAGTCCAATTCCATTATTCGGTATTGCATTTTCCATACCGATGCCGTCATCTTCAACTATGAGTTGTATTGTTTGTTCAGTATCAAAAATCTGCAGTGTCGCTTCAGTTGCTCTTGCGTGTTTAATAATATTGGTCATAATTTCCTGAATTATCATGTAGATATTCTGCTGCTGATAAGGGGCTAAGGTGTTTAATTTTTCGAGCGAAAAATCTCGATACTTAAAATTCACGATTGAGCAATCGTTTAATCTACTCACTAAGGCGTCAATTTTTTCGGTAATTGCGTACTCTTTATCATTCACCAGATTATGACTTATAAATCTGACTTCGTTTATGGCATCTATGAGTAGCGACTGAATGATTTCGAGTTTATTCTCTTTTAGGTTTAGGTATTCATAGGCAGATACCAAAATATTACCTACGTTATCGTGCAGGTTGCGGCCGATGGCTTCTATTTCTGTTTTCCGAATCTTAATTAGATTTCGCTCTAAAAGGCGGAGGTTTTTCATAGTTGTAAGGTCATTTTTTAGTTGTAGGAGCAGCAATACAAAAAAAGCAGCAATACTCAAATGCGGTAGAAAGGTTAGATGTGGAAATATGAATGTCTTGAAAAAAAGCCAGTTGCTTATTACTTGTACGAGTGGAGGGAGAAATATTATTAGTTCAATGATGAGCAGTTGCGGGATTTTAGCCTTGACAAATATGATAAAGGCATGATAGAGTATCCAACACATATTGATGGCAGCTAAGGTATTGACGGAAGTAGCCATGAAGATATTGAAATACATAAAAACATTGGGTGGTAAAAAGCCCAATAGAACAACACATAAATTAAAGAATATTAGGATTATTGCTCCTTGTCGATAAGTTTTCAGTATAGAGGGTGGTACTCGAACAAGGTGGTACATAAACGGATGCACCGTAATATTACAACCGAGTAAACTAAAAAGAGATAATGAAGATGAATTGATGGATATACGATTACTTGGTGAGAAAAAATCTAAATACCCAAAATAAGATAGCAATAGTAACAATAAATTAGATAAATACAGTACAAAATAGAGCATCGACTTTTGTTTGTAAAAAAGCCCCAAAAAGAAGGTAGTGAGCATCAGTGCCACAATAAACGAACACTCTATGAGATGGGTGCCATTCTGGTAAATTGATAACTTTGCATAATATTGCGGGGTGGCTATTTGAGGTATAAGCCTATGAAAACCCATAAAGCGGGAAGACTTCAATAGAAAAATGGTAGTATCTTGGGCTTGAACGCTTAATGGAAGAGCAAAATCGAAAAATTGGGATGAACGTTGGTATAGGGGTGTTAGTCGGTGTATTTGCCCACAAGGTTTCAATTTACCTTTATTGATACTGTACATTTTTAGGGCATCAGACCCCATGTGGGGGGTATAGAAAACCAAATCTTGCACTATTGTGCTTTGGTTGATTACCTTAAAGAGTATCCAGTAGTTCGAGGTAGTATTTTGAATACCAAACAATACCTCTTTTTTTGTACTTGCTCTAAACTCTTTGAGCAAAGCTGGATTATTATAGTTTTTTTTCAAGAAAGCCTCCGAAAATCCTTTATTTGCTACTAAAACTTTAGGGCCGATTTCCTCGTGTGTATAATCATCGGTGATATATATAGCTGCTCGGCCAACACTGGTCGTGGGCATTTCCTCTTTCTGCCCACAGCCAAACAGTAGGAGCATTACTGCCAATAATCCTACTACATTATTTTTATATCTCCCGAGCATAATTGTTCTGTAATCAGATTTTTAGATTCATCGGTATAAACCGATCTACATACCTTCATTAGTCAATAGGCCAACGTTTGGTAATGCAAATAACAGGCAAAAGAAAAACTCAAAAGTCGTTTTTCTGAAAAAAAAAACTTTTCGTTCACATATTAATGCTATAAGTAAACCATTTTCTATGGCTCACTACCTGTTAACAGGTATGCCGCCCCCCAGCTATAAGCACCACTTTTGCTAATCAAACACTTCAGTAAAGTTTTATGAATACATTAGAAATTTCGGATATGCCGATTCAAGTAGGAAGCCGTTTGGCGTTTCTGCCCAACGAGATGGTGTTTCTCGAAGCCAGTATTAATTATACCAATCTCCACTTGGCCGATGGCCAGAAAGTAATCGTGTCGTACCATTTAGGGAAGCTACAAAAACGCTTACAGGGGTTTCCTTGTTTTGCTCGGCTTAATAAGAGTGTGATTGTGAATCTGCAATACATTGAGGGTTTTGCCAACGACTATCTGGAGCTTAGAGAACAGCAGTTTTTTATGAGCCGCCGTCGCAAGAAAATTGTATTGGCAATGCTCGATGAATATACCCGACAAAATAACCCAGTAAATGATTTAGTAAATTTTTAACAAACCATCAATCTCAATGAAAGTACTCTTTACACCTCGTATTTATGTGTTGGCATCCATGTTGATGCTTTTATCGCTGCTCTCGGCTAATGCTCAGCAAGCTAAAAAAATCTCGTTGCAGGGCTTCTTGAAAGATGCCAATGGCAAGGCAGTAGCCGATGGCCAGCAGAGTATTACGTTTAAGCTCTACACCCAAGAAGCTGGTGGCACTGCCGAATGGACAGAAGACCAAACGGTCAATGTATTTGGGGGCGTATATAGTACGCACCTTGGCAAGACAGTACCGCTCGAAAACCTTAATTGGGGAGCCTCTACCTATTACGTAGGTGTAACCGTGCAAGGCACGGAGCTTACGCCCCGCACCGAGCTTACTTTTGCCCCCTACTCACTTGGCTCACCCAAAGCACAAGAAGTAGTTTGCTCAGGAGCCGTAGGAGACATTAAGCACTCCATTCTGAACCCTACACAATTTGCGGCCGTAAATGGCAACTGCTGGGTCCCCATGGATGGCCGTGCTTTAGCAGCAACTGATAAACTCCGACAAATTACGAGTATGACTAACGTGCCCAAGGGGGGTGGCGTGTTTATCAGAAGCCAAGAATTTGCAGGTGACACAAATATTGATGATGACAGAGATGTTAATAGCCCAATTGCGACATTCCAAAACGAAGCTTTTAGAAGCCATGCTCACACTGCAACTTTGGATTTTAGTGGGAACACAAGTAGCGATGGTAATCATAGACACAATAATCGTTTAAATGGTGGAGCAAATGGAGTAGGTGGATGGAAGGAAGCAACTGATGCTTGGGATCCAGCTAAACTTGGTATGCGTGTTACTAACAGAAGTGCAGGCGATTTATTATGGATTCAAGAATTAATGGATTATGCTGGCACTCACTATCATACATTTTCAGGGAAAACTTCTGGAGATACAAAGAACTCTGGAGGTAACGAAACCCGCCCTGATAACTTAAACTTCTGGGTCTATATCCGTATCAATTAATAGCATTAGTCCATTCTTAAATTAAAAATTTTATGCAAAAGAGGATACTCTACATTCTCTTGGGTTGGCTCATGCTGTTTGGTTGGCAAAAAACATTTGCCCAAGCCGATACGCTCTGTGACCAAAACGAGAATAAAAAAATATTTGGCGAGCTGTATTTCAATTACGGTTCCGTAACGAATGCCTATTCGGCATTCAACCGCTCTACTTTTGTAATGGGCCAACCCTTGGCTTCGCCACGCAATATGCTTTCGCAGGGTTATCAGGCAGGTTTTGGGGTGTATAGCCCGTGGTATTTGCCCCCACAACCACCGATTCTGGTAGCTTCGCAAGGTGATTTTAAAGACAGAATTAAGGTATCATGGAATGTCAATCCTCTTTCTACGCCACCGACAGGCTTTGTACTCTACCGTGATGGTTCTTTCTTGGCCGATTTGGGTGAAAGTGTACGTGAGTTTCTCGACTTTAATACGCAAGCAGGCGAATACTACGAGTATAGTATTGTGGCTAAAAATGTTTTTGGTACGGGTAGCCCTTCAAAATATGTGGGTTTTGTGAACCCCAATGGGGTAGTTAGTGGAAAAGTAGAAACCAACTCTGGTAATCCAGTACCAGGAGTAGAAGTACGTCTCACGCCACTCACTGGTAACTCAATGGCATTTGATGGTGTAAACGATGAACTTTGTGTAACGTATCATGATGAGCTTCCGACTGATAAATTTACGGTTTCGGCCTATGTAAAGCTCGGTGATGTAAACAACGAAGGTGCAATCATTGACTGGGGTAGCTCATTGAATAAAAACTGGTGGATAACCACCACCAAAAATGATGAACCCAAAGGATATATCTTCCATGTAGGTAATGGTACAGGCAGCGACTCGCTGAAATACTATTTGCCAAACCTACCTACCAACCCCGAAAACCTAAACAATTGGCACCAAATAACGATGGTGTATAATGGTTCGGCCCTATCGGTCATGGTTGATGGTGAATTTGTAGGAACCAAGCCCGCCAGTATCGTGCGTGAGAAAAACTACCTAAACATTGGTAGTAAAATCGGAAACGACGGTTTCTTCAAAGGAAAAATTGATGATATCAGGGTATATAACCGCCCACTAAACCAAACGGAGGTAAATTCGACTAAAAACCGTTCGGTATCAAAATCAGAAGCTGGTTTGGTATCGTACTGGAAGATGGATGAGGGTGTGGGTGTAAAAGTATTTGATAATACGACAATCCCGACCAATGCTAATGTTTATGGTGCAACCTTCTCTTCTGATAAACCTGAAGTTTACAGTGCGGGTGTAACGGACGTAACTGGGTATTATGTAATTGATGGTATTAATTATAGCCAATCGGAAAGTTTTAGGGCAACCCCGATGAAAAACTTTGAGTTTAATTCGGCACTCGAATTCAATGCGGCTGATAAATCGTATGGTAATCTGACCGATTTTGATATGCCTGATACTTCAACGGTACAGGTTTTATTTCATCCGTTTGATTTGAAATCACGCCAGACAGTCCTTTCAAAAGGCAGTTTCTACGAAGCCTATATTGATAATGGAAAACTTTTCTTGAACCTTAACGGTACAATTACCGATTTAGGAGCGGTAAAAGCAAAGTATTATCATTTGGCGGTAACGCTTGATAATACGGCAGGTAGTGCAAAAGTTTATTTAGAAGGTGAATTGAAAGAAACGGTTTCATTTACTGGTACGTCGAACTGGCAAAATGGTAGTCCGTGGCTTTTAGCAACTAACTCGACTGATGCTACTACCGGTAAGTTTTATACAGGTTTGGTAGATGAGTTTGTTATCTATAAAACAGCTTTACCACAGAATGTGATTCAGGAACATTATGTGGTAGGATTACCAAATGATTCGACAACGGCTTTACAGTGGAGTTACTTCGACCTCAATGAAGGAACCGATACTAAGGTTTATGATTATGCTGCCACTAACTTTGGAGCTGCATTGCCACGGGAGGGGGTAATATTGAAGGCTTCATGGAGCAATAATGCCCGCAGAAAAGAAACTAAAGCCCACGAATTTGAGCCAAATATACGGGTCGTAAATCTTAACACAAGTAATACAGCTATTGGAAATATTGATTTTAAAGACGTATCAACAGTTAATGTTTCGGGAACCATACGCTTTGCTAATACCTTCTGTTTTGCTGATTCTATTAATATCTTTGTAAACGGACAAAGCTATTTTCCACCTATTCGTACTGATAGAAATGGAAAATGGTCAGCTGATTTTGAGCCAGGTAAAACCCTCAAGTTCAGTGCATCATACAAAGAACATTTGTTTTCTCCCGCTTTCTTTGAAATCCGTAAAATACAATCACCAAAAGCAGGCATTGTATTCTTGGATAACACGAAACGTACAATTTATGGACAAGTGGCTGGTAATGATAAATGTAGAAAATCAATCATTCCTCAAGGCTCAAGAGTAGTTGTAAAAGTAGCCACTTTAGATGGTTGTTTTGAGCGGACAGATACACTCCGTAATCCAGACGGTAAATTTATTTTTAAAGATTTACCTGCACGTGCCTTTAGAGTAAGTGTAGTTGAACACTCAAATTCAGTGATTTATAACTATTTTCAGCTAAAAGGTGGGCAAGAGGTAGATTTACGAGATGTAATTTCTGATACCACAGACTTTATTTATGTAGCACCACCAAAAATCGAAATGCCGGGTATCACTCCCAACGCTTGTAATTTAAAAATTGCTTATCAGTATATTGAAAGTAAATTTAAAATTAAAGTTTTTGAGCAATATGATGGGGGTAAATGTTATGTTGATGGAGCAAAGTTATTAATTGATAACCCCTCGGTAACAAGTTTAGTTGATACAACATTGGCAAAAAATGTGCAAGAGTTTGAGTATAAATTCAAGCCTAAGAATGTAAACATTATTCCACCATACAAAACGCTGGTAACTGTAACAGGAACAGTCGGTAGTGCCTCAACTACTGATACGACCTCTTTTGTGATACTTGGTAGAAAAGCCACTATTGGAACATTTACATCATCTTCACCCCAGCAACCCAAATTTGTACTACGTGACCCACCAGGAGATGGAAGTTATGCTACTCTCGAAAAAGGATTTACTCACTGTACCAACGATAGTAGAAGTGTAATTAATGATTTAGGAGAAGAGTTTAGTATAGGTACCTCGTTCGGTGGAGAAACTAATGTTGGAACACCAGGGGCTGAAATTGTAATAAAGAATGAATTAAAAGTTACAGCTTCAGGAGGGTCAAATCAGACATGGAATTATTCAACAAATGAAAATTCCTGTATTACAACTACCAAAGTTATTTCTACCTCAGCATCCGACGGAGTAGTGGGAAGTGAAGGAGGCGGAGATGTTTACTTTGGATATGCCGAAAATGTTACTTTTGGTGGTTCTATTGAGCTAAACTATAAGCCTGATAGTTGCAAGTTTTATACAAAAAAGAAACTTGAAATCAGTAATGTTACTATTGGTGGAGACTTTGTTTATTCAGAACGGCAAATTGTTAAAGATATTATTCCTTCGTTGAAATTACTTGCATCCCAACCATTAGCTGTAAATCCTAAAAGGCACAGAGATTCATTGGCCTTTGAAGAATGGGAGAAGTATATAAAGATGAATAAAGATGATAAAAAAGTAAAATATGAGAAAACTATTAGCTTCGATGCAGGAGCTGTTTATGAAGAAAGTACAACCACAGATAGTACTAAAGGATGGACAGAAACTTTTGATATAAAAGGTTGGTATGGTGCGGATGCAGAATTTACGCTTAAAGCACTCGGTGGTATCGAAGGTAACTTAGCAATCACGCATGAGCATACAAAATCGAATACCCATGACGAACAAACTACTAATGTGTATGGTATTTCCTACCATTTTGAAGATGATGATGTAGGTGACAACTTCCTTGTACAAGTTTATCGAGGTAAAATCTGGGATAGCTATAGCTTTGAATTAGTATCTGGAGAGAGTTCATGCCCTTGGGAAAAAGGAACAAGACAACGCTCTGCACCTACACTTGTAAGCCTTGATGGAAACTCTAAAGTAAATGTACCTGCAAATACTTCTGCGGTTTATCAATTACAATTAGGAAATGCCAGTCCAACCGATGAGGCCATGAACTATGACCTGTCATTAGACCCTTCCACCAATCCTGATGGAGCAATCGTAAAAGTAAACGGGCAGCCTCTTACTCAGCCTATAACATTCAGAATTGACCCTGGTCAGAGCCAAACTGTAACTCTTACTATTGATAAAGGTCCTATCAAATATAATTATAGTGATATTACTATTCAATTGGAGTCTGCTTGTGAAACTGAATTGGCCGATGCACGAGGAGGTGATACTTTAGTAGATAAGTATTTTGTAAAAACAATAAACTTAGCAGCTTCATTTATTGAGCCTTGTAGCAAAGTTGATATTGGTTTCCCATTACAAAACTTTGTAATAACACCAGCATCACAAAATAAACTGAGTATTACCTTAAATGAATATAATAAAGATGATGAAGATTTAAAACTCATACGTTTACAATATCGTCCTATCGGAGGTGATGGTTCTTGGATAAATATCAATGAAACTTTAAAAGCAAATTTAGGTGATATATTCACTATTAAAGAATGGAATACAGAATTATTAAAGGACGGCCCTTATGAGATTAGAGCGGTAGCTGAATGTTTTAATGTTTCTTTACAACCAGGAATTTCAACAGTTATAAAGGGTGAGGTGGCTCGAATACCACCAATGGTATTTGGTGTACCAGAACCAGGTGATGGTACGTGGGACCCAGGCGATGAAATCTCTATTACGTTCAATGAGCCAATTGATTGTGATAAAGTTGTACAAGCAGATATGTTGGCCAATAATACCATCGGTCTTTATGATGCTACTACGAATGCACTGGTAGATGCTACTATTGCTTGCGTGGGTAATAAGATTATGATTACTCCCAATATTAACCCAGTTTTCTTTGAGAATAGAACCTTTAGGGTAGTGGTTAGTGGCAAAGACTATGATGATGCGATGTTGGCTCAAAACCCGAATCATCAGAGAGCAGCTATCAGAGATAAGGCTGGTAATATGATTGAGAAAACCATTAAGTGGGAATTTGCAGTTAATCAAAATAACCTTGAGTGGGTAGGTACGGATGTAATCGAAACCAATGAAGTGCTGAAGCCATTTACGGTAAAACGCCAAATACGTAACCGTGGTGGTAGCATTACCAGCTTTCGGATGGAGAGTGTGCCTTCGTGGCTAACGGTTTCACCATCAACGGGCACACTAAACCCAGGCCAAATAGCTGATGTAACGCTCACATTCCAAAAAGACTTATTGATTGGTGATTATTTAGATACACTCCAAATGGTAGGTTCAAAAGGTGCAGAACCCTTATTGATTGATTATCGCGTGCGTTGTCCGCAACCTAAGTATGAGGTAAGTAATCCTGAGCAGTATCAAGGTACAATGAATATGGTAGTTGATTTGAGTATCTTCGGAGTTACTTCAACCGACCCATCTGATGTAGTTGTAGCTAAGATAGATGGGCAAATCAGAGGGGTAGCTAAGGTAGCATATTTCCGAAATATTCCAGCAGATCACAAACGATGGTTGACCTTTATGACGGTGTATGGTAATCCGACAGACGAGGATAAGCCTATTGAATTTGCAGTTTGGCAAGGGGCAAAATGTAACGAGTTTGTGGAGATTCTTGAAGAATATAGGTACCATGATGGAAGTTTGGCGGGAACACCACTCGAACCAACACCAGTAAGTGTACTGAATTTAGTAAAAAAATGTATTCCGCTCAATAGAGGTTTCAACTGGGTTTCATTTAATCTTGATTTGGGTACTGGTAGAAATACAGTAACTAATGTATTGAAATCTTTGAAGAATAAATCAGGTGCTTACATTAAGACTGACAATAATTTTGCGGAGTACCTTGATGGTTATGGTTGGGATATGGCCGATAGCTTAATTTTTCCAACGAAACGATACATGGTATTTATTACAGAAAGAGATACGGTGTGTCTTAAAGGGGCACCATATAAAGCTGCGGAGTATCCGATTGAGATTAAAAACAGTTGGAATTGGATTGGTTATGTTCCTTCAATTGGCATGACTGTAACTCAGGCATTAAGAGGCCTAACGCCACTGAATGGTGATATTATAAAAAGCCAGACTCTTTTTGCTCAGTATGTAGCTGGTGTTGGTTGGGTTGGTAATTTGAGTTTCCTTGAACCTCTGAAAGGATATCTCTTGAAGATTAGTAATGCCGGAACATTGACTTATCCAGGCATATCTGTATCAAATGCTCGAAAAGCTGCCGATGATATAAATTTAGATGACCAAAATAAAATGGAAACACCTATGACGTTTAACTTTGCTCAGTATGAACAAACGATGAATCTAATTGGTCATATAAACGGTATTACGATTGATGATGACGACGAATTGCGAGCATATATTGAAGGGAAGTTGGTAGGCGTGAATAAGTCGATTATCAACGAAAAAAATAGGCTTTTCTTCCAAACTATTTACTACCAAGACGAACAAAATATTCAGTTTAGGTTGTATAAGGCCGATAGAGACAAGGAATATGAGCTAGATAGAAAAGTATTGTTTAAAGGGGAAACACTAGCTGGTTTAGTGGAAGCTCCAATTGAGTTTAATTTGATTTCATTAGGAGCGGACGAAGTGCAGATAAGTATAGATGATATGATAATTAAACAACCTGAAACTGTATTTAGAACAGTTTCAGTACCTGCTGGTATTGTAAAGCCAAGTGTAAGTTGTACGAATTATGCAGTGAGTACTATTTTACCAACATCCAATGATACAAAGCCAATGTGTGCGGCTACCACTCAAGAAGGTAATATGACGGCTGTTATCAAAGTGAAATTTAATGAACGTACAAGTTTTGTATCGACAGATGATGTTTTGATATTCGTTAATCCAAATACAAATACAGTGGTAGGTTGTGCTACTTTCAATACTGTTAATAAATTATTTTATGCTACTATTGGCGGCAATACAGGTTCTACAACATTACCCGTGGATGTGAAATATTATTCAAGTTCAATGAAAAAAACTTTCACTTTGAAGTCGGCAATTACGTATCAATTTAATGCTAAACTAGGTAATGCAGTTGTTCCGCACGAACTTAATTTCTCACCGTTGAGTATTAGTATTAGTAATGGTGTGGTTTCGGCGGTGATGCGTGATACTTCATGGATTGGCGATTATGGTGTGAATGTTTTTGCTCTTAATTGTGCTGGCTACAATGATGGACAAACGAGTTTCTTTTACCGTCGTCTAAAAAGTAATGATTGTTCGTTTTCATTCTCGAAGCCAAGTTCGAACGCTCCCGTATGTAAAGGTAGTACCTTACAATTGTCAGCCAATAAAGGAGATAGTTATGCGTGGATTGGTCCCAATGGTTTTAGCTCAACATTACTTAATCCTGTAATTGAAAGTGTAAGCACTGCAGCGGCAGGTGTGTATACGTTGACGGTTACTTCTTATCGTTGCCAAATTACTGCAACTACGAACGTCATAGTCAAAACTTTGACCATGACGGCTACCAGCAACACCCCTGTTTGTGAAAAAACAACGCTTAATTTGAGCAGTAGCGGCGGAACAAGTTATTCGTGGAGAGGTCCTAACGGCTTCACTTCAACAGAACAAAATCCAAAAATAGAAAAGGTAAGTGTATCGGCCAGTGGAGCTTACACAGTTGTGATGAATGATAATGGTTGTACGGATAGTTTGACGACCGATGTAGTCATCAATCCACTTCCTGTGGCAACTGTCAGTAGCAATGCAATTGATGTATGTCTAAAAAGTACACTTAAGCTGGGCGTTAGTGGCGGAACAAGTTACCTTTGGAATGGTCCAAATTCGTTTAGTTCGACTTTGCAAAATCCAGAGATTGAGAACGCAGACATTTTAACGGTAGGCACTTATATGGTTGAAGTAACGGATAAGGGATGTACATCATCGGCAAGTATTGCAGTAAAACTGAAACAGCTTCCACAGGTGCCGAGTATTATAGGGGAGTCCAAGATGTGTGCTGGCATACCAAATATTCTGACAGCTATCTCAAACCCATCGGCAATATTCACTTGGTCGAATGGTTCAACTGGAAGCACTATTAGTGTAGCTCCTAAGGCTGATACCACTTATACCGTAATAGCTTGGGTCGATGGTTGTATAAGTAAGTCACAGGTATTTATGATGACAGTAAAACCGTTTTATACCTCACCAACTATTACTGCTAATAATATACAGATTTGTAAAGGTGAAAGTGTAATTTTGACAGCTTCTTGTCCTGCAGTGACAGATGTATTCAAATGGGAAACTCCGTCGGCTAATAATACAGTTGCATCGAATAAAAATACCCGTATTGTAACTGAACCAGGGGTTTTTAAAGGCTATTGTATTCCGCTTGAGGGGTGTACAAGTGCTAAAGTTGAGATGGTCATTACTCAATCTGAAAATTGTAATGGACAAAACTTCATTTCAGTGACTCCAATTAAGCCTAATATTTGTCCAAATTCTTCGATTACGCTCAATGCTACTGGTTGTAGTGGAACTCTATCTTGGACTAGTGGTTCAAGTACACAAACTGGGACAAGCTTGACGGTTAGCCCGACAGTCACTACGACTTATTTGGTTCAATGTAGTAATGGTGGCTCAACAAGTGTCGAAGTGGTTGTTGCAACTAAAATTGTTGTTGTTAATAGCAATATTTCTACAGGAATTGAGCGAATTAAGGCAATCGAAACAATTGAGTCGAATAAGAAAGTTGGAGATGGTGCGTTTACACCAGCTCCATCCGTTAGATTTGAGGCAGGTAAAGCTATTATTTTGAAACCTGGTTTTATAGCGGAGAAATACAGTAATTTCCAAGCGGAAATAAAAACGTGTTATTAATGTCTAATTAGTATTAATAATAAACCCACTTTGAATCTTATTTCTTAGTGGGTTTATTATTAATAGAGTTCTTTAAACAAAATGTTTTATACAGTAAACAAATACTCAATTATGATATTGTCAATTTTTTCAAGTTTACCAACCACTTGATTTGTAAGTTTTTTTCTAAACTCTAGTTCAATAACGCATTGGTTGTCGTAGGTTTGGTTACGAATTTTTAGATTAAATTCTTTGACGATTTTCATTATATCGTTCATTTGAATAAACTCAAAACTAACAATGTAAACATCATTGACTGTTTTTTCAACAATATCGGCAAGAGCGAGTGCTTCTGCGGTTGCAGATTTATAAGCATTTATCAAACCAGGAACGCCGAGTAATGTGCCTCCAAAATAACGAACTACGACAACCAATACATTTGTTATTTCATGCGAAAGAAGCGTATTTAGAATCGGTTTGCCCGCTGAACCCGAAGGTTCTCCGTCATCATTTACTCTAAAATTATTTTTGTCAAGTCCTAAGCGAAAAGCATAACAATAATGTACTGCCTTGAAATGTTCTTTACGAAGATTATCAACCAATTCTTTGACTTCGCTTTCATGCTCGATATGATAAGCAAAAGCAAAGAATTTACTTCCTCTGTCTTTAAATAACCCTTCGGCGGGCGATTTTATAGTTTTATAAGTGTCTTCTAATGACATGAAACGCTTTTATATGGCTTTTTACAAATCCGAGCTACACAATTTATTATTTAATTACTTTAAATTTTTTCCAATGATAACTTTTATCTGTTTGTGTTTCATCCTGCCAGCCTTTATAGATTACCAATCGATTTTCTACTTTTGTTACATAGAAATAATCGCCAGCACCTGCCCACCATGCTCCACAAGCTGATAACGCTTTCTTCGGAATTCCTTTATTTAAGTACTCACTTTTATCAATAAGTTCAGCATTTCCAGTAACTTTATCAACTTTGGTTGTTTTGTTGCCAAATGAAAGAGCAATATTTGATGAGGGGTTTCCATTTTCATCTTCAGGATTTTGTTTAATGACAAATTTAGTTTCATTTTTCTTTGTTAAACTCTCTTTGTCATTAACTTTGGTAGTGTTTTGTGCTACCGAAACAATTTTTACACTCAGTAAAACTAGGATTGCTAATAGTAATTTTTTCATGTTTAGATGGTTATTTATATTTATTTTAATTTGCTCTGATTAATACTATTTCATCACCAGACTTCATCTTTTTTTCAAAGAATTTTCCTGTTTTTGGGGCATTATTTATTGTATATTTTTCGCCTAAATTATGATATAAATTGATATTTCCTTCACGAGTTGATTTTATTTTTACTTCAACAACTTTTCCTAACTCAACTTTTGCCGAGATTTTAAAACCACCTTCAGTCCAAATATCTTGAAAAAAGAGGCTTTTCCAATAAAATGGCATATCAGGTAAAACATAAATGCCATCTATTCTGTTCTGAACTAAAAGTTCATAAATTGCTGATAATGCACCAAAACCAGCATCTAGTTGCATAATTTCACGATTTGGCGTATTTTCTGGAAGTTTACTCCAAACAGGTTGCCCAAAAACACTATGCCCATTAGTATTGGCATTTGATAACGTTCCTCTTCCTTCATTCGTGAAATTTTCTTTCCAATAATGTAACCAACTCACAGCTGCTTCTGTTTGACCAGTACGAGCGTGAATAATAGCAGCCCAAGGAAAACTCCAACCAGCCCAAGTTCCAGTTCCTTTTTCAACCCAAGTATTAACTGCATTTTGAACAATATTTTTATTTGTTTCGGCATTTGGGTCGATGCTTACAAACGGATAAATACTGCTTAAATGCGAATGATGACGATGGGCTTCTTTTAGCTCCATTCCTTCCCAAAGAGCAATGTTTTTATTAATTAGTGAATAATCGGGTAGTTTTGTGTCAACTTCTTTCCATCGTGGGTCAATTGGCATCTTGAGAATATTGGCGGCTTTGGGCAAAATTTTACAAATAGCATGTAAAGCAGCTAATTGAAATGAAGCATTATCGCCCCAAGCGTCAAAACTGTTTCCACCGTACTCTGGACTAACTGAAATTGGCAAATGGAAAATGCCATTTTTCTCTTCCAGCATTGCCCAATAACCCTCAAATGTGCCATTTAGTAGAGGATAAGCGGTTTTTTCTAAAATAGATTTATCT
Organism: Emticicia aquatica; assembly: GCF_923079645.1. GTDB lineage: Bacteria > Bacteroidota > Bacteroidia > Cytophagales > Spirosomataceae > Emticicia > Emticicia aquatica. The sequence continues at coordinate 1,719,030 of NZ_CAKLPY010000001.1, read as the reverse complement.
CCACTGTAACTAAAATGTAACCAAGCCATTTGAGCCATCCAAGCGGTACAAGCATGGTCAATTGTACCTGTCCAAAATGAACCAACAACCTTACATTTATCATCAACCGCATGTGGAAGCATCATCGCTCCTTTTCTGCCAAAAAAAGTTTCTCCGTTTTTAGATATTTGAGTTTTCCACGACTCAATCATGTTCCATAATGGCTTGAAATGGTCAAATTTACCCGACATTAAAGCGGGATAATAAATCATTTCGGCATTGATATTAAAATGGTAATCGTTGCTCCAGGGAGCAAGTTGATACTCTTCTATGAAAGGGCCTTGTAATGTACAAGCAATTCCTTGTGGTGGTGTCGAACATGCTTGTTTATACAATCCGTAATCGTACAATTCTTGAAGAATGGGGTCTGGTAAACTTACTTTTGGTATATTTTCCCAATAATTTTTCCACCAAGATTCAATGAGCGGAATTGCTCGTTGATAATCATTGTTTTGAAGTTTATGCTCAACAATTTCTCTGCTGTCGTAACGCAAAGATGTTGCTACTGAAACAGTATTTCCTTTCCGAGAATAGCCAATACTTAGCGGAACATCTTCAGGAAGTCGTTGTGTAAATCCACCACAATTATTTTCTGGACAAAGCCAAATTATTGGCTTCTCTATACCCGCTTTTGCTAGGTCTTCACTAATGAAATCCCATGCTGATTTTAACGATATTTTTGTTGCAGTTAAACCTGCTGGAATTGTTACCCAAAACAGTTCATCAATGATGGCTTGGCGAATAGTAATTATTTGAATTCTGCCTTGAAAAGTAGCACTTATTTGTATTTCAGCCTTTGAAAGATTCAATTCTCCTTTGGTAAGTGTCCAACCTTTTGGTAACTCGATTTCAAGTCGTCCACCACCGATTTGTCGTGGTTGACCAAAACTTGGATTAGCGTTTGGCAGTTTGGGAACTTCAAAGGCATGTTTAATACTATCTTGCTGATTATTTTGTAGCAATTTTTTTAGCCCATTGTAATTTACCCGAACCGAAAAATCATTTCCGCCTCGATGGTCCCAAAATCCAGCTCTGCCAATCGTAATATTCAAAAGATTATCTTTTCCCCAAACCATTAATCCTTGTGTGCCATTCCCCAATAAAATACCCGTGTGGGTTCGAGGAAGTGGAAAATCCCAAGTTATTTTTTTGTTAATTTGAGCAATTGTAAAAGTTATTTTAGCAAAAGAAAAAAGTATAAAAATTGTTGTACGTAAATTACGTTTTGTCATTCGAGAATAAATTTTATTAATATTTTTGTAAACTTCCAGACTCAAAAATGTCCTTGTTTTTTATACCTTTTTGAGCCAATTCTAGCATTGCTTGGGCAACTTTGCTTCCTTCAATAATTTTATATTTATCTGGAATGAGTGCATCGAAAAACTCCATAAACACTTTTCCGATTTTTTCTCCCAAACGTTTTTCCTTTCTTTCTCCCGATAGCATTGATGGCCTAAAAATAATCAAAGTCGGATAACGCAAGTCGCTCAATGCTTTTTCAATTTCACCTTTTACTCGATTGTAATAAAAAAAAGATTTTTCATCTGCTCCCATTGCAGTAACTATTAAAAACTGTTTTGCACCGTTTTTAAGTCCAATTTTTGCAATATTGAGCGGATATGTGAAGTCAACTTTATAAAAATTTTCTTTTGAACCTGCTTGTCTCATTGTTGAACCAAGACAGCAAAAAATATCGTCCGCAATAATGTTGGATTCTTCTAAATTATCAAAATTGACAATAATTTGTTCAAGTTTTGGATGAGTAATATCAAGCGGTTTTCTTACAATAATCTTTGTTTTTTCGTAGAAATTACTTTCTAATAACTTGATTGTAAGCAAATTACCTATTAATCCTGATGCTCCAACTACAAGTGCAGTTTTCATAAAATCTAAAGGTTAAAAATCGACCTTAAATGTAATGATATTTATCCAAGAATGAAGAATGTTGAAGTAGAAATGACAATGCATTTTCTATAAAAGTGTTATTTTTGAAATTCACAACAGTATTTAACTTCTAACGTTTTTTGTTGAAATCAACCACGTGATAACCTACTAGCTTTTCAGCACGAGCAGTAACTGGGCGATGATAAATAAAAATTTCATAGGTATTTTGGGTTTCACCAAAATTACCTTCAAAATATGCTTCATCGGTTGTACTATTAGGTTTTTGAATAATAAAAATATAATTATAAACACCTTGTTTGAGTAGAATGGAAGCTGTATATCCTCCAAAATTATTGTCATAAATCATTTCATTGATTTTATCTAATCTCCAATTATTGAAACCACCATTGACATAAACTTTTTCATTAGCTCCCTCTAGTTCGTGGGTTTTAAGCCCAAAAGTTGTATAAATATAATCGGCCTCAACTTCACCATCTGTACTTTCTCGGTTATCAATAACAAAACTTCCATCAAAATCATTGGCTTCAATATAAGCGGTTTCACTTCGATTTGATTGCGGCGAAACCCACATTTCATCTTCTTTTCCACGACGAATTTGGGCAATATATTGACCTTTATTATAAGTGCTTCGGGAATCAAAAAAAAGAAATTCATTTCCTGCTGGAAAAGTATTTTCATCATCAAAAAAACGAAATTCTAATTTTGAGGTACTTTCATTGACACTAAATGCCCGAAGATTTTTGGCTGTTTTTTCCCAACGATAGTTTTGTCGAACAACTATTTTTAGTTCATCTCTAGGCGACATCATTCGATAACCGCCATAATTTATTTCAAAATCGACTTGTTGGTGTGAGCGAAATTTAGAAGGTGCTTGGGCTTGCTTAACCGTACCGAAAGCACCCACTTGGCTTTCGTAAACCATAAATCTTTTACTCAAAACAATGTCATCTTTTCGTCTTCCTCGCCATACGACTAATAAATAATTACCAGAAAGAAGAACTTTAGGAATCTCAATTTTATAATGATAATAAGGTATTTTAGTATTTCTTGAAACTCTATAATCATTGATTATCAAATCGTTATATTCTGGCATGTATTCAATTTCTGATAAAACAGATTGTTTCCAATCGTAGGTGCAGTGCAAAATTCGTACATGAAATTGTTCGTAGTTGGCATTTAAATCATCAAATTCTAACCATAGATTTTTAGTATCTTGTAACGACAAAATAGGCGGATTGAGTGTGCGAGCTGCATCATTCGCAGCACCTAAAAGTGGATAAAGTAAAACGGTTTTTATATTTGACTCATAAGTAAAATCTTCAAATTTGAGTTGTTTATCTTGGCCAAATAATAGTGTGTGAATAAATAAAAATAATAACGTGAACAGGTTTCGCATCGAATTAATTGTTTTTTCAAAGCTAACGAAATTTGAATTAAAATTGATATGAATCAATTGATTAACAAAAAAACTCCAAGTCCGAAAACTTGGAGTTTCTGTTAAAATTTTAATGTCGTATCGAATCTGATAATTAACTTTTCTTTTTCTTAGGCGTTTCTGGAGCCGTTGGAATTGCTGGAATTTTAGCTTTTATGCTTGAAATTCCTTTTTCGATCGCATCTTTAAAAAATTGATAAGAGCCATCACCCGAACCTAATGCTTGAGATTTTAATGCAAAACCTAACGCATCAGAAGGTTTGCCAAGTTTGTCAAGAATTTGTGCCTTAATCCAGTTATTACGGAAGTTTTCATTTAATCCCAATGATTTATCAACTAAACTTAATGCTTTGTTCAAATCCATTCCTTTTTGTAGCATATAATCGGCAGCTTGTTGGAATGTATTCGATGCTTCATTGTTCTTTTGGTTAACTGCATTTTCAATCGCTGCAGCATTATCAACACCAATTGTCAAAGTTACCTTTGTTTTTTCCCAGCTAAAATTTAATGAAGCAGCATCATCTTTTATATCAGAGAAATCAAAAGTTAAAGTCTCAACAGTTGAAATATCTTGAGGACGAGCCGTAACTCGCAAAACATCGTCAGATTGATTGTAACTTTGTTCGTTTACATTTAGGTTTTTACTGAAAATAATTGTCCAATTTGCTTGATTTGGAATCGACATGATAGCATATTTCCCTGCTTTCAAAGTTTGGCCTTGAACAGTAATATCGCCAGTTGTTTCGATTTTGGTTGCACCATTTGCACCTGTTCTATAAACTTTGTCGAATGGAATTAATTTCCCGAAAATCTCACGACCTTTTAAAGATGGACGAGAATAATCAATTGAAATTTTGGTTACGCCTACCACTTGAGAAATAGCAGCTCCAGGGCTAGGAGCTGGTGTAATTTGGGCAAAAATAGAAGTACTTGATAATAAGCAACTTAATGCTAAAAGAGCAATTTTTTTCATTGGACTTACTGATTTTGTTGATTTGATGAACTAAATTCGTGCAAATCTACGTATAAAACTCCAAGTATGCACCGAAAAAAAATACTCGATTTGTTAGAAAACTATCAAACGCATGATAGTAATGAATCAAAAATGAAAAGTGAAACAATAATATTTGTAAAAAACAATACAGATTGTTTCAAAAGAGAGCTGTTGATTGGACATATTACTGGTTCGGCATGGATTGTTGATAAATTGCGGCAAAATGTTTTATTGATTCATCATCGAAAACTTAATCAATGGTTTCAGCCTGGCGGTCATTGTGATGGCGATTCGGATGTTTTAAAAGTAGCATTAAAAGAAGCACGAGAAGAAACTGGTTTGACAAATATTATGGTATTAAACAGCAATATTTTTGATGTTGATATTCATTTGATTCCTGAACGAAAGCAAACGCCAGCACATTTTCATTATGACATTAGATTTATATTTGAAGCAGATTTAAACGAAAAATTAATTATTTCTGAAGAATCAAACGAACTGGCATGGATTCCGATTGAAAAAGTAATCAAATACAATGATTCAGATTCGATTATGAGAATGGTTAAAAAGCTATGAATTACAAAACTACTCATAATTCATAGCAAATATTAGTTATTCTTTTACTATTTTAGTAGTAAAATTAAGATTTTCAGCCGTAACTTTCAAAACGTAAGTTGCTTGTGGTAAGTCACTTTTGAAAATAGGTAAATTAATTTTACTTTCTTTGGTGGCAAAACTCCAAACGGTTTTTCCTGTAAAATCTGTTAACGAATATTCAAAATTATCACCAGCTTGGTTTTTTAAAATCCAAATTTTTACGCCTTGAGGGTCGTTAAATGGATTAGGGAAAACTACAACATCTTGTCCAGATTTTTTTAATTCAGCAATCAAAGATTCTAATTCTGCAATTTCGAAAGCTTTATCAAAATTAGGGATTCCATAACCAACTCTGTTATCAGGCGTTGCATATTGGCTTGCCGAACGAATCAAATATTCTCGCACTTGCATGTTAGTTAGTTTTGGAAAAGCTTGCCAAAATCCTGTAGCAAATCCTGCCATCAAAGGTGAAGAAAATGAAGTGCCATTGCTGGTTGTTACTGCTCCATTAGTTGCACCAACGGTTGTTCCTGCTCCTTGTGCAGAAAGTTCTGGCTTAATTCTACCATCGGCCGAAGGTCCAAAAGAACTAAAAGATGCAATATTTAAAGTATTTGCCACCGCACCAACTGTAATAATAGAATCTGCATCTGCAGGCGTTCCTACATATTTCCAACTAGCTGACCCTTCATTTCCTGCAGATGCAACCACCAAAATGCCTGTTTGAGCTGCCCAATCTGCTGCACGAGTAGCCAATGCACGGTCTCCATTCATGTCGGAATATTTATAATCTTGACTTGGATTATCAAATTCGGTATATCCCAACGATGTATTAATAACGTCAACACCAATGCTATCAGCCATTTCAGCACCAAACAACCAATTAGCTTCTTCTCGTTTTGTTTCGGAATTAATATCTTCGGTGGTTAGCAATAAATAATTTGCTTTGTAGGCTGTTCCAACAATTTTGCCGTTTTCAAATGCAGCCATACATGAAAGCACGCTTGTGCCATGACTGTGGTCATTAAAAACATTTGTTTCATTATTGACAAAATCCCAAGTAGCTATCACTCTTTTTTCGTTGAATAAATCGGTGAAAAAAGATAACTTATTGGCATTCAGAAAACCCGAATCTAAAACACCAATCAACATTCCTTCGCCATGATAACCTTTTTGGTGCATTTTATCAGCACCAAGCATGGCTAATTGATTTTGAGAAAAGCCATTATCAAATGTTTCTTCATTTTCAAATTTATTTTTTGTCTTGAAAACTTGATTTTCATCGTTTTGACGTGCGTTACGAATATCACCTTTGCCTTCTAAACCTCGAACAAATGATAATTTTAAAATCTTATCCAAAGTTGTAGCATTTGTTTGAATCAACGCTCCATTTATCCAACGAGATTTATACAAGATTTTAGCTCCAGTTTTAGCTATTTCGGTCAAATAACTTGGATTTGGTGGTAAATCTCTTTCAATAATAGCAATATTCTGTTTTTTACGTCGCTCAATTGAGCGGTCAGATAGAAATTCTTTCGGACGATTGATTGAATAAGGAGAATTCGTTTTGTCTTTGAACAATACAAAATATTGATTTTGAGCGAAAGTTGTAAATGTGGATAAAATAATAATAGTAGCGAGTAGAATCCTTTTCATAAAATATAGTTTGAATATTATTGAATATAACGGATTTTGAATAGAAATCTTGTTAGATAATCATAAAAATTATATCAAAAAAGCCCTCAACAAATTTGAAGAGGGCTTACGTAAAATCTTATTAATTCATGGTAAAATCATCGTTCCTAAAACTTTTTAATATCCATCCGCCGCCAACAACATCGTCGCCCTCATAAAAAACAGCCGCTTGTCCAGGTGCAATAGCACTTACTGGTTCGTGAAATAAAACCTTCATTTTATCTCCTTCTTGGATAATTTGAGCAGGCGAACCATCATGTTTATATCTTACTTTTGTAACGGTTTCCAAAGGTTTTCCTTGTAAATCTGCATATTTTTGCATGACTAATTTTCCAACCATCATGCCGTCTTTATCAAGTTCTTTTTCTTTTCCTAATACAACTTCGTTGGTTTCTTTCCTGATTTCAGTGACAAAAACAGGGCTTCCTAGAGCAATTCCAAGACCTTTTCTTTGCCCAATGGTATAAAATGGATAACCTTCATGTTTTCCAACAACTGTTCCATCTTCAAATACAAAATTTCCGCCTTTCACACTTTCTTCTAAACCTTCAACCCGACGTTTCAAAAATCCACGATAATCGTTATCAGGTACGAAACAAATTTCGTAAGATTCTTTTTTATTTACTAAATCATAAAATTCTTTATCGGTTGCCATTTGTCTGATTTCTGATTTTTTCAAATGACCCAATGGTAATTTCGTACGAGAAAGACTATCTTGCGAAACGCCCCAAAGTACATAACTTTGGTCTTTCCAAGTATCGATTCCCTTCGAAATGACAAATCTTGAATTTTCTTCTCGAATATTTGCATAATGTCCAGTGGCTATAAATTCACAATCCAATTTATCAGCTCGCCTCAACAAAGCATCCCATTTGATGTGTGTATTGCAAAGTACACAAGGGTTTGGTGTTCTTCCTTCCAAATATTCACCAGTAAAATGGTCAATTACATAATCGCCAAATTCTTCTCGAATATCTAATATATAATGTGGGAATCCTAAATTAACAGCAATGTTTCTTGCATCATTGATTGAGTCGAGGCTACAACAACCTGTTTCTTTTTTGCTACCGCCTGAGGAAGCGTAATCCCAAGTTTTCATGGTCATGCCAATTACTTCATAACCTTGTTCGTGTAGAAGAACAGCCGCTAAAGAGCTGTCAATGCCGCCACTCATGGCGACTAAAATACGTCCGTGTTTGCTCATTTTGATTACTGCGTGGGTTCAAAGCCCACCGTTTAGATATAATTTTGTACAAAAATACTTAACAGAATTTGATTGTGAATAGTTCTGAGGTAAATTTGGACTTCAAAAATTGAATTTAACAGATAATGGCTTTAAAAACACTCGTAAAAGTTAGTAATGTAACCAATCTTTCAGATGCACGGTATTGTGCTGGAATGGGAGTGGAGATGATTGGATTTGTGATGGATAAACATTCAATTGATTATACTTCGCCCGAAAAAATGAAAGAAATTAAATCTTGGGTGGCTGGTATTTTAATTGTTGGAGAAACTCAAAGTGTTGATTATGAAGAGATTAAGGCTTTTTTGCAGGCTTATGAAATTGATATTTTACAAATTACAGATGCTACACTTTTACCACAAATCACTGATTTAGGTAAACCAATAATCCTTAAATTAGATTTTGAAAGTGCTTATCTTGAAGATTATTTAGAAAGATATTCACAATTTGTCGAATTCTTTTTGGTAGATGGAGGTGAACTTTCAGATTTTGCACGCTATACTTTAAAAGAATATGCTTTTAATTATCCAATTGTATTAGATTTTGGTGTTACTTCCAACAATGTAACCGAGCTTTTGACAGAAATGCCAGTAAAAGGTATTGCTCTAAAAGGAAGTAACGAAATCAGACCAGGTTACAAAGATTATGATGAATTGAGTGAAATTCTTGAAATTCTTGAAGAAGATTGATGTTTCATCACTAAAAATTAACCTTTCATATACTAAATTATAAAATCCTCCTCAAAAAAATCCCTTTGACATTATTTTTTTCCATTCATGTAGTTTGCTATACATAGTACCGTCTTTCACCTATATCTTTGTTTCATCAATCACAAAGATATGATTGATTTAAAAAGAAAAAGCAAAAATATAAACAATATTAAAAAAATGGAAAAGCGATTATTTAGAATTAAAAGTAGTAAAATGATTGGTGGCGTTGCCGCAGGTTTAGCCGAATATTTCAATCTTGATGTAACACTCGTACGTGTATTATTAGTTGTAGCGTTTTTCGCTCCAATTCCAGCCGTAATACCTTATATTGTTCTTTGGATTGTGATGCCAACCAAAGAGTCTCAAATGGCTACAATTAATTATTCACCAACTAATTAAAAACTTGGTAGTCAATCATTTAATAATGGTTGACTACCCAAATAAAATATTTTAATCAAATATTCTAATCTCCCTTTTGGGGTTATAAGCAATGGAAAAGCGATTATTTAGAATCAAAAACCGTCAATCGATGCTCGGAGGAGTTTCACAAGGTTTAGCCGAATATTTCAACATTGATGTTACACTTATTCGAGTAGTTTTTGTATTATTGTTCTTTACTCCTGTACCATCATTTTTTGCCTATTTTATTTTGTGGGTAGTGCTACCAGTCAAACATGATTATGGGTTTGCAGGAGTGAACGATTCAACTGATTTTAACTCAACTAATGATATTAATTCTCAAAACTCAAACTTTACAATTATGAGCCGTCACAATCAAAACAGTAATTTAGTAGGGGGAGCCGTACTCATCGTATTAGGTATTATTTTCTCGTTCAAAACATTCTTCCATATTAATTTATGGCATTATATCGGTCAAATGTGGCCTTTGGTATTGGTTGGAATTGGTGTTTGGCTTATTGTAAAAGATAAAAAAGACGATAATTTTACCAACTTTACCAATAACGATTCTTCTTCAGGAATTTAATCATACAAAACCACCCGAACCTCAACAATGAAAGTAGGGTGTTTTTTTTTATCAAAATTTGTAAGTGAAATGAAATCATTTCACCCATAACAATCATTCTACATTAACAATATTATGGAAAGGAAAAGTAATATTTTTTGGGGAGCCGTACTCATCGTAGTAGGTTTCTTGTTTCTTGGAACAAACCTTGATTGGTTTGAGTTGAATTGGTCATTTCGTAAAATTGCTGAGTTTTGGCCAATAATGCTTATTTTGGCTGGTGTTGCTGCATTTCTTAATCATAAGAAAAGTATTTATAATGCAACTTCTGCTTTATTGATTGCCTTTGCAATTCCACTCGGAATTTTCACTTGCGTAGATGATGGCGTTCGTGATTTTAAAGACGATTTAAGCGATGGAATAAATATTGATATTGATGATTTTGACGACGACGATGATGATGATTCGTCAAATTCGGATACTATTACGAACGATAGAAACAAACAATATTTTGCTGTCGAAATGACGCCTGATATTAAAGAAGCTACGTTGAATTTGAAAGGTGGAGCCGCAGAATTCGATTTAGAAGAATCTAAAAATCGCCTTTTTGAAGCAACTACTTTTTTACAATTTAAAGGTGGTTATACTTTAGAAGAGGAGAAAAAAGATGGAGGCAAAGTAATTGATTTTGGCATGAAAGATGGAAAAGGCAAAAACTTTCATTTCAATTTTGATGAAGATAACAATATGGATAATGATGTACTTCTCAAATTAAGTACAGCTCCAGTTTGGACAATTGACATGGGAATCGGTGCTGGCGAAGTTGATTTTGATTTGAGTAACTACAAAGTTAAAAAATTAAATATTGAAACAGGTGCAGCTTCAATTGATATTAAATTGGGTGATAAACAGGACAATACAGCAGTTGATATAAATTCAGGGGTTGCGAGTGTAAAAATCAAAGTGCCAGAAAGCGTTGGTTGTGAAATTAAGATGGATGGTGCGTTGAATGCTAAAGATTTTGATGATTTCGAGAAAGTTGGAAATGGTGTTTGGCAAACAAAAGGCTTTAATACCGCCACAAAAAAAATCACTTTAAATGTTGATAGTGGCCTTTCTTCGTTGAAAGTTGACCGTTATTAATAAAATAAAATAATCCTTACAGGTTTTAAAATCTGTAAGGATTTACTTTATATTTGCAGAAAACCTTAATTCTGCATGAAAAAATATTATATAGTTTTCCTTTTTGCTTTTATTTCTTCATTTTCATTTGCTCAAAATCTTTCTCCAGAAGCATCCATAAGTTTACTAACTGTTTCTCCTGGTGCAGAGTTATATTCTACTTTTGGTCATAGTGCAATCCGTGTTCATGACCCTCGACAAGGGCTAGATATTACATATAATTATGGTGCATTTGATTTCCGAACGAAGGGTTTTTATGTTAAGTTTTTACGTGGAACTTTACCATATCAAATCAGTGGCAATTATTTTGAAAATGATTTGGCTGGTTGGAGTCAAGAAAACCGTTCGGTAATAGAGCAAGTGCTAAATCTTTCACAAACACAAAAAGAAGGAATTTATAATTTTCTTCAAACCAATTATCTGCCTGAAAATAGAGAATATGCCTATAAGTTTTTTTATGATAATTGTTCAACGCGTTTGCGTGATGTTGTAAAAAGAATCTGTGGTGATAGTCTCGTATATGACAAAACGTTACATGCTGATAGTTCTTACCGACAATGGATTGACAAATATGCTCGTAAAAACGAAAAACTTTGGGCAGATTTTGGAATGGATTTAGCCATTGGTGAGCCATCTGATGAAGTTACAGGCGGAAATGGTGCGATGTTTTTGCCAGATAATTTAATGTTTGCTTTCGATGCCGCTAAAATTAATCGTAATGGAAAATGGCAGCCTTTGGTGGTTTCAAAAATGGATATTAATCGTGAAATGCTTTTTGCTGCTGATAAGGAAAAGGAACTGATTACACCCAATATTTTATTTTGGACATTATTTGTACTTGCTTTGGCTTTGACCGTTTATCAATTTTTGAAGTCAAATAATAATTTCTTATTTGATAAAATTTTATTTACAATTGCTGGTATTTTGGGTTGGTTTATATTTTTACTTTGGTTTTTTACAGACCATGGCGTTACCGAAAACAATCTCAATATTATTTGGACATACCCGCTTTTATTTCCAATTGCATTGTTACTCAAAAACAAAAAAGGCGGTTCTGTACCTGACCGTTCATGGTTATCAAAACACTTTTTGGCTTATGGGATTATCTTGATTTTGTTTTTGTTGGCGTGGAATTCTTTTCCACAAGAAATCAATTATGCTCTTGTTCCTGTAGTAATGACTTTGTGCGTGAGAGCCTTTTTTGTTTGGTGGAGATTACGAAAGAAACTAAGCTCGTTTTGAAGATAAAAAAGACTTCGGGTTACCGAAGTCTTTTTTATTCAAATTCTTTTCAAGCGAAATAACTCTTTTCCTGCTTTTCCAATTAACCCTTCTTCTGACCAAATAAATTCATAGAAAATTATTTCTTTTCCAGCAAATTTATAGCCGTAAGTAGTCGATTTATTGTTTTTATCAAAGAAATCAACGAGGTCAATGTCGGTTTGAGTGGTTACATAATCACACCAAACATAGTAACTTTCTAATGAGTCAACGCCAGTAACTTTGCCATCAAACTTTAAATCTATATTTCCACGAGAAGTTGAATATTTTCCAATCCAAAATTTCTTTTCAATAAAGCCAGTTGTATCCACTTTTTTGAAGGAAGTTTGGTTGATTTTAAATAATCCATTTTGAAGATTTCCTTCCATTTCTGGTGATTTTTTTTCTTCATAGGCATTAAAAAATTGTATATTATTACCTTGCTTGACTAGAAAAGCAGAACCTTCATGAAAATTCCAAACGACATTTGCTGTATCAGCTTTTAGATTAAAACTAAGCATTACAGTATCAGCAAAAACTTTTGCTTGCAAAGGCGATTTTGTACGCTCGAGTGTTTCTAAGTATTTGGCATTTACCCAAATCGAATTGCCTAGACCAAGTGCTTTTTCTTCTTTTTTTTGCTCTTTGTGACAAGAAAAAATGATACTACTTAAAGTCAAAATTAGAAATATTCTCTTCATTGATATTTGAAACATTAGGTTTATACTTGTAAAAATATGAAATCTACGCTTTTTTACCATTATTTCCGTACCATTTCTTTTTTGGTTTTCCAGTACCTTGTGAAGTTTCTCCCGTTGGTTTTGTATTTGGTCTTGAATTGCTATTCGGTCTTGTGTTTGAATTATTTCTTGCATTTGGATTCGGACGTGAATTTCCCCTAGCAGGTGCTTTTTGTGCATGAGGTGGAGCAACAGCATAGTTAGGTTTCATGGCATATGGATGCTCTTCTACTACTGGAATTTTCTTGCCTATTAATCGTTGAATGTCTTTTAAATAAGCCAATTCTTCATCTTCACAAAATGAATATGCTGTTCCGTTTGCACCAGCTCGCCCAGTTCTGCCAATTCGGTGAACGTAAGTTTCGGGAATATTTGGAATTTCAAAATTGATAACATGTGCTAATTCATCCACATCAATGCCACGAGCAGCAATATCAGTTGCCACTAATACACGAGTTTCTTTGCTTTTAAAGTTGGTCAAAGCTCGTTGACGAGCATTTTGAGCTTTATTTCCGTGAATGGCCTCCGCTTTGATTTGCTTCGCAAGTAACATTTTTACAACTTTATCTGCTCCATGTTTGGTACGCGTAAAAACTAATGCAGTTTCAATTTTGGAGTCCTTCAAAATGTCTAAAAGCAATGCATTTTTATCTTTTTTATCTACATAATACAAAAATTGATTAATCGTATCAGCCGTTGAAGAAACAGGTGTAACACTTACAGATGCAGGATTATGCAAAATTGTTGATGCTAGTTTCACGATTTCATCAGGCATTGTGGCCGAGAAAAACAACGATTGCCTTTTGGTCGGCAAAAGTTTAATCAAACGTTTCACATCATGTACAAAACCCATGTCGAGCATGCGGTCGGCTTCGTCCAAAACAAACATTTCGATGGCGTTAAGGCTTACAAATCCTTGTGTTATTAAATCTAATAAACGACCTGGAGTTGCTACCAAAATATCTACACCATTATGGAGTTCGTCGGTTTGTTTTCCTTGTTTTACACCGCCAAAAATCACTGTATATTTAAGGTCGGTATTTACACCATAAGCGGCAAAACTTTCACCAATCTGAATGGCTAATTCACGTGTTGGAGTAACAATAAGAGCCTTAATCTTGCGACGACCTTTTCTTGTATTATCGCCTGATTGATAGAGTTTTTGTATGATTGGAATGGCAAAGGCAGCCGTTTTTCCTGTACCTGTTTGGGCACATCCTAAGAGGTCTTGACCAGATAATACGATTGGAATTGCTTGTTGTTGGATTGGTGTTGGATTGACGTAGCCCTCAGCCTTTAGAGCTTGTTGAATAGGCTCTATTAAATTTAATGATTCAAATGACATAAATGATAATTTTGTTAGTCCTAACAAATTAGGATTGTACAAAGGTACTTCTTTTTTTTAGTAAATAGCCAATTCAAGAATACGAGCTTATTTCGTAGAAAACCAACAATTCTATATGTTACATTCTACATTCTTAATTAAACAAAGTATCTTTGCAAAAAAAAAGAGAATTATGCGGAAAGTAAATATTGGATTAGTACAAATGTCATGCACGGCAGATATTGCCGAAAATACCCAAAAAGCAATCGAAGGAATTAAGAAAGCAGCTCAAAAAGGAGCAAATATAGTTTGTTTACAAGAGTTATTTACTTCACTTTATTTTTGTGATGTTGAAAGTCACGAAAATTTTAATTTGGCTGAAGCAATTCCTGGGCCTACAACCGATTTGTTATCAAGTGTTGCTAAAGAACATAATGTTGTAATTATTGCATCTTTATTTGAAAAACGTGCGGCAGGACTTTATCATAACACAACGGCCATTCTTGATGCTGATGGAAAATACCTTGGAAAATACCGTAAAATGCACATACCTGACGACCCAGGTTATTATGAAAAATTTTATTTTACCCCGGGCGACGCATCGGCAGATGACTTAGGTTATAAAATTTTTGAAACAAAATATGGAAAATTAGGCGTGCTAATTTGTTGGGACCAATGGTACCCAGAAGCAGCACGAATTACTGCCTTAATGGGGGCGGAAATTTTATTTTATCCAACTGCAATTGGTTGGGATACTAACGAACCAGACTCAAATATGAACACCGAACAGTACAATGCTTGGCAGACAATTCAGCGAAGCCACGCAGTTGCTAACGGATTACATGTTGTTTCTGTCAATAGAGTAGGGCGTGAGGCTGACCAACAATTTTGGGGTGGAAGTTTTGTGGCAAATCCTTTCGGAAGTTTGCTTTATTTAGCATCGCATGACCAAGAAGAAGTACATGTACAAGAAATTGATCTAGATTTAACCGAAAAATACCGAACAACTTGGCCGTATCTCCGTGACAGAAGAGTTGATAGTTATGGCCCGATTTTGAAGCGGTTTATTGATTAATAATTAGCTGATTCATATACAATATTTTATAATTTACCATTTATAATAAATAACACAAAGTGCTTACAATCAGTAATTTATCATTTTATTTTGGCGGAAGACCTATTTTCGACGGAGCAAATTTACAAATTAAACCAAAAGATAAAATTGGTTTAATCGGCTTGAATGGTATGGGAAAATCGACGCTTCTACGTTTAATTGTAGGTGAGTATCAACCCGATGCAGGGAATATTTCAAAAGCTGGAGATTGTTCGATTGGTTTCTTGAATCAAGATTTATTATCATACCAAACGCAAGATTCGATTTTGGCAGTTGCGATGCAAGCTTTTGAACGTGAAAATTATTTACAAATAGAAATCGACAAAGTTCTGCATGAAATGGAAGTCAATTATCGTGATGAATTAGTTGATAAACTAGGACACTTACAGGAAGAATTCGACCATTTAGGCGGTTATACAATTCAATCGAAAGCGGAGGAAATTTTGGAAGGACTTGGATTTAAAACCGAAGAGTTACACAAACCTTTGAAAGAGTTTTCGGGTGGATGGCGTATGCGTGTAATGCTAGCCAAATTACTTTTACAAAAACCTGCACTTTTATTACTTGATGAGCCGACCAACCACTTGGATTTACCTTCGATTCAATGGGTTGAAAAGTACATTTTGAATTATGAAAATTCGGTAATTGTAGTTTCTCACGATAGAGAGTTTTTGGACAATGTATGCAATACTACTGTTGAAGTTACTGGAGCAAAATTAGTCTCTTATTCTGGTAATTATTCATATTATGTAGAAGAAAAAGCACTTCGTAGCGAGATTCAGAAAGGAGCTTACGAAAATCAACAAGCACAAATCAGACAAACAGAACGTTTTATTGAACGTTTTAAAGCTAAAGCAACGAAGGCTCGTCAAGTGCAATCAAGAGTAAAAGCATTGAATCGACTTGATTTAATTGATGATGTAATTGATGCAACAGCGAGGGTTCATTTTAAGTTTAAATTTGGGGTAAACCCAGGTAGAAATGTATTTTCTTTGGAAAATGTAAGCAAGTCTTATGGAGAAAAAGTGATTTTAAAAAATACGACTGCCATCATTGAAAGAGGCGATAAAATTGCTTTAATTGGAGCAAATGGTAAAGGAAAATCAACATTGTTGCGAATAATTGCTGGGGATGAAAATGTGGAAGGCGAACGTAAATTAGGTCATAATGTCAATTTTTCATTTTTTGCCCAGCATCAGATGGAATCGCTTCACATGGAAGAAACCCTGTTGGAAGAATTGAAATATGCCGATGGAGGAAAATCAGACACCGAGTTAAGGTCTGTTTTAGGCTGTTTTTTATTTAATGGAGAAGATGTTTTTAAGAAAATAAAAGTACTTTCAGGTGGCGAAAAATCGAGAGTTGCTCTAGCGAAAGTATTAATTTCAGAAGCAAACTTCTTGCTACTTGATGAGCCGACCAACCACTTAGATATGCAATCGGTCAATATTTTGATTCAAGCACTTGACCAATACGAAGGCACTTATGTGGTTGTATCGCACGACCGTCACTTTGTGAGTCAAGTTGCCAACAAAATCTGGTATATTGAAGATTATCAAATTAAAGAATATCCAGGAACATACGATGAGTTTGAGCAGTGGCAGGAGGACAATAAAAAGTCTATTACAAATGCACCTCAACCTTCTGTAAATACTTCTTCACAAAATGTAAAGAAAGTAGATGCACCTGCAAATAAACCTATTGCTAATGCCAATACAATCAAAAAACTGGAACGTGAAGTGGCAGAAATTGAAGCTAAAATTACTGAATTAGAAAGACAAATGGCACTTCTAGAAGGTAAATTGGCCGACCCAGCCGTGTTTACTGATAATCATGCTTTGCAAAGAACAAACAGTGATTATGAACTCGTGAAAATGGATTTAAAGCAAAAAAACGATTTGTGGGAAGCAAAAATGTTAGAATTGGAAGGTTAAACAATAATAAAAAAAGAGGCTGTTCTGAAAATATTTTCAGAACAGCCTCTTTTTTTATTAACAAAACTTTTATTTTTTTTCTGGTAGCAAAACAAACTTAGCCATGTTTTCATCACAAAACTGATTAGCTGCTTTTTTTACACTTTCAATACTGATTTTATCAATCAACTCATTGTTAAAGCGAAGGATATAATTTAGGTCTTCTCCATCAGAATATTGGTCTAATAAGTAAGATGCCCAAAAACCATTTTCTTTTAGTTGAAGCTCTATTGAGCGTTTTTCTTCGGCAATTACCTTTTCTACATCAATTTTTTCTGGCCCATTTGTTTTAATTTTAGCAATTTCATCTAAAGTTAATTGAACCAATTTTTCAGCATTTGCAGGTGAACAACCAAACGAAATTGTTAAATTATAAGTTGCTTTCGGTAGTTTTTCGTAAGAAGAACGAATACTTGGAGTATATACACCGCCAGCTTCTTCACGGAGTTTTTCTGTGAGTTTAATATCAAGAATTTCGGCTAATGCATCCAAATTAACTAATTCTTCTTCTGAATAACCAAAATCACCGTTAAATTGAAGATTTACTCTTGCTTTGTCTTCTAGACCTTTATAAATATTTTTTTCTATTTTTCCTTTTACTTTGCTAATATTTAGGTCTTTAAATGACTCTTGACGTTTGAGTGAAGGTAAGCCTCCAATATATTTTTCGAGTAAAGGCTTTATTTTTTCAATATCAAAGTTACCTACAAAAACGAAAGTAAAGTCACTAAAATCTGCAAACCGTTCTTTGTAAATTTCAAAGGCACGGTCAATATTTACTTTGTCAACATCTTCGGCTTTATTTGGTAACCTTCTTGGATGATTTTGATAAAGTGTGGTGCTGATAGTATCACCAAATACTTTTTCAGGTGTAAGTGTTTTGATTGAATTTGCGAGCAATTCTTTCTCATTTTTCAAGAAATTTTTCACAACTTCATCATCACGGCGTGGTTGCGTTACGTAGGCGTACATCAACTGCAAAGCCGTTTCTAAATCTTTTGGACTTGTACTTCCGCCAATACCTTCGTTTAATTCACCAACGTATGTATATACATTTGCCACTTTTCCTGCCAAGGCTTTGTCAAGTTGAATATCCGAAAGTTTACTAACACCACCTTGAGAAGCAATATTTGATGCCATTTCGGCCGAAAAATAATCTACATCATTATAAAGAGAAGTGCCACCTTTGCTGGTTGCAGAGAAAATAATCTGGTCATTTTTAAAAATTGTTGGTTTCAACGCAACTTTAGCACCATTGCCAAAAATCAATTCTGTGACTCCAATTGATTCGATTTTTTTCTCCGAAACAACTTTTGTTCCTTCTGGAATTTTTTCAAGAATTGGCGTCAAAATA
Organism: Emticicia aquatica; assembly: GCF_923079645.1. Classification (GTDB taxonomy): domain Bacteria; phylum Bacteroidota; class Bacteroidia; order Cytophagales; family Spirosomataceae; genus Emticicia; species Emticicia aquatica. The sequence continues at coordinate 1,700,501 of NZ_CAKLPY010000001.1, read as the reverse complement.
GCATCATCTTCATAAGGTTTCAAATCAGGGTTTTTATAATTAATTAATTCTCTGATTTTATCTTCACTTGGTAACTTTTCCTTATCTTTTTCCGAACCAATTACAATTCCAACCCTATTTTCTTCCTTAATGATTTTTTTGGAAATAGCATTTATTTCTTCAAGTGTAATTCCATCAAGGTTGTTTTTGGTGAACTCGAATCGAAAATCAGCATTTGTGTATGAAGTTCCTTGCAAATAATTTTGAACTAAGCCATTAACAAATGCAGCCGATTTAGTTTTGTCCTTTTCTTTATAAGCTTTTTCGACGCTAGTAAAATATTCTTTTTTAGCTCTTTCAAGTTCGCCTTTGGTGAATCCAAATCTTTTCAAGCGTTCTTGTTCATCAATAATTGCTTTGATTGCTTTTTCTAATCCTTCAGCATTTTTTGGTAAAACTATTGCTTGAAAAACATCTAAACTCGCCAAAAATGGTGAATAACTCATAATTCCGAACACAAATGGAGCATTTGGCTGCTTACTGATTTCTTGCAAACGATTACCTAACATTTGATTGTAAAGGTTTTCTGCTATATCAGTTCTGTAATCGGCTTGAGTAATTGTTTTTTCACGAGGCAATTTCGTGAGCATCTGAAAAGTTGTTTGTGGAATTTCCTTATCTAAAATCAACGAAACGGATGTTCCTGCAGCAGGAGGGATTTCATATTTAGTTCTTTTGGGAGCATTTTTCGGTGCTTTCAAGCTAGAAAATTTTTCTTGAATCAAACTTTCAACTTTTTCTTGGTCAAAATCTCCAACCGCAATCACCGCCATCAAATCGGTGCGATACCAATCCTTATAAAATTTTACGATTTCTTCAGGATTAAAAGTCTTCAAAATCTCAACTTTTCCTATTGGAAGTCTATCGGCATAACGAGAATTATTGAATAAAAGAGGATAAAGTTTTTGTTGAATTCGAGATTGTGCATTCTTTCCTCTCGAACGTTCTTCTTCTAGAATTATTCCACGTTCTTTGTTTATTTCGGCTGTATCAAGCGTGGCCAAACTCGACCAATCGGCCAATATTTGGAATGCTCTTTCAAATAGTCTGATTGAATCTGTCGGAACTTGTAGTTGATAAATAGTTTCGTCAAAACCAGTTGAAGCGTTAAGGTCAGCACCGAATTTCATCCCAGATTTTTGCAAGAAATTCACAAGGTCATTTTTAGGGAAATTCTTTGTTCCATTAAAATTCATGTGTTCCATGAAATGAGCTAAACCTTGTTGAGCATCGGTTTCTAAAACCGAACCAGCGTTTACGACCAAACGTAATTCCATGCGGTTTTTAGGTTCAGCATTTTTCAAAATGTAATATTTTAATCCATTTTTGAGCGTTCCAACTTTTACGGCAGGATTGTTAGGAATTGGAATATTAAGTTTTTGAGAAAAAAGCTGAGAAGATACAGCAAATGTCAGAATGAGGTGGATGATTTTTTTCATTAAATAAAAGAGTTGTTTAGTGTTTTGTTAAAACTTTTAGTGTTGCAAAAATGTTTTAAATAAATAAATCGTGCTAATTAACGAAAAAAAAACTACTTATGACAGAAAGACCTATACTGAGCCGCCTATTATCATATTTTATAAGAGGACTATTATTTGTTGCACCAATTGGGTTTACAATATTTATTCTTTTGGGTGCTTTCGATTTTGTGGACAATATCATTAGAATCAGAATCCCAACCGAAGACCCTAACCGTGATTTAATTATTCCAGGGCTTGGTTCATTAATTGTGATTCTGGGTACAATGATTACGGGTTTTACTTTTTCGGTTTTACTTCCCCAAACGATCCAAAATCTGATCGAAAATGCAATTAGTCATTTGCCACTTGTACGGATTTTCTATTTCGCATTCAAAGATTTGATTTCTGCATTTGTTGGTGATAAAAGAAAATTTACCCAAGCTGCAATTGTGTTGATTAACAAAGATGCGGGGGTTCATAAAATAGGTTTCATTACACAAAATGATTTAACTAATTTGGGCGTTAGTAATATGGTAGCGGTTTATTTTCCGCATAGTTATGCTTTTTCGGGAGAATTGATTTTAGTACCGAAGGAAAACGTCCAAATGCTTGATATGCCAAGTGCTGAAGTAATGAAATTGATCGTTTCAGGTGGCGTTTCTATCAAAGAATAAAACTTTTGTTGAGCGAACGCTTCGTTCACTCCAAATATTAATATCTCAACAATGAAAAACATCCAACTAAAATATCGGTTTCTCATTTTCATTTTAGTTGTTTTGTCAAATCATGCGTTTTCGCAAGATTTTCATCAACGAACTGCCAAATCTGTTGAAGAAATTATTTATCAAAAAGACCCAAACCGAGCAAGAGCAATTTTTAATAAAGGTTATTATTTGGTTTTAGAAAATCTCAGAACAAATAGTAGAACGAGGTTTTACGAAGGCGATGTTTTTAGATTCAAAACAAAAGATGATTTTGTATTTGAAAATGATATTTACGCCATTAATGATTCTTCTTTTGTGGTAACTTCACTTAACGAAGTAACCAACCGATACGAATATGTAGAAATAAAATTGAATGAAATAGAGCGTATTTACAAAAGACCTAAGAAACCATTAAGAGTAAATTTTACTACATTTGCTCCGCTCGGATATTTACTTTTTGAATGGGCATATTGGGGAACACAACCGCTTAAAAGTAAAAAGTTGCCTGTTGCTATTATTCTTACTGCTGCTCAGCCTTTGATGGGTATTATTTCTAATCAATTTCGTAGCAAACGAATTACTGAAAATTATCGGATTCGGATTTTTAAATCATTATAAATGTAAATCTATAATCTGATGATTATTCTTCGTAAGTAATGAGAATTTTAATTGGTTTTCCTAAAATATTAGAGGAATTTCCAGTTTTTGTTGTAATAACGATATATTGCGAAACTTGAAAAAAATGAAATTCATAACCATTGGATATTGTATAACCATGAGGAATAGTACTATCGAGAGAATATTCAACCAAAACATTGATTGCAATAATTTTAGAAGGAGTCAACTCATGTAGGAAAAGTGTATTACCACCTTCAAAATTCTTAGTAGTTCCGGTTAGTTTTTTTAATTTAATTTTGGGAGCATCTGAACCAAGTTTTGTAAAACCGTTTACGTCTAATTGAGCATTTGGTAATTCTGTATTTATTCCAACGTTACCATTAGCTGCAATTGTCATTCTTTTCAAGGCATTTGTGCCAAAAATTAAAGAGTTATTTTCATAATTAATTATTTCTCCATTATTCAACTCTGAAATACCAATTCTAAGTCCATTTGGCTCAGTAGAACCAGATAATGTAGATGTAAATCTAGCATAACTTCTAGGGTATAAATAATCGTGGATATGTAATACATCTGCTGGTGTTTTTGTTTGAATGCCCAAATAGCCATTAAATCCCAATAAATGATTCTTGAAATCACCCCAAATTAGCGGAAAAGTACTTCTATAAGGAGTAATATATAATTTATCGGAATCATCAGCATCATGCCCCGCATCATTACCAATAGCAATATTATTACTTCCAATTGTATTGTTGTATAACGCACCTTTTCCGATAGCTGTGTTTGAAGCAGCTTGAGAGAAAATGGATGAACCAGTTTTATATAGACTATTGAACCCGATTGCAACATTATAATATCCCCAATTACTTGTTACCGTTGATATATTATTTTTTAATGCATCTTTTCCCATTGCCACATTAGTTGTATCAGTATCATTGGTTTTTAATGTCTGAATGCTATTTGGCAAAATGGTAACACTACTTGTATTATTTTGTATGGTATATTGACCGAAAATTGAAATAGGAGTAATAAGTAACAATAAAATTATTTTCATAGATATTTAATAAATAGTTTTTTTTAATGCAATTGCTTTAAATTCTGAATCCTAAGATTTGACCAATCGTTGCAAGAAATATTATTTTCCAATTAGGTGGATGTTTTAGTTGAATCTGTTTTCTAAACTTTCGATGGAGCATTGATAAATAAATAGCATTTGTGATTCGATTTTTTTTTCTTATTCTTTTGAGTAGCAAAAGCGTTTCTATAATGCCGAAGTATGGATTTAGGTTTTGTTCTTGCGTTGAATCAAAGTCAATAATAAAGTTTTGTTCATTGATAAAAAGCTTTATTTGATTCAAATGCAGATGTTTTTTTTTCATGGCAATAAAGTTGAAAACCTTTCTGCAAATGACCCACACAAAAAAGCACTAATCAATACCTCATTTGTGGTATTTTACTTAAATTGCCAACAAATACGACAATTTATGCGATTTATTATCTTTATTCTTTTACCCATTTTGACATTCGGACAAGAAGTTATTTCACTTAAAAAAGGTGTTGCTAATGAAGAAATAAAAGAGCATATTTTTACATTGACAGATAAATCTAATGCATTAACTATCAGCGATTTAATTAATGAAAAAGCGTCTCTTTTTGAAAAGTCAAAAGTAGGAATTCCAAATTTTGGCTGGGGAAATCGTGCAGGGTGGGTGAGGTTTAAAATCCAAGTTTCAGAAAGTAAATTATTACTTTTTCATATCAATAGTGCAATTTTTGATGATTTGTGTTTTTTTGTAGTTGATGATAAGAAGATTGTTCAGCAATACGAGCATTTAAGTAGTAAAACAAGTAGTGAGAATCGCCCTTATATGCACCGTGACTTTGTGTTTCCTTTAAATTTAGAAACCAAAAAAGTTTATACAATTTATATAAAGGGCAAAAGTTTTCTAAACACCAACAAATTTCCAATGACAATTTGGAATAAAAGGGATTTTGAGCGAAATGACCAACAAACCAATTTTTTTTGGGGAATTATCATCGGTATTTTTATACTTGTCGGTTTAGTAAATTTTGCGATAGGTTTTATTCTTAAAATGCGTATTTTCATGCTTTATGGCATGTACATTGTTTCTATAATACTGATTTTCTTAAATTTAGAAGGCTATTTATATGAATATTTACCGACAATTATTTTAAGAAATGATATTTTTGACCTTACGCAGTATTTTACTTATGGATTGTTTTTTTGGAATCTATTATTTGTAATAGCTTTTACAAAGCTTTCATTAGCAAGTCAACCCATTTATGAACGAATTCTCAGAATATTAATCATTGTTTTTTGGCTTTTATTGGTACACTCCATCTTTTCTCCGATATGGCTTGGATTTGTTTCAGATAACTATATTCAGGTGATTGGTTGGCTTGGAAGAATATTTTTCTTAATAAATATTGGCATTCTAATCCTAACACTTTTGGTAAGTGCTAATAAAAATTCAATGTCGAAAATTTATTTAATTTCTATAATCCCGCCCACTATATTATATTTTTTATCTCAATATTTTACTTATTTTCTAGACATTCGTATAGTACAACCTTATGCTTATTTAATAGGTTTTTTATTTGAAATTATCATACTTTCGATTGCCATCATTTTTAGGGTAAAAGAATATTTGTTTTCGAACTTGAAAATAGGAACTCCGCTCAAAGTTGCTGATAAACAAGTAGTTGAAACCAATGTTTTACAGAAAAAAGAGCTATTATCGAAACGTGAAATTGAAATTTTAGCTGCATTTGCCAAAGGTTTTACTTATCAAGATATAAGCGATGCTTTATTTATAAGTCCACATACTGTGCGTACACACATCAAAAATATTTATCAAAAATTAGAGATAAATAGTAAAGCTGAAGCTGTAAAAATTGCTATTGAAAGTGGTTGGATATAGCCATTCAAAACTTTAAATTTAACTATTATATTCTTATCTTTGTAGCCAATTACAGAACCAAAGCAAAATTAATGGATAAGATACTCCTTCGTAAAAGCACCAACCCATTTGATGTTAAAATAGCATTAGCTTCTTCAAAATCAGAAAGCAATAGAGCATTAATTATCAACGCATTAGCTAATTTTAAGGCAGGCGTAGAATCACAGAATTTACAAAATCTTTCAACCGCTCGTGACACACAAACAATGATTCGTTTGTTGAAATCAAGCGAACAAACCGCCGATGTAATTGATGCTGGTACAACAATGCGATTTTTGACAGCTTTTTTTTCGGCTACAAATCAAAATAAAATTATGACTGGTACGCCTCGTATGTGTGAGCGTCCAATCGGAATTTTGGTTGATGCACTTCGTACAATTGGAGCTGAAATTGATTATCTAAAAAATGAAGGTTATCCACCTTTACATATTAAAGGTTTTTCTGAACAAAAATCCAATGAAGTTACCATTAGAGGTGACGTAAGTAGCCAATATATTTCGGCATTATTGATGATTGCTCCTACTTTACCAAATGGTTTGACGATTTGTTTGACAGGGGATTTAGGTTCAATTCCTTATATCAAAATGACTTTGGAACAAATGAAAGCATTTGGTGTAAATTATGAAGCAGATTGGGTAGAAAAAGTCATAAAAATTAATCCAAACAATTATCAGTCAACTACTTATAAAGTAGAATCAGATTGGTCTGGGGCGAGTTATTGGTACAGTATTGTAGCACTTGCTCAGTCAGATGCAACTCAAGTGGAGTTACTAGGTTTGAAGGAGAATTCATTGCAAGGAGATAGTGATATTGTAAATATTATGAGTCATTTGGGCGTGAAGAGTACTTTTACTGAAGATGGTGTGTTACTCACAAAAATAATTCCTCAAAAAACGCTTAATTGGGATTTTACTAATTGTCCAGATTTAGCACAAACAGTTGCAGTAACTTGTGTAGCCAAAAATATTGAAGCGGTTTTTACAGGTATCGAAAGTTTAAAAATCAAAGAAACCGATAGGGTAGTTGCTTTGCAAAATGAATTACAAAAGTTTGGTGGAAATTTGGTAGAAGTTGTAAAGAATACTGAATATGTAGTTCGTAGTCAACCTATTCAAGAAATACCTTCTTTGACAATCAAAACATACGACGACCACCGAATGGCAATGGCTTTTGCTCCTTTGGCAATGTTGATGGATGTTACGATTGAAGAACCAAATGTTGTTGTAAAATCTTATCCAAGTTTTTGGGAAGACCTAAAAAAAATTGTAAACATAGAGCTTTGAACTAATTTCACTTAGGGTCTGCCACGACACAATGTTAAAAATTCAGTACTTTTTTTTAACTTTGCGAAATCTTTTAATAAAACACAATGCAATCAATCAGTACAAAGCACTTACTAGGAATAAAAGACCTTACGGCCAATGATATTCATCTAATTTTAGAAACCGCTAAAGAATTTAAAGATGTAATCAATCGACCGATTAAAAAAGTTCCTTCTTTGCGTGATGTTACAATTGCAAATGTTTTTTTTGAAAATTCTACTCGAACACGACTTTCTTTTGAATTAGCTGAAAAACGACTTTCGGCTGATGTGGTCAATTTCTCCGCTTCTGGAAGCTCTGTAAAAAAAGGAGAAACATTGCTTGATACTGTCAATAATATTTTGGCAATGAAAGTTGACATGGTAGTGATGCGTCACAGTAGCCCTGGAGCTCCGCATTATTTATCAAAACACATCAAAGCCAATATTGTAAATGCGGGTGATGGCACACATGAACATCCAACACAAGCCCTGTTAGATGCCTTTTCAATGCAAGAAAAACTAGGTGATTTAGCAGGAAAAAAAGTAGCAATTATTGGAGATATTCTACATTCAAGAGTTGCTTTATCAAATATTTTTTGTTTACAAAAACTTGGTGCAGAAGTGATGGTTTGTGGACCAAATACGCTTTTGCCTAAATATATTAGAGAAATTGGCGTAAAAGTTGAACACAATGTTCAAACCGCGTTACAATGGTGTGATGTTGCCAATGTTTTAAGAATTCAATTAGAGCGTCAACAAATCAAGTATTTTCCATCTTTGCGTGAGTATTCTCTGTATTTTGGCATAAATAAAAAAATGCTTGATGAGCTAAATAAAGATATTGTTTTGATGCATCCCGGTCCAATTAACCGAGGAGTTGAATTGACGAGCGATGCTGCCGATTCTCATCATTCAATTATTCTGGACCAAGTAGAGAACGGTGTGGCAGTCAGAATGGCAGTTCTTTATCTGCTTGCTCAGCAAAATTAAAAACATTAATAAGAAATTAGGGCGAATATTAAAGGAATGCTTTAAATGAAGTCTGAATAAATTCTGTTATTTTTGCTTTATTAACATTTTTTAAGGAATTAAAGATGAGTTTTAGCGAGATAAAAGAATTATTAATAAAGATGTTTGGTAATGAGATTATCTTGAAAGAAGATACTATTTCACCCCAAAAAAGCATTACGATTGATAGCACACATTTACTAGAAATCTGTCAGTTTCTTCACGTTCATCCAAATTTATATTTTGATTTTCTTTCTTGTATTACTGCTATCGACAATGGCCCCGAAATAGGTACTTTAGAAGTGATTTATCACCTTAATTCGATTCCTTTTGAGCATAGTTTTGTTTTGAAAGTAGAAGTTACAAGAAATAAAGAAGATGAACCCCTGCCCCAGGTTTTTTCATTGACTCCCATTTGGAAAACAGCCGATTGGCATGAAAGAGAAGCTTACGATTTAGTAGGAATTGATTTTATTGGCCATCCTGATTTGAGAAGAATTTTATTGCCAGCCGATTGGCAAGGACATCCGCTTCGTAAAGATTACAAAGAACAAGAGTTTTATCACGGAATAAAAGTAAAATATTGAAGATGAAATTAATAAAAAAAGGGATATTTTTATATAAAATATCCTTTTTTTGTACTATTATTTCAAAATTAATACTGTAAAGCAGTTTTAAACTCTGATGTGGTATGAAACTTAATTTCAGGATTATTTTGTATATTCATTCTTAAAATCCAGTCTGTTTCAGCTAAAAATACTGGATTTTGATCTTTATCGTATGCAATGAAGTTGCTTTTCAATCGAATAAATTCTGCTAATTTGGTTTTATCTTCGCAAGTTATCCAACAAGCTTTTGAATAAGGGCGAGCCTCAAAAACACAACTTGCCGAATATTCATTCAATAATCGGTGCTGGATAACTTCAAATTGTAATTCACCAACCGTTCCAATAATTTTTCTATTTCCAGGTTGAAGTAAAAATAATTGAGCAACACCTTCATCAGTCAATTGTTGAACACCTTTTTCCAATTGCTTTGATTTCATTGGGTCTTTATTAATAACCTCTTTGAAAATTTCAGGCGAAAAACTTGGAATTCCAGTAAATTGCAATTCTTCACCTTCGGTTAGCGTATCTCCAATTTTAAAAGTTCCTGTATCATACAAACCGATTACGTCGCCTGGATATCCTTCTTCAATTACATCTTTTCGGTCGGCCAAAAATGCAAAAGGACTTGCAAAACGAATTTCTTTACTCAACCTTACGTGTTTGTAGAATTTACCACGTTCAAATTGACCGCTACAAATTCTCAAAAAAGCAATTCTATCTCTATGACGAGGGTCAATATTTGCGTGAATTTTAAAGATAAAACCACTGAATTTGTTCTCATCTGGCTCAACCATTCGTTTGTCAGTCATGCGATGAACAGGCTGTGGTGAAACATCGCAGAACGTATTGAGCAATTCCATTACACCAAAGTTACTTACGGCACTACCAAAAAAAACTGGAGCTAAATCTCCATTTAAATAGGCTTTTTTGTCAAATGTGTCATAAATTCCATCAATTAGCTCAACATCTTCACGCAATTGTTCTGCATCTTTTGATCCAACTTTTTTGTCTAAAATCTCAGAATCAAGCTCAATAATCTCGATATCATCTTCCAAACGAGTTTTGTTGATGGCAAAATGATTCATTTTCTTTTCGAGTAAATGATACACTCCTTTGAAATTTGAACCACCATTTACTGGCCAAGTTATTGGTCGAACTCTAAGATTGAGTTTCTGTTCTAATTCATCCAACAAATCGAAAGGATTTTGTCCTTCTCTATCCATTTTATTGATGAAAATAATAACTGGAGTTTGTCGCATTCTGCAAACCTCCATCAATCTTTCAGTTTGTTCCTCAACGCCTTTTACACAGTCAATGACCAAAATCACGCTGTCAACAGCCGTAAGTGTGCGGTAAGTATCTTCTGCAAAATCCTTGTGACCAGGTGTATCAAGAATGTTGATTTTTAAGTCACGATATTCAAAAGTCATTACAGAAGTTGCCACCGAAATACCACGTTGCTTTTCTATTTCCATAAAGTCAGAAGTGGTTGACTTCTTGATTTTATTCGATTTTACTGCACCAGCCGTCTGAATCGCACCACCAAAAAGTAGTAATTTTTCGGTTAGTGTGGTTTTTCCAGCATCGGGGTGAGCAATGATAGCGAAAGTTCGACGTTTGTGTAACTCTTCAGTAAATGACATTTGTATCTAAATTTTGTAAAACGAGTGCAAAATTAGTCAAAATTTATGGAAAAGCCACCCAATAATTACAAATTAGGAATGTTTTTTAGAATTCAGGAGCGAATTTATTCCAAAGTCTATTTGCTTGGTCTTGTATCACTTTTGGAAGTTTTTTGAAAGCCGCATCGCTTGTTTTTTCTTTCATTGATTCGAATCCACTAGGAATAGTGTTTCCTCTAATCGCGGCTTTGTTCCCATTTTCTATAACCATCAATTTTAATCCAACCGGACTCACATCACTTCGACAACCAATTTTATAAAGAAATGTAATTTCGGCATATTTATTTTTATCTAAATCGCTAATTACCAATGATTTATCAATAAAATTTAATTCGTTATCAAATTCACACTTAGTTTCATAGTCAATTATTTGTCGAATTAATTCATATTCACCTTGCGACTTTTGGATACGGTGTTGGACTAATAAAGTTTTAGAAACATCATCATCAGTTCGGTCTTCTTGTATTGTAACTGTTAAATAATTTTTGCCATTTTTATCATCAAATTGAAGGGCTTTTAACACTTTTACTTTGTTGTCAATAAAATTATTAAGAATAGATTGTTCAATGTTTTTCAAGACAATTTGCTGTGAAAAACAATTAATACTTAGTAAAATGAGAAGGATTACTTTCGTTTTCATTGATTTTGATTTGTTGGTTTTAATTTGCTCCCCAATATCTCGAAGCTTCTTTTATTGTTTCAAATTTATTTTTATTAGTCTTACAATATTCAATATTTGCACCTTCAGCACCCGCCCATTCGGTTATAATTTCAATGTCTTTTTGTTGATTTCTGAATGCTGCCAAAATTCTAATAGCATCATTTGAAAACTCACCGCCGTCATCTACTCGCCATGTTGAGCCTTCATCATATTTTGCAGGATAATCACGGTAAATAAATTCATTGTTTCCGATTACTAAACTTGCTAAAACACTATCTTTTTTTGGAACAAAAATTACAATAAAAGCTTTTAAATCTGTGTCTAGGTTAGCGATTTGCCAAGCAGATTTTATTTTTCTTTTTCGGTCGATTTCAATCTTGTTTCTAGAAATATTATCAATATTTTGTGGCTTTTCAAACGTTTTTACTTGAATTTGTTGATGATTTTTTAGAAAAACATCATTCATTAGAATAGAAGTAAATGCTGAATTTGCTTTTTGACCTCCCGTAATTTCAAAAATAGAACCAGCACAATCATCAAAATTAAAGGAAGTCAAATTGACACCACCGTTCGGGCCAACTGGTTGTTTTTTTGTGAACTTTATAGAAACAATATTCCCTTCGGAATCAATGGTTTTGGAAGTTGTTTTTGGGTCAAAGTTTTCTTCAAATGCTAAAATTTTATCTCCATTTTCGTTACTAAAACCAAATGTAAGGGTTTCAGGAGATTGTGTAACACTTTGAGTGGTAGCTGTTGCAACTGAATCAGATTTATTTTCTTTTTTTTCTTCGCTTGATTGGCAAGAGATAAGCAATGAAAGGAATGCAACAGGAATTAATTTTTTCATGAAATTTTGATTAGTTAATAGATTACATTAATATTTTTTGAAATAATCTTTTAAGACTTCTTCGCCAATTTTTCCTTGTGGGGTATATTTATCTCTAAATTCATATTTTTTCCCTTCTTTTTTTTCTCTTTTCATGGTTGGAAACCATTTCCAAACGAAACATCCTGCTAACCATTTTTCTTGCCACATTTCTTCAAAAAATGCTCGATAGGCATTGGCCTGTAAAACATCATTATCGGGGTGTTTTGAATAAGATTCCCAAGGTTTATGTGTAGTGAAATCAGTACTTTGATAACCCATTTCTGTAAAAAGTATAGGTTTTTGAATTTTCCTACTGAATTTTTCTAATTCGTTTTTGTGCTTTTCCCAACCGCTTCGGATAGTAGCTAAATCAGGAGATTTTTCATCAGTTAAAGGAAAATATCCATCGACACCGATGAAATCAAGTTCATTCCAAAATGGTACTTTATCATAACTATCCCAGTTTTCAGCATAAGTAAGTTTACCTTTATACACTTTTCGGATGTCTTTGATTATTTTATGCCAAAAATCAGGCCTTTTTTTAATAAAATTTTCAAATTCTGTAGCAATACAATACATTTCTGTATTTGTAGAATCTGCAACTTTAGCGAAATCTAACAAATATTCGCCAAAAGTTTTTTCAAAAACTAACCATTCTGCGTCGGTTTTAAAATCTAAATCTCCAGTAAATGAACTTGCGGCACTTTGTACCCAAGCGTGAGGTTTGAGCATCACTTTTAACCCTTTTTCATGAGCCATTTTAACACATTCAGCAACACCATGTGGAGATTCTCCCCACCAATGTCCATCAGAAGATTTATTGTACATAAAACTAGGATTTCCATCACGAGTAAATCCATAAGGAGTAAGTGCGACCCAACCTGCATTTATGTTTCTAATTGGTTCAAATTCATTGGCTTCGATTGGCATTGGAGGAGCAACGAAACAAACACCTTTCAGTTTTTGGTCTTCAAATATAACTGCCTGATTTTGACAACTAATTAAGTTGAAAGCCAAGAATGAATAAATAATTGCTATTTTAGAAAACATTTGAGATTGATTTTTGAAAAAAAATAATAATCTGCTATAAAATTGAGAAATTGTAAATAGTTTTGCAAATAAACTTTTAGGGTGATTTTTAGTACAAACTAAATCAACATCTGAACATTTTTGTTTACAATGACATTTGACGAATACTTAATTTCAAAAAAAATAGATTCAAAAAAATTTCATCAAGCCGAACCCGAACGCTTTGAGGAATGGAAGCTATTGTTTGGACAAATGCACGCTGAAAGTTTTACTTCTCATAAGAAATTTTTAATTAATCCAATAAGAAGAAAATACTTGTTAGCTCAATAAATAGTTTTTAAATTATCGAGACAAACTTTCATTGTCGATTATTCTACGCCATTCGTCTATACTTTTCTACCACTGGTAAATTATCGTAATCTTTTGGTACAAAATTTAGTTTTTAAAGCATAAATAAGCATTATTTTTGCATTAAAACAAGAATTCTTTAGAAATCTGCTGAAGACCAAAATTACATTTCAATCAAATATATAATGAAAAAACTAAATTTACTTTTACTTTTTATTTTAGGAACTTTTGCAGCCTCATTCGGACAAATGCCGGGTATGGGTGGTGGTGGTGGTATGAGAATGGGTGGCGGAAATTTCCCTGGAATGAATCAACAGCCACAAGTTCCACAAGACGAAATTCCACGTGGTTCGGCCAAAATTAGCGGAAAATTAATTGATTCTACTACAAATAAACCTGTTGAGTTTGCTTCTGTTGCAGTTTATGACAAAAATAATAAGGTTGTAGATGGAGCAATGACCGATTTGAATGGTGCTTTTACTGTAAAAAACCTCGCAAAAGGAACGTATAAGGTTGTAGGTACTTTTATTGGCTATAAAAATGCCGTGAAAGTAAATGTTGAAGTTGCGACCAATAAAGTTGAAGTCAACGTAGGTAATATGTTGATGGTTACTGATACAAAAATTTTAAGTGAAGTAACTGTTACGGGTCAAGCTTCATTAATCGAAGACAAAGTAGACCGTTTGGTTTATAATGCCGACAAAGATATTACGAGTAAAGGTGGGACTGCCGAAGATGTACTTAGAAAAGTTCCAATGTTGACGGTTGATATGGACGGAAACGTTCAAATGCGTGGTAGTGGCAATATCAAAGTGTTGATTAACAATAAGCCTTCAAGTATTTTAGCTAGTAATGTGGCTGATGCGATTAAGCAAATTCCTGCAGATATGATTAAACAAGTGGAGGTAATTACCTCACCATCAGCTAAATATGATGCAGAAGGAACGGCAGGAATTATTAATATCATTACAAAGAAAAATAATTTACAAGGTTTAACTGGTTTTTTGAATGCTGGTGCGGGTGTTCGTGGAGCAAATGCATTCGGAAATGTTAATTTTAAAAAGAAAAAATTAGGTATTGCTCTAAACTTTGGTTCAAATACTTCATACAATACGCCAAGTAGCGGTATCACAACTCGAAAAAACTCGGTTCGTGGTATTGAGACTTATCTTACACAGAAAGATTCAAGCAATGTAAAACGTTTGTTTGGTAATACACAATTAACGATAGATTATGATTTTAATCCTAAAAACTCTATTACTTTGAGTGCAAGATATGGCGTTGGAAATTTCAATACGACAGGCCCTCAAACAACAACTTTGAAAAGTGCAACCGATGCGATTATTATGCAATATGCTCAAAATGTAGCAAATATTCGTAATAATAACAGTATCGATGCTGATTTTAACTATACAAAAACTTTCAAAGAGCAAGGTCACGAGTTTACGTTTTTGGCTCAACACGGTAGAAATGTAAGAACAACCGACTTTACCACCAAAAGAAATAATAGTCCGTTTAATAAGAGTAATAACGATGGTATAAATGCTGAAACAACTCTCCAAACCGATTATACCTATCCTTTCAAGAAAAACATTTTTGAAGTTGGTGCTAAATACATCATTCGTAATGTAACAAGTGAGTTTGATTTCTTTAATTATGATACTCAGTCTGGTACTTATGTGATTCAGCCAAGCAGAACTAATAATTTTAATTATGACCAAAATGTTGCGGCCGTTTATTCAACTTTAACTATTTCTTTGCCTAAAAAATGGGGCTTAAAAATGGGCGTTCGTTACGAAAACACAAAGATTAATGCCAAATTTCAAACATCTGACAAGCCAACAACGATTGCACCTTACGATAATATAGTTCCAACTTTTACTGTTTCAAAAGATTTTCCGAAGAATCATAAAGTTAGATTTAGTTATGGACAACGTATTCAACGACCTTCTCTTGAATTTTTGAATCCTTTTGTGAATTACTCTGACCCACTGAATATTTCATACGGTAATCCATTGTTGAAACCTGAGCTAAGCCATAATTTTGAAGTTAATTATAGCACATTTTTCAAGGCAAATTCAATTAATTTTTCTGTATTTAGAAGATTTACGGATAACAATATTACAACAGTCAAAACTGTTAGCGAGCAGGGAGTAGTTACATCAACTTTTGATAATATTGGAAAAACTAATTTCTATGGGTCAAGTATATTCTTGAATCTTCAACCGACTAAAAAATTCAGAATCGGAGCAGGAACAAATATTACTAATAATTTGCTGAATGGCTCAATTGTGGTTCCTGTTTTGCAAACTGATAATACTTACAAAAATTCGGTTGTGGCTATTTCAAACAAAGGTTGGAATGCTAATTATAACTTTAATGCTTCATATTCTTTCAATAAAGGTTGGGGAGCTCAAGCTTTTGGATTTATTGGTAGCCGCCAGATTCAATTACAAGGTTATCAAGGAAGTTTTAGATTCTATAACTTAGGAGTTAAAAAAGACTTTACAAATAAAAAAGGAAGTTTCAATATTGGTCTTGATAATCCGTTTACCAAAACATTATCCATCAAAAGTTCTTCGGGCGACCCTACATTTTCAAGCTTAACAACACGTAATATTTATAACCGAGGTATTCGTTTTACACTTAGTTATATGTTTGGTAAGATGGATTTCAACGGTGGTAATATGTTCCGTAGCAAGAAAAAAGTTAGTAATGATGATGCCAAAGCAGGGGAAGGTGATGGTGGAACTACAACACAACAGCCAGCAACTGGAGGAAGACCGAGATAATTTCAACATAAAAAAATCAAAAAAGCCATGCTGATAAGTGTGGCTTTTTTGATGCCTAAAAAGAAACAAGTATTTTTGTTTAATCTTCCAATTACTCTTTATCGCTTAAATAACAACATGAAAAATTACTTGCGTTTCACCATCTTTTTATTAATGGTTGTCTTTTCTGAAAATTCCTTTTCACAAGTTGCAAAAGAAGACATTATCTTGAAAAAAAAACTACTTGAAACTTTAAACGGCTTTAATGGGGTTGTTGGTGTTTATGCCAAAAATTTTAAAACAAATAAATTCGTGGCTATAAATGCTGATACGATTTTTCCAACGGCAAGTATGGTGAAAATTCCAATAATGATTGGAACTTTTGATAAAATATTGAAAGGTGAATTGAAGTATGACCAAGAGTTAATCTACAAAGACTCGCTTGATTATGACGATGGAATTGTAGGTTCATTGAAAGATGGAGCGAAATTGCCCCTAAGTGAAGTGATGACATTGATGTGTACCGTTAGTGATAATACTGGAAGCTTGTGGTTGCAGGCTCTTGCTGGTGGAGGAAACCGCATTAATTCGATAATTGATTCATTGGGCTTTAAAAATACCAGAGTTAATTCTCGTACACCAGGAAGAGAAGTAAATAGAACTGAATATGGTTGGGGACAGACAACTCCAAGAGAAATGGCAGAAATTATGTCTATGCTTCGTGAAAAGAAAATTTTTACGCCAGCAGCATCTGATAGAATGTATAGAAATCTTGGACGACAGTATTGGGATGGCGAAGGGCTGTCGCAATTGCCAGAAAATATTAAAACTGGAAGCAAAAATGGAGCAGTGAATCGTTCTCGCTCGGAGGTTGTGTTTGTTCACGCACCGCATGGAGAATATGTTTATTGCATAATTACAAAAAAACAAAAAGATGAATCGTCGGAGAGAAGCAATGAAGGTTTTGAATTATTACGTAAGGTAGGTTCACTTTTATGGAATTATTATGAGCCCAAATCTAATTGGAAACCAGTTGAAGGTTACGAAAAATGGTAAATCTTCCTTGGAATAAAATACGAGAAAGAGTCAAATATTAAGACTTTTCTCGTATTTTGTTTGAAGCATTTTAAAACTTTACATTAAATCGGTTGCCTAATGTTTGTAAATCTTCAATTACTTTATCGTTTAATGGGATTCCGTTAGTTCTTCTTTCTTTTTCAAGTTCTCGTTCAGGGTCGCCTGGAATTAAAACAGGCTGATTATCAACGTGTTTGGCATTTCTGAAACGTTCAATCCAAGTATCCATGCTTGCTTTGAAATCCTCTTTTGGACGAAATCCATCAATTCTCATCGCTCCCAAAAAATGTCCTGTTCCTTTTCCAACTTGTTCTGCTGCCACACCATGAAAACCGGCCGTTGCAAAAGGAGGAACCCATGGTCCAAAATTAGCCCCAGATAAAACTCCCGAAAAAATATCAACAATTGCTCCTAATCCGTAGCCTTTATGACTGCCGTGTTCACGGTCGCCACCGAGCGGGAGTAATCCTCCGCCATTTTTGATGGCGTTTGCATCATCCGTATAATTGCCGTTGGCGTCTTGTACCCATCCGATTGGTGCTGAAAGACCTTTTCGTTGAAGAATTTCTAATTTTCCATAAGCAACCGCTGTTGTGGCAAAGTCCGCTACAAATGGTGGTTGATTTCCAGCAGGCACAGAAACCGCAATTGGATTTGTACCCAACATTTTTTCAATAGCAAAAGTTGGAACAACCAAAGGAGCAGAATTTGTCATTGCCCAACCAATCATATCGTGAGGTAAAGCCAACATAGAATGATAACCTGCAATGCCAAAATGATTAGAGTTTTGCACTGAAATCCAGCCTGAACCGTAGCGTTTTGCTTTTTTAATGGCAACATTCATGGCGTAAGGTGCCACAATAAGTCCAAGGCCTTTATCTCCATCAATGACAGCCGTAGAAGGAGTTTCGTGAATGATTTTTATTACAGGATTTGGGTTCAAACGACCATTGTCATACAAACGAACATATCCAACTAAACGAGCAGTTCCATGCGAATCTACACCACGCAAGTCGGCCGAAATCAATACATCTGCTGCTAATTTTGCATCTTTTTTTGGACAACCGATACTCAAAAAGATATTTTCAGTAAAACGACGGAGATTTTTTTCTTTAATCATAAATTCAGATGAAGGCTTCTAAAGCACCAAAAATTGAGGTAATAAATACTTCAAATAGACAAATCATTATTTTCGAGCAAATTACTCTAAATAATACAGGTAAAACAAAGTTTTTTTCTTAAAATTGTCTTTCTGATTGGATATTAACAATCCGTTCACACAATAAAATAAAGCCGCAACGTTTTTACAAAAACAAAAACAATCTTACTATGAAAATCTATTTGCAGTCACTGCTAACCTTATTTTATTCGAAAATATCACTTTTACATTCAACTTTGGGGCTTGGAGCTTTACTTTTAGGCTTTAATTTTCCGATTTTTTCCCAAAGTCAAGTGCGAACTGATGCAGAAAATCAGCATATTACGGTTTTTCTGAATCGAGCTCAGATTGATGCTCGAATAAAAACTTCAGTGCAGTCAGGTACAACTAAACTCATCATTGGTAATATTGCTACAACTGCCGACCCCAATAGTATTCAGATTGGTGGTAAAGGAGAAGTAGTAATTATGGGGGTAAAATTCAAGCAAAATTATTTGGGAAACAAAAAAAGAAGTGTTTTGGAAGATTCACTTAAAATAACCAAAAGCGAGCTTGAAGTGGTGGATGTTTTAGTGAAAGTTGCCGAAAATGAGAGAAGTATGCTTATGGCAAATTCAAATGTTAAGAATGAAAAAGACGGTGTTACGCCAGAAGATTTGAAAGAAATGATGGATTTTTTCCGAACAAAACTTACTGAAATCGGTACTCGTCAAATGCAATTAGTACGTCAATCTAAAGATTTGCAAGATAAAATCAACTGTTTTCAGCAACAACTCAATTCGCAAGGAACAAATGTTAATCAACCTGCGGGCGAAATAGAATTGACTGTTACAGCCAAAGCAAATGCTATTATTGAACTAAATTTAACATATATTGCCAATGGTGCGGGTTGGTCGCCAATATATGATATTAGAGCAAAAGATATAAAAAGTAATATTGATTTAGCATACCGTGCCAATGTTTTTCAAAATACAGGCATTGATTGGAAAAATGTTAAATTAACTTTATCAACAGCGAATCCAGCCGAAGGAGGTACAAAACCCGAATTGTCA
Organism: Emticicia aquatica; assembly: GCF_923079645.1. Classification (GTDB taxonomy): domain Bacteria; phylum Bacteroidota; class Bacteroidia; order Cytophagales; family Spirosomataceae; genus Emticicia; species Emticicia aquatica. The sequence goes on along the minus strand of NZ_CAKLPY010000001.1, from coordinate 1,681,133 downwards.
GCTCAATTTGTAAATATTTATGAACCAATATTGATGCTAAACAAAAATTCACGAGCAATGAAATTTGAGGCACCCCAAGCGATGGCAATGGATGCCGCTCCCTTGCAAGAAGTAAGTACGACTGCCGCATTTGTAAATACTGTTCAAACCACTTTAGCTGTAAATTTTGATATTGCAATTCCATATAATATTAATTCAGGTGGAAATGCTGAAATGGTTGATATTCAAAATCATTCGTTACGTTCAAACTATAAATATTATACAGTTCCAAAATTTGATAAAGACGCATTTTTGACAGCAATTATTACTGATTGGGAAAAATACAATTTGCTTCCAGGAACAGCAAATGTTTATTTTGAAGGAACTTTTGTTGGTACAACCGATATTGCTGGCGGAGAAGCAAAAGATACACTATTGATTTCGATGGGAAGAGACAAGAAAATTATTTCAAAACGTGAGGTTGTTGAAGAATTTAAGTCGAGAAAAAATGTGGGCTCAAATATTCGTGAGTCGTTTGGTTATAGAATTACTCTTAGAAATATCAAAAATGAACCAATTTCAATTGTAATGGAAGACCAAGTACCTATTTCACAAGATAGTAGAATTGAAGTAGAGTTAGAAGATGCCAAAGGTGCAGATTTTAATCGAGAAACTGGAAAACTAACTTGGAACTTGACATTGCAACCACTCGAAAACAAAGAGATTTTATTGAAATACAATGTTAAATATCCAAAAGGAAAAAATATTCAAGGACTTTAAATAATTTGAATTCAAGATACGAGATTTGAGTAATAAATTGAATCTCGTATCTTGAATATAGAATCTTATAAAATGAACTTACAGCAAATCTGCCAACAAACAATCGAAGTTGCTCAAGAAGCAGGGTTATTTATTGCCCAAGAATCGGCCAAGTTTAATCGCTCTTCAGTCGAATACAAAGACGTTAATAATGTGGTTTCTTATGTGGATAAAGAAACAGAAAAATTGATTGTTACCCAATTACGGAAAATTGTTCCTGAAGCTGGTTTTATTACTGAAGAAGGTACAGCCGAAACATCCGATATGCAAGGACTAAATTGGATAATTGATCCGTTAGATGGTACTGCAAATTTTATTCATGGTTTACCAAATTATTCAGTCAGTTTGGCCTTAGCTCATGGAAAAGATTTGCTGGTTGGTGTTGTCTATAATGTTTGTACAAAAGAAGTTTTCTCGGCAACTAAAGGCGGCGGTGCTTTTAAAAATGGGGAAGAAATTCACGTTTCGCCAATTAAACATTTGGGAGAAAGTTTGTTTGCAACAGGTTTTCCATATTATAAATTTGAAAATCAAGACAAATATTTACTGATTTTGGAGTCATTAATGCAGAAAACACATGGACTTCGTAGAATGGGTTCGGCGGCAATAGATTTAGCCTATACAGCATGTGGTTATTTTGACGGTTTTTATGAATATAATCTCAATTCTTGGGATATGGCAGCAGGAATATTATTAGTCACTGAAGCGGGTGGGTTTGCATCTGATTTCTCAGGTGGTGATAATCATCTTTTTGGTGGAGATGTAGTAGTTGGTTCGGCTGTTCATTCGGAACTGTTAGCCGAAATTCAACGTTATTGGAAATAGTAAATAACTTACAAGTGAAGATGTAAATTTGAAACTTATTCAATATATATGAATATGGAAATATCGAGTATAGAACAGCTAAAATACCCAATTGGTGATTTTGAATATGGTAAAAAATATTCAAGTGCCGACACTCGTTCGCATATAAAAGTGTTAGATAAATTACCTCAAAGATTAAAAGCATTAACTTCAAAACTAACTGATAGTCAATTCGATACTCCTTACAGACCAGATGGTTGGACGGTTCGCCAGGTAGTTCATCATATTGCCGATAGTCATATCAATATGTTTACGCGTATTAGATTTGCTTTGACCGAGCAAAATCCACCAATTAAAGGGTATGACGAAGCAGCTTGGGCATTATTGCCTGACCACAGTATGCCAATTAAACCATCATTGCAGATAATCGAAGGAGTCCATAAAAGAATGGTTTTTTTGTTTAAAAACCTTGATAAAAAAGCTTTAAAAAAGACATATTATCATGGCGGTTATCAAAAATCTTTTGAAATTCAAGAAGTAATTGCCTTGTATGCTTGGCATTCGGAGCATCATTATCAACACATTATTCAAGCATTGAAATGATAGAAAATATTATTATCGGACTTGTTTTTTTAGGTGCTTTGTTTTATTTGGGAAATAATATTCGTAAGCAATTTTCAGCAAAATCATCGGGTTGTGCAGGATGTGGTGGAAATTGCAAGACAACTAATTTTGATTTTGTTGATTTGCCAGAAATTGAAAAGCAATAAAAAAAGGGCTTTAGAATTACTAAGGCCCTTTTTTTATTGCTTCACATAGGAGTAAAAGTTGCCTCATCAATAATTTTGTGGGCATGCTCTTTGCCCAAATATTTATCAATTATATTATGAGCAAAGTAAATTAATGGCGTAAGTAATATCGCAACTACAAATTTGTAAATATAATTATTAGTACCAGTCGTGAATACTTCGGTGAGTGTCCAATTTCCAAAAAGATAAAATGCAATAAAAACAACAACAAAACTATCAACAAGTTGAGAAATCAGCGTTGAACCCGTTGCTCTTAACCAAATCATTTTATTATTTGTGTATTTTCTCAACCAATGAAATACAGTTGCATCCAAGATTTGACCTACCAAAAAAGCAGTTATCGAACCTAAAATAATACCTAAACCTTGTCTAAAAATAATTCCGTAAGCATCGTCAATATTTAAAAAATTCCCAGCTTTATCTTTATTATTATGATTTACCCAAAAATCAGCAGGTGAAACAATTGTAGAAACATAAATAATAATAAATGAGTAAGCGATTAAAATAGCTGTTAAATACGATATTTTCTTGACGCCACTTTTACCAAAATATTCATTTATAATATCTGACGTAATAAAAACAAAAGGCCAATTTAAGACACCAGCCGACATATTAAAATTGAATTTTTGACCAAATAATGGAATTTGCAAGGGAGAAATGCCTAATGTGGCTTCTACTGAAAATATTTTTGCACCAATTACTTCCGCAACTACGGCATTAGTCAAAAAAATTCCGCACAAAATTAAGTAAAGCGTTTGTTTTTTATTTTTGATTGAATCAGCCATAAATGTAAGAAGGTTAAAATATGGATAACATTTTTAAAAGAATTAAACAATCATTCCGTCTTGCATAACTAATTTTCGGTCAGCCATATTAGCCAAATGTTCGTTGTGAGTAATAATAACAAATGTCTGATTGAATTGTTTCCTTAGTTCAAAAAACATTTGATGTAATTCTTCAGCATTTTTTGAGTCCAGATTCCCACTTGGCTCGTCGGCAAATACAACAGCAGGCGAATTAATTAGTGCCCTTGCTACTGCTATTCTTTGCTGTTCACCACCTGAAAGTTCAGAAGGAAAATGTTTTGCTCTGTCTTTTAAACCCAATAAATTCAATAATTCTTGGGCTTTTTTAGTTGTTTCTTCGTTGTCTTTTCTTCCAATCCAAGCTGGTAAACATACATTTTCGAGAGCCGTAAATTCGGGCATTAAGTTATGAAATTGAAAAATAAAACTAATTTTTTCATTTCTAAATTTAGCTAATTCCTTATCTTTCAGTGAACTATAATCTATACCGTTGAGTAATACTTCGCCCGAATCAGCTTTATCAAGTGTTCCCAAAATTTGTAATAAAGTTGTTTTTCCTGCTCCTGAGGCTCCCACAATAGAAATTACTTCTCCTTGCTTAATTTCTAAGTCGATACCTTTGAGAACTTGTAGATTTCCGTAGTTTTTTTTGATATTTTTTGCAATAAGCATATTATTTTTGTTTTATTCCTATAAATATTTTTTTGGTGGATTTTTGCTTAAATCTGATGTAAGTTTGTCAATTATTTATTTTGAAAATCATAGATAATTGTGCTTCAAGCAATACAACCACAGAATATTATAGCAATTTAGCAATTAACTGATAAATGATAATTGTTATTTCACTTTTGTTCACTAATTTAGCAAAAAATTTAAAACTTAAAAAAATCCTACTTTACATGAACGTTCACGAGTATCAAGGTAAAGAAATACTAAGCCGTTATGGTGTGCGAATTCAGCGAGGAATCGTAGCCGAAACGCCTGAGCAAGCAGTGGCTGCCTATCAGCAAATTGCCGAAATGACCAATTCTAAGTTTGCCGTTGTGAAATCACAAATTCACGCTGGTGGACGTGGTAAGGGAAGTATCGTAGGCACTGAGCAAAGAGGTGTACAATTAGCAAAATCTGCTGATGATGTACAACGCATTTCAACTAATTTGCTTGGAAATGTACTTGTAACTATCCAAACTGGAGCAGAAGGCAAGAAAGTAAATAAAGTATTGATTGCAGAAGATGCTTATTATCCTGGCGAAAGTGAGCCAAAAGAATATTACATGGGTATTTTGCTTGATAGAGCAAAAGGATGTAATGTAATTATGGCTTCGACTGAAGGTGGAATGGATATTGAGGAAGTTGCAGAGCATCATCCAGAAAAAATATTCAAAGAATGGATTGACCCACGCGTTGGATTACAAGCATTCCAAGCTCGTAAAATTGCCGATAAATTAGGTTTGACTGGCGTTGCAAACAAAGAAATGGTTAAATTCGTAAGTTCACTTTACCAAGCTTATGTTGAATCAGATTCTTCAATGTTTGAAATTAACCCTGTTCTTAAAACATCTGACAACAAAATTCTTGCTGTTGATGCTAAAGTTAACTTGGATGACAATGCTTTATATCGTCACTCAGATTTAGCCTCAATGCGTGATAAAGCTGAGGAAGACCCATTGGAAGTAGAAGCATCTGACAATGACCTTAACTATGTAAAACTTGATGGAAACGTTGGTTGTATGGTTAATGGTGCTGGTTTAGCAATGGCGACAATGGATATTATTAAATTGGCTGGTGGTGAACCCGCTAACTTTTTAGACGTAGGTGGTGGTGCAAATGCTAAAACTGTTGAAGCTGGTTTTAGAATTATCTTGAAAGACCCAAATGTAAAGGCAATTTTAATTAATATTTTTGGTGGTATTGTTCGTTGCGACCGTGTTGCGAATGGTGTTGTTGAAGCTTACAAGGCTATTGGCGAGATTCCAGTTCCAATTATTGTTCGTTTACAAGGAACAAATGCAGCAGAAGGTGCTAAAATTATTAATGACTCAGGCTTGAAAGTTTATTCAGCAATTGTTTTGAAAGAAGCAGCTGAATTAGTTGAGAAAGTATTAGAAAAATAGTTTCTGTTAAATAATTATAAAAAATGCCTGATAATTTATTTTATCAGGCATTTTTATGTTAAAATCAATCTTTGTGACCTTCCGCTGTTTTTTGGCAACAATCAGGCAATGCTGCGTGTGATTTTTGGTCTGCTATAACCTCGTCGGCATCATAACCTATTTTTGAAATTACCTCTTTTATTTTTTCTGGACTTGTTTTTTTAGTGTTATATTTAATGGTTACAACTTTATCGGTCAAATCTAAATTTGAGTTGATAATTCCTTTAGAAACGCCTAAATCTCTTTCTATGCGTTTTTTGCACATGCTGCATTTTGCAGAAGTTTTGATTTTGATTTCTGCATTTTTAGGTGGTTCGATAAATGACTGCCTGGCCATTACTAAATTGCTGATAGTCAATACAATAGTTAGCATTGTTGCGATTTTCTGTCTAATTGTTTTTTTCATTTTTTTATGATTTTATTAATTATTAATATGTTTTTGTGACAAATTTATTCTTTTAAGACAATTCCATTAGGTTGGCTGCCAACGATAATATCTTTGATTTTTGAGTGATTTAGAACGTCAATCACCGAAACAGAATTAGCCTTTTGATTAACAATAAATGCTTTTTTCTCATCTTTTGAGAAGCTAATTGAATGAGCATCATTTCCTGTTTCGATGTTTCCTTTCAAAGACCAAACATTGTTTTTTCGCTCAAAATAGGCAACAAAATTTTCGTTAGCTTGACAAATCCATAGTTCATTCATAAGTTGATTATAAACTACTTTTCCTGGTAAAAAATTTACGTCAATGTATTCAGTTGCCAAAAATGCTTTTGTATCAATAATATTAATCGACTTTGCTATTTTATTTTCAACATAAATTTTTCCATCATTTCCTGCCCAAACATTTGTTGGAAATTGGTCAACTTTAATTGTATTTACAATTTCTTTGGATACGGCATTAATCACATAAACAAAACTACTTTCACCCAATGCAACATAGCTATTTAGCCCATCTTTTGAAAAAACTACTTCACTTGGGTCAGCTCCCAATGCTATTTTATTTTTTAAAATACCTGTTTGAGTGTCAAAAACATACATTTCACCAGAATGAGTTGAAGTTGCTGACCAAATTTCTTTCCCATCAGGGCTAAAGGCTGCATTAAAATTGACATTTGGAAGTGCAATTTTTAACAACGTACTTCCTGTTTGGGCATCAATTATCGAAATGCCCCCTTTTTTGTCTGTTGCATTGTGCAATGCAGCGTGTCCAAGTATAAAATCATATTCTGGAATAGCTACTGCTAATTTTTTTCCATCGGGTGAAATACTTATATGGTGCGGAAAACGTCCTACATCGGTCAATTGGATAATTTTATTGACAGATAATTCATTCAAATTAATGATTGAAATATCATTACTTCCACCGTTTACTATATATGCCTTAGGATAATCAATTTCAATTGGTTCGGTTTTAATTATTTTTTTCTCTTTACATGATGAAAAAACAATAATCGTGGTAAAAAATATTAATATGTTTCTTGAGAAAATCATGGAAAAAACTACGTTTAAATTACTTTATAATATAAACGTTTTTAATTGGATTAAAGGTCTTGATTCATTTATTTTTTTAAATTCGCCCTCCTAATTTATACCTTGTTCCGAAGTAAATTACTCTACCAATCACTGGCCCCCAAGCACTTCCTGCATCAAAACGACTTCCAAATGGGTTTTCTGGTGTAACAATTGGAGCTTTTTGAGTGAAATTAGTTAAGTTTTCTCCACCTAAATATAAATCCCACCGTCTGAAAGAGCGACTTACTTGGGCATTTAGATTGATAAAAGCAGGTGCATATTGAATCGGCATTGATTCGTAACTTGTATGTAAGTATGCTGTCGATAAATTTGGAATCCTTCTTACGCCATTGTATTGTAAAGTTAAGTCATATTTCCATTTATCATAGGGTAGGGCATATCCAACATTGAACAAAATTCTATCTCGAGGAATAAACATTTTACGAACAGTGATTTCTTGATTTAAAGATTTGCCCAATGTTTGCCATACATCCGAATATCGATAGGCAATTTTGAATTCTAAACGATTTGCTGGAACAAGATTTAACTCAATTTGTGCAGAATTAGCATAATTTTGACCTTGAGAATTATAAAAATATAGAAAATTTGGATGCTCAGTATCGGCAATTAATTGATTTTGGAAATTGGTTCTAAAAACATCAAAAACTAAACTAGATTTACCAAAACTTCTAGTCATACTCAAACCATAATTCCATGAAATTTCAGGTTTTATTACCTCTAAAAATCTGATTGTTCGAGAACTGACTAAATTTCCAAAATATTCAGCAAATGGATTAGCAGTTCGAAATCCTCTTCCAACCGATAATCTAAGGGCCGTTTTTTCAGTTGGATTGAATAACACGTGCAATCGTGGAGTGAAAATTGGGCCATAAAGATTGTGAGCATCAAACCTTGTTCCTGTAACTGCTGTTAACTTATCGAGATATTTGTAAGTATATTCAAAGAAGGCACCAGGAACAATTTCGGTTCTTGCACTGGTAATATCCGCAAAAGTTTCATCATACTTATCATACAAAAAACTTAGTCCAGTTTTGTAAGAATGATTCGTATTGCCAAAAATATCTTGATAAATTAAATTTCCGTAAAGAGTTTTTTGATTGCCATTGTAAGGCCTAAAACCAAATTGCGATTTTGAATCGTGAATAATTCCATTTAAAATTAGGCCTAAGCCGCGATATGGCTTATTTTGATATAATTTGGCGGTTTTTGAAAAGAATTCCGCACGATTGGTTGTATTTGAGAATCGGTAAATTAGGTTATCTAATGATAACGGATTTTTATTTATTTGTCCGCCCAATCTTGTATCAAATAAATACTTAATACCAAATTGAGCAACCATTTTTTCAGATTCATATTTCCAACGATTCACAAAATTTGCCTGAGTATATTTTGGTAAATCATAGAAGTTATCGTTATTTTTATCAAGAGTTGTCTGCAAAGTTGAGCCATGTGTTAATAAAGCAACCGACCATTTTGATAAAGCCACTTCCCTTTTTTTCTTGAAAATATGAGCTAAATTTAAGTTGATTTCTCCTCGTCCTAAACTATTGACATAAGTATTTAGATATACTTTTTCTGCTAAATCTGGTTTTTGCAATTCAACATTTATCTGTCCAGTCATTGACTCGTAACCATTTACAACCGACCCAGCACCTTTTCCTACATCAATTGATTGAACCCAAGTTCCAGGAATATAATTTAGTCCAAAAGTACTTGCCAAACCTCGAAGCGAAGGGATATTTTCAACATTCATTTGTACGTAAGTTCCTGCTAAACCTAGTAGTTGAATTTGTTTTGCTCCAGTTACTGCATCAGCATAACTCACTGATACAGAAGCATTTGTCTCAAAACTTTCTGATAAATTACAACAAGCAGCTTTTGCCAAAGCCTTTGAAGTAATTATTTCGGTATGAATTGGTGAAAGCCTATCCATTGCAGTTGAACTACTACGAACAACAACTTCTTGTAATTGATTTTCAGATTTTAAAAAAATCTTCAAATCGGTTTCGTTGCTGATTGAAATAGTATCAGATTTATAGCCAACGAAACTGATTACTATTTTTTTTGCTTTCGAGCGAGCAATGCTAAATTTTCCATCAACATCAGTTGTGGTAGCTAATTTTGTTCCAAGCCAATTGACAGTTGCACCGACAATCGCTTCTTCTTTTCCATTGTTGTTGTCCAGAACAATTCCATTGACATTTTGAGCAAAAATATTGTTATTCATCAAAATGAAAAGAAGTAATATATAATACTGATTTTTTGAATTTTTCATTTAGATAATAAAATCAAAGTTTAATATTTCTTAGTCTCAAAGCATTTGCAATGACAGATACAGAACTAAAACTCATGGCTAATGCCGCAATCATTGGCGACAATAAAATTCCAAAAAATGGATATAAAACGCCCGCAGCAATTGGCACGCCAAGTGTATTGTAAATAAATGCAAAAAATAAATTTTGTTTGATGTTTTTCATGACAGCGTGACTTAGATGTTTGACCTTAACGATTCCTTGTAAATCACCTTTGACAAGTGTTATTTTAGCACTTTCAATTGCAACATCTGTTCCCGTTCCCATCGCAATGCCAATATCTGCTTGAGCCAAAGCTGGTGCATCATTGATTCCATCGCCTGCCATAGCTACAATTTTTCCTTGTACTTGAAGGCGTTTTATTTCTTTTAATTTGTCTTCTGGTAAACAATTAGCTTTGAAGTCACTTAAGTTTAATTCATTAGCAACAGCCTTTGCTGTGTTTTCATTATCACCAGTAAGCATTATCACTTCAATTCCTTGTTGCATTAATTCTTTAATAGCCGCTTTACTACTTTTTTTAATAGCATCTGTAATAGCTATAAAACCTACTGAAACACCATCAATGGCAATGTAAGAAACCGTTTTACCAAGTTTTTGTTGGGCATTAACTTTGCTTTCTAAATCCTCTGGAATAGTACATTTTATTTCATCTAAAAGAGCTTTGTTGCCAATAGCAACTTTACTTTGATTGATGGTTCCGATAATCCCCTTTCCTGTAATAGCTTCAAAATTTTGTGTTTCAATCAAAGAAATATTCTTTTCTAGTGCATATTTTACAATAGCTTTGGCCAATGGATGTTCACTTAATTGATTGAGAGATGCAGTGATTTGTAATAGATTATCTGAATCAGCGTCATTTAGTGAAAAGAGTTGTTCAACTGATGGTTTACCTTCTGTAATAGTGCCTGTTTTATCAGTTATCAATACATTCACTTTATTCATTGATTCTAAAGCTTCAGCATTTTTAATTAAAATACCTGATGAAGCTCCTTTTCCAACACCAACCATAACTGACATTGGAGTAGCTAAGCCCAATGCACATGGACAAGCAATAATCAATACCGCAATCGCATTTATAAAGCCATAAACTAATGCTTGGTCAGGTCCAAATTTTGCCCAAACGAAAAATGTTATGATTGAAATTGTAACAACAATTGGTACGAAATATTTGGCAATACTATCGGCTAATTTCTGAATTGGTGCTTTTGACCGACTAGCATCATTGACCAATTTGATAATTTGCGATAATAATGTTTCTGAACCAATTTTTTCAGCAATCATTACGAATGATTTATTCCCATTGATTGTTCCAGCTATGACGGCATCGTCTACTTTTTTATCGATAGGAATTGGCTCGCCTGTAATCATTGATTCGTCGATTGAACTTTCACCGACTGTAATTTTTCCATCGACTGGTATTTTATCACCAGGTTTTATTCGCAATAAATCACCTTTTCTAATGTCGTTGATTGAGATTTTGCTAGCAATGCCATGAAACAAAATGGTAGCTTCTGTTGGTGCTAGTTTGAGTAGTTCTTTGATTGCACCACTTGTTTGGCTATGAGCTTTTGCTTCGAGTAATTGTCCTAATAAAACTAAAGTTAGAATAACGGTTGTTGCCTCAAAATATAAATGAACGGTACCGTTTTCGCTTTTAAATTCGCTGGGAAAAACATTCGGAAAAAATAACCCAACAATACTGAATAAGAATGCCACTCCAGAACCTATCCCAATGAGAGTAAACATATTAAGATTCCAAGTAATTATTGATTTCCATGCTCTTACAAAAAACATCCAACACGCATAAAAAATTACTGGTAAACTCAATACAAATTGTACCCAATTCCATTGTTCATGCCCCATGATTTTCATTAATAAATTATTGGGAATCATGTCTGACATTGCAATCACGAAAATAGGAATCGTAAAGACAAGTGCTATTTTTATTTTCCTCAATAAGGCATTATAACTCTTATTTTCATCACTTTCAACGGTTTTGGATATTAAATTCATTCCACAAATTGGACAATTTCCCGCTTCATTTTTAATGATTTCGGGGTGCATTGGACACGTATATTCCAATTTTTGAGCCATTTGTGCTTGTGGAACTAAATCCATCCCACAAACTGGGCAATCGCCAGCTTTATCATATAATTTATCGCCTTCACAGTGCATTGGGCAATAATATTTTCCAGTACTGTTTTTTTGAGAAGGGTGCTCTATTTTCTTTATTTGATGAGATACAACAGTTGAACCATCTTCAATTGTGTAATCGCCTACCGCCGAGAGTGCAGCTTGTAATTGCGTGGTAGGAATATGTCTTGCCATTGTAATTGTTCCAATTGGTGGATTTAGTGTTACAGTTGCAGAAATTCCCTCTATATCATTGAGGGTTTTTTCTACTTTTGTACGGCAACTATTGCACGACATTCCTATTATTTGATATTTATGCGTCATTTTCTAGTTCCCTTATTTTATCAAAAAATAAGCTTTATTCGGTTTATAGCACTCATTTGAAGAAAATATATTACTCCAAATTTCATAAACTGACAGTTATCATCCGTTTGTGAAATTTGGATTTTGAATATTTATTTCTTTGTTACGTGATGTAATTTCATGTGACATTTTGAACAACTTTCTCCTTCTTTTCCAGTTATTTCTGGGTGCATCGGACAAGCATATTTTTCTTCACTTGAGATTTGAGCATGGTCTTTCATATCCATATTATTTTGAAAACAAAACAATACACAAGCCATTCCTTTATAGCTTGAATGAATATTGCCAATTTTATTACCAGAAGCATCAAACACATTACAGGTGTTTCCGTTTTCTTTCACACTAAAAGATAAATCACCGTTGATATTATGGTAAGTTTTACCATCTTTCCCCATACGACCCAGCATTTTTCCTTTGGCATCAATTAAGTTTCCTTGTCCATCAACATACGCAATTTTGTTTCCTTTGATGTCATTGATTACATTGTTTTTTGCGATATGCCCCACTGTAACACTGCCATTTTTGATTTCACCTTTGTGGTTAATACTTAACATTTGGTGTTTATAATTAACTTCTTGGGCTTTCGCAACTGGCTGAACGAAAGAACTTATTACTATAAGTAAAACGATTGTTGTTTTTAATGTTTTCATTTTAAGTTTTGTTTTAATGAAACAAAGGTAGAAAGCACTTTTGAAGCATTTGTTACAGAATTTTATTTGTTTGTTACAAGATTATTGATTCCGTCAATCGGTTGCCTGTTTTTTAAGTTTTGTTTTTTATACTCGCTAGGAGAACAACCAACAATTTGCTTAAATTGATTAGATAAATAAGCAACACTGCTATAGCCTAAGTCCCATGCAATTTCAGATAAGCTTAATTCTCCGTATGAAATTAGTTCTTTGGTTCTTTCAATTTTTTGTGCAATGATATATTTTTCAATGGTTGTTTTTTCTATGGAAGAAAACAATGTACTTAGGAAAGAATATTCGTGTGTGAGATGTGTATTTGAAAGTTTTTTCACTAAAAAATCAGAGAAATTTTCGGAGGTTAACTTTTGATGAATATTAGAATGTATTTCATTGATAATGAGTAGTTTAATTTCTTCAACTAACGCAATACGTGAATCATTGATTAATTCAAATCCAGCTTGATGCAATGTTTTTTGAACTAAAGCCAAATTTATTTCATCTAAATTTGATTCCAATTCAACATAGCCTAAGCCAATATTAGATATTGATAACCCAATATTATTTAACTCTTCTTGTACAACGCGTATGCAACGGTCGCACACCATATTTTTGATGAGTAATTGCATTTTGAAATAATAAAAAATGAAAAAATAAGCAAACAAGTGAATGTTTACCTCAAAATTTCAAAAAAATATTATTCAAATTAAATATGATTGTACGAAGGAAAGAATATCTCTACCAGTTGACAGAGATTTTGAAGATGAATGTGTGGATGAAGTAATTACTTGTAAAATTGTTTCAATGATTGTTCTTACAAATGAAATGACTGTTACTTTTAACCAATCAATGCTTTTTTGAGTGAATTTTGCTACAATTTGCGATGCAGAGGAAGAATAGTCAACATTTTCGTATTTCTCTCTTTCTGAGCAGCATTTAGCTTTTTTAATAGTAGATTTTTGTTGATTTTGTTGTTGATGCGGATTATTTGCACAACAAGCATTTTTACTTTTATGGAGTGAAGTTTGTTTCCCTTTTACAGTGCATGAATGTTCAACCAAGCCAAAACCAGTACTACTTAGTAGTACAACTACTGCCAAAAATACATTAAATATGCGAGAAAAGGCTTTTTTCATACGTATGTTTGAAAATTCTATACAAATGTATATAATTGACAACTATATTTGCAAGAAAACAATTGTTTTTTTATGCAAGTTTACTACCGTTTGGCACTTTTTGTTGCGGTTCTGATAGAACTACTTCTCCATCTTCTAGTATAAAGCCTGTAGTAAGTACCTCAGACATGAAATCTGCAATTTGACGTGGAGGAAAATTAGTAACACAAATCACTTGCTTCCCCAACAATTTCTCTTTTGTATAAAGTTTTGTAATTTGTGCGGAAGAACGTTTAACGCCAATTTCTAAACCGAAATCAATCAAAAGTTTATATGCAGGTTTACGTGCTTTGGGGAAATCGTTTACTTCTACTATAGTTCCTACTCGTAATTCGACTTTTTCAAAATCTTCCCAAGAAATTATTTTGTTCATATTTTAAAATAAGAGATTCCGATGAAATTTTGTCGGAATCTCTTGAATAAATCGTTCAAACAAAAGTTATTTTAAATGACCAACCATTTCTTCTGGTTTCACCCAAGCATCAAATTCTTCGGCTGTTAAGTATCCCAAACTAATAGCTGTTTCTTTCAGTGTTGAACCATTTTTATGAGCAGTTTGAGCAATTTCTGCTGATTTATAATACCCAATTTTAGTGTTCAAAGCCGTCACTAACATCAATGAATTATTTACGTGTTTAGTAATGTTTTCTGTCAAAGGGGCTAATCCAATTGCACATTTATCATTAAACGAAACGCAACCTTCGCCAATCAATCGAGCTGAATGCAAGAAATTGTAAATCATCACAGGCTTGAAAACATTTAATTCGAAATGTCCTAAAGCACCACCAAAATTAATAGCTACGTCGTTGCCCATAACTTGAGCCGCAATCATCGTCAAAGCTTCACATTGCGTTGGATTTACTTTACCAGGCATAATTGAAGAGCCAGGCTCATTGTCAGGAATAAAAATTTCACCAATTCCCGCTCGTGGCCCAGAAGATAACATACGAACATCATTCGCAATTTTCATTAAACTAGCTGCAACAGTTTTCAATGCACCATGTGCTTCAACAATTGCATCGTGAGCTGCTAATGCTTCAAATTTATTTTCAGCAGTAACAAAAGGAAGTCCAGTAAGATTGGCAATATGTTTTGCAACTAATTCTGAATAACCATCTGGTGTGTTGATTCCTGTACCAACAGCTGTACCACCAAGTGCTAATTCTGAAAGATGTTCTAATGTATTTTTGATGGCTTTTAATCCATGATTCAATTGAGAAACGTAACCAGAGAATTCCTGACCGACTGTCAAAGGTGTTGCGTCCATAAAGTGCGTACGTCCGATTTTCACAACGTTCATAAACTCCGCTGATTTTGCAGCTAAAGTATCACGTAACTTTTCAATACCAGGAATGGTTACTTCTATCAACATTTTATATGCTGCAATGTGCATTGCTGTTGGAAAAGTATCATTTGATGATTGTGATTTGTTTACATCATCATTTGGGTGCAAAAATTTTTGTTTATCACCTAAATCTCCGCCTTGTAAAACGTGTCCACGATAGGCAATTACTTCATTACAATTCATGTTCGACTGCGTACCCGAACCTGTTTGCCATACAACTAATGGGAACTGGTCATCTAATTTCCCGGCAAGGATTTCATTACAAACCGTACCAATTAAATCAGCTTTTTCTTTCGGTAAAACGCCTAATTCTTGATTCGTTAAAGCCGCACCATGTTTCAAATATGCAAATGCCTTAATAATTTCTTTAGGCATTTTATTTATATCTTGAGCAATTTTAAAGTTTTCGATTGAGCGTTGGGTTTGAGCCCCCCAATATACATCAGCAGGTACTTGTACCTCGCCCATCGTATCTTTTTCTATTCTGTATTGCATGATTTTAATTATGAATATGAGATTTTAAAATGTTTTATTGTTTTTGCAAAATTAAGTTAGTTTTGCTTATACTTACGAAAATCTATATTTTTTTTACGTATTTTTTAATAAAAAAAGCACGACAAATGCCGTGCTTTTTTATGTTTTTTCAGTACAAATTAATTTAATCGATATGGAACAATCAGATTAAACTCAGGAATTTCAGCATGAAATTGTTTTCCATCAATTAATCTCTCCATTAGGTAAGTTCCCATCATTTTGCCAATAGAAGTTTTTAAGTTACATCCAGAAATATATTCATGAACTTCACCTGGTTCTAAAACTGGCTGAACGCCAATTACCCCTTCACCTTCCACTTCTCTAACAGTAGCATTGGTGTCGAAAATAAACCATTGACGACGTAATAGTTGTACAGTATTTTCACTATTATTTTCAATTCTAATTCTATAAGTGAAAACAAAATGTTCTTGTAGTGGACTCGAATAAGCGGGCTGATATTCAGTAATAACAGTTACTCTAACACCAGCGGTTACAGCAGTTGTTGTCATAGTATTATATTAGGTTTAAGCAAAAAGCTTGTCGTTTGTCATCAATTTGGGCTTTTGACTAACAAGATAACTGATAAGTCACATTATTTGTTGGATTTAATTCAGCTAAACTTGTTTGGCGGAAACAAATCTTATAACTTTAATTTATAAACGATGTAAATTTACACAAAATATTTGTACTATATTATATATTTTATTCGATGAATGTAAAAATTGAAGAAAGTTGGAAAACAAGATTAAATGTTGAATTTGAAAAACCTTATTTTGAAAACTTAATCGCTTTTGTTAAATCTGCCTACAAAACTGGATTGTGTTATCCGCCTGGAAACCTGATTTTTAATGCCTTTGATAAATGCTCTTTTGATAAAACTAGGGTAGTAATTATTGGCCAAGACCCTTATCATGGGCCACGTCAAGCCAATGGTTTGAGTTTTTCAGTAAACGATGGAGTTACATTTCCTCCGTCATTAATTAATATTTTTAAAGAATTAAACGATGACTTAGGCATTCCTTTTCCTAAAAGTGGAAATTTAGAACGTTGGGCTGAACAAGGTGTTTTATTGTTAAATTCAACACTTACTGTTCAAGCAGCTTCTGCTGGCTCGCACCAAAATAAAGGTTGGGAACAATTTACGGATGGCGTTATTAAGTGTATCAACGATGAAAAAGAAGGTGTTGTTTTTATGCTTTGGGGAAAATATGCTCAAGATAAAGGTAAAATTATTGATTCTTCAAAGCATTTTGTTTTAAAATCAAAGCATCCATCACCAATGTCTGCCAATTTTGGTGGTTGGTTTGGGAATAAACATTTTAGCCAAGCCAATAATTATTTGCGTAGTAGAGGATTACCAGAAATTGAGTGGTGATTAATGATCAATAGAACAAGAAAGCACAAAGAAGTATTTTTCTTTGTGCTTTCTTATTTTGATGTATTTGAGTTTTTATCTGATTATCGAAAATAATCTACTCCAACGGATTTTATTTAGGAAGCTACCGTCTTTGTCGATTGACATCCAAATAAATACTGCTTTGCCAACAATGTGGTCTTCTGGAACAAATCCCCAAAAACGAGAGTCGTCCGAGCCATGTCTGTTATCGCCCATCATAAAATAATAATCCTGTTTGAATGTATATGATGTAATTGGTTTTCCATCAACAACTATTTTTCCATCAATGTATTTCGCATCATCATTGCCATCAAAAGTAGTAATTACACCTTTATAAAGGGCAATATTTTTTTCATCTAATTGAATAGTAACACCTTTTTTAGGGATTGTAATTGGCCCAAAATTATCTCTGTTAAAAGGGAAAAGTTTTATATTATGCGGGAATGTAGGATATCTTGTGTCAGTTGTATCACCTTTAGCCATGAGCATTGGCGTAATAGTTTTCACAAAATCAAGATTCTTCATATCGTTTACGGCTTTTGCAGAGGCTGTCACATAATAAATCGTTTTGTCGGTCATACGCATATCTTGCTCAAATTCCGTGATTTCATATTTCTTGAAAATCTTTTCATTTACTTGAGTATTGGTTTCTATGGCATATTCCATTTGCATTTTATCAGGGTTATCAGAAGGTTTACCATTGATAAAAACTTGACCTTGACGAACTTCGAGTACGTCGCCTGCAATTCCAACACAACGCTTGATGTAATTAGTGCGTAAATCAACTGGATATTTATCATAGCCACCAAATTCATCGGGTCTTTCGGGGCATCCTGGATAATTAAAAACCACTACATCATTATTTTTTACCGAAGTGAAACCTGGTAATCTAAATTGAGGTAGTTGAATCAAATCTGTATATGAAGGGATTTCAGTAAACCAAATTTTTTGATGTGTCAACGGTATTTGTAAAATTGTTTTTGGCGTACGCGAGCCATAATGCAGTTTACTTACAAAAAGGAAATCATTTACTAATAAACTTTTTTCCATTGAAGGGGTTGGAATTGTGTATGCTTCCAAAAACATCCAACGGATGAGGGTTGCAGCCACAACCGCAAATAATACAGAATCCCACCATTCTCTGATAGCTGATTTTTTCTTTACGGGTTTAGTTTCAGTCGTTTGTACTTCTGCCATTGATATTAATTGTTAAACCTTTATGCTTAGATGATAAATATTATTTTAGGTAAGTTTTAAATCAAATTGACTTTGAAATATTAATTATTTAATTCCGAGTAAATCATTCATGCCAAAAATTCCTTCTTTTCCATTGAGCCATTCTGCCGCAATTACAGCACCAAGTGCAAAGCCTTGTCTGCTATGAGCAATATGTGTAATTTCTATTTGGTCAACGTCAGAAATATATTTCACAGTATGTGTTCCCGCTACTCTGCCTTCTCTTGAAGACCAAATTGGTACTTCATCGTTGTTTGCAATTTGATTATTTACCCAGACATTTTTATCCGAAAGATTGTCAATAATGCCTTCAGCTAAAGTAATTGCAGTTCCACTTGGAGCATCTTTTTTTTCTGTATGATGAATTTCATTCGTAGAAACCTTAAATTCCTTGTAAGGATTCATCAAACGAGCCAACGTTTTATTTAATTCAAAAAAAAGATTAACACCAATACTATAATTTGATGCGTAAAAAAAGGCTGCTTTATTTTCTAAGCAAAGTTTTTCAATCTCAGGTTTATGTTGTAGCCAACCTGTTGTGCCACTAACAGTCGGTAACCCAAATTCCATACAGTATTTAAGATTTCCATAAGCTGATTCTGGTGAACTGAATTCAATGACAACATCGGTGTTATCACTATTGAGCGATAATATTTCAGTACGGTTACTGATGTCAATTTTTACCGAAATCTCATGTCCTCTTTGTAAAGCAATTTGTTCAATTACTTTACCCATTTTACCGTACCCTAAAAGTGCAATTCGCATACTTCGAGTTTGTAATTTATTTGAATAATTAAAAATTTAGTCCAATTTTTACACCAACGGCACTACCGAATGATGTAGGTTGAATATTCGGTTCAAACTTGAGTGAAATATCATCACTCATATCAAAGCCTTTCAAATGAGCTGAAACATTTGCCTGAATCGCTTGGAGCGTCCAGCCAACGGCTAAACCAATCCATGATAAATCTCGTTGTCGGTGATATGATTTTACTGCAGGTTCAATTTGTGTTTGTACATAAGGCCCACGTAGTTCACCATTGACAGGAATATAAACTTCAGTTTTTTTATCAACAACGATTTGTGATAAATAACTTTTATAAAACTTATATTTACTATTATTCCACCAAATAGCATAAACACCTCCTGCGGCTGCTCCATATACAACAGGAATTATCCAATATTGCTTATTGGTAGCTTGTCCCCAGCCTGGTAAAATCAGTGAACGTAATAAAACTGTTCGAGGAATACTTCGTTTGTTTGAAGAATCTTTCTTGATAATACTTGTCAGGAAATTTACTTTTTTTGCTGTATCAATAACCGCTTTTTGGGTGTTTAAAACTTTTGCAGTGTCCAGTTTTTGGGCAAAAGTACACGATGAGGCCAAAAGTAAAACTATAAAAAACCTTGTCATAATGTTTTAACTTTTTGATTAATAACGCACAAACTTCTTCATAAGTCTTTATTAATCAAGTATTTAACATTCCTTAACGACATTAATCGTTAACTTTAATTGCATTAAGGATTTTGTCTAATTCTTCTTTTGAAGTAAAAGGGATTTTGATTTCTCCTTTGTGTTTATCATCAGCTTTTACCAAAACTTTTGTGCCGAAATATCCTTGTAACCTAAATTGTAGTGATGAAATCTCTTGTTTGATTGAAACCTGACGTGTGCCTTTGCCTTCTTCAGGAATAATCAATGTTAATCTTCTTACCTCATCTTCTACTTTTCTTACTGACCAGTTTTCCTGTACAATCTTATTGAAAAGCTTAATTTGCGTTTCATGATTATCAATATTAATCAAAGCACGAGCATGACCCATCGAAATTTCACTGTCTCGTACAGCAGCTTGAATTACATCGGGCAATTTCAATAATCTCAAATAATTATTAACAGTCGTACGGTTTTTTCCAACTCTGTCGCCCAGTTCTTCTTGTTTTAATTGAAATTCACTTAACAAGCGGTGGTAACTTAGGGCTATCTCAATCGCATTCAAGTTTTCACGTTGAATGTTTTCAATGAGAGCCATTTCGAGCATTTGTTGATCGTTGGCTGTACGAATGTAAGCTGGAATTTTGCTAAAACCAGCTAGTTTTGAAGCTTGTAAACGTCTTTCTCCAGAAATTAATGTATATTTTCCTGGACTAGCTTCTTTTACTGTAATTGGTTGAATAATGCCTAAAACCTTAATGGATTCAGCTAATTCTTGTAATGCTTCTTGGTCGAAATGAGTACGTGGTTGAAATGGATTTGTTTCGACCGATTCGATTGTAATTTCATGCATCGAACTCATGGCTTCCATTCGACGTGGAACAGGAGTTTCTAAGTTTTTTTCTGAACCTCTATCCGAACCCGAATCAGACAGCAATGCTCCCAAACCCCTTCCGAGTCCAGTCATGCTTTTCTTTGTGTTTGCTAGCTTAGGCTCCATATATTATGTATGTGTTGTAGATAAGCGTGTTGTTCAAACACACTTATTACAGCTTTGTTGTTTTACTTTTTTAATTAGAAATATTAGTTGTCAACTCCAAGTTTGCCGTTTTTTACTAAAATTTCACGGGCAAGATTGAGGTAACTAATCGCTCCTTTACTATCAGCATCTTGTGCAAGAGCAGGAACGCCATAGCTTGGAGACTCTGATAATCTAATATTTCTCGGAATAAGTGTCTGAAACACCATATTCTTGAAATGAGTAGTAACTTCGTGTACTACTTGATTAGAAAGCCGAACTCTCAAATCATACATTGTCAACAAAATACCTTCAATTGTTAGAGCTGGATTTAATCTTTGTTGAATAATTTTGATAGTATTCAACAATTTTCCAAGTCCTTCCAATGCAAAATACTCACATTGGACAGGAACAATAACAGAGTCGGCAGCGGTTAAACTATTGATTACGATTAAACCCAAAGAAGGAGAGCAGTCAATAATGATGAAATCATACATGTCTTTGACGTCCATGAGCGATTCTTTCATTTTTTCTTCTCTTTTCGGAAGGTTAATCATTTCAATTTCGGCTCCAACTAGGTCAATGTGAGACGGCAGTAAGTCGAGGTTTGGGAAATCGGTTTCGATGATAATATCACGTGGCCGAATATCATCAACCATACATTCATAAATGCTGTTTTCAACCTCTTTTGGATTAAAACCTAATCCAGAAGTTGCATTTGCTTGCGGGTCTGCATCAATTATGAGCGTACGAAATTCGAGGGCAGCTAAACTGGCTGCTAAGTTGATTGTCGTTGTGGTTTTGCCTACACCACCTTTTTGATTGGCAATTGCTATTATTTTTCCCATTTCTTGTGGTTAGAGAAAATTACTGGCTCAAATATCGAACATTTAATGTTAATAAACAATTAAATGTTCCACGCTGTGGGTAAAATGTTCCACGATGTGGATAAGATTGTTGATAATAAAACTTAAATGTAAAATTAATTACGAATAAAAATCAATGATAATTGCCTTATTAAAAGCATTTTATAAAAAACTATAACTTGAAGTAAGTATTTTTAATATCTACAAAAATACTGAAATTAAAATAAAAAAATATTGACATGATTTTGTTTACGCTAACACAGCTTATCTTTGTCGATGCGTTATTTAATAGAATGTTCATATCGTGGCAAAGCATTTCATGGTTGGCAAATTCAACCCAATGCAATCAGTGTGCAAGAAAGTATTGAAAAAGCATTATCAACAGTTTTAAAACAAAAAATTGAAATCGTTGGAAGTAGCAGAACGGATACAGGAGTTCATGCGTCTCAGCAGTTTGCTCATTTTGATGTTGAAGAAAAAATAATTGATATTGACAAAATTGCTCATAGCATAAATGGAATTTTGTCGAAGGATATTGCGATAAAGAAAATTTTAGCAGTTCCAAATGATTTTCATTCTAGGTTTGATGCTTGTCATCGTCGATATTTGTACCGAATTCACCAAGAAAAAAATCCATTTTGGTATGAAATGTCTTATTTCTGCAAAACCAAATTAGATATTTCTTTGATGAATAAAGCTGGTGAAATTATGCTAAAATACATTGATTACCAATGTTTTAGCAAAGTAAAAACAGATGTGCAAACATTTAATTGTAAGATTGAATTTGCATATTGGGAACAGCAAGAGCAATTTTTATTGTTTCACATTAAAGCAGATAGGTTTTTGCGTGGAATGGTTCGGGCAATTGTGGGAACAATGATTGAAGTTGGTGCAGGAAAATTGACTTTAACTGATTTTGAGCAAATAATTTTATCGAAAAATAGAAATAATGCAGGAAGAGCAGTTCCTTCCGAAGGGCTAACTTTGGTTGAGGTTGGTTATAAATCATTATAGAAATGGGTAAAACATTCAAATTATGGAAATTGTTGTTCAAAAAATAGCCTCACATCAAGACCTCGAAGACGTTAAGCAATTATTTAGAGAATATGCAAACTTTCTTCAAGTTGACCTTTGTTTTCAAGGTTTTGAAGAAGAATTAGCAAAATTGCCCGCTAAATATGCCGAACCAGAAGGGGCAATCTTTTTAGCGAAGGTTAATGATAAACCAGCTGGATGTGTTGGTTTATGGAAATTGGAAGATGGTGTTTGTGAAATGAAAAGATTGTATGTAAAAAAGGAGTTTCAAGGTATTGGTTTGGGAAAAACAATTACTTTAAAATTGATAGAGGAAGCACAATTGAAAGGTTATAATAAAATGAAGTTAGATACATTAAAACGATTGAAAACTGCTAATTTGCTTTATCATTCATTGGGCTTTATTGAAACAAATTCGTACAATTTTAATCCAGAACCTGATATTGTTTATTTTGAAAAATCCTTAGTTTGATGGCATTCATAGGAAAAGATATTGAAGAAGCGATTCGTCAGCTAAAATTGGGTGAAGTGATTGGGCTTCCGACTGAAACTGTTTATGGATTAGCGGGGAATGCATATAATTCGGCGGCTATTACTAAAATTTTTGAAGTTAAAAACCGACCAACTTTCGACCCATTAATTGTTCATACGTCGAGTTTTGAACGGGTTTTGGAGTTTGTGAGCGAAGTTCCGCCAAAGGCTAAATTATTAGCCGAACATTTTATGCCAGGCCCACTTACATTACTTTTACCCAAAAAATGTATTATTTCTGACTTAGTTACTTCTGGATTAGAAACTGTTGCGGTCAGAATTCCAAATCATCCGCTGGCGAATGAGTTATTACAACAACTAGATTTTCCATTGGCTGCTCCAAGTGCCAATCCGTTTGGATATATTTCTCCAACTTCTGCTCAACACGTTGATAATCAGCTTGGTGATAAAATTAATTATATTTTAGATGGTGGAGAATGTCAAGTTGGTATTGAATCTTCAATTATTGGTTTTTTTGAGGATGAAATTGTTGTTTACCGAAAAGGTGGTTTGTCAATTGAAGCCATAGAAGGCATCGTTGGAAAAGTCAGAATGGAAGAACATTCATCGTCAAATCCAAAAGCTCCAGGAATGCTTCAAAGCCATTATGCACCAAGAACGAAATTGCTGATTGAAGACCCAAAAATGCCAACAGATCATTTGAATATTGGCTTTTTAGGGTTTAAAGATTTTCACCCAGAAATTTCTAAAGAAAATCAATTATTACTTTCTCCAAATGGCGATTTGCAGGAAGCCGCAAAAAATCTTTTTGCGTTCATGCGAATTTTGGACACCAGAAATTTTGATAAAATTTATACCGAGTTTTTGCCAGAAATTGGACTTGGAAGAGCCATCAATGACCGTATAAAACGAGCTACTTCTTAGATACATTTGTATATCTCTAAGAAAAGAATATTAATTATCAGTTATAACAAACTCTACTCTTCTATTTTTGATTCTGTTTTCATCATTGTCATTTGGAGCAATTGGTTCATCTTGCCCTTTACCAATAGCTTTGATTCTACTCGCTGCGACACCTTTATTGAATAAATAATTTGAAATTACGGTAGCTCTAAAATGTGATAATGCAAGGTTTAATCTTGGGTCGCCATTATTATCTGTATGACCAACAATTTCTATTTTCATTTTAGGATTCAACTTCATTGTATTTACAAGTTTATCCAATTGAGGGAATGACTGTGGCTTAATTTGTGAACTACTTTGTTCAAAATATAAATTACTCAATCTAAATCTTTTTCCGATTCCTAAGTTTTCAAAAACCTCAACTTTAACCTTAAAATCTTCATCTGTAATAACTACGGCATTATCTTCATACTTTCTTTCGGGTTCTTTTTTTTCTATTTTTTTGGTACTTGGGGCTGTAACAACTGGTTCAGTTTTTTTCTCAATTAATTTTTCTGGTTCAGTCACTTTTGCTTCAATTTTCTTTTGAGGCTCAGGTTTCTTTTCAACAATTATTGGTTCTTCTTTTTTAGGTTCAGTTTTTTTTTCAACTTCTTTTTTTGTCATGAAAATATCACGCTTAAAATCAGAACTGGTAGCTAAACTATTGACATCAACAGACTCACCATATTGTTCGTAACCAGGGGCATTTACTTCAATCGAATATTTTTTATCAGCTAATAAATTTGCTTGAAATTCTTGTGTTTCTATTGAAAACTTTGTTGGAATAGATTGGTTTTCTGTATCAGAAAGTTTCAATGTAATATTGGGAATTGGTACTCTGTTTTTGGCATCAAGCGGTTTAAAATTAAAAGAATACATTTCTTTTTTCATCAAAACGGCAACTTCTCCATTAGTAACTTTAGAAAGATTTACAATGTCTTTGAACGTTTTATATCCATTGGCTGTAACTTCCAATTCATAACTTTTATCTTGAATAATTGAAGCTTTCATTCTTGTTCCACCCGACGCCATTGAGCCAGTTATAATTTCACCGCCAGTAGTAAGTTTAAATTCTGCAACAACAGATTTTTTTGTTAAGGCATCAATTGGCATAAAAACAACTTCTTCTGTAGGAACTTTCTTAATCTTAAGTTTAATGGTTTTATTTGAAGATTTTGGCAATGCTCCTCGATAAGCTAAATATCCTTCTGCCTTAATTTCAACATTATAAGATTCTTCATTTTTTAATTCAGCTAACCATTCCGATGCCAAAGGATTGGCAGTGATGGCAATTGGTTCGTTCGCAGAATTAAAAACCCGTACATTCGCTCCCAAAACATTGCTGCCTTTGTCTTCATCTTGCACTAATAATTTGTATTTTTCTATGGCATTTCTGAAAAGTGGGATTTCTTGCTCAAACTGATTACTAGCTGCTAAATCTCTCGCATTAATATTTTGAGCTGACTTTTCATAGCCCTCGGCCTCGGCTGTTACAGAATAATTATTTCCTGGAACAAGACTCGCTGTAAAACCTATTTTATCTGAAGTAGTAATTACAGGCTGACTCGTTGATAAATTTAAAATTGCAATTTTTGCATTATTAATGGCTTGCTTTTTTTGTGCATCAATTACTTTAAATGTAATAGAATAAGCGTCTTTTTGTAATTCGATAGTTTTTGTAACTTCTTTATCCGATTTTGCTGTTGAAAAAAGTAAGTTTTCACTGACAGTTTTGTAACCATCTGCTTCAATTTCGAGGATATAGGGTTTTTGTGGATAAAGGTCAATTTTATATTGTTTATTGCCATCTGAAACGCCAATTAGCGGTTCTTGTTCGGGTCTTATCAACTTATATTTTGCTTCAATTGGTTTTTTAGTGATGCCGTCAATTGCTGAATAAAATACTGTTTGAAAGACTTTTTGCATATTTATCCCAATCAATTTACTGGTACTTCGTTGGAGTGTACCGCTTTGTTTGACGTATTCATTGGCTTCAACTTGTAAAAAATAGTCTTTACTTTTTTCAAGTACAATCTTATATTCACCAGTTTTAGGATTAAGTTTTACTGGAATCTGCTCTTTATTTTCATCAAAAATCTTTACATCAGCATTCGGAATCATTTGTTTATCTTCCGCATCATTAATCAAAATAACGTATTCGTCAACCGTACTTTCCAGATTTATTTTAAAAAAAACTTTTCCAGCCGAGAGGTTTTCTAAATTAAGTGATTCTCTTTTTATTGCATAATTTGGATAAGAAACTTCAATTTGATAAAGGCCTTTATCAATAGGTTTATACCTAATATCGCCATCTAACGTACCTTTGATTTCTTTTGGAGGATTATCTTTGTAGGTTATTTTGAAATTTGCAGGTAATCTTTTGCCCGAAAGACGGTCAAATGCACCAAGGGAAACATATGTTTCCGAAGGAAGTTTAATAACATATTCTTTTTGGTTGGTGGCTTTTAGATCAAGTTTTAATGGTGAGTAACCTTCTGATGATATAGTAGCTAAATATTTTTTCGCAGGATTGAATTCAACTACTGCTTCACCTTCGGGTAGAAGATTATCAAAGAATTGAGTATTATCTGTTACATTAAAAATATTCAAATTTACTCCTTTCAAAGCTTTGCCAGTATCTTCTCCAACAATTAATATTTTTACGCCATTTTCAGGTTTTTCTAATCTAATCTCTTTATTGTAGGAGCGAGCGGGTTCGCCAACTTCCAAGGCAAAACTTTCTTTCTTTTGTTTGTGAGTATTACTTGTTACATCAACATTATATACGGCAGCTTTTGTAATAACTAATCTATAATATGGCACTTGCCTGCTTGTTTGACCCGTAAATACCTTGTCACCTACTGAAATAGTAAATGTTGCATCAACATAGTCTCCAGTCGCATCGTCAATCGCCTTTAAAATGAGTGATGCCGAAGGCTGAGGTTCCATATCTAAAACAACATTAAAACCTTCTTTATCTTGGTCGGGTGCAATAACTTGAATCTTCTCTTTGGTGTGATATCCTTCTAATTCGGCTACAATTTTATAAGATTCTCCACTTTTTACATAAACAGTAAATCGACCTTCCACTTCTTTCAAAGGAATAACATTTCCACCAGTTACAGAAATTACCGTAAATTTTGGCCTCAGTTGAATATCCGAACGCTTATCACGGGCTGATAAACTTAATGGGATTTCAATAAAAGTTTCAGTTGTGTTTTTTTTGCTAACAAAAAATGTGCTGTCCATTACTACAAAATTCGTGGCCGCAACATATAAATATAAAATAGTAAAAAATCTCGTCATGCTCTTTGGGAAAGGATATGCTTTAACTACAAATTTCTGAAAAAATCTATTCATTTTAACGGTTTAGACGAAATGAATTGTATAATTTTTTGAAAATTTGTTTTTTTGCTGAATGAAAACACTTGAAAAGCAGACAGTTGTGATTGATTTGCAATATTTACCTTGCCTTGAATTTTTCAATTGCATCCTCCATTTTGATGAAATTATTTTGGAAAGCAATGAAAATTATCACAAACAGTCTTATCGAAATCGTTGCCATATTCTTGGTGCAAATAAACAAGAAATGCTAATTATTCCAGTTTTGGATGGAAATAAAAAAACTTTAATTAAGGATGTAAAAATTGATTATAGCCAACGTTGGACTATCAATCATTGGCGAACTATTCGTGCAGCGTATGGGAAATCGCCTTTTTTTGAGTTTTATTCTGATTATTTTCAAAATATTTTCGAGAAAAAAAACGTTTTTTTGTGGGATACAAATTATGAATTCCTGACAATTTGTCTTAAATTAATGCGAGTCAATAAGACAATTCGTCAGACTGAAATTTACCAAAAAGAGCTTGATTTAGGCATTTTTGACGCAAGAAATACTATAAATCCCAAAAAACTGATTGAAAGAGACTTTTTTTATAATCCAGTACCTTACCAACAAAATTTTGGCAATGAATTTGTGCCAAATTTATCAATATTAGATTTATTGTTTTGTCGTGGAAATCAGGCACTAGAAATTTTAAAAAAATCTGCTTCTAATTGAACACACTTTATCAATAAACCGTTATATTGCAAAACAAACAATTGAAATTAAGGTGTTCTACATAATATTTTTATTTCGTAAACATTCTTAGTTCTTTATTCATCATTCTACATTAAATAAATGGAGCCAAAATTTTCACAAAAAGTCAAAGAAATCATCACCTTAGCTCGTGAAGAAGCTCTCCGACTAGGTCATGATTACATCGGAACCGAACACTTGATTTTGGGGATGATTAGAGATGGTGAGGGTATTGCTCTGAATTTATTGAGAGATTCGGGCGTACAACTTGACGAACTACGCATCACAATTGAACAGGCCACCAAAGGCACTGCAACAAACAATATCAAAAATTTGGCGAATATTCCCCTTACTCGCCAGTCCGAAAAAGTTTTAAAAATTACACATTTAGAGGCTAAAATCTTTAAATCGCAGTTAATTGGAACTGAGCATCTTTTGCTTGCAATTTTGCGTGATGGAGATAACCTTGGTGGACAAATTTTACAAAAATTCCGTCTTAACTACGAGCAAACAAAAGAGATGCTTGAATATCAATTGACAGGTCAAAAACCAGTCATGGAGCGTCCTGAAACTGATGATGATGACGAAAGAATTTTTGGTGGTGGTACAGGCGGATATTCTCAACAAAGAGGTGACCAAAAAAATCCTGAAAAATCAAAAACGCCTGTTTTAGATAACTTTGGAAGAGATTTAACAAAATTTGCCGAAGCTGGAAAATTAGACCCGATTGTTGGACGTGAAAAAGAAATAGAGCGTGTTGCTCAAATTCTTTCAAGACGTAAGAAAAATAACCCAATTTTAATTGGTGAGCCAGGCGTTGGTAAAACTGCTATCGCTGAAGGTCTTGCTTTAAGAATTGTACAGAAAAAAGTTTCAAGAATTTTATTTGGAAAACGCGTCGTAACGCTTGATTTAGCTTCTTTAGTTGCTGGTACAAAATACCGTGGACAGTTTGAAGAGCGAATGAAAGCGGTTATGAATGAATTAGAAAAATCGCCTGATGTAATTTTATTCATTGACGAAATTCATACAATAGTTGGAGCAGGAGGAGCGAGTGGCTCGTTGGATGCCTCGAATATGTTCAAACCAGCTTTAGCTCGTGGTGATATTCAATGCATTGGTGCAACCACTTTAGACGAATATCGTCAATATATTGAGAAAGATGGAGCTTTGGCTCGTCGTTTCCAAATGGTAATGGTTGAAGCGACTTCAATTGATGAAACTATCGAGATTTTAAATAATATCAAAGATAAATACGAAGACCATCATCATGTAAGTTATACTCCAGATGCATTAGAGGCTGCGGTAAAATTATCTGAAAGATATATTACTGACCGCTATCTTCCTGATAAAGCGATTGATGTGTTAGATGAAGTTGGTGCAAGAGTTCACATCAATAATATTTCTGTTCCTCAAGATATTATATTCTTAGAAGAACAAGTTGAGTTAATCAAAAAAGAAAAAAATCAGGTTGTGAAGAGCCAACGCTATGAAGAAGCTGCTCAACTTCGTGACCGTGAGAAAAAACTTTTAGAACAACTCGACAAAGCAAAAATTGCTTGGGAAGAAGAAGCTAAAACGAAACGTTACACAGTAACCGAGGATAATGTTGCGGATGTAGTCGCAATGATGACTGGTATTCCAGTGAAGAGAGTTGGAATGAATGAGGGGGAAAAAATTCTCAAAATGGGTGATGCACTTCGTGGAAGAATTGTTGGTCAAGACCCAGCAGTTGAAAAATTAGTTAAGTCGATTCAACGTACAAGAGTAGGTTTGAAAGACCCTAAAAAACCAATTGGTTCGTTTATTTTCTTAGGCCCAACAGGTGTTGGTAAAACAGAGTTAGCCAAAACGCTTGCTACATATTTATTTGATAAAGAAGATGCTTTAATCAGGATAGATATGAGCGAATACATGGAGAAATTTAGTATTTCTCGCTTGGTTGGAGCTCCTCCAGGATACGTTGGTTATGAAGAAGGTGGTCAATTGACTGAAAAAATTCGTAGAAAACCTTATTCAGTAGTTTTATTGGATGAGATTGAAAAAGCACATCCTGATGTTTATAATATCTTGTTACAAGTTTTGGACGATGGTATTTTGACAGATAGCTTGGGTCGCCGTGTTGATTTTCGTAATACAATTATTATTATGACTTCAAATATTGGCGTGCGTGATTTAAAAGATTTCGGTTCAGGAATTGGTTTTGCTACAAAATCTCGTACTGATAATCAAGACGAAATGGTCAAAAGTACGATTCAAAATGCTTTGAAAAAGACTTTCTCTCCTGAATTCCTAAATCGTTTGGATGACGTAATCGTATTCAATTCTTTGAGCAGAGAGGATATTCACAAGATTATTGATATTGCTTTAGGCCGCTTGGTGGCTCGTATCACAAATATTGGTTATCATATCGAATTGACCGAAAAAGCTAAAGATTTCTTGGCTGATAAAGGTTATGACCAGCAATACGGAGCAAGACCATTGAATCGTGCCATTCAAAAATATGTGGAAGACCCACTCGCAGAAGAGATTTTGAAAGGGGATGTTCAAGAAGGTGACACTATTTTGGTTGACTTTAGTGGTGAGGGTGAAACGCTTACCTTTGGTCGCTCAAAAGCAGAAGAAACAATCGAAAAATAAAGTTTGAGAAATTCATTTCTCCATAAAAAGCACGACAATCTGTCGTGCTTTTTTGTTATTTTTGCATCATGATTTATGACTACATTAAATATTTGTTCAAAGCAAAAGACGAGCATTCGTTACATTCTCCTTTTTTATTTGAGTGCTACACTAAAATTCTAAAAGATAAAAATCAATATTCTGCTTACAATTCAATCGAGAAATTAAGGCAAGAACTTTTAATTAATAATAATGAAATTGAAATTTCAGATTTTGGGGCTGGTTCAAAATTGAATATAACAAATAAACGATTAATAAAAGATATTGCCAGAAATTCATTGAAAAAACCGAAGTTTGCCCAATTGTTTTATCGAATTATTAAGCATTATCAATATAAAAATATTATAGATTTAGGAACTTCTTTCGGATTAACAACGGCATATTTAGCCAAGAGTAGTATTGAAAATAAAGTTTTCAGTTTTGAAGGATGCTCCACAACAGCCGACATTGCAAAAGCCAATTTTGAAAATTTAGCAATCAAAAATATTGATGTCATTGTTGGAAATATTGATGAAACACTTCCTCAAAAATTAGATGAATTGGATATGATTGATTTTGTGTTTTTTGATGCAAATCATCGTTTTGAGCCAACTATTAGGTACTTTGAGCTTTGTCTTAGTAAAATTAATGAAAATAGTTGTTTTATTTTTGATGATATTTATTGGTCTGAAGAAATGAAACGAGCTTGGCAATATATAAAGAATCATCAATCGGTCGTAATTTCAATTGATTTATTTTGGATAGGCATTGTTTTTTTTAGGAAGAAACAACCAAAGCAAAACTTCGTGCTAAAATTTTAATTTAATTTAGAATAATTCCAAACTAAAATCTTTACTTGTTTGTTGTTTTTTATGTGGAGTGATTTAGCTGCTTATAATGGCTTGAATCATGAATTATTTGAAAGAAAATTATAGAATATGTCAATTTTAGATATAAATAAAATTCGTCAAGATTTTCCAATTCTTGATGAAAAGATTAACGGTAAAAACTTAGTTTACTTTGATAATGCCGCAACAACACAAAAACCATTAGTGGTTTTGGATGCATTGGCTAATTATTATGGACATTACAATGCAAATATTCATCGTGGAATTCACTTTTTAGCTGAAAAAGCAACATCAGCTTTTGAAGAATCTCGTACAGCTATTCAACAATTTCTGAACGCAAAATATAAAGAAGAAATTATTTTAACATACGGCACAACTGATGGAATTAATTTGGTTGCACAGACTTATGGTAGAAAATTTTTGAAAGAAGGTGACGAAATTATCATCAGTACTTTGGAACACCATTCAAATATTGTTCCATGGCAAATGCTTTGTGAAGAAAAAGGTTGTATTCTTCGAGTAATACCAATTGATGACAATGGAGATTTGATTTTGGAAGAGTATGAAAAAATGCTTTCAGAAAAAACAAAATTTGTTTCGGTCGTACATGTTTCTAATGCCTTAGGTACGATTAATCCAATTAAGATTATTATTGAAAAAGCTCATGAAGTAGGGGCGAAGGTCTTAATTGATGGTGCTCAGGCTGCGTCACATATTACTATTGATGTACAAACTTTGGATGCTGATTTCTATGTTTTTTCTGCCCATAAAATATTTGGACCGACTGGAATGGGTGCTTTATATGGAAAAAAAGACCTTTTGAATGCGATGCCTCCATATCGTGGAGGGGGCGAAATGATTAAAGAAGTTACTTTTGAGAAAACAACTTATAACGAATTACCTTATAAATTTGAAGCTGGAACACCAAATATTGCCGATGTTGTAGCAGTAAAATTTGCTATTGATTATATTAATGGCTTGGGAAAAGCAAATATTGCTGCTTACGAAGACGAACTGTTGGTATATGCCACGCAACAATTGAGTGAAATTGAAGGGTTAAGAATTGTGGGTCAAGCAAAAGAAAAAGTTTCAGTAATTTCGTTTGTTTTGGATGGAATTCATCCGCAAGATGTTGGTGTTATTCTTGACCAACAAGGAATTGCTGTTCGAACTGGACATCATTGCACTCAACCTTTGATGAGTCGTTTGAAAATTCCAGGAACTTCAAGAGCATCTTTTGCTGTTTATAATACTATCGAAGAAATTGATAAACTAGTAGCAGGAATTCATAAAGTTAAAAAAATGGTTTTGTAAGTGCAAAGGCACATTAGAGCATGT
The DNA here is from genome assembly GCF_923079645.1 of Emticicia aquatica. GTDB lineage: Bacteria > Bacteroidota > Bacteroidia > Cytophagales > Spirosomataceae > Emticicia > Emticicia aquatica. The sequence continues at coordinate 1,648,331 of NZ_CAKLPY010000001.1, read as the reverse complement.
TGAATATGACCATAAACGAAATACAAGACGAAATAATTGAAGAATTCGACCTCTTTGATGATTGGGAAGGAAAGTACGAATACATTATTGATTTGGGAAAAAAATTACCTAAGTTGGCCGATGAGTATAAAAATGAAGATAATATTATTAAAGGGTGTCAGTCAATAGTTTGGTTACACGCTTACAAAAAAGATGGAAAACTTTTTTTTGAAGCCGATAGTGAAGCTATTATTGTGAAAGGTTTGGTGAGTATGCTAGTAAAAGTAATGACAAATCATACACCAGAAGAAATTGCTACCGCCAATTTATATTTTATTGATAAAGTTGGGTTGGCAAGTCATTTGGCCCAAACTCGCTCAAACGGATTGGCTTCAATGGTTAAACAAATGAAAGCTTACGCAATTGCCTATCAGGCAAATGATTAAGTAAAAACTCATATATTTTTGATTTTGAATTAAATAAGATGACTGACCAAGAATTAAAAGATAAAGTAATCGAGGCAATAAAGCTGGTTTATGACCCAGAAATTCCAGTTGATGTGTATGAATTAGGTTTGATTTATGACATAAAAGTATTTCCTGTAAATAATATTTATGTTTTAATGACACTGACTTCACCTTCGTGTCCATCTGCTGAATCAATTCCAGTTGAAATTGAACAGAAAATTCGTGAAATTGAAGGTGTAAGCGATGTGAGTGTTGAACTTACTTTCGACCCACCTTATTCAACCGAAATGATGTCAGAAGTTGCGAAACTCGAACTCGGATTTATGTAAAAACTATCTACTGAAAAGGGATTTTGACCCCTCTCTTTTTAGCTAGTTAGCAATAAAATTAACAATTTAAAACTCCCCTTTAGGGGTCGGGGGTTTGAATATTATGTATCCTCCTCATTTAGTAGCACCCATGAAAGCCGACTTAGTAAATGCTGGTTTTCAAGAATTACTGACACCGTCAGATGTAGATAATTTTATGACCAACCAAGAAGGAACTTCATTGGTTGTTATTAATTCAGTTTGTGGATGTGCCGCTGGTACTTGCCGTCCAGGTGTGAAGTTAGCTTTGCAGAGGTCAGAACTGAAACCTGATTCATTAGTAACCGTATTTGCGGGTGTAGATACAGATGCTGTTCAACAAATGCGTTCATATATTCCATTTCCGCCATCGTCGCCTGCAATTGCGATTTTTAAAGATGGAGAAATTGCTCATTTTATTGAAAGACACCACATTGAAGGTCGTTCGGCAGAAATGATTGCATCGCATTTATCTGCAGTTTTTGATGAAATCTGTGCTGAAGAAGCATAAAAAATTAGGGATGAATAATAAATTTTTAAATTTATTATTCATCCCTAATTCATATATTTTAGTAATTAGAAGTTTGGTTTTAATAAGTACTTGCCATAGAATTCATCAATTACTTTGACAGCATCCTCTGCTGTATCTACAAGTTTTATCAAATTCATATCTTCTGGATTTATATTTTTTTCTCTTTCACACATCGTTTGGTTTAACCAGTCGAGCAATCCTTTCCAATATTCACTTCCAACCATAACAATTGGGAATCGAGCAATTTTTTTAGTTTGAATTAACGTTAAAGCTTCAAACAATTCATCTAAAGTGCCAAATCCACCAGGCATTACCACAAAACCTTGAGAATACTTCATAAAACAAACCTTTCTTGCGAAAAAGTAATCAAAATTGATACTTTTATCTGGGTCGACATATTTATTTGGTACTTGTTCAAATGGTAGTTTAATATTCAAACCAACTGACTTTCCACCATTTAAACTTGCTCCTTTATTACCAGCTTCCATAACGCCTGGCCCACCACCTGTAATTACACCATAACCTTTTGCGACTAATTTTGCTGCTATTTCTTCCGAAAGTAAATAATATTTATGTTCAGGTTTGGTTCTTGCCGAGCCGTAAATAGTTACACAAGGGCCAATTTTGGCTAATCGGTCAAATCCATCCACGAATTCTGCCACTGTTTTTAATATTTGCCATGAGTCTTGGCTTTGAATTTCATTCCAACCTTTTTCTTCAAATGCTTCACGAATAAGTTCTTCTTCGTTGAGTTCAATTACTTTTTCTGTCATATTTTTATTTGTTTGTTGTATCAAAATAGCTACTATTTTATCGTTGAAGGTAAATTTTATTTACTAAAAAAACAATTCTTCTCTAATTTTTGAGAAGAATTGGATATTGAAAACGTATATTTGCACAAAAAAGTTTAAAATAAAAAAAATGAATTTTACTTTGATAAATAACCCCAAAATAAGTAAAATTTATAACAAAAATTCTTCTCAGAAGGATGGGGATTTAAAATAATGAAAGTAGCGATTGCAGGTGACCACGCTGGATTTGAATACAAAAAAATAATTCTTCGTTGGCTTCAAGAACAAAATTTTGAAACGGCAGATTATGGTCCTTATTTGCCAGAATCTATGGATTATCCAGATACTGCACATCCATTGGCAAGTGCAGTAGAAAATGGTGAATATGAATTTGGCATTTTGATTTGTGGTAGTGGAAATGGCGTTTGTATGACTGCCAATCATCATAAAGGAATCAGGGCAGGTTTAGCTTGGAATGTTGAAGTAGCAGAGTTGATTCGCCAACATAATAATGCCAATGTTATTTGTTTGCCAGCACGTTTTATTGATATTGAACTAGCGTTAGAATGTGTTAAAACCTTTCTAACTACTCCTTTTGAAGGCGGAAGACATGGACGCAGAGCTGATAAAATTGCTTGCTAATTAGTAAAAAGGTCATTAAGGATATATTCCATTAATGACCTTTTTTGTTAAAATTTCCTTTGATAAATTCCTTTCAAATTTGTTGATTTATAATCTGAAGCTAACGCTGGAATTCTCATAAAAATCTTGGGAATAACATTCTGTTTATCAATAATAATGGTTGGTGGGTCTTTCTTAAAGTTATCAAAAATATTGATGATACTTTCGTAATTATCGGGGTTTTCTAAGTCAATTTTTGATAAATCCCAGTTGAGGTAACACGTTGCAGATTCACCAAAACGGTATTCATCAATTCGTTCTCCAATAACTAACATTTTTTGTCCTTTCATTAATTCGGGTAATTCCTGCGGTTTTACTCGCATATCAGCAAGTTGTTCAAATCCTTTTCCGAACAAAGGTGTTACTCCTTGAAATTGAAAAAACACAATAAAAATAAAGAGTACCGTAAAAAGTATTTCAGGCATAAAAGCACCTTTTACATGCAAAAAGAAACCAGTGATGAAAAATGCAAAACAAGGCACTAAGATAATAAATTGCATCGGAGCAACATTCGGTGAAAGAAATAAAGCTAATAGAGCTGTGATTCCCCAAATTAACATGATTTGTTGCGTTCGCTGCTGATAACTGTTATATCTACTTACACGAGTTTGACGTAAAAAACCTAAAATAGTCAATGCTGATGGAACTGTAATGGCAATCAAGGCACTTTTGAAATCTTCTAAACTATATTGTTTGATTTTGAAAATTCCACTGAACCAGTTGTATTTGAATTCGTCAAGACTATTGTAAAAATAAAAATATAAACCAGTCAAAAATAGAGGTAAAATAAAGCCAAGTAAAGCCAAAAAGTGTTGACGAAGATTTGCATTGGTGAAAAAGATTAGACTTGCAATACTCCAAGGAATAAAAATTAATGATGGTTGATGAAACAATGCTGCAATACCAATGTAAAGGCCGACTTCAAATACTTCATCCGAAACCCCTTCTCTACGTTCCATTTGTTTGATTAGTTTATTGAAAGCAAACAACAGAAAAGTAGTTGATAATAATACTGGCGAAAGTTTACTCATATCAAAAGAAAGACTCATCAAAAGCACATAAATAAGCCCAGGAGCGTAGTTTTTTTCAAGAAATGTTTGTCGAGTATTACAAACAAAAGTGAAATATAATGCTTGGAAGTAAACAACTAGTATTGCAATAAATTCATAAATATATTGAACTTTACCAAAGGAAGCATCAATTGCCCAATATACAAGTGCTGAAAATGGCCCTACGTTTGTCCAAACTTCCTTATAAAGAAAACTCCCTTTATGGATTTTTTCACCAACGAGCATCCATTCTAATTCGGGCAGAAGAAGGGGTAACTTTTCTCCGAAAAATGGCAGCTTGACAATCACAACCAAGAAAAGCAGTGAAAAAATATGGAATAATGAATTTAATCTAAAAAATGTTAGCAAGGTCGTAAAGATTAGTTTATCCCACAAAGTTATGAAAAAAGTAGTTGATGTGAGAAACTTTACTTTAATTAACCCGAAAATTTGCGGATATTTGCATAAAATAATGAATGATTGAGCGGAAGTTTTAATAAATTCTACGTTTTGAAGAAAAAGTGAATTAAATACTTCCTTTTATTAGAGTTTAGAAATTAACAAAAAAATGGAATCGAAAAGACAGAGACAAGTAGCAAAGCAAATACAGAAAGATTTGGGAGAGATTTTTCAGAAAGATTTGAAGCAATTATTTGATGGAGCATTTGTTACAATTACTGATGTGAAAATAACACCTGACCTTGCCATTGCGAGGGTATATTTAAGCTTTTTATTGACTAAAGACCGTGAAGGCTTGTTGCAAATTATTAGAGAAAACAGTAAAGTTATCAGAAATAACTTGGGTGAACGAGTACGACATCAATTAAGAATTGTACCTTTTTTACAATTTTATATAGATGATACTGCTGAATATGCTCAAAAAATGGACGCACTTTTTGCGAATATTGTTATTCCTCCAGCACCTGCTGACGAAGAGTAAATCAAATGGAATTTTTAATTTAATCTTCTAAATTAATCTGAAACATTTTGAATCTTTCATTTTTAATCGCCAAAAGGTACTTTTTCTCGAAAAAAAAGAAGAGTTTTATCAATTTTATTTCGATTATTTCGATGCTTGGAATTGGCATTGGAACAATGGCATTGGTCATCGTTTTATCGGTTTTTAATGGATTAGAAGATTTGAATCGCAAGATTTTTAAATCGTTTGACCCTGATATAAGAATTACTGCCAAAGAGGGTAAAAGTTTTCTTTTGGACAAAACAAAGTTAGAACAAATAAAAGCGATAAAAGATATTTGGTACGTAACCGAAGTGATTCAGGATAATGCTTTGGTTAAATACGAAAATGCCCAAATGGTGGTAACATTGAAAGGTGTTGATACGACTTTTCAGGCAAATAGTTCGCTTAAAAAATCATTGGTTGAGGGCGATTTTGTGTTGACAAAAGATAGTGTTGATTATGCTTTTATTGGAGGAAATGTTTATGCTGCCTTGAATATTTCATTGCAAAATGTTATTGAACCTTTAGAAATTTGGTATCCTCGCAATAAAAAAACAATTTCCTTAAACCCAGATGATAATATTAATAGGCAATTGATTAATATTTCGGGCGTTTATTCTTTAGAGCAGTTTCATGATGACTTTGTTTATGTTCCGATTGAAGTTACAAAACAATTGACCGAATATGGAAATCGTAGAAGTGCGATTGAAGTCCAGATGAAACCTAATGTTGATATTGCTAAAACTCAAGATAAAATACGAAGTATTTTGGGCGAAAAATACCTGATTCAAAATCAAGATGAACAAAACGCCACGCTTTTTAGGGCTATAAAAATCGAGAAACTATTCATTTTTATAGCATTAGTGTTCATTATTGGCATTGCTTCATTTAATATTTTCTTTTCTTTAACAATGCTCGTAATTGATAAAAAACAAGACCTTAAAACCCTTTTCGCTATGGGAGCAGATGCTAGTCTTGTGAAAAGAATTTTTTTCTCAGAAGGAGCATTGGTTTCATTTATTGGAGCTATTGTGGGCTTGATTTTGGGAGGAATAATTTGTTTTATTCAAGAAAAGTACGGTTTTGTAAAAATGGGTATGCAAAGTGCAATTATTGATGCTTATCCAGTAAAAATGCACGTTTTAGACTTCATTTTGACGGCTGTTGCCATTATTATTATTACGCTATTGGCATCTTATTTACCCGCAAAACGTGCTGCAAACAATCTATAATTAAACGATTTTGAATTGTATTTACTGAAACTAAATGAATAACTTTATTAAAATCGGTATTTTAAGTTTATCTTTCTTCTCATTAAAAGCCCAAAATACTCCTCTTTTTAAAGAAGGAAATCGTTGGATTTTAGTCAATAATAGAATAGAAAAAAACGAAATTTTCTTAACTTCTTATAAAAAATCAAAACTAAAGGTCAATACTTTGGTTTTGTCTTTTGATAAAGATGCAAGAATATCTTATGATTACGAAACTAATCCAAATTTTCCTGTAAGTTCAAGTATAAATTACCTTGATATTGATACCGATGAAAGTTCATGGACTTTTGATACTTTAACTAATATATGTACTTTGACAATAAAAGGTGGTTATGCAAGTATTGATGATTTTAAGTTTAAGCGTGAATATAAAATCGAACCAGTAACTGATGGGTTCATTCTGATAAAAGAAAAAGACGTTTTTTTTGAAGATTTAAAACATAAAAAAATAGTCGTTGCCGAAACTAAGAAGAAGAATTCGGCTGTTATTTTATCTAAAAATAAGCCAGTTACAAAAAATATTTATCCTGCAAGAATACAGCCAAAGGCTTCACAAAATATTTCAATTGATAAGGTAGAACCAAAACCAGTTTCTGAAAATCAATTAATTGCTTCGACCGAAGCGAAGGTTTTGAAATCAGATAATTTGGTCGAAACACAGCCAATAACTTCTTTACCACCATCAAAAATTAATTATTTTGAACAAAACAAGGACTTATTCGATAAAAATAAACGTTGGATTTTGGTCAAAAATAAAATTGAAAGAGGCGATATTTATTTAACTCCTTATGATGAATCAAAATTAACAATCAACAATTTGGTGATGCGTTTAATGCCTGATGCAAAGATTGAATATGATTATGAAAGTGACCCAAAAGTAAGAGTTTGTGCGGGTGTTGATTTTCTCGATATTGATACAGACGAAACGTCGTGGTTTTATGATGCTGAAAATAATCTATTCACATTGACTCTTAAAGGGGGATATGCTAGTTTGGATGACTTTAAGTTTAAACGGACATATTCGGTAGAACTTTTTGATGATGGATTTGCTCTTAGAAGAGTAGAAGAACATTTTTTTACCGATTTTCGTAAACCAAGTAAACTGGTTGCAGAAAAAAAAAGAAGAAAAAAGTAAAACGCAATTATAAATAATTTGTCATTTATCAATGAGATTTTCGCTGATTTTAATATTATCAATCGCCGCTTTAAGTAGCTTTAGCCAAGAAATCAACAAAATACTTCCTGCTCAAGGAATATACAATGGTGCGAAAACGATTGAAAATGACCTCATCCATACGCAATTGGAATTAAAGCCAGATTGGGGCAAACAATATTTATTTGGTAAAGCGACTATAACTTTCAAGCCTCATTTCTATGCTCAAAATAAATTGAAGCTAGATGCAAAAGGCTTTGATATTCAGGAAGTTATACTAAAAAATAAAGCTTTAACTTATACGTATGATAAACGAGTTTTGACTATTAATTTAGGACAAAATTTCACTAGAAGAGATACTTTGACGATTCAGATTGTGTATGTAGCCAAACCTAATGAGCTACCAATCGGAGGAAGTGCAGCCATAACTGCCGACAAAGGCCTTTATTTTATCAATCCACAAGGAACTGATTTAGATAAACCGCAACAAATTTGGACCCAAGGTGAAACAGAAGCAAATTCTTGTTGGTTTCCAACGATTGATTCTCCAAATCAGAAAATGACACAAGAAATTTTCTTAACAGTTGATAATAAATTTACAACACTTTCAAACGGTAAACTCATTTCATCCAAACAAAATGCAGATGGCACAAGAACTGATTATTGGAAACAATCAAAGCTATCTTCGCCTTATTTGACAATGATTGCGGTCGGTGATTTTAAGAAAGTGACTGACCCTTCTTATAAAGATTTTGAAGTTAGTTATTATGTCGAACCCAAATTTGAAAAATTTGCTTTCAATATTTTTGGTCGAACCCCCGAAATGATTGTTTTCTTTGAAAAATTGTTAGGTGTAAAATTTCAGTGGGAAAAATATGCTCAAATTGCTGTTCGAGATTATGTTTCGGGAGCGATGGAAAATACAACAGCAACAATTCATGGAGATTTTATTCAGAAAGATAACCATCAGTTGGTTGATGATAATGATGACGGCGTAATTGCACACGAATTATTTCATCATTGGTTTGGAGATTTGGTAACTTGTGAGTCTTGGGCAAATCTGCCTTTAAATGAAGCCTTTGCAGATTATGCCGAATATTTATGGGCAGAACATAAATATGGTAAAGATGAAGGCGAATTAGTGGCTAATATTGCTTTGAATCAATATTTAGATGAAGCAAAAGAAAAACGAGAACCATTGATTAGGTTTAGATATTTGGATAAAGAAGATATGTTTGATTCGCATTCCTATGCAAAAGGTGGGCGAATTTTACATCTTTTGAGAAAACAAGTCGACGATGAAGCTTTTTTTGAATCATTAAAACTATATCTCAATCAACACGCATTTAAAAATGCTGAGATAGAAGATTTAAGAATCGCCTTTGAAAATGTGACAGGTGAAGATTTAAATTGGTTTTTTGACCAATGGTTTCTTAAAGCAGGTCATCCTGAATTACAAGTTTCGCATAGCTTTGAGAATGGAAAGTTGAAATTAAATGTAAAACAGACACAGGATACGACCTATTCAACGATTTATCGTTTGCCTATGAAAGTTTTAGTAAAGACCGAAAATGAGCAGTTTACTAAAGAAATCTTAGTTGAAAAATCTAACCAGACTTTTGAAATACTAGTGAAATCTTCACCCAAAATGGTTTTGTTAGACCCAGAAAATATTTTTGTTGGAAAAATTGAACATCAAAAATCACAAGATGAATTGATTTATCAATACTATAATGCTGAAGGAATTGCTACCAAATTGAATGTTTTAGAGACATTGACTTATATTCCAGAAGATGATACAACATTTTATAATCCACCTGCTGAAAAAAATATCAGACGCTTATTGATTGATGCAACAAAAGATAAATTTTGGAGAATTAGACAATTTGCAGTTCAAAAATTGTTTGATTATGATGGAGACGAGTTTCTAGAAGTAGAAAAAGCATTACAGTATAGAGTTATTCACGATGAACGTTCCTATGTTAGAGCTGATGCGATATTGGCAATGAAAGGCTTTCTAAACTCACAAAACGACAAACTTTTCCGAGATGCTTTGACTGATTCCTCTTATACGGTTCAAGCAGCGGCAATTGAAGCTTTACTTGCAAGCCATCCTTCAGATGCCATTGAGATTGCCTTGAAATTTGATACGTCAACTAATCCAAATATTTTTGCTTCGGTAGCAAATTATTTTGCTGAAGAGGCTTCTCCATTGCGATATGATTGGTTTATAAATCATTTAACTAAAATGAAAGGTAATGATTTATATCAAGTTTTGGGTATATTTGGTACTTACTTAGTTAAATCGTCGACTGAAATTCAATTAAAAAGTTTACCCTTACTTTCTCAAATTGCTAAAAATGATACCCAATGGTATGTGCGTTTTGCTGGAATGCAAACATTGAGTTTAATTGAGGAAAATAGAGAGGTAAAACGATTAATGAAAGAAATAATCGCAGTCGAACGAGATGAACGTTTGCAGAAAATATATAAACAATTCAATAATTTATAAGTTTAAAGTTCTATCTAAACCTAATTATTATTCATTTTTAACCAATTTTAACCACTATGAATCTTACGGTACGAATTAAATTAATGGTCATGATGTTTCTCATGTTTTCAACATGGGGAGCTTGGTACGGTCAAATGGGTAAGTATCTATTTACTACTCTTCATGCAACAGGAGACCAAATTGGTAATGCTTATGCCACTTTTTCAATTGCTTCGATAGTTGCTCCTTTTTTTATGGGAATGATAGCTGACCGTTTTTTTTCAGCCCAAAAAGTGATGGGAGTTTTAAATATTTTAGGGGCAATTATACTTTATTTTCTTATTCAGAATCAAGACCCTGATACGTTTTTCTGGTATATTTTGGCTTATACTTTAACATTTGCACCTAATTTAGCATTATCAAGCTCAATTGCGATGAACCAAATGAAAAATCCTGAAAAGGAATTTCCCGCAATTCGAGTGGTTGGAACTGTTGCTTGGATTGTGATTACAAATATTATTGGATTTTATGCTGTTGGTGATAAAGTTACAATTTTCCAAATTGCTATGTTTACTTCGATTGCTTGGGCAATTTTTGCATTTACATTGCCAAATACTCCTCCAAAAGCTACTAAAGCTACATCTGTCAGTCAAATTTTAGGAACAGATGCTTTTGTATTATTTAAAGATAGGTCATTTTCAATATTCTTCATTTGCTCAATTTTAGTTTGTATTCCTTTGTCTTTCTATTATGCTCATGCGAATCTTTCTTTAACGGAGTCAAACATGACTAATGTTGAAAATAAAATGTCTTTAGGACAGGTTTCTGAAGTTGGATTTATGCTATTAATTCCTTTTGCTTTAAGCAAATTTGGTATCAAAAAAATGTTGATTGTGGGATTAATCGCATGGATTGTAAGATTTGTATGTTTTGGTTATGGCGATGGGATTTCTTCAGAGTGGATGTTGTATTTAGCGATTATTCTGCATGGCGTTTGCTACGATTTCTTCTTCGTAACAGGGCAAATTTACACTGATAACAAAGCTGGGGAAAAAATCAAAAATTCTGCTCAAGGTTTAATTACTTTAGCAACCTACGGAATTGGTATGGGAATTGGTTCTGTGCTTTCAGGTAAAGTGTTGGACAAATATACCACTAAAGTAGGTGAAGTAAGCACACATGATTGGACTTCAGTTTGGATGGTTCCAGCGGCAATTTCTGCCATTGTTCTACTTCTTTTTATCTTAGTTTTTAAAGATAATACTAGAACAGAAGCCTAAAAATATTCGTATTTTAATAAAAAAAGCCTCATTAAACTTTTAATGAGGCTTTTTTTATTGGTTTAACTTTTAAACTTTAAGGATTCTACTAATTTCATGCGTGAAATTACAAAAGTTGGAATCGTTATTACACCCAAAACTAAAACGATTGTAACGATATTTATGATTAAGATTGTGAGCCAGTTGAATGAAATTGGAACATAATTCATGTAGTAACTTTCTGAATCAAGTGGAATTACTTTGAACAAATATTGTAAATAACAGAACCCGATTCCAATAATATTGCCATAAATTATACCTTTGATAATAATTGTTAATCCGTTGAATATAAATATTTTACGAATTTTTGCATTGTCAGAACCCAACGCTTTTAATAAGCCAATCATCGGTGTACGTTCCATCATCATCACTAAAAGTACAGAAATCATATTAAAACTTGCGACGACCAAAATCAAAGCGATGATAACAAATATATTTCTATCCATTAAGTTTAACCAATCAAAAATTGCAGGAAACATCTCTGTAACTTTTAATAATTGCATATCTTGGTCAATATCATCAAAAACTTGCCTTGAAACGATGTCTAGTTGGTCAAAATCATTCAGAAAAACCTCATAATGTCCAGCTGTTTCTTCGTTCCAATCGTTCATTCTTTGCACTAAAGCCAAATCGCCTAAAATGAAGTTTTTGTCAAATTCTTCCAAACCAGTATCATAAATACCTACAACTTTCACTTTTCGAATGCGTGGAGGGTTTTGTATGAAATAAATCATCACTTCGTCCGAAAGTTTGATTTTTAACTGTGTCGCAATTTTTTTGCTTATAATTATTTCTGTTGAATAAGTCGAATCATTTGAATTGATTTTTCGGCCTTCTACCAAGTTTTCTGAAAAACTTGCCCAATCATAATCCTTTCCAACGCCCTTAATTACGATTCCTGTGTGTTCTTCTGAAGATTTTAAAAGTCCAGCCTTGTTGGCAACTGCCTGAACATGCCTTATTTTTGGGTTTTTTCTGTAATTTTGATAAAATTTTGTATTTATTGGCATTGGCGTTTCTTCAAACGACTGATTCAATGTAATTTTGCTTACTTGAATATGAGAACTTAGACTAAAAAGTTTATCTCTGATTGTTCGTTTGAAGCCAATTAAAATACTGAATGAGATAATCATTACTGCCAAACCAATGGTAATACTCGAAATACCGATTTTGGTTACCGTAGAAGTAAAAGTTGTGGTGTTAGTTTTTTGGATTCTTTGAGCAATAAACCGAGGTAAATTCATTATAATTATAAATCTAATGATAAGTTAGAAACGATTTTTTACAAAACTATCATTTTTAGTTCTAGAATCTTAATTATTTTCCGCATAAATGGTCATTAAATAACAGACCAGACGAATATACTACTTAGAAATGAATAAAAAAGTACAACAATTTTCATTAAAAGCATGCTTATTACTTTTTCTAACTTTAGGCTCGATTGAAGGAGCTTATCGATTTGACCCTTTTGGCAAACACGACTTAAAGACTTCTTATAAAGCTGCAATTATTGATAAATATAAAAGACTGGAAAATCTGAAATCTCCTAAAATTGTGTTGATTGCTGGATCAAATTTCGCCTATGGAATTAACAGTCAACTCATTGAGCAAGCATTTCAGCAACCAGTTGTCAATATGGCACTTCATTATGATTATGGGACTGATTTTATGTTGAAACAAATTTCGCCACAATTGCATACTGGTGATACCGTGATTATGGGATTTGAATACATCGTTGAAAGTAAGGGTAATTTGGGCGAAAAAATACAAATGATGAAATATTTTCCTAAAGCCAAAGAATGGTTTACTTACGATAATATTTTTCAATTTATTGGAGCAAATTCTCTTGTTCGAGTTTCAGCTTTTAAATTACTTCTTGAAAGAATCTTAAAACAGGAAGTGACTACTTTTAGTGTTTCTGATACAACGAGCATTTTTTTTAGAGGAGCATTAAATGAATCGGGCGATTTGATAAGTCATCATAATAATCCACGATTGAAAGTTATTCCGAGAGCGGTAATTAATGATAAAGCAAGCTTAGATAGTGCTATCGTTGATATGAATGCTTTTTATAGCAAAATGAAAAAAATAGGGGTAAAAGTTTATTATACCTATCCTTCGTATGCAGAGTCTTCTTATCAATTTGACAAAAAAATTATTGAAAAACTAGATAAACAGTTAAAGAAACATGCACTTTTTCCAATTTTAGGTAAACCCGAAGACTTTGTTTTTGTTGATAGTTTATGTCAGGATATGGTTTATCATTTGACCAAAAATGGAGCGGATATTCGTACCCAAAAAGTGATAGAATTACTGAAAAAAAATGATAATTAATACACCCCATTTATATGCTTTTTAATTCAATTGAATTTGTTTTCTTTTTTCCAGTTGTAACAATAATATATTTTTTACTTCAACACAAACATCGATGGTGGTGGTTATTGGTTTCAAGTTGTGTTTTTTATATGACATTCAAACCCGAATATCTATTGATTTTGGGTTTTACAATTATAGTTGATTATTATGCGGGAATTCTTATCGAAAAATCAGAGGGAAAACGCCGACGATGGTTTTTAATAATGAGTTTAGTAGCAAATATTGGCGTCTTAGCTTTTTTTAAATATACTAATTTTGTTATCGTTGCTTTAGCTCAAGGCGATATTGCTCATTATAAAATACTTGATTTTGTATTACCGATTGGTTTATCATTTCATACATTTCAGGCAATGAGCTACACGATTGAAGTTTTTCGTGGAAATCAGAAAGCTGAAAAACATTTTGGCTTATATGCATTATATGTAATGTTTTATCCGCAATTAGTAGCGGGGCCAATCGAAAGACCGCAAAATGTATTACCACAATTTTATCAAGTCCAAACGTTTGATTATCAGCGAGTTACAAGTGGTTTGAAATTAATGGCTTGGGGATTATTTAAAAAAGTTGTGATTGCTGACCGTCTTGCCTTATTTGTCAATAAAGTTTATGATACACCAACTCAGTATGAAGGTGTACCAATCATTGTGGCAACGTTTTTTTTCTCATTCCAAATATACTGTGATTTTTCAGGTTATTCGGATATTGCTCTCGGTACAGCCGAAGTGATGGGTTTTAAGTTAATGAAAAACTTCGACAGACCATATTTTTCTAAAAGTATTTCAGAGTTTTGGAGAAGATGGCATATTTCACTTTCAACGTGGTTTCGTGATTATTTATATATTCCATTGGGTGGAAATCGGGTAGGGGTTTATCGACGTTATTTTAATCTATTTTTTGTTTTTACAATGAGTGGTTTGTGGCATGGAGCCAATTGGAATTACATTATTTGGGGAGCATTGCACGGATTATATTTAATTGGAGCAGTTGTAACACAAAAACCACGTAGTTTTATCAATGAAAAGCTACAATTGACAAAATTTCCTTTCGTATTTAAAACTATTCAAATATCAATTACTTTTGTTTTGGTAGCTTTTGCATGGATATTTTTTAGAGCAAGTTATCTTGAAATGAGTTGGTGTTGGCATTTGGTGAGTCATCTATTCACAAATCTTCCAACATTTAGTGAGCTTTTAAATTTTGATTATGTTTCGCAAAATGTATTTCTTGGATTTACAATTTTTGAGTTCTGTCTTGCCGTTGGACTGATTATTTTCATGGAAATCGTCCATTATATCCAAAGAGATAAAAGTATTCGCCAGCTAATTGCTACAAAATCGCCAGTTATTCGTTGGGCAGTATATTATGTTTTTATCATGTTGTTTTTTATTTTAGGCGTTTTTGACAAGCCTGCACAATTTATTTATTTTCAATTCTAATTGTTGGTTGATTTTTGATATAAAAAGAGCTAGTATAAAATATATACTAGCTTTTTTTGCGAAATTATTTTGCCGAAAACTTGTAAATTGTTGTAGTCTGATAAGTTTCGTTAGGCTTCAAAACTGTTGTTGGAAACTTCGATTGATTTGGTGAATCAGGATAATGTTCAGTTTCTAAACAAAAACCAGAGCGATATTTCAAAGCAACACCACCTTTTCCAATAACTTTTCCATCAAGAAAATTTCCAGTATAAAACTGCACAGCAGGTTCTGTTGTAGAAACTTCCATCACTCGACCAGAAAGTGGCTCGTAAACAGTAGCAATGTTTTTAAGATTTTTGCTCGAATCAGCGAAAATCCAGCAATGGTCATATCCTTTTCCAAATTTAATTTGTGTATCATTGATTTCATTTATTCTTGCTCCAATTTTAAAAGATTTTGTGAAATCAAAAGGAGTTCCAGTAACTGATTTCAATTCACCAGTTGGAATCAATGTTTCGTCAACGGGTAAAAATTTATCTGCTTGAAGCATAATTTCATGGTCGAGAATATCCTTGCTAAAATCGCCAGATAAGTTAAAATATGCATGATTTGTTAAGTTTAAAACTGTCGATTTATCAGTTGTAGCTTTATAATCAATTTTTAAAGCATTATCTTTTTGCAATGTATAAACTACTTCAATTGTTAATTTACCAGGATACCCTTCTTCTCCATCCGCCGAAGTATAATTTAATATCAGTTGAGGTTCTTCTCCATCAACAGCTTTTGCTTGCCATAGCACTTTATCAAATCCTTTTTTTCCACCATGAAGAGAATTGATGCCATTATTTTGGGCCAATGTATATTCTTTATCATCTAAAGAGAATTTTCCCTTAGCAATTCGGTTTCCGTAACGGCCAACTAACGCACCAAAAAATGGAACACCATTTAAGTAATCTTTCAAAGAGTCGCAGCCAAGAGTAATATCTTCAAATTTTCCATTTTTATCGGGTGCTGATAAATAAATAATTGTTCCGCCATAATTAGATATTTTGGCTACCATTCCACTAGAGTTTTTTAAAGTATACAGGTCTGCCAATTGCCCATCAGGTAATGTTCCGAATGTAACTTTTTCAACTTTATTTAAAGTTGTGTCAGAAGAACTTTCCGCTTTTTTTGAGGTGCAACTTTGAAGTATTAGCAAAGAGCCAAAAACAAAGCATAATGCTTTTAATTTCATGATTTTAGAGAGTTTTGAATAGATAAAATAACATTTTTGTGTAAATTAGCACTAATAGAGCAATAATTGCAAATGCTTTTTCTGAAAATGATGTGATAACATGGAAAGCAATTGCAAAAATCCCGAAATTGATTTTATCTATACTTGAAAAAGTGTAATATTTTAATACTAATTTTTGACTTTCTTGTCAGTAAAAGCGAAATACAATTTTATAATTTGCACTAAATAGCATTTTCTTCTAACTTTGTATTTTAGAAATGCTACCATGACAGAACAAATTCTAATTCTTGATTTTGGCTCACAGTTTACTCAACTGATAGCACGCCGAGTACGAGAACTAAATGTGTATTGTGAAATACACCCATTCAATAAAATCCCCCCAATTACTTCCGATATTAAGGGCGTAATTCTTTCAGGAAGCCCATGTTCAGTAAGAGACGAAGATGCACCTATTGTTGATTGGCAAGAATTTGCCAAAATGGTACCTGTATTAGGCGTTTGTTACGGAGCTCAAATGATGGCTCAAACTGGTGGTGGGGAAGTTGCACCATCCTCAATTCGTGAATATGGACGAACAATTTTGAATAAGGTTGACAATCGTTACGCACTTTTTAAGGATGTAAGTGATGATACCCAAGTTTGGATGTCTCATAGTGATACGATTGCGAGTCCACCTTCTGACGCTGATATCATTGCTTCGACGGATACTGTTAAAGTTGCAGCTTTTAAAATCAAAGATAAGCCCGTTTACGGTATTCAATTTCATCCAGAAGTAACGCATACCATACTCGGAAAAACGATTATTAAAAATTTCGTTGTTGATATATGTCATTGTTCACAAAGCTGGACTCCAGATTCATTCGCTGAGGTTTCAATTAAAGAATTGAAAGAAAAACTAGGCGATGATAAAGTTGTGATGGGCTTATCAGGTGGAGTTGATTCTTCGGTTGCTGCAACGCTGATTCATCATGCTATTGGTAAAAACCTTTACTGTATTTTTGTCGATAATGGTTTACTCAGAAAAGGAGAGTTTGAAGAAGTTTTAGAATCTTATAAAGGGTTGGGATTGAATGTTTTGGGTGTTGATGCCAAAGAACAATTCTATACTGCTTTAAAAGGTTTGACAGACCCCGAAGAAAAAAGAAAAGCTATTGGTAAGACTTTTATTGATGTTTTTGATGCAGAGTCACATAAAATAAATGGGGCAAAATGGCTTGGACAAGGCACAATTTATCCAGATGTAATTGAATCTGTTTCGGTGAAAGGTCCATCTGTAACAATTAAGTCGCATCATAATGTTGGTGGTTTGCCTGATTTCATGAAACTTCAAGTTGTAGAGCCACTTCGATTGTTATTTAAAGATGGTGTTCGAGAAGTTGGTAAAGCACTTAATATTCCACAGAATATTTTAGGACGTCATCCATTCCCTGGCCCAGGTTTAGGAATTAGGATTTTGGGTGATGTAACACCTGAAAAAGTACAAATCCTACAAGAAGTTGATGCTATTTTTATTAATGGTTTGAAAAATAGTGGGCTATACGATAAAGTATGGCAAGCTGGTACAATGCTTCTTCCCATTCAAAGCGTTGGTGTAATGGGAGATGAAAGAACCTACGAGAGAGTTGTTGCGTTACGTGCCGTCACAAGTATTGATGGTATGACAGCAGATTGGGCTCACCTACCGTATGAGTTTTTAGCAGATGTTTCGAATGAAATCATCAATAAAGTGAAAGGTGTAAATCGAGTTGTTTATGATATAAGTTCAAAACCACCAGCAACAATTGAGTGGGAATAAAATAAAAAGGGTCAATTTGAATTTTCAAATTGACCCTTTTTATTTTATTCTATTATTAGATTTAGTTCGCACTAATACTTTCAAGTTGTAATTTTTCTGTGTTATTATTGGTTGCGGTTGCAATCTTATCTCCTACGCCTAACTCTTCTTTTTTCATTTTTAGTCGTCTTATTTCAAGCCAATTTCCAACTAAAAAATAACAAACGAGCAAGAAAAGAATTAGGAAACAAAGTTCTGTATTGCTGAAATAACTTCTTGCAAAATACGTAACTACGGTCAAAACAATGGTTACAATATAAAGCGTAAACGAAGCCTTCATATGTGATAAATTATTGTCAATTAATAAATGATGCATGTGTAATCTATCAGCTTTGAATGGCGACTTTCCACGCAAAATTCTAATCGAGAAAACCCGAATCGTATCAAAAATTGGAATAATTAAGATAACAACGGCAATAATTGGAGCAGAGACAAACGAAATATCAGCTTCCCAAGCGTGCATAACGTTTAAGTGTATAAACTTTACTGCTAAAACTGTAATAATGTAACCAATAATGAGAGAACCAGTATCTCCCATGAAAATTTTATTTGTGTGAGAAAAGTTAAAGCGAAGAAAACCTACCAGTGAACCAGCTAAACAAAGGGCTAAACAAGCAAGAGAGTAGTGATGATTGACCAAAAACCACAATCCAAATCCACTACTCGCAATCATTGCAATTCCTCCAGCCAATCCATCAATGCCATCAATAAGATTAAAAGCATTGATCATCGCTACAAAAATAAAAATTGTTAGAAGAATACTTATTACATAAGGAATGTGACTGATGCCAAAAATACCAAAAAAGTCATAAATTCTGAGGTCACTACCAACTACAACAATTGCAGAAGCTAATACTTGAACAATCATTTTTTTAGTGGGTGAAAGTGCATATAAATCATCTTTTATACCTAAGAAAAATAATATAACTGTTCCCGCAAAAACTTTATGAATCAGAATTCCTTCATCGCCAAAGTTCCAAATCATATAACCGATTAATATGCTTGCAAAAATACCAACACCTCCAAAAGTTGGAGTTGGAGTTTTGTGTGAACTACGTTTGACAGGATTATCCATTAATCCACGAAGCCCACTAATATTTATAATAACAGGAATTGAACGCAAGTTAATAACCATTGCGATAATTGCTGAAATTAAGACTTGTATGTTCTTATCTGGGATAAGCGATTCAAATGTTGGAAACATTAGAACTATTGTTTTTTGAACTTTTTGGTTAATAAAATATACACAAAATAACGACTTTTTTTAATGTAATGAGCGATAATATGAAATATTTTTATTGATTTATTTATCAAAAGGCGATTTCTCGCTGTCTGATTGCGTTTGCTGGATTTCCTTGATAGATGTAATAAGCATCCAAAGATTTTGTAGCAACCGAATTTACTGATAAAACTGAGTGCGAATGGCAAGTAATTCCACTACAAACAACTGATTTTGCTCCAATCCAAACACCATCTTCGATAATAATATCCTCAACAATTAGGTCGAAAGTGCTTGATTTATAATTATGATTTCCTGATAAAAGTAAAGCCCCTTGTGAAAGGCAGCTATTATCGCCAATTTTAACTTTTCCCAAATTGTCAATCCATACATTTTCACCAATCCAAACATTATCACCAATGTCCAAATTCCAAGGATATTTGATATTGACACTGTGTTTTATCATTACATTTTTACCAATTTTTGCCCCAAAAAATCTAAGAATGGCTCTTTTAAATGAAACCGGTATTAACAAATAAGAATTAAGGAAAATTTTATTCACTATAAACCATATCAAAGTCACCAGAAACCCTTTGGTTAGATTTGATTTTTTGTACCAATCATTATTATATTTCGATAAATCTGTTTTGTTCATCAATGCTTTATGAATAGTTAATTTGTAACAATAATTATGCTATACAGTAGTTTTTGAATGATTAATATTTAATTACTTTTGAAGTTTAGCAATTAGTAGACTACTTTTTGCTCTTCCTTCCTCCAATCGGTCTGATAAATAGGTTTTGGTTGCTTCAAAATGCTTTCGATAGCTTTCTTTATCACCCATTTCCACGATATTAGCCCATTCATGTACAGCGGTGTGAAAAGCTAAATCTTCCCCACGAATACTCTTATCAAATAATGCAGCTTTGATAGTTTCTTCCAATAAATCTTCGTTTAAAAATAAATATTCTGCCATGCCAACTCTTAATTTGAATGGCGGAGTTTGGCAAATTAAGCTTTTATATGGATTTGTGCCAAGTTTGTGCCATGTGTCAACCATTGCCAATAAGCTGAGATGAGAATTTGGTTTATGACCTAAATCTTGACTTAGACTAAACTCATTCATTATTTTATCGTCGAGCATTAAGGCCGAATTCTTATCTTTAAAAACCGAATCTCTAGCAGCTAAAATCCTTTTACGAAATTTTTTTTCATTTTCTTCTATCATCAACTCAAAAAGTTCGCTTTCTGCTTTTGCATAGCTCCTGACATCTCTTTTTGCATAAGGATTTTGTAATGCAAGTCCAGAATAGACATGAAATTTATAGCTATAAATTCGTAAAGTCATCAATAATTTTACATTATCCAAACCATTTGGATGCAAAATGTTTTCCCATGGATATACTTTTCGATGCATAAAAGCCGTACCAATGCTTTCAAAGCCAACATGTGTAACAGCCTGAATATCAGCCATCATTCGGTCGTGGGCATGAAAATCTTCTAACTCGTGAATCGTCGAACCTATCTTTTCAAAGATTTCAAGGCATTCTTTAAAAGCCGAATTATTAGCACGATGATTAATCAAAACGAGGGTTTGTCCAACTGGATTTACCGCTGGGCCATAAAGAGCATGGCAAGTAACTATTTGAGTATCTTTAGGTAAATGTTTCTCAAAAGATGCTATTTCTGGTGTTTTTACTGAAGTTTGACCTGCAACAATAGCTCCATATTTAGTTGAAGGGCCACATTCAGCGACAACTTTTTCGATATTTTCAGCTTCAACTGAATACAAAATGAAATCGCAAAGGCGTGACACCGCCACACCATCATTAAGCAAAGTAATATTAAATGGACTTAGTTCTTGCTCCAATAATTCACGATTTTGAGGTAAATCACAACCATATACATCCAAACCACTATTTGCCCAAATTCGAGCAAACATTTTTCCCATATCGCCTAAACCTATAATACCAATTTTCATAAACTCTTGTCTCCAGCAAAGGAGTCGTTTTTAGATAAATTCATTACTTTTACAAAAGTAATGAATTTATCTAATTTTTATTTCCTCAGAAAATGACATGAGAACAATATTATTACTAATCGTTTCAAATACTTTTATGACATTTGCTTGGTACGGACACCTAAAAAGGCCTGATTTGCCAATTTGGAAAGCCATTTTAATTAGTTGGGGAATTGCTTTTTTTGAATATTTATTTATGGTTCCTGCAAATAAATTAGGATATGGTCAATTCAATGCTTTTCAATTAAAGACAATTCAGGAAGCCATAACTTTAGTGATTTTTGTAGTATTTGCGGTACTTTATTTGAAAGAACCATTAAAATGGAATTATCTATTAGGTTTTGCTTTGGTTTTTTTAGCAGTTTGGGTTGTTTTTCGAGAGTAAATATGACTATTATTGGATTTGAATTATTAAGTAATAATTGGTTATTCTTCATCGAAAAAGGGTTACATAAATTATTTATGTAACCCTTTTTCGATGAAATTTAACTAAATTATTTGCCAGAGATACCGTATTTATCTACATACTTTTTGTACAAACGTTTTTGTTTGTCATCCAAATTGATTTTTTTACCTCTAATAAAAGCATATTCAACTTTATTGGTTCTCATGTCCAAAATATCACCTTCAGAAACTGCAATAGTGGCTTGTTTTCCTACTTCAAGTGTACCTACTAGGTTATCGATACCCAAAATTTTGGCATTGTTAAGCGTAATCATTTTTAAGGCATCTTCTTTTTCCATACCAAAAGCAGCTGATGTACCTGCAACAAATGGTAAATTACGGGTTTTGTAAAATTCTTCGGTATAAAACATTCCTGTAAGAACACCCGCTTTCATTAATCGTGCTGGAAGTTTATAAGGATTCCAAACATCTTCATCAGGTGTGTTTGGTAAACGATGCGTTGGCGAAACAATTACAGGAATATTGTTTGTTTTCAAAAAATCTAGAGCTAAATCTGCTTCTTCACCACCAACAATTACAATGCTTTTTACTTTATATTGTTGAGCTAACTTACTTGCTTCGATGATTTCCTTACCATAATTAGTTCTAATAAATAGTTTTTTTGAACCATCAAATAAGCCTTTCATTGCTTCCAATTTAGCATTTTTAGGATTTGGATTGGTTATTTCTGCATAAGCTAACGCATCAGCAAGAAAATTTTGGAGTGCATTCTTTTGCTCAATATATTTATCATTTTTCTTTACAACAAAACGACTTTCTTCTGGACTGAATTGTCGAGCAATCAATGTTGGATAATTTAGCCAAATTCCATCATCTTTTTTCAAAACAGCATCTTCCCAGTTCCAACCATCATACTCCATGATTGAAGATGTACCAGAAATAATGCTCCCTTCTGGTGTTGTTTGACCAATCAAAACTCCATTTCCACGAACAGTAGGAATGATTTCTGAATCGGTATTATGTGCAATTAGCGAACGAATATTTGGGTTAAATTGACCATTTTCAGCTTGGTCGAATGTAGAGCGAACAGAACCAATTTCTACAAGACCAATCAAGGCCGCAGGAGCAATAATTCCAGGATAAACCGATTTTCCTTGAACATTTATTACCTCTGTTGAGTTTTTATCAACAGTTGTCGAAGCATCGCCAATAGCAGTAATAATGCCTTTGTCGAATATTATCGTTCCATTTTGAATGATTTTTCCATCACCAACATGAATAGTTCCTCCAACTAAAGCGATGGGTTTAGATTGAGCAGCTGCTGGAGCGGGGTTTTGGGCAAAGACACTTAAATTTAAAAGTAGTAAGCTTAGAAGTGATAATCGTTTTTTCATTAGGCAGGTTTTAGTTTGATGAACAAATTTTGTGAAAAATATGCTTAATTCCAAATATTTAATTCAAATCTGTGTGCCATTTTACCCTTATTTAGATTGAACTAAGTATTTTAACACAGTTTTTATTGATGAATTTTTAGAATATGAATATAAAATGTAAATTGCTAAATTATTTTGCTGAGGCTCTTACTACTATACTTGTGAATTATAAACAAACCACCAATTATTGATATGAAAAGTTTTAAGTGTATTATCATTGAAGATGATATAATTGAACAAATGTTTATCGAACAAAACCTCAAGCACTTACCTCATATTGAATTAATTCAAATTTTCTCAAAACCTCTGGATGCTCTTCCGTTGATTCAATCAGGAACGATAGATTTTATGTTTGTTGATATCGAATTACCCAATATTAATGGTATTGAGTTTATTAAATCTCTTAAAAACCCTCCTAAAGTTATCTTTACAACGTCTCATGTCGGATTTGCAGTTGAAGCTTTTGATATTGGAGTGATTGATTTTCTTGTGAAACCCTATCCATTAGGAAGATTTTTGAAAGCTGTTGGTAGAGCTATTGATAGTGGAAATCCTAATGAAAGTAATGAAGAATTAAATATCTATTTGAAGGCAGGACGTGAATTAATAAAATTTAGTATTAATGACATCGTTTACATAGAAGCCTATGGTTCTTTTACTAAAGTACATACTGACGAAAAAATTGTTGTAATTAGTGAGTCAATTTCAAATTTACAAGATAAAATTGCTGAACAAAATATGCTCAGGGTGCATAAATCCTATCTTGTTTCAAAATCACGGATTACCGCAATTGCTGCAAAATACATTTTGATTGATAAAATCAAGATTCCATTGGGAAACTACTACAGAGAAAATGTCGAGAAAACCATTCAGAATGACTTATAATTTTCTTTATTAATTGCTCATTTGAATTATTAAAATTTAGAAAAAATAAATGGAAATTGAATAACTTATTATAAATTGTAATAGTAAGTTATACGATAGTTGGCATTTTTTTGATAAAATGATTCATTACTAACCAAAACCTCAATGTTTTTATCAACATTTAAAAAAGTTTTCAGTTGCCTAATCATTGTATTTTGGTGTGGATATGCTTATGCCCAAAATATTCCTTTATTAAAGAAACAAATATTACATGCTAAGACTGATTCATTAAAAACTCAATTATACCTTGAATTAGGGAAACAATATGAAAACGTTAATATAGATTCATGTTTTTATTACCTAAATCAGTCATTACAATTGGCTCAAAGTAAAAACTATGCCTTTGAAACGGCTCAAGCAATGCACCAAATCGGTTACACATATTTGTATTTTCCTAGAGGTGAATCGAAAGCTTTGGATGAAACAAAAGCATTAAAATGGCTAAATAGAGGTGTTGAAGTTGCTAAAAAAAATAATGATTTCCTGAATTTAGCAAGATGTTATCAATTAATTGGAATTATTGCTGAACATCAAAAGACTGCAAATCCTGATGATATTTATAAATTAGCAATTGAAAATGCCAAAAAATCAAAAAACTGGAAAGTAATTGCCGATACTTATGATATAATGTCTGGTAGTTACATTCGGAATCAAGACTATAAGAAAGCAGAAGCTTCAATACTCAATGCAATGGCTGCCTGTCAAAAATATGATTTCGAGCATTGGTTTTCTTTTGGATTGGACTATTGTGAGATTCTTGAACTTCAGGGGAAAAAGAAAATTGTACAATCATTTTCTCGGAAACTCTATGATGTTAAAAATAAAAGAAAAAAAAGCAAGAGCTATTTCATTAATATGATTGACTCAGCAAGATTAGAAAATTATGTACAACATTACAGCGTTGCAGAAAGTATTTTTCTAAAAATGATAAAGTTAGAAAAGCTTAAACTTAAGCCTGATTCGCTGCATTTGTATATAGCCTATCGAAGTATTTTACCGGTTTATCTCAATCAAAATGCCTATAAAAAAGCATATTTTGCTAGTAAAGAAATTTCTGAACTCCGTTTGTGGCTTGAACAAAAAAGACAAACAAACGATAGTAAGTTTCAAATACTCCAACTGAAAACAGAATTAGATTTAGAAAAAAAAGAAATTAAAATTACCTTATTAGAAGTTCAAAAAAGACAGCAATTAATTTTGCTCATTGCTGCAATTGTTGTAGTTGTCTTGCTTATCAGTTTTTTGATTATACTCCAAAGAAATAAGAAACGAATAGAAATTCAAAAACAGGAACTGGGAAAATTAAATTCAACAAAAGATAAATTATTCAGCATTATCGCACACGATTTGAAGAATCCAATTGTTTCTATAAAACGCTTGCTACAATTGTTTGAAAATAAAGCTTTGACGTCCGAAAGCTTTGTTGAATTATCTAAAACACTTCAACAAAATGTAGATAATATTTATACTTTACTAGAAAATTTGCTTTTATGGTCACTTTCACAAATGAATGGACTTAAACCAAATTTCAAAACCGTTGAAGTAAAAGATTTGATTGATGATATTTTGGATATTTTTATTGAACTAGCCAAACAAAAGCAAATTCTTTTAGAAAGCGATTTGCCACAAAATATGTTAATTTATGTCGATGAAAATCATATCCAAACAATCATCCGAAATTTATTAAATAATGCAATTAAATTTACACCACGATTTGGTAAGATTTCTATTAGTGCGTTGATTGAAGATAAACTTGTTAAAATTATTATTGAAGATTCGGGGATTGGTATTACATCTGCCGAATTAACAACTATTTTCACAAATCCAAAATTAAACCGCGGTACAGAAGGTGAGAAAGGAACTGGTCTTGGATTATCCTTGTGCAAAGATTTGATTGAGCAGAATAATGGTGAAATATTAGCTAAAAGTGGAAATGGAACTATATTTGAATTAATTTTCCCGATTGCAGAATGATTGTTTTCATTCAATAAAAAAAGCACTAAACAGCTTACTTTTAATGAATAAGCATGTTTGTGCTTTTATTTGGATTACGATTTTAATTTTATAGAAAAAACTAAAGTGATTTAGTAAGTTCCTTGAAAGCAGCAGAAGGTAAAAAGGAAGGAATGTAATATTCTTCAATTGAAATAGTTTTTTTCTTATGAATTAACTGAGTTTTTTTTGCAGAACGTTTTTTTACAGTAAATGAACCAAATCCTTTGAAAGTTACTTTATTACCCGCAGTGGCTTCTTGTTTGATTAATTCAAATAATGTTTCAATAGTAGCCGAAACTTCATCAATTTTAAGATGAGTGTCTGCCGATATTTTATTAAACAATTCAGACTTAGTCATGTACTTATCAATTTACTTTTAAAAGTATTTAGTTTAACAATCACAAAATTCGATTAAAAAATATTTTTTTAAAAACGAACAATCAAACAATAAATTTAGCAAATGAAATACATTTCTAATGGATAAAACTTAGTTTTAATGTTACAAAATAATTAAATGCTAAGAAAATTTTTTATAAAATGAGTAAGTTATATACAAATTTAGCCAATGTTTATCATGAAATTTATCAAACACTTTTTAATTATGATGAGGAGTTTGAATTTTATGATGAACATCTTAAAGCTAACAAAATTGAATCTATCATTGAAATTGGTTGTGGAACTGGGAATTTGGCAAAGCGATTAATTACTGCAAACTATCAATATCTTGGGCTAGATTTATTTCAAGAAATGATTGATATTGCTAGACAAAATGCTCCAAAAGCTCAGTTTGTTAATGGAGATATTAGGAGTTTTAAGCAAACGAAAAAATTTGATTGTGCAATCATTACTGGTAGAAGTATTAGTTATTTGACTGAAAATAAAGGGCTTATTGATGGTTTGAAAAACATAAATCAATTATTGAATATTGGTGGATTACTGATGTTTGATGCAATCGATGCTTCAAAATTATTTTTGACTTTTGAGAATGAAAAAGTTGATGAACTTATGGCAAGTTTTAAAGATAATCATTACAAAAGAATAAGCAATAATAGAATTAATCTACAAAATGGTTGGACTTGGGATTGGACTTCCGTTTATTTCAAGAAAAATATTGATGGTTTTTTTGAAGAAATAGGTAATGATTTTTCAACATTAAGGGCATTTACACAAGATGAATTAACTTTATTTTTGAATTTGACAGGTTTTGAGTTAATAGATATTTTACCAAAAAAATCGTATGCTTGGGATGATAATTTTTTTATTGCTCGAAAGATTAAATAATTTATGATAATTAGAAAATTTGAATATAGCCGTGATGCTGCGGAAGTTTGGGAAATACTTAAACTTGTTATTAATGAAGGCGATACTTTGGTATTTAACCCAAATTCAAGCCAGGAACAAATGTTAAACTATTGGTCTGCAGATGATAAATATGCTTTTGTTTGTGAAAATGATGGAGAAGTTGTTGGCACTTTTTATATCAAACAAAATCAACCAGATTTAGGCTCTCATGTTGCAAATGCAGGATATTTGGTTCATCCAAGACATCGAGGAAAAGGAATTGCTGAACAAATGTGCCGTTTTTCTTTGATAGAAGCTAAAAAAATAGGTTTCAAAGCAATGCAATTTAATATCGTAATTAGTACGAATGAAGTGGCAATTCGTGTTTGGCAAAAATGTGGATTTGAAATTATAGGGCGTTTACCAAAAGCATTTCAACATCAAAAACTTGGATTAGTTGATGCTTTCGTTATGTATCAATGGTTGGATTAATAATTATTTTATAAAAAAATGCTCCGAAAATTACATTTCGGAGCATTTTTAGTTTCAATAAGTTATTTTAGAATCTTAAATTTAAGTTTGCAGCAAATGTAGTTCCTAATTGGCTAAAATGTGAGCCATCATAAGTTACATTTGAATAGCGACCATTAAATGTAATCAAATTGGTGTTGAAAAATACTTGTTTCGGGTCTTTCAAAATGGCTTCACCTGCAGCATTAAGAGCAACAAGATTCCATTTTGGCATAATATTGAATAAATTATTGATATTCAATCCCAAAGTTAAACTTTTACCTAATTGAAAATTAGCACCTAAATCTGTTACGATTTTAGGGTCAAATACAGTTTTCAAGTTTGCATTCAAACCATTTTGACGGAAAGTTGTCGGCCCAAATAAAGTATTATTAACATTGAAATTCATTTTACCAACTACATAATCAACACCTAAAATTGCTTTATACTTAGGACGAGAAGTTAATAATAATGCTTCTTGTGTAGCATCGATGATTGATTGTCCCGCGGCTTTAATTAATGAAGGTGTCAATGCTTCTCCAACTTTAGCGTTTTTCAAAGTATAGTTTCCTGCAAAATTGAAGGCTAACTTACCTTTACCTAACACGACATTTTTGTAATTAGCAACAAAGTCTAAACCTTGTGTTAGTGTATTGATACCATTTACAAAAAAGCTAACTGCGACAATTCCATTATCTTCCAAAATTTTATTTAACGCAGCTGCTTGAGCTCCACTTCCAGCAGCAATTTCTGAACTTAAGATAATTCTATTATCAACTTTAATGCTATAGAAATCTAACGTTGCACTAAAGTTTTTAGTAGGATTTAGGCCTAAACCAGCAGTAAAGTTAACAGAGTTTTCTGCTTTCAACTTTGGTACACCTAATAAGAATGCTTGCGGGCTATTATTATTTACAATACCTTTTGTTTGAATACCTTGTCCAGGAACAAAACTAGCTTGTGCTAATTGTAAATTACTTTGAGCCATTGATGGAGCTCTGAAGCCTGTTGAAATAGATGCACGAAGAGTAACTTTATCGTCAGCAAATTTGTAGCGAGAGCTAATTTTCCAAACAAATGCGTTTCCAAAATCACTATATTTTTCCAAACGAGCTGTTCCATCAATTAAGAAATCTTTGGTAATGTCGATACCTAAACCAACATAAGCACCAAAATTGTAGCGAGTTGATGTTTTTGCATTTGCTGCACTAATACCTGGGAATGAGTCTGCACCAGGAGCAGTTGCATAAGAAGCTGTATCTCCAGCAATGATAGTAAACTCTTCCGCTCTAAACTCAGAACCAACTGATAAATTTACTTTTTCACTCAATGCTTTAGAAAGGTCAATATTTCCAACCTTGTGACTAAATTCATAACCGCCTGGTTTAAATTGGATTGGGCTATTTTTACCTAATCCTCTATTTCTTGAATTGCTGACTGTATATAATTGTTTGTTTCCGCCTACGGTGAAGCTAACATCAGATTTCCAACCATTTTTTTCTGAGCGAACACCAATTGTTCCATTATAGTCATTCAAGTCGCCTTCAAATGTTGGTACATAGCCTAAATAAGGAGTACCTGCAGCATGTAGTAATCCATCATCAGATGTTCTCCAATATGGCGTACGATAGTTTGCAAAACTGTTTACTTTTTTGAAAACATAAGCACCTGTGTAATAAAGTTCTGAATTAGCACCAATTCCTACACCACCATTTACTGAAAATTTCGCTGCGGCTGTTTCTGGTGAGCCATTGATATTTCCTGCATCGGGTTTAAGTTTCAAGAAAGCCTGAACATCTGAAAGTGGGGCTCCAAACCCTAAATCTCCATCAGCTTCAGCTTCTGCACTTACTACACCAGGACGGTTAGCTAGGCCAACGTGAGATAAACCGACAGTATAATTGATATAGCCTTTTTCTCCAAAGTTTGCTCCATTGTTCAAGGTAATTCCTGCAACTCCACCATCACCTTTGTGTGTAACACCACTATTTAATGTGACAGAGCCATACTCAAATCTATCTTTCAAGATAATATTCATTACACCCGCAATTGCATCAGAGCCATATTGAGCTGATGCTCCATCACGTAAAATTTCAACTCTTTTGATTGCCTCAGTTGGTATTGCTGAAATATCAGCTCCACTTTCACCACGGCCTGGTGATGTTTGAATATAAGTCAAGGCACTTGAGTTTTTACGCTTTCCATTAATCAAAATCAATGTTCTGCTTGGTCCCATATTACGAATTTCATAAGGGTCAAGAAGCGACGTTGCATCATTAACAGGCGTTTGTACCGTGTTAAATGAAGGAACACGGTATTGCAAAGCTTTGTCGAATGTAGTTTGGCCAGTACTTTTTAAATCTGCCGTAGAGACAATGTCAATCGGAAGAGGAGTATCTGTCAAGGTTCTTTTTGAGTTACGGCTACCAACTGAGATGACTACTTCATCGAGTGAAGTTGCAGCATCTTTCAATATAATTGATAAGTCGCCTGAAGCTGGAACACTTACACTTTGAGTTTCGTAACCAATAGCTGAAATTTCAAGTGTAGCATTTTCAGCAACACCATCGAGTTTGAATTCACCAGCAGCACCAGTTGAAGTTCCTTTTGTAGTTCCTTTAATTTTTACACCAGCACCTGGTACACCTGAGCCTGTTGCATCTTTTACAGTTCCATTAACTGTACGGGATTGTGCTAGTAGGGTATTGCTAACAAATAACAAGCACACTAACACTGAGTAAGTGAAACGATTCATCATAGATTTTAAAGAATATTTGGTTTTTAATAATTATTAAACTGCTAAGTTATTGAGATTGTTTATGAAATTGCAAATTTTCGGAATAATATTTTAAGTATTCAATAAATAGCAAAATATAATTATGATAAAATGCTATTTTGCTTAAAAATGACAAACGATTAATGAAATTTTTTTAAAAAACATGTGCATGAATTGCTATTTTTTGAAAAAGTCACATACATAAATAAAATAGTATTATGAATGAAAATTCACAAAAAAAGGACTTGATTTATTCAAGTCCTTTTTTTGTTTCACCAATTAAATATTATTATTCAGTACCGCCAAATAAGTTTGCACCAAAAATTCGGCCTCCAGAAGCACATCTAGTACAATCTTCTGTTGCACCTAATTCTAAGAAAGTATCACAGTGAATATGTTGATTTCTTCTTGGTGTTGCTCTTTGGGTTGGATTACCAGATGACTTTTCAGCGAGCATTTTTAACATGATGCGATTACGTTCTTTTGCCAATGATTCTCTTGTTTGCTCATCTTTTTCAATATCGAAATAAACAGTTCCATCAATAATTGTTTTTTCTGGGCGAGCATAAATTGACAAAGGATTATTGTTCCAAAGTACAACATCTGCATCTTTTCCAACTTTAATACTTCCTAAACGATTATCCAAGTGAAGCATTTTTGCTGGATTCAACGTTACCATTTTCCAAGCTTCTTCTTCACTCATTCCTCCATAAAGAACTGTTTTGGCCGCTTCTTGATTTAAACGTCTAGCCATTTCTGCATCATCAGAGTTTATGGCAGTTGTAACACCCATTTTGGTTAATATGGCGGCATTATGAGGAATTGCATCTTTAACCTCCATTTTATAAGCCCACCAATCAGAAAACGAAGAAGCATTAACGCCATGAGCCTTCATTTTATCGGCTACTTTATAACCTTCCAAAATATGTGTAAAAGTATTAATATTGAAATTAAATGACTCGGCAACTTTCATTAACATATTAATTTCCGACTGCACGTATGAGTGGCAAGTAATAAATCTTTTCTTATTTAAAATTTCAACTAAGGCATCTAATTCAATCTCTTTTCTTGGAGGAGTAACGCCTGATTTGTTAGTAAGTGCATTATAATCTTTCCATGCTTTTTCATATTCTTTTGCTCGCTGAAAGGCATCTACATAAACTTGTTCAACTCCCATACGTGTTTGTGGGAATCGAGCTGATGGTGTTGGATTATTACCATTTTTAACATTTTCTCCCAAAGCAAATTTTATAAAACCATCAGCACCTTTGATTAGTAAATTGTTAGGATTTTCACCCCATTTTAATTTAATTAAAGCCGATTGACCACCAATACAATCTGCTGAACC
Organism: Emticicia aquatica; assembly: GCF_923079645.1. GTDB lineage: Bacteria > Bacteroidota > Bacteroidia > Cytophagales > Spirosomataceae > Emticicia > Emticicia aquatica. The sequence continues at coordinate 1,616,514 of NZ_CAKLPY010000001.1, read as the reverse complement.
ATGTAATAATTGAGAAGAAGTAACTCCACCAGCTAATTGACGGTAAATATTAATATCTTCAGAATTAAGAGCATCTTCTTGACGAACTTCTGATGAAACAGTTTGTCCTTCATTGATTGAAAACAATGCAATGTGTGAATGTTCATCAAAAATACCATTTGTTAAATGTTTGCCAGTTCCATCAATTGTTTTTGCTCCTGTAGGAGCTACAAGATTTTTCCCAACTTGGGCAATCTTACCATTTTGCAACAAAATATCAGTATTTTCAATGATACCTTCTTTTTCGTTTGTCCAAACTGTTGCATTTTTAATCAACATTGTTTCCTGTTGTGGCTTTTGAGCATTCCCATAAGCCGTAAACGGAAAAATAAGTTGACCAACTTGTGGAGTTTTTGCTTTAGTAGTATCTTTTTTTGCAACATCGGCTTTTGCATCTTCTTTAAATAAGGCTTCCCATTTTACTTGTACACCATCACCCAAAATTGCATCACCTTTGAAGTTTTTGCCATCATAATAGCCAGTCAAGCGAGTTTCATTGGCATCTTTTTTATCTAATTTTGTCGTAATCGTGAATAAATCACTCAAGCGACTAACTTTAGGAGTTGTTTTAATAGTATCGTTGCTAATAAATTGATATTCAGGTTTGTCGATTTTTCCTGAAATATTTAATTTAAAATTGTTTTTTTCTCCAATATTCAAGGTATAATTTCCACGAATATCGGTCACATTCATATCATTCAAAATATAGCGTTTACCTTGAATCCAGTTTTCGTAAATGATATTATCTTTGCTGAAAAGGTTTTCTGACGTAATAATAAAGTTTGCAATCATACCTTTTTTCAAACTTCCTACCAAATTATCAACCTTAAGTAGCTTTGCTGGAGTTGAAGTAAGTGCTTCTAAAGCTTTATTTTCTGGTAAACCAAACTCAATAGCCTTTCGTAGATTTGTCCAAAAATCGCCTTTATTTTTAATGCTTGCTGTTGTAAGTGCAAAATTAATCCCCGCTTTTGCTAAAAAACTAGCATTTGCAGGAGCCATTTCCCAATGTTTCATTTCTGTTAAACTTACCATTGAAGCATCAAAAGGGTCTTCAACATCGTATGCAGCGGGGAAATTTAATGGAATAATTAATGAACTGTTTGTGGCTTTTATCTCATCAATTCTTTGGTATTCATCGCCAGCACCTTTTAAAATATATTGTATTCCAAATTCTTTTCCAATTTTATCTCCTCTCAAAACACCTAATTTATCGCTTGCTTCATAAATTTGAGGTAACGATTGCATTTCATTGAAAGCTTCCAAGGAAAGATTACGTTCCTGCATTTTTCCGCCTTTTTTGTACCATTCTGCATCGTAATAAGTTTGACGAAGCAAAGCAACTGCACCCATTAATGAAACTGGATATGATTGAGTTGAACTTCCTTTATCTAACGAATAATGAGCCGATACTTTGCCTTTCAATAATACATTGTTTTCTTTATCATCAGCATAAGAAACAAATGCAGAAGTCCCTCTAACAATGCCGTCAGCAATGTGAACGGCTGCACTACCAAATCCTATTTTACGCATTTCTTCAGCTTTTGCAGCATTTACTTTAAATTCAGCCGTAGCATCAACTTCAGGCTTTATTGCCTGATTCCAGTCATAAGCTCCTTTTTTATTGGTTTCGAGTTGAACAGCACCGCCAAAACCTCTCCCTCCTGCAGGACGAACTATTTCAGGTAATCCATAATCAGCGTAAATATCAATTAATGAGGGATAAATTCTTTTTCCCTTTAAGTCATATACGACAGTTCCAGATGGAACTTGGAGGTCTTTTCCAACAGATTCAATAATACCATTTTTGATATAAATCATGGCGTTATCTAAAACTGTTTGAGCATCAACTACAATCGTTGCATTTTTGAACGCATATTGTGACGGTCTTTCATCATAAACGCCATTTCTTTGAAAGGTAACTTGGCTAAAAGCTGATAAACTGAAAAGTAAAGTAATTAGGTAGATAAACGATTTTTTCATAGTATTTGGTTTGCGATGTTTGGTTATGCGAAGTTGAGAAAATTTGTATCAAGTTCAAAATTTCATATCTTAAATTATCCCGATTATTCTTGAAAAAAAGTTGTTTTTTTTCTTCTCTCAATCAAAAACAGGTATTTCTACCTGTTTTTGATGATGTTTAATAAATATTTTTGTGATGAATTAACAAAATTCGATTTACTCTCGTCAAACATTATAAAATGCTGTATTTTCAGACTGCTGTCAAAATGATAATCAGCTAAATCATCAACTTAATAGCTCGGCTCTCATCAGTATTTATACTGGTGGGAGCTTTTTATTTTTATGTGGTCAAAACTAAAAATTATAATCAGATGTTAAATAATTGATTGAGATTTTAGTTTGTGAATCAAATTATTTATTTGAAAAGTGAAGTATTTAAACCAAGAAAAAGCGATTTCTACCATCAACTTATTGGGTAGAGAAAAGAAAGCTTTTTTGTTTTTGAGTGACTTTAAAGGTCATAATTCAATTGTTGAACCTTTAGATTATATTGATAGTCAACAAATTAAGTTTTTGATGAATGGAAAAGGTAATATTTCAACAGTTTTAAAATCAGTCGATAGAAAGATTTATTTAACAAAGAAACCAATTGATTTTAGTGATTATGCAATTGCTTTTCGGTACGTTCAACATAATATTCTACAAGGAAATAGTTTTTTAACAAACCTAACTTGTGAAACCGATATTGAATTGAACGTGAGTTTGCTTGAAATTTTTGAACAATCTGAAGCAAAATATAAAATATGGATAAAAGGAGATACATTTTCTAAAGAATTTGTATGTTTTTCGCCTGAAATTTTTGTAAAAATTGATTCAAAAGGCAAAATTTCTTCTTTTCCGATGAAAGGAACAATTGACGCAGAAATTGATAATGCAGAAAAAATCTTGCTAAATGATGCTAAAGAGTTTTATGAACATACAACTATTGTTGACCTTATTAGAAATGATTTAAGTAAAGTTGCGTCAAAAGTTTGGGTAGAAAAATTTCGTTATCTTGACAGAATAAAGAAGGAAGATGGCAAAGATTTATTGCAAGTGAGTTCGCAAGTAAGTGGTTTATTAGCAGATGATTGGCGAAATAATTTAGGAAAAATAATATTTGAGATGTTGCCAGCGGGGTCAATTTCTGGAGCTCCCAAAAACAAAACCCTAGAAATAATCGCAGAAGCTGAAAAAAGTACCTACAACTCTGAACGAGGCTTTTATACAGGAATTTGTGGTTTTTTTGATGGAGAAACTTTCGATTCTGGCGTGATGATTCGCTTTATTGAAAAGACCAAAAATGGTTTAGTTTTTAAAAGTGGTGGAGGAATTACTGCCAAGAGTATTTGTACAAAAGAATACCAAGAAATGATACAAAAAATTTATGTCCCTGTTATTTGAAACAATAAAATGCCAAAATCGGCAGCTTCATAACCTTTTTTTTCATAATTTTCGAGTAAAGTCAAGTCGAAAAGCATTACTAAATATGGATAATGATTTTGATTTTGAAAACACTATTCAAATTCCAAATTGGGTAGGTGAGGGGCTTTATCGTTGCCGAATAAGTTACGCCGAAAATATTGAACAGGTGGCATTTTTTTCGTATCAATTTAAACATCCTAAAACTTTACAAATTGTCGAAAATGATAATTTGAAATATGATTATAAATTTGAAGATAGAAGCTCATTTCAAAATATACTTAGTGAAAATCCTGATGCTGATGATATTATCATTTCTCAAAATGGACTTTTGACTGACGCATCTTATGCAAATCTAGCTTTTTTTGACGGAATTAAATGGTTTACTCCAAGCACATATCTTCTAAAAGGAACAAAAAGAGATTTATTGATTACAAATCAACAACTTTTTGTGGATGAAATAAGAAAAGCTGACTTAAAAAAGTTTAAAAAAATTGCGTTAATCAATGCTATGAGAGATTTAGATTTGAACTACGATTTTGAAATTATAAATAATAAGATTTTAATTAAATAACAATATTATTCGATGAGTTATCATAAAAATATTATCATTGGGGCTGGGCCTTCAGGCTTAGCGATTGCTGGTAGATTTACAAAATTAGGGATTCCTTATATACTTTTGGAGAAATCTGAGAATGTAGGAATCGAATGGAGGAAGCATTATGACCGTTTGCATTTACACACTGATAAACTTCACTCTGCTTTACCGCATTTGCCTTTTCCTGACAGTTATCCAACTTTTATTTCAAAATTACAATATATCGACTATCTGGAGTCTTATATTCAACATTTTGGAATTAAACCTAACTATAAACAAGAAGTTATTGAAATTGAAAAAGTTGAAAATATTTGGCGAGTAAAAACCAAAACTGATGAGTTTTTTACTGAAAATGTAATTGTTTCTACAGGTTATAATCGTGTCCCAAAAATTCCTCATTTCATCAATGATTCATTATTTGATGGAGATTTTATTCACTCAAATAGTTATAGTAATGGAAAAACTTTTGCAGGAAAAAATGTTTTGGTAGTTGGTTATGGAAATTCTGGAGCAGAAATTGCCCTTGATTTATTTGAAAATGGGGCAAAAACCTATGTTTCAATTAGGAATCCTATAAATATTGTAAACCGTGATTTTATGGGACGTTCTACACAGGGTCTGGCCATTTTTTTGTCCAAGTTTGGCAATAAATTCTACGATTTTGTATCTAAAATATTCAAGAAACTTTCAACTGGTTCAATGGAAGGCACAGGCATTCCGATTTCTAATCTTGCTCCTTCCGAACAACTGCGTACTTTAGGAAAAGTACCTGTAATTGATGTTGGCACTTTAGAGCAAATAAAGGCCAAAAATATTACGGTTTTACCTGATATTCAGGAGTTTGCGAATGATTATGTAGTTTTTGTTGATGGACAAAAAGTTAATATTGATTTTGTTATTTTGGCAACGGGTTACCATGCTCATTTAGAAAAAATAGTGAAAAATATTCCTCCATTGCTTAATGATAGAGGTTATCCGAAAGAAATGTGGAATGATAGTCCAGCATTTAAAGGGTTATTTTTTCTTGGATTTAACCTTCCATTGACTGGAATTTTACGAGATATAAACTTGAGTTCAGCAAAAATTGCACAGAAAATTGCAAATTCTTAAGCGGTAATATTTTTTGTTTGACAGCAGTAATTGGCATGATATTAGCTGAATTTTAGGAAACAATATTCTCTTAAAACTTTAATGATTATGCAATTGAAAAACCTTTTACCTGCCTTAATGCTTACAGTAATGTTTTGCGAACCAATTTTTGCTCGTGAAGCATCTGACAGACCAGAAATAAAATATTCAAATAAAAGATTTGAAGTGAAAGTTCCTGTGAAGAAAGTGAGAACTTTAGAAGTAGAAATCAGAGATATGAACGATAATTTGGTTTATGGAACTAAATATTATAATGTAAGTAATTTTGAAAAAATATACAATATTAGCCAATTACAAAAAGGTAAATATTTTGTTAAAATTGTTTCTGATGGAAATGTTTATCAAGATGTGATAAAAGTTAAAAGAAGACACTAATTCTACGCAGCATTCCTCAACTTTATTAGCCATAAAACATATACTTTAGAATTAAAAACTCCCAGAACTTCAGTTTTGGGAGTTTTTAATTTTGGCCTATTTTTCTTCTTTAATTTCGTCGATGTCAATAGTTGAATCTTCGGAATATGACTCAAATATTTCAGGATATTTTGCTTTTAACCAACGATATTGCTTAGAAGAAAGAAATAAAAATTTGGGACCAACTTCATCTTCGTCGGCTTCTTCGTCAAATACCTGGTAAAACATACTATCAGAATTCGATTCATTTAAGGCTTTATTAATCAGCTCAATAAATTTTGTGGTGTCGAAGTCAAATACTTCATAATCAATTTTTTCTGCGTTACTTTTTGGTTTTTCAAGGGCTTTTACAAATTGTTTTTCTGTATATTTTTTGCCATTTTCCATTTCAAAACTATACTCAAAAACTCGATTGATATAGTTACTTTTTTTGAGGGTTTTGGAAAAATTATCAACCACATTTTTTGGGTTAAACTTGTTTCGGGAAACTTTTTTTAAGGTATCAATACAAGCTTTAAAGACATTTTCATAAGACTCAACGTCCCAAATATTCGTTTGAGCCACCACATTGGGCAGGTTTTCAAGCAGTGATAAATTATTATTGGGAAATTTACGAAGCTCAACAATGAAACTTTCTTTTTCAGCATTACCAAACTTTTTAATAAGGCCAATTTCATTGAAATTATCTAGTAAAATATTTAGGCTATCACGACTAAATTGAGAACCGTACATCGAAAAATCAACATAGTTATTTGGTAATGTTTCACTAACAATTGTAGCTTGAGTACTATCAAAAAACACAAATGATAGCTTTGGACTACGATAATCACACACAATAACAAGCCTTTTTGGAGATGAAATATCGGTCAAATAGTCATTGATAATTTTAAATTGGTTTTCGCCAATTGCTGGAAAATAGGCAGAATTTGGCTTTTTTAGTGAATCAAGATTACTTTTGATAATTTGTCGTAACGAAACATTCAACGTTTGAGCATAAGGTTTATCATCAATGATTGCAGAAATATTTTGTAAACTGTAATCATTTGTTGAATCACCCAAATTTTCACTCAAATATTTTATTTCACTAAATTTTGTCTTGGGAAGTAATTTCTTCTTGACTTCGTTTAAAATATAATTATAAATTTCAGTATCTGATTTTTCAGCCAATTCGTTCATATCAATAACTACCACTTGCGTACTTTTTTGTAGAATCTCTGAAGGTTCTTTGGCATTTTTTATCTCTTTCAAATCATCTTCAGTAATCATTTTTTCTCTTTTGAGAGCTTGTGCAAAATTTTCAGGCTTAAAGGCTGCAATTTGTTCCTGATAATTGCCATAAATATTCTCAACGGCTGGGTCTCTTAAAACTTCGGGATGATTTTTTTCTAGGTAATTATATTGATTTTTATCTAAAAAAAGGAAGTTATCAATAGTTTTAGCAAAAGAAAAACGATTTCCAGTAGTAATCTTATAAAATTGTCCATCAATCTCATTTTCATTCAAAGACTGATTCACCATTTCAAGCCATTCGTTCAAATTAAAATTTACTTGATTTGGATTAATATTGATGCCTGATACATTTCTTAGTTCTTCATTCTCAACTAATTTTGGAATCGTAAATTTATTCTCATATTTATTAGAATTGAGTTTAAAACTAACAATCAATTCTCTATCTTTTTTACTACCTTTCGGCATTTCACTTGCAAAATTATCACTTATTTTTTCAGGATTAAATTTGCCATTTGAAATAAGACTTAGTTCAGAAATAAAGTTTTTGAACATGGCAATTTTATCTTCTTCATTTTTTGGCGAAACATTAATTTTTGCACAAATTTTAGGAAAACTTACAACTAAATTTCTTTTTAAGTTGTCTTTTTTGTTCGGCTCAAACCTTAATGATTGAATCGCATTTTCGATGATTTCTTGGTCAACTATCGGTAATATTTTATTATTTTGAAACAACTTTACTAAGGCATAAATGCTATCTCGACTAGTCTTAAAACTGAAGTCTATTTTGCCACCCAAAGACTTTCCAAATAATAAATTGTTCTTGCTTTTATCTTCAAAAACCTTGTTTTGAGTGCTATCAACTAATATTAACGCTTTTCGGGTTTCATTGATTGAGACAAACGGGTTATAGTCATTACTTACAATAATTACCCTTTTTGTTGAATGTTGGTCAATTAAATAATCATTGATTGATTGAAAATCTTTATTTGTGATACCCGTCAAAAATGAAAAAACATTGGCATAAGTTTGTATAATTGAAGAATCAATATCAACATCTGATGGGATGCTTTTTTGTAAAGTTTTGATGAATGAAAAATCAGTATCTGCTTTTTGCGAATACAGTTTGCCATTGACTGTATAGGATAATTTGTACGATTTTTTATTTTTGGAAAAAGGATTATTAAACGGAAGTCCAACCCCCAAATCACTACTTGTATCGTTTTTTAATTCTTCTAGTTTAAATTGATTTATCTGAAAAGTTGGTAAAAACTTTTCGTTTACTTTCTTGAATTGATTTTGGTAAATTTCCTCCCTTGTTAACTTTTTTTGGTCAGCAGGAAGAATAATAACGTCTTTGCAGAAAGTCAAAATGTCGATTTTGCTTTTTAATTCAAAATCTTTGTATGAGTCTTTTAAGTGCTGGGCATCAATTTTAGAAAGAAATTGGTGCGTTTGTAAGCTATCAATAAATTTTATTTGATTGGATTTTAAATAGCCATAATTATCATAAAAATAACTTTGTTTGGCTGCGTAAATGAAAAAGCCGAAATCTTTAATCAGTTTAATTTGGTCTTTTTTTAGCCAAATCAACAAGTCGGCGTACACTTTTTCATCAATTAACTGAATGGCTTTCAAACGATTGGCAATCGAAATATACCTTTCTTTGGTTGGTCTTAAATTTTGTTCTAATCCTAAAAAAGTAATTGGATTATTTATTTGAATATTCCCTTCGATTTCAGGTTTATAAAGCATTTCATCACCCAACATTTTTTCAGCCATTTCACGAAACTGAATCATTTCATCTGCTGCCGAACCTACATTTCTTAATAATTCATAAATGCCGATAAATCCTAAAATAGCGGTTTTAGACTTTGAAAGGGAGTCAGGGATTTTACCAATAGCTGAGGCAAATGGCGAGTTAGCCATTCGTTGTGTAAAAGCATTGTTTTGATTATTGATGGTTTTTAGAAAAGCATCTTTCCCAAATTCGGTAATAATTTGTTCTTTTTGGAGGCCATCTAAGTATTTTTGTATCTGTTCGTCGGAGAGCTTTTGAGCGAAAGTTTCATTAAAAAACAGCAGTGTTAAAAGTAGTGAGACTATATTTTTCATTTGGGTGATTGTTTTCTTCAAAAATAGGGGAGAAAGAAGAAATAACCTACTTTAAAAAGCAAAAAAAAAACGCCACAATTGTGACGTTTTTTAAAGTCTTAATACACGATGAATCTTACCCTTCGACTTTTGGAAGTATCTTCTTTGCCTTTAGAGTCTAACACAATTTCTCTTTCGCCGAGTCCTTTAACCAATAATCGGTTAGGTTCTATTCCCGCACGTTTCAAATAATCAGCACATGACCTTGCTCGACGTAAAGAGATTTTTTGATTGATAGCTACGTCTCCGAAACTATCTGAGTAACCCGACAACTGAACATTCAGTTTTGGATTGAGGGTCATTAACTCAATCAAACGATTGATGTCAATGTAATATTCGGATTTAACTATTACCGAATTTCTATCGAAATACACATCATTTAGTGTGTAAATTTTCTTGGTTTCAAAAGTAATATTTGGGTCACTTTTGAGCTTGAATGTTTCAGTTGGTTTTGTCATATCCACCTCTGGAGCATTTACGTAAGGGTTTTCTGACTTATCAACTTTTACATTTGAAATAACAGGTGTACTTGTATTTGTAGCAACTGTTTTTGTTACAAGCTTGATTGTTTTTATAAATTTATCAGCTGCATCATTGGTTTCTGGAATCCAATTTCCTGTAAAATCAGCATTTCCGCTCGAAACCGTTAGACCGTAAAGATTCCCAAAAACAACTCTTGCATTATTATTTAGGTCAATAGGAACAATTTGGTTGTTGCTCAAATCAAATATTCTGATTTTTGCATTATTAATAGTATTGTTATCAGCACCCAAAACTTTGATTGTATAAGCAATGTTTTTAGGCATCATTTCAATTGTATTATTTATGGTTTCAGAACCAGTCACATTTTCAAGGCTCACTTGCACTTGATTGGCTGGCAAATAACCTGGAGCTTCGCAAGCGAGCGTATAATTATTTCCTGCCTTCAATTGCATCAATGAAACGCCATTTTTTGCATTAAATGAAGCCGAATTTCTACTATTCATTGCTACAAATACCGATGCATCAATTGGTTTTTTGGTCATTGCATCAATTATCATAACATTTACTGGAACTTGTCGTGCACCTCTAAATTTATTAGGTAGCGGAGCAGAATAAATATCGCCTTTTATTTCAACAAAAATCTCTTCTGAATTACCAGTAATAGCCGAATAATCTTCATGATTAGGTGTATTCAAAAAATCTAAATCTCTTGGGAAAGTCCAACTACCATCTTCTTGAAGTTCAGTTTGGTACAAATCAAAACCGCCTGCACCACCACCTCTAATCGAACTAAAAATTAATGTTCTGCTGTCAGGCATTAATGTAACTGCTTTTTCGCATTCTGAATTGACAGGCTCACCCATTTTTTCAAAATTTGTCCAACTGCCTTCATCGGTTTTATTAGCAACCCAAATGGTGTAACAAGGCTCAGTTCCTTTATATTTTTCAAATTTTTCTCGAATAAAAAATAGCATTTTTCCATCTTGAGAAATACTTGGGCTTCCTTCAAATAAGGCTGTATTGAGGGGTTCGCCTACATTGATTGGTTCTCCCCATTCTGCACCAATTCGTTTCGCGTAAAAAATATCTCTGTCACCAAATCCACTCGGAAATATTGCATCGAAATATAATTCACTACCATCGTAAGTCAGACTTGTACCAATGATTTTTCCTTTTTGAACTTTATCTGAAATTGTTCTGATAAGTTGAGGTATTTGCCACGGCGAATTTTTATCGACCCTTGTACTTAAAAAAACTTTTGTACCATCTGGGCGATCTTGTACAAAAATAAATGTCTTTCCGTCACCACTAATTGAAAAGGCATGTTCTCGAAACTCTCTTGTATTTATTGGCGTTCCGATGGATTTTAAATTACTTTGTCCAGTTGCTTCACCCAAACCAAAGTAAGCGATTGATGCTGATAAGAGCATAATCTTGGTAATTTTTTTAGTCATTTTTGGATTACTTTTATTTCACTCTTAGTTTATATTCACTCAAAGATTAGCAGTGTTTTTAGCACTGATTTCTTTGTTTCAAAATTTGTGCCAAAAAGTTATTCAACGGTAGCACCACTTCTGAAAACATAACTATTTTTCACTTTATTTTTAAAATTATACGCTTTTAATGGCTAATATTTGCAAAAAATGAAGTATTTGTGTGAAGTTTTAATTGTAGAAATTTTCTAAATTCCCAGAAAAAAACAATAAAACCTCAAGAATATAAAAGTAATTCACTAATTAATGACTGAATGATAATCAATACGAAGAATATATTTACCTATTAATCATTGGGTAATAATGAAAAAAGTAAATGTCAATCATTAAATATTTTGGACTAAAAGTTATCCTCGAAATGATGAAAAACATCTACATTAAAAAAATATGATATTTTTAATGTAGATGTTTGGATAATGGCTAATTGAAAATTGCCATTAAACAGATGCTTGCCAAAATAATAAAGGAGATAAGTTTTTTAGTTTTATGAGATAAAACTGCACGCCTATTAGACGAACCCATTAAAATAGAGTTTTTCATTTTTTAAGCACTTTATAGATTATAGGAAAAGAAATATTTATTGTAAATTTATAAGATAAACTTTCAACTTTCAAAGTTTTTTGAAAGTTTTTTTTTTACAATAAATAAGAAACAATGAACTTAAAAGAAACATTATTTTGTCATTGACCGATGATTAAGCTAATTTTGTACTTTGACCAAAGAAATATTAATTTATCAAATGCCAAATACAGATTCAATATTGAGAATTGCCCTCCAAAAATCAGGCAGATTAAGTGAGGATTCGTTTAGATTATTTAAAGAATGTGGAATAAAGTTTGAAAGTGGCACTGGAAAACTTAAAACATCTTCATCCAATTTTCCAGCAGAATTTCTTTTTTTAAGAGATGACGATATTCCTGGTTACGTTGAAGATGGCGTTGCAGACATCGGTATTGTTGGAGAAAATGTATTTATTGAATCTAACCGCAAAGCTGAAACAACTTATCGTTTAGGTTTTTCAAAATGTAGATTATCAATTGCAGTTCCTCGTGGTGTTGAATACAAAGGAATTGATGACTTTCAAGGAAAAAGTATAGCCACTTCTTATCCTCGAATTTTGAGTAATTTTTTGAAAGAACAAAATGTCAAAGCTGATATTCATGAAATTAGTGGCTCGGTTGAGATCGCTCCGAGTATAGGCCTTGCAGAGGGCGTTTGCGATATTGTGAGTTCAGGAAGTACGCTTTTGAGTAATGGTTTAAAAGAAGTTGAAGTGATTTTTCGTTCGGAAGCCATTTTGATTGCAAATAAAAAACTATCAAAAGCTAAACATGATACCCTCAACAAATTGTTATTCAGAATAAAGGCTGTTCAAACAGCTCAGAATTACAAATATATTTTGTTGAATGCTCCCAATGATAAGTTAGAAGATATTATCAATATGATTCCAGGAATGAAAAGCCCAACAATTGTACCGTTAGCAATGGAAGGTTGGAGTTCAATTCATTCTGTTCTAGAAGAAAATCAATTTTGGGAAAATATCGAGGCTATTCGTTCGGCTGGAGCAGAAGGTATTTTGGTAATTCCGATTGAAAAAATGATTTACTGATTTTACTTATTGAGGAGTCAAATGTGATTATGATTTATTTTTAATGACATCCTTGAATCGCATATTATATACTAAATGAATATTATATCTTTTCCGCAACGCTCAGAATGGAAACAGTTGCTAGCTCGGCCTGTGCAAGAAATGGCTGTAATTGAGCAAAAAGTATTACCAATTTTACAGAAAGTGAAACTTGAAGGCGATGCAGCTTTGAAAGAATTTGCATTAAAGTTTGATAAAATTGAAATCAATGATTTCAAGGTTTCACAAGCTGAAATTGATGATGCCGAAAATCAGTTAAGCGAAGAATTGAAAACGGCCATCCAACAAGCTTACAAAAATATTTTTACTTTTCATGAAGCCCAAAAACAAACTCCTGAAGTAATTGAAACAATGACAGGTGTTAAATGTTGGCGTAAAAGCGTTGGTATTCAAAAAGTTGGGTTTTATATTCCTGGTGGAACCGCTCCTCTTTTTTCAACAGTACTAATGTTAGGGATTCCTGCCCAAATTGCAGCATGTCAAGAACGCATTTTATGTTCACCGAGTAATCATCCTGCTATTTATTATGCAGCAAAATTAGTTGGTATTACACAAGTTTTTCGTGTAGGCGGGGCTCAAGCTATCGCTGCGATGGCTTATGGAACGGAGACAATTCCACAAGTATATAAAATTTTTGGGCCAGGAAATCAATTTGTTACAGCTGCCAAACAGCTATTAAGTAAGGATGGTGTAGCCATTGACATGCCTGCTGGTCCTTCGGAAGTTGCAGTTATGGCTGATGATTCTGCCATTCCTTCGTTTGTAGCTTCTGATTTGCTTTCTCAAGCCGAACACGGTGCTGATAGTCAAGTTTTACTTGTTTCAACGAGCAAAAAGTTTATTTCGGCCGTAAATCTAGCCGTTTCTGGACAGTTAAATAGACTTCCAAGAAAAGAATTGGCATCAAAAGCGATTGAAAACTCAAAAATTATTTTGCTGGAAAATCAACAGGATTGTATTGATATGCTCAATGAATATGCTCCCGAACATTTGATTTTAGCAGTTGATAATTTCAATGAAGTTGGTGAACAAATTATTAATGCAGGTTCAATTTTTTTAGGAAATTATACACCCGAATCTTGTGGCGATTATGCTTCGGGTACAAACCATACTTTACCAACGAATGGATATGCAAGGGCTTACAGCGGTGTTTCGTTGGATAGCTTTGTGAAGAAAATCACTTTTCAAGAAATATCGAAAGAAGGTATTTTAAATATTGGAAAAACGGTTGAACTAATGGCAGAAGCCGAATCATTAGAAGCACACAAACGAGCGGTTTCTTTAAGAATGGAAAGTTTGATTAGTTTATAACATTTATATCAACAAATATGAAAAACCTAAAAAAGAGTACAATTGTACTGATTCTTTGTTTGTTTGGCTTTCAAATAAATGCTCAAGAAACTGTTATTGCCATAAAAGCTGGAAAACTGTTTGACAGTGAAAAAGGTGTTTTTCTTCAAAATCAGACGATAATCATCAAAAGTAATTTGATTTCAGAAATAGGAAACAACCTGAAAATTCCTGCCAATGCTCAAATAATAGATTTAAGTAATCAGACCGTTTTACCTGGTTTAATAGATTGTCACACACATATTACTGGACAACCAGAAAATTACATGGAAGATTTGTTTCGTAAATCTTCCATAGATGTTGCCATTTCAGCTCATATTTATACAAAACGTACATTGGAAGCTGGTTTTACTACATGTAGAGATGTTGGAGCAAATGACTATATTGATGTTGCTCTCAAAAGAGCCATAGATGTAGGTAAGGTAATTGGGCCTCGTTTGTATGTTTCAGGTCCATTTATTGGTGCAACTGGCAGTCATGGAGATTTATCTGGTTTTTCTCCAAACGTTCATATTCAGCAAGTTTCTACTATTGCCGATGGGGTAGACGAAATTAGAAAAAAAGTGAGAATGAATATAAAATATGGTGCTGATTTGATAAAATTTGGAGCAACTGCTGGCGTTTTAACTGAAGAAGAAACTGTAGGTGGGCCACAATATTCTCAAGAAGAAATGGATGCAATGGTTGATGAAGCAAAAATGTGGGGTAAAAAAGTTGCTGCACATGCTCACGGTGCAGAAGGAATAAAAAGAGCTGTAAAAGCTGGTGTCGCTTCAATTGAACATGGGAGTTTTATTGATGATGAAGGGATTGAGCTGATGAAAAGAAAAGGTACTTATTTAGTAGCCGATATTTATAATGACGATTTTATTTTGGCTGAATATTCAAAATTAGGTTTTCCTCAAAAAATTATTGAAAAGGAAAAATTAGCTGGCCGTACTCAGCGTGAAAATTTCCAAAAAGCAGTGAAAGCAGGGGTGAAAATTGCGTTTGGAACTGATGCGGGTGTTTATCCACACGGAGATAACGCCAAACAGTTTTATTATATGGTAAAATATGGACAAACTCCTATTCAAGCTTTGCAATCGGCTACAATAAATGCAGCAGATTTAATTGGGGCAAAAGATAAAATTGGTTCAATTTCGGTCGGTAAATTTGCTGATATTATTGCAGTTGATGGCGACCCTCAAGACGATATTACAGTTTTAGAAAAGAAACTTACTTTCGTGATGAAAGAAGGGGTAGTATTTAAAAAATTAAAATAAAAATTTTGAGATTGCTAAAAAGAAAGCGTCTGATTATAACAATCAGACGCTTTCTTTATTCAAAATATAACATTTAATCAACTCCAAACTTCAATTCTCTTTTGGATTTCTTTACCCCATTTTTCTAATACACTCACAAATATATCCATCTGTATCGGTTTACTAATATAATCATCCATACCTGCTTCTTGACACTCAATTTTGCTTTCTTGTAAAGCATTTGCTGTCATGGCAATAATGATTGGTTGTGGAATATTTTGTTTACGAATTTCAACAGTCGTTTGTAAGCCATCCATTTTTGGCATTTGAACATCCATCAAAATAACTTGGTATTCTTTTTTCAAAATTGCCTCTAAAACTTCTAAGCCATTTTCAGCCAAGTCAGCTGAAAATCCTAATTTACTTAGTACTTTTAAAGCAAATTTTTGGTTCATAGCATTATCTTCTGCTAGCAATATTTCCATTGGAAACTTGGTTGCGAAGTCTTCAGAGAGCTTGTGAGGAATTTCTTTTTCTGCTTGTTTTTCTACAACTATAGGCCACATTTTTGGTGCTAATTCATTGTAAATACTGCGGCAAAGTGTATGATGTTTGACAGGTTTTGTCAATACCGAACAGAATAAGTCAGGATGTTCTTTATAATAAGTATCAGAAATAGAACTTAGTGAAATAATTGGCAAATTTGAGTCAATCTTTTTAATAGTCAAAGCCAATTCCAAACCATCCATGTATGGAAATTGCATATCAGCAATAACAAGCGAAAAATCGTGATTTTCTTTGATTAGACTTATCGCTTCCTCTGGAGAATCTGTTAAAGTTGGTTGCATTTTCCAGCGTTCGAGTTGCCCTTTTAAAATATTTAAATTGGTGATATTATCATCTACAACCAATATTTTTTTGTTTTCTAAACTCTCTAAATTGAAAGGTGGAAGCGAAAACTTCTCATTACTAACAGCGGTTTTAATTGTAAAAGTGAAAACTGTACCTTTTCCTTCTTCACTTTCTACATCTATTTTTCCACCCATTAGTTTTACAATTTTTTCACTGATTACTAACCCAAGACCAGTTCCACCATATTGCCTACTTGTAGATGAATCTACTTGCGAGAAGACTTTGAAAAGCTTATCAAGCTTTGTTTGAGGTATTCCAATGCCTGTATCTCTAACCTTAAAACCAATTTCGATATGCTTTTCATCATCATATTTTACTAAAAATACTTTAATGAAAATTTCACCTTGTTTAGTAAATTTAATTGCATTACCAATTAAGTTTAACAAAATTTGTCTTAAACGTAATTGGTCACCAATAATATGTAGCGGTACGTCCCAATCTATTTGGTATAGTAAATCTAGCTTTAATTGAGCCACTTTTGTAGCAAAAACATCTAGTGTTTCTTCAATACAACTACGTAAATCAAAGTTTTTCTCCTCCAATTCCATTTTCCCTGATTCAATTTTTGAAAAATCAAGAATATCATTGATAACTGTCAATAATCCTTCACCACAAGCTTGAATCGTATCGGTATAGTTTTTTTGTTCTTCATCCAAGTCGGTTTCTTCTAATAACGAGGTCATTCCGATAATTCCATTCAAAGGAGTACGAATTTCATGACTCATTGTAGCTAGAAAAATACTTTTTGCACGATTGGCATTCTCGGCTTCCTCTCTTGCCTTAAGTTCTTCTTGTGTGGATTTATATAGCTGATTTGTTCGCAATTCTACTTGTTTTTCAAGTTTAATTCGCTGCTTATGAATCAACCCTATACGGTATTGATAATAGCCGTAAATTAAACCCGTGATAGCCGACAATGCCAATAATCGAAACCACCAAGTTTCCCAAAAAGGAGGTAAAACTTTGAGAATAATTGATGTCCCTTTTTCATTCCATAAACCATCATTGTTACTAGCTTTTACCCTGAAAATGTATTCACCTGCGTCTAAGTTTGTATAAGTTACAGTTCTTCTGCTAGAAATAAAATTCCAACCATCATCGAATCCTTCTAGTTTGTAGGCATATTTATTTTTATTAGGCAAAGTATAGTTCAATGCTGAAAACTCAAATGAAAAAACTGATTGTTTATCATTCAATATTATCTCTTTAGTTTCACCAATAGGTTTTACAAGAGGAGAATCTTTCTGACCAGGTAAAATAGATTGATTGAAAATTTGGAAATCAGTAATAAAAACTGGCGGAATAAATGTATTGTCTTGAATACTATCAGGATAAAAGGAATTTAATCCATTTGGCCCTCCAAAAAACATTTCTCCATCTTTTGTTTGAAAAGCTGCACGAGGTTTAAATTCGTTTCCTTGTAAACCGTCTGAAAGTCCATAATTTCTAAAAACCTTTGTAATCGGATTGTATTTTGAAATCCCTTTATTGGTACTTATCCAAAGATTACCTTTTTTGTCCTTCAAAATACTATGAATGAGATTGTTGACTAATCCATCATTTTCGGTAATAGTTGTAAATTTCTTGGTTCTTGTGTTCAATAAATCCAACCCATCCATTGTCCCAATCCATAAAAAACCATTTCCTGCATCAACAATTGTCTGAATATTATTATTACTTAAACTTTCTTTATCAGAAGGATTACTTACGAAATGAGAAAATTTCTTTGTTTTTTTGTTAAAACAATCCAAACCATTTTCAGTGCCAACCCACAAATTATCATTTTCATCCTCATATAATGCTTTTGCATAATTATCACAGATACTATTTGGATTTGCTGGATTGTGCAAATAAGTTGTAAATCGATTAGTTTTTCTATCAAAGTAACTTAAACCACCAGTCCAAGTTCCTAACCAAAGGTTGGAATCTTTACTTTTCAAAATTGTAAAAACGCTCGAAGCAGAAAGACTATTTGTGTCTTTATTATTAGGTGTAAAATGTGTGAATTTACCTGTTTTCTTGTTGAATAAGTCAAAACCACCTAAATAATATCCAAGTGCTAAAATATCTTTTTCGACCTCAGTAACAGTCAAAACATAGTCAGAATTAATACTATTTTTGTTATTTGCTTGCTTTTTGAAGGTGGAGAAAGTTTTATTTTTTCGATTGAAATAATTTAATCCGCCGCCATCAGTTCCTAACCAAATGTTATCACTAGATTCGCCTGTTATTGCTAAAATACTGCTTGATTTTAATCCATTTTTATTTTGATTCTCTTTATAGATTGAAAATTTTTTGCCAAATTTCGGTAAAAAATTAATGCCACCAGAGTATGTTCCAACCCAAATATTACCAGTATAATCTAAATATAAACTATAAACAGAATTGTTGCTTAAACTATTATTATCATTTATATCAAAACCGATGGTTTTAAATGTATTTTTTTTGCTATCTAATAAACTGATACCACCATTTTCTGTTCCAATCCATAAATTTCCGTCATTATCATTTAAGAAAGAAAGAATATTGTTATATCCTAGACTTTTTAGATTTTTGGCATCGTGTTTAAAAGTTGTGAATGAATTATTTTGTTCATTGTATTTCGAAACGCCTCCACCTGAAGTGCCAATCCATATTTTTTGATTAATGTCTTTATAAATGGCTCGAACCCAATTTGAACCAATACTATTTGGATTTTTTGGGTCATTGAAAAAATGTGTAAATTGTTTTTTTTCATAGTTAAATTTATTCAAGCCATTTTTTGTGCCAATCCAAAGATTCCCAAACTTATCTTCACCTATCTGAAAAATCAAATCGTGGCTTAAACTATTAGGATTATTTTCTTGATGTTTGAATGAAGTAAATATGCCAGTTTTCGGATTAATTAAATATAATCCTGTTGTTGTTCCGAGCCAAATTCGGTTTTTGCTATCTTGAAAGATATCTCGTATGAATAATTTACTGATTTCGCCTGAAAAATGTGAAAATCCATCTGTATCTCTAATAAATTTGTCTAATCCACGCGAAGTTGCTACCAATATATCTCCATTTTTATCTTCTAAAATATCGTTTACAAAATTGTTTTTTAGGCTTGCTGCTACAATTGGTGAATGCTTATAAATTGTGAAGTGGTATCCATCATATTTGTTCAAACCATCTTCTGTTGCAAACCACATAAAGCCTTTTTTATCTTTTAAAATCGCACTCACATGGCTTTGCGATAAACCTTCATTTGTAGATATTCTTACAAATGAAAGTTTTTGTTCTTGAGCCAATGCAAGTTGAATACAAGTAAAAAAGAAAATGTAAAGAATTCTGTATTTCATAAGGAAAGAAACTGTTATCAGTATAAATATTAGGAAATAACGCTTTTGATGCACTTATTACGAGAGTTTGAAGGTTTTTATTTAAAATACTAGTGTTTAATAAATAAAATTACGTGCATTTTTGAGTATTAATATAGCAAAATTAGTGCCAGTTTTATACTAAAATTAGTATTAATAATTGATTTTGACGAATTATTAACGATAGTAATTATACGATATTTGAACAATAATTGAAGTGTAAAAAGAGATAGAAACTTAAACATTAAGTTAAATTGAAAAGATATGCGGAATCACTAAAAAAGACCTGATAATGAATTATCAGGTCTTTGTGGAGACGCAGGGACTCGAACCCTGGTCCGAACTTGGCAATTGTCGAACCTTCTACATGCTTAGCTGCTATTTATTTTCGAGCAATAGTAGGTTAGCATCAGACCTTAATATCACCTTAGAAACCTATATACTAATTATGAATAAGTTCCCCACTCATAATCGCCTTTGCGGGGCGACACCCCGAACTCCCCAGCAGCAAAGGTTAGCCAAGGCGGGATGTGGCTAATGTTTAATTCACTCCGGAATTAAGCAGCCATGGCATACGAAGTATTGCCAGTTGTTGTTTGGAAGAATTTTTAACAGGAGGTTCTACCAACTCCCGACATGCTTATACTCGCAACCACTCACGCCGTCAAAACCGGTCGTCCCCAGTTGTTAATTATAAATGCAAAATTAGTTCTTTTAGTTCATAATCGAATACGTTATAAAATTTCTTTTTCAAATTAAATCAGAAAATGATTTTAACTTAACAATTAAAATTTCATTGACAACCCGATTCTTTTACGTGGAATATCAACTTCCATGACTTTAACTTGTACTTTTTGGTGAACCTTCACCACCTCATTTGGGTCTTTAATAAATCGATTGGCCATTTGTGAAACGTGAACCAAACCATCTTGATGAACTCCCACATCAACAAAACAACCAAAAGCAGTAATATTTGTGACAATGCCAGGAAGTACCATTCCTTCTCTCAAATCTTCAATTTTATGAACATCAGCGGCAAATTCGAACGCTTCTAAAGCTTCTCGGGGGTCACGCCCTGGTTTTTGTAGTTCTGATAAAATATCATTCAATGTCGGTAAACCAACTTTTTCAGTAATGTAGTTTTTTAGAATAATTCTTGACTTAATTTGCTCATTACCAATAAGTTCGGCAACTTTTACACCCAAATCCTTAGCCATTTTTTGTACAATCGGATACGTTTCTGGATGAACAGCCGAATTATCTAACGGATTCTCTGCTCCATGAATTCTCAAAAATCCAGCACTTTGTTCGTAAGCTTTCGCTCCTAAACGGGGTACTTTTTTCAATTCATCACGAGATTTGAAAGCTCCATTTTTTGCTCGATAATCGACAATATTTTGTGCCAATGAAGGTCCTAAACCCGAAACATAGCTGAGTAAATGCTTACTTGCAGTATTTAATTCAACACCAACTAAGTTTACACAACTTTCAACAACTGAATCAAGGCTATCTTTTAGCATTTTCTGCTCAACGTCATGCTGATATTGTCCAACGCCAATTGATTTTGCATCAATTTTTACTAATTCGGCCAATGGGTCCATCAATCTCCGACCAATTGAAATTGCTCCTCTAACGGTTACGTCTTTATTTGGAAACTCCTCACGGGCTATAGGTGAGGCTGAATAAATCGACGCACCTTGCTCGGAAACGACATAAATTCCAGCCAATTTTAATGAAGATTTATTGACCAAATCTTTTACTAAACTTTCTGTTTCTCGACTTGCAGTGCCATTCCCAATGGCCACAGCATCAATTTTATAGTCTAAAATTAACTTTTTTAGAATTGCTTCAGCTTCTATTTTTTTATCAAGTGGATAAACAACAGTATCGTAAAGCAAATCGCCTTGTTCGTTTAAACATACAATTTTACAGCCTGTTCGGAAGCCAGGGTCAATGCCCATCACTCTTTTTTGTCCAAGTGGTGAAGCTAATAAAAGTTGACGTAGATTACTTGCAAAAATCTTAATTGCCTCACTATCAGCTTTTTGTTTTGATATATTTGAAAATTCGGTTTCTATACTTGGTTTCAAAAGCCTATCATAAGAATCGCTAATGGCCAATTCGACTTGCTCTTTTGCTTCTGGTAAACCACGTAAATAAATGCGGTCTAGGGCATCTGTTCCTCGTTCGGTCTCAATCGAAATGTCAACTGATAAAAAACCTTCTTCTTCTCCACGTCGAAGTGCTAACAGCCGATGCGATGGTATTCTCGAAAGTGGCTCAGAAAACTCAAAATAATCTTGATATTTTGCTCCTTCTTCTTTTTTGCCTTTTTTTACCTTAGATGTTACAATAGCCTCTCTATCAAAAAGTTTTCTAACAGCATTTCTAGCTTGAATATCTTCATTAATCCATTCAGCCATAATATCTCTTGCACCTTGAAGGGCTTCAGCAATTGTTTCAACTTTATCAGTCAAATACTTCTCGGCAATAGTTTCAATATTACGGTCTTTTTGAGCAAAAATAACTTGTGCCAAAGGCTCAAGTCCTTTTTCAATGGCAATAGAAGCTTTTGTTTTTCGCTTTTGTTTATATGGCAAATACAAATCTTCTAATTCATTGATATACAGGGCATTATTGAGTTTTAAAAGCAACTCAGGTGTCATTTTTCCTTGTTCTTCAATCGACTTTATAATTGCTTCTCGTCGTTTATCAGCCTCAATAAATTTATTATAAAGGTCTTTCGTATTGGCAATTTGTACTTCATCCATGCTTCCAGTCATTTCTTTTCGATAGCGAGAAATAAATGGTACAGTTGCACCTTCTTCGAGTAAAGTAATAGTGTTTTGAATACTTTTTTCAGAAACTCCAACACTTTGAGCAATTAATTGTATTTGTTTTGTGGTCATTTTTCCAACCTTTGTTATAAAATTTGAATCTAGTAAAATAGATGAATGAAATAAATGTTTTTTACGAATCTAAAAATAGGTCACAATTATTTTTTCACAAAAATCCGATTAAAATATGAAAATGCAACTGATGTTCACAATGATTCTTTCCACAATATTTCTAACAAATTGTGCAAAAGATAATGATGCTCCAAATGCTGAGGTAAGTATGAATGATTATGTAGTCAATTATGGAACAAGCTTCGGAATGTGTGTAGGGCCTTGTCGAAAGGAAATGGAGTTTTCTAATAATGAATTAATTTTTACGGTTTATTATACCGAAGGAAGAGGAGCAATAGGTGGTGTTCCCCAAATTTACAAAGAACCTCTTACCAATACTTTAGTTTCAAACATTACTCAAAACATTAATTTTGACACATTTAAGAAATTAGACGAAGTGATTGGCTGCCCTGATTGTGCTGATGGTGGCAAAGAATGGGTTGAAATAATTAAAGGAGATGTGAAGCATAAAGTTACTTTTGAAAATGGCAACTCTCCGAAAGAAATTGAAAATTTAGTTAAGATTTTACGAGAAAAAAGAGTTTACTTTGAAGAAAAATACATCAAGTAAATGTACGATATTATAGTTGTAGGTGGTGGTGCAGCTGGTTTTTTTGCAGCTATTAATACAGCTGAAAAAAAAACAGGTTTACGAATTGCAATTTTAGAGCGAGGACGAGATGTTTTACAGAAAGTAAAAGTTTCAGGTGGAGGAAGATGCAACGTTACCCATGCTTGTTTTGAACCATCAAAATTGGTAAAGTATTATCCAAGAGGTGAAAATGAATTATTAGAGCCATTTAAAAGATTTAATCCAACGCATACAGTTGAGTGGTTTGAGTCGAGAGGTGTGAAAATAAAGAAAGAAGCAGATGGAAGAATGTTTCCTGTGAGTGATTCTTCACAATCTATTATTGATTGCCTTTTGGAAGCTGCCCAAAGAAACAATATTGAGGTGATAACCAATGCAAGAGTGGAGCATTTTGAATATCTAAAAACGAATACCTCAAATTGGAAATTAAGGGTTTCGGGCGATAGATTATTGCAGAGCCAAAAATTGATGATTGCAACTGGAAGTGATAATGCCATTTGGAATTTACTCGAAAAATTAAAAATCAACATTATTCAGCCTGTTCCATCGCTTTTTACTTTCAATATTAAAGATGAAAGACTGTCTGATTTAATGGGTTTATCGGTTCCAAATGCCATTATTAAGATTCAAAAAACTAATTTTGAAAGTAATGGGTCAACATTAATTACACATTGGGGCTTGTCTGGGCCTGGGATTTTAAAATTGTCTTCTTGGGCAGCAAGAGACTTAAATGCAGCTAATTATAAGTTTGGTATTCAGGTAAATTGGCTTGGAAATAAAGATATAGAATTTGTTAAAGCTTTTCTGCATAATCAAATTAATGCCCAATCTAAGAAAAATGTTATGGCAAATGCAGAATTAGGATTGCCCATTAGGTTATGGAAAAGTTTGTGTAAAGCTGCTCAGATTGGCGAATTTCAAAAATGGGCGGAAACAGGAAAAAAACATATTCAGCGATTAACAGAACAATTGACGGCATCGACATTTGAAGTAAATGGGAAAAGTACCTTCAAAGAAGAATTTGTAACTGCGGGTGGTGTTGATTTATCTGAAATTGACTTTGAATCGTACAGTTTGAAAAAATATCCAAACTTATTTTTGGCTGGTGAAGTACTAAATATTGATGCAATAACTGGAGGATTTAACTTTCAAGCCGCTTGGACTGGCGGTTGGATTGCTGCTCAAAATTTATGATTTCTTTTTTCTACCTGCTTGTAATATTTCAGAAAAAATTGATTTATCGTTAATATCGTCCAAAATAATGGCTTCTTGCAAAATTTCATTGAAAGAAGCCTCTTTTTCTCTAAAATCTTCTAAATTTTTAAACGTAATTCCGTGAATATACATTCTTTTTTTACTTTCTAGTAAACCTTGCTCGTTAGACAGTTGGAAACCTCGGTGAAAACCAATCTCAACTCCTTTGTTTTTCTTAATTATTACAAAATAGCATAATTCATTTTTAATGCCAAACATAGCGGTATTAAACAAAAACCGTTCTTTCATTTTTGGGTGAGCATTCAAAATAGTTTCTCTGATTTGCCAGAGTAAAGAGCTAATTTCTGGTTCTTGACTTTCAATAAAATCATCAATTGAAATATATTTCATCATAAAAAAAATGATTATGCTATCTTTTCTTTCTTTAATGCTCCGAAAAACATTCCCATCATACTCGCTAACAAACCCCAAATCATGGAAGGAATTTCGGTTTCGTAAAATTCAAAAAAAGTCCAAACCGCTGTGCCAAGGGTCATTGACAAGATTGCCCCAAGACCATTGGCTTTTTTCCAATAAAGTCCGGCTACTAAAGGTACAAAAAGAGCGACCAAACTCAAAGCTGAAGATTCTCCAACTAATTCATAAATTTCAGATTTATTCAATGAAAGAATTACGCTAATCAAGGTAATTCCAACAACCGAATATCGCATGATTTTTAGAAGTTTTTCATCAGAAATTTTATCTCCATACAATGGTTTTATCAAATTTTCTCCTAAAACTGTTGCTGGAGCTAATATTGCACCACTACAAGTACTTAAAATTGCTGATAATAAAGCTCCAAAAAAAACAATTTGCATTCCGATTGAAGTGTGTTTTAAAACTAAAATTGGTATGAGCATTTGAGTATCAGCAGTTTTTAAATCATGGTAGAGCGTTGTTCCACAAAGAGCGATAATTAATGGCATTGAAGCAATTGTAAAATACATTAAAGCTGACCAATAAGCACTTTTTACAGCCACATTTTCATTTTTTGCAGAAAGTGTTCGCTGAAAAACATCTTGTTGAGGAATCGAACCCCACCCAATTGTTATCCAAGCTCCAAAATATGCTATCCATTTGGTTATAGAATTTTCTTTGGGTGTGAACCTAAAAAAATCTTTTGGCGTGTTTGCAACTACTTTTTCTAAACTACCCACCTCATTAATTAAAGTAAACATCAGGAAAATCATTCCAATAATTATAATAGCAGTTTGAATCGTATCTGTGATTGCGACCGACCACATTCCGCCAACATAAGTATAGAATAAAACGACAGAAGCACAAATAATTATTCCCCAAAAGAAAGGAATATTGGCAATTGCCTGCAAAACTATGGCCAATGCTACTAGCTGGGCTGCAATCCAACTAAAATAGGACGGAATCATAAAAATTGCAGAAATCCATTCTACTTTTTTGTTATATCTAATGCTAAAATAATCACTAAAAGTAAGAATATTTAATCTGTAAAGTGGACGAGCGAAAAATAATCCAATCAATAACAAACATAAAGCTGCTCCAAATGGGTCTTCAATCACACCTAAAATTCCTTTTTCAACAAACTCAGAAGAAGCCCCCATAACAGTTTCAGAGCCAAACCACGTTGCAAAAAGTCCAGATGCAACTACATAAGTTGGCATTCGACGACCTGCGATTGCAAAGTCGCTGGATGTTTTTACGAATCTAGAAGCGTACCACCCAATAAGTATTGTAAGTATTAAATATAAAACAATGAAAGCTATTAACATCTTCTAAATTGATTTTTGTAAGTTTAATTGGAGTTTCATGCAAAAATTACAAAAAAATACGAATTGATCGTTACTTTGTTTTTAATTATCAGTCATTATTGATAATTTTCACCCCTGAATAATATATATATAATTTTTGCTAGCTGTGACCCATCTGATTGAACGTTTTACCGAACTATTGAGAAAAGGCAAATATAACTCACAAACAATAGCCGCTTATAGAAATGCTATTTTTGTTTTTTATAATCATTTTAGAGATTTGCCCCAAAGTAAGATTACCGAAGAATTAATTTCTGCCTATCTAGTAGAACTAGGAGAAAAAAAAGGAGGTAGCCTTGAAGCATCTTTACAAGCTGGAAAGGCCATCAAATTATTTTACGAAATAATCTTTAATCGTAAGTTAGGGATTAAAGCCAATGGAGAGTCAAAAGGAGAGGGGCTTCCTGAAATTTTGACTGAAAAAGAAGTTGTTAAAATTATTGAAGTGTTAGATAATTTAAAACATAAAGCTTTGATGTCTATTATTTATGCAGCTGGATTGAAATTAAGTGACGTTTTAAATATGAAAGTAAACGACCTTGATTTTGAGAAAAGGCAAATAAATATTTCTCCGTCGAAGTCTGAAAAAGGTAGAATTTTGATGCTTCCTAAAAATTTGATTCCGATTATGCAGGCTTATTTGGATAAATATAAACCTCAGGAACTGCTCTTTGGTGGTGAAAATGGCAAAACGTATAGCCCTAGAAGTGTACAATTGGTTTTTCAACAAGCGATACTAAAAGCCAAAATTCAAAAAGATGCTTCAGTGCATACCTTACGGCATAGTTATGCTGTACATTGCTTGGAAAGAGGAATGGATATTCATTTGTTACAAGAAATTTTAGGACATCGTTATTTACAAACAACGGCTATTTATAACCAAATCGCTCAGGTTGAGCTTGTGAATATTAGAAGTCCATTTGAAGATTTAGAAGTATAGTATAATTTGCATTGAAGCGATGAAATGTAAACATCTCATCGCTTCGCTATTTTAATCTTCCATTGAAGCTTCTTTCAGTACAATTGTCTTCTTTTTCATAGAATTTAATTCTAAATCGCTCAATTCCTTACGATTTCGGGCAATGTCTATGGCCATATAGATAGCATTTAGCATTGATGACTCGTCTGCGATGTTTTTTCCTGCAATATCGTATGCTGTACCATGGTCAGGCGAAGTCCGAACTTTTGGAAGTCCGGCAGTAAAGTTCACGCCATTTTCAAAGGCAATCATTTTGAATGGCATCAAACCTTGGTCATGATACATTGCCAAAACTGCATCGTAATTTTTCCAAGCGGCAGTTCCAAAGAAACCATCGGCTGGAAATGGACCAAAAACTAAATTGCCTTTCTTTTTATATTCAACTAAAGCAGGCTGAATGATTTCGAGTTCTTCATTGCCCAATAATCCATTTTCACCTGCATGAGGATTTAAACCTAAGATAGCAATTTTAGGTTTTTGAATGTTAAAGTCTCGAATCAGTGATGACTTTATTTGGTCTAATTTTTTGATAATTAATTCTTTACTAATTTTTGTTTTGACTTGTTCTAAAGGCAAATGACCAGTTGCAACTCCAATTTTCAAATCATCACTTACCATAAACATCAATTCTTGATTTACGCCAAAAGCATCCGCCAAAAACTCTGTATGCCCTGGAAACTTAAAACTATCATTTTGAATATTATGCTTATTAATTGGTGCTGTAACTAAAGCATCAATTTTACCTGCTTTTAAATCATCAACGGCTCTTTTCAAGGATTCAAAAGCTAACTTCCCAGCTTCAGGAGTAATATTTCCAGGTTGAACTTCCAAATGTTGGTCGTTCATGCAATTTATTACATTTACTTGTTTATGGTTAAGTTGTTCAACTCGTTGAATCGTGAAAAATTGCCAGTCTTTAATATCAAGCAATTGTCGATAACGATTAATTACTTTTGCCGAACCATAAATAACAGGTGTACAAATTTTATTAAGTCGGTTTCCACCAACTGCTTTTAGGATAACTTCTGGGCCAATACCGTTGAAGTCACCAATACTAATTCCAATAATTGGTTTATGAATTTCGCTCACTTTGTTATCAATATTTATACAAAATTAAATTAAATCGTAAAATTTGTGCGTTTTTAACGGTTTACCTTTATTTATCAATGTTAGAATTCAATGATTAAATTAAACTATTTTATGAAAATTCATAAATAGATAATTATCTAAAAGAACTACCGTAATTTTGCTGCAAGTTACTGACAATCGAACTATAAAAAAAATCCTGTGAATACAATCAATCCAATGAAGAAAGGTTTGGTACTTATTGCCGACGAAATGCACTTGAGTTTAATTCCGATGCTTGACGAAATCGGTTATTTGACTGATTATCAGCCAAGTATTTCAAGAAATGAAATGATTGATAAATTGGGGAACTACGTTGGACTCATTCTCAGAAGTAAGACTTTTGTTGATAAAGAACTTTTGACAAAAGCAATTAATTTGAAATTTATTGGTAGGGCAGGAGCTGGACTTGATTTAATAGATATTGATTACGTAAATTCAAAAGGAATTACTTTGTTTGCAGCAAATGAAGGGAAT
Source organism: Emticicia aquatica (assembly GCF_923079645.1). GTDB lineage: Bacteria > Bacteroidota > Bacteroidia > Cytophagales > Spirosomataceae > Emticicia > Emticicia aquatica. The sequence goes on along the minus strand of NZ_CAKLPY010000001.1, from coordinate 1,587,877 downwards.
AGAGTTGCTGTGGCTGAACACGTAATCGGTATGCTTTTATGTTTGATGAATAATATTTTGATTGCTGATAAAGAAGTAAGAAAAGGCGTTTGGCTTAGAGAAAAAAATCGTGGTTATGAGCTAATGGGAAAAACCGTTGGTATTATTGGATATGGAAATAATGGAGCTGAAACTGCCAAAAGACTGAAAGCTTTTGGTTGTAAAGTTTTGGCTTATGATAAATACCTTTCTGATTTTTCAGATGAGGTTGTTGAAGAAAGTTCTTTAGAACGAATTTTTGATGAAGCCGAGATACTAAGTTTGCATACTCCACTCACATCTATCACAAACAAAATGGTGGATAAAGTTTTTTTTTCAAGCTTTAAAAACGATATTTTTTTCATTAATGCTTCTCGTGGAGAAATTGTAGTTTTAGCTGATTTATGCGATGCAATCGAAACTGGAAAAGTTCGTGGAGCTTGCTTAGACGTTCTAGAAAATGAAAAACTTCAGAAATTATCCGATTCACAAGTGAATAGCTTAAAAAAACTCAGTTCCTCCGACCGAGTAATTTTTACACCACATATTGCTGGCTGGACATACGAATCGTATATAAAAATAAATGAGGTTTTGGTTGAAAAAATTGCAGGATTATCTTGATTAAATTAAATGGAGGTAGAAAAACAATTCTGCCTCCATTTGATTTAATTTTTGTTTATTTTATCTATTTACCCTCTTCCTCTTCCTCTTCCTCTTCCTCTTCCTCTTCCTCTTCCTCTTCCTCTTCCTCTTCCTCTTCCTCTTCCTCTTCCTCTTCCTCTTCACTATAAACAAAATTATAATTTTCGTCGATAGCATTTTCTTCACAAAGAGCTTCTAAATCTGCAATAAAATCATCAGGATTTTCGGTTAAGATTTCAAAATTATTGATGTACGTATACTCAATACCATCTTCTTCTTGTGCTTCATAGTCGAAATAGAAATCTTCTTCGTTTTCAACATATTCTAAGCATAACTCTTCTAATTTGGTAGCAAAATCTTCGGTATCTTCAGCCTCAACCCAAAAATCTGTTACGTAAATCATTCCATCAACTGCAAAATTTGACTCTTCATTTTCATCCCAAATGCCTTCGCTAAAATCTAAATTTTCAACTGACTTTATTATCCATGAATCGTGTCCGTTAAACTCTTTATTAATCACATAATCGTAAGGAATGTAGCAATATCCTCTATCGCCCCAATCACTTCCCCAAGAATTTCTGACAATGAATACTTTATCTGGGTCCGAATAACCTACGCAAAGCATTGCATGCCAACCATGTGTTTCACGGACATTATCAGATTGTTTTGGCATTGGTACTCGACCTTTGTTTTTGCAAGCACTATCAAAAGATTCAAAAGTGTTTAAGCAAAATGAAATTGGATAACCTTCAGCAAGGGTGTGTTTCCAAATTTCTAGGTCTGTTTCAATATATTCTGCATCAACAATTTTAAAATTTGAGCCATGGTCATAAGATGGTTGGTCAGGTTCATCAAGTATCATTGTCTCATCATTTGGCCAAAGTTCTTCAGAACAAGCTCCATATTGTTTTAACCCTTCAATTGCGTTGTACATGATAGAACCACAATCTTCATTTTGTGCATCTTCCAACCAACGTGCATTATAATAGATATATAATCTGCTCACATCTCCTGCTTCACCATTATTTCGTTTAGCTAAATATTCATACGCTCCTGCAAATGCATTAGCTACGCAACTATTGCCTACTTGCATTTCTACTTCGGTTAGGTGTTCTCTTAAATCTACTTTTGGAGGTAATTTATCGAATTTTCCTGCTTCTTTTTTCTTAACATCAGCAGGAATGGCTCCTGCACGATAGCCACCAATACGATTTGCCATGAGTGTAAATAGGTTATTTAAAATGAAGTTTAATTTTTTTTCAAAAATAAAAATTTCTTAAATAAGAAAGGCTTTTATTCGTAAAAAGATATTTTTAGTGATAATATAAAAAAATTATTAAACGGTATTGTTTTGTGTTTCCAATCAAATAAATTATTTTTTTATCGAAATAAAAGTCGATTTATGCAATAAAATATAAGTGGAAAATATTGGAAAAAATAGCTAATGAGTTGATTATAAATACTTTGGCATGATTATTTCAAAATGAATAGTTAAGGACTTAGCAGTCTTAATTTACCAAAATGACAATCGTATATTTAATGATATATTAACGAAGAATTTATTTCACTCAATAGCAAGTAATGCAAAAAAGGGCAGAGAATTTCTGCCCTTTTTTCTTTTTTAAAATTGAGATTATTTAAAAAGATTAATATAGAAGTCTTCTTTGGAACGCATTAATTTTTCATCTTCATCCGACTTATCAAAATAACCGCAAAGGTGTAAAACGCCATGAACCAAAACTCGTTTTAATTCATGTTCAAATGTGGTTTTAAAATCCAAAGAATTATCTTTTACTCGGTCTATACTAATAAAAATATCGCCTTCAATCAGAGCTTCATCTTCCGAATTATCAAAAGTTATAATGTCTGTTAGTGTATCGTGGTCAAGGTATTCTAGGTTTATTTTGTGTAAATATTCGTCAGTACAGAAAATATAATTTATTTCTGAAAGCTCAAAACCTTCTGATATGATAACACTTTTCAGCCAACGCTTTATTTTGATTGGATGATTTACTTTGAATTCAATCTCCTCGGAATGAAAGTTTATCATTTTATATCGAATTAAATTTATAAAAAAAGAAAGAGACTTTTCTAATGGAGAACAGTCTCTTTCCAAAATTAATTACATAATTATTTTTTTCTTTTACTATCTAAAGTCATCAATAATGCTGGAAGAAGTATTAAATTAGCAATCATTCCCATTAATAATGTAATGGCAATCAATGAACCAAGATAAACTGTTCCCTTAAAGTTGGAAACTGCAAAAATTCCAAAGCCAAAAAATAGAATAAAAGCAGTATAAAACATGCTAATTCCAGTGTACATTATAGTCTCTGTGATTGCTTCAGAAACTGTTTTACTATGATGCTTAATTTCGTCTTTATACTTTGTTAGGAAATAAATTGTTCCATCTGATGAAATCCCGAAAGCAATGCTAAATACCAAAATTGTAGTAGGTTTTAGCGGAATACCAAAGTAGCCCATCACCCCAGCAGTAATTATAAGAGGAATAATACTCGGAATCGTTGAAATAAGAATCATCCTTACATCAAAAAACTGAGTAGCCATAACGATGCAAATCAAAAATATAGCCCACATTGTGCTTTCAATCAGGTTTTGCAACAAATAGTCGTTTCCTTTCATAAAAACAACACCATTTCCTGTAATTTTAGCTTCAATTTGTTCTTCCTTTGGAAGCCATTGTTTGGCGTCTTTATCATAATTGAAAATAGTATCAATTTTTGGCTGTAATGTTTCAACCAATTGTCTTAATCGAACCGTTCCTGCATCACCACATTGGAAACTAACCCTCGTAAATTGTTTTGTGCTATCAATAAAAGGTGTTGCTAAATTTTCTTTTCCTTTAACAGTTCCTACATATTCAGCTAATTTTTGTAATTCTAAAGCACCAGGTAATTGAAAATATTTTGGGTCACCCCCACGATAACCTTGATAAACAAGTTTAATGGCTTCAACTAATGAAATTGGGTTGGTAAAATCATCATATTTAGCAAATTCTCTTTGCATAATTTTGATTTTATTCAAAACCTGTGGATTTAAAACGCCATTCTCTTTTTTTGTATCAATTACTACTTCAAACGGAACTATACCATGGAAATGTTTTTCTATGAATTTTAAATCTGAATAAATTGGGTCATTTTTAGGTAAATCATCAACAATATAACCAATGGCCTTTAATTGGGTCATACCAACGGTAAATACAACTGTTAGAATTCCAATAAACCAATATAAAACTGTGCGTTTAGTGTGAACAATGCGATTGACAAAACTCAAGAATTGAGTGATATTTTTGTTGTCTAGGTGACGAACATTCTTATCACTTGGAGCAGCACTATAACTAAATAAAATAGGAATTAATATTAATGAAATTGCCCAAGTTGACATCACACAAATGGATGCTACCAATCCAAATTCAAGTAAAAGAGGGCTTCCTGTGAAGTAAAATACAAAAAAACCAATAAAAGTAGTCACATTAGCTAAGAATGTAGCTTTACCGATTTTTTCAATCGAAACAGCTAACGCTCTCATTTTATCGCCATGTTTCAGAAATTCTTCTTGGTATTTATTGACCAAAAATATAGTATTCGGAATCCCGATAACAATAATCAATGGCGGAATGAGACCAGTCAAAATGGTGATTTTATAGCCAAAAAGTACAATATAGCCAACTGACCAAATGACAGATATTAGTACTAATAATGCCGCATATAAAACAGTTCTGAATGATCTCAAAAAGAGATAAAGAATACCAATTGTAACAATAAAAGCTAAGCCTAAAAATTTTATCATTTCAGCCGAAACTTTTGATATAAAATTAGTACGGATAAACGGCATTCCTGAAAAGTGCACTTTTATATTGTTTTTTTCTCCAAATTCTTCGGCAGCTGCCTGAATTTCTTTAGAAATCGTAATTCGACCTTTACTGTTTAGTTTTTTTTGATCGAAAGTTACAGCCATTAAATGAGCATTTCCTTCATTGCTATAAATGACACCTTTGTAAAAGGGTAATCGGTCAATTTTTGCTTTTAATGTATCTATTTCGGCTTGAGTTGTAGGGCGGGTTGCTACGAGTGGAGGAAAATTAAATTTTTTGTCAATGCTGTCTTTTTCAATACCAAATAGATTTGCGTTTGAAAGTACATTTTTTATTCCATCAATATTTTTTATTTTTTTACCTAAATCGTACCATTGATTAAATGTTTCGAGTTGATAAATTTTATCACTTTCAATGGCAATGACCATTACGTTTCCATCTTCTCCAAATCGTTTTTTAAAATCCTCGTAAATTTTAAAATTCTCATCACTTTTAGGTAAAATTCGGGCTAATTCGTAAGACATCGTAATTTTTGATGCCATAAAACCCATGAAAATTGTAGTAACGAAAAGAAGTGCGAGCCACGTTCTACGATTTTTTAATATTAGTTTAGAGAGATTATACCAGAACATAGAATCTTTTATCAGTGGTCAGAAAATTTATTGAAGGAAATTAACTAGGCTTTTTAATTCGCAAAAATACGTTTTTTTAAGCAGTTATTCTAAATAAAATAAACCAAATTATGAGGTAAAGCGTACCTAAAACAATTAATTTGAATATTATATATCAATCGACGAAGATACATTTTTTTGAATGTGCTTCTCAAGCAGTGCCATAGCTCCTTTAATTGGCAGCATTTGTTCATTCAAAATATTTCTTTCAATCAGTTTTATATTATCTTTTACATGTTGGTCTTCAAAAAATTGTGATTCAAGAAAATGTCTAATATAATCATACATCCACGCAAGATTTTGTTCTTGTCTATTTTTTTTCCAGTAACCATTTTCTTGCATTTGAATAGAAAAATTCATTATCACATGCCAAATTTCTGACAATCCAGTTTTTTCTAATGCCGAACAAGTTAGTACAGGTGGATACCAATTATTTTGAGTCGGAGGGTAAAGATGTAACGCATGCACATATTCCATTCGAGCATTATTTGCTTTTTGATTATTATCGCCATCGGCTTTTGTAATAGCCACAGCATCAGCCATTTCCATGATTCCACGTTTGATTCCTTGCAATTCATCGCCGGCCCCTGAAAGCATTAATAGCAAAAAGAAATCAACCATGCCTTTGACAACTGTTTCGGATTGTCCAACTCCAACGGTTTCTACAATGATAATTTCAAAGCCTGCAGCTTCGCAAAGCAACATGGTTTCTCTGGTTTTATTGGCTACCCCACCAAGTGTATTTCCTGATGGAGATGGACGAATGTATGCTTTTGAATCGTGAGCTAATTCTTCCATCCGAGTTTTATCGCCCATGATGCTACCTTTTGTTCGTTGGCTAGTTGGGTCAATGGCAAGGACGGCTATTTTTTTGTTTTGGGAAGTAATGAATTTTCCGAAAGATTCAATAAATGTACTTTTACCGACACCAGGAACACCCGTAATACCAATTCTGATGGCATTTCCTGTATTTGGTAAAACTCCTTCCAAAACTTTTTCTGCTAACTTTCGATCATTCGCTAATTGACTTTCTATCAAGGTAATAGCTCGACTCAAAATTATTCTATCTTGCAATAAAATGCCCTTGATATATTCCTCAACAGTCAGACGTTTTTGCATAAAAATTATATAATCTTGGATGATTTTATTATATTTGGAAAACAAAGATATTAAACAAATAATTATTCTTATTGATTTTTTAGGTAAACAAATTCTCACGCTTCACTTATAAAAAGTTAATCTTAACAAATTGTCTTAATCTGATATTTTTTATCTATGAAAATAGTAATTATTGGTGCAACAACTGGTATTGGTCGTTCTTTAGCCGAATTTTATGCTGCAAAAGATCATGAAATAGCCATCACAGGAAGAAGAACTGGTTTATTGGAAGAAATAAAAACAGCAAATACAACTTCCAAAATTCATATTCATGAAATGGACGTTTCTAAAACTGAGGCTTCTCGTGCGATTATGGACGAATTAGCAACGCTCATGGATGGTATTGATTTGGTAATTATCAATGCTGGAGTTGGTTTTGGAAAAGCAAGTTATCAACAAGAAATCGAAACCGTTGATGTAAATGCTCGAGGTTTTTTAGCTTTAGCAAATTGGTCATATTCTTATTTTGTTAAAAAAGGAGGTGGCCAAATAGTAGGAGTTTCATCTTTAGCCTCTTTAACTGGAAGTGCATATTCGCCCGAATACCATGCAACAAAAGCATTTATGGCAAATTATATGGCTGGTTTGAGAATGCGTTCTAGTAAATTTAAGCATCAAATTGTGGTCACCGATATTCGTCCTGGATTTGTCGATACGCCAATGACGAAACAAAATAAAGGGATGTTTTGGGTAGCAACGCCCGAAAAAGCAGCTAAACAGATTTATGAAGCAATTGAATCAAAAAAGAAAGTAGCTTATATTACAAAAAGATATATTTTGATTGCCATTTTACTCAAAATTTTACCTGAATGGATAATAGAAAAATTTTTCTAATTAGCATTTTTTAACTAAAAATAAAACATCTAAGCCCTGAAAACCTAAAAACATGAAAATTAAATTATTAACATTTTTATCAGTAATCATTCTTTTATCTTGTCAAAAAGATGAAACCAAGTCTATTTGTCGGCTCACTAAATTTGTTACAGAATATCCTGTAACAAGTATTATTCATCACGATTTGATATTTTTGAAAAATAATCGAATTGAGAAGATTTACAGTTATGATTTAAAGAATTTGAAAGATACTTCAGCAAGACAGCGAATATATTATGAATATAATTCATTAGGAAATGTATCGATTATTCGTGATGAATCAAATATTAATCGAATTATTAAATTTGAATTCATTTATGGAGCAAAACCTTATGCTGATAAAATTGTTCAAACAACAAGCGGTGTTGTTTCAAATGAAATAATTTTGGAGTTCGACTCTAAAAACAGGCCTACTGGTGCGGTTAGTTTAAATTTAGTTGGTCTAAATCGAACCATAGAATACGATGCTAATGGAAATCCGTTTAGAATCACCCGAGCAGATTTTGGAAGCCCAGCGACAGTAAATGAGCATACTTTTGATAATAAACGAAATTTCTTTGAAGGGATTCCAGATATTGGAGTTTATTGGCTACTTCGACCTTTGTACGGATTTATACCTTTTGGAAATAATAATATTATTTCAACCAAATATTATACGATACAAAATCGAGAATTTAAGGAAGTACCTGATTTGCGTACAATCAGAGAAACAAATTATAATGAAAATGGATTTCCAACTGAAATGACAATATTTCTTGAAAGCCAAGGGAAATCAACGACCAGTATTTCTAAATTTGAGTATAATTGTGAATAAAATTAACCTTGATTTTTTCTCAATAAGGCTTCTGCAACAATCATGTCTTCGGGAGTTGTGATTTTGATATTTTCATAATCACCTTCAATTAATGTAATTGTTTTTCCAGCAAACTCAAGCACACTTGCACAATCAGTGAAAAAGCTTTGTTCATCAACTTCAAATGCATTTTTCATGAGATTGATGTTGAAAGTTTGAGGAGTTTGAATAAGTTTGAGTTTAGTTCGGTCAATGGCAATGCTTTTTCCATCCAAACCAACTTCTCTAACTGAATCTTTTACCCAAACACTTGTTACAGCTGTGCCTTTTTCGGAAGCAACTTGAAAAGATTTTTGAATAATTTCAAGATTTACTAAAGGACGAACACCATCGTGAACTGCTACTAATCCATCAGTTTTAATTTGATTTAACCCATTTTTTACGGATTGGAATCGACTTGCACCACCTACAACAATTGTAAAGTTGTTACTAAATGCCTGAATTGTTTGATTTGATTGAGTAATTTCATACCAATAGTAAATATCATTTTTAGGGAGTACCACAATAAGCTGAATATCAGCTACTTGAAGAAATTTTTCAACGGTATGAAGTAATATCGGCTTACCATTCAAAGGTAAAAATTGCTTTGGAATCTCACTTTTCATTCTGCTTCCGCTTCCTCCAGCGACAATTATTGCATATTTTCTTTGATTATTTTCCACAGAATGAATGAAATTTGACATTTTTGCTTGAATATTATAAAAAAAAGCCCTCCCAATTTGGGAGGGTTATGAATTCTATTAGTCGTCTTATTACAAAATTAGCATTACATCACCATAAGTGAAAAATTTGTATTTTTCCTTGATGGCTTCTTGATAAGCTTGCATAATTAGTTCGTGTCCACCAAAAGCACAAGCGGTCATCAATAAAATTGATTCAGGCAAATGCAAATTTGTAAGCAATGCATTGGTGATTTTGAAATCAAATGGTGGGAAGATAAATTTATCTGTCCAACCATTATTGACAGGTTTTAAATGATTGCTTGCAGAAACAGAAGACTCAATGGCTTTCATAGCTGTCGTACCAATGGCACAAATTTTACCTTCTTTATCAATTGAGCTATTGACAATATCACAAGTACTTTCTGGAATAAAGAAATTTTCCGAATCTGTTTTATGTTTAGTCAAATCTTCCACATCAACTTGGCGGAAAGTGCCAATACCAATATGAAGTGTAATCGGACAAAATGAAGTCCCTTTCAATTCCATGCGGCGTTGCACATTTTTTGTAAAGTGCATTCCAGCAGTTGGAGCTGCAACTGCTCCTTCATTTTCTGCAAAAATTGTCTGATAACGTTCTCTATCTTCTTCTGTTACTGGACGTTTAATAATATCAATCGGTAGAGGAGTTTCGCCAAGTTCGTGAACAGCTTTCATCATTTCTTCGTGCGAACCATCAAATAAAAAACGAATTGTTCTACCACGAGAAGTTGTATTGTCAATTACTTCAGCCACTAAATCGCTATCTCCAAAATAAAGTTTATTACCAACACGAATTTTACGTGCAGGGTCAACTAAAACATCCCATAAACGCATTTCACGATTTAATTCACGTAGCAAAAAAACTTCAATTTTAGCACCAGTTTTTTCTTTTGAACCATATAATCTTGCAGGAAATACTTTTGTATTATTGACTACCATTGTGTCTTTTTCACCAAAGTAGTCAACAATGTCTTTAAACATTTTGTGCTCAATTTTTTGGGTTTTACGATTCACAACCATCATTCGACTACTATCACGTTGGTCATAAGGGTGCATCGCAATAAGACTATGCGGAAGGTCAAGCTTAAATTCTGAAAGTTTCATCTTAAATAATTCCCAATTCTGTTTTTTACAGAAGCTTTGTTAGATTTCATTCATGTTTTGGGGAGATTTTATCTGTCATGAAGAAATTTAGGCGAAGAAATATTACTCAACCTAATGCGTTATAGGATGCAAAGGTACAAAATCGAAATAGGGGGTGTCAAGTGTTTTTGGATAAATGTTTTGTATTTTTGAAAAACTTTAAGCATGAATAAATTAAATAGTGATTTTTCCTTTCAAAAAGAGTTTTCCTTGACCCGCCATTAATACTCTATCATTTTTTAAAGTACATTTCAAATAACCTTTTCTAGCAGAAATTTGCTCAGCTATCATTTCATTTTTACCTAATATTTTCGCCCAATAAGGCACTAATTTTGTATGAGCTGAACCAGTAACGGGGTCTTCATCAATTCCCGAACCAGGAGCGAAGAAGCGAGAAACAAAATCAATTTTCTTAGATTTTGCTTGAGCAGTTATGATAATTCCTCGTGCTTTTATGTTTTTTAATGCATTAAAATCTGGTGAAATTTGTTCAATATCATTCTCTGAAGTATAAACCAACATATAGTCATCCGATGCTCTGTATATTTCTTTAGGTTTTTTGCCAATACTTTCTATTAATTCTGCAGGAGCTTCCGATGGGAGTGTTTCTTGGAAAGGAAAGTCTAATTCAAGCCATTTATTTTCTTTTGTAACTTTCAAAATGCCACTTTTGGAGTCGAAAAGAATGGTGTCAAATTTTAATTTCAAGACATTAAAAATAACAAATGCGGTAGCTAAAGTAGCATGACCGCATAAATTGACCTCAATTGTAGGAGTAAACCAACGAATTTGGAATTGATTTTCATCACCATTTTCAATTGGGATAAAAAATGCAGTTTCCGAAAGGTTATTTTCCAAAGCTATTTTTTGCATTAAATCATCAGACAACCATTTTTTTAATGGAATGACTGCCGCTGGATTTCCTCCAAAAAGCTTAGTTGTAAAGGCGTCAACTTGATAAATTGCTAATTGCATGAAAATATAACTTTGGAGTTTTAATTTTTCTTTGAAATTAATTCTTGCTTAGTTAGAAATAACATTAAAAAAATTATGCTAACTAAAAAAATAATATTTCGAGAGTCAATTAAGCCTCTTCCCAATGATTCATAATGAAAACTTAGGCTTAAAAAATTTATATAATATTGAATAGTACCTGCAAAAACATTTGATAATTGATGAATGCCATCGTACAAAAAATAACATAAAACAGCTCCAATAATAAAGGCAACTATTTGATTATCAGTTAAAGATGAAGCCCATAAACCAATTGCAGCGAATGTTGCTCCAAGAAATAAAAGACCCAAGTAAGAACCAAAAATAGAAGCCGAATCAATATTTCCTTTTGGACTACCTAATTGATAAACAGAATAGTAGTACAATATTGTCGGTAAAATTGCGAAGCAAATCAATAGGAAAATCGCAAAGAATTTCCCTAAAATGATTTGCCATTCAGAAAGTGGTTTAGTGAAAAGCAATTCTATTGTACCACTTTTATACTCTTCTGAAAGTGCACGCATTGAAATGGCTGGAATCAAAAATATAAATACAAACGGCGTAAGCTGAAAGAAATTATTCAAATCAGCATAACCATAATCCAGTACATTTGAATCAAAGAACCACGTAAAAAGACCTACAATTACTAAAAAAACACCAATAACGATATAGGCAACCAACGAATTAAGAAAACTATTTAGTTCTTTTCTAAAAATTGTAAGCATTTCAAAAAGGGATTATTCAACGAATTTAAAATTCAAATTCGGGTTTTGAGTTTTTAACTATTGCTGAAACAATTAACGAAAAAACGAATCCAAACAATACATAACCAATAATTGTAAATAAAAATGTAAGTCCTGGCGTGGCGAATCTACTGGCAATTTCCATAGCTTGGTCAATCTGCTCTGAAGTCAAACCCTGAGCTTCCATTTGGTCCATTTGCATTTCACGCATTTGTTGCATAATGGTTGTATCAATAAAGTTTGTATAGATATAATTAAAAATAGAAGCAATTAGCCCAGTCACTGCACTTAAAAGCGTACCTACACCTAAACCTTCACTAAAACTCATAAATGCGTTATTCAAAGATTTGAACTCACGCATTGACATAATAATTGTAATTAATAATAAAATAAAAGGAATCCATGAAAGTGATGGCGTTTTGAAATAACCAGAAATATACAAACCAACAGTATATATGATAATTAATAACGCACTTATTATACCCCATTTTAGGGCTATTTTGGCTGTTGAAGGTTTTTCCATTTTTTTACAATAATAGGGTTAGGGTTTAATTTGAAAGTAAATTTAACGAAAAAACTATGAAATCGTAAATGTATGACGTCGAAAAATTATTGAGATGATTGTTATCGCTACAATACAAAGTTGTTTTTTTACAATCTCATCAACAAAAACATAACTTGCTGACGGTATTTCTTGGGCTTGTTTCAATAAAATATTATATTCTATTATTCCAAAATCCTTGATATGTGTGTCTTTAATTCGCTCAATTCCTTTAATGTTTTCTTGAACCCAAAGCAAAATTGATTGATTTTGACCGTAAGGTGCATCAATTAATTGGATAAAAAGGAAAAAAACTAATCCCGTTATAAAAGCTGCAATCAAATTAGTCATAAAACCTATCGAAAAGCCTTCAGTAAAAGTAAGAATCCCTAAATTATTGGCTCTGTAAGTCCAAGTCGCTACAATAATAAAGATAATATTGATACCAAAAGCAGGTACTTTATAGCGTCCAAAAGGGCTTTTATGTAAACCATAATATTGAATTAGGGCTACAATAATACAAATGCAAGCTGCCAAAGCACCGTAAATGAGCGAATATTTTAAGATTTTACTTTTTAACATTTTTTATAGAAAATAAAAGAAATCAATATTAATCATTGATATGAATTTGTCCTTTGTTGATTATTGCGATACTTTTTCCAATCAATGTTTTTTCGATAAATGGAGAGTTTTTTGATTTGGATTTAATGTTTTTTGAGGTATATTCCCATTTTTGAGTTGGGTCAAAAATAGTGAGATTTGCCTTTTCTCCTTCATTAATTTTGACAATTGGTAAACGTAATAACTTTCTAGGGTTGATTGTAAGTTTCTCAATCAATGTTTCAGTAGAAAGTTTACTTGAATTATTGGCTACTGAGAATGTAGTTTCAAGTCCAATAATGCCAAAGTCAGCCATGTCAAATTCAAGATTTTTTGATTCTTCGTCTTGTGGATTATGGTCTGAAACGATTACGTCAATTGTTCCATCTGAAAGACCTTTTTGCAATGCTTCAATATCACTTTGACTTCTAAACGGAGGATTCACTTTTAAGTTTGTATCAAAATTGTGTAAATCTTTGTCAGTAAATACTAATTGATGAGCTGCAATATCACAACTAATTGGCAGACCTTTTGCTTTTGCTTGACGAATCAATTCAACCGATTGCTTTGTAGAAATCGTCGAAAAATGTAAGCAACTATTCATTTTATCAGTTGGATTTGAGCCAACAAAATATTCCAAAAGTTTTAAGTCTCGCATTATCATCAGCTCTTCAGCAGTTGAAGGAATACCTTTCATTCCGAGCAAAGTACTTTCTATTCCTTCGTGCATCTGTCCAAAAATAGTCATTGATGGCTCTTCGGGACGATTCATTAAAAGGGCATCAATTGGAGCTAAATATTGCAATGTTTTCAATAAAATATCAGCATTCCAAAGCGTATGGTCACCATCTGTAAAAGCAACAGCACCTGCTTGAAAAAGGTCAAGCATTTCTGTGAAATCTTTTCCTTCGCAGTTTTTTGTGATTGCTCCTGTAGGATAAATATTAATGATTTTATTTAATGAAAAGTTTTTAATATAAGCAATGGCTTCCTTGGTTTGGACTACTGGCTTTGAATTTGGTAAAGTCACTATTTCTGTGAAACCGCCTGCCATAGCCGCATTTGTTAGTGTATTTAGGTCTTCTTTTGATTCGTAACCTGGGTCCTTTGGCGAAACTCTCATATCAATCCAACCTGCTGATACGTGTAAGTTTTCGCCTGAAATTGTTTGGTTGGCAACTTTTGAGATATTATCAGCTATTTCTGTAATGATACCATTTTCTACAAAAATATCTTTTTTTTGACCATTGAAAGTAGAATTACTATCAATTATTGTAACAGATTTTAATAAAATATTCATTATCTTGATATAAATATCAGGTGTGTTTTTCTACAAAAAATCAAAAAAAATGCCCTTGTAAGGGCATTTTTTTTGGTATTATATTGTTTGATAATTCATGGCTTAAATAATATTTTGATAAGCGGCTGAATCCATTAATGCGTCAACTTCAGCAAGGTCAGAAACCTCAATTTTTACCATCCAACCTTCGCCATAAGGGTCATTGTTTACCAATTCGGGTGCATTTGACAAAGCTTGGTTTACTTCCAGAATTTTTCCTGAAACAGGTAAGAATAAATCAGAAACGGTTTTTACAGCCTCAACAGTACCAAATATTTCATTTGCAGCGAATGTCTGTCCAACTGTTTCGATTTCTACAAATACAATATCACCTAATTCGCTTTGAGCAAAATCAGTAATACCGATTACCGCAATATTTCCTTCGGTAATTCTTAACCATTCGTGTTCGCTTGTATAGCGTAAGTCAGCAGGAAAATTCATTATTGATGAAAGTTTTATTATTTCGCTGCAAGTTACAGCAAATGTTGGAAAAATAGAAAAAAAGTAACTTAAAAAGTTTTTGAATTAGATGGTTTCTACTCACAAAAGCTTTTTAAGTTTTTATTTTTAATGACTGAAATATTGTTTTTATGTTATTCGGATAAACTAAATCTAACATTCAACCCACCTGTAGTTGTTGTTCTTGGAAAAGAAAAATTTGTCACAAATGGACGATTTACTAAGTGATCAATATAAAAATTCATCAAAATTCGTTTGTTTACTTGGTATGAAATACGAGGACCAAGCTGTAAATTATAGTTTCCTTGCGTTGGTTGAGGGTCGCCATCTAAACGCCTTTGAATGGCTTTGATATCTCTAATTGTGAAGTTGAATTGTAAATTCAAATCATTTTTTAGGGTAATTATCTTACCATCTCGGCCTCTTAGCGGCAATTTTACATTGTTTTTCTTGAATCCAAAATTGAAGACAAAATCATCGCTAGAATATTCTGCTATTTGAGAATTTGATAAATTGAGAGATGCTCGGCGTTCTTTGTTATATTCAAGTTTCCCTGAAATTTTACTTTTAGTTACGAATTGAATACCGATAAAAGGAGCAAATTTTTCATCAATAGTTATAGTACTCATCACAAAAACTGGAATATATTGCCCAAGTGCATTAAGTACATTTGAGGACGGCAATGGATAACCTTTTTGTGATAAATTTATGGCAGTATTAATATTATTATATTCTAGTGAAGAAGTAAAGTTACCCACATTGAAATTTGAAGTATAGCTATGATTAATTGTTATGGAACTGAATATTCGATTAAATGGCTCTAAATTGGCCAATCCGCTGTAATCAATTCGCCAGTTTGGTAGTGGAAGATTTATTCTGCTGCCATTTGGGTTGAATGGATTAAAACCAATTCTGGCTCTTTCACTTTTGCCACTGTAAGCTGCAAAAAACGCTGGAATTAGGATGTCTTGAGAGTTTTTATCATATTGAATTTCGCTACCAGTTTTTCCATTTTTATAATTTTCAAAAATATCATTACGGAGTTTTATCATATCATCAAAAACTTTGTACTGGTAATTGCTTCCACTATCGGTATTCATACGATAAAATGCAGTGCGAAAGCCCCAAAATGACATGCCATAATTGCCATTTCTAACTGGACTTTTGCTACTGAAAGTGCCGTCATCATTGCCTGTAAAATATTCTTGATAAGTATCGCCACGGCTCATGTTTCCTGTGATTTGGATTCTGAAATCTTTCGTTGGCTCAATGGTTGTTCGGTAGCTAAACTTTTTTTGTAAGGTTTGCGTAAAAGGCTGGGTTTGTGTTGTAGTTTTTGAAAGCCAGCCATTTTCTGCTGCTTTTATTTGAAAATTTCGGTCTTGCCCACCCATTACAAAATCAAGACCAGGTGCATTAAAATTAGTGGGGTCTAAGCCAAAATACTTTGAGGTTGGTGTAAATCCAGGTAAAATTGTGGTTTCTGTGATTGAATAATCATAGTCAATGCCTCGCACACTCATCAGTAATCGAGTAAATGCTTTCGCAACATTACTGGTTGAAGTTTCAATATTTTCATCATCACCTGGATTTCGGGTGAAACGTTTTTTTACTGGATTTGGGCTATTGGCAAAGCGTAAGTATTTAGCTTTGTTGTATAATTTTACGAAATCAATTTTTCCTCTGACTCCTCGGTCTCGGCCATTCCTAATTGTATTCCCAAACGGAATATTAAATTCGTCTAAAATATTGAATGAAACCGCTTGATAATTAAATGTATTATTATATTTAGCATCTGCTGTCATCCAATCTAATAAAAAGAATTTATCTAAGGGCAAGCGATATGTAAATCGCATTTCTTGATTAAAATTTTTGGCACGACCTAACTTTTTAAGATTTGTTAATAATGAATCAGTTTTTTGTTTGGTATTCAAGTCACCTTGTGGTTCATCAATGATGGCATTCATGGTTGCTGAATAATTCAATAAAATACTTTTGGTCAAGTTCCATTGTAAATCGTAGAAACGATTCATCATAAAGTATTTTTCAAACATCGGAATTATCCCAGTAGTTGTTAAATCTGAGTTTCTTAATTGCGTTTTAGCGAAACTTCTGTCAAAATCACTTCGGAATGCTACGACCGTTGGTAGGGGAGAAAAATTCAAATCTTTAATCCAATATAAAAAAGGTCTATCTAGAGACTTTTTAGTCTTAAATGGCTCCCAGTTGATTTGTTTTGGCTGAAATTGATAGGTTAAACCGCCTCGATATTGATTTAAAGCATACTCATCAATTAAAATATTGCTTCGACTTACATTATTTTGAGCATAGGTAAATGAAAAGTTTTCAATGTCATATGCATGAGATTTTGCTCCTTCTTTCGTTTTGAGTTTTCTCACATTTGAGAAGTTAAAACCACGTCTTGTATTATCATCGATTACCAATCTTTTATAACGTTCTCTCTGCGTTTGGTCTGTAATATTGGCCAACGCTACTTCGAGAGGCATGTCAGGGTCGAGAGGATTAAAATGTGGAACAACAGTTTGTTTATCGAAATTAATGAAAAAAGGTATTTTTAAACCCCATTTTTCTGGAAGTAACTTATCAAGTTCAATGTTAGAAGCAATACCAATTCCTTTTCCATTATCTCTTGCTCTTTCTGAAATTTTATCTTGAACGCCACCAAAACCATAACCTTTATAATTGCCATTAATGGTAACTGTGGCCAAATCGGCAAGTTTGATATTGGCTGCTAATAGGGCTGCATCACCCGAAGTTTGATCGAAACCAAAAGCACGAAGTTCATTCATCCAAACCAAAAAACTATTGGGTGACTCATCATTAGATTTTTGATTTCTAACACCAAGCATAATCGTTAAAACAGTACTTAAATCTGGATTTCCTAACACAGAAATTTTAAATTTATTGTCTTCGGTTTGTTTTGAATATAGAACCGATACGTTTTTTGCAACTCTATTTCGTTCACCTTTCAAGGCTACTAATTCTTGTAAAGCAACATCAATGGCATTTTCATCCGGCCAAATTTCTGTTTCGTTCAATGACCCATTGGGTGTTATTTTCAGTTGAGGTACTTCAATTTC
Organism: Emticicia aquatica; assembly: GCF_923079645.1. Classification (GTDB taxonomy): domain Bacteria; phylum Bacteroidota; class Bacteroidia; order Cytophagales; family Spirosomataceae; genus Emticicia; species Emticicia aquatica. Next base: position 1,570,207 of record NZ_CAKLPY010000001.1, on the reverse strand, counting down.
GTAGTAATTTTCTGTCAAATCAGTCCCGATTCTGATAAAGGCACCACCAACTTCGTTTTGATTGTTTGATTCATTTTCGGCATGAATAAACATTTTTAAACGTTTATAATTTAACATATCAATTCGAGTATTACGAAAAACTGCTCTTGAATCACCATCACGAAGATTAGTTACACCAAGTGATATAGCTTGTTCGTTAAACTTAATATCAAATTGTTGTTGAGTTACGTCTTGATCTCTTATAAAACCTGGTGGCACTACATAAGGTGTTTTTCCGCCTTTTACATTGCAGTTTTGACCATTATCCGAACAACCATTTTCCTCAATACTTACGACCCCAACTTTAAATTTTGCATCATAGGGTTCAGGAATTTCAGTCAAACCTGCATTACTTAGGTTTTTATCATAAGCTCTGTATTGATTAGATTCTAACTGTAATGAGGCAAAACGTAGCACAACTGGTTGTTCAAAGTCTGTTAATAATGTTCGCATGAAACGAATAGATTTGAATCCGTTTATGTCACCGTATTTTCGTGTGAATTGTTTCACAGGAACTCTAAAAAGATACCAAGTAGCTTCTGTACCTGGAACTGTTACTTTATCTACAATAAATCCGTTGCCAACATCCAAACGATTAGGTCTTAAATCAATTTCGTATTCGTAAAAACTTTCTACATCATTAATTGTATTATCTGCGTTTACATCTTCCTTATCAGGTGTAACCGAATTGGCTGGTGTTGCTGTATTATTTGATTGTGTATTATTTTGCGGTGAATTATTTTCAACACCTAAGTAGTTTTTAAAACGTTGTAAAAGATTTTTGTTTTGAGCATCATAATCTAAATCTATAAAAAACTTAAAATCATCTCCAGAAGGGTCTTTTTCAATTTGTTCAAAAACACTAGGTTTTACTTTATTTTTAATGTCATTTAAGTATTTTTGAATATGTGGAAACGATTTTTCTTCATTATTATTCAATCCGTCTAAACCAACATCTTGTTTTTCTCTCGAACCTGTCTGATTATCAAATGCGTCGGTAATATATTGTACACTTGGAGCTTTTCCCCAACGAGTTGTAACTGGCTGAGACGACGCACTTCCACTAGGTAAAAGTCCATTTTCAAAGTTATTTCTGCTATCAGGTATAAAATCTTCTGAGACATCACCTAATTGAAACATTAATTTCCCACCCGTAGTATTTTTTTTATTTCCATTAGGAGACCCATCACGCACAACATCTTTGAATGGGTCTAGCATCCAAAAAGTCAAATATTCTGTATTCGCATTTTCAAAATCATTATCAGCTGTAATGCCACGCATGATTGCCCCAAAATTATCTTTTGGATTAGTTAAATACCCATCAGCATCCAAATTAGGATTATAATTATAAATCCCCCTTTCAGCAGGAAAATAGCTAATATCAAGAATATTTAACGGAATTGAAGAGTTAAATGCTGGAAGTGAACGCCCTGTAAATATTTGATTTGGTGTAAATGCTTTTTCGTATAAATTATTATTTGCTTCGGCTGTCACGCTTTCTGGAAGTACGTTTCCACCACCAAATCCGCCACTAAAATAAGTACTTTGGTCAACCGTATAAACTGAAATTTTTCCTCTACGATAATTATAGTCGTAATTGATTGTACTACCTTGAAATTTCTCTGGTGTAGCGGCTGGCCTCCAACGAGTTGGCTGACGAGTTAAATCATTGATATTGCGAGTAGCTTCAAAATCATCAATCATCGCATTTCCTCCAATTCTTTTATTATTTACGGCTGGAATCAACTTTGCATATTCAGCCGTTAATTGAATGGATGAAATTTCTTTTGTTTGTATCAAAGGAAGAGCATCTAACATTCTAGTTAAGAAACGTGAATCTTTTCGTAAATTCACATCAACACCTAAAATTGTATTATTAACAGGCTCTTGTCCAATAGCAACCCTAGTCAAAAAACCTGGTGTACTTTCACGCAACGACATGGCAGTTGCTCCAATATGAATATCTTTACTCAAATTATAATCTAACCTTGTACCAAGCATGATTCTTCGTTGTGTGTTAAACAAATCAGGTTTTTCCCATTCAATACGAATTTGTCTTGATGAATTTAGGATACTTTGATTAGTGATTTTAATTTTACCTAATTGAGGCTCAATTGTATAATCTATGCCTTCTTGCAATTGTACACCACCTGCAAAAATTCTGACTGATTGTCCCGAAGCTCCAAGTGGCAATGAAATTTCCGATGCATTACTTGCTTGTAAACTTCCTCGAATAAAAAATTTGTTTTTGGTTGTAACTTGTTGAGCATCAGCCATTGTGGTTCGATACAGTTCGTTGAAAACATATTTTTCTCTCAAAATTTGTTCGTCGGTATCAAATTTTTCATTCAAATGAGAACCAAATGGTTCCAGGACAGGAAAAATCATTTTCCCCATTTTTGTATCAATTGTAACGTCTTCCACAAAATCGAAATTTCCATCGCCATCGGGCAATTGAGGATCATTGTTTGGATTTAATCGGTCAAGATTCATTATCCTGATGAGTGGAATATTTTGAAGTTTTCGGCCATCTTGTAAATTTGGGTTATCAATTCCTGTTCGGTCATCTTTATAAATGATGCGTAATTGAAAACCTTGTTTACCAACTCCTGGTACTCCCAAAGCGTAGATGTTTTTCATCATCAAATCCCACATTGGGCTATTCGTTCGATTACGAATTGTTGATGATTTGATGAGTTTCAACATTATAACTTCATCTTCACGACGAGAAGAATAATCTTCAGTCAATTCTCCAACTTTAAAAGTACGACCGTTATAAGTATATTCGTAAGCAACCGCTAAAATTTCGTCATTTCTAAGTGGAGTTACTAAGGAAATATAACCTAATTCTTGATTGAACTTAAATTCTCGTTCAGTAAGACGTTTTGCACCTCGCAAAATTTCATAGTCTATACCCTTTTTTAGTCCTATTCCAGCGAGCGAAGATGTTGTTGTATCAACTCTACGAAAGGCTGGATTATTATTTAGTTGGTCATAAAGTGGTGTCGCTTTGTTATCAACCGCACCGTATTTCCCATCTGGATTTTTCTTGTCGCCTAAATCTGCAAATGCCGCCAAATTTCGCATTGTTTCAATGCTATTTGTACGATTCGTTACGTATACTTCTAAACGAGTTACTCTTACTCCTGAAAGAACAAGCGGTAAATTTCGAAGCGATTTTTCGTAATTATCTCTAAAAAATTGTGCTAAAAAGAAGTGTCTATTTTCATCATAATTATCACAACGGATTTCAAAAGTTCTACTTTGTGAACCACTGTTTAAGATTATGGATTCTGTTCGTGAACGCTGTTGGGCAACAACTGCTGTTACATCAAGTTTTCCGAGTTTAAAAGCTGCTTTAACTCCCATCAAGTTTTGAACTCCTGGAATTAATTGACTTTTAACAGGCATACTGATATTTCCTGCCTCTACTTTTTGTAATATATCTTCGGGTTGATTTTTGAAATTAAGTTTGAGCTGGTTTTCAAAATTAAAAGCTGCTTTTGTATCAAGGTTTGTTAAAACTCCTAATTTATCACCAATTTTACCATTAAAGTTGATATTTATTTGTTCATTGAAATTGAATAATGTTTGTTTTCTTTGAATAAGTGGCAAAAATGGATTGTCAATAAACTGTTTAATTAATTGAAAATCTAGCGTTACAAAACCATTAGGCTTTAAATCAGGCACACTTCCTCCAAAAATTCGGTCAACAACAGGATTTTTCTCTAAAAGGGGACGCAAACCTCGACCGCTAATTGCACTTTTTCCATCTTGAAGGTTTTCATAATCACGCAAAATACTTTTACGAACATTTACATTTTGGATGCTTGAATATTCGTTTAAAGAAAGCGTTTGGGGAGTTCTATAATCAAGTTTTTTTCCTACTTTCTCACTAATAGATATTTCTTTAGCATCTTGAGAGAGTTTAAAATCGTTGCTTATATTTTTTGAATCTTTTAAGTAAAATGGAGATTGTGGAAGTTTTGCCGTATAACGATTCAAATAACGGTCTTGCCAACGATAACCTGGTTTTGTACCTGTACGAAAAATTACAGTGTCTTTTTCAGGAATCGCTAGCGAATCAGTTGTGACTTTTTCAATAATAGGGGCACTTTTTTTACGGATTTGGGCAAATAAAGGGTTATTATTTATTAATCCAAAGCTGAAAAAAAGAAATAGTAATGTAACACGATTTAGTTGGAATAGCTGTCTGAACATACAGTTTTTAGGAAATTTCAAAAGGATTATATGACCTTAACGACCAAAACCTTGCCAATAGTCTATATTGGCAAGAAATTTACCTCAATTTTAAGTTTATTTTGGTTTGAATGAATAACGCTGAAACTATTTTTTTTAATTTCGATTCAGCTGGATTTTTATTTAATGGCTTATCGGAGTGCTAGTTTGATTAATTGTTCGACTGAAATATCGTTTCCTTCACGTTTTAAAATCGCATCAATACTTTTTTCAGCCGCCGCTCTCGGAATACCTAACATGACCAATGCTGCAAGCGATTCATTCCGTAAAACTGCGTTTGCAGGGGTAAATGAACTTGGCGTAACTCCGCTAGCTAAGTTATCTTTTTTCAACTTATCTTTGAGTTCAATGATGGCTCTTTGTGCAGTTTTTAAACCAATTCCTTTGATACTTTGAATAGTTTTTACATCTTCAGTAACTAAAGCTTGTTTAATTTCTGCTGACGATAATGATGAAAGCATCACCAAAGCAATACTTGGTCCAATGCCTGAAACACTTGTTAAGTCTTCAAATAAAACTTTTTCTTCGGCATCATGGAAACCAAATAGTGTGTGAGCATCTTCCCGAATAATAAGTAAAGTATGCAATTTGCAGCGTTCACCTGTATTGTGCAAAGCTGCGTAAGTTTGTAGAGATATTTTTACTTGATAGCCAACACCTCCTACATCAATAATGACGTAACTTGGGTCTTTATAAGCTAATTTTCCGTCGAGATATGCTATCATATTTATTTAATTACGTTTAATCTTAAACCTCCACTTATTTGTGGATTGATAAAAAATGGAGATGGAAGAGCCTCAACATACAGCCCAGCATCAACAAAAAATCCTAAAGGTTGATTAGGTATTTTTAATTCAAAACCCGCTAATCCGGTTGGACCCAAGGCAATTTTTTTTGTGTGGTCAATTTTTTGTCCTATAAGTATATCTGCATAATGGCTTCTGTTGTTAATTTGCCCGCCAAAACCATAATATACATGTGCCCAATCTTTACTTAAAACTTCATTTTGCCATAGATAAACACCTTGAATCATCAAACCTGCAGTTTTATATTCACCAGCATTATATCTACGAGCCCGATTATAAATGAAACCATAAGTACCAATATTTATATCAAAAGCTTTGTCACCATTTTGGAAATATTTTCGGGCATTAAAACCTAAAGGTTCACCAACTCTAAACCCAACTGCCCAATTATAGTCGTATTGTGCAAAAGTGTCAGTTGAGATTCCTAATGTTAATAAAGTTGTAAAAGCAAAAAGTAGTTTTTTCATTTTAATTAGATTCAATTATTGCAAGATTTTGCCAAAAGTATAAAATACTACTTATCAAACGAAATGCTGGGTATAATTATTCAATAAAAAAGCGTCTGAACGATTATCAGACGCTTTAATAAATGACATTTTTATGAAATTACAATACCAAATCAGTATTCACTAAGATATAATTAAGCTCGTTAATATCGTCCGCATTGAGTTTTAAAGTTCCTTTTACTGTCACTCTATCATCCGTATTGAAACGTTTAGTTGATTTCTTGAATTTTATTTGAACAACCGATTCTGGCCCTGCACCGCCACAGAAAAAGCATGAACTGTATGGATTTGCAGATAGAACATAGGCATTTGCATCAACATCTACTGGAATCATGTAGCCCGTTAAAACAATTTCTTTATCTTTTAGATTGGCAACTTTCTGCCCAAAAGTAGGATAGAGGATAAACATTGATTCTTCCGCACTCCATTTCTTCTTAAATGTTACATCTCTAAGGGTTTCCCAAGTGATTTTGGTTGGTTCATCCAAAAAAGTGAATGAAAATAAAGAAACTGCAATTAAGCCTAATATAATTTTTTGTGAGATAATTTTCATTGTTTTATGGTTGATGATATGATTTAATAATAATTAAAATAAACTATTCAGTTGCTAAAGTTTTTGAAATATTGATTCTGTAAATGCCAATTGATGGAATTGAAGCCGCTAAAATGCCAACTAATAATGCACCAATAAATAAGTATATTTCGCCTATTTGTAAACCAAATTGACTTACATTCATGTGAAATTTCTTGTTTAAGGCATTTGAAATCAAATAAATGCCTATTCTACTTAATAATATTCCAGCTACAAATCCTAAAAAAGATAAAATTATTCCTTCTAATAACAACATTAAAAACAAACGAGTTCTACTTGCTCCCATAGAAAGCATTAAGGCCATTTCATATTTACGTTCTTTTAATGAATTATACAAAGATACAAAAACACTAATACCTGAAATAAGCATTATTACGGCTGCCAAAAACTGTAATCCTTCGATACCGATACCCAATAATTCAAACAAACGATTCACTTCGATAGCTGGTACGGCTGCCTGTAATTTAGAGTTTTGATTAATATTTCGTGGCATTGCCATCATACCCATTGGCGAGCGAAACTTTATAATTGCACTTGTAATCTCTTTGCGTTCAGTACTGTCTTCTTCTGGATGTGTTTCGCCTTCAGCATGTTTTTCGTGAATACTCCAAACACTTCCTAAACTTGTTAAAATCAAATTATCAACCACCGAATTGTTGAATTCTAAAACTCCAACAACTTTATAATTTCGTTCTGCGTGCTTTTCTCCTTCCGAATCCAAACCATGTGAACTGGCAAATGTGTCACCAACTTTTAAATTTGTATTTGCAGCGGTTTGTCCGCCCAACACAACTTCTAAATTTGATTTAAACATTTTTCCACTTTCGAATTGAGTTTTAAAATGTTCAAAGTATTTTTTATTTGTTCCAACAATTCTGTATCCTTGAAAATTATCGCCCATTGAAAGAGGAATCATTTCTTTGACCAACGGATTTTGAGCAATTGCTTGTACATCTTCCAAATAAATGTTTCCAGTTGGGTTATCTATTTGATAGACAGAAGATAAAATTAATTGTAACGGACTGCCCTTTGCTCCAACAACTAAGTCAATTCCACTGATATTTTTTGCAAATTTGTCTTGTAATTGTTTTCCTAAGAGCATCAATAATGAAATCATTGCGATGCCCAATGTCATCAATAAAATACATAAAAAACTGTTGAGTTTTTTATCGACAATATTTTTCCAACTTATTTTAAATAGCATTTTTACAGCGTAATAATGTTCTTGTTAATATTTTTTAATCTATGGTCGTGCGTAACGATTACCAACGCAGCACCGATGTTTTTTGATTGATTTTCAAGCAATTGGACGACCTTCTCACAGTTTTCATCATCCAAATTTGATGTTGGTTCATCAGCCAAAATTACATCAGGATTATTCATTAAAGCTCGTGCAATACTAACACGTTGTTGTTCCCCACCACTTAAAAGGGTTGTTTTTTTGTCTAATAAATCAGCAAATCCAAGATTTTGAGCTAATTTTAATGCTTGTTCTTTTGATTGATTTTGGTCAGCTAGATAATTCGCTAAAAGCAAATTATCTAAAACACTTAACGAACTGACAAAATGTGATTTTTGGTAAACTATACCCAAATGATTGGCTCTCATTTGGGCGGCTTCTTTAGCCGATAAATGTGCCAGTTCGTGTTCTTTTATTTGTATTGAACCACTTTTAGGCTGAAGAAGTAAAGCCAACAAATGTAAAAGTGTTGTTTTTCCTGTTCCAGAATTACCTAAAATGAGCAATGTCTGCCCTTTTTCGCAACTAAATGAAGGGAAATTAAACGTTTTTTGTGAATTGTAGGAGAAACTTAGTTCTGAACAAGCAAGCATTTTATTCGTTTTTGTTTCAAAGATAGCACATTACAACGATTTGGTACAAAGAATCTGAAGACTTAATCAAAATTTATTTTTAGAGATTTTATGATTTTTCGCATGAATCTATTCAATATTTTTTAGCTACTTTGTGAACTATTTTTATAAAAAAACAATTCTCTATAAAGTTAGTAGATTAATTTATTAAAAACTTATAATTCAACAAATATATGTCACTCAGATTAGGAGATATCGCACCTGATTTTACTGCTGAAACTACGCAGGGAACAATCAATTTTCACGAATGGCTAGGAAATTCATGGGGAATGTTGTTTTCTCATCCAGCCGATTTTACACCAGTTTGTACAACAGAATTAGGAAAAACGGCTCTTTTAAAAGATGATTTCGCCAAAAGAGGTGTAAAGGTAATTGCAGTTTCTGTTGATGATTTGGCATCACATGGCAAATGGGTTCCTGATATCGAAGAAGTAAATGGCGTAGTTGTAAATTTCCCAATCATTGCTGATAGCGATAGAAATGTGGCTACATTGTATGATATGATTCATCCAAATGCTTCTGAAAAAGCAACGGTTCGTTCGGTTTTTATCATTGGACCAGATAAAAAAATAAAGTTAACACTCACTTATCCAGCCTCAACTGGTCGTAATTTTACCGAATTATTGAGAGTAATTGATTCATTACAACTTACTTCAAACTACCAAGTTGCAACACCAGCCGATTGGAAAGATGGTGAAGATACAATCGTTGTACCAGCAGTTTCGACAGAAGATGCCATTGCAAAATTCCCTAAAGGTGTAAGAATTGTAAAACCCTATTTACGTTATACTCCTCAACCAAATAAATAATTTGCCTTGAGGTTTTTGTGTACAAGAAAAATCCGTGATAAGTATTTTATGTGTCACGGATTTTTACTTTGTACGCTATTTTTGATCATAAATGATTAAAAATATTTAGTAATCATATAAATCATTTTAATCCTGTCGGCTTTTATATACTTTTGCACAATATTTGCAATCCAATCTATATTGTTTAGATATATTATTGCATCTGAGTAAATGAAAAAGAAAAAGAAATTAAGTCTTTTTAAAAGGATTTCAAATCAAGTATTTTCTCTACGTGGACTATATATTCTGATTGTGATTTCCTTGATAACTTTGTACCCTGTTTACGTGAGCGATGGGCAAAGATGGACTTATATTGAGAATTTTGGCATCAAATTGCCTTTAAGATATAATATTCACGGAATTGATGTTTCGCATCATAATGAAGAAATTGATTGGCAAAAGGTAAAACACAGCGACGACGATAAAGTTGAAATAAGCTTTTGCTTCATAAAAGCTACAGAAGGTGAAGATTTGAAAGACGAAGATTTTGCAAGTAATTGGGTTGAATCAAAAAAAGCAGGGCTTATTCGTGGAGCGTATCATTTTTATGTTCCTTGGGGAAATCCTCGTGAACAAGCACAAAACTTTATCGAATCAGTTGTATTAAGAGATGGTGATTTTGTTCCAGTTCTTGATTTTGAAATTCAAGGAAAAGGCCGAATTGTAAGAGCAAATCTCCTTGATAATGTTAAAACCTTCATTAATATTATTGAAAACCATTATGGTGTAAAACCAATTATTTATACCAATGGACACATCTACAAACAATATATAAAAGGTAATTTAGATGAATATCCATTATGGATTTCAAATTATGATAGCCAAAAGCTAGAAGGGTATAATGATGCCCGTTTAATGATTTGGCAACACAGTGCCAATGGCAAAATCGATGGAATCAATGGAGATGTCGATTTCAATGTTTTTGTTGCTTCAAAAAGTCATTTAGATGATATTTGTATAAAAACTCCCTAATCCCTAAAGGGAGAATATTTACCAAAGAAAAACCTTCTTTAGGGGAAGAAGGTGTGAAAATATGCTTAATTCTACAAATTTTACCCAAACACCCGCTTTCAAAAAGCTAAAAGCACATCATCGTACTATCAGCAAAAAACATTTGAAAGAATTGTTTGCTGAAGATAAAAATCGCTTCAAAAAGTTTTCGATTAAATTCAATGATATTTTGCTAGATTATTCTAAAAATAATATCAACCGTCGAACAATTGGTTACTTAACTGAATTGGCAGCAGAATGTGATTTATCGGGAGCGATTGAACAAATGTTTGTTGGTGAAAAAATTAATCAAACAGAAAATCGTTCCGTGCTTCATGTGGCTTTAAGAAATCGTTCAAATACACCAATAATTGTTGACGGCAAAGATGTTATGCCAGATGTCAATGAAGTATTGAATAAAATGAAAGGGTTTTCTGAAAAGGTTATTTCGGGAGCTTGGAAAGGGTATACCAATAAATCAATTACAGACATTGTAAATATCGGAATTGGTGGCTCTGATTTGGGTCCAGTAATGGTTACTGAAGCTTTGAAACCATACAAAAAGAAGAATATTAATATTCATTTTGTATCGAATGTTGATGGAACACACATTGCAGAGACTTTGAAAAAAGTTAATCCTGAAACAACGTTGTTTATGATCGCTTCAAAAACATTTACAACACAAGAAACAATGACAAATGCTCTTTCTGCTCGTGATTGGTTTTTGCAAAGTGCTGTAAATGAAGAGTTTGTAAAAAAACATTTTGTGGCCATTTCAACAAGTCAAAACTTAGTAGAAAAATTTGGTATTGACCCAGCTAATATGTTTGGTTTTTGGGATTGGGTAGGAGGCAGGTATTCCCTTTGGTCAGCTATCGGCCTTTCCATTGCTTGTACTATTGGCTTTGATAATTTTGAACAATTGCTACTTGGAGCTCACGAAATGGATAACCATTTCAGAACTACGCCTTTTGAAAAAAATATCCCTGTTGTTTTAGCACTTTTAGGAATTTGGTATAATAATTTTTACGGTGCGGAATCACAAGCAATTTTACCTTATGACCAATATTTACACCGTTTTGCGGCCTATTTCCAGCAGGGAGATATGGAATCAAATGGAAAATATATTGATAGAAATGGTAATAAAGTTGATTATCAAACTGGACCAATTATTTGGGGGGAACCAGGTACAAATGGTCAACACGCATTTTACCAATTAATTCACCAGGGTACAAAACTAATTCCTGCCGATTTTATTGCTCCAGCAATTTCTCATAATCCTCTTGGCGAACACCATAAAATGCTTCTTTCAAACTTTTTTGCTCAGACTGAAGCATTGATGAATGGAAAAACTCGTGAAGAAGTTGAAGCGGAATTGACAGGTAAATCTAAAGAAGAAATGGCGAAAATAGCTCCTTTTAAGGTTTTTCAAGGAAATCGACCTACCAACTCTATATTGGTGAAAAAAATTACACCGAAAAGTTTAGGAAGTTTAATTGCTATGTATGAACATAAGATTTTTGTACAAGGAATTATTTGGAATGTATTTAGTTTTGACCAATGGGGCGTTGAATTAGGTAAGCAATTAGCAAATAGAATTTATCCTGAATTGACAGATAGTCAAGCTATTGAGAGCCACGATTGTTCAACAAATGCTTTGATAAATCAATATAAAAAATGGAGGAAATAAACTTTCATTATGCAATAAACAAAAAAAGCTACCTTGAAGGGTAGCTTTTTTTGTTTATTGTGATTTATAGTGAAGCTATTTAAAGAACTTAAATATTGGTGTTTTTACTTATATTTTATTTGTTGTATCCTTTCAATAAAATTTCATTTCGGATTACAAATGTACAAATTATTAAAAGGTATCATTTTGGGAAAATATTGCTTTTTGTTCGAAATCTTTGTTTATTTTAATAAAAAATTTATTAAAATATTTTAAATAACTGATAATCAATAAGTTACAGGTGTTTATTTTTCATTTATTTTTGAAAAAACAAAAAATATGAAAAATATGAAAATAAAATTTAGTTTACATTTGGAAATTACAAATACACATTATATCTTTGACATAAAGTTAACAAGCTTTCCTAATTCTATAACAAGTACCGAACGAAAGTTCAAGCTCAAACCCAAAAAAAAGTAAAGGTAATCTACTATTGAGAGAGATGTTTGTCATAAATGATAAATATCTCCCTCTCAATGGTTCTAGTGAATCTTAAAATGGACTTACGTGCTTTATTAAATACTGTACTTTCCGTATTCCTTTTTTTTTGTTGGGGAGTAAAAAACAGCTACGCTCATACATCAAAAAAAAACATTCCACTCATACCCTATGAAATTAAATTTGCTGATGTTACTTTTCAGTTGAATGATGTTACTCGTTATCTAATTCAAACTGAATTGAAATCAATTCAAGCAAATAAGCAACAAATACAAAACCAGCTTGACCAATTTTCATTGTTTTTACCAATTGTTGAACCAATATTAAAACAACAGGGAGTTCCTGACGATTTTAAGTTTTTGGTTGTGTATAATAAATACCAATCTTCAATTGAAAAATCAATCAATTTAGAGAATGGTGTTTTTTGGTGTCTAGATAAACAAAAGGCTGAAGATGTAGATTTGTTGATGAATGTACAATTAGATGAGCGAAAGCATCTAATTGCATCAACCAAAGGAGCTGCTATGTGTTTGAAAAGGAACCAAGTTTTGTATAGAAACTGGGGTTCTACTTTGTTTTCGCATATTTCAGATAAGAAAATTCTTAGTTTGTTAGAAATCAATAAAAAATGGGCTGAAAATGCGTTTGTTTTATTGGATAGTCCTGCTTACACGGCTATTTTGCAATTTCTAGCTTATAAAATAGCTATTGAAAAAGAATTTCCTGCATATAAACCATCACAACCAAAAATCCTCTATGAATATCCATACAGTGTTGGAAAAACTCTCAATCGGATTGCCGTAGATTTAAAAGTTGAGCCAGAAGTATTGCAAGAATACAATCAGTGGTTAATAGTTCAAAAAGTGCCAGACACCGAATGTCATGTTTTAGTAGTTGTGCCGACTAATAGGTACAATGAAGTGAGGACATTTGCAGAATTATCGAGAAAAACAGGCTTGCCAACAAAAGATTTAGGTTTTCCAGTTTTAAAACGAGATGAAAAAATTAATAAAACAAAAGTAAAAGGTGGCGTTTTTTATTTGATTAATGATATTGAAGGCATTCAGGCCGAAATGTGCGATATTGTAGTTACAATGGCATATAAAGCTGGAATTTCTATTGAAAAATTTGTGGAATATAATGATATGAAAGAAAATGACCTGCTAAGAGTTGGTCAAGTTTATTATATTCAAAAGAAAGCTTCAAAGGCTAGTGTTCCATTTCATGTTGTTAGAGAAGGCGAAACTCTTTGGGATATTTCTCAAACATATGGAGTAAGACTTGATAATTTACTTGAATTCAATAGATTTGAAACTGTACAAAGATTACAACGTGGTCGTATAATTTGGTTACAAACTACTAGACCAAAAAATAAGCCAATAGAGTACATAGAAATGCCTGATGAATTGACTGAAATTGAGGATTTCATGCAAACTGAACAGGCAAATTTACCGACGAAAGTATTTGTTGATTCTTCTCAAGTTTTGTCAGAATCGAAATTAAATATTGAAGATTCAAAAATACAACAAAAAAAGTCTGTTAAAAATGATGATCTACTGATAAATAAAGATTTGTCAAAAGAAATAGAAAACAATTCTCCACCTTTAGTTAAAGAAATTAGGAAAGAGCAATCTAAAAGTATAAATTTGCCAAAAAAATTAGAAGATAAAACAGAGAATTCATCTCTAAAACCAGAAGATGAGTTAGCAGAATATCAGAAAAGACAACAAAGCATTACTGTTGAAAAAAGTAATCAAAATGAAGTTTTTGTAAGTCACACAGTAAAAAAAGGAGAAACACTTTTCAGAATTTCAGTAAATTACAACGTATCAATTGATGATTTATGGAGTTTAAATGATTTATCAAGTACAATTGTTAAAGTTGGTACTGTTCTGAAAATTAAAAGATAGTAAATAGTATAGATTCACTCAATAGCTCAGATTAGCTTCTGCCTTTGGCGGGAGCTAATTTTTTTTATTTACAACCACAAGGAAATTTGATTTTTTTCCCTTTTTGCAAATTCACCAAAGCAAACCAACTTTTAGGTTTTGGTATAAAAACAACATTTCCTGCAATTGGTACGACGGTACTTTTAGTAGGATTTCCGAATCTTCTAAAAAATTCTTGCTGTTCGGTTTTGGGGATTAAATCAATATATAAATTTATTCCTGCAAAGTCATTAAATTTAAAAAAATCTGTAAAAAACTCCCATTGTTCAGGTGTTAAGTTTTTTATTAATTGAGTAGATTCATTCCAAATATGACTATCTGGTTCTGACATTTTTCCCCAACCTGCATCAACAAAACTTTTAATTTGTGAAGGATGTAATCGACCGTAATAATGTCCAACAACTTTTTTTTGATGGAATCTTTTTAACGAATGTACGCCGCTACTTTTGTTGTAAATTGGGCATAAACCTTCTGTATTTCCAACACCATTGCCACCAATCACACAAAATGGCCAATCTAAAACCGCTTCGCCGGGTTGATTTTTAACGTAATCCATATATGGACGAAATGAGGCAGCATAGTAATATGCAGGGCGATTAAACCTAACTTTAAATACAGTAAAAATCTCAAGTGTACCGATTGCAAAAATTACTAAAAAAATTGTTAGTAATTTTTGAAACTTTATTTCTTTATAGTTGCCTAATAAGAACATGAAACTACAAAAAAGAGGAATTATCATAGTAAACCTAGATGGAATCCTGTAAAGCATACACCATGGGAGCCATTGCAAAGTAGGCATCAGAATTGGATGATTGAGTACTGAAAGAACAAAGAATATTCCGAATGGAATCATTATTTTTTTGTCCTTAATGTTTGAGTAACATAAACCAACTAAGCCAATTGAGAGACATAATAAACCCGGACTCATAGCACCTAGTCCTTCAGGCATATCATGAAAAAAATCTTGAAGAGGATTGAAAGTAGCATTTAAAAATGGGAAATAAGGAAAAAGTAATCTTATTGGCATACTCCAAGCGTGTCCGCCAGCAAATGGATTATCAAAATGAAAAGCCCTGATTGTTTTAAAAATACCTAGAATAATTGGTACATAAAGCCAAATTGCCAATAGGGAAGTACCAATCAAGAAATAATTCAACCAGTTTTTTTGTTTGATTTGATTTTTCCAACCTACAACTAGTTCTTTAAAATAGCGTTGATTTTCAGTCTTAAAAGAAAGGAATAAAAAATAAACTGCACAAAAGAAAAAGGAGCTGAGAGCAAAACCGAGGATATACGATAAGTCTAAACCTAAGGCCAATGCCATAATTGTTACTTTGAAAAGTATAAGTCTGAGACTAATAATTTCTTTGTAAGATATTTTTTTTAGGATAATAAAATCTAAAAAGATACTAATTGTAGTCCAATGATGAATAGCATATGCAAAATGATGTGGGTATCGATCAATTGCATGGAAATTTAGAAATGAAACTAAAAGTGCAACGATCAATGCACGTTGATAATTCCAAAAATAACCAACTAAAAAAAAGATACTAAGAGCTGTGAAAAAGACACTAAATGCATAATAATAATTTAGCCATGGGCCATAACCCAAGTTATTATAAAGGAATGCGTAGAAAAAGTTTCCTTCAAGAAACCACCCTTGAAAGGCGTGAGTATTTCCGTATGGATAAAAATAATCGTTATTGGTAAGTTCTATTTGGGGATAAGGAAGGAAATGGACATGTTTGGCTACATAATAGCTCATATTTTCCCATTGCTCAACATCTGTACCCGAGTCTTCAGAGAGTGGGTCTTTGAAGTTTTTTATGTCAATGCTGCAAAAAAGTACTTGAAATGTAACAATTATAAATATTCCTAGATATTTATAAGATTTATTGGATAAGTTATACACTCTTGAACCAAGATTATTAAAATCCATTTTTGCTATTTTTAAAGTTAGTGGAAAAATTCATTAAATACAAAAAAATGTACTTAATGGGTGATTCAATTAATAAATAACGAATGATTAATTTAATTTTGAATCGGGTTGATTTGTGTTTGAGTAATAGGTGTTTTTTTATAATTTAAAGCAAATCTTGCTACAAATGCCATTGCACACCAACGTCCATAATCGTAGGGCATTCCAAAGGTGAAATTTTGGATGAATGTTGCTAGAAAGAAATAGGCAAGCATTAAAGTAAAATTACAAGTTGGATTAAAGACTTCTTTTACTACCCAACGCATAATTACAATGTGTAAAACTGCAAAAATACTAAAACCCATTATACCTAAATCATGAAATGTTTCTATAAATGGAGAATCCACGTAATAATCTTGATATCCATGTCCAAAAAATATTTGTAACCAATTTCCATTTTCAACATTTTTTTCAAATGCATTAAAAACATTAGTAATATTAGTAACTCGTGTTGAAGCTGAAGAATCTTCGATTAATGCTTTGACTTTCGGATTTTCTGCACCACTAAAAAAGCTAGTAATAATTTTACCTAGTCTGTCTGTTATTAAATCGAAAGTATGAATAAAATAGTCATTAAATTTTGTACTATTGATTATACTTAAAGATACATACGCTAAACAAAAAAATAGGAGCAAACCTTGCCATCCGAATATCCATTTAAGTGCTTTATAAATTACATGTGCTTTAATATTTGAAATAAAATAAAAGAAGAAAAATATACCAGTCACTAGTACCATTGCCATGGCCTGACAAAGTGCAACAACCAAAAGTAGAATTAAAACTGAACCAATTAGTCCCAATCTCCACAATCCTCTTCTTTCAGTTCTAAGTAAAATTACACCTGAAATTACACCAAAATAAGCACTTTTCGCATAAATATGCGGATTTCCCATTGAGGCCATACCGCCTTCATCACCAAAACTAATTGCGGCTCTCATTCCAATTACATAAGCAGGATTTCGTGCAATATAGTACAGCAAGCTAAGTCCACCTAATGTACAAAAAAGCACCATAAAATAAAGGAAATGCTGTTTCAAAGAGTTGATAGAAATACCAGCAAAAATAAACATAGCTGTCACAAAAACGAGCTGATTGGCAACCTCGACAGGTGTATTTGTAAACCAACCTCTATTTGGAGCGTATCCTGCTAAATATGTTAGTGCAATAGTTACATAGAAAATACACATTAAATAACCAACCAAATTGGTTTGGTAAAGTTTTTTAGGATTTGTAGGGAAAGCCATTAAAAGACTCAAAATGGCTATTGCAGCCGTAAAAGCTGAACTTCCTTGAGCAAGTTTTAATCCATCTCGAAAAAAATAAACTATCGGTAGGCCACCAAAGAAGAAACTAAGCCCAATACTTTGGCGGCAACGATTGAATTTTATAAATAACCAATCAAGGTAAATAAACATTTTAAAGCTTTTTTCTGCAAATATACCTCTCTGATTTGGTAAAAAAAGTTTATTGTTTGACTTTTTAACATTTTACGGCTTAATTTTTCTTAATTTTGAAGCTCTATTATGAAATCACATTAATATAAGCAAGGGCTTTGGTTATTTTTTCCAAACTTATATAATACAAACACAAAAAGCATGAAGATGCTCATCATTCACCAGTTTTTCTGGGCACATTATAAAGCAAAAATTTACACAGAACTTCAAAAAGTTGTTAATCAAAATCCCAATGATGAACTTTTAGTCCTTCAAACTGCTCTCAACGAATACACAAGAGCAAAAATTGGTAGTATAGATTACAGTATTCATCAATATAATGTAAAAGTCTTATTTGAAGATTTTTATGAAAATACAACTATTTGGCAGCGAGTAAAAAAATCAATTTATTGGGTAAATAAGTTTAAACCTGATGTGATTAATTTACCAGGGTATTACGAGCCTGCCATGAATATTGTACTTTTTTATTGCCGTTTTAAGGGAATTAAGGTCATTATCTCTTCAGATTCTACAGAAAGCGATAATCCAAATGTTGGTTGGCGAGAAGCCATGAAAAGTTTTATTGTTACAAAAGCACAAGGTTTTTTTTGTTACGGAACAAAATCAGCAGATTATATTTGTAAACTTGGAATGAATCCCGAGCATATTTTGGTAGCCAATAATTCGGTTGATAACGAACGAGTTGAACGAGTTTTTAACGAAGCTTTGCTTGAAAAAGAGGCCTCCAAAAAAGCCTATAAACTTAAAAAATACAATTTTATTTATGTTGGAAGACTTATTGAAATTAAAAATTTGGATAATCTTCTTGCCGCCTATAAATCTTTGGCAAATGATGATTGGGGATTGATAATTTTAGGTGACGGAAGCGAAGAAAATAAACTGAAACAATATGTTTCGGATAATAATTTAGAAGGAGTTTGTTTCATTGAAGGCCAACCTTGGTATGAAGTTCCTAAAATTTTAGCATTAGCCGACGTGTTTATTTTACCAAGTTATTCAGAACCGTGGGGTTTAGTTGTAAATGAAGCAATGGCGGCAGGACTGCCAATAATTGTTTCAAATAAATGTGGTTCTGCTTTTGATTTGGTTTTAGAAAACGAAAACGGCTACACTTTTAATCCATCTAACATAACTGAATTAACCAAAGTTTTGAATAAATTTATTGATAATCCTGATATAATCAGACCTTTTGGACAAAAATCAAAGGAAATTATTAAACGTTTTTCTCCAGAACAAGTAGCTAAAGAAATGTACGCAGGATTCAAAAAAGTAGTTTATGACAATCAGTAGAAATAATAATTTTGACTTAATTAGACTAATTGCAGCTTTGCAAGTGCTGATTTGGCATGGAGCAGTGCATTTAGACCTTTCAAATACTCTTTTCGGATTTCTTTCAGTTATTTATCACTTCCCTGGAGTTCCTATTTTCTTTACGATAAGTGGTTTTTTGATTAGTTATTCTCTTGAAAGAAATAACTTTCGACTAAAACAATATTTCAAAAATCGAGCATTTAGAATTTTTCCAGCACTTTGGGTTTGCACTTTTTTTACAGCCATTTTATTGTTTTCTTTCGGAAAAGTGACTGATTTAAAAGATTTCGTATATTGGCTTTTGGCTCAAATAACTTTTTTTCAATTTTATGCAAGTGAGTCTCTTAAAACGTGGGGAGCAGGACATCCAAATGGAAGTCTTTGGAGTATTGCGGTTGAATTGCAATTTTACTTTGTTTTGCCAATTGTGTTATATTTAATCAATCTTTCCAAGAAAAAAGCAGCAGTCAATTTATCGCTTCTAGCCATTTTTTTGCTATCAATCCTTATTAAATATGCTATTCAAACAAGTCCGTTGATTCTGCAAAAAGAAATATATGTGAAGCTTTTTAACAATACAATTTTAATTTATTTGCATTTTTTCTTAACAGGAATTGCGATTTACAAAAACTTTGAATGGCTGTCTAAATTCTTAAATGATAAAGTTTTTTATTGGCTAATTATTTACGTTGTTTACGTTTTGATTTTTCAAGTTTGGCTTAAATTTTACGAAACGCCTTATCAAATCAGTATTTGGGGAGTTTTAGCTAATACAATTTTGTCTTTTCTGACACTTTCTTTTGCTTTTTCATTTACTGATTTAAGTAAAAAGTTACTTCATGAAAATGACATTTCTTACGGTATCTACATTTATCACATGCCAATTGTGAATATAATGGTGTCGTTTGGGCTTCAAGCAAATATTTGGTATTTAGTTTTATTAACTTTTTTAACCAGTATTTTGGCGTTTTTATCTTGGAAATTGGTTGAACAGCGAATTTTGAAACTCAAAATGTAGTAAAATTTAGTTCAGATTCCTTTTGATATATTTTGAAGGAGAATTCTGAATATCTTTCACTAAATTTTCAATATACGTAACACCAGTCGTTTGATAAAGCTCACATTCTTTTTTAGTGAGCTTTATTTTTAATTCAAAAATGCCAACATTTCCGCAAACAATTATTAAAAATAACTGATTATTTTCCTCAAAAAAGCTAAAATTCCAAGGGTTATTAATAATTTCTTTCATTTTAAAATTATTAAAGTCTCCGTATATTTTCCTTTTGGAATAGGATTAACAACAGATTCAGAGAAACCATTTGGTAACTTTCCGCCTGGAATCCATAAATCGTTTGCACCGGCTTCATTACCTGATGGGATTCTAATATGTAAACGTTTTGGTTTTTGAATATCAATTCTTATCAATTCTGTATTTTTCCAATAACCAGCTGGAATACCTAATTCGGTTTCAATGTATGATAGTTGCCCATTCGCTTTTGCAAGTAAATCATCCATTTCATTTTTACTCATCACAAATTGCCCATCTTCTCTTCCAAGAATTGTTCTGCCAAATCTATCTAAAATGTTTTTAGGAACCAGAAACGACGCACCCGCTCTGAAACTTCGTAAGTGCCTTCTAATATATCTTGATTTTAAATAGTTGGATGGTAAAGGTCTTTGGCCTTTTGGAATCGAAATTATTTCATTTTTTGAATGTCCTTTTTTAAATGCCTTTGCTAAATAATCAACCGAATCTTGAGGGAAAATACTTATATAATGATCATTTTTTGCATTTTGAGCTACTGATGTAAAGGACCAGAAAGCAAATAAAACGATGATAAGCGAAGATGTTTTTTTAATATTCATTTTTATGTTGTGTTTAATTGTGTTTGATTTTTGTTTATTTTTCAAATAAAGCTGATAAAATTTTTCATTACGTTCTAATTATACATTGCAAAAAGGGAAAAAATTAGTAGGAAGTTTACTAAAAACATAGTTTTGAATGATGAGAAAAATATAGTAAATTAGTGTTTTTCTCATTTTCGTAATTATTTTGATTTAACCTCTTTCATTAAATGATTACCAAAAAAAGAGTTTTTCTTAGCAAAATATTGTAGAAAAATTTCTTGTGGAATATCAGCTTTGTTTATATTCGGACTATTGGCAATGTTTGGAACGTTATCCCATTTTAATGTAGTAAGACTACTGAAAATGCCTAATATTATCGTAAAAGCCATATATAAACGCAAAAATTTAGTAGAAATTTTTGAAGTCAGCATTTCGGAATAGGCACTTAGTACTAAAATAAAAACAAGAATTTTAATAGTACTAATTAATCGCATTGCTAAATCATTATTGTACCCAATTCTATAAAGAGGAGAAATGATAAAATATGCAGCACAGAAAAATAGCAAAATGAGTTTTTCTTTATTTGTACTTTTTTGAGAAAATACTTTAAACATAAAAAACAAATAAACACCTATTTCGAAAATACAATAGCCAATCAAAGCTAAGATTGAAACTAATGGTTTTTGATAAAGATACCCCGAAATATCAGCGAATGTCCAAATGAATCCAGAATATCGATTATCTTGGAAATGTGCTAAAAAATAGCTTGCCATTATAAAGGTAATAACACCTCCACCAATGATATTTTCTGGCCCAAAAAAGTTTTTAAATCTCCTGAAAATAACCAAAAATGCTGTAATAATTCCAACACTAAATGCTCCCAAAAACGACCACATCAACAGTAGAGAAACGAAGAAAAGTACAAAACGATTGTCTTTTCTAATAAAACATTCATAATAAACAAAAAATACCCCAACCGTTGTAACAATATAATGTTGAGGTGAATAATGAATATTTATTAGATTAAAAGATATTCCTGACGGCCAAATAAAATACTGAATCATTGGTAGCGAAACAATATTTTTGAGCAAATAGTGTGCGTATAAATATGGTTTGAAAAGTGTAGCTCCTAATAAAAACAATAGAATTACTAGTAAAATATTCAAATTTTTGGGCGTCAAAAAATAAAGCCAGCAAAATGAAATGAATATACCTATTCCACCCCAAATAAATAATAAAATGTTTGCGAAACCGACTCCAATAAACTTACAGATGATTGCCGTTGGTAAATAATAAGCCATATAATAGCCTAAAATTGCAGGTTCTTTCAAAACTCCATAACGAGTTTCGTTTTCATAAACGACTGGAAAGGATTTTTCTATGAGTTCTTTAACAATCGTATTATGTTTGAAATAATCGTAAGATTGTCCAAAACCAAAATTCCCTAAACTAAAAAAAATACCCAAAATCAATGTAAATATTGCCAAATATAGAGTTACTTTTTGGGGCATTATTTCAAATCTTAATGCTGAATTTTCTTCAAAACATTGCTTTGTGTGTTTAATAAAACTATAAAAAGAGTAGATAGAAACCACCAAACTAATTGTTGCCCAAAGCGGATTTAACCATGTTACCACAAATATTAGATTGGGTAAAATTAGGTAGGAAACTGTTGTGATTTTTAATTGCTTAATTGTCATTTTCTTTAAAATCCTAATTTACGAATCTATATTTTAATAAAACCCAAATCGCTTCTACGCCATCTTTCCAATTAATTTTTTTGCCTTCACTAATCGAACGTGGGTAATAATTGATTGGTACTTCTGGGATTTTATACCCTAATTTAGCAATTTTTGCAGTAACTTCTGGGCAAAATTCAAATCCTGTACAATTTAATTTGATAGATTTGAGCAATTTTGCATCAAAAACTTTGTAACAAGTTGGTTCATCAGTCAGATTTTGACCGTATAATATATTGGTTATCCAAGTTACAACCTGGCCACCAAGGAAGAAAGAAAAATAGGAGTGCTTATTTTGTTTATTTAGAAATCTTGAGCCATAAACAACTTTTTCTTGACCACTTTTAATCAACGGAATAAGTTTATAATAATCTTTTGGGTCATATTCTAAGTCAGCGTCTTGGATAATAATTATATCACCTTTTGCATGTGAAATTGCTGTTTTTATTGCTCCGCCTTTACCCTGATTTTTTTTATGTAAAATTACATTAATTGTATCACTTTTTAGTTTTGCCAGTAACTCACGTGTGCCATCTGTTGAACCATCGTCAACGATAATTATTTCTTTTGGAATATTAATTTCTCCAATCTTAGTTAATATATTTTGTATATTATTTACTTCGTTATAAGCTGGAATTAGTACAGAAAGGAGCATGTTTTTAGGATAATAAGTCTAAATCAAAAATTGAGTATATTAATAACAATTATTTTGTTGGCTTTCGGTGCCAAAGTTTAATGTAAAGAATGGAATCAGTTTCCATAATAAAATTTTTGTTTAACTCTTGTCTTAATTTTTCAAGAGCAACTTTATTTTCTGGTGTGTTTATTTTTGTACTATCATCAATTACCGTTTTTCTAAAACCAAAAATTACCAATTTTACTGAGCTGTCTTGTAAGGATTTTTGATAAATATCGGTGTGTTTTTTAATATAATCACTGGTTTGCATTTCGGTATTGATAAATGGAACATTTGGATAAGTGTGTGAATGAAAATAAAATAGAGTTCCAAAATCAATCAATAAAGTTTTATCTTTTGCCTTTAAATTACGGTTAACCGTCGTTTCATAAGTTTTTTCAATTGCGAAAGATTCAATTTTTAGTAGTCTTTTTATTACTTCTGGTCGAGTAACAAACGTAATTACTAAAACCAACGCACCTAAACCAACGATAGCAATATAAATTCTTGCCAATTTTTTTGCAAAAATTTCACTAAAATGTGTGTAAATGAAAGCAATTATTATGGAAAAAAAAGGAGCAGCCGCATAAAAATAATGTGAAGCTTGACTTTTAAGCAGTGAAGTCAAAGAAAATAACCCAAAAAAAAGAGAAATTGCAAAAGCAGGATTTTGCCAAAATTTTGATTTGTTTTTTATAAAAATTGCCGCAAAAAGACTTATTATTGTGAGAATTATAAACCAAAATGTCTTGATTAATAGCTTTTTTAGGAATAAAGTATGTGCTGGATAGGACCCAAACGGATAAATATATGACCAATAAATGTGTTGTTCTAGCCTATTTAAGTAGTGAAAATATAAAAGTGATAATAGTAACGGAATAGAAAAACCAACCAAAAGTAAAGTGCCTTTTTGCGTTATTTGCCAAAAATTACTTTTTCGGATAATGAAACATTCGTACAATAAATAAATACCAGCTCCCGCAATGTAAAACATGGCAATACTTTTGAATGTCATGGCTATTCCAAGTAAAATTCCTCCTAAAAGCCATGTAAGGTTTTTATTTCTTGATAGAAAGTAAAGCGACCAAATAGCTAATATGCAAATTGGAGCTTCTGGCTCAAGAAAATTCATTTCCATGAAAAAACAACAAATAAGAGCTAAGAAACTGGAAATAAATGCAGTTTTTAAATTATTTGTGAGTTTTTTAACAACTATATACGAAGAAAAACCGATTCCGATAAATTGGAGTGAAATGAGTAAAGTTACTTTAAAATGGGTGAAATCTCCACCAAGTAGATTAATTCCTTTTTGTACGTAAACATACCAAAGCCACGATTTTGAAGGAATAAAATCATATATTTTATAGCCATCATTGAGCGAACGACCAATTACTAAATATTCAAGTGCGTCATAGCCAAAACCAGAATTATATGCAAAAAGTCCGAAGATTGGCGTAATTAGCAATAAAATGCCTGAATGTACGACTATATTTTTGTTAATTGTTTTGATAAAATTGAGAGGTTCTGGTCACAAAAGCGACTCTTTGTGGTAAAAATTTATGTGATACTCCGCACAAAATTAACAAAAATCATTGGTATTAGAAAGATTGATAGAAATACTAACTTTTAGAATTAAAAGAGAGCAATTTGCATTGTGGTTTCTTGCAATTTCTAAACTCAGAGCCTTAATTATTTTAATTCAACATTTCTTTTCTAGAAACTAACGAATTTATACTTTAAAACACAAAATTAGCCAATTTTTACTTGGGGTTCTCGTCAAACAGTGATAATTTTAAGCATGAATTGGATAAAGCCTCTTACAATAGTCGAATTTGTCTTCATTGGCATATTTTTGTTGGTATATGCCACCTACTTTATACGTTTATATCTCATTGCTCGTCGTCTTGGAACAACAGCTCGCTCAGTTATTATTAAGTTTTTTATAAGAACTTTTTATCTTAGTTTGTGTATTTTGGGATTATTGGGACCAAGTTTTGGTGTAAATGAAATCGAAGCTCAAGCAACTGGAAAAGATGTTTTCTTTGTAATGGATTTGTCAAATTCGATGAATGCCATTGACATTGAGCCAACTCGTATTGAAAAAACTAAGTTTGAATTAATAAAAAATCTTGATTTACTTAAATCAGATAGAATAGGCTTAATTGTTTTTTCTTCAGATGCTTACATTCATTCGCCGTTAACATTTGATAGAGATGCGATTAAACTTTTTATTCAAAAACTTAATACTAATCTTTTTATTCAAAATGGGACAAATTTGAATGCTGCATTTGAGTTGATTCTAAAGAAATTTGAACCCAGCAGTAATCTCTCACCTAGAAAAGTAAAAGTAGTGGTTTTGTTAACTGATGGAGAAGATTTTGGTAATGTTGACCAAAATATACTTTTTGAATTGAAAAAAAATAAGATTAATCTTTTGACTTTAGGTGTTGGGACACCTCAAGGCGGCCAAATTAGAGAAGGATTTGGTTTTAAAAAAGACCGAAAAGGAGCTGAAGTATTAACAAAATTGGATGTAAATTATTTAAAAAAACTTACTAAGAGTTTGAACGGTAAATATTTTCAATTGTCAAATCAAGTCAATCAAGTTGCAGACTTGTTGAAAGAGGTTGACAAAGTTGAAAGCAATTGGATTGACACTCGCAAAATGACCGTTGCTAACAACAAGTACTATTATTTTGTAATTTTGGCCTTAATTCTGATGGTTGTAGATATTTTATTTACAGTAAAGACAATCAAAATTTAGAATATTTCCTTAATTCTTTAATATTTGATATTCACTTTTTTATGAATACATGGTTTTTTTATATTGTTTTATTGTTTTTAAACCTACGTTCGTTGACGAATGTTACGCAAAGAAATATTCTTAAAATTGAAGCAGGAAAAGCATATACTCAAAAAAACTATGATTTGGCAGCTAATAAATATGAATATTTGGCTAAAATTTCTTTTAATCTTGAGCCAGAAGCAAGATTAAATTTGGCTCATTCATACTTCAACGCTAATGATATGACAAAAGCATTGATTGAATATAAAAAATTATTACGTGTAAGTGATAAAAATATTATTTCAAGTGCCTTGATACAAATAGGAGTGATTGATGTGATGCGTGGAGATAGTATTATTGCTTTAGGCTTGTTTAAGGAAGCTTTACAAAAAGATAATCAGAACAAAACTGCGAGATATAATTATGAACTTCTAAAAAAGAAAGTTCCACAAAATCAACCACCAATCAATACAAACCAAAATAATCAGAACGAAAATCAAGCTAATAATGGTGGCGAAACAGAAAAATCTGAGAAAAAAATAGATGAATTGGATTCAACGATTCCTCAAAAAATGAGTAAAGAGAAAGCTTTACAGATTTTAGAAGCCATGAAAGCCACTGAATTGCAATATTCACAACAACAAAAATATAAAGGTAGTAATAAAACAAAGGTTGAAAAAGACTGGTAAAATTGACTTATAAATAATTTCAATATAATAATGACAGAATTAGCAAATGAAATATCGGGTGGTGCTTTGCCCTCAGCAGTAAAAGAAACAAATTTTAATTTTGAAGGACAAACTGGTTTTTATCGTGGAAAAGTACGTGATGTGTATGATTTTGGTGATAAAGTTGTAATGATTGCTTCTGACCGTATTTCTGCATTTGACGTTGTATTGCCTCGACCAATTCCATTCAAAGGACAAGTTTTAAATCAGATTGCTGCTAAATTCTTAAACGCTACGAAAGACATTGTACCAAACTGGTTTTTGTCTTCACCAGACCCAAATGTTTCTATTGGTGTCCGTTGCGAAACATTTCCTGTCGAAATGGTTGTGAGAGGATATTTAGTTGGCCATGCTTGGAGAACTTACAAAAGTGGCTTACGTACCCTTTGTGGCGTAAATTTACCTGAAGGACTAAAAGAAAATGATAAATTTTCAACGCCAATTATTACTCCTACCACCAAAGCACACGAAGGCCATGATGAAGATATTTCTAGAGAAGATATTATTGCTAAAGGCCTAGTTTCAGTAGAAAAATACATTCAATTAGAAAAATATGCATTGGCTCTGTTTCAAAGAGGAACGGAAATTGCAGCAGAAAGAGGTTTAATTTTAGTTGATACAAAATATGAATTTGGAGAAAAAGATGGTGTAATTTATTTAATTGATGAAGTGCATACACCTGATTCTTCAAGATATTTCTTTATAGAAGGCTATGAAGAAAATTTGGCTGCGGGGCTCCCGCAAAAGCAATTATCGAAAGAATTTGTTAGAGAATGGTTGATTGCTAACAATTTTCAAGGAAAAGATGGCCAAAATGTGCCAGAAATGACTGATGAGAAAGTGAAAGAAATTTCAAACCGTTACATTGAGCTTTATGAAAATGTTTCGGGTGAAAAATTTATCGCTCAGTCAGATGAAAATGTAATTGCAAGAATTGAGCAAAATATAAAGGGTTATTTTGGGATTTGAGGATACCTAAATAAATAGTGACTTGAGTTAATTGTCTTATTTTTTAGAAGAAAGTAACTAAAATAAAAAGTCCTTTTCTATTTTCAGAAAAGGACTTTTTACATTTTATTTAATTCAATAAATCTTTATAACTTACTAGTTTTATGCCTCTTTTAATAATTGCTTCTTTAACTTTTTCACTTGTAAAAATATTTGTTACGTCTTGTCGCCCTTTTGCAACATCTTCATATCCAATATGATAGATTGCTCTTAATTCTTCATTATCTAAGCCTGGGTGTTCTACAAAAACATAATTTTTGCCCGCTTCAAGTTTATCTAGCATCGAAATGAACCCTTGAATTCTTTCATCCGTTGTTTTATTTTTGAAATCAAAACCAACATAATTAATATTATTATCTTTTACTGATTCTACATCTACCATTTTTAAGTTATACTTTTTCGCTACTTTGCGGGCCATTTCCTTTACTTCTGGGGCAAAAGCTGTGCTGCCCATATGTCCCGAAATATGACTCAAGCGAGGAATATATTTCAATGCCATTTCGATTTGAGCTTTCAACTCTTTTTCAATATCATCAATTTTCCAATTATTATCCATTATTGCTTGATTTGGATAATTATTGTTGTGAAAAAGCATCGGATAAAAATAACCATCTGCATTTCTGAGACTTGAACAATCAGTCAATGGTCGCCATTTAACATTGTCCCATTCACTTGTAATGGCAAAATGTAACCCTACATCAGTTTTTGGATTTTGTTCCAACATTTTTACTGCTTCAGGAAACCATGGCGACGGAACAATTATTTCTATTGAAGTTTGAATTCCTTCTTTAAAACATTTTATTAATGCCTCATTACCAGAATGTGAATAACCCATATCATCTCCTCTGATGATTAATTTAGGTGAATTTGGCGATATATTACTTAAAACTCCTTTTAGGATTTCTCTTTTTGAATTTTTATTGAAGATATTTTGAAAATCAATGCTTATTTTATCTTCTTCAAAATTACATACAATTGTCTCTGTATGTGGACTTTCGATATATCGAAGTGTGAGTTCTAATGTTTTTTCATCTTTCCAATGATAGCTGCCTGCAACTTTGAACGGCTGCAACCCAACTCGATTGGCCTTTGCCGCTGCAACTAAATATGGACCGAATTTAGTTGTTTCACTTGTTTCCCAAGACCCATTTCCGAATGGAATTGTATGAATAACCGAATCTGTTTTTAGTGAAAGTTGACAAATATCGTTTTTGAACTCAAAACTTACATTTTCAATAGTTTTGTTGTTAGAAATAATGCCATAATTCTTGCCAGAAATACTACTTTCAAGTGTAGAAATATTATTTTTAGGTGAAATTGGTAGAGCTAAGGAGGTAGTTAGTTCTTTCAATTTTGCTAAAGTATTTGGATTTGCTTGTAGTTTTTTTTGGGTTAATGCAGGTAAAATATGTTTCCAAATCAAATTAAACTCTGATTGCATATCGGTAGATTCGGCAGTGGTAACAATCACAGCATCTTGGTCAGGTAAAACGATGATAAATTGTCCATTTGCACCATCAGCCCTAAATCCATTGTTTCGGGAACGCCACATTTGGTAACAATAACCTTGAAGCCAATCACTCGAATCTTTAACTGCTTGAGATGCATTTGGGTTTTGCATAATTTTTGTGCTTGTAGCTTCATCAACCCATGAAGCAGGTAAAATTTGCTTCCCTTTCCACATACCTTTTTGTAAAAATAACTGGCCAAACTTCGCCATATCTTCAGTTTTAAGTCTTAATCCCCAACCACCAGTGTTAATACCTTTTGGGTCAATTTCCCAATCAATCCCATCAATTCCAAGAGGGGTGAAAAGTCTGGGTTTTAGGTAATCTATTACTTTTTGACCTGTTACTTTTTGAATAATTGCCGAGAGTGTATAAGTTGCTGGCGAATTGTACAAAAACTTTGTTCCTGGTTGGTTAACAATTGGAGTATTTAAAAATTCTTTTACCCAATTGTCAGAACCTATCATCGCAATATTTTCTTTGGCATGCCCAACACTCATACTCAGCAAATCTTTAATTTTTAAATCGGCTAAATAAGGACTGACATTTATAGGTAAATCATTAGGAAAAAATGAAATAACTTTGTCTTCAACAAAAAGTTTTTTTTCTGCAACTGCAAATCCAATTGCGGTAGCTGTAAAACTTTTACTTACAGAATACATCGTATGTTTCAAGTCATTTCGGTATGGATTCCACCAAGTTTCGGCAACGACTTTTCCATGTCTAATTAACATAAAACTATGAAACTCGTGTTTACTTTTTGATGCGGCATTCAGAAAATTAATAATTCCTTCTGAAGAAACGCCTTCGGCTTCTGGAGTGCTACGGGGAAGTGAATTTGATTTTTGAGCAAATAGAATTGAACTCCAAAGTAGGAGGAAAATGATTTTTTTCATGATTTGTAAGAGGATTGAATATTTATTAATCAAAGTTAAACATTTTCTAAATAAAAAAGCCATTCTTAAATTTCAAGAATGGCTTTTTTAATACTACTATTTTATTTCAATTAGACCGAAACATAAGCAGGTGAAATCATTGATACTGATTTGGCTTCTAAAAGTGTTTCACCCATTAAGAATTCATCAACCTTTCGAGCACATTCACGACCTTCTGAAATAGCCCAAACTACCAAAGATTGTCCACGACGCATATCGCCCGCTGCAAAAACTTTTGGGTTTGAAGTTTGATAATTTGGAGCTTTTACATTTTTACGTTCGTCCACTTCAATCTCTAATTGATTCAATAAATCTTGTTGAGGATTCAAGAAACCTGCTGCAATTAAAGCTAATTCGCAAGGAATTTCACGCTCATTCATTTCAACTTTACTACCATTGAATGTTGCACTTTCTGAGATTAAAATCCCTTTCAAATGTCCATCAGCATCACCAATAAATTCTTTTACGTTTATGCTGAATAAACGTTCGCAACCTTCTTCATGTGAAGTAGAAGTTCGCTTAGTTAGAGGCCAATTTGGCCAAGGAGTTGACTCCGCACGAACCTGATAAAAAGGTTGTTTTTTATCATCAATACTTGGTTCTGGCATTACTTCAACTTGAATGATAGTTTTTGCTTTGTGACGGTTTGACGTTCCAACGCAATCAGAACCCGTGTCGCCACCACCAATCACTACTACATTTTTATCCGTTGCAAAAATTTCTCCATTTTGATAAGCTTCACCACGGTGGTCATTCACTCTATCAATACCAGCAACTCGCTTGTTTTGTTGACTCAAAAATTCCATTGCAGGATAAATTCCTTTCAATTCTTTGCCTTTAATGTCAATCATACGAGGTACAGTCGAACCTCCTGAGAGTACAATTGCATCAAAGTCTCTCATTAAATCGTTAGATTTTACATTTACACCAACATTTGCATTAGTAATAAATGTAATTCCTTCTTCTTTCATCACTTCTACTCGGCGACGAACGACAGATTTATCTAGCTTAAAGTCAGGAATACCGTAACGAACCAAACCGCCAATTTCGTCAGCACGTTCAAAAACAGTGACTAAATGACCTGCTTTGTTCAATTGAACTGCTGCAGCCATTCCTGCTGGGCCAGAACCAACAACGGCAACTTTTTTGCCAGTGCGTTTTTTAGGAATATTAGGTTTGACCCAACCGTTGGCGTACGCTCTTTCAATGATTGATTTTTCAATATATTCGATAGCAACGGGCGGTTTATTGATACCCAAAACACAAGCAGATTCACAAGGTGCTGGGCAAATTCTACCCGTAAATTCAGGAAAATTATTAGTAGAACTCAATATTTGATAGGCATATTCCCAGTTTTGTTCCCAAACTGCATCATTAAATTCTGGTATAATATTGCCTAATGGACATCCATTATGACAAAATGGTACGCCACAGTCCATGCAACGAGCGGCTTGTTTACGAGAATTATCGTCATTTGCCGGCATTTCAACTTCATTATAGTCCAAACGACGTTCATCAACATTTCTTTTGGCTGCTAATTCTCTTTGAAATTCTAAGAAACCAGTTGGTTTTCCCATTGTTATATTGTGATTTTGTGTATTTCTTTAAAATGATTAAGACTAAAAGGTTTATGCTAAAACTTTTTCAGCTTCGGCTTTTTTCTTTCTTTCAAGTAAAACTCGTTTGTAATCAGTCGGGAATACTTTAACAAATTTATGTACTTGTGCATCAAAATCTGCCAAAATTCTGCTAGCAACTTCACTCTTAGTTACTTGTAAGTGCTTCTCGATGAATGATTTTAACATTGCAGCGTCATCGCTATCAACTTTTTCTAAACCAACCATTTCTTTGTTGCATTTAGCTTCAAAAGTATTGTTAGGGTTATAAACGAACGCAATACCACCACTCATACCAGCAGCAAAGTTTCTACCTGTTTCACCCAGTATAATAGCTAATCCACCTGTCATGTATTCTAAACCATGGTCGCCGATTCCTTCAACAACAACTTTTGCTCCCGAATTTCTTACACAGAAACGCTCGCCAGCCATACCGTTGATGTAAGCCTCACCAGAAGTTGCACCATAAAATGCTACGTTTCCAATAATCATATTTTCTTCGGCTTTGAAAGTTGCCTTTCTATCAGGATAAACAATCAATTCAGCTCCACAAAGGCCTTTGCCAAAATAATCGTTTGAATCACCTTCAAGTTCAAGTTTTAAACCTTTAGTAGAAAATGCCCCAAATGATTGACCTGCAGTTCCTCTATATTTATAATGAATTGTTCCATACGGCAACCCTTCTCCATTATAAACTTTAGAAATTTCATTAGAAGTCATGGCTCCAATTGAGCGATTTAAGTTATTTACTACATAACTAGCTTCAACTTCTTTTTTATTTTGGATGGCAGGTTGAGCATCGCTCATCATTTTCCAATCCAATACTTGTGAAATACCGTGGTCTTGTTCTTCTTGTTTGAACTGAGCTACATCCAAAGTAGTTGGTTCTTTGAAAAGAATTCCTGATAAATCGATTTTTTTGTATTTCCAATGCGTCAAATCATCACGTTTTTCAAGAAATTGCGATTGTCCAACCATTTCGTTAATCGTACGGAAACCTAATTCGGCCATGATTTCACGAAGTTCCATTGCTAAATAAGTAAACATATTAACTACATGTTCTGGTTTACCACTGAACATTGCACGTAATTCTTTATTTTGAGTGGCAACACCAACTGGGCAAGTATTCAAATGGCATTTACGCATCATAATACATCCCACAGCTACTAAGGCTGCCGTTGCTACACCAAATTCTTCTGCACCAAGTAACGCCGCTATGGCAATATCTCTACCTGTACGCAACTGTCCATCTGCTTGAACTGTAATTCTTCCACGTAATTTGTTTTTTACTAAAGTTTGATGTGCTTCAGCCAAACCTAATTCCCAAGGCAAACCTGCGTGTCGGATTGAAGAGAGGGGAGATGCTCCAGTTCCTCCATCATGGCCAGCAATTAAAACTACGTCAGCATGTGCTTTTGCTACCCCTGCGGCAACAGTACCAACACCCGCTTCAGACACTAATTTTACTGAAATTCTAGCATCACGATTTGAGTTTTTCAAATCATAAATTAATTGTGCTAAATCTTCAATCGAATAAATATCATGGTGAGGCGGAGGCGAAATCAAGCCAACACCTGGTGTACTATGGCGTACTCTACCAATCCAGTCATCAACTTTATGTCCAGGAAGTTGTCCACCTTCACCAGGTTTTGCTCCTTGAGCCATTTTGATTTGTAGTTCTTTGGCATTCGTCAAATAATGACTTGTTACACCGAAACGACCAGAAGCTACTTGTTTGATTGAAGAACTTAAATTGTCTCCGTTTTTGTCTAATTCGTAACGAACTTCATCTTCACCACCTTCTCCCGAATTCGAGCGACCACCAATACGGTTCATGGCAATAGCCAGAGTTGTATGTGCTTCCCAGGAAATAGAGCCAAATGACATGGCACCAGTAGCAAAACGTTTAAAGATGCTTTCGATAGGTTCAACTTCTTCTAAAGGAATTGAATTTCCTTTTTTGAAGCGAAGTAAGCCACGAAGCGTAATCGCATCTTTGCTTTGTTCATTAATTAATTTTGAATATTGCTTGAATATTTGATAGCCTTTGTCTAAATCTTTTTCACCAACTCTGCCTGATTGTTGGAGTAAATGAATTGATTGTGGATTAAACATGTGACGTTCTCCACGTTGTTTCCATTGATAAACTCCACCAACTTCAAGTCTTTTTACAGATTCTTGTGGAACTTCTGGGAAAGCTACACGATGTCTAACATAAGCTTCTTTTGCAATTTCAGCCAAGCCCATGCCGCCAATTCGTGAAATAGTTCCAGAGAAGTATTTATCAATTACTTGTTTGTTTAAGCCAATACATTCAAATATTTGAGCTCCTTGATAAGATTGAAGTGTTGAAATCCCCATTTTCGAGAAAATCTTTAACAATTCTTTATCAACGGCTTTAATATAATTTTTATTTAAGGTATAATCGTCGAATTCGCCTTCAATTAAGCCTTTTTTATTCATCCAAGATAAAGTCTCAAATGCCATATAAGGGCAAATTCCTGACGCACCATAACCAATTAAGGTTGCAAAATGATGTGTTTCCCAAATATCACCCGCTTCAACCAAAATACCCGCTTTTCCACGAATACCTTTTCTGATTAAATGATGATGAATGGCCGCTGTTGCCAAAAGTGATGGAATCGGAGCGTGGTCAGTATCAATGGCACGGTCAGAAAGAATTAATATCTCAAATCCATCTTCAATTGCATCTTCTGCATATCTACAAATACGTTCCAAGCCAAATTCTAAAGCCTTACCAATATCATTACTTCTTGAATTGAAATAAGTATTGATTGTTTTGCCTTGGAAGCCTTTATAATCAACAAAACGAAGTTTATCAAATTCTTCAATTGTCAATACTGGTTGGTCTAATTGAACCAAACGGCAGTGGCTTGGAGTTTCTGTTAATATATTTTCGTTTGAACCAACAAAAGAAATTAATGACATGATTGAACGCTCACGGATAGAGTCTATCGGTGGGTTCGTTACTTGTGCAAATAATTGTTTGAAGTAATACGATAAATGTTGGCTTTGGTCTGACAGAATCGCTAACGGAGTATCAACTCCCATTGAACCAATAGCTTCCATACCCGATTGAGCCATTGGAGCCAAAATCATGCGTAAATCTTCTGAAGTGTAGCCAAATGTAATTTGACGTTTCAATAAAGTATCTTCGCTATAATGTTGGTAAGGACGAATGGATTTTGGAAGTTCTTCAGTTTTAATTTTGTTTTCATCCAACCATTCTTGATAAGGTTGACGTGAACAAATATCAGCTTTTACTTCTTCATCAGGAATAATACGACCTTGTTCCATGTCCACAACAAACATTTTTCCAGGTTGTAAACGTCCTTTTGAAACAACTTTCTCTTGGTCAATATCTAAAACTCCCGCTTCAGAAGCCATGATAACGGTGTCATCATTCAAAACCCAATAACGAGAAGGTCGCAAACCATTTCTATCCAAAGTTGCACCAACCATTTTTCCATCCGTAAACGAAATTGAAGCAGGACCATCCCATGGCTCCATAATGGCGGCATGGTATTCATAAAATGCTTTTCTTTGTTCATCCATCGCTTCATTGCCATCCCAAGCTTCGGGAACGAGCATCATCATCACGTGTGGTAAAGAACGTCCAGAAAGATAAAGCAATTCGATTACGTTATCCAATTGGGCCGAATCTGAATTACCTGCATCACAAATAGGAAGAACTAAATCCATTTCTTCTTTAGTGAAGAAATCAGAAACGAATGATTTTTCTCCAGCACGAATCCAATTTACATTACCTTTAACCGTATTGATTTCACCATTATGAGCAATAAAACGGAATGGTTGAGCCAATTTCCAAGAAGGGAAAGTGTTGGTTGAGAAACGAGAGTGAATAACTGCAAAAGCAGATGTTACTGATTTATTTGATAAATCAGGGAAATAATATTTCAATTGCTCCGTAGTCAATTGACCTTTGTAAGAGATTGTTCTGCACGAAAGCGAAGAGAAATAGAAGTGTTCTTTCGCACCTGAAACAGATTCTCTAATTACTCTTGAGGCATACTGACGGAGTATATATAATTTTCTTTCAAAGTCTATTTCTTCGGTAATGTCAACAGGGCGTTTGATGAAAACTTGTTCAACATTTGGCTCAACTGATGCAGAGCCTTCGCCTAAAATATCACCTTTTGTATCAACAACACGGTAGCCAAGTAATTCTAAACCTAATTTTTCAATTTTTCGGTTTAAGATTGAGCGACATTCTTCTCTTTCGGTTTTATCCATTGGGAAGAAAATCATACCAACGCCATATTCACCAACAGCAGGTAGATGAAAGCCTAATTTGATACATTCATCCAAGAAAAACTCATGTGGGATTTGGAGTAAAATACCTGCTCCATCCCCAGTATTTGGGTCGCATCCACATGCACCACGGTGGTCCATGCGTTCGAGCATTTTAATAGCATCGGCAACAATTCCGTGCGACTTGCGTCCTTTCAAATGAGCTCTAAAGCCAATTCCACAAGCATCATGCTCAAATTCTGAGCGATATAAACCTTGTTGTTGCTCTGTAACCTGTTCAGTTTCAGTCATCGTACAAATATAATAGTGATTTGAAATTGTACCTAACGGAATGCCGTCCAACGAAACGCCGTCCGAGAGTGATTTTGTTGTAATTTTAATGATTTATAGTATCCCAATAATCTTCTGATACGAAGAGATATAGATGGGAATATGATAAATACATTGCAATATAATACCAAATTAATTTGGCATAACAACTTTTAAACCAAATTTTCTTTCTTTGATAAAAAATACTTGTTTTAACAACAAATATTATAAGAAAAATACAACGTGACACGACATATTAATTACTATTTATAAGTATTTATTACCATTGAATTATCTATTATTTGAATAAGATTATCAGTGAAATATGCTATTTGTGCGTAATCGCTTTGAAATACATTTTTTATACTTTTGAGAAGTAACTAAATTTTCTTCATTAAAGAATTTATATAATTATTGTAAGAGATTTGCTTGCCGTTTAATAAATTATTGCGATAATGTATTGATAATCAATATTTTATATTTTAATTTGTGTTCAACATCGTAATACTTTACATGATAGTTAACAAAAACAAAGTTCTTTTAACACTTCTACTTTCTATTTCCATTCAGTTTTTACAAGCTGCTTCTTTCGAAAAATACTTTCCAAAACTTATAAAATTTGAAGGCATCGGATTCGGTATTCACAAGCCTATTTGGGGTGACAAAAATTTCTCAAAAAACGACGCATTCACTATTTATAAAAAGCATTATTGGGACAAATATCATGCTTCAAACTTCACAAATCAAGGCGTTGCTGAGGTTTTAATTGACCAACTTATTAATGCTGGGGAAGGTAAAGAGTCTGTTCACATAAGGGCTTTTGAGGCAATCATTGGCGTTAAGCAAGATGGTTTTTTATCACTAGCCGATATTAAAGTTGCAAACGCTTTTGTATTTCCTGAGCAAATCATCAATCCTTTCGTCAATTATCGACTTTATTTTTACACGACAAGGAAAAATTTTACTAAAAATTCAGGATGGTCCAAAAGAGCAAAAAGCTTTATGATTACTGATGAAGAAGGGAATTTCTTGGCAAATCATTTGATTTTACCGCAAATACTTATCAAAACTAATTTGCAAGAAAAGACAAATGATGATGAGTTTATTGTAAAAAAATAATCAAAAATTAATTTTAAAATACTATTGATGTGATGAACTTCGTTCTAGCTTCAATAGTATTTTTTTTATCACAATAATGCTGCCAAAACAATTATTGGTTGATTGGCAACTTCTGCAACTCACTCGGTTGTAATTCTAAACTCTTGAAAGTAAGCCTATTATAAACTTCTCCTTTATTTGTCCCAGTTTTATTATTTAACGGTATAATTTTTGCAATTAATTATACTATCTTGAAAAAATCAAAATCAATGAACATCAAAAAGGTTTTACTTTCTTTGCTGGCAATCAGCATATTATCATTTATTTGCGTAACTTTTGTTAATCAAGCAGCTTCATTCAATAAATATGCACCTAAACTTTTAAGATTTGAAGGTAAAGGTTACGGCATTCATAAACCAATTTGGGGTGATAAAATTTTCTCAAAAGAAGAAGCACTTTACATTCATCGACATCACTATTGGAATCGTTTTTTAGGAAATCAGTTTAAAAGCCAAGAAGTAGCCGAAGTTTTAATTGACCATCTAATAAATGCTGGAGTTGGTGTTGATAATAAAAATATTGTTGCTTTTGAAAAAATCATAGGCGTGCCTCAAAACGGAGTCTTAACTCAAAGTGATATTGATGTAGCTAATAGTTTTGAATACCCTGAAGATATCGTTAATCCTTATGTTGAGTATCGATTACGCTATTATCGAACTCGGAAAGATGCTAAAAAGTATAAAGGTTGGTTTAGTCGTGCAAAATCATTTTATATGAAAAAAGCTGAAAGAAATGAAGAAGAAAATGTGCTCGAAGATTATATAGTTATTCCAAAATCACAGAAAAAAGAAGATCATAATGTTGTGGAGGAGATTAAGTAATCAATGATTTTATACCCGATAAACTCTTCCCAGAAACGCCTCTGATGAAAATCTGCCCTTCTCTTTGTAAAAAGGGAAGGGAAAAGAGGCTAAATAGGCAAAAAAAAAGACAGCCAACCAGCCGCCTATTTTTTATCTAACCTAAACTAATAAATTTAGCTTGGTTGATGAGTATTGGTATTAAAATTAAAAAAATTATTCTACAAATCCAATACCTACTGTACCATTATTCATTTCGTCAATCAAAATGAATGAACCATTCGCAGGATTTTCTTCATATTTGTCTGCATAAATAGGACTAGCGGTTTTAATAGTTATCCAACCAATCTCGTTTAATTTTATGCCTCCATCCGCAGGTGGGGTGTTATTCAAAGACATGTTTTTGATGTCAATTAGCGAGTTTACCTTAGTGACTTTTGCTTTTACACGGTTAATTCCGTGTTGGAGTAAATATGTTTTACCTACAGTTAACATTTGTCCATCAAGCCAACAAATTTTGGCTTCAATTTCTTTGCGTGATTCGGGTTGTTCGCCAACCTTTACAAGCATATTTCCTCTACTAACATCAATATTATCTTCAAGTGTAATAACAACTGATTCTTTGGCTTTTCCAGTTTCTAACTTTGTGCCAAATTTTTCAATTGTTTTGATTTTACTTATCTGTCCACTTGGTAAAGCTTCTACTAAATCGCCTACAAAAAAACTACCACTGGCAATTTTTCCAGCATAACCCCGATAATCGTGGAATTCTTCAGTTTTTGGTCTTATCACTTGTTGAACAGGAAAACGAGCATTTTTTACACTCAACTCCGAATTTTGAGTAGCAACATTTTCGAGAGTGTTTAATAAAGTTTCACCTTCGTACCAAGGAGTTTCACTTGATTTGCGAACTAGATTTTCACCATAAAGTGAAGAAATTGGAATAAATTGCAATTCTTGCCCTTCAAAACTTACTTGTTCAGCAATAGCTAAAAGTTCGTTTTTGATTTCATTGAAACGTTCTTGGCTATATCCAACCAAATCCATTTTGTTGACAGCAACTACAATATTTTTGATTCGTAGCATTGATGAAATGTAGAAATGACGTTTTGTCTGTTCGACAACACCATTTCTAGCATCAATCAAAATAATAGAAACCGAAGTGTTTGATGCTCCAGTTACCATATTTCGAGTATATTCAAAGTGACCTGGCGTATCAGCAATAATATATTTACGGTTTGGTGTGCTAAAATAAATGTGAGCAACATCAATCGTAATGCCTTGTTCACGCTCAGCAATTAGTCCATCTGTCAAAAGAGATAAATCTAAAAAATCGAGACCTTTTCTTTTTGATGCAGATTCTAATGCTTCTATTTTATCTTTTGTAATTGAATTAGTTTCGTACAATAAACGTCCGATGAGTGTACTTTTTCCATCATCTACCGAACCTGCTGTTGCAATTCTTAATATATCCATAACCACTTAACCTTTTTATGAAAGGTGATTTTATTTTATTTGAAATTGGGAAAAATATTCAAACGTAAATCAAAAATATCCAGCTTGTTTACGTTTTTCCATGGCTGCTTCTGAGCGTTTATCATCAATTCTTGCTCCACGTTCAGAAATTTGGGCGGAAAGAATTTCTCCGATAACATCGTCTAAATTATCAGCAGTTGATGCAACGGCGGCAGTACAAGTCATATCTCCAACTGTTCTGAATCGAACTTGAGTTTTATATGGAATTTCATCTTCTGATTTATTTATAAATTCAGAGTCAGCCCAAATCATGCCATCACGTTCAAAAACATCACGTTCATGCGTAAAATAGATTGATGGAATCCTTAATTCTTCTTCTTTGATATAATTCCAAACGTCTAATTCAGTCCAGTTTGAAATTGGGAAAACCCTTACATTTTCACCCAATTCAATTTTTCCATTGAGCATATCAAATAACTCAGGACGTTGTTTTTTTGCATCCCATTGACCAAAATCATCTCTTACTGAGAAAATTCTTTCTTTGGCACGAGCTTTTTCTTCATCACGTCTTGCTCCACCAATACAGGCATCAAACTTAAATTCTTCGATTGCATCCAAAAGTGTTACAGTTTGAGAAGCATTTCTGCTGGCATATTTTCCTGTTTCTTCTTTTACTTTGCCTTGTTTGATTGAATCTTCTACGTAACGAACATGAAGTTCGAGACCTAATTTATTGACCAACCAGTCACGGTATTCAATCGTTTCTGGGAAATTATGACCTGTATCAACATGAAGAAGGGCAAATGGAATTTTGGCGGGATAGAAAGCTTTTTGAGCTAATCGCACAACCGTAATTGAATCTTTTCCACCCGAAAATAGAATTGCTGGTTTTTCAAATTGCGAAGCAACTTCACGTAAAATATAGATTGCTTCGTCTTCCAATTCTCTTGGAAAAGAACTGTCATTGGCTTGATAAACCGTTGTTTTTTCTGAAATCGTACTCATTTATAAAATGATTAATCTGATTTTAATAATTTAACCAAACGCTTTGTTTTATTCTGAAAAATCTTTTAAGAATTAAAACAAAACGAATTTCATACCGCTAATTAAAAGGCAAAATTGCACAATAACTTTGAGAATTGATAATTTTATATCATTTTGCTGCGTGTAAACCACATTCTTTTTGCGATTCCTCCCACCACCAGCGGCCTGCTCTTGGGTGTTCGTGCGGCTCAATTGCTCGTGTACAAGGCAAACAACCAATACTTACAAAGCCTTTTCGGTGAAGTGGATTATCAGGAACTTTATTTTCTTTAATGTAGTTTAAGACATCTTCGTAAGTCCAATGAATCAATGGATTGAACTTCCAAACTTTGTTTCCTTCGTCCCATTCCCAAATCTTCATATCATTACGATTTTCAGATTGTTCGGCTCTTAAACCTGTAATCCAAACTTCAGCTCCTGCCAAAGCTCTTTTTAAGGGTTCAATTTTTCTGATAAAACAGCATTCCTTTCTATTTTCTACTGATTCGTAAAAACTATTTGCTCCTTTTTGAGTAACTAATTTTTGTGTATTTTCAGTGTTTGGAAAATATATTTCAATATTTTTTTTATACTTCGAACGAGTTTTATCTATCAGTTCATAAGTTTCTTGAAAAAGACGACCAGTATCAAGTGTAAAAATTTTTATTGCTAAATCTTGAGTAAAAATAGCATCAGTAATTACTTGGTCTTCTTGACCAAAAGAGGTAGAAAAAACTACTTTTGGCTGATATTTATTGGCAACAAAGCTGAGGCTTTCTGCTAAAGATAATTTTTCTAAAGTGTCTATCATTGTCAAATTTTATTTTATTCAGAACAAAACTTTCGACAAGTTCCAAATATTTAATAGCACGACCAAAACCCCAACCGAAATCATAATAGTTTTAGGAGGAAAAAGTTTAACCAAAAAAGCACCAAGCGGAGCTGCAAAAACGCCACCAATGATTAAACCAGCAATTGCTTGCCATGCTTGAATATCAATAAACAACATGAAAACGCCCGTACTAAAAAATGACACAAAAAACTCAGCAGTATTTACAGTTCCGATGGTTTCTTTTGGAGCATTTCCTTTACTAATAAGATTTGAGGTAACTAATGGTCCCCAACCACCACCTCCAACTGAATCTAAAAAACCTCCAAAAAGGCCAAGAAGACCTAAGTTTTTGTTTTGTGGTTCAACTGGACGTTTTTTGAATGCTTTTGAGATAATGATACTACCCAAAATAATCATATAGATTGAAATATAAGGTTTTATCATTTTTCCATCGAAAACATCAGAAATAAGATAAGCACCAATCATCGCTCCAAGAACTCCCGTCAAAACAATTCTGAAAAATAGTTTTTTATCAATATTACCAAAATAGATGTGTGAAAGCCCCGATACGCCTGTTGTAAAAACCTCAGCAGTATGAACACTTGCTGTTGCATAAGCAGGCGGTACACCTAAGCCCAAAAGCATAGATGTACACGATGCACCGTAAGCCATTCCTAAAGCTCCATCTACTAATTGGGCTAAAAAACCAATTCCGATATAGTATAAAAGAATGGTGTCGAAAGTAAAATTAAATTGGTTTAAACCAGTTGTAATTCTGTAAGCAAGAATTCCTAAAAGCGAAATTTTCATAAAAATCATAGCATAAGCTATGAATTTCATTTGAACATTTTCACTCAATGCAAGTGCGATTCTTTTCATTTTTATAATAATTAAGCAATTTCAAATTCTTTTTTTAACGATTCACGAACAATCATTGCTTGTTTCAAGAAATCTTCTGAAGCTGTGATATAATCAACCGCAAAAGTTTGACTCGGTTCATTTTGATTTATCTGCAAAACTTGGGTTTTAAAATTACCTCCAAATTCGTCAACAAAATGTTTGTCAAATTCGGTGATAATACCATTTTGTGTACTGCAACTTACGTTTTTATCTAATAAAAGTGCTTTTGCTGTATTTACTTGCGATTGGTAAGCATAATAAATGGCATCCGCCCAACGACTTTCATCAGCAGCTTCTTTTGCCCAAGCAATTTTTTCTTCAGATTCGTAGAAAAGTGTTGCCACTAAATCAATGATTACACTGGCACATTCACCAACACCAATTTCAGTTTGGAAAATTTCATCTCGTCCCCAATCAACAAAATCTGTATCAACTAATGTTGTTAAATCAGCTAAAGGTTTCAATAATGCGTAGAAATATTTTTCTCCTTGACGGTCGTAATAATCATTAAAATATTCTCCTTCAATTCCATTCGATTCATAATCGTTTAACAGAACTCTTAGCAATTGAGGCCCTCTTTTGCTAGGAATTTTGATTACTTTATCTGCAATTCGACCAGTTCCATTACCAACAGTACCACCACCTAACAAAACTTGTAATGCAGGAAGAACTTTTCCTGCTGATTTTAGAGAACTTCCATGAAAACCAATGTGAGCCATGCTGTGTTGCCCACAAGCATTCATACAACCAGAAATCTTGATTTGCATATTGTTTTCTTCAATCAATTCTGGGAAGTCTTCTTTCAAAACTTTTTCCAATTCGAGCGTAATACTTGTACTATCTGAAATCGCTAAATTACAAGTATCAGTTCCTGGGCAAGCTGTTATATTTACAATGCTATTTGCACCTGGAGCAGCCAAATTATATGTTGATAACAAATCGAAGATATAGCTAAGGTTTTCTGCTTTTACAAAGCGAAGTAATAAACCTTGATTAACAGTAACTCGTACATCATCAGCCACAAAACCCGAAAGTTTTTCTATCAAAGCTCTTGAAACTGTACTCGAAATGTTTCCTAATGGAACCCTAACAAATACACCATAATAACCAGTTTGTTTCTGAGCAAAAACATTGGTTTTGAACCAATTATTGTATAATTCAGATTTAGAAGAGTTATCAATTATTGAATTTTCTATACCTGCTTCTAATGCAAATTTTTCTGTATTTACTTTGAAAGTCTTTACTTTTAGTGAAAGTTTTTCTTCTTCAACCAAATTCATGAATGTATCAAATCCGATTTTGGCAATTAAGAATTTGAGACGTGCTTTATGACGTGAATTTCTTTCACCGTGACGATCAAAAACTCGTAAAACAGCTTCAACAAAAGGAATAATTAAATCTTCTTCTAAAAACTCATAAGCTAAATAAGCTAATTGAGGTTGAGCTCCTAATCCGCCACCCAACATGATTTTGAAACCACGTTTTCCGTTTTGAATTTTTGGGATAAAACCCAAATCGTGCATATAACTGAGAGCGGTATCTTCGTCGGTACTTGAAAATGACATCTTGAATTTTCGACCCATTTCTTGACAAACTGGGTTGCGAAGAAAATATTCAAATGTAGCATGAACATAAGGTGTTACATCGAATGGCTCATTTGGGTCAATGCCTGCAGTTGGAGAAGCAGTAATATTTCTAACTGTATTTCCACAAGCTTCACGGAGAGTGATACTTTCTTCTTCTAGTTTGGACCACAATTCAGGTGTTCTTTCTAAACTTACGAAGTGAATTTGTACATCCTGGCGAGTAGTGAAATGTAGATTTCCAGTCGAATATTCATCAGAAATATCAGCGATTCGCTTCCATTGATTAAGCGTCATTTTGCCATAAGGTAATTTGATTCTAACCATTTGAACACCTTGTTGACGTTGTCCATAAACGCCACGGGCGAGTCTCAAACTACGGAACTTTTCTTCATGGATTTTTCCTTCACGAAACAATCTGATTTTTCGCTCTAAATCTATAATGTCTTTTTCGACTAAAGGATTTTCTAACTCTGTCCGAAAACTTTGCATATCTATAATGATGGTTTTACATTACAAATATAGAGTAAGTCTATGATAATTATAGACTTAATGGGAAGTTTTTTTTGAGAATATTCGATAAGTACAATTTAATCAAAAATATGTATAAATAGCTATGTGAGAAAATATCTAATATCCGTGAAGATTGAAAAATTAGATTTTGAAGATTTTTCCTTCTTCAGCTAAAAATGTATTTTCAAAAACACTTTGAGCTTCTTTAATATGAAGTTCAAGTGACTTGTAGCGAGATGAGTAATGTCCGATAATTAATTTTTTTGCATTAATTTTTTGTGCGATTGTAGCCGCTTGTTGTGCTGTCGAATGATTGGTCTGTTCAGCTCTTTTTAGTTCTGATTCTGTAAAAGTAGCCTCATGATAAATGGCGTCAATGTTACTTAACTGACTAATTTTTAGTTCGTTATAAGCT
This sequence comes from Emticicia aquatica, assembly GCF_923079645.1. Classification (GTDB taxonomy): domain Bacteria; phylum Bacteroidota; class Bacteroidia; order Cytophagales; family Spirosomataceae; genus Emticicia; species Emticicia aquatica. Next base: position 1,525,290 of record NZ_CAKLPY010000001.1, on the reverse strand, counting down.
GTATCTGAACAATACGCAAACGATTTAGAAGAACCACCTTCTATAGTAAAGTCTTTATTAAGGTAAGTTATGCCACTCAATTCATCAAAAATATCTAAGCCATCTTTTAGCATTTTTAGATAGGGGATAGGGAAATTTTGTGGCAATTTTTCAGGAACAATTTTGCGTTTAGATGCTTTAGAGCGAAACAAAAAACCACAGCAGGGAATTCGATGATGTAGCGGAATTGTAGAGACTTCGACCAAGTTTGTATCAATTAAATGATAGGCATTTTCTGTATTGGTTTCAATAAAAATAATTTTAAAATTTAATCTTGTATCAGAATGCTTGAATTGAGTGGTTAAAATTTCGTCTAAACCTCGTGGTGCAAAAATCGTTACATCTTCTTTCCGTTGGTTCATATTCCAACTTGAAAGTAAGCCAATCAAACCAAAATAGTGGTCTCCATGAAGATGACTGATAAAAATATGTCTAATTCTAGAAGATTTTACTTTATATTCGAGTAATTGGTATTGCGTGCCTTCGCCACAATCAATCAAGAATGATTCGTTTTCGATTGATAATAAAAAAGCTGATGGATTGCGGTTGATAACAGGGGTAGCTGACCCAGTACCTAAAACAAGAAAATCGAAAGTCATAATTGAGAAGCCTAATTATTAAAAAGAGGATTGATTAAAATCCTCTTTTTAACGCAAAATATTTTTTAAAATTTACCTTCTGTAAAGCCATTTTCTTCGCCTAAATCGAATTCATCATCACTTTCTTCACGAAAATCGTTTTCTAAATCATTCATAAATACGGCATCAATTCCTTCATCGACTGTTGGTAAAAGAACGATTTCAGGGATTTTTTCAGAATCAATTAAATCCAAAATATCATCATCTTTCGTACAAACGATAAATAGTCCTTGCTCGGTTCTACAAACTTTTGTGGCTTTTCTTAAAAGAGAAAGTCCTGAGTCATCAATTTCAATAACTTTAGAAAAATCAACGACCATATTAGTAAAGCCTTCACGGTAAAGTACAACGACTAATTTTTCAAATTCGGCAGTAATTGACTTATCGAATTTATTTTCATCTAATTGAATTAGTGCGTAGTGTTCGGTTTTTTCAACTGAATGCGTCATGGTATTATCTTTTTTTATTCCTTCGCAAATTTAAGTTAAAATTTTAGTTAAGCGAAGGTAAAAGGTTTTTTGGGTTAGTGATTTTAATTAATATTGTTTTAAATATGCAAATTATTGAATTTTATTAAGAAATTTTATCAAGAAACCAATCAAAAATATAATTGATAGCTCGAATATTTTTAGCAATATTTTTTTGAAAAGTTTTGTCTTTTGGGTTTGGAATACCATAACTTGGCTTAACCGTTTTCAATAATGTATCTTGATATTGTTCAATTAAATTCTTGTATGATTTCCAGTATTTCAAACCTTTAAAATTGACAGAAATCACCTTTTTTTCATCAATTAAAGTTTTATTTTCATCAGAATAAATATTTCTTTCTGATAAATTCCAATATCCAATATTGATTCCTTCTTCTTTCAATATTGATACCTTTTCAAACATAGCTGGCACATGTTCAAGCCAAAGTTGGTCAGCATTTAGTCCTTTACACAAATCATGGAAACCCTTAGTTTTGGTATTTTCTTTCCACCAATTTAAAAAACTAACAACTTCAGTTGAATGTTTAAGGGCAAAAAATCCAGAATGGAATATACCCGTGTTTAGAATTTGTTTTTCATCAGGATGAACACCCGCATGTAAAAGCTGAGGAACTAATATAATTGATTGATTATCAAGTATTTCTGATAAAAACGAAATGGGTTGATAAATAATTGAAGTACAATCGAAATAAATTATTTTATTTTTATTTTTTTCTAAAAAATATTGAGCAAAAAAAGGCTTACAATCTGCTGAAAGCTCATCCCAAGTATATTTTCTACTCATTTCGGCAAACCCATCAAGATTTAATTCTTCAATATCAATGATTGGATATGGAGAATTTATCTTAGCGGGAATATTCTTTTTGCTATCGACTAATCCTATAAAGAATTGATAATCAGGGTGGTGTTTCTTGATAGAATCTCCCAAAACAAAAGCATTTGCCAATTGATTGATATGGCAAACTGTAAATATGAGTGGTAGTGATGGCAATTTTGTAAAATGTAAAATGATTTTCTAAAATAATTTTTTGAGAAATAATACTTATTTTAAAACACTTTTGAGTGCATTTTCAATATTGTCAGTACATTTTTCTAATGTCCATTCTTGCCGAACGTAACTTGCTGCAAAATTACCCATTTCTTGCCTTAAATCCTTGTTTTGGGTCAAAATATCCAAATAATTGGCAATTTTCTTTGGGTTTCTGTCACTCAAAAACCCATTTTTATTTGGGATAATTGTTTCTTTTACGCCACCTTCTTGCAAGGCAATCACTGGTGTTCCGCAGGCATTGGCTTCTAGTGGAGCAAATCCGAATGGTTCAAGTTGAGATGTGTAAATCATACATAAGGCATTTGATAAAAGATTTACCAAATCTTTGTCAGATACCATTGTTTTGATTTCTAATTCTACATCTAAATTATGGGCTAAAGAGCTCATTTCTGAGACATAATTCTTATCCGACATATTAGCAACCCATATTAATTTAGGTTTTTTTGTTGTCATTTTTGCAATTGATTCAATGGCTAACTTGGGATTTTTATTGATATAAAAATTCCCTAAACCAATTACATAATCAGAAGTTGAAATTGAATTTTCTTTAAAAATCGTCGAATCGATGCCTAAATAACAAACTTCAGCTGGTGAACCATAAGCTTTTAAGCAGCTTTCAGCAGAATAAATTGAATTGACCAAAACTTTGTCAAAAGACTCATAATTAAGTCTTTCTTCTCTTAATTGTACCCGATTTTTCCTTTCAATCCATAAATCTTTTATAAATGGCAGCCAATAACTTCTTCGAAAAAGTTTACCTTTTGCTCCTTGTTGGGCTTCCCAAACGATGCGAGGAAGTGATTCATAAAAAAAACGAAATGGTTCACCGAGGTATAAAACTTTAGGAATTTTTACATATTTTGCAATGAAAGGAACTGCATAAAAAAAGCAACTATTCGCAAATAAAACATCAAAATTTCCTTGGTTTATTTCATCAGCACATCTTTTACAATGTTCTTCCATTGCTAAGATATTTTGGTCTTTTTCAAAGAAAAAGGACTTGATTTTGTCTTTGAATGGGAGTTTTTCGGTTCTATTGAAAGGGATTTTATGTACTTTTACATCAGATGGAATTGACATAAAACCGTCAGCATCAGGAGAATTACTCCAAATTTCTATTTGATGGCTGCGTTGGTGTAAACCATTCAGATGATAATTTAATGCCCTGCTTCCGCCACCACTTGGAAGATTGTGCCAAATTGCAATTTTCATAACGACTCAATCAATGAAGCTAATTTTTCTAATGGAAGTTTTGCATATTTTCGTACTCTTACAAAACGTGTTATTTTTGGTGGTTTGATATAATCACATTTAAAGTTTTTCCAATAAAGTTCATTATTTGCTAATAAACGATTTTTATAAAGTTCAAAAAGAGGAATAATATCAACCCTTTCTTCAAAATTTATTCGATTTTGGTATTTTGATACTTCGTTTGGTTTAGCAATTAAATAGCCACTATAATGGAAAAACTGTAAAGGTTGAGTTTTATTTATTAGCCATTGATTTTTTTCAAAAGAACAAAATCTTTCGTGAAGATTCCAATAGGCAACATTATTTCCTAAATGCTTATCAATAAATACTTTATCAAAATAAACGGGGAAAAATTCAGCCCAATGCTGGTCAACAAAAAGTCCATTGCACAAGTCGATTTTACATTCATTGTGAAGCTTTTCGCACCACCATTTTATCATTTTTTGGGCTTCGACAGAGCGTTTTAAACCAACAAATCCAAAGTTATAAATGCCAGTATTTATCAAATCTTCTTCACTTTGCCACAAATTGTCGTTGTATGGGGTTGTTATATGCGGTGTAACGACAATATTGTATTTTTCTAAGTTATCTTGCAAATGTGTGAGTTTATCAAATATAATTATATCTGGGTCGAAATAGATAATATTTGTAATTTCTGGTCTATTTTTTAAAAAATAATCGAAATAATAAGGTTTTACGGCTGTATTTAGTTCGGTAATATTATACCTGTCACACATTTCTTCAAAATCAGGTATATTTATTTTGTCAACTTCCAAAAGCGTGTAGCAAGGAAGTTTTGTTTTATCAATTGATTTTGTTTCCAATTTATCCACTAAACCAATTACAAACTCAAATTCAGGATTTAGTGTTTTTAATGAATCTCCAAATGTATGTGCTTGAGCTAAATAGTTGACTGAACAAATCGTGAAAACAAGTGTCATATTAAATGAAATTTAGACCGAAAAACTTTTTAAAAGCTCTTCAATTTTAATAATTGAATTTGCAAAACTATATTTTTTCAAAACCTTTTCTTTCGCTTTTTGGCCAAGTTGTTTGGCAAAAGATTGATTTTTGAATAATTTAATGATATTACCTGCCATTAATTGTGTATTTAGATATGGAATAAGTATTCCAGCATCTTCTTCAATAAATTCCGAACATCCACCTGTGTTTTCAAATCCAATCATTGTTTTTTGAGCCAAAGCAGCTTCCAACATAACCAATGGAAATGGGTCTTCTCGAGAAACGATTGTAAAAATATCTAAACAAGAAATGAGTTCAATGGCATCTGGCGTTGGTTCGATGAAAGTAACTTTATTTTTAAGTCCAATTTTTTCTATATCGTAGGAAATTTGTTCGTAATATTCACCTTCTTTTTTTACACCAATCCAAACAAAATGACAATTTTCGTTACTAGAATTAGTAATTTGATTGGCTACTTGAATGAAAATGTCAATTCCTTTACGCCATTCAGCATTGCCACAACCACCGATTAAAAATGAACTTGATGGTAAATTGTATTTTTGCTTAATTGCCTCATTATCAGTACTTAAGCATCTTAAAAGAACATTTTCGTTATCTACAAATGAATGAATAATATCGATTTTGGATATTGGAACTTGATGGTTTGTGTTGATATTTTCTGAAACTGCGTTTGAGCAAGCAATGATTTTACTCGATTTCTCGAAAAGAAATTCTCGGTCTTCTTTTTTAGAATAAAGTTGAATCGAAAATTCAAGTTCATGAATATGTGAAAAAATAGGTGCAGCAACAAAATTTAAAAGCTCAGGCAAAACCCAAGCAGTCGCAATTGTATTGGCATAGATCAAATCAAAATTTTTGGTTTGTAATGAGGACAAAATTTTATTTTTTTGTTCATCATTCTTCGCTTTATTCCCTACAATTTTAGAAAATGTTTTCTTATAAATGCTTTGATTAGGGTTGAATTCCTGTGTTGGAAATTTTTGGACATTGCAAATTGACCTAAATGCTTGTTCTAAACTACCATTTCCAAGCAAAAGTAAATGCATCTCAAATCCTTTTTGTTGAAGATATTTCATGATATTCAACAAAAACAATTGAGCTCCAGCTCGGTTAGCATCGTGACTAATGAATAGTATTTTCATTGGCTCAAATTATTGGGAACACTAATTTTACAAAACCTTTTTTTCTATCAACATAATCAAGATGTGTATGACTTTAATATGAATTTCTTGAATTCTATCAGCATATCCAAAGTGAGGAACTCTTATTTCTACATCTGCCATTCCTGCTAATTTACCACCATCTTTTCCAGAAAAAATGACAACTTTCATCCCTTTTTCACGGGCTGCAAGGGTTGCGTTAATAATATTTTTAGAATTTCCACTGGTGCTGATTCCTAATAAAACATCGCCAGAATTGCCTAATCCTTCAATAAATCTTGAAAAAATATAATCGAAACCATAGTCATTCCCAGTGCAGGAAATGTGACTTGGGTCAGAAATGGCTATGGCAGCCAATGCTTTTCTATTTTCACGATAACGCCCTGAAAGTTCTTCTGCAAAGTGCATCGCATCACAATGTGAACCACCATTGCCGCATGAGATAATTTTATTGCCAGTTTTGAGTGCATTTGCCATTAATTCGGCAGCTTTCTCAATTTTTTCAATATTTTCTGAAGACGAAATGAAATCATTTAACACTTTTTGTGCCTCCTGAAGTTCTACTAAAATGCTGTTGTAATTATTCATATCTTGATATAAAGTTTGCCAATTTTGGGTAAACTTAGGAAGTTATTTTACTTCAAAAATATTATCCCATTTACAAATCTGTGTTTGAATATCGAAAGTTAAAGCTCGATTTTTTAGGGCATTTTTATCAACTTCTATGGTTTTGTTTTGAACTTTTACCATCAATTCAGCTAAATCTTTCTGATAAAAACTATTTACAAAACCTCCCATTCCGTCTTGTACAAATTCTGAAATCCCGCCTGAATTAAAGCCAACAATTGGTTTTTCAAGATAAGCTGCTTCAATCATTACCAAGGGGAAAGGGTCTTCTCTGGCAGTTAGTAAAAATCCATCTGCAATATTCAAAAAGTCATAATATTCTTTTGATTTTTCGCCAATTTCAATGAAATTCAAATTTTCTAGCTTGGTTCTTTGACGAATATAATGCAAAACACCTGTTTCTTTGCAAGCTCCAAGCCAAGCAATGTAGGTGTTTTTGGGTAGAAATTCAAACAAATCAATCACCAAATCATAGCCTTTACGCAGATTCATCGACCCTGACATTACCCAAACAAATGCATTACTTGGAATATTGAGTTTTTCTCTAATTTTTAAAGCAGGCTGCTTGATTTGTATTTTTTTTGTGTCAATGAATGAATGCAGTAAAATGGTGTTTTGATAGCCCATTTCTTTAATTCGTTGCTCAACAATACTCGAACAACAAATAATTCTTTCGGCATTATCAAATTGAAACCTAAAATCATCATACCTGATTTCGTCGTAAACACTAATTAATTCGTGTACATGAATATCATAAGGAATCCGCAAACGCTTCGCTAATTTAGCAAATTGAGGCATTGTTAAAGTATTAATATACCATCTGTCTGCTTTGATTTTTTTCTGAATAGTTATTAATTTTTGTTCTTCGGGAGTGATTTTGAAAATTTTATGGTAAATTCCTTCATAAATATTATAGATAAACCCTTTTTTGCTTTTATTGATAAAAGTTAAGTCAGCAGTAGATTCTTTTGCGAAAAGTTCTCCATTTTGGCGGCTATAAATGGCCGTTTTTATTTTGCCAGATAATCGACTGAGCAAATACCAAAGCAGCATTTCTGAACCCGTTCGTCCACCTGTTGGTGTAATAAATAGAATTAAACGCTGACTCATAACAAATGGTGAAAGAATTATTATTTACTTAATTTATAGAAAGTAGCTTTTTTTAGTAATATTTTCCAAAAATAATTCGAAAAGGTTGCTATTGTTTGAGCGAACTTTTTTTGGTTTTCTAATTGTACAAACGGTGATTTTTTTTCTAACAAATTTGACACAAATTTCATCATATAAAAAGTTGGAACCCAAAACCAATAATGGAGCATTAACATAAAAAAATGAAATGCACCATATTGTTTTCTAATCCAGACTAAGTTAGAAAGTTGTATTTGTTGGTCAAAACGATTGAAATACGTATAATTTTGTGCTTCTTCGTAGCGTTCGGGTTTACTTCCCCATTCTTCATGAATAATATTGCAATCTTTGAAAACCAAAAGTTTGCCTAATTTGCTTAGTCGGTAACCCCATTCTGTGTCTTCACCATATAAAAAGAATTCTTCGTCCAAACCACCAGTTTTTTCAAAACCTTCTTTTCTAACCATTAAAAAAGCTGCCGCAATATAATCTACTTGCTCTGGGTCTTGGTATTTTTTTTGTTGAATGAGCGAGTTTAGAATATTACGAAATTTAGGTGGTACAATCCAAAAATCACGACGAAAAGTAAATGTATGATAAAACGTTCGAGGTGTTAAATCTGGATAAACTTGGTAAGCACCACCCGCAATCACGTCTGGTCTTGCTTCTAATCTTGCCACACATCTATCAATAACATCTTCATAAAGCTTTGTGTCTGAATTGAGCAATAGTAAATATTTACCGTTTGCAATTCTCATTCCAGCATTATTAGCACGAGCAAATCCTGCGTTATAATTCATTGATAACCAGCGGGTTGCAGGGAATAAAGACTTAATGTATCCTTCATCATCAGCTTTTGAAGCATTGTCAACTACAATAATTTCGTAGTCAACTTTGGTCGTAAATTGTTTGATTGTTTTGATACATTCAACAATTAATTCGGGCGTACGATAGTTGACGATTATGATGGAAACTGTAACCAATGATAATAAATGTTTAGTGGTAAACTAAAGATTTTGATTGATAATTGCTGAAATTTTCTCAACATCATCCAATGATAAATCATAATAAAGAGGCAAAGATAATGCCCTTGATGAGATACTTTCAGAAACTGGACAAGGATTATAGAAATCTAAGTAGGGGAGTTGATTAAGTGATGGATAGAAATATCTTCTTGGTGTAATTTCTTCTTTTTTTAGGGCATCTGTTACTTGGATTAGCTTTTCTTCTGATGCCAAAACTATCGGATAATACGAATAATTATAAGTAAAACCCGCAATTTCATTGCTTGGTCTTTCTAATTTCTCCCAATTTAGTAAGGAATCATATTTTTCAGAAATTACTTTTCTGTTTTCAATGATATTTCCAACTTTTGGCAAATTACAAAGCCCCATTGCTGCATGAAATTCAGAGTTTTTTGCATTGATGCCCATCATATAATAGTCATCATTTTTATGTCCAAAACTTCTATAAAGCTCTAATTTTTTTAATAAATCAATGTTATTACAGACCACGCTTCCGCCTTCAATTGTGTGAAAGACTTTAGTTGCATGAAAACTGCAGGTGGTAATGTCTCCAAATGAAAGAAGTGATTTTCCTTTATATGTTGCTCCAAAACAATGAGCTCCATCATAAATTACTTTTAAATTATGTTTTTGTGCTATAGCTTCGATTTTTTCTACTTCACAAGGGCGACCATAAACATGCGTTGCCATAATTGCGGAAGTTTTATCAGTGATAGCTACTTCAATCAAATCGGCATTTATATTGTAGGTTTTTGGCTCTATGTCAACAAAAACTGGTTGGAGATTTTCCCAAAGAATTGACGTAGTGGTTGCACAGTAGGAAAAAGGAGTTGTAATAATTTCTCCTGTTATATTAAGTGCTTTTAATGCAATTTGAATAGCAATTGTACCATTACTTACAAATAATAGGTTTTCAACGTCTAAATATTCCTTTAGTTGACCTTCTAATTTTCTAACCAGAGGCCCATTATTTGTGAGCCAAGTATTTTCCCAAATACCCTTAATAATTTCTTGGTATTCTTCAATAGGAGGTAAAAAAGATTTTGTTACGTTTATAGCCACTTGAACGTGCCACTTTTGTGGCGAAAATTTAGAAAATAATTATGAAAATTTAACTCATTTGGAGAGCATTTAAAGCAATCCATCAACTTTCCAAGTTTGAATCGGAATATTTATTGGACGAACCGCACCAGGCCATTTTCCATACCAATTAGTTCCTTCTCGGTAATCTGCAACGTCAAAACTGATGGCTTCTTCCATAAAGAAAATTGGGTCGGCAGTATCTTTCACAATCATAACTGAAATGTAATATGAACCATCATTTAGAAAATTGCCTGGAATTTCGAGTACGCCTTTCACCAAACCGTTTGAAAAGGTTTTTGCTTGACTTCCAACGTTAAAAACACATTCACCTGTCATGTTATACAAAAACATACTCAAATTTAGGTGAGCAGATGCGTGCATATTCCAAAACTCAAAATTCACTTTTAATGGAGTTCGAACATCAATATTTTTACCTCCATTAACAAAATCTGGAACAACTTCAATATTTTTAATTCTAACTTGGTCATTTCCTGGGGCTACCTCTGGTGTATCCCAATGTTGTTGGAGTTGAAATTTAGAAATACTTGCCATGTAATCATGTAGTACGTCTCCAACTTCTCCATATTTAACCAACTTCCCTTTTTGAAGAAAAGCTGCTTTATTACATAATCCTTGAACTGCGGTTACATTATGACTAACAAACAAAATAGTTCGTCCACTGCTTGAAACATCTTTCATTTTACCTAGACATTTCTTTTGAAATTCAGAGTCCCCAACAGCTAAAACCTCATCAACAATCAAAATTTCTGGTTCTAAATGAGCTGCAATTGCAAATCCTAAACGTACATACATTCCTGATGAATAACGTTTTACAGGAGTATCAAGAAATTTTTCAATACCTGCAAAATCTACAATTTCATCAAATTGACTTCTTATTTCATTTTGTCGCATTCCAAGAATTGCTCCATTAAGAAAGATATTTTCTCTACCAGTAAGTTCTGGATGAAATCCTGTACCCACTTCTAAGAGACTAGCCATCCGTCCATTTACCTTTACTTCACCGTGCGTCGGTTCTGTAATTCGGCTTAAAATTTTCAGTAAAGTTGACTTCCCTGCACCGTTTGCACCAACAATTCCAATTCTGTCTCCTTGTTCAATATCGAAACTTACATTTCGTAAAGCCCAGAAAACTTCTTTTGTTTCTTCTTCATCTTTGTTGGTAAAAAGTTCTTCAAAAAAACCAGAAACACTTTCTTTCAGGTTTTGATATTTTTTCTTTTTGTGACTAAGAATGTATTTTTTTGAAATATTTTCTATTGAAATTGCTTTCATTTATATTGTTTTTTAAAAGCCTTTAAATTAGGCTTTTAATAGTAGAAGTTAATTGCAAAAATAGTAAATCAGAGCGATACTAAATCTAATAAAAATCATAGATTCAATATTTATTTAATATCAAATATGGTCAACAAATGAATTCTCATTTTTGCGGAAAAACCAAATTGAAATAAGTACTGAAACCATCACAAAAACGAGCATTGGAAAAAAACTTTGCCAATTAAACTGAGAATAATCACCTAATAAACACCATCTTAGTCCATCAATTGTTCCAGCTACAGGATTTAGATTATAAATTGGATACCACCATTCGTCTTTTACTCTTTCGCTAGAATAAGCAACTGGTGAAATAAAATACCCAAATTGGACAATAAATGGTATGATTTGAGCTACATCACGGTATTTTACGTTTAAAACTGACGCAAATAGGCCAGCTCCAAATGCACCTAAATAAGCTAAAAATAAAAATATTGGAGCGAATATGATGTGCCAATTAGGTAAAAACTGGTAGTATATGCAAAATACAAAAAACATTGCGAAGGCTATAAGAGCATCGAGTAATCCGACAAGCAGTGAGCTAAAAGGTATTATTATTCTTGGGAAATACACTTTTGAAACCAAATTTCCATTTCCAACAATGCTATTACTAATTTGTGAAAGACATTGAGAAAAGAATAACCAAATAATAACTCCTGGAATAACAACCAACATATAAGGAATAGTAGAACCTTGCTCAAGTTTAGCAATTTTGCCAAAAGCAAAAACCATAACTAATGCTGTGAGTAATGGACGAATAACACCCCATGCAACACCAAGCACAGTTTGCTTATACCTAACCATTACATCTCTTTTGCCTAGAATCCAAAATAACTCTCTTTGTCTCCAAACCTCACGCCAATAATGTAATGCTGATTTACCAGCTTTTATAATAATTTCGTTGCCCTTTTCCATTGATAAAACCCCTTATTTGGGGAGTGATTTTTTTAATATCAAACTCTGAATTTAGCTCATCAGTTCTTGATATGATTTTCTAACAATAATAAATACTAAACATAGGAAGAAGCCTAAAAAAGCCCCTGTTTTTGTATTTCCACCAACTGTATAATTTTTCTGTAAAAGTGGCAATCTTACTGGTTGTAAAACAGTAAACAATGGTGTTTGATTGATAAGAGCCATTTTTAATTGTTCAACGGCTGCCAATTGATTATAGTATTGAGTGGAAATATAATTATTGCTTCTATTTAGTTGCTGAGTTCTCATTGGTGCTGTTGGGTCAACGGCATTAATACTCTGAAAAGTAGCGTTAGCTAATTGTCTATCTGTCGAACTTAACTTACCTTCAAGTTCTTTTAATCGAATCATTTGTATGTCGTAAATTTCTCTAGTTTTTCTAGTTCTAACCTCGACATAAAACTCCTCTAATGACTTTAATAAAGTTTCTAACCATACTTTTGTGAGCAATTCACTATTGGTAGTTGCCGACAAAATCATAATAGACCCCATTTTATCTAATGGTTGTAACTGTGTTTGGGCAAGTAATTTCTCAAAAATTGTTGCCAAAATAACATTTTCTTCTTTTGTGAAATCGATTGGTTTTTTTTGTTTAAATTTATAGGCAATTGCTTTAAAATTTGGTTCGTGAAGCAAATCTCCTCCCCATTCTTTTTTAGCAATATCACTGCTGTCTTTGTATAAATTTATAAACAAAGTTTTCTTGCCACCAACAATTACCTCTTTCATCAATGCTTTTTCGTAAAGAGCTTTTGAAGCGACAAGTAAGCCAAAGTTTCCACCGCTAAACAAGTCATTTGAAGTAGCACCGCCCATGCCACCCATTCCGAAGGCATTTGCTAGCCCACCTAATCCGCCAAATCCAGCTTGCCCGCCACCACCAGACTCTAAGTTAAACTGAATTTCACCTGTGTATTCAGTATCTTTTAGTTCTTTTACATCAAGAATAATACTCAATAAAGTGCCTAAAGCGATACTTATTAATAATAATCTCCATTCATTACCTATAAGCTTAAAAATACCAATTATCTTTTTAAACAAATCTTTGGTACTAATTTGCTCTTCTTGTATGGTTTGAAATTCTGCCATTTTATCTTAAATCAATTGAAAGCTAGTGTATCGACTTGTTTATTTTGAAAGTCTAAATATGGTAAATATACTTAACAAAGTTGTAATGGTGCCAGCCACAGTAGCAAATAATGCTTGAGCTTGAGCCAATTGTTGTTGAGCTGTTGCTGTTTTTTGAGGAATAATAATCTCAGAACCAGGAGCAACTTTGGGATATAAATTCACAAATAAAAATTTACGTGTTCGGTCAACAGAACCGTTTGCATATAAAATGTAAGACTTACTTTTTAAAGATTTTTTAGTAAATCCACCAGCACTTGAAATGTAGTTAATAAAACCTTTATCATCCAAATATTTAACAGTGGTAGGATACAAAACTTCTCCTTGTACTCGCACAGTTTCTAATCTTTTTGGGATTCGGATAATATCACCATCTTGCAAAATCATATCTTCAACAGAGCCTGGGTTTTGCATAATTTTTGTTAAATCAATGCCAATTGAAGAAATAGTTTTCGCATTTACTTCTTCAACCTGTACCGTTTGGTTTCCTTTTACGCTATTAGTTATTTCTGAAATCGCTTTTTGTCTTTGTGTTAGTTCGATTTCACTAAGCTGAATTTGTCGAACTAATGTAGCACCTTCCAAATACGCTTGTGGTGAAAGTCCTCCTGCACGTTGGATTAAGTCAGAAATTTTCTCGGTTTTACTTTTTATACCATAAATTGAAGGAAAAATTACTTCTCCTTGAATCTCAACGAATGTTTGTTTGACATAATTAGGAGATTTTCTAATAAAAATTTCATCAAAAGGGAATAAAACGAATTTCTTTCCAGTTTGTTCAACACTCAAATTAGAGTTAATATCAAAATTATATGTATCCGAAATTTGTGCATTGGCAGAGGTTGGGTCAACATTTCTTTTTCTTCTAACTACTTCAACTCGAGCGAGTGATGCTGATTCTGATAAACCTCCAACGTTTACTAAAACATCTTCAATTGTCATATTTCTTAGAAATGGTATTTCAATACCATCCACACCTTCGGGATTGTTGATTGCTCCTTGAATTCTAACGTAAGCTGGTTCGGTTAAATCAAAAATAGATGGGATTGTAATAATATCTTCTCTCTTTAATACTAAATCTGGAGCTTTTCCTTTTAAAATATCCTCTAAATTGACTGAAATATTTTCTACAATCATATCTTCTCTGGTTCTGATAACCGAGACACGACCAACCAAAGCTTCTCCTTTTAAACCTTCTGCCGATGTAATTAATTGCGTAAGTGTCTGATTTGATTCTAAAGAATATTCTCCTGGACGAAAAATAGAGCCATTAATCGTAACCATGTTTTCATATCTTTCAATCACTCTTTCAATCACAACTGAATCACCTGATTGAACACCAAAATTATTAAATTGGGTTTCCATCACATCCAAGATTTTTCTTTCTCTTGAAGTATTTCGGTGAATTTTAATTCGGTGACGATAAGCATAAGCATTAAATCCGCCTGCAAATTCTATTACTTTATTAAGCTTTTCATCTTCTAATAATTCAAATAAACCATTTCTTTTTGTATTTCCTTGTACAGCAATTCTTGCAGAATATGGAAGAACTTGAATTACATCTTGGTCTTGTAAAATTATATTGTTTTTAGCAAAACCATTAATTAGTAACTCATATAAATCAAATGTTGAAATAATTTGATTGTTTCTAATCACATGTATTTTACGATAAGTGCCAATTTCGTTTGGTCCACCGCAAGCATAAAGTGCATTGAGTGTAGTTGATAATGATGAAAGTGTGTATGTTCCTGGGGCAATTACTTCACCAGTAATTGTTACTTTTATACTTCTGATATTTCCCAAAGAAATATTACAAAAAGTATTCGCAGGAAATCCTGAAAATGGATTTAATCCAACATATATTTTTGAGAGACGATTTTTGATTTTTTCTTTTGCTTGTTCAATTGTAGAGCCGGCAACATATATTAAACCAACGCGTTCGATGGTAATATATCCATCAGGCGATACAATTGGTTTATACATAGCTTGTGCATACCCATAAATGTCGATTATTAATTGATCATTTGGTCCTAAAACATAATTGCTCGGAGTGGCTATGTTAATAGCAGGAGTTGGGTCAAACTTTACAGTGTTAAAAAGATTATAGCCAAAAATTCTTCTGCGTAAAGTAACTTTGGCAGCGTCTTGATTCGCTTCTTCTTCACGAATCATTCTGAGCGAGTCTTCTTTTGTAATGGCTCTTTGGTCGGTTACGTTGCCAACTACATTTCTTGCAGCATTTGGGTCATTATTGTTTAAAGCCCGATTTTTTGCTGGTAAAGGCATATTGGCTTTAGGTTGATTAGCATTTGCATTTGTAGGAATGCCAATCGGGAGGTTACCTGGAATTGTAGCTGGTGTTGTGGTTGGACCAGTAGGAGTAGCAACTGGATTTTGTCCAAAAGATTTGCTTAGAATCAGTATAAAAAGCGTAAATTTGAAAAAAAATTGTGAAAAACTATTCTTGCTTAATTTCATATCAATAACGTTATTTGTCAAAAAGCTTTTGGATTTACTCTTGCAGCGTTGCGAAAAGTTATGCAAAGTAAAGCAAGTTTTTTTATTTTGTTGCTGTTTCATGCTAAGTATGTATTAAAAAGAACTTTGAAATACAAAGTAAATTAATAAAAATCTAAAATACAAAATATTATTATTAAAAATGGCTGAGATTAAAGAAGCAACCTACAATGAAGACAGTATTCGGTCTCTCGATTGGAAAGAACACATTCGTTTACGCCCTGGAATGTACATTGGGAAGCTTGGCGATGGTTCGGCTGCCGATGATGGAATCTATGTTCTTCTAAAAGAAGTTATGGATAATTGTATTGATGAATATGCAATGGGTTATGGAAAGTCAATTGAAATTAAATTGGATGAAGGTAGGGTAGAAGTAAGAGATTATGGTCGAGGAATTCCACTGGGAAAGGTTGTTGATGTAGTTTCAAAAATTAATACAGGTGCAAAATACGACAGCAAAGCATTTCAAAAAGCTGTCGGATTGAATGGAGTTGGTACAAAAGCTGTCAATGCACTATCTTCTTATTTTAAAGTGCATGCTTTTAGAGAGGGTAAATCAAAATGGGCGGAGTTTAATAAAGGAGAATTGACAAATGAATCTGAAATAATAGATTCTGAGCAAAAAAATGGAACGCTAGTTTTGTTTGAACCTGACCCAACAGTTTTTAAAAATTACCATTATATTCCGCAGTTCGTTGAAGCAATGATTTGGAATTATTGCTACCTTAATGCAGGAATGACAATTGTTTTTAACAAACAAAAGTATATTTCCCAAAATGGTCTTTTAGATTTGTTAAGAAGAAAGACCGATGAAGACTCGCTTCGTTATCCAATTATTCATTTAAAAGGTGAAGATATTGAAGTTGCACTTTCACACGGCAATCAATACGGCGAAGAATATTATTCTTTCGTCAACGGCCAAAACACCACGCAAGGTGGAACTCATCTTTCAGGTTTTAAGGAAGCTTTAGTTCGTACGATTCGCGAACATTTTAACAAAGATTATTCGCCTGAAGATATTCGTCAATCTGTTATTGCCGCCATTTCAATTCGTGTACAAGAACCAGTTTTTGAGTCTCAAACTAAGACAAAATTAGGTTCAGCTACCATTTCACCCGAACCAAACTCGCCGACTGTCCGTACATTTATCAGTGATTTTTTGAAGGAAAAACTAGATAATTACCTTCACATGAATGTGGCAGTAAAAGAAGCCATAAAGAAAAGAATTGAACAGTCAGAAAGAGAGAGAAAAGAACTAGCTGGTGTTAGAAAATTAGCTAATGAAAGAGCTAAAAAAGCAAATTTACATAACAAAAAATTGAGAGATTGTCGTTTTCATTTAGATGATGAAAAAAATGAAAAACGGTTCGATACAGTAATGTTTATCACTGAAGGAGACTCAGCAAGTGGTTCGATTACCAAAGCAAGAAATCCAGAATTGCAGGCAGTTTTTAGTCTTCGTGGTAAACCATTGAATAGTTTTGGATTAACAAAAAAAATCGTTTATGAAAATGAAGAGTTTAACTTGCTACAACACGCCCTCAACATAGAAAATGGCTTGGACGATTTGCGTTATAATAAAATTATTGTAGCAACAGATGCAGACGTTGATGGAATGCACATCCGTTTGTTATTATTGACTTTTTTCTTGCAATTTTTCCCAGATTTAGTACGTGAAGGTCATTTATATATTTTAGAAACACCGCTTTTTAGGGTTAGAAATAAGAAAGAAACCATTTATTGTTATTCTGACGAAGAGAGAATAAATGCAATTAATAAGCTATCACCGAAACCAGAAATTACTCGTTTTAAAGGATTAGGTGAAATTTCACCAGATGAATTTGAAAACTTTATCGGTGAAGATATTCGCCTTGAACCAGTTATTCTTGAAAAAGAGTCTTCAATTTCTAAAATTTTAAGTTATTATATGGGTAAAAATACTCCCGAGCGTCAGAAATTTATTATTGATAACTTGCGAGTTGAAAAAGATGAAATTGATGAAGTTTTGGCTGAAATTTTAGATATTAAATAAATTTTTACCTAATATTTTGAAAAGTTGGATAATCATTTTTGGAGAAAATGATTATCCAACTTTTTGTTTTTTTTAATTGACATAATTGTAGAAATAGAAAGTAAGAAATTTTGAGCGTTTTTACCTAACTTTGTGATTAAAGTAAATAACGTAAAACCAACCTTTTATTAAAGTGACTCTTGACGAAGTAAGAAAAGATATTGATTCAATAGATAATCAATTACTTATACTCCTAAACCAACGGATGAAGTTGGTGCATAAAGTAGGTGAAATAAAGCGTTCAACGAAGGCTATCATTTATCGTCCAGAACGTGAAAAGCAAATTTTGGATAGAATGAATGCCCAAAATGAAGGGCCACTAAATAAAGAAGCGATTGAAGCGATTTATTTAGAAATTTTTGCTGCTGCAAGAAACATAGAGTTGCCAGAAAGAGTTGCTTTTCTTGGACCAGAAGGTAGTTTTACGCATCAAGCAGCTGAAAGCCGTTTTGGTGCAATGAGTGAATACATGACTCTGCCAACTATAAAATCAGTTTTTGAAGCAGTTGATACTGGCAGAGCAAAATTTGGAGTTATTCCAATAGAAAATAATCAAGAAGGAATCGTTTATGAAACCGTTGATTTATTGAATGAAATGAATGTAAATGTAGCTGCTGAATTGAAAATTCCAGTACATTTTGCCTTAGCCACGGAGGCAGAAAATCCTTCAAAAATAAAACGCATTTATTCGAAAGACATTGCTTTTAGGCAATGTAGAGGTTTCTTGAATAAATATTTTGAACAAACACACCCAGAAGAAATTCAGGTTGAATCAACATCAAAAGCCGCGAAATTAGCTGCTGAAGACCCTGAAAGTGCCGCTATTTGTTCTGAAATTGCGGCAAAACTATTCTCAATTCCTGTTCTTTTTAATAATATTGAAGATAACAGTCAAAATCGTACTCGTTTTTATATTTTGGCAAAAAACTTTGTCAACGCAAAAAGTGAAAATGATAAAACGACCATTATTGCACGACTTCCAGATACTGATAAGCCAGGCATACTTGCTAATTTCTTGCAAGATTTCAAAAAAGCTGGCATCAATTTAACAAAAATAGAAAGCCGCCCCTATAAAGGAGATGAAGATTTTAACTTTTGGTTTTTTATTGAATTAGAAGGTTTCTTTCAAGATGAAAATGTTGAGAAGGTTTTCAAAAAATATAAAAACTCAATAAAATGGTTAGGTAGTTATGTTCGTAATGCGTAATTATTCCTTGAACATGGCATATTTATTGTGGAGAGATGGGCATTTGCTCATCTCTTTTGTTTTTAGAGCCATTTCAAAAAAATCTAATATTTTGACACCTCCCGATAATTTTATTTTTTCTTGGTATAGTCATTGCATCATTAATTAAAAAGAGGGGCTTTGACTAAAAGAATATATAGCGAGAATATTTTAAGATTATTTTATGGGAAATAAGTATAAAGCAAAAATGCAAAGAACCACCTTTTAGGTGGTTCTTTTGTTAATTTTTTCTGAAAATAGCAAAGATGGCAATCAAGACCCAAATTATATTTACTGCTACCGAAGGATACGCTTGATGCGAATAAGTATTGATAATAAAACATATTCCACCGATTAAGTTGGCCCAAATATACCTTTTATCTTTTGAATCTAATTGACCCTGTATATTGAGAAAATATGAGCCGACAATTAGGATTGAACCAATCCAACCAATGATTTCTACGAACATTTTATAGTAATTTAGGCGATTTTGAATGAATAACGCTATTGTTATCCAAGAATTTGCTTACTTTTTGTTTTGTCGATTAATATCTGAGTTTTTAATTCTTCAATTCCATTAAATTTCTGCTCATTTCTTATATAATCAACTATTTCAACGGTGATAGTTTCGCCGTAAATATCATCGTCAAAATTAAAAATATTTACTTCTTGCGTTCGACCAATTCCATCAACAGTTGGCCTATTTCCAATATTCATCATCCCTTTGTGCCATTGATTTCGCACAAAGGTTTTTACTGCATAAACACCATTTGAAGGAATTAGCTTGTAACTCTCTGAAATTTGAACATTTGCCGTTGGAAATCCAATTGTTCTACCTAATTGGCGACCTTTGACAACTATTCCCGAAAAACTATAATTTCTGCCTAATAATTCGCTTGCAGAACTTACTTCACCATTGAGTAAAGCTTGTCGGATTTTCGTAGAACTAATTGTCAGATTTTCAATTTCTTGACGAGGTATTTCTTCAATTTCAATACCAAATAATGAAGAGTTAGATTTTAAATAGTCGAATCCACCTTCTCTATTTCTACCAAAACGATGGTCATAGCCAATGACGAGTTTTTTTGTGCCTATTTGTTTTAGTAAAATATCTTTTACATATTCTTCTGAACTTAATTCTGAAAATTCACGTGTAAAAGGTACAACCAGTAGATGGTCAACTCCTTGTTGTTCAAGTAGTTCTATCTTTTCTTCGACTGTTGAAAGTAATTTTAAATCTTGACTATCTTTTGAAACCACCATTCGTGGATGTGGCCAAAAGGTTAATACAACCGACTCACCTCCAGTTTTTCTTGCTGTTTCTCCTAAGATTTGGAGTATTTTTTGATGCCCAAGATGTACCCCATCAAATGTTCCACTCGTAACAATTGCATTAGCAAGTGGCTTAAAATCTTTTATATTATAATATACCTTCACTTTTTTGGGTCGTATTTTCTGAAATATTAAGCTTTTCTGGCAATTCAGCTAAAAATTGCTCAATTGTTCTGGAATCTTCAATCTTGAATTCACCGATTCTTGTTCTCCTAAGTGAACTCATATAGGCTCCTGAATTAAGTATTTTTCCAAAATCTCTAACTAAACTTCTTATATATGTGCCTTTAGAACATACAATTCTAAATGAGATTTCAGGAAAATTTGTCGTATTAATTTCAAAAACTTTTACTTCAACTTGTCGAGGTTTTATAATAACTTCTTGCCCTTTTCTTGCTGATTCGTAAGCTCTTTTTCCATCAACCTTAATTGCAGAATGTGCTGGAGGAATTTGCTCAATTACGCCAGAAAGCTCTTTAACTGTTTGATTAATAGCTTCTTCTGTAATGTGTTCAGTTGGGAATTCAGCATCGAATTCGGTTTCTAAATCAACTGAAGGCGTAGTTTTTCCAAGAACCAAAGTGCCAGTATATTCTTTTTCTTGAGCTTGATAAGTATCAATTTCTTTGGTTTTCTTCCCTGTACATAAAATTAGAAGACCAGTTGCCAGCGGGTCTAGCGTGCCAGCATGACCAACTTTTTTATATTTTCCTGCCCATCTGATTTTATTGACAACATCAAATGATGTCCATCGTAATGGCTTATCAATTAAAATAACCTCGTTTCTTTCGTCCATTATAATACTTTTAAGTCGTAGCCAGCTGCCAAGAGGCCTAAAATGATTAGTCCGACTACAATTCTATAATAGCCAAAAACTTTAAAACCATATTTTTGTAAAAATGTAATGAAGAATTTTATTGCCGCCATTGCCACAATAAAAGCCACAATATTTCCAACGGCTAAAAGTTGTAACTCGTTGGTTGAGAATGACAATGTTCCGCCTTTATAAGCTTTCAAGAGTTTGTATGCTGAAGCTGCAAACATGGTTGGAACGGCCAAGAAAAATGAAAATTCAGCCGAATCTTTTCGAGAAAGTCCTTGAAACATTCCACCTATAATAGTTGCTGCTGAACGTGATACACCTGGAATCATAGCAATACATTGAAAAAGTCCAATTTTTACTGCTTCGATGTAGGTAATACTTGATTTTGTAGCTTTATTTTCAAAATATTTATCAATAAAAATTAATATGATACCACCCAAAACTAGCATAATAGCTACCACTGCAACACTTTCAAGAAGTTTGTCTATTACATCATTTAGAATAAATCCAATAATTGCCGCTGGAACAAAAGCTGCGAGCAATTTTTTGTAAAATTCAAAAGATTGAAAAAAACGTTTCCAATAAAGAACCACAACTGATAAAATTGCACCAAACTGAATATTTACTTCAAATACTTTTGTAAAATCAAGTTCATTAATTCCCATCAAAGATGAGCCAATAATCATGTGGCCAGTTGAACTTATTGGTAAATATTCTGTAATTCCTTCAATTATTGCAAGGATAATAGCTTCAAGAAAATTCATTTATAATAAATTTTGAATTAGTAAAAAACAAAGAAAAGGATCTCAATCAATTAAAATCGACTAGATTTAGATTACTTTTTTTTGAAAATTGGATAAAATTGGAATAAAAATCCAATAAACGCCAAAATTGGTCCGAGTGTTATTCCTAAAAATCCGAATCCAAATTCTTCTTTGTCGAGCGTCATTACAAAATAACCAAGAAATAGTAACGCAAGTCCAATAATCATCAGGGTATAATTACTTTTTCCGAATGGAAGAGCTTTTTGATTATCATTTTCTTTGATTTCAACAGGGCTGTTTGCTGTATTTTTCATAATCTTGCCCTCCTAATCCTCTAAGGAGAGACGAATGATATAAGTTTTATTCATGTTTGAGGATTATAAAACACGAATATTAAGATTTTAATAAAGGTCTTCTAAATCTGTACGTAAATACCGATACATCGATTGAAATGTACTTAGTGAACCAATTATAATACCCAAAAGGATAATAAAACCGCATAAAATACCAAGTTTTTTGAAGTCTTGTAAGATAACTAAATCTTCAATTTCGCGAATGGCAATTTGTTCAACAATGAGTAATAACCCTGTTGCAATTACTCCCGAAATAAAACCTTGAAAAAGCCCTCTGCCAATAAATGGTTTTTGTATAAACCAGTCAGTTGCTCCTACTAATTGCATACTTCTAATGATAAATCTTTGGGAGTAGAGAGCTAATCTAATGGTATTATTTATCAATAAAACAATGGCAATAAGAAGCAAAACTACAATTGAAGAGATGATTAAATATGCCTTATTTGCATTTTTATTGATACTTTCCACGAAATCTTTGGCATAATCAGCTTCAAAAATACCTGGAAGTTGTTCTAAATCTACTTTAATTTTTAATAGCTGCTCTTCTGTGAGATAGTCTTCTTTTATTTTTAAACTAAAAGCATCACGGTAGGGGTTTTCTCCCAAAATTGAACGAAAATCTTCATTTGTATCCTTCAATACTTTTTCAGCAGTACTTTCTTTAGAAATAAATTTTATTTGAGGAACATTTTCGGCATAAGAAACATACTTTTTTTGAGCAATTAAATTGCGTACCGAATCTTTTTGAATTTGAGTAAGTGATTTGTCCAAATATACTTGTAATTCAATATTTTGCTTGACGTATGATACTAATTGTTTGGAAGTAAGTGCAATCCATCCACTAAAAGCTATCAGAAATAAGGCCGCAGTGAGGCTTAAAACAATAAGCATACTGGGATAACTTCCTAATTTTCGATTTTTTTTCTGCATATATTTTTAACACTAATATAAATCACGCACAAATATAAAGGAAGTCGTAGAAAATACGCAGTATTTAATGTTTTTTAACACCAGTAAGTGCTAATTATTTGAAAAATAGCTCAAAGAAAATTCATTTATACGGCTTCGTTTTTCCAACGTGCAATTCTTTCTGGCATATTTTGTTCGATGATATTTTTAACAACCTCTGTGATTTCTTCAACCGTAGCATCGGGTGAAAAGTAGATAGGCTCTTTGAATTTTACTTTTAATTCTGTATTTCTTTTCTTATAACTAAGCCCTGACTTGTTAAATGCACGTCTAAATCCGTCAATAACAACAGGCACAACAATTGGATTATTATCTTTAATAATATGAGCAGTTCCTTTACGAATAGGTGCGTATGGGCTGGTTGTACCTTGTGGAAAACTAACAACCCAACCAAATTTTAATCCTTTTGATACATTATCGCCTGCTGATGTATCTAATTCTCGTTTAACGTTTTCTCCTTTTGCTCTCCAAGACCGTTCAACTAATATTGCCCCAGCCAAGCTAAACAATTTTGGAATAAGACCATCTTTCATGGTTTCACTGGCGGCAACATAAAAAAGGCGGCCTCTGGGTGCGAATAATGCAATTGGTAAAACTCTATTTCCAAAACCCCATTTTACAGAACAAAAAATATGATAAAAAGTGATTACATCGGCAAAATATGTTTGATGATTGGAGATGAAATAAACATTTTGATTAGGAAGTTTTTCGAGATATTCTGTTCCTTCAACTTTTAATTGATTGGCAACTGCAATTCGCCAATAAGTTGGAATGCCTGCAATCAAAATAATAAAACGTTTTAAAATAAGCCAATTTCCGAATGGGTCACGGTCAAAAATGCCAAAAACATCAATGTATGACACATATCTAAAAAAAAGATTTGGGTCATTGTTAGGAATAGGTAGGAAGTTTTTAATTACTCGAAGCATCCGTAAAAAAATATTTTATAGTCAAGTTTAGGTTTTATGCCTGTGAATTTATAGAGAAAATCTGATTTAACCTATTGAAGTAGGCAAAAAATCATTTTTAACCATTTTACTAAAAGCATTTATCTAAAAATAAAAAAGTGTTACTTCTTTTGGAAATAACACTTTCAAAATATCATGAATTAAATTAATTTCTTTTACTTATTTCGTCCCTAATTTTAGCGGCTTTTTCATATTCTTCATCAGCAAGTGCCTGTGAAAGCATTTTATTTAGTTCTTCTAAACTATAATCTTTGAGACTTTCTTTATTTGATTTTTGCGGACGAGTAGTTTTAGATTCAACTAATTCTTCCGATTCATCAGCATCCGATGCTTCTTGTGTTGTGATTCCTGCATCTGACAAAATTTGGTCAGTTGTATAAATAGGTACTTGAAAACGTAATCCAATGGCAATAGCATCCGAAGGGCGAGCATCAACCGTTTTTTGACGAATTCCATCAGTACAAACAATCTTAGCGAAGAAAATACCTTCTCTTAAATCAGAGATAATAATTTCTTCAACAGTAAAATCAAATGCACGTGCAAATGATTTGAACAAATCGTGTGTCATAGGACGGTTTGGAGTGATGCGTTCCATTTCGATGGCAATGGCTTGTGCTTCAAACATTCCGATAATGATTGGCAAACGGCGATTCCCTGCTTCTTCTGACAGCACCAATGCAAAAGAGCCAGTCTGAGATTGACTTGGCGAAAGACCTAATATTTCGAGTTTTACTTTTTCCACGTTGCAAATATAAATAAACTTAAATTTTATTCCTCGTAAAGATTGTAGTTTTTCATTTTTAACTTTTTTTCTAAAAAACAAAAAGCTTAGACCTAGTTAATTAAACCAAATCTAAGCTAATAAGTTTCAATCTAAAATTGTAATAATATATTTTAGTGAAACATATTATTATTATTTAGAAGCCAAAACTGCTTTGGTCAATTTTGGTAAAACATCAAAAACATCACCAACGATACCATAATCAGCTGCCTTAAAAAATGGAGCTTCTGGGTCTTTATTGATAACTACGATTACTTTTGAGGAATTTACACCTGCTAAATGTTGTATCGCTCCAGAAATTCCGCAAGCAATGTATAAATTTGGAGAAACTTTTACACCCGTTTGTCCAACGTGTTCATGGTGAGGTCGCCAGTCTAAATCTGAAACTGGTTTTGAACATGCAGTAGCTGCACCTAATGCATCTGCTAAGTCTAGTAATGGTTGCCAGCTTTCTGGACCTTTCATGCCACGACCACCAGATACAACTAAGTCGGCTTCTGGTAAAGAAATAGTACCAGTTGCTTTAATTGTTTCGGTAACTTTCGCAGTGAATAGATTATCAGAAAGTGCAGGTGAGAAAATTTCTACATTTGCCGAGTTGCTTGATTCTATCGGAGCTACTGCATTTTTTTTGATAGCTAAAATTTTAATATCGCCATCAACATTTACATCAGCAAATGCTTTTCCAGTAAAAATGCTCACTTGAACCTGAAAACCATTAGATAAATTGGGTAATTCGGTAACATTTCCTACTATAGCTGCTTTTAAAGCACCTGCTGCTCTAGCAGTTACTGCATCAGCAAAAGAAGACTTTGCGGTGATAACTACTTTTGCACCCACATTTTTTACTGCTTCTGCTAAAACATTGGCGTACGCCATGCTATTTGCATTAGCTAGTTTGGTATCATTTGCATGAAGAACTTTTGTTGCTCCAAAGTTACCAGCTTTAGCCAGCTCTGTGGCATCTGCATTTCCGATTGCTAAAGCAACAGCCGAAGTTTGCATCATTTCGGCAACTTTTGAACCATAATAAATGGCTTCTAGCGATGATTTTTTGATTGCTCCATCGGCAACCTCTGTGAATATGAGTATCATGGAATTTCGTTTTGAAAGAGTAAATATTAAATCAACTAGCTACTAATTACAATACTTTTGCCTCAGTTTTTAGTAATTCAATTAGCTTTTCGGCTTCTTCAGCAGGAATCATTTTGCAAGCACCTTTTGGAGCTGGAAGGCTATATTTTTCAGTATTCGTTAGTGCTAAACCCGCCGCAGGTATCACTTTTAATGGTTTAGTTCGTGCAGTCATGATTCCACGCATATTAGGTATTTTCCATTCTGCAATTGGTTCTTGGCAACCCAAAACTAAAGGTAGGGGAGCAGTTAATTTTTCTTTTCCACCTTCAATTTCACGAGTCATACTAGCTTCATTGCCTGTTACATCAAGTTGCATAACTGGAGAAAATGAAGGTATTCCAAGTAATTCTCCTACAATTCCATGAACAACACCCGAATTATAATCACTGGTTTCACGACCCATCAATATTAAATCATAATTACCTTCTTTGGCAACTGCGGCAATTTGTTCAGCTACGAAAAATGAATCAGTCGGCTCAATATCCACCCTAATAGCGTCGTCAGCACCAATGGCTAATGCTTTTCTAATTTGCGGTTCAGCATCTGCACCACCGACATTTAAAACCGTAATGGTTGCACCCAATTGCTCTTTTAACTCAACGGCACGTGCAAGTGCATAATCATCATAAGGGCCTATGATGTAAGTTACACCAGCTTTGTTTAGTTTTGTATCTCCATCGGTGAAGGAGATTTTCGATGTTGTATCTGGTACACTTGAAATACAGACTAATATTTTCATAATATTTGGTACTTTTGAAAGTAATATATTTTATTGAAATGTGTATAAAATAGTATGCGTGCATAACATTATGCAAATCTATATTAAAGTTAAATTCAATGCAAGAAGAACGTTTAAAAATTTTATTTGATTATTTAGAAGAAGAGCCGAACGACCCTTTTAATATCTATGCAATTGCGATGGAGTATCTCAATAAGGATATTGTAAGAGCTAAATTTTACCTCGAAAAACTGTTAGTTGAGCATCCTGACTATATTCCGACATACTATCATGCAGCAGCTTTGTATTTTGAGAATGGAGAATTTGAAAAAGCAGAAAATACCTTTAAAGCAGGTATAGAAAAAGCTCATCAAAAGAAGTCAATGAAGGCCTTTGATGAGCTTAAACGAGCTTACAGAATGTTTCTTGATGAAATGGAATAAAATAAACCAATTTTTAGTGATACAACTCGTTAGTTTCTTGAGCATTATTTTTGCCAAATAATGCCCTAAATGTATCAGTCATGTAAAGCATATCTAATACTTTACTTTTGGCTTGTTTCATAATGTATAAATGGTTACCTTCTTTAATTTGATGCTCTAAATGATTCAAAACAAGTTCCATACAATCTGAGTTTTCGGTGAAATTATCCACGATATACATCATAAAACGATTTTCGAGTTTTGAGTCTGCAAAGTAAAATACAATGTGGAAATCTTCATCTACTAAAAATGAAGTAGTTTTGTTGGTATCAAATGATTTGAACATTTCACCATGGTCAACTAAGCAGTCAATAATTGCAACATCATCACTAACGATACGTAAGGTTGGTTGGATATTCATAATTTTTATAATTTTTATTTTCCGAATAATATTTTGTTCTTATTTCAAACATAACGCTTTTTTCTTGAAAAAATTCAAAAAAATATAATAAAATCTTAGAATAGTATAATTATTGAAATTCAAAAAGTAGAAAATTTGGTTTATAATTAAGTATTTTTACTCAAAAGAATGCTTGAATTTTAAAAAACACATTACAATTTTACGAGCATTCAAGAAAAAAATAGTACTTTTTGCTAAACTAGCCGAAATCGACACTTGAATTTTTATTGAAAAAAAAATAAAATGAATTACAAAACTTCTAAAATAATCACTTCTTCAGACAAAAAAAATCGTACAAATTCTGTTTTGATGATTTACACTGGTGGCACTTTGGGAATGGTTTATGATACTAAAAGTAAAAGTTTAGTACCGTTCGATTTTGACCAAATTTTAGTTAATGTTCCCGAATTGCAACGTTTATCGTTTGAATTGACAACCCTAACTTTGCCAAAACCGATTGATTCTTCTAATATCAAACCAGCAACTTGGATTGAATTAGCTGCAATTATCAAAAATAACTTTGAGCAATATGATGCTTTTGTGATTCTTC
Organism: Emticicia aquatica; assembly: GCF_923079645.1. Taxonomy (GTDB): domain Bacteria; phylum Bacteroidota; class Bacteroidia; order Cytophagales; family Spirosomataceae; genus Emticicia; species Emticicia aquatica. The sequence continues at coordinate 1,497,291 of NZ_CAKLPY010000001.1, read as the reverse complement.
ACGGTACTGATACAATGGCTTATACAGCTTCTGCTTTAAGTTTTTTGCTTGAAAATTTATCAAAACCAGTAATTTTGACGGGAGCACAGTTGCCAATTGGCGTAGCTCGAACTGATGCCCGTGAAAATTTAATTACCGCATTGGAAATTGCTTCGGCCGAAATAAACGGACGACCAGTTGTGCCAGAAGTTGCGATTTATTTCAACTCTTATTTGCTGCGAGGAAATAGAGCAAAGAAAAAAGAAAGCAGTCAGTTTAATGCTTTTCGTTCAGAAAATTATCCTGCATTAGCCGAAGTTGGAGTTACAATTGATTTTAATTTCCCTTTTATTATGCCTTTTCGGCCAGATTTGCCTTTGATAACGCACGAAAAATTAGACGAAAATGTGATGATCTTAAAATTATTTCCAGGAATTAATCAAACACTTGTTCATAATATATTAAATACGAACGGTTTGCGTGGCGTTGTTCTTGAAACGTATGGAGCTGGAAATGCTCCTTCGGATGAATGGTTTTTGGCAGAATTACATGAAGCTACTAAAGATGGTATTGTTATTTTTAATGTGTCGCAGTGCGATGGAGGGCGAGTTTTGCAAGGGCATTATCAAACAAGTAGTAAACTTAAATCAATCGGAATTACGAGTGGCTCAGATATTACAACCGAAGCAGCAATTACAAAAATGATGTTGTTGCTTGGGCAGGAATCTGAGCCAGAAAGAGTAAAATATAGAATGGAAAATAATATATGTGGCGAAATGAGCTGAAAAAAGATCTAATTTTGCCTATTTTCGTTCTCGAATCAAGCCTTCTTGCACTACTGAAGCCACTAACTTTCCTTCTTCAGTAAAAAAGTTTCCACGAGTAAAACCTCTTGAATTGGATGCACTTGGACTATCGAGGGCATAAAGCAACCATTGGTCAATTCTAAAATCACGGTGAAACCACATGGCGTGATCGAGGCTTGCCATAAAAACATTGTTTAACTGAATTACATCTAAATGAGGTAATGTGGCAGTTCCTAATAAATTATAGTCCGAAGCATAAGCCAGAATAATTTGGTGTAGTTTCAAATCGTCGGGTAAGATGCCATTTGCTTTTATCCAAACGTGTCGAAATGGTTGTTGCGGCTGAGGTTTTAAAGGATTAATTTTTTCGACTGGTCGGAATTCTAAAGGTCTAGGATGTGAAAAATTCTTATAAAATTCTGGAGCTTTATCTTTGAATGCTTCCAAAAGGGTCAAATCCGAAACGAGTGCTTCTGGAGGAGGAACGTTGGGCATCGAAATTTGATGGTCAATTCCATCTTGCATCGCCTGAAAAGAAGCTCCCATACTGAAAATTGCTTTACCGTTTTGAATTGCATTCACTCTTCGGGTGGTAAAACTTCCTCCATCACGAATTCTGTCAACTTCGTATAAAATTGGCATTGAAATATCGCCAGCCAAAATAAAATAACCGTGCATTGAGTGCAAAATTCTATCTTCTGGCACAGTTTGGTAAGCAGCGTATAAAGATTGAGCCAAAACTTGTCCACCAAAAACACGTTTCCAAGGTGCTTGATAGTTTTCACCTCTAAAAATATTTTGTTCTATTTTTTCTAGGCTCAGTAACGAAACTAATTCTTCGGCGGTGTTCATGCTTTTTTAAATTAATATTTATTCAATAACTGATACTGCTCTTCAATTGCAGCTCTAAATTCTTGTTTTAAATTTTCGATAAGTTTTTGGGTAGGTTGCACATCATGTATTGAAGTTACACCCTGACCAGCCGACCAAATGGTTTTCCAAGCACGAGCTTCAGCTTGGGCGGCATCAAGTTCTTTTCCAAAATCAATTTTTCCAGCTTTATTCCATAACTCAGGCGTTAAACCCGCAGCTTCTAAACTCGGTTTTAAGAAATTTGCATTAACTCCAGAAACCGCTGCTGTATAAACAATATCTTCTACTTCGCTTTCGATAATCATTTCTTGATAAGCTTTATCTGCTTTGCTTTCGGTTGTGTTGATAAAACGAGTACCCATATAAGCCAAATCAGCTCCGATTTGAAGTGCCGAAGCAATATCTCGACCAGAACTGATGCAACCTGATAACAAAATTGTTTTCTTGAAAAAACTGCGGATTTCTGAAACAAATGCCATTGGATGTAATGTTCCTGCATGACCTCCTGCTCCCGCACAAACCAAAATTAATCCATCAACACCAGCTTCGGCCGCTTTTTCAGCATGACGATGATTGATTACATCGTGAAAGACCAATCCACCATAACTATGAACCGCATCAACAATGTCAGAAACTGCTCCTAAAGAAGTAATTACAATCGGGACTTTGTGTTTGACAATGATTTCCACATCAGCCATTAAGCGTGGATTGGAGCGATGAACAATTAAATTGACCCCATAAGGAGCTGCTGGTTTTCCGTTAGATTGTTTATAATCCGATAAATTATTTTTAATTTCAATGAGCCATTCTTCAAAACCTGCTGTACTTCTTTGGTTTAAGGCAGGGAAAGTGCCAACAACACCATTTTTACAACATTCAATTACTAATTCTGGTCCTGAGATTAAGAACATTGGAGCTGCTACCGCAGGAAGAGACAACGAATCGGATAAATTTTGAGGTATCATTTATAAATGGTTTTTGTTGTTGAATAGACGGGTAAAGGTAATAGGTTTTAAACAAATGTTTTTGTTCCAGAGTAATTTTCTCGAAACTCCTTTGGTGTAACTTTGTGCTTTTTCTTGAAAACACGATTGAAATACGAAAGATTATTGTAACCACATTTAAACGAAACTTCCGAAATCGTGAAAGTTGTATCAATTAAAAGACGAGTGGCATGTCCTAAACGAATATCGTTTAAACTATCAATAAATGTTTTTCCAGTGCGTTTTTTGATAAATCTACTAAAACTAACTTCCGTCATATTAATAATTTTAGAAATGTCTTCCAGCGAAATTTCCTTATTATAATTGGCACGCATATACTCAAAAGCTTTTTCAATTCTTCGGCTTTTGAAATTAACAATATCGTTAGTAAATGAACCACTGGTGAGGGTTCGCATATTTCTTGAAACTGACAAGTCATGCAAAATTGAGATAAGTTCAATTACCGAATCAAAACCGTTTTTCTTTGAAAGGGCAATTAATCGAGGTTTTATGTTAACGATTGTTTCTTTTGAAAAAACGATGCCTCTCGACGAACGCTCCAATAAAGTGCGAATAAAAGATAGTTGATTTCTTTGCAAAAATTTTTCGTCAAATAAATCTTTATGAAATTGAATGGTTATTTCATGAATATCATTGTATGGCGACTGATAGCTCAACCAACTGTGCGGTAAATTAGACCCAACCAACACCAATTCTAAATCGTCAATCAGTTCAGTATTATCGCCAACGATTCTCCTAGCACCTTTAGCATTTTCGATAAAATTCAACTCAAATTCGTCGTGAAAATGTATCGGAAAATTGAAATTGTTTTTGTGTCTATCAAAAACCATAAAACAATCGTTTGGCGTGAGTGGCGTAATTTCGTGATGAAAATTACTCATTATTGTATAGCTTTAGGTTAAATTAATTTTATAAAAATGACAATATGTAAAATTAATATTAATCTTGGAAAAACTAAGAAAAATGTTGTAATTATAAAAATAATTGCTCGTTTTTCTTAATAATTAAAGATTTTTAAGATATAAAATAGCTAGTATTATTCTAATAGTTAACTACTTTTCTTATTAAAAGAGTAAATTGTATTATAATTTGTTAAAATTGTGTTATTTTATTTGTTCAACTAAATCTTACTTTTGTACTATTGTTTTTGGTGCAAAAAAAGAACCTTAACAGCTATAATCAACCTATGAAATTACAATTGATTGATATATTAATTCTTTTAACATATTTAGCCAGCATGATTTTTATTGGCTTTTATATGCGTAAAAAAGCGAAAGTAAACAAAGAAAACTACCTGATGGGAGGCAAAAAATTACCTTGGTATATGCTTGGCCTCAGCGATGCTTCTGATATGTTTGATATTAGCGGTACGATGTGGATGGTTAGCCTATGTTTTGTTTATGGGCTAAAAAGTATTTGGATTCCATGGTTGTGGCCTTCTTTTAATCAAGTTTTTATGATGATGTTTTTGAGCCGTTGGCTGCGAAGAAGTAATGCTAATACTGGAGCAGAATGGCTTAATACTCGTTTTGGAGTTGAAGGAAGTGGTGTAAAGGCATCTCAAATTATTGTTATTGCATTTGCTTTATTGAGTTGCTTTGGATTTTTGGCTTATGGCTTTGTTGGTTTAGGCAAATTTGTTGAAATTTTTATTCCTTGGAATACCGTCAAAGATTTTATTCCATTTAATATTCCTGCAAAATATATTCCTCATTTTTATGGGGTGATTTTTACATTGATAGCTACATTTTATTCGGTTTTGGGCGGAATGCACAGCATCGTTTTGGGTGATGTTATTAAATATGCTATAATGACTGTTGGCTGTATTGCTATTGCAATTATTGCAATGTATTATTTAGATGGTAAAACACTTAATTTGCCTTCAGGCTGGGATAATCCGTTTTTCGGTTGGAATTTGGATTTGGACTGGACAACAATTATTCCTGAAGTAAACAAAAAAATTGAATCTGATGGATTTAGTGTTTTTGGATTATTCTTTAGTATGATGTTACTAAAAGGAATTTTCGCTTCATTGGCTGGCCCAGCACCCAATTATGATATGCAAAAAGTTTTGAGTACAAAAAGCCCTAAAGAAGCGAGTAAAATGACGGGCTTTGTAAGTATAATACTTTTGCCAATTCGATACTCAATGATAGTTGGACTGACGGTTTTGGCATTGCTTTATTATGACCAATTAAACGTGAAAGACCCAACTGGAAATTATGATTTTGAACTGCTTTTGCCTGGGACAATCAACGCCTTTATGCCTGTTGGTATTCTTGGTATTGTTCTTACAGGTTTGATGGGTGCTTTTATGGGAACATTCAGTGGGACATTAAATGCTGCTCAAGCCTATATTGTCAACGATATTTATTTGAAATTTATTAATCCAAATGCAAGTTCAAAAAGCACTATTGGTATGAATTATATTGTTGGAGTTGTGGTGGTTTTAATCGGTATCATTCTTGGATTCATGGCTACAAGTGTAAATGATATTTTGCAATGGATTGTTGGAGGACTTTATGGAGGTTATGTTGCTGCCAATTGTCTAAAATGGTACTGGTGGAGATTCAATGCAAACGGTTTCTTTTGGGGAATGACAGCTGGTATCGTAGCGGCACTCATAATGCCTTATCTTACCACTGGTTTACCATTATATTGGTGGCCATTATTATTTGTCATTTCAATGTTGGCTTCTATAATTGGGACTTACTCAGCTCCTCCAACAGATTTGGAAGTTTTAAAAAAATTCTATTCAACTGTTCGACCTTGGGGTTTTTGGCAGCCGATTTTAGTAGCAGTTCAAACGGAAAATCCTGATTTTCAGCCTAATAAGAATTTTGGCTTAGATATGTTTAATGTTGTAATTGGAATTATCGCTCAGTTATGTTTAACATTATTACCAATGTACTTTGTATTAGGCATGAACCTTCCACTTTTAATTGACATACTGTTAATGATAGTTGTAATAGTTATTTTGAAACGTACTTGGTGGGATAAATTAGAAGATTAAAATTCAATTAGTAGCTAGCCTATTATTCATAAAAAATATTTAAAAAAAATGACTGTATTTCAAAATCGTTTAAATGCTCTCGAAAAGTCTTATCATGAGTTAATTGTTCAGAAAAACATAAAGCAAGATTTGGGGAATGGTATTTATGACCGATATGAAAATCCAATTTTAACGGCTGCACATACACCTCTTTTTTGGCGGTACGATTTGAATCCAAATACCAATCCTTTTTTAATGGAACGTTTCGGAATCAACGCAACATTTAATGCTGGAGCAATAAAATTTAATGGTAAATATTTGTTGGCAGTTCGAGTGGAAGGAATGGATAGAAAATCATTTTTTGCCATTGCTGAAAGTCCAAATGGAATTGATAATTTTCGTTTTTGGGATTTGCCAATCACCATGCCAGAAACTGAAATACCTGATGGTAATGTGTATGATATGCGTTTGGTAGCCCATGAAGATGGTTGGATATATGGACTTTTTTGTACAGAACGCAAAGACCCTAATGCCAAAAAAGGAGATGAATCTTCGGCAGTTGCTCAGTGTGGTATCGCTCGAACAAAAGATTTGCTTTCTTGGGAACGATTACCAGATTTAAAAACACCGTCACCTCAACAAAGAAATGTTGTGCTTCATCCCGAATTCATTGGAGGTAAATATGCTCTTTATACACGTCCACAAGATGGTTTTATTGAAGCGGGAACGGGTGGAGGAATTGGTTTGGGTTTTACAGATTCGATGCTTAATGCAGTGGTTGAAAAAGAATTTATTGTCGATGAAAAACACTATCACACTGTTTATGAAGTTAAAAATGGTCAAGGACCTGCTCCAATAAAAACTACCAAAGGTTGGTTACACTTAGCTCATGGAGTAAGGAATACGGCGGCAGGTTTAAGATATGTGCTGTATATGTTTATGACAGATTTGACCGATTTAACGAAAGTGATTTATAAACCTGCAGGTTATTTTATTGCCCCGGAAGGTGATGAGCGAGTAGGTGATGTATCGAATGTTACTTTCTCTAATGGATGGATTTTAGATGATGATGGCACTGTATTTATTTATTACGCTTCTTCTGATACTCGAATGCACGTGGCAACTTCAACAATTGATAAATTAGTTGATTATTGTATCAATACATCAGCTGATGGTTTGCGTTCGGCAACTTCAGTAGAAACTTTGAAGAAAATTATTTCAAAGAATCTTGAAATGACATTAGAAAAAACTTTATCCTAAAATGAATGAAATTAGTAAAATTCAAAACTGAAATCAAGCAAGAATTAGACAATATTCTTCAATTTTGGATAGATAATTCTCTTGACAATATCAATGGTGGCTATGTAGGGAAAATGGATAATGAAGGTATTGTGCATCAGAATGCTGAAAAAGGTGGGGTTTTAAATGCTCGAATTTTATGGACTTTTTCGGCTGCGTATAATCAAACAAATAACGAAAAATACTTACAAATGGCTCATCGAGCTTATCAATATATCAATCAATTTTTTAGAGATAAAACTTTTGGCGGAACATATTGGTCAGTTGATACGATAGGAAATCCAGCAAATACTAGAAAGCAAATTTATGGACTTGCATTCATGATTTATGGTTTGTCGGAATATTATAAAGCAACAAAATTGCCAGTAGCCCTTGATTTCTCTATAGAATTGTACGAATTATTAGAACTTTACAGTTTTGACAAGCAAAATGGTGGTTATTTTGAAGCCTTTTCGGAAGAATGGAATACCCTAGAAGACTTGCGATTAAGCGAAAAAGATAGAAACGACCCTAAAACAATGAATACACATTTACATATTATTGAAGCGTATGTAAATCTTTATAATATTTGGGAAAATGAAAAATTAAAAACGAAAATTAAGTATTTACTTGATTTGTTCGACAAAAAAATAATCAATAATGAAACGAAGCACTTGACGCTTTTTTTTTCAGAAACTTGGGAAAAACAATCTGATGTAATTTCATACGGACATGATATTGAAGCAACTTGGCTATTATTTGAAGCCGCAGAGGTGCTAAAAGATGAAGATTTGATTAGAAAATGGAAAAAAAATGCTGTTGAAATTACAAAAGCCGTTTGCGATGGATTTAATAGAGATGGTAGTTTAAACCACGAATATGACTCAAAAACCAATCATTTGGATAGTCATCGTGAATGGTGGGTTAGTGCTGAGGCGATGGTTGGATTTTATAATACCTATCAAATAACAAAAGATGAAATTTATCTTGAAAAGGTTTTTCATTTATGGGATTTTATTAAGATTCATCTTCTTGACCGACAGAAAGGTGAGTGGTTTTGGGGTGTTTTTGATAATTATTTGAGGATGAACAAGGAAGATAAAATCGGATTTTGGAAATGCCCTTACCATAATGCAAGGGCTTGTATGGAATTAATAAAAAGAATATAAGAAATACCAATTAATAAGAATACCCGAAAACGCCAAAACAATAATTGCCTGTATTAAAAAGCTTCATTGAAGCTGATTTAAAGTTTTAATTTATACGATGAAGAGCAATAAAATGAAAGAACTAATTCTTAATTTTATTGCTCTTTTTATTTTTAAATTTATTCAACCAAAATGAAAAAATCAATAGTGTCAACATTACTTATAATCACTAGTTTTTCGGGTTTTGCCCAATTAAAACTTGCTAGATTATTTGCCGACCACGTGGTACTTCAACGTCAAAAAACAATTCCAGTTTGGGGGTGGGCTGTGCCAAATGAGCGAGTGAAAATCGAATTAGCCAATCAAATACAAACAATTCAAGCAGATAATAATGGAAAGTGGTTAGCAAAATTTTCTCCAATGGAAGCTGGCGGACCATTCAAATTGACGGTTTCTTCAAATGCTGAAAAAATAGAAGTAACAGATATTTTGATTGGTGAAGTCTGGCTTTTGTCGGGGCAATCAAATATGGAGTGGACGGTAAAACAAGCAAATAACTTCAAAGAAGAGAAGAAAAATGCAAATTTTCCTCAAATAAGGCATTTTTTTGTAGAACACGAGGTTTCGATTCAACCTCAGATTGATTTAAAAAATGGTGCATGGAAATTAGCTTCAGCCGAAACAGTTGGTGATTTTTCGGCAATCGGATTCTTTTTTGCAAGAGAATTAACCCAAAAATTAAATATCCCGATTGGACTTTTACACGCTTCTTGGGGTGGCTCTCAAATTGAAGGGTGGTTGAGTAAAGAAGCTATGCTGAGTAATGATGAACTCAAATCCTATGCCCAAAATATTCCTTCAAATTGGCAAGAAGCCGATTCGTTTCATGATGCAAATGTAAGAAAGAAAATTTTTGGTAATGATTTTAATCCAACAATTGATGATGAGAAAAAATATCTTGAAGCTAATTACGATTTTTCAAAATGGGTGAATGCTGGAAGCCCACTTGGCCAATGGGATTGGAAAGGAATTTGGGCTTTTCGAGGAAATGGGTATATGGCTCGATATGTTGAAATTTCTGATGAAATGTCAAAGAAAGAAACGACACTTGGATTAGGGATTCAGGATGGATTTAATGAAATTTATATCGATGGAAAATTAATTTCAGCAGGAGTTTTGAAAGGAAATCGTAAAATTGTTATTCCAACCAACTCATGGAAAGTTGGTAAAAATCAAATTGTCATTAAATCAGGAAGTATGCAAGAACTACCGTGGTTTGGCTTGGGAATCATGGGTTTGAATGAAGATTTGTATGTATCAGGTGGTAGCGAAAAAGTGAGTTTAGCAAATGATTGGAAATTGATGCCAGCTTTTGCGGATAAACACAGCTATGTCCATAGTAGTAATAATATTGGAACAACTATTTATAATGGAATGATTGCTCCGCTTTTGCCTTTTGCTATTAGAGGTGTTTTATGGTATCAAGGCGAATCTAATGCTGGTCGAGCTTTTCAATATCGACAAACATTTCCTTTGATGATTAATGATTGGAGAAAGCAGTGGCAGGATGATTTTTCTTTTTACTTTGTTCAATTATCAAGTTATGGAGCTAATCAAAGTAGTAACCAAGGTAGTAATTGGGCAGAATTAAGGGAAGCACAAACAATGACTTTGAGTTTGCCTAAAACAGGCATGGCTGTCACGACTGATGTTGGAAATCCTAATGATATTCACCCGATAAATAAACAAGACGTTGCTAAACGACTAGCAGCAACAGCTCTCAATCAAGATTATTCAAAAAATATAATTGCAAGTGGGCCAATGTTTAAGTCGTACAAGTTTGAAGGGCCGAAAGCAACAATTACTTTCTCAAATGTCGGTTCAGGATTAGTTACAAAGGATAAATACGGTTATTTAAGAGGTTTTGAGATTGCTGGGGAAGATAAAGTTTTTTACTATGCAAAAGCTGAAATCGTCGGTAAAAACGTAGTTGTTTCGCATCCTCAAAATCTTAAAGTAGTATCTGTGAGGTATGCTTGGGCGGATGCTCCCGAAGATGCAACTTTGTTTAATGTAGAAGGATTTCCTGCAAATTCATTCAGAACAGATGATTGGCAAACTATAACTTTAGGACAGAAATTTGAATAGCAATTAATTAAAAAAGGATTGATTATTAAAATCAATCCTTTTTTAAAGTATATTTTTCAAGTTCCGATTGTGCTAATGTGTCTGTGTAACTTGGATAAATGTAATCTTCTGGGTCGTAATTTTCATTTGAAACTACCAAAACAATCGCATTCTCGGAAAAATTTTCTAATGTATGCCAGTCTTGCGGCTCTAAAACTAATACTTTGTTTGGTTCATCTAAGCCAAAAACCATTTTTTTTTCTGGTGTTTCAACGTAAATATCACATGTTCCTTGTACACAAATCAATGCTTGCCATGCTTTTATATGTCTATGCCCACCACGAGTTTCGCCATCGGCATTAGTTATATAAAAAATACGTTTAAGTGAGCCAGGTAAAATGTTTTCAAAAACTGTCAAATCTCCTCTGCTACTTGAATGTACTGGTAATGTAAAGACTTTAGGCATAAAAAATTATAAAGTGAGTAACCATAAATATACTTATAAATTACCCTTGTTGATAGTATTCATTGCTTTATGGTTGTAAACTTAACAAAAAAAATATACTTTACGACCGTTTACGCACTTTTTAGTGTTTTTTTTATTTAGCGTAACCTCAGTTTATTTAGAAAATATAATTAATTGGTTAAAAATTTGTACATTACTTTTTTCTAATAATAGAATATAATTATCAATTCTTCATAAGAAATACAAATTTTAGTTAAATCAAATTACAATTTTTAAACCTACAATATTTCAATTAATAGATTTTGTTGTGAAACACTATAAGAATTGACCATCAAATTATCAATTCTTATAGAGAAAGCAAATTTTTCTCAAAAATGATGTTTTAATGAAAATAAACACTTTCCTGCTCATCTTTAATATAAATGAGTTGGGTAATGTAAATCATGTTTTTATTCAATAAAGTTTTAATTATTTGTAGGCATTAATGGTTTGGATAGTTCCATCGGCATTATGTTTTAACTCTGAAACTTTGATATTTCTCAAATGTGTTTTACCCGAAATTTCAGTATCGTGGTAATATAAATACCATTTATTTTTGAATGCAACAATCGAATGATGATTTGTCCATCCTTGTACGGGATTTAGTACAATTCCTTTGTAAGTAAATGGCCCATAAGGTGAATCTCCAATGGCATAACAAATATTGTGTGTGTCGCCGGTTGAGTATGAAAAATAGTATTTTCCTTTATATTTATGAACCCAAGCGGCTTCAAAGAAGCGTTTGTCATTATTATCTTCCATTAAAAGATTGCCTTTTTCATCTAAAATTTTAACTTCTTTTACCTCTTCCGAAAAACTTTTCATATCAGCCGAAAGTTTTGCAATTCGAGGCAAACGAGCAATTTCTCCCTTTTTTGGATTCTCTGTTTTTCCTTGATACGTATTGTTCTTCCATCGTTGTAGTTGTCCACCCCAAATTCCTCCAAAATACATGTAAAAACTGCCATCAGTGTCTTTAAATACACAAGGGTCAATACTGTAACTTCCTTTAATTGGTTCTTTTTCAGCTTTAAATGGCCCAATTGGACTCTTACTTGTTGCAACGCCCATTCTAAATATATCTTCTTTGTCTTTCACTGGAAAATATAAATAGTAAGTGCCATTTTTATAAGCAGCATCAGGAGCCCACATTTGTCTTCCTGCCCAAGCAACATCCTTAATATCAAGAGCTACACCATTATCTTTTACTTTCGATTGCGGTGAATCCATTGATAAAATATGATAATCTTTCATATCGAAATGCCCGCCTTCATCGTCTTCTTTTGTTCCTGATTCAATGTCATGCGATGGGTAAATATAAATTTTACCATTGAATACATGAGCTGATGGGTCAGCAGTAAAAATGTGAGAAACCAGAGGTTTTGAAACTGGAGTTTTGCCTTGGGCGAAAGCATTTATTATTCCTAAAAAAAGGAGTGAAGCGATTGAAAAACGGATTTTACTCATTTGAAATAATTTAATTGATGGTTAATTATAATGAACTTTTTTGATGATTATAGGCAAATAATGATAAGTTTTACTAATCATTTAACCTGTTAAAATCCAATTGAATTGCCTCCATCTACAGGTAATGAAACACCAGTAATGTATCGTGCAGCATCTGAGGCCAAGAAAACTGCAGCCCAACCAATATCACTTGGTTTTCCAAATTTACCCATTGGAGTTCTGTTTAATGCACGGTTCATGCGGTCGGGGTCGCTGTTCATGGCGGTTTTCATCATGTTTGTTTCGATGAAACCTGGTGCTATGGCATTGACTCTAACATTGTGTGGGGAAAATTCGGAAGCAAGTACTTTTACCATTCCTTCAAGACCTGATTTTGAAGCCGCATAAGCTACAACTCTATCAATTCCATAGTAGGCAGCCATTGATGAAATCATAATAATTGTTCCATTTTTACGTGCAATCATGCGTGATGCACAAGCACGAGTAAGGGCAAATACAGCATTGAGATTTGTCTGAATGATTCGGTTAAAATCTTCATCTGAAACCTCTAAAGCAGGTCTTTTCATATTTACTCCTGCATTATTAACTAAAATATCAATTGGTCCGTAAGTCGATTCGATATTTGCAACCAAGCCTTCCAAAGATGCTAAATCGGTTACATCATTAACAAAATAATGAGCATTTGGTCCCAATTGTGCGATGGCTTCTTGTAAAGCATTTTCTCTACGACCTGTAATAATAATTGTTGCTCCAGCATAAATCATACAATGAGCAATTTCGTAGCCGATACCACTACCTCCGCCAGTTATCAATACCAATTTTCCTGCTAAAGAAAAGGCGGTTTGGTGCGAAATATGGTTTTGAACCTCATTGGTTTTTTGGATTGTTTCTGATAGGTTAGTCATCTTAAATGATATATTTCTACTAATTTTTTTACTTCTTCTAAACTTCTGTTCGGCGGTGTTAAATTTTTTGGAATAGGCATTTTTGAATATTCTTGAAAATACAAAACGCAGGCATCACGCCACCAAATGGCTTCTTTTTCTTGTATTTTAAGCCTTCCTTGTACACTTTGGAAGGTCTCGAAATCAATATGTGCTTTTAGTGTTTCCCATTCATCTTGCAAAACTTTAACTTGTTTTACACCATCATAATAGCGAAAACAAAGTTCATCCCAAAGATTATTTCCAGTGCTAAGTTTCTTTGACCAAGCGATGTGATGAAACCAAAGTAAGTAATTCAGATTGCATTTTTCAGGATTTCCCCACGATTCAATAAGTTCATTGGAATAAAGTTTCAATGCATTGCTCAATTTGCCCGTTCTATCAAAACCTAGACCGATAGAGTCGGCTCTATGATAATAAATGGATGTCCAGTCAAGTCGCCCCGATTTTGACAACCACGGTTCTGGGCCATAATGATGGCCTTCACCCATCATGTGGTGCAAACCGAGTGGATAAGTGTAACTGATATATGTCGGCAAGGATTTTTGCATGATAGAGTTTATCTGCTTTTTTGCTACTACATCATTTGTTAAAGTCATTCCAATCCATTCGTTAGCAATTTGCTCAGAACTCAAAGAGTAATCCCAAGCCAGCCGCCCAAAAGCATACCAATTACTTTGGTTGAAAGGATGTCCGCACCAATTAACATCTGAGCCAGTATTAGCCACTCCAGCCATCAACGAGTTTTGATTGTTGTATATGCTGCCATCAATAACTTTCGCTACTTCTGAGCCTTTTCCTTTAACATAAGTATCGGTGTCGAGACATTCTTTAAACATCGGAGCTAGATAAGTCAAATGAGTAGATTGTCCTAGATATTCCTGCGTTATTTGAAACTCCATACCCAAAGTGGTTTTAGAAAATGCACCAAACATTGGGTGAAAAGGTTCACGTGGCATAAAGTCAATTGGCCCATTTTTTACTTGAACAATTACTTTAGAGTCAAATTTTCCATCTAAAGGTTTAAATTGTTCATATCCTTCTTTAAATCTATCTCCATTAGGATCGGCATTATACACAAACGCTCTCCAAATAACAATTCCTGCAAATGGTTTCATTGCTTCTGCAAGCATATTTGCTCCGTCAGCGTGGGTTCGTCCATAATCTTGTGGGCCAGGTTCGCCTTCCGAATTAGCTTTTACTAAATATCCACCAAAATCAGGAATATATTGATGAATTTCTTTAGTCTTTTCATTCCACCATTGCCTAACTTCTGGGTCGAGTGGGTCTGAAGTTTTTAATCCACTAAGTGTTCTTGGAGAACGAAAGTTTACAGAAATAAAAACCTTGATACCATAAGGACGCAATACGTCTGCAACTGCTTTAATTTTCTCTAAATATTCTGCCGTTAAAAATCGGGAACTCGCATTTACATTATTGATTGACGTGGCATTGATACCAATTGAAGCATTTGCACGAGCATAAGCAATGTAACGAGGGTCAATTCTGAACGGTAATTCGTTCCATTTCCACATGGATGAACCAGCATAGCCTCGCTCAACAGTTCCATTGGCATTATCCCAATGATTGAGCATTCTGATTTTTATTTTTGGGTTACTTATTACCGAAATATTTGATAAAGATTGACCAGTTTGTACTTTCCTCAATAATTCAAAAGCTCCATACAAAACGCCAACTTCAGTTTTAGAACTAATGATAATATTTCCTTTGTTGGAGAAAATTGCAAAACCGTCATTGGCAAGATTTTTAGTGAATATTTGCTTTTCTGAAACCTCCAAAATAATTCCACCAACTTGGCTATCAGCTTTTTTAATTGTAGAAACCTTCTTTCCCATTAAGCCTTCAAAACCATTTTTTAGTTCTTCGGATGCTTTTAAGATTGTTGCATTTGTAGAACTTGTTGTGATGAACTTTGTGAATTTTGCATAATTTTCTCTTTGTTTTACGTCTTTAATTAAATCATATTTTAACCATAGACGAGAACCGTCATCGGCAAAAGCTGCCAATGAAATGAAGGAAAAGAAAAGTATGATTAATTTTTTTTGCATTTTTTTTATGAGATTTTTTATAAAATGAAATACTTTCATTCAAGATGTTCGATTGTTTTTTCTAAGTTATTTTGGTTCCAATAAATCCCATTGATTTCCGTACAAATCTTCAAAAACTGCTACTGTTCCATAATTTTCTTTAACTGGTAAACGAACAAAATTTATTCCATCAGCACTCATTTTATGATAATCTCGCCAAAAGTCATCAGTATATAAAAACATAAAAACACGTCCACCAGTTTGATTTCCAATATAGTTTTTTTGTCGTTCATTAGCTGCTTTTGCCAATAAAATTGAAGTCTCTTTTGAACCTTTTGGTGCAACTAAAACCCAACGTTTGTCGGGACTTAAAACTGTATCTTCAATTAAATCGAAGTTGAGTTTTTTTGTATAAAAATTAATAGCTTCGTCGTAATCATCAACAACTAAGGCAAAATGAGCAATGTGTTGTTTCATTTCTAAATACTTTTTTCGATAGCCATTTCTAGGCCTCTTAATTCAGCTAAGCCTTTCAAGCGTCCAATTGCAGAATATCCTGGATATGTTTTTTTGTTCAAATCGTCTAACATTTGATGTCCATGGTCAGGTCGCATCGGAATCGAAATGTTTCCTTTACCAACTTTTTTTCTACGATTTTGCTCGTTAATAATTGCTTTTACAACTTCGTACATATCAACATCTCCATTCAAATGAGCTGCTTCATGAAAGTTCAGTGGATTTTCTTCTCTTTTAGTTGTTCTTAAATGAATAAAATGAATTCGCTCGCCAAATTTTTCAATCATATTTGGCAAATTATTGTCTTCACGAACGCCCAACGAACCAGTGCAAAAAGTTATACCATTCGCAATTGTATCGCAAGCATTCATTAGTTGAGCCAAATCATTTTCGGTGCTTACAACTCTGGGCAAACCCAATAATGACTTTGGAGGGTCATCGGGATGAATACACAAATTAATGCCAATTTCTTGGGCAAAAGGAGCTATTTGTTGAATGAAATAATACAAATTAGCTCTCAATTCGGCATCACCGATGTGGGCATAATTATCTAATAATCCTTGAAAAGTATTCAAATCGAATGCTTCTTCCGAGCCAGGTAAACCCAAAAGTGCTGTATTTTTGAGTGTCTTGATTTCGGTTTGACTCATTGTTTCAAACTTCTTTTTTGCGGATTCCCGAACAGCAATTTCGTAATCTTTTTCAGCATTTGGGCGTTTCAAAATGTACAAATCGAAAATTGCAAAATCTTCCCAAACAAAACGCAGTGCTTTCGAGCCGTCAGGCATTTCATAATTTAGATTAGTACGAGACCAATCCAAAACTGGCATAAAATTGTAACAAACCGTTTGAATGCCACATTTGGCCAAATTCTGTAACGATTGCTTGTAATTTTCGATGAAATATTCGCAAGTCGGTAAGCCCTTTTTTATGTCTTCATGGACAGGCAAGCTTTCAACAACCATCCACTTTAATGGAATAAATCTGTCGTTATCTTTTTCGATTATTTGAATTCTTTCTTTAATTGCCTCAACTGACCAGACTTCCCCCACTGGGATTTGATGCAAAGCCGAAACCACCCCAGTACAACCAGCTTGACGAATATCCATTAAAGAAACTGGGTCGTTTGGCCCAAACCAACGCATTGTGTGTATCATATCTTATAACTAAAATAAACTATTTAAGCCTTATTTTTACTTTGAAAGTTTAATTCTTTGGGCATTTTTTTGGGCTTTTAAAGCGAGTTCAGTTGCAAAAAAACAATGTTCTTGTGTCATTGCCGTTTCAGTTCTATTCAAAATGTCATCAACCAAAAGTGAGCCGTAAGGCAAGTTTTGTGCAGTACAATCAAAATATTTTGTTTCTTTATTATCTGTTAAAAACAAGTGACTTCCACCTTCACGACCGCCAATATCAATGTTTTTACGAATTTCGATAAAACCTTCAGTTCCTAAAATTGTCAATCTTCCATCACCCCATGTTTTTAAACCATCGGGCGTAAACCAATCAACTCGAATATAGCCCATTCCACCATCTCCACGTAACATTACATCACCAAAATCTTCAAACTTCGGAAACTCAGGATGATGAACATTTCCAATTTGAGAAGCAATAATATCTGCTTGTTTAGAACCTGTAAAATAGAGATATTGGTCAAATTGATGAGAGCCAATATCAGTAATAATTCCACCAAACAAATCTCTATCAAAAAACCATTCAGGTCTAGTTTTGGTATTCATTCGATGTGGTCCAAGACCAATTGTTTGAATTACATTGCCAATTGCCCCAGATTTCACTAATTCACCAGCCTTTACGGTTGCTCTATTTTCAAAGCGTTCGCTGTACATGATCGAATAGATTCGACCAGTTGCTTTTTGGACACTACGCACTTCTGCAAGCTGCTCCAAAGTTGTAATTCCTGGCTTATCAGACATAAAATCTTTTCCAGATTTCATTACCCGAATTCCCAAAGGAGCTCTTTCGGATGCAATGGCCGAACTCAAAACAAGTTGGATTGTTTTATCTTCTAAAATCTCTTTTTCATCTTTTACTAATTTGGCCTCAGGATAGCGTTTTGCAAAATCAGCAATTAGATTTGCTTCTTTTGCAAAATATGAAACCAATTGACCACCACCTTTTTTTACGGCCTCTACTTGGCTATAAATATGACCGTGATTCATGCCAATAACCGAAAAACGAAGGCGAGGGTTTTCGTAATTTGCTTGTTTAGTGGCGACTACTTTTTCAGTTTTATAGTGTCCCAAATCATTGTTTTGAAACATAGGAATAGCCATTAGACCAGCTGCAGCAGAACTTGATTTTTTGAGAAAATTTCTTCTATTGTTGTTTTCCATTTTTTTTAAGGTAAAGAATTAAAGTTCTTGATTCTTCTGAAGCGTTGAATACAAAATTTTGATTCTAATTTTACATTTTTATGTAATTTGTTCCATAAGGTTTTCTTTGTGTGCGTGAAAGCATCGCATTTGCTTCATCGTCATTTACAAAGCGTTCTGTAACTGGATTCCAAGTTAGTTTTCTTGGTAGTTTCATGGCAATATGGCTTATCAAACAAACACTACAAGTTCGATGACCAATTTCAGCGGGTGAAATCGGCTCTTTTCTACTTTGGATACAATCTAACCAATTGCCGTGCTGCTCGGTGCTTTTATATAAATGAATTTCATTTTCACCAATAACAGACGTCAATATTTTAGGGTCGCTTGCATCTAATGCTTTACTACTTTTTGCTTGAGAAACAGGGTCACTTGCAGAAGCAACATAATCTCCTCTTGATACAAAAATCCAACCTTCTGTTCCTTCATAGCGAATACCATTTGGAAATCCTCCGCTTGTGTACATCGTTACGCCATTGGCATAGTCAGCTTTTACCATAAAATCACCATGAACATTCCATAATCCTGATTTTGGAAATTCAGCTACGGCTTGAATTGAGGTTGGGCCAGTATATTCTGTGTCCATTCCCCAGGCAGCCGAATCGAAGTGGTGCTGTCCCCAACCTGTTATCATTCCTGCTCCAAATTGTTCAACTCTTAGCCAACCAGGGCGACCATAGCCAACTTGTGGATGAACGCCAATTTCGGTATAAGGAATTTCTGGCGTTGAGCCTAGCCACATATCATAATTAAAACCTTTAGGAACTGGCATCGCTGGAGCTGCTGGCCCAGATGGGTCACCAGGAAGGCCAACTTTTACGGTATGTAGTTTTCCTATGCGACCATTTCGAACCAATTCTGCGGCAATTCTAAACTGAGCTGATGAACGTTGTTGTGTACCAACTTGCAAAATTCTGCCCGTTTTCTTAATTACATCACTTAATAAACGGCCTTCGGCAATTGTAAGCGAAGTGGGTTTTTGTAAATAAATATCTTTTCCCGCCAATGCTGCTTCAATGGCAGGTTGAGCGTGCCAAAAATCAGGAGTACTAATTACAACGGCATCAATATCTTTATTCAAAAGTAGTTCTCGATAATCGTCATACATTTTTACATCAACGTATTTGTTATTACCAGTTTTCTTTTGGTAATAATTTTCGACGTGTAACTTGCCGTCTTTCAAGCGATTACTGTCTAGATCACAAACAGCAATCATACGGGCAATATCATGTTGCATTGTACCTGGCATATCGTGGTCACGTCCGATTCTACCACAGCCAATTTGCCCAATATTAATTTTATTACTTGGGGCATTTTTACCAAAAACAGACGATGGAACAATGGTTGGGATGCCTATCGTTGAAGCTGCAACTCCAGTAATGGTTTGCCCAATAAATTTTCTACGATTCATAATTATTTTATAATTAAGGTTGAATTTCTTTATTTTAAACGGTATTACTCAGCTTTATACTTTTCAAATTGTTCAGCAATTTTTGCCGAAATTACATCTCCTGAATGTACAATTACACGATATTTTAATTTGATTGTTTGACCTTTTTTTAAAGTTGTTTCTTTATCGTTTGAAGGCCAATACATGGGTGTTGGAGAAAAGAAACCATAGTCTCTAGTAAACCAAGGTGAAGGATACCATTCGTTTGATGGATGTTGAAAAATAGCCATTCCTTCTATTTTATCGCCTCGTTTGCCATAAAAATCTATCCATGCAGATTTTTTTCCAAATGTTTCTTTTTCTCCTTTTTCTCCATTGGCATTAATCATTGTACCGCCGTTAATTACCGCAAGGTCTGCATCCATTCGTCCACTAAAAAGTGAGTGATTAGTTTTTTCAATAACCACATCCATGAGCATTTCCATTATAATATCAAAATCAATTTGAAAAAGCTCTTTAGAAGGAGCGGTGATAGTAATTTTGCGTAAATCTTTTATCGGAGCGTTGGCATTTGGTCGTCGCCAAATACATTCATCTTCAATCACAACTTTATCATTACCTGATTCAATAATATCTGCTCGCAGCGAAATAATTTGCCCTCTTTCAAGTCCTTCTTGCCAATAATTACCACCATTTACTTTATCGCAACCAAAAAATAATGAACTATGATGCGGATAATTTCCATTTCTCATAGAAGTTACGCTGGCATTTGACGGGCCATTTACAGGAAAAAAGAAAGGATATTTTTCATCTTGTGAAAAAATATAACTCGTAAAAAGGTTATTGTTGATACTAATATCAATTTTTGAATTGAATTTTTGTGCAACAATTTTGGCTTGTCCAAATACATTGATACAAATTCCGCAAATCAATAATATAGTTAATTTTGTTTTCATTGATTATCGTGCTGATTTAGCTATTTCTAAGGCTTTTGTTGTGATATAATATTTTAAAAGCATATTTGGTACTTCCCATTCGGGTAATTGTTTTTTTGCTTGATAATCTAAAAAACGATCCATTACTTCACCGAAATGAGCTTCATGGCCAGTGCGGTACGAATCAGGGATTTGTACTAACCATTCAGAATTTTGCTTGATAAGGCTAATGCCTGGAAATTTATTTTTTAGGTTTTCAAAGGCTAGATTCAGTTCATTTTCGGAAAGATTGATTGGTTTGATGTACAATTGTGGTACAAATTTTTCTGCCTTTCCTTGTCTAATTTCAATATTTGCTTTCGTGCCTCTCATAACCGAAAAATGCGTATCGCCACCTTCGGAAGCACTATAATTCCATAATGCTCGCAATTTTGTGTGAACTCCCCGCAAACTATAATTGATTTCACCATTTGCAAAAACATTGATAGTCGAGTCATTCATTAAATCTTTTTTTAAAAAATCAGGAAATATTGAAACGCCAGTTATGGTCGAAAATTGACTGAGTGTCATGGGTGTTGGCCAGCGTTTGGCAGAATTTATTTTAACATCTTTGTTTGTCAACGAAATATTTGGAAAACTTGCCCATTGAGCCAAATCTACTAAATGAACCATCACATCTGCAATGCCTTCGCCTTGTTGTGAAACATCCATAAACCAAGTTGGTCGTTTGAGTGGACTCCCAGAAACGTACTTATAAAAATAATGAATACTTTCAGTGAAAATTGCTGGATTTTGTGGTGTTCCTTGTTCTAATTTTCCAAAGATTGCTGGTGTATGCAATAATTCTTTCTGTAAAATTGTGGTAATTTCTGACCGTTCAGTCATAATATCATAAAGCAGAATATTGTTTTTCTTAGCCACAACGAAAGCTTTTTTCAGGAGTTCATATCCTTTTGCATCAATGCACATTGGTTTATCGGCCAAAATATTGATGCCTGCTTCGGCAGTTTTTAGAATATATTCGGTCTTTTTTCGATTATTTCCAGCAATAATTAAAACATTTCCATTCTTTTCTGAAATCATTTTCTCAAAGAAATCATTGCCTTGATAAACATTTTCTTTCCAATGTGTCGGATTTTTAGTTCGTGCATTATAGCTTTCAATGCGTTTCAGATGGTCTTGCAAATCTTGCCCTGCAGGAGCATAAACATTGACTATTGGTTCTACATTTTCATACATTTTGTTTTGAACCAATGCTGCATGAAAATGACCAGGGTCAAGTGTAATAAACTTCACAGGTTTATTTTGTGCAAAAATTACATTTGCAATAAAAATAAGCCCAAATCCAATTTTTTTTATCATCGTTTATATTTATTGAATTGTTAGATGTTCGTTGGAATAATGGAAAAGTACAATTTTGTTTTCATTGTTGAATAAAATTAATCCGTAATTTTGACTGAAAAATAGATTGCTTTCCTTTATTTTTTATTAGCTATTATAAAAATAGGTTTCTTTTTAAGTTTTACAAAAAAATAATACGCTATTTTAATTTATGGAATTCGAAAACTATCGAATTCGTTTTCGGAAACGTTTCCGATAGTTATTTTTTATTCTTAAATTTATAAATTATATTGAAATTGTATTATTAAATTTCAATACTGAATGTTTAATAAAATAGAAGTTTCTCAGATGAAAATATTAGAATAGTTATATTTATGATTGCTTGTGTAAAATGTGGAAAAGTAGAAAATATTATTCGTTCAGGTTTTGTTCGAGGTAAACAAAGACTTTTTTGCAAAGCTTGTGACGTATATTTTTCAGTTACTCCACCGAATCCATCAACATCAAAAAAACAACACCAAACCACAATTATTGACGTTGCAAAAGTCTTGGGAGTAGCTCCTTCAACCGTGTCTCGTGCTTTGAATAATAGTGCAGAAATCAACGAAAATACGCGTGCCGAAATAATTAGAGTAGCAAACGAACTAGATTATAGACCCAATTTATTGGCTCAGAGCCTTCATCGGGGAGAAACGCACACCATTGGCGTGGTGATCCCTGACATTCAACGTCCTTTTTTTGCTGGAGTTGTTGCTGGAATTCAGAAAGTAGCTTCCGAGGCTGGTTATCGGGTGATGATTTGCCAATCGAACGAGTCGCACAATACCGAAACTTTAAATGTTCAAGCATTGGTTGCTAGTCGAGTGGATGGACTTTTGATTAGTCATTCACAAGAAACGAATACTTTTGAACACGTAAAATTACAGCTAAAAAAAGGTTTACCAATCGTTCATTTTGATAGGGTTTGTGATGAACTTGATACGGCAAAAGTTATTCAAGAAGATTTTGCAGGAAGTTTTGGGTTGGTTGAACATCTAATTTTACAAGGTTGTCGAAAAATCGCTGTTTTTGCTGGCCCTGAAGATTTATTAATTAGTCAAAAAAGACTAAATGGTTATCTGTCTGCTTTGAAAAAGTATGGTATTTCAATAGAAAATGAATTGATTTTTCATAGTAATTTTAAGCATGAAGAGTCAATTGATGCCTTAAATTATTGGTTTAGTTTACGCGAAAAACCTGATGCAATTTTTACGATTCACTATGCCAATGCTATCGAAATGATTGTGGAATTAAAGCGAAGAGCAATCAAAATTCCTGATGAAATTGCTTTGGCGGCATTCGGAGATGATTTGTTAGCGGCTTTAATTGAGCCTTCCTTGACAGTTTACAATCAATTTCCATATTTAGTTGGGCAAGAAGCGGCCAGCATTTTGATTGAAAACATCATAAATAAAGATACCTTTCAGCCATTCACCAAAACAATTAAAGGGGAATTAATTGTGCGACAATCGTCTTTAAAAAATCTAAATGCTAATTAAACGTAGAGTAATACTTTTTTAACCATTATAAATAGGTTTCTAACTTTTTTTCTATTTCTCAAATATTTTAACTTATAATTGTGGTACTATTTTATGGCAAATTTCATTTAAAATTTATTCGAAAAATATAACCTTAGATTTGAATCAAAATTGTTAATGTTTTTGAAGAAAAAAGTTTTTTTATAAGTGAAATGATTAAAAGTTGAATGATTTTTTGATGAAATTAGTAATTGAAATTTAGCTTTAAGTTGAAAATCAAAGTAGATAAACAAAATAAAATATACGCTCGAATAAAAAATGAAATACAGAAAATTAGGAAAAACAGGATTTGAAATTTCTGAAATTAGTCTTGGAACTTGGCAAGTTGGTGGAAAATGGGGTGATGATTTTAGTCATGCAAATGCTGAAAAAATATTGAATGCAGCCGTTGATTCGGGTATTAATTTTATTGATACGGCTGATGTTTATAGTGATGGCGAAAGTGAGAAAGCTGTCGGAAAATTTGTAAAAAGTCGTTCTGAACGAATTTTTGTGGCAACCAAATGTGGTCGTCAACTCAATCCACATGTGAATGAAGCGTATAAACCAGCCGTTCTACGAAAATTTGTTGAAAATAGTCTTAAAAATATCGGACTAGAAGCACTTGATTTGATTCAGTTACATTGTCCACCCACTGAAGTTTATTACCGTCCAGAGATTTTTGAGTTATTCGATAGATTGAAAGATGAAGGTAAAATTTTGAATCTTGGAATTAGTGTTGAAAAAGTTGAAGAAGCATTGAAAGGCATTGAGTTTGAAAATGTAACAAGTGTTCAAATTATATTCAATGTATTTCGTCAGCGTCCAGCGGAATTGTTTTTTGAGCAAGCTCAAAAGAAAAATGTAGGTATTATCGTTTGAGTGCCTTTGGCAAGTGGATTATTGACTGGAAAGTTTTCAAAACATTCAACTTTCACTGCTGGCGACCACCGTAATTTTAATAGAAATGGCGAAATGTTTGATAAGGGCGAAACTTTTTCGGGCATAGATTACGAAACTGGCTTAGTTGCTGTTGATGCACTAAAAAATCTTTTTCCCCAAAATGAAAACTTAACGCCAATTGCTCTCAAATGGATTTTACAACATGACGAAATAAGTACAATTATTCCAGGTGCGTCTCGGCCAGAGCAAGTTTTGGCTAATCTTGAAGCATTGAATTTTCCAGCGTTGAGTCAGCAACAAATAATTGAAATCAATGAAGTTTATTCAAAATTTATCAAAAAATCAGTTCATCAATTGTGGTAATCTTTTAAATAATTTAGTAAAATGAAAAACCTTTCTCGTAGAAATTTTGTAAAAAATGTGTCTTTAGCAACGGCTGCGACAGCAACTTTTTCGACTGCCGATGCAAAAAATATCAAAGATATATTTGTGCATCATGTATATTTTTGGTTAAAAAATCCAAATAGTGAAGCTGATAAATCCAAATTGTTAGAAGGCCTAGAAAAATTATCAAAAGTACCAACTATTCGAATGGTTCATATTGGTTCGCCAGCTTCAACTAATCGTTCGGTTATTGAGCGTGGTTATGCAGTTTCGTGGCTTTGTTTTTTTGATAACTTGGAAGAAGAGGAAATTTATCAAAAACACCCAATTCACCTAAAATTTGTAGAAGATTATTCTTATTTATGGGAAAAAGTTATTGTTTATGATGCAATCGGCCCAAAAAGATAATCAATTTTTGAGACTTCGTTTTTGAGACTTCGTTTTTGAGAAATTTAATCCTTAAAACAATGCTAAAACTATTACCTTTTTTCATTTTGATTCAATCTATAGCTTTTTCACAAGGGAAAATGCTCGAATCTAAAGTTTATCAATGGGATGAATTGGCGGTTATTAAAAGACCTCAAGGCGAAGCACGACCAATTTTAGATGGAACAACTCCTCATTTTAAACTTTGTAAGATTCATGCCAGTACACTTTTGCCCAAAAGTCGGATGAGAAAAGAAGCTTATACGCAAGAAAATGAGGAGTTAATTATTGTAAAAGAAGGTGAGTTAACAGTAACGATTGAAGGAAAAACAAAGAAATTGAAGGCAGGTGGAATTGCATTAATTATGTCGGGAGATGTGCGTGCAACCGAAAATACAACAGATTCGATAACAACGTATTATGTTTTTCAATATAATTCTAACGAACCAGTCAACATTGAAAGAGGTAAAAATGCAGGTGGTTCATTGATGCTTAACTGGGATGAAGTGGCATTTAAAGCACATGATAAAGGCGGTCGAAAAGATTTTTTTAATCGCCCAACTAGTATGAGTAAACGGTTTGAAATGCATACAACAACTTTGAATGAAGGCTTGATGAGCCACGCTGCACATACGCACAATGCCGCCGAGATTATTTTGCTAATTAATAGCAAGTCGACTGAAAAAGATAGCAAAGTGCAAGAAACAATCAATGAAAAATGGCACAATGCTAAAGTTGGAGATGTGATTTTTTTACAATCAAACGATTTACATGGAATCAAAAATGTTGGTAAAGGCACTTGTACTTATTTTGCCTTTCAGTTTGAATAAGTAATATTTAATATCAAAAAACTAAGCCCTTTTACGTCGCATTAATTTAATCGTTGGTCGAAGATAACTTCTTTATTATCAAATCTTTAATTAGATTTAACTTCTATTTATTATTCAACCTAACTTTTAAAAATGGAACGTAGAACCGCAATCAAAAATGTGCTGTTTGCTGCGGCTGGGATAATTACATTGCCTGCGTGGGGAAATAGCTGGAATAGTCATTCGCTTCAAATAACTAATTCGGTTTTTAATGCCAATCAAGTTCAAACGCTTGAGATTTTGGTTGATTCCTTGATTCCAAGTTCTTCGATTCTTGGAGCAAAAGATTTAGAAATTTCGATTTTTGTCGACAAAATGATTACTGATTGTTATGAAAAATCGGAGCAAAATAACTTTATTACAGGTTTAGAAAATGCTGCAAAACTCGCCAACGAAACTTATAGAAAAGACCTTATTTTGTGCGATAAAACTCAACGAAATGATTTGTTAATCAAGCTTTCTACTTCAAACGATTCCCAACAAAAAGATTTTTTTACGCTTTTAAAGTCCCTCACTGTTTTGGCTTACACAACTTCCGAGTATGTTTTAACAAAACATTATAATTATGTAATGGCTCCAGGTCATTATTATGGTTGTGTAAATGTATAAACCGAATATAAAGTTTTGAGAAATGAAGATTTAGTATTTATTGCTGAATAAGTTTCAATCAAATTCAACCTTACAAATTTTCTACAAATGAGTTTCTTAAATATAGATTCGGTCAAATCCAGAACTTTTGATGCCATTGTAATTGGGTCTGGAATCAGTGGTGGTTGGGCTGCCAAAGAATTGTGTGAAAAAGGGCTAAAAACTATGGTTTTGGAGCGTGGGCGAGATGTAAAACACGTTACAGATTACCCAACAATGATGAAAAATCCATGGGAATTTGAGCATCGTGGACAAGTACCTTTTGATATTAGAAATCAATATCCAAAAGGGCGTGCTAGTTTCATGCGTGAAGAAACTTTACATTGGGCATTGAAACCTGATGAACAACCTTTTGTTGAAGAAAAACCATTTCAATGGACTCGTGGCTATCATGTTGGCGGTAAATCACTTTTATGGGCAAGACAAACGCAACGTTGGTCAGATTTAGATTTTGAAGGCCCAAAACGAGATGGTTTTGCAGTTGATTGGCCGATTCGTTATGCAGATTTAGCTCCTTGGTATAGTCATGTTGAAAAATTTTCAGGAATTTCGGGTAATAAAGATAATTTACCGCAACTTCCCGATGGAGAATTTTTGCCTCCTTTTGAGATGAGTTGTGTGGAAGACTATTTTAAAAATGTTTTGCAAAAAAAATATAAAAACCGCTCACTGATTCATGGAAGGTGTGCTCATATTACTGAAGCAAAACAAATTCATTTCGACCAAGGACGGGCAACTTGTCAGAATCGTAATTTATGTAATAGAGGTTGCCCTTATGGCGGGTATTTTAGTAGCAATACTTCTACTTTACCATGGGCGATGAAAACTGGTAAAATGACACTTCGCCCAAATTCGGTTGTTCATTCTGTAATTTTCGATGAAAAGAAAAATAAAGCCACTGGTGTCCGAATTGTTGATGCAATCTCAAAAGAGGTAATAGAATATTATGCAAAAGTGATTTTTGTAAATGCTTCTGCACTTAATTCTAATTTAATTTTGTTGAATTCGATTTCAAATCGCTTTCCAAATGGTATCGGAAATGACAGTGGTACATTAGGAAAGTACGTTGCTTGGCATAATTATCGAGGAAAATTAAGTGCTGATGTAGAAGGTTTTTTAGATAAAAAGACTGATGGCAAAAATCCAAGTAATAGCTATTTACCACGTTTTCAAAATTTATATAATCAAGAAAAAGATTATTTAAGAGGTTATGCCGTCGGTGTTGGAAGTGGTCGAGGTTTGGTTCAAAACCGTGATGGTGTTGGTGAAGAATTAAAAGCAAACTTGCTCAATCCAAAACTTGGGAATTGGTACATTAGCACTTGGATGATGGGAGAAACCGTTCCGATTGAAAAAAACCATGTTCGACTTCATGCTGATTTAAAAGATAAATATGGCATTCCACAATTAATTACTTCAGTAGATTGGACTGAAAATGATGATAAAATGGTGCTTGATTACATCAAAGAAATGACAGAAATGTTTACTTTAGCAGGTTTTAAAAATATTAGAGGAGGAGATTCTCACTCAAATCCAGGTGCTGATATTCATGAAATGGGTGGTGTTAGAATGGGTAAAGACCCGAAAACGTCAATGCTAAACGAATGGAATCAATTGCATGCTTGTAAGAATGTTTTTGTAACAGACGGTGCATGCATGACTTCAACTGGCACACAAAATCCATCATTGACTTACATGGCGTTTGCCGCACGAGCAGCCGATTTTGCCGTAAAGGAATTGAAAAAAAGAAATCTTTAATACATTACATATACAGAAAGTTAATTTTATAAATGTACAATTTCAACCTCAAATCAATATAAAAATGAAAAAACAAACGTTAAGCTTAATTTTATCTATCATAATGCTCGCTTTTATACAAGATGTTTTCGCTCAACCAAGCAGCAAAAATCTTTATACATATCCGTTTGGAGTGCAAGCATATACTTTCCGCAATCATTTTCCTAAAAATGTTGAAGGAACTTTGGATATTATTCAGAAAATGGGAATTACTGAAATCGAAACAAGTGGGGCAAAAGGAGTGACTGATGAAGCATATAAAAAACTTTGTGATGCACGTGGTATTGCAATTCCATCGACTGGAGCAGGCTATGACCAATTGGAAAAAATGTCGCAAGATATTGTAAATAAGGCAAAGATTTTTGGAGCTAAATACGTAATGTGTGCTTGGATACCTCACAAAGGCAATAATTTTACGATAGAAGATGCTCAAAAAGCTGTTGAAGTCTTTAATAATGCAGGAAAATTTTTGAAAGAGAATGGTCTAACTTTCTGTTATCATCCGCATGGGTACGAATTTCGTACTTATGAAAATGGAACTTTGTTAGATTATATCATCAAAAATACAAATCCTGCTTATGTTTCCTTTGAAATGGACGTTTTATGGATTTTACATGGAGGTGGAAATCCAGTTGAGTTACTCAAAAAATATGGCAATCGTTGGAAATTGATGCACGTGAAAGATTTGAAAAAAGGTATCGTTGGTGATTTTTCAGGAAATACACCCGCCGAAAACGATGTTGTTTTGGGAACAGGTCAAGCTGATTGGAAAAACATTTTTAAGCTTTCAAAGAAAATCGGTATCAAGCATTATTTCATCGAAGACGAAAGTGAACACGAACTAGAAAATGTTCCATTGAGTATTGACTACTTGAAAAAACTAAAATAAACTATTGAAAGCCAGACAGTTGTTTGGCTTTTTTGTTGCATAAAAAAAGTGTCAATTGAAAAAATATGTTTAAATTGAAAGTTGAAAATAATCTTCATCAAACCCCTAAAAAATAAAAAATGAAATTAAAAATTTTCACAGTAATCTGTTCATTATTAACAGTTTATGCTTCAGCTCAAAATTTCGACCCCAAATTATACAACAGTATGAAATGGCGAATGATTGGCCCACATCGAGGTGGTCGAACCGTTGGTGCGGTTGGTGTTCCACAGAAACCCAATGTTTTTTATATCGGAGTCAATAATGGTGGTGTTTGGAAAACGACTGATTTTGGACATACATGGTTTCCAATTTTTGACGATCAACCCACAGGTTCAGTTGGTGATGTTGCGGTTGCTCCCTCAAACCCGAATGTGATTTATGTTGCTTCAGGAGAAGGAATTCAACGACCAGATTTATCAGTAGGTGATGGGATTTATAAATCAACTGATGAAGGTAAAACTTGGATAAATACAGGTTTGAATGATGGTCAGCAAATTGGTGGATTGGCTATTGATCCAACGAATGAAAATAGAGTTTTTGCGGCAGTTTTAGGGCATCCTTATGGTCCAAATAGTGAAAGGGGCGTTTATCGAACTACCAATGGTGGTAAATCTTGGGAAAGAGTTTTATACAAAGATGAAAATACGGGAGCTATTCAGGTTACGATTGACCCAAAAAATCCGAATATTGTGTATGCTGACCTTTGGGCTGCTCGTCAAGGGCCGTGGGAAAATGGGGCTTGGGATGGGCCTGAAAGCGGTTTGTATAAATCAACTGATGGAGGTACAACTTGGAAAAAATTAACTAAAGGTTTACCAACTTACGAACAAGGTTTGGGAAGAATTGGCTTTTGTATTGCACCAAGCGACCCAAATAGAATGTATGCAACAGTCGATTGTCAAAATGGGGGAGGTGTTTTTCGCTCAGACGATGCAGGAGAATCTTGGACTTTAGCAAGTCAAGACCCAAGAATTTGGGGGCGTGGCAGTGATTTTGCTGAAGTAAAAGTTCATCCAAACAATCCAGATATTGTTTTTAGTGCAGATGTGGATACTTGGAAATCTGAAGATGGTGGAAAAACTTGGGTTGCTTTTCGTGGAGCTCCAGGTGGAGATGATTATCATCGCCTTTGGATAAATCCAAATAATCCTGAAATCATGCTTTTGGCAGCCGACCAAGGTGCGATTATAACAGTTAACGGCGGAAAAACCTTTTCTTCTTGGTATAATCAACCTACCGCACAATTTTATCATGTAAGTACAGATAATGCTTTTCCATACAATGTTTATGGCGGACAGCAAGAAAGTGGTTCAGTTGGTATCACTTCAAGAGGAAATGACGGTATAATTACCTTCCGAGATTGGCATCCAGTTGGAGTAGAGGAGTATGGATATGTAGCGGCCGACCCACTTGACCCAAATATTATTTATGGTGGAAAAATCACGAAATATGATAAACGAACTGGACAAACGCAGAATATCGCCCCAGAAGCAGTTCGTTCGGGTAAATATCGTTTTGTTCGTACAGCTCCAGTAATGTTTTCTCCAGTTGATAAAAAAACGCTCTATTTTGCAGGAAATGTACTATTTAAAACGCAAAATGGCGGCGATTCATGGCAGGTAATTAGTCCAGATTTAACACGTGAAAATTACGACGAAATACCTGCAAGTATCGGTGTTTATAGTAAAGAAAGTATGAAAAAAATGCCTCGTCGAGGGGTAATTTATGCCATCGCTCCATCGCCGAAAGATATTAATCTTATTTGGGCTGGAACTGATGATGGACTGATACACATCACAAAAGATGGTGGAAAAAGCTGGCAAAAATCCAATGATTTTGGAGCTTGGTCGAAAGTATCACAAATTGATGCAGGGCATTTTGATGTCAATGTGGCTTATGTTGCAGTGAATCGGATTCGATTAGATGACCAAAAACCGCATATTTTCCGAACTAAAGATGGTGGAAAAACATGGCAGGAAATTGTTAAAGGTTTACCCAATGACCCAATTAATACAGTAAAAGAAGACCCATTAAAAAAAGGATTACTTTTTGCAGGCTCAGAAAGAGCAGTTTATGTATCGTTCGACGATGGTGAAAATTGGCAAACACTTCGTCAAAATATGCCAGCAACTTCAATTAGAGATTTGGTTATAAAAGATGATGATATTGTGGTTGGTACACATGGTCGTAGTTTTTGGATTTTAGATGATATTACTCCATTGCGTCAAATAACAACAAGTTTAGCAAAAAATGATGCGATTTTATACAAACCACAAAATACCTACCGTGTTCATTGGAGCACCTATACCGACACGCCAATTACCCAAGAAGAGCCACAGGGTCAGAATCCGCCCGATGGAGCAATTATTAATTATTATTTAAAAGACAAAGCAAAAGGAACTGTAACATTAGAATTTTTTGATTTGAATGGAAAATCTGTTCGTAAATTTTCTAGTGATGATAAACCTTATGAGTTACCAGATTTGAATATCCCTCTTTATTGGATTCGTCCGCAACAAATCTTATCGGCTGATGCAGGTTCTCACCGTTTTATGTGGGATTTACATTATGCTCCATTGAATTTGCCGCCTTCGTATCCTATTTCAGCGGTTTATCAAAATACGGCTCCAGATGCCACTTCGCCATGGGTGATGCCTGGAAATTATACTGCCAAATTAACGGTTAATGGGCAAACTTTTACGCAAACTTTTAATGTTAAAATAGACCCAAGAGTGAAAACTTCAGCTACAGATTTGAAAACTCAACATGATTTATCGTTGGCTTGTTATGAAGGACGAATAAAAGTGCAAGCTGAATTGTCAAAAATGAAAGAGCTTCGACAAAGAATAAGAATGACCGAAGAGGGAATGAAGCAATTTGAGGCGAAAGAAGCTGATTTAAAGAAAATTCAGTCAGGTTTGGCCGCAGTTCATAATATTTTGCAAGATGCAGATGCTAAGCCAACAACGCAAGTAGTAATATCTGCAAAGGAGCTTTTGGCAAAATTAGATGGTTTGTTGAAAAAATAATTATTAAAAAATACCTCGATTCGGAGCTATTTCTTTACAAGATTTAGCTCTGTTTTATTTTATAAAGAAGTGAATTTTGTAACTTTTTAACTTTCTTATGACATGAAAGTTAAATCCGAAATTGAAAATTACCCATCTAAATTTTATATATTTGAAAAATTTTTAATCGAAGTTTTACATAATACTTAACCTATGAGACTTACCTTTTTATCGCTTGCGATAATCTTTTGCTTGGCCTGTGAGCAAAAAAGCAAAACTGATACTTTCTATCAAGAACAACATCGTCCACAATTTCACTTTTCACCTGAAAAAGGTTGGATGAATGACCCAAATGGACTTGTTTATTATGAAGGTGAATATCACCTTTTTTATCAACATTACCCCGATAGTACTGTTTGGGGGCCAATGCATTGGGGACATGCCATTAGCAAGGATTTAACAACATGGGAACATTTACCTATTGCTCTTTATCCTGATTCACTGGGTTATATTTTTTCAGGAAGTATCGTTGTGGATGAGAATAATACAACAGGATTTCAAACGGGTAAAGAAAAACCATTGGTTGCTATTTTTACTCTACACGATATGGTTAAAGAAAAGGCAGGCCGAAATGACCGTGAGTCACAAGGAATTGCTTATAGTTTAGACAAAGGTCGAACTTGGACAAAATATGAGAAAAATCCAGTTTTAGCCAATAAAGGAGATGCCGATTTTAGAGACCCTAAAGTTTTTTGGCATGAGGCTACAAAACATTGGGTTATGCCTTTGGCTGTTGGACAACATCTTGAAATTTTTACTTCTCCAAATTTGAAAGATTGGGAAAAAACAGGTGAATTTGGTAACAAAGATGGTGCTCATGGCGGTGTCTGGGAATGTCCTGACATCATCTCTTTGAAAGCTGAAGATGGCGTTGAAAAGTGGGTTCTGATTCAAAATATAGGACGTGGGGCAATAAATGGAGGTTCTGGAACGCAGTATTTTGTAGGTACTTTCCATGGAAAAACATTTATTAACGATAATCCTCCCGAAACTACACTTTGGTTAGATTATGGAGCAGATAATTATGCTGGAGTAACGTGGTTTAATGCTCCTAATAATGAAAAAATATTTATTGGTTGGATGTCAAATTGGGATGATTATGCAACAAAAGTTCCTACTTCATCATGGAGAAGTGCAATGACTGTTCCTCGTAAACTTTCTTTAATCAAAACTTCTGAAGGTTATCGTTTGGCACAAATGCCAGTTACTCAAATTGAAAAATTACGTTTAGGTAAAACTGAAATTTCAAAGCAAACAATCAGTAATGATACTAAAATTGGTGAAAAGTCAGTCTTGAAAGAAATCAATTTATCATTTGATTTAACAACTTCAACGGCTAACGAATTTGGATTTATTTTATCAAATAGTTTGAATGAAAAAGTTGTTTTGGGATATGATAAAACAACAAAACAAGTATTTATTGACCGAACTAATGCTGGCAAATCGGATTTTTCTAAACTATTTGCAAAAAAACATTTAGCTCCACTTAATGATGATAAAGAGTTGACAATCAAGGCTTTGGTTGATAATTCTTCTATTGAAGTTTTTGTCAATGGAGGAAAAATTGCTTTAACTGATTTGTTTTTTCCTAATGAAGATTATACGCAATTATCCATTTACAGTAAAGGTGGCAATGCGGAACTTATTAAAGGAGAAATTTATCCATTAAAATCAATTTGGAAAAAATGAATTTCAAAATAAATCGTATTCAACACATCGGAATCCCCGTTGCTGATTTGTCTATTTCAGAAGTATTTTATCAAAAATTAGGCTTTGAAAATGTAATGAGTTCAACTTTTGAACACGGCGGCGGACAAGGAAAAGTAGCTATGATGCAAAGTGGTGAAGTTATCGTTGAAATTTATCAAATGCCTGATTTGTTTTTGACCGAAATAAAAAGTCGAAAAGATGGTCGAATTGACCACATTGCATTCGATGTTGATGACATTGATTTTGTTTATGATTCGCTCAAAAATGAAGGATTCATTATTTTAGAGCCAGAACCTGTTTTTTTGCCTTTTTGGAAAAACGGCTGTAAATATTTTAATATTTCTGGCCCGAATGGTGAACGAATTGAATTTAACCAAATCTTATAATTTAGTAGTGAAATGTCAAAAAAAAATATAGTTTGCTTCGGAGAAGTACTTTGGGACTTGCTACCGAGCGGAAAAATTGCAGGTGGAGCTCCTATGAATGTTGCTGTTCATGCCACACAATTAGGTTTAAATGCCACAATGATTAGTGCGGTTGGCAATGATGATTTAGGTGATGGAATCAAAAGTTTTTTAGAAAGTCGTCAACTTTCAATCGAAAATATTCAAACACTAAATGACAAACAAACGGGCATTGTTGAGGTTGTTTTGAATGAAAAGGGAAGTCCAACTTACACAATAATTGAACCTGTTGCTTGGGATTTTATTGGACTAACTGACTCTGCTGAAAAAAAAGTGATAGAAGCTGATGCATTGGTTTTTGGAAGTTTAGCTTTGCGGAATGAAATATCAAAAAATACAATTTTGGCTTTACAAGCAAAGGCAAAATTACGGATTTTAGATATAAATCTAAGAAAACCATTTTATTCAGCTGAATTAGCAAAAGAACTTTTTGAAATAGCCGATTTGGTGAAAGTAAATGATGAAGAATTAGAAATGATTTGTGCTTGGTACGGTCAATCTGGTGATGAATTAAGCAATGCAAAATTCCTTAAAAATTTATTTAAACTTCAAGGAATCATCGTTACAAGAGGAGGGAATGGTGCTTTTTTTGTTGATAAAAATAACGAAATGGCTGAGCATCAGGGTTTTAAAGTAGAAGTGAATGACACAATTGGTAGTGGAGATTCGTTTCTTGCATCGTTTATTACTAAATGGCTCAATGGTTTTTCGGCAAGCAAAGCTTTGGAATTTGCTTGTGCAGTTGGTGCCTATGTGGCAACACAAAAAGGAGCAACACCGATAATTAATGAAGCAGATATTTTAGAAATGATTGAAAAAGGCTAGTTTTATTTGCCTTTATTTTGTGTAAAGATATGCCCACCAGATCAAAATAATTTGTAACGGTAACCTCAACCATAACAATGGTTGGGGTATTTTTTTGAATTTTCCAGAAGTGGCCATGTAAATATTAGCTGGAAAAACGGCAATTAGTAGCAAAATAATTCCCCAAGCTGCCAATGCCTGCGTTTGTTTAAATATCAACCCGATTCCCAAAACTATTTCTGCAATACCACTCAAAATTACCATTTCTTCGTGTTTAGGAATATAGGGCGGCATAGCTTTCATAAAAAAGTTTTTTGTCGTGAAGTGTGATATCCCTGCATAAATAAAGAAGGCTGACATGACGTAAAGTGCTATTTTCTCCATAGGTCTCAATATTGAAATTATTCATCGCAATTTAGGCTAAAAATTGATAAATTAACTTATTTTTACAATTAATAATCTATTCTTCAAAATACAAACTAACCAATGACTAAAAAAATATGTTGGCGATTTTTGCTCGTAGTTCTTTCAATAAATGCTGTTTTTGCTCAAAAAAACAAAGCTGAAACCTATTTTCCTGCTTCAAATAATTGGCTTGTAAAAACACCTGCTGAACTTGGTTTAAACCCAATCAAAATTCAAGAAGTCATTGCTTTTGCGAAAGAAAATGAAATTAAAAATCCAAGAAATATGGAGGTTTCACATTATCAATCTTTCGGTAAAGAACCTTTTGGTTTTGCTATTGGTCCATTTGCGGACCGTGGAGAGCCGACTGGACTAATTATTTATAAAGGGTATATTGTTGCAACTTGGGGAGAACCTTCTCGCTGCGATATTACGCATAGTGTAACCAAAAGTTTTTTGTCGAGTGTGGTTGGTTTGGCTGTTGAACGTGGATTAATTAAAAGTGTCAATGATACAGTTGCTTCATATATCCCACCGATTGAAATTTATGGTCAACCAGTCAATCGTTTGGCTGATGATTTTGGAAAGCCTGAAATGTTAAGACTTTTTGATACACCTCATAATAAAACAATTACTTGGGATGCAATGCTTCGCCAAACAAGCGATTGGGAAGGTACACTTTGGGGCAAACCAGATTGGGCTGACCGACCAGATAAAGATGCGTCTCAGTGGCTTAACCGACCAAGAAATAAGCAAGGAAGTGTTTATGAATACAATGATGTACGAGTAAATGCTCTTTCATTGGCGGCTTTGAGCGTTTGGCGAAAACCATTACCACAAGTTTTGAAAGAAAATTTAATGGATAAAATTGGTGCTTCAAACACTTGGCGATGGACAGGCTACCGAAGTTCATGGATTGTGCTAGACGGACAGGCCGTACAATCGGTTAGTGGTGGCGGGCATTGGGGAGGAGGAATGTTTATTAATGCCTATGATATGGGACGTTTTGGACTATTATCGCTGCATAAAGGCCGTTGGAAAGACCAACAAATATTATCAGAAAATTGGGTAAATCAAGCACTCACTCCTACAACCGCTCAGCCAACTTACGGCTACATGAATTGGTTTTTGAATACTAACCAAAAACTATTGCCGAGTGCATCGAGCAATGTTTTTTATCATTTAGGCAATGGAGTCAATATGATTTATGTTGACCCAGACCACGAACTTGTGATGGTTACAAGATGGATTGCCAATGATGCTTTAGATGAAATTGTAAAAAAAGTTTTAGAAGCATTTTCAAAGTAATAAAAACGCATTTCAAAGGAATTTATAGTATAAAACCTATATATCAATTTTTAAATTATTCTTAAATATTTTATTCTAACCAACCAAAATGAAAAAAAACAGCTTAATATTATTATTCCTTTTTGCTTCGATGACAGTTTTTG
Source organism: Emticicia aquatica (assembly GCF_923079645.1). Classification (GTDB taxonomy): domain Bacteria; phylum Bacteroidota; class Bacteroidia; order Cytophagales; family Spirosomataceae; genus Emticicia; species Emticicia aquatica. The sequence continues at coordinate 1,460,129 of NZ_CAKLPY010000001.1, read as the reverse complement.
CCCAAGCCAAAAAAGAATTTTATGAACTTCGTACCTATGAATTACGCTACGGTTCACCAAAAGTAAATATTGAAAATTATTTTAAAAATGCTCTTTTTCCTGCATTAAATAAATACGGAATCAAAAATATTGGTGCTTTTAGCGAAATGGGGAATTCAGAACCTAGTAAAATTTATATTTTTATTCCTTATTCGTCGATTGAAGCGTTTGCGAGCATTTCTGCAAAGATTAAATCAGATGAAGAGTTTATAAAAGCTAGCCAAGAATACAATAGTTTACCACCTGAAAAAGCTCCATACACTCGCTATACATCCTCAATAATGGATGCTTTTGATGGAATTCCTCAACTAATAAAGCCAACTTCTGACCAAAAATTATTTGAATTAAGAATCTACGAAAGCTATTCGGAAGATGCTGCTCGTCGAAAAAGAAAAATGTTTAATGACGAAGAAATAAAGATTTTTAGAGATACAAAACTCAATTCGGTATTTTTTGGCGAAGTGATTGCTGGAGAACACATGCCTTGTTTGACTTATATGTTGGCGTTCAAAAATATGGAAGAACGAGATGCAAATTGGAAAGAATTTAGTGCAAATGCTGATTGGAAACGGATTTCGAGTGCTGCTGAGTATGCCAATTCAGTTTCTCGAATTATTCGTGTATTTTTAAGTCCATTACCTTATTCTCAGCTATAAAATCATGAAAAAATACGTTTTTGTTTTGTTTTTCACGATATTATCCAATTTTGTTCTAGCTCAAAATGAAACTTACGCCGAGAAATTGGGTTTTCCTAAAGGAGCAAAAGTTATCATCATGCACGTTGACGATGTTGGAATGTCGTATGATTCAAATATTGGGGCAATCAAAGCAGTTGAAGAGGGCGTTGCCACTTCGATGAGTGTAATGATGCCTTGTGCTTGGGTTCCGGGATTTGTACATTATCTTAAAAATCACCCACAAATCGATGCGGGTTTGCACTTAACACTTACTTCCGAATGGAAAGATTACCGTTGGGGGCCATTGACTGGAAAATCAAGTGTTCCGAATTTGGTTGATGCGGAAGGAGCGATGTGGAGAAGTGTGGAAGAAACCGCCAAACACGCAACAGCAGATGAAATAGAGAAAGAAATTAGAAGCCAATTGGATAGAGCAAGAACGATGGGATTTGAACCAACGCACATGGACTCTCACATGGGTACTTTATTTGCTCGCCAAGATTATTTGGAACGATATTTCAAAGTTGGTATTGAGCAAAAAATACCTGTAATGTTTCCAGGAGGACACGATACCATGATTATCAAAGATGGAGCGGCTGGTCTAACTCTTGAAAAAGCCCAAGCAATTGGCAAAATGCTTTGGGATGCTGGTTTACCAGTTTTAGATGATTTGCATAATATAAGTTATGGCTGGACGATGGATAAAGTAAAAAATCCTGATGAAAGAACTTTGCAAAAATATAAAACTCAGAAATATATTGAGTCGTTCAAAGATGTACAAGCAGGTGTAACGATGGTGATTATGCACTGTACTTCGCCCACAGAGGTTTTTGAACATATATCTGATTCGGGCAATACTCGCCGTGGTGATATGTTGGCTATGATTGACCCAGATTTGAAAAAATATATTCAGGACAATGGTATCATTCTGACCACTTGGCGTGAATTGAAACAACGCCGCGATAAGGTTAAGTAATAAAAGAAGGCTATTTATTTCAAATAAATAGCCTTCTTTCTGAAAGAATAAAAAAACTCTAAATTTAATTACATTTTCGCCACAACATCATTGATATCAAAACCTCTTTTATTACGGTATTTTTGCTCTTGTCTATGAGCGTCAATGAGGTATTTTACTTGTGAAAAATCTCTATAAAATGGTAATTGCCTTTCTGATTCTTTAATAGCTTTCTTAATTGCAGCAACTTCTTTTTTGAACTTGTTTTCTAATGAATAAAATCCATCTGAGGCAAAACGCTCATACAACGATGGACCAAAAAATGAACTTTGTCCGAAAGATTGAAGTTCTGAAACTTCATTTTCTAATTCCACGATTTGTTGTTTCAACAATTTGACATAATATTTCAAATTATCATTATTTGAGTTTTCAAAATTTGTTCCCATCAAATTAAGTCTTAAACGAAGTAGGTCAAAAAGGTCATCTTTTTCATAAGCTTCCGAGATTTTGTGCATCAAAAGTGTCTTTTTCTCTTTTTCAAGCTCATCTTTTTCTCTGTCAGGATGAAATTCTTTTACCAATTCCATATAAATCTGCCGACTTGTTCTATTCAGATTTTTTTCTTCTTGTCGTTTTTTTTCTTCTCGTTCGATTTGTTTGGCCGACTTTGTTCGATTATTCTTTCTAGTTTCATAATCAGCTTCATCGGCTGCCATCTGTTTATCTAAATATTCTTGTAGTTTTTCAGGGTCGCTCAAATCAACTTCTTCTTCAAACTCAACTCCAAACATCGTTGAAAATGAATCTTTTATGTTAGTGGAAGCATTTGAATTAATCTGTTCAACAACCTCTTCGTAACTAATTCCGTCATTGTGGCGTGTAAAAATGTCAGACAATTCTTCCGTAGGAAAACGACCGATATATGCTTCCGCTCTCTCCAAAATCATTTCGGATAATGTATCATTATCTCTTTTTTTGAAAACATTTTCCTGATAAATTGTATCCAAATGAATAATTTCCTTGATTTGAATATCAATTAATTTTCGTTCTAATGGAATAATATCTGTTGAGATTTTGGCTTGAATTTGTTCAATTTCTTGTTTCATATTCAAAGCCAATTTTTTAAGATGATTAATCTTTTGAATGCTGGTGTTGAATTGTTTTTGTAGCTTGGTTAAAACGGCAGAATTTTCTGTCTTTATTTGAATGAGTTCGGACATTGAAATGAAAGTGTTTTTTTCTAAAATAAGAATGTGTGAATGACTAAATTTGCCAAATATTATAGAAACTTTTGTTGATTAAAAATAAAACGTTCCGTTTATCGTTGCAATTTTGATGAAAAACCTTGCCTTCATATTAATACTTGCTTTTACGTTACAAAATTGTTACGTCTATCGTGTTTGCCCGATAAAATCTTGTCGGGTAGAAATGGAGCATAAACATGGAAGTAAAACGTTCAATCCAAGAAAAGTTTGGAAAGGGAAAATTCACTATATTGGTGAAAAAGCTGTAAAAGATTTGAAAAAGCAGAAAAAACTTCAAAAAGAGCGTCGCCGAATGGAACGACGACGCCATTAATAGTAAAAATATTAAAAATCCAAATGACAATTTATCCAACCTTCATCAAATCGGGTTGGAAAGTTCTTGCGGTAGAAATTAATCGCTGGTTCGTTCCAATCTAATACTTGCCACATCATTCCTGTACATTCCGTATTTTTTGCTTCCGCTATTACTCTGTCAAAAAGCAGTTTTCCGAGTCCAAATCCACGCATTGCTTCCGTAACGACGATGTCTTCAAGGTACAATCTTTTTCCTTTCCAAGTTGAATATCGGTAATAATATATCGAAATTCCTTGTATTTTTCCATCAACTTCTGCCACAAAACATCCAAATATTTTGTTTTTTCCAAACCCATCTTTCAGCATCATTTCAACGGTATTTGTAACTTGTTCGGGTTCTTTTTCGTAAACGGCAAGTTCATAAACAAGCTCATGTACACGTTGAACATCGTTCTTTTTTATTTTTCTGATGTTAATTTTCATTGATTAAAATTTAAAATTTAATTTGAATTCAAATAATTCTCCCATTGCGTTAAAACGGTAGAAAAATCAACGGGTAATTCAGTATCAAACTGCATCCATTCTTTGGTTCTAGGATGAACAAAACCTAGTGTTTTTGCATGAAGTGCTTGTCGAGGCATGATTTCAAAGCAGTTTTCTACAAATTTTTTATAATTATTGAAAACCTGTCCTCTTAAAATTTTATCGCCACCGTATTCTGAGTCACTGAAAAGCGGATGTCCCAAATACTTCATGTGAACCCGAATTTGGTGTGTTCGACCAGTTTCTAAATTACATTGAATAAGCGAAACATACCGTAAATCTTTCAAAATTTTATAATGCGTAATCGAATCTTTTCCTTGAGAACCATCCAAAAATACGTCGCAAACTTTACGATTTTTTAGACTTCGGCCAATATTTGTATGAATTGTGCCATTTTCTTCCTTCGGAACACCCCAAACAAGGGCATAATAGGTTCGTTCGATGGAATGTTCAAAAAACTGTTTAGCAAGAAAAGTCATTGCAAAATCGTTTTTAGCAATTACCAATAAGCCAGAAGTGTCTTTATCAATTCGATGAACAAGTCCTGGGCGAATTTCGCCATTTCGGTGAGTTGGTAAATTTTGAAGATGATAAATCAAACCGTTTACTAAAGTGCCTGTCCAATTTCCAACCGCAGGATGGACCACCATTCCTGCAGGTTTATTGACAATCATAATATCTTCATCTTCAAAAACGATATTTAATGGAATATTTTCAGGAATTAGTTCTGTATTTCTCGGTGGTTTAGGCAATGAAAAAGTGATAACATCGAAAGGTTTCACTTTGTAACTTGCTTTTACAGTAATTCCATTAACTTTTATGGCTTCGGCATCAATCGAATTTTGTATTTTATTGCGTGAGATATTTTTTGTGAAATGTGGTAAATATTTATCCAAACGCATCATTATTTGACCTTTATCAACTACAATTCTTTGATGTTCGTACAATTCGTCTTCTTCTTCAGATTCAATATTCTCTTGTTCTTCGGTCATTTTATCTTAATTTTGATACAAATTTAAGATAAAAATGAGAGAATTTTCTGCAAACTCGCCTTTCACCAAACAAATATCTCAATTACTTCATTTGCCTTCACCCATACAACAAATTTATGATGAATTGTTTGATGCAAAAGCATTGAAAGTATTTGTCAAAAGGGACGATTTGATTCACTCAGAAATTTCGGGGAATAAATGGCGAAAATTAAAGTTTAATTTGCTGAATGCTAGTCAGTTAGGAATTAAAAGTATTTTGACATTTGGTGGAGCATATTCCAATCATATTTATGCATCGGCCGCCGCAGGAAAATACTTTGATTTTGAAACAATCGGGGTCATTAGAGGCGATGAATTGAATGAAAACTCGTCGTCAACGTTAAGATTTGCGGCCGAATGTGGCATGAAATTACATTTTGTATCAAGAGAATATTATCGAGAAATTCGGACAAATCCAAGTAGTCATCCACTAATTCACCCATTCAAACATTCAATTATTATTCCTGAAGGTGGAACAAATGAATTTGCTTTGGGTGGAGTGGGAGAGATGGTTGAGGAAATCACAGAACAGTTGGGTTTTGCTCCTGATTATATTATTTGTCCAGTAGGAACTGGCGGCACGATTTCAGGGATAATTGCTAAATCTGATGAAAAAACAAAAATTTTAGGTGTTTGTGTGTTGAAAAATGGACATTATTTAGAGCAAGAAATAAATCATTTGGTTGAACATGAAATTGGTAAAACTAAAGATAATTTTGAAATTCTTTGGAATGAACATCATGGCGGATATGCAAAAAAAACGCCCGAATTGATAGATTTTATCAAGGAATTTGAAAGAAAACATCAAATTAAGATAGAACCTATTTATTCGGGCAAAATGTTTTATGCTTTTTATGAATCAATCAGTAAGATGATTCCGCCAAATTCAACAGTCGTTTTGATTCATACGGGCGGAATTCAAAACTAAATTTAATTATTACTGATGATAAAATATTTTTGTGTTCCGAAGGTTGTAACGCCATTTGAAATCAAATACGAACGATAAAAATAAACAGTTCCAACATTTAGATTGGTTGCATCAATGGTAAAAACATTAGGAAAAATTGTTGGGCTTCCTAATATTGAACCTTTATTTTGACAAGTATTTGGCGTTGTGAAAGCATCTTCGTAGCCCCAACACATTCCATATTCAGTTATTCCAAAATCGCCTTTTTCTAAAATCGTTCCTTGTAATCTTTGAGAAAGATTTGAAATATTGAATGAATTATCAGTCGTTAATCTTGGAAAACCATCTACATGTAAAGTATAAGTAAAAACTTCGCCATAGGTAGTTATTCCATTTGAAATTACGTAAGCCCTATAATAAAATGTGCCTCCTTCTGGCAAATTATAAATATCTACGACAAAGTTGGCAGGAAAATTAGATATATTTCCTATAATTTTGCTTTTAGAATGTTCTGTTGTTGGAGTCGTGAATCTTTGCGACCAGCAAATGCCGTATTCGGTTATGTCGTATGAACCTTGTGTTGCAACTACACCATTTACTTTTACCGAATTTACAGTTATTGTTTGAGCCGCTAACGTTTCAATAGTTGGTTGTCTTATTGCTAATGTCTTGAATGTAAGCACATTACCATAAGATGTTATGCCATTGGAAACAACAAATGCTCTGAAATAATAGGTAGTATTTGGTGTAAGATTGGCTGCATCTTCGGTAAAAATGGATGGAAATACATTAGGGTTATTGATTCTGCTAGATTTTGCATCGGCAGTTGTTGGAATAACATTACTTGCTGACCAACAAATACCATATTCACTTACATCATAAGTTCCTTTATTTTCGAGAATTCCTCTAAGTTTGGCAGTATTTTCAAACACTAAAATAACTGCATCAGTTTTTATGGCAGGCTGAATAATATCAGAAGTATTAAATGTGATTACTGCTCCAAAAATAGTTCCTGATGCTATTGTTGCATAACTTCTAACTTTATAATTGGTGCTTGGTTTTAAACCTTGAACCAAATCTGAAAATGTAAGTGAAGAAACATTGACGGCCGTTACCGCTCCATGCGAAATTTTACTATCAGCCAAGGTAGGTTCTGCATTTGTTTCAGAATAAACAAAGCCATATTCAGAAATATATTGGTTGCCTAAATTACTTATTTCGGACGAAAGACGGGCAGAGTTGATTAATAGTTCTGAAGCCGAAACAATGCCTAAAGTTGGCGGGATTGGAACAATTTCTTTTGTTTTGCAAGAATTTGCAACAAAAAGAATGAATACTAAACTTAATATTTTTTTCATGGGTATGGATTTTTTTGTTGCAAAGATGAGAATGTTTATGCTTAAAAATGTTACAGAATTGTGCAAAAGATTAACAAAATTCACACATTTGACTAAAAAAGGTCGTCATTTAATTCTACATATAAATGTGAGGAGAATTTTATTGATAAATAATGATATTGAGCATGAATGCGAAAATAAAAAAAAATCTCAGAAATGAACTTTTAGATTCTTTTCGGAGATTTTTTTTCTAATCAATTTAAAATATGTAAGAAGTCGCTTTTAAATTACATTTAAGAAATAACTAATATTTTGGCTATAATGTATATGTAATTTTTACACCTTTGATTGACATGCTTGTTGACCATGTTGATAATTCTCCTCCTGTGGTTTCGGGATAAATAAGGATGAGGTAATTATAAAGACTATTATCGATTGTTCGATTCACTACATTTTCAAATAAAATACTCTTAATATCATTATTACTTGAAGAAACTGTTGTTGTAATATCCGAAAGTACACCTTGAAAAATGGGGCTACTAAATCCTGTTCTCTGAATCTGAAATCTAAATCTTTTTGTATTATCAGTATTGATGTAAAATAACTCGGCATTAGTGATGCTAGCTCCTGATGGTAGATTTATACCAGTAGTAATCATATCAGTAGAACCATTTGACATATAGCAATGACCATATAAACCAATTGAGGTAAACGTACCACTGTTATTATATCTTGGTTGAAATGATGCGGGAGAGACTGCTAAATAACTTGTTTGAGCGGCTGTAGTAGTTAAAGTTCCATTAGCATCGACGGATACGCTTCTAACACCAGTTCCTGCCAAACTTGAAATTGTTGTAGAATTCTGTGTTGTATTTCCATTTCTATCAACAAACCAGCGGAAAGCTCCATTTAACCAAAAACCAGCAGTTTCCGAGCCAGCAGTTTCGTTATTTAAGCCAATAAATGCCCCGTCGGTAATAGCTGTTCCATTTGTACTATTATTAAACCATAGACCTGATGCAAATGTGCCTCTACTAAGTCTCATTCTGCCATTTACCTCCATAATTTCATTGGCAGAAACTGTAGTTGTACCAATGCCGACTTTTCCAGAAGTTGTTAATGTCATTTGAGCGTTCCCATTATTTGTTGAAAAGTTTAAATTATGATCTGAATGGGTTTGAATAAAGGCACCACCTGAATGTACATAAGTACCTACACGAACCGTTTGAGTGTTATCAGTGTGGTCAATTCCGATACCATCTTTTTTTATCTTGACCACCTCATTATCAACTCCACTGATTGGTGTGATCGTAATTGATTGTCCTAACGAATTGTTAATAATTAAAATTGATAATATAAAAAAAACGAAATTTTTCATAAATATTTTGAATTTAGATTAGTACAACATTTTTTAAAACTTCTTCAAACCTTCTCCGTGAAATCTGAATTTCCGAACCATCAATAAGTTGAATTCTTTTGTTTATTTGACACAGACTCAAACAAAAATTGAAGTTAACAATACAAGATTTATTTACTCTTACAAATGGGAAATTTAGTTTTGAATCATATTTTTTTAGAGTATATGACATCAATTTTGAACTACCATCATCAAAAATAAATCTAGTATAATTTTCAACACCTTCAAGCCTAATTACCTGATTTGGAACATTTTGAATAAGTTGAGAATGTTTTGGATTTGGCTTGTTTTGCATCTCATTATTTTAATTATCAACCCAATTTTATGTAAATAATATGATTCAGAAATCTAGGATAATTTTATTTACTTAGCATAGCTTCTATTTTATCTAAACGGTTTTCAAGTGAATGATTTTTGGACTTTAATTCATCATTCACCTTTTTCAATTCTTTAATTGCTTCCACAAGTACAGGCGTAAACTTTGCATAATCAACTGATTTATAGCCTTTTTCGTCTGTAAATACCATTTCTGGGAATAATTTTTCAATTTCTTGAGCAATGAAACCAATCTGATTTTTATCTGAGAAATTTCTTTCGGGGAATTCTTCTCTCTTAAAATCATAACGTACACCGTTTATTTGGAGAATATTTTCCAATGAATTGTTGAGAGAAGTAATGTTTTTCTTATATCTCAAATCAGAGCAAACCAAAACACCACATGAAGCTGTGACTGTCCCTCCAACGGATACATTACCTGCATTGTTTACCGAAAATCGCCATGCATTTCCAATATAAATTCCAGCTTCGGTATCGTTTTTCATTCCATAAAATGCACCATCAGCTCCATTAATACTGTTGAGACTATTGCTCATCCAGATACCAGCTGTGAAGGTATTATGTCTTATTCTGGCTCTTCCATTTACATCAAGAAGTTGGTCAGGCGATGAAACGCCTATGCCGACTTTACCTTGATTATTGATATATACTCTGTCAAATTGTGAGATATTAGTATTAGCTGTTCCGCTTGCTGCAGAATTATATATTCGAATCAAACCATTGGTTGGGTCCATACTCATACCGCCCACAAATCCATCTACTAAAGGTTTACGTCCTACATTATAGTAACCATTAAAGGATATTCCAGGCCAAGCTACATCCAATCCAACGCCTGCGGTATTTTCTCCAAATATGGCTGGTGTACTCCCTACCACTGTATTGACAACTAAACCAGCCTTGTCGGGTGTTATAGTACCAATCCCTACATTACCCGAACTTGTTATGATTGAATAGCTTGAACTACTATTAAAATATCCAGCTATTCCAGTAGAATAACTATTTATGCCTCTTCCGCCTCCCAATTGAATGATATCCAAAGTAGGATTAGAACCATTTGATTGAAGTCTTGCAGCCGAGCCAGTTCCCGTTGTCGTAGCAACAATAACGTCATTAGAATTACTTATGTTATCGATACTAAATGAAGCGGCATTATATCCACCATTGTTTTTTACAATCAAAGCAGGGGTAAAGTTTGATGCACTAGAGTTTTCAAAATATCCTGCAGTTCCACCATTAATGCCTGTACCACTATTTATGGCTTGAAAAGTGTAATTATTACTATTGGATAGGCTCGATAGTGTTGGTTTTGTGTTGGTATTAAGTGTGGTCTCAAATAAGCCTGAGGAACCTAACCCGTTTGTTCGTGCAACTAAACTTGTAGCAATTGATATAGCATTGGAGATTTGAAAAACGCCCGAAGCTCCAATACCGAAATTGGTTGAATATATTGCGGAACCAAAACCAGCATTTGAAGCAACCAAAGCTGATGAAATACCTGCTCCAGAAGTATTTTCAAAAACCCCAGCAGTCCCGAAAGAGCCTGTACTTGTGCTATGCAATCCATAACCTAAGGAGTTACTAATTACTCTGATACTATTATTTGCAATTTCGACTGCGTTCTGAGCTAAAGATATTTGAGCGAAAAGTGAGAATATAAAAATCTTTTTCATGGGTATAACGAGTTTGATTGGTTACTTTGCAAATTTCTACAATCAATCAATACTCGTCAATCGAATAAATATATGATTTTTCTTAAACCAATTTATCCTTCAATGCTTTTACAACTGCCTCTGATTTTGAGTTTACGTGTAGTTTTTTATAGATATTATTGATGTGGCTACGCACAGTTCCCATACTTATATAGCAATTTGAGGCAATCATTTTATAACTATCGCCATCAACTAAGCATTTTAAAATGACTAATTCCCTTTCTGAAAGATTATTTTCTTCGTTTTTGATTATTTTTGGAATCGTAAAATACTCTAAGACTTTACGTGCAATTGCGGGTGTCATCGGTGAACCGCCGTGATAAATTTCATGGATGGCTTCAATAATTTCTATGATTTTTGATTTTTTTAAAAGATAGCCAGATGCTCCTGCTTGTAAAGCACTAAATAGTTTTTCTTTGTCTTCAAAGACAGTTAGTATCAAAATATTTATCTGTGGAAATTGCTCTTTAACGAGTTTTGTGGCATCAATTCCATTCATTAATGGCATATCAACATCCATCAAAATAACATCAGGCATTGTATTGTTACAATTTTGGATAATATCGACAGGCGAATTATATGAACCCAAAAAATTGAATTCTTCCGAACTTTGAAGTAAATGACTTAGACTTGTTCGCAGGGTGTCGTTATCTTCGTAAAGTGCAACTTTTATCACTGTTTCGCTCATAATGTTTGGATAGCAAATTGAACACTTTTTAATGTAAATGACAATCGAATAAATATATGGTTTTATAAATTGATGGCATACAAATTTTAAATCATTATAGAGTAATTTCTAATTTTACTAGTGTTCCTTTGCCAATAATGCTATCAACTAATAATCTGCCACCAATTTTTTTAGCTCTATTTTTTATATTTTTTTGTCCATTTTTTCCTAAATTAGCATTTGTTTCAAAACCAATTCCATCATCTATCACGCTCATTATCAATTTATTATTAAAAATTGTTCCTTGGATAATAGCATTTTTACATTGACTATATTTAATTAAATTATTTATGGCTTCTTTTAATATTAAATAAATATCACGACGTTTACCCATGTCAATTTTAACTGATTCAAGTTCTGGTGAAAATTCAAATTTGAATTCAATGTCTTTCGACTCAAATAATGGTATTGCAAAAGATTTTAAACGAGTTTCAAGGTTATAAAACGCATCGTTTTCTGGATTGATTGTCCAAATAATATCATCCATTTTATCAATCACTTCTCTTGAATCATTACTTACTTGTTGCATTATTTCTGGCTCAAAATCACCTTTTTTTTGTTGATAGGCTACCAATTCTGACAAAATTGAAATACTGCTCAATGTACTGCCAATTTCATCATGCAAATCTGCTGCAATTCGATTTCTGAGAATTTGTTCTTCTTTGAATCGTTTTAATTTATTACGGTTTAGAATTAGAATAATTATCACAATCGCAAACATAAGGCTTAAAATTCCTGTAAAAAGAATGATATTTCGTTGAAATACAGAATTCTTGTTTGACAATTCAAGTACTTTTATATTTGCGTCCTGTTTTTCTTTTTCGAGCTTATTTATTTTAGAAGCTAAGTTTGAGGAGAATAAAGAATCATTAATTGTATGTGCTAGGCTTTGATAATTATAGGCTTTACGATAATTATTTGTTTTTACGGCAATTTCACTGAGTACTTCATAAACTTCCTTTTGTCCTAAACCAAAATTGTCTTTTTTACTTAATTCAAGCATTTTTAAGAAATACATTTCTGATTCTTTATATTTTTTTTGTAGCAAAAAGTAGTGACCCAGTCCACCATACACTTGGGCCTTTCTAACATCTATATTTAATTCTTCAGCCAGTTTTTTTGCTTTATATAAATATACTAAACCCTCGTCAAGATTGTTTAAATAAGCATAGAGATGTCCATAACCCACCCAGCAATTAATAATCATTGATTTTCGACAATACTTGATGGCAAAGTGTTCTGATTTTTTTAAATGCTCAAGTGCATAGTTAAAATCTTTTATAATTATTCCATAGTTGAAGAGTGCATGTTCACCTAAAAACCGCATCGAATAGTCGGTGTCTTTATAGGTTGCTTCTTGAATTTTTTTAATGTAGGTAAGTGCTTTTGCCATATCTGAAATTTGATAAATTTCATAGACACCTAAATATGCTTGTGTGATATATTCACGCAGATTGTATTTTTCTGTCAATTCTATTGCTTTATAATAGTATTTCAAGGCTTTCTCAAATTCATTAATATGATTGTAACACGAACCATATAATGTATAAACTTTTTGTAAAAGATGATTAGAAAGATGATATTTATTAATCATTACTTCAACTTTCTCAATGTATTTTAGTGCCTCATAAGGTTCTATATTTCGGTATTTCAATAATCCAGCGTACCAATGCAAGCGTGCATAACCCTCATAATCTTTTATTTTTAGAGCAAGCTTTTCTGTTTCCTTAATAACAGAGTCCGCTTTTTTTACATCATCCAAAGGGTTCATTAGTTGCCATACGTATCGTTCTGCTGTCCTAACATAATTAGTGTCTTTAGGCATTTTTTTCAGAAGCGTATTTAGAGAATCTGATTGACTATTTGCCCAACAAATAGTAGCATTGGATAGAAGGATAATGAAAAAAGTAATAATCTTTTTGATATTACTTATCTTTAATTGTTTTTTCAGAGCTTGACCATTCATAAAATAATTTCCAAATTTACAGTTGTTCCATGACCAATCTTACTTTCAATTTTAAAGTCAGCCCCAATTTTACTAGCTCTAACGCTCATGTTTTTTTGTCCGTTTCTTAATGATTCAATATTTGTTTCAAAACCAATTCCATCATCTATTGTGCTTATTATCAGCTTGTTATCTACAAATGAACCCTTAATCGTTGCATTTTTGCATTGACTATACTTAACCAAATTATTGATAGCTTCTTTCAAAATCAAATAAATATCCCGACGTTTACCCATGTCAATTTTAATTGTTTCCAATTCTGGAGAAAAATCAAATTTAAAATCAATGTCCTTCGATTCAAACAAAGGAATGGAAAAAGACTTTATTCGAGTTTCAAGGTTATAAAAGTCATCATTCTCAGGATTTATTGTCCAAATAATATCGTCCATTTTATCAATTACATCACGGGCGTCATTACTTACTTGCAGCATAATTTCAGGTTTATATTCTTTCTTTTTTTGTTGAAATGCCACAATTTCTGACAAAATTGAAATACTGCTCAAAGTACTACCGATTTCATCGTGGAGGTCGGCAGCTATTCGGTTTCTTAAATTTTGTTGTGCTTCGAAATACTTTAACTTATTTCTATTTTGTAGTGAAAAAACTATAAATCCAGCCAATATTATAGTGAAAAGTCCACCAATTAAGTAAGCGTTTTTTTGAAAATTTGCATTTTTAGTTTCTTCATTCAACAACTTTATTTGCGTTTCTTTCTTTTCAGTTTCATACTTTGTAAGTAAATCCCTTGAAAGTTCTTCAGATTCTATTTTTGCACTTGAATCTTTTAGTACATTCGATTCCTGTATTAACTTAAAAGCATTTTTATAGTCATTTATATCGGCATAATAATTAGCTAATATTTCGGTTGAATAAATTTTTTCAGATATATTATCAACTTCTGAATTCAATTTGTAAGCTTCGTTTAGATATTTTTTTGCATTCGATAAATCCTTTAGTTCCCAATAATACTCACCTAAAACTCCATAAGCAGTTTGTAACCCAACTGGAGATTTTAACTTAATACATAATTGTTCATTTTCTAATAAATAAGGCTCACCTTTTTTGGGATTTCCAAGATTTGAATAAGTACGCCCGACATTTACCAATAAATCAGTTTGAAGAAGTAAATAGTTTGCTTTCCTTGCGTAATCTAAACCTTTCAAATAATGAGAAAGGGCTTTATGAAGGCTGTCCATGTCGTCATAAATATTTCCTAAACGATTTTCTTGAATGCCCATACCTTTCAAATTCTTGTTTTTAGTACTAATTTCTAAGGCTTTTGTGGCATATTTTATTGCTTCTGGCAGTTTTTTATAGCCTTTTAATACAGAAGCAACTAGGCCATAAGGGCTTTCGTTTAATTTTTTCAAATTGGCCTTTTCTTGAATTTCAATGGCTTTTAGAGCATATTGCATGGTTTTATCTTTATTTCCTAAATTCCGATAGGCGAGAGCAATGTCTGAAAGAGATGTCACTATAAAATCTTTTGAAAGACTTTTTTCGGCAATTTCATTGCTTTTTAAATATAAATTCAGAGATTTTTCTATCTCAGAATTTATAGTGGCTATACTACCTCTAATAATTAAAGAATAATATATTCCTTTGGGATAATTAATTTTTTGAGCTAAATTTTCTACTAAATTAGCCAACGAATCAGCCCGTTGATATTGAGCATTATTGATATATAAAAATGCTGTATTTTTCCATGCCAAAATCATATTACTATCTTTGGGCATAGTTTTTATGTATTTCTCAAGCGAATCAAGGCTTTTGGGGACTTCGCCAAAAATATCAATAGTCAGTAGGCATAGAATTAAACAGATTATTTTTTTCATGACTATAATAAATTAATAAACAAGGTTTTATTGTATTTTTTAATTCAAATAATTGATAATCAGTTGTTTAACTCATGGAATATAGTAGCGATATTATAAAAGAAATGACTTTGATGTGTGAATTTCAATAAAACACAAAACCCTTGTCAATAATATTGACAAGGGTTTCGCATTTACATTTTTAGTTCAACTACCTGGACCATCATTGATATGATTTACTGTATCACCTTGTTTACCTGAAGCATTTGTTTTAGGTTTTACATTTGCTTCATCTTGACAGGAGAATACTCCAAAAGCAAGAAAAATTAGAATAAAAGTGAATTTTTTCATAGCATTGTAAACTTTTAATGAATTGTACATGAATAAAAGTTGCTAATTTTATTATTTATTTTTGAAATTTACAAATCCAAATCATCCTAATTTGTCATTTAGCAATTTATAACTAACATTTTATGCAAATAGAAACTTTTCAGAATTCTGAGCAATTAGCGATTCATACGGCTAATTTTATCATTAATTTAGTAAAAAGCAAGCCAGATGCTACACTTATACTGACCTCAGGTGATACGCCAGTTTTGACCTACAAAAAAATAGTTGAACTGGCCAATCCTGCTGATTTTGAACAAGTTACGATTGTTGGTCTTGATGAATGGGTTGGAATTCCAGCTACAAGTGTGGGCAGTTGTAGGTTTATTGTGGAAGAAAATTTATTAAAACCATTAAAAATTAATCCCAATCAATATACTTTTTTTGATTCTATTACGGATAATTTACAAGCTGAATGTAAAAGAGTAGATGACCTATTATTTGAAAAAGGTGGAGCCGATTTAATAATTGTTGGTGTTGGAGTAAATGGTCACATTGGCTTAAATGAACCTGGAACAAGTTTTGATAATTATTGTCACGTCTCTGAACTTGCCGAAATTACGGTTACAGTAGGACAAAAATATTTCACCGAAAATACTACACTTACACATGGTATTACGATTGGTTTGAAACATTTATTGGAAGCAAAAATAGCTATTTTGATTGCAACTGGTGAAAGAAAAGCTGAAGTTTTGAAACAAATGAACCAAACAGAACCAAATGTAGATTTGCCAGCAACGATTTTTAAATTACATAAAAATGCATTTGTTTGGATTGACGAACCTGCAGCAAGTTTACTCTAAAAACAGCAATGTCTAGTCCATGAATTCAAAAAAAGTAAATTATATATTTGTCGCTCTTTGCATTTTACTCCCAATTCTTTATGGAGTTTTTTTTATTCGGAACTTCACGATGCCATTGTCTGGTGGAGGAGATGTAGATGAATGGGAATATGTTGGCTATTATTTGTCAGAAAATATTAGTTTTAAGCCATTTCCACAACTAATCTTCAATCATAATCAAACATTCTATCCATTTGGAACAACACAAGTTTTTTCTGATTGGTCATTAGAAAGCAATTATTGGTTTGCTTTTTTTTATAAATTTTTTGGACATGGGCCATGGTTAAACTTATACTATATTCTTAGTTTAATTGTCTCTTTTTTAGGCACATTTATACTTTTGAAGAAAGAATTTGGTGAATATAAAGCCTTTTTTGTGGGTTTTGTTGTTACATTTTTAAACTTTTATGCTTTAAATAAGTATCCGCATCATTTCAATCATAGTACGATTCATTGGGCTATTTTGAGCCTATTTACTGATTTTATTCTTGTAAAGCGTATAATTTTCAATGAAAGTATTTCTCTAAAATGGGTTTTTCTAAAAGCTTTTTTATTGATTACAACACTCGGAATGAATCTTGGTTATATTTGTGGATTTGCACTTAATAGCTTTGTAATAAGTTTTGTTTTTGTATTAATTGTTTTCATAAAACGGTATATTAAGAGTGATTTTCAGCTGAAAAACTACCTATTCGCTTGGATAAAGGAGCTTAAGCAGGCACCATTGTTGTTCTTTATTCTTGCTATTCCATTTATTATTTTATTGTTTTTTTACTTGCCTTTAGTACTTCAAATTTATTTTGAGGCAAAAACTTTTCATCTTGACGAAGCCAATGCTCCCCATTTTTGGAGTCATCCATTACGAATGCTTTTGCCATATTTTCCGTATTTTAGTGCATTGCCTAATCCTCTGATTGAATTTCTGAAAGATATGCCCGAAGGATTAGGTTCTGGAAGTCCAGGATGGTTTTGTTTATTCTTGGGAATAGTTGGATTTTTCAGAAATCGTAAAAAATATTGGTTGGTTTTTCTGCCGTTGATTATACTTTTAATCATTTCAACTTTTTACCATCCCAATAAAATTCCAACATTAAAAATATTTCCGTGGGGGGCATATAATCGGGTTCCTTCGAGGTTTACCTCAATTTTACCAGTTATTTTTAGTTGCTTTTTTCTGCCAATTAACTTTAAAACAATACCGTTTAAAAAACTTTTTTTCTTCCTTATTACAACTATTTTAGTGTTAGAAGTGTCAGTAGTTTATAAATTTAGATTTAGCCAAAAACCTTTTGAGTTTGATAAAGATTTTTTTGCATATATGCATCATATAAAAGAGCAAAAAGGAGAAGCAATAATGGATTTTCCTTTTTGTATCGTTGGCGGCGATGGCACTGGTTTAAAAGAGAATTTATGTCCAATTTTTACAAAAACTTGTAATGTTTACGCACTCAGAAGATTTCATGAAAAGAAAGTTATTGGCGGTTATTATAGCCATGTACATGAGTCGGCAATCAAAGGATTTGTAAACGGAGGTATTGGTAATTGGATGAAGCCTGATACAAATAGTTGGCAATTTGCTTCAAAAATCATAAATACATTTGATAGTCAACAACTTGAGCATTTTGTTAAGTATTTTCAATACAATGATTTTGTTGGTATAAACGTTTGTGTTGATTTAATACCAAAAGAAATGTATCAACAAATTATTGAAAATATCGGTAAACCAACCCATTCAACAGTATATCCTGGTGCAGGGAAAGTAGTTTTTATTCCTCGCCCGAAAGGTTGGGAGAAGCTTATGAATGCCTCAAAAGCAAAACTCATACATTATCCATGCGGTTGCTGATTATTAGTTTTATAAAATAGCCCAATAAAATACCTTACCCAATATAATATGGCCAAACTACTACAACTACAAACATTTTTATCCGAAAAAGGAAGTTTAACAGTTTTTGAAAAAATTCTTGAAAATGGAATAAAAAGGATTTTCTATATTTATAATGCTGAAAACCAAATTAGAGGGGGGCATCGTCATAAACTTGCTTACAATGCATTGACTTGTGTGAATGGTACTTGTAAAGTTTATATTCACGATGGAGTTGAAGAGCAAACTTTCGAACTTGATTCACCTGAAAAATGTCTTTTATTAGAACCGAAAGATTGGCATTCAATGTATGATTTTTCTGAAAATGCCGTATTATTGGTTCTTTCCGATAGATTTTATGAAAAAGAAGACTATATTTATGAAAAGTATGAAACTTTAGTCAACTCATAAATGACAACTAAAAAGCCGAATGAAAATTTTCATTCGGCTTTTTTATAGAATTAACAATCTTATAATTAGAGCGTTTCTATAATAATATTGTGATTAGTATAAATACAAATATCGGCTGCAATATTCAAACCTTCTTGCACAATTTGCTCGGCTGTTAATGTATCTGCGTGTCTTTTTAATGCAATTGCCGCCGATTGAGCATACATACTTCCAGAGCCAATAGAAGCAATTTGATTGTCGGGTTCTAAAACATCACCTGTGCCTGAAATGATAAGCATTTCGCTTTCATTTGCCACTATCAACATTGCTTCTAATTTCCGTAAAAAACGGTCAGTCCGCCAATCTTTTGCTAACTCAATGGCAGCTCGTTTCATATTTCCTCCGTAGGCATTGAGTTTTTCTTCAAACCTTTCAATCAATGTAAATGCATCTGCTGTTGACCCAGCAAATCCTGCTAATATTTTACCACCATATAGTTTTCTTACTTTACGTACATTGCTTTTAGCAACTGTATTTCCCATTGTTGCTTGTCCATCAGCACCAAGAGCAACTTTACCATTATGAATCACACCAAGAACGGTGGTTGCGTGTATTTTTTGCATTTATTTTTCCTTCGATTCTATTTTAGTTATTTTCCAAACATTACTTTCCAAATCCATTGAGTAGATATAAGTAATTTTGTAGGGCTTTTTGACGTTAATTGTTACTTTGGCTTTTGTGTTGCTTATGGTCGTAAAAGAATTATTATTCAAAGCATACTGCAAATCTTTATCACTTGGTGGGTCTTGCGAAAGTGTATATCTATCATAATCAATTCCTTCTGCATAACCATTTTTCTTAATTTGGGCCTGTTTTGCAATAAATTCTTGCTGTAGTCCTTTAATATAAAGACTTGAAAAAAGGCCAGTTTTCTCAATTGATTGAATATATTTTTGAATACATTTCATATCAATTTTTGTAATATCAACCCCATCTGCTTCAAAACAATCACCTTCAAATGGAACTTGGTCAGTTTTTCCATACCAAGTTATAAAAGCTGTTAAACGTTGTTTCGGCGTTTCTTTTATCTGAGCAGAAACAGCAAAATATGAGATAAAACAAATCCCCCATAGAGAGATTGTTAACCAACTATACGGAGGATTTATATTTTTCATGAATGTATTTTAATTCTAAACCAATAATTTATAAGGTTCTTCAAGTAACTGTTTAAGGGTTACCAAGAAAGCAGCACCTGTGGCACCATCTACAACACGATGGTCGCAAGTAAGTGTTACTTTCATCACATTAGTTGCATAGAATTGACCGTTTTTAACTGCTACAATTTCTTTGATTCCGCCAACAGAAAGAATGCAAGATTCATTTTTCGGATTGTTAATAATTGAAGTAAATTGTTCAATACCAAACATTCCAAGATTACTGACCGTGAAAGTATTTCCTTCCCAGTCTTTTGGTTGAAGTTTGCCATTTTTAGCTTTTCCACCTAAATCTTTAGTAGTTGCTGCCAAAACTGATAAAGGCAACGTATCTGCAAAACGAATAACTGGAACTACTAATCCTTCTGGAATAGCAACTGCCATACCGATATGCACATGATGATTGCGTCTAATATGGTCTTCTCTCCAAGAAGAGTTTACGTTTGGATGTTTCTTTAATGCAACGCCACAGGCTTTCAAAACCATATCGTTGAATGAAATTTTCACTGGTGAGACTTCATTCATCACTTCTCTTGCTTGAATAGCTTTATCCATGCAAATTTCCATTGTTAATTGGAAATCAACAGCAGTAGATTGTGACTCAGCTAAGCTTCTTGCAATTGCTTTACGCATTTGAGTTAAGCCTATTTCCTCGTAACTTTCAACACCTGCGGCAGCAGTAGTAATTGCAGCAGCAGTACTCGATGCTGATTCTTTGGCTTTTGGTTTGAAATTGTCAACGTCAGATTTGATAATTCTACCACCTTCACCACTACCATTAATGTCGGCCAATTGAACGCCTTTTTCTTCGGCAATTTTCTTAGCTAATGGGGAAGCTAATATTCTTGAATTACTGCTTGAGACTTGTACTGGTGCTGCTTTGGGGGCTTCTGTTGCTACTGGTGCTTGTGCAGCGACCGTTTCTTTAGCAGGAGCTGTAGTTGGAGCAGCAGAACCATTAAGCAAAGCTTGATAATTAGCACCTTCCTCACCAATAACTGCAATGACAGCATTTATTTTAGCGGCCTGACCCGCTTCTACACCTACATATAATAAAGTGCCATCTTCGTATGCTTCCAATTCCATAGTGGCTTTATCAGTTTCGATTTCAGCCAAAATATCACCAGATTTAATTTTATCACCAACTTTCTTTAGCCATGTATGAATAACACCTTCAGTCATGGTATCACTCAAAAGAGGCATTGTAACAACTTTTGCTTTAATGTTAGAAGTGTCAACTGCTGGAGCAGTAGCCACTGGCGGTGTTTCCTGAACTACTGGAGCAGCTTCTGTTACAGTAGCAGCAGAAACGCCATTAAGCAGACCTTGAAAATCTTCGCCTGGTTTTCCAATTACTGCCATGATTGCATCTACAGGAACTGACTGCCCTTTTTCAACGCCTATATAAAGTAGCGTACCGTCATAATAAGACTCCATATCCATTGTAGCCTTATCAGTTTCAACTTCTGCTAAAATATCACCTGATTTTACAACATCACCAACTTTTTTGTTCCATGCCGCAATAACACCCTCAGTCATGGTGTCACTCATTTTGGGCATTCTGATTACTTCTGCCATTTTTAAAAATTTGCTTAGATTTTGGATAGTATCATTATGGGCGGTATTCCGCTTGGCGGCAATACCGCTGGACGGAGTTTCGATGAGAGACTTCCCGCTTCAATCCTCAAAATTATAACAAAGTTTTGTATGTCCTTAAAAAACTAATAAGAAAGTTTGTAATAAGTTTTATTTTGCCTTTTTTTACCCATAAATAATCAAAAAAACACCAACTATGTTGCTATTAATCTTCTTTTTATTCAATTTTTTTTTATCAATAAAAATCTTTACGAATTACTCTTGGCGTTTGTCGTTTTGTTTGTCTTTGCAATTGTTTGCTTTCTTAAGCTGGTTTTTTGTTGAATTGTTTGGTTTTTTCGATGCGATTGCATGGTATGTATGCTTTATTTTTTGGCTATTTCCCACTTTATTTTCAATTTTTTATCTTTTCAATAATAGAAAAAAACTACCTAAAATTGAGTTTGTTAACCTAAAAATTCAGCCAACTATTGTTCTTTTGGGTAGTGTTTTTTTATTTACTTTCTTGTCTGGAATTCTTTATGCTCCAAACACTATCGACTCGACAGTTTATCATCTTACTCGGATTGAATTTTGGTTGCAACATAAAAATGTAAATTATTTTGCAACACAAACAGACCGAATGCTATACCAACCGCCGCTAGCAGAATATATGATTTTGCAGTTTAGGCTGCTTAAAGATTCTGATACTTTCAGCTTTATTATTCAATGGTTATTTGCTATTGGGGCGTGTTTAGGCGTTAGTTTATTAGCGGAAATTGCAGGTGCAAATAAGAAAGTTCAGCAGCTAAGTTTATTTATTGCAGGAACTATTCCTATGCTAATTTTGCAATCTTCTTCAACTCAGAATGATGTTGTTGTTGCTTTTTTTATTATTATGACGGCTTTACATTTACTAAAAAACCTTAAAGAAAATAAATCAACATCAGCCTTTTTGAGCGGAATCTCAATTGGTGAAGCAATCCTGACAAAAGGCACAGCTTACGTTTTTTTGTTTCCTATTTGTATGTTTTGGGGAATAATGAAATTGATAAAAATCTATAATAAGGAAGTAAAGTTTATTCAACAATTGAAATTTTTAATGCTTCTTGTTATCCCATTTTTAACAATTTGTTTATCATTTTATTATAGGAATTACGTATTAATTGGTTCACCATTGGGGGTTTCTAAAGAATTATTTTACGTTTATAACAATCAATCGCATACTATTTCAAGTTTTTTATCGGTAGTATTTAGAAATCTAAGTTTACATTTTACATTTCCTGGAATTCATTTGATAGCAGAAAAAATAATCTATTTTTTACATCAAAGCATTTTGAATGTAAGTGTAAATGACCCAGCTACATCTTTTTGTCCTTTCGATTTACCGATGCTTGGAATGACAGAAGATAATGCTGGCAATTTATTACATATTCTTCTCATAATTCCTGCATTGACTTTTGTGTTTAAATCAAGAAATACAACTTTAAAAGCCATTACTTTTTTTGGGATTTTTTCATTTTTACTTTTTTGCTTTCAGATTAAGTGGCAATTATGGCATTCAAGGCTTCATATTCCAGTATTTTTGTTAATGAGTATTCCGATTGCTTTTTTTATCGAACAATATAAGTTTTCAAAGCCAATTGTTTTACTCATAGGTATTTCAGCAATAACTTTTTCATTGTTTTGTTTTAATCGACCCATTATTAAATTTCCACCATTAACATCGAATGTTTATTTTTCAGAATCTAGGATAGCTCAATTTTATACAATGCAAGAAGAAAAAGGCAATCAAATGCAGGCAGTAATAAAATATTTACAGAAGAAGAATTTTAAAACAATTGCTGTGAAATCTGAAGAAAAATATGGCAATGATATTTTGTATCCGATTATGTATAATTTGAGACATAAATCAAAATTTTATCCAGTACAAATGTTTAATCAAACTAAATCTTTAGATAGTACAAATATGAATTTTGATGCAGTCCTATTTTTCACTTCTACGCCTCCAGACACATTAAAAATAGTTAATAATTACAAAAAAAACGTCATTAATAGTTCAGATTTATTTATTTTTACACCTTTAAAAAATATAAATAAGCACTAAAAACTAAATGCCACTAATTAAGAAATTATCAATCATTATTCCTGCCTATAATGAAGAGAAAACCATTCAGAGTGTTTTACAAAAAGTTTCAGAAGTACAATTGATAGGTGGAATTGAAAAAGAAATAATTGTCGTTAACGATTGTTCGTCTGATGATACCGAAAGCGAAATTTTAAGATTTAAAAGTAACTCAACAACAACTATTATTTACCTTAAACATGAGATAAATAAAGGCAAAGGATCATCTCTTCACACAGGAATTAAGGTTGCAAGTGGTGAATTTTTGATTGTTCAAGATGCAGACCTAGAATATGACCCTGAGGAGTTTAATATTTTACTCAAACCTGTACTTGATGGACATGCAGATGTAGTTTTTGGCTCTCGATTTATGGGTGGAAATCCACATAGAATCCTGTTTTTTTGGCATACAATAGGGAATAAATTGTTGACATTTTTTTCCAATATGTTTAATAATTTAAACCTAACAGACATGGAAACTTGTTATAAATTGTTTAATACCAAGATGGTTCAAAGCCTTGAATTGAGAGAAAAAAGATTTGGATTTGAGCCAGAAGTAACTGCCAAAATTGCTAAAATTCCGAGAATTCGTATTTATGAAGTAGGGATTTCGTATTATGGAAGAACCTATGAAGAAGGAAAAAAAATAAATTGGAAAGATGGTTTTAGAGCCTTGTATTGTATCTTAAAATATGGTTTTTGACTGATTAAAAAAAGATTATCCTGTGATTGTAAAAAACTAAAGGCCTGGAATGTTATTTTCCATGCCTTTAGTTTTTGATGGGAGATAAATTTAATTATTTATTTTCAAAATAGCCATAAATGCATCTTGAGGAACTTCTACCGTTCCGATTTGACGCATACGTTTTTTGCCTTTCTTTTGTTTTTCCAATAATTTTCTTTTACGAGAAATATCACCACCGTAACATTTGGCTGTTACGTCTTTTCTTAATGCTTTTACAGTTTCTCTTGAAATAATTTTTGCACCGATAGCGGCTTGAATAGCAATATCAAATTGTTGACGAGGAAGTAATTCTCTTAATTTCTCGCATAATTTCTTGCCCCAATCGTAAGCTTTATCACGGTGAACAATGGCTGAAAGTGCATCAACAGGCTCACCATTTAATAAAATATCAAGTTTAACTAATGAAGATTCTCGATAACCAATTAAATGATAATCAAGAGAAGCATAGCCACGTGAAATAGTTTTTAATTTATCAAAGAAATCAAACACAACTTCCGAAAGTGGTAATTCAAATGTTAATTCAACCCGTGTGGCAGTCAAATAAACTTGGTTTTTCAAAAGACCACGTTTATCCATACATAAACCAATGATTGGCCCAACATAATCGGCTGCAGTTATGATTTGAGCATTAATAAAAGGTTCTTCAATCCAATTAATAACATTTGGGTCGGGCATTTCTGACGGTGCAGAAACTTCCAACAATTCACTTTTCTTGTCTATAACATGGAATTTTACAGATGGAACTGTCGTCAAAACAGTCATATCAAACTCTCTTTCGAGTCGTTCTTGCACAATTTCCATGTGAAGCATTCCCAAAAAACCACAGCGGAATCCAAAGCCCAAAGCAGCCGATGTTTCTGGTTCCCAAATTAGAGCTGCATCATTGAGTTGCAACTTTTCCATGGCATCACGCAAATCTTCAAATTCTGTCGTATCAACTGGGTAAATTCCAGCAAAAACCATTGGTTTTACTTCTTGGAAACCCTTAATCATTTCTTTGGTTGGAAACAAGGCATTGGTAATTGTATCACCAACTTTAACTTCTTTAGCAACTTTAATTCCTGAAATAATATAACCTACATCGCCACAATCGACATAATCACGAGGTTCTTTTGTTAAACGTAAAATTCCAACTTCATCAGCAAAATATTCTTTGCCCGTTGCCACAAATTTTACTTTGTCTCCTTTATTAATTCTCCCGTTTTTTACTCGGAAAATAACTTCAATTCCTCGAAATGAATTAAATGTTGAATCAAAAATTAGGGCTTGAAGTTCTGCTGCAGGGTTTCCTACAGGAGCTTTAATTCTATGTATAATTGCAGCTAATATTTCGTTGATACCAATTCCTTCTTTGGCACTTGCAGGTATAATTGAGTCACGGTCACAACCTATTAAGTCCACGATTTGGTCTTTAACTTCTTCGGGCATTGCACCTGGTAAGTCAATTTTATTCAAAACGGGAATAATTTCGAGGTCGTGTTCTAATGCCAAAAATAAATTACTAATTGTTTGTGCTTCAATACCTTGAGCAGCATCAACAACTAACAAAGCACCTTCACAGGCTGCAATCGAACGAGAAACTTCATAACTAAAATCAACGTGACCAGGCGTATCAATTAAGTTTAGAACATATTCTTGTCCTTCAAATTGATAATTCATTTGGATTGCGTGACTTTTGATTGTGATACCTCTTTCACGCTCTAAATCCATATCATCAAGCACTTGGGCTTGCATATCACGGCCTGAAACTGTACCTGTAAATTGTAATAGACGGTCGGCAAGTGTACTTTTACCGTGGTCAATGTGTGCAATGATGCAAAAATTACGAATATTTTTCATTAAGTACCTATATGTACAACAGGTTTGAACCTGTTTGTTGACAAATTTTGATTGTTTTGAATGGCAACATAAAGCCCCAACAGGCTAAAAACCTGTCAAACAAACAATTTGTTATTGATTTTTGCAAAAATAGAAAGAAAAAGGCAGATTTTTAAAGATATTTTTCGCCAACTAAATAATTTGTCACATAATCATTTACAGCATCTTCGAGGCTTGTAAATGGTTTTTTATAACCAATCATGCGTAATTTACTCATATTAGCTTGCGTATAATATTGATATTTGTCACGAATGTCTTCGGGAGTATCAATAAAATCAATATTTGGGGCTAAATTAAGGGCAGTAAATGTGGCTTTTGCAAGGTCAAGAAAAGTGCGGGCTTTTCCAGTTCCTAAGTTATAAATGCCAGAATTTCGGCGAGAGTGCATCAAGAAAATACAAACATCCACCAAATCTTTGACATAAATAAAATCTCTCATTTGCTCACCATCTTTGTAGTCTGGGCGATGAGATTTGAAAAGTTTAATATTTCCATTTTTATTGATTTGATTAAAAGAATGGAAAATAACCGAAGCCATACGTCCTTTATGGTATTCATTTGGCCCATAAACGTTGAAAAACTTCAATCCAGCCCAAAAAAATGGAGCATCTTTTTGTAGCAAAGCCCATTTATCAAAGTCATTCTTTGAATCACCGTAAGGATTTAACGGTTTTAAGTTCGGAATCAATAATTCGTTATCATCGTAACCTAATTCACCTGCACCATAAGTTGCCGCTGATGAAGCATAAACCAATGGAATTTGGAATTCATGGCATTTTTTCCAAATTTTCTTAGAATAATTTAGATTTAATCGGTCGAAAATTTCGGTGTCAAATTCGGTTGTATCAGTTCTGGCACCAATATGAAAACAGAATTCTACTTCAGCTTGGTTTTTTTCTAACCATTCAAAGAAATTATCTCGATGAACAAATTCTTGAATTTTCTTGTCAGCTAAGTTTCTCATTTTCAAAGGATTAGAGAAATCATCCACTGCAATAATGAAATTAAAGTTATCTTGATTCAATCTTTGAATCAAGCAACTTCCAATAAAACCTGCTGCACCTGTTACAATTATCATAGATATATGCTATTGAAAAAATAGTCTGCAAAATTAGAACATTGCTCAATACAAATCCATACACTAAACTTTGATTAAATTGTACTTTTTTAAGAAAAAGCCCATATTTGAACAACTTGAAGTATTTTGTTGGTAAATTTGTGAAAAATATAAATAAAAGGATGATTTACATTACCAGAAGAGAGACTTTTAACGCAGCTCATCAACTATATAATCCAAAATGGACAAAGGAAAAAAATAGAGAAGTATTTGGTCTTTGCTCAAATATTCATGGTCACAATTGGGAACTTTATGTGACTGTAAAAGGCAAAATTAATGAAGAAACTGGCTTTGTGATGGATTTGAAAGACCTTAGCAAAATCATGAAAAATGAAATTGTTGATAAAGTTGACCATACTTTTTTGAATACTGATGTTCCTTTTTTGAAAGATAAATTGCCTAGTACTGAGAATTTTGCCATCGAAATTTGGAAAATTTTACATCCAATAGTACCAAATTATTGTAATGGAACATTGCACAAAATAAAATTGGTTGAAACGGCCAATCATTTCGTTGAGTATTTTGGTGAAAATTAATCAATGAATTTTAGATGATAGAATATTTTTTAATTTTTAGCATCGTAATTATTCAAATATTACAAGATGAAATACTTCATAATTGCGGGTGAACGTTCTGGTGATTTGCATGGATCGAATTTAATTAAAGCGATTAAAAAAGCTGATTCACAGGCAGTTATAAAAGCTTGGGGTGGAGATTATATGCAAGAATCTGGTGCTGAAATAACCAAACATTACCGTGAACTTGCTTTTATGGGGTTTTGGGAAGTCATAAAAAATCTAACAAAAATTTTAGGGTTTATTTCAGAATGCCAGAGAGAAATTGAATTACTCAAGCCAGATGCAATTGTTTTGATTGATTATGCTGGTTTTAATATGCGAATTGCGAAGTGGGCCAAAAAGAAAAACTATAAGGTTTTTTACTATATTTCACCAAAAGTTTGGGCGTGGAATCAGAATCGTGCTTGGAGTTTGAAGAAAAACCTCGAACGTCTTTTTGTCATATTTCCATTTGAAGTCGACTTCTTTAAAAAATTTGATTTTGAGGTTGAATTTGTAGGAAATCCACTTTTTGATGCTATTGCTTCTTTCCAACCCAATGCCGATTTTTTGAAAAATAATCTGTTAGTAGGAAAAAAGATAATAGCCCTTTTACCTGGAAGTAGAAAGCAAGAAGTAGAGAAAATGCTTAATTTAATGGTTTCAACTAAAAAGCAATTTCCTGATTATCAATATGTTATTGCTGGTGTGAGTAATTTGCCAATAGATTTTTATAGCCAATTTTTAGCGAATGACATCCGTTTAGTAATTGACCAAACGTATGATTTACTATCAATTAGTAAAGCTGCATTTGTTACTTCTGGAACGGCAACTTTAGAAACCGCACTTTTTGATGTTCCGCAAGTGGTTTGTTATAAAACGAGCAATTTGTCTTTTCAAATTGCCAAAAGATTAATCAAAGTGCCGTATATTTCATTAGTCAATTTAGTTGCTCAGAAAGAGGTGGTCAAAGAATTGATTCAAGATGAATTAAATAAAGAAAATTTAATCAAAGAATTAACGTTAATTATTGATGATTCTGAAAAAAGAACCAAAGTTTTGCAAGATTATAGCCAAGTTAGGAAAAGTTTAGGAACTGTTGGTGCATCCGAAAAAACAGGAAAACGTATTGTGGAGATACTTCAAAATTATAAATAAAAATTGTACAAAAATGAAAATTCAAAATTTATCAATTGCTTTAATATTAACACTCACTTTCGTTTTTTCATGCAAAAAAAGTGAAACAGTAGTGACACCGAAAACTAAAACTGAACTTTTAGCAGGTACAGTTTCAAAAACTTGGAAAAACACCAAAGCACAAGCGACCAACGCACAAGGTCTATCAATTGACTTAGTGATTAGCCAGCCAATATGTATTGTAGATAATTTAATTATTTTCTTTCCAAATAAAATATACGAATTCCGTGAAGGTGCTACAAAATGTAATCCTGCAGACCCAGATTTACTTTTGAAAGCAAATTGGAGTTTCAATGCCACTGAAACACAATTTACAATTGATAAAATTTCGTTTCTTGGTAAAGAATATAACAATACAACATTTGATATTGTTGAGCTTACAGAAAATATTTTTGTAGGAAAAACAACGCTTGCGGTTAACGGAGTTACGTATCAATTTGCAGCTACATTTGAACCAGTTAAGTAAATATTTATGCTTCAAAATAAGCAAAAATTAAAAATTGTTTAAAACTTATTTATATTAAGTCTAAATTTGCGAACATTTACTGATATTCCTTTGTTAGAAATAAGAGAGTAAATCAAGCAAAACAATAGCATGAGCAAAGATTTAGAATTATTAGAAGAATTAACAACGTCCGAATACAAATACGGATTTTACACTGATATTGAAGCAGACGAAATTCCTGCGGGCTTGAATGAAGATGTAATACGATTGCTTTCTGCAAAAAAAAATGAGCCAGAATGGATGCTCGAATATCGTTTGAGTGCATTCAGAGTTTGGCAAACAATGACCGAACCAACTTGGCCTAATGTTTCCTATAAGCCAGTAGATTTGCAGAGTATTAAATATTATTCTGCACCGAAACAGCAAAAAGTGATCAATAGCTTGGATGAAATTGACCCCGAACTACGTCGAACTTTTGAACGTTTGGGGATTTCATTAAAAGAGCAAGAACGCCTTTCAGGCGTAGCTGTTGATGCCGTAATCGACTCAGTTTCAGTTGCAACCACTTTTAAGGTCAAACTAGGTGAGTTAGGAATCATTTTTAGTTCGATTTCTGAAGCGATTCACGAACATCCTGAATTAATAAAAAAATATTTGGGCTCAGTTGTTCCTGTAAAAGATAATTACTATGCCGCATTAAATGCAGCAGTTTTTTCTGATGGTTCATTTTGTTATATTCCAAAAGGCGTTCGTTGTCCAATGGAATTATCAACTTATTTTAGAATAAATGCTGCGGGAACTGGTCAATTTGAGCGTACATTAATTGTTGCAGATGAAGGTTCTTATGTAAGTTATCTGGAAGGTTGTACTGCTCCGATGCGAGATGAAAACCAATTACATGCAGCAGTTGTAGAAATTTTTGCTCACGAAAGAGCCGAAGTTAAATATTCAACTGTTCAGAACTGGTATCCAGGCGATAAAGATGGCAAAGGAGGAATTTATAACTTTGTTACAAAACGTGGTTTGTGTTTTGGAGATAATTCAAAAATATCTTGGACTCAAGTAGAAACTGGTTCAGCAATTACTTGGAAATATCCTTCAGTTATTCTACGTGGAGATAATTCGATTGGTGAATTTTATTCTGTTGCCGTTACTAATAATATGCAGCAAGCAGATACTGGTACTAAAATGGTTCACATCGGGAAAAATACCAAAAGTAGAATCGTTTCAAAAGGTATTTCGGCTGGAAGAAGTCAAAACTCTTACCGTGGATTAGTTGATATTTCAAAACGTGCTGAAAATGCCCGTAATTTCTCGCAATGCGATTCTCTACTTTTAGGAGATAGATGTGGAGCTCATACGTTTCCTTACATTGAGGTAAAAAACTCTTCAGCTTCAGTTGAACATGAGGCAACAACTTCTAAAATTGGCGAAGACCAATTGTTTTACTGTAATCAGAGGGGAATTCCAACTGAGCAAGCCGTTGCTTTAATTGTTAATGGATATGTAAAAGAGGTGTTAAACCAATTACCTATGGAGTTTGCCGTTGAAGCTCAAAAACTACTCGAAATTTCGTTAGAAGGTAGTGTAGGTTAACTAAAAATATTTGTACGATTGATTGAAAAAGCTGCTTTATTGGCAGCTTTTTTGTTTATATTTGATTAAATTCCTAACCAATGAAAAAAGTTTCTCTTACAGTTATTTTCTTCTTTTATGTTTTCCTTTCATTCGGACAGAGTGGGAGGGTACAAATAGCATTTTTGGGCGTGTTTCACATGGGTGAAACGCCAGATTATGTTAAAGGGGGTTTTGATGATTTACTTTCTGCTGAACGTCAAAATCAAGTTCAAGAAGTAGTTGATGCCTTAGCAAAATTTAAGCCTGATAAAATTTTTGTAGAAAATACACCTGATACTCAACCATATTGGAACAATGTTTATAAAAATTATTTGAATGGCTTTAAACCAAAAGAAAAAAGTAGTGAATTCAATGAAATTTTTCAGATTGGAATAAAGTTAGCCAAGAAAATAAATAATCCTAATGGTGTAACTTGCGTAAACTATGTTCAACCAGATTTGAATATAGGAATGCGTATTGCACGAAATAAAATAGATACGCTTTTGACATTCTTTTCACATGAATTAGAACGAAAACGACCATCTTATGATGATTATTTTGCAAAAAATCCAAGTGTAAATAGAGCTTTCAAAACATATTTAGCAAATTATGAAAACTGGAAAAAACTACCTTTTAAAGAACATTTAATAAACTTAAATTCTGAGCAAAGTATTTCCACTTTGCATTATTTCAATATTACTGGCTGGATGGATACTAACACCAACGGTTTTGGTGCTGAATTTACTTCCAAAGAGTATTTCAGAAATACCAAAATATTGCAGAATATTCTTACAAGTGTAAGTCCTTATGACCGAAAATTATTAGTTATCATTGGTGGAGGCCATGTACAAATCTTGAAAGATATGATTAAAACTCATCCATATTTTGAGGTGGTAGATATTAAAACAATTTTGGAAAAATAGCAATAGGTCTAATCAGAAATTACAAAAAAACTAAATCAGTGGTATTGGTCTATTAAATCTTTCTTCGAGCGAAATGAATGTTTCTGTCCTTTGAATACCACCAACTTTTTGAATTTTATCATGAAGTACTTCTCGTAGGTGTTGCGTATCTCGGCAAACGATTTTGACAAAAATACTATATTGTCCCGTTGTATAGTTTATACTTACAACTTCTGGAATTCCTTCCAATTGGTCTGCAACTGTATCATACAATTCACTTTTATCAAGGTAAATCCCTAAAAAAGCACTAATATCCCAGCCAAGTTTTATGGGGTCAATAATAAGTTGTGAACCTTTAACAACGCCCATTTCTTCCATTTTATTCATTCTGACGTGAACCGTTCCTCCCGAAACAAAGATTTTTTCGCCAATTGCTGTATATGGCATTTTCGCATCTTGCATGAGCAATGATAAAATTTTCAAATCGGTTTTATCAATTTCTAAATTTTTCTCCATTTTAAATGTGTAATATTATGAAAATAATAATAAATATACACATAAATTATGAAATATGTAAATATTATTAATTTTTTATGAAATATTTGCAATGTATATGTTTTTTGTATTAACTTTGTAGCATCAAAATAAGAGAAGGACAGTTCAACAATTTAATTTTTTGTTTTGATTCTCATTGTAAGGTGATGAAATTGGCAGCCATGCCCTCCTGTCTCGGGGGTGGTGAATATAGGATAAACGCAGCATAATGCCGGACTTTTCTAGTCGACTGGGATTGACCACCAAATTTGTACTGTGGCTAACTACACCGTGGGCGGTTCGACTCCCCCTCTTACAGCATACAATTTAAAAGTGTGAAAGAATATTTTACTTAATAAATTTCTTTCATACTTTTTTTTTGAGTATTTTTGCTTAGTAAAAATATTATTTGGTTTTTAGTTTGTTGATGAAGTGTAATTGCGACACGCAATCCCAAATTGAGGTTTGCGTGTTTTTTTTGTCTAATATTTACGTTAAATTTTGTTTGCTCTTCAGAATTCTTTACTTTGTAATCTATACAAATTCTAATTGCAAATAATGACTCCCGAAACCGCTTTTTTTACAAATGATGCCGTAGTTTTAGGTATTTTGATGGCTACATTAGCTCTGATTTTTTATTCTACATCACTCAAATCATTTGAAAAATTTTATAAAATAGTTCCTTCCATTCTACTCTGTTTTTTTATTCCTGGATTATTAAGCTCTTTTAATATTATTTCTGCGGCAGATTCTCAATTGGATGAAACAGCTTCTCGATATTTTCTACCAACCTGTCTCGTTTTTTTTACATTAAGCATTGATATTCAATCAATTAAGCAATTGGGTGGAAAAGCACTTTTTGTTTTTTTTGCTGGAGCATTAGGTGTGATGGTTGGTGGCCCGCTAGGGATTTGGATTGGTAAATTGATTGACCCTAGTTTTTTAGGACAAAATGGAGAAGAAATATGGCGTGGATTGGCAACAATTGCAGGAAGTTGGACTGGAGGAAATGCCAACCAATTAGCTTTAAAAGAAATATTTCAACCTTCACCAGCAGTTTTTGCTCAAACAAGTGTTATAGATGTACTTTTTGCTGAACTTTGGCTAGGTTTATTACTTTATTTTGTTGGAAAGGCCGCCATTATTGATAAAAAAATGAAAGCTGATGCAAGCGTTATTAAAGCAATTCAAGATAGAGTCGAATTTGAAACTGGAAAACAAAAAAATCCTTCTTTTCAAGAGTTGTTTTTATTATTAGCAGTCGGTTTTGGTATTACTGGTTTATCACATTTGGTGGCAGATAATGTAGCTCCATATATTGAAAGCAATTATCCAAATTTGAAAGCTTATAGTTTGGCATCAAAATCTTTTTGGATTGTAACAGTTGCTTCGTTATCGGGTTTTATACTTTCAAATACGAAAGTGCGTAGTCTTGAAAAATTTGGTGGCTCAAAAATCGGAACGTTATTTTTATATTTTCTAATTGCAACGATTGGTATGCAGCTACATATTTTCGAAGCGTTTAAAAATCCGATGTTGTTTTTAGTTGGTTTGATTTGGATTCTTACTCATGCAATTTTTACAATAATTGCTTCCTATCTCGTAAAAGCACCATTTTTCTTTACAGCGGTTGGTTCACAAGCCAATGTTGGAGGTGTTGCTTCAGCCTCAGTTGTGGCGGCTGCTTTTAACCCTTCCTTGGCTCCAATTGGTGTGTTATTAGCGATTCTCGGAAACGCAATAGGCACATATTGTGGTTATTTAACGGGGCTAATGATGCAGTGGCTTTCTACTTAGGCATTGTTTTTGCTTGTTTTACATTCAAAATTGAGCAATTATGAAAATCGTATATATGCTGTTGATTTGTTTGACAATAAAAGTCAATGCTCAACAAAATCCACCTAAAAAATTTGATTACCGTTTTGAAGTAGGAAGCTATTTTTCAATCAATAACAAATTGCCGTTTTGGCAAAGTGCCAATCAATATGGAAGCATACCAACTGACCTTCCTGCTTTCTTGTGCCGCCAAAGTATTAAAACACAAAAAGATACCCTCAACAGATTTTTCAAGTTTGATTATGGTTTTGAGGTAGTAACTATTCTTGGTAAACAACCGCTATTTCTATTGCCAGAAGCTTTTTTATGTACAAAATTGGGGAAATTTGAAGTTTATATGGGTAGAAGAAAAGAAATTTTTGGTTTGATTGACACAATGCTTTCTTCGGGGTCAGTTTCTTGGTCTGGAAACTCTATGCCAATTCCAAAAGTTCAAATTGGAATGCCAAATTATTCAAAGCTTTTTTTTAAATGGTTGAGTTATAAGGCAACTTTTTCTCATGGTTGGTTTGGCAATCAAAAATATGCTAAAGATTATTATCTTCATCAAAAATCTTTGTTTCTAAGACTCGGAAAACCAACTTCTAAAGTTAATCTTTATGGAGGAATAATTCATCATGTAACGTGGGGTGGAGAACCCAAAAACAACTTATTACCAGACGATAACAGACTATTAAATGGAAAATTTCCTGCCGATTGGTTTGTCTATGGAAATGTTGTTTTTCCATTCAAAGGTTTATGGAAAAATTCTTCTAACTATGCAAAGTACAATTCTTTTGAGACAACCAATCATTTTGGCAATCAACTTGGTTCGGTTGATGCAGCCGCAGAGTTTAAATTTGCCAAAAGCAAATTGTTACTATATAGGCAATTTTTATTTGACGACGGGCAATTATTTGGCTTAACCAACACGGATGATGGCCTGTATGGAATGAGTTTCACGCCAAAACCAGAATCGTCATTTAAAAAAATTGTGTTTGAATATCTATTTACAAAGAATCAAGGGCGTTATGTTGCTGCTGCGGGACGATTGCTTGGTTTGCCTGATAGACACCCGAACGAAGAAAGTTTTTTGTTTAATCACCAACAATATTTTGATGGTTGGTCTTATAATAGACGTACAATTGGAACACCATTTTTAACTCCTGAACAAAACATTCGGAGTGAAAATAAACTTGGAAACGATAATGTTTTTATTAATAATAATAGAATTTGGGCATTTTATGCAGCCACTTTAAACCAAATTGGTATAATTACTTTTTCAAATAGATTATCGTATAGTAGAAATTTTGGAAATACAAGTCTATTAGGAAAAGTGATTATTCCTGTTGACCAAGTTTCCTATTCAGTTAATACAATTATTCCATTAAAACGTTTGAAAGCAGATTTAAACGTAAATGTTTCTGTAGATCACGGCGATTTGATAAAAGATAATTATGGTAGTTATGTTTCTATCATCAAAAAATGGTAAAGAAATACCCAAATATTTTTTATTTTAACTAAACTTATGCAACATCTTTGGGTCTAAGTTTCGTCTTTTGTTTAAAACACATTTGAAATTCCTAATTATGATACCTGAAATAAAAACTAAAATATATTTGAAAGATGCACAAGGGCAAGTGCTTCAAATGCTAAACTTAGAAGCAAGTTCACAGCATGGTTTTGATGTAGAAAAACTTAAAGGCGGGATTTATTACGTTGAGTTAGAATTACCTCAAGGAAAAGCAATTACGCATCAATTTTGTATAAATAATTAATATGATTGGTGGTATGAATTTCATACCACCAATCATATAATTAATAAATTTCTCTTCTTGCAGAAAGCAAGGTATTATACATTAAAGCAGCAACAGTCATTAAACCAACTCCACCAGGAACTGGCGTAATGAAACTGCATTTTGGTGCAACTTCATCAAATTTTACATCTCCTTTTAGAGCAAACCCACTTTTTTTGCTTGAATCAACTACTCTTGTCAAACCCACATCAATTACAACTGCTCCATCTTTGACCATTTCTGCTGTAATAAATTCTGGTTTTCCTAAGGCAGCAATCAAAATATCTGCTTGACGCGTTATTTCGGCTAAATTCTTGGTTTTGCTATGCACCAATGAAACTGTACAGTTTCCTGGATAAGTATTTCTTTGCATCAAAATACTCATTGGTAAACCTACTATTTGACTTCTTCCAACTACCACACAGTGTTTTCCTGCAGTTTCGATATTGTATCGTTTGATAAGTTCTAAAACGCCAAAAGGGGTTGCTGAAATATAAGCAGGAAGTCCTTTTGCCATTCGACCAATATTGATTGGATGAAAACCATCAACGTCTTTTCTTGGGTCAATGGCTTCAATTACTTTATCAACATTGATTTGTTGCGGTAACGGTAGTTGAACAATAAATCCATCAATATCATCGTCATGATTGAGTTGTTCGATTATTTCTAATATTTCTTCTTCAGTTGTACTTGAATCTCGACGAATGAGCGTTGATTTAAAACCAATTTCTTCGCAAGACTTAATTTTGCTAGCCACATAAGTTTCGCTTGCACCATTGTCACCGACCAAAATTGCAGCTAAATGTGGTATTTTTCCGCCATTTGCTTTTTGTTTTTCAACTTCTAGCTTTAATTCTTGTTTTACTTGAGCCGAAATTAATTTGCCATCTATGATTGTCATGGAGAAATATTTTGATGAAAACACAAAGGTCTGCTAATTTTGACAAAAGTCAAATAAGAAATGAAATATTCATTATTAATCTCAATGTTTTTGCTTAATGGTTAAGAGTTTTGATTACTTTTTCCATATCAAATTCATCTTCACCACTTACTGAAACAACTTTTTTTAGTTCTTTTTTGGGTTTGCCATATTTTAAAAATGATTGCCACACATGGTCGATAAACCAAGTAGGTTCGTAGCCCCAACGAATATCCATTGCTCGACGAATTAAAAAAGTACGTTTTGAAATTTTTACATGAAATTTTTTATCATATAATTCATTCATATTATCGTCATAAAAAGCAAATAATCCTTCTGCAATCACTACGTCAAATCGAGTTTTGAACAATTCTACCACTTCTTTATAAAGCTCAAAATCAATTGATTGTGGCGATTCCCAGTCGGTTTTATTTTTTATTTTTGGAATTTGAGTTTCAGGAAAAACAAAATCATCCTGATGGAAAATAATTGCCTTTTTTCCATTTTTA
Source organism: Emticicia aquatica (assembly GCF_923079645.1). GTDB lineage: Bacteria > Bacteroidota > Bacteroidia > Cytophagales > Spirosomataceae > Emticicia > Emticicia aquatica. Next base: position 1,422,645 of record NZ_CAKLPY010000001.1, on the reverse strand, counting down.
CGAAAATGTGTTACCAATAAATTGGCCAATGTACTTTTTCCTGAACGACTAACGCCACCTATTCCAATAATCATGCTGTTTTTTAAATAAATTATGCCTTTTGCAAATGGGTAATTCTGTTACAAAGAAAAATAAATTTGATTATATTTATGTCAAAATATAAAAAACCTTAAAAAATGGATAAAAATAAACTTTCATTTTATTCTAGTTATGTAGCAATTGCATGTGGAATTTTGCTATTGGTGATGAAATTGTTTTCACAAGGAGTTTCAACAGTAAATACTGTAATGGGTTTATTATTTATTGTTATTGGAATTGTGGGCTTAAAAAGATTTAAGAATAGTTAATTGATAAAATATGCGTTTTTTGATTGTTTTTTTTGTTTTAATATCCAATGTTTTGATAGCTCAAAATATTACTTATTTACGTCCAGAAAGGGTTTTTGATGGAGAAAAAATTTTAGAAAAATATGGTGTTTTAATAAAAGAAAATAAAATAGAATTGATTGATAGTCAGTCGATTATCGATAAAAATATCACTAAAGATGCGAAAATTGTTGAGCTAAAAAACTGTACTCTTTTACCAGGTTTGATAGAAGGTCATACCCATCTTTTTTTGCATCCTTATAACGAAACCCCTTGGGACGACCAAGTGCTGAAAGAAGCCCGTTCTTATCGAACCGCTAGAGCGGTTGTCCATGCTGAAAAAACACTAAAAGCTGGTTTTACAACTGCCCGTGATTTGGGTACAGAAGGTGCCGAATTTGATGATGTTGGCTTGAAAAAAGCAATAGATGATGGCCTTATTTTAGGTCCTAAATTATTAATTGCTACCAAAGCTTTGATTGCAACGGGAAGCTACGCACCTAAAAACTTTTCGCCAGATATAAAAGTCCCGCAAGGAGCGGAGGAGGCTGATGGACACGATGATTTGATTAAAAAGGTTAGAAATCAGATTGGAAGAGGGGCAGATGTAATTAAAATTTATGCCGATTATCGTTGGGGATTAAGAGGTGAAGCAGCTCCAACTTTTTCGATTGAAGAGATAAAATTGATTGTTGAAACTGCCAAAAGTGCTGGCCGCCCAACTGTTGCTCATGCTTCAACTGCGGAAGGAATGAGAAGGGCAATTTTAGGAGGTGTTGAAACGATTGAACATGGCGATAACGGGACGCCAGAAATATGGAAATTAATGGTAGAAAATAATGTTTGTCTTTGTCCAACATTGGCGGCTGGTGATGCAATTAGTCAGTATCGAGGTTGGAAAAAAGGATTTGAACAAGAGCCAGAGCGTATAACCAAAAAGAGATTGTCTTTTAAACAAGCTACTGAAGCTGGAGTTAAGATTTGTTTTGGTGGAGATGTTGGCGTTTTTGCTCACGGCGATAATGCCCGTGAACTAGAAATGTTAGTTGATTATGGAATGCAGCCAATTGACGCCTTGAAAACTGCAACAAGTATCAACGCGGATGCTTTTCATATCAATAATGAAGTTGGAAGACTAAAAAAAGGATTATTAGCAGATTTATTAATTGTAGAAGGAAATCCAGCACAAACAATTTCTGATATTCGGAATGTTAAAAAAGTTTATAAAAATGGGATTTTAGTTGAATTAAAGTAATCTCAAAACAGTTATTCCAGCATGTTTTTTAATTCGATTTAGATAATCAGTTAGTGGTTCTGGAGAAATTATTACTTTTTTTTGTTCATATGAAGCATGAAGAAGATGAATTCTTCCATTTTGTTTGATTGCAAAACCTTCATGATTAAAGTCTAAACCATCAACAGCCGAAGTTATTCCGATGATATCACCATCTTGTATTTCAGACTCAATTTTGGCTACTTTATTTTTCGGAATATAGAAAAAATCATATTCATTTAACTTCTTTTGGGCTTTTTCAATGGCAGAGAAGGTTTCGTTATCTTTAAGTTTTGAATAAAGTTCTCGATGAATAGTCATAAAATTAATGCCACCATTCGACTCAATACCACCAAGCAATTGGGTCATTTCCTGAGCAATATTGTTATCTTCAGTTTGAATCATCCATTCTTTGAAATAATGTAATCTAGATGCATAACCATTTATTTCCCCTTTTCGGTATCTCAAATTTTTTAATTGCTCATTAAATTTTTCGTAAGTTGGTTTTTCTCCATGTCGAACTAATGTCATTGCGGTAACATTTTCAACAAAAGTCCAACAATCAAAATCTCTTAAATTACAAACTAATTGCTCTTTTGAATTGGCATCTAATGTCCCAGCTTTATATGGTTGACCGATAAAACTTTTAGCAATAATCATTGCTGTTTGTGCTTTTGAATCTCTTTTAGACAGTTTTATTTTTTGTGCAAAAACTAATTCATCGGCATTTTGTGCAAACGAATTGGTAATAATTATAAAAAAGAAAATGATACTTTTAACTGATTTATTCATTAGAAAAGGCTTTATTTATTATCCAAAAGAGATTATACAATAAAATTAGATAAAATATTATTGTATAATCTGATTGAAATTTGCTCATTGTTCAACCAATTTTGCAAAGTAAACGAAATTTATATAGATTAATGATAACCTTTCCTATTATTTTTCAATGCATTAAAAGCTCAATTTCATTCACTTCAATCGGAATATTTGACATTAAATCAATATTACCATTTTCAGTAATTAAAATGTCATTTTCAAGTCTAATTCCAAGCTTTTCTTCTTCGATATAAATGCCAGGTTCGCAAGTAAAAACCATTCCAGCCTTGAAAACTTCATAACGATTGCCAACATCATGCACATCAAGTCCTAAATGATGTGAAATTCCATGAGGAAAATATTTTTTATAATGAGGAGCATCTTCGAGTTGATTATCAACTTCATTTTGTGTCAATAAACCGAGTTTTATCAGTTCTATTTCCATCACCTTTCCAGTCGATTTTCTTAGATTTTCCATCGTATTTCCTACAACAAGCATTGTTTTTGCAGCTTTCATTACATTCAAAACCGCCTGATAAACTTGTTTTTGTCGAACAGAAAAGTGACCATTAACAGGCAAACATCGAGTAATGTCAGCATTGTAATTGGCATATTCTGCACCAAAATCCATCAAAATTACATCACCATTTTGACATTGATTATTATTTGTTACATAATGTAAAACGCAGGCACTTTCGCCCGAAGCTAAAATAGGTGCAAAAGCATGCCCTCTCGAACGATTCATTAAAAATTCGTGTGTTAGTTCAGCTTCTAACTCAAATTCTGCAATGTTTGGCTTTAAATATTTTGCCATTCTGACAAAACCTTTGCCTGTAATCTCAATTGCTTTTTTAATCAATTCGATTTCTATTGGCTGTTTTATCACCCTGAGTTGATGCATTAAAGGGGCTAATCTTTCAATTTTGTGAAGTGGAAATTTGTGTTTAAACTCATTTATAAATCTACGTTCTCGACTTTGAAAACTCCAATCACCTCCATCGTGCTCATTGAGGTTTAAGTAAACTTGTTCGGCTAAAAAAATCAATTTTCGTAAAATTGCTTCAAAATTGCTTATCCAAACTATTTTTTCGATACCCGAAGTTGCACTCGCTTCTCGTTTTGAAAGTTTTTCACCTTCCCAAATTTTAATGTGTTCACTTGTTTCACGAATAAATAGAATTTCTCTGAATTTTTCATCTGGAAAATCTGGGAAAAGTACTAACATACTTTCCTCTTGGTCAATACCTGTTAAATAAAAAATATCGTTATTTTGACGGAAACCCAAAGTCCCATCAGCATTTGAAGGCAAAACATCATTTGAATGTACAATCACCATTGAATTGGGTTTCAACAATGTACACAATCTTTCACGATTAGAAATAAATAAATGCGAATCAATTTTTTCGTAACGCATCGTCGTTTTTTTAATAGTTTTTTGGAATATTTGCGAAATTATAAATTATAGCACTCGAATGATACGAATCAGACTAATTTTAACGAATTTAATTATTATTACTTTTTTTTCATTGAATTCGTACGCTCAAAAAAGCAAATACTGGATAATATTTACGGATAAAAACTTATCTGAAAAGGCAGAAATCTCCGAAAAATGCAAGCAAAATCGTAGAAACTTAGGTTTATCCGAGCATCAAATTTCAGATTTGCCTTTAAATAAAAACTACATTGTTTTTTTGCAGAATATTGATATTCAGCCGATTATAAAATCTAAATGGTTGAATGCAATTTCTGCAAATCTGAATATTGAACAAATAAAGCAATTGCAAAATCTTAGTTTTGTGAAAGAGGTTATTCCAATTGAGAGCAAATTAGTTTTATCAAAAACAAATTTGAAGCATTCAAATTTTGATGATTTAAAGGTTGATTTTGTGATGAAACAAATAGGAATCGAATATTTTTTGGAAGCGGGATTGAATGGGAAAGGAGTTACAATTGGTGTTATTGATGCAGGCTTTTATGGTGCAAAAGAAACACAAACATTGAGTCATTTATTTGAGAAAAATCTTGTTTTAGGAACAAAAGACTATGTAAACCCAAAGAAAATGGATTTTTTTGGAGAAAGAGAAACTTCTTCCGATTTTCATGGAACGGAAGTTATGAATGCGATAACGGGACGTCATTACAAAGAAAATTATCAATTAGGATTGGCCACTCATGCAAATTTTTATTTGGCTCGAACCGATAGTGGAAATCGTGAATTTAGAGGTGAAGAAGATAATTGGATGGCTGCAATGGAGTGGATGGACAGCCTCGGCGTACGTCTGATTAATACTTCTTTGGGGTATGCAAAAGGATTCTCCAATCCTAAAGAAAGTTATACTCCTGAGCAAATGGATGGAAAAACAAGTGTTATTGCCAGAGCTGCCAAAATGGCGGTTGATGAAAAAGGTATTGTTTTGGTTGTTTCGGCAGGAAATGAGGGGGATGATAACAGTTGGAAAATAGTTTCAACTCCAGCAGATGTTGATGGCGTAATTGCGATTGGAGCAACCAACGAGTTAGGAATGAAGATGGGATATAGCAGCATAGGTCCTGAATTTTTGACTTATTTAAAACCTAATATTTCTTGTTTTTCATTATTCGGGACATCGCTTGCAGCACCAGTAATTACAGGTTTTGTAGCTTGTTTGATGCAATCTAATCCAAATATATCAAATAAAGATATTAGAAATATTCTTGAAAAATCAGGAAATTTATATCCTTTTGGCAATAATTTTATTGGTTTTGGTGTGCCTAGTGCAAGAAAAGCATTGAATTTAATTAGCAAGAAAGAAAGTGAAAGTCAAACAAGAACAATCGAAGTTTCTGAAAGTGAAAAACAAATTGAAATACCAATGACTATTGGAGAAATTGCCGTTGTTTTTAATAAAAAAACTCCCTCGATTGTCGTTTCTCAGGAGTCTATGAAAGCAAAATATAACTTTATTGTCTTAAAACGTAATGCTCAAGTGAAACAAACGACCGTTATAACGCATGATGAGGTCGTCGAAGTTATTTGGAAAACGTCAAATTAAGGTCGGGTTAAAAACTTGGTTGTATAAAATTTACCCTTATGAAAACGGAAATATATATTTCCAACACGTACGAGGCTCATTTCTTTAACTTTTGAAATATTTTCGATGTCATCTTCTAAAGTATGAATTGAACCATTCGTTTTCTTAACAATTTGAACATAATCAGACTGAAAAGCTAAGTTTTTTTCATAGGTTTCTCCACAAAGAATTACGTGTACCTTCTTCTTAACTTTTGATAACAAACGCATATCTTTTACTTGACTGCTATTGTCCGCAATTAAAACAAATTCATCAGCATCAGGAAAATGCTTTTGTGCGTAAAGTAACGCTTCAATATTATTTTCTGGCTTGTCTTTGTTGTTTTCAGTATTATTAATAGCAGCAAACATGGTATCCCAAAGCAGAAGTTCATCTCTTTTTCTTACAGAAAACATTTTTCCTGGAATTTTTCCTCTTGTTTGACGGCCTAGACTATCACAATCAGTAAAAAACACAATGCCTTTAATGGATGTGTTTTCTGTATTTTCATTCATCCAATCGAATACCTGCGTTGTGTATGGAAACATGCTTGATGTAATATCACACACAATGACGATATTTTTCCATTTATCAATATTTCTATCAAGAGCATCGTATGATGTTAATTCGTAAGTTTTGCCCAATTCTCGCACTCTCGAAATTTTATCACTCATTGAAACCGCACTAGAAGACATAAACCTGATTTCTTTTTCAGCTAAATCTTGGCTGTGTGTTTCCTTAAATATGAGTCTTTTATTAGTGATTTTTGCGAGTTTTACCTCAGTTATGTCATTTTGATTGTAATCTTGTGCTTCATTAAATAGTTCGGGAAAAACAGGATTCTCATTTTTAATCTTATTAGGTTCTATTAATTCTTCTTTCAAAGAGATAGATTTTTTTTCTTTTGATTTATCTGTATTTGTAACTTTCGTTTCAGTTATGTTATCTTTTTTATTCAGGGAAATAGGCCTTCCACTCATATAATATTCTACAACTGGAGAATCATTCAAGATAACGAATACTAAACTTAATGCAAGCAAGCCTAAAGTAGGGTAGAGGTAGCGTAAAGTTTTGTTAATTAACATTTTACGCCTCATACTCTTCCAATCATCAGGAGATTTTTTAGGACTAAAACCCTCAAGTTTTTCCCTAATTAATCGATGGAAATTTTCTTCTTCTTGCTTCATTACAACATTTTTTTTAGCTTCTCACGAAGCATTCCATTAGCTAAAGATAAGTTTGCACGAGAAGTACTTTCAGCAATTTTGAGCATTTCTCCAATTTCTTTGTGCGAATAACCTTCAATAGCATAGAGATTAAAAACTAATCGGTAATTTGTTGGTAAACTTTGTACTGCCTGCATAATATCTTCCGAAGAAAGTTTTGCATAAACAGATACATCACCAAAATTTGATTCAATAATATTTTCTGGGAGTTGGCTAGTTTGATTTTTAACATTCTTACGAAAATGGTCGATTGCTACATTAACCATTATTCGCCTTAGCCAAGGTTTTATTCTGTCAATATTTTCAATTTTATCTAAGTTTTTGAAAATTTTCAGAAAGCCATCGTTCATTATTTCTAAAGCATCATCTCTATTTTCGCAATAACTCAAACATACCGACAAAGCATATCCGTGAAAATGCTCATAGAATTTTTTCATGGCACTTTCTTTGCCTTTTAGGCAATCGGCGATAACTTCCATCAAACTATTTGCGGTCAATAGCTGCTTTCTAGTTAAGGTTTTGAAGTAAATTTCGGTAGTTGCTGTAATCACGGAAAATTTACGTTTGATGAACTTTATCACCATGACGTAAATTTTCCGTTAAAACGCTGTTAAAATTATATAATTTCTAGCAAAGCCAAAAGTACAAAACACTTTGACTAAACTTGGTGTTAATCTTAAAACTTGTATTTCACAGTTATTCCTCCAAAATAATAAGCTTTACTTGGTCCAGGATTAACATCTGTTGTTACGTTTGCTGGATAGCCATTACCTGGGTCAACGTCACTGATATTATTTCCTAAAAACAAGAAAGTATAATTCACTTGATTAGTCAGGTTATTTCCTGCAAAATAAATATCAAAATCTACTTTTGGAGTAACATGTCTATATCCGAGTTTACTATTTAGAAGCGAATAACTTTTTACTTTATTGGCGTTTGCAAAATCAGTATAAACATCACCCATGAAATTGAAAGTATTATTGAGATACAATCCAGATTTTAACACAATATCTAGACCAGCGGTGTATTTGGTTTTTGGCACTCCCACGACATTTTTATCAGAATAATCTACAATATTACTACCAAATTTTGTTTTGAAATCGGTGTATCTAAAGTTATAGCTTGAAAGATTTAAGAAAGGTTCAATTTTTTTAATTACTCCTTCACCATTTCCTGGAATAATTAAATAACCTAAACTTAATTCTAATCCCCTATTACGTTGATTTCCTGTATTCGCAAAATACGTGTAGGTACCACCAGTAGGAATAACACCAGAAAGTTGCGTAAGTTTATTGGTAATGTCAATATTAAACAACGATACTTGATAATCTAATTTGTTGTTTAACAAAAGACCTTGCATTCCTAAATCCCACATACGAGCTTTTTCTGGTAACAAATCATCATTAGCTTTATTGATTGTTCCAATAAATGCTGTACTAGCGGTTGGGGCGTTGTAACCTTCGCTGTAGCTTAAATTAATAATTTGTTTTTTTATTGTTTTTTGCAATGCAATATGAGGGTTTATTGAGGTTGTAAAAGATTTTGTAAACGATAAATCTTTATTATAACCCGTTACTAAACCAAGTGGAGCTAATAAATCAGTACGATTATAATCTAGGTGATTGGCACTTACGCCCAAAATTAAAGCTAAATCGTATTTATTGAAATTTGTTCGATTATGTACAAAAAATGAATTCTGATTAGTAATATATTTGAAATATGAGCCTTTTGAAATATCCTGTACTTTTAAAGGATTGGCATCATCAGTTCCTAAAAAACGATAATTTGAGATTAGTGACCTAGATTGCTGAATTTCAGTTCCAATATTCAGTTCGTTGTTAGAATTTTCGTTAACTTTTGATTTAATATTGAAAACTGACCTTAAACCAAAATTTGGATTTAAACTAGATTCATCTGCACCCGCCGCAACTCTTTTAAAATCTTGATTTGAGTAAAAAATTGAAGTATTATTACTAAATTTATTTGAAAAAGCGTATTGATGCGTTAACGCAAATCGAGTTGCTAAAATATCATTTCTTGCATTCTTTTTAGCATAGGCTGGATTTCCATTGTCAATTCCTGCGTAATAATCCGCATAAGATATTTGACCAGTCACTCCTTCGTGTGAGTAATTATGACTCAAATATGCAATTATGGTTTGTTTCTTTGTGAGTTTAAATTCGCCCATGTATGTCAAATTATTTTTCAAACTATTCCCACGAGGTCTATATCCATTTGATTGTAAATGTCCATAACTAAGAAACATAGCTGAACTATCATTGACAATGTCAATTCGAGTATTTGATTGTAAAAGACCAAAAGAACCAACCACAGCTTTTTCGGTCAACGAAACTCCTTTTTCATCGGATGGTTTAAGATAAAAACGAGCAACTCCGCCAACGCCGCCGCCGTACATCGTTGCAGCAGGTCCTTTAATAACTTCGATGTTATTAACCGAAGAAAAATCAATATCATCTAAAATTGTAACACCATCGGCTGTCGAAATCGGAATGCCATTATAATAGGCTTTTATGCCCCAGTTATTAAATTTTTGGTCGTTACCATAACCACGAATGACAATACGTTGTCCACCTAACTGCGTTCTTTTATCAACCTGAACACCAGCCATTGTTCCTAAACTTTGTTCGATAAAAGCTGGATTATTCCTGTTTAATTCTTCTTCAGTTAGTGCTTCCACCGTTTGAGCGTGTCTTTTAAACTCACTTCTTTCTTTTGCCGTTTTTCTTTTTTCTTTTACAATTACTTCATCAAGATTTTTAGTGTTTTCTTGAGCGAAAGAAAATGCGGCAATTGAACATAGATATATTAAAATAATTATTTTTTTCATGAAAATATTGTTTGATTTTTACAATAAAGAAACATCTCCGTAGCCAATACGGAATAAAAATACACTCAATTCAAAATATTGAATGAGAAATATTTTAGTTCATTAAATCATAAAACTTTGAGGCGGCTCAAGCAATTTGAAAATATGGGAAGAAGAATAAAAACTGTTCTTTTTATCGAATTTAATCAATGAAGAATAAAAAAAAATATTAAAATTAGGAGAATATGGACTGTTAACAATTGTAGGTTGAAAAAGAACCAATAAAAAATCTTTTGTAGAGTTGTTTATTGGTGAATTTGACCCAAATCCTGCACTTAGTTTCTCGATTTTAGCAATGATTAATTGCTCATTTTTGTCAGCAATACAGTAGTAAGATTTTATACCATTCTTTACTTTGATTTCAACAATATCAAATAATTGTCCTTCAAACCAAAATTCTTTTTCATCCTCTTCCCATTCAAACTTATGTTGATTTTGAGCATTGGCAACAATGCAAGTTAAATCTTTAGAAGGTATTTCGTTTGCAATTTTTGATAAGGCTTTTTCTCTGATAATTTCTCTTTCAATGCTTAAAATGGCAATAAAGCCACCAATTTTAAGTAAAGTTATTGAAAGAAAAATCAAAGAGAAAAGTTTTTTCATGAAGCGTGTATTGGTAAAAGTAAGGCTAAAATATTTAATCGATAATCCTTTTTTACAATTATTTGGAAGCCTTTTTTTTCTTTTTAGTCATGATATAATCAAACCCATTTTGCACTTTTAAATTATAATCAAAAAACTCCAAAGCTCTTTGCATATTGTTGCGATTGACCGCAATAAAGTAGGGATGATGCCCTTCTCCTCTACGAACCAGCCTTGCGTCTAATTTGAAAATTGTTCCTTCAGGGTAATTGGAAACTAATTTTGTTGGACAACTAACTTTCAAATTACACGGAATATTTTGTCCATTTATGGTATTAAGACGCATTCTTTTTTTACTCGAATCAAAATATGATTCGGCAAAAACATCTAAAAAGAATATTTTATTTAACTCTGGAACTTCGTCCACTAACGACAATTGCATCAGCTTTAATCTTTTATTGATCATGGTGAAAGAGATTATAAATCCATGAATATTGCAAATCTATGTAAAAAATCAGAAAATATTCAAGGTTAAGTATGTTTTTTTAAGCAAAAAGAGTACCTTTGCACTTTCTTTTCGAGACATAACCAATAACATGGCAGAAGTTAAGATATTTTCAGGCACGTCATCAAATTATTTGGCAAGCCGAGTTGCAGATTATTACGGTAAGGATTTGGGAGGTGTGAGCATCAACCGTTTTGCCGACAGTGAAATTTCAGTCAGTTTTGATGAGTCCGTACGTGGCTGCGATGTTTTCATCGTTCAATCAACTTTCCCACCGAGCGATAATATCATGGAGCTTTTGATGCTCATTGATGCTGCTCGTCGTGCTTCGGCCCATTATGTTTGTGCAGTAATTCCATATTTCGGATATGCTCGCCAAGACAGAAAAGACAAGCCAAGAGTTGGGATTGCAGCTAAATTAATTGCCAATATGCTCACAGCCGCAGGAGCGGACAGAGTCATGACAATGGATTTACATGCAGGGCAAATTCAAGGATTTTTCGATATTCCAGTTGACCATCTAGAAGGTATTTCGGTTTTTGTTCCTTATTTAAAAGCTCAAAATCTACAAAATATCAAATTTGCATCTCCCGATGTTGGAGGTGTTTCACGTTGTCGAAAATTTGCCTCGTATTTTGATGCTGATATTGTTATTTGTGACAAACATCGTAAGAAAGCTAATGAAATTGCATCAATGCAGTTGATTGGTGATGTTGAAGGAGCAGACGTTATTTTAGTTGATGATTTAATTGATACAGGTGGGACGATTTGTAAAGCGGCTGAATTGATTTTAGCTAAAGGAGCAAAATCAGTAAGAGCGTTTTGTACACATCCAGTTTTGTCAGGTAAAGCCAACGAAAATATTTCAAATTCAGTTTTGACCGAATTAGTCGTTACCGATTCAATTCCTTTGCGTCAAATCAATGAAAAAATCAAAGTTCTGTCAGTTGCCGAATTATTCGGAAAAGCTATTGGCAGAATTCGTGACAATGGGTCTATTAGCACTTTATTTATAAATAACCAACAAATTTTAGGCCTTTAAGCCTAATAATTATACTTATAATAAACTCTCTAGGTATAATTTACACTTAAAATACTCCTGTTTGAGAGTTGTGGAGAAAAAAAATATGAAAAAAACTGAGATTGTAGGGTATAACAGAGCGAATCTCGGCCGCACTGCTTCGCAGGAATTACGTGGTCAAGGAATGGTTCCATGTGTGTTGTATGGAGGTGCTGAACAAGTATCATTCTACGTACCAACTTATTTATTCCGTGCGTTGCTTTTTACGCCTGATGTTTATGAAGTAAATATCAACATTGAAGGAAAAGAATATACTGGAATTTTACAGGATTCTCAATTCCATCCAACAAATGATGAAATTATCCACGCTGATTTCTTGGAAATTACGCCTGATAAAGTTATCAAAGTGAAAGTGCCAATCAAATTACATGGCCCATCAGAAGGTCAAAAGAAAGGGGGTAAATTGGTTCAAAAAATGCAAAAATTGCATATCCAAGGACCAGCAAAAAATATCCCTGATTATATCAATATTGATATCAAAGATTTAGATTTAGGTAAATCAGTTAAGGTTTCGGCTATTGCTCAAATCGAAGGTGTTAAAATTTTAGATTCTGCGAGCAATCCAGTAGCTGTAATTGCAATTCCTCGTGCATTGCGTGGTCAATAATAATTTGATTTTACTTGTTGCTAATAGATTTAACGGACTGATAATCAGTCCGTTATTTTTTTTATTATTCGTTGAAACAACCTTCAATTTTAGCTTCAAATACTGAACCATTTGTTGTTGAAAAGCCGTTGTTCAATTGAATACTTTTACCAGATGAATAAATTACTTTTGAAGAATTACTTAGTATTTTGACTTTAGAATTGATGTTTTCTTGCGATTTGAAATTATATTCTCCAAACGGAATGTTTTTCTCGAAACTTAGATTATTTGAACACTCATTATTTTTTAATTTAATCACCCAAAAATCATCATCACCATAGTTTTGAGTTACATCTCCGTTACCGATTGGTTGAGCTGAGTTTCCCACAATAATAAGGCTGTTATCAAAAGTCTCAACTATTGAATTTGGTTCATCATGTCCTTTGCCTCCAAAAGTTTTTTGCCAAACTAAATTTCCATCTAATTGATTGATTTTAATTAGCCAAAAATCGGCATCTCCATGATTATTGGGTGCTTGCCCGTCGTTAGAGTAAGACTCGCCAACAACGATGAATTGTCCATCATTGGATTGAAGCACTGAACGAGCGTATTCATTTCCGCTACCACCAAAGCATCTACTCCAAATTTTTTGACCTAAATTATTGATTTTTACTACTAAAAAGTCTCTTTCTTGAGCAGCACTATGATTTTCTTCTGAGTCATTATCGAATGAAAAGGTTTCACCAACAACAACAAAATTGCCATCTTTATCTTCAATAATATTCTTTGAATAGTCATCTTTAGTTCCCCCAAAATTATTTTGCCAAAGTAAATTTCCGCTATTATCAACTTTCAAAACCCAAATATCAAGTCCCCCAAAATTATTACTAATGTTGCCATCAGTGGATTTAGAATTGCCAGATAAAATGAATCCTCCATCAGTGGTATTTTTGATGGATCTTAGGTATTCATTCTCACTACCGCCGAAATTTTTTTGCCAAATGATATTTCCTAGCGTATCAATTTTTAATACCCAAAAATCCATAAGACCTTTATTATCAGGAATGTATGGATTATTTGATTCTTCATTTCCTGCAACAATATAGTTTCCATCAGTTGATAAACACGCTGAGAAACCTATATCATTTGAATTGCCACCATAATTTTTTTGCCAAATAATATTGCCTAAGTTATTGAGTTTTACGACCCACAAGTCAATTTGACCGATTGGATGATTGATGTCACCATCACTAGAATTGGTTTCACCGATACACAAAAAACCATCATCAGGAGTCTGAATGATTGTTCTAAAAAAATCGTTATTTGAGCCACCAAAAGACTTTTTCCAAACAATATTTCCAATATTATTGATTTTAACGACCCAGCAATCGTAATTCCCATGATTAAAAGTAAGGTCAAAATCATTAGATTGTGAATGACCAGCAATGACATAATTGCCATCTTTTGTTTCAATGATTGACTCAGCTTTGTCATATAAACTACCACCATAATTTTTTTGCCATAAAATGGATGGAGTTTGAGCGTTAACATCTGTGTATGCAAGAAAGAATAGAAAATGGGTTAATATAATATGTATGTTTTTATATTGCATGAGATTTTAAATCATTAAGTTAACTAGATGAAAACGTGACTAATTATTAAAATTAGCGTATTTTTGTTCATAAGAAATCTTTGTTTAGACTTTAATTAAATTTTAATCAGAAAACGATGAATTATTGGCTCGTTAAATCAGAACCATTCAAATATTCTTGGGACGATTTCGTTAAACAAGGCGTAGGAACTTGGGATGGCGTCAGAAATTATCAAGCCCGTAACAATTTGGCAGCGATGAAAATTGATGATTTGGTTTTATTCTATCATTCCAATGAAGGAGTCGAAGTGGTTGGAATTGCTAAAATTGTTAAAGAAGCTTATCAAGACCCAACAACAGACGACACACGCTGGGTTGTTGTTGACTTAACACCTGTTGAAAAACTACCCAAAACGGTTACTTTACAATCAATTAAGGCTGATGTACGTTTGCAGGATGTTTCTTTGATTCGTCAATCAAGGCTTTCGGTTCAGCAGCTCAAAAAAGAAGAATTTGACATAATTGTTTCAAAAGCGTATGAAAATTAATCATCAAAAAAAGGTTTTATTAAGTTTGTTATTAGTGATTTTTTTTGGGTTTAAAAATAATATTTCTTACGCTCAAAGTGTAAGAAGAATTGAAATCCCAACTCGAAGCGACGACCAAGCTTATCAAGTAATTACTTTAGGCGAGGAAGGCGTATTGTTATTATCGAAAACTGGTAAAACGTCATTCTCGATTATCAAATTTGATTCGCAATTACAGCAAACTTGGGCTGTCAACGGTGAATTAGACGAAAATCAATCTTTCGTAGATTATTACCATGATGGTCGTGATGTATATTTTTTGTTTAGTAAATACAATTCTGATTTGTACCAGATCATCAAAGTATCTACTGGAATTGGAATTATGCAAAAGTTTTTCTTTGAAAATATCAAACGATTTGAGATTTCTGAGTTTAAAGTACACAACGAAAATGCTTATTTGGCGGGAATGGTTAAAGATGAACCCGTTTTAATGAGCGTAAATTTGAACAAAATGCAACCTCGTATTTTGGCTGGCGGAATAAAAGGAACTGCAAGTATTTCATCAATCGATTTTGATGATGCCAATGATTTATTAGTTGTTTCTTATTCAGTAAAAAAGGGTCGTTCTAGTTACATGGCTGTAAAAAGAATTAATCCTAATGGTAAAATTGTTGAGCAATTAACGGTTGAGCCTGAGGACGATTTTGGCTTACTGACTGGAAAATTATTTTCGTTGAATGATGGAACTCAACTGATGATTGGAAATTATGGCTATAATGGCTATCAATCAAATGGAGTGCCGATGTCACAAGGTTTGTACATTAGTAAAGTTGATGGTGAAAATCCAGAATATTTGAAAATGCACAGTTTTACTGATTTTAGTAATTTTTTCAAGTTTTTAAGCCTAAAACAACAAGAAAAAATTGAGAAAAAGATTAAAAAGAAAAAGGGAAGAGGCGATGACTTAAAGCTCAATTATAGAGTTTTGGTACATGATATTATTAAAAAGGACAATCAATATATTTTGGTGGCAGAAGTGTTTTATCCAGAGTTCAAAACATATAATAATTATGGTTCTCCCTTTTATGGAAGCACTTTTGGCTCACCATTTGGGTACGGATATAGCTCGATAAACGCATTGAGATTTTCACGATATTATGGTTTAAATTCATGGGCGTGGAATCCTTGGATGTATTCAAATTATGGAAATAATAATCAAATGTTTGATGGCTTCAAATATACACATGCGGTCGTTGCAGGTTTTGATTTGAACGGAAATTTGCTCTGGGATAATAGTTTTAGCTTTGACAATGTAAAAAGCATGGATTTAAAAGAAAAAGTCAAAATTCGTCTTGAGAACAATGATATTGCCTTAGTTTATAGCAATAAAGGTAAATTATCAAGTAAAATTGTTAAAGGAAGAGAAGTTGTCGAAGGAGTCAAAACGATTGATATTGATACACAAAAAGAAGGTGATAAAGTTCGTGACACTGCCACAGATGACATCGAATATTGGCACGAAAACTACTATTTGGCTTGGGGTTATCAAAGAATTATGAATAAAAATGAAGGAGGAAGAAGAGTGTTTTATTTAAATAAAATTGCTTTTTAACAAGCTTATTTCACGAATTAAATTTTGGATGAGAAAAATAATAGTAACAATATTTTTAATAAATGTTTGTTTTTTTGCCCAAGCTCAGATTAGCGGCATTTTGCAGACGATAGAAATTGAAATAAGTGGACGACCAACTTGGCAAAAAATTATCCCATTAGGTAAAAACGGCGTTTTACTTTTCGCCAAAAAGGATATTACGAAGGCCTTAGCTATACGTTTTGATACAAATTTAAAAAAAGTCTGGGAAACAGAAGTTTTCCTTGATGTAGAAGGAGAACCTTCTTTCTATTCGCTTGATAATAAGTTTGTTACATTTATGTTTAGCGAGAATCAAGGAATGTATTATCAACTTTTTAGAATTGATTTGGACGACGGGAAATTTGAAAATATGGGTTTTGAACTAAGAGAGTATTTTCAAGATCAAAATTATATTTATTTTGATAATCAAATCTTAATGGCTGGATTAAATGAAAATGGAGCTAGTTTTTATAAGTATAATTTTAAAGCAGATGTAGGAGAACTGATTTCAGCAGGATTGAGAGGCAAAACTAAGGTTCAATATTTTAAATATTTGCCTGAAAAAAATATCATAGAAAGTTTATGGTCAGTTAAAGTGTTAGGGTACACTAATGAAAAGAAAAAAAAGGGAGAGTTTATTAAAGATGCTTTCGTCGTTTTTGCTAAGTATGACACAACTGGTAAATTGATACAAAAAAATATTATTCATTCGAGTGCTGGAAATTTTCCATTAACTGCTTCTTTAACCAAAATTGATTCCGTAACGAAAATAATTACAGGTACGTATCAATCAAATACAGGAAATAAAGGTCTGTTTTTTTCTAAAATTGATGCCGATAAAACAACTTTAACAAAATTTTATGATTATAGAATCTTACTCAAAGGAACGCCAAATATTGATGACGAAATAGTAAAAAAAATTGCTAATAGCCACATTTTTTCACCGTCAGAAGTTTCAATTGATAACAATGTAATTTCTTTGGGAGGAACATTTTATAAGTCAATTTATCAAGTTGTTTCAAGTAGCTCGCCTTTTTATAACAATTCTAACCCATATACTGCCAATAATCCCTTGTTTTTGAATGCTAACTTTAATAATCCACATTCACAGTCTAAGCAAGTTTTTAAAGGATATAGTTATTTGAATGGACTGGTAGCAAATTTTGATTTAGAAGGAAATTTGATGTCTCAATCAAGAGTTGATTTGAGTCAACTTTCTCCTCAATTAGATGTTGCATTGGCAATTTCTAGCAATAAATCGGTTGTAACGTGTGTCAAAGGCAATTTATTGATTGGAAATAATTTAGGATTTACAAATGCAAAAACATTTAAGCTTTCAGACGAAGAAGGAGATGTGAAAAATGCACAATACATACCAACTTATCAAGGTGTACGAAATTGGTATGAAAACTATTTTATTGCAAATGGCAGCCGTATAAAATTTGAAGTTTTGAAAGATAAAAACGCCCCAAAAGAAAAGCCATCCAAACGCAAAAAAGGTCAACAACAGCTTCCAGAAACTAATATTAAAAAAATTATTTATCTAAGCAAAGTGAGGAGTTCAGAGTTTTATTAAGCTTTTTATCTTTAAACCTATTATCTTCGCCAAAAAAACTGTTAACTTGTATAATTTACTTACTCCGAATATTGCTTCTTATGAATTGCTCGATTCGGGCAATTATGAAAAACTAGAACGCTTTGGCGAATATATTCTAGCCCGCCCCGAACCACAAGCAGTTTGGGATAAATCACTTTCTGATGAAATTTGGCAAAAAAAAGCTTCGGCTATTTTTAAAAAAACCAAAGGACGTGACCAATTAAGTCCCGAAGAGCGAGGTGAATGGCATAATATTAAGAAAATGCCCGAAAAGTGGTTGATGAATTATGAACAAGGTAAAACAAAGTTGAAATTCAAACTTTCACTTTCTTCATTCAAACACGTCGGGATTTTTCCTGAACAAGCAGCCAATTGGCGTTATATTGAGGAAAAAATTAGTTTGATGAAAGACGGGAAAAACGCTCTTCAACAAGCACCAAAAGTATTAAATTTGTTTGCTTACACAGGTGGAGCATCATTGGTTGCAAAGGCGAATGGGGCAGATATTACACATGTTGACTCTGTGAAACAAGTAATTTCTTGGTCTAGAGAAAATATGGAGGCAAGTAATTTGACCGATATTCGCTGGGTAATTGAAGATGCTTTAAAGTTTGTGAAAAGAGAAGTTAAACGTGGAAAAAAATATAACGGAATCATTCTTGACCCACCTGCATACGGTCGAGGCCCTGATGGTGAAAAGTGGGTTTTGGAAGAAGGATTAAACGAATTATTAAAAAACTGCTTAGAATTATTGGATGAAAATCACCATTTTTTTATACTGAATTTATATTCAATGGGCTTTTCGGCAGTGATTGCCGAAACGATTATTAGACAAAATAAGACAGATATTCAAAACCCAGAAATGGGAGAACTGGTTTTAGAAGATTCTTTTCAAAAAAAGTTGCCTTTAGGCGTCTTCTATCGATTTAGTACGGTGTGATAATCAGAATTTGTAAATTTGTAAAACCTTAATTTTTAGTGATTTAGCCGCATTAAATTTGAATAAAATGTACTAAAGTAATTATATCACTACTCATAATTCTATTAATCGTTTTTATTATAAGAAAAAATTCGGATTTTTGTGAAAAATATCTCACAATTGGTCATTTTTTGTTTTTGATAAAAACGAATTTGCTTTCAAATTTGTGAATTAAATCTGATGTCGAATAAAAATAACATTTTCTTTTTGTTGCTAGTTTCGATTCTCTTGTATGCGTGCGGACAAGGAAATCGAGAACGTTCTAAAATTCCGCCAACACCATTTCAGGCTGAAAATATTCAGAATATTGCTTCCTTAGAAGCATTAACAGATGCTATTAGAAGTAATCCGAGTGTAGCCGAAAATTATTTCAAACGTGCAATTATCTTGCATAAAATGGGTGATTCAAAAAAGGCTTTGGAAGATATAAACCGAGCTGACCGTTTGAAACAAAATACAGGGAAATATCTTTTTGTGAAAGCTCTAATATTACGAGACTTGAAACAATTCAGAGAAGCATTTGCATTTGCCCAAAGTGCAGAAATTTTAAATGTAGAAACTCCAGAACTTTATACACTACTTGGAGATTTGTCCCAGCAACGAAACGACTTAGCAATTGCAGAACAATATCTAGCAAAATCCTTGCAAATTGCACCTTTTGATGGCGAAACTTATTTCTATCAAGGCACATTGGCTGCTCGAAAAGGAGATACTTCAACTGCTATTTTGAAAATGAATAAAGCAATTGAAATGAAACCTTCTTTCAAACTTGGCTATTCAAAGCTAACGGAAATTTTAAAAAATAAAAGACTATACGATTCAGCTTTAGCTGTTAATAAAAGTGCAATTTTGCAATTTCCAAGAAATCCTGAGTTTTATATTGATAGAGGATTAGTATTTAGTAAGTTTGGTAGGTTAGATAGTGCGTTGGTTTACTATGATAAAGCCACATCTATTGAGCCTGGAAGAACAGATGCTATGCTTTATTCGGCAACGATTTATTTCCGTTGGAAAAATTATAACAAAGCTTTGGAATATTACGAAAAAGTGTTGGAAGCAAATCCTGAAATTCCAAATATTAATTATTCAATTGCATTGACACTCGAACAATTGGGTTTATTAACAAAAGCTGAAGAGTTTTTGAAAGCTGAAGTTGAAAGAGACCCAAATAATACCCAAGCAATTATCGCATTGAATAGAGTTTCGGGGCAAATTAATTCAGCTTTGGGCGTTTATACTGCCCCAATTCCTGTGCCAACTAAGAAAAAAGTTGAGCCTGCTGTGAAGCCAGTTGTTGAAGAACCAAGAAAATTATTAGATACAGCAAGGATAAAAGTGAATATTATTGCACCAAAGAAAAAAGTAAATATTAAAACAGACTCTTCAAGACGATTGAGGTTCTAAATTTTTTAAAAAGTATATTATATAATAAGTAATTGTTGACTGATATTTTTATGATTAAAATTACTTTACCGGACGGAAGCGAAAGAGAATATCCAAAAGGGAGTTCGAGTTATGATATTGCTCTTTCCATTAGTGAAGGATTGGCAAGGAATGTACTGGCAGCAAAAGTGAATGGAAAAGTTCAAGATGCTAATCTGCCAATTGAAGAAAACTCAACTGTTCAACTTTTGACTTGGAATGATACGGACGGAAAATCTACATTTTGGCATTCATCAGCCCATTTAATGGCAGAAGCATTGGAATCATTGTATCCTAATGTTAAGTTTTGGGTCGGCCCACCACTCGAAAATGGTTTTTATTATGACGTTGATACAAATGGAGAAGCGATTTCACATGATGATTTCAAGAAAATTGAAAACAAAATGCTGGAACTAGCACGTCAGAAAAACGAATATGTCCGAATTCCAATGGCCAAGGCTGATGCCATTAAATACTTTGAAGAAAAGGGTGACGAATATAAATTAGACTTGCTTTCAGGACTAGAGGATGGTTCGATAACATTTTATCGCCAAGGAAACTTTACGGATTTATGTCGTGGGCCACATATTCCAAATACGGGTTTTATTAAAGCTGCAAAAATAATGAATGTAGCTGGGGCGTATTTTAAAGGTGACCAAAATAATAAAATGTTAACCCGTATTTATGGTGTAACTTTCCCTAAACAAAAAGAATTAGATGATTATTTGCAACTTTTAGAAGAAGCAAAACGTCGTGACCACCGAAAATTAGGACAAGAACTAGATTTATTTACTTTTTCAGAAAAAGTAGGAAAAGGTCTGCCATTGTGGTTGCCAAAAGGTGCAATGCTTCGTGAAAGGTTGGAGAATTTTTTGCGTAAGGCACAAGTAAAAGCTGGTTATCAGCAAGTTGTGACACCACATATTGGTAGTAAACAATTGTATTTGACTTCTGGTCACTGGGAAAAATATGGTAAAGATTCGTTTCAGCCAATAACAACTCCCGAAGAAGGCGAAGAGTTTTTGTTGAAACCGATGAATTGCCCACATCATTGCGAAATATTTCGTGCTAGACCTAGAAGTTATCGTGAATTACCTTTGAGATTGGCAGAATTTGGAACAGTTTATCGTTACGAACAAAGTGGTGAATTGCATGGATTGACTCGTGTAAGAGGATTCACGCAAGATGATGCCCATATTTTTTGCACTGGCGACCAAGTTGAGGAAGAATTCAAAAAAGTAATTGATTTAGTTTTGTATGTTTTCAAATCGCTTGGCTTTGAAGATTTCTCTGCTCAAGTTTCGCTTCGTGACCCAGAAAATAAAACTAAGTATTTTGGCTCAGATGAAGCTTGGGATAAGGCCGAAAATGCCATTCGTCGTGCAGCTGCTGAAAAAGGATTGAAAACTGTTGAAGAATTGGGTGAAGCAGCTTTTTACGGACCAAAATTAGACTTTATGGTGAAAGATGCTCTTGGACGTAAGTGGCAGCTTGGAACAATTCAAGTCGATTATCAATTACCAGACCGTTTTGAACTTGAGTATATTGGTTCGGATAATCAAAAACACCGTCCTGTAATGATTCATAGAGCTCCATTTGGCTCAATGGAAAGATTTATTGCCATTTTAATTGAAAATACAGCAGGTAATTTTCCATTGTGGCTTTCACCAGACCAAATTGCAATTTTGCCTATTTCAGAGAAATATGAAGACTATGCAAATGAGCTATTCTTAACACTTCAAGAGCAAGATATTAGAGGTTTTGTTGACCATCGTGACGAAAAAATTGGTAGAAAAATTCGTGATGCTGAAGTGAACAAATTGCCGTTAATGTTAATTGTTGGAGAAAAAGAAGCTGAAGAAGGGAGGGTTTCTGTTCGTAGAAAAGGTGAGGGTGATTTAGGCTCAATGACAATCGAAGAATTTATAATTTATGCAAAAACTGAAATAAATAAAAATATTCCTCAGTTTCGTCAATAATTTGATTTACTTTACAAAATAATTAGTATTTATAAGCGATTTATTATTTGTTTTTAATAAAATAATTAGTACTTTCGTAAAATTCAATTTTTTAGAAACCTTAAAATCGTTAAATGGCACAACAACCATTCAATCGTAATTTCAGAAGACCAGTACAAAAGGAAGACGAACACCGAATCAATCAAAGGATTCGTGCCGCTCAGGTTCGTTTAGTAGGGGATAATGTAGAGCAAGGTATTTTTGATACTGCACAAGCTCTTGCGATGGCACAAGCACAAAGTCTTGATTTAGTTGAGATTGTTCCGACTGCTACACCGCCTGTTTGTCGAGTTGTAGATTATTCTAAGTTTAAGTACGACCAAAAGAAGAAGCAAAAGGAAATAAAAGCCAAAGCTGCAAAAACTGTTATCAAAGAAATCAGATTCGGCCCTCAAACAGATGACCATGATTTTGATTTCAAATTAAAACACGCAATTGGTTTCTTAAAAGAAAATGCAAAAGTTAAAGCCTACGTACATTTTGTTGGAAGACAAATTGTATTCAAAGACCAGGGTGTTGCATTATTAAAAAGATTTATTGCAGGATTAGAAGAATACGGCAAGCCAGAAGGAGAGTTGAAGTTAGAAGGTAAGAGAATGATTGTTTTTCTTGCTCCAAAACCCAAAAAATAAACAATTTCCTTTAAAATATTTAAAGCTGATTCAATTCGTTGAGTCAGCTTTTTTGTTTTTTCGTGTATATTTAAATTAATTGTTTTCATGGTAAAGTGAAAGTTATTGATATAAATTCAATAAAAATAATAACGTTACGCACTTAAAATTGTATTTTTGTGCTAAAATTATTGACTTCAAAATATTTCATTCATTACAACAAATCGCAAATGTCGGAGTTCAACCATCGAGAGATTGAAAAAAAATGGCAGCAAGTTTGGGAAGAAAACCAAACATACAAAGTAGAAATAGACCATTCAAAGCCCAAATTTTACGTGCTTGATATGTTTCCTTACCCGTCTGGTGCAGGTTTACACGTAGGTCATCCACTGGGCTATATTGCAACTGATATTTATTCAAGATACAAACGTCTGAAAGGTTTCAATGTGCTTCATCCAATGGGCTTTGATTCATTTGGACTTCCTGCTGAACAATATGCTATACAAACTGGGCAACATCCAGCCATAACTACTGAAAATAACATTACAACATATATTAGCCAATTGAAAAAAATTGGTTTTTGTTACGATTGGAGTAGAGAGGTGCGTACATCTGATGCAAAATATTATAAATGGACGCAATGGATTTTCATGGAATTGTTTAATTCTTGGTACAATAATGAGTCAAATCAAGCGGAAGCCATCGAAACATTGTATGCTAAATTTGCAGTAAATGGAACTACTGGAGTGAAAGCGGTTTGTGGTGATGATGTATTGAGTTTTTCTGCGGATGAATGGAATAGTTTTTCAGAATCTGAAAAATATAAAATTTCATTAGATTATCGGTTGACTTATTTATCTGATGCGGTTGTAAATTTTTGTCCAGCGTTGGGGATGGTGTTGTCGAATGATGAAGTGAAAGACAGTGTTTCTGAACGTGGTGGTTATCCTGTGATTCAGAAAAAAATGCAACAATGGATGATGAGAATCACGGCTTATGCTGATCGTTTAATTAATGGTTTGGATTTGGTTGATTGGTCTGATTCTTTGAAAGAACAACAAAAAAATTGGATTGGCCGCTCAGTCGGAGCAATGGTTAAATTTGCAGTTGAAGACAAACCAACAACAATTATTGAAGTTTTCACCACTCGTGTAGATACAATTTATGGAGTGTCATTCATGGTTTTAGCTCCAGAACACGAATTAGTTGCTTCATTAACCACACTAGAACAAAAGGAAAATATTGAAAATTATATTTCAGAAACACAAAAACGCTCAGAGTTAGATCGAATGTCTGATGTAAGAACGGTTTCGGGTGCATTTACTGGAAGCTATTGTATCAATCCATTTAGTGGTGAAAAAGTGCCAATTTGGATTGCAGATTACGTTTTGGCTGGTTATGGAACTGGTGCGGTAATGGGCGTACCTTCTGGTGACCAACGTGACTGGAATTTTGCAACGCATTTTGGGTTACCAATCGTGCAAATACTTGATGGTCAAGTTGGAATAGAAACACAAGCTGATGCTACAAAAGAAGGGAAATACATTAATTCAGGTATGATTAATGGGTTGGGTTATAAGGAAGCAACGGCAAAATTGATTGCTTGGCTGGAAGAAAGAAGCATTGGAAAGGGAAAAGTGAATTATCGTTTGCGTGATGCGGTTTTTGCTCGTCAAAGATATTGGGGAGAGCCTGTTCCTGTTTATTTTAAAGATGGTTTACCGTATTTGATTGATAGCCAAGATTTACCTTTAGTTTTACCTGAAATTGACAAGTATTTGCCTACTGAAGATGGAGAACCACCTTTAGGTAGAGCAGAAGGTTGGAATTATAAAGGGAATGAATACGAACTTTCAACAATGCCTGGTTGGGCGGGAAGTAGCTGGTATTGGTTTAGATACATGGATGCTCATAATGATGAAGAATTTGCCTCAAAAGAAGCGATTGATTATTGGCAAAATGTTGACTTATATTTAGGAGGAACCGAACATGCAACTGGACATTTGTTGTACAGTCGTTTTTGGAATAAATTCTTGAAAGACCGAGGGTATGTTCCACAAGAGGAATATGCTATGAAACTCATCAATCAAGGGATGATTATGGGGCGTTCGAGTTTTGTTTATAGAGTTAAAGATGCAGAGAAAGTTACTTTTGTGTCATATAATTTGAAAGATAATTATGAGACAACTAAACTTCATGTTGATGTAAACATTGTTGAAAATGATATTTTAGATGTAGAAAAATTCAAATCAACAAGAAATGATATTGGTGATGACCCACAATTTATCTTAGAAGATGGCAAATATGTTTGTGGCTCTGAAGTTGAGAAAATGTCAAAATCTAAGTATAATGTAGTAAATCCTGATACAATTGTTGAGAAATATGGAGCAGATACATTTCGTCTTTATGAAATGTTTTTGGGGCCATTGACTGAAAGTAAGCCTTGGGATACGCGTGGAATTGAAGGAACTTATCGTTTTGTTCGTAAACTTTGGCGTTTGTTTTTTGACCAAAATGGTAAATATTTGGTTATAGATGCTGAACCTACAAAAGATGAATTGAAGGCTTTACACAAAACCATCAAGAAAGTTTCGGAAGATATTGAAGCATTTTCATTCAATACTTCCGTAAGTTCATTTATGATTTGTGTGAATGAATTATCAGACTTGAAATGTCATAAAAAATCAATTCTTGAGAAATTAGTTGTGATTTTATCTCCTTATGCACCACACGTAACTGAGGAATTATGGCAAATTTTAGGGAATTCTGAAAGTATTACGATTCAAG
Organism: Emticicia aquatica; assembly: GCF_923079645.1. Lineage (GTDB taxonomy): Bacteria > Bacteroidota > Bacteroidia > Cytophagales > Spirosomataceae > Emticicia > Emticicia aquatica. The sequence continues at coordinate 1,397,106 of NZ_CAKLPY010000001.1, read as the reverse complement.
AATTTCCAATATTTGATGCCAAACATCTGATTGAAGATTCATTTGAATATCCGATTCAGATAAACGGTAAAGTGCGGGCAACACTCAATTTTCCTGCCGATATGAGTAAAGAAGAAATTGAGAAGCTAGTTTTAGAAAATGAATTGGTTCTGAAATGGTTAGAAGGAGCAACGCCGAAGAAGATTATTGTAGTTCCAAAGCGAATTGTTAATGTGGTTGCATAGTTTTGAATTATAGATTCATAAAAGCCTCGAAAGATTTTTCTTTCGAGGCCTTTTTTTTATTACTTACTTTTAAAACTAATCGTGACCATTAAATCTTACCTAATTTTATTTCGGAAATTGTTTTTGTAACTTTACGTTTAAAGACCCAAAATATACATTATATTTTACAATGAAATTTTTTCTAATCCTACTAGTCATTCCTGTTTTATCTTTTGCTCAATCTCCAGAAATAAAATTAAATTTAGTAGCCGAAGGCTTTTCTTCCGTTGTAGATATTACGACTGCTGGCGATGATAGATTGTTTATTGTTGATGGAAATCAGATTAAAATTCTTTCAAATGGTCAGGTATTAATGACTCCATTTTTAGATTTGACAAATCAAGTGACATGGATAATGGCGGTTGCATTTCATCCAAATTACCTTGAAAATGGCTACTTCTATGTAAAATATAAAGCAAATGATGCAAGTTGTGTTATTTCGAGGTTTTCAAAATCTTTGTTTGATGAAAATTTAGCAGAGATAAATTCAGAACTAATTTTGTTTAGTTACCTTAATAATGATGGACATGAAGGGGGCGATTTAGAATTTGCTAAAGATGGTTATTTGTACACAACAACAGGAGATGGTGCATCTGGAGTAAGAGGCACGCTTGGTGATGAGTTTGGAAATGCACAAAACTTAACAACAGTTAAAGGTAAAATGTTGAGATTTGATGTCGATTCGCCAAGTTATATACCAGCTACAAATCCATTTCAAACACTTGGAGATGGAATTCCAGATGAAATTATTGGTTTTGGATTAAGAAATCCATGGAAATTTTCATTCGATAGATTGACGGGCGATATTTGGATTGGTGATGTGGGACAGGATAGTTTTGAAGAGGTTGATTTTGTGGCTGCTGGCACTTTTGAAAATAAAAACTATGGTTGGAGTTGTTATGAAGGAAATATGCTACATCTGACTCAAAATTGTTCCATTAATACAAATAATTTTGTGTTTCCAATTATTACTTTTGAGGGGTATAATTTTAATGGCAATCAACCTGCTTCGGTTATAGGAGGCTTTGTTTATCGTGGTAGTAAATATCCCGAATTGAATGGATATTACTGTTATGCTGATTATAATTCAGGAAAGTTTTGGCTTTTGAAAAGGTTGCCTAATGGTCAAATTACTAACGATTTAAAGGGAGTTTTGATGACAAATCCTATTACTTTTGGAGAAGATAGAAATGGTGAATTATTTGTAGCAACTTTCGATAAAATATATCAAATTTCAGCTTGTGGAATTGAACAAAATCTTACGTTAAATTCTTCAATCACTTCAACAAGTTATTTTTCGGCTTTAAATGCTATTGAGAGTGCGGCTCAAATTTCTAATGCAGCGAGAGTGATTTTTAGTGCAACTAATAAAATTGAGCTGAATGCAGGTTTTAAAACTGATAGCGGAGTTACATTTACCGCACAAATTATTGGTTGTCGATAAACTTTTTTAAAACAGAAATTTGCAATTAAAAAGACAATAAATTAGATATTTTCAAGAATAGTATAAAAAAACAAAGCTCTTTTCAAATCTGAAAAGAGCTTTGTTTTTATGAATTTAAAAGAAAAATTTCTAACAAAATTATTTCTTTCTAACACTCACAGCAATTCTGCGGTTTTGCGAGCGACCTTCTTCTGTATCATTAGAAGCAACTGCATGTTGCTCTCCATAACCTTCAGATTCTAAACGAGATGCATCGATTCCAATAGCCACTAAAGCAGCTTTTACAGCAGCAGCACGTTCGCTAGAAAGTTTCAAATTTGCAGCGTCATTTCCTTCATTATCTGTATAACCACCAACTTTGATGTTAACTGTTGGAAACGCTTTCAAGATTTCAGCGATATTTTTTACTTCGTTCATCGAAGTTGAATCAATTGCATTACTTCCAGAATTGAAATTCAAGGCTTTGAAGTTGAACCAATTATCTTTTCCAGCTTCAACATCTGATTCGATAAATTTGATAACTTGGTCTTCAATTCCACCTTCCAAGAAGTTTAATGTAACGCCTGATGACAATGATTTATTAATACTAACTGGCATTGCAGCTTCAACGATTTCTGTTTTTTCAGCCACTTCCGTATTTGAAGTAACAGCAATATAAGGAGCAATAACAAGAGAAACAATTGACATCAATTTAATCAAAATGTTCATTGATGGGCCAGAAGTATCTTTAAATGGGTCACCAACAGTATCACCAGTTACGGATGCTTTATGTGGCTCAGATTTTTTGTAATAAGTTTGACCATCAATTACCACGCCTTTTTCAAAAGATTTTTTAGCATTATCCCATGCACCACCAGCATTTGATTGGAAAATTCCCATCAATACACCTGAAACAGTTACACCTGCAAGTAAACCACCTAAAATTTCAGGTGAAGATGTATCAGCAAAAACACCTTTAAAGCCAAATCCAACCAAAACAGGCGTTACTAAAGCAATCGCTCCTGGTAAAATCATTTGTTTAATTGAAGCCTCTGTTGAAATTGCCACACATTTTTCATATTCTGGCTCAGTTTTGTATTCCATGATTCCAGGAATTTCACGGAATTGACGACGAACTTCATTTACCATTTCCATTGCAGCTTTACCTACTGCCGAAATACACAAGGCACTGAAAATAAATGGAATCATTCCACCTACAAATAAACCAGCCAAAACTGGGGCTTTATAAATATCAATTGCACTAATTCCAGCAATACCAACAAATGCAGCGAATAATGCCAATGAAGTTAAAGCAGCTGAGGCAATTGCAAAACCTTTACCAGTTGCAGCAGTTGTGTTTCCAACAGCATCCAAATTATCTGTACGCTCACGAACTTCAGGAGGTAATTGTGACATTTCAGCAATACCACCAGCATTATCAGCAATTGGTCCGAAAGCATCAATAGCTAATTGCATAGCCGTTGTTGCCATCATACCTGCAGCAGCGATTGAAACTCCATAAAGACCAGCAAAATAGTATGACATAATGATACCAGCAGCTAAAGTCAAAATAGGTAATACTGTTGATTCCATACCAACGGCTAATCCACCAATGATATTGGTAGCGTGTCCAGTACCAGATTTTTCAATAATTGACAAAACTGGACGTTTTCCCATTGCAGTATAATATTCTGTGATGATTGACATCAACGCACCAACAATCAAACCAACAACGATTGCCATAAATACACCATTTGATGTAAATTCATGTCCACGAAGTGAAAGTGTTTCTGGTAAAATATGTTTTACTAAGAAATACGAAGCAATAAAAGTAATGATAATTGAAGCCCAGTTACCAATATTCAACGCAGCTTGAACAGATGATGTTTCAGATTTAATTCTAACAAAAAATGTAGAAACCAAAGATGCCAAAAGACCAACACCAGCAATAACCATTGGTAATAAAACTGGAGAAAATCCACCAAAATTATCTGTAACATTTATTTCTTGACCCAAAACCATCGTTGCCAAAATTGTAGCCACGTAAGAACCAAATAAATCGGCACCCATACCCGCTACGTCACCAACGTTATCTCCAACATTATCAGCGATTGTAGCTGGATTACGAACATCATCTTCTGGAATTCCAGCCTCAACTTTACCAACTAAGTCAGCACCAACATCAGCAGCTTTCGTATAAATACCACCACCAACACGAGCAAAAAGAGCAATTGATTCAGCTCCTAATGAGAAACCAGCCAAAACTTCGATGGCAATTCTCATATTTTCTGAAGTTAAAGCTTCACCTTTAGCAAAATAATTATAGAAAATAATAAATAATAAACTCAATCCTAAAACTGCTAAACCAGCAACACCCATTCCCATAACTGAACCACCAGTAAATGAAACTTTAAGGGCTTGTGCCAATGAAGTACGAGCTGCTTGAGCCGTCCGAACGTTAGCTTTTGTTGCGATTTTCATTCCAACATAACCAGCAAAAGCAGAAAACAATGCACCGATTAAAAATGCAATTGAGATAATCCATGAAGATTTGTCAGTTGAAGAGCCTAACCAAGCTAATAAAATAGCCGTTGGTATGGCAAAATAAGCAAGAATTTTCCATTCTGCTTTTAAGAATGCAATCGCTCCATCGGCAATATAGCCTGAAAGTTTTTGCATGTTAGCATCTCCAGCAGGTTGTTTTGATACCCAATTGAATCGCCAAGCAGTGTAAAGTAAGCCAATAAGTCCACAAAGCGGAACAAGGTAAATAATCATAGAATCCATAAGTCGTCTATTTGAGTTTAGTTATTACTGTTTTTGAAAAGTTTGCAAATTTACGATAATTGATTTGTTTAAAAAAGCCTTAATAGAATTTTAGTACTTTTTTGATATAAAACATTAATTTATCTTTTAAAAATTGACTAAAACTCATTTATTATAATAGAATAGTATATTTTTTCTCATAATAATTAAGACTGTAATTTTAAATTAACAAAAAGGCAGAGAAACGGTCTTTCAATCTTTTAATTTACTTATACTTTGTAGGTTTGATGGTTTTACAGTATTTTCGGTTTATGATTCATTTCAACCCTAAATTTTATATTTAAGTATTAAAAAACTACCAATGAAAAAAACAATAACGCTTTTTCTAACAATTTTATCGTTTTCAAATTTTGCCCAAACTAAGCAGATGAGTACGGGAGAAATCCTGCAAGCCATGAAACGACTCAATGTTGTTGGCAATGTATTATACATTGCTGCTCATCCTGATGATGAAAATACGCTATTTATTACTTGGCTTTCTAAAGAAAAAATGGTTCGTGCAGGATATATTGCCATGACACGTGGTGATGGCGGACAAAATTTAGTTGGGCCCGAACAAGGAGAATATGTTGGGCTTTTACGTACACACGAACTTTTAGGTGCAAGAAGTATAGATGGAGGCGAACAATATTTTACACGTGCAAACGATTTTGGTTTTTCAAAAACTACCGATGAAGCGTTAGCTTTTTGGGGGAAAGAACAAATTTTGGCGGATTTAGTTTGGCGAATTCGTAATTTTCAGCCAGATGTAATGGTAACACGTTTTCCACCAGACGCTCGTGCAGGACACGGGCATCATTCAGCTTCTGCGGTTTTGGCTGAAGAAGCTTTTAAGGCTGCTGCAGACCCAAATCGTTTTCCTGAACAATTAGCTTTTGTTAAAACTTGGCAAGCCAAACGTTTGGTTTGGAATTCTTTTTCACCAAATTTTCAAAATAATCAGCCAGAAGGAAGTTACGTAAAAATTCCACTAGGAGATTATAATCCTTTATTAGGCAAATCTTATACAGAAATTGCTGCAGAAGCTAGAAGTATGCACAAAAGTCAAGGATTTGGCTCAGCAAAAACTAAAAATCAACGCTCAGATTATGCTTTGCATAAAGCAGGTGAGGAAGCAAAAAATGATTTGTTTGATGGGATTGATGTTTCGTGGAAAAGAATTAGTGGTGGCGAAAAAATTGAGAAAATGATTAATGACGCTCTTTCAAATTTTAAAGCACAAAATCCTTCAGCCTCAGTTCCTGCATTAATTGAAATTTATAATTCGATTGCAACTTTAGAGGAAAATGTTTGGACAAGTTATAAGAAAAACGAAGTAAAAGAATTGATTCTAGCTTGTGCAGGCCTTTGGTTTGAAGCAAATCCTAGTGATTATTCAGTTTCTCCTAACGATAAAATCAAAGTAAATGTCAATGTTGTAAGCAGAAGTAATGCGAATATTACACTTGAAAAACTGACCTTTAAAGGTACAAAACAAGATACAATTATTAATAAAAAATTGGTTTATAATGATGGACTGAATATTAACGTTGATTTACAAATTCCAGCTAATCAGCCGATTACTCAACCATATTGGTTAGTAGAAAAGAAAGAAAAGGGTTTTTATAAAGTAAATGACCAACTTTTACGTGGTTTGCCAATGAAACCAGCAGATTTAGTTTGTGAGTTTACCATTAATATTGAAGGAAAATCTTTTACATTTCAAACTCCTTTGACTTACAAATTTGTTGAACCTTCTGATGGAGAAATTTATCGTTATTTTGAAGTACGTCCAGAAGTTACAGCAACTATTGGCGAGAAAGTTTATTCATTTGCTGATAATTCACCCAAAGATGTAGTCGTAACTTTGAAAGCAGGAAAAAAAAGCATAAATGGCTCAGTTTCTTTAGAAGTACCAACTACTTGGAAGGTAGAACCTGCTACAATTGGCTTTGAATTAAAGGATAAATACGAAGAAAAGAAAGTGACATTTAAAGTATTTCCGTCAGCTTCGGCTTCTGAAATTACTTTAAAGGCAGTTGCCCAAACAACAAGTGGTTCTTATGAAAGAGGTATTGCCTCGATAGAATACAAACATATACCAACTTTAACACTTTTTCCATTTGCTGAAGCCAAAGCTTTACGCATAGATTTAAAAAAGAAGGGTACCAAAATTGGATATATTGCTGGAGCGGGAGATGAAGTTCCTGCCGCTTTGCAACAAATTGGTTACCAAGTAACGATGCTTACACCAGTTGAACTAGCAAAAGATTTGAATCAATTTGATGCAATTATTATTGGTGTTCGTGCATATAATACAGAAGAACATTTAAAGTATTTTCAAGAAAAACTAATGGAATACGTAAATAATGGTGGAAATGTAGTAACACAATATCAAACTAACGCTTTTTACGGCGTTTCAAAAGTGAAAGAAATTGGACCGTTTCCTTTGGGAATTGGTCGTGGGAGGGTTACTGATGAAACGGCAACAATGAAAATAGTGAAACCAGAACATCCACTGTTAAATTTTCCAAATAAAATTACGTCTAAAGATTTTGAAGGATGGGTACAAGAGCGAGGTTTATATTTTGCCGATAAATGGAGTGATAAATACGAAACTATTTTTGCAATAAATGATGCAAATGAAACCGAACAAGAAGGAAGTGTGCTTTACACAAAATATGGAAAAGGCAATTTTATATTTACAGGTTTAGCATTTTTCAGACAATTGCCAGCGGGCGTTCCTGGTGCTTACCGATTATTTGCCAATATGATTTCTGTAGGTAAAAAATAATTTTTATTTCTGTAACAAGTCAAAACTATAAAATACCATACTAAATATTTAAAAAGCCGAGTTTACTCGGCTTTTTAAATATTATATCTTCATCACATATTTATTGCAGTTTATCCCTTCTTATATTCCTTTCATAACATTTTATTGTTATAAAATTTGTATAAATTTAACTTTGAATTATGTAAAATTTGGCAATACTTCACTTTGCCCAAACTTATTTAGATTTATTTACTTCTTAAAACTTGATTTTTTTCTCAATTGCTTATAAAACCATCAAACTTAAACCCTTATGCAGCTAATTATTTCCAATCTTAACAAAACGTATAGTAACGGCGTTCAGGCTTTAAAGGACGTAAATCTCACAATAAATCAAGGAATGTTTGGTCTTTTGGGACCAAATGGTGCTGGAAAATCATCATTGATGAGAACAATTGCAACATTGCAAGAACCAGATAGTGGCTCGATTTTGTTGGGAGAAATCAATGTTTTAACTCAAAAGGATGAGGTTCGGAAAACTTTGGGTTATTTGCCCCAAGAATTTGGTGTTTATCCAAAGGTTGATGCAACCACTTTGTTGAATCATTTAGCTGTTTTAAAGGGAATTACAAATGCAAGCGAGCGTAAATCTGTAGTTGAAGCCTTATTACAAAAAACGAATCTTTGGGATGCTCGTAAGAAAAATTTGGGTGGTTATTCGGGTGGAATGAAGCAACGCTTTGGCATTGCACAAGCACTTTTAGCTAATCCCAAATTAATTATTGTGGACGAACCAACGGCAGGACTTGACCCTGCAGAGCGTAACCGTTTTTTGAATCTTTTGTCTGAATTAGGAGAAAATACAGTTGTTATTTTATCGACGCATATTGTAGAGGATGTGAAAGAATTATGTTCGGACATGGCCATTTTTAATAAAGGAGAGGTTTTATTTAAAGGCAGCCCTGATGAAGCTTTAAATGAAATTGTAGGCAAAATTTGGCAAAAACGCATCAATAAAGCTGAGTTGAGTGATTTTAAACAAAATTTCAAAGTTATTTCTGAAAAACTTATTGGCGGAAATCCAATTATTCATGTTTTATCAGATACCAATCCAGACGGAACTTTTGAAGCTGTAACTGGTGATTTAGAAGATGTTTATTTCTCAAAAATATTTGCCAACGCTTAAAACCTAAGAAACTATGTTAAAAGAAATATTAGGTTTTGAGTTTTCATACCGAAAAAATCGACCTGCGACTTATATCTATTTTGGAATTTTATTTTTGCTATGTTTTGCAGCCGTTACTTCAAAATATATTGTTATTGGGGGCGTTGCTGGTGGGCAAATCAAAGAAAATTCGCCATTTAATTTGGCTTTTATGACCATCATAATGACCTTCTTTTTTACGTTTATTTGTTCGGCAATCATGGGAGTAGCTGTTTTGCGTGATTTTGAACATAAAACAGAATCATTGATGTTTAGTACGACAATGTCGAAATTCGATTATTTATTTGGTCGATTTTTCGGTTCATATATTGTAATGGTACTAATTTATTGTTCAATTTGGATGGCATTTATGACAGGTTTTTCAATTGGGAAATATTTGCCTTGGGACCCATCTTGGATTGAAAAAACAATGTTGCCTTTCGATGCTTGGGCATATTTTCAACCGTTCTTTGTTTGGGGAATGACCAATTTATTTATTCAAGGGGCCATATTTTTTGCAGCAGGAGCATTGAGCCGTTCAACGATTGTAATTTACACACAAGGGATTATTTTATTTGTACTTTACCAAGTTTCGGATACGCTGCTGCAGGATATTGACAATAAAACACTTTCTGCAATGCTCGACCCGTTTGGAATTAGAGCTTTTAGTATTTTTACTGAATATTGGACCCCAGCTCAAAAAAACAGCCAAATTGTACCGTTAGAAGGAATTTTAGTTTGGAATCGTTTAGCTTGGTGTGGTTTTGGATTTTTGATTTTAGCAGGAACATATTTTGCATTTAGCTTTAATGTTGTTCGCAGTAGTTTATTCAAAAAGAAAGCTATTAAAGATGAAAAAGACAAAATTAACCCTGAATTAGTAAAAATTCCTGTTGTTCATCAATTCGACGGATTTGCCACTAATTTATCGCAACTTTGGAAACAAGCCATTTTTTACTTCAAAATGGTTATTCGAGAAGTGCCATTTATCGCTATTATTTTCGTTGGCTTAATTGATTTAATTGTCAGTTCATTTTATTTCCAAAAAATGTATGGCACAAGTTCTTATCCAATTACTGCTAATGTATTAGGGTTACTCAATGGATTTGATATGTACTTTCTGATAATTGCTGTTTTTTATTCTGGCGAATTAATTTGGAAAGAACGCGTTACAAATATGCACTTAATTGTTGATGCAACTCCTGTGCCTGATTGGGTAAACTTGTTGGCAAAGTTTATCGGAATGTTGTTAGTTTATATCGGTTTATTGCTGATTCTGATTTTTTCTGGTGTTTTGGTACAAGCAGCACATGGCTATTTCAACTTTGAATTATCGCTTTATTTCAAGACACTTTTTACAAGCACATTAGCATTTTTGGTGCTTTATACGTTGCTTTCATTTTTTGTTCAAGTGATGGCAAATAATAAATTTATTGGTTTTGCGATGATGTTTGTCTTCTTTTTGACTACTTTTTTTCTTGGTGCAGCAGGAATTCAGCATCCTTTAATGATGTTTGGAAGTGGAAGTTTAAGAGATTATTCGGACATGAATAAATATGGACATTTTATAACATCATTTTCGTGGTTAAAAATTTATTGGTTAATGTTCGTCGTTTTCTTATTTGTAGTTTCAGTAATTTTATCTGTAAGAGGTTCAGATGCATTACTAAAAACTCGTTTGAAAGTTGGAAAACTTCGTTTAACTCGTCCAATTTTGAGTTTCGGTATTTTTTCATTTTTGGCTTTTGTTGGTGCAGGAAGTTATGTTTTTTATAATACCAATAAAGTAAATAAATATGAGTCTCGTGAACTACGTGAAGAAAAACAAGTTGATTACGAAAAGACGCTTAAAAAGTTTGAAAATATTCCTCAACCAAAAATTATTGATGTAAATCTAAACGTTGAAATTTATCCAACTGACAGAGATTTTACTGCTGAAGGGTATTTTTGGTTAAAAAATAAAACAACCCAACCAATTGCCAATATTCATATTCAAAATGATGTTCAGCACAATATGAAGTTGGATTATCTTAAATTTGACGGAGGAGCAACAGCCAACAATGCGTATAAAAAATATGGTTATACAATTTATACATTATCGAAACCGCTAGCTCCAAATGATTCAGTAAAAATGTCTTTCAAAACTAAATTTGAGACCAAAGGTTTTGTTGCAGGACAATCAAATACTGACGTTGTTTATAATGGAACATTCTTCAACAATCTTTATTTTCCAACAATTGGATATAATAGCGGCTACGAAATTGGCGATGATGATACACGTCGAAAACATAAATTGAAAGAAAAAGAACGAATGATGGAGCAAAATGACCCAATTGGCTTGTCGCAAAGCCTGTTTGGAGATGATGCTGATTACATTCGTTTTGAAATGAAAATTGGTACTGAAAAAGACCAAACCGCTATTGCTCCAGGTTATTTGCAAAAAACTTGGGAAGCAGGTAATCGCAAGTATTTTCATTACAAAATGGATGTACCTATGTGTAATTTTTACTCGATTGTTTCGGCAAAATATGAAGTTAAAAAAGACAAATGGATTGGTGTAGTTGGTGGCCCAATAAATTTAGAAATTTATTATAATAAAGGTCACGAATATAATTTGGATAAAATGATGTCATCAATGAAGTCATCATTTGATTATTTCTCCAAAAATTTTACACCGTATCAATATCGACAGATGAGAATTATGGAGTTTCCAAAATATTCGGAGTTTGCCCAGTCATTTGCTAATACTGTTCCATTTTCTGAAGGAATTGGTTTTATTCAAAAAATTGCTGACCCAGAAGAAGATTTGGATATGCCATTTTATGTGACTGCTCACGAACTTGGACATCAATGGTGGGGGCATCAAGTTGCAGAAGCAAATGTAAAAGGAAATGCAATGCTTTCGGAAACGCAAGCTCAATATTCGGCACTGATGGTAATGAAACATGCTGTTACACCTGAATTGATGCAAAAATTCCTGAAATATGAATTAAATTCTTATTTACATGGGCGTTCAAGTGAGCGTAAAAAAGAACAACCTCTCAATGCTGTTGAAAGCCAAGGGTATATTCATTACCGTAAAGGCTCGGTTGTAATGTATGCTTTGCAAGATTATATTGGTGAAGAAAAAGTAAATTTAGCACTTCGTAATTTCTTGGCAGACTGGCAATATCCAGGGCCAGATTCAAAAAATAAGCGTTACCCAACAAGTAATGATTTACTCAAATATTTCAAAGCTCAAACACCAGATTCATTGAAACACATCATTACAGATATGTTTGAAACAATTACATTATTTGAAAATAAAACTGAAAATGTTTTTTACAAACAGCTAAAAGACAAAACTTATGAAGTCACCATAAGCACTAAAAGTGAGAAGTTTAGAGCTGATAGTTCGGGCAACGAAAAATCGATTGCCATTAATGATTGGATTGATGTAGGAATTTATGGGAAAAATGCAAAAGGAGAAGACAAATTGCTCTATTTACAAAAAAAGAATATTACTAAAAAAGATAATACTTTTAAGATTATTGTAAAAGAAGAGCCTAAAAAAGCAGGAATCGACCCAATAAATAAGCTAATCGACCGTCATTCGGAAGATAATACAAAACCAGCGACTAAAGCTGAGGGAGTTTAATTTTATTTTCAAGTTAAAAAAAAAGTTTGAAGTACTTAAACTTCAAACTTTTTTTTTAACTAAATATTTATCAAGGAAATTTTGGAAACTTACTAAAATCGGGCTTACGTTTTTCTAAAAATGAGTTGAAACCTTCTTTTGCTTCGTCTGTTAAATAATAAAGCAAAGTTGCGTTTCCTGCCAATTCTTGAATTCCAGCTTGTCCGTCAAGTTCTGCATTGAATGAAGATTTCAACATTCTTATTGATAAAGGTGACATTTGCTGCACTTTTTGACACCAAGCAACGGTTGCTTCTTCCAACTTTTCTAAAGGAACAACTTTGTTGACAAGTCCCATTTGAAGAGCTTCTTGAGCATCGTATTGCTCGCACAAAAACCAAATTTCACGGGCTTTTTTCTGTCCAACAATTCTAGCTAAATAACTTGCTCCAAAACCACCATCAAAACTTCCAACTTTTGGGCCTGTTTGACCAAATTTTGCATTTTCAGCGGCAATTGTCATGTCACAAACAACATGCAAAACATGCCCTCCACCAATGGCATATCCTGCAACAGCAGCGATGACAACTTTCGGAATCGACCGAATCATTTTTTGTAAATCCAATACATTTAATCTTGGAACGTGGTCTTCTCCAATGTAGCCGCCATGTCCACGAACCGATTGGTCGCCACCACTACAAAAAGCTTTTCCGCCTTCTCCAGTTAAAATAATGACTTCAATTGCAGATTCTTCTCTGCAATAGTGCATTGCATCAATCAATTCTTTTACCGTTTGTGGGCGAAAAGCGTTGTGTTTTTCTGGTCGATTGATGCTTATTTTTGCAATACCTTCATAAAAACTAAATTTTATGTCTTCGTATTCCTTAATTGTAGTCCAATTATACATTGTTTATCAATTATTATTTATCAATTATTTTAATCCAAATCTATTGTATCGGTTCGGTCATCTTCTTGAAAAAATTCAACTTTCCAAGTATGGTCTGCAAGTAAAAATACTTTTGCAAGAAACTGATTAAATGGAAATTTGCGTCCCCATTCAGTTGGAGCAACCATTGATAAAATATCCGAACCATCTTTTTTCTCATACAAATAATAAATATGACCGATAATTGGTTCAAAACCCATCACAGCATCATATATTCTTTCTGAAATTTCGACCCGATTTTTTACTTCTTTGGCTTGTTGAGCCAACAACTCCATTTGACGGTAAATTTTGCTAATTTGTTCATGAGTTTGTTGACGCATCGCTAATTGTGCTTTGCCTTTCACTTTACCCATATCTTCTGGCCGAATTATTGCACCGCCCGAAGTGTGAGCGTATTCCAATAATCCTGGGTTTTCAGCAACTTTTATTTTATCAATAGGATTCTTTTCCATATACAAATTTATTTTGAAATTCTTTAATAAAGACTATTATTGCCCAATTAAAATATAAATTAATGTTATTTAATGTATTTGTTTTAAGATAAAAAATCTATTTTTGTTTTATATGATAGATAAATAAACTAATACTTTTTTGTTTTTTGTAAATAAACTCTAAATTATTGCACAATAATAGATATTTTGATTTTTATTATCAACCATTTTTGCCTTGTTTTTGTTTATTTATTTTGATATTTTTGAAAACTAAAATTTAGACATAACGTTTTAAAATAAAACTATTTTCCATGAAAGAAATTTTGACCAATGAAGTAAAATTGAATAATCAAGACGTAAACACGATTGACCGTAAAGAATTTATGCGTCAAGTAGGTATTGGTTTTGGTGCGATTATGTTGATGAATTGTCTTCAATCATGCGGCGTTGGTGGCGAAATTCCAGACCCTAATCCAACTACCAATACAAAATTAGATTTTACAATCGACCTAAAAACCAACGATTACAGTGGCTTAAAAACCAAAGGTGCTTTTGCAGTTGTAAAAGGCCAAAATGTAATTGTGGCTCACACAAATAATGATACTTGGATTGCAGTTTCGTCGAAATGTACACATGAGCAAACCACCATCAATTATCGTGCAAGTAGCAATGATTTTCTTTGCCCAAATCACGGTTCTGAATTTACATTCATAGGAAATGTACAAAAAGGTCCTGCAACCTCGCCATTGTCTAGATACAACACATCTTATGATGCAACTAATAATACTTTAAGAGTTTTTGCTTAAATTTGTAGGCAATTACATCAATCAAGCCCTTCTCATCGTTAGGAAGGGTTTTTTATTTTATAACATGGTTTTTTTAGAAAGAGACGGCACTTATATCAATACTTCGCCTGAAAACGACTATTACAAAAAAGTATTGATGTTTAAAAAAGTATGGGATTCTGGACAAGAAACGTTTGAAATTCAAACATCTGGCTCTACTGGAATGCCAAAAAAAATAATTCTTCACCGAAAACAAATGTTGGCATCTGTCAAAATGACTGCCAAAGCTTTTGATTTACAAGAAGGCGATACCGCATTTTGCTGCTTAAATATTGATTATATTGCAGGGATGATGATGCTTGTCAGAGCTTTTGAAATTGGAATGGATTTGGTTGTAGTAGAACCAGCCTCAAATCCTTTTTTAGGAATTGAAAAGCACCTTTATTTGCTCAATGCCAATCGAGGACGTAATTTTTTTGCATTTGTACCGCTGCAAATTCAAACTATTTTGGAATCTGAACCAATTTTTGCCGAAATCCTAAATTCTGCAAAAGCAATTATTATTGGCGGAGCTTCTGTTAATGAAACAATTATTGAGAAAATTCAAAAAATATACCGCCCTGTTTATGTGACTTACGGTATGACAGAAACCATTACTCATATTGCTATTAAAAGGATCAATGGAGCAGCAAAAGATGATTTTTTTAACACACTCGAAGGCGTTGATATAAAATTGAATGATAGTAATTGTTTGATGATTAAATCAAAAACCACTGATAACCAATGGATTGAGACGAACGACGTTGCCGAAATTGTGAATGGAAGTAGTTTTGTATTACACGGACGAATCGATAATGTAATCAATAGTGGTGGTGTAAAAATTCAACTTGAAAAGATAGAAAAAACTGCGGAAACAATTCTTAGAAAGCTAGATTCTGAAAAAAAACGCCTAAATGGTCGATTTTTTGTGTTTAGTTTGCCCGATGAAAAATTGGGCGAAAGATTAATTTTTGTGCTTGAAAAAAGTATTTCTACAGAGCTTCCTAGTAATGAAGAAGCGATTAAGATTGATATTCTACTCGCTTTCAAAGAAATTTTACCTAAATTTGAAGTCCCGAAAGAAGTTTTTTTTGTTGAAAAACTATTGGAAACTCCAACAGGAAAAATAGATAAAATAAAAACGATAAATGCCTACGTTCTCCCTCAAATATCAAACGGCTGAAAATATGCCAGCACCTTATGCTCATGCAATCGAAATTAATGGTGTAATTGAACAAAACAAAGATTTAGAATTAAATTTTGAACTGACTTATCTCGACCGTGAGGAATTTACTGAAGAAGAACTTTTAGAAGAAGGGTTTTCTTTAAATGACAATTTTTCTTGGAAAGGAACACTTCCTAAAATTTGGTCAGATGTAGTTTTTGGGAATTTAAAATCTGCTAATGAGTTATTTATCAAAACTTTAGAGCCACATCTAGATTTTTGGCAAGTTGACTTTGAAGGAAAAACATTTTATCCAAAAAATACTGATGGGTTTAAATATTTGATTGAAGAATTGCAGCAAGCAGTCTACGAAATTGCTGGAAAGGAAGCTATTTTAAAATTGACTTATTTGAAGAATCAATCTGGCGAAAATGTTGAAGTAGAAATAATGGCTTCGTTTGTTGAACGAAAACTAAAATTTACTCGAATCAATCTCAGCGATTCTGCTTCTGAAACAAAAATTTTACCTTGGGATGAATTAAATTTTATTCTTAAAAACACATTTTCTGGTGAATTTGAAGCAGATTTTGCTCTTAGCAAAAAACCTTCTCACAAAGGATTGTTCCTAAATGCAGGAGATGAACTCTGGTATGAAGTTGGCAAATCTTTGTTGATTCAACCAAATAAAATATTGAAAATTGTTAAATTATGATAAATCAACCTGTAAGGTAACGAGAGCCTTACAGGTTATATTTTATAATTTGCATAGCCTTTCTGCTGCTTTTTCGAGCATTTCATCATCTTTTGCAAAGCAAAAACGTAGAATTTTGTTGTCAATTTTATCAGCATAAAAAACTGAAATTGGAATAGACGCAACACCAATTTCTTTTGTCCATCTAACCGCCAAGTCATAATCAGGTTCATCAGTGATATTTTTATAGGAAACCATTTGGAAGAAACTTCCTTCCGCAGGTGTTAATGTAAACCTCGAACCCCTTAACCAATGAATAAATTTATCTCGTTTTTCTTGGTAAAATTGCGTTACTGATAAATAATTATCAGGCTCCTTCAAAAAATCTGCAAAAGCATATTGAAATGGTGTTGGACAAGAAAATGTAATCCATTGGTGAGCTTTCCTAAATTCTGCTGAAAGTTCTTTGGGTGCAAGGCAATAACCTAATTTCCAGCCAGTTGTATGAAAAGTTTTACCGAATGAGCCACAAACAAATGTTCTTTCTTTCAAGTCTGCGTGCATAGCTGGAGAAATATGTTTGCGTCCATCAAAAATAATATGTTCATAAACTTCGTCAGAAATAACAAAAATATTGGTGTTTTTTACCAATGCTGCCAATGAATCCACATCACTTTGTGTCAAGCATTTTCCAGTCGGATTATGTGGCGTAGTAAGCAAAATAGCTTTCGTTTTGTTAGTAATTTTCGATTGAACCTCCTGCCAGTTAATCGCAAAATCATTTTCCGATGAAAGAGTTACATAAACGGCTTTTCCACCATTCAATTCGATTGCTGGTACATACGAATCGTAAGCAGGTTCAAACACAATAACTTCATCATCCTTATGTAAAATGGCCGTCATTGTGACGTAAAGAGCTTCTGTACAACCCGAAACGATTGTTATTTCATCGTTTGGATTGTAGGTCATTCCGTATAAATCAAATGTTTTTTGAGCTAAAATCTCACGAATAGGCATTATTCCAGCCATTGGTGCATACTGATTCATGCCCATTTTCATATAATGATTAACCAATTCAATGAGTTTTGGCGAACAATTATAATTTGGAAAGCCTTGAGAAAGGTTTAAAGCACCAGTTTCGGCCGCTAATTGCGACATCACAGTAAAAATTGTTGTACCGATGTTGGGTTGTTTGGAACTGATTTGCATTTATTTTTTTATTCGTTCTAATTCAAATTTCATTTCATCTACCAAATTTCCAAGTTTGTTATAAGGAGTATTTGGTTCTGGTAAAGTGTGGCTTACAAATGCTTTTATTTCCCAAGTTTCAATAACATCTGTGAACGAAATTTCTAAACTTGGAAACCGATTATTGTCAGTGCTTAGTAGGAGAGTACCTTTTATTTTTATTTGATTATAAACTCTTCGGTAAATGATTCCATGAGATTTAGTAACCAAAACATAATTTTTGCTATCTATAATATCGTGCCATTGACGAACGAGTGAACCAATTAGTAATGCACCTTCAAAGGTAAAATCTTCGCCCGCTTCAAAAGCTCTGTATTCGCCTGCTGGAAGCGTAGGAAGATTGAATAATGAAAGTGTTTTTAAAAAATGAAAGTCATTACTTCTAACCAAATAATCATTAAATTGATGTCTTCTGACAAGTTGAATGTTTTGACTAATGTCTTGATTATTAGTGCTTTGTGCTGGTGGATATGTTGGATTTTGATTTTGTGGTATATATCGTTCTCGTTCAAAACTTGGTTTTAAAGTAACACTTTGTGATACCCTTTCGGCCTGACGAGGGTCAAAATTTCGGTCGTTATTGTTTGGATTATCGCCAAGAAACTTTTTCATCAAATCTCCAATTGATGGAGCGGAATCAATCGGTTCATTTTGATATTTTGTTTGTCCGAATGGAGGTTCATTAAAATCATTCAGGTTTTTTAAATTATTGATTGGCGTATCAAACGGGTCAATCTCTTTTGAAGTAAAGGTTTCTTCAACTTGGTCTTGTTCGTAAATGGGTTTGGGTTCAAAACCAAAAGTCAAATCTGGCGTTTCTCTTAATTTGCGAATGTCTTTTTTTACAAAATCATCTACCGTAATGCCAAAAGTATTGGCAATAATTTTGAGTGTATCTACTGGTGGAATCGCTCTTGATTCTTCGTAAGCACCTACATTGGCTCTTTTTGTGCCAATTCGGCGAGCAAATTGTTCTTGAGTCAAACCATTAATTCGACGCAAATATTTAAGGTTATTACTGATGAGTGACATTTTTTAATCTTTTATAAATATGGAAAGCAATTATAATTGCTGTATTGATACTTGGTGAAATCAGTCGTTCGACTATTCAGTTGCCGAAGTTATTCCCGAATATCTAAAATTTTTAGCAATTTGCAAAATCTATCGTTTTATTAAAAATAATTCATTGAATTATACAATTATTTATTGATTTTTGTTTATTAAACTATAACCAAATAAATGATGACTTCCGAAATAACAAATGATGTTGAGTTGCAGGTTAAAAAGCTCTTTGATTTGCAAAAACAAAATGCTTTTAATATCGCTAAAACCAATGCCAAAGAACGCATTACAAAAATCAAAAAAGTAATGAATTGGGTGTTGGAGAATGAAAAAAGAATTGCAGATGCACTTTTTGCTGACCATAAAAAACATCCTGCAGAAGTAAAAATTAGTGAAATTATGCCGATTGTAGGTGAAGCAAAATATATTATCAAACATTTGGCCCAGTGGATGCGTCCTGAAGATATTGAAACGCCGCTCAAAATGATTGGTACAATTAGTAAAGTTATTCATGAAGCCAAAGGAAATTGTTTAATTATTAGTCCATGGAATTATCCTTTCAATTTGGCAATTAAACCACTTTTGCAAGCAATTTCGGCAGGAAATGTAGTTATTTTAAAGCCTTCAGAAGTTGTTCCGCACGCATCCAAGTTAATCTCTGAAATGATTGCTGAATTATTTGAAGAAAATGAAATTGCGGTGGTTGAAGGCGATGCTGATGTTTCGACTGAATTATTAAAATTAAAGTTTAGTCATATTTTCTTTACAGGAAGCCCAGCAATTGGTAAAGTTGTGATGGCAGCAGCAGCCAAAAACTTAACTTCAATTACCCTAGAATTAGGCGGAAAATCACCTACCATTATTGATGAAACTGCCAATATCAAAGCTGCTGCTCAAGCAATTACAGCCATGAAATTTTTGAATAATGGTCAAACTTGTATCGCTCCAGATTATATTTATATTCATGAATCCAAAACAGCAGATTTTATTAATGAAGCCAATCAGTATTTGTCAAAAATGTATGGAAATGATGTGCTCCAAAACCCTGATTATTGTCGAGTCGTAAATAATCGTCATTATGGAAGGGTGAAAAGTTATTTGGACGATGCAGTTTCAAAAGGAGCAAAAGTAGTTGGTGGAGGTCACACAAATGACGAAGAAAACTATATTGAGCCAACGATTCTGAAAGATGTTAATGATGAAATGAAAGTTATGCAAGAAGAAATTTTTGGCCCAATTTTACCAATCTTAGAATTTTCTGATACTGAAGAAGTAATTGATTATGTAAATAAAGGCGAAAAACCATTAGCGTTGTATATTTTTAGTAAAAAACGAAGTAACATCAATTATTTATTGCAAAACACTTCGGCAGGAGCGTCTGTCATCAACGAAACCACGATACATTATTTACAAGATAATTTACCTTTTGGTGGTGTTAATAATTCGGGTATTGGCAAATCTTTTGGGAAATATGGTTTTGAGGAGTTTTCAAACAAAAGGGCAATCGTTGAGAACAAATTTGCTCAATTTAGTTTATTTCATCCGCCATATACCAACCGAGTTATGAAAATGCTTGATATAGTTATTAAGTGGTTTTAATCTGAAATCGGAACTAAATTATCTGAAAGCGTAGTTAATGCTTTGTGAAACATTAATTATGAAAATTTTAAAGAAAATGATGATTGGGGTTCTTGGTATATTATTGGTTTTGTTAGTAGTAAGTTTTTTGTTCATGCAAAAGGCAGTTTTTGGCAAAAATCCATCAGGAACTCGATTAGAGCGGATTATGAAGTCGCCCAATTATAGAGATGGAGCATTTCAAAACTTGTCGCATACTTCGGTAATGGCAGAAGATGGAAGTTATTGGAAAATGCTGAAAGATTATTTCAATAAACCTGAATTTGTCATTCCACCGAAAGAATTGCCATCTATTAAAACAGATTTGAAGGCATTGAATGCTGAAAAACCAACCATTGTTTGGTTTGGGCATTCGTCGTATTTCATCAAATCGAAAGATATTAATATTCTGATTGACCCTGTTTTTAGTGGTTCTGCGTCTCCAATAAGTGTATTTGTACAAGCATTTAAAGGAGCTGATGTTTATGAAGTAGAAGATTTTCCTGAAATTGATATCTTGTTCCTTTCACATGACCATTATGACCATCTTGACTATGAAACTATTTTAAAATTGATTCCGAAAGTTAAGAAGTTTTATACTTCCTTGGGAGTTGGAGCTCATTTGGAACATTGGGGAGTTAGTCCATACAAAATTGTTGAATTTGATTGGTGGGAAACTACAAAAATTTCAGACGATATACTGATTACTGCAACGCCAGCGAGGCATTTTTCAGGTCGTGGTTTTGTAAGAGCAAAATCGTTGTGGTCATCATTTGTTTTAAGTATTCATGGCTACAAATTATTCTTGGGTGGAGATTCAGGTTACGATTCACATTTCGAGGAAATTGGCAATAAATATGGCCCTTTTGACATAGCAATGCTTGAAAACGGTCAATATAATTTATTATGGCATGAAATTCATACTTTGCCAGAAGAGACATTTATGGCGGCAAAATATTTAAAAACAAAGGTTTTGATGCCAGTTCATTGGGCTAAATTTCCTTTAGCAAACCATGAATGGAATGAACCAATTAAGCGATTAAAAGCGGCAGCAAATGCTGAAATAATATTAACAACGCCGATGATAGGTGAGCCAGTTGTGATTGATAGCTTATATCCTGATAAAGTTTGGTGGGAATTTTAGGATTTAGGTGCTTTTATTGTTAATTATGTCATCCTTAGTAATTTTCAATAAAATTTAACACCTAAATCCTAAACTAAAATTTTAAAATGAACCGAAAGGTTCAGAGAAGCGAGCTATTGTTGTCAAAGCCTCATTTATCCATTGTTTCATAATTTCCTCCTTTTTTTTCGTTATTGGAAAAACACTACTTAAATCGTCGGCACCAAAATCGTACCAATTGTTTTTGTCGAACTTTAAGTATAAATTCATAATCGTAACTGTTTAATTTACAGACACTTATGTTTGCTTTCTTACTTGAAGAATATACTGCAAAGTTCGGTATTTTCCTAATACTTCAAAATGTGTTCTTAGAATAGTACAAGTACTGGGTTGTATTGTTCAACAATTCTTAGAATAATACCGTAAGTTCTTTTAAATATTTTATGAATTTTAACTTATTATTTAGTGATTTTGACAAAATATTAACTTAATCATCCAAAAACAAGCTAACATAAATTATCATCATTATTGTACAATTTTTTTAGAAATCGATTGTGCCATCCTTTTATTTCTGGAACTCAAACACCAATAAGAAAAATAAAGTAAAAGTGTTATTATTGAAATCTAAATTCCCCAAATTAAATAGGGCGTTTCATAAACAAGATTTACATTATTAATTCCAGTCTCTAATAATATTCCAGTAAGGCCAATATCAATTTTTAATATTTCCATTTTTCTTCCATTTATCGTGGCACTCCAACCCCTATCATAAGGAATCGAGAAAAAAAGGATTTTGGGTTTCAGAAGCTTAATTTGTCCAGATACTTGATTATCAAGAACTTTTAAATTTTGCAGACTTTCTTTTCGTAGTTCATTTGTTACTTTTTGTGTAAACTGAACATCAAAAACCGCACTATTTTCAATACTTTTTATTTGATTTAATCCTTTCAGTTTTTTGTGCTGTGACACTATCTACAACAACAGCTTTCAGTAAAATTTTACGTTTTTGTTGTGTTGATAAAATATCAAAATTATTTTCGGTGATAAAATTATCAAAGGTAACTCCCAACGGTAAAGCATATTTTACCTTTAGTACCTTTACATCTTGAAAATTTGCTAACGAATCTAGCTCTAAACCTTTAAAATTTTCTTTTATATTGGGTAATTTCGTTAGGTAATACTTTATCGAACAGTGTCTTTGTAAGTACGGAGCATACATTAAACCTTCGAGCCATCTTGACTTGAATTCTTCATTTTTGTCTAAAAGTCCAACTTCTTTTAAGAAATTAACATAATAAACTTGATTGAATGAATGATATGAACGAGAGCCGTAATAACCTTGTATATGTGCGTCATTAAAACTAGAATGGTCAGAAATGCCTGATGAGTAGTTCTTTTCGAAACGATAGAAATCCTTGTCGATACTTTTTAAGTAAGAAATTGCTTCTTTGGTTGCATCATTATAGCCTCCAATTTTGATTTCTTTTATTTCAACAATTTTACGCTCATAAATACAATTACCTGTAATAGTAATCATTTCAACGACTACAATGAGCAGTAATTAATTTAGTGAAATATATTTTATTTTATCTTGAGCTACACCAAATAACAAGATACTTTCTAAAAATAAAAATATAGTAACATTCTGAAATAGATTTTTCGTCTAATACCAATGTAGTAGAAGTTTATATTACTTTATTAAGAAAGAAAATTGATAAAGATTTTGAAATTAAACTTCTTCATAATGTTTATGGTATGGGTTATGTAATTAAGACCGATATTTTATGAAAATAAGACAAAAACTAAA
Organism: Emticicia aquatica; assembly: GCF_923079645.1. Lineage (GTDB taxonomy): Bacteria > Bacteroidota > Bacteroidia > Cytophagales > Spirosomataceae > Emticicia > Emticicia aquatica. The sequence continues at coordinate 1,374,111 of NZ_CAKLPY010000001.1, read as the reverse complement.
TATCCAGTTTGTATTGTTGGTTCCGACTATTGTTTTGACAACTTTTATTGGCATTTATTATATTTATCAATCGTATGTTTCACATCGGTTTTTTACCAGACTTCGTTCAAAAGCGATTACTACAGCAGAACTTTTAAGTGGAAACAATGAAATTGATGTCTCATTACACGTAAAATAAATGAGTCGAATCGTGACTTATTGTTTAAAGAAAATATTGTTATTTTCGATAGCCTCAATCACGAAATTTACCGTAGTAGAGACACTTTAGCGTTTAAGATTAAAAATGAGATGTTTGTTAGAAATGGAACTGTTACCGAATTTAAAGATAATGATTTTGAAATAATCGTGGTTAACTATACTTCATCTAAACGAAATATGTTAATTATTGCTGCAGCAGTTGATTTGTTTGGAAATGATACTTTAAATAATCTTAGACAAGTGATGCTTTTGCTTTATATAATACTGGTTTTTGCGGTTGGTGTTACAGTTGGTTTTTTGCAGGTAGAGCTTTACAGCCCATTTCTGATGTAATTAGTCAAGTAAACAACATTTATCCGCACGATTTTAATAAACGTCTTAAAGTACGAACTGAAGAAGACGAAATATGCGTACTTACTATTACATTTAATCAATTATTGAATAGAACCGAAGAAGCTTTCAAGCAGCAACGTTTTTTTATTTCCAATGTAAGCCATGAACTAAAAAAAACTTTATCAAAGATTATTTCTCAACTTGAAGTTGTGCTATTGAAAGACAGAAATATAGACGACTACAAAAAGACACTAAGTTCGGTTTTAGAAGATATTCAAAATCTAAGCAAACTTTCGCAAACGCTTCTGGAATTATCAAGATTAACAGAAGAAAACCATTCGTTTTTGTTAAGTTCGATAAGACTTGACGAATTACTTTGGGAAACTAAAGATTTTTTGAAAAAAAATAACCCAGACTATAATGTTGCTGTGAGTTTTGAGAATATAAGCGATGCAGAAATTGAATTTAGTATTTTAGGGAATCCGTATCTTCTAAAAATTGCCTTGTTTAATTTGCTAGAAAACGGTTGTAAGAATACAACTAATGTGAAAATAAGATTAGACAAAAATACAATTATCATCGATTTTACTAATATTAGTCACGGGATAAATGAAAATGAATCTATTTTAATTTTTCAGCCATTTTTTCGTTCAAATAATACCGCAACAGTCAAAGGATACGGAATTGGACTTTCTTTAGTCGAGAAAATTGCAATTTTACACGGAGGTGAAATTAAATTAATTTCAAATAAAGCCGATTGTACGACCTTTTCGCTTTCGTTTCCAATTTTAAATGTTGTTTAAAGTTTATAATTAAAAAAGGCTGGAAGAAACTAATTCTTCCAGCCTTTTTTGAAAATTTATGAATATCAATATTCGTCTTCAAAATAACTCGTTGTTCTTAAATCATCATCGTCATCAAATTTACTAGCTTTGGGTGCTGATTTTTTCAAAATAGCTATTTGGCCATTGTGATAAAGGTCATGGTGAATAATACCATGAAGTAATGTATAGAAATCATATTCAGCTCCTGGCACTATTTCTACCAAAAAGCTATCGTCTTTGTCGTCCAAAGCACTCATCAACTCATCATGGCTTAATGTAAGTTCCATTTGAAGTGTTTCCCACTCAAATTCGTCAATTTCTTTGAGGTTTCCCCAGTTTTGTTTTTCAGTTTTGATGACGAACTCAATATCACCTTGAATTTTTTTCAAAGCAAATATTCTCCAAGTTGTGATGTGGTACACCAATTCTGCAATCGTATGAATATTTTTTTGACGATTTCCAGCCGTTTTTGGTTTAATATCTTTTACATTTTCTAAAACCGATGGTCCATGCCAAGCTCCTCCATGAAAAGTGGCGTTCAATAATATCTTAATTCGGTCTAGTTCTGTTGTTTGCAATTCTTCTTCCATACAAGAGAGGTAATTTTTAAATTCTGTGACGTACAAAAATTGGTTTTAATAGTAATAAAATAACTACGATATTTTATTACTATTCCCACAATACCCAAATCATGCCAAGATGATAAGTATCATGCTGAATTAATCCAGTAAGGAGTTTATAATAATCATAATCTTGCCCAGGCACAAGTCTTGAAAGTAAACTATCATCAAATTCGGCTAATTTACTAATCAAGTTTTCCTGAGCTATTTTTAAATTATTGACCAAGTTATGCCAATTGGCCTTTGTGATTTCTTCTTCAGTACCATAATTGTCTTGTTCTTCAACCAAATCATATCTAATATTATCATTTAGTTTTTCATAGACAAATTTCCGCCAAGCTGCCAAATGAAAAACAATTTGACAAATGGTATGCTTAGAAAAGTTTTTTTGGACATCAACTATGTCTAAGGGCATTGAATTTAGAAATTCCATGACGGATGGCCCATGCCAAGCATCACCCCTAAAAACTGTTTCGATATTGTCAATTATTTTGTCTAGTTCTTTGTTACTCATGATGTGAAGTATAATTTATCCGCAAATTTGAGAAAAAGCAATGAATTGACATATCATTAGGGAAAATTATATTTTAAATTTTGGATTTCTTTTAATTAGTTGCCCAAATGAATTCAATGCTTCATCTACTTTTTTCAAAGAATAATTACCTCGAACACTTTCAATAAATGGCATCAATTTTCTAAAATAAAATTTTATTTTATCTTCTGGCCTTACTGGAAATGGGTGAAGTTTTGAATCAATATCGTGAATGAAATTATAGGCAATATGAACATTTAGGTCATATAATGGATAAACCTCAGGTTTAATGATATGCAATAAAAAAGTGCGTGACACTGCAGGAACAGTGATAAATTTGTTGTTATATTCATTAATGTCAATTGATTCCTCAAATTTCATATCGTTTACATAATCAATTTCAGGATAAATTTTGTCTTTAATAGCTCCCGCACGAATGCGACCTAAACCTGCTTGATTTTCCCATTCAAATAATTTTATAATATCATTATGTGTAAATGGTTTTCCAATCTTAATATGTTTATTATAGTTTGGTTCCCAGGGTGAATTATAGTCATAAAATTGTGACCATACCTCAACGAATTGACTAAAATCTTCCGTCTGAGTGAATGTAATAAGATTCATAGTACTATTGATTAAAATTTAGTATAATAGTTCACTTTGTTAATAATACAAATTTCGGTAATTTTACTTGTTTTGTTATTATGTTGCCATTAATTTTACAGATAAACCTTAACTTCTCAACAAGAAATGAAAAAACTCTCCTTTTTGCTATTAGGGTGTATGATTGTTTTCAGTACATACGCTCAAAAGAAAAAAACTCCTACAATTGCTTCAAGTACTAATTCAATCGAAATAAAAAAAACAGATAAAAATCTTTATGATGGCTTATCTTGGCGGAATATAGGCCCTTTTCGTGCAGGACGCTCTTTAGCGGTGGCTGGTCATGCCAACCAACCATTAACCTATTATTTTGGTGCAGTTGGTGGAGGCGTTTGGAAAACAACCGATGGTGGTGCTAATTGGAATCATGTAGGAGATAGCACTTTTAAATCAAGTTCTGTAGGAGCGATTGCCGTTGCTCCATCTGACCCAAATGTTGTTTATGTTGGAATGGGAGAAGCTGATATGCGAAGCAATATTAGCTATGGAGATGGTGTTTATAAATCAACAGATGCTGGAAAATCTTGGAGACATATGGGATTGCCTAAAGCCGATGCTATTGCAACTATTGAGGTACATCCTCAAGACCATAATTTGGTTTACGTTGCTGCCGTAGGAAATCCATTTGCTCCTAATAAAGAAAGAGGCGTTTTCAGAAGTAAAGATGGTGGAAAAACTTGGGAACATATTTTAGCTAAAAACGATAGCACTGGAGCGTACCATGTTCGTATTGACCCAAATAATCCGCGAGTGATATATGCAACTTTGTGGCAGGCCTACCGAAATGGACATAGTATGAGTAGTGGTGGTCTTGGATGTGGATTGTATAAATCAGTTGATGGAGGTGATACTTGGCAATCGTTGAATGAAAAACCTGGGATGCCAAAAGGTTTACTTGGTAAAATAGGTATTGCTGTATCGCCAGCAAACTCAAACCGTTTGTATGCAATGATTGAAAATGTTAAAGGTGGGTTATATACTTCTTTTGATGCAGGTGAACATTGGACTTTGGTTAATGATAATAAAAACCTTTGGCAAAGACCTTGGTATTATATGAATTTACAGGCTGACCCACTAAATGAAAATAGCTTAATTATTTTGAATGTAAATTCATTTAAGTCAAATGATGGAGGAAAAACAATCAGAAACTTAAATGTTCATCATGGTGATACACACGATGTATGGATAAATCCAAAAAACAGTGCGAACTTCATTATTGGAGACGATGGTGGTGCAGAAGTTACCTATAATGATGGCATCACGTTTTCAGATATTGATATTCCGACTGCCCAATTTTATCATGTTCACCTTGATAATGATTTTCCATATAATGTTTATGGTTCTCAGCAAGATAATAGCACTGTCAGAATTGCAAGTAGAACAGATAACTTTTCAATTGGTTTGCGTGATTGGTATTCTGTTGCTGGTGGAGAATCTGGATATATTGCCATCGACCCTAAAAATTCAAAAATTACTTATGGTGGTTCTTATGATGGTTTTATGACTCGTCAAAATGCAACCAATAACCAAGAACAAAATATCATGGTTTATCCAGAAAACAATATGGGGCATACTTCTGCCGAGAAAAAATATCGTTTTCAATGGACTTATCCAATTATTTTTTCACCGCATGATAATACTCGTTTGTATGCAACTTCACAGTATGTGCACGTAACACATGATGGCGGACATTCTTGGGAAACCATTAGTCCAGATTTGACTCGTAATGACCCTAAAACTACTGGTGCCACAGGTGGCCCAATTACCCTTGACCAAACTGGTGCTGAAATTTATGCTACTATTTTTGCATTAGCAGAATCAACATTAGAAAAAGGAAATATTTGGGCGGGTTCGGATGATGGATTTATTCATGTTACAACAGATAATGGCAAAAACTGGACAAATATTTCAGTTCCAACTTCTCAATTGGGCGATTTTGCTTTAATCAGCACAATTCATCCATCAGATTTTGTTAAAGGAAAAGCATATTTAGCGGCAACTCGTTATATGTTTGGCGATAGAAAACCATATTTGTTTAAAACAAGCGATTATGGAAAAACGTGGATTAACATAAGCAATGGCATTCCAGAAGATGAATATACACGTGTATTGCGTGAAGACCCAAATAAAGAAGGTTTGTTATATGCAGGAACAGAGCGAGGCATATATGTTTCTTTCGATGACGGTTTGTCGTGGAAGCCATTTAATATGAACATGCCAATTTCACCCATTCGTGATTTGCAAATTCATAAAAGAGAAAAAGATTTGGTTGTTGCAACCCATGGCCGCTCTTTTTGGATTTTGGACGATGTAACACCTTTGTATGAAATCAAAGATAATTCAGTTGCTGATGTGCATTTGTTCAAACCTCGTCATTCATATCGTATGCAAGGTGGTGAAGCTGGTCGTCGTGGAGCTCCACTTGATGAAGGTCAAAACGCACCTAACGGAGTTTTGGTCAATTATTACTTGAAAAATACCGCTAAAGATGAAGTGAAATTGCAGTTTTTGACAATGTCAAATGATACAATTATTACCTATTCAAGCAAAAAGGATGTTAAAGGTGAAGAATTGAAGATTTCTAAAGATTATTATGAAGATACAAAAAGTCCCAAATCTGGAATTCTTTCTGCAAATGCTGGATTAAATCGTTTTGTATGGAACATGCGTTATGCTGACGCTACCGAAATTCAAGGAGAACGCTCACCAATGTGGGCTGGCGGATTGACTGGTCCAAAAGTAGTGCCAGGCAATTATAAAGTTAGATTAGTTGTTGGGAAAGATATTGTAAAAGAAGAAATTGCAGAAATTAAACGTGACCCAAGAAACGAGACTACAGATGCTGAATTGAAAGAACAATTTGATTTATTAATGAAAATTCACAAGAAATTGGATGAAAATCATAAAGCAATTAATCAAATGCGTGAAATCAAAAAGGCTGTGAGCGAGTATATGAAAAGCGTGAAAGATACAGTTTTGATAAGTAAATTTCAAAAATTGACTAAACCAATGCTTAAAAACCTTGAAGATTTAGAGCAAACATTGGTTCAAAACAAGGCTCGTGCGACACAAGATTTATTAGCGTATCCGATTCGTTTGAATGATAAAATTGCGGGTGTTGCAAGCGTTGTTTCAAGTTCAGATTCTAAACCAACCAAAGGTTCATACGAAGCTTTGGATGATTTGAGTAAGAAAATGGAACAAACAACTACAAAACTTAAAAAAGTAATTGATGAGGATGTGCCAGCTTTCAATAAAATGGTACTTGAAAATCAAATTCCAGCCATAAATATTGGGAAGAAAAAAGAAATAAATTAATTTTTTGGTTTTAAAGTTAAAGCGGCGAGGTATTTACCTTGTCGCTTTTTTTTATTTATTTAGCCAATTGGGCTTTCTCTTTTCCTTAAAAGCTAAAATCCCTTCCTTAGCATCCATCGAATTTTTGATTTCTTGCAAAATGCCTAAAAGATATTGATGTTGTTCATTTTCTGGTAAATTTTGCAATTTATTCATTGCTTCAAGACCTTTACTAATTGCCAAAGGTGAATTTTCTAAAATGCTACTAATCAATTCTTTAGTGTCGTGTTCAATATTTTCTTTCGTCGAAATTTGAGTTACTAAGCCTAAACTATAAGCTTCGTTAGCGGTATAATTTTTTCCTAGAATTGCCATTTCAATAGCTTTGCGTTGAGGCATAATTTTAAATAATGTTGCCATCACCTGCATTGGAAAAATACCTCTTTTGACTTCAGGTAAACCGAAAAGGACATCTTCGACCGAAATTACAAAATTACAACCACCAATTATCAAAAATCCACCTGCAAAAACACTTCCTTGAACTTTGGCAATACAAGGTTTTTCTAGAAATTTGAATGCATCTCCAAGTGTAATTTCCTTCAATGGTTTTGGTAAAGTTGTGTTTTCTACATCTAAAAGTGGATTTTGAAAAACCATTAAGTCCATTCCTGCACAAAATATTGAGCCTTTCGCTTCAATTAAAACACACCAAATTTCTTTATTATAATGAGCAAATGCCAACGCAAAAGCCAATTCTTGCAGCATAGTAGGAGTGAAGGCATTTCGTTTTTCAGGTCTGTTGAGCGTTATATTAAATAGATTTCCTTCTTGATGGGTTTCTATCAATTTAAACGTAACATTAGAATATTGCTGGATGTCTGATTCTGTAAAAAACATTAGTTTATTAATTCTTGAAATGCTATTTTTAATTCATTAATCTTTTTCAAATGTTGGTTTGGCTGAAAAAAATCAAGCAAATTTTCGGTTGCCATATTGCCAACCAATTCATCATCAGCCATCGGACAACCGCCATACCCCAGAAAAGCTCCATCAAATCTTGTACATCCAGCACTAAATGCAGCCTCAATTTTTTCTTTCCACGTGTTTGGTGTTGAATGCAAATGAGCTCCAAATTCTACATCTGGATATTTAGGAATTAAGTTTTCAAATAAATACTTAATTGAACATGGTTGTGCAATACCAACTGTATCAGAAAGAGAAAAGATTTTTATGCCAAGAATGCTTAATTTATCAATCCATTTTAAGGCAATTTCAGCATTCCATTCATCCCCATAAGGATTACCAAAGCCCATTGAAATATAGATAACTACTTGTTTATTAGCTTTTTGAGAAATTTCTTGAATGGCATTTACTCTTTCAAGCGACTCTTCAATAGTAGCATTTGTGTTTCTAATTTGGAAAGTTTCTGAAATCGAAAAAGGATAACCTAAATAGGCTATTTCGTCAAATTGACAAGCCTCGTTTGCACCTCTTTCATTAGCGATAATGGCCAAAAGTTTTGACTTTGATTGACTAATATTTAATTTTTTTACAATATCTTTTGTATCAGCCATTTGTGGAATAGCTTTTGGCGAAACAAAACTACCAAAGTCGATTGTATCAAAAAGATTACTTTCAAGTAATAAATTGATATATTTTATTTTTTTTTGGGTCGAAATTATTTGATGCAATCCTTGAATGGCATCACGAGGACATTCGATGAGTTTCATGAAAAATTAAATATTTTTACAAATTTCTCTGGAAATGACAATTTTCTGAATTTCTGACGTGCCTTCACCGATTGTACAAAGTTTGGCATCTCGGTAATATTTTTCAGCAGGAAAATCTTTTGTATAACCATAACCTCCATGAATTTGAATACCTTCGGTTGCTACTTCTACAGCTGTTTCTGAAGCAAAAAGTTTAGCCATAGCACCTTCTTTTGTCATTTTTTTGCCTTGATTTTTTAATGTTCCAGCATTTCGTGTCAATAATTCGGCGGCTTCAATTTTGGTGGCCATTTCGGCTAATTTAAAGCTAATTCCTTGAAAATTAAAAATAGCTTTGCCAAATTGTTCTCTTTCTTGAGCATATTTTAATGCTGCTTCATAAGCACCTTTGGCAATTCCAAGTGAAAGTGCGGCTATTGATATGCGTCCTCCATCTAAAATTTTTAATGATTGAACAAATCCCTCACCAATATTACCGATTACATTATCTTTATGAACTCTGCAATTATCAAAAAATAAGCATGCGGTTTCACTTGCCCTCATTCCTAATTTATTTTCTTTTTTTCCTGAAGAAAATCCCTGAGTACCTTTTTCAATAATTAAAGCCGTCATCCCATGAGAATCACTTTTTTGTCCTGTTCGTACAATTACAACAGATACATCAGAGCTGATTGCATGCGTGATGAAATTTTTAGAGCCATTTAAAACAAAGAAATCTCCATCTTCAACAGCGGTAGTAGCCATCCCACCAGCATCTGAACCTGTACCAGTTTCTGTTAATCCCCACGCTCCAACCCAGGCTCCCGAAGCTAATTTTGGTAAGTATTTATGTTTTTGTTCTTCATTCCCAAAAGTTAGAATATGATTCGTACATAACGAATTATGAGCAGCAACAGAAAGCCCAATTGCTCCACAAACCTTTGAAATTTCATCAAGTATTGTAATATATTCTTGATAACCCAAACCTGAGCCTCCATATATTTCTGGGACAAGCACGCCCATAAAACCAAAATCTCCCATTTTATGAAAAAGGTCAACAGGAAAAATCTGTTTTTCATCCCATTCCATTATTTGTGGTCGAATGTAATTTTCTGCAAAGTCTTTGGCACTTTGGCGAATCATTTCAGTATGTTCTGCCGTTTCAATTTCAATTAGATTCATAATTTTTATGTTTGTTGATAATTTAATTGCAAAACTAATCATTGTTTTGACAACTATTTATCATCTTTGTAAAAATTGTTTAAAACAATGAAAAATTATCATTATTTTGCTTCATCATCGAAATATAACCAGAATTATGCAAACAATTGAGAATTTATTGCAGGAATTAAAAGAAAAGTATGAGCAATTAAAAATGGGCGGAGGATTAAAGAAAATACAAAGCCATAAAGCCAAAGGGAAATTAACTGCTCGTGAGAGAATTGAATATTTAATTGATAAAGATACTAAATATATCGAGTTTGGATTATTTGCTGGAGATGGGATGTACGAAGAAGAGGGTGGATGCCCTAATGGTGGTTGTGTGTGCATTATAGGTTTTGTGAGTGGTAAAATGTGTGTAATTGTATCAAATGATGCCACTGTTAAGGCAGGTGCATGGTTTCCAATTTCTGCAAAAAAGAACCTGAGGGCTCAGGAAATTGCTATGGAAAACAGACTCCCAATCGTTTATTTAGTTGACTCCGCAGGCATATATTTACCACTGCAATCGGAAGTATTTGCAGATAAAGAGCATTTTGGTCGTATTTTTAGAAACAATGCACAGATGTCGTCCATTGGAATTCCACAAGTGGCTGCCATTATGGGTAGTTGTGTTGCGGGTGGGGCTTATTTACCAATAATGTCAGATTATGCATTGATTGTTGAAGGTAGTGGTTCGGTTTTTTTGGCAGGTTCATATTTGGTAAAATCTTCGATTGGTGAAGATATTGATAATGAAACTTTAGGCGGAGCAACAACCCATTGCGAAATTTCGGGGGTTACTGATAATAAATTTCCTAATGATGAAGCATGTTTGGATGAAATAAGAAATATTTTTGATAAAATGGGTCATTTTGACAAAGCAGGTTTTGATAAAAAAGAATCGTTTTTACCTATAAAAGACCCTAATGAAATTTATTCAATTCTTCCAGCTGACCGTGGAAAACCGTATGATATGGTTGAAATTATTGAAAGAATTGTAGATAATTCTGAATTTGACCAATATAAAAAAGGTTATGGACAAACTATTTTATGCGGCCTCGCAAGAATTGATGGTTGGGCGGTTGGGATTGTAGCAAATCAGCGAAAAATTGTTAAAAGTAAAAAAGGCGAAATGCAGATGGGTGGAGTAATTTATTCAGATTCGGCAGATAAGGCTGCTCGTTTTATTATGAATTGTAATCAACAAAAAATTCCACTGGTTTTCTTGCAAGATGTGACTGGATTTATGGTTGGTAGCCGCTCTGAACATGGCGGAATAATAAAAGATGGAGCTAAAATGGTCAATGCGATGGCCAATTCAGTTGTTCCTAAGTTTACTTTTATTGTTGGAAATTCTTATGGTGCTGGAAATTATGCCATGTGTGGAAAGGCTTATGACCCACGATTAATTTATTCTTGGGTTACAGGACAAATGGCTGTTATGAGCGGTGCGTCGGCAGCGAAAACTTTGGTACAAATACAAACAGCAACTCTTAAATCAAAAGGAATTGTTATTGATGAAATCGAAGAGAATGAATTGCTAGATAAAATCACTGACCGCTATAACTCACAGCTTAGTCCTTATTTTGCGGCTTCAAATCTTTGGACAGACGGTGTGATAGATCCGTTGGAAACTCGTAAAATTATTTCAATGGGAATTGAGGCAGCTAATCATGCTCCTATTACTAAAAGATATAATGTTGGCGTGATTCAGACATAGGTATAACCTTAAAATAAAAATAATACCTTACTGATTTTATTTACATTAAAATAAAATAGTTTTGTAAAAAACTATAAAATTTAATGAATAAATATTTTTTCACCTGCTTGCTATTAATTGTTACTTTAAGAATTTCTGCCCAAAAAACAGTTTTTAACCAAATAAATAGTTTTAAAAGTCAGATAAATGCAACTTTTTTTTCACCTTTTAACATTACAACTTCTTTAACAAACGTAAGCAATTCATTCTCTGTTAATAATACCTCTTTACAATTGAATGCTAATGCAGCAGATTTACGCCAAATTGAGAGCACTAAACCTGCCTTACTAAATTTATCTGTTCCATTTTCTTTTACAAATAATTTTGATTTAGAACTGATTCAAATAGATATTTTTGGTAATAATTTTAAGGTTGTTAATGGGTCAAACCAAGAAATTCTAGTTGAAAGAGGCATTTATTATAAAGGAATTATAAAAGGAGATAAAGAATCATTGGTTTCAATAAGTATTGCGAATGGCGAAATATGTGGGATAATTTCTAATAAGTATGGAAATTATATTTTAGGGAAATTAAGAGATTCAAACAATTATATTTTATATAATGATAAGGATTTGATTGAAAAACCATCGTTTGAGTGTGGAGTAAAAGATGAAGATCTAAAAATGATGCTCAATAATGAAGTTCAGTCAACCCTTTTAAATAATGTCGCCTGCCGTGCTGTTCAGATTTATTTTGAAGCGGATAATGCAATTTATCTTGCTAATTCTTCTAATATAACTTCAACTACAAATTTTGTCAATGCTCTTTTTGCACAAGTTGCTGTTCTTTATGCAAATGAAGGAATCGAAATTCAGATTTCGCAGCTTAAAATATGGGATATAGTCGACCCTTACAATTCAACCACTACCACTAGTGCTATGTTAAATGCATTTAGTACGCAAGTCGGAAATACTTTTACTGGTGATTTAGCTCATTTAATTTCAGGACGTTCTTTAGGAGGTGGGGTGGCCTATTTAGATGTTTTGTGCAATAAAGGTAAAGGAATAAGTGCAAATATTGGAAATAAAGTTTATAACGTACCGACTTTTAGTTGGGAAGTTGAAGTAGTAAGCCATGAGATGGGACATAATTTTGGTTCACCTCATACTCAAAGTTGCTCATGGATTGGAGGACCGATTGATAATTGTGTTTCTCCAGAGGGTTCTTGTTCGAGTGGACCAACTCCAGTAAATGGTGGGACGATAATGAGTTACTGCCATTTGACTAGTTATGGAATAAATTTTAGCAATGGTTTTGGAATTTTGCCAGGAAATTTAATCAGAAATCGAACCCAAAACTGTATGGGCAATGCTGTTGCACCAACAAATTTGAGTGTTCTTGAAGTTTATAATTCGAGTGTAATTTTAGTTTGGGAATCATTTGCAGGGCCATATACGATAGAATATAGACCCACTACATCTTCAACTTGGGAAACGATAACAAGTAATTCAAATTCAGTTCAATTAACAGGTTTGACTCAAAATACTGCATATATTTGGAGAGTAAAGGCCAATTGTTCACCTTATGTTACCAGTAATTTTAGTACTAACTCGACACCAGCAATCGTTTATTGTACGATAAATCATACAACAGGTTGTAATAATTACGCTATTGGTCTAAACGATGTAATTATTGGTGGAGTAAATTATAATCCAAGTTCAGGTTGTGCATCTGATGGTGGTTATAGTTTTCGATTTAATACTGTAAGAACACTTATCATTGGAAATTCTTATAGTATAACATTAAATCCACTTTGGATAGGGGGTAATGACATTCAAGCAGCAATTTGGATAGATTATAATAAGAATGGTATTTTTGAGACTACAGAAAAAGTATTTACAACTTCTACGGCAACTTCCGCTCCAATAACAGGGTCTTTTACTGTTCCGCTGGATAGTCCGACAAAAACCCAAACTAGAATGAGGGTTGTTTCTAATTTCTTTTCGGCCCCAACAAATCCATGCGGTTCTTACACTTACGGAGAAACAGAAGAATTTTTGGTAGATATCATTTGTCAATCAAATCCTTCTGTACCAGTAACTGTTGGTGCTAGTCGTTGCGGTACTGGAACTTTAACTTTATCAGCATCTGGATGTGCAGGAACATATAATTGGTATGCTTCATTAAACAGTGGTTCAAGTTTAGGTACTTCTTCAACTTTTACAACACCGACTTTATCAAACACAAATAATTATTATGTAGATTGTACTATTAATAGTTGTGTTAGTACAAGAGCATTAGCAATTGCAACTGTTAATTTGATTCCAAATGCTCCTTCGGTAGGAAGTGTATCAAAACTTCCTGGACAAACAGCTACACTCACCGCAACCAGTTGTGTAGGAACTGTGAAATGGTATAGTTCAAATACAGGAACTACCATTTTAGCGACGGGTTTAAGTTTTACAACTCCACCTTTGGTAATTACTACTTCTTACTTTGCGGATTGTTCAATAAATAGCTGTACAAGTAACACACGAGCAATTGCAACTGTTACAATCAATAATTGTCCTTTAATATTAACGCTCGCCAGTGCCGGTGATGACATTTCTAGCGGTAATATTACAAAGATAGCTTCAGCAACTACTTCAGTTTATCCAACTGCAAATATTACAGCCACAAATAAAATTACTGGGATTGGCACGAGAGCTACTTTTCAAGCCAAAAGTATTGAATTAAAGGCTGGTTTTAAAGCAGATAATGGAACCATTTTTAAAGCTGAAATTGGGGGATGTAATTAAGTACCGTGAAAACGAAGAAGACTGTCAAAATTCAATTCGACAGTCTTCTTCGTTTTCTAGTATTACTATTAAAAAGCGATTGTTTGCGTATTAAATGCAGGAACTGTCACTTCATTTCCAAATACTTGAACTGAAATTGAATTGGCAGATAAATTTTCAATTTCAATTAGATTTTGATTAATAGAAACCTTCAATGAATTTCCTCTAAAACCAGTTCTAAAAGAAAATCCTTGCCATTGCTCAGGCAAAAATGGTTCGAAAGATAATTTGCCATTTTTTACTCTCATTCCGCCAAAACCTTGTACAACTGAGAGCCAAGTTCCAGCCATTGAGGTTATATGTAAACCATCTTCGGTATCATTGTTATAATCATCTAAATCAAGACGGGCAGTACGGACATACATTTCGTATGCTTTATCTTTTTTACCTAATCGTGCTGCATGAATTACGTGTACACATGGCGAAAGTGAAGATTCATGCACAGTCATTGGCTCGTAAAAATCAAAATTTCTTCGTAATTCATCTATTGTGAAATCTTCTTCAAAGAAATACATTCCCTGTAAAACATCAGCCTGCTTAATGAAACATGAACGCAAAATCCTATCCCAAGACCATTTTTGGTTGATAGGTCTATGGGCAGCAATATCTTGTACGGTCAATAATTCTTTATCCAAAAAGCCATCTTGTTGTAAAATAACTTGGCGTTCTTCATCAAATGGGAAATACATATTTTCGATGATATGCTGCCATTTATTTATTTCATTTGTATAATCAAGCTGTGTTTTACTAATTATTTCTTGAAATTTGTGATGATTTTCATTTTTCAAGCTTTCTAAACATTCAATCGTATAAGTCAAACACCATTTAGCTAAATAATTTGTGTACCAGTTATTGTTTACGTTATTTTCGTATTCGTTTGGTCCTGTTACACCTAACATTACATATTTATTTTTATCAGCTGACCAGTTGACACGTTGAGACCAAAATCTTGAAATACCTGTAAGTACTTCGAGCCCGTATTCTTCAAGGTATTTTGCGTCACCTGTGTAACGGATATAATCAAATATTGCATACGCAATTGCTCCATTTCGATGAATTTCTTCAAATGTAATTTCCCATTCGTTGTGACATTCTTCACCGTTCATTGTTACCATCGGATACAAGGCAGCTCCACCAGAAAATCCTAATTTTTCGGCATTTTCAATGGCTTTTTGAAGATGATTATGTCTATAAACTAATAAATTTCGGGCTACTTTTTGTTCAGAAGTTGATAAGTAAAATGGCAAACAATAAGCTTCGGTATCCCAATATGTTACGCCACCATATTTTTCTCCTGTAAATCCTTTTGGTCCAATATTCAATCGAGCATCCTCTCCTGTGTATGTTTGTTGTAATTGAAAAATATTAAAACGGATGGCTTGTTGAGCTGCTACATCTCCTTCAATTTGAATATCATTTCCTTCCCATTTCTTTGCCCAAGCAGCTTTTTGCTCTTGAAGCATTATTTCAAACCCTTTTTTACTAATTTTTTGAATATACGCTTTGGTTGATTCTTCTAATTTATCAATTGAATAATTTTCAGAAGATAAATTTGCTGCAAATTTAATAATCGAAACTTCTTGCCCTTCTTCCAAATTAAGCTTAAATTCATTCGCAACATATTTTTCTTTTTTGATAGGAAGCGTTTGAAAATCGAGTAATTGTTCATTCTGGAAAACGTCGAATTTCATTCCAGTACAAACTTGAAAAGTAGGTACTGTTTCCCAAGCAGATTTTTTAGTTTCAAGGGTCAAGTATCCCTCACTATGAGCCGTTTCTTTACTTATTTCATTCCAAAATTTTTCTCCATGATTTGAATCTTTATTTGAAACATCTCCATCTAAAGAAATTGTAATTTTCGCAGTTCCAAAGAAATTGATTGGTGTGATTGAGTAATTTATTACACCAGATTCATCATCAACTAAACTCAAAAATCTTTGCGAATGAATTTTTAGAATTTTATTATTAGATAATTCAACTAAGCAATTTCTATCCAAAACTCCTGTTTGCATATCTAGAGTTCTACTAAATTCGAGCACTTTAGTTGTATTCAAATCAAGTATTTCGCCGTCAATTTCAATGTCAATTCCCGTCCAATTGCAAGCGTTAATTACCTTTGCAAAGTAATTTGGATAACCATTTTTCCACCAACCCACACGAGTTTTGTCAGGAAACCAAACTCCAGCAACGTAATTTCCTTGAAGTGTTTTTCCTGAATACTTTTCTTCAAAGTTACCACGACCGCCCATTCGGCCATTGCCCAAACTCATCAAACTTTCAGTAATTTCATTGTGTTCAGGATGAAAACCTGTTTCCACAATGCACCATTCGTGATGCGTAATATAGTTTTTCATTGTTTTATTTGGATGGTTTCAAACCATCTTAATTTATAGGTAAAGTATTTTGTTTTTTAATATCAATATTCACTTGGAATCATTTTTTGAATTTTCAAAAATGTGTTATAAGCTTGCCGAGAAATGTCGCTTCCAATTTTATCATCGGTTGAACTTTCTGTTTCTATCGCCGACAAAAGCATTTCGTAAGCTATCTTGTATCGTTCATTTTTATCACATAAAAGTGCATAAGTGGCCATTCTATCTGTATTTGGGGCTAATTCTACTGCTTTTTTTGCACATCTTATTCCAACTTCAATTTTTTTAGGATGATTTTGCTGAAATAAAATTGTTTTAGCAATAAAAGTTAAGTTTGATGCCTGAACGTTTGAAAAATAATTTTTTTTCGCTGCCATAATACTTTTCTTTAAATCTGAAATAGTAGTGTCGCTGGCAATATTATCAAGAATTTTTTTATAAAAAACTGCATCTTTCAAAGCTAATTCTTGTTTATCAAAATTAATATCTTTTTCATGATAATAGGCTTTTGCCAACTTCATAAATCTAATTTTATTGGCTGCCGTTGAATGATAATACAAATCAAAAATTTGCTTCCCTTTATTACTAAAATTTGGAGCAATTTGATTGCATCTGTTCGCAATATTAATTGCCTTTTTAAGTTTTAATTTGCTTTCTAATGTACCACGAGTGATGGCTTGAATTGGTGTTGAAAGAATTTTTTCTTTTAAAGCATATTGAAAATAAAGATTTCCTTTTTCTGCTGATTGTTGTAATTGGAGGAAAAGAAACTCATTCAGTTCATCATCCGGATAATAAATGCTTCTTAACGTCAAATCTATGGTTTCATCTGAAACAATTTCTTCTTTTTTAAGCAAAACCAAGTACTCTTTTATTAGATGATTTAAATAAATTGTTGGAGAACGCTCCAATAAAATTGTTATGAAATTTTTAACAACCTCTGGATTTGATTTGTTTTGAATGTAATGCTGATAATTTGCGATATTTCTTTTATAGGTATCCCATCTAAGATTGACAGATTCAAACATTGACTCCAAATCAAAATCCGAAGTAATTAGTTTTACTTGATGAATTACTTCGCCACTTGGCAAAAAAAACAGCAAAGATGGCGTGCTAGCGTTATAATCTTTTAACCGTTTTTCTAGTTCTTTATCATTTTTTTTAGCTTCTATTGAAAACTTATAAAAAAGAACTTTTGATGAAAGTTTATCCATTAAATTAGAATTTGAAAAAATATTTTTATCTAATTCATTGCATAATTTACATTTTTCAGATTCAGAACTATAATAAACTACTAACATCTGATTTTTTGCCTTTGCTAATTCCAAAGCATTTGGCCAAGGATCAGGTAGGAAATAATCTACTTGTGAAAAACTCTTAAAAGTGGTGGATATTATAAGAGAAAATACAGCAAAAACTATTTTCATACACGCTACTATTTCTTTAGTTTTTCTAAAAGTTGTGTTATTTCTATTCCTTCAAAACCAGGTAAAACGATATCGGCTTTATTTAAAATGTCTTTTTGGCCAATTCCTATTACTTTCATTCCTGCATTTTTCCCTGCTTCAACTCCTGCAACAGCATCTTCAAAAACAATGCATTCTGAAGGTGAAAAACCTAGTTCAGTAGCTCCATTTAAGAAAACTTCAGGGTCAGGTTTTCCTTTTGAAATCTTCGTACCATCAATAATTGCATCAAAATCATCTAAAAGATCAACTCTTTCTAAAATCATTTTAGCATTTTTACTGACCGAACCTAGACCAATTTTTATTTCTGTTTGCTTAATTTGTTCAAAAAACTCTTTAACACCTGGCAAAATATCATCGGGAGTCATTTTGCTTACTAATGTCAAATAATTATCATTTTTCTTTGCGGCCAATGCTAGTTTTTGTTCTTCAGAAAGCTCAATATTGCCGTGTTGTAAAATTAGATTCAACGAATCCATTCGACTTATTCCCTTTAAACCTTCATTGAACTCTTCTGAAATATCAAAACCTAAATCATTGGCCATTTGTCGCCACGCTTGGTAATGAAAAATGGCTGTTTCGACGATAACGCCGTCTAAATCAAATAAAAAAGCTTTAATCATTATATGTTTTTTCTTTGGTAAATTTTATTTTAATTCTAAAATAATTGCTGTCATTGCAGGCACTTTCAAAGTTGAAATATCATTCAACACTTCATCAGTCATAATATTTTTTGCTGATTTGGTCCCTTTCATTATTTCTGCAAAATTTTCTGTTGAAAAGCTTGTTTCTGAAATTTTAGTGTTGCTCACAACCATTACTTTTTGCTTGTCAGTATAACGAAAATATACGTAAACGCCATTGTCAAACGGAGTAAATTGCATAAATTTACCTTTGGTCAAAGCCTCTGATGTTTTACGGTAATTCAACAGTTTTTTGTTAAATTCAAACGCTGCATTTTCTTGTGCATTTCTGCCTGATGGAAGGAATTTGTTACCTGAATCACCGTTAAATCCACCAGAAAAATCTTTTCTTACCTCCGCATCAGTTGGATTTTTGAAGTTTTTCATCAAAAATTCAGTGCCATAATACATTTGTGGAATTCCACGAACGGTATAAAGCCAAGTTAAACCTAATTTATATTTATTAAAATCTTCACCAATTACTGAGAAATATCTGTCGGTATCATGATTTTCTACAAATGGTACAAGTTTTTCTGGATTTTGGTAAACAATATCTTGAGCCAAAGTTTGGTACAAACGATTTACGCCTTCATTCCATCCAAAGTTTTCTTTCAAAGCTGTATTAATTGCTCCTTGAACCTGAAAATCACAACTTGAAGGCAAATTGCATTTAAACGGAATATTTAAGTTATTTTTAGTGAAATATGACTGGCCAATGACTGTATTCACGGCTGATTCGCCAAAAAGCAACATTTGCGGATGTTCATCCAAAATAGCCTTATTACAACGATTCATAAAATCCATATCGTTATAGATATATGTGTCAATTCGCCAGGCATCTATTCCAAAATATTCGACAGTCCAAAGTGCATGTTGAATTAAATAATTTGCCAAAAGTGGCTCTTTTTGATTTAAATCAGGTAAAAATGCCGTAAACCAACCTTCTTCAGTAATTTTATTGTCAAATTTAGATCCATTTATGTCATAAAGCGGTTGGTCTTTATAGGATGTATTGGTATATTTATCCCAATTGTGCAACCAATTTTTTGCTGGCAAATCTTTAACCAACCATGCGTCTTCACTTACGTGGTTGTACACTGCATCTTGTACAATTTTAATGCCTTTTTTATGTGCTTCATTGATTAATTTCAGATAGGCATTATTTCCACCAAATCTACGGTCAATTTGATAATGGTCAGTAAAATGATAGCCATGATAAGAGCTTCTCATTGTACCACCTTCATTGCTCTGGTGTGTGTTGTTTTCAATAATTGGGGTAAGCCAAAGAGCCGTAACGCCTAGTTCTTTGAAATAATCAAGGTGGTTGATGATTCCTTGTAAATCGCCTCCATGACGCAACCAAGGACTTTTACGGTCGACTTGAGTATCGTTCATGTTGTCATATTTATCATTTGATTCATCGCCGTTAGCAAATCTATCTGGCATAATCAAATAGACAACATCTTCCTGTGAAACTGCTTGCGGATGAGCCGAACGAGTTTTTAATTCGTAAGAAACATTTACCGATGATTGTTTATTGGTAAATGTAAATTGAAGATTGCCTGCTTTTGCAATTTTTGAAATTTCAACATCTACAAAAATGTAATTTGGATTTTCGGTCGTTTGTGTTTTTTTTAGTTTTACGCCATTATAGGTTTTTAACGAAACTTTTGATGTAGCAATGTTTTTGCCATAAACCAATATTTGAAGATTTGGATTGTGCATTCCAACCCACCAATTTGTAGGGTTAATACGTTGAATGTCAGGTTTTTGAGCAAATAAATGAGTAAACAAGCCTAATTGTACTAAAACAAGAAGGAGGAGGTTTTTATGAATTTTCATTTTATTAAAGTATTTCGTTTCTAAGGCAAAATAACACAAACAAACTATTTTTTCATAAAAAAATACTGTTTAGATTTGAAACTAACTTTAACCTGAAATATAATGAATAGTAAAATCGCCATTGTTTTTGTGGCATTATGCCATTTTGCAGTAGCTCAAAAATTACCAAAAATGACCAAAGAAAAATCTAACTTACCTAAAACTGACAAATTAGTAGTTTATCAAATTTACACGCGTTTGTTTGGTAACCTAAACACTACCAACAAATTTTATGGTTCAATTTCAGAAAATGGTACTGGAAAATTTAACGACATCAATGATAAAGCTTTGCAAGAACTTAAAAAGTTTGGTGTTTCGCACGTTTGGTACACAGGTGTAATTGAACACGCAACAATGACAGATTATTCAAAATTTGGTATTCCTCAAGATAATCCATTAGTTGTGAAAGGAATTGCGGGTTCGCCGTATGCCATTAAAGATTACTATGATGTAAACCCCGATTTAGCGGTTGATGTTAAAAATCGGATGAAGGAATTTGAGGCTTTGGTTGAGCGTAGCCACAAAAATGGTTTAAAAGTACTGATTGATTGTGTGCCAAATCATGTTGCAAGAAGTTATCATTCGGATAAAAAACCGAAGGGAATCAAAGATTTTGGTGAGGAAGACGACAAAAGAAAGACTTTTGCAAACTATAATAATTTTTATTATTTGCCAAATCAAGATTTTGTAGTACCTGATGGAGTAAACCCACCAGTTGAAGTTAAAAATAGCTATTACGAATCTCCTGCGAAAGCCACTGGAAATGATGTTTTTTCGGCAAGACCAAGTATTAATGATTGGTTTGAAACGATTAAATTGAATTATGGCGTTGATTATTTAGATAATCGAAGAAAACATTTTGACCCGATTCCGAGTACTTGGTTGAAAATGCGTGATATTTTGACTTATTGGACAAAAAAAGGGGTTGATGGTTTTAGATGTGATATGGCCGAAATGGTTCCTTTTGAGTTTTGGGGTTGGGTGATTCCAGAAATAAAAAAAATAAATCCAGATGTTATTTTCATTGCTGAAATCTACAATCCACAAACCTATAAACAATATATCTTTGAAGGAAAATTTGACTATTTGTATGATAAAGTGGGCCTTTATGATGCCTTACGAAGATTAATGGAAGGCGGAGGTAATGCGAATGATATCACGAGTGTTTGGCAGAAAGAATCGGGTGATTTTTCTAATAGAATGTTGCGTTTTTTGGAAAACCATGACGAACAACGCATTGCATCTAGACAATTCGCCGATGACCCATTTAAAGCAATTCCTGCAATGGTTGTGAGTGCAGCTTTGCATACAGGGCCTGTCATGTTGTATTTTGGACAGGAAGTAGGAGTTAAACCAGTCGTTTCTGAAGGTTTTAGTGGTGAAGATGGCCGAACAACCATGTTTGATTATTGGGGAGTAACAGAGTTTCAGAACTGGGTAAATAATCATAATTATGATGGTGGTAAATTGACTAATGAGCAAAAATCAATTAGAGAAATTTATGCCAATATTTTGAAATTTGTTCATGAAAATGAAGCAGTAAAGGAAGGAAAATTTTATGATTTACAGTATGTCAATGGAAATGGACAATCTGTAAATTATAATGATAAAAAAATATTTAGTTATCTCAGATTCACAGATAATCAAAAATTGTTGTTTATTTGCAACTTTGACTTGGAAAAATCATATTCAACAACTGTT
The DNA here is from genome assembly GCF_923079645.1 of Emticicia aquatica. Classification (GTDB taxonomy): domain Bacteria; phylum Bacteroidota; class Bacteroidia; order Cytophagales; family Spirosomataceae; genus Emticicia; species Emticicia aquatica. Next base: position 1,352,093 of record NZ_CAKLPY010000001.1, on the reverse strand, counting down.
TTTATTCCACAAGGAGCATGGGAAATGATGAAAATTGACACTAAAGTTCCTGTAAGCTATACAAACAAGGCAATATTCGAAAAAGATTTGAATAGTCAAATAATTAACCAACAAACCAAAGCAATTTCAACTAAAGAATCGCTAAGAGTAAATTTAGCTCCAAATAGTGTTTTGGTTTTTGAAATGAAATAATGATTCAATTTTTTATTCAATAGCTTTGTGGCGGGCTAAAAAATTTGCCAAACTTAACTTTAACCTACAATATGGCAGCAGTAACAATTCAGCAAGATGGCGGTAAAGCCAAACCAAAACTTTCTTTTTGGCAATTGTGGAACATGAATTTTGGTTTTTTCGGAATCCAGTTTGGATGGGGATTACAATTGGCTAATATGAGTAGTATTTATGCCCAATTAAAAGCTAATCCTGACGAAATACCGATTCTTTGGTTAGCTGGCCCGATGACTGGACTTCTGATTCAACCGCTAATTGGCTCAATGAGTGACCGAACTTGGACTAAATTTGGAAGAAGAAGACCTTATTTTTTGGTTGGTTCTATATTAGCTTCAATTGGTCTTTTTTTGATGCCAGATTCACAGGTTTTATGGATGGCCGCTACATTACTTTGGGTTTTAGATGCAAGTATCAATGTTTCAATGGAACCATTCAGGGCATTTGTTGCTGATAAACTTGATATTAGTCAAAGAACGGCTGGATTTGCGATGCAGTCATTTTTTATTGGTTTAGGTCAAACATTTGCCAATTTATTGCCATTCATATTTAGTAAAATGGGCGTAATTGGCACAACAGAAAGTGGAATTTCATTGACAACTAAATACGCTTTTCAATTAGGGGCTATTATTTTCTTGATTTCGGTTCTTTATACTTGTTTTACAACGAATGAATATCCGCCAGAAGATATGGAGGCTTTCAAAAAGGAAAAAGAAGATAACAAGGGAATTGTAGGCTATTTTAGAGAATTAATTGGTTCAGTTGGAAGCATCCCAAAAACTATGAAACAACTGGCTGTTGTACAAATGTTTACTTGGCTTGGATTGTTTTGTATGTGGATTTTCTTTGGACTAATGACTTCTTACCATATATTCGGTGCAACTTCGGCCGATTCACCAGAGTTTAGAGCTGGTGGAGAATGGAATGGTGTAAATTTTGCAACTTATTCGGTGGTTTGTTTTTTAGTAGCATTCATGATTCCTGTAATTGCTAAAAAGACAAGTAGAAAATTTGTGCATACAGTTGCTCTTATTTGTGGTGGAATTGGACTTATTTCTGTTTTGTTTATTACCAATCAATACGTGCTTTTACTTTCAATGGTTGGAGTTGGGATCGCTTGGGCATCAATACTTTCTATGCCTTATGCCATTTTGTCAGGAGCATTACCGCCAAATAAAATGGGAGTTTATATGGGTATTTTTAATTTCTTTATTGTTATTCCAGAAATTCTCGCTTCACTTTTTTTAGGAAAAATAGTTCAATCAATTTTTGGAGAAGGCTCAATTGAAGCACCAATGTACGTGGTTGCCGCGGGTGGCGTTAGCTTATTAATTGCGGCATTTTGTGTTAGATTTGTGGATGATAACAATGGATAATAAAGCATTTATCAAAAGCCTTCATAATCGAATGAAGGCTTTTGTCGCTTTAAAAAGTATTTTTGTCTATGTAAAATACTAGTGTATCTTATAAAACTTATACTTTACTTGTAAATTTTTAACATTGTGAAAGATAACCTAAACCTATGTTTAAAAATAGATATTTATATATATTCTTGCACATCATTATGTGGCTTGGATATACGACATTACCATTAATTAATGCTTTTCAACGTGATTCTGCCAGAACTCAAGTAAATCCTTATACAAATCCAACATATTGGGCATACGTTTCAATTTCTTCTATTTTTTTATTTTACCTAAACTCCCAAATATTATTTCCTAAAATTTATAAGCGTCAACCGATTAGGTATTTCTTGACCTTAGTTGCCGTGATTGTAATATTGCTTTTTGGACGTTTTTTTGTAAGAGTGACTTTTGTCGGAAATGATATTAATCAAAGTTTGTTTTATGTAAATGCGTTTATTCAATATTTGTATGTTTTTGGAATAAGTGCATCATATTGTTTTTTTTCGGATTATCAAAAACAACAAGAAATTCAACGAGAAAATGAAAATGAAAGATTAAAATCGGAGCTTTCGTTTTTGCGTTCACAAATCTCACCTCATTTCATGTTCAATTTGTTGAACAGTTTAGTTTCTTTAAATCGGAAAAAATCAAATTTAGTTGAGCCAGTTTTGCTTAAAATGTCAGACTTATTGAGGTATATGCTTTATGAAAAAGATGACAAACAAATTTCGCTTGATAATGAAATCAAATATTTATCAAACTACATTGATTTACAAAAAATTAGATTTGGGGATTATGTAAATATTGAATTTATAACCAAAACTACTTATGAAAATAAAAATATTGAACCAATGCTTTTGATTCCATTTGTTGAAAATGCGTTTAAACATGGTGTTGGACTAATAGAGAATCCATTCATTTCAGTTGAATTGGAAACTACTGTTAATCAATTATTGTTTAAAGTTTCTAATAAGTATAGTTCTGATAAAAAAGAAGCAAAAGATGGGGCTTCTGGCATTGGTTTAAACAATGTAAAAAGAAGATTAGAGCTGCTTTATCCTAAACAATATGAGCTTAAAGTTTCTGAAAATGATAATTTATATACCATCGAATTAAAATTGAATTTCAAATAGAAAGTTTAAATTTTCAACTGATTGTTTAGCATATCCAAATTGATTTGATATGTTCATCAATTCCTATTATTAACCTTATAATAAGCGTATTACGCTTCCTACTAAAATGCGTTGTATTGCAGTTGACGATGAGCCATTGGCTCTAGATTTACTTGAAGATAATATTTCTCAAGTACCCTATTTGGAAATGGTAGGAAGGTGCAGAAATGCCTTTGAAGCAATTGAGTTATTACAAAAAGAAAAATCTGAAAACAGAAATATTGATTTGATTTTTTTGGATATTCAAATGCCTGGGATTACTGGTGTACAGTTTCTCAAAAGCATGGTTTCAAACCCAATGGTCATTTTTATTACAGCTTATGACCAATATGCACTTGAAGGCTTCGATTTGAATGTGGTAGATTATCTCTTGAAACCAGTTTCATTTGAACGATTTTTAAAAGCTTGCAATAAAGCAAATGAATTATTGCAATTGAAAAATAATGTTCATACACCCAGAATAAATGTTGAGGAACATTTCTTTGTAAATGCCGAATATTCGCTTGTAAAAGTAAAATATGCTGATATTTTGTACATTGAAGGACTTAAAGATTACATTAAAATTTATACCAATACGCAGCCAAGACCAATCATAACAAGAATGACGATGAAAAGTATTGAAGAAAAATTTTCTTTGTTGCCTTTTATGAGAGTGCATAAATCATACATTGTTTCGCTCAATAAAATTGAATCTATCCGAAATCTAAAAATTAGTATTGGGCCACATTTAATACCTGTAAGTGAGCAGTTTTCTGATGAATTATTGCGAAGAATAGGTAGTAAATAAGCATAGTCGCAGAATTACGGTGTTTTGTCTCATGTCGTTTGAAACAAAAAAAAAAAATATTATTTTCGTGGATACTTTAATGTTAATCAGCATTTTTTAATGTAAAAGATATTGAAGAGTAGATTTAAATGTTTCAAATTTAAAGAAATTTAAAATTCTGAAGGATTACATTAAAAGTTTAGTGTAAGGAGTAATTAACGACTCATAAATAATAGGTTAGTACTTAAAACTCGCGGGCTTTGCATGCGAGTTTTTTTTGTGCCAAATTTGCATAAAAATCAAAAAAATAGATATGACTAATCGTCAACTTTTTCTCCAAAATGTTGCTCAAACTTCAGATTTTCCACTTGCATTAGAAATCGAAAAGGCCGAAGGAATTTATCTTTATGGAAATGGGATAAAAATGATGGACTTGATTTCTGGAATTGCTGTAAGTAATGTTGGCCACCGTCATCCAAAAGTAGTGGAAGCAATCAAGAATCAAGTTGATAAATACATGCACCTAATGGTTTATGGGGAATATATTCAGTCTCCACAAGTAAAACTGGCAGAAGCACTGGTAAAAACATTAGTTAAGACAAATCTTGATAATGTATATTTTACAAATTCCGGAACAGAAGCTGTAGAAGGGGCAATGAAAATAGCAAAAAGATTTACAAATCGTACTGAAATTATAGCTTTTAATAAATCATATCATGGTTCTACTCAAGGTGCTTTGTCATTAGGAGATGAGCATTTTAAACGAAATTTTCGCCCATTATTACCTTCGATTCAAAAGATTGAAAGAAATGATTTCATGGATTTAGAAAAAATCACTAAAAAAACGGCGGCAGTTTTCTTTGAGCCAGTAGGTGGCGAATCAGGTATTAGAGTTGCGGAGGAAGCATATTTAATAGCATTAAGAAAAAAATGTACGGAGGAGGGAGCTTTATTGGTTTTTGATGAAATACAATCAGGTTTTGGAAGAACAGGTAAATTTTGGGCTTATGAGCATTTTGGTGTGTATCCTGATATTTTACTTTGTGCCAAAGGAATGGGGGGAGGGATGCCAATTGGAGCATTTATTTCTTCACATAAAATTATGTCTGTTTTGAAAGATAATCCAATTTTAGGACATATTACCACCTTTGGCGGTCATCCTGTTAGTTGTGCAGCATCTCTAGCCACTCTAAATGCTATTTTTGACGAAAATATGTTAGCAGGAATTGAACAAAAATCTCAGTTATTCAAAGATTTATTGATTCATCCGAAAATAAAAGAAGTTAGAGGTAAGGGTTTAATGCTAGCAGTCGAATTTGAAAGTTTTGATATTTTAAAGAAAATCATTGATAAGGCTATTGAAAAAGGCGTGATTACTGATTGGTTTTTGTATTGCGATAATTCAATGCGAATTGCACCTCCATTGATTATCACTGAAAATGAAATCAAAGAAGCTTGCCAAGTAATATTAAGTTGTATTGATTAAATCTCTTGTTAGTGCTTGTATTATTTTGCCATTCGTTTCACCTGCTGAATAGAGCCATTTTGTAAGCGTGCAAAGTACATTCCAGCAATGAAATTTTTGGTATCAATAGTTATTTCATGCTTTCCTGCATTAAGTTTTGAATCAACTGGTGTACTTATTATTCTGCCGATATTATCAAAAATCTGAATCATTGTATGCCCCCCCTTGCTAATAAAAGTAATTTTTGTGCTATCAATAAACGGATTTGGCGAAATATTAATGAGTTCTTCATTCAAAAATGGCTCAGAAGCGGTAATATTTCCACAAGCTTGCCCGCTTATTAATGGTAAAGGCTGAAAGTTTTTCAAAAGTACATCATCAAGATATGAACTATCAAGACAGAACCAGTTTGCCAAAATGGATGCATAAACTGAACGAAAATCATATTGCATATTAACATTGTCGTTACCAGTTGGACTGGTGGAAATGTCTGGAGTATTACCTAAAACATCTGAATTAACTAAATCGCCAAACATAAACATTGGAGCAGCAGCACCGTGGTCAGTTCCTCCACTAGCATTTGATTTTATTCGACGACCAAATTCTGAATAAGTTACTCCCAAAACTCTCTTGGAAACACCAAGATTTGTTAAATCAGTTGAAAATGCACTAATTGCTTCAGAAAGAACTTTTAATAGTTCTGCATGAACCCCGGTGGTCGTATCGCTTTGATTCACTTGTTCACTATGTGTATCAAAGCCAGTCATGTTTACGAAATAAATTTTTGTTTTCAGACCTCCACCAATCAATTGAGCTACAATTTTGAGTTTTGCCGCCAAATTTGTGTCTGGGTAGGCAGATTGTTTGCTAACTTTCGCCGCAGCATTTTTAATAACATTGGCATATAAATTGGTCTGACTTGCAACTTGTCGCAAATATCTTAATTCTTTTCCAGCCAATGTATCGGGTGTCGTTTCTACTTTGTTGGCTACAAGGTTATAAAAAGTTGAGGTATTTGAAATCGACATTCCCATTGTTTGTATTGGCCCTTGCATAGCAGTACTAACCAATGAGCCGATTTGCATGGCTAAAGGGTCTGGGAATTTTGCGTTTGGATAACCAGTAGGAAAATTTGGATTTTCAATGGCTAAATATCTTCCTATCCAGCCATTATTGACGATTTGATTGGCATCAGAGGCACTATTCCAAATATCTGTAGCTCGAAAATGTGAAAAATTTGGATTTGGGTAACCTACACCTTGTATTATTGATGCTTTTCCTTCCTTAAACATTTTTTGCAGTGCCGTCATATTCGGATTCAAGCCAATAACATTACTTTGCGGAATTGTTAATAGTTTGTTTTCAGGAATGGCAATATTTGTTCTTGCATTTTTGTATAAACCATATTTGTCGATTGGAATAACTGTATTTAAACCATCATTTCCACCAGAAAGTTGAATGACAACCAAAACATGGTCATCTGCAATGCTACTTGTATCTACTTGGTTAAAAACACTAAATGTTTGCCCGTTTATTAAGGCTGGCATTAATAAGCCAGTAAATGTATTCTGTATAAATTCTCTCCGTTTCATTGAACTTTGTGATATTGATGAATTGAAATTAGGAAAATTTGTTTTCTAACTTAATTGGTATTCGGGCATCCCTAAAAGGTATTTATATAAATCTCGTAATCTATTTGTTACCATTTGTAGTGTTGTTTTATCGGTTGGACTTTGAATCATTTTGTCCCATAATTCAGTCCAATAGTAATCACTTGATTGGCCACTCAATAAAATATCCTTCACTAATTGTTTTATTAAATCAGATGAAACTGCAGTTTTAAATAAAATTTCAATAGACTGCGAAACTAGCTTATTTGGGTCACTTGGATTTTCTAATTTTTTAGCAAAAGCTATTACATCAACCTGCATTCGTAGGCCATTTTTAGGAAATCCATTTTTTATAATCGTATTTGTAAATTGGTTTCTTTTAATATAAGTATCCGAATTAATCCAAATTTCATGAAAATTTGGGGCTTGATAGTAAGCAGGCCAACCAGCCACATTTGGTGGCTCACCAATTGCTTGTTGCATTCCTTCTGCTTGTCGCATCATATCTCCGTGCAAGCTATAATATTCATAAAGATTTGTTTTTGTCGAAGGAAATTCTACATTAAATTCTCTTAAAGTTCCAATCACTAAGTCGAGAGGGCTTTTGATTATTGCACCATAAAAGTTTGGTTCAAAAAAGTGTTGACTTTTAAGAAGCGTAGCAATGACTGGTTTTATTTCGTAATTATTTTCTCTAAAAACTTTTGCTAAGGGTTCGATTACATTTTTCTCGACAGTTGTAGTAATATCATAATAAACAAAAAATTGATACAGTTTTCTGCAAATAAACTTACTAACTTCATCAACCTTAAATATCATGGCTAACAATTCGTCCAATTCCTTTTCACCATTTTCGCCAGAAATACCTTTGACAACGGTATTGTTATAAAAAGCAGAGAATTTTTTATCAGTTGTATCATGTTTTGATGCACTAAACGAATAAGTTTTTGTATCAGAATTAATTCTAAAACCTGTCAAAATCTTGGCGGCAGCCTTCACATCATCTTCTGTAAATTTCGCATCAAAACCCTTCCCGATAGTAAAAAGTTCTTGTAATTCTCTGGCATAATTTTCATCGGGGGCATCTTTGGTATTGTATCGACCATTAAGATATTTGAGCATCGCAGGGTCAAGCGTGATTTCTTTTACGAAGTCCTTAAAGTTTCCTAGAGCGTTTTTTCTCAAAACTAGATTATACAAATATGCATAACGAGCATCATTAATTACATCTACTTCCGTAGCAAAATGATTATGCCAAAACAAAATCATTTTTTCACGAATGCTTCTCTTTTGAGTTCGCATTTGCATTATCCACCAATATTTGTAAGCCGAATTTCTTTTGAAATTGACTGTTCCATCACCAAAAGCGGCATTTACCCAAGTTTCTCCAAATTTGATTCCTTGTGGATCTTTATAATCGGCCGTTTCATAATAATTGAGTGGGGGTAAAGGCAAATCTTGATTTTGAAGCAATTCATCAACAGTTTGGTCAAGGGTCTTTTCTTTAAAATAAGCAATATCTTCAACTGTCGCTCCAAACATGGTTCGCTTTAATAAATGACAGATCTGTACCTTAGTCCATTCACCATTATAGGTATTGATTTCTGCTCGTGTACTTGATTGAGAATAAGGGTTACTCATAAAATAGTTATTTTGATTTGGACTACATTGGTAGCCAATAGTTTAGTTGTTCTCTTCAAAAAATAAATGGTTTACATAGTCAAGGTACGGTTTTAAGATTTTGCAACCTGTTACAATTTCGTTAGCAAAAGTGGGATTAAAAACCTCATCATTTTTGTAGCGATGAACAAAAAATAATTGTTTATATTTCAATAATTCAATATCTGGATGGTCAATCGGATAACCTTTTGGCATTTTTTTTACTTTTTCACCATGAATTTCATTAAAATATTTATTAAAACTTTCATCTTCAATTATGCCTTTCAACATCGCAGGATTATAGTCGATTTCTTGGCGGAAACTAGCTAGTTGAGTAGGGGTTGGGGCCCACATTCCACCACCAAGAATAGTTGCATCGGGTTGAATTTGAATATAAAAATCAATTTTGTTTGAATGTCTGCCACCTGGACCAAATGCTGCAGATATATAATTTTTATAAGGAGATTTATCTTTTGAGAATCTAACGTCTCGATTAATCCTGAAAATACAATCCTTTACTTTCGTATTAATCAAATCTTCTTGAAATAATGTTAAACCAGATAAAATATCTTGACATAAAGCTTCAAATTCTTCCTTTAGCTTTTCGTAATCTTTTTTATTGGACTGAAACCATTCTCGATTATTATTTTCTTGAAGGTATGTTAAAAATTGAAGCGTATGATGGGTCAGCATTGGTAAAAATGTCTATTTTTGTGGTAAATTACAATATTTTTTATTACTTATAGATATATGGCAAGAATATTAACAGGCATACAAGCAAGCGGTCGACCTCATCTCGGAAATATTTTAGGTGCAATTTTGCCTGCAATCAAACTGTCTCAAAATCCTGATAATCAATCATTTCTATTCATTGCGGATTTGCATTCGATGACAACAATTAAGGATGCAAAAATCATGCAAGAAAATACTCGAGCTGTAGCTGCAGCATGGTTGGCTTGTGGTTTTGATGCTGAAAAAAACTTTTTTTATCGTCAGTCTCGTTTGGCTGGTTATCATACTGAATTGATGTGGTATTTGAATTGCCAAACACCGTTTCCAATGTTGGCTAATGCCCATTCATTTAAAGATAAATCTGATAGATTATCTGATATTAATGCTGGACTTTTTACTTATCCAGTCTTACAAGCGGCAGATATTGTTCTTTATGGAGCTAATTTTGTGCCTGTTGGTAAGGACCAACGCCAACACCTTGAGATGTCGAAAGATATTGCTGCAGCCTTCAACCGTACCTATGGGGAAGTGCTGATTTTGCCTGAAGCATTAATTGATGAAAATGTTATGGTGATTCCTGGAACTGATGGTACAAAAATGAGCAAATCGTACAACAATTTCATCGATGTATTTTTGCCAGAAAAACCACTTTTGAAAGCAATTAAGTCAATAATTTCAGATAGTACTCCTTTAGAAGCATCAAAAAATCCTGATACTGATATCACATTTAAGTTATTTACATTGCTTGCCGACCCAAATGAAATTGAAGAAATGCGTACGAATTATCTAAATGGCGGTTATGGATATGGGCACGCAAAACAAGCTCTTTTTGAACTAATATGGCGAAAATTTGAAAAAGAAAGAGAAATTTTTAATTATTACATGCAAAACACTGAAGCTCTGGAAGAAAAATTGAAAGCGGGTGAAGAAAAAGCCAAAGAAATTGCCGAAAAAACTATCAATGATGTAAGGGGTGTATTAGGTTATTTATAAACTCAAATGATGATTCAAACAATAAAATTTGCCGAATACGAGTGGTTTTTGTGGCTAAATAGTTTTCATACCAACATTTGGGATGTTGTAATGTTTTGGGTTACTTACCGATTTACATGGATTCCGCTTTACTTGTACATCATTTACTTTATTTTTACGGAACTAAAAACCAATACTTGGCGAAATTTATTGTTTGTAATCATTTCGGTTGGATTAGCTGACCGAATTACATCGGGATTTATGAAACCATATTTTCAAAGGTTTCGACCGTGCCATGACCCATTAATTCAAAATTTAGTTCACGTAGTTGGTGATTGTGGTGGGCAATATGGATTTGCCTCTAGTCATGCAGCCAATTGTTTTGCTTTGGTTTCTTCAATGTATATTTTATTAAATAAATATCATTCAAAAAGGCGGATTCTATGCCTATTTTTGTTTTTTTGGGCAATATTCGTTTCATATAGTCGTATTTATGTAGGTGTTCATTTTCCAACAGATTTATTGGTAGGAGGGCTTGTGGGTGCTTTTATTCCATTGATTTTATTTCCACTTCTCAATTATATAAATGTTAAATTTTATTCAACAAATTCTTAATCAACATTAATTTATGAAAAAAATAGTCTCAATTTCTACTTTTTTACTCATTTCTACTTTTGCAATCGCTCAAGATATTACACAAGGAACTTGGTTCAATGAGGAGAAAACTGGCAAAATTCAATTTTTCAAACAAGGAGAAAAGATTTTTGGAAAAATAGTATGGCTTAAAGACCCACTTGAAAATGGTAAACCAAAATTAGACAAAGAAAATCCAGACGATAAACAGAAATCAAGACAAATTTTAGGATTAATTAACTTGAAAAATTTCAAAAATACAGGAAAAGGAATTTGGGAAGATGGAGAAGTTTATGACCCTAAAAATGGAAAAACATATTCTTGCAAAATGACATTAGTAAGTCCGACACAATTAGATGTGAGAGGTTTTATCGGTATTTCAATTATTGGCCGTACTTCAAAATTTACGAAAGCTGATTAATTTGTATCTATCAATAAAAAAGCGACTGTTTGTAAGACAGTCGCTTTTTTGTTTTAGGCCCTCAGAGCATGTTTATTTATTTTCTGAAACAGTTCTTTTGGGTTGAATGGTTTCGTTACAAAATCATTCATTCCAACTTCATAGACTCGGCTTTGTGTATTTAGAGCCGAAGCCGTTAAAGCTATGATTGGTGTCTTTTTATCAAATTTTCTAATATTTTCAGTAGCTGTATAACCATCCATTTCGGGCATTAAAAGGTCCATTAAAACAATTTGGTAATTATTATGTAAAAGTTTTTCAACGGCAATTCTACCATTGGATGCGGTGTCATATTTCATTCCCCATTTTTCTAAAAATCTTGTTGCAATTTTTACATTCATCGGAAAGTCTTCTACTAATAGAATCCTTGTTCCTCTCAATATTTGCTCATCTAAGTCTTCTTCTTTTCTTAAAATTTCTCCATCTTGAGAAGCAATTTTCATTTCAAGTGTAAAATAAAACTTTGAGCCAATATCGGTTTCGCTTTCAACTTGAATATTAGAGCCATGAAGTTCTAGCAGTTTTTTGGTGATTCCCAACCCTAGTCCAGTTCCGCCAAAACGTCGTGAAATTTGATTATCAGCTTGCCTAAATTTTTCAAAAATAAACGGAATATGTTCCTTGGCAATTCCTATTCCAGAATCTTTTATTGAAAAATCGATTGAAACCTTTTCCTCATTAATTTGATTAAGTGTCAAATCAATAATTATATAACCTTCTTCAGTAAACTTGACTGCATTATTTACTAAGTTGTTTAAGATTTGACTTAAACGAAGCGGGTCGCCCATGACAAACTCTGGAATTCGTTCATCATAATTTAAAATTAAATTTAATTTTTTTGTAGAAACGTTTATCTGAACCGATTTTTTGATATTCGTAACCAAATCTTTTAGATTAAATTCAATCATCTCAAGTGCAACTTTCCCCGCTTCAATCTTATTAAAATCGAGAATATCGTTGATAAGCACATAGAGGTTTTCGGTAGAGAAATTTAATATCTTTAAATTCTCTGTCATTTCAGGGTCATGCGTTCCTTGTTGCATGAGATAAGTCATTGCAACAATTCCGTTGAGAGGAGTTCTAATTTCATGGCTCATCATCGAAAGGAATTCTGATTTTGCGTTTGAGGCTTTATCAGCATCCTCCTTCGCTTTTCTCAACTGGATTTCGATTCCTTGTTGATAAATCAATAATTTCTTAATAAAAATAGCCAACTCAAATAGGTTATCTTCACCAAAATCAGGTAGTTGGTAATTTTTAGGCAAATCCAATTTGCTAATACCTTCCATCAATTTGTGGACAGACTCTCTTCTTTGCTCAATTTCTTCTTTGAGCTTTGTATTTATTTCGGCATACTTTCTTTCACTCGGACGAATTTGTCCTTTTAATTGTTCTTTTTCATTCTCAAAAGCAAAACATAGCTCATTCATTGACCACAAAAATCGGGTCAGGAATTTGTGTTTATAGTAATCTTTCGGTAAGTGTTTTTTTATCATATCATTCAGAGACTGATGATAATGAATGGCATCCATAATGGTTTTCATAAATCCTTAGAAGGTGTATTGTTTTTATAATTACAGTTTGTCAACAATAATAATAGCACAGCGTACTATGATTACTTTAAATTGAAAGCACCGATATAAAAGAATCATGGTTTGAGAAAGTATTAATAAATAATACGTACCTCAATAAATTATTAGGATGGCCAATGTTATAGGAATCTTTACGAAGAAAGCACTAATGCAAAAAAATAAAACCAAACGTATTTTTAAGATACAATTCATTCTTCATCTCAATTTTAGACTTGAGATGAGTTTTCTGTTAAAAAAGAGTAAATTGTATAATGTCACTACGAAAGATAGTTTTCCTGAATCAAACTTCTTTGTAAAACAAGTTGTGGGTAGTTTTTGAGATTGGCACGGTCTTTGTAAAATATACATTAACCTTCAATTGTGATGTCAATCGGGTAAATTCATCGTGTATTAAATTCTACTTTTCTCCTAATTTTAGATAAAGGCAACTTTTCTATTAAAATTTTGAGTACCAGTATGATATTTATATTGCAAATATTATACCGAATATTTTAAATGGAATGTGGAAAAAAATAATTGTAATTTGCATCTTCCCAAATAGTACACTTACAATATAAAAACTCTCCTAAAGTGTGTTTTTTGCTGACTGATTTAGCAGAAATTGTTTTAAAAATTCTTCATAAAAAGTGTTTTTTTTATTTTTTAAAAATTGGCACGCCTATTATATAGGATTCATTGGTTCGTTTTTTAGTGCATTTTCCTCGTTTTCTGACGTACTGTGAATAATCTAATTGGTCTATTTATCTTTAAGGTTTATTTTTTTGTGGGATTACTAGTAAGTAAGAACCTTTAAGTTGATAAAATTAGTGTGGATAAAAAAAAGCCCTCTTTTCTATAGAAAAGAGGGCTTTTTAATACTTACTGAACGGTATTATTTCACTTCTTCAAAGTTTACGTCAGTTACACCTTCATCAGAAGTTGTATTTCCACTAGCAGATTGGCCGCCCATGTCTGCTGGGTTTGGTGTAGCACCAGAAGCATACATTTCTTGTGAAGCAGCTTGCCAAGCAGCATTGATTTTTTCCATTGCTGAATCAATCGCTGCTATATCTCGTGTACCATGTGCCGCTCTTAGTTCGGTCAAGGCAGTTTCGATGGCTGTTTTATTTCCTTCTGATAATTTATCTCCGTATTCTTTCAACTGTTTTTCAGTTTGGAAAATCATTGTATCAGCACCATTTACTTTTTCCACTTTTTCTTTTTCAGCTTTATCTGCTTCTTCGTTTGCTTTCGCTTCATCACGCATTTTTTGAATTTCTGCATCAGATAGACCAGAAGAAGCTTCAATTCTGATTTTTTGCTCTTTACCAGTGCCTTTATCTTTAGCTGCAACGTGCAAAATACCATTAGCATCCACATCAAAAGTAACCTCAACTTGTGGTACACCTCTTGGTGCTGGTGGAATACCATCTAAATGGAATCGTCCTAATGTACGGTTTTGCGTAGCCATTGGGCGTTCACCTTGTAAGATATGTAGTTCAACTGATGGTTGATTGTCGGCAGCAGTTGAGAATGTTTCAACTTTTTTAGATGGAATAGTTGTATTAGATTCAATCATTTTGGTAAATACACCACCTAAAGTTTCAATACCCAATGATAAAGGAATAACATCAAGTAATAAAATATCTTTCACTTCGCCAGTCAAAACACCTCCTTGGACCGCTGCTCCAATTGCAACTGCTTCATCAGGATTTACATTTTTTGAAGGTTTTCTGCCGAAGAACTTTTCTACTTCTTCTTGTACTTTTGGAATACGGGTAGAACCACCAACTAAAATAACTTCATCAATATCGCTTATTTTTAAACCTGCATTTTGCATTGCACGCTTGCAAGGTTCCATTGCTCTTTGAATCAAACTATCAGCTAGTTGTTCAAATTTAGCTCTGCTTAAACTTCTTACTAAGTGTTTTGGAATGCCATTTACTGGAAAAATATAAGGCAAATTGATTTCTGTTTGTGCTGAACTTGATAGTTCAATTTTAGCTCTTTCAGAAGCTTCTTTTAAACGTTGAAGAGCCATTGCATCTTGGCGAAGGTCAATTCCTTCATCTTTCTTAAATTCTTCTGCAAGCCATTCGATAATTACTTGGTCAAAGTCATCACCACCTAAATGTGTATCTCCATCAGTAGATTTTACTTCAAAAACGCCATCGCCTAATTCAAGAATAGACACGTCAAAAGTACCACCACCTAAGTCAAAAACAGCGACTGTAATGTCTTTTCCTTGTTTGTCAAGGCCATAAGCTAGTGCAGCGGCAGTTGGCTCATTAATAATACGTTTTACATCTAAACCTGCAATTGTACCCGCTTCTTTTGTTGCTTGACGCTCGGCGTCATTGAAATATGCAGGTACTGTAATAACCGCTTCTGTAATTGTTGTGCCTAAATAATCTTCGGCAGTTTGCTTCATTTTTTGAAGAATAGAAGCCGATATTTCTTGCGGAGTATATAGTCTATCACCAATGCGAACACGTGGCGTATTGTTTGCTCCTTGTTCTACATCATAAGTGATTGTTTTCAATTCACTTCCAACTTCGGTAAAACGTTTTCCCATGAAACGTTTAATTGAAGAAATTGTATTTTTAGGATTTGTGATAGCTTGACGTTTTGCAGGTGCACCAATCTTTTTTTCTCCGTTTTCTAAAAATGCTACAATCGAAGGAGTTGTGCGAGCACCTTCGCTATTAGCAATCACAACTGGCTCGTTTCCTTCCATCACTGCAACGCACGAGTTGGTTGTTCCTAAGTCAATTCCAATAATTTTTCCCATGTTTTTGTGTCAGTATTATTTAATCAAAATGTTTTGATAATACTCTCATCAATTGAAATGCCAAGCATGAAAATGTCAGAAAATACTGACAGATTGGCAGTTTATTGGGGTAGTTTCAAAATTTAAATAATTAATATGACCGTTTTTCTAAGGATTGTTACAACCTACAATACTTGCCTTAAAAACTGTTCCTGGGATGGATTGAAAACCAGGTAATAAAGTGATTGATTGGCCTGCATTATAATTTACCTTTGCCTCACTCGAAATAATATTTGTAGCACGAATGGTTTGAGAAGCATTATAAGTCAAATTAGTTGTTGAGGTGACAAAATCGTCTATGCCTTGGAGTAAATTATAGGAGTTTTTACAATTTGGAATCACATTAACAGTTTCACTGGTTGCGGCACTTGTACAATCGCCAATAGTACAAGTAACACTATAAGTAGTTGTGTCTGTCGGACTGACTAAAATTGGGTTTTGGGTAGAATTAGTTGACCAAGTTACTGTGCCTCCGAAACAACCAAAAGCGTAAAGAGAGCTCGATTGACCAATATTAATTTGTTTATTTGAATTAGTAATCACAAGGTTTTGTAATGTCACAACTTCAACCAAGTTACTCTGAGAGGATTCATTTCCAGAGTAATCAACAGCTTTTACCCGAAATTGGTAGTAATTAAGTTGATTAAGACCTGTTACCCTATATGTGGTAATTGGAGCGTTAACAAACCCAATCAATGCCCCATCTTTATATATATTGTATTTTTCTACTTCCATATTGTCTGTTGAGGCATTCCAAGTAAGTGTGGCACAATTTTGAGAAATAAGGCTTTCAACTAAACCTGTAGGTGCTGTTGGAGCTTGACTATCAACACAATGTAACCTTGCTCCAGCCCAATCTGCATGGTCTGCAAAAGAATTATCCCCAGAGTCATCGACAACTAGCCTGAGTTCATTAACTCCAACCACATTGATGTTAATTTTTACAGTCGAAGTATTTTTATTTATAATGCCACTAGTATAACTAATAACATTGTCTTTATAAACTTTAAAGATAACTGTTGCTCCACCAACGGCCGTACTCACTTCATCATCAATTCCTAATTCAGCGATAAATCTGCCAAAACTATTGTTTAAATTATATCTAATTTCTGAATTTGCATGAACGCCTATTCCTTTAGCATAGCTTACACCTTTGAGTTTAATTGTTGTCCCATCTCCAGTGCCATTTTCACCATTACTTTTATTAAATTCTATTGGTCCCCAACCGTTTGTTGAGCTACATGGTTGATTATCAGATAAATAGGTGATGCCTGAACAACTTATTATTCCAACGCAAGAGCATTGTGCTGCAACATTTTGTACAGTTACGGTTTGGGTGAATGTTATATTGCCTAAGTTATCAGTTAAATAACATCTATAAGAACCCGATGAACGGTCGATTATTTGGGTTGTCGCTTCAGCGGTATCTTCAAAATCTTGGTTTCCAGAATCCACTTTCACCCATTTATATGAAACATAGCCACCAGGTGCAGTTAGACGCTGTTGATTTAATGATGCACAACTTATAGAAATATTTGGTAATGGTTGTGCTGGAATAGGAGTGGCATTATTGAAGAAATCTAAACTTAAGGAAGCATCCCATCGATTGGCTAATTCAATCAAACCACTTCCATAAAAATGAACTTCATCCGAACGGTTTGAACCAAGAATATCATCGGTATAAGGTCCAGAAAAAATTTTGTTGCTACTATTTATAACTGAATTTTGAGCATTTATAATTGTACTACTTGAGTTTCCTGAACCACCGTTGGCATTCTTATCAAAAACAGTAGCTCGAGAAATAACCCAAGGGATGTTTTGTCCTAAATGAGTGCGACTTTTATTGATAACATAATTAATATTTGAAATATAATTACTTCCAGTGTTTGTCATATAGTTATCTGTTTCACCCTGATGCCATAAAATGGCTCTTACTCCAAAAATAGAAGCATAATAGTTTAATACTCTTTTTAAACCAGAATATGGAACGCCGACAGCGTTGCAATATTGAACATTTGAGTAATGATTATTAGTAGGAGAACCATCAGAGCTTTCCTTCCAGTTTACAGACGAAGTTGATATTGCTCCAGAGTTGAAGAATGCGACAGGAACGCCTAATTTATTCACTAAGTTATCTCCCAATTTTCCATAACACCATGGATTTTGACCAGTTTTTGATAAATAGCTGCGTGTTCCACTTGCACTTGTGATTTGTGAAAAAGTTGGGTAGTTTGGAAATTTTATGTCACATTGTCCTAGACCTGCATCAAACCACGAAACTTCATTGTGTGAAACAACCCTTTCATCAGTAGCTCCAACTTCACCTTGATCTCCT
Organism: Emticicia aquatica; assembly: GCF_923079645.1. Taxonomy (GTDB): domain Bacteria; phylum Bacteroidota; class Bacteroidia; order Cytophagales; family Spirosomataceae; genus Emticicia; species Emticicia aquatica. The sequence continues at coordinate 1,334,254 of NZ_CAKLPY010000001.1, read as the reverse complement.
TCACGACCTTGAGCGTTGGATTGTCCTGCAATGATAAAAACTTCACCAACTCCTACCTTATTAATATTGGTAGTTCCAACGATATTACCATTCATTTTTCCTCTAACTTCAATATTATACCAGCCACCAGGCACATTTGCAACACTTCCATGAAAAATGCCACCATTAATATTTGAAGAAAATACCGTCCAATCAATGACAACTTGACTATTTGTAGCATTAGTAAAACGAGCCTCAACAGTTGAAATGGATGAAGTATAATTTCCTGCAATGTAGATGTTTGCAGTATTATTTTGGTTTCTTTGAAAAACAGCCTTTTCCATTGGAAATGTTAGGCTAATTTGAGCAAATGAAAACAGTTGAGTTAAGAAAATTACTATTAAAGTAAGAGAAATGAATCTCATCTATATTTAGATTTAATTAGAAGTCATGATTTTTAGCAACTACAAAAATAACAAAAAAAAGTAGCTAATTAAATATCATTGCACCATTATTGATTAAACGGCTCAATTTATTTAATTAACTACTTTTTATATATTTTATTGTCTTATTTTCCGCTAAAAAGGCCGCCAAGTAAGCCGCCTAATCCACCGCCTCCTTGTTGATTTTGACTACCCATTGCATTTCCAGCAATGTTCATCAAATCATTCATGTCAAGTTTGCCATCAGCCAATGCTGCTGTTCCTTGACTTAAAATACTTCCGAAATCAATTCCAGAGGTTTTACCGCCTGTAATTGTTCCCATTAAACCACCAAGGTCAATAGAGTCATCATTTGGGTCATTTGTTTTTTGGATTAAATTTCCTAGAACTGAAGGTAACATATTGCCCACAACTCCCGCTGCAGCAGAGTTTGATAAACCAAATTTTTCCATAAGGTTTCCAACAACACTTTGAGCAATGCTTCCTACAATTGGGTTTGACATCAAACTTCCACCATTATTACCAGCAGCACCACCTAAAAGTCCAATTAAGCTACCTAGTCCACCTTGAGAAGTTGCTTGATTAGAAAGCCCCCCCAATAGGCCTTGCATCACTTCACCCATGACACCTTCATTGTGTTCGTTTGGAACATCAGGATTATTAATTACAGCACTTTGGCCGTGTTGCTGAATAAGCCCTTGCAATACTTCTAACATTTTTTTAAGATTTAATGGTTGTTAATTGGCACAATATTACTATTTTCCTTACATTTAATCCCAAATTGATTGGAATTAATTTAATGTATCTGACAATTATTCTTTAAAAAGGTAACAAAAAAAACAAAAAAAATTACTAACCGATTAAAAGTGAGCGAAAACGAACAAAATTCAGAAAAAAACTTTGTCGAAATTCTGACAAATAGTGTGAGCGGCTTGTTATTTCCTAGTGAATCTGATGAGAAAATCAAAGTGATTGACTGGCAAGCAGATAATCCCGCTCCATTTGATACAATTCTTTTTCGTAAATACATTGGTGTGCCTCCTTCTGTTAGAGTTGAGGTTTTGCCTTGGGAAAGGTTCTTTGAACCAGTTATTGATGAAAAAGAGTGGTGGAGTGATTTTGAGAAAACCAGAGCTGAAAGTTTTTTTAAAGTAAAAGAACTCATTTTAGCTAACTTAACTAATCTGGAATATCTTCGAGCGGGGAGAATTGAAATCGAGGCTTATTTAATTGGACAAGACAAAGAAGGCAAATGGAAAGGGTTGAAAACCTTACTTATTGAATCTTAAAAAACAAAAACGGCATCAATTATTTGATGCCGTTTTGCTATACCTTTATTTGTTTTAATTAGAAACGAATTTCTAATCGTGTAAAATCAAGGATTTATTTTACTTTGTCCACAACAGCTTTGAAAGCTTCTGGGTGATTCATTGCTAAATCAGCTAATACTTTTCTGTTAAGTTCGATGCCTGCCTTTGCAAGTTTGTCAATCAAAACTGAATATGACATTCCTAATGGACGCACACCAGCGTTGATACGAACAATCCACAAACGACGATAACTTCTTTTCTTTTGTTTACGGCCCGAATAGGCATAAACTAAACCTTTTTCAACGGCGTTTTTCGCTACCGTCCAAACATTTTTTCTGCGTCCGTAATAACCTTTGGCTAATTTAAGGACTTTTTTACGTCTTGCTCTTGACGCAACGTGATTTACACTTCTTGGCATTTTTTTGTGTTTTTTGTTTTTTGACTTTGGCGGCTCAATTAATTTAGAATTGAATAGTTTTAAAACATTAAATTCTAAATTTAGAACTCTTTTTTGCCATTTGTCGGGTGAAACAATGAGCGGTTTGCCGATTTTCGACTGTCCGCATTAACCATGTAAGAGACTTTAGTCAAATTACATACATAATAATCCTTCGATACGGTCAGTATCAGCCGAACTTACAAGCGTTGCAGAAACCAAGTTTCTTTTACGTTTGTTTGATTTTTTTGTCAGGATATGGCTATGGAAAGCGTGTTTACGCTTAATCTTACCTGTTCCTGTAATTTTGAAGCGTTTTTTCGCTCCAGAATTGGTTTTTTGCTTTGGCATCGCTAAAACATTAAGTATTGATCAAAAAGTAAATTGGGGTGCAAAGATACGACTTGATATTGATTTTTCAAAATTTTATGAAAATGTTTTGCTTTATCAATCTGATTATCAGTGATTTAATCGATGTTTATCAAATTTCTTCAAATATTTTCGTTCATTATGCTTAAATTTAAAGTCAAATGGATAAAAATAGATTCTACGAATGCAATTTTCACACCTACATAATCATACGCAGTTTTCGTTGCTCGATGGAGCTTCCGATATAAAAAAACTGTTCAAAAAAGCCCAAGCCGACAATATGCCCGCAATGGCCATTACTGACCATGGAAATATGTTTGGCGTATTTGATTTTGTATCAAATGCTGCCAAATTTGGCGTAAAACCGATTGTTGGCTGTGAATTTTATGTGGTTGACGACCACACTAGAAAGCAATTTACCAAAGACCAAAAAGATAAAAGGTATCATCAATTATTATTGGCAAAAAATGCTCAAGGTTATAAAAACCTTGTTAAACTTTGCTCTATGGGTTATATTGATGGGCTTTATGGAAAATATCCCCGAATTACGAAGGCTCTAATTGAACAATACAAAGACGGTTTAATTGCAACAACTTGTTGTATTGGAGCTGTTGTTCCACAAACAATCTTAAAAAAGGGAGAAGAGGAAGCAGAAAAAGAGTTTCAATGGTGGTTGGATAGATTTGGAGAAGATTATTATGTGGAATTGCAACGCCATGAAATCCCTGAGCAAATTCAAGCGAATGAGGTTTTAGCGAAGTTTGCAAAAAAATACAATGTCAAAGTCATCGCTTCAAACGATAGCCATTATGTTGACCAACAAGATTGGGTGGCTCATGATATTTTATTGTGCGTCAATACCAATGAAAAGTTTTCTACACCATCAGCGAAAGATTTTAATGATGACGAAGGTTCTTCAAAAAATACTCGTTTTGCATTTTATAATGACCAGTTTTATTTCAAAACTACCCAAGAAATGACAACTTTGTTTAGCGATATGCCTCAAGCTATCGATAATACAAATGAGATTGTTTCAAAGGTTGAAACGCTGAAATTGAAGCGGGATATTATGCTTCCCAACTTTCCGATTCCTGATGAATTTAAAATACATAGCGACGATGTACTCAATCAATGGGAATATTTGAAGCATTTGACCTACGAAGGAGCTCGAAAAAGATATAGTGAAATTGGTGTTGAAGTACAAGAACGACTAGATTTTGAATTGTTTACGATTAAGTCAATGGGTTTTGCAGGATATTTCTTGATTGTTGCTGATTTTATAAAAGCTGGTCGAGATATGGGCGTTATGATTGGACCAGGACGTGGCTCAGCGGCAGGTTCTGCGGTGGCTTATTGCATCGGAATTACGAATATTGACCCAATAAAATACCAATTACTTTTTGAGCGTTTTTTGAATCCTGACCGTAAATCAATGCCCGATATTGATACAGATTTTGATGATGAAGGTCGTCAAAAAGTAATTGATTATGTGGTACAGAAATATACAAAGAATCAAGTTGCACAAATCATTACTTACGGTACAATGGCCACAAAATCTTCCATAAAAGACGTGGCTCGTGTGATGGAATTACCTTTGGCAGATGCCAATTATATAGTCAAATTAGTTCCTGATAAACCTGCTTATGGAATTGATTTTGAAAAAATGGTTAATTATCCTTTAGAAGGCAAAGGAAGTTTGGTTGAAATAGGAATTCAGCCCGATGAAATTGAAAATGTAAAGAAGTTTAGGGCAATGTACAATGGTAATGACTTGACAGGCAAGGTTTTACAGCAAGCCCATAAATTAGAAGGAACTGTTAGAAATACGGGTATTCACGCCGCTGGAATTATCATTGCTCCCGAAGATTTATTCAATATTTTGCCAGTTTCTACTTCCAAAGAAACCGAACTTCTCATCACTCAATATGAAGGGAAAATTATTGAGGATGCTGGGGTAATTAAAATGGACTTTTTAGGTCTGCGAAATTTGACAATTATCAAAGATTGTCTGCGAATGATTAAAGAAAATCATGGCGTCGAAATTGATATTGATAACATACCTTTAGATGACAATTTGACCTTCGAATTATTCCAAAGAGGTGAAACAAATGCAGTTTTTCAGTTTGAATCTGATGGTATGAAAAAATACATGAAAGATTTGAAACCTGATAGACTCGACGATTTAATTGCGATGAATGCACTTTATCGACCCGGGCCAATTGCATACATTCCTAATTTTATCAATCGTAAACACGGTCGTGAAGAAGTGAAGTATGATTTGGCTGATATGGAAGAATTTCTTGGCGAAACTTACGGAATTACGGTTTATCAAGAACAAGTAATGCTTTTATCGCAAAAATTGGCAGGCTTCTCGAAAGGTGATGCTGACGTTTTGAGAAAAGCAATGGGGAAAAAAGACCGTGCGACACTCGATAAACTCAAACCAAAGTTTATGGACGGTGCGATGGCAAAAGGGCATGATGGGAAAATCTTAGAAAAAGTTTGGACAGACTGGGAAGCATTTGCCTCGTATGCTTTTAATAAATCACACTCTACTTGCTATGCTTTTGTTGCGTATCAAACGGCTTATTTGAAAGCACATTATACCCCCGAATACATGGCGGCCGTAATGACTTCACAATTGGGTAATATTGATAAAATTACATTTTTCATGGAAGAATGTAAAGCTTTAGGTTTACAAGTGTTAGGACCAGATGTAAATGAATCGCAAAAACAATTTAGCGTTAATAAAAAAGGAGAAATTCGCTTCGGAATGGGAGGGATTAAAGGTTCTGGTGATGCTGCCGTTGACGCTGTGATTGACGAACGTCTCAAAGGTGGACATTTTACTGACATATTTAATTTTATCACTCGTGTAAATCTTCGTACTGTAAATAAGAAAACCCTTGAATCTTTTGCTTATGCAGGGGCATTTGATTGCTTTTCGGATTTGCACCGAGCTCAGTTTTTTGATGAAACAGATGGTACATCTCTCATTGAGAAAATTATTAAATATGCCAATAAGTTTCATGAAAATGCTTCTGCGGGGCAAAATTCACTTTTTGGTGCAATGGGAGGGGCTTTTGATATTGCCAAACCAAAAATACCTGATTGTGAAGAATGGGGTGATATTCAAAAGTTGAAATTTGAAAAAGAGGTTGTTGGCTTTTATATTTCTGGGCATCCTCTTGACCAATTTAGACTAGAAATGCGACGATGCGTGCCATTAGACCAAGTTCTCGACCCCCTAAATCAGAATAAAGAATTTGCCATTGGCGGCGTTGTCACAAGTGTTGTTACAAAAACTGCCAAAAATGGTAATCCGTTCGGAATTTTAAAGATTGAAGATTATACTTCAAGTATGGAGATGATGCTTTTTGGACAGGATTTTGTTAACTTTTCTAAATATATGCAAGTTGGGCTGTTTTTGTTTATTCGCGGAAAGGTACAAACCAAATGGGGCCGTGAAGGCGATTGGGATTTTAAAGCATTAGGAATGGAATTGTTAAGTGAAATTAGAAATAAAATTTTCAAAGAAGTCAAAATCTCGTTGGGCTTACAATTTGTGAATGCCCAATTAATCGACCAAATAAATGAGATGACTGCAAAATTTCCAGGAACTTTTGATTTTAAAATGTCAATTTTTGATGCAGAGGAAAAAATGGATGTGTTATTACTTTCACGCAAACAAAAAGTTTCTTCTGGAAATGATTTTGTTAAGCAATTAAAAGAATTAGTCGGAGAAGAAAATGTTATTTTAGCATAATTATAAAGCTTTAAGGCATGAATACTAACGAATCCTAAACCATTGGACTTTTACATGAAAATTCTTGGAACTTTTCATAAAGGCTGTTTTGTTACTTAGTCAGTAAACATATTAAACAATTTTAAATTAATTTCCACTACGGAATTTATAGAAATGGGACATAAAGCAATTGAAATTACAGATGCAAGTTTTGCAGACTTAATTAACTCGGACACGCCAGTATTAGTTGATTTTTGGGCAGAGTGGTGTGGACCATGTAAAATGATTGGACCAGTTGTTGAAGAAATCGCTGGGGAGTATGAAGGTAGAGCAATTGTTGGTAAATTAGATGTTGATGCAAACTCTAATGTTCCTGCTTCTTTTGGTATTCGCTCAATTCCAACATTAATGATTTTCAAAAACGGCAAAATGGTTGAAAAAATCGTTGGTGCAGTTCCAAAAGGTGCCCTTACTTCTAAATTGGAAGCACATATATAAAATAGTAATAAGGTTTTCCTTAATTATAAAAAATCCCTGCCTTTTTATAAAAGTAGGGATTTTTTATTTTACTAAATAATAAATAATTAAGATTAACGCGTGAGTTCAAGTGTTTGAATAAAGTCTATTTTAGAATCATTTATTTTGTATTTTTTCAAGATGTCTCGAATTTTTTTCTCAATTGAATGATTATCAGCAATATTAGAAAAACAAACAACTAAAAAGTCCTTTGTAGGAATATAATTGACCGAATTACTAAATCCGCAAGTGCTGCCCGTGTGATAAAGCTCAATTTGTTTGGCTGAATTATATGCATGAAACCAGCCTAAACCATAATTGATGTTTTTTGTACCTTCAATCAAATAATTTATTTTTTGTAATTGATTTTTTAAATTGACTAATTTGTCGTTTTTCAAAGCATTTATCCATTTTTCATAATCATTCAACGAAGTGTAAACGCATCCGTCGCCTTTAGTTGCACTTGTTAAACTTTGGTCTGACAGAACAAATTCACCTTTTTCATTTCTCGCATAACCCATTGCCCGATTTGGAATTTTAACATTAGCCTCATAAATTCGAGAATTTGACATGCCTAAAGTTCGAAAAATTTGGCTTTCAATAAATTGTACAAAACTCATTTTTGATGTTTTCTCAACTATTTGTTCCAACAAACAAAAACCTGAATTGCTGTATTGAAATTTACTTCCTGCTTCAAAGTACGTCTTATTTGATTTTTTTAGAAAATTAACCACATCGGCATCTAATATTTGGTCTTTTTGGTTTTCGGGAATTAATGCTTCATAATCAAATATGCCAGAAGTATGCGTAAGCAAATGTTTAATCTTTATAGTTGAACCCAATTTTTCATCGAAATCAGGAAAAAATTTTAGTAGATTATCTTCGTAACTAAGTTTTTTTTGCTTTTCCAATAACATAATACACATAGCGGTAAACTGTTTGGAAACAGATGCCATTCTAAAATTGGTCACAGCATTTATAGGATTTTTAGATTCAGTATTCATTAAACCTATGCCACTTTTATAAACTTCTTGGCCATTTTGAATAATTAAAATGGCTGTACCAGGTTGATTTTCCGAATAATTAGCTGAAAGCAGCGAATCGAGGCTTTGTTTGAAACTTTGTCCTGAAGCAATATTTATCATCAGAAAGAAAAAAAATATGTTTTTCATTGATAGTTTTTTATAAGTATTTCAGCTAGTTGAGGAACACCAATGGTGGCTGTTTCATTGATAAAATTTATCTTTTTATATTGTTTAGAAACATCTGGAATACTTGGATCGATTATAAATTTTGGAACGTTTTTCGATACAAATCCGATTAAACCAGCAGCAGGATAAACTTGCATGGAAGTTCCGATTACGACAAATATATCGGCATTTGCACAAATATCAGTTGCAACTTCAATCATCGGAACCATTTCACCAAACCAGACAATATGCGGTCTTAATTGTCCACCATCTTCAGCTAAATCACCAATTTGGATTGATTTTTCGCCAATATCATAAATTAGATTTTGATTTTTTACACTCCGAACTTTGGTAAGTTCGCCATGAAGATGAAGTACATTGGTTGAACCAGCCTTTTCGTGAAGATTATCAACGTTTTGAGTAATTATCTGCACATCGAAATACTTTTCTAAATCAACTAAAGCCAAATGTCCTTGATTTGGATGAGCCTCGAAAGCTGTTTTCCGTCTATCATTATAAAATTGTAAAACAAGTACCGGATTTTTTTGCCAACCTTCAGGAGTTGCCACGTCTTCAATGCTATAATTTTCCCAAAGTCCACCAGTATCTCTAAATGTTTTTAGTCCACTTTCAGCACTAACTCCTGCACCAGTTAGTACGACGAGCTTTTTTTTCATTGAATTAAATCTTGTTTTATGAATTTTTTAACAAAAAAGTGACACAACTAATTATTATTTCTAACAAGTTGTGCCACTTTTGTATTATAAATAGTAAGAAAATCTAATAAATAAAATCAACCATTTGCTAATTTCAAGCAATCTTCCAAAGTCAAAGTTGCAGGGTCAGTTCCTTTTGGAATTTTGACGTTGCGTTTTCCAGCTTTGATATAGGGGCCGTATTGACCATTAAGTACTTGAATTGTTTTATTTTCTTCAAATTCTCTAATAATTTTATTACTTTCTGCGGCATTTTTTGCTTTGATAATCTCGATTGCACCTTCAATTGTTAAAGTTGTAGGGTCAATTCCTTTGGCAATATTGTAATACTTATCACCATATTTCACATAAGGCCCGAATCGACCTTTGCCAATATTTACCGCCAAACCCTCGTAAATTCCTAAATCTTTTGGTTGAGAAAGGTCGTTGCTATTTCTTTTGGCTTCAATTACTTCAATTGCTCGTTTTTCGTCAACTTGATGTGGGTCATCAGACCTTTCTAAGTTATAGAATTTGTCATCATGCTTGATATATGGACCAAATTTACCCACCGAAACAATGATTGGCTTATCCTCAAAGAAACCAACTTCTTTTGGTAATTTTGGTAAATCAAAAAGAGCTAAACCTTCTTCTAATGTAATTGTATCAATTAATTGACCTTTTTGAAGACTTACAAAAGTTGGTTTATCTTCGTCGTCTTTTTCTCCAATTTGAACATAAGGACCAAATTTTCCTATTTTAACAGAAACCTTTTTTCCTGATTTCGGGTCAATTCCTAATTCTCTTGTTCCAGCGGTTGACTTAGCTTCAGAGGCTAATTCAATTTTACTGTGAAAATCTTTATAGAAACTTGCGATAATGTTCTGCCATTGAGCTTTTCCGTCGGCAACAGTATCGAAACTTTTTTCAACATTTGCTGTAAAATTATAGTCGATTACAGCGTCAAAATTATCAACTAAAAAATCATTAACAACCATTCCGATATTAGTCGGGAAAAGTTTTGCTTTTTCAGTACCGTAATTTTCTTTACCTACTTTTTCGGTAATTTCGTTTTTTTGGAGGGTAAACTCCTTGAAATTCCTTTCTTTTCCTGGTCTATCTTCTTTTACAACATAATTTCTTTTAATAATGGTAGAAATTGTAGGTGCATAAGTTGATGGTCGGCCAATGCCCATTTCTTCCAGTTTCTTCACTAAACTTGCTTCTGTGTATCGAGCTGCTGGTTTTGTAAATCTTTCTGTTGCTTTCATTATTGACAAATCTAAAATTTGTCCGATATTTAATGGAGGAAGCATCCCTTTGTTTTCTTCGTCTTCATCATCGTTTGATTCGAGATAAACTTTCAAGAAACCATCAAATTTGATAACTTCACCAGTCGCAACGAGTTCTTCTTTTGTGGTCGAAATTGAGATTGTTGCAATTGTTCGCTCCAATTCTGCATCAGCCATTTGAGAGGCAATCGAACGTTTCCAAATTAAATCATATAATCTTTGTTCGTTTCTATCGCCGTCAACTTTTTCGGTGCTAAAATCAGTTGGACGAATGGCTTCGTGGGCTTCTTGTGCCGATTCGCTTTTGGTTTTATATTGACGAGTTTTTACATATTTTTCACCGTAAGCATTTTCAATTTGCGTTTTAGCTTTTTCAATTGCTTCGCCTGAAAGATTGGTTGAGTCAGTTCTCATATATGAAATTTTACCTGCTTCATATAATTTTTGAGCCACCGTCATTGTCTGTAAAACCGAAAAGCCAAGCTTACGAGAAGCTTCTTGCTGCAAAGTAGATGTTGTAAAAGGTGCTGCAGGAGATTTTTTTGCTGGTTTTACTTCAAGATTTTTGATGGTAAAAATAGCATTGACGCACTTTTCAAGAAATGCCCTAGCGTCAGCTTCTTTTTCAAAGTTTTTGCCCAATTCAGCATTAAGAACTTTCCCTTTTTCGACCAAAAATTGAGCAACAACCTTAAAAGAAGATTTTGAGTCGTGAGCATCTATCTCTCTTTCACGGTCAACAATCACTCTAACAGCTACTGATTGAACCCTCCCTGCAGAGAGGTTTGTTCGTTCGCCAGTCCGAATTTTTTGCCACAAAACAGGGGAAAGTTCAAATCCAACAAGTCGGTCGAGTACACGACGAGCTTGTTGAGCGTTGACCAAATCCATGTTTATAGTTCGTGGATTTTCGATGGCATTGGTGATTGCTTTTTTTGTAATTTCTCTAAAAACAATTCTAGGGGTATTGTCAGTTAGGCCTAATGCTTCTTTTAAATGCCAAGAAATGGCCTCTCCTTCACGGTCATCATCGGTTGCTAACCAAACCGTTTCAGATTCTTTTGCTAATTTTTTTAATTCGCTTATGACTTTAGTTTTATCAGAAGAGACTATATAACTAGGTAGAAATTGGTTTTTTACGTCAATTCCTAATTCTTTATCTGGAAGGTCACGTACATGACCAAAGCTTGATTTTACCGTAAAATCTTTACCAAGATAACCTTCAATTGTTTTGGCTTTTGCAGGGGACTCAACTATAACTAAATTTTTAGACATCTATCCTGTTTTTGGTTTTTATGGCTCAAATATAAGCCTTGATTCATAAAACAACTATTTTCTTTAAAAAATTGCTTAAAATATATCATTTGTTGAACAGAAAATATTGTTATTACTTTTTAAAAAAATTCAATAATTGGTTGATTTGAATGTAATTAACAATAATAAATGGGAAAATGTCTTATTTTGGTTGGTGAAATATTTTTTTTAATATTTTTTTTGAGATAAAAAGTCCCAAAGGTTGTATTTACATATGTTCTATTCTATTTTTGCAATAATTCCTACATATAATTAATCTTTGTTTTGTAATTTTGTCTTTGTACATCATTACTAATCTAAAGGAATCGGTAACAATAAATCTTAAAATTTTTTAACTAATGGCAGTTTTTGATTTAGATATGATTAAGAGCGTTTACGCTCGTATGCCAGAAAGAGTAGCTGCTGCCCGTAAGGTAGTTGGACGACCTCTTACTTTGGCAGAAAAAATTCTATATTCTCACATGTGGGAAGGTTCGCCAACCAAAGCACATAATAGAGGTGTAGATTATGTTGACTTTGCTCCAGACCGTGTTGCGATGCAAGATGCAACTGCTCAAATGGCTTTATTACAATTTATGTCGGCGGGTCGTCCAAAGGTTGCCGTTCCTTCAACAGTTCACTGTGACCACTTGATTCAAGCAAAAGTTGGTGCAACAGACGATTTAAAAATTGCTACAGAAAAAAATAAAGAAGTTTACGATTTCTTAGCTTCAGTATCTAATAAATATGGTATTGGTTTCTGGAAAGCTGGTGCTGGTATTATTCATCAAGTAGTAATTGAAAACTACGCATTCCCAGGTGGAATGATGATTGGAACTGACTCACACACACCAAATGCAGGTGGTTTGGGTATGGTTGCCATTGGAGTTGGTGGAGCTGATGCTTGCGATGTAATGGCAGGTTTAGCTTGGGAATTGAAAATGCCAAAATTAATTGGTGTTAAATTGACTGGAAAACTAAAAGGATGGGCTTCTGCAAAAGACGTTATTTTGGAGGTTGCAGGTCAATTAACTGTAAAAGGTGGAACAGGTGCAATTGTAGAATATATTGGTAAAGGTGCTGATGCACTTTCAGCAACTGGTAAAGGTACAATCTGTAACATGGGTGCAGAAATTGGTGCTACAACATCTCTTTTTGGTTATGACAAAAAAATGGCTGGTTATTTAAAAGCAACAGGCCGTGCTAAAGTAGCTTCTTTGGCGAATGGTATCAAAGATTTGTTACGTCCAGACCAAGAATGTATTGATAATCCTGAATTATATTACGACCAAGTTATCGAAATTAATCTTTCGAGATTGGAGCCAAGAATCAATGGTCCATTCACGCCTGATTTAGCTTGGCCTTTATCGAAATTTGCGAAAGCTGTTATTAAAAACAAATGGCCACAAAAACTTGATGTTGGTTTGATTGGCTCTTGTACAAACTCTTCTTATGAAGATATGACTCGTGCTGCTTCAATTGCATCTCAAGCTGCGGCCAAAAATATCAAAGCTAAGGCAGAATTTACAATCACTCCAGGTTCAGAATTGGTTCGTTTTACAGCTGAACGTGATGGAATTCTTGCAAAATTTGATGCAATTGGTGGTGTTGTTTTAGCCAATGCTTGCGGGCCTTGTATCGGTCAATGGGCAAGACATGGAGCTGAAAAAGGTGAAAGAAACTCAATCATTACTTCGTTCAACCGTAACTTTGCGAAACGTGCCGACGGAAATCCAAATACACATGCATTTGTTGCATCGCCAGAAATTGTAACTGCGTTTGCTATTGCAGGTGATTTAACTTTCAATCCTGCAAAAGATACTTTGACAAACGAAAATGGTGAACAAGTAAAATTGGACAATCCATTTGGCGTTGAATTACCTCCGATGGGATTTGATGTGAAAGATGCTGGTTACCAAAAACCTAAAAAAGATGGAAGTAAAGTAAAAGTAGCTGTTAGTCCAAAATCTGACCGTTTACAATTACTTGACCCATTCAAACCGTGGGAAGGAACAGATTTGACTGGCTTGAAATTATTGATTAAAGCCAAAGGAAAATGTACAACTGACCATATTTCAATGGCTGGCCCATGGTTGAAATTCCGTGGACACCTAGATAATATCTCAAATAACCTCTTGATTGGTGCAATTAACTTTGCTAACGGTAAAGCTAACACTGTTAAAAATCAATTAACAGGACAATATGGTGAAGTTCCGACTGTACAACGTGCTTATAAAGCCGCAGGAGTAGGAACTATCGTTGTGGGTGACGAAAATTACGGTGAAGGTTCATCACGTGAACACGCTGCAATGGAGCCACGTCATTTGGGTGTGCGTGCCATCATTGTTCGTTCATTTGCTCGTATTCACGAAACAAACTTGAAAAAACAAGGTATGTTAGGATTAACATTTGCTAATCCTGCAGATTACGATAAAATTCAAGAAGATGACTCATTGGATATTTTAGGCTTAACTACATTTGCTGAAGGTGTACCTTTGACTTTGATAGCTAATCACAAAGATGGTTCAAAAGATGAAATCAAATTGAACCATTCATATAATGAAAGTCAAATTGGTTGGTTTAAAGCTGGTTCCGCTTTGAATTTGATTGCTGCAGAAGCAAATAAATAATTTGACAATAGTACAATTTCTGAAAATACCTCACATTTATGTGGGGTATTTTTTGTTTTAAATACTTTTATATCAAATAATTATTAAAAAAATAAATAGTCAAAAGTGTTTTTTTATCAAAAAAAAGTACTTTTGCAATTTATCATTTAAACCTAATTATTGAGATGAGTTTGAAAAATTTTACAACATCGCTTCTGCTGATGTTTTGTATTTCTTGTGGTGCAAAAGACAGTAAAACTGCTTCTGTCGATTCTACAAAAGTAACTACTAATACTGATACAGTTGCCAATGCAATTGTTGAAGAACCGTCGGAATCAGATGAAGAGTTGAATCCAAAAGATGATGAAATTCGTGAAATGGGAATTATAAAAGAAGTTGAGGATTCGGGTTATCCGATGGTAACTTTGACGATTGAGTTTCCTGAAAGAAAATTTTCTGAATATTTTACTGTTAATTTAGAGGAAGTAAAAGGCGTTGATGCGAATGTTCTTCGCAAATGGACTGGAAAATATATATCTTTTTTATATAAAAGTGAGCAAGTTAATGCTTTGATGGATTTACGTGTCAATGGCAAATCTATTATAAGCGATGAAAAAGTTGAATTAAGCCCAGAATCGAAGAAAATTATAGGCGTATTAAGCGGAGCTGATGAAGAAACTCCTGGAGATTTGCCTGGAACTGTTTCAATTACCTCAAAAGATAACGTTACGCTAAATTTTGATTTTTTTGTTACTGCTTCAATGGTAAAAGCTAATGGAACGAGAGTTGTGGGCTATTATGAAGAAAGATATAACAACGTAATTACTGCAATAAAATTCATTAAATAATTTTATCAAGGTTTACTTAAATAAAAAGCCCAACTAGCTGTTGGGCTTTTTATTTATTGACACAAAAAGTTTGCGTTTTATTATTGATAGCCTAAAAGTAGGTTACTCAACCTTTAAAACTACATTTTTTATTAACTTTCGGTCATAGGTATAGGTAATATGAATATTTCCATCATTTGCTTGAATAATAGCTGGGTAGCTAAATTCTGCTTTCTTCTGATTTTCTAGTTCGTAAATATCCGTCCAGTTATTTCCATCTTTTGAAATGGCTACTTTTAATATATTTCTACCATTTGACCAGTCTTTTCCAGAAGGTAGAGGATTATAGACCAACAAAAAGTCGCCATTTTTAAGTGTAACTGCATCAATGCCTGAATTTGGATTTGGTAAATTAATAGGGGAGAGTTTGCTCCAAGTTTTTCCATTATCAACTGACCAAGACTGAATAATGTTATTTTGACGACTACGGAGTAACATTTGCAATCTACCATCTTTATGGGTTAAAATGCTTGGTTGGATAACACCGTAATCTGCACAATCAATGTCAATTTTTTCCCAATTCTCGCCATTCGCATCAGAGAATTCTACATGCGTTTTCCAAATTTTGGCATCTAAACTTTCAGTGCTGGATGGAGACAAGATTTCACCTGAAGGCAATTGAATGGGTTTATTTTTTATTGGGCCAAGTATATCTTTGGGTAATTTTGACGCTTTTGACCACGTTTTCCCTTCATCATTTGAGGTTTTCATCACGCCCCACCATTCTCTTGGATTGATACCAACCTTGTAAAATAAGAATAATTTACCCAAATTATTTTTGAAAAGTACTGGATTCCAGCAAGCAAATTGTTTATCTTCATTTTCAATCCCGTCTGCAATTTTTGTTGGTTTGCTCCAAATACCCTCCTCTAATGTTGAAATATAAATACCAACTTTTGGGTGACTTTCATATTCTCCAGCAAACCATGCGGCCATAAACTTCCCATTTGATAATTCTACTATTGTAGAAGCATGGCAAGATTTTTCAACAGGAAAAGAATCAATAAATTGGTTATTTACCATTTTTACTTGTGAAAAAGCATTAAAGCTTAATAAAATTGCGAAAATTGCTATTTTATTTTTCATAATTACATCTCAAATTTTAAAGCAAAGGCTGGGTAATTTTTATATTTTTCAACTAATTCTTTGGGTAAATATACAAAAGTTTTATTTCCCTTTTTCTCCCATTTGAGTTTTAGATTTTCGCTCAATAAAACAACTTGACTTCCACTTTTTGGAACATTATTTGCCCAGCTAATAATGGCTTCTGGACTTTGGTTTTCTCCAATTCGGACCATAGCGTAAAATTTGTTAGTCAAACTTTTGGTAAAATACACTTCCTTGTCATTAAAATTATCAATTGCACGGGTATTATAAATAGCTTCTCCATTCAGTTTTAGCCATTCACCGATTTCTTTTAATCGCTCAATCTGAGCTGGTAAAAATATGCCTTCAGCCGTTGGTCCAACACCTAGAAGTAAACTCCCACCTTTAGCAACAACCTCGATTAGAGTATGAATAACTTTAGTTGAAGATTTAAACTGGTCATTCGGCACATAGCCCCAAGCACCGCCCAAAGTGATACAACTTTCCCAAGGCGTATCTAATTTTGTTTTCGGAATACTTTGTTCAGGTGTACGATAATTTTCGTAAGGGCCATGAACTGTTCTATCAACCATTAATATACCTGGTTGATTTTTTCTTGTCATTTGAGCAATTTTTGGCATATCAATGTGCTGACTCCATTCGGGTATTCTAGCACCCCAGGAACGAACTTCTTCATTTACAGTTTCCAGCGGACGAACCCAACCTCCATCAAGCCAAAGAATATCAATTTTGCCATAGTTAGAAGTAAGTTCATTAATTTGATTATAACTAAAGGTTTTGAATTGATTCCATCGCCAAGGAAATTTGCGAATATCGTAATTTACATTTCGGTCGGCAGTTGCATATCTGTCCCACCAAAAATATTGTGAATGCCAATCAGGTTTTGAAAAATATGCACCAATCATAAAATTCTCTTTTCTGAAGGCATCAAAAACGTATTTTGCGATGTCTGCTTTTGGGTTTTGAGCAAACGGCCCATTGCTTATTTTAAAGTCAGAAAATTTGGTATCAAACATATTGAAGCCGTCGTGGTGTTTTGTTGTAAAAACCACATATTTCATACCAGCATCTTTGGCTGCTTTAGCCCATGATTGTGGGTCAAATTTTGTTGGATTGAATTGCGTATTTAATCCCCAATACCATTTTTTATATTCGTCGTATTTTGATGTACTATCTCGGTTAATCCAATCCTCGTTACACAACTCCCATGATTCAATTATTCCAGGAACAGAATAAAGTCCCCAATGAATAATAATACCAAATTTAAGATTTCTCCATTCTTCCAATTTTTGCTTAACGAGCGGGTCAGTTGGATATTCATATTTAGAAGATGTTTGATGGATTGTATTTTGACCATAACTCTTAAAATTAAAGGCCAATATAATTGTTAAGATTTTTAGAAAATGTTTCATTTTAAGGTAGTCTAATTTATATAAATTGATGAATAGGTCGAATATTAAAATATTTAAATTTAATATTGATAATATTAAATATTTTAATTAATTGACTAACAAATTTGCATTTTGTATGCTTACAAAATAGATTTGTAAATATTATTGAAAATACCAAGTTATAAAGCTTAGCAAATAAAAAATTAATAAGATATTAATATCGGATTAAATATTTCTTAATGAATTTTATAAATAAAGTTTATTTGCTTTAAATTATTGATAATGAGGTGTTTATGTTAATCTCCTATTATTTTACACAATCAACTACTATTTACTTATGCGGTTAAAATATCTACCAATAAAAATTTTAACCTTTCTATTCTTGTATTTTCAATTTGCTATAAATCTGGCTTTTTGTCAAGAATATGGTTTGGAGTTTTTGGGTCATGAAGTAATTACAGATAAACGAACCTCTCTTATTTTGGGTGATGAGAATAATTTCTGCACAAAAAGTGACCTCGAACTTGCATTTGAAATAAAATTTAAACCTAATGTCAGTTCATATTTTGGTTATGTTTTCAGAATTATTGACCAAGATAATAAAAATATTGATTTACTTTTTCAGTCAGATTCAAAGGGGAAACAACAAAAATTTAGAATAATATCTGGAGATAAAGATATCAAACTTGAAAAACAATTAGATTCGGTTACATTATATTCGAAATGGAATTTATTTAAAGTTCAAATAGAAGATAATCAACTCAAAATTTTTTGTAATAATCAATTGTATGGAAAAGGAGCTATTCCGTTTAGCTTCAAAAAATGTTTCAAAATTTACTTTGGCGAATGTTCGCACCCAAAATTTCTGACCAGTGATGTACTTCCAATGTATTTGCGAAATGTTACCATAAAATCGGCGAATGAATTACTTCATCATTGGCCACTAAGAGAGATTTATGGTAATAATTCGATGGATAATGTTGCACAGAGTAAGGCGATAAGCAAGAATGCACAATGGCTACTTAAAAATCATTTTGAATGGAAACTTTTAAAAAAGTTGAAATTTAAGGGTAATTCTAGTTTTGCATTTAATGACAAATCAAGGGTAATTCAAATTAATTCTGATTTAAAAACTTACTTTTTTAGCACAAAAAACGATTCACTTTCATATAAAAATTTTACTTCTTCACACAAGAAATTTACTTTTGGTGATTGTGCGATTTTTTTGAATAATAAATTAGTGAATGTCAGATTGAACGAAAGACAGATTTTCGATTATGATTTCAATAAAAATAATTGGAATATTTCGGCAAACACTAAATATAATTTAACGGAATATTGGCACCATAATAAATACGCTTATCCAAATGACACCGCTTTGGTCTTAATTGGAGGGTACGGTCAATATAAGTATAAAAATCGTGTGCAAAAGTTTTCTTTTAATACAAATTCTTGGTCTGATTTAAGTATGACAGGAGATATAATTGAACCGCGTTATATGTTTGGTCTTGGTAGCAAAGAAAATATGAAGTCATATTTATTTGGTGGATTTGGTTCAAAAACCGGTGATCAAGGAATGAATCCTCAAAATTATTATGATTTATTTGAAATTGACTGGCAAAAAAACAGAGTTAGAAAAGTGTACGATTTGAAAAATCCAGATTCTACTTTTGTGGTTGCTTCATCGTTGATTGTTAATCAAAGTAAAGACTCCTTTTATGGATTGATTTATAACCAGCTAAAATTTAAGTCTAGTTTGCAGTTGGTAGAAGGTTCGTTGTCAAAACCAGAATTAAACAGAATTTCCAAAGAAATACCTTACAAATTTATTGATGTTTCAAGTTTTGCTGATTTATATTTTGATAAAATTAACTCAAAATTGTATTGTGTAACGAGTTTTTTTGACCGTTTACCTGCTGATTCAACCGAAATAGAAATTTATTCCCTAGACTTTCCACCGTCAAATCTGCCAGTAGTAGCTAAAAATAATCCTTCTTTTTTTCAAAGTACAGTTAAATTTGGTCTTTTTGCGGTATTAATTTTAACAGTTTTATTTGGTGTTATTTGGTATTTAATTAATAATAATTACCAATCAAATTTGGTAAATGAAGAAAACGTAGCCCTCAATGAAGAATCTGAAATTCCACAAGAAATGCATGATAATATTATAAATGTAGGAAATGAAAATAAAGGTAAAATTTCATTGTTTGGGGGATTTCAGTTTATAAATAATAATGGTGTTGATTTGACAAACCAATTTTCACCGCTTTTGAAAGAGATGTTTTTGTACCTGCTGCTCAATTCGATTAAGTGGAACAAAGGGGTAAATTCTTCTCAACTGAATGATATGTTTTGGAATGATAAAACAACAAGCAGTGCTAGAAATAATCGTTCGGTCAATATAACGAAACTTAAAACGATTTTTGAACAATTACCAGCAATCCAAATTACAAAAGATACCGGAAATTGGAAAATAGTTTTTGAGCCTTCAAAAGTGAGTATTGATTATTTTGAGTTTCAGAAACTTACAAATGCAAAGAAAACGCTAAATGTGGAACAAATAAATGATTTAACGTCCATTGTTAATCAAGGAGCTTTTTTATCAAATCTTGAGTATGAATGGTTAGATGATTTCAAGGCTGAAATATCAAATAAAGTAATAGATGCTTATTTGGCCTACTCAGAGCAACTTCCTATTTCCCAATACGCTGAAGAGATTATTGAAATTGCTGATAACATTTTTAAATTTGATTCTGTAGATGAAACTGCTATGTCACTTAAATGCAAATCATTAGTTTATTTGGGAAAACATTCGTTAGCGAAAAGTTCTTACGAAAAATTTGCAAAAGATTATCAAAGGCTTTACTCTGAAGAATATGAGGTTTCTTATAAAGAAATTTTAGAATCTTAAAAAAAAATCAAAATTGTTTATATATTTTAAAATTTATTAAAAATAAAACTAAAGTTCTATTTAACGCCGTTTAGATAGAACTTTTTTGTTGAATAGTATTATTTTAACCATCGCTTGGATAAAATAGTATTAAGGTTAAGTGCTTTTGTTAATCAAAAATTAATAAAAAATTATTCGTGTATTAATACTTTTAACATGAGTTTTTACAAAATTCTTTAACAATTAACCTAAATTTTAAATATGAAGAAAACATTACGACTGTTTTTTTATGCCTTCATATTTTCTCTAGTTTCTGTAGTGGGTTTTGCCCAAACGATGACTATAAAAGGGAAAGTATCAGACGATGGAGGTTCACCGCTTTATGGGGTAAATGTCGCCATTAAAGGTTCGACAAAAGGAACTATTTCTAACGAGAAAGGCGAGTATGCGATTGATGCCGCTAAGGGAAGCGTTCTCACGTTTAGTTACATTGGTTATGGAGCAGTCAATGTAACTGTTGGAAGTTCAAGCGTAATAGACATTAGCTTGAAAGCAGAAGCAGGTGTTCTGAACGAGGTTGTAGTAACAGCCTTGGGTATTTCAAAAGAGGCACGTAAAGTTGGTTATGCAGTAACAACCGTTAATGGCGACCAAATGACAAAAGCCCGTGAAACAAACGTTGCCTATTCGATGGCAGGTAGAGTTGCTGGTTTGAACATTTCAGGTACCAACGGTGGGTCTGGTTCATCTGCAAGAATTTTACTTAGAGGTATGGCAAGTTTTACAGCTAGTTCGCCTTTAATAGTTATGAACGGTGTGCCAATTGACAATACTCAAAGAGGTAGTGCTGGTGAGTGGGGTGGTGCAGATAACGGAGATGGTATCTCTAACCTAAACCCTGATGATATCGAAAGTATGTCGGTTTTGAAAGGTGCATCGGCATCTGCTCTATATGGTGCAAGAGCTGCCAATGGTGTAATCTTGATTACAACAAAATCTGGTAAAAAAGGTAAAATGTCTGTTGATTATAATTTGAACGCCGTAAGCGAGCAAGCAATCAACTTTACAGATTATCAATATGTTTATGGACAAGGTTTAAATGGAAAAAGACCAACAAATACTGTAAGTGCATTAAACAGTGGAATGTTGAGTTGGGGCGAAAAATTAGATGGAGCTTCAACTATCCAATTTGACGGGAAAAATTATCCATATTCTGCGGTAAAAGATAACATGAAAAACTTTTATCGTTTGGGTTCTTCTTTAACAAACTCATTGGCAATTGCTAGCGGAAATGAAACTGGTAATTTCAGATTATCATTGGCTAATTTGGGTAATAATTCAATTTTGCGTAATAGTGGTCTTGACCGCAAAACATTCAACTTTACGGGTTCTCAAAAATTTGGACAAAAACTGAAAGTTGATGTAATGGTAAATTATGTTGATGAGAAAAATAATAATAAGCCACAATTGAGTGATGGCCCGATGAATGCTAATAACATCAATTTCTTGGCAACTAGTCTTAATCAAGCTGCCTTGAAACCAGGCTATGATGCAAGTACTGAGTATGGTAATGAGATTCAATACAATGATGATATTTATGTAACAAACCCTTGGTTCGTAGTAAATCGTTATCAAAATGATGTTAAGCGTAAACGTATGATTTCGGCATTGACAGCCAAATATGATATTACAAAAAATATCTATTCTCAAGTACGTTTAGGTTATGACCAATTAAATGACGGGATTTTTAAAATAACGCCAACTGGTACTGCATATTCAAATGGTCAGAAAGGTGGATTTGATGAACTTTCAAAATCAACTACTTCTGAGCTAAATGCTGACGCAATTCTTGGAGGAAGCTTTAATTTGGTTAAAGATATCAGCATGGATGCGATTGTTGGGGTTGCAACTCGCAAAAACAAATATGATAGAATGGCTATCGGTGGTGGCCCTTTTGTAATTCCTTTCTTCTACAGTCCACTCAACGTTCTTTCATTTAACCGTTCATACGATTATAACGAAAGACAAGCAAATTCGGCTTACTATTCATTAGATTTCAATTATAAAAATCAATTGATTCTATCGACCACTGGCCGTTATGATGCTTTCTCAACTTTGCCAAAAAATAACTATGGCATTTTCACACCATCGGTTTCGTTAAGCTATGATTTCACTGAATTGGTAAATTCTTCAAATCTTAGTTATGGTAAATTTAGAGCATCTTATGCTGTTGTAAGTGGTGAGCCAGCTAATCCTTACAGTACATCACAGTATTATAGTGTAGGTTCTGCAATTCAAGGCATCACAACTGGTTCATTTAGTAGTACTTTGCCAAATTTATTCTTGAAACCTTATACACTTTCAGAATTTGAACTTGGTACAGAATTGAAATTCTACAAAAATAGATTAGGTCTAGATTTAGCTTATTTCAATCGTAAAACAAATAACGAAATCATTAATGGTTCATTATCTGAGGCGACAGGATTTAGCAACCAACAAATTGGTACTGGTTCAACTCAAAACTCTGGTTTAGAAGCATTGGTTACAGCTGTTCCAGTTGAAAATCAAGGTTTAAAATGGACTACCTCATTAAACTTTACTTGGATTAAAAACAAAATTGTAGAAATTGACGGTTCAGGTTCAGAGTCACAACAATTAGGATTAGGAACTTATCGCCCATTAAATGCAAATACTGCTTTGATTAAAGGATTACCTGGCCCTCAAATCATGGCTTACGATTTTGTTTATGATGCAAAAGGAAATATCGTGATTGATAATACGGGTATTCCTGTTCAAGCAGCTTCTCGTACACCAATGGGTTCTGTTTTACCTAAATTCTATGGTGGTTTTAATAACGAATTTAGCTACAAAAACTTCAATCTTTCATTCTTGATTGATTATCGTTTTGGAAATAAAGTGTTGTCAGCAACTAATTACTACTCAATTTTCCGTGGTTTGAATCAAATTACTCTTCCAGGACGTGAGTCTGGCGTAGTAGCAACTGGTGTAACTAAGGATGGAGCTGTAAACGCAGTAAATGTTCCAGCACAAACATACTACCAAAACCTTGCAAGAAGAATTTCAGCTTTAAACGTAATGGATGGAAGTTTCATCAAATTGCGTCAAGTGACGCTTGGTTATTCAATCAATCCTAAGTTTATTGCTAAAACTCCAATCAAATCAATTGAGCTATCATTTGTTGCTAGAAACTTACTTATGCTCTTGAAACGTACTGATAATATTGACCCAGAAGCTGGCTTCTCTTCAATTTTAAGCTACGCTGGTATTGAGGGTAACAGTTTGCCATCGACTAGAACTTATGGCTTGAATCTAAATGTTAAATTCTAAATTTGACTCACTTATGAAAAAAATAGGATATATATTAACCATCTTGGCGGTATTTATAGCTTCTTCATGTACAGATAAATTTGAAGAAGTAAATACTGACCCAAACAAGACGAGTGCTACGGTTTTTAACCCAAATTACTTGCTTTCACAGTCACAATATGAGTTCGGTAATACTGGATACTCACAATTATTGTTTCAAAGTATGTGGACTCAAGTGCTTGCATCAACATTTTCTTATTATGGAAATGGTGACAAATATGTTGCTTCTGGTAGTTTTATTGCTTATCAAGGCCGTGTTCACGAAGAAACATATCGTGCAGCATCGCTTTCTTATGAAATGCAAAATCTTGTAAAAGATAAGCCTGAAATGTCGAACTTATATAATGTTGGTACAATCATGAAAGTGCTTTGTTTAGCACGTATCACCGATTGTTATGGAGATGTTCCTTATTCTGAAGCTTTAAAAGCTAAAGAAGGCATCACATTACCAAAGTATGATTCTCAATCTAAAATTTATCCAGGTTTATTAGCTGAATTGGACGCTGCTATCACAGCTCTTAGTACTTCAAAAACTAATCCAACTGCTGATTTAATGTATGGTGGAAACATCACAAAATGGAAAAAATTTGGTTATTCTTTAATGTTGAAATTGGCTTTAAGATTATCTAAAGTAGATGCTGCAACTGCCAAAACTTGGGCTGAAAAAGCTTATGCTGGTGGTGTATTTACAAGTGTTGATGATAATGCCAAAATTATTACTGACAATGCAACAGCTGGAAACAATACAAGCGGTGCATTGAGAGTTCCTGATGATTACCGAGAAGTACGTTGGAGTAAAACTTTTATTGATTATTTGAAAAGTACTTCTGACCCACGTATCAGTGCCATTGCTGAAATTGCTCAAGCTGGTTACACAAATAATTCAAATCAAGATTTGGCAGGAGATAATTCTGAATCTGCTCAAATTGGTCTTCCAAATGGCTACGATTTGAATGGTGGAGCAACTGATATTGCTAAACATCCGCAATACCCTGGTGCTTCTGGTTCTGGTGCAGATGTAGCTAGAGTTGGAAAATATTCTCGTCCAAGAACTTCAGTTTTTGTTGACAGAAGTGGTGTAAACTTCGTCTTGACTTACGCTGAAACAGAATTACTTTTAGCTGAAGCTAAAGTTAGAGGTTGGAATGTTGGAGCAACAACTGCTGCAGACCACTACAAAAATGGTGTTAAAGCTGCAATTGCTTCTTTGGCTCAATTCAATTCAACCGCAAGCTCCGATGCAGCCATTGCGAAGTCAGTAGCAGCGATGGATTCTTATTTAGATAAAAATCCATTAAATACATCTTCTACCGAGGCTTCATTGAAACAAATCAATGAGCAAATTTGGGTGGCAACAGGTATTACATTTAACTTTATTGAGAACTGGTCTAACTGGCGTCGTTCGGGTTATCCTGCATTGACTCCAGTGGTATATCCAAACGGATTTTCTAATGGAACTATTCCAAGAAGAATTCCTTACAAATCTACCGAACCATCTTACAACCCTGAAAATTACAAAACAGCTGTTGCTGGCATATCTGGTGGTGATACTTTCACAGCTAGAATATGGTGGGATAAATAGTAGTTTTGTTTCATAGATTTAGAAAAGGAGCTTATTTTAGCTCCTTTTCTTTTTATGAACAAACTGATTTTTGCGGAATAAAAACTGTTCTTTTTTTAGGCTTGAAAAAAAACAAGTGAATTTAAGTAATTAGAAAGGATAATTTAATCCTCAAAAAAAGCACAACTTCCCCCAACCCAATCAAAATTTTTGTTAAAATTAACGCCAATCATTTCCCCTCGACTTAAACGAGCAAGATTAGTAACCAATTTTGGCCGTAAAGCATCATCCTCCCAAATAAATAACATTCGGATTTCAGTTTTTATCAAATTTCCTACTTTATCTTCAATAATTGGCTCATATTTGACTTTTCTCTGAATCAGATAGTTTTCTTTATCTGAAATTGCATCCAAATCATCCTTTGTAAAATGTAGTTTTACCCCACTTCCTGCAAACGAAAAAAGAGGTTTTAAAACATAATTTTCTAAATCAGCTGGATATTCTTTTAAATCTGATAAAAAGAAACTTTGTGGAACAAAATTACTTTTTAATAGGGGCAAAGTAAATTTACTGATTCTAAAAAACCAATTTGGGTGTGTTATCCATTTGGCTTCAATTTCATCAGTCATTTTGAAGTTTGTTTCTAAATTAGGGAAGTTTTGCAGCAAATCATCAAAAATCAAGCGATTATAAATGCGTTTTATTTCAATTGTACGTCCGCCTTTTTCATAAAAAATTTTCTTTCCAACCTTTTTTATTTTTGTTAAACAAACAGGCTCAATTCCCCAAAGTTGTCTTGAGATTTCAAAATCTAAACGAGTTTTTTGCTTTTCTGGATAAATTTCTAACAAAATTACATTTTCCGCATTTTCTCCAGCAAGCAAAACTTTTTTCATTTCATCAATATAAGAAGCGAATGAAAGTCGATTAAAATATTGAGTAAAGTTTTTAGGGTCATAAAAAAACTTTCTATATTTCTGCCCTAAATACCATTGATAGCCAAAAAGTGATGGGAAACCTTGTAATTCAATTAATTGTGGTGTTAAATCCCCATTTTCATCTTTACAAACGGCAAAGTCAATCGCTAAAAAACTTGGATGTTTATCCTCGTTTGGTACGTTTTGATTTGCGGGAATTGCTCGGTTTGTTTTTTCTTTGAAATCAGGTTTTAGTAAAACATCAATAATGTCATTGCAGGCGTGTAAAAGTTTAATTTTTAGTTCTTTTGGTACAAATACTGGGGTTTCAGCAACTCTAAAATCAAGCTGATTTGGAAATTCATGGTGAAATTCAGCAATCATTGCATCATATTTTTCTTGCGAAAAACTGTCATTAAATTTTTGTCTGATTGAAGGTATCATTGAGTTTTATTAATCAAGTTTGATGCTAAAATTAGGCGATTGCCAATATTTGTTCGGCTGCAAAATTCAAGAAAGAAGGGATTATAATTGATTCTGTGAGCATAATTTTGTCAGGGTCGTCGAGACGCTCTATCATTTCTTCGTATTTTTCTGAACCATACTCGCTAATGACGGCAATCATTTTATCTTCCTGTTTGAAATATCGCATCATACCCTCTGAATCTGCTTCGGGATGAAATTGTGTGCCAAAAACCTCTTCCGAAAAACGAATCGCCATGATGGCTCTTTCAAGCGGAACATATTCACGGATTTTCTCTAAACATAAAATTTTTGCCCCAAAAGCATTAATTTTTTGCCAATTTGGCTGAATTAATTGATAATCTCTCGAATCTACTGCAAAGAAAATTTCAGGAAGATTATTGAAATATAATTCTGTTTCACCATCATTTGTTCGATGGATTGGCATTACACCAAAAGATGTCGAACGACGCTTACAAACTTCTCCAAATTTTAAATGGTGACTAGCAATTTGGAATGAATGACAAATCAAAAACAAGTATTTCTTAGCATCTGAAACTTGATTATGAGCAAAAATTTGGTCAAGAAAGGTAGCAAACTTTTGTTCCCATTCGTGTCCTTCTGGTAATGGATTTCCTGGTCCACCCGTTGAAATAAAAATATCATATTCTTCAATTTTAGGAATTTCACAATGTTGTCTTACATTAAAAATGTCGTAATTTCCTTCGATGCCATCTTGAGCCAGAAATTGACCGCACAACATTTTTATACAACGCATCCCTTCATTTGGACGACCGTTGTACATATCTAAAATTGCTATTTTTATTTTTTCTTTCATTTTGATGAACTTATAATTTTGGCACAAAAATACTCAATAATGCCTAAAATCTAAAGAAAAACCTAATTTATAGACCAACACGTGTTTCGGAAACGATATAATCAACAACTGATTTCAAGCTTTTTGTCTCTTCAAAAACTTTGAGTTGTCGGTCGGCTCCGCTACCCATTTTCAATATTTCATGAATATATTCCACTTCTTTTCGGCTGCCTAATTCATCCAAAACATCATCCACAAACTCCATTAATTCTTCAGCCAAATGTGAATAGGGGACTTCCTTTTCTTTCCCAAAATCAATTAAATTTCCGTGTATTCCGTAGCGTGCTGCTCGCCATTTATTTTCGCTTATAAGCATTTTGTGGTATGGTCGGAAACTTAGGTTTTGTTGGTGAAGTTTATGAATTTTAGCTACAATTGCTTGCATTAATGCTGCCAAACAAATCGTTTCATCTACTCGCATCGGTATGTCACAAATCCTAAATTCAACAGTCGGATAAAATGGATGTAATCGAATATCCCACCAAATTTTCTTCCCATTGTCGATACAACCTGTTTTGATGAGCAAATTTACATAATTGTCATATTCAGCTACACTTGAAAAATAATCGGGAATACCTGTTCGAGGAAATTTATCAAAAACCTTTGAACGGTATGATTTAAAACCTGTATTTCTTCCGCACCAAAACGGTGAATTGGTTGATAGGGCATAAATATGCGGTAAAAAATACCTTGCAGCATTCAAAATTTGCATTCCCTCTTCTCTACTTGGAATTCCCACATGAACATGTAGCCCAAAAATTAAGTTAGAACGAGCTACATCTCTCATGTCATCAATGAGTTTATCGTAGCGTGCATCTTCTGTGATTAACTGTTTTTGCCAATCAGAAAAAGGATGTGTTCCAGCGGCAGCAATGTGCAAATTCTGTTTAGCGGCTAAATCAAAAAGCATTCTACGCAAATATGTAACTTCTTCACGAGCTTGTTGTATATTTTCACAAACACTCGAAATCATCTCAACCACCGCTTGGTGCATTTCTTGTTTGATTCTTTCTTGTAGAATTACTTGTCCGCCTTCCACTAATTTAGACATGTGCGACCGTAATTCACGAGTTTTTGGGTCAATGGTTTGAAATTCTTCTTCAATACCTAATGTAAATAGAGACATAGTTTTTCGGTATTTTTCTTTGGGAATATAGCCGATAGAATTTCAATTCTATCGGCTATTGAAAAGTGACTATTTTTTCTTGGCTGGAGCTTTCTTAGTCGAAATTGGTTCTGAAATTACGGCATCTTTTACGTAAGTTCCCCAAGTGCAATTATTTTTACCATCAACTTGTTCAATTGCTCTTTCAATAGCCATTTTTGCAGCATTTTCAACAATCCAATCAAAGTTTCCTTGACCAACTGAATGAATATCAGCATCTGGAGCAGGGTTACAGAAGTCGATTGCATAAGGAATTCCGTCTCTAATAGCAAACTCAACTGTATTGAAATCATAACCTAATGCGTGGTTTAGTTTCAACACGTAGTCATTGATAGTTGCCATCAATTTTTTGTGTGCCTCACCTTGTGTTTTTGGTTGAGTTGCATATCTCAAATGATGAGGATTACGTGGTTCATACGGCATAATATGTACGTATTTTCCATTTAAACAATAGCAACGATAATAATCAGTAAATTGGATTTCTTCTTGCAAAAGCATCACAAGCTGCCCAGTTTCACCATGCTTTTGCCATAAATCCTCTGGACTATCAACACGATAAACACTTTTCCATCCACCACCTGCATGCGGTTTCATGTAGGCAGGAAAACCAATTTGATTGAACATATATCCCCAATCAAGTGGAGCAACTAAATTTCTGAATGATTTTTCCGAAGTATCAGTTGGACGTTCCTTTGAAGGCAAAAGAACTGTTTTTGGAACGGGAACACCTAATTTGACTGCCAAGCAATTATTGAAAAACTTTTCATCCGCACTCCACCAAAATGGGTTGTTAATTACTGCTGTTCCACACAAAGCCGCATTTTTAAGATAGGCTCTATAAAAAGGTACATCTTGCGAAATACGGTCAATAATTACCGAATAATCTGTTGCTACGCCTTGTTCAACTTTGTCGATTTGAACAGCTTCCGCAATAATGCCTTTGGGTGCGGTTTTATTTACCTCTTCAATAAATGCCCATGGAAAAGTATCTTCCATGCCGAATAATATGCCAATTTTTTTCATGATTTCGTAGTTCTCTTTTCAATTTGCTACCCCTGCGTTGAAAGAGTGATATAATGGTTAAATCATGTTTCTGGGGCTTTTTTTGAAACATAATTCGTTGATTATTAATTGATTGTATTTATTATTATAAATTCATATTTCTAACATATTCTGAAAACATCATTTTCCAAAGTGGCCAATCGTGGCTAGCCCAACGTTTTTCGTCGTACCAATGATTGATTCCTTTATTGGCTAATAATCTTGACATATTTAGATTATCTTCCCGACAAATATCCCAATCTGAAGTTCCTAAAACGATATTCATGTGATTGTATTTCCAAGACTCTGCGTTGTTCATAAAATCCATGGGTTCGTTGAAATAAACATTGTCATCATAATGACCTTTCATAAAACTTTTGATGCTAAATGCACCACTCATACTAAACGCATGAGCTACCAAATCAGGGTTTTTGAAAGCAAAATTTGAGCAATGATATCCACCAAAACTACAACCAGCAACCGCAATGCGATGAACTCCACATTCTCTTTGAATGGCAGGAACAAGCTCTTCTTTCAGGAATTGGGTGTATAAGTTATAATTATGAATTTTGACATGAGCTGGTAAATCTTTGGCATAAAAACTCTGAAAATCAATGCTGTCAACATTGTAAAGTTTCACTTTTCCAGCATCAATCAAATCACCAATGGTATCTAAAAGTCCAAAATCTTTGTTTTGGAGGTAATTTCCCATAGAAGTTGGAAACATTAAAATAGGGTATCCCCAATGACCGCTGATGAGCAAATCAATATCACGATTAATGATATGAGAATAAAACTTTATATGTTTTTCCTGCATAAACTTTTATTAATAGATTGATGAAGGTGCAAAATTCGTACTTACTTTTGAAATGAAAAAATGTTTTTCCAAATATAATTTTGATAAGTTTGAGTTTTTTAATTGTTTAAAATATGAATATTTTGCAAACGTACCTATTGTTAGAATAATATTTTGATTATGGCTTTTAGTTGGTCAACTAAAATGGTTAATAATTAATCCGCAAAATAATTATTTGATTGAAATATTAGTCCAATTTCATCAATGAAACAAATGATTTTTGATTTTTTTATTTTTGAAGGTAAAGGTTTTGTTAAATTTGCTGATTATTTCATTTAAAATTTAAGTAGGAAGTGCAGAAAGTATCCGTAATCAAGAATCAAGTAATCAGTTCAAAATTTTTAAACCGAACAGTAGTTTATGATATAATTTTGCCTCCAAAGTACCATGATTTGAATGAAAATTTAAAAGTTTTATACATGAATGATGGCCAAGATTTGGAACAACTAAAAATTGAACAAATCTTGAATAATTTATATTTACACAACCTGATTCAACCTTTTGTTTTTATTGGCATCCGTACTAATGAAAATCGATTGAAAGAATATGGTACAAAGGCAATGCCCGACTATAAAAACCGTGGAAATTTAGCTCATGCTTATAATGATTTTGTGGTGAATGAACTTTTCACAGAAATTGTGAGTACGTACAAAGTTTCAAGTCTGAAAGAAGATAATTATTTTTGCGGATTTTCATTAGGCGGGCTTTCGGCGATTGATATTGTTTGGTCAAATGCAG
This sequence comes from Emticicia aquatica, assembly GCF_923079645.1. GTDB lineage: Bacteria > Bacteroidota > Bacteroidia > Cytophagales > Spirosomataceae > Emticicia > Emticicia aquatica. The sequence goes on along the minus strand of NZ_CAKLPY010000001.1, from coordinate 1,303,098 downwards.
ATAAATTTTCAAAAGTTGGGGTTTTTAGTGGCTCTTTTTGGTGGAGGAAAAAAGCGTATGAAGATGGATATGATGACCATAACGACCGAATTATGCACGTTTTGATAAGAAATGGAAAGTTTAATGTAGGACAAAAGTTTTGGTTTGAATGTGGTACAAATGATGAAACTGACGATCGCAATGGAAATGGAATAATTGACTCAATTGATGATACTTTAGATTTGATTAAAGAACTCGAAAATAAAGGATATCGAAGCAAATCTGATATTGAATATGTTGAGATGGTTGGTGGTGAGCATAATCAAAAAACATGGAGTGAGGCAATGCCAATTTTTCTAAAATGGTTGGTCGGAACAAAATAAATCAATTGCTCAATATACTTTTTGCTTAAATATTCTCGAAAATATTGTGAAAAATACAAAAAAAGTGCAAAATTTACGGTGTTCGCAAATTTTACTCGAAAACAAATGAAAAGAATCTTTACGATATTTTTTCTGACATCTATCTTAATGTCAATGATACCGCCGCCCAATTTTTTTAGTCAACAACTACAATTTCCAAGAGTTAAGGAAGCAAACCGCTTAAAAGGTGCTTCAGTTGAAAAGCTTTTAATAGACAAAGGAATTAATACAAACGATTTTGATTTGTTTTTGAGAGCATTCAAAAAAGAACAAAAATTGGAGGTTTGGGCAAAAAATAAGTCAAATGACGTATATTCTTTGCTGAAAACTTACGATTATTGTGCTACAACAGGTGTTTTAGGGCCAAAAAGACGTTCTGGAGACAAACAAATTCCCGAAGGATTTTATGTGGTCGACTTATTTAATCCACAAAGCCAATATTTACTTTCTTTTAGAATTAATTATCCTAATAAGTCAGATTTATTTTTTGCTGATAAACTAAATCCTGGCGATAATATTTTTATTCATGGTCATTGTGTAACAATTGGGTGTATTCCAATTGGTGATGACAACATCAAAGAATTGTATATTTTAGCAGCTAAAGCAAAAAGTTCAGGAAGTACAATTAATGTTCATATTTTCCCTTCAATGATGGACGATAAAAGTTATCAGTTGTTGAATAATGAACATGGAACAAATGCAGATTTGTTGGCGTTTTGGTCATGGCTGAAACCTGGTTTTGATTCCTTTGAAAATACCAAAAAACTGCCTAAAATTGAAATTGAAGACTCAGGTAAATATACGGTAAAATAAAAAAATATTGCATGTTAACGCCCTTATAAAGTGTATTTTTAATCAAAATACACTTTTTTTATTTACTGAAAGATGACTAATTGGCACAGTTTTTTCTTACTATTCAATGAAAGAAAAAAATATTCCTTTGAAACATTATTTAACATATTGTAAATGCCTACTTTTTACCCTTTTTTCTTTGGGTTGGCATGTTTCTTTTCCTCAAATTTCCCTTTCAAAATTTCCATTAAGCAATCAAGTAATTCAAAGAAACGATAACGATGAAGCAAGCGTAAAAGTTAAAGGGAGGGTTACTGAAAATGGACATACTTCAATATCGTTACTAATTTTACAAGATGGAAATACCTTTCATAACTCATCAGTCGATATTGCTTCAAATTCCGATTTTGAATTTAATCCTACTTTAAAAGCTGGGAATCATGATTATACATTTATTCTCAAATTGGACGGAAGTAGAGAAGTAAAGAAGTCATCAAGAGTTGCAATTGGTGATTTGTTTTTGATTTATGGACAATCTAATGCGTTGGGCTCAGGTGGAATTGATACTTATTGGCCTGAAAAGAATCCATTAATGCGTTTTTTCACGGTGGCAAACTTTGAAAATGGCGATAGTGAATGGGTTTTACCTTATGAAACATCAACTTGGCCAGGAACAGGAACACTCGAATTGCAAAAGTTTTTATGTGGAAAATATAATTATCCAGTTGGAGTAATTGTGGCTTCTGTTGGTGGTTCGGATATCAAAGGATTAAATAATAGAAATGCTCAAAATCCAGCGGATAGGAATACTAATTATGGTAAAATGTTGTTGCAAACGATGTTTAGCGATATAAAAGACCAAATTAAATATTTTATTTTTCGACAAGGAGAAACAGATGGCTCTTATCAATTGGAGTCAGAACAGTATCCTGCCGAATTTGAAAAGCTTTATAATAACCTCAATATAGATTTTCCTAATCTTAAAAAAATCTATAATGTTCAAAATAATATTTTAACGGTAAATAATAGTAAAGCGGGTTTTTTAAGGGATTTTCAAAGAAAAACGAAGAATTTATATCCCAAAATTACAACCATGAGTTCTATGGGAACTACAGGTTATGATGGCTTACATTACACATTGAAAGGTTATAGCCAAACTGCTTTTGAATTATCAAGAATTATTGGGAAAGAAATTTATGGGGATAACCAGTCCAATCAAATTTATTCACCCGATATTAAAAAAGCTTATTGGGAAAATTCAAAGTTAGTTTTAGAATTTGATGAAGGAATGCAAATGGTTTATCCGAAGGATTCGATTGTTAATGGTGTCATTTGGCGAATGGAAGATTTTATTTACATTGATGGTCATAACAACGTGGTTGAAGGTGGCACTGGAATAGGAAATAAAATTTATTTAAGTGTTTCTAATACAGAAAATGCCAAAACGGTTTCTTATTTGCCCAATTGGTATGGAAATTTTGGAGAAAGTTCCTATCAAGGCGGTCATCTTAAAAATCAGTATGGAATGCGGGCTTTTAGTTTCGATAATATTTTAATAGGTGGAGAAGTAGTAACTACAACAACAATTGATTTGAGTGCAGAAATCAATGAAAATATTCAAGTAAAATTAACATGGAACGGCAATTCACAAAAAACATTTCACATAGAACGCTCAGATGATAATGAACATTTCAACGAAATTGCGACAACTACTGGTGATGTATTTTACGATAGCGAAGTAAGTTTAGATAAAAAATATTTTTATAGAATTTTTGACGAAAACACACCAAACACCAAGTCAAATACAAAAGAAGTCACATTAAAATGCCTTGAAAATGTTAATTTAACAATACTGCCAAATGTTCCTTATATCGGAGCAAACACATCTATTATTGCAATCGTTTCGATTACAACTTCAAAACAGTTATCTTTGGAAGCAAAAAAATCAATAGATTTGAATCATGGATTTGATGCCGCATTTGGGAGTGATTTCACGGCAGAAATCGGTGGTTGTAAAAATAATTAAAGAATGCTTCTTTTTTATCAGCCAGAAATGCAAAATTCGAGTATTGGGAAACTTCATTTTCTCAATGAAGAAGATGCTAGGCATTGTGTGAAAGTTTTAAGAAAAAATGTCCAAGATAAAATTCATGTGGTTGATGGAGTTGGAGGAATTTATGAATGTGAAATTGTAAAAGCACACGAAAAAAAATGTGAATTAAAAGTTTTATCAGCCGAACAAAACTTTCAAAAACGCAATCATTTTCTTCATATTGCTATCGCTCCAACTAAAAATGCCGATAGAATTGAATATTTTATTGAAAAATGCGTTGAAATAGGTGTTGATGAAATTACGCTTATACAAACAAAACATTCAGAAAGGAAGCATCAGAAGGTGGAAAGGTTAGAAAAAATTGCAATTTCAGCCATGAAACAATCGCTGAAAGCCTATTTGCCCAAAATAAATGAATTAATTAGCATTGAAAAGTTTTTTAAAAATACAGAATGTGATAATAAATTTATTGGACATTTAACCCAGGATTCAATTCCTCTAAAATCTGCCATCAATCAAAAATCAGATTATTTAATAATGATCGGACCTGAAGGAGATTTTTCTAAAGAAGAAATTGAACAAGCCAGGAATGCTGGTTTTCAGGTTGTTACGCTTGGAAATTCTCGACTTCGCACGGAAACTGCTGGCGTAGTTGCTTGTACAATTATCAATTCATTTTTTTGAAATTTAATTTCGTATTTGCTAAAATATCATGAATAAATTCATAATAACTGTGTTTTTTTTAGTCATATTCCAATTTTCTTTCGCCCAACAACCAACATTAAAAATTGGAAAATTGAAATACGGCGGCGGCGGCGATTGGTATGCCAATAAAACTTCCCTACCAAATTTAATTAAGTTTTGTAACCAAAACTTAAAAATGAATATTTTTCCAGAAGAAGATATTATTGAGGTTGGAAGCACAGATATTTTTCAATACCCATTTGTCCACATGACTGGACATGGAAATGTAGTTTTTAATGATGGAGAAGTTCAAAATTTAAGAAGATATTTGGTTGCTGGAGGTTTTTTGCATATTGACGATAATTATGGACTTAACAAATTTATCAGAAGAGAAATGAAGAAAGTATTTCCTGAATTAGAATTTGTAGAATTGCCATTTTCTCATCCAATTTACCAACAGAAATATAAGTTTACAACAGGCTTACCAAAAGTACATGAACATGAAGGTTTACCGCCACAAGGCTTTGGGTTGATTTGGCAAGGGAAACTCGTTTGTTATTTTAGTTACGAATGCGACTTAGGTAATGGCTGGGAAGATAGAAGCGTGTACAACGACCCCGAAGAGTTACGTTTAAAAGCTCTGCAAATGGGGGCAAATCTAGTTCAATATGCATTTACAAATTACTAGAATTGCACATTTTCAATGAAGTTTTTTGGATATTTTAAAGAACTTTAAGGTTTAGCATATATACGTAAAGAACAATGTGTATTTCTTCCTATTTTGACATGTATATTTGTACTTTATAATAAAAATTAAAATTTAAAATCATAGAATGGTTGCTGCCTTATCGTTTTTCTTTGCCCACTGGTATTTGTCCCTTTTTAGTCAAACTTTTTTTTTACACAGGTATTCTGCTCATAAAATGTTTACAATGAGCAAATTTTGGGAGCGTTTTTTTTACTTCTTTACTTACATTACCCAAGGCTCTTCGTATTTGAACCCTCGTTCTTATGCTATTTTGCACCGTATGCACCATGCTTACAGTGATACTGAAAAAGACCCACATTCGCCGCATCACACTGAAAATTTGTTTACAATGATGTGGAAAACAAAAGATATTTATAATGCAGTTTTAAATTATAAATACAAAATTGAAGAACGTTTTGAAAAAGATTTGCCTGAATGGAATTTGATAGATAAAATTGGTGACAATTGGGTTTCACGCCTGATTTGGGGCATTACGTATATTGCTTTTTATGTGGTTGGATTTTTATATTTTGATATTCATTGGGGATTTTTCTTCCTTTTGCCTATTCATTTTTTGATGGGACCAATTCATGGAGCAATTGTTAATTGGAGTGGACATAAATATGGTTATCAAAACTTTGACAACCATGATGAATCGAAAAATTCATTAATTGTTGATGTTTTAATGATGGGAGAGTTATTTCAAAATAATCACCATAAACATCCGATGTCAATCAATTTTGCAAAAAAATGGTATGAGATTGACCCAACGTACCCTGTAATTAAATTTTTGACTTGGACAAAAATTATTACACCCAAAAAAGGATAATACTTTGTTAAATAATTAAAAAAGTGCTGAATTCTTAGAAATAAAATCTATGAATTCAGCACTTTTGTTTTTATGCTTGAGCTTCTTTTTTTGCCTCTTCGTCAAGATGTCTTTTCAAACTTCGGCAAGTACTCTCCAATATTTCAATCATTTTTTTATCTCCAGTCGAATCTGCAACTAACTGAGCTACATTTCCGACAATGTCAACCGCAAAATGTTTCATTTCATCAACAGGCATTTCTTTTGTCCATAGATTAATTCCTAGAAGGCCACGATGATAATGGTCCCAGACACTTATTGCTATGGCTCTACTTTCGTTAATACCTTCATTTGGATTTTCGGTTGCATCCCAAAATATTTTTTCGGGAATTCGGTTGTCGTCTAACTCGACAGAAAAATTAATTTCAGATTTTTTCATATAATAATTCAATAACTGTTCTCAATAAATAATATGTTTTTGAAGTAGAAAGTTCATTTTTGTTTTTCAAAATACTTACCTAGGTTAATTTTCTTGGGAAAAATGTTGAATAATATTTTAGAAATTTGCTTTCGCATGAGAGTACAGGATAGTATTTTTATGGCTTCAATATTAATTTGGGATAAATTTTTATTGAAAAACTACAATTATATCAAACCCTAAATAAAAAGTAATGAATGCACTATTAGGTATTATTTTTCACTTTCTGGGTGGATTTGCCTCAGGAAGTTTCTACATTCCGTATAAAAAAGTTAAAGGTTGGGCATGGGAAAGTTATTGGATTGTTGGCGGACTTTGTTCTTGGCTAATTGTTCCGCCATTGGCAGCTTACCTTACAATACCTAATTTTGGAAATATTATTTCAGAAACGAGCATAACCACACTTTCTTGGACATATTTAATGGGTTTACTTTGGGGAATAGGTGGGCTTACTTATGGGCTTGGTGTTCGTTATCTAGGAGTTTCGCTAGGTAGTTCTGTCATATTAGGATTATGTTCGGTTTTTGGTTCAATCATTCCATCTATTTACTATTATATAATTCCAACTTCAGGTAAAGACACAATTGCAGATTTGATGACAACTCGGTGGGGGCAAATGGTTCTTTTAGGTTTATTTGTTTGTGTGGTCGGAATCGTTATTTGTGGTAAAGCAGGAGGAATGAAAGATAAAGAACTTGCTGGAATTGATAAAAATAATGAAGAATTTCAACTTGTAAGAGGACTTATTTTGGCAATAATTTCGGGTGTATTAAGTGCTTGTTTTAGTTTTGGAATTGAAGCTGGTTCTAGTATGTCAAAAGTTGCTAATGATTTGTGGGTGGCTCAAAATCCAGCCCAAGGGGAGTTTTTGTATCGAAATAACGTGGTTTATATTGTAATTCTTTGGGGTGGACTTACAACTAATTTAATTTGGTGTATGTATCTTAATGCAAAAAATAAAACTTTTGGAGATTATACAAACACAAATACGCCATTATTGAGAAACTATATTTTCTCGGCCATTGCCGGAACTACATGGTTTCTACAGTTTTTCTTTTACGGTATGGGTGAAAGTAAATTAGGAAATGGCCCTAGTTCATGGATTTTGCACATGGCATTTATCATTATAATTGCTAATACTTGGGGTTTGGTTTTGAAAGAATGGAAAGGGGTTTCAAAGAAAACGATGACAACCATAGGGCTTGGAATATTAACAATTATTATTTCGGTTTTAATTGTTGGGTATGGCAATTCGTTGAAATAAAAATTACAATAGATGAAAATAAAAAAACTCCTGATTTATTAGGAGTTTTTTTATTGCTATAAATGAAATAAGAAGTAGCCAATTGATACTATTAAGAAGCTCCAAAAACTCTTTTTAGAATTTCTGAGGTTCGTGCCAGCGGGTTTTCTCTAATTCTTGCTTCTTCCTCTTCTATTAAAATAAATAAACCATCAATTGCTTTTTGAGTGGCATAACCTTTTAAATCTGGGTTTACTTTTTGGGTAAATGGCAACGAATTGTAGGTTGTTGCTAAGTCAGAATAATATTTTGTAGCTTGAGTTTTTTGTAATGATTTTTCAATGTATGGCATGAAAGCCTGAATTAAAGCAGCCGATGTTGTACGTTTTAAAAATAAAGTCGCTGCATTTTTATCACCTCTTAAAATCCCCCAAGCATCTGAAAATGACATACTCAAAATAGCATTTACGAAAATTGGTTTTGCTTCTTTGGCGGCTTCTTCCGCTCCACGATTCAACGAAACTACGAATTTATCGACCTCACTTCCTAAACCAATTTTACGCAAAGCCGTTTCAACACGTTGTACTTCTGGAGGAAATGGAATTTTGATTTTAGGATTCAAGTAAAAACCGTTTATTTTTGATGCACTATCTGCACCTTTATTAATTCCTACTTTTAAAGCTTCTTTCAAGCCCATCACCACATCATCATTACTTAATGCTCCGCCTTGTGCTTGTTCTACAATTCCACCTAAAACTTTTCCTAAATTAATTTTTTGCCCCGCACAACTTTGAATAACCAAAACACCTATTAATAAGGAAATTGATAATAATTTTTTCATTTTAATAATAATTGTAATTGAATTTATGAATAAATAATTGTCTAACTAACGAATGAACAACGAAAATTGTATTTTTGTGCTGTAAAACTTTAAATCGAAATTATTTAAGTTTTTTAACCCAAAATATTGTTTACAAATATCTTTATATGAGACCCATTTTAGCCGAAGTAGTAACGATTGGAGATGAAATTTTATATGGACAAATTACCGATACGAATACTCAATGGATGAGTACTGAATTGGATAAAATTGGTATTAAAACTGTTCGTAAATCTTCGGTTGGTGACCAAGAAGATAAAATTTTACAGATTTTAGCTGAAGCTGAAAGTCGAGCAGATATAATTTTATTGACTGGTGGACTAGGGCCAACAAAAGACGATATAACCAAGAAAACACTCTGTAAATACTTTAACGATTCATTGGTAATCAATGATGATGCTTTAGGTTTTATAACTGATTTCTTCACAAAAAGAGGTCGTCCAATGACGGAATTAAATCGTTTACAGGCAACAATACCGAGCAAATCTACTTATTTGGCAAATAAAACGGGTACAGCACCAGGTATGTGGTTTGAAAAAAACGGAAAGATATTTGTTTCAATGCCTGGAGTTCCGCATGAAATGAAATATTTGATGAGCAATGAAGTTATTCCACGATTAAAAACTTTCTTTGAAACACCAATTATTTACCATAAACTAATTAGAACAATTGGCGTTGGAGAGTCTTTTCTTGCTGAGAAAATCGAAAATTGGGAAGATAATTTGCCTGAACATATAAAATTAGCCTATTTGCCTAGTTTTGGGCAAGTTAAATTACGCTTAACGGCGGTTGGAAATGATGAAGAAATTTTAAGAAAAGACGTTGATGCAGAAATTGAGAAAGTATTACCATTGATTGGGTCATCTGTTTTTGGTTTTGATAACGATGATTTGGAAGTGGCTATTGGTAAAGAATTAAAGAAAAAAGGACTAACAGTTTCTGTGGCTGAAAGCTGTACAGGTGGTTATATTTCTCATTTATTCACAAAAGTACCTGGAAGTTCGGTTTATTTCATGGGAAGTGTGGTTAGTTATGATAATTCTGTAAAGATAAATGTGCTTGGTGTTAAAGAAGAAACAATTTTAACACATGGTGCTGTGAGTGAAGAAACTGTCATTCAAATGGCGGAAGGAGTGAGAAAGCTTTTAAAAACAGATTTTGCCATTGCAACAAGCGGTGTAGCTGGGCCTGATGGTGGTACAGCAGAAAAACCAGTTGGAACACTTTGGATGGCTTGTGCAATGGAAGGTAGAACTGTTGCTCGTAAAGTACAAATGGCTAATCAGCGTGATACAAATATTAATTATGGTAGCGTCGTAGCATTAAATTTATTAAGAAAAATGTTAAATGGTGATTACGAAAACTAATTTAATAATCACAATATTCTAGGAAAAGAAACTTCAGCAAAACTATAAATTAAATTATGGCTTTAATAGAAATGATAATGCCTAAAATGGGCGAAAGTATTTTTGAATGCACAGTTTTAAATTGGCTTAAAAACGTTGGAGACAAAATTGAGGCAGATGATATGATTTTGGAGGTCGCAACCGATAAAATTGATACTGAAATTGGTGCTTCACATAGCGGAATTATTAAGCAAATGTTGGTTCAAAAAGGCGAAATTGCAGTTATAGGAAAGCCAATTTGTATTATAGAAACAAATGCTTCGGAAGAAACGGAAAATTCGATAATAACAAATGCAGATGCTGAAAAACCGCAAGCTGAAGTTGAGAAAATGATTGTAAATCCAGGAGGTGTTTCAGTTGAATTATTAACTACTCCTTCAGTTCCTAAAAATAATTCAGGAAATAGTAGATTTTACTCGCCATTAGTTCTGAATATTGCAAAAGAAGAAGGTGTTTCTGCCGAACAATTAGATAGTATCATTGGTACTGGTTTAGAAGGAAGAGTAACAAAAGATGATATTTTTGCTTTTTTAAAGCAAATGGAAGTTCCACAACAAGTTGCAAATAACATCGCTCCAACTACCTCGTCAAGTGACCAAATCATTGAAATGGATAGGATGAGAAAAATGATTGCCGAGCGAATGGTTGAATCGAAACGAATTTCTCCACACGTGACTTCGTTTGTTGAGGCTGATATGACTCATGCGTCTATTTGGCGTGAAAAAGTTAAAGGAAAGTTTAAGCAAGATACAGGGGAAAATATCACATATACACCACTTTTGATAGAAGCAGTAGTAAAAGCTATCAAAGATTTTCCAATGATAAATGTGCAAGTAGATGGAGATAAAATTATTCGTAAAGGGAAAATTAATATCGGAATGGCCGTAGCTTTACCAAATGGAAATCTTATTGTGCCTGTTATTCATGAAGCTGATTCTTACAGTTTGATTGGCTTGACAAAGAAAATCAACGATTTAACGAACCGAGCTAGAAATAATAAGTTGAAAGCTGATGATTTGGCAGACGGAACACTGACGGTTTCAAACATTGGGTCGTTTGGAAATATTGCTGGAACGCCAATTATTGTTCAACCACAAGTGGCAATTTTAGCTTTTGGGGTGATTCAAAAGAAAGTTGCCGTTATCGAAACACCACTTGGCGATACAATTGGAATTCGCCAGAAAATGATTATTTCAGGAACTTACGACCACAGAGTAATTGACGGTTCACTTGGTGGTCAATTCTTAAAGCGAGTTTCTGACTATTTAGATGGTTTTGATTTGGACAAAAAATTGTTTTAATAATGATAATTCCTCAAAAAAGTACCGTAAAATCAATTTATGCAGTACTTGTGTCAAAAAAATATTTTTGGCATAAAGTTTGTTTATAATTAAACAAATCATTTAGAAGAGATTTTATTGTTTTTTGGGGTATAAATAAAGGCATCGAAGCATCTTCGATGCCTTTTTGATTTTATCTACTTTTGGGTTTAATTGGCTATTTTTTGCAAAATATTTTTAAAAACAAAAATAAACCTTGAACTTTGGCTAAACTAAGTAATTCAAATTGAAATACAGATTCAAAAGTTGATGTTATCAATTTTTGAATCTGTATTTCTTATTAATCATTCATTATTCAGAAAAATGCTTTTCAATTCCTTTGAGTTTCTGCTGTTTTTTCCACTCGTAACACTCATTTATTTTGCTATCCCGCATAAATATCGTTGGTTTCACTTGCTTTTGGCAAGCTGTGTTTTTTATAGTTTCTTTATTCCAATCTATATTCTGATACTTTTTTTTACGATAATTATTGATTATTATGCAGGAATTTGGATTGAACAGTCGCATGGGAAAAAACGCAAATCTGCTCTAATAATGAGTCTTGTTGCAAATATTGGCGTTTTGTCAGTCTTCAAATATTACAATTTCTTTATTGATAATTTTAACTCAATTTTATTCAAAATCAATCCTGACCAGCTTTTACCTCATTGGGATATTATCTTGCCAATTGGACTTTCATTTCATACTTTTCAGGCAATGAGTTATACGATTGAAGTTTATCGAGGAAATCAGAAAGCTGAACGACATTTTGGTATTTATGCCTTATATGTCATGTTTTATCCACAATTGGTTGCTGGTCCAATAGAACGCCCACAAAACGTGATTCACCAATTTTATGAGAAACATGAATTTAACTATGAATTAGCCAAAAGTGGTCTTCGATTAATGCTTTGGGGAATGTTTAAGAAAGTTGTAATTGCTGATAGATTATCAATTTTTGTAAATAAAGTTTATGGACAACCAACTGATTATCAAGGACTTCCTTTGATAGTTGCAACCCTTTTCTTCACATTTCAAATTTACTGTGATTTTTCAGGTTATTCAGATATTGCCATTGGGTCTGCTCGAGTGATGGGCTTTGACTTGATGAAAAACTTTGACAGGCCATATTTTTCTAAAAACATTTCAGAGTTTTGGAGACGCTGGCATATTTCACTTTCTACGTGGTTTAGAGATTATTTGTATATTCCTTTAGGAGGAAATAGAGTGGCAGAATATCGTCGATATTTTAATTTATTTTTTGTATTTATGATGTCTGGGCTTTGGCATGGAGCGAGTTGGCATTTTGTTATTTGGGGGGCTTTACATGGGATTTATTTGATTTTTGGACAATTAACTAAACGTTTTCAAGAAACAGTACTTGGTCTTCTAAAAATACAATTATTACAAAATATTATTCATGCCTCAATTACATTTATTTTAGTAGCTTTTGCATGGATATTTTTTGCTGCTCACAATAATGCCGATTCAATTTATATTATTAAGCATTTGTTTAGTCAAAATTCACATTCAATTTCTCAGATTATTGAAATTATTGGCGAAAATGATTTATATTTAATCTTAATTTCAGTTTTTATTTTAGAATTTGTTCAATGGCAGCAACGTGGAAAATTGATTGCCAATCACTTTGAATCAAAACCAAAATGGCAACAGTGGATGGCTTATTATCTCATTCTTTTGATGATTTTGTGCTTTGGCGTTTATAATAATTCTCAATTTATTTACTTTCAGTTTTAGTCAGAAAGAAAGTTTTGTTAAACAAACAAGCCCTAACTTTTTAATCAATTTGTAATATAATTTAACATTTTAAAATATGAACGAAGGATTTGACCCAACCGAGATTGCTGAACTTAAAAGTGAATGTGAGCAAGAAGGACAAAATTATGTAATTGTGGAAGACGAAGATGGGATGAACGATTCGGGAGAATTTGCTCATTTTCAATTTGTTGGTAAATATGAAGGAAAAGAAGTGATTTTTGATGCTGTAATGGGAACTTTACGCTTAAATCATAGCAGTTTGGTTTTTGAGGAAGCCGAAAGCAGAATGAAAAAAGCTTATCCAAATTATGTTGAAATTGACAAAAGAAAACCAAATCATAAAGTAGATGAAGATTTGGAGTTGATGCTCGAGGAAATTATTGAAGAGCTAGAAGAAGAAGAAGTGATTAAAGTTTCTGAATTTGTAGAAGTGGAAACTGATTTTGAGTATGGAATTGGTTTGGATATTTCATTGAATGTTGAAGAAATTGACCATGATGTTATCACAAAATTTATTGATGATTTTAATGGTGGAAATTTAAAACTTGACCCAACACTTTATAGTTTTACAAGCGAAGAAGAATAATTTAATTTTGACGAATGTAATTTATTTGATGGCTATACATTGAATTTCTTTTCGAAAGTAAGCCATTTAAAATAAATCATTCGTCATTTTATTTATATGGACAACAAAAATAATATGGGTTTCAGTGGAACTTCAAACTATGTAGCAACCCGTGAACTTCAAACCGCTGTTAATGCTGCCGTTGCTTTGCAAAGACCCCTTTTGATTAAAGGAGAGCCTGGAACTGGTAAAACTTTACTGGCTTTTGAGGTTGCTAAAGCACTCGGAAAACAATTATTTACTTGGCACGTTAAGTCAACCACGACCGCCCAACAAGGGTTGTATGAATATGATGCCGTTTCGAGATTGAGAGATTCTCAGTTGGGAGATGACCAAGTAAATCATATTGAAAATTATATCAAAAAAGGGAAAATTTGGGAGGCATTTGACACCGAAGAACAATCAGTTTTGTTGATTGACGAAATCGATAAAGCTGATATTGAATTCCCGAATGATTTGCTGCAAGAACTCGACCGTATGGAGTTTTATTGCTACGAAACTAAGCAAACTATAAAAGCTAAGTATCGGCCTATAATTATTATAACATCGAATAATGAAAAGGAATTGCCTGATGCGTTTTTGAGACGCTGTTTCTTTCATTTTATTCGTTTTCCAGATAAAGAAACGATGCAACAAATTGTTGATGTGCATTATCCAAATTTGGAAGAAACGCTTCTGATAAATGCTTTGAAAACTTTTTTTGGAATTAGAGAAGTCAAAAATCTCAAGAAAAAACCTTCTACAAGTGAACTAATCGATTGGTTAAGATTGCTTTTGGTAGGAAAAGTTTCAGCAGAGGATTTGGAAGATTTGAATAAAATGAATGAAATTCCGCCATTTCTTGGAGCTTTATTAAAAAATGAATCCGATTATGATTTATTCAAAGCTTTGAGAGAGAAAGGAGTGAAGTAAATTGAGTTTCTGTTTTCTAATATAATTTATGCTAACAAATTTCTTTTTCCATTTACGAAACAACAACCTTAAAGTAAACCTTCGAGAACATCTGACATTGTTGGAGGCTCTTGATAAGGAAGTTGTGGCGTTTAGTACGGAAGATTTCTATTTTTTGAGCCGAGCAATTTATGTCAAGCATGAACAAAATCTTGATTTATACGACCGACTTTTTGGACAATTTTTTGAAGGAATTGAGTCGATTAATGTTGATGAGTTCTTGAAAATTGATGATAATTGGCTAATTAATAAACTATTAGATAATTTATCTGATGAAGAAAAAGAAGCTTTAAAAGCTGTTGGTGGATTAGAAGAATTGTTAGAAAGGCTTAAAAAAACAATTGAAGAGCAAAAAGAACGCCATGAAGGTGGAAGTAAATGGGTTGGCACAGGCGGCGTTTCTCCTTTCGGAAATTCGGGTAATAATCCCGCAGGTGTAAGAATTGGAGGGAAAGGAGGCAATAAAAGTGCTGTAAAAGTTTGGGATAAACGTGATTTCAAAAATTACGATGATAACCTTGAACTGAATACTAGAAATACTAAAATGGCGTTGCGTCGATTGAGACTTTTAACACGTGAAGGAGCTGAAAACGAGTTGAATTTGGATGTAACAATCGACAGAACTTGTCAAAACGCAGGTTTTTTAGATATTAAAATGCAAGCCTCGAAGCAAAATAGGGTAAAAGTTTTGCTTTTATTAGATGTTGGAGGGTCGATGGATGATTTTATTGAAGAATGCTCAATGCTTTTTTCTTCAGCCAAACATCAATTTAAAAACCTTGAATTTTATTATTTTCATAATTGTGTTTACGAAAATCTTTGGAAAGACAATGGTCGGCGATACGAAGATAAAATTTCGACTTGGGATGTACTCAATAAATATAATAAAGATTATAAGGTAATTTTTATTGGTGATGCTTCCATGTCGCCTTGGGAATTATCTGAACCTCGTGGTAGCGTTGAGCATTATAATGCGGAGGCGGGAACAGTTTGGCTTGAAAGATTCAAAGATAAGTTTCCCAATTTAGTTTGGCTCAATCCAATCAATGATGGTTATTGGCAATATACGCATACAATTCAACAAATCAGAACTTGGTCAGACAATCGAATGTTTCCTCTGACAATCAATGGTTTAGAAAAAGCCATGAAATGCTTGAAAAATAGCAAATTAAAATTTCTTTGAGTAATAATGAATTCAAAAACTATTTTTGTTTCATTATTACTCATTCAAAGATGCTTCTTAGTTAGATATTTAATAAAAACTTCATCGTATCAACTCCGTCTGCAAAATCATTTAATTTTGGTGTTTGTGCTTCTCCAAAACTAAAACTGTTGGTAAATTTTCTCTCTTTAGACACAACGCATTGGATTTTCTCGCTTTGTTCGGCAATCAATTCTTTCAAATGTGATTCATTTTCGTAGGTTTCATAAAAACATGCTGAAATTGGAGAAACCAAAGCTTTATCTTCTTTTAATAGCAAAAAACCATTGTCGAGATGTGCCACTCTATTAACCAAATAAATTGATTTATTGTAATCGTAGTTATTGTTATATTTATGATGAAGTTGAATTGTACTCCAATATTCGATTGCTTCAAAAAACTTGTCGAAAGTATAACCTATCGGAACATAAATTTTTGAAACATTTCTACAACCTAATCCAAAATACTGGAAAATATCGTTGCCAAGATTTGCCAATTCGATTCGAGATTCAGTTCCATCTAAAATTGCAACTGATGTTCGATTTCGGCGTATAATTCTAGGTTTATTTGCAAAGTAATAATCAAAATGTTTTGCGGTATTGTCACTTCCTGTTGCAATTAAAGCTTCAGCTTCGTTCAATCTATCAATTATCTTGATTTTATCTTTGAGCGATTCATCCAATTCATATAATTTAGCAATCAAAAATCTCATTGTGACTGAGTCGCTTGAACTCAATTTGATTAAGGCAATATTTCCAGACAAAACAGTGCATAATAAATCATGAAAGCCAACCGCTGGAATATTTCCAGCCATAACGATTCCTATTTTTTTAGGAGACAAATTTTCTTGAATATCATACTGACTAATATATTTTTCGAGTTGTGCTAGATTGAGATAATCTTTAGCAATATTTTCTATAGCGAGTTTTACATTATCCTCAGTAAACCATGAATTTTCGTTTCTTGCAGATGAAAATAAAGATTTTAAGGTATCAGCGTTTGAGTCATCTAAAAGAAAGTTACCTAACTTAGAAAATGTGATAATATGTTTTTTATATTGCATTATTTTTAGAAAATAGTTTGTCATTTGTAAAATCTTACAAAAATACAAGTAAACTGAAACTTTGAAGCCTTATATTTGTTTAAAGTTTAGTAAACTATTAAATATATAGAGAGAGTATGGCAATTATAATAACTGACGAGTGCATCAACTGCGGTGCTTGTGAACCTGAATGCCCAAATACTGCCATTTATGAAGGCGGCGTTGAATGGACGTGGGCAGGTGGAACAAAACTCACAGAAGTAGAATTAGAAGATGGAACTGTAATTGGTGGAAAAGACCCGATGACTCCAGTCTCCGACGAATTTTATTATATAGTGTCTGACAAATGTACAGAATGTCATGGTTTTCATGAAGAACCGCAATGTGCAGCAGTTTGCCCAGTCGATTGTTGTGTTCCAGACCCAGACCACGAAGAAGACGACGAAATATTATTAGCAAAAAAAGCATGGCTTCATGCGGAGGCGTAATTGATTGTCTAAGTAATTACTACTAAATATTAATCCCCAAACTAGGTATTCTAGTTTGGGGATTTTTTTTTGATTTCTTGTAATTGTACAATAATAAGAATTAATTGTATTTCAGAATAATATTTGTATAATATGGTCAAATGCAGAATTATATTTGTTTTTAATGAAAATATAAATATTTCAATAAATAGTTTAATTTTGAAACATATATTTGACTATATTTACAAAAAAATAAAAAATATTGGATTTTTTTATACTTAAAATTTGGATATTATTAATTTTTGATAAAGATTTGCATAGAAATTAAATCTGACCAATGATTAATTAAACCAAAGAAAATTATGAGAAAAACAATTTTTACCGTACTTTCATTGTTTGCCGCTGCAAACACATTTGCACAGGATGCTACAACAAAACCAGAAGAAGAGAAAAAAAGTCCTTTCACATTTTCAGGTTATGTAGATACTTATTTTTTCGGAAATTTGAATGCTCCTAAGTCAAAATCAAATTTAGGTGCTTCGGGTTATGAGCGTGCTTTTGACCAAAAGGTTGGCCAGTTCCAAGTTGGTCTTGCTCAAACTAAAATGACTTACTCAACTGATAAAGTTGATGGAGTGATTGATTTGACATTCGGTAACCATGGAGACCTTGGTAACTATGGAAACGCTCTTGGACGTGTTTTGGTAGGTGGTAAAGAAGCTACTGGAACTGCATTAGCAATCAAACAAGCATATTTGACTTGGAAAGCTACTGACAAATTATCAATTACTGCTGGTCAATGGGGAACCCACATCGGCTACGAAGTAATTGATGCTCCAATTAATTACAATTATTCATTGTCAAACCTTTTCAATAATGGCCCTTTCTACCATACTGGTATCAAAGCAACGGTTGCAACTTCAGGAAAATCATCATTGACATTTGGATTAGTTAATGGAGTTGACTCAAAAGATGATAACAACAGTAAGTTAGGAACAATGGCTCAATTTTATGTTTCGCCAGCATCTGGTTGGAATGTTTATTTGAACTGGATCGGTAGTGATGAAGGTGTTGGTGCTAAGTCTTATTATTCACTTTTTGATTTAACTACTTCTTATCAAATCACTGAAAAATTCTTATTAGGTGTGAATGCAGCTTATGGGTCACAAGATAAATTGAATTGGGGAGGTGCTGCTGTTTATGCACAAGCTTCTTTGACTGATAAATTTGGCTTGGGAATTCGTTATGAATATTTTGATAACAAATCTGGCATTCGTGCTTTGAAAAACAGAGAAGGTAATGGAACCTCAGTTAATTCATTCACTTTAACTGGTAACGTTATTATTTCAGATAATTTATTATTCAAACCTGAGTTCCGTTTAGATAGTTATGCAAAATCTAAAGTTGGAATGGCTCAATTTGAAGATAAAGATGGTAACTACACTAAAGATTCTCAATCAACTTTTGGTGGAGTATTGATTTTCAAATTCTAAGATTATTATAAACCTAAACCAATACTTATTTCTTTTTATTGTACAACATTTAAACCTCGAAATCACTATGAGTAAAAACCCTCTTCCCCTGATTATTTTGCTTGCATTAGCAGTGGTTGCTCTTTTGCTACCAGCAGTACCTTCGACAATCGTAACTGAAGGAATCAATTCTGGCGATACAGCTTGGATGCTTGTAAGTACTGCATTAGTTTTAATCATGACACCTGGATTAGCTTATTTCTATGGTGGAATGGTAAATACTAAGAACGTTATTTCTACAATGTTACAAAGTTTCATTGCTATGGGTGTAATTTCTGTTCTTTGGGTTACTGTTGGATATAGTCTAGCATTTGGTGAATCAATTGGTGGTTTCGTAGGAAATCCAATGACCCACTTTATGTTTGCAGGCGTATTAGAAAGCAAACCTTGGTCTCTTGCACCAACTATTCCATTAGTAGTTTTTGCATTCTTCCAATTGAAATTCGCTGTAATTACTCCAGCTTTAGTAACTGGTTCATTGGCAGAACGTATCAATTTCAAGTCTTACGTATTGTTTATTATCTTATTTAGCTTATTCGTATATGCTCCATTAGCACACTGGACTTGGCATCCTGAAGGATTCCTTTTCAAAATGGGAGTTCTAGATTTTGCTGGTGGTACTGTTGTACACATGTCTGCTGGTTGGGCTGCCTTGGCTGGTGCAATCTACTTGAAACGTCGTCGTGCTCACGTTGAAGGAAGTTTCTTACCACCTGCAAATATTCCTTATGTATTGTTAGGTACAGGTTTATTATGGTTCGGTTGGTTCGGATTTAACGCTGGATCTGCTTTAAGTGCTGGTACGTTAGCTGCTTCTGCTTTCGCAACAACAAATACTGCTGCAGCTGCTGCTGGTTTAGCTTGGGTATTATTTGATGTAGCTCGTGGCAAAAAAGTTTCTGCCTTAGGTTTTTGTATTGGTGTAGTTGTTGGTTTAGTTGCAATCACTCCAGGTGCTGGTTTTGTTACAATTCCTCACGCAATCTTTATCGGAACAATTTCATCATTGATTTCTAATTACCTAGCTCACCTTAAAACCAAAACTGCTTTGGATGATACATTAGATGTATTCCCTTGTCACGGTGTTGGTGGTATGGTTGGTATGTTATTAACTGGCGTTTTTGCTAACAAAGGAATTAACGCTGCGGTTGTTGACCAAGGACTATTCTTCGGAGAATCAAAACTATTTATCAACCACGTTATTGCTTTAGTAATTGTATCAGTATTTGCATTTGCTATGTCATTTGTATTATTGAAAGTTACAGATTTGATTTTACCTCTACGTGTATCTGAATCTGATGAGAAAGTTGGTCTTGACATTAGTCAACACGATGAATCATTGGTAGAAGCTTAAAATATTCATACTTTTGTAACAAAATCACAATTGCGGGTTAAACCGTACTTTTATTGTGGTTTTGTTGTACTCCATAAGTCAAAATGCCCGCCGTATTGGTGGGCATTTTCTTTTTCTTTTCAAATCCATCCATATTTTATTCTAAAAACTTACACTTTAGAAGTTTTTAGAATAAAATATGGTAACCAAACCAAGTTTGATTCTAGTAAATAAGTTGAGTATTCAATATTTTAGGTATTATAAACTATTTGATAAGCATAAATGAAGTATTAAACTCCTAAAATATTAGTTTGAAAATTAGATGAAAATCACACTAATTAAGGCTAAAAAAGCAGGTAGAGCTTGAATATATAAAATCCTTTTACCAGCAGTTAGTCCACCATAAATTCCTGCAATCATAATGCAAGATAAAAAGAAAATAGCTACATTATCTGACCAAATGCTATCAGTAATAATTAACGACCAAAACAATCCAGCTGCTAAGAAACCATTATAAAGACCTTGATTAGCTGCAAGGGTTTTTGTTGGTACAAATAGTTCTTTTGGCAATCCTTTGAAAACTTTTGGGCCTCTTGTTGTCCAAACAAACATTTCGAGCCAAAGAATATAACAATGCTCAATGGCCATCAAGCCAATCAAGATTTTCGGTAATAATTCCATAGAGTTAAGTTATTGGTTAAATAAAAGAAATAATTAAAATTTAATTTGCAGAATGTTATTCTCCAGCATTTCTTAAACCAACTCGTGGTAAAACTGGTAAGCTTTCATTGCCGTCTTCACTGACTGATTGAACCGCAAAAAAATAATTATCTTTAGAATAGGGGAGATTCATTTTCAAGTCAGTTGTAAAAAATTTCTTTTGCCAGTAGGGCATGGCTGTTTCCCTCATCAAAATATAATATCCTTTTACTTTTCCAGAGATTGGTGCTTTCCATTTAAGGTTGGTAGAATTACCTAAGCCTCTAACATCCAAAATTACATCTTGCGGCATAGAAGGTGACTTAGCGAGATTTGCAAGGCTAGCTAAATTTACACAAGTATTTTTTCGTAAGTATTCAAAATCCATGAACTTTGGCAAATCGCCATATTCAATGCCATTTTCAATTTTTAAATCTTGGTGCTGGTGTAAAAAGTTTTCGTTCATTTCAGACATCCTAACCGCTGCAAATCCACGATTTACAAATGGTGTATGGTCGCCACCACGTAAAAAACGGTCATTTCGGTAAATCATTACAACTTCCAAATTATCAACATAGCGTTCGGCCGTTTCTTTCACATAACGTGCTAATTGACGTGATTTTCCATCGTTTTCAACACCATATTGACGAATCGCACCAACTTTTTTATCCATTTCAAATGCTGGTAATCCTTCGCTAAAAATCCGTAAACGAGTATTATCAATGATATTTGTTTCGTTTGAATTATTTGAACCCATAATATCATTATTTAGAAGAGCTTCTAAATTCCAGTTTTCTTTTAATGCTTTTTCTGCTAAATAATTCGCACCTAAAAGCCCTTGTTCTTCACCACTTACCACTACGAAAACGATTGTAGCTGGAAATTTTGATTTTGCCATTACTCTAGCCAATTCAACAACTGCAACAGTTCCGCTACCATCATCATTTGCACCTGGGGCATCAGATTCACGGTTCATTACATCTGTTACTCGACTGTCAATATGTCCACTAACCATAAAAATTCTGTTATCATTTGGGTCAGTTCCTTTGAGAGTAGCCATTACATTTGCCATCAAAATGGCTTTATCGACTCTTTTTCCATCTGGTTGTAGTGTAAAGGTGTCTAAAACAGCAGTCATTCGTCCTTCTGAAGTTTTGGCAAATTCTTTGAATTTACCTAAAACCCAAAGTCGAGCGGCACCAATACCGCGTTTTGAATCGGTTGTTGTAGAAAGGGTACTTCTTGTACCAAAAGAAACTAGTTTTTCATCAAATTTTTTCAAACTATCACTCGAAACTTGACTAACAAGAGCTTCGATTTGTGGGTCTCTGTTAATGATTTTTTGAGAAAAAACTTGAAATGCCAAGAGTAAAGAGAATGCAGTAATAAATGTTTTGTTCATTATTAGTTTGTTTTTTTTCAAAAATAATGATTTTAAAACATATATCTAAACATCATTTCAGTAGCATTTTGGAAGGCCGACTTAAAAAATGCTAAATCACATTAAAACAGAAGTTTTAATTCAAAGATTAGTTTAAATTAAAACTTCTATCAAGCAGATTTAAGGCTTAATTTCGGAAATATCAATATCAGTCATACATTTAAAATGTCCCTTAGGGCATTGGTTATAACCGATTTTTGAACAAGGTCGGCAGGAAATATTTTTATTCTCAACTAACTGATAATCAGTCATATAAGGGTACATTCCGAATGCAGGAACCGTATTGCCCCATATTGAGATAACTCTTTTTTTTAAGGCTGAAGCAATGTGCATCAATCCTGTATCATGAGAAATAACTAAGTTTGCCTGTTGAATAAGAGAGGCAGATTGATTGAGGTTATATTTACCACAAGCATTAAATATTTTTTCGCCCAAAGCAGATTGTATTTGTTCGGCTGCATCATTATCTTCTTTTCCACCAAGAAGCACAATTTTAGCATCAATTGTTTTACACAATTCTATCATTTTTGATGTTGGCATTTTTTTAGTAAAATGCTGACCACCAATGGCATATGCTACAAAATTGCCATTTATTTCTACAAAATCTTTTTCAGGAATAAAATAATCAAGGCCTTGTAAATCATTTTTTATTGGAAATGATTCTAGTGTTTTTAAATACCTGTCAACGATGTGAATATTGGGCATTTGATTAATTTTAAAATTAACCAATAACCATTTTTTTAAGTTTAATTTATCAAAACTGAATGACTTTGATTGAGATAGACGTAATTTAATAATTGTGGTTCGCAGATTATTATGCAAATCAATAATATAATCGTAATGTTCTGACTGTAAGTCTTTTATGAATGAATTTAGCGATTTTTCTAATAAAAAGTATTTATCTAAATAAGGGTTATTTTCTACTAAAACTTTGAATTGCTTTTTTGTGGCAAAATGAATTTCTGCATTTGGGAATTGCAATTTAATACACCTAATTACAGGTGTTGTTAGAACAATATCACCGATGGATGAAAAGCGAAGAATTAAGAATTTTGTTGTTTTCATCTTTTATAACTTACAGGTACGATTTCTCCATTTGCTTTAGTATATTTCCATCGTTTGTGTGTCCAAAACCAAATTGAAGGGTCATCAATAATAGCTTTCTCGAGTATTCGAGCATGTTTTTCAAGAATTTCGCCTTCTGGCAATTGATTTGGTTGTTCTGTAATGAGTTGCATTCTGATGTTGTAATATCCTCTTGAAACTCGATTGGCACACATATAAACAACTGGCATATCATATTGGCGAGCAAACCGTTCAAGTCCTGTAAAAAAACCAGTTTCTTGGTTTAAAAAAGTAGTCCAATAAGACCTTTCAGGTGGAGGAGACTGGTCATTTACCAAAAAAAATGCGTAATTAAAATCTTCAATTTTAGCAATTTCCTTTGAAGCTTCCGCCATCGAAACCATCATTGCTCCGTATCTGGTACGAAAATTATAGAAAAATTTATCGAAATATTTATTACTTAATGGACGATAAACGGCTTTGTGACGATAAGGAATTACAAAAGGTAAAGCTAAATTTAGTAATTCATGATTGCCATAATGCCCCGATGTAGCGATGATATTTTTATGTTTTTTGTGCAAATCTTCTAGCACTTCAATGTTTGTTACACTTACTCTTTTTTTGAGCGAGGCTTCAGAAACAGTCACGCATTTGAGCATTTCAAGTAAAAAATCAACGATATAATGATAAAAATCTTTTTCAATTTTTAGCAAATCTTTTTCTGATTTCTCAGGAAAACTTTTTCTTAAATTTTGACGAACCACATATTTTCGGTATCCGATTACATAGTAAACTAACAAATATAAAAAATCTGAAAGTACATATAATAGTCTAAATGGTAGCAGAGAAACAGCGTAAATAAATGGTAAAGCAATATAAAAACCTATTCGTTTCATCAATTTGAGTTATAATTAGATACAAAATTGCGATATTCGTCGATGGTATCCAAATCGAATTTTCCTTCTGGAAAATCGATTAAGGCTGTCTTTTCTTTGTTTTTTAAGACAATTTTCTTTGCACCCTCATCACCTTTCAGTTCAAGTAAATCATTGAATAGCGGTCGTTTAAATAAAACTGGAATTCCGACCTGATTATCGTATTTGCAAGCAACAATTTCTATTTCTGGGTTTTCTGTTGCTTTTTCAATCATTTCATTAATTAATCTGGCTGTAACAAAAGGCATATCAACTGTTAGAAAAATAACTGCATCCATTTCTTTTTGAGTCATATAAGTTCCAACTAAACCCATTTTAATTGAACTTGACATGCCATTTTCCCATTGCGGATTGTCAATGACTGTGATAGGTATTTTTTCTATTTCTTTTCGTATTAAATGTCTATTTGCACCTAATACTGTAACAATCGGATGGCAAGGGGTATCAATTGCTACTTCAGCAACTCTTTTAATTAGTGTTTTGCCATCTACTAACAATAATTGCTTTGGAGCTCCCATTCGTGAAGAAGCCCCTGCGGCTAAGATAATTATACTTGTATTCATGTGAATTTTATCTAGTGATTAATGAGCTTCCAACCAATTTTCGCCAATGCCCATACCTGTTTCCATTTTTACTGCCATCGGAATTGCATTGCACATCAATTCGTTTACTTTTGTTTTTAAAAAGTCCACTTCAGAACGATGGGCATCAAAAACTAATTCGTCATGCACTTGTAAAATCATTCTTGATTGAAGATTTTCTTTTTCTATGAAATCATGTATTTGAATCATAGCAACTTTAATCATATCAGCCGCCGAACCTTGAATTGGTGCATTGATTGCATTTCGTTCTGCAAAACCTCTGTCGGTCATATTTTGAGAGTTGATGTCTCTTAAATATCGTCTTCTTCCTAAGATAGTTTCTACGAATTTCATTTCACGTGCTTTATTTATCGTACTATCCATAAAGAGCTTGATTTTAGGAAATTCGACCCAATAAGCATCAATTATGTCTTTAGCTTCACCTCTCGGAATATTTAATCTTTGAGCCAAACCAAAGGCAGAAATGCCATAAATAATGCCAAAGTTTACCATTTTTGCTTTTCGACGCATATCAGAAGTAACGTCGGCAAGCGAAACTTTAAATACTTTTGAGGCAGTGGTTGAGTGAATATCTATGCCTTGATTGAAGGCTTCTAACATACTTTCATCCTCACTAAAAGCGGCCATGATTCTTAATTCAATTTGAGAATAATCAGCCGAAAGAATTAGAAAATCTTCATTTCTTGGAACAAATGCTTTTCTAATTTCACGTCCTCTTGGTGTCCGTATCGGAATGTTTTGTAAATTCGGATTGGTTGAACTCAATCGACCAGTCGCCGCAACTGCTTGGTTATATGAAGTATGAATTCGACCAGTTTTTTTAGAAATAAGTTCTGGCAAAGCATCCACATAAGTATTTTTTAATTTTACGAGCTCTCTAAAGTCTAAAATTTTTCTAACGATTTCATGTTCATTTTCTAGTTTTGATAAAATTTCTTCGCCAGTAGCATATTGACCTGTTTTAGTCTTTTTGGCTTTGCTATCGAGTTTTAATTTATCAAACAAAATATCTCCCAATTGTTTCGGTGACGCAACATTGAATTCTTGACCAGCTAGCGAAAAAATATCCGATTGAATTTGTTTCACATCAACATCTAGCACATTTGACATTTCTTTCAAAGCATTCATATCAATTCTAACACCTTCATATTCCATACCAGCTAGTACATTTACAAGTGGCATTTCTACGTTTTCCAGGAGTTTTTGTTGTTGATATTCTACAATTTTTGGTTGCAAAATAGACTTTAATTGTAACGTTACATCGGCATCTTCTGCAGCATATTCTTTGATTTTTTCGGCTGCCACATCTCGCATACTTCCTTGCGACTTTCCTTTTCCAATCAAAGTTTCTATAGAAACTGGGTCATAATTTAAGTAAATATTCGACAGATAATCCATTCCGTGTCTTTGCTCAGGCTCAATGATATAATGAGCAAGCATCGTATCAAACATTTTACCTTTGAGTTCAATGCCATAATTTTTCAAAATCATCAAATCATATTTAATGTTTTGCCCAATTTTTGAAATTGACTCATTTTCAAAAACTTCTTTGAATTCATTGATAATTCTTTGGGCTTCAATTTGGTTTTCAGGCATTGGCACATAATAAGCCTCGCCTGCACGATAAGCAAAAGATAAACCAACGATTTCTGCGTCAACGGCATCAACAGAAGTTGTTTCGCTATCGAAACAAAATTCATCTTGTTTTGATAAATAATGTATTAAACTTTTACGAAGCTCTGGTGTATCAATCAGATGATATTCGTGAATTTTATTAGAAATGGTATCTTTAATGCTACTTTCATGGTAGATGTTTTCTTCAATTTCTTCTTGGAAAAACTGGTTTTCAATCTTTTCTGAAGTGGTTTGACTAGGAGAAGCCATCGCTTCAAACATCGATATTTGTTGGCCAGATTTTGCTTTTAAGGCATTTATTGGCGTTGAATCTTGTTTTTTACTTGCAGAAGTTTGACTGCTACCGCTGGTTTGCGGTTCATCAGGTAACAGCCTTTTTCTAAGCGTTCTAAATTCTAATTCATCCAATAAAGGAGAAAGAATTTCAACTTTTGGTGAAGAAATTTTCAAAAAATCTTCATCGAATTCAATAGGAACGTTTAAATCTATTCGAGCTAACTCTTTTGAAAGAAACGCTTGTTCTTTGTTATTTTTGACAGTTTCGGCTAATTTTCCAGTCAATTTATCAACATTTTCATAGAGACCTTCAACAGAATCATACGCTGCTATGAGTTTGGCTGCCGTTTTTTCACCAACGCCTGGAACGCCTGGAATATTATCAACGGCATCGCCCATTAAGCCTAATAAATCAATAATTTGTTCGGTACGGCTAATGCCCCAACGGTCACAAATTTCTTTTACGCCCATTATTTCTACATCCTTTCCAAAAATTGCAGGTTTGTAAAGATAAACGTGTTCTTCTACAATTTGCCCATAATCTTTATCTGGTGTCATCATAAAAACCTCAAAATCGGCTTTAGCTGCTTTTTTTGCAATTGTTCCAATCACATCATCTGCTTCAAAACCTTGAACCATCAAAAGCGGAATATCCATTGCTTCGACTAATTTTTTCACATAAGGAATTGCAATTGTAATATCCTCAGGTTGTTCTTGTCGATTAGCTTTATATGCTGGATACATTTCATTTCTAAAAGTACCCCCAGGTAAATCAAAAGCTACACCAATATGCGTTGGTTTTTCTTTCTGAATTACTTCCAAAATTGCATTGGCGAAGCCAAAAACACAACTCGTGTTTAAACCTTTTGAAGTGATACGTGGAGCTTTGACAAAAGCAAAATGAGCCCGATAAATCAGAGCCATCGCATCTAAGAGAAATAGTTTTTTTGAGGGCATTTTTGTGTTAAATTGTTATTTCAGCCACTAAATTACATTGATTTTTTTTAAGTGAAGAAATAAATTAAATTTGTATGAAATTATTGAATAAAAAAAAGGTATTTACGCTAAATTACTTTGTCTAAAGAACCACCAAAAAAATAATATGAAAAGAATCATTTGTGTATTAGCCGTAATGATGAGTTGCGGTTACAGCTTTTCACAGAAACCAGTCAATCAAAAAAAAACGCCTCCCAACAGCCAAAATAGTACTAAACCTTCTCTAGAAAAAGATAAGATTATTCAAGAAAAAAATCTTAAAACAGAAAAGCCTGTTAAGGAAATCAAAGTTGAAAAAAAGGCAATTGAAGTTGAAGAAAACATAGTTGAAGAAGAAAAAAATATCCAAGTTGGAAGTCCAACGGCTACGAAAGTTGAGCCAACGAAGGTTTATAATTATAACAATTCGGATTTGTTGGTTAAATGGCATGAACTAATTTTTGAGTTAATTGAACAAACGCAAGGTTATTCACCTTGCGTAGCTGCTCGAAATATGGCATATATCAATTTGGCTGCATACGAATCTGCATTACCTGCCAATAACGACTATATTTCTCTTTCAGAGCAGTTGCAAGAATTCAAACGTCCTGATAGTTTGAAAATCGAAACAACCAACTATAATGCAGCCGTTGCCATAAATTCAACGATTTTCAAATTAGTTGATAAGTTATTTATTTCTGCACCATACATTTGGATGGAGAAAGTTTATGCACTAAATGATTCAGTAAATACACATTTTGCTAATCAACTTTCACCAGAAACGATGAGGTTTTCAAAGATTTATGGAGCAAAAATCGCCTTTTGGATTTATGAATATTCCAAAGGAGATGGTGGACATCAGTCATTTATGAGAACATACAATATGTCATATAAATTACCGATTTGCTTATCTTGTTTTGAAATTAATCGTGTGGCAGACTTAGAAAATACTGGTCCGTTACATCCAAAATGGGGAAATAATCGTACGTTTTTAAAAACTAATCAAGCCGAAATTGACATCAAACCATCAATAGAATTTTCAATTTATCCCAATTCACCTTTCTATAAAATGGCATTGGAAGTGTATAATATTTCAAAACAAGTAACACCCAATAGTGAAAAATTACAAATTGCCAATTTTTGGGATGACGCCGCAACTTTTACTTATACAGCTCCTGGCCATTCGGTTTCAATTTTAACACAAGTTTTGAAGCAAAATCCTGTAAACTTGAATCGAGCAACCGAACTTTATAGCGTTTTAACATTAGCTATAAATGACGCTTTTATAGCAACTTGGCGATTAAAATACCAATATAATTTAATTAGACCAATTGCATTCATTAAAAAATACATAGATAATCAATGGGAACCTGCTTTATTAACACCGCCTTTTCCTGAATTTCCTTCTGGTCATTCTGCACAAACTTCAACTATGGCGGAGGTTTTAACAGCTAAAATTGGTGAAAACATCAGTTTTGTTGATTATTCGAAATATTTTGTTGGTCCACCAAAAACTTTTTCATCTTTTTGGAATGCTGCTCATGAATGTAGTATTTCAAGAGTTTATGGTGGAATTCATTTTAGAGATGGAATCGAACAAGGAGAAGCATTGGGTAAAATAATTGGAAAAAACGCCTTAGCTTTGAAATACAAAAAATAGTGAACCATTTAATAACAACTTATGCAATATGATACCATAATCATTGGAGGGGGACTTGGAGGGCTTGTCGCTTCGATTCAACTGGCTCGCCAAAATTTTAATGTACTTTTAATCGAAAAATATGCTTATCCATTTCATAAAGTTTGTGGTGAATATATTTCTAATGAAGTTAAATCTTTTTTAGAGAGTTTAGGGTTAGATTTAGATGATATTGGGGCCACTAAAATTCAAAGATTTCAATTATCAGCTGTTAATGGTAAAAGTATTGAAACAAGGTTAGAAATGGGCGGTTTTGGAGTTAGCCGATATTCTATCGACCATGAATTGTACAAAATCGCCGTTAAAAATGGTGTTAATTTTGTTTTGAATACAAGTGTTGATGAAGTTCAAAAAATTAATGAAACATTTTTTATTGATACCAATAATGGTCAAACTTTTGAAGCAAAAGTGGTTATTGGAGCTTATGGTAAACGTGCAAAACTAGATAAAGCTTTACAGCGAGAAATCCCTAAACAATCAACGGCTTTTGTTGGAGTTAAATATCATATAAAATATAATTTTCCAAAGGATTTAATAGCACTTCATAATTTTAATAATGGTTACTGTGGTATTTCTGCGATTGAAAATAATCAGTATTGTTTATGTTATCTTGTAAATAGAAATATTGTTAAACAAAGTGGAGGTATTCAGGAAATGGAAGCTGAATTTATGAGCAAAAATCCATTTTTACGAGATATTTTTAAAAATGCGACGTTCATATTTGAAAAACCTTTGGTTATCAATGAAATTATATTTTTGCCAAAAACCGCAGTTGATAAAAATGTTTTGATGGTTGGTGATACTGCTGGTTTAATCACTCCATTAGCAGGAAATGGCATGTCGATTGCAATCAGAGGTGCTGTCATTTGTGCAAATTTAGTCAATCGATTTCTGAATAATGAAATTACCAGAGATGAACTTGAAAATAAATATACCAAAGAATTGAATACAAATTTTAGAAATAGACTTTGGCGAGGAAGACAATTACAAAAGCTTTTTGGAGATGAATTTGTTTCAAATTTAACAGTTTCAGTGCTTCAAAAAATGCCTATTTTATTAAATCCAATTGTGAGATTAACGCATGGGAAAATGCTGTAAATAGCGGTTTTACAGAAAAACTTAAAAGAGCGGTTATTCATATAGAATAACCGCTCTTTTTTATGGAATATTTAGAAATTTATGTGTTTGCAAACTCACTCTCCACTGTGGATTTGCTTTGATATAATCAATAATTAATGGTTGCATTTCTTCTTGTTTTCCCCACTCTGGTTGAAGTAAAAGGACACAATTCGGATTGACGAGTTTAGCATATTTTTCTGCATAAGCAAAGTCAGATTTATTGTAAACAATAACTTTTAATTCATTTGCTTGTTCAAATATACTTGGATGAGCCTCCTTAAATTTTTTCGGCGAAAAGCAAACCCAATCCCATTGGCCCGACATTGGATGAGCTCCCGAGGTTTCAATATTTGTTTGAAATCCAGCATTTTTCAAGGCGATTGTTAAGTCGCTCAAATCATACATTAAAGGTTCACCACCTGTGATTACAGCTAATCGTCCAGTAAATTTTTTTGCTTCATCAACAATCTTATCTATTGAAACTTGAGGATGAATTGATGCATCCCAAGATTCTTTAACATCACACCAAACACAGCCAACATCACATCCACCCAAACGAATAAAATAGGCTGCTCTTCCTGCATGAAAACCTTCGCCTTGCAGCGTATAAAAAGCTTCCATTACAGGTAATTTATTTTCTGTCGAAATCATCATTTTATCAAAATATCTGCAAAAATACCAAAAAATAACCAAAATGCGACTACAATCATAATAGTTGACAAATTTTTCAACCTTTCTATCGTAATAATAGTTATATTCATAGCTAAATTTGCAAATATTAGAATGTTGATTTAAACACTTTTCTATTTTTGGATTGATGTATTTTTATCAAACCAAAATATTCAATTCAATATTAAATCTGTTAATTGCCTTTATGCAAGATTTTCAAAAAAAATACTGTCAATCTCTCACTGAATATTCTCGTCGAATTACCAACCAAATCAAAATTGGAGATTTAAGTCTTGGTTCTGATTCACCAATTCGTGTTCAATCAATGACCACAATTGATACAATGGATACCATTGGCTCTGTTGAACAGTCGATTAGAATGATTGAAAGTGGTTGTGAATTAGTACGTATTACTGCTCCAAGTGTTAAAGAAGCTCAAAATCTTGAAAATATTAAAAATGAACTTCGCAAAAGAGGTTATAAAACACCTTTGGTTGCAGATATTCATTTTACACCGAATGCGGCTGAATTAGCAGCGAGAATTGTAGAAAAAGTAAGGATAAATCCAGGAAATTACGCTGATAAAAAACGTTTTGATATTATTGATTATACAAATGAAAGTTATGCGATTGAATTAGAACGTATCCGTGAAAGATTTCTGCCTTTGATAAAAATTTGTAAAGAATATGGCACAGCCATGCGTATCGGTACGAATCATGGTTCACTTTCAGACCGAATTTTGAGTCGTTATGGAGATACGCCTCTGGGAATGGTTGAATCAGCTTTGGAGTTTTTACGAATCTGTGAAGATGAAAACTATTTCAATATCGTGATTTCGATGAAATCATCAAATCCACAAGTAATGGTTCAGGCTTACCGACTTTTGGTACAACGACTTGAGGAAGAAAAATTGAAACCGTATCCACTGCATTTGGGGGTTACTGAAGCTGGAGAAGGCGAAGATGGTAGAATTAAATCTTCAATGGGAATTGGTACTTTGTTGGAAGATGGTTTGGGTGATACCGTTAGGGTAAGTTTAACAGAAGACCCTGAATTTGAAGCTCCTGTTGCAAGAAGTTTAATCACAAAAAGTGCTGATTCTAAGCAAAATAATCATTTTTCAGAATTAATAAAGCACGATACAGCGTTTCCAGTTTCACCAATAAATCCTTATAGTTATACTCGAAGAGAAACCTTTGAAGTTGGTAATTTTGGAGGCTTAAATGTACCAAGAGTGATTGCAGATTATTCGACTATTGATGTTGAAAATCATGATGATTTAAAGCCTATTGGGCATTTTTATTTACCCTTACCAGATAAATGGAGAATGAATGATTTGGGTGCAGATTACATTTATTCTGGGAAAAAAGCAGCTCCTTTCATGTTACCTAATGGATTGAAAGAAATTTTAGATTATAGAACTTGGCAAACTCAAACTGATAAGCAAAATAAATTACCCTTATTTTCTGTGGAGGATTTTTTTGATCCATCAAAGGAATTACACGAAAGTTTGAATTTTTTACAACTTACAATAGATGATTTAACGCCAGTCTTTATTGAATTTATCAAACAATATAAGAATATAGTAATTGTTGTAAATTCAAAATCAGACGCTTCGATGATTGAATTCAGAACTTTTTACTTTCAAATATTGAAATATGGTATTAAAAATCCAGTAATTTTGAGTAAAAAATATGGTAATATCCCTGAAAGTGACTTTCAACTTTTTGCGGCAACAGATTGTGGCGGAGTTTTAATTGAAGGTTTTGGAGATGGAATAATGGTGGCTTTACCAGATTTAACTACAAAACAAGATAAATTAGAGCGATTGAAAACTGTTAATAGTACGGCTTTTGGAATTTTACAGGCGGCACGAACGAGGATGAGTAAAACAGAATATATTAGTTGTCCATCTTGCGGAAGAACATTATTTGATTTGCAAGAAACGACCGCCATGATAAGAAAACGTACTGACCATTTGAAAGGTGTAAAGATTGGAATCATGGGTTGTATTGTAAACGGGCCAGGAGAAATGGCAGATGCAGATTATGGATATGTTGGAATCGGAAAGGATAAAATTGCTTTGTATCGTGGACAAATAGTAATAAAAAAGGCTGTTCATGCAGATAATGCCGTTAATGAATTGATTGAACTTATCAAAGAAGATGGGCGTTGGTTTGAGCAAGAGAAATTAGAATATTCTATGTAATGGCTTGATAATTAGCGTATTAATAAACAATAAGATGATAAATAAATTAAAAGAATTTTTCTCAATTGGCCCAGTTTTTGGATATTTTTTCAGAATCTTCGTAAAAGATAAAGAAGGAAAATATCCACATAGTTTTAACTTAAAAATGATGCACGGAATCAATAAAATATCAATTTTGATGTTTTTGGTCTGTATCATTATTATGGTTACTCGTTGTGCAACACGATAATTTTATTACTAATGAATTTAGAATTATTTCGTGAATATTGCTTGTCCAAAAAAGGTGTGACAGAAGAGCTACCTTTTGGGCCTGATACGCTCGTTTATAAAGTAATGGGAAAAATGTTTGCGTTAACAGGATTCGATTTTGTTAGTATAAATCTTAAAAATGAACCTGAAAAGAATCAAGAATTAAGAGCTGAATTTGATGCGGTTTTAGAAGGTTATCACATGAACAAGCAGCATTGGAATACGGTTTTGATTAATGGGAAAATAAAAGACATTTTACTGCGTGAATGGATTGATGAATCCTATAGAATTGTTGCGAATAGTTTGACAAAGAAATTAAAGGAAGAACTTAAAAATCTATAAAAACATGGAGGCGATGCTTATTGGCATACCTTTTTTGATTTACATCTATCTAAGAATTAGATTAGGTAATGATATTTCGCCGCAAGAAAGGGATGAAGCCTTGTTTCAGGAAGGAATCAAACTTTTTGAATCGGATGAATGTGCTAAATCATTTAGATATTTTGAAGAGGTCATAAAAGATTATCCCAAATCTGCTACTGCCTACTTTTATAGAGCTAAATGTCATTATTTTTTTGAAAATTGGTCAGCTGCTTTAGATGATTTTGAGAAAACCTTAAGAATTGATAATTCTATAGCAGAAGCATATTTACAAAAAGCCAACTGTTTTTATAAGCTTGAAGACTATAAAATGGCACTTTTTGAGTTAAAAAGAGCTTCAAGAATGTATTTAGGAAAAAACGCAGATGTAATTCGATTTATCGGTGAATTAGAATTTAGGAGTGGAGATTTTGAAAGTGCCGAAAAAAGTCTTAAAATTGCCTCAAGTTTGGGCGACAACCAATCTTTAATACTATTACAAACATTATTTTTAGGAAATATTCGTAATATTTCAAAGTAAGGCAATGACTGAGAATGAGTATCTTTTTGTATATGGAACGCTTTTAAGCGATTACGGTGACAGAGAATCGCACCAATGGGTTGATAAATATGCCGAGTTTTTAGGCAAAGGTAGGATGGAAGGTAAAATGTACATGGTTGATTATTATCCAGGTATTATCCCTTGTCAAAAAGGTGAAAAATATTACGTAAAAGGAGAATTATACAAACTAAGAGAGCCTGAAAAACTTTTTGGTTTTTTGGATAGATACGAAGAATATAATCCAATGGATCCTGCACATTCTGAGTATGTTAGAAAACAAGCGAAAGTTGAATTGAAAAACGACGGGCAAACTTATGATGCTTGGGTTTATTATTTTAATCAATCGGTAGAAGATTTAGAATTTATGCCTAAAGGAGATTTTTTAAATGAATATCATAAATAATCCATGATTTACTATAAATTTTGATGGTTTTATAGCTTAAAAAGCAACCTTTAGCTCCTGTTTTTCGTTTTAAATTAAATGTCAACAGCCTAAAAAGAAACTTGTTTGAGCAATGAGAAAAATTTATTTTTTTATATTTATATTCCTTTCCACCACAGCTTTTTCTCAGAATTTATATTTAATCAAAGGGAAAATTACGGACGCAGTAAGCAAAGACCCAATTCCATTTTCTTCTGTTAATTTAAAAGGAACGTCTCTTGGTAAAAACACTGACTTTGAAGGTAATTTTCAATTTCAATTATCCAAAATTTCTTCAGATTCATTGATTATTAGTAGTTTAGGCTACTTTCCCAAAACAATTTTTATTTCTAAAGACTCTCTTATTCAAGTATTAAATATTCAACTTAAACCTTCTGAAATTCTACTTCAAGAAGTTAAAGTTTATGCAGGAGAGAATCCTGCATACAAAATTATTAGAAAAGCCGTTGATGCTAAAGCAGACAATAATTATAAAAAAATAAAAGGGTTTGATTATAAAAGTTATAATAAAATTGAGGTTGATTTTAATAAAATAAGTGAAAAACTTCGTGAGCGAAGAATAACCCAAAAAGTAAATAAAGCAATTGAAGAAATAGGTACATTAACAGATGATGAAGGCAATGTACTTTTGCCAACCTTTATTTCTGAATCCATCTCACATTATTATTTTAGAAATAATCCGAGACTTTCTAAAGAAATTATTGAAAAAACTAATATCAAAGGAATTGGGGTTACAGATGGAAGTTTGACTTCTCAATTAATTGGTTCTTCGTTTCAACAATATAATTTTTATACTAACCAAGTTGATGTTTTAAACAAAAATTTTGCTTCGCCAATAGCCGATGATTGGAAGCTTATTTACGACTATTATTTAGCCGATAGTACATATTTTGGTGATAATTTTTGTTATAAAATTGATTTCACTCCAAAAAGAAAACAAGATTTAGCATTTGCTGGCTCAATTTGGATTGATAAAGAATCCTCCGCGATTGCTCAAATTGATGTAACAATTACGAAGGAATCAAATTTGAATTTCGTTGATAGAATAAAAATTCAACAAGAGTTAGAACCATTTTCTTCGGTTTGGTTTCCTGTGAAAAATAGAATTTTAGTCGATGTTTCTGAAGTTACAAAAAGTTCTGCTGGAATGCTTCTCAAGTTTACTAATTATAATGAAGATATTGTAGTCGATAATGTAAAAGATGTCAAGTTTTTTGACAATGGAATTGAGATTTCACCCGATTATCGAGAAAATGACACGAAATATTGGCAATCAGCTCGACCAGAACCATTTTCTGTTAAAGAACAGATGGCCTATTCAATGATTGATACAATTAGAAATTTGCCTACCGTAAAACGTTATACAAATTTGGCTCTTTTATTGTCAAGTGGATATAAAAAAATATATACTGGAATCGAACTCGGGCCCTTGGTGTATTCTGGTGCATATAATAATTTGGAGGGAGTGCGGATGAGATTAGGCATGAGAACAAATTTTGAATTTAGCAAAAAATGGGTTTTACAAGGATATTTAGCCTATGGTACAAAAGATGAAGCTTGGAAAATGGGAGGTGAAGTAACAAGAATTATATCAAGAAAGCCATGGACAACTGTAAATCTAAAATATACCCGTGATATTGAACAAGTAGGACTAAGGAACGAAGATTTAGGATTAGGAGCAATTTTTTCGGCATATTTAAAGTTTGGTACTTTGATGCGTCCTTTTTATGAAACTGAAAATAAAATCCAGTTTCAACGAGAAGTTGCCAAAGGTGTTTTTACCTCTTTTGGTTTTCGTACCAGAAGTTTTGACCCTTTGTATGATTTTTCATATCGTTCAAAGCCACAGCTTGAAGAGGCATCACCGTTGATAACGCACTTTAATACTTCGGAATTTATTTCTGAGGTAACTTTAGCTAGAGATGAATTGGCGGTAATAAATGATAATGAAAGACTAAGTTTTGGCACAGTTAAATCGCCTACAATTACACTTAGATATATTTTAGGTGCAAAAAATGTTTTTAATAGCGATTTTACTTACCATAAAATTATGGCAAAATATAGCCATACTCTAAATTTAGGATATTTTGGTAAAACATATTATAAGGCTGAAGCTGGGGCAATTTTTGGAACTGTTCCTTATCCTTTATTGAAAAGTCATTTAGGAAATCAAAGTATTTTTATCGTTGGAAATTCATTCAATTTAATGAATAACTTTGAATTTGTGAGTGATAGATACGCATCGGCAAGATATACTCATGATTTTGAAGGGCTATTTTTCAATCGCTTTCCACTTGTGAAGAAACTAAAATGG
Source organism: Emticicia aquatica (assembly GCF_923079645.1). GTDB lineage: Bacteria > Bacteroidota > Bacteroidia > Cytophagales > Spirosomataceae > Emticicia > Emticicia aquatica. Next base: position 1,266,105 of record NZ_CAKLPY010000001.1, on the reverse strand, counting down.
AGGACATTTACTACTGGTAAATTCTTGGTAGGAACTTTGTCTAATAATAACCAACTTATGAATCCAGCAAGTATTGAAACAGGTGAAAAGAAATTCAGTAGCCTTGGTACAAAACCATACATCGAATTAGGCTACGGAATCAATAACATTTTTAAGGTACTAAGAATTGAGGCTATACATCGACTTACGTATGTAGATGTACCTAATGTAAAAAAGTTTGGTGTGAAATTTACTTTAGAACTTACTTTGTAGCATATATTTTATCCATAATTTGATTGGCAACAACAGGTTTATAGTGATAAATTTCGTAGTAATTGGTTTTGTCGTTTGTATATTCATTAATTCCTGAAAAGTCATATATATTTTCTTTGCCAAAGTATCTTACCAAAAATTCATAATCAGATTTATTAAAATAGTTTTGGTCATACGTTGGTCCTAAAACTATTTTGAAGTTTGTCTTTTTCCTAGCTAAAACTTCTTTTATCTGTTGTAGGTATTTTAATTGATATTTCTTGATAGCTGGCGATGGTAGATTTTTGTTCTTACTTCGTTCGTAAAAGAAATTTGGCTGATTATAATAGTTGATTGAATCAGCTTTTATCTGTTCAATGTAGCTTGTAAAAATAAAATCATTCACTACGGGCGTATAATTAATCTTACGAAATTCAAGAAAATTACGCATATATTTTCTGAAATTATTAAAAATGGCGTAATCATAAAATCCTATGAAAAACCCTTTTGAGAAATATGTATTAATAAAAATTAAGTGATATTTCCACCAAGACAAGCCACTAACTCTATAATCCTGCACGAAAACACTTCCTAGAGTATCCTGTTCATAATTGAAAATACTTCTGTCGAAGACAAATAAGGCATTTTCAATTTGATTGCCTTTCGATTCAATAAATTTCAATTTGCTAGCAATGCCTGAGATTGTCTCGCAAGATGCATCAAAATGATAGGGTGTTGCATCATTGATGTGTTTTCCCCAATTTCGTGCATAAAAAACACTCGAACGTGAACTGCCAAAAATGAATGATTTATAATGATATTTTGGATTGTTATTAATGAAAATTTGCGTAGAAATTCTATCTCGATTAAGACTTTTAGCAAAATTATCTGGGTAAGAATCGTAGGTTTTAACGATTTTGAATGGGTCAAAAACAAAATATCCAATAATTAATATCAAAAGTGGACTTAAAAAAAGACAGAGTTTGGCCGAAAATTTACTTAACATTAATAAAAGATTTCTTGTTGATTTTAAATAATTACTGAATGACAAATTTCTTAATTAATTTTGTATTATCCTCTAAAATTACTTCAATTAAATAAATTCCTGATGCAAGATTGTATGTATCGAGTTGTGTTAATTGGTTTGAATGATGAATTGTTTCAAAAGTTTTTCCTTGAATATTTCTAATTTGAATAGTTTTAAATGCTTTTTCAGATAAAAGATTAAGGTTTATTTTTTCTCCTTTCAAAACTGGATTTGGATAAACTGATAAGTAATTTGAAATGATTGGTTCATTTTCAAGTGGAAGAATTGGTGATATTTCAACAACATTGCTAAATGGAGAATAATTGTCAAATTGTTTTATTCTGATTCTGTAATAGTATTTTATTCCTTTTAAAACGGTTGAATCTATAAATTTAGTTGCATTTACACTCGCAATTTCTTTGAAATTAGTTGGTGAGAATTCGGCACGTTCGATTACAAATTGATAATTTCTAAATTTAAAACCTTGCCATCTGAGTGAAATTTTACTTTCAGAGCCAGTTTCCCAGTCAGCATTCAAACTTTCAATTTGAATTTCGTTTATAGTTTTTACTGTAAAATCCTTAAATGTTAATGCTCGAACTTCTCTTGAGTTTTTAATTTGTGTTATTCCTGGTAAAATCGAAATAAATTCTAGTGAATAATTTTCTGGTGTATAAGTTATTTTCTGAGCATCAAGAGGCGTTTTCAACTTTAAAATGATATAATTGTCAGAGCCAATACCACTTTCAATATAACCTGATTTTCCGTCTAAATAAATATAGTCTTTTATGTTTTTAGAAGGATTATTATTAATTGCAGGCTCATCTTTTGGAAACTGCATTTTCTGAAATTTATCAAATTCCAAAATTAAACTGTCCTTATTTGCTGAAAAATAAATTGCTTGAATATTCGGAGCATCAATTTCCAGTGTGTCAGTACTTTTATGAAAATCGCGAGCAATCAATCTAGAAATATCCGTCGTATTTTGTTCATAACCTTCCAATAGGTAATGTAAGCCATCAAATGAAGTTGTACCAAAAGTTGACATTACTTCACAATCTTCATAAATCGTATTTATTTTTCTCTGAAAATCTCTAATATCACCTGCCAACACATTATTTCCAAAATAGATATTATTTTGGAAAGTATATATTTTTTCTAAAGATGGATAATCTTCCAAAAGTTGCTTTCTAAACTTATCGAATTTTATGTTGTAGTCATTTTTGTAGTTTGGATTTGTGGCTTCACTTTCGCCTTGCCGCCAAATCATTATCTTGACATTTTTTTCTACACCAAGCATTTGTGTTCGTTTGAGTAGCCGCCCATAAATTGTTGAAACATTATTATGAAATTTTTCATCTCGCAGACTCAGCTCGTCAATACTTTTGTTTCCTTCCGAACCGTTGATTATTCCGATCGGAATTTTATATTTATCAATCAGTTGTTTTTGAATTCCTAAACCCATCAAGCCTGCACTCCAATAATTCCATTTTTGTGTTGATACCCATAGAAACTCATTTTTATCAAAAATTGCATAAGTGCTTCTTCCAAATTTATTGTCGCCGCTAAAACGCTCCAATTCTTCAGAAGGATTGGATAAGGCATTAGATTGGCCATAAACTAAAATATTATCGCCACAGACAACTTCCTTTGCTTCTTTGACAAAAGTTGAATCATCGTTTTTAAATATATAAACGCTAAATCTGTATTCTGATAATTCTGCTTCTATAACAGGAAGGAATGAAAAAGCAGCGTTGGGAGGTGATTGATTTTGGTATTGAAGTTTTATTTTTTGATAGAAAATAGTTTTTTCATTTTTGAAAACTTGCAAAGCGATATGAGAAAAGTTTTCAGTATATACTTTTCCAATAATTGGAACTGTCGCTTGATTAAATCGGTTTCTCTGAATTAACTGAATATCTTGCGGAAATGTTTCGAAAATAACATTTGCTTGGGAAAAGGTTGGATTTGACAAAAAAACTAAGAATAAACCTGTTATAAATCTAAATAGTTTAATAATGTCGTTTATTCTTAGTTTTGATGCAATTTTCATAAGATAAGTATTGTGGAATTCTTAACGAATATACAACAATTCTCTGTATTTTACTAATGGCCAATCTTCGTCATCAATCAAAATCTCAAGTTTGTCAACATGATAACGAATTTCGTCAAAGAAACTTTTTACTTCAGTACCGTAAAGTTTTGCTTGTTCTTCAATATTATCAATATTATTAGCTTTTTTTCGTGAATCAGTCATTTCACTAACTTTTTTAGAAATTTCTGTCACTCTTTCAGAAATTTCACGAATGATATGAATAACAGGCTGTGCTTCATTGTCCAAATCCATGTCTTTTAATGCTTTTGCCGTTTGAACTAATCGAGCTTGGTATTTTACAGCCGTCGAAACTACATGATTCATCGCCAAATCACCGATTAAGCGAGACTCAATTTGAATTTTTTTAATATAGTTTTCTAATTCAATCTCGTAACGGGCATGAAATTCTCGTTCTGTCAAAACACCCATTCTTTCAAAAATCTCAATGAAATCTTTATGTAAATAGGCTTTTAGTGCTTCTGGGGTGCTAGCAATATTAGATAAGCCACGTGCTTCAGCTTCTTCTTTCCAAGCATCTCCATAACCATTTCCTTCAAACAAAATCTTTTTACTTTCTTTGATGTAACCTTTCAGGATTTTTACGATTACTTCTTCTTTTTTACCTTCATGGTCAACCATTTCGGTATCATAATCAACTCTGAATTTTAGAAGTTGGTTAGCAACAATTGTATTTAAAATCATCATTGGTTGTGCCGAATTGGCAGAGCCACCAACAGCACGGTATTCAAACTTATTTCCTGTGAATGCAAATGGAGAAGTTCGATTACGGTCTGTATTATCAAGCAAAATTGAAGGAATTCGATTTAATCCAAGTTTTATATAGGCATTTTCACCTTTTTCAATCGAAACAATTTCTTTATTTTCAATATCATTTAGGACTTTTGTCATTTGAGTTCCTAAAAATATCGAAATGATGGCTGGTGGGGCTTCATTCGCACCCAAACGATGTTCGTTACCTGCTGATGCAATACTTGCACGAAGTAAATCGGCATTATCGTGAACGGCTTTCACTACATTAACCAAAAATGTGACAAAACGAAGGCTTTCTTTTGGTTTTGTACTTGGACTAAGCAAGTTTACACCTGTATCAGTACCAAGTGACCAGTTATTATGTTTACCACTTCCATTGATTCCTGCAAATGGTTTTTCATGAAAAAGGACTTCAAAGTGATGTTTGCGAGCAATTTTTCTCATCAAATCCATTAGAAGGATATTGTGGTCGCAGGCTAAGTTTACCTCTTCAAATGTCGGAGCAACTTCAAATTGAGCAGGGGCTACTTCATTATGACGAGTACGAACAGGAATACCTAATTTTAAGGCCTCAAATTCAAAATCAACCATAAATGCATTTACTCTTGGTGGAATTGACCCAAAATAATGGTCATCCAGCTGTTGACCTTTGGCAGGAGGATGTCCAAAAACAGTTCTGCCTGACATCATTAAATCTGGACGAGCATTAAAAAGAGATTTGTCAACCAAAAAATACTCTTGTTCAGCACCTAAAGTTGCAGATACTTTCTCAACATGACGATCGAAAATAATAGCAACATCAGTAGCGGCTTTATCTAAAGCATGCAATGATTTTAAAAGTGGAGATTTAGAATCAAGCAATTCGCCAGTGTACGAAACAAAAATTGAAGGAATGCAAAGTGTTCCAGTTCCAGCTTCATTATACATAATAAATGCAGGTGAAGTTGGGTCCCAAGCAGTATATCCACGAGCCTCAAAAGTAGCACGGATGCCTCCATTTGGAAAAGATGATGCATCTGGTTCTTGTTGAGTTAATGCACTCCCTTTAAATTTTTCAACCGCTTTTCCATCAAGATTTATATCAAAAAATGCATCATGCTTCTCAGCCGAACCGCCAGTTAATGGTTGAAACCAGTGCGTATAATGAGTAGCACCTTTTGAAACTGCCCAAGATTTCATGGCAGCGGCTACTTCGTCTGCAATCTCACGGTCAATTTTATCCCCACTTTTGATTGCAACGGTAACCTTCATGTAGGCTTCAGGCGAAAGCATAGCACGCATTACTTCGTCATTAAAAATATTTGAGCCATAAAAATCTGTGACTTTACTTGTAGGTATTTCTACTTTTGTTGCAGTTCGGTTTTGAGCTTCCTCAACTGCTTTAAATCTTAATCTTGCCATTTTTTTAGAATTTACGAATAATATATTTTTATTTAAGGTGGAGGTTATACTAAAGTTAGAATTTATTTTGGCAAATGAGCTGATAAATTGATAATTAAGTATTTGTATAATTCGTTGATAATCAATGTTTTATAAAAATGACTTAATTTCAAAATTTTCAATTTTCATTTCTTATCTTATATTTGAGCTAAATTAAGCAAATCAAACCAATTTAATGAAAGAACGCTTACAATTTCTACTAATTTATTTTTGCTTTTGGGTCGTGTACTTTTTGTCAGCAAGAGTGATATTTTTAAGTTATCACATTGAAGATACAAAATTATTAACACTCGAAACTGTCTATGGAATATTTTGGAATGGGATAAGAATGGATTTCTCAATGTCGGGCTATTTGTCTGTAATTCCTTTTTTATTGGTAGTTGTTTCGAATTTTATTAAAAAAAGTCGACTCGAAAACTGGATTTTTTCATACACTTTTGTGGCAGTTTTCTTTATTACATTAATTGTAGTAATAGACTTGCAAGTTTTCAATACTTGGGGCTACCGATTGGATGCAACACCATTATATTATCTCAAGTCT
>NZ_CAKLPY010000001.1:0-1255000 GCF_923079645.1 Emticicia aquatica | reverse complement strand
AAACCCAAACACCTAATGTGGCACCTTCTAAAGTTGAAAGCATGACAGAATTATTTTTCTGGACTTTCACAGAAGTAAAAATACTTTCGTGTTTATGAGATGTATTATGATGTAATTTTCCATGAACTTCATGTTCAGGATTGATTAACTCTAATTCCATTAATAATTGACATCCATTACAAATGCCCACCGAAAGTGTATCTTTTCTTGCAAAGAAATTTTTAAGAGCAATATTTGCTTTTTCATTGTATAAAAAAGCTCCAGCCCAACCTTTCGCAGAACCTAGAACATCTGAATTTGAGAATCCGCCAACAGCACCAATAAATTGAATATCCTCTAATGTTTCACGACCTGAAATAAGGTCTGTCATGTGAACGTCTTTTACATCAAAACCTGCTAAAAACATGGCATTGGCCATTTCTCTTTCAGAATTACTTCCTTTTTCACGAATAATAGCCGCTTTTGGTTTAGGTTTGGTCAAATCAATTATAGGTTTTTTCCCATCAAAATGATTTGGAAAAGAATATTTCAAAGGTTGATTTTTATAATTATTATACCTTTTTTGCGAAACACTATTTTTGGTTTGTTTGGAATCTAACAAGAATGATGTTTTATACCAAGTATCTCTTATTTCCGAAATATTGAACGTGAAAGAATCATTGTTATTTTTAATATTGATGCTATTTCCTTCAACTACAGTTCCAATTTTAAAAATCTCAATATTATTTTGAGCGAAAGTTTCTTCAATCTCTGAATTTGCTTGAAAAACAATACTTATGTTTTCGTTGAAAAATGCTTTAATAGTATCTCTTTCTCCTAAAGAAGTTAAATCATAATTTGCAGCTAAATTGACATCTGCAAAACACATTTCTAATAGTGTTGTTATAAGTCCACCACTGCCTACGTCATGTCCTGATTGAATTTGGCCTTTTTTAATTAATTCTTGAAAAACATTAAAGGCATTTTTTAAATATTCGGCATTAGTTATCGTCGGAACTTCATGGCCTACTTTATTCAATATTTGAGCAAACGAACTTCCACCCAATTTGAACGTGTCTTGTGAAAGATTTAGATAATAAATATTGCCACCATTTCTTTTTAAGACAGGTTCTATCACCTTTGTAATATCCGAGCAATTAGCACCAGCAGAAATAATAACAGTTCCTGGAGCAATTACTTCGTCATTAGGATATTTTTGTTTCATTGAAAGCGAATCTTTTCCTGTTGGAATATTGATTCCCAATTCAATGGCAAAATCTGAACATCCTTTTACTGCTTCGTATAAACGGGCATCTTCTCCTTCGTTTTTACAAGCCCACATCCAGTTTGCTGAAAGAGAAACAGATTTTAAGCCATCTTTCAATGGTGCAAAAACTATATTCGACAAAGATTCTCCAATGGCAGTTCTTGAAGCGGCAACTGGGTCAATCAATGCAGAAACAGGTGAATGTCCGATTGTAGTGGCAATTCCTTCTTTTCCTTTAAAATCTAAGGCCATTACGCCAACGTTATTCAAAGGCAATTGTAATGGTCCAACACATTGTTGTTTAGCAACGCGTCCACCTACGCAACGGTCAACTTTGTTTGTAAGCCAATCTTTACAAGCAACTGCCTCTAGTTGGAGTACTTGATTTAAGTATGTTGGTATATTTTCTGTCGAATAATTTAATCCATTATAACTTCTTTCAACAGTTTTATCTTCCATGATAAATTTGGGAGAGCTACCAAACATATCTTCAATGGCAAAATCCATTGGTTTTAACCCAGTTGATTTTGATTCAAAAGTAAATCTATGACTTCCTGTAATATCACCTACTTCATACATTGGCGAGCGTTCTCTGTCGGCAATTCTTTTAAGAATACCTAAATCTTTTTCACCAATTACTAAACCCATTCGTTCTTGCGATTCGTTTCCTATTATTTCTTTGGCAGAAAGGGTAGGGTCTCCAACTGGTAATTTATCAAGGTCAATCAAACCGCCAGTTTCTTCAACTAATTCTGATAGACAGTTTAAATGACCGCCAGCACCATGGTCATGAATAGAAACGATTGGATTATGATCACTTTCAACCAAGCCACGAATTGCATTTGCAGCTCGTTTTTGCATTTCAGGATTTGACCTTTGAATTGCATTCAATTCAATTCCAGAGCCAAAAGCACCTGTGTCTGCTGAAGAAACGGCCGCTCCTCCCATACCGATGCGGTAGTTTTCACCGCCTAAAATGACAACTTTATCTCCAACTGAAGGTTTCTGTTTTTTTGCTTGGCTTTCTTTTCCATAACCTACTCCTCCCGCCATCATTATAACTTTATCAAAACCTAGTTTACGGGCGTCTTCTTCGTGTTCGAATGTAAGTACTGAACCTGTAATCAATGGCTGACCAAATTTGTTTCCAAAATCTGAAGCTCCGTTGGACGCTTTGATCAAAATATCCATTGGTGTTTGATAAAGCCAAGGACGTTCGTTCATACCTTTTTCCCAAGGACGATTTTCCTCCAATCGAGAATATGATGTCATATAAACAGCAGTTCCTGCCAATGGAAGTGAACCTTGTCCACCTGCTAAACGGTCACGTATTTCACCACCCGAACCTGTAGCTGCTCCATTAAAAGGCTCAACAGTTGTTGGAAAATTGTGTGTTTCAGCTTTAACAGAAATCACAGAATCAAACTCTTTTTCTGAGTAAAAATCAGGTTTATCTGCACTTAATGGAGCGAATTGAGTTATTTTTGGGCCTTTTATGAACGCAACGTTATCTTTATAGGCAGAGACAATATCGTTTGGATGTGTTTCAGAAGTTTTCTTGATTAATTTGAAAAGAGAAGTTTCTTTTGCTTCGCCATCGATAACAAAAGTTCCGTTAAATATTTTGTGTCGACAATGCTCAGAATTTACTTGTGAAAAACCAAAAACTTCAGAATCTGTTAATTTCCTATTTAATTTGGTTGACAAATTATTTAAATATTCAACCTCTTCAATACTGAGCGAAAGCCCCTCTTTTTTATTGTAAGCAGCTATATCATCAATTTCTAAAATCGGTTCAGGATTGACATTGATAGAGTAGATTTTTTGATTTAATTCAGAATATTTTTGTGAAAGCATTGGGTCAAAATCTGTAAAATCTGCCACTACTTCCTGAAATTCTTCAATTCTAATAATTCCTGAAATACCCATGTTTTGAGTAATTTCAACGGCATTTGTACTCCAAGGAGTAATCATTGCCGCACGTGGACCAACAAAATAAGCATTTAATGACGAATCTATGGTGTTTGTAATCGTGTATCTGTTATCGGCTTGACTATTAAAAAGCCAAAGCAATTTTTTGATGTCTTCATTTGAAAGATTGTCTTGCGTTTGAACCGCAAATACTGTGTCTGACTGGTCGGCAGACCGATGGCTTCCGAAGAAATGAATCATTTGTTTTGCTATTTTTTTGGTTTGAAAACACAAAATTAATTTAATTAAGCGAACAAAGCGAGAAATAAATAATTTGAAAATTGTCGATTTGAAGATTAAAAAAATTGTTTATAAAACTTCTTGGAATAGTTATAATTGCTCAATTGTTTCTTAAAACACTCAACTTATAATTTTCGTAAAATACTTTGTAGTAAAATAATAGAATAAAAAAGAACGCTTTTTTCACTAACTTTGTACTAATATTTTAATAAAGTAATGAAAAAAGTAGCATTTTATACATTAGGTTGTAAACTCAATTATTCAGAAACCTCAACAATTGGACGGATGTTTGAAAGTCGTGGATTTCAGAAAGTGGAGTTTAATGAAAATCCAGATATTTTTATTATTAACACTTGTTCAGTAACTGAAAATGCCGACAAGAAATGCAAGAAAATTGTTAAAGAAGCGAGTCGTATAAATCCTGATGGTTTTGTAGCGATTATTGGTTGTTATGCACAATTAAAACCGAAAGAAATTGCGGAAATTGAAGGTGTTGATGCAGTTTTGGGAGCGGCTGAAAAGTTTCGTTTGGTTGATATTCTAGGTGATTTCGTGAAAGAACCTCGTAAAATTGAAGAAAAAGCGAAGATTTTTAATTCAAATATTGAAGAAGCCGTTGATTATCATACTTCATATTCATTAAACGACCGAACTCGTACTTTCTTGAAAGTACAAGATGGTTGTGATTATCCTTGTTCTTACTGTACAATTCCATTGGCGAGAGGAAAAAGTCGTTCGGATACCATTCAAAATGTCGTTAATGCTGCCCATGAAATTGCTGAAAGTGGTGTAAAAGAAATTGTTCTAACTGGTGTTAACATTGGCGATTTTGGTCTACAAAATGGTATTCGTGTTGAAACTTTTTTTGATTTAGTGAAAGCTTTAGATGAAGTAAAAGGGATTGAAAGATTCAGAATTTCAAGTATCGAACCCAATCTTTTGACTGATGAAATTATTGAATTTGTCTCCAAATCAAAGAAATTTGTACCACATTTTCATATTCCACTTCAATCGGGTTCTAGCAAAGTCTTGGCTTTGATGAAACGTCGTTATAAAAGAGAACTTTATGTTGAAAGAGTGAATAAAATTAAGGAATTAATGCCAGATTGCTGCATTGGAGTAGATGTAATAGTTGGTCATCCTGGCGAGACTGAAGAAGAGTTTTTGGAAACTTATAATTTTTTGAATGAACTGAATATCAGTTATTTACATGTATTTACCTATTCTGAAAGACCAAATACGCATGCAATAACGATTAAGCCAAGCGTTCCTCAAAATATACGTGCTGAGCGGTCAAAAATGTTGCATATTTTATCAGATAAAAAAAGAAGATTTTTTTATGAAAGCCAAGTTGGAAAGCAATTTTCTGTTCTTTTTGAAGAAGATATTGAAGATGGAAAGATGCACGGCTGGACAGAAAACTATGTAAGAGTGATGGCAAAATATGACCCAATATTAATTAATGAAACAAAGAAAGTTTGTTTAACATCGGTCAATGATAAAATGTTAGTTGAAGTTGATGAGATTGAAGAAATTGTTTATCATTAAAAAAAATCCGTGTTTTATCTTTAAAACACGGATTTTTTACAAAAATTGACTCAAATCACCCACACCTTCACGAATTACTTCAAAGTCGTCATCAACGGCTAAAACCACAGTTGAAGGCTCAATGCCACACCAACCTCCATCAATAATTATATCAACTTTTTCACTGTTTTGTTGATAGATAACCTCTATTTCATTGGGATATTCCAGCATATCATCAACATCGTCTTTCACTGAAGTTGTAATAATTGGATTGCCCAACATTTCAATTATTTTAAGAGGAATTTCGTGGTCAGGAATTCTGATACCAATTGTTTTACGTTTGGTTTGAAGCGTTTTGGGTAAATCTCCAGTTGCAGGAAGAATAAATGTAAAAGGACCAGGTAAAGCTCTTTTTAATAATCTAAATATATTATTTGAAACTTTTGCGTAAGTTGAAATATTACTTAAATCATGACAAACAATTGAAAAGTTATTATGCTGCAATTTTATTCCTTTGATTTTGCTTAATTTTTCAACAGCTTTTGTGTTAAAAATATCACAACCCATCGAATAAACTGTGTCGGTGGGATAAATGATTATTCCCCCATTTTTTAGACAATCTACCACATGACGAAGTTTTCTTTCATCTAAATTACTTGGAAAAATTTCAATTATTTCAGCAGACATGAATCCTTTATCAATTATTAAAGACTAATTATCAGCAATAGATTGCTGATAATTAGTCTTTAAAATATTTATTTACTTTTTTATCTTTTTTCCCTTTTGCAGTTGCCTGATTATCGGTCGATTTCACAGCGTTCATTTCCATATAATCAACTGTTAAATGAGCCAAAGATTTTAATCCTAAGGTAAAACCAGATTCATCTATATAAAAATCAGGTGTATGATGAGGAGCTGGGGTAGTGCTTCCTTTCGGTTTTCCACCTAAGAAGAAAAAGAATCCTGGAACTTTTTGTTGGAAAAAGCTAAAATCTTCTGCTCCTGTTTGAACTGGCTGTACTTTAACATTTTCTTTACCAGCGATCCCTTCAATTGAGCCAATCATTTTTTCTGTTAAAATTGGGTCATTGTAAGTTACAGGATAACCGGTATCAATTGTTACATCTGCTTTTGCACCTGCACTTTCAGCAATATTTGTAGCAACTTCTTTAATTCTACGGTGAACTAATTCTCGTTGTTCTGTTCCAAAAGTTCTGATTGTGCCAATCATATCAAGTGACTCAGAAATGATATTTTGACGAATACCTCCATGAATAGCTCCAACGGTTACAATGGCAGGATTTTCAGTAATATTTACATTTCTACTAACAATTGTTTGTAAACCCATCACAATTTGAGATGCAGTTACGATTGGGTCAACGCCTGACCAAGGATTTGCACCATGTGTTTGTTTGCCATTTATTTTTATTCCTAGTTGGTCAACTGCGGCCATTGTAGCACCAGAACGGTAGCCAATTGTGCCTACTTCAGTAACTGAACTAATATGTAATCCAAAAACGGCATCTACTTTTGGATTTTCCATCACACCTTCCATCACCATTAATTCTGCACCTGATTTGCCATTTTTTAGCAATTTTGGGTCATAAACTCCTTCTTCGGCAGGTTGAAATAAAAATTTAACTGTTCCAGCAATTTCGCTTTTCATTGAAGCTAAAACTTCTGCAACACCCATCAAGATTGCGACATGAGAATCATGACCACATGCGTGCATGACACCCGTTTTTTGACCATTGTATATTGTATTGACGGTTGATTTGAATGGAACATTAACTCTTTCACTTACAGGAAGTCCGTCCATATCTGCACGAAGAGCAACAACTGGGCCTGGTTTTCCACCTTTCAAAATACCCACAACGCCAGTTACAGCAACTTGTTCTTGCACTTCAATTCCTAAAGAGCGGAGATGGTCAGCCACGATTTTTGCTGTACGAACTTCCATATTTCCTAATTCTGGATGTTCATGAAAATCTCGACGCCAAGAAATAATTTTTTGTTCAATGGCATCAGCACCTGAATTAATTTTAGGTTTGAGAGCCGATTGACTAAATGCCAATCCACAAGAAATACTTAGGATGGTAGTTAGGATTTTTTTCATTATTTTAGTTTTTAGTTAAGATGATTCAAATTTAATCAAAAATCGTTTACAAATTATTTATTTCACATTAATTGCACTCATTGTTTCTTTAGAATATGCTTGGAAAATACATCTTTGATTTAAACATAATTAAGACAAAATTTTTTTAAAATGAATTTCTAGAAAAAATGACTTACTCAATAAAAATTAGTGATTCTTGATTGGTTAAATCTTTGTATTCTGCAAATAATTCTTTGGCTGATTGAATACCTTTTTCTCCATAAACCATAAGGCAAACGGTTCCGCCACTTCCTCCACCTGTTATTTTTGCCCCATAAATTCCTGATTCAAATCCTTTTCTTCGAGCCATTTCTACTATTTTATCAGTCATTTCATTGCCTAAACCGCAATTATTGTAACTTTCATGCGATTGATACATTAATTCGCCCATTAAAGGTAGAATGTGTATAAAGTTATTTTTATTGACAATTTTTAATAATTCTAAAAAAGAGCTAACCCTAAAATTTTCATAAATAGGGTGTTGTGTGCAAGCTTTAATATTATAAAATGTATCAGGTTTTATTTGAGAAAGACTATCATTTACAACGCCATAATCGTGAGTAAAATCCTTTCCATACATTGAATTAAGGTTTCGTGCATAATTTGATTCAAATTGAGAAGGTGAAATATTACTCAGAAAGCCGTTATATGGTAAATTTTCCGAAGACAATTTTTGAAGTTGAGCCTTATTAATACCGTGTTTTTGAGCAATAATAGAGTAACCCATAAAAGCTGCCGTACGCACTTCACTATAAGACGCTCCACTTACTGCATGTTTTATTCCACTATCTATGCCCAAGAAAGACAGATTTTCGGGAATTTCTACTAAATCAAATAAAATATCAGGTTGACATCGAATAGGGAGTAGTTTTGTGTTTTCGCCAAAATATGAAGCTAATTGGTCCATTAATCCGCATGGAGCTCCAACAACTAAGTTTTCGGCTTTTTGAGCAAGTTTTGGAAGCTCAGTATCAGTTAATTCGATAGAAAAAAGTTCACAAATCGATTTCAAAGTTGCTACTTCAAGAGCCGCAGAAGAAGAAACTCCTTTTCCAACAGGTACATCAGATTGAATTAAAATATCAAGACCACCTAATTTTAAATTCTTTTCCTTAGCAAGTACCAAATAACACCCAACGATATAAGCAGCCCAATCTCCACCTGGTAGGCTTTTAATATAGTGTCGGGTTTGTTCATAATTCTTTGGAATTTCGTCTAAATCAATATAGATTTCATTGTCTTTTTCTATATCTAAACTCTTGATATGAAGTTGATTATAGTTTCTGATGCTAATCGAAACTGTTGCTTTTTCCTTAATTGGTTTTTGAAGAACTAATGAGCCAGAATAATCAGCAATTCCACCCATTACATCCATTCTACCAGGAGAACTGCATTGAGTAATTAATTGATTTGGTCCGAAAAAGGACTGAATAATAGGGTTTGTACTTGAGTTTATTTTCATTTTAATCAAAAAAAACCTTGCAAGTTATTCATACTTGCAAGGTTTGAGTTCGAGATATTTTATATTTTCTCAATTATAATGGCACTTGCTCCTCCACCACCATTGCAAATGGCTGCTAGTCCGTAGCGAGCATTTTTTTTGTGAAGTACATTTATCAAGGTTGTTACAATTCTAGCTCCAGAACAACCAAGCGGATGCCCTAAAGAAACAGCTCCTCCAAAAACATTGACTTTATCATTGCTAATACCTAATACTTTCGCGAAAGCCATCGGAACAACTGCAAATGCTTCATTTATTTCAAAGAAATCAATATCATTTATACTTAAACCAGCTCTTTTAAGTGCTTTTTCTGCAGCCATTATTGGGGCAGTTGTAAACCATTCTGGTTCATGTTCAGCATCTGCATAAGCAATAATTTTAGCAATTGGTTTTAATCCATGATTCTCAATCGCGGCTTCAGAAGAGAGTAAAAGTGCCGATGCTCCATCATTGATTGTAGAAGCATTTGCGGCGGTAACAGTTCCATCTTTGGTAAAAACTGGTCTTAATGTTGGTATTTTATCAAAGTTTACGTTTTTAAATTCTTCATCTTCAGATACAACTTTAACATTACCTTTTTTGTCAGTTATTTCTACTGAAGTTACTTCCGATGTAAATAATCCATTTGCCCAAGCATCAGCTGAGCGTTTATATGATTGAATGGCAAAAGTATCTTGTTCTTCTCTTGAAATATCATATTTATTGGCTGTTGCATCTGCAAAACAGCCCATTGCATTGCCATCATAAACATTGACCAAACCATCTTTTGCCAATCCGTCAATTAATTCACCATTGCCATAACCGTATCCATAACGTGCTTTTGCTAAATAAAATGGAATCTGTGACATACATTCCATTCCACCCGCTATTACTAAATCATTCTGACCTAATTCTATTGATTGGCTACCAAAAATTATTGACTTCATCCCTGAAGCACAAACTTTATTAATGGTTGTAACATTTGTTTTGTTACTTAGCCCTCCGTATAATGCTGCTTGACGAGCGGGTGCTTGACCGACATTTGCTTGACAAACATTTCCAAATAATAATTCTTCGATCAAATTTGGGTCAATTCCAGCTTTTTCTACCGCAGATTTAATGGCAATTGCCCCTAATTTTGGTGCAGAAATACTGGAAAGTAAACCACCGAAACTACCAATTGGCGTTCGAACCGCTGAAATAATGAATGAATTTTGCACTATTATGATTGTTTAATGCTTGATGAATTTTTACCAACTCTTCTTTTTGTAACCAAACATTGCGAAATATAAAACAAAAGCGTAAAGCGGAATCATTATGGCGTAAGCAGTCTGAGAACTTTTAAGGGAATCAGACAAAATTCCATATAAATACGGTAAAATTGCTCCTCCCGCAATCATCATTATTAACCAAGCTGAGCCAACTTTTGTATATTTCCCTAATCCATCAATAGCCAATGGCCAAATTGCTGGCCACATAATTGCATTGGCAAGTCCTAAAACTGCAATGCAAAGTACTGATGTAAATCCAGTGGTTACCAATGCAAATATAGTAATGATAATACCAAAAATTGATGAAAGTTTTAACCAAGTTTGTTGAGAAACATATTTTGGGATTAAAACAATACCTAAAATATAACCCAACATCATTAACCATAGTGTATAAGTTCCAAATTGACTTGCTTCCTCGGTCGAAAAGCCTAGCGAAATACCGTAACTAATGATAGAATCGCCAGCAATTACTTCTACTCCAACGTAACAAAACAGTGCAATGAGTCCTAAAACTAAATTTGGAAATTGAAAAACACTTGCTTTAGCCGAAGTTGAAGCATCATTACCATCTTGCTCTTCACTGACTTCGGGTAAACCTTTCGTTAATTGAATCAAAACTGCAAGGGCAATCAAAACTCCTGTAAGTATCAAATATGGAGTTATTACTTTTTCAAGTTCAGCTTTGGGAGAAATAGCTACACCAGCAACACTTCCTGCTAAAAGAATACCACCAAAAACTTTTTGACTAATAATTCCAGCAGTTTTATTCGCTATTCCTAAAATGCTAATGCGTTGAGCGGCACTTTCTCTTGGCCCCAAAATAGTTGCGTACGGATTTGATGCCGTTTGTAGTAATGTCAGACCAATGCCAATAGTGAATAAACCTGCTAAAAACAATGGATATGATTCTGCTTTTGCGGCTGGAACAAAAATAAATGTACCAATCGCCATAATTGCTAAACCTATCGACATTCCTTTTTTGAAACCTACTTTTTTTAAAACTACTGACGACGGAATCGCCATTACAGTATATGAAATAAAGAATGCAAAAGTTACTAAATAGGAATTTGCATTACTCAAATCGAAGGCTTTTTTGAAAAATGAAATCAACGTTCCATTTACCCAAGTAACGAATCCAAATACAAAGAAAAGTAGTCCAATTATGATTAATGGACCAGTATAGTTTTTACTATTATCTTGCATAAAATTTAATTTTAGGGTTTATTTAAAGTTATAATCATTAAAAATTGTCGTCTAATCCAAAAATTGGTTTGTTGGTTTTCCATTTTCCACGTGTAAAATCAGGAATTTCTACTGGTGAACTTCCACGGGCAATTGATACCTCTGATAATGGACTGATAGCACTCCAAGCGGCAGCATCGTAGACATCAATCGGTGGAGCAACTTTATTTTTTACTGATTCAATGAATGCTCTAAGAACGAAAAAATCCATTCCACCGTGACCAGCATTTACAGCATCTTGTTCATATTTTTTCCATAACGGATGGTCATATTCTTTTTGGTAATCTGCAAAAGGTTCCCACGAATCATGTTTTTTTGAAACACCTTCTAAGTAAATTTGATTACCGTCGTTCATCCAAATCCCTTTTGTGCCTTGTGCTCTAAAACCTAATGAATAGGGTCTTGGACTATTTGTATCGTGAATAATCACAATATTTTCACCATTGGCACATTGAATAGTCGTCGTTACAATATCGCCACATTTGAATTTAACTTTCGCATTTGGATGGTCAGCTCCGCCATTTTCTACAATATAATTGTGCATTCCACGAGATTTTGTAGCTGTTGAGGTTAAATACTCAAAACGATTTCCTCGATTAATATCCATCCAATGAGCAACTGGACCAAGTCCATGCGTAGGATAAAGGTCACCATTTCTATCTACCGAATGTTGAGTACGCCATCTAGCTTCACTAAAACCTTTTTCACCAAACTCAACTCCCTTGCCATAGGCAGATTTTCCGTCGTTTAATTTAACAAATCTCAAATCGTGTTGATAGCCACAATGTCCGTATAGCATTTCGCCAAACATATTTTTACGAACCATGTTTAAAACCGACATAATATCTCGTCGATAACAAACATTTTCCAGAATCATGCAATGAGACCCAGTTTTTTCGTAAGTATCAACCAAATCCCAAGACTCTTGCAATGTGACTGTTGCTGAAACTTCAACACCAGCATATTTTCCAGCTTTCATTGCAGCAACAGACATCGGCACATGCCATTCCCAAGGGGTTGCTATTATAATTCCATCTAAATCATCTCTTTTTACAAAATTCTCAAAGTCTCTTTCTCCTTTTGTGTATGCGATAGGTTCTTTTTTGCCAAATTTTTTAAAAATTTTATTCGCTTCTGCAATTGAATTCAAATCAATATCGCAAATGGCTGGAATTTCTACATCGGAGCGATACAAGGCTTGTTCGAGGTGGTTTCGGCCACGAAGACCTACGCCAATAAAACCTAATCTAACTTTTTTATCATCCTTTAAATTGTTTTTTTTAACTATAAAAGGAATACTTGATGTTGCTAAACTGGTTGAAAGGAAATTTCTACGGTTCATATTTTAGGTTGGTTTGTAGATGACAAGTTAAATACTTTTTGTCTAATTCTAGAAAATATTCTTACAAAAGAAACTTTTTAAGTGATAAATACCAAAATTAAAATAAAATATTTTGATTTTAAGGAAAATATTAAAAAATAAATTTTGTTATTTTATAATAATAAAGAAAAAATATTTTAATTAAAAATCTGTATTGAAAAATACATAGTTTTTTTAAGAAAATCTTGAACAAAATAAAAATACGACTTGTTAATGTATTTGAAACTGTTTCTCTGAGCGAATCAACCGCCGCTCGGTAGCCTACAAGTGTTGTACACAACCTTTGTAATGACTGTCTGGCTAACTATTTATTCATCATTAAACATTAAACTTGGAATATCAAAAAAAAAGGGTTGCAGTGTTTCGTAAAGAACACTTCAATGCCGCACATCGACTTCACAATCCTGCTTGGACGGATGAAGAAAACAACCGTGTTTTTGGAAAATGCAATAATCCCAATTATCATGGACATAATTATGATTTGATTGTTCAACTGACGGGTGAAGTTGACCCGAAAACAGGATATGTTTTTGACATGAAAATTTTAAGCGATATAATCAAAGAGAATGTTTTAGATAAGTTTGACCACAAAAACTTAAATCTTGACACTGATGAATTTCGTGAATTGAATCCTTCAGCCGAAAACATTGCAATTGTAATTTATGAAATTTTGAGAACAAAAATTTCAAACCAATTTGATTTAAAAGTTAGACTTTATGAAACAGAAAGAAATTATGTCGAATATCCAATTTAAAGATAAATACGTAGTGAACGACTTATTATTAGACGACCAAGACCATCCGTTTACAAAATTAGATACACCTTTAAGAGAAGATGCCTTTGATTTGAATGACGATGAAAAAATCGAAATAATTGAAAAACATTTCAAAGAAATTATGTACACTTTAGGTCTTGATTTACTTGATGAAAGTTTACGAGGAACACCCCGCCGTGTTGCTAAAATGTATGTGAAAGAATTATTTTCTGGCTTAAATCCTGAAAATGAACCTGCGATGACGCTTTTCACCAACGAGTATAATTATAATGAAATGTTGGTTGAGAAAAATATTCAATTTTACTCTTGTTGTGAACATCATTTTGTGCCAATAGTTGGTAAAGTTCATGTGGCATATATTTCTAATGGAAAAGTAATTGGCTTATCGAAATTACACAGAATTGTTAATCATTTTGCACGCCGTCCGCAAGTTCAGGAAAGAATGACAATTCAAATAGGAAATGCAATCAAAAATGCGTTGATGACTGATGATGTTGCAGTTTTTGTTGATGCCGACCATCAATGTGTTTCTTCGAGAGGAGTAAAAGACCAAACTAGTTCGACAATCACATCATTTTACAGTGGAGCTTTCAATAAAGAAGAAAAAAGAAGCGAGTTTTTGAAAGTTTTAAGTATTTGATTTAAGTGGCTTCAAAACAATTCATTGATTCGGCTGTTTATTTTTAAACAAACAACCGAATCAATGTCTTTTCAAAACAAAAATTTCTTAATAGTTGGTGCTAGTTCTGGAATAGGGTTTTCTTTAGCACAAACATTAATCGAACAAGGTGCAAATGTGTTTTCAGCTTCAAGAACACAGCCTAATTTAGCTCTCAAACACTTCACTTGGGATGCATCAATTCCCGATAACCAAGTTTTTTCTGATTTACCAACAACATTAGACGGAATTGTTTATTGTCCAGGAACAATAAATTTGAAACCATTCAATCGCTTAACGAATGAAGATTTTCAAAAAGATTTTCAAATAAATGTGTTAGGAGCAATCAATGTCATTCAAACAAATCTTAATCGATTAAAATTAGCAGGAAATGCTTCGATTGTGCTTTTTAGCACAGTTGCGGTGCAGACTGGAATGGGTTTTCATGCTTCTGTTGCAGCATCAAAGGGAGCAATTGAAGGATTAGCCAAATCTCTTGCGGCTGAATTTTCGGTGTCTAAAATTCGTGTGAATGCAATTGCCCCTTCATTGACTGATACGCCTTTGGCTAAAATGTTGCTTTCGTCACCCGAAAAAATTGAGGCTTCCAATAAACGACATCCACTTGGCAGAGTTGGTAAAAGTGAAGATATTGCCTCGATGGCGAAGTTTTTACTTTCAGAGGAAGGAAGTTGGATTACTGGACAAATATTTCATATTGATGGTGGAATGGGTACATTGAAATGATAAATAGTTTTTTTACAAAAAAATAAGTAAAACTTACCATTTATAAAGAAAATAGCCTAGCTTGAAGTTTTTAATCTACATTTGACCATTAATTCTAACTAAAATCTTTAAAAACAATGGGAGCAATTTTTATTTTAATACCTGCTTTAGTAATTCTTTACTTATCAATTGTAATTGTTCAACAAGGAAATGTTGCTGTAATCACTATTTTCGGAAAGTATAGTCGAATAATGACGCCTGGTTTGAATTTCAAGATTCCGTTTATTGAATTTGTTTTTAGGACAATATCAATTCAAAACCGTTCGGCTGAATTGCAGTTTCAAGCAATTACCAATGACCAAGCAAATGTTTATTTTAAAGCAATGTTACTTTATACAGTAACTGATAATTCGGAAGACCAAATTAAAAATGTTGCATTTAAGTTTATTGACCAAGCCAATTTTATGCAAGCATTAGTTCGTTCAATCGAAGGTTCGATTCGTAGCTTCGTGGCAACAAAAAAACAAGCTGAGATTTTGGGATTGAGAAATGAAATTGTGGATGATGTAAAGGCAAATTTAGACCATATATTGAACGGCTGGGGCTATCATTTATTAGATTTACAAATCAATGATATTACTTTTGATGAAGAAATTGTAAAATCAATGTCGAGAGTTGTGGCATCAAATAACTTAAAAGCTGCAGCAGAAAATGAAGGTCAAGCGTTATTAATTACCAAAACTAAAGGTGCAGAAGCTGATGGAAATGCTATCAGGATTTCTGCCGAAGCAGAACGTGAAGCAGCTCGCCTTCGTGGGCAAGGATTAGCTCAATTTAGAGAAGAAATTGCAAAAGGTATGGCTGTTGCCGCAGCTGAAATGGAAAAAGCACATCTTGACCCATCAATAATATTATTTTCACTTTGGACAGAAACGATGCGTCAAGTAGCACAAGATGGGAAAGGAAATGTAATATTTATGGATGGTTCAGTTGAAGGTTTTGATAAGACAATGAAACAAATGATGGCCTTGAATCAAAATTCAGAGAATAAACAAAAGAAATAAAAAATCAATATTTAAAGTTAAAAAATGCCACATTTCGATGTGGCATTTTTATTTTTAGGATAGTCTGTATGCGTCGTAAACCATTTTAAGTCCAACACCAATAAAGACTAATCCTGAAATATATTTGATGTATAATATTGTTTTGTCGTTTAATTTGGTTTTAATTCTATCCGAAAAAATTGCGAAAGCAGATTCTAATACAAAAATTGTTAAAATACAAGTTGCAAAGAATAATGTTTCGTCAAAGACATCATATTTATAGCCTTTTAAGGTTGCAGAAACTAGCATCCAAGAAATAAAATTTACTGGATTAATGACATTTAGTAAAAAACCTTTTCCGAAAAAATAAAAAAAACGAGCCAGTTTAAAATCTTGTATTTTAGAAACAACTTTTGTTTTTCTGAATTGAACTACGCCCAAACTAATTAATAAAATTGCTCCAAATATTCTAGAATATAGTCCAAAATCAGGAATATTTGGAAGAAAAGAAGTGCCTAAAAAAGCAATTAAAACCATTAAGACATCACCAAAAACAACACCTAATGAAATTTTTATACCTGCTTTGTATCCATATTGAATACTATCTTGAATGAGAGCAAAGAAAACACTTCCGAAGCCAAAACTTAAAACTACACCAGTGAAAAATCCAAAAACAATTGCTTCAAGCATATTATAATCCTTTAAGACGTGCAACTTTTAAAATTCCTGCAACACTCATTGAGTCGGTTATTTCATCTGCTAAAACCAAATCAAGTGCTGCTTTTAATGAAACTTTTTTTACTTGAAGCTGTTCAGTTTCTTCGGGCTGACTTTCAGATTGCGTTAATTCTTCTGCCAAAAAAATAAAAGCAACTTCATTACAAACCGAATTTGAAGTATGTAATTTTGAAATCAAAGTCCATTTTTGAGCAATCAAACCTGTTTCTTCTTTCAATTCTCTTTTTGCCGTTGCTAATACTTCTTCTCCGTCAGGGCAACCTCCTTCAGGAATTTCCCACGAATATTCATTCAATGGAAACCGAAACTGTCCCACCAACCATGTATTGTCATCAGCATCAATAGGAACAACACCAACTGCAATATTTTTAAAATTCACTACACCATAAATGCCTTTTCCTCCGCTCGGATTAATTACATTTTGATGCACTACTTCAATCCAGTTATTTTCATACTTAACTTCTGAATCAAGTATTTGCCAAGGGTTAATAATTTCATTCATAATACAAAAATATAATAAATTCAGTAAGGATAAAAGCTGTAAAAGATTTGGAAGTTAATGTATAAACTTTGATGAAACATTTTAGACAAACAGAATTATTTATTTTATCCATTAATATTAGTTTTTCAATGCTATTTTTGAGAAAGTTTAGCATAAATTAGATTCATCCTTTTAAAAAATAATATTCAATTCAAAATGATACTTAATCGTAGAAAATTTATTCAAACGACCGCTCTTGCAAGTGCAGGGCTATTTATAAATAAAGATGCTTTTTCCAACCAATTTCCAATTGTACGAGTTTCGGTTGACCGACGAAATTTTAGTAGTCCAATTATTGAGGCGACAATAGAGCGAATGAAAACCACAATCAAAGATGCTGAATTGGCTTGGCTTTTTGAAAATTGTTTTCCAAATACACTAGATACAACTGTCAATTATAAAATTAAAGATGGCCGCCCTGACACTTTTGTAATTACGGGTGATATTCATGCCATGTGGTTGCGAGATAGCACTGCTCAAGTTACACCTTATCTGTCATTGATTAAAGAAGATGAAAAATTAAAGCAACTCATCGCTGGTGTAATCAATCGTCAAACTGAATGTATTTTGATTGACCCATATGCCAATGCATTCAATGATGGAGCTGGAAAATCTGAGTGGTTAAGTGACCATACTGTGATGAAACCTGAACTTCATGAACGAAAATGGGAGTTAGATTCGCTTTGTTATACAGTTCGATTGGCTTACAATTATTGGAAAATAGCTAAGGATACGAGTGTTTTTGATGAAAATTGGCTCAATGCCGCTAGTACAATTATTGAAACTTGCCGAGAACAGCAAAGAATAAATGGAACTGGAAAATATAAATTTGGAAGAACTACATCTTGGTCAACTGATACTGTTCCAGGAAATGGCTTTGGAAATGTTACAAAACCAAACGGTTTAATTCATAGTATTTTCAGGCCTTCCGATGATGCAGCTATTTATCCTTTCTTGATTCCGTCAAATTTATTTGCGGTTGTTTCATTCCGACAAATAGCTGAAATTTCAAAGCAAGTGTATAAAAATGCTGATTTTGCGAAAGTGTGTAACGATTTTGCAAATGAAGTTGAAATGGCGATTAATAAGCACGCAGTAATTAATCATCCTAAATTTGGAAAAATCTACGCTATGGAAGTGGATGGATTTGGAAATTGTTTGTTGCAAGATGATGCGAATGTGCCTAATTTAATGAGTTTACCATATTTAGGAGCAGTAAAAGCAGATAATTCAATTTATCTAAATACTCGTCGTTTTATATTAAGTGAAAATAATCCATATTTTTTCAAGGGAAAAGCTGCTGAAGGAGTCGGAAGTCCGCATACGTTGGTCAATCAAATTTGGCATTTGAGTATAATTATGCGAGCAATGACATCGAATGATGATAAAGAAATTTTACAGCAACTTCGATTTCTGAAAAAAACTCATGCAAATACAGGATTTATGCACGAATCATTTGATAAAGATGATGCAAAAAATTTTACTAGAAAATGGTTTGCTTGGGCAAATACTCTTTTTGGAGAAATGATTTTAAAGATTGAAAAAGAGCGGCCACATTTATTGAAAGCAATTCTTTGATTTAATTGACGAGCTAATTTGTTATGAATTCAAATTAGCTCGTTATCAAAATGGATATTTGTTATAAAATTTCTTTAATTACTTTTCCTGCTACATCTGTTAATCTAAAGTTTCTGCCTTGAAATGGGAATGTAAATTTTTCGTGGTCGAAGCCCATAATGTGCATGATAGTCGCTTGTAAATCGTGAATATGAGTTTTTCCTTTGATTCCATAATAACCTATTTCATCAGTTTCTCCATGAGAATAACCTTTTTTTAGACCAGCACCAGCCATAAACATTGTAAATGCATCTACATGATGGTCACGCCCTTTAAGCGGAGTATTATTATCTCCAGCACGATTTTCCATCATTGGTGTTCGCCCAAATTCACCACCCCAAACAATAAGTGTTTCGTCCAGTAATCCTCTTTGGCTCAAATCTTTAATTAAAGCGGTAATTGGTTTATCAACGTATTCTACATTTCTACGCAGACCAATATCAACTCCACTGCCAGCATCAGTTCCATGATTATCCCAACGGCGGTCAAAAAGCTGAACAACTCGAACTCCTTTTTCTATCAATTTTCTAGCTAAAAGACAATTATTTGCAAAACTTGCTTTTCCTATTTCAGTTCCATACATTTCGTGAATATATGCTGGCTCACTTAAAATATCCATCGTTTCTGGTACTTCAGCTTGCATTCTGAAAGCCATTTCGTATTGAGAAATTCTGGTTAATGTTTCTGGGTCACCAATTTCATTATAAGTCAATTCGTTAATTTTATTGATTGTTTCTATTGACTTTTGACGTAAATGAACATCAATTTCAGCAGGATTATTGATGTATAAAACTGGATCGCCTTTTGTCCGACATTGGACACCTTGATATACTGAAGGTAAGAAACCATTTCCCCATAAATATTTTCCAGCACTTGGTTCAGAACCCGAAACCAAAACTACATAGGCAGGTAAATTTTGATTTTCTGAACCTAAACCATAAGTTATCCATGAACCTAAGCTCGGACGCCCAACTCTGGAACTCCCTGTGTGCATAAATAATTGGGCAGGAGCATGATTAAATTCATCAGTGTGCATTGCTTTCAAAAAAGTAAGTTCATCAGCGAGTTGAGGCAAGTGCTTGAAATAATCAGAAAACCAAGCCCCAGATTGCCCATATTGCTGAAAAGTAGCTTGTGGACCAAGCATTTTCGGCACGCCTTTTATGAATGCGAAACGCTTACCTTCTAAGAGCGATTGTGGACAAAGTTGACCGTCTAACTTTGCTAATTCAGGTTTATAGTCGAATAATTCCAATTGAGATGGAGCTCCTTCCATGTGCAAATAAATAATATTCTTAGCTTTTGCGGGAAAATGTGGAGGTTTTACAGCAAAAGGATTTTCGTCTATACTTTTTTGTTCATTGCTCAAACAACCACCTAAAATTGACGAAATTGCTAATCCACCAAGACCCGAAGTGCATTTTTTTAGAAAATGACGACGGGTATTAAATGTGGCTTCATCAAAAAAAGCTTCTTCAAAAATTGATGTTCTTTTCATTTTGTTAGGAATTCGTCTAAATTCATCATTGCATTGGCAGTGATGGTAAAAGCAAAATATTCAGCTTTTTGCTTCTTTTTTCTTTTCAAATCAATCAAACTTTCTTGGAAAAGTTGAGTTAATAATTCAGATTTTTGCTTGGATGGAAGTTTTTGAAAAATAGCATAATATCCAGCACTAATTTTATCTTCTACCTTCTTAGATTTTATTTTTGCCATTTTTAAAGCAATATTTTGGGCAGCAGCATAATTAACTGTGTCGTTCAAAGCCGTTAATGCTTGCAAAGGAGTATTTGTTCTGATTCGTCGAGAAACACAAACATTTCTTTGAGGACTGTCAAAAGTTATCATTGAAGGATAGGGATTTGTTCGTCGCCAATAAGTATAAATTGCTCTTCTATTTTGATTTTGTTTCGATTCATTTCTCCAAGCGGCATCCGTCGGATTTGGCGGACGAACACTCGGCCCAAACATCTTTGTATTCAATAAATTACTCACAAAAAGAGCTTGGTCTCTCATTTGTTCCGACGAGAGCCTTACTCTAGGGCCACGGGCTAAAAGCAAGTTTCTTGGGTCTTTTGCTTGTAAATCCTTAGAAATAATGGCTGATTGCCGATATGTTGCCGACATAACCATTGTTTTCAGCAGACTTTTTACATGCCATTTTTGTTCTTTCATAAATTGAACGGCCAGCCAATCGAGTAATTCAGGGTGCGTAGGTTTTGCCCCCATACTTCCAAAATCTTCTAATGACTCGACTAGTCCAATGCCAAAAAGTTGTTCCCAGAAACGATTAACAATAACTCTTGAAGTTAAAGGATTATCTTTGTCAACGAGCCACTTAGCTAAACCAAGACGATTTTGGTCAAAATCATTCATTGATGGCAGAGATTTTGGTACATTAGGTTTTACCTCATTTCCTTTTAACATCCAATTACCTCTAGTAAAAACATGCATTTGTCTAGCCCTTGATTTTGGTCTTTCGGCCATAATTGGGGTAGCAATTGCTTCGATTTCTGCCAATTTTATTAAAGAATCTTGAAAAAACTTTGGAAAGGAATTTTTTGGAGATTTTTTGCTTTTTAGCTCCATCCAATCGAGGTGCATTAAATCAGTCCAAAAGTTTTTACCTTTGCGATAAACCAAGAAAACATCATGAATACCTTTTGTAGGCTTAACTTTTGCAGCGGATTGTGTGTATTGATTCCAACTATACCAACCAACATTTACTTCTTTTTCGCTACATTTTGTTTCAACTTTACTGATTAGTTCACCATCAACTTTATCAATTCGCATTTCTATAAAAGCATTTTCTGCACCACTTTGATACCTATAATTTACCTCATCAATATTTGTCAAATCGACATCCTCATAAACCGTAAATGCTCCTTCGGTTGTTTGCATGATTTCTTTTTGATTATTCCAAAGTTCGATGTGTCGGCTTGTGCTATCAAATGCTTCCGCTTCAATGCGATAAAATCCCATTTTTCTGACAAAACTTTGCCTTTTTTCATCTAGAGGAATATTATTTGAAAAAGTATTATCTTGAAGTTTGGCAGGTAATTGTTGTTGCATCCAATGCAAAAGACGATTTACTTTTTGCTCATTTTCAACTGTAAATGTTCTGAAAAGAGGTTTTTCATTGTATAAATCTCGGTCTTGCGTATTATTGAAATAAGCAGCTAATTGATAAAATTCTTCGTGACGAAATGGGTCATACGGATGGCTGTGACATTGAACACAAGCCATTGTTGTACCCTGCCAAACTTCCATTGTGGTAGAAACGCGGTCAATTAAAGCCATATTTCTAAATTCTTCATCGTTTGTGCCGCCTTCATCATTAGCCATTGTATTGCGATGAAATGCTGTAGCAATGAGTTGATTTTCAAGCTTTTCTGAAGGTTCATTAGGGGAGCGT
Source organism: Emticicia aquatica (assembly GCF_923079645.1). GTDB lineage: Bacteria > Bacteroidota > Bacteroidia > Cytophagales > Spirosomataceae > Emticicia > Emticicia aquatica. The sequence goes on along the minus strand of NZ_CAKLPY010000001.1, from coordinate 1,232,974 downwards.
GGAATTAAATCTCCAGCCAATTGTTCAATAGTAAATTGGTCGAAAGGCATATCTTTGTTGAAAGCTTGAATTACCCAATCTCTGTATTTCCAAATACTTCGGTCGAGGTCTTTTTCATAACCTTTTGAATCTGCATATCGGGCTAAATCAAGCCACATTGAAGCCCATCGCTCTCCAAATGCAGGAGATTTCAACAACCTTTCAACCTGTTTTTGATATGCATTTGCGGAATTATCATTAATAAAAATAGCAGTTTCTTGTGGAGTAGGGGGCAACCCAATTAAATCTAAACTTAATCGACGAAGTAAAGTTGCTTTGTCGGCTTCTTCCGAAGGTTTAAGTCCTTCTTGTTCTAATCGTTCGTAAATAAAATTATCAATTCCGTTGACAGCCCATTGTTTGCCTACATTTGGCGGTTCGATATTTTTGTTTGGTTTGATATACGACCAATGGTCTTCCCATTTAGCACCTTCATTAATCCATTGTTCAATTTTACTGATTTCTTCTGCTGTTAAAGGTTCTTTATCTTTTGGCATTCTGGCTTCCAAATCGTGTGTTTTCAACCGTTTTATTAGCTCAGAATTTTCCGAATCAAAAGGAATAATGGCATATTTGCCAGATTTTGCCTTTGAATAAGCTTCTTCTGGAAATAAAAGGCTAAAATTTCCATTTTTCTTTACTCCACCGTGGCAAACAATACATTTCTTATTGAAAATTGGTCGAATGGATTCATTATAGCTGATAATTGCTTTTCTTTCATTAAAAAAATAAACAAAAGCAATAATCGGAATCATAAAAATAACAATCCATTTTGCAGACAGGAAATTCATGAAAAATTAATTTGAAAATGTATAATTTCAATAATATTTTGCACTAATATAATTGATATTTATAAGATTATTAAATTTTTTTAATAATTTTGAATAATCCGATAAAAGCTACTTAAAATGCATTTTGGTATTATAAATATTGTTTTTTGAGTCTAAAATATTTGAATATTACAAAATGAAAGAAGTTTTCTTTTTTAAATAATGATTAGCTTACATTCTATTTATTTAACTTTTTTTAAAATCTATCCCTAAAAATTTACTCATCAGCATGAAAAAACTATTTTTCCCATTAGCGTTTATGAGTGTGTTTGCTTTTTCTCAAAATCAAACACGAACGCCCCAAATACCATCAACACCTCCAATAATCAAAGATGAAAAACCAGCTTTAACTATTCCTTTTAACCCAGATTCGTTTATTGTTACAGAACACATTACTACAATCAAAGGGCAAAAAGTACCTTTTCAAGCTACCACAGGAACAATGCCTGTTTGGGATGAAGAAGGTAAAGCGATTGCGGGATTATTTTATACTTATTATGAAAGAACTGATATTAAAGATAAAGCTTCTCGACCTTTGGTGATTTCATTTAATGGTGGGCCAGGTTCTGCTTCAGTTTGGATGCACATCGCTTACACAGGCCCGCATTTGCTTAATATTGATGATGAGGGTTATCCTGTTCAGCCTTATGGAATAAAAGAAAATCCGTATTCTATTTTGGACGTGGCTGATATTGTTTTTGTTAATCCTGTAAATACCGGTTTTTCAAGGCCGACAAGTAAAGATGTGCCGACTTCAAAATTTTTCGGAGTTAATGCTGATATTAAATATTTGGCAGATTGGATTGGTACATTTGTTACTCGTAGTAATCGTTGGGCTTCGCCAAAGTATTTGATTGGTGAAAGTTATGGAACAAATCGTGTTTCAGGACTAGCACTACAATTGCAAACTGCTCAATGGATGTATTTTAATGGTGTGATTCTAGTTTCACCAACTACGCTTGGTATTGAAAGAGGAGCTGCTTCTGGTGCTGCACTTAAACTTCCTTATTTTGCTGCCACAGCGTGGTATCATAAAATGCTGAGTCCAGATCTACAAAATAAAGATTTGACCGAAATGCTGCCCGAAGTTGAAAATTTTACGATAAATGAATTACTTCCTGCAATCAGTAGAGGTGGATTTTTGGAAGAATCAAAACGAAAAGAAATAGCAGCTAAAATGTCACGTTATTCTGGACTTTCAGAAAAAGTGATTTTACAAAATAACTTGGATATTCCACTAGATTTCTTTTGGAAAGAATTATTAAGGGATAAAGGTTATACAGTTGGGCGTCTTGATTCTCGTTACAGAGGAATTGACAAAAAAGATGCGGGAGAAAAACCTGATTTTAATTCAGAACTCACTTCTTGGTTACATTCATTTACGCCAGCAATTAATATTTATGTAAGGAATGAACTAAATTATAAAACAGACCTTAAATATTATATGTTTGGCCCTGTAAGTCCATGGGATAGAACTGGTGATAATACGGGTGAAAATTTAAGAGCAGCTATGGCACAAAATCCATATTTGCATGTAATGGTTCAATCGGGATATTTTGACGGTGCTTGTGATTATTTCAATGCAAAATATAATATGTGGCAAATGGACCCAAGTGGAAAACTGAAAGATAGAATGTCTTGGAAAGGTTATAGAAGTGGTCACATGATGTATCTACGTCGAGAAGATTTAGCTACCGGAAATGAAGATATCAGACAATTCATTAAGCAATCCTTACCAAAACAAGGTCAACCTGCAAAATATTAATTATTTTTTCTGTAAACAAAAGAGCCTCATTCTTAGATAATGAGGCTCTTTTGTTTTGGTCGAAGTATGATTTTATATAACATTGTTTATGATAATATATTAAATATAATTTATTTATAAGTTATTATTTTGTTGATTATATTATATAAATGTGATGTTTTTAAAAAAATTAAAAAAAGATTAGATATTAAATTATTTTAATTTTATATTTGAATGTTTACATTTTCAACCTAATCAATTTATCAATTTATGAAACACGCATACCCTGTTCCAATCAAGGTAAAAGTTTTAATGCTTTTGCTTTTTTTGACAAGTTCATTAGTTTTTGCCCAAAAAAAGGTATCTGGTAAAGTTTCAGATGCTGAAAGTGGCATTGGTTTGCCTGGTGCAACAATTCAAGTTAAAGGTACTAATAAAGGCACTTCTTCAGACGCAAATGGAGCATTTTCACTTGATGTTCCTGCGGGTTCAACTATTGTAATCTCCTCAATTGGTTATGTGACTTTAGAAGAAACAGTTGGCAATCGTTCAATAATTGATGTTGTTTTACAATCTGATGCTAAAGCTTTAAGTGAAGTTGTTGTAACTGGTTACGCAAGCCAACGTAAAAAAGACATTACTGGAGCTGTAACTGTTGTAGGTGCAAAAGAATTGACTTCATTACCAACAGCGAGTGTTACCCAAATGTTACAAGGTAGAGCTGCTGGGGTTACCGTCGGAAACGATAACTCTCCTGGTGGCGGTACAATGGTTCGTATTCGTGGTTTTGGCTCAATTAACAATAACAGCCCCTTATATGTAATTGATGGAACGCCAACACAAGGAACTTTAAACCAAATCAATCCTAATGATATTGAATCAATGCAAGTATTGAAAGATGCTTCTGCGGCGTCAATTTATGGAGCGAGAGCAGCCAACGGAGTAGTAATCATTACTACAAAAAGAGGTTCATCTGGCGAGCCCAAAATTACATTTGATATGTACACTGGTACTCAACGAGTTGGAAAAACTTTAGATTTGCTTAATACAAAAGAACTTGGTCAATACTATTATGAGTCTGAAATTGGAGCTGGTAAAACACCTGGTACTTCGCCCTCAGCTCAATATAAATTTGGCCCAGATGGTTCACAAACGATTGCAGATTATATTTATCCAAACGTGTATGGCTCTCTTCCTTCTAATTACACTTACACAAATGATATTGCAGACCCAAATCTAGGAAAAACTGCATTTAACATTACTAAAGCTAATAAAGAAGGAACAGATTGGCAACATGTAATTTTTGGACCTGCAAAAATTTCTAATTATCAATTAGGAGCTACAGGTGGTTCAAAAAATGGTAAATATGCTATTTCAGGTAGTTATTTTGACCAAGATGGTATTTTGAAATATACAGGCTACAAACGTTATTCTGTGCGTGCGAATACTGAATTTACTAAAAATAGATTAACTTTTGGTGAAAACTTTACAGTTTCGTATGATGAAAGAATTGGTGTACCAAGTGGAAACAATAACGAAAGTAATCCAATTATGTTCGCTATTCGTATTCAACCAATTATTCCAGTTTTTGATATTACAGGTGGCCCTAAGGCATTGGGTGGTACTAATACTTCGGATTTGAATGGTTTTGCTGGAAGTAGAGGTTCAAACTTAGGTAACGCACCAAATCCATTGGCTAGACAATGGCGTGAAAAAGATAATATTATCAAAGGAACACACATTTTTGGTAATGTATTTGCAGAATTAGGAATCTTAAAAGATTTAAAATTCAGAACAAGTTTGGGTGTTGAGTTTAATAATTATAATTTCTCTCAATATTTTAACCGTGATATTGAAGCGGCTGAACCTCGTAGTTCAAACAGTTTAACTGTTTCAAATAACTTTGACCGTGCCATCACTTGGTTTAATACATTAAATTATAACAAAACAATCGGCAGCCATTCATTTAATGTATTAGTTGGAACTGAAGCTGTTTCTACTTATGCTTTCGGTTTTAGTGCCGCACGTAGTAACTACGCATTTGATAATTTATCATATCGTTATCTTAATCTTGGTGCTGCAGCTGGTTTAGCAAATTCAGGTTCTGGAGCAACTATTAGTGCATTATTCTCGCAATTTGGTAAAATCAACTATTCATACAAAGATTTCTTATTGGCTGATGTTACGATGCGTCGTGATGGATCTTCAAGATTCTCACCAGCTTATCGTTATGGTGTTTTCCCAGCGTTTTCACTTGGATTACGTTTGACAGAGTTTGATTTCATGAAGAAATTAACTTTTGTTGACGATTTAAAAATTCGTGGAGGATGGGGTAAAACAGGTAACCAGTTGATTCCTAACGTATATAATGCCTATACTTTATATACTCCAGACCCATTAAATAATGCTTATGATATTACTGGTTCAGGAAACTCAATCGCAAATGGATTTGATTTATCTCAATTTGGTAATCCAAATGGCCGTTGGGAAACAAATACTTCTACAAACGTTGGTATTGATGCAACGATGTTAAAAAGTAAATTAGAAGTGATTTTGGATTTATACTCACGTACTACTTCAAATATGCTTACGCAAGTACCAATTCCTAGAACTGCTGGAACGGGTTCAATTCCTTATGTAAATATCGGTGAAGTAAACAATAAAGGGGTAGATTTGAATATCACTTACCGTGATAAAATTGGCCAATTGCGTTATACTATTAGCGGAATGATTAGTAAATACAAAAACAATGTTGTTAAGTTAAATAATGACCCTAATGCAACTGTTTTTGGATTCTCAACTCGTCTTCCAGCAATTTCTGTAACAAAAGCAGGTCTTCCAATTGCTAGTTACTATGGTTATATCATTGACGGTGTAATTAAAGATGATGCTGAAGCAGCAGCTGCTCCAAAATTTGGAACTTATACAAGAGCTGGTGTTTTCAAATTTAGAGATGTTAACGGTGATGGTATCATTACTGCGGCTGATAAAACTATCATCGGAAATCCTCATCCTGACTTCACTTATGGTTTTAACATTAATTTAGGCTATAAAAACTGGGATTTAGCTATTTTCGGTCAAGGTTCGCAAGGAAATGAAATTTTTAATTACTTAAAATATTGGACTGATTTCAATACATTCCAAGGAAACCGTTCGGCTGATATGCTTTATAAATCTTGGAAAAAACCAGGGGATAATGCTTTATTACCTCGTTTGAATTCACAAGATGGTGTTAGCCAACAAATTTCTTCATATTTTGTAGAAGATGGCTCATATATGCGTATCAAGAATATTCAGTTGACTTATACTTTCCCAACTGCAATGGTTTCTAAAATTAAATTAAGTTCTGCTCAAATTTATGTTCAAGGACAAAACCTTTTCACATTCACAAAATACAAAGGTCTTGACCCAGACATTAACTTAAGAAACTCTGGAACTGATAACCAAGATATTCACATGGGTATCGATGAAGGTGCATTCCCAGTGGCTAAATCTTATAACGTTGGTTTAAGATTAGGATTTTAATTTAAAAAACATTTAAAAATATTAAAATGAAAAAATTATTAATAATAGGATTGATAGGAATAAGCGTTTCTTGTTCTGAGTCATTTTTCGATATTCAGCCTCAAGGAGCAGCTTCATTGGCTTCATTGAGCAACAAAAATGGTGTAAATGCCGTATTGATTGGTGCTTACTCATTACTTGACGGCGTAGGTGCTGGTAATACAGGACGTCAATCAACGATTTCCAATTATGTTTTTGGCGGAATTACGAGCGGTGATGCCGTAAAAGGTACAGATATTGGTGACCAACCAGAACAAGAATATATAGAACAATATAACTGGTTGTCAGACAATACTTATTTCTTAGGAAAATGGCAACATTCTTACGATGGTGTTGCTCGTGCAAACGAAGCAATTCAATTAGTGGCGAGTCCAGAAATAAAAGACATGACAGATGCAGAAAAAAATCAAGTAATTGCAGAAGCAAGATTTTTACGTGGACACTATCATTTTGAAGCAAAAAAAATGTGGAATAAAGTACCATATATCGATGAGAAAATATATGTTGCTGCTGACCCAAATTCAACCAAAATACCGAATGATCAAGATATTTGGTCAAAAATTGAAGCCGATTTTCAATTTGCTGCTGATAACTTACCAGCTGTGCAAGGTCAAAAAGGTAGAGCTACAAAATGGGCTGCTAAAACTTATTTAGCAAAAGCACTTATTTTCCAAAAGAAATGGGCTGCTGCTAAAGCTTTATTGGAAGATGTTTATAAAAATTCTGGCAAAAAATTAATGCCAAATTACCATGATAATTATCGTAATATCACTAATAATAATGCTGAATCAGTTTTTGAAGTTGAGTTTTCAATCAATGATGGTACAAATGGAAATAACGGAAACGCTGGAGATAACTTAAACTGGCCATATTCTGCTAACTCTCCAGGTAGAGGATGTTGTGGATTCTATTTACCGTCGCAAAACTTGGTAAATGCCTTTAAAACCGACAGTAATGGTTTGCCTTTAATTGGTAATTCACCAGATGGAACTGAAGATACCTATAACAAAGTTGATTTACCAAATGACCAAGGCTTAAAATCTGATCAAGCATTTAATCTTGATAGAACAATTCCAGTTGACCCACGCTTGGATTGGACTGTTGGACGTAGAGGTGTAAATTTCCTTGATTGGGGACAAATGCCTGGCTATTCATGGATACGAAACCAAAACTATTCTGGACCATACATTGGAAAAAAATGGATGTATTATTTAGCAGATGAAGGTAGTTCAACTCACTCAACTTCTAAAAGAAACGTAAATAACAACTACCGATTATTAAAAATGTCTTCTGTTATTTTATGGTTAGCTGAATGTGAAATTGAATTAGGAAACCTACAAGCTGGAGAAGAATATGTAAATATGATTCGTAACCGTGCAAAAACTGGCTCAGTTCAAGATCCTTCAATTAATTATGTTGTAAATCCTTATCCAAGTGGTACTTTTGCTGCAAATGGAGCTGACTTTGCTCGTAATGCCGTTCGTATGGAAAATCGATTGGAATTTGCAATGGAAGGTCACCGTTTCTTCGATTTAGTACGTTGGGGAATTGCTGAAAAATACCTTAATAAGTACGTGGCTGAAGAGTCAGTTGACGGTGTAGATATGAGTGGTAGAACTTATAACAAACGTGGTTATTTGAAAGGAAAAGTATTTACTTCTAAAAATGCTTATTTCCCACTTCCAAATGATGAAATATTGAATAGCCAAAAAGATGGAAAACCTACATTGGTTCAAAATCCTGGCTATTAATTTTATTAAAAAAACTATTTTCTCTTTAAGAAAATGATTTTAAAAGAGTCAAAACTTTATGTTTTGGCTCTTTTTTTTGATTCTTACTTTATGATTCGTATTTTTGAAATACTAACTTGTCTAAACAAGTTGCACTCAATCCTAAGATATTAAACTATATGTTTTACTCACCAATTCTTCTTTCTATAAATGAATGGACCTCCTTTTTTGGGCGTTTCCATCCTCTTTTAGTTCATTTACCTATTGGATTTTTATTACTAATTGCCATCATTGAAATCCTGAAAATATCTGGTAAATTAGAAATCAGTTCTGATTTTGTCAAAATTTCATTATTTGTAACTGGACTAATGGCTTCATTGGCTTGCGTTGTAGGATATTTTCTTTCACTGGAAGGCGGTTATGAAGAAGAAATGCTAAGTGAACATAAATGGCAAGGTATCTGGATGACAATTTTTTGTTGGATTGCCTGGTCTTCAAAAAATGACTGGTTAACAGATAAAATTGGAATAAATACGGTATTCTATATTCCATCTTTGATTTTTGCAACTTTAATGATGTTTGTTGCAGGGCACCATGGAGGCAATCTTACACATGGCGAAAATTATTTAACGGAAAATACACCAACTCTTTTACGGCAATGGTTTGGCATGTCAGAGAAAAAAAACAATGACAAATTATCAGAAAGAACAAAAATTGCAAATGTCAATGACGCAATGGTTTACCAAGATATAATTCATCCAATTTTTAAGGAAAAATGTGAGCAATGCCATAACAAAAATAAAATAAAAGGTGAATTAAGAATGGATGATATTTCATTATTACAAAAAGGTGGTAAAAATGGGGTTATTTTCAAGGCAAATAATATTGCTGAAAGTGAGTTTATTAAAAGAATTTTATTGCCCGAATCGGACGAACATCACATGCCACCAAAAGGTAAAAATCAAGTTTCTGAAAACGAACTTTCGTTAATGAAATGGTGGGTTGAAGAAGGTGCTTCATTTACAAAAAAAGTTTCACAACTAGCTGTAAATGAATCAATTAAACCTGTTTTGGCAACACTTGGTGGTGGAATGGGAGTTGCTGTTTCATCAAATTCTATAGTAAAACAAGTAAAATTTGAAATGGAAGAAAAATTACTCACAGCAGAAGTCGATGCCATTGATAATAATGTTTTCGAGGAAATAAAAAAATCAGGTGGGATGATTTTGCCATTATCTCAAAACACTAATTATGTTGAACTTACGTATCTTAATAATGCCAAATTTGCTGATAATGATTCGAAATTAATAGCAATAGCTCCAAATCAAACTTTATGGTTAAAACTGAATAATACACAGATTACTGATAAAGCATTAACAGAAGTTTCCAAACTTTCAAACTTAACTCGCCTTCATCTCCAAAATACAAAAATTACTGACAAAGGTTTAGACCAATTAAAAACGCTCCAAAACCTAGAATATCTTAATTTGATTGGTACATCAATTACCGATACTGGATTACAACGATTAGCTTTGCTCAAAAATTTAAAAAAGATATTTTTATGGAAAACAAAAGTAAGTCAAGTCGGTGCAGAAAAACTCAAAAAATCATTGCCCAATCTTGTAATTGATTTAGGTATGACAGAACAACAAATAGCAACATTGTTAAAAGCTAAAGCTGATACAATTAGTGATGATGTTTATAAGAAGAAATAATAAAAGGCCTGAATTATTAATAATTCAGGCCTTTTTTAGGTCATGTTCAGGAATAATTTTCTTTTAAAAATGTTTCCCATTCATCAATTAATTTCCCTTTTAAAACTCTCGGAAATTTGTGTTGACCACCAACTTTACCTTTCATTTTCATCCAATCATAAAATGCCTGACTTGGAAGTGCTTTTACAAAAATATTTTTCAAACCATGTTTCCTCTCAACAGCATAATCATCGTTTAGTTCGCAAATCTTTTTGTCAATTAATTCGCAAAGTTGTTGTTCATCCACTTTATCATCAGTAGCGATATACCATTGATGAGCAAAAAGAGGTGGATGTTTTACTCCAATTACAGTAAACTCTCTGATATCAAGCCCTAAATCTTTAGAAACAATTTCAATGGCATGATTCATATTGTCAACTGAAAGATGTTCTCCACATAAACTCAAAAAATGCTTTGTTCTTCCAGTAATTTTGATTTCCATGCGTTTTTTATCAGTAAATTTAACTGTATCGCCAATTAAATAACGCCAAGCTCCAGCACAAGTAGAAATTAGAAGTGCATAATCAATATCTTCTTCAACATCCTGAACCATTAAAGTTTCAGGATTTGAAACTAAATTACCGTCTTCATCAAAATTGTTTTCATTAAAAGGTATAAATTCAAAGAATATACCTCGATTTAAGACTAATCTTAAATTTCCATCTGGACGGTCTTGGTAAGCCAAGAATCCTTCTGAAGCCATGTATGTTTCAATATAGATTACTGGTTTTCCAAATAATTTTTCAAGCCCTTGTTTGTATGGTTCTAACGAAACTCCGCCCCATGCAAATGCGGTCAAATTAGGCCACATTTCATGAATATTATTTAGATTATATCTTTTTATAATTCTTTCGAGTAAAATTGTATGCCATGCAGGTACACCCGCTAAAAATCCAATATCCCAGTTTGGAGCATTTATTGTAATGTCTTCAAGTTTATTTTCCCAATCTTTTAGTGCAGAAATTTTTTGACCTGGTTTATAAAAGTTTTGAAACCAAATCGGGATTGTTCCAGTAGTTATACCGCTCAAATCACCTTCATAATGTGAATCAACTTCATTCAAGGCGGTGCTTCCACCTAGCATTAAATAGCCTTTTTCATACAAATCTGCTGGCAATGAAGTATATTGTCCTAGTGTAATAATTTGATTAATACTCGTTCTCTGAATAGCTTTAATCATATCCTTAGTAACTGGAATTGCTTTAGACGCAGCATCAGAAGTTCCCGAACTCAAGGCAAAATATTTTACTTTACCAGGCCAACACACATTTTTTTCACCCAATCGAGCTTTATACCACCAATCTTGATAAATTTTACTATAATCATAAATTGGAACATATTTTTTATATTTTTCATAAAACTCAGTATCTCCTTCAAAAATGGCTGAACTTAAAATTTCTTCAAAATTAAATTTTTCACCAAATTGAGTATAACGAGCCTTTGAAATGAGTTTCGTAAAAGCTTTTTTTTGCCATTTAGCTGGTTTAATTTTTCTGATTTGTTGAATAGTACTTGTAAATTTGATACTACTTTTCAATAATCTACCTAAAACTGCCATATATTTACATGAAATAATAAGTTAATGATTCTATTTTGTTGTACTAATCAAAGTTTCCACCTTTTCAATTCTTTAATTGTATTATGGGCAGTCATATCGTAATGCACAGGTACAATTGCAACATAATTTTGACTTAATGCGTGTAAATCTGTTCCTTCAGCATTTGGTTCTCGATTCACGAAATCGCCACCCATCCAAAAATATGGACGCCCATGTGGGTCTTTTCTTGCATCAAATTCTTCGTGCCAATAACCATTTGTTTGACGGCAGATTTTTACACCTTTAATAGGATTTTCACTGTAAGCAGGAAAATTAACATTTAAAGCAACATTTGCAGGAAATTCGTTTGCTAAAGCTTTCTCAGTAATGCGTTTTATCCAACGTTTAATGTGAGTAAACTCTGCATCATACTTAAAATCATCTAAAGAAAAACCGATTGAAGGAATCCCTTCTATTGCTCCTTCAACAGCGGCAGACATTGTTCCCGAGTAAATGACTGAAATAGAAGAATTTAGTCCATGATTAATTCCACTTACTACTAAATCAATCTTACGGTCTTTCAAAAAATGATGTTTTGCCAATTTTACACAATCGGCGGGTGTTCCCGAACACTCGTAGGCTTCTATATTTTTGAATATTTTATTTTTTTTAACATGAATCGTACTATCTACAGTAATTGCATGACCCATTCCAGAATTTGGGCTATCGGGAGCAACAACAAAAACTTCACCGATTTTTCTCATTACTTCAATTAAAACAGCAATTCCTTTAGATGTTATTCCATCATCGTTGGTAACTAATATTAGTGGTTTCATATTTTTGTTGTAGCGAAAATTGATTCGCAGAAATAATTTTAGTGCAAATTAACAAAATGTTATGCAAGCAGAGTTTATATTTGCCTATAAATTTATAAAATTTAAGACTATGTCTCAACAAGGAGTTACCTACAGAAATGCAACGCACAAAGATATTAAAGTGATTCGAGAAATTGCTAATAAAACTTGGTTTGTTACATACGAACCTATTCTTGGAAAGGAGCAACCACAATACATGTTTGATTTGATTTATAGTGAAGAGGCATTAGCAGAACAAATGAATAATGGTCAAACATTTGTTTTACAACTGATTGATAATCAAGTCGTTTCGTTTGCTTCTTATTCTGAAAAAGATGATAAAAATAAGATTTATAAATTGAATAAGTTATACTTGAATCCTGATTTTCAAGGGGGAGGTTTTGGCCGAAAAATCTTAGAGGAAGTGGAAAATCAATTAACGAAATTAGGTGTTAAAACCTTAGACTTAAATGTAAATAGATTCAATAAAGCTCGTTTTTTTTATGAAAAGGTTGGTTTTAAGATGCTTTTAGAAGAAGATATTCCTATTGGACCATATTGGATGAATGATTATGTGATGCGAAAAGAATTAGTATAATGTTTTAATAAAATCAATATATCTATTAAATCGCATTATGTTTACCGTTGGCTTGCCCGATTCGATGTATTCAATGGAAAATTTGCTCTGACTATTTTCAAGCAAATTCATTTTTTCTAAAATATTTTTTAAATGTCTAGCCGTGCCTTCATTTCCATCAAAAATACTTAATTGAGGAGCTAATTTCTTGAATATTGGCTCAAAATAAGTAAAATGAGTACATCCTAATACAAAAGAGCCAAATTTACGCAGTTCAATCTGATTCAAAGTTTCCTTTATATAATTAAATGAAGGACCGTCAAAAATTTCATTTTCAGCAAACTTTACTAATTCTGGCAAAGCCATTCTTTCAACAATTGTATCTGCATTAAGAGAATCAACTAAACGTTGAAATCTATCAGAACGAAGTGTTATTGGTGTTGCACAAACCAATATTTTTTTTCTTGCACCATTCAATTTCGTAGAATCATAATCAACAGCCACTTTAACGGCTGGCTGAATGGCAATAATTGGAATGTTCAGTCGACTTCTTAAATCTTCAACACAAACATTTGTAGCAGTATTGCAAGCCAAAACGATTGCTTTTACATTTTTTTGGAGAAAAAAGTTGACAGCATTTTCAACAAATTCCTTGATTTGTTCTTCAGTTTTCGTACTGTAGGGAACATTTTCAGTATCAGCATAGTAGCAATACTGCTCATTTGGCAATTGCTCAATAATTTCGTGCAATAAAGTCAATCCGCCGATGCCTGAGTCGAAAACACCAATCATGAAAAAATGAGTAGATTTTTCCTTTCTTAATTAAAAGGAAAAATATTGTTTAAAATGGAAAATCCTTTTCATCATCCAAATTTCGTGGTTTATTGGCTTTACTACCTAGTGTTACAGTTCCACCCAAATTGGGACTTGGATTAACACTTTTTTCAAAACTTTCTAACGAATTTGCCGTATTTATTGGTTTTGGCATATTGAAATCTCCAAAACCATCTTGTCCAGGTAAAGGAGAATAAAAACCGTCTAAATCGGTAAATTTCGTATATTTTCCAATAAACTTTAGCTTAACAGTATCAACATCACCACTTCTATTTTTGGCAATAATTACCTCACCAATGCCTTCGGTTGAATTTCCTTGTTCATCTTGTGTGATTTTATAATATTCAGGACGATACAAAAACATAACCATATCGGCATCTTGCTCAATCGAACCAGATTCACGTAAATCTGAAAGTTGAGGTCTTTTATCTCCACCACGCGTTTCAACAGCACGACTTAATTGAGAAAGAGCAATCACTGGAACATTGATTTCTTTTGCAAGATTTTTCATTGCTCTTGAAATAGCGGCAATTTCTTGTTCCCGATTTCCTTTTGCCCCGCCACCACTATCAGCAGTCATTAGCTGCAAATAATCAATAATTACTAGACCAATATCAAATTGAGCTTTTAAACGACGACATTTAGCCCGCATTTCCAAAATCGAAAGGGCAGGAGTATCGTCAATATAAATTGGAGCAGCTGATAAATTTTTAATTTTTTGGTGTAATTGAACCCATTCGTGGTTTTCGAGTTTACCTTTTCTTAGTTTATTACTGTCTATTTCGGCTTCAGCTGAAATCAAACGTAACATCAATTGTGTTGCTGACATTTCGAGTGAAAACATCGCAACTGGTATATTCCATTCGACGGCGGCATTTCTCATTGCCGAAACTACAAAAGCAGTTTTTCCCATCGCAGGTCTGGCTGCAATAATTGTTAGCTCGGTATTTTGCCAACCACTTGTAATTCTATCAAGTGCTGTAAAACCACTGGCAACACCCGTTAAGCCATCTTTATTATTTTTCTTTTTCTCTAACTCTTCAATCGTTGCACGCATGATGGTACTTGCATCAGCGTAATTTTTACGAATATTTCTTTCGGAAATTTCAAAGAAAGTTTGCTCAGTTTTATCTAAAAGATTGAAAACATCAGTTGTGTCCTCGTAGGCATCCTTTAAAATATCCCCTGCAATTTTTATCATGTCACGTTTAATCGCAGATTGAGTGATTATACGGGCATGAAATTCAATGTTAGCGGCCGAATTAACTTTATTTGTTAATTTGACTAAATATGAAGCTCCACCTACGAATTCTAACTCACCATTACTTCTCAGTTGAGTTGTAACTGTAAGCATATCAATTGGCTCGGATTTACCAAAAAGCTGCAGAATTGCATTATAGATTCTTTGGTGTGATTCGCGGTAAAAACTCGATGGCTGAAGAATATCAACAACCGCCGTGAGTGCATCTTTTTCAATCATTAAAGCACCCAAAACAGCTTCTTCAAGTTCGATGGCTTGTGGAGGAAGTTTACCAGTTTCTGTACGCAAAGTTTCTAAAAAGAGGTTTTTTCCAAAGCCTCTTGGATTTTGGTTGCTATTAGACGAATTATTTTGATAACTTTTTTCCATAATATTAACACAATGTTAAGAAGAAAAAAGGTTTTTTAAAAGTGCTATCCATTTAATCAAAACCTTAAAAGTTTTATAAAAGACTGATAATCAGTAGTAAAGTAACTTTTTGATATTTTTTTGTGGAAAAATAAGCAAATATGTGAATAATTTTTGAACTTTGGGTGTCACAATAAGTCTATATACTGAATAATAGTCTTAGTGATTTGGTCGATAGTTTGGTACAATTTACAACGATTTAACAAAACATTTTAATTTTGACAGATAAAGTATTTACGTTGGATGAAGAAATTTCTTTGACTGATTTTCTTGGAGTAGAAAATATTAATATCAAAGAAGTGGCGAGTGCATTTCCATTGAGCAAAATTATTTCGCGTGGAAATCAAATATTGATTAAAGGAAATACAGATGAAATAAATCGAATTTCTGATGTGCTAGATTTGCTGATTCAGCATTTGCAAAAATATGGTAGGTTATCAACCGAACAAGTAAAAAGTTATTTGAAAGAAGATGCAGAATCTGCCACGCATGAAACTCCTGATGATGAACTAATTTTAATAGGCACAAAAGGTAACGCAATCAAGGCAAAAACTGCTAACCAAAAAAAAATGGTTGAAGCAGGAAAAACGTTTGATATTGTTTTTGCAACCGGTCCTGCTGGAACTGGAAAAACTTATACAGCTGTTGCTCTTGCTGTGAAGGCTTTGAAGGAAAAACAAGTTAAAAAAATTATAATTACAAGACCTGCAGTTGAAGCGGGTGAAAATCTTGGTTTTTTGCCAGGAGATTTGAAGGAAAAAATTGACCCTTACTTACGTCCAATTTATGATGCGTTGGAAGATATGATTCAATCTGAAAAGCTCAAATTTTATATTGAAAATCATACGATCGAAATTGCTCCGCTTGCTTATATGCGTGGTCGAACGTTGAATAATGCTTTTATTTTGCTTGACGAAGCCCAAAATACAACACCAATGCAGATTAAAATGTTTTTAACGAGAATGGGGCCACTTTCAAAAGCATTTATAACAGGAGATAAAACGCAAATTGACTTGCCTACCAAACAAAAATCTGGTCTGGCTGATGCCTTACATATTTTGAAAGATATTAAAGGAATCGGATTTATTGAGTTGGATGATAGAGATGTAGTTAGGCACAAGTTAGTGCGTGATATTTTGAAAGCTTACGAAAAATCTGAGGCAAACTAGATTACATAAATGCTTGCAACCCAAAGTGTTAATGTTCTCGTCTTTAATTTTATGAAAAAAAAAATAAACATTTTACTTTTTTTTGTTTTGGTTGGATTTACTTCAATGGCTCAAAAAACACGTATTTGTGCGAATGAAGTATGTGATTCCATTGCAAAATTTTCTAATTCACAATATAGTGTACGAAAAATTAGGTATGAGCAAGCACTTGAAGCACAGATAAATTCTCAAAAAAACTTTAGGATTGCAGCGGAGATTATTAGAATTCCGGTAGTTGTTCATGTTATTCATAACCAAGCAAATGGAGCAATTATAGGAAATAATATTTCTGATGAACAGATATATTCTCAAATTAAAGTTTTAAACGAAGACTATAGAAAAAAAGAAGGTACATTAGGTTATAACACTAATCCAGTTGGTGCTGATGTTGAAATTGAGTTTTTTTTAGCAAATATTGACCCTTTAGGAAAGCCATCTACAGGAATCACACGCTCTTATTCAACCAAAAAAGATTTTAATATAGTTAATGATGCTGATAGAGAAATAATGTCTAATCTTGCTTATTGGGATAGTAATAAATATCTTAATATTTGGATAGCAACTTTCAGTTCAAGTTATATTGGTTATGGTGAATTTCCTTTTGCTGAATCAATTGAAGGGCTTGACTCTGAATCCAATGAACGACTAGATGGTGTTTTTATTGATTATACTGTTTTTGGAAAAAAAATTGGTACGAATACAAAAGGAATTTATAGTTTTGGCAGAACAGTAACGCATGAAATTGGCCATTGGATGGGATTATATCATACATGGGGTGATGAAAGATGCGGTACTGATTATGTAGCTGATACCCCAATTGCAGCAGGGTCAAATAATTCTGCATTTTGTAAGGATATTTTTTCAACTTGTTCTGGAACACGAACAAGGAATATGATTGAAAATTATATGGATTATTCTCCTGATTCATGTATGAATATTTTTACTCAAGGCCAAAAAGAAAGAATGAGAGCGGCTCTTGATTTGAGTAAAAGACGAAAAAGAGTACTTAATTATGCAAAGTTTCAGTTACCACCTTCTGAAACTTTGCAAGTGAATTTCCAAAACCCTTTGCCACTAAATAATCTTCAGTTTCAAATATTATTGCCTGATTTTCAAGATTTCAATGTCGTTTTGCGTGATAATTTTGGTCGTGAAATTTATAACGAATCCTATACAGATTTACCAAGTACAGTTATTACTTTGAAGAATAAAGATTTATCACCAGGAATTTATATTCTTACTGTTACTTCAGTTCAGCAGGTGATTCAGAAAAAAGTTGCTTTGTATTGATATTTTGGCACAAAATTTATTTGTGCCAAAATATTAATTTTTTCTTCGTTTCTTCTTTTTAGTATTTTTTTCAATTTCTCCAATTTTCATAATTGGAACACTAATTTTTACATTATCCCATAACAGATACATATTAAAACCATTTTGAATATCTTCAAATTGAATCGTGAATCCTTCGTAAATGTCAGAGTTTAATTGAACGCCCGTTTCATAAATCAGTACATTTTTATTGGCATCATAACTAAAATCACCCCATTGACCTAGTTCAGAATTTAAAATAATTGTCCATTTTTCTTTATCAGGAATACTAAAAAGAGTATATGTTCCGGCCGCTAAGTTTGTTTCTCCAATTTTAACGTTTGTTGTAAAAGTGATTTCTGTTGCTTCATTTGCCCCAGTTCGCCATAATTTCCCGTAAGGAACTAGATTTCCGAAAATTTCTCTACCTTTTTTTAATGGTTGTCCATAAGTACATTTTACGTAATTATTTTCAGTTGTTTTTAAATTTGCAATCACGATTGGACTATTACGGATTTGCGGTTTTACAATACTATCAACTAGTATTTCTGCTCTAGCGATGGTTGAGGAATAGATTAATAATAGAAAAAGAAATACAATCGACGGTGTTCTCTTTGGGTAAGATTTCATAATTTAGCGTTTTGATTACAAAAAAATCTTTTCATTTAGCATTACAAGTAACGATATTAATATGGAAAAAGTTGTGAAGCATCGACCAGACTTTGATGAAATATTCATGGAATTAGCACAAAATCTGGCATATCGTTCTCATTGTGTGAAAGCCCAAGTAGGTGCGGTTCTAACGAAAGATACGCGAATTATTTCAATTGGATACAATGGCCCACCAGCTGGTACACATAATTGTGACGAAGAATATCCTGAACATGGGTGCCCACGGGATTCTAAAGGAAGTTGTTCTTTGGCATTACATGCAGAACAAAATGCAATTTTATATGCTTCAAAAAATGGAGCTAATATTGAAGGCTCAACACTTTATGTGACCTTATCTCCTTGTATTTCGTGTGCAAGGGTGATTTATTCGATGAAAATAAAAAAAGTTTTTTATTGGAAATCATACGCCCAATACAAAGGAATTCCTAATGATGAAGGCGTAGATTTCTTAAGGAAATTTGGGGTTGAAGCAGTTCAATTTGGAGAAAACGCTTAATGAGTTACGCCACCTTCACCATGCACATGCCCGTGAGCAATTTCTTCGGAAGTTGCATTTCTCACGGCAAGAACTTTTCCTTCAAAGTGCATTTGCTGACCAGCTAATGGATGGTTGAAATCAAGAAGTACATAATCTTCATGTATTTCTGTGATTCTGCCATTCATTCTATTACCATCTTCATTCGAGAAAGGAATAAAATTACCAATTTCAAGCATTCCTTCAGGAATTTCACCATCTTCAATCTTGAAATTTTCAATTGGAAAATCAATAATTGCTTCAGGGTCTGGTTCGCCGTAACCTTCTTCAGCACTTACCGAAAACTTAAATTCATCACCTGCTTGTAATCCATTCAAATTTTGTTCAAAAGTTTCTGGAAGTCCGCTTAAACCTTGAATAAAAACCATTGGTTCGTCATCTTGCACGATTTCAATAAGTTCACGATTTTCTCCTTCTCCAACTTGGAGTTCATATACAATTTTTACAACTTTATTCTCTTCGATTTTCATCAGCCAATTTTTTTTAAATTTATAGATGTTATTTTTCTAACTTTGTCGCAAACGTACACATATTCGACAATTTAATGAATTTTTTGGCACATTTATTTCTTTCAGGATTAAACCAAGAGGTTATTGTAGGAAATCTTTTAGAAGATTTTGTCGTTGGAAGAATCGACCATCCAAGAAATGCTTCCTATAATTCAATCATTAAAGATGGAATCTTGTTACATCGTTTAATAGACAGTTTTACAGATACTCATTTGGCTGTAAGTGATTGTAAATCACTGCTTTATTCAAAATATCATAAATACGCTGCTGTTTTGGTTGATATTTATTTTGACCATTTTTTGGCTTTGCATTGGGATGAATATTCGGATGAGCCATTCCCAGACTTCAGGAAAAGAGTGCATCAAGCCTTTTTATTAAATTGGGAGATTTTACCAGAAAACATGAAACCT
This sequence comes from Emticicia aquatica, assembly GCF_923079645.1. Classification (GTDB taxonomy): domain Bacteria; phylum Bacteroidota; class Bacteroidia; order Cytophagales; family Spirosomataceae; genus Emticicia; species Emticicia aquatica. The sequence continues at coordinate 1,213,200 of NZ_CAKLPY010000001.1, read as the reverse complement.
ATGATAGAATCAATGATAAAATATGATTGGCTTAAAAATTATAGCGAATTTTGGGGAATTGAAAGGGCGTTACAAGGAATTTCTCGACGAACAGTTTATGAATCAAATATGCAAAATGCTACCGAAGATTTAAAAATACATTATCAATTGTTTGAAGATAAATTCAAAGTTTTTTTTCCTGAAATGATTTCCCAGTGTAAAAACTTTTTGGATAAAAAAGGTTATATTGTATCAAATATTTTGCAATAATTTAGTATATTTCAATGTCAGAAATTTTAAAATCAATCAAAAAAGATTCCATTAAATCATTATATTTACTACATGGAGAAGAACAATTTCATATTGAACAAATCGTAGATAAAATACAAAGTTTGGCCATTCCTGTCCACGAAAAAGGATTTAATGAGTTTGTGCTTTTTGGAAAAGAACTTTCGGTAGGAGCGTTACTAAATTATGCCCGTAGATTTCCGATGATGGCTGAAAAACAATTAATTATTGTTAAAGATGCGAATCAAATACAAGGAATTGATTTAAAAGAAAACCAAAAATTGCTTGAAGATTATGCCATTAATCCTTTGTTGTCAACTATATTAGTACTTTGTTTTTCCAATGCTCAAGACGAAAGAAAAACGTGGGTAAAGGCATTTGGTAAACAAGGCGTTTTACAAAATTTCAAGAAATTGTATGACAATCAATTGCCAGAATTTGTTGCAAGTTATTGTCATGGAAGGGGTGTTAAGATTAGTATGAAAGCAATCCAACTCCTTATCGAACATATTGGTAATGATTTGAAAAGATTGACAGGCGAGTTAGAAAAAGTTATCTTGAATGTAAAATTAGGTGATGGAATTGATGCTGATGTGATTCAGAAATATGTAGGAATAAGTAAAGAATACAATGTTTTTGAACTTCAAAAAGCACTTATTCAACGTGATGTTTTAAAGGCAAATCAGATTATTATTTTTTTTGGAAATAACCCAAGAGATAATCCGATTCAGCCAATTTTAATTATTTTATATAATTTTTTTAGTAAAGTTTTGATGATTCATGGAGCTGAAGATAAATCTGATGCTGGAATTGCAGCTTTATTAAAAGTGAATAGTTTCTTTGCAAAAGATTATTCGATGGCAGCACGAAATTATTCTTTGGCAAAATTAGCATTTGTAATACATTGTATTAAAATTGCAGACTTAAAATCAAAAGGAGTAGAAACAGGCGAAGAGAAAGAAAGCGATATTTTGAAAAAGTTAATTTTTGAAATATTACATTAATCTTTCAGTGTAAATAAAAAAAGAGCCTCAAAAATGAGACTCTTTGGGTGTTGCGGGAAGCGGGATCGAACCGCCGACCTTAGGGTTATGAATCCTACGCTCTAACCATCTGAGCTATCCCGCAGTATTTTTTTCGTATTTTCACAACGTTTTATTGTTGTCCCGAAGAATATGTTGCAAAATTACATAAAGTTTTCTTACATTGCAAAAAAACTAATTTATGATTCCAAAATTTCCTTTAAAATTATAGAGAATCTTGGAAAAGTTATTTAATAAGGCTAAGTCGAGTTCGATTTAGGTTATATTTCTTAAAAAATAAGTATTATGGAAAAATTCAAATTTTCACGAGAATACGAATTCAAAGCCTCACCAAAAGTATTGTATCCTTATTTTAGTACTCCAGCTGGATTACAACAGTGGTTTGCTTCAAAAGTGAAATATACGAGTGATTCAAATTTTGATTTTGTTTGGGACAATGAGAGTCACCCAGCAAGAATGTCGGTTTCTAGAGTTAATAAACTTGTTAAGTTTGATTTTTTAAAAGACGACCAAAAAGGAAATTATGTTGAGTTTCGTTTAGACCAAAGCGAATTGACAAATGCTACTTTTTTGAAAATTACGGATAATTCGGATATAAATGACGAAACCGAGCTTGAAGATATTTGGGACGATATGATTTATAAGATTAAAGAAATTGTTGGTGGTTGAAAAACGACAAAAACCTAACCATAATAATTTAATCCAGATAACTTTTGATTTTATCGAAATCAAGCTAATATTTATTTGTATATTAATCAATTCTGAAATTCTTTGTTAAATAAACTTAATGGTCTTGTGAAAATGAAATTCCTGTCAGAATTTTGTGTCTAAAATCATTTTGCCTTGCATGAAAAAAATAGATATTCTAGTTATTAGGTCGTTCATCGGGCCATTTATTCTAACTACCTGCGTGGTAGTTTTTATTTTTTTAATGCGTTTCCTGATGCTTTATTTCAATGATTTTGTAGGAAAAGACCTAGGATACGATGTCTTTGCGAAATTATTTATTTACTTCTCCTTAATTACAGTTCCTATTGCCCTTCCGCTCTCTGTATTATTGGCTTCTTTGATGTGTTTCGGAAATTTAGGGGAATACTCAGAATTGACCGCTATTAAGTCTGCTGGAATTCCAATTTCGAGAGTTTTATTACCTGCCATGATTTTTGCTTTTGGCGTAAGTCTGTTTTCGCTTTGGTTCAATAATACTGTCAATCCTTGGGCTAACCTCAAAGGTTACAGTTTACTATATGATGTTAAAACTACTAAAGTGACTTTAAATGTTAAAGAAGGGATTTTTTATAAGGAAATCCCTGGCTATAGTATTAAAGTTTTGAAAAAGTTTTCTGACGGTAAAACCCTAAAAGGCGTAACCATTTATAACCATTCATCGAATAATGGGAATATAAATGTAACCTTGGCTGATTCTGGTAAAATGTACACTATGTACGATAATACATATTTGGTTTTTGAGTTGTTTAATGGCACAAACTATGTTGATTATCGTGGAAATGATGGTAATTACAATGAAACTCAATTTGTAAAAAATGCTTTCAAACAAAATAAAATGGTATTTTCATTAGAATCGTTCGGAATGCGGCGTACGGATGAAGCACAATTTAAGTATCATGAATACATGAAAAATATTTCTCAATTGAATGCTCAATCTGATTCGATTGATAAAAATATTGATATGTCTTTAAAATCACAAATCAATACAGCCACACAATTGTATTCATTTCAATTTAAAAAATATCCGAAAGACACATCTAAATTTGCTCGAGAAAAGAAACCAATTGTTGCTGGAAAATGGGCCAATGAAAAAGTAGCCCCTTTTAATACAGCTTCGAAAATGGGAGAATCCTTTGAAACAGCAATTTCTCAAGCAAAAAATATTCGTGACCAATTTGTTACAACTGTTGATATAATAAAAAGCAAAAAAAGAGACAGAATCAAAGCTGATGTTGAAAAATGGCATAAGTTTACTATGGCATTTGCTTGTTTTGTGATGTTTCTAATTGGGTCTTCGTTGGGTTCTATTATTAAAAAAGGTGGTTTCGGAATGCCAGTTTTGCTTTCTATTACTTTCTTTATTTTGATGTATGTTTTAATGCAACTTGGTGATAAATACGCTAAAGAAGATATTTGGCCTGTCCTTTTAGGCGTTTGGATGCCTGATGTTGTCTTATTGGGTTTTGGTACATACTTTCTAAGCAAAGCAACCAATGATGCCAGATTGTTTGAAAGCGATATTTATGATGTATATTTTGATAGATTAAAAACTTTCTGGAAAAACAGGAAATATTTCAAACCAAAAACGCCTATAAATGCCTAAAACAATTGAGTCTTGAAAATTATTTCAAGGCTCAATTGTTAAATATTTAGAAACTCTAGTTGAGTTCCCATACTGATATTTTTATCAATAAGGTCAACTATTTGTTCAAAATCTGCGTCATTTTCGGCATAATCTAGGTTATTAACATCAATTATTAATAGTTTACCGTGTGTGTATAAATTGGCAAAATCTTCATACAACTTATTAAGACTTAATAAATAATTGGGGTCAATGTTTTTTTCAAAATCTCGTCCTCGTTTATTGATTTGTCTTTGTAATTTTGGTAAATCTGCTCGCAAATAAATCATTAAATCTGGGTGTGTAATTGCCTGAGTGATGGTATTAAACATACTTTTGTAGGTCTGATAATCAGTTTCATTGAATTTTCCAGATTCATACAAATTTCTTGCAAAAATATACGCATCTTCATAAATCGACCTATCCTGAATAATTGTTTTTTCCTCGGTCATTTTTTTTATTTTCAAAACTTGCTCAAAACGACTATTTAGAAAATAAATTTGTAAATGAAAGGCCCACTTTTCCATATCTTCATAAAATGGTGGTAAGTATGGATTTCCGTCAACAGCTTCATAAAGTACATCCCAACCGTAGTGATTTGCTAGCTTCGTTGCCAATGTTGTTTTGCCAGCACCTATATTGCCAGTAATTGCGATGTGCATTTTATAATTTAAGGTTTTTATTCAAATCTATGGATTTGATTTTAGATCATTTTACAAAATAAGCCTTAATCTGACAAAAATCATAGAATTAAAAAAATATGTTTTGTAATTTTGCCGAAGTTCAAGTCAAGTTTACACCTTGAAAAATTGATAAAATGGAAAAAGAAGAAAAAAAAGCTACTCAAAATTCTACTGAAGTTCAATTGAACTTATCTAATCAAAACTATCGTGCGTTGTTGTATTACATTTATTCTCCAATTGAAAATGTTGTGGAATACCGTGATATACATCATCAATTTTGTTTAGATAATCATCTCTTAGGCCGAATTATTATTGCTCCTGAAGGTTTAAATGGTACTGTTTCGGGTTTAGTCGAAGATACTGACAAATATATGTCTTGGGTAAAATCTGACCCTCGCTTTGAAAAAGTAGATTTTAAAGTTGAACATGTAAACAAACATGCATTTACAAAGCTTTATGTAAGGATTAAAAAAGAAATTGTTCATTCAGAACTTCCTGTGAATCCATTAGAACAAACAGGAAAACATATTGAGCCTGCTGATTTTAAAAAATTATTGAAAGATGACCCGAATGTTGTTTTAGTTGATATGCGTTCAAACTATGAACATTCAGTTGGTAAATTTAAAGGAGCGGTAACTTTTGATATGGAAAATTTGCGTGAATTGCCTGACCATATCAATGAAATTGAACATTTACGTGATAAAAAAATTGTAACCTACTGCACTGGCGGCATTAAGTGTGAGAAAGCGAGTGCCTATTTACTTTCTCAAGGTTTTACGGATGTTTATCAACTACACGGCGGAATTATTAAATATGGTCTTGAGGAAGGTGGAGAAAATTTTGACGGAAAATGCTACGTTTTCGATAATCGACTAACAACTGATGTTAATACAATTAATCCAGTTGTGATTTCTAAATGCCACATTTGTGGTACTGATTGTGATAGAATGGTCAATTGTGCAAATCCTGAGTGCAATGAGCATTTACCTATTTGTGAAAATTGTGGCGTTAAAATGGAAGGTGCATGTTCAGAGGCTTGTAAAGAAAATCCAAGAAAAAGAACATACGATGGAACTGGCTATTATGCTAAAACAACTGTTGGCTACAAGCCAGAGATTGCATACCGAACCAGAAAAAATACTAAAAATCTTCAAATTGTCGAAGAATTAGGTTTAGTATAAAAAAAAGGTCTGAGTTTTCAGACCTTTTTTTTATGAGTTTATTTTTTCAAGTCCAATCTAACAACATTTTCAACATGGTGAGTATGCGGAAACATATCAACTGGTTGAACAACTGAAATATCGTATTTTTCACTCAATATTGCCAAATCCCTTGCTTGCGTTGCTGGGTTACAACTTACATAAACAATGGTTTTTGGAGCGGCTTCCATGAGAGTTCTCACAACTGGCTCGTCCATTCCCGCTCGTGGAGGGTCAGTGATAACTACATCTGGTTTTCCATGCTCAGCAATAAACTCATTTGTTAAAAACTTACGCATATCGCCAGCAAAAAATAACGTATTATCTAATTTATTGACATCAGCATTTATTTTTGCATCTTCAACTGCATCTGCAACGTATTCTATTCCAATTACTTTTTTTGCTTTTTTTGCTACAAAATTAGCAATCGTCCCTGTTCCTGTATATAAATCGTAAACCAACTCATTACCAGTTAAGCCTGCTAAATCACGAGTTATTTTGTATAATTCATACGCTTGTTCAGAATTTGTTTGATAAAAAGATTTCACACCTATTCTGAATGTCAAATCTTCCATTCTTTCTTCAATGTACGGATTCCCAAAATATGTTTGAATTTCTAAGTCAAAAAAAGTATCATTTCTTTTCTGATTTAAGATATAATTCAAAGAATTTATTTCTGGAAAATTTTGATGAAGGTGTTCCATCACAGCTTGTATATCTGCGTCGTTATTTTGTGCAAATTGTACCATAACCATCATATCGCCCGTTGTTGAGGTACGAATCATGATATTTCTCAAAAAGCCTTCGTGAGCAATGTGGTCATAATAAGTGAAATTATGTTCATTAGCAAAGTCTCTTAGAGCAAGTCTTATGGCATTTGATGGTTCTTTTTGTAAGTAACATTTTTCGATTGGCAAAACCTTTTCAAATCTTTTTGGAACATGAAATCCGAGGGCATTTTTGCTCATTTCTTGTTCGATACTTATTTCTTCTCTTGTAAACCATCGACTATTAGAAAATGTATATTCTAATTTATTACGGTAATATTGAGTTTTATCCGAACCTAAAATTGGCTTTATTTCTGGTAAATTTAGTTTTCCAATTCTTGTTAGTTGGTCATTTACTTGATTCCATTTTAATGCAAGCTGTTTTTCATAAGGTACATGTTGCCATTTGCATCCGCCACAAACGCCAAAATGCTGACAAAAAGGAGCAATCCGTAGGGGAGAGGCTTCCAATATTTCAAGAACATTGGCTTCGGCATAATTTTTCTTTCGATTATTCACAAATAATTTTACTTTATCACCAGGATGTACATTACTCCCTTCGATAAAAATAACTTGTCCATTGTGTTTGGCAATACATTTTCCCTCTGCCGCAAAGTTTTCAACTTCAATTGAATCAATTACAAATGTTTTTATTCTTCCCATTATTTTTATTGCCATTTTGAGCTAGAAAATCAAGTTTTTTGATTTTTCAAGTATTATAATTCACAAAAGTATCTAACTTAGCTTGAAGTTCAAAATCCAACCTTTAACCTGCTTTTTTCGTCTATCATTTTAAAAACCTAATTCTGAAATAAATTTACTATGAAAAGACTTGTATTCTTTTTGTTCATTCAATTAATTAGTGTTTTCAGTTATGCTTCTCATATTGTTGGCGGGGAAATTGAACTGGTCCCTTTAAAAAATCCTGTAGCTGGTAATGGAACTCACCAAGTAACGCTTAGTTTATATTTTGATGCAATCAATGGGCGAACGGCTGCTGAAGATTTATCGATAAAACTTCAAATTTATCGGAAACGCGATTTGGTACTCGTTGGAGAAGTAACTTGTCCTCAGATTTTTCGTCAGCCAATTAAATACGTTGACCCTTCTTGCCAAAAAGGTGATCTAATTACTTTGCTGATGAAATATAGTAATGCGGTAAACCTTACCGCTGAATTATTTTCTGACCCTGAAGGCTATATGATTGTTTGGGAAAGGTGTTGTAGAAATGCAATTATCACTAATATAAAAAATCCAAGCAATGTCGGAATGGTATTTTATACCGAATTTCCTCCAATCACTTTGGTTAATTCTACACCTAAATACCGTGATATTATTGCGGATTATATTTGTATTAATCAAAATTTTGAAATGGACTTTAGTGCCATTGATGCCGATGGTGATAGTTTAGCTTATCATTTGGTTGTTCCTTGGATTGGAAATTCTTCGCCCCAAAATTCAAATCCAACTAATTCACCGATGTATAACTATCGTGAAGCTTCGTGGGTTGATGGAATTAATATCAATAATGTCATTCCAGGTGAAATTCCCTTAAAAATTGATAGTCAGACAGGTGTGTTATTTGTCAAACCAAATAAACTTGGGCTTTATGTTTTTTCAGTGATGGTAGAAGAATTTAGAAAAGGAATTAGAATTGGCCGAGTAAAAAGAGATTTTCAACTAAAAGTAATTGATTGTATTTATAATAATCCACCGCAAGTAATGGTGAGTAGTCAGAACTCAAAAAAAATATTTGAGTCAGGAGAAACAATTATCTTAAAAAAAGGAGAAAAACGTTGTTTTGATGTACTTTTTACTGATGCAGATTTGAATCAAAAAGTAACAATTTCTGCAAAAGGAGTGAATTTTGATACAAAAAAAATCCTACTAACTTCAACCATAAATGTTGAGATAAAAAGCAAAGATACTTTGAAAACTTCTTTTTGTTTAGATGAATGTATTATCACAAAAAATAATGCTCCAGCAGAGTTTTTTATTAATATTAGCGATAATGGTTGTCCTGTTCCACAAAATCGTGCTTTTAGGATGAAAGTACAATTTGAGGAAAATCAAAACAATAAGCCTTTAGTTACTACTTCGCTTATTAATAATGCCATCGTTTCGTATGGCGATACTTTGAAATTTACTGTTTTCAGCAATGATATTGATAATGATACATTAATGCTTTCTGGAAATGGCCGAAACTTTTCTCTTGGAAATTATGGATTTAGTTTTTTACCAAAACAAGGCTTAGGAAAAGTGAATTCCGATTTATTGTTTATTCCGAATTGTGAAGCCGTCAAGCAAAAACAATTATTGTTAGATTTTATTGCAAAAGATTTTAGATGTGGAGTCAGTTCGCAAACAGTTTATTCGGTACCAGTTGAGGTAAAATCGAAGCCCAATAATTCGCCCACAATCAATACTTCATTGGCAAACAATACTGTTGAGTTAACTGTTAGTCCAAATATTTCTAATGAACTAACTTTCAATGTAAATAGTCAAGATATTGATAATGAACAACTTAGCTTACTGGGTTCACCAAAGGGTTTTGAATTTAAAAATGCCTCAATGACTTTTGAAAACAAGGAAGGTAAAGGTAATGTAAGTAGTTTGTTTAAATGGAATCCAACTTGTGTTTTACTCGGAGGAAAAGATTCAAAAGAATTTGTTGTTAATTTTAGCTCTAGAGATAATAGTTGTGTTCAATTACAAGACTCAATCAGCGTCAGATTAATTTTAAAAGATAACGTTATTTCGGAAAATTTACTGAAACCTTTTAATACATTTACACCCAATGGAGATGGAATAAATGATTATTTCGATTTAGGGCATATTTCAGAAGATAATTGTAAGAGACAATTTAAGAAATTTGAAATTTTTAATCGTTGGGGAAAATCAATCTTTATCAGTATCGACCGAAATTTTAAATGGCTAGGAGAAAATGACCCCACAGGAGATTATTTTTATGCACTTAGTTTTTCAGATGAAATTTTTAAAGGAGTTATTCATTTAGTGCGTTGATTTTAATTTCATTTGGGAACAAATTTATAAAAAAAAACATTTTAACTAGAGGTATTCTCATGTTTTATGTTATTCCAAAATAGATTTTTGCCATGTTGAAAAATAAAGTTGCAATAATAACAGGAGGTTCTTCTGGCATTGGAAAAGCTTTGGCTTTTGAGCTAGGTAAAGAACAATGTAGGCTAATAATTACTGGTCGTAACATTGATAAATTAGAATTGACGAGCCATGAATTGCGTTCAAAAGGAATTGAAAATTATTATGTTGTGGCCGATTCGAGTGTTGAGGATGATAATAAACGAATTATTGCCGAAGCCATTTATCATTACGGAAAAATTGATATTTTGATCAATAATGCTGGCATTACGATGCGGTCAATGTTTGAAGATGCTGATATTGATGCGACCATTCGTAAAGTAATGGATATTAATTTTTTCGGTACGGTTTATCTCACGCAAGCTGCATTACCCTATATTAAGAAATCAAAAGGTACGATAGCTGGCATTTCTTCCATTGCAGGTTTCAGAGGATTACCAGTTAGAAGTGGATACTCCGCATCAAAATTTGCAGTAAATGGTTTTCTTGAATCATTAAGAACTGAATTACTACATACTGGAGTAAATGTTCTCACCGCTTGTCCTGGATTTACATCTTCAAATATCCGTTTTGCAGCAATAGATGGAAATGGTCAGATAAGCAAAGAAACAGTAAGAGATGAAGAAAAAATGATGTCGGCCGAAGAATGTGCCAAGCATATTGTAAAAGCGATAATCAAACGTAAGCGGTCTATTATTCTTACTAATGAAGGTCGATTAACAGTTTGGTTGAATAAGTTTTTTCCGAGTTTGGTCGATAGATTAGTTTATACAACACTTGCAAAAGAGAAAAATTCTCCTTTGAAGCAGCTTATTGAATGATTTTTGTGAGTGATATTTTTATTTTACAATTAAAATATCACTCTCTTTTAAATAACAAAATTGTCCTTCCCATAAAACTTGATACCAAATATCATCAGACTTGATAATATTTAATCGGTTACCTTCGCCAATTTGTCCAATAATTTGAGAGGCGGCGGATGGATAATCTCTTAAATAAACCTTAGGGTTTTTAATTATTGCCGAACGATAATTATTTGGAATATTAATTAAACTTCCTAAAAAAAGCAGATAAATTAAAAATATTATTTTGTGTCGAACTGGAGAAAATTGTTTATTCCTTTTTTTTGCTAGTAAAACAACAAAGATATAAATCCCAAGAACGAGAAAACTACCCCAAACGTAGGTAGAATATTTACGATAATAAAATAGAAAATAGTTTAAATCATTTTTTTCGTAGCCTTTAAATCCATTTTCTGTGGCTACATTATACATCTTTTCAAAGACTTTTTCATTAGGTTCTTTAAAAAAGAATAAATTTAGGTAGTAAAGTTCACTGACAAATTCACCTTTATTTTCAGAAATATTTGCAAGTTTTAAGTAGATTTTTGGGTTTGTATTTTCTGAATTTTTCAGAATTTGTTCATAAATCACTTTCGCATCATCAAATTTTTTCTTGATAAATAAAGAATCTGCTTTTTTATTTAAAGCTGTTTGTGCTTGACTATCAGGAAGTTGAGTCAAGATTAAAAAAAAAGTAAAAAATATTTTCAGAAATTTCAAAAAGTATGTTTGCATCATATTGTTAAAAGTACTACTTTTGCACCACGATTTAGGAAGATAGTAACAGAAAATACAAATTTAGTAAAAACAATTTAATATCAATCTGTTACAACAAAACTAAAGTAGAATACCAAATAAAATGATTCCGTAGCTCAGTTGGTAGAGCAATACACTTTTAATGTATGGGTCCTGGGTTCGAATCCCAGCGGGATCACAAGGGTTATCAGTGATAATTCTTCTCTCGTGTCAGATGACACATATTACATATACAAGCAAATGGTTTTGCCAAATGTTTGATGATTCCGTAGCTCAGTTGGTAGAGCAATACACTTTTAATGTATGGGTCCTGGGTTCGAATCCCAGCGGGATCACAAAAGCCTCTCATTGAGGCTTTTATTTTTAGTAGTAAAGTAAAACAAAATTTGGAAAAATCTTTGTCCTTTTTTAGTTTTGCATATTGATTTAAAGGCGAGGTGGTGAAATTGGTAGACACGCTACTTTGAGGTGGTAGTGGGCGAAAGCCTGTGAGAGTTCGAATCTCTTCTTCGTCACATGTTAAGTTTAAGCGGTCGACGTTTGATTGAACAATTGTTAGTTTTACAAAGCAACTACTAGCAAAAGCTTTACAGATTTTAAGTTTAAGCGGTCGACGTTCGATTGAGCAATTGTTAGTTTTACAAAGCAACTACTAGCAAAAGCTTTACAGATTTTAAGTTTAAGCGGTCGACGTTCGATTGAACAATTGTTAGTTTTACAAAGCAATTACTAGCAAAAGCTTAACAGATTTTAAGTTTAAGCGGTCGACGTTCGATTGAACAATTGTTAGTTTTACAAAGCAATTACTAGCAAAAGCTTAACAGATTTTAAGTTTAAGTTGAACATTTGTTATTTGAAAAGCTTTCCCAATTTGAGGAGGGCTTTTTTTGTATAACAATATACTTTATTTGTTGTTTATTTTTCATTATTTATTGAAAAATAATTCCTACCTTTGCAATTATTTTCATATTTTATTAAATCTAAGTTAACATCACAATGTATTTAACTACGGAAAAAAAGGAAGAAATCTTTGCTGCAAAAGGCTTCCAAAAAAAAGCAACTGATACTGGCTCTGCTGAGTCTCAAATTGCTCTATTTACTTATCGTATTGCACACCTTACTGAACATTTAAAATCTCACAAACATGACTACTCAACTAGAGCAGGTTTGTTGAAATTGGTTGGTAAGCGTCGTCGATTGCTTGATTATTTGTACAAGAATGACATTTCTCGTTACAGAGCTATCATTGCTGAATTAGGAATTCGTAAGTAATATTACATATCAGGGAATCCCTTTTGGGTATTCCCTGATTTTTTATTCGAAATAAAGACTACAATAATATATCAATTTTATCCCCGCGGAAATACGGATAATAAACAACCACGTCGAAAGCGGATACGTGGCTTTAATCTTAAACTAAAAAATGTTTAACATTCACTCTAAGACCATCGAAATGCCCGATGGCAAAGTGATTACACTTGAAACTGGTAAATTAGCAAGACAAGCTGACGGCTCAGTGGTAGTAAGATGTGGTGATGCAATGCTCTTAGCTACTGTGGTTGCAGCACAAGAACACAAAGAAGGAACCGACTTCTTACCTCTTTCGGTTGACTATCAAGAGAAATTTGGTTCGGCTGGTAAAATTCCAGGAAGCTTTCAAAGAAGAGAAGGACGATTATCCGATAATGAAATTTTAATAAGTCGTTTGATTGACCGTGCGTTACGTCCCATTTTTCCTGAAGATTATCATGCTGATGTTCAAGTAATGGTGTTTTTAATTTCAGCTGATGCTGAGGTTCAGCCAGATGCACTTGCTGCTTTAGCAGCTTCCGCTGCAATTGCAGTTTCTGATATTCCATTTAATGGGCCAATTTCTGAAGTAAGAGTTGCGAAAATTGATGGGAAATATATTGTCAATCCATCAACTACTGAAATCAAGAAAGCAACTTTAGATTTAATTGTTGCTGGAACAGTAGATAATATCATTATGGTTGAGGGAGAGGCTGACCAATGTACGGAAGATGAAATGATTGAAGCAATTAAAGTTGCCCATGAAGCCATCATTGTACAGGTTAATGCACAAAAAGAGTTTGGTGTGATGGTTGGTAAGACAGAAAAACGTGTTTACAACCATGAAAAACATGATGAGGAACTTCGTGAAAGAATGAACAATGAGCTTTATAACAAAGTTTATGCGGTTTGTTTGGAAGGAAGCAATAAAAAAGAAGTTAGAAAAGAAAAATTCGGAGTAATATTAGATGAATTTTTAGCTACGCTTACTGAAGAAGAATTAGCTACAAAAAAATCTTTTGCAAAAACCTATTTTGGGGATATTCAATATTATGCTTCAAGAAATATGGTTCTTAATGAACGTACAAGACTTGATGGACGTAAGTTAGATGAAATTCGTCCAATCGTTTGTGAAGTTGATTATTTACCATCTGCACATGGGGCCGCATTGTTTACACGTGGAGAAACACAATCATTGACAACTGCAACTTTGGGGACGAAGCTTGATGAAATGATTGTTGACCAAGTAATGGTTTCAGGATATAGTAAATTTTACTTACACTATAATTTCCCAGGATTTTCAACTGGTGAAATTAAACCAAACCGTGGTGCTGGTCGTCGAGAAATTGGTCATGGAAATTTGGCTCAACGTTCATTAAAGAAAATTCTTCCTCCAGATTCTGAAAACCCTTATACAATTCGTGTAGTTTCTGATATTTTGGAATCAAATGGTTCATCGTCAATGGCAACAGTTTGTGCGGGTTGTTTAGCACTAATGGATGCAGGTGTGCCAATTAAAGCTCCGATTTCTGGTATTGCAATGGGTTTAATTACCGATACTTCTACTGGCAAGTGGGCAGTTTTATCGGATATTTTAGGAGATGAAGACCATTTAGGTGATATGGATTTCAAAGTAACTGGTACTGAGAATGGAATCACTGCCTGCCAAATGGATATTAAAATTGGTGGTTTATCATTTGAAGTTTTGGAGCAAGCGTTAATGCAAGCAAAACAAGGTCGTATTCATATTTTAGGGAAAATGAAAGAGGCTATTGCAACTCCAAGACCAGAATTAAAACCTCATACACCACGTGCGTTCACTATAGTTATTGATAAAGAATTTATTGGTGCTGTAATTGGGCCAGGTGGTAAAATCGTTCAAGAGATTCAGCGTGAATCTGGTGCTACAATCACAATTGAAGAAAAAGAAGGTAAAGGTTATGTTTCTATTTTCTCTTCAAATGGAGAAAGTATGGATAAAGCCAAGAAAAGAGTTTATGGAATAGTAGCTACGCCTGAAGTAGGTGAAGTGTATGATGCAAAAGTAAAATCAATTCAACCATTTGGTGCATTTGTAGAATTCATGCCTGGTAAGGAAGGTTTATTACATATTTCTGAAATTTCTTGGGAAAGATTGCCAAGTATGGATGGAGTATTAGAAATTGGCGAAGAACTACAAGTTAAATTACTTGAAGTTGATCCTAAAACTGGTAAATTCCGTTTATCTCGCAAAGCACTTTTGCCAAGACCTGAAAGGCAATAATATTTTTAAAATGCATGAAATACATGCGTTAGGATATTAAATGAACATTTAGGTAATAATAATTGTTCTTTAATCCAAGGTATTTAAGTTTTTTACGTTATTTAAGAAATCGGCCGGGCGGCGTCCCGCTAATAAAGAAAATATGCGTCAGCTAAAAATTAGTAAGCAAATTACCAATCGTGAGAGTCAATCTCTCGACAAATACCTTCAAGAGATTGGAAAGGTAGATTTGCTAACACCCGATGAGGAAGTGATTCTCGCTCAAAAAATTAGAGATGGAGACCAATATTCATTAGAGCGTTTAACAAAAGCAAACTTACGTTTTGTTGTTTCTGTTGCTAAGCAATATCAAAATCAAGGTTTGTCACTCGGAGACTTAATTAATGAAGGTAATTTGGGATTGATTAAAGCAGCACAAAGATTTGATGAAACTCGTGGTTTTAAATTTATCTCCTATGCTGTTTGGTGGATTCGTCAATCTATTTTGCAAGCATTGGCAGAACAATCACGTATTGTAAGACTACCACTTAATAGAGTTGGTTCGCTAAATAAAATTTCTAAAACATTTTCTGATTTAGAACAAAAATTTGAAAGAGAACCTTCACCTGAAGAATTAGCGGAAGTTTTGGAAATAACGGCTGCGGAAGTTATTGATACGTTGAAAATCTCTGGTCGCCATGTATCAGTTGATGCACCATTTGTACAAGGTGAAGAGAATAGTTTACTTGATGTATTAGAAAATGATAGTGAAGTAAAACCTGACCAAGGTTTAATTGATGACTCACTTCGTAGAGAGGTGATGAGAGCATTGTCAACATTAACTCAGCGTGAGGCTGAAGTAATAACTTATTACTTTGGATTGAATGGTGAGCAAGCGATGACATTAGAAGAAATTGGTGAAAAGTTTAATCTTACTCGTGAACGTGTTCGTCAGATTAAAGAGAAAGCGATTAGACGTTTACGCCAAACTTCAAGAAGTAAAGCATTAAAAGCTTATTTAGGATAATATCTATGATTATCTAAAATTAATATTAAAAAGGTGCGTTTATCGTACCTTTTTTTGTTTTTTCAATTCTAAAAAGAAAAACTAGCAATGGCAATTTTACAACCAATTCATAATATTGCAGAAATTTTCTCAAAAAAAGATGTTAAGACTGTAATTCTTTGTCCAGGTTCAAGAAGTGCTGCACTGACCCTTTCAATGGTTAGACATCCAGATATAGAAACTTTTAGTATTAGTGATGAACGTTCGGCAGGTTTTATTGGGCTTGGTATGGCACAGTTGACAAATAAAACGGTTTCGCTAATATGTACATCAGGAACAGCAGTTTATAATTTTGCACCAGCTGTTGCAGAATCTTTTTTTCAAGAAATACCACTTTTAATATTAACTGCTGATAGACCAGCTGAATGGATTCATCAATATGATGGGCAGACAATTTATCAACGAGAAATTTTTGGTAAACATGTAAAAAAAAGTTTTGAACTACCAGCGGATTATTCAAATGAAGATTGTATTTGGCAAATAGAACGTGTTATAAATGAAGCAATTAATCTTAGCCAAACAAATCCAAAAGGGCCAGTTCATATAAATATCCCGATTAGAGAACCATTTTATCCAAATGAGAATGAAACAATTACATTCGACTCTAATGTTCGTATAATTGAAAACTGTTTGATGGATAAAAAATTACCCAATCAATTTTGGAACAATTTTAAAGAAATATGGCAAGATGCTGAGAATAAACTTATTATTGTTGGAAATCGCCAAAGTTCGGAGCTAAATGAAACATTAGCTAAATTTTCTGATGAGTTAAATATTCCGATAGTGGCTGACATCATTTCAAATGTAAATTCGGTTGACTCAATATTGGCAGATGTGATTTTAGCTTCTAAAAATGAAAAATTTAGAAATAAGCTAAAACCTGATTTATTAATTACTTGTGGTAAATCAATTATTTCTAAAAATTTAAAACTTTTTATTCGTAATAATAAGCCAAAATATCATTTTCATATTCAAGAAAATGGAGATTTGATTGACCCGTTTCAAACACTTACCCATAAAGTTGAAGTTTCCCCAGAGTATTTTTTTAAGCAATTATTTGAGGATTTAGATTTTTTGAAATTTAAAGAAGGAGATGAAGATGATGAAAATATATATTTTGAGCTTTGGAATCAATCAAATCTTAAAGTAAAACATATTTTGCATGAATTTTTGAGTAATTCTAACTTTTGTGAGTTCAAAGTTGTAAGAAATGTGCTTGATAAACTGCCTGAGAATTCAATATTTCATGTTGCTAACAGTATGGTCGTCAGATATTCAAATCTCATTGGCTTAGGAAAAGGCAAAAATATTGAAGTTTTTGCCAATAGAGGCACAAGTGGGATAGATGGTTCGTTAAGTTCAGCTGTTGGGTGTGCCATAAAAACTGATAAAGCCGTTACATGTTTAATTGGTGATATGTCATTTTTCTATGATAGGAATGCATTTTGGAATACATATTTGCCTGATAATCTGCGAGTTATACTTTTAAATAATAATGGCGGAAATATTTTTCGTATAATTGACGGACCAAATAAACAACCCGAAGTTGGCGAATATTTTGAAACTAAGCAAAATCATTCTGCAGAGTTTTTTTGCCAAGAAAATAATGTAAAATATTTGAAAGTGAAGGATGAAGTAAATTTAGAATTGAGTCTAAATTTACTTCAAGAAAAAAGTACTCGACCAATTGTAATCGAAATAGAGTTGGACGGTTTGCAAAATGTTGAAATATTTAATGAATATAAAAAGTTATTTGCAAACTTTAGCTAACATTTCAATTGATTTCACTTCATTAATTTTTTGACCAATTTTCCAATATTCACAAGCCTTGGATTCATTTCCAAGGTTTTGTTGCGTTATACCTAAGTAATAATTCAAAAGTTCAACTGAAGGGTCGAGTTTATCAGCTTTCATGAAATTCTCAAGAGCCAAACTGTAATTTTTTGATTTTAAATAAAATACCCCCATATTTCTATAGGCCCACGCATTTTTATCATTTTTTTCTAAAACAGATTGAATTATTTTTCTTCCATCTTCAAGCTTATTTAGATTTATTAAATAATAACTTTTATTGTTTTGATAAATTTCGTTGTTATTTATAAGTAGAGCTTTTTCAATAATTTCTAAAGCTTTATTATAATCTTCATTTAAACTATAAATTAAACTTAAATTATTCAAGGCAAAATCTTGTCTTGGATTAATCGCAATTGCTTTTTCAAAATTATTTTTTGATGCTTCAAAGTTTTTTTCTGAATATTGAATATAACCAAGATTAGTTAATGCTTTATCATTTTTATCATTAAGTCTAAGGGCAGTAGCTAAATTTGCACTTGCTTCAGCAAAATTATTTTTATTAATAAATACATTACTCAATGTTACAAAGTAAAAGGAAGAATCTTTATACTGCTGACTAATTTGCTTTAAAAGTGATAAGGATTCATCCAACTTATCTGTATTTGAGTAGGCTTCTGCAAGATTATATTTTGCTAAGTAAAACTTATTATCTATAGAAACCGCTTTTTCAAAATCTAAAATAGCACCATCAATATTGTCCATTGCTAATTTTACACTTCCTCTATTGTTATACGCATCCGCAAATTTTGGTGTTTTATCAATTGCTTCGCTGTAAAACTTTATAGCTTCTTCAAAATTACCCTTTTTATAAGCAACATTACCTTGAATAAAGAAAAGTTCAGTATCTTTTTTTGCTCTTCCACAACCCCCAATTATTACTATTAAACAAATATATGCACTAATAATATTAAAAGTATTAAATGTTTTTTTCATTTTAAAAATATTATATGTTATATTGATGATTTATTGAATTATATTTTTAGTCACGGAAAAACTTTTGTAAACTTGCATCTTTATTATTATTACAAATTATTCGAAAATGAAATTTATAAAAGAAATTCCTAATAATTATTGTAAAGCTTCATTGTATGCTTGGAATAATAAGTTTATTATCAAGTTTGAAGCAGGTATGTATGAACAAACATACAAAGTTAATGAATATGATGTATCTGGGGAAGATGAAATTGAAGAAATGCTAGGAGATACTTTTATGGAAAAAGTAATTAGTCGGTTCAAGTCCATGTCCGAAGATTTTGAATTGATTTTAGATTCAATTGATTAATAAAAAGCTCGCAATAACAATTGCGAGCTTTTTATTAATCAAATTTTTAATATTCGATTTATTTAATAAAGAGCCAAGTCTTATATAATTCTTCTTGCTCAGGAGTTGGATTTTGTACTTTTTCAAGTTTTAATTTAAAAGCAGGATTCGGTTTTATCGAAAATTCATAGGTAAATTCTTGACCAAATCGTTTGACTTTAATTTTAACTATTTCTCCAACTTTCTTTTCTGAAATAGCAGATTGAACATTACTTGTTTTCATACCATCTATTTCTAATATTTCATCATTTACATTTAATCCGCCATCGTAAGCTGATGTGCCTCGTTGTAAATTTACTATTTTTCCATTTATGACTGTAGCTCCCAAAAAAGGTGTAACTGAATCAGTTTCCTTAATTAATGTCATTCCAACGTATTTATAGAAGTCATTGTAATCGATTTCATCTGTACTCCAAACATACTTTGAAAAAAAAGTATCCATATTTTTTCCAGCTATCAATTCGCAAGCATATTGAAATTCTTCATCTTTGAATCCTCTTTTTTGTTTTTTATAATATTCATTCCATAAATATTTAAACACATCATCTAAACTTTTTTTACCTTTAGTTTCTCCAATAATAAATAGGTTTAACAATGCCCCTAAAACACCTCCTTTGTCATAATATGAAATTGTATTATTTCGTGAATTCTCATTAGGTCTATAATACTTGATCCATGCATCCCAGCTTGCTTCAGCAACAGATTGAACTGAGTTGCCGACCTGATTTTCAATACTACCGATAGCACCTAGTTCTTTCTTAATATATTCTTCAGGGCTGATGATTCCAGCACGAAGCAAAATGTTATTTCCATAAAATGATGTCATTCCTTCAGAAACCCAGAGCATGTGTGTGTAATTTTCATTTTCATAATCGAATGGCCCAAGAGCAATTGGTCTAATTCTTTTCACATTCCATAAATGGAAATACTCATGAGCAATCAAACCCATTGAATTTTTCATCGAACTTTCACTCACATAAGCTAAAGGCGAAGTTTGGCAAGTGGTTGAATTAAGATGTTCTAACCCACCACCAATACCAGGAAGCTGATGTATAATAAATGTATAGTCTTCACATGGATGTTCGCCCACTACGCTTGCTGCAGCTTCTGTTACTTTTTTAAAAGTTTCTAAAGTTAATTTTTCATCAGCAAGAAGAGGAGCATTGCTGTAAAGTGCAATTGAATGTGGAATATTTGAAGCTTTAAAATTTAAGACTTTATGAGTTCCAATTTCAATTGGACTGTCGACTAAAATATCAAAATCAGGTGAGAAATATTGAAAGTTGTCATCAGAAATTCTTTTTAAACCTGTTGAAATTGTATTCCAATTTTTGTAAGGCTTAATATTCAAAATTGATGGAGACATTTTAAGTTGAGGAACATAAAGAAAAATACTTGCTCCATTCAAGTAGCCATGTGAATCATCCAAAAAACTATTTCTTACACTTAATTCAAAAGAATAAACTTTATAACTAATTGTGATTTTATTATTTTTTCCATAAACACGCCAAGTATTTTTACTTGTTTTCTCAAATCTCAAAGGTTTAGTACCATTATTTACTTTTACTGCTTCTACATTTTTTGAATATTCACGAATTAAATAAGACCCAGGTGTCCAAACTGGCATTTTGAAATCAACAAAATCATAGTTTTTGAGTTCTGAAATCTTGTCAATATTATCAAGAGTCATACTTACTTCAAAATAATGCGTCCAAGGTTCGGGCATTGAAAGCTCATAAATAATGTTTGTTTTAGGAATTTTGGACTCCTCATCAAATGCAAGTGGTTTTGCATAAAGAAAGTTATTTACAACTAGAAATAGTAAGAATAGCGTTTTTTTCATTGAAAAAGTACGATTTGTTTGTTGTTGAA
Organism: Emticicia aquatica; assembly: GCF_923079645.1. Lineage (GTDB taxonomy): Bacteria > Bacteroidota > Bacteroidia > Cytophagales > Spirosomataceae > Emticicia > Emticicia aquatica. Next base: position 1,192,528 of record NZ_CAKLPY010000001.1, on the reverse strand, counting down.
ATTTTATAAACAATTTTTTTATAAAAATATCGTTTTTTGCATAAAAATACTCCATTTTTCTTCCAAATTAAAAATTGGCACTCTGTTTGATTTAATATATTTACCTAACTTGGTATTCGTATTTACTATCCTTAATTCCATGAAGAAAATTCTTGCAATTTTGCTTATTTGTAGTTTCTTGCAAATAAGCAATACGTCGTTTGCACAAAACACAATTTCCTACACTGACCCCGAATCATATTATCATAAGGGGATTGAACTCTTTCAGAAAAAAGCTTATGTTGCTTCAAGGGAAGAATTTAAACACTACATTCAATTGACAGAAAAATCATTAAGAGAAAATGAGTTTAACTTAACAAATGCAGAATATTATGCAGCATTGTCAGGGCTTTACTCTAATGCTTCTGATGCAGATATTGAAATTGAAAGATTTGCAGTCAATCATTCAGACCATCCTAAAGCTAAAGTAATCTACAATGATTTGGGGAAGTATTTTTATGAGCAAGGAGAATATACCAAAGCAATTATTTATTTGGAGAAGGCTACTGCTGATGCAAATTATAGTCAACAAACATTGGAGCTAAAATATAAATTAGGCATTTCATATTATCAAACCAATAATTTATTGAAAGCTTTGCCATTATTTAATGAGATTAAAAGTGTTGCTTCAGATTATTCGGTACATGCATCATATTATGCAGGCGTAATTAATTACAAAAATGGAAATTATGATGTAGCGTTGAGTGACTTTAAAAGGGTTGAAAATGTAAATCCTTATCGAATTGAAGTTCCAAATTGGATTGCAAATATTTTATATGTTCAGAAAAAGAATGACGAATTATTGGCTTATACTGAGCCAATAATCGAAAAACCCAATGGAAAGAAAATTGATGATATTTGTTTAGTAACTGCTGAAGTTTGTTTCTTTAAAGATGATTTCGAAAAAGCCGCAAAGTATTATGATAAATTTAGGAATTTCAAACGAGGTGCTGTTTCAAATCAAGTGACATTTCGTCATGCATATAGTTTGTATAAAACAAATTCTTTTGAGAAAGCTGTTGAGAATTTTAAAAAAATCGCAACTCAAAATAACGAAATCGGGCAGCAATCCGCTTATTATCTAGGAATTTCTTCACTTCGAATCAATGATAAAAATGCTGCTTTAGCTGCTTTTGATAGAGCAAAATCTGTTGATTTTGATAAAGTTATTAAAGAAGAAGCTCAATATAATTTTGCAAAAGTAGCGATAGACTTAGGTAATAATCAACAGGGAATCAATGAGCTACAAGAATATTTAAAAAAATATCCCGATGGCAAATATGAAGACGATGCCAATGAAATCTTAAGTGAGGTTTTGTTCGACTCAAACAATTATTCACAGGCAATTGCTTATATCGAGAGTTTGAAAAAAAGAACTGGTAAAATAAATTTGGCTTACCAAAGATTGTGTTATAACCAAGGTGTTCTGGATTTTAATGCTGAGAGATACAATCGTGCTATTCAATATTTTGACAAATCTCTATCCCAACCAAATGAGATTGAAATGAAAAATAATGCATCTTTCTGGAAAGCAGAAGCTGCTTATGCTGCTAAATTGCCTGAAGCAGAGAGTTTATATAAAAATGTAATTAATTTGGATGACGAAAAACTAAAGCAAAAAAGCAGATATGGGCTAGCTTATCTCAACTATAATAATAAGGATTATAAACAAGCAAGTAATTATTTTAAGGAGTTTTTGAAAGGTAAAAAAGATGAAAGTAGCAGACAAAATTTTGAAGATGCACTTGTAAGAATTGGTGATTGCTATTTAGCTACAAAAAACTATAATGATGCAATTATCTATTACGACCAAGCAATAAAAGAAAATCGTTCCGAAAAAGATTATGCAATGTATCAAAAAGGGCTGACACTTACTTTTTTAGGGAAAAATCAGGAGGCACAAACTATTTTTGATAAGATTTCAGCTCAATACCCAAATTCTAGATTAGTTGATGACGCTCTTTATCAAAGTGGCGTTTTGGAATTAGATAGAGGAAATAACCAAAGTGCAGTTAATTTATTGAGCAAAATGATTCGAGATAGGTCTAAAAGTGCAATTGTACCGAAGGCTTTATCTAAAAGAGCTTTGGCATATTCTAATCTAAAAAACTTTGAGGCGGCTATTGTTGACTATAAAATTATTTTGCAAAGATACGGTAACTCAGAAGAGTCTGATAACGCACTTTTAGGCTTACAAGAAAACTTAAATTCAGTTGGTCGTCCAGAAGACTTCTCGGCTATTGTTGATGAGTACAAAAAGCTTAATCCTGCAAATGGTTCAGTTGAGAATTTGGAGTATGAATCTGCAAAAAATTTATACTTAAATGAAAAATATGACAAAGCAGTAATTGCTTTCCAAAAATATATTAAAAACTATCCTAACAGCTCAAATAGCTTTGAAGCAAAATATTATATTGCTGATTCATACTACATTGCAAATGATAAGATTAATGCTTTAAAATATTACTACCAAGTATTAAATGATAATCGAACAACATTTGTTACTAAATCTGCATTGAGAGCTGCGGCTATTGAACTTGCAAATAAGAGTTACAAAAATGCTATCACAAATTTTAGAGTTGTTTTAGTTACTTCACAAAATAAGAGAGATATTGTGACAGCTTGGCAAGGACTTTCTGAGTCGTATTATACTATCGGAAATCAAGATTCTGTGATGGTATTTTGTCGTGAAATAATTAATAATGGTGGCAGCATTATTATGGGAGCTCCTAACAAGGCTCAATTATTAATCGCTAAGTCATATATGCAAAAAAATGATTTTGTAAAAGCAGAGGAGGAGTTTAAGAAAACAATCGGAATGGCAAAAGATAATAATGGAGCAGAAGCAAAATACTTTATTGGAGAGATGCAGTACAAATTGAAAAAGTTTAAAGAATCAATAAAAACCTTGCAAGAACTTGCTCAAGATTTCTCTGAATTTATTTATTGGTATGAAAAAAGCTTCATTTTGATTGCTGATGATTATGTTGGATTAAATGATTTCTTTATGGCAAAAGCTACTTTAAAGTCAGTTATTGAAAATTCAGACACTCCTGAAACAGTTGATGCAGCCAAGAAAAAATTAAAAGAGATTGAAAACAAAGAATAATTTATTTAGCAATAGAAATGCTCTTAATCCTTAATAATCAATAAGTTAACTTTTATAACTTAAAATTTTCTTAAAACATGAATTTCTCTAAAATATATACAACTATTAAGGCAAATATTATAATTAGTAGTAAGTTTTTGTCTATTTTCGGGATATTTTTATCCGTAAGTGTAAAGTCTTTTGCTCAATTAGATGATGATATTGTTATTACAAAAGATAGAAAAGTTGAATTGCCCCCAGCTAGCAGAGTTTTTGAAAAAATTCCTCCAGTAAAAACAAATCCAGAAGACCGTCAAATGAAATATTCTTTTTTTGACAGAAAGCCTAAAGGAATTGAAGAAGTAAAGTTTAATCCGACCGTTGTTTCACCTGATGGCGGAAAAAAGAAAGAGGATGCAGAGAAATACAATAATTATGTCAGTTTAGGATCGGGTAATTTTGGTAGAATTTATGGCGAATTATTTGTAAATTCTCCCCAAGATAGGAAAATGATTTTAGGTATTCATGCAATGCACAATTCTACAAATCGAGGCCCAGTTGATGATAAAAATTCAGCAAATATGTATGATAAAGCTGAAATAAATGGCAAATATCTTGCAGAAAAATTCCAAATAAGTAGTGGTTTATCATATAATCGCGACCAATATTACTTTTATGGGTATAAAAAACCACGAGTTGAATTTGATAGAAATGAAATTAAGCAAGTATTAAACACTATAAATTTTAATATCGGTTTTGAAAATATTGCACCAAATCCCCGTGTAGATTATTCTTTAAAAACAAATATTCGTTCACTAAAGGATAATTATTCAGCTCAAGAAACTGATTGGACAACTACATTTAATGCCTATTTCCCAATAATTAATGAAAAGTTTATTGCACTTGTTGACGCAGATGCTAATATGGCCCAAAGAAGTGATGGTATTGTTGATAAGAGAAATTTGTTTAGGGTAGAGCCATCATTTAAAGTTAATCTTAATAGATTTGGTGGAAGTGTAGGCTATAAAGCAGTAAATGAATTTGATGAGGTCAAAAAAATTAATCGTACAAAAGGATTTCCAAAGATAGAATTGACATATAAATTTCCAAGTTTAATATACGTTTTTGCAGGGATGAATGGTGATATTGTTAGAAATACGCTTGGTAGTTATTTAATTGAAAACCCATATTTGAAGCAACAAACTCAACTGTTGAATACTGAAAAAATCCGTGAGTTTTATATTGGTGGTAAAGGTGATATTCTTTCTGGTTTAAGCTTTAATTTTAAAGGTTCAATGGGATATTATAAAAATTTGTATTATTTTAATAACTATACACCAAAACTTAATGAATCTTTAGCTGATACTTCAAAGTTTTCGGTTTTATATGATAGTTTAAGAACTCAATATATTAACCTTACTGTGCAATTAAATTATCAGCCATCAGAAATTTGGCGTACCTACATACGTACTGATATAAATCATTATCAAAAAAGAGCTTATGAAAAACCATTTCATCGTCCTTTTATAACTGTAAAATGGGGAAATACATTAATTGTTTCAGATAGACTCGTTGCAAACCTTGATCTATTTTATATTGGCAAAACTTTTGCCAAAAATCCAACCACTTTACTTTTAGCTACTAATAAAGCTATTTTTGATTTAAACACTGAGTTTGATTATTTATTTGGTAAGCAGTTTACTACATTTGTTAAATTAAACAATATTTTAGGAAAGAAATACGAACGCTATCTTTATTATCCACAACAAGGTTTGAATTTTCTTGTAGGTGTCAATTTTTCCTTTTAACTTAGCAAAACGAAAGATTCCAAATTACTAAAATTCTCTTATGAGACCAGTTGCCGATTATATACGTACTTTATTATACGAACACGATTATGTGACCGTACCAAACTTTGGGGCTTTTATTGCAAACTATATGCCTTCCAGTTTTAATGAAATTAGTGGTTCATTGATGCCGCCTCAGAAAAGAATTGCCTTTAACGAAATTTTAAAACAAGATGATGGCCTATTAGCAACTCATATTTCTCGTCGAGAAAGTGTAACAATTGATGAAGCCAAACGTAAGATACAATCTTTTGTAATAGATATTAAAGACTCTTTAGCAACTGAAAAATATTATACATTCGATAAAATTGGAAACTTTGCTTTAAATGAAGAAAATAGCTTAGTTTTTGAGCCAGATAGAAAAAATAATTTTTATAGCGAAAGTTTTGGTTTTGATAGTTTGTTTCCGAGACACATTGCTAAGGAAAAATACCTATATAGTCAAACATTTGAACAAGGTGACGATGATTTATTTATTCACAAAAACTCGTACTCAAGCACAGGAGCAAAAAAATCATCTACTTGGACTTATTTGCTTTACTCATTACCAATTTTATTATTGTCAAGTGGATTGTTTGTAGTTTTATTTTCAGGTGCCAAAAATACAAATGGAGCTGCTAAGAGTAGTTTTAATCCACTAGATTATATCCCTAAAAAAGAAGAAGTGGTGACCAAAACTTTTGCTAAAACTCCAGTTCTTGATTCGGAGATTATAAAACCAAATTTTGATAATCAACCTGAAAAACCTATTGAGTCAGTTGAAAATAAAACTGAAATAGTTGCTCAAGATGAGAAAGTTTTGAATAAAGTCATTGAACCATCTATTTCTTCAACAATAAAATTTACCGAAAAACGTTATTTGGTTGTTTCAGGAGTTTTTAAGAGTTTGGAAAATGTTGAAAATTTGCGTTCTATTTTAATAAAGAATGGATTTTATCCAAGAGTTGTCAAAGTTGGTGAGCTGATGAAAGTTGTTGCTGCTGAAGCAGATACTTATTCAGAAGCAGTTGAACTATCAGATAGACACACTAAAATAGTTGGAGAAAAACCTGCAATAATAAAAGCAAATTAAGCTAATCTAAATATTCAAAAAAAACCTGTAAGCATACCTTACAGGTTTTTTTGTAATTGTTATTTTTCATCACAAAATCATTTTCTATGCAATCGGCTTCAATTGAAAACGAAAATAAGCAAAATCAAACAACAGCCTTTTTATTGAGTATTGTTATTTATGGACTGTTTCTTGGGATTTTATTTTTTTTAAAATTAGCATATGCTCCACCAGAAGAAATTGATGGTGTTGAACTAAATTATGGAGTTGATTTAATTGGTGTTGGTGATATCCAAACTACCAATAAAGCAAATAATTCGCCAAATAATTATGATGTAAAGCCTTCTGAAAAAAGTGATGATGATGCTAAACCATTAAAGACAAGTCCAGTAGTTACAACACCACCAATTGAAAAGGTCGTAAAGGTTAAAGAAGCACCTTCAAAACCAGTCATCACTTCTAATGAAGAAAGCCCTTTTTCTGAAAAAGAGAATATAAAACCTATTAAAAAAACTGAAACTAAACCAACAATCAAACCGACTCCAGTTGAGACTAAACCGAAGGTTACAACTCCAAAACCTGAGATATCAAAACCTGAACCAGTAAAGAGAAATATCGAAGAAGGTTCAATTATGAAGAAAAGTGGAAATGGTTCAGGTAATGGAGCAAAATCAAACAGTTCTTCAAATGGAACAATTGGAACCAAAGATGGTATAGGCGGAAATAATAATGGAGATGGAAATAAAGGTGAAATTGGAGATAAAGGCGACTCAAGGGGGACTCTAGATGGTAAAAGTATGATGGGAAAACCTGGAAAAGGGAATAGTAGCAGTGGGGCCTTAATTGGAGGATTAAATGGCTGGAATAAGAAAAAGTTGTCTTTACCTGATGATGGTTCTTCAGAAACAGGTAAAATTGTCTTTAAAGTTACAGTTGATGATTCTGGTGATGTTGTAGGAATAAGTGTTTTTTCGTCAACTGTAAGTCCGTCTGTACAAAATTTTTATAAGAATTATATTCAACAACGCTTAAGTTCAGTTCTTTCTCCAGAAGGAAATCCGCCTCCGAGAGCTACTGGTACAATTACAATTAATATTCAATCAGGTAATTAGTTGTTTATTGATTTAAAAAAAGAGGTCGAATTTTAATTCGACCTCTTTTTTATTGAGTTTATCTTTTTTGATTTGAGAGTATCTTCTTAGCTTTGTAAATTAGTTTTAATTTGATGACTTACGACGAAACAATAGATTACTTATATTCATTACTACCTGTTTTTCATAGACAAGGTGAAATAGCTTTTAAAGCTGATTTATCTAATATTCTCAAAATTTCCGAATATTTAGGAAATCCTCATTTAAAATTTAGGAGTATTCATATTGCTGGTACTAATGGAAAAGGAAGCACTTCACATTTTATAGCTGCAATTTTGCAAAGTGCAGGGTATAAAACAGGTCTTTATACTTCGCCACATTTAAAAGACTTTGTTGAAAGATTCCGAATAAATGGTGTATCAATTGAAAAAGCGAATATAGTTTCTTTCATTAACAAACATAAAGCTTTCATAGAACATCTAAAACCATCTTTTTTTGAATTAAGTGTTGGAATTGCATTTGATTTTTTTGCAAGAGAAAACGTTGATATTGCTGTTATTGAGGTTGGTCTTGGTGGTAGATTAGATTCAACAAATATTATAACACCTATATTAAGTGTAATTACAAATATTGGTTTTGATCATGTAAATATTCTTGGTGATACATTGCCTAAAATTGCTCTTGAAAAAGCAGGTATTATTAAACAAAATGTTCCAATCGTAATTTCTGAAAGAAATTCTGAAACAGAAGGTGTTTTTATTTCAAAAGCAACAGAAATGAATTCTGAAATATTTTTTGCATCTGATAAATACAGAGTTGTTCCAAATAATTCAAATAATATATTTTTGCAAGTTGATGTTTACAAACTCAATAAGTTATCTAATGAATTCAATATTTATATTGAAAATCTTGAACCACAATTATTTGGAACTTACCAAGTGAAAAATCTGACTGGTGTACTTCAAGTTGTTGAATGCTTGAATAATCTAAGATTTGATATTTCTGACGATGCTATTAAAAATGGAATTTCAAATGTAGTTGAACTAACTTCCTTAAAGGGTAGATGGCAAGTACTGGATAAGGATCCATTAACAATTTGTGATACTGGTCATAACGAGCATGGACTTAAAATAGTTTTGGAACAAATTGAAAAATTAAATGTGAGGCAAAAATTTTTTATTTTAGGGTTTGTAAAAGACAAAAATGTTGATGATTTGTTGAATTTGTTTCCAAAAGATGGTATTTATTGTTTTACACAGGCAAATACCCCCAGATCTTTGCCTTCTGAGAAATTGCTAGAAATTGCTGAGTCTATATCTATGTCAGGATACTCAATTGTCAGCGTGAATGAAGCCTTGAAATTTGTGAAAAATTTAGCAAAAAAAGATGATTTTATTTATATTGGAGGTAGCACATATATAGTTGCAGAGTTAAATGATATTTAACTTTTTAATTGAATAATACTTTTTAATAATATAATAAATACAAAAAGAATAATTTGTATTTTCTTAAATATTTGATAATCAATTACTTATAAACTAAATAGGAGAGTGGCAAGAAGAAAATTACCTAGATTTGAATACAATGCTCAATCAAGTAATGTGATTGAAAGAGGAAAAGAAATTTATACATCAATAAAAGGCAAATGGAGAGAAAAATATTTTGAAAATTCTAATCCAATAGTATTAGAGTTAGCGTGTGGTAAAGGTGAATATACGGTTGGTTTAGCACAAATTTTCCCTGATAAAAATTTTATTGGTATAGATATTAAAGGAGATAGGATTGCACGTGGAAGTAAAAGGGCTAATGACTTAGCATTAAATAATGTAGCTTTTTTACGTACACCTATGGTGTTTCTTGAAGAATTTTTCGTAGAAAATGAGATTGACGAGATTTGGTTAATTCACCCAGATCCCCAACCAAGGGATAAAGAAGAGCGAAAAAGACTTACAAATAGCAGATACTTAGAATTATATAAAAAAATATTAAAAAATGATGGAGATTTTTTGTTTAAAACCGATAATTTCGATTTATTTGAATATTCTCTCGAATCAATTGCAAGTTCAGGATATAATATTTTAAGAGAAACTAACGATTTATATAACTCACCAATGTTAAATGAACATTACGGAATTGAAACACATTATGAGAAATTATTTGTTTCAAAAGGATATAAAATAAACTATTTGGCAGCAAAAAATATTAAATAATATTAATAAAGGGGCATATAGCCCCTTTATTAATATTGAATTATTTTGAAATCAATGTAGCAAAGTATTTAACTGTTCTTACTAATTGGCTTACATAACTCATTTCATTATCATACCAACTAACAGTTTTTACTAATTGTTTGTCTCCAACAGTTACAACTTTAGTTTGAGTAGCGTCAAATAAACTACCAAAAGTTGTTCCAATAATATCACTACTAACTATTTCATCAGTGTTGTAGCCAAAGCTTTCATTACTTGCTGCTTTCATTGCTTCATTAACTTCATCCAAAGTAACTTTTTTGTCAAGGATTGATGTTAATTCGGTCAAACTGCCTGTAATTGTTGGTACTCTCTGAGCTCCACCATCTAATTTACCTTTTAATTCGGGTAAAACTAGGCCGATTGCTTTCGCAGCACCTGTACTATTTGGAATAATGTTAGCTGCTGCTGCTCTAGCTCTTCTTAAATCACCTTTTGCATGAGGTGCATCTAAAGTGTTTTGGTCATTCGTATAAGCATGTACAGTTGTCATACTACCTGCTAAAATAGTAAAATTGTCATTCAATACTTTTGCCATTGGAGCTAAGCAGTTAGTCGTACAACTTGCACAACTAATAATTGTTTCGCTACCATCTAAAATGCTATGGTTAACATTAAAAACGATAGTTTTTAAATCTCCTGTTGCTGGTGCACTAATAATTACTCTTTTAGCACCAGCAGTCAAATGTGCAGCAGCTTTATCCTTATCAGTGAAAAAACCTGTACATTCTAAAACAACATCTACATCATGCTCGCCCCAAGGAATATCAGCAGGATTTTTTTGAGCATAAATTCTTATTTCATCACCATTTACAATAATACTATTTTCAGTTGATGTAACTGTAGCGTTAAATCGGCCTTGTGCACTGTCATATTTTAATAGATGTGCAAGTGTAGAAGGGCTTGTTAAGTCGTTTATTGCAACAACATCAATTCCTTCCATGTTATAAATTTGACGGTAGGCTAATTTGCCAATACGTCCGAATCCATTAATAGCTACTTTAACTTTTGACATTTAAGTAAAATTTTGGTTTAAGTAATACGATGCAAGTTAATAAATTTTCGATAATAAATAAAATATTGTTTTGTATTGCTAAATTCAAAAAACCATGAATATAATAACTAAATATTTTAGTAAAACCAACTAAAACCAGTTAGGTAAATTAGTAATTATAACTAAAATTATTAGTATTGTAAATATGAGTTTTTATATATAAATGTACTCTTAGTAAATGATAGTTAATAATCCTTTCATACTATTTGATAATAAGTATACTAGTTGTAACTTTGTTAAAATAAATGTTTTCTATAGTGAAAGTAAGTTATTACAAATATTCACATATAGAAGTAGGGTAGTTAAAAGTAAAAATCACCTTAAAATAGTCTTAAATTTTTATATTAAACTACTAACTATAAGCATTTTACAAATTTTTATTAAACTAAAAAATTACATTAAATTATTACTATGAATCAAAGGACTGTAATTGAAGAAGCATGGATTAACCGTGAGCTTTTAAACGAACAAAATACTCAAGCAGCTATAAGAGATATTATTGATTTGGTTGATAAAGGTTTGCTAAGAGCAGCAGAACCTACTAATGATGGAAATTGGATTACTAATGAATGGGTAAAAAAAGCTATTATACTTTATTTCCCGATTCAACAAATGAAGATTCAAGAAGTAGGTATCTTTGAGTATCATGATAAAATGAAACTTAAAACTGGTTATGAAACTCTTGGTGTAAGAGTTGTACCACCAGCTGTTGCGAGATATGGTGCTTATTTGGCAAAAGGTGTAATTATGATGCCTTCCTATGTAAATATTGGGGCTTATGTTGATAGCGGAACAATGGTTGATACTTGGGCTACTGTTGGAAGTTGTGCTCAAATTGGTAAGGATGTTCATCTAAGTGGTGGAGTTGGTATTGGTGGAGTTTTAGAACCATTACAAGCATCACCAGTAATTATTGAAGATGGAGTATTTATAGGATCTCGTTGTATTGTTGTTGAAGGGGCTAGGGTTGGAAAAAGGGCTGTTTTAGGTGCTGGAGTTACAATTACAGGAAGTTCTAAAATAATTGATGTAAATACTGGAACTGAGTACATTGGTTATGTTCCAGAAAATTCAGTTGTTATTCCAGGTATGCTACCTAAAAAATACCCTGCAGGAGAATTTGCAGTACCTTGTGCATTAATCATAGGACAAAGAAAAGCAAGTACAGATTTAAAAACATCGTTGAATGAAGCTTTAAGAGACAATAATGTTTCAGTCTAAATATACGTAAATTCTAAAAAAAGCCTTTATAAACTAATATTTATAAGGGCTTTTTTGGGATATTATCCTCAACTTCACAGGTATTTTTATCATTTATCCTCCACAATATTCTATTTTAAAATATTCGCTTTTGAGACCGCAATTTTTTGCGAATGATAAATACCCTTATGACCACTAAAATAATACGCTACGAAGCACGCAATTGCGTAATAGGGCATATATTCAGACCCAAATAATTCTATACCCATAATAAAACTAGCAATGGGTGTGTTTGTTGCAGCAGCAAATACAGCTATGAAACCTAACCCTGCAAATAAATCAATTGGTCCTCCACAAATACTAGCAAATGTATTTCCAAATGCAGCACCGATAAAAAATAAAGGAGTAACTTCTCCTCCTTTATAGCCCATACTTAGTGTTATAACCGTTAATAATAACTTCCAAAACCAACTAAAATAATTAACTCCGCCTTGTTTAAAAGCCGAAACTATACTTATACCATCCGTATTGATAGATTTTACACCTATACCCAGATAATCAAGTGTTCCCAATAAATAACTTATTGATATTACTAATATGCCTCCAGTCAGAGCAATTATCAATTTATTTTTTAAATATAGAGTAGCCGTTTTCTTAATAAAATCTGATAATTGAACAAAAAGAATTGAAATTAATCCAAACAAAACTCCTGCACTAGCAACTGTAAACATCAACTTAACATCAATATCTATATTTGGAAGAATCGTAGTAATAGTTGTTACAGAATCAATATGGTATTTTGTATGCTCAATACCGCACAAACTACAAGTAACATCGGCAATAATACTAGCCATAAGGCAAGGTAACAATGCATTATATTTCATCCTACCGATAGCCAACACTTCAAGTGCAAAAATAGCACCTGAGACAGGTGTTCCAAAAACAGCTCCAAATCCTGCAGCAATTCCTGTCATTAAAATAAAAGTATTATCTTCTTGATTCAAATTAAATACCTTGCTAAAGAATGCTGAAATACTACCTCCAACCTGCACTGCTGTTCCTTCTCTACCAGCAGAACCACCAAATAGGTGTGTTACTACCGTTGTAAATATAATTAATGGAGTCATCCTTAAAGGAACACCATTATTGTCATTCAAATGAATTTGGTCGATTATTAAATTATTACCCAGTTCAGTTCCTTTACCAAAATATTTATAAAGGACAGTAATGAATACACCTGCCAATGGAAGCAAAAATATTATCCAAGAAAATTGCCATCTTATTTCAGTAGCAAGGTCTAGTGTCCACAGAAATAAAGCAACCAGCAAGCCAGTTATAACTGCTACCGGCAATACTAGCAATAGCCATCTAACTAGATGTTTCGTAATTTGCCATTGTTCCTTGAGGATAAATTCTTTATTCTTCATTACTTTGTATCTTTTTTTTGCGGATGCGAAGGTTATTTTAAAATAATTATTGCGAATGTGATAAAAAACAACTTCTGAAATAGTCGATTTGCGAATATGTTTTTTATAATGAGAATCAAATATTTTATTTTTTAAGATAAATCACTAAATAAAATCAATTCTCAAGTATCAGTAAATCTCCAAAATTAGAAGACAATTTGTAGAAAACCAATATCAGTTATGGCTAAAAGCTTCTAAAAACAAAAAACTCCAACCTTAGAAAGATTAGAGTTTAAGACGATTGAATCCCAAATTGAGGTTTTATTACCTCCAATGTAAACCTTTACTTAAAATTTTCTTAAAATCCATACAAAAAATGGAAAGCACGTGAGTCTGATTTTTTCTTATAAAATGGAAAGCACTATTATTCTGAATTATTCTTTTGTTTACAAAAATAACAATACCAATTTAATTATGCAAGTTTTTAGGAAAAATATTTACTATTGTAAAACACCCATAAATCTCTCAAAATCATTTTAAATAAGTAAAACTGTATCTATCCGAACAAAATGATATGTTTTAGATAAAACAACAGGCAAAGCTTATTTATTTCAACATTTTCTATTTATTAACCCATAAATAATTGATAATCAGGCTATTAATAATTGTAAATAGTTTGCAAATAAGCATTATTTACAATGATAAAAATAAATTTACAAAAGTATTTGGTTTTCATTGTTAAACTATTTATTTTTGTAAAGAAGTCAGTTTACCCATGTAATCAATACATTTGTAATTACTTTTTACTATTGACATCTGTAATTTAACCTTGTAATCAAATGAACCTCAACGAAAAGATAAGACGTTTCATTAGTGAAAAAGATTTAACCTCAACTAAATTTGCTGATGAGATTGGAGTACCTCGTCCGAGCATTTCTCACATTTTATCCGACCGAAATAAGCCAAGTTTGGAAATTGTACAAAAAATGTACCGTAGATACCCGGAATTAGGCTTCAATTGGTTTTTAGAAGAAGAAGATATTGCCGTAAAAAATGCTATTCAAACTGTTAATAATCAAACAGTTACAGCTATTAAACGACCTGAGTATTCTCCACGAGAATCGAATGAAAGAAAATCACCCGAACTAAATGCAACACAACAAAATCTAAATCCAGCCATTTTGTCAAGTTTCAATCACGGAAGCATTGCAAGAATAATGGTTGTGTTTACCGATGGGACTATTCAAGAATTTAAGACGAATTAATTGTCTATAAATTTTCTGAGATTCATTTCAATTTATTTAGAACAGCCAATGCATTTTTTGCTTGGCTGTTTTTTTTATCCTCCACTGATAATTTTTTGTTATAAAAGTATTTTCATACATTTGTCATGAATTATGGTGCTATCGGTTTAAAACTTCATTTATACTTTTAGCTTAATAGGGAATCTCGTAAAGCAATTTTTTTTGCCCTAATCGAGAACTGTCCCCGCAACTGTAAGTCTTATCCAAATAATTTTATTAAAGATTAGATGGAAACTGATTGCTCAATTCTAGGCATACTTAGCTTTACCACTGCTTAAATTTTACGAGCGGGAAGGTGTTGTAATCAGTGAGACAAGTCAGGAGACCTGCCTTAATTTATGTGTTTTGCTTGCTTTCGGATGGAAGAGCAGCGATACGAATTATTAAAAATCAATTCTTTTAGTCGTTAGACAGAGCTTTCAATTCTTCCTAGAAGTCATTGGAATGACCTTGTTTTTTTCAATGAAAATTGACCAATTACACTATGCAAAATCCTGATAACGTTGCCATGCAACGGATCAAAAAGTCACAAAATAGTCCTCCTTTTGCTAAAAAGCTAGCTCTTGTAGGATGCTTTTTAAGTTTGCCTTTGCTTACTTTTTGCCAAGAAAAAACAATAATTGATTGTAAAGATTGTAAAACCCTCAACGAAGTCAAGGTATTCGGTTTTTCACCCGAACGATTCATGTCTGGATTGAAGGTTCAACGGATAGATTCAATAAATTTAGCCCGTTTTCAGTACCAAAACCTATCAGATTTTCTTCAATTTCAAACCCCAATTGCTCTCAAATCTTATGGTTCTGGTCAGCTAACAACAATTTCATTCAGGGGTACTTCTGCTAACCATACAGCTGTTCTTTGGAATGGCTTAAATATTAATTCACCCACAGTTGGATTAACAGATTTTTCTACAATTCCACTTTTGGGGTTTGACCAAATGGCTATTCAATATGGTTCTTCAGCTAGCTGCGTTGGAAGCGACGCTGTTGGTGGTAGCATTTTGCTGAGTTCAGTCCCAAATTTGACAAACAAAGGCTCAAATGTGGTCTTTGGTGGACAATATGGGAGTTTCCGAAGTGGTAATGTCAATGCAGGAATCAGATTTCACAAAGCATTAAAAAAAGGAATTTTAAGTGGTAAAACCTTATTTTACGGTGGAACAAACAGAAATTATTTTGGTTATTATCCAGCTTTAAATGTCGTTAAAACTGACAGAAATGGGAGAGAATATGCTATTGAACCATCTCAAACAATACAAAAAGGATTTGTTCAAGACTTATATTTCAAGCTGAATACACAATCTAAAGCAAATTATCAATTAGTTTATTTGAACATCTGGTTGACTGATAATAAACTTACCATTCAACCAACAATTCCTGATTTTCGAGAAGTTACTCAAACACAAGCTTATCGCCTTATTGCTGGTATTCAAATCGAAAATACTTCCTTAAAACTTGGCTTTATTCGTGATATTTTAGATTATGGTAAGGGTAATTTTATCAATTCTAGCAACGCGTCCACAGATAGAATAATAGTAAGAACTGAACATGATTTTTTCACTAACAAAAACAAAGCTAATACAACTCTACGAATTGGAGGCGAATTAATTCATTATGCAACAAAGGTTGATGGGTATGGTAATAATTTAATTCAGGAAAATAGAGGCGACTTGTATGCACTTATCAGAAAATCATTCGGATGGAATGGTAATGCGAATAGAATAAGTACATCGCTTAATCTACGTCAAGCATTTTCAACACTTTACAAAGCTCCTTTTACTCCAGCAATTGGTTTTGATTATAATCTCATAACTAATAAAACAAGCCAATTAATACTTACTTCAAACGTATCTCGTAGTTATCGATTACCAACGCTGAACGAACGTTATTGGCTAGTATTGGGCAATCCCAATATTCAACCAGAAAATGGGTTAAATAAAGAAATTGGCTTAGAATACAAGTATCAGCATGGGCAGTTTTATAAATCATCCATTGCTTTAAATGGCTTTCATAATCTGATTGATAATTGGACTTATTGGAATCCAGAACGAAATTATAGGGTTGAAAACCTTCAACAAGTTTTATCAAAAGGCCTTGAACTGACTTCATATCTAAAATTCAATGATTTTCTCACACAACAAATGGCTGGAATTCTGTTTTCGTATTCGCTTACGCATGCTTCACAGCAAAAGGTTTATGATATTTACGCACATGATTTTATCGGAAAGCAATTAATTTATGTTCCTCGTCATGCCATTTCAGCAAATCTGTACT
The DNA here is from genome assembly GCF_923079645.1 of Emticicia aquatica. Classification (GTDB taxonomy): domain Bacteria; phylum Bacteroidota; class Bacteroidia; order Cytophagales; family Spirosomataceae; genus Emticicia; species Emticicia aquatica. The sequence continues at coordinate 1,175,926 of NZ_CAKLPY010000001.1, read as the reverse complement.
ACAGAAAAAAACGTTGGAATGTTGGGCTGCAAAGTAGCTATAATTCTGCCAGATTTATCACTTTCGACCATTCAGGCCAGCCTTTCCCGCCTTATTTAATCATCAACTCAACTTTTTCTCGTAAAATCAATTTTGCACACAATGAAGTGAACCTCACTTTCCAAGCAAATAACTTAACTAATACCACATATCCAAATGTAAAGAAAAATGCTATGCCTGGCATCAATTTTCACCTCGCACTTTTAATAAATTTTACAAATAATTAACTTCAAAATCAATGTTAAAAAAAACATTTCTTAGTCGCACATTCATTCTCTCAGGAGTTATCGCTTTTGCCATTATTAATAGCTCTTGCGAGAAAACAGAAACAATTTCTACCCAGCCTTATGATGATGGTGTTTTCGTTATTAATGCTGGTAATTTCTTTGACAATAATGGCTCACTTTCAATGATAGCTCGAAATAGTCAAACAGTTTCTTTTGATATTTTCCTGAAAGAAAATAATCGTTCATTATCAGGTGGCATAACCGATTATTCGGAAGTAGATCAAAAGGGTATTATTTTAGTTGATAACTCGACAGATGGTAAAGATGCCATTGAAATTGTAGATGCTCATACGTTTAAATCAATTGCTTCAATAAAGGGCGAAGTTGATAATCCTAGAAAAATAATTAAAGCAGCTGCAAACAAAGCATACATTACTTGTTGGGATACTTTCAATGCAGACTATTCATATAAAATGGGCTTTGTTGCTGTGCTTGATTTGACAACTAATAAAATCATAAAAAAGATTCCTGTTGATAAAGGAGCCGAAAGTATTATTGTGATTGGGAGCAATGCTTTCGTTGGAAATGTTGGTAGCCAAAAAAATATCAAAGTAATTGATACTCAAAAAGACGAAGTGGTTTCCAGTATAGAAGTTGGAGAGAATCCAAGTGATTTTGTTTTGGATGCCTCAAATAAAATTTGGATGATTGCTGCGAATGAGATTGTTTTATTTAATCCATTAACCAAAACTATTGACACAAAATTTAAAGCTGGAATGAATGAAAAAAAATCTCCAAGTAATTTATGTATCAGTAAGGATAAGAAAGCTCTTTTTTTTAACTACAATTTTTACGATGCCACTGATGGTTATAAATTAAAAGGAGAGATAAATACAATTGATATTTCAACTGGGGCTTCAAAAGTTTTTATCAATCGAACTTTTACGAGCGTTGCATTTGATTCTGAAAGTAATCAAATTTACACTAGCTTGATTCCATCTTACAAACAAGCCGGATATATTTTTAGATTTCAAAACTCAGGAGTTTTAATTGATTCTGTAAAAACAGAGATAGCACCAAGTGGTTTTTACTTTAAATAATTTCAGAAATATTTATAAAATATAAATTCATTGAAAAGGAGGAGAGCAATCTTTCTCCTTTTTTCTTTATAAATACTACTCACTTTACAAGTTATATTCCTCATTTTCTTCAAATCCAATCAAATGGATATTATAAATGTAATTTCACACCCAATCATTAAACCACCAATCAATTTTAAGGCACCAAATAGGCCATTTGAAAAGATTTAATATACAATATAAGTAAATTGGATATTTCACACAAAAAAAATGCCTTAAATCAAACCTATCAACAAATTTAATTTTAATTAGTAATATATTTAAAAAACTAATTATATATTTTATTATTATAATAAGTTTTAAAAGTATATAACTTTAAATACTTATTATAAGTTATTTTTTATATATTTTATTTATACATTATTTAATAATAATTATTATTATACTTTTATTAATATTTTATAATACTTATTTATATTAAATGTTTATAACATAAATTAATAATATTACAAAATATACTAATTTATATATATAATACATTTTATTTATATATAAAATAAACACATTATACATATTTTTATTTTTATTAAAAATATTAAATGTATATAAATAATAAAATTTAATATACTGTGGGTAAAATAAATCTTTTTAATATTGCTGATATGTTTTATTTACTCTATATTGCGAGTAAATATTATTCTTTTATATCAAATGATTATTAGCGTAGTTAACAACAAAGGGGGAGTAGGAAAAACCACTTCAACCCAGAATTTGGGTGCGGCCTTTCAAAGATTTGCAGATGCCCGAGTTTTGTTCATTGACCTCGATGGGCAAGCGAGTCTTACTCGATGCTTTGGAGTTCAAGAGTCTCAGGTCGGACAAAATCATGTCGGCAATTATCTTACAGGAGAAATTCCTTTTGAGAAAGTTGTTATCAATACTTCCATTGGAGATTTACTTCCAAGCTCGGCAGAGCTCAATGCAAAAGAAGATTCGATAAAAGCCTCACCTGTATTCCCATTTAATTTAAAACTCTTAATGGACAAGGTTAAGAAAAATTATGATTTCATTATGATTGATTGTCCACCAACATTATCAGGCATGACCCGTATTGCACTAATTGCATGTGACATGTATTTGGTACCATTACAAGCCGAGTTTCTTAGTTATGAAGGATTAAGAAATTTTTTGGTCTATTCTTCAGAATTACAACAAATTAGTCCACAAACTCATTTGGGTGGAGTATTTGCAACAAGATACAATCCTAAAATTAATAAAAAACTAAGCAATGATTTAGTAGAAGCAACAAAGCAACAATTGGGTGATAAGTTTTTTAAAACAACTATTCGAGACAATATTGCGATTTCGGAGGCACAAGCTAATGGTCAAGATATTTTCACATACTCACCTGATAGCAATGGGGCAATGGATTACTATAACTTAACAAAAGAGATTTTGGAAAGTATTAAGAAATAAGCAATACAATTTTGAAATTATCAATAATGGAAAATTTAAAAATTCCATTTTTAACATAAACCAAAATGGCAAAAAATAAAAATTTCACATTTGAGAGTTTAGTTCCTACAGGGAAATCTGCGGAAGTGGCCGCGTTAACTCAAAGCAATGCAGTATTGAATGCTATTCAAGAAACAGGTCCTTCAACAAAAGTCACATTTGATTGCCCTAATGAATTAGTTGAACAAATGAAAGATTATGGTTATTGGGAAGGCATGTCGCAAAAAGATATTATCATTGAAGCTTTAGGTGTATTTTTTGAAGACAAGAAAATTAGAGAGCGTCCAGAGAAAGTTAAAATGCGTAAGAAAGTAGGTCGTAAACCAAAAGCTTTAAAGGCATTTATGAATTAAACTAAATAGGGGCTAATATTTTTACATAATTCACAAAAACTCCACGTGTTTTCCACAAATGTTCCACGTGGATATTTCTGTATTTCGTGACATTAATATACTAAACAGATTCATTTGAATCTATTTGATAATAGTTATCAACATTCAAATTTGTGATGATGTTAATTAATTTGAATTTATATAAATTAAATGACCGAATTTAGAAAAACCACTAATATTAACTTAAAATAAGGCTCGTGAGATTTCGATATTCGTGTACATAATTCCAAATATTTTTTTCTATTCAATTCTCAGGAGAGTCGTTTTGCATAGTTATAATTCATCAGAAGAAAAAGGAGAGTCTAATAAGTAAATATGAAGGTTGAAGTTATAAGAATACATAATTTAGTCTAAATAAATAGCATTAAATATGTGTTATATAATTTACATTATGTTAAATAGATTGGTTTAAATCCCCTATATTTTTTATAAATATTCATTCCCATTAATAAAAAAAACTCTACCAAATTATTTTGGTAGAGTTTTTTTTATTGAAACAATACAATGTATATACCTGATAATCAATTATTTACGCTTAGAACATTGTTCCAAAACACCTTGTAAATTGCTTAGGTTCGCATCTGTATCTTGGTCATCAGCTTTAAGAGATTTACATTTATCAAAATAAACCTTTGATTGTGTAAATGTTGCACAAACTTGCTCTTCGATAGCTTTTCCTTTCTCATTATATGTTTTCATATCCATTCTATCAACTGTTCCTTTAATAACAACAGCTGAATTAAAATAAAACACACCTAAGTTATAGTTTGCATCAAAGTTTGAAGGGTCAACTTCAAGAGCTTTTTTATAATTACTTACAGCTAAATCCTTTAATTCAGTTTCTTTAGCCTTCAAAGTTACTAATTCAGCTTCTTTAGTACTATTTTCTTGAATTGAAGTGTTTATTTTAGCAATTTTTTGTTTGTAAACATCAATTTCAGTATTTGCAGTAGCAATCATTTGATTTACAGAAGCGATACTAGATTTAATTGAAGTTGCACTTTTAGGCTCTTTTTTCAAACGGTCACCCAAACGTTTTAACTCTTCTTCTTGTGCCGACTTTCTTTGTTCAGCACCACTTAAATCTTTTTCATATTCTGCTTTATCTTTGAGTGTTCTTGTCATTTCGCTTTCGATTGGGCGAATTTTTCTTGCATATTCTTCAGCTCCATTTTCGTACAAAGTACCTAAATTTTTGATGTTTTCAGCTAAATTCTTGCTACTTTCAGGTGTATTTGGCGTATTAGCAATCAATTGTTTCATCATTTCAATTGCTTCATTCATCATTCCTCCACTCAAATACGCATTGATTAAAGAGCTTTGTAAATCCTTATCTTTTGGATTTACTTGGATACCTTTTTTCAAAATATCAACAGCTTTTTGAATTTCTTTGTCATTTTTATACAATTCTGACAAACCATAAAAAACTGCTATATCTTTTCCACCTTGATCAATAAATTTACCAAAAAATGCTTTGGCTTCTTCAAAGTTTTGTCCTTGTTGAGCTACAATACCTGCATACAGTGATGCAGTAGTATCTTTTGGGCTTGTTGAAGAAGCTAATTTGAATAGATTAAGTGCATTTTTAAAGTTTTTAAGGTTATAAAAACCAGCACCTTGTTGCATCAAAGAAGTATATAATTTAGAACTCGTACCGCTTGTTGCAGTCTCAATATCTTTAACACCCTTCCCTCCCGCAGCCTTATCAATTTCGATGGCTTTCTTATATGTATTATAAGCTTTTTCTGAGGCTAAAGAATCTTTACCACAAACACTAGCCATTTCTAAATAAGCATCTGCAAGTTTCACCCACGTGGCTGATTTAATACCTTTTTTTGCGTCTTGTGTCGCTTTTTCAGCTTTGGCTATATCATCAGCAGCCGTTTTACATTGGGCATCTTTAAGTTGAGCATCAAGAGCTGCATTCTGAGCAAAAACGCCTGTTGTAAAAACTGTCATTACAGACGCTAAAATGATTTTTTTCATTTGATAAATTCGGTTTTAGTGAAAAATTACTCTAATTAGGGTTTAGACACATTAATTACTCGAAAAGTAAAAATTTTCAAGCAATTAACAAAGGATTAACAATCCTGTTATTTGTAAAGAATTATAAGTGTTCTTTTTTATTTATTAAACGCTTTTTTCTAGTTTGATAATATTGAAAAAGGAGTCATTAAACAAAATGTATTAATGGCTCCTTGTCTCCTACTCTACTGTTGGTGTATCAGTTTCTGATATTTCTGTAGCTGAAGATTCGTCAATTACAGTTGTTGCATCTTCAGCAGTTGCTTCGATTTCTTCTTCATCTTCACGAATGATTCGAGTTACAGAGGCTATATCATCAGTATCACTCATACGGATAAGCTTTACACCTTGGGTATTTCTACCCATGACACGCAAATCTGCTACTTTGATACGAATGGCAACACCTTTTTTAGTGATAATCATCAAGTCATCTTCATCTGTAACTTCTTTGATGGCCACTAAACTACCTGTTTTATCGGTAATATTTAAAGTTTTTACGCCTTTTGCCCCACGAGATGTGATTCTATAATCTTCTACGTCAGAACGTTTTCCATAACCTTTATCCGAAACTACCAATAATTGTGTATCTTCTCTTGAAACGCAAACCATACCAATAACACGGTCGCCTTCTTCTAAATTAATACCTCTTACGCCTGTAGCTGTACGACCCATTGGACGCGTGCCTGATTCGTGGAAACGAACAACTTTACCATTTCTGGCTGCAATCACAATATTATTATCTCCGTTTGTAAGAGCTACATCCAATAAATTATCACCTTCGGCAATATTTATGGCAATAATACCGCCTTGACGTGGACGAGAATAAGCTTCTAAAAGCGTCTTTTTCACCGTTCCGTCTTCGGTACACATCACGATATAATTGTTGTTAATATAATCTTCATCAACAAGGGTTTTTACATTCAAAACAGCTTGAATTTTATCATCAGCCTCAATATTGATTAAGTTTTGAATGGCTCTTCCTTTAGAAGTTTTAGAACCTTCAGGAGCCTCAAAGACACGCATCCAGAATAATCGACCTTTTCTAGTGAAGAATAAAAGATAATTATGATTGGTTGCAGCAAAAAGATGTTCGGTATAATCTTCATCTTTAGTTTTTACACCACGTGAACCTGTACCTCCACGCCCTTGAGTTCGGTATTCTTGCAATGGCGTACGTTTGATATAACCTTGATGCGAAATTGTTACAAGCATTTCATCATCAGGAATCATATCTTCAATGCTAAATTCACCTGCTGCCATTTCTATTTTAGAACGTCTTGCATCACCATAACGAGCTTTCAATTCAGCCAATTCGTCTTTGATAATGCTACGTTTTCTTTCTTCCGATGCTAAAATAGACCTTAAATCGTCGATTAACGCTTTTATTTCATTGTATTCTCCGATTATCTTATCACGTTCTAGACCTGTTAGACGTTGCAAACGCATATCTAAAATCGCTTTTGCTTGAATTTCGCTTAAAATCACTCCATTTGCAGCATCATTATCGTAAGTTTCAGTGATTTGTAAACGTTGAAGTCCAGTAGTAAGGAATTCTTCTCTTTCCTTGTCTGTCATAAAATTGCCAGCAATCAAGGCTGCTTTCGCTTCATCAGCATCTTTCGACTTACGAATGAGTGAAATAACAGCATCTAGATAATCAAGGGCAATTAATAAACCAACTAAAATATGGGCTCTTTTTTGTGCTTCACGCAAGTCATATTGTGTACGACGAGTGATAATCTCCATTCTATGGTCAACATAGAAACGAATCATATCTTTAAGATTGACCGTTACAGGACGACCTTTCGATAAAGCAACATTATTGATACTGAATGACGACTGCAATTCAGTATATTTGAATAAGTTATTTAGAACTACATTCGGAACTGCATCTTTACGTAAATCATAAACGATACGCATTCCATCACGGTCCGATTCATCACGCATATCAGAAATTCCTTCGATTTTCTTTTCATTGATTAATGATGCTGTTTTTTCAATCATAGCAGCTTTATTAACCATATAAGGAATTTCAGTAACAACGATTTGGTCTTTCCCTGTTTTTGATACTTCAAAATTGGCAACTGCTCTCAACACTATTCGACCTCGACCAGTTTCAAAAGCTGATTTTACACCACTATAACCATAGATAATTGCACCTGTTGGAAAATCTGGGGCTTTGATATGCACCATTAATTCTTCAACAGTGATATCATTATTATCAACGTAAGCAGCAATTCCATCAACAACTTCGGAAAGATTATGTGGAGCCATATTTGTAGCCATACCAACCGCAATTCCAGACGAACCGTTGAGCAACAAATTGGGGATTTTACCAGGCATAACCGATGGTTCTTCTAGTGAATCATCAAAGTTAGGTTGAAAATCAACAGTTTCTTTATTAATATCTGCTAAAAGCTCCTCAGCAATTCGTTTCAAGCGTGCCTCTGTGTAACGCATTGCAGCAGGAGAATCACCATCAATCGAGCCAAAATTACCTTGACCATCAACGAGCATATAACGCAACGACCAAGGCTGTGCCATACGCACCATAGTGCCATAAACTGACGAGTCTCCATGTGGGTGAAACTTACCTAGCACCTCTCCTACAATACGAGCGGATTTTTTATAAGAACGGTTGTGATAGACTCCAAGCTCTGCCATACCGTAAAGTACACGACGGTGCACGGGTTTTAAACCATCACGAACATCGGGTAAAGCACGCGAGATGATAACAGACATTGAATAATCAATGTAAGCACCACGCATTTCGTCTTCGATGTTGATTGGGATAATTGTGCCGTTGTTGGAAGATAGCGAATCATCGCCCGTTGGAATTAAATTTTCTGTTTCCTCAGCCATTAGCCTTTAATTTTACTTAAATGAAGATAATTATATAACTTTTTTAGGTTTTTATTGTACTATTCTTGACAAATGATATACAAATTTACTATTTTTTTATTGATTTTGCAAGGAAAACGCATGGTTTGACTGGAAAAAACCACAGTTTATACTAAACAAACAATACTTTTTTACAATAAAATACTTACTATATATTATATAAGTATTAATTTAATTATATTTATAAAAAGTATTAATCAAATAAACTAGCCTACAATTAATATATTTAATAACTTTTTATAAATGACAGAATAAACATTGAAGATTTGAAGAGAATATTTAATTTTATCTGATTGAATTAATGAATAGAAATTATCAAATAAAAATTGACTTTAAAAATCTTACAATAATAAATGAAAGCAACTTTACATACTTTAATATTAGCGATATTCTCTATTTCGCATCTCAATTGTGGTTCTCAAACACAAGTAGCCTTTAAACCCAAAGAAGTTTACAAAACAAGTGATTTAATAGTAACGCAAATAGCTGAAAACTCTTTTGAACATACCTCTTTTAAACAAACGAATGATTTTGGGAATGTTCCTTGTAATGGCCTCATCGTAAGAAATTGCAATGAAGCTATTGTTTTCGACACACCAACTAACGATAAAAGTGCGGAAGAATTAATTAAATGGATAAATGATGCTCTTCACTGCAAAATAAATGCAGTTATTCCAACACATTTTCACGACGATTGTTTAGGAGGACTAAAAGCATTTGATGAAAAAGATATTCCCTCTTATGCAAATTCCAAAACAATAGACCTTGCAAAGGAAAATAATTTTGTTGCTCCAAGAAATGGCTTCAAGGATTCACTTATTTTAAAAGTTGGCAATGAAAATATTATTGCAAAGTTTTTCGGCGAAGGACACACGAAAGATAATATTGTTGGATATTTCCCAAGTGAAAACATTTTGTTTGGTGGTTGTTTGATAAAAGAAATAGATGCAGGCAAAGGTTATTTGGGTGATGCAAATCTTACGGATTGGTCAAAAACAGTTGAAAATATAAAAAAAGAGTACCCAAATATAAAAATTGTTGTTCCAGGACACGGCGAATTCGGAACTAATAAATTACTTGATTATACAATTAATTTATTCAAGGTTCGATAATTTTGCCCTTATTTCTCTATTTTGTTTAAAAGACTTATGACACCAAGAATTGAAATATCAAACGAAAAGAAATTAGTTGGAAAGCGAATAACGATGAGTTTTGCTAATTACAAAATTGGCGAACTATGGCAAACATTTTCACCAAAACGAAAAGAAATTACCAATAATATTTCAAAGGACCTAATTTCAATGGTTATTTACCAACCAAATCATTTTGTAGAATTTAAGCCAACCAACGAATTTGAAAGATGGGCAGCCGTTGAAGTTTCTAATTTTGAAAATTTGCCGACTGAAATGGAAACATTTGTTTTACCAAGCGGGCTTTATGCAGTTTTTGACTACAAAGGCTTACATACGGATAACTCTATTTTCCAATATATTTTTGGAAAATGGTTGCCGAACTCAACCTATGTTTTAGACAACCGACCACACTTTGAAATTTTGGGTGAAAAATACAAAAACAATGACCCTACTTCAGAAGAAGAAATATGGATTCCGATAAGATTAAATATTATTGAGGTTTAATATGACCAAAAAAGTGTATCAATCTAAAATAGGTATTGAATTGATAATTCCTGTGATTATTGTATTTGGTGGCATTTTATTAATAACTGTTAACAAAAAAACAACGTGGATTGAAATAGTAATTTTATTGCTAGTTATTTTTTTTATAATCCATTTGTTTGTGGCAACATACTATATAATTGAAGGAAATAAATTGACTATAAAATGTGGTTTTATATTTACCCAAACGATTGATATTTTAACAATAAAAAAAATATCAGAAACAAACAATCCTTTAAGTTCGCCAGCTACTTCGCTTGATAGACTTGAAATCGCATTTGGGAAATATGATTCTATACTCATATCACCAAAACACAAGCATGAATTTATTTCAGATATTACATCAATAAATTCAGATATAGAAGTATTATATAAAAAGGTTTAATGGACAAAATATATATTCCAAACAAAAAATTTATGAATATTTTCAAATTAGTATTTACCATCTCCTTTTTTATCTCTTCCATATCTTTGGCTCAAAATGTTGGCAGATGGAGAGCTGGTAGTGGAAACAAGTTAGAAGGAAAAGTTTATACACTTAGTTGTTTTATTTCTGGACCTGACGATGAATGGAGTTATGATGAAAAAACAGAAGTTTTAAAAAAATTAGACGAAGCTCATCAATGGTTAGTTAGTCAAGCAGCCAAATCTGGTGTTGCTTTGGCATTTGAGGGCGGTAATTTTGGGTTAAAAAAGGATATTAAATTAGAGCAAATTGAAAGAGGAACTGCTTCTGGTAACGAAAAAACAGATTTAGTTTCAGTTGTACTCAAACAAATTGGATATAAAAACCCACTTTCTTATTATGAATGGGTAAAAACAAATACAAAATGTAGAAACACACAGGTGATTATTTTCACTAAAGGGAAAGGAAACGGCTATGCAATGCCCTCAAGTACTGAAATGAATAAAGAATTATATTTTGTGGAAGGTGCAATTCTGTATGAGAAGTACTTAGATGGACAAGAATTAGTTCCTTCGTCAATTGCCCACGAAATATTACATATTTATGGTGCTTGGGATTTGTATAAGACTTTCGCACAAACTCAGGAAAGAGAGAACAGAGCCAGAAAATTATTCCCTAACTCTGTAATGCTTAGAACTTCTTATGATAGCAATGAATTAGAAGTAGATGAAGTGACGGCATGGCTCATCGGTTGGAACGATACACCAAAAGATTGGTATGAATGGTTTAGACCAAGCCGTACAGCAAAATGACTTGGTTTATCCAAGTCATTTTTGTTTAGACCAATAAATCTGGACGGCGTTCTAGCGTTCGCTTAATTGATTGTTCCATTCGCCAATCGTTTATTTTCTTTTCGTGACCAGAAAGTAATATTTCTGGCACTTTCCAACCCTCAAAATCTGCTGGACGAGTATAAACTGGCGGGGCTAATAAATTATCCTGAAAGGAATCTGTTAAAGCTGAAGTCTCGTCATTTAAAACACCTGGAATAAGGCGAATCAGGGCATCGCTCACAACTGCCGCAGGCAGTTCTCCACCCGACAAAACATAGTCCCCAATTGAGATTTCTTTTGTAATAAAATGCTCCCTCACACGTTCATCAATTCCTTTGTAATGTCCACACAAAATCAATAGATTTTTACTCATTGAAAGACGATTAGCCATTTTTTGCTGGAAGCGTTCGCCATCAGGAGTCATGTAAATTATTTCGTCATAAATCCTGATACTTTGTAAACTACGAATACAATTAGCAATTGTTTCAATTCCCAATACCATTCCAGCACCTCCACCAAAAGCATAATCATCAATTTGTTTTTGTTTTTGTTGTGAATAATCACGTAGGTCATGAATGACAACTTCTGCATGACCAGCCTCCTTTGCCCGCCTCAATATTGAGTGGTCAAAAAAACTATCAAGCAGCCTCGGTACGCAAGAAACAATATCAATTCTGAGGTCAAAAGTATTCTCCATATTCAGTTTTTGTGATGCTATTTTGAATGTTATAATTCTTCATCACTATCATTTGGCGTATCATCATCATCAGAAAGATAGATTTCTAATAAGCCTTCAGGTAGATTAGTATAAAGTTCTTCTTTTTCTCTATTAATTGTTTTTACAATTTCGTCACTCACAGGAATTAATATCTCATTATTTTGATAATTCATTGCTATTAAATCTTGAGCTTCGGAAGTATAAACGGCTGTTACTTTTCCCAGCTTACCTTGAACATCATCTACAATGTCAAAGCCAATTATTTCATGATAATAAAATTGGTCTTCGTCAAGTTCAGCTAAATTATCATTTGGTAGATACAAATCACAATTAACAATCTTTTGTGCTGCTTCAATGGTGTCGATGTCTTCAAACTTAATTATTGATTTATTAGCTCTAATTTGAATTTCCTCCACAAAATGCGGAATCAACTCTCCTTTGATATCTAATAAAATCGAATCTAATTCTTCATATTCTTCGGGGTAATCAACATCTAACCAGATAGCCAATTCACCTTTTAGTCCGTGAGTTTTAGTAAGTTTACCTACTAAATAACAATCATCTTTTGTCATAATTTTTGAATGATTTATTGAATCAAAGAAAAATCCCCGCTTTTGGGCGAGGATTTTTGTATAATGACTCTTATTGTCAGAATTAAGCTTCAGCCGCTGTTTCCTCTGTAGCTTCTGCTACTGGAGCGTCTTCTGCTTCTTCAGCAGCAACTTCTGCTTCCGCCTCAGCTATTGCTTTTTGTTGAGCAGCTTCCATATCAGCACGCTTTTTCTTTTCAGCATCGAAAGCTGCTTTTTTAGAAGCATCTTTGCTTTCTGTCAATTTAGCGATTTTGCTTTCTCTACTTGCTTCTTTTTCTTTTGACCAAGCCTCATAACGTGCATCAGCAACTTCTTGCGTAATTGCACCTTTAGCAACACCTACTTGCAAATGTTTTTTCAACAATACACCTCTTACCGACAAGATTTTTCTTGTTGTATCAGTTGGCTCTGCTCCTACCATTAACCAATAAACAGCTCTATCATCTTTCAATGAAATTCCTGCTGGAGTTGATTGTGGGTTATACTGACCTAATTTTTCGATGAATTTACCATCACGAGGTGAGCGAGCATCTGCTACTACGATGTCATAAATTGGTGCTTGCTTACGTCCTCTTCTTGCTAATCTGATTTTAACTGCCATTGTTCTTTTTGATTTAAAGGTGGGGAACTCGTCCCCGTTTTATCTTTTGGACTGCAAAGGTAGTACTATTGCATTGAAAATCAAACAATTAGAAGTTTTTTTATTGACCAAAAACTACTTAAACGAAATTTTGAAGATTTTTTTATCCAAAATTGGATATTTAAAAAAAAGAAAAAATAAGCCTATAAGCCGAATTCTGTTTAACTAGCAGTAAACTGTTAGTTAATCTTATCATTTATCTCGAACAAGTATCACTACTTGCCTCTATCAACCTACCCTCCGACTCGGACGAGCAACCCTTTTCAGTGAACAGTTATCAATTAACCTTTATGTACATCATTTCTGAATTACGACTAATTGATAACTGCTCACTGATACGTCGGTATATTTGGTCTTTCAGCTCATGAGGTTTACCATGCCTCTCGTGTCACCAATCGAGCGGTAGGCTCTTACCCTACCTTTTCACCTTTTCCACATTGCTGTGGTAGTTTATTTTCTGTTGCACTGGCTGTAAATAATCAGTCTCCCAATTATTTCCTACCCGTTAGGTAGCATGATGCTCTTTGCTGTTCGGACTTTCCTCAACCCAACTCCAAAGGAATTAAAATTGCGATAAGACGACTTATTTTTTCTTTCGCAAAGGTATAAAAAAACCTGTAAGGTCTTGAATACCCAACAAGTTTTATCTATTGCAAATAAAAAAATACTATAAACCATCTACTTTTACTTCTACTTTTCCTTTCGCCATCACAAGAGCAACAATACTCGTAGGTGTAAGATATACCTTATCAGGCTGAACACTATCTATTTTCCCTGATAACTTTACGCCTTTTTTATATTCAGAATTCATTGCGGTTTCTATATTTTGTTTGGCATAAGTGATGAGTTCATCCACGGGCAGACCATATTCATCTTCAATCATTTTCACTAATTTGCCCTCTAATAACCACGCTGCTGCTCTTGCTAATATATTTTTAGTTTTTATATCAAATTGAGAATTAGACAAAACTATTTTCTTTTTTTCTGGACTGTAAACTGGAATTCCTTTAATGAAAACAGTTCCTTTCAAACTTCCTTTTAAATCTGCTTTAATTACTAAAAACTCGTTGCTACCATAAATATCAATATCAATGATTTCAATTTTATATTTTCCTTCTTGAAATTCATATTTCTGCCCGATAAACATTTTTTTTGCAACAGAGGCAGCCTCAGTAAATAATACATCGCTCATCAATCCAACTTGAAAGTCATTAGGAATTGCTGAAACAATCTTCAAATTTGGAACAGAACTAACCGTAAAAGGCACAAATGGACGGTCGCCAGTGAGTGTTTCTGTATAAGCTTTGATTCCTAAAACTGACTTAATATTTCGCCCAATTGTTGTTAAAGGGGTCATAGAAATCTCTAAAGGAGTAATTTTCACCCAAGTATGATATTCTTCAGAAACTAAATAGGGCTGCATTGAAGCGTTCCAAGCTTGAATGACATAAGGCTTAATTGTCATATTTTTAGCAACGGCATCATCCAATGATTTGGCAAATTTAGTGTGATTATTATCAATTATTTTCCCTACAATAAAATCAAGAGGAACATCAAACCCAACATTAACTTTGGGTTTTGTAATCCACTCATATCCATTGGGTGTGGTGAAAGTTTGAACCGTCCAATCTGGTTTGATCGTAAATTTCGTGGAAAACTTTAAATTCATTTCAAATTCAATTGGAATATACCTCATTATTCCAAAAGCACCGATACCTTTTTCTGCCCAAACCTTCAATGGAACTGTAAAGTTAAAGACATCATTAGTTGCAGCGGTTATCAAAATATTAGATTTTTTCCAAACTTTACATTTGAAATTATCGTTGTTATCGTCTGTATAGCTGTTATCTTCAAATATCAGTCCTGAAACGGTCGTATTGATTTGCTTTTCAATATCACTCATGGCAATATCAAAAGGAATACTAATTGTAGAAGGTATTTTCTGCACAAGTACGGTATCTTGTAAATAATTTTCAACAGGGGCTTCAGGGTTTGATTTCTGCCCTAATACACTTATTGACTGAAAAAAAAAGGGCGTTACAGTTAAAGCAATAGCAAATAATTTACTTTTCATTTAAAAATAATTGTTTTACAAATAACTCTTCCAAACTCATTTTATTTTAATTCGAGTTGCTCCGTAGCCAAATTTTTCTTTTTGGGCATCTTGAAACCAAGCAACATTTTTATGTCCAGCTAATTTCTTTTGAATTTCTTGCTTTAAAACACCATTACCAACGCCATGAATAAAGACAATTTCATCCATTCCTGTAGCAATTGCACTCTCAAAATTACGTTCAAAAGTGCGTATTTGTAGTTCTAAAATTTGAGCGTTATTCATCATCAAAGCATTCGTACTTAATTGTTCGATGTGTAAATCAATTGTTGATGATGGTTTATCATACACTTTAGGAGCATTTTCTCCTGTTTTATTCTCCATCATCTTTTCTTTCAGCTCATTAGGATTGATAATAATGGGAGATTCTTCTCCATCTAATTGAAATAAGTAGCATTCTTTAGCTAGAATTGGTGCAATTTTCTTGTGATTAAAAAAAGTATTTGCCCTCAAACGCATCCTTTTAATAAAAATCGGGCGTTCAGTGAAGTAACCTAAATTATAATACAATGCTTGAAAAGTCAGGTTTCCCCAATCATCAAAATCCTTAAAGTCTAAATCAGTAGTGTATTTTTGAAAACTTCGAGCAGTAAGAAAGCCACCTATAAATCCACGGTGTGTTTTATCTGTTCCAGAAGTGATTGAAAATGGCAAATCCCAATCGCTATTATTAATAATATGTAGCGATACTAATTTATCATTTATTGGTAAAAAAGCCAAAAATATTCCTTTTTCAGCTTTTACCTCACCAAATTTTCGTGGTTGAATAACTGGATCTTGACTTACATTTTGTGGCTTAAAGGCCTTATCTTCTCCTTTTGAAACAACTGCAAGCTCTCTTCTTAAAACGGGCAATTTAAAACCTGCCTCTATTTCTACTTCAACAACATCATTCTTCAAAAATTTTGTAACAATTCCTTCTTCTTTCGAGTGTATGAGTCTTACTTTATCGCCTATATTCATTTGCAATCCCTCAATTTTATATTATTAATAATTAGTATCACAAAATTAGGGTAAATTAAACCATCGTTAAACATAAATAACGATTTTGTGATAACTGGTAAGTAATGAAATATTTTGGTAAATGTTAGATTGATGATATTTTAATAACTTCCAAGATATTTACGAACACTCCATTCAATAGTAACTAAAGTCAGCAGCACAAAGAAAACCCATTTAAGATTTATAAATTCGTTCATTTCTTCGATGCTTGATACTTTATCTGGTGCTTTATTTGAAGACAAGAAATCTTCTAATTTTTCAAGTTGACTAGCAACAAAAAACTTTCCATTATTTTGTATAGCCAAAGTTCGTAACATATTAAAGTCAGCAGTTGTATTTAGGTTTTCTAAATCAGTATTACGAACAATAAATTGACCGTCTGCTAACTCACTTTTCCCCAATACCTGCGTAGTTGCTTTGTATTTATAAACACCTTCAGTTAAACCAGTAATCTCAAAACGACTATTTTCTTTGTTTGTAGTATAGTTATAAGACCTGTTTTTGCCTTTTTCGTCAGTAATATCAAGTTTTATTGACTGATTGTAAATTCGCTCATAAATATCATTATAGGCTTCGTTTTCAAAAATAACTTTCTCATCAACAGAAAAATCTGGTGAAATCGGATAAACCCTCAATTTTCGTTTATCATCTTTTACTGAGATTAATTGTAGAGTTTTCATGATTATTTCATCAACAATCTCCTGTTTTTCAGTTAATGAAAACTCTTCTAACCTCCACAACCAAAGTCCCTCCCCAGCTAAAACAGCAGATTTACGAGCTGTTGTTGTATTTGCTATGAGTAGCGGTTTAGGCGTAACTAGTGAGCCGATTCTTTGATATAAAATGGTTTCGCTACCAACCGTTGGACGATAATCTCCAAAAGGTGCTAAAATTGGTGGCAACCTATCCAATAAGCTAAGTTTATCACTATCAAGATTAAATAAATTGAAATTATTATTAAACTTCGCTGTTATTTTATCAGCTTTCCCTGCTTGTGAAGCAATTGAAAGTGTTTGTTGCATACCATTAAAACTCGTGATATTAGTTTGATTTCCCAGAACAAACAAAGTAGGTTTTCCTTGAGCCAAAAGACGACTCACAACATTGGCACTCATTCCAGACATATCAGGCAATTGGTGTAAAATCAAAACATCGAAGGGTTGAGAACCAATCTGACTTAAATCATCACTTTGGATAATTTTTACAGTTAACTCGTATAAATCATTTTTTTCTATGATACTTTTTAAAGCTTTTATGTCTGGATGTGGCGTAAGAGCAACTAATAATACTTTCTCTTTCCCATCAACAACATCAATATAAGCATCTTTTACATTATTTTTAATCGAATATTCTGTATTTAAAGCTGAAACCTCGATTGTATAACGTTGCATTCCTTTTTGTTGAGCAGTTACATAAAAAGTTACATACTTCAGATCTTCTTGTTTATCAAAGCTAACTATTTGTTTATCAAGAATATTACCAGCTTGTTTTAATAAAACAGTTGTTGTTTTTCCTTGAAAGCCAAAACTGGAAATTTCTGCTTGCACGGGAAATTTATTACTCAAATATGCGATTCGATTTGCATAAATGGCATTTAGTTTAACGTCTCTTTTTTGAATTGTATCTCCTAATCCAATCGTATGAACATTAAAATTATACTTTCCATAAGTTGGCGAAATACCTTCATTGGCGATTCCATCAGATATTAAAACTACATCCGTTAGATTTCTTCCTTCATAATTAGATTTAATATTTGCCAACATTTGGGATAAATCTGACTTCTTTTCTGAAAATTTAATCCCGCTAATATCCTGACTACCAATACTTTCATTAAGATTTTGTATTTCAACGCTTACACCTTTTGCTTCAATAGATTCTTTTAATTGTTGTAAATTTTTCTTTAAAGATGCTATTTTTTCTTGCCCAACATGAGTTATCGACGAAGAATTATCAACAGCTAGCACAACCGTAGGTTTTTCGATGGAAGTTTTATTATTTCGTAATAACGGGTTTATCAACAAAAAAGCTAATACGCTCACCAAAATCCCCCTAATTATTGCCAAAATTCGATTTTGCAAACTAGAAAAAATCTTTTTATTTTGATAAAGTATAAAAGCATAAATCCCTCCAGCCAGCAAGCATAGTAAAATAAACCAAGGTGAAGATTGAAAAATTAGTTCTGATTTCATTAATAATATCTATTAGTCAATTAGCGACGTTCGTAACTCAATGTAATAACAATTTTGGGTGTTCAAATATTCTGCCAAGATACAAAAAAATGTCGTCAAGGTGAAGAAAACTTCTTCTTGACGACATTCTAAAATAATATAGAAACATTCGATTACATCAACATTCCGCCATCCACTTGAAGTACTTGTCCAGTAATATATTTTGACATGTCTGAGCCTAAGAAAACGCACGCATTTGCCACATCATCGCCTTGTCCTGCACGTTTCAAAGGAATATTTTTCAACCAATCTTCGAGAGCTTTTTCATTCAGTTCACTAGTCATTTCTGTTTCGATAAACCCTGGAGCAATTGCATTTGAACGAATATTTCTTGACCCTAGTTCTTTCGCAACTGATTTAGTAAAACCAATAATACCAGCTTTTGATGCTGAGTAATTAGCTTGTCCAGCATTACCCATTAAACCAACTACCGACGTCATATTGATAATTGAGCCACTTTTTGCTCTCATCATTGGTTTTGTAGCCGCTTTAGTAAGGTTAAAAACCGATTTTAAATTTACTCTTATTACTTCATCCCATTGTTCTTCAGACATTCTCATTAATAGCGTGTCTCGAGTAATGCCCGCATTATTAACTAATATATCCAAAGAACCGAAGTCAGCTACAACATCTACAACCAATTGTTCAGCAGCAGCATAATCTGAAGCATCAGAACGATAACCTTTAGCTTTGATTCCATAAGCCGCAAGTTCAGCTTCAAGAGCTTGGCCTTTCTCAATGCTAGATAAATATGTAAAAGCGATATTTGCACCTCGTTCGGCAAATTTCTTAGCAATTTCACGTCCAATACCACGTGATGCCCCTGTAACTAAAGCTACTTTGTTTTGTAATAAAGTCATTATTAAGGTATTATAAAATTCTGAAATAAGGCTCAAAAATAATGGTTAATTGTATGATTTTACAGTATTTTATTCAATTTTTTGTTTTTCTAGTTCTATCCTCATTTGTTTACTAGTTTTGGTACTACCATCTGGAGACCATCCTGGAGGCATGAATAACAATTTGAATTTGGTTGATAATTTTGATGGTTTAAGCAAATCTGCCCATAAATCTATCCAAGCATGAAATACTATATTTATTGCATTTCTATTTTCTAAAGGATATGTCAAACCATATTTTATCGGCAAATCATCTATTTCTTCTTGAAAAGTTCCAAAAATTCTATCCCAAATTGAAAGACACATTCCCATATTTTTGTCCAAATATTCTATATTAGACGCATGATGAACACGGTGCTGAGAAGGCGTAATAAATACGTATTCTAAGAACATAAAAGGCATTTTACGAAGTTTTGGAACATAACTTGTATGAACTAGAATACCATAAATTTGTGTTATCGAATACATCACAGCCATATCGGCCACTTTAAAGCCAAACAAAGAAAGTGGTATAAAATAAATAAAACGATACAACGGTTGAAAAACTGATGACCGAAAACCAACAGTTAAATTGAACTCTTCAGATGAATGATGTGTAACATGAGCTGCCCAGAAAAAACGCGTATAGTGGTCTACCACATGAAGCACATAGTAAACAAAATCTTCGGCTAAAAACAATAAAAACCAATATAAAATAGGATTTTGAATTTCAACAAAATGAAATTGATATACCCAAGCCAAAACGCCCCAAGTTAAGCCCCTTGATAACAAATCTAATCCACCATTCAGAATCATTAAATATAGATTCGTAATCGTATCTTTTATGGTATAATAATGTCGATGCTGATAATTACTCAATAGAATTTCACCAACTATAAGTATTGTATATAATGGTGTTGTTGTAATAATTATTAACTGCTCTAATGTTAAATTTTTGATTGTTTCAAACATAAAAAACTTATTATTTTTATTCTTTACCAGCAACTACTATAACTATTTCACCTTTTACTGTACGATTTGTAAAACTAGCGATAATTTCAGGCAGTGTACCTCGCACATTCTCTTCGTAGATTTTAGTAATTTCTCTAGAAACGCAAGCCTGACGTTCAGCTCCGAAATACTCAACAAATTGCTCAAGAGTTTTGACTAATCTAAACGGAGATTCATAAAAAATCATTGTTCTTTCTTCCTCAACTAAAGCTTTTAGACGAGTTTGACGGCCTTTCTTGACAGGCAGAAAACCTTCAAAAATGAATCTATCACATGGTAAACCTGAATTTACCAACGCTGGCACAAAAGCTGTTGCCCCAGGCAAACATTCAACTTCTACCCCATTACGAAGACATTCTCTCACTAATAAAAACCCTGGGTCAGATATTGCAGGTGTTCCAGCATCTGAAACTAATACAATTTTATCGCCTTTTTTTATTCTTTCTATTACTTTACCAAGCGTTTGATGCTCGTTAAAGGCATGATGGCTTTGTAAAGGTTTGGATATTTCAAGATGTTTTAACAAAAATCCTGTATTACGAGTATCTTCTGCTAAAATCAAATCTGCGGCTTTTAAAACGTTGATTGCACGCAGTGTAATATCTTCTAAATTGCCTATTGGCGTTGGAACTAATACAAGTTTCACAGTATTTTTTTCCACAAAATTACAACTTTTAAGCTAATTAGCACAAAAATCGAGTAAATTATCCTTTCTAAGATTGTTAAATATGTTGAAAACTCAATCAATTTTCAGAATTTAATACCACTAGATAAAAATATGAATTTAATAGTTATATAATTTTCAAAATTTTCTGAAAATACTTGACATATAAAATTTTATTTTCTACTTTTGATTAAATTATTTCCTTAATCCTAATAAATCCCATAAAGCCATGTTATTAGCAGCTCTAGCTCTCGCCATTGGAGGAATCATGATGACTAAAGTCCGTGAAACCGAAGAATTGTATGCTCCAAAAGGTTACTTAGTTAACTTGCAGTCTCGCCCTCGAAATGTTTATTACTATTAGTAAGAAAAAAAAGTCTCAATCTTTTTGAAAATTTTGTGGTAAATCAATTCTTTTTAAAAAGAATTAATACTTTTTTTGAAAATATTTAGGTTATTTTTTCAGATTGTATGATAAAAAAATCTGAAAATGAATACTTGATTTTTTCTTGGCATTGTATTTATTAAAGTAATTAACAAATATTACACCATAAAACGTGCAAAACTATGTTATTACTTACAATTGCCTCACTTGCTATCGGTGGTCTATTAATGACCCGTATGAACGACGAGAAAGAGTTATATGCTCCAAAAGGATATTTGGTAAGCTTACAAGCTCGTCCTCGTAATGTTTATTCATGGTATTAAGAATACATGCTGTATTTCTACAATAATTACATAAGAAATTATGTGTCCATGAATCTTTTTTGTAAATTTTTGAATGATTTATAGCTTTATTAGTTATAAAAAAGCTAAACTTAGCTCTAAATCTTCCAAAAGTATGTCCGCTTCCTCTAAACCGATATAAAATCGGACCATGTTTACTTGTGGGTCATTTTCTGATACAAATGCACATTTAGGCATTATTAAAGATTCATGTCCACCCCACGATACAGCAATTAAAAAGTTTTGTAAAGTTTCGCAAAATTTCTTTATTGCTGAAGCATCTCTATTTTTCAAAGCAAGCGTAAACATCCCCATTGGCATCTTCATTTGCTCAAGGGCAAGTGCTTTTTGCGGATTATCGTCGTTAAAAGGATACCAAATTCTTTCAATTTTGGGTGATTTTTTTAAAAAATCCAAGATTTTCACTGTACTTTCTGAAGATTGTTTTAATCTGATAGGCAATGTTCTTAGACTGCGAAGCATCAGCCAAGCATTTTGAGGAGCAAGTACATTTCCAAATGTCATAAATTCATTATGAAAGATTTGTGTTATTTTTTCTTTTGACCCACAAATTGCTCCAGCTACCACATCACTATGCCCATTATAGTATTTTGTTGCAGAGTAAATTACCAAATCAATACCAAAATCAATTGGTTTTTGGCATAAAGCAGTACAATAACTATTATCAATAATTGTTGTTATTCCTCTTTTTTTTGCAAAATTAGCAATTTTAGCCAAATCTTGAAGTTCAAAAGTCCATGAGTTTGGTGATTCGAGATATATGAGCTTTGTTTCTGGCTTACAAGCATTTACAAAATTTTCAAATATGGTTCCATCAACAAATGTCGTATGAACATTAAATCTAGGTAGAATTTTAGTCATTAAATGGCTCGCCCATGTGTACGGATTTTTCACACTAATTATATGATCTCCTGCATTTACTTGCGAAATTACGGAATTACTTATTGCAGCTGCTCCACTTCCAACCATCAAACAGTCTTGTGCACCTTCTAAAGCGGCCATTTTCTGACATAACATGTTTACCGTAGGGTTATTACCTCTTGTATAAATATGCTCATCTTTTTCATTCTGTATTGCGAATGTAAATTCATCTACAGTAGGATAGGCAAAATTACTGGTTTGAATAATTGGCGGTGCAACGGCATGGAAATACTTTTCTCTATCTTCCGCTAGTTGATTAATTATATACGATTGATTCATATTTACAATTTCTATAAATTGGACATAAAACACTCACTATTAAGCATTTAATGATTATTTTAAAATTTAAATTTACAATTTCATTCCATTTTTCTCCTAAAATACTGGTATAATATTGAGCCTATTCCTAAAAAAGAAATGCCTGCCAATGCTTGTTGAGGCTTTTCTAAAAGTGTATTGGAAATGATAAAAAAACACATTGCTATAAATACTATTGCGGCAAGTTTACCAAAAAAAGTTTTTTCCTTAATTAATTTAAAATAGGCTGCAGCTGTTAATAAAAAAAATGCTGTATCAACAAAAACAACGTAGGTAATAAGATTTGAAAAAGTTTTCCAAAAAATCAACAGTATTATTGTCCAAATAGATTGAAAGATAATTGCCCAAAATGGCGTTCTATACTTGGGATGGACTTCGGCAAACTTTTTAAAGAAAAGTTTATCATCAGCCATTGCAAAATATATTCTTGGAGCTGTCAATATATAAATTCCGATAGTTCCTAAAACCGATAAAATGATTAAAAATGAAATAAATTTACCTCCTAAGGCCCAAACGGTACTGATAGCATCAGAAGCAACACTATTTGAATTTGCAATTTCTAATATAGAAATTAATTTTAGATAAGCAAAATTAATGGTTAAATAAGCAAGACAAACAATTAGAATCCCCAAAATTAAGGCTTTGGGAACAATTTTACTGGCATTTTTAACTTCCGCAGCAATAAAAGTTGCGTGTTGATAACCACCATAAGAGAAAGAAACACCAATTAATGCAAGTCCAAATGCAGGAATTATTGATAAATTATTCGTATTTTCTGAGAAAACTGTATTTGTAAAATTTATATTTGAATTTGTTCCAAAGAATATCCCAATGAAAACTACACTAAATATACCTAATAACTTTGCAGATGTAAAAATACTAGCAAATATACTTCCCAATTTTACTCCTAAAATATTCATTATTGTCAAGATTGTAATTGCTCCAATTGCAATAACTAATTCTATATTTTCAGAAATTGAAAAAAAAACCTTTAAATATGATGTAAAAACTAAACTTAATGCAGCAAGCGAACCCGTATTGATTACCATTAGCATTGACCAACCATAAAGAAATGCAGGCAAATCACCAAATGCTTCTTTGATAAAAACATAAAAACCTCCGACTTTGGTAAATTGAGCCGATATTTTAGCAAATGTTAATGCACCGAATAAGGCTATAATCCCTCCAATTACCCAAACTGAAAGCATTAATCCTTCGCTTGGTAAATATCTAGCAATTTCAGAAGGCGTACGAAAAATACCTGAACCAATACTTGAGCCAATAGCAATCATTGTTAGACTGTAAAGACTAATTTGTTTTTTTAGCAGATTTGACATAAAATGAAAATATTGGCAAAATAAACAATTTGAAATCAACTATTATAGTTTTTTTTTATACGATTATCCTACTTTTGAGTACTTGAGAATTAAATATATTGACCCAAGTATAAGGAAGATGGCAAATATTCAATTCTCAGGCGTTTTATAATTAGATTTTCATAGCATTTTATAGCATTTTCGTATAAAATAATCCTTAAATTAGGCATTTAAAGCCTAAATAAAAACCAATTAAAATCATAACTTACTGATTATCAACATGTTATATACAACAGTGGATAACAAATTTTGATCAACATTAACTTATTAATTTATCTATTGCGAGAGCCAAATTTCTGTCTTTAATAGAAATTTTATTTCCTATTTCATGTGTCGTCAATTCAATATTAACTGTATTCCAAACATTTGACCAGTTAGGATGATGTGCATGCTGCTCTGCTAACATTGCAACACGAGTCATAAATGCGAATGCTTCTGAGAAGTCTTTAAACTTAAATGTTTTAGTAAGTTTGTCATTTTGTTCTTGCCACATGAGAGATGAAGAGTAAAGTAAGGATATATAGGTAAATATACAAAAAAAGCCGAATCTTTCGATTCGGCTTTAATGCAGAGAGAGAGGGATTCGAACCCCCGGACCTGTAACAGTCAACGGTTTTCAAGACCGCCGCATTCGACCACTCTGCCATCTCTCTGTGTTGGTCTCTGCCTGATTGAGGATACAAAGATACGGGTAAAAATTCTTTTTGTCAATAGTAAATAGAAATATTTTTGACTTTTTTTTCAATGAAAAAGGGCATTAAATGTAACTATTTCATTATCAATGAGTTGTCTAAATAAAAATATTTTAAGCAAAAAATTACATTTAAAAGAGAGACATTTTAACAAATGCTATTTTATTGTAAAACTTTAAAAGGTAATTTAATTGATTTATTCTTTTGCATAACCATAAAAAGTGAACTACCAAAAAAACCTTTATTTAATATCCTCTCTTCAACCTTTACTAGCTTATAAAAAAACTGATTCACAATTGGATTCGGAACAACAACATCGGATTTTATCTTTGCCAAATCAATTAACTTAAATTTTAATTGAAATCGTTGAAGTAATCTAACTAGTAAAATCAACGGCGACAGCATCCAGCTCCAGTATGAATAATAAACAATTTTTAATGAGAGTGGTTTGAATATTTCCTTAAAATCAGATAAAGAAAATCGTTGCTTACCTCCTACAGCAATATCATGTGTTCCAAAAAAAACATTAAACGCATTATTATTACTTATCAAAATACCATCTAGTTTTAATAAACTTTCAAAAGTTAAAAAGATAGTTTCAATCGTTGAATTTTCAAATTGATAAACTACATCATCATTAATGATTACATCAAAAGTTTCATTCTCAAAAACAGAATCAAAATCTGTTATATCAATTTGTTGAACATTTAGGTTTCTTTCTTTACAAAACTTAACGGCATCTTCTGAATAATCAAAACCTTGAATATTATGATACCCATTTTTTATTAGAAAACTCATTAATCCTCCTGTACCACAACCAGCATCGAGGACACTTATTTGAGTATCTTCTCCAAATTTCTTTTGAATTTCTGTTAATACTTTTTCGTGTAAAATCTTATACCACCAAAGTTTTTCTTCGGCTTCATACATCATTCGGTATTCCTCGTAATTAATCAGCATATCTGAAAGTAAAATAAATCAATGATAAAATCATTTTTCAACATACTGTGGCGTTTGATTTTGAGAAAGAAATGATTTTGAAATATATTCGCCAATAACTCCTAATGATGTGAGTTGAATTCCACCAAAAAATATAAACATCGATAATCTCCAATCAGGAATAAAATTAAACATATAAAGAAAAAGTAATAATATTGATAACAATACAAGTGTAATCCCTAGTGTTAAAATTATTCTTACTGGCAAAAGAGAATATCCAAATAGGATTGTCATAAAAAGGGTTATTAACCTTTTTAATGTATAATTAGATTCTCCTTCCATGCGTTCACTATGCTGAACTTGTGTCTTCCCAATATTATTGGTCACTCTAAAAATCAATGCGTCAATATATGGATATGGCCCTTTGTACTTAATTATCTCTTTAACAACTTCTTGTTTTATTAATTTGAAACTTGATAAATATAAATCAGCCGGTTTTTGTAAAAGTGATGTTGTTAATCGATTTACGAGCCAACTTCCAAAGTTCCTAAAAATTGAATGTTTCTTCTTAACATAATAACTGTAAACAACATCATAATTTTTCTCTTGAGATTTTTCTAACAATTTTAAAATTTCTGAAGGAGGGTTCTGAAAATCATCATCAATAATTACTACAAAAGCACCTTCTGTATGATTCAATCCGCACATTACTGCATTGAACTCGCCAAAATTTTTTCTGAGAGAATAAAATTTCACTTTAGTACTTCTTTTAGCAATTTCAAGACAAGCTTTTTCAGAATCATCAGGACTTCCATCATTTACCAAAACGATTTCAAAATCATAATCACTCAACTCTAACTCTAAATTTTCAACCAATTTTGCTATCGTTTTGGCTCCTTTATAAACTGGTATTACAACCGAAAGTAATTTTGATGAATCCATTGATAATAATAAGTAAAATTAAGTGAGTTTAATACAAATTGATTTTTTCAATTATGTAGTCAACTTGAAAATCAGTCAAAGCGATATTTAAAGGGATACTCACAACTTCATTATGAATTTTTTCTGAGATGGGAAATGACCGATTATTCCATTCTCTATAAGCTTGCTGTTTATGAGGAGGAATTGGATAATGAACATCTGTTCCTATTCCGTTACTTGATAAATATTGTCTAAACTCCTCACGATTACTAACCCTAACAACAAATAAATGCCAAGCATCTTCTTCAACTGTTTGATTAGTTGGTAGCACTATTTTTTTGTTTGTTATTTCGGATAAAAACCTTTTTGCGATTCTTTGGCGAAATTTATTTTCAATATCAAGATTTAGAATTTTCACATTTAATATTGCAGCTTGTAATTCATCCAATCGACTATTCAATCCTTGATAGTCGAAAATATACTTTTCTCCAGAACCATAATTTCGTAATGATTTGATTTTTTCCGCCAGTATATCATCATTGGTCGTAATTGCACCAGCATCACCCATTGCTCCTAGATTTTTTGTAGGATAAAAACTAAAGCCAGCACCATCAGATAAATTTCCTGCTTTGCGACCCCGATAAAATGCTCCATGTGATTGTGCAGCATCTTCAAATATTTTCAAATCATATTTCTGAGCAATCTTTGAAATTGACTCCATTTCGCAACACTTCCCATATAGATGAACAACTAAGATTGCCTTGGTTTTTTTTGAAATTTTTTCTTCAATTTTATTTGGGTCAATCAGAAAAGTATCTTCATTGGGTTCAACTAAAATCGGTTTTAATCCAGCTAAAGAAATTGCTAAGATACTTGCAATGTAAGTATTTGATGGCACGATAATTTCTGAATCTGCCGGAAAGTCAGACGCTTTTAGTAGCAGCACTAAAGCATCGAGGCCATTGGCAACACCAATACAGTGTTTTGTTTCGCAGTATTTTGCAAAAGAAGTTTCAAATTTTTTCACTTCCGCCCCCAATACAAACCAACCAGAAGCCACACTTTTTTTAATAGCTTCATTAATTGATTTTTCATAAGGTTGGTTTATCAACTTAAGATTAAGAAATGGGATATTACTCAAAGCAAAATAGTTTTTAAATTAAATTTTTATCTACCACAAATACCTTTGAAATCACACCATTCACAGATTTTCAAATCAGAAGATTGTGTAAATGGCACTTCAGGATTCAACATTTCAGAAACTGTATTAGTCAGAATTTCTTCAGATTTATCAATGAAACCAAAAATATTTGAATTTTCTTCAAAGTTCAAATTTACTTCTAATTTTTCTTTTAAATTGCGGAATGAATAAATTTTAGCTTTTACTTCATGATTTTCTAATTTTTCACCTCTCAAAAAAAGGCCATTCGTATCGGTCATTGATTTAAGCATAAGATACTGATACAACCATAGCTGTCTAAGTTTTTCTTTACTAGGATCTAGCAACGACTCTTCTAAAGTCTGGTCTTTCGATTTTTCCAAATCTTTTCCAATTACCTTTCCAGTTTTATAATCAATTACTTTAAGTGTTTGCCCTTCTCTTTCAATCCTATCAATCCGACCTGCAATTTTTATTTTTTGTATTTTACCTAAAATAGTTTTCTCAAAACTAACAGATATTAATTGTTCCGCTTCTAAAACCTCCATTGGAAAGCTTTGTGTTTCCTTTTGATTCTCAAAAAAATCTATCAACAATTGTTCTGCGACTTGTTTGAGTAAATAGTTCATTCCTGATTCTACAACAAAACCACCAAAATTTTCAAGGTAAACATCATCAAGATGTTGCTCTAATTCAGAAATTATTGTATCAATAGTTTCTTTAGTAATAATCGGCCCAAAATCTTTATCAATTTTTTCAAGCGTATTATGAATCCATGTTCCAAAAATATCGGCTCCGAAATTTTCATCAATCTCTTCTCTTTTAGAGATTTTTGCAACTTTATCAAAATAGAATTGCAATGAACATTTAAGATATGTACTTAGAGATGTCGGATAAATACCTTTTTCAGCAATTAACTTACTAATATTTAATAAAATATCATCTGTTTTAAAAATCTCAATTTTGCTGATTTGTTCACTATCATTATCTTTTGTAAATTCTATTTTAGGATATGATAATTTTATGTTTTTATTTTCTTTGATTAGTTCATTCTCAATTTGTAGAATAAAACGACTTTTTTCACTTCCGCCACCGCTAACACCTTCTCCATTCGGAATAACATACAAGATATCAATTTCTTTAGCACGCTGCAAAAGTCTAAAAAAATGATACGACATTACTGCATCTTGGTCAGAATGAACAGGCAAATTGTATTCGATACAAGCATCAAATGGAATTAGGGAATTTACATGTTTTCCAGAAGGTAAAATTCCCTCATTAACAGATAATATAATTACTCGTTCAAAATCTAGGCAACGAGTTTCAAGCATTCCCATAATTTGCAGATTTGAAATCGGTTCTCCACTAAAAGGAATCCTCTCCTGTTTTATCAATTCATACAGAAAATGTTTGAAACTTTTGAGGTTAAGTTCTTTATTCTGAAATAGTATTTTTTCAAGACGGTGTAAAATCGTTAAAAACAAATACAAGTATTCTGTCTCAATTGCATCATTCGATTCTCGATAAATATTCCGCAATTCATCAATCAAATCATAAAAGGATAATAGTGCTTTTTGAGTGTTATCGCCCCAACGAGAAAATAATATTCTGAAGATTGGTTCATTTTCGCCAAGCTCTAACATTTCATCTTGACTTAAATAAACTGTATTTCTTCTTAAAATTTCTTGTAAGGTTTTTCTAAAAATCGTTCGATTACTTTCTTTACCTTCTTCAACAATTGTTGGATATTTGATTTGTTCATATCTCCTAATAAAGGGATGATTCAAAACTTTGAAGATATGACGATGACTAAATTTAGGCATTTTGAAAGTTCCGCCATCTTTAGTTTTGAACTCTGCAATATTCTGCTGCAACTCAAAAATGGCATCAATCAAGGTAAAAAGCATTGACCCTTTCAATGAAAGCCCCATTGTGATATTAAAATCACTGATGTGTTCATCAAGAGAATACATGACTGGTTGTAACAAATTTTCATCAGCCAACACAATGACGGTTTGAATATCAGGATTTATAGTAACTGCCTCACCATAAATATGTCCCGCAATTTTAGCTTGTAAGGTTGCATTCTCTACCCCAATGATTCGCATCTTTTTTTCACCTGTCAGTAAATCATTAGTCTGCCGGTTCCATTTTCCAAACCTACCACTATTTTTATATTCTCGCAAAAGTACACCTGCTTTATGGTTAAACTTCTGACTCATAAAATAAGAATCAGCATCCCAAAGCGTTTCTGCACGATTAGTTTTTACAAGCGTTTCAATAATTTTTTCTTCAGCTGCACTCAACGCATTGAATCCAACAAAATAGAACTTTTCAAAGATTATTGTTTCTGAATCATTTTCAACCAAAAATGTTTTTATTGATTCTGCTAAATGTCGATAGGCCATTCCGCGATATGATAAACCTTTCTCATTTAGGGATTTATGCAGGTCTTCGTACACATGATAAATATTTTCAAATAACTTAAAGTATTTATCAGTCGATTGTGTTATTTCAAGTTCTGGTTTTCCTGAGTCCAAAAGTTCTAAATTCCAGCGAGCAAGTGCTTTTGCCTCACTCATATACTCAAAAATTGATTTTGGATTTTCAACTAAATATTGGTCAATGGTATCAAAGTCACGGAGAAGCGTTGGAGCCCAAGAGATAAATCTATCAAATTTTACTTCGGGGTCATATTTCTTGAAGATTTCATATAATTCAAACAATAAGCTTACGGCATCTATTTGATTTACGCCAGACATTCGCATCACAAAATCATCAATTGCAAGGACCTCAGGAGCAATAAACGGTACCTCTGAAAATTTGGCCAAATATTGTTTAAAATAGAAAACCGCCCGACGGCTTGGTAAAACCACACAAATATTTTTGAGTTGTGTTGATTTAGAATCACTGTCTTGATGTTTATCAAAAATATATCTAGCAGATTTGTTGAGAAAAGACATTTTTTCAGTGGACAGTTTTCAGAAAATTGAGTTCTTCTTCAAAAATACACACTATCCACTGAAGTACCAAGTTGTACCAATAGTTTAACTATTTTACGGTACTTTTTGATTTTCACTTTTTTTCCAAAGCTTTTTTATAAGCATTCAAAACTCTTTCACGAGCAAAAGCATGGTCAACAATTGGTTTTGGATAATCAAAGCTATTAAGTTCTGGAATCCATTTTTTTATATATTTAAGTTCAGGGTCAAATTTCTGAGTTTGTGCAGTTGGATTAAATATTCGGAAATAGGGTGCTGCATCACAGCCACTACTTGATGCCCACTGCCAACCACCATTATTTGCAGAAAAATCAAAGTCAATTAATTTTTCTGCAAAATAGGCTTCTCCCCATCTCCAATCAATTAGCAAATGTTTGATAAGAAAACTAGCAGTAATCATTCTAACTCGATTGTGCATAAAGCCTGTTGCATTAAGTTCTCGCATTCCAGCATCAACAATAGGATAACCTGTTTTTCCTTCACACCATTTTCCAAATTCAATCTCATTATTTCGCCAAATAATATTATCATATTCTTTTCTGAAAGATTTACCTTCACTAATGTGTGGAAAATGAAAAAGAATATTCATATAAAAATCTCTCCAAATTAATTCATTCAACCACTTTTCATTTAGCTTAACTCCTACTTGTGCTAATTTTCTGACACTAATAGTTCCAAAACGAAGATGAACACTTAAACGGCTTGTCCCTAAAATTGAAGGAAAATCTCGTACTTCATCATAATTATGAATCAGTTGTTCGCTAATATCTTTTTTAGGAAACTGAAATCCAGTCAATTCAAATCCAATATCTTCCAAAGCAGGTAATGGATAAGGATTGGTTTTGATAAAGTTATGAAAATAAGCTTCGTTTGGATATGATTTTAAATAAAAATCGTTCAATGTTTCTTTCCACTTTCTACTGTATGGTGTAAAAACTGTGTAAGGCGTACCTGCACCGCTTAGAATTTCTTTCTTTTCAAAAATAACTTGGTCTTTAAAAGTATAAAAAGCTATACCTTTAGCATTGAGCATCGCTCCTATCGCTTGGTCACGCTCGATTGCATATTTTTCATAATCATGATTTGTATAAACTTCTGCAATATCAAACTCTGAAAATATTTTTTGCCAAATATCTGTCGGATTTCCATATTTCACAAATAAAGAACTCCCAAAAGCAACTAACTTTGTTTGAATGTCATCCAATGCTTGATGAATAAATTCGACTCTTTGGTCTTTTTTATTTTCAAGCATATCCAAAATATTAGTATCAAAAATAAAAATAGGTAAAACTTTATAACCACTTTTGAGTGCATGATAAAGCCCTGCATTATCATCTAGTCTTAGGTCTCGGCGGTACCAGAAAATTGCAATTTTTTCTTTCATCATTATTTATCTCGTATTTATTAACTTCATCAATATTTTATAGAAACAATAGAATAAAAACTTTACTTTTGGGTTAATTGTTTGTCTAAACCTTAAATACATTTAAACTCACAAAACAATGAAAAAAATATTTGTTACAATTTTTTCAATGCTCACACTTGGAGCATTTGCACAAAACACTCCATCTGCCGATGCTATCATTGATAAATATTTGACTGCTATAGGTGGCAAAGATGCCATTGCAAAAATTCAAGATTTAACAATCAACAGCACAAGTGAAACCCAGCGTGGCACATCAGAAACCGAAATTAAATTCAAATTTCCTGACCGCTATTCAATGTCGGTTTATATGAATGGTAATGAAGTGATGGGGGCAATTTATGATGGAAACAAATTGAAAAATGGTGGTTTCATGGGAGGTAATCGACCTCCGCTTGAAGGAAAAGATGCTCAAATGACAGCCATGAGAAGCAATCCATTTTCAGAATTATTGTATGATAAAATGGGAATCATAAAAACGGTGATTGGAATAGAAAAAGTTGGCGAAAAAGATGCTTATAAATTAGAGCTATCCACTAGTGATGGCAAAAAATGGAATGATTTTTACGATGTTGAATCAGGATTAAAAGTTAAAACTTTTTCAGTTGCCGAAACTCCAAGAGGAAAATTTGAAAATACGGTTTCGTATCTGAACTACAAAAAATTCAAAGGAGTTGAAGTAATGTTCCCTTCTCAAACAAAAAGAAGTGGTGGACAAATGGGCGAAATTGTTTCGGATGTTCAATCAATAAAAGTAAATAAAGGGTTAAAAGATTCAGAATTTGTTATCAAAGAATAACATTTTTAATGACAGGAGCAGGTATTCAATTGAATATCTGCTCTTTTTATTTCATTCAAATACCATTTTACTAATTTCAGAATTAAAAAATAAATGGAACATCGACGAAAAATTAAAGAAAAGGAAGTGAACTTAATCATTTTTCTCTTAGAAAAACTTGGATTAAAAATTGAAGAATATCCAATCAATGAAGATGTAGAAGAATATGAAGGTGGAAAAATGGGAAGCATAAGCATGGGAAATCCTGACATTTCTCCTTATTTGGGAGATTTGATTCAAGCCAATTACATAGATTCGGATGGAACACCAGTGGTAATTACACTTACCCAAGACTCTAATAATCAATTATTGGATTTAGATTTTTGGAAGGTCGATTTTTCTAAACTAATTACTTATCCTATTCCAGAAAATTTAACCTTTGCTGAATAAAAATATTATGAAAATTCTCAAGAAAATCAATGCTATTTTCTTGCTTTTATTTTCACTCATAATTGTGTTTGATGTAAAAGTCCAAGCTCAAAGTAAGGTTAAAAGAAAAATAGATTCTTTGATAAATACAAATTCAGACAAACCTTTTAATGGCGTTATTCTAGTCAAACAGAAAGAAAAAATACTATATGAAAATATCCGAGGATTGTCTGATATTCAATCAAATAAAAAACTTAATTTCAATGACCAATTTGTAATTGGCTCAATTAGTAAACAATTTACTGCTGTCTTGATTTTAAAAGCATTAGATGAAGGAAAAATAAGATTAGACATTCCAATTAGCACATATTTGCCAAATCTTAAACAAAAATGGGCTGATTCGGTAACTATTCATCAACTGCTAACACACACGCACGGTATCATAAATCTTGAAGAGCCTCTTGCATTTAAAGCGGGTAGTCGGTATGCTTACTCGCAAATTGGGTTTGATATTCTGGCACAAATTCTTGAAAATGTACAACATCAGTCATTTTCAAGCCTATCAAATAAATTGTTTGAAAAATGCAAAATGTTTGACACTTTTCATCCCGATATAAAAAAATACAAAAAATTAGTAAATGGCTATACCGAGAATACCGATGGAAAATTAGTTTTTGAAACAGAAACTTTTGAAAATTATGTAGCAGCAGGTGGGTTTATTTCTTCAGCAAACGATTTGGCTAAATGGAATGAACAATTGCATAATGGGAAATTATTAAATTCAACTACCTATCAAATGATGATTACAAAGCAACCAGTTGCAATTCGCCAGCATCCACTCTTTGGTAAAACTGAATATGGATATGGAATCACGGTTAGCGATGACAACGAATTATTACAGTATGGACAGACGGGTTTTACTCCTGGCTTTATCTCAATGGATTTTTATTTTCCTGCAACCAAGACAAGTGTAATTGTTTTAGATAATTTTGTCTGGACTCCAAATGATTTGAAAAAAGCATTTTCATTTCATACAGCCATTTTACAAATAATTAAAGAATCGCTTTAGTTATTGATTGAGCCAAAACTATTTTGAAGAAAGTTTTCCATCACTATTAATCAAATATTCGTTACTGTTAATTAATAACACAACTCTAGCAGGTGAAAATGATTCATCAAGTGAGACATAAATTTTTTCTTTTCCGTCAATGTATCCTTTTTTCATATCAAGTTTGGCTAAAATCAAATTATCTTCTTCGTTAAATTTTGGTTCAATAGGAGAAGTATAAACGATTTTTCCCTGCAAATCAATATAATGAAAATTTTCATTTAGTTTGGCATAGGCCAATCCTTGGTCAAATGCTGTTACTTTATCAAACATTGCAGGAATAAATTCGTTTCCTTGTTTGTTGACAAATCCAAATTTACCATTTATTTTAAATGCAGCAATACCATCTTCAAAGTCATCAAGAAAATCATATTTTGCATTGATCAGTTCTTTCCCATCATGGTTGATTAATCCCATTTTGTTGTTTTTCATAATAACGGCAACGCCATCTTTAAAACTACGAATATTTTGATAGGAAGCTGTTTGTACGAATTTACCTTTTCTATCAATCAAACCAGAAGCATTATTAAATTTTACAGCGGCAAGTCCGTCATGAAAAGAGCTTGCCAAATCATATATTGGCTCAATTACTACTTTGCCTTTTTGATTAATATAACCAAATTTCCCATTTTTCATAAATAACGCATACCCTTCGGAAAATGGCAGTGAAAATTCAAATTGGTAATTAATTACCAATTTCCCCTTTGTATTGATATAACCATTCTTGCCATCTAGTCCTACAAGACCTAAACCACTGCTAAAACCCATTCCGAAATCGTGACGTGGATAAACAACAATTTTACCTTCTTTATCAATAAAGCCATATTTATTTTGAAAGCTAACCAATGCTAAACCATTTGAAAATGGTTCACAGATATCAAAAATTATTGGAGTAAGAAGTGAGCCATCAAGACGAACAAAACTATAACGGTTATTTTCTCTAACAATGGCAAGTCCATCTTTAAAATCAGTCACCATATCATATTGACAAGGGATTTGTAAAATTCCTTGACGATTAACAAAGCCATATTTTCCTGCAATGTTAACTTTAGCCATTCCATCATAAAAAAAAAGTCCAATACTTTCTCTTTTTTCAATTGTCAATTCTTGTGAAACCGCCTGAGCAAAAACATTCAGAATTGACAGAAAACAAACACTCAATATTATCAAAACTCTTTTTTTCATCACATTTTGGTTGATAAATAATTTCTCGAACCCTAGATTATGTTTGATTTACAAACAAATCGCTCATTAGCCTATTCCAAACACTATGCCAAATGTATCCGTTTAATCATTTTTTAAAAAATCTAATCAATAAAAAAATCCTCGCAGAAAACTTCTACGAGGATTTTTAACTCATAACTCTTAACAAAAAACTGTCTATTCGTATCTCAAAGATTCAATTGGGTCTAGTTTAGAAGCTTTATAAGCAGGATAAAAACCAGATAAAATCCCAACAACAACACAAACTACAAATCCCATAAATATCCAAGCCCAAGGAATTATAAAGCTACTTTTATCACTAATCAATTTGGCAATCAGATTTCCAATACCAATTCCCATTATAATTCCTGCTATTCCACCCAAAATACAAATTACAATGGCCTCCATCAAAAACTGTAAACGAATCTTGAATGGTGTTGCTCCAATTGCTTTTCTTATTCCGATTTCACGTGTACGTTCAGTTACAGAAACCATCATAATATTCATTAATGCAATGGCTGCTCCCAAAAGTGTAATTATTCCGATACCAAATCCACCCACTCTTAAATATCCTGTTACTTCTTCAAAATCTTTTGCAAGAGCATCCGAACGTTCTATCTCAAAAGATTTTGCTTGACCAATTTGGTCTTTTCTTACTCTACGCATCACAGCTTCGGCTTCACCTAATATATAATCCATATCCGAGACATTATTTACGGAAGTAGTAATATCAAAAGTTAGTTTTCTATTTCCTGCAATTTGTCTTCCTGTTTCAAGCGGAACTAATGCCACTCTGTCATCACCTCCACCAGTAATACTCCCTTTCTTTTCCAAAACCCCAATTACCTTAAATCGCAATCCTAACAAAGTTATGTCTTTATCAATTGGGTTTTCTTTCGGGAATAAAGTTGTTGCTAATTCATTAGCTAAAATCACAACATTATTAGTTAAGTTAATATCATTTTCAGTAATATCTCTTCCTGAAATAAGTTTATATCCTTTAATATTTATATAATCTTCATCAACTCCACGAATCAAACTGTTAGGATTCGTTTTTACAGATTTATATTTCAACTGTGCAGCCCCCGAAACATTGGTATAAATACTTATGGTGGCCGAAGTTTTTCCTTGAAAAAGTTCTTTGTATAATTTTGCCTCTCGGTATTCAATCGGAGGATAATCCTTATCATTCACTCCCGAACTTCGTCTTCTCCACATACGTGGGCCTTTTATGTCAAAAGAATTAGCACCCAAACCAGCAAAACTATTATCGACCGAACTTTGCATTCCATCAATAGCAGTCAAAATACCAACCAATGAAGTAATACCAATAGCAATAATTAAAGCCGTAAGTACAGTACGAAGCATATTTCCTTTGATGGAACGTAAACCTTCACTTATATTTTCTGTAAGATTCATAATTAAATTTCCAATAAACCTGTGTCTATTGCTTTTGATTAATGTTCGTTCTAATTTATAGTTACCTTTTTACCTGTATTTGCGGCTTCATAAATAGCCTCTAATATTTTCATATCTTTTAAACCCTCCTCTCCTGAAATATGAGTTGGCAATTGCTTATTTTCTATCAAGACTTTTCCAATTTCATCCATTTGAGTTGTCTGCTGATTAATTGTTGGAAAATCAAGTTCACCTTTACTTGTTCTTCCCTTAAATGGTCCGTAACTGACAGCGGGACTAAGTTCAAAAAATCCATCATCGGCAGCGGCGAAAAATCTATCAATCCCACAATTGTAAGAACTCGTTGAGGTACAAACGGCTCCACTTGGAAAAACTAATTGCCAAGTAATGGATTCTTCAACTTCAGAAAATAAAGTTTTATTCGTAACTGGTGCAAACTGAGCTGATACTGAAATGGGTTCTTCTCCCAAAACATAGCGACTACTCTGTACACAATAAACGCCTAGATTCATCAATGGGCCACCACCAGAAAATTCTTTTACTAAATGCCAATCTTTTGGATTCTCTCCTCCAAGTCTATATCCCAATGAAACCTCAATTAATCTGACTTGTCCAAATACTTTTTCTTGTCCAAGCCTTTTTAGTTCTTTGTGGTATGGTTCAAAATGAAGTCGATAACCAACAGCCAATTGTACTCCTGCTTTTTTACAAGCATCAATCATTTCTTGACAATCTTTTGCTGTAATTGCCATTGGTTTTTCAACAATAACATGCTTTCCAGCCTTGGCTGCTCTAATCACAAATTCCTTATGCATCGAATTTGGTAAAACAACATATACCAAATCAATGTCTTTATTATTTACGATTTCATCAAAATTCTGATAATTATAAATGTTTTTTTGAGGGATATTGTAGCGTTTCTTCCAATCTTCTGCCTTCGTTGGTGTACCCGTAACAATCCCAGCTAATCTACAATATTGCGAAATTTCTAATCCATCAGCTAAATATCCAGCATATCTTCCCAATCCACAAAGTGCAATATTTAGTTTTTCCCCTTCATAAACTACCTTAGAAACATTCTTTAATGGTGGTTTAGCAACTGCAATGACAGACGCACTGACTCCTATTTTTCCTAAAAAGGTACGACGTGATAAATTTTCCATCTATTTCCAGTGAGAATAATTTGTAGTATTTGGGTCTAATTTATTGTATTATTTAGCCTTACAAAATTCATCAAGAGTTTTCAAAAGCACAAACGATTAAGATATGCTATTCAACCGCTTATCATTTTTTTAGGCAAAAAAGCTTCTTTATTCAACAATTGAGCAGTAATTTTATAATAAAAAACAATTGCATTGGCTTAAAATGCTAATAATCAAATCTAAAATTCGTTGATGATTGGTACGGTGATTGCTACAGTTGAATACATACTTTTTATTGATAAAAATGAAAAAAATAACTCTTTTAGTGCTGTTGACATTTTCGTTATCGACTAATCTATTCGCAAACCGAATATTGATTCCGATGGATGAAACACAAAGAAATCATTTGAAAGCTTATGGAATTGCATTTTGGCTTTTAAAAACTCATGGAACAGAAGTTGAATGGTTACTCAATTACAAAGGTGGTAGTTTTCTTTTTGAAGCATCACAAACATATATTAATGAATGTGTGATTCGAGGAGTGAGTTATGAAGTTATTTCGGAAGCAGAATCACAATCGATTCTAAATTTGATTGCTTCAAATGATGCAAATATGGATGCAGTTAAACTGAATAAAGCTCCTAAAATTGCGGTATATTCTCCAAAAACTACTCAACCTTGGGACGACGCAGTAACGCTTGTACTTACTTATGCCGAAATTCCTTACGACAAAATTTTTGATGAAGAGGTCTTAGATAGTAAACTTCCCGAATACGATTGGTTACATTTACATCATGAAGATTTTACTGGTCAATTCGGAAAGTTTCTACGAATGCGTGGACAAGGTTGGTATCAAGAGCAAAAACAAGAAGCTGAAACAATTGCTCGAAAATACAATTTCACCAAAATTCCAGACCTGAAATTAGCCGTTTCAAAAAAAATCAGAGATTTTGTATTCGGTGGTGGTTACATGTTTGCCATGTGTAATGCAACCGATACTTTTGATATTGCATTGGCTGCCGATGGAGTCGATATTGTAGAAGCTCCATATGATGGAGATGGTGCTGACCCAAATGCAGAAAAAAAACTCAAATATGAAAACTGCTTCGCTTTTAAAGATTTTCATTTAATAACGAATCCTTACGAAATGGAATTTTCAAGCATTGATAATCAACAAGAAGAACGTGGTGTAAATGAAAACAATGATTATTTTTCGTTATTTCAGTTTTCGGCTAAGTGGGACCCAATTCCGACAATGCTTACGCAAAATCATGCAAACTTGATTAAAGGATTTATGGGTCAAACAACTGCTTTCAAAAAACAATATATCAGACCTGATGTAATAACATTGGCAGAAAATCGCTCGATTGGCGAAGCTCGTTATATTCATGGAACTGCAGGCAAAGGGTTTTGGACTTTTTATGGAGGCCACGACCCTGAAGATTATCAACACTATGTAGGCGAAGAGCCGACTGACCTTAATCTTCACCCAAATTCAGCAGGCTATCGTTTAATTCTTAATAATGTTTTATTTCCTGCTGCTAAGAAAAAGAAATTAAAAACGTAGAATTAAAAAACACAAAAAAATCCCCACTTTCGGTAAGTGGGGATTTTTTTGTGCATATCTTAAAATTATTTACATTTTCCTTCTCCACCATCTGAGCAACAACGGTTGTAGTTTTTGCTCAACGCTTTGTATTGTTTTTCAGTAAGACTAACATACAATTTATTATAATCGCCAAGCATTACATCCTGTTTTGTAAAATTATAACTCATCTGAACTGGAATATTGATATTTTGGTCAGCAAGTGCAACCCCGTCTTTAGAACAAACTCTCAATATTTTAGAAACATCACTTCCACCCGTAGTTGTAAATTCATAAGCAGATTTAACTGGAACTTGGAAACTTCCCAAACAAAGATATTTGTCAGCCAATTCACCTTTGTCCAATTTACCAGTTTTCTTATAAACACCAATAATGGTTACGTCATTATTAGAACTTTTTAAACTACCATCTTTTATTTCAGTTTTACCAATAAAATTAAATTTTTGGTCAGCACATTTTGTATCACCCGAACCATAAGAAGCAGATGTAGATTCAATTGCACTGCTATTTGAAACTTTTTTACCTGAAACTTCTAAATTTGAAGCACCAGTTGAAGTTACATTTATTGGTTTATATGCTTTACCCAAAGCCTTGAATTGAGCCTCAGTAACATTCAAATATAATTTATCGCCATCACCAACATTCACTTCATTCTTAGTTATTTTGTAATTAAGATTCATTGGTAAAGTCAAATTCAATGGAGCTGGAGTAGCACTTCCTTCCATACAAACCTCCACAGTTTTAGAGTATTGAGCATCCCCTTTCAGGCTAAAATCATAAGTTGAACGAACAGAAACTGGATATGAACCCAAAAGTAAACCTTTTCCTTTTGAAGAAGCAGATACCGCAACAATCTCCATTGTTTTACTTGTGTTCATAACATCGCCACTTTGCACTTGACCTGAACCGCTAATATTTATTGTTTGAGTTTTACAAGTAATAACAGGAAGAATCGGATCTGGAGTTACAGTGATATAAGTGGGAATATAAAATGCATTACCACATTTTTTCATAATATATAGAAAACAATCTCCACCTTTTGAATAGATTTTAAAAGTTGGGAAATCGTTTCCTAATTTTGACCAAGCATATTTGTGTCCGTATGCACCCATCCAGCCAATAGTTCCAGCAGTTAGAATTTCAGGATTTAAACTTTTACTTGTAAAATCAGGGTCATTAAAACCAGTGTATCCAAGGGCTTTAAGCAAATCATCAATCTCTTTTCTACTTCCTTTTTTGTTACTTTTATGCACTGCTTTAAGATGATTGTATGCAGAAGCACCTGTGTGCTTAGGAATTTCACCAAATTGTGGACTTGTACCAAGTTTTTTTAAAACTACAGGAGTTTTATCAGAAGCTCCTTTAAAAATTGAGTAAGAAAGTAAGTTACATGGCGAGTCTCGTTGCTGGGCAATTCCTACAAATGGTAAAAGAATTACTAAAGTTAGCACGGAAATTAGTCTAGATTTCATTTTGTTAATTGTTAAGATTTCTGTTTGAAAAAAGATAATTCAATACAGGTTCAAAATTAAGATTACAGAAATAGTAAATATTAAAATTTTGTGCCAATTTAGAAAAAAAATACCTTTCGACAAGACAAAATCGTATAAAATATTGTTTTAAACCCTATTTTAAGCAAAAACATCAAATCTTGTCCCCTTTTTCACCTAATGTTTACAACTTAATAACATCAATCAAAATATGCTGAATCTTTCTCAAAAAAATCTACTTTTCTCTGCAACATTAAAAAAATAAACATATCTCTTTATAAACAAAAATCGTTACTTTACCGTTAGAAAAGTGCATTGTCATTTTTTTTGTAATTTATTCTTATTTTTTTATACATTATCATCAAATATAATTCATGAAAATCAATAAAATCTTATTGGTTTTTGCTTTAGGTTTTTACCAAATCTTGCAAGCTCAAACTCCAAGCATCTCAAAGTACGACCATCGAGATGCGTTCAATCCACTCTTTAATTTTATGCCAGGAACTGCTTACAGAAGTGGAACTGGAGCTCCTGGCCCAATGTATTGGCAAAACAGGGCGGATTATAAAATTAATGTCAAACTCGACGAAGTCGCTAATACCATTACTGGCGATGTTGAAATAACGTATAAAAATAATAGTCCCGACAAGCTCCCTTTTGTTTGGTTACAATTAGACCAAAATCAATTCAATGATAATTCAAGAGGAGGAAAAACAACAACTATTGCTGGAGGAAGATTTGGTAATACAGGTTTTGACGGTGGATACAACGTACAATTTGTTAGTGTTGATAAAGCCCTATCAGTTGGAAAGAAAAAAAGTTTTCGCTCAGTTTACGCCGAACATTTAACTGACGATACTCGAATGCAAATTCGTCTATCTGAACCAATTTTACCGAGCGAAGAAGTAAAAATCAAAATTACTTATTCATTCAAAATTCCTCGTTATGGTTCTGACCGAATGGGAAAACAAGAAACCAAAGACGGTACAATTTATGAAGTTGCTCAATGGTATCCTCGCATGGCAGTTTATGACGATGTTGAAGGATGGAATACTTTGCCTTATTTAGGTGCAGGTGAATTTTATTTGGAATATGGCGATTTTGAATACAATGTTACTGTTCCTTATAATCATTTGGTGGTTGGTTCTGGTGAACTCATTAATCCAAATGAAGTATTGACTTCTGAACAAATTAAACGTTTGAACGAAGCCAAAAATAGTGAAAAAACTGTTATTATTAGAAGTAAAGATGAAGTGAATGACGCAAAATCTCGTCCTCGAAATGACGGCACACTCACTTGGAAATTCAAATGTAATCAAGCAAGAGACATAGCTTGGGCTACTTCAAAAGCATTTATTTGGGATGCTTGTAAAATAAATTTACCTAGTGGCAAAACTTCATTGGCACAATCTGTTTATCCAGCAGAAAGTGATGGTAATGATGCTTGGGGGCGTTCGTCTGAATATGTAAAAGGTTGTATTGAGTTTTATTCAAAATATATTTATGAATATAGCTACCCTAGTGCAGTAAACGTTGCGGGTGTTGTTGGAGGGATGGAATATCCAGGAATTGTTTTTTGTGATTATCGTGATAAAACTGAAAGTCTATGGGGAGTAACCGACCACGAATTCGGGCATAATTGGTTTCCAATGATTGTTGGAAGTAATGAACGTAAATATGCTTGGATGGATGAGGGTTTCAATACTTTCATTAATACACTTTCTACAAAAAACTTTAATAATGGTGAATACTATAGTCAGGAAAATGTTCGTCAAATGACACCTTATTATTATGACCGTGACCCAATTGCAAATATTCCTGATGTAATTCAAGAAAA
Source organism: Emticicia aquatica (assembly GCF_923079645.1). GTDB lineage: Bacteria > Bacteroidota > Bacteroidia > Cytophagales > Spirosomataceae > Emticicia > Emticicia aquatica. The sequence continues at coordinate 1,132,476 of NZ_CAKLPY010000001.1, read as the reverse complement.
TAATTTAGCAATTGCTGCATACATGAAACCTGGTTATGGGCTCACAATGCTACGAGAATTGATTCTTGGTGAAAAAAGATTTGATTATGCTTTCAAAGAATATGTAAATCGCTGGGCATTCAAGCACCCAACTCCACTTGATTTTTTTAGAACAATGGAAGATGCAGCTGGCGAAGATTTGGGTTGGTATTGGAAAGGTTGGTATCTAAATGATTGGAAAATAGACCAAGGTGTAAAAGATGTGACTTATGTACAACAAGACGTTGCAAAAGGTTCTGTTATTACGATTGAAAATTTAGAAAAAATGCCTATGCCAGTAACAATTGATATTAAAGAAACCAATGGAACAAAAAAACGCATACAATTACCTTACGAAATTTGGCAACGAGGCAATACTTGGAGTTTTAGATATGATTCTAAATCAGCAATTGAATCTATTATAATTGACCCCGATAATAAATTACCAGATACGAATATAAAAAATAATAGTTGGAAACCCTCAAAGTTTGCTAGCTCACAAGTAAACTAGCCATTAAGGAATAGATATTGTAACCTTTGAACGTTCACAAACGCCACCAATCGGCGGATTAAATTTTGATACACTAACTGTTACAGCTTCAATATATGGAAACTGAATTTTTACAGCTTCTATAATTTTATATGCAATATGTTCTAATAGCCGATGTTTTTCTTTCATAACATCGGCTATTATTTTATAGACAACTTCATAATTTACCGTCAATTTTAATTTATCTTCTTGAGCAGCCCGACTTAAATCTGCTTTAATTGCAATATCAATCGAATACTTATTCCCAATTTTTTGTTCCTCATCATAGTATCCATGATAAGCAAAGAATTCTAATCCTTCAAGAGAAATAATTCCCATAAATTAATGATTAATCAATATTTAGAAAAAGAAACAAAAAAAGGTTCAAGTTGTTGCTTGAACCTTTTTACTATAATTATATCATCAAAGGTTATCAAAAAAAGAACTACCCGATGAACTTTCATTCTTAGCAATAATATCGTTTACAGTCGGAAGTGGCGTTGTATCTTTGGTAAGTCCATCATTTTTTTCAACCATCGCCTTTCTGATTGCAGCTTTAACTTTATTTACTTTTTCAAGCATTTCCTCTGTTATTGAATCCAAATTATTTTCGCTTTGAATCGGAGCTGCTGTAAATGAGGGTGTAGTATCAATTACTTCTTCAATTACTGGAATTTCGATTTCTGGCTCTTCTACAATTTTGGTTTCTTCAACAACTTCTATGATTTCATTTTCTTCAATAGTTTCATGAATCTCCTCAACCTCATCTTTTTTAGGTTCTCTTCCTCCAACCAAATAAAACTTCAAAGCTTCCAAATCTGCCCAACGACCTTCTGCAGCAAGTTTCGCTTGTTGCGTCCATGTGCTTGGGTCATGGCTCGCAAATTGTGGCCCAGCTGCATCTAAAATTTCTTGAATTTTATATACAGGAGTTATGGCTAAATCACGAAAAGTAAAAATTCCTGCGTCATAAAGAACCATCGCAATTTTTGGCCCAATTCCTTCAATAACTTCTAATTCATCATCTTTTGGAACGCTATTTTTTACTGGTTCTTCACTAAAAGTATTCACTTTTGTTTCAAGAATTACTGAGTCTTCAACGCTTTTTTCAATAACCTCATTTTCCTCTTCTTGAATCGTTACGGTTTCTTCGGCCAACGAATCCTCAAGATAAACTTCAGTTTCAGCATTATTTTGAGAAACAACTTCCTCTATAGAAACCTCAGTAGTTTCCTCGGTCAATGTTTCTTCAATTTTTTCTTCCTCAACTATCGGCTCATTAACTTCAAAAACAACTTGCTCAATCTGTCTATTCTCAATTTGAGTTGTTACATCATCGGTTTTCGACTTCTGGCTTTCATTTCCAGACAATAGCGATGTTGCTTCTTTAAATTTTGCTTCAACTCCTTCTTTATCAAATTTTTCTTCAAATCTTTGTACATGGTCTAAAGTTGCATTCGATAGACTTCTCATTTGTACCAACAAATTAGTTTTGTAATGGTCCATCGCACGAAAATCTCGTTCGAGTACTTTCACATCACCTAAAACCTCATCCTTAATATATTTTGCTCTACTTTCAGCTTGTCTGATAATATCATTAGCTCTTTGCTGAGCTTCGATTAGTGTTTTTTCACCTAATATCTTAGCTTCTTGAAGATATTTATCGGCCTGTTGATTTGCCTGTTCGGTAATCATTGTGCTAGTATCTTCAGCAGTTTTCAAAGTTTTGAACAGCGTCATTTCAATCTCACGCAACTTATTGGCTTCTTTTTCAGCAATTTCAAGCTGCATTCTCAGCATCTTGCTCTCATTAAGAACTCGTTCCCATTCTTGCGAAAGATTTGCCAAAAAACTATCTACTTCTTCAATATTATAGCCTCTAAATGTTTTTTCGAATTCATGCTGGCGTATTTCGAGAGGTGTAATCTTCATTGTTAAAAATGTTTTAGGAAATTCTGAAACGTTTTTGATGATGGAGCAATAGTTCGCCCATTTCGATTGCTGAAATACATTGAAAATAATATTCCTATATCAAAAATTTAACTAAATATATAAGTCAATCAGCAAAAGTAACAAAAAAAGTATGTTTTATATTAATATTTTACTTGTTTTCTTCAAAAAAGACAACATATATTGGTGAATTTACGACAATTTCCAAACTGAAATTGTTCGGTCGTCACTTCCCGATACAATCTGATTCTCATAGTCGCTCCAAAGTAACTTATTGACTGAAGTTCCGTGTCCAGCGTGTCTTGCTCTATCAATTACTTTTAAAAGCTTAAAAGTAACAGCATCCCAAATTTTTATTGATTTATCCATGCTACACGTAGCAAATAATTTTTCATCAGGGCTAAAAGCAATATTATTTATTGCAAAAGTATGAGCTACAATTTCTTTTTCTAAAGAATAATCTTGTTCAACGTTCCAAATTTTAAGTCGAGCATCTCTACTTCCAGAAAGTAATAATCTGAAATCTGGTGAATATTTCAGAGCAAAAACAGAATTTGTGTGGGCTTCAATTACTTTTTTGAGTTCAAATGTGTGCAAATCAAAAATTTTAATCGAATTATCACTAAAACCAGCGGCAAATTCTCTTTCAACTGGATTAATTGTCAAACACCTTGCACTTTCAGAAGAAACTTTTATATGCTTTCGGAAACTAAAATTATCGACATCAATTACCGTTATTACGCCATCTCCTCCAGCCACAAATGCCTGATTATTATAAATCTGAATATCAAAATAATTGGTTGGTGCTAATTTTAACGAACGAAGTTCCTGTTTTGTTTCAACATCAATAACATGAATGCCTTCAAAATTTTCGGCAATCCATAATTGATTTTCTTCTTGTAAATAAGACAAAGCATATACTGAATGTCCAACTTTTGCAATCAATTCTCCAACATCAGGTTTTTGCAAATTCCAACGAACTACAAAACCATCGCCTGCTGCCGAAAAAAAACGTTGTTTTTCGCCTGTTTTCTCCAAAGCATAAATACAATCTCGATGTCCCGTAAACGTATCTATTTTCTCAACTTTCATCATCATTTAGATTTGGAAAACAAATTCAGGCCTTTAATTTATTTTATGAAAAAAAAATAAAATTTGAACCAAGTAATTCTATTTTATACTTGTTATAGCCTTTTTAAAATACTAAATTTGCTCGCAAAAGTAATTCTTTAAATCATCCATTCATATACATTCACATGAAATTTTCGGCAGAAACAGAAAAAGCATCAGTCTTTGAAGCAGTAGAAAAAGTAATTACTGATTTGGGATTTAACATTGACAAACAAGACCAAAGCCGTCCGTGGGGAGGTTTTTTTGTACTAGATGAATCTCAAGCTCCTAAATTTATCGAAACTTATTTCCCTCATTTATCAGTAAATGATTTCGGAATTGGTCGTAAACTTAGTCCAAAAATTTTAGTTGTTGCTCCACAAAAACGCTTATCTTGGCAATATCATTTCCGCCGTGCCGAAATTTGGAAAGTTGTAGGCGGAACTGCGGGTGTGGTTACAAGTGAAACGGATGAAGAAAATGAACTTCAAACATTACCTTTAGGAACAATTATCAATCTAAAACAAGGGGAAAGACATCGCCTAATTGGCTTAGATGAATGGGGCATTATTGCTGAAATATGGCAACATACTGACCCAGAAAATCCATCGGATGAAGATGATATTGTGCGTGTACAAGACGATTTTGGAAGATGATATATATAAAAGTAACTGATAAAATTAGATTTTCCTTATCAGTTACTTTCCTTATTATCAAGCATTTACCAATCTTCTATGATAATTTATTTGTCCTAAATGATAGTTAAGGTGGGTCAGAAGATGAATCAAAAAATATTCGTTTGAATGATTTCCGCCATAAAACTCTTCTGTATGGTTTTGAGCTAAAACATCCGCTGAAATATTTGGTAAAACACGTTTCAACATCTCTCGTGTTGCTTCAATATTAAAAATTAATTTTTCTTTTGGAATATCTTTGTCTTCAAATTCCAGAGGTCGATTTCTTACATAATCTGTGTTTCCTAATTGATGTCCAATATAATGATTTAGGTTTCCGATTAAATGCAAGCAAAGATTTCCTGCTGAATTCTTAATTTCTCCACGAATCAGCCATAAATCACTTTCAATTTTATACGCATCAATTTCTGTAATGAGTTTTTGAAGGTCACGGTCGTACAACAGTATTAAAGAATCAAGCATAAAAATATTTTAAGGTTAAAAACTTATTTCAAAATCAGTTCCATTTTAATAAAATCTTTACCATTTTTTCTAGCTATTTCAGAGCAAGTTTTCATACCAAACTTCTTATAAAACCCAATCGCTGAAACTCTAGCAGAACAAGTTAATCGTTTGATATTTAACAATTTAGCTTCATTAATCAAATAATTCAGCAATTGCGTGCCATAGCCTTTTCTTTGGGATTCAATGTCAGTTGCAAATTTCCTAAATTGACCTTCATCATGGTTGATAAATAACGAAATAACTGAAACTAATTTTTCATTTTCAAAGAATCCGTAATGAATCCCCTCATCGTCATTAGGTAAAATAACAAATTCTAGAGGTTCGTTTGGCCACATCACTTTATGTCTAAGTGGCCAAGTTTCGTTAGCATCAATTTTCTTGATATGAATCATTTTTTATTTCCACTATAAACTTGATAATACTTTTGTGCTTGCGGAAGTTGAGCTTTCAAATCAGCAATACGTGTTTCGTCGGCTGGGTGTGTTGAAAGTAATTTTGGTGGTTTTTGCGATTTTGAACCAGCTTCTGCCATTCTTTGCCAAAAATCAACTGCATTTTGAGGATTATAACCCGCCATTGACATAAATATTAATCCCAATTTATCGGCTTCAGATTCTTGTTTACGGCTATTTGGCAACACAAATCCGAGTTGTGAACCAACGCCTAGCACTTGTCCTGCTATTTCCATTACTTGTTGATTACCAGTTGCAACCCCAGCACCAATCGCTCCTAACTGAGTTATTCCCTGAGCTGCCATTGCTTGACTCATTCTTTCACGACCGTGGCTCGCAATAGCATGAGCAATTTCATGCCCCATCACAACAGCAATTCCAGCTTCATCTTTACAAATAGGTAAGATTCCTGTATAAAAACAAACCTTTCCACCAGGCATACACCATGCGTTCAATTCTTTGCTCTCCACCAATTTAAACTCCCATTGATAGCCATCAATTACTTGGCTATAATTATTTTGAATTAAATAGTTTTCAACGGCTGTTTTTATTCGACCACCAACACGGGCAATCATTTCTGCGTCTTTTGCTTTCAAAGAAACAACTTTTGATGTATCCATGAAACCTTTATATTCGGCAAAACTCATCGTAATCATTTGTTCATTAGAAACCAACCCAACAAACTGTTTTCGGCCAGTTAACGGCACGCGTTGGCAAGCTAAAATAAGCGTAAATAAAGCAAAAGCAACTACTGAAGATTTAAAAAAGATTTTCATTTTGTATATTATTAAATTTTATTTTAGACGAAGATTATAACCAAAATATTACAATTATCTTGGAGTAATATTTGGTCTGATTAAAAAATTATGCCACTCACGGAACGTTTCTAATAGATAAAATACCTATTTTTGTAAATAGAATTGTCTGAATAACGCACAAATTTGGTTAATTCGTCTGAAACTCTTTCTTAAATTTTAGAATATTTTTACATGAAAATTATCGCAATTGGTAGAAATTACGCCGAACATATCAAAGAATTGAACAACGAGCGTCCTGAAGAACCTGTCATTTTCACAAAACCAGAAACCGCAATTTTGAAGGATGGCGAGCCGTTCTACTACCCTGATTATTCGCAAGATATTCACCATGAAGTTGAAATTATTGTTAAAATCAGCAAAATGGGGAAAAATATTGAGGAAAAATTTGCTCATAAATACTATGAGGAAATAGGAATCGGTATTGATTTTACAGCAAGAGATATTCAGTCGAAGTTAAAAGCAAAAGGTTTACCTTGGGATTTGGCCAAAGGATTTAATGGCTCCGCTCCTATTTCAGCTTTTGTACCTAAGTCAAAATTTACAGATTTAACAGACCTCAACTTTCACTTAGATGTAAATGGTGCTTTAAGGCAAGAAGGAAATACATCAATGATGCTTTTCCCGATTGATACTATTATTGCATTTATTTCTAAATATTTCACACTCAAAACAGGTGATATTATTTTTACAGGAACACCCGCAGGCGTAGCGTCAGTAAAAGTTGGTGATACATTGACAGCTTTTATTGAAAATGAAAAAATGTTGGAATTCGAGGTTAAGTAATTCATAAAAAGCAGTTTTTATCAATTTACTATTCCATAAATATACTTTTAAAAAAATCCTCTTTTAGGGGCTAGAGGAATTATGATTATCACACGCATTTTAAGTACACTTTTGCTTATAATATATTTAGTTTCGGATACTACTTCAATGCAGGCATTCGCCCAAAAACGAAGAGCTACTCAAGATTATCCACAAGGCTATTTTATCTTTCCAATACAACCTGGTCAACAAGCCTCGCTTTCTGGTGGCTTTGGAGATTTACGAACCAACCATTTTCATGCTGGAGTTGATATTCGCACTGGAGGTGTTGAAGGTTACCAAGTTTATTCGGCTGCCGATGGCTATATTTCCAAAATTAGGGTAATGCGAGGCGGTTACGGAAATGTACTTTATATTACGCACCCTAATGGTTTTACGACAGTTTATGGTCATTTAAAAAATTTCAATGCAAGAATAGAAGATTATGTTCGTCGAAAAGAATATAATCAACAGACTTGGGATATTGAATTATCTTTAAATGAAAACGAAATTCCAGTAAAAAAAGGTGAAATTGTAGCAATTGGAGGCAATACAGGTGCTTCAGGTGGGCCACATTTGCACTTTGAAATTCGTGATGAATTTGAAAATGCCATTAATCCCTTAAAATTTGGTTTTTGGGAAATCCAAGATTCACAAGCTCCAGTAATCGAAAGAGTAATTCTTAAAACACTCAATGCTTATTCTCGTGTAAATGGCGAATTTGGGCGTGTTTCGGTTGCACCAGCTCGCAATTCTGATGGCAACTATACTGTTCCAAATGTCATAAAAGTTCATGGTACAATTGGTCTTGAACTTAATACTTATGACCGCAGTCAAACATCACCTTTTAGATTAGGAGTGACAGATTTAGAAGTGAAAGTTGATGAAATTACTACTTATAAGCTTAATCTAGAAAAAATGCCTTTCGATATTTCGAAAGATATTAATGTACATATAGATTTTGATGTTGCCGAAACCAACGGTGTCAGAATTCAGAAATGTTATATTGCCGATGGAAATCGACTTTCTATTTATGAAACTGACAAAAATCAAGGCAAAATAATCATTAAAGACAATCAATTGCATAGAGTTTCTATATTAGTAAAAGATACTTATGGCAATGCCACTTCTATGAATTTTTCGATTCAAGGAGATTTGCCAAATGAAAATTTTGTAGATGAATTGGCCGATGAAAGTAATTTTTCAGGAAACATTTCAACTTCTATTACCGAAAATACGCTTGCTATTCGGGCAAAAAATACAAAAGTTTCAACTGCAATCTTGCAAAATAAAGGCATTCCAATAGCTGTTCCACTTGCATATACAAGAAATAAAGAGTCGGTTTATCTTCATGATTTAAACAAAGGAATCGCAGATTTTGTACAAGTTGATAATAGTTCAGAAAAAATAGGAATCAAAAAAGAGATTCTACCACAAAAAGGGCAATTTTATTCTGAACCAAATTTAAAAATAGATTTTGCCGATGCCTTGTACGATACACTCTATTTAAAAACCAATATAAGTGGCAACCGCCTTTCCATAAATTCAGAAAAAATTCCATTAAAAGATTTTATAAATATTTCTTTTACCCCTTTAGGAGTTTCAACCTCTCCAAAAACAAGTGCTTATTATGTAAATGATGGGCGAAAATATTTGGGTGGAACTTGGTCAGGAAATACAATACAATTTAAAACCAAAGAACTAGGCGATTTTCAGGTAATCACTGATTTGGAAGCTCCTTCTATTCGCCCTATCAGAATAGATTCTTCTGAGATAAGATTCTCTATATCAGATAATCTTTCTGGCATCAAAACTTTCAATTGTTATGTTAATAATAAATGGGTTTTGATGGATTATGAATATAAATCAAATAGAATCTGGTCCATAAAGTTAGATGAATCCGAAACATTTAGTGGTGATTTAAAGTTGGAGGTAACAGATAATGTCGGAAATTTGGGCGTTTACGAAGTCAACATTGAGGAATATGTTGCCACCCAAAAAGCGATTAAAAAAATTGCAAAAAAATCATCTAAAAAGAAATCTAAAAATCGAAAAAATGTCTCTCATAGTAGGAAATCCAGCACCAAGCATTCGAGCAAAAAATCAAAACGGAAACGTCGTTAATCTTTCTGATTTTTTAGGTAAAAAAGTGATTTTATATTTTTATCCAAAAGATGCAACGCCTGCTTGCACAGCTCAGGCTTGTAGTTTACGAGATAATTATCAAATGCTTTTGGCAAAAGGTTATATTGTTTTAGGTGTAAGTGTTGACAATGAAAAATCTCATCAAAAATTCATAAAAAAACACGAACTCCCCTTCGATTTACTGGCAGATATAGACAAAAAAATAGTCAATGATTATGCCGTTTGGGCAGAAAAATCAATGTATGGGAGAACTTATATGGGAATTGTCCGTACAACTTTTGTAATTGATGAAAAAGGAATTATCGAAGAAATTATACAAAAAGTTGATACCAAAAACCACGCAGAACAGATTTTAGGTTAAAATATAATTGTAGAATAACTATTTTTAAACCTCAAAAGAACAATGATTCGTAAAATATTATTTGCAATAATACTTGGCTTAATTGGCTATTTGGCATTTCAAGAAACCTTCCCATTTGGCGAAGGTTTCTTGGTTTTAATAACTTGTTTAACTGCACTTTGGTTATTGAGTTTATATTTGAAAGATGCAAGTATCATTGATATTTTTTGGGGTTTAGGATTCGTAATTATCGCATGGTATTATCGTACACAACTCAACCTTTCTGATGTTCGTTCGCTTATTTATTGTATTTTAATCTCAGTTTGGGGACTTCGATTGAGCATTCATTTGGCATTCAGAAATATTGGTAAGGGAGAAGACTACCGTTATCAAGAATGGAGAAACCAATACAAACAAAACTGGTGGTGGGTTTCATTTTTGAGGGTTTTCTTACTTCAAGGAATCCTTTTATGGATAATTTCTTCGGTTTTCGCTCCTGCGATGATTTCAAAAAACACATCTTTTAGCATTCTAGATTGTGTTGGAATTATACTTTGGACAATCGGGTTAGCTTTTGAAACAATTGGTGATTGGCAACTTGTCAGCTTCAAAAAAAATCCTGATAACAAAGGAAAAGTTTTGCAAGAAGGTTTATGGGCATTGACACGTCATCCTAATTATTTTGGAGATGCACTACTTTGGTGGGGATTTTTCTTATTTGCTTGTTCAAATGGAGCTATAATTCATATTTTTTGTCCTCTTTTAATGTCCTTTTTGCTGATGAAAGTTTCGGGTGTTACACTTTTAGAGAAAAAATTACTTGAAACTAAAAGTGATTACGAAACTTATGCCAAGCGAGTTCCTGCATTTTTTCCAAAACTATTCTGAGTTTTTTGCATAAATGATATAGATTTCAATAAAAACCTCGCTTTCGTGAGGTTTTTGTGTTTATAAACCAAGATGTATTCCGTACTTTTGTAGAATATTAATAAAAAGATTACTTTTTTATATTTTTTATCTATTTTTGTATTAATTGTATATTTGACACTTAATAATTATTTTTAAATGCAAACCAAAGAATTACAAGACATCGCTTCGCAAGTTCGTCGAGACATCGTTAGAATGGTTCATGCTTGTCAATCAGGGCATCCAGGCGGTTCATTAGGCTGTACAGATTTATTGGTTGGATTATATTTCCAACAAATGAAAATCAATAATCGTAAAGGTAAAGGCGGAAACCTTACTTTTAATATGGACGGTACAAACGAAGACTTATTTTTCCTTTCAAACGGGCATATATCACCAGTATTTTATAGCGTTTTAGCTCACAGAGGATATTTCGACAAAGCAGAATTAGGCACATTTCGTAAAATAAATTCTCGTTTACAAGGACACCCAACTACACATGAGCATCTTCCAGGTATCCGAATCGCTTCGGGTTCCTTAGGACAAGGATTGTCAGTAGCTATTGGAGCTGCCTTAGCAAAACGCTTAAATGGTGAAAAAACAACCATTTATTGTTTAATGGGTGACGGAGAGCAACAAGAAGGACAAGTTTGGGAAGCAGCACAAGCGGCTCCTCATCACAAACTTGATAATTTAATTGGAATCATTGACTTAAACGGTCAGCAGATTGACGGCCCAACTGAAAAAGTAATGTCAAACCGTGACTTGAAAGCCAAATACAAGGCATTCGGTTGGAATGTTTTAGATATTAAAGATGGTAATGACATGGAGCAAGTAATTACAGGATTACGAAAAGCAAAACGTTTGCTTGGAAAAGGGCAACCTGTAATGATTTTGTTAAAAACAGAAATGGGTGCAGGTGTTGACTTCATGATGGGTAGTCACAAATGGCATGGGGTTGCTCCTAACGATGAGCAATTAGCCGCCGCTTTAGCTCAATTACCTGAAACTTTAGGAGATTATTAATCGACTTGAAAATATTTTTAAGTAAAATACTCAAAGCCAATTGATTACAAAAATATTTAGTTTTGATAAAGATATTATAGAAATGACAAAATATCCATTTACCGAGAAAAAAGATACACGCTCTGGATTCGGAGCTGGCATGACCGAGTTAGGTCGTACGAACCCAAATGTAGTAACACTTTGTGCCGACTTAGTTGGTTCATTAAAAATTGACACTTTCATTAAAGAAAATCCTGAGCGTTTTATCCAATGTGGAATTGCTGAGGCAAATATGATTGGTGTGGCAGCAGGTCTAACAATTGGTGGTAAAATTCCATTTGCTACAACTTTTGCTAATTTTGGTTCAAGCCGTGTATATGACCAAATTCGTCAATCAGTAGCATATTCTGATAAAAATGTTAAGATTGCCGTATCGCATGCAGGTCTTACTTTGGGTGAAGATGGTGCAACTCACCAAATCTTGGAAGATTTGGCAATGATGCGTGCGATGCCAAACATGACTGTTATAAATCCTTGTGACTTCAACCAAACAAAAGCAGCAACAATCGCAGCAGCAAATCACGAAGGGCCAGTTTATTTACGTTTTGGTCGTCCAGTTGTGCCTGTTTTCACTTCTCCAGACCAAAAATTTGAAATTGGCAAAGCTTGGATGGTTAGTGAAGGAAAAGACGTAAGTATCATCGCAACGGGTCATTTGGTTTGGGAAGCAATACAAGCGTGTGAAATTTTGGAAGCACAAGGAATAAGTGCGGAAATTTTAAATATCCACACCATTAAACCTTTGGACGAAAAAGCAATCTTAAAAAGTGTACGCAAAACAAAATGTGTGGTTTCGTGCGAAGAACACCAAGCAAATGGCGGTTTAGGTGACGCCATTGCTCAAACACTTGCCAAGAACTTCTTAGCTCCGCAAGAATATATCGCAGTAAATGATTCATTTGGCGAGTCAGGAACTCCTACTCAATTAATGGAAAAATATGGTTTAAATGCTGCAACTATTGTTGAAAAAGCATTGAAAGTTATCGCTAGAAAAGCATAATACGCATAACCAAAACTTACAGGTTTAAGTTTAAACTAACCTGTAAGTTTTTATAATAATTTATGCAAACAGACCAAGAATTAGTTGCCGACATTCTAAACCCAGAAACCCGTCGGAAGGCATTTGAAGCCCTGATAAAAAAATATCAGCAAAAAATATACTGGCATATCCGCAAAATGGTCATTGACCACGACGATGCCGATGATGTTGTGCAAGAAACTTTCATAAAAATCTGGCAAGGACTCCAAAATTTTCGAGGTGACGCCCAACTTTATACTTGGATTTACCGAATTGCCACGAATGAAAGTTTAAATTTTCTACAAAAAAAACGCCGCCAAAATCACATCCCACTCGAAAATAACGATAGCCTCGACCTGTTGAATACGCTTGAAAGCTCAATTAGTCAAGACTATATTTCAGGTGATGAGATTCAGATTAAACTTCAAAAAGCTCTTTTGCAACTACCTGATAAACAGCGACTTGTATTTAATATGAAGTATTATGATGATATGAAATATGAAGAAATATCAGAAATAACTGGTACTTCAGTGGGAGCTTTAAAAGCATCTTATCATTTGGCGGTAAAAAAAATTGAAGAGTCGCTTAATAATCAAGAAGCAAGTTTTTAATAAAAGTATTAAACCATTTTAAAATATGTTTGTCCAATAAACGTTAAAGCATTTTTTTCAATTTCTCGGATGATTTCTTTAGATAAAATAGTCAAAACAAACGTTTTCAAAGTTCCTAACAATTACTTTGAACAACTCACTTTATCTATCCAACAACAAATCGAAACAGAAAAAGAACCAAGTGTAAACTTTATTTCTAAACAAACATTTACAACACCCGAAGGATATTTCGACAATCTTTCTTCAATTATTTTATCAAAAATTGACCAAATTGAGGATAAAAAAATCAAACTAGAAGATTTGGAAAGGGTTAATATTTTCCAAACTCCTGATAATTATTTTTCGACTCTTGAAAAAGTTATCGCCATTGAAAGTTTGGATAAAGCAAATATTTTTGCCGTACCAAATGGATATTTTGATTCATTAACTGATGAAATAATAGCAAAAATCGAGCGACTAAACAAAGGTAAAATTATAAAAATCGACTGGTTAAAATCTTCTCGGTTAAAATGGTCTGCGGCAGCGAGTATAGTCTTATTTGTTGGTTTATGGTTTGCAATTCCGCAATTTTCTAAAGACAAAACCGCTCTTGCTCTAGAAAATATAAGTAAAGATGAAATAAAAACGTATTTGGAAACGCAAGATTTGAGCTATTTAGAATATGAAACTGCCCTTGAAAACAGCAATTCGTCACAAAACTCAAATAAAGTATTAGATGGCTTACAAATCAGCAAACAAGATATTTTGGAGCATTTACAAAACCAAGATTTAGAAGAAGAGATATAAATCAAAGAAAAATGAAAAATTTAATAATATACATCTTATTATTACTTCCGTTTGTTACCATTGGGCAAAGGGGAGAATCTGGGCAACGCGGGCAAAAAATTCATGCAGCAAAAATCGGTATGATTACTGAGCGATTGAATCTAACTCCAGAGCAAGCTCCACAATTTTGGGCTGTGTATAATGAATACGAAAATAAGAGAATTGAACTTAAAAAAAATATCCGTCGAACGATGGATGAAGCATCTTCATTAACTAGCACTGATGAAAAAATTGTGGCTGCACAAAAACAAGTGCTTGTGCTTCGTCGAAAAGAAACAGATTTAGAAGAAGAATATATGAGTAAAATATTGAAAACAATTACTCCTCGTCAGTTTTCGGAACTTAAACGAACAGAAGCTAATTTCAATAAAATGTTATTAGAAAGACTCAACGAAAAAGAAAACAATTGACATAATAACACATTAAAGGATAAAAAAGGTTAGATTTTAAAGAGGTCTAACCTTTTTTATTGGAAGAAATCAAAATAACGCATGATTTTTGACTAATTTTGTGTAGAAATTATTCTTTTGAAGATGCAAAACAATATCAATAAAAGCAATCGTCTCAATAATTTGAGTTATGCTATCCGCGGGCCAGTTTTTGAAAAAGCTCAACAACTAGAGGCTATGGGGCAAAAAATCATCAATCTAAACATTGGAAATCCAGCACCTTTTGGTTTTGATGTTCCTGATGAAATTGTTCATGACATGATCATGAATATTCGAAATGCACAAGGATACGTGCATCATTTGGGTATTTTTGCAGCCAGAAAAGCCATCATGCACTATACTCAGCAAATTGGTGTGCGTGGTGTTACGATTGATGATATTTTTATTGGAAATGGTGTAAGTGAACTCATCGTGATGACGATGCAGGCACTTCTAAATGATGGCGATGAAATTTTAATTCCATCGCCTGATTATCCACTTTGGACAACATCTGTGGCTCTTTCTGGCGGAAAACCAGTACATTATATCTGTGATGAAGAATCAGATTGGAACCCTGATTTAGATGATATTCGCAGAAAAATCACTAGAAAAACCAAAGGAATCGTAGTGATTAATCCAAATAATCCAACTGGAGCAGTTTACGACAAAGATATTTTAGAAGGAATTATTAAAATTGCAGCAGAACATAATTTAATAGTTTTTGCAGATGAAATTTATGATAAAATCCTGTTTGATGGAGCAAAACATATACCTATGGCTTCCTTGAGCGATGATGTTTTTGTGATGACCTATGGTGGTTTGTCTAAAAACTATCGTGCAACTGGTTTCCGTGGTGGTTGGGTGATTTTAAGCGGAGCAACACATCGAGCAAAATCTTTCGTAGAAGGTTTCACTCTCTTAGCAAGTTTGCGTTTATGTGCTAATGTACCCGCTCAATATGCAATCCAAACAGCACTTGGTGGATACCAAAGTATTGATGATTTGGTTGCTCCTACTGGTCGATTATGCAAACAAAGAGACTTGGTTCATTATAAAATGACTGATATTCCAGGAATTACTTGTGTGAAACCAAAAGGAGCATTATATCTTTTCCCAAAAATAGATTTAAGAAAGTTTTCATTTAAGGATGATGAGCAATTTACTTATGATCTTCTTTGCGAGCAAAAAGTATTGGTCGTATCTGGCACTGGATTCAATTATATAAAACCAGACCATTTTAGAATTGTTTTTTTGGCATCAACCGAAGAATTGGAAACTGCTAGCGGTAGAATCCGAAATTTTTTGGAACATTCTCGAACACGAGTCGATGAAATGGAAATGGCATAATTTGATGTCGAAAAATGCAAATTAATTAAATAAATATATGCTTCATCTTGGTGTAAAAAATACGTTAAAAATACTTCGAGGCACAAGCGTTGGAATGTTCTTAGGTGATGACGAAGAAAATGATGTTCTCTTACCTAAAAAATATGTCCCCGAAAATGCCATCGTAGGCGATGATATTGAAGTATTCATTTACAAAGATTCGGAAGACAGGATTATTGCAACTAACCTTGAACCAAAAATTCAACTAAACGAATTTGCTTGTTTGCAAGTAAAAGCAGTAACTGCCATTGGGGCATTCCTCGATTGGGGTTTAGAAAAAGATTTATTTGTTCCTTTTCGTGAACAAAATAAAAAAATGGAAGAGGGAAAATGGTACGCAGTTTATTTATATTTAGATGATGAAACCGACCGTTTAGTTGCCTCTTGTAAAGTAAACCGTTATTTTGAAAAGGAAAACATTGATTTAAAAATTGGACAGGAAGTTGATTTATTGATTTTTGAAGAAACAGACATGGGTCTCAATGCAGTAATCAATAATAAATACAAAGGCTTGATTTATGAAAATGAAATTTTTCAAAGGGTAAAAGTTGGTTCGCGTACAAAAGGCTTTATCAAGAATATCCGAGAAGATAAAAGAATCGACTTAAGTTTGCAAAAACAAGGATATGAAAATATTGAACCAAACGCTGAACGAATTCTGAATAAGCTAAAGTCTAATAATGGTTTTTTGGATATTACCGATAAAAGCGATGCTAATTATGTAATGTACCAACTAGAGATGAGTAAGAAAACTTTCAAAAAAGCGATTGGAGCATTATATCGCCAAAGAATAGTTAGACTAGAAGACGATGGAATTTATTTGAATTAATTTCTTGAAATGCTATTCAAAAACAAAAAAAGCTCAGGGTTGATAATCAATCCTGAGCTTTTTTTGTTGACTTAAAATCATACCTTTTCCAAACGCAATAATCTGTTTATTTATTCAATTCGGTTGCCAAAACCATTCTAATTTTAAGTTTTGCACCTAATGACATCGCATCTACTAAATCTTGAACTGTCAACGAACTTTCGGCTCTAAGCACGACTGTTGGTTCTTCCATTCCTTGAACTGCCGCTAATAGTCTTTCTTCCAGTTGCGGAAATGGTATTGGTGTAGAATTAATATAATATACTTTATCTTTAGTTATCGTTAATGAAATAGGCTGTTTGCTTACGTCATGTGTAGATTTTGAAGACTTTGGTAATAATAATTTTATTACATTCGGATTGCCTAATGTCGATATAATTAGGAAAAACAACAGCAAAAAGAACATGATATCGTTCAATGATGATGTTGATACCTCAGCTTCAAATCTTCTTTGTCTTTTGAGTTTCATTATAAAAATTTTATCTCTTATTTCGCAAAAACATGTAGTTATTTGCTATTTGTAAAAATATTTAATGACAAATTAATTGATGTGCTTACTATCTTACTGGCTCGTTCAATGTATCAAGAAAATCCATGACAGTTGCTTGTAAATGAATACCAAATTTGTCAATCATCATATTTATACTATGATAACCAATATAAGCAACCAAGCCAACTACAAGACCTGAACAAGACGAAATCATTTTTTCATAAAGACCATTGGCAATAATTTCAATTGTAAAATTACCCGTTGTACCGATGTCATAAAAAATACGGATAATTCCTAAAATTGTACCAATAAAACCCAAAATCGGAGCAACCCCAGCGATAAGCCCAAGATAACCCATGTTTTTTTCCATTTTAGAAACCTCTAAGTTTGCCTGAATCTCCATGGCACTTTCTATATCTTTTACAGGGCGACCTATACGTGTAATACCTTTTTCCAATATTCGAGCAATGGGTAAATTAGTACTTTTACACAATGTAGTTGCTGTTCGTAAGTCTCCACGAAGAATATTGTCTTTTAAAGATCTCAGAAATCCAAAATCAATATTTGAAGCATTTTTTATAAACAAATAGCGTTCGAGAATAAAAAATATGGCTACAAACAACAAAAATAAAATTGGATAAACAACAATACCTCCTTTAAGAAGTAAGCTTAAATAATTGATTGATTGTGCATTTGCCGCAGTAGCGGTTGAATCAACTTGGAGCAAAATTGTTTGTAACATATTTAGGTCGTGAAATGTATGGTTTCGTTATTAAACTTTAAAATAATGAAATTTAGTATATAATACCTTGTTTTTTTCAAAAAAAGGAAAAAATTAAATGAATATAAATTAAACAAACTACGCTCCCATTGATTTTAGAGCCATTTTCATATTATCCATTTGTCTTTTTTTCTGTAAAATAATTGGAGCGGCAACCCTTTCTTTACAATCAAATAAACTACAACGCTCACAAGTTTGATTTACTTCACGCACTGGAATTGCGGGGTCAGCCAAAAATTTAAACTTATTTCTAAGGTTATCATTTAGCTCAAATCCCATAGTCACACTTACATTGATATGTGAAATAATGTTTAATGGTCGAGCCATTGACATTACAAAATATTGGTTTTCGGAATCAATATAATTTGAAATTTGTACGCCAACCAATGGCACTTTGTATTTCGCATTTTGCTGCAAATTTGATACATCATCTAAAATATTTAGCGAAATCCAACGACGACAATAATGTTCTTTTTGAGTTTCGTGAGGTGTATGCTTTTTTGCGAGGTGCATTTCCTTTGTTAAGTGGTACTCTTTATGCCCTGAAGCCGACTCAAATCGCAAGAAAAATATTCCGTCAATCCCAAAATATTTTGGTAAAACATTACTAATTCTGTGATAAAGTGTTTCGGGTGTGGCTTGAAAGTAATCTGCAAGTTCAATCAGCGTTTTATTGTTCCATGTTTCTTGATTGAATAACTTTTCTAATTTCTCAATCAATTTCTCTTTTCTAATTAAAATCGCTCCTGCAAAATACGAAGCATTAAAATTATTGAGTACCGAATCGAACGATTTTACTTCAACCCAAGAAGAAGTATAAGGCCTATCTTTAATTTTCATAAACAAAAAACCCAACTCACGGCCAAGTGTAAAGGCTCTTTGGTCGGAAGTAATTCGTTTATTGATTAAAAGTGTATTATTTTTTGGTAAAAAAACAGAACGAATATTAACAATATCAGGATAATCCTCTTCGTCAAAATACTTAATGGTAAAACCGTATTTATCGGTTAGTAAGTTTGACAAAAAGTATTCGTCAATTTGTTGCTCAGCAGAAATTTTGTGTTCGGCTAAAAACTTATCTACTTCAATTTCAATTTCAGGGAAATAATTATCGTGCATTTCTTGATATGACCTCAAAACTGCAAAATAAAACTGCTCAACTGACATATTATAGCTACGACCAATTTCGATAATCGTACTAATAAATGCACTAAGTTTTGTGGGTGCGTCAGACAATAATTCTAGTAAATCGGCGGGCGAAATACCGAAAATCTCAAAAGGTAATTCTGTTAGGAAATTTGAGCGAAGTAATTCTGAAATTGGCTCTAATTTTTTGTTTAGTTTCAACGAGACTAAGGTGTCATAATCAACACCCATTGCTTCTGCCAATGCTACTATTTTATCAGATTTTGGGTATTTTTTGCCTTTTTCAATTTCATTAATATATGACATAGAAAGACCAGATTTTTGTGCAAGTTCGGTGAGGGACATTGCTTTATCTAGTCGAAGTTGTTTAAGTTTTAGTCCGAATACAAGGCGGATATTATCGGTATTAAGGCTCATTAATGATTTCGGAGTTACTTTGGTTTATCTTAGGGTGGTTGGTGGAAAACTAACTTTGTCGGAATTCGACAATAAAGGTAACAAAATTGTACAAATTTCACGAATCTTTCTTGAAAAAACACAAAAAAAGCGTTTGTTAATTAACAAACGCTTGATTCTTTCGATGAAATATACTAAACTATGTCTCTTTTTTTCTCGCCCTTTCGGAAGGCTTTCAATACTATTTCTCGGTTAAATTGGCCTGATTTCTCCAAATCTTCCATAAATTGAGCAACAGTACATACCAAATTTTCAATATCTTGAATTGTTTGATGTAGCCCTAAAATAAATCTTAAACCAGATTGATTGAGAGGCACACTTGGAGCTGAAGCGACACTCATTATAAAGCCTTTGCTCTGTAAATGCTTTGAAAAGCGGAATACTTCTTCTAAACTTCCTAAACCTAAATAAAAAATTGGTGTATGCAAGAAATTAGCAAGTGGTAGATTTAATTCTTTGGCTCTTCGGTTGAAATATTCTATTCGTTCACCTAGCATAATTTGCTTTTCGTAAATTTCGACTGATAAATGAATATCTGCAATTTTCGATGCTGCTGTTACGCCAGCATGCATGGTTGGTGAGGAAAAAATAACAGGAAATCCACAATTATGAACCAAATCCTTTACTTGTTGATTTGGAAAAACTAATGCTGCACTGGTAGCTCCAAAACCTTTATTCAAAGAACATATTGCGTAGAGTTTTTCATGTTTTGGTAAATGATGCAAACAAAACCCTTTACCATTTTTGCCAATCCAGCTCATGCCGTGAGCATCATCTATATACGCATGAAATTTGTCATAAGTATTCAATAAAGATTCAATGTCTTTCATTGGGGCCATATCACCATGCATCGAATAAACACTATCAGCAAAATACCAGATTCTGTCATAACTTTCACTCAAAACTTTGATTCTAGCTTCAAGAGCGTCCATCTGATTATGTCGAATCATTTCATTGTACACGCCACCACCTTTAAGATATTGTACCACAACTTGAACGCTTGCGTGTAAAAATTGATCAGTTATAATTGCATCATTTTTGCCAATTATTAGTGGTAAATACGAAAAATGACCTTGGGAAGTATTGTTAGCTAGGAAAACAGGTAAGTCAAATATTTTTTCTAATTTTTCTTCTAATTCAAGATAATGTTCATATGAAAAGTAGGTTCTCGACACCGAAGTAAATAAGCCATAACGATTGATTCCTTCAATGGCAGCTTCTTTTACTCGTGGGTCATTTTCAAAACCCAAAAAATTATTAGTAGCAAAATTAACAAGTGGGTTATCATTTATGTGTATAACTCTGTTAGATTCCTCATCTTTCCTTGCCTTTAACCTAATTATTCCAATATCTGTTGCATGATTATAAACGTCGTTTACAAATTGTAACTGTTTAGACAAATGTTTCATAACTATTTTAATAAAAAAAATGGATTGGGGACAATAACTTATTAGGGTTTTGTCAAAAACAATGCCATTTTTAAAATATTTTAAATTAAAAAAAACAGATAAATATAATTTTACATTTTTTTTTCCAATATTTGTATTTAATAACCCATTTCTATAATTGTTTTCTTATAAATGAATATAAATAGGCTAATAGCATTACTAGTAGTCTTGCTCATTGGATTGACAGGTTTTGGTCTTTTCAATAGCATTGCACTATTGGTATCTATCGGACATATTTTTGTTCTGCCTATGATTGGTATTTGGTACGGTTTCAAACGACATTGGAGAACTACTTCAATAGACATTGCCATGTACTTAACCTACCTCGTAGGTTCCTTTTCTGATTCTCTCATTCTTCTTGGTGGACAAATAGGAGAAGTATTACAAATAACAATGACCATTGTGATGCACATGATACTAATTGTTGTTTTTAGAAAAGAAGGTACACGAATCTACTCTGACAAATTGCAAGATTTACCCAAACTACTCATTCCAATAACAATTATTTTTATCTTCTTTGGAACCGTTCTCATTCCAGTAATTCCTGACGCTTTATACTTTTTATTGATATTTTATGCTGTTCAAGAAATGATTTTAATCTCTCACGGATTATTTAGACGTGTAAAAGGTAAAAGTTACGTTTGGGTAGCACTTGGTGTCAGCTTAATCTTTTTGAAAGATGTTTTATACTGTTACAATTTTTTTATTTACGAAAATTCTATTCTTTCTCTTTATATCATTCAATATTCTCTTAGTGCATTTGTTTATTTTATGATTGCCGTTGGTATTGCTCTCAATCAAGACAATAATTCGCTAAATCAGCAAGAATCTTTTGAACAATTCATTAAAAATTATGTTAAAGTATTGTTCAACATCAAGAATTTAATTCACTTTCAAAAAATATTGGAAACTATAAAAAATATTTTTGATGAAATAACCAAATCAACCAAAAGAAACTTTTCAATCTTTTGGCACGTTTTAGCTGAAACAAATAAGATATTTTAGATGAATTGGAATAACCTCACTAGCGAAGTACAATTAGAAGAAATAAAGAAAGAATCTCATAACCAAGCAGTTATGATATTAAAGCATAGTACAACCTGCTCAATAAGTGCAACAGCTTTATCAAGATTAGAACGTGCTTGGAAAGATGAAAATGCAAAAGGCTTAAAACCTTATTACTTAGACTTACTAAAACTAAGACCTATTTCTAATAAAATTGCCGAAGAATTTGATGTCGAACACGAATCTCCACAAGTTTTAATAATCAAAAATGGAAAATCAATTTATGATGCTTCACACTTTGATATTAGATTTGACGAAATAATTGAGAATTTGTAGTAAAGGCTTTAATAATGAATTTATTTAAAAAATTCATTATTAAAGCCTTTTATAAAATTACAACCACTCAAAATTAAAAACTTGTTCAATATCAGGATGTAAACTCAATGATACTGGACAAGTAAGTGCTGCTCTTACGTATTTTGCTTTGACTTCATCAGTCAAA
Source organism: Emticicia aquatica (assembly GCF_923079645.1). GTDB lineage: Bacteria > Bacteroidota > Bacteroidia > Cytophagales > Spirosomataceae > Emticicia > Emticicia aquatica. The sequence continues at coordinate 1,110,179 of NZ_CAKLPY010000001.1, read as the reverse complement.
ATCTCAGAAGTTTTCATTGTGAAATTTACTTCAATTTTAGCAATTCTACGAGGAGCTTCACCCGACATAATTTTTGTAATTTCGATGGTAGTTCCTGATAAATCAAGCCCTTCACGTTTTGCTACGATTCCCATAATTGTCATTGCACAACTACCAAGTGACGTTGCTGCTAAATCAGTTGGAGAAAAAGCTTCTCCTTTTCCATTATTATCAACAGGGGCATCGGTAATAATTGTTTCATTTGATTGCAAATGTGTGGCTTGAGTACGTAAATCGCCAAGATAAACTATTTTTGAAGTAGGCATTTCTAAAATTGTTAATATTATTTTGTTAATAAACTATTCAAAATAAGTTAAAAACTAGTATTTTTCAAAAACTAAAAACATAAGTTTAATTAATTTCGTTAATTTTAAGATGTTTTTCTAAAAAAATACGTTTATATTTATATTGTAAACTTCGACGAAAATAATGATTTCAAAATTATTTAGCATATTATTAGTACTGACTTCAATAAGTACTTTTGCCCAAAAAAAAACTCCGACAAAAAAAACAAGCGAAGATTATAAAATGCTTGCTTACGGAGCAACTACTAATACAAACTCAGGCTTATTAGGCGGATTTGTTGTTCGTCATTCAAGTGCAATTGGTAATACTAAGGGTCATCCACTACACAGATACATTGCTATTGAAGCAGTCAATATTAAACATCCGAAAGAAAAATCAGAGCCAACAAGCATCGCTAATCGTTTTATCTTTGGTAAAACTAATTACTTGTTTTCTGTGAGACCTCAATATGGCCGAGAGATCGTTTATTTCAAGAAAAATGGCGAAGATGGCATTGGAATTAGTCTAATTTTAGCAGGAGGTCCTTCAATTGGGTTACAAAAACCATATTATATAAAATATGACCGCACAGGGCGAGGTGCTATTGAAATTGTACAATATGATCCAAATATTCATAAAGAACTTAACAGAATACAAGGTTCTGCTGGGATAATGAATGAGTTTTTTAAAGGTATTCAGTTTAATCCAGGAGCTCATATTAAAGTTGCAGCAAACATTGATATGAATACTTTTGGTAATAGTTTGACTGGTTTTGAAATTGGTTTAACCGCTGAATTATTCAGCAAAACACCTGAAATTATGTCAAGTCAATTAACCAAAAATTCAAATTTTTATACCTCAGGCTTTTTAACTGTATATTTTGGAAATAGAAAACAAAAAAAACAACTTCGTTAAAAACATAAATCTGTACCTTTGTGGTAGAAAGCGTTGATTCATAGAAATCAATAAATTAATCTCAAAATCTGCTTAATTAAAGTCAATAATGATAGAATTGCCCGTTGTAAGTAACGAACAACGTACTCGTCGCCCTGATTGGTTGAGAGTAAAATTGCCAATTGGCGAAAACTTCAAAAAAGTACGTGGTTTAGTGGATGAATATAAACTTCACACGATTTGCCAATCTGGGAACTGCCCAAATATGGGAGAATGCTGGGGAGAAGGAACAGCTACTTTCATGATTTTGGGGAATGTTTGTACCCGTAGTTGTACATTTTGTGCCGTTGCAACAGGTCGTCCAAACGAATATGACACCGATGAACCTCGTCGTGTAGCAGAAGCGATTCTTTTAATGCAAGTGAAACATGCCGTAATTACCTCTGTAAATCGAGATGAATTGAAAGATAAAGGTGCAGAAATTTGGTACCAGACGGTAAAAGCGGTTAAGGAATCTTCACCCAAAACTACTATTGAAACTCTAATTCCAGATACAAAAAGTAATTGGGAAGCTCTTTATCGCATGATTTCAGCAGGACAAGAGGTTGTTTCTCATAACATGGAAACCGTCGAACGTTTGTACAGAAATGTTCGTCCGCAAGCAAAATATGCCCGAAGTTTAGAACAAATCCGTCGTACGAAAGAATATGGTCAACGTACAAAATCAGGTATTATGCTTGGTTTGGGCGAAACTCAAGACGAAGTTTTCAAAGCAATTGATGATTTAGCGGAAAATGGTTTGGATATCCTAACACTTGGACAATACCTTCAACCAACCAAAATGCACCACGAAGTAATTGACTTTATTCACCCTGATACATTTGCAATGTATCGTGAAGAAGGTTTAAAACGTGGTCTAAAATATGTAGAATCTGGGCCTTTGGTTCGTTCGAGTTACCACGCTGAAAGACATGTTCATGTTTAATTTATTTAAATAAAACATGAATTTTTCATGACAAAAAATAATACAGATGTTCATTTTGAAGAAACCGAAGGCGTTTATGATTATATCATTTGCGGTGGCGGAATGGCAGGACTTTCGTTGGCTTATTACTTGAAAATGAGTCGGATATCAAATAAATCTATTCTGATAATTGAACCACAAGAAAAAAATATAAACGACCGAACTTGGGCATTTTGGGAAGTTGGAGACAATACTTTCGAACAAATTCTTTATAAAAAATGGTCTTCAGTTAAATTTTGCGATACCAAAAATAATTCGCAAATTTTAGATATTGGCGATTATTATTATAAACTCCTTCGTGGAATTGATTTCTATAATTTTGTTATAGGCGAGCTAAAAAAAACTGGCAACATTGAATGGCTAAAAGATTCGGTAGCAGCCATTCAAGAAAATAAAAACGACGCTTTTGTTACAACCAAAGCAGGTAAAAAAATACGAGCTAACTTCATTTTTGATAGCACTTACAAGCTTAAACTTAACATCAAAAACAACCATAATTTACTTCAACATTTCAAAGGATTCGTCATTAGAAGTGAAAAACCGATTTTCAACCCTGCCCTACCAGACATGATGAATTTTGGGATTGAGCAGCAAAATGATTGTCGTTTTATATATGTTTTACCATTTGATGAACATACCGCTTTAATTGAATATACTTTGTTTAATGAATCTCTTTTGACAACCGAAGAATACGATTCTGAAATAAAAAAATATATATTAGAAAAAATACAATTGACTCATTATCAGATTCTTGAAGAAGAATTTGGCATTATTCCGATGAGTGATGAAAGCACAAACGAGTTTCCTAGTAAACATATTATAAGAATAGGTACTGCTGGCGGGTACACCAATCCAGCCACAGGGTACACCTTTCAGAATACTCAAAGAAGACTAAAGCAAATTGTTGCTCATTTAGAAAAAACTGGTTCACCAATTATAAAAGAAACTTGGTTTAAAAAACGTTTTTTGTTCTATTCAAGCGTTTTTTTGAATGTTTTAGAGCAAAAACGTTTACCAGCAGCCGAAGTTTTTGCCGACTTGTACAACAAAAATTCACCCTCACAGATTTTTAAATTTTTGGATGGAGATACTACACTTTTGGAAGAAATCAAAATCATGTATTCAACAAAAAAAACAAAGTTTATAGCTGCTGTTTTAGATGTAGTACGACGAAAGTTTTTTGTTTAAATTGATTTTAGCCTAAGTTTAATCAACTGAAATCACAGTTGAATATTTTACATTATGCAATACTATGGCACTACTGTGAACTTTAACAACCTGAATTTCTGCCATTTTTTTCAAAAAACTGTCATACTCCTTAATATCTTTCACAAAAACCTTTAATTGATAATCAACCATTCCTGCTAAATGATAACATTCCATCACTTGTGGCATTGATTGGACAATTTTTTCAAACGAATCAATATTTTCTTTCGTGTAAATAGGCATAGATACATTACAAAAAACTACTTGTCCTTTTTCTACTTTTTCGGCATTAAGCAAAGCAACATATCCCTCAATAATCTCTTCTTTTTCCAACCTTTTTATACGTTCAAAAATCGGAGAAGTGGTTAAATTTAGCTCTTCAGCTAATTCCTTGATTGTTAATTTTGCATTTTTCTGCAAAAGCTTAAGTATTTTTTTGTCGATTGTATCCAGCATAATTTGCTTTTTTATTAATTAAAAAAAACGTAAAAAAGAATATTTTGCTTAAAATTAAGGTTTTATATTTATTTTGTTTGATAAATTTTCATTTTTAAAGAATAAAAAATAGATTTATTAAAATTTTACAGCATCATAAAGAATTCATTCATGCAGAATTTATATCTTAAAAGTCTGTTATTTTTGATTTTGGGAAGTATAATTTTGACTTCAAAAGCTCAACCGTCACATTCCCAAATAGTTATATTAGATTCTGCATTGGTTAAACTTCACGAAAAGTCGATGTTTAACGGAGTAGTTTTGATTGCTCAAGATGGTAAAACCTTGTATAAAAAAGCCCTTGGAATAGCTAATATACAAACCCAAGAAGCACTTTCAGTACAGTCGTCTTTTAATTTAGCCTCCATTTCAAAGCAATTTGTGGCAATGATGACGATGATTTTGCAAGAACAAGGAAAATTGCAATACGATGATAAAGTTCAAAAGTTTTTGCCTTCATTTCCATACAAACACATTTCGATTAGGCAACTTTTGACGCATACTTCGGGCTTACCTGAGTATTTTGATTTGGCAATTCGTTATAATAATACGCTTGATACGCTTAACAATGAGAAAATGCTTCAGCTTTTCTCTCATCTCAAACCAAAACTCAATTTCGAGTCTGGTTCAAAATGGGAATATTGTAATACAGGCTATATTATATTGGCATTAATTATTGAGAAAACATCTGGGATGAAAATCGAAGATTTTTTCAAAAAACATATTACCCAACCACTTTCATTAACAAACACCTATGTTTATTACCTAAACATGCAAAGCCCGTTGAGTGTCAATATTCAGCGGGTTTATGGTTTTGAGAGGAAAAACGGCAAAAACTACTTGAATGACCTTATTAGACTAGATGGTGTCATTGGTGACGGAAATATTTATTCTTCGGCAGAAGATTTATTAAAATGGGAACAAGCACTTTATACTACCAAGCTTGTGAGTGCGAAAACGCTCAAGGAAGCCTTTTCGCCAGTTAAATTAAATAATGGTAAAACCTACAATTATGGCTTTGGGTGGTTCATTGAGAAAAACGGAAATATTTTAAATCATACAGGAAGTTGGGTTGGTTTTTTGAATAGTATTGAACGAAATCTCGAGAAAAAAACCACTGTTATAATTCTGACAAATTCGAGTAATGCCAGTGTCAGAAATATCGTTAAAGACATTTTAGAAGGAAAATCTGCGAAAATTGCTTCGACCCAACTCATAAAAAACGTCCAACTCATTGATGGCACAGGAACACCAGCCAGAAAAGAAGATATCCGTTTGAAGGATGATAAAATTTGGGAAATTGGTAATTTAGAAGCATTCTCAAATGAAACAATCACCGATGGTCAAGGACTGGTTTTGTCTCCCGGATTTATTGATTCTCACAGCCATCATTTTGGGGGCTTGAATAAAGTTCCTGAAGCTATTCCTGCTGTCAGCCAAGGTATTACAACAATTGTTATTGGTCAAGATGGTGGCAGTTATCCAATGGATACGCTAAAAAATTTCTTCAAGAAACATCCAGTAGCCATAAATGTTGCTTCTTATACGGGTCACTCAACCTTGAGAACAGAAGTGATGGGAACCAAAAGTCTTTATCGAACTGCCAAAGCCGCCGAAGTTGATAAAATGAAGGTTTTATTACAAAATGAATTAAAAAAGGGTTCATTAGGTTTAGCAACAGGCTTAGAATATGAATCGGCTTTCTTTTCAAATCGAGATGAAATACTTCAGTTAACTGATATTGTAGCCCAAAATGGCGGAAGATATATGAGTCACGTGAGAAGCGAAGATATAAATTTAGATGAAGCTATTGACGAAATCATCGAAATTGGGCGAAGTTCAAAAATACCAGTACAGATTTCTCATATTAAAATTGCCAAAAAAGACCAATGGGGAAAGTCGCCACAGTTACTTGCCAAATTACAAAAAGCAAGAGCTGAAGGTATTAACATTACAGCTGATTGCTACCCTTATGATTTTTGGAATTCGACGCTCAGAGTTTTATTTCCAAATCGTGATTATAACAATGCCGCAAGTGCTGAATTTGCTGTAAATCAATTATTTGACCCTGAAAAGTCTGTTTTGGTAAGGTTTGCTCCCAATAAAACTTATGCAGGAAAGACTATTTCCGAAATTGCCAAAGAACGGAACGAAAAACCTTCTCAAACATTGATGGATTTGATTGCTATTGCAGCAGATTTTGAAGAAAAAAATCCTGATTTTGATGAAGGAATCGAAGCAATTATGGGCAAATCAATGGATGAAAATGATGTAGCTAAATTCTTGGTTTGGCCACATACCAATATTTGCTCGGATGGCTCATCAAGCGGGCATCCTCGTGGTCATGGAACTTTCACCAAAATACTAGGAAGGTACGTAAGAGAACAAAAGTTAATGCCTTTAGAAACAGCTATTTATAAAATGACAGGTTTATCAGCCGAAAATCTTGGAATCAATAATCGAGGAATCATTGCCAATGGAAATTATGCTGATTTAGTGCTTTTTAATCCTGATACAGTTATTGATAATGCCAATATTCAAAATGGGAAAGCCCTTTCAACAGGTATTGAAAAAGTTTGGGTCAATGGCGAATTAGTTTTCCAATCGCAAAAATCTACTGGAAAGTATTCGGGCGTATTAATAAAAAAACAATAAAAAGTTTAAATGAATAAAGCAGTAATTTTAACAAATGGCTTGTTACAAAAAGGCGATGCCAAAACCGCACACGGATTAATTAGAGGAACTGAAAGGTACAATATTATTGGTGTAATTGACTCTGAAAGCACTGCTGGAAAGGACGCAGGTGAATTGTTGGACGGAAAAAATCGAAATATTCCTATTTTTGAATCATTGCATTCGGCACAAAAACAATTAATCAATATTGATTTTCTGATTATTGGAATAGCAACAATTGGTGGTGTTTTACCTCATCCAATGCTAGAAATTGTAAAAGATGCTATTAAAAAAGGTATTTCTATCGTCAATGGGCTACATGAATACCTTAGCGAAAAACCAGAAATTGTTGAATTAGCCACTCAAAATAATGTTACTTTAACTGATATTAGAAAACCTAAAACAAGAAAAGATTTACATTTTTGGACAGGTGAAATATACCAAGTAAAAGCTAAAACGATTGCCGTGATTGGGATGGATTGTGCCATGGGCAAACGAACCACCGCAAGAATGATTAAGCAAGCTTGTCAAGCTAGTGGCTTAAATGCAGAAATGATTTTCACAGGACAAACAGGTTGGTTACAAGGTGGAAAATACGGTTTTATTTTCGATTCAACTTTAAATGATTTTGTTTCTGGTGAGTTAGAAAATGCTATTGTGACTTGTTGGAATGAAACAAAACCTGACATAATTTTGCTTGAAGGGCAATCTTCTTTACGCAATCCGAGCGGGCCGTGCGGACTAGAATTATTGATTTCTGGCAATGCGAATTATGTAGTTTTACTTCATGCACCGAAAAGGAAGTTTTTTGATGATGACCCCTGTTGGGGAAAAATCCCGAGTGTTGAATCAGAAATAGAAATTATTGAGAAATTAGGTTCAAAAGTAATTGCAGTGGCTCTCAACACCGAAAAATGCTCTACCGAAGAAGCTTACGAATACCAAAATTTCTATGAAAAATCTTTAAAAATACCTGTTTTATTGCCGATTCAAGAAGGCGTTGAAAAGATTGTTTCTACACTAAAAGCCTTATAGCAATGAAAATCAAAGCGGTTCGCCCCTACCTAAAAAACTTAGCCTTAACCAAACCATATACAATTGCATATAGTACTTTTACTGATGTAGAATTAGTTTTTTTAGAAATTGAACTAGAAAATGGAATCGTTGGCTTGGGTTCTGCAAGTCCAGCAGAAGAGGTTATAGGAGAAAATTCACAACAAACTTATTTGAATTTGCAAACTGAGTTTGTTCATAACTTGGTTGGGCGAGATATTAGACATTTTCAGCAAATAATTTTTGAAGCCTGTCAACAATTCCCAAATTTGGCCGGTACACAAGCTGCCATTGACCTTGCTTTACACGATACTTTTGGAAAGTTTTTGAATATACCGATTGTTGATTTTTATGGACAAAAAATTAAATTTTTGCCTACTTCAGTTACCATTGGAATCATGAATGTAACTGAGACTTTAGAAGAAGCAGAAAAATATTTCAAGCTAGGTTTTAAAGTTTTGAAAGTAAAAACAGGCCTTGATGTGGACGAAGATATAGAGCGTGTCACTCGTTTGCATGAAATTTATAAAAATAATCTAAAAATCAGAGTTGATGCTAATCAAGGATATTCGTTACAAGATTTAAAGAAATTTCTAACAAAAACTGATACTATTGGCATTGAATTGATAGAACAACCACTAAAAGTAGGAAAAGAATCAGAATTATTGCAGCTTGAGGCTCAACATCGAAAAGTTTTAACTGGAGATGAATCTTTGAAAAATGCAAAATCGGCTTTACAATTTAGCTCAAACCCTCAGCCATTCGGAATTTTCAATATTAAATTAATGAAATGTGGTGGAATCATGGGAGCTTTAGAAATTGCTACCATTGCTCAAAATGCCAATATTGATTTATTTTGGGGCTGCAATGACGAAAGTATCGCAAGTATTACGGCTGCTCTACACGTTGCTTATGCTTGCCAAAATACCCGTTACCTCGACCTTGACGGCAGTTTTGATTTGGCAGAAGATTTGGTAAGTGGAGGTTTCATTTTGGAAAATGGCTACTTAAAAATCACCGATAAAGCGGGATTTGGATACGATATACTCAATTAAAAAATATGTCTAAACTCATTCCTAAAATCGGACTTAGAGCGGCAACAATTTTGGTGGTTAGCGTAATTGTTGGCTCTGGGGTTTTCAAGAAAATTGCCCCAATGTCTGCCGAATTAGGTTCGCCGTTATTGGTGATTTTATGTTGGATTTTAGCAGGGATTATTAGTTTAGCTGGAGCTTTATCAACAGCCGAGATGGCTAGTATGTTTCCTGATTCGGGTGGAGAATATGCTTATTTTCAAAAAATTTATGGACGTTTTTTTGCTTTTTTATATGGATGGGGAAATTTCACAGTGATGAAAACCGCTGCCATTGCTGCTCTTGCTTACATTTTTGCTCAATCATTCAATAGCCTTATTCCACTTCCATCATCAAATCTCAGTTGCATTATTTTTGGAATCAATATTTTTGATAATTTATCCATCAAATTGCTGGCTTCATTATTAACTATTTTACTTACTTATCTAAATTATAGAGGCATAAAATTCGCTGAAAGTTTAAGTAGTATTTTGACCTATTTGATGTTTATAGCAGTGCTTTTATTCATCATTTTTGGTTTAAAGGCTGAGGAAGGCAGTTTTGAGAATTTAACTCAAAAAAGTGTAAATTTTGACGAAAGTAAACTGTATGGTTGGGGAATGATGAAAGCAATGATGATTGCTAGTTTAGGTGCTTTTTGGGGTTACGAAGGTTGGAATCACATTGGATATATAGGTGAAGAAGTCAAGAATCCACAAAAAAATCTTCCTTTGGCTCTAGGAATTGGGACAGGAATTGTGATTTTGATTTATGTAATGTTGAATATCGTTTTTGTCTATATTTTACCGATTGACTTTTTTATTCAACTCAATGAAACTCCAAATAAAATCGCTGCGATTGAGGTTGCTAACAAAATTTTAGGTAGTACGGGAATGCTTTTTGTAGCCTGTTTGATACTTATAACTACTTTAAATGCCACCAATAGTTCAATTATGATGTCGGCTCGGATTTTTTATGCCATGGCACGTGACCAATTGTTCTTCAAAAAAGCAGCATCAATTCATCCTATTTATAAAACACCTGATGTAGCTCTCTTGTTACAGTCAATATGGTCAATACTTTTAATATGGTCTGGCAGTTTTGATCAACTAACTGACATGTTAATTTTTGCTTCTTTTATCTACTATGGAAGCACAGCTTTAGGTGTAATTATTTTACGTTTGAAGAATCCAGAAATTGAGCGAAAATACAAAGTTATTGGTTATCCTTTTGTACCTATTTTCTTTGTACTTTTCTGTGTTTCGTTACTTTTTGTAACTATTTTCAATCAACCTTATGAAGCATTATTTGGGTTAGGTTTAATAGCAACTGGTATTCCATTTTATTTATTTTGGAAATAATTTAGCGGTCAACCTCCCCCATCACCACATCAAGCGAACCAATAACTGCTACCAAATCGGCAATCATTCCTCCTCTTGATAATTCGGGTAAAACCGATAAATTATTAAAAGAACATGCCCTAGCTTTTACTCGTGTTGGTACATCTGAGCGGCCATCAGTCCGAAAAAAGAAGCCTAACTCTCCTTTTGGGTTTTCGGCACGACAATAGAAATCCATTTTCGGTGGGCGAATTTTCTTTGGAACTAAAGCTTGTGGGTCAAATTCTTTGGTACGTTTATGCTCTTTTGTTAGTTTTTCTAGGCATTGCTCAATTATTCTTAGTGATTCCCAACACTCTTTTACTCGAACATTATTTCTATCCCAACAATCCCCCACCTTACCGACTTCACCTTTTCCAACAGGAATATCAAATTCAATTTCAGAATAAACCGAATACGCATCAACTTTCCGTAAATCCCATTTTAGACCCGAACCACGCAAAACAGGGCCTGTACAACCAAAGTTAATTGCCATTGGTAAGGGCAATACACCAATATTTGCAGTTCGATTAATAAAAATATGATTTTCAATAACTAATTGCTGCAATTCTATCAATTTGGGCTTTAGGTAATTAACAAATTCTAGGCAACGTTCCTCAAAACCAACAGGCAAATCATAGAAAAGTCCACCAACCCAAATATAATTATATAATAATCTTGCACCGCAAAGCCATTCCAACATTCTCAAAATATGTTCACGGTCACGCAATAACCACAAAAATGGCGTTGCTGCACCTATATCGAGTGCATAAGTACCAATGGCAATAAAATGAGATGCAATCCTATTAAGTTCAGCCACCAAAACTCTAATATATTCGACTCTTTTTGGTAAATCTTTATCAATTCCAAGCATTTTTTCTACACCCATTACATAGGCTAGTTCAGAATTCATGGAAGCCACATAATCCATTCTATCAACATAAGGTATGATTTGATTGAAAGGCAAACTTTCTGCATGTTTTTCAAAACAACGATGTAAATAACCTAAATGAGATACAACATCTGCTACAATTTCGCCATCGGTAAGCACTTCTAAACGCAAAACTCCGTGTGTAGATGGGTGTTGAGGGCCAAGATTAAGCACCATTTCTTCCGAGTACAAATCTTCTGTTTTATACTTATTGGGTTCAGAAATCGTAAGATTATCGGGACGATATTTATATTGTATTTGTTTCAAGGTTCAATAATATTCATTTTTGACAATGCTTCAAATTGTCGTATATAAAAGATAATACATATATTCGTAGTAAAAACTTACCAAAAGTACAGATGCAAAACCTTCTTCCCAAAGAATTTTACGAAAAACATAATACATTATCTTTAGCAAAGCAATTGCTAGGTTGTACACTGGTCCATGAAAGTCCACAAGGACGCACTTCTGGTATTATTGTTGAAACCGAGGCATATTTACACAATGACCCAGCTTGTCATGCTTATCGAAAAAAAACGACACGAAACGCAGCAATGTTTGAAAATGCTGGAGTCGCTTATGTTTATCTTATTTACGGTTTACACCATTGTTTCAATATTGTGAGTGGTGCAAAAAATATTGGCGAAGCCATTTTGATTCGAGCATTAGAACCAATTGAAGGCATTGAATTAATGCAAGAAAGACGCAACACAAAAAATTTATGTAATTTGTGCAACGGCCCTGCCAAATTAGTTCAAGCGATGGCAATCACGCCTGGTTTCAACTTCTTCCCGTTGGATTCCGACAAATTTCACTGCATTAATACCCAATCAACCGATTTTCAAATCGTGACAACCACTCGCATCGGAATTACACAAGGAGCAGATTTGCCGTATCGTTTTTATATTGAAGGCAATAAGTTTGTTAGTCGGAAGTGACTTTTTACAACCGTTGCATGGTTTGTTTTACCATTGTATTTTTCCAAGAAAAGAAATCTCCTGCAAGAATATGTTCACGAGCTTGTCCGACCAACCATAAATAGAAAGTCAAGTTATGAATACTAGCAATTTGTGCTGCCAAAATTTCATCACATTTTACCAAATGACGTAAATATGCTTTTGAATAAAATGTACTGGCATAGCCTCCAAGTGTTTCGTCAATTGGCGTAAAATCATCTTTCCATTTTTCATTCCTAATATTGATTATTCCTTGTGTTGTAAACAACATTCCATTTCGTGCATTTCGAGTTGGCATTACGCAATCGAACATATCAATTCCAAGAGCTATTCCTTCCAAAATATTTTCAGGAGTTCCTACTCCCATCAAATATCTTGGTTTATCTTTTGGTAAAATATCATTTACATAATCAATAGTTTCATACATTTTTTCGGCAGGTTCGCCAACTGCTAAACCACCAATTGCATTTCCATCTCGGTTTTGTTCAGCTATAAATTCGGCCGACTGAATACGTAAATCTTTATAGACGCTTCCTTGAACAATCGGAAAAAGAGATTGTGAATATCCGTATTTGCCTTCAGTAGAATCAAATCTGTCAATACAGCGAGTAAGCCAACGATGTGTCATTTCCATTGATTTTTTTGCATAACTATAATCACAAGGATATGGAGCACATTCGTCAAATGCCATGATAATATCCGCTCCTATGATTCGTTGCGTATCCATCACATTTTCGGGTGTAAATAAATGTCTCGAGCCATCAATATGCGATTGAAACTTTACCCCTTCTTCCGAAATTTTACGAATATCTTTTAATGAAAAAACCTGATATCCTCCCGAATCAGTTAGTATCGGGCCACTCCAACCATTAAATTTATGCAATCCACCAGCACGCTCTAAAATATCCAATCCTGGACGTAAGTATAAATGGTAAGTATTCCCCAAAATAATTTGAGCTTTTACGTCATTCACCAATTCACGTTGATGAACAGCTTTAACAGTAGCAGCCGTACCGACAGGCATAAAAATTGGCGTCAATATTTCGCCATGGTCAGTTGTCATTTTCCCAGCTCGAGCTTTCGATTGAGAGTCAGTTTTTTGTAATTCATATTTCATACAACAAATTTCAACCTTCATTTTGGCTAATACAAGTATTTATTGATTGATTTTTTTAGCCCCAACTATCTCTTCCTTTCGTTGAAGGTTTGTATATTTGCACAATATTTCACCTAAATCGCATTTACATGGTGTTTTGGCACTATTTACTACCGTTTATTTTTTTTACTGCTATAGTTGTTCAACTTGCGTATATTCTTGGAATTTTCAGTCGTTTGCTTTCGCACAACGATATTGAGCCAGAATCAGAGCCAGAATCAGAGCAAAAAACAAAGCCAAGTGTTTCGGTTGTTGTGGCAGCTTGGAATGAATTAGAAAATCTTAAAGAATTACTTCCGTTACTTGAAGCACAACAATATCCAAATTTTGAGATAATTGTTGCTGATGACCGCTCAGTAGATGGAACTTATGATTATTTACTTTTCAATGAAGGTGGATATAAAAAAGTGAATTTTGTAAGAATTGAAAGTTTACCCTCGCATTTTACAGCCAAAAAATATGCAGTAACAATGGGTATCAAGAAAGCTAGCAAAGAAATTATTTTGCTAACAGATGCCGATTGCCGCCCGACTAGCGAATTTTGGATTGATACAATGGTTGCACAAATGACGCAAAGTAAAGATGTTGTACTGGGCTTTTCTCCATATCAATTTGAAAATTCTCGACTTAATTCTTTAATTCGATACGAAACTTTTCAAACGGCTATTCAATACCTATCTTTTGCTTTAGCAAAAATGCCTTACATGGGTATTGGTAGAAACTTAATGTATCGTCGAGAATTATTTTGGGTAACAAATGGATTTGCCAGCCACCATGGACTTTTGGGTGGTGATGATGATTTATTTGTCAATGAAGCCTCAAATAATGAAAACGTTGCTATTTGCATTGATGCAAACGCTCATACAATTTCAGTTCCGAAGAAAACTTGGGGAGACTGGGTTACACAAAAACGCCGCCATCTTTCGGTTGGTAAACGATATAAACTTCGTGATAAAATATCGCTAGGTTTATTAGCAGCCAGTCATTTAATTTGTTGGCTTTGGTTTTTACCAGCATTTTTCGTAAAACCTGATTGGTTTGAAGCTCCAGAATGGTCAAGAATTCCTACTTACTTATTAGATGATAACAATCTACAAGATTTTTATTTGTATAATGATTGGATGCGTTTGATAACCTTTGTATTTTTCTTTTGGTTATTCATTAGATGGATTGTTTTGGCAAAAGCCAATAAAAAGCTCAATTCTACCATTAGTTCATGGAGAATACCATATTATGATATGCTCTATGCTGGTTATTATCTAATTTTTGGACTCGTAACTATTTTTACTAATCCTAAAAAAATCAAATGGCGTTAGTAAAGCAAGCGTATAACTTGCTGTCATTCAAACTAAGCTAAAATGCAGTCAACAATAAATATCATAACAAAATATTTTCCTAGTATTACAGAGAAGCAATTGCATCAATTTGGGCAATTACAGGAATTATATAGTTTTTGGAATGCCCAAATCAATGTTGTTTCAAGGCAAGATATTGAAAATCTTTACGAAAAACACGTGCTTCATTCATTAGGGATTGCAAAGGTAATGTCATTCAAACCAGGTACAGAAATTTTAGATGTAGGTACAGGTGGAGGTTTTCCTGGTATTCCTTTGGCTATTTTATTTCCAGAATGTCAGTTTCATTTGGTTGATTCTATCGGAAAAAAAATAAAAGTTGTTACAGAAGTCGCACAAGCGATTGGTCTGACAAATCTCACAGCTCAGCATGAAAGAGCAGAAAACGTACTAAGTGACTACGATTTTATTATAAGCAGAGCTGTAACACGGCTAAAGCCATTTTATGGTTGGGTATTGAATAAAGTAACAAAAAATCAATTTAATGACCTAAAAAATGGCATTTTATACTTAAAAGGTGGTGATTTAGAAGAAGAGTTGGCCGAATTTGGCGGAGAATATACCTTATATAATTTATCCGACTATTTTAGTGAAGATTTTTTTGAAACCAAGAAAGTAGTACACGTACCATTTTGAACATTCAAACTTTTAAAGATATGAACGAAAGATTTTCAGCAAGTACACTTAAAAATCCATTATTGCCCGATGAAGTTATTTTCAGCGAAAAAGGCGTTACATTCAAAGAGAGAAAAGTTTTTAGAAGTAGTGAAAATTTTGTTTTCTACAATGATATTGCAGGAGTAGAAATCGACTCTGGCATCTTTTTTTCAACAATCAGAATAAAAGCAAGAGCAAGAGAGCAAGAAATTTTGATTCAAAACTTTGTTAAGTCTGATGCACGAAAAATAAAAGATTTAATTTTAGAACGTGCAAAGCATTGATTATCAATATTATGACTTAAAACATTGTTTATTAAGATAAAAAAGTAAAAAAATATTTTATTTTTTTATTGACAACAAAAAATAAAACCCTTACCTTTGCATTATGATTTCGGAACGAAGAAATGAAGACCAAAATCTAATTCAAAAATAGGATTCCCGAATAGCTCAGTCGGTTAGAGCATCTGACTGTTAATCAGAGGGTCGCTGGTTCGAGCCCAGCTTCGGGAGCAGAGTTAAAAGCTTTATAATCAAAGAGTTACAATAAAATGTAGCTCTTTTTTTTATGCCTTAAAAAATTGGTCTCACTACAAGTCTCACTACAAATTCGGCAAATCACAATTTATCTAAATATTTGTCTTCTACTTCTTTTTCAAAACTCCCCAAATAACTTTCAGTTGTAGAAAACTTTTTATGTCCTAATTTTTCTTTTATCATTGCCAAAGGAGCATTGCTTCTTAATAATCTCGTAGCTGAGCTATGACGTGCAACATAAGTATTGAGTTTTTCTTTTATTCCTAACTTAGCCCCAATCTGGTTCATACAGTGATTAGTTACTTTAACGACTTGATGCACTTCAGCTTTACGTTTTTCAAGTGAATTAATACCGACCAGAAAGGGAAATACAAAGTCTTTCTCATTTTTTTGCTTATTTGCCCATCGGTCTAATACCTCTCTCATAGTATCATTTATTCTCACCGAAATATCCGTATTACTTTTCATCGTTTTCTGTCTTTGAAACAAGATTTTATCATCATTTATATCTTGCCAGGTTAAGTGGATGATATCAGTAAAATTCATTCCATTGCCTAAGTATGAAAAAAGCCATAAATCAAGTGTCTTTTTTTAGTGCTTTCAGTACGTTTTTTATTTCACTGGCTTTCCAGTCTCTTCTCCCTTTTTTCTTGTTGGAAACTGCCGAGTTGGATAAACCTAATACTGTTGCCCAAAAGGTCAGTGGTTCTGGGCTGGCATCTATCATTGAAGGCACTTCCTTATAAATTGTTTCATATATTTTAATCGCATCTAAGGCCGATGTTTTGGTAGGTAATGTCATTTTATTTAGAGTTGTCAATGTTTATTTTACAAATACAATGCAATAAGTGTATTAATTTGAAAATTATTTCAAAAAAACACCCAGTAAAACCGAGCATTTTTTTGATTTTTATTCTAAATAAAATAACATTTATTTGGTGGAAATACTTAGTTTCCACGCATTATTTTCAAAGACCATTGCTTGTTGAATAGTACAAACATTCCCTCCGATGTAAATCAAATCAACATTAAAACAACTGAGTCTTTCGTGATGGATTGTTGGTCTTTTATTTCAGCAATTGCCAATGTCCCTTTTTTTGTGAGTGATAGTAAACTATATGGCATCAAAAGTGGTAACGAATCAATCATTCTCTTAGCTCGTTTTGACAAATGTTGGTGTAAATAATCCACTTCAATGGTATCGCTATTGACTACTTCATTTGCTACTTTGAAATACTCTAACATAACACCTTCAGGGTTTTCTTGACAAGAGAAACAGCTTAGTGCAACAACAATTTGGGTAATGAGTGCTATTTTTCTCATAAAGTCATCTTGATTAGCGATTTTCTAATCATTTCCTTTTGCCAAACCGCATCCAACTGTTTTTGTTCATCAGTGCGTTTTAAAGCTTCGAGTACCAGAGCATCTGCTTTTTCTCTGAGTTCTTGGGTCTTAGTGATTAAATCAATAGAGAATTTATTTCCTGCAATGCGTTCGCCTGTGCTTATACGTAAACCCGATTTTGTGCTGAAACTACTTCAGGTGAAATTAAGGCTATTCAAAAGCTCCGAATAATTTTCATCCTTACCCTCGAAGACAGTTTTTAGGATATTATTGCAGATTTCGGTTTGTACGGCATTGGCTTGATTTTGTACTTTTGCTTCTATTCTCTGTTTAATTATTTCATCTAAATACACTTGGGATGTTTTTGACCCTCCTTTGAACAGTGAGCCAATGAGTCCAAAAGGATTTGCCATCAATTATACATAATTTTGCCCATTCACCTTAATTACTCCAGACGAAGTAAAATTGGGTAATTCCACCGAATTAGATGAAAATAAATCATCAAATAATCCGCCAGCATTAGTGGATTTATTAAGTCCAAACACCCCTTTGTTTTGTAAACTGAAAGGTTTACCTGCTGTTTGGCTTTTCATTCCTTCGTTTAGTGCCATTGCTTTTGCTTCCAATTCATCAGCCATTTTGTAGTAAGTCAAAGCTTGTTGAATTTTCTTTTTCTGCATAACCGTTTGCAGAGCATATTGGCGATTATAAAGTTTACTCAGATTGTCATAGTAGCCATTAATGGTATTCGTACCTTGCTTATTATCCAACGAAATACCTTTAGTGAGGGCATCATAAAATTCCGAACCACTATTGGCTGAGTAGTTTGTCTCATCAAATAAACTTGTAAATCATTTACTTTCCAAGTACTACTATTCAGGTTATTGGAGATATTACTTTTCAAATTTTGGCTAAAACGACTCAAATTATTCAAATCGCTATAAGCAGTATTATTAAACGATAAACGAATGTATTCATCGCTATCTCTTAAAAAATCTTCGATTTTACCTTGTGCTTCTACGAGAGCAGTTGAGTTGGCTTCGTCGCCCATTGTGTTAGTATCAATGTTTTTTTGGAGTGCTAAACCTTTTTTCAAGGTAGCAACGGTATTTTTCAATTCAATTAATCGTTGAATTGCCGTTAGGTCAATGCTTGGAATCTGGGCAAAACTAATTTTTCCAATCAATAGGAATAAAATTAAAAAGCGTGTTTTCATAAGATTTTGTTTGGTTTAAATTACTGTTGAATAAATACTCTGTAACCTTCTTCTAAGGTGATTTCACCAATGTATTTCTCACCACCATAGCGAATACTCTTAGAAATTCCATTTATTACGCCAACTCCTGTTGATAGAGCTGCACCTGCTGTACCGCCGATTTGTGGAATGTTATTAATAACATCATTGTTGGCTTGGTCAATACCCGAATTGCGTTGTTGGCGAATACTTTGTTTTACCTCACTTTCATTGGTAAAGGCAATACCTGGCAATAAATCTTTATCGAAAACGATGCTTTTGATACTCATTTGTTGTCCATGAACTTGGACCGAGGTAAGAGCAATAGCCACTCGGTTTGACCCAAGTATGGCAATTCTTGTACACAGGCTATTTGGGGGAATTGTTTGTCCATCCACTATGAGCGATTCTAATAACCTTATCCGAACTTGTGAACCACTCCTGACCGTTTGATTGCCATAAACTACCGCTTTATAATAGCGTTTGGGTGATGTAAATTCCATATTTGTTGTATTTTCAACCTACTTTTTTGATGAAACTACAACTGTATTGAATCCATCAGTTTCTGGTATGATTTCATTTTTTGAAACCTTAATTTTCTCCCTTTTGATTTTTGCTGCGAAAACTTGAGTGTTATACATTGGTTTTGCAGCCCTAACATCATTTTTCTCTATAATCTTGATAGTATCTTGTTTTACAATTGCAACCTTCTTCATTGTATTGTGTTTTTTTATAAGCATCTGACATCAAAAACCGCACAAATTGGGTAGTATCTGCTTCCAATGGTTTAGTTTCATCAGTTTGATTATTGCCTTCAGCCGCACCAACTCTATCAATTTTTGTCTGAGCTTCCTCCTTTGCTTTGTTATCCTTTACTAAATCGGGCGTTTCCCCAGCTTTGAAATCTGCTTGCTCCCTTGCTTTTGATTGTAAGCCATTTTTAGCCGCTTGCAAACCAATATATGAGATAATTATTAATACTAAAATCAACAATACAGCCCAGTTTTTTTCAAGAAAACTTTGATTTTGGCAAATCTGCTCAGTATTGGTTTATGATGAATTCCAACTTCCTTTTGGGCTTCTTGATTTTCTTCTAATCTATTGGCTGAAGACATAGTTTTATAATTCGTTTTGAAATGGTAGTATTGAAAATTTTGACCAACTAAAAAAGTTCTGCACGAAGGATTTTCTTG
The DNA here is from genome assembly GCF_923079645.1 of Emticicia aquatica. Classification (GTDB taxonomy): domain Bacteria; phylum Bacteroidota; class Bacteroidia; order Cytophagales; family Spirosomataceae; genus Emticicia; species Emticicia aquatica. The sequence continues at coordinate 1,090,696 of NZ_CAKLPY010000001.1, read as the reverse complement.
AAGGGAATCTCAATGATGATACTTCGCAAACCAGCTTTTTCTCTAAAAATTACTTGTAACAAGCCATCTTTAGTAGTAGAATATAGCGGTAAAGCATACAAATACTCATTGCTTTTACCCGATTCGGTGAGTAATTTTTCGACTTTTATCAGCGGTTCAACTTCTTGTAAACCACCATTCAATGTATTTATCCTTTTGGTCATGCGTTTACGTTTTTCGATATAGGTAAAACTCACATAGTCTAAATCATAGATAATACTACTCTGATTTTGGAGCGAAAATCTCAAAAAGGTTGCTTCATTGCCATTGTACAAATTCAATAAATTAAATTCAATTTGTTGCTTTTTAGCTTCAATTTTGATATTTCTTGGCAGGCTTGTCATGCATTTGAGCTTATTTTCTATTTGCTTTTGCTCAGTATTCTCTATAATTTCTTCTTTCGGTAATTGCTTTTTTCGGAAATCATAAAAGACCTGCGAGTTCATTTTGAAGGCAATGTAAGCCGTCAATATCTCATCGCCGTGCGTTACTACAATCGTACTTCGTTTGGCCAAAGTTGTTCTGGCTCGAATGAAAAGAATATGAGGGTAGTCGGCTTTGGCTTCATAGTCTTTGCTACCCAAGTTGAATAAGCTTATCGGTTCATCAAATACGTCGTACTTTCGGTACTGACATAAATAGTATCGTATTTCTGCCCGATGGCACGCTGCCTGTAAGAATGAAAGTGTAACAACAATATAAAAACTTACGATTTTCTATCATTGTTTTTGATTTTACAAACATTTTATCGGATTAACTAAGGTTTCGTAAGTATCTCTTTTTATACTAACCACTATGTAGTTACTTACAATCTTCTTATCTTTTTTTAGAGACAAAAATTATTTTTGAATTAATTTATCTTATTTTACGATTTACACATATTAGATGGATATATTCAAAATATCTGTAATAAATGCAAATAACTTAATATCTTGAATATTGTAATCTTATTAGATAAATAGTGAATAACCTAATCACATATTTCAACAAATACAATACCCTTTCAGAAGAAGCAAACAAGGCAATTTCTGAAATATGTAAGCCTGTAATTATTAAGAAAAACCAAGATTTACAATCAATCGGGCATACTTGCCGCACAATTTATTTTATAAAAAAAGGCGTAGCTCGCATCTACTATTATAAAGATGAAATTGAAATAACTGAGTGTTTTGCTTTTGAAAATGCCATCATTGCACGGGTCGAAAGTTTGTTTACTGGAAAACCTTCTCGTAAAGCCATTCAAATGATTGAGGATTCGGAACTAATTGGCATCAATTCTCCGAAACTATTTGAACTCTACGATAAATTTCCCGAAATAGAGCGTTTGTTCAGAAAGATATTTGAAGCAGCTTATGTTGACACCGTCAATCGAGTAGAAAGTATTCAATTTCATTCTGCCGAAGAACGTTACAATGCTTTGTTGAAAGAAAGTCCAAATGTACTACAAAGAGTTCCTTTAAAATATATCGCTTCCTATTTGGGCATCACACAAGTGAGCCTTAGCCGCATCAGGGGTATACGCTGATTATTTATCTTATGATAAATTTTGCTAAAAAGAGTGCATCTACCTTTGCATAAAATATATGCAAAATGGAAGTTAACAAAACAAACACTCAAAACATCTCAGTTATATTAGGGCTTAAAGAAAATTGGCAACAGTTTGGTTTGTTGGTCATTCTGAATGCTTTTGTGGGCGGAATGGTAGGTTTAGAACGTTCAATTATTCCACAATTAGCCGAAACCGAATTTGGTTTATCTTCAAAATCAGCAATACTTTCTTTTATCATTGCTTTTGGCATCACAAAAGCCATTGCCAATTATTTTACTGGACGTTTAGCTAATAAAATAGGACGGAAAAACCTCTTGATAATCGGTTGGCTCTTGGCATTGCCGATTCCTATTATCATTATTTATGCCAATAGCTGGTCATGGATTATTGTGGCAAATATGCTGCTGGGTATTAGTCAGGGACTTACTTGGAGCAGTACAGTAGTGATGAAAATGGATTTGGTCGGTGAGAAACAACGAGGTCTCGCAATGGGAATCAATGAATTTGCTGGTTATTTGGCAATAGGAATTGTTGCATTCTTAACAGGGTATATTGCCGAAAAATATGGGGTTCGACCTTATCCATTTTATATAGGCATCGTTATTTCTATTTTAGGGCTTTTATTAAGCATTATTTGGGTGAAAGACACCAAAAAATTTGTTTTGAAAGAAACAAAAAATTCAAGAATTACTACTTCTGAAAATGTATTTATGACAACTACATTTTCCGATAAAACATTGAGTTCAGTTACACAGGCAGGTCTTATCAATAATCTAAACGATGGGATGATTTGGGGATTTTTGCCAATTTTATTATTACAATTAAAGCTAAATAATCAGGATATTGGCATTATTACCGCTATTTACCCAACTTTTTGGGGCATTGGACAGCTTTTCACAGGAAAAATGTCGGATATTTATTCTAAGAAAAAAATGCTTTTTTGGGGAATGTTAGTGCAAGGAATTGCTATTGTTTTATTGGTTTTCGCAAAGAATTTTTATGTATTAACCATTTTATCTGCTTTTTTAGGCATTGGCACAGCCTTAGTTTATCCTACGTTTTTATCAACAATTGCCACATTTACAAATCCTAATCAACGAGCAGAAAGTATAGGAATCTTTAGACTTTGGCGAGATTTAGGCTACGCTTTTGGAGCGATTATTTCAGGCATAATTGCCGATATTTTCGGCATGCAATACGCCGTTATTTTGATTGGAATTATCACCATTATATCGGCAATCGTTATTCAAACTCGAATGCCCAAAACTATTTAATAATCGTACTTTTTATCTAAATTATATCATTTTTTATTTATTATACAGTAGATATGAGCAATGTCATTCATTTTTATTGTTACTTTATTAAGCAAAATGTTTTTTATGAAAAAGAGACTATTTGCAACAATACTTATTCTGATAGCTCAACGAAACAATTTAAATAAATGAAATTAGACCTTATTTTTTTACACGATAAATTCGGAAAAACATTTGAAGTTGGCCTTTTGAAAGAACTTGCCGAATTTGGTACATACATGGACGTAGAAGAAGGTTTTGTCTTGATGCGTCCAGGTGGCTACATTCGTACAGTTCCAATTTTGTTGAGTGGTTCGGTCAAAATTGTGCGTTCTGATTCCGAAGGACGAGAAGCATTACTCTATTATTTAGGTGAAAAAGATTCATGTGCCATGTCTTTGACTTGTTGCCTGAATAGCCGTCAAAGCGAAATTACGGCGATAGCTGACTCACAAACACAGTTAATTTCAGTACCTGTCAGCAAAATTGATGAGTGGATGACCAAGTATTCATCTTGGAAAGAATTTGTTTTTATGACTTACCAAAAACGTTTTGATGATTTGCTGGCGGCAATTGACCAAATCGCTTTTTTCAAACTCGATGATAGATTAATTGCCTTATTAAAGAAAAAATCAACTCAATGCGGATGCACGGTTTTTAATGTAACTCACGAAGAATTGGGTAATGAACTGGCTACTTCACGAGAAGTCATTTCTCGACTTTTGAAACAACTCGAACGCCTCGGAAGAGTAAAGCTTTCTCGAAATAAAGTTGAATTACTGGATATAGCCTTGAAATAAAATTCAAGGCTTTTTTTATCTCAAAAAAAATAATGATAAAAATCATAAATTTTTGGGGCTTTGTAACAATTATCACCGAACAGGCATTTTAAGCAAGATACTTTTGTAGTGTTAAATCACAAAACACTATCAATTAAAATGAATTCTACTGAAATAATGGGCTTTGCTGCCTCAATCTTAATCGGTGTAAGTTTGGGTCTTATTGGCGGCGGCGGCAGTATTCTTACCTTACCTGTATTAGTTTATTTGCTCAATATTAGCCCTGTTATCTCTACAGCTTACTCACTTTTTATCGTTGGCATGACTTCATTGGTTGGTTCGGCGAGTTTTATGAAAAAAAAGTTAGTCAATTATCGTGCAGCTTTGGTGTTTGCCATTCCTTCTTTTACAACCGTTTTTCTTACCCGAAAATACTTAGTTCCTGCCATTCCCGACCCACTATTTAATATTTCTGATTTTGAGATTTCCAAAAACGTAGGCATTATGGTTTTCTTCGCATTAATCATGTTGGCGGCATCTTATTCGATGATAAAAAATAAAAAAGAAGAAAAAGAAGAGAACACTGGCGAATTGAAATTCAACTATCCGATGATTGCCCTTGAAGGCGGTTTAGTAGGAATATTGACAGGAATAGTTGGTGCTGGTGGTGGATTTTTGATTATTCCTGCTCTCGTTCTTTTTACTCGTTTACCAATGAAAATGGCAGTCGGAACTTCACTATTGATTATTGCAGCTAAATCACTTATTGGATTTTTGGGTGATTTATCGAATATCCACGTTGATTGGGCTTTCTTATTGCCTTTCACTGCACTTTCGGTGAGTGGAATATTCTTAGGAACGTACTTGTCGAAATTCATTTCTGGAGAAAAACTCAAAAAATCATTTGGTTGGTTTGTGCTGGTAATGGGAATTTATATCATCACGAAAGAAGTTTTCTTTAAATAATTTCAAAAAAATCGTGGCTTTGTAATAAATGTCACAGTAAAAGTTTTTCAATCAATCTAATTTTGAATCAAATCTAAAACTTATAAAACTATGTTTTTTCAACACGTATATGACAAAAGTTTAGCTCAAGCGAGCTATTTTATAGGATGCCAAAAAGCAGGAATTGCTATCGTAATTGACCCAAAAAGAGATATTGACACTTATCTCGAAATTGCGAAGCAAAACAATATGAAGATTACACACGTAACCGAAACCCATATTCACGCCGACTTTTTATCAGGTTCGAGAGAATTGGCGGCCGTTACAGGTGCAGAAATATATCTTTCCGATGAAGGTGGGGAGGGTTGGCAGTATGAATTTAACCATGTTGGTTTAAAAAATGGCAGCGTAATTTCGGTTGGAAACCTGACTTTAGAAGTGATTCATACACCTGGTCACACACCTGAAAGTATCAGTTTTTTATTGACAGATAAACCTGCGAGTTTAGAGCCTGTGATGTTATTTACAGGAGATTTTGTATTCGTTGGAGATATTGGTCGCCCCGATTTATTAGAAAAAGCAGCAGGAATTGTTGGCACAAAAGAAGCAGGAGCAATTCAGATGTTTGGTTCGATTCAAAAGTTTGAAACTTTGCCTGATTATTTGCAAGTTTGGCCTGGTCACGGAGCAGGTTCAGCTTGTGGAAAAGCTTTGGGTGCAGTACCAAGCTCAACGGTAGGTTACGAAAAAATCAGAAACTGGGCGTTCCAGTACGATGATGACAAAGAAGGCTTTGTAAAATATCTTTTGGCCGACCAACCAGAGCCACCAAAGTATTTTGCGATGATGAAACACCTCAATAAAGTTGATAGACCTTTATTGACCGAAGTGCCAAAGCAAAAGAAACTTTCGGCAGAAGAAGTAAAGACCGCAATGAGCAACGGAATCAAGTTGATTGATGCCCGTAATAAAGTAGATTTTGCTGCAGGTTTTGTGCCTGATAGTATCAATATTCAAGGAAATAACGCTTTTGCAACTTGGATGGGTTGGTTTGTAAACTATCAAGAATCGTTTATGTTGGTGGCGAGCGATGCACAAATTGAAGATTTAACTCGTAAATTAATGCGTATCGGTTTAGATAATGTTTTGGGTTACGTCTCGGATGTAAATTCTTTAGGAATCGAACTTCAAAAAAGTGATATTATCGAAATTAATGAGTTTAAAAGCTATTTAGGCAAAGACGATGTGCAAGTGATCGACATCAGAGGCGTTGCCGAGTACAATACTGGACATATTGCCGAAGCAGAAAATATCTTTGTTGGAACAATGCTCCAAAACTTGGATAAAATCAGTAAAGACAAGCAAGTAATAATTCATTGCCAAAGTGGCGACAGAGCAGCCATTGGTTATTCATTATTGCTGAAAAGTGGTTTCAAGAATGTAAAAAATTATTCAGCAAGTATCAATGACTGGGTAAATAAAGGAAATTCAGTTGTAACGAGCGTAATGGAAGAAGCGTTTTGTTAAAATATTTCAGCACCCACATTTAATACTAAATGTGGGTGCTATGATTCAAAAATTTATTTAAAATGGCTATTTCTGAAATCGTATTAGAAAACATAAAGTGCGATAATTGCTATGATAGAATCAAAATTCGCCTAAAAAACTTGACTGGTGTATTTTCGGTAGCGGTTGATAAAGAGTTTGCTTCTTTAAAAATTGAGCATAATACATCAATCAAAAGAGTTGAGATAGTTTCGTTGCTGATACACATGGGCTACTCAGAATTAAAACAAAATAGCAAATAAATTGATACAAGAATTTAATAGTTCCATAAATTAGAGGTTTAGCAGGTCGGAAAACACGGGTAATTTTATCCGTGTTTTTTTGTGCTATGTAACTTTTATCACGGTAGGCGTTTTTTAGAATACATATTCTTTGTAATATATTCTAAAGATGATTTTTTAGACAAAAACATTAATAGTAATAAGGCTTAGGGTTTAATAGGAAAGTGCGAGCTGTTTTGTTCGTACTTTCACGAAGTTTCGCTCAATTACGATATAATGAATGTTGCCGATTTTTCGATCGAAAATATTCAATTTGATGTAGTCGGCTTATTTTTTGCTCATTTCCCTGCACATTTACGTCAAGAATTTCATCAAAAAGTAACACAGGTCATCAAAACTTCAGGTTGTATAATATTTGAGGTGTTTCATAAAAATCAACTTAATTATTTATCGGGTGGACCAAAAGATTTGTCTATGTTATTTTCGGTCGAAGAAGTTGAAAAAGAATTTTCTGGCTTGAAAATTTTGCAGCTCGAAGATAAAATCATCGACCTTGACGAAGGCCTTTATCATCAAGGAAAAGGTCATGTAGTTAGAATGATTGCTACGAAAAACTAATATAGCTATGTGGGAAAAGATAATTTTCGGTATAGTATTACTTCATCTAATTGCAGGTTTTGGATGGGTAATTTATAAGATGGAATTTCAGAAAAACAAATCTGATTAAAAATAAAAATGCCCCAAGAAATCACCTTATTTGCATTAAAATAGCTTTCAAAATGATTTTACCACCTCAGTTTAATATATTTCCGCAAGAACTAAATGATGAAATTTTGCAAAATGGAATATTTAAAACAATTCCAAAAGGTGTTGAAATTGTGCATGAAGGACAATTTATTCAAGCGATTCCAATTGTTTTGAATGGACTACTTAAAGTGATTACTCGACATGATGACCGAGAATTTTTACTTTATTATATTCAGCCAAATGAAAGTTGCATCATGTCATTTTATAGCATTTTGAATGAGGAAGGGAGTAAAATTATTGCCCAGACCGAAACTGAAACCGAATTATTATTATTACCCTCGCAACTAATCCGTTTTTGGCTCAAACGATTTCCTGAGTTTAGCATTTTCTTCCATCAATTAAATAATCTACGTTATATAGACCTGCTTCAAACAATCAATGAAGTATTGTTTGAAAATCTTGACAAACGGATACTACGTTTTTTGCAAGAAAAAGCCCAACAAAGTAATGACCCATTTATAAAAATTCGCCACCGAGAAATTACCGATGCGATGGGAACAACTCGTGAAGTTGTTAGCCGAGTAACAAAAAAATTAGAACATGAAAAACTCATTGAACAATTTCCTGATGGAATTGAAGTAAGGTTGTAACAAATGTTACTGCTTGGTTAAAAATGATTGCCGACATTTGATACATGAAATCGAAACCTATAAAAATATTAATAGTTTGTTTACTTTGATTTTCGCTATTTATAGGGCTATATCTCATAATAGAATTTTTCAATCATTCAAAATAAATAACATTATGAAACCAAACATGGGCGGCACCGACCGCATTATTCGCATCGTTGTAGTAGCATTAGCTGTGCTACTATATTTCACAAATATTCTTACTGGTACACTTGGTATTGTAGCTTTGGTTGCCGCTGGAGTTTTCTTACTCACAATTGTAATTAGTTTCTGCCCACTTTATGCCATTATTGGTATTGATACTTGTCCAGTTAAAAAGTAAAATATATAAATAGTTATATGGCATTTTCGTTCCACTGAAAATATTTCCAGTGGAACGTTTTATTTTTACTTGTGTAATAAATATCACATAACCTTATTTTCTTCGATTATGCTTTCAAATTGGCAGTTTTATTGTTTTTTCATAAAAACTGTTTTGCTTACAATTTAAACAATGACATTGCTCGTGAATTTCAAAATAGATAAATAGTACTATCAATGCCTTGATATGTGCATGAGTTATTTATGACCTTGCTCATACATTTGTAGTATTATTTTCAATCAATATTTTGGACATGAAAAAACATATTTTCAACAAAACAAAATGGTCGATTGCAGCATTACTACTTTTATCAATTAATAGTGTTTTTGCACAATCCAGCACCAGTTCGGCTTTATTTGAGAGCCACGATATAGGTCTATTTCTGCTTGTATTACTTGTTCTTTTGCCCATCGTTGGCTTTTTTATTTATACAGGTCTAAGTATCAAAAAGAAAAGTACACAGCTTATCCAACAAAAATTTTCTTCACAGAGCATTAAAGCCGAAAAATACCTCACAGACTTAGATTTTGAGCAAGTGAGAGCCTTATTGGGCAAAAAAAATAATGAAACTCACTCGCTAAAATCATCAGGCTTGCTTACGGTCATACTACTATTCATTAGCCAATTTAGTTTTGGTCAGTCTGATGTTCTGCCTGCCACTAGAGAATCTTTAATGACTCAGCCTGGCGTTTTGATTACCTTGGTTTTGCTCTTTATTCCGCTTTTGGTTGGGTTTATTTTATTGGTAACAAAGCTGAATGCAATGCTTACCAAAATGCGAACCAAAAATCTCATGCAAGAAGCTGAAACATTGGCAGAAATGCTGGATAATGGCGAAGTTATGCAAGATTACACCGAGTTGGAAAGAAGAGAAAAAGCCCTTTCTTACAACCTAAATAATGATGAACTGTCAGGAAAAGAAGCCCCAAGCGATGAAAAAGGCTTGCTCAAAAACGTAAAAAGTGAGCATGATATGAATTTCTTCGCTCAAAAAACTAAACCAATGCCTCGTCCTAAGATTGACCCAAATCTAACAAAATTAATTTTGGCATTTATCGGCTCGGCAATTTTTTGGTTGGTTTTAGGCACAAGCATTGGCGAATATGTAGGCATAAAATTCATTGCCCCCGATGCCGACTCACTCAGTTGGTTGAGTTTTGGTCGCCTTCGTCCAGTACATACAAATTTGGTCTTTTGGGGTTGGGCATCGCTCGGAATGCTGGGTTTGGGCTATTATGTAGTCCCGATGGTCGGAAACGGCCCTCTGGCAAGTTTGAAAATGGGTTGGTATTCACTGTTTTTTATCAATTTATCACACATTTTAGGTACAATTTCGCTTATGGCTGGCGTAAATAACGGCGGTGGCGAATACCGTGAATACATTTGGCCAATCATGTCGCTTTTTGCGGCAGGTCTGGTTTTGAGTATGATAAATTATTTGAAAACAGTCGCTTTACGCAAAACCAAAGAAATTTACATTTCCAACTGGTACATCACTTCGGCAGTAATTTTCTTGCCTATTATTGCGGTAGTTTCTTACCTTCCTTTTTGGCAAAACGGCATTGGTGAAACTATTCTACAAGGCTTTTATATGCACCAAGCAGTTGGGCTTTGGTTTATGTTTTTCTGTTTGGGTTTACTCTATTATTTTCTTCCCCAACAGCTCAATAAACCGATTTTCTCATATAGTCTCGGCGTTTTAGCCTTCTGGACTCAGATTTTGTTTTATACGCTCATAGGTACGCACCATTTTGTGTTTAGTTCTTTGCCGTGGTGGCTACAAACGGTGGCAATTGTTGGCAGTGTTGGCATGTTAATTCCAGTAACTTCGGGAACAATCAATTTCTTGATGACCTTCAAAGGTTCGTGGAATAAAGTCTCGAATAGTTATTCTTTGCCATTTTTTGTAGTGGGCGTTATCTATTATTTCACTGGTTCGTTTCAAGGAACTGCCGAAGCCTTTCGCTCAACTAACCTGATTTGGCACTTCACCGATTTTACGATTGCCCACTCGCATATCACGATGTACGGTATCATTACATTCATCATTTTTGCAGGAATTTATGCCATTGTTCCACGTCTAACAGGTCAAGAACCACCACAATTAATGGTCGGAGCTCATTTTTGGTTTGCACTAATTGGCTTACAATTTTATACCATTCCATTGATGATTGGCGGTACTTTCAAGGGTTTATCGTGGGCAGAAGGCAAACCATTTATTGATAGTGTAGTGCTGATGGCTCCCTATTGGCTTTGGCGAGCAATTGGTGGCTCAATGATGTGGATTTCGCACTTGATTTTGGCATATAATTTCTACAAAATGATGTTTGCCACCAAAGAACTCGATGTGAAAGAAGAAGCATTCAAAATATTACAACAAAAGGTAAATCTCTCTCAAAACTAAGCTCATGGATTTTTTTAATGACCATAAAAAACTGTTTACGGCAGCGGTGGTGCTGTTTTCGATACTGATGATTTTCGTGGCAATTTTTCCTGCCATCGAAAACCAAACCAATAATGCCTCTTTGCCAGACAGCCAACCGCTGACCGACGATGAAATGGCTGGAAAACTGATTTATATTTCCGAAGGTTGCGTTGGTTGCCACTCTCAGCAAGTGCGAAATGTTGACATGGATAAAACTTGGGGCAGTCGTCCAAATATTGCGGCCGATTATGCAGGAATTACCCGAACAAGTTTTCTGCAAAATACTGCAACACTCATGGGAACGGAGCGAACAGGCCCCGATTTGACCAATATTGGCGTTCGTCAGCCAAGTCTGGATTGGCATTTGTTGCACTTATTTAATCCGAGAGCAGTTGTGCAACAGTCAATTATGCCAGCTCACCCATGGCTATTTGATTTTAAAGAAAAACCCAATGATGGTGATATAATTGTGAATGTTCCTGCTGAATTTTTGCAAGGAAAAACAGGAAAAGTAGTCGCTTCTGAAAGGGTTTTGCAACTCGTAACTTATCTGCAATCGCTCAAACAAGTGAAATTGCCCGGCGGTACACCCAACCCTGAATTTTTGTATAAAAAAGAAAAGAAAGCTGCCGAAGACGGTGCAGGTGAAGCAGAGGATTTAGACGGTGCTGCTCTTTATGCAGCTAATTGCCAAAGTTGCCACCAACAAAATGGCGAAGGTTTGAAAGGGGCATTTCCACCACTCAAAGGCAGTAAAATTGTGTTGGACGAAAATCCAGAAATCATGCTAAGTATCATTATGCAAGGCTATAATGCCCGTGAAGAATATGGCGTAATGCCTGCCGTTGGTACAAATAATAAATTGATTCCCGAAGAAATAACGGCAATAATGAACCACGAACGCACAAGTTGGGGCAATACTGGCCGAAAAGTAACGACGGATGAAATTAAAAAACTCATGGAGGCTTTGAAGAAACCAGCTCAGTAATTTCAAAACGCTAAAATTAAAAAAAACGATGAAAAAAATATTGTTTTCGATGGTATTTCTGATGACCTACGTCAGTTCGGTTGCTTGCGATGTTTGTAAAAAACAACAACCAAAAGTTTTGCAAGGCATTGCCCACGGAGCTGGCCCCGAAAGTCAGTGGGATTATGTGATAGTTTGGGGAACTGTCGCCATTACGGTTATTACCTTGTTTTTTGCAATAAAATGGCTGGTAAAACCAGGCGAAAAAGAAGAAAATCATATCAAACGAATGTTCTTAACTTTTGAATAAAATGGAAGGAAAAAGCACAGTTATCTTATTTATAGACAACGAACCAAAGCCTATCGGTGAATTTGAAGCACCTGTCAAATTTGAGCTGGATTCCAGAAAACTCACTGATGGCGAACATACATTAAAGATTGTCAGCAAAGACCCAACGGGTAAAGAAGGCATAAAACTTGTGCCTTTTACAGTCAGAAATGGTCCAGCCATTACGCTCGAAGGCTTGAATGACCAAGACGTGATTGACGGAGTTTTGCCGATAATGATAAACGCCTACGGAAAAGGCAATCAGAAGCAATTTTTGATTGATGGAAGCGAAACGCCAAAAACGATTCCGTCGTGGATTTGGGCAGCTCTGATTATATTTTTTGGTTGGGCTATATATTATATTCTCACTTCTTGAAATAAGGTAGAATAAATAATGCAGAGCAACAAGTCTTATCATTAGGCTTCAGGTTGAACGCATTAAAATTATTGATATTTTTGGAGTATTTAAGAGTAATTATCCCGTTAGGGATTGTATATTGGTAGAAAATTCAAAACGAATAATCATCTAAGCCCCATCGAGGCGGAATATTTCGCCGAGCGACGGTCGCCCCGATGGGGCTTAGATGGCGGGTACTTTATTATTTTTACAGCAGCGGCCGACCGTCAATATTTAACCCATAACGGGGTATTCGTTAAACAAATGTGTCATTTTTAATGCGTTCAACGCTGATTAGGCTTGTTGCTTTCTTAACTTAAAATATTCGTTTTATACAATTATTTCTAAGTTTGTAACAAATATCACATAAGGTCGATGATATTACTCATATTTTTGTGTAGTAAATTATCAAAGCTATCTTATGGCAAAATCAGATTCAAGCAAAGCCGCAAAACAATTAACCTCAATTTTAGCCTTTTTAAGTGGGCTACTCTTACTTACGATATTTCTTATACTTGGATTTGTTTATGTACATCTTTTTGGAGTACCCAACTTGAACACTTCCGAAGAACCTACTGAGAGAAAAAAGGTTGCAAAAATTGACACTAATTTCGTGCAAGTTTGGACAGCCCCAGCCGAATGGCGAATAATGAAACTCGAACCCGAAGAACAGAAACTGGTTAAATACGGCAAAGAACTCATTGCCCATACTTCCGAATATTTAGGACCTAAAGGTAGTGTTAAACAGATTTCCAACGGCATGAATTGTCAAAACTGCCATTTGAATGCAGGAACGCAGCCTTGGGGAAATAATTATTTTGCTGTACAAGCCAATTATCCAAAATTTAGAGAGCGTTCGGGAGCAGTTGAAAATCAAGTAAAGCGTGTAAATGATTGTTTTGAACGAAGTCTAAACGGCAAAGTACTCGATTCAACAAGTCGAGAAATGAAAGCGATTTTAGCTTATATAAAATGGGTAGGCTCAGATGTACCCAAGAAAACTACACCTCGTGGAGCTGGAATTTTTAAAGTAAAAGGCTTAAAACGTGCCAACGACCCCGAAAAAGGACGTGTAATTTATGAACAAAAATGCCAATCGTGCCACCAAGCAAACGGCGAGGGAATATTAGCCGAAAATGGCAAAAGTTATACTTATCCGCCCCTTTGGGGCAAAAATAGTTATAATCATGGTGCTGGATTATACCGAATATCAAATTTTGCAGGTTATGTGAGGTATAATATGCCGCTCGGTGCAACTTACGAACGCCCACAACTCACCGACGAAGAAGCGTGGGATTTAGCAGCTTTTGTCAATTCTCAACCACGCCCTACTAAAGATTTAAGCAAAGATTGGCCAAATATTGCTGGCAAACCTTTCGACCATCCTTTTGGTCCTTACGCTGACCCATTTTCTGAACAACAACATAAATACGGTCCTTACAAGCCAATCAAAGAATGGAAAGAAGCCCACAAAAAATCATCAAATTCAAAATAATCAACCTTAAATATTTAATCAATGAAAGCCCTCAATCTGTTATTATTTGCATTTTTAGCATTTGCATCTACTGAAGTTTTTGCCCAAAAACAAAAGAAAGTTAAAGAACATCGAGTAGTTTTTCATCTTGCTACGCCCGATACGGTTGCCTATCGAGCATTGACCAAACAACTAACAAATGTGCTTACAGTTTGGCCGACTGCTAAAATTGAAGTGGTTGTGCATAATAAAGGTTTGGGAATGGTGATAAAAGGCAAAAGCCAATTTGAACCCGAAATCAATAATCTCATCGAGCAAGGTGTTTCGTTTGTGGTTTGTGAAAACTCACTCAAACAACAAAAACTGACCAAAGAGCAAATCTTCCCGAAAGCTGGTTTTGTGCCAGCGGGTTTGGTCGAAATTATCGAAAAGCAAGAGCAAGGTTGGTCATATATTAAAGCAGGATTTTAAAAAATATCAGAAATGCAATCAAGACGAAAATTCTTACAATCTGGGCTTTTGGCTACTGCTGCTGCGGGAACTCCAAGTGCTTTAATAGCTGCTAATAATGACACTAAGGTTTCGGTAATAAATGGCAAAGAAACTTCCAAAAATGGCACAATTACTTTTCTACAAACAACCGATGTGCATTGCCAGCTTCGTGCTCACGATGAGTTATTTTGGGAAAATAACCAACTAACTTTTCGTAAAACGGGCGGTTATGCACATTTGGCAACTGCTTTGGATGTTTTGAAGAAAGAAAACCCCGACAATACCATCACGATTGACACAGGCGATATGTTTCAGGGCAGTATGCTTTCGGTAAAAACTACTGGACAAGCTTTTGTTCCTTTGCTCAATGCCCTCAATTATGACATGTATTTGCCAGGAAACTGGGAAGTAGTTTACTACAAAAAAAATATGCAGAAACTAATGGGCGGCTTGCTCGCTCCGAAAGTTTGTGCCAATATGTACCACGATTTAGGCGATGGAAAGAAAGGAGAATTGATTTTCCAACCTTACCAAATTGTCAATCGTTTGGGCGTAAAAATTGGCATTTTGGGTTATACTGACCCACTCGTGCCGCTTCGCCAGTCACCACTTTATAGCAAGGGAATTATTTATACAAAACCCGAAGAAAATCTAAAACAGTATGTTGAACTATTGAAAGAACAAGAACAATGTGATTTTGTCATTATTCTTTCGCATCTCGGACTTTCGCAACAAATTGCTCTCGGAAATCACCCTGATTGCAAAGGCGTTGATTATATTTTCGGAGCAGATACGCACGAGCGAGTACGCAAACCGATTCAAGCCGAATACTCAAAAATTGTTGAACCAGGGGCTTTTGGGTCATTCGTTGGAAGACTGGATTTAAAGGTCGAAAATGGAAAAATTACTGGCGAAAAATATCAACTCATCGAAGTAAGTCCGCAAAAATTTCCTGCAAAAAAGGAAGTTTTGGATATTATTAAGGAAATAGAAAAACCTTACAAAGAAGAAATCAATAAAATACTTGGATACAGTACCGTACCGCTTTATCGAAATTTTGTAGTAGAAAACACCATTGATACCATGATTGTGGATGCTCTTAAATGGAAAGTCAATGCAGATGTGGTACTATCGAATGGTTTTCGTTTTTGCCCACCTCGCACGGCAGGAAAAGATGGCAAAGTAGCCATTACCGAAGGCTATTTATACGATATGCTTCCCGTTGATTCTACTATCAGAACCGCCAAAGCAACTGGTCAACAAATCATGGATTGGCTCGAAAAAGAGTTACAAAACGTATTTGCCCAAGATGCTTCCAAGCGTTTTGGCGGTTGGTTGATACGTTTCAAAGGAATGCAAGTCGAATTTAAGGCTTTTGAACGAGTTGGGCATCGAGTACAAAAAGTTACGATTGCTGGTCAACCGCTTGATTTAACCAAAAGCTATGTTTTATGTGCATGTGAACGAGACGGCGACCCAGACGATATGCTTTGTCGCATGAAAGGTGTAAAAGAAGGTACAAATACTGCCTTTACGCTACATAGTATGATGAAAGAATATTTACAAAAATTCTCACCTATTACCCCAATATTAAGGCACGATGCCAAGATTTTGGATGGTCCACAAGATTTATTAAGCCAAGTTTCGGGCGTAGATTATCAATTTGTATAAAAGATTTCGAGTACAACTACCTATGATTTATGTTTACAGAGACGTTGCCGCAATGTAACGTCTCTATTTTTTTCTTAGTGTTTCTTAGTACCTAAGTGGTAAAAATCAATAATATTTCCCAATGTAACATTTGTCACGGATTCAGCATTTTCTAAGCGATACTTTTGTACCATTATAGTATCAAATTATGAGAAGAATCAATTTTTATTATGTTGTTTGGTCATTTTTTATTTCCATAAACATAACGGTTGCACAAGGAATTCACGCTTACCATGAAGCAGAAAAGGACACAAATACATTAAGCCATTTTTTTGAAAAAGGACGCTTTTACGGTCATGCACGCTCATATATGTCGGCAACGGTCAATAAAGGAGATCTGACAGACTATCATGCTTGGGGAATTGGTGCGGGTATTGGATATGAAACACCAAAGATTTTAAAACATTTTCAAGTTGGAATTAGCGGCTTTTTTATGTTTAATCTAAAATCTTCGGACTTAGCAAAATCTGACTCAAAAACAAATCAAGTAAATCGTTATGAAATTGGATTATTTGATATTGAACGCCCCAATGACCACGAAGATTTAGACCGTCTTGAAGAATTATTCTTAAAGATTCACGCAGGGAAAAAGTCAATTTTAACTATTGGACGACAAATTCCACAAACACCTTTTATCAATCCACAAGATGGTCGAATGCGTCCAACACTTATTGAAGCTGCCGCATTGGATGTAAAAGAATGGAAAAACCTAAGCCTGCACGGGGAGTATATTTGGCGAATTTCGCCCCGCTCAACAGTTCGGTGGTTTGATACTGGCGAAAGCATCGGAATTTATCCAGTGGGAGTTGATGTCAATGGAAAACCTTCACAATATAAAAATAATATTGAGTCGGCTGGTGTTGGAGTAATTGGTTCAACGTATCAGAAAAAACAATTGAATATTCAATTGTGGGATACTTATATCGACAACATTCTAAATACCGCTCAACTAAAAATCGAATGGAAATCAAAGTCAATTGCAGGTAAAAATTGGTTTGTAGGCGGGCAATATATTCAACAAAATGCAGTAGGAAATGGCGGAAATAAAGACCCAACCAAGGCATATACCCAAATAAATAGTGGAGCAAAAGTGTTTTCTGGTCGAGTTGGACAACAATCTGCAAAATTTGATTGGTTTTTGAATGCCACTCGAATAACTGCACAAGGGCGTTATCTAATGCCACGAGAATGGGGTCGTGAACCTTTTTATACATTCATGCCTCGTGAACGAAACGAAGGATTTGGTGATGTCACGGCTGCAACAATTAATACATTTTACAAGCCTGAAAAACACATCAAAATAGAGTTGAGCGGTGGCTATTTTTCTTTACCCGATGTAAAGAATTTCGCTTTGAATAAATATGGTATGCCTCCTTATTCACAAATAAATTTAGGTTTGACTTATCAGTTTGACCATTATCTTAAAGGACTGAACGCTCTATTATTGGTTGTTCGGAAAGACGATATTGGCGAAACCTACCAAAATGACCGCTTCGTTTTCAACAAAGTAAACATGACCCATTTAAACTTAATTATCAACTATCATTATTAAAATAAAATCGCATGAAACAAATTTTTGAATTCATTATTCAACCTTGGCCTTGGTACGTAGCAGGCCCACTTATTGGACTTACTGTGCCAACACTTTTATTGATTGGCAATAAATCTTTCGGAATTTCATCATCACTTCGACACGTTTGTGCAGCTTGTTTTCCTGCCGATATTCCTTTTTTTAAATATGATTGGAAAAAAGAAATATGGAACTTGATTTTTGTTTTAGGCGTATTTTTTGGTGGAGTTATAGCCACTAATTTCTTAGAAAATCCAAATACTTTTGTGCTTTCAGAAGCCACAATCAATGATTTGAAGGCATTAGGAATTAAAGATTTTTCGGGTTTAATGCCCGCCGACTTATTTTCAGTTGAAAAGTTATTTTCAATAAAAGGACTTATTTTCTTTGTTTTTGGTGGTTTTTTAGTTGGTTTTGGCACTCGTTATGCAGGAGGTTGTACTTCTGGTCATGCTATTATGGGACTTTCAAACTTGCAAGTTCCGTCATTGATTGCTACTTGTTGCTTTATGGTTGGAGGTTTTACCATGACACACCTAATTATGCCAATTATTTTTAAATTATTCTAACATTTTCTAAGAAAAAAATCAATGAAAAATATTCAAGAAATCCAAAATACTGTTATTGTTGAGCCATTCGTTTGCGAAGCTCCAAATGATATGAAGGTAGCCGAAAGTTGGACTGACAATATTAAATATTTAGTGGTTGGGATAATGTTCGGAATTGTGTTCGTGAAAGCCGAAATTATTTCTTGGTTTCGTATCCAAGAAATGTTTCGTTTGCAGAGTTTTCACATGTATGGCGTAATTGGTAGTGCGGTTGTAGTTGGAATGATTTCTGTATTTTTAATTAAAAAGTTTAATATCAAAACAATAGCAGGCGAAACAGTAGATTTTCACCCAAAGAAATTTCAAAAAGGGCAAGTTTATGGCGGTCTGATTTTCGGTTTAGGCTGGGCAATTACAGGAGCTTGTCCAGGGCCACTTTTTGCCCAAATTGGTAGTGGTTATGTGGTCGTGATTGCTACACTTTTGAGTGCAGTTGCTGGTACTTGGGTTTATGGTTTATTGAAAGATAAACTACCAAATTAATAACACTGTAATAATTTCATCTCTATGAAGAAAACTATTCCAATTTATACAATTGAGCAGTTAAACTCATGCGATAAGCATATAACGATGAATGTGGATATCCGACGCTTGGAAGTTCACATGAGAAATTTGACGGTTGTAGATTTCCCTCATAGACATGATTTTTATAACCTTATTTATGTAAAACGTGGTAGTGGAACACACGACATTGATTTCAAACGATTTGTTGTTGAGCCAAATCAAATGTTTTTTATGAATGATGGTCAAGTGCATGAATGGGATTTGAGTGAAGACACTATTGGTTATACTTTATTTTTCAAAAAAGAGTTTTTCGAGGTGGTAGAAAAGAGTCTTTCTTTGCAGGCTCTACCATTTTTCAATAATGGAAGTAATGATGTCCCTTTGGTTGTTTTTAGCGATGAGCAAAGCAAAACTATCGAAAGTTTATTTGAAGAAATCATTAAAGAGCTTCAAATGAATCAACCATATAGAGATAGTCAAGTTAAGTCTCTTTTAAAATTAATTCTTGTGCATTCTATTCGTATTTATCAACCAATTTTTAAAGGAAATGGCAACTCGCTGAATGTTTCAAAAATAAGACTTTTCGAAAATCTGATAGAAATACATTACAAGAACTTAAAATCAGTTAAAGACTTTGCAGGAAAATTAAATATAAGTGCCAACTATCTCAATGCGGTTTGTAAAGAAACAATTGGTAGAACTGCTGGAGAAATGATTAGAGACCGAGTAATTTTAGAAGCAAAACGTTTATTATTACATTCAAGCATATCGGTTTGTGAAGCAGCCTATTATTTGGGATATGATGATTGTTCGTATTTTATCAGATTATTCAAAAAAGACGTTGGGCACACTCCCGAAAAATTTAGGACTTTAAATCGGTAATAACAATGAAAAAAAATCTTAATAATTGGAAATTATGGTTGGTAGTCAGTCTAACTTTGGGGCTTGCCCCATTTGTTCCTGAGCCACATATTTTTGGTAAAGTTAGTTGGATAATGGGTGGAGCAGTAGGTATGCAAGCTCTTGATTGGTTCGATTTTATGCAACATGGATTTCCATTCGTTTTATTAGGCAGGGCATTATTTGTAAACTTTATTTTGAATAAAAAACTATCTTAAAACGCTCGAAAATACAATATTTCGCAAACGCTCATATTTTACAATTCAGTAAAGTATGAGCGTTTTTTTGCCTATTGATTTATTATTCAAAAATCATACACATAATAGCTTTAAATGTTTATATTATTTAGTACAATTTATTCTATTGATAGTACAATTCAATGAACATGATTATTATCATTTTTATTTTTTCTCAATACAGTCAATTTTGACCTATAATTGATAAAAACAAATTAGCCAAATGAAACATTTTTGCTCTAACAAATGCCCTTGAAACGATATTTTCTAACAAAAATTGAAAATATTAAATCATAAACATTTTTCTATTAAACAATAAAACAATGAAAATCGAACAAATCTATACAGGCTGTTTGGCACACGCCGCATATTATCTTGAAAGTAATGGTGAAGCTGCTATTTTTGACCCTCTCCGTGAAGTTCAGCCTTATATCAATAGAGCGGAAAAAGATAATGCTAAAATCAAATATGTATTTGAAACCCATTTTCATGCAGATTTCGTGAGTGGGCATTTGGATTTAGCAAAAAAAACAGGTGCTACAATAGTTTACGGCCCAACTGCCAAACCTGCTTTCGAGGCAACTATTGCTGAAGATAATCAGATATTTGCAGTGGGAACTTGTAAAGTAAAAGCGATTCATACACCTGGACACACAATGGAAAGTACCACCTATCTATTGATTGATGAAAATGGGAAAGAACATGGCTTGATAACTGGTGATACACTTTTTATTGGTGATGTTGGGCGTCCAGATTTAGCCCAACATGTAATTGCAGACTTGACCGAAGAAAAATTAGCAGGTCATTTATTTGATTCACTACGCAATAAAATAATGCCATTGTCGGATGATTTAATTGTTTATCCAAATCATGGTGCAGGAAGTGCTTGTGGAAAAATGATGAGTAAAGAAACTACTGATACATTGGGTAATCAGAAGTTATTTAACTATGCCTTACGCCCAGACATGACCAAAGATGAGTTTATTAAAGCCGTCCTGACAGGTTTGACAGCACCACCTGCCTATTTTCCAAAAAATGTATTGATGAATATCAGAGGTTATGAAAGCATGGATACGGTCATTGAAAGAGGTGAGAAAGCACTATCGCCAACTGAATTTGAAGTGGTTGCTAATGAGACCGATGCTTTGATTTTGGATAGCCGTCAGACAGATGATTTTGCTGCGGGCTTTATTCCAAACAGTATTAATATTGGTTTGGATAGCAATTTTGCCATGTGGGTTGGTGAACTGATTCCTGATATAAAGCAAGAAATTTTACTTGTAACTGACGAAGGTAAAGAGGAAGAAACTATTACACGATTAGCCCGTGTTGGCTATGACCACGCTATTGGATTTTTGGAAGGCGGATTTGCTTCATGGAAAGCAACGGGAAAAGATTTTGAAACTGTGGATAGAATTTCAGCAGAAGAATTTGCTCAAAAATATGCAAACGAACAACTGTTAGTTTTTGATGTTAGGAAAAAGAGTGAATATGGTTCTGAACATATTATAAATGCCGTAAATATTCCTCTAAATGCTATCAATGAGCATTTGGCAGAAATACCAAAAGATAAACCATTCATTTTGCATTGTGCAGGTGGCTACCGCAGTATGATTGCCGCTTCTATTTTGAAACAACGAGGTTGGGATAATTTTGTTGATGTGAAAGGAGGGTTTGCCGCAATTGTCAAAACAGAAGTCCCTAAAACAGAATATGTTTGTCCAACAACACTTTTATAGATCCCTGTTATTTTTCAAAAGCCAGTAATACTTTATAGTTTACTGGCTTTTTTGTTTAAAATAGTCGACTCAATATCCAAAAACACCATTTATCCCAACTTTTATAATTTTTGCTCGTACATGAAGTAAAAAATACTACAAATAAATAATTAGTGCTATAAAGTGCATGATTTATCCTAACAAGATTTGAGTTTATAAGCCTAAATTTGTAACTATATAAAGATATTTTTATACTTTATATAGTTTTATTTAGCCTAACAAATCTTAAAAACTCCAAAAAAACAATTTCCAAAAATCACCTTAATCAATGAAAAATCATCATCAAATCATAATTGTCGGTGGCGGCAATGCAGGAATATCTGTCGCAGCACAGCTATTACGTAAAAATAGTAAATTAGATATTGCCATAATTGACCCTTCTGAAAAGCATTACTACCAACCAGCATGGACATTGGTAGGTAGTGGCATTTTTGATATTCAGAAAACTGAAAGAAATGAAGCCGATGTTATGCCTAAAAAAGCTACTTGGATAAAAGAATCGGTGCAATCATTTAATCCTGAAGGCTTTGCTATTACAACAAATAATGCCACTTACACTTACGATTATCTAATTGTTTGCCCAGGTATTCAGCTCAATTGGAATGCCATCAAAGGTTTGCCCGAAACACTTGGGAAAAATGGTGTTTGTAGTAATTATAGTTTTCAATCAGCACCTTATACTTTTGAATGTATCAAAAACTTCAAGGGTGGGAAGGCTATTTTTCATAACCCGCATACACCTGTTAAATGCGGTGGAGCTCCGCACAAAATTATGTATATGGCTGCCGATTACTTCCGTAAACATGGAATATTGGACAAGTCAAACATACAATATTGGAGTGGTGCAGCCAAACTTTTTGCAGTGCCTCAATACGAGAAAACCCTTTTAGAAGTTTGTAAACGTGGCAACATCAAACTTAATTTCATGGAAAGACTTGATGAAATTGATGGGCCGAAAAAGCGTGCAAAATTTGTTGGTATTGGCGAAAACAATAAGGACGTTGAAACTTGGGTAGAATTCGATATGATTCATGTTACACCACCACAATCAGCACCCGATTTTATCAAAAATAGCCCTCTCGCTAATGCAGGTGGTTGGATAGAGGTTGACAAAAACACACTTCAACACGTAAAATATGCTAATATTTTCTCTCTCGGCGATGCTTCGGGACTACCAACATCAAAAACTGGTGCAGCTATCCGTAAGCAAGCACCAGTGGTAGTTGCTAATGTTTTATCATTGATTGAAAAACAGACTTTTGGAGCGAGTTACACAGGTTATACTTCTTGTCCATTATTGACTGGCTATGGCAAGTTAGTTTTAGCCGAATTTGATTATAATAATCAACCAATGGAAACTTTTCCTTTCGACCAAAGTAAAGAACGTTGGAGTATGTATATGCTTAAAAAAGAAATTTTGCCAAGAATGTATTGGGGGCAAATTCTTACAGGAAAGGCATAAACAATGTAAAAAAATTATATTTTTTCAAGCCCTGAAAGCAATTTTGGGGCTTGTTTGTTTTATTTTCTTTAATTTAAGAACTATCTTGCAAGCCTTCACTTAACAAATATAATCACACTTTATTCAACAAACCCTAAACACCTAAAATGAGTGCAACACTTATCTTTTTAGTTATTTTAGCCTATTTTTCTATATTAATGGTCATTGCAAGATTGACTTCGAGACAAACAAATGATAATACTTTTTTTGACGGAAATAGGGAATCACCTTGGTTTTTGGTTGCATTTGGCATGATTAGTTCGGGGATTTCGGCAGTTTCGTTGGTGTCAATTCCTGGAAATGTAGGCAACAACAATCTATACTATTTCCAATTTATACTTGGCACCCTTGTCGGATATTTGTTTATTGCTTTCATTCTAACTCCATTATTTCATCAATTAAAACTGATTTCGATTTATACTTATCTGAAAATTCGCTTTGGTACTATTACTTATAAAACAGGCTCATTATTTTTTTTAGTGTCGCAATCTTTCGGTGCAGCACTTCGCTTACTGCTATCAGTAAAAATTTTACAGTATGCTTTTTTTGATACTTTTCACATTCCATATTTTATAACTATCGCAGTCGTTTTACTCCTAATTTGGTTATACACCAACAAATCTGGCATAAAAACAATTGTTTGGACGGATGCTTTACAGTCATTTTTCTTAATTTCTGTAATTGCGATTTCCATTTTTACTATTAAAAATTCGTTGGGGCTTTCTATTTCTGAAATGATTCAAACAATTGTACATCATCCTTACGCAAAGCTTTTTGATTGGGATATTCAATCTGGCTCAAATTTTTTCAAACAGTTTATCTCTGGTTTGCTAATAACCATTGCTTTGGTCGGTCTTGACCAAAGTATGATGCAAAAAACATTAACAGTAAAAAACATGAAAGATGCACGAAAAAACGTTTTTGCATTCAGTTTTTTTATTGCTTTTGCCCAAACGCTGTTTTTAGGATTAGGTATTCTTATTTATGTTTATGCCGAAAAAAATGGCATCAGCCTTACTACTGAAAACGGAAAGTTTGTAAATACCGATGGAATTTACCCTTTACTAACTTTAAATTATTTTGGAAAAATAGGTGCAATGGCGTTTTTGATAGGTGTTATTGCATCAACTTTCGCTAGTGTCGATTCTTGTATTACGGCACTCACTACTGCTTTTAGCTATGATTTTATAGATATTGAAAATCAAGCTCACGAAAAGAAAAATAAGTTAAAAAATGCAGTATTATTGGGTGTAAACATCGTCATGTTTCTTATCGTAATGGCGTTTTGGAATAGTCAAGGAGCTATTATTAATACTATTTTCAAAATTGCAGGCTATACTTACGGGCCACTTTTAGGATTATATTTGGTTGGGCTGTTTTCAAAAATAACGATCAAAGAAACCCTCGTTCCTTTGGCGTGTATTGGAGCTGCATTACTTACATATTTGCTCAATGAGTATTTTATTAATGCTTATAATTTTGATTTCGGTTTTATGAATATTCTTGTAAATGCCTTATTGACTATTCTTTTTTTAGCCTTAATTCAGCAACGAAGATGAAACCCGATGCACTAAATATCTTACAGACAATTAATGTTAATGATTTTGCTGTATGTGCTAAAATGATGGCAATAACAGACCCTTGGATAACGCTGGACTTAAATTATAGCCAATGTTTAAATGCATTTGAAGGGCAATGCAAAGAGATTTATCTTTTGAAATTAAATGAGGAAATTGCTGGTTTTGTGATTTTGCAAATGTGTGGAACTTTCAAAGGATATATTCAAACGCTTTGTATTAGTGAAACCCACCGAGGCAAAGGATTTGGAACAAAACTCTTAAATTTTTGCGAAGAAAAAGTATTTAACGTTTCGCCAAATATCTTTATTTGTGTTTCGTCATTCAATGTCAGAGCAATAAAACTTTATCATCAAATTGGCTTCAAAACCATTGGAAATTTAGATAACTTTGTGAAAGAAGGTTTCACTGAAATATTACTTCGCAAAACTATTGCTCCAATGGTTCCATCAGAAAAACAAGTTAAAAATTGACCTAATCATGCTAAAAAAATCATTTACGTTATTTCTTACATTAAGTTGTTTTTTGGGTTTTTCTCAAAAGAAAGAAGCTTTAATTTCTGAAATAGATGCCATCATTCAAACACAAATCGAACAAGCTAAAATTCCGGGAGCAGTTATCCAAATTAGAAAAGGCAATGAAATTATTCTCAAAAAAGCGTATGGATTTGCCCAAATAAAAGACTTTAATGGTAAAATTTTGGCTAATCCTGAAAAAACAACAATCAATCATTTATATGATATTGCGTCGTTAACCAAGGTTATCGGAACTACTACGGCCATAATGCTTTTGGTTGATGCTGGCAAAATTAATGTAGATGATAAAGTAGGAAAATACATCCAAGGGTTCAATCAAGTTGATAAAAAGGATATTACAATCAGACATTTGCTCACGCATACTTCGGGGCTGTATGATTGGTATCCTTTGTATTATCGTTGTAAAAATAAAGCCGAAACATACAAATTTATCGAAGAATTGCCGCTCAAATTTCCGCTTGGAGAAGGTCGCCATTATAGTGATTTAGGATTTACTATTTTGGGAGAAATTATTGAAAAAGTTTCTAATAAGCCTTTAAATATTTTCATGGAAGAAAATATTTTTAAACCGTTAAAAATGTCTAATACAACTTACAAACCCAATGATAAAGGACTAAAGTTTAAAATCGCAGCAACTTCGCATGGAAATCCTTATGAAAAACGAATGGTTGAAGATGCTGCTTTAGGTTTCAAAGTCAATGAAATTGACCCAAATTCATGGAATGGCTGGCGAAAATATACGCTCAAAGGAGAAGTAAATGATGGAAATGCTTGGTATGCTAATGAGGGAGTTTCGGGTGCTGCTGGTATTTTCTCGACAGTTGATGATATACAAAAATTGATTGATGTATTGAGAAATACTAGCAAAAAGCATTCAAAAAGTTTCATTTCAGAAAAAACAATCAAACAATTTCTAACAAAAGATACATTTAAAAATGGACTGGGCTGGATGATGGATAATCAAAATGCCTTTATGAAAAATGCCAAAGAAGATAGTTTTGGTCACACTGGTTTTACTGGAACAAGTATTGCGATTGTTCCAAAAGATAATCTTTCAATTATTTTGCTAATCAATCGCCAAAACATGGGATTACAAGAAACCAAAGATTATTACAATGTTAATTCTATAAGAGAAAAAATCTTCCAATCAGTAATAAAATATTATGGTGAATAAATATCAAAAACGCCACAATAGTAACCTATTGTGGCGTTTTTATGTGCAAACGATATTTAGTAAAATATCAGTTTTTGATTACACAACCGAATTTCTCAAAATACCAATCCCTTCAACTTCTAATTCAACAACATCGCCTGGCTCGAGGGGCCGATGAACTGTAAAATTATTTTCAATCAAACTACCCCACCCGACTGTTCCTGAACCAAGAATATCGCCCGGCATCAGCGTAACGTTATTTTCAGAAGCCCTTTCAATCATTTTTTCAAAAGTATGATAAACCGTGTTATAATGTCCTTCGCAAACGGTTACACCATTTATTCTTGACATCATTTTAATATCAAATTTGCCATCTGCTCCTCGGTACTGCTCCATTTCATCTTTTGTTACGATACATGGACCAATGGCGTTGGCAAAATCTTTGCCTTTGTGTGGCCCTAATGGAATTTCCATCTCAACTTTTTGGATGGCTCTGGCTGTCCAATCATTGAAAACCGTATATCCAAAAACATAATCATTGGCATCTTTTGCTTCAATATCTTTTCCTTTTTTTCCAATAATTACTGCTATTTCCAGCTCAATATCAAGTTTTGTTTCTTTGGTAGGACGCTTAATTTCATCATCAGGACCATAAATAGCATGGTGATTGGTAAAGTAAAATATTGGCATTTCGTACCACGCCTTCCCTATTGTATGACCAAACGATTTTGACGCATTAAGCATGTGCATCTCAAAGCCGATGTAATCTCTGAAACTTCGAGGATTAGGCAAAGGAGCCAAAAGTTTGATTTCATTGAGCGAAAAGTGAGGTTCAACTGTACCTAATTCATCAATAATTTTATAATATTCTTCGCAATTATCAATAAAAGTGAGCATTTCATTGGGTAGTTTATCACTTGCCAAATTCATATCTACAACACCATCGCCAACCAACCAACCAATCCTACTTTCTTGGTTTTTATTTAGGAATGTTACTAATTTCATTTATTCAAGTTTTTAAATTAATGATGAATGATTACATTTTTCATAAAAATTTTATGAAAAATTGAGACAACGATTAAATTGGGGCTGTCAGTGCCATCATGGTTTTACCCATCAACATACCTACATTTGCTCCTTCGGGCAAGGGTTTCCCTTGATATTCTAATAACTCCCATGCTCCAAGTGTTTCAGAAGCATCAACAACCATCATGCAACGATTAAATCGGCGGGTCATGTATTCTTCAAAAATACTTTCAATTGGAGCATCTTTTTGTAATAATTCGCTTAAAACAACCGCATCCTCGATGGCCAAAGCAGCTCCCGAACCTAACTGCGGAATGGTTGCATGGGCAGCATCGCCAATTACAACTACCCTACCCTTGTACCAAGGCGAAGGTAAACGCAAAGTTTCTAAAGGTCGATAGTTTACAAGTTTGGGTTCAGTTATTTGCTCAATTAAATCTTGAACAATTTTTACTGGAAAAGGCTCTAAATAACTTCTCAGTTTTGGAACAAGTTCACTTTCTGGAATTAATGGATTATCTTCTCCTTCGGCCGTTACTACAAACATATACATTGTTTCTGAAGTCATTGGAATCAATCCAACTTTACTCTTTTTACCGAAAAACATATACCCAGTATCCAAATCAGCAGGTCGATTGAATGGATAACGCCAAACCGACAGTCCTACATATTTAGCTTTGTAATCGCCAAAAATCATTCCTCTAACTTTAGAATTTACTCCATCGGCCGTTATGAGAATATCATAGTCTCCAGCACTGCCATCGGTAAATGTCACACTTACTTTATCAGGTTGATTATCAATTGTTTCAACAGTAATTCCCATTCTAAATTGAATACCGACTTTAATAGCTTCATCATACAAAACTTCATGTAAAATCTTTCGTGAAATTCCGTTATGGCTAGGAAAATGGCCCATTGGCGGCGTTCCAGCTTCTCCAATTTGGTGACCAGTAGGCGTACACATTTTCACTTTTCCGTACGGAGACCCGCGTCGCATTGCTTCGTCTGCTACGCCAATTGCATCTAAAGCACGTAAAGCATTGGCTTGCTGAATAATACCAACACCATAAATATTAAATTCTTTATGAATCTCAATAATATCAACGTCAATTCCAGTTTTTTTGAGAGCAATTGCAGCAGTTATACCACCAATTCCTGCTCCAACAACTAGGACTTTATTAACTTTTGCCATTTTTATCAGTATTTTTATAGGGTTGAATCGTTTTTCAAACAGTTATTTTTTCAATTCTTTGGCAATCCAATCGTACATATTGAATGTTTTGGTAAAATCATCAATTTGACAATGAGCAGAACCACTTTCTTCTTTTGGAATAATTTCAATGATTTTTTCACAAGTCAAAGCCTCTTGTAACTTATAGGCATTTTCGACAAAATTTTGTCTGTCATCTTCTCCATGAAGCACGTAGGTTGGCATCGAAATTTTGTTGGCTACCTCATCTAAAGTAAATTTCTTCAGACGTTCACGGGCATCTTCCATATTTTCAGCTCCAACAATATGCTGTACAATTTCGGCCAAAGGATGATTGTCTGGACGATTTTTCCAAATTTCATAGTAAGACCAAACTGCTCCCCAAACAGCACAAATTTTGAATCGTGGCTCAAAAGCCGCACAACGAGCTGCCATATACCCACCCATCGAAACCGCCATTATACCAATTTTTGTCGTATCTATTTCATTTTTCAAGTTTTCAATTGCCCAATCCAAAGCTGCCGAACCTGCAACATTAAAATCATATCTTGTATGAATATGATTTAATCTCAGCGAAGCTCCTTGTCCTGGCCCATCAAGCACAATCAATGAAATACCTCTTTCATTCAGAAAAGTAGCGGGTCCAAAATATAATTCTTCGGCCAAACTATCCAAACCGCCAAACATTATCATAGCTGGAGCATGATTTGTATTTGGTGCTTTGAAAACATACCCAGGTAAAAATGAGCCTTCAAAAGGAACTTCTATTTTTAAAGGTTTTTCTTCAAAATAAGGTGTTGCTTTGATAAAAGCATCTCTTGATTTTAGGTAAGAAGGAATTTTGCGGGCATCGCTTGGTTTTAGAAAAAACTCTGATGTACGCAAATAATTAAAAGCACGCAAATAACTACGTTTAGCCGTTTGAAAATTACCATTTTTGACTGCATTTTCTGCAATATCAAATACTCTATCTCCCATTTTTGCCCAAGCCACATGAAAACTTTCATTATCGCCTGGTGTAATTTGGCTTGCTACTTCTAAACATTCCGCAAATTCGCCACCACCGTAGTGAGCTTGTGTCAATGCTCTATTTACTTGATATGAGGGCATATACTGCCCAGGAAAATAATGCCACATATTTGTTTTATTTTTCAATTTTGGATTAATCAATAATAAGATACTCGAAAGTGCTTGACTAATTTTATAGCAATCGAATATTAATTACCAATTCCATATTTATTTGTTTTGAACAAAAATCTAATTTACTTGACAATCAAATCATCTCATTGATTAAATGTCAATTGGCTTATCAAGTCCACCGACTTTACCTTTTGCCATTTCTTCAAACGGATTCGTTAACCCCCAAGCATCATTCGGATTATCTTTCAAATAATGTACATCTGGCCCATGGTCTGGAGCAAAAATTAGTCTTGCACAAGCATAAATTTCTAATAAAATACCTGTGTGTGGTTCCATGATATAAAAGAAAAAACCTTCGTCAGCTTTATGTCTTGTTGGAGCTCCCCAAACACTTTTGTATCCTTTTTCGGTAAACCAATCTAATGCCAAAAGCACCTCTTCTCGACTATCTAGATTATAACACAAATGGTTGGCAATACCTTGTCCTGGCTCAAGATTTGGGTCAGAAAAAATAGCTATATCATGCGATAAATTCCCTGTTGTCCAAAGCCCTCCAATCGGTGGAATATGGTCTTCTAATCTAACCTCATCAGGATTTTTTAGGCCCATTCCCTGCCAAAATGCTTTTTCTTTGGCATATTGAAACTTCGCAACTAAATACGTAAAATGGTCAATACGGCGAGGATTTGCCCCTTTTCGGCGATTACTAGCATAACGGTCGGCATAAATACTTGCTCTTTCACCTGTTTCTCTCAACCATTTTACATCCCAAAAAACTTCATGTTTGTGTCCATCTGGTGACTGAAATTTGAATGCTTTCCCACGGCCAAGGTCAGCTTCTATCCAGCCTTTTCCTGCACCAATTGATTCAAGATAAGCTACACAATCATCAAGTGCTTCCTGACTATCTGCTCTCCAGCCTACTGCACCTAATCCTTTGGTATCAGATTGAGTAATTTTTAGAGTATGAAAGAAATAATCGCCCCAAGCACGTAAATAAACCGAATTTTCATCTTGCCCAGTTTGGTCCATTCCTACAATTTCAGTGTAGAAACGAACAGTTTCTTTAAGGTTAGTGCTGAGTAATTCTACGTAAGCTAATTGTGATAAATAATGAGGATTCTTTGCCATTCTGTATAAAGTTTCTTTTATTTAAAATATTCTAAGTAAAAATTATACAAAACTAAGTTTATTTTAAGAAAGCTGTGAATCATAAATAATCCATAAATATTCAAAATCAATCTGTTTTTTATTTTTACATGAATAAAATGCTCTTCCTCTATTCTTATTTAAAAATTTAAGTAGCTTTGGGTATTCAATAGTTGAAGAATCAAAATATTCTTAGTGCTTTCTTTTTTCTAAGCAAATGCACCACCATCAACTGCCATTGCATGACCAGTAATAAAACTCGATTGGTCTGAACAAAGCCACAAGGCAACATCTGCCACTTCTTGTGGTTGTCCCATTCTTTTCATGGCTTGATAATTTTTGGCTGCTTCAAGAGCTTCTGGGTTTTCAGCCAATTTTCTTCTTCCTTGCATTATCATTGGCGTTTCGATGGCGGTTGGACAAACGGCATTTATACGAATATTTTGAGTTGCATATTCGATTGCAACGGTTTTAACCAATCCCACTACTCCATGTTTGGAAGTTGCATAAGGCGAATTTTGTGGTTGTCCACGTAAACCTGCGGCAGAGGCAACACAAACTATATTTCCTCCACCTTGCAAAAGCATTTGAGTTATTTGAGCTTTTACACAATAATACGTTCCGATAAGATTTACTTGAATCTGATTCAACCATTCATCTTCTGGATATTCATGGATTGGAAGTGATAATTTTCCTGCAATACCTGCCGAATTAACGGCGTAGTCTAAACGTCCGAAAGTGATAACAGTTGTTTTTACAAGATTTTCAACTTCATCTTTTTTTGAAATATCACATTTGACGAAAATAGCATTTCCACCAAAATCTGATATTTCATTAACTACTTGCATTCCTTGTGTTTCATTGACATCAGAAACTACAACTTTTGCTCCTGCTTGAGCAAAAGAAAGTGCTGTTGCTTTACCAATCCCAGAAGAAGCACCAGTTACTAAACAAACTTTATTTTCAAATTTTTTCATAATTAATTTCCGTCTGAAATTGTTGTACCGCCATCAACGATAATATTTTGTCCTGTGATAAATCCACCTGCTTTCGAAGCTAATAATAACGCTAAACCTGCTACCTCTTCTACTTTACCAATCCTTCTAAGCGGGGTTAAGGCTATTCTCCTTTCCATTATTTCGGAATTAGTTGTCATAGGTTTTGCAAATTCAGTATCAATCACACCTGGTGAAATTGCGTTAACTCTAATATTATCTGGTCCAAATTCGACCGCCAAATTTCGAGCTAATTGAGCTAAACCTGCTTTAGAAATACCATATAAACCCAAATTTTTATTTCCTCTTACACTTGATAAACTAGACAAATAAATAATTGCTCCATCTTTTTTTTGTTGCATGGATGGAATTACTTTTTTGGTCAAATAAATGGCACTTTGCAGATTTATTTGCATCGTTTTTTCAAAATCTTCTGTATTAATTGATAAAAATGACCCAGGAATTGCAATGCCTACACAATTTACCAAAATATCAATTTTACCAACCTGCCTTTCGGTTTCGCTCACCAAAAAATCAATTTCCTTTTTGACTGAAATATCACATGGGATGGCCGTAACTTGGATACCTTCTTTTTGAAATTCCTCAAAAACATTGCTGCAGGCGGTTTCATCATTGCTTGAAATCACAACTTTTGCTCCATTTAAACCTAAAATTCGGGCAATTGCTTTTCCCATTCCAGCACTAGCCCCTGTAATAACTGCAATTTTCCCAACTAAACTAAACAAGTCTTTCATACGATTTTGGTAAAGTTCAAAATCAATTTTAAATATAAATAATGCACAAAAAGAATAAAATTTTGGCAAATTAGTTTTTCTTTCTTGGTGGTTTTATTATTTCCAGTGAATCATTTTTTGCCCAGCAACTGGACTTTGAAAATATGGAATCCGTGTGCCTCTCAAACTACCCAAATAAACAGTTTGCAAATCTTTTCCACCAAAACTCAAACTTGCCATCCAAGGGCAAAGAGTTCCTTGGGTTGCTCCTAAAATGTCTGGAGTAACGCATCGGTTTTCGTAGGCTTCAAAAAGACGTTTTTTGGTTACTTCATTGCTATCGTCAAGTAAAGTTAAAACTTCACCATTAGGAGTAATTACAATAAGTTCATCAGTAAAAATGAGTGTTATCCACAAATTTCCATAGGCATCAAAGGCAAAACCATCAGGAAATCCTCCTAATTTTTCAGGGCCATAGGTTTCTCGATTATATAAATCTCCATTTTCTTTTACTCGCAATCGAGAAATTTTCCATGCAGTACTTTCTACTACATAAAGCCATTCTTCCTTGTCATCAAATCTAATTTCATTCGTTCCACAAAATCCATCAGCTACAATTCTGGCACCTTTTTCATCCATCAAAACTATGTATCCATCCATTGCACGCGTATTAATTTGGTCAGACCAAGGTTCGGTACAAGTAGTTACAGTAAACCAAATTCTGCCCTTTGTGTCTCGTAATGGAAAATTGGTTTTACCTAATGTTTTTCCATCAATTTCGGTTAAAATAGTTGTCATTCTACCTTCACGAGTCATCTTTTCGATATTATTCGTACCCCAATTCGCAATAATAATATCACCGTTTTTATCAAAACAAAGACCATTAGGAAGTGACCCAATGGCAGAAATATAACGTGCATTATCGTTTTCTAAAGACAAAACATTAGTGTTTCCAAGTTTTTCTGACTCATCATTTAATATACTTGGATTGATGATAATTTGCATTCCATCATGTTTCATTTTTATCACTCCACCACGAGCATCAGCCGACCAAACAGTTCCGTCTGGTTCGGTTAAAATACATTCTGGACGTTGTAAATCTTTTCCAAGAAACCTGATTTCATCTCGATTTACTTGCCAATCTTTTAGTGGATTAACACTTTTACTCCTAATTAGCATAAAAAAATATTGTTATTTTTTGTAAATTTACATAGCAAAAGTCTTACAATTTGAATCAACTTGTGAATCAAAAAAAAGCCAATTTGAATCAAAATCAATCATTCTCATCCCATTAAAATGCTTTTTTTCTCTTCGCTGAACTTACCGCATTAAATTTTCACTTTTAATTCTAAAAACACTATCGTTTTTCCTTTAGTTGGTCAATAAAAATATTTTGTTATTAATCGGTCATATTTTAAATTTAAGTTTGCAAATAACTTGAAAAACTTATATTATTGTGTCCAAATCCATTAATCCAAACAACACATCTTCAATTAAACCTGATACTTTATTGAGTAAACTTCACAATTACATTAGTACATTTAGGCACAAATTTGATGTTTATTTCATCTCATTTGGACTTAAATTTTGTTAATTTAGTACAACATTTAATCCAGCAAAAATTAAAAAAATTAATCCACACCATTTACCACTTTGTGGTATTTAAAACTAGAATCTATGCAAAATACAATTTATCAGCTAAAACTGAATGACTCTACTTTTCAAACATTTATGTTTACCGACAGTCATATTTACTTCAGCAAAAAGAAAGAAAATAATGTAGAAAAATTTCAAAATAAAGCTATTTACAAAACTGGTATTTTTAAAGCTGTCAATAAAATACAATTGCATGATATTGAAAAAATTTCATTTGAAAACAAGACAGCTTTCATGAAAATTTATTTTATAGAAGAAATGAAAATGAAAAATATTTCTTTTGAATTTGAAAGCGAAGAAACCACCAAAGTTGTAATAAATGCATTAGCGGCAAAATTAAATTTTGTTGAGAAAAAAATGCAAAAGAAAAATTGGAAAGCTATTTTAGCCCCATCTGTGATTTTAGGTACAACAACTTTTTTGTCTTGGGAAACATATCAAAATACTTTTTTGATTGAAAAAGGAGGCTCGATCGAACATCATACAACAAGCAATATCAAACAAATTGGTAGTATAGCTCACTTTTTGGCCCATAAAGTAGGTGCAAATCAAATTCTGATTATTGGCGGGATGATTTCTTTAATT
The DNA here is from genome assembly GCF_923079645.1 of Emticicia aquatica. Classification (GTDB taxonomy): domain Bacteria; phylum Bacteroidota; class Bacteroidia; order Cytophagales; family Spirosomataceae; genus Emticicia; species Emticicia aquatica. Next base: position 1,055,857 of record NZ_CAKLPY010000001.1, on the reverse strand, counting down.
TTATTGAAGTATATTTCAAAAAGAATTAAAAGCGAGGCTCTTTTATCTGTTTTTGAGTGAATTTGATGTTCATTTTCTGAATTGTATCAATAAATACTAATTAGAAAATAGCTTTATTGATAATTTCAAGCACGACCAATGGTTGTGCTTGAAATGAAATATTTGTTATTTGAGTTAATTACATCTAGGAATTTCTTCTAAAAATAAACTTGAATTTAAACTAATCCAAAAAAATCATCGCTTTTATTACGCCGTTCGACGGATTAAATAATTCTTCAAACTCATCTTTAACTTTTTCAAAATTTAATTGGTGAGTAATATAATGATTAGGGTTAATGGTTTTATTTTCAATACATTGCATTACATATTCAAAATCCGAACGGGTTGCATTTCGGCTGCTCATAAGTGTCGCTTCTCTCTTATGAAACTCAGGATGATTAATCGTTATTTCTCCTTTTTGTAATCCTACCAACACATACCGCCCACCGTGTGCCAAATATTTGAATGATTGATTGATTGCATTCAGATTGCCCGTGGCATCAATTACTACATTTGCCATATCACCATTTGTTATTTGAGCTAATTTCGTCAAAACATCCTCCGATTTCGGATTTATCACATGGCTAATTCCTAATTTATTTTTACAAAACGACAATCTATCATCGTTCACGTCTAAAACAATAACCGTTGCTCCAGTAATTTTGGCAAACTCTATTACCCCAAGTCCAATTGGTCCTGCCCCTACCACTAACACAAAATCATTCTTGGTCACTTCAGCTCTTCTAATTCCATGTAAACCAATAGCCAAAGGTTCAACAAGTGCCAATTCTTCCAAAGTCAGGTTTTTGTTTTTTATCAAATACTCAATTGGGACTGAAATAAATTCCGACATTCCACCGTCGATATGAACACCAAAAACTTTGATATCTACGCAACAATTAGGTTTATTTTGCCGACAAGCAACACATTTTCCACAACTAAAATATGGAATAATAGTTACATTTTCGCCTATAAAAAAATCTGATTGTGGAGCTATTTCTATGATTTCACCTGCCAATTCATGTCCTAATATTCTTGGATAATTAAAATATGGTTGAGTACCATCAAATGCATGAATGTCTGTTCCACAAATTCCTATTCTTTTAACTTTTATTATGGCTCTTCCAGTACTTACAGTCGGCTTTATTACTGATTCATACTCAAAAACTTTGGGAGTTTTGCAGACTAATTGTTTCATTTTTTGGTATTAATATTTAGAAAATGGATAATTATGGACGATAAAGTTAAGAACTTAATTTTTACAAATACAAATTAAGCTCCTAATAAAATATCGCAAACTTCTGATAATCAACTGCTTATTAAAAAAATTTAATTTACAAATATCCTTAAAAATAGATTGCATTTCGTATTGCTTTTTATGGATAATTATTTACTTTGCTTATGTATTAATGAAAATTAATGATAAAAGACAAAAAGCCATATAATTTACTAATAATTGAAGATAACATTGGTGATTTTATTTTAATATCCGATTATTTATCTGAAGTGATGGATAATGTACGTATCACTCAGGCGAAAAATTTCCGAGATTCAAAAAATATTCTCCAAGATAGTGGAAATAAATTCGATGTAATTCTTCTCGATCTCACGCTACCCGATAATAAAGGCGAAGTACTTATATCCGAAATAATCGATTTGGCGTTCGACTGCCCCGTTCTTGTTCTTACTGGATATACCGATATTGAGTTTAGTATCAAATCTTTGTCGTTGGGTGTTTCTGATTATCTAATCAAAGAAGACATTCGTGTTTCTTCTCTTTATAAAAGTATTTTATATGCCATAGAACGTAAAAAGACAATTCTTGAGTTAGAAGCTTCCGAAAAACGTTATAGCGATCTTTTTCATCTTAGTCCACTACCTAAATGGGTTTATAACCAATCGGAAAAACGTTTTATGCAGGTAAATCAGGCAGCAATAAATAAGTATGGATATAGCGAAGAAGAGCTTCTTTCAATGACGTTTATTGACATTGGGGATGAGATTGAAGGACAGCAACTGATGGAAATACTGAATAAAGATGAAAGTACACAAGGAAATATCTTTGTTGGACGGTATAAACATTTCAAAAAATCAAAAGAAGAAATTGATGTAGAAATATATTGTAATCAGATTGTACTCAATCAGTCGATTTGTAAATCAATTATAGCATTTGATATTACTGATAAAATACAAATTATCAACTCACTTCGCTTAGAAAAACAACAAAGTGCTCGTTTTCAGTCTCAATTACTTAGTTCACAGCTTAACCCTCATTTTATTTTTAATACATTAAATTCTTTTCAATACTATATTTTAAAAGGTGAAATTGAAGAATCAATCCAAAATATTGCTGAATTTTCGAAATTGATGCGACAAGTGCTCGAAAACTCGGATTCTACATTTATTTCATTTTTTGACGAAATAAAATTCATCAATACGTACATTAATATTTCTAAAAAAAGGCTTCCACAAAGCCTTGATTTTAGTATTCAAATCTCCGATGGGTTTCATTTAAAAAGTCAGTTTATTCCACCAATGCTGCTCCAACCATACGTTGAAAATGCAATTAAGCATGGTTTTACAAATCCTGCTATCGTTAGCAAACTTTCGATTGAAATCAGTCAATCAAACGGCGTGATTACTTGCAAAATAAAAGATAATGGCGTTGGAAGAGTGGAATCGCAATTGGCAAAAAATATTCTTGGCGAACCCCATAAAAAATCAATGGCAATGGGTATTAATCATAAAAGAATCGACCTACTTAACGAATCAACCGATAGAAATTTTCAAGTAAAAGTGATTGATTGTTATGATAATCAAAACCAAGCCACAGGAACTGAGGTAATTATAAGTTTTGAGCAAATTACTGATGAAATGATTTAATAAATCCTGTTTTATCTTTGACTTTATATGTACAAAACAATCTTTTTACGAAATTATTTATTAAAAAAATTATTAATTAAAATTAATTAAATATATTATTCTTTCATTTTGTTGGTTTGGTGTTTTTAAGTAGTTTTGCTCAATATCCCCAAAAAATGTGAAAATGTACTGTAAATTGTACATTCTTTAAAAATACCTCTTCTAACTAATTTCCTATAAAAAAGGGTATCAATGCCATGAAAAATTATGTGCAATTAGCAGCTTAGTTCTGTCTAAAATTTAGTGCATAATATTGATATAAATCATTGAAATTACAAATAAGGCATTGTAAAATTGCACATAACGCGAAGTTTATCTTTAGTATCCAACTAAAACTTAATTATTATGAACCATATTTTGCTCATTGTAGATGATGATTCAATGATTCAGAAAATGCACACAATGATGGTTAAAAGAAATGGCTTTTCGGAAAATCCGCTCAAATTTGATAACGGACAACTAGCATTAGATTTTATACTGGATCATAAAGAAAAACAACCACTTTTAATTTTTTTAGACATCAATATGCCAATTATGGATGGATGGGAATTATTAGATGTGCTTAATAAAACACCAACAGATTACCCAATTTATGTCGTTGTCGTTAGTTCTTCTATTGATAATAGTGATTTTGAAAAGTCAAAGTCTTATCCACAAGTTGTTAGTTATATTGACAAACCATTGAATAATAAATCGCTTGAAGAACTAAAAAAGAACCAGCGTATAGCTCATTTATTTGAAGATTAAGATTACCATACACTACTAAAAGCTATGAATCTAATACATACACATAATATTTTTAAGGCGTTTCCTCTACCAAGTTTATTACTATCGGTCAATGATTTTACATTTACTATTAATGCAGTAAATACTGCGTACGAAAACGAAAATAGTATTGCTGCCAAAGCTATTCTAGGAAAAAGTATTTTCGAACATTTTATCTCAAATGGTACTGAACAAGGTCAAACAGCTCAGTTAGAAGAATCATTACTGAATACACTCCGCACAAAAGAAACACAAAAATTTGTTGTTATACAAAGTGTTCTCCACAAAGAAGCCACCAAAAAAATTGAAGTAAAATACTTTGAGATAGAAAATATTCCAGTACTTAATGATAAAAATGAAGTTGAAAGTATCATTCACACAATAAAAGATGTGAGTGAAAAATTCGTTTCAATGCTTGAAAAAGAACAAGATTTAGGCATTTATAAAACCATGTTCCAAAACTCATTAACTCCTTTTTTTATCACAAAACCTGATGGAACAATCATTTCTACCAACTATGCGGCTACTCAGTTATTCGGTTATACAGAGGCTGAACTTCAACAAATTGGCAGAGATGGAGTGATTGATCCTACAACGCCATCATTTAATTATTTTTTAGAACATCAACAGAAGAAGGGAAATATCCTCGGAGAATTCGTGGGAATTAAGAAAGATGGCAAAAAGATTCCGATTGAAGTTTTCTCGCAAATATTTCTGACCAATGAAGGTATCGAAAAAACTTTTACCAGAATTATTGATATTTCGGAAAAGAAGCGAGCTGAAGAAGAAGTGTCACTACTAATGAACAACACCGAGGAATCATTTATTTTAGTTGATACAAACCTTATAATCAGCACCTTTAATCAACAATTTAAAAATCTCTACAAACAATATTTCAATATCGAAATAAAAAAAGGAGCTTCAATTCTTGAATATTCACAGCCAGATAGACTTGAAAAAGTAAAAAAAATATACGAAAACGTTTTAGAGGGCAATAAAGAACAATCTCACCTAGGTGTTTGTGATAGAGATGGTAATAAATTATTGTTTTCAATAAAGTATAATCCAGCATACGATGGACATCAACAAATAATTGGCGTTTTTGTAACAATCTCTAATATAACTGAGCTTATTGCACTTGAAAAAAAGCAAAAAGCCCAAGAAGCTGATTTAAAAGCTCTGATTGAAAATACACCTGATTTTATCTATTCAATAGATGTCAATTTTAACTTGATTACATTTAATTCTTCTTTTTCAAATCTGATGAAGATGTTGAGAAATGTCCAATTGGAAAGAGGAATGAATGTTTTTGATTTATTTGGCGAGGAAAAAAGAGAAAAATACCTTCGTTTTTTTGAGATTATAAAAAAAGGAGAAAGACTGGTATTTGAAGACACTTTTTTACAAAATGAAAATATCACTTATTATGAAGTAGCGGCTAATCCTATTTTCAATGAAAAAAATGTGTTGATTGGTATCAATATTTTCTCAAAAGATATTACTGAGCAAAGGAAACTTAAACTTAAAGAAGAAGAGCAACGGGCGGAATTTAAAGCACTGGTTGACAATATGACCGACATTGTATATTCGTTGGACATGGATTTCAACATGATTACCTTCAATAAAGCGATGGTCGATGCTTCGATCGGTCTGATTGGGAAACCGCCTTATAAAGGGATAAACCTCCTCGAACATTATGCGATGGGAAAGGCTGATTTGCTAAAAAATAATTTCCAAAAAGCCTTTGAAGGAGAAAGCGTAACATTTATTTATGATGAAATGATAGCTGGGGTACTTCAATATTTTGAAGTGACAGTCAATCCAATTTTTAGTGATGAAAATATACAGACTGGATTTTCGGTTCTTTCTAAAATTATTACAGAAAAAGTAATTGCCGAAAAAACAACACAAGACACACTTCACCACCTAAATAATATCTTAGATTTGTCGTTAGATGTCATTTGTACATTTGATGATGAAGGCAAATTCGTCAGTGTAAATGCCGCTTCAAAAAAATTATGGGGTTATTACCCTCATGAACTTATTGGTAAATCATTTTTAGACTTTGTTTATCCAGAAGACAAAGAAAAAACCATTGAAATTTCTCTTAAAATAACATCAAATATAGAAGTTGCTCATTTTGAAAACCGTTATGTACGCAAAGACGGTAGAGTTGTTGATATATTATGGTCGAATAGATGGGAAAGTAAAAGTCGATTAGTTTACTGCACAGCTAAAGATATTACAGAAAAAAAAGCAATTGATAATTTACTGGTTGAATCGTTTAATCGCTATAAATATCTTTTTGAAAATAATCCTGCACCAATGTTTATTTTCGACTTTAAAACCTTGCAAATCATTGATTGTAACAATGAAACATTACTTAAGTATGGATACGAACGTGAAGAGTTTTTACAATTGTCCGTTAAAGATATTAGGCCGAAAGAAGATATACATTTCATTACTGAGGCAACTAAGAGCGAAGAAGCATTCAAATCATTAAATAGAAAAATATACAGACACAAGAAAAAAAGTGGCGAATTAATATCTGTCGAAACTGTTGGTCATTTAATGACTTTGGGAGAAAAAAGAGTCGTTTTGGTACAAATTCAAGACGTAACCGAACAAGTAAGAGCATTTAGAGAACTCCGAAATAATGAAGCAAAACTACGCACGGCAACAAATATTGCTAAGCTAGGTTATTGGCAGTTAAATCTAAACACTAAAGTTTTTGATATTTCAGAAGACATATTCAATATTTTTACTGGACTCCAAGAATCTTTTGTACTGACTTATGACTCATTTTTAAATGCTATACATCCAGAAGATAAAAAAAAATATGAAGAAGCTGAAAAACTGGCATTTAATGGTGAATCGGAAATTAATAATGAAATAAGAATCATTTTAAAAAATGGCAGTTTAAACTGGGTTAAAATCATTGGAAAATTCGTAAAAGATAATGATGGAAATGTATTTTTGTTAGAAGGAACTATCCAAGATATAACCGAGCAAAAAAATTCACAACTTGCTTTAGAAGAACGCAATATTTTTATCGAAACTGCCTTTGACAACCTGCCTATTGGTATTGCTGTTAATAAAATTGATGACGGTAAAAGTACGCTGATGAATAAAAAATTTGGAGAAATTTATGGCTGGCCACCAGAAATGTTAACCGATGTTCAGAATTTCTTCGAAAAAATATTTCCTGATAAAATTTATAGAGCCGAAATTAGTCAAAGAATCTTGACTGATATTGAAAGTGGCGACATAACCCGCATGAGTTGGGACGGAATCGTGATTACTACCCAAACGGGTGAAAAACGGATTGTTAATGGCAAAAATATTCCGCTGTATGACCAAAATTTAATAATTTCTTCTGTTGTCGATGTAACCGAAATAAACGCTGCTCAACAGAAAATCATTCAAAGTAATGAACGATACCGTTTGGCAACAAAAGCCACCTCAGATGCCATTTGGGATTGGGATTTAGCTAGTGGTACTTTATTTTGGGGAGAAGGATTTAAACAACTGTTTGGGTACAACGAAGATGAATTATCGTCAGATATTTACTCTTGGATTAGTCATTTGCACCCCGAAGATTCAGAAAGAATAAGCAATAGTATTAGAGAATTTATTGATGGAAATGACCTGAACTGGAAAGCAGAGTTTCGTTATCAAAAAGCTGATGGCCTGTATGCTTATGTAATTGCCAAAGGCTTTATTCAAAGAGATAATGATGGTAAAGCAACAAGGATGGTTGGTGCAATGCAAGATGTTACCAATCAAAAAGAGCGAGAGCAACAACTAAAACTATACGAATCGGTCGTGCTTAATACAAACGATTCAGTAATGATTACCGAAGCCGAACCATTCGATGAGCCTGGTCCACGTATTTTGTTTGTCAATGAAGCATTTACCAAAATGACAGGATATAGTGCTGAAGATGTAATTGGCAAAAGTCCTCGTATTTTGCAAGGGCCTCAATCAGACATGGAAGAGCTTAATCGACTCGGAACTGCACTACGAAATTGGCAACCGTATGAAGTCACAACTATCAATTATAAAAAGAACGGTGAGCCATTTTGGATAAATTTCTCAGTAACGCCAATTGCAGATGAAACAGGTTGGTATACTCATTGGATTGCTATTGAACGTGATATTACTGAAAAAGTAAACCATGAACAGCAACTGATAGAAGCCAATCGCAAAATAGTAAATACCCTCGAAAGTATTCAAGATGGTTTCTATGCTTTAGATAAAAATTGGGTTGTTACGTATTGGAACAAAGAAGCTGAAAAGCTTTTGAAAGTTAAACGTGAAGAAATTATTGGTAAAAATTTATGGCAAACTTTTAAGCAAATTGTAGCATTAAGATTTCATAATGAATATATCAGAGCTGTTGAAGAAAATACACCTGTGAGATTTGAGGAATACTTGTCTGATTTAGGAAGTTGGTTTGAAATGAGTGCCTTCCCTTCGGAAGATGGTATGACAGTCTATTTTAAAGATATTACTGAAAGAAAACGAAACGAACAAGAAATCAAATCTGAAAGAAATCTGCTTCGAACTTTGATTGATAATTTGCCAGATACCATTTATTATAAGGATACCGATGCAAGAAAGCTCATAAGTAATAAATTTGACTATTCGCTGATTGGAGCAGAAACTGAAGAGGAAGTTTTGGGAAAAACCGATTTAGAGTTATTCTCTTCAAATTTGACACACGAAGGATATAAGCATGACATTGAGATTCTGAAAACAGGTAAACCTCTAGTAAATTACGAAGAGTATTTCACTACACATAATGGGAATCCAATTTGGTTGCTCACTTCTAAAATGCCCATAAAAGACGACAAAGGTAAAATTGTTGGTTTACTTGGCATCGGAAGAGATATTACTGAACGAAAAGTTGCAGAAGAAAAGATAAAAAATGTCAATAATGAGCTTGAAAAATATGTCCAGCAATTGCTTATTTCAAATGCTGAACTCGAACAATTCGCGTATGTTGCTTCCCACGATTTACAAGAACCGCTCAGAATGATTACAAGTTTCTTGACTCAATTAGAAAAAAAATACAATGATGTGCTTGATGAGCGAGGAAAGCAGTATATTTATTTCGCAGTTGATGGAGCAAAACGCATGCGACAAATTATCCTAGATTTGCTTGAGTTTTCGAGGATTGGAAGAGCAGAAGATAAAATGGAATTATTAGATTTGAATGAATTAGTTAACGAAATACTAATTCTGCATAGAAAACAAATCAAAGAAAAAAAGGCTGTTATTTCGATAAATAACCTACCAAAATTGATAACCTCTAAAAATTACATGAGGCAAGTATTTCAAAATTTAATTTCAAATTGTTTAAAATATACCAGTACACAAGATGGAATTATTCCTGAAATAAGTATATCCGCAGAATCTTTTGAAAACCACTGGCAGTTTTCAATCGCCGATAATGGCATTGGCATTGACCCTAAGTATTTTGACAAAATTTTTATTATTTTCCAAAGGCTACACAACAAAGACGAGTATTCTGGCACAGGAATTGGACTGGCTATAACAAAGAAAATTATCGAAAATCTGGGTGGCAATATTTGGGTAAAATCAGAGGAAGGCAAGGGTAGTACGTTTTATTTTACAATCGCTAAACAAGATATATAACTATGAAATCAATCCATATTCTTTTAGTCGAAGATAATGTCGGGGACATTATGCTCACACTAGATACGTTTGAAGAAGGTAAATTTGCCAATAAAGTGAGTGTGGTAAAAGATGGAAAAGAAGCGATTGATTTTCTAAACCAAGTGGGAAATTATTCCAAAAGTGGCGTGCCAGATTTGGTATTGTTGGATATAAATCTTCCAAAAAAAAATGGACACGAAGTACTTCAAGAAATTAGAAATAACGAGAATATTAAACAAACACCCGTTATTATGCTAACAACTTCATCGTCAACTAGCGACATTGAGAAAGCTGATAAAAATCTTGCAAATGGATACCTCATCAAGCCATTTGAAATAAAGGATTTTATGAAAATACTATCCAAAATTGAAAATCTGTGGCTAAATATCGTAAAATTGACGAAAAAAAAGAATTAGGTTTATGAACAAAGATGCAACAAAGTTTGGTATTCTTGTTGTTGAAGATAATCTCGGAGATTTTGTACTGATTGAAGATTATTTAGAAGAACAGATTCTTGCACCTCAAATAATGCATCTAAAGACATTTTCTGAGGCTCAGCAACTTTTCAAAAATAACAAAATAAACTTTGATGTCATACTATTGGACTTAACTCTTCCTGATATGAGTAGAGAAGCGTTAATTTCAGAAATGATTCTAATGGCCAAAGGAATACCTATTATTGTGCTAACTGGTTTTTCGGATGTTGATTTTGGAACAAAATCACTCTCTTTAGGCGTTGCAGACTATTTATTAAAAGATGATATTACTTCTACTTCACTTTATAAAAATATTATTTACACCATTGAGCGAAAAAAGAAGAAATTAGAGTTAGAAGAATCTGAACAAAGATATAGTGATTTATTTCATCTCAGTCCACAACCTATGTGGGTTTATGAATTTGATTCTTTAAAGTTTCAAGACGTAAATAATGCTGCTATTGAACATTATGGTTACAGTAGAGATGAATTTCTGTCCATGACTGTCAACGAAATTAATATATCTTCTCAAGAAATAGCTTCAATTTGTAAACATCAAAAGAAAAATGGGGAGATTATCCAAGTCGAATGTAAACAGAATTCGATACTTTTCAAAGGTAAAAAAGCAAATCTGGTGATTGTAAATGATATTACAAAAATCACCAACTACATAAATACGATTGAAAATCAAAATACGAAACTACAAGAAATAGCGTGGATGCAATCGCATGTTGTTAGAGCTCCATTAGCAAGAATGATGGGTTTGATTGACCTTATTCAAGATGAATCAAGCACCGAATCAGAAAAAAGCGATTTACTAGAAAACCTTTTAGGTTCAGCCTTTGAGTTGGATAAAATTATCCGAGAAATTTCGAGTAAAACGCATGAAGCAAAAGTTTCAGAAACAAAGAAAATTGATTTTTGAACGAAAAATTTCATCCTATCAATTTTTTTTAAAGGCAAATTGATTAATATCAAAAATTAAATATCCTTCTTTTCCAATTTTTGGAAACTCAATTTTTTCAAAAATCTGATGGTGTGTAGCCTTTATAATAAGATGATAATGATTTTCATCATCTATGTTTGTAACAAAATAATTATCTACAAACACTGACATTGGGTCATAAACTTTTACATTTAACTGATTTTCCAACAAAATATTAACTAAAATTGGCACTAATGACCCTTTTACGCTCGGAGTATTTGGTTTATAAGTAATTCCCAAAATAAGGATATTCGGCTTCTTTTCGTTTGGAAATGTTTGTTTGAGTTGCTTCATTACAAGATTCGCAATGGTTTGTGGGAAAGCATCATTTATTTTTCTAGAAATGCTCAATACATTTTCATTTTCTTCAGAAAGGTAATTCAAGTAATGGGATGCCAACGGCAAACAATCTCCACCAACAAGCCCAGTATGAAATTTAAGAAAATTCCATTTACTACTACTAGCGTTCCAAACTTCGTCAAAAGGAATATCGCTCTTTGATAAAATATTTGCTACATTATTCATGAAAGCAATATTTATATCTCTTTGAGCATTTTCGAGTAATTTGGCAGCTTCAGCTACTTTAATTGAAGAGACAGAATGCGTACTTTCAACTATTGATTGATATAATTGGTCAACTTTTTGTGCCGTTGCGGCATCAGAACCAGCCGTTATTTTGACTGTATTTACTAACGTATGAATCGGGTCGGCGGTGTTTATTCGCTCTGGAGAATAGCCTACAAAAAAATCAATATTGAATTTTAAAGCACTAAACTGCTCCAAAATCGGCACACAAATATTCTCAGTACAGCCAGGAAAAACGGTTGATTCAAAAATCACTAAATCATTTTTTTTGAGAAGCAATGCTATATTTTTTGTAGCAATAAGCAAAGAATCAAGGTTCGGCTTACCGCTAAAATCAACAGCCGTTTCAACCGAAATTATATAAATATTGCAATTTTGGAGATTTTCTAAGACATTCGTAAAAATAATATTTTCAGAAATACTTAATTTATTAGTGCTTGGATTTCTTGCATCAATTCCATTTTTAAGAGATAAAATTCGGTCTTCATCAACATCAAAACCCATTGTTTTGTATTTTTTCCCGAACTCTATTGCCAAAGGTAATCCAATATTTCCCAGCCCAATGACGGCTATTTTATTCTCTTTCAATGTTGATTCCGACATAATTTTACTCCATTTGTGAGCTTACTTTCTCTTTTGACAAAATGCTTATTAACCCCAAACTTTCGTACCTTCAGTGCAATTTTTACACATTTCAATCTCAGCTCGAGCCGTCGTGAGCGATTGACGGAACGTTTTGTACTTTTCGTTTTGCCAAATATCTTTGAATGACTGCTTCTTCAAATCCCCCAAACGATAAGTTGCATCTTTATCAAAACAACAAGGCACAACCAAACCATCCCAAGTGATAACACACGAATGCCACATTTTCCAGCAATGATCGAGCAATTTGTTTTTTATTTTATAAGTCCCATCAGTATTTTGCTTGTAACGAGCATATTTTTCAATACTCGGAATCAAAGCTGATCCTTCCTCATAGTCATAAATCTGTGCCGTTTTAAACGCCACTTCATCAACTCCTAATTCATGAGCCAATTTAACAACATCGTCTAATTGATGTTCGTTGGGTTTCACTACTAAAAACTGAAATATGACATGAGGCGTTTTTGAATTTAGCTCTTTTTTCCAGCGTAAAATATTTTTTGTCCCTTCAATTACTTTTGCTAAACTCCCTCCTATTCTGTATTGTTCGTACACTTCTTGGGTTGTTCCATCAATAGAAATAATCATTCGGTCTAAACCTGATTCGATGGTTTTTTTAGCATTTTCATCATTTAGGTAATGAGCATTTGTAGATGTTGCGGTATAAATTCCTTTAGCTGCAGCATACTTAACCAAATCAAGAAATTGTGGGTGCAGATAAGGTTCGCCTTGAAAATAAAATATTAAGTATAGTAACGTATCAGAAAGTTCATCAATAGTTTTTGTAAATAGACTTTCTTGAAGCATTCCAATCGGGCGAGTAAAACTACGTAAACCACTGGGGCATTCGGGGCAACGTAAATTACAAGAAGTTGTTGGTTCAATTGATAAGGCAATGGGCAAACCGCGATGGACTGAATTACCCGTTATTTTCGACTCAATGTAACTTGAAACATTTTTCAATGCATTCCACGCTCGTGCAGGGGTAACTTTAGAAAAAAAATTTAAGCCGTCTTGTATATTTCTGTTCATTTTTCAATCTCACATTCAAAAAGCATCTTTTAAACTAAGAGTTTCTGCTAAATTCATTCACAATATCTCGAAATATAAGACATGAATCTCAAATTTACTAGCAGATGCCTTTTTTCCAGCAAAATAGCCATGACTAAGTTGTCAATTTATTTATGTGAAATATTTCTAAATGTAGCCACTGTATTTCTAAAGTCAATCGTTTTGGTAATATCATTGCCTTCAAAATTTAAACTTGGCACATAAACTTCTTTTTCCAAATTACCTAGTTGCTTAATTATACTCAACAATAATTCGTTGGGTTTAAAGGGTTTTGAAATATAATCATTAGCTCCAATATTTAAACATTCGCTTTGGGATTGCAAGTTTTTTTCTCCTGAAATTACAATCGTTGGAATATGACAATAAATCGGGCTTGACTTTATTTTCCGAATAAAATCCTTTCCATTTTCATCGGGCAAATTCAAATCCGTAATAATAACATCAACCAAAAGACCTTTTTGAAGCAAAGTTTGGGCATTGCTTATACGATTACACAAAAACAATTCAAATTTTGTATGTAAGCAATAATTAATCAAGCCTAATATCATCTCGCTATCATCAATTACTAAAAGTCTTTTCTTCATGCTACCTGTTTTTTAAAAATAAGTATTCCAAATCACTATCCAAAATTATAAAATCATGCAAATGCCTTATAATCAAACAAATACAGTACCATAAAATAAGTTTCCATTCCAATATTTGGAATAAAGCTTATTTTTGTGGAAATTTAATCACTAACTGTACAACATTATTAATGGAAAATCAACAGACGATTTTTGTGGTAGAAGATGATACCTTTTATGGAGCCATGCTCGAGTATCATATTACACTTAACCCAGATTACGTTGTTGAAAGATTTGAAACAGGAAAAGATTTACTAGATAATCTTTATCGAAGGCCTGTTATTATAACTCTTGATTATTCGCTGCCCGATATGGATGGCGAAACAATTCTCAAAAAAATCCAAAAAGAATACCCAGAGATTCCAGTCATCATTATTTCAGGACAAGAGGATATTTCAACAGCGGTACAATTGCTAAAAAATGGTGCTTATGATTACATCACAAAAGGTATCAATACCAAAGAACACCTATGGAATTCGATACTAAAAATCAATGAAACACTAAAACTTCGTACCGAAATTTCGCAATTAAGAGCTGAGGTAAGAAAAAAATACGAATTCGATAACATCATCAAAGGTAATAGTCCTGCTTTACTTAGGGTTTTTTCGATGATGGAAAAAGCTGCAAAAAGTAATATCAATATTTCAATTTATGGTGAAACAGGCACTGGAAAAGAATTAGTTGCGAAAGCTGTTCATCATAATTCTGCTAGAAATAAAAATGCATTTGTGGCTGTCAATGTAGCCGCCATTCCAAAAGAATTAGTTGAAAGCGAACTATTTGGTCATGAAAAAGGAGCATTTACAGGTGCAACAAACCGTCGCATTGGGAAATTTGAAGAAGCCAGCGGCGGAACGCTTTTTTTAGATGAAATTGGCGAAATGGATTTAACCATTCAAGCAAAAATTTTAAGAGTTTTACAAGAACAAGAAATTGTAAGAATTGGCGGTAATCAAGTTGTAAAAGTTGACACTAGAATCATTGTTGCTACACACCGAAATCTGGCAGAAGAGGTTCAAAAAGGCACTTTCAGAGAAGATTTATACTATCGTTTGCTTGGACTAAATCTGCACTTACCACCATTACGTGAACGAGGAAATGACATTTTATTGCTTTCAAAATTTTTTGTAGAAGAGTATTGTAAGAAAAACCGACTTCCTAAAATTAATATTTCAAATGAAGCCGCACAAAAATTATTTGAATACAGTTTTCCAGGCAATATTCGTGAATTAAAAGCTGTAATTGAATTAGCTTGCGTAATGTCTACTGATAATATCATAAAATCCGAAGATATAACTTTTAACTCCATCAAAGCAGAAAAGGCTTTTTTATTAGAAGAAGTCACCCTAAGAGAATATACTTGCCGAATTATCCGTCATTTTCTTAATAAGTACGATAATGATGTACTATTTGTTGCTGATAAACTTGACGTTGGTAAATCAACTATCTATAATATGATTAAAAATGGGGAAGTCTGATTTTCCAAAAAATGGAAAAAAGTCTTTTTTTTGGAAAAAACAAAAATACTAACATACTCATTATCAATCTTTTATATATCAGGCACAATTTCTGAAACAACATTATTGTACGTGTCCTATTATAAATACAATGTATTTTAAAGATATTCAGGATATTACCGATTCTTCGCTTGAGGAATTACGTAATAGTGGTTGTTTATTAGTTTTCATTGCAGACAAATCTAAAGCACAAGCTAATTCCTTGATTGCATTTTGTAATCAACATGGTTTGAAAATTTTTGGTGGAATTTATCCATCGATTATTCAAGGAACAACAAGTTTTGAGGATGGTTTTTTGATGATACAAATCCCTGAAGTTGAATATGTTTTAAAATTTGATAATTTGGATGAATCAAATTTTCCTAAAATAGCTAATTTGGAAGACGTCAGAACTGCATTACTACTGACCGATGGATTAATGACCCAAACTGATAGTTTTTTAAGAAAAATATATGGTGTATTAGGCAGTAACATGAATATTGTTGGTGGAGGAGCTGGCTCTTTGAGCCTTCGACAAGAGCCCTGCCTTTTTACTAATGAAGGACTTTTTCAAAATGGAGCTGTGGTTGCATTGCTTAAAACTAAAAGTAAAATCGGCGTAAAACATGGCTGGAAAGCGTTTGCAGGCCCATTTATTGCCACATCAACCGAAAAAAATATAATCAAAGAACTCAACTGGCAACCAGCATTTGAAGTTTATAAAAAAGTAATTGAATCTAATTCAAGTGTAAAATTTACAGAAAATAATTTTACAGAAATTGCAAGAACTTTTCCTTTCGGAATTTATAAAGAAGGTGCTGAATTCATCGTTAGAGACCCTTTTGTAGTAAATGATAACAATGAAATCATTTGTATTTCGGACATTCCAGAAAATTCAACTTTACAAATTTTAACTGGTTATCCCGAAACATTGATTGAAGCAGCAAAACATGTTGCTGAATCAACGTTAACAAGAGAAAACTTATCAAATTTAATGATTTTTGACTGTATTTCCAGAGTATTATATTTGGATGAACGCTTCGAGGACGAATTACAAGCTATACAAGAGGTTTATAATTCTTCAATATGCAACATTAGAGGAGTTGCCACGCTCGGAGAAATTGCCTCAACGGGAACTGGGTTTGTAGATTTTTACAACAAAACAATTGTTGCAGCCTGTCTTTATAACTAATGGAAAAAGTAATCAAAATTGACATTGTTCAGGAATTTTCACAATTATATGAATTGTCGCTATCTATTGGCAATTCACTTAATTTAGTTGAAACTTGTGAAGATTTTTTAACTGTCTGGATGAGACAGAAAAATGTTGATTTTGGTTCTATTTGGTTCAAAAATGAGATTATAAATAAACCCAATTCAGATAATTATACTCTAATTTATGCCAATCCCGATTTCAGAATTGACCAAAAAGAAATTACACTTAACCACGAAATAGTAACCCGACTCGAAGAAAATATGGCCATTTTCGTTAATAGCGAAATGGCCAATTTTCAAGAGTTTAACTTTGAAAAAAATATTACTTCGGGTACTTATTGGCTAATTCGATTACCAAACTTAGGATTTATTAAATTTTATTACACTGAGAATAACTTCTCTCAAGCTGCTTTTGATACGAATGAGGCAAAAAAGGCTGTCAAAGTAATACAAAAGTTTAGTATTGCTTTGCAGTCTTGCCTACTTCACAATCAAGTTCTAAAAGAAACTGAACAAAAAATCCTCTATCAAACAGAACTCAAAAAACTAGCAATTGTTGCCGAAAAAACTGATAATGCCATAGTGATTACAGATGCTTTTGGTAAAATCGAGTGGGTGAATGTTGGTTTTAGTCGCATTTCAGGCTTTTCGCTGGAAGAAGTAAAAGGAAAAACACCAGGGCATTGGCTTCAAGGAAAAGAAACAAATAAAGAAACAATCAAATTTATTCGGGAGCAATTGAACCTCCGCAATAGTTTCAGAACCGAAATATTAAACTATAATAAGAGTGGAGAAAAGTATTGGATAGAACTTTCTATTCAACCTATATTTGATGACAATGGCATTCTGACCAATTTCATTGCCGTTGAATCAGACATCACTGAACGAAAACGTTACGAAACTGAACTACAACTTGCCAAAGAAAAAGCCGAAGAAGCAAGTAGAGTTAAGCAAGAATTTTTATCAGTGGTAAGTCATGAGATTCGAACGCCCCTTAATGCAATTATGGGCATGACAAATCTGATTCTGAAATCTTCACTTACTCCACAACAGATTGATTATATTAATACGCTTCAAATTTCAGCAGAAAATTTACAAGGAATTATTAATACAATTTTAGATTTTTCTAAAATTGAAACTGGTAATATGACTTTGCAGAAGATTCCATTTAATCTCAAGAAAATCCTCCAAAGTATTATTAATAGCAATGAGTTTAAAGCTGAACAAAAAGGGCTTGGATTTTTCTTGAAATTTGATGAAAAAGTTGATATCACACTCATCGGAGACCCAATTAGATTGAGTCAAATTTTACTCAATTTGGTAAGCAATGCCATCAAATTTACTGATAATGGTAAAATTGTCATCGAAGCAAGGCAAGTAACAAAAATGAATAATGCTCTTGTGGTAGAATTTAGTGTTTTGGATACGGGAAAAGGAATCACTGGTGAAAAACAGAAACTTATTTTTGAGAGTTTCACACAAGAAGATTCTAGTATTAGCCGAAAATATGGTGGAACTGGCTTAGGTTTGAGTATTTCCAAACAATTAGTTGAGCTAATGGGCGGTGATTTAAGAGTAAAAAGTGATGGCATCAATGGTTCTATATTTTCATTTGTGGTCGGATTCCCTATCAGTCAAGTGCCTTTAATTGAGAAAAAACAGCAAGATGCCGCAACAAATGTTCTGTATGGCAAAAAAATACTTTTGGTTGAAGACAATGCAATGAACCAATTTTTTGCTCAAAAACTACTTGAAGGTTGGGGAATAAAAGTCGAAATAGCTCAAAACGGTTTAGAAGGAGTCGAAAAGTTTAGAGCAAAGCATTATGACTGTATTTTGATGGATATTCAAATGCCTGAAATGGACGGTTTTCAAGCAACAAAAATTATTCGCCAAGAGGATTCGTTAATTCCAATCATTGCATTAACTGCTCTATTGATTCGGGATGAAGTTGACCATTTTAGGGCTGCTGGCATGAATGATTACATTATAAAGCCATTTGTAGCAGACGAATTACAAGAAAAACTTATCCTTCATATTCAACAGCCACAAAATTATTCCATTTCTACTCCAAATGTTAAGGAAGAAGTATTTGAAAAATCATACAATAACTTATTGTTAATGCAAATGATGAAAGGAAATACTGCACAGGTTAGGCAAATGGAGGACCTTTTCATTGAGCAATCAGAAGAGATTATCAGTCAAATGAATGACGCATTTGAACAAAAAAAATGGAAACAAATTGGCTCATTAGCTCACAAAATGAAGGCTTCTATTGATATGCTACAAATAAATACGTTGAAACAGCCTATCAGAATACTCGAAATGCTAAGGAAAGATGAAAGCAAAATAGATGTAGATAAAATTGAAAGAACACTTAATCTTACTTCAAATACGTTGGTTCAAGTGTGTGAAGAAATGCGTTTAAGTCATCAATAACTCTATTAATGATGCTTTTTTAGCGTTATTTTTTCAAACAGATTAACTCATTTTCAATCAAAAAAAGTTTCTGATTAAAAGTTGTTTCTAATTCAGAAAAAAGTTTTTCAACTGCCGAAAAATCTTCATTTTGTTTCACTATTTTCTCAAATTCTTGAAATTTTTCAGTAATCTCTGGTAAACCAACCATTGTAAATGAAGGCTTTAGTTGATGAGCTAATTTACCCACTTCGACAGTGTTTTTTTCTTCAATTAATGGTTTTAATTTTTCAAATTGTGCTGGAACGGTTTTCATAAACAAATCAAACATTTCGGCAGCATAACTTTTATCATTTCCATAAATTTTCTCTAAATAATCAGGCTGTAATTTATCAAGAATTACTTTTTCATCCTTTTTTTCAAGAATTGGTCTGTCAATATTTAGAAATAATTTTTGTTCTAAAATTGTTCTCAATTGACCTGGTGTAAATGGCTTGGTCAAGTGTGCATTCATGCCCGATTCATACGCTTGGTCAATTTCCTCGCTCAATGCCGAAGCCGTTAATGCTATAATTGGAATATTTTGATTAGGATTTCCCGCCATTTTCCTAATAGCAACCGTAGTTTCATAGCCATCCATTTCGGGCATTCGTATATCCATCAAAATTAAATCAAAAGCTTCATTCTTTAATATTTCTAAAGCTTCTTTCCCATGATTAGCAATTTTATGGTCAAGTTTCCATTTTGAAAGAATACCATCAGCATATTTTTGGTTTATCAGATTATCTTCAACCACTAAAACTCTATAATTTTTCCAATCTTCTGAAATATCAATAGCGATTGATTGTAATTTTTGCGTCTGTAAACCACTATCTTTTAATGGTAAAGTAAATGTAAATTCCGACCCTTCGTTTACTTTGCTTTCAACAGTAATTTCGCCTCCATGTAGGTTTACTAATTGTTTTACAATGGCCAAACCGAGTCCAGTTCCTCCATATTTAACTTTGGTTTCTTGGTGTTCTTGTCTGTAACTTTCAAAAATACCTCCTAAATTTTGGGGTTGAATGCCAATTCCAGTATCAAAAACTCTCACCTCAGTCATCAATAAATCTCCCAAACGGCATAATAATGATACTTGAACCCCGATTTTCCCTTTTTCTGTGAACTTCACTGCATTACTCAACAGATTCATTAAAATTTGGGTCAAAAAGGTTGAATCACCAATTACGTCATTTTCGATTTCATCGTCAAATTCAAAAATTAAGCTGATTTGTTTGCCTTGTAGTCTAAGCCTAAAAGTTTGTAAAACGCTGTTTATCAAGTCTTTGAGACTAAAAGTCTGTTCAGATAAGTGCATTTCACCTGCCTCAATTTTAGAAATATCAAGTACATCCGAAACTAAGCTTAATAATAAATCGGCTGAGTAATGAATTGCACTCAAATACTCTACTTGTTTTTTGCTCGGAGTTGTATCATAAAGCAAATGAGTCATGCCAATGATAGCATTAATTGGCGTACGAATCTCATGGCTCATATTTGCCAAGAAACGTTTTTCTGCTCTTCGAGCATCTTCAGCTACTTCACGGGCTTCTTCTAATGCTTCTTGTGTTCTTTTTCGCTCTGTAATATCAAGGTGAATTCCAACCGAACCGAGTACATTTCCCTTCCCGTCAATAATTGGAGCTCCACTCACGATTACCCATATTATATCGCCGTTTTTCTTTTTAATTGGCACTTCATATACACCCGGTTCTCCTTCTAAACGATTAGCATTTTGCTCGGCAATAAATCTTTTAAAAGATTCATCGGGAAGTAATACATCTGAGGCTTTTTTCCCAACTAATTCACTTTCTTCATATCCTGTCAGCCAAGAAAATCGTTTGTAAACTTTTTGAATTAGGTCATCTTTGTCTACTTCTATCAAGCCCAAATCCATATTCTCAATGATACCTCGATACTTTTCTTCGCTCAATCTTAGTGCTTGAGTTCGTTCCTGAATCTGCATTTCGAGCGATTCATTTAAGCTTCTTAAATCTTCATTTGCATAGTATAGCTCTAAAGCTTTTTCTTCCAAAAGCTTTTCTGCCTCATGCCTAGCCCTTTTTTCACGTTCTACTTGTCGTTTGAGGACTTCAATTTCGTTACTCATACTTTGCTAATGATAAATTTTGCTTTTGAACCGTCTTCTACTAAAAGTTCTTTTTGAACAGTAGCTTTTTCTTGAAAATGTTCGAGAGCACCTTCAATTAATCCATCTGCGAAATCAGACATCTTCCTTTCGGAATGATAAATCATTTCTAGCACGTTGTTGGATAGCCTTGTTATTTCAAAATTTGGAAGTTCTGCATCTGGATATAATTTTTTTACTGCAATATGAATATGATTATCTATTCCTTCTAAAAACTCAAACGCATTGGTTGATTTCTCAAATAAAAATGGATAGTTTTTATATAATATTTTGAATAAATAGTTACCATAAATTTTGTATAACTGAGCAACGGGAATATTGGTTCGAGTACTTAAAGCATGAACCAAAGTACTCATTTCTTTGTGGTCATAAGTACCGACAGTAGTATAAGCACCACCCGATTTTAAATCGGATGAGAGAATGATTTTATCAATCATTTCATAGCCGAATTGTTTTTCGACCATTTCGATAAACTCTGTAAATACAATTCCTTTCATAAAATTTGGTAGATTTAATAAAATATAGCAAAAACCGTGCAAGGTTATTGGTACAAATACTTGCTTAAAAATTAATTTTAATCTTTAAGCAAATATTTTAATAAATGTCAATAACCATAAGCTACTGATTATCAATCTCTTAAAAATCAACTTCTAACATAAACATTGGATTTCACTAATAAATATCCAATAAAAAACAATAGAAACACAAATATCAGAAATATATTTTTTCAAAAAAATACAAAATATATTTCTAAAAACACGAAAAAATCACAAGGGTAATAAAATTGGCATGAAAGTTTATTTTTATGCGAATATATCAAAATAAACTAACTAATTTGGTCAAATTAGCTGATGCATATAATAAATTTAGGTCAAATAAAACGATTACAGTACTAACTTGATTTCAAACATCTCAGCCAAAGCTTTAAAAGAATCCATCAAGGCATTTAATCGAATATTATCTACATTTGGCAGCGTTTCGGTTGGAATTCTGGTAGTCGTTCCAATTTTCAGTCCTCTTTTTTGTAAGAAAAATTTAGCACAATAAGGATAAAAAGTGTGTGTCACCCTATCCATCATCGTTAGAAAAGCGTGTAAACGATTGAGTTTTTCAGTTCGTCCATGTGTAAAATATTCCTTCAACAAATAACTATAAGGTTCAGGATAAAAATTAGCTGAAATCGGAGAAATACCTCTAGAACCAAAATCAAGCGAATCAAGTGCTGTTGTAGTATCCGCATTATATAGTCCAAAATTTGTATCTTTTACAACCTCCGATTTTTGCTGCAAAGAAACCGAATTACAACTTGTATCTTTATGATAAATAAATCTTCCTGTGGAAGCAAGCCACTGCATCATTGCTGGACTCAATAGCCGTTTATAAGGTATCGGACATTCATAAACGCCTAAAGGAATATTACCAGTTTCTGACATCAGTTTTTCTATTCGAGTCTTCAAAATACTTTCATTTTCATCAGGTTCGACCAGTAAACTTGTTATCAAAATAACGGCATTTACACCTGTATCATACATTTTTTTGATAAATTCGACGTTATCCAATTGGTCTCGACTAAAAGTTCCTGTTGCTACAACTGGCACTTTATTTTCACATAATTTTACTACGCTCCTCGCCAAAAGCAGCCGTTCTTCGGAAGTAAGTTGGTACATTTCACTCGACAAACAATTGGCAAACATACCATCTGCACCAGCATCCAAATACATATTGGTGAGTCTTTCCAAACCATCTAAATCAATATGATTACTGTTTGTAAATGGTGTAATCATAACTGGCCATAAGCCTTTTGGTAGAATATTCATTAGTTTATATAGGTTGAATAGTGTTTGATTGAAAACCCTAAAGATTTTCTAGTCGTTTAGCTTAATAATATAAATTTGCTTAGAATGTTTTGCTCCGTCTCCTCTAGTTATTGCTCGATTAAACGCTAATATTTTTCCATCATGAGATATAACCAAGTTTGTCGGCGAAATATACGAAGGTTTGGAGATTTGTTGTACTCTTGTTTCAAAATCACCAAAACCTATTTCACATTGATGAATACTTCCTGCACATATATAAAATACACTTTTCCCTGACGGATGCCAACGAAGACTTCCTTCAACATCAGTTTTGTGAAATGTAATTTGGTTTAAATTTTCGCCATTAGGATTTATCGTGAATATTTGACGTACGTTTTGTTTATCTTTTGCCAGAAAAGCCAACAAATCGCCTTCAGGAGATGAGCGAACAATACCAATGCAACCAGCACTTTCAGATTCGGCCGTAAAAGTTAATCTTCGTTGAGTTGCTCCCTTTGGTGGCATCGGTAAAACATTTTTTGTACCTTCTAATGCTCCGTATTCTCCTTCAACATCAATTTCATTTGGAATATCAACAATGAAAACTTCATCGACACTTTCTCCATTTTTATTCCTTACAGTACCGATAAACGCTCTGGCCATTTGCCGCTTTCCATCGGGTTTTAAATATCCATTTTTCCCAACCCAACTGTCACCTGCTGCATTACTGATTTCATCTGAGCCAAATTTAGGATTCGCAACAACTCGTACAACAATACTACTAAACCATTCGCCAGCAATATTTTCTCCATTATTATTCTGTTTTACTGAAACTGGATTATCTTTTTTTGCAACGCCTATCGTTCTTAAATTACGTTTTTCTCCTGTTGAGTCTTCTAATGCCTTCATAATGGCATCATTGTATGTAAAACCAATCCATTGCCCGTTGCCGCTCCATTCATGTCGATGCGTTCCACCTCGTAAAGCTCCTTTTGTATAAGGAAAATAAATATCACGGGCATCCATGAAAATAGGTTTTTCTACATTAGCCTCATCAATGATTACACCAGTTCGCCGCCATTGTTGATAAGGATTGTTCTCTGTAACACTTGCTAATCCATGAATAAACACTACCGCATTTTCAGTTGGAGAATAACTCGCTGCACCAACACCAGGCCCCCACTCATGGTTATTTGCTACTTGATAAACTATGATTTTTTCTCTGGTCTCAATATTGACTTTTTCTATTTTTGCAGAAGCTGCAATGCCTCCTTCTTCAGTGCGAGTATCATAAACTAGCCATTGATTATCTGGCGAAAAATTATCATTGTTATCTAAATCATGATTATAGCTCAAATCGTGCGTGAGTTGTTTTTCTGGTAAATAATTCATGGTTTTACAGCCTAAAAACAGAAAATAACTAATAAAAACTAAAAATAAATATTTCATCGCTCAAATAAAAATCATTTTGTTGGATAGCAGTAGTCAGCTAATTGTATGTATAATTCGGCAATAGCAAATCTATTCCTTTACCATTTTTTTTACATCTAAAACAACATATTTGATTGACTTTTTGTCTTTTTCTGCATGATAAGAATACGTGATATGTAATAAACCATCAGGCGTTTGAATCAAAGATGGATACGAAAAACTGCCTTTATTAGGCTCTACATTTTCGAGTGGGGTTTTCCATTTCCATGTTTTACCCTCATCATCCGAAAGAAAAAAACTCAACCGATAACGCCCATCTGCAATATCATTTCCCAAAAATGCCCATCTCCCATCTTGTAAAACCAATAATTCAACACTTGCTGTATTCGGAATTGTCGTTTTGATAGTAGCTGTCCAACTTTCTCCTCTATCAGTCGATTCGCTGAAATGCACACGGGGCGGGTCATCACCGCTATCACGCATCAAAGCCACTAAATTTCCATTTTTCTTCCTAACTACAGCAGGCTGAATAGGGCCACGACCAACAACTGGTAAACTCGGTCGCCAAGTTAAGCCGTCATCATCCGAAATTGCCATGATTGACATATTAAAACCATCGGAATACAAAGGCAAAACGATTCGTTTATTGTCCAACAATAAAGGTTTAATACGTGTCATCCAGCCCATACTACGCTTGGTAATATCATTTGATGCCGCAGTTATCAAATCATCATATTTAGGTGCATAACCTGCCCAACCAGCCGAACTTTCAGGAAGTTCTTTCAGTTTTTTGGCAACTTCCTTCGCAAAACTCTCATCAGGTTTAAGTAAAATATTATCTTGCCAATTCCAAACTGGAGGACCATTTTCTAAATAGTCGGTGGAAGTTTTAAAACGTAAAATCGACTGTTCCCATTTATTAGCTTGCACCGCAATCCAAACTAGAAAAAGTTTCTTTTCACTATTCAAAAAAAGTACAGGATTACAATCAGGAATATTTGGCGTATCAGCCATTTGAAAAGGTTCAGACCAACTTTTCTCACCTTTTTTGAGCCTTGCACCCATGAGTTTTACATCATCAGCGGTTCGTTCACCACTTCCATAAAACCAAACTGCCAACAAATCTCCATTAGGCAAACCCACAATACTGCTTGCATGAACGTGTTTTTCTTGGGTTGGAAAAATAAGCACCGAATTCAATATGGCATCATTTTGTGCAAGGGCAAAAGATGGCATTCCAAAAAAAAGTATCAATGAAAAAATATTGTTTTTCATAAAATATCACATTTTAAGTCTTCCTTTTTCTAATTATTTGGTCAAAAAGTTTTGATAAACTTTAATCAAGAAAAAGTAAACAAATAAAGTATTTTATCGTGATTATCCAAAAAGGGATTGATTTTTTAGATATTTTTACAAAGAACATTTCACTTTTTAAGTAAACAGTTGCTACCTTTAGAAAACATTGTTTTATGAAATATGCTTATTTAATAAATAAGTCACTAAATATCGACTTTTACTCGGCCAATATCTCATCTGAGTTGTCTCTGCCTTTTGTTGACAGTGGAATTTCAGCTGGTTTTCCATCTCCAGCAGAGGAATATCTTGACCTTACTTTGGATTTAAACCAAGAATTGGTCAAAAACCCTAGTTCAACTTTTTATGGACGGGTAAAAGGTACATCAATGTTTGAAGCAGGAATTTACGACGGTGATGTGCTAATCATCGACAAATCAATCCTGCCAAGTAATGGAATGATTGCTGTATGTTTTATTGATGGAGAGTTTACTGTCAAACGCATTCGGTTACAAGATAACAAATGCTTATTGGTACCTGCAAATAAACAATACCCAATTATTGAAGTAAATGAAGATAACGACTTCAAGATTTGGGGAATTGTTACTTATGTAATTAAGAAAATGTTAAAATAGCCCCATAAATGTTCGCTTTAGTCGATTGCAATAATTTTTATGCCTCTTGTGAACGAGTTTTTAACCCAGCTCTAAACGGTAAACCAGTCGTTATTCTATCAAATAATGATGGTTGTGTAATCGCTCGTTCAAACGAAGCCAAAGCGATTGGCATTCCGATGGGTGCGGTAGCATTTACAATTAAAGAAATTGTAAAGAAATTTGACGTAAAAATATTTTCCTCAAATTATACGCTTTATGGCGATATGACAAATCGGGTAATGATGGAATTAGGCAAATTTGCTCCCGAAATGGAAATCTACTCAATTGATGAGGCTTTCTTGAATTTCAAAGGATTTGACTATGAAAACCTTCAGTTTTATTCTGAGAAAATAAGAAAAACAGTCTCTCAAAACACTGGTATCCCGATTAGTTTAGGTGTTGCTCCAACCAAAACACTCGCTAAAATGGCCAATTTAATCGCAAAAAAAAACACTTCCATGAAAGGTGTTTATTTAATAGATTCTCCAGAAAAAATTGAGGACGCCTTGCTAAAGACTAAGATAGAAAATGTGTGGGGTATCGGTCGAAGGTATGCGAAGCTTCTTAATACCAACAAGATTTATACAGCAAAAGATTTTACTCTAACCAATGATATTTGGATTCAAAAACACCTAAAAGTTGTAGGAATACGCATCAAACAAGAGTTATTAGGCAATCCTTGTATTGCTCTCGAAATGATACGTGACAAACAAAATATTTTAAACTCTAGGTCATTCGGGAAAATGGTAAGCACCTTCCCTATTTTAGAAGAAGCCGTTGCAAATTTTGCAAGTAGTTGTGCTTATAAGCTTCGCAGACAAAAAAGCTGTGCAAAGGTTTTAATGGTATTTATCACTACAAATCCTTTTATTCAAACAGACCCTCAGTATGCCAAAAGTTGTGTAGTTCAATTACCTATTGCAACAAATAGTAGCATTGAAATTTTAAAATATGCTCAAATTGCACTTAAAAAGATTTATAAGGAGGGATATCGGTACAAAAAAGCGGGAGTTTTAGTAAATGAAATAGTTCCGGAAAATCAGATACAAACAGGGCTTTTTGAAGAATTTGATGCACAAAAGCACAAAAAAGTTATGAAGGCAATGGATAAAATGAATTTAACATTCGGTCGAGGAAAAGTCAAAATTGCACTTCAAGGAACTGAAAGAAAATGGAAAATGCAACAAGAAAGACTTTCACAAAATTTTACTACCCGCTGGGATGAAATTCTTGAAATTCATTGCATAAAATAAAACGAATCGGTATAACAGAAAAAACCCCACCTATGGGTGGGGGATTTCTCAACTTTATAGCCATGAAAACTAATACTTTTTAAGACGAGCTAACTCGTAAGTTTGAATTAAGCTAATGATAACTTTAATTCGTTTAATTTTTTTCTAACTGAGGTATCAATCTGTGTATCACCGATACTCAATATATAACCACCAATTAAATTTTCGTTTACTTTCTCCTCTAATACAACTTGTTTTCCAGTTGCACCTGCCACAATCTTCGTAAACTCAGCTTTTTGAGCGGTAGTCAAAGGAGTAACGGTTGTGATGGTTACTTTCTGAATACCTTTCTGCTCGTTGTATAATTTATCAAATTCTTCAGCAATTGAATAAAGCAGATTTTCTCTGTTTTTCTTAGTTAAGACACTGAAAATCGAAAAAGTAACGGGATGAACATTTTTTTCGAATGTTTTTTTCAAAATAGCTAATTTTTTCTCGTGACGAACAATTGGATTGCCCAACACAACTAAAAATTGGCGATTTTCATCACAGACCGTTTTAAACGAAATCATGTCGTCATTAACTTCGCTGACAACTTTTTTCTCTGTTGCTAAGTCAAACAAAGACTTAGCGTATCTATAAGCAACTATTGAATCTGCCATTGTATTTCGAGCGAGTTCTCGATTGCTTGTTTAATGTAATAATACAAATTTACAACCGAGTGTTTCAATAAAACAAATTTTGTTTAACAAATTTCGCAAAAGTTTGCACTAATTTTGCAAAAAAATGAGTATTGTAAAAAAGGTAGGCATATATATGTTACATGAATAATATATACGTTCCAGTTGAGTTATTTTACCAAAGTAAAACCTTACTCAAATCAGTTTAAGTTTGCTTCTGAAATCAAAGTTGAAACCAAAGCTTCTTGTGATTTCTTGTCAGACAACTCTCTGCGTATTACTTTTTCTGCAATCTCAATTGAGAAGCTCGCCATGTCTTTCTTTATCTGAGCAACCATAGCTGTTTTCTCTTGCTGGATAGCCTCACGAGCATCCGAAATGATTTTATTACCTTCTGCTACTGCTTTTTCTTTTGCGTCAGCAATCATTTTGTCGGTAATACCTTTTGCATCACGAATCATTTTATCACGTTCTGCACGAGCTTCTGCCAAAATTTTATCATTATCAGACTTCAATTTTGCCATTTCGGCACGTGTTTCTTCTGCCAAACGAAGGGCTGATTCGATTGAATCTTCACGTTCTTTTAAAGAAGAGAGGATTGGTTTCCAAGCAAATTTTTTCAGAAAAAAAACTAAAATTCCGAAAACTAATGCCATCCAAAACAACAGACCAATGGCTGGGGTTAGCAATTCCATGTTATTATAAAATTATAAAAATTAGTAATAATTAATGTGTAATTTTTTAGCAAAATTGTCAAGGGTAAAGTATGAAACCTGCACCGACGCCTAATGCGAACGGAGCAGGTTATCACTTTTCAAATGCTTGTTTGCTATTGATTCTTACGCTAATTTGAAAGAAATCAACAAACAAATAACAGCTGCAAATAACGCAACGGCTTCTACAAGGGCTGCGATAATGATCATCATCGTTTGGATTTTGTTAGCAGCTTCTGGTTGACGAGCAACGCCTTCCAATGCACTACCACCAATACGACCCAAACCAAGACCTGCACCGATTGCAGCAAGACCAGCACCAACTGCAGCACCCATTACTGCGAATCCACGTCCACCATCAGTGGCAGCTTGTAAAAGAACTTGTAAAAAAGACATGATAAAACAATTTATATAAGTGAAACAAAAAATGCAAATTAAAAAAACATTGACTTTAAACTAAGAATCAATGACCATGATCGGCTTCGTGGCTATCTTCGATTGCACTTCCGATATACATTGATGTCAATAGGGTAAATATAAAAGCTTGTAAGAAAGCAACCAACAATTCGATTGCATTCATAAACAATGTAAATAATGTAACAACACCACCTACTGCAAAACTTTTAAAGATAAATATCAAACCTAATAAACTCAAAATAATAATATGCCCCGCCGTAATGTTGGCAAAAAGACGAATTGTCAATGACATTGGTTTCATAAATACACCCGCAATCTCAACAACCCACATCAACGGCAACATCAACGTTGGCACACCTTCTGGTTTAACCAAGTGTAACCAATAATGTTTGTTTGCATTGATATGTGTAATAACAAAAGTAACTACAGCTAAAAACAAAGTAATTGTAATATTACCTGTTAAATTCGCTCCGCCTGGAATCAAACCTAACAAATTGTTAATCAAAATAAAGAAAAACAACGTTAACAAATAGGGTAAATATCTCTCATATTTCGCTCCGATATTGGGTTTAACAACTTCATCACGGATAAAAAATATAATAGGCTCAACGAATGATTGAATTCCTTTTGGTGCTTTTCCATGATTTTTGTTGAAACTTTTTGCAACAGTTGTCATCAATAAAATCAAGATAACGGCACTCAACAAAAGTGAAGCTACGTTTTTAGTAATCGAAAAATCCCAAACGTGTACTTCTTCGTCTAATCCACCTTGAGGGTTTAAGCGATGAATGTGTTCGTGGTTATTGATGTATCCATTATACACTCCGTTACCTTCGGCGAATCTGCTTGATGAAAAAATCTCAAGACCATTGGCTTCCGTGTAAAGAATAACAGGTAATGGTATTACTAAACCATGAGCAAATTCCCACTCGTGCGAGTCAGAAATGTGGTGCATAATCATTTGACCAATGTCAAATTTTTCTTCTTCGTGGGCAGCTTCTTTACTTTCGTGATGAGCCTCATGGCCTTCTTGTGCGAAAGAAAAACTTATCGAAAATACCGATAATGAAAGAATGAGTAGGAGTTTACTTGTAATCGTACGCAACATATTATTTTAATTATTCTGTCAATTAAATGGTAATTTTATTACTTTCCTGAATTTTGCCGCAAGTTACGACTTAAATTCCAAATCTCAAATATTGTATAAAATAAATATAGTACAAAAAAGTTAAGAATAAACAATTCTTGATTTTGCAGCCCTAAGTAAAGTTCAACTCCAATAAAAACAAGACTTAAAATCAGTCGAAGAACTACCGTAGAAAGGTAAAAGGGTATAAAATTTTTCTGTTTTTCTCTTAAACCGAACTCAATCACTCTATGAAAGAGGACTGAGAATGCCACAAAGAAACCTAATATTAACCACTTCTTTTGGTGTAATAAAAAATCTAATCCAATATATTTGGCTAAGAAAAATACAATTATTAAAATAACTGTTAATATGGAAGTTCTAATCATTTTTAAGTCACTAGTTTTTAGGTATTTGTCGAATGACATTATACAATGAAATACCAATGGATGAAAGTGAAAAAATTAATGTCATCATCGGATTTTTATTCAACATTTTGCCATCAAGCCAATACCCAGCCCAAGTTCCGAGCCCAATCGTTAAAGCCATTTGTAAGCCAATTTGTGTAAATACCAACCAGCTATTATTATTTTCGGGTTCTTTTTTCACTATTACTGGAGCTTCGTTAGAATAGCTCAATCAATTTAGTTTATGAATCAAATTTTAATGTAATTCTTGTACTCCCCTATTCTCCAGCCTATTAGCTTTTCAATTTTCATTAAAATCAAGTTTTTCAGCGAATACTTTTTTTGCTTAATATCAAAATCAAATGCCCAACTCATATTATTAATACGTGGTTGAATGACTTTGGGATGTGTTCCTTCAAAAAGAATTAAAGAATCAATTCCCGAATAATCAAATGCTTGATTGGCGGGTTGTTGTTGGTCAAGTTCTTCGTCGGTATGCCAAAAATACGACAAGCCTCGTACTTTTGCTGTCATTTTTTCGGGAGGTTTTACCCAACCATAATGATAAATATAGGCATCTATTGGCTTAACTTTTAATTTTGTATTATCGTTTTTCCGAAAGCCTTGTGCATCTTTATAAGATACTACTTTTTGGGTGTTACGAACGATTCTGATTTCATTTCTATACCATTTTCGAGAATCTGCTACATATTTATATGAGCCATAAAAATGTGTATATTTAAAAAGTAAACCTTCAACTGAAAGGTCATTTTGATAGGTAATCATGGCTTCTTTGATAGCTTGATGGTACTTTTCATGTACAATCTCGTCACTTTGAATATAAAAAGCCCATGTTGAATCAGCACTAACTGCGGCCAAAGCTTTATCTGTTTCAATGGCTAATACTCGACCATTTTTTCGCATTGAATCATCCCAAAGAGTTTCGATAATACGAATTTTATCAGAATCAATTGATTTTATCAAGTCCAAAGTTCCATCTTCTGAGTCTCCAACAGCCACCACAAATTCATCACAAATGGGTAAAATAGAGGTTATAGCCTCAACTACTGGATAATCATATTTGCGTGCATTTCGGATAATGGTAAAACCTGTTACTTTCATTGTGTTAATTTTGAATGAGATAAAAAGAACAAAATGTTTTCCAATCATCGAAAGCATTCTGTCACTTCCTTTTGGAATGATGCAGCAAATTTACCAAATAATAGGTCGCATTCCGCACACCTTCATGTCCATATTTTAGAGCATCATCTAAAGTCATCGGGCTATTTAAGATAGACGTTGCATATTTAATGCCTATTTGTTGTAATTCTTGTGGAGAAACCGATAAAGTACCACAAATTGCCGCAATCGGGATGTTTGCTTTGTTTGCTCGGTCAGTAATGCCTTTGATTAGTTTTCCTTGCAAAGTTTGATTATCAATTTTTCCTTCACCTGTGATTATCAAATTTACATCTTTGAGGTTTTTATCAAAATCGCAAAAATCCATCAGCAATTTTACCCCTTCTTTTAAGGTTGCATTCAAGAAAGCCATCGTTCCGAATCCTAATCCACCTGCGGCTCCAGTTCCTGACAAATTTGCCAGTTTTCTACCAAAATCTCGCTCGAAAATCTTGTCAATATTTTGCAGACCAGCATCTAATTGCGTTACCATTTTAGCATCCGCTCCTTTTTGTGGGGCATAAACAAAGGCAGCCCCATTTTCTCCAAAAAGTGGATTCGTTACATCACAAGCGACCGAAACGTTGATATTTACGGAAAAATGCTGAGGAGGAATTATTTTGGTAATTTTCATCAAATTTTCGCCAATTGGCTCAAGGTTTTGTTTATTTTCATCAAAAAACTGCCAACCTAATGCATGAGCCATGCCAATCCCTGCATCGTTAGTGGCACTTCCACCAATACCTAAAATAATATTTTCGACTCCTGCCTCAATAACTAATTTTATAATTTCGCCAGTACCAAATGTACTTGTTTTCAATGGATTACGTTCATCAGCTTTTAACAACCCTAAACCCGATGCCGTTGCCATTTCAATAAATGCCGTTTTTTTATCTGCTGAAATTCCGTATTCGGCCTCAATGATTCGTCCGAGCGGGTCGTGTACTTTTGCCTTCTTTTTTATTCCATCCGAATACCACAATAATAAATCTAGCGTGCCTTCGCCCCCATCTGCCATTGGCAAACTTACAATTTCGATTTCAGGCGAAACCATACGAATACCATCTGCCATTGCTTGACAAACTTGGGGAGCATCCATTGAACCTTTAAATTTATCGGGAGCGAGAAGAATTTTCAAGTCGGTTATTTTATTAATGATTGAACAACAATTATTATTTATGACTTAAAGTTTATTCAAATACCTCCGAAATGCGTTTATTTTGTAGTGCATTTTCTTTCAAAAATTCATTTTCACTACTTTTTTTATCAATTTCTGGTTCGACTCTAAATTTATTCACGCCAACCATCACTTGACCTTTTTGAAGGTTTTGTATTTTTGCTTGGTACGAATGATTGATTTCATCTTGTACAAAACCTTGCTTAAATGCCGCTAAGAGACCACCTAAACTTTCTATTTTTTGAAACAATTTCCACGCTTCCAACGTTAGTTGATAGGTAAGATTCTCAATATAGTAAGAACCAGCGGAAGGGTCAATTGTTTTATCAAGATGGGCTTCTTCTTTCATCAAAACAGAAATATTACGAGCAATTCTTTCACCAAGTTCCGTACTTTGTTCAGAAATTGATGAATCATAAGCCATAGCCGTTAACGAATCACAACCGCCCATTACCGCAGACATGGCTTCAGTTGTAGCTCGCAGCATATTTGTATATGGACTCAATGCTGAATCATAAAAACTAGAAGTTTGACAATGAACCAAGCAATTATTAATTAAGTCGGAAAAATTATATGAATCCAAAATTTTACTCCATAAATACCTTAAAGCTCTAAGTTTTGCTATTTCTAGAAAATAATTTGTTCCGATAGAAACCGAAAACTCAAATTTTGTAATAATTTGTTCGGGACTTAGTTCTAATTCGGTTAATTTATCTAAATATTCGACTGCTGAAGCCAGTGTAAACGCTAATTCTTGCACAGCATTTGCACCTGCATTATGAAATAGATGAGAAGAAACAGTAAATGCTTGAAAATTAGGATATTGATTGGTTTGAAGAATTGCTTTTTTTGTATTTTCCCAAGTGTTAATTGTCAATTCGAGTGATTCATTGGAAAAAGTACTTGCAATAATATCAGTATAAAGCCCACCTTTGGGTTGGTAATGGACAAATTTTGTAAGATTAGCTAAAACATCAAGGCTTTGAAGC
Organism: Emticicia aquatica; assembly: GCF_923079645.1. Taxonomy (GTDB): domain Bacteria; phylum Bacteroidota; class Bacteroidia; order Cytophagales; family Spirosomataceae; genus Emticicia; species Emticicia aquatica. The sequence goes on along the minus strand of NZ_CAKLPY010000001.1, from coordinate 1,021,654 downwards.
GTTTTAAAATAAATAGGGCTATCGCTTAATTTAATATTATTAAGTAATTTAACCCAATCTATCTGATTAATGTCTATATTGCCAAAGTCAATAATGACGGCATCTGCTCCCTTCTGTAAATTACTGATAACTAGAAGATTAGTTTCTTTTTCATTCGTATATTTTACTAAAGGACGATTTTGCCAATTGGCTGATTTTTTGTTTTTTTGTACTGCTTGAATCTGTTCAATTGGCAGGTTTTGCAAATCTTCTTGAGAATAATAAGGTTGGATATCTAAATTTTCGAACGTATGCCATACTAGCGTATCATCGAAATTTTTTCCTTTCAAATCTTTAGTTACTTGAGCAATCCAATCATTTTTGGTGATTTCTGGAAATTCGGAGAACAGCGTTTGTTTCATGAGTGAAATTGTATTTTTCTAAGATAATGTTTGTTGTACTACGTAAATGTAAAAATAAGGTTTGTACTTTTATTAGGCAAATATTATTCTGAAAAATTTTGTTTGTTAAATACTTTGAAATTAGATTAAAAATCTCAAATTTCACTTAATGGTTAGGTCATAATTTTTGTTATCTTTGCAACCCTTTTGAATTTGACTAAGAAATGACCGCTTTAGAAACTCCCAAAAACCCAAGTATTAATTTGCAACGTGAGGTGGACATAGTGTGGCATAATTGCCTAAAAATGATACGGGAAAGTATCTCTGAACAAAGTTATAAAACTTGGTTCGAGCCGATTGTACCCGCTAAGTTGGAAGGAAAAAAGCTAACCATTCAAGTACCAAGTCAATTCTTTTACGAGTGGCTTGAAGAAAACTACGTGCATTTACTTCGCAAATCATTGGATTATGCCATCGGGCGTGATGGTATGTTGGAATATTCTATTGTGATTGATAGCGGCAATCGTCAAAAAAATGAGCCTCAAATTGCGGTCAATATGCCGCCCGTAAATAGCACTCAATACGCAAAACCCGATAATCCGAATGCCGATGTTGTGAAAAATCCTTTCCAAATGAAGGATTTGGATTCATTGAGCCTCGATTCTTATCTAAATCCTAATTATACATTCGATAATTTTGTTGAAGGTGATTGCAATCGTTTGGCCAGAGCAGCTGGTTTTGCAGTTGCCTCTAAACCTGGTGTTACATCATTCAATCCATTAATGATTTATGGTGGTGTTGGGCTTGGAAAAACGCATTTAGTACAGGCGATTGGCAACTTTATGAAAAATAAAGCAGGTGGAAAGTTTGTTTTGTATGTTTCATCCGAAAAATTTACGAGCCAATTTATCAATGCTATCAGAAATAATAGTCTGCAAGATTTTATGAGTTTTTATATGCAGATTGATATTCTTATTATTGATGACGTACAATTTTTGTCTGGAAAAGAAAAAACACAAGAAACTTTTTTCCATATATTTAATCATTTGCACCAATCGGGCCGACAAATAGTAATGACTTCTGACCGCCCACCAAGAGAATTGGAAGGTGTTGAAGACCGACTTTTGTCACGTTTTAAATGGGGTTTAACCGCCGACCTTCAAACACCCGACTTAGAAACTCGTATTGCAATTATTCAGAAAAAAGTGCAAGCAGAAGGTATTGAAATTGCTTATGAAGTGATTGAGTACTTAGCTCACAGTATTGACACAAACGTACGTGAACTGGAAGGCGTAATGATTTCTCTCTTAGCCCAAGCATCGCTTACAAGGCGTGAAATCGACTTGGAATTAGCCAAAACAACATTAAGGCACTTAGTGAAAGATTCGGAAAGGGAAGTCACTGTTGATACAATTATTGAAGCAATAACAGAATATTATAAGGTAAGAATTCCAGATTTAAAAGGAAAAAGCCGCTTACGAGAAATTGTACTGCCCCGACAAGTTGCTATGTATTTGGCCAAAGAATTGACAAATCTCTCCTTGAAATCAATTGGTTATCATTTTGGTGGCCGTGATCACAGTACGGTTATTCACGCCATTCAGACGGTTAATGATTTGATAGACACCGATAAAGAAATTAGTACTACGGTTACTAAATTATTGAAGATGTTTAGAAAATAGACACATTAACGAGACGCTGAAATTCAGCGTCTCGTTATTCATTTATTCAACATAAAGTACCAACCCTTTCAAATAACTGCCTTCGGGATGAAATAGGTTTACAGGATGGTCAGCTCCTTGTGTTAAATGGTGCAGAACCCGCACCTGCCTTCCAACTTCAAGAGCTGCCGAAACAATGGTATTATAAAATAAATCTCGGTCAACTACTTGTGAGCATGAAAATGTAAACAAAATACCACCTTTAGCCAATTTTTTTATTCCTTCAACATTTAATCTTTTATATCCTTGTACGGCATTATGGCGTTTGGCTATATTTTTGGCATAAGCTGGTGGGTCAAGTATAATTAAATCATAAAGTGTTGCATCGTCTGTTTGTTCACTTTTCTTCAAAAAGTTCATAACATCTTCTGCAAAAGCTTCGTGTTTGTCAGTTACACCAAAATTTAAAGCAACATTCTGATTAACCAATTCGATTGCTTTTTTAGAAACATCAACCGAATGAACCAATTTAGCTCCTGCTTTTAAAGCATAAATTGAAAACCCTCCCGAATAGCAAAAAGAATTTAACACCTTTTTGCCCTTAGCATATTGAGCCAATAAAGCACGATTATCTCTTTGGTCAAGAAAAAAACCTGTCTTTTGTCCAGTTTCCCAATCAATCAAAAATTTATTGTCATTTTCTTGAACTTCATGCGGTAAAAGCTCAGAGGCCGAATTATTAAACAAATAGGTATTTTGCATTGATTTAGCAAACTCTGCGGGCAATGTTTCACTACTTTTATCGTAAATTGCTATCAGATTTTCTCCATAAATTTGCTTTAAACCTGAAACAATTTTTTCTTTTTCACGCCACATTCCAATCGTATGTGCCTGAAAAACGATAACTCCTTTATAAAAATCAAGAATTAATCCAGGAAAGCCATCTCCTTCGCCATGAATGAGACGATAACAATTAACAACACCTCCACCGCCTTGAAATGAAATTGTTTGGCGAAGATTATAAGCTATTTGAAGTTTTTCTAACCAAAAAATATCATTAATTTCGGTCGAATGGTAAGAAAAAATCTTAACGGCAATACTTCCTTTATAATAATGACCTGTGGCGAGATAATTATTTTTTTTATCCAACACTTCAACTACATCACCATCAGTCGGATTGCCCTCGGTGCGAGCAATTGCTCCCGAAAATACCCAAGGATGAAGACGCTTAACTGCGATTTCTTTTCCTGCTTGTAAAATTACTTTTGCGTACATATTGTGGTCAATTGCGTAAAATATTTACAAAATAAGAAAAAAATGAGCCTTTATGAAATCATATCATTGATTAAATATTTATATTTACCTTTCTCTTTTCAAAAATTACCTTTAAACTTAACCCTATAACCTCAAAATACCATGAAAGTAAATCGTAGAAATTTCCTACGTCAAACAGGACTTCTTGCAGCTACTCCTTTGATAGCTAACGAATTATGGTCTTGCACTCCTTCTTCTAAAACCGAAGAAAAAACCTCTGACTCAACAGCAACTTCATCAATAATAACAGAACCTTCTGTAAAAGATTTTGGATTACAATTATGGACCGTCAAAGAAGATATGATTAAAGACCCAAAAGGTGTTTTAAAATCTTTGGCAAGCTACGGCTACAAGCAAATCGAAAGTTTTCAAAGCGATAAAGGTGTTTTTTGGGGCATGACCGCCAAAGAATTCAAAACTTATATGGATGAACTCGGCATGAGTTTAATTAGTACGCATTGTAATCCTGATTTTACGATGAAGAAAGAAACCGAGAGCGAATTTAAAAAATTGGTTGATGATGCTGCAAGTATTGGCATGAAATATCTAATTAATCCATTTTTGGGAACTTTGAAAACAGCCGACGAATGGAAGAAAGCAGCAGAAGGATTAAATCGTCAAGGCGAAATTTGTGCAAAAGCAGGTCTGAAAGCTGGATATCATAACCATCATTTTGAATTCAAAAAATTTGCTGACGGAACATCTCCAGAACAAATTCTTTTGGATGGAACAGACGCAAAATTAGTAGATTTTGAATTAGATTTGTATTGGATTGTAAAATCTGGCGAAAATCCAGACGAATGGCTAACAAAATATAAAGACCGTTTCCGTTTGTGCCACGTGAAAGACCTTTATAAAGAAGAAAAATTAAAAGAAATCGAAGCAAAAGAAAAATCAACTGACCCATTCTGGCCTGTTGGTGGCTCAACAATCATCGGAACTGGCCGCATTGATTTCCCTAAATTATTAAATACCGCAAAAAATAATGGTATTGAATATTTTATTGTCGAGCAAGAGCGTTTTGACAATACAACTCCGCTAAAAGCTGCTGAAGCAGATGCAGAATATATGAAGAAATTAGTTTTCGCTTAAAAACAGAACGCCTTCACAAGTAACTTGTGAAGGCATTCTGTTTTTTATAAACTACCTATTAATTCTTTAATTATAAAGGTCATATTTGGTTCGGCTTTGAAAGCTGCTGCTAAAATATTTTCAATTTCGGCCTTTTTTAATGTTTCAGGAATACACATATCAGTAATAACCGATATTCCAAAAACTGGCAAATTCATTTGGCGAGCCACAATAACTTCGGGAACGGTACTCATTCCTACCGCATCAGCTCCTAAAATTCTTAATAATTTATACTCAGCTTTTGTTTCAAGATTTGGGCCAGTTACACTCACATAAGTACCGCTATGCACACCTTCAATGCCATTTTGTGTAGCTATGAGCTTCGCTTTTTCAATCATTCCTAAGTCATAAGGTTCACTCATATCAGGAAAACGGTCTCCCATAATATTTGCACCAATCAAAGGATTTTCTGGCAAAAACAATGCAATATGGTCTTCAATAATCATCAAATCGCTTTCATTAAACATTGGATTTATTCCGCCAGAGGCATTTGAAACAAACAAACGCTCAATTCCAAGCATTTTCATTACTCTTACTGGAAATGTTACTTGTTGCATCGAATAGCCTTCATAATAGTGAAAGCGGCCTTGCATACAGACAACTTTTTTCCCGCTTAATTTTCCAAAAAGGAGTTTCCCTGTATGAAATTCAACAGTAGCAATTGGAAAATGAGGAATATCTTCATAATTCAGAGAAAACTCAATGTCGATTTCGGTAGTTAGTTTGCCTAAGCCAGTACCCAAAATAATACCAAATTGTGGTTTAAAATCTCCGATTTTTGATTGAATATAAGCCGTTGCTTCGTTGATATGAATCATTTTATTTTTTTAGCTTGAGTTCTTTTGGAAATTTATACGAAATTATTAAAAAAGTAGAAATATTGAACAAGAAAAAAGCATGACTTTATTAGTCATGCTTCAATTTCTTTCATCCGTTACGGATTTGAGTATTATAACGCTAACGTTCCTCTGCGAGCAGCATCAACAATAGTAGCTTCTAAGCCTTTTTTGTTGATTGTGCGAAGTGCTGAAGTTGAAACTTTCAACGAAACCCATACACCTTCTGATTCTAAGAAAAAACGCTTAGTTTTAAGATTTGGGAAAAACTTACGCTTAGTTTTATTGTTTGCGTGCGATACATTATTACCGACTTGCGTTTTCTTACCAGTGATTTGACAAACCTTTGCCATTGTATTATGAAATATTTTCTATGAAAAAAAGATTAATTCCTAAATCGGAGTGCAAAATTGCACATTTTTTTGGAAAGAAAAAAGTATCCCCTAATTTTTTTTGAACCCGTAAGGGCAATGACGGCATCCATTTTTGCAACAATAGCCTCTTTTTAAATGATACGCCTCTGTAAAGACCATAAAACCATTCTCATAATAGTAATCTTCAGCATCATATCCCTGACGTGGAGATAGGGTAATATTTTTATTTTTTCTTCTACTCACTTTCCTATTTTTTGCTTAAATTGGTTAACTTAGTGTTTTAGATAAATGTTTCAAAATAAATCATGAACCTCAACATTCGCCTTGCAAGACTTGAAGATCTATCGGCAATTTTGTTTATTTATGCTCAAGCTTTAGATAATGGAAAAGTTTTATCGGTAGAAAATGCCCAAGAAATCTTCTTAAAGCAAAAGCAATATCCTGATTATAAAGTCTTTATCGCTGAATTTGAGGATGAAATTGTTGGCACTTTTGCTTTATTGATCATGGAAAATATGGCTCATTTAGGAACACCGTCAGCAGTTGTGGAAGATGTTGGCGTACTACCCAAAATGCAGGGCAAAGGAATCGGTAAGTTAATGATGGAATATGCTCTCAATTATGCCAAAGAAAAAGGTTGCTACAAAATGAGTCTTTCGAGCAACCTTCGTCGAGAAAAAGCACATCAGTTTTATGAATCATTGGGCTTCAAAAAACATGGTTTTAGCTTTTTAATGGATTTAACTTAAAGTCATTCTTCGTTGACTAAAATATGGCTTTAACACTTTTTTATCAAAAATCACTAATAAAACTATCAAATTGACTAAAAGTAAAACTTTGACTAAAGTATCGGTTAAAAAAGTTTTTGTCATTTCAAACCATTGTTGTGGCACATCAATTTTTATTGTTGAAGCTGGAACATAAAAAAGTATTAAAATAAAAGTCAATGACAGACTTATTACCATCAAACTGATAAATATCAAGACTAATTTCTCTGACCAAGATTTTTTCTTGGCGGTTTCGTACGAAATATTAGCTAAAACATTTTGTGTAAATTCAGTCGAAGGTTGTAAAATTGGTAATTCGGCTAAATCAAAATGTAATGTTTCTAATTCATTAAAATATTTTTGGTATTCGGTCGAATTCGCTAATAAATAATTGTGTTGCTCACGAACTTCCTCCGTAGCAAAACCATCTAATATATCGAATATTTGTTCGTCTGTTAGCATTTTCTTCTTCATTTAGCGTCTATTTCACAATAAACTTTTTACTTCTTCCTTCAACATTTTTTTCATTTCTTCGGCCAAACGTTTTCTGGCTCTATGAATTTTTACTTTAGCCGTTTCGGCACTAATTTGTGTAATTTCGGCAATTTCTTCTAATGATTGTTCTTTTAAATAAAATAAAGTTATCATAGTTACGTCGTCGGCAGAAAGATTTTGTAAGGCTTTTTCGATAGCTTTTCGTCGTTCTTTTTTCTGTAAATCTTCGTCCGAATTATTTGAATTACTCATCATAAAGGCTTCCGAAGAAGCGTCAATATCATCAGTTAAAATACGTTTTTTTCGTTTCTGCATCAAAGCTGCATTAAAAACGATTCGATAAAACCAAGTAGTAAACTTTGATTCGGCATTAAAAGCATTTAAAGCTCCAAAAACCTGCATAAAAGCATCTTGGGCTACTTCTTCTGCATCTTCTCGACTATTCAGAATTCGGTATGCAACCGTAAACGCATAATCCTTATGACGATTTATCAGCTCTTTATACGCCGATTTTTCGCCATTACGAATACGATTGATTAGGGTTATATCTTTCTGATTATCATTCACAATCAATTTGATGCAAGTATTAAAAAAAGGTTACACACAAATTACCAAAAAAATATTTTTATTTTATCTGTAACCTCCTAAAATCAAATTGCATCCTATCAGCAAAACATTATTTCACCATTTAAACATAATAAAATATGGACCCTCGTGCAGCAATTGTAGCAATGTCTATTCCAATTACAGCTATTTTAGGCTTTGTCGGCCTGATGATTATTCTAAGAAAATTTGATAACGATGAAAAAATGGCCATGATTGAAAAAGGTCTAACATTGCCACAAAAACAAAGTTCAAAAGTTAATCCAGCATCCGCATTACGTTGGGGTTGCCTTTTTGTAGGCGTTGGATTAGGTATTTTCGTTGCTAATATGATTGCAAGTGTAAAACAAGACCATGAAGCCCTTTATCCAGCGTTAATTTTAGTTTTTGGCGGAGCTGGCCTTCTAATTTCATATTATATTCAATTAAAAATCGACGAAAGAAGCAAATGAATTAGGTTAAATGGTTTATTTTAATTTCCCCATTTAGCTAAATTGCCTTTACCGCCTATCGCCCAACAAGCATTTTTGAAGCAAGATACTGCGTGAAATGATTCATTATCAATGGCTCTCCATGCAGTATTTTCTTTTTCCGAAAGGCTAGTACCTGATGTTCCAACCAAAAGCATTTTTTTATTTGGCAAATACCATGCACCTTCTTTTAGTCCATCGGGTTGAGCTGTTGCTAAAAAAGTCCATGTTTTTCCTGCATCGTTAGTAATCGCTATATTATTAGTTTTTTCTTTGTCATTTTTATAATCGCCGCCTACGGCAATTCCTTGGTTTTCATTCCAAAAATGCAGCCCAAAGATGCCCGAAGTTTGCCCTTTTTTGAAAGGAGTTTGGTAAACTTCCCAAGTTTCGCCTTTATCAGGCGTAAAAAAAACTCTACTTTGTGTATTTATCCAAGCTTTCCCATTAGGTTGAATCGCCACACAAGAACCACTAGCTGCAAAAGAAGCTTCACCTTCTAACACATTTGGTAATTTGGCTTTATCAATTCTATTCCAAGAATTCCCGCCATCTAAAGTCCTTATTATAAATGGTTTATCGTCAATTGGGTCACCGATTATAATTCCTTCATTTTCATTCCAAAAATCCATTGAATCAAAGAAAATACCCTTTTGAGTATAATTCAACATTACTTTCCATGAAATTCCGCCGTCGATGGTTTTAAATATTTTTGCAGCCCCATCTTCTGCATTTCCAGCACTCATGATGAAGGCGATTTTTTCGCTTACTCCATAAATATCCCTAAAATCTAATTTTTCGGCATCTTTAACTTTTATTACTTGCCACGTTTTTCCTGCATCAGTAGTTCGTAAAACAGTTCCTTTGCTTCCTCCCGCCCAAACTACTTTTTTATTAATGGCATGAATCGAACGAAAAGATGCATCTGTACCCGAATTTTGTTTTTTCCATTGAGCATCAACGGTATTTATTCCTACAAATATGAGCAGTAAACAGGCTTTTTTCTTAAAAATATAGCGAATCATAGTAATCAAACAGAATAGTGGTTAATTTTGTCAAATGAATAGGGCGAATTTACATATTTTATGCGTTTTTTTACTCTTATTGGTATCCAATTTTACTTTGGCACAACAAGAAGAAGTAAAAATTGAACTAGGAAAAAGAAATATCCTCATTGATGAAAACTTTACAGTAAAAGTAATCATTAAAAATACGGATAAATCTTCGGTTAGCTCGTTTCCTGACTTTCCTAACTTCACCAAGGGAGCAAAACAAAAGGTTTTTTCCAAAAATCCTGTTGGCTATACCATTACCCAAAGTTATACAGCAATTAAAGAAGGTAATTTCAAAATACCTTCATTTACGCTAAATGTTAATGGGAAAGAGTATAATTCTGAAGCTTTTAACATAATTGTTACACAACCAAAAGAGGTTGTTGAGGAAGAAAAAACTGAAACTCTCATCGAAAAAAGTGGCCGTAATGCTTTTTTAGCAATGACTGTCAATAAAAGTAAAGTTTATGTTGGTGAAGGATTTAGAGTTTTTCTGGCTTTTTATGTAGCTGAAAACAATACCGTTCAAATGGATTTTCCTGATGATTTGAATGCCCAAGTTGATGCCATCGCAAAAAAAATCAAATCGACAGATTGTTTAGAAGAACGCATTACGATTACAAACCTTGTGGGTGAACCAAGTACCATTAATGGCAAAAAATATTTGGCTTACAAGTTTTTTGAGGCTCTTTATTTTCCTCTCAACAATAAACCCGTCAATATTCCTGCTGTAAGTTTAAAAATGCTGCAAGCCAGTAAAAAAAATACTGCCAAAGAAACCGTTAATTTTACTGATATTCCTCAGACTATCAATGTTTTAGACTTACCAGAACATCCTTTAAAAGACAAAGTTTCGGCAGGAAACTTTAGTTTAGGAGAACAAATTGAAACGCATCAGCCCAATACAGGCAAAAGTTTCAGTTACTCTTTCCGTATTGTGGGTGATGGCAATTTTTCAACAGTTAATACGACTCCTCCATCGAACGACAGTTTTTTTGATTTTTATCCACCCGAAATCAAAGAAATTCATACTAATGCTCAACCAACCCGTGAAAAGCAATTTCGCTACCGAATTTTGCCAAAAGATTCGGGACAATATCAACTCGATAAATATTTCTATTGGGTGTTTTTCAATACAAAAACAGAAAAATATGATACCTTAAAATCTAAAATAAAAATTAAGGTTTTAGGCAAAACCATTGCGAATAAAGATTCGGATTCGTCAAATGATATTTTTGCAGGAATTGAAAAACTTGATACAACTCACATTGAAACCAACTATCAAGAAGTGATGAAGAATATTTTAAATCTCATCATTATTTGTATGATAATAGGTAGTTTGTATTTGTTTAATTGGAACAGTAAAAATAAAAATAGCAACGACGCATAAAAGCAGTTTTAAGCATAGTCATTCACAAAAATTTATATTTCTTAAATGAGTAGTACCTACGGAAAAATCTTTAAAATTTCAACCTTCGGAGAATCACATGGAAAAGCCATTGGCGTTGTCATTGATGGTTGCCCTGCTGGAATTGAGTTTGATGAAAATTTCATTCAAAATGAATTAGATAGACGAAAACCTGGTCAGTCGAGAATAACCACTCAACGCAAAGAATCTGACGAATTTCAAGTACTTTCAGGAGTTTTTGAAGGAAAAACAACAGGAACACCTATCGCAATGGTTATTCCGAATGAAGACCAACGTTCAAAAGATTATAGCCATATTTCAACCCAATTTCGCCCTTCTCATGCCGATTATACTTATACTGCCAAATACGGTATTCGTGATTATCGAGGCGGTGGTCGTAGTTCAGCTCGTGAAACTGCCGCTCGTGTAGCCGCTGGTGCTTTAGCAAAGATTTTTCTTGGTTCTCATAAAATCACAATTCAAGCGTATGTTTCACAGGTTGGCAAATTGAAACTCAATAAACAATATTGGGAACTTGACTTGTCAAAAACCGATGATAATGCCGTTCGTTGTCCTGACGAAACTATAGCTCAACAGATGTTTGATTATATTGACGAAACTCGCAAAAAAGGTGATTCGATTGGCGGGATTATTACTTGCGTCATCAAGGGCGTTCCGGTTGGTTGGGGTGAGCCTGTTTTTGATAAACTTCACGCCGAATTGGGTAAAGCTATGTTAGGAATAAATGCTGTAAAAGGTTTTGAATACGGCAGTGGATTTGATGGAATTGAGCTTTACGGCTCGCAACACAATGATACGTTTTTTGTAGGTGAAGATGGAAAAGTTCATACGAAAACTAATCTTTCAGGCGGTATTCAAGGAGGAATCTCAAATGGTGAAGACATTTATTTTAAAGTTGCCTTTAAACCTGTGGCAACAATTATGCAAGACCAAGACAGCGTAAATGAGGCTGGCGAAAAAGTAATTGTTTCAGGAAAAGGCCGACACGACCCTTGTGTTTTACCACGTGCTGTACCGATTGTTGAAGCAATGGCAGCTTTGGTTCTTGCTGATTTTAGTTTGCGAGCAAAATCAAATAAAATTTCATAAATAATTAATGTTTCAGAATAAAATATGATTTATTCTGAAATTATTTTATATATTATATTTTCAATATTTTCTGAAAAAATTACCTGTATTATAAATTTGATTATTTCAAAATAAATAACTTAGTTTGTTAGGTTTTTTGAAAAAAGCAATAATTTTGTAATATTTACACCTACAAATTTAGTATTTTAGAAAAACAAGATGGAGTTTATCAGCCCTGAAATTGACCAATATTGTGTTGAACATACATCAGCCGAGAATGAGGTCTTAACCAATCTAAACCGAGAAACACACGCCAAAGTTTTACAAGCACGAATGTTATCGGGGCATTTTCAGGGGCGACTTTTATCAATGTTTTCGCAGATGATTCAACCCAAAAATATTCTTGAAATTGGAACATATACGGGCTATTCGGCACTTTGTTTGGCAGAAGGATTGCAAGAAAATGGCAAAATTTTGACAATTGATGTGAATGAAGAATTAGAAGATTTTGTTCGCAATTTTTTCAGTCAATCGCCATTGAATAATAAAATTGACTTTCAAATCGGCAATGCTCTAACCATTATTCCTACACTCAATCAGATTTTTGACTTGGTTTTCATTGACGCTGATAAACTGAATTACGCAAATTATTACGATTTGGTTTTTGAAAAAGTGCGAAAAGGCGGATATATCATTTCTGATAATGTATTGTGGAGCGGAAAAGTAGCTGATTATAGCAAAAAAGATAAAGATACACTCGCAATCCGAGCATTCAATCAAAAATTGCATGATGATAATCGAGTAGAAAATATTTTACTCCCAATTCGAGATGGATTAATGGTAGTTAGAAAACTCGAATAGAAAATAATTTTAAAAACTTTTTTATATTTATCTGCATCTATTCTTATAAACTGCTTGAAATGATTTCAATCGAACCCAAATATTTCCTAATAAAATGAAAAAAACACTTGCTTTTTTACTTCTAGCACTATGCTTTCAAGGAGGATTTGCTCAGCAAATTACCCTTCCTGAAGTTCCCAAAAAAATAGAATTTGCTGGAATTATCGTTAATCTTGATACTGATGCACAAAAATCGGTTCAAAAAGAAATTACTGCCCTTCTTAAACCAGAAAACAAATACCTTTTGGATAAATTGGAGCGTATTCAATGGTATTTTCCGATTATTGAAAATATCTTAGAAACCGAACAAGTACCCGAAGATTTTAAATATTTAGCCGTTGCAGAAAGTTCATTGTTACCTGATGCCATTTCAGCTTCAAAAGCGGTTGGTTTTTGGCAAATGAAAGCTCCTACCGCTCAAGAATTAGGTTTGAGAGTTGATAACGACGTTGATGAACGAAAAAATATTTATGCTTCTACAAAAGCAGCTGCTGCGTACTTAAAACGCAACAACGTTATTTATAAAAACTGGATTTCTACCCTTTTTTCGTATTCGTTAGGAGCTACTGGCGTGAGTAAAATAGTACCAGCAGACTGGGCTTCAGCCACCGAAGTTACATTTGATGCTCAAACTGACCGCTATTTAATCAAAACAATTGCACATCGCATTGCTTTTGAATACCGAATTAACCGATTGAAAGAATCACGTTTATCTTTTGTTGAATATAAAAAAGCAAAAGGAAAAACACTTAACGAAATTGCTTCGGCACTGGGTATTGATGTCAATGAGTTAAAAAAATATAATTCATGGCTACAAACAAGTACCATTCCTGATGATAAAGATTATTCTGTGGCAATTTTGGTTGGTGCTGATAATTTGGAAAGTATTCAAACAAAAATCAATAATCAACCTGAATCTGTATCAATTGAAGGTGTTTTTCCTGTTTTAAAAAGAACAACTGAAGCCACAGCTAACGAAGAAGAACCAATTTTCTATGAAATAAATGGAAAAAAAGGGATTCTTGCCAAACCTGGCGATGATGTTGCATCATTAGCGAGAGGAGGAAAAATGAAAATTAAAGATTTTCTTCGTTACAATGATATGAGTAACAACGAAATGGTTGAAGAAGGCAAAGTTTATTACTTAAAAAAGAAAGGTCGCAAAGGGCCAATACCGCTTCATGTTGTTTTATCTGGTCAAACAATCTGGCAAATCTCACAGATTTATGGCATTCGTTTGAAAAACCTTCTTCGTTTAAACAGAATGAGTACAGCTACTGGTATTCAGAAAGGACGTGTTATTTATTTACAAAAAAAACGTCCAAAAGACCAGCCAAATGAGTTTATTAATGACAAAGAAGAAGAGAAATTGGAAAAAGTGCCAATAAATGAGCAATATGAAGAAAAGATTTTGGTTAAAGATGCAAGAGAGTCTGAAAGCGAAGAAAAAACTAAAAAAACTGAGCCAAAACCAAAAGTCCCTGAAAGCATTATTGTAGAAGAAGGAAATAAAAATGCTACGCCTAAAGACAAAGATGAGGATGATATAATTGTTATTTCAGATACTGATGACGTTCGTCCAGAACCTAAAAAAACACCGCCAACCAAACAACCTGAAATTATAACACCAACACCTCCTGTAAAAACTACTCCAGCCAAAACGCCTGTACCAGTTTCAAACACAAGTGTTCATAATGTTGATGTAGGTCAAACGCTTTATAGCATTGCTCGACAATACAACATTTCGGTGAAAGATTTAGCAGAGTGGAATAATATTACGACTAGCGAACGAGTGAAAGTTGGGCAAACTTTGATTGTAAAGCCAACTTCTAAAACGGCCACAATACCTGTTGAAACAAAACCAAGTCCAATTGCTTCAACTGCTACAAATACACACTTAGTTTTGAAAACAGAGACACTTTATAGTATAGCCAAACGTTATGGCGTGTCAATGAAACAAATACAAGAATGGAATGGAATGACCGACCAAAATGTTAAGATTGGGCAGAAATTAATAATAAAAAAATAGTTTTTAAGAACATAAAAATGATTCTAATTGATAATACTTGCATTAGTGATGATGTTGCAGATAAACTTTTTGTTTGCGACTTAGAAAAATGCAAAGGTGCATGTTGCGTAGAAGGTGATTTAGGAGCTCCACTTGAAGAAGCTGAGTTGCCGATTTTACAAGAAATTTATGAACAAGTAAAGCCTTATCTTTCTCCAAAAGGAATTAAAGCTATTGAAGAGCAAGGTACTTATATCAAAGACTGGGAAGGAGACTACTCCACTCCTACTATTGGCGATAGAGAATGTGCCTATGCTATTTATGACGAAAACAAAATCTTGAAATGTGGTATCGAACAAGCTTATCTTGACGGGAAAATTTCTTGGAAAAAGCCCATTTCCTGCCATTTATACCCCATTCGGATTACAAAATATGAAAGTTATCATGCACTTAATTATGACCGTTGGTCAATTTGTAGCGATGCCTGTTCGTTAGGAGAAAAACTCGGTGTACCAGTTTATAAATTCTTAAAAGAACCCCTCATCCGAACTTATGGTGAAACATGGTATGCAACCTTAGAAAAAGAAATTGAAGAAAAAGAATCTTGAACAATAATCTTTACGACAGCATTTATATGTTGTCGTAAAGAAATTTGAATTATCTTGAAAAAATCACTAGAAAATAGTTTCGACAATATTTATGAAGTAGTTCGGCTAATTCCTATGGGAAGAGTAACCAGCTATGGAGCAATTGCTCGTTATTTAGGTACAGGTGGTGCAAGAATGGTTGGTTGGGCAATGAATGCCTGTCATTCAATGCCAGATGTACCTGCTCACAGAGTTGTTAATCGAAATGGCGTTTTAACTGGAAAACACCATTTTGGTGGAAATTTAATGCAAGAATTACTAGAAAACGAAGGCATTCTCATACAAAATGACCAAATAATTGATTTTCAAGAAAAGTTTTGGAACCCATCCGACGAGTTACTTTGAATGTCCTTTTTTGTGCCGACAAGCATCACTACAATATTTTACTTCTTCCCATACTTTCTCCCATTTTTTTCGCCAAACAAATGGCCTTCCACATGTTAGACAAACTTTTGTAGGAAGATTTTCTTTTTTTACTCCTTTCATATTCTTTTATTGATTACTGAAATAATTTTTCATCAAAAATAAACAAGAGAGCCATCTCAAATGAGACGGCTCTTTGTATACAACCCTAACCACTATGATGAAACAAAATCTACTTAATATATTTTCTTTGACCGAAAGTTCTTTCAAATCCAAGTGTATAATACAATTCATACAATCCCAACATAATCAACACTCCCACCAATAAAAATTGGAGAGGGAACATCATGAATAAATGCCCAATACTTGTTTTGATTTCTAAAAAAGTAAACATATCCTTTATATTTTGGGTTACTAGAACAGTACAAATGTCTTAAAGTATTTTTAATTATTTTAGCGTAAAAACCCCTGATTTTATATACGTATTTTACGGTATATCGGTTTCAATACTCCCTAAATTCATTTTTATTTTTCCTAATTCTAAATTTTTTCTCTCTCAAAAAAACTAAAAAAATGAAAATAACCATTGAAACACCTGTATATCAGTCCGTTACACAAGTTTGGGAACAATTTGATAACAAACTGCTTATGCAATTGTCGCCACCTTTTCCTCCTGTCAAACTTATTTCATTTGGACAGAAAGTTGGTGAAAAAGTTACACTTGAACTAAACTTTTTTATTATACGGCAACTTTGGGTGAGTAAAATTACAGATTCTTATTATTCGGTAGCAGAAAGTTATTTTATTGATGAAGGAACTCAACTTCCATTTTTCTTAAAATACTGGAAACACAAGCATCGAATTGTAAAAAATGGTTCTGAAAGCAAAATTATTGACGAAATAGAATTTCGTACACCAACGATTTTGACAGATTACATTTTTTATCCTATCTTGTATCTTCAATTCCTTTATCGCAAACCAATTTATCGAAAAATATTTAAAAACCCCTTAGCCTAATCGTGGCTGTCCTGAAGGGAAATAAGTATTTTTCTAACCAAAGAAAAAATTCTCCTTTAAAATAGGAGTATTCATTAACCTAAAAAAAACTCCTTTCAGGACAAGGGTGCTACTACTATGAAATTAAACATTACTTGGAAAATCTTCATCGGCATGACGCTCGGCATTATTGTCGGCTATGTATTGAATCAATCTTTTAAGGAGGATGCCACCTCACTCAATTCTGCGAGTACTTACCTCAATCTTTTGAGTAAGATTTTCCTGCGGATGATAAAAATGATTATCGGGCCATTGATTTTCTCCATCTTGACCGTTGGCATTGCTAAACTCGGTGATTTTAAACTTGTTGGTAGAATCGGGGCAAAAACACTTGGCTATTTTTATTTTGCTACCATTTTATCTTTGCTTACAGGTTTAGTGGCAGTCAATGTACTTCGTCCAGGCAGAATGATGCAGATTGATTTGCCAACGGCAGGGGCTGATACTGGCATCGAATCGAAGAAAATGACGATGGAAAACTTTATTACACATCTTTTCCCGCAAAGTTTCTTTGAAGCATTAGCAACGAATGAAATTTTACAAATTGTAGTATTTTCGGTATTTTTTGGCATTGCAACGGCAGCCATTGGTGAACATGGAAAAATATTAATAAAAGCCCTTGATGCCGTTTCAGAAGTAATGTTCAAAATTGTTAGTTACGTAATGGGCTTTGCTCCTTATGGCGTTTTTGGTGCAGTTGCAGCCGTTATTGCCCAAAAAGGTTTGGGTATTTTGAGCGGTTATCTTTACTTAATCATCACATTCTTCGCAACACTAGCTTTCTTCATATTGGTTGTTTTACCCGCCATTTGTATGGTCGTGAAAGTTCCCTATTGGAAACTGCTCTCTTATGTAAAAGACGCATTATTTCTTTCTTTCAGCACGGCAAGCTCAGAAGCATCGATGCCTTTACAGATTGAGCAACTCAAAAAATTTGGTATTTCAGAAAGAATTGTGAGTTTTGTATTGCCTTTAGGTTATTCTTTCAACTTAGATGGCTCTATGATGTACATGACTTTTGCCGTTGGTTTTATAGCTCAAGCCTACGGCATTGATTTAAGTATTGGGCAACAAGTAACCATGATGCTTACGCTTTTGATTACCAGTAAAGGAATTGCAGGTGTACCTCGTGCATCATTAGTAGTAATTGCAGGAACGATGTCAATGTTTAATCTTCCAGCAGAAGGTTTGATTCTTCTATTTGCAGTTGATTGGTTGCTAGATATGGGGCGTTCGGCTACTTCTGTCGCAGGAAATGCTGTCGCTACAGCTGTTGTTGCAAAATGGGAAAATGAATTAAAAATGGTTGATTGAAAAACTATCATACAAAAAAGCCTCATAGTCTATTGATTATGAGGCTTTTTTATGGCATTTTACTTCAACATTTCATTTCCTAATAAAATATCTGGAGCAATCATTATTCTTGTTCCAGTTGCAGCGTTTTCGAGATTGAGTACACCTCTTGGGCAAACTGCCGAACAAACACCACAACCAACACACGAAGAGCGTACAATATCTTGTCCTTTTTGGGCGTAAGCTCGAACATCAATTCCCATTTCACAATGTGTCGAACAATTACCACATGAAATACATTGCCCACCGTTCGTGGTAATTCTAAACTTTGATTTAAATCTTTGTATTATTCCAAGATATGCTGCTAATGGACAGCCAAATCTACACCAAACTCGGTTTCCCATTAAAGGGTAAAATCCTGTTCCGACAACACCTGAAAAGATTGAACCAATTAGAAATCCGTAAGTTGATTTGAGTGATTCTGTTGGAATAAATCCTAATAAATTATAATTTCCTGTAAAATAAGTATAAAGCACACCAATTGTCATAATGATGGCAAATGCTAAAACGCCATGGATTAAATATCGTTCAATTTTCCACGCTTTCAATGATTTATCAGAAAGTTGTCGAAAAGGGTCACCTAAGGTTTCTGCCAATCCTCCACATCCACAAACCCATGAGCAGTACCATCTTTTTCCGAAAAAATAAACCATTACTGGCACACCAACTACAAAAAGTACAATTCCCCATACCAATAAAAAAATACCAAAAGTGCCACCAGCAATCAGTTTATCAAGACGATAATTAAAGAAAAAAGAATAGTCTAGCGGCCACATATTTTTTAAATCAGCCGAAGGAAGATTCAGATTTGACATGATTTCTGGTAATATAAAAGCAATACAAGTCTGAAAAAACATAATTGATAAAGTCCTGATTACTTGGTATTTAGAGTGCCTATATTTAATGATAAATCTAATACCCATTATTAATACTGAAATCGTGTAAAGAAATCCATACATAAACCAACGGCTTGCCTCTCCTCCATTGATAAGCCTACTAACGGGATCAACAATCATTATCCAATTGGCAATATATTGTGGTTTAAAATACAAGGCGACATAAAACAATATCAAAAAAGTACCAATTAGTACACCAAGCCATTTACGATTCATAGCTGGATTGAAATAAATTCCATTATTTTTGATTCCAGCCAACTTTCTAACTTCTGGAATTATAAGAAGAAATGCTCCTAAAATTGCCAATCCGAAAGTTAATAAAAACATTATTTCTTTATTTTCGACTAAATATCCGTTTGCAGAATCTTTGACAATTGCCAAAATTGTATCCTCAAAATACTTTTTATCCCAAGCTTGTTGTGCATCATAAGTATTATTTAGCGTATTTGTTCCAGAAGTTAAGTCATAAGCAAAAGCAAACAGGCTTGAATAATTTTTATTAAACATCGAAGCAAATTGTTTTTGGGCATCAACTAACTGGTCTGCTTTGACATTTTTTTCTAAAATTTTATTCGTCAAAACGTAGTCATTCATGCCTAAAGTTCCGACGAATAATCCAAAAGCCGCAATAAAAATAATGAGTCCGAGTTTTTGTATCATGGCTTAAAATATTTTTGAAAAAATTCCTTTTTTCGATTTTAGTTTCAAATTACTTCCTGTTTCCTGATTGTACTTTTCCATTATTTCGGCTTCGTATTGCTTGAAAAATTCGGGGTCAAAATTGGCCTTTGGCAGATTTTCCAAAACGTATTCAATTGTTTTTTTAGTAGAAATCCATTCATCCCAAACTTCGTGTCTCATTCTAATGCCAAAAGTATTCACACCCGTAACAGCCTTTCTATTAGCTTCATAATTGATTCTGACACAAATTTTACCTGATGAATGTTCCCAATAAAACGTTTTAAAATCTTCAGAAAGTATGTTGGGAACTTGTCCGTAAGTTTGGTACTCGATGTCAAAAAATTTGGCAGAATTGAAAAACATTCCTGGTTGGTATTTCGTCGGTTTTCCACAAATTGTTCTTGCCACTGTTTCTCCCATTATTCGACCTGTGTACCAAATTTGCTCCAAATTTTTACGGTCTTTCGGTGGATTTTCGTGTTCCACACAATCGCCAATAGCATAAATATCTGGTAAATTCGTTTCTAAATATTCATTCACTAAAATGCCACGATTAAGCTTTAAACCACCTACTCCGAGTATAAAAGCTGGTTTTTCTCTGCCAATCATGTTTCCTTGTGGTAATTTTAAAAAATTAATATTTGGACTAACGCCAACAGTTAAGCCTACAAATTGGCAATCAATTATTTCTCCTGATTTTGTCTTTATTGCTTTTACTTGGTTATTTTCATCGCCAATAATTTCTTCTAATTCACTTGAAAATTGTAGTTTTATATGATTTTCAGCAATATGTTTAGCAATCAAATTCGATTCTTCGGATGGCATGATAGCATTCCAAAAACTACTTTCTCGCACCAAAAATGTCACTTTTATTCCCTTAGAATGCAACATTTCAGCCAATTCAACGCCAATTAATCCTCCTCCAACAATAACTGCGTGATTGATTTTTGGCGTAATTTCTTGCAGACTTTCCAAATCTTGATAACTATAAAGTCCTTGCACGCCTCTGAGATTTTGACCTTTCCAACCAAATTTATTGGGAGTTGAACCTAGTGCCAAAATAAGTTTATCGTAGCTTATAGAACCGCCAATTTTTGCTTCTTTATCATCTTCATTAGGAATGCGGAAATAGAGCTTTTTTTCTTCAAAATCAATGGTTTTAACCCAAGCTCGCTTCAATTCGATGCGATTTTTCTCCCAAAACCAATCTTCATAAGGTTTGGTATGTTCAAATTTCAGATGTCCCATGTAAACATACATGAGGGCTGTTCGAGAAAAAAAATAGTCTGTTTCGCCAGAAATAACAGTTATTTTACAATCAGAAAGTTTTCTAATATGTCGAGCGGCAGTGATACCACTAATGCCATTTCCAATAATGACTACGTGCTGCATGAGTTTAAGGATTGAATTATGCTATAAAATTGTGAAGTTTCTACGAGTAGAATTGTCATCTGACTGACTAAATATACGAAATTTTAATCTAAATAAGTTTTTAAAGAACCATTTTTAAGAAGATTCCTAAAGAAATAGTCAATGTGAAACTAATAAGCGTTCCGATTAAAACATATTCTGTCAATTTGAGGTCGGATTCACGAAAGCGAAGTAATGCTTTGGCAGCAATTAAAAACCCAATTGCTTCGTATTGATTATTGATCACAAAAGTCAAAATCAATATTCTTTCAAAAATTCCAATCCATTTTCCTGCTTCATCAAGGCTATCTTGTTTATTGGTTTTAATTTCGTCTCGCCAACGTTTTGTAGCAATGCCAATAATAATACCTAATGGAAAAGTACAAAAAAGATACGTTGTTAGTAAGGCCCATATTTTAAAATCAATAAGGATATTGGTCGATAAATCTACAAATTGCGTAAATCCATCAATAATAAATAACCAACTGATAATCAGGATAGTAAAATGTAATATTTGGTCAAGAAGAAACGTTTTTATGCTTTTATCCTTCGCATAAACTTTCCAAATATCAATACAATAATGAGTAATTCCGATGAAAATAGATACCAAGAAGTTTCTTGAAAAAAGCCAAACTACCAAAAATGTCAGAAGGATATGATAAAATAATTTAACAGATTTTATTTTCTTGGTTTCTTTGTCTTTTACCCAATTGAGCGGCTGCATGAAAAAATCAGTGAGTAAATGAGCAAAAATCAGTTTCAACAAAACCAGTGCTTGTTCCGTAGTAAAAAGGTTAGACATTTTGAAAGCGATTTAACATTTTTTCAATGATATTCCATGCCGAATTCTTTATTCGGTTACTTACCGAAGGCTGACCAATATTAATTATCGTGGCTATTTCTTGCTGATTTTTTTGCTGTAAAAGCCAAAAAACAACTTCTGCTTGATTGGCTGTTTGGTTTTCGAGCAAATAATCAATAACTGAGCAATGAATTTCCCATTCTTCATTTTTTTGAGTTTCTGTCGTAGAAATCCGTAAAAATGCTGTTTTGACTTTCATTTCGTCTAATTTTCTACCAGATAACCAAAAAGCTTCGCCATCAGAATCAGAAATTTTTTCGTTCAAAAACTCTACATTCCCTACTCCAATCGAAATCTTGACTTGCACACCCAATTTTACGAATAAATAGGTTTTGATAGTTAAAGCTTCCTTTAAAGCATTTTGATTAAGCAATATTTGAAAGCTATCACCTCGAATAAAGTAATCATACTTTCCTTCGGAAATACTCGATAAATAATCGAATGCTTCACGGAGTTTTAGTCGTTTTTCAGCATCAAGATTTGATGATTTTACAATATCTCCTGTAATTACTTGAGCCATTATTTATCTATTATTTAATCAATAAATCAAAAATATCTACAAATATATAAATATTTTTAATTTATTGATTTTTCCATAAATAAAAATATCACTTTTCAGGCAAATGAACTTCCGCCATCATACAACGAGCCGAGCCTCCGCCACAGGTTTCAATCATGGTGAGGTCGAAATGTTGAAGAGCGGCATATTCTTCTAGTTCAATTCTTTGAGCGTGAGTCAATGATTCAAAAGCCGATGTTGACATGACCAAAATATGGTGTCCTTTTTTGTTTTTGACCAATAACATATTTCCTGCAAAATTATTCATTTGCTCCAAGCTAATCTCAATCACTTGTTTTCCACTACTTTCAAGGGCTTCTTTGACCATTAATCGCTCGTCAAAATCTGGAATTGAGTTGAGGCAAACAACCGCAAATGTATCTCCAATACACATGACAACATTTGTATGATACACTTCTTTTCCATGCGAGTCAACCGAAGTAAATTTTACTAATTGATACCTCATTTGTTTTGCCCAAGCATCCAAAACATCAGCATTAGTTCGGGGCGAAATACACGCATAAGCCGTACGGTGCATTCGGTCAAGAACCAAGCTTCCTGTCCCTTCAAGAAATTTTCCTTCTTTCTCGAAATGCGTAAAATCAAGTACAACCTCAACATGAAAATGCTTTCGCAAATCATCAATTATATCAGTTCTACGTTCTAAACGACGGTTTTCGGCTTGCATCGGATACAAACACACTTTACCACTATGATGAAACGAAATCCAGTTATTAGGAAAAATACTATCAGGCGTGTGTGGTTCAAAGGTATCATCATAAACAATGACATTTACACCAGCGGCACGCAACTGGCTCACCATTGCATCAAATTCTTGGAGAGCGTCTTGCTGTGTAATATTATTTGTCCAAGATTTAGATTTAACATCTTGAAACGCATTACTTTCGGCGGTTTGCTCATTGAAAGCAAAATTTACAGGCCGAATCATTAATATATTGGATGTGGTTTGAGCTTGCATAAAATCTAATTTTGAATGTTAGAATATAAGAACAATAAATGCACATTTCTTAGGTTAGAAATTAATATTTACTCGAAATTAAAGCATTTCTCTAAAAATTGGCATACTCATACAATGTGAGCCACCTCTTGCCCTTGAAAGCTCTGCGGATGGCAACATAATAATTGTATTTGTCAAAGTTTCGGGTGGAAGTTCATTATTTTCAAATTTTTCAAGTAAATCTGCTGCTCGAATTGTCTGAAAACCTGCATCACGAAAAGCCTCGGCAGTTTTGTCGTTACGGTCATAACCAATGGCAACGCCTTCTTTTACAACAAGCAAATTACACGAATCAGTCCACTGCTCTCTTGCACCATAAGGAAACTCATTATTGCCCGAATATACAAATTTTACTTCGTCATAGCAATCCAAATCATCTTTTGTAATTGACGAAAGTAAGTCTTCCAAATTGGCAAAATCTTTTACTTTCACGCCACCATCTTTATTGATAAATTGTTTGATAGTAAGTGTTTCATAGCTTGGTTGCTGACCCAATTCTTCCCAAATCGATTGTTTTTCGGCTTCTTCTTTGATTCTGCCTAAAGACCCAAGCAATACCCACACATTGCGTTTTATTTGCGTAAAGACAGTGTCGATGTGCATATAGTCTCGTTTTTGTGGAATTTTCACTATCGTAACTTTCTGAACAACATTTCTTTCAAAAAGTAAATCAATGGCTTGACGAGCGGCCTCAACTGACGTTCGTTCACTGACACCAATCAGCAAATGATTCGGGGCAACCATCATCACATCACCGCCTTCGAGTGTGTTTAGCCTTCCTTCTTGCTCTTCTTCTGGTAATAAAAAATGATTTTCGTCTTCTGTAATTTCTATGATTTTGCCTTGTAAATCTTTGAACATTGGATGATTAAAGAAAACATATTTTGCCAAAAGTGATTCTCTTGTACGAGCATATTTTGCTGGTTTATTGAGCAATAAATGTTCATTTACCATAATACCAATATCTCGTGTAAAAATCAGGTTCGGAATTGGCGGAAAAAGCATTTTATTATTTGGCAAAATACCTGTTATCAATACTTTTGCTAAGTCGATGATGGGCATTTGAGCCATTTCATTTTGGAATTGAAACGAACATTCTTCCACTGCACAAACGGCAGCAATCAATTGGGTACGAACGGCTGAGATTTTTAAAATATCTGAAAGTAATTTCTCAAATTCGATGACTTTCTCAGAATTAAAATATTTTTTATTGCAAGGTTTGTAAAAATCCCTTGATTTATCGGAATCAATGCGTTTGAGTTTTCCCTTAACTTTAACGCTATCAAGGAAATAAAGCAGAATTTTTACATAATAATCATATTCATCTCGTCGCATGGTTTCAAGATGAACGATGTCTTCAAAAAGCCAATCTTGTGCTTTTGACGGAACAACTTTGCCCAAACCACTGTCAGGACTATGAATAATGAGACGACGTAAAGTGCCTACTTCAGAAGATACAAATATATTATTGCTCATGTGATAATTGCGTTAACTACTAGCTTTGCTATTAGTTTGATGTTTTGAAGAATATTAATGTAAAGTTTAATTTTTTCCTTGAAATATATAGGAAACGGCTCCGATAGCAAAATGCCAACGGATAAATGCTAAACACAATAAAAATTAGTAAAACCCAAAGTTTGCCATGAAGGCGAGCAATTGAAAGAAGAAAACAGAAATTCGGTGCGGTTTTCGGAAATGACGATATAAGCCAGTAGAATTGATGCTACAATTTTCTACAAGCCAATGGCTATTTTTTTCGATATTTTTCTGTAAAATCGTCATACTACTTTGCAATATTACAAATGATTAGGCTTATTTCAAAAGATTTTCAATCAAAATTCCTAAATTGCGGCGTTCACATTTAAGACCCACAATGGCCAATTTGTTTACTCGAAATAAAGCACAATCGCAGCTAATTTTATTTTTTCTTCATAATTTTTTCATTAGCATCGGAACGGTATTAATATACGTTTCGGCTAATATTATTTTGCTCGAAAATCATCCCGAATTTTCATTGCCAATTGCCTACATTCTATCAACAATAGCAATGATGGGCGTTGGTAAAATTTACGAATATTACGAACATCATTATTTATTACAAAAACTCAGTAGCCGAGTACTTTTAGCGGTTTTGTTGATGTCAATAATAATGGTAATTGTGGTTTTTTTGAGTCATACAATATTTACCGCTATCGGAATAATGGTTGGCTTTCGTATTATTTATTTATTGGTGAATCTTGAATTTTGGGGTGTTTCGGCAGTAGTTTTTGATGTGCGTCAAAGCAAGCGGATTTTTAGTGTAATTGGCTCAGGGGATGTTCCAGCGAAAGCAATTGGTGCTATTCTGACAGTCTTGATTCATTCTACTTCAGTATTGGCAATATTAATTTCGGTTGCATTTGTAACGTTTTTATTAGCGTTTTTTACACAAAAACGCACATTTGAACTTACCGAAATGCCAGAAATGACTGCCGAAAGAGTCAGAAAAAAAACCGAAGCTCAGTACATTACCAAGCTTTTCGGTGGTAGTCGATTAGTATTTGAAATGTGTATTGGTTTGGTGGCGGTGGCAATTTCGGCCACTTGGATTGAGTATAATTTTTTTGTAAACGTTAAATATAAATTTCATAGCCAACATGATGTTATTGCGTTTGTTGGTTATCTTTTAGCCATCACTTATTCTATTTCAACCATTGTAAAACTGGTACTTTCTAGTAGAGCAATTGACCGATTTGGTTTACGAAACGCCTTGCTTTTCTTGCCAATTGGTACGGTTATCATTTCGGCCGTTTTAGTAATTTTATCTTCATTCAGAAATGACGAGGCTTCACTTTTGATGGATTTTAGTGCCGCCTATTTACTTTTTGAAGTCATGCGTCGAACACTTTTTGACCCTGTTTTTTTGGTCATGTTTCAACCGCTTTCAACGCACCAACGTCTCAAAGGACATACACTCGCCAAAGGTTTCTACGAACCATTAGGTATGGGAATTGCTGGGCTTTTGCTCCTTGCTGAATACTATTTCGATTTTTCTTTCACTTGGGTTGAGTTTGGCTTAACGGTGTTTTCGGCATTTGTTGCTTTTTATTTTTTAAGTCGTGCGTTTAAACATTATATTATTGAACTAAAAAGTGCTTTAAGTAAAAGGTTCTTGAAAAGCGATGAATTGGTGATGCAAAAAGAGGCTTTTCAAGTGATTTTGAAAAATATTAGCAGCGAAAAACCCGAAGAAGTAATTAGTGCGATTGATTGGATTACAAAATATGACCACAAAAAACTCGAAAAATATTTGCCACAACTCTTGCAAAACTCGTCTGATAAAGTGCGATTAAGAATCCTTTTGGAATTTGAGCGAAATAAACCTGCCAAAAATATTTTAACGATTTTATTAGACAATGTTTTTCAAGAACAAAATGATGTTTGTCGAAAGTTAGGTATTCAAATACTAAGTGCTGCCAACATTTTTGATAATGGTAGATTGCAAGAATTACTTTATTCCGATGATATTGCTTTAACAGAAGGCGTTTTAATTGGTAGTTTGACAGCACAAAATAGTCAAGCAAAAGAACGATTATTAGCACTTTGTGATTCGAAAAGTAAACCAGAAGAAAAAATTGCAGCACTGAATGTAATTAAAACATTGCAACTAAAAGAACATGAATTATTTGTTCAATCGTGTTTAAAAGATGAAAATCTAATAGAAAATGGCATTAAGGCGGCAGGAGTTTTAGGAACATCCCTATTGATAAATGAGCTTACGTCACTTTTGTCGAATCATCATCATGCAAAAAAAGCTTTGCATCAATTAATCAATTTGGGTGATAAAAGTTTAGACGAAATAGTCAAACTCAAAGACAATAAAAATATATATATTTTGCAAAAAATAGTAACGTTTTGCGAAAAATACAAATCAGAGGAAAGTTATGATTTATTGCTAGCATTTATGCACAATAAACCACTAGAAATAAAAACATCCGCTCTAAAAGCACTCGGAAACTATGCTGAAATTGATAGTCATAATGACTATTTTTTAACTCTTTTACAAGCAGAATTAGAGCAATCATTTCAATTATTGAATGGTTTTGGGAAGCTTCCCAATGACAATTTACAGTACGAATTAGGACAATCTTCTGATAGAATTTTCTACCTCCTTATGCTCATTTATGACAAAGATATTGTGCATGATGCTATGTTGGGTGTGGAACATTCATCAAGAGAAAAAAGAGCTAATGCCCTCGAAATTTTAGATAATAGTATTCCTAGAGATATTTATAAATGTCTTCATGCATTGCTTGACGAAACTCAAAATGAGGAAAAAGCAGTCATTTTTAAAGCATATTTAGGTAAAGACGTAAAAGTAAAACCAATCGTACATTTGATTTTAGAAAAAGGAGAAACCGCTTTTGGCTGTTGGACAATTGCACAAGCTATACAAGCATGGAAACCTGCCAAAAGTAAATTTTCTTTACATGAAATCAAACTTTTTGAAAGCTACCTCAATCATCCTAAAAAAATATTAAAAGAAGCAGCTCATCAAGCAATTTTAACTAATGCCTTCTTTAAACAACAACCTGAATTTGAAAAATATTTTAACAAAACTGATATGAGTCACTCGCACGAAATAGCGTCAATCTCCGAACTCGAACGAGTAATTGTATTGAAAAATACACAACTTTTTGCCGAAACGCCCGAAAATGTATTGACTTCGATTGTTCCAATTATGAAAGAAATTTCTTTCAATGAAGAAAAGATTATTTTCAAAAAAGGCGAAATTGGCAATTGTATGTACATTATTTATGCAGGAGAAATCGATATATATGACCATGAAACACTGTTAGCTACATTTATGAAAGGAGATGTTTTTGGCGAATTGGCCCTTTTGGACGCAGAACCTCGTTCAGCGTCAGCTATTGCAAAAAATGATGTGCTGCTTTTCAGAATTGACCAAGAAGATTTCTTTGATTTGATGGAAGAACGCAACGAATTGCTTCGAAGTGTATTGAGAATTTTGTGCCAAAGAATTCGCTCTCAAAATGATAAAATACGTGGATTGAGTTAAAAATCATGCTTATAAAACCAAGCTAAAGATTATGATGAATATAGATTACACCGATATAATGCCCTCAGTGGTTATCGCTCATTTTTTGATGCAGTTTCTAGGGCGTTATTTAGAAATACAAACTCGACATCCGAAAGTATTTCGTGTATTGAAATTTTCTTGGCTATGGACATTCATGGTATTATTACTGGGAGAATTACTAAATTTTTCATTTTTCAAAGATTATTTCTACGAACTCATCACGATTGTGGTGCTTTATATACTTTTCTTAGCAAAAGAATTACCCGTAGCTCGTAGAATGATGGAAATAGCATTTATTCCCTTAGCAGCTGTATTATTTATTTACGATTTTTTTCACCTTCTCACACCAAATTTTCACAAAAACAACTTGTATTTTTTTGACCCAATACGAAGTTTTGCCATTTTTTGGGTAATTGGTTTTAGTTTCTACGCCCAAAGACAAGGAAAAAGAGAACGCCTTGAAAAACAAAAAGAAGAAGAAGAAAGACGTTTACTGGAAGCAAAAAAACAAGAACTCGAATACCAAGTTGCCGAACGTACTGCCGAACTTACCAAACAAAAAGAATCTTTAGAAGAAGCTCTTGTAGAATTAAAAACTACTCAAACACAGTTAATTCAGTCTGAAAAAATGGCTTCTTTGGGCGAACTCACCGCAGGAATTGCCCATGAGATTCAGAATCCTTTGAATTTTGTCAATAACTTTTCGGAGGTTTCGGTTGAACTTTGTCAAGAAATTACAGAAGAACTCGAAAAAGACAATTTCGACAAAAATTATATCATTGAAATTTTAACAGATTTAAGTCAGAATCAACAAAAAATTACGCATCATGGACAACGTGCAGCAAGCATTGTAAAAGGGATGTTACAACATTCTCGCACAAGTTCAGGGCAAAAAGAATTAATTGATATAAATGCTTTGGTTGATGAATATTTAAGATTGTCCTATCACGGCCTTCGTGCAAAAGACAAAACTTTCAATGCAGATTTCAAAACAAATTTAGATACAAATTTACCAAAAGTAGAAGTGATTCCTCAAGATTTTGGAAGAGTATTGCTTAATATAATCAATAATGCGTTTTATGCTGTGCAACAAAAAATTAAATTAAATATTCAGAACTACAAACCTACGGTTATAATTATTACAGAAAAAATTGATAATGAACTCATTATTAAGATTCAAGACAACGGTAGTGGAATGCCTGAAAATGTGAAATTAAAAATTTTCCAGCCATTTTTTACCACAAAACCGACGGGTCAAGGAACAGGTTTGGGACTTTCTATGAGCTATGATATTATAACCAAAGGCCACGGTGGCACAATCGAAGTCGAAAGTATTGAAGGCGAAAGCACTACTTTCACAATAAAACTTCCCCTTAAATAACATAAAATATGCAAAGATTTTTGTACATATTTTTCATATCATTGGCAACAAAAATAGCTTTTGCTCAACCGTCAAACCCAACCGTTGGCGATAGCTTAAAGCGAGTTTTGAGCAAGCAAGCAAATGATACGACCAAAGTTTTGATTTTGGAAAAATTGACTGGATTTTATACAAATATTAATCCAATTTTGGCACTTCGCTATGGCCGTGATGCGTGGATACTCGCTAGTAAACTACGGTACGACAAAGGAAAAATTCTTTCTGCCATTTCATCAGCTCAAATTATGCTTGGCACTTCTGATTATTCTGAAGCACTTTTTAAACTTACTGAAGCGAAGTTTTTGAGTGAAAAAAATAATATGCCAAAAGAATTAACAACTATCAACTTAAAATTTGCTTTACTTTATACGAATCGAAAACAATTCAAAACTGCCTTAGAATATTTATCAAAAGCTAAGAAAATTCAAGATTCATTGCATATTTCAGCTAGTGAAATGCCATTGAATCTGACTTCGGGTTTTGTGTATAAAGACATGAAAAAAAATGATTCAGCACTTTATTTTTTCAAAAATGCTTATAAATATTCGCTCAAAAACAATTTGACATTTCAATTACCAACGATTACTTATTACATTGGCAGCTCATTTTGGGAATTAAAACAAAAGGATTCGGCATTATTTTATTTTCGAAAAAGTCTTTCTTTAAAAGCAGCATTTAATGAAGGTCGAGTATTTTATGGCCTAGCATCTATTTTTAAAGCTACTAATCAAACAGATTCTTCCATCTTTTACGCAAAAAAAGCTTTAATTCATTCACACCAAAATAACCATCTTCAAACAGCTATCTTTTCGGCTCAACTGCTTTCTGAAATTTATGAAAAAAAGAATGATTTGAAAGAATCATTGCATTACTATAAAATTACAACAGCAGATAAAGATAGCCTTTTTAGTCAAGAACAGGTGCGACAAATTGAGCGTTTGGCTTATGAAGAACAAGAAAGAGAGTCACAAGTGCAACGTAAAGTTGAAGTGCATCAAAAAGCGTTGGAAAGTGAAATAAAAATTTACGCACTTTTGGTGCTACTCATTATGGTTTTGATTGTGGTATTTTTCCTTTATCGAAACAATAAAAACAAGCATCGTGCAAATCATTTATTGCATATTCAAAAGGAAGAAATTGATACGCAAAGAGATAAAGCAGAAAAAGCACTTCACGACCTAAAAACTACGCAAGTGCAATTAATTCAATCTGAAAAACTCGCTAGTTTAGGCGAACTCACCGCTGGAATTGCCCATGAAATTCAGAATCCATTAAATTTTGTGAATAATTTCTCAGAATTAAGCATTGACATTGCAAAAGAATTGAAAGAAGAAATCGAAAAACTCGAAATTCCTGAAAAAGATAAAGTATATATAGATGAAATTATTGGTGATTTGACCCAAAATCAAGAAAAAATCAATCATCATGGTAAGCGAGCAAGTAGTATTGTAAAAGGAATGTTACAACATTCACGCACGAGTGCTGGAGAAAAAGAATTGACTGATATAAATGCACTCGCCGATGAATACATCCGATTGAGTTTTCACGGTTTAAGAGCAAAAGATAAAACTTTTAACGCCGATTTTAAGACTGATTTCGATGAAAATTTACCAAAAATCGAAGTCATTCCGCAAGAAATTGGCCGTGTCTTATTGAATTTATTTAATAATGCGTTTTATGCGTCGGCTTCGCTCAAAAATCAAGAAAATTTTAAACCAAAAGTAACCGTAAGTACGCGTTATTTGACAAATCCCTCACCAAAGGTCGAAATCCGAATTACCGACAATGGCACAGGCATGTCTTCGGCCATTAAAGCAAAAATATTTCAACCTTTTTTTACCACTAAACCCGCTGGAGAGGGAACAGGTTTAGGTCTAAGTTTGGCTTATGATATAATTACGAAAGGGCATGGTGGAACAATTGAAGTGGAAAGCACTGAGGGTCAAGGAACTACGTTTATTATCACAATATAGTCGTTTTGTAAAAACTTTATTTCATTGCTTATAAACCTTTAAATCTCATAAAAGGAAATGCCTAATTTTAAAATCAGAATCATACAGACTGTTTTAGTTTTTTTAGTTATTTCTTATACTTCTCTTGCCCAATCGAGTTTAAATATTGCTAATCTACGAGAAAGCCTCCGAGAAAAAGACGGAATTTTTCCAATCACGCAGGATAAGCTTACCAATGTAGAAAAGATGTTGGCAACTGAAGCAACAAGAACAAATACTACTTTTAAAACCATTATTTTGCCTATTTCAGAGGCAAAAAACAATATTTCCCAATTTATTAATCAAGAAAGTGGCGGAAGAAAACTGACGCATTTAGGTGTTTTTTATGGCCTTGAAACAATTGGCAATAAACATAACTTTGACCTTTCGATGTGGGGTGTAAGACTTGACCATTCGGCCACTGCAAATCTTCAAGATAAACCACTCAGGGTTTCTCCTCATGTTTTTTCTGGTAAAAATGCTTCTTTGGATAATAATATTGAAACCAAAGCCCAACTCAATAAAATGAGAAGCCATTTCAAAGAAACATTTAAGCCACTTTATGACAATCATCTCATTATTTTTGGCACATATATGCGACTAGAAAAAGTACTAGACGATTTAATTATTTTGGAAAATCAGGGTTGTGATAAATTAAGAATAACGTATGGTTTTATGAAAGCGGTTTCGCCTAATGACTACAATTGTTTTCATTTGATTTTTCGTGGAGTCAATTCAGAAACAAATACTTTGTCAACAAGTATTTTCTCAACTTTTGATGGAATGGATAGTCAGAATGAACCAAAACTAAGTTGTCCACCATTTGGCGAACCTAATTTCTGATTAACAACAAATGCCACATTAATTAAGACTGGACCAAACTTAAGGTATAAAAAATTGTAATTAAATTACCTTATATTTGAAAATGATTTGATAAATGTTTAAAAATTAGTAACCCCAAAAATATTTCCAATGAAAATATTAGTTGTAGATGATGAAGAAGATGTAAGAACCTTATTTGAACAACGCTTCCGTAGAGAAATAAAAGCGGGTGAATTTGATTTTGCATTTAGCGGTTCGGGGGAAGAAGCACTTGAATACCTTAAAGGTCAGAATTTAGAAGCGATTTTGATTTTATCAGACATCAATATGCCAGGTATGAGTGGTATCGAACTTTTGAAACAAATTCGTTCAAAATCTCCTTCTTCACCTCCAACTATTATGATGATAACAGCTTATGGCGACGTGGAAAGTCATGACCAAGCCATGAATTTAGGAGCAAATGATTTCTTGACAAAACCGTTAGATTTTACTGAACTCAAACAAAAACTCAAAAGCTCTTTATGAACGCCAAAATAATGGTTGTTGATGATGAGGCTGATTTAGAAATCCTCATCAAACAAAAATTCCGCCGACAAATACGAGAAAAAACTTACGAATTTTGCTTCGCTCAAAACGGAGCTGAAGCCCTACGTTTGCTGCACAATAGCCCTGATATTGATATGGTTTTGAGCGACATCAACATGCCAGAAATGGATGGATTGACGCTACTAACTAAACTTTCTGAACAAAATCCTTTGCTCAAATCAGTGATAGTTTCTGCGTATGGTGATATGGATAATATTCGTTTGGCAATGAATCGTGGGGCATTTGATTTTCTGTGCAAACCAATCAATTTTGAGGATTTAGAATTGACAGTCGAGAAAACGCTCAGGCACGTGATTCAGATTCGAGAAACTTTGCAGGCAATCAAAGAAAATAATATTTTGAAAATGTATGTCGATGAAAACGTTCTAAAGTTTATGGGCAGCCATGAATTTGAATCATCGCTTACAGCTAACGAAACGATTGAAGCAACCATTGTTTTTATTGATATTTGTGGCTTTACGTCTATTTCCGAAAAAGAAGCTCCTGACACTGTTGTCAACTTAATTAACAAATATTTTGATGCAATGGTCAAAGAAATTATGGAGCAAGGCGGACACATTGATAAATTTATGGGCGATGCAGTAATGGCTGTTTTTAAAGGTGAATATCATCTCGACCGTGCCATTGAAGCTGCCTTAGCAGTAAGAACAAAAATAGATTCAATCGAAGAAAGTTTACCAAGTCATATTACATATTTACCAAAAGTTTCTATCGGAATTAATACAGGAGAAGTCATTTCTGGAAATATTGGTTCGGCTTCACTCAGACGACTAGATTATACCGTTATCGGGGATGTTGTAAATACAGCCCAAAGACTTCAATCTGCGGCCAAACCAAGCCAAATTCTACTGAGCGAAGAAGCCTACATGATTGTTAAAGAATCATTTACTTGTCAAGAAGTTGGCGAGATAAATCTCAAAAATAAGGCACTTGCAGTTAAGGTTTATGAAGTAGTTTCTTAGAAAAGTACAAAAAAAATACAGTTTTTCTTACAAACGCGGAACAACTAATCATTATTTAGAGTTATTATAGATAAAGAATAGCATCTTGGCTATTTTGATTGTATCTTTGTAAATTAATTACAACACGAAAACCCTTTCGTGAGTCGCTAAACAGTTTATAACACGCAAAAGAATAAAATGCTTACTATCAGTAATTTACACGCCAGAATAGAGGAAAAAGAAATATTACGTGGAATCAATTTAGAGATAAAACCAGGTGAAGTTCACGCAATTATGGGTCCAAATGGTTCTGGAAAAAGCACCTTAGCATCGGTCTTGGCTGGTCGTGAAGACTACGAAGTTACCGATGGTTCTGTTACATTCAATGGTAAAGATTTACTTGATTTAGCTCCTGAAAAACGTGCTGCTGAAGGAATTTTCTTAGCATTTCAATACCCAGTTGAAATTCCAGGAGTAACTACCATTAACTTCTTAAAAACTGCTCTCAATGAAATCAGAAAATACCACGGTCAAGAACCACTTGATGCCGCTCAATTTTTGAAAAGAATGAGAGAAAAAGCAAAATTAGTAAAAATTGATGATGCTCTTCTGAAACGCTCTCTCAATGAAGGTTTTTCGGGTGGAGAAAAAAAACGCAATGAAATTTTTCAAATGGCAATGCTTGAGCCAAGTTTAGGAATATTAGACGAAACTGACTCTGGCCTTGATATTGATGCTCTTCGCATTGTGGCTGAAGGTGTAAACCAATTGCGTAACGAAAATCGTTCTTTCATCGTCGTAACTCACTATCAGCGTTTATTAGATTACATCGTTCCAGACTTTGTTCACGTACTTTATAAAGGTCGTATCGTAAAATCTGGCACAAAAGAATTGGCTCTTGAACTGGAAGAAAAAGGCTACGATTGGATTAAAAATGAAGTGGATGCTTTAGAAGTAGCCTAAGTTTTTTAATGCTGTTGTGATATGAATAAAATCCAAGTTTCTGATAGTCCAAAACCTGTTGGGCATTACTCGCAAGCAATTGTTAGTAATGGATTTTTGTTTACTTCTGGGATTTTACCAATAAAAATCAAATCATCAGAAAAACTACCGATTGAATCAAGTATTGAACAACAATTGGCAGTAGTTTTTGATAATTTAACGCAGATTTTACAAGAAATAGGTTTAGACGCTAATCATGTTGTAAAAACAACCGTTTACATTTCAAGCGGAGAATATTGGGGCATTGTCAATGAACTTTATGCTGCTTTTTTTGGTGAACACCGACCAGCACGTTCAATAATACCAGTCAATGAATTACATTTTGGGTACAAAATAGAGTTAGAAGCCATTGCGGAAGTTCCGAAATAGCCAATAAACTTTTCAAAAAAAGATTATAGATAATTTTGAGTAATGAATTCCATAGAAAATAAAGATAGTTTAAAAGCACATTTAATAGCTGATTTTCAGTTATCACAGGCAATTTTGAATGGAAAAAGCACTATGCCCATTCATCAAGTGCGTAGTGAAGCCATGAAAAACTTCGATAAATTGGGTTTTCCAACCATTCGCCACGAAGAATGGAAGTACTCGAATGTGAGTAATTTAATTAAACAAACATTCGATTTTCATACAAAAACCGATTTTAATAAATCTGACCTCGAACAAATTCCATTACCACACCTCAATGGCAATGTTTTGTATTTTATCAATGGAGTTTATAATGCTGAGATTTCAGAAATTTCCACTCCTGAAGATAAACTTAAAGTAATTCCTTTTTCTGAAGCTCTTGCACAACAACCAGAGCTTATTGAAGGTTATTTCGGAAAATATGCTAACTACCAAACAGATGCTTTCACAGCTCTCAACACCGCCCTTTCAAATGATGGTGTAGTTGTACAAGTAGCTGATAATAAAGTAGTTGAAGAGCCAATTATAATTCGTTTTATTTCAGATGCTCGTGTGGCAAATGTGGGTTCACAGCCTCGAAACCTGATTATTGTTGGTAAAAACTCTCAAGTAAAAATTGCTGAAGCGTATCGTACCGTTGGCGATGAAGCAGCTTTTGTAAATACTGTTACTGAAATCATCGTTGGAGAATCGGCAATGGTTGATTATTATAAAGTACAAAATGAGAGTGATAAATCATACCATATCGGAACAACACAAGTTTATCAAAAGGGGCGTAGCTACTTTTATGCAGCAACCGCCACTTTGAATGGTGGGTTTGTTAGAAACAACCTCAATGTAGTTTTAGATGGCGAACATATAGAAAGCCATTTGTATGGTTTATACGTACCAAATGGCAAACAACACATTGATAATCATACTTTAGTTGACCATCAAAAACCAAATTGCGAAAGCAACGAGCTCTATAAAGGTATCTTGATGGATAAATCCACTGGTGTTTTCAATGGCAAAATTTTCGTAAGAGAAGATGCTCAAAAAACAAATGCTTATCAAAATTGTAGAAATGTAGTTACGTCTGACGAAGCTACTATGAATACAAAACCGCAATTGGAAATTTGGGCAGATGACGTAAAATGTTCTCATGGAACAACAACAGGTCAACTCAACGACGAAGCAATATTTTATATGCAATCACGAGGAATTCCGAAAAAAGAAGCGATTCGCTTACAACTTTTGGCATTTGCCCAAGATGTTGTCACTCAAATCAAAATTGATTCAATTAGGGAATATATTGAAGCGTTGATTCTTGAAAAATTAGAAGCAGCTTGATTTTTAAATTTAATTTGGTAAAAAAAGGTTTTATGAATAATTTCATAAAACCTTTTTTATTGAACACTAATAAGCACTGTATCCAACTCCCCCACTTACAATTGACACGCCTGAGGAAGTTCCAATTCGTGTTGCTCCAGCTTCAATCAATGAAATTGCTTGCTCGTAAGTCTGAATTCCTCCCGATGCTTTGATTTGAATATTGTTTGGCAAAATTTCTCGCATCAATTTTACTTGTTCCAAATCTGCACCTTTTGTAGCAAAACCAGTAGAAGTTTTCACAAAATCTATACCAGCTTCTACACATATTTCGCAAGCAATGCGAATATCAAAAATATCTAAATAAGCCGTTTCAATAATGACTTTCAACAAAGCATTTTGATTGTGTGCCAGATTTACCAAATTGCTTATTTCATTCTTAACAGTTTCATAAGCCATTGATTTAAAAGCACTTATATTCATGACAACATCTAACTCATCTGCTCCATCTTTTAGGGCATTTTGGCATTCTGCCATTTTCACTTCTGCTGTTTGGAATCCCAAAGGGAAACCAATAACTGTACAAACTTTTGCATCGCTATAAGCCAATAACTCTTTAACAAAAGCGACATAATAAGGCGGTACACAAGCAGAATAGAAACTATTTTGATAAATTTCTTCGCATAGTTTTCTAAAATCCATTTCAGTTGCAGTCGGTTTTAGAAGTGTATGGTCAATATATTTTGATAAATTAATCATGTTTTTTTAATTAAAAGTACATTTTTTCTGCCAAACGAAAAGTATTACAATGGGCTTCAACGATGTCAGCGATGCGGGGAGAATAGCCCCCTCCCATTACAACTACTACTGAAATTTTATATTTAATAGCCTGTTCAAAAACAAATTCATCACGACGACGGCAAGCTTCCATTGAAATATTTAGTTTACCTAATTTATCCGAAGCAAGAATATCAACGCCTGAAATATAAAAGATAAATTGCGGTTTTTCTCGTTCAATTAATCGAGGTAAATTTTCATAAAGTAAACTCAAATAATACTCATCACCACAATTGGTTGGAAGTTCAATATCTAAATCTGAGGCTTCTTTTTTCAATGGATAATTTTCCTTTCCGTGCATCGAAAAAGTAAAAACTCGCCGTTCATCCTTAAAAATAACGGCTGTCCCATTACCTTGATGAACATCTAAATCAACCACTAAAATCTTATTAACTAGCTGATTTTCAAGCAAATAATATGAAGCAACCGCCACATCATTCAATAAACAGAAACCTTCACCTTTATCGGCATAAGCGTGGTGGGTTCCTCCTGCAATATTCATTGAAATGCCATATTCTAAAGCAAAAATACTACAATCAATTGTTCCTTGAGTAATAATCAGTTCACGCTTCACGAGCATTTCTGAGATTGGAAAACCAATGCGGCGTTCCATTTTTGGGTCAATACTGAGCTTTAATAAATCGTGGAAATACTGGTGTTCATGTACCCCTAACGCCCAATGTTCTTCAACAATACCTGGCGAAAAAAAATTGTCAGGAGTACAAGTTCCTTCGTACAATAATTGTTCAGGAATTAACTCATATTTCAGCATCGGAAAACGATGACCTTCGGGAAGTGGATGTTTATAGATTTGATTGAAGGCTATTTTTAGCATAAATGTTTATCTAAAAAGACGAGCATCAACCGAATATCTGCCCGCTCCAGTTAGAAAAATGGCAATATATGCAAACAGATACAAAAGTGCGTGTTCTTTGTCACTTAAAGGGTCTTGACCATGAATTGAGAAAGCGATAATTGTCGTGCAGCCAATCAGAATAATCAAAGCTGGTCGAGTAAACAAGCCTAAAAGTAGCAAAATTGAGCAGAATAATTCTGCAAAAATGGTTAA
This sequence comes from Emticicia aquatica, assembly GCF_923079645.1. Classification (GTDB taxonomy): domain Bacteria; phylum Bacteroidota; class Bacteroidia; order Cytophagales; family Spirosomataceae; genus Emticicia; species Emticicia aquatica. The sequence goes on along the minus strand of NZ_CAKLPY010000001.1, from coordinate 982,837 downwards.
TCCGTGTGAAATGATTGGTGAAACGTGTAACGGGTCAGGGAAATCATGATTTCCTGCTAAAAACTCTTGGAGTTTATCAAAGCCGTGTGGTATCATCAAGAAGGCTAAACCAAGTCGTAAAACTAAAATTGCGATACTTACTTGACTTGAATGATAGGCTGGAATTAAATATTTTTTTAACATAAGTTATCGCTCAAAAAATCATTTAACTTCCTCATAATCAACATATTGACCACTATCAAATCCAGTATTTTTATTACTTGTTTTAGTGGTTTTAACTTTTATCTCACCTTCTTTTCCACGCTCTTTTTCCATGAAGTCATTGTAGCGTTTTTGCTGTTTTGCTATTTGATTTCCTACCAAAATATTAAACAAAAAAGTACGGATAGCTGGCACAAAAGCTATTAAAAGAAATATTATCAGAATGTATTTAAACATGGTATTTTATCCCAAAGGGAGTTTTAAAACGTAAAAATTAACACAAATTTATCTTTTTGTATCAATACTATAAACAAAATTTTAAAAATAAAATTCAACCAATTATTCAATCAATTTAAATAATAAATCTAAGGTTTCAGGATTACTGGGACGAGGAGCATCTGGACGAACAATTGTGCCGTTTTTATCAATAATCATGTAACGAGGAATACTATTGATTTGGTATTTTTGACTAACACCAGAGCCAAATCCACCATTTGAAATCCCATGGTCGCCATTGTTCAATTTTAAATTATCAACTGCATTTTTCCAGTTATTTGGGTCTTCATCAATAGAAACATACAAAAAAACTATATTTTTCTTTTGTTTTTCTGTAAAACCATCGTGCATTTTCTTAGAAAAAGGAAATTCCTGACGACATGGCCCGCACCAGCTTGCCCAAAAATCAACATAAATTACTTTGCCTTTGTATTTGGCAAAATTAAATTGTTTACCATCAAGTCCATATAAAACAGGATAATCGCCTGAGCCAAGCGGTAGTTTATCTTTATTGTCATCTTTCTTTTTGGCAATTTCTTCTTTTTTATTAAGCGTTTCTTTGCAATGTAACAACAGCATTTTGCGGTAACTATCCGCAGCAATTTGACTTATCCAAAATTTGGCTGACGATGCAGAAAGTCTCTCACAATTATCGTGAATTAGTTTTGTTAATGTGTAATCTAAAACTTTACCTTTTAAATATTTTTGGGCTATATTACCTTTATCAGTAATTGCTTTTACTTGGTCTGCATATTTTACAAATTTTTGGTCTTGTGAATTAAAATATGTTACAAAAAAAGGTAAAAAATTACGATAACTTTCTGATAATAAGGCAGTTTCATCATTTACTTTTGTAGGGTCTATTTCTTCGGTCATTACTGCTGGAAGTGATACTACTCTAGTAAGTTTGGTATCGAGGTTGCTGCGAATGATTGCGTATGAAAGTAACAAATGCCAATAATTCCATCGAATATTACTTTCTACTAACTTTTGAAATTCGGGTGAAAGATTTGTATAGTTTTTAAGAAAATTCAATTGATTTTTACGTTCGTCATACAATTGTATTTCCCAATCATCGACATTAGCAGTTAATAGCTGTTTATAGCGAATTTCTTTCTCGAAAGTATTAGGAAATTTTTTGTTAAATTCCGTCAAAAAAACTTGGCTTTCGGGTTTTTGTATTAGATCATTAGCTTTCTGAATTATTTCTTCATCGCCATATTGAATAAATATATCCGAACTATCGGGCTTTGAAAAAGCAATTGTTTGTGCAAAAGAAAAGACTGGAAAAAGAAATAAAAATAAGAAATGCTTCAACATAGTTTTGTTTATTAATTATCGCTTACAAAACTAACGAAAATCTGTGCTTGATTATTAATTTAAAACGAAAAATCCTACAGGGATACAAAAACCTTACAGGATTGATTTAATCAGCAATAATAATTACATATTCATCCATTCAATTTTCACTTCAATGGCTTTAAAATCTTTTTTCTCTGCTTCGCAAGTTGGGCAAATATAACTTGTTGGAAGCTTTGAAAAAGGTATTCCCGCAGGAATATTATTAACTAAATCGCCAAAGTCAGCATCATAAATGGTAAAGCAGTGTTTGCATTGATGTACTTTTTTAGTACTCGGACGCTCTACTTCTGTTTCTTTATGGTCATCACGTAAACCTGCTGTTTTAATGGCATTTTCGGCAATCATTTTGTTGTATTTCAATACATTTCGGCGTAATTGTTCAGCCAAATTAAATCGTAAAATACTCTTCTCAAAGTATTTTTTGGTTCGACCGTTCGGATTAAAATCTTCGGTATAAGAAATATCATAAACAAAATAAAAAGGAATAAAATTAAACAATTTAAAACGTCTTCTTTGAACCATAATTGACGCATAAACTTCCGTTTTTGGACGAGTTTTTATGCCAAAACAAAGTCCAAAAGTTCGTAAATCTTGTTTGTCAAAAGCTTCAACTAAGCTTAGTTTTAGTTGTAAGGCTTCATCAGAATCATCTTCAACTTGCCAGTTTAATTCATTGGCAGCGTGACGTACATTGATATTGAATTCGGACAAAATGTTGCTCCACTTTCCTCTATTTACTTCATCAATACCTTTGATTATCAATGATTTAAAAGGTGTTAGACAAATTTCACCAATTTTAGTTTCTTGACATAATTCACATAGTTTTATCAAAAATTTCACAGAAAAAAACTCATTTCTACGATAAATTCCGAGCCAAGTTTTTTTACCGTAACGATTAAAACCTTCGTAATAAGGCAACGTAAAATTGGCAGGTTCGAGTTCGTTTTCTTTGGGTAATGAAATTAATGTTGGAACTGTTAAAAACAACTGTTCGATGTCTTCCAAATACGGATTTTCATTGCTTAAAATCCGTTCTTCGAGTTGCTTGCAAAGCTTCGGTATTTCATTTGAAAAAATAAGCTTGTCAAAACTAAAGACTTTGTTAGTTTTTGGTAACCTGATATATAAATACCAAAAATTTGGATTTTCTGAAGCTATAAAGTTGAGGTGTCCTGAAAAATAAGGTGTAAAACTCTGTTGATTATCTGAAAGATTAATTTTTAGCAAAGATTTATAGTCGAATAAATCAAGAATATCTTTATAAATACCTTCTGTAAGCCAGTTGCCTTTTTGAAAAACCTCCTCTGCAACATACGAACTAATAATGTTTGGAAATTCGTTACTATCTGATTGAAAATCAATACTTTGCAAAATCATTTTTTGCTCGAAAGTTCGGGCAAAAGGATGCAGTAAATGTAGAATTAACTGTTGACGAAGCCCAAAACGAACTTCATGAACTTGTGATTCTTGAGCCGCTAACAAAATATTTTTTAATTCACCAGGCGAGGCAATACCGCCCTTGAAATTTACTCGAATGGTGTAAAAATCTTTCATGTTCTCATTTTTTTAATGATAATATCTAAACCGCCACCAAAGTATCCTTTCCAATGTTTTCCAAAATCATTCTAACTTCGGGTCGGCAACTTCCGCAACCTGTTCCCGCCCCTGTTTTTAGGCAAATTTGAGCAAAATCTGTACAACCCTCTTTAATGGCTTTTTCCAAATTTCCTTTCCCAACATTGTTGCATGAACAAACTAATTTACCTAAAACTGGTTCTGAAATTTTTCCCGAACGCAATAATGCCAAGCGTTTTTCGGATAATTCGATACCGTTAGCAATCAAATCTCTAAATTCTAAAAACTCTGATTTATCACCAATAAGGATTGCACCAACGAGTCTGTCGTTATAAATAATACATTTTTTATAGTAATGCTTAGCTTTATCAATAAATGTAACTTCCTCATAATCAGCACTTCCAGCAGGAATTTCGATGATTCCTAATGAACAAAGATTGAGTCCGTGCATTTTCAGAAGGTTCATTGAAAGACTTCCTTTATAAGGTGTAGATAAATCGCCAGCCAAGAATTTTGCTACAATTTCCGCTTGTTGCTCGGCCGCGGCCGTAATGCCCCACATTTGCTTTTTCCATTCGGCAATTTCGCCACAAGCAAAAATATCTGGGTCTGAAGTTTGCAAATAATTGTTTACTTCCACTCCTCGATTACAAGCTAAGCCAGCATCACGAGCCAATTGAATTGTTGGTACAGTCCCAGCTGCAACAATTATGGCATCACAATCTAGTTTTTGACCAGACTTAAGACGAACGCCTGTTATTTTTTCTGTTCCATAGAACTGTTCAACTTCATCATTGAAATAAACTTCTATGCCACGAGCCACTATTTCTTCGTGCAAAATATCGCTACCAAGTGGGTCGAGTTGTCTATCCATAAATCGACCGATTCGTTGTACAACAGTTACATTTATATTAATTTCTCGCAATGAAGCCGCCATTTCAAGCCCTAAAAGACCACCACCTACAATGACTACATTTCTATTTTTTTTCAAAAAAGGCTGTAAAGTATCCGCATCTAATCTGCTACGCATATTAAAAATTCCAGCCATTTTAGGGAAATTTTTTGGCATAAAAGCTTGACTTCCCATACCTAAAAAAAGCTTATCGTACCTGTGTTCGTTGCCCAAATCATCTACTACAACTTTATTTTTTCTGTCGATATGATTTATACAAATGGCTTTGTGAACTCTAATATTATTTTCGATAAACTGGTCTTCACGAAGTTTTACTAATTGCTCCCACGATTGCGTACCACTGATATAATCGGGCAGCATAACACGGTTATAGAAAGGATAAATTTCTTTTGAAAAAACTTCTATATCATCGGTTTGATTGAGCTTTCTATATGCAGAAATAAAACCCAAGCCAGCAGAACCAGCCCCGATAACAATGATTTTCTCTTTTGACTTGACATATTTTGTAACTTCTACCGCTGAAAATTTAAAATCTGGTTCTTTTGAACGAGCATCCACTAAATTACTCGTTAGATTGTTGGCTCTTCCAAAATCATTTCCCAAAACTCTACCCCAGTGCATCGGCAAAAAACAAGTTCCTTGTTTTACTTCATCAGTAATTTTTGCTTTTACCTTTACATCGCCTCTTTTTCCTTTAATTTCAACAATTTCTTCTTCTAAAATATTGCGTTTTTTAGCGTCATTCGGATGAATTTCTACATACGGAATCGGCAAATGTTGATTCAATTTGTTGACTCGTGCCGTTTTTGTCATTGTGTGCCATTGGTCACGAATTCGCCCAGTAAGCAAAATTAATGGAAAATCTTGACTCAATTTTTCAGAAAGATTTTCGTCAGGAACAGCATGAATTTTAGCTCGTTTGTTGGGCGTATAAAACTCGCCATTCTGGAAAAGACGCTTAGTACCGATACTCGACTTAACTTTCTCTTCAGCATTTGTATACGGCCATTGAATGGTTTTTTCTTTCAACAATTCGTAGCTAACGCCTGTAATATCAATGTTTGTACCTTTGGTAGTTTGAGTAAACTCATGATAGATTTCGCTAAAATTTTCATAAGTAAATTTTGCTCCCCAACCCATTTTTTTGGCAAATCGACAAATAATTTCAGCATCTGGAAGAGCTTCTCCTGGAGCATCAACGATTTTATTTAAGTATGAAATTCGTCTTTCAGCATTGGTCATGGTGCCTTCTTTTTCTGCCCAAGCAGCGGCAGGAAGTACTACATCAGCAAATTTTATTGTGTCAGCACGATTAGAAATATCCTGTACGACAACAAATTTAGCATTTTTCATAGCCAACTCAGCCATTCGAGAATCGGGCAAGCTCACCATCGGATTGGTACAAACAATCCAAATCGCTTTGAGTTTTCCTTCTTCCAAACTTTTAAACATTTCGGTTGCAGTTAAACCTATTTTATCAGAGATTTTGTTTCCTCCCCAAAATTCTTCCATTTCGGTTCTGTGCTGTGGATTCGCAATTTCTCGATGAGATGCCAACATATTTGCCAAACCGCCAACTTCACGCCCACCCATTGCATTGGGTTGGCCAGTGAGTGAAAAAGGTCCATTTCCAGCTTTTCCAATTTTCCCTGTAATCAAACTAAGATTGATGAGTGAAAGATTTTTGTTTACACCAATCACAGATTGGTTGAGACCCATCGTCCACATTGATAGAAAACCTTTTGCATTTGCAATTAACTTTGCAGTTTTCAAAATTGATTTTTCATCAACACCACATATTTCTGCCGATTCTGTCAGTGTTTTTTCAAAAACTTTTGTGCGATATTCTTCAAAACCATCAGTATGATTTTTCAGGAAATCATTGTCAAGCCAATCATTTTCGATTAAAATTCGCCCAATGGCATGGTTGAGTGTAACATCTGAGCCAGGATTTATTTGCAGATGTACGTCTGATGCACTCGCTGTTTGCGTACGACGTGGGTCAACTGTAATTATTTTAACATTCGGACTAGCTGCTTTGTGGGCTTCTACTCTTCGCCAAATAATTGGATGACACCAAGCGGGGTTTGCTCCTTCTACCAAAATACAATCCGATTCTTCGATATCATCATAGCAAACTGGCACTGAATCCTCGCCTAAAGAAAGCTTGTACCCAACTACTGCCGAAGACATGCACAAACGAGAATTGGTATCAATATTATTTGAGCCAATGAAGCCTTTCATCAATTTATTCCAAAGATAATATTCCTCGGTAAGACATTGTCCTGATACATAAAAGCCAACTGAATCGGGTCCATATTTATTGATAAATGTCTTGAAAATAGCGGCAGTTCGATCCAAAGTCTCATCCCAAGTGCTACGTTGCATAGGCATACTTCGATTCATTCGCATCTGTGGATATAATAAACGGTCAGATTTATCATTGACAGTATAATGCAAATTCATCCCTTTCGAGCAGAGCATCCCCTTGTTTACAGGATGCTCTTTGTCTCCTTCCACATGGATTTTCCCATTTCCTAAATCCGTTGCTACAATTCCGCACCCAACGCCACAATAGCAACAAGTGGTTTTATATTTTTTTGCCTCTTTCATTTAATTTTTAGGCTTGGAGAAGCACAGGTTTTCAAGTGTTGACACGATTAATCTTCAATTGAGAATTTATCAAATAATAAATTCAATAATCTGTCGTGAACTTCGATGTATTCTGGCAAATGAATTATGTCTTTTTTATTTCGAGGGCGAGCCAACGGAATATCAACAATTTCTTTGATTGTTGCCGCTGGACCGTTATTCATGACAACCACTCTATCTGATAAGAAAATTGCTTCTTCGATGTCATGTGTAACCATTACGATGGTTTTGTTTCTGTTGTCCAAATTCCAAAGTTTGAGCAATTCGATGTGCATTGAGCCTTTTGTGAGTGCGTCTAAAGCACCAAAGGGTTCATCTAACAATAAAATACTTGGATTAATTGAAAAGGCACGTGCGATAGCAACTCGTTGTTTCATACCGCCTGATAATTGGCTCGGAAGCTTATCTTTATGCTCCCACAAATTTACCATATTGAGATTTTTCTCAACCAATTCGATTTTTTCAGCTTTGCTCAAATGTGGTAAAACAGAATCAACCGCCTCAAAAACATTTTTATAAACCGTTAACCAAGGCAGTAAAGAGTAATTTTGAAAAACAATTCCACGGTCGGGGCCTGGTCCTGTAACGACTTTATTGTTAGCAATTACTTCGCCCGATGACGGTGAAACCATTCCTGAAATTGTATTCATCAACGTTGATTTTCCACAACCAGAGTGACCAATAATGCTAACAATTTCGCCTTTTCCAATTTCAAGATTAATATCTTTTACAGCTGTAAAAACACCCTTTCCTTTTGATTTGAATGAAACTGTTACATTCTTGATGTCGATACTTTTCTCAGTAACTATTTTATGAAATGATGACGAATCATCAATTAGAAGTTCATTATTTGCTTTCATAGCTGAATGTTTTTTGAAGTACATTAAAAATTTTGTCAAACAATAATCCTACGATTCCAATAATCAGGATGGCAGAAAGTATTTTTTCAAGACTTAAACCATTCCAAGAATCCCAAACAAAAAAACCAATTCCAACACCGCCAGAAAGCATTTCACCAGCCACAATTACTACCCAAGCAATACCAATCGACAAACGAAGTCCAGTTATGATATGTGGTAATGAAAACGGAATCAGGATTTTAGTAATGTATTTCCATCGAGAAAAACCAAATGCTTTTCCTACGTTTTTATGGTCAGCAGGAATCGTTGAAACGCCAAATGCGGTGTTGATTAAGGTTGGCCAAAGTGAAGTAATCATGATGATAAAAATCGTTGCTTGGTCGGAAGCTTTGAAGGCCAATAAACCTAATGGAAACCAAGCTAATGGAGAAACAGGACGCAAAATTTGAACGATTGGATTCAATAATTTCATGCCAATTTTTGATGAACCCATGATTAATCCTAAAGGAATTGCGACTAAACTTCCTAGTGAGAAACCAATAAAAACTCGCTTCAATGAACTCCAAAGTTGAATCCCAATTCCTTTATCATTTGGGCCATAATCATAAAATGGGTCGGCAAGCATTTCCGAAAAAACTGCCCAAGTTGCTAATGGGCCTGGAATTTCAGCTTTTGTAACGAAAGTGACCAGTTGCCAAATCGCTAAGAGGATTAGCATACTTCCGATGAAGTATAATGTCCCTGCTGGAGAATATTTTGAAAGAATATTTTTCATTTTTAATCTATTTAAAGTTCAAATTTCATTTCCCCAGCTGCAAAAAGCGGGGGAAACTGTATGATATTACTTCTTTGTTGTCGATAAATATCCTGCAATATTATTAGGGTCAAAGTTTACATCAAGTGTTGTTTTAAATGCTTGCATATCAGGCTGAACTGGTACGCTCATTTCTTTTGCCACTTCAGCAAACAAATCATCTAAGACTAATTTTTCGGAAATTCCTTTATAATCAGGAGCTGATTTTAACATCCCAAAACGAACATATTGAGCTAAAAACCACATAACATAAGATTTTTTGGGCGTTGCTACGATTCCATTATTGTAAAATGTCATGTAGTCATCTTTGTATTTCTGAACACCTAAATCGCAACCTAAATCATTAGAACCTAACAAACGAGCTTCCAAAACAGATACTGGAGCATTGACATAATATGGCTTTGATAACCAAGCTGCTGCCTTTTTTCGGTTACTCATATTATCTAACCATCTTTGTGCTTCAATGATGGCTTTCATTACTTTCTTCAAATCTTCTTTCTTATTTGTCGCAAAATCTTTGTTTACAACCAATGCTTTTTCGGGATGGTTTTTCCAAATATCTTGACTTGCAATGTGGGTAAAACCAACATTTTGAGCAACTGCTACTCCATTCCAAGGCTCGCCCACGCAAAAACCTTCCATATTGTCAACTTTCATATTGGCAACCATTTGCGGTGGTGGAATCGTGATGATACCAACCGATTTTTGATTTACACCAGATGCTGCCATCCAATTTCTCAACCAAATATCATGCGTTCCTCCTGGGAAAGTCATGGCAAATGTTACTTCTTTACGTTTCTTGATTTCTGCAATTGCTCCGTTTACTTTTTTCAAATCTTTGAAACCAACCAATCCACAAAAATCTTTAGAAAGTGTTATCGCTTGCCCATTATTGTTCAAAGTCATGGCAATTTTCATTTCTGAACCTGCCTTTCCGCCGATTCCCGTGTAAACCGACATAGGCATTGAATACAAACAATGGGCACCGTCCAATTCTCCATTTAGTACTTTATCACGGATATTTGCCCAAGATGCCTCTTTGCTTAATTCTACATTTACTCCATATTTGGCAAATAAACCCAACTCTTTTGCAGCTACCAATGGAGCACAGTCTGTCAATGGGATAAATCCTAATTTTATAACTTCGGCAGCAGGATATTTGAATGCTGAAATTGTAGCCATAAATAAAATAGCTGATACGAGTAGTAAATTTTTTCTTATGTTTTTCATATTTTCTTTGGAATGGTAAAGTCCTATTAATCTTTATAAAAGCCTTTTTATTGCTTAATTTCTAATTGATTATTGCTTGATTGCCACAGGTTTTGCATAGAAAAAGTCTGGACGAATATTGAGCATTAAATAGCACCATTGGCCAGTTTTGCGTGTTTTATCCATCGAATTTTGTTTGACGTATTCGAGGCTATTATTGCCTTTCATTACAGAATACCCTAACTCAACAGCAGTAAATTTATTTAGGGAATAATTCAAAACTAAATCGTATTCCATGCCTAATTTTGGTGATATTTTAGCATTTGCGGGTGCATCTTTTGTTTTATTTGGCGTAGCAGCTGCCAATGCAAAATAGTGTACATCAAATGTAGTTGTCAGGCGACTTGCCGCGTGTTTTACTTTGAAGAAAGCATCTTGCAAGCCTCCTGCTGGCGAACCAGTCCCCACATAAAAATAGTCCATATAACCCCAATGTTTGTGCGGAGTGCCATAAAGTGGGTCAAAACGATGGGTTTCACCTGTTTTTAAATTAAATCCATCATTACCAGATAATACTTCGTAACCTGGGCCAAAACTGAGTAAACCTTTTTGAACCATAAAATTAGCTCCATAATGATACGCTTTGCTAATGCTCAAACCATCACGATCTTTGCCAGATTGTGCATATCCGAATGCTTGCCACTGAATTTTACCTAATTTAGACGACGCATTTCCAAATTGCCCAGTAAGCATTGCTCCATAAGTTAAGCGAGAATTAACTCCCGTTTGGTCGTAACGTCTTCCATATACGTAGCCAGCAGATGCATTACCGATACTATCTATACGAAACTTTGAGAAATCGTCTTTGAAAAATAAAACAGCCAACTTAGTCTGTTTAAATTTATGACTCAAATAAGCCATTTGGAAAGACTTAAACATTTGGTTTTGGCCATTTGTGCTAGCGGCATTTGCTAAAACAGGCGTTCCTCCTTTCGTAGCTGTTGGCAAAAATCCAGTTGGAATCGCCAGTGTAACGTTTTTATTTGAAAGTGCTGAAACTGGAGCATTTCCACCAACATAGTATGTTCCGTTTGTACCAAAAGCATCAGCATTTTGATTGAAACCACCGCCAAAATCTAATGCCCAACCTAAATGTTGTGCCTTGAAAATTGCGGCATCAAAGCGGCGGCCTTGTTGCAACCAATCAAGGTTTCCGAGTAAACGAACATCGTCATAAACAAGCTCTTGACGACCAATTTTTAATGAAAGATTTTGAATCGGCTTAAATTTTACCGTTGTATCAGCCGAATTGGCCAAAACAATTTCTGCCCAAGCTTCATGTACTCCAAATTTTCCACCATCAGCATTTGAAATTGATGAAGCATCTTGCCCCCAAACTCTTACATCTTGAACCGACATACCAAATGTTACTCTATCCCACTTGTAGCCAAATGTAAGTCGTGTACGCTGTGAAGTAAAAGCCGAATACTTCGTTCCGAGTGGTGCGAGATTAGCCAAACCATCACGTACTTCTGTGCGAGTTCTGACTTGTCCTAGTAATGAAAATTGTGAAAATGATGCTTGAAAAAAAGCGATTGTGAAGAAAATTGCAAGTACAAACTTGCTAAATAGATTTTTTTTCATTTGTTTTGAATTGAATTGTGAATAAATACCTACGTTCTGCGATTCGTTAGCCGACTTTGACACCCCCATGTCAAGTCGGTTTTTGTTTGGTTCAAGGCGAAGCCCCCACTCCGACTATCTCCGATTTTTAAGCTTTTTAATGTTATTTTCTTATCATACTTTATAGTTTTTAGAAAAAATACAATAATTGAGACTTTTAATTAATTTTCCGATAGCCCCCACTATCGAAATTTTCTTTGGTTATTTGTACTTATTATTTCTTTAATTTCTTTGCTTATTCAAATGTAAAAAATAATATTTTATACTCAAAATGGTTTCCAACTTATTTTAGTCATTTTTGTCATTTTTATTGAAAATTCTTTTAAATCTGAAACTTGTTTTTAGAAAAATACAATTTTATTTTTCTAAAAACCCATTTTTTGAAACCTATATTTTCATTTTTGTTAAATTTCAAAAACCACTTACAACAATTCTATTCTTTGAAAAATATAATTATAAACACTCATTTACATCTTTCTCCAAATTCCGTTATTTCCAAATAAAAATTTTATCATCAGTTTGCGTAAACTTCAAAATTTTGTTGACCACCAAACATAAAAAATGCCATACATTATAAATTATATAAAGTATGGCAAAACATATCAACTAGGTATTTTTCTTAAAACTTCATTTCGGCAACATACGCTTCAATATATTCAGGATGTAAACGCACAACTTCACCAATGATAATAACCGCTGGATTTGTCACTTTTGATTCATTCACTTTAAGCACAATATCTTGTACTTGTCCAAAAACAGATTTCTGATTTCCAGTTGTACCACTTTGAATAATTGCAATGGGTATTTCCGATTTTCCATATTTTGTAAAAATTGCAGCAATTTCTTCTAATTTACTCATCCCCATTAATATCACCACCGTTGCCGACGATTGAGCGGCCAACTCTAGGTCTTTAGGCAAAGTTCCTTCACTCGTATGCCCCGTTACAACCCAAAAACTTCGGGCAATATCTCGGTGTGTAATTGGAATCTGAACAGCAGCAGCTACACCAATCGAACTTGATACACCAGGAATAACTTCAGTCTCGATGCCAAATGTTTTTGCATACTCCAATTCTTCATAACCCCGACCAAACACGAATGGGTCTCCACCCTTTAGGCGTACCACATGACCATATTCTAAAGCAGCCGATACAATCAAATCATTAATTTCTTCTTGCTTAAAAGAATGTTGACCTTTTCTTTTCCCAACATTCATTTTTACCGCATTTTGGGGTGCATAATCAAGCAAAGAATCATTCGCCAAGGCATCATATAATACCACATCTGCAATTTGCAATGCTCTGATACCTTTTAATGTGATGAGTTCGCTGTCGCCCGGACCTGCTCCCACGAGTGTTAGCTTGGAGTACATAAGATTTGAGTATTAATGTTTAGCTTATAAAAGGGTGGATTCAGTAGATGTAAACCCTAAAATAAAATATTACTTGTTTTTACCGAATAATATTAAGACATAAAAATAAACTCATTATTTGCCTAAACAATAAATTTACCAAAGAAAATTTTAAAATAATTTATTTTGAACAAATATTTATTAACAAAATGCAAATTGAGTAAAATTACTCAATTAACAAATAGTACAAAAGAAACAAAAACTTTAATATAATAAAGAACTTTAAATGGCTATTTGTTAGTTCAAAAAAAATGCTTTAATTTTTCAGAATGCAAAATTTAGACAAACAAGTTTCTCAGCGATTAACCCGCCTTTACTTGGCGGCTCTTACGGTTGTGGCACTGTTATCGCTATTTGGGCAATTACTGATTCAAAGGTCACTTAACGAATCTAGTGATGATGCTCACGTAGTCAACTTAGCTGGTCGTCAACGAATGTTAAGCCAAAGATTATGCAAAATGGCCATTATTTTGACCAACCAAAAACAGTTTGCAGAAGAGGCTACTTTCTACCAACAGGATTTTGTCGAAGTGCTGAAATTATGGGTTAAATGTCATTTTGGTTTGAAAAATGGAAAGCTTGTTTTAGATAAAACTTATATCGTAAAAAATAGTGCCAAAATTCAACAAATATTCAATGAAATAGAACCTGCCTTTGAAATAATCAGTGCCAATGCCAGTATTATTGGCCAAGAAAAGCAACAAAATGATGGGCGAATGCTTTTAAAAAATATGCTCGTAAATGAAAGACAGTTTTTAAAATTAATGGATAAAATTGTTTCTCAATATGACACCGAAGCCCAAGATAGAGTTAGTAACGTGAAACGAATCGAATTGATTTTATTTGGACTAACCATTTTTATTTTGATTCTCGAAGCTTTATTGATTTTTACTCCTTTGGTTAGATATGTCAAAGAAATTATTCTTAGAATTACAGAATCAGAAGCAGAACTACAATCGAAAAACCAACAACTTAATGAAACAAATGAACAACTCGTTTCTACACAAAAAGATTTACTAAAAACAACAGAAGAAAAATATGCTTTACTCCGACAAGAAGATAATGTACGCTCAACATCGCTTATAGAAGGACAAGAAGAAGAAAGAAAAAGATTGGCTCGTGAGCTACATGATGGTATCGGACAAATGCTTACTGGACTAAAACTTGATAGTGAACAACTCAAAAGTTTGCCTTTTATTAATGAAAAACAGCGAAAGTCATTTGAAGAACATCAAAAACTGATTGATGAAACTATTGAAGCCACTCGAACAGTTTCATTCAATTTAATGCCTTCAGTTTTGACCGATTTTGGTTTGGCATCAGCCATCAGGCTTTTAACCGAACGAACTGCAAAAGGTGTAAATATTCAAGCAATATTCAACGATTTTACAGATAATATTAATATTCCAAACAAAATCGAGAACAATCTTTACCGCATTACGCAAGAAGCTCTCAATAATATTGTAAAACACGCTAAAGCCCAAAAAGTATCAATAAATTTGGCTAATGATAAAAATAGATTTATTACACTTTCAATCATAGATGACGGCAAAGGATTTGATTTGAAAAAACCGAGAAAAAATAAAATAAATGGCAATGGTTTGGGCAATTTACAAACACGAGTAAGGTTGCTAAATGGAACTATTAAAATTGACTCAGAAATGAACAAAGGAACAAGTATATTTGTTAAAATTCCGCTTGCTATTGACGATTTACGAACTAATCGACGTAATGAATAAGTTTTAAAATTTCCAATTCTTTAATCGATAACATCAACACTAAATAAAACATGTATTAAAATGACAAATAAAATTAAGTTACTCATTGTGGATGACCACGCCGTAGTGCGAAAAGGCATTCAAAACTTGCTCGAAGATGAGCCAAATATTGAAATAGTGGGAGAAGCATCCGACGGTTTAGAAGCTCTAGAAAAGATAAAACTCTTGAAACCAAATATTGTTTTGCTCGACCTTACTATGCCTCAAATGTCAGGTTTTGAAGTAGCAAAGTTTATTTCTGAAAAATATCCTTCAATAAAATCTCTCATTTTTTCAATGCACAATAACCCCGAATATATGGTTACTTCGGTTGAAAACGGTGCAATGGGTTATTTGTTAAAGGATACCAGTAAAGAAGAAATTTTGAAAGCATTAGACAGTGTTTCTGCTGGAAATAAATATTTTCCTCCAACTGTTTCTGCCATGATTATCGACGGACTTTTGGCACAAAGAAAACAAAAAACAACGCCTAAACTCAAAAATACAAGCGTATTTGCAAAAATCTCAAAGAAAGAAAGAGAAATCTTAAAATACATCACCGAAGGTTTAAGTAGTCAAGAAGTTGCCGAAAAACTTTCATTGAGTGTTCGAACTGTTTCTAATCATAGAGCAAATATTCTGAGAAAAACCAATGTAAAAAATACGGCCGAGTTGGTACGTTTGGCAGTTGAGTAAACTCAAAATCTGTTCTTTTATATTTATTCTGTAAAAAGTACTATTTACCAAAATATAAACTACAAATATTGGTTTTTACCAAATAAAAACTTGCAAATCAAAAAAACAAAACATACATTTGAATGAAAATGAGTATTTATACTTATTTCAAATAATCAAATTCAAGTATTTTTTAGACCAGAATGGGGGAAACGTACTGGCCTAATCAATACTGCAAACGTAGGAAAATCATTATTCAAAATGGAAAACGGAACTATCGGGCAACAGCCCGCAAGCCGTGTCGTTGTGGTGGGCAACGGTATGGTTGGCTATAAGTTTTGCGAAAAACTCATAGCTAAAGCTAAGGAAAACTTCGAAATTATAGTTTTTGGCGAAGAATCTCGCCCAGCCTATGACCGAGTTCATTTGAGCGAATATTTCGCTGGAAAAACTGCCGACGACCTCACAATTGCACCACTAGACTGGTACTTCAATAACGGCATCAAAATTTATCTCTCCGACCCAATCACCAACATTAACCGAGCAAACAAAACGGTTTCATCTCATCATGGGCTTACAATTTCTTATGACTATTTGGTTTTAGCCACGGGTTCATCTGCATTTGTTCCTCCTATTCCTGGTGTTGAAAAAGATGGAGTGTTTGTATATCGCACTATCGAAGACCTTGATTTGATGCAATCTCATGCAAAAAAAGCAAAAAAAGGAGCAGTAATTGGTGGTGGTTTACTTGGATTAGAAGCAGCAAAAGCACTTTTGGATTTAGGTTTAGAAGAAACACACGTTGTTGAGTTTGCACCAAGGCTCATGCCTCGCCAAATTGACCAAGCTGGTTCTGATATTTTAAAAGCAAAACTAGAAACCCTTGGTTTAAAAATACATCTCAATAAAAATACACAAGAAATAGCAGGCGAAGGAATCATTAACGCTATGCATTTCGTAGATGGTTCAAAATTGGATGTCGATATGTTGGTTATTTCGGCAGGAATTAAACCTCGTGACGAAATTGCACGACTTTCGGGCCTAGAGGTTGGTTCTCGCGGCGGAATTATTGTCAATGATAAACTCCAAACCTCCGACCCAAATATTTTTGCAATTGGCGAATGTGCTTTACATGACCACATGATTTATGGTTTGGTTGCACCAGGTTATGAAATGGCTGATATTGTAGCAACTAATTTGTGTAATGGAACCAAAGAATTTAAGGCCTTCGATATGTCAACCAAACTAAAATTGATTGGCGTTGACGTTGCAAGTTTCGGTAATGCTTTTATTGAAGAGCCTGACTGTCAAACAATTGTGTATGAAAACAAGTCTAAAGGTATTTATAAACGCATTAATATTTCAAACGATGGCCAATTTCTTTTGGGTGGGATATTGGTAGGAGATGCCGAGCAGTATAATATGTTGTTACAAACCGTTAATAATAAAATAGTATTACCAAAAGACCCAGAAAATTTAATTTTAGGGGCCAGAGGTGGTGCCGAAGATAACGGTGTAGGCGTTTTAAGTTTACCTGATGATGCTCTGATTTGTTCATGTGAATCTGTTACAAAAGGACAAATTTGCCATGAAGTTTCAGAAAACAAAATACATACTGTTGATGACTTAAAAAAATGTACAAAAGCTGGTACTGGTTGCGGTGGTTGCGTGCCCATGGTGAAGGATTTAATGCTTGGTACAATGAAAGCCCAAGGAATTTATGTCAGAAATATTGTTTGTGAACATTTTGATTACACTCGCCAAGAACTTTTCGATTTAGTAAAAATCAATGAAATCAAAAGCTATGAGGGTGTATTAGACAAATTTGGTCACGGTGATGGCTGTGAAGTATGCAAACCTGCCGTTTCATCAATTTTAGCTAGTTTATGGAACGAAATGATTCTTGCCAAAGGCAACGACATCGCCCAAGATTCAAATGATAGATTCTTAGCAAATATCCAAAAAGGCGGAACCTATTCAGTCGTTCCAAGAATTGCTGGCGGCGAAATTACTCCTGAAAAATTGATAGTAATAGGCACAGTTGCTCAAAAATATGGTCTTTATACCAAAATCACAGGCGGACAAAGAATCGATATGTTTGGGGCTCACCTTAACGATTTACCAGCCATTTGGGAAGAATTAATCGAAGCTGGTTTTGAATCTGGCCACGCTTATGGAAAAGCACTTCGTACTGTTAAATCATGCGTAGGTTCAACTTGGTGTCGTTTTGGTTTGCACGATTCTGTCACTTTTGCAGTTGAAATAGAAAACCGCTATAAAGGTATTAGAGCTCCACATAAATTCAAAGGCGGCGTATCTGGTTGCGTGCGTGAGTGTGCCGAAGCACAAGCAAAAGATTTTGGTATTATTGCTACTGAAAAAGGTTGGAATCTGTACGTTTGTGGCAATGGCGGTGCAAAACCACAACATGCCCAATTAATTGCTGGTGATATTTCAAAAGAGGATTGCGTGAAATACCTCGATAGATTTTTAATGTTTTATATAAAAACGGCCGAACCACTCACTCGAACTGCTACTTGGCTCAATAAAATGGATGGTGGAATTGCCTATTTAAAGGATGTAGTTGTTAACAACAGTTTAGGAATTGCTGAAGAATTAGAGCAAGAAATGGCTGGTTTAATAAATAACTACAAGTGTGAATGGAAAGAAGCCATTGAAAATGATAATATCCGTCAAAGATTTACACATTTCGTAAACGCTCCCGAAGTCAAAGACCCAAGCGTCACTTTTAGTCCTTTGAGAGAGCAAAAAAGAGCATTAGAATGGAGCAAATAACTAAATAAATAGCAAATTTAATAAATATTCTCTTTGGGGGAAGAGACATTATGACAATACAAACTACAACCGAAACATGGATTTTGGCGTGTTCTACCACGCAAATACCCGAAAATGGCGGAGCATGTGTCCTAATAAATGACCAGCAAATCGCTATTTTCAATTTTACTCGCAGAGGCGAATGGTTTGCAACTCAAAATCTTTGTCCGCACAAACAGCAAATGGTGCTTTCGAGAGGAATGATTGGCTCTTCGGGTGATGAACCAAAAGTAGCTTGTCCATTTCATAAAAAAACTTTCTCGCTCGAAAATGGCAAATGCCTCAGCGGAGACGATTATGAAATCAAGACTTACCCAATAAAAATTGAAGATGAAATGGTATTTATAAGCATTTAACAATTATCAATAAAAATATTCGGAAAGACTCTTTGTAATTCAAAGAGTCTTTTTTTATGTTTGACTTTTTTTGAAAACTTTAAAGCATCAAATATCGTTATCAAAAAAGCAGCTTTATTCACTCGTTTATTCATTCAGAAAATTATATGAAAGGTTTCCGATTTTCAGCGTTCAAACCCGAAATGAAGGGTGAAAATAAATTTGAGCAATTACTTAATATTTTTCAACAATTGTTACTCATCACAGCAGGTGATGTGAGTCAAGCTCTCGCTTACATGAGCGATCTCGACCGCCAATACCAACTCACCAATGATGCGTATGGAATGGCGAATTTTATTGATGATTTAAAGAAAAAAGGCTATATAACCGAAGAAAATCAAGAAGGCGAATTCAAAATGACTGCCAAAAGTGAGCAAAGCATCAGGAAACAATCGCTCGATGAAATCTTTGGAAAACTCAAAAGAACCAAATCAAGTGGCAGTCATCACACACCTTATACAGGAACGGGCGACGAACTTAGCAGTGATATTCGTGCTTTTCAATTTGGAGATACGCTTGACCAAATATCTATGACGGAATCATTAAAAAATGCCCAAATAAATGGTGGAATTGATGACTTTATGCTTTTAGAAAGCGATTTGGAAGTAGTTGACCGAGAATCGAAAATCCAAACTTCAACCGTTTTAATGATTGATATTTCACACTCAATGATTCTTTACGGAGAAGATAGAATTACACCAGCCAAAAAAGTAGCATTAGCTTTGGCCGAATTGATTCGGACTAAGTACCCAAAAGACACACTCGATATTTTGGTTTTTGGTAATGATGCGTGGCAAATTCAGTTAAAAGACATTCCATATTTAGAGGTTGGTCCATATCATACCAACACCGTGGCAGGTTTGGAGTTAGCAATGGATTTATTACGTAGAAGAAAAACCAAAAATAAGCAAATTTTTATGATTACAGATGGAAAGCCAACGTGCTTGAAAGAAGGAATCAATTACTATAAAAATAGCTTTGGACTTGACCGAAAAATTGTCAATAAAACGCTCACAATTGCAGCACAAGCCCGCCGATTAGAAATTCCGATAACTACCTTTATGATTGCAACAGATTCGTATTTAAAGCAATTTGTGCAGCAATTCACCCAAGTAAATAATGGTAGAGCTTATTACAGTGGATTGAACGGTTTGGGAGGTTTCGTTTTGGAAGACTTTCAACGCAATCGCAGAAAAAATGTTAAGTAAAATAAAATGCAAAAAAAAGACCGCTATAAAGCCTTAGTAGAATATTTTAGCGAAAATTATCCAGAAGCTGAAACTGAGTTAGTTTATACCAATCCTTATGAACTGTTGGTTGCAGTTATTCTTTCAGCCCAATGTACAGATAAACGAGTAAATATTGTTACACAAAAACTATTTCCTCGTTTTCCAACACCTGAAAGTTTAGCAAATGCCACTGCTGACGAAGTTTTTGAGTATATCAGAAGTGTGAGTTATCCAAATAATAAAGCCAAACACTTGGTCGGAATGGCTCGTATTTTGGTGAATGATTTTAATTCGGAAGTACCAAATACAATTGAAGATTTGCAAAAAATGCCTGGTGTTGGTCGAAAAACTGCAAATGTTATCGTTTCAGTCATATTTAATCAGCCAGCCATGGCGGTTGATACACACGTTTTTCGTACTTCGCATCGCCTGGGATTAGTTCCAAAAACGGCTAAAACACCTCTTTTAGTTGAAAAAGAGCTAATTAAATTTATTCCTAAAGACAAGATTGCGGTTGCTCATCACTGGCTTATTCTACACGGACGTTACGTTTGCGTTGCACGAACCCCAAAATGTGATGAATGTAAACTAAAATCATTTTGTCTAGCTTTTGAAAAACAAAAATTTGACACGCCTCACTTATAATAAAATTCATGGAATTAAAAGAATTAATGCAAACTTTTGCTCATCAAGGTAAAGTAGAATGGATAAGTTACCGCCCTGGACCAAGTTCTCGAGGAAAAATTAACGTTACCGATGAAATTACATTAACCGAAGAAGATGGAATTGTAGGCGACCGCTACAATGGAAAAAATCGTAAACGTCAAGTAACCCTTATTCAATCCGAGCATATTGAGGCTGTGAGTAAATTACTTCAAAAAGACAAAATCGACCCAATTCTTTTGCGAAGAAACATTGTCGTCTCTGGCATTAATTTATTAGCATTGAATGATTTAGAATTTTCTATTGGAGAAGTTACCTTGAAAATGACGGGTTATTGTCATCCATGTAGTCGAATGGAACAAAATCTAGGGATTGGCGGCTATAATGCCATGCGAGGCCACGGAGGTATCACTTGTATGGTTATTAAAGGTGGAAAAATCCAAATAGGTGATTCCGTAAAATTGGCTTAAAATGTGGCAATTATTTCTTTTAGTGTTTTCTCATCAACGGTATGTTTTCCATCAAAAGAAACAATTTTGAGGTCAATTTCTTCCATCATTCCTGCTCTAAACTTCTCTGAAACTTCAGGATAAGCCACCAAAAACTCATCTTTATCGCCATAAACATAATATGTATCAATATTTTTGAGCTTTTGGGGGGCAATTACTTCTCTGATACCATTGCTAAAAAAACCAGCCCATAATAATAATCGATTACATTTGACTTTACCACTATCAATCCAACGGCAAACGGTGGCACAACCCTGTGAAAAACCTAAAATATTGATTTCAACCTTTGATAAATCATAGTTAGTTAATAAACTGCTGTAAAGCGAATTCAAATAGTCATTATTTTCATCAATTTCCGACTGACGCAATTCACGTGTCATCCAAGATGCACCAACTCGACTAAATTTTTCATCTAAATAAAATCTTGAAACAGCTTCTGGGGCAACGATAAAAGTCTCATTATCAACAATTTGCACAAATTTCTTGATAAAAAACTGTGAAAGTTGTCCATAACCATGCACAACAAACCAAATCGTTTTGGTATTTTCATTCAGTTCACCTAAAGTATAATATCTTGTGGTTCTTTCGACTTTTATTTGATGCTCTTGCATACTAAATTTTACTTATTAAAATATAAAAGTTGGATTGCTGAAAAATGTATGTTTTCCTATACAAAAAATCATCCTCCTGCTTTTTTTGCTTTGAAACCCTCTTTCAATAAAAATCCTAAAATTTTGTCTCGATGGTCGCCTTGAAGTAAAATTTCACCTTCTTTTGCTGTTCCTCCACTACCGCAAAGATTTTGCAGCTTTTTTCTTAAAATTTGTAAATCTTCGTCTTTTCCAACAAAGCCATCTACCCTACTAACAATTTTATTTCCACCTTTTCTATCCAACCAAATCTTAAGATTTTGCTGTTGCGATGGTAGTGTTTCAACCTCTTCATCTTGACCAAAATTAAATTCAAAATCGGGATTAGTTGAATAAACTACACCTTCACGAAGTTTTTTATTTTTCATATAATTACTCTTAAGCTTTTCTCTGAAATACTGATTATCAGCTCATTAGCTGTAGTTTGTAATGGTTCACCGTCATAATGTATCAAGAAATTTTGTTCATTTTTAACGATAAATTTTGTTCCTCGATAATTTTCGGAAAGATTTGAAGAATGAATATTTCCATTAAATAATTGAGCAATCATCTGAATCGCCTGCAAAGCTGATGGCGGATTGATAATCGTACAATCAATTAGTCCATCGTCAATGATTGCTGTTGGAGTGATGTAAGCATTATTTCCAAATTGGCTGGCATTACCAAAAGTAATACTAAAAATATCATAGTTATTGCCACCAAAAACACATTTTAATGGTTTAAATTTCCAAAATTCGGTAAATCCAACCTTTATATAATTCATTAAACCACGTCCTTTCTTTTTGGAAAAAATTTCCGCACAATGGGCATCAAAGCCAATTCCAGCTGTACAAAAAAACGGCACTTCATTCATGAAACAAACATCAATTTGTTTATTTAATGGCGTATTTAAGGATTCAATAGCTTTGGTAGGTTTCATCGGAATTTCCAATTCTCTAGCTAAACCATTACCCGAACCTGTTGGAATAATTCCCAAAGCAGTTTTTGTATTAATCAAAGCTTTTCCTATTTCGTTTACAGTACCATCGCCACCAATGGCAACAACAATCGGGATATTCTTTTTAACAGCCTCAGCAGCTATCTCGGTTGCATGTCCAGCGTATTTTGTATAATAAATTTCTGGCAAATATTTATCTTTATCTAATTGATTATCAATTAGTTGAACGATATTTTTAGACTTATTTTTACTTCCAGAAATAGGATTTACAATAAACCAAATTGCTTGTTTATTCACGAAAATTTAATAGATTTATGCTTTCGTGCAAAGATAAATCCGATTTAAAAGAATTTATAGCATTTCCAACATTTAATTACTTTTCATCAATGAAAAAAAATCTACTTATTGTTTTCTTTCTGACACTTGGCTTCGTCAGCAAGGCTCAAAAAATGACCGACAAAGAAGCTGTTTTAGAAGTATTATCTCGGCAAAATACAAATTGGAACTCGGGAAACATTGACGCTTTTATGGAAGATTACTGGAAGTCCGATTCATTGATGTTTATCGGTAAAAACGGTGTTGTTTACGGCTGGAAAGCAACTTTAGATAGATACTATAAGAGCTATCCAGACCGTGCAACAATGGGTACGCTAAAATTTGATATTTTAAAAACCGATTTTCAGTCAAAAACCACTTGTTGGATTTTAGGCAAATGGCATTTGACTCGCCCAGAAAAAGGCGATATTGGTGGTTATTTTACTTTAGTAATAAAGAAAATTGCTGGTAAATGGCTCATTGTTTCAGACCATACCAGTTAAAAAAATTAATTTTTAGGGAAATTATGGAAAGACTTCAAAAAGTCTTCTTTCCTTCTTCTTGAAAGGTTAACTAGATATTGTTCTTCTAGTTTGACCAATAATCCTTCGTGAATTTGATAGCCAGTTACGTGGTTTAGATTTACCATGAAAGATTTGTGGGTTCTAAAAAAATCAAACGGAATAAAGCGTTTTTCAAGTTCTTTTAAAGTTTTGGAAACGATAAGTGTTTCGCCTCCTTGTAAAAAAACCTCTGTGTAGTTGATGTCTGCCTTCAGAAAAATTACCTGTGCAGGATTTACTTTCTTCTTACCAGTTAATCTAATTGATGAGGTGCGGATGGGTAAAGTTAATTTCATAATAAGAAAGTCGTTTAAAAATAATATGGTTATTTATTTCTAATGACTCAAAATCCTATGAAAAGGTTGTAATATAACAAAAAAATAAATGGCTTATTATTAATATTCTAGTTATGAATAAACTATAACTATCTAATAATAAGCCACTTATCAAATTATGAAGTAATATAACTCTTAAATTATTTTATTTAATGGTTATTTATTATCTCTACTAATTGTTGTATCTCGTTTAATTGGTTCAATTGAAGGCAATCGTTGGTTTTCTTCGGCTTCACCATTTGTTGTTGAGTCTGATTCTTGAGCAGTTGAATCTGAAACAGCTTCAATACCACCTGTTGAAACACAACCTTGATAATCTTTTGTAATTGTAATATTTGGTTTTGGAAACGCTCCTGGACTATACCCTAATTTTGAGTCGGTATAAACACTTTGCATAAATTTTCCGAAAATTGGTAATGCCGACCTTGAGCCTTCGCCCATTCGAGAACGGAAATGAATACTTCGGTCATCTCCCCCAACCCAAACACCACACACTAAGTCTTTGGTAAAGCCCATGTACCATGAATCAGAATAATTAGAAGTTGTTCCTGTTTTTCCTGCTGCTTGTCCGCCATTTCCAAATAAAGCACTACAATATTCAAACAAACCTTGTGAAGTTCCACCAGGTTCTTCAACACCTCCTCTAAGCATATATTGCATCAAAAATGCAGATTCTGGCTTTATTGCTTCTCGTTTTTTTGTTTCAAATTCAAACAAAACTTTTCCTTTAGAGTCTTCTATCTTAAAAACCAGCATCGGTTCTGTATATTCTCCTTGATTTACGAATATTCCATAAGCAGCTACCATTTCATAAAGCGATACATCGGAAGTACCAATTCCAAGTGATAATACTGGTTCTAGCGGTGAGGTAATACCCATTTTTTGAGCATAGTTGATAATGGTACGTGGACCTACCTCATCCGAAAGTTGAGCGGCTACTGAGTTAACAGAGCGTGCAATCGCTCTTCGTAACGTCATACTCGCATGTGTAAACACGCCATCAGCATTTTTAGGTTCCCATGTTTTCGTTACGCCATTTTCTTGCCATTCTTTTTTGAAAGGTTCATCTGTTCGTTTATCACAAGGTGATAAGTTTAATGGCCCATCAATCGCGGCAGTATAAAGAATTGGTTTAAAAGTTGAACCTGGCTGACGACGACCTTGTTTTACGTGGTCATATTTAAAATAATCGTAGTCAATTCCACCAACCCATGCTTTTATAAAACCATTGAATGGGTCCATTGCCATCATTCCAGTTTGCAAAAAACGCTTATAATGAATAATTGAATCGACAGGACTCAACAACATTTCTTTTTCTCCTTCCCAAGTAAATACTTTTATATTTTTCTTTTTTTCGTACATATAATAATGTACCGAATCAGGTTGGTTTTTATATTTTTTTACGAGTCGTTTATAAATCGGTGTTCGTTTAGCGACAGTATCAATAAATCCTGGAATTTCTTGTCCATTTTCATACGTCCACGGATTTTTCCCTTTCCATTCTTGGTCAAAAATCTTTTGTAAACGTTTCATGTGGCTCGAAACAGCATTTTCGGCATGCGTTTGCATTCTCGAATCAATTGTCGTATAAATTTTTAATCCATCACGGTATAAATCAATGTCTATTTCATTCTTTTTAGCCCAATTTTCAACAAATCTCGACAATGCAACTTTGAAATAACTACCTTGACCTTCGTATGCATCTTCAATATTTACTTCCAATTTTATTTCGGTCTTACAAAGTTTATCAGCTTCTTCTTGTTTCAAATCGCCGTTTTTAGCCATTAATTGCAAGACAGTATTTCGTCTTTTTAGGGCATTTTTGGGGTTTCTAATTGGATTATAAAGTGTTGTTCCTTTTTGTAATCCCACCAAAATTGCGGCTTCTTCAACGGCTAACATTTTTGGCTCTTTATTGAAATACGTCTGTGAAGCTGTTCGGATACCGTAAGCATTATTCCCATAATCTACGGTGTTCAAATACATAGTTAGGATTTCTCCTTTTGTGAAGTTTCTTTCAAGTCTGATAGCCGTCAACCACTCCTTGGTCTTATAAACAAGTGTTTTTACAAGCGGAATGTAGTACAAAAGTCCTCTCATTTCACTTTTACGCGTACTGTATAAATTTTTTGCTAATTGCTGCGAAACGGTACTTCCACCTCCACGTTCGCCACCTTTAAAAATACCAGCAGCCACACCAACCATTGATTGCAAATCAATACCCGAATGCTCATAAAAACGTTTATCTTCAGTTGCTATTAGTGCTTTAAAAAGCCACGGTGACATTTGGGCAGAGTCAATTGTTTTTCTATTTTCGGTGAAAAACTTACCAATTTCTACTCCATCTGCCGTAAAAATTGTTGATGATTGAGAAATCTTAGGATTAGTCAGTTGTTCAATACTTGGCATTCTGCCACACAACCACAAAAAATTTGTCTCAATACAAAACAAATAAACCAATCCGACAAGCACAGTTTTCAAAGTAAATTTATAAACCTTTTCAATAACGGGAAAATAGTTTCCTTCGGTATCAAATTTTGATTTAAGGTAGGCTTTGGTTTCATCCTTTTTTGTGTGAAAAAGAGCAAAAGCTTTTTCAACTTTCTCTTCACCAAATATTTTACACAATAAAAGGTATATTTTGTCCAAAGTCAACCACCATACTGCGTTCACTTTGGTACTAATATTTGACCAAACTTGCTGAATAATTGTCAAAATATTTTTAATTTTATCTAACATAGGTTGAGTACATAAAAATTATCTACATGAAAGTTGGTTCAAACGACCTTTCCACCAACAAACATAAATTTTACCATTTGAACTACAAAGAAACATTAAAGTTTTGAAAAATGCTTTGACAAAGAAATGATTCTAGTTAAAATTATCAAAATAAATTAAAAGGATTATTCAAAAAATACTTTGCCATTTAGTAAAATATTCCAAACAATCTCTCATAATAGTTTGATTTTCAGAATAGTAGCACTATTTTTATTAGAAATAACTTATTCTTCTACTCTTAAACCTTATTTCAATAATGGCTACAATCATAGCTGACAAACCTTTCGAAAAAGAACTTTTACCTCTTTTTACAAATAAGGCTCCATTTCAATTA
This sequence comes from Emticicia aquatica, assembly GCF_923079645.1. Taxonomy (GTDB): domain Bacteria; phylum Bacteroidota; class Bacteroidia; order Cytophagales; family Spirosomataceae; genus Emticicia; species Emticicia aquatica. Next base: position 955,906 of record NZ_CAKLPY010000001.1, on the reverse strand, counting down.
CCTGCCGAATGGAAAGAGTTTATCGTGAAAATCAGTCCTTTAATTATGTTAATTTTGGTTCCGCTCACAGTTTTTGCAATTGGTATAACTGCCATTTTATCTATTTTTAGTACAATTTCTCTCAATCCAATGTGGAGCATTGCGACGATTACTACCATGGTTAGTTTGATTTGTAGTTTAATAGCAATCAAAGGATTAATCGACCGCAAAAGAGCAGGTTGGGTTTGGTCTTATTATGCTTTCATATTGTTTTTCATCAGTGATTTGCTCCACTTTCACTTCATTGATGCAGCTTTTACATTTCTTATAAGTGGCTTTTTTTTGTTTCAAGTAAGAGAATTTTATAAATAACCTTTGACATAATTTCTGCTTCTATTTTAAAAAAAAACTCATATTTAGCTAAAATTAGCTACACATTTTTATTCCAAGAATACAATTCTAAAAGCACAACAATCAAAAACTACATTAAACAAAACCTTCCTTCCTACCTTTTATTTAAGAAAAAATCCATTTGTATATATTTCTTTATTAATTCTGACGAGTAACTTATATTTGAGCCACTAAACCAAAACAATAACCAACCGTGAATAATATTCTAGAAGTTCACAATGTTGTGAAGCGATATTCGCAACACACAGCCCTCAACAATGTCAGCCTTAATATTCCAAAAGGAGTAATTTTCGGACTTTTAGGTCCAAATGGTGCTGGCAAAACGTCACTCATTCGTATTATTAATCAAATTACTGGCCCAGATGAAGGTTATGTGATGTTTGATGGTAAAAAACTAAATCAACAGCACATTAAAGAAATTGGGTATTTGCCCGAAGAGCGTGGACTTTACAAGAAAATGAAAGTTGGCGAGCAATTACTTTATTTGGCTCAACTCAAAGGACTTTCAGAAAAAGAAGCCCTCGAAAAGTTGAAAGCTTGGTTCATTAAATTTGATATTAAAACGTGGTGGACAAAAAATGTTGAAGATTTATCGAAAGGAATGCAGCAAAAAATTCAGTTTGTTGCCACTGTTCTTCACGAACCACAACTGATTATTTTGGATGAACCTTTTTCGGGATTTGACCCAATTAATGCTGATTTGATTAAAAACGAAATCCTTGAACTCAAAGAAAAAGGTTCAACGATTATTTTCTCAACTCACCGCATGGAATCAGTTGAGGAATTGTGCGACCATATCGCTTTGATAAATAAATCAGAAAAAGTACTGGATGGAGCAAAATCCGAAATCAAAGAACGTTTTAAAACACATACTTATAATGTTGAGTATGCAGGAAACTTAGGCGAAATCGGCAATGGATTTGAAATTGTAAAAACCGAAAAAATTGAAGACAACTTCTCTGCTGCAACCATCAAAATTCAACCAGATATTCCTGTAAATCAATTAGTTAGACTTTTAATAGACCAAGTCGAGCTTCGTTCATTTGGAGAAAACATTCCTTCAATGAATGATATTTTCAAAATGGTTGTCAACGAAACAATTGATTAATTAAATGAATCAAGTATTCAATTGTCTTTACGCAAAAGTTGAATATTTGTTCTACAAATAAAAAATAAAACATGAAAAATATACTACTTATCCTTCGTCGAGAATATTTGGTCAGAATCAAGAAAAAATCCTTTTGGGTAATGACACTCTTGATGCCCATTTTAATTTCAGGTTTTTACGCTTTACTTTTTTGGGGCGTTTTTAATTCACAAGAACAGCAAAAGGTTTCGATTATTGATGAAAGCGGTGCTTTTACCCAAAAATTTAAAAATTCTGAAAAAGTTAAATTTGAATACCTCAAATTACCACTAGATTCGGCCATTAGTCGGCTAAATCAAAAGCAAACAGATATTGTAGCGGTAATTCCTCAAAATATCATGGATGACCCTAGTAGCTTACGCATTTATACTGGAAAAGGGGTCGGTTTTGAAATCCAAAACAAAATCGAAAACATCATTCAAAACGAAATTCGTAATGTTAAGTTGGCAAAAGCGGGTATCGACCAGAAAATTTTAGAAGAAGCTGATGTAAATGTTTCATCTAAAGTTGTAGTTGTGAGTAAAGAAGGTGAACAAAAAGAACAAAATACACTTGCTTCAACAATTTTAGGCACAATAACGGTTATTTTGATGTTTTCGACTGTTGTTGGCTTCGGTGTACAAGTAATGAGAGGTGTTATTGAAGAAAAAACTAATCGAATAATTGAAGTAATTATTTCATCGGTTAAACCTTTTCAGTTGATGATGGGGAAAATATTAGGCGTTGGCATGGTTGGACTTACCCAATTTGCTCTGTGGATAACCTTAACCTTTGCCTTAACGACCGTCAGCTCATCGTTATTGCCTGCTAATCAAATCAAGAAAGCGGCACAACAACAAATGTCAGAAATGCCACAAAAAGACAAAGATAAAATTGCCAAAAAAGTAACTGAAACTCCTTCCGATGCAGGAAAAGTAATGGGTTTCTTGAAAAGTGCCAAAAGCCTCAATATTCCATTAATAATTGGCTGTTTCTTATTTTATTTCTTATTTGGTTACTTATTTTATGCATCAGTTTACGGAGCAATTGGCTCGGCAGTTGACAACGAGACCGACACCCAACAATTTATGTTTCCGATAATGCTACCGCTTTTGGCTGGTTATTTAATCGGTCTGATGACGGCAGGACAAGCCGATAATAAATTATTATTTTGGGCATCAATTATTCCATTTACAGCTCCAATCACAATGATGGCTCGCTTGCCATTTGGTGTTGAACCATGGGAATTAATTCTGTCAATGACGTTACTCGTTATTAGCACCATTGGAATGGTTTGGCTAGCCGCTAAAATCTACCGTGTTGGAATCTTGATGTATGGAAAAAAACCGTCATTCAAAGAAATTGGCAAATGGTTATTTTATAAAGGATAAACATCTTATTTGTTACAAAAACGGGTACAAATCGAAGCTGATTTGTACCCGTTTTTATTTATTATAGTTCGGTTTTATTAACATTCGATTATCATTGTTTAGCAAATGGCAAATAAAAATAAGCTTTTCTCAAAATTCATTCATATTTTTTCAAAAATATCCTATATTTTGACGTTATTTGTCATAGTTTTAATTGTTTAGAAAACTAGCTTCTCTATTTCAAAAAAGCTGTGTATTTCTATTATTCACTCATATAATATTACATGCTACAATCAATGACTGGTTTTGGCTCGGCAACCGTCGAAAATGCTAAAATCTCTGTAACTGTCGAAATAAAATCGTTAAATTCTAAGTTTTTTGACATTTATTGCCGAATTCCACGCACCTATTCTGAAAGAGAAATTGAAATCAGAAATCTACTTACCCAAGAATTAGAGCGTGGTAAAGTCGAATTCATGATGAACGTTACTCCAAAAGATGAATCTGGAGCTTCCACAACAGTTAATCGCCCACTCATCAAAGCGTATTTTAAAGACCTAAAAGCCACGGCCAACGAACTGGGTTTTGAACCAAGTCCAACCGAATTATTACGTATGGCTTCCATGATGCCAAATGTTTATAATAATGATTCTTTGAGCGAAGTTGATGCCAAAGCCGAATGGGATTTGATGAAAAGTGCTATTAATCAAGCAATAAAAAAATGTAAGGAATTTCGTACGCAAGAAGGTGGAAACACTTCATTGAAATTTCAAGAATATATTCAAAGTATCAGTAATTTACTTGCACAGGTCGAAGAACAAGACCCAAAAAGGATTCCAGTGGTTCGTGAACGCATCGAAAAAGCCGTTGGCGAATGGTCATCAAGTGAAACATTCGACAAAAATCGTTTTGAACAAGAATTGATTTATTATGTAGAAAAGTTTGATATTTCAGAAGAGAAAGTTCGTTTAAAAAACCATTTAGAATATTTTATTCAAGAATTAAAAATTGCTTCTAATGGAAAGAAACTTAACTTTATTGCCCAAGAAATCGGTCGTGAAGTCAATACGATTGGCTCGAAAGCAAATGATTCGATTATTCAAAGATTAGTTGTTCAAATGAAAGATGAGTTAGAAAAAATCAAGGAGCAAACCATGAATATTGTTTAGGAATTCATTCCTAAGTATTTACAAAATTTGTCTAATCTCAAAAAAATAGCTAATTTTACGGCAGTTACCAAAGAAAATATCGTGCTTTTGTACGATTTCAATATTTTTTATAACCAAAATACCTTATACTTACAATGAGCCAAATTGTTAGAGTACACGCAAGACAAATTCTCGATTCAAGAGGAAACCCTACTATCGAAGTTGATATTTTAACCGACAACGGTTATTTAGGACGTGCAGCAGTACCTTCTGGTGCTTCTACTGGCGTACACGAAGCCGTTGAATTACGTGATGATGATTCAAAAGTATATCAAGGAAAAGGTGTTTTGAAAGCAGTTAAGAATGTAAACGAAACAATCGCTTCTGAATTATTAGGAGCAAATGTTTTCGAGCAAAACTTGATTGACCAAATCATGATTGACCTTGATGGCACACCAAATAAAGGTAATTTAGGAGCAAATGCAATCTTAGGTGTTTCTTTGGCGGTTGCTAAAGCAGCCGCTTTTGAAGCAGGTTTGTCATTGTATCGCTATTTGGGTGGTGTAAATGCTAATACATTACCAGTTCCAATGATGAATATCTTGAATGGTGGTTCACACGCCGATAATTCAATTGATTTTCAAGAATTTATGGTAATGCCAGCAAAAGCTGAGTCATTCTCTCACGCTTTACAAATGGGAACTGATATTTTCCATACTTTGAAAAAAGTATTGAAATCTAAAGGTTACTCTACAAACGTAGGTGATGAAGGTGGTTTCGCTCCAAACATCAAATCAAATGAAGAGGCAATCGAAATCGTATTGCAATCAATTGAAAAAGCTGGTTTCAAAGCTGGTGAAGATGTATTTATCGCAATGGATGCCGCTGCTTCTGAATTCTACAATGCAGAAACAGGTCTTTATACTTTCAAAAAATCTGACGGCAAGCAATTAAATTCTGCTGAAATGGCTGCATATTGGGCAACTTGGGTTGAGAAATATCCAATTATCTCAATCGAAGACGGTATGGCTGAAGATGATTGGGCTGGTTGGGCAGAACAAACTCGTTTGATTGGTAGCAAATGCCAATTAGTTGGTGACGATTTGTTCGTAACAAACGTAAAACGTTTACAAGAAGGTATTGATAAAGGTATTGCCAATGCTATTTTGGTGAAAGTAAACCAAATTGGTTCATTGACAGAAACCATCAATGCAGTAAACTTAGCTCACAAAAACAAATACAAGAGCATCATGTCACACCGTTCGGGTGAAACTGAAGACGCAACAATTGCTGACTTGGCAGTAGCATTGAATACTGGCCAAATCAAAACTGGCTCGGCTTCACGTTCTGACCGTATGGCGAAATACAACCAATTACTTCGTATCGAAGAAGAATTAGGACAATCAGCTACATTTCCTGGCTTGAAGTTCTAAATTTTATTCGCTCTCAAGAGTGATAACAAAAGCGTTGAATGATTTTAAAATTATTCAACGCTTTTTGTTTTTTTAACAGAAATACCTATTTTTGAAGTACAATCGTGCTTTAAAACTTTCCTACAATGAAAATTCATATTCCTGTAATTGTACATAAATACCGTTTTTATGTGCTTACGCTTGTTGGCCTTTTGGTTTGGGTCACCTTTTTTGATGGCAGCAATCTAGTGGCTCAATTTAGACTTTGGCAAAAGCTCTCCGATTTAGAAAACCAACAAGAATACTACGTTGAAGAACTCAAAAAAGTAAAAGAAGAAGAAAAGGAAGTTATGGGCAATCAAGAATCAATGGAGAAATTCGCTCGTGAAAAGTACTTAATGAAAAAAAGTGGAGAAACCGTTTTTGTAGTGGTTGATGAAGAAAATAAATCGGTTGAAAAAGAGGAAGAATAAAATAATAAGTGGCAAAAGACCTCTATTGAAAAATCAAATAGAGGTCTTTTGTTTAAGATGATTACTTTAAAGTTGTAATCCATTTTGCAATTTTCAATGCTTCATCTTTTGGAACATTTGTCAAAGCAGCCATCGGAGGATAACCTTCCCAGTTTGATGGTTTTGGTTTGTAAATCAACTCTACAATTTGCTCAGGCTTATATTTTTTCTTTTTATTTACTTCAATATAAGCTGGCCCTACCAAACGAGTATCTACTTTATGGCAAGCCAAACAAGTATTTTTTTGAAGTAATTTCTCAATATCTGGTGGAATTTTTGTTTGTGCTTTCGACACAGAGGCAATCCCAAGTACAACCGCAATGGTCAGGAGTGATTTTTTCATTTTACTATAAGCTTTATTAAATTATTAAAGTCGTAATTCCGAATTGTTCCGCTAAATTCGTAAACAAAACGTAAGAATGAAAGTATTTGTTGAATTTTTAAAAGAATATTTTGTTAATGAAAAGTTAAGTCTCGTAAATATTACTTTTTGAATTTTAGAAATGCACAAATTTGACTCACAAAACGTTGTTAATAAGCATGATAGATTAGTCAAGGTATAAAAAATAAAAATAATGGCTCCAAAATTAAATAAGAGATAAGCCTAATTTTGATAGTCTAATAAAATTGCATACTTTCGCTTTCTTTCAAAAAAATAAACCCAATTAGAGAAAAAAACAGTGATTCTTTTAAAAAAAATGTTTTTCACTCACAAAAAATCAATTTCCAGCTCTTGCAATATTCCCTTATTGATTCAATTAGGTGCATTTTTATTGATTTTCACTCCTATAGTCCATGTTTTTGCTCAACAAAAAGTACAATGGGCAAACAAAGTTCTTGCATTTTCTTCAGAACGAACCGACCCAATCTATCAAGGGCCGCAATATAGAGCTATTCAGATTTTAGGTAACCCAAATAAACTACCACAAAAAGGCGATAGTAAATGTGCTTGGTCATCATCTGGAGCGGATACTTATGCCGAAGAATATATAAAAGTAGGATTTGAAAATCCAGTGAGAATAAAGCAGGTTTGTATCGCTGAAAACTTCAACCCAGGGGCTGTTTTAAGGGTTTTGGCTTATGATTCCACCGACCGAGAATACATCATTCACGAAAATAAGGAAGATGGTCCAACTGAAATTGGCCGAATGTGGAACATTATCATTCCGCAAACTCAGTATAAAGTTTATGCAATAAAAATTGTTCTTGCTCCTGCAAAAATACCTGGTTATAATCAAATTGATGCTTTGGGAATTTCAGAAATTGACCTTCCTTATGAAGCAAAAATCAATCTTGTAAAAGATATTCCGAAAGAAATATTAAAAGAAAGTTTAGGAAAAGGTGTAAACTCTAAATTTAGAGAAGTTGCTCCAATTGTCACTCCCGATGGAAAAACCCTAATTTTTGCTAGAGAAGGTCACGAATTAAACATTGGCAAAGAAAAAAGGCAAGATGTGTGGGTTTCTAAATTGCAGCCTGATGGCATTTGGGGAGAAGCCGAAAATATTGCTGGGCCTATCAATACTGATGTAAATAATGCAGCAACGAGTATTTCGGCTGATGGTAAAAATATTTATATACTCAATATTTATAATCCAGACGGGACTTATCGACCTGGTTTATCTAAATCTAAAAAAACGCGTTTAGGCTGGGAATTTCCTAAAGAAGTTAAAATTACTGATTATTATAACCGAAGTGATTTTACCGAGTTTTCATTAGCCCCGAACGGAAAAGTAATGATAATTGCCTGTGAACGAAAAGATTCTCGTGGAGACAAAGATTTATATGTTTCTTTCCTGAAAGACGGAGATATTTGGTCAAAACCACAAAGTATGGGTGCAACCATCAATACTGCCGAAAGAGAAAGTACTCCCTTCATTGCTGCTGATTCTAAAACTATTTATTTTTCGACTTCCGGTTTTCCTGGTTATGGTGATAATGATATTTTTCTTAGTCATCGATTAGATAGCACTTGGACAAACTGGAGTGAACCCGAAAATCTTGGTAATTTGATTAATACACCCAAGTGGGACGGATATTTTACTATTTCGGCGTCAGGTGAATATGCCTATTTAAGTTCCGAAGAAAATGCTTTGGGTGGAAAATGGGAAGATATTTTTAGAATTAAACTTTTCCCATCCATAAAACCCGAACCTGTTGCAATTATTTCTGGAACTGTTGTCAATGCTTTTGATAAAAAACCGATTGCCGCTGATGTTATTATGGAACTATTGAATGACAGTACAAATATTTCAAACGACAAAATTGTAGCCGAATTTGACCCTGAAACTGGCGAGTATAAAATGGTAGTTCCGCTAAAAAAATCTTATAGTTTGAATGCTTCAAAAAAAGGATTTGTCAGTATTAGCGAAACTTTAGACTTAACCAAAGAAAAAAGATTTAGAGAAATAAAGAAAAATATCAACTTGATTCCTGTCAAAGAAGGGCAAACAATGATTTTAAACAACCTCTTTTTCAATCAAAGTAAGTTTGATATTTTACCCGCCTCTTTCCCTGAATTAAATAGAATTATTGAATTAATGCAAGAATATCCTGCAATGGAAGTTATTATTGAAGGACATACTGATGGTAGTGATGATAATATTATGCTCAATGTGAAGCTTTCACAAAACCGTGCCAATGAAGTAAAAAAATATTTAGTTGAAAAAGGTGGAATTGATACCAAACGTATTCAAACCAAAGGTTGGGGACAATCAAAGCCAATTGCTAGTAATGCAACAGAAGAAACTCGCAAAAAAAATAGAAGAGTAGAGTTTACAATTTTGAAACTTTAGGCCGTAAAAGCCAAACAAACATTCTTTTACATCATCAGATTTATTTAATTTATGCTCAAATTGAGGCTTTTTTTTTCTCTTAAAAATATATTTGCTTTTTGCTTAATTATTACTCCAATACTTATTTTCTGGCTATCATTTCAAAAATATGCAGTTAATATCCCTCATTGGGACGATTTTGCGGTTCGGAATTCTCTTGCTCAAATGTTCCAAACCGATTCAATGAGTGAAAAATTAAAAATTTTATTTGCTCAACACAACGAACATCGAATTTTCTTAACCAGGATATCCGCTTGGTTTATTTACCAAATACAGGGAACTTTAGATTTGAAATTACTCATGGTGCTGGGTATTTTGGCATTAATTGGCATTCATATTCTTTTTTATAATTTATCAAAAAAATACAAATTTCCTCTTATTGCTTTTACACCTATTTCATTCCTTATTTTCAATGTTGGTTTATTTGAAAATACGTTTTGGGGGATGGCATCAATTCAAAATTTTGGCGTAATTTTCTTCGCTTTTCTAACATTTTATTTCCTCGTTTTTTCTATCGAAAAGAAACATAATTATTACTTATATTTTGCCCTTTTTTCTTGTTTTTTAGGAATATTTACAAGTAGTAATGGTATCATTATTCCACTAATAGGCTGTGTAATTTTGCTATTTCAAAAGCAAAAAAAGCATTTTTTAATTTGGATAGGTAGTTCTATTTTATTTTTAGTTAGTTTTTTTTATGGCTTTGAGAAAAACCCTGATAAAGCGGCAAGCCTGAATGTTTCTGATGTAAATTTATTGGTAAAAGGCTTATTTGCTACCTTTGGAAGTGCCATTGATTCGTCGTTCATTGATTTGAATAAACATCTTGATTTATCAATGGCTGTAGGCTTACTTTTGATTTTATTTATTGTATTATTTGCTTATCAAGTAATATTCAAAAAGTACAACATTGAACAAAAAAATAACGATTTGTTCTTACTCTCTTGTTTGATGTTTATTGGCGTAACTTGTGTTGGAATCGTATTGGCTCGTATTTCGTTCGGAATTGGTATCTTATTGACCAGTAAATATAAAATATACTCTATTTTGACCTTAGTTATTTTCTATTTTGTAGCGGTTAATTCTTTTTCAATAAAATATAGAAACAACTTTATTCTTCTATCAGTTTTAGTAAGTATTTTGTTTAATTTTTACACTTATATTGCTGATTATCAGAACATTAGATACTTAAATCAAGAACGAATTTGCGAGCAATTTGTACAACAAGTGAGCGAGAAATCATTTCCAACACAAGGTATTATGGCAAAATTACAACGTCCACACAAAACATTCTTTGACAACTTGATTAATGACTTATCTCGCCCAATTGATACATTAAAAATAAATTTACGAATCAAAGATAAACCAACAAACTATCAACTTTATAACAAACAAACTGATTTTTCAATCAACCTGACCTCGCCTGAAGCTGGATTATATTTTATTCTAAAATCTGCAAAAGATGTATATTTATGTCCAACAAAAATTAGTGGTTTAGGAAAAAAAGCTTATTTAGACCGCAATTTTTTAGTTAATAATATACTTAAAGTTGATAACTTTACGGCTGAAATCGATAAATTCTATTTCAATGATGGTAAATACCGAATTGGACAAGTATTAGTTCAAAATGGCATAAAAACTATTTCTTGGACAAACCAAGTTATTGATATTGTTGCCTTAAAAAAAGAAAAAACACAACAAAACTGGTAAAAATTGAAAGATTTTATATTTCAATTTTTTATTCTTAGAAGAAAATCTTCAATAATAATGACACAAAACATACCCAACACTTCTTATTTAAGGCAATTGGATGGCCTACGATTTATTGCCGTTTCGATGGTTTTAGTTGACCATTGGTCAGGCGATGCACTCCAATTTCCAATAAGTTATTTAGGTGTTTGTATGTTTTTCGTTTTAAGTGGGTTTCTCATTACCCGAATTTTATTGCAAGCCAAAGAAAAAGATTCCAACCTACAACGGTCACATAAATTTTCACTAAAACAGTTTTTTATTCGTCGAACAGTCAGAATTTTCCCAATTTATTACCTGACTATTCTGGTTTTATTTATCTTGAATGTTGAGCCTGTCCGAGAAAAAATTTGGTGGTATCTAACCTATTCTACCAATATTTATATTGCAATTAAACAAACTTGGCTTGGTTCGAGCGACCATCTATGGTCATTAGCAGTAGAAGAGCAATTTTACTTGTTTTTCCCTTTCATTATTTTCTTTGTACCGAAACGCTATTTGACCAAAATATTAATTGGTTTTATCATTTTTTCAGTTGCATTACGATTATTTTTCTATTTGAATGGTACAGAATGGATGACTCCGTATGTATTAATGCCCACTTGCTTAGATGCTTTCGGAATGGGAGGTTTGCTTGCATATTTCTATTTCAATAAAAACGAGCAAGTAAAAACATTCATTACAAATAAATTTTTGCTAGCATTGAGCTTAATATTATACATTGGAATTGTGATTTGGGGAAAACAATTTCCCGAAGGGCATAATATTATCACAGTAGTTTTTCTACGACTTTTTGAGTCTTTATTCTCACTTTTTTTGGTCGGAAATGCCGTTTATGGATTTGGTGGCGTTACGAAGACTTTGTTAGAAAACAATATCAGTGTTTATCTCGGACGAATTAGCTACGGAATTTATATTTACCACAAATTTATCTATAATCATTATCATAATTCACCTTCTAACCCCGTCATTAAATTGCTCAATAAATTACCTACGATTGACGGAAATATGACTTTAAAAATTATTTTTCTCTACCTAATTACGATTGCTGTCGCAAGTATTTCGTGGTATTTGATTGAAAAACCAATCAATAAATGGAAAGATAAATTTAGTTATTAAACTTATTTTACTAATTTCTTTACTGTCACTTTACTATTGTCTAAAATCCGTAAGAAATAAATTCCACCTGGTAAATCATTTACATTAAGTATTGTTGTTCCAACTGTAATATCTTGATTTTCAGCTGTTTGCACTATTTGACCCAAATTATTTAGCAATTCTACTTTTACTACTCTCGGTTGATTTTGGTCGGGAATTGTGATATTGAGAAGTCCTTCAAAAGGATTAGGAAACACTTTTATATCATAGTTTTCTTCTGTAATGATTTCTGTATCAGTTACAACATATCCCTTCAATCCATTGATTTGCCAACCCATTTCATTGAGACAATTAAGTAATAAATCACCAGGGTTTTGGTTTACCTCTGCCGCTCTAATACTTGGTGACATCAGCGAATTTGCGGTGCCTGCTGGATAAGTACTTTCATCAAAATGTGAAAAACTTGACCCATCTTTAAATGGCGATGGTGCATAAAGACGTGGTAAAGCATTAGCTAATTTAGGATTTTTGGCTCCAAAGTAGAGAGCATTGCTAGTTAAAGTTTTTTTCAGGTCTAATGAGGGATTACCGTAAATACCAGTATTTGTTAATTTTACTTTTCCTGAATCTTGCATAAAAACATCAAATACAAAGGCACTTCCTGACTGCCCATATTGCCCTTGTGTATCATTATTGACAATGCTCATCGACGAAGAAAATCCTAATCCATGAGCAATTTCGTGCATCAAAACCGTAACCAAGTCGTATTTACCAGTTTGGGCCTTTGCATCAACCCCATAATACCAATTAATTTTACTATTGATTGACAAATCTATGTCATATTCACCAGCATTGAGTTCTTTCCCAGACAAAGCTTCAGCTAATGGAACAGGATACCAAACGTTTGAATAAGGAGCATTTGTGAAATTCTTATAGATTCGAGTTGCACCAGTTGACGCCAATGTAGTCGAAGTAAGATTTGTTGACCAAGTAGCTTTAAGACGAATTGTTTGGGAAGAAATTAAATATTTTTCCCAATTTGAAACTGCTTTTTCAAAGGCTATTTTAGCTTGTTCAGGAAAATCAATGTAGGTAACTTCAATATTTGATGTTGCTGTCAAACGAGCATTTCCTGTCGTAAAATCTTCGGGTAGAATTTGAGTAAAACTATTTTCTTCTGAAAAATGACAAATAACAGGAGTTCCTGGCAAAGATTCTTGCGAAAATGCCACATTTTGAAATATTAAATAAAAACTAATAATTACAATGAAACGCATCTGTGAATATTACTTGAATAGTAAATACATATTAGACGAAGTTGGGCAGAAAAAGATTGCACCATAAACCAAAAAACTCCCCTCTTTCGAGGGGAGCAAGTCATAAATCCGCCAATTTATGACTTTTCAATTGGTCTTCAATTATCCGTTAAAATTAATTAACCAATAAAAGAAAACATTGTGAAATTCGTCTTTCCTGACAAATTTAGATTAGAACCCTTTCACAAATGAATTATAACCAAGATTCTCCATTTTCTTTTGAGAATCCTTTGCATTGGCTTCATCTTCAAATAATCCGTAAACCACACGATAGACCATTGGTTTATCAGCCGATTTACTTACCTGAATAAATATTTTCTCAATTTCAGCTTCCCCATTTTTAGTCAATTTGGTTGCAAAATCTTTAGCAGCTTTCAGTTGGCTAAATGCTGCAATTTGTAAACCAAACCCTGATAAATCTTTTATTTTACCATTGAGGTCATAAACATGATTAATATCAAAGCCTTCCAATTTACTTGTTTCTACTTCAACTTCTTTTTCCTTAACTATCTTTTTGAATGCTGTTGGAGCGGCAGTTATTGATTTAGATGTTGAAGCATCTGCGGTTGCCCAAAAACGCTCAATTTCATCATCGCCTTGAATCTCTTGTACTTTAACTTTGGTCTTATTGGACTTAACTCCAATTTCATCCATCGTACTTTTTGTAATGCTTGCGAGTGAATTATTTTCTGTGCTTTTTACACGGTCATTGATTCTGACTACAACAGATTTTCCGTTTTCCGTATTTGTTAATTTTACTTTTTTATTAAACGATATAGCTGTTTTTGAATCTTTCATTGCCGAAACTTCACCAATTCCAAGGTCATCTGATAAACTCGCTGTAATATCTTGTGCCTGACTTTCAAGAGCCAAAATTGTCAAAATGGCTCCAAATAAATGAGTAAAATGTGCTTTCATAGGATTGTTACTTTATGAGTTATTTATAATTTCTTTCATTCTAAATAACTTTCCTCAAATAGCGTGCCAAAAGATTCTATTAACAAAAAAAACTCACATAAACCAATATGTAAGTTTTCTTAGATTAAAAAAACAAATATTTTATCTAAATTCTTTGACAAAAGGTGAATAACCTAAAGCAAGAAAAGTTCTTTGCTTTTCACGAGCCGACTCATCTGATTTCAACAAACCAAAATATACTTTGTATAAAACCTTTTCGGAATTATTTACGGTATAAATAAATAGTTGTTTTTTCTCGGCATCTCCTTTTTGTGCAATTTTAAGGGCATATTCTTTGGCAGTTTTTAGGTCTGAAAAAGAGCCAAATTGCAAAGCGTACCCAATCAAATCTTTTTTCTCTCGCACGTAAACAAAATTGTCATCATTAAATTTTGTACTCACCACTTCAATTTCTCTTGTACTTGAAGTGCCGCCCAAACCTAAATCATCGTTTTCAATCTCCTCAATCATTACACGAGATTTACTTGTTTGTACATTGTTAGATTGCTCATTGTTGGATTTTGAAATAATGATAATTTTATCGGATTTTTCTTTAGGTGTTGCCGTTGAAACAACATTACCTTTGTTAGTATTAGCAAAAGTAAAACTTAAACTAATAGCAGTAAGAGTTGCAGATAACAATACTTTTTTCATGTTTTTTTTTATTTGAATATGATTGAGTGTTTGCAAACTTCGTGCTAAACTTGTTTCTTAGAAGAAAAAAAAAGAAATTTGAGGAATATTTCTTTAACCTAATTGATGAATCATTGAAACTATTGAAGTTTGTTTTGCCTATAAATGACCATTTATATAGTTATTTATACCTAAAAATGGCATTTCTGACCTCATTAGTACTTTTACTTTAATTTATGAAAAATCATTTCCCTTTTCCTACTTCTGGTCAAAGTCGTGCAATTGTTGAGCGTGTTAGCCCCGAAATTGATGGTGGTCGCTTCGCTACAAAAGCAATTGTGAATGAAATTATTACCGTTGAAGCAGACGTCATTATTGATGGTCACGACAATCTAGCAGCTCGGTTACTTTTTAAGCATGAATCTGATAAAAATTGGAGTGAAGTAATCATGTCAGATATGGGTAATGACCGTTGGGTTGGTCGTTTTCTTGCCGAAAAACAAGGTTTTTACACTTATACAGTAGAAGCTTGGGTTGACCATATTGCAAGTTGGCAACATGAAGTTGAACTAAAAGTTCGTGATGGACAAAGACTTGTAGTAGAAATTATGCAAGGGGAAATTTTCTTGAATAATATGGCAAAACTCGCAAAAGGCGATGATAAAAAAGCCATTCAAGAAGCAGCAAAAGCCATGAAAGCTGGTTATTTTCCAAATGACAGCCGCTACGAAGAAGCCATCCAAATTGCGATGAGTGACCAAATGCTCGAATGGCTTACTAAATATCCCGAACGCCAATCGGCTTTTCGTTACCAAGAGTTAAAACTTTATGTTGACCGTCAAAAAGCGGGTTTTTCTGCATGGTATTCTATGTTTCCACGCTCGGCTTCACGAGAAATTGGTAAACATGGTACTTTTAAAGATGTGGAAGTATTATTGCCTCGAATCGCCGAAATGGGTTTTGATGTGCTTTACCTCCCTCCTGTTCATCCAATTGGAAAAACTCACAGAAAAGGCAAAAATAATACAGTAAATGCTGAAGAAGGAGATGCTGGCGTTCCTTACGGCATTGGTTCGGAAGAAGGCGGGCACACAGCTATACATTCTGAATTAGGCAATTTAGCAGATTTCAAACATTTGATTGAAGCCTGTAAAGAATATGACATCGAAATTGCCATGGATTTAGCAATCCAGTGTTCTCCTGACCATCCTTGGGTTAAAGAACATCCCGATTGGTTCAAAATTTTACCAGACGGTACAATAAAATATGCGGAAAATCCGCCAAAAAAATACCAAGATATTTACCCAGTAAATTTTGAAACTGAAGATTGGAAAAACCTCTGGCAAGAATTAAAATCAGTAATGACAACTTGGGCTGAATGGGGTGTAAAAATCATTCGTGTTGATAATCCGCATACCAAATCTTTTGTGTTTTGGGAATGGGTAATTGCCGAAATCAAAAAGGATTATCCTGATATGATTTTCTTGGCTGAAGCATTTACTAAGCCAAAAGTAATGCAACAATTGGCTAAATTAGGCTATACGCAATCTTATACTTATTACGTTTGGCGTACCACAAAAGCTGAAATAACGCAGTACATGACCGAATTGACAAAGGGAGAAATGAAAGATTATTTTCGACCAAATTTTTGGCCAAATACGCATGACATTGACCCTTATATGCTCCAAACTGGGCATGAACCGTTGTTTTTGATTCGTTATTTTATGGCCGCAACACTTGTGGGAAATTACGGAATTTTTGGGCCAACATACGAATACCTCTACCATGCACCATATCCTGGCAAAGAAGAATATGCTTTCTCTGAAAAATACGAAATCAAATGGTGGAATTGGGAACACCGCAATAAATTAACATACATTATTACGCAAGTAAACAAAATTCGTAAGGAAAATACCGCTTTCCATAGCACCAATAATATTGATTTTTGCCAAATTGACAATGACCAATTGTTGGCTTATTTGAAAACTGCAAGTAATGGAAATCGTATCTTGTGTATCACAAGTTTGGATGGTTATAATCGACAAGGCGGTTTTGTAAAGATTCCACTTTGGAAAATTGGCAAAAATGAATGGGAAAATTATCGTGTACACGACTTAATTTCGGGAGCAACATATATTTGGAAAGGTGATACCAATTTTGTTGAACTCGACCCTAATATCTTGCCGTTCCATTTATTCAGAATTGAAGATATTTAGTTTTTTTTGTAGAACAATTCTTCGAATTGTTAAATTTATTAACCCTAATTCGGAGAATTGTTTTATAAAATGTCTCATTTTCCTGTAATCAGTTCAAACCTTTCTACGGTTCATCTTGCTTCATTTCTGAAGGAAAAATATTGTTTTAGCGGAAATACACAATGTAATTTGCTAAAAACAGGAATCAACCATACATATTTAGTTCAAAGTGGTGTAGAAAAATTTATATTTAGGGTTTATAGCCTAAATTGGCGAACAGAAGTTGAGATTTTAGAAGAAATTAGGCTTTTAAATACCTTAAAAGCTCAGGAAATTTCGATTTCTCACCCAATTTTCGACAAAAACAAAAACTATATTCAAAGTATAAACGCCCCTGAAGGTGAAAGATTAGGGCTGATGTTTTCGTTTGCAAAAGGTGAAAAACTTCTTAATTTTTCAGAAGAAACACACTTTAAAGTAGGTCAATTAATGGCCCAAATTCACCAAATTACTTTGCAATTCAATCTTGAAAGAGTTCAATATTCTCCACAAATTCTACTCATTGACTCTCTAAATTACATTGAAAATTTCTTGCCAAATGATTCAGAAGAAATGGATTTCATGAAAAAAACTCAACAATATTTAATTGATGAGTTTTCGAAAATTGATGTTAATTTAGTAAGAAAAGGAGCTGTTCATTTAGATATTTGGTTTGATAATCTCAACATTACAAAAGATAATAAAATTACAATTTTCGACTTTGATTTTTGCGGAAATGGTCTGCTTTGCATGGACATTGCCTACTATATTTTGCAGCTAAATAGTACTGAAAAAGACGAGGCTGTTTGTCAATCTAAAATCAAGAATTTTCTTAATGGATACGAATCAATAACCAAAATAACCGATGAAGAAAAACGAATTATTCCGATGCTTGGTGTTAGTTTGTATTTCTTTTATCTCGGCATTCAATGTCAAAGATTTGACAATTGGTCGAATACATTTCTTAACGAAACTTACTTAAAAAGATTTATTAATTTGCTCGTAAAAAGATATTTTGAATTGAATAAACTAGGTTAATTTAAAAGCATTGATAAGTTTTAGCTTCATTTTCTGAGCCAGTAATTATCCGAATTTGTGGTTTTATTAATGTGAATCACATAATTATAATTAACTTCCAATAATGGAACGTAAACTTTGACATCAGGTGTCATCGGTTTTGCGTAAAATACCGCACCAATTTGATAAAAAGGTGTATTGTCAAAATATGTATGCAAACCAGCATTTCGATAAACAATAGCTGTTTTATAAAAAAAGTTAGGTGTCTTTGCTTTTGATAAAAGTTCGTTTGAATATCCCGTAAAAGAATTTATACCAAAATTATAATACCCTAATTTGTTACTTTCAGAATCTACTGCCGTTACACTTCCTTCAGCAAACGAAAACCCAATCGTGCTATAGCCACCTTGTAGTTTATTGTTGATATGATAGCCCATCATTCTATCTGATGCGTTCGAACTTTCAGTGTTTTTAATGTGTGCATTATGAGCCCAAACTGACATCGGATATGCTGTATGTTTTTTTAACCAAATGGTATTTTCAGCCATAAACAAATCTCTGTTTTCTTGGTTATTACTGGTTAAATCTGTTTCAGTTTGTACAATAATATCGGCAATATGCTCAATAAAATCGTATTCGGTTGAAGAACTTTTAAGAGTCAAACTAGCCTTATTATTTTTAATTAATTCGTTGACTAACAATATATTAGCCTTCTTTCCTTCAAATTTATCTACATTTAAGTCAGTTAATAAATTTGAAATTTCTTGTCCCATTTTTGCATCAATTACTGAAACTCTTTTTATCAGTTCGGGTACATTATATCTGAAAGTCTGGCAATCAACACCATAAATATGAAGCCTTTCTTTTGAGGATTTACCGATGTTATAATCTTTCATCCAGACCAATAAATCTTTCACTTCAGAGGTATTCCAAGTCCAAAAATACATTTTTTCTTTCATCAACTTTTCAATATCACCATTGCCAGTTTGCAAGTATTCATCAAAGATTAATGATTCTGAAAAATCCATTTCAAAGGCAAAAACTTTATGATTAAAATGCTCAACAAAATATTTAAAAAGTCGGTGTTTCATCTGAAAAAACTCCTTTGAACCATGCGTAGCTTCTCCTAATCCAATAATTTGAGCTGATTTCAAATCATCAAAATAAGCTAATTCGGCATCACTCAAATTTAAGGGTTCATGCTGCATCGGAACGATGAGTTTATTGAGTTCGGCTGCATTTTGTGTCAATAAAGTTTCACCCGAAATTGGTGTTGGGTTTTCATCGATTTTTTTTGAACAGCCATTTAAAAATAAAATTGCGAGTACTAAAAGAGTTATATTTTTCATGTTTTCGTGTGTTATTATAAAAGTAAAACTAAATTTTTAATAAAAAAGCAGCATTCAAATTGTCTTAATCAATGATTTTATAAAACATTTTCAACAATAAATGTAATTATCAATCTAATGCCAAATTATCAAAAAAGGTTGTATGACTCTCAAAAGTTTTTGAATGTTGCTATCGAAAGTGCTTGCTAGAGTTGGCAAGATTTTGCGTTTGAACAAACATTTAGTACATTTATTAATCTTTATCAAGGGTGAAAAAAAAACCTTAACTACTTATGACCTACCAAAATTTACTTGGCTTATTGACCGAAAAAGGTATTATTTCAGAAAAACAAGCTACTCAGATCGATTCAACTGAAACCACAAAACTATTTTCCATTCACTGGGAATTACGCTCGTTACTTTACTTGGGAATCACGTTTTTGAGTACTGGTTTAGGGGTATTGGTTTACAAAAATATTGACACAATTGGCCATAATGCTATTATTGGCCTGATTGCGTTAGTCTGCTTCGGTTGTTTTTATTATGCTTTTTTACACCGAAAGACCTTTCATTGGCAGGAAGCCGCAGAAACAAGTAACCTTGAAGATTTTGCTTTGGTTGGTGGTTGCCTTACGTTTCTGACGCTCGAAGGTTATCTTCAATATCAATATTCTATTTTTGGCAACCGCTATGGTTTATCTGCGTTTTTACCAGCTATCTTGTTTTTCGTCTGTGCATACCGATTCGACCACCGAGGCGTTCTTTCAATGGCTATTACGGCCTTAGCATCGGGCGTTGGAGTCAGCATTACCCCTGTAAAACTATGGGAAGCAAACGATTTTAATAGTCAAAACCTAGTTGTAACGGCTCTATTATTAGGTGTTTTTCTCCTTTTTTTTGGTTGGATTGCTGAACAACGAAATTTGAAAAAACATTTCTCTTTTACTTATTTTCTTTTAGGTGGTAATTTAGCATTTGTGGCTGCTTTATCAGGGCTATTTTCATTCGATTTAAAAATCATTTACTTCATTTCGGTCGGAGTTTTAACTTTTGCGAGCATCATTTACGCTCGTCAAATGCACTCCTATATTTTTCTACTAATGGGCGTTATTTACGGATACATTGCATTTACATATGCTGCTTTCAAAATACTTCCTGAGCAATTAGACCCATTCTTGTTTATGCTGTATTTTATGTTGACAGGAGCTGGTGTTGTTTTATTTTTAATCAAAATCAAAAAAATCATCGGACTAAAAAAATGAAAAAAGCATACAACGAAATTTGGGTAGAAAATATTGATAATCAAGTATTTATCAAAAACTGGCACAAACAAAAAATGTTGAATGACGAACAATTTGAGATTGCTCAAACGCTTTTTCCAGTTGAATTTCATCGTTCAAATATTTTTATAAAAGTTGGATTATTTTTATTTACAAACATTGTCGCTTCGGCAGGGATAGGTTTTGTTTCTATTTTTTTTGCAAGTTTTTTTTCAGAATCGACTCAAAATTTTGCAATAATTTGCCTCATTTATTCTGGTATTTTCTTTTATTTTCTTGAATTTTTCATCAAAAAAAATAATTTTTATCGCTCTGGAGTAGATAATGCCTTACTTTATGCAATGCTTTGTGCGTTGATTACTTTTTTTGTAGCAATAACCGAATTTAATTTGCCTTTTTGGGCTTATCTAGCCTTTAGTCTTGTCATATTATTACCATCTTTACTTCGTTATGCCGACCCACTAGTGGCCATTGCCATTTATTTAACTTGGGTTGCATTATGGTTTTCAGTCATAACCAAATTTCCGATTGGCAAAGTAATTATCCCCTTTATAATAATGCTTGTTTCGATAGGAAGTTATGTTTTAATACATATTTGGAGAAAGCGAACAAACTCATCTTATTATACTGACTGTCAAGACATTATAGAAATTTTGACTTTAATGACGTTCTATTTAGGTGGTAACTATTTGGTAGTTCGAGAAGGAAATGCGACGTTAAATGGTTTATCAGTTTCTGTACAAATTGACTTTGCACCCTTATTTTATTTTTTTTCGGTGGCAATTCCTCTATTTTATATTGTACGTGGCTTACAAAAACATGACAGAAAACTCTTGATCGTTGGAATATTAGCATTTGCTTTTTCTATTTTCACATATCGACAATATTTTTCAGTTTTACCACTCGAATGGGCATTGTCAATAGGCGGAACATTACTTATTTTGTTTTCAGTTTTAACAATTAGAATACTAAAACTTCCCAAATTTGGTCTAACTTACGAGCCAAATGATACAAACAAGTTTCAAAATTTAGAAGCATTTATCATTAATCAAGTAATTCAACAACCCAATCATTCTGAAAAAACACAATTTGGCAAAGGCGATTTTGGTGGTGGCGGTGCAGGAAGCAAGTATTAAAAATATAAAAACAATCAAATGAACACACCTTCGGAAATAAAAACAGAATTGGCTAACGCTATTTCTCACGGTTTAGGTATTTTATTTACAATTATTGCCTCACCTATATTGATTGCATTAGTTGTGCAAAAATCTGATTCTATTCTTACTTTTTCGGTGGCATTTTACTGTTTTTCATTACTTTTAATGTTTACTTTTTCAACATTATACCATGCATTTGCTAACCCATTAGTAAAAAAAACGCTACGAATTTTCGACCATATCAGCATTTTTTTCTTAATTGGTGGCACATACGCACCATTTATTATCTTATTTACACCTTCAAATACGGCCTTTTGGTTTTTTATTATACAATGGTCTCTCATAGCTTTGGGTGTTTTAAAAAAGATTTTTTATACTGGAAAATTTCGCTTATTATCTACCTTAATTTATATATTTATTGGCTGTTTAGTTTTCTTCATCGATTCTGATTTTTGGACGCAACTACCTAATAAATCTATCTATTTTCTTATTGCTGGAGGCTTAAGTTATCTGATTGGTGTTATTTTCTATCAAAACCAAAAAATCCCATACAATCATTTTATTTGGCATTTGTTTGTGTTTTTTGCTGCAATTTTTCATTATTTTGGCATTTTGGTAGCCATTTAATTATTTCGCATGAACCTACATTTTTCTCCAAAAAAGATTCCTAGCGAAATCAAAAATTTCGTTCTTAGCCAATACTTCGGCGATGGCTTACGGATAACTTTTGGCGTCGTTTTCCCAAGTTTGGTACTTGCCCAATTTGGTTTACTTAAAATTGGCATTTCTTTGTCTTTAGGAGCCGTTTGTACGAGTATTGCTGATACGCCAGGGCCAATTACTCATAGACGCAATGCCATGTTTTTAACAATGGTTTTAGTAACAATTATATCTTTACTAACAAGTCTTTGTAGCGGCTCGATTTACCTTTTAGGAGCATTGATTGTTGTGCTAAGTTTCATTTTTTCAATGTTTTATGTCTATGGTACAAGAGCCACCTCGATGGGGGTAGCTGCTTTATTGGTGATGATAATTGGCATTGATGATATTCGCCCTGTGAATGAGATTTTGTTTTATTCACTTTATATTTTTCTCGGTGGTTTTTGGTATTCTTTGCTGAGTTTATCTATTTATCAGATTATGCCGTATCGACTAGCAAGGCTTTCTTTAGCAGAATCAGTGATGGAAATTGCAGGTTTTATGCGAATAAAAGCGGGCTTTTATAAAGAAAACATGGATTATGATGAAAATTATAAAAAACTCATAGAAGCCCAAATAACTGTCAATGAAAAGCTAGATGCGGTGCGTGAACAGCTTTTTAAAAATCAAAAAATTGTACAAGAAAATTCGCAGGAAGGACGATTATTACTGGTTATTTTTGTCGATATGGTTGATTTGTATGAACAAATCATGTCCACGTTTTTTAATTATCAAAAACTGCATAAACAATTTGACCATACTGGCATTTTGATTGATTTTGAAAACATCCTTAATCTTTTGGCAGAACAAATGGAATACATTAGTATTTCACTCAAAGATGGCAGTAAACCCGAAATCAACCTTCTTCTAAATCGCAAACTACAAACGCTTAAATTTAGTATTGATACGCTTTCCAAACAAAATGATGAACCTTCAAACAAAGAAACTTTTTCGGTGATTGGTTTACAAGCATTAAAAAATATTGAGTTTAATATTGAAAATATTCTTCTCCGAATCAAAAAAATAAATGGCTATTTTAAGGAAAAAGAACAAGCAAAATTATCAAGAAATGACTTAAAAACGACCGCTTTCACCAACAGTCAAGTATATGATTTAGATACTTTTTTAGAAAATTTAAACTTAAAATCCGAAAATTTCAGACACGCTCTTCGTGTTTCTGGCATGATGCTGATTGGTTTTATCATTGCTCAATCGACTCAACTTCTGCATAGTAACTGGATTCTTTTGACAATCATGGTCATTATGAAACCCGCTTACAGCCTCACCAAAGAACGCAATCTGGATAGGCTCATTGGCACAATTGGAGGTGCTTTCATCGGTATGATTATCCTCAACTATGTGACCGATAATCGCTTGTTATTTGCTATTTTATTGGTTTGTATGCTCGGAACATATAGTTTTCAACGAAAAACGTATCTTATAAGCGTTGTTTTTATGACCCCTTTTATCCTGATACTTTTCGAGTTTTTGGGGATGGGAAGTCGAGCATTGCTAATCGAACGAGTGTACGACACCGCAATTGGTGGCGTTCTTGCATTTATTGGTAGTTATGTTTTGTTGCCAAATTGGGAGCATGAAAAACTTAAAAAAACGCTAATTGAAATGTTGGAGGCAAATTTGGCTTATTATCATCAAGTTTCTCAGATGTATTTTGGTGAAAATTATCAACGAATTCCCTATAAAATAGTTAGGAAAGAAGTATTTGTGAGAAGTGCCAACTTGGCTTCTAGTTTTCAAAGGATGTTTTCCGAACCAAAACATAAACAAATAAGTATCAACGAAGTACACAAATTTTCGGTCTTGAATCACCTTTTATCCTCTTATGTTGCTACACTTGCTTTGTATTCGCGAGAGCATTTTGAAGAACTTTCAGATTTTGAAAACTTACAAGATATAGCACAGAATACTGAAAATTTACTCAAAGAAGGCATTAAAATTATTGAAAAAAGTGCATTTATATCAAAAGAAAATATTCAGATTTTGAAGCATAAAAATAACCAAGAACAAAGCGAAGAAAATATGATTATTATTCCCGAACAATTTATGAATATCCAAAAAGTAGCGTATGATATTTGTAAAATTTCTGAACGAATCAAATTATAAAAAAACTAAGAGACACTTATTGTAGTTCTCTTGATAAAGATTTCAACCAAGAAAATTTTTCAACAAAACATTCAATGGATATAACAAAAATTGCATTAGTTACAGGCGGAAGTCGTGGATTAGGAAAAGACATGGTTTTACGTTTAGCCGAACAAGGAAAAGACATTATTCTTACTTATAACAACAATAGTTCTGACGCCGAAGATGTGGTAGCTCAAATCGTAACAATGGGGCGAAAAGCCGTTGCAATTCAACTAAATTTATCTATTTTTAGTAGTATTGATGATTTTGTTAGCTCTCTTTCAGAAACACTTTTAAACTCATTTGAAGGTAGAAAAATTGATTATTTAGTCAATAATGCAGGAATGGGAGCTACAATTTCCTTTGCCAATGCAACCGAAGCTGACTTTGATAATTTTACTAATGTACATTTTAAGGGAGTATATTTTCTAACTCAAAAACTGCTGTCATTACTGAATGATGGTGGAGGGATAGTCAATATTTCGTCAGGGACAACGCGTTTTGCAAACCCTGGATACAGTATTTATGCCTCAATGAAAAGTGCAGTTGAAACATTAACTCGTTACATTGCCAAAGAGTTGGGGCCAAGAGGAATTCGAGCCAATGTGGTTGCTCCAGGCCCAATTGAAACAGATTTTAACAATGCAGGAATCAAAAATAACGCTCAACTAAAAGGTTATTTAGCTTCTGTAACGGCGTTGGGAAGGGTTGGCAAAGCCGAAGATATTGGAAGTGTTGTTGCATTTTTATGTTCTGACCAAAGTCGATGGGTAAACGGCCAAAGAATCGAAGTATCTGGCGGAATAAATTTATAGAATCACTTAGTTATTCTTGCAAAGGCGTTCAAAATAAATGATTTATTTTGAACGCCTTTATTTTATTCAAAAAAACTAATCATTAATGAATCGTTTTTTTATCTTTGAAAAAAATCCAAAAACGAAAAAATGAATCAACAACAAATTGATGCTTTTAGAGAGGCATTAAAATTTTCTCCTGACAATTTACCACTACGAAAACTCCTTGCGGATTCATTATTTAATTTAGCTCGCTACGAAGAAGCTTTACCTGAATACAAAGAAACGATTCGACTTTCACCTGATAATATAGCGTTAAAAATTTCCCTCGCAGATACTTTTTTTCACCTGAAAAACTACTCAACTGCCAGATTTTTGCTCGAAGAAATACTCGACAATCAACCCAATCAAGCTCACGCAGCACTCATTCTTGCTAAAGTTTTATTAGAAACCAATGAATTAAAAGAAGCAAAACAAGTTTTTGATAATGCTGTGGACGAAAATCCAAATCTATACGATGCTGATTTTGAAGATATTCTTAATAAGAAAATTCGTGAATCAGGTTTGGCTTTGAGCAATGATTGGGTAGATGAAATTGAACAAATGTTTATTGATACTGACCTTGAAAAGCCTAAAATTGCTTTCAAGGATGTTGGCGGAATGGACGCAGTAAAAGAAGAGATTGCTCTAAAAGTAATTCATCCGATGACAAATCCAGATATTTATAAGGCATTTGGCAAAAAAATAGGTGGTGGGATTTTACTTTATGGACCTCCAGGTTGTGGAAAAACGTTGTTGGCAAGAGCAACTGCGGGCGAAATTAATGCTAATTTTATTTCAGTTGGTTTGAATGATGTACTTGATATGTGGATTGGAAGTTCAGAAAAAAACTTGCATAATATTTTCCAAGAAGCTCGATTGAATGCTCCATGTGTATTGTTTTTTGATGAAGTTGATGCTCTTGGTGCGAGCCGAAGCGATATGAGGCAAGCAGCTGGTAGATTTATCATCAACCAGTTTTTAGACGAAATGGATGGCGTAAAATATTCTAATGAAGGTGTTTTGATTTTGGGAGCAACCAATTGCCCTTGGTATTTGGATGCTGCATTCCGTAGGCCAGGACGATTCGACAGAATTATTTTTGTTCAACCGCCCGACCAAAAAGCTCGAGAAGAAATTTTAAAAATACAATTGGCCGAAAAACCAGTCGAAAATGTTGATATTCAATCAATTGCGAAACAAACACAAGATTATTCAGGAGCTGATTTAAAAGCAACCATCGATATTGCTGTTGAATTAAAATTACCCGAATCACTCAAACAAGGGCGAGTCATTCCGATTACAAATTCAGATTTAAAAAATGCCATCAGTAAGCATAAAGCTACCACAAAAGAATGGTTTGCAACGGCCAAAAACTACGCTCTTTACTCAAACGAAAGTGGTCTTTATGATGATATTTTGAAGTATTTGAAATTGAAATAACTATTATTTACCTTAATCAGCTATATTTTTTATGCAAAATTCTGACACGCAACTTCAACGAGCCAGACACCTCTATCAAATCAATAGAAAAGAACAAGCCATTGAGGAACTAACAAAATTATTAGAAACTGACCCTGATAATATAGATGCTTTATATATTATTGTACCTTGTTTGATTGAAATTGGTGATACAGAAAAAGCAGATATTTATTGGCAAAAACTTGTACAATTGACTCCAAATATTGGCTTGACTCATTATTACCATGCCATAATTTTGGATAAGTTTGACAAAGAAAAAGAAGCTGAAGAAGCAATTTGGGAAGCTATTCATTTAGAACCTTATGATGCTGATTTTTGGGCATTTCTTACAGCTATCTACATTGATAAGAAAGAATGGGAAAAAGCCCTCGAATATGCTGAAAAAGGATTAGAAATAGAGCCTGAGAATACGCTTTGCCTCAATCATCGAACCCTCTGCTTAACTAAACTTGATAGAAAAGACGAATTGAATGATAGCATCATTGATGCACTAAACGCCAATCCGTACAACTCTTATACACATACAAATGTTGGGTGGTCAAAATTAGAAAAAAATCAAAATAACGACGCCGAAGAGCATTTCAAAGAAGCATTACGTATTGACCCAAATAATGATTATGCCAAAGAAGGTATGAAAGAGACCATAAAAGCGAGAAATCCAATTTATCGTTTGTTTCTCAATTATTCATTTTGGATTGGCAAACAGCAATCTTTAGTACAATGGGCGGTGATTTTAGGAGTGTATTTTGCACAACGGACGCTCCCTCCCCCATTCAGCACAATTGTAATGATTATAGTTCTAACATCTTGGCTTATTACTCCACTATCTAATTTTATCTTGATATTTTATAAAAATGGCAAATTCCTTCTTACAAATCTTCAACGAATTGGTGCAACGATAATAGGAACTTTAATTGGAATTTCTATTCTTGGAGTGACAGTTGGACTTTTATTCAATTTGCCTGATATTACAACAATTATTGGTTTATTTGGTGTTTTTGCCTCACTTCCTATTGCAGGATTAACTTCTTCTGAAAGCAATTATAAACTTTGGTGGATAAAAATCATCGGATTTGGTCTTCCCGTCTGCGGGATTTTCGCTGTACTTATCATGCTTTCTGACTATGTTAATCTAAACCCAAATATCGAGCTTTTCAATTCCGTTTGGGATATTTTCTCAATTGGTTCTATTTTAACAACTTGGTTTTTTGCTTTTCGTTCAAGATAAATTAGCTTTTCTACTCGTTTATTTAGAATAAACGAGTAGAAAATTGCATTTTTATCAAGAAGTTACCTCTATTTCTTCTTCTAAACTATCATCTTCTCGCCAATAAACCCGCAAAACCTTTGCATTTACACCAATTTCTTCAAAATATTGAAGCCATGATAATTGTTGATTAGACAAATTATCGGTTGGAGATTTTACTTCTACAAAACAATATTCACCAGCTACATCATCCCACATAAAAAGGTCTGGAAAGCCACGCAGGTTTTCGACCAAGTTTTTCGACATTTCGTGCAGGATTTTTTTCATCGCTTCAAATTCTACCACTTCAACGGCTTTTCTGACAATCATCCAAATCTCCTCCAACCAAACCACGAATGGATTAGCAATACCAAATTTGGATTCATAACGCTCTCCCATGTAAATAAGCAAATCTTGAACATCAGCAAATCCATCTAAATGACTAATAATCAAATCTTTACGTTTTTCATAAAAATCAGGCAAATACAAATCTGAAGGACGACGTTGAAATGGATGATGAAATGCCACCAAACTTGGGTCAAAAACAATGTCCCAAAAAACTAAGCCAAAAATAGCTCGCCAAAGATGATTTTCAGCAAAAACAGCTAACTTACCCTCATTGTGATAATAATCAACTACTCCCATTTCAACTTGGTGACGAAAACTGATTGAAATTGTAATTGACTCTGCTTGATGAAGCCACGATGTTGTACTTTTTTTAGTTTTCTTTTTAGTGCTTAGTCTATTTAAGAAATCAATAGCAAAGAATTTTTCATCGGCATTTTTAGGAAATTCAATCATTTGTTGACAAAGCGAAAAAGCCTCATCAATGTAATTAAGTTTTTGCAAAGTTCTCACTTGTCGTTCACGAGAAGGAACTTGCTCGGTTAGACGAAACACCAATAATGCTTCATCTAATTGCCTGTTTTTTTCTAGAAAAGTAGCAATTTTAATAATTAATCGTTCATAAGCAGGTTTTGCGACTTCGCTTAATTCATCAACCGAATCAGCAAAGTTCATGAACCAATCATAAATTTCGAGCGGCGGAGAGGAATCTTTTAATTGAAGAAACAAATCATTCTGGTCGGTAATTAGCCATTTGTCTTCTGCATCTTTTCGGGTATTAAATCGGGCTACAAGTTTATCATCATCATGATTTTCAAATTGTACTAAACCCATATCTCGCATCACAAATTCTGTCATGTCAAGGTAACGATTCCCGAAAAACAAAAACTTCATAAATGTCACCTCAAACTCAAAACAAACCTTGATAATAGGTTCAAAGTCATTGAGTTTTTCAACAATTTCATTCAAGCTAAAATCTTGTAGAATTGCTTCTACCAATCCTTCTTTTTTGAGTTTTTTGTATGGAACTTTTTCTTTTTTTTGTAACCCTGAAAACAAGTCAACGATTTCTTTTCCATTCAAAACATTCAAAATTTCTTTTCCAAAAGTTTGGTGTTTTTCTTCGTTGATGGCCTCAATAAACTCTCGTTCCAATAATTCATTAAGCAATGCTGGAATATCTGATAACTCACTGTATGACAACTTATTAACTCTAAAAAAAAGTCCTCTTCTATTTGAAAAACGAATAAAAAGGCATTGAGCATCTTCACTCAAACAATAGTATTTTCTCAAGAAACGCCACTCTTTTTCATTCAAAATATGGCGGTATTTTTCTTGAACAAAATCCAATACATAATTAAAATATTCGAGATAATATTTTGGAGGAAGGTCGTTTTGAGCCACTTATTTAATGGAAGATAAGTTAAGTAGATTATCTTGACTAATTTACAACTTAATTTTTAGACCGTCATAAGCCAATCTTATATTAGGCGGAAGTTCTTTTTCTACATCACTGTGCAGCCCCATTTTGTGGCTAATATGTGTCAAATATGTCATTTCGGCATTTACTTTTTGAGCAACTTCAATGGCCTCATCAAGCGTAAAATGTGAAATATGTTTATTGCGTTGCAAAGCTCCTAAAACCAAGATTTTCGTACCATAAACTTTTTCTAATTCTGATTCAGCAATAAAATTCACATCCGTAATATAAGTAAAATCTTTGATTCTGAACCCAAATACTGGTAGTTGATGATGTAGCACTTCGATTGGTGTGAATAACACATTTTCAATATTAAATGCTTGATTATCAATCTTATGCAAATTTAGCAATGGCACGCCTGGGTATTTTTGTTCTTCAAAAGCGTAGGCAAATTCACGTTTGAGTTGGCTTAAAACTCGTGGATGTGCGTAAAGGTCTAAATGCTGAATACCATGAAGATAATTGTAGGGACGAATATCGTCAAGACCGGCAGTATGGTCTTTGTGTTCGTGCGTGTATAGAACGCCATCAATTCTAGGAATTCGTTCTCTGAGAGCTTGCTGCCTAAAATCAGGACCAGTATCAATAACAAAACTCATATTATCAACTTCAATCCAAACCGACACTCTTAGGCGTTTATCTCTATAATCTAATGAATTACAAATTTCACATCCACATGTCAGTACTGGAATTCCGCCCGAAGTACCTGTTCCAAGAAAAGTTACTTGCATTTTGTTATGATTGTATGAGTGAATGATATTATGATAGAATGATTCAAAAATCGTTACCTATTCAATCATTCACTCATTCAACCATTGAGAATTCTTACTCTGTTAATCCTTTTACAACTTCGACTAATTTATCAAAATTTAATGGTTTCATTAAAGCATCATTGAAGCCCGCTTCTTTGAAATCAGTATCAGAATAATTTTTTGCATTTCCAGTAATGGCAACCACTGGCAATTTTGCTTTTGCTTTGTCTTTCAATTCACGAATTGCCTTCACACATTCCATACCATCCATAATCGGCATATTAATGTCAAGCAACAAGATATCAAAATCTTCTTTGTCGAGCAATTGCATCACTTGTTCGCCATTTTTAACGGCAGTAATTTCAAAATTTTGGAATTCCAAAATCTTCTTGGCTAAGTTCTGAATTACAGAGCTATCTTCGGCAATTAATACTCGTTTCATTAGAGAATAATATTGTTTAATAAAATGGTCTTAAAGATTTTGACGTAAATATAAGGAAAGAAGGTTTTCAACAAAATCAAAATTTTGTATTATTTCAAATATACGCATAATAAGTATCAAAACAGTTATTATTTTAACAAAATTTGTACTTTATTTTAAAATATTCGTAAAATTTTACGTCATTCGTATTATAATTTTATTTTTTCAGTTTTGTTCCTTTTTCAATGAATCGAATTATTCCCGCAGGAAAAAAAATTTATTTTGCTTCGGATTTTCACTTGGGTGCTCCCGACCATGACCAAAGTCTTATCCGTGAACGCCGAATTATTAATTGGCTAGAATCTATTCGTCACGATGCCGAAATTATTTTTTTAGTCGGCGATTTATTTGATTTCTGGTACGAATATAAAAACGTAGTACCCAAAGGATTTGTTAGATTTTTCGGAAAATTAGCTGAATTATCAGATGCAGGAATTGAAATAATTGTCTTTTTAGGTAATCGAGATATGTGGATGACCGATTATTTTGAAAAAGAAATGAATATCAAAACTATTCGCAGACCAAGAGTTTTTACTTTTAATGATAAAACTTTCTACGTTGGACATGGAGACGGCCTCGGAGCAGACGATTTTGGTTATAAATTTTTGAAAGTAATTTTTGAAGGTAAACTACCAAGATTTCTTTTTGGCCGCATTATGCACCCCAATTTAGGTTTACTTATTGGGCAAATATGGACAAAACACAGTTGGTATAAAAAACGTACTGCTGAAAAATTCTTGGGTGAAAAAAAAGAACATTTGGTGCAATATTCCAAAAAAGTGGAAGCCAAAACTCACCACGATTTTTATATTTTTGGGCATCGCCATACAATGGTCGATATGGATATTTCACCAACGGCAAGATACATCAATCTTGGAGACTGGATTTGGTACAATAGTTACGCTGTTTTTGATGGCCAAAAATTAGAACTACTATCTTATACCTAAAAAAGGTGTAATCCTATTCGATTACACCTTTTTTAAACCAAATTTGGTTAGTTATTTTATGCAAAAATGCTTTTTTTCTTCTCTAAAAGAGAATTATTAAGCAAATTGAGTTTTTCAATATCTTTAAAAATATTCAGCTTAAAAGCAGATTTTATACTATGCAATTGAGCAAAACTATGACAATCAGTTCCTAAAAATGCTACTAATTGTTTATTAATCAGCAATTCTGCTAAATCTTGGGCTGGTTTTGAATAATAGCCCGTTAATGAACCAATATTTACTTGAAAAAGTACACCATTGAATGCCAAACGATTAATAACTTCTAAATCGTTTAGGTTTACATAACGTTCGGGATGAGCCAAAACTGGGGTATAACCCGCTTGTTTGATTCTTATGGCTGATTCTAATAGATATGAAGGTCTAGTGATAAAAGATGCTTCAAAAAGTAAGTATTTTTTTTCTCCGCCAAAAGTAAGAATTTCTCTTTTTTCAATGAGATTAAATAATTCTTCCTCCAAATAATATTCGGCAGCAGCTTCCAATTCAATGGCAATATTTCGTCTTTTTAAAACACTTCGTAGTACATGCAACGATTGTAAAATATCTTCAGGTGCATTATTATAATACCCACTCATCACATGCGGAGTAAGTATAATTTTGCGATAGCCCATGACGTACATTTCTTTGATAATCTCAACGCTTTTTTCGATATCAGCAGGACCATCATCAAGTTGTGGAAGTAAATGTGCATGAACATCAACCGACAAACAATGATTTGGAAAAACCTTGGGACTTTCCGAAACACGCTTTTTAAATATTGAGTCAAACATTGAAAAAATTAGGTTTACTGTCATATAGTAGGATTCAGTCATTTAACACCAAAAATTAGTGTTTCTTGAAAGCCTACTATTCCAAGACCATGCCAAACAGCCTAGTATTAAACAAAAAAATAGCAAGCGGTAGTAAACGCTTGCTATCAATATGATTAAAAATATAATTCTTACAAGAATCTAAATTGGTACAATTTATGACAATCCAGAAAAGGAATTATTTTCCAAATAAACTACGGAAAGTAGGTAATTCTAAATCTTTTTCTGAAACATTTGGATTTTCAATTCCCCAATCAATTTTTAACTCTTCATCGTTCCAAATGATACCACCTTCAGCTGCTTTATTATAATTATTGGTACATTTATATGAAAAAATCGAGTCTTCGAGAGCAGCAAAACCATGACCAAATCCAGCTGGAATATAAACCATATTTTGTAAATTTGCATCAAGCACAAATTTATGATGCTGGCCAAAAGTTGGAGAATCAGGACGCAAATCAACTGCTACATCAATTACTTTTCCTGTAATAACTCTTACTAATTTTCCTTGAGCAAAAGGTTCGTTTTGGTAATGAATCCCACGCAAAACACCTGCTGTTGAGAACGATTGGTTGTCTTGAACAAATTCAAACGGAATACCGTTATTTGCAAAAACCTCTTTTCGATATGACTCAAAGAAAAACCCTCTTGCATCACTAAAAACTCTAGGATATATTTCAATTAATCCTTCAATACTTGTTGGTTTGAACTCCATTCTGGTTTGATATTATAATTTAGTAAGTTCTATTTTTTAAAACTTTGACCGCAATAGCCTAATAATTATCTAGCTATCAATTAAACACAAAAGTAGTGTATCCTAAATAAATTACCGCTATTTTTCTAATTAAATGATATTATTTACGGAAATTTGCCCCTAAAATCAATATATAATGACAAAACAACAACTTTTTGAGCAAATTTCTCAAAAAAACTCTTATTTGTGTGTAGGCCTAGATACTGATATAAAAAAAATTCCTACACATTTGCTGAAAGAAAAAGACCCAATCTTTGAATTCAACCGCCAAATCATTGACGCAACCATAGACTACACAGTTGCTTACAAACCAAATATCGCTTTTTATGAAGCTTTGGGAGCTAAAGGTTGGGAAAGCTTACAAAAAACCATTGAGTATATACCAAAAAACTGTTTCACAATTGCTGATGCAAAACGTGGCGACATTGGTAATACATCAGGCCTTTATGCCCGTACTTTTTTTGATAAATCATCATCTGGTTTGGATTTTGACTCAGTAACGGTTGCTCCATATATGGGGCGTGATTCGGTTGACCCTTTTCTCGAATTTGATGATAAATGGGTAATTTTATTAGCTCTAACTTCAAATGCAGGAAGCGAAGATTTTCAACAATTATCTATTGGAGATAAATTTCTATTTGAACAAGTAATTTTAACTTCTCAAAAATGGGCTGATAGCGAACGAATGATGTATGTTGTAGGTGCAACAAAAGCAGATAAATTACTGAAAATTAGAGAATTAGCACCAGACAACTTTTTACTTGTTCCTGGAGTTGGAGCTCAAGGTGGTAGTTTAGAAGAAGTTTCTCGATACGGCATGAACAAACATTGTGGCTTACTTGTAAACTCTTCTAGGGCAATTATTTATGCCTCATCAGGTGAAGATTTTGCTCAAAAAGCTAAAATAGAAGCACAAAAAGTACAACAAGAGATGAGCAAATATTTGGCAGAATATCTGTAAATTTCAATCCATATTCCATACGCATACGCTCTTGTAAAACATTGAGCGTATGCCACTCATTCACAACTTTTATAAGAAAAAATCCCATGACTGAAGCTTTCATTCATTATTTATGGCAATTTCAGCAATTTGACCAATCTAATTTGCAAACCATTTCTGGAGAAAAAATTTCTGTCTTCAAAACTGGTTTTCTGAACACTAATGCTGGTCCTGATTTTACAAATGCCCGCATACAAATCGGAACAATTGAGTGGGCTGGAAATGTAGAAATACACCTACGTTCTTCGGATTGGAAACTACATAAGCACCAGCAAGATGAAGCGTATAATAATGTTATTTTACACGTAGTTTGGGAAAATGACCAACCAATTGTTCGACAAGATAAAAGCCTCATAGCAACCTTAGAGTTGAAAAAAATAACTGACATTGGTTTATTGTATAAATATCAAAATCTTCTTGATAATCAGGCTATTATTCCATGTAAAGAGCTTTTTTCAGAAGCATCAAATCTATCAAAAATAGCAATTTTAGATAAAGTTTTGGCAAAAAGATTGGAACAAAAAGCTCAAGTAGTTGAAGAACTATACAATAAAAACAATGGAGATTGGGAAGAAACAACTTACCATTTTTTGGCAAAAAACTTTGGTTTTAAACTCAATTCTGAAGCTTTTTTAAGTCTTGCTCAAAATTTACCTTTGAAGGTTTTACAAAAACATCGTAATAATCTTTTCCAAATCGAAGCTATGCTTTTCGGGCAAGCGGGTTTATTAGATTCTGTTGATGATTATTCTGCTAAACTAAAACAAGAATATGATTTTTTTTCTACAAAATTTTCACTAAAATCATCTGCTTTAAGTGCCAAACAATGGAAGTTTCTTCGCACTCGACCAGCCAATTTCCCAACCATCCGCTTGGCTCAATTTGCTAATTTACTGACACAGCAACAAAGTTTTTTTTCACTATTTACTCAAACCGATTCACTTGAAAACATACAAAAAGCACTAAAAGTTGAACAATCAGTTTATTGGCAAGAACATTATAATTTTGGAAAAAAAGCCAACAAAAAATTAGTTGGATTAGGGAAAGATTCTACTAATAATATTTTGATAAATACGGTTATTCCACTACTGGCTTTGTATTCACAAAAGACTGACAATCAATACATTATGGATAAATGCATTCGATTTTTGGAGACTATTCCCGCAGAGAAAAATCATATTACAGATATTTGGGAAAGTTTAGGATTAACTATAAAATCTTCGTTCGATTCGCAGGCGAGCATCGAACTTTATAATAATTTCTGCATGCAAAAACGATGTTTGCAATGTAATGTAGGAATTGAGATTTTGAAAAAATAAATTTTCGAGACGCAAAAAATTGCGTCTCGAAAATCAAAAAACTATGTACGATTTACCATCGAAATGCCCGAAATCAATAAAATAAGGCCAAGCACCGCAGGTGCTATTTTTCTTGCACCTTTTACAGCCAAACCCATTACGTTATCATCGGCAGACATAAATGCAATACAGGCAAATAACAATAATAATAAGCCTATTCCTGCTAAAATTCCACCAAGCATTCTTTTGAACTTTGTTCCGTCATTCATAAATTTACGTGTTTTCGAGTTTAGGTTTTTCTAAAATTATTCTAATTTCTTCTTTATTTTTTATTGGTTTAAAATTCATTTTTTTGCCTTCATTTACCACAAAATCAAACGAAGGCTCAAATTCATTAGGAATGATGCCTTCTAAAACTGCTTCTCGCAAAGCAAGTTTAATGATGCCCACTTCTTTTGAAGGTTTCAAATCGAAAACCTCCATAATTATTTCACCTGTAATTACTGGCTGAAAATTACGAAGTTTATCCTTTTCTTCCAATTCTACAAGCATTTCTTCAACTTTATCGAAGTTGGCCAAATATTTTCTTACTTTATTTGGGTCTTTTGAAGTAATATCGGCACGACATAAAATCATCAAATATTCTAAATCTTCACCTGCTTCAAACAACAATCGTCGCAATGCTGAATCTGTAATACTTTCTTTCGCCAAAGCAATCGGGCGAAGATGCAAACGAACCAACTTTTTGACCATTCTCATTTTTCCATCCAATGGCAATTTTAATTTTCGAAAAATCGTTGGGGTCATTTTCCCACCTAATTCTTCATGTCCATGAAAAGACCAACCCACTTTTGGATGAAACCGTTTGGTGGCAGGTTTGGCAATATCGTGTAAAATTGCAGCCCATCTTAACCATAAATCGTTTGACCTAAGAGCCACATTATCAAGCACTTGCAAGGTATGATAGAAATTATCTTTATGCCCTTTACCATCCATCGTTTCTACGCCTTGAAGTTCACAAAACTCAGGGAAAATGATTTGTAAGAGCCCTGTATAGTAAAGTAATTTAAAGCCATAAGAAGGTACTTTTGAGAGTACAATTTTATTTAATTCATCCGTAATTCGTTCCTGCGAAACAATACTGATACGGTCTTTCATAGCCGAAATGGCATCAAATGTATTTCCATCAATATCAAAACCTAATTGGGACGCAAACCTCACTGCACGCATCATGCGAAGTGGGTCATCAGAAAAAGTGATTGCAGGTTCTAGTGGAGTACGAATCAATTTTCGCTTAATATCTTCAACGCCACCGAAAGGGTCGATTAAGTCGCCAAAATTGGCTTTATTAAGCGAAACTCCAAGAGCATTTATTGTAAAATCTCTGCGATTTTGGTCATCTTCAAGCGTTCCATCTTCGACCAAAGGTTTACGAGAATCGTGGCGATAAGACTCTCGCCTCGCTCCTACAAATTCAATTTCAATTGGGCAGTTTTCCGCATCGACTGATTTAATTTGTGCTGTACCAAAATTTTTAAAGAAACTTACATGGACATGCTCCTGCCCTTTCAAAATTTCTAAATTTTTAGCAACTTTTTCGGCCAAAGTAATGCCACTTCCCACACAAACAACATCAATATCTTTATTTGGGCGATGCAAGATAAGGTCACGTACGTAACCACCAATCACATAAGTATCAACATTCAATTCTGCTGCCGAACGTGCAATTAGTTCAAAAATGGGTTCGTTTTGTAGGTTTTCTTTGAAATTCAAGGCAATTAGGCTAAAAGTAAATCGACAACGTTTTGCCGTTATCTAGGTGTTTTTATAACAAGATATTGATAAATTTATATCTTTCATTCACAAAGATACAAAGGATTGAAGACCTAAGCAATTGCTCAAAGAATATTGAAGAAATGTAAAAAAAACAAATGAAAAGGCTTAATTTTGGCTTATCAAAATACGATACAAATCTTATAATTTAACAGCGTGAGATACATTTCTGCGACTATTACCACTGTTTATTCATAAAATAATGACTCCAAATATTCCTGAAACTTCCCAAAAACGCATCGTTATTGTCGGTGCAGGTTTTGGAGGATTGGCACTTGCTCAAAAATTAGCCAAACACGATGTTCAAATTGTTTTGATTGATAAAAATAATTACCACCAATTTCAACCACTTTTTTATCAAGTTGCGATGGCAGGACTTGAACCAAGTTCGATTTCATTTCCATTACGCAAGATTTTTCAGAACAAAAAAAATGTTCATATTCGTATCACAAAAGTTTTGAAAGTAGTTACTGAAGAAAACAGAATCGAAACAGATTTGGGTGAGCTACATTATGATTATTTGATAATGGCGATGGGAGCAGATACTAATTTCTTTGGCATGAAAAATATTATCGAAAATGCCATGCCAATGAAATCAGTTTCAGAAGCTATCTATTTGAGAAACAAGGTTTTACAAAATTTAGAAGATGCATTAACCGCACCGGATGCTGATACTCGTGAAGGTTTAATGAATATGGTTGTGGTCGGAACTGGCCCAACAGGTGTTGAAGTTTCGGGAACTTTAGCAGAAATGAAACGCCTTATTTTGCCCAAAGATTACCCAGAATTAGACTTCAATTTGATGAAAATCTATCTATTTGGTTCTTCTGCCGAAGTTTTGGAAGTGATGTCGGAAGATGCTTCTAAAAAAAGTAAAGAGTATCTGGAACGGTTGGGTGTAATTGTAAGAAATGGGGTTAGAATTACCGATTTTGATGGGAAATATGCTTATACACAATCGGGCGAAAAAATTAGAACAAATAATGTAGTGTGGGCAGCAGGAATTAAAGGAAATTCGATTGAAGGTTTTCCGAAAGAGATTTATGCTGCTGGTAATCGCTTGAAAGTCAATGCATTCAATCAAGTCGATGGTTTGCCAAATATCTTTGCTGTTGGCGATATTGCATTAATGAGTGGTGACCCGAAATTTCCGAACGGTCATCCGCAAGTAGCTCAACCTGCCATTCAACAAGGTGAATTATTAGCTAAAAATTTAATAAAAATCATTCGTAAAGAAGAGCCTGTCGGCTTTGAATATAAAGATTTAGGCTCAATGGCAACGGTTGGAAGGCATTTGGCGGTTGTTGATTTACCTTTCTGGAAATTTCAAGGGGCTTTTGCGTGGTATGTGTGGATGTTTGTGCATTTAATGGCAATTTTGGGCGTAAAAAATAAAGTAATGGTATTTATCAACTGGCTTTGGAATTACGTCACTTATGACCAATCACTAAGA
Organism: Emticicia aquatica; assembly: GCF_923079645.1. Classification (GTDB taxonomy): domain Bacteria; phylum Bacteroidota; class Bacteroidia; order Cytophagales; family Spirosomataceae; genus Emticicia; species Emticicia aquatica. Next base: position 916,728 of record NZ_CAKLPY010000001.1, on the reverse strand, counting down.
TTGATTATTAAGCCGAAGGTAAAGCAGTAGTTTTTTCGTCCTCCACAGAGTCTCCCTTTTCAGGGGCTCTGTGGTTTTTGGTTTAATTGGTTTAAGTTTCCTGTTTTTTTCTTCTATTTACTCCTTTAGTTTTCTAAGTATCTCCCACGCCGATGAAACTGTTTCTTTTAATACTTTTTTGAATCAATCAAAATGTAATTTATAAAAATAACTAAATTTACAAAATTTTCGGTCTAACAGAGAAAATTAACCCCAAAATGAATGCTAAAATTACAACCCTTTTTGTAACACTATTACTGTGGGTTTCTGCCTGTGTAGAACCTTTTCAATTAGGAGTTGTAAGTGATGTACGAATTTTAACCGTAGATGCTACCCTTATTGATATTTCACAAGTACAACAAATCTCAATAACAGAGTCATTCAATGCAAAAGGAACAGCTTTTAGCTCGCCTGTTTTAAATGCGTCAGTAGAATTATTAGTTAATGGAAAGGAAATTATAAAATTTATCGAAAAAGGTGATGGAATATATGCCCTACCTTCAAATTTTAAGTTAAAAAAGGCTACAAATTATCAATTATTTTTTAAGAAAACGGATGGAAATAGTTATCAATCTGCCATTGAAAAACTTGTTGAAGTACCTGAAATACTTGACATTCACGATAAATTCTACAAAGATGGTATTTTGAAAAATGAAAAGTATATTCCTGCCAACTATGTGTTTATTGATACTAAAGACCCAACCGACGAAAAGAATAATTATCTCTGGACTTGGCAGCTTTGGGAACGACAAGATGTTTGTGAAACTTGTGAAGGAGGCCGATATTATACTGGTATAGGTTGTAAACAACAAATCGAATACCAAGGTCTTTTTTTTGATTACTATTGTGAAGGCGACTGCTGGGAAATTTTTAAAAGCTCAGACCTAAATATCTTAAACGATTTTACATCAAATGGTAAAATCATTACAAATAAATTAGTGGCTAAAATACCTTATTATACTATTAATGGTGCTTTGATTGAAATTAGTCAGCAATCTATCTCGACTGAAGCCTATCAATATTTAAAACTTCTTGCAGATCAAACTCAAAATAATGGTACTTTGGTTGATACTCCACCAGCAGCAATAATCGGAAACATTAAAAATATCAATAATTCTTATGAACCTATTGCTGGCTTTTTTATGATTAAAAGTATCAAAAATAAAAGATATTGGATAGATAGAACAGAACCATTTAAGTTGCAAATAAAACCCATTGGCTTGAGAGACCATACTTATAATCAAGAACCTGGCGTTTCTGGAGAAGCTGGTCGTCCGCCGTTAATTAAATGCCTTTTAGGACCCACTCGAACTCCTATCAAACCTGATGGGTGGCTTCAATAATTTTAGTTATCTCGTGCTAAAACTGCCTCAAATATGTACTTGGCGACATTTTCATACGCCGCTTAAATTGACGATTGAAATTAGAAACATTATTAAAACCACTCGCAAAACAAATTTCTAGCACACTTTTTTCATTGTTTTGCAACATTCGGCAGGCGTGACCGACACGTACATCATTCAAAAAATCAGAGAAAGTTTTTCGAGTGCGAAGTTTAAAAAATCTACAAAAAGCATTCGGAGTCATGTTAGCAATTTCGGCCACTTCTTCTAACGAAATTTCTCGCTCAAAGTTTTTCATTAAAAACTCAAACGTAGCATTAATTCGCTGATTATCAAGTTCTTTTTGCGGAGCTTGATACGTTATACTAGATAAAAACTCTTTTTTTGTCGAAATATCAATTTCATTCAAAATCTGTAAAAAAGTCAATAATTTATCAAAACCTTGTTTATTTGCTATTGATTTTATCAAATCCGTGAGGGCATTGGGTTCATTATTTCGGATTCGGATTCCTCTCGAAGCTTCCGTTAGTAATGCCTGCAAATGTTGTGTTTCAGGAATATCAAAGAAATTTTCTCCCAATAAATCTCCCCTAAAATATACCGAAACCGAGTATGCTCGCAGATTCTCGGCATAATATTCGGCATCATTTCGGAAAACATGTGGCAGATTACTTCCCAAAAAATAGACATCAAATGGCTGAAAACGCTCTACATTATCACCTACAAATTGGGTACCTGTACTTTCAATTACCAACGTAATTTGCCATTCAGGATGAAAATGTAAGGTATCATAAAAATATGGCAAATCATCAACTTGCACCCTGAAAGACTCAGTTTCAGTTTTTGGTATGCGAAATAAAAGTGGTTTCAAGATTAATTTAATAAAGATTTCTACAAACAAAACAAATAATTAAATACTAATTTACCCCAATATTATTAATTTATTTTAAATTTTGAATAATATAGTATAACTATTAGCCAACTAAAGATAAGTTTTTGATTTTTGTATGCCGTACTTTTGCAATATATTTCAAATATTTACTCATCATATTATTTAAAATTAGCAAATGAAACCATCTTGGATTGGCGTTTATCCTGCCGTAACGACTCCCTTTTTTCAAGACGAAAGCCTTGATTTAGATATGTTTAACTTCAACATCGAAAAACAAATCGAAGCAGGAGTGCATGGAATAATTATTTGTGGTTCGTTAGGTGAAAACGGAACGCTGACAACCGACGAAAAGCTCATTTTGCTTGAATCGGCTAAAAAAACAATTGCAGGACGTGTTCCGTTGGTTATTTGTATTGCAGAGTGTATCACTCGTGAGGCAGTTACTTTTGCTAAAACTTGTGAACAAGCTGGTGCTGAAGGTTTTATGTTGTTGCCACCGATGCGTTATTCGGCCGATGACCGTGAAATACTTCACTATTTACACCGTGTAGCCGATTCGACTGACTTGCCAGTATTGGCGTATAATAATCCGTTGGCGTACAAAAATTTTATCTCGATTCCTATGTTCCATGATTTGGCGGCGAACCCACATTTCGAGGCAATGAAAGAGTCAACTGGCGATATTCGTTATATGACAGATATTATCAATGAGTTTGGAGGACGCTTCAAAATTCTTTCGGGTGTGGATGATTTAGCTTACGAAAGCCTTGTGATGGGTGCTGATGGCTGGGTTGCAGGTTTGGTTGATGCGTTTCCTCGTGAGACAGTTGTGATTTATGAATTAGTAAAACAAGGCCGCTACGAAGAAGCCCGTGCTATTTATCGTTGGCACTTTCCCTTGATGCACTTGGATGTTTCGACTAAATTTATACAAAATATCAAACTCGCACAAGTTGCAACTGGCCTTGGTACCGAATGGGTTCGCGAACCACGTTTACCGTTGGCAGGCGAAGAAAGAGAGCGTATTTTGAAAATTATCAATGATTCTTTGGCAACGAGACCAGTTTTACCTCAGATTTAATTATGACAAAATCATTCTTTTGCATAGATGCCCATACTTGCGGAAACCCTGTTCGGCTCGTAGCTGGTGGTGGACCCAATTTGGAAGGTAAAAATATGTCCGAAAAACGCCAACATTTTCTTCGTGAATATGACTGGATTCGTAAAGGATTGATGTTCGAACCACGTGGACACGACATGATGTCGGGCAGTATTTTGTACCCACCCCACAACCCCGAAAACGATGTAGCAGTCTTATTTATCGAAACATCAGGCTGTTTACCGATGTGCGGACATGGAACAATTGGTACAATTACGATTGCTATCGAACATGGCCTAATTCAGCCAAAAAAGCCAGGTTTTGTCCGAATGGAAGCTCCAGCAGGTTTAGTTTTGATTGAATATAAGCAAGAAGGCAACAAGGTTAAATCCGTAAAATTGACTAATGTTGCTTCGTTTTTAGCGGCTGAAAATATCGAAGTTGAATGCCCTGATTTAGGAATTTTAAAAGTTGATGTAGCTTATGGTGGAAATTTTTATGCCATCGTTGATGTGCAGGAAAATTTCTCCGGCTTAGAGAATTATAGAGCCGACCAACTCATTACTTGGGCTAAAGTTTTGCGTGAAAGAATCAATGAAAAACACACTTTCATTCATCCCGAAAACCCAACAATTAATGGTCTTAGTCATATTGAATGGACAGGCAAAGTGATTGACCCAACATCAACCGCTCGAAACGCTGTTTTTTACGGAGACAAAGCCATCGACCGCTCACCTTGTGGTACTGGCACTTCGGCTCGAATGGCACAATGGGCTGCTAAAGATAAACTCAAACAAGGCGAGGAATTTATTCATGAAAGTATCATTGGCAGTAAATTTATTGGTAGAATTGAAGGAACGACTAAAGTTGGAGAAATAGATGCAATCTATCCAAGCATTGAAGGTTGGGCTAGAATTTACGGTAACAATACTATCACAATTGATGACCAAGACGACCCTTATGCGTTTGGTTTTCAGGTAATTTAGCCCTCTATACCTAAAGGGGAGTTATTTTAGATAATTTTATGTAATTAATGTTTAAATTTGTTTAAAATAGCTATTTCAGAAAATGCAAATTCAGAAAATACGACTTCAAAACTTCAAACGTTTTACCGATTTAATAATTGAAGATATTCCCGAAAACACTAAACTCGTGCTATTGATTGGTGCGAATGGTTCGGGAAAATCTTCCATTTTTGATGCTTTTGAGGTCTTAAATGTCTATTCAAGAAAACTTTTGCCTTCAGTAACAGCATTAGTTGAAAAATATTATCAAAAAAAGGATGATGCTTTCTTGATTGATATTACCTCAAATAAAGGATTTTTTCATTGTCAAACATGGTCTGAAACCAATAGCGGTAGCACAGTAGGAGAATTACCAATCAATTCTTTTTACGGAAGAACAAGTTTCAGACAAATATCAAGGTTGACAAAAACCGTTTTGGGTAGTGAATTAACCACTCAAAATGATGCAGACCGCCCCAAAATTTATATTGACCGAGATGAGCGTTTTGAGAATGACATTGAAAATATGCTTAGGGATATTCTAAAAAATGTCTTTTCAAGCGTTGATTCAAGTAAGTATATAAGAGAAAAGTATATCTACCCTATCAATCAAGCATTACATAGAATATTTAACAACGACCATAATATAGGGATTGAACTACTTGAAATTATTCCACCATTAGAAGGTAAAACAGCAGAGATTAATTTCAAAAAAGGCGATTCTGAAATTCACTATAATTTGCTTAGTGCTGGCGAAAAGGAAGTAATTAATATTTTATTCAATTTATTGAGTAGAAAGGATTTACTGCAAGATGCTATTTTGTTTTTTGATGAAATGGATTTGCATCTAAACACTGCCATTCAATATAATTTATTAAAGGAAATTACAGAAAATTGGATTCCTGATAACTCACAACTCTGGACAGCTTCTCATGCTTTGGGCTTTATTGATTATGCACGTAAAAGTGATGATGCAGTTATTATTGACTTTGATTCTCTCAATTTTGATATTGCTCAAACTCTTTTGCCTCAATCTAAGGAAATACTTGATGTTTTTGATATAGCTGTACCTAAAAGCATGCTTTCACAGCTTTTTAAAGGTAAAAAGATTATTTTCTGTGAAAACAAAAATGATGAATGGTACAATCTTTTGGGTCTTGAAAACACCATTTTTGTAGGTGGGAAAGCATCAAGAGAAGTTTTTTTACATATTAAAAGAGATTCCAATAATCATGCACTAAGAGACAGAGACTTTCTGACTGATGAAGAAATAGAAGCCATAAAAAAAGAATACCCAACTTATCATATTCTCAAATATTATGACTTTGAAAACTATATTTATCATCCAGATAATATTGCAGAACTTTCACCGGAGGGTTTTGATATAGAAACATATATTAAAGAAATCACTGAACAGAAAAATAAAAAACGTAACAGTATTTTAATGACAGTCGTTTCTTCAAGACAAACCTATGAGGAATTTAAAACAAACGACAAACTGAAATCAAACGATATAAATTCAATTGGAAAAGATTTAGAGAGTAATGAGTTAGAAAGATTCTACAAATTCTTTGATATGAAAGAACAGTTTAATAAAAGTTCAATAGCAAAACTAAATTTAAGCAAAGAAAAATTAGTTACAACCCAATGGTTTAAAAATAAGATTCAAGAAATCATAGACTAAAAAATGAAAACAACCATCATTGGCAGTGGTGTAATTGGCTTATTTTCAGCATATTACCTCACTCAACAAGGACACAAAGTTACAATTATCGAACGAACAAATGGCGATGATGGTTGCTCAATGGGCAATGCAGGAATGATTGTTCCTAGTCATTTTATCCCTTTAGCAGTACCGGGAATGATTGAAAAAGGTATCCGTTGGATGTTTAATTCGGAAAGTCCATTTTATGTAAAACCACGCCTCAATTTAGACTTGCTTTCATGGGGAATAAAATTTTATCAAGCTGCCAATAAAAAACAAGTTGAACGTGCCATGCCCGCTTTAAGGGACATTAGTTTGTTGAGTAAATCGCTTTATCAAGATTTAGCAAAAACACCTAATTTCGACTTTGCTTTTGAAGAAAAAGGTTTAATGATGTTGTGTAAAACCGACCACACATTTGAAGAAGAAATAGCAGTAGCGAAACAAGCCAATGAGCTTGGATTAAAAACTAAAATATTGAATACCAATGAGTTACATAAACTCGAACCTGAAGTAAAACCCGACGTTGTAGGAGCTGTTTTTTATGAAGGAGACGCTCATTTATACCCAAATCAATTAGTAAAAAATCTGAAAGCATATCTCGAAAAGCAAGGTGTAAAGTTTTTGTATAACACAGAAGTGACTGGTTTTGAATTTGAAAAAGACCAAGTAAAATCAATTAAGATTCAACAAAAAGATAACGATAACTGTCATCTTTCTACAATCAATATTCAGCATTTAATCATTGCCACTGGCTCGTGGTCACCAATTTTGGCTGAAATGCTAAACATCGGTTTACCAATGCAAGCAGGCAAAGGATATAGCGTAACTTATCAACAAAATGTGGGTAAAAACCTTAATATTCCATCTATTTTATTAGAAGCCAGAGTTGCTATTACTCCTATGTCTGATAAATTGATTCGTTTTGGTGGAACAATGGAAATTGGTGGTTTGAACGATGATATCAATATGAATCGTGTACGTGGTATTATCAAGGCCGTTCCAAATTATTTCCCTGAATATCAAATAGATATGCCAAAACAAGAACAGGTTTGGTATGGTTTACGTCCGTGTTCTCCCGATGGTTTGCCGTACATTGGACGAACCAACAAATACAAAAACCTTGTAGTTGCTTCTGGTCATGCCATGATGGGCTTGAGTCTTGCACCAGCAACAGGCAAATTAGTTCAGCAAATTATTGATAATCAACAAACTACAATCGATATTGAGCTTTATAAGCCCGAAAGATATGACTAATCAAAAGCACTTATTTTCAATTGAAGAAGGTTTGCATTATCTCAATGGTGCGGCTTACTCTCCTACCCTAAAAAGTTCGGTTGAGCGTGGCATTGAAGGCATCAATTTGAAAGCCGTACATACGCATCAAATAAGTGGTAAAGACCATTTTATACTTCCCGAAAAAGTACAAAAACTTTTTTCTAAACTTGTAAATATACCTGATTATCAACGAGTTGCCATTATTCCATCAGTTGCTTACGGAATGGCAACTGTAGCCAATAATTTTCATCGTTTACCTAATATTTCTGAGAAAAAGCACATTATTCAGATTCAAGATGAGTTTCCAAATAACGTTTATGCGTTTGATAGGGTTTGTCAAAATCATCATTTAACGTATAAAACCATAGTAAAACCAGATGTTTTTGAAAATCGTGGAAAACTTTGGAATCAACATATTTTGGAGGGAATCACGACAGAAACTGCTATGGTTGTTATGCCGCATATCCACTGGATTTATGGGGTAAAATTCGATTTGGAAAACATTTCAAAGCGGTGTAAAGAAGTTGGTGCATTACTTATTATTGATGGAACTCAGTCGGTTGGTGCATTAGATTTCGATATAGAAAAAATTCAACCTGATGCTTTGATTTGTGCAGGCTACAAATGGCTTTTAGGTCCATATAGTATTGGGTTAGCCTATTTTAGCGATTTTTTTGACGACGGTATTCCCATAGAAGAATCTTGGATGCACCGCGTTGAAAGTGACAATTTCGCTAAATTGATTAGGTATGAAAGAGCTTATCGCCCAAAGGCACAAAGATATAACATGGGTGAGCATTCACAGTTTATTCAAATGCCAATGCTGGAAGATGCACTCACACAATTGTTAAGTTGGGGAGTAAATAACATTCAAAATTATACCAAATCAATTATTGAGAATCCAATAAAAGAGCTTCAAGAATTGGGATGTTGGCTAGAAGATGAGGCTTATCGTGCGAATCATTTATTAGGAGTTTCACTCCCAATAAGCATTGATAATCAATCATTTACCGACAAATTAATGCAAAACAAAATTGTAATTTCTAATCGAGGTGTAGCGATTCGGGTCTCTCAAAATATTTATAATGTTGAAGATGATTTATGGGCTTTGGTTGAAGTTTTAAAGGGGAGTTTTTAAAGCTAAAGAAAACGATATTTCTTAAAAACATACTTTAAAAAAATTGTATTAATTAAAAAGAAGAAGGCACATTTTAGCTAAAATGTGCCTTCTTCTTTTTCAAAAAACTTTTGAATTATTCACTATCGGAGATACCCGTGTTCCAATTAATTCAATGGCTTTCATCAATTTTTCGTGAGACATTCCCGCATTATCCATTTGAAAAGTAACTCTAGAAATTCCGCCAAGAGCCTCACTATGTCTCAATATTTTTTGAGCAACTTCTTCGGGATTTCCTATCAAAAATGCCCCTAATTCGGTGGTTTGAGAATCAAAGTGCGAGCGTCTAACGGGTGGCCAACCACGTTCTTTACCAATATTGGTAAACATTTCGGCATATCCAGGATAAAACTCTTCAACAGCTTCTTCTGTTGTTTCTGCCACATAACCCAACGAATGCAAACCCACTTGCAATTGTTCGGGCGAATGCCCTGCTTTCAAACCTGCATTTCGATAGAGGTCAATTAATGGCCTGAAACGATGTGTTTCTCCGCCAATAACTGCTACCATTAAAGGCAAACCCAATATACCTGCTCGAACAAAAGATTGAGGAGTACCGCCTACACCTATCCAAATTGGTAGTTTTTGTTGTAATGGTCTTGGATAAATAGACTGATTGCTCAATCTTGCTCGAAATTTTCCTGACCAATTTACAACCTCATTTTCTCTGATTTTGAGTAATAGACCTAATTTTTCGGTGAAAAGTTCATCGTAATCTTCAAGATTTAACCCAAATAGAGGAAAAGCATCCGTAAATGAACCACGACCAACGACCATTTCAGCTCGACCCTGAGAAATTAAGTCAAGTGTGGCAAAACTTTGGAATGCTCGCACAGGGTCAATTGCACTCAAAACTGTTACTGCACTTGTAAGTTTAATCCGTTTTGTTCGAGCTGCCGCTGCTGCTAAAATCATTGTCGGTGCAGAATCGAGAAACTCTTTGCGATGATGCTCTCCAATACCAAATAAATCAAGACCAACTTCATCAGCTTTTTCAATCCGTTCCAACAATTCGGCAATTGCCTGCACGCTACTTATTGTTTGTCCTTTGTTATTAGCCATTACGGCCGCAAAGCTATCTATTCCTATTTCCATGGTTTGTCTTATTCTTTCACCAATTCTACTAACAAATCAATCCAAGCCTCCGAATCATTCAAACTTTCAACAAGTTTCCAATGTTCACCACCTTTTTCTTCAAATATTTCTCGATACTCTTCGGCCACTTCGATTGTCGTTTCCAAACAATCAGCTACAAATGCTGGTGAAAAAGCTAACACTCGTTTTATTCCTTTCGCAGCTAATTCATTTACAATATCATCCGTATATGGTTGCACCCATGGGTCACGTCCTAGTCTTGACTGAAAACAAGTGGTATATGTACCCTCTTTTAAACCTAACTCTTTAACTAAAAGGCGGGTCGTTTCAAAACATTGAGCTCTATAACAATGCTGATTAAGTGCATGAACGGTATCACAGCAACTTCCTAATTGACAAGTTTTTCCTGTACAATCTCCTTTTAAAATCTGACGAGCGGGTAACCCATGATAACTAAATACAACATGGTCGTATTCATCATTTTCAAGATGTTTACGTCCATTATTGGCAAAAGCATTGATGAATTTTGGATAATGATAAAAATTATTTTTGAAAGTAATTTCTGGAATTATCTGCCATTTAGTAACAATTCTCATCACTTCTTCATAAACAGAACCCGTAGAAGCAGAAGCATATTGTGGAAAAAATGGAATAACGATGATATTTTTCAAACCCATTTCTTGAAATGCCTTTAAACCATTTTCAATACTTGGACTTTGATAACGCATTGCCAATTTTACAACATACTCGTCACCTAAAGATTTTTGTAGTTGTTTTTCGTTCGCTTCTCCATAGATTTTTAGTGGAGACCCTTTTTCAGTCCAAAGTTCTTTGTAAACTTTGGCAGATTTTGGTGAACGAAACGGAGCAATTATTAAATTGACCAATAACCAACGAGGAATGGCCGCAATATCAATTACACGTCCATCCATCAAAAATTCACGTAAATATTTTCTTACGTCTGGCACGCTCGGACTATCGGGCGTACCTAAGTTTACAATCAAAACACCAGTTTTTCCAATCATTACTTTTTTAATATATGGGATATAAGCCAAATGAGGTAAGAAATTATAACTCATTTGGCTTCAATACAAACTTACAATTCAAGCTTATCTTTTTTCTTATTAAAGTCTTTTGCTTTACTATAATCAGGTTTTTTAAAATCTGTATAAATTGATTCGGGTAAAGTTTCAAAAACTTTAATTTCTGTCAAATCACGATCGCCACGTTCGCCCGAAAGGATAATTTTACCATAAGGCTTATATTCAGTCCAAGGACGAGTAAATGTTGGTTTTTCATCTGTTGATTTGGCAAAATATGACCATTGTGTCATTAAATTAGTTTCTTTTTCAACTAAGATTTTGTACATATTGTTTGGAGTATTACCAACTTCTTTGAAAGTCATCTGTAATAAATACGCATCTTTGCCTGTTTCAGTTTGGCTATCACCCAAATATTTTAGTGTCACGCCATTATCTCTCAATTTAAACGGCATTGTCAACCAATACGAATCATTAATCCAAGCTCCTTTACCTGATTTTATGTATTTTTTTAGCGAATCCACATTTGTTTGCTCAGTTCCCCATTTAAAAACTTTTCCAGTTTCGGTATTGATATTTAAGAGAATAACCGAGTTATCTCGCAAATTATCAACTCTAACATTACCTGTCCATTTGTCCCAAGTCAATCTTCTTGCACCAAAAAAATTCCATGTAATATGCCTAGTCTCATTCCAAGCTTTTTCGCCTCCCATTGCTTGCAATACTTTATCAGCAATTTCAATAGCTTTTGGGTCTGATGGTTCTTGAGCATTAACTGCCTGTGTTAAAATTGCTAAAACGAAGCAAAAAATTAGTTTCTTCATAGATAAATTATTTTAAAAGGGTTGATAATTCGTATTAGACTAAACTTTATTGATGAAAAACTATAATTTATTACTAAAAATAAGTCATTTGGGACGTTTTTCTACTAAATGTAACCGTACAATAAATAATTTAAAATCATTTTGCGAATATTCGCTTTTTGACTTAACTTTGCTGTGTCAACATAAAATAATCAGGAAAACATGAAAACATCTACAATTTTATCTACCGCTTCAATGCCAATTTCAAACGAAACTGTAAACATCATTGATTTGTTAAGAGTCATTGGTATGCAAGAAGTTACTAATAATGTTTTTACCCTGCCTAAGAAGAAAAAAAAATAATACCGTAAACAAAGAATGACGATTTCTAAAGTTTGCACTTATCAAAATCGTCATCCCTAAAATCGTCATTCTTTGAATAGTTTTTAGTACGCTCTCACTAATTTCCCTTCCATAAAATTTACAAATGCACGATTAACGACTCTATTTCCTCCTCGAGTTGGGTAATTTCCTGTGAAATACCAATCGCCAAGGTGGTTTGGACATGCTTTGTGTAAATTTTCGACAGTTTGGTATATCATTGAAACCTCAGCTTTCATATTTTCTGGTGTAACAATTTGAGCTATTTTCTGCGAAAGTTCCTCGTCTGTAAATTTACTATAAAGTTGTTTTACAAAATTTTCATCATAAGCATTATCTGTTTGCAAAGCTCCAACACTTTGAGCATAAACTTCGTGCTTCATATACTCAATACCGTTTTGTTTGAGCAAGTCAAGCATAGCTCTGAAAGCCACAAATTCTTTCATTTTCGACATATCAATTCCATAACAGTCGGGATAACGAATTTGTGGAGCAGAAGAAACAATAATTACTTTCTTTGGCCCTAAACGGTCAATCATTTTCAAGATACTTTTTTCGAGCGTAGTACCTCGCACGATAGAATCATCAATCAAAACAACGGTATCAATTCCTTTGCGAATCACTTCGTAAGTCATTTCATACACGTGCGAAACCATTTCGTCACGTTCGTCATCGTTGGTAATAAATGTTCTCAGTTTTACATCTTTAGAAACCAATTTTTCGATTCTTGGGCGAAACGATAAAACTTTTTTGATTTCTTCTGGGGACATATTTCCCTCTGTAATTCGTTTCAAACGCCAATCTGCCAAATATTGTTCCAGTCCTTCTACCATTCCAAAAAAAGCACTTTCGGCTGTATTCGGAATGTATGAAAAAACGGTATTTTCAAGGTCATAATTAATTTCTTCTAAAATCTGAGGAATCAATAATTGACCTAATTTTTTTCGCTCTTCGTATATTTGAGGGTCAGAACCACGTGAGAAATAAATTCGCTCAAAACTGCACGATTTTTTCTCTAATGGTTTCATAATCTGAAACTCATTATATTCGCCATGTTTATCAATAATCAAGGCATTTCCTGGCTGAACTTCCTTTATATCATCATAATTTGCATTGAAAGCAGCTTTAATCGCTGTTTTTTCAGATGCAACAATAACAACTTCATCATTCGCCCAATAATACGCTGGACGAATACCTGCTGGGTCTCGAACTACAAATGATGCTCCAAAACCTGTCACACCTGCCATTGCATATCCACCATCAAAATCTCGGCAAGCACGGTGAAGTACACGTGGCAAGTCCATGTTATCTTCAATAATATCGGATAAAGCAGGATTTTCATAAATTCCTTTAAATCGGTCGAAAACTCTTTGGTTCTCTTCATCAAGAAAATGACCAATTTTTTCCATGACAGTTACGGTATCACCCAAATCTTTTGGATGCTGACCGAGCTTAACTAATTTATGGAAAAGTTCTTCGGCATTAGTCATATTGAAATTACCTGCAACCAACATATTTCGGCTACGCCAATTGCTCTGACGAAGCATTGGATGACAGTTTTCAATTTCGTTTTTACCGTGTGTTCCATAACGCAAATGACCCAACCAAACCTCACCAGAATAGGCAACGTTTTCTTGTAACCAATTTGCATCTTTAAATTTATCAGGATTATTGCGAAGAACATCCTTATATTTCTCGTTAATTTTATTGAAAATATCAACAATTGGTCGATTTTCAACAGAACGATAACGACTAATATAACGATGGCCTGGTGAAACATCCAGCTTGACATTACCTACACCAGCCCCATCTTGCCCCCGATTAGACTGTTTTTCCATCAAAACATACAATCGTTGGATGCCATAAAGAGGCGTACCGTATTTGTCGATATAATATTGGAGTGGTTTGCGAAGACGAACAAGGGCAATGCCACATTCGTGTTTAATTGCGTCGCTCATTTAAGAATTTTTGGAGATTGGTTATGCAAAGTTCTAAAGAATATACGTCGCTTGCAAAGAAAAAGTTCGATTTGTTTGTGGGAACATTTTTGAAAATGCTCGACTGTCATTTAATGTAACTAAACCTATTGAATTATGTAAATTTTTTCTTTGAAAAGGTATAAAACAGCGTCAATAAGTCAATTAAAATGTCAATTAGTCAACTAATATTTTTGAATGAAAAGATTAGAATTTATTACCACTTGAGTATTTACAAATGTCCAATGAGACTCATCAAATCACTTGGTTTGAGGAATAAATAGATAATTAGGAATAAAAAAAACAATAAAAATGCTTTTCTCAACAAACCCACATGGAAGAATCTAACGCCAATTTTCGGTTCTTTGAAAATCATGTAAAAAGGAATTTTCAAGTAATAGAAAATTGAAATCGCAGTATTTAATAGTCCAAATAGTAAAACTATCAGCAACAAGTTGCTATGAGAAGTTTGGTAAGCTTCCCATAAAGCTGTAAAAACGAGTAATTTCCCTGTAAAACCAACTGTTGGCGGTAAACCAACCAATGCAACCATGATTATGACAGCAGCTAAACCAAGAAAGATATTTTCTTGACCGAGGCCTCTTAAACTTTCTAACTCGTAACTTTCAGTTTTAAGTGCAAGGAAATCAATCAGTAAAAAAGCCGCCAAAGTAATAAATAAATAGGTAGTTATATAAAAAATTGCCGACTGAACGCCAATAGTATTGGTAGCTAACAAACCCACAAGCATAAATCCACCATGAGCAATTGTCGAATATCCGAGCATTCGCTTCGTATTTGTTTGCCATAAAGCTGATAAATTACCAATCGTAATTGAGGCTAAAATAACAATAGCGGTCATCATTCGGAAATCGATACTTAATGAACCAAATAATCTAATCAGAACTAATAATACAGCTACTTTGGGAGCAATTGATAAAAAAGCAACAATTGGTGTTGGCGTTGCTTCATAAACATCAGGTGTCCAAGCGTGAAACGGCACTGCTGAAAGTTTAAATAAGAGTCCGCCAATAGCCATAAATATAGCAATATTAGCAATCCAAGATGGGTTTTGCCCTAAAAAAGCAGCAAATTCTTGACCAACGAAATTTAGCGTTCCAGTCATTCCATAAAGCAGTGAAATGCCGTAAAGCATCACCGCCGAACTCGTTGCTCCAAAAAGCAAATACTTTATTCCTGCTTCGCTATTCGTTTTTCCTTTATTGAAAACAACCAAAATATAAGAGCAAATTGACACCATTTCTAGTGAAACATATAGCATGAGCCAGTTTGTTGTCATTGTCATAATAAACAATCCCCAAACGAGAGCTACAAATATTGCATAAAATTCGCCAACAACTTTATAACCAACCACCCAAAGATGAATCAAAACTGCAACTGCTGAGATTGTAATGAGTATTTTGAAAAATAAACTTTTACTATCCAAATAAATTAATTCACCAAATAAAGTACTTCCCGATTCAAAATATTGCTGATAAAAACCAAAAAGAGCATAAAAAAGAAATCCAACACTTATTAATGCACTGATTATCAATACATTAATGAGTATATACGACCGTTCGGTATTTATTTTTTTTGAAAAAGTGATTGTCGCTACAATTACCAAAAATGCTACTCCAAAAAGTATATCAGGTAATAATACACGAGAACTAAATAAAATATGTAGTAATTTTTCGAGCATTGAACTTTGCTTTGGCTATTAGCATTGAGCTTTTAGCATAAAAATAGGGTTTTGTAAAAATGCTTTTAGCTAATTCCTAGCTAAAATCTTTCTAAAAAAAGTTTCACAGATTCGCCAGAAATATCAAAAATGAGGCTTGGAAAAACACCAAAAATAATCGCCAAAGCAGCTAATGAATAGAGCATTGTGATTTCACGCAAATCTAAATCTTTGAGATTTGCTTCTTGGTTTCGATTCGCCCAAAAGGTTCCAAAAAACATTTTTTGCAAAGTCCAAAGAAAATATCCTGCTGATAATACGATACCTATCATTGCAATCATTGAGACCCAATCAGGCAACACCTTTGATTGAAAACCTCCCATAATGGTAAAAAACTCACCCATAAATCCAGGGAGTGTTGGAAGACCCAACGCTCCAAAAAAAGCAATTGTAACTGCTAAAGTAAATAGCGGCATGACGCTTGATAATCCTCTAAAATTTTCAATCAAACGATTATGTGTTCTATCATAAATAACCCCAGCAACCAAAAAAAGCATCGCTGATAAAATCCCATGACCGAACATTTGATAAATTGCACCATTCACACCTTCAACAGTCATTGAAGCCAAACCTAACAGCACAAAACCCATGTGTGAAATAGAAGAATAAGCAATCATTTTCTTTAAATCTTCTTGAGCCAAAGCGTTAAAAGCTCCGTAAATTATTGAAATTACGCCCGCTCCTGCCACAATATAGGTAAACTGATAGGCAACGTCAGGGAAAAATCCATAAGCAATCCGAATGAAACCATAAGCTCCTACTTTCAATAGAATACCAGCCAATACAACCGATACTGGGGTTGGAGCTTCTACGTGGGCATCGGGTAGCCAAGTATGAAAAGGCACCGATGGAAGCTTTATTCCGAAACCGATTATTAATAAGATAAATGCAAAAAATCTAGCTGAAATACCAAAAATCTCTTGTTTTTGTAATGGATGCAACAAACTATTTGGAATATAATTCTTAAAGTCAGCTAATTGTCTAAAATCAAAAGTATGCACAATTCCTCCCATTTCCTGCGAAAAAAACGTATCCTGAACTGACATAGCAAGGCCAATCATTACAACCAAAATCAATATTGAACCTACAAGCGTATAAATAAAAAATTTGATGGCAGCATATTCTCTTCGTTCTCCTCCCCAAATTCCAATCAAAAAATACATTGGCAATAACATGAATTCAAAAAACAAGAAAAACAAAAAGAAATCAAGAGCAGCAAAACAACCAATGATACTACCTGAAAGCAATAAATATAAAGAATGGTAAGCTTTCGGACGATGTTCAATTGTAAACGAAGAAATAGAACCAATTAATAAGACAATTCCTGACAACAAAATCATGGGCATATTGATGCCATCAAGCCCTAATAAATAGTCGATTGAAAGCACTCCAAGATTACCCAAGCTCATTCTAATCCATTCGTGTTGTTCAACAAATTGATATTCTGTAATATGCCTATTAAATAGGTTATAAATTGAGAATATATTGAGCAAATTGATGATACTAATTATCAACGAAATCCATTTGAAAGAGTCTCGGTAAGTAATTGGCAAAAACAACACCATTACAGAACCTGCAATCGGCAAAAAAATGAGTGTTGAAAGTAAAAAATTGTTCATATTTTAATATGTGTCAAACATCTATTTTCAGTAAATGCCTGTTTTTTTATACTATTAAAAAATCAATGTTTTCATTGACTTACTTGAGCATTAAAAGAATCATTATTAATACTAAACAAACAAAAATAGTAATGAGATACGATTGTGCCTTACCATTTTGTATTTGGCGAGTATATGAGCCTATTTTTCCAGTTGTAGTTGCAGTATAATTGATAAAATTATCAATTACTGCTTTTTCAAACCAACTATTCATTGAGGAAAATATGACCGTCAAATTAGCAACCATATTTACTGCAGCATCAATTATTTTTCTATCAAAATAATTGATTTTTGGCCCAATCCATAACAATGGTTTCACAAAAACCGTTTGGTACAATTCATTCAAATAAAAATTATGAAAAATCAACTTTGAAATCTCACCTTTTGGCTCAACTTGTTTATTATCAATTCGATAAGTTTCTTCTTTTGTAAAAATATATCCCAATAAAATACCATTTAATGATACTAAAATTGCGATGTAAGCTACCCATTGGTAACTTTTGGGCTCATGGTGAAAAATGCCAAAAAACCAACTACTCTCCGCCGAAAATGGATTCAATGAAAACACAAATCCAATTGAAGCAACCGCCATCACAATTGATGCAAGCTCCATTGGGCCGACTGTTGAGAGAAAATCTATTAGAGAAATTTCGTCAGCATGTTCTTTTTCTGCCACTCTTCGTTCTTCGTCATCTTCTACATTTACAATTCCTTCGATTCGTTTGGCAACGTTTTTATAAATACTCACAGCACTCGACGAAATCAATTCTAGAGGATTATCTTCACGCTCCAAAAACACTAAAAAGACTTGTCGCATCATATAATAAGCACTCATTCCTGAGACAACCAAACATACCGCAGGTATTATAAAATACACTTGCTTTGGTTGATGAGAAGCCCATTCAAAAGCAGCAACTAAAATAGCATCTTTTGACAAAAAACCAGAAAAAAATGGAATTCCAGCTAACGCAGCCGCACAAATGGTATAAGTATAATAAATGATAGGAATTTCTTTACGGAGATTACCCATTTTTCTCATATCTTGTTCATGGTGCAAGTGATGAATAACAGCACCCGCAGATAAAAATAAACCTGCTTTGAAAAAGGCATGAGTAACCAAATGAAACAATGCAGTATTTACTGCTCCAACACCTATTCCGACCACCATCAAACCTAATTGAGAAATGGTTGAAAATGCCAATAGTTTCTTTATATCGTATTGTATTAATGCCGAACAAGCTCCAAAAAGCATGGTAAGCATTCCAACAATTGCCATCACTAAAAGTGTATCAAGAGATAAAATGGGATAAACTCTTGCCATCAGAAAAATACCTGCCGCAACCATTGTGGCCGCATGAATCAATGCTGAAACAGGCGTTGGCCCTTCCATCGCATCAGGCAACCAAACTTGTAAAGGTAATTGAGCAGATTTTGCCATGCAACCACAAAAAAGCAAAAGCCCCATTGTAGTTAAAATTGGACTATTCGCAATTTCGGGAGAAAGTTTTTGGGCTTTTTCAATAATTAATGAAATATCAAGTGTTCCAAAAAAACGGTAAATCAATAAAATAGCAATAAAAAAGCCAATATCTCCTACTCTATTTACTAAAAAAGCTTTAATAGCCGCATTTGTCGCTGATTTTTTTTCATACCAAAAACCTACTAATAAATACGAACAAAGTCCAACAAGCTCCCAAAACATAAAAATCATCAGAAGGTTTCCCGAAATGATGATTCCAATCATTGCCAGTATAAATAGATTGATGTACGCATAATACCGCCCAAAACTTGGGTCGCCTTTCATATATTGCATTGAAAAAACTTGTACCCAAAGAGCAATAAACTGCACTAGAAAATACATCAAAAAAGTGAGATCATTGAGCAGAATATCAATCGTGAAAGCTTTGTCGCCAACACTAAACCACGGATAGGTAATGACATCGCCGTAAATGTCACTCAGGCGAATGCCCATTGAGAAAAGTACGCCAATAAAATTAAAAGTGATTGAAAGCAGGGCAATGGATTGTTCACTCAGTTTATTTCGTTTGTATAATAAAAACGAAAAACCGAATAAATATAGTAGTAAATTGATTAAAATGACTCTTTCAGCAGACATCCAATAGCGGTCTTTTTTTGCAAATATCCAACCTTAAAAGCGATAATGCAAAAATGAAGCCGAATTTTGTGAAAGAAAAAACCATATCCCTTAAATCTGATAGACTAAATCTACTTTACACATCTAAATCCGACATGCATGAGTGATGTTTCGGGAGTCGTAAAAGAACGGCCTGAAACTCGATAGCCATGGCACCAACCTGGTTCACAGAGAAATGAGCCACCTTTTTCAACTTTCTCAATCGTATCTTTTGGCATCATTCCATTAGTAATTTCGTCATAATTGATTTTCCAATTATCGCACCATTGCCAAACATTTCCTGTCATATCGGTTAAACCGAGCTTGGTTTTTCCAAAATATCCTACTGGGGAAGTATAAAGGAAACCGTCAGTATTTTTATTAAATTGAGGAAAAACGCCATTCCATGTATTTGCCAAAGCTTTTCCATTTACCACAATTTCGTTGCCAAATGGATAAAGATTACGGTTGTTGGTAGCATTCCGAGCAGCATGTTCCCATTCGATTTCAGAGGGAAGCCTTTTGCCAGCCCACTTGGCATAAGCAATAGCATCATACCAAGAAACTTGCGTAACAGGATGATTATCAATGGCTTTTGGTTGGTCTTTTCCTAGTGGATATTGCCAATTAGCTCCTTTTTTCAATATCCATTTTTGGGTTTTGTAGTCAAAAAAACCACCATCTCCAAAATTTTCGGCATACGTTTTATAATGCGTTTTTTCAACAAATTCACGAAATTGAACTACCGTTACAGGAGAAATGTCCATAAAAAAAGGTTTAATTTCAGCCCAAAACATTGGTCTTTCGTGTGGCATTCCATCAGTCGTCCCGATTTGGGTAAAACCTCCTGGCACATAAACCATTCCTTTTGGAATAATGATATTTTTGGGTGTTACAGGCTTGGTATAAGTTTTGGGAGCATCCTTTAAAATTTTCACATTTGGAGAAAAAACATAGTAGTCTATTTCTTTCTTTTCTTCTGATTTACAGCTAAAAAAAAGCAAGAAAATAAACAAAAGATGATGATTTTTCATTTTTGAAAATGCATTCAAATAGTAAAAATTAATCAAAAAGTGGCCAATTAAAGCCCATAAAAAAGGTACGTCTTAAACCAGGATAAGTTGAGCTTACGTAATATCCATTGGCTGGAAAACCTTGATTTACATGAGCAAATTTAAAGAAAAGGCGGACTTTACTGATTTTTAAATCGGCAAAAACATCAGCAACGGGTGTTCCCCAAACTGATTGTTGGTCTTGCAAAAAGAATTGCCTAGTCAATGGCATATAATTATCAGCCTTGTAAGCAGAACGATAATAAATTTCGACACCAGTATTGATATGCAGTACTTTTGCGTAAACAAATTCGTAGGCAATTTTAGTGTTATTTGCCAATTTTGGCATTCTAATGTATTGTTCCTGAGAGTTTGCAATAAAATACATTTGATTGGAAATCAATAACCTACGCCAACGATATTCTGCTCCAAGTCCTACTTTAAAAATACTAATTGGTACAGAAGTTTGCGAAACTTGAGCTTTTTGATTGTAATAAATGTAGTTTTTTATCAGTGAATAATTGGCACTTGGGAAGAGTGAAAATCTACCTTTGTGAAAATCAGTTGACGCATAAAGGTTGTTTGAAAAGGTATTTTTTAGCCCTTTTTCCCAATTATAAGCAGCACTTACAAATTTTTCATCCAAAATTGTGGCAGGAACTGATAACTGTGAAAAACCTACTTTTATTTTGGGGCTCAAATATTCGGCTTGTAACCTGAAATTTCCATTTGAACCAATTTCAGCTTCAGCATAAGCACGACGAACACTATCAGGAAAAAAATAATTTGCCCAACCGCCAACGAGGGTTTCGGATTTGAGTTTCAATCTAAAATCATCTCCAAAATCTGATTTTAAGTTATACAAACGTTGACGCAAATTTAATCGGTAAGCAAATCCTCGATAAATACCCTTAATACCAAATTTATTTTCTAGTAACCGATAGCGTAAATCCATCGAAAGCGTATCCAACGAATTTTTAGGTGAAACAAAGTAATATTCCGCTTTTGCTGCCGAATCCGAACCAAAAGTTACATCTGTATATAAATCTCTACGTTTTTGATAATCTAAAATATGATATACCTGAAATCCATTTGAAAGCATATATTGATGATAAATATGCACACTATTTCGCCAATCTCTTGAAGCCGCACTGGTGAGTTTTGAAAGATAATCTCGGTAATTTCCTAAATTATTTACGTCAATAAACTGAGTTGTATCTGCAAGTGGTTTTATCCCCCCTTGTTCAATTGGAGCGTGATTAAAATGGTTATAATTAGCTAAAATAATATATTTCCCATCTTTTGATTCATAATTTGTGTGAAACATGACCGCCCAACTATCAACCAATCGGTCTTCACGAGTTTTAGGAGCTCCATATTGCTTCGATGAAGATAAGCGAACCATATCTAGCGTAGCATTGAGGCGGGGCTGGATGTTTTGAGAATGTGTAAATTGCATTCGCCCTGTTCCTCCACCCGACTGCACATAATAGACATTAGTATAAGGCGATTTTGTATTATAATATTTGGTTTTTCGAGCATCTAAAGCATAAGCTCCGTAAGTAGAAAACCCTAATTGTTTGCCAATTTCGTCAGAAGGTTGAAAAAATAATGGTTTAATCGCTGTACCGATATTACCTAAATCTTGATAAAGTAGCCCATTTCTGTAATTAAAATCAAATAAATGAAAGTCGTTGAGTGTTGTATCTGGATTATAAAAAGTCTTTCCATTATTCAAAATATCATCTTCGAGAATGTACCGAACGGTCTTTGTTCCATAAACAAGTTTGGTGGAGTCGTCAAGAATTTGGGCTATTGAAAGCCCATAAATCATTGATAATAAAAAAGTTATAAATATTTTTTTTTGATTCATTTGATTCTGAACAAAGTCAAATTTAGTTTAATTGGTTTTTCCATCCATAACAAAAAACAGGCAAATAGCTCGCTTCGTAATATTAACGCAATTTACGGCAAATCTTTGAAATACGAATCGTTAATTGTTGTTAAGAAGTTGTAGTTACGTTATTATCCAACCTAAAAATAAACCGCCGAAAATAATTAAATAAGTAGGAACAAGCCGAGTTTGAAGCAAAATCAAGGTCAAAATAATCGTTAAATCAGCAACCAAATCTGTTGACATCGGTTGAAATAATGATATGGCTGCCGCTCCTGTAAGCCCTGTACTTGCAGCATTGATACCTTCGAGTGAAGCCCGTATTCCACGGTATTTTTTTAATTCATTCCAAAATCGAATTACAAAAAATATCAAAAAAGTGCCTGGCAGAAAAATGCCCATGGTGGCTGAAATACTACCTAAAATTTCACCAATTGTACCCCATTCTCTCATTGACAACGAACCCACAAAAGCAGCAATTGAAAAAACTGGACCAGGGGCAACTTCCACAATTGCAACACCAGACAAAAATTCATCCGCCGACAAATAATGTTTAAATTCAACAAATTCGTTATAAAGGAGTGGTTTTAATATATGTCCACCACCAAAAGCCAAACTTCCATTTCTATAAAAATTTTCAAAAAGCCTAACTGGAAGTGAATGGGTAACAGCCCCCAAAACTACTGAAAAAATCAAAACACCTACCCAAAGAATGAAGTTTGCCCATTCAATTTTGATAGGTTGTTTTTCCATTTTTTCGTGCTGATCAAACTTAAATGAAGTGGCAAGTCCGCCCAATAAAATCCAAATGGGTGTAATATAAGGTGAGCGAAAAAGATAAGCTGCAATTGCCGACAAAACCATCAAAACAACGCTAGTTTTTGTCTTAATTACTTTTAAGCCAATAGAATATGCAGCAAAAAAGATAAATGCCACTCCCATTGGTTTGATAAATCGAGTTAGGTTAGTCAGTTGATTTTTATCAACATAAGTCACTCCAAGTGCGGCCAAAGTCATCAGTAATGTCCCTGGCAAAACCCAAACAAAAAGTGTGAGATAAGCCAAACTTGGCCCGCCCAAACGAAAACCAATTGCAGTTATCGTTTGGGTAGATGTTGGCCCAGGTAATACTTGACAAAGAGCTTGAAGTTCGAGAATTTCGGCTTCAGTAATATAATTATGTTTTTTTACAAGCCTATCCAAAAACATCGTCAAGTGTACTTGCGGCCCACCAAAACAAGTGAGAGCAAGTATCAGTACGTCTTTCAAGAAAATGATATAACGAATCTGACGGGTTTTTGCCATGCTTTCAGAACTAATTTATTTTTTAAAGCCTAATTCCCTTAATCTTTCTGCCAAAAATTCGCCTGCTGTCATGTTTTCATAAAGCCGTGGATTTTCAGCATCTATACAACTTTCTAGGCAAGTCAAATCCATATTGCCACGAGGATGCATAAAAAAAGGTATTGAAAAACGTGAGCTTTTCATTTTTTCACGAGGTGGATTTACCACACGATGAATTGTAGATTTTAGTTTGTGGTTTGTCAAACGGTCGAGCATATCTCCCACATTAATAATGATTTGCTCAGGCAAAGCCGTCACAGCGATCCATTTTCCATCCAAACGTAAAACTTCCAAACCTTCAGCCGACGCCCCCATCAATAGCGTTATTAAATTAATATCTCCGTGAGCGGCGGCACGTACTGCCCCTTCAGGCAGGGCATCGGGGTTTTCGATAGGAAAATAATGCAATGCTCGTAAAATACTATCGCCATTTCGTACTTTTTCTTCAAAAAAATCTTCTGGAAGAGCCAAATACAAAGCAATTGCTCGGAGTAAAGTTTTGCCTGTTTTTTCAAAAGTTCGATAAACTTCCGTGGTAAACTGTTCAAATTCAGGCACTTCTACAGGAAAAATATTTGTAGGCATATTTCCATCAGCTACAGGCTGTCCAACATGAAAAAACTCTTTTAAATCAGGTTTTGTAAAGCCTTTTGCCGTCTCTTTTCCTTTCCCAATGTAGCCACGTTGCCCCAAAAGTTCAGGAAATTCATATTTGGTTTTCAATTCGTCTGGCTGATAAAAAAACTTTTTAACTGCCTCATATAATCGTTCTCGCAAGTCATCAGAAAGTCCATGATTTTTAATTGCTACAAAACCGATAGTATTGAAAGCATGGCCAAGTTCTTCAACAAATTTATTTTTACGAGCGTCATCGCCAGAAGTAAAGTCTGCCAAATCAAGCGAAGGAATTGAATCAAGTAGTGTTTGTTCCATAATGATGAAGATGTTTTTTGGCAAAATTAAGGAAAAACATTGAGTCTTGTTTATGAGTTTTGCGATTTGAAATGAATAAATCAAATTTCAAATCGCAAAATCAAAATTTTATAACTCAACTAAACCGCGAGCAATAAGACCATTTTCCTTAGATTTCAACTTAAAAACATCACCTTTTGCTTTGTCAACAGATGCTTCGTAAACTTCAGTTTTATTGCCACTTTTTACTTCTAAAAGAATAAAAAACTGACCTATTGAAGTTGTATTTGTTTTTAACACGAAGTTATCATGTGGTGTTTCTTGCTCAAAATTAGCAGTTTTTACTTTTGCTTTCCCTGACCAAACCGTTAATGTTTCAGCTTTAAAATCAGAAATATCAAAATGACCTTCACGGGCTTCTTCTTCATCAGCTGGTATCGCAGCAATTTTGGCAGGAACAAATAAGTTTTCCACAAAATTATGTGCAGAATCTTCTACCCAAATCGCTGTAACTGGCAGTTCGGTTTCTTTTGTTTTTTCCAGCAAAATCGTCAAAGCGGTTCCTTTTACATCATTATTAGTTTTAACTTCACTAAAAGTTAATTGCTCTGGTCTTGGTGGTCTTTTCCCAGCAAAAATTCGACCCGCTTCTGCCACTGGTTCTAGCAATTCGGTTATAGCTCCAGCTAAAATCACTAAAAAAGCAATTCCTGCGATAATAAATTCTTTTTGAAATTTACCACTTTTTCGCTCTTTTGAGTAGCCAGTTATCGAAGACCAGTTGTTAACTATGTGAAAAATAGCAAAACCAACGAAGATTAAGCCAAAGATTGTGTGCGTCATTTCAACAGCGTGAGCTTTTTGCTTGATGTAAAGCAAAACTCCAGTAATTGATAAAGCTAAAAATGCAAATGCCACCGAAAGACTAATAATGTTCTTCTTTTTCATTATTAAAAAAGTGTTTAGGGTATGTTTAAAATAAGTAATTTACGAACCATGCTCAGCAAAAAATGCTTTCATAAAGCTTTAGAATTTTTACTAAAACTTCTAACTTTTTGACTATTTATTGAAATAATTAACTGATTACCAACCATTTTTAAATCACGTACATCTCCTTTTAAGCCGAGATTTGAGGAAAACTTAAAATTTCCTTTTTTATCATTCAGAAAAATTTGTCCATAATTTGCATCAATATTTCCAATTCTGACTCGACCCTTTGATTGATTTCCAGCCAAAATCAAATCTTTGAATCCATCATTATTAATATCGGCAGAAACAATGGCAAAAATGGGTGAAAATTGAGCTTCAATAGGCAATGTTTTTAATCCAAATTTGCCATTTTTATTCTCTAAATATACAGTTTGTAAAGTAGTTGCTGTATACTTTTTGGGTTGTTTTTCTTTAAATTCGGCCAAAACTTCATCGGTTGTGGCATTTGCATACAGTTCGTGCGAAGTGTATTTTTTCTTCAAAGCCACAATTTGGTCAGTTAACTCATCTCGACTATACGTAGGATAACGTTTTCCTTGTATAAAATACGATTGAACTGGGTCAATTTGTCCATTGTCATCAAAATCCTGAAAATCTAAGGTCATAGGTTCAGCAACAGATGCTTTGTATTGTGAATTGAGTCCATAATTTCCAACAATTATATCCAAATCACCATCTTTGTCAAAATCATCGGCCGAAATACGTTGCCATAAACCAGTCATTTTTTCCAATTCATTATCAACCTTGTTAAAAACGCCATTATCATTTCGTAAACAAATAATGCCCGTCCATTCGCCTACCACCATCAGGTCTTGCCAACCATCATTATTAAAATCAATGACAAGGGCGTCGGTCAAAATTCCTAATTCATTGAATGTATTATTTTCAACTTTCGTAAATTTATCTTTATCATTTCGATACAAACGACTCGGATTATGAATTGGATAATTAAGCGGAATAATTGACCCAGTAACAAACAAATCTAGGTCGCCATCGTGGTCAAAATCAATCGTTTTCACGCTACTATCGGCATAAGGAGCATCATCGAAAGCATCAAAAGTTTTGGTAAAATTTCCTTTACCATTATTCAAATAAAGGCGATTATGTAATACTAAATCATTAGGCAAATATTCATAACCTCCACTTGTGACGTACAAATCCAAATCACCATCACCTTCTACATCAAAAAAAACAGCATCTGTATCGGTTGATAATTCATCTTGTTTAAATGCAATTTGTTCCTTTTTAACGAATTTTGCATCACTTTGCTGAATAAACATTTCGCCCGATTGCCCTTTTCCGCCGCCAATAAAAACATCTTCTAAACCATCATTATTGACATCTCCTTTTGCCATTCTTGGGCCTTGAAAAGAATACATGTGCGGCAATAAAATCTGGCGATTAAAATCATTAAATGGTATTTGTTTATGCTCAAAATTCAATGAATTTGTTTCGGAGAATAATGGTTTTTCGGTAGTCAAATTAAACGAAGTAGTATTTGGAGAATAAGCTATTTTTAATAACTGATTGGCTTTAATATTGGTTTCTTTTTGAATTGCTCCGTTGTTCCAAACGATTACTAAACTATCAATTTTCTCATTCTTTCCTAATCCAAAATGCAAAGGAGTCATCATGCTACTTTGGAAACCGTGTGTTGGCGTAAACTCCTGGTACTGAGAAAGATTTGAAGCAAAAAGATAAACTTTGGCACTTAAATTAGTACTTTGATTTTGCTTTGGACTAAGTTGAATATTGATATAATTTCCGACTTTTTTTTCGATGCTCAAATTCTTATAAACTGATGCTTCTTCGTTGATATTATTGGTAATAATTTCCAAATCACCATCATTATCTAAATCAGCATAAACCGCACCATTTGAAATCATTGGGGTTTCAAATCCCCAATCTTTTTGTTTATTAGAAAATTGCAGCGGAGACCCATTATTCTGTTCATTTTTAAATATATAATTCGGTGTTTTTGTCGATGGCATTTTTTTAATCACTTCCATGATACTTTGCCCACCTTGCCTTCCTTGATCGGCATAATATTTCATGAAATCCATGTTGGTATAATCTCGTAAATACCCATTGGTCATAAACAAATCTTTGTAACCATCATTGTCATAATCAGCCAAAAGCACTGACCAAGTCCAATCAGTATTTGAAACGCCAGCAAATTGTCCGATTTCGGAAAAAGAAGTTTGCCCTGCGGCATTTCTACTACCTAATTGCAGCATATTTCGCATAAACGAAGGCTGAATTCCATTTTTCAACATCGAAAGATAGGCTTCGTATTTATCAGGGCCAAATAGCAATTTTTGTCGTTTATTATCTTCAGGAAGCATATCTGCGGTAATAATATCAGGAATCAAATCATTATTGATGTCACCAATATCGTTACCCATCGAAAAATAACTTACATGATTAGTCATAGATTTTATTTCGTCAGTAAAACCCAAATGACCATTAGCCCCATTTTTATTATTGATATAAAGATAATCTTCTTCCAAATAATCATTTGAAACATAAATATCTGTCCAACCATCGCCATTTATATCAGCCGTGTGAATCCCCAAACCGAAACCAATTGGATTTCCTTTGATTCCAGCTTTTTGACTTACATCAGCAAATTTCCCATTTACATTTTCTAATAGTCGGTCTCCAGCTAAAGAATCTCTCATTGCATGGACAGCTTCTACATCAAATCTTTTAAAATCTTTTACATTATGATTTAGTACGTAGGCATCCAAATCTCCATCTTTATCGTAATCAAAAAAAGCTGTTTGTGTAGTATATGTATGAAGATTTAGTCCATATTCAGCGGCATTTTCAGTAAACTGCGGAGAACCATTTTTATTTTTTTTATTGATATACAGTTTATTGTGTCTAAGATTTTCATTGTCGATATTAGCTGAAACAGAGACAAAAATATCTTGCCAACCATCATTATTAATATCAACAATGGTAACGCCAGTTTTCCATTCACCATTCCATTTGATACCAGATTTTTCGGTAACATCTTCAAATGCCAAATTTCCTTTATTGATATACAACTTATCTTCGCCTTGATTGGCCGTAAAATACAAATCTGTTAAACCATCATTGTTAAAATCGGCAGCAGCAACTCCTCCACCGTTATAAAAATATTCATAACTAAGTACATTATCTGTTTCTGTTTCCTCGATTTTATTGATAAAATGGATATTTGTATCATCGGCGTCCAACTTTTCAAAAATTGTGTCAGAATTATTTTTACAACCAATTAGTAGAAATAAAATTACTGATAAATTGAAGACTTTCATTGAGTTATTTGAATGGAAATTACAAACACTAAGGTATAAAAAATGCTGTTGTTTACAAAGTCATTTGCTAGTTGTTTGAAAACCGTTCAACAATTAATCTTGAAAATACAATTTAATACAAATAATATCCAAAAAATAAAATGCCCTGAGTTTACTATTTTCACTTGATTTATATCAGGATGATTCGCATGAATTTGACAAAAAAAATATCAATTAACATTTAAATCCAAACTGATTTCGGGATAAAAACTTCACCTCTACTTAATAATCTTGCAGTGCGAATTAAACCTGATTTTTTAATAATTAATTTGTCATTTTCAAATGAATAATTTATTGAAATAGACATTTCTCCAGCTGGATGTTCAATTGATAGTAATTTATTTTCATCAGAGAAATTAGCTATCCCGCTTGCAATCGAATGAGGCAATAAACTACAAGTTGCCACTGAAATGGCGGCCAAAACGCCAATTGCTTCGTGACAAACGTGTGGAATAAACATTCGTGTATTGATTGAACCACCATTTTTAGCAGGTGAAATTAAACACATTTTGGGTATTGTTTGATTGTTGACATCACCAAGATTCATCTTTTGACCAACTGCTAATCGAATATTTTCGATACGAGTTTTGAGTTCTTCATTGTTATCCAATTCTTCCTTAGATTCGTAGCCCGTTATTCCAAAATCAGTTGCTCGCATCACAACCAAAGGCATTCCATTATCAATGCAAGTCAATTCGATACCATCAACAATATCAATTATATTTCCAGTAGGCAATAATGCTCCACAAGTCGAGCCTTCAATATCAAGATAATTACAGACAATCGGGGCAGCCGTTCCCAAAACTCCGTCAACGCTGGCATTTCCTGCATATTCTACTTCAAAATCAGGCGTTTGGACAATTACTTCACAAATTCCACCCGTATTGATCATATTTATTCTGGCAGCCGTAGTTGGATTATTAGCTTTAATCATACCAGATTCTATGGCAAATGGCAAAACCCCCGCAAGGATATTTCCACAATTTTGTACCGTCGAAACAACCCCTTTTCCGAGTACAACCTGAATGAATAAATAATCAAGGTCAGCATTTTTATTAGTTGAGCGGCTAACAATAGCAACTTTACTCGTCAAAGAATTCGCTCCACCTAAACCATCTATTTGGCGTTTATCACCCAAACCAACGCCTTCCATTGCTGCTAAAATAACTTTATTGCGTAAATCTTCGTCGATAGGTAAATCTAAGGCATTGAAAAACAAACCTTTGGAGCTTCCTCCTCGAATTTGCATAAATGGAATAGCTTTTTGCATTTTTTTATAATAATTTTTCTAAATTTTGGCGTGCAGCTTTTGATACAATTGGGTCGATTCCTTGATTTTCAAGCATTTCAACAACTGCTTCCATTTCGTGCATTCTTCTAAGGGCATGCGTTTTGCTTCCTTCAACAAAACGGTCTATTAAACCATCATTTCCACCAATTACTGAACTAATTTGTTCACGAATGTAGCTTTCTAAATCATATTTTCGACCTGCTTCCATGGCTTCGCAGATAACCGCTGCCACACCTTTATAAACGATTGACCGTAACAATTTTCTGGTAGAAGCTTCGCCAACTTCTTCGCTCAAAACTGTGATATCCAAACCTAAATCGGCTACTTTTTCTTGAAAAGTTTTAGCTCCATTACCAGAAGCCAAAAAGGGCGTTTTAATGCCTTTTGGTGGAACTGGAGCCATGATGGCCAAATCAACATATTTTACACAAGTAGATTTTATCATTTCAAAAATCGCAATTTTCTTATCAGGAGAAGACGTATTCATTTCTAAATAAATCTTTGACGCATCTAAAACAGGAAAAACTTCACGAGCTACTTCCTCTGAAACTGAAGAAAGATTGACACTAAAAATAATAGTTGCTTCTCGAGCGGCTTCCAAATTGCTCGACTTCATCTCAATGGTTGGATGTAAAACTCTTTTCGGATTTGGGTCAAAACCTATAATTTTCACGCCCAAATCCGCCAAATCATTGGCAAAATGTGAGCCTGCTTCGCCAAGACCTAAAATGGCAATTGTTAAATTATCATTCATATTTTTGAAATTAGTAACCATATTTTTCGTCCCAACCATAGATTTGCAAAGAATTTCTTCCTTTTCTCAATTCTGCTCTAGTACGTTCCTCTTTTGCTTCTCTGGCAATGGCTTTTTCAATTGTTCCTTCTACTTTATTTTGTGGAATCACCACTACTCCATCTCTATCACCAACGATTATATCGCCTGGATTTACGATATATTCACCCATGATAATTGGTTCGTTAAGTGTTCCTTCTCCCTGATTTCCAGTACCTTTTATGCACAAACCACGACTAAAAACAGGAAAACCCATCGTTTCAATATCATCAGCATCTCGCACACAACCATCGATCACTAAACCAGCAATTCCTTTGGTTTTTGCACCTAAACTCATCAAATCTCCCCAATACCCAGCTTCGTAAAAATTTGAACAATTAACAACCAAAACATCACCTGATTTTGCGTAAGCATAAGCTCTGTGAAGCAGCATATTATCACAAGGCATCGTTTTTACGGTGTATGCTGGTCCGCAAACTTTCATTTTTGGACTAATTGGTTTTATTCCCGAAGGCAAATTTCCTGTTTTACCCATCGCCTCGTGCAATGTCGCTGTCGAAAACCGACTGATTTCTGCAATCAATTCTTTACTTATATTCATTTTTTTATATTAAAAAATCGTATTCGTTACCCTCGGCACTTGACTTTGAAAGGCTTCGGCAAATTTGATATTTTTTTTACCCGAAATACGTCTTGCATGATTTGCTCTTCGGGAAGCTAATTCGGCATAATAATCTTTCAAATAATTTTGAGCTCCCATACAGGCCATTGCATCCATTTTTTTATCAATTACAGAGCTGATATCAATAAAAGTATCAGGAATAAAACTAGATAATTCGGGCTGATGAGGCTCGAAAGAATACCATGCAGGTGGGTCGATATTTTTGAAAGCACTTGGCACACCTGCACCACTTGACAATAATCTTGCACGTTGAGTAGCTTGAAAAGCCAATGGATGGTCAGGATTAAAAGGGTCTTTTTCGGAATGAGTCAAAATAACAGTTGGCTCAAAATCACCAATAATTTCGGTTAATTGTTCAATTCTTTGGTCAGAAATAATCATTGGATAATCACCCCAGTCCAAAAAACGAATCGGTGTACCAATGACATCAGCAGCTTTTTGAGCTTGTTCATGGCGAATGATTTTGACACTTTCTTCTGTCCGATTTGGATTTTCTTTCCAAAGTTCACCAGACTCGCCACGCTCGCCGTACGACATTGCGATAACTAAAGTCTCCGCTCCTTCTTCTATCGCCTTGGCGATTGTTCCAGCCGAACGCCAAACAAAATCTCCCGAATGGGCTCCAATAACTAAAAGTTTCTTTTTCATAGTTTTTTACTTTTTTTAATCTATCAATTCTTCTGGCATTGGTGTTCCTTTCGTATGAAAACTACTAACAGTTGCCAACCCCCAAGCCTGCCCTTTTTTGCGTTCTTCTTGTGTCCAAACGATGGTTTCATAATCTGGGTCAAGCACTAATCTTGCGGTAGTATTAGCAATTTCAATCCGATTTCCTCCTGGTTCATACACATACAGAAAAAACGTTTGTTGAATTGTATGTTTATGAGGACCCGTTTCAATAAAAATCCCATTTTCGAGGCAAATATCGGCAGCAATTAATACTTCTTCACGGCTATTGACCGCATAAGTTACATGATGAAATCGGTTATTCATTCCCAAATGGTCTTCGGTAACTGCCAAATCATAAGATTTTGAATTCACTAAAAACCAAACAGCTTTTGGATTCAAATCAATAGCATTATCAACTATTGTTTCGGTTAAAATTCCGCCTAAATTCTCCATCTGGAAATCCCTAAAAGCTCGAACATCTTTAGCAAAAAGATTCAAATGATCAATACGACGAACGTTTATTCCTCTTGCAGGAAATTTGCTTGCCGTATTTTTTAAGGCTGAAATATTACTACCAACCGCTTTATATTTTTCAGTTTCAAAATAAATTTCGGTCAAATGACCACTCGGCGATTGAAAAGTGTAAGCTGGCCCGTGACCCAAATCGCCATCATTCCAACCAATTCCATAACCAGATTTTTCGATTGCAGCCACTCTCCTCATCAAAGCTTCCTGACTTTTGGCTCGCCAAGCAAAATGCTTCATTCCAGCGTGTTTATGAGCCGTTAACTTTAATGTATGATGTTCGTAATCGTCGTACGCTCGTAAATAAACCGAATCATTCTTTACGTCGCTAATAGACATACCCATAATTTCAGTAAAAAAACGAGTACTTTCTTCTAATTTTGGCGTAAATAATTCTACATGGGCTACATGAGCCAAATCCCAAATGGTTGCTTGCATAAGTTTATTTTGAATCGGAAAATTGAATATTAAGCGTTGCTAATCCACTAATAATGAGTGGTATTGAAAATAGAAAAAAATTGATAGCCATTGAATACCCTGCTGCGATGAATATCCCTCCAATAATTGGCCCGACGATTGCCCCCGTTCTTCCCAAACCAACTGCCCAACCCACACCCGTTGCTCTCACTTCTGTCGGATAAAGGCGAACAGCCACCGAATACAAGCCTACAAATCCCCCCTGAATCCCAAAACCTATCAATCCAAAAAGAACTAAAATAAAATCTGAGCCTTTGAAAAACCCAAACATTGCCATTAAACTGGCTGTAGTTATGAGAAATAAAAAAATGATTTTTCGTAAACCAAATTTTGCAGATAAGTACCCTTGTACGATTATTCCTGAGAAAGCTCCTACATTAAATACAGTTCCAGCATAGATTGCTAATGAAACCGATAAGCCAGCAGTCGTAGCTAATTTTGGAATCCAGCTAGTCAAGAAATAAAGCGTAGCGAAAGCCATAAAAATGGCAGCCCAAAGTAAAATTGTTTTTTTTCTAAACGAATTTGATAAAATTGAAGAAACTGAGTTTTTAACAATTGTTACTTTGGGAAATGGAGGCAAAAGCTCATGGGCCTCAGGAGGCAGTTTTTCTAGCACCTCCTTTGCTTCTTTTATTACCTTCTTAATCTCAACTTTTGATAAGTAATCTTCAGACTCGGCTAAGAAAAAATATATTAAGGGCAAAGCACAAAAAGTAATGATTCCTGATATTGTAAAAGCCATTTTCCAACCATAAATCGGAATAATTGCCGCAGTTAACAGACCTGTAAAAACAGCACCTAATGGATAACCAGCCATAACAAAACTAACCCAAAAATCTTTGGTTTTTTTGGGTGCGAATTCGGCTGTTAATGTGGCTGTACTAGCCAGCATACTGCCTATTCCTAGTCCACTTATGAAACGTAAAATCAATAAATGTTCAACAATTTGGCAAAAACAGGTCAAAAAAACACTGATTCCCATAATTAATGCCGAAATAATAATTGTGCGTCGTCGGCCAATTTGGTCTGCAAAAGGAGCTAAAAAAATCCCTCCAATGGCCATTCCAAATAATCCAGTACTAAATATAAGACCTAACATTTCGGGGCTAACATCCCATTCTTTTGCAAGCGAAGGTGCAGTATAAGAAATCACCATCACATCCATTCCGTCGAGCATATTCATTAGGAAGCATACGAATATAGTAGTATTATGGTTTTTCAAAATACTACTCAAATGTAGATTATTAATCATTATTGATTGAATAGACAGTTATAAATAAGTTTAGATTAGATAATTACAAATCTATTTATTTATCAATCCAAATTGGTAGGATAATTAAGGCTAATTTAGGTATTTTTCGGTCATTTGGTTCCGAAAATCAGAGGGTGAGCAGTGAGTAATCTTTCGGAAATACCTAGAGAAATAAGATGTATCTTCAAAACCCAATTGATCAGTAATTTGGCCAATGGTTAAATTTGTATAACTCAAAAGGCGTTTCGCTTCTAAGACTGTTCTTTGTTGAATAATATCTGTAACACTTTGATTTGCAACATTTTGAACAATTCGGTTCAAATGTCGAGGTGAAATAGACAATTTTTCAGCATAATCACTAGGCGAAAGATTTTCAGTTAAATGTTTTTCAATTAGATATATAAATTGTTTATAAACAACAATTTGATGTTTTGAAGATTGGTTTGATTCATAAGCATTAAAAAGACGTTGGATTTTCACCAAAAGAACAAAAACGAGCGAACTCAACGCATCTTCACGAGCATCTTGCAGCTGAAACTCTTCTAATAATAATTCAAAACAAGCAATGATTTGGCTTGCATTCTTTTCCGTAAGTTCAAGGTAAGGATTGTGATACAGATTATCTAAATAAATTAACTCAAAAAGAATGTTTTTATTCGGTTGCCCAAGTAACAAAAACTCTTCGGTAAACATTAATCGATATCCTTCAAAAACTTCATTATTTCGTTCCCATTGATGAAGTTGGCCTTGAGAAATAAAAAATAAAGTAGTGCCTTTTATCTCAAATTCTTTATAATCAACACTTTGTTTAATCAAACCTCTTTTTACCAAGAAGACCTCATAAAATTGATGTTTATGAGGTCTAATAATATTTTTTGCAGGTGGAGTTCCTTCCAGTTTATTGATATGAAACTGAATATTTTTCTTTGTTGTATCTAGAAAATCAGCTATTTGATAGATTTTAAACAATTAATAAAGTCGGTTTTATGAATCAAATTATGCAATAATTTGCAAAAGTATAAGTCAACTGAACAACAAATTTAAGAAAAACATTGATTAAAAAAAGACTGGGTCAAAATGCCCAGCCTTTATTAATTGAATCCACACAACTTTTATGAAAAAACTATAATATATTATCTCTAAAATAGATTTAGCTCTAAATTCACGATTTATTTGAAAATAATACAAAAAAAAAGGACTGGAGTAAATAACCCCAGCCTTTCCCGCTACTAAATCCACACAACTTTTATCTTTAATATTTTTTATATTCTATGATAGATGACGATTGAAATTTGCAAAAGGTTGCATTGAAATGCTAAAAATTTTGCGTTTTTAATTTTGGTTCAAAGATAAAACAAAATTATATGTTGTTACAAGTATTTTCTTTATTTTTTTGTTATTGAATGGACAAATATAAAAATAAATTTACTTTAAAACCAAGTAATATTATAATTTTCGTAAATGCCATTCGTTAATAATTTTTTTTGGCGATTTATTATTGAATACCCAATGATAGATGTCAGTTATTAATGCAAGACGAACATTTAATCCAACACTATAATAAAGTCCATTATAACTATCGGGGATATTTTTTTCTAACAAAGCATAACGATAACCACCTTGCACTGACAACCCACCCCAGCGAGTTGCTTTCCAGCCAACATAAAGACCAACTTGAATTGGGATAAAATAATCTTTGCGTTTCCAGATTTGGATTTCGTCGAATAATCCAACTCCTTGGTTTTTTGTTGCTCCAATACCCACTTCAATCGGTACACTCAATTGCCAATTTCGATTATTAACAAAATTTTTCCAGTACATTAAACTAAAGAAATAAATATCAGTTTTGGTATAATAATCAATATTTACTCTTTTGGCTGCACTTTTTCGCAAATCTAGCAATCGCAAATAAGAATTCAGATTAAGCCAATAGTAGCCTAAAGTAATTTGGTTACGCTTTTTTCCGATAATTATTCCAGAATTCACTCCCCAAATATTAACATTTTTAGCTTTTATAATTGAGCTTCGAGCATCCCAATTGATTGCATAACTTAATCTAGCACGAAGTGTATCAGGCTGTTTGACGAGTACAGAATCATTGATTTGTGCGAAAACTTCCGAACATAAAAGCATCAAAAAAAAGCAGTAGATGACCGCTTTTTTAAATTTATAAATGATAGCTATGTTAAATTGCTTTTTTTTCACCAATACAAATAAAACAAATAAACGCTTATATTGTACTAGATATTTTACCGAATAGGAAATCAAGGTAAAACTCTAATATGCAAGATTAAGCATTTGATTTAATTTTATTGTTTAACCTCTTTCCCTTTTCCGCCTTTTGCTCCTTTTTGATTTTTAGCTTTCATTTCCTGGTATGTTTCAAATTGTTCTTCTGTTAGAATTTTTTGTAGCTCTTTATCTTTTTTAGTTTCTAAAGCAGCCATTTTTTCTTTGGCATTATCAATTTGAGCAGGAGTTGGCTGTGAATTTCCAAAATCTTTTTTAATCAACTCATATAAATCTTTACGTTGATAGGCATAATCTTCATTGAGTGAAGAAATAATAATTTCTTGTTCTTCATTCAATTTTAGCTTTTTTACCATTATCCTAGTCTCTTCTTTAGCAACTTCATCAGGGTCTGGTGGAGGTTTGGGTTTTCCGTTATCAAAGCTTGGATTATTAAACTGATTACCATAGCCACGACCATAACCGCTGCCATAGCCACCGTATCCTCCATATCCACCGCCATAACCACCGTATTGAGCAAATGATGTTGAAATTGTACCAATCAAAAAGCACAAAAACAAAAAAGTGGTTTGAGCTAAATTTTGATTCTGTTTCATAGTTAATATTTTGAAATAGGTTTTGTTTAGAAAATCAAATTGCTCAAAATTAACATTTTATACTGATTTTAAAAACTATTCTTCATTTCCTCTATATTCAAGTTTATCTTTTATTATGCTTAAAATTTTTGCATCTATCGACTGATTCTATAAAATCCATTTAGTTTTAAACCAAATGTAAAATCATTTTTCCTGTACGAAACTTGTTTAATTTGATAAGCAAAATAAGGACTCATTTGAAGTGAAAATTGATTCCATCTTTTCTCAATTCCTGTCGAAATCATCCAATTATTAAAAGGAATAACTGGTATTTTTTCGATAAGTCCTTCATGTTCATCATCTATTGCAAAGTTTCGATGTGAATACGACGTAAATTGTTTTAGATTAAAATCTAGGTCTGTACCTGTTGCAAACAAACCTGTATAATTTTTCTGGAATGGCAAACGGTAATTCAAATAAATTGGCACTCGAAACAAAACTTGGTGTGCCTCAATATTCTCAATCGAATTACCAATTGGAACATTAACAGTATGCTGTTCTCTAAAATCCTTATCTGTTTTTCGTTTAAAATCATCCTCATCACCAAAATGCTCAAAACCAAGAAAAGAGACATTTACTCCTGTTGTTAAACTCCATCTTTTTGCAAATAAAATATCTGTTAGAATACTCGACCCTATTTGAGAATTATCAACATTTCCCCCTAAACCAACACGATATTTTAAGTTTGGAGCTGAAATACTTGAAAATTTGAATGACGAACGGCTTTTTGGTAATGAACTAACTTGAGGTAAGTTGATTTTTCTATTTGATAAGTCAAAGAGATATTTCAAGTCGAACAAACCAAAACCTTTGCTTTTCAAATCACTTATAATCAACACTTTACTATTTTCAGATGTTCCTAATTCAAGCGTTTTATTGGATTGAGATTCTGAAACAATAACCGTTTGATTTGAGTTTTCAATGCCATTTTTGAAAACATCCGCTGTTGTAACATCGTTTTTACTTGCTTTACTTGTTCGTACAGTTTTTTCAACATTTCTGTTATTATTTTTCAGATCGTTGTATTTTTTATTTTTTGTATTATTCAAAGAATTCAAAGATAATTTTTCTTTCCTTTCATTTTCAATTAAGTTTAAAGAACGTGTCTCAGTTTTCAATTTAGTATCAGGCGAAGCATTTTTATCAGCAAAAACTCTTTTTGAATTAGGTAAGATATTTTTACTACTTTTCTCTTCGATTGAAACTAAATTAGCCTCATCAGTTGAAGCAATATCTGTCATTTCAACGCTAAAATTGTTAGATATGCTAGCGACTTCGACTTCTTTCTTTATATGTTTTAGCACATAAATTGTATCCGTTTTTTCGATAGTTACGGGCATATTTATCTTATTGGAAGTTGTTACAATTACTTGTTTTTGTTCCAATTGTTTATTTAGACTTGAAATTTTGTTTAGTAAAGTTTTATTTTCATTCGCTTGATATAAAGTGGTGATTAATAAAGAAACGATAATGGCAGTAGCTACTGAATAAGTAAATACATGGCCAAAGCGTTGCCAAATACTCAGAGGGATGTGCTGATTCACATAACCCTGAATTCGGTCAATTTCATCATCTCGGAATGGTGGGTGAAAACTCTCGACTTTTCGTCGAAACTCTTCATCAAATTTGTCAGTTTTCATTTAATTTATGTTTTTTAACCGCATAAATATCAAATAAATGAGGATAATGTATTCTAATCATTTCTTGAAGTTTTATTCGTGCATCTTGTAAATTCGATTTAGAAGTACCTTCTTGAATACCCAAACGTTCGGCAATTTCTCGGTGTTTATACCCTTCAACTACATACAAAATAAATACCATGCGATAAGTTGGAGATAATTTACGTACAAGCCCCATGATTTCTTCAACCGAAAGCTGACTTATAATGTCGTCATCAAAGTCGGTAATTTCAATTTCGTCAACCGTTATTTGCAAATGATATTTTTGGTTACTTCGATAATAATCAATGGCCGTATTGACCATAATTGTTCGTAACCAAGCCTTAAATGGCTGAGTAGTATCGTATTTTGATAGATTCGTGAAAATTTTCAAAAAACCATCATTGATAATTTCCTCCACTTCTTGTTCATTGCTAGAGTACCTTGAACAAATACTTTTAGCATAGCCCAAAAAGAGTTTGATAAGCGTTCGTTGGGCTTGACTATTTTGGTCAATACAAGCCTTTATTACGCTTTCAAGGTTATCTTCTGAAAATGTTTTTTTCTTAAAAAACAAAATTATAATTGGTTTTAGGTATTTGTTAATCTATTACGAACAATAAAAAAAAATGGTGGGGTAATTATTGAATAAAAATTCAATCTCTTTTTAAAAATAAGTTAAACCACAGTATTTTAAAAAATTCACCCCACCTTTTTTGCCTGCCTAGCGTAATGGTGGGTGAAATCAATTTTATAAAACAAATATACATAACATGGGACGATTCAGCAGGTTAATTATTTTTTTAGCAAGTTTGGCATTGGTTATTTCGACAAATGCAATAGGACAGGATTCTACAAAAACTTCTTCGATTAGAACTGTTTTTGGTGGAAAAAAAGCTTCCTTAAAAGTAAATTATTTAGGTATTTATTTTGCTCCAGAATATCAATATGGGCAATTAGGAGGCAGTTTTACTTCATTGGGTGGTGGTTCTTTTATGCTTCAGTTTAACAAAAAATTAGGTGTTGGGGTTACCGGATTTGGGAGTTTTAGAAATAATCAAAGTTCAAATATTAATGGTTCTTTCGCTGGATTAAAACTTGAATATACATTAAAACCTGATGCTGCTATTCATGTTTCATTTCCTCTTGTAATCGGCGTTGGCGGGAATGGTTTGGGCGAATTTGGAGAGCATCACGCATTTAGAGGCGACCGAGATGGTGGTGTATTTCCAACGGATGGAATTGACCCAAATGTGATTCACACTGATTATGATGATGAAAGTGGAAATATTTCAAAAATTATTCAACCTGGTATTATTGCAGAAGCAAATTTGGCTCGTTTTGTAAAATTTCACATCGGGGCTAATTATCGCCTAGCTTTTAACTCAAATGGTTACAATACTGATTATCAAGGGTTTTCTGCAAATACTGGTTTTAAAATTGGCCTTTTTGATTATTCATTAAAACGTAAAAAATCAACCGCAAAAACTGATAAATTATAAATTTAATCAGCCTCATGCAACCTTTTTTATAAGCAAATCCGTCGTTTATTCTAAATAAGTTTAGGCCTAGACTATTGAGTAAATTATCGAAATTTTAGTATTGGATTTATTTTTCACTCCATTAAAACAATCAAATTGAAATGAAAAAAACATTGTTATTTTCTATTTTTGCTCTTGCGAGTATCCAACTTATTTCGTGTAATAAAGATAGTCTAAGTCCAGATTCTTCGGTAAATAATCTTACCTCAGCTGCTATAACCGATTCGACCAAACATAAACCGAAGCATGGCGGAGTTGATTCTTTAGGACATGGCCCACACGGGGTGAGTGGAGATTCTTTAGGGCATCGTCCACATGGAATACTTGGTGATTCTTTAGGACACAGACCACCGCATGATTCGCTTCATATTAAACTTGATTCACTAGGTCACAAACCTTCAGGCGATTCGACCAAGCACCAATCAAAACCACCAAAAGGTCATAAACATGGTTGAAAATAAAACAATGCCTTTCTGTAAAATATTCAGGAAGGCATTGTCAATCAAATTTTGAGAATTACTCTAATTTTCAAAATCATATTCGATTCAAAGATTTACAAGTAATTGTTTTCTTCTTTAATAGATTGACTATCAAACACCTACATTTATTGATAAAATTCTCCTCTCAATACCCCACTGTTTTTTTAGGTCATACGTATTATTAGTTATAGTTTTATTAAACACATTTTTTCATGCAAGAACAACAGTCTTTGCTCGGTTTTCTTTCTGTGGCTTTTTTGGCGGGAATTGCCAATTTGTTTATGCCCTGTATTTACCCAATCATGCCAATGACCGTAAGTTTTTTTACCAAACAAACAGACGGTTCTCGAAAAGCGATGTTTTACGGTTTTTCAATCATGTTTGTTTTTGCGTTGATAGGCTTCGTTACGATGGCTTTTGGAGCTCCTTTTCTCAATTTTATTAGTACTCATTGGCTGCCAAATCTTCTTTTCTTCGTTATTTTTATCATTTTTGGTGTATCTCTTTTGGGTGCTTTTGAGATTGTTTTACCGCATCAATTTGTCAATCGCATTGATGGAATGTCAGAAAGTGGCGGTTGGTTAGGTATTTTTTTCATGGCACTCACACTCGTTGTCGTTTCATTTTCTTGCACAGCCCCATTTGTAGGTTCGTTGCTAATTTTGGCTGCTCAAGGTGAAGTTTGGCGACCACTTTGGGGAATGTTAGCCTTTGGACTACCTTTTGGCTTAGTTTTTACTCTCTTGGCAATGTTTCCACAATGGCTCAAAAGTCTGCCAAAATCGGGCGGTTGGATGAACGAAATGAAAGCCGTAATGGGCTTTGCTGAATTTGCGTTGGCATTGAAGTTTTTAAGTAATATCGACCAAGCATATCATTTCAACCTGCTTCATCGCAATATTTTTCTAATATTTTGGATAATTATTTTTGGATTAATTGCACTTTATATCTCAGGATTTATCCGTTTACCAAAAGATACCAAAGTAAAAACCTACCATTGGACTAGAATCACTTTTAGTGTTTTATTCTTTGCATTTACAGCTTACTTACTTCCTGGAGTGATTCAAGGCAAATCACTAGAGTTGCTTTCAGGAATATTACCTCCACAAGATAATAACACAGCAATTGTTGGCGTTCCAACTGAGAAACTTCGCCCGATGCCTCATGGCTTATCAGGTTTTAGCGATTATGATGATGCACTAGCTTATGCAAAACAAGTAAATAAACCGCTTTTACTAGATTTTACGGGTTATGCTTGTGCAAATTGCCGAAAAATGGAAGAAAATGTTTGGGTAAAACCCGAAGTTTTGGCTCGCTTGAAACAAGATTTCGTAATTGCTTCGCTTTATGTTGATGACAAAAAGGAATTACCTATCAACAAGCACTACAAATCGAATTATGATGATGAGTTAAAAACCACCATTGG
Source organism: Emticicia aquatica (assembly GCF_923079645.1). Lineage (GTDB taxonomy): Bacteria > Bacteroidota > Bacteroidia > Cytophagales > Spirosomataceae > Emticicia > Emticicia aquatica. Next base: position 874,149 of record NZ_CAKLPY010000001.1, on the reverse strand, counting down.
TGATAAAAACATGGACTTAGAAATTACAAGGTTTAATAATAACGCCCAACCTTATTACGCCGTAGTTGACGCAAATGGCAAAACTATCGTCAATCCAATTGGCTTTTCAAATGTGGAAGATTTTGTAAAATTTTTGGATGAAGGTAAAAAGAAATAGATTTTCAATCAACCTTTTTGAATCAGGCTTCGTCTTTGAATTAAAACAAAATTAACTTAAAAGAAATAAAATTTCGACCCACTATTATATATATTATTACGTATTAACAAGTACAAACTATTATTTAAAAAAACATTAAATTTTATGACACGTTACGAATTTTTGAAATCAATGGGTTTTAGTGGTGCTGCTTTAATGGCTCTTTTAACTTCATGTGTTAGAGAAGATGATAAATATGTTAATGCCTTAACGGTTTCACCAGATGGAAGCACAACTGGAACTACTACAACTGAGACAACGGGAACGACCACAACTGGGACAACTACAACGACGACAACCAATGCAACAGGCGTTATCACAACTGAAGAGCTAAATAAAATCACCAATACAAAGCTTAAAATTGACTTAACATCTTCGACCTACTCAAAGTTGAAAACAGTTGGCGGTTACGTTGTTGTAAGTGGTGTAGTGGTGGCACTTTCAAAAGCGAATACATACATTGCGGCTACAGTGGTTTGCTCGCATGAACCTAAAAAACAGGTTATTTATTATAATAATGAATGGTATTGCACTGCTCACGGAGCAAGATTTTCGTTGACTGGCTCTGGTTTAAATGGCAATGGTAGAGGAGGGTTATCTGTGTACAAGGTTGCAACTGACGGAAAAACATTGGTAGTTTATTAATTTGAATCACGCTAATATTTAATTCTAAAATGAAATTTTTAAGCATCGTTCTTACATTATTTTTTCTTGAAGGTTCGCCACAATGGGGTTCTGACTTCGGCAAAGCTAAATCGGAAGCTGTCCAAAATAAAAAATGTATTGTTATTAATTTTTCAGGGTCAGACTGGTGCGGGCCTTGTATCAAATTAAAAAGAGATATTTTGGATAGCCCTGAGTTTTTAGACTATGCTACACAAAACCTGGTTCTGGTTAGAGCAGATTTCCCAAGATTAAAGAAAAATCAGTTAGATAAAAAACAAATTGCACTCAATGAAGCTCTGGCAGATAAATATAATCAAGAAGGGAAGTTTCCATTGACAGTTTTGGTTAGCCCTGAAGGAAAAATACTGAAAGAATGGGATGGCTATCCAGCTGGAATCACCACAGAATCCTTCTTGCAGGAAATTCAAACAATTCTCAATGCACGAAAATAAAATTCATCACAAAACGCTCCGTCTAATGGGTAATCGCTTTACTATCAGTGTAGTAAGTGATAATAAAAGTTGGGCAGAAAGTCAGATTGATAATGCAATTATAGAAATAAGTCGAATTGAAAAGTTACTGACGACATTCAATGATGATAGTCAAACAAACCAAATCAACCAAAATGCAGGAAAAAAACCAGTAAAAGTTGATAAAGAAGTTTTTGATTTAATTAGTCGTTCGTTACGAATTTCAACATTAACTGATGGAGCGTTTGATATTACTTATGGGTCGCTTGATAAGCGGTTTTGGAATTTTGATAAAGCAATGACATCACTTCCAGATGCAGCAACAGCTAAGCAAAGTGTTGATTTAATTGATTATCAAAATGTGGTTTTAGATGAAAATAATCAAACAGTTTTTTTGAAAAAACAAGGTATGAGAATCGGTTTTGGTGGAATTGGCAAAGGCTATGCCGCCGAACGAGCTAAACAGATTTTGATTCAAAATGGCGTTGAGAGCGGTATCGTAAATGCTGCTGGTGATTTAACAACTTGGGGAAATCAACCAAATGGAAAACCCTGGACAATCGCTATTGCCGACCCAGATAAGCAAAATGTGGCTTTTTCTTACCTTAATATTAGTGGTTTGGCAGTTGCAACTTCGGGAAATTACGAAAAATATGTAATAATTGATGGCAAGAAATATTCACACACCATTGACCCAAAAACAGGTTTCCCAGTTTCTGGAATCAAAAGTGTAACTATCATTTGCCCAAATGCTGAATTAGCAGATGCAATGGCAACTCCTGTGACAGTAATGGGCGTATCGGCGGGACTCAGTCTTATCAATCAAATGCAGCAAATTGCCTGTATTATTATTGATGACGACAATCAAATTTTCACATCGAATAACATCAAAATATCATGAAATCAATTAAAATATTCGTTCTTTTTGCATGTTTAATTGGTTCTATGGCTTCTTGCGTAACCGTAAAAGAATACCAAAAAAACCGAATCAATGACTCAGAAATGGAATTAGCTGCCCGTAAAGCAGAAAAATTTGAAACAAGTTTTTATCTATACCGTGAAGGTGCTTCAGGAGCAAACGGTGGTAAAAGCGGAGGTGGATGTGGCTGTAATTAATAAGTCATCATCTATTTCAAAATTACAAAATATTGATAATTAGCACTTTAGCTAACTAAATCAAATCCTTTTCATGAAGAAAACAATCATAACAATCGGCTTATATGCCAATATTTTGACTGGTGCATTTGCTCAGATTAACAGTACTCAATATCTTTTCAAAAAAGCGAATTCCAACACAAAACCATTATCAAGCCAAGAATATAAGTTAAGTTCAAAGCCAACAACTGAAGGTGGATTTCGAAAACTTAAATTAGAAGAAGTAAATATTGTTTCGAGTTATTATAATCAAGAAGGAAATCACTCGGCGGTAACAGGTGGCATTGGTTCAGAAAAACTTATTGACTTTGCAAACTCCTTGGATTTAAAACTATCATTTATTGATAGACAAGAGCGTAAACACACCATTACAGCCGATGCTTCGATTGATTATTATTCTTCGGCCTCGTCTGACAAAATTGACCCTCGCTCTGTTTCTTCTGCTTCAATGTCAGATGTTCACTTTTATCCTACACTTTCTTGGAGTGTAAAAGACGATAAAAAACATACGACTTTTGGTTCAAGTTTCTCTTATTCAACAGAATGGGATTACCAATCGTATGGTGGAAACATCAACTTTGCCAAATCATCCAAAGATAATAATACCGAACTAAGTCTAAAATTAGGTGCTTTCTTTGATACTTGGTCTGTGATTTTACCTTACGAACTTCGCCCCGATGGTTATGGTTCTGGTGCTGAAGGAGATAATAATATAGATTTTAAACGTCGAAATTCATACAATATGTCGATTGGCGTTTCACAGGTAATCAATAAGCGTTTGCAAATCATGGCGGTTATTGAACCTTCATACCAAGAAGGGTTATTGAGTACACCATACCACCGTGTATATTTTACGGATGGCACTTTAAAAGTAGAGAAATTACCAGGAACACGAGCCAAACTTCCTGTTGGCTTACGTGCCAGTTATTTTTTAGGAGACCGATTTATTATTCGTTCGTTCTATCGCTATTATCAAGATAATTGGGGCATGAAAGCTCATACATTCAGCTTTGAAGTACCAATAAAAATCACCTCATTTGTTTCGATAACACCGCATTATCGCTACAATACACAAACAGCAGTGAAATATTTTGCTCCTATAAACAGCCACAAATTAGATGAAACCTATTATACTTCTGACTTCGATATTTCTGATTTCAGAAGTGCATTTTGGGGTGCTGGTGTCAGAATTGCTCCGCCAGATGGTGTACTAGGAATTAAACATTGGAATACAGCCGAGCTGCGTTACGGACATTATAATCGAAGTAATGGAATGGTGGCAAATATCATTACTTTGACCGCTAAGTTTAAATAAAAACTGCTTTTGGTAATGTTAAAACAAAAAGCAGTATTATTGATAATCTTATATTGTGGCTTTCAAGATAAATCATTTTCACAAATAAATACCGAGAAAATGGTTAAGAATTTGATTTATCTTGAAGCTTTTGGAACGGGAGGTTATGGCTCTGTTAATTATGAACGAGTGCTATTTCACCAAAAGAACAAACAATATCCGAAGTTAAATGTTGGTTTGCGAGTTGGCGTAAGTACATTACATTTAAGAGATTTTGAGGGCAAATTTAACCCCGATTTAATATTTCCTGTCTCAATTAATGCTTTTTATGGCAAAATTCACCATTTAGAAGTAGGTCTCGGACAAACCATTTCCAACGTAGTACAGACCAACACAAGTACATTTACAATCGAACGAAAAACTACACTTAGTTCAAATTTTACGGTTGGCTATCGGTATCAAAAAAATAAACGTGGCCCAATTTTTCGGCTAAACTACTCTCCTATTATTTCTACAAATAAAGTTTATAACAATTGGTTTGGCCTATCAGTAGGGTATGGTTTTTAATGTCATTTCTATGAAAAATGCTACTTTGATTACAATCATTTTGTTGCTTTCTTCGTGTGAAAAAGAATCTGAGATTTTTTCGATTGTTAATCTTAATCGCAATAATATCACAGTTTTGGGTCATGCAGGAATGGGTATTTCGTCAATTTATCCGATTAATTCGTTTGAATCAATCGTTAATTGTTTGAATCTTGGAACAGATGGCAGTGAAATTGATGTTCAGATGACAAAAGATAGCATATTGGTTGCTTTCCACGATTCTGATTTGACAACCAAAACTAACCTTAATGGCTTGGTTAGTGCCTATAATTTTGACGAGATACAGAATGGATATTATGACCAAATGCCCTACAAATCATATTCAATCATTTCATTAGAGCAGTTGTTTTCTAATATCAATGATTTGGGTACTTTCAAATTTACATTCGATTGTAAATTATACAATGCTGATACTCGAAACGATGAATATTTATCTACTTTTGCCAATGCAATCGTGAAAATTGTCAATAAATACGATATTCAAAGAAAAGTCTTTATTGAGTCGAATGACAAAAATTTTTTATCTATTTTGGCTAGAAAAAACGAAAGATTCAAACTTTTCATTTATCCGCAGACTTTTGAAGAAGGCTTAACAACCGCCACTGAACTAAATCTATACGGAATTACAATTTCAAATGATGATATTAGTGCCGAACAACTTATAATTGCTCACAATAAAGGTTTCAGAGTAGCTGTTTGGAATGTTGAAACCGAACAAGATAATTTGGAAGCAATCAGAAAAAATCCTGATTTTATTCAAACTGATAAAGTAAAATATTTGGTTTCGGCATTGAGTGCAACCGATGATGCGATACAACTCAACTTCCCTCAAAAATTTAAAATTGATACATTAAAACCTCGAACCGATTCTACAAATAAAATTCATCGGATAATTACGAAACCTGCTTCTTCTCAATAAATTCTTTGAAAACTTTTCGATAGGTATCACTGATGGGTAGAAAATTTTTGCCTATTTGTACTTTTTCTTTATCAATCGCATCAATAGCATCAAAGGCAATAATAAATGAATTATGTATTCTAATAAATTGACTATCAGGAAGTTGACTTTCTAAACTTTTCATTGTTTGGAGTGTAACCACCTTTTTTTCTTTGGTATGAATACTCACGTAATCTTTTAAACCTTCAATATACAAGATTTCATTTAAGCGTATTTTAACCAGTTTTGTACCATCTTTCACAAAAATAAAAGCTTGACTTCCTTCAGAATTAACGCTAATTTCTTGAACAATTTTTTCATGAATCACTGGTTGAGTTTGTGTGAGTCGAATAGTAGCTCTTTCAACGGCTTTCAAGAATCTTTCTAAGCTAATTGGCTTCAATAAATAATCAAAAACCTCTAGTTCATATCCTTCCAAAGCATATTCTGAATAAGCTGTGGTAAGAATAACTAAAGGTTTTTTTTGTAAAATTTTTAGCAAAGTTATGCCTGTAATTTCAGGCATTTGAATATCTGAAAATAGAATATCTACTGTATTTTCTCTCAAGAAATCTAAAGCTGCCAACGAACTCGAAAATGACTTGAGCAATTGCAAATGTGGCACTTTCTGAACGTACGCTTCCATCAAATTTCGAGCTAAGGGCTCATCTTCGATAATGATACAAGTAAGCATTTTCTGAATATCAATGGTGGAAATTCTATTATAAATAGGCAAGAAAAATCAATAATTCACTAGGATAAATTGAGTTTTAAAACAATTCGATATTCATTATCATCCTCATCAACGATTAATTCATAATTATTTGGATAACTCAAATCTAATCTTCGATTAACATTTTGCAGGCCAATACCCGATTTTTCATTAGTATTTTCCATGTTTTTGGGCAATTTGCTATTTTCTACAATATAAGTACAATTTTTACCCTCGATATCAATCACAATATTAACATAAGCTCCCGTCGAATTATTACTAACACCGTGCTTAAAAGCATTTTCTAGGAAAGTAATAAAAATTAAAGGCACAATCTGAACTTCACTTGGATTACCGTTGATTTCAAAACTAATGGGTACTTGATTATCTAAACGTAGTTTTTCCAAACTAATATAATTTTTCATGTACTCAATTTCTTTATTCAACGAAACTTTCGGATGATTAGAATCATAAAGCATATAACGCATCATTTGCGAAAGTTTTTCGATTACCTCCGTCGTATTCGGAGAATTAATCATAGCAAGATAATATAAATTATTGAGTGTATTGAACAAAAAATGTGGATTTATTTGTGCTTTCAAAAACCTCAACTCGGCTGTAAGTCTTTCATTTTCAACCTCTTTTTTCTTTGATTCAAGGTCAAACCAATCTTGAGCGAACCTTAACATTCCAACAAAAATGGCTATAAAAAACATAATCATTGTATGCTGAACGATAAATTTGGTTGCATACAGAAAATATTTTGCATCTTTTATATCTAAATAAATATACCTTTTTAAAAAAATGTGTAGGGTAATAATGATAGCAAAAGGTACAAAAAACTCTAATAAATAACGGCCAATATTTTTATGTTGGAGAAAACGAGGAAGCCAATAAAAATAATTTAGATAACTCACTGAAGCAGTAAAAAGTATCTGTGTAAAAGCATCAAAAAAGGCTCTAACATAATCTGTTTCTTCGCCACGTCGAGAAAAGGTAATTTGATAGAAAAAAAACGAAAAATATAAACACCAAAAAGAGAGGTGTAATAAAAATATCCTATTCCGCTGAATGAAAGTTTGCATTCTTTAACTTGTTTAAAACGACCAATTGAGTACGAATCACGTATCAAGCTCATAAATAATGTATCAAAGTTCAATTAAAATACCATTCAAATGCAAGTATTTTGGTCATATTTAAGGCATTTTTGCCATATTTTCTACAATCAGGCTTTTTTAATCGACTAATCAACACTAATATTCTACACTTCGGCATTGTCGAATTATTGGCCGAGTTGTCGAGTTGGTAAGCCTAGTTATCTATTTACAAAAACGATGTCAAAATTTAGGCTTTGATTTGTGTCAGAATTCAACAATACACAGATTTCTATCAAGATTTTAACAATAAAAAAATAATACAATGAAAACGTTATTTAAAATATTCACATTTATAATGCTTGCCACAAGTTTGGTTAATGCACAATTTGGACCTGGTGGTCCGGGTGGAATGGGACAAAGAAGTGATGGTAATGGAAGAGTAAAAACTGAACAAGCACCAACCCTTAACCTTGATGGAAATGCACCAAAAGGAAACTCAAAAATATTTGGTTTCGTAATTGATGAATCTGTTTCAACAGTGGTTGAGTTTGCCAACGTGGCTCTTTATAATAAAGAAACAAAAAAAGTTGTTGACGGAACGGTTGCCGACGAAAAAGGTAAATTCTCAATGAATAGAATTGCTGCTGGTGAATATAACTTGGTTATTACTTTTATTGGTTTCAAAGACAAAACCATTGAAGTAAAAGTTGAAAAAGGAAAAGACAACGATATGGGTGTCATTAAATTAGCCCAAAACGTAAAGCAATTAGATGAAGTTACGGTAACTGCCGAAAAATCAATGATTGAAGAAAAAGTTGATAGATTGGTTTATAATGCAGAAAAAGACCTCACTTCAAAAGGTGGTGACGCAGCCGATATTCTTCGCAAAGTGCCAATGTTATCTGTGGATTTAGATGGCAATGTTTCACTTCGTGGAACATCAAACTTAAAAGTTTTGATTAATAACAAACCGTCAACTATTGTTGCAAGTAGCATCGCCGATGCATTGAAGATGATTCCTGCCGATTTAATAAAAACCGTTGAGGTAATTACGTCACCATCAGCCAAATATGATGCTGAAGGTTCGGGCGGTATTATCAATATCATCTTGAAAAAATCTACTTTACAAGGACTTACTTTGAATCTTGACTCAGGTGTTGGTATTCGTGGCTCAAATTTAAGTTTGAACGGAAATTATCGTCAAGGAAAATTAGGGGTAACATTGGGTGGTTTTGGCCGTGCATTTTATAACAAATCTTATACAACATTAGATCAAAGCACTATTAAAAATGGCAATACGATTTTAACAAATCAAACTGCTGACGCTTATGATAATGGTTTATTTGGACGTTATAACTTAGGTTTCGACTACGATTTAGCTAAAAACCAATCTTTAACTGCATCAGTTGCATTCGGAACGCGTAATTTTACTCGTACGCAAGATTATACAATCAATCAATTTACTAACAATCTTCTCAATTCCACTTCTTTTAGAGATGTGACTAGCAAAGATTTATCAAATTCGGTTGATATTAACCTTGATTATATTCGTACTTTCAAACCTTCGCAAGAATGGTCAGTTTCAGGGCAATTTAGCCAAAACAAATTAACTAATAATTTTGATGCTGACCTTTTGAGTAACTCGCAAGAATTGTTGAGTCGTCAGAAAAACTTGAATAAAAACTTTAACAACGAAATTACTTTACAAACTGATTATCAAACTCCTATCAAAAAGAATCAAATGTTTGAGGTTGGTTTGAAAACTGTTATTCGTCAAGTAAATAGTGATTACGAATACCGAATCGCTGGAGCAACTGGTTCGTTTGCTACTGATGCTAGAAATCCAGCAGGATTGCTTAATTATAGCCAAAATATTGCGGCAGGTTATGTTTCTTACACTTTTACAACTAAAAAGAAACTCACAATCAAAGCTGGTACTCGTTACGAATACACGTCAATTACAGCCAACGACCAAAATAGTGATATTGTAATTCCTGCTTACGGAAATTTAGTTCCGAGTATCAATATCTCAAAACCTGTTGGAAAATCTTCAACGCTGAAATTGGCCTATAATAACCGTATTCAACGCCCAGGTTTGCAACAATTAAATCCGAATTATAATGCTGCAAACCCACAAAGTATTTCAATTGGAAATCCAAGCTTAAAACCAGAAATTTCTAATAACGTTGAGTTGAGTTTAAGCACCAATATCAAGAAAACATATTTGAACGTATCACTTTTTGGACGCCAAACAAATAACTCAATTACGCGTATCACAACACCATCTGATACATTGGCTGGAGCGGTTATCTCAACTTTCCAAAATATCGGTAAAGAACAAACTTTCGGAACAAACATTTTTGGTAACTTCTTTATTACTTCAAAATGGACAATTAATGGCGGAATCGACTTATTCTATAATTATTTGGAAGGACAACAAGTGGGCGTGAATGGAATATCATCAACTATTAGCAATTCGGGTATTGTAATTGGCGGACGTTTACAATCACAATTATCACTTAAAAATGGTTGGGCAGTTCAAGCATTCGGTGGATATAGAGGAAATCGTGTACAATTACAAGGTACTCAAGGTGGTATGGGAATGTATTCGATTGGAGCAAGAAAAGATTTCAAAAACAAAAAAGGTAGCCTTGGTTTAGCTGTTGACAATATTTTTGGAGGAATGGTGATGAGAAGCACACTTAATTCGCCACAATTTAGCCAAGTAAGTGTCAACAATATTTACAACCAAAACATTAAATTGACATTTAGCTACAAAATCGGTAAAATGAAATTTACAGAAACTAAAAAGACTAAAGTTAAAAATGATGATGTAAAAGCTGGTGCTGATAACAACTAAAATATATCTGAGAGTTATAAGACTATTGAATCTTATAACTCTCTTTCAATTATATGTCTTTTTTTTGATTAGGTTGAAAAATTAGAAGGCTTGTAATTTTATGCAAGCCCCTTCTTTCTTTATAATTGCATCGAGTAAACGAATGTTGACTTTTTATCGTATTCATTTAAATAATATTAATTTTTATGTGTTAAAACTTATTTAATGAAAATATCTTTGAATCGAATGAAGCTTTTAAGAAACTCAAATTGCATTAATTTTTTATAAACTTTCATAAAAAACCATCCTATCATTAAAGCTATGAATCAAGAAATCATTAATCTTTTCGATGAATTTACTCATAAACCGCTCAGTCGGAATGAGTTTATGAAACGCCTTGCCAAACTCACTGGAAGTACTGCTGCTGCTCTGGCTATTTTACCATTATTGGAAGTAAATTATGCTCATGCGGCAACTATCGCCGAGAATGACGAGGACATATTTACCGAAGACATCACTTATGAAGGCGATGGAACAACCATGAAAGCTTATTTTGCTAAGCCAAAAGCTGCCACAGGAAAATTGGGTGCAGTCATTGTTATTCATGAAAACAGGGGTTTAAATCCGCATATTAAAGATGTAACTCGTCGAGTTGCCAAAGCAGGATATTTGGCTTTGGGCGTTGATGCTCTATCACCATTTGGTGGAACTCCTACAAATGAAGACGAAGCCAGAGCTTTATTCGCTAAATTAGATGCTCCCAAAAATATCAATAATTTCCTAAAAGGATTCGATTATCTAACTTCACGCTCCGATAGCAACGGAAAAACGGCTTGCGTTGGTTTTTGTTGGGGAGGAGGTTTAGTAAATCAATTAGCGGTCAATTCACCGCAACTAAAAGCAGCAGTTGCATATTATGGCCGTCAAGCTGATGCAGCTGATGTACCTAAGATAAAAGCAGCACTTCAATTACATTATGGAGGTTTGGACGAAAGAGTAAATGCTGGTATTCCTGCATACGAAACTGCACTTAAAGCGGCTGGCACTAAACATGAAATATTTATTTATGAAGGAGCTAATCATGCGTTTAATAACGATACCGCACCAACTCGTTATAGTCCAGAAGCGGCCAAATTAGCTTGGGAACGAACTTTACGATTATTCAAAGAAACTTTATAAAAAACAAAATCGTTAATTAATCCATAAAGTCTATAAGTTCTATTCGTTAATAGATTGTTAACAAGGCATAATTAGTTTGTTAATACATTATATGTTATTACATTTGTTCAAGCATTTAATCTAAATTTATTTGTTAAATATTAACCAAAAAAAATCCAATGAAAAAAATCACAGTACTCGCAGTAGCATTATTAGTTTCAGCAGCATCTTATGCTCAAAAATGGTCAGTTGACAAAGCTCATGCAAAATTGACTTTTACAGTAACTCACTTATTGATGTCAGAAGTTGATGGCGTTTTTAAAAGTTTTGATGCAAGTATTACTTCTTCAAAAGAAGATTTTTCAGATGCAGTTTTTGAACTTTCAGCAGATTTGAAACAAGTAACTACTAACCAAGAAATGCGTGATGGTCACCTTCAAAAAGCTGATATGTTTGATACTGAGAAATTCCCAACAATGACTTTCAAAAGTACTTCAATTTCACCAGCAGGAGCAAAAAAATATGTTTTAAAAGGTGATTTGACATTGAAAGGTGTTACAAAACCTGTAACATTAGACCTAACTTTGGTTGGTACAGGTACTAACCGTCAAGGTAAAAAATTAGTTGGTTTTAAAGCAACTGGTACTATCAACCGTACTGCATTTGGTGTTGGTGCAATGCCATCAGCAGTTGTTAGCGAAGAAGTTGAATTGAGAGCAAGTGGTGAGTTCGCAGCAAACTAATCAGGCGTTTCATCATAGATAATAAAGAAAGATTAAAAGCATTCTGAAGCCAAGGCATTCGGAATGCTTTTTTGCATTTCTAACATTTCAGAATCTTTATTGAGTAGCGGTAACATCGGTTTTATGACATTGCTCATATTTTGCCTCAAACTACTTCGATATGTTTGTAGAATATATCAAAAATAAATACCATGACTACCGTGAATGACCTCATTGATAACTCAAAAATGCTTCAGCTAATTACTGAAAGGCTAGATTCTACGCCTAAAACTAAAGTAATTAATCGGCTTGAGATGAACCATGAATTAATTGAGTTAATCTTGGATTTGTACAACGATGATGAAGATTTTCCATTTGAAAAAATGCAAAAATTTTCGGTCGATGATATTCTCAATTATTTACAGGTTACTCACCAATATTATCTGAATAAAAAACTACCTGAAATTGAACAATCTTTGCTGCATATTTTCAGTAAATATGGACAAAGCCACCATTTACTGGCAAGTCTTGCGATATTCTTCAACAACTACAAAAATAAACTCGTTGACCACATAAGAATGGAAGAAAAACAATTATTTCCTTATATAAGAAAAATAATTGTTGCGTCTAAAATAAACTCTGTTTGTGCCGAAAGCTTAGAGATTAACCCTGAATTTTCGATAGAAAAATTTATTGCAAGCCACTCTCCTATTGAGGATGAATTGCAAGAAGTAAGCGAAATAATAAAGAAATATTCGGGCAATGAAGCAACGCCACTTCCTTACAAAATATTCTTAAATCAAGTAGAGCTTTTTGAGCTTGAACTAAGAAAACACGCTATTATTGAAGACCACGTACTCGTACCGATGGTTATTGAATTAGAAAAAAAACTAAAAGTCATTTGAGTCAATAAAACCACAATACCACTAAAAATTTGATTTCTAAGCACTTATCTGAACCGATAAGTGCTTTTTCTTTTTGGTTTAGCCAAAAGCCATATTATTTCTTTTTAATGAATAATCATTGTCTATTTTTAAAAATTGTTTTCTTTACATAGAATTTATAAATAACTTTTCGAGTATGTGGAAAATAAACTCATTTATCCAAAAACAGCCAATATTAACTTATTTCAAGATTTTCGTTATTGTACTTTTTCCATTTTTCACAAAAGCTCAACAAATCAATAGTGGTTTATTATGGGAGATTTCTGGGAATGGACTCGAAAAGCCTTCTTACATTTTTGGTACAATTCACTTGATTTGTCCAGATAACTTTTTTCTTCCAGCAGGAACGGAAGACAAGTTCAAAACAGCCCAACAAGTTTATTTAGAAATAGACATGGACGACCCCCAAATGATGATGAAAGCTCAAAAACTCATGCTTTCTGTTGATGGAAAAAAACTAAAAGATTTGATGAAAGAAGCTGATTATAAAACCTTTAGTGAGTATTTCAAAAAAACAATCGGAATGGACGTAGCAATGTTTGGTTCAGCAAAACCAATGTTATACATGAGTGTTGCATTAATGAAAACTGCGGGCTGTGCAATACCAAAATCGTATGAAGATTATTTTGCAAAACAGGCAAAAGAGATAAAATTAGAAATTTATGGATTAGAAGCCATCGAAGAGCAAATGGAATTGATGGACAAAGCTCCTGTTGAACAACAAATTGCGTGGTTAATGGATTTGGTTACAGAAGCAACAAAAGAAAATGATACTTACCAGCAAATGTTAACGCTTTATAAAAACCAAGATATTGAATCACTTACAAAAATGATTGGCGAAGAAATGGTTGGAATGAAAGGCTTAAAAGAAGAAATGTTAGTCAATAGAAACAAAAAATGGATTCCATTAATTGAGAAAATTAGTCTAGAAAAACCTACTTTCTTTGCAGTTGGAGCTGGACATTTAGGCGGTGAACAAGGTGTTTTAAAATTTTTACAACTAAAAGGATATTCTGTTAAGAGAGTAGAAAAATAAAGTACGAGTATAAAGAAAGGCACAAAAACCGACTGACTTTTTGTGCCTTTTTGTTTCATTAATCATAGAATAATGATATATTTGTAGATATTAAAGCTTTCACAATCCTATTAATTTATAGAAAACAATTGCAATTCAACGAACTTAACCTTCATGAAGATGTCCTAACTGGAGTGGATGCCATGAATTATTTGCAGGTCACTCCCATTCAGGAGCAGGCAATTCCAATCATTCTTGATGGAAAAGATTTGATAGCTTCCGCCCAAACTGGTACTGGAAAAACCGCAGCCTATCTAATTCCTTTACTCGACCAAATTATCCGTCAACAAAGCAATCAAACCTCAGCTTTAATATTAGTTCCGACCCGTGAACTTGCTAAACAAATTGATGAGCAAATAGAAGGATTTAGCTATTTTATCAATGCTACAAGCATTGCCATTTATGGCGGTGGAAAAGGTGAAGATTGGGACCAACAACGAAAAGCCCTTGTAAAAGGAGCTGATATTATCATTGCAACGCCTGGCCGTTTGATGGCTCACATGAATTCGGGCGAGGTGAAATTTGACCATATTAAGTGTTTGGTTTTGGACGAAGCCGATAAAATGCTCGATATGGGTTTTTCGGATGATATACTTTTTGTATTGAAGCATTTGCCGCCAAAACGTCAAAACTTGATGTTTTCGGCCACAATGCCAAAGAAAATAAGAGATTTTGCCAATAAAATTCTCCATAATCCTGAAGAAATACGGTTAGCTGTTTCAAAACCTGCCGTTGGGATTGACCAACAATTTTACTTAGCTTCCGACGAACAAAAGTTGCCTTTGTTGGTTCATTTAATGAAAAACACCGACGCAACATCTGTCATTATTTTTTCTTCCCAAAAAGTCATGATCGAACGCATTGTAAGGGCTCTGGGAAGAGCAAAATTTGATGCAAAAGGTATTTCCTCAGATAATTCGCAAGAAGAAAGAGAAGAATATTTGCGTGGATTTAAAAATAAGCAATTTAAAATTTTGGTTGCAACTGACGTACTTTCACGTGGAATTGACATTAATAACCTCAATCTTGTGATAAATTTTGATGTGCCACGCGATGCCGAAGATTATATCCACCGCATCGGCCGAACAGCTCGAGCAGAAACAACAGGAACAGCTTATACTTTCATTAACGAGAAAGACCAATACCGCATTGCAAATATTGAAAAACTACTTGAGAGAGAGGTTGAAAAACGAAATATCACTGAAAGTTTAGGGCTTGGCAAAGCTCCCGAATACAAAGGTTCACAACCGAGAAAGCCTTTTCGAAAACCTGAAGGGAGTGGAAAAAAGAAGTTTTTTAAGAAAAAGAAGCCTTCAGATAGTCTTCCTCCAGCGGTTTAATCAATATTAATCACCCACAAAAGCTATCAAATAAAGTAATATTTGTTAGCTTTTTGTTGATTAAAACAAGATAATTGGATATTAAATTTACCATTGACAAGCAATTTTTATGCAATCATTGTTTAATTTTTATCGAAAAATATCTCTTCTTCTTTTTCTTCTAAAATAACGTTTAAAACCAAAATATAGAAAAACAATTGAAGCTACTCCAAAAAGTAATGAAAGCGAATTGAGAGAGACCAAGGCTAGCAAAATAGCAATACCTAAAATGATGAAACCTGTATAAATTGTCGAATTAAGTGGAACTGGTTTTCTACTTTTTTTTGTAGTTTTTTTGTCTTTCGGATGCAGATTAGGAAATATTTTATGAATCAATGTACCTTCTTTTTCACTCACATTTTTTCGTTTTTTTCTCTTTCTATCATCATCAAACAGCGGTTTATTTGATTCATTTTCTGAGATTTCAATAGAAATTATCTCTTTTTGCTCAAAAAACACTTCAGATTCTTTTATAGAAGCCTCCAAAATCGGTTCAGGCACATTAATCTGTATTTCTGAATTTTGAACTTTTTTCTTTTGAGAATAACTTTGATTGGATGATTTTTGAAAGCTTGCAAAATCTTTTCGACAAGACGAAAATACTACGACTGTAAGTAATAATAACGTTAGGTTTTTCATTAAAAATGGTTTGTAAGTAATCTGTTTTTAGACATAGAAAACGTTTTTTTATGTCATTTGTTGCTGAATTTATTTTTCTTTTAATAAAAATAAATTCACAGTAAAATGAATTTCTAAATAGCATAAACTAACCAAATTTACATCATTTTTAATCAATTAGGCGTGTATTTTGCTCAACCTTCATTGAAATAAAATAAACTTTGTTATAACCAAATCATCAGATTTTTAGTTAATCTAAGCAAAAGATGCGTAATTTTGTAGAAAGTTGATAAGATTGTATACTCAATCAAACAACTAAATAGCTTTTGGGGAGCATTTGGCAATATCTGCCGACGGTGAACCAAAGAATATAAACTATTTATATGATAGAAAGACCAATAACCGACTGGTTGCCACTTACCAAAAAAGAGGTCGAAAAAAGAGGCTGGACCGATGTAGATGTAGTATTGATTTCGGGCGATGCCTACGTTGACCATCCTGCTTTTGGTACTGCCGTAATCGGACGAATCATAGAAAGCGAAGGATTCAGAATTGCGATTGTGGCTCAACCAAACTGGCAAGACGACTTGCGTGATTTCAAGAAATTTGGTAAACCTAAATATTTCTTTGGTGTAACGGCAGGTTGCATGGATTCGATGGTAAATCATTATACTGCCAACAAACGTTTACGCTCCAATGATTCTTATACGCCAGGTGGCGAGGCTGGTTTCAGACCTGATTATGCTACAACTGTTTACTCCAAAATCTTAAAGCAACTTTATCCAGACGTACCCGTTTTGATTGGCGGAATTGAGGCTTCGCTTCGTAGAGTTACACATTATGATTACTGGAAAGATGAATTAATGCCAACGATTTTGGCAGATTCACAGGCCGATATGTTGGTTTATGGAATGGGCGAGCAACCCTTGCGTGAAATGCTCAATTTACTCAAAGCAGGAGTGCCTTTCAACGAAATACGTGATGTCAATCAGATTGCTTATTTGCATGATTCTAACGAAGAATTGCCAACTTATAAAAACTGGAATACCGTCGAATTAGCTAGTCACGAAGTTTGTTTGCAGGATAAAATTAAGTATGCGTCCAACTTTAAGATTGTTGAAGTAGAATCGAATAAATGGCAAGCAAATCGAATTATTCAGAAAGTTGGTAACAAAACTTTGGTTATTAATCCACCATTCAAAATCATGGATGAAAAGGAAATTGACCAATCATTTGATTTGCCTTATACTCGATTGCCACACCCAAAATACAAAAATCGTGGGCCGATTCCTGCCTATGATATGATTAAGTTTTCGATAAATATGCACCGTGGTTGTTTCGGAGGTTGTAGTTTCTGTACGATTTCGGCACATCAAGGCAAATTTATTGCTTCTCGCTCCGAAAACTCAATTATGAAAGAGGTCGAACAAATTGTAAAACATCCAGAATTTAAAGGTTATATATCTGATTTGGGTGGGCCTTCGGCTAATATGTACAAGATGAAAGGCAAAGACGAAGATATTTGTAACCGTTGCCAAAGTCCAAGTTGTATTCATCCTGTAATTTGTTCAAATTTGGATACTTCTCATAAACCATTGACCAAAATTTATCAACAAGTTGATGCACATCCCGAAGTAAAAAAAGCTTTTGTTGGCTCAGGAGTTCGGTATGATTTATTGGTTGATGATTTCAATAAAAATAACAAAGACGGAAATCATGATGAATATATGGAGCAGTTAGTTACTCGTCACGTATCGGGTCGATTAAAAGTTGCTCCTGAACATACATCAGATGATACACTTCGTGTGATGCGTAAACCATCTTTTAAATATTTCAAAAAGTTCAAGGAAAAATACGACAAGATTCAAGATAAACACAACTTGAAACAGCCCTTGATTCCGTATTTTATTTCGTCTCACCCAGGTTGCGAAGAGGCTGATATGGCAAATTTAGCCGCAGAAACCAAAGATTTAGGTTTCCAGTTGGAGCAAGTACAAGATTTTACGCCAACTCCAATGACCGTTGCGGAAGTTATTTATTATTCGGGTGTACATCCTTATACTTTACAACCTATCAAAACGGCCAAAACTCGTGAAGAAAAATTAGCTCAAAACCGTTTTTTCTTTTGGTATAAACCTGAGTTTAGAACATGGATTCGTAGTAGATTGCACAAACTTAATCGCCCAGATTTAGCAGATAGATTACTGGCGAGTCCAAAGAAAAAAGAACAAGACTCAGTTACTCTAGGAGATAAAAAGAAGAAAAAGAAATTTAAGTGGTAAAATATTAAAAAGAGACGATGTTAAAATCGTCTCTTTCTATTTAAAAATCGCCATAATTGACTTGTAAACAAGGCAAACCGAGTTCTAAACGCCATAAATCGACTACTTGGTTTCTGTCGTCAAGTACAAATTTCACAAAATACTGATCTTTTACATGGGCTTCATAAAGCTCTTTTTTTACTATCGAATCTTTTCGAGAATCGCCAGCAGCACGCATAAAAAGTGCATCAAACGGAATTTTATTATAAGTCAGCCAATTCGTTGTTGGTCGTCGAGCATTTTCATCTCGACCCGACATCAAAATGATTTTCACACCCATTGAAGCATAATTTTTCACAAGTTCGGCAATCGGTTCGTTCAATAAATCAGTTTCACAACGTTGCGTATCAAACGGGCTTCGGTTATGGATAATTGCCAATGTACCGTCAATATCACATAAAATTGCGGGCGGTAAAGTATCATCTTGCGACTGATAATGAGGGCCTCGTTTGCTCAAGTCAACTTGTTTTTTGGTTGTATTTATCGGCGACTTTTCTTTAGCAATATGGTCGTTATACATTCTCATAATTACCTCTCGACCAACTTTTTTCTCACGTACCTCATCACGGGCCAAACATTCTTCGAGTGACGTTTCCATGATTTTAAATTCAATTTTCACTTCTTGTCCAGTTTCTTTTTTGAATCGCCCAATTACTTGTTGAATACGCTCAACTGGTCGGTCTGACAAATTGGTATCATCAATCACCACGTGCTTACCTTCTTTCAATGCCTCAATAAGCATCATATCTCGCACTCGCTCAACAAATTTTTCATTATTAGTAGAATGTTGAGAATTATCAAGCATCGCACGAAGTTCATCTTTGTTGAGTCGTTTCCACGCCCCTCTATTTTCATCAATCAACTTTCGAGCATAGGTTGATTTCCCGCTGGCTGGTAAGCCTCTTAGTATTAATATTGTTTTCATATTTCAATTTTATTGGTATATGGCTTTTCAAATTTTGGTCGAATCAATTTCCAAATGATGTGGTCATAAGGTCGATTTTCTATCATTTTAAACAAAACTGCTGGGTATTTGCAAGTTTGATAATAAAGAGCCGTTTCTTTTTTGGTTGCTAAAATCTTAAATTCTGATTTGGCTTCGGCCTCAATTTCGGCAAAATCATTGAGTAATTTGGAATGAGTTGCTTTTACCCAATCATAAAATTCGTCAGGGACTCGTTCCAAAATTGGCAACAATTCTTGGCCTTCTTTTAGGTATTCCCATATATTTACGCTTGTAACCCTCGTAATAATTTTATGAATTCTTACATATTCTTCAAATTTTACTTTCAAACGATAACCACTTCTAAATTTCACCACAAAACCTTCACGATTGTCTTCTTCCAAAGCCTTTAATTGTTGCAAATCGTTTAATCCATCATATCGTTTTACGATTTCAAAATGTTCATGTGGTAAAGATAGTGCGTGCCCTGTCTCTACGGTCGGCAATGGAATTTCTACACCCGATTTTGTATCAATAATGGCTAACAAAACCAATTTTCGGTCATCTCCATAATCAATTACAATTCGGTTTTCGGGGTAAATAATTTCAAATAAATAGGTTTTTGTTTGGTCTAAATATTTAATTAAATCAGCATATTTTGTGTGAAGTAACTCAGTTGCAACAATTGCCTGCTGGCTAGTAAACGAACCACGAGTGGCAATCGCAGGTTTTCTATCGACCCAATACAAAATACCGAGCGAGCCATCCATTTTCTCGTAAACCTCAAATGATTCGTCAGGTAAAATCAAATTTCCTGAATCTTCCAAATTAAAAAATTTCTGAAACGGACGAGCCACAATTTCATGCAACTCATTCATTATCAATCCTCTACAAATCATTGTCCATTCATTCCAGAGCCTGTCATACTGAGCTTTAGGCGAATAGTTATAAATATATAAATCCGCTGTTGGGTGCTTTTGTACATTAATATAATCGTTGGCAATGAGTTGTTTTAAGTCTTGAATATTCATTTCTTTTAGTTTGATGCTACAAAGTAAAAGCACAATTACGCAGTCTATTTGCGTAGATGAAAAATATTTTTATTATTTTTGAAATGCACAATTTGCAAATTGCAAATTTTTAAAATAAATCTAAAAATGCCCGTCAACCGTAACGCACTTATTCGTTATAAAGTCATTGATAGCTGTCTGCAAAGACGCAACAGAAAATGGACACTAGAAGATTTAATTGAGCAAGTTTCTGAGGCTCTTTATGAATACGAAGGTATGGATAAAGGCATTAGCAAACGCACAATTCAGGCCGATATTCAGATGATGCGAAGCGATAAATTAGGTTACTTCGCCCCTATTGTGGTGCTAGATAAAAAATATTATACTTATGAAGACCCCAATTATAGCATTACTAATATTCCAATTTCGGATGCAGATTTGGGTAGAATGAACGAAGCTGTTGAACTTTTGAAGCAATTTAAGGGCTTTTCACATTTTCAACAACTTAATGCAGTTGTGCAGAAACTCGAAGACCACGTTTATTCGGTAGCTAACAAGAAACGCTCAATTATTGATTTCGAGAAAAATGATAATCTACGTGGGCTTTCACACCTAGATTTACTTTATAATTCGGTAATTCATCAAAAAACGGTGCAAATGACTTATCAATCATTTAAGGCACGGGCAGCAAATGTGTTCTATTTTCATGTGTGGTGGTTGAAGGAATTTAAAAATAGATGGTTTGCAGTTGGCGTACGAAATGGACAAAATACAGTAATTCACTTGGCACTTGACCGCATTGTAGCGTTAAGTTTAGATGAAAAAATAGCTTATCGTGAAAACACAAACATAGACCCTGAATTGTTCTATAAAGACACCATCGGTGTAACCGTTTCGGAAAGTTTGCTGGCCGAAAATGTACAAATTTGGGTTAATAACGAGCATGCACCTTATGTTGAAACCAAGCCTTTGCATCATTCGCAAGTTGTGTTACAAAGGCTTGACGATGGTATAGTTATTCAGATTCAAGTACAATTAAACTTTGAATTGGAAAAAGAAATACTCGGTTTTGGTGAAGGAATGAAGATTTTAGCACCCGACAAACTCAAAAAACGTATTTACCATCGAATCAGTAAAGGTTTAAAAAATTATGAATCGTTCACAAATTAAAATTGTAAAACTAGCTCAATTTAACAGCCCAGGCACGTTCAAAAACATCCCCCGCAGTGAGAATATTTATCCCTTCTTTTTCAGATAATTCTTGCGTATGAGTTACCGAATCAGCAATACCACACCACGGTTCGATACAGACAAAATCGGCATTTTTTGCAGCCCAAATGCCTAAAAATGGAAATCCAGCAAAATCAAATCGGAGTGAATGTTCACTTTTATCCGATTTCAAAGTTACCGTTGTTGAATTTAATGCTTTAAAAACTAAGGCATCTTGATGAAATAATTCTTTCGTCAATGGTAAAGTTTTGGTTTCTTCTACGACTAATTCTTCATCAATCATTTTTTCACCAAATAATGCTTCTGGTTCTTCTAAAATAAGTCCTTGCTCGCTCAAAGGCCATCGCATCAACTTTTCATCTTGTTCAAATTCTAAATAGAAATCATCATAAGATAAACCTTCTTCAAACGGTACCACAAAAGCAGGATGCCCACCCACAGAAAAATACATATCATTTTCACCCAAATTAGTGATGTGATAAGTAACACTCAACAAATTGGCGTACAATTCATAAACCAATCGAAACTCGAAAGTAAATGGATAAATTTTCACGGTATTTTCGTCGGAACGAAGTAAAAAACTAATACCATCATCCCAATGGTCTTCCACTTCAAAAACATAGTCACGAGCAAAACCATGTCGAAGTAAATTATATTTTTCACCATTAAAAGTGTAGCTATTTTCTTTCAATCCACCAACAATCGGAAATAGTACAGGAGAAGATTTACCCCAAAAATTTGGGTCTGCTCCCCACATATATTCTATATCGTGGTCTTTATGATATAAACTCGCCAATTCGGCACCTTTGGCATCAATTGTAACTTCTAAATACTCGTTTTCTATTGTGTACATTCTATTTGAGGTTAGTTTTTAAGACTCAGATTTTGGTGTTTTTCAATTGAATAAATTATTAAGCAATCATTGAAGTTTTCACTTAAAAAGTTTAGATTAAAAATCTAATTTATAGTTTCTATCCAAACAATTCACTAAAAATTTCCTCTAACTTACTTGCAGAGAAAATTTCAATTTTATATTGATTTACATCCAATCCTTTAAGGTTATATTTCGAAATAAAGATTTTCTTGAAACCCAGTTTTTCTGCTTCTGAAATACGGTTATCAATACGATTGACAGCTCGGACTTCGCCGCCTAAACCAACTTCAGCCGCAAAACAACACGAACTCGGCACACTAATATCTTCATAAGAAGAAACAATTGACACACAAATTGCCAAATCAATAGCTGGGTCTTCTACTTTTAATCCGCCTGCAATGTTCAAAAAAACATCTTGTGTTCCTAGCCTGAAACCGCCTCTTTTTTCCAAAACTGCCAGCAACATTTGCGTCCTTCGGCTATCAAAACCATTGCTAGTTCGCTGTGGAGTGCCGTAAGTTGCAACACTCACCAGCGACTGAATTTCAATCAAAAGTGGCCTATTTCCTTCTAACATTGCAGCAATTGTTATGCCACTTAAATCTTCTTCTCGCTGAGAAATTAGAATTTCTGAAGGGTTGCTCACTTGTCGCAGTCCGCTGCTTTGCATTTCATAAATGCCTAGCTCTGAGGTACTTCCAAAGCGATTTTTAGTCGTTCGTAAAATTCGATATGTCATGTGGCGGTCTCCTTCAAACTGCAAAACAGTATCAACCATGTGTTCCAAAACTTTTGGCCCAGCCAAACCACCATCTTTCGTAATATGCCCAATCATAAACACTGGAATGTCAGATTCTTTGGAAAACTTCATCAATTCGGCTGCACATTCTTTCACTTGCGATACACTTCCCGCACCCGATTCAATCAGCGGCGACGCCAGCGTTTGAATCGAATCAATAATCACAATATCTGGTTCGATGAGTTCAATCTGACGAAAAACATTGTCAGTTGATGTTTCATTCAAGATATAACATTTTTCATTGACATAATTCATTCGTTCGGCACGCATTTTAATTTGCTGTTCACTTTCTTCGCCCGAAACGTATAAAATTGTATAATCTTTTAAACTCAATGCTATTTGTAACATCAAAGTCGATTTTCCTATTCCAGGTTCTCCGCCAATCAAAATTAATGAACCTGGTACGATTCCGCCACCCAAAACTCGATTTAGCTCATCGTCTTCTGTTACGATTCGATAACGCTCTTGGGTTGTAATTTCGGTAAGTGTTTTTGGTTTATTTGATATTTTTGGCGTTCCCGAAGAAGTGAATTTCCAATTTCCTTTTTCTGGTTCATCTTTGGTTAAAACTTCTTCTACCATCGTATTCCATTCGCCGCACGAAGTACATCTACCTAAATATTTTGGTGAACTAAATCCACAGCTTTGGCAGAAATATGCCGTTTTTATTTTTGCCATTTACCTACTTATCTTTTATTTTCGATGTAAAATTAATTGTCCAAATTTTATGCAAAAAGACTATAAATCTATTCTGCAACTTTTGTTAATCTTCTGTTAATAAAATACGAATTTGCGAATAATCTACGTTATTTCCTCAACGCAAACGAACATTAAAAAGATTTAGCTCTTTATCACATATTTTTTAAAGCATTTAATAAATATTTATGTCAAAACAACTATATTTTTCTAAGTTTACTAATCATTTAACAAAAAATTGACATGAAAAAAATCACATTCCTTAGCCTTTTTGCAATTATTTGTTTGGCTTCTAGCACTTACGCACAAAAAGGTTTCCAATTGGGAATCAAAGGCGGGGTTACTTTTAACCAAATTACTACCGATGCGGGTTCGCTCGGAAAAAATATTTCACAAAGTTATGATACCAAAACTGGCTATGTAGCTGGTATTTGGGGACGTTTCGGAAATAGAGTTTTCTTTCAACCCGAACTTCTTTTGGCACAAAAAGGCGGAACAATTGATATTCAAAACGTGGGAAAAGTGAAATTTTCTTATAGCAATCTTGATGTACCTCTTTTGGTAGGTTTTCGTGTTTTAAAAATATTTAGAGTGAATGCAGGGCCTGTGGCAACGTTCAAGCTATCAGAAGACCAAAAGCTTAAAGACGCTCTCAAAGGTTTGACAACTTCTGACAATGCCATCAAAGATGCTTCTTATGGTTATCAATTAGGGGTTGGTGTAAAAATCTTGGGTATAAATCTTGATTTGAGAAAAGTTGGAAGCTTATCCGAAATTTCATCGCTTAACATGAGTAATAATCAATTTAAAGATAAAGGCTGGCAATTTACCGTTGGTTTTAAAATTATCTAATTTTAAAACATTGTATTCATTTAAGAAAATCTCTCCAATTGGGGAGATTTTCTTGTTTAGGCTGTATTCGTGTTCTACTTAAAATCAATACATTTGCCTAAAATCTATTCAAATGAAGCATTTCGTACAAAGTTTTCTCTTCTTTTTTGTTATTTTTCAAGTAAATGCTCAAAAACCACTTGAAGAAAAAATATTAAAACTTACGCCAAATACCATTTGGGCACTGAAAAAGGCTGTTTCATTACAATTTCCAAGTTTTCATCCGCAAGGAATGGTCAAAATTGAAAATCAGTTTTACATGAGTTCGGTTGAAGTAACAAAATCTCCAAAAAATGGCGACGCTGGAGAAGGAATTGGACATCTTTTTAAGTTTGATTCGACTGGAACTTTACTCGCAGATTTGATTTTGGGTGAAACAACAATTTATCATCCTGGAGGAATTGATTTTGATGGAAAATTTATTTGGATTCCTGTGGCCGAATATCGCCCCAAAAGTAAATCAATCATTTATAAAGTTGAACCAAAAACGTTGAAAGTAACAGAAATGCTACGTTTTGATGAACATATTGGAGCAATCATACATAATTTTGATTCAAACTTCATCATGGGGATGAGTTGGGGTTCAAGAAATTTCTACGAATGGAAGCAAAACGCCGAAGGCAAAATAATTAATGAAGCTGATTTGCCAGACAAAATCCGTATTCCCAACCCTTCATTTTACATTGATTATCAAGATTGTCATTATATCGGTAATAATAAAATGCTATGTTCGGGTTTTCAAAAATATACCAATACCAACGGAATAGTTTTTCGATTAGGTGGTTTTGAGTTAATAAATCTTTTAGACAAACGACCGCTTCATCAAGTTCCAATAAAACTATGGTCGCCCAGCGGTTTAGCCATGACCAATAATCCTTTTTGGGTGGAATCAACTGTGGAAGGAATCAAAGCATATTTTATTCCCGACGATGATAAAACCTCAACACTTTTTATGTATGAAGCTGAATTGAGATAATATTTGTCTTGGAGTTTTCTTGAAAAAACTTTTACATTTGTCGAAATAATAAGTAAAACTTACTCAAAGATGACATTACAACAACTTTTTCAGCGAATCGGAGACAACCCAAATTTCTTACTTTTTTATTTTTTGGTTATTCCGTTGGCAGCCATTATGGCAGGAATATTAGGAAAAAATGAAGGGCATCTTTCACCGTGGAAATACTTGTATTCGGCATTAATATATTTGGTAAGTGTGCCAGGAATCTTTGCTGTGGCTCTCAATGCTTATTTCTTTTTGTTTCAAAGAGGCGATGTCATGCAAACTGATGTGTATTTGCAGATTTTGCCAGTTATCGTGATGCTTGTAACCATTTTCTTGATTCGTAGAAATGTAGATTTATCGCTTGTTCCAGGCTTTGATAAAATTTCTGGACTATGGTTTATGCTCTTTTCAACGATGTTTTTGATGTGGTTACTCGAAAAAATTCATATCGTAGTTTTCTCATATCTTCCGTTTCAATATTTGATTGGTGTTTTTATTATTCTTTTTGCTTTGATTTATCTTGGTTGGAGAAGATTTGTAAAGTGATTTTTGAGGAAATTTATAAACATACATTTTAATTGTATAAAAATTATAAAGCCTTGCTTGAGTTTTTCAAGCAAGGTTTTATGATATTCACTTCGTACAATTATTTATTCAAGAAATCAATAGAACTTAGACCAAATAATGGTTTTCCTTCTGCTTTTGGATTTTTGAATACTAAATATACATTTTGAGTTCCAGTAACATTAACAGGCAATTTTAATGGAGCCATACTCATCTCTGGTATTTCAACTTCGCCTAAAGATGTTCCAGTAAGTGAGCCTGTACGTACTTCGATTTTACCACCAACGGTTTGTCCTTTTTGTGAAAAAGCACTAATAACTAAGGTTTTTACACCTGTCAAGTCAATATTTTTAAACACAATGTAACTTCCGTCTTCAGTTGCAGCGACAATTTCACCACCTAAAGCCTCAACATTAAATTTAGATGCACCTTTTGCTTCATCATACGAAGCCGCTTTTACATTTGAACTACGCAAAGCTATTGATTCTGAGGTAGTTAAAGGACCAATTACTTTCCCACCTTTATCGGTGTAAGTTGCTTGAATAATATAAGCACCAGCTTTTTTGCCTTTGTGAGCAGCAGTTTCGTAAGCTCCTTTGATTGGCTGTGAGGCCTTTTTAGTATCGTTTAATGATAAAATATAATCTACCATATCACGAGCATCAGAAACTGAAACTTGTGGATGAGCAGCCATTGCTTGTTCACCCCAAACGCCGCCACCACCTTTGATAACTTTTTCAGCTAATTGGTTAATTGCTGTTTGTCCACGACGATATTTTTTAGCTATATCAATATAAGCTGGCCCGATAGATTTTTTGTCAATTGCGTGACAAGCTTTACAATCACTCAAGTCAATCAAACGCTTTCCAGCAGCAAAGTTCATATTTTCTTTATGACCTTGTTCAATCATTGTTTTATCGTAACCTTCCAAATAATTGATATTTACCACAACATCTGCGGCATCAATACCTTTGGCAGTTGTACCGTCTTCTTTGTCTGCAACATTTACTTCGTAGTCAATTTTTTCATTATCAAAGAAAAATGTTTTATTACTCTTCACGGCGATGTTTACTTTCGGTTCGGCATTACCTACTTTCAATTTAACATTTTGAGTAACTTTATTGCCTGCCACATCACTAACGGTCAAGATAACATTATATTCACCTGCTTTCGTAAAAGTAATTTTAGGATTTGGTTGTGTGCTAATAGGTAAACCTTTACCAAAATTCCAAGAATATTTCAAAGCATCTTTGTCATAATCCATCGTTCCTTCCGATGAAAAAGCTACGGTCAATGGAGCTGCACCTGCTTTTTTATCAGCTTTTGCTACCACAACTGGTTTACGATTTCCTGCATTATATTCAATTACAGATAGCGTAGCTTCTTCATTTTGTGAGAACCAATTCATTCCATAATCCAAAACAAATAAGCGGCCATCTTTAGAGAAAGTCATATCCATTGGATGATAAAACTTTGTATTTGGCATAAAACGCTCCATTCCAGTATAATTGCCTTCTTTATCCATGCTTACTAAATAAATCCAGTCACGCATCCATTCATAAGCAAAGAATTTGCCATCAAAATAACTTGGTAATTTCTTCGGATTTTTATCATAATCTTCTGAATAATAAACTGGGCCAGCCATCGGATTGCAGCCACCTTTACCAAAATCTGGGTATAATTTTGAATCACCATAACCATAATAGATCCATGCTTTTTGGGTTGGAGGTAATTCTCTCAAACCAGTATTATGTGGAGAATCATTGATTGGTTTTAATGGGTCATATTTTTCACCAGATTCTTTTGTTTCAAAATTATAATGATTGTAAGCAAAATTATCTCCCGTGAAAATTGGCCAACCAAAGAAACCTGGTTTACGAGCTTGATTAAACTCTACTATTCCTTCTGGGCCACGTTTATCATTTCCTTTTCCAGCATCTGGGCCTACATCACCCCAATACAAATATCCGCTACGTTTATCAACTGCAATTCTATATGGATTTCTCATACCCATTGCATAAATTTCGGGACGAGTTCGTTTTTCGTTAGCATTGACAGGGAATAAGTTTCCTTCAGGAATTTTATATGAACCATCCATTTGAGGCGTAATTCTCAAAACTTTTCCACGTAAATCATTGGTACTTCCTGATGAACGAAGAGCATCCCAACCATCACGACCATCACGAAAATCGATTGGTGCATAGCCATCAGAAGCAAATGGATTGGTATCATCACCTGTTGATAGGTAAAGATTTCCTTTGCCATCCCAATCAATCGAACCGCCAGTATGGCAACATTCGTCACGCTTTACAGTTACACGCAATACAACTTTTTCCGAAGAAAAAACAACTGTATCTTTTTTATTATCATATTCAAATCTCGACAAGAAATTATCTTTTGTAACTTCACGGGTTTCGTTAGGCGTATAATAGAAATAAACCCAGTTGTTTTGTGCAAAATTTGGGTCAACACCAACGCCCATTAAACCATATTCAAATTTGGTATAAACGGGCATTTGTCCAACTAATTTTACTTTGTTGGTAGCAGGATTCCATAATTTTATAGCTCCTTTACGTTCTACAAAAATAATTTTTCCGTTTGGCATTGCTGCTAATTCGGTTGGCTCATCCAAATTTCCCACCAAAGTTGTACGCTCAAAACGATTTTCTTCAGGAGTTCTTTGGGTTTTTACTTTGGAATAATCTAATTTATCGGCCATTGCCCATTTCAAACCTTGCCAAAAATGCTCAGTCATTAAAGGTTCGCTGAAAGTTTCAGGCGTATGTCCATAATTTGAATAAAATGCTTTTCCACCGTCAAATTCGTGGTACCAAGCCATTGGATGAAAATCACCCATTTTTCCCATTTCGTAGCTTGATTCGTCAACTCTTACGATAAATTTCAAAATATCTTTTTTCAAGGATTTGAAATCATAAAACTCGTCAGTTCTTTCAAAAGTATCAGGAAAATGAGCTGACGCAGGAAATGTTTTATCCAAAGTAATCATCTTACCTTTTTGAACATTTGAAACTCTTCCTCCAGGATGACTCGCAAAAAATCCACCCATCAAATCATTGTACCAAGGCCAGCTATATTCTGTATCAGAAGCAGCATGAATACCAACATAACCTCCTCCTGCTTGAATATAACGCTCAAAATCAGCTTGTTGAACAGGATTCAATACATCGCCTGTTGTACTTAGCCATACAACTGCACTGTATTTTTTCAGATTATTATCATTAAATTTGGTTGCGTCAGTTGTTGTATCAACTGCAAAACCTTGTTTTTTTCCTAATTCAAGAAAAAACTGGTTCCCTTCTTTGATAGAGTTGTGGTGAAACCCCTTTGTTAAGGAGAAAACTAAGACTCGCTTCTGTGCCTGCGAAGTAAAAGCACCGATGAGGAGTGCAAAAAACAAAATAACTTTTTTCATTTGTTAGATGTAGGTTGGAGTTTAAATTCAAAACTGGTTTGTCGTAGTTTGATTTCTTAGATGCAAAGAATAGCATTTATTCATTCGACCTCTTTATCTATTTTATAACATTAGCAAAGATAAACAAAAAACTTTCGGATAAATGTCATTTCGACACTAAAAAGTATTTTTTGTAGATATAGTATGATTTTTTAACGAGGAGTTTCTAAACAAATTTGCGTAACTATGCCTAATAAATCAGTAAAAAGCATTAATACAATAAAGTTAATCTTTCAAAACCTCTATTAATTCAGCAATCATCAAGGCAGTTGCTCCCCAAACAATTTGTTCTTGAATCACAAAGCAAGGTGTTTCAAATTTTATTCCTCTTGTTTCAACGGTTCGCACTTGTACGATTGATGGGTCGAGGATTTCGGAGATTGTTACTTCAAAAACGCCAGCCACTTCTCTTTCATCAGGATAAAAATCTGGACGATAAGGCAAATAACCCAACACAGGTTGACAATAAAGATTTGACGGAGGAATATATAATTCGGTAAGGTTTTGTATAATTTTTACATCAGTTGCCTTAATACCGATTTCTTCTTGAGCTTCACGAAGAGCCGTTGCTTGAATATTTTTGTCCTTCAATTCTACTCTCCCACCAGGAAAAGCCATCTGACCACCATGTACACCATCATATTGTGGACGTAAAATCAAAGGCATAAAAATATCGTCTCCTTTTGGATAAAACATCATCAAAATGGCACTTCGACGAGTTTTCTCATTGGGTTCGGCTTTCAAACGCAAACGATTTGGCGACATCTTCTGTACGATATTCTCGTGGCCTGGAAGTGCTTTCTCGGTCAGACGATTGGTTATATTCTTTGTAAATTCAGCAAAATTCACGGTGATAGGTGCTTTGGTGGTAGTATATTCTTGGCAATATACAAAAAAAAGGTTTTTATTTTAACCATAAATCCTGACAAGTTGTTCGGCACACCTTTCACCATCCATTGCAGCCGAAACAATACCTCCTGCAAACCCTGCACCTTCTCCACAAGGAAATAATCTTTTAACTTGCAAATGCTCCAAAGATTCCTTGTCTCGTGGAATGCGGACTGGTGAAGAAGTTCGACTTTCGATACCAATGAGTTGGGCTTCATTGCTCACATATCCTTTCATTTTTTTGCCAAATTCTCGTAATCCTTCTTGTAAAGGTCGAGCAATGATGTCAGGCAGTACTTCTACCATATCCATCGAAACTAAGCCTGGTTGGTACGAAGTTGGCAATAATTCTCTCGAAATTTTACCAGTCAAAAAATCATTTAATCGCTGTGATGGAGCTAATTGGCAATGCTTATTTGAAACTGACAAACTACTATTGGCAGCACGTTGAAAGGCTTTTTGTTCAACATCTTTCTGTAATTGCAAACCCGCCAATGGCCCTAAATGCTTGTATTTCTGCCAATCAATTTCATTTATTGCTACAACAACACCCGAATTTGCATATTTTGAATCACGCCGTGACGGCGACATTCCATTGACCACTAGCTCACCTTCAGCAGTAGCAGCAGGAACAATAAATCCACCTGGACACATACAAAAGCTAAATACCCCTCTTTGTATATTTTTATAATATGTTTGTGCTACTAAACTATATGATGCCGCAGGAAGTAAACCTCGTTCGGGGCGATGATATTGATATGCATCTATGAGGCTTTGTTGGTGTTCAATCCGAACTCCCATAGCAAAAGGTTTTGTTTCGATGAGAATACTTTTTTGATGCAATAGTTCAAAAATATCACGTGCCGAATGGCCTGTTGCCAAAATTACACCAATGCCCGTTAATTCACGTACATCAGCCGTAATTACGCCTTTAATTTCTTCATTAACTACCTTAAAATCAATAACTTTTGTATCGAAATGCACTTCACCACCTGCTTTCAAAATACTTTCTCGGAGGTCAGCAACCACGCTTGGCAATTTATTAGTGCCAATGTGTGGATGAGCATCGTACAAAATTTCATTGGTTGAACCATGTGCAACCAAAATCTCCAAAATTCTTCTTACATCTCCTCGTTTTTTGGAACGAGTATAGAGTTTTCCATCAGAGTAAGTTCCTGCTCCACCTTCACCAAAACAATAATTCGATTCAGGATTCACCACATGGTCTTTATTAATGGCGGCCAAATCTCTTCTTCTGGCACGCACATCTTTTCCTCTTTCGAGTAAAATTGGCTTAATTCCTAACTCAATCAGCCGCAAAGCTGCAAACATTCCTGCTGGCCCTGCTCCTACTATAATTGCTTGTTTTTTTTTACTTACATCAGGATAATCTTTCCGAAATTCCATTTCTGGTGGTGGAATTTCTCCAGCAAAAACTTCTATGTCAAGATTAATTTTTACTTGTCCTTTTCGGGCATCAATTGACTGACGAAGTTTTCTGAAATTAAAATCTTCGCTATCAGCAATCTTTAGATATGTTTTTTGAATATATTGACGAAGAATGGCATCATCAAGAGCAACTTCTGGCTCAAGGGTAAGACTAATTATTTGTTGCATCGTTGAAAGGTTTTTATCCTTTAAATTATTGAGCAAAATTACTAAATTTCTGGATATAATAATTAAAACTACAATTATCCATTATTAAAAACTGTTTTTAGGCACAAACTTTGAGTATATGATATTTGTGTTTCTTTCTTTAATAAAAATTTGTATTTCGAGTGAAAACAAAAAAGGTTTCAAATAATCATCTGCAAATTTTTAAAAGTTTAAGCAAGACCAACAAAATAATTTTTATCATACAAAAAAGATAGACTAAATTGCGATTTTGAAACTATCTTTGCGTAAACAATCAAATGTGAGCCTAAAAGCATCGGATGTCCACTTATTTTAAGAATATTAGTCGTGGGATAAAAACTACAATGAAAGGCATGAGTCTCACGCTCAAGCATTTCTGGAATGCTCGTCGTAGTCGAAAACCTTATGCAATGCAAGATTCTAGTTATTTTGATTTGCAAACAGGTATCGTTACGCTCCAATATCCCCATCAAACACTTCCCGTACCTGACAACGGTCGTTATCAATTAGATTGTGAAATTGATGACTGTATTGTATGTGATAAATGTGCCAAAATTTGTCCAGTTGATTGCATTGATATTGAACCAATCAAATCGTCCGAAGTCATTAGCTATACCTCAGATGGCTCACCTGTGCGGCTTTATGCTGCCAAGTTTGACATTGATATGGCTAAATGTTGTTTTTGCGGTCTCTGCACAACTGTTTGCCCGACCGAATGTCTCACGATGACCAATGAATATGATTTTAGCGTAGTTGATATTACACAAATGAATTTTGAGTTTTCTAATCTTTCTGCTGAGCAAGCTGATAAAAAACGAAAACTTTATGAACAATTTGTAGAAGAAAAAGAAGCTTTAAAGAAAAGCAATAAACCAACAATTGAAAGTCAAGCAACTATTGCCGTAGATGCTAAACCAAAACCAGCTTTCAAACCAGCGTTTAAACCGACATTGAAGCCTGTTCAAAATATTGAGGTGCAAACAGCGGCATCTCTCGAAAATTCAGAAAACAGAGAAGATAAACAAGAAATTGCCCTAGAAATTCCGAAACCAAAACCTGTTTTCAAACCAAGTTTTAAACCTACTGCTAAACCAGTTGAAATTTCGGAGAACAAAAAAAACAAACAAGAAATAGCTGAAGAAATTCCCAAACCAAAACCTGTTTTCAAACCAAGTTTTAAACCTACTGCTAAACCAGTTGAAATTTCGGAGAACCAAAAAAACAAACAAGAAATAGCTGAAGAAATTCCCAAACCAAAACCTGTTTTCAAACCAAGTTTTAAACCTACTCCGAAAACAGTTGAAAATTCGGAAAACCAAGAAAACAAACAGGAAATAGCTGAAGAAATTCCGAAATCAAAACCTGTTTTTAGACCAACAATGAAAATTACACCTAAAAATACCAATTAAATTGTTAGAAGATTTTTTAAAAAATATTGATTATAAAATAGTTCAGCAAATTATATTTTTTGTGTTTGGAGCTGCAACTATAGGCGGTGCATTGTATTTATTGTTTACCAAAAACGTACTTTATGCTGCTTTCAGTTTGTTGTTTACGCTTTTGGGTATTTCGGGTTTATATGTATTTGCTGGAGCTGATTTTTTGGCTGTAAGTCAAATTATGATTTACGTGGGAGGAATCTTAGTGCTGATGATATTTGGAATAATGCTTACAAACAACAAAAGTTTTCAGCGAAATAATGCACAAGCCAATAAAATTATTGTTAAACACCATAATCGTTTTTGGGCAGTTTTAGTGGCATTTTTATTGTTTTTAGGTTATTTAAAAATAATTTTAGAAGCTAATTTCCACATTTTAGGCCAACAAATGCAGAAAGGTAGCACCGTTAATCAAATCGGGGTTAATTTGATGACTGATTATGTTTTTGCGTTTGAAGTAATCGGAATATTATTGTTGGCAGCTCTTATAGGGGCTGTTTATATCGCAAAAAAAGAAAAAGCATGATTCCAATTCAACATTTTTTAATCATCAGTGCTTTATTATTTTCGATAGGTTTAGCTGTTGCCGTTACAAAACGCAATGCAGTTTTAATCTTGATGGGAATAGAATTAATGCTCAATGCTGTTAATATCAATCTAGTTTCTTTTAGTCAATATGACCCAAATCGTTTGCAAGGACAAATGTTTGCTTTGTTTGTAATGGTGATTGCTGCAGCCGAAGTAACCGTAGCATTGGCAATTATCTTGAAAATATATGATTATTTCAAGAATCTTGACCTAGATGAAATAAATCAATTAAAAAAATAAAAAAACACTTGACAAAGGTATTTTAAAGTCATACCTTTGCAGTCCCAAATGAGGGAAACAGAGTTGAAAAATAAATAATGGCTGCGTAGCTCAACTGAATAGAGCGTCTCACTACGGATGAGAAGGTTTGGGGTTTGAATCCCTACGCGGTCACAAAAAAACAAAAAATGCCTTTAGAATAGTCTCTGAAGGCATTTTTTTATTTTTACTTTAAGTAAAATTGTGAATATAAATATTTTTCTTGTTTAGGATTGATAAGTAATTAACTCAACATTTATTTTACGAGCATCGCTCTTTTGGTCGTTAGGTAGAACCGCTACTTTGCATAATATATTTCCATAATAATGATCAGGTATAAACTGAATTCCAATGAAATCCAAAATATTTAGTGTTATAACCTCTATATCAATAGTTTTAACTTTAACAGCAGCTATACTCAGTATTTTGGGTATTGCAATTACAGGGCTTTATACAGGTGTTTTTGTATTAATGTTAGTGGCTCTAATTCCTATTGCTTCTAAGTTTTACGCTAAAAAAAATATTATTAAGTCTAATGTTTCTCATAAGAATTATTACACAACCCTCTCAATTATCAATTTAATTTCAATCTTAGTCGTGCTATGGATGACATTTGTAATTATGATTGACCGTGTTATTCCATCATTTTATTGATTTTTAAGCGATTGCAATAACTTCTCGCAAGGCTAACTTGGTATTGAAGCAGTTGAAGACTAGAGGAAATGGACTTGCTACTTTATATAACCAACCACAGTCTTTACTTGCTGAAACCATTGAAGTATTAAAAACTATCACATTGACTATTGCAACAAAATCAATTCAAATAATCTTTATAAATTGGTATTAAATCTTGTTGTGTCATTCCTGCTTTGGTGCGAGAATCGTATAAAATTTTTATATAAGATTTATCAACGTCGGTATAATCAATTGGATTGTATTCCAAATCAATCGTATCCCACATAATAGAGCGTTTGGTTGGAACATGAGAAAAGCCTATTGCATGGCCTATTTCATGGCGAGAAACCAATCGTCTGTCAAGTATTGGGAACACACTTGTCACCCAAATTACTACTTTTTCAATTTCATTTTTTGTGTTGGAAATTGACATAAACGCCGTTCCTCCAACTTGTAATTCGCCTTGTAAGCTTAATTTGTATTTTTCTTCAAAATCGGCACTTCGACCAGAATAAAATTTAATATTTGCCTTCGATTCATCGCTCGTTCTGATAAACTTTGTCGATTGGCTCAACTGATTAATTTGAGTAAAAACACTATCCGAAATTTCAATCAAGGCATTTGTTGGCACACTTTCAGTATCATACCAATAATAAACTTCACTTTTTGCCCATTTCTGAATTTTACCTCTACTTCCTCCCAAACCAGCACTTTTAAATGTATTAAATACAAATTGTCCATCAATACTTGTGGGTTCCCAATTTGAATCAGGCGTTGGTGTTTCGGTCTTAGAACAAGCCAAAACAAATATAAATATTGAAAAAATCAGCAGTCGAAAAAACATAGTTTCACTTGGCTTTTTATACAAATGGCTTACTTTCAAATATTGAATGAATGATAAATTGGGCAAATATAAAGCTACTCTATTATTTAGCTTTCCACTTTATATTACAACCCATACTCGGATATTGGATTTCAGAAATCATTTGATTAGCTAAAACCGCATTTAAGGCACTTCTCAGGTCGCTTCCAGTAACTGGTTTAGGATTTTCTACTCTCGGTCGAGATTCGTCCAAACGCCCACGATAACAAAGTTTTTTTTGACTATCAAAAATGTAGAAATCTGGCGTACAAGCGGCATCATACGCAATAGCTACCTCTTGCGTTTCATCGTATAAATATGGAAAAGTAAAACCTGATTCTTTAGCAAAAACTTTCATTGCTTGTGGGCCATCTTGTGGATACTTTTCAATATCATTTGAACTAATGGCAATAAACGAAACTCCTTTTGGCTCATAATCTTTGGCTAATCTTACCAACTCATCTTTTACATGAATAACATAAGGACAATGATTACAAATAAACATCACAACTGTTGCTTTTTCAGAACATAACTCATTAATAGAAAGCTGTTTACCAGAAACAGTATCGAATAAAACAAATTCTGGAGCAAGTGTTCCAATCGGCAACATATTTGATTCCGTAAGAGCCATTTTGATGTTTTTTTGCTTTTTTTTAAACTAATTTCACTAATTCATTCAGTTTCAACAACGCTTCAATTGGCGATAAAGTATTGACGTCAATTGCTTTTAATTTATTTTTCAATTCTTCTATTTTGGGGTCTTGTGGCTCAAAAAAGCTGAGCTGAAAATTATTCTTAGCGGCGTCCGTTCGGGGAGCTTCTTTGATGCGTTCTTTATTGTTTTCTTTGATATGGTCTTTTTCGAGGTGATGTAAAATTTCGTTCGCACGTAAAACGACCGATTGAGGCATACCAGCAATTTGTGCAACGTGAATTCCGAAGCTATGCTCGCTACCACCTTCTTTGAGTTTTCGTAAAAATACTACCTTATTTTCTAATTCTTTGACCGCAACATTGAAATTTTTGATACGACTAAAATCTTCTGCTAATTGATTTAACTCGTGGTAATGCGTCGCAAAAAGTGTCCATGGCTTGCATTTGTGATGATTATGCAAATATTCGGCAATACTCCAAGCAATACTAACGCCATCGTAGGTGCTTGTTCCTCGACCAATTTCATCCATAATTATCAAACTTCTATCGCTCAAATTATTCAAGATACTGGCTGTTTCTGTCATTTCTACCATAAAAGTAGATTCACCACGAGAAAGATTATCGCTCGCTCCTACTCTCGTAAAAATCTTATCGACGATGCCTAATTCGGCACTTTCAGCAGGCACAAAACTGCCGACTTGTGCCATTAAAACAATCAAAGCGGTTTGCCTTAACAAAGCCGATTTTCCAGCCATATTTGGTCCAGTGATAATAATTATTTGTTGGGTTTGGTCATCCAAAAATAAATCATTTGGAATATATGCTTCACCCAAAGGCAACTGTTGTTCAATTACTGCGTGACGCCCTTCTTTGATGTTAAGCACCTTACTATCAGTCACTTGCGGCTTACAATAATTGTTTTTTCGGGCAGTTTTTGCAAAAGAAGAAAGTGCATCTAAAATCGAAATAACACGGGCATTTTGTTGAATTTGAGCTACAAACTCATTGGCTGTCAGTACTAATTCATTAAAAATTCGGTACTCAATTTCAAAGATTTTTGATTCAGCAGTAAGAATTTTTTCTTCATAAATTTTCAATTCTTCTGTAATATATCTTTCAGCATTGACGAGCGTTTGTTTGCGAATCCATTCGGGTGGAACTTTATTTTTATGAGCATTAGAAACTTCCAAATAGTAACCAAAAACCTTATTGTAAGAAATTTTTAGAGAAGGAATCCCTGTGCGTTGCGACTCTCGATTTTGAATTTCAATTAAGAAATCTTTGCCCGAAAAAGCGATTTTATGTAATTCATCTAAATCAGCATCAACACCTGATTTTATCATGTTTCCTTGATTCGTCACTACGGGGGATTCATCACGCAATTCTTTTTCTATTTTCTCGATAAGATATTGGCAATCCGTCAGTTGTGTGATATATTTCTGTAAAATAGTAAATTGTTCACTTCCCGAAGCCAATTGTTTTTTGATAGGTTCAATCTGCAATAAAGCTCTTTTGAGCTGTACCAATTCCCGTGGATTAATGCGTCGAACTGCCACTTTTGAAATCAATCGTTCTAAATCTCCAATTGGTTTTAATAATCCTGTAAGTTGTTCTAAAATGTCTTCATTTTTAACAAAAAACTCAACCGTATCCAATCTTTCTTGTATCAATGAACGCTCTTTTAGCGGTAAAACTAGCCATTTTCTTAGTAACCTCGCTCCCATCGGCGTGATAGTTTGGTCGAGTACCTGAATCAACGGAACACCTCCATCATGCTGAGCAAAAACCAATTCGAGGTTACGAATCGTAAATTTATCAAGCCAAACATATTTGTCTTCATCAAGGCGTGTAAGGCGAGAAATATGCCCCATTTCTTTGTGTTCAGTATCGGACAAATACCTTAAAATAACTCCCGCTGCTATAATTCCATCGGGCATATTTTCAACACCAAAACCCTTTAAAGTAGCAACTTTGAAATGATTTAATAATAAATTATAGGCAAAATCGAATTTATAGGCCCAATCTTCAAAAGTAAAATCATTGAATTTATCACCAAAAAGTATTTGAAATTCTGCACGATGTTTTTTGCAATAAAGTACTTCTGAAGGTGCAAAACTTTGCAGTAATTTATCAATATAAGCCGTATTCCCTTCGGTTGTCAAAAACTCCCCTGTCGATACATCTAAGAATGAAACACCAAAATAATCAGGTTTTGAAAAATGAATGGATGCTAAATAATTATTTTGTTTATGGTTTAATACATTGTCATTGAACGAAACGCCTGGAGTTACGAGTTCAGTTACTCCACGACGCACAATTCCTTTGGCAGTAGAAGGGTCTTCGAGTTGGTCGCAGATGGCAACTCTCTCGCCTGCCCGCACCAATTTGGGCAAATAAGTATCAAGCGAATGATGCGGAAAACCAGCTAATTCTTCTTGAGCTCCACCATTGTTTCGGCGTGTTAGCACAATACCAAGTATTTTTGAGGCACGAATAGCATCTTCACCAAAAGTTTCGTAAAAATCTCCGACCCGAAACAACAACATCGCACCGGGATATTTTGACTTGATTTGGTTATATTGACGGTTTAAGGGTGTTTCCTTTATTTGCTTTACTAATTCTTCTTTTGAAGGTCTTGCCACTTTTCTAAAATGCTAAAATGAATGTTAATTTTAGCTCAAATTTAGGGGAAAATATCTGTTTTTGCTCGATTTTTTTAATTGAAAAACCGTATCTACCCTTCAATACAAACAGCCTCTTTGACAAATGGATTTTTCATAAAATCAAAATCATTATATTTGTCTTCTTCAACTCAACAAAACTATGAATTTCAATATTGATGCTGATAAGCAAATAACTTACGATGCCATCGTGATTGGCTCTGGCATTAGCGGCGGCTGGGCGGCCAAAGAATTATGCGAAAAAGGTTTAAAAACACTTGTTTTAGAACGTGGTGGTATGGTGGAACACCTAAAAGATTATCCGACGGCAACAAAAGGTGTTTGGGAATTTGAACATCGTTTAAAAGATATTCCTTCTGAAGTCGAGAAAAATCCGATTGTAAACCGTTGCTATGCCTATTCGGATGCGACCAAACATTTTTTCGTGAAAGATGAGCATCATCCTTACATCCAAGAAAAACCTTTCGATTGGATTCGTGGCTATCAAGTTGGAGGAAAATCTTTGCTTTGGGCAAGACAAACACAACGCTGGAGTGAGTACGAGTTTGAAGCTCCTGCTCGTGATGGTTTTGCTGTTGATTGGCCAATACGCTACAAAGATTTAGCTCCATGGTACAGTCATGTTGAGCGTTTTGCAGGAATTTCGGGAAACAAAGATGGTATCAAAAATTTGCCCGATGGCGATTTTTTACCTGCTTGGGAACTGAATTGTGTTGAAAAACATATCCAAGCCAGTGTAAAAAAAAGTTATCAAGACCGACAAGTGATTATCGGGCGTTGTGCTCATTTAACAAAACCCAATGAAATTCATGCTCAGCAAGGTCGTGGTCAATGTCAAGCCCGAAGTTTGTGCGAGCGAGGTTGCCCATACGGAGGATATTTTAGTTCAAATTCTTCTACTTTACCATGGGCTGCAAAAACTGGAAATCTAACGATTCGCCCTGATTCGGTAGTTCATTCGATTATTTATGACGAAAAATTAAATAAAGCATCAGGTGTAAGGGTCATTGACACTCACTCAAAAGAAGTTATCGAATACAAGGCAAAGATAATTTTTGTGAATGCCGCCGCTCTCAATTCTAATCTCATTTTGTTGAATTCTACTTCCAATCGCTTTCCAAATGGTTTGGGGAATGATAGTGGCGTTTTAGGGCATTACTTGGCTTTTCATTTATACCGTGGACAAGGTGGTGCCACTTTTGAAGGTTTTGCAGACCAATATTATTTCGGTCGCCGACCAACTTCTGCATTTATGCCTTCGTTTCGAAATGTTTACAAGCAAGAAACTGATTTTCAGCGTGGTTATATGGTGGCATTTTCGGCAGGACGTGGGTCTTGGCAGGATGGCTTTGGCAAAGATGGTTTCGGTTCGGATTGGAAAGAAAGTTTAACTAAACCAAGTGAAAATTGGGGGGTATATATTCAAATGCAAGGTGAAACGATTCCGAAAAAAGAAAATCATGTACGATTGAGTAAAAATAAAACCGACGCTTGGGGTGTGCCACAATTGATAACTTCAGTAGATTACGATGACAATGACCTCAAAATGATGAAAGATTTTCATGTTCAAGCAGCCGAAATGCTCGAAAAAGCTGGTTGCAAAAACATCAATATGTTTGATAGTAAACAAGCACCTGGCCTAGATATTCATGAAATGGGCGGTGCAAGAATGGGTAAAGACCCAAAAACTTCACTCCTCAACGAATGGAATCAACTTCACGCTTGCAAAAATGTATTCGTAACCGACGGTGCGTGCATGACTTCAGTTGGTAATCAAAATCCTTCGCTGACATTCATGGCACTTACAGCTCGTGCCGCCAACTTTGCAATAGACGAATTAAAAAAGAAGAATTTATAACTTTGTTTTGTTCGTTCTTATTTGAAAGCTGAGTAAGAACGAACAAATCAAAAATCGCGTTTCCAAATATAACCATCTAAAATATAGTGTGTAAGTTGTGGCATTGATAAAATAGCAATTGTAATAGAAAGCCACAGATTATCAGTCAAATCTATTGTTGGAAAAAACGAAAAATACTCATCATATTCATGCCAAACGAGTCCATTCCAAAAACCTTCTTCAAAATAGGCCAATAAAAATAAGATTCCAACAAAAATTAAAGCCCCAAAATTTGAGAAAAGTAACTTCCAAAAACCACTTTTTTTATCTTTTTTCTTTTGCTCTGTTGCATAAACTAAAGCCATATATGGAATGCCATGAGCAACTACATTGAGCATAGTAAACGCCATATCACCATTGAAATAAACGATTCCAAAATACCAAGTAAGTTGCGTTGAAAGAATTAGGAGCATTTTTGGTAGATTTAATGTGCGATTTTTAATAAAATCTATCAAAACATATACATAATAAATACCCGTCAGCAGCCAAATTATGTATTTCAAACTTTCTGCGATAGTTTGATTTGGAAAAAAATAAAAATCATTAGCCGTAAACCAAACAAAATTTCGAGGCTCAGAAAAATGCCAATATAATACAGGAAAAACAGTGGAAATATAAATCATCCAGATATCTACTTTTTGAATGCCTTCGCTGCGAGTATATAGTTTCAAAAAGCCATATTGTTGACGAATAAAATGAAAAACAGCCAAATAAGCGGCCAACCGCCAAAATAATTCGTTTGAAATCAAATGTACACTTCCAGCTATCAAAACCACAAATAAAGGCGTAAGAATAAAAAGTTTTGCGTGTTTTTGTAGAGCTTTTTTGTCGAAATATGTCCGATAAAGACTACTATAAACGTGTGAAACATCAATCAGTAGAACCAATACAAACCATGCCCAATTAGGCATTTCATTGCTCCAAAGCCAATTTTCAGGAAAGAAAAAAAGAAGAAAAATTACAAAAAATGATGGAGCAATAATAAAACCTAAATCATATTTTGGCGAGCGTATCCACGTTTGAATTTGCATAGTTTTTAATGATTTTTTTGGCAGTTTCATATCCATGATAGAATGCTTCTTCAAAAATCGAAACACCCGAAAGGTCAGAATGAGCAAAATGAATTTTCTCATTGAGCGATTGTTGAGCCATTTGCCGTTCTCGCCCATGAATAAAGCCAACCGTCGGTCGAATCATGGCATGACCCCAAATTTTCACATCCATTTTCAAAATCGCTTCTTCAATTTTGGGATGAGCTTTTTTTAAGTCGGCAATAATTTCTGACAACCAATTTTCGTGCGTTTTTTCAATGGCTTTTTTCCTTTCTTCTACTGGCATTTCCCGCACAAGTGGCTTATAATAAGTCAATTGCCATGTTTTTTGTCCTTGATTAACATTCTGATGATTAGCTAAAATATAACCCAATCCTTCTCCTTCATAAATCACGTTATCCCAAGATAAAGCCTGTCCTCGCCCAGAATCAAATGGTTTTGTTTCTAAATTCGCCACAATCCATGGAGAATACGAAAAACGCTTCACAAATTCAGATGCTTGTTTCGGCATCAAATAAGGTCGAAGCATTTGTGGAATCGCCCAAATTACTTGGTTTGCCGTGTACGTTTCTCTTTTTTCATTTTTCCAATCAAAAACATCAACCAAAACACTATCACTTTTCTCTTCGATTTGATAAACCAAACGCTGTGTTTTGATATTTTTTAACTGATTTTTTGCCAAAAGTTTCATCAAAAACCCATTTCCTTCGCTCCACGTCAGCACATCATTTCCTTTTGCATTGGCAGCATTTCCTTTTCTTGAAGCAAAATAATGAATTCCTGCCCAAGCCGAAACTTCTGAAAGTGGCGTGCCATAATCATCCAATACGCAATAATTTATATACCAAAGTAGTGCTTTTGACGTAAAACCTTCCTTCGCTAACCATTCTTTCATTGTTAATTTATCAAAATTAGTGAAAGCATTATCAGCCGAAGAATAAGCCAAAGGAATCGTAAAAGCCCACTTTCCATCATTTCCTCTGGCATGTTTGAATAATTCCATTTTCGCCAAAAACTGCTCAATTTGAGTTTTATCTTCTTCCGAAATATCTAAATTTGGAATTAATCCTTCTTGCCAATAACCTTTCACGAAAAGCCTTTCTTCGGGATGAAAACACAAAGAATATTCATCATAAATGGGTAATCCGTTAGCATCAAAACCTGTAATTATCTTATTTTCTGCCAAAAAATCAATTAAAATTTTATTTTCAGGACTTGGAATCGGCAAATAATGAGCTGCCCACGGGTAGCGTCCAACTGCATCTTCACCGAAAGTAGCATTTCCGCCAATATGATTTTCTAGTTCTAAGATTTCATAATCAGTAATCCCTGCTTTTTGCAAATAATAACCTGCTACCAAACCCGAAATTCCTGAACCAATAATCAGCACTTGGGTCTTTTTTGATTGAAAAATAGGCAATGATATAGCTTTTTTGACCAAATGCCCAATAGCATGATTTGCCCCAACAACTTTTCCATGAATTTTTTCAGATTCACACGATACAAGCGATTGCAAACCAAGCGTACTTCCCACTAAAGCTAGCCCTGATAACTCCAAAAATTCCTTACGAGATATTTTATCTACATCACTTTTGCCCATTCTTCTTCAAAATATTGCACCAAAATTTGGTTGTTGAGTTTATTTATTTCGGTTGCTCGTTGTGCCATATCTTTCGGAAAAAACTGACTTTGCTTGAATGTTTCATCATTCATAAAACGCAAGTTTCTTTGGAAAACATTTCTGCTAATAAATGCTTGTTTACTAGCCAAAACATAACCCCAATCGCCAAAAGAAGGCACATAAACGTGGTAAGGCAAAGTTTTAAAGCCAACAGATTGCAATGTTTTATTTACGCACCAATAAGATTTTGGAGCCATAAATGGTGATGTCGATTGCACAACAATGAAGCCTTCGGGTGCAAGTGTATGGGTTAATTCTCGATAAAATGTATTGGAATAAAGTTTACCCAAAGCAAAATTATTTGGATCTGGGAAATCAATGACGATGGCATCAAAAAGAATTTTATTTTGCTTAATCCATAAAAAAGCATCTTGATTTAAAACCTTTACTTTAATATTGTTTAAAGCATTTTGATTGAGGCGGGTCAACATTTCATTTTTCCTAAATAAATTGGTCATATCAGCATCTAAATCAATTAATGTAATAGACTTTATGCTTGTATATTTTAGCAATTCACGCACGGCCATGCCATCGCCACCGCCTAAAACCA
The DNA here is from genome assembly GCF_923079645.1 of Emticicia aquatica. Lineage (GTDB taxonomy): Bacteria > Bacteroidota > Bacteroidia > Cytophagales > Spirosomataceae > Emticicia > Emticicia aquatica. The sequence goes on along the minus strand of NZ_CAKLPY010000001.1, from coordinate 829,618 downwards.
AGATTTTTTCAGGATTTTTCGTAAAAGTCATCAACGGATGAATCAATGCTTCGTGATAACGGTATTCATCAAAAGAGCTAAATTGTAGATTTCGGTTCAAAAAAAGCTTGATATTATTGTCTTGGCGAGTCAATACGATTCGCTGATAAGGAGAAGTTTTAGCAAATATTATTTTTTCATCGTAAGTACTAGCTTCGGCCCAAGAAAGTATTTTATCTGAAAAAATGAAGCCCAAAGTGAGTAAAATAAAAACAAAAAAGGCTTGTAGCCAAAGCGTCGTGCGATATTTTAATTCTTTTGAATAATGATAAAGCACCAATAATGCCACCAAAGTATTCAAAATTCCGAAGAAAAAAGAAGTACGAATTAATCCCATTTTTGGCATAAAAACCAAAGGAAACAAAATCGAAGCAAGCAACGCCCCGACGTAATCGAAGGTAAAAACTTTAGAAATAATGTCCTTAAACCCGAAGTTACTTTGGTTGAGAATTTGCATCAACAACGGAATTTCTAATCCAACAAAAATTCCTGTTAGACTAATTAATCCATACAAAATCCATTGAAAAGACTCAACACTATTAAAAATTATGAATAATATACTCGAAGTAATACCGCCCACAAGACCAACCAAAAGCTCGATTTGTATGAACCAATCGAGTAGATTTTCGTCAAAATATTTGGAGCAAAACGAGCCAATTCCCATCGAAAAAAGATACAATCCGATGATGATTGAAAATTGACTGATGGAATCACCCATTAAATAACTAGCCAGCGTACCCGCAATTAATTCGTAAATTAGTCCACAGGTTGCCACCAAAAACACCGAAAAAAGCAGCAAAAAAGGAATTTTAGTAGCGTTTTTATCCATGAATGGCTGCACTAATAATGATGGCAATGGCAAGAATAAATGCCGCAGCAATGATTGCGATGGCTGTATTTCCTTTCTCAACAATCTCTTTATAGATATTTTGAGGAGTTATTTTTTCGATAATTATAAACGAAATCGTGAGAATGACAATGCCAATAATTGAATAAATAACTGAGGCATAAACGTATTTTAGATTGAGTAAATCGGTCATTATTGAAAAAAGTTTAAATAATTTATGAATGATGAATCTTGCATTTATTTATGATAAAAACGATTAACTCCCGACGTTCGAGTATTTGAACCATCCCATTGACTTTTGGTGCTAAATTCGTAAAAAAGCTTCCCAACGTGCAGCGAATAAGCAAAATAACCAATGATAATCGTGAGCAAAGCCGCATACATCAATTTATATTTATTGTCTAATTTCATGTTATTCGTCTTCGGTTATGTATGGTGAATAATCGCTGTCGGCCCAACGTTGTTTTTCAAATTCTCTTTCTTGGAAATATAAAACTGTCGGTACGCAAGCAATCAAAACGGCTAAAATTAGTATATTTATCCAATAAACTCCACCTGTAATGAGCTTTACTGCGTAAGTTCCTGAAATAAATGGTGTTGATGTTTCGATTAATAAATGATATTTTCCTGCTGGAACAGACGAATAATCTTTGCTTTCTGAGGTTGAGCCTTCCGTCCAATTTTCACCACCTTCAACACCATGATAATATTCGTTTCCAATCAAAATTGGCAATTCTTCAAGCGTACTTTCGTTAATTAAAGTAATGTTTGATTCAAGCCAAGAATTATCAACGCTCGACTCCAATTCAAGTTTAATTTTACCAGATTTTTCAATCGTAAATGATTCTGAAACAATTGGTTTTGGAGTAGTATAAAAGTTATTCGTAGAATCGTATTTCAATTCAGCCACACCAAAGGTTTTATTAAAAACAGTTTTTGTGGGAGAAATAATCAAAAAGAAAATTTGGATTGCCAATAAAGCTGCCAAAGCAAGCAAACTCATTTTTTTGGCATCTTCAAAATAAAAATTACTTTGATAAGGTTCTGTCGCTCCGACGCCATATTTTGACGGAAAACCCGTTCCACTATTTAGTTTTAAATATTCTTGATAAATTTTATCGGCTTCTACGTATTCGCCTTCGTACCATTCAGGATTTTTCTCTTTTGACTCCTTCTTTACTTCAAAAATTAGCATTTTAGGCGGAGCAATAAATTCTCTACTGTAAATCTTTTCTGAGTCAGTTACATCAAAATCGAAATTTCCGATTGCCCAATTGACATTTTGGTAGTACGATTGAAAAATGCCAAATTCAATATCATCATAAATAAAAGTATGATTTCCAGAAGTATAGTCACTTGGTTGTTCTGCTAATGGCTTCACTAACAGCCAATTACCATTATATTCATTCAAGAATGCCTGTTCGCCTAAATCGTTTATTAAATTATATTCTCGCCATTTGAATGATTTATAAGTAGCATCATTTCGTTGAGTAATGCCTGTGATTTTGTAATCTAATCCTTTTATTACAAGATTTTGACCTAAATCAAAACACACTTCTTTTGGACGATTAGAAAGTTGGAACGTAGAAACGAACTTTATTCCACTCGCCGAAACTTCGTGATAGCTAAAGCATTTTGGACAAGCGACAAATTTGTCGTTGTCATTTACAGTAATTATTGTAGCACATTTGGGGCATGAATGCTGCTTCATTTACCTATAAATTTCGTTTAAATTTACTTCAATTGGATTAAAAAAAGCAATCAATTCTTGGTGAATATCTCGTACAATGAATTCATTATTATTACGAAAATTTGACAAAAATACGTCGTACGTAACACGCCCAAATTCTGGCCAAGTATGAATAGAAATATGCGATTCGGTCAAACAATAAACTCCAGTAAAGCCACCTCCATCGAAATTAGCAAAAACTTCACCTACAATCGTCAATCTGTGTTTTTCAATGAGTTTTTGCAATAAATTTTGGGTTTCTGCAAAGTTTTTCAATACTTCTATCGAATTTGTTTCAATCTCAGCAAGAATATGCAACCCCTTTGAATAGGTCATGGAATTTGTTTTCTATATTGTTTAGCGTTTATTTACGATGCAAGTTAGATTTTTCTAATAAAAAACTTCTTCTTTGAAAGAAAAAATATTCAAAAAATCAAAAATCATGCTTACAAATATCGAACATATTGGAATTGCCGTTAAAGATATTAATGCTTCAAATGAGTTATTTACTAAATTATTCAACATTGCACCTTATAAATCAGAAAGTGTTGAAAGTGAAGGTGTTACAACTTCATTTTTCAAAATTAATGCCACTAAAATCGAACTTTTAGAAGCTACAAATCAAGAAAGTGCTATTGCAAAATTTGTTGAGAAAAAAGGTGAAGGAATTCATCATGTAGCATTTGAAGTTGATGATATTTTAACTGAAATGCAACGTTTAGAAAAAGAAGGTTTTATACTACTCAACAAAGAGCCAAAACACGGAGCTGACAATAAATTGGTGTGTTTTCTACATCCAAAAGGCACAAATGGCGTATTAATTGAGTTGTGTCAGGAAATAAAATAAAAACAAAACGCCTTTCAGAAATTATCCGAAAGGCGTTTTTGTATGAGCTATTTTCTTATCACCGCTCCTAATTCTTTTTCGTAAGCCGCAATAAGTCGCTGCATAGTTTTGTCGATAACTTCGTCAGTCAAGGTTTTTTCTTTATCAATTAATGTAAAACTGACTGAATATGACTTTTTACCTTCTCCTAGTTTTTCACCTGCATAAACATCAAAAGCGTTAACGTTTTGCAATAAATTTTTCTCAGTTTTTGCAGCAATGGCTGAAACTTGCTCAAACTTCACTTCTGAATCAATAACCAAAGATAAATCACGACGCACTTCTGGGAATTTCGGAATTTCAGTAAAAGCCACTTTTCCTGAATATTGTTTCAATAAATATTCCCAGTCAAAATCAGCATAGAAAACTGCTTGTTTGACATCGGCTAATTTTGCCAATTGCGTTTTTACTAAACCTAAACTAACAACAGGTTTTTTATTAATTAGATAAGTTAATCCATATTGAAAAACTGACGTATCCGCTTCTTGTGTATCAAATTTGCTTACTTTCATAGCTTTTAATACTTTTTGAACCACCAAAGCCAAATCATGAAAAGCCAATGCAGTACTCGGACTAGCCCAAGATTCCGACTGACGATTACCCGTAAGCCAAATACCTAAATGTTTGTTTTCTTTGTATTTATCTTCTTTTTTGAAATAACTACGACCAAATTCAAATAATTTTAAATCTTTCTGACGACGATTGATGTTATAAGCAACCGATTCCATTCCAGTCAACAAAAGGCTTTGTCGCAAAACAGATAATTCTTCACTCAAAGGATTCAAAAGAACTACTTCTTCACCTTTCGCAGTTGCCGTAAGTGCTTGATTATAAACTGGTTTCGTAATTGAAAGTGTCTGAATTTCATTAAATCCATTTGAAGCTAACAATTCAATGATACGAAATTGTAATTTATCAGGGTCTTTTTCAGGAAATGCAGAAAGATAATCAGTTTGTAAAGTTTCTGACAATTCAATATTATCAAAACCATAAATTCTCAAGATTTCTTCCACTATGTCTGCTTCACGAGTTACATCAACTCGATACGGCGGAACACTCACTTGCATATCGCTGCCATTGTCGCTAACTACTTCAATATCAAGGCTTTTCAGAATCTTATGAATCAATCGGTCATCTAAATTTTTACCAATTAAACGATTAATATTTTTATGTTTTACCGTAATATCAAAATTGGCAATCGGTTTTGGATAAACATCAATTAATCCACCTTGAATTTCGCCACCAGCCAACTGCTGCATCAGAACTGCCGCCAAACGGATTGCAAATGGAGGCATATTCGGGTCAGTTCCTCGTTCATAACGGAACGACGCATCAGTTTTTAAACCATGAAAAGTAGCAGTACGACGCACCCAAACTGGACTAAAATATGCTACTTCTAAAAACAAATTTTGAGTAGTTGTTTTAATACCTGATTTTTGGCCGCCAAAAACACCAGCAATTGCCATTGGTTCTTCGGCATTGCAAACCATCAAATCATTTCCCGAAAGACTGCGTTCAGTTCCGTCAAGTGTAGTGAATTTTATTCCATTTTCTGGAACACGCACAATTATTTTGCGTCCTTTGATTTCATCAGCATCAAAAGCGTGCATTGGTTGTCCAAGTGTATGACAAATGTAATTTGTTACATCTACAACATTATTTATTGGATTCAAACCGATGGCTTGCAAAGCATTTTTCAACCAAGTGGGTGATTCTTGCACCGTTATTCCACGGATTTCTAATCCACAAAAACGTGGACAAGCATCGGTATTTTCTAAAACTACTTCAAAATCAGTTTTTTGAGCAGATGGATTATACTTTTCAATGGAAGGCATTTTGATTTCACACCCTAAAACTGCTCTTAAATCACGAGCCACACCTAAATGCGAAGCCGCATCAGCACGGTTTGGAGTCAATCCAATTTCAATTTGAAAATCAGGAGAAAGTTCAACGCCAATTGAAGCAAAATACTGAATAGCAGGCGTTCCATTAGCCAAATTAGTATTTAACACTAAAATTCCATCGTGTGAATTACCCACGCCAATTTCGTCTTCAGCACAAATCATTCCTTCGGATGGATGCCCATAAACTTTACGTTTTTCGATAATAAATGATTTTCCATCGGCAAAATAAATCGTTGTACCAACTGTTGCGACAATCACTTTTTGACCAGCTCTCACATTTTCAGCACCACAAACGATACTTGAAGGAGTGCCTGTGCCAATATCAACGGTTGTTAGACTTAGTTGTTTTTCTTTCACCATAAAAGTCTCGCAAGTAAGCACTTCGCCCACAACAAAACCTTTAAGTCCGCCTTTTACTGACTCAATTTCTTCAATTCCTTCCACTTCTAGGCCAGTGGCGGTTAATAATTTACCAATTTCTTCGGCTGATTCTTGAATATCAATCAGGCTTTTTAACCAATTATACGAAATTTTCATTTACTATTCTGTGAAATTATACAATACTTCGCTTTGTCGAAACTTTTGCACAAAGGTAATATTTTTTGGCCATTTCTCCATACTTCTAAAATGTATCCGTTGGGTAACTTTATTAATTTATGAGCAACCTTGGCATTGAGTTTGAGGATTGTAGTATATCAATGAATTAGTGGCATGTTTTCCAGAAGCAATTTTATCGTACTCAAAAATGTATCCGTTGAGTAAGGTTGTTTTTTTAAATGTATCCGCTTAGTAAGATTATTTTTAAATCAGCTTGATTGGCATAAGTTTGGCAGACAGAAAAGATGAACTAGTAGTCATTTTTTCTTCTAAATGTTACACCCATGAACAGTTTCCAAAATAATCTACACAAAAGCCTATTGATAGGTTTTGTATTGTTTACTAGCCAAGTTTTTGCTCAGGAAGTAAAAAATAAAACAGCTAGCAACATCAATCTTAACGATTTTCAATCGGGTCTAGCACGTATCGAAAAAAACAATAAAGTTGGCTTCATTAATAATAAAGGCAGCGAAGTTGTTTCTGCAAAATATGATAATGCTTTCGATTTAAGTGAAGGGCTTGCAGCGATGGAAACAAACGGCAAGTGGGGTTTTGTTGATAAAACTGGCAAAGAATTAATAGACTTTGACTATGATGAAGTTCAAAATTTTTCAGAGTCTTTAGCTGCCGTGAGAGTTGGCAACAAATGGGGATTCATTGATAAAAGAGGTTCAACAAAAATTGGTCTTGACTACGATAACGTGTTGAGTTTTAAAGAAGGATTGGCTTTTGTCAAACAAAATGGCAAATGGGGTGTGATTGATATAAAGAATAAATTTGTAATAAATCCCAAATTCGATAGAGTTGAAAGTTTTTCAGAAGGATTAGCGAGCGTTAGTATTGAAGGAAAGTTTGGTTTCATTGACAAAAAAGGTAATCAAGTTATTCCTTTGGCTTATAAATCCGCACGAAGTTTCTCTGAAGGTTTTGCTGCCGTAAAAACTGAAAGCAAAAAATGGGGATTCATTAATGTTAATAATAAAATGGTTGTTCCTGATTCTTTTGATGAAGTTGATAATTTTGCCGAAGGAACAGCCGTTGTACGTAACAAACGCAAATGGGGTGTAATTGGTCAATCTGGAAATGAGATAATTCCTCAAAAATATGATTTTATTGCAGGAGCATCAGAAGGAATGATGGTTGTGGTTGTTGAAAATAAATTTGGTATTGTAGATAAAACTGGTCGAGAAATTTCGGCTATCCAATACGATAATATTTTAGGTTTCTCGGAAGGAATGGCAAGGGTTTCTCTTAATGGTAAATATGGATTTGTAGATAAAAACGGTTTGGAAATAATTCCACTAACTTATGATGAAGCATATAGTTTTTCAGATGGAATGGCACGAATCAGCATTTTTGGTAAAAATGGCTACATCAACAAAAAAGGAAAAGAAATCTTTATAGAAAATCAACTTTATAATAAAAGTGAGTTAAGTAAATTGGACCAATAGCTTTCCTATATTTTACATTTTTTTTTGCTCTGAGCGAAGCACCCAAAAGTGCTTCGCTTTTTTTATTTTACAAACAATAAGTTCATTTCAAAATCATTTCAGCTCCTTTTTCAGCAATCATATAAACAGGAGCATTGGTGTTTCCCGAAACAATTGTTGGCATAATTGACGCATCAATTACACGCAAACCTTCAATTCCTTTTACTCGCAATTGGTCATCAACAACAGCCATTTCATCATTTCCCATTTTACAAGTTCCAACAGGATGATAAACCGTTTCGAGTTGCTTTTTTAAATGTAGCATAATTGCATCGTCCGAACTTCTATCTGGTGGCGTAATCATCTCCTTCCGATAAGCATCAAAAGCTGGAGCTTGCATTACTTCCATTGCTTTTTTAGCAGCTTTTAATAGTGTTATTTGGTCTTGTTCTGCTTCCAAGAAATTGGGTTGAATAACAGGAGCATCAAACGCATTGTTACTACCTAAAGTTACATAACCTCTACTTTCAGGACGTAAAAGCGTTGGCAAAATAGTAAAGCCATCATCATGCTGAAATGTATTTATATCATACATATCGGTTTTGTAATCCGACCCAATTTGTAAGGACGCAAAATGAAATTGATAATTTACACGGTCGGGGCTATCATCAGTCATGCCAAAAACAAACGATTCGAGAGGACTAATGGTTAAAACTCCTTTTTTTTGAAAAAAGTACTGCATCAAACCTTTAAGTTGGTTCAATGGTTTGAGATGATGGTTTTGTCCCAACTGTTGATTCGACAAAGCACTCACACCCGAAAAAAGATGGTCTTGAAGATTTTTTCCTACCCCAGGCAAATTTTTCTTGCATTCAATGCCATGCTTTTTCAATTCCTCAGCATCGCCCACGCCCGAAAGCATCAATAATTGTGGTGATGCAAATGCTCCAGCCGATAAAATAACTTCTTTGTCAGCAAAAACTTTTTCTGTACCTGTTTTTCCAGTGAAATACTCCACTCCTACTGCACGGTCATTTTCAATCAAAACTTGTTTTGTGTGAGCATTGGTGATAACTTTCAAATTTGGTCGATTCATAGCAGGTTTCAAAAAAGCTGTTGCAGCACTATTGCGTTTTACATCTTTTATTGTAAACTGAAATCTCCCTGTTCCTTCTTGTTTTTCTCCATTATAATCATGATTTTCAGGAATTCCGCACTGCACACAAGCCTTGATAAACGCATCCGAAAAAGGCGTGTCAAAACCTTTGGCAAAGGTCACATTCAACAAGCCATCATTGCTGTGATAGCTATTCTGAATCTGCTCGTTATGTTCAGATTTCTTGAAATATGGCAGTACTTCTTCATAGCTCCAACCTTTATTACCAAATTTTGACCAATCATTATAATCTTCTTTATTACCTCGTACGTATGCCATTGCATTGGTTGAGCTACTTCCGCCCAAAGTTTTACCACGAGGCAAATATATTCTACGATTCAAGACGTGTTTTTGAGGCTCAGTACTAAATTTCCAATCTACTTCACTGCGATGAAGTTTAGCATAACCCGCAGGAATATGAATTTCCATTTTTTTGTCTGGCCCACCCGCTTCGAGTAGTAATACCTTATTATTTGGATTTTTGGAAAGACGGTTAGCCAAGACACAGCCAGCCGAGCCAGCACCAACAATGATGTAATCGTAGTTCATAGGTTTTAGTTTTTAGGTTGAATTAGTATGTGTAATAGAAAATTCTTCGATGATAAACGTAATTTTCTATTCATTTTGTTTAAATATTTATTCAAACGAAATTCATCATTGAAGCATTCGTAAGATTATTTTAAGGACTCAAACGCTCAATTTTCCAATCATCTCCAACTTTCGTAAACAAAATTCTGTCGTGAAGACGATTTGGACGACCTTGCCAAAACTCAATTCGTTCAGGAATAACCCGATACCCTCCCCAATGCTCAGGACGAGGAATAATATTAAGGTCTTTAAATTCATTTTCCAAACTTTTGAGGCGTTCTTCCAAAATTTTTCTTCCTTCAATAACTTTACTTTGAGCAGAAACCCATGCTCCAATTTGACTACCACGTGGACGAGAATGAAAATATTCGTCCGAATCTTGCTCACTCACTTGTTCGATACTTCCTTCAATTCGAACTTGACGTTCTAAATCACCCCAAAAAAAAGTCAGTGAAGCAAAAGGCGTTTCGGCAATTTCTTGCCCTTTATTGCTCAAATAATTGGTATAAAAAGAAAAACCATTTTCATCAAACCCTTTCAATAGTACAATTCTTCCATGCGGTTTTCTACCCGAAATCGTAGCAAGGTGCATGGCATTAGGTTCTAAAATTTTGGCCGACAATGCCTCTTCAAACCATTTACCGAACTGTTTAAATGGGTTTTCCAAAACATTTTCTTCTAACAACTCGTTTTGAGAATATGACAATCTCAAAGAGGTAATGTCTATTTTATTCATTCTATTTGCAACGTTTTATGTTTTTTTTTCGTATATAACATTGATATACACAGGAAGTTTTTAAAACCTAAAAGAATTCCCCTGTAATTTTATTACATTTGCAAATCTAATGAGAACTTTTTAGAACATTCAAAAATGACCAACAAAGAATTAGATTTGATAGAAAATGCTACGGATGCTATTGTTGAAGAAGAAAATCCTTCGGAAGCCATAGAAAAATCTACTGAAAATGTAGATAGTAAAATCATTGAGGAAACAGCCAAAGATAATATGAACGAGCAAAAAGACACAATCGAAATTGCAACCGAAAGTACGGTTGAAGAAGCAGTTAACACCGTTGAAAATGAAACAGCCGAAGCCCTTACTTCAGATGTAGTAAGCCAAACAGCCTTTGAAGTAGAGAATGTTGATGCAGTGATTACGGCAGATGAATCGGTAGAAAGTAACACAAATGACACTCCAGTCGAGCCTCAAATAGAAGTAGCTCACAGCGAAGATATTATACCAATCAATGAGATAGCAACTCCTGAGTTAGCCCTCGAACCTATTGAAGAAGTAACACCTCTCGAAGATGTTGATTATAGTAATTTCACCAAAAAAGATTTTGTTGACCTCGGTGAAAAACTTTTGGCATCAATCAAAAGTGAAGGTGTGAGCGTATCGGATGTAAAAAATGCCGATATTGTTATGCGTGAAATTAAACCAATTTTTGATGATTTGAAGGCTCGTGATAAGTCTGATGCTCTCAAAAAATACATTGCCGAAAATGGAAGTAATGAAGGTTTCGATTATAAAAACGACAATTTTATTATACGATTTGAGTCTTTAAATGCACAAATTAGAGATACGAAAAATTCGTTTTTCCAAAAAATAGAACGTTTAAAAGAAGATTATTTTGAACGCAAAACACAAATGTTGCAACGCCTCCGTGAAGTAGTTGATGAAGAAGAAAAAGGCGGTTCAAAAAATAATTGGCAAGAGTTTAAGAAAATTCAAGAAGATTGGAAAAATGCTGGCAATGTAAACTCTCCACACAATACTACTCTTTGGTCGGCTTACAATGCTTTGGTAGATAGATATTTCAGTATTCGCCATATTCAAAATGAATTAAAAGACCTTGACCGTAAGAAAAACCTTACTGCTAAAGCTGAAATTGTTGCTAAAATTGAAGCTATTTCACAAACTTTAGAAGAAGGTGGACTGAGTAATGTTACGCTTCGTCAAGCAAATGATTTATTAGAAGAATACAAACACATTGGTCCAGCCGCTCGTGATGCACAAGACGAATTGTGGAAACGATTGAAAGCAGCTTTCGATATTATTCATAACAAACGCCGCGAACAATCTGCATTAACCAATAATTTGCAGGAAGAAATATACGGAGCAAAACTTCGTTTGGTTGAAAATCTTAAACCATACGTAGAGTTTAATACAGACAGCATCAATGAATGGAATGCCAAAACTAAAGAAGTGATGGCGATTCAAGACCAATGGAATGCCATCAAAGGTGCAATGCCCAAAGAAAAAGGTAAAGATATTAGTCGTGAATTTTGGGGTTTATTGAAAACTTTCTTCCGTAACAAAGGCGATTTCTTCGCAAAATTAGAAGCTACAAGAGAAGAAAATCTGAAAGCTAAAATTGTGCTTTGCGAACAAGTTGAAACCCTCGTTGCATCAGATGACTATTCGGCTTCATATACTGATAAAGTTGTTGAACTTCAGAAATCATGGAAAACTATTGGTCATGTTCCTGAAAAAATGAAAGACAAAATCTATGAAAGATTCAAAAAAGCGTGTGATACTTTCTTTAATGGAAAACGTGCCAAAGGAAACGCAATTGAATTGGAGTATGAAGAAAATTTGAAACAAAAAATTACAATTTGCGAAGAAATTGAAGCATTAGCCAAAGCAGGCGACTCTCAATTAGGTAAACTTTCGGAGTTCAAAGCTCAATATAATGCGATTGGTTTTGTACCTCGCAAAGACATGCAAAACATCCAAAGACGCTTCGTTGATGCTATCAACTCATTTGTCAAAGGAAGTACGGGCATTAGTGGTGCAGAAAAAGAGAAAATGGTTCTTCAAAATGAAGTTGAAGCTGTTTCAAAAGGTGAAAAAGGTAGTTCAAAAGAATTGGATAAAAAAGAAGGTGATATTCGCCGTAAAATGAAAAGCATTGAAGATGACATTCATTTATGGGAAAATAACATTGAATTCTTTGCTCGTTCTAAAAACGCCTCTTCAGTTCGTGCCGAATACGAAACAAAAATAAAAGGAGCAGAAAAAGAGTTAGCAGAATTGAAGCAAAAGTTAAAAATAATTGTTGCTGCTAATTAATGATATTTTGAGTTTAATTGTCGAGGTGTTTAATAATACCTCGACAATTAAAAAAAAATCACTCCTAACTTATTGGTTTACAAATAGTTACAAAAAACTTTAAAAAAAAGTAAAAAAAAGTTTTTAAAATGTTTGCAAAGTACCTCTCACAGTAGTAATTTTGCATCACAATAACGGAGAGAGGAACAAAAACTAGCTCAATTATTAAAATAAATTGCCTCCATAGCTCAGCTGATAGAGCAACTGACTTGTAATCAGTAGGTCGCTGGTTTGATCCCGGCTGGGGGCTCACAGAAAGTAAATTAAAACCGTAACATTCAAATGTTACGGTTTTTTTATTTTTAAATTTCTCATTTTACAAAAGGTAAATTGCCACTCTTTTGCTATAATCATCAGGATTTTCATTATTTTCGCTCTACAAAAAGATTTTATAAAAAAATCAGTATGACCTTCATCTTTAAAATATCTGTATTAAGTTTTGTCGGAATTTCTTTTTTTTCGTGTTCTAAAACTATTGTTGATACAGTAAATAGTTCACCAAAAGATAGCTTAGTAACTATCATACCAGCAACTGACCCTAAAATCGCTCCATCCATTGGCTTCTTTCTTGATAATTGGCAACCAAAAACTTTTACAGCTCCACTTTTTACAGATGTAGCTTCGCCAAACACAACATTCAACACCGTTACTATTGATGCTTCAGATATTATAACCAAAATTTCTGTTAACATTTTTGGACATAATGCCAATACTTGGATGGGGACTTTTGTAGATACACCTAGTCTAATTTCAGATGTAAAAAAACTTCAACCAAACATTATCCGTTGGCCTGCTGGGAGCGGTAGTAATGGTTATTTCTGGAACGCCACTCCAACACAAGACCCAAACAATAATAGCCGTCAAACACCTTCTTCCGAATTTAAGCGTACTTGGGGTATTCCTGAAAAGTATATGGACAAAGATGGCAACTTGAATGACGCATGGTTTGGCTACGGAAAGTCAAACGACAATTGGCGTGCATCTCTGGATAATTATTATGATTTTTTGAAACAAACCAATAGTAAAGGAAGTATTTGCGTGAATTATGGTTTTGCACGCTATGGAACAAGTAAAAATCCAGTAGCGATGGCCGCAAAACTTGCCGCAGATTGGGTTCGATATGATAAAGGACGCACAGAATATTGGGAAATTGGAAATGAAAATTATGCAGATTGGGAAGTAGGCTACCGAATTGACGTAAGCAAAAATCAAGATGGTCAACCAGAATATTTGACTGGTAAATTGTATGCTCAACATTTTAAAGTATTTGCAGACTCAATGCGAAAAGCTGCTGCCGAAATTGGAGCAAAAATTAAAATTGGCTCTGTTTTACAAGAATCCCAAACAGAACCTTGGCAAAATAACACCACAAAAACTTGGAATTCGACCTTAATTCCTGAACTCAATAACAAAGCAGATTTCTTTATTGTACACAATTATATTACACCTTATGGGCAAAATTCTAATGCAATTACTATACTAAATTCTGCTCTTGAATTGCCCAATAAAATGATGTCATTCATCAACAATGAAATTCAGAATAATGGCGGTGAAATCAAACCAATTGCTTTCACTGAGTGGAATATGTGGGCAAAAGACCAAAAACAACAAGTATCAAATATTAGTGGCGTTTTTGCTATAATTGTTCAAGCTGAAGCAATCAAAAATAAATATGGAATGGCGGCTCGTTGGGATTTATTAAACGGTTGGGAAAATGGCAATGACCACGGGCTATTTAGTGATGGCGGTAGTGGAGATGACCCTCGAATGAATCCTCGACCATCATTTTATCACATGTATTATTTTCAGAAAAATATTGGTGACAGACTTGTAACATCCAACGTTGTTGCTAATGGAGCTAATATGGCTTCATCCATCAAGTCTTATGCCTCAACATATAGCTCGGGAGAAATCAATGTAACGCTTGTAAACACGTCATCTACACCGCAAAACGTCGAAATTAAGACAAAAAATTTCAATGCAGGCAATAGATATTATTGGTATAGTTTAGAAGGAAGTAACGACAACGGTGAGTTTTCTCGAAAAGTTATTGTCAATGGACTCGGGCCAAAAGGTGTTGCTGGCGGGCCATCAGATTATACCAATATCAAAGCTAACTCAGCACAAACCAATAAAGGAATTAAGGTTACAGTTCCCAGTTTTGGCTCGGTTTGCTTAGTTATTGATAAAAAATGATTTTATTTTCAAACTTTCAGATACAAACAAATCTAGTTTTCGATTGATGAACTAATTTGTTCCAACCGCTACTTTAGAAGCATCGATTTGAGTATCAAAAAACCAATAACTCACCTTGAAAGATTTCTGTGAAAATGGTTTTAGTGTTAAATCATCGGCCATTTCTAAGACTTGCTTGATGTCAAAAACATAATTATCGTTGTTTTTGGCTTTCATCACTAACTTTTCAATAGAACCGATACCTGGGAGCGTAACACTAGCTATTTTTTGACCATTTCTAATCAGTGAAGCCTCCACTAATGCCACCGCTAACTCTTTGTTAGAAACTGCATCGTAAACTCTTAATTGAATCTCTTTATCTGCTCTTGTTAGCGTTTGACTAAATGGATGTAGTTTTCCATCAACAAATAACTGAACTTTAATTTTTTTCTTTTCAGGTTGACTCGTTTGGGCATAAAGACTGCACGAAAAAAAGCATACACCAACAAACATCAATAGGAATTGTTTCATCGTAAGGGTTATTTTATAAAGTTCACTCTGTATTATTCTAAATTACAATAGGCTTTTCAAATATAGGCAATAATCATTAAAATATATTCAAATTAATTTCTGTTTTTTGGCAAAAAAATATATAATATTTTACAAGGCCATTTTGTTTGTTAGCGTCATTAAAAAACATTTAACTTCACATTCTCATTTTTTTATTGTACTTTTCCAAGATATTCTGCATTTATTAATGAATAATTGAAATTTCTGTGCTAACTTTGTCCTTCGATACCACAGTAAATAGTGCTAGGAATCGAAACCCCTTCAAAGAAAAAAATGCCAAAAAATCCCAATCTCAAGTCAATTCTTATTATAGGCTCTGGCCCCATTGTCATTGGTCAAGCCTGCGAATTCGATTATTCTGGTTCACAAGCCGCAAGGTCGCTCAGAGAAGAAGGCATAGAGGTGAGTTTAATTAACTCAAACCCTGCCACAATTATGACAGACCCTCTCAATGCTGACTTCGTATATTTAAAACCGCTAGAAAAAAAGTCAATCATAGAAATTCTGGCAAAGCACCAAGCAATGGGTCGTCCGATTGATGCTGTTTTGCCAACTATGGGTGGTCAAACTGCTTTAAACTTAGCGATTGATTGCGATAAAGCTGGTATTTGGAAAAAGTATAATGTTGAAATTATAGGTGTTGACATTAATGCTATCGAAACTACTGAAGACCGTGAAAAGTTTCGACTTAAAATGCTCGAAATAGGTGTTGGCGTTTGTAAAGGTCGCACAGCACGTTCATTTTTAGAAGGGAAAGAAATTGCTCAAGAAATTGGTTTCCCGCTTGTAATTCGTCCTTCATTTACTTTAGGTGGAACTGGCGGTGGTTTTGTACACACCGCTGAGGAGTTTGACAAAGCCCTTAACCATGGTTTACACGCATCTCCTGTACACGAAGTATTGGTGGAGCAGTCAATTTTGGGCTGGAAAGAGTTTGAATTAGAATTATTAAGAGATAACCTCGGCAATATCGTTATTATCTGTACAATTGAGAATTTTGACCCGATGGGAGTGCATACAGGTGACTCAATTACAGTTGCCCCAGCAATGACTTTGCCAGATACGGTTTATCAAAAAATGCGTGACATGGCCATCAAAATGATGAATGCCATCGGTCAATTTGCAGGTGGATGTAACGTTCAATTTTCGCTACATCCTGAAACAGATGAGATTATTGCCATCGAAATTAATCCTCGTGTTTCTCGTTCGTCGGCATTGGCTTCAAAAGCAACTGGGTATCCAATTGCCAAGATTGCTGCCAAAATGGCCATCGGTTATAACCTTGACGAATTAATAAACCCAATCACAGGCAGTACATCGGCATTTTTTGAACCAGCAATCGACTATGTAATTGTTAAAGTACCACGTTGGAACTTCGATAAATTCCCAGGTTGCGACCGCTCACTTGGTTTACAGATGAAATCTGTGGGTGAAACAATGGGTATTGGTCGTAACTTCCAAGAAGCTCTACAAAAAGCTTGTCAATCGCTCGAAATTGGCAGAAATGGCTTAGGAGCAGATGGCAAAGAACTAAAAGACCAAGAAGCTCTAAAAAAGTCTTTAGCAAACCCTTCATGGAATCGATTATTCCATGTTTATGACGCTTTCAAAGCAGGTCTTTCGTTTAAAACGATTCAACATTTAACGAAAATCGATAAGTGGTTTTTACGCCAAATCGAAGAATTGATTATTCTTGAAAAAGAAATTGAACAATATTCTGTAGAAGATATTACTAAAGAATTATTGCTTACAGCCAAACAAAAAGGCTACGCAGACCGACAAATTGCTCATTTGCTTAATTGTAAAGAAAGCCAAGTTTTCAATAAGCGTATCGAACAAAAAATTCACCGAATTTATAAATGTGTTGATACTTGTGCGGCCGAATTTGAAGCAAAAACACCTTATTATTACTCAACATTTAGCACTTCGCTCGATAATCTTGACAATGAATCTGTTAGTTCAGATAAGAAAAAAGTTATTGTTTTAGGTTCAGGACCTAATCGTATCGGACAAGGAATTGAGTTTGATTACTCTTGTGTACACGGAATTTTGGCCGCCAAAGAATGTGGATATGAAGCAATCATGGTAAACTGTAACCCTGAAACAGTTTCAACTGACCCTGATATTGCCGATAAATTATACTTTGAACCTGTTTTTTGGGAACACGTTTATGACATCATTCAGCACGAAAAACCAGTAGGTGTAATTGTGCAGTTGGGTGGACAAACGGCCTTGAAAATGGCTGAAAAGTTAACAAAATATGGTATAAAAATCATTGGAACATCTTATGATGCCCTTGATTTGGCCGAAGATAGAGGTCGTTTCTCGGAAAGATTAAAAGAAATGGAAATTCCTTATCCACTATTTGATACTGTTCGTACAGCAGACCGTGCCGTTGAAGTTTCTCGTGAATTAGGTTTCCCACTCTTGGTTCGTCCAAGTTATGTTTTGGGAGGACAAAGCATGAAAATTGTAATCAACGAACAAGAATTAGAGCAACACGTAGTGAAGATTTTGGGAGATATTCCTGATAACAATATCTTGATTGACCATTTCTTAGAAAATGCCATCGAAGCTGAAGCAGATGCAATTTGTGATGGTGAAAACGTGTATATCATCGGTATCATGGAACATATTGAGCCAGCTGGTATTCACTCAGGCGACTCTTATGCCCTACTCCCAACATTCGATTTGAGTGACAATGTTATTGCACAAATCGAAGATTACACTCGCAAAATCGCAGTAGGATTAAATACCGTCGGCTTAATAAATATTCAGTTTGCAATAAAAAATGAAAAGGTTTATGTGATTGAAGCTAACCCTCGTGCTTCAAGAACCGTTCCTTTCATTTGTAAAGCATACCAAGAGCCTTATGTAAATTATGCAACGAAGGTAATGTTAGGAGAGAAAAAAGTAACTGATTTTGATTTCAAACCAATTAAAAAAGGATATGCCATCAAGATTCCTGTGTTTTCTTTCAGCAAATTCCCGAATGTAAACAAAGAGCTTGGGCCAGAAATGAAATCAACAGGTGAAGGAATTTACTTCATTGATGACTTAAACGATGATTTCTTCTTGAATATTTATTCTGAAAGAAACCTATATTTAAGTAGATAATCTCTGTTTATAATATCTAAAAAAGGTCGTTTGTAAATAACAAACGACCTTTTTTGTGGCTAACAATTACTTCCTCGAAAGCCACCATCCAAGCCATATTCCACACAAACCCCAACCTGCTATCGCATCAATTAGATTTGGAATAGTTTTGGTTTCGTACCAAATTTGAAAAGTATAATCAGTTGTCAAATAGGAAATCAGACCCAATGCAACACATGACAATAAGGTAGTTTTAAAATCAGAGGTATTTTTTAGTAAAAACCAACAAAGTAAAAATACCGCAATAATATCAATTAGAAAGCCTCTTATCATATTCATGCCCATATTCTGTTGCATATTCATTGCTTTATGAAAACGAATATCGGCCCAAGGTTTTCCAGCTGCAGCAGTCATGGCTTTATCACTTTCTTCCATAGATGTTCCTGCTGGAACTGTCGGTAAAAAATAATTTCCTTCATCAAGATTTTCATTGAGGAATTTCAGTATTTCATCTTGTTTAGGCGTATAACTTTGCATCGGACTATGCAATTCAAGAACAGTCCAAGATAACGTTTGCCAAATAAAGAGGAGTAAACCTCCAACGATGGACGCAATGACTACTTTTTTCATAGGAATTAGGGTTTAAAGAAGAATTGACGGATGAGAATCACATTCAAAAGTAAAGAAATATAAATGAATATTCCAACTTTTAATTGCATTATTTTACTGTGAAATATAATTTTTTCTTTTTCGTTGAATGTAAAAAGCATTATTTATGTTAAAAATACTAGACAATATAATTCTAATGTATGTTACAAAAAACAATTAAAATACTAAAATATATCCTTATAGGAGCATTTACTGTATTCAGCATTTTCTTGGCTTACAACTATGATTCAACAATTTATGCTTATCGGCAAGCAAAAGGTCAGTTAAGCATTATTTTTAATACTCGCCCAGTTAAGGATGTTTTGTCTGATAAAACTTTTCCTGATTCCCTAAAAAACAAAATCAAATTGATTCAAGAAATCAAACAATTTGCCATTGATTCTTTGGGACTCAATCCTTCAAAAAATTATACAACTTTCTATGACCAACATAATAGACCTATTCTTTGGGTAATGACGGCTTGTGAGCCTTTTGAACTCAAAGCTAGAAAATGGCAATTCCCAATTATAGGTACGTTTAGCTATAAAGGGCATTTTGAGAAAGAAATTGCTGACCAAGAAATCTTAGCCTTGAAAAGACAAGGTTTTGATACGCAACTGAATGAAGTTTCAGCGTGGAGTACTTTGGGTTATTTGAAAGACCCTATTCTCAGTTCGATGCTTGATAAATCTGAAGGTCGTTTGGCAGCATTAATTATTCATGAACTTACACATGGTACACTTTTTGTAAAAAGTAATTTAGAATTTAATGAAAATCTAGCCGATTTTGTGGGTGATTATGGTGCAATTCGCTTCCTTGAAGCAAAATATGGAAAAGATTCAAAAGAAATACTTCGTTATCAGTTCTCAAAAAAATACAACGATGCGTATAGTCAACATCTGATTCGTGGGGCAAAAAAACTAGATAGTTTATATGTACATTTTGATAGCAATCTTTCGATTGAATCAAAAAAAGAACAAAAAATCAACCTAATTAAAAAAATCATCAATTCGACCGACACTTTACTCGCAGGAGATTTTCAAAAAAAATTAATAAATCGTAAAAAATGGTCTTTAAATGACAATAATTTACCTAATAATGCGTACTTTATTGGTTATCTTACCTATCAGAGTAAACAAAATCAGTTTAAAGAAGAATTTAAAAACAGGTTTAAGAACGATTTTAACAGTTATTTAACATTCCTAAAGAAACAATATCCAAGTAGCATTGTTTTTTAAAAAGCCGCACTAATAAAATTTTGCACAGAAATGAATTTTCTTAAAAAAATACTATTTATTGGACTTCTACTTTCAACTTGTTCTTTTGTGACAGGAGATTCGTACCGTATTTTGCCCAATAACGCCTTCAAAGCAGGTGAATATTTTGAATATAAAGTAAAATATGGGTTTCTAAGTATCGGAGAAGCAACCGTTGACGTAAGTCCACAAATATTTTTGGTCAATAATCGACCTTGCTACCGAGTAAATATTTTTGGGCGTACGACGGGCTTAACAGACCTTTTTCATATTCGTAATACCTATCGTTCATATCTTGATACAGCTGCTATTTTACCCCAAAAATTCTTGATGGATTTACAAGAAAATAATTATCGAAAAGAACAAACAATTATTTTTGACCATGTGAGTAACGTTGCTGTGCGAGAAGGAAACAAAGAAAAAAAGAATTTTAAATTGCCAGATAATATTCACGATGTGGTTTCGGGCTATTATTTTTTACGTACCATTGATTTCTCTAAAGTAAAAGCGGGAGATTCGGTTTCGTCAAATATGTTTTTTGACGACGAAATTTATAACATGAAAGTGCGTTATAATGGTAGAAGTGTTATCAGAACGCGATACGGTAAAATTAAAGTAATAAAATTGAATCCTGTTTTGCCAAAAAACAAAATGTTTGAAGGTGAAGACGCAATCAGAATTTGGGTTTCAGATGATAAAAACAGAGTACCAATAAGAATTGAAGTTGACTTTGCTGTTGGATCAGCAACAATGGAATTAAAGGAATATCGTAATGTTAAATATGCTTTTGACTGGAACTAACATTTTTTTCATAAAAACGCCTCTCAAAATTTATTTGAGAGGCGTTTTTGCTAAATTTCATCGACGACCATATCTACTATTTCCACGATAACTATCGTGATTTCTGTTATTATAGCTTCTATAATTATCGTGATGTGAATATCTTCTTGGTGGTGCCGAATAAACTCTTACTTGCGGTCTCGAATAAGAACGATAGCCATATCCATAAGATGGACGGCTGTAATAGCGGTCACGATAGCCATAACCTCCATAAAAACAACTCGAAAGACTTACCGATAAAATTGCAAAAACTCCAACTAAAGTAAGCAAACGAAATTTAGATTGATTTTTCATAATTTGTAATATTTTTATTTTAGACTAACAAAACGTTAAATGGTTTAAAATAATATATCACTAAGACAATTAATTTTCTGTTTTCCCCCATTTTTTAAATTAAAAAAACATTAAATTGCATTGGTCTTGAAAATATTATCTTAGGCTTAAAAATTGGAGTCCTTAGAAAAAGTATTCAATCAAAAATTATGGCATCATTCAGTATTGATTTTCCAGGAACACCGCATCAATTTGTACTCAGTGCAACTAATGCAATTAAAAATAAAGGTGGCATTTTTGATGGAAATCCTACAACGGGTTCATTTAGTTTACAGACATTAATTGGTTTAGTAAAAGGCACTTATCAAGTACTTTCAGACCCCAATAGTCCACAAACCAAAGTAGCCATCACAATTACAAAAAAACCATTTATAGTACCCATGAGTAAAATACAAGAGGTTATTGCCTCCTATTTTTGATAAACATATTTTATGAAAAAACTTATTTTGTTTTCAATCGTGATTATTGGACTTGTCTCATGCAAAGACAAAGAAACGAGTATAGTTGAAAAAAGTATAGAAGTCCATGGTGGGAAAAAGTATGATAGTTTTATTGCTGAATTTGATTTTCGAAAATTTCATGTAAAACTTATGCACGAAAATGGCAAGTTTCAATACGAAAGAATATCAAAAGATACTGCTAACAATGAAATTTGGGATATTGTTAATAATGAAGGTTTTTTGAGAATAATTAACGGAAATCAAGTAAAATTATCAGCGAAAGACATAACTAAATATACCAATGCGGTCAATTCGGTAGCATATTTTGTTTTACTACCTTATAAACTTCGTGATAAAGCAGTCAATTTAGAATATCTTGGCGAAATGCTTATAGAAAATAAAAAATACGATAAAATTAAAGTTTGGTTCGATAAAGAAGGCGGAGGAAACGATTTTGAAGATATTTACTGCTATTGGTTCAATCAAGAAACCCATACATTAGATTATATTGCTTACGCCAATGGTGGACCGCGATTCAGAAAAGTTAAAAATCGCCAAACGGTTGGAGGAATTGTTTTCCAAGACTACGAAAACTTTGCTATCACAGACACAACCATCAGCACCTCTGATTATGATAAAGCTTTTTTAGCTGGAAAAGACTCTTTACTTTCAGTAATCGAACAAAAAAATATTGTTGTGAAATAATAATAATCGAGCAGGATATTAAATCCTGATCGATTATTTATTTTAAGCTTTAAATCTCAACTTCCGCAGCGGCAATATTATCAAAAACGATTTCGCCATTAGTCCCCAATTCCATCATTACAACTGAGTCTTTTTGTACCTTTCCTGATAAAATTTCTTTCGAAAGTTCGTTTAAAACTCGGCGTTGCAATACTCTTTTGAGTGGTCTTGCTCCATAAGTAATATCATAACCTTCTTCTCCTAATTTATCCAAAACCTCCTCAGAAGTTTCCAATGTGATGCCTTGTTCGGCTAATCTACCTTGTATTTGTTTAAATTGGATTTGTACAATACGACGAATATTGATTTTAGTCAATGGGTCGAACAATACAATTTCATCAATTCTATTCAAAAATTCAGGTCTTACCGATGATTTGAGTAAAGCCATTACTTCATTTTTTGCTTCTTCCTTATAAAAAAGCGACCAAGCTTTGTCATCACCTTTTGACTCTAAATATTTATCTTGAATAAAATGACTACCAATATTTGATGTCATTATCACGATTGTATTTTTGAAATTAGCAGTGCGACCTTTGTTATCTGTCAAACGCCCTTCATCTAGCACTTGAAGCAAAATGTTCCACACATCTGGATGAGCTTTTTCAATTTCATCTAATAAAATTACACTATATGGCTTTCTTCTTACTGCTTCGGTTAATTGTCCGCCTTCTTCATAACCAACATATCCTGGAGGTGAACCAACCAAACGGCTTACTGCGTGTCGTTCTTGGTATTCACTCATGTCAATTCTGACCATGGCCGAGTCATCGTTGAATAAATATTCGGCTAAGGCTTTTGCCAACTCAGTTTTACCTACACCTGTACTTCCTAAAAATAAAAAGCTTCCAATTGGTTTTTTCGGGTCTTGCATTCCCGCTCGAGAACGACGCACGGCATCAGCCACCAACTCAATTGCTTCCTCCTGACCTGCCACTCTTTTACGAAGTTCATCTTCGAGGTGAAGTAGTTTTTCACGCTCACTTTGCAACATTTTAGTAACAGGAACGCCAGTCCAACGAGCCACAATTTCTGCAATATTTTCAGCCGTAACCTCCTCGTTTAAAAGATTTGCGGGTTGTTGGTCATTTTTAGCTTGAATTTCATCTAATCTTTTATTGGTTTCAATCAATTTACCATAACGAATCTCAGCAACTTTGCCATAATCCCCTGCCCTTTCGGCTTGGTCGGCCTCCAATTTAAGTTGTTCAACTTGTTCTTTTAACGAACGAAGTTCATTTAAAGAACCTTTTTCATTTTCCCATTTTGATTTTAAATCGTTGCGTTTTTCACTCATTTCAGCAATATCTTTGTTCAAAACAGCTTCTTTCTCTCGGTTATTTTCTCGTCGAATAGCTTCTCGTTCAATTTCCAATTGCATTATTTTACGATTCAATTCATCTAATTCCTCTGGCATTGAATCCATTTCCAAACGTAATTTAGAAGCTGCTTCATCCATTAAATCAATGGCTTTATCAGGTAAAAATCTGTCCGAAATATACCTATCCGACAACTCAACAGCGGAAATTACAGCATCATCTTGAATTCTTACGCCGTGGTGCAATTCATATTTATCTTTTATGCCACGTAATATCGAAATCGCATCAGTCACATTAGGTTCATCAACGATAACCGTCTGAAAACGGCGTTCGAGTGCTTTATCCTTCTCAATATATTTTTGGTATTCGTTGAGTGTAGTCGCTCCGATTGTGTGCAATTCTCCACGTGAAAGAGCGGGTTTCAATAAATTTGCGGCATCCATTGCTCCTTCGCCTCCTGCACCTGCTCCAACAAGCGTGTGAATTTCGTCAATAAATAAAATCATTTCACCGTTTGAATCAGTCACTTCTTTGATTACTGATTTTAGACGTTCTTCAAATTCGCCTTTATATTTTGCACCCGCTATCAATAAACCCATATCAAGCGAGACGATTGTTTTTGATTTTAGGTTCTCAGGCACATCACCCGAAACAATTCTTTGAGCTAAGCCTTCCACGATTGCTGTTTTTCCTACTCCTGGCTCTCCCAAAAGAATTGGATTATTTTTAGTTCGGCGAGATAAAATCTGTAAAACTCTACGAATTTCTTCATCACGCCCAATAACTGGGTCAATTTTGCCTTTTCGTGCTAAATCATTCAGATTCTTGCTATAACGAGAAAGGGCTTGATAAGTGTTTTCGGCATTTTGGTCTTTCACTGCGTTGTTTCCTCTAAGTTCTTTGATGGATTCTTTTAGTTTTTTTTCGTTTAAGTTGTTGTCTTTCAATAAGTTAGCGATGGCATCTTTTCCTGTTGCTAAACTCAAAAGTAGCATTTCGACACTTACAAAATCATCGCCAAATTCTTTTAGTAAGTTTGTCGTTTTAGTGAGCGTTTGAGCCGAATCATTGCTCAAATAAACTTGCCCAGTTCCACCCGAAACTTTTGGATACGTAGCAATGATTGATGCTAGTTTTGTTTGAAAAGTTTCTTGTTTTACTCCTGATTTATTCAATAAAAAAATAGCCGTATTGGCATCTTCTTCCAAAATTGCTTTTAAAATATGTCCTGTTTCAATTGCCTGTTGCCCATTAGCTGTGGCAATTTCCGAAGCCTTTTGAATTACCTCTTGGGCTTTGATTGTATATTGATTAAAGTTCATGGTCTTTTATTGTTGTATTTTGTAGCATTGTTATTATGTAAATGTTTTACAAATATACATTCCTCAAAAAGTATGCAGAGAGTGATTTTTCGGAAAAAATGGCTGAAAAAAGGCTATTTATTACAAATAAAATAGACAAAAAGGCAGATTATATGACATTTTAAATATCATTCCAAAAAAAAAGCAGGATTATAAAATCCTGCTCTACTTAATATAATTAGATGGCTATATTATCAGAAAAATCTTGAAAAAGCGGCAAACACAAATACAAATATCGAAGCCCACATCGGTACACGACGTGCTTTGTAAACCGCAACTTTGAACACTTTTAAATACTCTAAACGCATCCAAATTCCAACTGCTAATAACAAACAAAATGTAGAACTCGCAAATCTTAATGCCATTACATGATTCGGTTCTGGAGAGAAAAATAAAAATATGTTTACTAACAAAAGTAGGATTCCAAGAAGGGCAAATACTTTAAAAGCCCATGTGTAAGTTTCTTTGTCTATGTTATTTCTCATGATTCTGTTGTTTTATGACACAAATATAATATGATTATTGGATATTTGTCAAGTAATTTTTAATTTATTTTGCAAAATAGGACTATTACCAAATAATATTTTGTCAATATTCTTTTTTTATTAATTTAAAATATTAGAATAATACAATAAAAATATTTATTTTTTGGTTTTATAGGTTTCAAAATAAGTCATTATTAGAATATTTTTTATTAAAATTAAAAAAATAGGTTTAAATACGTATTAAATTATTTTAACTATAAATATAACTTTTACAAGATTCGTAAAATATGAAGTATCAATTGAAACTTTGACTAGAGTTGTTAATGTTAAAAAAATATTATTTTTGCATAAAACAATTCAAAAACGCAATTATGAAAGTTGAATTAATTAGAGTTGATGATGCCTTTCATTTCGAGGCGATTGGTGCCTCAGGAATTGCTAATCATATTGATGCCAATGTTGATATTGGTGGGCATAATTTAGGCTCTCGCCCAATGGAACTTCTACTGATGGGTTTAGGCGGTTGCACTGCAATCGACGTAATCTTGATTTTGAAAAAACAACGTCAAGTTATTGAAGACCTTAGAATTTCGGTTGATGGAGACCGTGAAAAAATCGAAGGAACAGAAATGAGTCCTTTCCGTAAAATCAATGTACATTTTGCGTTCAAAGGTGATTTAGATGCCGCTAAGATTGAAAGAGCCATTAACCTTTCAATGGAAAAATACTGTTCGGCAACAGCCCAGTTGAGTCCAACAGCAGAGATAACTCACTCATTTTCAATCAATTAAGCTTGGTACAATATTTGTTTATGTTTAATAAAAAATCAATATTAAAACATTAATAACATGAAAAAACTCATTGTTGTATTAGCAGTTATCGTTTCTTCGGCAACGGTAGTTTTGGCTTCTGAAAAAGAAAAAGGGCGTAAAGCACGCAAAGAAGCTGCAAAAAAAGAAATGAAATGCTGTGATAAAGAAATGGCAAAAGAATGCAAAAAAGAAGCAAAATTGTGTTGCGATAAAAAATAATATTACGCGTTAACGTGTAATTTGATAAGAATTTTCGAGAAAGGTCAATAATGATTTATTGACCTTTTTTGTTTTCTAGCTATATTTGTAAAAATCTTCCGAAAGACTTAAACACCCAATGAAACAATACCACGATTTACTGAAACATATTCTCGCAAACGGAACAACTAAAACCGACCGCACTGGCACAGGCACCATTAGTGTTTTTGGCTATCAAATGCGTTTCAATCTTCAAGAAGGATTTCCGTTGGTTACAACCAAAAAAGTTCATACAAAATCTATCATTCACGAACTTCTATGGTTTATTAAAGGAGAAACAAATACCGCTTATTTGAAAGAAAATGGTGTTTCGATTTGGGACGAATGGGCTGATGAAAATGGCGATTTGGGCCCTGTTTATGGTAAACAATGGCGAAGTTGGGTTGCACCGAATGGCCAAGTCATTGACCAATTGAAAGATGTATTGAATCAATTAAAAAAAACGCCTGACTCACGTAGAATCATCGTTTCAGCTTGGAAT
Organism: Emticicia aquatica; assembly: GCF_923079645.1. Taxonomy (GTDB): domain Bacteria; phylum Bacteroidota; class Bacteroidia; order Cytophagales; family Spirosomataceae; genus Emticicia; species Emticicia aquatica. The sequence goes on along the minus strand of NZ_CAKLPY010000001.1, from coordinate 802,515 downwards.
GTTGGCGAATTATCACAAATGGCTTTGATGCCTTGCCACGCTTTTTTTCAATTTTATGTGGCGGATAACAAACTTTCTTGCCAACTCTATCAGCGAAGTGCTGATGTGTTTCTGGGAGTTCCGTTTAATATTGCATCTTATGCTCTTTTTACGATGATGGTTGCCCAAGAATGCGGACTTGAAGCCCACGAATTTATTTGGACGGGTGGAGATACACATATTTATTCAAACCATTTAGAACAAGTCGAGCGTCAACTTTCTCGTGAACCCAGAAAATTGCCAAATATGGTTATTAACCCCGAAATAAAAAGTATTTTCGACTTCAAATACGAAGATTTTAAATTAGAAGAATACGACCCATATCCAGGTATCAAAGCACCAGTTGCTATATAAAAACGTAAAGGCGTTGCAATGCAACGCCTTTCGTTATTATTACAAAGGTTTTTAATTCTGACGAAGTTAGTGATGAAATTGTTGGCAGTTTTCCATAATTACTTACGGTTGCTTGCCAATGAAATTCCACGAAATGTTTGAGTTTTGATAACAAAGTCTTTTGTCAATTTATCATTACCTGACTCTACAACGAATGTATATTTTCCATCCGATAAGTTTGAAAGGTTAAATGCTTTGACATATTGAGCATCACCACCAGCATATTCATTAAAAAATACGTTATTTTCTTTATCAACTAAGTAAATAGTCGTTTTTTGTCTCAATGGATTTTCAAATGCCAATTTGAAACGTAAGCTTCCCATATCCTGAACGCTCAAATTACTAACTTTTGCAGAAGAGCTAACTTTTCCTGAAGCAGCTTTTTGTGCCATGCCTTCTGTTGTAGCAGTTGCTAATGTCAATACGATTGCTAATGCTTTTATGATATTTTTTGTGTTCGTTTTCATTGAAGTGAGTATTAAAATGTTTAAAAAATTATAACAGTTATTTGGACTAATTTGAATGCAATTTTACTTAATTATTTAAGGTTGCTTGCCAAAGCAATTCCACGAAATGTTTGCGTAGAAATCACAAAATCTTTTTTGAGTTTTTCATTACCAGACTCAACTACGAAAGTGTATTCGCCATCGGCTAAATTAGAAAGGTTAAAAGCTCTAACATATTGAGTATCACCAATCGAATATTCGTTGAAAAATACATTGCTGTCTTTATCTTGTAAATATATCTTAGTCTTTTGTCGCAAAGGGTTTTCAAAAGCTAATTTAAAACGAAGACTTCCTAAGTCTTGAACGCTCAATTTGCTTACCTTGTCCGAAGAGCTAACTTTTCCTGAAGCAGCCTTCGTCTGTGCCATTCCTTCTGTTGCAATTGCCGAAGCTAATGCTAATACTAATGCTAATTTTTTCATAATTTTCTTTGTTTTCGTTTCCATTGGAGTAAGATTTTAAAAAAGTTAAAACTAAAAAAAGTCATATCAGTTATTCGTCTCCGTCGAAAACCTTTGTGTTGCAAATGTATGTAAGTATTTGAACACAAGTCAATTAAGAAAATGTTAATTCGTAAAAGTTGTTCTAAAATTATACTTCAATATCGGAATAATACCATGATTTTTGGAATACTTCAAGAGAAAGTTTGAATAATCCTATTAAATAAATAGACTAAATAGTTGACAAAATTTCACTATTCTGAGTAAGCATTAAACACTTCCTTGCAATAGTACAAAAAAGCATTGTTTGACCATTTTTGGGATAATTTCTGAAATGTTATTTTTTTTAGAGTATATAGTATATATTTCACAAATTGTTCTGAAAAAAAAGTAATCCGAAATATTATAAAACTCCTTTTATATAAATCATTTGTAATAATTCTCGAAAATTTGCTTCTTTTACCTGACAAAACCCTTTAAATACGATGTTAAAAATCCAAAATTTTTCAAAAAGTTATAATAATCACACAATTATTGCGGTCGAAAACTTAGAAATTCCTGAAGGAATTCATTGGTTTAAAGGCGTTAATGGCTCAGGCAAATCAACTTTTTTTCGTTCAGTTGCTGGAATTATTCCTTTTGAAGGACAAATTTCTTGGAATAACCTCGACATTCGCAAAGATGCAATAGCTTATAGAATGCAAGTAAATATGAGTGAAGCAGAACCGCTTTATCCAGATTACTTAACAGGTTATGATTTGATAAAATTTATTGCAGACGCAAAAAAAGCTAACCAAAATCAAATTAATCTTTTGGCCACAAGATTGGGCGTTGATATTTATTGGAAAAATACTTTAGGCACTTATTCAAGTGGAATGTTGAAGAAAATCTCTTTATTAACAGCTTTTCTTGGCCAACCAAAACTGATTATGCTTGACGAACCACTCATTACTATTGATGACCGTTCGGTACAAATTGTTTATGAATTAGTAAAAGAATATGCTGAAAATAGCGGTGTAAGCTTCTTACTTTCATCACATCAAGATTTTCGTTTTGAAAAATTAGCGATTAAAAATATGTATCATGTTCAAAATCAAGCCATTACTCAATTATGAAAAGTATCTTTCGGATTTTGAACCTTACCATTGTTCAAGAATATTACCGCCAAAATGCCGTTTTTATCTTTGCAATTTTGATGTTTTCATTTGGTTTCTTGAGAGCCCAAGAGCATACCACTATCATTAAGTTAGTACTAAAATTACCTTCAATGCTAGCATTGACTTTTTTGGTTTGGACATTACACACCATAAAAGTCATTCTTTTTTCACTCAGAATGCTTGAATCCAAAAACAACGAATTTCTCTATCATATCAGGCTTTTTTCACCAATAAAACGTTTCATTGCTTTCGGATTGATGCAGTTTTCATTAATTCAACTGACATTTCTCTATTCACTTTGGATGATAAAAATTGGGATTGAAGAGCATCAGATTTGGGCAATTTTAGCAATTTTTGGATTTAATATCATTTTAATCATTGCTGGAATCATTGCTTTTGAATTTCGTGTCAAACGCCCAAATTCAATACAAATCATATCAAAACCAATTCAAAATTTACTTAGTAAATATCAAACCCCTGTTTATCTTTTCTTTATTAGGTATTTATTTGCCAAACAACCTGTTCTTTTATTGTTGACTAAACTTTTCAGTTCATTAATCTTGATTGGAATTTGTAATCTATATCCAACCGATGCTTATGACGAACGGTTATTAGCTCTTGGTGGACTTTTCGTTGCTGTAGGACATACAGTATTTTGTCAACAATTTTTTTACTTTGAAAATCAAAACTTAGCATTTACTAGAAATTTGCCAATACCTACTAAAAAACGATTATTAACTTATTTGCTTGCTTATTTGATTCTTTTAATACCAGAAATAATCGTTTTATTCCGTAATCTGCCTGATGGTGTTGGCTATTTTTTCGCATGGCAATTAATGATTTTTATTCTTTCGATGGTATCACTCAACCACCATGTGCAGTATATCAATGGCGTTTCAAACGACGCTTTTATGCAGAGATTATTTTTTGTAAGTCTTCTGTTTTTACTATTGATTATGTTCAAAATTCCAGTAATTTTGATGGGATTAGTCAATTTTACGATTGCGACTTTCGTTTTCAGTAAAAATTACTACGAAAGCCAATCTTCATAAAACAATCATAATCATGCTTCGCCTACTCATTATTCTTATTTTTTTCTCGAATTCCACATTTGCTCAAGGTCAATTTAAGCTAAACGGTGAAGTACAAAATCCGACCGAAAGAAAAATTTTGATTACGCTCTATCGAGATTGGGTTGGCGATGAGGAAGAATATGAAATCAAGCTCAACGATAAAAATCAATTTAGTTTTAGTACCAACCTAAATCACTTGGCGTATATTGATTTTTATTATGCTGACCAAGGTTTTCATTATTGGATTATTGAACCAAACGATGAAATTTCGATAAAATTCAACCCCACAAATTTTTGGGAATCATTGTTTTTTTCAGGAAATGGCCACGAAAAATGGCATTATTATACCCACCACCGAAGTAATTTTGAAGAAAATCGTGATTGGGAAAAAGAAGCTGGTATGCTAAATAAAGCACCGCAACAACAATATTTTGATTTTTTGGATAATGAACAAGATGTACAAATTGCATTTTTAGAAAAAGCTAATAACCTAAGTGAAGATTTCATTCAAGCAAGAAAAGCAGATATTATTGGAGCGATTCAAAACTATAAAGTCAATTTTTTATCGAATGCCAAATTTGCCAATTTAACCGAAGAACAAGTAAATAGTCATTTGAAAATAACTGAACTGCCAGATTCGGTACAAGCAAATTCGCTTGAATATGGAAATATGTATCAAAATTTGATGGATTTATTTATTGCTAAATCGGCGTTTAGAAAAAAGAAAGATTTGACCGAAACTGAAGAAATTAACCTTGTAAAATCTTCTTATAACCGACTTCTTTTTTCTTTTCAATTGATTGAGCGAACAATTGCATTCAAACTCAAAAATATGATTGAAGCTGAAAATATTACACCTAAAATTCAGGCTTTAGTCGATGATTTTTTGGAAACAGCTACTAATCGAGATTTCAAAAATTATATTTCCAAAAAAGTAAATTTCTCCAAAACACTCACCAAAGGTTCTCCTGCAAAAGCTTTCAAATTAAAGGATATTGATGGAAAAGAGGTTTCTCTCAAAGATTTTCTAGGAAAAACTGTTTATTTAGATTTTTGGGCTAGTTGGTGCGGGCCATGTATATATGATATGAAATTTATGGATGCGATAAAAGCTAAGTTTCAAGATGAGATTGTTTTTATTCAAATTTCATTAGATAATGAAACAGAATGGAGAGAATCCGTAAAAATGTATGACATAAAAGGAATCAATTTACGTGTTGATGAAAATAGTAGTGTTACGAAAAATTATGGCGTGACAGGAATACCTGCTTATTTTTTGATTGATAAAAAAGGTACCTTTGCCGTTTCGCAAGTAAGCGACCCAAGTAAAGAGGAAGGACAGGAATTAATCAAGCAAATTGAGGAAGTATTATCCAGAAAATAAATTTTAAACCAATAGTAGCGAGTTTGAGAAATAACTAATATCGCAAACTCGCTATACAATATTTATTATCTTTTTCTTCGATTCAAATAGGCTTCCATATCAACCAAACTAAGGGCGTTAAATGTCATATTTTTGGTCAAACCACCTTTTCTTGCACTAGCAACGCCATAGTGCATATCATGATAACCTTCCATTTCGTGGGCATCAGGATTGATACTTAACATCACATTTCGTTCTAAAGCGTACGCAATCCAACGCCAATCAAGATCTAATCGGTAAGGACTGGCATTGATTTCGATTACGACACCGTTTGCAGCACAACAATCAATAACTTCCTTATAATCAATCGGATAGCCTTGACGAGAAAGCAGTAAACGCCCAGTTGGATGCCCCAAAATGGTTGTATATGGGTTTTCGATAGCTCGCACTAAACGCTCGGTTGCTCGAGCTTGATTCATTGTCAAATTAGAATGAACCGACGCTACGATATAATCAAAACTTGCTAAAACTTCATCAGGATAATCAAGTGAACCATCGCCCAAAATATCGGATTCAATGCCTTTCAAAATTTTAAATGGACGGTCAATCGAAAGTTTTTTATTGAGTTGCTCTATTTCAGCATGCTGTTGTTGCACCTTCGTAATCAAAAGCCCACTTGCATACGTTGCCGACTGCGAATGGTCTGCAATTCCGAGGTATTCAAAGCCCAATTCTTTGCAGTATGTGGCCATTTGTTCGAGTGAATGCTGTCCATCTGAATAAGTCGAATGATTATGCAAAATCCCTTTCAAACTATCCCAAGTAACTAAATCTTCATTTTTATTTTTCTGAATCCAATCAAATTCACCAACGCCTTCTCGCATTTCTGGAATTATGTAAGGAACACCAAACTTGCCATAAATTGCTTCTTCTGCTTCCAATTGATTTAATCCATCCGTAATACCTGAAGATAAGCCCACACTTAACAACGAAACGCCATTTTCATTGCGGTGTTTTAGGTGATTTTCGTTAGCTGTGTAAACAAATTGCTTACTAAGTAGCTCATTTTCAAGCACATAACGAATTTCAATATCAATTTTATTCTCTAAAAATTTTCCTCTCCACACAAATGGAGAAGACGCTTTTTCGTCTTGGGTAAAACCTTCAGATTCAAAGTTTGGTAAATTTCCTTCATAAGTTACTAAAAACAACAAATTATCAACCGTTTCACTTTTACGCCTAATTTGTCCCGAAATTTCTACTTGTTTGAAGCTTTTCTCTAGCTCTACTAAAATCACTTCTGCTAAAAACGCTGCTTTATCCATTCGCAATTTCCCTGCTTGACTTTGGATAAATTTTAATGATTCTAAAATTGATTCTTGCGTTTTTCCACCAAAACCTTTTACTTGAGAAATGCTGCCGTTTTCGCAAGCAATTTGCAAATCATTGAGGTTATCAAGTCCCAATTCATTCCACAAAATTTTGATTTTTTTTACGCCTAAACCTTTAATTTTAAACATTTCAATGACTCCTTCAGGGGTTTTGGCGAGTAATTCTTGTAAATCACGCAATTGACCAGTGCTTACAATTTCCAAAATTTTCCCTGCAATCATTTTTCCAACACCCTGAATTTGGGTCAATTGTGGAAAATCCAATTGACCCAATTCGCCTATATATTTGTCTAAATTATAGGCGGCGTTGGTATATGCTTTTATCTTAAACTCATCATCATTGTGGAGTTCGAGCAATTTTGCGGTCAGTTCAATCGTTTCAACGATATCGGCGTTTGAAATCATTTTTTTCTTAAATTTTGTGCAAATTACTGTAAATTCGGGTCAAATAAAATTTAACAATATGAAAAAAATCCTGTTCTTGTTTTTCTTTGCCAACGTGGTCGTAGCACAAAAATTTACATTAAAAGTTTCTGTTGTTGGTTTTGAAAATAATCAAGGAAAACTCTTTTTTCAGCTGCTTGACGCCAAAGAAAAAATCATCAAACAATCTTCTGAAGTAATTGATAATAAACAAGTTGTGATTGAAACAAAAGATTTATTGGCAGGAAAATATGTTGTCAAAGTTTTTCAGGACGAAAACAATAATAAAAAATTAGATACAGGAATGTTCGGAATTCCAAAAGAACCTTGGGGCTTATCAAACAACATAAAAGCAGTTTTAGGGCCACCAAAATGGGATGACATGATTTTTGAAATTAAAGCTAATAAGGAGATTTCGATTAAATTACATTAATCAGGATTCAAGAAATTTATAATTTTCCATACAAACTTGTTTGGTTTATTTTCCAAATTTCAAATTATCTTCAAGCGAGCGGATGATTTTTTGTTGGTACAATTGTATTTTATCGAAGTCGGTTTCTTGGTTTAATGTTTTATTGATTCCTCGACTTTTTTCTAAAATATGCGTGTTAACAGTCATTACTGTGCGATTTCTGTCAAATCTATGTGTTTGAAATTTTAGAGTCATTTCAAGCTCAATTACCGTTTTTTTATCAGTTATCCACCAAATTTCGTTATCGCCGTCAAATATTTTATTGATTTTGTAGCTATTCTCCTCTTTTTTCTCAAATTTAAAATCCAACTTTTTAGATTCCATTTTCTCCATAAACTTTGCTTTTACTTCTTCCAAAGTGGCATTATAAATTCGAGCAATGTTTGGGCTTGATAATAATTCATTTTCATAAATTAATGCCGCATTTTTTCGCTCGGCTGTACTTAATTCTGTGGTCAATTTTTGAATCTTAATGTGATTTAAGTCATTATCTTCGTGGGTTCGTTTTGAATCAACGCTTGTTTTTTGCAAGTATTGAATCATATTTTTATTGGCTGTTATCTCGAAATTGAGCGAATCTCTAATATTTGAAACTATCGTGATTAGTTTCTTTTGATAATCATGAAGATTGGAATTTTCGTATTTTAACTGTTGATTAGTTTGATTGCATTCAGCCAATTTTCGTTTCAATACAGCCGAAGATTGTGCATTGATTTCAATCACAAAAAATAGTAAGCAAAACATTAATAGTAGATTTCTCATAAGTTGACGTGCATTAGAAAAAGCAATTCGATTCACAAAGTAAAACAAATTACGAATAATATGTTCTTTAAAAATCAAAAGCTCGAATGAATTAAAAATTCACTCGAGCTTTTGATTCGATATATTTTGAAACTAAATTGACAAAGTAGCCAATACAGAATTCATGTTTCTAACTGCATCTGCTGATTTTGAGAAAGCAGCTTGTTCTTCTTGACTTAGGCGTAAGTTGATGATTTTTTCCCAACCATTTCTTCCTAAAACTACTGGAACACCTAAACAAATATCTTTTTGACCGTATTCTCCATTCAAATAAACGCAAGAAGGAATGATACGTTTTTCGTCACGAACGATTGCTTCTACAACCGAACAAGCCGCAATACCTGGGGCATACCAAGCCGAAGTGCCTAACAAACCTGTTAAAGTAGCACCGCCAACCATTGTATCAGCAGCAACTTTAGCTAGTTCTTCTTTTCCAAGGAAACGACTCACTGGAATACTGTTTACAGTAGCCAAACGAGTTAACGGAATCATGGTTGTATCGCCATGCCCACCGATTACTTGTCCGTGAATATCATTTTGAGCAAAACCAGTTGCTTGCGATAAGAAATAACGGAAACGAGAAGAATCCAATGCTCCACCCATACCGATTACTCGTTTTTTATTTACACCCATCGACTGAGCTACTTGCAACGCAAGGTAAGTCATTGTGTCCATTGGGTTAGAAACGATTAATAAAATAGCTTTTGGTGATTGTTCCAAAATTTGCGTAACAACACCTTTAACGATTCCTGCGTTGATACCGATTAGCTCTTCACGTGTCATACCAGGTTTACGAGGTAATCCAGAAGTGATTACAACTACATCAGATTTTGCAGTTTTTGTGTAATCGTTTGTTGAACCGATGATTCTTGTATCAAAGCCTTCCAATGACGCTGTTTGCATCAAATCCATTGCTTTTCCTTCAGCAACACCTTGCTTAATATCAAGCAATACAACTTCATCTACAATTTGCTTACGAGCAATATTGTCGGCAGTGGTTGCACCAACCGCACCTGCACCTACTACTGTTACTTTCATATTATTTTGAAGCCCCCTAAGTCATGTGCGACCCCAGCACTGAAAGAGGATTTTTTAAAAATTAATTCATGTCTTGGGGTTAATGCTAGACATGAAAGTTTTATGAATATTTAGATAAATTTGAACAGTACTAACTAGACATTTTTTTGGAAGAATGACTAATTTGGCTTTGTTGTAAATTAAGAACAAATTTATTGGACAAAACTAATACAAAACAATCTATTTGAATGTTTTTTTTGCATTTTTTATATTTAATGGATAATTTTTCTATTTTTTTACGTTCATAAGATGTTCCATACATTAGATTAAGAATTAAGACCCAATTTTTACTTCAAAGTTTTACTTAAAAACAACGCTAACACAAAAATGAGTACCATTGCTAATTCCGCAAAAGATTTGCTGTCTAAAGTTATAAGCTCCACCTTTTATAAAAGTGCTTTGGGAAAAGCACCAAGAATTGCAAAAAATGCTGAAAGTTTACTCAAACTCTTACGCAATGCACTTCTCAAAACGCAATCAATGGGCGTTGGTGGTGTGTTTGATGTAATACGAGAAAAAGTGACCATTCTTGGAAGTCTCATAAAAGCCTATGCCACAGGCCAATATCGACAAGTTGAATTACCTAATTTATTAAAAATAATTGCGGGACTGATATATTTTATCTCCCCTATTGACTTAATTCCCGATTTCCTGCCGTATATTGGTTTGAGCGATGATGTTGCTTTGTTAATGTTTATCATAAAAAGTATTGACGAAGAATTGATAAAGTTTGACCAATGGAAAAGCAAGAAATAGACAATGCCTGCTAATCAATAGACAAAAAACTAATTTTAGCTGATAATCAACCATTTAAGCTATAAACATTGCTTTTTTATCACTAATAATTGGCTTAGTATTTCAAAAGTTTAAGAACAAATTAATTTTTTAATTACCAATTTACTTTTACATTTGTAGTAAAGAAACAAAGTAAGTAACGAAAATTTTCATCTAGGAGTTTTAAAACTTATTGTTCGATATTGTCATAAACACTTTAAATAAATAATATTATGTTTGGTCTTGGAAGTACAGAAATGATTCTGATTTTGGTTGTAATTCTTTTCTTTTTCGGTGCAAAAAAATTACCTGAGTTAGCTCGTGGTTTAGGAAAAGGCATCCGTGAATTTAAAGATGCTTCACGTGAAGTGAAAGAAAACATCGAAAAAGCAACATCTGAAGAAAAATAAGGAATTTTATTGTTTCTGAACACATAATTGGCTTCGCTCAAATAGCGTTTAGAAACATCCTTAACAACAGCACTCAGCCTAAAACTGAGTGGCTGTTGTTTTTTTGTTTTTACATAATACGATTAAAAATGGCCAAATACAATTCTTTCAAAGAAATAAAGCAAGCCTTAGCCAATGGGCAAATCAGTTGCGAAGCTTTGGTAAAGCACTATTTAGAACAAATTGAAGCAAATAGAAACCTCAATGTTTTTCTTGAAGTTTATGCTTCTGAAGCACTTCAACAAGCGTCTGAAGTGGACAAAAAGCTCAAAAATGGAACGGCAGGCCGTTTGGCAGGAATGGTCATTGGTTTGAAAGATGTTTTGGCCTACGAAAATCATGGATTACAAGCTTCGAGTAAAATATTAAACGGTTTCCAATCACAGTTTACCGCTACGGCTGTGGAGCGAATCTTAGCGGAAGACGCAATCATCATTGGTCGTCAAAACTGCGATGAGTTTGCAATGGGTTCTTCCAACGAAAAATCTGCTTTTGGTCCGACTTTAAACTTTGCAGACCCAACTCGTGTTCCTGGTGGCTCATCTGGTGCATCGGCAGTTGCCGTGCAAGCAGATATGTGTTTGGCTTCATTAGGCTCTGATACTGGCGGTTCAGTGCGTCAGCCAGCGGCATTTTGTGGCGTTGTTGGATTAAAACCAACATATTCTAGGGTTTCTCGTTGGGGCTTAATTGCTTATGCTTCTTCTTTTGATTGTATTGGTCCAATTACCAAAAACGTTGAAGATGCAGCTCTTTTACTAGAAATTATTGCGGGTGCAGACGAACATGACAGCACAGTTTCTCATTTACCTGTTCCTGAATTTTCGCAAAATCTCTCTCCCAAAAAACAATATCGACTTGCCTATATGCGTGAAGCCCTCGAAAGTGAAGGTTTAGACAAAGATGTACGCAACAATACTTCCGAAAAAATCGAATGGCTGAAAGCACAAGGACATATCGTAGAAGCAGTTGATTATCCTTTGATGAAATATTTATTACCTACTTATTATATTTTAACAACTGCTGAAGCTAGTTCAAATCTTTCAAGATTTGATGGTGTTCGTTATGGACATCGGGCAGTTGGGGTGAAAAATTTAGAGCAGCTTTATAAAAAATCACGGGCGGAAGGCTTCGGTGCAGAAGTAAGGAGACGAATTATTTTAGGCACTTTTGTACTTAGTGCAGATTATTATGATGCCTATTATACGAAAGCACAGCGGGTTCGTCGTTTAATAAAAGAATCGACTGATGAAATCTTATCAAAATATGATTTTTTGATTTCACCAACGACACCAACACCTGCTATTAAAATTGGCGAAAAATCGGATGACCAATTACAGATGTTTTTGATGGATATTTTCACTGTTCAGGCAAATGTTATCGGAAATCCTTGTATATCGATTCCAAATGGCCAAAATTCAGCAGGATTACCCATTGGAATTCAAATTCTTGGCAAGAATTTTGATGAAAATGAAATGTTGGCATTTGCAAAATCTCTAGAATTATAAATATTTCTATATAAATTATATTTTCAGAAATATTTGAAAATATAAAAATAAATTGAGATTTGCTTGACAAAAAAGTGGGAATCATTTATTTTTGGAAACAGTTTGCTTTCTTATAAACCATAATCCAGCGTAAAATACCTTCGCTAAAAAGTATCAATAATGAAGATATCTAAAAAAATTCTTATTCTAACGAGTTTTTGGAGCTGTGCTTGCTTGGTTACTTATGCACAGTCAGTTATTCCAGAAGAGGCTATTACAGTTGCAGCCGAAGACTCGCTCATTGAAGAACTGCCTACAGTTGAAGCATTCATCCCTACTGCCGACGTCAATAAAGTTAGAGAAGGTTTTCAGCGAATGCAACGCTCAATTCCGCTACAATATAACTCAACCGTACATAGTTTTGTTGACTATTTTATCTATAAAAAGCCGAGTTTTACAAAAACGATGCTTGAAAGGAAAAACTTCTATTTTCCAATTTTTGAAAAATATTTAGCAAAATATAATATGCCTGACGAACTCAAGTATCTTTCGATGCTTGAGTCAGGACTTAATCCGAGAGCGATTTCTCATGCAAAAGCCGTAGGACTTTGGCAATTTATGAAGCCCACAGGTGGAGATTTTGGACTACGTGTGAATGAATTTGTTGATGACCGTATGGACATTGAAAAATCGACTGAAGCTGCCTGTAAGTATTTTAAACAGTTATATAATATTTTTGGTGATTGGGAATTAGTTTTAGCATCTTACAATACTGGTCCAGGAAATCTTCGTAGAGCTATTCGTCGTGCAGGAAATATAACCAATTACTGGCAATTACACCCTTATCTGCACCGAGATACACGTGCCTATGTTCCACAATTTACGGCAATCATGTACATGATGAACCACGCCGACGAATATGGAATTTTCCCTGAGGAAATAATGGAACCTGTGCCAACAGAGACTGTTTTAATTGATGGTTTTTTGGATATTGAAACTTTCTCAAACGTAAGTGGAATTAGTATTGATGAAATTAGAAAACATAATCCATCAATTTTGAAAGGGATATTACCTCCTACAACCAAAAGTTTTGAGTTAAAAATACCTGCTGATAATTATGCTTATTTTGATGCAAATCGACAAATGATTTTGGATTCTGCTCAAAAACGTAGTACTTATCCTGTTATTTTAGCATCAAATAATACTGAATCAGGAATTGTTGTTATTGGAGCAAATCCGAAATCGATTGAAGGTGGTAATGAAGAAACAATTGTTGAAGACCTCGATAAACCAGCAAAAGAAGAGGACGACATTAATAAAATCAGAAAAGTAAAAAAGAGAACATACAAAGTTAGAAAAGGAGATGTGCTGAATAAAATTGCTGATAAATTTGATGTTGATACTTATGATTTGAAAGTTTGGAACAACTTAAAATCATCAAAAATTATGGTTGGTCAAAGACTTGTAATTTTAGATGATGTTGAAGAAGTTGTTGAAATAGAAAAGACCATTAAAAGCGAACGAAAATCTAAAAAGGCAATTGAGAAAACAAAACCTAAATATCATGTAGTTCAAAGAGGAGATACTCTTTGGAGTATTTCACAAAGATATGGTGGAATTTCAATTGAGAAAATTAAGAAAATCAATGGTTTACGTTCGAATTCAGTTAAAAAAGGACAAAAATTAAAAATAATTGTTGGCTAATTTTACCAATCATAAAAAAAGCGGAATTTAAAAATTCCGCTTTTTTTATGATTAATATTTATGATTTTTAGTGACAATATCCCCAAAAACTACATTTATAAGGCATTTCACAATGATTACTTATGTCAATATTTGGAATAAAGCTTTCATCTAAAACATCTTTAAAATGCTTGATATTTCCTGCAATTTCTTGTTGTAAACCTTTAACTTCCTTCGTCACGTCAATTAATTTATAGCCTTCATTTTCATCAGGCAAAACAATTGTCGCTATCATATCTTTCTGCAAAACACCTTTTGTAACAAAATATTGTAAAGCAATATCTTGAATATGCGTAAGATTCAATTCTTTACTATTTTTAATTTCTTGAATTTCCCAAATTCCATTAACTCTAGTCAAAACATCATTCATTACTAGCACTTCTTGGAAAACAAAAGTCGCCTCTAAAATATCAGCCACTTGCTTTTGTAAGGCTTTTTGAGTAAGAGCAGGATAGGCATTTCTATTTTTAGCAATTTTTTCAATATCAACTGCAAATGGGAAAAATTTACTTCGATAAGCATCTTCAAAATCATGTCCTCCTTGAAATTTTTCTTTTATTTCGGCTGTGAGGGGGTCTTGTAATTGATAGTAATATTTATAAAGGTACAATTGCTTGACACATTGCAAGCCTTTGATATAAGCTGTTTTGGAAAATTTATAATTAAAAGTTGTCATTTTAGATTAAAAACAAAAGGTCAATTTTAAAATTTACTACCAATCTTATTTCAATTTATTTAAGGTATAACATAAAATCTTATTTATTAAGTATTTATTATCGGCTGTTTTGAGGTCTCCTACATTTAATTCATAAATATATCCAGCTTTCATTTCGGCTAATTCGAGGGAAACTTTTTTGCCATCATCCGATATTTTCACTGACTTTACGGCAATATCTTTCACATCAAATTGTTTAGAACCATAAGCTTGATGGTACTCATAATAAAACCTTCTAAATTTATAATTCGCTAGTTCTTGAGCAATGTTTTTGTCAAGCGGTAGAGTAAATGTCAAATCAAAACCATTTGGTGTAAGATTCATCGACATAATATCTAAATGTGTGTTACCATTCCAAGCAATGCGTTGAATGCCTCTCGCTCCTACCCAACCATGATCATTTTGCCCAACCCATAAACTTCCATCGGGTGCAAAAGCCAATCTGTTGTTACCTATTCTCATCTTAGACCCAAAGTTTAATGGAATACAAGCTCCTTGCAAATCACCACCTACTTCTTCCAAAAGTAAACGAATCACATACTTATGGTCCATGTCTCCGATAAGCATTTGTCCAGCAAAAGGGCCAAATTTACCACCAGTATTATCCAAAATTGGTTGTGTTGGCGAATTAGCAAAATAACCATGAGGAAATTGAATAGATTCCTTTGTTCGCATACTATCTAATTTTGAAACTGGCAATTTTATTGGGACAACTCTAGGAAAACCTTCTTGCCAAATTAACCCTGCGGGATGCCCATAAAACTTACCTTCTTCCACATGATACAATTTACTCGTACCAAGCCAATCACCTTGGTTATCACTCACTAATAAACGCCCTTGAGCATCAAAACCAAGTCCATTTGGAGAGCGAAAGCCAACGGCAAAAGGTTTCAGTTTTCCATCTTTTGTAAGTTTCATTATCCATCCTCGGTATGGAACACAAGAATACATTCTTCCTGGTCGAGAAAGTGAATCGTATTTTCCTCGAATCTCATTGCGAATTCCTGCTCCGTTTGAGGCTAAATTTAGTCCAATAAACATATTTCCTTCTTTATCAGCAATTGGCCCAAATGCAAATTCATGGTAATTTCCTGACATGCCAAAATCATCCGTTACGGTCTGATATTCATCAGCCAAACCATCGCCATTAGTGTCTTTTATTCGAGTAAGTTCGGGGCGTTGCATGACCAAAATCTCATTGTTATTGACAATTAACATCCCTAAAGGTTCATGTAAACCTTCAGCAAACTTCTTCCATTTCTTGGTTTTTTGGTTATACATCATCACTTCTCCACGATGAAAACACGCAACAAAACGGCCGTCAGGCATGAAACCAATTGCTCCAGTTTCAGCAACTAAGCCATCAGGCAAATCAATATTTTGCACGTCATAATAATTAGCCGCTGAATCTCGTGGAGCTACATTTTGTGCTTGACAATTTTGAGAAACAAAAGCACTTAAAAGCAAAAAAAGAAAGTAATATTTCAAATAAAAAATTGATTCTAATAAAGGGTATTTGGTTGAATATTTCATTTTTTCATCGTGATGCTTAGGTGTTGAACATTAGCAGGAATTTTGAGCATTCCATTATTAAATTTGCCAATTGAACTTTGATACTTAGTCGTTTCATTGGCTTGTATTTGAAAAAATAATGGCTGGTTATTATTTTTAAAAGTAAAATTTCTGATTAATCCAGCTCCATTAGGCAACAATTTGATTGTTTCGCTCACTTCAACTTTATCAATCATATATTTGAAAGTTGGTAATCGATTAATCAAACGATACCCTTTAAAATCAACTTGGGGAATTGTTTCAGTATTGCCTATTTTAAAAGGAAATCCCGTTATATCTCTCCAGTAAATATCGCCCACAACTTTTGATAATTTGCTACCGTTACCTTTCCATTGCTCCGAATTATCAACAAAACCACCTGACCAAGCATAACGTAAATAACATTTTCCTGCATCGAAACAATAAGATTCCGTTTCATTCAATGCCACAACTATTGCCGCAGGGCCACAATCTGGCATAAATGTTCGATACAATAAAGGATATTCTAAAGCAAAAGGATGTGGTGAAGGCATTGACATTGTGTGGCTCATATTTCCCGAATGGTTGGCAGGCATTACGTTTTTTTGACGTTGCATTTCAGGAACATTAGTATCTTTTTCGAGTGGCGGTAAAGGTTTTGTTGTTACGTACATTGCCCCAAACATTACATATCCATGCCCAGGATACGTGCACACATACGGGAATATCCCTTCTTTATCTGCCAAGAAAGTAATTGATTCCATCCGACCAGGGTCAAGAATTTTTGTATTGGCTATAATCAAAGTAGAGTTTGGCACATAATCCATTTTTGCTCCTTTATCGCCCAATTTTAACGCCTCTTCAACCACTTTAAGGCGTGAATTGGGTTTTGTGACAACCAAATTATGAGCCATATCATCATGATTATCAAGTATTATCGTTACACGGGTATAAGGTTCAACCGAAAAGCGAGGCAAATCATATTGTAAACCGCCCAGTATTTTGATTGTTATTGTTGTATCTTTTTGCGAATAACCCTGAAGACTAATAAACAAAAACGCTACACTAAATAACTTAAAACGAGAAATAATTTTATGCTTTAGCATTTTTTAGAATAGATGGTATAAGACTTTTTCAAGAAAAAATTTGAGTATGAAAGTAAGAATGATAAATCAAATAACCTTCATGTTAATTCATTTTTTTGTTTCGTTGCAGTAGTTTACCATTTTTAATGCTAATTTTTATATATTTGAAAACGATTAATCCTTTACCTTCCAATCATTATTCTTACCTAAAAAAAGCCTTATGAAAATTCGCCACAAAGTACTTTTTTTCTTATTTCTACTTTCGATTATTACTTTTCTCGACCGTGTTTGTATGAATGTGGTTAGTAAATATGTCAAAGCAGATTTAGGACTCGATAATCAATCTTTTGGTTATATTTTAGGTGCTTTTTCATTGGCTTATGCTCTTTTTGAGTTACCTACTGGCATTTTAGGTGACCGAATTGGCCCACGTAAAGTATTAACTCGTGTGGTAATTTGGTGGTCGGGTTTTACCGCACTCACAGGTACAGCTTTTGGGTTTGTCTATTTATTAATCGTACGGTTTATGTTTGGTGTTGGTGAGGCAGGAGCATATCCAAACGCTTCGATTGTAATATCACGTTGGTTTCCAGCAGTAGAAGTTGGTCGAGCTCAATCTGTTATTTGGGCTGCCGGGCGAATAGGCGGAGCATTAACGCCGCTTTTAGTTATTCCTTTGGTTCATGCTGTTGGGTGGCGGTACGCTTTTTTTATTCTCGGAATTGTCGGTTCAATTTGGGCAGCTGCTTGGTTCTTTTGGTTTAGAGATACTCCTTCGGAACATGAAGGTATTACACCACAAGAAATTGTTGAAATAGAAACCGCCCGAAAACAAACAAATACAAATCACAAAATCGACTGGAAAACAATCGTTAGAAATCCTAATATTTGGATTTTGATGTTGATGTGTCACTTATTTTTTTATGCGTCTTATTTTTTCACGAATTGGTCATCAACTTATTTTCAAGAGGGACGTCACATGAGCGAAGAACAAGCCAAAAACTTTGTTTCATTGTCTTATTTTTTAGGAGCAATTGGCTGTATTGTTGGTGGATTTGCGAGTGATATTTTGAGTAAAAAGTTTGGTTTAAAACTTGGCCGTCGCATCGTTGGTGTGGCAGGTCTGGGTTCATCGAGTATTTGCTTTTTAGGTGCAGGACTCACAACCGATAATACAATGGCAGGTTATTTATTAGCACTTTGTGTGTTATTAAAAGACCTAACGCTTCCAGTTGCTTTTGCAGTTTGCGTGGATATTGGCAAAAAAAATTCGGGAACAGTTACGGGAGCAATGAATTTTGCAGGACAAATGGGTGGATTTTTTATTACTATTATATTTGGTACAATTGTTCAACAAACGGGCAACTTCAATTATCCACTTTTCTTGATTGCAGGTTGTTTATTGGTTGCTTCAAGCCTTTGGTTTTTTATTGACCCAACAAAAGAAATTAGTGCATAGTGCTGAGTTCTGTGTAAAACTCAGCACTTGCAAATGTAGAGTTTTACTTAAATCTCATAGTTCAGAGCTTGCATAACATCGGCAATATCTTGCTTACTACTCAAATCTGGAATAAAATCTGAAATTTGAATGGCATAAATACTTTTCGGTTTTTCACTTGCAAAAAGACGTACCGTTACAGGAATTTCTTTCTCATTTCTGATTGGATGTAAGGGTGTTTTTTCTAAAAAAGGCATAACATCTGCACCAGTAAAGGCAAAAATATTCCAACTTATACCAATTCTAGGCATTGTTTCTACTATTTTTACCCATTCTTCGTCATTAGGTTTTTCAATCAAATCCACCAAATATCCATCCTCATCTTTCTTGACGATGGCACAATTTCTTACCCTTTCGACCGTATATCCATCGGTATCCCAATCGAGCATTGCGTTGGGATATTTTTCATCCAAAAGTAACCTAAATGCTTCAATTGGGTATAAATTATCTCCGTTACAAGTAATAAATCGACTAGTTTTCCATGCAGGAAATTGTGCCAATGCTTGCTCAATTGCGTCAGTTGTTCCGAGCGGTTTTTCTCGTCCTTCAGGAATTAATTGGCGTGCAAAATTTATTTTTAGACCCCAATTTTTCTCCACCTGCATCAGTTTTTCATAATATGGTTGAGAAACTGTATCTTTTGGATTCAGTAACAAAATCACTTCTTTTACACCCGCTTGGGCTGCATTAAACAACACATAATCCAAAAAAGGGCGACCATCTTTACCTAATCCAATCATTGATTTTGGTAATGTATTGGCTTGTTCTATAAGTTTTGGGTCAAGATTGGTATTGCCTTCAATATTTTTCTTCATTCGGGATGACATCCCACCTGCTAAAATCAATAATTTCATATGCTAATTTTTAATAAACAATCGTATTGTTAGTTCAATATTTAAGGTTTTGGAAGATGAAAAAACCTATTTTACAACAAGCATTTTCCCAAATGATTTTTCATCAATTCCTAAACGCACCAAAAAAATGCCACTTGATAAGTCATTCAAAGAAATAAGTTTAGAATAACTTCCGTTAGTAAGATTTTCAGCCGTTAATTCTTTCATTTTTTTTCCCAATTTATCGAAAATAGCTACTTGAATAACTGCCGATTTTTTCAAAGAAAAATCAATAATTACCTGATTCTCTGCTGGATTTGGCGAAATTGTCCACTCAACTAGAGCGTTGGCTGGTTCATTTGCTGTAAGAGTATTTTTTAGCTCAGTAACATCTTTCAAAATTTTATTTTCTGGGTCGAAAATTACTTGAGAAACGTCTCCCTTTGGTTTAATAAGCTGAATCACCTGCGATGCTTTGTCGATGAACACCGTCGCTATTGAACTAGAACCATCCTTCATAACAATTTTAAATTCAACAGGCATTGAAAAATAGGCTGGAGTCGTATTTTGGGCTTGAGTTACATTCAAATTTATACTAGATGTTGCTTCTGAAACCGTCCAACTATAAGAATATTTAGGGTAGTTTTCACCATAAATCCATTGCTTGAAAAAATAGTCCAACTTTAAACCAGTCGTTTCTTCAGCAATTTTTTGAAAATCTTCAGTCACAGCCGCATCAAAGGCAACATTTGAAACTAAATAATTTTGAAGAATTTTAAAGAACTTTTCATCACCAACTATTCCACGTAACATGTGCAGAACCAAAGCACCTTTTGCATAAGAACGATTGCTGTTGAAAATCTCATCTTCACTATTAATATTCTGCACATAAATACTTCCAATGGCTTGCTTTGCTTTTATTGCGTTGGCAATTATTTTGGTATCATAAGCTGTTTTTCCGCCTATTGCCTCCGAGTACATCACATCACCGTAGGTGGCAAAACCTTCGTTAAGCCAAATATTTTCCCAGTTTTTACAAGTAACTTTATCTCCAAACCATTGATGCGTTAATTCGTGGGCAATCAAACTTACACCAAAACTACCCATCGAACTACAAGTTTGGTGTTCCATTCCTCCGCTAAATCCACATTGTGCATGGCCATATTTTTCTTTGATGAATGGGTATAAACCAAATTTTTCAGAAAATAATTTGAGCATGAATGGTGTTTGGTCGAGTTGATTTTTTACCGATGCAGTAAATGATTCTGGATAAATATAATGCGTCACCATCATTGAATCGGTAGGAGAATATTTGAAATAATTTTTGTATTCAACATAATTTGAACACGCAATAGAAATTAAATACTGGGCAATTGGATAACGGTTTTTCCATTGATATGTACGAGTATTATCATTATTTTCAAGTATTTTGGTCAAAATTCCGTTAGAAACTGACACAAATTCTTTAGGCATCGTTATCCAAACATCCGATGAATCAGCCTTATCTGAAGGTGTATCTTTGCAGGGAAACCAATCAGGAGCTCCATAAGGTTCGCTCAAACTCCAAACCACAGGTTGTCCATTACTACCGTGCGTACTAAACGCAAAACTGCCAAATGCAGAATTATTCGGGCGACCTTGGTAATAAACTACCACTCCAATTGCCTGTCCTTGGATATATTGTTTATCAAGCGTTAAATTTACTTTATTTGCTTCCTGAATAAATGAAATTTTCTTACTCCCTAATTTAACCGAATCAACGCGTAATAGACTTTTCAAGTCCAAAAAACAGGTCGAAATATTTGATTTGGTTTTAAAAGTTATCGTTGCTTCTCCTTTGATATATTGCTGTGAATAGGAAATGTTGAGATTTAATTTATAATAAGTTACATCTATTTTTTCATCTCCTGCATAAGCAATTCGGGCATTCTTAAAACGGCTTAGATTTTTTATTTTGGCATCCGAACAAACATCCGAACCATCTTCTTGAGCAAAAGCACTCAAAGAAAGTAAAACGGTAATAAGTAAATTAATTAGTTTTTTCATGGTTGAATGATAGAAAATCCTTGATTTTACAGCTTTCAAAATTCCCAACGATAACTCAAAATTGGAATCAAACCAAGCTGATATTGCCTGATAACTTTTCCTTGCAAAATATCATAATAACTGTACGAAACATTTTGGTAACTCGCAATATTTTGAATATCCAATGCGAGTGTTCTTGAATATTTGTCTTTCGATTTCTTTAAATATATACGAAAATCTGGTCTGAAATAATCGGGTTGTTTTACTGTGTAAGCATCTGCACTTTTGTAAATCAAACGCTTGTTTGCAATCGAAGCTTCTTCATTGATTGCTCGTTCGTAATAACCGCCAAGCCAAACCAATCTGAGGCTAGTTCCCAAAGTTCGGTTTTTGCTTCGCTCCCATTCTTTTCCGATTGTTAAATTAAAAATATATTTGCCATTGTATCTACTATTTCGCTTGATTCCATCCAACCCAGTATAAGTAGCATTGTACAAAGTAGCATTGGCTAGCGTATAGAAACCTTTCGTTAGAAACTGCTGATACGTAAATTCAATGCCATAATTATCTCCTTTTCCAAGATTTTGCAATGGTTCATTTGTGAAATCCTCAACTAAATTCAATGCCGAAAAAGTTGGATTAAAAAGTATCACAGGCACATTAAATATCTTTTGATAATACAATTCTGTTTTGAAATAAGAGCCTCGTTTCAATGCAAATTGATGGCTCAAAACATAATGATGTGATTTCGTAAAATCAAGCAAAGCATTTCTCAAAAAATTGCTATTAATATTATCTTGAGCGAAATAAAGTTGTGGCGGTTGTATTTGACTGTGTAAACCATAAGCAAAACTAATCGACTGATTTTTAGTAAGTTGATAGTTCAACGAAAGTCTTGGTTCAAAAGATTTTGTTTTATTAAAGGTATAATTTAAGTAATGTAAACCAACGTTAGTTGTCAATTTTGGAATCGGTGAAAACTGCCAGTTAAAATAAGGTTGAACAATCAAACCTTGTGCATGACCAACGGATTTCAAATCACTTGATGAAGCCAAAAACTCATCGTATTGATGGGTTACAAGCACGCCAATTTTCAAGCTATTTTGAGTATTGATTTTATAATTCAAATTGGTTGAAAATGAAATCTTATTTTTCAAAGACGAATCCGCTTGAGATAAATATCTCTGAAAATTAGTCTTACTCAAAATAAAAGCTTCTCTCTCATTTTTCAGTCCAGATGCTGCAACAACAGTTTTCCAAAGCAATTTTGCACCTAAATTCATGCGATGAGTTAGGCCAATTGCTCCCATTTTATTTTTATAATTTATGTCAAATCCATCTTTTTGCACCACCCATTGAGTTGTGTCACGCAAACCAGCAAATGTATTACTACTTAAACCTCCCATGCCAAAAAACGTAAAATTTCCTACTTTTTTGGTCGGAAAATTAAAATTGAAAGAAAGGTCTTGAAAAGTAATACTTTCTCCACCAAAAGTCACGCCCATCAAACCAAGAAGCCCTGTGAATGAATAACGATAATTGACCAAATAGCTCGCATTACTATTTTTAGAAAGTGGGCCTTCAGCGGCTACATCAATACCAATCAGCCCAACTTGAGCAGTAAATTCATGCTTTTTATTATTCCCATTTCGTAGCCTCATATCCATTACACCTGCAAGGGCATTACCATATTCCGATGGAAACGCCCCAGTCAAAAAGCTCATATTGCCTAATAATTGAGCAGAAAGAATATTTACTCCACCCGAATTTTGCGTAATTCTATCACTGAAAGTTCCTGCATTACTTAAATGGTTTGGATTCACAATTTCAACACCTTCCAAACGCCATTGAATACCATTAGGCGAGTTTCCTCGAACCACCATTCCGTTGGCTTGGTCATTTGAATTTGCTACTCCCGCATAAGCCGTAGCCAAACGAGCTGGGTCAAGATATGTGCCAGGAAAACGAAAAATCTGTTCGGTTGTAATGCTTTGAATACTTGTAACTGCCCCCGAAAGATTAGACGATTGAGCCTTCACAACTGCCTCTGCCAACTGGTTGATAGTTGGTTTTAATCTTATTTCTAAAATCATTTCTTTACCCGATTCGAGTAAAATTTCTGAAACCTTCTGTGTTTCATAACCAACCGAACTTACTTGTATTTGGTAGCGACCAATAGCCACTTGTCCGAATAAAAAATTGCCTTCTGCATCAGTTTGCACTCCTTTCTGAGTACTTAAAATAACTAATGAAACCCCTGCTAAAGGTTTTTCGTTAATATTGTCAATTACTTTCCCTCGAATCGTCTGAACGGCAGGAGTTATTTCATTTTTTGTCGATTGAGCAAACCCTCCACAATAAATTGAAATAAAAAAAATAATCCTGAATAAACTTTTAAACATGTGCTTAAATGTTAAGAAATAATACAATTATCAATATATTTAAACATTTATATACAACAAAAGTTTACATATAAATGAAGCATAATATGATACTTAGTAAATTTGAAGTGAAATTTTATCAACGATTAGAAAGCTTTTTCCAATCGAACGGCTTCAGTTTGCTAATGGACCAAAAACAATTCCGCAAATCTACGCAAAATGGTTTTCAGAATATAATATTTTCGGTAACGGAGACAGAAAAGGTTTTTTGGATTGAAGTAAACTTTGGCGTTAGGTATGAATTCGTCGAACAAATAGCTCAGCAATTTCTTAATAATGCTCGTGGCTATCGTCCATCAGCTAATACTTTAGTAATTAGTATTGGAAAATTTCAAGAGTTAAAATATTTCCGTTTTAAAGTTACTGACGAGCTTGATTTTGGCAGGATAGTAGAAGAAATAATTTTATTTTTCACAAAAAGAGGTTTTGATTTTCTTCAAAAAGCAGAAACAATACTATTTATTGAAGAAATTTTGAATGATTCGCCAACAATGCCTTGTCGTTATCTTTATAATCAAGTTCATCGATGTTTTAAAGGAGCTATTGCCGCAAAATTAACTGATAATCAGAACTTTACGACAATAGCTAACATTTATCGTCAATTCTTGCTCAAAAATGGGACTGACGAAGAATTAATCAATTATGAGCGACTCATCACTTTTTTGCACCATTACAATGCCAATTAAACTTCGTCAATCATCTAAGGTTCAATGACTTTATCTAAGTTATTCTTTCTCAACTTTACTACTTCCCGAAAGACTTGAATCAACTTTTGCATTGCCTCGAAAACGCACTTTGCTCGCTCCACTTGCTCTTACCTTTAGTTGTTTGCTCACATTTACGCGGCTATTGCTCGCACCCGAAAGATTTAACGATGCTTCGTCGGTTTCTGAACTAAAAGCATTCAAAGTAGAAGCACCAGAAAGTTCAGCATAAATTTTTTGAGATTTTCCTTCTAATTCGAGTGTTGATGCTCCCGAAAGGTCAATGTCATAATTTGTTGCATTCGTGTAAATAGTTCCTTTGGAAGCACCCGACAATTTGATTTTTAAGGCAGAAAGGTCATCAAAACCTTTAATATTTGCAGTTGCTGCCCCCGAAAAATCAACTTCTTTTAAATTTGGCATTTCGATATCAACATTCATACGATAGCGACGAATTCGCCAATTATTTCGGAAAGAAATCTCCAAAGTTCCATTACGCTCTTCAACCAATAAGTCGTCAATATCTCGGTTATCTCCCGCCGCACTTACCTTAAAAGTACTTCCTTTTAGCACCCTAACATGAAAAGCATTTCCCATATTAAGGCGATCAAAATCCTTTACCTCAAAGGTTTTTACTTCTTCATTTTGAGGCTCAATTGTTTGTTGCAAAATTCCACAAGAAATGGTTGCTAAAGCCATCATTGTAATCAATAAAGTGGCCAATAAATTTAGTTTTTTCATAATATTAAATGTTTGTGTTTGCCTAATGACAAACCAGAAAATGTTTCCCCTATTATTTTTAAAGTTTTTTTTTTGTTGCATGTAGGGGAATTTTTGTTGAGAACTGTCTTCAATAAAAGAAATTGAGAACTTCAAATTTCTAATAAACCTTTTGTCATTTTGACTCATAAAAAATTGAACTTAAAATATTAAGTTTGCACTATAACATTCATTTTTCAATCGGTGCAATTATCTGAACAAGATATAGTTAGTGCAATAAAGCAAGGCGATGAGCGTATTTTTGAATCTATTTTTCGAAAATATTACCAAAGTCTGTGCAACTATGCCAATTCGATTTTGAAAGAAATGGATGAATCAGAAGAAATTGTACAGCATCTTTTTCTGAGTATTTGGGAAAAACGTAGCGATTTAGAAATAAGTATTTCTTTGAAATCTTATCTTTATCGAGCTGTTCATAACCATTGTTTGAACCGAATTAAGCACCTAAAAATCAGAGAAGATTACCAACAATACGCAACTAATTTTTATGATAGTTCGTATGAATCTGTGAGTCAGACGGTAATAAAAAATGAATTAGAAATAAAAATTGAAGAGGCAATTAGAAAATTACCAGAGCAATGTCGCTTGATTTTCCGAATGAGTCGATTTGATGAATTAAAGTACCATGAAATTGCCGAACAATTAGGGCTTTCACCTAAAACTGTAGAAAATCAAATTGGAAAAGCTCTAAAATTATTGCGAGTTGAATTAGCTGAATATTTACCTTTGATTATTATTTGTGGCACGACATTTCATGTTGTGCAGTAAAAGAATGAACAGAAATCAACCAATAAACGATGACCTTTTAGGCAAATTTTTAGCTCAAGAAACTGATGCTCACGAATCTGCTTTGGTTGAAAATTGGTTGAAACAAAACGAAGCAAACCAAAAGGAACTCGACGATTACCGATTTATTTGGCAACAAGTTTCTTCACTAAAAGAAGAAAAAACGGTAAATGTTGATGCTGCCTGGAATAAAATAAAACCAAAAATAAATTCATCAAAAGAGGCCAAAACGGCAACTTTTATTCCGAAAAAATCTAAGTTTTTCACCCCAACAAGTATTGCTGCTGGCATCACGTTGTTGATTGGAATGGGCATATTGGCTATTTTGCTCAATCAAAAAAATGTAGAAACTATTTCCTTAAAAACCCAAAATAATACCTTAGAAAAAACACTTCCCGATGGCTCCGTTGTATTCTTAAATGCCAATACTTCATTGAATTATTCAACTGATTTTCAACAAGATACAAGAAATGTAAACCTCATTGGTGAAGCATTTTTCAAAGTTCAACATAACGACAAAAAACCTTTTATTATTCAAGCAAATGGTTCTGATATTAAAGTTCTAGGCACTTCATTTAATGTACGTGCTTATGATAAAAATGTAAAAGTAAGTGTAGAAACAGGAAAAGTACAATTTAAAAACAAGACACAACAAACCCTATTAATCAAAGGCGAGGAAGCTCAGTTTGAAGCCAAAATGGATACCATTCGAAAAATAACAATGGTTGATAAAAATGTATTTTCCTACAAAACCAAAATTTTTACGTTTGAGAATTCAAGTCTTGAACACGTTATCAATATCTTAGAAGAAAGCTATCATACTAAGATTATATTGAAAAATAACCACATCAAAAGTTGTCGTTTGACTACAACATTCAATAATGAAACGCTTCCAAATGCTCTCAATATTATTGCCGAAACCCTTAATTTAAAAGTTAGTGAAACTGCAGGAAAATATATTATTGACGGTGCAGGTTGCGAAGAATAAATAAGTTTTAAAACGTAGGGGAAAAACAAAAATGAAATGTCATAGCTTCAAAAATATTTAATTATTCAATATGAAAAAGCTATTAACATTCATCTTTTTATTTTGCTGGGCAAATCTGATTTTTGCCCAAAATAGACCGCCGCTCGAACGGATTATTTCTATCAAAATTTCAAACGAACGCTTAGATAATGCTTTAAAAAACATTGCAAATGCCGCAAGTTTTAGTTTTTCGTACAATCCTGACGAGATTGCTATCGAAAAAAAAGTTTCGATTAACGCTCAAAATCAATCTGTAAGAGAAATTTTGTCTGATATTTTCGGAAATACAACTCAATTTAAGCACCGAGGAAACTATGTAATTTTGAAGAAAATCAGCGAAGAACCGCAAAAAGATTTTTTCGTGATGGGCTACGTTTCAGACGGGGAAACGGGCTTAAAAATTGAAAAAGCAAGTATCTACGAACCAATTACGCTTGCTTCTGCCGTCTCCAATCAATATGGTTATTATCGTCTAAAAATTCCTCGTGAACTCAATAATATCAATTTACTTGTCAGAAAACAAAATTATCAAGATGAGAAAATATTAATTAGAAGCAAGCAAGATAAAAATCTCAATATCAAGCTATTAGCTATCAAACCAATATTACAAATTGATACAATTGCTCGATTAATTTCATTCAAAATAGACTCTCTTCCCAATAAAAAATTAGATAGCTTACCAATTTTTCAACCTTCAACTGCAAAAATAGAGATAATTGAACCCAAAGATTCAGTCATTTTTGAGCCTCAAAAATTTGATTATTTAGATTATTGGGCAACTACAAAAGAAAAAATACTCATTACGCAAAGACGCCTCACGGATTGGTTTATTACCACCAAACAAATTATACATTTAGACAATGTGAGAGACACTATTTATCGACCTGTACAGATTTCATTTATTCCTTTTGTCGGTACAAATCATTACCTCAGTGGCAATGTTATCAATACGCTTTCATTCAATATTTTAGGCGGCTACTCTTTGGGCATTCGTAGCTTAGAAATTGGAGGGTTTCTAAATGTTGTTCGTGGAAAAGTTTATGGCATTCAGGCCTCTGGTTTTGCAAATTTGGTTGGCCAAGATGTAAAAGGCATCCAAATGGCAGGTTTTGCGAGCTTGGTTGGACGTAACTTTTATGGTGTGCAAGCCTCAGGTTTCGGAAATCTTAACATTGGAAACACTGAAGGAGTTCAGGCAGCAGGGTTTGGAAATACCACTTTTAAAAGTTTTAGCGGTGTTCAAGCGGCTGGATTCGGGAACTTAGTTTTCCAAAATACACGAGCCAGCATTCAAGCTGCAGGATTCGCCAATGCTGTAATCGGTAACGGAAGCGGAATCCAAGCAGCAGGGTTTGGAAATTTTGTAAGAAAAGATTTCAAAGGAATTCAAGCGTCGGGAACAGTCAATTTTGTAGGCGGAACTTTTAGTGGATTACAAATTGCGACATTCAATTACGCTCAAAAAGCAAAAAGTGGTTATCAAATTGGTGTACTAAATTTTGCTATGGAAAATGTCAATAGTATTCCGATTGGTTTATTAAGTTTCGTCGGAAAAGGTGGTTATAAAAGGTTAGAATTAAGTTCTGATGAAGTGAATTGGTTTAATTTGACATTCAAAACTGGTGTAAAACGCTTCTATAATATCTTAACAGCAGGCTATAATTTTGGTTTTTCAGATAAACCAAATTTTTCTCTTGGTTATGGAATTGGCACTGCATGGCAGCTAAATCGTACATTTTGGTTAAATTTAGACGCCGTTTCGTCGCATATTCAGCAAAATTCTACTTTTTGGCATCTCAATCAGCATACAAAAGCCAATTTTAATTTAGAAATTCATGCTACACCACATTTTGCTTTTTTTGTGGGACCAACCCTTAATTTTTTGGCTAGCAACGAAACTGATTTAGATTTGGGTAAACTAAATAATTGGAAGATTTCAGAAAAACAGGGCTATTATTTCGGTGAAAGAGCCACACTAACTTCTTGGATTGGATTACAAGGTGGGATTAGAATTTATTAATGATAAAACAACAAAACCCGTAATAAATAAATATTAAAACTACGGGTTTTGTTTACAATTACTCAGAACCGATAACCTAAATTAAAACCTAACCCACGAAGGTTATAATAATTTAACTGTCGTACATTATCAATTCTAACACCTTGATTATCAACCACTAATCCCAAATAATTTTCATTAATTTTGAATGTCTCAATAATTTTATTTCTCAATCTGGTACGAAAATCATCATCAAAACCTTCAAGATTTTGATTTGATTCCCCATGAACTTTGGCAGTGCCAAAATGACCACCAATAATGTACCAATCTAAAGTAAAACGATTACCCAATCTAAATTGTCGTCCAAGCATTAAACCTCCAGAATACGATTGTAATTTTGTATTAACTGGCAATTCAAGCCTCACAGGAAGACCTTTATAATCAATATCAATAAAAACGGGCACATCGCCATGAAAACTATTATACTTACCAAAAATTGACAAATATGTGCCAATGGGAGCTCCTTTTTTTCCGAAATAAAAACGTAGTTCAGGTGTAACATGAAACAACCCAATTTTAGATTCTGTCTTTTTTACGTTATCAAAACTTATATAATCTATTCTATTATCAGCAAAATCAACATATTTTTCTAATTTTTGGGCGTAAGGAATTAATTTCTTAAGTCGATACCCAGCTCCAATTGCCAACGAAAAATGGTTACCTAAAACCTTTTCATATTGAATGGTGGCAGCTCCTAAAGCCGCCGCAGATAAATTAAGTTTTATGGATTCTGTTTTTGCTTCTTGTGCAAAAGTTTGCATTGGAATAACGACAAAGAAAAGAAGCTTCAATTTTTTTTTCACAATAACTCAGATTTGGTAAAAGGCAGTTAAAATAATTTTATAAAAAAATTATGCCTAAAGTGTATGATTTTTACTTTCGTAAGGATATAACGAACTCAAACTGTTTTTCTGATATTTTTTTCAAATTCTTCTAAATGTATATCCGTGAAATCTAAGTGTGTAACAAATCGAACTAAATGTTTGCCAAAAACCACGCAACCAATATTTTGTTCTTTCATTTTTGCCACAAAATCACTTGCAAGAATGGTTTCTGGTAATTGAAAAATAGCAATATTTGTATCAATCGGATAGATATTTTCAACAAAAGGTAAGCCTTCTAATATTTTCCCTATTTGTTTGGCTCGTGCGTGGTCTTCTTTTAATCGTTCAATATTATTATCCAAAGCGTAAATTCCTGCTGCTGCCAAAAATCCCGCTTGACGCCAACCTCCACCCATTACTTTTCTGAAACGTCGAGCTTTTTTGATAAAATCTTTTTTGCCCAAAAGCAATGAACCAACAGGGCAACCCAAACCTTTCGATAAGCAAATCGAAATAGAATCAAATAATTGTCCATGCACCAAAGGCGAATCATTCGTTTCGACCAAGGCATTAAACAGTCTTGCCCCATCGAGATGTAGCGGGAGTTTTTTTTCATCGCAAACACTTCTAATCTCTTGAATATCAGACAATTGATAAAAACAACCGCCTCCTTTATTCATGGTATTTTCGAGCGAAATCAAACTCGTAGTTGGTTGGTGAATATCTTCGGGATTATTGATTGCATCACGCACTTGCTGTGCATTCAAACGGCCTCTATCTCCATCCAAAAGTTTTAATGAAGAAAAAGAATTTAAAGCCACGCCTCCCCCTTCGTACAAATATATATGTGAATATTTATCGCAAATAACCTCGCTTCCAGGCCAAGTATGCACTCTAATTGCCAATTGATTTGTCATCGTGCCAGATGGACAAAACAAGGCAGCTTCCTTTCCAAACAAATTGGCGGCCTTCTCTTCGAGGGCAAGTACTGTTGGGTCATCACCAAAAACATCATCACCAACTTCTGCCAAAAACATGGCTTCTTTCATTGCCATTGAAGGCTTCGTAACTGTGTCGCTTCTTAAATCAATAAACATATCTTGAATAAATGGATTTTTCTTTGCAAAAGTCTAACTTTTTACGAAATTTTACGTTAAAAAGAACAGAAACTTTATATTAAATATTAAAAAACAATGGCAATATTCAACCTTACTGTAAACGGAAAGAAAACAAAAGTCGATGTTGAGCCCGATATGCCCCTCCTTTGGGTTGTACGTGACTTTGTGGGTTTAAAAGGCACAAAATTTGGCTGTGGAATGGCCATGTGTGGAGCTTGCACGGTTCATGTGAACGGTGAAGCCTCTCGCTCTTGTCAAATTCCAGTATCATCGCTTGCTAAAAATGCAAAAATAACAACTATTGAAGGTATTGGAGAAACACAATTACACGCAGTTCAACAAGCTTGGATTGAAGAACAAGTTCCTCAATGTGGTTATTGTCAATCGGGGCAAATTATGTCTGCGGCGGCATTGCTAAAAACTAATCCAAAACCCAATGACGCTGATATTGACGCAGCAATGAGCGGTAATCTTTGTCGTTGTGGTACTTACGACCGTATTCGCAAGGGCATTCATCGTGCAGCCGATAGTTTACAAAATACCAATACTGGAAGCGGTAAATAATCAAAATTTCAACTCGAAACTATGGAAAACATCAATACATCTCGCCGTTCATTTATCAAAACTACTTCCCTAACAGGCGTTGGTTTAATAATTGGCGTAAGCTCTTTTGCAAGAGAAAAACATCCTAAAAACATTTCGCATACCAATCCAAACAAAGCGACGGTTTTAGACCTTGAAATCAATCCTTTCATTATCATAAGTACTGACGGAAGTATTGCCCTAATAAACCCTCGCCCTGACATGGGTCAAGGTTCAACGCAAGCAGCTCCTTCACTAATTGCCGAAGAATTAGAGGTAAGTTTGGATAAGGTAAGATTAATTCAGTCGGACGGACAATCAAAATACGGTAGCCAACAATCGGGTGGCAGTAGTACCGTAAGAGGTTTGTGGACTTCTCTCCGCAAAGCTGGTGCAGCAGCCAAAGAAATGCTCATCGAAACAGCTGCTAAACGTTGGAATGCTTCAATAGCTGATTGTTATGCTAATGATGGAAAAATTTATTTAAAAAACTCGGATAAATCATTCACTTATGGTGAATTGGTTGATGAAGCTTCAAAATTAGTTGTTCCGAAAAACCCTAAACTCAAAGACCCGAAAGATTTCAAAATTCTTGGAAAATATAATAAACGCCTCGATGTTCCTGAACGAGTAACTGGAAAAGCCGTTTATGGCATTGACATCGATATTCCAAATATGGTTTATGCGTGTATTCAACATTCGCCAGCCATTCACGGAAAAATAGTTTCGATTGATGATAGCGAAACACTCAAAGTTAAAGGCGTTTTACAAGTAATGAAATGCGAAAGACAAATGCCTCATCGCAAATCTGATGCAGTTGCGATTATTGCCACAAATTGGTGGGCAGCATTGAAAGGAAGAAAAGCCTTAAAAGTAACTTGGGACAATGGCGATTTGGCCAAAACGATGTCAACCGATAACTATTTTGCCGCAACCTATGAAGCAGCAAAAAAAGAAGGTATCAGATACGAAGAAAAAGGCGATTTTAACGCAAAATTTGCTAACGCCAAGCAAAAATTAGAAGCAAATTACGAAACTCCATTTTTGGCTCATGCTCCAATTGAACCAGAATGTGCAGTTGTTCATGTAAAAGACGACGGAACGGCTGAGGTTTGGGCCCACGTACAAGGTCCAGATGGTGGTTTGGGCGATGTTTCGGCAGCTTTAGGAATCAGTAAAGATAAAATTAAATTCAATGTTCCGCTTTTGGGTGGCTCGTTCGGCAGAAAAGCCTACCACGATTATCTAAATGAAACATGTTTCTTGGCAAAAGCACTAAAAAAACCAGTAAAAATGATTTGGACTCGTGAAGATGATATCACGCAAGGGCCTTACAGACCTGGAATGTTGAGCCACATGCAAGGTTTTGTTGATGGTGGCAAAATTACAGGCTATCATCATCACGCTATTGGTGAATCAATTGTTGGTCAAGTATTTAATGGTTTAGCTCCTGATGAATCTGACCCGTGGTTGTCAGGAGAAATCAGTACAGAAAATAGTAAATATGAATTTCCTGTATCTAAAATAAGTTGGACAAATGTAAAAACTGATATTCCAATTGTTTGGTGGCGTTCGGTTTATGCGTCAAATATGGGTTGGGGACAAGAGTGTTTTATCGACGAATTGGCTCAATTAGCTGGAAAAGACCCTTTGGAAGCTCGATTAGATTTAATCACAGATGCTCGTTACCGAAAAGTATTGGAAACAATCGCTGAAAAAGCCAATTGGAAAGAGAAACTTAGTGCTGGGCAAGGCAAAGGTTTAGCAGTTTTTGCATCATTTGGGAGTATTTCTGCATGTTGTATTACAGTTTCTAAAAACGGTGATGGCATTAAAATCGACAAGGTTGTTTCGGTACTTGACTGCGGTTATTATGTAAATCCTGACCACGTAAAAGCTCAAACCGAAGGAAATATCGTGATGGGAATTACAGCAGCAATAAAAGGAGGAATTACATTTACGAATGGTGTTTGCGACCAATCGAATTTTCATCAATACAATGTTATGCGATTAAATGAAGCTCCAAAAATGGAAATTCATATCATTGATAGCGGTGAAAACCCTGGAGGTGTTGGTGAGCCAGGTTTACCCCCAGTTGCACCTGCTCTTGGAAATGCTATTTTTGCAGCAACTGGTAAACGTTTGCGAAAATTACCTTTTGATATTACTAATTTAGCATAAAAATTAGATAAACGCCAATTATTTTAAAAGCGTCTAAAGATAAGCTTAACCTTATTTTTAGACGCTTTTATTTTAAGTACTCGCTATTTTATTATCAAACGGTTCATTTTGTTAAAACCAAAAAATGTCATTTTCGACAGAAAAGTTCTGAAATGCTACCGTTTGTCGAGAATTCAAAATCTGAATAGTGTTTTTTCTGCTACTTTGAATAAAAAAAGTAAAACACAAAAAAAATGAAAAATTCACTATTGACCTTTTTATTTGTTTTTTCACAAATAAGCACTATTTATTCTCAAAATAGCATTCAGTCTTTAGATAATTCAATCGTATCTGTTCAATCGAACAATGGTATCGAAAAACCTTTGAAAAACATCTCGGCCATTGATTCGACTCAAAAAGAAAGTGTTTCAGAGCTTAATTCAGATATTTTACCTGAATTCAAATTAAGCCATGAGCTATATTATTTTCAATTTAAAAAATCGTATGAAGTTTCTTTAAATCTTAAAAAAGGAGCTTTCATCAAACGCAAAATAAGAGTACGTCGTAGATTTAGATTCGATTCAGAACGTCTCAATTTGGCTGAACATAAATTTCGCACTTTTACGTGCTAATCCCAATAATCCATAGTTAAAGAATTTTAGTAATCCTGAAGGTATATTGTTAAAACTCGTTTGGTGATTCAATAGAATTATTCCAAACGAGTCTTTTTTTGTTAGAAAATCACTTCCCTTTTCGCTCAATTTCTCGAAGATTTTCCATCTTTTTATTACGCAAGAATCCAGTAATATCCTCAAAGTGTTCTTTTACACGTTTATTACCAAACTCAAAAACTTTCGTTGCTAATCCTTCCAAGAAATCACGGTCGTGAGAAATCAGAATAATTGTTCCTTCAAACGCACGCAGTGCATCTTTCAAAATATCTTTCGTTTTTAAATCCAAATGGTTAGTTGGCTCATCGAGAATCAATAAATTTACTGGCTCAAGTAACAATTTCACCATAGCTAAACGAGTTTTTTCTCCGCCTGATAAAACCTTCACTTTTTTATTGATTTGCTCGCCTCTAAACATAAATGCCCCCAAAATATCTTTAATTTTGGTACGTACATCTCCAACCGCAATATTGTCAATGGTTTGAAAAACAGTCAAATCTTCATCTAATAACGAGGCTTGATTTTGGGCAAAATAGCCAATCATCGAATTATGTCCCAATTTCAAATCTCCTTCAAACTCAATTTCCGACATAATTGCCTTAACTAAAGTCGATTTTCCTTCTCCATTTCGACCAACGAAAGCTACTTTTTGCCCACGCTCAATTGTTATCGAAACATCCTTAAAAATCAAATGGTCTCCGTAGCTTTTACTAACATTTTCAATAATTACTGGATAATTTCCCGAACGTGGAGCAGGTGGAAATTTCAAACTTAATGCAGAAGAATCTACTTCATCAACTTCAACTATATCCAATTTCTCCAACATTTTTACCCTTGATTGCACCTGCAAAGTTTTTGAGTAAGTTCCTTTAAAACGGTCAATAAATTCTTGCGTGTCGGCAATCATTTTTTGTTGGTCATTGTATTGTTTTTGCTGCTGCTCTTGTCGTTCTTTTCTGAGTTGTTGGTATTGCGTATAATTTACTTTGTAGTCATAAATTCGTCCCATTGTTAGTTCGATGGTTCGATTCGTAATTGTATCAACGAAAGCCCTATCATGTGAAATCACGATAACAGCTTTTGCATTATTCATCAAAAAGTCTTCCAACCACTGAATCGACTCAATATCTAAGTGGTTGGTTGGTTCATCGAGCAGAATCAAATCTGGATTCTGAAGCAAAATTTTACACAATTCGATTCGCATTCGCCAACCTCCACTAAATTCGCTAGTCGAACGAGTAAAATCAGCTCTCGTAAAACCCATTCCTAAAAGCGTTTTTTCTACTTCAGCATCATAATTTACTTCTTCAACCGAATAATATTTTTCGCTCAATTCGGAAACTCTTTCAATGATATTCATGTATGCATCCGATTCGTAGTCAGTTCGAGTTTCGAGTTGGTGATTAAGTTCATCCATCTCTTTTTTCATATCCAAAACCACCGAAAAAGCTTTCGATGCTTCTTCAAAAACCGTGCTATCGTCTTGCGTAAGTAAATGCTGAGGCAGATAAGCAATTACGGCATCGTTTGGGGCAGAAATTTTTCCACGAGTGGGTTTGTCTGCTCCAGCAATAATTTTAAGCAAAGTAGATTTTCCTGCTCCGTTTTTGCCCATCAAGGCTATTTTATCTTTTTCGTTGATATTGAAA
The DNA here is from genome assembly GCF_923079645.1 of Emticicia aquatica. GTDB lineage: Bacteria > Bacteroidota > Bacteroidia > Cytophagales > Spirosomataceae > Emticicia > Emticicia aquatica. Next base: position 766,440 of record NZ_CAKLPY010000001.1, on the reverse strand, counting down.
GTAATATCACTAAACAGCGTTCCACCATTGAACTCTACTGCTACATTATCGACTGAAATCATGCTCTTTTTTAAAAATTGAGGTGCAAAGATATGACATGATTCAGATGATTTTCAAGAATTATACGATTAATTAATAAGGAATAGCGTTCATTACTCATTAAATGTTCATTAATTCACGCCCATACATTTCAATCACATCTGTCATTTCATCAACCGATTCGCCCGTGTATAAGTATCGGGTTAATTGCAACAAATAAGTATTATAATGCTCAACTGGACTTTCTTCAAAAATAGATTTGTACACTTTAGAACAAACTATCAAATGAAATTGATTGTCACGAACATCAAAAACCACCATTGGAATGAGCGTTTCCGATTCTTTGAATTCAAAACAAAAAATACAGGCAGGAAAATCAAAAAGGCCTAAACCATTGAGGTTACTTATCATGTCTGCATCAAAAAAATCGTAGTATTTGAATTGATTTTTGACATTTCTTTTATCTAAACTTTTGGCTAATTCTCTCAATTTCAAGCACATCACATCAAATGGAGCTTTGGTTGAGTCATATTCTTCAAACGGACGCCATTCGTCAGTAACCAAATCGAGGTATTCAAGTGTTGGTTTTGCTAAATCTAATTTATAATCAAATAAGCGATATCCTGGAGCAAAATAACCTGGATAAAAAAACTTACAGCCACTTTTTTTGCAGAAATCCATTTTTAAATACATCAAATATTTTCCTAAGCTATATTTTTTGTATTCGGGGTCGTAAAAACAAGAAATTCCAGCCGCACTATCTTTTCCTAAATCAAAAAAACCAACTGCTATTAGTCTATTTTGGTCGTAAATATTTATTTCAAAAGTATTGAAAAGTTGTAGTGAAGCTCGTTCTTCTTTTTGTCCATAAAGCAAATTATAAACTGTTGGTGCAGGCTCAAAAGTCATTTTTTCTCGGTATTTGCTAAACAACATTTCATGCTCAACACTTGGTTTTGCAGGTTGAATAATTACCTTGAATTTGGCATTTTGCTTGCTTATTTTTTTTTGAAAATTACTTTCTTGAAGGTTTAATAAGCCAATTCTCAGCCAAATTGAACTATAAATTATATCTTGAAATCTGAGAAAATTAGTTGTAAAAATTGATTGCCCCATTCTAAACCATCCATTGGCAAGGCAAATATCAAGTTCTTGTGCAGTTAATGACTCTGGGTAATGTAATTCTACAAACATTCGTATTGGACAATGGTGAAAACATTGGCAAATTGGGGAAAAGAAGTACTAAAAACAAATGGTGAACTTTTTTACTCGAAAAAAACTTTTTTTATCACATAAACACAAAATAATATGGGTAAAAAAGTTGAGCATATTCAGCCAGAAATAAAGGATTTTATTGAAAAACAAAAAATCTTTTTTGTAGCAACTGCCATGAGTTCGGGCAATGTAAACGTTTCACCAAAAGGCATGGATTCCTTCCGAATTATTAATCCAAATCGGGTAATGTGGCTGAATGTAACGGGTAGCGGTAATGAAACTGCCACTCATTTACTGGAAAATAACCGAATAACCATTATGTTTTGTGCTTTTGAAGGTAAACCTCTCATTTTGAGACTCTACGGTAAAGCAAAAACCTATCATCCTCGCAATGCTGAATGGAATCAATATATCAGTATTTTTCCTGATATGGTTGGAGCAAGGCAAATCTTCGATGTTGATGTTGAAATTGTACAAACTTCTTGCGGAATGGCCGTACCTTTTATGGATTATCGCCATGAAAGAGATGAGCTGAAAAATTGGGCCGAAAAGCAAGGTGAAGCTGGTATCAATGATTATTGGCAAAAGAAAAATACGGTTAGTTTTGACGGTCATCCTACTGGACTTTTTGAATAAGTTTTAACAAAATACAAAATATTTTGGTTAGAGTTTATATTTTTCTAAATTTGTAGAGTGATTAGTCAATCTACAATGAATAAAGAGCAAAAAATACTCGAAACTGCCCTCAAGCTTTTTGTTGAATTTGGGTTTCATGGAACACCAACCAGCAAAATTGCGAAAGAAGCAGGTGTGGCCAATGGAACACTTTTCCATTATTTTGCCACCAAAGAAACTTTAATAAAGGAACTTTATGTGAGCATAAAAAATGAATTGAATCAACTTTTAATGGCTAAACTTGATGTGAATGATGAGATAAAAATTGCTGCAAAAAAGCTTTATTCCAACACAATACTTTGGGCATTGGCTAATAAAGACAAGTTTCATTACATTCAGCAAGTACAATTTTCGCCTCACTTGGCTCAGATTCCTTCGGATGTTTCGCTTGAACAAACCAAAATGCACACAGAATTTATTGAGCTTGGAAAAGCCAAAGGAGCAATTAAATTAATGCCAACCGATTTTATTTTCACGTTGGTCAATAGTCAAATTACAGGTATTTATCAATACATTTTAACCCAACCACCTACACAACAACACGAAATTATAGAACAAGGCTTTGAAATGATTTGGGATTTAATCGCATTAAAAAAATGAAAATAAAAGCAATTATTACAGGTGCAACAGGCATGGTTGGAGAAGGTGTTTTACACGAAGCACTCAGCCATTCGGAAGTAGAATCGGTTTTGGTTATTGGTAGAAAACCTTGCGGGGTAAGTCATCCAAAATTAACAGAAATTATTCATGCTGATTTCTACGACATTTCACCAATTCTCGGTCAAATTTCGGGATATAATGCTTGTTATTTTTGTTTGGGTGTTTCGTCAGTTGGAATGAAAGAAGCCGAATATTTTAAATTGACACATACGCTTACGCTCAATTTTGCAGAAAAATTGAGTAGTGTTAATCCTGAAATGATATTTTGTTATATTTCTGGCTCGTCAACCGACAGTACCGAAAAAGGAAAAACTATGTGGGCAAGAGTGAAAGGAAAAACCGAAAACGATTTGATAAAATTACCGTTCAAGGCCGTTTTTAATTTCCGTCCAGCATTTATGTTACCCACAAAAGGTCTTAAAAATACACTCGTTTACTACAAATATATTTCTTGGATGTACCCACTTGGGCATCGTATTTTCCCTAATTATTTCAGTACTTTAAGAGAGTTAGGTTTAGCCATGATTAACACCTCAATCAAAGGTTATTCAAAATCAATTCTTGAAGTAAAAGACATCTTGGTGATGAGTAAATAGGCAAACTAACTTCATAATTAATTCAAACTAACAATTATAAAACGGATGAAAATTGACTTTAAAATAAATGGTAAGCCAACGAGTATCGACGTTGACCCAAATATGCCACTGCTTTGGGTGGTTAGGGATGAACTCAAACTTACGGCAACTAAGTTTGGCTGTGGGCAAGCCATGTGCGGAGCTTGTACGCTCCACGTTGACGGTGAAGCACTTCGCTCTTGCTCAATCCCAGCCGAATTTGTGGCTGGTAAAGAAATCACAACTCTTGAAGGTTTATCAAAAAGCAAAGAAACCACCGATGGAGATTTGCAACTTCATCCAATTCAACAAGCTTGGATGGAGGAACAAGTGCCACAATGTGGGTATTGTCAATCTGGGTTTATGATGGCGGCAGCGAAGCTGATTAAAGATAATCCAAATCCGAGTGATGACGATATCAAAAATGGTATCACCAATATTTGTCGATGCGGAACGCATCCACGCATCATTAAAGCCATCAAAAGAGCTGCTGAACTTCAAAATCAAAAACCTTAAAAACTATGTCAACAGATACAAATAAGAAAGCATTTTCTCGCAGGAAATTCTTACAAAGAGGAGCAATTGTTTTGGGAGGTTCGGTGGTAGCCAGTTATTTGGGTTGCTCGCCGATGCGTCGTTTTACGGCACAAAAAGCCGAAAACATGGATTTACCAGCTTCCATTTCTTCGTTTCAACCTGATTTTTGGTTTGAAGTTTTAGCCGATAACACCATTTTATTGAAGTCACCTAAAATTGAAATGGGACAAGGCATTTGGACAGGTTTTGCCATGCTAGCTGCCGAAGAATTAGAAGTACCCATTGAACAAATAAAAGTTGAACACGCCAGTACTAGCAGTGGCTTAATTGACAATATCAATACGGGTGGAAGTACCTCAACAGCAAGCCTTTATGAACCAATAAGAGAGGTAGCAGCTACGATGAGAGAAATGCTTAAAGTAGCAGCAAGCAAACAATGGGGCGTAGCAATTGGCACAATAAAAGCAGAAAATGGCGTACTTTCATCTGGCAATAAAAAAATAACTTATGCAGAAATTGCCAGTTCAACCAAAGAATGGGACATACCAAAAACGCCTGCTTTAAAACCAAAATCGGCCTTCAAATATGTTGGTAAATCGGTCAAACGTATTGATTTGAAACCCAAGGTAATGGGTACAGCTAAATATACAATGGATAGCGAGTTGCCTGATATGCTTTATGCCGTTTTGTTACAATCTCCTTATATTGATGGTACTATCAAAACGATTGACACTAGCGAAGCGGCCAAATCATCGGGTGTAATAAAAATTATTCATGAAGGAGAATTAGTAGCTGTTGTAGCCAAAACTTTCTATGCGGCTGATAGTGCAGTAAAGAAAATAAATGTTTCTTGGAATACGCCAAATAAAACACAACAAGCAGATTTAATTAAACTTGTAACTGTTGGCAATGGAAAAGAAGTAAATGTGCAGAAAGAAGGCAAAGCCCGTAGTATTATTGAAGATAATCAGGCGGAGGTTTTCAAGCAAGAATACCGAACGCCAATGGCCACTCACGCTCAAATGGAAGTAAATGCGGCCATTGCCCACGTCGAAGCGGATAAAGCTACAATCATTGTAGGTACTCAAGGGCCAAGTCAAGTGAGAGATATGGTTGCGAAAGCTCTCAAACTAAAAAAGGATAACATTGATGTACATACGCCATTAGTTGGTGGAGGTTTTGGACGAAAAGCAACCAAAGGAAATTTTGTTGAAGCCGCCTTAATTTCAAAAGCAGTTGGGAAACCCGTAAAATTGTTTAATAGCCGTCAGCAAGAGTTTCAAAATGGCGTATATCGACCAAATACACATCATGTTTTACAAGCAAAAATCGACAAAAATGGCCAAATAGAAGCCATTACCCACGACCAAGCTACGCCTGATATGATTCTTAAAACTTTGCTTAATGGCAATGATATTGTATTGAAATTGCTAGGTTCGGACTTTATTTCGGCAGGACACGGAGCAAGTATTATGTATAACGTTCCTAACAAAGCAACGTCCGTTTGGAATACCGATGTGCCTGTGCCAATAAGTATTTGGCGAGCCGTTGGCATGTTTCCCAATACTTTTGCTATTGAAAGTTTTATCAACGAATTGGCAAAGAAAGTAGGCAAAGATCCAATCACTTTCCGTACCGATATGCTCCATGACAAGGAGGATAAAATTGCACAACGTAGCAAGAAAGTTTTAGAAACGCTTGCAGAAAAAAGTGCGTGGAAAAATCAAAAAACTGAAAGTGTCGGGCGAGGAATTGCTATCGCAAATGACCGAAAAACTATTGCAGCCGCAGCGATAGAAATAGAAATTCTTGAAGACAAAATCAAAGTAAAAAAAGTTACCCACGTAATGGATGTTGGACAAAGTATCAATCCAGAAGGAATCAAACAACAAGTCGAAAGTGCAATTATGATGGGTATAAGTGCTGCTCTTCACGAAGAATTGACGGTAAAAGATGGACAAATTGAACAAGGTTTCTTTAGTCAATATCCATTGGCAATGCTAACCGATGTTCCTGAAATTCAGGTATTTATCCTCGAAGGAGATGATATTCCTTATGGCGTTGGCGAGCCTCCACTTTCTCCTATTGCTCCAGCCATTGCAGGTGCAATTTTGGATTTGACAGGTAAAGCGTTACGCTCATTACCGCTACGATTAAGTTGAAATAGTCGATATTTTTTTGCCTTTAGTCAAACATTATCGTTCTTCATTTGGGGCTTGCTTTAAAAAAGGTTATTTTGCCATGCGAAATAACCTTTTTCGTTTTAATACAACCTCTATTCACCCTATGAAAAAAACTTCAACGAGTATCTTTTTTTTGCTACTTTTTATTTTAAATGGCTATACCCAAGAAATTAAAAGTAAAATTATTGCTAAAGGAGCAATTTTAACCAAACTGTCGGGAGAATATGCTTTCACCGAAGGCCCTGCCGCTGATGCCGAAGGAAATGTTTTCTTTACCGACCAACCTAATGACAAAATCTACAAATGGTCAGCCAACGACGGTATAATTTCAGTATATATGGACAAAACTGGTCGCTCAAATGGGCTTTATTTCGACCATGATGGCAACCTTCTTGCTTGTGCTGATTTAGAAAATCAGCTTTGGAAAATCGATAAAAATAAAAATGTAACGGTTTTGGTCAATGATTTTGAAGGAAAAAAATTCAATGGACCAAACGATTTATGGATTGACCCAAAAGGTGGCATTTATTTTACTGACCCTTTTTATCCAAGAAAATACTGGACTCGAACAACCATGGAATTGCCTGAAAAACGAGTTTATTATTTATCTCCAGATAAAAAAACTGTGACAATTGCAGCCAGAGAATTAGTGATGCCCAATGGAATCATCGGAACAAAAGATGGTAAAAATTTATATGTAGCCGACATTGGCGACCGCAAAACATACTCCTACGTCATCAATAGCGATGGTACTTTGACTGACCGTAAACTCTTCGCTTCGATGGGTTCGGATGGAATGACCGTTGACCGCCAAGGAAATGTTTATTTAGTAGGAAAAGGCGTAACAGTTTTCGATAAAAATGGCACTCAAATAGAGCATATCGACGTTAATGAACCTTGGACTGCAAATATTACTTTCGGAGGAAAAGACCGAAAAACATTATTTATTACGGCTTCAAAGTCAGTTTATACTTTAAAAATGAAAGTAAAAGGCAATTAATAAGCATTTTTCTTTGAATCATCTTATCTCTAATCTCATTCATAACTCATGGAATCTTCCAATATTTCTCGTAGAAATCTGATTAAATCAACCCTAGCAACTGGAGCGGGCTTGGCACTTGGTCTTGAAAGTGTAACCGCTAAACCACAAAATGCTGCTAAACATAATTTTAGTTTTTGTCTCAATACAAGTACAATTCGTAAGCAAAATCTCGGTTTGATGGCCGAAATTGAACTAGCAGCAAAAGTTGGCTACACTGGCATTGAAATTTGGATAAATACACTAGAATCTTACGTTGCCAAAGGTGGTAATCTGAAAGATGTTCGACAAAAAGTCAAAGATTTAGGTATTCAAATTGAGGATGCCATTGGTTTTGCGACTTGGATTGTTGATGACCCAAATCAACGTGCTAAAGCTTTAGAACAAACCAAAAGAGAAATGGGAATGTTGTCCGAAATCGGTTGTAAACGCATTGCCGCTCCACCATTTGGGGCAACCAATAAATCGGGTATTGACTTACAAAAAGCTGCTGCAAGATACCGAAAAATGCTCGACTTGGGTGATGAAATGGGCGTGTTACCACAATTAGAAATGTGGGGATTTTCGGCAAATTTACATCTTTTCGGTGAAGCTCTTTTTGTTGCTTCAGAAACTGGACACCCAAAAGCAGTTGTGTTGTCAGATGTTTATCATTTATACAAAGGCGGTTCGGATTTTAATGCCTTAAAAATGCTCAACGGTGAGTGCATGCAGATGTTTCACGTCAATGATTATCCAGCCAACCTTTCACGAGAAAAAATCAATGACAGTTACCGAGTTTTCCCAGGTGATGGCGTTGCTCCACTCGACCAAATATTTCAGATTTTAAACCAAAAAAACACCCCAATTGTGCTTTCTTTAGAGCTTTTCAACGAAGATTATTGGAAAATGCCTGCTTTCGACGCTGCGAAAATCGGCCTTGAGAAAATGAAAGCTTCGGTTGCAAAAGCTGTTGGAGCTTAATTTTTTGCAAAAAAAATCATTATTTTCCTGGTAGATAAGTCATTATATGGCAGTTCTACCAAGAATTTTTTATTTCATTCTTGCTGATTAATATTTGCTGAAAATATAGTAAGGTTAAAACGAAACTTTCATAAAACATTTTTTCTTCGACTGAAAAGTTCTCTCCAAGTATTCAGAGATTAAAATTATTTTCTTGCATTAATCCACCAAAAAATTTTATTTTTCAAGGGTTTTTATGATTTAATTTAAACTACTGTTACAAAATATTTTTTTTAGTTCTATATTTAGGATAGTTGATTCTAAGCTAAAAAATACTTATGTCTATAAAAGTTGCCATTTCGCATAAAACAGCCTATAAATTTGATAGGAGTGTTAATCTTTCACCTCATATTTTTCGGTTAAGACCTGCTGCTCATTCACGAACACAAATTGAAAGTTATTCTTTCAAGATTTTTCCCGAAAACCATTTTATTAATTGGCAGCAAGACCCTTTCGGTAATTACCAAGCAAGGGTTGTTTTTCCTGACAAAACTACCGAATTACGCATCGAAGTAGAAGTTATTGCCAAATTGCAAGTAATTAATCCTTTCGATTTTTTTGTAGAAGAATACGCTGAAAAATTTCCTTTTAAATACGAAACAACGCTTCAAAAAGAGCTTGTTCCCTATTTAGAAGTAAAAGATGTTGGTGAAAAAACCAAGCATTTCATCGACCAAATGTTTATCAAAAAAGATATTAATATTGTCGATTTTTTGGTTTATGCCAATCAACAAGTTTACAATGCACTCAAATACAATATTAGATTAGAAACTGGTGTTCAAAATTGCGAAGAAACCCTAACTATTGGAAGCGGTTCTTGTCGAGATTTTGCGTGGCTTTTGGTACAAATTTTACGAAGCTTTGGCCTAGCAACAAGATTCGTATCGGGATATTTGGTACAACTCACTTCGGATATAAAATCATTGGACGGCCCGTCTGGCCCCGAAAAAGACTTTACTGATTTACACGCTTGGGTAGAAACTTATGTTCCAGGTGCAGGCTGGATTGGACTTGACCCAACATCAGGACTTTTTGCAAGTGAAGGACATATTCCACTTAGTTGCACACCTGATTATGCAAGTGCTGCACCAATTACAGGAGCAACCGATGTTTGTGAAGTAAGTTTTGAGTTCGATAATAGTGTTTTTCGGATTCATGAAGACCCAAGAGTGACAAAACCTTATACCGAACAACAATGGGAAAAGGTAATGCAAGTAGGAAATGTGGTAGAAAAAGACTTAATCGAAGGCGATGTAAGGCTTACTATGGGTGGAGAACCAACTTTCGTTTCGATTGATGATTTTGAGTCGCCAGAATGGAACTCAACTGCAGATGGCCCACTCAAACGCAAACTTGCGTATGATTTAGCTCTACGATTAAAACAACGTTTTGCACATGGAGGATTATTACATTTTGGACAAGGCAAATGGTATCCTGGCGAATTATTTCCTCGTTGGCAATATGCACTTTATTGGAGAAAAGATGGACTACCAATCTGGAAAAACGATGATTTAGTAGCAAAAGAAGGCGAAACAAAATTTACTTTCCATGATGCCGAACGCTTCGCTATCGAACTTACAAAGTATCTTGGAATCGACATAAAAAATATTACTCCTACTTACGAAGACCCTATTTATTGGGCATTGGAAGAAGGTAAATTACCTGTTAATCTCGACCCTTTAGCGGTAAATTTAAAAGATTCTGTTCAGCGACATACACTAGCAAAATTACTTGAAAAAGGCTTAAATAACCCTTCAGGGTTTGTTCTGCCTTTGAAATGGATACATGAAACTGCCAATTGGACAAGTTGTGTTTGGGAATTCCGCCGTCAGCAATGTTATTTAATTCCTGGAAACTCACCAATCGGTTTACGTTTACCTTTAGAGTCTTTGCCCAAAACTTCAAAACAAAAACGTGAATATCCAGTAGAAAGAAGTTTATTTGAAGAATTACCTCCTTTGGGTGATTATGCTCAAACTGTTGAGGAGCGATATGGTAAAACTTCACCCAATTATAAAGCACCTGAAAAAAAGGTTGCAGAAGAAGAAACTGCTGAAAAAGAAAATTTACTTTTTGAAGTTGATACATTTGCAACAGCTTTGTGTGTTGAAGAACGTGACGGAATTATTTACGTTTTCTTACCGCCAACAGATTATCTCGAAACCTATCTCGATTTAATTGCCTCAGTTGAAACCACTGCTGAAAAATTGCAAATTCCCGTGAGAATTGAAGGTTATCAGCCAAAATCTGATTATCGGATTGAGAAAATGATGGTAACCCCAGACCCTGGAGTTATTGAGGTAAACGTTCATCCTGCCAAATCGTGGCAAGAAATCGTTGATAATACTTCTGCTTTGTACGAAGAGGCCTTTTTTGCTCGCCTTGGAACTGACAAGTTCATGGTTGATGGGCGTCACACTGGTACTGGCGGAGGCAACCACGTAACACTTGGAGCATCAAAACCAGAAGATAGTCCCTTGCTCAGACGTCCAGATTTATTGCGTAGCCTTATTACTTACTGGCAACATCATCCTGCTTTGAGCTATCTTTTTGCAGGACCATTTATTGGCCCAACAAGTCAAGCTCCACGCATTGACGAAGGGCGTGATGAACGCCTTTATGAAATGGAAATAGCCTTTGACCAAATTCCAGAAAAAGGCGAAGTTCCTTTTTGGTTAGTCGATAGAATTTTTAGGAATTTATTGACAGATATTACAGGAAATACACATCGAACTGAATTTTGTATTGATAAACTTTACTCGCCCGATTCATCAACTGGGCGACTAGGAATTTTAGAATTGCGAGCTTTTGATATGCCGCCTCACAAACACATGAATTTGGTACAAACCTTATTGGTGCGGGCGTTAGTGGCAAAATTCTGGAAAAACCCTTATAAGAAAAAGCTTATCCGTTGGGGAACAGAATTACACGATAAATTTTTATTACCACATTTTGCTTATTTGGATATGGTTGATGTGGTAAATGACCTCAAAGATGCTGGTTATGACTTTGATATTTCGTGGTTTGATCCATTCTTTGAATTCAGATTTCCACATCATGGCGGAATCACGGTTGATAATATTCAGCTAGAAATTCGCTTAGGAATCGAGCCATGGCACGTTTTGGGTGAAGAATTATCAAATTCGGGTACGGCTCGTTTTGTTGACTCATCACTCGAAAGATTACAAGTAAAAGTTTCGGGAATTATTCCAGAACGCCATATTTTGCTCTGTAAAGGATGCCGAATTCCGTTGAGAAGTACAGGAACAAAAGGAGAATATGTGGCTGGAATTCGCTACAAAGCATGGAATCCGCCCTCGGCATTGCACCCAAATATTGGTGTTGATGCTCCACTTGTTTTTGACATTGTTGATACTTGGAATAATCGGGTTTTAGGCGGTTGCACTTACTTTGTTTCTCATCCTGGAGGTAGAAGTTTTGATACTTATCCTGTAAATAGCTACGAAGCAGAATCTAGAAAAATCAGCCGTTTTTGGGATTTTGGTCATACGCCGTCAAGCACCATTGAGCAAACTGCTCCAGTTATTAATACGCCAACGGTATCGAGATTTGTGGCTCAAAATAAATCAGACCTCAAGCCTGACACACCTATTGAGCTAGTAAACCCTGAATATCCGAGTACATTAGATTTAAGACACTATTGGAAAGCCAAAGTCTGAAATTTTCAATCCGATGCTTTGAGTAAAAATACTTAAAGCATCGGGGATTAGTTTTTACGCTTAATTCAAGAATTTATTGGGTTTTTACAGTTAAAAAGCATTATTTTGTGAAAGATGGAGCATCAACCCTATAAAATCAACAAATGACGAAAGATATATCTTTGAGCCTTCTTAATTCATATAAAAAAGTAATTAACTCTTACGATGAAGTAATCGACCATAATGGTCTGGTGAAACCTTATTGGCAAAGTCTTTTTGATACTTTGGAGTCAATTGGCATTGAAGAACTTGAAGTGCGTAACCAAGAAATCATCAATAAATTAAAAGAAAATGGCGTAACTTATAACGTTTATGATAATAATAACGGAATAAACAGACCTTGGAAACTTGACCCGATTCCATTTTTGATCCATCAAAAAGAATGGCAAACCATTGAAAAAGGGCTCAAACAAAGAGCTCATTTGTTAGACCTTATTTTACGAGATATTTACGGCCCACAGTTATTAATAAAAAAATCTATTATTCCTGCCGAGCTAGTTTTTGATAATTCTGGCTTTCTTTTGCCATGTTTTGATATAAAGCAAAAACTGCAAAATCAACTACTTTTGTACGCTTGTGACATGGCTCGTGGCCCCGATGGAAAAATGTGGTTATTGGATAATCGCACGCAATCGCCATCTGGCTCAGGTTATGCACTTGAAAACCGTACTGTAATGGCCAAGGTTTTTCCAGAATTAAACAAAAATATCTACCGTAATCGGCTTTCACCCTATTTTAATCATTTACAGCAAACTGTTGCTACACTTGGAAATATTTCAAACGAAAATCCAAATGTTGTTTTCCTCACGCCAGGGCCAGGCAATGAAACCTATTTTGAACACGTTTATTTATCTTCTTATCTTGGTTATACGCTCGTTCAAGGCAGCGATTTGATGGTAAGGGATGGTTTTGTTTGGCTAAAATCAATTGACCAATTAGAGCGAGTAGATGTGATTATCCGAAGAGTAGATGACGAATGGTGTGACCCACTTGAATTGAAAGAAAACTCACTTTTAGGCGTTCCAGGCTTATTACAAGTGATGCGTTTGGGAAATGTGGCGGTCTTGAATCCTCCTGGAACGAGCGTAGTAGAAAATTATGGTTTGATGGCATTTATGCAAAATGCTTGTAAATTTTTGCTAGATGAACCATTACTAATGAATTCGGTAGCAACTTGGTGGTGCGGTCAGCCCAAGGAATTAAATTTTGTTCTTGAGAATATTCCGAAGTTAATCATCAAAAAAGCCAATCGAAAACAAGGTTTCAAGTCAATTTATGGTAGAATGTTGACCAAAGACCAATTGCTCGAATTACAAACGATGATTCGACGAAATCCAAAAGATTTTGTAGCTCAACAAGAAGTAAGTTTATCAACCACACCTTCGTTCATAGATGGCAAATTGGTACCTCGTTTTGCTGCCATGCGAGCATTTTTGGTTTCGGATGGCAATGACTATAAAGTAATGCAAGGTGGGCTTACTCGCAGTTCTCCAGTCAAAGATAAATTTGTAATTTCAAATCAATTAGGTGGTTTATCAAAAGATACTTGGATTGTAACCGACACTCCAACAGAGCATTATGAACGAATTGTGGTGCGTAAAAACACCTCCAATCAACATAATAACTCATTGACAAGTCGGAATGCCGAAAATCTTTTTTGGGTAGGTCGTTTGTTGGAACGCACCATGGCCTTAACGAGTTTCTTGAAAATTATTCTTGACCGACTCAACGAAAATGTAAATGACAAAGGACAAAAACAGCCTGAATACTTGGTGGTTTTGTTCAAATCATTAACGCATTTAACGCTCACTTATCCAGGTTTTACGGAAGAAGAAGATACCTCAATTTTTGAAAACCCAACAACCGAATTATTCAGTTTGATTAGTGATGTTAAAAAAAGAGGTTCTGTGGCTTATGATATTCAGACTTTGCTCCGTACAACCCAACAAGTCAGTGAGAAATGGAACTATGATACCCGTAGAATTATTAATTTGATAGAAGAAAGCTTGATTTCCATTAAAAGTTCTAGCTCTGCAAACATCAATCAAGCCACTCATGGGCTAGATATGCTTTATACACGCCTTTTTGCTTTTTACGGAAATATCTTTGAAACTTTGCCAAGAGATAACGGATTTTATTTACTCGAAGCAGGCAAAAACATCGAACGGATTCTCTCGCTTGTGTCAGTTTTGCGTTCGGCTTTTAGCTTCAAAAATAATGAAGAGGTAGAAAACGTACTGATGGAAGCGGTCTTAGAAAATCACCATTTGCTAGCCCAATATCGCAATATTTACAAATCTCATATTAGTTTGGTGACAGTTTTGAACATGATTTTCTTGGAAAAAAACTTGCCTTATACGCTATCGTTTTTGTTGGATACACTTTCAAACTGCTTATCGAAATTACCTAAAAGTATTGAACCAAACCGCTTGAACTTAGCCGAAAAAACAGTTTTAGAGGCAAGTACAAAAATAAAATTAATTGATGCTGAAAGTTTAATCAAGGCAGACGGAGACACGCAATATAGACCAGAATTAGACCAAACTTTAGCACAAGTTTTCGATTTAATTTCGGCAGTTACGAGCAATCTTACCAGTCTCTATTTTAATCATTCAGTCATACAACATTCGTTTTTAGAAACAATAGAAAAAATAAATTCTGATGAGATATAAGCTAAGGCATCAAACCATCTATTCTTATGTAAATTCTGTTGATAATTACCACAGTGTCCTCTGTTTGCAACCCCAAACTTTGCCAAACCAAATTTGCCATAATTTTGATTTAAGTATTGAGCCGAGTCCAACAAAAGTTTATCCAAGAAAAGACTTTTTCGGGAATATCCAACACTATTTTTCGCTCCATGAACCACATAAAACATTGAAAGTCGTGGCAACGAGCGATATTGAGGTTTTGCCTAAAATATTGCCGCCAATAAGTTCGATTACTTGCGGGGAAGCACGAGAAAAATTTAAAAATGAGCAAAGTTTAAAAATAGAACTTTTACAATTTCAGTTGCCAAGCCATTTTATTGATTGGGACGAAGAAATAAAATCTTTTGCCCAAGATTGTCTCGCTCCTACTAAGCCACTTTTTGAAGGAGTAAGTCAATTATCAACTAAGATTTTCAAGGAATTTCAGTTTAAATCTGGTTTTACAAGTGTAAATACGCCGCTCAAAACAGTTCTTAAAGAAAAAAAAGGCGTTTGCCAAGATTTTTCTCATTTAGCCATCGCCTGTTTACGAAGCATGGGTTTGGCAGCACGTTATGTGAGTGGTTATATCGAAACTCTTCCTCCCAAAGGAAAGCCAAAACTGCAAGGTTCGGATGCTTCTCATGCTTGGATTTCGGTTTATATTCCAGAAATGGGCTGGTGCGAGTTTGACCCTACTAATAATATTATTCCTCAAGAAAAACACATTATTACAGCTTATGGCAGAGATTATGCCGATGTTGCTCCTCTCAAAGGTGTCATTTTTAGTTCGGGCGAACATAAAGTGAGCGTCGAAGTAGATGTAATTGGGAAAGAAAATTGACTAAACTATTAATTTTAATTTCATCATAAAAATGATAGAAACCGAACGATTAACTTTAATGCCTTTAACTTACGAACAGTTATTAAAATACATTAAAGCAGATAATTCTTTAGAAATTGAACTAAACTTAAATAAAACTTCAAGAACTATTCCACCCGAACTCAAAGAAGCCCTCGAAGTAGCAATTATTCCAAACGTAGCAGATTTTAATAAAAATTACCTTTATTCAACGCTTTGGACGCTCATTTTGAAAGAACAAAACAAAATGGTTGGTGATTTATGCTTTATGGGTGAACCAAATATTGATGGGGAAATCGAAATTGGATATGGCACCTACCCCACTTTTCAGAGAAAAGGCTATATGACAGAAGCCGTTGGCGGAATGCTGGAATGGGCTAAAAATCAACCAAATGTACTTAAAGTTTTAGCTTCTACCGAAAAGATAAATACCAGTTCACATAGCATTCTTAGAAAAAATAATTTTGCCCAAATCGGCGAATCAGGGACAATCATAAATTGGAGCATAAAAGTAAAGTAAACTCCGTAACATCCACTTTTGTGCTACGGAGTTTTTGAAAAATAACTTTATCAATTAAGCACTATTTTTGCCATAACTGGCTGGTGATCAGATGGATAACGTTGTTCATAAGAATCAGTCAGAACACCATATTTCAAAACACTCACTTGTTTGCTCGTAAAAATATAATCAATTCTGTTTTTTAGTGGTGCGTCAAACTTAAAGCCGTTGAATGTTCCTTCTGGGCCATAAGCTGGTGATAGTGTTACTTGTTTTGCATCGCTCAATAATGTTTGAATGTGCTGAATTTGCTCAGTTTCTGGCGTAGAATTAAAATCACCAGTCAAAATAACCATTGCATCTTTTGCTATTTCTTGAATTTTCTTTACCATTAATTTTCCTGATTCACGACGAGCAACTACACCTTGATGGTCAAAATGTACGTTAAAAACATAAAACTTTTTCTTAGTGGTTACATCTTTGAATTTTGCCCAAGAGCAAATACGATTACAACAAGTTGCATCCCAACCTTTTCCTGGTACATCGGGCGTTTCGCTCAACCAAAAATCACCAGATTCTAAGAGTGTAAAGCGAGTTTTTTTGTAAAAAATAGATGAATGTTCGCCCCCTTTTTTACCATCATCACGACCATTTCCAACAAAAGTAAAATCCGTCAATTCGGCAATATCATCAAGTTGGTCACGTAGCCCTTCTTGAATTCCAAAAATATCAAATTCATGAAAACGTATCAATCCTTTTACAAGTTCTTTTCGATTTGGCCAAGCGTTAATTCCATCATTATTTGTATTAAATCTCAAGTTATACGAAGCAATGGTTATTGGGTTATGTTTTTGAGAAAAGGCTTGGGTCGCTATCAAAAAATTTAGCGTTAAAATGAAGTAAAATTTCATAGTTTTAGAGGGTTTTGTTAAATAATTTTTTGTCGAAGTTTTTTCTTTGCAAATGTAAAATAATTCAACAAAGATATATATCTATTGCGTACCACAATATCAAATTGAATTAAGATAATATTATTACATTATTAATTGCATTTCCTATTTTTGTAAACAAAAACGCTATTCTATCAAAATACTCATGAAAAAAACCTTCCTTTTTCTACTTTTTGCAAATGTCCTTTTTGCACAAACACCTAAACCTTATGGAGCAATTCCTTCGGCCGACCAATTAAAATGGCATCAATTGGAATATTATGCTTTTATTCATTTCGGTCCAAATGCTTTCACTGATAAAGAATGGGGAGATGGTACGGAAAAAGAGGAAATTTTCAATCCAACACAATTAGATTGCCGTCAATGGGCCAGAATTTGTAAAGCGGCTGGCATGAAAGGAATTATTATCACAGCTAAACACCATGATGGATTTGCGTTGTATCCGAGTAAATATTCAACACATACAGTTCGAGAATCCAAATGGAAAAATGGAAAAGGAGACGTTTTGAAGGAATTATCGGCAGCTTGTAAGGAATTTGGTTTAAAAATGGGCATTTATATTTCACCATGGGATAGAAATCATCCTGCATACGGTACGCCCGAATATAACCAAGTTTACGTAAATATGCTCAAAGAAGTAACAACCCAATATGGAGATTTATTTGAAGTTTGGTTTGATGGAGCAAATGGCGAAGGACCAAACGGCAAAAAACAAGTTTATGATTTTCCGCTTTTTAATAAAACAGTAAAAGCAAATCAACCACATGCATTGATTTTTAGTGATGCTGGTCCAGATATTCGTTGGGTTGGTAATGAAAATGGATTTGCAGGCGAAACTTGTTGGGCAACCATCAATGGAAACCAACTTTTTCCTGCTTATAATAAGCCAGAGCATCTCAATGTTGGTGACGAACATGGTACGCATTGGATTCCTGCTGAATGCGATGTTTCGATACGTCCAGGTTGGTTTTACCACAAAAATGAAGATAATAAAGTAAAAACTGATAAAGATTTAATGAATATTTGGAATAAATCGGTTGGTCGTGGTTCTAATCTTCTGCTCAATATTCCTGTTGATAACCGTGGTTTGATTCATGAAAACGATGAAAAAGCTTTGATGAATTTCAAGAATTTAAGAAATGAATATTTCAAAAATAATTTAATGCCTGCTGGCTCTTTCACAAAGGATTTTAGCAAAGATACGTATAATATTGTGCTGGCAAAACCCCAAACTTTCAACTGTTTTGTGGTGCAAGAAGATATTCGATATGGACAAAGAGTGAAAAAATTTACACTTCAAGCAAAAGTTAATGGCGAATGGAAAAACGTGATTTCGGCAAGTACAATTGGTAGCAAACGCATTGTTTATTGTCAAAAAACTACTGCCAAAGAATTAAGAATTTTCTTCGATGAATCTTTCGCTAAGCCAGTCATTTCAAAAGTTGAATTATACAATACGCCTGAATGATTTTCTAAATAAATCTTACATCGGTAAAAGCATTTCAAATCAATTTGAAACGCTTTTTTTCAAAAAAAAGAGCATTTATTCTCAAAAAATATGCTCATATAAATAAAGATAATAACTTTGGGTTTTAAACCACTAAAAAAATTGCTAATGAAAAACATTCTTCTATTATTTTTATGTTCAACTGCTTTTGTGGCTTGCCAAAGTAGTAAAGAATCACAAACAACAGATGCTGCTGTGATTAGCGTTGATAGCGTTACTTATAATCTCAAAACAGCTCCAAAAATTTCAGCAGAAGGCGATACTTCTATCACAAGTATTTCGATAAAATACCCAAAATTAACTGGTGGCGATGAAACTGTTATCGCAAAAATAAATGCACAAATAGAGCAATTAGTAAAAAATGAAATGTTTAGTATGGATGATACTGTTAAAACCACAAAAACGGCTTCAGTAGAAACACTTGCTCAAGGTTTTATCAAAGAATACGAAACTTACACAGCCGAAAACGCTGATTTACCATCAATGGGTTGGGATTATTATGGTTTTGGTGACACACTTTTGATTTCACCAAAAGTCATTTCAATTTATTATAACGTTACTTCATTTACAGGTGGAGCTCATGGCAATTCTAACACTTCTTATTTGAATTTCAATGCTAAAACTGGCGATTTACTCAAATTGACAGATATTGTTTCGGATACAACTGCTCTCAAAAAATTGGCAGAAATGAAGTTCGAAGTAACGCAGAAACAATTTGCTAAAGACAATGATTTTGAGTTTAACAAATCTGACTATTTCTGGGGAAATCCATTCTTTTTACCCGCAAATATTGCCATTACCAAAACAGGTTTAACATTCTTGTATAATCCTTATGAAGCAGCCGCATACGCTCTTGGCCCGATTAGTTTTTCTTTAACTTGGGAAGAAGTCGGCCTAATTGCACGGAAAGATATTAAGTAGATTTTTAGCATAAAAAAAGCGTTCCAAAAATGGAACGCTTTTTTTATGATTATTTATTTCCAATCACAATCTGCCTCTAACCAATCATAACCTGAGTCAATTGGCTGGCCATCTGGCGGCGTGAGGGCATTTGATGAAATCGTGGCTTCAGGATTTTCTTCAAATTGTTTGATTTTCAATAAAGTAAGTCGAGCAAAACCTCCACCATCGAATAGTTTACTTGTAACCCAAGATTTTATATCATCAATGGCAGCATACGCGTTCATGCGTACTTCAGCAGTGGTTTCTTTATTGTTAGCTAATTTCATCAAATGGTCAAGATATTGCATCGCTACCATGCGGTCGATTTGTGCGTAATAACTCATATTATCAACCATCGCTGGCTTTTTCCAAAGCTTCTTATTCATTTCTTTGGTAATTTCAGAAAATGTCGGCAAATCGGCTTTTAACACTCTTTGGCTCACTAATCTTGAACTTCTCTCTGGATTTAAAATCAGTCTTAAAGTCAAACCTGCCGATGCTTCAGCAGGGGCAAGCGGGTCGAACCCTAATCCAGTATGTCGTTTGAAAGTTTCCCTCGGATTAGCATCATATCTAAATGCACGTGGCGGAATCATTTTCAGAATATGTTCTGGAACAGCTAAAAATTCGGGAGAAAGTGTACTCATCAATGCATTAAAAGCTTCTCTTTGTTTTATCGCAGGTACTGGTTCATAAACCATTTGACCATCACCACGTAAGGCGAAATTATAATCAGCACCACCCAAAACTTTTGCCGTAGCTTCTGTTTGAAAACGATGATACATATACATTGGAACTAAAACTTCTTCCAAATTGGCCATTGGCGTAGCTTTAGTGATTTTCTTCTCAGTAAAGTTTTTCAATGCAATTTTACGTAATCCTATGACTCTTTTAAGCTCATCAATTGGGTCAGCTCCATTATCCCATAAGTGTGTAGTAGGACTCACCGAGCCTTCTGGACGAGCATCTTGGTCGGTCAAAAAACGTAAACCTTTGCGAAGAGTATTTTGAACAATTTTTTCTAATTCGGCTTTTTCGTTGGTATTTGCAGGAAAATCTTGGTATCCCCAAATAATTGAAGCTTTGTCATAATCTCCAATTCCCATTGCATAAGCACGTGAAAGGTCGAATTTTCCATTGGCATAATCAACCAAAGGATGCGGATAATCCATCACGGAAGCCCGACCTGCAATGCTAGAAATATAATTATGGGGTAAGCCCAATGTGTGTCCTACTTCATGAGCAGCTAGTTGCTTCAATCGGTCGATTGACATCTGAGTTATTTCTTTTACTTTCGATGAATCGGTTTCATAATCTCCAAGAAAACCTTGAGCAATTAAAAAATCTTGACGCACCCGTAATGAGCCTAATGTTACTTTTCCTTTCAAGATTTCACCTGTGCGTGGGTCAATAATACTCGCACCATACGACCAGCCACGAGTACTTCTATGCACCCATTGAATGAGATTATAACGAATATCCATTGGGTCTGCATCCACAGGGAGTAATTTCACCTGAAAAGCATCTTTATATCCAGCCGCTTCATAGGCTTGATTCCACCAAGAAGCCCCTTCCATCAAAGCCGAACGAATGGGTTCGGGTGCACCAGGGTCCATATAATAAACAATGGGTTGAACTGCTTCACTCACCATCGAAGTTGGGTCTTTTTTCTTCAAACGGTGGCGAGAAATGTAACGCTTCATAATTGGCTCACTGATTGGAGTTGCATAATCAAAATATTCGATACCTCCGTAGCCAATTCGTGGGTCAAATTCTCTTGCTTTAAATTCATTTTTTGACAAATCAGGTAATTCTACAAAAGAATGATGCTGGTGCATCGTCACGATCGAAGGCGTTGGCACAACTTCACGTAAATATTGTCCAGCATTTTCACCTGTCAAAGTAATGATGGTTTCAAACTCAGTATTTTTTGGAAAACTTTTTGAATGCGGTAAATAAACTGCACTTCGAGAAACATCAAAACGATAATTTCCTTGCTTCGTTCGGGCAATATCTTGCACTGCCCCAACAGCATCTTGCAACAAAAAAGGCGTTAAATCAACCAAAACTTTGCCATTACTTTCAGCTTTAATTTCAAAACCAAAATGAACAGACTTTGCAAAGGATTCGTCCACCGCACGTTTTTCTAAAGGGTCATTTGAAATGGCTCGATAAGCATAATTCGGTTCAATCATCAATATTTTATTGCCCAAGCGTTGAAATTTCACTACGTGTTCCTGACCCAAACGACCACGGTCTAAACCAATATCATTTGAACCAACACCCTGTGCCAACGATGGATAATACAAAAGTTCAGTATCGAATTTGTCAATTTCTAGCCAAATCTTTCCTTCTTTGGCATTCCAATAGAAATTTAGAAAGCCTTCTTTTTTTTCCATTCCAGCCGTGTAGGCTTCAATCGTTTTTAGTTCCTGTGAGAAAGCAAATGAACTGAATGTTAATAAAATTAAAATTTTAATGAAGTGTTTTTGCATTGATTTCTAAGGTTTTGGTTTGATGAAATTTATTTTTGTGATAAAAATTGATGAAATCGATTTGACAGCGGATAAACTGAGAAATTAAGACAATAAAAGTCTTATTGAATTTACCATAAAAACATCTTCTAATAAAAACTACTCTTTATACCTCTTTTCTCCAGCATTAATTTCGGCATCAATAAAATTTTCTTTTGGTGGAATTGGACAGATATAACTCTCATTATATGCACAATAAAAATTATGAGCACTATTAAAATCAATTTCTATCGTATTATCGATTAATTTATCCTTCGGAATATTAATGAATCGTCCACCGCCATAAGTTTCTTTTCCACTTGTTAAATCTCGAAATGGCAACAAAAACTTCTCTCCTTCATCGAAAAGGCTCACAGTAAAAGTTTTTCCATTTATCGAAAAAATAGCTTTCCCAGCTTTCTTGATTTCACTTTGTGTACTATCAGTCATCAAAATCATGCCTTGCTCGGACGAATTAATTGCTTGAAAATCGGCATTCACAATAAACTTTGTATCGGCATCAAAATATTTTATTCCCGAAAAATCTTTTAAAGAAGCAATTGGCGAATCCTTTTCATCCATCAAATTGTGCAAGAAAACATCTCTTTGTTTCTGAACAGTTTCTGCATAACTTTCCGAACCACTCAATGAATAAAACATGATTCCGATGATGCCTAGAATCATTACTAACAAGAAAATTTTGTTTTTAAACATCTCTCAATAAATAATGTTTTGACAGATTTATCAAAACTTGTAAACAAAGTTGAAATCAATACTATTTAGTAAAAATACACAAAAACTATTCTTTTCTCCAAAGAATTTCCGTTATTCGCACCTTTAAAAAATAAAAAATATGTTTACTGGAATCGTAGAGGCATTGGCCCAAGTAGTGGAAATTAAAGCAGAAGGCACAAATCTAACTTTTACATTTGAATCGGCAATTGCAAACGAGTTAAAAATTGACCAAAGTGTGTCTCATAATGGCGTTTGTTTAACAGTTGTGCAGAATTCAACTCCCAATCAATATAGCGTAACTGCTATTGATGAAACATTGAAAAAGACCAATTTGGGCAAACTTAATATTGGTGATAAAGTAAACTTGGAGCGTTGTATGCCGGCAAATGGACGTTTTGATGGTCATATTGTGCAGGGACATGTTGACCAAACAGGCATTTGCACTGCTATTGAAGACCAAAATGGAAGTTGGTTAATTTCATTTGAATACGATGGTTCAAACAATAATATTACCGTTGAAAAGGGTTCGATTTGTATCAATGGTGTAAGTTTGACGGTTGTTAACTCAAAAGATAACGGATTTAGTGTGGCTATCATTCCTTACACTTGGGAACATACTAATTTTCATCAATTAAAAGTTGGTAGCATTATTAATTTGGAATTTGATATTCTGGGAAAATATATGCAGAAAATTCTATCTAGGAAATAGGTTATTTTATATTAAAAAAGGAAGCATTACTGCTTCCTTTTTTAATATCTATATTCAAGATTCTGAATAATTAACGATTTTCAATCGGTACAAACGGGCGTAAAGTTGCACCTGTATAAATTTGGCGAGGGCGACCGATTGGTTCTTTGTTAGCTCTCATTTCTTTCCACTGTCCAATCCAACCAGGAAGACGACCCAATGCAAACATTACTGTAAACATGTTTGTCGGAATTCCTAATGCACGATAAATGATACCTGAATAGAAATCAACGTTTGGATATAATTTTCTTGAAACGAAATAATCATCGTGTAAAGCGGCTTCTTCCAATCCTTTAGCAATTTCAAGAACTGGGTCGTTTACGCCCAATTTCTCTAAAATATCGTCGGCTGCTTTTTTGATAATTTTGGCACGAGGGTCAAAGTTTTTATATACTCTGTGGCCAAAGCCCATTAAACGGAAACCAGAATTTTTATCTTTCGCTTTATTTACAAACTTCATTACATCTCCGCCATCAGCTTTGATTTCTTCTAGCATTTCAATTACTTCTTGGTTTGCTCCACCATGCAATGGCCCCCAAAGTGCCGAAATTCCTGCCGAAATCGATGAGTAAATATTTGCTTTTGACGAACCTACCAAACGAACAGTTGAAGTAGAACAGTTTTGCTCGTGGTCAGCATGAAGAATCAATAATTTGTTCAAGGCTGCTGAAACTACTGGGTCAACATGATAATCTTCCACTGGCAATGAAAACATCATGTGCAAGAAATTAGAACAATAGTCTAATGAGTTTTTTGGGTAATTTATTGGATGTCCGTGTGATTTTTTATAACACCAAGTTGCCAAAGTTGGGAATTTCGCCAACAAACGAATGATATGAGTTTCAGTACGGTCTGGAGCTTTATCATCGTACGAGTCAGGATAAAAACCACTCATCGCACTTACTAATGATGACATAACGCCCATTGGATGAGCATTTACTGGAAAACCGTTGAAAATTCTACGCATATCTTCGTTCACAATGGTGTGCGTACGAATATCATGTTCAAACTTATTGTACTGCTCGCTAGTTGGCAATTCTCCATAAATAAGTAAATAAGCAACTTCTAAAAAGTTAGCTT
This sequence comes from Emticicia aquatica, assembly GCF_923079645.1. Classification (GTDB taxonomy): domain Bacteria; phylum Bacteroidota; class Bacteroidia; order Cytophagales; family Spirosomataceae; genus Emticicia; species Emticicia aquatica. The sequence goes on along the minus strand of NZ_CAKLPY010000001.1, from coordinate 742,231 downwards.
TTTCGGCAAGATCTTCAATAGAATAACCACGATAGTGAAGAATCCCTAATTCGCCATCTAAAAACGTAATGGCACTTTTTGTTGCACCTGTATTTTTGTAACCGCTATCAATCGTTATGTAGCCTGTTTCGTCACGAAGTTTGGCAATATCAATTGCTTTTTCACCTTCTGTACCTTCAATGGTAGGATATTGGTACGATTTACCGTCAAGTATTATTTCTGCTGTGCCAGCCATAAGAAACATTAAGATTATTTTGTATTACTGAAATCTGCTGATGAATTATTCTGTTAATTCAAGGACAATATTAATAAAAAAAGAGCAAAAATTATCGCTTGCAGAAAAATATTTGTCAAGGCAACAATAATTTAATCAACCATTCCCAAATTACTGTATTTTTTTGCAATTTCTAATACTTTTATAACTGTTTATCTACCAAAAAAGTTTGCTTAATTTCTATAGATAGCAATCTTTTCAAGTTTTTTTTGTAGCTTCACTTTTCAGAAAATACTTTAGTTATGCTAACCGCGATTTTAATTGATGACGAGAAAGGTTGCTTAGATACACTCGAAATCGAACTTCAAACTTACTGCCCCGATGTTAAAGTTTTGGCCAAATGCCAATCTGCCGAAAAAGCCCTTGAAGTTTTAGAAACACTCGTTCCTGATATGATTTTTTTGGATATAAGTATGCCACAAATCAATGGTTTTGATTTGCTATTGAAAATTCCAAAAATAAACTTTGAAGTCATTTTCTGTACCGCTTATGATGCATTTGCACTTACGGCCTTTGAGTTTTGTGCAATTGATTATTTGCTTAAACCTGTTTCAAAAGATAAGTTGACACGAGCTGTCGATAAGGTTCGACAAAAGCAACATAAACAAGTAGATATGCAAAATTTGGAACTCCTTTTGGCCAATATGAGGGGGGGCATTCATCATAAACCAAATGTTGCAGTTCCGACACCCGAAGGCTTAGAATTTATCTCCATAACAGATATTATTTATGCCGAAGCTGACGGAAATTACTCACGAATTTATATGCTCAATAAAGAAAAAATCTTGATTTCTCGTACCCTCAAAGATTTAGAATCACTTTTATCGAATCACCCATTTATTCGTATTCATCAATCGTATTTAGTCAATATGGCTTATATAAAAAAATATGTTAAGGGTGAAGGCGGTTACGTAGTAATGACCAATGGGGCAACTTTGCAGGTTTCGAGAGCTAATCGAATAAAATTAATGGATTTGGTACGTTAGTTTTCCAATAATTCACCTTAAACCAAAATTGATATTTTGCGTTTTTTATTACTATTTATCGCTTTCCTATTCATGGAATTTCGTGCCAGTTTTGCCCAAGAAACTGAACCAATAATTCTTTCGCAAAACCTCAATTATGAAGGACAAATAGACGGAGCGAATAATACAACTCTTTTCATTGATTCGACTGGAAAAATCTCTCTGAAAAAGATTCACAAAGCAACTTTTATTCCTTTATCAAAATTTAAGTTTCAGCAAATTTCGACAGAATATAGCCATTTTAATTTTTGGTTAAAAGTTACCATTATCAATCCAAGCGATTCGACCATAAATCTTTTGTTTAATTCAGGAGTACATAAAAGTATTGAGGTTTTCAGAAAAATAAATGGACAATACAGAAGCCTTCAACTAACCAACCAATACTTGCTTCCTCATCAACGACCTTACCGATTCGACGAACAATATTTACCTTTGAGTTTTGAAGCAAAACAAACTTACGAACTCCTCATAAAAGTTACTGAGCATCCACAACTTTACTTCAATCTCAAATCAAGATTTGTTAGTTATTCATACGAATATGCCGACAAAATTCGGGCATTTTATGACGAATACATCTATCTCGTAAATGATGGCATTTACATTTCAATCTTGCTTTTTATTGCCACTTATATGTTTATTTTGTTTTTTACAGAGAAGAAAAAATACTATCTCTACTACGGTTTTTATTTGTTTTTTCTCTTATTATTTGCGTTTTGGGCCATTGAACATTCGCCGTATATCGTTCTTATTTTTAGTTATATTCCTGCTCTCAAGTTTTCAGGAAACAACAATACGTATCTGATTATTACCAATATTTTTTATTTTTTATTTATCAATGACTTTCTTGAATTACATAAAATAGCTCCAAAATTTAGTAGAAATATCATATTTTACGTCAAATATTTACTCGGAAGTCTCTTGATAATTGACACTTTTGTCAGTTTTGTTTTGAAAGATTATTCGCTTGGCGGCAAAATCTGGATTTTAACACAACCACTTATTGCTTCCATGGGAATTTATGGTACAATTCAATTATATTTATTGAAAGGACCATTTCTAAGATATATTCAGATTGGTAGTACCGCGTTAATTCTTGGAGCAATTTCTGGTTTTCTCGAACAATTACTGCTCATAAAACCTGCTGATAATGTAATTATGAGACTTTCGCCAAGTTTTCCATTAAATTATGGTGTTTTGATTGAGATTTTTTGCTTTTCAATGGCTTTGGGCTACAAAACTTGGCTTTCTCAAAGAAATAGAAATCACTTGATTCGCTCGGTAAAAGAGTCTGAATTACGCACTTTACGTGCTCAAATTAATCCCCATTTTGTGTTTAACAGCTTAAATTCAATCAAAGGATATATTCTGAAACATCGGCAATTAGAAGCAGCCGAATATTTGACCGATTTTTCGACTTTAATGCGAGCCATTTTACAACAATCGAAAGAAAAATTTATTTCACTAAACGACGAACTACAAACAGCTTTACTTTACATAAAACTAGAAAATCTACGCTTTGAAGACGGTTTTACATTTACCTATTTCATTGACCAAAACATTAATTCTGAAGAAATCTTAACACCACCTATGTTGCTACAACCATATCTTGAAAATGCCATCAAACATGGTTTAATGAGCAAAAATAGCGACCGAATTTTAGGTTTGAGCATTAGAAAAAAAAATGAAGAAGAAATTGTCATAACGATTGATGACAATGGCATTGGTCGTGAACAAGCATTTTCAAATCAACAAAATTCACTCAAAAACCAAGCAATGGGCATGCATATAAACAACGAACGATTGCAGCTTTTGGGCGTTACCAACGATTTACATATTTCGATAAATGTAATTGATAAAAAATCAACAAACGGAAATTCAGAAGGAACAAAAGTAGAAATCACTTTGCCGATTTAGTATTTTGAAAAATAACCATCAAAATATCAATCATTTTATCACATCTAAATTTTCAATTTTTAGTCGAAAATTTAGCAAGAAATCTTTGTTGTTATTTATATTATTTATCGTTTTAGCAAATAATTCTGCCTTTTCTCAAATAAATATTTCTACAAAACTCGAAAAAAGCGGTTTTTTAGATTGTAGCTCTCAAAGTTTACTTTTGGTCGATTCGTCTGCTAAAATACCTTTACAGGCAATACTTCAACAGCCATTTTCGCCGATTCAGCAAATAAAAATCCCGAAAAGTTTGGAAAGTGCTTATCGTTATGATTTTTGGTTGAAATTTATCATCAAAAACCCTACTTCTGATACACTTGATTTATTATTTACGACTGGTTTACACCAATCTACGCAATTGTTTCAATTGCACAAAAATCGTCTCGTGAAAGTCAGCGAAACAAATGAAAAATTATTGCCAAACCAACGGCTATTTCGCTCTGATGACCAATATATACCCGTTCGTTTTTTACCTAATCAAGTTTATGTTTTTTTTGCTAAAATAAATGATTATCCTAGAGTTGACTTTAATATTCGACCACTTTTGGTTAGTTATCAGTGGGAAAATTATCATAAAGTAAAAGCTTTTTATGACGAATATGTTTTTTTAATTGCTTATGGATTGATAATTCCAATATTATTTTTTGTGGCTTTATTTGTAATTATTTTTTACTTGCTAGACCGCCAAATATATTATTTATATTATGCTTTTTATACCATTTCGATTGGCTTATTTAATCTCTGGGAATATGAGCATTCTCCTTATACTCATCTGGTTTTCAGCTACTTAACTTTTTTAAAATTTACTGGAAACAGTAATATTTATGTTTTTTTAACGCATATTTTTTATTTCTTATTTATTTTTGAATTTCTTGAACTCAAGAAGAAATCTCCTACAATTGCCACTGTTTTTCGTTCGGTAATTATCTCTTTAAGTGCTATTTTATTGGCCGATATTATCATTTTATTTGTGTTCAAACGCTTAGATTGGAGTACAAGTATTTATTGGACTTTCCAAGATATTTTCCCATTCCTTAATGTTGGATTATTAATCATGATATTTCAGACAAAAGGTCGGATTGTACGAAATATTCAGATTGGCAGTACTTTCCTAATGATTGGCGGCTTCGCTGGTTTTATGACGCATTATACGAATAATATTTCGTTTGTATTGTTTCGTGTTGACCCTAGTATTTTGTTTGTTGTGGGAACTTTGATGGAAATTTTCTTCTTTTCGATTGCTATTGGTATCAGAAGTTACACGATTCAGAAGGAACAAAAATCGTTGTATAAATCAATTATGGAGTCGGAACTCCGTATGTTACGCTCTCAAATAAATCCGCATTTTGTGTTTAATAGTTTAAATTCGATTAAAAGCTATATTTTGACGCATCGTTCAACGGAAGCTTCTGAATATTTAACCGATTTTTCAACCTTGATGCGTTCTATTCTTCAATATTCAAAAGAACAGCTTATTTCGTTGTGTAACGAACTTGAAACAACTTTACTATACGTAAGCCTTGAACAACGCCGTTTTAACGATGATTTTAAGTTTATTTATCAAATTGAGGTGGGTATTGATACAGATGAAATCATGATTCCGCCAATGCTCTTACAACCTTACATTGAAAATGCAATTAAACACGGATTGATGAATAAGGAAGGAGTCCGAACCTTAACTTTGAGTATTTCAAAGCAAATAACACCATCAAGACAAATCATAATTATCATTGATGACAATGGAATTGGTCGAGAAAAAGCATCATTACTACGTAAAAACACACCGAAACACCAATCAATGGGCATGAGTATCAATGATGAACGAATTAGCTTGTTGGGTAAAACGAATGATTTTCTGATTAATATAAAAATTGTAGATAAAAAAACGAGCAATCAAGAAGCAGAAGGCACAAAAGTGATTATACGTATTCCGACTGAGTAAAAATACTTTGCTCAACTTTTATTCCTGCCAAATAATAAGTCAAACCTACCAAATATCCACCAAAACAACCAAATAATAAATACACCTATCATTATGAAAGGTTTCTTTGCAAATTTGAGATCTCAATAATCTCTAAAAGCCATGAAAACTTTTTTTACTAAACCCAGTTTTTGCGACCCTCAACTTATTTGGTTTGACCACGGAAAAACCTGTATCCGTCCTGACGAAGTAGTTTATTTGAGTAGTCTTGAAAACTACACAGAATTTCATCTACGTTGCGGTAAAAAAGTGATTTCATCTCGAACACTTAAAATCCATGAATCACAACTTTTAGCAAAAGGAAAATTTGCCCGTATTCACCGAAAATTCATGCTAAACCTTCAGTATCTCAAGCATATTGAACGGCACGGAGAAGAGCATTTTGCTCACCTCACAACGGGCGATAAAATTGTTGTTTCGAGAAGAAAAGCCAAATCATTTGGTAGCAATTAGTCTTTCCAGTCTAATGGTCGACGAGCTGTTCGATACGGACTTTCATTACAAACTGCACATTCAACATCAAAAGGATAGCTTATCAAACCTGTACTATAGGGTGGTAAACTAATGTTATTTCTTTGGATAAAAACCGCTTTTTGCTTCACTGCCGATACTTGAAAATAACCGAGCATTGGTTTGCTAGCATCTGTGAGATTTTTGATATTGCCTCGAATAGTTGCTGGGGCAGTATCAAAAATTCCACCTGAATTATTGGCTTGAGCCTTTACATTTGACCAAAATAAGTAAGCCTCCTTTGATAAACTCATTTGTTCGACCAAAATATAATATGGAGATGTGTCATCGTATGGAATCTGTCCGATATTTTGTTTGGCCAAAGTTCTTCCATTAACCAGTTTATCTGAAGCAACATTTACACAACCTAAACATTGGGTAATATTCCAACAATCATCGCAGCATTTTCTGAAAAATCTTTGTGGTGGGTCTGTGCGAGGAACAGTATAAACTTCGCAATAATTGGCTTTTTGATAGTTTTTCCAAGTCCAACGATAATAATCTCCTTCTGAAACTGGGTCTTTTATATCAAGAAATACATTAAAAGTTCCGCGGTATTGTGGGCGAGGCGTTGTAATTGGTTTGTATTCAGTATAAACTTTTTCAATTGGTGGAGAAAAACGCATCGTTTCTGCATTACTTGCATATTCAACTCCATCGCTTGTGCGAACGTGTAACGTGTAAGCATTTCCAATTTGCCCACGAAAACCATCAGGGGTGCTAAATTGCCCTCGATTTAAGTCAATTAAATCAGTATGAATATTTTTTGAGTCGGTTATCCAAACTTTCGCCGCATTTACATATTTATCAAAAACACTTTCCGAGCTGTTATAACCTGCCGAAAAACTTAAAACAAAATAATGCGGGCCTGGTTGGTCGGTTAAAGTTCCTTCAAAAACTATTGACGGAATGCCTCCTTTCAACTTGGGGTCAAAAACATCGACACAAGCGATGAGACAAACACTAAAAATTGCAATAAAAAATTGTGTTAAAAATTTCATTAGTATATTCGGGTAATAGCTTTCTAAAATTTAAAATTGTACGAAATCGAAGGAATCATTGAGCCTAAAATTGATAATTTATAAATATCAACCCGATTATAATATTGTGCATATCTAGTTTTGGTTCTAAAAAAAACAGAATAAGCATTTCGAGTATTAAGAACATTATAAATCGAAAAATTCCAACTGCCTTTAAATCGTTTTATCTTGTATGGGTCAGCGTCAATATTCATGGCTAAATCTAATCGAACATAATTCGGAATATTAGCCTGATTTCGATTAGCAAAATACGGAACGACTAATCCACCAACATAAAATTTAGCAGATGGATAAGTTATTGGGCGGCCAGTACTAAAAGTAAAATTAGTAGAAAACGATATTCGTTTCGTTGCTTGATAACTTCCAATAAAATTTAAAATATGCGGTTTATTATAATTTGGAGAGAAATATTGTCCATTATTAATAGTTTCTTCTTCAAACTGTCCTTTCACTAAAAATTGCGTTTGAGAATATGTATAGCTCATCCAGCCCGTTAGAAGGCCAATATTTTTCTTGATATAAAATTCTGCACCGTATGCACGCCCCGTTCCTTGAAGAATAGACGCTTCAGGAAAATTATCCAATAACAAATTAGCTCCATCTTTATAATCAGCCACGTTGGTGAGATTTTTGTAGAAAAATTCAATCGAAGCTTCTATTTTATTATCCGATAAATTCTGAAAATAACCGATTGAAATTTGGTCAGCAATTTGGGGTTTTACATATTTATCGGCTGATTTCCAACGAGCAGTTGGCAAAGCTGCCGTAGTATTTGAAATTAGCTGAATATATTGTCTCATTCGGTTCAAACTCAACTTGATGGAAGCATTTTCATTAAGTGAATATTTCGCCGAAAAACGTGGTTCAAAACCACCATACGCCTGCGTTATTTTTCCATTAGCATAAAATGTTGAATCTGTCAATGTTTCAATACTTTTAGGCAATCCAGCTTGATAATTATAAATATAGCCTGTTCCACGATTCATAAAATAAGAATATCGAAGACCAACCAAAACCGAAAACTTCTTATTGATTTCATATTCGTCATTGAGATAAATGGCTGATTCTATGGCATTTTCATTGCGAAGCGTAATTGGATTTATTTGTGAGGCGATGTTTTGAGGGCTCAATTTGCCTGGTTGAATCTGATAATCAATCGTGCTGAAACCAAAGTCAATTTTTTGTGTTTCGGAAGGCAAATAATTAAAATCTAGTTTCAGGTTTTTATAAATAATATTAGATTCCAATTTAAAAGCCAAAGCCGAATCTGGATTGATAATATTAGCGTCGTATCGGCTATAAATTCCTGAAATTTTTGAATTTAATTTGGCATTATAAGAATGAACCCAAGCAAGGGTGGCGTTGGTTGTACGCCAATTGAAAAGCGATGAAGACGCATTTACTTCCAAATTGGCTAATGAATCTCCTGCCACCTTAAATTTGTCAAAACCCGTAAAACCAGTAAGAGCGATTTTATCTTTTTTTGTGGGGCGAAACTCCACTTTTGCTGTTACATCATAAAAATCAGCTTTCGTGTTTTTAATATTTTGTTGAGGCAAAAGTTTAAACAAATAACCAACATAAGAATACCGACTTGCCACAAAAAATGACATCCGTGAATCCTTATTTTTATCTCTAATAATCGGACCTTCAAGCATGAGTCTGCTACTAACTAAACCAACGCCACCTTGACCAGCAAACTGCTGTGCATTGGCATCTTTTAAATTAATATTTAGCACAGATGCAGTTCGTCCGCCATATTGAGCAGGAATTCCTCCTCTATAAAAATTCATATCTCGCAATGCATCAGGATTAAAAACAGAGAAAAAACCCATCAAGTGCGAAGCATTAAAAACAGGAGCATTATCCATTAGGATAAGATTTTGGTCAATATTTCCTCCTCTTACATTAAAACCCGAAGCCCCCTCTCCCACGCTCGCAACACCAGGAAGCGAAAACAGACTTTTGATAATGTCTAATTCACCCAAAAGTGTGGGTAGTTTCTTGATATTTTTAATGCTCAAATTCGTTACACCTGTTTCTAACCTTTTGACGTTTTGCGAGGCACTATTAGCCGAAATCACCACTTCGTCTAAATCGCTGGCTTTTTCATCCATAATAATATCCATGTGCAGGTTGTTTTCAATATCGACCCTTTGATGTTTTGTAAAAAAACCTTGATAAGAAACCGTTATATTGAAAGTGCCTTTAGGAACTAAAAGTTGATACCGTCCAAGCGTATCCGACAATGAACCATAGCCTGTTTCATCGACATAAATGGCCGCTCGTGGCATAGGTTTATCGTTGCTACTTTGTCTAATTACTCCCGAAAGTGTAAATTTTCGTTGTGCGTAAGAAGTTGATAGTGAGAAACTTAAATATAAAAAAAGAAAAACGCTTATTCCAAATATAACTTTCTTCATAAAATTTGTTGATGTATTTTTATTTTAATCTATACTCATGCTATCATTCAGAAATGGCAACAAATGACTTCAAAAATTTTACTCAAATCTTAAATGTTTGACTGATTCGCCCGAATTTGCTAATTCATCCAAAGAATCAATGCCGATTTGTAAATGTTTTTCTACGAAATTACCTGTTACTTTCTTATCACTTTCCTCTGTTTTTACGCCATCTGGCGTCATCGGATTATCTGAAACAAGTAGTAACGCACCATGCGGAATGGCATTTACAAAACCAACTATAAAAATAGTGGCCGTCTCCATATCAATTGCCATGGCTCTAAGTTCACGCAAATAATCTTTAAATGTAGCATCATGCTCCCAAACTCGGCGATTTGTTGTATAAACAGTACCAGTTTGATAGTCTAGTTCATGTTTTTTAATCATCGAACTCACTGCTCTTTGCAAACGAAACGACGGTAAAGCAGGAATCTCAGGACGAGCATAATCATTGCTTGTGCCATCGCCTCTGATTGCTGCAATTGGCAAAATCAAATCTCCTAATTGGGTTGATTTTTTTAATCCTCCACATTTTCCGAGAAAAAGAACCGCTTTTGGGGAAACTGCCGAAAGTAAATCCATCACAGTGGCAGCGACTGCACTTCCCATTCCAAAATTAATGATTGTAATATTTCCAGCAGAAGCCGTCTGCATTGCACGGTCTTTTCCTTTTATTTCGACATTATATTTTTGAGCGAATAACTCAACGTAATTTCCAAAATTTGTGAGCAATATATATGGTCTAAACTCTTCGAGTGGTGTACCAGTGTAGCGTGGCAACCAGTTTTTAACAATGTCTTCTTTTGTTTGCATAATATTAATGACGTAAATTTGTTGTGAAATGCTTTAATAAACTGAAAGTAGAAAATTTTTTGACGTTTTTTAGCTACAAGTCAAGATATTAGAGACTAAAAGCCAAAAACTTTTCAAATAGTTCCTTACGATATAAAATTTATCCAGAAATGGTTAATCTGAATCTTCCTTCATATACTTACAAAACTAAGGAAATTGAAGGCAAAACCTATATTTTTGATATTATACGTAAAAAATATTTGGTACTGACTCCTGAAGAGTGGGTCAGGCAGCATTTTATCAATTTACTCATTACACACTACGGTTTTTCAAAAAACCTTCTTCGCCTTGAAGGCGGATTAGCTTACAATCGCTTGCAAAAACGCACCGATATTGTGGTTTTTGATAAAGATGGAAGTCCATTTTTGTTGGTAGAATGCAAAGCTTTCGATGTTCCAATCAATCAAGCAGTTGTTGAGCAAGCCTCTCGATATAACCTTACGATGAAATGTCCTTTTGTAGTCGTTACGAATGGAATCAACACATTTTGTTTCAAAATTAATTTTGACAACGGTACATTTATACAAATCAAAGACCTTCCAAAAGGTAATAATTGAGTAAAAAGCACTAATTATTTTCAAAAAGAAATTATTTTAAAAGAAAATATTAATTTTTCTTCTCTACATTTTTCATTTCATATTATTATCAGTACCTTTGCACCCTCATTTTGAGAAAAATAAATTTTATCATTTAACACTGTTTTTAGTATGTTTCAAAACCAGTATGAGACAGTTTTCATCCTAACTCCCGTTTTATCTGAAACTCAGATAAAGGAAGCTGTCGAAAAATTCAAAAAAACATTGACTGATTCAGGTGCAGAAATCGTTCACGAAGAACATTGGGGACTTCGTAAATTGGCCTACACTATTCAGCACAAGAATACGGGGTATTATCAATTAGTTCAATTCAAAGCTGCTCCAACAACTGTTGCAACTTTAGAAACTGAGTACAAACGTGATGAGCGTGTGATGCGTTATTTGACTACGAAATTAGACAAATATGCCATTGATTATAGCGAACGCCGTAGCAAAGGCTTAATTGGTAGAAAAAATGTAGAATCAGCTCCAAAAGCGGAAGCATCAACCGAAACACAAAACTAAGATGAGAAACAACGCAATGTCACTCGTAAACGACCCTGTGGACAGAAAAGACCAGGCTCGCAAAAAATACTGCCGTTTCAAAAAAGCAGGTATTAAATATGTAGATTATAAAGATGCAAACTTTTTGTTGAAGTTTGTGAATGAGCAAGGAAAAATCCTTCCTCGTCGTCTTTCAGGCAATAGCCTTAAATTTCAACGTAAAGTATCGGTAGCAATCAAACGTGCAAGACACTTAGCTTTGATGCCATTCGTAGCTGACGGTTTGAAATAGTTCTGAGTTTTGAGTTCTGAATTTTGAATCACACGGTGGCTCATCATTCTTAATTTTAAATTCATAATTCATAATTTATAATTCATAATTGAAATGGACATAATATTAAAAACTGATATTGCTGGTCTTGGATATAAAAACGATTTGATTTCTGTAAAACCAGGATACGGTCGTAATTATCTAATTCCACAAGGTTTTGCTCAGTTAGCTACTGAATCAAACCGTAAGATTTTAGCTGAAAATCTTAAACAAGCTGCTCACAAAGCAGAAAAAATCAAGACTGCTGCTTTAACAATGGCAGAACAAATCGGAGAAATGGTTATCACTATTCCAATGAAAACTGGCGAAAGCGGTAAAATTTTTGGACGTGTGACTAACACTCAAATCTCTGATTACTTGAAAGAAAAAGGATTCGATATCGACCGCAAGAAAATTGCGATGGATGATGTGAAATTCATTGGTGATTTCTCAGCGATTCTTGACCTTCACAAAGAAGTTAAACACAAAGTTGCTGTTAGCGTTGTTGCTGAAGCGTAAGACTTTTGTTTGATATAAAAAAAGCGTGCATTTCTAATGAGATGCACGCTTTTTTATTTTTACCTTAAATTAATTTCTCTGTAATAGCTAACTTAATCAATTGAGCAGTATTCTGGACATCATATTTAGCAAGCATATTTTTTCGATGGCTACTCACAGTACTGACATCAACAAAAAGTAAATCGGCAATTTGCTGGTTAGTTAAACCATCTGCAATTTTCACTAATATTTCTTTTTCTCTACGTGTAAGTGAAGGCAACACTTTTTCGTCAGGCTTTTTGAGCGTTGTTGAAGCAGAGAGACTAAAATAGTTTTTTCTTTGAACAACTGTTCTGATAGCATCAACAATTTCATACTGAGCAGCATCTTTTAATATATAACCACTCGCACCGTTTTCAAGCATTTTTTTAATGATACCTTTTTCATTATTAATACTTAATGCGATTACATGAATATTTGAGAATTTTTCCTTGATCATTTTACAGAGGTCAATTCCATTAATGTCTGGCAAATTTATATCCAATACAATCACATCGGGTTGAATATAATTGAGTTTCGTTAGTAAATCTTTACCATTATCAAAATAATTTGAGCAATTGAGGTCTTTTTGACGCTCAAAAATTGCTTTTATACCTTCTGTAACAAGCGGATGGTCTTCAACCAAAAATATTTCAATCATACGCTTAACCTCATTTATTGTATAATAATTTACTAAAAATGACCTTATAAATCATATATTTTGAATCGGTATTTCAATATAATATGAGCAACCTTCGTTGGTTTTGGTCTGTAAATCAACTTTGCCTTTAAGGTACTCTATTCGGTGATATAGATTCAGAATACCCATGCTTTTGGATTTATTTACTTCTTTAGGGTCGAAACCAATTCCATTATCTTCGATTGTAATATTGATTTGGTTATTTTCTATCATTACTTGTACCATCGCTTCGGTAGCCTTTGAATGTCGAATTACATTAGTTGTTAATTCCTGAATTACCCGAAAAATTGTAGTTTTATAAATATTTTCTAAAAGAACTGTATCTAATCCAAAACTTTGATAAGTAAATTTGATACTAATATTTTCAGAAATTGTATGAATATAATCTCTCAAAGCATCTTGAATACCTAATTTAACTAAACTTTCTGGCATCATATTGTGCGATACTCGCCTCAACTCTGCAAGAGACGAATCCAATAAATTCATACTTTTTTCAAATGCCAAAGCGTGTTCTTCTTGAAGTATAAATGACTGTTTCATAGTAAGAAATGAATATTTAACACTTGATAATATCCCGCCAAGCCCATCATGCAAATCTTTTGCCAATCGGCTTCGTTCTTCATCTTGTCCTTGTAATACTGCTCGACTAGCCAATAACCGTTTTTCATTTTCAAGCTGTCGTAGTTTCTGTTCATGTAAAATCTGTTCCTGCTTCCTTATGCGATTGCGGTTATGTATCCACAAGCCAAAGAATATTAATGCCCCAACCAAAACAAAGACCGAAAAAATAAGCAAGCTAATCAATCGCTTTCTGTATTGATTTTCATCTGAAAGTTGTTTCAAAGCAACTTCCTTTTTTTCGGTTTCATATTTAGTTTCGAGTTCTTTAGTGTTTTTCATAATAGCATTGTTTAAGCTAATATTACGCAGTGAATCAGCTAAATTATTGTATTTTTCAGCCAAAATTGGGTCTTGATTATTGACTAAAAGCAGTTTAGCATATTGGATATAATATAGTTGTAAATGGTTGATATTCTTTAGTTTTTCGTCTTTTTCGACCGCTTTTTTAATATAATTGAGAGCTGTTGCGTAATTATGATTATAGTAATAAGCCACTGAAAGCCAATAATCAGCCAAAGAAGTTCGTTCGGCCGATTGAAGTTGTGGACTCAATTTAGCCAGTTCAGTAGCATGTTTCAGTAGGTTTTCAGAATGTTGGGTTTCAACATCGTGGTCACAAAAATTCTGTAATGCATCGGCCATTGCAATAGTATCATTAAGTTTATTTGCCAACGCAATGATTTGATTATTAACGGTTTCAGCTTCTTTTCTCCGTTTAAGTTTCCACAAAATACCCTCTTTGTTTATTAAATGACTCAGATAAAATCCATCTTCAAATTTTCGACTTATTGAAATCGCTTGATTAATGTATTTAAGAGCAGTTTCTTGTTTATCAGTTTGAGTAAAAACTGAACTCAAGTCATTATAAACATTGGCTGTCTTTATGCTATCTCGAAAAGATTCAAAAATAGGTAATGCTTTGAAATAATAGGTTGTTGCAGAATCGAGTTTTGGCATTAAGGCAAAAGTGTTTCCCATGTTTTCGTACATAATACCTTCACGCATTTTATCCTTTTTTTCGATACTAAGCCTCACTCCTTCCCGCAACAAAAGTAATGTTTGGTCATATTTCCCTTCTAGATTTAACAATTCTCCTTCACTTGAAAAGTATCGTACAATTCCACGTAAAAAAGACAATTTCTTGCTCAATTCGTAGCCTTCGAGGTAATATTTTCGGGCAGTTTTTATATCATTATAAGCATATTCATCTCCAATTTTATTTAACAATTTTACTCGATTTGTATCTTGTTTTGGGGATTTTAGTTTTTCGAGAAGCGGAGCTAATTCGCCCGTTTGTGCCATTGATTGAAAGCACAAAAACGAAATAATAAAGATACATAAAACTCTGTCTATCAGCTTCATAGTGTCAAGATTCTGCTTCTGAATAATGTTTCAAAGGTACTGCTTTATAAACTATTAAAATTCCCCCTTTTGGTGGAAAAAAAATAATTTTTCAACTTATAATTTTGACCCATCAATAAAAATAATCGAATCAACCATGAAAATACTCCATTTTATCGCCCTGCTTTTTTTTTCATTCATCGCAAACGCACAAAATTCAAGTATTAGACTGATTATGACTGGTGGTGCAAATGCAGGGAAATATACCACTAATTCGGAAAAAACTACTTGTAGTTGTGGACTAACTGGTGAAAAATCTTTTGGTAATCAATTTTCCCAAAAAGGTGCTAAAGACAATGAATTTTCAAGCCTCCAATTAATCATTGATGATAAAGATGCTGCCTTAAAAGGTACAAATACCTTTTATGTTAAAGTTGCTTTCGGAAAAATCTTAGTTGGCAAAAAGTATGAAATTGATGGAAGAAACAGCGGGATCGGCTTTACAAAAAAATTGGGAAAAGGCATTTGTACACTGACCAAACATGGTAAAAGCTACGATGCTCATATTGTTGGAGAAACAAGTGACGGTGTAAAGATAGAAGCCACTTTGGTTTGCAATAAAACAATGTTTAAGAAAAATGAACAATATATTGAAGAATAGACATGAAAAAGCTCCTTTTTACAACTATTTCAATGATTCTTAGCCACTTAGGCTTTGCACAATTATCAAATAAATTCCCACCTGAAACAATGGGTTATAAACCTGTTGGTAAAGCAGATTGCAACTCCCTAAATATGGCTGGTGTGCCACCAATGAATACTTGTTCACAAAAATATAGTAATCAGAAATTGACAATTACCATTACTCTGACTGAATACACCAAAGGCAATCCAACCATTGTGAGTGTAGGAGGAAATGACCAAGGAGATGACCCTTCGGTTGGCGGCTATTTTTACGAAAAAATTATAGTCGGGAGAGCAAAAGGAAGTATCACATTTATGAAAAACACAAAGATAGCAACTGCTTCAATGGCTATTGACGACAAAATAATCATTGATATAAATGGTGCCAATCAACCAAATATTGATGCAGTGAAGGCATTAGCCAAAGCGATGAAATTATAAATATAGCTCCTAAATTACTATGAAAACTATCTTATCTATCATATTTTTTATTGTGTTTCTTAACAAAACTTCAGCACAAGAAGGTCGCCCTGCATTGGTTTCGGAGACAAATGAGGACGAAAGAGTAAAAAATATTATCAAAAAGGCTTTCCCACACGATTTAGAAAATTGGGAAATAGAAGACGAATTAAAAACTGATGGAATTACGTGGTTTCATAATGGCGGGGAGGCTGCCAATAGCCCGTTTACACATCAATTTAAAATTAATTATAAACGAAAAAACGTAAGTGAGCAAGAACGTGAAAAGTGGAAGAAAGTTGCTGTTGATATACTTGGCATTCAGAAAATGATGGCAGAAACTGAGTGCGAAATCGTTGTTACGGTCAACTCTTTTTTTACAGAATTTGAAGCCGAAAATCTACAAATAAAAGTCGTCTCACCATTTAATATAAGCTTGGTAGGTCCGTTTGAAGCCAAATACTTCATGGGAAATGGCTGGAAAATAAGTAAACATGAAAGTTTAGAAGAGAATCGAAGGAATTATGTAGTAGAAACTTCGATTAATAAGGGCGTTCCAATGACTCAAATTCAGACGATCCATTTAGATTGTACAGGTTCACCTTCCGTCGTTGATTACTTTCTAAAAAACACCGATTTAAAAGCAATACAAGCTTTAGTTGGGCAAAACAAAATTACCCAACCAACTAATAATCAGTCGATTATAAAAGAAAAACCACTAGCTAAACCATTGGAAGGGAACAATGAAATTGAATTTACACTCAATGGTGGAGATTTTAACAATCGAACTTTTAAGTTAAAACATTCTAAAGATGGTGAGTTTGGATACCTGCTCAATAATCATCCGAATCCAGCCATTACCGATAATGCTATGACAAGAATTCTGATTCAAGAAGACGATGATTTTACGACAAAAAACAAAACAGGCTTTCTTGATATTACGATTCCGTTTATCAGAAAAACAGGAGAATTTGAGGTTTTTCAAGGTGCAGAAAAAACATCATTTACGGGTGGAATTAATTGTTGGGATGGTTGTGAATATAGTTTCGATGCCAATGAAATGAAAGTTAATGTTTCGAGATATGATGTTGTTGGCGGATTTATCGAAGGCACATTTGAAGGCGAAGTGACAGTAGGTTACAAAATAAATTTACCGCTTGATAATGAGCAAAAAAAACGCCCCAATGCCCAAATAAAAGGGAGATTTAAAGTTCACCGAAAAGAAGACAGGTATTAAAAATTTATATATTTCAATCTTAAAACTATGAAAAAACTTATTTTAATACTACTCGTTAGCATCTTTGCAGACTTAAAGCATATTAATGCACAAGCTCCCGTAGGCTGGAGTAAACAGCAATGGGACGAGGCTATTGCTGGAAAAGGCTCTAAACTGTACTTATATGCCGATAAAGACCTTTTAGAGTCTGCCGAAAGCAGTATGCTAAAGATTCAATTAATCAAAATTCCGAATATCGATCCAAATAATGAAACGCCACCCCTACACAAAGAGTTTCAATACCTAGATTTACCACTTGGTGAGGAAAATCCATATACAACTACCAATTGGAGAATAGTAGAAGGTGGAGGAAATATTGTCGAAATAGATAAAAATACTATCAGTTACACCGCTCCCAAAAGCAAGCCATCAACTGGCAAAATGGTTGTTTCAGTTGATTTAAATCCGAATAGTCCGAATCTTCCAAAAGTACAATTATTGAAAACTATTTTCTTCGTAGAAAACGAAAGTTCGTTTACGCTCAACATTCCTGCTATTGGTATCATCAATGCTAAATTTACAAATACGAGTAATGGTGGAATAGCGGGCTTATCGAAAGGAAATGTACCTCAAATGGCCTATGACGTTGCAAAATCAAAGGGATTTGACCTCAATGCTCTTACAAATAATGCTACTTATATCTATAATTTTAGTGAAAATAGTTCGGCCATAACATTTTCTGGATTAACCCTTGAGGGCATTGATGGTGGTAATAAAGAGGCGATTCCTAATGCTGGAATATTGGGAATATCTTATAAAGGAAAAGGCGTAGGTAGCTTCCCTTTGGCAGTTTCACAAAATGGAGGAAACGCTGGAATAGTTATGAGCTTTATGCAAAAAGGTTGTGGATGTAGTCGTGATGCCTATTCAGACAATGAAATTTATAACTGCACAGGAAATATAACGATTACAAAAGATGATGGAAAAACCATTGAAGGCAAATTCAACACCGCCATTTTTTCGGACGATGGTAATGGTCACGTTGTGCGAGGCCAATTGCAAGGAAAATTTAAAGCCATGAAAGCGAACTGAATTCGGATTTAACTCTCAATAAATTATACTCAAAGTATCATGAAAAAAATTTCAATTTTAATACTCAGCTTCCATTTAGTGAGTGCGTGCTTCGCCCAAGACATCAAAGCATATCAAAACTATGATTTTATAGCTGGTGATAAAATCATTTTTACAGATGATTTTTCAGATTCTCAAACTGGAGAATTTAGCACACACTGGAAACTCAACGGAGGTCAAGCTGTTGTAAATATTGCAGAAGACGAAAAAGCCTTTTTTATTACAAAATATTATACGGCCCTTTTGCCAAGAGTGAAGACACCGAACTACTTACCTAAAGAATTTACGATTGAGTTTGATACTTGGCTTGATGCTGCTTATGATTCAAATAATGGGGTAAGTATTTGCTTTAAAAATGGTGAAGATTGCTCAGTTCAAATTATTACCAATAACAGCCAATGGATTTGTTCAACCCCCGATGGAAGGCTAACAGGAGAACTCCCCAAAAGTTTGGTAAATGATGCGTATTTTAATAAATGGCATCACGTAGCCATTGCTGTAAAAGGTGGCCAAATCAAAATTTATTGTGACCAATATCGAGTTTTGGTTGTACCTGAAGTGAGTTTTAAAGCAAATATGCTAATTGTTACAGGCGATGCCAGTGATGGAATGAATATGATGTTTAAGAATTTTAAATTAGCGGCAGGAGGAGATATGAATATGATTGGCAAGGCTTTCACTGATGGAAAATATGTTTCGCATGGAATTAATTTTGATGTAAACAAATCGACGATTAAACCTGCTTCGATGGGAGAAATCAATTCAATAGCTAAGATTTTAAAGGACAATACAAACTTAAAAATAGAAATTAGTGGACATACAGATACAGACGGCGATGATGCTAGTAACTTGAAACTTTCAGAAGCTCGAGCCATAGCCGTAAAAAACCAGTTGGTTTCAATGGGAATTGATAGCAATCGACTCACAACAAAAGGCTATGGTGAGACAAAACCCATTACCTCAAATACAACTTTTGAAGGAAAAGCTGAAAATAGACGCGTGGAGTTTGTGAAGATGTAAAATAAAGAAGCAGTCGTTTTGGTTTAAACGACTGCTTCTTTATTAAAACCCAATTCTACCTCTAGACTTCTTTCTATCACCTTTTTCAATATATTCTCGCATATCGGCTAGTTCTTTTTCAAATCCACCTGATAAAATTGGGAATCGACACCAGCCACGAGGGTCAAGATTATAACTATCTAAATGAAAACTTGGTGCATATCGCTCACGTTTCCATTGGTTTCTGCTCCAAAGTCTGAAAAAACGTTCAACCCAACCCGCCAAAGTTTGTTGGTCAAATCGTCCTTCATATTGAGCTTCCATGAATAACAAACATTCTAAAGGTGGTTTTTTATCTCGAATTGCTACACCTTCAATAGCATTCAATACTTCGTAAGGCATCAAATCTTTTTCATCTGTTTGTTTTTTATCTAACGGACGCAGTTCGGCTGTTGGCTGAAGACTATTTACTTTATTCAAACCTTCGATTTTGATATGTTTGCCTTTTACATCACAACCAATTGTTTCGAGCCAAACCAACCACTTTTTCAACCAAAATTTATCAATTCCCGCAATTGGATTAATGCTTCCAGCTGTATCACCATCCATTGTGCAGTAACCGACTGCTACTTCTGAACGATTTGATGTAGCCAAAAGTAAATGATTATGCAAATTTGTAAGCAGCCAAACACTTGGGGCTCTTACCCTCGCTTGAATATTTTGCAAGGGCAAATCATCATTTTCCCATGTTAAATCTCGACCTATTTGCTTTTCTATCAAATCTTTATATGTTTCTACAAGTCCATTTATATTGACATTGTAAAAAGTTGCACCTATATTTTTGGCCAAACCTTCAGCCGATTCATAAGTATCGGTCGAGCTATTTTCTGTTCCTTGATAAATGCTGTGAATCATTTTTTCGGCAATTTCTTCAACCGTAGTGCAATCTTGAATTTTATTGATGTAAGCAAGCTTTTTCTTGAAAGCATCTAAACCAATACTTTCATCAGCCAAACGAATCATCAAACCACACAAAGCCACACAAGCACAAGAATCTGCTCCACCCGATAGCGAAACTGTAAAACCTTGTGAACGAGACTTACGTAAATAATCAAAAAGGGCTAAACTAACCGCACGAGCAAATTCTTCTTCTTTTAAAAATCCACCTCGTTCAAACTTTTCTAATTCAGGGAATTGAGGTGCAATCGGTTTAATTTTTGGGAAATCAAAAAGTGATTGAACTTTCCAATTTCCTTGTGTAATTGGAGATTTTACTTGTGAATGATTCACTTTCGGCATTTCAACATCAATTACCGCTGAAGTTACGTAAAAATCTCCGTAACCAAATCTTGGCGATGAAACCAACAAATTGCCATCCGAAGCTATCATTGCATCACCATCAAAAATCAATCGACCTGATTCATTTCCCAAAAGATTTGTATAAATATAACTGCATGCAAACGAACGACTGCCATCAATCACGAATCGTTCACGAGTAACAAACTTTGAAAATGAAAACGGACTCGCACTCGGATTCAAAATTATATCCACTCCCCTATCAAACATCGCTCTTCCAGGGCGATTTGCTACCCAAGCATCTTCACAAATCTCAAAACCAATACGAACTCCGTCCAATTCAAAAACTAAATCTCCAATTGGATATTTGAATTCATCTATTTCAATTTCGTCTCGAACACCCGCTTGCCAACGATGAAACCAGCGGTCTTCGTAAAAAACGCCATAATTTGGCAAGTGTTGCTTACAAACAAAACCCAATATTTTTTTATTGGCAACCAAACATGCCGTATTATACACTTTATTGTTGAATCGAATCGGCAAACCAACAGATACAATCATTCCTGCGGTATGCTGAACAATTTCTAAAAGGCTTTCTTTGGCCTGTTCCACCAAATCCCATGAGTAAAAAGCATCTTCACAACCATAACCCGTAATACATAATTCGGGCAAACACAATAAGCTAATATCCTGACTATCAGCTTCTTTGATACAATCAATAATATTTTTTTGATTTTGTTCCCACGCCAAAGGCGTTTGGTTGAGTGTTCCTGCTGCTACTTTTATGAGTTTCATCAAATAATGAGTGTTTGAGTAAATAAGTAAATAAGTGAATTAATCTCACCGCTCATTAAATACTCAGGTTTGTAAATATGAACTTAGCCTATCTGGTTATCGCTACAAATATAACAAAAACTGTGAGGGCTAAGTTTGCATATACTTTGTTTGTAACACAATTTTCCAATTTGTTTTGTCAGTAAGGAATAAATCAGCAACTATCCCTAAAATGCAAGAAAACTGCTTATCAATATATTTTTATCAAAAAACAATACATATTTATTGTTTATCAATAAATTAATTTTACATTTGTGCCATCATTCACTTATAAAACATAAATATTATGAAAACACAAACTGAAAAAATCTTAAAAATATTAAGAATCGTAGCTTGGATTGCCTTTGTTGGTTCTGTTACGATTTTTGGACTCACCATAGCTACAGTCGTAATTAGTATCATTTTGCCAGACGCAAAAATTAATTTTAGTGGCATCATCATGAATCAAGCAGAATTAAGAAAAACGCACTTAATAGCTTATTTATTTATTTTTTCATTTACACTTACTTGGGCTTTTTTGAATATTCAACTATGGAAAAGCGTAAAAAATGTACTTTATAAAATCAATATGCAAAAACCATTCTCGATGGAAGTGGCAAATGTTCTTGAAAAAATAGGTTTTTTATTACTCAGTATTTGGGCTGTGGAATTTATTTCTGATGGTTATATTGATTATTTGTCAAAGCACATTGAAGGCGTAGAAAAAGGTTTCAAGGTTAGTCTATTTTACCTTTTTAATGCAGGAATTGTATATATAGTTTCGCAGATTTTTAAGCGTGGAGTAGAATTACAAGAAGAAAATGAATTAACAGTTTAACAAATAAATATTATGAAAACACAAACCAAAACCATTTTAGAAATAATCAAATACTTAGCTCTCTTAGGTGCTATCGGATTTTCAATCGAATGTGGTAGTCAACTTACTTCATTTATCATTAGTTTTTACAATCCAGCATTTGCAAAAAAAATTTATTTAGCCAATGAAAGTATTCATGAATTACGGGGATTTAATCTGAATTATTTTTATTTGGTAATGTCATTAATAATAATTTTGTCAGCTCTAAAAGCTTACATCTGGTATTATTTATCTGATTTTTTATTCAAACTAAACTTGAAAAATCCTTTTACAAAAATTGTATCTAACAAAGTGCAAAACATTAGTTATTTCCTTTTTGACTTATGGATTATTTCATATTTTGGCAATGCCTACATCAAATATCTTTTAAAACGAACTGACATAGATTTGGTCAATCTATTTAACCATGAAGAATATTTCTTTATGGCAGGAATTGTCTATGTTATTTCTCAGATTTTTAAACGTGGCGTAGAATTACAAGAAGAAAACGAATTAACAGTTTAAAAAATAATAATCATGCCTATTATTGTGAACCTCGACGTGATGCTTGCTCGACGAAAAATGTCATTGTCAGAATTAGCTGAAAAAGTAGATATTACGTTAGCAAACCTTTCTATTTTGAAAACTGGTAAAGCGAAAGCAATGCGTTTTTCTACGTTAGAAGCTATTTGTAACGTCCTCAATTGCCAACCTGGCGATATTCTGGAATTCGTTTCCGAAGATATTAAATAATTTTAAAATAGATGCAACCCTTTTAAACTTGGTTGCATCTATTTTAAAAACACCTCCTAAATGCTCCAAAACCACTCATCACAAAATTAAAACCACTTATGTAATATCAGTTACCTTGTAATACAAAGTACTGATATATTTGTTTTATAATTATGAAAAAGAAAAATAAACTGTAACATCAAAAGCGGTATTTGCATCAAATGAAAAATTGAATTTCACATAAACAATCAATCATTTTGATAAAATTCATGCAATAGACACAAAAACCAAAGGCTATTACTAAACAATTACTTTTATGAAAAAGCTATTACTTACAATGCTACTCGCATCAGCGAGTTTACTTTCTTTTGCCCAAAACGCTGAAGTTTCGTTTAAAGGAAAAATTTCAGGAAGTCTTTTCGATGAAAAGAAACAAGTACTTCCATTTGCAAACGTTTTATTACTCAAAGCCAAAGATTCGACTTTAACCAAAGGTGCTGTAAGCGATTTAGATGGTAAATTCCACTTTGAACAAATTGCAGTTGGTAACGAAACGCAGTATATCGTTTCGGTTTCGATGGTTGGTTACAAGAAATACTACTCGCCAAAACTTATTTTAAGTGAAGAAAATCTAGAAATTAAGCTTTCAGCTATTCAATTGAGTTTAGATACACAAAACCTAAAAGAAGTAACCGTTACAGCCAAAAAACCATTTATCGAACAAGCCGCCGACAAGCTTATTGTCAATGTCGAAGGAAGTATTGTTGCGAACGGAAATACCGTTTTAGAAGTCTTACAAAAATCGCCTGGTGTTACAGTCGATAATAATGATAATATCAGCGTAAAAGGCAAACAAGGTGTATTGGTTTTGATGGATGGCAAGCCAACGTATATGTCACAGAGTGATTTAACGAATCAGCTCAAAAACATGAATAGCGACCAAATTGAAAAAATCGAAATTATTTCAAATCCTTCGTCTCGCTATGATGCCGCTGGTAAAGCAGTGATTAATATTGTTACAAAGAAAAACAAAAACTTTGGTACAAATGGCAGTGTTTCTGTTGGATTTTCTTCAAGTTTTCCACCATATTTAGAAAAAGGTTTAAACAGCGATTTCAGTAAAATTGAAACTGTAAAACCAGGCATTATGCCTAAATACAACACAAGTTTAAATCTCAATAATCGACAAGGGAAATTTAATACTTTTGCCAATCTCACATTTTCGGATAATCAACGTTTTAATAATAACGTTTTAAAACGTGAAATTGGCGGAAAAATATTTGAACAATTCGCCTATCGCTACAATCAGAGTCAAAACTTCAGTTATAAACTCGGCTCCGACTTTTATGCTACTAAAAAAACTACCATCGGTTTTTTGGTAAATGGAAGCACAGGAGCTTGGCAAAATAAGCCTACTTCACCCAACATTAACACAACGTACATCAAGCATGCAGGTAGTAATATTCCTGATTCTAGTCTAGTTACGAATGCAAGCAATTTGAGGACTTGGCAAAATATTACGATGAATGCCAATTTCAAGCATACTTTTGATTCAACAGGAAAAGAATTAACAGCCGATATTGACTATTCTATCTACCAAAACTTGTCAATGGAAAGAGGAATGATATCAAGATTTTATAAATTTATTGATAATAAAGAAGTGGAGTATAATACACCACTCAATATAACTAGCAATACGCCAAACAAGTATAATATTTTTGCGGTAAAAACAGATTATATTCATCCACTACCAAAAAGTAAAGCAAAATTAGAATTTGGAGCAAAAAGTAGCTGGGTAAAATCAGATAATGACATCAGATTTTATCAAAATGGATTAGTTGATAAAGGTCGTACAAACTACTTCATATATGAAGAAAATATTAATGCCGCTTATGCAAATTTTAGTAAAGAATTAAGTGAAAAATTTAATTTGCAAACTGGTTTACGAATGGAACATACGCATTCTGTTGGAAAGTCGGTAACACTAGATGAAAAAAGAGAGCGTAACTATGTAAAGTTATTTCCAAGTGTATTTTTGAATCAAACAATCAACAAAAACAATCAACTTTCTTATTCATATAGCCGTAGAATCGAGCGTCCAGACTATGAATCATTAAATCCTTTTATTTATTTTCTCGATCCCTACACTTACCAATTAGGTAATGGTTATTTGAAGCCACAGTTCACCAATTCATTTGAAATAACGCACAGTTTCAAACAAGCATTTGTAACAAGTATTGGCTATAGTATCACAAACGATTACATGATTGAAGTCATCAAAAATGCCATAAATGACCCAGAAGTTTTAGAAAAAATCAAGAAATACAATAATATTCAAGGAATTGAACCAGAAAAAATAACTTTTGCGACTCGTGAGAATATCGCTAAGTATGAAAATATTAACATAAACTTTAGTGTTCCAATTCCAATAACTAAATGGTGGACGGCTCAAAATAACATTTCGGTTTATTACAATAAATACAGTGGAAAATTACTAAATCAAGATTTGAATGTTGGCCAATGGGCATATAATGCTTACACAAGTCATAGCTTGAAATTACCCAAAGATTTATCTGCCGAAGTATCTATGTGGTATAACTCACCCAATGTCTATGGAATGATGCGTGGAAATGCTCAGTATGCCGTAAATGCAGGTTTACAAAAAAGCTTTTGGAATAAAAAAGGTAATTTAAAATTAAACATCAACGATATTTTCTTGACAAGTTTTTGGGGAGGAAAAACTGATTTTGCAGGGGTAAAACTTGATATTCGTAACCGTTGGGATAGCCGAAATGCACGTTTAACTTTTACTTATAAATTTGGCAATCAGAATGTAAAGGCGGCTCGTCGTCGAAGCACAGCAACCGAAGCAGAACAAAGCCGAGTTAAGTCAGGTAATTAAAAAAATTATACTTATTAGACACAAAACCTGCAAGAATATATATACTTTACAGGTTTTGTGTCTAATAAGTTCTCAACAAACTTACACCCATATTTAAGCCAAAACCAGTTGTATGATAAATAAACAAGTTTTCAATTGATTTTTGAGACGATAACGAAATCGCCACAGAAGGCTCTAGCCAAACCGCAACTCGATCATTGACTGACTTACTTATCCGATAACCCAATCTACCATTAAAAACAGGTTTATTTAAGGCTGACGTTTGTATGCCTGCACGAAAACCCAACGATAGTGCTTGAAATTTCTTTATTTCGTACAAAAAGTCACTTTGTAATTCTACATATTTCCAGTTTTTTCTCTCGGTATTGACTTGATTAGTTGGCTCAATTTCAATATTCAATTCATCAATTACTTTCACTATTTTTTGAGTATCATTTGTTAAATCATAACTAATTTTTGATTTTCCAGTCATAAAGCTCAAGCCAGTTCTCAGATTCAGTTTTTTATGTATCGGATAAACAAACCCAAACTGTGCTGCAAATCCTAATCTATCTGAAGAACTATTAAAATCTTTTACCAAAATATTATCACTTTTATTTGGTGAAAAAACATAATAACTAAGCATTGGCGTTACATTGGCAAAAACTTCAGCTGGTGGAATAAATACTAGTTTTCGTCCAGGCTCTTGCTCAAAAGCAATTTGTGCCTCATCCCTACTCCACTCTGGAACTGTCAATGTTTTTTCATTCACTTGTAAAACCATTTTTCTTGGCGATAAGAACACAATATGTTGATTTATTTCAGTCTTGTCTATTTTACCATTACCTGTTGATTGTATCTTCTCAAGGATTGCATTTTCAGCCAAAGTAATTTTTGATTCTACTTTCACCAGCAGGTTTTCTGCATTCTCATTTGGTAAAATTTGTATTTCTTTAGTTTCATTATCAACATAACGCTGCTTCTTTTTTTGACCACTTTTGGTTACAAATAAACCAACCAAAGTTTGTTCTAATTTTACATTCTTTTTTTCAGAATGTTTTTCATCAGTATTTTTTGTTAGATTTAATTGTGTTTTCTCTAGATAAATATCTCTATTTTGACCAATCTGGCCATCTTCAATATTCGTTTTTTTATTGATATTTGGGAATTTTGTTCTACTATTTTCAGACTTTCTAGAGATTTCAGTTTGTGTGGATTTAGTAATAATTTTATTTTCAGTTTGAATATTTTGGTTGGTAAAAATGGTTGAATAATGGTATCCACCCACCAACAGCATCAATAATATACTAGCTGCAATGCCGATTCTTTGCAAATTATTCCACCAAAAAATAATTGGACGATTCGCTTCCTCTGGTGCAATTCTCTCTTGAATTTTGCTCCATAAAGAATCATCGGGCATTTCTTCAAAATCATGAAAACGCCTACGATATTCTTTTTCTATATTATCTTCAAAATTTTCCATAAAGAATAAATTTCTATCAGATTCTCAATTTTGTTCTTTCTACAATTCTTTATACGAATTATACCTTTACGCCCATTTGTTCTAATTTTTTTCTAAGTACTTTTTTAGCAAAAAATAACTGAGACTTTGAAGTTCCCTCCGTAATATTCAACATTTTAGCAATTTCTTGGTGTGAAAATCCATCAATCACAAATAAATTAAAAACCATCTTTGCTCCATCTGATAATTCATTTACAGCACTCAATAACTCCTGATTACTCATCTGATTTATCACATTATCGTTTTCCCAATCCTGAGATGGCAGTTCAACAATTTCTTCAAGATTCGTAAAATTCACTTTTTTATGGTAGTAATCTATGCACACATTTACAACAACTCGCCTAATCCATGCTCCTAATTGGTCAGCATTTCTTAATTCATTTAGGTTCAAAAATATTTTCACGAAAGCATCCTGTAGCAAATCTTCTGCATCTTCACGGCTTTGGGCGTAACGTCGGCAAATACCAAAAAAGCGACCTTTATACTGATGATAAAGTGCCGCTTGTGCCTTAGATTCTCGTCTAAGACACGCTTCTAATAATTCACGGTCGTTTTTTGACTGCACAAAAAGTTGGTAATTATCTTAGCAATACAATGTGATTATATAAAAAATTAATTAAAATTAATGACAACCTTCGCTTTAATGAATTGACTATCAGTACGAAACAAACCGTATTCAAATACTTGAGAAGTCAGAGGTTTCGAGTCAGATTTATAGAATAGTACCAAACGATTTTCACTGTTTTTATCAATTCTGATAGTTCCAATTGATGGATTTTGAATAATTTTAAGTGTGGCGTTGTTATACGATTCACATATTTTATCATTCTGTAAAACATCCAAAACTAATTCAGAACCAAGACCATAACTCAAAACGTTAATAATATCATCTGCCATTCCTTTTACACAATCACTTGATTCTGAGACATTTATCTCAACTGGAGCAACAGGATTCTTTCTATTATTGATACCAACTCGATAGAAAAAAATATCGTCTCCAATAAAATCTATATTCGGTGTGTAAATAATTTTTTGATTAACAACTTCGACTTTCCCATGCTTAGGTTGAATTTCAATCATCAACGAATTGTTACTGATTGAACCACAAGTTTTATCATTTGCTAATACATTAATTTCAGATGATTTTCCTATTTCTGTCTTTACCTTATCTCCAATCGTACCAGAATTACACGGCAAATCTGCCTGATTATTAACAAAATTTACTTTTATTTCTTCATTAATCTGTACTCCATCATTAGTTTTTCCTGTTATCGTAAACACATCATTTGCTGCTTTTAAATTGGTTAAACGATAATAAATAAAACCATTTTCAATAAACTTTGCCTCTCCATTCTTAGGTAATTGACTCACTATCAAAGACTTAGAACTTTTCATTTGTTCAAATGATGTTGGGTCTATTGCCAAATTTGAACCCAACAAAGTATAAAATGTATTGGTTGGATTTTCTTCATGAAATTCCAATGCCCCAATTACATCAACTTTTGCAACGTCGCATGACAGAGCTAGCATCCAAACAACTATCACAAATAAAATTCGATACATTTTTTCCTTCTTTTAATCATTGACTTCAAAAACCAAAAATGGTTGTAATCGTATTAATCTTTTTTAATTATTTTCTTAACAATTCTCGTTCCTTCGGTTTCTAAAATCAACAAATAAATACCTTCTTGCCTATTTCTAAAATCAATTGATTTTGAATGTTGGTCAAAATCAAATTTATCAATCAATTTACCTGAAATATCAGTCAATTTGGCATGAACGTGGCCGTTTATTTGATTTGGAATCGAGATAAATAATTGTTCATTCGTTGGATTTGGATAAACATCTATTATAAATGCAGGTAAATTTTCGCCAATAGCTAGTACATTTTCTACATAAATTTTAATTGAATTTGATGTTGAAATACATCCAAATTTTTCAATTTGAACGGTATAATTGCCACTTTCACTTACTTCAATCATATTTTCTGTTGCTCCAATCATTGTTTTTGTATCTTTAAACCATTGTAAATTAACATCCAAACAGCTTTCCAGTCTCAAAGTAGCTTTTTCATTAGTATATAAATTCGTTTTATCAACGATAATTGGGGGCGGATTTAACAAAATAAATTTATCAGAATTATTTGAAGAACACCCTTTTAAGGCAATTTCTTCGGTCTCATTAATACACCCATCTTCTCTTTTAATATATATTTTATAGCGATCTTTGTCTTTAACAAACAATTCATTAGTAATTTGACCTTTTATCGGCACATCATTTCTTGTCCACTGATATGAGTATTTTTTATCCTTTTCAGTAAATATTTTGAATGAATCCACTACACATCCCGAACCAGCATACGCATATCCAAGGTTAAGTTTAAAATCTGTTTTCTTTTCAAAGTTTACAAACGAATTATAATTACAGCTCGTGTTAGAATTTTTATCTAAATACTTTACAGAAAAAGTATAAAAACCACTTTTTGTAGCATTATAAAATGGTTGTGTTTCATTAGGAATTTCTTGGTCATTTACTCGCCAAACAATGCTTTGAAATGTAAATCTTTGCATAAATGAATCATCCACTTTTAGCAATGCCTTTGCACCACAAATATCTTCAATTTTTGCAATCGACATCGATTTAGGGAAATCTTCAATTACAATTTTATATTTTACAGATAAATAAACATTATTTTCATCTGGTAAGAAAACATCGACCTGATATTCTCCCGTGCTAACGGGTTTAAAATGGCATAGCGTCGAATCTTTTATCACTTTTCCATTCAAATACCACTGAAACCTCAATTTTGAATCCGTTTGAATCTCCTGTTTTTTAAAAATAGCCTTTAAAAAAGGGACTGGTTTACAATAATCACCATCATCTAAAAATATAGTTTTATCAATAGTCAATACATCATTTTGCATTATTGCAACCTCGTTAGTTTCTTGAAAAAGACTGCTATTTTGTAAATATTTTCTTACTTTGTACGTACCATTCTTCGGAAATCGTAAATTATTTTTATTCAAATCATTAATTATTATTCCATCTCGATACCATTCAAATTTACTCGCAAAGGTAGCATCGACACTAAGAATATCGAATGAATAAGTTAATGTTATTGGTAAAGAATTAACTTTCGGATAAATTGGAATACTATTGACAGATTTTATTTCGCAGGAGTTATTTAGTTTATTTACAAGTTTCAATGAATAATACCCTGTTTCAGTTGCCTGAAACGAAGATGATGAAGAATTTAAGATATATTCACCATTCTTGTACCACTGATAATTATATGAATCGTTTTCAATAAATGTTGGAGAAATTTGAATGTAATTTGAATCATCCGAAACTATAATAAGCTTTTGATCACTACAATTATTTTCTTTCAATCTAGTTTTAACCATAAATTGAGCCTCATTTATCTGAAATTTTATATCATCGTTCATTTGCCCGAAAGCAATATGACCTATTAAAGAAAAAATGGAATAACAGTATTTTTTTTTCATAAATGTTGGCGTTACTATTTTTTACTCTATGACTGAAATTACTGAATAATAGTTGTAATGGTAATAAAAAAAGCCTCAAACTTTCGTTTGAGGCTTTCCTAAATGAATAACAGTTGTTATTATGCTTTCGGTTCTTCACTTGCCGAAGTTTCATCTTGAGCTGGTGTTTCTTCAGGAGCCACTTCTTCAACAACTTCTGCTGATGATTCATCAACAGTTGCAGTTGTTTGAGCAGCATCTTCAGCTTTTTTACCACCACGACGACTACGACGAGTTTTAGTAGTTTTCTCTTCAACCGAAGTCAATAGAGCTTCATTATAATCAACTAATTCAATCAATGCAACTTCAGCATTATCGCCAAAACGTGTTCCTAATTTGATAATACGCGTGTAACCACCATTACGATTAGCTACTTTTTCAGCAATCTCACCAAAAAGCGTTTTAACTGCCTCTTTGTCTTGCAAATAAGAAAACACAGTTCTACGAGAGTGAGTGCTATCATTTTTCGATTTCGTAATCAAAGGCTCAACATATTTACGCAATTCTTTAGCTTTAGCCAAAGTTGTTTCGATACGTTTGTATTGAATTAATGAAATCGCCATGTTTTGCAACATCGCCTCTCTGTGAGAATGAGTTCTCCCTAAATGATTGATTTTATTTCCGTGTCTCATTGTTATTTTTTCGTAAGTAACGGTCAGAAAAGCTTACGCAGTCTTAGCTGTTCCACCTATTACGATTGTTAATTAATTTACTCGATAACTGCGGTTCGATAAGGTATAAAAAAATCCTGTTTCTAATAGTAGAAACAGGACAAATTCAATATCAATCCTCGTCTAACTTATATTTCAATACATCCATACCGAAATGCAAGCCTTTATCAGCAACTAATTGTTCTAATTCCGTCAATGATTTTTTACCAAAGTTACGGAATTTCATCATGTCAGCTACTTCTAATCTTGCCAAATCACCCAATGTACGAATATCAGCAGATTTCAAACAATTGTACGCACGAACTGACAAATCTAAATCTTGTAATGAAGTTTTCAATAACTTACGCATGTGTAAGAATTCTTCATCAACAATGTTATCTTCGTCATCTTTCTTGGTATCAAATACCATATTTTCGTCCGTAAACTTCAAGAAATGTTGAATCAAAATATGAGCCGCTTCTTGCAAAGCTCTCTCTGGATGGATAGAACCATCAGTTTTGATTTCTAATAAAAGTTTTTCGTAGTCGGTTCTTTGCTCTACACGGGTATTCTCAATGCTATATCTAACATTTTTGATTGGTGTAAAAATCGAATCAACAGAGATAAAACCGATAGGTAAATCATTTTGTTTTTGTTCGTCTGCAGCTACATAACCACGACCTTTATCAACAATGATTTCAATTTCTAACTCTTTTTGGTCATCTAAACGAGCAATAACCAAATCAGGATTAAGAATTTGAAAACTTTGTGTAAATTTACCAAGGTCGCCCGCAGTCAAAACACTTTGATTTTTGATTCTGACAGTAAACTTATTATCTACGTAGTCAGAAACTTTTTTAAAACGAACCATTTTAAGGTTTAAGATGATTTCTGTTACATCATCAACAACCCCATCAATGCTCGAAAATTCGTGTAATACCCCCGGAAATCTTACAGAAGTAATTGCGTAGCCTTCCAAAGAAGACAACAAAATACGACGAAGAGCGTTTCCGATGGTCACACCATACCCTCTTTCGAGTGGTTTAAACTCGAAAAAGCCATGGAAGTCGTCAGCCTTTTCCATGACGACCTTGTCAGGCATTTGAAATGCTAATATTGACATACGTATGCAGTGTGTTTGTTTTCGTTAACTGAAAGGTGGCTAGCTAAACCACCAATAAAAAAACGTAGCTGTGCCACTGCTGTTTTTAACAACAATGGCACAACCACAAGACAAATATTATTTGTTATATAACTCGACGATTGCCTGCTCGTTGAAGTTTTCTGGTATTTGGTCACGCTCTGGGTAGTTAATAAATTTACCTACCATTTCAGTAGCATCCCACTCTAACCAATTGTAACGTTTTGCATTACGTGCTTTCAAACTATCAGAAATAGTAAGAAGAGCTTTTGATTTTTCACGTACACCAACAATTTGACCCGGTTTTAAAATCAAAGAAGGAACATTTAATACAGTCCCATCAACTGTGATGTGGCAGTGTGTTACTAATTGACGTGCTGCACGACGCGTAGGAGCAATTCCTAAACGAAAAACTGTGTTGTCTAAACGACCTTCACAAAGTTTCAATAAATTGTCACCTGTACGACCTTCTTTAACAGAAGCTAGGTGGAAAAAACGTGCAAATTGACGCTCTAATATACCATAAGTATATTTTACTTTTTGCTTCTCAATTAATTGCTGACCGTATTCTGATTTTTTGCTCTTACGACCTTTTCCATGTTGGCCTGGAGGATAAGCTTTTTTACTTAACGCTTTACTTGGTCCCATTACTGGTTCACCAAACTTTCTTGAAATCCTTACTTTTGGACCTGTGTATCTTGCCATTTTTCTTGGTTTTTAAATGAAATAGAGATTGATTAGCCCCAATGTCCAAACCATCAATCATTTTGGTTTTCAAAACAACAGTAAACTGTTTTCTATTTCTTTTCCCGTTGTTAAACGAGATTTATTTGAATTTATTATATTATAACAAAAGAATGAAAGCTTTAAAGACTTAGTTTAATAGAAAAACCACTAAATTCTAATCTACAGTTTACATTCTTTTGAAATTTATTATACTCTTCTACGTTTTGGAGGACGACATCCATTATGTGGAAGTGGCGTTACGTCAGTAATTGTTGTAACTTCAATGCCTGAATTTTGTACAGTACGGATAGCCGACTCACGTCCAGAACCAGGACCTTTTACAAAAACTTCAGCTTTACGCATTCCTGCTTCGTAAGCTACTTGAGCACAACTTTGAGCCGCCATTTGTGCAGCATATGGAGTATTCTTCTTTGAACCTTTGAAACCCATTTTACCTGCTGAACCCCAAGATATAACTTGACCTTGACTGTTAGTAACAGAAATAATGATGTTGTTAAAAGATGCTCTGATGTGTACCTGACCAACTGGCTCAACTACAACAATTCTTTTTTTTGCTTTATCTTTTCTTTTTGCTTGTGCCATTGTGACAAAACATTATTAAATGATTGGCAGTACAGAAAAACCTGTACTCTGTTCGATTTTCTCCCTTAAAATGAAAATCCTACTTTTGGCTCATTTAAGAGCTAAGGGTTACTTAGTAGCCTTCTTTTTGTTGGCAACTGTCTTACGCTTACCTTTACGGGTACGTGAGTTGTTTTTAGTTCGTTGGCCACGAAGAGGTAAACCTTTACGGTGACGAACGCCACGGTAACAACCAATGTCCATCAAACGTTTGATAGCTAGTTGTACTTCTGAACGCAACTGACCTTCAACTGTCATTTCTTCCGTAATAATACCACGGATGGCATTAGCTTCACTATCATTCCACTCGCCAGCTTTTTTATCAAAACTGATGTTAGCTTTTGTTAGAATTTTTTGTGAGGCACTACGGCCAATACCGTAGATGTACGTAAGGGCGATTTCGCCTCTTTTTTTGTCTGGGATATCAACACCTGCAATCCTCATAGAAATTAGCCTTGTCTTTGTTTAAACTTAGGATTCTTTTTGTTAATAACGTAAATTTTACCCTTACGACGGATAACTTTACATTCAGCACTACGCTTCTTTACTGATGCTTTTACTTTCATAATGAATGAACCCCTAACCCCTAAAGGGGGACTTTATAGTAAGAAAATTTTCGTATTTTGGGGTTTTTTATAATTACGAAATTTTCATTTTAATACTAAAACTTATCGCATACTAAAAATAACTTAAAGCATCAAAAAACTAGCAATTATTATTTATAACGATATGTAATTCGAGCTTTTGTCAAATCATAAGGAGACATTTCGAGTCTAACCTTATCTCCTGGTAAGATACGAATATAATTCATTCTCATTTTACCAGAAATGTGAGCTATCAGTTCATGTTGATTTTCCAAACGAACGCGGAACATTGCATTTGAAAGGGCTTCTGTTATAATGCCGTCAACTTCGATATTTGATTGTTTTGCCATTAAATTTAATAAAACGATTTTGAATGAAAATAACTTGAAAGTGTACTTAAATATCCAATTTTCAAATTAATTTGTACCCAAATTCTTAAATTGAACTATGCAATAACTAAATTTTTCTTTGCTAAAACTTCCTCTATGTATTGGAAAGTTGTTAATATCTCTGCACTATCTTTTCTTACAACAACTGTATGCTCATAATGTGCTGCATGCTTTCGGTCTTCGGTACGAATTGTCCAATTATCATTTTCTTGAACCACCCCTCTTTTTCCTAAAGTAATCATTGGTTCTATTGCTAGAACCATGCCTTCTAATAACTTAGGACCATTGCCACGTTTGCCAAAATTAGGAACTTCAGGAGCTTCATGTAAATATTTACCAACTCCATGTCCAACTAATTCTCTAACTACGCCATAATTGAAACTTTCAGCATAATTTTGAACAGCAAAACTAACATCTCCAATTCTATTTCCAACACGAGCTTGCTCTATACCCTTAAACAGCGAACGATAAGTATGTTTCAACAAATCTAGTACCTCTGTTTTAATCTCTCCTAAGGTATAGGTGTAAGCACTATCGGCATGAAATCCATCTTTATAAACTCCACCGTCAATAGAAATAATATCACCGTCTTTCAAGATACGATTACTTGGAATACCATGTACAACAACTTCATTAATTGAAATACATAAACTAGCTGGAAAATCATTATATCCTAGAAAAGATGGCTTCGCACCACTATCTTTGATAAATTCATAAGCAACTTTGTCTAAAGCCTTCGTTGTAATACCTGGTTCTATTAACTTAGCAACTTCAGCATGAGCTTTACCTAAAATTTGGCCATTCTGTCTAATAATTTCTAACTCTTCTTCAGACTTTAGATAGATAATTTTATCTTTTTTGCTCATGTTTTAAACCCTCATTAGACTGGAATATTTGAAGCAACTTGACGACCTTGTATCCTACCCGATTGCATTAAACCTTCATATCTCTTCATTAACAAATAACTTTCTATTTGTTGTAATGTATCTAACACTACACCAACTAAAATCAATAATGAAGTACCTCCAAAGAAAGATGCAAAACCTTGAGTCATTCCTAATAAACCAGCAAAAGCAGGAAGAATTGCAATTACAGCTAATAATACACCACCAGGCAATGTAATTCTATCAAGAATATTAGCAACAAAATCAGATGTTGGTTGCCCAGGCTTTACACCTGGAATAAAACCACCGCCACGCTTCATATCATCTGCAATTTGATTAGGGTTAATCGAAATCGCAGTATAAAAGAATGTAAATCCAATAATCAAAACAGCATAAATAATGCAGTACTGCCATGATGTTGGACTATTCATAATTATTGCCCAGCTTTGGAAAGTATCGCTTTTGGTACTATCAGCCAAATATGTTAAGACTAAGCCAGGAATAAACATCAATGCTTGTCCAAAAATAATTGGCATTACACCTGCAATATTCAACTTTAAAGGAAGGTATTGACGCTGTCCAGTAACAACTTTATTACCTACTATTTGCTTTGCATATTGAACAGGTATTCTACGTGTTGCTTGAGTAATAGCTACTGCAAAAAGAACTACCAAAAATAAAGCTACAATTTCTAATACGAAGAACAAAATTTGCCCATTCCCTCCTCTTGACTGTGCTTCACCAATGATTGCACCTGGAAATCTTGATACAATTCCAATCATAATCATCATTGAAATCCCATTACCAACTCCTTTTTCTGTCATTCTTTCTCCTAACCACATACACATTACTGTGCCAGAAACAATAAGGATTACAGAACTAACATAGAACAATCCTTGATTAATTGTAATTGCATCAGTTGGTATAGTTGCACGTACATAGGTAAGTGCTTGAGCCGCTGCTACAATAATTGTCAACCAACGAGTAATTTGATTCAACTTCCTACGACCAGACTCACCCTCTTTTTGTAATTTACTAAAATATGGTAAAGCAAGCGTAAGTAGTTGTATTGCAATTGATGCAGAAATGTAAGGCATAATACCTAAAGCCATTACTGAAGCATTCTGAAATGCACCACCAACTAACGTATTTAAAAGGCCTAATAAACCATTACTTTGGGTAAGGTCTTTAAGTTTTGCTACATCAACACCTGGAAGAACCACGTGTGACCCAATTCTGAAAATCAAAATAATCAAAACTGTTTGAAGAATTCTTTTTCTTAATTCCTCAATTGACCAAATATTTCGGAGTGTCGTAATAAATTTGTCCATTTTTTTAGGAAAAACAAGGCGTTTTAGTGAAATTACTCAGCTTTACCTGCATTGAGTTTATCTTGCAATTCCTTTAGTTCGTTCCACTTTCCGTCACGTGCTAATTCAGCTTGTGCTGGCCAAGTAGTAGGAGTGTGCATTGCAAATTTTGGACCTGCTGCATCAAGGATTTCAGAAACTTTTTGAGCTGTGGTTGCTGCTAAATCTGCAAATGTAACAATTCCAGCATTAATAAGCAAATCGGCTATTTTAGGGCCAATTCCTTCAATTAACTTTAAATCGTCACCTTCAACTTTTTTTTTTGCACTTTTAGGTTTAGCTTCAACAACAGCCTCGGTTACAGTTGCTTCAACAACTGCTGATTCACGGTTTAATGTTGCATCAACAGTAGCAGTTCCTCCAACTTTCTCAATAGCAGCAATCGCTGATGCAGAAAAAGCATTGGCACGGAGGTTAACACTTGCACTTAACTCTCCACGTCCTAAAACTTTCACCAAGTCAGATTTTGCAATAAGACCGTTGTTATATAGAACACCTAAATCAATATTTGAAATACCTGTTTTATCAAAAAGAGCTTGGATAGTATCTAAGTTAATAGCTTTATATTCAACACGGTTGATATTTTTAAAGCCAAACTTAGGAACACGACGTTGTAAAGGCATTTGACCACCTTCAAAACCACGTTTTTGACTATACCCTGAACGAGATTTAGCTCCTTTGTGACCACGTTTAGCCGTGCCACCACCACCAGAACCATGACCACGACCAACTCTATCGTTTGCTTTAACTGAACCTTTAGCAGGTTTTAATGACTCTAATTTCATTGTAATACGATTAATTTAATCGGTTAATAATACGCAAATCTGATTTTCAGATTCACTCGGCTTAGCCTGAAAATCAATATTGATAAAAATCAGTATTAGATTTTCTAATGTATAATTTTGATTAAGAACAAAAAGCTTACGCTTCTTCTATAACTAATAGGTGTTTAACCGCATTAATCATCCCTTGCATTGCTGGGTTAAGTTCTTTTTCAACAGTGCGATTGAGTTTACCTAAGCCTAAAGCAGTAATTGTACGCTTTTGCACTTCTGGTCTACCTATAACGCTTCTCACTTGAGTAATTTTTACTTTTGCCATTTTTTTTTTAGCTATAAGCAATAAGAATCAATAAAAGTAAATCTCTAAAAATACTTTGGATTGAAAACTTAGAACAATTATCCGTTGAAAACTTTATTCATTTTTACACTACGTTGGAAAGCAACAGTATGCGGTGCACGCATTTGACTTAAAGCGTCTATTGTGGCTTTAACAACATTATGAGGGTTCGAAGAACCTTTAGATTTTGCCAAAACGTTATGAATTCCAGCAGCCTCTAAAACA
Organism: Emticicia aquatica; assembly: GCF_923079645.1. Taxonomy (GTDB): domain Bacteria; phylum Bacteroidota; class Bacteroidia; order Cytophagales; family Spirosomataceae; genus Emticicia; species Emticicia aquatica. The sequence continues at coordinate 703,682 of NZ_CAKLPY010000001.1, read as the reverse complement.
GCACGCATCGCACCACCAGCAATAATACCAGTACCTGGTGCTGCTGGTTTAACAAATACGAAACCACCTGAAAACTTGCCGTGAATTTCATGAGGAACAGTATCGTTTATAATTGGCACTGTAACAAGGTTTTTCTTAGCATCTTCAATAGCTTTTGCGATTGCATCAGTTACTTCATTTGCTTTACCTAAGCCTTGACCTACAACTCCTTTACCATCGCCTAAAACGACAATAGCAGAGAAACTAAAACGACGACCACCTTTTACTACTTTTGCTACACGATTAATGGCGACTACTCTTTCTTTGAGTTCTGCCTCGTTTACTTTTGCTTTGTTCATTGATTCAGAATTTCAAGATTAGAATTTTAAACCACCTTCTCTGGCTCCTTCAGCCACAGCTTTGATATTACCATGATACAAATAGCCATTACGGTCGAATACGCATGCTAGAATGCCTTTTTCAGTCGCTTTTTCAGCTATTTTTTTACCTACCTCTTTCGAGTTATCAATTTTAACGCCTTTCAAGCCTAATTCAGTAGTTGAAACCGCAGCTAAAGTAACTCCTCTAGAATCATCTATTAATTGGGCATATATGGCAGTATTTGAACGGAAAACCGATAAACGAGGTCTTTCAGTTGTTCCTGAAATCTTGTTACGGATACTCCATTTAATTTTTTGTCTTCTATCAGTTTTTACACTTGACATTGTATTTGCTATTTTTAGATTTTCAGAGCAGCAAGTAAAGTTTATATTCTAAACTTGTTTCTCCTAGGTCTTGTGTCTAATGATTATTTTTTCTTACCTGAGGTTTTTCCAGCCTTACGACGTATAACTTCACCAACAAATCTAATACCTTTACCTTTGTATGGCTCAACTTTACGAAGCGATTTGATTTTTGAAGCTACCAAACCAATTAACTGCTTGTCTGTACCTTCAAGAGTAACCATCGGATTCTTACCTTTTTCCATTGCAGTAGTTACTTTTAGTTCAGAAGGAACTACAAAGTAAACATTATGCGAATATCCTAAACTTAAATCAAGGACATTTCCATTATTAGAAGCTTTATAACCCACACCCACAATTTCCATATCGGTCTTGTAGCCAGTTGTAACACCAATAACCATATTATTGATTAATGAACGATACAAACCGTGAAGAGCTTTGTGTCTTTTTTGTTCAGTTGGTCTTTCTACTTTAAGTTCGCTATCTTCGATAGAAACAATGATATCAGAATCAACTTTTTGTGTTAAAGTTCCCTTAGGGCCTTTTACAGTAACTACATTTTGTGCATCTACTGAAATTGTAACGCCACTTGGAAGGGCAACTGGTTTTTTACCAATTCTTGACATTTTTATTAATAGTTTAAGGCTTCATAACACTTTCTGTTAAAAATAACGAGTTATTAAGAGCGGTCAACAAAATTATTATTTACTCAACTAAAAAACATTCTAACCGATAAGGGAAAGAATGTTTAGCATATATTAATATACGTAGCACAATACCTCACCACCTACTTTCAATGCACGAGCTTCTTTATCAGTCATAACACCTTTTGATGTCGAAACGATAGCGATACCCAAACCATTCAAAACACGTGGAATGTCAGTTGTACCTGCATATTTACGTAAACCTGGTTTTGAAACTCTTTTGAGTTCTACAATTGCAGATTGTTTCGTAACTGGATTGTACTTTAATGCTATTTTGATTATACCCTGAGGAGCAACTTCTTCGAATTTATAACTTTGGATAAAGCCTTTATCGTAAAGTACTTGAGTAATCGCTTTTTTGATGTTCGAAGCAGGTATTTCCACCACTCTATGACGTGCCTTTATGGCATTTCTGATTCTGGTAAGGAAGTCTGCTATTGGATCCGTTGTAATCATTTTTGATATTTAATTTTGGATACCTAAGCCAACATTGAGCAGTATCGCAGAGTACGACTTTCTCAATTGGGCTGCAAAATTAGAGAAAAAATTTTATTAATAGTACTAATTGGTCAAATAATTAGAGAGAATTATCAAAGAAACTTGAAAAAATTAAATTTCAACTTTAAATATTGACATTCAAATAATTATTTAATCAAAAATTACCAAGATGCTTTAGTAACACCTGGGATTAAACCTTTACTTGCCATTTCACGGAAAGTAACACGATTGATACCAAACTTACGCATATAACCTCTTGGACGACCTGTCAATTGACAACGATTGTGTAAACGTACAGGTGATGCGTTACGAGGTAATTTGTCTAAGCCAATGAGATCTCCTGCTTCTTTCAAAGCAGCACGTTTAGCTGCATATTTAGCAACACAAGCCGCTTTTTTTCTATCTCTTGCTTTTATTGATTCTTTTGCCATTGTATGACTGAATTATAAATATCGAAATCTTAATATTATTTCTTAATACTTGCAAATGGCATTCCCATTGCTTTTAACAACTCGTAACCTTCTGCATCAGTTTCAGCTGAAGTTACAAAAGTAATATCCATCCCTTGTATTTTAGATATCTTATCTATTGAAATCTCAGGAAAAATAATTTGCTCTTTTACACCAAAGGTATAGTTTCCACGACCATCAAAACCCTTATCGCTAATTCCTTTGAAGTCACGTACACGTGGAAGTGCAATTGCAGTTAATCTATCTAAGAATTCGTACATTTTATCACCACGAAGCGTAACTTTCACACCAATCGGCATGTTCTCACGTAATTTAAAATTAGATACAGCTTTCTTTGAAAGAGTAGCTACTGCTTTTTGACCAGTAATGTTTGTAATTTCCTCCAAACTACTGTCAATTAATTTCTTGTCTCCAGTTGCAGCACCAACACCACGGTTAACTACAATTTTCTTTAACGCTGGAACTTGCATCACAGATTTATAACCAAACTTTTCTTTCAAAGCCGGAACAACATCCTGTGTGTATTTGTCTCTTAAACGTGCCATTGTTTTTTTACCGAGGATTTCCGACCCTCATATTTATTGATACTATAATACATTAAGTATTATCTTATATCAAATGGTAATTGATTAAATAAATTTACCCGACTCTTTAGAAAATCTTTGTAATTTTCCTTTGTCATTTTCTTTACGTCCTGTACGAGTTGGTTTTCCTGTTGATGGGTCAACAACCATTACATTACTGATGTGAATAGAACCTGGAAACTCACGAATTTCTCCTTGAGGAGTTTGAGCAGAAGGTTTTACGTGTTTTTTCATGATGTTTACACCATCAACGACTACACGTTGCTTAGTTGCTATTACTTCAGTAATAACTCCACGCTTTCCTTTTGCATTACCGGCAATTACTTCAACAGTATCGCCTGAGCGTACGTGTTGCTTCTGCTGCTTATTGAATTTTCTTTCCATTACTCTTGAATTTGAAAATTTGGAAATTTTTTAGATTTGAAAAATTAGAAAAAATACTTAAATTATCTCTAAAAGAATCGTGCAGCGGAAGCTATCACGATAGCACTTTCAAATTAAAGAACTTCTGGAGCCAAAGAAACGATTTTCATGAATTGTTTCTCACGCAATTCGCGAGCAACAGGTCCAAAAATACGTGTGCCACGTGGCTCATCTTGATTGTTTAATAATACGACTGCGTTGTCTTCAAAACGAATGTAAGTACCATCTTTGCGACGAACTTCTTTAGTAGTTCTCACAACAACAGCCTTCGACACAGTTCCTTTCTTCATGTTTGATGATGAAAGAGCTGATTTCACTGTAACGACAACTTTATCACCGATTGACGCATAACGTTTACGTGTGCCACCTAATACACGGATGACAAGCACTTCTTTAGCACCACTATTATCGGCAACACCTGCTCTTGATTCTTGCTGTAACATTGTCTTATAAATTTTTTAAGCCCCCTACTCCCCTATGAGGGAAATGATTAATAGCACTCTTTGGGGGAGGGAATAAGCTATTATTTCGCTTTTTCTACGATTTCAACTAATCTCCAATTCTTGTTTTTGCTCAATGGTCGAGTTTCTTGAATCTTAACGGTATCACCGATACCAGCTTCGTTATTCTCGTCATGGAACATAAACTTCTTGGTTTTGAGCATAAACTTTCCGTACTTCGGATGCTTCAATTTACGTACTACAGTTACAACACCAGATTTATCCATCTTGTTGCTTACTACCGTTCCGATACGCTCTTTTCTAAGATTTCTTTCCATTGTTCAGATACTTAATTCCTGATTTATCAGGGATGTCTATAATTTATCTTGCGTTCAATTCGGTCATCAATTGAGCTATCAATCTACGAGACTGACGAATACGCATCGGATTTTCGATGGGTGTAATGGCGTGAGCAAACTGTAATTTTAAAATTCTATCTTTTTCAAGAGAGATGTTTTGCTCTAACTGCTCAAGTGACAATGCTTTGATTTCTGACTGTTTCATTTTTTTATTTGTGCTAAGTGCCGAGTTACAAGAACCGAGAATAAAAGGACTTTGAACTCGGTACTATAAGCGTTAATCCGCCTGCTCGAAACTAATTATTATTCAGCTTCTTCTTGGTAGTCTCTACGTACTACAAACTTTGTTTGAACCGGTAACTTTTGAGCAGCTAAACGAAGTGCTTCCGTTGCTACCTCAACTGATACACCAGTTGCTTCGAATAAAATTGTACCTGGTTTTACGCTGGCTACCCAGTATTCAGGTGCTCCTTTACCTTTACCCATACGTACCTCTAAAGGTTTCTTGGTGATAGGTTTATCTGGAAAAATACGGATCCAGACTTGACCTTCACGTTTCATTGCACGGGTAACCCCGATACGTGCTGCTTCAATCTGACGAGAGGTTATACGACCTGGCTCTAAAGATTTGATAGCGAATGTTCCGAAAGCTATCTCGTGTCCACGAGTTGCAAGGCCTTTTATTCTACCTTTCTGTTGCTTACGAAATTTGGTTCTTCTTGGTTGTAACATAACGCTGTTATATTTTCAGCACTAAGTGCTTAGTTTCAAGTTTCTTAATAGTAAAAGTTTCAATGTTATTAATCGAAAAGTCGAAAATTTGAACTTGAAACTAAGAACTATGCTTATCTCTTATTTGGACCTGTACCTCTATTATTGTTATTGCGATTATTGCCTGGACCACCACCACGGTTATTGTTGTTACGTCCACCTCTATCACCGCCTTTATCATCACGTCCACCGCCTCTGCGGTCATCACGACCACCATCACGGCCACCACCTCTACGGTCATCACGTCCACCACGGCCGCCAGCATTATCTCCACCTCTTTCAGCATTAGCTTGAGCTGTACCGCCACCAGCTGGAGTTAAATCACGCTTACCGAAAACTTCTCCTTTGAATACCCAAACTTTGATACCAATTTTACCATAAACAGTAAGGGCTTCAGAGATTGCGTAGTCAATATCTGCACGAATTGTGTGCAAAGGAATACGTCCTTCTTTATACATTTCATTACGAGCCATCTCAGCTCCAGCCAAACGACCACCTAACTTAACTTTAATACCTTGTGCTCCTACACGAACAGCTGCTTGAATTGCTTGTTTCATTGCACGACGGTAAGAAATACGAGCTTCTAGTTGTTGAGCGATTGACTCACCTACTAATTTTGCATCCAATTCAGGACGTTTAATTTCGTAGATATTAATTTGAACGTCTTTACTCGTTAGTTTTTTTAGCTCTTCCTTAATTTTGTCAACTTCGTTACCACCTTTACCAATAACAACACCCGGACGGGCTGTATGAATTGTAAGAGTGATACGTTTCAAGGTACGCTCGATAACTACTTTCGAGATAGCACCTTTTGGAATACGAGCTGAAACATATTTACGGATTTCTTGGTCCTCGACGAGTTTTTCGGCAAAAGTTTTACCGCCATACCAGTTGGAATCCCAACCTCTAATATAGCCAAGTCTAAAACTTACCGGATTTACTTTTTGTCCCATTGGTAATTTACTTTATAAAGCAATACGAGTAGTGTATCGTTTGCTATTTGATTAATTAAACTGCACTATCAACTACGATTGTCAGGTGGTGTGAACGTTTACGAATTCTGTGACCACGTCCTTGCGGAGCTGGTCTCATACGTTTTAACATTCTTCCTCCGTCAACGAAAATTGATTTAACAAATAAATCTGCATCTTCAATTTTCAAGTCTTCATTTTTTTGTTGCCAGTTTGCAACTGCCGACAATAAGACTTTTCTCACAACTGGAGAGGCGTGTTGCGGCTGAAAGCTTAAAATGCCCAAAGCCTGACTTACCTTCATTCCTCTGATAAGATCAATTACTAATCTTGCTTTACGAGGTGAGGTAGGGTAATCACTAAGTTTTGCTACTGCTTCCATTATTCTTGAAATGTAGAATTAAGAATTAAGAATTAAGAATTAAGAGATGTGAATTATGAATTGGTATAAACATTCATTCTTCTATTCTACATTCTATCTTCTTTCATTCTTCATTATAATTATTATCTTTTACCTTTATCTTTCTTTGCTACGTGACCACGGAAGTTACGAGTTGGTGAAAATTCACCAAGTTTGTGACCAACCATGTTATCAGTTACATAAACTGGAATAAATTTGTTGCCATTATGTACTGCGAAGGTGTGACCAATGAAATCCGGAGAAATCATTGAGCGACGTGACCACGTTTTGATAACTGATTTTTTGCCTGAGTTATTCATGTCAACAATTTTCTTGTCGAGGCGAAAATCAATATATGGTCCTTTTTTAAGTGAACGTGCCATTGTATAGTTCTGAGTTCTGAGTCCTGAGTTCTGATTTGTATTCAAAACTTTGAACTGCTTAATGATTATTTACTTCTTCTTGAAATGATAAGCTTTGTTGAAGGCTTAGTTTTGTCACGAGTTTTCTTACCTTTAGCTAATAAGCCGTTGCGAGAACGAGGGTGGCCTCCTGATGCACGACCTTCACCACCACCCATCGGGTGATCAACTGGGTTCATAGCAACCCCTCTTACTCTTGGACGAACACCTAACCAACGTTTACGACCTGCTTTACCAAGAGTTACGTTCATGTGGTCAGCATTTGAAACTGTACCAACTGTTGCAACACAAGTAGCAAGAATCATTCTCATCTCACCTGAAGGCATCTTTAAAGTAACATATTTGCTATCTTTTGCTAATACTTGAGCATAAGCTCCAGCACTACGAGCCATTTGAGCACCTTTACCAGGTTGTAATTCGATGTTATGAATAATTGTACCAAGAGGCATATTTCCAACTGGAAGAGAATTACCAACTTCAGGTGCAACGCTTGTCCCTGCGATAATCGACTGTCCAACTTTCAATCCTTGAGGAGCAATAATATAAGCTTTCTCTCCATCAGCATATTGTACTAAAGCAATACGTGCTGTACGGTTTGGATCATATTCAATAGTTTTTACTTCCGCTGCGATGTCAAATTTGTTTCTTTTGAAATCAATAAGACGATATCTACGCTTGTGACCGCCACCAATATAACGTGCAGTACGGTGTCCTTCGTTATTTCTACCACCAGTTTTCTTGATAGTAGTCGTAAGGCTTTTCTCTGGTTTGCTCGCTGTAATATCTGAAAAATCAGGAGCTATGCGGTGACGCTGACCAGGTGTGTTTGGTTTTAATTTTTTAATACCCATTGTTACTTAATCTTTTGCAGCCTTAGGCTATACTTTAATTTAGTAAATTTTGTAATTTTAAAATCGTCATTTTCTGACAGTTTATCTTACAAATTTTCGTAGAAATCGATTAAATCACCATCTTTCAAAGTCACAACAGCTTTTTTGAAAGTTGAAGTCAAACCTGATGATGCTCTACTACGAGTCATTCTCGATTTCTTTTTGCCTATTTGACGAACAGTGTTTACATCAGTTACAGTAACACCGTACATTCTTTCGACAGCTTTTGCGATTTCGATTTTATTCGCGTTCATGTCAACCTCAAACACAAATTTACCTTTTGTAGTAAGCTTTTGTGATTTTTCGGTAACGATTGGTCTTTTGAGTACGCTCATTTTCGTATTATTTATGAGTTGTGATAATCCACAACTATAAGTCTTAATTCAATATTGATTCAATTTTCGACAATGCACCTTCGCTAATTAATACTTTATCAGCGTTGATTAAGTCATAAGTACTAACTTCATCAGCACTTAAAACCTTAGTTTTAGGAATATTGCGAGCTGATAAATATACGTTGCTATCGTAATCCCCGATGATAAAAAGGGTTTTACTTCCAGATAATGATAATGCTTTGAGGAATGACAAATATGATTTTGTCTTTGGAGCGTCGAAAGTGAAATTTTCAATGATTGAAATATTATTTTCAGCAGCTCTTGAAGAAAGTACTGACTTACGAGCCAACACTTTAATTTTTTTGTTCAACTTAAAATCGTAATCACGTGGAGTTGGACCGAATACACGACCACCACCAACAAAAATAGGAGCTTTAGTAGAACCGTGACGAGCACCTCCTGAACCTTTTTGACGAACGATTTTTTTAGTAGAGCGATTAATTTCAGCTCTTTGCTTTGCTTTGTGCGTTCCTTGACGTTGGTTAGCCAAATAATGTTTTACATCTAAGTAAACAACATGTTGATTTGGCTCAATTCCGAAAACACTGTCAGCTAGCGTTGCTGTGCGACCTGTGCTTTGTCCGTCTTTGCTAATAACTGGTAAATTCATTTTATTTAAACTGTATTTTTTCGATGTCGCTCAGCTTCGACCTTTAGTCCTTGTATAGCATGTTTAAAAAGCTGCTATTAATCATCTATTAAATTAGATGCAGGAAATTATTTATGTAATGTAATGTAAGAATTTTTCGCTCCTGGAATTGAACCATTCACTACAATAAGATTTTGCTCTGTAATCACTTTCAACACTCTCAAGTTTTGAATAGTAGTACGAGTATTACCCATACGACCACCCATACGTACTCCTTTGAATACACGTGATGGGAATGAACAAGCACCAATTGAACCCGGGTGACGACCTCTGTTATGCTGACCGTGAGTTTGACCACCTACCCCAGCAAATCCATGACGTTTTACAACCCCTTGAAAACCACGACCTTTTGAGTTTCCAGATACGTCTAAGAAATCTCCTTCAGCGAAAACGTCTTCAACACGGATTGTTTCTCCAAGACTATATTGCTTTTCGAATTCTTTGAATTCAATTAATTTACGCTTCGGTGTTGTACCTGCTTTTTTGAAATGACCAACAAGCGGACGGCTAGTGTTTTTTTCTTTCTTTTCACCGTAACCTAATTGAATAGCTGAGTAGCCATCTTTCTCTTCGGTACGAACTTGAGTTACAACACAAGGACCTGCTTCTATCAATGTACAAGGTACTGCTTGACCTTCTGCGTTGAAGATAGTTGTCATTCCAACCTTCTTTCCAATAATTCCAGACATGGTATTTTACGCTTTATTTTGCTAATATAACCTAAACCTTCAATTTCTCCAGAGTAATTCTAAACTGGGGTGCAAAAGTCGTTAAAATTTTGCAGGTTTACAAATTTAGGACAATAATTTATTTACTTTTTTCAGAGGTTGGCAAAAACCAACTTAAACTTTACATTGCAAACCACTTGGGTAAGGTCTAAAAAAGGTGCAGGATAATTCCTTGTTGCCTTGCAATGATACCTGTAAATTTCAATAGCTTTCGGAGACCGTTTTCAAATGAGTGTATTCAAATAGTTGTTTCGTAATCGAAACCATAAATTTGTTAACTCAACAGGTCAATAGTCAAACTGGTTTCCCGAATGATTCGAGACTTCATTTAACCACAGAAGAATACTCCGTTTCTTAATGAGAGTGCAAAGGTAGAATTTTATTTTATTAGATGCAAATATTGAGTAAAAATATTTGTAAATTATTTTAATTTCACTGACCACACTTCAAATTTGGTTTTATTTGGGTTATAAATAAATATTTTATTGTACGCTTCAGCATAAGATATTGCTGGTAAAGCACTGGCTGGCAATGGTTTATCGCCAAGTGTTTTGCCTTTCAAATCAAAAAAAGTATTGTTTTTTTCATCGAATACAGCGATTACTCTTAAATCATTACCCAAGTCGAAATACTTCAATTGTGATTTCATGAAGTTAGTACTTTCAATTTTTATCACAGATTGCCCTTGTTTATTTAATAGGAAAAGAGAAGTCGGTGTTCGACGCACGATAAACCAGTCTTTGTGATTTTGGTCAAAAATAAGTTCAAAAACAGTTCCTTTATCTGGTCTATCTAGCTGGATTGTAGCATTATTCAAAATATTTCCATTCATATCAATTTTTTTGATTTCACCCAATTCTGATAAAATTGTTATTATTGAATTTTTTTCAGAATTTTCCTCCACAATCATCCCCACTGGTCGAGCAGTTATTGGCACTTTTGGAAATCCACTTAGATTTGGCCCTTGTTCATAAACTACACTCAAAGTCCCGTCACGTTGCAAAACAGCTAAATATGTATTATTCTTAAATTTTACTGGCTGAATCTGCACAATATTCCGAAGAAGTATTGGCGTTTTTATTCGTGTTATTTTCTGAGTTTCTTCATTAATAATATAAATATTTCCTGAAGCATCAGCAACGTAAATTTTAGTTTCGCTTGTCGCTAAAGCTTTTATTTCACCTTCTATTGACAGGTTAGGCGAGTTGGCAGCAAGCCCATCTTTGTTATTTCGACTAAGAACAATCAAATTATCAGGCGTTGTAGTTACATAATGCAATAATCCATCTTGGAAATAATCGGTTGGCAGCAAATATTTACTATTAATTGGTTGATTGATTGCTGTTTTGCTGATTTCTTTTGCATTATTCCCCAATAGAATCATTTGATTATCAGCTTGTTGTATAATAATTTCATCTGCCGAATTGATAGGATTCTTGATAATATTCGGAATGCCTACGAGCGGCATCGAAACGGCAATGCTATCTTGCAAAAACAATTTATTGATTAATTTCTCTTTTTGTGTTGGTGGCACTTTTTCAATTAAAAACTTTGTCCCAAAAGTGTTGTTTATAATAAAATTTTCAATCGCAATAAAACGTAAGTCTTTGGCTCGAGTTTCGTGTTTGATGGTTGATTCTTGCCATTTTTTGGGTAATGAAAAGTAGATATTATTCCAAATTCTCTGTGGACTAATTATTGCCGTTACTTGTGCTTGTGGGCTTAATTTTTTTATAAAATCTCGATAAATACTTGATTTAGCCCAAGTTTGCCCCATATTTAAGCTATTCAGGTATTCTCGCATTGCATCGTCATCGCTTGCAAGAATAATATAATCGTCTTTTTGAGTGTAATAACAATCGGAAAATCCTCGAAAAATTGAACCGAAAAGCATTGCAGGAAGTTGGCTTACTTCGATTTTTCGGACATAATTATTGAGGTACGTAAAAGGAACTGGTTTAAAATAGCTTGAAATTTTTTCGGCACTGCTTGCCAAATCATCAAAAAGATTGAGAGCCTCGGCTGAATCTTCAGTTTTGATTAATAATATCTTTTTAGAAGGTTCATCGGCTGAAGTTTCCATTTCACAAAGCACTACTTCATCTTTTAATATGCCATAAAAACTATTAAGATTAGCATTTAAAAGTCGATTTACGCTATCTTTTTCGGCCAAAAGTTCTTGTTCGTTGCTTCGCATATAATTATTGAAATCTTGGGCGAGCAACAATTTGTTTTTAAAACTCATCCGAAAAGTAATGGCAGTATTTTCGGGAATCAGATCTGTACAAGCAAAAGGTTGTGGTTTTTGATGCCTAAAAATACCTAGAAAAGGAATATTATTTGTCCCTTTAGAATAGATATACGCAGAAATTAGATTTGGCTTTTTTTGATTTTCAAACACTATGTCGGGGTTTCTAGGCGTAATATTGCCAAAAAACTCAATGAGGTTTGGTGATAATTGCGAAGGAAGAATATCGGCTACATCCTGCAAACTTCTACTTTTAAAATAGATATGAGCAGTCCCTTTTCGACTTTCTTTGAAAGGAACTCTTTCGATTGAAACGCCAGATTTGATGCGGTTAACGACTTCTTCAAGTAAAATTTTTGAGCCACTGCAAATCAAAAAGTCATCGTGAATAAAAAAATTAAATAAAAGTCGGCTATTGTTATTATATAATTCGTTGATTCTGAGGCCTTTATAGTTTCGTCCATACACTTTTCGTTTGGTAGCATCGGGTAAAGTTAAGCTATTCAAAAAGCTTGCATCCCCGAAAGCTCCCGCAGGGATATAAACAATGTACTCCAGATTTTTTTTGTTTTCTCGATGAAGAGAATATGTAATTAATTTTTTTTCAATAAATTTTTTGGCAATCTCTTCATTTTCGACGCTTCCTACAATATTTCTCAACTGCGAAAGAGCATCGTAGAAGATTGGAACGTCGGATAATTGCGTTGCATCAGGAGTGTTTTTATTGAAAAGTGACTGCTGAATTTCTGAACTTTCGACCACCAAAAAAGCGTTATCAGGTACATAACTCCAAGCATCTCGGCGAGGTGCGAACCAAATATTATACATTATAAATATCGCCACCAAAAATAAAAGTACATTAATGTACCACAAGTATTTAGCTTTTATCATAATCAATAGTCGAAAATCAATGGCTTTAAGTCGATTGTTTTGGATAAATTATCGACGGATTATCTACATTGTCTGATTTTAAAATTTTAGTTGGTAGATTTGCAAAAATAAGTAATTAAAGATGTAATGTTCAAAGTTTGAAGTCCAAAGTTTTGAGCGTAATAAAGAAAAATGATTCAATTAGATACAATTTGTGCGTTGGCAACTCCCCAAGGAATTGGAGCAATCGGTGTTATCCGTATTTCGGGCGAACGCACTTTTGAAATCGTCAATAAAATTTTCAAAGGAAAAGATTTGAATAAAGTCGATTCGCATACGATTCACTTTGGAACGATTCGAGACGGAGCTGTAATTGTGGATGAAGTTTTGGTGGCGGTCTTCAAAACACCCAAAAGTTTCACAAAAGAAGACGTAGTAGAAATTTCGTGTCATGGAAGCGATTATATAATTAGGTATATTCTGAAGCTTTTATTGCAAAACGGTTGTCGAATGGCACAAGCAGGAGAGTTTACGCAACGAGCTTTTTTGAATGGACAATTTGACTTAGTACAAGCAGAAGCTGTGGCTGATTTGATTGCGGCTGATTCGGAAGCAGCTCACAAAACTGCGATGAATTTAATGCGAGGGGGGTTCTCGAATCAATTAAAAGTTTTGCGAGACGAACTCATTCATTTTGCTAGTTTGGTAGAACTTGAACTCGATTTTGGCGAAGAAGATGTGGAATTTGCAGAAAGAGATGATTTAAAATCGTTAATATTGAAAATTCAAAATTTTCTGAAAATATTGACTGATTCTTTTGATGCAGGAAATGTCATAAAAGAAGGTATTCCTGTGGCAATCATCGGCCCCCCAAATGCAGGAAAATCTACGTTATTGAACGTTTTACTGAATGAAGAAAAAGCCATCGTTACTGAAATTGCAGGAACAACCCGTGATGTGATTGAAGATGTACTTTTTATGGATGGAATTAAATTCAGATTTATTGATACCGCAGGAATAAGAGCTACGAAAGATGTTGTTGAATCAATCGGAATCGAACGGTCAAAAGAAGCCATGCGTCGGGCAGAAATTGTACTTTTACTCACTGATAATCAAGACATTAATAGTGATTTTATTGCTGACTTTGATGAATCAAAAATTATTAATGTGCGAAACAAAATTGATTTAATTGGTCAAACAACGAACTTTGAAGGATTAAATATTTCGGCAAAAAATAACATCGGCATTGGAGAATTAAAATCGGCAATTGTGGCCAAAGCTAGAGTAAAAAAACAAGCAGATACAATGTTGACAAATCTTAGGCATTATGAGCATCTGGTAAAAGCAAACGAGGCATTAGGAGAAGTTTTGAATGGCTTAGATTTAGGAATAACAGGTGATTTTTTGGCACAAGATATTCGACTTTCATTGCATCATTTAGGTGAAATAACAGGAAGTATTACGTCTGATGATTTACTAGCAAATATTTTTAGCAAGTTTTGTATCGGAAAGTGATGAATCTCATTGCATAGATAAAAACATTTTTAATTATTTACGATTATTTAAATCGTAATCTATCGCCTAACCAAACAATGAGTTTTTCAATACAATTATTCGAAAAAATAAAACAATATGCTTCGCCAAAAGAAATAAGCTGGATTGAAGCAAAAATCAATGGAAATTTACAAACGCTACAAACTGCGTTTGTTGCTACGCCACGCTTTATTAGTAAAAATCCCATTCAATCTACCGATATTATTAATGATGTTTGCATTAACGAGTGGCCGTTGGATAGATTGGTGCGACTTTATTTACTAACGCTTTTAAATAGTACCGATAAGGAAGCTTATACCAAAACTATTGATACACTGTTTGAAACTGCCGAAAATAATGAGGCCGTTGCATTGATATCTTCCCTACCTTTTTTGGTATTTCCAGATTATTGGATGTTGCGTGCAACGGATGCAGTAAGGTCGAATAATGGGTTGATTTTCGATGCTATTGCTTTTCAGAATCCTTATCCAAAACAGCATTTTTCGGAATTAGCATGGAATCAATTGGTTTTGAAATGTATCTTCAATGATAAATCTATTCACCGAATTCAAGGCTTGAACGAACGAGCAAATCAAGAGTTGGCTAACTCCATTTCATATCTTGCACATGAGCGTTGGGCTGCTGGTCGCACAATTCCTGCACAAGCTTGGCGTTTGGTAAGTAGGTTTATGAATGACATGATTTTGAGTGATATTTGTACCTTATTTTTATCTCAAAATTCAAATGATAACATTGCTGCGGCTTTAGTTTGTAACGAAACTGATTTCCTCGCTGCTAAAGAGGAGCTAAAAAAGTATTTTGAACTTTACCAAAGTGTTCAAAACGAACAAATTACTTGGCAAACCCTCGAAGCCTAAAATAAATAGTGTACTTAGAAACTTTAGATTGAATAAATAAAATGTGTCAAAAACATTCTGAAATATCACAAAATCCTTCACATTTTGAAGGTACTGCCGAAGAACATGAATTATCAAAAACAGTGCAGGCAAATTACATGGATTACATCAAAGATATGAAATTCTTTGACCCACATATTCATATGACTTCTCGCACAACTGACGATTATACATCGTTGATTGATGCGGGCGTTGTTGCCATCATTGAGCCTGCTTTTTGGTTGGGCCAACCTCGCACGGGTTTAGCTTCTTTCAAAGATTATTTTAGTAGTTTGGTTGGTTGGGAGCGTTTCCGTTCGTCTCAGTTTGGAATCAAACATTATTGTACGATTGGTTTAAATTCGCGTGAAGCAAACAATGAAGCTTTGGCCGAACAAGTAATGGAAATATTACCTTTGTTTTTGTACAAAGAAGGAGTTGTTGGTGTTGGTGAAATCGGTTTTGACGACCAAACAGCTGCAGAAGAAAAATATTATCGCTTACAATTAGAATTATCAAAAGATGCAGGTTTACCAGTACAAGTTCACACGCCACATCGTGATAAAAAGAAAGGAACTGAACTAAGTATGTCAATTGCTTTAGAACACGGAATCGACCCAAGTATGGTTATTATTGACCATAATAACGAAGAAACTGTTGAAAGCGTACTTGACCAAGGTTTTTGGGCAGCTTTTACGATTTATCCATTCACAAAAATGGGTAACGAACGTATGGTCGAACTTGTGAAAAAATATGGCTCAGAAAGAATCATGATAAATTCGGCGGCAGATTGGGGCATTAGCGACCCGCTAGCCGTTCCGAAAACAGCGGCTTTGATGAAAATAAAAGGCATTTCTGATGAAGACATTCGATTGGTTACCTATCAAAATGCCATTGATGCTTTTGCTCAAAGTGGACAAATAAATGTGGCTGATTTTGAATCACCATTGGTTATCGACCAAAGTTTGAAATTTAATGGAAACACAGTTTTGCGTGGTGGACAAATTCCTAGGGTTGATAAAAATTCTATTTTCATTAGCTAATTAATTATCAAATTGAATATAAGAGCCTACTTACAACTCACTCGCCCTGCTAATATTATCACAGCAATTGCTGATATTTTGGCAGGAGTTGCCATTGCAACTTTTTCTTTTTCGATGGAAACCATAAATCCAACTAATGTGTTTTTTTTATGTCTTTCAACGATTGGTTTATACGCTGGCGGCATTGTTTTTAATGATATTTTTGATTTAGAATTAGACAAAGTTGAACGTCCAGAAAGAGTTATTCCAAGTGGAAAAGTAAGCAAACAAAACGCAATAAATTTTGGTTTATTACTACTAACTTTCGGTGTATTTGCAGCGATGGCAAATAGCTTGATGAGTAGTTTAGTTGCTTTGTTAGTGGCAATTTGTGCATTAGTTTATGATAAATTTGGCAAGCATCATTCGTTTTTTGGACCAATTAATATGGGTCTATGCAGAGGAGGTAACTTAATTTTAGGAATGAGTATCATCGAAAACTCAATTTTACAATGGTGGTGGCTGAGTATTTTACCCATTTGCTACATTGCCGCCATCACGATGATTAGCCGAGGAGAAGTTCATGGAGGCAATAAATATACTCTTTACTTCGCTGCTATTCTTTATATAATTGTAAGTAGCTGCCAATTATTGATTGCATACCAACTTGACAATGTTTTGATTACTGCCGCATTTGTATCTTTGCATGTTTTCTTGATTTTTAAGCCACTAATAAATGCTATTTCAAATCCGATTGGGTCAAATATAGGTAAAGCTGTAAAAGCTGGTGTGCTATCGCTCATCGTGATGGACGCTGCTTGGGTAAGTGTGTCAGGTAATATTATTCTGGCAATTCCGATTTTATTTTTATTACCCATTTCCATGAAATTAGCTAAATTTTTTGCTGTTACGTAACATTTCAAAACGACAATATTAAATATTTTTTAGATTCAACCCTTATAATGAACATTATCCAGCAATCGTTTCAAGTACCTTATTCGTTTAATATAGTTTTCACAAAAAACCTTTTTTCTCCTGATAATCAAGAGTTTAGTAACTTTTTAGCTAACTTTGGCGATACTCGTTTTCAAAAGAAAATATTATTTTTGATTGATGCAGGTGTTGCAGAAAAACATCCATCGCTCATTCATACAATTCAGTTATATTTTAACGAAAATACCCAAATCAGCTTAGTTGACAAAATCTTAGTTATGCCTGGTGGAGAGCTCGTCAAAAATGACACAACTTATTTAGACCAAACCTTACTTGCTATCAATAAATACGGTATCGACCGGCACTCTTTTGTGGCGGCAATAGGTGGTGGGGCATTTTTGGATATGGTGGGTTATGCTTCTTGCATCGCTCATCGTGGCGTAAAACATATCAGAATCCCGACTACTGTTCTTTCTCAAAACGACTCAGGAGTTGGCGTAAAAAATGGTGTAAATTTCTTAGGAAAAAAGAATTTCTTAGGCACTTTTTCTCCTCCAGTAGCAGTTTTTAATGATTCAAATTTTCTAACGTCACTTTCTGATAGAGATTGGCGTTCGGGTATTTCGGAAGCTGTAAAAGTGGCTTTGATAAAAGATTTACCATTTTTTGAATGGCTGGAAGAAAATTCAGCGGCAATGGCGAAGCGAGACATGACAGTAATGAACGAACAAATTTTCCGTTCAGCAGCATTACATACCAATCATATCTCAAGTGGAGACCCTTTTGAAATGGGCTCGGCTCGACCTTTAGATTTTGGTCATTGGGCGGCTCACAAATTAGAATATTTGACAAATTTTGAAATTCGTCATGGTGAAGCAGTAGCAATTGGAATTGCTCTTGATTCGATTTATTCGCAGCTTTTGGGATTAATTTCACAAACCGAAGTTGATAGAATTATCAATTTACTCAAAAATCTTGGATTTACTCTTTACCACGAAAAACTCGGCGAAAACAATAAACTAAATTTATGGGAAGGTTTAAATGAATTTAGAGAACATTTGGGAGGACAATTAACCATAACAATTTTAGAAAAATTGGGCAAAGGAAAAGAAATCCATGAAGTTGATTTTGAACTAATGAAACTTGCCGTTGACCAATTAAAATTAACCCTCGACTAAAAATGCAAACGCCATACGGACACCTAAGTTATTGCAGCAATATTCATCCTGGCGAAGAATGGTCAGCACATTTTTCGGTTTTAAAAAGTAGTATTCCTGAAATAAAAGCAACAATTTCTCCACAAGAAAAGATGGGAATAGGCTTACGATTAGCCAATCAAGCAAGTATTGATTTATCGGAAAAATCTAATTTCGATGAATTTAAAAACTGGCTTGATTCCAACAATTGTTATGTTTTTACAATGAATGGTTTTCCGTACGGAGGGTTTCACAATGTAGTAGTAAAAGACCAAGTTCACGCTCCTGATTGGACAACCACCGAACGCACTGATTATACCATCAGAATGTTTGGTTTATTGGCTCAACTTTTACCAAGTGATTTGACTGAAGGTGGAATTTCTACGTCACCTCTCTCCTACCGTTTTTGGTGGAAAACTCCAGAAAAACTTAAAGAAACAACCGAAATTGCTACAAAAAATATTATTTTAGTTGTTGAAGCCTTAATTGATTTAGAAGCGACAACTGGTAAAATACTTCATCTTGATATTGAACCAGAACCCGATGGCATTCTCGAAAACTCGCAAGAATTCATTGATTGGTACAATAATTATTTGATTCCAATTGGCGTTGAACAACTTAAAAGAAAAGGTTTTTCGAGCGAAAAAGCCATTGATGCAATCAAAAAACACATTCAATTATGTTATGATGTTTGCCACTTTGCGGTAGGTTTTGAAGCTCCACAGACAGTAATTCATAAATTAGAAAAGGATGGCTTAAAAGTTGGAAAAATACAAATCAGTTCAGCTTTAAAAGTAGATTTTTCGAGCAATGCTGAAGAGAAACTCAAAGTAATTGCTCAGTACAACGAACCAACATATTTACACCAAGTTGTGGCTCAAAGAAAAGATGGAAGTTTACTAAAATTTCCAGATTTGACTGAAGCTATCACTAATTTTGATGATACTATTCGTTCATGGCGAGTACATTTCCATGTACCTTTATTCCTAGAAAATTACGGTGTGCTGAGTTCCACTCAATCTGATATTGTAGATACCATTAATGTGCATAAAAATAAGCCTTTTACAAATCATCTCGAAATTGAAACTTACACTTGGGGCGTATTACCAACTGAGTTTCAAGCTCCATTAAATGAATCCATTATTCGTGAAATTAATTGGGTAAAAGGGCTTCTTTAAAATGTAAAATCTGAGTTTTATAATTGTGTAAAACATCTTTCAAATGCAAAAAACAGTAGTAATAAATATTGTTGGGCTAAGTACAAGTGTGATTGGAGAACATACGCCTTTCTTGCAAAAATACATTGCTAAAAATAAACTTACTCATATAAAACCTGCTTTTCCTGCGGTTACAACAACGTCTCAAAGTTGTTATATAACAGGTAAAAATCCAGACGAACACGGTATTGTGGGCAATGGCTGGTATGACCGTGAAGCCAACGAAATGAAATTTTGGAAGCAATCGAACAAGCTTGTTCATGCTGAAAAAATATGGGAAGCAGCCAAACGTAAAAACCCTAATTTTACGAGTTCTAAAATGTTTTGGTGGTATAATATGTATTCAACGGCCGATTTTTCTGCTACTCCACGACCACAATATCATTCAGATGGTGTAAAAATGCCCGATTGTTACACTTATCCTGCTGATTTGCGAGATAAATTACAAGCAAAATTTGGCACATTTCCTTTATTCAAATTTTGGGGGCCAAATACGAGTATTGATTGTTCGAAATGGATTGCCGATGCTTCAATCGAAGTTGACAAAGAAAATGACCCGACGCTTACGCTCATTTATTTGCCACATTTAGATTATTGTTTGCAAAAATTTGGGGTTGATTTTAGCAAAATAAGCAAAGATTTACACGAAATTGATGCTTTGGTAGAAGAGTTAGTTACCTATTATGAGCAGAAAAATTCACTTGTGATTTTGCTTTCAGAATATGGTATCAATAATGTCAATCGACCAATTCATATTAATCGAATTTTACGTGAAAACGGTTTGCTTTCAGTAAGAGTTGAAAACAAACACGAATTGCTAGACGGTGGTGCTTCGAAAGCTTTTGCAGCCGCTGACCACCAAATTGCACATATTTATATCAATGATTTGACTCAAAAAGAACGAATCAAGGGCATTTTATCGAAAGTCGAAGGAATTGATTTGATAATGGACGAAACCGAAAAACGTGAACACAAAATTAACCACGAACGTGCTGGTGATTTGGTTTTGATGGCAAAAGCCGATAGCTGGTTTACCTACTATTATTGGTTTGATGATGACCTCGCTCCTGATTTTGCTCGCTGCGTAGATATTCATAATAAACCAGGCTATGACCCTGTTGAAATGTTTATGAATCCTAAAAATCCTTTGATAAAATTGCGTGCAGCTTATAAATTAGCTCGAAAATTGCTCGGTTTTAGATACAGAATGGACGTAATTCCGTTGGATGCAACGCTCATCAAAGGTTCACACGGAACACTTGATATTGGTAAAGAATTTTACCCGGTGTTGATATGCAATCAGACACAATCGGAAGAGATTTTAGCGACTGAGGTATATGGTATTATTTGGAATAGTATTTTTGGGGAGAAATAAGTTTTCTTCCCAAATAATCATTTCCCATTGACATAAAAATAACGGATTCGATAGGTATTGCCGAGGCTTTGAGCATTTTTTTCGGCTGAAATCCTGATTTCTAACGTATGTTCATCACCAGTCAATGTATTTTCGAGCGTACAAAACCACGGTAAATGTAGCGATTTGCTCCATTGCGTAAATAAATCGTACTTTTTCCAGTTTTTACCATCTACTCGATATTCAATTATTCCTGCATCTTTGCCCGCTGCAACAGCCACGCCAATTACATTTCCTTTAAATTTTAAATGCAATTTACCACCAATTTTATCGCAAACCAACATTGGTACATCCACAAAATCGTTCCGAGTGCCTGTGCCATCATTCGGGTTCCATTTTTCAATAATTGACCAATTTTTATCAATTTTTGCTAGAGAATTGGCTAAAAAATATCCGTTTTCATACGAAAACTGATTAAGTTTTTCTGGCAAAGAATAATTGATAATTTTATCATCTGCATCTGTGTGCCCTGCAAATGTTTTCTCTAATAACGTTATAATTGACTTTGCATAAACTCCTTGACCAAAAGGTGAAGGATGCAGATTTTTAAAATCATTTTCCCACGTAAACTCCTTATTATTAATCCTTTCTGTTACTTCTTTAGCCAAATTTATTGATGGACTTTGGTAATGGCTTGCCACTTTTTCATGATTTGCTATCACTTCTGGCACTACGCCGTTATTATATTGAGCCATTTTTTCAGGGTCAACAAAGTGCATAAATACTATTTCGACGGCTGGATTTATTTTTCTTATTTGTCGCACAATTCCCTCCATTGCCATTACTTGTTCTTCAGCATTTGTGCCGTTAGTTTGGTCATTAACGGCTGCTTCTACAAATAATAAATCAATTTTCCCCTTTGAAATCACATCTCTTTCAAGCCTAAAAGCATCAGGAACACTACCAAATGAAGGAATACCTGCTGTTATAAAATCGAAAGTTGTTTCTTTAAATCGCTTTGTAAGATAGACCGAAACACTATCTCTCCAACCATGATTGTAAGTTATTGAACCACCTAAAAAGGCTACACGGCTTTGTTTATTTTGGGTAAAACTGATTTTGCAATTTGGTAAACCTTTGCGTAGCTGATGAAAATCTGAGGAACTTAAAACATTGTTATTAATGGAATTGTATTTAATAAAATCAGCAACTATTTGTGGCGTTTCTATGTCGAAATGATGCCCATTTAATGTATGTTTTCCTTTTGTACAAGGAATTACAGTGGCAATTCCGCCAAGTCGAATATATTTATTTATTAACAAAAATGTATTTTCATCAACAGGCACGATTTCATCATTTAGTCCAATAGTATGTAAAACTGGCACTTTTGCCTTTGCTAATGCTTCCAAACTATCAATTGGGTTATTCAAAAAAAGTTTAGCTTCATTGTCATTTGCAAAACCATATTCTTTTTTCAGTAATTCCCAATCCGTTTTACTACCTATTCCTTTGCCAAAACCTGCTGGCCAACTTTTAAAATCACAAACAGGAGCTTCGGCATAGATACAAGCCACTTTTTCAGGATTTTGCTTCGCCCAATTATAAACATAAAGCCCTCCTCTGCTCACTCCTTCTAATGCAACTTTCTTTTGAAGATTATATTTTTGAGTGATAAAATCGTAGAATTTATTCCAAATTGCCACTGCTTTAGGACTACCATATTGATTATCTGCATTGACAAAAACAAGGTAAAAACCTTGAGCAATCAGTATGCTATCAGCATCAGTGTGCCAATCAAGAAACTGAGCTTTCCAAACCCAAGGATTACTAGAAAGTGACTTATTGGGTATAATTACGCTTACATTTCGACCATCAAAAGTAAAGTCATGTCGTATAAATCCATGCCATTTTGATTCTTTAAAGTCTTTATTTATAGATTGTTGTGCCAAAGTTTGAGCCGAAAAACTCAGAAAAATGAATAGTAAGCCAATGACTTTTTTCATAAATTATTATTTTCAAAAAAAGATAGAGGTTAAATTTATAAATTAATTTTGATAGCATTATTGACAAATATACTTCATTTTCTTTAGCGTGACTAAATCGTAAATATTCAACTTCTCTATCAAAAAATGGTGTAATTTTGCTGTCATCAAAATTCTTTAAACATCACGATGCCTCAACTCCGAACCGTAAATATCACTCGCTACGTAACCCCTTTGCGAGAAGGTGGTTCGCTGCCCGCCATTGTCGAGGCTGATGATGGTTTTTTATATGTACTTAAATTTCGTGGTGCTGGGCAAGGTGTAAAAGCACTTATTGCCGAATTGATTGGCGGTGAATTGGCTCGTGCTTTAGGTTTGAAAATGCCCGAAATTGTTTTTGCAACGCTTGATGATTCTTTCAGTAAAACCGAACCAGATGAAGAAATCCAAGATTTGCTTCAAGCGAGTGTTGGGTTAAATTTGGGCGTTCATTATCTTTCTGGCTCGATAACTTACGACCCGATTGTCAAAAAAATTGAACCAACAATTGCTTCAAAAATCGTTTTGCTTGATTATATTCTGACCAATGTTGACCGCACACCTCGCAATACAAATATGCTCATGTGGCATAAAGAATTATGGTTGATTGACCACGGTGCTTCACTTTATTTTCACCACTCTTGGGAAAACTGGGAAGAACAATCGAAACGAGCATTTACGGCCATAAAAGACCATGTTTTGCTACAACAAGCAACCGAAATAAGTAATATTGCTGATGAATTTTGTGCTACTCTTACACACAAACGCATCAATGATGTTGTAAACTTGATTCCTGATGAATGGTTGAGTGATTATTCGGTGGCAGATTCGCCTGAAGAACGGCGTCAAGTATATGCTCAGTTTATCGAAACAAGAGTAAAAATGATTGATTTTGTAATAAATGACATTGAAAATGCAAGAAAATCAACTATATGAGTATGCCGTAATTAGGGTTGTGCCAAAGGTTGAGCGTGAAGAGTTTCTGAACGTTGGCATTATTCTCTATTGCAAAAAACAAGGTTTTTTACAGGCAAAATACATGTTAGATAAACAGCGTCTAAGTATTTTTGGTACAGAACTTGACTTTGAAGAGTTAGAAAAATATCTTCAAACTTGGGAAAAAATTTGTGTTGGAGGAAAAGATGGTGGCCCAATTGGAACATTACCCATTGCTTCTCGTTTTCGTTGGCTTACGGCTACTCGTAGTACGATTGTTCAGACTTCAAAAACTCATCCAGGTTATTGTAAAAACGCTCAAGAAACCCTCAATTGTCTTTTTGAAGCATTAGTTCTTTGATAAAAAACATAAAATGAATTCACAAATACTCCAAGATTTAGTCAAAATTCCGATGCCATTTGGCAAATATAAAGGCACATTGATTTGTGATTTACCTGAATATTATTTGATTTGGTACCAAAACAAAGGTTTTCCAGAAGGGAAATTAGGAATGCTCATGGCAACAATGTATGAAATTAAAGTCAATGGTTTAGAATATTTATTAAAGCCCTTAAAACAAAAAAACTAAGTTTTTATTCTTTCTTATTTATCGTAAACTATCTTTTGTTATTTGATGTTTCATTGAATAAACTATACAAAAAATGTCAGAAATAAAAACAGCCCTCATCACTGGTGGTTCAAAAGGAATCGGTTACGGCGTTGCCGAAACATTGATTAAAGAAGGGATAAAAGTTGCTATCACGAGTCGTTCAAAAGCAGCAGCCGATGAAGCTGCAACAGAATTAAATAAAATAAAAGAAGGCTTCGCTCTTGGAATTGAGTCGGATGTACGAAATTTTGAATCTCAACAAAATGCTGTTGATACGGTCTTAAATTCTTGGGGAAGACTTGATTATTTTGTTGCAAATGCTGGTGTTGGGCACTTCGCACCTATTCAAACACTTTCGGCTGAACAATGGCACGAAATGATTGATATAAACCTAACGGGCGTTTTTAATAGTATAAAAGCATCTTTGGAGGCACTAAAAACAACTAAAGGCTATTTTATTAGTATTGCAAGTTTAGCTGGTACAAACTTCTTTGCAAGTGCGAGTGGTTATAATGCAAGTAAATTTGGCTTGGTAGGTTTCACGCAGGCGGTTATGCTTGATTTGAGAAATGAAGGCATTAAGGTTTCAACAATTATGCCTGGTTCGGTGGCGACTCATTTTAATAATCATGAACCAAATGAAAAAGATGCGTGGAAAATTCAACCAGAAGATATTGGACAAATCGTTTCTGATTTAATTAAAATGCCTGCACGTACGCTTCCAAGTAAAATTGAGGTTCGTCCAACGATGCCAAAATAATTTTAAAAATTAAATGCAAAAGCGGCACATTTTGTTATAAATGTGCCACTTTTGATATTTACCAAACTATTTCTGCTTATAAATTTTCCCTTCTTTCATTACAAGCACCACATTCATCATGGCTTTTGAATCTTGAAGTGGGTCGCCATCAATGGCAACGATATCAGCAATTTTACCTTTTTCAATCGAGCCAAGGTCATCTTTCATACCCAAAATTCCTGCATTGACAATCGTTGCAGATTTGATTGCTTCCATCATTGGCATTCCACCTTCAACCATATATTGAAATTCTTTGGCGTTGTAACCATGCGGAAAAACCCCAGCGTCAGTTCCGAACGCAACATTTACACCTGCTTTGTATGCTTTTGCAAAAGTTATTGCCGTTTGTTTTCCAGTTTCTAGTATTTTTGGCACAACCAAGGGATGATAATATCCCGGAACTTTTACTGAATCTAATACTGATTTTCCTGCAATGATAGTTGGGACGTAATAAGTTCCGTATTTTTTAAATAGCTCAATCGCCTCATCATCCATGAAAGAACCATGTTCGATAGTTGTAACACCAGCTCGAATTGCACGTTTCATACCTTCAGCTCCATGAGCATGAGCGGCAACAATAAAACCATAATCTTTAGCCGTTGAAACAATTGCTTCGATTTCACTTTCGGTGAATTGTGGCCCTTTTCCGTTTTTCGCAACACTCAAAACACCCCCAGTTGCAGTAATTTTTATACAATCTGCTCCATCTTTATAACGCTGACGCACAGCTTGACGGCCTTCTTCTGGGCTATTTACTACACCGTCAGTTACTTCATCTGGTACAGTATATTTTGAATTTATTCCGTTTGTTGGGTCACCGTGTCCACCAGTTGTAGCAATCGTTTTTCCTGAAGTAAATATTCTTGGACCAATTACCAATCCTTTATTAATTGCATTACGCAATGAAATATTTACACCACTTCCGCCGCAATCACGTACGGTTGTAAATCCAGCCATTAAAGTCGTATTAGCGTGTTTTTGAGCCTCAAATGAAATATCAGCCATATTATAACTCATGCGTTTGAGGTATTGGTCTTTGCTAGTTTCACTTTCGATGTGTACATGCATATCAATCCAACCTGGGGTAACAGTCTTGTTTTTCATATCCAAAACTTTGTCGCTAGCTTGAGCAGTTGAATAACCACTTTGTACATCAGTGATACGATTTTTCTCAACAATGATTGTCATTTGAGATTTTGGGGCATTGCTAATTCCATCAATCAAAGTACCGCAATGAATAAGTGTTCGTTGGGCAAATGATGCAAATGACAACCCAAGAGAAAGGGTTAAAAGGTAAGTTTTTTTCATTTAGTTTTTTTTGTTTAGGAAGATGTACGAAATAATATCAATGCCTAAAAATAAGTTTTTTTTGAAAACATTGTATTAGAAATAGCTAAAAAGATGTTTTGTTGAGACATTCAATAAAAAAGGTCTTCTTTGAAGAAGACCTTTGATGGTTGTTTTATTTCTCTTCTTTAAAAATCAATTTTTTGGTACTAAAACACCGTTAGCTTCAAAAGTCAATTCGGTTTTCGGTTCGGTAATTTTGGCTACATCATCTTTGCTTTTTCCTGCGTCTACGGCATAGTGGCGAAGTTCATCAACTGAAGTAGTTTTGGTTGCGGCATTTCCTTCAAAAACGATTGTTTTTCCTGCAATATCTTTTGGAACAAAAAAGCCATAATCTTTAAAAGTTACACGCATGGTTTGTCCATCTTCTAATTTCACTTTCATCCAACAACCTTTTACCTGACAAACAGACTCTACAACACCCGATACCTTCGCTTCAACTTTCCCTTTTTCTGTTGCTTTTTTTACTAATTCGTTTGTGGTAATTGCTCCATTTGGCTTGATTTTTTCGCCAAAACTATCATATTTTTGTCCGAAAGAAATGTTTACTGCAAAAATAATTGCGAGAAGTGCTATCGTTTTTTTCATTTTGTTGATATTAATTTTATGATGAGTAATACAAAATATAAATAAATTTAGGCTTTAATCTATTACCGTCACCCAACCTTTACAATCCAATCCATCTGATGTTGTTAGAACATAGTAATAAGTTCCTGCTGAAACATCTTTTCCCCAATCATTTTGATAGCTTTTTGAGTTAAAAATCAGCTTACCAAAACGGTTGTAAATATCAAGATTAGCATTTTTAAAACCTGTTGCAAAGTTATCATTTTTTCCATCATTATTGGGCGTAATTACATTCGGAACTTTTCCATCATTTTCAGGAATATCAATACTTTTTGTTGTTGACAATTCACATCCAATGCTATTATAGGCTTTTAATGTAACTGTATAAACGCCTGCTTGTTGAAATCGGTAATTTTCGGGAACGGCAACTTTCAGAGAATCTTTATTTCCTAAATCCCAAACAAAAGTTCTTGCGTTTGTTGATTTATTTATAAAAGTTAGTTGATATGGCTTATCACAATCTTGTGTAACGATGTAATCAAAGTCAGGTTTGAACGAATTATCAATCACAACCGTAACACTCCTATTGGGTTTACAACCATCAGGATATTCACCTTTAACGGTGTAAGTACTTGTCTGTAAAGGCTTTACAACAATTTGTATTGCAACTGTATCTTTCATATTTAAACCAGACCACGTAAAACTCGTAGCCTTGCCAACTGCGGTTAATGTAATACTTTGGCCTTGACAAATTTCTTTTCCACCGTTTGCTTGAAAATCCGTTTTATTATCTTCAACTTTAATCGTAACATCTTTTGAAACAGAACAGCCTTCTTTTTCAAGCATAACCGTATATTTAGTTGTAGATTTTGGCTTCGCAATCGGATTTGAAATTGTTGTGTTGCTCAAATCAGTTGCAGGCGACCAAGTATATTTTTCGCCACCTTCAGCCAATAATTGTACAGGAGAATCTGGACAAACGAGTGTATCACGACTAATTTTGGCAACAAATCCTTTCACCAATATTTTTTTTGTAGTTGAATCAGTAGTTCGGCAGGTGATTTTATTAAAAATTCTAAGTTTTACAATGTATTCGCCAGGAGTTGTAAAATTAAATGCGACATCTTTTAGTCTTGAAATTATCTTTCCATTGAACTCCCATTCATACGTTTTCGCTCCAACACTCAAATTATTAAAATTTACTTTTGCAGGAAAACATACTTCAGTAACCACCCGATTAGCTTCATTTTTTATTTCAAAATCGGCTTTTAACGCATCAATACTAAACTTAAAAGCCGCCATGTTACAATTTGGGCTTAAATTTTTTGATTGGTACGCATTTTTAGTTGGAAAAGTAGATACAATCTGCCCTTGTCGAGGCAAACACGAGCATGCTGTGTGGTAAATAATACCATTTTTATCAAATCGACAAGTGCCGCCATCAACGTGGTCTCCCACTTCACCCTCTGGAGTTGGAGGAGCTGCAGAACCAAAAAACGTAGCATAAAGCAGTGATTTGGCTCCTTTTTCAAGAATCATAAAATAATAATTGCTGCCCGTAGTGGTGTTTTGATAAGCATCATTCGTAATAGGCAAACCAACTGTACTACTATTTCGGTTAAGATTTCGCCCAACAGAGGCATTCACTTTTCCTCCCCAACCCGAAAGATAAATATTGCCACAATCATTGACTAAAAATGCAGTTGGTACAATATCTATTTTTCCAATTCCTCTACCCGCTCCAACTATCGTTGAAAAAATACTTTTGCTTAAATTCTTGTCAAAACAATGAATAAATTGACCGCTTTTAGCATTGCGATAAACATCATCCGAGACTGGATAATCTCCTAAAGTCAAGCCAAAAACATATACATTGCCATCATTATCAATATCCATCAAGAAATTTACGTCGGCTTCATTTGTTCCCACATAAGTCATTTGTTCGATGCTGCCTTCTGCACTAAATTTAGCTATAAAACCATCGCCACTTCCACCATAGTTTTTATTAAAACTGCCTTCTTTTACTGCCAGATTTGCACTAAAAGTTTGTCCGCAAACAAATATTTTTCCTTCTTGTGAAACCTTGATTCCATAGGCAGCATCAAAATTATTTCCTCCCAAATATGTACTTAGTAACAGTTCTGAGCAAGTTCGATTAAGCTTACAAATTACACCATCAAAACCTGCTCCTTTCACTCCTTGAGATTGTTTTACAAGCGGAAAATCAATGGAAGCCGTGATTGACGCAAAGTAAATATTATCATCTTTATCAACCACCACTTCACCCCGAAATTCGTCTCCATAATTTTTAATATTCAAAGCCCTTGTGTCATTAAAGCCATCGTTAGCTTTTCCTCCGATGTACGAACTACCAACTAAGCTTTTACCATCTGCACTTAAAACTGCAACAAAAATGTCAGTTCCATGCTCAAATCCGATTCCAGTAAAATTTGGGTCTTGGTCTGGACCAGAAAAAGAAGAATATATGCCTATTAGACTTCCACCAGCAAAAGTTTTTTGGTAAGAGGAACTATTGGTCGGAAAGTTTGTTGAAGAAGTTGTGCCAAAAATGACCAATTCTCCTTTTGAATTAGTGACCAAACTGTGGGGAACTTCGGAAGCATTGCCGCCCAAAAAAGTGGAATATAACAATTGTGAACCATCCGAACTAAATTTCATAATCACAATATCAGTCACGCCATAACCCGAAACATTTTCCGAACCTGTTGAAGTGGTTGAACTTCCTTTTACTTGAAAAGCACCATTGGTAACAGGAAAATCGCTGCCAAAAACCGAACCGCCAGCAAATAAATTTCCGTGAGCATCATAAGTTGCTGTTTGAGCCCAATTATCAGATTTTGACCCCGAATAAGTCGAAAAAACCAATTCTGGGTCAATGATAAGGCTTTTTGAATGGTCATAATTTTCAGGAAAATCAAACCGAACTTGATTGTTATTTACCCGAAATTTTGATTTTATATCAATTATTTTTCCGTTGACAGTTTGAAAAGAATACGGTTCAAATTCTTTTACAAAATTGACTGAAGTTTTGTAGCTAATTTGTTCATTATCAATATTAATTTCATCCAACCCAACATATTTCATCTTTATCTTTGATACATCAGCATGAGGTTTAGCGATGTATTCATATTTTAAAGATTGGTCAAAACTGTATAATTTAAAATCAATATTTGGATAAATATCTCGTAAGTAAATTTCATCAAAAGCAGCTACATTTTGTTTCCATTTTGTAGGGTCATTGCCAATAAAGTAATTGTACGAAGCAGCATTTTTTGCATTTGTTTCAACATTTGGATTTGAATTGGCTTCTTCAAAAAGCATTTCATAAGCATGGGCCTTGATGGGTTCAATTGTTTTTCGACCCGATTTTGCGTCTAAACTTCCTGCATGAATCATCGCCAACGCCTGAGTGTCGTAAAACACATATTGTATTCCAGTGTTTTTGACCAATAAATAACCACCAAGAATATCAGCTTTGAACAAAATAGTATTTTCCCACTGGCCTTCGTTTTTAATAAATTTGACAGAAGGAGTTGGAGCTGAAAAGCCAAAAAATGACAAAAAAACAAGTATATTAAGGTATAAATATTTCATTTTTATGTTTATAAATGTGGTAATGTCACCTCAAAAGTACTGCCTTTCCCTTCCTCGCTTGTTACTTCAATTTTACCTTGATGCATATCAATTATTCTACGGCAAACTGATAATCCAATTCCATACCCTCGGTAAGTAGAAGCATTTTGCGTACGATAAAATGGCTCAAAAATCTTACTAAGTTCGCTTTGAGGAATACCAATTCCGTTATCTTTAACGGCAACGATGCAGTGTTTTTCATTAAAACGAATTTTGGCTTCGGCTTCGTGTTTGGGCGAATATTTACAAGCATTTTCGAGTAAATTAGTAAAAACCGTAAGTAACAATGCTTCATTTCCGTTTGTACTCACCCAACCATCATCATCAGGAATATCATCAAAATCAATCATAATCTTATAATTATTGTTTTGGCTCAAAACCTCTTCTTGAGCTTTAAACAATAATTCATCTACACGTGTTGATTTTAGGATTAAACTATTATCCTTATTCTCAGATTTTGCCAATTGCAAAAGCCCGTTTGTCAACTGTATAAGTCGCTGATTATCAGTTAACAACGAACGCAAAATAACTTTATACTCATCAGTTGAGCGGTTATTTTCTAAGGCAATTTGTATCTCAGATTTTATAGCCGCTAAAGGTGTTCGCAATTCGTGCGAAGCATTGGAGACAAAACTTTTTTGTAATTCAAACGACCGCTCCAATCGCTCCAACATCTGATTAAAATTGAGGGCAAGGTGAGCAATTTCATCTTTATTATTTCCAGTATTAAGCTTTTGTTTTAAATTATAGGCCGTAATATTAGTAATTTCTTTGTTGATTTCGGCAATTGGTTTCAATGACTGTCCTGCAAATATTATCCCAAGAAAAACGGTTAACGAAATACCAATCACAAAACTAATAATCAGCGTATTCAGAATATTTTGCAATTTTTCTTTTCCATAAGTATCACTTGCAGAAGCAATCACAACATACGATTTCCCTTCTTCATCTTCATACATTGTGCCAATGACCTGATTTTCCCAATCGCTTGTTTCAACGTTTTTTCTCTTCCGAACTTTGGTTAAAAACTCAGGATTAAACAATATCGAATCAGCTTCGTAACTGGCATAAACCAACTCATCTTTTTCGTTAAACATCAACACTTTTTCAGCATTGAGTTTGGTCAAAATTGTTTTGTTGGCATCACGAAGTTTCTTTTTATCTTTTTCCGTAATTTTTAATGTTTTCAGCAATTTTGCCGTTTGAATAGCTCTATCATTCAAACGTTTATAAAATTCTTGTTTCCTGAAATTTTCTGACGTATAATAGATTGCTAACGAAAAAATTATCAAAATCGAAGCAATGATTATCGTAAATTGTATCGCTATTTTTGTCCGTATCTGCATTAAAAAAATGTTAGAAAATTTGAATGAAACAATCCTACAATGAAATTGAGTGAATATTCAATACATTTGTGATGTACTTTTGCCTAGAATAAAGCAAAAAACCTAAATACTGACCGAAATTTAAGAAACAATTAGCAAAATTTATGCAAATTCATGTAATTGATGCAGGACATTTCAAATTAGACGGTGGAGCGATGTTTGGCGTTGTGCCAAAAACCATTTGGAATAAACAAATGCCAGCTGACGAAAATAACCTGTGTAGTTGGGCCATGCGTTGTTTATTGGTTGATACAGGTAAACAATTGATATTGATTGATAGCGGTATGGGCGAAAAACAAGATGCTCGTTGGCAAGGTTTTTATTATCGGCATGGAGAAGGAGATTTGATAAAATCAATCAAAAAAGCAGGATATTCTCCCAATGAAATTACAGATGTACTTTCTACGCATTTACATTTCGACCATTGTGGCGGAAGTGTTCAATGGAATTCGACAAAAGATAGATTAGAATTAGTGTTTCCGAATGCAAAATATTGGACACATTCGGAACATTGGGAATCAGCCATGAAACCAAATCCACGTGAAAAAGCTACTTTTTTGAAAGAAAACATCTTACCGATGCAAGAATCTGGGGCGTTACATTTTGTTGATAAAATTGAAGCTCCTTTCGGAGAAAATATCAGTTTACTTTATGCCGACGGGCATACCGAAAAAATGATTATGCCCAAAATAAAACATGGTGAAAAAACGTATTTATTTATTGCTGATACCGTTCCATCTCATGCACATATTCCTGTTCCTTATGTGATGGGGTACGATGTACGTCCACTTCAAACAATGAGTGAAAAAGAAGCGTTATTGAAACAAGCCGTTGATAATAATTGGACAATCGTGTTTGACCATGACCCAACGCACGAAGCGGCTACAATACAATTGACAGAAAAGGGGTTTCGAGTGGCTGATTTTGAGCAAATTTAATCAAGGTTTTATAAATAAATTCACAAATTAGAAAAGTCCCTTTTGGGTTTTGGAGTTATGAAAATAGGAATTGCATTGTCTGGTGGAGGAAGCAGAGGATTTGCTCATTTAGGAGCATTAAAAGCACTTGGAGAGTTAGGAATCAAACCAACATTAATTGCGGGAACAAGTGCTGGGTCATTGATTGGAGCATTAACTGCGGCAGGTTATTCGCCAGATTTTATTTTTGAAACCATTCAATCTTTGGGTGTTTTAAACTCATTAAAATTTGCTTTCAACCGTTTCGGCTTATTCAAAATGGAAAAGGTGGAAGAAATTTTCTTGAAATATATTCCTCATAATTCTTTTGAAAAACTTAAAACTCCGCTAATCGTTTGTGCGACCGACATCGAAAAGGGAGAAGCCGTTTATTTCAATGAAGGAGAATTAATCAAACCGATTTTGGCTTCTTGCAGTATTCCTGGCATTTTCGAGCCAGTCAAGTTTCAAGACCGGGTTTTAGTTGATGGTGGAATTATCAATAATCTTCCGATTGAACCACTAGAAAGTACTTGTGATTTTGTCATCGGCGTAAATGTAACTCCTGTAAGCAACAATATGGCCATCAATTCAGCAAAGGATATTTTAATGAAAAGCCTTTATTTGGCCATTAGAAACAATGCTGGAGAAAAACTAAAACGTTGTGATATTGCGGTTGAACCAAAAGAAATTTATAATTATAATGGACTAAGTATAGCAAAAGCCAAAGAAGTATTTCAATTAGGTTACGAAAATACGATTCGAGCAGCCGAGGGTAAACGCTTGCCAATTTCGTAGATTTCAGATGAGCGTTATTACATTTTCAAAAAAATAATCGTGTAAAAAGAAACACATCAACCAATTCTCACATCCAGAATCTATTTTTGGCATTAAATTGGATAATTTTTTAGAAAAAAAGCCGTTAAAAAGTAAAAGTACCCCTCAAATCTTAAATATCTAGGTGCAGAAACTATCCATACTTATAGCATTTTCTTTGCTAACTACTGCCTGTTCGCAGTTTAGTAATTCACCAACGAGCAAGGCGTGGCATAATACCAATGCCCGTTTCAACTCGCTTATTATTGCTCGTGAAAATATGAGACAAGCCGACAAAGACTTGTTTGAAAAGCGTGAAGAAAATTATAGTGCCTTAATGACCATTTTCGTACCTATCGATTCGGTTAAAAGTCAGGCAGTTGCAACAAATCTGAAAGAAGTAATTGAAAAAACCTCGTTGATTGCCGAACGCCATTCTAACTCTAAATACTTAGCTGAAGCATATATTCTACTCGGAAAAGCTCGTCTTTTGAAAGAAGATTATCTCAATGCTATCGAAATTTTCAAGTTTATCAATACCACTTCAAGTGACGAAAATGGAAAACATTCAGCCTTAGTTTGGCTCATGCGAGCATATACCGAGCAAAAAGATTATGACACAGCCCTGAAAGTTTCTGATGTTTTAAGAACACTCGATTTGAATAAAGAAAATACAAGGGATTTCTATTTAACCAAAGCATATTTGCATCAAAAAAGAGAAGAATATGCCATTTCGGCAGCAATTGGCGAAGAAGCTCTTAAATTAATATCGAGAAGTGAGCAAACAGCAAGAGTGCATTTTGCAGTTGGTCAAATGTTCGATATGCTTAACGAACCCGCCAAAGCTTTACCACATTTCAAAGCAGTGGCTAGTAATCGGCCAAATTATGACATGGAGTTTTATGCCCGTATGAATACATTACTTGATGAAGCCGCTTCGCAACGTGGAAGTACCGCCGCTGTGCAAGAGAATTTCAAGAAAATGCTCATTGACCGCAAAAATGCTGATTTGAAAGATAAGATTTTCTTTACGATGGGAAGTTTGGAGGTGAAAAAACAAAATTATCCTAAAGCCATCGAATATTTCAATGCCTCGCTCCGAAACTCAAAAGGAAATAGTACACAAAATGCTTATACATATTTAGAATTGGCAGAACTTCATTACAACCAATTGCTTAAATATGACGTAGCTAGTATGTATTACGATAGTACATTGACTGCTTTGCCTAAAACATCGACCGATTATGAACGAATTGCAAAAAGAGCAATTTCGTTGGGCGATTTTGTAAAATATCAAAAAGTAATCATTGTTGAAGATAGCTTGCAGCATTTGGCTGCCATGAATCCTGCGGCATTGGATAAAACTTTGGAGCGAGTGATTAAACAAAAAGAGGACGAAGACAAGCAGTTGCAAGAAATGGCGAAGAAAATTATTTCACAAAATTCTGTTGCTGTTGACCGTCTTTCAGACAAAGACCCTGAATTTAAACGTTGGGCTTTGTATGACCCATTGGTGATTTCTCGCAATAAAAGTGATTTTCAACAAATTTGGGGAAGCCGACCTTTAGATGATAATTGGCGAAGAAAAGACAAAGAAGCGGGTTCGATAAGTTTTAAAGTTGAGCGAGGAGTTGTTGGGCAAGAATCTGCTACAACCAAACAACAAACACCTAAATTAAGTGCCGAAGAAATAAAGAAACAGCAAGAAGAGAAAGATAATTTAGCACTCGAAAGTAAGAAAAAGGCTTTTTATGAGAAAATTCCAACTAGTCCCGAGAAATTAGTTGCATCCAAACGTAAGCAAGAAGAGGCTTATTATCAGCTTGGAAAGATTTATAAGTTTCAGTTTAATGAGCCGCAAAATGCCACCGAAACATTTTTGACTTTGCTCAATAAATTTCCAAATACAGTCCATGAAGTTGAAGTACTTTATTTATTAACATTATTGTCCGAAAACCAAGCCACAAGTCCATATCGCAAAGCATTGATTAGCAAATATCCTGCATCGACTTATGCTCGTCAATTATTACGTGGAAATGTTCAAATTACAGGTGATACAGAATCCAAAGCAAGTGTAGTTTACTCACAAGCATTTAATTTGTACGCCAATGAAAGCTACGAATCGGCTATGAAAATGGCTGAAGATGGCCTAATTACTTATACAGGTACAAGTATCGAAGATAAATTTGCGATGTTACGCATATTTTTATTTGCTAAAACCGAGCAGAAAGACGCTTATAAACAAGCCCTTAATGAGTTTATTCAAGGTTATCCATCAAGTAGCCTAATCAGCCGAGCAAAAGAACTTATAGCTGTTTTTGACAAAAAATAACAAACCCTAAGTAAATATAACCCAAACAAAAGACATGAAAAACAATGACATAAACAGCCCATCAGAGGCAGAAACTGACTCGCCACCAATTTTAGGAACTTGGCGTAACGTATATACGCTAGTAGTTGGCACTTTAGTTTTATTAATTGTACTTTTCTACGCTTTCACCCTATACTTTGCATGACAAACCTCGACTGGACCTTACTTACTTTTACGCTGCTTTTTATTATCGTTTATGGTGTTTATAAAAATCACAAGGACAAAAACATAGACGGATATCTACTTGGTAATCAATCACTTCCTTGGTATCACGTGGGACTTTCTGTAATGGCCACGCAAGCAAGTGCCATTACTTTTCTTTCAACAACAGGACAAGGCTTTGATGACGGAATGCGATTTGTACAATTCTACTTTGGACTTCCGCTTGCTATGATTGTTTTGTGTGTTACTTTTATCCCAATTTTTCATCGACTGAAAGTTTATACTGCTTACGAATATCTAGAAAAACGCTTCGATGGAAAAGTAAGAGTTTTCACCGCTTTTCTTTTTTTGATTCAACGAGGGCTTTCAACAGGAATTTCAATTTATGCTCCTTCAATAATTATTTCAACAATTTTTGGTTGGGATATTTTTTGGACAAATATTTTGATGGGTGGAATGGTGCTTACTTACACCGTAGTGGGTGGAACAAAGGCCATTTCTTATACACATCTCCAACAGATGATTGTCATTACGGTGGCAATGGTTTTGGCTGGTGTCATTGTAGTAATGATGCTTCCGCCTGATATTGGTCTTGTAAAAGCCCTAAAAATTGCAGGAAAAGCCAGTCATACCAAAGTCGTAAGTTTCGATTTTAATCCAAAAGACCGCTATAATTTATGGTCGGGGCTTATCGGTGGTTTTTTCCTACAACTCTCCTATTTTGGCACTGACCAATCGCAAGTTGGTCGCTATTTGACTGGCGAATCAATCACCCAAAGCCGCCTTGGTTTGGTAATGAATGGCTTATTGAAAATCCCAATGCAGTTTTTGATATTGCTCGTTGGTGTACTCGTTTTTGTGTTTTATCAATTCAATGCTTCACCCATTTTTTTTAATAAAGTTGAAACCGATAAATTACGAACGAGTCAATACTCATCACAATTTGAAAGCTTAGAAAAACGCTACAACGAAGTTTCAGAAAAAAGAAAAAACTTACTAATTGTATCGGCTAATCTTAACAATGAGCAATTAGAAATCTATAAAAATAGCTTAGTTCAATCTGATTCTATTGCCAAAGGCTTAAAAGGAGAAGTTGTTGATTTAATCAAGAAAAATAATCCATCGGCTAGTACAAACGACCGT
This sequence comes from Emticicia aquatica, assembly GCF_923079645.1. Classification (GTDB taxonomy): domain Bacteria; phylum Bacteroidota; class Bacteroidia; order Cytophagales; family Spirosomataceae; genus Emticicia; species Emticicia aquatica. The sequence continues at coordinate 666,216 of NZ_CAKLPY010000001.1, read as the reverse complement.
GATTTTGTATTTTTGAGATTCGTTTTAGACCATCTTCCACATGGACTTATCGGGCTATTAATAGCCGTAATTTTTGCGGCTTCTATGGGTTCTATTGCCTCGGCCTATAACTCACTGGCTGCAACTTCGGTGGTTGATGTTTATAGTAGATTTAGTAAAACTCCACCTAGCGAAAGAGCCGAATTGAACGCCTCAAAAGTTTCGACCGTTTTATGGGGGCTTTTTTGTATATTTGTTGCACAATACGCCAACCAACTCGGCAACATGATTGAAGTGGTCAATGTACTTGGTTCATTATTTTACGGAATCATTTTAGGCGTATTTTTAGTTGCTTTTTACTTTAAAAATATTGGTGGAAATGCTACTTTTTGGGCAGCGGTAATCAGCCAAGCAATTATTTTAGGAATCGGAATTCCACAAGTAATATTAAAAACCGAATGGATTGCTTATCTTTGGTTTAATCCAATTGGTTGTTTTTTAGTTATCGGAATTGCATGGTTTTTACAGAATTTTAGATACAAGATGAGCGAATCAAGATAAGATGACTGAAAGTTTTCTAATAACTAAAATTTCTCGTATCACACATCTTACCAAAATATGGAAAAGAAAAAAATACTCATCATTGAAGATGACCAACGCTTGGCGGAAAATCTTGTAAAAGGATTATCAGAGAAAGATTTTCATACAGAAGTTGCTTTCGACGGGCAAATTGGTCTTCGCTTTGCATTAAGTGGTAAGTTTGACTTGATTTTGTTGGATGTAAATCTTCCGCAAATGAATGGTTATGAAGTTTGCTCTAAAATCAGGGAAAAAGATAGTCAAATTCCTATAATAATGCTAACTGCTTTAGGCGAAACTGATGATAAAATCATTGGTTTTGAAAAAGGTGCGGATGATTATATCGTGAAACCATTTGAATACCGAGAATTGATTGCTCGTGTAAATGTTTTCTTGAAACGAGCCTATGCAGAAAATGAAAACAATGCTAATCTATTACGCATTGCAGACCTCGAAATAAATCTAGAAAGTAAAATGGCGTCTCGCCAAGGTAAACATATCGACCTTACGCCAAAAGAATTTTCGTTACTCGAATACCTTATCCGAAATAAAGGAAAGGTTGTTTCAAAAGCCGAAATTGCCGAAAAAATTTGGGAAGGCAACAACGCCGAAAATAGCCTTAATGTGATTGAAGTTTATATTAATTTTCTCCGAAAAAAAATCGACAAAGATTTTGAACCAAAACTCATCCATACCAAAACTGGTATGGGCTATGTTTTGAAAGATGATTAAGCAATAACAATTCTCGGAATTATTAATATTTAAAAATTCAGAGAATTGTTCTACAATAAAGCCAGAAACTTCAATTTATTCTTTTTATTTTTACATTTGAAGCGGTAATCCGCAGTTCTTCAACTCTAAAAACTAAATTGAATGAAAATCATCAAAAAAACGCTGCTTGGCCTTTTCATACTTCTGGCCGTTGCAGCAATTAGTGTTTTTTTCTGGCTACAAAGCACCAAACCTGATTTGAATGCCGAACTTCAATTAAAGGGCTTGAAAGCACCTGTTGAAGTTATTTATGACGATTTTGGCGTGCCACACATTTATGCCCAAAACGAAGAAGATTTATTCCAAGCATTTGGCTATGTTCATGCCCAAGACCGTCTTTTTCAAATGGAGCTGATTCGTCGCTTGGCTGATGGTCGCTTATCTGAGCTTTTTGGAGAAAAAGCACTTCCTTCCGATAAATTTTTCCGTACACTCAGTTTCCACGAGCATGCAAAATGGACAATTGATTCGGTTTTAATGAAAAACCCTGACGCTCCTTTTGTAAAAGCTGCCCAATCGTATCTAAAAGGAGTCAATGAATACATACAAAACGGTAAAACTCCCGTTGAATTTTCGGTAGTTGGCATCAAGAAAACACCTTTTGAAATGGCCGATATGCAAATAATTATGGGCTATATGGGATTTACATTCGCTGAAGCCTTTCGTTCGGAAGCCATTTCTACGATGATTCAAAATAAATTTGGACCAGATTACTTAAAAGACGTCATGTCTGCTTGGCCCACAAATGAACCTAAAATTCCGACCCAAGCACAAGAATCTGTTGCCTCCTCTTCTATAGCTTTGGCAAGCATGGCAAATCAGCTTACGGATATTGAAACAAACTCTCCATTTCCCCCTTATCATGGCTCAAATGGTTGGGTAATTGCTGGCTCAAAAACCAAATCAGGCAAACCCATTTTATCAAATGATACGCATATTGCATTTTCGCAACCATCGGTTTGGTACGAAGCACATTTAGAATGTCCTAATTTTAAGTTTTATGGTAATTTTCTTGCAGGAACACCTGTTGGAGCATTGGGACACTCACAATATGGCGGTTGGGGTTTAACAATGTTTGAAAATGACGATGTTGATTTTTTTCGTGAAAAAGCAAATCCAGCTAATACCAACCAAGTTTGGTACAAAGACCATTGGGAAAACTTAAAAGTTAGAGAAGAAATCATCAAGGTAAAAGATAAAGCTGATGTAAAAATTGCAGTAAAAACTTCTCGCCACGGTATTTTGATGAACGATAGTTTTGATAAAATGGCCGACCAAAAAGACCCAATTGCATTATGGTGGGTTTTTAATCAATTTCCGAGCTATCATTTAGAAGTTTTTTATGAAATGGCTCACGCAAAAAATGCTTTAGAAGTTGGTAAAGTTGTCAGTAAACTCACTTCTCCTGGCTTAAATATTATGTGGGGAGATACCGAAGGGAATATTGCTTGGTGGGCGGCTGGCAAACTACCCAAACGCCCTGCTAAAGTTAATCCAATGCTAATTTTAGATGGTTCAACAGGTAATGACGACCCACAAGGCTGGTATGATTTTTCGTTGAATCCGCAAATTTTAAATCCTAAAAAAGGTGTTCTTTATACCGCAAATAATCAACCTGCCGATATGGGTAATGGTTTAGTACCAGGTTATTATGTACCAGGAAATCGGGCGAGTAGAATTGAACAATTAATATTTACCGACAAAAAAGATTGGACGGAAGAAAGTGTCAGAAAAGTTATCAACGACGTAACATCATCATCATTTACTGGGCTTTTGAAAGATATTTTGCCAGTCATTGATAAAAATAAATTAAGTCCGTCAGCAAAAATTGGTTTAGAAAAACTTGCCAAATGGGATGGCTCGCACCACTTGGACGACGTTGAACCAACTATTTATTATCGTTTTCTTTATCATTTTTTTGTCAATACCATAAAAGACGAACTAGGGAATGAAGTTTTCAAGGCTTTTGAACATAATTCAAATTTCAAGCGAAATATGGCTTCTTTCATGCGAAATGATGCTTCACCATGGTGGGACAATATTTCGACAAAAAATAAGGAAACTCGAACAGAAATATTGACGAATTCAATGAATGAAGCATTGGCCAGTCTCGAAAAACAACTCGGAAATGATATGACAGCTTGGAAATGGAAAAAAGTTCATACCCTTACACATAATCATCCGCTCGGAATTTTGCCTGTCGTTGGAAAATACTTTAACGTTGGGCCGCTTCCAGCTCCAGGCGGAAGAGAAACCATCAATAATCTTGATTTTTCGGTTGATTCAAGCGGAACTTACAAAGTTACTTATGGCCCTGCTTTACGTAGAATCATTGATTTCTCTGATACCGAACACAGTAGAAGTGTACTTCCAACTGGGCAATCGGGACATTTTCTAAGCAAACACTATGACGACCAAGCCGAGATGTTTGTCAACGGTGGTTCTCGTCCAGAATTGATGAATCGAGCTGAAATAGAAAAAGTAAAAACTGGGAAGATTATGCTAAAACCTTAAAATCGCTAAAAATCTTATTTTGGTCGAATTTATTCTTAAAAAAGCATCAATTCGACACAAATTAAAGAACATTTTATTTAATTTTAGTTATCAATACAGACATTCAAAAATAATTCAATAATGGCAAATTATAATCTCAAAATTAACGGCCAAAACCTCAAAACCGAAGCGTCGCCAGACACACCTTTGTTATGGATTTTACGTGACCACCTCGGTCTTGTTGGCACAAAATACGGTTGTGGGATGGCTCAGTGTGGAGCATGCACAGTACATGTTAATGGCGAAGCAACTCGCTCTTGTGTACTTCCTGTTTCGGCAATTGCTGATGCAACAATTACGACGATTGAAGGTCTTTCTGAAAATGGCGACCATCCTGTTCAACAGGCTTGGGATACCATTGATGTGCCACAATGTGGTTATTGCCAAGCAGGTCAGATAATGACTGCTGCCGCTTTCTTGAAAAAGAATGCAAAACCAAATTTAGAAGAAATTGAAGCGGCGATGTCAAGTAATATTTGTCGTTGCGGAACATATCATCGAATCAAAGAGGCGGTTCAATTGGCAGCTACAAAAATGTAGAAAAACTAATAATCGTAAACAATACGGTTTATGTTTGAATGACTCATTTTTTATTTATCGAAATGCTTCACAGCAAAAAAACAGCTACTCAAATGACAAAAAATAATAGCCGACGAGATTTTCTAAAATCAGCCGCTCTCACTTCTAGTGGATTGATTTTAGGCTTCAATTGGTTTGGACAAGAAGCTCTGGCAGCCGAAGTTGTGGCTGGTGTTTCTACCGAAGCTGGAAATACAGCTTTTAATGCCTTTTTATCCATCCAAACTGATGGAATTGTAACTATTTTTTCACCAAATCCTGAAATTGGACAAGGAATAAAAACAGCTTTCCCAATAATTGTTGCCGAAGAATTGGACGTTGATTGGGCAAATGTAAAAGTTTTACAAGCACCACTTGATACCAAAAAATTTGAACGCCAAGTGGCAGGTGGCAGTGGTTCAATTCCACATTCATGGCAACGCCTACGCAAAGCTGGTGCAACGGCACGCCAAATGTTGGTTGAAGCTGCCGCCAAACGTTGGGGAGTTTCAGCAAGTGATTGTACCACCGAAAAAAGTTTTGTGATTCACACAGCTTCGGGCAAAAAATTAGGTTACGGAGAATTAGCAACAGAAGCTGCCAAAATTACACCTCCGACGGATGTTAAATTAAAAGATAAAAAAGATTTCAAACTTATAGGTTCTACCATCAAAGGCGTAGATAATAAAGCTATTTTGACAGGAAAATCTCTTTTTGGAATTGATTTTCATCGTGAAGGAATGGTTTATTCAATGATTCAACGACCACCTGCATTTGGTTTAAAGTTAAAATCTTTTGATGCCACAGCAGCAAAAGTATCTCCAGGAATCATTGATGTAGTTTCTTTCAAAGATAAAGTAGCTATTGTCGGAAAATCAACTTGGGAAGTTAAAAAAGCCCGTGATTTAGTAAAAATTGAGTGGGAAAAAGCCAACACCCTCGAAAGTAGCGATGACCACAATAGAATTTTTAAAGAATTGCTTGATGGCACAAAAAATGAAGTTCGTAGAAAGGATGGTGATATAGAAACGGCTTTCAAAGATGCCGCCAAAATTGTGGAAGCCGAGTACCAATGTCCATTTTTACCACATAACCCGATGGAGCCTATGAACTTCTTCGCTCATGTGCGAGAAGATGGTGTAGAATTGGTCGGCCCAACACAAACGCCACAAAATGCTCAAAATCAAACAGCTAAATTGCTCAATATTCCTGCTGAAAAAGTTACAGTCGAATTAACCCGAATGGGTGGTGGCTTTGGCCGTCGTTTAGGAACGGATTATGTCTTGGAAGCCGCCGAACTTTCGAGCATCATAAAAGCACCTGTAAAAGTAATGTGGACACGTGAAGATGACATGGGTGGCGGAAGTTATCGCCCAGCTGTGCGTTATCGTTTCCGTGCTGCTCTTGACAAACAAGGAAATTTGATTGGCTATTCGCTACGTGGTGCGGGTATTAATGCGGGAAATCCAACTCGTCAAGATAATTTCCCTGCGGGAGCTGTACCAAATTTATTGATTGATTCTTCTGAACATAAATCAGCTATTACGACTGGTCCTTGGCGAGCTCCAATCACCAATTTCTTAGCTTTTGCTGAACAATCTTTCATTGATGAAGTAGCAACTGCAGCAGGAAAAGACGCCGTTCAGTTTAGATTAGAATTATTAGAAAAAGCCAAAACAGCACCAACAGGAGCAATAAAATATGATATTGACCGCATGAAGGCTGTTATCGAATTAGCTGCTGAAAAATCAGGTTGGGGTAAAAAGAAAAAAGGTGTAAGTTTAGGTTTCAGCGTTTATTTCTCACACGCTTCGTATGTTGCTCAAGTAGCAGAAGTAGTCATGAAAAAAGGCAAACCTGTCTTGCAAAAAATATATGCAGCGGTCGATTGTGGAGTTGTTGTCAATCAAAGTGGAGCAAGAAACCAAGTAATGGGAGGAATTATTGATGGAATCGGGCATGCGATGTATGGTAATTTGACATTTAAAGACGGAAAACCAGAACAAATGAATTTCAATACTTTTAGATTGATAAAAATGAACGAAATTCCAGCAATAGAAGTAACTTTTGTTAATAATGGCATAGACCCAACAGGGCTTGGCGAACCAGCTCTTCCACCAACAGGTGGCTCAGTTGCTAATGCGATTTTTAAGGCAACAGGCAAACGTCTGCGAAATCAACCTTTTATCGAGCAAGACGATAAAATGTTTGAAAGCGTTTCGTAATTTTTTATAAATAAGGCGACTGGCTATCATCAATAGTGCTGTCGCCTTATTTTTTTACTTTCAATCTAATACATCCAACACAACCTTTATACTTGCATTTGCCCATATTTGAGGCATTTCATTATTAAATCTTCCTTTCAAATCAATGATTTACCATTACTCAAAACTTCTTCAATGGTTTTCTTGAAATCTCCATTAATCATTTCAAGCATATTATTTGAAGGTTTTTTAAATATCAAAACCTATTTTATAATTCTAAAACAGATTCAAGAAATAGATATTTTCTCTAAAATATATCATTCTTGTAGATTAAATATACTGCATTAGAAATTTATTCAATAAAATTTGTCTAAATTTCTAACAATTTGTTTCAACAACTAATTTATAATTTTAGTATATTTGCACGCTCATCCAAACAGACACTTCATGCACTTGTATTACCCCAAAGCATGAATAATTTCAACAAACAATCCCCCTTCGGGGCAAGGGGCTTTTTCACCGATGAAAGTAAATCTTATTGCTCAAGAATCCTTTGAAAGTCGCCACCACGGCAAAAGCGAAAATGACCTCCAAATCATGCTCCAAACAATCGGAGTTAGTTCGCTTGAAACACTCATCAACGAAACTGTTCCCGAAGGAATACGCTTAAAAAATCCACTCAATTTGCCTGCTGCAAAATCGGAAGTTGATTTTTTAGCTGATTTTAAAACTTTGGCTCAGAAAAATAAAATATTCAAATCATTTATTGGTACTGGTTATTACGATACAATTGTTCCAAATGTGATTTTAAGAAATATCCTTGAAAATCCAGCTTGGTACACGGCTTATACGCCTTATCAGGCAGAAATTGCTCAAGGTCGCTTGGAAATGTTATTAAATTTCCAAACAATGGTCATTGATTTAACTGGTATGGAAATTGCCAATGCTTCCCTTCTCGACGAAGGAACAGCTGCAGCCGAAGCCATGACAATGCTACATAGTGTTCGTCCTGCTGAGAAGAAAAATGCACAAACATTTTTTGTATCAGAACTTTGTCATCCACAAACAATTGACCTAGTAATCGGTCGTGCAAAACCATTAGGAATTAATGTGGTTGTTGGGAATCATTCAACTTATGATTTAACAAACGAAGATTTATACGCTATTTTATTGCAATATCCAGCTTCCAATGGTGAAGTTTATGATTATACCGATTTGATTGCTGCGGCTCACGAGTTAAATATTTTCACAGCCGTTGCAGCAGATTTATTATCTTTAACTTTACTCACACCTCCTGGCGAAATGGGTGCTGATGTGGTCGTTGGTTCTGCCCAAAGGCTTGGAGTTCCGATGGGTTATGGCGGCCCACATGCTGCATTTTTTGCCACAAAAGATACTTTCAAGCGTCAAATACCAGGTCGTATCATTGGTGTTTCGGTTGATGCACAAGGTAATCGTGCTTTACGTATGGCCTTGCAAACACGTGAACAACACATTCGTCGTGAAAAAGCTACGTCAAATATTTGTACAGCTCAAGTTTTATTGTCTGTAATGGCATCTGCTTATGGCGTTTATCACGGGCCAAAAGGTTTAAAAAGTATTGCAGGAAAAATTCATGGCCTAACCAAACTTTTTGCAGAATCAGTTGAAGGACTTGATTATCAAGTGCTAAACAAAAACTATTTCGATACAATCACGATTCATACTGAAGATTCTACCAAAATTCAATCAATTGCCGCAAAACACGAAGTAAATCTTCGTTACTTCGCTAATGGAAATATTGGTGTATCTTTTGATGAAAGAAAAACCATTAAAGACGTTGAGCAATTGCTGTCTATTTTTGCTGAAGCTAATGGTAAAAACACGATAATTAACCTTAAATCTGAAATTGAAGTTGGTTTTGCACCAGGTTTAAATCGTACTTCTGATTTTATGACGCACCCTGTTTTCAGTAGTTATCATACCGAACACGAAATGTTGCGTTATTTAAAATCATTGGAAAATAAAGATTTGTCATTGGTTCATTCAATGATTTCGTTGGGAAGTTGCACAATGAAACTCAATGCAACGGCCGAAATGATTCCAGTAACTTGGCCAGAATTTGGCAATATTCATCCTTTCGCTCCAAAAAATCAAACTGAAGGTTATCAACAATTATTCAGCGATTTGAATGCTTGGCTTTGTGAAGTAACAGGATTTGCCCAAATGTCATTACAACCAAATTCGGGGGCTCAAGGCGAATATGCTGGTTTAATGGTTATTCGTGCTTACCACGAAAGTCGAGGTGATTCTCACCGAAATATTGCTTTGATTCCGTCATCTGCTCATGGTACAAACCCTGCATCAGCCGTAATGGCGGGCATGAAAGTAGTGGTAAGTAAATGCGATGAAAAAGGAAATATTGACGTAGCAGACTTAAGAGCAAAAGCCGAACAATATTCTGCAAATTTGGCTTGTTTAATGGTAACTTATCCATCTACACATGGTGTTTTTGAGGAATCTATCAAAGAAATTTGTAGTTTGATTCACGAACATGGCGGACAAGTTTACATGGACGGTGCAAACATGAATGCCCAAGTTGGTTTGACTTCACCTGCCACAATCGGAGCTGATGTTTGCCACCTTAATTTACACAAAACCTTCTGTATTCCTCACGGTGGTGGTGGCCCAGGTATGGGGCCAATTGGTGTTGCACAACATTTGGCTGAGTTTTTACCAACCAATGCCATAGTTGATATGGGTGGAAAATCAGGTATTCACGGAATTTCGGCCGCACCTTACGGAAGTGCAAGTATCCTCACCATTTCGTATGCTTATATTGCTATGATGGGTGGAGATGGCTTAAAAAATGCCACAAAAAATGCTATTTTGAATGCTAATTATATCAAAGCTCGATTGGAAAAAGAATATCAAATTCTTTACACAGCAGCTAGTGGTCGTTGTGCTCACGAAATGATTGTTGATTTACGTCCATTCAAAGCATCAGCAGGCGTTGAAGCAGAAGATGTTGCGAAGCGATTAATGGATTATAACTTCCACGCCCCTACCCTTTCATTCCCAGTTGCTGGAACTTTAATGATTGAACCAACCGAATCAGAATCAAAAGCTGAACTTGACCGCTTTTGTGATGCTTTGTTGAATATTCGTGAAGAAATCCGAGAAATAGAAGCAGGAAATGTTGATAAATCAGATAATGTTCTAAAAAATGCTCCACATACAACGGCAGTTGTTTTGGTAGAAAACTGGACAAAAGCCTATTCAAGAGAAAAAGCGGCCTATCCACTCCCTTACGTAAAAGCCAATAAATTCTGGGCAACAGTTAGCCGTATTGACTCAGCCTATGGAGATAGAAATTTGATTTGTGCTTGCGAGCCAGTTGAGGCTTATGCGGAGAATTAATGAATTAAAAAATTCAAATAAAATCAAAAAGCGTCTGAAAAGTATTTTTCAGACGCTTTTTTGTAAATTGCCATTCCTAAACTATAAACTATGCCTACAAAAAAATATACATCAGCCGTTATTGGTGCAGCCTTCTTGATGGCAACTTCTGCCATCGGACCTGGTTTCTTGACACAAACAACTGTTTTTACCCAACAACTAGCTGCTAGTTTCGGCTTTGTGATTTTACTCTCAATATTGTTGGATATCGGTACACAACTCAATATTTGGCGAGTTGTTTCGGTCAGCAAAAAAACAGCTCAAGATTTAGCCAATGAGCTTCTCCCTGGACTTGGTTATCTTTTAGCATTTTTAATTGTCATTGGCGGTTTGGCATTCAATATTGGCAATGTTGCTGGAGCAGGTTTAGGATTTGAAGTGCTTTTTGGAATTGATGTAAAAATCGGTGCGGTAATTAGTTCTATCATTGCGATTGGTATTTTTTCGTCGAAAGAAGCAGGAAAAGCAATGGATAATTTTGCCAAAATTCTCGGATTTCTAATGATTTTTTTGATTCTCTACGTTGTTTTCGTCTCTCAACCACCTATTTTAGACGCTTTTCATCGAACAATCATTCCACTAAAATTTGATGCTTGGGCAACTGTTACACTCGTTGGCGGAACGGTTGGCGGTTACATCACATTTGCAGGCGTGCATCGGCTCATTGATGCCGGCATCAGTGGAGAAGAAAATCTTGCACAAATTAATCGAAGTGCAACCACAGGAATTTTGGTTACGGCTATCGTTCGATATTTACTTTTTTTAGCTTCGTTAGGAGTTGTTGTAACAGGTTTTGTACTCAATAAAGAAAATCCTCCTGCTTCTGTTTTTCAAAGTGCTGCGGGTGATATTGGTTACAAAATTTTTGGAATTGTCATTTGGTGTGCTGCCATAACTTCGGTTGTTGGTGCGGCTTATACTTCGGTTTCATTCTTACGAACTTTTCACCCAAATTTTGAAAAATATAATCGCCAAATTATTATTGGTTTTATTGTTTTTTCTACCATTATCTTTGTTTTTATTGGAAAACCAGTCAAAACTTTGGTATTTGTTGGAACTTTAAATGGTTTTATTCTACCAATTGCTTTATCAATAATTTTGGTTGCAAGCAGAAAACCTCGACTCATTGGCACTTACAAACACGCTTTATTTCTACAAATAATTGGCTGGTTAGTGGTTGCAATTATGTCAGGAATGGTCATTTATGGCTTACTTTTTTCATAAGAATTTCAACAAAACCTTTCATAATTTTATGGATTTTCAAGCAATTTTAACTCAGCTTCAACATGATAAAGCTGTTCCTTTCGCTATTCCAATCTTTCTTTTTTCAATGCTTGTTGAATGGTATATTGGTAAAGACGAACATACTGATTTCTATAAAACCAAAGATATGCTCGTGTCAATTTCGATGGGAGTTTTGTCTGGCATCGTAGAGTTTTTTCCAAAAGTTGCGGCATTTTTAGCTTTTTATTATTTACACGAAATTAGTCCATTAAAGAATATTGTAGAACGTCAGTGGTGGGCATGGATTATTCTGTTTTTTCTTGATGATTTTGCCTATTATTGGTTTCATCGACTCAACCATGAAGTTCGACTCTTTTGGGCGGGACACGTGCCACATCATTCTTCCATAAAATATAATCTGGGTACAGCTTTAAGGCAAGGTGTTGGTGAGCGAATCCATAAATATTTCTTTTGGCTTTGGATTCCGCTGTTAGGTTTTGACCCATTAATGATTTTTATGATGATTGGAATGAACTTGATTTATCAATTTTTCGTCCATACCGAACTTATCAATAAATTACCAAATTGGTACGAAATGATTTTCAATACACCTTCACATCATCGTGTACATCATGCTTCGAATATTCAGTATTTAGACTGCAATCACGCTGGAGTTTTGATTATTTGGGATAAAATTTTTGGAACTTTCTCGGAAGAAAAAGATACCGAAAAACCAGTTTATGGCCTTACTACAAATATCGAAACTTATAACCTTGTCAATGTTGCAACGCACGAATATCGTTCAATCTGGCATGATGTAAAACGTGCAAAAATGTGGTCAGATAAACTAAGATATATTTTTTATGCACCTGGCTGGAGTCATGATGGAGAAGATAAACGAGCAAAAACACTAAGAAATCTTTAAAATAATGCCATAAAATATATGTTAACAAAAAAAACTCGCACCAACGATGCGAGTTTTTTATCATTTGTAAACCTAAACTTATTCATCTAATCAATTGAAAACGCTAAATTATTTTTGACATTTATTCTAAAACTGTTTTATAAATCGTTAATGCACTAGCAATTAACACTACATTCTTTATAATATATTGTCCAGTTAGTGTCAAAACCATCATATTTTGCCAAGTATCTTTCGGTAAAAAAAGTAAAGGCAAAAACGTTGTAAACATTTGAAGAATAAAAAGCCAAAATGCAACTTTAGTTAATTTTGGTAATAGCCACAAAACGCCAATGGCACACTCAATAACTCCTAACAAAACCAAGAATTTTTCTATCGAGATAAACGGAGAAATTGTTGCTTCATGCAAACGAGTAACCAAACCTTCGGCGGGAGAAATATGAATGATTTTCAAAAAACCAAACCAAAAGAACACAACAAATAAGGCGATTCTATTCCACCAAATAATGTTTGTTGAGATACCAATCGTATCCGTAGCAGTTGATAAATTTTTAGGGTAAGTAGGCATTATTATAAGGATTTTGCTAATAATGCCGAAAGTTATTACACTGATTTTTAATAATTTATGACTATCGTCAAGTTTATAATTTAAAGTATAAAAAAGATTTGTTTATTTTTTCTTAGGCGTAGTAGTCATAAATTCTTTCAAATAATATGGCTCAAAATCGGCTACGTTTTCAAATTGATTCATTCCAAAGGCTTTTGTAGCCAATATTCCAACATATTTTGCCGAAGGATACTGATTTCCATTCAGAAAAATCACGTTAGGATTGACTCCTAATGTTGCTTTACATTTTTCGGCACCATCTCCAAAGAAGATAATTTTATTATTTTGCAATAAATCTGAAAAAGAAGTTTCATCAATAATTTTTGCTTGCGTAGGTTCAACTTCGTTCAAGGTAACTGATTGATAAACAGCACAATAAACTTCCATTCGTCGGGCATCAAGCATTGGGCAAAGCAAATATGAGGAATCAAAATGAGATAAACCTAAAGCCATTGACTCTAAAGTATTAACTGCAATCAGAGGTTTTTCGAGTGTAAAACATAAACCTTTTGCAGTTGAAACACCAATGCGTAAACCTGTATAAGAACCTGGGCCTTTGGCAACTGCAATTGCATCTAAATTTTGAAAAGTCAAACTTGCTACTTTAACAACATGGTTAATCAGCGTAGTGAGCATACCAGAAGACGACTTTTCATGAGATAACTCACTGATAGACAGTAATTTGCCATCTTGGTGAATTGCAGCCGAACAACCTTTCGTTGAAGTTTCTATACTAAGAATAATGGGCATTGAAAAAAAATTTGAATGAAAAATGAAACAATGAGCTAACAAAAATTAGCTCATTGTTTCATTGCCCAAAATTAATCATTCTATTGCTCTAACATTCTATTATTTTATCATTTTATTTACTTCTAATGGCAATTACGGGATCAAGTCTAGCCGCTTGCCAAGCAGGGATAATTCCAGAAATGATTCCGATGAAGCTTGCAATAAAAACTCCGAACAAAATATTTCCCGAACTTAATATAATATCTAGCGAGCCAAGTGGTAAAAAACTTAAAATATAGACAAGCAAGATTCCAAAAAAACCACCAATTAAACAAAGAAAAATTGATTCAAAGAGAAACTGGAAAAGAATAAAGAAGTTTTTTGCTCCTAATGATTTCTGAATACCAATAATATTTGTTCGTTCTTTTACCGAAACAAACATAATATTGGCAATTCCAAAGCCGCCAATGAGTAAAGAAAATAGTCCGATAAAAAATCCACTTGTACGAATTGTTCCAAATAATTGTCCAAGTGCCGCTGCGGCTGCCTCTGGTCGGTTCAAAGCAAAACTATCTTCTTCTGCTGGTCGCAAGCCACGTTTGGTTCGCAAAAGTCCCGTTGCCTCTCCTTCTAATTCAAACAAACCTTCGTCGTTATCCATTCCTTTTAGAACAATATCGCCGTAGGGTTCTCCTGAAGAAAAAATCCGTTTGTGCGACAAAAATGGAATAAATACCTTTTGGTCGGGTTCACCACCAAAATCAGCAATTTGCTTACCTTTTCGTTCTTGCACGCCAATAACCGTTATATTTTGTCCTTTCATCTTGAAAGTTTGTCCAATTGGGTCTGAACTAGGAAATAGTGCATCTGCAATTTCAGCACCTAAAATACCTACATTTCTGCCAGATTCAACTTCTTGTGGAGCAAAATAACGACCGTTAACAATCGGAACTTCCGTAATTTCCGTAAAATCATAAGTTATTCCTTGACAAAGGGCTTCAATACTGTTATTTCCTTTTTTACAAGAAACATTGCCAGCAAAATCCATCATTGCTACAGCTTGAGCATTTTCAAGATTTTCTTTCAAATACTTAAACTCTTCATATTTTGGTTCAGGACGACGGAAATATCTCCACCACGGATAATCGCCACCGCCAAAAAACCAAGGCCATTTTTGAACGTAAATTACATTAGTTCCTATCGAGCTTAAACTGCCTTTGATATTAGATTCTAGCGAATCAACCATTGTATAAACGCCAATAATTGAAAAAATACCGATTGTTACTCCCAAAAGCGACAAAACCGTACGCAAAATATTTTCTCGTAAAGCTTGCATCGCAAAGCGAAAACTTTCAAATATCAAAAGAAGGATTTTCATACTAGAAGTCCATTCGGACAGTTTATTTGATAATAATAATTTTCACGAAAATAGTCCGCTAAAATTACTTTCGGAAATGAATTTCTCTAATCAGTAGTTTTTATTAATTTAACGGCAGATTTCAAGGATATGTGGGGTGAACACGCTTACAATCGCTTATTTGACTTACCTAAAAAACATCGACAAACATGAAAAGAAACGTTTACATTATTGGTTTACTCTTATTTTTATTTGCTTTTTCTTGCAAAAATAAACCGACTCAAACTGATGGCACTTCAAGTGATGCAAAAGATTTGTTTGTGCTTTTTGAAGAAAACCCTAATCAAAAAACTTTTTTCTCTGATAAAAAAGGTGTCATTGGTCAAAATGGAATGGTGGCTTCTGCTCACCCAGAAGCATCAAAAGTTGGTGTTGAAATAATGAAAATGGGCGGCAATGCCATTGATGCGGCCGTGGCTACACATTTTGCTTTAGCAGTAGTTTTTCCTTTTGCAGGAAATTTGGGTGGCGGCGGTTTTGCTGTTATTCGTGATAAAAATGGCAAAGCTTACACATTAGATTTCCGCGAAAAAGCTCCTTTGAAAGCCAATCGAGATATGTATTTGGATGCAAAAGGCGATGTTATTCAAGGATTAAGTTTGCTTGGTCATTTGGCCAGTGGTGTGCCAGGAGCAGTGGATGGAATGGTTGAAATTCACAAAAAATTTGGAAAATTATCTTGGGAAAAAGTTCTTCAACCTGCCATTGATTTGGCTGAAAATGGCGTTGTTTTAACCGAGAGAGAAGCTCTTGGTTTGAATAATAACAAACAAACTTTCAAGAAAATCAACGGTGAAAATACGCCTTATTTTATGAATCCTGATAATCGTGATTGGATAAAAGGTGATTGGCTGGTTCAAAAAGATTTAGGAAAAACGTTACGATCGATTCAACAAAAAGGTAGAAATGGTTTTTATGAAGGCGAGGTTGCCAATCTTTTAGTCAAAGAAATGAAAAAAGGTGGGGGGATAATTTCGCACGAAGACCTTAAAAAATATCATTCAGCTTGGCGTGAACCTATTTCGGCTGATTATAAGCACTACAAAATTATTACTATGCCTCCTTCATCGAGTGGAGGAGTGGCGTTGGTTCAATTGTTAAGAAGTGTCGAGCAGTATCCTTTACGTAAATGGGGCTTTAATTCGGATTCGACCGTACAAGTGATGATTGAAGCCGAACGACGTGTGTACGCCGACCGTGCCAAATGGTTGGGCGACATGGATTATGTAAAAGTACCGATGAAAGAATTAATGAGTAGAGATTATCTCAAAAAACGCTGGTCAGATTTTAATTTTGCCAAAGCAACCGACAGTAAAGTAATAGATGGTGGAGCAGTTCCAGGCTATGAATCTAATGAAACAACACATTATTCGGTAGTTGACAAAGAAGGCAATGCCGTTTCTATTACAACAACACTCAACGGAGGTTATGGTAGCAAAGTTGTTGTTTCAGGTGGCGGTTTTTTGATGAATAACGAAATGGACGATTTCAGTATAAAGGCTGGAGTTCCTAATATGTTTGGTTTGATTGGTAATAAGGCCAATGAAATTCAACCTGAAAAAAGAATGCTTTCTTCGATGACACCAACGATTGTAGAAAAAGACGGAAAATTCTTCATGGCGATTGGTACTCCAGGAGGATCAACAATTATTACTTCTGTTTATCAAACAATTTTGAATGTAATCGAACACGGAATGACTATGCAGCAAGCCGTAAATGCGTTGAAATTTCATCACCAATGGTTACCAGACCGCACTGTTTATGAACCTAATGCTTTTACAGAAAAAACATTAAACGCCTTAAAATCAAGAGGTTATATTATTGACGCACAAAAAGGTACATTGGGAAGAATGGACTGCATCATGCTACGGCCAGACGGAACACTCGAAGGAGCCTCTGACCCAAGAGCAGATAATACAAGTGTAGGATATTGATTTTTTTTGATACCGTTGCTCGAGAAGAAGTAACGGTATCAAAATTTATTTGTTAATGATTCCTTTCGTAATCAAATACGGAATTATCAACCATAGTAAACCTTTTATCAAAAAAAATAGAAAACCAGCCCATCCGAGCCGCTTAAACCATTGCTTAAATTTCGACTGTTCTTCCATCCAAACCTCTCTTCTAAATTCCTAATTTGATTAATTTATTGTTTGTTTTGAAGTGTATAATTTCTCAACAAAAACAATAAGCCAATAGTTGCAAGCAATGAAAAACCAATGATTGTTAGCGGTACATTGTCCATGCTTTCTAAATCGGTCTTAACGATACCAATATTATGCAAATACATAATCGTAACAGCCAAACCATTATTGAAAATATGTGCAAAAATTGGTACCCAAATGTTGCCCGTCCAGAAATAAAAATAACCAAATAAAACGCCCAACATCATACGAGGAAGAATACCATAAAACTGAAAATGAATGGCCGCAAAAATAAGAGCTGATACCCAAATTGCTATGTGTGGATTGTTTGTGCCAAGTAAAATTTTTCGCATAATCAGTCCTCGAAAAACCAATTCTTCACCAATTCCTGCAATAACTGCAATTACTATAAATGCTACCAAAAATTGCCAAAACGAAGTAAAATCTGTAAAAAACTTGGTAGTTTCAGCCAACTTATCTTCCATTCCTTTCAAAACTTCTTCCAATCCTTTCAATACTTCTGGAAAAACAATGCCTTGATTGATTTCTTGCAAAAAACCATTGAAACCCATAAAAGTAATTTCAATCAAAATTACCATTCCAAAAACTTGAATATGTGGCAACTTGCTAAAATTAAAAGCTTCCCACGATTTCTTTTCGATAATTCGCCAATAAAGCCACGCCGTACCGATAAAACCAACCAAAGAGCCAAATCCTTGTCCTAAAATCATTCCGAGCCAAGCATTAGGTAATTTATTAAAATTACCGCCACTTTCCATAATATTTTCTAGGGAAGCTCCTACAGAAACCATTGCTATCAATTGGATGATGCTTCCGAGAAACAAGAAATTTATGAGAAATAAGCCAATAATTATCAAAACAGAAGACAAAGCTGGGTTTTCACGAGAATCAAAAAGTTTCATAAGTTTTTTCGTAATTTTGCAGTAAAATTATCTAAGATTTCCTGCATTAGCAATATTTCAACTGCTTTTTGGCTTGATAAGATAAGCTCTGTATGTATCAGTTAACGGGAATTATTAGGTAATTTTTGTAGTTATTGTAGTAGTAAAACAACTATTTAATCGCGAAAACCTGATTCCTGAAACCTAAAAAAATAGAACATTGGTAAAAATAGGTAATATAGAATTGGGAGATTTCCCGCTTTTGCTCGCACCGATGGAAGATGTGAGTGACCCACCGTTTCGATTAGTTTGCAAAGAAAACGGAGCTGATTTGATGTACACTGAATTTATTTCTTCAGAAGGATTGATTAGAAATGCGGCTAAAAGTATTCAAAAATTAGACATTTTTGAATACGAACGTCCCATTGGAATCCAACTTTTCGGAAGTGACGTCGAAACAATGGGCGAATGTTCACGCATTGCAACGGCCGCAAAACCCGATTTAATTGATATAAATTATGGTTGTCCAGTAAAAAATGTGGCGTGTAAAGGTGCTGGAGCTGCATTATTACAAGATATTCCAAAAATGGCCGAAATGACATCGGCTGTTGTAAAAGCAACACATTTGCCAGTTACAGTAAAAACCCGTTTGGGCTGGAATGAGGAGACAAAAAATGTGGGAGAAGTGGCCGAACGTTTGCAAGATGTTGGTATTCAAGCACTTACTGTTCATGGACGTACAAGAGCCCAAATGTATAAAGGTGAAGCAGATTGGACTTTAATTGCAAAAATCAAAGAAAATCCTCGCATAAAAATTCCAATCTTTGGGAATGGAGACATTGATTCGCCCGAAAAAGCCCTTGATTACCGCAATCGTTTTGGTATTGATGGAATTATGATTGGCCGTGCAGCTATCGGTTATCCTTGGATTTTTAATGAAATAAAACATTATTTCAAAACAGGTGAAAAACTTCCACCACCAACCATTGCTCAAAGAGTTGAAGCAACCCGCAAACACTTAGAATTTTCGATTCGTTGGAAAGGCGACCGACTCGGAATTTTGGAAATGAGAAGACATTATAGCAATTATTTTAAAGGCTTACCTAATTTTAAAGAATACCGAATGCGATTGGTTTATTCGCTTGATTTTCAAGAAATTTCATCAATTTTGGATGAAGTCTCAATTGCTTTCGATGGTTTTTTACTAGAAAAGCAAGAAATCAAAGTCGAATATGCTGGTGTAGATTAATTGGGAAAGTTTAAACCTTCTTTAAAATTAAAACTTATGAAACTCCCAAAGTAATCATTTTTTAATTATAAACCACTTTAAAAATAAACCTCATTAGTGAACAAAAAAACATTTTCAAATCCCGAAAACAAAGTCCTTATTTCATGGCTTTTACTCAGTTTATTAGCTATAATGTGGGGCTCTTCATTCATTATTATCAAAAAAAGTCTTGATTCTTTCACTGCGATTCAGATTGCAACTGTTAGAATAATGGCTGCTGGAATTGTCTTTTTACCTTGGATAATTTCTGCTCGCAAACAATATCCTAAAGAAAAAACTAAGCATTTCTTGTGGTCAGGTTTACTTGGTTATTTTTTACCAGCTTTTCTTTTTGCATTTGCTGGAAGCAAGATAAACAGCTCATTATCAGGCACTTTAAACTCTGCAACACCTCTATTTGTACTAATAGTTGGAGCTGTTTTCTTTCAACAAATTATTAAACGTTGGCAAGTTGCAGGTTTATTTTTGGGTTTTGTAGGAAGCTTAATTTTGGTACTTTCATCAAGCAAAGATGGTTTATCTTTTAATAATCCGTATGCTTTATTAATCATTTTGGCTTCGTTGATGTATGGTTTTAATGTAAATATTGTTGGGAAACATTTAAGTGGAATTAACCCCATTTTATTGAGTGGTTGGACGCTCATAACGGTTGCTATTCTTTCTGCAATTATTCTTTTTTCGACCGATTTTGTTTCTCGAATCAATGCAAATACGCTTAATCCTTTGTTGCTATTAATCTTACTTGGAGCTATCAATTCGGGACTTGCCGCTATTATTTTCAATTATGTTTTACAGATTTCTTCGCCAGTTTTTGCTTCATCTGTTACCTATTTGATTCCAGTCGTAGCAACGCTTATGGGTTTTATTGATGGTGAGTCTATATCATTTTTGCATTATTTTGGTATGACAATTATTTTGGTTGGCGTATATTTGATAAATAAAAAATAATCTATCAAACCATGCTAAAAGCAATCATCAACGACCGTAGCTTTGAGATTTCAGAAGAAAAAGAGCAGATTTTACTTAATAGAGAACCTTTTGAATGGGATTTTCGACAAATTTCGGATAAACATTTTCATATTATTAAAGATAATCAATCTTATAATGCCGAATTGGTAGAAGCTGATTATGCCGAGAAAATCTTCAAAATCAAAGTAAAAGATACCATTCACATAGTTAATCTAAAAAATCGTACAGATTTACTTTTAGAAAAAATGGGCATCAACAATACGGCATCAGCCAAACTCAATAATCTGAAAGCCCCAATGCCTGGTTTGATTTTTGAAATGAAAGTTAAAGTTGGTGATGAAGTTAAAAAAGGAGATGTTTTACTGATTTTAGTCGCCATGAAAATGGAAAATGCAATCAAAGCAGCTGGTGATGGAAAAGTAAAAAGTATCAAAACAAACACGGGTGATAGCGTCGAAAAAGGGCAGTTAATTATGGAATTTGAATAAAATAATTAACCGACTATAAATACATTAGAAAAGACAAGTATGCGTTTCCTTATTGAATCGTCAACCTTGTCTTTTTTCATATCCAATCATTTCAATCTGCTATAAAAATCAAATTTCTATTCACATATTTTCAAAACTTCAAAATTTAAACATAACTTTGCTTTAAAATAAACAGTCAATGTCTGAACTAAAATATAAGCGAATTCTACTCAAATTAAGTGGCGAAGCCCTCAACGGTGGCGATAAAAGCCAAATTATTAACTCCGATATTCTTTCGCAGTATGCCCAAGAAATTAAATCTGTTGTTGCTCTCGGTTGCCAAGTGGCCATCGTGATTGGCGGTGGAAATATTTTTCGTGGTGCAAGCTTAAGTTCAGGAATTGACCGTGAGCAAGGCGATTACATGGGAATGATTGCAACCGTAATTAACGGAATGGCGGTACAAAGTGCCTTAGAAAGAGCAGGTTTAAATACTCGTCTGATGTCAGCCATAAAAATGGAACAAGTTGCCGAGCCATTTATTCGCCGTCGTGCTATTCGTCACCTCGAAAAAGGAAGAATCGTGATTTTAGGAGCAGGAACTGGAAATCCATATTTCTCAACCGATTCGGGTGGAGCTTTAAGAGCCAACGAACTTGGCGTTGATGTATTGATGAAAGGTACGAGTGTTGACGGTGTATATACCGCTGACCCTAAAAAAGACCCTTCAGCTACAAAATACAGCAAAATTGGCTACGATGAAGCCATAAATAAAAATCTTAAAGTGATGGATTTAACTGCATTTGCCCTTTGCAAAGAAAATAAAATGCCCATCATCGTTTTTGATATGAATGTAAGTGGTAATTTAACTAAAGTTGTTCAAGGCGAAGAAGTAGGAACTTTGGTTGGCGAGTAAATTCTATTTTAATAAATCGGTAACTGAACGAAGCCGAATTTACAAATCACTATTAGCGTATGCAACGAATTATTGTCAAAAACTTTGGCCCATTAAAAGATATAGACCTTGAAATAAAGGACTATATGGTTTTTCTTGGCCCACAAGCATCTGGCAAAAGTACGCTGGCAAAGTTGATTTATTTTGGAAAAGACCTTCAATCCATAATTTTTCGTTTTTTTTCATATTTTGAATTGCAAACGGAATCTGAATTCAATTTAGATGGACTTTTCAATTACATAAGAAGAGAACTCTTTTCTGTAATTGAAAAAAACAATTCACATTTTGAAATTGAATTTTACTTTGAAGAAAAAACATATATCAAAATTTTTTCAAACTTTGAAAAAGAGGTTACTGAAATTGATAATTTATCCAAAAAAATATTAGAAAAACTGATAACTGATGTTAAAGAATTCTATTCTTTCTCCGAGCCAAGTGATAAAGTAACATTTGAAATATTACATGAAAAGATTAATAGTAAGAATATTATTAAACATCTTCAATTAATTTTTGGTGATTATAAAAGGGTTTATTTTCTTCCTGATAATCGTTCTTTTTACAATATTAATTCTTATATACCAGTAAATGGCCCTATATTTTTTGAAGATATCAATGAATCAATTGATAGTAAATTCAAGAAGGAAATAACAAAAAACAGAAAAAACTTTGAAAAAGGGTTTGAAGGATTTGAATATATAGTCAAAAACAGAAGTAATTCGTTTTCCAAAAAAGAATTGGAATTATGCAAATATTTTGAAAAAAAAATACTCAAAGGAAAGTATATCAGTGGTCAGAATGACAAAATAATACTTGAAAATGACATTATTATTGACTTAGTTTCATCTTCATCTGGGCAAAAAGAATCTATCTGGTTACTTGTTTTTTTATACGATAAAATTTTTCTAAATCGAAAAAATAATTTTGTAATAATAGAAGAGCCCGAAGCTCACCTATTTCCAGAAGCACAAAAAGACATTACTTATTTGATTTCATTACTGGCAAATCAAGAAGGCAATCAGGTAATTATCACCACTCATAGTCATTATATTTTGGGGGCTTTAAATATTCTGATAAATGCTTACCGAATCGGGCAAACAAACCCAGAAGAAGTTGAAAAAATAGTTCCGAGAGAATTGTGGGTAAATAAAGATAGAATTTTTGCAGGTTTTTTAGAAAATGGTATTATCAAAAACATATATGATGATGAAGCTGAAATGATAAAAATCCAGCAATTAAATGCCGTTGCAGGAGAAATAAATAAAGATTTTGATAGACTACTTGATTTAGAATTTGCTAATGAAAATGTCTAACGAAAACTGTAATCCATTTAGTAAATGTGAAGAGCAAAGCGGTAAAATAAAAACTATTTTTTGTACTGAAAAAGGTAAAACTTACCAATACATTAATAAATCAAGTAATTTTGTCGTTAAGATTCGAGTAGATGAATGTTTAGTCAAAGGTGAACAACAACGCAAATGTGATTTCATGATTTTGAGTTGTGGTGAACCCAAAAAGGCTTATTTAATCGAACTCAAAGGAAGTGATTTAGAACACGCTGCTAAACAAATCCTTAATGTTATTCAATTATTTCAGATAGAACTTTCAGACTTTGAAATTAACGCTCGAATTGTACTAAGTAAAGTTTATCAAAGAGATATTGAAAGCGAAGATTATATCAAACTTAAAAGAAAACTTAAAAATAGAATCAAACATAAAAACATTTTATTGTCTGAAACAATTTAAAAATGGAAGAAATAGAATTAGTCCTTGATATGACAAAAGACACGATGGAGCGTGCCTTGAAACATACACAAATTGAACTTTCAAAAATCAGAGCTGGACGTGCCTCAACGCAAATGCTCGATGGCATTCAGGTCGAATATTATGGTTCACCGACCCCACTAAGCCAAGTTGCATCCATCAGTACACCCGATGCTCGTACACTTTCAATCAAACCGTTTGAACGTAAACTCATCAACGATATTGAACGTGCAATCATCAACTCTAATATTGGTCTTTCACCAGCAAATGATGGTGAAATTATCCGTTTAAATATTCCACCATTGACCGAAGAACGTCGTAGAGATTTGGTAAAGAAAGCCAAAAATGAAATCGAAGTTGCTCGTGTAAACATCCGTAAAGTTCGTCAAGAAGCGAATGATGAACTGAAAAAAATTCAGAAAGATGGTGGCTCTGAAGACGAAGTAAAAAAAGCAGAAGACCGTGTTCAGAAAATGACTGATACTTTTGTTCAAAAAGCAGAACAAATGATGGCCGATAAAGAAAAAGACATCATGCAAGTATAGACGAACAGAAAACATCATTTTAGTGCCAAAAATATTGAAAGCCTGCCCTAAAAAGCAGGCTTTTTTAATGAAATATTCATAAATTGCACTTTATTATTGGGTATTTACCACATATATATATTAATATGAATCCTGCCGAAAGAATAGCAGAACTGACAGAAAAGCTCAATTATTATAACCAACGCTATTATGTAGATAGTGTCTCAGAGATTTCTGACCAAAATTTTGATTTGATGTTAAAGGAATTGGAAAACCTCGAAACCCAATATCCTGATTTAAAATTACTCGAATCACCAACACATCGAGTTGGCGGCACTGTTACCAAAAATTTTGCTAGTGTCGAGCATCGTTATCCAATGCTTTCGTTGGCAAATACTTATAATGAACAAGAACTCATTGACTTTGACGAAAGGGTGCGAAAAGGACTCAACGGCGAAGCCTACGAATATATTTGTGAATTAAAATTTGATGGAATTTCACTTTCCATGACCTACGAAAACGGTATTTTTGTCCGTGGTGTAACCCGTGGTGATGGCGTAAGAGGCGACGATATTACAAATAATGTAAAAACAATCAAAACCATTCCTCTCAAAGTAAATCCAAAATCTCAAATTGCCAATCTTTTGTCTTTCGAGATTCGTGGCGAAGGTTTTCTCCCCTATTCTTCCTTTGAAAAAATGAACGCCGATGCTGAAGCAGCAGGCGAAGAAAGTTATGCCAATGCAAGAAACGCCGCTTCAGGAAGTTTCAAATTGCAAGATTCGGCCGAAGTTGCTCGCCGTGGACTTGATGCGTATGTTTATCAATTTTTATCAGACGAAGAAATTTTCAGCACACACGAAGAAAGCTTGATTGCACTTAAAAATCTTGGATTTAATGTATCTCCGACTTGGCAAAAATGTAGCGATATTCAAGACGTGATGGCTTATATTAAGCTTTGGGATGAAAAACGTTTTTCTTTACCTTTAGCAACTGATGGCATCGTAATTAAACTCAATTCGATTGCCCAAAGAGCCGAACTAGGCTATACTGCCAAAAGTCCACGTTGGGCTATTGCCTATAAATATAAAGCCGAATCGAAACCCGCTATTTTGAAAGCAGTCACTTATCAAGTTGGACGAACAGGAGCAATTACGCCAGTAGCCGAATTGGATAATGAAAAACGTAATAATAAAGGCATTCATCTTTCAGGAACAACCGTTAAGCGTGCTTCACTGCACAATGCCAACGAAATAGAACGACTTGGATTAAGAATCGGAGATACTGTTTTTGTGGAAAAAGGTGGCGAAATTATCCCAAAAGTTACAGCTGTTGATTTATCAAAACGCGATATGTTCAATACGCAAGAAATTGTTTATCCGACAAATTGTCCTGAATGTGGAGCCGAATTAACTCGAAAAGAAGGTGAAGCAAATCATTATTGTCCCAATGAAAAAGGCTGTCCTCCACAAATTCGTGGAAAAATAGAGCATTTTATTCACCGAAAAGCCATGAATATTGACAGTTTGGGTGAAGGAAAAATAGAATTACTTTACGATAAAGGCTTGGTAAGAGATGTAACTGATTTATACGATTTGACCTACGAAAAACTTTTTGGACTCGAAAAAATCACTGAAGACGAAGTTACGGGCAAAATCAGGAAAATTGGTTTCAAAGAAAAAACTGTACAAAATATTTTAGAGGGCATCGAAAAGTCGAAGCAAGTGCCATTCAAACAAGTACTTTTCGGTATTGGAATTCGTTACGTCGGAGCAACTGTTGCGGAGAAATTAGCAAGTTTTTTTAAAAATATCGACAATATTAAAAATGCAGATTACGAAACACTTCGCACCGCACCCGAAATTGGCGATAAAATTGCTCAAAGTATTGTAGAATATTTCCAAAACGATGACAATCAAATTTTTATCGAAAAACTACGTTTGGCTGGTTTGCAATTTGCAGCTCAAGATGAAATTAAAGAAATCGAAAGCGACCAACTTACAGGTAAAACATTCCTTTATACTGGTACATTTGAGAACTTTGAACGGGAGGCACTCGAACAAAAAATCGAAGCCAACGGCGGAAAAGTAGTTAGTGGCGTTTCAGGGAAATTGGATTTTTTGATTGTAGGAGAAAAACCTGGTTCGTCTAAAATTGAAAAAGCCAAAAAACTCAACGTGACCATGATTTCAGAAGAAGAATTTATGGCAATGCTAAATTAAAATCAAGATTTAAGATACGAGATAAATTCATTTTTTATCTCGTATCTTATTGATGGCAAATTATTTCAACGCAGCACAAATCCACAATCCAATTGTACAACAGCCTAAACCGAGCGATTCTCTACCTAATTCGATATTAACTGTTTTCATACCTTGATTAAGCAAAACGCCTTCCCAAGCTGGAGGAAATTGATTAATTGCCCACATTAAAAATAATAACCCAACACTAAAATACATGATTTTTTCGCCCTTACCTTTCAATTTATAATAACATAAATAGGTGGGAATTAAATAAGTAGGAATCCAAATATATGGGTCGGGGTCATTGTACTGCACCAATGCAAATGCAAAAAATACAACAATAAAAAACCAAAGAATTATTTTTTGAAACATGACTTAATATGTTTTGGTTAGGAATATCATTCAAAAGAACTCAAAATTACAATTAAGGTCAAATTAAAAATATGATATCTATTCTTATTTTTAAAATTATCTATTTTTCTTACAATAACTCATTGATTATCAATTCATTAAAGCTTTATTATTGTTTTTTTCTAAAAACTAATAACTTTAATATATAAAAAACGTTTGCAGACAGATGAAAATTTCCTTACCTTTGTGTCGGCAAATTACCAGCTCCTGCTGAATCCCCCAGGTCTTGACCGAAGCAAGGGTACTGTGGTTGAGCGGTGAATTTGCCTTTTTTTTTGATTCGATGGCATTCGCCCAACTAACATATACGTTCAGTATCTCAGTTTTTTAATCATTCTTTTATATTCACTAATTATTTCCCATGAAATTTTTTATTGATACCGCCTCCCTCAAAGATATTCAA
Organism: Emticicia aquatica; assembly: GCF_923079645.1. Lineage (GTDB taxonomy): Bacteria > Bacteroidota > Bacteroidia > Cytophagales > Spirosomataceae > Emticicia > Emticicia aquatica. Next base: position 639,168 of record NZ_CAKLPY010000001.1, on the reverse strand, counting down.
GAAGCACAAGATTTAGGCATACTTGATGGTGTAACAACCAACCCTTCTCTAATGGCAAAAGAAGGCATTGCTGGAAAAAACAATGTTATGCGTCATTATAAGGCAATCTGCGATATTGTTGATGGCGATGTAAGTGCCGAAGTTATTTCAACAACTTTCAACGAAATGATTGCTGAAGGAGAGGAATTAGCTGAAATTGACGAGCAAATCGTAGTAAAAGTACCGATGATAAAAGATGGTATCAAAGCTATCAAATACTTTTCAGAAAGAGGCATTAAAACCAATTGTACATTAGTATTTTCAGCGGGTCAGGCTCTATTGGCAGCAAAAGCTGGTGCTACTTATGTATCTCCGTTCGTAGGTCGTTTGGATGATATTTCATCTGACGGCATGATTTTGATTGAAGATATTCGTACTATCTATGATAACTACGGTTACGAAACACAAATCTTAGCTGCTTCAGTTCGTCATCCATTACACATTATTCAATGTGCAAAAATTGGAGCAGATGTAATGACTGGCCCACTTTCTGCAATTCTTGCATTGGTCAATCATCCATTAACTGATAGCGGTTTGGCTAAATTCTTAGCTGATTACGCAAAAGTAAACAACAAATAAATTTAATGTTAAATTAAGCATGATGATTAAAATCTAGTTTTAATCATCATGCTTAATTCATAATTGATAATTATGAATCGTTCGGTCATTTCACTTCAAAATGCTTTCATTTATCAACGAGAACAATTAGTCTTGTCTGATGTGAATTTTAGTATCAAAAATGGAGAATTTGTGTATTTGATTGGTCGAACGGGTAGTGGAAAATCTTCTTTATTACAAACACTTTACGCTGACCTTTGGCTCGAAAAAGGTACTGGAATTGTGGGTGGATTTGAACTTCATGCCTTAAAACGTTCACAAATACCTTATTTAAGACGTAACATTGGCATTGTTTTTCAAGATTTTCAGTTGTTAAGTGATAGAAATATTGACAAAAATCTTCGTTTTTATCTAAAAGCAATGGGTTTAACTGATAAAAATGAAATGAATGAACGTATTTTAGAGGTTCTAAATTTAGTCAATTTACCACATATCCTCGAAAAAATGCCACATCAACTCTCTGGTGGGGAACAACAAAGAGTTGGAATTGCACGAGCTTTACTCAATAAGCCCGATATTATTCTTGCTGATGAACCCACAGGAAATCTCGACCCTGAAATGTCAGTTGATATTCTGAAACTTTTCCTTGATATTAATAAAAAATCAAACACTGCCGTACTGATGGCAACCCACGATTTTGAGTTAATCGAACGTTATCCGCACCGTACACTTTATTGTGACAAAGGGCAATTACGAGACTTGTCCGATAGTCTTTAGACTATTTTTCTAAAATTTTATTCATTCTCCTACAAAAATCAGAAGTCATAAATACTTATGATTAGTTTATTGTGACCATTTCACTAGAAATAAAAGTATTTATTCGTTTTATAAAAATCCGAAGAAACTCCATTTTACGAGTTTTCTGTTATAATAATCACACTAAAATTTGAGCATGAGCAAATATATTTACGGAATTGACTTTGGTACAACAAATTCAGCATTGGCAATCTTAGACGCAGAAAATAATAATTTAGTTAAACTTTTTACAATCCCTTCACTCCTCTTTTTTCCAGAACCAGTCAATCCAAAAGAACCTGTTATTCCGACTGTTGGAAACGATGCCATTTCGCTGTACGTTCAAAATCGTATGCGTGGGCGATTCATGAAATCAATCAAAAAAGTTTTGCCAAACAAAAGTTTTATAGATACACGAATCGGTTCAAAAAGTTATCGTGCTGAAGATTTAGTAGCCCTAATTTTGGTTCATTTGAAGAAATTAGCTGATGCTTTTACAGGCGAAAACATCACTACAGCTGTAATTGGTCGTCCTGTTGTGTTCGATGAAAATCCTGAAAAAGATGCTTTGGCTCAAGAAAGACTTTCAAAAGCTGCTAAAATTGCTGGTTTTGAAGAGTTTTATTTTCAAATGGAACCCATTGGTGCTGCATTTACTTATGAACGACAAATAAAAAATCAAGAGTTGGTTTTGGTAGCTGATTTTGGTGGCGGTACTTCCGATTTTTCATTGATGCGACTCAATCCAGAAGCCATCAATCAGGCTGATAGAAAAGCTGATATGTTGGCTCAAGGTGGAATTTATATCGGTGGCGATAGTTTCGATTCGGATATTATGTGGAACAAAGGAACGCCGCATTTTGGTAGAGGAGTTAAAGAAGAATTCACTCCTGGAAAGCCTATTGATTTACCACTTTCGTATTTTCATAGTATTTGTTCTTGGGAAAAAATGAACTTTTTGGACTCGCTTCGTATGAAATTAAGCATTGCCAAATCGTATAATTTTTCAGGAAAAGATTATCGAGTTAAAAACCTTCAAACGCTTATTGAGCATAATCTTGGTTATGTACTTTTTAAGCAAATTGAAAAAGTAAAAATTGATTTAACTAAAGTGGATGACGCTATTTTTGAATTTAATGAAAGTGAAATCGAAATCAATGAGCCTATTTCAATTCAAGAATTTGAAGAAACTATTATTGACAAAAATTTAGAGAAAATAGAAAATTATTTGCAAGAATTCTTGGATAAAAATCAAATAAATAATGACGATGTGGACGTAGTTTTTATGACTGGCGGAACTTCGATGGTACGGCCATTGAACAATATATTTGTGAAACGTTTTGGCAATGAAAAAATTAAATCGGGAGATAATTTCAATAGCGTTGCCATGGGCTTGGCTTATAGCTTTAAAGTTTTGGCTGAAGCTGAAGTTTGCTAAAAAGTTAATAAAAACATATATTGCAGATTTACTATTAAAAACAATTCAATCATCAATTTCAACCTTCATAAAAAATGCTAGCCCAAGAAACTGTAAAAAACTACTACAATTGCTTCAATAATAAAGATTGGAATGGTATGTTGGCTCTTTTGCACCCCGAAATTAAACATCAACCCAATCAAGGAGAAGAGAGAATAGGCATTGAAAAATTTACAGCTTTTCTTCAAATGATGGACGAATGTTATGAAGAAACGCTTACTGAAATCGTGATTTTGGGCGAACCAAACAATACTCGTGTTGCGGCTGAATTTGTAGTAAATGGCATTTATAAAAAAGGCGACGACGAATCACCCGCCGCTCACGGACAAAAATATGTATTGCCAGCAGGAGCATTTTTGGAAGTCAAAGAAGGAAAAATAACAAGAGTCACAACTTATTACAACCTTCCACTTTGGATAAAATTAGTTTCTGAATAAGATGAATCAGCTAACGTTTATTAAAAAAACTGGTCAAGAAATTGCATCAGTTTTCGATGATTTGGCACAACTAAGGATTGAAGTCTTTAAAGCTTTTCCGTATCTTTATGAAGGATCGGTTGCTTACGAAAAAGACTATTTAAAAGTGTATGCAGCTTCAAAAAATGCCTTTTTATTTGCCGTTTATGATGACAAAAAAATGGTTGGAGCAACTACTTGTATCCCGCTCATTGATGAAACTGATGAAGTAAAAAAGCCTTTTTTAAAAGCAAATATTGATATAAATACTGTTTTTTATTTTGGTGAAAGCATTCTTTTATCCAAATACCGAGGTTTAGGTTTAGGGCATCGTTTTTTTGACGAAAGAGAAAACTATGCTCATGGTTTTAAGCAATGCAAAATGACGTGTTTTTGTTCGGTCGTTCGTCCAGAAAATCATCCGATGCGACCAGAAAATTATCAACCATTAGATGAGTTTTGGATAAAAAGAGGCTATCAAAAAAATGCTCAATTAAAAAGTCAGTTTGAATGGCTCGACATCGGTGAAAGTATTGCAACCGAAAAAGACATGATTTATTGGACTAAAAATATTCGCTGATTTTTGCCTAAATTCTTCTACAAACTACTATGAAACTAACTGTTGCCTCAGCTCAATATCCAATAACTAAGCATAAAAGTCTTGACCACTGGCGGTTGCATATCGAACAATGGGTTATTAAAGCTTTTCGACAAGATGCTCAAATATTACTTTTTCCAGAATATGGTTCGATGGAATTAGTAAGTTTATTTTCTGATGAAATAATGGCTGATATTCGTTGGCAAGTGCGTGAACTTGATAACTTCAAAAATGATTTTTGCGAAACTTTTGCCGACCTCGCTCGAAAATATCAAGTTATCATCGTAGCTCCTAGTTTTCCCGTCATTGATGGCGATAAAATTTATAATCGAGCGTATGTTTTTGCCGAAAAAGGCCTCGTCGGTTATCAAGATAAATTATTTATGACTCGGTTTGAAAACGAGGAATGGGGCATTCATTCAGCACCAAAACAATTGACATTATTTGAAACACAATGGGGTAGTTTTGGCATTCAGATTTGTTATGATGTTGAGTTTCCGATTGGTTCACAAAAACTTTGCGAAGCAGGTGCTTCATTAATTTTATCGCCGAGTTGTACAGAAACTATTCGAGGTGCAACCCGTGTGCATATTGGAGCGAGAGCAAGAGCCTTGGAAAATCAGTGTTTTGTTGTTGTTTCTCAAACGATTGGAAATGCTTCATGGTCGCCTGCAGTTGATATAAACTATGGTTTCGGGGCATTTTATACAACTCCCGATAAAGATTTACCAGAAGAAGGAATTATCTCAACCAGCAAAGTTCAAGATGAATGCTGGTTAATTGAGTCTATAGATTTTGCAAAAATTGCACAAGTACGACAAGATGGACAAGTGCTAAATTACAAAGACTTACAAAGATTAAATATGCAATTTTCCGAAGAAGAAATGAATATTTTGCGAGTAAAAATCTGATTTTAAAGAAAACCTGTTATTCCAATTTTTATTACAATCTGATTAGTATTTGTCAAAACTTGTTTAAACGAAACTCGGTAATCACTATTGATATTTACCGAATTTCGTTTAACAATCTTCGTTGCATCAGCTTGCTGGTAGTACACGCCAATATCAAGATAATTATTTTTAAGTTGCCCAAATAATTTTATCCCCAACCCAACTCCAAGCCCATAATTCGGAACAATTCGAGCAATTCCATCCAAAACTTGCGTTTCATCTTGACCAAGCTGCTCCACAACGCTGGTTTTAATGAGTTTTGCTCCAAAGAAAGCATCGGCATAAGGATTGAATTTTGAACTCCATAAAACAGGTCGATAACGAGCTAAACCATTCAACCAAAAAGCATTATTTGAAACATAAAAATCACCTTCGGCATTCGTCAATGTAACCCCATCTCTACCTTCTGACTGATAGCCAAATTCTGCTCCATAAAATACAGTTGATGGGTGTTTTCTTTTGTAAGGATTCATCAAGCCACCGATTACGATTCCTCCTTTTATTCCTGCTTTTTCACTTTCTTTTAATATATCATGGTATTTCCCAAGGGCATTTCCTAAATTAAGCGACAAGTACCATGAATATTGGTCTTCGAGATATTTTGGAGTTTTATCTTGAGCCAACACCCTGATTACCAATAGATTAGTAAAGAAAAATACAATTAAAAACCTTCTCATAAAAATTTACTGGTCAATCTTACTTCGCCGTTAGATACACAAACGGCACAATCATCTCTTCAATTGAAACACCTCCATGCTGAAATGTATCACGATAGTGACTTACATAATGATTATAATTGTTTGGATAAGCAAAGAAATAATCTTCCATTGTAAAAAAATAAGCCGTCGAAATATTAGGCTTTGGAAGCATAAAAGTTTCTGGCTTTCTTACCACCAAAATGTGGTCATTTTTATCATCAAGATTAAGGTTTTTACCTTGTTTATATCTTAAATTTGTATTTACATTTCTATCACCGACGATACGTTTAGGGTGCTTTACTCGAATCATTCCGTGGTCGGTAGTGATGACCAAACGACCTTTTTTCTCTGATATTTTCTTCAATAGATCTAACAATGGCGAGTGTTCAAGCCAAGATTTTGTAATGGAGCGATAAGCCGATTCGTCGGGTGCTAATTCTTTAATCATGCCCATCTCAGTACGAGAATGAGAAAGCATATCAACGAAATTATACACAACCACATTTAGTTGATTTTTGAGTAAATTATTAAAATTATCAACCAACGTTTTACCTTGATTCGTATTCAGAATTTTATTGTATGAAAAACTAATCTTCAATCGGTTTTTATCAATCTGTCGTTTAAGAAATTCGGCTTCGTTATTGTTCAACGCATCTTCATTTTCGCCTTCGTCATTTACCCATAAATCAGGATGAAATTTTGCCATATCAGAAGGCATCATTCCCGAAAAAATAGCATTTCTGGCATAAGAAGTTGCAGTTGGTAAAATGGCGTAATAATCGCTTTCTTCTTCAACATTAAAATAATCTGATATTACTTCTTCAATTACTTTCCATTGGTCATAACGCAAATTATCAATCAATAAAAAGAAAAGAGGCGATTCATTTTTAACTAACGGAAAAACCTTCGTTTTCATCAATTGATGAGATAATAATGGTTTATCAACTTTTGGGTCAGAAAGCCAATCTTCGTAGTTTTCTTCAATAAATTTACAGAAATTTGAATTTGCTTCAGCTTTTTGCATACCAAATACTTCTTCCATACTTTTATCGTCAGATTTGTCGAGTTGCAATTCCCAAAAAATCAATTTCTTATAAATTTCAGACCATTCTTCGTGACCAATTCTGTCGTTATATTGCATAGCAAGGTTACGAAAATCTTGCTGATAACCGAGGTTTGTTTTCTCCGAAATAAGGCGTTTATTATCAAGGATTTTCTTTACAGATAGTAAAATTTGGTTCGGATTGATTGGTTTTATCAAATAATCGGCAATTTGCGAGCCAATCGCATCTTCCATAATTCGCTCCTCTTCTGATTTTGTAATCATCACAACAGGTAAATTTGGTTTCAAAACTTTAATTTTTGAAAGAGTTTCCAAACCTGTCATTCCAGGCATCATTTCATCTAAAAACACCACATCAAACCTCTCAGATTCAACCTTGTCAAGAGCGTCAGCTCCACTTGGAACAGGCGTAACATCATAGCCTTTGGTCTGTAAAAAAATAATATATGGTTTTAATAAATCAATTTCGTCGTCGGCCCAAAGAATGTTATATCGCATAAGATTGTGTTTTGAGAATATGTTTATTGAAAAGGGGGAATTGCATAATATCTTACTCTAACGGAGAATAACGGTGTTTGTTGTTTTTGTGGAAGTGAAAAGTTTAGCTATCGGTGGTGTTCCTAAAAATTCTCAATATATTAAGAAACACCACCGATAAGAAAATAATTAAAAAATCATCAAAACGTCTGACTGTTCAATTTTTCTAAATCTTCAGGCGTATCAACACCAATACTTTCGTAGGACGTAACGATTGCATAAATTTTATACCCGTAGCCCAACCAACGCAACTGCTCGAGTTTTTCGGTGTTTTCAAGTGGTGATGGTGGAAGATGAGAAATTTGCTCCAAAACATCACTTCGATAAGCATACAGTCCAATATGTTTATGAAACTCAGCGTGTTCGAGCCAAGTTTCAGGCTCAAAACCACGAACATAAGGCACAGTTTGGCGACTAAAATACAGACATTGCTTTCTCATCGTCAACACTGCTTTTACCACATTGGGGTCAAAAAGAGTTTTATAATCACTTATTTTCTTAACTGCCGTTGCGATTTCAGTTTTAAAATCAAGTAATTTCGACATCTGGTCAATTATTTCAGGGTCAATAAAAGGTTCATCTCCTTGAATATTAACTACATAATCGTATTTGCTTGCTCCGCCCGCCTTCTGAAATGCCTCAAAACAACGGTCAGTACCACTTGGGTGATTTTCTGCAGTCATGTATGCATCACCTCCGAATGAAATTACGTGGTCTAAAATTCGGGGGTCATCGGTTGCTACCACCACTCTATTTAAGCTACTTGCTTTTAGTGCTTGCTCATACACTCGCTGAATCATGCTTTTCCCTCCAATATCAGCCAAAGGCTTTCCAGGAAAGCGACTCGAAGCAAATCTTGCTGGAATAATTCCGAGAATTTTCATAGGTTTTGTTGCTTGAACGGGGCGAATTTACACCAAAAAAAAAATATATGCGTTAATCTATCACAGAATCATTAAATTTGTGTGGAATTGAGATAAATATGCGAGGATTTTGAAGAAAAATCAATGTTTTCAAACATTTTTATTGCAACAAAATGTTTGATTAGTAACTCTTTTTTTCATAACAAACGTTTTACAACACTTCTATTAATTACGTTAATTAGGCTTATATGTTCAGATTAGTTTGCTCAGCGGTAGTTTTTATAATTTTCTCGACCAATGCTTTTGGTACAACACTCGATTCTCTTGGGGTGAATAGAAGAAATGGCCAAGTTTTGGTTCAACATAAAGTTGAAAAAGGTGAAACTCTTTATGCTATTTTAAAAAGATATAACTGTGCAGAAAAAGATTTTTTGGCAGCAAATCCTACTTTCAAAAAAGAGGGTCCAATTACGCCAAAACAAATAATTGAAATACCTTTCGCAAATAAGAAAAGTACAGAAAAGGCTCCAATTGTTGAGATTATTCCAACTCAAAAGCAAAGTGATAAAAAGAATATTGATGAAAATGGTATCGAAATAGTTGATGTTCCTGAAGCAACACCTAAAGAAATTAAACGAACAGAAAAAATAACTAAAACAGATTCATCAAAAGAAGTTTTAGTGAAGAAAAATATTCCTTTAAAAACGCCATTAAAAGGTAAAACCCATACGGTTTTAGTGGGTCAAAATCTCTTTACAGTAGCAAAACTTTATAATGTTAAGGTTTTTCAAATAAAAGAATGGAATAATTTAAGCAATGATGCACTAAGCATTAATCAGATATTGTTGGTTGAAAAACCTGCAAATTTCGTCGATAAACCTACAAAAAAAGACACTTTAAAGTCAAAAACTTTACTAATTCAAGGGCCAGCAGGCGATGTCGGCAAAGAAAAAGAACAACCAATTTTTAATAAAGTAATTAATAATCAGCCACCAACAGTTGTACCCAATGCCCCTGGTGGAAAGAAATTTTCAGAACAAGGTATTGCCGAAATAATTGAAGCAGGTGCTACTACTAACAAGTTTTTGGCACTTCACCGCACAGCTCCTGTTGGCACACTTATTAAGGTTGCTAATCAAGCTAATGGACAAAGTGTTTGGGTAAAAGTTATAGGAAAACTGAATGTTTCTGGCGATGTTATCATCAAGATTTCACCCAAAGCCTTTGAAAAATTATCCCCAAAAGACAAAAGAATCAGAGCGGACCTTAGTTATAGTATCAGTAATTAAGTAAACTGAGACTTCAGTTTTAAGTTAAACTAGATATTGTTACTTATCTATTAGCATTTGCTTTTAGTTAGCAAATTTGGTCATACCGTTGTTTTTAAAACCCAAAGCACATCGCTAATAGTATTTGTTTTATGCAAACTAAGTCAAAAATCTGGACAGTTATTTTCTCTATTTTGTACCCTTTTATTACTGTTTTTGGGTTTCTTTTTACAGCTATTTTGGCTGTTTTTTCTTGGATTTCAAACATTATTGTTTGGATTTTAAAAAAAATAAAATCTTCTTAATATGTCCCAAATAGTTATTGATTTACTCAATGAAAAATATGAGTTGTTTAATCAACCTAATTTTATTCCGAACGACCCAATCAGTATTCCTCACCAATTTAGTTTAAAACAAGACATCGAAATTACAGGATTTATTGCTGCTACTCTCGCTTGGGGACAACGAAAAACTATTATCAATAAATGTAATGAACTGATAAATTTGATGGACAATGCTCCATTCGATTTTATCAAAAATCACCAAGATTCCGACCTAAAACGTTTTCTTAATTTCAAGCATCGTACTTTTAATGCAACTGATACGCTTTATTTTATTGAGTTTTTTAAGGATTTTTATACCAAAAATGACTCGTTAGAAAATGCTTTTTTAGTTGGACTAACGACTGACAATGAAGATGTTAAGATTGGACTAGAAAATTTTCAGCAAATATTTTTCAGTCTTGATGATTATCCGATTCGTACACACAAACACGTAGCAACTCCTGCAAGGAATTCGTCTTGCAAACGCATCAATATGTTTTTGAGATGGATGGTTAGAAAAGATAACAAAGGTGTTGATTTTGGCATTTGGAATAATATAAAAACATCGCAGTTGGTTTGTCCCTGCGATGTTCATGTTGAGCGAGTTGCTCGTAAATTGGGTTTAATTACTCGACCAAAAACAGACTGGCAAACTGCCGTAGAATTAACACAAAACCTTAAACAAATCGACCCAATAGACCCTGTAAAATATGATTTTGCACTATTTGGATTAGGCGTTGAAGGGTATCTTTAAGCAGATATTCTTTGATTTTTGAATGACGAATAAAAAAATCACTCTTTTCATTCGTCATTCAAAAATTTCTACAAACCGTACTTGTCAATTAGATAAACTAACGCTGCCATTGATGCTGCTCCTAGATTTAATTCTCTTTCATTAACAGCTTCGAGCGTGTCACTTTTTGCATGATGAAAATCAAAATAACGCTGAGAATCAGGCTTAAAACCAATCAACAATGTGCCCTGTTGACCCAACGGGCCAATATCAGCACCGCCACCACCTTTAGAAATTTCGTTCAAACCATAAGCTGCCAAAAGATTTTTATAAGCAACTATTTTTGCAATTTGCGTATCGGTTCCAACCATTCCGAAACCTCTAGGCGTAAATCCACCATTATCAGATTCGATAGCCGCAATGTGTTTTTCATTGTTTTGTTTAGCCAAATCAGCATATTTTGTACCACCACGCAAACCGTTTTCTTCATTCATAAACATCACCACTCTGATTGTTCGTTTTGGTTTAATTCCCAAGGCTTTCAACGCACGCAAAACTTCAATTGATTGTACACAACCAGCACCGTCATCTTGAGCACCTTCAGCCAAATCCCACGAATCAAGGTGACCTCCAACAACGATAATTTCTTCTGGTTTTTCTGTACCTTTAATTTCTCCAACCACATTATGAGAAGGAGCATCGGGTAAAGTTTCACAATTTTGCTTGAAATAAAACTGCAATTTTGGGTTTTCTTTCAACATTTTGCTCAACAAATTTGCTCCATTTGTACTAATAGCTGCCGTCGGAATCATAGGAACTCCCGTTGCATAACGCATCCCACCAGTGTGAGGATTATCATCATTTAAGGTTGTCATCGAACGAACAATTGCTCCAACTGCACCATATTTTGCAGCCTCAGAAGCACCACCTCCACGCTGATTTACCGCTCCACCGTAAGCTTCAAAAGTATTGATTTTTGTAGCATCCATCGGACGATTATATAACACAATTTTACCTTTAACTTTTTCAGTACCGAGCATTTTCAATTCTTCAAAGTTTTTCACTTCAATTACTTCCGCTTTCACACCTGTTGTAGCCGTTGCTACTGAACCTCCTAAAGCAGCAATTGGTACAATTATTTTTTGTTTACCCACTTCAATAAACGCTTCTTCTTTCTTGCCACGCACCCAATGCGGCACCATTACATCTTGCAAGAAAACCTTATCAAATTGGTAATCTTCCATTACTTTTTTTGTAAACAGCACCGATTTGGCAGCTCCTTCAGAGCCACTTAGTCTTGGCCCAATTTTCTTACTCAAATGTGTCAATGTTTTGTAAGCTTCACCTTTTGATAAGACTTCATCAAAAATTTTTCGGATGATGAGCGAATCGTTTTCTTGTGAAAAAGAGGAAAACGAACAAAGTAGTAAGACAATTAATAATTTTTTCATGTTTGGTCAGAAATGTAGGTTTTAAGTTTATTGATTAGGCAATTTAGTAAAAATTACGCTGAGTTTCAATTCTAAATAAATGCCCGAAAAGATTAACAAACTTTCATGCACTATACTTTAAACTGGGTATCAAAACAATTATTTTTAATATAAAAAAATAATTGTTTTTGAAAAAATATTTTTTATTTTAGTCAATTATAATAAATAAAATTTTAATTAAATCATTTCTTAAAAAAGACTTATATTTGTTAAATAAAAACTTTTATTAAATATGCTAGAAACCAAAGAATCTGTTGTAGAAATAAAAAAAAATAAATTAAAGCAACAACTTTTAAAAGAATTATACCTTAATGGCCCGAATACTATCATTGATTTAAGTAAAACGCTTCATTCGAGTCCGCCTTCGGTCAATGTTCTTTTTATTGAATTAATGCAAGAAGGCTGGCTAATTGAAGTCGGAACAGGCAATTCAAAATCGGGACGTAAACCAGTTTTGTACGGCCTCAATGCTAATCATGGATTTGTACTGACGTGGTTAATCAATAAATTTGAAAGTGTCATCATTTTATATAACCTCAAAAATGAAGTTTGTGGTAAGCTAAAATTCAAATTACAAATTGAAAATAACCCTACTTATGGTAATTTTATTCTAGAAAAAACAGTCGAATTCCTCAAAAAAGAACATATTTCTACTGAAAAAATCATTGGAATCGGCATTTGTATGCCTGGTTTGATTGACAAAGAAACTGGCTACAATTTTTCGTATCCGACCAGCGAAGGAAAAGCAATAAATGTTTTATTGAGTGAGCATTTTAAAGTTCCATCTTTTACACTTAATGATGCAAAAGCCATTGCTTTGGGCGAAAAACGCTTTGGTTTGGCACACGGACACAGCAATGTACTCGCCATCAATATTGATTGGGGAGTTGGTTTAGGTATTTTGATAGATGGTGAAGTTTTCAATGGAACATCAGGTTTTACGGGCGAACTCGGACATATTCAAGTGCGTGGTGCTGGCGAACTTTGTTCATGTGGAAAGATTGGTTGCCTAGAAACCGTTGCTACTGCTCAAGTTTTGATAAAAAGAGTAAAAGAAGAACTTAATAATGGCCGAGTTTCAAAAATAATTCAGCTTACAAAAGGCGACATTGAGTCAGTAAACGAAGACATGATTATTGCGGCAACCCATTCGGGTGACGAGCTTTGCATTGACTTACTCAACGAAATTGGAACCGAACTTGGCAAGGCTTTGTCGATTGCTGTTCATTTATTTAATCCAGAATTGATTTTAGTTGATGGACTTTTGGCAAAAGCTGATAAATTCATTACAATACCGATTGAGCAAGCAATTAATAAATATTGTTTGAGCGAATTTAAAACAAAATTATCAGTCAATACTTCTCATTTGGGCGAATCGGCTGGTTTTTTAGGCACTTTTGCGTTTGTTTTGGAGCATTTATTTGAAGAAGTTTAAACGTATTGTTTTTTTAATGTAGAGATTCAAAGGATTGTATCTCTACATTAAAATGACTTTGTTCCTTCATCTATTTTAATCACATAGCTTTTACCTCCTACTTTTTCAATAGCAGACGCTACCTTTTCAGGGTCATTTGGAGCATATACAAACATACAGCCACCGCCCCCTGAGCCGTTAATTTTCCCACCTAAAGCACCCGCTTCCATAGCGGCATTGAGCATTTTTTCAATTTTTGGTGTAGAAATTTGCAATACATCTCGTAAAATTTGGTGATGTTCAAGCAAAAGGTTTCCTAAAAGCTCATCAGTCATTAAATTATTCTCGAAAAGAGTCAAAGCTTCTCTCAAAATATCACGGTTACGAAGTGTTCCTACCAATAAAGTATAATCATCTTCACTCAAAAAATCCTTGAGTTTTTCCTTTTCATTTGAATCAAAATCGTGCAATGAAAAGGTTGGTAAATAATTTTTGATTCTATCAATTAGTTCCAACCGAGCAAATTTAGCACGTTTTAATACTCCTATTGTGTCTTTTGGTTCACAAGAATCTGCCAAAACAAAGCTACCAACATTTGGTTCGAGTGTTTGAGCAGTAGTTTTTGGTTCAAATTCAAGATAAACTGCTTTCCCAATTGCCGTTGACAGATGGTCCATCATGCCACCAGGTTCGCCAAATTCTACAACTTCAGCTTGAAAAGCCATTTCACCTAATTCCTTTGAAGTAAAATCTGTAGGAATATCTGCCATTTTAGATAAAAAATGTATCCAAGTTACTAATAAAGCAGACGAACTTGAAGTACCCGAATTAATTGGAATATTACCATGAACGGTGCATTCAATACCTTTTGAAAAGGTTAAACCCTTATCAATCAATACATTATACCCACTTCTGAAATAGTCTCGTTTCTGCACATAAAGCATTCTTTCCTCTGAAACCTCCATCCTTAGTTCCGCATCAATATCGGGCAAATGAATAATTATTTGCTTGTCGGCACGATGATTTCCTGACATATCAACACGTCGAGAGATTGCCGCAGCAATTACTGGTAAGCCCAAATAATCTTGATGTTCGCCAAAAAGACAAATTCTTCCAGGTGTAGAAATTTTTAACATTAATAAATCCTATTGTTTAGTATAGTTTGTTGATTTCATTTCCCAAATTTAATACAAAACTTCAAAAGAAATAATTATTAATTTATCTATATGTCAATTTATTAAGAAATATTTTTTCTAATATAGTGCATATTATAAAAATAATATTTTTATTTGTACTAGAATTGAAAAGATATTTAATCATTAAAATATTAGTACAGTTCATCAACAAGACATTATCATAATTAATAGAGAAAGTTAGTATCATTATCCCCTATCTCATTTGAGAAAGGGGATTTTTTTGCATAAAAAAGCCCCGTTAAAATAAATTAACGGGGCTTTTTTACAACTTTGAGATTTATGCTTGTGCTGATTTTCTTTTTTGCCAGAAAAAAAGAATAATGAATGCTACAATTAAGGTCGCAGGAAACAACACCATTGTACTAAGCGTTGCTTGTCCAGCAGCCAATTCCATGGCATCGCCAGTAAGACCTGCGGCAGTTTGTTCTGCTTTTGCAGTATCAATCCATTTACCAATGATTGGTTGGAAAATTGAGGTTGAGAACATTCCAACGCCACCCAAAATTGACATGCCTAATGCACCACTTAAAGGTACTTTTTCGGCAATAAAACCAATCATATTTGGCCAAAATAATGCAACACCCAATGCAAAGAAAATGGCAGCCACATAAGCCATCCCACCAGTTTGAGTACTGAAAAGATAAATACCGATTGCTGCTAAAATTGCAGAACCTAACAAAACACCTGTTTGGTCAAGTTTTTCTACAATTGGACCTGCAAAATATCTAATTACTGCCATTAATCCAGTTACTAATGCCAAAATAAGCATTGGGCTAGCACCTGATTTGCTCATAATTAGACCTGTCCATTGTTGTGGTCCAAACTCAGTGATAGCCGTAAGTGCCATACAAGCAAACATAAAAATATAAAGCGGAGTAGCCATTGCTTTTAGGTTCTCGCCAATTGAAGTAACGCCTTCTGTTTTTGGTTTCGGAAACTCTTGTCCCCAAAACAAATACGCATAAATTAATGTAGGCACTAAAATCAACCAAATTTGTGGCTGCCAGCCTAAGCCTGCATCCGTCATAAATTTCGATAATAAACTACCAACCACGATTCCGCCTGGAAACCACATGTGAAAACGATTCAACATTTTGCTCATTTGTGAACCAGAATAAGCATCAGCAATCATTGGGTTACAAGCAGCTTCTGTACAGCCATTACCGATTCCAATCAAGAAAGTAGAAACCAAAAGACCAGTATAACCACCTAAAGTTTGAGGATAAATAGTTAAAAGAATACCCAAAGCATGACATACAAAGGCTATCATCATGATTTTTTTAGGTCCAACTGTGTGATAAACAAGTCCGCCAACAATCATCGCAATTGGAAAACCTAAAAACCACATTGAATTGATAAAACCAAGTTGCTCGGCTGTTAAATTAAACTCTGTACCCAATTGAGGAAGAATACCCGCACGGATACTAAATGAAAAAGCTGTTGTGATGAGAGCAAAACAACTTCCAAGAAAAAGACGATTTTGATTAACCATAATTTAAGAGGTTTTAAGGGTTTTGAATAAATTGAACCGTAAAAATAGGATATTTAAAATTTTCCCAAAAGAAAATCCTATTTTTAATTGTTGTTTAGACACTTTTTCAGAAATTTGGCAGTACAATTAACTAGAATGTGATGTTTTACGTAAATTGCCTTTTAATTAAAATATAGTCAATTTCTAACGTTGGCAGAAGTGAATGTAAAGTTTATTATGATTTTACTATTTCTTGTGTCATCTCAATTAAAAAAAATTATTAATTCAATCCTATAATTAAACTATGGCTCGTAAAATCCGTATAGGTATGGTTGGTGGTGGACGTGGGGCATTTATTGGTGCCGTTCATCGTACAGCAGCTGCCATTGATGGCGAAATCGAATTGGTGTGTGGAGCTTTCAGCTCGACTCCCGAAAAATCAAAAGCATCGGGTGAAGACTTGATGATTTCTTCCGACCGTTGCTACGGTGATTTCATCGAAATGATTCAGCAAGAAAAACTCCGTGAAGACCG
This sequence comes from Emticicia aquatica, assembly GCF_923079645.1. Taxonomy (GTDB): domain Bacteria; phylum Bacteroidota; class Bacteroidia; order Cytophagales; family Spirosomataceae; genus Emticicia; species Emticicia aquatica. The sequence continues at coordinate 622,706 of NZ_CAKLPY010000001.1, read as the reverse complement.
CATGGATGCGATTTCAATCGTTACACCAAATCACATGCACTTTGCTCCAGCAAAAATGGCTCTAGAAAACGGTTTTCACGTAATTTGCGATAAACCCGTAACATTTACACTCGAAGAAGCCCAAGAACTTAAAGAACTGGTTGAAAAAACTGGACTAACATTTGCCCTTACGCACAATTATACGGGCTATCCAATGGTGAAGCAAGCCCGTCATTTGGTTCAAAGCGGAGCTTTGGGTAAAATTCGTAAAGTAATAGTTGAATATCCACAAGGTTGGTTGTCATTCTTGGAAGAAAAGAAAGGCTATAAACAAGCTGAGTGGAGAACGGACCCTACACGCTCAGGTATTGCGGGTGCAGTTGGTGATATCGGCACGCACGCTGAAAATTTAGCTGAATATATTACAGGTTTAAAAATTACCGAAATGTGTGCTGATGTTAGTACGTTTGTTGAAGGACGTTTACTTGATGATGACGCAAATGTTTTACTCCGTTTTGATAGTGGAGCGAAAGGGATTTTACATTGTAGCCAAATTTGTAACGGTGACGAAAACAACTTAAATATCCGTATTTCAGGCGAATTAGGCAGTTTACAATGGTTTCAAATGGAACCAAACTCACTTTATCACCGCACACAAGGCGAATCTCGTACTTACCGCCCATCGGTTGGCAATTTATGCGATGCCGCCAAAGCTGGCATTCGTTTACCAGCAGGGCATCCTGAAGGATACTTAGAAGCATTTGCCAATATTTACAAAAGTTTTGCTCGCACCGTAAGAAAAAGAATGAATGGCGAAGAGCCTACAGAAATTGATTTAGATTTTCCAACAATTGAGGATGGAATCAGAGGAATGCAATTCGTTGAAACCGTCATCGAATCAGGTAAAAGCAGCGATAAATGGGTAAAATTCAAGTCATAAAAAGCTAAATGATTTTATGACGCATTGAAGTCTTTATTATAAAACGGAAGGATTATTTTTAAATTTTCAACAAAACAAAAATTCCCCTTTTGGGGCTTGGGTTATGAAAACAATCAAAGGGCCAGCAATTTTTCTTGCTCAATTTATGGGTGATGAAGCACCATTCAATTCGTTAGATACAATTGCCGATTACATGGCAAATTTAGGTTATAAAGGCATTCAACTTAATTCGTGGGATAGCAGAGTAATTGACCTACAAAAAGCTGCCGAAAGTCAAACTTATTGTGATGAGTTGAAAGGCAAATTAAAAGATAAAGGCTTAGAAATCACGGAGTTATCAACACACCTTCAAGGTCAATTAATTGCTTCGCATCCTGCTTATAATACTATGTACGATGCCTTTGCTCCAGCCGCTGTACACGGAAATGAGCCTGCTCGCCGTCAATGGGCAGAACAGCAATTGAGATGGGGAGCGAAAGCTTCTCAAAATCTTGGTTTGACTTCTCACGTTGGTTTTTCGGGAGCGTTAGCTTGGCCATTTTTATACCCTTGGCCACAACGCCCAAGCGGTTTGATTGAAACAGCTTTTCAAGAATTAGCTAATCGTTGGAAACCAATTTTGGATTATTACGACGAATGTGGCGTTGACTATTGCTACGAACTTCACCCTGGCGAAGATTTGTTCGATGGTACAACTTTCGAAATGTTTGTTGATTATTTGGGTGGACATTCACGGGCTTGTATCAACTACGACCCAAGTCACTTTATACTCCAACACCTTGATTATTTGGCATTTATAGATTTATACCACGACCGAATCAAGGCTTTCCATGTGAAAGATGCAGAATTTAACCCATCAGGCAAACAAGGTGTTTATAGTGGTTATTCGGGTTGGGCAAATCGTGCAGGCCGATTCCGTTCATTGGGCGATGGTCAAGTAGATTTCAAGAGTATTTTTAGCAAATTATCACAATATGATTACGATTCTTGGGCTGTTTTGGAATGGGAATGTTGCGTAAAATCTTCTGAACAAGGGGCAGCCGAAGGAGCACCATTTATTCAAAATCACATCATTCAAGTAGCTACGCGTGCATTTGATGATTTTGCTGCGACTGGTGCTGACGAAGCTGTAAACCGTAGAGTTTTGGGAATTTAATCGTTAAGATAAGTGTATTAGGGACATAAAATTTATGTCCCTAATACATTCCTGTTTGTCGATTTTTTCTCTCTTCAACAAATATCTTATTCAAATTTCTGTAATTTGCATTCGTAGATTTCCTCCTTGTTTCAAATAAATCAACCTCAATCATTCAAAAATGAAAACAATTTCAAAAATCCTCGCCCTTATCTTATTTATTACTTCTGTAAGTTTTGCTCAAAAAAAGAGTAAGTGGGAAATATTATTCGACGGAAAAACATTTACAAACTGGCACGTTTACAACAAAGCTGGGCAGCCAATCACTGATAAATGGAAAATAGCAAACGGTGCTATAAACTTTACAGGAAAAGCAAAAGGTGAAAAACACGGCGATGACCTCGTAACTGATAAAGAATATGAAAACTTTGTGCTTGAATTAGAATGGAAAATAGCAGAAGGAAGTAATAGCGGTATTTTCTTTGGCGTACACGAAGACGCAAAATATAGTGTTCCGTATTTGACTGGACCCGAAATTCAAATACTTGATAATGAGCGTCATCCTGATGCAAAAGAAGGAAAAAATGGCAATCGTAAAGCAGGTTCTTTGTATGATATGATTCCATCGGCTTCAGTTTCTAAACCTGCGGGTGAGTGGAATGCAGTCAAAATCATCAAAAATCATGGAGAAGTTAGCGTTTGGCAAAACGGCGTGAAAGCAGAAAGTTTCAAATCTGAAGGAGCAGATTGGACTAATATGGTAAACAATAGCAAATTTAAAGGTTGGGAAGGATTTGGTAAATACAGCAAAGGAAGAATTGGCTTACAAGACCACGGTGACCCAGTTTCATTCCGAAAAATTCGTATTAAAGAAATGTAAAATCAATCGTTTTATTAGTTTAAAAAAGCACTACTTTTTAGAAAGTAGTGCTTTTTTTTAGGCTTTAATGGGAAATAAACAAATCATTTTACAAGGAAATTTACACCTTACGTTTATTATGGCATATTATTTGTAAATAGCTAATTAACTGTGTTTCCCCATAAAAAAATATAAAATTATTGTAAAATGAGTGCTTCAAAAGAAATAGATGTCAATGAAAGATATAGCATTTACTTAATTCTTTTTTTTACGGTTATATCTTTACTTCTCATATCTCAACATACACAAGCTCAATGTATGGCAGGAGATATAGGTGGCAAAGTATTCATGGATTTACCAATGAATGGCACTTTTACAGGCATTTATGGTTCAAAAGCTTCAAATGAGCCTGGTATAAGTGGTGTGGCAGTAAAAATTACAGATAACAATGGAACTGTTTCTAATAGAATTACTGATGAAGCAGGTAATTGGAATGTTTCAGCTCCTGTTTTTCCAGTAAAAATTGAATTTTCTTGGAAAACTTCTCATCCTACATTCGAGTCTAGCCCAATTGGGAGTAGTTCACAAACATCCGTTCAAATAATTAAAGAAGCCACTTGTTCGGCAGATTTCGGTTTACATAATCCATTAGATTTTACTGATGCTAATCCTTACATTGCTACAACGTGTTTTGTAGGAGGAACATCAACTGGAAATGCCTCAAATGATGCAGCCATTGTATCGGTTCGCTACAATAGTACGGGTTTAAATGCGATGTACAAAAATTATTTGAATGTACAAGGAACGGGACCATTGCCGCAAGTTGATGCAAAAATTTCGCAAGTTGGCTCTGTTTATGGATTAGCTTATCAAAGAGGGAAAAAGCGGATGTTTTTTTCAACTTTCTTAAAAAGACACGTTGGAATTTTGGATGGTCCAGGCTATATCTATGTGTTAGATTACAATACAACTCCTGCTACATTTGTTACAAAATTCAATTTGAATGGTGTAATACCTAATAATGGCGTCGTTCCGATGGATTTTGGAACAGTCTGTCGAAGTGGAACTTGCGGAACTCCCGAAAGTGATTACGTACTAAACCCAAATAAAACCCAAGCTACAATTGATATTGATGCCTACGGAAAAGTTGGAAAAGTTGCATACGGCGATATGGATGTTGCTCCCGATGGAAAAACTTTGTTTGCCATCAATCTCTTTACTCGTTCAATCATTACTATTGATATTTCAGGAAATACATTACCAGGTGCTATTAACGAATATAAAATTGATAATATCCCGAATATGCCTACAAGTACAAAAGGAGTATTAAGACCTTTTGCACTCGCATTTAATAATGGAAAAGGCTATTTAGGAGTTACAGATGATGCTAGTATTTCAAAGGTTGATGCTGATTTAAAATGTTATGTACTAGAATTTGACCCAACAAACCCAAGTGCAGGTTTTACTCAAAAAATGGTTTTTGACCCAAATGCACGACGAGGAACTTTTACGAGTTTAGCCAAATTTCATTATTGGAATACTATTTACGAACAACCACCTGTAGTAGAGGTTGGAGGTTTTTTGCGTTATTCACAACCCATTTTATCGGATATTGATTTTGACCAATATGGAACAATGTATCTCTCAATCATGGATAGACACGCTCATCAAATTGGTGCTGCAAATCGAAAGCCATTGACTGGAAATACACAAATTCGTACTGTTCAAGCATACGGAGAAATATTGAAAGCTTGTAATACTTCTTCAGGTTTTGTGCTTGAAGGAGGAACTGGTTGTAGCACAACAGGTTATGAGTTTTTTGCGGATATTTCGGGAGATGCTTCAGAAGAAAGTGGAGAAGGCTCTTCTCTATTAATTAAAGGCACTGACCAAATTATGACAACCAATTTTGACCCATTTCCTGGCATCAATTATGGTCAAACATACTGGAATCTGCAAGGAATGAATACCTACAGCACCACAACTGGGCTAAACAACAATTGGTATGCATTTTATTTTGATGGTGGGCCAGATTTGTTTGGTAAAGCAAATGGACTCGGAGACCTCGAACTTGTAGCCAACGATGCTCCAATTGAAATCGGAAATCGTGTTTGGAAAGATATTAATGAAAATGGCATTCAAGACCCTAATGAGTCAGGTATTGCAGGCGTTGTAGTAAAACTTTATGATAATAATGATGTAGAATTGGCTTCAACGACCACAGACTCAAATGGACAATATCTATTTTCATCTACAACAACTAGCACGTTATTGCCCAATACAGATTACAAAATAAAAATCACTTCTTTGGGTAATGATGTATCGGTGGCTGGTTTGTCAATAACAAGGCTTTCCATAGCTCCAAACGAAGTGGCTGCGAGTACCAATTCTGGAGCAACTATTGATAATAATGACGCTTTTTTGGTGAGCAATATCCCAACTATTTTGATTAAAACAGGTAGTGTTGGCATCAATAACCATACGTATGATTTTGGGTTTCTTTGTAAACCAACAGCCGATGCAGGGTTAGACAAAACAATCAATTGTATTACAAATTCAACAACGATTGGCACTTCAGCAACTACCGTAGGTTATACTTACAGTTGGTCGCCAAGCACAGGTTTGAGTAATCCCAATATTTCAAACCCAACGGCTAGCCCAAATGTGACGACAACATATACTTTAACTGTAACTAATGCAGGTGAATGTATCGCTACCGATGTGGTGGTTGTAACCGTTGAAATGACACCCCCAATTGCCAATGCTGGAATAGATAAAATACTAAATTGTACAACAACTTCAACTACTATCGGTACAGATAATACTGTTGGTGTTAGATACAGTTGGTCGCCAATTGAAGGATTAAATACCGCCAGTATTGCCAATCCAACGGCAAATCCAAGTGTTACAACAACTTATACTTTAACCGTAACTAACTCAACAGGTTGTACAGCTACCGATGCAGTCACTGTGAGTATCAATCAGACACCACCAACTCCTACAATTAGTGGTAGTGAAAACCTAAATTGTACAATTAATACTGTAACTCGCACAGCAACAGGCGGCAGCACGTATGTATGGTCTGGGCCTAATTCTTATACAGCTTCGACTGCGAGTGCCACAATTTCAGCAGCAGGTATTTATACAGTTACAGTAACGTCGGAAAACGGATGTACCGCAACGGCAACAACCAATATTACTGCCAACCTTGAAACACCCAATGCAAACGCAGGCAATGATGTAATTTTGACCTGTAATACATCGATCATTTTATTGAATGGTAGCAGCCTGACATCAGGTGTAAGCTACGTATGGTCTTCAAATACTACTGGAATTGTTAGTGGCGAAAATTCCGCCACACCAACGGTTAATCAAGTTGGAACTTATACATTAACTGTAACTAATCCGTCGAACGGTTGTACTGCAACTGATATTGCTGCCGTTATCCTTGATGCGGGCGTTCCTTCAGTTGCTATTTTGGCAAGTGATGATACATTAACTTGTACAAAAACCCAAGCAATTTTAACGGCAAATCCTTCCCCAATCAGTACTTATACATTCTTATGGAGTAATGGAGCAACTGTTTCAAGTATTACTATCGAAGAAGCAGGAACTTACTCTGTTGAAGTTACCGCTACAAATGGTTGTAAAGCAGTTGCCTCGCTCATTATTGCAAAATTTGATACAGTTACGGCTCAAGTTGATGTTACCGATGTTATCTGCAAAGATGGTAATACGGGTACAATCAGTATTGTTGGTTCTGGGGGGTTGACTCCTTATCAATACAAATTAAATGGCGGTCTTTTTCAATCAGATAATGTTTTTCGTGATTTAACCAGTGATTCGTATTCCGTTTCGATAAAAGATGCGGGTGGTTGTACGTCCTCACTTGTGGTAACTGTTAATGAGCCAAGTAATTTTTTAAGCACAACAATTTCTACTGTAAATATTACTTGTGAAGGAGGAAATGATGGGCAAATTCTCACAACAGCAACAGGAGGAACACCAAATTACACATTCAAAATAAATCAAAATAACATACAAACAGATGGCTTATTTAGTGGTTTAACTGCTGGTTCGTACACAATTACTACTTATGATGGAAATGGTTGTATAAGTACAGCAACAACAACTTTAACCCAGCCATCAAAAATAAATATTGGTGCGGTTGCAACAATGATTGACTGTATTAACCCGAAAGGAACTATTTCGGTTGTGGCAACTGGTGGAACACCAAGTTATCAATACACAATTGACGGCACGAATTTTCAATCGTCTAACAGTTTTAATAATCTCAATAAAGGAACTTACACAATTACTGTTAAAGATTTGAAAAATTGTATTGGCACTGCAACTGCGGCAATTATAGTTGGAGATACCACAAAACCTAGTTTTATTGTAACTACAACAATGGCCACTTGCAATGTTGGAATTGCTAATAATAATGCTAAAATAAGCGTCTCGAATGTATTAAATGGCGTAAAATATCAATTTTCTGAAGGAAATACATTTAATAGCCTAACCGCAACGCCGAGTGTCGCTGCGGCCATTCCAATTAATGGCGTTTTAAGTAATAGTTTGGCTAATCCAAGTACAAACGTGCAATTTTATACCGTTAGAATATACAATAGTAACGATTGCTATCAGGATGTAACAGTCGGGCTAACAATGCAAGTTTGTGCATGTAAAACTGAGATATGTATTCCTTTTTCATTTACCAAAACTAAATCACTTGGACAGTAAAAAGGTTGAAACTCAAGCAGAAAACTTTGCCATTACACCTTCTTTCAAGGCGTAGCTTGAAACTCTAATTTGCTGAATTTCAAGCGTTTGAATAATAAATCGTATCAAACACATCGCCACCACTATCATATCGACACGCAATTCAATCATTCCTGGAATTGCCATTCGTTCGGCATGATTTTTAAAAATTAACTCATCATAAGCCCGATAAAATTCGGGTATTGAATAGTCAAAACTCACTTCATTTGCTTCTGGAAGTGAGTTTTTTTCTTTCATAAAAAGCATATCAATTAAAGTATCAAACGACCCAGATGAGCCAATTAATACTTTGGGTGCGTATTGGTGACAAGCATTTGCCAATGGAAGGAGTTTTTCTCGAAAAAAATCATCCATCATTTGTACCGAACGCATCGAAATCGGGTCTGATTTCATAAATTTATCCATCAAACGTTGGCCACCAATTTCAAAGCTTTGTTTCCAAAAAATCTTTTCGTTGTTGCAAATAATAAACTCTACGCTTCCTCCACCAATATCCATAATCATCGACGTTTCGGGAATACTCATGGCTTTTTTTACACCCAAACAAATCAATTCGGCCTCTTCATCGCCCGAAATTACTTGAATTTTTATGCCAGTTTCATCCAAAACGCGTTGAACAAACGCATCTTTATTGGTCGCATTACGAATCGCACTCGTGCCCGTAGCAAATACTTTTTCTAACTTAACTTCTTGAATATCAATTACTTCTCTAAAATGTTTCAAAACAATTAAAGCTCGTTGAATTCCTTCCTCTGCAATAATGCCTTGGCTAATTCCTCCCTTCCCTATTTTAGCAGGAGTTGATTCTTTAAAAAGCACTTTTTCTCCTTCAACAATCAATAAATGAAATGTATTTGTACCTAAATCAATAATTGCGGTTCGCATGAGTTTTTATAAATGTTTTTGCAAATATCCATTAAAGTCTCCAATTCGCCTATTTTCCTGCAATGTTTGATAAATCTTATCAGGATTTAGTCATAAACTTTGTTTTTTTAAATAAAATTTACGAATTTTGCAACCCCAAACAAAAGGAGGTGTATTTATATGTTAATAATCAACGTAAAAGAAAACGAATCTATTGATAAAGCTTTGAAACGTTTCAAGAAGAAATTTGAGAAAACGGGTGTATTGCGTCAACTACGCAAGCGTCAAGCATTTGAAAAACCATCAGTAGCTCGTCGTAACGAAGTTATTCACGCTACCTATGTGGGTAAATTGAGAAGCAACGAAGAAATGTAATATTGGATAAAGCAATGTAAATTGTTTTGAACAAATATTGCAATCTATTATATTTTGAACCATATTCGCTGAATATTATCATGAAGTAATTATCATTTTGGGTAATTATGAAGCGTTAAACCGCCCATTGATAAATTTCACTGAATATGGTTACTTTTTTTTTACAACATATCAAATTCGAAAAACGTCTCAGTCATCATACAGTTACGGCTTATGAAAATGATTTGAAACAATTTTCAGCATTCCTACTTTTTCAATACGAACTCGAAAAACCAGAAAAAGCTGATTTTCAGATGATTCGCTCTTGGATTGTAGCTTTGGTTGAAGAACAAATTGAAAACCGAAGTATCAATCGAAAAATAGCTACATTACGTACTTTTTATAATTTCCTTCTTCGTCATAAAGCCATCATAACCGACCCAATGCTCAAAATAAAAGCATTGAAAACCGACAAAACACTCCCCAAATATGTAGAAGAAAAACCAATGGAAAACCTGCTTGATGGCATGGAGTTTTCAGATGATTTTTCAGGTTTAAGAGATAAACTGGTCATTGAGCTACTTTATGGAACGGGAATGCGTTTGTCCGAATTGATTGGTTTAAAAATAACTGACCTTAATCTTTACAATAATATCTTGACTGTATTAGGGAAAAGAAACAAACACCGCCTAATTCCTGTCAATCGAACTTTGGTTGAAGTCATTAAAAAATACCTAGCCCTACGAACTGATATCATAGACGATACAACTAACACTTACCTAATTTTGACCGATAATGGCACACAAGCCTACCCAATGTTTATTCAACGTTTGGTAAAAAAATATTTATCTTTGGTAACATCGCTTGAGCAACGCAGTCCGCACATATTGCGGCATACTTTTGCAACACATTTACTCAATCGAGGAGCAGATTTGAATGCCATTAAAGATTTATTAGGGCATTCTAGTCTAGCTGCAACGCAAGTTTATACGCATAATTCTATTGAAAAATTAAAGAAGGTTTACCAACAAGCTCATCCAAAGGCTTAATTTAACCCTTATTCAACCTCTATAACCTTACTCATGAAAAATTATCTTTATACACTTTCTATTTTCGTTGCTGCTACGATTGCCTATTTTTTTCCACAATATTTCATTTCGATTGGACATTTTCAACTCAAAGAATTGATTATTCCATTACTACAAATCATCATGTTTGGCATGGGAACAACCATGAGTTATGACGATTTTATTGGAGTTATCAAAATGCCAAAAGCAGTAGTTGTTGGCTTAATTTGTCAATTTACTATTATGCCATTCTTAGGCTTTGTGATTGCCAAAACTTTTGTTTTTCCTCCAGAAATTGCCGCTGGAATTATCTTAGTTGGTTGTTCGCCAAGCGGATTAGCATCAAATGTAATGTCATACATTGCAAAAGCAAATGTTGCTCTTTCAATCACAATTACTTCGTTTGCAACACTTTTGGCTCCAATTCTAACACCTTTTTTGATGAAAATGCTTGGCGGTCAATTCATCGAAATTGATTTTTGGAGCATGACCATTGATATTTCAAAAATGATAATCGTTCCCATTGGAATTGGTTTTTTACTTACCAAACTTTTAAAAGGACGAGCGGCTTGGTTGCAAAAAGTTTTACCAATTATTTCGATGGTTGGAATTGCATTAATTATTGTAATTATTACCGCAACAGGTCAAAAATCATTACAAACTGTTGGTTTAGCCTTAGTTTTCGCCACTTTGATTCATAATCTTGGTGGTTTCACACTAGGATATTGGGCAGCAAAATTATTCAGATTACCTGAGCAAGATTGTAGAACGGTTGCTATTGAAGTAGGCTTACAAAACGCTGGATTGGCTTCAGGTTTAGCCAAAGCAATGGGAAAATTAGCCACAGTAGGCATTGCTCCTGCCCTTTTTGGCCCGATTATGAACATAAATGGCTCACTTTTAGCAAGTTTTTGGAGTAAAAGAAAACCTGAATAAGATACCGAAATTTACTAAAACTTTACGGTATTACTCATAACGCTTTCATTTTGAAGACGGTCGAGAGCAGTAACAACATAAACGTATGTTTTCTCTTGGTTACGATTTTTATCTATACAAGTTAAAAGGCCTTCGTTGCGTACAATCTGTAAAATTCGAGCAGGATTTTCGAGATTAATTGGCTCGTCTTCTTCAAAACGATACACCACAAAAGCACTTACTTCATCGCCATCTTTGGGAGGATTTGATGGTAATTCCCAAGAAATAGAAACGCCCAAATCAGGCATTTTTCTGATTTTAAGATTTTGTGGAGCATTCGGTGGAATTTTATCTTTCCACGGCATTGTGGGAGTTAAAGCTGGATAATAATAAAGCTTTTTTAGCGAGTCTCCAACCGATAATTCATTATTAATCAAAGGTTTTGAACTAAAAAAAATGCTTCCAGAAATCTGCGGTTTAGTTCGATTATAACGAATTTGACGAGGAATCTGATTGGCTTTTTCCCAACCAATTTCTTTACTTCCTGCTTTAACTCGATAAACACCATGACCAATATACAAATGACGACCAAAAGAATTTTTAGTCCACCAATCAGTCATAGTTTTATAAGGTACTTTATCAAATTCAAAGCTAAAATAAATCTGTGGCGTAATGTAATCCAACCAACCTTCCTTTACCCATTTTCGAGTATCTGCATACAAATTATCGTATGATGGCTGTCCGCCTTGTGAAGCAGAACCACTCGGGTCAGTAGAAGCATTCCGCCAAACACTCGAAGGACTGATACCGAATTTTACTTTAGGTTTTTCTTTTTTGATGGCATCACTAACATTTTTTACTACTAAATCAACGTTATTTCTTCGCCAATCTTCAATATTTTTAAATCCAGTATTGTATTTTTTGAAGGTGTTTTCATCATGGAGTTTCTCATTTGGCACCGAATACGGATAAAAATAATCATCGAAATGAATACCATCAATATCATAATTTTTTACAATATTTACCACAATATCGGTGATATAATTTCTTACTTCAGGAATACCCAAATTAAATAATTTATATCCATCATAAGTTATAAACCATTCAGGTTTGGTTTTGGTTATGTGGTCGTTGATGATACTTTTTGATACTTTATGAGCTCCACGATTCATATTTAACCAAGCATGAAACTCCATGCCTCGTTGGTGCGATTCTTGAATCATAAAAGTCATTGGGTCGTAATATGGATTGGGAGCTTTGCCTTGTTCGCCCGTGAGCCACTCCGACCACGGTTCTTTACTTCTGGCATAAAAGGCATCAGCAGCAGCACGAACTTGCACTAAAACGGCGTTCATTCCGAAGCTTTTTTGTTTATCTAATATATTTCTAAAATCTTGTTGCTGGCTTTCCGAACTAAGTCCTTTGCGAGAAGGCCAATCAATATTATCAATAGTAGCCACCCAAACTGCTCGAAACTCACGCTTCGGGCCAGTAGGTTTTGAAACAACTTGTTGGGTTACTTTTTTGCTACACCCACTCAGGAAAGCATAGATTATTAGACAAAAAGCAGCTTTTTTGAAGTGCATCGAAATACTTTTTTTGAAATTTTGTTCAAAATTAGAGAAAAATTTAACCCAAAGGTTATTTTTTGTTACTTTTGCTTATGTTTACAACACGATTAATAAATTTGTTAGATTTAAAAGGGTAAGTATCCTTAGATTTTTAAAAATTTGGCTGCTTATTTATTAAACGTATGCTAAATTGTTATCTACTATAAATATTATTTCAGCAATCGGCTTGGAGAAAGTTTGCTTTGCTACAAAATTTCAAAATCACAAATTCACTAATCATATACTGTGAAAGAATACGGAAGTAACATTCAAAAATTGACCGACTATATCGTTAGTCTGCCTGACCGTGAACAACGCACAAGATACGCCCATATTTTGATTGAGTTGATGCGTCAAATTCACCCAAATATGCGTGAAGGGATTGACTATTCAAAAAAACTTTGGGATGACCTTTATATCATCGCCAATTTTGATTTGGATGTAGATAGTCCTTTTCCACCGCCACCAAAAGAGATTTTGGGTAAAAAACCAATGACAGTTCCTTACAATCAACAGCAACTTAAACACCGCCTTTACGGTCGAAACTTAGAGCTGTTGGTAGTAAAAGCCATGATAACGCAAGATTATGATGAACGCAAGGCATTTGTGTCGTATATGGTTCGTTTGATGAAAAGCTTTTATCAAGTTTGGAATAAAGATACTATCGAAACCAATGACTGTTTACAGCAGATTTTGGAGCTTTCGGGTTTTAAATTGCAAAAAGAAATTGATGACCTTCGTCGTGATGGTTTGATGGAATCATCTCCTAGAGATGGCAGTAGTAATCGTCAACGTTCACAACAAAACCAACCACAAGGCGGTCAATTTAGAGACAATCGAGGTGGCGACCGTGATAACCGTGATAGAAATCGTGGTGATAGAAACGACCGAAATAAAAATTTTGGTAGCGGAAATTATAAATCAAATAATGACCGTAACGATAGAAATAACAACAATAATAATAAACGAAGACCAAGATAAACACCAAGTTCAATTGCTAATAAGAGCGTATTGAAAATATTATTTTTGATAATTTCTTATGCTACATTGCTCATTCTATATTCTTAATTCTAAAAAATGGCATCTTTTAAAATAACTGGAGGAAAAAAGCTAAAAGGCGAGATTGTTCCGCAAGGAGCTAAAAACGAAGCATTACAAATTTTGTGTGCTGTTTTGATGACAAAAGAACCCGTTACGATTCATAATATTCCGAATATCCGTGATGTAAATAAACTCATGGAATTACTAGAAGATATGGGCATTCGCCGCAGTAAAGTTGGGGAAGGGTCATATCGTTTTCAGGCAGATGAAGTAAATTTTGAATACTTTGAAACCGACGAATATAAAGAGAAAGCTGCTTCTTTGCGTGGCTCAATTATGCTTTTAGGCCCAATGTTGGCTCGCTTTGGTAAAGGAAAAGCTCCTCGACCTGGTGGAGATAAAATCGGTCGTCGTCCTTTAGATACCCATTTTACTGGTTTTCAGAAATTAGGTGCAGAATTTCTCTATGACCAAAACGATGCATTTTATACAGTTGACGGCTCTAAACTAAAAGGTGCTTATGTGTGGATGGATGAAATTTCGGTAACGGGTACAGCCAACGTTTTGATGGCAGCCGTAATGGCCGAAGGTAATACTACTATTTACAATGCAGCGTGTGAGCCTTACCTTCAGCAGCTTTGCAAAATGCTTAATCGCATGGGAGCAAAAATCTCAGGAGTTGGCTCTAATCTACTCACAATTGAGGGAGTAACTGAATTGCACGGATGTGAGCATACGATGTTACCAGACATGATTGAAATTGGAAGTTTCATAGGTTTGGCTGCAATGACACAATCTGAGATTACCATAAAAAATTGTCAAATTGCTGAATTAGGAATTATTCCAGATGTATTCAAAAAATTAGGGATTCAAATGGAATTCCGTGGTGACGATATACATATTCCAGCTCAGAAACATTACGAAATTAGTTCTCTAATTGATGGTTCCATTCTCACAATTTATGATGCTCCTTGGCCTGGTTTTACGCCTGATTTAATTTCAATTATTTTAGTAACAGCGATACAAGCAAAAGGTGCGGTTTTGATTCATCAAAAAATGTTTGAAAGTCGCTTGTTCTTTGTTGATAAATTAATTGACATGGGTGCTCAAATCATTTTATGCGACCCGCATCGTGCCAATGTAATCGGTTTGAATCGTGAACATAACCTTAGAGGCATTCGTATGACATCACCTGACATTCGTGCGGGAGTTTCATTATTGATTGCCGCCATGTCTGCTACTGGAACAAGTGTGATTGATAATATCGAGCAAATTGACCGTGGCTATCAAGATATTGACAAACGATTAAATGCGATTGGTGCAGAAATCATTAGAATCTAATTTGATTGCTATAACGATTAGCTTTTAGGTCTGAAAAACCATAATCATTTGATAATCAATCTAAAAGCTAATCGTTTAGTTACAATAACAAAAAAGTAGAAAATATTTTTAAATTTTTGAATGTTGAATTTTGGATTTTAAAAATAAAACTCTACCTTTGCAGTCCCAAAGCGATTTGCCCGGATGGCGGAATTGGTAGACGCGTTGGTCTCAAACACCAATGAGGTTACACTCGTGCCGGTTCGACTCCGGCTCCGGGTACTCTAAGTATCAAAAAAAACCGTAATATGCTGATAATTAAGCAATTACGGTTTTTTTATTTCTCAAAAATCAGAATTGTTAGTAATAGCGTTAGTAACACAGATTTTAAGCCTCTAATTCAGCTTCCTTTTTGGTTATAACCTGAATCTCACCACTTAAAAACCTTTCTTGAAAATCGGCAAATGCTTTAGTTCGTCTTATGGCATCATACTTTACTCTCCAATCGGTATCGTCCCATACAACAGCATTTATGTAATGGTTAATTTCATCTTGAGAAACATTACCTTTTAAATTTCTCCTTAAAAAACAAAAAGTGATTATATCGAAGTTTTCCCAATCTAACCGTTGATATTCATCTAAATAAAATACGGTCATTTCTTGGTCTTTATTTGGTGAAGGACTTTTTTCAGTCGCTCTTTTGTGGTGTGCCTGTTGCTTACAGGTGTTTGAGCAATAAAGAGAATCACTTCTTTTAGCTTCAAAATTTTTGCCACATTGTTTACATTTTTTCTTTTCCATTGGAATTTATTGGTTTGATAATAGTTAAAAATACGTTTGATATTGGTATGAAATCCGTTAAACGGTTTCTATGGTTTTTCCTAACAGATAATCATTAAAATCTTTACTGTTTGGGTATAGCTTTTGAGACTGATTTACTACCTTATGACCTTTGTTAATCAATTGATTTACAGTAGATTGACCGCTTTTATCGTTATCAAGAAAAGAATTGATAATTTGATTATCGGTTAGGGTATTTAAGAATAATTGTAGATTGTTATTAGTATTAAGTACAATAGTAGTGTTATTAAATGCTTTGGTATTATAGTACTGAAGTGCTGAAAGAAAATCGAAGAAACCTTCAAATAAATTGACTGTTTTTGTGCCTTTATCAAATAGGGTTATTCCGTTAGCGGTCTTGGCTTTAAACTTCAAGGCATTCCTCAATTCATAACCACCACTATTATTTTGAAAGCCTACCGCAAAATACCTTTTTCCGTTATTGCTGAAGTGTATCTCCTTCAAATAGATTTTACCTAAATCTATATTGATTCCTCGTTGTTCTACATATTGAATCAATGAAGGGTTTGTAATTGGTTGAACGCTCTTTATTTCAATCTTTGATTCCTTGATAGTGTTATTACCGCTAAAAGAAAAAGATAAATCAGAAACGTTGTTTTCACGTCTCTGATACGTCTCTGTAACGTTGCTATTAGGTGCAAAACAGGTGCTTTTTAGGCTCTGTATTCGTTTGACTGCTTCAATGAAAGGTATTTGTTCAATTAGTTCAACTAATCGAATTATATCACCTTTTTGACCGCTTGAATAATCATTGAATACATTCTTGTTTGGTTCGACCAAAAACGATGCTGTTTTCTCGTTTGTTAATGGTGAATAATACACCATTTGCTTACCAACTTCTTTAAATGGCTGTATTCCATTGCTATTTAGATAGTCAATAATAGAATATTGCTTTACTTCTTCGATGTCTGCTTTATTGATGAACATTATCTTTTTCTTTTAGCGGTAAAAATTGTACTACCAATGCGTTTTGGCGTGATATAGCTGTTTTTTTGGAACATTTGGAACAAAGCCCTTTTTTGCGTTTTTTTTGGAACTTTGGAACACTTTTGGAACATATTTGGAACACTATAAATAATTGATTATTAAATACTTATTCTTATTTGTTCCAATGTTCCAAGATTTTAAGAAAAATATAAACCATTCATTTTCTTAACTTTTTCTTGTTCCAAAGGTGTTCCAAGTGGTTTTTATTTTGGAACAAAACAGGGGTTTTTAGGCATATTCAAAAAACACGATTGTATTTTTTGAAGAATTAGGATTTAACAAAAGCCTGTCTTTTGAAAATAAAATGCCAATTATTTTCGTTTTCGGGGAAGAAATTACCTTCTTTAGTTCTTTCGGCTCGCTTTAGGCTATGGAAAGAATATCGGTTTTTCTTTTGCTCTGTTAGTCCAAATTCTTCGATTAGTGAGCGTTTGATTTTTGAACGGTCTAAAAACCTAAATCGGTCTTCAAGTTCGTCATATAGGTTACTTACAGAATACCTAAGTTCGTTTTCTTCATCGAAGTAGTTAAATGAATCTATCATTAGTTCTCTTATGGCTTTACCTGTGGCGGTTAGGCTATTATCGAAATAATATTGGAGTTGTTCGGTGTGGTATGCTTCGAGTGCAAAATACATTCTTCCAGCTTCTTCATATACCAATTTGCGGTTTGCTAAGAAATGGAGAAAAGCAGGTATTTCATTCATAAAATCCACCTCAATGTTTGTGTTTTCTTTTATTCCTTTTTCCTCGAATGTTGGTACTTTAAAAACTGCAAATCTTGTTTCACCTTTTTCTATTGGTAGTGCTTTGCCTTCTTCGTTGCTTAAAAAGATGAATTTGCCGAAAAAGTCAATTTGCTTTTGGGCTTTGTTCTTTTCGTTGGCGGTTATCTTGCCTGTTTCTGTACTGAAGCGTTTAAGCATTTGCATTATGCCATTCTTTTCTAAAGAGGTTTCATCTACAATAATGGCTAATCTTTTGACCCAAATAGCATTGAAATCGCTTTCTAATTCAGCGTTTCCAAGTTTGGCGGTATTATCTTGAAACATTAATTTAAGCAAGTTCCCAAAGGTACTTTTGCCCGTCCCTCGCTCTTTTGACTCAAGTAATAATATTGGCAGTCGTTGTGTTGGTTTTACATAGAGTATTTGTAGATAATCTAAAATAAAGTCTATTTTATTTCCAAATACATGATTTAGGTAGTCTAATATCGCATCAAACTTGCCTTCTTTGGGTTCGTGTGAAATCTTGTAATATTCATTAAAAAAACCTTGCACTACCTGTTGGTAGCGTATATGTGAAGGCACAAGACAAAATCCTTCATATTTCTTAATTGACTTAAAAAAGTCGCTGTTTTTGCCCAAATCATCTTGCACCGTTCCTTTATCTCTTTTTACATAGCTACGGTGTAATTTGCCGTCTTTATCGGGTACAAATACTTCTTTCATATATTCATCGCCTACACGAATGAAGCGTTTTGCCAATTCTTCTTTGTTAATAATTGTTTGGTTTTCTTCAATATTTTTCATATATTTATATCAGAAAGACGTCTTACAGGTGGAGTATTTTATTTGGTTAGTAGCCCTATTCACGCCATAGAATAGGGCTTTGTTTTGTTTTATGAGTTAAATTCAATAGATTCTATCTTTGCCATATTTTTTAACTGGACGTGCAAACGTGCGTTTTCTTCCCTTATATGGCTTTCTTCGAGGTATGAATTTTCATATAATTCATACGATACAGATGCACTCAAAACCGCATTTCTATATGCTTCTGCTAAAAGATTATATTTATCTACCAAATGGATAAAATTTTGCTCATTCGGCTCTATATCGGTTGCATTTATCTTGCTTATCATAGTGGTAATATTTTATGTATAAAAGATTGATTTTATGTTTAAATTCTCATGCCTTTAGATGGAAACTATTTCTTTCTTTTTCCATTATTTTAAAGACTTAGAGTAGATTGTTATCAATTTTTGAAAGTTCGTTAAATACCCTATTTTTCTTTATCTTTCGATAGTGTTTTAGATGTTTTGTAGTTTTGTGACCCATGAAATAGGCAATGTTTTCATCGGAGAAACCCGAAATATTTGCCAAGTGATTGGCATAGGTTTTTCGGGCTATTTTGGAGGTTAGACGAATGTAGATACCGACAATTTTTGCAGCTTCTTTAAGTTCTCGGTTTAGTTCGGTCAAACTACACTTTGGGAGGTCGTTAATGCTTTTGTATTTGTCCAAAATCTTAATGGCAAAATTTAGCATTAAGGCATCGGCTTCCGAACCCGATTTTTGCCTTTCTTGCTTAATAAAATGCCTACCGTTTTCTAAGTAGTAATTATCATTTGTTAGTCGTGCGTAGTCACAATGGTCGATTCCTGTGCCACACATAAAGAGAAACATATCTACTATCTTTTCTAATCTTGGTGTAAATGTGTGGTTTTGTAGGCGTTCTAAATGTTCAATATCCAACGATGTAGTATTGATTCTTTCATCAAACTTTAGGCGTAGGGCTGTGAGTTGGTTGTTAGGGATATATTTTTTGATAATAGCGAAATCTAATACTCTTTTCACAAGTCCAAGAACACGACTTGTGTGATTATTACCACTTTTGTTTCTAAACATGAATAGCTTAAATTCTTCAGCTAAATCATAGTCAAAATCTTGACATCTAATATTTTCTTTCTTAGATTGCTTCAGAAAGGCAATTAAATGCCTACGGTAAGTATTATGATTCTTTTTAGTTTGGTGCTTACTTCCATACTCGTTTTGGCGTTGTAAATACGCATCTAAAACCTTCGAGAATAGAGGGGTTTTATCAGCTTTCACAACTTTACTTTCTAACTTACTTTTGTAGGCTTCAATGATTGTTTTGGCTGTTACTTCTTGGTTACTCGCAGATAGTTGGAGTTCGATTTGTTGTAAGGTCGAAGTTATTAACCTTAGTTTGGCGTTAATTGGCTCGTTTTCAACGCCATTAAAACACTTCTTCTTGGCGTTCCATTGCTTTTCTTGACCTTTTACAAAAGAATTAAACTGTGCCTTTTGACCGTTACAGGTGACAGTAATATAAACAGCAACTTCACCGCTTTTACTTTCTGACTGACGACGTATCCATTGGAGATATGATACTTGATTGATTATAAATGGATTATCCATATATTTGAATGTTTAAAGTTAAAATTTAAGTTCAAAAGCCCCGACCTACTGCAATAGGAAAGGGCTTTTTTGTTTCTAAGTACAATTCTTAAAAAAGGTCTTTGGCACTAACTCCAATCCAAAATGAAATCCTTTGTAATTCATCTATTCTTGGTTGTAATTCATTGTTTACATATTTTCTAAATGTCTTTTTGGGTATCCCTAAAACTTTCTTATAAATATCCTCTGTTAAAACAGGGGTTTCCTTGCCAAATTTTAGTCGAATTTGTTCGCCTATTCTGTTTTGTGATATTGAATTAGCTGCCATAGAATATTTTATTTTGTTTTATAGAATAATTTATATCACAAAATAGAATAAAGTATTTTATAATATCAAATGTTTTGTTATATATTTTAAAATGATTTATTTTGATTAACTAAATTTTGTTAAAATATGAGTACGCATCGGGTATATAAGAATATTAAAGCTTTAAGAGAATTAAATAGATTTAGTATGGCTGACATGGCTGAAAGTCTTAATATTTCACCATCAAGTTATTTTCAATTAGAGAAGGGTAATTCAAAAGCAACTATTGAAAGGCTTGAAGAAATTGCTCAGGTTTTAGGTGTTTCATTATCGCATTTAATTGGCAGTGAAGAATCAATGGAAGAAGCGAAAAGGATTACAGATTTAGAAATGGAGTTAGAGGAGAAAAAACGTATTATAGAAATTCTACACAGTTCATTGGAGGTAGTTACCAAATATGCTAACGATATGATTATGGAGGAAAATAAAAGATTGAAAAAGGAAGGAATGGATGATTTGAAAGTCCCTAAGTTGCCGAAAATTCCTAAAATTTGATTTGCTTGAAAAGCTTTGATATGATTGGTACTAAGAACTATACTACTCAATAAAAATTCAAGTTTTTAATAAATAAAAAATGTCAAATGAAGGTCAAAAACTACTATCCGAAAAAGTATGAAGTGATTTTTCTTTACTGAGGATATTTATATTTAACCCTATCAAAAAGTTTCAATATTGTCTTTCAATTAATTTATAAAAACTCTCAACTTTAATAATATTCAGATGAAAAAAGGCTTTTTTGCATACTCATCATATCCTTCTTCTTGTGGACAAGCAATCGAAATTGCAATTAGTGAAATAAATAAGAGTGAGGATTATTATATAAAATCTTGGACTTCCATGTCTGTCAATGGCAGACTTATTAGCTTAGAAATATTAAAAGAGATTGAGGATGCAGACTTTTTTTGTGCTGATATTACTGGAATTAATGATAATGTTTTATTTGAAATGGGATATGCTTTAGCAAAGAACAAACCCATGTTTATTGTTTTTGATACCTCCATGATAGAATCATACAGAAGGTATAACGAGTTAAATTTACTCACAGATTTAGGGTACAACGATTATCAAAATAGCAGTTCAATTATCGAAGGTTTTTATAAGTTTGCTTCATCAAGATATTTTGATGAAGGGCTGTATGATACTATAATTAAACGATTTGCAAAATCAACAGAAAGAAAGGCACTTCTATATCTAAAATCAAAATATTTAACAGATAGCACCAAAATAGTTTCAAATACTATTAGAGATAAAAGAATTCCTGTGACAATAGATGACGCACAAGAAGTTAAAGTGCAACCTTTAAGTTGGTATATTGAAGAAATTTCAAGCGTTCAAGCTATTCTTTGTGAATTTATGGCAACTTCAAGAAGTGGATTTGAGATACAAAATTCAAAGTCGGCATTTATTGCAGGTATTGGACATGGCCTGAATTTAGATATATTAATGATTTGTGAAGAACCATATAATACTCCTATTGATTATCGTGAAATTTTACAAAAATATTCTAATCCTCAAAAGTGTGAAAACATTATAAGCCCATTCGTTAATAAAATTTCAGATAATATTATTGAGATTCTAACAACCAAAAACATTCTTGCTAAGAAATCAAAAATTAGAACAGAATTTCAAAATATAAGATTTGGTGATTTTATTGCAGAGAATGAAATAGAGGATTTATATGAATATTTTATAGAAACACTTTTTTACTCTCAGCTTTTGAATAATAACGTAAATATTGTTGTTGGAAGAAAGGGAGCTGGAAAATCTGCAACTTTATACTATTTAAAAGATAAGTACTCTCGTGATAAGAAAAATATTATTTGTGTAATAAAGCCATTAAATTTTGAAATTGATGGTTTGGTAAGCTTAATAGAACAAATTAATGGTGAATATGAAAAGAATTTTTTGGTAGAAGCAATATGGAAATTTTTAGTTATTTCTGAGATAGCAAAAAAAGTTTTTGAAAATATTTCCAATAAACCAAAACCCGCTGTCACACGGCAACAAGAAGAATTTAGAAGTTATATAAATAGTAATAAAGAACTTTACTTTGATGATATTTCAACAAGATTGGAAAACTGTATTGATAAAATAAAGGAAAAGATTGGGAATGGATTATCTCAAAATGAATATAAAGCTAAAATAACAGAAGCGTTACATTTAGACACAGTTTATAGCCTAAAACAATATTTTGCAAATGTTATTGATAAGGATGAAACCATTATCGTTTTAATTGATAATCTTGATAAATCTTGGAAAAAAGATAATAAAATTTCTATTATTGGAAGAATCATTTTTGGGTTAATTAATTCAGTAGAAAGAATAGTAGGTGATATATTTATAATTAAACAAAAGCATAAAAATTTAAAATTTAATCTAACACTTTTTTTAAGAAGTGATATTTACAGTAATATTATTCAGCATGCTCCAGAACCTGATAAAATTAATCCAATTTGGCTAAGATGGAATGATTATGAGGTATTCTTTAGAATTATAGAGGAAAGATTTTCAGTAATTAACAATAAGGATAGTAGTGATTTATGGCATAAATATTTGGCAGATGAAGTAAATGGAGAAAAGATAAAAGATTTTATTATTTCTCGAGTTTTACCAAGACCTCGGGACATTATATACTTCTTCAAAACTGCACTTTCTACGGCTATTGTCAGAGGTCATGAAAAAGTAACACCTGATGATTTTATAAAAGCTTATAAAGAGTATTCAACTTGGGTATTTAGTTCCTTAATTGTGGAGAATGGAATAACATTTAAACAAATGGAAGACTTTATGTATGGCTTTGCAGGTTCTAAACAAATTATAACATTTGATGAAATACTAAACTTTTTATCTGAAGCCAAAATTGATAGTAAAGACTTGAATTATGTAGAGCGATTTATAGACCATTTGGTATCTCTTTCAATTTTAGGGCGTGAAACTAATATTGATAACTTTGAATTTGAATTTGAGTTTGACCTTGATAGAAAGAATAAAGTATTGAATTCAAGGCTGCAAAATCGACGTTTTAAAATTCATCCTGTTTTATATCCATATTTAGATATTGTAGAATAATTGTTCTTATTTTAAAACAAGTTGTCTTTTTATCAATTTTGTAGTTTACTAACATATTTGCTTACATGAAGAAGTTCTTTTAATTAACTTGTTGATAGATAGTTATTTAGTAATAGATTTCATTTGTCGGCTCCGGGTACGTTAAAGCTCTTAAATCAATGATTTAAGAGCTTTTTTTATGATTATTTATCTACAATTTCGCTGATTTTGTTGAGTATTTTTTCTTGGTCTTCGAGCGATAAATTAAAATCGTGATTGGTGTTAACAAATAAAAATTCAATATTTGGACTACATATATATTTTTCTTTTGCTTCAATTCCTCCGTATTCATCATTAATTCCCTGAATAATCAAAAATGGTGTTTTTAAGTTCTGTAAATGCAAATAACGCTCAGGGTCTTCGTCCATTTCGGGGTGTTTGAATGGATACGCAAGGCAGATTAAATGTTTGATTTTCAATTCATCGGCAATAAAAGAAGAAATTCTTCCACCAGAGGAACGAGAAATAATGATTAATTCTTTTTTATTGCCAAGTTCAAGAATGGTGTTCCTCAAACATTCACAACGCCATTCGATGGAGTCATTTTTTAGATTTTTCCTTCTTTTAAACAGATAATCAAAATAATTCCAATGACTAATTCCGTAGGATATTTGAATAATTCGGAGATTGATTTTCTTTATAAAATTTGGCAGCCAAGGGAGTTTTTCTTCAATATCCCGTACTGCACTTATCCAGTTTAATGCAGCATCTTCCCAAACAATCGAATGATTTCCCTTTTTGAAGTACGAAAATAACATCTGATTCATCGAAAAATCTTTGTGCCAATTATCTCGACCAACAATCAAAATGTTTTTTTTATTATTTACTTTTTTTTCCATATCGCTCAGAATCTTGCTCAATGGTATAAAATTAAAAAAAGTAATATTATTTTTATTAAAAAAAGAGGATAATCAACATATTTGGTAAATAAGTTAATTATCCTCTTCTTAGGCCTTCATTATGCCTTACACTTTCTCAATAATAACGGCATAACCCATGCCAACACCAATACACATGGAAGCCAATGCATATCGTTTATTTTGCTTTTGTAGCTCTAGTGCAGCCGACTGAATAATTCTCGTTCCTGACATTCCGAGCGGATGCCCTAAGGCGATTGCTCCTCCATTTGGGTTTACTCTAGCATCATTATCGTCTAAGCCCAAATTTCTAGTTACAGCCAAACATTGAGCAGCAAATGCTTCATTAAATTCGATAACATCCATGTCATTCAAACTCAATCCTGCTTTTTTTAGAGCTTTTTGTGTTGCTCCAACAGGGCCAATTCCCATAATTCTTGGTTCAACACCTATGACTGCCGACGCCACAATACGTGCTTTTGGCTTTAGATTATATGATTTTATGGCATTTTCTGATGCTAAATACATCGCTGCCGAACCATCGTTTAGTCCTGAAGCATTTCCTGCGGTTACACTTCCACCTTCTTTTTTGAATACTGCTTTTAGAGTGC
The DNA here is from genome assembly GCF_923079645.1 of Emticicia aquatica. Classification (GTDB taxonomy): domain Bacteria; phylum Bacteroidota; class Bacteroidia; order Cytophagales; family Spirosomataceae; genus Emticicia; species Emticicia aquatica. The sequence goes on along the minus strand of NZ_CAKLPY010000001.1, from coordinate 597,910 downwards.
CTAATTTCTCTAAAGTTGTATTTGGTTTGATAAATTCATCTTTATCAAAAATAGATGTTTCGCCTTTTTTCAATGAAATTTCCACACCTACGATTTCTTCAGCAAACCGCCCTGATTGCTGGGCAATAGTTGCTTTTTGGTGCGAACGAAACGCAAATAAATCTTGGTCTTCACGGCTGATTTTGTACATTTCTACCAAATTTTCGGCGGTCATTCCCATGGCATCAGTACCATATTTGGCTTGCATTTTGGGATTAATAAATCGCCATCCAAAACTAGAATCGTACATTTGAGCATCATTGCCAAATGGTTTTGAGGTTTTGGAAATCACCCACGGACTACGCGTCATGTGTTCCATTCCGCCTGCAATCATAATTTCGGCATCTCCAACCATTATGCAACGAGAAGCATCAATCACTGCCGACATACCTGATGCACAAAGTCGATTGACCGTTTGGGCAGGAACACTAAAAGGCAAACCTGCCAATAAAGATGCCATACGAGCCACATTACGGTTATCTTCGCCAGCTTGATTATGATTACCTAAAATGACTTCATCAATCATTTCAGTCGGAATAGTAGGATTTCTTTTAACTAATTCTTGTATTGACAAAGCTGCCAAATCATCTGCTCTAACCGTTGATAAACTTCCACCAAAACTACCGATGGGCGTTCTGATTGCATCAATTATATATGATTGATTCATTAAAATTCGTGTTTTACATTAATAAATTACACTTAAACAAAAAACAATTTCATTATTAAAAACAAAATTGATGGGCAGGATAAACAGCCCAAACCTGTGTAAAAAGTAGCAGTTAATGCTCCATAAGGTACTAATTTTGGGTCGGTTGCAGCCAAACCCGCCGTCACACCACTAGTTGTTCCCATTAAACCGCCAAAAACCATAGCTGTATACGGATTATTGAGTCCAATATATTTGGCAATAAATGGCGTTCCAATGGTTACAACAACGGCTTTTACTACGCCCGCTGCAATACTCAATGCAATTACGTCGGAACTTGCTCCAATGGCAGCTCCAGTAACTGGTCCTACAATGTAAGTACAAGCCCCCGCTCCTATTGTGGTCAAACTAATCGCATCTGTGTAACCCCAAATTAAAGCTACTATTACACCTCCTAAAAATGAAAGGATGATTCCAAGGAAAAGAGACAATGCTCCTACCCAACCTGTGCGTTTCATAACCAAAAAGCTAGCTCCCATTGCAGTAGAAACGATGGCAAAATCACGGAGCATAGAACCTCCCATTGAGGCAAATCCTGAGAAAATTTTTATGTCTGAAATACCTTTTTCACCACCAGAATATATTCCGCCCATATAAGCCAAAACTAATCCCGCAATGATGGCTATTGCAGAACCGGGTATTTTTTTATTGGTTAATTTTTCAGAAATAATTCCCGACAAATAAATTATCAGTCCAACTACCAAAAAAGCAAAGACTAACCCATTCTTTTCGAGAAATTTTGTAATGATTTCCATGTTAATCTAATTGAGTGTTTTTGGATAATTTAGCTAAAAAGGGGATGGCAACAATACAAATAATGACAGGAACAATACCAGCAAAAAGTGCAATCAAACCGCTTGAAATTGCCACTTTTACATTCTGAGTAGCCGACATTGCTACAACAATCGGAATATACATCTGACTCCAAAATTGGATTCCATTTTCGGTATTTTTGTCTAAATATCCTTTTTTATTGAGCCAATCATTGAGTAAAATCAGCAATAACATGGCAAATCCAACGCCGCCAACATTTGCTTCAACTCCGATGATTTTACCGAGAAATTCACCAAAAATTTGACCAACCACATAGCAAAAGGCCAATATTGCCACTCCATAGATTATCATGTTTTGAATTAAGGTTAAGATTTATGAATAGTTAAATTTGTCTAGAAAAACTTTTTCAAATCGTTTTTAGTCACTTTTCCCATAGCATTACGTGGGAGTTCTTCAATAATTTTGTATTGTCTAGGTGTTTTGTAAGCGGGCATTTTTTCACGCATCCAAGTATTTAATTCTTTTAAATCTAAACCGTTATCGTTTACGATTAGAACCGCAGCAACTAACTCGCCCCATTCTTCATTTGGAATACCAACCACGCTACAATCATTGATTATTGGGTGCGTTCGTAAAATTTCTTCAATTTCTAAGGCTGAAATCTTATAGCCTCCAGATTTAATTATATCAATCGAATCTCGCCCTAAAATTCTATAATACCCCTTTTCAACAACAGCAATATCTCCTGTTTTAAACCAACCATCATCAGTAAATGTCTTTTGAGTTGCTTCGGGCTTATTCCAATATTCAAGAAAAACATTTTTACCTTTTATTTGTATTTCACCCGCTTGACCGCGTTTAACAACTTGGTTATTTTCATCAACTAACCTTACTTTTACGCCCGAAAGTGGTTTGCCAATATAACCAGCTTTTCTTTCCTCATTGTAAGGATTACTAATTCCCATACCAATTTCAGTCATTCCGTAGCGTTCGAGAAGTGTGTGAGAACTGATGTTTTTCCATTTTTCCATCACCGAAACAGGTAATGCAGCCGAACCCGAAACCATCAAACGAAATTTTGAAAGAGTTTCTGAAATTTGTTTTTGCTGGTCAATCGGTAAACTTTCCCAATAAGCAATCAATTTAAAATAAATGGTCGGAACAGCCATAAAAACATTGATTTCTCCTTTTTGAAAAGCAGAAAAAACTCCTTCAGCCGAATACGATGGCAAAAACTCAACCGTTGCACCCGACCACAAAGCACACAAAATTACGTTAATGATTCCGTGAACATGATGAAGTGGCAAAACACATAAAATATGGTCTTGGGCTGACCAATGCCATGATTTAACCAACGTCGAAATTTGGGCCTCAATATTTTCGTGTGTGGTAACAACGCCTTTGGGAAGATTGGTCGTGCCACTTGTATAAAGTATCATTGCTCGCCTTTCTGATAAAAGATTAGGCAACTTTTTTAAATTGATTTCATTGCTATCAATGTTTTTCAGCAAGATAAATCGAAAACCTTTTTCGGCCGCCAAAGGTGCTAAAATTGAAGCATATTCTTCTCCAGCAATAACAATTTGGGCATCCGTGTCTTCAATCACATATTGTAAAGACGGCAACGGATACGTAATACACAAAGGTACAGCCACACCACCCGCTCGCCAAATTCCCCATTGAACACTTACATAATCAAAACCTGGTGAAACCATAAATGCCACACGAGTTTCGTTTAAATCGCTGGCGTTTTCGAGTAATAATGATGCAAATTGCTCGGAATAATGGAGTAATTCTTGAAAAGTATATGATTTACCATCTGAAATAATGGCCTGATTTGGCAAATATTTTGTGGCGTTTTTGACTATTTTTAGCATAAGACTGAAATATTTTATCTACAAATATGGCTTTTAATAGTTGATTTTTTCATCAAAACTTGCACTTGTTTTTGCTCTTACTTCTTCGATAGTTACGTTTGGCATCAATCCGATAAGCGTTAATTTTCCTTCAGGAAAAGCAAAAACTGCCAATTCAGTAATAACCATATCAACTACGCCTTTAGCTGTTAAAGGCAAAGTACAAGTTGGAACTATTTTTGATGAACCATCAGGATTTGAATGAGTCATTGTGATAATCAATCTCTTTGCTCCTTTCGCCAAATCCATCGCACCGCCGACACCCAAAAGTGGTTTTCCAGGAACAGCCCAATTGGCAAGATTTCCTGCTTCATCGACTTCCAAACCACCCATAATTGCAACATCAATATGTCCGCCACGAATCATTGCAAACGAATCTGCACTATCAAAATAGCTACTTCCTTTTAATGCTGTAACTGGAATTTTACCAGCATTTACTGGATAATCCATTGCTCCGCCACCATCAATCGGAACGGGGCCTACTCCGAGCATGCCATTTTCAGTATGCAAGATAATTCCGTGTTTATCGGTAATCAAATCAGCAACTAAAGTTGGAATACCGATACCTAAATTTACCACATCTCCTTTTTTCAATTCAGACAAAGCTCGTCGGGCCATATTCATGCGACTTTCATCAACTTTTTTGGAAGAAGAAACCGAAGCAGAAGTACCTAAATCGGCAAGTGTGATTTTGGCTTCAACCAAGTAATCAACGTAACAACCTTGCGTATGAATAAATTCGGGAGCGATTTCGCCAACTGGAACAATTTCTTCCACTTCAGCGATAACTAAATCGGCTGCCGTTGCCATTGCTTTATTGAAATTATTTTCGGTCATTCGGTATTGCAAGTTTCCTGCTGTATCAGCTTTCCAAGCACGAATAAAAGCTACATTTCCTCTGATTCCTTTGATGAAAACCTGTTCTTCTCCGTCAATAATTTTAGTTTCACGCCCTGCAGCAATGAGCGTTCCTGCCGAAGTTGGCGTATAAAAACCGCCAATTCCAGCACCACCTGCCCTAATCGCTTCGGCGAGCGTTCCTTGTGGCAATAGTTCTGATTCAACCAAACCTGCTTGAACAGCTTTTACGGCATTTGGATTACTCGTAAAAAATGAACCAATAATTTTTTTTAATTGACCATTGGCAAGCAATCGGTCGCCGCCTAATCCAGGTTCGCCAGTATTATTACCAATAAAAGTTAAATTTTTTGTACCAATTTCTGCCAAAGCATGCATCAAATGCACAGGATTTCCAGTCATCCCGAAGCCACCTTGTAGTAAGGTATCGCCTTCTTTTACCATTTTGGCAGCCGTATGTAAATCAATTATAGGAACTTGTTTCATTTATTATTTGATAAGATTGAATGCGTAAGCCACAAAATCAAAAGTTATTACCTGATTTTGTGGCTATAATTATTTTAAAATTGGTTATTCAAAAGTTTCAAATGGTAATCCGACATAATTTTCGGCGATAGTTGTTGCATACACTTTTGAAAAACTAATATAATCAAATTTTGCTTTTTGAAGATGATAAGTAAAAGACCCATGTTCATCTTGTTTATGAAACAAAGTGGTCATAAAGTTTGAAAAATCTTGGGCTCTCCAAATACGTTTCAAAGCAATTGCAGAATAATTATCCAAGCTTTGCATTGAATTATTTTTATAAAAATCCACAAAGCCATCAACCAAATGTTTCACGTCAGCAACAGCCAAATTCAAACCTTTTCCCCCAGTTGGTGGAACGATATGAGCAGCGTCTCCAGCTAAAAACAACCTGCCTGATTGCATATTATCCGTAAAAAAGCTACGCATTGGTGTAATGCTTTTTTCAAAAATTGGCCCTGAATTTAATTTCCAGCCTTTTGTACCTAAACGAATTGATAGTTCCTCCCAAATTCTCTCATCCGACCAATTATCAATATGGTCATCGTTATCGACTTGAATATAAAGACGACTCACTTTATCCGAACGTAAACTGTGCAAAGCAAAGCCATTTTCATGGTAGGCATAAATCAATTCTTCGGATGAAGGTGCAACATTTGCCAATATACCCAACCAACTAAATGGATAAGTAATTGAAAACTCATTGAATGAATTTTTGGGTAAAGTCTTCCGCCCAATGCCATGAAAACCATCGCAAGCTGCCACAAAATCACAAGTTAAAATGCCTTTTTCGCCTGCATATTCAAAATGAATTTTTGGATTCTCGCCTTCAAAACCTTCAATTTGTTTGGCTTCTGCCTCAAAGTACAATTCTCCTCCGCCTGCCAACCAAGCTTCCGTCAGGTCTTTTACGACTTCCTGTTGTCCATAAATAGTGATATTTCTACCGCCTGTCAATTCGCCAAAAGGAACCCGAATTCTTTTTCCATCAAAGTTTAAATATACGCCATGATGTTCTTGTCCTTCTTTAACAAGCCTATCTGCTAGACCTAATTTCTTATAAATATCAACTGTGTTTTGTTCGAGCAAACCCGCTCTAACCCTCGATTGAGCATATTCTCGACTACGATTTTCAAGAATTACTGACTCGATTCCATGCTGTTTCAACCAATGAGCAAGGGTTAGTCCCGCAGGGCCTGCTCCAATAATCCCGACTTGTGTTTTTATATTTTTCATTGTCTATTTTATTCCCATTTCAATAAATACTTCTTCTGCACTGTGAAAAGCCTCATTTGCAGCAGGCAAACCACAATAAAGTGCTGACTGCATGAAAATCTCCTTGATTTCGTCAATGGTCACGCCATTGTTAAAAGCAGCTTTGATGTGCATTTTCAATTCAGTTTTTCGGTTAAGAGCAATTAACATAGCAATTGTTATCAAGCTTCGATTATGTTTTGATAAACCCGCACGAGTCCAAATTTCTCCCCAAGCATAATTGGTAATAAACTGCTGAAATTCAGCGTTAAACTCGTTGATATTTGCATTTGCTCTATTGACGTGGGCATCACCCAAAACACTCCGTCGAACGTGCATTCCTTTATCAAAAGTGGTATTTCCAGCAATAAAATTAATGAGCGTTTCACTAAATTTTTTAGGTAATTCAGTACTAGATAAATGTCTTGCAGGAAGAATTTCTAGTGTAGCATTAGGAATGTTCTTCACTAAAAATGTTGCTTGCTCGACATTTGTAACAGGGTCTTCATCGCCAGTAATAACCAATGTTTCAGCAGATATTTTTGATAAATCTTCTCTAAAGTCGGCATCACGAATGGCCGCACAACAATTTGAATAACCTAAAACATCGCTCCGAAGAAACATAGCTTTAGTTTCGGCTACTCTTTTTTCATTATTTTTTCGGAAACTTTCGGTAAACCAGCGTTCTATTGTATCATCCACAATGGCTTGCATTCCATTTTTATTGATAGTCTCGATACGTCCATTCCAACGCTCGTCATTACCAATTTTTGCCCCAGTATTGCTGATAATCAACTTTTTAAGTCGGTCGGAATGATGAACCCCAAGCCATTGCCCGATTAAACCACCCATTGATAATCCACAAAAATAAAATTCTTGGATTTGCAATGAGTCCAATAATTCCAGCAAATCATTGCCTAATAAAGCAATTGTATAAGGTTCTGGTGTTTTTTCAGTTCCGCCATGTCCACGAGTATCATATTGTAAAACCCTAAAATATGGCAGTAAATATGGAATCAATTCATCCCACATTAACATTTCTGAACCAAGTGAGTTTGAAAAAACCAAAACAGGGCTGTTGGGAGTTCCTTGAATTTTGTAATTTGTCTGTATCATTTATGCAATTATTTGAACACGATATTCTTTTTAAGAAATTTTATCCAAAATCTCATCTATTATTTCTAAGCTCAAACCGATTGAATTTTCAGGATTGAAAAGTTCATCAATATTTGGTAAATCAACTTTCAAATCTTGCAAAACTTCCTTCAAATGTTTATCTGCGGAAATAGCTAATTTACAGGCTTTTTCTACCAATTCATGGGCATCTGATTTACCTATTTTTTTAGCTAATTCTAGCGAAACATTTTCGGCATAAATTAAGCCTTTAGTCAATTCTAGGTTTTGCAACATCTTGGTTTTATCCAATTCTAAGCTTTCAATCAATTCAATACTTCGTTCAACTGTCCCCGCAGTTAAAAGCATTATTTCAGTCAAAACTTCCCATTCAGCATGCCAAAGTCCAACCGAACGTTCATGCTCTTGCGGCATAGTCGTAAGCATTGTTGCAACCAAGTTTGGCACTCGACTTGCATTTGCCAAAATAGCTGTTGATGTTACAGGATTTCGCTTGTGAGGCATTGTACTCGAACCGCCTTTCCCTTCAGATGCACCCTCGAAAACCTCTCCAACTTCTGTTTGCATTAATAGTGAAATATCTTTGGCTATTTTGCCTAAATTTCCTACCAAAACACCTAAAAAAGCTGCAAATTCGGCAAAATTATCACGATTCGTATGCCACGAATGAGCGTAATTTAAATCTAAAATTTGGGCAAATTGACGTTTAACAGCAGTTGAAATATTTTGATTTTGACTACCAACCGCACCAGCTAATTGGATAACCAAAACTCGCTTTTTTACTTCCAAAATACGTTCTTTTGAGCGAGTAATGGATTCTAAATAAAGAGCAGTTTTTAAGCCAAACGTAATTGGTTTTGCTTGCTGAAGTAGCGTTCTGCCAATCATCACAGTGTTGCGATGTTTTTTTGTAATGGCTATTAATTGGTGTTCTAACAGTATTATTTTTTCTTCAAGCCAATCCATGAAATCTTTGATTTGTAATACTATCGCAGTATCAACTACATCTTGGCTGGTTGCTCCAAAATGCACATACTTTGCTGCTTCGGTATCTTTATTTTTAATGATTTCGGTTAATTGTTTTACCAATGGAATGGCCGCATTACCACTCAATTTAATAGCTGTTCGGAGTTTTTCAAAATCAATCAATTCGGGTTCGCAGCAATGGCCAATTATCTCTGCCATAGATGGAGGAATAATTCCCTCTTTGGCTTGAGAAACTGCCAAAACGGCTTCAAATTGCAACATTTGAGCAACTAAATTCTGGTCGGAAAATAGCTCATTGATGGCTTTTGAGTAAAATAATTCTGAATAAAGACTCATATTTCAAAAAACACAGTTTCGTTTTCGCCTTGCATATAAATATTAAACTCATAAGTTAAGCTTTTTTTCTGTGCAATAAGCGTATTTCGTCTTTCTTTTGGAATTGAATTTAACACTTCATCTTTTTCATTTAATTCACTTTCATCAGAAAAATAAATACGTGTGTAAGAATGAATCAGTTGCCCACGCATAAATAATATGACCGTAAGATACGGAGCTTGTGCATCGACAGAAGTGGGTTTTACGGTATGAAAAACAAAACGATTTTCGGCATCAGTACCTGTCCCGAATCTGCCAAAAAGTTGATTATTGCCATCATTTTGCCAAATTTCAAGCATTGCATCAGGTATAACATTGTGTTCTCCGTCAAAAACTTTTCCAGAAATCGTTATCGCATTTGGGTGTTCGAGTGGGCTAACCAATCTATTTCCAACCAAACTTTTAAAATCATATAAATACTGCTCAGGCGTAAGACCATAAGCAAAATAAGGGCCGACTGTTTGTGAAGGGGTTTGTAACATCTTAATTATAAATTATCAATGATGAACGATTTGTACTTTTTTGGTGATTTGGCTCAAATTATTTCAATCATAAATTTTCAAAAGGAGTGGCATTATTTCCTCTTAAAACAAAATCAAATCTATAACCGAGAGCAAAACTTGGTTCGGTAATACTTAAATCGAAGCTTGAAATCAATAATTCTCTTCCTTTTGGTGGAACACCCAAGAAAATTGGGTCATATTGCAACAATGGGTCACCAGGAAAATACATTTGTGTAACCAATCGATTAGTAATATTTGATCCAAAAAGTGAAAAATGAATATGATTTGGACGCCAAGCATTTGGATGATTTCCCCACGGATAAGCTCCTGGTTTGATGGTATAAAACTTATAATTTCCATCTTTGTCTGTCATGCAACGCCCAGCTCCTAAAAAATTAGGGTCAAGTGGAGCAGCGTGTTGGTCAACTTTATGGATATATCTTCCTGCGGCATTCGCTTGCCAAATTTCTATTAATGTATGCGGAATTGGTCGACCATTTTCATCCATCACTTTTCCGTGAACCACAATTCTTTCCCCTAAAGGTTCCCCATTTTTTAGTGCATTTTTTGTGAGGTCATTATCAAATTCTCCTAAATTAAAATCGCCAAAAATAGGTCCAGAAAGTTCCGAAAGTGATTGTTTAAGCGGAATAAGAGGCATTGTTGGAGCTCTCAAAATTGTTGATTTATACTCAGGTGATAAGTACGGAGGATGTACTTCTCTGTCGAAAAGATTGTATATGATATTGCTCATTGTTTAATAAAAAGGTTTGAATAAATGCTTCACAAATGTAGCTGTGTATCCGAACAAACTATTGGATTAATAAAAAATAAACTTGCACAAATCAAACATTTTGTCAATATTTGGCTTAAAATTCAAGTATAAGTTGCATTTTTAAAACATAAATGAATAGAAATCTCGTCAATTTCAAAGGTTTATATGGTGATAATCACCAGGCATTTTTAAGCGAATTTATTCACCACGAAACCTTAGAAGTAAGGAGTAAATTGTACGATTGGGAAATAACCGAACATCTACATACTGATTTAATTCAAATTTTTATTTTTTCTTCGGGAGAAGGTTTACTTATTTCGGAGCATAAAAAAATCGCTCTTAATGCTCCTTCAATTTTAGTCATTCCGACAAATACGCTTCATGGATTTGTTTTTCAATCTAATATTTGTGGCGATGTGATTACTTTTACAGAATCTTTTTTGGAAAATATTTTCAGAAATTCTCCGCATATTTTACTCGAACTTAATCATTTAAAAAGTTTTACTTTTGAACCAAACCGTGAAGATTTTGACGAAATTCAACAAATAAATTCCCAAATAATAAAAGAAATTTCAGGCCAAAATTTTGAAAAACAACTGTATTTGCAATCGCTTTTTCAACTACTTTTTCTAAAACTATATCGGATTGGAATGCAGGATAATATCCAAATTTCTAAATCTGATAACCGAACTTTGGCTTATTTCCAGTCATTCCAAAAAAACATCAAAAAGTCATTGCATGAATCAAAATCAATGCATGATTATGCCAAAGAATTAAATATTACGGCGGTTCATTTGAATCGTATTTGTCAAACTTTAGTAAAAAAATCCGCCTTACAGATAGTTCATGAATACCTCATTGGTGAAGCAAAAAAATACCTCAAAAATACAACGCATTCAATTGCTGAAATTTCTTACTTTCTTGACTTCAAAGACCCAGCGTATTTCACCCGACTTTTCAAAAAGCAAACAGGTTTTTCACCGAGTGAATTTAGAAAAAAATAAAGATTCTACTTCAAACCTAGCATTTTAATGGCATTTTCTTTCAAAATTAAAGGTTTCACTTCTTCTTTAAAACCTGCTTCTTCAAAATCTTTCATCCATCTTTCTGGCGTAATCAATGGAAAATCTGTTCCAAAAAGAACCCTGTTTTTTAGCATTGTGTTGGCATATTGTACCAATTGTTTTGGAAAATATTTAGGCGACCAGCCGCTCAAATCAATATAAACATTGGGTTTATGCATAGCCACCGAAAGAGCTTCATCTTGCCAAGGCCAACTCGGATGAGCAATAATTATTGGGCAATCAGGAAAATCAATCGCTACATCATCGAGGTGCATAGGATTTGAATACTCCAAACGCAAACCACCGCCGCCACGAACACCTGAACCAAAGCCCGAATGACCCGAATGAAACAACATTGGCAATTTATACTCCGCTATGACTTCATAAAGATGATAGGCCATTTTATCATAAGGGTAAAAACCTTGTACTGTTGGATGAAATTTAAAGCCTTTCACGCCATAATTTTCAATTAAGTCACGGGCTTCTCTCGCTCCCATTCGGCCTTTGTGTGGGTCAATGCTCGCAAAAGCAATCATTACATCATCATTTTTCAGAGCGGCTTCGGCAACTTCTATGTTTGGAATCCGTTTTTTGCCCACTTCATGCTCTGAATCGACAGTAAACATGACAAATGCCAAATTATTTTCACGGTAAAAATCGGCAGTTTCTTGAATCGTTGGACGTTTATCCGATTTGAAATATTTTGCAAAAGCCACATCAAATTCTGAGCGATAATCGTCGTGCGGTTGGCAACACGAAACCTCAGCATGTGTGTGTACGTCGATGGCTGTTATTTTTTGTATATCAATCATAGTTATTTATAAAATCAAGTTCAAAATCAAATTATCCCACTCAATTCTAGTTTTTCATTTGAATTTAAAACTCGTTACTCCAAATACCCAGCTTTGGCTTTTACGCCTGTTTTCACCCAAGTTCTCAACTCATCAAAAGCCTTAGCAGTTTGTTGATTTGTAAAATTACAATGCCCTTGTCCGTTGGTATATTTTACTGTATAAAACTGGTCTTTTCCTTGCTGATGCACCATGTTTTCAAAATTGACAATGGCATAATTGGCAGGAATCAATTGGTCATAAATGGTGTGCATAACCACTGTTGGCTTGTCGATATTACCAGTTCGGTCATACTTTTTGAAAATCACATCAGGATTTACAGTTGCTGCCAAGCGTTCGGCTTTTTGATTTACAAGCAAATTATCTGGAAAACCTGCATATAAAGTATTGGTATTATCGAATGGATTTCCGTGTGCTTTTTGAGCAATATCTCGCAAAACATTTTCATTGAAAAATAATGAAAAAGGCAAATCATCTACTTTTAAATCGAAACGTTTAGCGAAAGCGATTGCCAAGATTGAATCTTTGGCATAAACTGCTTTTTTAATTTCTCTAGCTCTTGAAAGCATCGTTCGAGCATTTTGAGCTTGAAAAGGCTTCGATAAATCAAAAATATCCTTGAGCGAAGGGACTATTCCTGTAAATAAGCCGTTGAAAGTAGCATAAATATCAAATTCTTTGCGGCATTGTAAATAAGGTCGGCTCGCTAACGGACACAAAGGCAAAGCTCCATGATAATTTGTCCCAAAATTTTCGAGTGTAGCCAACGAAATTCCACCACCCATCGAATGTCCTACCATAAAAGTTGAATCTGGTTTACCATATTTATTCACGAAATATTGGCGTAATGCTTCCGTATCGTCAACACCTTGAGGCAAAGCAAAACCTTGATAGGCATAATCTGAGGCAGCCACAGCAAAGCCTCTATCTAAAAAAGGAGACATTCTTTTGATGAATTCTGGGTTTTGACTTTGGAGTGGTTTTGAACCCATAAATTCGTAGCCATGTGCGTACATTATTAATTTTCCTTTCCAATTTTCAGGAAAAAGAATGCGATAATTTGCTCCATTTATTGCTCCAGAATCTATTTTAGAAACGTTTTGGGCAAAAATAGAAAAACTAAACAAGCATAAGATTAACGTTTTTTTCATAGTATAATAGTTTTAAAGTTCCATTTCTAGTAAAGCATAACTCAGAGCTTTTCCATGCGTATCGACAGCTAAAGATGTTGTTACGCCACTCATCAAAGCATTTTGACAGACAAACAATAAAGAAGCAATATTTGGCATTTCATAACGCACAATTTCACCCGATACAATATCTTTCAAGTGTGTTTTTACTTTGTCAACGGTAACTTCCAAACAAAGTTTTTCATAATCATTTTCATCATACGGAATCAATGATAGCGTTGAGATATTTCCTTTATCGCCTGCTCGACTATGTGCTAAATCGTATAATTTCATTGCTTTAATTTTAAGATTCAAAAAACGTAATTTCAGGACTAACGTTCTGTCTATCAACCAATACTGACACAATTCCGATGACTTCATTGACATATTTCCTCACACCACCCCCACCTGCTGGACCATTTGTATAAAGTGCTTCAACTTCTTCACCAACTATAGCAGCAACTTCTGCTGAATCGGTTTTTGCAGCAACTCTGAGCCTAATTTCGTAAGGAACTGATTGATTTTCAAAATTGGTTCTATGCACAGATTGAAGACCAACGTAATCTATTTTTATTTCATTGACTACGTTTTTTAATCTTTCTTCAATAATCTCTCCTGCCAATTTTGCTCTTTCAACGGCATTTTGTCCTGCATAAGAAATTTCTCCTTCGCCCAAATAAAATGCTTTATAACCAACACTCACTTTGTAAGTAGTTGGTTTTTCTTTGCCAGTTCCACCAAAAATTTGTACTTGATTATTTCCCAAATCCTTTAAATACACAGTGGTAAAATCGGCAATCACATCGGGCGTAAAATACTCATTGGGATTAATAACCTCGTATAATAATTGTTCCTTCACGGTAGCCAAATTTACTTGACCTCCTGTACCATCAACTTTACTAATAATAGCTGTTCCATCCGAAAAAACATCTGCAAAAGGATGCCCCAAATGAGCCAAATCTGGTACAGGTTTTTTAATTGGGTCGGCAAAATAACCGCCCGTAATCTGTCCTGCACACTCTAGTAAATGACCAATAACTGTTCCTTTTCCAAGTAAATCATTGGATTTCCAAGCAAATTCATGAATCATCGGAGCAAGAAAAAGTGATGGGTCTGCAACTCGACCAGTAATAATTATTTGGGCTTCCGATTGTAGGGCTTCTAAAATTCCATCAACACCAATGTAAGCATTGGCAGAAAGTACCTCATAATCACTCAGAAACTTTTCATTTTCAAGAATTTTATATGAATGATTGGAATGACGGAGTTCATCGCTCAAATCATCGCCAGTAATTGCGGCAATTTTAACTTTAAGACCTAATTTTTGAGAAATCTCAAGCACTTTCTTTGCTCCAGCAATTGGATTTGCAGCACCCATATTCGTAATTAGGCGAATATTATTTTTGACCAGCAAAGGCAAAAGCTTACTCATTCTTTTTTCTAAAAGAGGGTCATAACCTTTGTTTGGGTCTTGCATTTTACGTTTTTGAGCCAATGCAATGGTTCGTTCCGCTAAGCATTCCAAAACCAAATAATCTATATTCCCCTTTTCGGCAAGTATCATTGCAGGTTCAATTCTATCACCCGAAAAGCCTGCTCCACAACCGATTCTTATTTTTTGTTTCATTTTACAAGTGAATTGACCCCGTTAATAATGCCCCAATTGTCATTACAATCGTCGTTCCCCAAGCCCATCTAAAAATAAATCGCTGATGCTCACCCAAATCAACTTCGGCTAATCCGACCAACAAAAACGTAGAAGCTGTAAGTGGACTGATAGGAAAACCTACGGTCATTTGTCCTAATAAAGCAGCTCGACCAATTTCTAATGGGTCAATGCCAAATTGCGTAGCAGTTTGGCTCAAAATCGGAACAACGCCAAAATAATAAGCATCTGGTGTAAATAATATACTGGCAGGTAAGCTTGTAATTGCCGTAAGTGTCGGTAAAAGATTGGCATGATTTGAAGGAATTAAAGCTACTAAAGTGTTAGCCATTTCTTCAATCATTTTTGAACCAGTGAGGATTCCTGAAAAAATTCCTGCTGCAAAAATCATACTCGAAACCATAAAAATATTTGTTCCATGATTTTTCAAAACTTTTTGTTGCTCGGCAAGTTTTGGATAATTTATAAGCAGAGCAACCATGCTTGCCAATACAAATAATACTGGGGCAGGAATCCAACCTTTCATTAAGACGATTATTAAAAAAATAGTCAATAAAGCATTGAACCACAGCAATTTAGGTCGTCTCAAAAGGCTTTGTTCTTCTGTTAAATTCTCTTTATGATTGTATTGAAAATCAATTATCCCGAGTCGTTTTCTTTCTTTTTTGCCAAAAACATATGCTACAAACAACACCCATAAAACACCACCAATAATGGCTGGAATATTTGGGTTAAAAATATGAACGGCATCAGATTTTAAAGTTGAAATGGCTCTTGCCGATGTTCCCGACCAAGGTACTAAGTGCATCGGTCCAACACTCAAAGCAACGATTCCTGATAGTACCAAACGATTGATTTTCAATTGTTTATAGATTGGTAAAAATGCCGAAAGCACAATCATAAAGGTAGCTGTTCCATCGCCATCTAAATGCACAATCATCGTCAAAATTGCTGTTCCAACGATAACTTTCAAAGGGTCTCCTTTTACAGATTTAATGATGGCCGCAACCACTGGATCAAACAAACCAGCATCGAGCATTGTAGCAAAATACAGCACTGCAAACATGAGTAAAATGCCAGTTGGAGCTACTTGTTTGATACCCGTTATGGCAAATTCACCCAGTTCTTTTGGATTGAAACCAGCCAAAAGCCCAAAAACAAGTGGTGTAATAACCAAAGCTGTTATGACTGACAGCTTTTTAGTCATTATCAAAACCAAGAATATTAAAATAGTAGCGAAACCTAAAAGTGATAACATATTGTTTTGTTTTATTAGAACACTGATAAAGACTAATTTAGAAATCTACATTAGGGCATCTTTATTCTCATTTAATTTCATCGAAATATTTTTCCTGCTTTCAACAACTCATCGTATTTTTCAATGTACATTTTATCAAGTTTTTCGGAGTCTTTATATTTTATTCGAAGTGCCGCCAGTTTTTGGTGTAATTCAGCTTTTACTTTGGCATATTTTGGGTCGTTATAAACGTTTTTCATTTCGTTTTTGTCATTCATTCGGTCATATAATTCCCATTCATCCACATCATAATAAAAATGCACCAATTTGTATTTTTCTGTGACAATACCATAATGACGTTTCACCATGTGAACACTCGGATATTCGTAATAATGGTAGTAAGCGGCATCTCTAAAATGATTATCTTGTCCTTTAAAAATCGGAATTAAGCTTTCTCCTTGCATATCAGATGGAGGTTTGATACCCGCCGCTTCAAGAAAAGTTTGAGCAAAATCAAGGTTTTGAACCATTTTTGAGTTTTTTGTGCCTGCTTTTATCACATTAGGCCAGCGAACCAAAAGCGGTGTTTTGAATGATTCATCGAATATAAATCGTTTATCAAACCAACCGTGTTCGCCCAAATAAAATCCTTGGTCAGAAGTATAAACCACGATTGTATTTTCTTCTAAATTATTTTTTTTCAAGAAATCTAATACTTTTCCTACACCTTCATCAACCGAAGCTATACTACCTAAATAATCTTGCATATAACGTTGATAACGCCACTGCATTTTTTCTTTTTCGGTCATTGTTGGAAATTTTGCCATGAATTCTTCATTCATTTTTCCATAGGCCTCATCCCAAACTTTACGTTGTTCGGCATTCATTCTGCCAACAGTATAGTTATAGTTTCGTTTATCATAAGGATGTGATTCTTTAATACCTAATTTATCCATATTTTCAGGAAAAATCTTAGAATCTCCTGCCCAGTTCATGTGTGTAAGCAAATTCATTTCAGCTTCTTTGGAAGCTCTTCCTCGACCTTCATAGTTGTCAAATAAGGTGCTTGGTTCTGGAAAGGTTTTCTTCAAATATTCTTTAAAATGTCGTTCGGCGGGCAACCATTCACGGTGAGGAGCTTTGTGTAAATAAGCTAAAAAGAAAGGTTTTTCTTCCTCTCGCTCATTCTTCAACCAATTGAGCGTAATATCAGTAATAAGGTCAGTTACATAACCTGTAAGTTTCTTTTTCCCTTCTTTTTTAGTGATAATATCAGGGTTATAATAATCTCCTTGGTCGGGTAAAATCTGAAATTCATCAAATCCCTTCGGATTATTACCAAAATGCAGTTTCCCAAACATGGCTGTCTGATAACCATTCTTTTGAAGTATCTGAGGAAAAGTAATATTAGTAGTATCAAAAGGAAAATAATTGTCAATTTTACCATTGAGATGACTATGTTTTCCTGTCAAAATAACCGCTCTTGACGGGGCACAAATCGAATTTGTTACGCATGCATTCGTAAATAAAATCCCTTCTTTTGCAATTCGGTCAATATTTGGGGTTTGTGTAAGCCTTGTATCATAAGCCGAAATTGCTTGATAAGCATGGTCATCCGACATGATAAAGACAATATTTGGGCGTTTCGTTGCATGATGCTTTGGTTTGAAAGCAAAAAATCCAACCGCAACTAAGCTAATTGCAAGAAAACTCAAGATTATCTTTTTCATCTTTGTTAGGTTAAAAAGGTTTATTCTACTGTTACACCATTCTTTTTCAATACATTATGGAAGAAAAGCACATGATATGGAAGCGAATTTTCCCAATATGGCCAAGTATGAGCTCCTGGTCTTTCAGTATAATCATGAGCAATGTTGTTGTAAAGTAATCGGCTATGTAGTTCTCGATTAGCATCAATCAGGAAATCATCTACGCCGCAATCAATAATTATTGGCATGGCGTTTTTCTTGATAGCATCAACCATATTTACAATGGAATTTTTCACATAAACCTCCTGCGAAACATCAGAAGTGCCTAAAAGTTTTTCAAAACGGTCTTTCAATGACTTCGTGAAATCTGCGTTAACTTTAAATTTGGTATAATTCATGTCCATTGCTCCGCTCATTGTTCCTGCAGCACCAAATAAATCAGGGTGACGAGTTGAAAGATACATTGCTCCGTGTCCACCCATCGAAAGTCCAGTAATTACTCTTCCTTTATTGCTCTTCACGGTTCTGTAAGTAGCATCAATTTTTTGAATGACTTCCTTTGTAATGTATGTTTCAAACTTATTATTTTGGTCGAAAGGGCTGTCCATATACCAACCAAAGGTTTCTCCTTCAGGCATTACAATTATTAAATTGTATTTATCAGCAAGGTTTTTTACAAGATTTTTGTCGGGTGTAGAAGAAAGCCAATCACGAAAATGCCCCCCTCCTCCATGAAGTAGGTATAAAACTGGATAAGAAGCCTGATTTTTTGCGTATGAAGCGGGTAAAACCACTGCTGCTTTATAAGCTTTATTCATCGCTACACTCGGAATGTCCAAACTATCGACCGTTGAAGCATTAGAGTTGAAGCTAACAAAAAGGCAAGCAAATAAGCATATCAAATAAAAGTTTTTGATTGACATTGGAATTTAATTTTAGGGTTGAATATAAAAACTTGTTTGACTAAAATTTTAAATAATCATTAAAAAATGGCAATAAATCATTTAAAACTCGACCGTCGTTCGTCCAAATTTTATTGCCGTGGTCACCGATGTATTCTTCAGAAAAATGATTGATGCCTAAATTTTCTAATCTTTGACTCAACATTCCGATTTGTACAGGAAAACGTGGCGAATCATTTCTACCCCAATCAAGCTTTATGGCAGTCATTTTTCGAAGATTTTCGGCATACTTATCAACCATATAAACTGGCATATTTGCCTCCCATTTATCCAAAACTGACTGATTTACAATCATTTTATCACCTTCATAACTAAATGGAAAATCACAGAAAAACGGTGGTTTATTAGGATTTGGTGACCAGGCACGTGCCACCGCAACTAGCACTTTTGGATAATAGGTTTTCTTTAAATCTTCATGAGTTTTGACATTTTGTACTTCTCGATAGGAATTACTATTAGGGCCAAATTCTTTCACCATCGCCAATAAACCTGGACTTAATGCATAAATACTGCTGAAAACTTCTGGATGAAGCATCCCGATTTTAAAAGCTCCATAACCACCCATCGAATGCCCCGCAATACCACGGCTTTCACGAGTGGCAATCGTTCGGTAATTTTTGTCTATATGTTCCACCAATTCTTTGCTTTCAAACTCGTCCCAATTTCCAGTTAATGAGGAGTTTGAATAAAAACTTCCTTCAAAAAGTGTGTATTGGTCAGCTTGAACGAAGATAAATGGTCGAATTTTTTGCTTGCTGATTCCTGCATCTAAAATATTTTTCATTTGTGGAAAAATACTGTCTTTTCCCATAAAACCATGCAAATAGTAAATGACAGGAAAACGTTCATTGCTCGTTTCGTAATTGGGTGGAAGATAAACCGAAACTTTACGATTAGGGTTTTCACCACCAGTATTTTGTAGGGCTTTTGAGTTTAAAATAAAGCTTACAATTTTGCCTGATTGGGCAAAAGAAGTTTTTCCTAAGCACAATAATACAAAAAATAGAATAAGTTTTTTCATTATTTTTGTTGTTTTTGGTACACTAATGATGACTGATTTCAAAATCTAATTTGACAACTTTTTATTCGTATTCGGCTGATATTCAGATTAGTTTTCTTCAAAAATTTTCACACCCCACGCTTCAATATTTATCGTATTACTACCTGAAAAATCTTGATTTGATAATAATTCAGTACTTTTTCCGAAAGTATATTTAATCTGTTGGGGTACGGCCGAATAATTGAAAAAATAACGGATAGACTTACCTTGTTGGTTGATACCAGTTTTAGTAATAATCGGAAACGATAAAGCTTGGTCTGTTTTCCATAAATCAGCTTTTTGTAAAGCATCTTTTACAATTTTTTCGGTCAATGCAGCACTTGTCATACATCCGACATAAGTTGCCAAACCTTTTCCGAATTGATTTTGGGTGATTGCAGCATAATTTCCCCAAGCTTCATGGTCGTAATATGCCAAAACTTTAGCTGTTGTGGGTGTGATTAGCTCCATCCAAGTGTGAACTTTATTTTGATTTTCATCCACATGGTAAGGATTTCCTTTTAAAGAAACATCCTTTGGAATGGTAAATTGGCTGTAAGAAATCCCACACGCTTCGTTGATAATTCCTGGTTGAATGCTGCTTCTTACCTTCACATTTTCATCGGAAAAACCACTTTTAAAAGTATAAATCACGTGTCCACCATTTTTCACAAAAGCATTTAATTTATTAAGTAACTCATCCGAAGCGGCGTAAAGTGCGGGTACAACAATGAGTTTATATTGGCTAAAATCCTTCACCGATGGGTCAATAAAATCCGTTCCGACATTCATTTTGTAAAGAGCATCATAGTACGGTCGTAAAATATCATTGTAATTTTCTCTAGCACCCCAACCAAAACTAAAAGCATTAAATGCAGTAAGAGCTTCATTGCTGAAAAGCACTGCAACATCATTTTTTTTCTTCAAATTGACGAGTTTATTACTCAATCTTTCAAAATCTTTACCAATCGTTTTGGCTTCGTTATATGTTGGATTAGGTTCAAAATCGTGACTTAAAAGCCCTTTCCAATAAGTTTCTGCCGAGTTATGAATCGAGTGCCAATGCCAATATTCCAACATATTTGCTCCCGAAGCCAAATGACTAAATGCTTGTAAACGCAACTGATTTGGATACGGAACCCACTGTGGAAAACCTTGTGCTTCGGTTTCAATCACAAAATAGTTTTTTCCTCCTTTCATTGAGCGAGTAATATCTCCTCCTAACGAAATTTCGATGCCTGTCAAATTATCTTGCGTCGGATGATAAATATCAATTCCTGCAACATCTAAAGCTTTTGATGCATCAAAATGATTAACATCGGGTTGAATTCCGAACGAATATCCACGCCATTCTAAATCAAAATTTTGTGTTACAAATTGATTAGGTTTCGCATATTCTTTCACTATTTTGGTTTGCCAAGCTAAATAATCGGTCACTAATTTTCGCTGAAACTTAGAAAATTCGGCATTCAAACTAGCATTTATTGAGCCATTTGTCGAAGGAAAATCATCCCAATTATTGATTCGATTGCTCCAATAATCTAAGCCAAATGCTTTATTGATTGCATCTAAAGTTTTGAATTTTTCCTTCATATACAACACAAATGCTTGCTGCACATTATCACCAGCGGTATTGTAATGTTTGGTTTCATTATCAACTTGATAACCAATTATTGCAGGATGATTTTTGACATGTTCCATGATTTTACGAATCACTCGCTCGGCATGAAAACGGAAGTGTTCGTTCGTAATATCCATATTTTGACGAACGCCATATTGGTTTTTCCCTCTTGACGTTGTTGCCAAAACTTCAGGATATTTTTTGACCAACCATGTCGGAACTGCGTAAGTGGGTGTTCCAATAATGACCTTGATATTGGCTTTGTGCATGGCATCAAGCACTCGGTCAATATGAACAAAATTAAATACATTATCTTGTGGTTCAACGGTACTCCAAGTAGATTCTGCTATTCTGACTACGTTGATTCCAGCTTCTTTCATCATTGCCACATCTTTTTCGAGACGTTCATAAGGCATATATTCATCATAATATGCAACGCCAAAAAGCAGCTTGTCTTTGGAAGAATCTTGCCCAAAAGTGAGGTTATACAAAAACGAAAAGAATAGAAAAACAAGGTATTTTTTCATTATTGAGATTACATTATTTTTTAATCAATTTTAAGTTTTCCTTGAAAAAAACTATCATTTGTTCAAAGTATTTATCAATCAAAACGCCAGGCCCATGACCGCCATTTGGTATAATCACTAATTCACTTTTTACGCCTTCTTTTTGAAGTTTTTCGTATAACTTTTCACTTTGGCAATGTGGCACAAGTGGGTCTTTATCGCCATGAAAAATTAAAAAAGGCGGGTTGTTTTTATTGACATAAGAAATCGGATTTGCCAATGATGTTTTCTCTTTATTTTCTTGAATTGCTCCACCAATCAATGATGATTCGGGCGATTTTACATCATCGTGTTTCATGCTACTACCACACTTATCCATGAGCAAAAAATCTGTTGGCCCAAACCAATCAACTACAGCATTTACATGGCTACTGGTTTGAGTAAAAGTTCCTACATTACCTTCAATATCGACCGACAAACCATTAATTTTATCAGTTTTAGTCGAATTTGTTGTACCAGTGAGAGCCGATAAATGACCTCCAGAAGACCATCCTGTGATGCCAATAAACGAGTTATCCAACGAAAATTTGGCACTATTTGCTCTGATAAAACGAATCGCTGCTTTTACATCTTGAATTGTTGCAGGAAAAATTGCATCACTACTCGAACGATGATTGATGCTTACCACCGCAAAACCATTTTCCAATAATTTTTGTCCAAGTCCATCTTTAAAAGTATTACCTTTGGAAGAGTTTGAGAAAAAAGCACTTCCATAAATCGACACTACAATTGGAAAAGGTTCTTGCCCATGCTTAGGCAGATGAATGTCTAAGCGATGGCCAACAATGCCATCGCCTACATAATCAATATCTAACCAATATTTTGAAGATTCAATAGCCGTTTTGTTGGCATCAATTTCCTTGTTTTGGGCAAATGAACTCAATGAGGAAATCAATAAAATCGAAAATAAGATTTTTTTCATTTTGATTTTTTTAAGATTCTCCCCAAACTTTAATCGCAGTATTTACAACCAATTCCATTTTACGCCATTGGTCATCATGCGTCAAATCATTTCCGTGGTGAGTCGAAGAAAAGCCACATTGTGGACTTACGCACATATTTTCAAGTGGCATATATTGTGCAGCTTCATCAATACGTTTACACAAATCATCAATATTTTCTAATTCTCTTTTTTTAGAAGAAATAATACCTAAAACCACTCTTTTATTGTTAGGAACAAAGCGAAGTGGAGCAAAATCACCCGAACGCTCATCGTCATATTCCAAGAAATAGGCATCAACATTGATTGAATTAAACAATATTTCGGCCACAGGTTCGTAACCACCTTCGGCAAACCAAGTGCTGCGATAATTACCTCGACACAAGTGAATCCCAACTGTTAAATCTTTCGGACGTCCATCAATAACCGAATTGATTAGAGCAGCATAAGTTTTTGGCAATTCGTTCGGGTCTTCGCCTCGTTCAATGGCAGCAGCACGCATTTTGGGGTCACATAAATAAGCCAAGTTTGTATCATCTAATTGCAAATAACGTAGGCCATTTTGGTATAAATGGTCAATTTCTTCACGATATGCTTTCGATAAATCGTGAAAAAACTCATCCATATCAGGATAAGAATTTATATCAATTGACTTTCGTCCACCTCTAAAATGTACCATTGTAGGCGATGGAATAGAAACTTTTGGCGTTTGGGTTACGACCGATTTTAGGAAGTTAAAATCAGCCACTTGAATATCTTTTACGTGTTTTAGTTTGCCAGTTACACTCAATTTTGGTGGAGTAAAACCATCTTCAGCAGCTTTTGCATTTGGGTTTGCATCAATCCCTCCAGTGACGGTTACGCCATCTAATTCTTTCAAGAAATCAAGGTGGAAGTAATCACGGCGAAATTCTCCATCTGTGATTGATTTCATTCCCGTAGATTCGAGTTTTTTTACTGTTTCGGCAATGCCAATGTTTTCAATTTCACGTAGTTCTTCGGCAGAAATTAAACCGTTTTTCCATTTCAAACGATTTTCTTTTACTTCTGGCGTTCTTAATAAGCTACCAACGTGGTCGGCACGAAAAGGGAGTTTCATATTTTTAATTATAAAGGGTGAAAAGATTTTTATTAACTCAATTAAAAACAATGTAAAACACTACTAATGATTCATTGTAATCATTTCGCATTCATTCTAATTGCTCCATCTAGCCTAATTACTTCGCCGTTGAGCATCACGTTTTCGATGATGTGTTTTACTAAATTTGCATATTCAAATGGTTTTCCCAAACGAGGTGGAAAAGGCACTTGTTGACCGAGTGAATCTTGGGCTTCTTGCGGTAATGATGCCAAAAGTGGTGTTTCAAAAATACCTGGTGCAATCGTCATTACTCTGATTCCCATGCGAGCTAATTCTCTTGAAATTGGTAAAGTCATTGCTACGATTCCACCTTTTGAAGCCGAATAAGCCGCTTGTCCGATTTGACCATCGTATGCCGCAACTGATGCTGTATTGATAATTACACCTTTTTCTCCGCTTTCATTTGGTTGATTGTTTTGCATAACGTTTGTAGCCAATCGAATCACATTGAAAGTACCGATAAGGTTAATATTAATAACTTTTGAGAAAAAATCTAATGAATGTGGTCCGTTCTTACCTACAACTCTCATAGCAGGCCCAACACCAGCACAATTAGCAACACCATGAATTCCTGCAAAATGGCTTATGGTTATGTCTATTGCGTGTTGCACTTGTGCTTCGTTTGCCACATCAGTCTTTACAAACTTCACCTTTTGCCCCAATTCAACTTCGGCTTTTTCTCCTGCTTCGGCATTAACATCTAAAATAACTGCATTCCCGCCATTATCAACAATCATTTTCGCAGTTGCAAAGCCTAAACCTGATGCTCCACCAGTTACCAAAAATGTCTTATTTTCAATTATCATAGTTTTGATATGTTTATGAATAAAGTTGTTCAACTAAAGCAGCTCGATGTTTCAAAACTGCTCTTTGGTTGAGCGAACCTTTATCTGTAATTTCTCCTAAATCTATTGATGGCGGCTCTGTTGCAATAATTATTTTCGCAATTCGAGTCGAACTCCCTGTTGAATTAGCATTAAATTTTTCAAGCATTTCATCCAAAAAAACTTTTACTTTTGGGTGTAAAAAAGCTTCTTTATTGTTCAGATTTTCGCCAATCAAATTTCGACAAGCATCAGCATTTAAAAACAAAATTGCACCAATATATTCTTTATCCAAGCCTGCAATCACCACATCTTGTACAATTGGCGAGCCTGCCGAAATAATTTTTGCTTTCAAAACACCTACATTTACCCATGTTCCTGTTGAAAGCTTAAAATCTTCAGCAATTCTACCATCAAACACTAAACCTTTACTTGGCTCATTTTCATCGACAAATTTTACGGCATCGCCCGTTTTATAATAGCCTTCATCATCGAATGATTTGGCCGTTGCTTCTTCATTTCTCCAATAGCCTTTTGTTACATTTGGAGCTTTATAACGAGCCTCCATTTTGTCTCCATCTGGCACTAATTTCACTTCCATTCCTGCCACAGGAACGCCCAAAAGCCCCGAAAAACTACCTCCCCAACTCGCAAACATCGCAGAAGGGCCTGATTCTGTACAGCCTAAACCCGTAATGATAGGCACTTTTTCACCAATGGTTTCCATTGCCAACTCTTCTAAACGATTCCAAACTGGTTGAGCCAAACTAGCTCCTGCATAAAAGAATATATTTAGATTCTTGAAGAAATTTTGCCTTAACGCTGGCTCTCGTTCTAAATAAGGAATCAACATTTCAAAACCTTTTGGTACATTAAAATAAGCCGTTGGAGCAATTTCTCTTAAATTCTGAACGGTCATTTCAATGCCATTGGTCGTCGGCTTTCCTTCGTCTATATAAAGTGAACCACCATTATAAAGTGTCAATCCAAAATTATGATTCCCACCAAAAGTATGATTCCACGGCAACCAATCAATAAAAACTGGCGGTTTATGCTGCATAAACGGAAAAACCTGTGTGATTTGCTGTAAATTTGCACACCACATTTGATGCGTATTAATTACACCTTTTGGCAAACCTGTTGAACCCGAAGTGAATAAAATTTTCGCAACGTTTTCGCCCGTAATTTTTGAAAAAGCAATATCAACTTCATTGCTTGCTTCAAAATTTAATAATTCCAAAAAATCTGTTTCGATACTTTCTTCAACTGTTACGATTGTTATATTTGGAAATAATTCTTTGGCAAGATGAAGTGCTTTGGCATACATTTTTCCATTTTGAGCAAAAACAACCTTTGGCGTCATCAATTCCAAACAATGTTTCAACTTGCCAAAATCATTTGAAACCAACGAATATGGAGGCGAAATCGGTGTATAAGGAATTCCCACATGGAGAGCTGCCAAAGCCAACAATGCGTGTTCAACGCTATTATCAGATAAAATAACGAGTGTTTCTTCGCTCGAAAAGTTAAGATTAAGCAAATATTGAGCAATCTTTTTTACTTTACTCAATGTCTCTTTATACGTTAATGTTTCCCAAGATTCATCTATTTTATTTCGTCGAGCAATGAATATTTTGTCGGGTGTTTGTTCAGCCCAATAAATTAATTTTTCAGTTATTTTTTCAGGAAAATCGCCTAATTGTTGTTCTAGTTTAAGCAAAATCGACCCGTCTGCACGAACAGTTTTTTTTGTAGAAATTGGGCCGAAATGTGTATTTTTGAACATCCTTATTTTTAATTTTGGTTTGGTTGCTTATTTTAGTCAACATAGGTCAAATTTACTCGCCAACTTTTTTCGCTCTACCTTCCAAAAAATCGTTGAGTCGTTTTTTTGCTTCTGGAGATGACGATGAAATGGTGGCTATTAAAGATTCCATCATTAAGCCTTCTGTTTGACCTGAGTCAACAATTCTTGGTAAAACATGCATCAAAGCATAGTTAGTAGTTTCTGCATTTTGAGCGATTTTTTTTGCTAATTCAATACCTTTTTCCAAACCATTTCCTTCCGAAGCCAAATATTGAGAAAAGCCCATCAAGATTCCTTCTTCTGCCGAAATAACTCTTCCTGTAAACATCATATCGGCCATACGAGCCATTCCAATCAATTTTGGTAATCGTACTGACGCACCACCACCCACAAAAATCCCTCTTTGTCCTTCTGGTAAAGCATAAAAAGTACTCTGTTCAGCCACACGAATATGACAAGCCGAAGCAATTTCCAAACCACCACCCACGCAAGCACCGTGCAGCACCGCCACTACTGGTACAGTTCCGAATTGTATTTTTTCTAAAGCTCGATGCCACATTCGTGAGTGATGCAAACCTTCAATAATATTTCTTTCTTTCAATTCAGAAAGGTCAAGTCCAGCACTAAAATGTTGTCCTTCACCATAAATAATTGCACATTTCACACCTGCTGGAATCGTCGAAAAAACGGATTCAATACCCAAAACGAGTTCGTCATTGATAGCATTTCTTTTTTCTGGGCGATTGATTTTAACCAAAAGAATCTCGTCTTTTTGTTCAACTATTAGTGATGCAGGAGTTTTCATTTGAGTTTTAAAAGTGTAATTTAAAGTGAAATGGTATTTTGTTTCATATCTTCAATGGCATTTCGGTAGGGTTTCAAAGACAAATAACTTAGTAGAAATGCTAATCCACCACCAATAATGTAAAGCAACACCAATGAATATCGAATCATATTTTCGTCTTTGAAAACAAAATCAGTAAATAATGCTACCGAAGTTGGCCCCAAACCAATACCAATTAAATTGATGATAAAAAGTAAAATAGAAGACGCCAGAGCTCTCACTTGATTAGGCATAATTTCTTGTAAAGCGGCTGTGGCTGCTCCAAACGGAGCGGATAATGCAAAAACTGGCACTGAAATCGCTATTAAAACCAATTCTGCCTTAGGTAAAAGTGGAATAAAACAAGAAATGAGAGCCAAAAATCCGCTCAAAACTCCTACCCTTAAACGTCCGTCAGTTTTACCTTCTTTTGTTAGTTTATCGGCATACCAACCGCCAAACATGACACCCAAAACCGAAGAAATAACTACAACGGCTCCATAAAAAGCCCCCGCTCGAGGTACTTCCCAGCCATACGTTCGGGCGACAAAAGTTGGAACCCAAGCATTGCAACCGTAATTAATTAAGGCTTGAAAAGCAATGGTAAAACAAATTAATAAATAGGCTTTTTTGTATTTAAAAATAATTTTTAATGATTCTGATAGCGAAAGTTTAACCGAATTGCCATCTACTTGGAGCATATTTTTGCGGGTTGGCTCTTTGATTGTGAAAAGTAAAAGTGCGATGACTAATCCTGGTAAGCCTACGTACAAGAAAATTAATTGCCATGGGAAAATTTCGCCTAAAATCGGTACAGTAACCATTCCTTCGGTTGGTAAACTGGCCACGATTCCCGAACCAATGAGTGTTGCCAAGCCCGAACCCAAAAACACTCCCATCGAAAAAACACTCATAGCAGTAGCCAAACGATTTTTAGGAAACATATCGGCAATCATCGAATATGCCGACGGTGAAAGTGTTGATTCGCCAACGCCAACGCCCATTCGAGCCATAAAAAACTGGAAATATGAAACTGCTCCCGCACAAAGCGAAGTCATTGCTGACCAAACAGTTATACCTACCATTATAATGTTTCTTCTGCTTTTTCGGTCGGCTAAACGACCAATAAACATTCCAAAAAGTGTATAAAAAATTGCAAAACTTAGCCCCATTAAAAGGCTCATTTCGGTGTCGCTCAGATGTAAATCTCTTTTTATTGGCTTTACCAATAAACTCAATATTTGACGGTCAATAAATGACGAAATATTGGCAAGCGTCAGAATAAAGACAGCGTACCAAGACGTTTTTAAATTCATAAGTTTAGGGTTGAATAGTATTTTGGAACGAATATTAAAGCACTTTCCAGACTTGAATTGTTACATTATCAGGATTTCTGATGCCTTTACAGATAAAAATGGCATTATTCATCCACTCGTATTTTCCTGCAGGTGCTTCAAATTTTGGTACTGCTCTGAAATAATATTCATTGGCAGAAACAATTTCTCCTCTACCGATTCGAGCGGCAACTTCGGGCGTTGCAACTCGCAAACCTGTATTTTTGATATAAATAATTACGCCATCGTCGGTTTTAATTTGGTAATGAGCCTCCAATTCGGCAACACCATCTTTTCTGACAATTTGCCAATCTGCTCCACCATCCAAAATTTCACCTTTCATTTTTGGGCCTTCAAAAGAGCCACCAACAATCGGAATAATTCTGCGAAGACCGTGCGGAGTTTCGCCAACTACAAAAGGAGCTTTTAGCTTTACTTTTAGTTCACAAACAAATTCTAAAGCGGGTGCTACTGCCTCAGTTGTACTTTGGGCATAAAGATTCATTGAAAATAATAAGGCTGAGAATAAAAATAATTTTTTCATATAGAACTAGGTTGACTTGAAAATTTATGTTACTTGATTGAGCAATTAAATTATTTTTTTCTAATATGTTGTTCGCTCAATCAAAAAACTTAATTTTTCTGATTGAGCGATTGCACGTCAAAACCAGCAATTTGTTTATATCTGCTCATGATTGTTTCTAATTCTTGGTGCGGAATTTGGTCTTCAGTAAATCCTTCTGGGAAACGGTCTTCCATCAAATCCATGATTTCATCTGGGCCTTTTTGTCGATTTTGTAAAACAACTTTTGCCGTAGCTGGCACTCTTTCTTTATCATATCGTAGCAAAGCTGCATCAATATCTGCTTCCTCCACAATGGCATTTACGAGTGCATCTGCATCTAAAATAGCCTGAGAAGCACCATTTGAACCGATTGGATACATGGGATGTGCGGCATCACCCAAAAGTGTTACTCTTCCGAAAGTCCATTGTGGCAATGGGTCACGGTCTGACATCGGAAACTCATAAATTGCTTCCGATTTATCAATCATATCATGCACATTGAGCCAATCGAATTGCCATTTTTTGTAAATTTCCAATAATCTTTTCTTATCCGAACGTTTATTCCAATCTCTTTCAAGAAAACCCATCCGGTCATTTTCTTTCAAATTGCCAACCCAATTAATCAATTGATCCCCATTCTCATCTAATTTTGGCCCAATTGGATAGACAACCATTTTTTGGCGTAAATGCCCAATCATTGCCATTGATGCACCAGTAAGGAACGGTTTCATCAATGACGTACCACGATAAAGCACATTTTGTGAAAATTTTGGTGGACCTTCATTTGGATACAATTGTTTTCTAACCACCGAATTGATACCATCAGCTCCAATTAAAAAATCGCCCTCTTCCGTAAATATTTGATTATCAGCATTTTTATTTGTAAAATGAGCTACAACTTTTTCGCCAATTTGCTCAAAACTTTGTAAGTGGTGACTTGTTTTGATATTTTCTTCTCCAATAATTTTTTGGGTTTCTTCAAACAAAAGCATTTGAAATTCGCCACGATGAATCGAAAATTGTTGCCATTTGTAGCCAGCAAATCGTCCACGAGGTTCTTCCCAAAATTTCTTTCCAAATTTATCAAAATACACTAAATCTTGTGTTTCTACTGCTATTTTCCCAATTTTAGGCTCTAAACCTAAATTTGTAAGTACCCTAACGCAATGCGGAAGTAAGTTGATACCAACCCCCAAAGGCTTTATTTCGCTAACTGATTCAAAAACTTTGACTTCAATTCCGATTTTATGTAAGCAAAGAGCGGTTGTGAGTCCGCCAATTCCACCACCAACAATAATTACTTTCATTCCAAAAAAATATATTTCCCTCAAAAATCTAAAATATTCTTTATTTTATCTAATATTTATTTTTAATATTGTCATTAGAAAAACTTATTGAAGAATGGAATTAAGACAATTAAAGTATTTTGTTGGCGTGGCAGACGAATTGCACTTTGGAAGGGCTTCCGAGAAACTGTACGTTTCGCAACCCGCTTTAAGTCAGCAGATACATTTATTGGAAGATGAAATCGGTATTGAATTGTTTAGTCGAGTGAAACGCACACAGCAGCGGAAAGTTGAATTGACCGAAGCAGGGAGCGTATTTTTAATTGAAGCAAAAAATATTTTACAACTTGCCGACAAAGCTATCGAAACTGCTCGAAGAATAGGATTACAGCAAAAAGTAATAAAATTGGGTGTTTATCGAATGATGATTAGAACCCGAATTTTGGAAATTATCAGGATTTTTTCAGAGAACTTTCCTGATATTGAATTAAAACTAGTTGAATTACCCACATTTTTGGCTGTTCAAGATGGACTTTTCGATGAAACAATTGACATCGGAATTACACTTTTACCATTAAAATACAACCAATTGACCGAAACACCTTTCAAAACTGGTTATTTAAAAGTCATGCTTTCCGAAAACCACCCATTGGCAAAAGAAGAAAATCTTCGATTAGAACAACTC
Source organism: Emticicia aquatica (assembly GCF_923079645.1). Taxonomy (GTDB): domain Bacteria; phylum Bacteroidota; class Bacteroidia; order Cytophagales; family Spirosomataceae; genus Emticicia; species Emticicia aquatica. The sequence continues at coordinate 566,775 of NZ_CAKLPY010000001.1, read as the reverse complement.
AAAAACGAAAAATGGATTGAAATCAATAAATCTATTCATACCGTTTTTGAAGACATCGAACGAATGTGTAAAAATGCAGGTTTTAGCCGAGAATCATTCATCGTTCAAGAAGTTTCATCGATTGAATTATTGGGCGGCTTGGTGAGTTTGGGCGTTGGAATAGCCTTTGTGCCATCGTTTTATGACGCCAGCCGTGTACAAGGTGTGGTTTGCAAAGAAATCGTTAATGTCGACGGTTCGCCATACAAAGAAGTATCAATCAAACAAGCCATTTGCTACAAAACAAGTACAAGCACGCCAACAATCCAAGCATTAACTACATTGGTGAAAGATTTGTAATGACTTATTTTTCTAAAAAATTGCCGTCGATGTATTTTGAAGAATACATCGACGGCAAAAAATCTTAAAAAACTTAAAATTATTTCTTCTGAAATTCGCCAGTCGCACGAATCGCAATTTCGTCTCCAACCATCACGGTTGCTAATTTTCCACCAATACCAAAATCACTTCTTTTGATTGTTGTTGTTGCTTTAATTCCTATTTGTGGAGTTTTGTTTCTTGGGTCTGGATGAGCCATTGGGCCGTTCATCGTTACATCTAACGTGATTGGTTTCGTTACACCTTTGATAGTCATATCTCCAAGCATTTTATATTTATTTCCAGCTATTTTAGTAAAAGAAGTGCTTTTAAAAGTAATGGCAGGAAATTTTTCTACATTAAACATATCTTCACTTTTGAGATGATTATCACGCATTTCGAGGTCAGTATTAATACTTGCTGACTCTATTGAAATTTCAAAAACAGCATCTGATAAATCATCTTTTGCAGTCGTTATTTTACCATCAAATTTCTTAAAATAGCCATCCACTTCCGATAAACCATGATGCTCGGCGATGAATGCAAATTTTGTGTGACCTTTGTCGATTGACCATTGGGCAAAAGAAAGACTTGAAATGAAAATAAATGCAAAAATTAAACTAGTTTTTTTCATGATTAGAAAGATAAAATTAAGGGTTTAATAAAAATTATAAAGTAACTGTACTTATTTTGATGCTATTTTTTTTGTTTGCCTGCTTCACTTCATACGCTATAAGTAACTGATTATCAATCACTAAGCCAGACGAGTTTGTACCATTGCTAGAGCCGTTTACCCAATTTGTTTCCGAAACTTTATCATTATTGATTTTTCTGAATGCAATTTGAGAAACATTGTTTTCGCCTTTGTTTTGTTCCCATAGCATAACTGAGGCTTTTGGTGCTTCCAATAGATACGCATTTTTTGCAGAAACGTCGCTCAGAACAAAAAGTTTTTTGCCTTCTTGCGTAACTAATCTCAATCCTGATTCTGTTTCTGCCCCCGAAAACCATACAATTAATGCACTTTTGCCGTAGGTACTCGAAATTGCACCGCTGTGTGGGCAACCATTAATTTTCCATTGGTCGTTGTGTAAAATTTGCGGTTTTGAAAATGTTTCAGCATTGTCTGTTGAAGTCATTTTTGCCATATCACGAATGTTGTCGTTATTATCACGATAATACACATTCAACGCACCATTTGCATCTAATAAAAGGCTTATTGGGCAACAGTCACAGACCACTGGGTCAATTACTCTTTCAGGTTGAAACACACCATTTTTAGTAATTACAAGTCGTAAATCCCTTTCTTCAAACTTTTTGCTATTGGCTACATCTTTCAGATATGCCACGGCTACTTCATCATTAGCCATCAAAGCGGCATCAAAAAAACCTCTAACAATTCCTTGAGTTGGGTCGGCATCAACTGATTTTGGACTTGTCCAAGTTGAACCGCCATCTTTTGAAACACAATAAACAATATCTGCCGAACGAGAACTACCCCTCCCCGATTGGCTTGGGGCAGCATCTGAGCGATTTGAGAAAACTGCAACCAAACTACCATCTTTTTTTGCAAGCACTTTGGCACGCATCATTCTGCTATTGGATATGCCTTTTCCTGAATAAATAGTTTTCTTTTCTGCGAAAGATTTACCTTTATCACTCGAAAAAGCCACACAAAAAGAAGTATTTCCTTGTTCATCTTTTTCGGTCCAAGAAAGCATTAAATCGCCTTTTGGTGTTTGAGTAAGCAAGGGCATTGTATAAGCTTTTGTAGAGTCATTTTCAAACGAATTAAAATCATTATCCAAAATTTTTCTTAGATTTTGATTTGCCTCCTCATTTGGCATTGACACGCAAAGAGTCATTTCAGCAGGTTGATGAGTCGTTTTTATTGAGCTAAAATTTGCCCAAAGACTCAACAATAATAGTGGTAGCGTGAAAATCAATTTTATCATTTTAGTATTTGTTCAGTAACTAATTGTTGTTTTATAACGCCAAAATTAGTTATTGAGAATGAATGTTTTTTAGTAATTATACACATCCATTAAAATACTCGACCGATGGGTTTAATTCTTTCAGTTTGTCGATAACTCGGCAGTTTTTATCGACAAATTCGGTTCGCCTCTCTCTTTGAATCATTTGAAATATTATCGACAAACTAAACAAAAATATCTCAAAATCATCATCAAATCATTTGATTCTAAACAGCTTTTTAAGATACTTTTCTAAGTTAAAACGCTTGATTCTACATTTTTCACAATTTCCAATAATTATTTCTTATTAAAAACTCAAGAAACAAATATTGGACTTTTTTATTAAAAAAAATGATTTTTGCAAGTAAATAAATTGATAACCAAGAATTATGATTTTAGAAATTGCAACTTTAGATATCAAAGAAGGAAGCCAAGAAGCTTTAAAAGAGGCTTTTCAAGCAGCTAAACTCGTCGTTTCACAGTCGAAAGGCTTTATTAGCGTCGAATTACACCAATGTATTGAAGTGTCAACCAAATTTAATGTTTTTATTTATTGGGAAACACTCGAAGACCACACAATTGGCTTTCGCCAATCACCTTTATTTATTGAGTGGAGGGCTATTTTGTCGCCTTTTTTCCAAAATCCACCTGTTGCCGAACATTTTAATTTAATTTGATTTACTACAATGAAACGTATCATAAAAGAAGCAATTGCTTTGTTTGAAGCCGAATCGAACGACAAGAAAGTTAGAGAAACTGTTGAAAACCTTTTGAACGAAATTAAGATGGGTGGCGATGCTGCCGTAAGGTCAATTTCAGAAAAATTGGACAATTGGTCGCCCGAAAGCTTTAAATTATCCAATGAACAAATTGAATCAATCATCAATACTCTGCCCGAACAAGTCATTGAAGACATTAAGTTTGCCCAAACGCAAATAAGAAATTTTGCCACGCATCAAAAAAATGCTCTAAAAGATATTGAAGTTGAAACTCTTCCTGGTGTTTTCTTGGGTCATCGCAATATTCCCGTAAATAGTGTCGGCTGTTATGTGCCAGGAGGTCGATATCCGATGGTTGCTTCTGCTCACATGAGCGTCTTAACCGCCAAAGTTGCAGGTGTAAAACGAGTGATTGCTTGTACGCCGCCCATTAAAGGAGAAATTCCAGCGGCAACAGTTGCAGCCATGCACTTGGCGGGAGCGGACGAAATTTACTTGCTTGGTGGCGTACAAGCCATTGCAGCAATGGCTTTGGGAACAGAAACAATTGAATCGGTTGATATGATTGTTGGCCCTGGAAATGCCTACGTTGCGGAAGCTAAAAGACAATTATTTGGCAAAATTGGTATTGATTTACTGGCTGGGCCAACTGAAACCTTAGTTATTGCCGACGATACAAGCGACGCTGAAATTTGTGCAACTGATTTACTTGGACAAGCAGAACACGGCCCAACTTCACCTGCTATTTTGTTGACAAATTCGGAGCAGCTAGCTTACGAAACTATCAAAGAAGTAGAGCGTCAATTAACGGTTTTACCAACTGCAGATATTGCCAGTGTTTCTTGGAGAGATTATGGACAAGTTATTTTGGTTGACAGTATCGACGAAATGGTTGCTGAAGCTGACTTGATTGCTAGCGAACACGTACAGGTAATGACGGCCAATCCTCGTTATTTTCTTGAAAAAATGACCAATTTTGGAGCATTATTTCTCGGAAAATACACTAACGTGGCTTATGGCGATAAAGTTATTGGCACAAATCATACGCTTCCAACCAAGCACGGTGCTAAATATACGGGCGGTTTATGGGTTGGGAAATTCATGAAGACCTGCACTTATCAAGAAGTCAGAACACCCGAAGCTAGTGCATTAATTGGTGAATATTGCTCAAGACTTTGTGCCATTGAAAATTTTGCTGGGCATAAAGAACAAGCAGATATAAGAGTAAGACGCTATAAAAAAACGATATGAAAACTGTATTAGTTACGGGTGGTGCAGGCGAAATTGGCTCGGCCATTTGCCAAAAATTTGCACAAAATGGTTATGATGTAATCATTACTTACAATTCAAATGCACAAAAAGCCGAAGAGCTTTTGAAAAAATTACCCAATGGCAATCATTCAATTTTTCATGCACCAACAACCGACGCTCAAAAAGTTGCCGAATTGCAAGAGTTTGTTACAAAAAAGTATGGAAAAATAGATGTTTTAGTTAATAATGCAGGCATCACAACACCCGTTCCGCACGATAATTTGGATGCTTTGACCGACGAATGGATTGACAAAATCATGCAAACAAATTTTCGTGGAACGTTTGCCATGACACGTGCTTTCAAAGATTTATTGACTAAATCAAGTGAAGAGACCGCTCTCATTGTAAATATTTCTTCGATTGCAGGTATTTATGGCATCGGGTCGAATGTAGCTTATTGTGCCTCAAAAGCCGCTATTGATTCAATGACTCGGTCGCTTGGTCGAGCTTTAGCCCCAAAAATTAGGGTTGTGTCGGTTTCACCAGGTTTTGTGGAAGGCGAATATACCAAGAATTTTGACCCCGTTTTCTTGAAAAATCAAATGGATAATACGCCTCTTCAGCGGTTTGCTTTAGGAAAAGATGTAGCAAATGCGGTATTTTCGGTAGCGACTCAACTTACTTTTTCTACTGGAAATATTATTACTGTTGATGGTGGAAGACTTTTAAAGTAATAAATAATAATAAGCACTAAAAATTAAAAAAAACCTTATTATAAGGAGAACGATTATATGAAAATAATAGATTTATCTGTAACAATTTCAGAGGAAATAAAAGAACCGCTTCCAACTAAAATTGTGTATGAAGACCACAAAGAAGGAGCAAAAAAAATGGGAGGAAAACTCTTTGAAGGCATTGCAGGAGAAGTTTTTATTAATGGAAATGGCCCTGCTGGCGAATTTTTGACAGTAACAAGTCACTGCGGAACGCACGTAGACGCACCGTACCATTATTATCCAACTTGCGAAGGAAAACCTTCTCGCACGATTGATGAAATGCCTTTGGATTGGTTTTTTCACGATGGCGTTGTTTTGGATTTTACCGATAAACCTGACGGCTACATGTTTGAACCCGAAGATTTGATAGAAAAATTAGCGGCCATTAATTATACTTTAAAACCCTTCGATATTGTCTTGATTCGTTGTGATGCTGACAAAAGGATTCATGATGATGATTTTGTAAAAATTCACGTAGGAGCTTCGGCAAAAGCAACGCATTGGCTCATCGACCAAGGCATCAAAGTCATGGGAACAGATGGCTGGGGTTGGGATATTCCACTGCACATTCAAGCTGCAGATTATAAAGCTAATCCGAGAGACGGCGTTATTTGGCAAGCACATTATGTAGGTATTGAAAAAGAATATTGTCAGATTGAAAAATTAGCTAATTTGGAGCAATTGCCTCCTTTTGGGTTTAAAGTAGCTTGTTTTCCTGCAAAAATCAAAGGTGCAAGTGCAGGATGGACAAGAGCCGTAGCAATTATTGAATAAGAAGAATTGGTAAATTTCATAGAATTTTTGAAACCACTGACCTACGTTAAAATGAGTCAAGCAGAAAAAATACCTACCCTTCAACCTTCAGAAATGACAGGTTTCCATTCACATTCGATTGATTGGCAGCCTGTCATTTCAAATACAAAACACCAGTTTTTTCATGTCAATCGCTTAGAAGACTTTGTACATAAAATCAAGTTTCCGTTGCCGCCTCACCGCAAAACAATTTTTGATTTTTTGTATTTAAAAAAAGGATCAACTAAACGTAGCAAAGGACTCAATAGTTATGAATTTGGCAAATCGACCATTTTCTTTTTACCTGCCTATCAGATTACACAACATGAAATGATGAGTCCAGATATTGAAGGTTTTTTCTGTCATTTTGATGAAAAAATATTTCAGTTTTTGCCTAAAAATTACCTCAATGAACACTTTTCTTTTTTTCAATTTCAATCAAATCCAATAATCCAACTTTCACCAAATACTCAAAAACAAATTGAATGTATTTTTGAACGATTATTATCTCTTTATGAAGACCAAAATGACATTGATACCAACCTTACAGCAGCCTATTTATTAACACTTTTTGAGGAAATCAAAAAGGAAATACCACACCAAACCAAAAAGACCAAAAACGCATTTTTTCAAGTAACCGAACAGTATAAAAATGCTTTAGCACAAAATATTTATCAGAAACAAAGTATCACCGAATATGCCGAAATTTTGCATATTTCGCCCAATTATTTGAATAAATGTGTAAAAAATAGTATTGATAAAACAGCACAAGATTTACTCAACGAAATGTTAATTTTGGAAGCCAAAACATTACTAAAATATTCAAATTTACAAGTTGCCGAAATAGCCGTAAAACTCTGTAATCAAACACCTAGTAATTTTGCGAGATTTTTTAAAAATCAAACAGGAACGACTCCAAAAGAGTACCTCATAAAGTATTGATTTTGAATAGTATTAGTTTATTTTTGATTCACATACTTAAAATAGCAAGTATTATTTTTACAATGTTTTTTATTGAAATATTGCAATTAAAAGATCAAAATGAATGAATTTCACAATTAAACATAAAACAGGAATTGATGAAACCTTGCTTTGGAAGGCTTTTAAGGCTGGAAATGAGCATGCTTTTGGTGAGATTTATCAAAATTATATTCAAGCATTAATCAATTATGGCTATAAAATAACATCCAATCGACAATTGATTCAAGATGCAATTCAAGACTTATTTGTTGAACTCTGGAACAGCCGCCAAAGATTAAGCGAAACCGATTCGATTAAATTTTATTTATTTCGGGCATTAAGAAACAAACTCACACAGCTTCTTCAACATGAACATTTTGACTCAATTGATGATACTTATGAATTATTGTTTGAACAATCTTTTGAGTATCAAATGCTCGAAAATGAAACACAAGTACAGCATATCGAACAATTAAAAACTGCTATTTCTCAGCTTACCAAACGCCAACAGGAAGCCATCAATCTGCGTTATTTTCATGATTTTTCTAACGAAGAAATTGCCCAAATGATGGATTTGAACTATCAATCTGCTTGTAAATTACTTTATTCTTCTCTTAAATTTTTGAAAGAAAATATCAAATACTCAATCTTTCTTCCATTTATTTTTAATTGGTTTTAAATTTTTATAAAAATTTTTCAAAAAAATAGGATTAAAATAATAGTTTCCTTCCATTAGGTAATAAAGAAAACTTTTTATCTAATGACAGGCGATTATTCTACTTTTGAAATTGAAGATTTTTTATCGGACGATTCATTCAAAAATTGGGTGCTTCATCCTGATTCTGTCGATAGTATTTTCTGGAAAAACTACCTCGTCAATTTTCCCAATCAGACCAATAAAGTCTTCATTGCCAAACAATTGATTCTTGATTTAAGAGAATCACAAAAAACCACCAACGACACACAAACGGCAGATATTATTTGGAAAAACATTCAGACAAGTTTACCAAAAAAATCAAAAATTTTGCGTTTCAGATTCAACATTCTTAGGGTTGCTGCATCAGTGGCATTATTAATAGGTTGTTGGTTTATTTACCAATTTTTTTCTAATGATTCGACCAATTTAGTCTTGCGATCTATGAGCAAAAACGCTCAAATACAAGATATTGAGGAAGTTAATAATACTGGAAAAGTAATGCGAATTCATTTAAGCGATGGAAGTGTGGTAAGTTTAGAACGAAATAGTCGTTTACGTTATTCTCAAGATTTTAATGCTCAGACACGAATCGTATACTTGAAAGGAGAAGCTTTTTTCGATATTACAAAAAATCCTGAAAAGCCCTTTTTGGTGTTTGCCAATGAAATCGTAACAAAGGTTTTAGGAACGAGTTTCCGAATAAAAGCCTACGAAAATGATAAAAACATAACGGTTTCGGTTCGTACAGGACGGGTTTCCGTTTTCCCCAAATATGAATTTGATTTGATTGAAGAAAAACAAAACCAAACACTTTCGGGACTTGTGCTTACGCCTAACCAAGAGGCTATTTATTTACGAAATGAAGAAAGACTTAATAAATCGCTTGTTGAAAACCCAGTTTTAGTCGATTCATCACCAAAAAAATATGATTTTACTTTTGAAAACACACCAATCAAAAACGTTTTCAGCTTGCTAGAAGACGCTTATGGCGTTGATATTGTGTTTGATGAAGAAGTTTTTAAGGGCTGCTCTTTAACAGTAGGATTGGAAGATGAAGACCTTTTTGAAAAATTAAAAATCATTTGTAAAACCATCGGTGCAACTTACCAAGTAATTGATAGTCAAATCGTTATCAATGGACGAGGATGTTAAACATCAGTTATTAAAGTATTAAAATAAGCATAAAAAAAGTCGGCAATGCTTGCAACATTACCGACTAAACCTAAAATTTCCCCCGAAAACTCTCTTGCAAAGATATTCGGGTCTGTCTTTACCAATTCCCTATTATTAACTAATAAAAACAATTCAAATCTATGAAAAAAAATCAACTATTTGTCAAAACATTGTGGACGATTATGAAAATCTCGTGCCTTCCAATATTTCTTGTGATGCTAACTTTTGGTTTAAGTATCGCCAAAGATACCTTTGGTCAAGAACTATTGAATCGTCGAGTTACGATTCAAGTAAGTAATCAAGAACTCAAGGATGTGCTTTCAAAAATTGAAAAAACGGCTAACGTAAAATTTAGTTTTGTACCACAAATGATAACCTCAACTGATAAGGTTACCTTATCGGTCAAGGAAGAAACGCTCGAAACAACATTAAATAAAGTATTAAGACCACTTCAAATTAACTATGAAGTTTCAGGAAAATACATTGTTTTAACAAAAAATGTATCAACTTTAGAACCAATAAGTATAAAAAATTTCCCAAACGTAGTATCGGCAGAAATAAGCATTGAAGGCAAAGTTTCTGCCGAAAAGGGAGAAGCACTTCCTGGCGTTGGTATTATGATAAAAGGCACAAAAAAAGGTACAGTAAGTGATGCAAACGGTAATTATTCGATTGATGTTCCCGATACAAAATCTATTTTGATATTTAGTTTTTTGGGTTATAAAACCAAAGAAGTTTCTGTTGGTGGTCAAACAACAATCAACGTAAGTTTAGAAGAAGATGCCGAAACTCTAGATGAAGTGGTTGTAACAGGGGTTTTCGATAAGCGTACTCGTATGGAGTCATCCGTTGCGATTTCGACTTTAAATACAAAACAAATAGATAGAATTGCCGTAAATAGTGCTGCCGATTTATTAAAAAATATCCCAGGTGTTTTTGTCAATTCATCATTAGGTGAAATTCGTAATACGGTTTATTCTCGTGGGGTTTCGGTGGGGTCAAATGATGGTGCTTCGGGTTATTATTATGTTTCAATGCAAGAAGATGGTTTGCCTGTTACGAATGCTACTTATGGCAATTATGGGCCCGATTATTTTTTACGTACTGATGCTACTTTAGGTAAATTAGAAGCGGTTAGGGGTGGAACTGCCTCAATTTTAGGAAATAACGCACCAGGTGGAATTTTTAATTATGTATCGAAAACGGGTGGCCAAACTTTTGCAGGAGAAGTACGTGCAAAAGTAGGTTTAGAGGGAAATGGCAAAAATCCATTTTACCGTACTGATGTAAACTTCGGAGGACCATTGGGCAAAGATAAGTCTATCACTTATAATATTGGTGGTTTTTACCGTCAATCAGATGGGGCAAGATACCCAGGCTACCCAATGAATAATGGTGGACAATTAAAGGCCAATATTGTGAAAACTTATAAAACTGGCAGTATAAAATTATATGCTAAAGTGCTAAATGACCACAATGCTTGGTTTGAGTTTTTGCCAACAATTGGTTTCACTAATCCACAATTACCAGCGGGTGTTGAACAAACAAATTCTGTTTTGATTCCATCGGTAGTTTCAGACTTTACGGTCAATGATACTGGTGTAAAAAAGCACTATGATTCTCGTGACAAAATACACTCAAAGGATAATGCAATGGGTTTAAACTGGGAGCAAACCTTTGGTGATGGTTGGACGATTGATAATAAAATACGTTATTCGAGCAAAAATGCAGCTTGGAATACAACAGCCGTAGCGTATCCTTTTGCAGCGGATGGGCTGGTATTTTACGCAATTCCTGGACTTTTGGGACAGTTTGGAACTTATAATTTCATGGACCAATCAACTGGTACACAATTCGGTAAAATCACACAAGCACCAAATATAATCAATGGAAATTTTGCTGGATTCAATTTTATCGATCAAGGCAGTAACTTTCCTGGTACTTCCATTCAGAAAAACTCTTTGTTCTTTAATCCATGTTTCTTTATGGAAAACAACATGAAAGAGTTGATTGATCAATTTACAATTTCAAAGAAACTTAAAAACATGAGTTTTACGGCAGGTATGTTTTATGCAAACTCTTCATTAAATCGACTAAACTCGACTGGTGCTGGAATTGCCTTTACTCAAATGACTTCTCCTTATCCAACACTTACAAAAATCACCTTAAATGGTTTTGATGGCAAAACCTATCAAGTTACTAATACTGATGGAGTAATTGGTGGTGCAGGAAGTTCTGCTCCTGTTAATATTCAAGATGCTACTCAAAAGCAAACTGCTATATTCTTCGGGCATAACTGGTCTATCAACTCAAAAATTAACTTTGATTGGGGGCTTCGCTATGAAAACGTAGGTTATAATGGTACAAACCAAGTGGCAAGCACCGTTGCTTCGACTACAGGCGGTTTTGATGGAAACCCGTTAACTTTATATGATAATAATTCGGGTAAAATCACGGCTACGTACGCTTATAAAGACAAGAAAGTAAGTACATTTTCATTTTCAGCAGGTTTGAACTATAAATATTCTGATAATCAGGCAATTTATGCACGTTTTTCACAAGGTAGCAAAGCTCCAGATTTAGATATGTTTATTAACGTTAATACAGCATTTGGGGTAGCAAATTTGAATCCAATTGCCCAAAAAGTACAACAAATAGAGGTGGGATATAAATTAAAATCGGGTAATACTAATTTGTTTGTAACGCCATTTTTCAGTATTTTGAGCAACGTACCACAGCAAACAATTGGTCAAGAAACGGCTGATTTAGCTTCAACTTATGCACTACCTGTGTTATATAATAAAATAACGACAAAAGGAATCGAAATCGAAGCAAATCATAACTTCTCCAAAGAATTTAGTGTGCGTGCGGTTGCCACTTTCCAACAGTCAACAGCTACTGTTTTCCAAACTTGGATAGTGGGTAATAATGGTAAAGCAGATGATAAAATTCAAGATTTTTCAGGCAACGAAACCGATAATAATGCCAGAACTATTTTCAGATTATCTCCTACTTATAATAAAGGAAAATTTTATTCGTCTATTGATTTTTCTTACATGGGTAAGCGTGCAGCCAATGTTCCAAATGCGTTTTCATTACCTGCATTTAACCAAACAAATTTGAACGTAGGATATAACATTAGCTCTAAATTGCAATTGCAAGCTAATATAAATAACTTATTTAATCAAAACGGAATTATGGGATGGTCGGCACCTGGTGGTTTCCCGGCAGCTCTCGACCGTCAAGGATTTACAAAAGCTAGACTTGAAGCAAACCCGAATGCAGTTTATTCGACTTTAAGTTTGCCTCCAAGAGCATATTTCTTGACTATTAGTTATAAGTTTTAATATTCCATCATAGACAATACCAAATAGAAAGGTAGAGTTCCCTGCCTTTCTATTTCATTTTTTTAATAAATTTTAGCCTCATAAACTAAATATTATCAATGAACCAACTACGCCTCATCTTCGCCTTGCATTTATGTGTTGCCCAAATACCAACTGCAAGTCCTATGCATGGAAGATTACCAAAAGGCACGGTTATTCATGGCAATATTCCGTATAATAAAGATACACTCAAAAATTATTTGCTTGATATTTATCTGCCTGCAAATGCCAAAGAAAAAGTGCTTTCGGGCGGCATCCACCTCATAGCTATTATTCAAAGTGTCGGTTGGATGGACAATGATAAATTGGCTAATAACGGTTTTGCCATAGCTCCAATTTATTGTGATTTTACACAAAATACCATTTTTACTGCCATCTTACAAGATTATAACTAAGCAGTTTCGTTTTTGTACGACAATTATCGATTGTAAAAGAAGCTGCTCTTTTTGGGAAAATATAATATGTAGAAGAGATAAGAATAAAAGTGATTGATTTTTTGAATGAAGTAGTAAAATGAAATGAGATATGAATAAATTCGCAAGAAAATAAAGTATAATCTCAATTTATTATGATGCAAAATAAACTTTTCGATAATCAAGTAGCCATCGTTACAGGAGCAGGCGTAGGCATTGGCTTTGAAGTGGCTCGTCAATTAGCTTTACAAGGAGCAAAAGTCGTTTTAAATGATATTAGTGGTGATTTAGCTCAATCGGCAGGCCTGAAAATTAGAGAACAAGGTGGTTTATGTGAAACTTTTATTGGAGATATTTCAGAAATGGAAATCATCAAAGGAATTGTCAAGTTTACAGTAAATACCTTCGGAAAATTAGATATTTTGGTTGCCAATGCAGGCGTTACAACCTTTGGTAATTTTTGGGAATATCAACCCGAATCAATGCAAAAACTATTACAAATAAATCTTTTCGGCACTTTTTTTCTGACGCAAGCTGTTACCAAACAAATGGTTTCTCAGGGTAATGGAGGAAGTATTTTACTGACTTCGTCGGTAACGGCTCATGCAGCACATCTCAACTTGGCCGCTTATGGCATGACGAAAGCCGCTATCGACCAATTAGCAAAAAATTTGATCGTTGATTTAGCACCGCACAACATCAATATAAATACGGTTGTACCAGGAGCAACTTTAACCGAACGCACACTCGAAGATACTGAATATATCGAAACTTGGTCTCGAATTACGCCATCAGGTCGACCATCCACCATCAACGATATTGCCAATGCTGCTTTGTTTCTGGTTTCGCCATTATCCAGACAAATCATGGGACAAAACCTAGTGGTTGATGGCGGATGGGTTTCGGTGGGAGTTTCCCCTTATTGATTTAAACATATAAATAACATGATACGACACGCTGTAATTCTAAAATTTAAAGACCAAATAAGTGAAACTAGCAAACAAGCATTTTTCGATGCTGTTGATAAGCTCGCAGCAATTCCAAATGTTCAAAAATTTGAAGTTTTAAAGCAGATTAGTTTAAAAAATAAGTTTGAATATGGCATTTCGATGGAGTTTGATACACAAGAACAATACGATTTTTATTCAAATCACCCCGAACACATTGCTTTTATAGATAATTTTTGGCAAAAAGATATTGAAGATTTCCTAGAAATAGATTATCAGTTGTAAAATAAAGATTTCATTATTTAACCCCCTATTATGTATTAAAATGAAAAAATATTTAAAAGCCATCGGTCTAAGTTTCGCTATATCAATAGCTAGTTTGATAAATAGCCAAGCTCAAACCGATTTACAGAACAGTTTTCAGAATCCGCCAAATTCGGCAAAACCACGGGTTTGGTGGCATTGGATGAATGGGAATATTACCAAAGATGGTATTCAAAAAGATCTTGAATGGATGAATCGAGTTGGTATTGGTGGATTTCAGAACTTCGACGCTAATCTTTTTACGCCTGTTGTTGTACCAAAAAAATTGGTGTTTATGCAACCTGATTGGAAAGATGCCTTTAAGTTTACCACCGAATTAGCTGATAAAAAAGGACTTGAAATGGCCATTGCTGGTTCTCCTGGTTGGAGTGTAACAGGCGGTCCATGGGTAAAACCAGAAGATGCCATGAAAAAATATGTTTGGACAGAAGCATTGATTTCGGGTGGAAAAAAGCAAATCATTCAGTTACCCAAATTGCCCGATGTTATTGGAAAGTACCAAGATGCAACAACATCAGCGGGTGGTGTAATGGGCGGTTTTATTGGCCCAAAACCACAATATGCTGCTGATGCAATGGTGATAGCCTATAAATTGCCATCAAATGAAAAACATCTGATGGATTTAAACCCAAAATTCACCAAAAGTGGTGGCGATTTTGACACAAAAGTGATGCTCAACCATGATATAAGTAAAACGTATTTTTTACCGCCAATGGAAGTTGGCAAAGATATGTGGATACAATATGAGTTTGATTCTCCTCAAACCTTCAAGGCATTTGCAGTAGGTATGGGCGAAGCTGGTGAATTAGCAGAATTTAACGGAGGTCCTACTAATCGTAGCCTAAAAGTGAGTGATGACGGTGTAAATTTTAAAACCGTTGCTAAGGTTTCCAATAGCACATTGCCATTTATTACAACTGCAATTCCTGCAACTACTGCTAAATATTGGAGAATATGTTTTGAAACACTTCCTGCTACAATCAGTCCAATTGCTGCCATGATGGGAATGACCGAAATACCTAAGCCAAGTGGTACAAACATTTCAGAGTTTGTACTTTTCAACACTTCACGTATTGACCAAGCGGAAGACAAAGCAGGTTTTTCGGCTTGGAAAGAAGAAGGGAAACTAGGCGGAAGTGAAGATATTGACGCTATACCGACACAAGATATTGTTGATTTAAGCGAAAAAATGAATGCCGATGGTAATATCGAATGGGATGTTCCCGCTGGAGATTGGATGGTTGTTCGTTTAGGGTATTCGCTTACAGGTCGTCAAAATCACCCAGCTTCTCCAGAAGCTACAGGTCTTGAAGTTGATAAACTTGATAAAGCGGCTGTACGAAGATACATCAATACTTATCTTGATATGTATAAAGATGCAACAGGCGGTTTGATGGGGGCTAAAGGACTTCAATATATGGTTTTGGATAGTTACGAAGCTGGACACATGAACTGGACGAAAGATTTCCCTGCTGAATTTCAAAAACGTCGTGGGTATGATATTAAAGTTTGGATTCCTGTATTAACAGGTAGAGTTGTGAAAAGCCTTGAAGCGAGTGAAAAGTTTTTGTGGGATTTCAGAAAAACTATTGGAGAAATGATTGCAGAAAACCATTATGACCTCATTGGAGAAGAACTACACAAAAGAGGAATGAAACGCTATACCGAGTCGCACGAAGGCGGGCGTATCTACTTAGCCGATGGTATGGATGTTAAACGCAATGCTGAAATTCCGATGTCAGCAATGTGGACACCAGGAAGTTTAGCAGGCGGAAATGACGAAGAAGTACGTAGTGAAGCTGATATTCGTGAAGCAGCATCAGTTGCAAATATTTATGGACAAAACATTGTAGCAGCCGAATCAATGACGGCTATTCAAAATGCTTTTTCTTGGCATCCAGAAAAACTAAAACGCACAGCCGATTTGGAGATGGCTTCTGGGTTAAATCGTTTTGTGATTCATACGTCGGTTCATCAACCACTTGACGATAAAAAACCAGGTTTTTCACTTGGTCCATTCGGTCAATATTTTACTCGTCAAGAAACTTGGGCGGAAGCTGGAGCAAAAGCTTGGATGAGTTATTTGGGTAGAAGTTCATATATGCTTCAACAAGGCAAAAACGTGGCGGATATTCTTTATCTATATGGTGAAAATACCAATATCACTTGGGTTTGCCGTGAACAACTACCAAATATCCCAGCAGGGTTTGAGTTCGATTTTGTCAATTCATCGGCTTTAATCAATGCTATTCAAGTTAAAAATGGCCAATTAATTGCTAAAAGTGGAAATTCTTACCGCCTGTTAGTTTTGGATGAAACGACAAAATACATGACTTTACCAGTTTTGAAAAGAATACAAACACTTGTAAAAGAAGGAGCAAAAGTTGCTGGTTCAAAACCCGAACAATCGCCAAGTTTGGGCGATAATCCAGTGGAATTTCAAGAAATTGTCAACGAAATTTGGAATAATTCAAAAGTTCTGAAAGGCTCAATATCTGATGCCTTGAAAGCCTTAAAAATAAATGAAGATGTTATCATTAAAAATGCTACTTCAAAAATTCTTTATCGCCATCGTCAAACTTCCGAGCAAGATATTTATTGGTTAAACAACCGAAGCGAAAAACAAACTAGTTCAGAAGTTAGTTTTAATATTTCTGGCAAAACTCCCGAATTATGGAATCCTATTACAGGGAAAACCGAAAAAGTTGCTTATCAAATCAAAAATGGAAGAACAATCATTCCTCTAACATTTGAGTCTTGGGATGCGTTTTTTATCGTTTTCAATACTACAAAAAATGCACTAGTTAATTATGAGAAACCAATAAAAAAAGAAACGACGTTAGCTCAGATAGCAAGTCCTTGGAAAGTGCATTTCAATGATAAAAATGTTGTTTTTGACAAATTAACGTCTTGGTCTGATAATGCTGATGTTGACGTTAAATATTTCTCAGGAACTGCCACTTACGAAAACACATTAAAAATAGCTTCGATTGATAAATCAGCTAAATATGAGATTGATTTAGGCAATGTAAAAAATATCGCTGAAGTAATTGTGAATGGCAAAAATATGGGTGTTGTTTGGAAAACTCCATTCAAAATAAATATTACAGAAGCCGTAAAATCTGGTGAGAATACGATTCAAGTAAATGTGACCAATTTATGGGTAAATCGACTCATTGGCGATGCTCAACCCAACATAAAAACAAAAACTACTTTTACGACAATGCCTTTTTATCAGGCAAACTCACCCCTACTACCTTCGGGTTTAATAGGAGACGTAAAGATTTATTTAGTAAAATAAAAAGTTTTTATGCAGTTATAAAGGACGATAAATCTTCTTTTATAACTGCATTGCTTTAAAAGAACGAACCATAGTATTACTATTTCTCTACTTTTATTTCAAAAGGCGATGCAGGTAACATAGTTTTATTGTACAAATTGGCTTTTTCAGGATTATCAGCCCAGCCATAACGCACATAACTTGGTGTTTTTACATCATCACTCCAAACGACAACCTTGTTTCCTTTAATTTTAGCTTTTGCCCAAATAAATTTTTTATCTTCACCAGCTACCGAAAAATGGGCTAATTCTTGTCCATTTTTTGCAATCAATCCTCCACCAACTTCAGTAAAACTAAGTATTATTTGATTATTTTTTAATTGAGCAGCACGAATAATTGGTCCTGAAAATGCAAGCTTATTTTCGTGGTAAGCCATTTTTTTAGCCAATAATGCTAGTCTTTTCCCAACATCTTCTTTATTGTGTGGATGAATATCATTCCATTCTCCTAAATCAGCAATTACCGCCATACCCGTATTGGGTTCTGAAAGAGACTCTAATTGTGCCTGCCTCAAAACCGCCCAATTACTTTCTGATGGCTGTTCTTTTTTCTCTAAATAATTAGCTAATTGAACATATAAAAACGGAAAACTTCCCTGCTTCCATTGATTTCTCCAATCTTTTATCAAAGTCGGTAAAAGTTTATTATAATCTTCAGGATTATCAGTGTTCGATTCGCCTTGATACCACAACGCTCCTTTAATTGTAAAATTAGTCAGCGGAGCAATCATGGCATTATATAGCCCCATCGGTTTCCATCTGATAGTAGTTTGCTCGGCAATAGATTGTACTTGTGTACCTACTTTATATTTCCAAGTTCCTTTGAGCGATACAGTATCATCAGGAAAAATAAGTTGATAAGGTTTATCAGACACAAAACCTCCTTTGCCTAAACTATTGATTATTCTAACACTGATTGTATTGCCTTTTTCTTTCAAAACTCCACTCGGAATCTGGTATTTTCTTGGTGGATATTGATAGCTAGTTGTGCCAATAAATTTATCATTGATAAAAACAGAATCTGCATCGACAATTCTTCCCAAAAATAAACGGGCAGTTTGTTTTGCTTGTGAATTAGATAAATCAAAGTTTTTTCTAAACCATACTGACCCTGTTTTGATTGTCGCATCAACATCTGACCAATAATTTGGAATTTCCATTTTCCCCCAATTTTCATCATCAAGCTTGGTACTGTACCAATTATTTTTCAAGCCTTCATCAGATTTATTAAGTAATCCGTACCAATCAGCATTAATTTTTCGGTTGCTAGCTTCTATTTGTTCGATAAGATTTTTATCACGAAATTTCAAACCTTCTTCATAATGCGTTGGAAATTGCTTCAAAGACTCTTCGCTAATCCAGGCCTGAATTGGCGAACCGCCTAAGGCTGCGTTGATGATACCAATCGGAATTTGATATTTATGATACAATTCATTCGCAAAAAAATAGGCAACAGCCGAAAAAGAATAAATGGTTTTAGGATTTACCGAAACCCATTGGCCGCCAACAAAATCGTTTCTTTTTTCATTGAAATCATATACATCAGGCACCGTAAATTGTCGAATCTTTGGATTATTTGCATTAGCGACAACAGTGGGATATTTGTCTTTTACACGCTCCATCATCAACTCCATATTCGATTGCCCGCTACAAAGCCAAACATCTCCAAACCAAACATCTTTTACTTTTACCACATTGCTTGCCGTAAAATCTAGTTCAAAAGGGCCACCTTGAACATGTGCAGGCAATTTAATAGACCAATCACCTTTAGCATTAGCTTTAGTATGAAAAGTTTTTCCATCAAAAACCAATTTAATATCTTCATTTGCCGAAGCCCAACCCCAAACCTTCAATGGCGTTTCTCTTTGCAAAATAAGTCCATCGCTAATCAACTTTGGTAAGCGAATTTGAGCATTTGAATAAAGAGAAATAAGTAGAAAATACACTGCAATAAACTGCTTCATAATAAAAATTATTTATATAAATATAATTCTACTCTTTGAACACTTATCTGATTTGTTGCAATATTCACATGGCGACCTTGATGGGTTTGGTCGCCATTGAGGTGTCGTTTTACTTTCCAAACATTATTTTCAAAATTACCTTCATCAACCTTTAATAATCCCACGTTTAGGTCTTTGTTTTCACGGTGTTTGAAAGTAATAACTACGCCAGTTCCTGCCACAAAAAACTCATCTTCTGCCGTTTGAATAATTATGGCACTCCCCAAAGGCCAAGTGTCGGTTTTAGCTCCTGGAGTCCAACTTAATGTATAATCATGTTTGCAAGAAAGCTCATATTTACCCATTCTAATGACTGTTTCGGCGTCACCTTTACTTAATAAAACGCCTTTGATTTTGGCTTGACCTTGGTTAGTAGTTATCAACTGACTCAATTCTTTGATTAATCCATACATTTTACCTATAGGTTCGTCTTCAGGTTTTTGAGTTGATTCAATCGAAAAAGGTGAAAATCCGATGCCTTCATAATTGGCAATCGTAAAAAGTGCTTTGGCAGCAACCGTATTATCAAAAACGTGTTCGGGAACAAATAATACATCATCTTGACGAGTATAAAGGTCGCACCAATGTTTAAAATCGGGGTTATAAAAATCGGGTGAAAGAAAATCTACCGAAGTACCTGCGGCTTTCCAAACATCCATCAAATGCGGTAACGGCCCAGCACTTGGATAATTGCCAGGTTCTCTTCCTATTCGGTTAAGAGCAGCATTGACAAACATCGGTAAAATATATTTTTTTTTGCCAGCTTCGGCTATTTTGTTAGAAAATTTTGCGTAGAAATACGCCATAAAAATCTCATCTGTTTGTAAACTTTTGCCAAAAACCTCTTCCCAATTTCCTTTTGTTTTCAATCCATTTGCCTTCCAAATTTGCAGGAATTCTGGCACGAGCTTTTCTTTATTTTGTTGCAAATAATTCATCAAATCATCTGGGATTGGCTTTTTAAAAGCTTCCTCCGCCAACGATTGATAATCTCTCGCTGAAGGTAGCATACCAATCTCATTTTCTACTTGCACCATAATAACGGTGTGGTTTTTACTATCAAAATCTTTGATGAAAGACATCAGATTTTCAAAAGCACGCTTATCGGACTCTAATACATTTTCGCTAAACGAACTCAATATTTCTTGACTTCTAGCTGTGTTGTCTTTCACCCTTGGAAACCTCTCTTGATTAAGTTTTACCCATGCAGGAGCGTGGCTGCTCATACTATTTTTCCAACTTCCGAACCAAAGAAGCACTATTTTCATATCGTTTTTTCGTGCATCCGTTATCAGTTCTTGGTACAACGAAAAATCAAATTTTCCTTCTTGCGGCTCTATTAATTCCCAATAAACTGGCATAAGTACCGTATTTAGATTCATAGATTTGAGTTTCGGCCACACATTTTGCATATTTTGTGCGGTTGTAGCAGTAGAATTGCCCAATTCGCCTCCAAGAATAATAAATGGTTTATTATCAACAATCAATTGTGTGGCAGTACCTTTTTTTATTAAATATGGATTATTATTTTGTCCACTTCCACAAAAAGGGAGGATAATTAAAACTGAAATAAGTAAGAATGTTTGAAGTTTATTTTTCATCAGAAAAGGGTTTCGTTTTATGGGTCGAAGGTATAAAATGCGGTAAATTTCAAAAAATAGGTTTGCAAAAATATCCAAACAAAGGGCAAAAAACAAGGCAATATAACTAACGCCAAAATTTATCTACTGAAGTAATTAAAACTTTGTTCAACACCAAATAAACCACTAAATTTTAATTGCAGGAAAATATATAAATTACTTAATAACTAAAAAGTAATTGTTTGAATTTCGTAATAAATAATTTGAATTTTGTTAAAGTATTAGCGACACTTCCCATAATTTTGCATCGTGAAATTTAATTCATATTATTAACATATTCCTTTTATTATGATTTCGAAAATTCTCCAAATTAATTTGTTCGCCATATTTTTTCTGTTTTTATCAACAACGGGCTTTTCGCAAAAAAACGATAGTCTAAAATATAAAACTACTGTTTCTGGAGCTTTCACCGCTACAAACAATGGCATTTCGGTTATTCCTACTTTTATGCTAGGTAAACCCGCCACTATTTTTGATTTAACTATACGCAAAAAACGCTTCAGTTTTGAGCCACAATTTAGGTTTGCCATACAAGATTTTAAACCTTGGTCTTTTATTTTTTGGTTGCGATATAAGTTAGTTGATAATAAAAAGCTCAAAATTGGCGTGGGAGCTCACCCATCAACGGTTTTCGGGAATACTGCGGCAACTGTCAATGGCGTAGCAAAAGATTTGATTACGGTTCGACGTTTTTGGGCAAGTGAGATTTCTCCTACTTATTTACTTTCAAAAAATGTAAGTGTTGGTATCTATTATTTATATTCTAGAGGCTTAGCAGACGCTACTAAAAATACAAATTTTGTGGCTCTGAGTGGAAATTTCTCAAATATAAAAATAGCCAATGACATTTCTTTGAGGGTTTCTCCACAGATATATTATTTACAAATGGACACAAATCATGGCTATTATGTTACATCCGCATTTACGTTGACAAAGAAAAAACTGCCTTTAGCGATACAATCTATTGTTAATAAAAAAATACAGTCAACTATTCCTAGTAAAGATTTTGTTTGGAACGTGAGTTTAATTTATTCTTATTAACTAGCAATACAATATTTGAATTTTGTAACTTTGATAAGTTAATTTCACCCTTCACAAGAATATGGAGAAAATAGAATCATTAGAGGATTTTTATAAAAGAAAATTCGATTGGATTCCTGAAAACATTAAAAATGAAATCGGGCATTTCAATGTATTTAAGCATGAGCCAATTGAACCTGGAAAAACGAAATCTCTTCCTTATAAACGAAGAGATTTCTTTAAAATAATGCTCGTCGTTGGAGAAATTGACTTGTGTTATGCAGACCGAGTATTTTCAGTAAAAAAACAGGCACTATTTTTCTCAAATCCGCAGATTCCATACAAATGTGAGAACTTAGAAAAAATCCAAACAGGTTGTTATTGTATCTTCAACCAGCATTTTTTTCATAAATTCGGTGATTTGAACCAATATTCAGTATTTCAACCAAATGGTAACCATGTATTTGAGTTGTCGGACGAACAAGCTGAATTTATTAGTGGCATTTATAAAAAAATGTTTGAAGAAATCAATTCAGAATATATTCACAAATATGATGTGCTGCGAAATACAGTTTTTGAACTCCTTCATTTTGCTATGAAAATGCAGCCTTCTACAACTTTTGATAAACAACAGATAAATGCCTCTCAGCGAATTTCTACGCTTTTTTTGGAACTTTTAGAACGTCAATTTCCAATTGATGAAAATCATCCCAATATTAGTCTGCGTTCGGCTTCCGATTTTGCAAATCAATTGAATGTGCATGTCAATCATCTTAACAGAGCAGTTAAAGTAAGCACGCTA
This sequence comes from Emticicia aquatica, assembly GCF_923079645.1. Lineage (GTDB taxonomy): Bacteria > Bacteroidota > Bacteroidia > Cytophagales > Spirosomataceae > Emticicia > Emticicia aquatica. Next base: position 544,203 of record NZ_CAKLPY010000001.1, on the reverse strand, counting down.
AAAACTACCACCCAAATTATTGCTGAAAGGATTTTGCAAGAGGCAAAAATAATGCTTCAACATAGTAAATGGAATGTTGCCGAAATTGCTTATGCTTTGGGATTTACTGAAGTTACACATTTTAATAATTTCTTTAAAAAGCATACTGAAAAAAGTCCTGTAAAGTTTCGGAATGCTTGATATTTATCAAAATAAAAACTAAAAATGACATCAATGAAAACGAGAATATTAGGAAAAAACTTAGAAGTATCGTCCCTTGGGCTAGGTTGCATGGGTATGAGTTTTGGCTATGGCCCCGCTGGAGAAAAAAGTGAAATGATAAAAGTTATTCGTGCTGCCGTTGAGCAAGGCGTTACTTTTTTTGATACAGCAGAAGTATATGGCCCTTATACTAATGAAGAATTAGTCGGCGAAGCTTTAGCTCCTTTCAAAGGAAAGGCGAATGGTCTTCCGATTGTAATAGCGACCAAATTTGGCTTTAATTTGCAAGATGGAAAAATGGTAGGCGTAAACAGTCGCCCTGAAAATATCAGAAAAGTGGCCGAAGAATCGATGAAACGACTTAAAATTGATGTCATAGATTTGTTTTACCAACATCGTGTTGACCCAAATGTGCCAATAGAAGATGTGGCTGGAACAGTAAAGGATTTGATTCAAGAAGGGAAAGTAAAACATTTTGGACTTTCGGAAGCAGGTGCAAGTACGATTCGTAAAGCACATGCTGTTCAGCCCGTAACTGCATTACAGAGTGAATACTCACTTTGGACACGCCAACACGAAACCGAAATTATTCCTACAATAGAAGAATTGGGAATTGGTTTTGTACCTTTTAGTCCGCTCGGAAAAGGTTTTTTGGCAGGAAAAATCGATGAAACTACTAAGTTTGCCGAAGGTGATATTCGAAACATTTTGCCAAGATACACAGAAGAAGCTCGTGTATCTAATAAGGCCCTTCTAAATGTTATTGAACATTTTGCCCACGAAAAAAATGCCACAAATGCACAAATTGCCTTGGCTTGGGTATTGGCTCAAAAACCATGGATTGTACCGATTCCTGGCACAACTAAACTGCATCGACTGACAGAAAACAATGGAGCAATAAATATTTCTTTCACAGATTCAGAATTAACTGAATTAACAGCAGCTTCAGAAGCTGTGAAAGTGATAGGAACGAGATATACAGAGGCAATGGAAAAATCGACAGGACTTTGATTAATTTTGTTCTCAACTTGCTCAAAAGTTTTTCAAACATTTGAGCAAGTTTTTTTATAAATTTTCACAATATCAAACTTATCTGTTTGGTGATATAATTTTAGAAAAAAACAATGAATTTATTTTCGAAATAAATTCCAATTTATGTTGAAATCATCTTTTCAATTTAGTACATGATTTTCTTTGGCTATAACCATTAATAAACGTATTTTGCATAAAAAACCTTAACAATATAATAAACATGAGATTTACAAAATTCTTAACCCTATTGCTTTTTGCTTTGGGTATTTGCCAATTTGCGTATTCAAATAATACAGCCAATCCCGAATATACCTTAGTGATTGAAGGTTTCGATTGGGGGCCAATGGTCAATAAAGTTATCGTTGGTTTAGATGCTCCAACCAAAACAGTTGAGATGCAAGATTACAACGTAATGGCTGAGAGAAGCCATAAATGTGCTGAAATTCCTGCTGCTTTTGCCAAAGGAAATAGAACCGTTGTTTTTGCGTATGTATCTGATAATAAGGGCAATAGAGTTGAAGAAGGCTCTTTTGTTACTTTGGTATTGTACGTGGCACCTAATTCGCCAATTTGTTCAGCATTTCAATATTCTCAAAAAGCAGCTTGTCGTGGCAATCAATGGGTAGATTACAAAGTAACTGTTACAAACACCAAAACCAACCAAGTGTGGAACAAAGAGAAAAACCGCATGATGCCTTTGGCTGATGAATTTGATTTAACAGGAAAATATGAATACGAAGCTGGCAAGAATTTGACTTACGCCAGTTATTCACCAAAAAATAATAGTAAAAAACTGCCGCTTATTATTTGGCTCCATGGAGGTGGTGAGGGTGGCACCGACCCTAGCATTGCAATGCTTGGTAACAAAGCTTTTAATTATGCTTCGCCTGATATTCAAAAATATTTTGGAGCAGCTTATGTACTTGTACCACAAACACCTGGTGCGTGGATGCACGATAAAGATGGCAAAACGCAGTCAGGAAATGGCGAAGATGTTTATAATGTGGGACTTATGAAATTAATAAAAGATTATGTAAGCAAAAACCCAATGATTGACACCAAGCGAATTTACATTGGCGGTTGTTCTAACGGAGGTTATATGTCATTGAAATTGATTCTGAAAGAGCCAAAGTATTTTGCAGCAGGTTATATCAGTGCTTTGGCTTATCAATCGCAATACATAACAGATGCTCAGATAAATAGCATAAAAAATGTGCCGATTTGGTTTATCCAAGCCAAAGACGATAAAGTTACCGACCCATTATTAACGGCAGTTCCTGTTTATGAAAGACTGAAAAAAGCTGGTGCAAAAAATGTGTATTTTAGTTTTTTCGACCATGTTACTGATTTATCGGGTATGTTTGGTGGCGAAAGCTATTATTTCAATGGGCATTGGTCTTGGATATACTCACACGCCAATCAAGTATTTAAAGATTTTGATGGTTCTTATGTAAGACTAAACGGCAAACCCGTTTCTTTAATGGAATAGATGGCTTCTCAGTCAATTAAGTAAGTTTTTTATGGAAAAATGCCACGAATTCTAGTAAAATTCGTGGCATTTTCTAATTCAACCCTCGCCCAAATATTGCATTTTTAATATAGAAAATCTTCAAAAGTTAATTTTTCCTTTGATGTCAATTTAATAAATTTGTAACATATCCATAAAGATAAAAAAAACAAATTGCCGATTATTTTAACTACTTATGAAAAAAAAGCTTTTAGTTTTTGCTTTAATTAGCTTTTCGTTTTCGGCTTTTTTTGCTTGTAAAAAAGAGGAACAAGTATTAATTCAGCAAACAATTAACGATAATATTGATAAAGAGATACCCATTACGATTCAGTATTTGGGGAAATTGCTTTTTTATGACCCAATATTATCAGGAAAAAAAGATGTTGCTTGTGCAACTTGCCATCATCCTGATTTTGCTTACGCCGATGGCCGTGATTTATCAATAGGTGTTGATGGAATTGGCTTAGGTCCAAATAGAAAATTTTTAATATCTTCATTTACTAAAAGAAAATCTCAGACCATTCTCAATACGGCTTTTAATGGTATGGATGCAAATGGCAAGTATGATTCCGCCAATGCACCTATGTTTTGGGATTCAAGAGCCAAAAGTTTGGAAGAACAAGCATTAATACCTATCAAATCTGCGGTAGAAATGCGTGCTGATATTTATTCAGAAGAAGTTGCAATAGATAGTGTTCTCGCACGATTAAGAAATATTAAAGAATATCAAGCTTTGTTTGCAACAATTTTTGGTGGACAGCCACAACCCATTACATCTGCAAATCTAGCTAAGGCTATTGCTGCTTTTGAACGTTCGTTGGTAGCAATGAATGCTCCTTACGACCGTTATATGCGTGGCGAAACAAGTGCCATGACAGATTTACAGATTCAAGGTATGAGCTTTTTTCAGATAAATGGTTGTGGGCGATGCCATACTGGCAATATGTTTTCTGATTATCAATTACATGTACTTTCTGTACCTGATAATCCAAAAGCAAGTGAGTCTGATAATGGCAGCAAAGGCACTTATGCTTTTCGTACCATGAGCTTAAGAAATGTCAAATTGACTGCACCTTATATGCACAGTGGGGTTTTCAAAACATTAGACCAAGTTTTTGACTTTTACAATTTAATTTTAAATTCAAAGTCACAAAACCCAAATGTTCCAAATACTAAAATCGACCCTCTCGCCACAATTTTAAGACCTAATAATAATTCACGGACTGCGATTATGGCGTTTATTGATGCTTTAACAGATGAAAAATTTGACAGGTCAATACCAAAAACAGTTCCAAGTGGCTTGAGTGTAGGAGGGAATATTAAGTAAAAAATACTTGATATTAAGAAGAAAACCTATCAAATCTCCAACTTCCTAGTTGCCATCCACTTAATAATTTCAGGATTTCTGTGGTCAAAAAAAAGACTTGTTTTCGTATCAAGGGTTTTAATGTTTTCTATATCTTCAGTATTGAGTTTAAAGTCAAAAATGTTAAAATTTTCTTTCATTCTCTCTATACGAACCGATTTTGGAATAACAACAACACCACGCTGAATAAGCCATCTCAAAATAATTTGAGCGACACTTTTATTGTATTTTCTTGCCAACGATACCAATAATTCATTCTTGAATATATCGTTTTTCCCTTCTGCAAATGGCCCCCAAGATTCGATTTGAATATCGTTTTCTTGTAGAAATGCCTGATTATCAATTTGTTGATTGAACGGATGTGTTTCTACTTGATTGACGGCAGGAACTATTTTATTAAACATCATCAAGTCTATCACACGGTCAGGCTGAAAATTTGAAACACCAATCGCTCTTACTTTTCCAGCTTCATAAAATTCTTCCATTGCTCGCCAAGAACCGAAAATATCGCCATAAGGTTGATGAATCAGATATAAATCCAAGTATTCGAGTTGTAGGCGGTCGAGCGATTTTTGGAATGCTGCTTTCGTATTTTCATAACCAGTATCTTGTACCCAAAGCTTGGTTGTGATGAAAAGTTCTTCTCTCTTAACTCCACTTTTTTTGATGGCATCGCCTACCGCTTGCTCATTCTGATAAGATGCAGCAGTATCAATAAGTCGATAACCCACTTCAATAGCATCAATTACGCATTTCTCACATTCGTTGGCATCTGGAATTTGAAATACACCAAAGCCCAGAATTGGCATTTCGATGCCGTTGTTTAGTTTCACTATTTGCATATCTAGTTCAAATTTTTAAATTCACTTGGCGTATAGCCTACTTTTTCTTTAAACAGCCTCGTGAAATGCTGCGGATATTTAAAACCTAACTCATAAGCAATTTCATTAACAGTTTTATCGCCTTCAAACACCATATTTTTTGCTACCTCAATGGTTTTGTTTTGAATGTAATCCTTTGCCGATTGCCCTGTTTCTTTTTTTATTAAATCGCCAAAATAGTTAGCCGATAAATGGAGTTCATCAGCAAAATAAGCCACCGAAGGCAAACCAATGATATGTGGCTTATCTGATGCAAAATAGGTATTCAACAAACCTTCAAATTTCTCTAAAATACCTTTGTGAGCTACATCTCTTGTAATGAACTGACGGTCGTAGAAGCGTTGGCAATAATCTAAAAACAACTCCATATTGCTCGCTATCAATTTTTTACTGTGTTTGTCGATAGGTTGTTTTAGTTCAAATTCTATTTTGGCAAAACAATCTAAAATAAGTTGTCTTTCGTCATCTGAAAGGTGCAGTGCTTCATGCGTTTGATATTCAAAAAACTTATAGGTATGTATCACTTTTCCCAGATGTGTTCCAATTAAAAAATCAGGATGCAAAACCAAACCGTAGCCCGATGGTTGGTAAATTACCTTAGGGTTATCAATGATTGTAAACTGATTAGGTGCAACAAATACCAGCGTACCAGCCTGATAATCATAATAATGACGACCATATCGCATATCGCCACACTTTACATCTTTTAAGATAATACTATACAAACCATGCTGAAATCTAATTGTATCTGCATCGCCCCATTCTCTCGGATTAGCTTTTGAATAATCAAGTACACTCACCAATGGGTGTAGCGTTTTATGGTTATTAGCAGCGTTGTACTCGCTGACATTATCTAAGCTTACAATTTTTTCCATATTAGTTTTTGTTGAAAACCCCTGTTAATAGTAGAATCTCGAAACAAATTTAATAGTTCTTTGGTAGTCTTTTTTCATAACAGTAAAAATGGTAGAAAAAGCAGTAATTTTTATACTATCAAAGCAAGAAAGTTCATCGAAATTTGTGCTTCAATAAAACAAAAACATTACTAAAAATGAAAACAAACATCAAAATTTTAGCTTTATTTCTTATTTGTTCTATTTCAGCTTTTGCTCAATCATCAAAAGATGCAGAAACCGTTTTGCAATTATCCAAAGATAAATGGCAATGGATGGCAGATAAAAACGTAGATAAACTCAAAGATTTATTTGATGCCAAAGCTAAGTTTGTTCACATGAGCGGCACATGGAAAACTGACGAAGAACTCGAAATTATCAAAACTGGAAGCATTTGGTACAAAGAAGCAAAAGTGCATGATTCGGCAATAGAAGTTTCTGGGAAAACTGCTATCGTTTGGAACAGAATTACACTCATAGCTATGGTAAGAGGTAATGAAGCCAAAACTGAATTTACAGTAACAGAAGTCTATCAAAAACAAAAGAAAGATTGGAAAATGCTGGCTTTGACTTTCAGTAGCGTGAGAGATACGCATCAGATAAAGAAATAATTATACCTTTTTAATAATACAAAAATGAAAAAATCAATTTTTGGAATCTTAACTTTTATTTTATTTTCAATGAATACTTTTGCCCAAAATACGGTTGCCGAAGAAATCAAAACCCTTTCAAAAGATAAATGGCAATGGATGGCAGATAAAGATGTAGATAAACTCGGAAAACTGTTCGACGACCAATCAATGTTTGTTCACATGGGCGGCTCTTGGGGCAAAGAACGTGAGTTAGAAATTATTAAAACAGGTTTCATTCACTACAAAAAAGCCGATATTCACGAGGTTTTCACGCCAATAATTATCGAAAATACGGTTATTTTATTAAATAGAATTACACTTTTTGCAGTTGTTGCCAATACTGAAGTGAGTAATCCATTTATGGTTACAGAAGTTTATGTTAAGGTTGGAAATGAATGGAAAATGGGTTCACTTTCATTTTCAAAACTAATGGGACCAAACTAAATAATTGACAATCTGAAAGAATATAAAATTAAAAATAGTGGCATAAAATAATGGAAAAAGTAATATTAAACAACGGCGTTGAAATGCCAATTCTGGGGTTTGGCGTTATGATGTTGATGGGTGAAGAATGTGAGGAAGCCGTTATCAATGCAATTGAAGCAGGTTATCGTTTATTTGATACCGCTGAACTTTATGGAAACGAGCAAGCAGTTGGAAATGCGATTAAAAAAAGTGGTATCCCTCGTGAAGAATTGTTTATAACAACCAAATTTGGGAGTAAAGAAGCGGGTTACGAAAAGACAATGGCTGCTTTTCAAAAATCTATTGATGCTCTACAACTTGATTATATTGACCTGTATTTAATTCACCAACCCTTTGGCGATATATTCGGCTCTTGGCGTGCGATGCAGGAGCTATACAATGCAGGAAAAATTAGAGCAATTGGAGTTTGTAACTTTTTACCTGATAGATTGATGGACTTAATTGTTAATAGTAGTTTTACGCCAGCAGTTAATCAAATCGAAACTCACCCATTTCATCAGCAGCACGAAACCCATCAGTTTTTACAAGACAATAATGTACAAATTCAAGCTTGGGGGCCATTTGCCGAAGGAATGAATGGTGTTTTTACCAATGAAGTCCTTTCAGCTATTGCTATAAAGTATAATAAAACAGTTGCACAAGTTATCTTGCGTTGGTTGACACAAAGAGGCGTGGTTGCCATTCCTAAGTCAGCACATAAAGAAAGGATGCTTGAAAATATTAATATTTTTGATTTTAAGCTATCTGATGAAGATATGCAGGCTATCCAAATTTTAGATACCAAGCAAAGTTTGCTTTTTAGCCACCGTGACCCAGCTATTGTAAAATGGATGAGTGAATATGGATGGGTAAATAATTAAACCAAACGAAAACCATTTATGGCTATATTTGTTTATGTGGAAATTGGTAATGAGTAAAAAATGAGTTGTTTTTCTTTATTAAATCGTTGATTATAAGTAGATTACTTATTTGTTATGTATCAATGAAATTGATTGAATAATTAATTGTAAATTTGATTTCAAAATCAAAAAATATGCAGACCCAAAGCCGTCGTTCATTTCTAAAAGCATCAGCTCTTTCGGGCGGAGGATTTATGCTTGGTATTAGTTTTTTGTCAAGTTTCAAGCCGCTTGGAAAGCCGCTTGAAGCCACCCAAATTACTAATTTACCTCTCGATTTCAACGAAATAAATGGTTTTGTAAAAATTACGGCTGATAATATCATTAAAATCATGTCGCCCAATCCCGAAGGTGGACAAGGTGTGAAAACCTCGATGCCGATGATTGTGGCAGAAGAATTGGATGTTGATTTTTCTAAAATTATCATTGAACAAGCAGATTTAGATACCAAACATTTTACTCGACAATTTATCGGAGGCAGTCAAGCGATTCATCAAGGTTGGCAAAGCCTTCGCACAGCAGGTGCAACCGCACGCCAAATGCTACGTGAAGCCGCTGCCAAAACATGGAATGTACCTGTTGAAGAAATAAGCACCGAATTGGGTGTTTTGTACCATAAAAACTCTGGGAAATCAGCCAAATATGGCGATATGGCAACCGCCGCAGCACAGATTCCTGTTCCGAAAGACGTAAAACTGAAAAACGTCAAGGATTTCAAAATCATAGGAAAAAGCAAACGCAATGTTGATTTAGAGAAAATAGTAACTGGCAAACCTCTCTTTGGAATTGATACCCGAAAAGAAGGAATGTTGATAGCCATGATTGTGCATCCGCCTGCAATGGGATTGAAATTTAAGGCAATACAAAACGATGCAGCCATCAAAAAAATGAAAGGTATTAAAGATGTTTTTCATATAAAAATATTCAACGATGGCTACGAAAGAACGTTTTTTGACACCAACCAATTTAATGAAGTGGTTGCGATTGTGGGCAACAGCACTTGGGAAGTAATGCAAGCTAAAAAAGCCTTAAAAATAGACTGGCAAGAAGCAGAGGCTTATGCTGAAAATAGAAATATGATGGGTCGAAAAACTGTGCTAAACATACCTGCAGGTTTAGAAAATTCGGCCGACCATGCCACCAAATTTGCAGAACGAATGGCTCAAGGTGGCACCGTTCGCCGAAAAGATGGCGATATTGAAACGGCTTTCAAAAATGCAACAAAAGTTATTGAGCGTACCTACAATGTGCCGTTTTTGGCTCATAATTGCATGGAACCCATGAATTTCTTTGCTCATGTGACCGATGAAAAAGCCGAACTTTCAGGTCCACTCCAAAAACCCGAATTTACCGAACAAGCTCTTTCGGCTCGTTTGGGAATGCCTCTGGAGAAAATTGATATAAAAATGACACGTTTGGGTGGTGGTTTTGGTCGTCGTTCTTATGCTCATTGGTTGATTGAGGCGGCTTTGGTTTCGCAAAAAGTAAAAGCACCCGTAAAACTCATTTATACCCGTGAAGACGATATGACAGCAGGAATTTATCGTCCTTCATATTCAGCAAAATATCGTGCTGCACTCGATGTCAATAATAATCTGATAGGTTTTCATGTAAAAGTGGGCGGAATGCCACAGTCGCCATTGGCGGCAAATCGCTTCCCAGCAGGAGCAATTGATAATTATTTGGCAGAAGATTTTATGATTGACACCAACATAACCGTTGGCTCATATAGAGCCCCACATTCAAATTTTATGGCTGCCGCCGAGCAATCTTTTCTTGATGAAATTGCTGAAGCCGTAGGCAAAGACCCAATCACTTTCAGATTAGATTTACTGAAACGTGCCAAAGAAAATCCAGTCGGTAAAAACAATGATTATGAACCAGAACGCTTTGCAAAAGTGCTGGAATTGGTCAAAGAAAAATCAAATTGGGAAAGCATTAAAACGAGCAAAAAATTGGGTTTTTCTGCCTATTTCTGCCATGATTCGTATGCGGCCCATATACTTGACTTGGAAATGAAAGAAGGCTCGCCAATCATCAACAAAGTTTGGTGTGCCATAGATTGTGGCATCGTTGTAAATCCAACAGCCGCCAAAAACATGGCAGAAGGAGGCATTGTTGATGCACTTGGAGCAGCCATGTACGGCAAAATGTCTTTCACAAAGGGCGTTCCAGATGTCAATAATTTCCACAATTATCGCATGATTCGCCACAACGAAGCACCAAAACAGATAGAAATACATTTTGTAGAAAATACCATTGACCCAACTGGTATGGGCGAGCCAGCTTATCCGCCAGTTTATGCAGCTTTGGCGAATGCACTTTATAAAGCAACTGGTAAACGTCTTTACAATCAGCCTTTTGGCGAAAGTTTGTAGTTGACAAATTGTTTGATTTTCGTAAGTTTTCATTTGAAAAGCATTATTTTTTACTGATTTATTTATATATTTTTGTTAAATTTTAAATGAAGTAAATACAATACTATGGCAAAATATTCTTTAAAAATCAATGGGAAAACGCAACAAATAGATGTTGACCCATCAACGCCCATTCTTTGGGTTTTACGCGACCACCTCAATTTGCCAGGAACCAAATTTGGCTGCGGAATGGCTATGTGTGGTGCATGTACAGTTCATCTTGATGGAAATGCGGTGCGTTCTTGCAGTTTACCCGTTTCAGCAGTTGGAAAATCAAGTATTACAACAATCGAAGGACTTTCAGCAAAAGCTGACCACCCAGTGCAGAAAGCATGGCTCGAACACGATGTGGCTCAATGTGGCTATTGTCAATCAGGACAAATCATGTCTGCATCAGCTTTACTCAAAAGCAATCCAAATCCGACCGATGAAGAAATTGATGCTTACATGAGTGGCAATATTTGCCGCTGTGGGACTTATCTAAGAATTAAAGAAGCTATCAAAACGGCGGCTAAAAAGTAATCTTCTAAAAAGCTTGAAAAATGGAAAATACAAAAACATATAATAGACGCTCATTCCTGAAATCTTCGGCTTTGGCAGGTGGCGGAATGTTGCTAAGTTTCAGTTGGTTTTCGGAAGCAAAAGCTGCTGAGAAAGTAGCCCAATTAAGCTTTCCTGAACAATGGTCTGAATTGACAGCCTATATCAAAATTACACCTGATAATGTAATTAAAATTTTAGTTCCAAACCCAGAATTTGGACAAAATGTAATGACTTCTCTACCAATGATGGTGGCAGAAGAATTGGATTGCGACTGGAAAAATGTGGTGGTAGAAATGGGTACGCACGATAATGTGAAATATGGCCCACAATTTACAGGTGGAAGTAATTCAGTAAGAATGTACTGGAAGCCTTTGAGAAATGCTGGGGCAGCGGCTCGTCAAATGCTCATCGAAGCAGCAGCACAAACTTGGGGCGTTCCTACATCTGAAATCACAACAAAAGCGGGTATTTTATCTCATTCAAGCGGAAAATCGGCTAGATATGGTGAAATGGCTGCCAAAGCTGCTACCATCGCAGTTCCAAAAGATGTAAAATTGAAAGCTCCTAAAGATTTTTCGATTGTAAGAAATTCAAAGAAAAATACAGAAGGAGTAAAAGTTGTTACGGGCAAGCCACTTTTTGGAATGGATTATCGTGTTGACGGTATGTTGATTGCCATGATTCAGCATCCACCTGCATTTGGCATGAAATTAAAATCTTTTGATGCCACCGAAGCAAAAAAAATGTCTGGAATTAAAGATATTTTTAGCTTCAAACTCTACGATGATGGTTTCGAGCAAGGTGGTTTCGATACACGTGCTTTCAATGAAATGATTGCTGTTGTCGGTAATTCTACTTGGGAAGTAATGAATGCTCGAAAGAAACTTAACATACAATGGGAAGCTGCTGGCGACGTAAAAGATACGATGAACGGTAGAGGTGGAAAAAGAGAAATAACTGTTCCTGGTAGATTAGAAACAACTAGTCGCCAATTTGAAATGATGGCTGAATATGCTAAAAAACCAGCCACACAATTAAGAAAAGACGGTGACCCAGAATCAGCTTTCAAAAACGCTACTCAGATTATCGAACGTACATATAATGCTCCATTTTTGGCACATAATACAATGGAGCCAATGAATTTTTTTGCTCACGTGCAAGATGACAAAGCCTTAGTGGCTGGACCATTGCAAGCACCAGGTTGGATGGAACCAACGCTTGCAAAATTATTGAATCTTCCTGCTGATAAAATCGAAATTCAAATGACCCGCATGGGTGGTGGTTTTGGTCGTAGAGCTTATGGGTCGTATGTCTATGAGGCTGCTCGTATCTCACAAAAACTCAAAGCTCCTGTAAAATTGATTTATACCCGTGAAGACGATATGACTTACGGGATTTATCGCCCAATGTATACTGCAACTTACCGAGCGGCTCTCGATGCCAACAAAAATCTGATTGGCTTTCATGTAACTGGTGGCGGTATTCCAGAAAACCCTGTTCATGCCAATCGTTTCCCTGCGGGTGCAGTTGATAATTATTTAGCCGATGGTTGGGAAATTCCATCAAACATTACAATCGGTGCTTTTAGAGCTCCACGTTCAAACTTCAATGCAGCAGCAGAGCAATCGTTTTTGGACGAAGTTGCCGAAGCAATGGGTAAAGACCCAATAGCCTTCCGTCTTGATTTGTTGAAAAGAGCTAAAGAAAATCCAGTTGGAAAAAACAACGATTATGATGCAAGTAGATATATTGGCGTTTTAGAATTGTTGAAAGAAAAATCTGGTTGGGGAAAACCAGAAAATGCTGGCAAAAAACGTGGCGTAGCAGCTTATTTCTGCCATGCTTCTTATGCTGGTCATGTAGTTGATATGGTTATGAGAGACGGACAACCGTATGTAGAATCAGTAACTTCAGCAGTTGATTGTGGTGTAGTTGTAAACCCAGATGCGGCCCGAAATATGGTGCAAGGTGCAGTAGTTGATGGAATCGGCCAGTCGTTTTATGGAGCTTTAACGCACAAAGATGGTGCAGCCGAGCAAAATAACTTCCATAATTATCGAATGATTCGTCATAACGAAGCTCCACAAAAAATTGATGTTCATTTCGTAGAAAATGACATCGACCCTACTGGACTTGGCGAACCACCATTTCCACCAGTTTTTGGGGCGGTTGCTAATGCTTTATTTAAAACTACTGGTAAAAGGTATTATAATCAGCCATTTATGTCCGAACAGCCTAAATCATAAGTTTAAAAAAATCGAGAACCGAAAATGGTTCTCGATTTTAATTCTCCAAATATTACTTTTTCGTCGGAAACAGTCCTTGTAATTGGTCATCTCGCAACCAAATACTTACCCATATCAAAATACCAAATACAATTGGAGCTGAAATCATTCCTAAAGAATCTTTGTGAATAACATGGGTAGCAACTGCTCCACCCATCCACGCAGTTAGCAATGATGCACCTAAAATGCTGGTTTTAGGGTAAGCAAATAGTAATACAAAAACCAATAAAATGATACCAAGGTATAAGACCGAAGATTCTGGATAGCCAAAATCGGTAGCTCCTTTTACTGCCATTTCAGTTTGTAAAAGATTGTTGGCGGCTCCCATAAGAAACATAACTGATAAGATACCTTGTAGACCATACGAAGTGTACAAACGACCTTTTGAAATAGATTGATTTTCCATAGTATTTAGGTTTAGATGAATATTTTATGAATTTTGCTTTTACAGTTGAAAATTGCAAAAAATAAGCGGTTTTTCATATTAGAACTATCAAAAAAACAATGTTCCTCTCTTAAAATTTACAAAACCTACATTTCCTCCACATAGATATTTTTTAATTATTCTCTCAAAAAGTTATATATTTTAATCATTAAGCTCCTTTTTGATGATACCATTTGATGCTACCATCGGCAATTTTGTTCGCAGTCATACTAATCAAATTTTTAAAAATTTGCAACAACCCTAAATTAAACCATTTTGTAATTAATACATAGAGATACCGTTTCAAAAATAAGATTTTCCAAAGACAAGATTGTACAGGAAGGTTTCTTAACATAGGATTACTATCTTTATGGATTCATATTTAACCTTTACCTAAAAAATCAATGCTTAGTCACAAAAGATTCTGGCCTACATTTTTGCTGCTATTCTCAATCATTAGCAATGTATTTGCCAATATTTCTCTCGAAAATCTGAAAGTAGATTATCAGGAAAAACCATTGGGAATTGATATCACAAATCCTCATTTTAGTTGGCAAATGATTGCATCCGATGCCAAACGAGGATACTCCCAAATTGCCTATGAAATAATCGTTACTGACGCTAAAAATCAAATCTTTTGGGATTCAAAAAAAGTAAATTCCGATCTTTCACACGGCATCGAATACGCAGGAATTCCACTAAAAGCAACTACTCGTTATACTTGGGAAGTAATCGTTTGGGATAATACCAAAAATGTTACGTCAAGTACTTCTTGGTTTGAAACAGGTTTAATGAATCCAAATCCCGATTTATCAGCTTGGTCAGGTGCAAAGTGGATTGGTGGCGGTGATGATGACTTGGTTTTTTATTCGCATTATTTATCTGTTTATAAATTTCAATATGGCATCCAGCTCGACAAAGCCTCCAACTCAACCAAAGCTGCTTTTGTTTTTGGCGGAAACGATTATCGTTTATTAGATAAAGATTTGAATATTCAAGGAGTAGAAAATACAACCAACCAAAGTTATGTGGCATTTGAACTGGATATTTCAAACGTTTCTGACGCTAACGATGGCGTTGCAAAATTAAATATTTATCGCGTAGGCTATGATAAAAATGATAGCAAAGAAACTCCAATCAAAAGCCTTGAAATTTCAAAAACGCTCATTAATCAAGCAAATAAGTTCGAAAAACATCTTTTTTTTGTAGAATGTAATTTTGGCATATTTGAGGTTTTTGTTGACGGAAATAAAGCCGAAAACAAACTTAAAGAAAAAACTGAAAGCAATACTTCACCATTTGCACCTCGTGGATTCAATCTAAATCCAGTTGGTAGTGGCAATAATTTTATCAGTTTTCCAATGCTCGCTGACATTGGTTTTCAAACAAACAATAACCAAATTGCTTATTTTTCGGATGTAGTAATCAAAAATTTTCGTTTTCCATCCAATACCTTATTTACTGAAAAATTATCTAATAATAATTATTCAGGCATTTTCAAATCAGATAAATTAACCATTGAAAACGGTAGTTATTCAATCAAAGGCGGAGCATTAATTTTAGCAAATCCGAGCAAAAATGCTGCCCCAATGCTCCGAACAACTTTTTCAACTCAAGCAAAACCAATCAAAAATGCTCGTTTATACGTTACTGCTAGAGGCATTTATGAAATGTATCTCAACGGTACACGGGTGAGTAATGACTATTTCAACCCAGGTTTAACGCAATACAATAAAAATCACATGTATCAGACTTACGATGTAACTGGTGCATTGAAAAGGGGCGAAAAAAATGCCATTGGAGCTTGGCTGAGTGAAGGATGGTGGAGTGGAAACATAACGTATAGCGGTGAAAGTTGGAATTATTTTGGCGACAGACAATCACTTTTGAGTAAATTGGTCATTACGTATTCTGATGATTCAGAGCAAGTTATCACATCGAACCCTACGGACTGGAAGTTTTTCAATGATGGTCCGATTCGATATGGCAGTTATTTTCAAGGTGAAGTTTATGATGCTACCAAAGAGGACTTAATTAAAGGTTGGGCAACTGCCGAATATAATCAAAACACCTGGAAAGCCGCTGTTGAAGTACCATTGGAAGGCACATCGTATCAAGGAACTTTCACAGATTTTATGGGCAGAAAATCGACTTTAGATTACAAAGACTTCAAAATCATTGGTCAAATGGGCAACAATGCCACCATCGTAAAAACAATGATTGCCCAAAAAGTTGAAGAAGTACGTCCAAAAGTTTTTGTGTATGATATGGCTCAAAATATGGTTGGTGTGCCTCAAATATTCATTAAAAATGGCAAAAAAGGTCAAGTAATTACGATGCGTTATGCCGAAGTAAAATATCCTGATTTGAAAGAATATAGTGCCAATGTAGGCATGATTATGATTGAAAATATCAGAGCGGCTCTCACACAAGATATTTATATTTTGAAAGGTGGCGACGAAACGATTCAACCACGATTTACTTTTCATGGCTATCGCTATTTGGAAATTACAGGAATCGACGAGGCTATTCCGACATCTGATGTGAAAGGATTAGTTATCAGTTCGGTAACAGAATTAAGTTCGGCCTACGAAACATCAAATGATTTGGTTAATAAACTTTGGAGCAATATCACTTGGTCGTTGCGAAGTAATTTTCTTTCTATTCCAACCGATACTCCTGCTCGTAACGAACGCATGGGTTGGAGTGGTGATATTTCGGTTTTTTCAAAATCAGCAACTTATCTTACCAATGCTGATTTGTTTCTTAGAAGACACCTTTTGGGCATGAGAGATGTTCAAGCCGAAAGTGGTAGATTTACCGATGTGGCTCCGATGGGTGGTGGTTTCGGTGGTACACTTTGGGGAAGTGCGGGTATTGTGGTGGCGTGGGAAACCTATCAACAATACGGAGATTTGCAGTTATTGAAAGAACATTATGATGCTATGAAACGATACATTGCATTTTTAGAAACTAAAATTGATAAAACAAATGGTATTTTGAACGAAGGACCTTTGGGCGATTGGTTGAGTCCAGAAGGCAATAAAAATGATAATACTTTATTTTGGATGTCCTATTTTGCTTATGATTTGGAAATTATGAACAAAGTTGCCTCGCTTCTAAATAAAACCGAAGATGCAGCCGCTTTCAAAGCAAAATACGCTGAAATTAAGAAAACTTTTAACGAAGTTTACGTTGATAAAACAACGCACAAAACCATCAAATCAGGCATTGTTGCAGCTCGAATGGGTCCTCCAAGTGAACGTCAAGTAGCAGTTAAAACGGATAAAGGCCAATTGATTGACACACAGGCTTCTTACGCTATTCCATTGGCTTTGGGTTTATTTAATGAAGAAAATAAGCCTTTTGCGATTAAAAATTTGAATGAAACTATTTTACGAAAAAACAAAGACGATGAAGGTGTTGAACGACCAGAATATTCATTAATGACTGGTTTTATTGGTACAGCTTCTATTTCGGACGCACTTTCTCAAAATGGCAATCATGCGAATGCTTACCGACTTTTACAACAAAAAAGTTACCCTTCGTGGTTATATTCGGTAGTTAATGGAGCAACTTCAATTTGGGAACGCCTCAACTCTTATACTGTTGAAAATGGCTTTGGTGGAAATAATAGTATGAATTCGTTCAATCATTATTCTTTTGGGGCAGTTTCATCATGGATGTATAATTATTCTTTGGGCATTCAAAGAAGTCCCGAAAAAGCCGCTTTCAAACATTTTATCTTAAAACCTACTCCTGACCCCGACAAAGTGATGACTTGGGCAAAAGGATTCTACGAGTCGGTTTATGGAAAAATAGCAAGTGAATGGCGTTATGAAGGTGCAAAGTTGATTTATAAAACTACAATTCCTGCCAATACTATGGCTACATTATATTTGCCAGCAAAAACCATTGTTCAAGTCAAAGAAAATGGCAAAACACTTACGCCTACTAATGGTATAAGTAATATTTTGCTTGAAGATGGTCAAGTAAAAATGACTTTGGCTTCGGGTGAATATAGCTTTGAAGTAAAATAACAACCATATTCAAAAAAGGCTGGCTATCAAATATTTGATGGCTTGCCTTTTATTTTCTACTTAAATCAATTAAAACTTTTAGAATAATTTGTACTAAATAAAATAGCAAATTCACAATGATTGATTTTGAATCAAATTGGCTTTTTTTTGATTCATAAGTTAATGAAATTAATCTGAAATTTGCTTTCCAAGATTCATCAGAATACACTTTAACAAAAGAGTGTTTTTGACTTTAAATTATATTTTCTAGTTCATTATAACAGTAAACGGAGACAGCTTTGAAAGTTGCCTCTATTTACTGTTAAATGACTATCAATATTCAATAGTAAATATTTTCTAGAAAAACAATGAAAAACTTCATTTTAACCTTCGTTTCGCTGTGTTTCTTACAAACACTAATGGCACAACAAAAGAAACAACCATTTTTGTGGGGTGTTGCAACGGCTGCTTATCAAGTTGAGGGTGCATATCAGACTGATGGCAAAGGAGAATCCAAATGGGATTTTCTGACTAATAAAGTAGGAATAACTCAATTTACGATTGGCGAAAAACAAACTGGCAATGTTTCTATTAATATGTACGACCGTACGCAATACCTCAAGGATATTCAGTTAATGAAAGAATTAGGTATAAATGCTTACCGCTTTTCATTAGATTGGAGTCGCATTATTCCTGATGGAACTGGTGCTGTTAATGAAGTAGCTCTCAAACATTATGATGTACTGATAGACGATTTATTGGCTGCGGGTATCGAACCATTGGTTACAATTTACCATTTCGATTATCCTGCTGTATTATTACAAAAAAGTGGTTGGGGTAATCCTGAAATGGCAAACTGGTACATTCATTATGCCACAACTGTTATCAAGCGATATGGACATAAAGTGAAGAAGTTTATCACTTTTAATGAACCTTATATTGAGTTTTTTCTTGTAGAAAATATGCTAAATGCTCAGGAAAACAAATTACCTGCAAAAGAATATTATATGAGTCAGATGCAAAAAGCACATCGACAAATGATGACAAATGCAACTGTTATAAAGTTTTACCACGATTTGAAACTTAATGGTGAAATTGGAATAGTCCTAAATCTAAATCCAGCTGCTCCTTGGGATGAAAAAAAATCAGCCGATGTAAAAGCGGCAAAGTTTCAAGATATTTTGATAAATGACCTTTTTTTAGACCCACTTTACAAAGGAAAATATCCAAAAATAGCATTAGA
Source organism: Emticicia aquatica (assembly GCF_923079645.1). Lineage (GTDB taxonomy): Bacteria > Bacteroidota > Bacteroidia > Cytophagales > Spirosomataceae > Emticicia > Emticicia aquatica. The sequence continues at coordinate 525,372 of NZ_CAKLPY010000001.1, read as the reverse complement.
TTCGCTCAAAAAATATAATCCAAGTTTCAAAGCAACTGCACAAGATATGGCATTTATTGCAGCTAATAAACCTGATTTTTTAGGCGTAAACTTTTATGCTCCTTCCATCGTAAAAGGCGAAGATACACCGATGTCATTAAAATGGTTGGACAATAATCCTGATGCTGTGAAATCGAATATAGGGCCAGTAAGACCTGAATATTTGTACAAAATATTGATGCGTTTAAAAAACCAATATGGAAATCCGAAGGTTTTTATCACCGAAAATGGCACTGGTTATGTTTCTGAGGATGTAAAAGTCGATAATAAAATCAATGACCCGATGCGTGCAGACTACATCAAACGCCATGTGGAATGGGCATTAAAAGCAAAAAAAGAAGGAGCAAATTTGAATGGATATGTAGTTTGGAGTGGTTGGGATAATTTTGAATGGGTAGCTGGTTATACTAAACGTTTAGGATTAATTTATGTCGATTTTGCAACACAAGAACGCACGCCAAAGCTAAGTTATTATGAATATCAGCAGATAATCCAAGCAAATAAAGGCCTGTAATTCTAACTCAAGAATAAGATAATAATGCAATATAGCATAAGTCAAGACCAAAATGGTACGCACCTCGACTGGCAACATAAAAACGTTTCCCCAGAAATGATAGATTGGTTTTGGTCAAATATGGAAAAAGGATTTTTACTTTGGCATCCAGAAGAACATGAACCGCTGCAATGGGTAATTCCACCCAAACACGGAAATTTAATTGGAGCAGTTCATATTGCTCCACAAACATGGTCGGACGGAAAACGACAAAATTTGTATATTCGCTTTGAAGATTTTAATTCAGTTCCCGATGCCATAAAGCAATATATCGAATATGACCATTGTATCATTGTGGCGGGCTTGGGTTTTGGCGAAGGAAGCTTGCATGTGAAAGAGCCCCTTGGCTATCGAATACATCAGTGGCAAAGTGATGTACAAAATTCTAATTCAGTAGGTGTGATTGGAAAATCTAACGCTTTTGGTTGGAAAAAATCTGAAAATCACGAACAAGGAATGATTTGGGCAAAACATGCAGGTACAGAAATAAGCAATTGGGGCTTGTTTTTACCTCAACTATTTGACCTATATAAAGTTGTAAAAAACACAAAATATAATCCTTTCATGGATTTGAGTGTGAAGAGAATTGACGGTGTATTACAATATAAAACAGCTAACTAAACCTCCTTTATAATCAACCATAACCCTAAACCTAATCAAACATGAAAAAAGGATTTTTCACCTACGAAAATGGCATCGTGCTACTTATGGCACTCACATTCGGCTGTTTATTTTTCGACCGTTTAGCACTCAATTTTTTGATGCCTTACGTAGCCAAAGATTTAAACTTAAATAATACCCAAATCGGGCTTTTGGCAGGTGCATTATCATTAGCTTGGGCATTTTCGAGCTATTTTTCAACTGCTTGGGCTGAAACTAATAATAGAAAAAAATTGGTTTTCATTGCCGCTGTTTTTACATTTTCACTCTGCTCAGTTGGATCTGGTTGGGCTGTTTCATTTGCTACTTTGCTCTTTGCAAGACTCGTAATGGGTTTCTCAGAAGGGCCTATCATTCCATTGGCTCAAAATTTCGTTGAAAGAGAATCTTCTCCCAATCGATTGGGTTTGAATGCAGGTATCTTGCAAGCTTTTGGTTCAGCTTTGTTTGGGTCAATATTAGCTCCTGTAGTTTTGGTACAAATTGCTGAAAATATCGGTTGGAGAAATGCCTTTTTCGTGGCTGGTATTCCAGGTTTAGTGCTTGGTTTATTAGCATGGAAATTTATAAAAAAATCAACAGCAGAAAGTACAGTTTCTAAAGAACAATCAACCACTAATTTTACAGAACTTTTACAATACAATAATATTAAATGGGGCATTGGAGCAGCTTGTTGTGTTTTTGGTTGGTGGTTTGCCACTTTGCCTTTTATTTCAAATTATTTTGTTAATACTCAAGGTATGTCAGCCGATGAAATGGGAAAAACGATGGGACTTTTGGGTGTTTCGGGGCTTTTGTCTTCAATTTTTGTTCCAGCACTTTCAGATAAAATCGGACGTAAAAAAGTATTAAATATTTTTATGATAATAGGTATATTTTATCCTTTCGCAGTTTATTATTTAGCAGGAACGGTAGTTCATCTTCCAGCGATGTTTCTTACTTATTTCATGATGGGATTGTTGCCTATTGTAGCCGCTGTTGTGCCTTCTGAATCTGTTCCTGACCATTTAAAAGCCAAAGCAATCGGTCTTATCACTGCTATTGCCGAAATTGTTGGAGGTGTACTTATTCCAGCTATTGCTGGTATTCTTTCTGATAAAATCGACCCTTCGGCTTTTCTTTGGGTTGCAGCTTCTTTGGCTGTTTTTGGGCTTTTTTTTATCTCGAAACTACATACTCAATCACCCAAAAAAGTATAATTTCATATAAAATAGGTTTTGAACAAATAAATTAAAACAATGAAAAAAACATTTATAGCATTTAGCTTTCTATATTTTTTAGGAACGCTTGCTTTTGCCCAAAAAAAATGGAGTGAAACGCCTAAAGGAACTTTTAATCTCGTCGAAAATCAAGGAGGTCAAACCCTCGGTTATTCACCAATATCTGGCATTAAATTGCTAACAATCAATGGATTTGCCTTCAAAGATTTGAATAAAAACGGTAAACTTGATAAGTTTGAGGATTGGCGGTTACCAGCCGACTTACGAGCCAAAGATTTGGCTACTAAACTTAGTGTTGAAGAAATTGCAGGTTTGATGCTTTATTCTGCTCACCAATCCATTCCAGCAAGAGCAGGTGGTTATTTTGCTGGTACATACAATGGAAAACCATTTAAGCCAGGAGAAACTGACCCAAGTGATTTGACCGACCAGCAGAAAAAATTTCTTAAAGAAGATAATCTTCGCCATGTATTGATTACGACAGTTCAAACACCCGAAATTGCAGCTCAATGGAACAATAAATTACAAGCTTTTTGTGAAAGCGTCGGTTTCGGGATTCCTGCCAATAATAGCACAGACCCACGCCATGCAACAAAATCAAAAGCCGAATATGATGCCGCTGCAGGTGGAGAGATTTCAATGTGGCCTAGTTCGCTAGGAATGGCTGCCACTTTCGACCCTTCTTTGATTCAAAAATTTGGACAAGTTGCCGCTGCCGAATACCGAGCTTTGGGTATTACAACAGCCCTTTCGCCACAAGTTGATATTGCAACCGAACCACGTTGGGCGAGATTTAACGGTACTTTTGGAGAAAGTCCTTTACTTTCGGCAGCTATGGGTCAAGCTTATTGCGATGGTTTTCAAACTTCACTCGGAAAAAAAGAAATTGCCAATGGTTGGGGCTTTGGAAGTGTCAATGCAATGGTAAAACATTGGCCAGGTGGTGGTTCTGGTGAAGGTGGACGAGATGCACACTTTGGCTCAGGTAAATTTGCGGTTTATCCTGGTAAAAATTTCAATGCTCACATGATTCCTTTTATTCAAGGTGCATTCAAATTAAAAGGCAAAACACAAATGGCATCTGCCGTTATGCCTTATTATACCATTTCTTGGAATCAGGATATAAAAAATGGCGAAAATGTAGGTAACAGCTACAATAAATACATTATCAATGACTTGTTACGGACAAAATACAAATATGATGGCGTAGTTTGTACCGATTGGGGTATTACATCAGAACACAAAGTACTTGACCAATTTTTGGATGGACGCCCTTGGGGAACCGAAAATTTATCTGAAATAGACCGTCATTATAAAATTCTAATGGCTGGCGTTGACCAATTCGGAGGAAATAATGATGCTAAACCAATCATTGCAGCCTATAAAAAAGGTGTTGAGCAATTTGGAGAAGCAAAAATGAGAGCCAGAATGGAACTATCAGCAGTACGATTATTGAAAAATATCTTCCGAGTAGGTGTTTTTGAAAACCCTTATTTGAATCCAGAGGAAACAAAAACAATAGTTGGTAAGCCTGAATTCATGAAAATTGGTTACGAAACACAATTAAAATCGGTAGTAATGCTTAAAAATCAAAGCAATACTTTACCGATTAATACAAAAAAGACGGTTTATATTCCTAAACGTTTCAGTCCAGCAAGTCGTAATTTCTTAGGTATGGAAACGCCTGCTTCAACTGATTTGCCAGTTAATTTAGACTTAGTAAAAAAATATTTCAATGTTACCGAAAATCCTGATGAAGCTGATTTTTCTATTGTTTTTATTCTAAATCCGACTGCTACAATTGGTTATGATAAAGAAGATTTGAAAAAAGGTGGCAATGGTTATTTCCCAATCAGTTTACAATACAATGATTATACAGCAACCGAAGCTCGTGAAAAAAGTATAGCTGGTGGCGACCCACTAGAAAACTTTACTGACCGTGGTTATAAAAACAAATCAACCAAAACAGCTAATATTACTGATGCTCAATTGGTTGTTGAAACGAAAGCAAAGATGAAAGGCAAGCCCGTAATTGTATCAATAACCACTTCAAATCCAATGGTTTTTGGTGAAATTGAAAAAGATGCTTCTGCTATTCTGGTTAATTTTGGCGTACAAGACCAAGTTCTTTTTGAAATTATTTCAGGAAAATCAGAACCATCCGCACTTTTGCCAATGCAAATGCCAATTGATATGAAAACTGTAGAAAAACAAGCAGAAGACGTGCCTTTCGATATGAATGTTTACAAAGATTTGGCAGGAAACAGTTACGATTTTGGCTTCGGCATGAACTGGAAAGGAGTTATTAAAGATGGAAGAGTTTTAAAATTCAAAAAATAGCTTTTATTCTCAAAACCAAAAAAGCGACAAGTCATTATGACTTGCCGCTTTTTTTATCAATCCAATTATTAATATCCTGGATTTTGAACTAAAGATTTATTGGTATCAATTTCACGTTGTGGAATCGGAATAACCAATTTATTATCGCTAAATGTTAATGTACCTACATTTTTCTTAAGACGTTTGGCATCATGCACTTGTTGGCCTTCAAATGCTAATTCTAATTTGCGTTCTGCTAAAATTGCATTCAAATCAGCCGATGCTAATGCACTTGCACCTGCTCTTCCACGAATAAGATTAACATCGTCCAATGGCTTTGCACCAACACTTGTACCCAAACGTTGGTTAGCTTCTGCACGAATCAAATATACTTCAGCCAATCGAATTACTGGCACATCTCCGTATTGGTCTAAGAATTTTGCCGTGTAATTATTATTTGAAGCCTTTACGAAGAAAGAACCACGTGTATCGCCTGCTGAGTATAGTGCAAGATGTTTCGCTTGGATACGAATATCTCCACGCCCTTGAAAAGTTGATGGAGCATAAAATGTATTCAAATCATTTGAACCATCTTGGTCGGTAACAATAATTTTGAAAATAATTTCGCTATCATTTGTTGCATCATCAAAAGCCTCACCAAAAGATTCTGTCAAGGCAAATTGATCGCTAGCAATTACTTTATTAGCAGCATCACGGGCAGCAGCATAATTACCTTGTTGCAAATATACCCTTGCTAAAATTGCTTGAGCAGCATTTTTTGAAGCAAAACCTGCATTTGTAATATTTCCTAACAAATTTTCTGCTTTTGTTAAGTCTTCTAAGATTTGTGTATAAACCGCAGCAACAGTTGCTCTTGAACGGTTATCTTCAGGGCCAACTACACGAGTAGGAGTTGTAACCAAAGGCACACCCAAATTTGTGTTATTATCACCATCGCCCCACGCTTTAGCCCAAAGTCTTACTAAATCAAAATAGATTAAGCCTCTAATAAAACGAGCCTCTCCTTCGATACTGCTTTTCTTGCTCGCTTCTACTTTATCAAGCGAAGCCAAAACATTATTTGCACGATTAATAGCGTTGTAAGCCTGTAACCACGATGCTTGTGTTTGAGTATTCGTGGTTGTCATAGTTTTACGCCATAATTCGTCCAAAGTAGAGAATGTACCGCCAAAACGAACTTCGGCTTCATCCCCTAATAAATCTCCAGAATATTGGATTGCACCACCATAAAGGTTGTTACTAGCAAGTCCGTCATAAGCCCCAACGAGTGTTACCTCTACATCTTGCGAAGTAGCAAGTGCCGTTGATTCTTCAATTGATTGTGTTGGTTTTACATCTAAGCGGCTATCACACGCTGTCATCAATGCAACAGATGCTCCAACAAATAGCCAATTTTTTATATTTTTATTCATTTTATCAAATTGCTTTAAGTAAATTAATAAAGAGTCTTGTTATGCTTTTTCAAATTTAATGAGACATAACCTGCTAAATATTAGAAACTAATGTTTAGTCCACCCATGAATGTTTTTGCTTGTGGAGTGGTATAAAAATCATACCCCAAAGCAATATTAGTTACTACATCATCTGCATTTACTTCAGGATCCCAACCAGAATACTTCGTAAATGTCAATAAGTTTTGTCCAGTAAAGAACAATCTAACATTGCTTAATTTCACTTTATTAACTAGCGATTTTGGCAAATTGTAAGCAAGTGTTACATTACGTAAACGAACATAAGACCCATCTTCAATGAAACGGCTTGATGCTTGAGCTCCATTATTGAAGAACAAACGAGCTTGTGGAACTTTCGTATCAGTATTTTGAGGAGTCCAAGCTGCTAATTGATTTACCGTTTGGTTATCTTCAAAACGACCATTTGCAGAAGAGAAACGACCTACACCGTAGAAGTTAAGTTTATTTCCAAATACTCCGTTAAAGAATACACTTAGTTCAATTCCTTTATAGCTGAATGTATTTGTTACCCCAGCAACCCATTTTGGAAGTGGACTACCAATAACAGTACGTTGAGCTTTGCTATAAGTATTTGTAGTAGAGTGGTCGATTGTTCCATCGCTGTTTTTGGTGTTTTTGTACCAAAGAGCATCGCCATTTGCAGGGTCAACACCAGCGTATTCAACTGTAAAGAATGTACCAAGAGGTTGTCCTTCAACGGCACGGCTCATATTAGATAAACCGCCTTCAATCACTTGACCTTGCAAATCAGTGATTTTATTTTTGTTTGTTGAAGCATTCAAACTTGTTTTCCATTTGAAATCTCCTACTAGGTTCTCTGTATTTAATACAAATTCAAAACCTTTGTTAGTCAATGCACCAACGTTTTTAACTTGTGTAGCAAAACCAGTAGTTCCTGGAACGTTTACATTTAACAATAAACCTGTTGTATTTTTTTCGTAATAATCAATTTCTCCATTGATACGGTTATTCAAAATACCAAAGTCTAAACCAAGGTCAATTTGTTGCGTAGTTTCCCAACCTAACGATGGATTAGCTAACTGTGTAGGGCGTTGTCCTGGCAAAGCACCATAACCAGCATCTCCAGTAAATAAACCTAATTGCGGGAAGTTACCAATCTCAGCATTTCCTGTTTTACCCCAACTTCCACGTATTTTCAAGAAGCTAATTAGTTTAACATCTTTCAAGAAACTTTCTTCAGAAAGCACCCAACCGGCCGAAACCGCTGGAAAAAATCCATAACGATTATCGGCACCGAAACGCGATGAACCATCAATACGAGCACTTAAACCTAACAAATATTTATCGTTAAATTTATAGTTAACACGTGAGAAATATGAAGCAAAACGATAGTCAGATTGTGACGAGCTTGCATCAGTTTTACGAGCAGCACTTGCAATCATACGATACGCATCCGATGGAAAATCTTTACCTTCAGCAGCATTCGTTTTTGTTTGAGAATTTTGGTACGATAAACCAGCCGTAGCATTAATTGTATGCTTACCAAATGTATTATCATAAACAAAATAATTGTTTGTATTATAGTTTTCTACTCTCACAAAACGATTATAGCCATATCCTTGTGGAGCACCGAAGTTACGTTGAGTTTTGCTGTTATAATATTGTTCTTCTTGTTGATTCAATAAATCTAAAGCAAATTCAGTACGGAAACGTAATCCTTTCAAGAAAGTATATTCTGCAAATACATTACTGATATTACGGTGAACCGTAGTATTATAGTAAGCATTACCGATATTAATCATACCATTATAATAAACAGGAATCGAAATATCTCCTGGAGGTGTACCTACTGGAAGGCCAGTTGTTGGGTCAGTTGAAGGTGTCATTGGTGGTAAAGCCACTAATTGCAATGGATTGTCAAACTGACGGTCACCAGATACACGCTCATTTAATGAACGAGCAACACTCATATTCATACCAACACTCAAACGTTCGGTAACTTTATGCGTTAGATTCATACGTCCAGTATAACGATTGAATCCATTACCTAAAATAATACCTGTTTGGTCAAGCAATTGTCCTGAGATAAAAAATGTTGTTTTATCCGAACCACCGCTCAAATTCAAATCATATTGTTTTGAAGGTGCGTTTTGGAAAGCTAAACTACCCCAATCAGTATCCGCTTGGTTTGAAGTGCCTAATGTCCCTAAACTTTGCGTGTCAAAGAAACTTTCCATGTATGATGTATATGAATCTGGGTCTTTAGTATCATAGCCATCGATTGCATCTGAGTTTGCAGCCGCAACACGATAAAAATCAATGTATTGTTTAGTATTCAGGAATTTCAAAACTTTGGTTGGTTTGCTACTTCCATACTGCATTCCGAACGTAATTTTAGATTTGCCTGATTTTCCTTTTTTGGTAGTAATCAAAACAACACCATTGGCAGCTCTCGCTCCATAGATAGCTCCCGCAGAAGCATCTTTCAAAATCTCAATTGATTCAATATCTTGTGGATTGATATCAACTAATGGGTTTGTACTTCCACCACCGATTCCAAGATTACCTTGAGTCAACGGAATTCCGTCCAATACATATAATGGTTCATTAGAGGCCGAAACAGATGATTGTCCACGTACACGAACCTGAATCCCTTGAGCTAATTTACCTGTACCTTGGTTAATTTGAACACCAGCAGCTTTTCCTTGGATGCTTTGTTCAAAAGTCGTTACAGGCATATCTTGAATATCGCTTGCTTTAATTTTAACGATATTACCAGTCAAATCACGTTTGATTTGAGAACCATATCCAGTTACAACCACTTCATTAAGCGATTTAATATCTGAAGTAAGTGTAAAATCAATAATACTTCTATTGCCAACGGTTTGCTCTACATCAGAAAAACCGATAAAACTAACTAGAAGTGTAGCATTTGCCGACGTAGAAATCTTGTACATTCCTTTATCGTCTGTACTCGTTCCTTTTGTTGTACCCTTAATCGTGATTGATACTCCAGGTAGTGGACTACCATCTTCGCTCGATGTAACTTTCCCCGTTACAACAACGTTTTGTGCATTTCCCCAAAAAGAAACAAAGAGGAATAGACAAGCTAATGAAACTCGTAAAAGTTTGTTCATTCGTAGTTTTAGTTTGTTATAAAATTATTAATTTGTTCACCTTAAAATTAATCAATAACTCATGCAAATTGTTTGATTTTATGAAATAATAATTTAAAAAAAACATTATTTACAATAAAAACTCAATAAAATGCAAATATTTATGATTTAATTATAAGATGTGACTTTAATCAGGTACGTTAGCTAAATCAATAAAGTTGCAACAATCAAATTTATTTTACGACCATAAAATCTCAATTAATTATTCCACGATTGCTTGGTTAACAACAAAAAAGAGGAGACAACGATAAAAACGCTGTCTCCTCACCTATTCATCAACTATTTTATTGATTGATTGCTGCCACCACTCCTACTTTATCAATGTAACCTACATTTGTCCAAGTAAGCGTTTTATTTTTATACATTTGTAAAACTGGCAATGCGTCAATTTTTAACTCCTTACACAACGCCTGATTATCATCAGCGTTTACTCGAACTACAGTAACTTTATTGGACATTTCTTGGGTAATTTCATCCAAATAAGGCTTCATTTTCTGACATGGGGCACACCAATCAGCATAGAAATCAATCAAAACTAACTTGTCAGAATTGAGTAATACTTCAAATTGTTGTTTGGTCATTTCCAAATTTCTGCTTGTTGTAGCGGTTGTTTCAGGCAAATTTGCTCCTCGCCATTTCATTATTCCTCCGTCCAATTCATATACTTCTTTGAAACCATTTGAACGCATAAAACTAGCAGCCGATGAACTTCTTCCTCCACTTAAACAATACACAAAAACTGGCTTTGATTTATCCAAAGAATTTATTTGTTTATCAAAATCATTGCCACGCCAATCAATATTTTGGGCGTTTTGTAGATGACCTTTAGAAAATTCATCTGGTGTTCGAACATCAACAATCACGGAGTTTGCATTGGCTTTTATTTTCGCCGAAAATTCGTTGGCGGCTAAATTTGTTTGGCCATTTTGCGACTGACCATTTGTACAACTATTCAGCAAAAAAGTAACAGTTGCTAAACCAATAACGATATATTTTTTCATTCAGTTTAAGTGTTTTTGAATAATTTGTTCTAAGTTTTGAACATTCACCACGCCTGATTGTCGCCACATAATTTCTCCATTTTTGAAAAGAATAAGTGTTGGAACGCCTTGAATTCGATACTTAGCGGCCACTTGTTCATTTTTATCAACATCAATTTTCAGTATTGTAGCGTTGTCACCGATTTTGGATTTCAAATCTTCCAAAATCGGCTTCATCATTTTGCAGGGTCCGCACCATTCGGCAAAAAAATCAACCAAAGTAGGTTTATTATTATTGATTATTTCTGAGAAAGTTGCCATTTTTAAAATTGAACATTTGTTATCATTGAAACTTTCGACTTGATAGAATTTGAAATCAAACAAGCCACTTCTGATTTTTGGAGAATCCGCTCCGCTCTGTCTTTATCCGCTTCTTTTGCAATCACTAAAATTGGTTCAAGAAGAACTTCGGTCATCAAATATTTTCCTTCGATTTGCTCTAATTTTCCTTTTGTACTGCAATCAAAACTCACAAATTCTAGCTTTGAATTTTCGGCAACTGCCAAAAAAGTAGTCATAAAGCAGCTATTCACGGCCGCTGTCAATAAATGCTCTGGCGACCAAATATTTGCCACCCCTTTCGGAAATGGTGGTGGTGTAGCGATTTCAATATTATCTTGTAATTCGGGAGATGAAATTTCTCCTTTTCGGTCAGTAAGCCAATGAAGGTTTACATTAAAAAAATGTGGTTCCATTTTATTTTGCTTTTAACTCTTCAAATTCAACTTCTTCTATTTTGTCCAAATTTTTTTTCGTTGAAGTCGGTACAGCACAGCCATTTGCTCCGCAACAACCTGTATTTGTTATTGCTTGAAACAAAAATATGGCCGCAATAATACCCGAAAGCGGGTCGTGCATCTGGAATGCAACGGTGGTCGCATAAAGTCCCATTCCTAATCTTAGCCAACGCATCACGTGCCAGTTTGTCAATAATATTTCTTTCGCTATCATAATTTGTATTGAAGGCCGCCCCAACTACCGCCATTATAAACTTGTGTATAGCCTTTTGAGCTTAATATACTTTTGGCCGAAGCACTACGCATACCTGATGCACAACAAGTAATGATTGGTTGATTTTTATCTTTCAATTTGCTCAAATTATTGGCTAAAGTATCAACCGAAATATTGATAGAACCTTTGATATGCCCTCCAGCATATTCGCCTTTACTACGAACATCCAAAATGATTGCTCCTTGTTTTACTAATTCGGCGTAATCTACTTTTGGGCCAAATCCGAATAGGTTTTTAATTGTATCTAACATATTTATACTGCTAATGATTGATAATAATTTACGTCTAACCACGAACCGCCATTGTGACAGTCGACACCCATTTGTGATAAATAACGGTAGGCTTGTCCACTTCGATTACCCGATGCACAACATAACACCAATGGAGTTTTTAGTTCCTTCATTTCTTCAACTCGTTGAGGAATCTCATTTAATGGGATATTAATTGCTCCAGCCACATGTCCGCCACGAAATTCTTCGGGTGTTCGCACATCAACGATTGTTCCCTGTTTTTCTTGAATTATTTCTTCGATATTCATTTTTAATCTATTTAAAGTAATGTTAAATTCTATTTGTTAAGTTGATTATCAAATACTTACATAGTCAAAAATTATTTACTTTTCCAATCATACAGCTTCCGTAACTTTTCAATTGTAAAAGCAAACCATTTTTTTCAGTTGCTTCTGGGTAACCCAACGAATAAAGTTTCTGAGTAATATTTGATCGGTCGATATTTTCATAGGTAACATTTACTGCATTTTTTTCTACATCAACCGCTACGTTTGAAATCCCTTCAAGCAACATCAGTTCTTTTTTAATTGTACTCGCACAGCCATTGCATTTTAAGTTAGCAATGATTATTTCTTCCGTTTTCATCATTCTTTTTTAAAAATATTGATAAATAAACTTCCCATCACAGCACCGTACAAAGTACTATTCAACGGCTTGGACGTAATCGGACAAGTGCCACTCGCACAACCCACATAATAATAATATAGATAACCGCCAATTGCTCCAATGACAACACCGACGATAGTTAATTTATTTCTATTGATAATATTCATTTACAGACAAGTCAAAGGTTCACTTCCCCATCATGTAAACGCTGGGGTTAAGCCATAAAAAATATAATTGCTTATTTTTCTTTTTTTCTGGTTGAAATACCAAAGGGCAAATACAACGGACAGAAACTCATAAAACTCGTTAGGATAAACGCACCAGCAATTATTAACAATACAATTGCGGCAGTACCTGTGATTTGGTTGGTAAAATATAATCCAGTGATTACGATTGCGACAAGAATTCTAATGATTTTGTCAACAGTTCCCATGTTTGCTTTCATTTTTTTGAGGTTTAGTTTTAGAGAAAAACAAATTGATGGTACAAATGTCAATCATTAAAATTTGTTATACAGCAACAAATGTTACACAAGCGAAATTTTATTTCGACCGAGTTTCAGCAGGCCTTTATCTTCCATTTGTTTGAGGAGGCGTGATACAACAACTCTGGCAGTTCCGAGTTCGTTGGCGAGGTGTTCGTGCGTTATTTGGAGTGTTTTTGTTTTGGTTAATTCACATCTTTTTTTGATAAAATTGAGCAATCTTTCATCCATTTTCTTGAAAGCAACGTCGTTAACCACTTCCAATAATTCTTCAAAACGCTTGTGATAAAGACGAAAAATATAATCGAGCCATTCTGGATTTTCTTTAATAAGCAGATTTACTTTATCAATCGGAATAAAAAGTATTTCAGTTTCTTCTTCTGCAATTGCTTTTATTTTGCTTGTATCATTATGAATTCCACCCAAAAAAGACATAATGCAACTCTCGCCAGGATTGATATAATACAATAATATTTCTCTCCCATCGTCGTCCGTTCGCATCACGCCGATACACCCTTTTGTCACAATCGGAATCGCTCGGATGTAAGCATTTTCATTTAAAATAACGTCTCCTTCTGAAAAATTCTTAGCAATGCCATACGCAGAAAGTTTTTGTTTTACTTCATGCGATGATTTGAATTCTACTAAATTATCGAGTTCCATCAGTTTTTGAGTAAGTATTAGTTTTACAAATATATAAAATTCAAAAACTATTTGTTTTTTTCATTTTCTTACCTTTCCCCAACCAAAGTAAACTATTGATAATCAATTGATTCTGCGTTTCATTGGCAAATTGAAACGATAATTCCTTATTAGTTTTATGTTCATAATCAATATCGTTATGCCCCATATTGACGTATAGCATTCGGTATTTTTTATTTGTCCAAACCACAGGATAATCGCCGCTGTGCCAAATTTCATGGGCTTTTGGACCCGTTCCTAGTGGAAAACTCATTGAGTCAATAGAAAGAAGTACTTTTATGTATTTATTTTGGCGTAAATCATTTTCCCATCTATACCATTCATTTGGCGAAGATTTAAAAGTTTCTGGAAGATTTTTGGTGGCTGGATGCTTTCCGTCTTCAACCCTTAAAATTGCCGAAGTTGGTCGCCACGTATTGCTTTTATACTGCCCAGAACCCAAAAATTGATTATGATACCAATCCCAATCTTGATTAAATTTTGAATTATTGAGTGCAAAACCTGCAAAATGAAAACCAATCCATGCTCCGCCATTATTCATATATTGTTGAAAAGCTTCTCGATGAGATTTTTTTTCGGGGCGTGTATCTAAAAAAAGTACAACTTGATAGTTTGCTAAAAATTCTGCATTCAGATTTTCCCAATTATTAGTTGAATCATACGAAAAATTGTATTTCAAAGCCATTTCTGGAAACCAACGGTTTGCTTCATGAACAAAACTGATATGGGCTTGGTCATTTTTGGCAGTATAAAAAGCAATAATTTTAAATTTTGTTTGATTATTTTGAGCAGATAAATTACTGATTATCAGCAATGTAAAAACAATTTCAAGGAATATTACTTTTAAATTTTTCATAGTTTTGGTTTTTCTCCAAATATAAAACCAAAAAATATATTATTATGATAAACACCCTTTTATTCCTTCTTTCTTGAAATGACAAAAATCACATGAGAATAGTTATCTTTGCCTAATAAAACGCACTGCATTTATGCCTGTTATTTTAGAAAAAAAATACAAAAATGGTTGTTACTTAGCTGTTTGGAAAATTGCCGAATCGCACGATGAATTACAAGCGATGTTGCCTTCCGAAATTTTAACTGATGCAGAACTAGCCAATATTCATCATCCTCAAAAACAGATTGAGTTTTTTTGTAGCAGGCTCGTTATAAAACATTTGGCCAATTCACTCAACATAAAATATTTAGGCATAAAAAAAGACGAATTCGGGAAACCATATCTTGTAGGTTGTAATTGGCAAATGTCGATAACTCATACTTCGAATTACGTTGCAGCCGTGATGCACCCAAATGAACCACTAGGAATGGATATGGAAAAACCTTCGGAGAAGATTCGTAGAATTTCCCGTAAATTTTTATCCGAAAAAGAAATAATAGAAGCCAATGATGACCTAGAAAAACTGTGTATTTATTGGTCGGCTAAAGAATCACTATACAAACTTTATGGCAAACGAAAAGTAATTTTTAATAAAAATCTATATATTTATGCCTTTCAAAAAAATGCAAAAGAAATTGTCGGTAGGCTTAAAATCAACGAAATCGACGAAAACTACCTTATTTTTATCGAAAAAATCGACGATTTTATTCTTGTCGTAGCAGGAAAATAAGTCAATTATGAAATTACTCGCAAAATAGCATCAATTTCTTTAGCTCTTTCGAGGTCAGAAATTTTCTCAAAAGACACAACTAAATTTCTCAAAACTCTTAGCACAATATCCAAATTGGTACAAGGTTGATAAAACGAATCTTTCGGTTGTAAGTGCATCTGTTTGATGTAATTTCCGATGTCAATTTTTGAAAAAATTAATCCCCGATTAAAAATATTGATATAAAACTGCATTTGTGGTGTTTTGTAAGTAAGTACAAACAAACTTGGCAAGTTTACGCCATAAATGGGTAATCCTAAACGCTTTGCGACCAATAAATAAACAACACACAATGAAATCGGATTTCCTTTTTTTAAGTCAAAAACCTGATTCAACATTGAGTTAGCTACTGAATGAAAGTTTTTTGTATTGGGCAAATATTTATGTTTATCGTAAAAAACTTGGTTCAACACCCTAATTTGGTCGTGTGGGTGCATATCTTCTCGAAATTCCAACCAAGCATCAAAATAAATATCATTAATGGATTGACGTAGTTTTTCGATATTTAAGTCAGGATATTGATAAGTTGCAATAATCCACATAGCTTCCAATAAATCTTCATATCCTTTATTTTTCCATTCAGTTAGACGGCTAATTACCAAGTTAAATTGCAAATTGTGGATTAAATCTTCAATCCTTTTTTGCAAAACGGGATTCAAGCCATTTCCTTGCCAATGGTCTTCAAGAAGCGGAATAACAGCTTCACCAAGTGTACGCAATCGGCTTTCGACATGTTGTACTACTTCATTATCTTCATCATCAAGAAGTGTAACCAATGCTTTTATTTCAGATTCATTCATGCTAACCTTTGGGTCTTTTGAGAAATTTGACGCTATTTGATGGTCTATATTCGCCTAAACAACTGATAAGCAGACCATTTAATAACTTTAAATAGTTCAATAATACATATTTATTCTTACTATTTTCAATTCAACTGCTAAATTCATACTTTTGTAAAAAAAACAAACATTTTTTTATGAAAATTTTAGTCACAGGTGGAGCTGGCTTTATTGGTTCGCACACAGTAGTTGAATTGGTAAATGCTGGGCATGAGCCGATTATCATTGATAATTTCAATAATTCGGAGAAATCTGTATTGAAAGGACTACGAAAAATAATTAAAAAGCCCATCAAATGCTACGACAAAGATTGCAATGATACTAAAATTTTAGAACAAATCTGTCAAAAAGAAAATATTGAGGGCATCATCCATTTTGCAGCCTACAAGGCTGTTGGTGAGTCGGTTGAAAACCCTTTGAAATACTACGAAAACAATATTGGTTCTACGTTAAGTGTTTTAAAAGTGATGATAAAATTAGGAATCAAAAACTTGGTTTTTTCATCGTCATGTACAGTTTATGGACAGCCAGACCAAATTCCAGTAACCGAAGATACTCCTCGTAAACCAGCAGCTTCACCTTACGGAAATACAAAAACTATTTGTGAAGATATTTTGCGTGACACAATCACGGCTGGCAATCCATTGAAAATTATCGCATTGCGATATTTTAATCCAATTGGAGCTCATCCTTCAGCACTTATTGGCGAATTACCTAGTGGAGTTCCTGGAAATTTAGTTCCTTTCATTACCCAAACTGCTGCTGGAATTAGACAAAAATTAATGGTTTTTGGCAGTGACTATAACACACCTGATGGCACTAATATTCGTGATTTTATCCATGTGGTCGATTTAGCAAAAGCCCATGTTTCGGCTATACAACTACTTGATAGTAAACAAGATAATACGTATGACGTTTTCAATATTGGTACTGGAACGGGCAATACAGTTTTGGAAATCATCAAGACCTTTGAGAAAGTAAATAAACTAAAACTCAATTATGAACTTGGTCCACGCCGTGCAGGTGATGTAGAAAAAATATACGGAGACGTAGAAAAAGCATCAAAAATTATGGGTTGGAAAGTTGAAAAAACATTAGCCGACAGTTTAAAAGATGCTTGGCGTTGGGAGAAAAAATTAATGAAGAAAAATGGGTGAGTTAATGGTATCAATACTAATATATCACAAGACACCTTAATTCTGAAAATAAAAAATTAGGATAAATGAAGTTTTGAAAAAAATTGGTATGAATTTGGAAGTAAAAAAAATACTATCAATACTAATTTGGTAAAAAATTTCTAATAAACAATTGAATCGTTAGCCGTATCAATTTCCTAATTTCAAATAATACAAAAATAAAATGAAATCAAATCAAACCATACTTATCACTGGTGGTGCGGGCTTTATTGGCTCACATGTTGTTAGGCTTTTTGTAACCAAATATCCTGATTATCAAATAGTTAACCTTGACAAACTTACTTACGCTGGTAATCTCGAAAACCTTAGCGATATCGAATCTTTGCCCAATTATACATTTGAACACGGTGATATTACGGATGCCGATTATATTAATAATCTTTTTGAAAAATATAACTTTGATGGCGTAGTACATTTAGCTGCTGAATCTCATGTTGATAGGTCAATTACAGACCCGATGGCTTTTGTAATGACCAATGTTATTGGAACTGTTAATTTGCTCAATGCCGCAAAAACAGCTTGGAAAAATAACATGGAAGAACACCGTTTTTACCATGTTTCAACTGATGAAGTTTATGGTGAATTGCACAATCCTGATGAGTTTTTCTTAGAAACAACCAGTTATGACCCTCGTTCGCCATATTCGGCATCAAAAGCATCATCTGACCATTTTGTAAGAGCTTATAACAACACCTATAAATTACCTGTCGTTATTTCAAATTGCTCGAATAACTATGGTCCTAATCATTTTCCAGAAAAACTGATTCCGTTGATGATTAATAATATCATGCACAACCGCCCTTTGCCTGTTTATGGTAAAGGAGAAAATGTTCGTGATTGGCTTTTTGTAAAAGACCACGCCCGTGCAATTGACGTAATTTATCATAACGGAGTAAACGGTGAAACCTACAATATTGGTGGTTTTAACGAGTGGAAAAACATTGATTTAGTACATCTTTTGTGCAAAATTATGGATGAAAAATTAGGTCGCCCTGCAGATACTTCTGTGCAGTTGATTACCTATGTAACCGACCGTGCAGGACACGATTTACGTTACGCCATTGATGCCACAAAATTAATGAACGAACTAGGTTGGGAACCTTCGCTTCAATTTGAAGAAGGACTCACACAAACCGTCGAATGGTATTTGACAAATAAAGAATGGCTGCAAAATGTAACAAGTGGCGATTATTTGAAATACTACGAAAAAATGTATAAATAGAATGCTTAGCTTTGCCAAATATTAAACTGTTTAAAATTTGGCAAAGCTTTCAAATAAACACCCTAACGATGACCCCAATAGAAGTTTACCAAAATCTTGAAACAACTGTAAATCAGTATATTAGTAGCCTCGACAATTATTCTGATGAACAGTTTTTATTCAAAAAAGATGCAGAAACGTGGTCATTAGGACAGATGTACGAGCATCTCGCATCTTCATCAAGTTATTTCTTTTTGGCAAACTGTGTGCGTTGTTTAGAAAAACGCAAAGGGCAAGAAGGTGGTGATAAAAATCATTTTGGCCAACAACAATTCAAGTATGGCGGGTTTCCTCCCGTAAAACTTAAAATCCCTGAAGCTATTCGTGGTCCAGAACTTGTTGCAAAAAACAAAGAAGAATATCGCTTACTTTTAGCAAAAGTTCTGACCGACTCAAAAAATTTGATTGATGCCGTGAGCAATAATGATGGCCTTTATAAAGCTCTTCAACCCGCCATGGGCTGGCTCAATGCACAAGAGTGGTTTTTTCTCCAAGAAATGCACTACCGACATCATTTACGACAAAAAGCTGAACTCGAAACAATTGCTTCGGCCACAAAATAATAACCTAACCAACAGATATTTAATAGAATAATGCAAACAAAGCAAGAACAATTTTGGAGTGGTGAATTTGGTAAAGATTACACCGATAGAAATTCAAGAAAACCAGAAGAATGGGACCAGTTTTACCTTGAAAATTGGGGAATTACAAAAATCGCCTTGAATGAAAAATTCTACACGGACTTGGATAAAGAAGCAAAAATTTTGGAAGTTGGCTGCAATACAGGAATGCAATTAGTAGGTTTTCAACGTTCGGGATTTAAAAATATTTATGGTATTGAATTGCAGCATTATGCAGCACAAAAAGCCAAAGAATTTACCGAAAACATCAATATTATTCAGGGTTCAGGCTTTGATATTCCTTTCAAAGATAATTATTTCGATTTAGTGTGTACCAACGGCGTTCTGATTCATATTTCACCCGATAACCTCCCCAAAATTATGGATGAAATGGTGCGTTGTTCAAAACGATATATTTCTTGTTGGGAGTATTTTGCACCTGAAACGACCACTATCAATTATCGAGGAAACAGCGATTATCTTTGGAAAGCCGATTATGCTCAACTTTTTTTAGACAGATTTTCAAACCTTCGTCTGGTAAAAAAAGAAATTTATCCTTACATCAGTCAAGCTGAATCTGGCAATGCCGATTGCATGTGCTTATTAGAGAAATTTTAAAGCGATGAATTTAGCTATCATTCCTGCTCGAGGCGGCAGTAAGCGAATTCCAAGGAAAAACATCAAAGATTTTCTTGGAAAACCAATCATTGCATACTCAATAGAAGCAGCAATTGAAAGTGGCTTATTCGACGAGGTAATGGTTTCGACGGATGATGAAGAAATTGCAAAAATCGCTCAAATTTATGGAGCAAAAGTTCCATTTAAACGTTCTTCAGAAAATGCCAACGATTTCGCCACTACTGTCGATGTTTTGGTAGAAGTGTTAGATAATTACAAAAATCTCAACCGCACTTTTGAAACTGCTTGTTGCATTTATCCAACCGCTCCATTTGTTTCATCTGAGCTTTTACAAAAAAGTTTTCAAAAGCTTAATAATGAAAATTTTGATTCGGTTTATCCTGTACAGAAATTTTCATTTCCTCCGCAAAGAAGTGTAGTTTTTGAAAACGATAAGCTACGATGGCAAAATGCCGAAAATGCACAAGTCCGCTCGCAAGACCTTACGCCTTTGTATCATGATGCAGGTCAATTTTATTTTTTTAAAACTGAAAAATTACTCAAAAATCGTAGTATTTTGACTAATAACACTGGCGGAATTATCATTTCAGAGATGGATGCTCATGATATTGATAATGAGGAAGATTGGCAAGTAGCAGCGTTTAAATATAGCCTAAAATCAAAATAATGAATCAGTATAAGTGTTTAAAGAACCAGCGTTTTGAATTGGATGAATTCTCTTTAGTGCCGATTAGTAGAGATGAAATCCAAAAAATCAGGGTTTGGCGTAATGAACAAATGACAATTTTACGACAAAATGGGTATATTACTGAGGAAATGCAGCAAGCCTATTATGAAAGTCAGATTGTTCCAAATTTCGATAATAATCAACCCAAACAAGTTTTATTTAGCTATTTTAAAAAAGAAGAGTTCATTGGTTATGGCGGCTTAGTTCATTTTAGTTGGTTTGATAAAAGAGCAGAAATCTCTTTTTTGCTCAACACAAAGTTCATAAATGATACTAAATTGCATGATTTATACTTTGAGAAATATCTTTATCTGATTCAAGAGATTGCGTTTGCAGACCTAAATCTTAATCGCTTACATACCGAAGTTTATGATACTAGACAACACCACGTGGATGTATTAGAAAAATGTGGCTTCGTATTGGAAGGAAGGCTTCGGAAACACATCCGTATTGAAGATAAAATGGTTGATTCATTGTTACATGGTAAACTGAATTCTGAATATAAAAAATAAATAAGTATGGATATTGTATTAACTCCACTCATAAAAGAGGATATTGAATTAGTTAGAACTTGGCGAAATTCTCCTGAAGTTGCACAATATATGTACACCGAAGATGAAATTTCGACAGAGCAACAAGAAGCTTGGTTTGAAAAAGTTAAAAACGACGAAACAAGCAAATATTGGGTCATTGAATATGATAATAAAAAAATTGGACTAGCTTCAATTACAGGTATAAATAAAGTTTTAGGTAGCTGTTATTGGGCTTTTTATCTTGGCACTGATGTTCCAAGAGGTGGTGGAATTGGCTCAAAAATCGAATTTAATGTACTTGAATACGTATTTAATGACCTAAAACTTAATAAACTACGGTGTGAAGTGATGATTTTTAACGATAAAGTCATTTCAATGCACGAAAAATTTGGATTTAGAAGAGAAGCTTATTATCGACAACATGTAAAGAAAAACGGCAAATGGATTGATACAATTGGACTAGCAATTTTGAAAGAAGAATGGTTGAAACAACGTGAATTCATGCAAAAAATTATTTATAGAGATTAACAAACTGCCTTATTAATTACACTCATCTTTACTATTATGCAACTATTTTCTAGTAAATTCACTACACTTCTTATAATATTACTATCTATTAATCATGCAGTATTTTCTCAAAATGATAAAACTTATGTCCCAAATCCAGATTTATTTTCTGTAAATATTGGTAGTAATTCGTTCATTAAAGGAAAATATTTAGAATTAGGAATCAGCGGCAAAGGCTGTTTAGTTAGTACAACATATCCGCCTTCTGATTATCATCCTCATGGTGGCAGTTATTATTTACTAGGAATGGTTTCAGATAATGCTAAAGATGGTTGGGCAAATGGGAATCCTCCTCAAAGTGGCGATTATTTCCAACCAGGTATTCCTTTTGAAGGGTTTAAAGTTGAATTCGATGGTGTTGTTTATGAAAATAATGGTGATGTTGCAACGATTGGTATTCCTGGCGAAAATCTCCCTACTATAGAAACCTCAACTTTAAAAAAAGCAATTTGGCAAGGAGAAACGTCAGGTAAGTTTTCAATCAAGCAAACCATTTCTATTGGAGACGATAATACATTTGCTACTTTTAGAATTGTGCTAAAAAATATTTCATCATCTACTGCAAATATCTATTATTCACGCACAGTTGACCCAGACCAAGAATCACTTCTTGGAGCAGGTCCATCGACTTACAATACAATCATTTCGCAATATCCCACAGATAATCGGTCTTTGGTTAGGGCAATTGGAAGTTATTACGGAGTATATTTTGGCATGGTATCAAACGACCCACGTTCAAAAGTTTGTTTTACTAACTCTGTTTGGTCATTGAATCCCTCGCAATATTATAATGGAACAAATGGAGCGGTTTTGTCAGGTAATGAGTTTGGCGATTTTGCTACGGCATTGACTTTTAACTTTGGAAATGTTGCCCCTGCTGACTCAGTTGTTTTTGAGTATGCTTTTCTAACAAATCAGTCAGATGAAGGTGTTTTTTCTTGTTTACCTACGGCAAATTTAAGTGGTTCGCAAATCATTACAACTGGTCAAACCGCCAATTTAACCCTTAATTTGACAGGAACTCCACCTTGGAGTTTTGTAATGAATGGGCAAACTTTTTTTGATATCAGCACAACTCCTCTTACCATTCCAGTTACACCATTAACTACGACAACTTACGCACTTTCTAGTTTAAGTAATTCGTGTGGCTCAGGAAGCATAAGTGGTTCGGCTACAATTACGGTGTGTAGTCCTAGTGAAGTCCCCAGTGGAACTATTAGTGGAAATCAAATGATTAATTTAGGACAAACCGCCAACTTATCTTTAACATTTGCAGGGTCACCTCCATGGTCTGCTGTGGTCAATGGTTTTACCTTGTCAAATATTAATCTCTCTCCATTCACTTTAAGTGTTGCACCTTCAAGCACTACTGTTTATACATTATCCTCTGTTTCAAATAGTTGCGGCAATAACACAACAACTAGTAGTGCCACAGTTTCTGTATGCTCCGTTTCAACAGCAACGCTTTCTGGAAGTCAATACATTTTGGCAGGTCAGACAGCTAATTTGAGTGTTTCTTTGACTGGTATATCACCATGGACAGTCGTAATGAATGGACAAACTTACAACAATATCACTTCTTCTCCTTTTACAATTGCAGTAACTCCAAGTGTAACAACAACATATTCGCTCACAAGTGTAAGTAATGTTTGTGGAAACGGAACTGTATCTGGAACACCAACAGTCACTATTTGTGTACCGCCTTCCGCTGTTATTACTGGAAATCAGACAATTAGTGAAGGACAAAATGCTAATCTGAGTGTAGCATTTACAGGAACTGCTCCTTGGTCTTGCATCATAAATGGGACAAATTATACAAACATTACTACAAATCCTTATGTGATAAATGTTAGTCCTTCAACTACAACCACTTACACTTTAACTTCAGTAAGTAATCCTTGCGGAACGAATATCGCAAGCAGTAGTGCTACTATTAATGTTACAATCAATTTGAATAATGGGTTGGTTTCTTGTTATGCTTTTTCAACCAATGCAATTGATGGAAAAGGCCGAAATAATGGTGTAAATAATGGTGCAACTTTAACAACTGATAGGCTTGATAGACCTTCGAGTGCTTATAATTTTGATGGAAATGACTACATTGAACTTCCAACAACGAACATCACAAATGATTCATATACATATTCTTTATGGGTAAATCCTACAACATTACCCGCCTATGGAGAAGCCCGCACATTGCTAAGTATTGGTGGTCAATCATTGGTTCTTGTTTATAGTCCTTTTTATAATAGAATTGTATGGAATTTTATCAATTATAATACTAATTCAACTGGGTCATCGATAGTTACTCCAGAAGGATTCTCTATTTTAGCAAATCAATGGAAACATATTGTTGCAGTTAAGTCACCGACAACAACCAAAATGTATATCGATGGCGTATTAATTTCAACAAGTGCAAGCAATGGTTCTCCTGATTATGGTTCAAGTGCCTTAATTGGCAAAAGAAGTGGTTCAGAACAATTAATGATTGGCAAAATTGATGATATTAGAATTTATAATTATGCAATGAGTGACGCACAGATTACAGCATTAAATACTATGAGTATTAATGATAATTGCGATGCTATCATTCATAACGAAAATGGATTGGTCAGTTGTTATGCTTTTTCGGAAGATGCAAAAGATGAATTTTCAAATAATCATGGAATCGTCAATAATCTTACACAAACATCTAATAGGTTTGGAAATCCAAACAATGCTTTTTTATTCGGAGGTTCTTCTTTAAGTAATGTACAAATTTCAAATCCAAATCCTTTTACAAATAACAGCTATTCTTATGCTGCTTGGGTAAAAGCATCTGCTTTCCCTTCATTCGGCGGAACAGCATGGATTTTTACAGTTGGTCAAGCAGGCGTGGGAGACCAATCTTTATATATTTTCAATAACAGTGGGAATGTTGCTTTTACGGCCCACACTTACGCAGCTCCAGCAGGTTGCCTTGCACATGGACTATCTTCAGCAAGTGGAGGTTTAATATTAAATTTGAATCAATGGTATCATGTTGTTGTTACAATGGATAATGTTTCATACAATTTGTATGTTGATGGTAAATTAGTTGATAGTTCGCCGTCATCATGCACAACAATGACATACGGAACCCCTTCTGCCTATATTGGTGTTAGAAACGGAGGATTATCTCCTTTTACTGGAATTATTGATGATGTCAGAATCTATAATCGTAGTATTTCTGTCGATGAAGTGAAAAGTATCAGATATACAAGGGGGTGTCGAACAAAATGTCCAGAAACTTTGTCTATTAACGATACATATAATTCACCTTTACCACCTTTAAGAAACGAAGCCAATCAAATAACAGGGTCAAACATAATCAATTCAAACACGGAAATTCAATATGATGCTCAAAAATCAATCTTATTGCAACCTGGATTTAAAGTTGAACAAGGAGGTGTTTTTGAAGCATTTATTAACGGATGTGGAGGAAATAAATAATCAAAAAAATGTTTAAAATAGCACATACATTCATAAGTCCTGACCATAAACCATTTGTAATTGCTGAAATGTCAGGCAATCATAATCAATCGCTCGAGCGTGCTTTTGCCATTGTTGATGCAGCCGCTGAGGCTGGAGCCCATGCATTGAAATTACAAACGTATACTGCCGATACTATTACATTCAATGGTACGTCCGACGAATTTGTAATTAAAGATGAAAATTCGCTGTGGAAAAATCAAAACCTCCATAACCTTTATCAATTGGCCTATACGCCTTGGGAATGGCATGAACCTATTTTTGATAGAGCTAAATCTCACGGAATGCTAGCTTTTAGTAGTCCTTTCGATACCACAGCTGTTGATTTTCTGGAATCGCTGGATGTACCTTGCTATAAAATTGCCTCTTTTGAAAATACTGACCATATTTTACTCAAAAAAGTTGCCCAAACTGGCAAACCCGTCATTATGAGTACAGGCGTTGCAAGTATTGCGGACATTCAAGAATCGGTGGCTGTTTTACGTAAAAATGGTTGTAAAGACTTGGTATTATTGAAATGTACAAGTACCTACCCAGCCACACCTGAAAGCACTAATTTACTCACAATTCCACACATGAAAGACTTATTCGATTGTCAAATCGGTCTTTCTGACCATACAATGGGTATCGGAGCAGCTGTTGCGGCAGTGGCACTTGGAGCAAGAGTTTTGGAAAAACATTTTACGTTACGTCGTGCCGATGGCGGTGTCGATTCTACCTTTTCGTTAGAGCCTGATGAACTTAAAAACTTAGTAATTGAGTCAGAAAGAGCATTTTTGGCAATGGGTAAAGTAAACTATATCCTTTCTGAAAAAGAACAAAAAAGTTTGCAGTATAAACGTTCATTATACGTTGTTGAACCCATGAAAGCTGGCGATGTTTTTAATGAAAAAAATGTACGCTCAATTCGTCCATCAAATGGTTTACATACACGCTATTACGACGAAATTTTGGGTAAAAAAGCTTCAACAGATATTCAAGCGGGAACAGCATTAAATTGGGACTTAATTTCAAAATAATAGATTTTAGCAAAAAACTGATTTTGAATATCTAACCTAAACGGTCATTAAAGATATGCACAAACGAATAAACGAAATAACTTGGTCATTCTCATTCGTGTTGTTACTGGTTTATATATTTCCTTACATATATTTAAATCAAAATGCGTATCTTACCATTCATGACAATTTAGATAGCGACTTCCATTATTTTTTATTACTTAAAAACTCAGGAAACGCCCTCAATTTCGATTTATCAGCAACCATTCCACAAGTAATGAATGGATTGCCTCGTTGTGCATTGAGGTCAGGCATTAACCTTGAAGTTTGGAGTTTTTTGTGGTTTGAGCCATATACGGCTTTTTTAATAAATTTTATTGTTATTCATTTGCTTGGCTTTGTAGGAATGTTTCTGTTCCTACAAAGATATGTTATCACCGATAAATCACAACTTTTTATAACCATTTCAATTGCCATTTGCTTTGCATTTGTGCCAACTTACATGGTTCACGGCATCTCAGTACATGGACAACCTCTATTATTATTTTCTTTTTTAAATATTAAGGAACGTCGTCTGCAATGGTTCGATTGGCTTATCATTATTTTATTCCCACTATATTCATTTTTGATTTGGTCAGGTCTATTTATTTGGGTGGCATTATTTGTTTATTGGTCATTCTTGACAATAAAATACAAAAAGCTCGATTATAAATTCTTAATTGGTTTATTGTTCTTGGGTTTGGGATATGTCCTCACCGAATTTCAAATGATTTATGCTTTTTTTGCTAAAGTATTTGTCTCACATCGAACCGAATATGATTACGCCTTGCTCATGCCAATGAATTTTAAGGCGGCCCTCAATGCCTCTTTTCGTGTATTTATTCAAACGTATTACCATTCTGGTGGATTTCTGACCATATTTATCTTTTTAGTCGGTTTTGTTTCATTATTAAAATCATACTTGAAAAAGAAAAAAGAATCGTTTAAAATTCACTCTTTTTTCCTTATAAGTATCATCGGAATATGCCTTTTTCACGGTTTCTATCGTTTTTTTACAGGCGGGGCAGGAACTGTATCAAAACTTGCCGAGGCATTTCAATTTGATAGATTCTACTTCTTATTACCTTTTATTTGGCTTTGGTGGTTGGCAATTATAGTGCGTGAAAATAGTCAGTTCAAAATCAGTATTATCGCTTTGCAATTTATTTTGATGCTTTACGCCAACACAGAATGGCTAGTCAATGTCAAGCAAATGGCAGGCATTGAAACAAAAATCAAGCATCCATCCTACCGAGCTTTTTACGCAGAAAAACAATTTGATGAAATCAAAAAAACACTCTCTTTACCTCAACAAGATTATCGAATTATCTGTATAGGTTTTCACCCAGCTGTAGCTCAGCACAATGGGTTTTACACACTCGATGCCTTCCAAAACAATTATTTATTAAGTTATAAGCACCAATTTCGTGAAATTATTGCTGGAGAATTAATCAAAAATGAAGCAAACAGAAAATATTTTGATGGTTGGGGAACTCGATGCTATACTTTTGTGGCTGATTTACCATTAAATTTTATGAGAAGTAAATTCATTAAAAATAAACCACTTAGCAATTTATCTTTTAATATCGAAAAACTAAAGGCTATGAAAGGCCAGTTTATCTTCTCAACTAATCCTATTGATTGCACCAATCTTAATCTTACTTTTGTGAAAAAATTTGAATCAAATGAGTCATATTGGAACATATTTGTTTATAAAACAATATAAATAATCTTTGGTTCTCTAACTTTCCGCTTTACAAAAGGTCGTTTTTTCTAAGTTAATAACAAATGAACGTAATAAAAAAACAAGCTTTTCTCAGCACAATCTTCTCTTACGGAGGCGTGTTGGTTGGTTTTGTAACCCAGTTTTTTTTGATTGGTAATTTTCTCGAACCCGCTCAAAATGGTCTTTTAGCCGTTTTGCTTTCTTATATGTACGTTTTGGTTCAGCTTTCTTCTTTGGGTTTCAATGCAGCAGGAAGTAGATTTTTTCCTCATTTCAGAAATGCACAAAAAGGACACAATGGCTATCTATTTCTAGGGCTTTCGGTTGGTTTAATTGGCTTTCTGATTACGAGTCTCGGTTTATTTTTGTTAAAAGATACCATCATTAAAAATGAGGAAAATTCAACGCTTTTTGCTGATAATTTTTATTTTTTGCTACCACTTACTTTTGCAACGCTACTTTTCAATCTGCTCGATAATTATGCAAAAAACCTCTACGATACAGTCACAGGGACATTTTTAGCTCAATTTTTACAGCGATTATTGCAGTTAGTTGCCATTTTGTTTATCATTTTTCAAATTGTTGATTTTCAACAATTTATGTATTTATGGGTTTTTGCTGTGTCTTTTTATGTTATTCCGATGTTTTGGAAAGCAACACGATTAGAGGGATTTTCGTTGAAACCAAACTTTTCTGTAATGACACCAACTTTTAGTAAGGAGTTTGGATTTTACAGTTTTCTTACAATTCTGACAGGTTTTTCTTCGATGGTTATTTTGTATATCGACAAAATTATGTTAGCAGGAATCACCACTTTTACCGAAACTGGCATTTATAATACAGCATCTTTTTTTGGGAGTGTCATGGGAATGTCACTTTTGGCTATCAATAAGGCTGCTCAACCCCTCATCGCAGACTCATTCGCAAGCAATGATTTGGATAATATAAGCACCATTTATCGAAAAAGTAGCATAACTTCTCTCATAGTTGGTTGCTGGATTTTTCTTGGAATTTACCTAAATATTGATAACCTTTTTTTGTTTTTAAAGCCCGAATACTCCGCAGGAAAAACAGTTGTAATTATTATATGTCTAGGCAAACTTTTTGACTTAGCAACAGGATTAAACGGCACAATTTTGACTCTATCAAAATATTATATCTATGATACTTACATCATGGTTGGATTAATTTTCATCACCGTTACACTCAACTATTTTTTAATTCCAATCTATGGCATGAACGGAGCAGCTTTTGCACTAGCCATTGCCACCATTTATTACAATCTGATTAGATATTTAATCGTTTGGTGGAAATTAGGGATGCAACCATTCACCTTCGATTTAGTAAAAATAATCATATTGTCAATTACTATTGGATTGACTATCAGCAGTTTACCAACTTTAAATGGTAATAAAATAATGACCGTTGCTGATATGGCTTATCGCTCAATAACGTTAACTTTAGTTTACGGAGTGGTAATTTATTGGAGTAAAATTTCTCCTGAATTGAATGGTGCGATGAAAAATACTTGGCAACAAATAGTTAAATTTGTGCAATAACTCTATTGATATTAAGAATTTTCAAGAAAAAATGAAGTGCTTTATGCAGCAAATCTTAACTATATATTTACAAATTGGTCAATTTTTCAAAAGCCTCTTTAGTAGTTTTTTGTCTATTCTGAAGGTTATTTTATTATCTAAATTTTCGTTAAAACTTCCTAAACCAACGTTAAAAAAAGCGTCAATCTTAGGAAATGGACCTTCTTTACGGGCTACTTTGAGCAATGATTTAGCGTTCATCAAGACCACTGATATTTATGCTGTTAACCTCTTTGCTTCTTCCGCAGAATTCGTTCAAATTCAACCTCAAAACTACGTAATGCTCGACCCAGCATTTTTTTTATTTGATACAGAAAATAGCAGTCGTCTTGACATAAAAAAAACACTTGATTGTCTTATTCAACATACAAATTGGGAAATGAATTTGTATGTACCATACCGAGCAAAAAAATCATATTTGGTAGAGAAAATCAAGAAAGAAAATCATTTTATCAAAATTGTGTTCTTCAATTATACAATTATTGAAGGTTTTTCTTGGTTCAGACATCAATTGTTTAACCTAAATTTAGGTATGACTCAATGCCAAAATATTTTAGCTTGCACCTTATTTTTAGCCATTCGTCGCCAATACGATGAAATTTTTCTTTTTGGTGCTGACCACTCTTGGCATGAAGAAATAAAAGTAAGCGAAAACAACGATATTGAAATAAAACAAATTCACTTTTACGACAATACCGCTCAAGTAAAACACCAAAAAATACTAGATGTTAATACCAAAGTGCATTCCAACCTAGAAACCATTTTCCTTTCGCTTTATAAAGTTTTTTATGGCTACGGAATTTTAAAAAAATACGCTGACTATCAATCTGTTAGAGTATTCAATGCCAGTGGTAAAAGCTATATTGATTCGTTTGAAAGAGTCAAATTATAAGTTTTATTTTTTAGCCAAACTATAAATTTTCCCACCCGAATAATCGCAAATATACAATTCGCCATTGGCATCTTGTCCGAATGTAGAAACGGTGCTTACATTCGTAATAAAATCACTTTTGGTAACTGTTTTTCCATCATAAGTCAAAGCCCAAATTTTACCACTCACATAATCACCACAAATATATTTTCCGATAAATTCTGGCAATTTTTTCCCTCGATAAACCATTCCACCAGTTACCGAACGGCCATCGCTGCCTTGTGCATAACTCCAAACTGGGGCAATTAAATCTGTTTGTGAGCAATTTGCTGTTGCATCGAAGCAATTATTCGCTTCTTTGATTCTCCAACCGTAGTTTCCACCCTTTTTTACAATATCAACTTCCTCAATTTTATTTTGCCCTACATCTCCTACCCAAAGATTTTTTGTAACCGAATCAAAGCTAAAACGCCACGGATTTCGTAAACCATAAGCAAAAATTTCTTCTCTAAAATCGTCAGTATTTCCTACGTATGGATTATCTTTCGGAATACCGTAATTGCCTTTTTCAGTAGAATTCACATCAATTCTAAGCATTTTCCCTAAAAGATTTTTTCGATTTTGCGAGTTATTTTGTGGGTCACCACCACTTCCACCATCGCCTGTTGCAACGTACAAATAATCATCTGGCCCAAAGGCTAATTGTCCACCGTTATGATTAGTATAAGGTTGGTCGAATGTAAATAAAATAGCTTCACTACTTGGGTCTGCAACAAGTCCATTAGCTTTAAATCTCGAAATAACCGTTTGTCGTCGGGGCGAATTTCTAGTATAATTGACAAAAAAATAGCCATTACTCTTAAAATTGGGGTGAAATGCTAAACCAAGCAAACCCATTTCGCCACCAGCAGCAACCCTATTATGAATATCCAGAAACACACTTACTTTTTCAGTAGAAGAATTGTTTTCAAAAGTTTGAATAAAGCCATTTTGCTCGACCACAAAAAGGCGATTTGAGCCATCATTTGCGTAAGTAAAATCTACTGGATTTGTAAAAGATAATTTAGGAAATGCTAAAACTGATTGATAACCGTCGGCAATAATCGGCACAACTACAGGTGTTGCTGGTGTTGTTCCAACTGGAGTTTCTGAATCAACTTTACAGCTAAATGTAACCAAACTCAAAAGCCCTATTAAAGCATTTAATTTTTTCATGGATATTATGTTTTTTGCTAATTAACGAAAAAAACATCACATAAGTTTTCTCAAAATATATTTTGAGGTATCCTAAATCGCTTTCAAATTTGTCGTTAAATCCTTCATAAATTTACAAAGTTTTGAGAAATAACCATTTAATATATCATTCCAATAAAATAAAACTCTGATTATCAATGATTTATCCTAAAACTCAACAATTTGTGATCTAAAAATGACTATTTATCTCATAAAAAATCGCTTAATTCGCATTAATTATTGACTTATTTATCTGAAAATTCTTGAAAATTTTACTCATCAATACCGACGATTCAATGGGTGGAGCGGCCATCGCTTGCTTACGTTTACTGACTATTTTAGAAAAAACTGACGGTATTGAAGTAAAAATGTTGGTACAAGAAAAAAAACGCAACAGTCTGAATGTCAATCCTTTAGCTTATAGTTGGTTACAAAAAAAATGGGCTTTTTTAAGATTTATCAAAGAGCGTTTATACTTTCGGTTTTATGAAAAAAACAAAGAAATTCGCTTTGCATTTTCTCCCGCCAATACTGGTATTGATATTTCCGAACATCATTTAGTTCAAGAAGCAGACATCATACATTTACATTGGATAAATTTTGGTTTTCTATCAATAAATTCTCTCGAAAAGCTTTTTAAACTCAATAAACCAATCGTTTGGACATTGCATGATATGTGGGCTTTTACGGGCGGTTGTCACCATAGTGGTGATTGCGAAAACTACCAAATTGCTTGTGGAAACTGTTTACAATACTTGAAAAATCCATCAAAAAATGATTTATCCAATCTTGTATGGCAACGAAAAAACACAATTTTTGGTCAATTAAATATTCATAAAACAACTATTATTGGATGTAGCCAATGGTTAACCAATAGAGCTAGAAAAAGTAGTCTTTTTGATGGGTTTTCTATAAAATCAATTCCGAATCCATTAGATACAACTCTTTTTTCTCCGCAAAATAAAGTTGTATCAAGGCAAAAATTAGGCTTACCCATTGACAAAAAGCTTGTACTTTTTGTTGCTGCCAAAGTTTCTGTCATTTGGAAAGGTTTTAGCTATTTTCAAGAATCTTTAGAAATTTTAAAGACACAAATACCTAATAATCAAGCTATTGAACTAGTAATTTTGGGAGAAAGTAATGAAGAAACTATTCAAAAACTTCCTTTTAAAGCCCACGCTTTAGGACGTATTTCTGATATTCAGCAAATCGTTTCAATTTATTCTGCCGCAGATGTATTTGTGATTCCTTCTATTCAGGAAAACCTACCAAATACAATCATGGAAGCTATGGCATGTGGCACGCCAGCGGTAGGTTTTGAAGTTGGTGGAATACCAGAAATGATTCGACATAAAGAAAACGGTTTCTTAGCAAAGTACAAATCAGCAAAAAGTTTTAGTGAAGGAATACAATGGGTTCTTTTTGAGGCAGACCATCAAAAAATATCTCAAAATGCACGGCAAAACGTATTGGATAATTATTCGCAAGCAACTGTTGTCAAACAATATTTGGAGGTTTATCAACAATTAAAATAAATTATTTTACTATAAAATCCGCAATTTCTTCATAGGCGTCAAGCACCATTTTCTGAAGATTCGTATTTAGTTTTTGAGATAAAATACGTTTTTCTGCCAAATCGTCTTTGCTCAAATTAGTGAAGTATTTGCCAATTTGATTCTCTAAATTTCCGTCTTCTCGTATCAACCAAGCAGCTTCTTGAAGCATATCCCAATTGTCACTTTCTTGACTTCCACAAAATAAAATCGCTCCTCCAGCCGCTACGGCACTCACCGCTTTCGACGGAATCATAAGATGTGTATATGCAGAAAGTAAACTCACTAAGTGCACATCAATAAAGTTAAGTTGACTGCGTGGAACATTGGATAAAATGGTTATTCCTATTTTATTTGCAGCAAAATCAAGGATTTTATCTGCTTTTTTTCCATAAAGTGCCAAAATCAAATGATGCTTTTCGGGATTAAAGGCTTTAATAAATTCAATCAGAAAATCTTCATTATGGGCATCATTTAAATTTCCGCAATAACCAAAATAGATTTTATCATCATTTTTTCGCCAATTGGGCAGTTCACTTTCGTATGTTTGATGAAAAATTACTCCACAAGGCAAAATCGTTTTATCTAGGACTTTTTGGTATTTTTCTTCAATAAATTCAGCTTGTTTTCTGCCAAGTGCAATCAATTTTTGGGGCGAATGCTGGTACGTTTTTTTTAGAAACCAACGATAAAAGAAACTTTTTTCAGCAATCATTCCGATTGCGACAAAGGCTTCAGGAAATAAGTCCATTGACCATAAAGCCCATTTTCGTTCGAACGAAGTTGTGTTTTTGAGAAGTAATGACGCCCAAAACGGAAGAAGTGGTGGACTTGTCATGCAAATAATAGGAGCATTTTGACCGATTTTTTTTGCTTTTCGAATCAAAATAAAGCCGTCAAAAAATCCTGCTAAAAGTTTTAAAATTTTATTACTTCCAGCATATATAGTTGGTAATGAATGAATTGTACCAATTGGCTCACGAACCTGCCCACCTCCATCATCGCTTCGTTCGATATGAACAATGTGTACCTCAATCTGATATTTTTCGATGAGATACTTCGCTAAATCCCAAGCAGATTCTCCAGTAATTCCAGGATTTGGTGGATAATGTCGGTTGATAATCGTAACAATATTTTGTGCTCCTTTTTCTGTCATTCAACTTCGCTCTTATATTTATAACCTTTTGCAAGATCAAATCTCAATAATAAGCCAAAATTATAACTAATTCCCTTTAAATATTGCGAAGCTTCATCAATTTTAGTTGAATTTTGGAAATAGGTCAAATCAGAACGTAAAACTCCTTGGGGAGCAAAATTCATCCTGCCAAAAAGACTTATATAAAAACCATTGGTTACTCGGCCTTGCAATTCGGTTTGTAGCTCAAATGCTGCTCGTCCTTTTTTGGTTAAAAATGAATCAGTTGTAAGTTTGATGCTATCTCGTCTTGACGGATTTCCTGTAAAACCTTCAAATTTTCTAGTAAAAACCGATTTATTATTAGCATTTGTTCCTATCAGAACACCACCACCAATATAGAGAGAAGCCGTTTTTGTGATTGCATCGAGTGACAAAACTTTATATTTGAATCTGACTGGAATTGTCTGTAAATCAGCTCCGATCCGAAATGTAAATGGAAATCCTCTACCCGAAGCAATTGTCTGAACGTAATACACTGGATTTTTCAAATAACCAGTTTCTACTGCCCATTTGTTGTCTAAATTATATCCCAACGTAACCCCCCAAAAAAACTCATTATTGTTTTGTGTACCAAGTAAATTTCCTAGCGAGCCATCCAGGCCCGCATAATTGAGCTTAAAACCACCTTCAAGCCCAGCATATAAACTAACGGATTTACGATTGAGGTTAGGATAAACATTATTTTTAACATCCTCTCGTTGGCTCGGAGGTTTGTAATATTCCTCTATTTCTTGAGCCAAAGAATTGGAACAAATACTCAGCAAGAGCATAAAAGGTAAAAATACAGATTTCATCATTTAGAAAATATTGTCAAATCTATAAACAAAGACGGCACTCACCAATGAAAAGTTGTCAGTAAAAAAAAACGAGATTTTATTTAGCAAAGAAAAAATATGATTTTTTGGTGTTTTTTCAATAAATAACGAAAGAATCATAGTAGAATTTCGTGATGAAAGCGAAAAGAAAATTTATATTTGTAAAAGATTTTCAAAAAGCTTCATATAATGTTTGAGCCGCAAAAAATGAGTAAATTTACTCATTTGCTCAGACGCCATTCACTTAATTATTCATTATTGAATGAAAACCTTAGACACTTACGATTTTTCGGGCAAAAAAGCCCTCATTCGAGTTGATTTTAACGTACCTCTAAACGATAAGTACGAAATAACAGATGATACTCGTATCACTGCCACGATTCCAACCATCAAAAAAATCTTAAAAGATGGTGGGTCATGTATTTTAATGTCACATTTAGGTCGCCCGAAAGATGGCCCAACTGAAAAGTATTCTCTTAAACACTTAGTAAATCCGCTTTCAGTGATTTTAGGTTTACAAGTAAAATTTGCAGATGATTGCATCGGAGAATCAGCAGTTGAGCAAGCCACTAGCCTAAAACCAGGTGAAGTTTTGTTACTTGAAAACCTTCGTTTTTACAAAGAAGAAGAAAAAGGTAACGTTGAATTTGCTGAAAAACTATCAAAATTAGGCAATGTTTGGGTAAATGATGCCTTCGGAACTGCTCACAGAGCCCATGCTTCTACGGCAATTATCGGACAATTTTTTGAAGATAGAGTTTGCGGTTATGTGATGCAAGCTGAAGTAGTAAATGCTGAAAAAATATTACACCATGCCGAACGTCCATTTACGGCAATTATGGGTGGTGCAAAAATTTCTGATAAAATCCTTTTAATCGAACGCTTGTTAGATACTGTTGATAATCTAATTATCGGTGGAGGAATGACTTACACCTTTACAAAAGCTCAAGGTGGAGCGATTGGTAAATCTCTTTTAGAAGCCGATAAACAATCGCTTGCTCTTGAATTAATTGAAAAAGCAAAAGCAAAAGGTGTTAATTTAATTATGCCGCTTGATAATGTTTGTGCAGATGGTTTCTCAAACGATGCCAACAGAATTACTGTTCCAACTGGTCAAATTCCAGAAAATTGGGAAGGACTTGATATCGGCCCAGAAAGTATTAAACTTTTCACTGAAACTTTATTGAAGTCAAAAACGATTCTTTGGAATGGACCAATGGGAGTTTTTGAATTCCCTAATTTTGCTATTGGCACAAATGCTATCGCTGAAGCGGTTGTAAAAGCTACCGAAGAAAACGAAGCATTCTCGCTAATTGGTGGCGGTGATTCGGCATCTGCTGTTAATAATGCAGGTTACGGCGACCGTGTTTCTTACGTTTCAACTGGTGGTGGTGCATTGTTAGAATACATGGAAGGAAAAACCTTGCCAGGTGTTGCGGCACTTGCCTAAATTTCATAATAGATTACAAAAAAATCCCCGTTGGAAGACGGGGATTTTTTTGTGTGATTAATATTCTTTGGGGATTAGTAAAGATTACCAGATTTTAATGTTGGTAAAAAATAAACCAATAGCAACTGCTATGGCTAATACGCTTATTAATAGTAATTCGGCGTACTTCATTTGAGATTCGGATTTTACTGTTCTGTTCATGGCGTTACAATTTAGTTTATATGGAGTTAATTTGGACTAAAGTTCTTCATAGAAGTCACTTTATAAAGGAATTTCTACATTTCACTTCAGTTCATTATAAACGAATATAATCTAAAAAAGATTACCTATTATAGTAAATTTTATTTTACGGCATATTATATTTTCAAAAAACCTAAACAATTTATTCATTCATTCCTTTTTCAAGTAGTATCTTTGTAGATTATTTTAGTAGTGAACTGTTTAAACATTCACTTAATCATTCATTCACTCATATTCAAGAATGTCGAAAGTTATTATCATTGGTGCCGGTGGAGTCGGCAGCGTTGTCGCTCACAAATGTGCGATGAATTCTCACGTTTTTTCTGAAATCATGTTGGCAAGTCGTACCAAATCAAAGTGCGATAAAATTGCGGCTGATATTGAGCAAATGCACGGCGTAAAAATCGAAACAGCTCAAGTTAATGCTGATAACGTACCCGAATTGGTTGAACTTATCAAAAGTTTCCAACCCAAAATGGTTATCAATGTAGCCCTTCCTTACCAAGACCTTACCATTATGGATGCTTGTTTGGAAACTGGCGTGAATTATCTCGATACTGCCAATTATGAACCGAAAGATGTTGCCAAATTTGAATATAGCTGGCAATGGGCTTATCAAGACCGTTTCAAAGAAGCTGGTTTGATGGCTTTATTGGGTTGCGGTTTTGACCCTGGCGTAACACAAGTTTATTGTGCGTATGCTAACAAACATCATTTCGATGAAATGCACTACCTCGATATTATTGACTGTAACGCAGGAAATCATGGTAAAGCTTTTGCTACGAATTTTAATCCTGAAATTAATATTAGAGAAATCACTCAAAATGGTCGTTATTGGGAAAATGGCGAATGGATTGAAATTGCACCAATGTCGATTCATAAAGCCATTGATTATCCAGGAATTGGCCCAAAAGAGTCTTACGTTTTATACCACGAAGAGTTAGAATCTTTGGTTAAAAACTTCCCGACTATCAAACGTGCTAGATTTTGGATGACTTTCGGGCAAGCCTATTTGACTCATCTCGAAGTACTTCAAAATGTTGGTATGACTCGCATTGACCCTGTAAAATTTAATGGGATGGATATCGTTCCTTTAGAGTTTTTGAAAGCCGTTTTACCGGCACCTGATACTTTGGGCGAAAATTATACAGGACAAACTTCAATCGGTTGCCAAATTAAAGGAATCGAAGGTGGCAGTGACAAAACTTATTACGTTTGGAATAATTGTGACCACGCTGAGTGTTACAAAGAAGTTAAAGCACAGGCCGTATCTTATACAACGGGCGTTCCTGCAATGATTGGTGCAATGCTTATGCTCACTAACTCAGATTGGCAAAAAGCTGGAGTTTGGAATTGCGAAGAACTCAATCCAGACCCATTTATGGATTTGCTCAATACACAAGGATTACCGTGGCACGAGCAAATTAATGGTGTTTTACCGCACGAATATTAATACTTTAGTATATTTCCAAAAATCCCATCAAAATTTGATGGGATTTTTTATTTAAAAATAAATATTTAGACAAATATCTAAATATTTATTACGAAATTCTTGCACAATTCATTTTTGTTACTTAACATTGTGTCGTAGTTCAGCGAAACTACCAAATGTTCAACTTAAACTTTACAAATATGAAACCTCACACAAGAGAGTTGCCTGCAAATGCTATGTCAACTCAAACAACCCTCGATGATATTGTTTTCGAACATCGCAACAAAGATTACGGAGCGTATCAACTTCGTACAACGTATTCAGCTAACCTAAATCGTGCTTTTTGGATTGGCGTTGGTTGCTTTCTTCTTATGCTTTTAACCAACTTTTTGTTTGCTCGTAAAAATGACAAAGTAGTTGATAACAAAGGAGTTATAATCGATTTGCAAAAAATTCCTGATGAAAAAACTCCTGAAATTGAAAAGCCAAAAGAACCAGAACCTCCAAAAGAAGTTGAACAAGTAAAAACAGTGGCATTTTTAGCCCCTGAAGTGGTAGAAGAAACAGAAAATGAATTACCACCGCCTGTTCAGCAAGATTTTGAAGGAGCGATTATTAGTAATAAGACACAAGAAGGAACAGAATCTGAAAATATCGCAGAAACTCCACCTGCTGAAACGCCACCAGCTATAACCAAAACTGTTGAAATTGAAGAAAATAACCTTCCTTTTACAAGCGTCGAAGAAAGTCCTTCATTCGTGGGTGGAGTTAATGAAATGTATAAGTTTTTAGGCAAAAACCTTAAATATCCGTCAGCAGCTCAACGAGCAAATATTCAAGGAAAAGTTTTTTTGAAATTTATTGTTGAAAAAGACGGAAGTATCACTGGTGTAGAAACATTGAAAGGAATTGGTTTTGGCTGCGATGAAGAAGCTTCAAGAGTTGTAAAACTAATGCCAAAATGGATTGCAGGCCGACAAAATGGCAGAAACGTGAGAGTTCTTTATACAATACCCGTTTTTTTTAAACTCGATGATTAGATAATTGTATAAATATTATTTATTAATAAATTATCTTCCTTATGCTTTCTCCCGCCGAATTTTACACACAAAATTAAATTGGTTGGTTATAATTTATTGTTTCAATAGTCCGCACAATCTTGTTCGGACTATTTTTTTGTGATGGATTGCAACGAAATGAGTAATTTTGCAAAAATTATTACTTCGCAAAATAAAAATCAAAATATGCCAATTGATATTTCTAAAATTCCTTCGCCGTGTTATGTTTTAGAAGAAAGACTTTTACGCCGAAATCTTGAATTATTAAACCGAGTTCAAACAGCATCAGGTGCATCAATCATTGTAGCCTTGAAAGGTTTTTCGATGTATGCCACTTTTCCGATGGTCAAACAATATCTTTCGGGAGCAACAGCCAGCTCACTCAATGAAGCTCGTCTTATTTTCGAGGAAATGAAATGCAAAGCACATGTGTATGCTCCTGCCTATAAACCTCAAGAATTTGATGAATTGATGTCTTATAGCAGTCACATTACTTTCAATTCGTTGAACCAATGGAATCAATTTAAAGATAAAGTACAAGGTTTTGAACGAAAAATTTCTTGTGGAATCAGAATTAATCCTCAATATGCTGAAGTTGAAACCGATATGTATAATCCTTGTATTGTTGGTTCGAGATTAGGAATTACAAGAGATTTATTAGGCGAAAAATTACCAGAAGGCATTGAAGGTTTACATTCTCATACACTTTGCGAAAACGATTCTTACACATTAGAGCGTACTTTGGTACATATTGAAGAAAAGTTTGGCGATTTGCTTCATCAAGTAAAATGGCTTAATCTTGGTGGCGGACATTTAATGACCCGTGAAGGTTATAACCATGAACATTTGATTTCTTTGATAAAACGTTTGCGTGAAACTTACAATATCGAAATTATTCTCGAACCTGGTTCGGCAATTGGCTGGCAAACGGGCTATTTGACTTCAACCGTTTTAGATATTATTGATGCACAAGGTATTGATGTAGCTATTTTGGATGTATCATTTGCCGCTCACATGCCCGATACGCTTGAAATGCCTTACAAACCACGTATTTGGGGAGCAACAGATGCCGTTGTTGGCAACGAAAAACCTACTTATCGCATGGGAGGAATGACTTGTTTGGCTGGCGATTTTATGGGCGATTATTCATTTGAAAAACCACTTAGCATTGGCGACAGTGTAGTTTTTGATGATATGATTCATTACACAATGGTAAAAACTACAACTTTCAATGGTGTTGGTTTGCCATCTATCGGAATTTGGAAAGAGAATGACGAGTTTCAATTACTAAAAAGTTTTGGTTTTGAAACATATAAAGATAGAATTTAAAAAGACCTACCCACTTTTATCTAATAAAAGTGGGTACTTTTTTCTGTTTTTTTCATTGCAAATGCGTTTTCCTTTTATACATTTGCAAATAAAACTTTCTTCCATTGTTTAAAGACCTAAAATACCTCTTAGCACGCCTCGCTTATCTTCGTAGTGCTTGCTCATTTGTTCCTGACTTTTGTTAGGTTGTCTTTTTTCATATTTTCCCAGACAAATTTGTTTTTTAAAATTTGCAAAAACTTCATTATGAACCGCTGTCTATCAATATTTTAGACACATTTTCATAATAAACTTAATGCAAGTTGATAAAGGAATATTTGGTTTGATACTCGTTTAGTTTTTTCAAAAAAACTCGAATCTCCAATCTTTGTTCTTTTATCAAAAGCTGTTGTCGCAATTTACTTCATCATACAAAAATTTAACTTTTCCAAACAATGAAAAACGTACTTGTCATTGGTATGGGCAAGGTTGGTTCGTTGGTTGGTACATTACTCGCAAAACGCTTTGCCGTTACGGGTATGGACCTACGCCAACCTTCTACAACTCTGCCCTTTGATGTCTTACTCGGCGATGTAAACGACATTAATTTTTTAGAAAAAACGCTCAAAAATTTTGATGCGGTTGTATCAGCCATGCCTTACAACCTCAATTTACCCATTGCCCAAACTGCTCATCAATTAGGTATTCATTATTTCGATTTAACAGAAGATGTTCCAACAACTTCTGCTATTCGAGAAATGGCTAAAACCGCTACGTCAGTAATGGCTCCACAATGTGGACTTGCACCTGGTTTAATCGGAATTGTTGGAGCTAATTTGGCAAAAAGGTTTACTAAATTACGTGATATTGAACTTCGAGTTGGGGCTTTACCTCGTTTCCCGAATGGTTTGATGGGTTACTCATTTACTTGGTCACCAGCGGGAGTAATAAACGAATATATCAACGATGCTGAGGTAATTCATAATGGTGAAGTAAAAATGGTTACTTCTCTCGACGGAATTGAACATATTCAAATTGAAGGGCAAGAATTTGAAGCTTTTAGTACATCGGGCGGTTTAGGTACTATGTGTGAAACTTTCGCAGGAAAAGTTGACACCCTCAATTATAAAACAATTCGCTATCCTGGACACGCAAAATTGATGAAATTTTTGTTATATGAGTTAATTTTGAAAGACAAACGTGAACTCGTTGAGAAAATTTTGACTGTAGCGAAACCTCCCGTTCAAGAAGACGTGGTATATGTGTATGCGGTTGTTGAAGGTTGGAAAGGGCAGGAATTGGCTCGTGAAGAATTTTATCGAGCATATCATCCTATCGAAATTGATGGCAAACATTGGCGTGCAATTTCTTGGACAACAGCAGCGTCAGTTGCGGCTGTTGTAGAAATGGTTGCCGATGGAAAACTACCTCAACAAGGTTTTTTAAAACAAGAGGATATTGACTTTAGTTCTTATCTTGAAACAACAAATGGTTCGTTTTTTAAAGATTAATTTATGAAAAATAATCGCATAGAAACATTAGAATTCGTGCTAAATGGCTTGATGCGGAGGTACAGTGAGCGAGTACCTGACGTAAATAAAGTAGCTGATGCAATGATTGCCGAAGGGATAATTTCGGACAGAAATGAAATTGAAAATGACCATATAGCTTTTCGTACAATGGGAGTGCCACAATTAGGCGTTCAATCTTTCGAGAAAATTTTTCTACATTTTGGTTACGAAAAGCGTGATTATTTCAATTTTGAAGGAAAAAAATTAAATGCCTATTGGTTTTCACCGCCTGAACCACGTTTCCCGAGAATATTTGTAAGTGAACTTCGAGTGAATGATTTATCTGAAAATTCGCAACAAATCATAAAAAGTTATACTGACGAAGTCACAACAGACCCTGTTGATAGTTTAGATTTGAATGATGGATTTGCGGTTGACGAGTTTTTACACAAACCACTTTGGAGAACACCAACTTGGGCGAATTATGAAGCATTACTCAAAGAAAGCGAATATGCAGCTTGGGTAATTTATAATAGATACTACTTAAATCATTACACAATTAGTGTGCACAATTTGAAAGATGGTTATAATACCATTCAAGAATTTAATGATTTTGTAGAGAATTTTGGTGTAAAACTCAATGACGCTGGTGGAAAAACCAAGATTAGTCCTGACGGGGGCTTATTACAAAGTTCGACTGTGGCCGAAATGATTGATGCGGCATTTGCCGATGGTGAAATTCATACAATTGCGGGTAGTTATGTAGAATTTGCCGAGCGAAAAGTATTACCTCAATTTGCAGGTTTATCGCTTGATAAAATTGAGCGAGTTCATCGCCGAGATGGATTTGAAACAGGCAATGCCGATAAAATTTTTG
The DNA here is from genome assembly GCF_923079645.1 of Emticicia aquatica. Lineage (GTDB taxonomy): Bacteria > Bacteroidota > Bacteroidia > Cytophagales > Spirosomataceae > Emticicia > Emticicia aquatica. The sequence goes on along the minus strand of NZ_CAKLPY010000001.1, from coordinate 482,355 downwards.
AAAGTACATTTACAAGCCAAACCATGAAGGCCGAAATCTAATCTCCAAATAAGAAGGGATAATATTACGCTATCCCTTCTTTTGGCATGATAAAAACCATAATAATGTAAATCAAAATGGGAGTTCCGATTCCTAAAATTGTGAAAATAGTCCATAAGATTCGGATAAGTGTAGCATCAAGCCCAAGGTATTTTGCTACTCCACCGCAAACACCAAAAAGCATTTTTTCACTACCAATAGTTCTAGTTAATTTCTTTTCCATAATTTTAGAGTTTATTTATAAAAGTAAAAACCATCCGTTGAAAAACAGATGGTTTTTGTATGAATACCATTAAAAACTTTTCAAGCGGTAATATTATACCGAAAAACTTTCGCCACAGCCACAAGTACGGGTTGCATTTGGGTTTTTAAATTGAAAACCTTTACCATTTAAGCCATCTGAAAAATCTAATTCTGTACCGATTAAGTACAAAAGGCTTTTTTTATCGACAAAAACTTTAATGCCTTTATCTTCAAAAACATGGTCAGTTGCTCGTTGTTCTGAGTCGAAATTTAAGTCGTACATCAAACCTGAGCAGCCACCGCCTTCTACTGCTACTCTTACGCCGTGATTTCCAGCTAAGCCGTCTTTTTCACGAAGTTCAATAATTTTATTTTTTGCTATTTCGGTTACAGTTACCATAATTTTAATCTATAAATAAGTGAATTGGCAATTTAGACCAGTATATTTGGCGTTCACAAATATTTAACGAAAAGTAATACTCAAAAGTTTCATGGCATTTAGATTAACTAGCCGAAAAGAATTAGACGAGACATTTCCCAAAAAAGGAATCCAAGAAATCCGTAGAAATTACGAAGCAATCCGTAATGAGCTTCAAACAGGAGATTTAATTTTCTTTTCGGGAAATCATTGGCTTTCTAACCTCATTCGTATTCGGTCAAAAGGAGCATGGAGTCATGTTGGAATTGTAGTCAGAATTGAAGAAATTGACCGAGTTTTTTTGGTAGAAAGTATCTTAGAAGTTGGTGTCAGAATGATACCGATGTCGTTTATAATAAAAGATTATGATGGACGAAACCATCCTTATAATGGAAGAGTTGCATGGGCAAGATTCCAGAATTTGCCATCAGATAAAGCACTGATAATTAAGGAATTTGCATTAGATAATTTATCAAAGCAATATGATAGAAAAGAATATAGTCGTATTCTTTGGCGAACCATTACAGGAAAAGCAAAGGTTTTTCATGACAATAAATACACATGTTCTGAATACGTGTATGAAGCTTTCAAACGGGCAGGAATTTATCTGAAATATGAACGAGGTGATTTTATTTCTCCATCTGCTATTTGGAGTAATGAGGAAATCGAAATGAAAGCAATCATTATTTAGTATATAAATCAACAGCCCTATAAACTAGGGCTGTTGATTTGTTTTATATTTATAAATTTTCGGCTATAAATTGGTTGAAATCCGCTTTAAGCGATTCAAAAATTGGGTCGAAAATTTCTATTTTTCCTCGAAGTTCAATATTATCATCTAGTTTGCGGTGAGTATATGCCACAGGATTTTCTTTCAAATTTGCGGTCAATTCGCTTTCTTCTTTACCAATTGCGTGTTTTAATTGGTCAATTTCATTTTTTTGAATAATAAAGCTATTTTGATATTGCTCGACCTTTATTTTGATAGCTGAATCTGTATTTTTAGCACTTACTTCCGACAAGCGGTTTTTCATAATCTTTATTTCATCCTCGTAGAATGCTAATTTCTTTTCCCAATCTTGATGCTCTTGATGTAAGTCAGTGATATATTTTTGGTTCTCCATAATAGATATTGTGATTTTGTTTCCTCAAAAATCCTCCATTTTCATGTATTTTATTATGATAGCCATCAGTAAACCACCTGTTAAACATCAGACAAAAAAATAGGCCATCTCGTAAAGATGACCTGTTTTTTGTTATTTATTAAACAGTTTTAAACTGTTGTTTTAATCTTCAATTCATCCATTTGTTTGGCATCAATTGTTGATGGGGAATCAATCATCATATCACGTCCAGAATTGTTTTTCGGGAAAGCGATAAAGTCACGGATAGAATCTGCACCACCGAAGATTGAACATAAACGGTCAAAACCGAAGGCAATTCCAGCATGCGGTGGAGCTCCAAATTCAAACGCATCCATCAAGAAACCGAATTGTTTTTTGGCTTCTTCTTCCGTAAATCCTAAAACTTCAAACATTTTTTGTTGCAATGGTCTTTGGAAAATACGCACCGAACCTCCACCAACTTCTGTTCCGTTGATTACCATATCGTAAGCATTTGCTCTTACAGCTCCTAAATCAGTTTCCAACAAAGCTATATCTTCTGGTTTTGGACTTGTAAACGGATGGTGCATAGCAAACCAACGGTCTTCTTCTTCGCCGTACTCTAATAATGGGAAATCTAAAACCCAAAGTGCTTTAAATTCGTCAGGCTTTCTCAAGCCCAAACGAGTTCCCATTTCTAAACGAAGTTCATTCATTTGTTTACGAGCTTTGTTAGCTTCGCCCGAAAGAACCAAAATCAAATCGCCTTTTTCAGCTCCGCAACGTTCAGCCCAAGCTTTCAAATCTTCTTCCGAATAGAATTTATCAACTGACGACTTCAATGTTCCATCGGCATTATAACGCACATAAATCAAGCCTTTTGCTCCAATTTGTGGACGTTTCATCCATTCTGTCAATTCATCAATTTGTTTACGCGTATATTCAGCACAACCTTTAGCATTGATAGCTACGACTAATTCGGCCGCATCAAAAACTGGAAAATCTTTTCCTTTAGCAAGGTCAGTCAATTCCACAAATTCCATTCCGAAACGAATATCAGGTTTATCCGAACCATACAAACGCATTGCATCTGCATAAGTCATTCGTGGAACTTCGGGCATATCAATATTTTTAACTGTTTTGAATAAATGACGAATCAAGTTTTCAAACATATTCAAAATATCTTCTTGCTCTACAAACGACATTTCACAGTCGATTTGTGTAAATTCGGGCTGACGGTCTGCACGTAAATCTTCATCACGGAAACATTTTACGATTTGATAATAACGGTCAAAACCCGAAACCATCAATAATTGCTTAAATGTTTGTGGCGATTGTGGCAAGGCATAAAATTCTCCTGGATTCATACGACTTGGCACGACAAAATCTCTTGCTCCTTCGGGCGTAGATTTTATCAAAACTGGTGTTTCTACCTCGATAAAATCTTGCGAATCCATGAAAATACGCGTTTGTTGAGCAACTTTATGACGCAACTGTAAATTTTGACGCACGATATTACGTCGCAAATCAAGGTAACGATATTTCATACGAATATCATCGCCGCCATCGGTTTCATCTTGAATCAAAAACGGCGGTAATTTCGCAGGATTTAATACTTCAAGAGCTGTCACTTTTATTTCAACATCGCCTGTTTCTATCTTGTCATTTTTAGCGATACGTTCAATTACTTCACCTTTGGCCTGAATCACAAACTCACGGCTGAGTGTACGAGCCAAGGCGATTGAAGCTGTATCAGTAATGTTTTCATTCAAAATCAATTGTGTGATGCCATAACGGTCACGGAGGTCAATGTAGATAATACCACCTTTATCACGTACAACTTGTACCCAACCACTGAGGGTAACGGTTTTATTCACATCAGAGATTCTTAGCTCTCCACACGTATGAGTTCTTAACATTATTATTTATGTATTATTAAATTTTCTGCAAAAATAAGGATTTTTACTTAAAGAAAGTGTATTAATGCGAGAAATTGGCAGAATTGAATTTGCTAAATTAATGCTGATATTGGTTAATTTATAAAACAAAATCAGGCTTTAGCCAAAAATTTAGGTTAAAGCCTGATTCAAAAAAGGTGAATTATTTAAAAGCTGCAATTCCAGTAATAGCGTGACCCAAAATCAGCAGATGAATATCATGCGTGCCTTCATAAGTTACCACTGATTCGAGGTTCATTTGATGACGCATGATTGAATATTCTCCAGTAATGCCCATTCCTCCATGAATTTGGCGAGCTTCACGGGCAATTTCAAGTGCCATTGCTACATTATTTCTTTTTGCTAGTGAAATTTGAGCTGTTGTTGCTTTGCCTTCATTTTTAAGTGTTCCCAATCGCCAACAAACCAATTGAGCTTTAGTAATTTCGGTGAGCATCTCAGCCAATTTTTTTTGTACCAACTGAAAAGAAGCAATGGGTTTATCGAATTGAATTCGTTCCATTGCATATCTTCTGGCCGATTCATAGCAGTCCATTGCTGCACCTAAAGCTCCCCAAGCAATGCCATAACGTGCGTTATCGAGGCAAGACATTGGAGCTTTCAAGCCATCTGCTTCGGGTAAAATATTAGATTTCGGTACGCGTACATTATCAAAAACTAGCTCCCCAGTAATACTTGCTCGCAACGACCATTTTCCATGAATTTCGGGCGTTGAAAAACCTTCCATTCCCCGCTCAACAATGATTCCTTTGATACGTCCTTGCTCATTTTTTGCCCAAACAACTGCCACATCAGCTCTTGGTGAATTTGAAATCCACATTTTTGAGCCATTCAAAATTACATGGTCGCCATCTTCTTTAAAATTGGTCGTCATCCCACTTGGATTTGACCCAAAATCTGGTTCTGTCAAACCAAAACAGCCTAAGTATTCTCCACTTCCTAATTTTGGCAGGAACTTCATTTTCTGCTCTTCGCTGCCATATTTATAAATCGGAAACATAACTAACGAACCCTGCACCGAAGCCGTTGAACGCATCCCCGAATCACCTCGTTCAATCTCTTGCATCATCAAACCGTACGAAATATAATCAAGGCTTTGTCCGCCATATTCGAGCGGAATTGTCGGGCCAAAAACGCCCATATAACCCATTTTTTTTACAATAAATTCGGGAAATGTACAAGTTTGAGCAGCATCTTCAATGATAGGAGAAATTTCTTTTTTTACAAAATCACGTACCGCCGAACGAATCATTAATTGTTCTTCGGTTAGTAAATCGTCAATTCCGTAGAAATCTGGAGATTCAAATTCATCTTTTTTATTAGACCGCTGAAAAGTTTGTTGAGAAGGTATCATAGTTTTGTTGAAACTTAATTTTTGAAGAAGTGTTAAAAATAAAATTGTGGCAAATAACTACCTAATATATATACAAAAATATGATTTTGATTATTAAACTAGATTTTTACGCCACAATTTCAGCTTTAATTTATATTCGAAAAAATATTACAAATCTATCACAACTTGGTTTTTTATAATATCTTCCATCGTCTCTCGCTGACGAATAAGGTGAGTTTTACCTTCATAAATCAATACTTCAGCAGGACGAAAACGAGAATTATAGTTTGATGCCATCGAAAAACCATACGCTCCTGCATTTTTAATAACCATAATATCGCCTTCTTTGGTTTTTGGAAGTTCTCTATCTTTTCCAAAAGTATCTGTTTCGCAAATATAACCTACTACATCGTACATTTCTTTCTCTTCACCATCAAGGTTTGAACCATTAATAATTGCATGATAAGCATCATACATCATCGGGCGAATCAAGTGATTGAGCCCAGAATCAACGCCAATAAAATTGCGTTCTGGACTGTATTTTACAACATTTGCTCGTGCCAATAAATAGCCACTTTCACTTACCAAAAACTTGCCTGGCTCAAACCAAAGTTCAACTTCACGACCAAATTTTTCACAAAAATTATTGAAAACTTTCACCACTTCCTTACCCAATTTTTCCATATCGGTTACATGGTCGTCTTCACGATAAGCCACTTTAAAACCCGAACCTAAATCAATAAATTGAATGTTTGGAAAATATTTAAAAGTTAAATCAAAAAGTTTTTCGGCTGCCTCAATAATTACGTGAGCATTCTTAAAATCAGAACCCGTATGTTGATGTAAACCAACTACATTTAAGTCGTATTTCTGAACAATGGCATTTATTTCTTCTGCTTGTCCAATCGAAATACCAAATTTGGAGTCTTTATGTCCAGTCGAAATCTTCAAAGTTCCACCAGCCATAATATGAGGATTGATTCGCAAACAAATAGGGAAACGATTTCCGTAAGTTTGTCCAAATTTTTCAAGAAGTGGCAAAGAATCTAAATTCATTCGTAAACCCATTTCCACTGCTTCTTGCACTTCCGAAAAAGCAACGCCACTCGGTGTATATTGAATCTGATTTGGTTGGTAACCAGCCAAAATTGCCAAATGTGCTTCTTGCATCGAAACCACGTCAATATCTACGCCATTTTTACGCATCAGCTTCATTATACTGACATTTGTGAGGGCTTTACAAGCATACTTGATTTTCAAGTTTGTACCTGCAAAAGCATTTCTCATTTTGGCTATTTGCTCCTCAATTTTATGTCCATCATACACATAAAGTGGTGTACCAAACTGTTCACTTAAAGACTCTACACTGATATTTTGAATTGAAAACATACTTTTGAAATTTCCAATGAAAACAGCAAATGTATAAATACACTTACTTCATTGTGATTTAAGAAATAAAAAAACGCTCCAAAAGAAGGATTTGCTCATTAAATAATATTACAATTAAAACGGCAAATCATCTTTATCACCTTCAGCCGATACGGCAAATTCAGGAGCAAGTTTTGTAGGTTGAGCAGGTGCTGAAGCTTTAAAAGCAGTTGGTGCAGGTGCAGATTCGCTGCCCGCCAATTCGATTTTCCAAGCTTTTAAATCAGTAAACCAACGACCATTGTATTCACGACTTTCAGCATCGAATGATACCAATAAATCATTTCCAATATTAAAGTAATTTTCATTAAATTTATCTCCCCAAGCCGAAATACATACTTTTTTTGGGTATTGTCCATCAGTTTCTATTACAAAATCTTGTTTTTTCCAAGTACCATTTTTGCCTTCTCCCGTTTGTAAAGGCAACATGTGAATAAGTCTTCCTTTGATTTCCATTGTGAATTTTTTTATAAATGTTTTTACAAAAGTAAGCCTAATCTTTGAATTGAAAAAGGAATGAAGAAAGGTTTATGAAGTGTATAATTTACATATTATTAATTTAAGGTTTAAAATTATTGATGTAATTTTGAGAAAACAAACCTCATCAATCCAAATGAAGAAAAGCCTTTTATTATTTATTACTTTTTGTGGTGTCCATTTTTGTACCTACGCTCAAATCCAATCAGGCCCAATGTTGGGTTATTCGGAGATGAAAGAAGTTTTACTTTGGGTTCAAACACAAAAAGAAGCAAGTGTTAAATTTGTTTATTGGGACAAAGAAGACCCAAATACAAAATTCACTACCGATGAAATAAAAACCACTAAACCAGATGTTTTTGTAGCAAAATTGATTGCCGACAAAGTTTTACCTGGCAAAAAATATACTTACGAAGTTTATATTGATAGGAAAAAAGTAACTTTCAATTATCCGCTCGAATTCCAAACTCAAACACTTTGGCAGTTTCGGACAGACCCGCCACCGTTTAAGTTTGCTGTTGGAAGTTGTGCTTATGTAAATGAGGAAGCTTTTGACCGCCCTGGCAAGCCTTATGGTTCAGAATATGAAATTTTCACAAGTATTTATCAATCTAAACCTGATTTTATGGTGTGGGGTGGCGATAATTTGTATTTAAGAGAAGCCGATTGGAACACAAAAACAGGCATTTTACACCGTTATACGCATACTCGCTCCCTGCCCGAAATGCAACCATTACTCGCAAACGTACATAATTATGCAATTTGGGACGACCATGATTTTGGCCCAAATGACTCAGATAGAGGTTTTGTGAGCAAGCAACAAACACTAGATGCTTTTAAACTTTTTTGGGGAAATCTCAACTATACATTTGATAATGAAGGCATTACAGGCTCTTTTCAATGGGCTGATTGCCAGTTTTTCTTATTGGACGACCGTTGGTGGAGAACACCAAATGACCGCACAACAGGAACTCACGATTATTTTGGTCAAAAACAATTACAATGGTTTGTTGATGCCTTGAAGTTTTCAAATGCTCCTTTTAAATTTGTTGTTGTGGGCGGGCAAGTGGGAAATCCTGCGAAGATTTTTGAAAATTATGCCAATTATGAAGATGAGCGTAATCAACTTTTTGATTTAATTACGAAGGAAAAAATTCCTGGTGTAATTTTTATTAGTGGCGACCGCCATTGGACATCGCTCACTAAAGTTGAACGTGCAGGAACTTATCCTTTATACGATTTGACGGTTTCTGCCTTGACTTCTGGAGCTTCTGCCCCAGTGAAAGAAGAGCAAAATTCACCTGTGGTAGAAGGTACGAGCGTTACAAAACATAATTATGGTCTTTTGGAGGTTTCAGGGAAACGTAATGATAGGGTTTTGAAAATAAATATATTAGACAAAGATGGTAAAGAGCTTTGGATAAAAGAAATTAAAGCAAGTGAATTGAAATGATTTTAAAACACCTCTCCCATTTATCCATTTCTTCAAAGAGAAATATTTCATCTGACCATTTGGGTGAGGTGTTTTTTTACTTTATTATATTTTTTATTTTGTGCTTTTGCCCAGCAATAGCACAAAAACTTCAAACAGATTCACAGCAAATATTTAATTTCAAGGAATTAAAAAGCAACCAAGCTTCAATCGTTGTTTTCTTTGACCCAGAATGCCCAATTTGTCAAAAATACACCAAAAACTTGACAGAATTGGATAAGCGATATTCTATCGAAGGCATTAAAGTTTACGTAGTTTATCCCTTTAAAGTACTTGAAAAAGCCTCATTAGCAGAATTTAGAGAAGAATACAAATTTGATTTGCCTATTATTTATGACTCAAAGCGAAAATTGTTAAAAAAATTAAAAGGGAATTATTCACCTGAAGTATTTCTCTTGAACGCCAGAAGACAAATACTTTATCATGGAGCAATAGACAATTGGTTTTATGGTTTGGGAAGAAACCGAGCAACGCCAACTGCGTTTTATTTACTCGACGCTATTACATCTTTTCAAAAAGGTGAAGCAGTAAAAATAAAATACGTTGAACCCGTAGGATGTGAACTTTAGCGTTTCTGTTCAATATTTTCGTCCCCAATTTTATAATCTAAATAATATAAAACCAAATTTAACATTTCATCTTTTGTTCCCCAACCATAACCAATGTCTTTCGGCGGAGAATATGGATTTTCGGGATTTCCAGCCGTATTATCATAACTTGCTTCTACAATAAAAGTCGAACCCGCTGGTACTTTTAATAGCTTTTTAAATTGATAAGTCATTTGCCAATTAAATTCCCAATTATCAATTTTCACTAAATTTATAACCTCTCCATCTGGCGTAATTACAAACGCACGAAACGTTTTGCCAATCAAGTGCATGTGGGGCAAAACAGAAATCAATGATACAGATTTATCAATTTTTTTTGAGATAAAAAAAGTCGCTTTTTCACCTGCCTTGATTAAAAATGGTTTATTTGAAATATCGTTTTCACGCAACGTAATATTTTTCACTTCACGGTCAACTTTTTCCTTTGCAAAGAAAAGAAGAATTTCAGATTGGTCAGTTTCAACAACTGGCGAGGGTGCATAATGCATATTGAGCAAAAAATCTGAATTGGCATTTAATTTTACTCCCGTACCTTTCGGAAAACTAATTTTATCATTTCCTGGCACCCATCCGTACAAAAACTCTTCTTTCAAGGCCGTTTTCTGAAAATCATATACACGAGGGTCTGTCTCTGATAATCCATCTATTTCGCGAATTTTATTGGTTGTATCTACCATTAATCGGCTATGATGTACTACTTTTTTATTGCCAGGAATAAATCCAATGGCTTCAATATATTCTTCTTTTGTCCAATTACTTGGAAGACTAAAAAACCTAAAATCTTCGTTATTATTACCCGAAATCTGATAAGGTTTATTCATTTTTAAAATCAAATCTGGTTGAGTGGCGGTATTTACATCTTCATTATTGATTTTTTTGGTCTGCTGAAATCCTTCTTTCATTCCAGCATCAATCCAAAGTTTTATTGTTGCAATTTCACCAATAGTTAAGCCTCTGTCATTGAGATAAGACTGAAATTTTCGGTCGGCTGGAAATGGCGGCATATAACGGGTCTGTGTTACGCGTCCAATAAATTTAGCTCTTTTGACAACATCCTCATAAGTTATCAAGTTGAATGGCCCAGATTTATTTGGTTGATGACAAGGCGTGCAATTTTTATGAATAATGGGAGCAACATTTTCGTGGAATGCAATTTCGGTAGTTTTTTGAGCAAAAACCGAATACCTATTTCCAAGAATAAAGAATAGTAGAACGAATGTAGAGATAAACTTATATTTGTTCATAGTCATTAAATGAAAGAGCAGATTACGTTTGTAATCTGCTCTTTCAAAAATATACAATTTGTAAGCAACTTTCAATTATTTTACAACAAATGATAATTGGCAGTTAGAATTTGCTTCAGAAACAGAAGTTGGGTCTGCACAAATTGAATCTGGATTCCAAGTATTAAATACTTGACCATCAGAAGTATAAAGAATCCAAGTAACTACAAATGTATCAGCAGCAACAGCACCATAAGAAGCCGTTTCTGCTGGTCTTAACCATTCGCCTTCTGGACGTGGTCTGCCAGGATTGTTGAATACGCTAACTTTATTTACTTTGTCGTAAGCTACGGTAGCAGATTTGTAAGCATTATAAATCTGTTGAGGTGTGATGCTGAAAGTATTCCATTGACGATTAGCCGCGGGAGTACCAATTGTAGCAATCAATTTACCTTTACCATCGCCACTTAAATCTGCAACTTTAGGGTTGCCATCAGGGTCATTATATGACTCTAACATTCTTACATAAATTTCAATTTTATTAACTGTAAGTTTATTATCTAATGAAACCCAACGAGTTTTAAAATCTACTTTGGCAGAACCTTGAGCTGCTTTAGGGAAGTTTTTTGCGTTGTTAACTTCATATGGTTGAGGTCTAGCAAGCAAGTTTCCGTTAAATGCAATACCATCAAATATAGTAAAAGCATGAACACCTGGTAAAAATGTTGGTAAGGGGTTCAATGATTCATCTCTACAAGCACTAAATGCAAGCAATAGAGAAGCAACTAATGTTAAGCTTAATATTTTTTTCATTTTCAGTTACTGTTTTAAGTTTTAATGAGATTTTGGATTTTGAGGTACGAGATACTTGCAGTTGCTCACATCTCGTATCTTATGTCTCACTTCTATTATTTTAGAATTCCCATTTAGTTTTAACTTTATCCCAGAATACTGGGTCTCTATCAAAAATCACTTCAGTCAATTTTGAAGTAGCATTTGGGTTCAAGCTACCCTCTTGTGAAGGATAAGGTAAACGCAAAGCATATTGTCTTGGTGGTTTAATGATTGGATTATTAACTGTAGATGGGAAACCAGTACGACGCATCGCATTCCAGATTTCCATACCTTGACCCCATGAAGAGTACCAAAGTTGTTTCAATACTACATTTAATTTAGCTGTATTTGAAGGAGCAGCATCATATAAACTTAATTGAGCAGCAACATACGCATCAATAGCAGCAGTAGAAGGAGCAACTGCATTTGCAGCATCAACTTTCAAACCTAAAGCACTCACACGTGAGATATGTTCTCTTATTGCTGCTTCAAAAAGTGCTTTTGCATCACCTGTTGCACCAGCATCTAATATCGCTTCAATTTGGTAATATTTCATATTATTGCTGGTAATTAAAGGCCAGATACCATTTCCAGAACCTCTACCACCAGTCAATGCTCTTGCAGCTACACTTCTACCGCCATATAATCCACCAGCAGGGTAACAACCAGGAGCTGTACGTAACGCACCATCTTGAGGTACACCAGTATTATCTCCTCTATCACGTCCAAAGAATCCAGCAATATATGCTTTATCAGCAGCAGATGGAGCAGCACCAAATGTTGCTTCCCATTTAGCCAAGAACGCTGGTTTTAATACTAAGTATGTTCCACCGTAAGGGATTGTACCTCTATCTGTTGGGTTACTAGGGTCTAACACAGTACTTGTTTGACGGTAGAAATAGAAATCCAAACGTGGGTCTTTATTGAAAATCATTTCTTCCATCAATTGATGAGCTGGGTAAGAAAATCCGTTGTCTGCCAAATATGCAGATTGGAACCAAGGATGACGACCTTCAGGAGAAGATGCAGTGCTGAAATTATAAGTAAAATCATCAGCAGACGAAGTAATATAACCACCCGCTGCAATAGCTGCAGTTAAATCAGCATTTCCTGTTGAACGACCTTTACGAGAATTCAATAACAAACGAATCTTTACAGATTTAGCAAATTTCGTCCATTTAGTTAAATTTCCACCATACATAAAATCAGCAGAAGCAGATAATGCTTCAGCAGATGGTTTAGCTAAATTGGCAACCGCTTCGTCACAAAGCTTAATTAAAGCTTCATAAATATCCGAATCTTTGTCAAATTTTGGAGTAGTTATTGCAGTTTCAGCATTTCCTTTCCAAGCTTCGCTGTAAGGGCAGTCACCAAATGTATCCACAAAATTACCCATTGCAAATGCTTTCAATGCTTGAGCAACCCCTAAGTATTTAGGGCTATTTGCACTTGCATTGATAATTGCTTCAACGTTATTCATGTTACGATAGAAGCCATTCCAAGTACCATTATAAGATTGATTGTTCAAATCAAAATTATCAGCACTACTTAATAAACCTGAAAATCCCATTGCATTATCATTAACCGCTGTTACCGCATTAATTACGGCAAGTTCAGCAGTTGGCAATAATAATTTTGCAGAAGCAACTGTCGGGCTATTTGGATCTTTGTTAATTTCCAACTCAGTCAGGTCACAAGCACTTAGCAAGCTGATAAGCCCCGTAGTAATTACTACCTTTGATATATATTTTAATTTCATTTCTATTTACGATTTTTGGTTTGATACTAATCTCTTAGCGTAAAGGTTAAATAAAGATACTTTTCAACCTTTGATTCAATATTTAGTAAATTTGGAATCTTTCTGCTAAAAATTAATAAAAATTAGAACGACACAGATAAGTTAATACCATAACGACGAGTTGATGGTGCTGCACCTAAGTCAAAACCTTGAACGTTTGAATCAGCAAAGTTTGATAAAACTTCTGGGTCAAAGTTTAAGCCTGTTAACATATTAGGTGATTTAAACCATAAGTTTCTACCCGAACCTGAAATTCTTAAACCACCAATAAATGGTAATGTTTTTTTCAAGAAAGCTTTAGGAACATTGTATCCTAATGAAACTTCACGTAAACGAATAGTAGTAATATCATAAATATTTGTTTCGTCAGCACCGTAAGCACCAAATCCATTTGAGAAATGAGATTGGAACGCAGTCATTGGAATTGTATTTTTGATTTCTTTACCTGATTCGTCAAGTAATGGCTTGTATGTTTGAGGGTCACCCAATACACCTGGGATTACACGCATACCTTCACGATCTTCAGAGAATTTTAATTGACCTCTCAATAATAATGAAGCTGCAGTAGCAGAGAACATACTTCCACCAGCACGGTAGTCCATCAAAGCAGAAAGTGTAAATCCTTTGAAAGTAAATGTATTTGTCCAACCAACTGTATATTTAGGAGCAGGATTAGCCAAAATTTCTGAATTTGGACTTTGCAATGGTAAGCCAGTTGTTGGGCTAATCAATATATTTCCTTGGTCATCACGGGCATTTTTAGAACCATAAATCATACCGAAAGGAAAACCATTACGGTGCATTGTACCTGTTGATGATAGACCTGTACCACCTAAGAATAACTCACCACTTGGACCAGCATCAACTACTTCTGAACGAAGACGAGTATAAGCAATAAATGAATTCCAAGTAAAACCATTATTCAATTTGATTGGAACTAAGTTCAAACCTAACTCAATACCTTTATTGATAATTTTACCAGCATTTGTTGCTTTATAATCAAAACCTGAAGATGTTGGGATACGTGCAGTTACAATCAAATCAGTTGAAACACGATTGAAGTATGCAAGGTCAACACCAATTCTGTTTTTGAAGAATTGTAATTCAGTTCCTAATTCATATTCAGTTGTAAACTCAGGTTTTAATGTAGCATTACTCAAAGTTGTTGGCAATGCAGTTGCTGAGATTGGAGAAGCATTAAAATACTGAACAGCAAAGTTATAAGAAGTAAATACTTGATATGGGTCAGCATCTTTACCAACTTTAGCGATGTTAGCACGAATTTTACCAAAGCTCAAGATATTAGTTGGTAATTTAAACGCTTCAGTAAAGATAAATGAACCACTTACTGAAGGATACATATAACTGTTGTTTGCTTTAGGTAATGTTGAAGAGTGGTCATTACGTATAGTAGCAGTTAAGAATGCGTAATTGTTATACGATGCACCATATTCAGCAAAGAAACCATACAAACGTCTTCTACTTTGGTATTCACTTGCAAACTGAGAGTTAGTACCGCCAACAATTAATAAGTTAGGGTCGATAACTGTTTGCCCAAGTACACTGCTAAAGTTTTTATATCTTTGGTTAGCATTGAAACCAGCCAATAAACGCATGTTTATTTTTTCTGTGATATCTTTTTGAGCAGAAGCTAAGAAAGTAAAATCTAATTCAGTATTTGTAATATCTCTACGTTTTACTTGACCTAATGGAACAGTGTTACCACCCGGACGGAACACGTCTCTACGAGTTTCTGAATAAGTGTTAATACCACCTTTAGCAGTCAAGTTTAACCAAGGAGCTACGTCATAAGTCAACGCCATATTTCCAAATACACGGTTTACTTTACTTGTGTAAGTATTGTATTTAGCTGTCCAAAGTGGATTGTCCAAGGCACGATAGAAAACGTTATCACCAGTAACAGGGTTTTCAAATGGATACCCATTCAAATCATAGTTACGTGGTAAATAGAACAAACGACTATAAATTGAACCACCAGCAGCCAAACCACCGTAATCAGCATAATATCCAGCACCTGATTGTGGAGAAGCTTGATTTGTACTTACATAGTTAACATTACCGCTCAAGTTAAGCTTGTTAGCTAAGGTAGCATTACCACCAAAGTTTAAAGTAGTACGATCTGAGTTTGAACCAGGAATAATACCTTGGTTTGTCATGCGTGAAGCACCTGCACTGATAGTTGTTGTATTACCAGTAGAACTAATATTGAAACTATTTTCAATCACATTACCACGACGGAAAAATCCACCAATGATATCGTGTGGTACAAGTTCAACTCCAATTGCTTTACCATTGGCATCTAATAATTCAGGGAACGCAGCTTTATAACGAGCAGCACCATAAGCAACACCAACTAATGGATGAGGAACTTGTCCTGCTGGATATGCTCCATCAATAGTTTTTGAATAACGTTCAAACCCTAAAGCTTGGTTGATTCTATCAACTGCCGCAGGGAATGCGGAACCCCAGTTACCGATAAATCCACCGTTATACGTTTGGTTTGAACCTTGCGTATAAGAATCTTGATAATCTGGAATTGTTGAGATTTTTTCAGTAGAATAAGATGAGTTGTAAGTTACTTCTAATCCTTTTTTGGCATTTTTACTACCAGCTTTAGTTGTAATAACAACCACACCGTTAGCTGCACGTGAACCATAAAGAGCAGAAGCAGCAGCACCTTTCAAAATTGTCATTGACTCTACGTTGTTAGGGTCAATATCATAAGCACGGTTTGAAGTTACAGTATTCGTATTGAAACCATCAGTAGCATTCACTGAGTTATCAAAAGGAATACCATCAACAACGAACAAAGGTTGGTTATTTCCAGAGAAAGAGTTTGCACCACGAATTGTGATACGAGTTGCTTGTCCTGGAGCTCCACCACCCGAAATAATGTTTACACCTGGTACTTTACCATTCAATGCACGCAAAGCATCTGGCTCCGAACGTTGTTGAAGTGATTCAGCGTTTACATTTGAAACGGCATAAGCTAATGCTTTTTTCTCACGTTGGATACCAATTGCAGTAACAACAACTTCAGAAAGTTGTTTTGTGTCTGCTCCTAATGATACGTTAAGAACCGATTGGCTACCCAATTTGTACTCTTGGGTATTCATACCTACAAAACTGAATACTAAAGTACTGCCAGCAGGTGCTTCAATGGAGTAGTTACCCTCTACATCAGTCTGAGAACCTTTTGAAGTACCTTTTACTTGTACCGAAACACCCGGTAATCCTGAGCCATCGTCTGATGACGTAACTTTACCAGTAATCTTCTTGCCTTGAGCCATTATAGCGAAGGACATGATGACACCCAGCAAACTAAGAAGTAGATTCTTCTTCATGTACATTTTAGTTTAGGTTATTAAATTATAATTAATTGATACAAAAATACTTATTTTACATAAACAATAAAACAGTACTTCTGTACTTTCTTGAATTAAACATATAACATTTTTTATAATTGACGAAATAAAATTACCTTTTTTTGCAATATTCATAATATAGTTATTTTTTATATAAAATAAATACAATACTTATAGGATGTTCTACATATAATACTATACACCAAATATACTATTGCATTTACATCAATATACCTAATTATTAATCATGCAAGAAGCGTATAATTAAGTAATTTTAACTATAAGCTAAAAAAAACAAAAATTCTTGAAAAAATCCAATTATAAGTAGGCGATTTTTAGTATGCACGACTACTATTTTTGTAATTAAACTAGATAAAAAAGCAACTATCATCTATATCATTTTAAAAAGTATCGACAAAACATGAATAATATTTCTGAGCAAAAAAAAGTACTCATAAAAAAACTTCAAGAAATTAATAGCAGAGAGGCTTGCTTAAAGTTTTTTGTACTTTTACAAGAACTCATAGAAGTCACAAACATTGACATTGATGACCCCAGAATTGCTTTCTCGGTTAGAAAGGACAAGGGGATTACTGCAAATATCAACTTTTATGCTGCTTTAAAACTATACCGCCAAAATGGTATTTGGATAGAACTCATGTTTTCAAAAAGAGACCAACAACTATTTAATAAATATAAGGAAATCAAATTAATGACCCTTGCCGATAGCTCTGATTTTGTTTCTGTGAAAATCCCTTTTGAATATAAACGTATCCTCGATGACACTAAAATAATGAGTGCGTGGCAGCATTGCCTAGAAGAACTGAAAGCAACGGCTGCTTCGAGTATGAAAAAAGAGCATCATAATCATTATATGTATCAAATCGCAGAAAATGAAGGTCTCCGAAATGAATTATTTTGGGAAATTGCTAATCCAAATAAAGAATATAGTTTCGAAAATCAATCAAATCATTTTGCTGAACAAGAAACGAATTATGAACCTAAACTCAATATTCCTTTAAATTTAATCTACTTTGGACCGCCTGGAACGGGAAAAACTTTTGAGGTTCAAAAACTCTCTCATTTAGTCGATTATCATTTTATCACATTTCATCAATCGTATAGTTATGAGGAGTTTATCGAGGGAATTCGTCCGACAATAAAAAATGGTCAAGTAAATTATGAAATAGCAAAAGGCTTATTTTATCAATCTTGTTTGGCTGCTTTACAAAAAGCAGGCTACAATTCATTTGAAGATTGTTTGGAAGATACCGTTGAAAATAGAGAACAAAATTTTAATACTGCGGGAAGCCAATTATTAGTAATCGACGAAATAAATCGGGCTAATATTTCAAAAGTTTTTGGTGAACTCATTACATTAATTGAAGATAACAAAAGATTAGGAGCAAAAAATGAGCTTTGGCTCACACTCCCCTACTCAAAAGAATGTTTTGGCATACCTGCTAATTTACATATCGTCGGCACAATGAACACGACCGACCGCTCAATTGCACTGTTAGATTTGGCATTGAGGCGAAGATTTGAGTTCAAAGAAATGATACCACAATTACACTTACTTCAAGATATAGAAGACCTGAGTTTAGAGAAACTTCTGACAAAAATTAACCAACGAATCGAATTTTTGATTGACCGTGAACATTGTATTGGTCATGCATATTTATTTGATTGTCAATCAATTATAAGCTTATGTAGTATGTTTTCTTCCAAAATCATTCCGTTATTACAAGAATATTTCAATAACGATTGGGAGAAAATTAGACTTGTAATTGGTAATGAAATAATTGGTAGAGAATCGATTAAAACAAAAGATGTTTTCGGAACAATTTTGGATGAATATGAAGATGAAGTTTATAAATATTTTATTCATCCAGATTTAGTGTTGGGTAAAATTAATAAAGATGTCTTTGCGAGAATTTATCAATAAATTTTAGCAAAACTGTGGCACATCCAATTAATAAGAAAATGCCACAGTTTTAAAGTTTTTCACGCAAAATGTTCTTTTATAATAGCAAAAATATCTTTTATTGGTAATGGATTGACTCCAGATTTCTGATTGACAATGCTAATATTTGCAGCCCGTTTCCAGTGCCACATCAAATCCCGATAAGCATTCCAAAGATAATATTTGGGGTCATAAATATGACCTGGGTCGGAACTAACACCATTCAATTCCATTATTTTAATATTTTTCCCTAAATACAAATCTTCAATACTCGAAACTTTCAAATCAAAACGACCGTAGAAAAACCCATCAAAACTTTCAGAAATTTTTGCAAAAACTGCATCTAACTCACTATTGAGCAAGTAATTAGCGTTTACAAACTTGGTTCCTCGACAATGATTACCAATTGGTTCGAGCAAACGATTTTCATCAACTGCTAAAATTTCTTGTATGCCAATACCTAATTTTTGTTTCAAAGATTCCAGTTGAAATCTAGCACGAGTATTTTGCAAAATAAGTTCTTCAATGGTCGATTTTCCATCACCAGTAACAGTCAAAAATTCTTTTCGTGTTATTGATGACACTTTTCCTAATTTTTCATTGGGCATACGACTAAAAAGTACGCCAAATTCTATCGAATACGTAACAAATTCTTGAATTAAATAATCAGCTTTAGTCAATAAATGGTACTGTCTTAATTCTTCTTCAGAATGAATTTTTGCCACTGCATTTCCTCTTTCACCAACATTGGGTTTAGCAATTATTGGATAAGTCAAATTATTGATAATCAACAATTTACATACTTCATCAAATGGTATATCGAAGCGAATAAAAATAGTTTTTGCTAAATAATCAGGAGAAATGTTTTTCAAAATTTCAGTTTTATGTTCACCATAAAAGCCTCCTGCTTCAATTCCTGGATTAACCGCCGTAAAAAAAGTCAATGATTTAGCTCGAACAGCCTGCAAAAGCCAATAAGGAGTCATTGGTAAATAAAATAACCACCAAGGCCAATATTCGTAATTGAAAACTTTTACCCAAAACAAAGGTATTCGCATGATTTTCTTTAAAATTATAATATACAAACTTATTTCTTTGGCAACATTTCTGAAACTATTTTTAGCACTTTTGCTCGGTTGAAAATCACTACAATTAAGCAGCAAAAGAACGTAATCAAAGCCATAATAAAAAGCTGTCCACCGTCATTTTCGACTTCAATTCCTAAAATTGTCAAGTGCGATACAATTGCACCTGACATCACACCCAAACCCATTATTGCCCCCAACCAAGCAGTTGAAGGAATCAGCAATAAAATGGATGCGATTAATTCGGCAATACCCGAACCAATGCGTCCGAAAGGTTCAATTCCGAGTGTTGAAAAAATATAAACACTTTCTGGTTGGGCTGTAAACTTGAAATATAATGTTTGTAGCATAATTAATGCTGCCACGATTCGAGCTATTGATTGTAAGTTTTTCATTTTGAAAAGAGTTATTCGGTCAATGATTAATTTTTTGGGGCTTATTTAAAAAACTTTGTCCAGTTAATATCTGCTTGTTTTTTCAGTTTTGTTTCTTCTTTGTTCCAATCATCCAAAGTATTTGAGAAGAAATTTCTATAAAATAAATTCAAAGTACCATTCACTATTTTGAAGTTTTCTGGGTCAACTTCTACTTTTTCACCTTTCGCTCCCATTGCATAAGCACACCAACCACCATAAGCAGGTTCATATTTAACAGGCATTTTTTTGAAAGTTTCTAGATTTGCTTCAGAAATAAATTTATACGTCACACCACCATAATTGAAAGCTATTTTCCCCTTCTGTGGTTTTGCCATTTTCTGCCCCGAAGAAAAATAACTTACTGGGTCATAACCACTTAGTGCGATTCCTTTTTCTAATAGAAAATTTTTCTGACGGAGGGCAGTATTTGCCCCATCTTGTGCTTGCGTAGCAAAAGCTATCAGCATCAAAAATAACATTACTTTTTTCATTGATTATATTTGTTTTATGTCACAAAAGTAATGGTTGAAGCAAAAATGAAATGTCGGTAAAATGACCAATTTAAACAAAAACTTTTATCGCTTGAATAACTGCCAATGAAATAAAAAAATATCCCATAATACGGTTAACGGAGTAACATCGCAAAAGTTTTTTTATTCGTTCGTTGTAGTAATGAGATAAATAAGCAAATAAGAACAAGAGGGCAAAAGCTCCTATTCCTGTACCTAGAATAAATGCGTATTTTTCGGATAAACTATTGATAACAAAGTATTTACTTAAATAGACCAAAATAAAAAACCAAAAAGGCAACAATTGTGGATTAAGCATTCCAAGGGATAATCCTTTAATAAAGTCAATATTTTTAATAACAGAAGCCTTATTTGTATCAACTATTTTAGTTTCATTTTGGAATAAATTCATTAAACCCATCAACAAAAAAACAGGAATAATTAGCCAATTTAGTACATTAATAATTAGTTGATTATTTTGTAAAAAGAATAGCCCTTTTAAAGCCAAAAAAGAATAAATAAATTCGGGAATACTACCACCAATAGCTACCAAAATTCCTGCGGATAAATTCCGATTGAGTGTTGTTTGAACAACGGCTAAATTTACTGCTCCTATTTGTAAAGAACCCGCAAAACTAATCAACGCTACGAGTAAAAAAATCACAAAATCCATTCGTTATTATTATTTTATTTTCACAAAGTAAGCTTGGTTTTATTAATTAAAAAGTCTGTTTGCCGACATATTTTGACAAAAACTTCTTTATTTTAAATACCTTTGCCAAAAATTATAAAGAATGAAAAAATTGCAAATGGAGGATTTAAACCGCCTCTCAGTAGAAGATTTTAAGGAAACCAACAAACATAATTTTTGCCTTATTCTCGACGATGTTAGAAGTATGAATAATGTAGGTTCTGCTTTCAGAACTGCTGATGCGTTTTTGGTAGAAAAAATTTACTTATGTGGTATAACGGCTAGCCCTCCCCACCGTGAAATTGAAAAAACTGCCCTTGGTTCGACAGAATCAGTTGCGTGGGAATATCGTGAAAACATCATTGAATTGGTCAACCAATTACAGGCTGAAGGCTATGTAGTTTTGGCGGTCGAGCAAGTAGAAAACAGTTTAAAGCTAAATGATTTTATGCCAGAAACAAATCAAAAGTATGCTTTTATATTCGGAAATGAGGTTTTTGGAGTCAATCAGACAATAGTAGAAATGGCTAATAATTGCTTAGAAGTACCTCAATTTGGCACAAAACACTCATTGAATATCTCTGTAACGGTCGGAATTATTTGTTGGGATTTTGTTAGCAAGCAATTAAAAACAAAGTAAAAACACAAAATCAGTAAACAGTCAAGAAAATTTCAAACTGCTTACTGATTTTAAAAAACGATAATTAAGCTCCTTCAAATTGTCTCAAAAATCTAACATCATTTTCAAAGAAAAGGCGTAAATCTTTGATTCCATATCGAAGCATTGTGATACGCTCAATGCCCATTCCAAAGGCAAAACCTGTATATTCTTCTGGGTCAATACCACTATTTATTAAAACATTTGGGTCAACCATTCCCGAACCTGCAATTTCTACCCAACCCGAATGTTTACAAATATTACACCCTGAACCTTTACAAATAAAGCACGAAATATCAATTTCAGCACTTGGTTCGGTAAATGGAAAATAACTCGGACGAAGACGAATCTTTGTGTCTTTGTCGAACATCTCCTTCGCAAAATGATATAATGTATCTTTTAAATCTTTAAAACTTACTTTTTTATCAACATAAAGACCTTCAATTTGATGAAATTGGCAGTGGGCTCTCGCCGATATAGCTTCATTTCTATAAACTCTCCCAATCATTAATGAGCGGATTGGCGGTTTTTTATGCTCCATCAACCGAACTTGCACATTTGAGGTATGCGTACGCAAAAGTACATCGTCTTTTTGTACATCTTTCTTTTCAACAAAAAAAGTGTCTTGCATTTCACGTGCTGGATGATCTTCAGGAAAATTCAAAGCGGTGAAATTGTACCAATCAGTTTCTACTTCTGGACCATCTTCATGACTAAAACCCATGCGAGCAAAAATTTCTAGCACTCGTTGACGAGTCAATGTAAGTGGGTGAATCGTTCCAGCAAAATTTGGTGCAACAGGTAAAGTCAAATCAAGTCCACGACTATTATTTGACTCATCTGCTCCTTGCTCTAATGCTTCAGTAAAACTTTTTAGTTGTAGTTCAGCTAAGTTTTTTAATTTATTAAGCTCTTGTCCAACCGCTCTTTTTTGATCATTAGCTACTGTTTTAAATTCCTCAAAAAGGTCATTTAAAATTCCTTTTCGGCTAATATATTTTATCCGAAACTTTTCTAAGTCATCTTTGCTGCTAACTGCAACTGAGTTTACTTCGTCAAATAATGCTTGTATCTTGTCTAACACAGTAATACCGTTTAATAAATTTTGGCACAAAGATATAAATAATGTCAGAATCTGCCATAAATTTACTTCGTAAATAAGTAAAAACTATACCAAAACTAGGGTATTTGCTAATACGTATTTTTACGCATTTTGTAAGGTGTTTTTACTGTTAATAATGAAGGAATAAAACACAAATAACTTATAATCAACTACTTATACACTATTTCTGTTTTACACATTATTTGCTAAGTTATATTTTTGGGGTTATGTTTGTTTAATCAAACATTCCAAAGAAATATGAAAGCAATAACTAATACATCCAATTGTAATGCTATTGAAAAAGTTAATTTTAACAAAAGACAAATTAAATTACATTTTTCAAATAGTTTAGTCAGGATTCCTATTGAAAAAATTATTAGACTGGAAGGCGATTGTAATTATACAGTTGTATATACGCAAAACAAAAAATATGTTTCGGCCCGTACGCTTAAACATTACCAAGGCATTTTGGATGAAAATTTTTTTATAAGGGTTCATAAATCTCACATTGTTAATATTCGTTTTGTGAAGGGTGTTGATATTCAAGCAAATAGTAGTGAGATTGCTTTTGATGAAGGTAAAAATATTGAAATATCTCGCCGAAAGGTAAAAGAAGTTGTTGAGAAATTTGAAGTTTATAATAAAGCTTAATGAATGCTTTCAATAGCATTTTTGATAAAGATTACTGGTATTATATTTTTTTCATAATACTTTTTAGTGGTTAGGTGATCAATAAAGCAACCGTCCATTTGGGTGGTTGCTTTTTGCATAATTAGTCCACAATTTTATACAACTTTTTGGCTTTGACTCGAGCCATAGCATTGAAATGCCACCATTCGCTTTCAATCTTCATATATCCTGTTTTTTCCATTGCTTCACGTAAAACAAGTCTATTTGTAAGTTGCTCTTGCGAAAGCTGACCAGATTTCAGCATTACTTTTTCCAATCTTGGATAAGCTAAATCGCCAAAAAAATCATATTTTGTTCCCATATCCAAAGGCTTTTTTGTCATTATATCATAAACTGTTAGGTCAACGGCCGAACCAAAATTATGAATTGAAGCGATGACTGGATTTGCAACAAAATCTTCTCGTTTATTAGGCGGAATACTATCTAGCAAATTCCAAAAAGTATGTTGAACCGTTAATGGACGAGCGGCATCATAAACCAACAAACGATAATTTGGGTATTTTTTTTGTAAGATATTACTCGCTTTTACCAACATTTCGGCTGGTTTTTGTTGTAAATATGCTCTTTCCAATGCTCCATAAACATCAGTATGTACAAAGTTATCGGTCGTAGAATATTTCAATTCAACCATAATCGTCGAATCAAGTGATTGAATATTAACTAATCCTTGTGCAATCATCCGCTGCTCAATTTCTGGAATAATTGTTTCTTTTTTCGCAACAACGGTATCTTTTTTACTTACTACTGAATCAACTTTTTTTAGTTCATTTTGAATTTTATTTTGACATGCTGAAGCAAAAAGCATCAATAATAATATAGTATTTGGCAGTAAAAATTGCTTTTTAAGTGGCATTTGTGGCAATAATTTCAACATCATTCTATCAATATTCGTATAAATATCGTGGTTTATCCTTAAATTAGCCACAAATCTAAACTTAAACCTTCAAATTTATGGCATTAAACTATATTTGGGTAGCTTTTTTTCTGATTGCTTTTGTGGTGGCATTACTAAAACTCATTTTCACAGGCGATACCGAGATTTTTAAAATAATCATTGAAGGGATGTTCGATTCGTCAAAAATGGCTGTAATGGATATTGCCTTACCTCTTGCTGGTGTGATGACGTTCTTTCTAGGAATCTTGAAAATTGGTGAAGAAGCTGGCGTAATTAGACGAATGGCTAAAATAATTGGTCCATTTTTCAGTAAATTATTCCCTGAAGTTCCAAAAGACCATCCTGCCAATGGACAAATGATTATGAACTTTTCGGCCAATATGCTTGGCCTCGACAATGCTGCCACACCATTTGGGTTGAAGGCAATGCAAAGTTTACAAGAGCTAAATCCGAGTAAAGATACTGCTTCAAATGCCCAAATCATGTTTATGGTGCTGCACAGTGCTGGGCCAGTGCTTATTCCGCTCAGTATTATGGCACAACGGGCAATTTATAATGCAGCTGACCCAGCCGATATTTTTATTCCTGCTCTAATTTCGGTTTATGTGGCTACACTTACTGGAATGCTCTTTGTTGGTATCAAACAGCGAATCAATTTTTTCGATAAAACTTTACTTTCATGGCTTTTAGGATTGACAGGCTTTATCGGATTTGTACTTTGGTATTTTTCGAGATTACCAAAAGAAGAAATTGAAATTACATCAAAAGTGGTCAGTAATATGATTTTGATGATTTTTATAGTTGGCTTTATTGGTGGTGCGATTTACAAAAAAGTAGATATTTTTCCAGTATTTATTGAAGGTGCAAAATTAGGTTTTGAAACTTCTATCAAAGTTATTCCGTATTTAGTAGGCTTGTTGGTTGCGATTGGAGCATTTAGAAATTCGGGAGCTTTGACTTACATTGTTGAAGGTTTAAAATGGATTTTTAGTATTACAGGCATGAATACTGATTTTACAGATGCACTTCCCACCGCTCTAATGCACCCTTTAAGTGGCAGTGGGTCTCGGGCAATGATGATAGATTCAATGAAAACATTTGGAGCAGATTCGTTTGTAGGTCGGCTTTCGTGTGTTTTTCAAGCATGCTCTGATACGATATTATACGTGCTTGCCCTTTATTTTGGTTCGGTAAATATCAAAAACACACGTTATACACTTGTTGCAGGCCTTTTAGCCGATTTGGCTGGTGTCATTACGGCAATTGTAGTTTCTTATATTTTCTTCCATTGAGCATAAAAACTTGAAATATATCTTTTTCAATGATAAAAAAGTTGTTAATTATATTGATTTTATTCCCTTCGTTTTATCTTTTTGCCCAAGATAAAACGAAGGATGATATCATTGATTATGATGGTTCTTGGAAAAAATTAGATTCGCCTGAAGAAATTTATTTTCTACCAGAATTGAATGAAAATTTTCCCATCGAAAAATTAGCGGCTTTTCCACAAGTTTATAAATTTCAAAAAGCACGTGGTAGTGTGCCTACTTATTGGGCTGGCGGACGTGCATATTGGTTTCGATTTGAACTAAAAAACTCAACCAATTTAATCCAAAACTTGCTGATTCATTTGCATCTTTCATTGTATGATGAAATTGCATTTTATGTAACCGAAAACAAGAAAGTAATTGATAAACAAACACTTAGCTGGAAAACTCCTCAACAAAATAGAATTATCAAACACCGTGATTTTATTTTTCCGACAACCATTCAGCCTCGTCAACAAGTTGTTTACTATCTGAAAGTACGTAAAAAATTCGGTTCTATTTCGTTTCCACTGACAATTTGGGAAAAGAACAACTTCGATTATTTTTATCCAACAAATGACCATTACAATTGGGGTTTTATTTCAGGCATTTTCGCTTTTGTGTTTTTTATTTCCTTGCTTCTATCATTGGTTTTCAACGAAAAACTTTATATGTACTATGGCATATATGTATTAGCTGCATTAAGTTTTATATACACCATGCAAGGTTATTTTATACGATTTTATGGAGATGGTGCATTGGGTATCGAAGGTGATAAAGTAAGATATATCGCCGCAATGATTTTATTGATTACTAATATCTTCTTTGTTCGCAGTTATTTACGTTGGGATTTACTCAAAAATCCACTATTTCAATGGTATAGTAATTTTTTTATCATACTTTTCTGTATTCTCATTAGTATGAGTTTTTTAGATCATTTGGCTCTAAATGACTATTTATTCGACACATTTACGGTTTCAATTACATTTCTTGTTAGTTTAGCGATTTGTATTCCTCCTTTTTTTGTTTTTGGAACAACCATTTATTGCATCGTTATCAAACATTTTCAGAAAGACGCTTCTTATTATTTATTAGCCAATTTACCTGTGTTTTTTATTGCTTTTTATTCAGGTTTAAGTACTTATGAATTTGTTCCAGGAAGTTTTATAGCAGGAATCGACTATTTTGTTATAGCTTTTTTGATAGAAATAATGGCATTGAGCGGTCTTTTGGCTTATCGTGTAAAAATGATTCAAAATACCAGTGAAAAACTTTTAATTGAGAAAAACTTTATTCAACAACAACGTACGCAGGCAGTTCTTGAAGCCGAAGAACGTGAACGAATACGAATCGCCCGTGACCTGCATGATGGAATCGGTCAAACCCTCGCTGCCGCTCGAATGACGCTCGGAAATTATATTTCGCAAAAAAAAATAAAAGATACTGGCATGCAAAACTCACTTGATTTGCTTGAAGAAAGTATCAAAGAAGTACGTGAAATATCACATAATATGATGCCAAATTCATTGACCAAATTTGGCTTAACATCTGCCCTAAAACAATTCTCCAACAAAATAAATGCTCTAGGTAATTTAGAAATAGATTTACAAATTGTTGGAGTTAAAGAGCGTTTCGATGAAAAAACAGAGATGATGTTATACCGCATCGTGCAGGAAATAATTAGTAACATAATTAAACATGCAGAAGCCCAAAAAGTAAGCATCGAACTTGTTAAGCATGAGCATGAATTAATACTTATTATTGAAGACGATGGAAAAGGTTTTGATACCATAAATTCGGGAAGTAATGGAATTGGGCTAAAAAACATTGCAACCCGTGTAGAATATCTAAATGGAAGTGTTAATTTTGATTCAACAATTGGGCGAGGAACAAGCGTAGTTGTTGAAGTCCCTTTGCTATAAAACTAAATGTCTGTTAAAAAATTACACATTCTGATTGTTGATGACCATCAAATCCTTCTTGATGGCATTGAGTCTATGCTTCAAGGCGTCGGAGATTTCATCGTAGTTGGAAAATGCTCGGATGGAAATTCTGCCCTAGATTTTTTGAATAACAACCAAGTTGATGTATTGTTAACTGACCTTTATATGCCCAAAATGACGGGCATCGAACTCACACAGAAAGTTAAAAAACGTTTTCCTGAAGTAAAGATTTTGGCTTTATCTGTTTCTTATGATGTTTCAATTGTACATGATTTGATGGATGCGGGCATTTCTGGATTTATTATCAAAACAATTGGAAGAGAAGAACTTATCGAAGCAATTCAACAAATAGCCAAAGGAAATATCTACTTTAGTCGAGAAGTTTCTAACGAGATTTTGAGAAGCTTATCAACACGTAACGAAAGTGAAGAAGAAAATTATCATCTTACTGAGCGTGAAATTGAAATTGTAAAACTTATCGCACAAGAATTTTCAAATAGCGTAATCGCAAAAAAACTCTGCATATCTGAGCGAACAGTCGAAACTCATCGCAAAAATATCTACCGAAAAACCAATACCAAAACAATCGTTGGACTAATTAAATACGCCGTCGAACGCAGATTAATCTAATAAAAAATTAGAAAAAGACAAATATGCGTACTAGCACGGATATATAAATTCTGAAAAATACCAATATTGGGGTATTGTAAGTAATCATGCGTATTACGACATTTGTATCATCAAAAAGCGTAATAATTATAGCCATGAAATAAGAACATTCTATTTACTAAAACTCACAATTAACACATTCAAAATAAAAGTTAAAATTGCAAAGTGTTCTTTATTTATCGAAAAAATAGAAAATAAATTTCATAACGCTTTCAACCTTTTTATGATAATCTGAATCATTAGTATAAAAAGCGAAGTTAAATGAAAAAGATATTTTACGAACACCTTGACGAACTCTTATTTGTATCAATATTTATTGTCATTGTTGCAATAAATTCGTGTAAAGCATAAAGTTAAAACCATCAATTGACAAAATTGATGGTTTTAATAATCAACAGCAGTTTGACGAGAGTAAAAGCAAGAGCGATTTGATTCTTGCTTTTCTATTTTTCTTTAGCCATCTTTATTTCCAAAATATAAGTTTTTGCTCGTAACCCATAAAAAAACAGGCTGTCTCATAATTATGGGACAGCCTAATTTGTATAGTTATATGCAGAAAATTACTTTGTAGCTTGATAAACTCTTACATAGTCAATCTCCATTTTTTGTGGAAAAATAGAATCATCAATTCCTTTTTGTCCTCCCCAACCGCCACCAATCGCAATATTGAGCAATAAATGAAACTTTTTATCGAATGGCCATTGTTCCCAACTACCACTTCGATTGAAGGTAAAATATGATTTTCCATCAATTTCGATACTAATTTTATCAGGCAACCACTCGCAAGCGTACACATGAAACTCGTCAGAAACATTTGTTGCAATAATATTATTACCTTTATTCGTTCCAATTGTATGATTAAAAGCCTTTGTGTGAATATTGCCGTGAATTCTATTTTGGTCAAAGCCAACATGTTCGATAATATCAATTTCACCATTATCAGGCCAATATTGATTACCGTATGATTGCTCAGTTGCTAACATCCAAGCGGCTGGCCAAGTGCCAACACCTTTTGGCAATTTCGCTTTGATTTCAAATCTTCCGTATAAAAAATCACCTTTGCCTTTACTTACCAAACGAGCCGACGTATATTCATTATTCTCGAATTTTTCTTTATGAGCCTCAATAATCAATTTTCCATTTTCAACACGAGCATTTTTAAGCTCTTTTGTATAGTATTGTTTTTCCTGATTTCCCCAACCATGCCCGCCAATATCATAGCCCCATTTCTTTGAATCGGGCAAACCGTTATAATTAAATTCATCTTGCCAAACTGGATTTGATTTATCAATTTGATAAGAGTTAGATACAATCTTCATTAAAGAATGCGTAGGGTTTTGCTTTCGGCAAGCTACATAAATCAATAAAACAAGTGAAAGCGATAGCAATAAAATTTGTCTTTGCATTGGATATTTTTTTAGGTTGAATATTTAAAAACATTGTTTTCTGATAAAAATCTATTCTTTTCTAGTAATTATTGTTATTTTCTAGAAGAATCTCGAATAATGAGTTTTGAAGGCAATACAATATTTTGAGATGAACGCATTTCTTTATTCGTCTTTAACTGATTCAGAAATAGTGTAGAAGCTTCCAAACCTATTTGCCGACTTTGCCGTAAAACAGAACTCAATGGTGGATAAAAATATTGTGCAATGGGCGAATCATCGAAACCAACAAGGGCAATCTGCTGAGGAATTTGAATACAACGCTGCCTAATAACGTGCATTGCTCCAATACAAACATGGTCATTGACACCAAAAATGGCATCGGGTTTTTGTGGTAAATCTAGCAGATAGTTGGTCGGTTCAATGGCACTTTCTACTTCAAAATTGGTCGTACAAATCAAAGATTCGTCAATCGTGAAATTATTTTTGAGCAAACAATCTCGATAACCATTGAATCGGTATTCTGAAACCGTCAACCCTTTTGGCCCACGCAAATGGGCAATTCGCCTACATCCAATTTCGATTAAATGTTGAGTTGCCAAAAATGCTCCATTATAATCATCAATTACGACTCCATTGGTTGATGCTCCTTCAAATTTTCGGTCAATATAAATCAATGGAATATCTCGTTTAATCGCTTTTTCAATATGCTCGTAATGCTCTTCATCAAACGTTTCTTGAGAAATTGAAAGAAAAATACCATCAACTCGATTAGCCAATAACCGTTCAATATATTGTTTTTCTAATTCGTAGCTTTCATTTGTCACACAAATATGAAGCAAATAACCCAAAGGCTGAAATGTAGATTGAAGCCCTTCAAGCATCGAAGATTCATGAAAATGATTAATATTGGGCAAAATAACTCCCAAAGTTTTAGACGATTTATTGAGTAAGCTCAACGAAATGATGTTTCGTTGATAACCCATTTTCTCGGCATATTCTTGAATCGTTTTACGAGTTTCTTCGTTAATCACATGATTATCGTTCAATGCTCTCGAAACCGTTGAAGGCGAACATTTAAACTTTCGAGCTATATCTTTAATGGTGATTATTTGCGTATTCTCTTTCACTGATGTTTGTTTGACAATTTGTACTATTCACAAAGATATATTTTTGATTGATATTTCTTTATTTTTTCATTCATTGAGCATAAAAAATTAAATTAAACAAGGAGCTATATAATCTCTTTCAATACTTATCTTTGTTTGAAAGTACGTATAACTTTCCTCCCCTATTATTTACAATAAACTGATAATCAAAGATTTACTGTAAACTCTTATATTCTTCAATATCTCATTTTCAATTCAAAATGTTTAAAAGCAGGAAAATATTCATGTTCGTTTTAGTGCTTTGGTTCAGCTCTTGTGTTGAACCTTTTGAGACGATTACAGAAAGTTCTTTGCATACAATTGTGGTTGATGCGATGCTCACAGATGAAGATATTCCACAAAAAATCAGTATTCTGACTTCTTCTACCAAAAGTGAAACGGCATATAATGAAGCCATTCCAAATCTGAAAGTAGCGGTTTTGGTCAATGGCAAAGAAAGTATTTCATTAACCGATAATGGCGAAGGGGTTTATTCATTCCCACCAACATTTCGAGCAAAAGCAGGTAATTCTTATCAATTATTTTTTCAAAAAAAAGATGGTACAAAATACCAATCGAATGAACAAGTAATACCAAATACGCCTTCAATTGATAAAATATATGACGAATTTCAGCCAAATGGTATTCAAAAAGGTCTCACTAAAATTCCCGCAAATTATTTATACATTGATTTTAAAGACTCCGCTGACGAACAAAATTATTACACTTGGACGTGGACTTTGTGGGAACGTCAGTTTGTTTGTCACACCGAATATTCGGTTGATTATTATTGTTCCCAAAATTGTTGGGAGATTTTACACAACGAAAACCTAAATATTTTTAGCGATATTTATTCAAATGGTAAACCAGTTTTTGGGAAATTAATAGCTCAAATTCCTTATTATCAGGCGTCTGGTTCATTAATTGAAGTTAAACAAATAGCCATTCCTGCTGAAGGCTATCGTTTTTTAAAGATTTTATCTGAACAAACCGAAAAGACTGGAACGTTGGTTGATACGCCACCAGCTGCTATTATTGGAAATATTAGAAATTTTACGAATCCGAAAGAATTAATTGCTGGATTTTTTATGGTTGGCAGTGCCAATACTATAAAATATTGGCTCAACCGTGAAAATGCCAAAGGAAAAGCTAGCCCAGTTGGTTTACTTGGTAGAAAAACAAACCCAAATTTGTTTAATTCTACATTTGCGTGCATCGAAGGTCCAAATCGTACACCAATCAAACCACGAGATTGGATTGATTGATTTCTTGTAAATTTCATTGAAAATATCTACTTAGCTTACTCCTCCCTTAGCCCACCTCCAAAGAAAATGCCCAATTTTATACTTAAATGATTTTGGTTGAGGTCAATGCTTTGTCCATCAATAAGATTTCTTTGTCCGAAAATAAAATTATAATCAGCCGATAATCTAAAGTGCCAAATGTCTAACCCAAATCTTGGAGAGATACCAAATTTGCTACCACGAGCCAGTTCAGGATACATATCGCCTTTGCTGTATGATGCGGCCGTCGGACGATAGAGTCCCATTCCAAAACCGATAGTAGGACGAATTTTTGTATCACCAAAATGATAATCAGAAATTGCGAGCAATGATGTTACCCAACCTAACGAACCGCCAGCATCGGGGGACGCATTTGTTTTTAATCGCCCAAGAACAGTTGCTTCAGCTCTCAAACCAACCGATACATTATCCGTAACTAAATATTTTGGTTCGGTAAAAATACCAATGCCAACTCCATAATTACTCGGTCGAGCATAGTGCATCCCGATATCCCAACGAAATGGTGTATGGAATTCTGCTTGAGCGAAAGTTTGTGATGAAATAGCAAAAAAAGAACAAATAATGAGGAGTTTTTTCACGGTTGTATTTAGTGGTTAGTTTTCAGCATTGTTAATCAAAGCCAAAATTACGTTAAACTTAATATCCGAATAAACATAATTTAAGGTAAGATTAGTATATATTACTATTCATAAATTTTCCATTTCTGCCAATCTGTCAGTTTTTGATGCTTTGGAACAGCCTTTGATAGTTAGGATTCGGTGGGTTTCATAGCCTCAAAGATTTGTATTCATGTAAAAATGTCAATAAATTATGGTAGCTGAAAAAGGTACAATTTCGATTAACACGGAAAATATTTTTCCAATCATCAAAAAATTTCTTTATTCCGACCACGAAATCTTCTTGCGTGAGTTGGTTTCCAATGCAGTTGATGCCACTCAAAAGCTAAAAAAACTAGCTTCAATGGGTGAGTTCGATGGCGAGTTAGGCGAGTTAACCATTAAAGTTTCGGTCGATAAAGAAGCAAAAACCATCACTATTTCTGACAAAGGAATTGGGATGAATGCTGAAGACATCAAAAAATATATTAATCAAATTGCTTTTTCTGGAGCGAAAGAGTTCTTAGAAAAATACAAAGATACACCAGATACCAATCAAATAATTGGGCAATTCGGTTTAGGATTCTATTCGGCATTTATGGTTGCAGAAAACGTAGAAATCATCACAAAATCATTCCGTGATGAAACACCTGCTCGTTGGATTTGCGATGGTAGCACCGAATTTGAAATTACCGAAGTTGAAAAAACTGACCGTGGAACAGATATTATTCTACATGTTGGTGCTGACTCAGAAGAATTCTTGGATAATTTCAGAATTAGCGGAATACTTGAAAAATATGCCAAATTCTTGCCAATTGAAATCGAATTTGACGGAAAAGTAATTAATAATCCAAATCCAATTTGGACAAAATCACCTTCAGATTTAACCGATGAAGATTATAAAGCTTTCTACAAAGAGCTTTATCCATTCGGTGAAGAACCACTTTTTTGGATTCACCTTAACGTTGATTATCCATTTAACCTAACGGGTGTTTTGTATTTCCCGAAAATCAAAAAAGATTTTCAACTCAATCGTGATAAAGTACAATTATATAGCCGTCAAGTTTTCATAACAGACGATGTAAAAGATGTTGTACCCGAATTCCTGCAAATGCTACATGGCGTAATTGATTCGCCAGATATTCCTTTAAATGTTTCTCGTAGCTATTTACAGGCAGATGGTAATGTGAAGAAAATTAATTCGCATATCACTAAAAAAGTTGCCGATAAATTACAAGAAATCTTCCGTAATGACCGTACTGGTTTTGAGGAGAAATGGGAAAGTGTGGGTGTTTTTGTTAAATACGGAATTGTTTCGGATGACAAATTTTACGACCGTGCAAAAGAATTTATTCTATTGAAAAACACTGATGGAAAGCACTTTACGCTTGACGAATACCGTGAAAAAGTACAGACAAATCAGACCAAT
The DNA here is from genome assembly GCF_923079645.1 of Emticicia aquatica. Classification (GTDB taxonomy): domain Bacteria; phylum Bacteroidota; class Bacteroidia; order Cytophagales; family Spirosomataceae; genus Emticicia; species Emticicia aquatica. The sequence continues at coordinate 448,225 of NZ_CAKLPY010000001.1, read as the reverse complement.
AAAGAAGACCAAGTGGTTTGTTTGTATGCCAATGACGTTAATCAGCAAGATGCGTTTATAACTTCAGCTAGAAAACGTGAATACGATGTTTTGGTGATGGATTCGCCGTTGGATGCTCATTTTATTAACGCTCTGGAATCTAAATTAGAAAAAACTACTTTCAAAAGAGTTGACTCGGATAGTATAGACAAGTTGATTGACAAAGGCCTAAACCTAGAAAGTGTTTTGAGCGATGACGAGAAAAAGAAAGTTGAAGAATTATTCAAAGAAGTAGCTGGCAATAATACCATTCAATTAGAATCTCTTCCTGCCGACGAAATGCCTATTAGCATTGTTCAGCCCGAATTTATGCGTCGTTGGAAAGATATGCAACGCATCAGTGGTCAGGGAGATATGTTTGGTATGATGCCGATGGGAAATAATGTGGTAGTAAATGCGAATCATAGTTTGATAAGCAAATTATTGAAAACCGAAGATACCGAAGCCCAAAAAGCACTTACAAAACAACTCTACGATTTGGGATTATTGGCACAAGGAATGCTTACTGGTGCTGATTTGACAAAATTTGTAGAACGAACAGTTGCTGGCTTGTAAACATACCAAAACAAAAAAAGAAGCCCTTACTTGATAAACAGGTAAGGGCTTCTTTTTAGCATTAAAATTTATCACGATTCGCCTCTCAAAACTTTCTCATAATATCTTTCGTACATCGGTACTATATTCGTAATATCAAATTCTCTCGCACGTGCAAGTGCGTTTGCTTTGAAAGTTGGCAAATTTTCATCTTGCAAAATATAAATGGCATTTTTCACCATGTCATCTACATCGCCTACATTACTCAAAAAACCAGTTACGCCTTGAACATTTAATTCGGGTAAACCACCAGTATTAGACGAGATTACAGGTACTTCGCAGGCCATTGCTTCCAAAGCAGCCAAACCAAAACTTTCTTTTTCGGAAGGCATCAAAAACAAATCTGCTACTGATAAAACCTCTTCGATTGCATCCAATTTCCCAACAAAACGTACATCTTCGCCTAAATTCAAGTCACGGCTTAATTGTTCCATTGGCCCACGTTCGGGGCCATCTCCAACGAGTAGCAATTTACTAGGAATTTGTTTTTTTAGTTTGGCAAATATTTGAATAATATCTTCAATTCTTTTTACCCGACGAAAGTTGGACGTATGAACCAATAATTTTTCGTCATTCGGACAAATAATTCGTTTGAAATGTTCTTTCCGCTGCTTTTTGAAACGTTCCAAATCAACAAAGTTTGGAATCACTTCAATTTCTTTCTTTATGTCAAATGCTTCGTAAGTATCTTTTCTTAAATCGGCAGAAACCGTAGTTACACCATCAGATTCGTTAATACTGAAAGTCACAACGGGAGCTAACGACGCATCTTTACCAACAATCGTAATATCTGTTCCGTGCAAAGTCGTAACCACAGGAATATTTATTCCATGACATTTTAAAATTTGCTTTGCTAAAAAGGCCGAAGTTGCGTGCGGAATTGCATAATGAACGTGCAGAACATCTAATTTTTCATATTTTACTACATCTACCATTTTACCAGCCAATGCAGATTCGTAAGGCGGGTATTGAAAAAGTGGATAACTGGCAATATTTACTTCGTGATAGAAAATATTTTCGTTAAAAAAATCTAAGCGAGCAGGTTGGGTATAAGTAATAAAATGTACTTGATGACCATTTTTTGCAAGACCTTTTCCGAGTTCAGTAGCCACAACGCCACTTCCACCAAAGGTAGGATAACATACGATTCCGATTTTCATAGGTGCTTTTTATATGCTTTATTTTACTGTATATAAGCATATTATGATAAATAATTCTTTGCTTTTTAATACAACAAAATTTTTCAGAAAAAGTCCCAAAAAAAAAAATTATCAAATTATTATTCTTTTTCACTGCAAAAACTTTCGTTGATTTCTAATAAAAAACAGCATTATACTTCTAATTTTTCTTCATAAATCTGATAAAAACTAATCATTTCGATGAAAAACACTTTCTGACCTAGTTAAATATCACTTGCAAATGGTCGTTAATTTTCATATCTTTAATCAATGAACTACGACTCCATAGAAACTCTCAAGGCATTTTTCAGACTAATACGGTCTCGAAATATTTTGATTGTGGTATTGAACCAATACATGGTCAGGATTTTTCTGATTGGGCCAAAAGAAAATTGGCTCGATTATCTGCTTGACTATAAGCAATTTATGATTGTTTTAGCTACCATTAGTATCGCTGCGGCTGGCTACATCATCAACGACTATTTTGATGTAAAAATTGATTTAATAAACAAACCTCAGGAAGTAATTATAGGTAAATATTTCAAGCGACGAAAAGCTATGTTTATTCACCAAATATTTAATTTTATGGGTTTAGCTATTGGTTTTCTGTTGAGTTTAAAAGTTTTTCTAGTTAATTTTTTAGCTATTGCAGCACTTTGGTTTTATTCCGAAAGGTTTAAAAGAAAAGCATTTATTGGTAATTTTTTGGTGGCATTTCTTACTGCATTCTCGCTCAGTATTTTGTCTATTTACTATCAAAAAAACATTCTTTTGGTCAATATTTATGCTTTGTTTGCTTTCTTCATTTCGTTGATTCGAGAAATCATAAAAGACATGGAAGATATCAGAGGCGATGCTCGTTACGGCTGCCGAACGCTACCCATTATATGGGGAATCAGGCGTACCAAAATATTACTTTATTCATTCATCGTTTCATTTGTCATTATTTTGATTTCGATGGCATATTCGCTTCAAAACCAATATCTAATTATCTTATTTAGTCTCGGAATTTTACCTTTTTCATGGCTGATTAATAAACTTTATTGGGCAGATAAAAGAAAGGATTTTTCGTTTTTGAGCCGAGTTTGTAAAATCATTATGCTATTCGGAATTGGAAGTATGATTTTTGTATAAAAAAAGCGACATAAATTACTTTATGTCGCTTCCTAGAATTTAATATTATTAATTAAGCATAGATACCTTCTTTACCGAATTTTTTGCAAAGAAGTGCATATACGTTTGCACGATATTTATTACGATTTGATGTACCCATTTGTTCCATCACTTCAGCGATTGCTGCATCAAGTTCTGGTCCATCAGATAAACCTAATTTTCCAATTAAATAATTGTTTTTTACACGAGCTAACTCATCTGGGTCTGAACCAGATACTTTTGAAGAATCTGCGTTATAGATAGATGGTCCAAGACCTTTTGCAACAGCAGTTATTAATTCTTCACTTAAACCTAAACCTAACTCGTTTGATTGTGCTACATAAGTTTCTATTGCTTCTGCTAATTTACTCATAATTTTAATGATTTTGGATGTTAATGGAATGAATGATTTTTTTGTAAATTTTAAATAAAATCTTATCTTTTCCAAACATTTCAAGGTTATTTTTAAAGAAACATTAGGCATCATTTAATTTAAAATGCTAGCTATACTTTTACGGTTTATTTTTAAACTAAAGTATAATTCTTCTTTTTCGTCCAAGCACGCTCCAAACTTCATTAACATATTGATTATCAACAACATATGCTTCGTCGTATAAATTTACGGTTGGACAAACGTGGTATGGAATTCCATACAAAACGTCACCAACTTTTACAGCATCCCAATCTTTTACGGCCAAAACGCCATGTTCTTCGCTTTGTCCAATAAGTTCATAGTTTTCTAAATTCAAGAACCTAATTCGTTTATCAATTAGGTTTTCAGCCGCTACGGATTTATGCCCCATATCAACCGTGATAATACCTTGCTTTGGTTTTGAAATAACACGCGTCAGAATCAAAGCAGCATACTCAAAATTTTGTTCGGAAAGTTTATCTCCGTAGCCCCAATCCCATAAAACACATGTGCCAGGGCTGCAAAATGTTTCGTCTCGTAAGGCATGTGAGGTAAAAGCAGGAGTGCCTCCCGCAATAACCATTGGCTTCGATAAGCCCTCTGCTTCGATGGCTTCGAGGAAATGTTTTACATCGACAAAACCTGCATCACATTCTTTTTTTCGTTCGTCGAAATCACTCGCTCGTAAATGCCCATCATACACATGCAAGCCGTGTATTTTAAGGTGTGAAGAGTTACTCAGTTTTTTGTATAAATCTAAAATCTGGTCGTTTAATTCGTGACCAGACCTATTCATTCCGTTGTTTACATCTAAGAAAACATCGGAAATGAGGTTATTTTGCTCAAAAACATCATTATGAGCATCTGCAATTTCAGTCGAATCAATGAGCGATGCAAAGAAAATATCGGGGTATTTCTGACGAAGTTTAACCAAACGTTCAATTTTTGGACCAACTAATTGGTGCGAAATCAAGATATATTTTCCCCCAGCCATAGCCGTCATTTCAGCTTCAGCAATGGTTGCACATTTAAACTTAGTGATTCCCGCATTGAGCATCATTTTTACGACTTCGGGCATTTTGTTAGTCTTCACATGTGTGAGCAAACGTTCGGCTGAACCAGCAATAGTTATCATTTTGTTGATATTTTGCTCAACTCTTGCCTTATAAATAACCAAAGAAGGAGAATCTAATAAATTCTCGTTGTTGATTTTATACCACATTTTTAAAATCTTGAATAAACATAAATATTTGAATGAGCTACTAAATAATGAAGCAATTACTGTTCATAAAATTCGATTGGCAAATCATCTGGGTCTGCAAAAAACGTAAATTTTTTACCTGTAAATTCGTCAATTCTAATAGCTTCTACCTCTATTCCTTTTGCTTCAATCGTAGATTTAGCTTTAGCCACGTCTTCAACCTCAAAAGCCAAATGCCTCAAACCACAAGATTCTGGACGAGAAGGTCGAGCAGGTGGATTTGGAAAAGAAAAAAGTTCAATGACGTAGTTTTCTCCAATAGCCAAATCTAGTTTATATGAATCTCGTGCTTCACGATATACTTCTCTAATTACCTGTAAACCAAGTATTTGTGTATAAAAGTGCTTTGATTTTTCGTAGTTTGAAGCAATAATTGCTACATGATGAACCTTGTTAATTTTAAGCATATTTTTCAGAAAATCATTTAAGCTAATTCAAACATTGCTTCTATTTCAACAGGAATATTTTCGGGCAAAGAACCAAAACCAACCGCCGAACGAACACCGATACCATTTTCAGTTCCCCAAACCGCAGCAAATAACTCGCTACAACCATTAATTACATAAGGATGACGCTCAAAATCAGCCGTACAATTGACCATTCCTAGTACTTTTATTACTCTTTTGATTCGGTCGAGGCTACCAAGATTAGCTTTCAATGTCGATAAAATAGCTAGTCCAACTTGTCGTGCAGCCAATTTTCCTGCTTCAATATCCATATCTTCACCGATACGACCGATAATACGAGAACCATCCATTTGTACTGTTCCATGTCCTGAAACATAGATAAAATTATCAACGATTAAGCAAGGTTTATAAACACCCATTGGAGTTGGTGCGGGAGGTAATTCAAGATTTAGATTTGCGAAATTTTCTTCTGCTGTCATAAGTTTTGTTGAGAAATATATTGTAAATTCTATTAATAACGATTTTTTGATAAAATTCTACACAAATAAATTCAAAATCAGTACCCCAACCAGTCCAACCACAGAAACAATCGTTTCCATAACTGTCCAAGTTTTGAGTGTATCTTTTATTGACAAATTGAAATATTCTTTGAAAAGCCAAAATCCTCCATCATTCAAGTGTGAAAACATCAAGCTACCTGCACCAATTGACAAAACCATTAGCTCTGGCTTTATACCTGTTTGGTGTTGAATTAACGGAGCCAAAATTCCAACGGCTGTCAAACCTGCAATAGTTGCCGAACCAACACAAATACGTAAAACGCCAGCCATCGCCCAACCTAAAATTAGCGGATTAATAGCTAAACCTTGTAATTGCAGTCCGATAAAATCACTTGTTCCGCTATCTTTCAAAATTTGTTTCAAAGCCCCTGCTCCTGCAATAATCAATAAAATTACGGCACTACTTTTAAAGGCTTCCTCGAGTTGTTTACTAACGGTTTTGATGTTTTCGCCTTGACGGATTCCGAGCAAGTACATGGCCAACAATAGCGAAAGCAACATCCCAATATAAGGCTCCGAAATGAGTTTAATTAACTGATTATCAGGGAAGAACTTTTTAATAAACGATGTAAAAGTCAGTAAGAAAACAGGCATTAAAGCAACTAATAAGCTTATGGCTAAACTTGGTTGTTTTTCTTTTGGAATAGCTTTAATTACAAACAAATTTCCATCAATTTGAGGTTTATATTTCTTTAAAGTACGTCCAAATATTGGCCCTGCTATCGCGATTGCAGGAATTGCAACAATAATTCCGTAGAGCAAAGTTTGACCAACATCAGCCTTTAGCTGGGTTGCAATGGCAGCAGGCGAAGGATGCGGCGGTAAATATCCATGAGCCACCGAAAGAGCAGTCAGCATGGGCATTCCAACATAAAGAATGGGTAATTTTGTTGAAGCAGCAATTGAAAAAATAAGTGGAACAACTATGATAAAACCTGCATTATAAAACAGCGGAATACCGATAATAAATCCTGCTAAAGCTAGTCCCCACTGCAAGTATTTTTCACCAAAAACATTGATTAAAGCATCTGTAATGCGTTGAGCAGCACCACTTTCGGCTACTAATTTACCGAGCATTGCTCCAAAACCAATGATTAAAATTAAATCTCCGAGAGTACCACCAATACCAGTTTGAATGGATTTTCCGATGGCAGTGACGTCCATTCCTGTAGCAATTCCTAAACCAATAGCAACTAAAATGAAAGAGATAAAAGTGTCAAGTTTGACATAAGCCACCAGCACAACAAGTGCCAAGATAGCCAAAAAGGTAAGTAAAATCGGCATTTTTTATAGAAGGGTTGAATATGATGATGCAAGATAATAATTTTCATCAACTATTGTTCAATCAATATAAAACCTATGAAGCCTTAAAAATTTGCTTAATCTTCTCTATTTCAATCTTAACTTCACCGCTTAAATCGAAAGGTAAAATTTGTAGGCTCATATCAGCTTCATAATCAAATACTTGTAGTGGCGTTTTGAAGTTTTCGTTGGCTGGATAAATCAAAAAAAGTTGTTTAGCCTTGTACTTTTTGCCGTAAGCATATATTTGGTATAAATCAGATTGTTCGATACCATAATTTTGCTTAGGTTTTGTGGCATTAATCAGTTTCCATTTTGTATCGAACACAAAAGTTTGTTTGTCATTTTGAAGTACAATATCAGGAATTAATCGAAATTTAGGTTTCTCTAAATGACTATCAATCAAGTACTTAGCTTTATCTTGCAATGTAATTTGAAAACTGTCTGCAAAGTTTTTTTTAAATAGTTTTCCAACGTAATTTTCAAATAAAATCTCCATCGGAAATAACAAACCTAATTGAAGATTATTTCCTGCAAAAGGCAAAAACGAATGGCCTTTTATAAATACATTTGCCCAATTAAGTAATTTTTCATACCTAACAAAAAGTGGATTTTTCAGCATTGATTGTTTTAAATCTTGGTCAATATTTGTTGGCAAACTCACTTCTTCAAATACACTCATATTTTTTGATATTCGTTGCTGAGTTTTACTATTAAAATACTGACTATAAAGTATTTGTAAACAATATTTGAGGATTCTGTTTGCAGGAATATCAGCTTTAAATTCATCATAAGCGATATAAAATCGTTCTTTATTAATGACATTTCGCCGAATGTTTTCTGCTATTAAAATCTTTCCTTTTACAAAAACTTCATCTAATTCTTGCTGTTCAAAATTTCTACCTAAACCTTGTGACAATAGTTTTTCTAACTCTTGCAAAAACACATTTACGAAAATCTCGAAAAGTGGTAAATGACAAACTTCCAGAAAAGTATTTGATAAAGATTGATAAGGAGAATTAGGCAAAACTCGCAGCATTTTGAGCAAGATTTTGCGGGCTTCTTTGGGCGAATTTGCCGTAGATTTAGGCAAAATTTCAATTTGTTTTCCATTGGAAGTTTGAATCAGACCAACATAGTTTTTAACCCTAATCTGTTCTTTTCCTTTTTGAGTTAAATAACTAAATATCAAATCATTAGCACCAGAGAAAGCCAACGATTTAAGGCTTAAAAAGGTTTTATCAGAAACAAAAATTTCCGAAAATGTATCATCGGGCAAATCATAATCACTTGCTTTTTTGATGATTCCAAATTCGGAAATTGTTTGTGGCATTTTATGAAATATAAAAGTATTATTTAACCACTTTTATTATCCCTTGCATAAGCGTATAATGACCAGGATAAGTACAAACAAACGTATAATCTCCAGGTGTGCTTGGAGCTTCAAAATAAATAATTTCTTGACTTTCAGGCTGCATCAAACCTGTATGAAAAAGTACTTCATCGAGGGCTGGAACGTACGCTTTTGCCTCGCCTTCAAGACCCATCAAAAATGCTGCTTCGCCAACCTTGGTAACAGTTTTTGGCTTTACAATTACCAAATTATGCAGCATATCATCATTATTATTGAATATCAAACGAATTTTGCTACCAGCTTTTACCTGAAACTTAGTCACATCAAACTTTAAACCAGGCTTTGTTCCGACCGAAAGCGTTTGGTCAACTTTACCATTCCAATCGGCAGGCATTTCATTGACTCTTTTGGCAGATGCTACATTTGTACCCTTCGACATTCCTGACATTTTATGTACATCATGAGCGTTTTCAACTTCTTTTTTCTCCACCACAGCATATTTTGTTAAATCCATTGGGGCTGCTTCAGAATTGATATTATTTAAAGTATAATAGCCAAAAGTGTGCAAAAGTGGTCGATTAGTAGAACTTTTGACACCTTCTAAACGAAGTTCATGGATATAACCCAAACGTAAAGAATCAACAGCCAAACGTACACTCATACTATCTTCTGAAACTTGTATCCCTTTGATTTTCAGCTTTTTAGCATTTATAATTGGGCTACCATAATTATGATGGTATTTATAGGTAAAACTATTTACTTGGTATGATTCAAGAGCTTTTGCGGTTGCTTTGCTGACAGGTTGCGTAAATTCAATCAAAAAACCATCGGTCATCGATTTGACAGTTTTCATCTCAAAAGGCATCTTTCCAGTCCATTCTAAACGCTGTAAACCAAACTCATCTTTGCCTGTTGAAGACCAACCTCGACTGGTCATTCCTACAAACATTGAAGCGTCAAGTCCCCAACGCATTCGCAAAATTCCAGATTGAAAACCTTCACGAAATGGAAAACAAATTCCTTGATATTTACCATTGATTTTCTCTAAATAAACTCGCATAATTTTGCTGTGACCTTGGTCGCCAACAAATAATTGTCCTTCAAATGGGCCAAATTTTCCACCAAAAGTATCTTCAATAATATCTGCTGTCGAAATACCCATTAAAGTATGGGGAAACCAAACCGCAGGAATTTTGATACTCGGAAAACGCTTCGCAACCTCATATAGTGGCTCGCCAGTATCTGGCACATCGGTTGGTTTAATGCTCAAAGGCGACCCTTCTTCCGAAGTCCAACGTAAACCCGAAGGATTTCCTGCGAAATCACCTTTTTCAAGGTGAGTCATTCGGCCTGAGCCAACCCAATCGCCTTGATTTTCGGTATAAAAAATATCACCATTTTTCAAAGCTCCAAAACCCGCTGGAGAACGTAATCCAGTTGCCCAAGGAGTCATTTTACCGTCAGGAGAAATTTTCAACATCCATCCACGCCATTTTGACAAACTCACCCCTTTTCCTTCCCAGCCTAGATTTAATGTATAAATCATGTCATTATCAGGTAAAACAACTGGGCCATATGAATATTCATGGTAATTCCCTGACAATGGAAATTTATAAAAAGCTTCATATTCGTCAGCTACTTCATCGGCATTATTATCTTTCAAAATTGTAACTTCACCACGCTGAGTTGCCCACAAATTTCCTTTAATATAAGCCAAGCCTAATGACTCATGCAAACCAGAAGCAAAACGCTTATAGGTTGGCGGTGTACCATTCTTCATATAAGGATTTGAGACCAACCAAACATCGCCACGTCGAGTAGAAACGCCCAAACGGCCATCGGGCATAACGGCCAAACCACCCACTTCGAGCTGCACTCCTTCGGGAACAGGCAATGTAACAATTCGATAGAAATCTTCTTCTACTAAAGGTCTATTTTGGGCATTGGCTCCCAATAAACCAACGATTAAAAACAAGAGGAATGCCGCTCTACGAAAAACCGCTTGACTGAATATTTTTTTCATCTTTCTATTTTGATTGAATATTTTGTAAATAGTCTATCGTCAACTTCGTTTTATTGTCAACGATAAATTAATTTGAATTTTACCAAGAAACTGCATAAGAAATTGTACCAACTAATGGAAGAATAATTTCTTGCCCATTTTTTGAATTTCTAATAATTGGCTTTGCTTTTGCATCCAATATAATATACTGATTATCAACCAAATATCTACCTTTTTCAATCAATGAAATGGTTTTTCCTTCAGCTAATTTGTAATATAAATTTGAACCGCCATTGGCTGCAATTACAACTGAAATACCTGCTGCATTTGGTGATATTTTTTGCGAAATTTCTGAGCCACTGTACTGATATTTAAAAGTTGGTAAACCTTCATTATCAAGAGAGTAGCCTTTGAAAATTAAATCTTTGTAAGCATCCAATTCATCTGGCATTGCAGTATTCAAATCGGGTAAAACGGCTATCGAAGGTTTTCCAGAAAACTTAGTTCGAACTCCTTTTGACTCTAAAAGTTGTGGTTCGCCGCGTTCATGAAACATTTCGGTTACATCTGCAAAATCACCTCGCCAAGCGTAAAGTAAAGCGGCTTGGTCTAAATCATAAGAAAAATGAGCCCCTTTAGAGCTACCAATTGAAATGGCATGAGTACGTTTTTTTCCATCAAACATCACAAATGAACGTACCATTTCGATGTCATTTTTTGGCGTTATGGAAATTTCACCAACTGCTTGAGGTGTTGGCAATGAAGTTTCTGAATGAAGTGCATAAGGTCTGATTTCGGGGCCAGCTGCAAATAATCCTAATTCAGGTTTCCACCAAACTTTTATATACTGAATTTCTATGGCGTGCTTGCCTTTTGTCAAATTTACATACGAAATTCTTGGTTTGCGGTAGCTTTCATCAATCATTGGCAATAATTCTTTTCCATCAACACTTACTGCTCCTTTTCCTGCGTAATCAGCTATTAATGAATAACTTCCATCTTTTTCAACTTCCAAAGTTCCTTTAAAAACCAACAAAAAACGGCTTAATCCAACACCAAAATCTTTAGTTAATTCTTCGGCAACTCCTGAATCATTCGGCATTGTTTTCTTTTTTGCAAATTGCTTGTCCCAATCGTAAGTTTCGTATAGTTTGTAGCTTAGTCCACTCAATTTCAAAGGCGTTTCTTTGCTATATTTCAGGTATTCAAAGTCTTTAATTGCTACGCTTCCTGCTTTATTTTCAAACACAATTGGCCCTTCGTTTTTTCCTTCTGAAGGTAAAACATAACCTTGATGAATCAAAACATCATTTAAAGTAACTTTTTCGAGAATAAGAGCATTTCCAAATGCCGCTTCCGAGAAAGTCAACTCCAATGTTTGCCAAAGTCCAGCCGTTCTGTTAGCATTTTGATTGGGCAATTTTAACCCACCATCTTTAGTGATAATTGCTCCGCTCGGACGAATATTACTCAAAAGTATGGCATGTTTTCCTTGTACATAAAAAATTGCCTCGCTATTATTGCCAAGCATGAAATCAAACCTCACTTTTGCATCTGCAGTAGTCAGTTTTGACGTCATTTTACCTGTCGTATTAGCAAACAAAAAATTGTTTCCTGCAATAACAGCCGCTTTTTTTGAAAAAGGATTACTTACAGATTCAACTTGTTTCCAATTGCCCAAATCCCAATTATCAAGTGGTAATTTGTTCATCGAAAAACCTTGTGCATAGCTTTGCAAAGAAGCACAAAACAGCATAAAATATGCTAAAAAACGTAGATACATAGTCCGAATTGATTAGATGTTAAGCAAAATTATAGATTAAGTGTCGATTATACAATTATTATTAATCAAAGTTTTTCTAACAGTCCAAAAAGTGTTTTGTAAATTTGCGAAAAAATAATATCAAATCGAAGAATACATGTCAAAACCAACACTTCTTATTTTAGCCGCAGGGATGGGTAGCCGATACGGTGGCATCAAACAATTGGACAAATTTGGTCCAAATGGCGAAACTATCATTGATTATTCTCTTTATGACGCTATAAAAGCTGGTTTTGGGAAAATCGTATTTATCATTAGAGAAGAATTAAAAAATGATTTTCAAGAAATATTTGGGCCTAAGCTAGATGGAAAAATTGACTACGATTTTGCCATTCAAGGTGTTCAGAGATATGTTCCGAGCGAATTAGGAGCGGTTGAAAGAACTAAACCTTGGGGAACAGGACACGCTGTTTTGTGTGCATGGGAACAAACCAACACACCGTTTGCGGTTATCAATGCAGATGACTTTTATGGCTACGAAGGATTCAAGATTATGGCTGATTTTCTTTCAAACAACGCCGACGAAACTTGTCATGCGATGGTGGGTTATCAAATCAAAAATACCTTATCAGAAAATGGTTCTGTATCGAGAGGCGTATGTGAATTGGATGAAAATGGTTTTTTGAAAGTTGTTACCGAGCGAACAAAAATCTATCGTCAAGCCGATAATACCATTGTATTTGAAGAAGGAGATAAATTAACAGAATTAGCTGAAAACACACCAGTTTCGATGAATTTTTGGGGATTTATGCCGAATGTTTTTCCAGTAATCAACGAAATGTTTAAGGAATATTCATCAAAAAATATTGATTCGCCGAAAGCCGAATTTTATATTCCGAATGTAATGACACATTTAATCCAAAATGGTTTGGGCAAATGTAAGGTATTCTCAAATGAATCCGAATGGTTTGGCGTTACTTATCCCGAAGATAAACCAACGGTTATGGAAGCTTTACAAAAATTATCAAACGCTGGACTTTATTAATTATTAATATGACCACATCTTTCCGTAAAGCCTATTTAAATGACCTTGACGAATTGGTTCGACTTAGAATTGATTTTTTGAAAGAAGTTCAAGCAGCAGAAACACGACAATATAGCGAAGAGGAGTTGAAAACTTCTCTTCGTGAATATTTGTATAAAAGTATGCAAAATGATGAATTTGTGGCGTGGTTGGCGGTCAATAATAACGAAATTGTAGCAACGAGCGGCTTGTGTTTTTTTCAAATTACACCTGGTTTCACGCTAATTGATGGAAAAATTGCTTATATTCTGAATATTTACACGCTTCCAAAGTGGAGAGGAAAAGGAATCGGGAAGCAAATATTTAATTGTATTTTACAAGAAGCAATCAGTCGGGGATATAAACGCATTTCACTTCATGCTTCTGACGACGGAAGACCCGTTTACGAAAAATTTGGATTTCGTTCTACAAGTGACGAAATGGAGCTTCGGCTGCCTTAAAGCGTAACTTCGGCGTTCCAAACATTTGTTCTTGAGCCAATTGTTGTCGTAACGTTCATTATTTCTAAGTAATAATTCGACTCATAAGTAAGGCTTAGGTTTCTTCTAACCATAAAAATTTTTGCATAATCTTCTTTTTCCTGTTGTTCAATTAAAGTATTGATTTCGAGCAATACTTCTTCCATTGAATTGAGGGTTGTTTTTGCAGCCGTTTTCATTTTTTACTTTTTATTAGAATAGTACAATTTGATTGCACATAAATTGGTCAGTTTTATCAAAATCTATGCCAATTTGATTGGCATTTTACATTGCTACCGCTGAATAATTTATTTATTTTCATTGATAAATTTACAAATTTTCAAGGATTTAATTTGACGATTATTTTGAATTTTCCTAAAAAATTATCCAATGGTGTCAAAGTAATCTTTTTTAATTGAATGTTTTTTTTTCTTAAAAGAAAAAGGGAAAAACCCTAAAATCACAGTGTCCAAAAATCAGCATTTAGGTATCAGTGGTTACACTTTGGTTGCGATTGGTACGATTATTTCGATTAGAAATATGGGACATCGTAATGGTCACTCCAACCCCTCCATAAATGAGCATTTTTGCCTTCCTAATAACTAGGTGAATCTCCTTTGTGGGGGGTGTTGGAAGTGATTTTTCGGGTTACTTTAATATTATTGAGCGAAATTCACTTCCAATTTAATTAAAGAATCAATTTTCTTTAATTTTACTTCTGCTCATTAACAATTCTTAAAAAAATACAATTCAATAGCAATTGCCAGTAAGGCTTAAATTGGGACACCGAATGTTCATTTTAAAGGTACACTCAATGTTGTTTTTTTATTCTAAAACGAAACTTTTATATATTCAATAGCAATTATTCTTAATTAAAAATATTCACTCAATAGCAATTGTTCAGTAAAAATGGGGTTGGATTCGACTCCATTTTTCTTTTACATCCTCTCGTAACTTTGACTATAATTACTCGATTTGGTCACTCAATAGATTATTATTTATTCTTATAAAGTTTTTTTTCATTTAAGACTCTGTAAAAATCTATATTAAAAACATATTTTATTCCTCATTTTCGATAAACTGCACAAATCAACCTATTTTTGGAAGGAATTGAGCGGTAAATGAAAATTGAAAATATTAGGCCTTTACAAACATGATTCCTCCTAGTTTTAAAACATTTTTGTTTGAACCAAAATATCATTTAACTTCGCTCCATCAACATTCAATCATAAAACCTAATGGAATCCATTTTACAATTCTTTGAAAATATTGCTTGGTGGGGCTATCTACTGCTATTTCTTTTAATTATTGCTATTCGTGATATTTTCCAAAAATCCCACACGGTACAACATAATTTTCCAATTGTTGGACATCTCCGTTATTTTATTGAGAGCGTTGGGCCAGAACTTCGTCAATACATTGTAGCAAACAATCGAGAAGAGCTTCCTTTTAATCGCCGTCAACGCTCATGGATATATGCTTCTTCCAAAAAAGAGAATAATTTTCAAGGTTTTGGCACTGACCAAGATTTGTATAGTGCAGGATATAATTTTATAAAACCTGCCATGTTGCCTTATAAATTGCCTAAAGACCACCCAAATATTGGCAATCCATATATTTGTCCATCAGCAAAAGTGATTGGCGAATTTCATCAACGTCAAAAACCTTTTTTACCAAAATCAGTCGTTAATATTTCGGGAATGAGCTACGGGTCACTTTCAGCTACGGCCATTGATTCGATGAATAAAGGAGCAGCAAAATTTGGCTGCTACCACAATACTGGCGAAGGTGGACTTTCGCCGTACCATAAAAATGGAGCAGATGTTGTGCTAAATATCGGAACCGCCTATTTCGGCATTAGAGATGATGACGGAAATTTTGTTTTGGAAAAACTCGTGAAACTTTGCCAAGAAAATCCTTGCATAAAAATGATTGAATTGAAGCTTTCGCAAGGAGCCAAACCAGGCAAAGGTGGCGTGTTACCTGCCTCAAAATTGACAAAAGAATTAGCAGAAATCCGTCATGTTCCTATGGGAAAAGATGTCATTTCTCCTGCTTATCATAGTGCTTTTTCTAACATCAAAGAAATGGTCGATTTTATTGAATTGATGGCCAAAGCAACGGGCTTGCCAGTTGGCATAAAATCGGCGGTTGGAAAATTAGAAATGTGGGAAGAATTGGCCGATTTGATGAAAAAAACAAACAAAGGCCCTGATTTTATTACAATAGATGGTGGTGAAGGCGGAACTGGAGCTGCCCCTCCAAGTTTTGCTGACCACGTTTCATTGCCATTTGTATATGCTTTTTCATCAGTTTATCGAATATTTCAAAAACGAGAATTGAACGATAAAATAACATTTATTGGTTCAGGGAAATTAGGTTTGCCCGATACAGCAATTATGGCATTTTCGATGGGCGTTGATGTAATCAATGTCGCTAGAGAATCAATGATGTCGATTGGTTGTATTCAGGCACAAGTTTGCCATACAAATCGTTGTCCAAGTGGAGTAGCTACTCAAAATAAATGGCTACAAGGTGGAATTGACCCAACGCTCAAAAGCGAACGTTTTTATAATTACGTAAAAACGTTGACGAAAGAAATTCTTGATATTTGTCATGCTTGCGGATACGAGCATCCAAGCCAATTTATGATGGATGATGTAGATGTGGCAATGGGCGACAATAACCGTACGCAGTCATTACGAACAACTTATCAATACCAAAAAACGCCTGTAAAATTTGAGGGCTTAAAAAAGCTGTTAGAAAACCCATATTTGGGCGGAAAATAATTTTTCTAAGAATGGTTGAATTGAATTCAACCATTCTTAGCCTTGGTTTTATATCCAATCTATTCCTTTTTTCAATAGACTCAATGTGCGTTCTTCTGGACTGTTGGGTTGTGGTTGATAATCATAAACCCAATTAGCCACAGGTGGTAAACTCATCAAAATCGACTCGGTGCGACCGTTAGTTTCTAGTCCAAATTTTGTACCTCTATCCCAAACTAAATTAAATTCAACATAACGTCCACGACGGAGCATTTGCCATTTTTTTTCTTCTTCACCAAAAGAAATCTGGCTATTTTTTGCCATTAAATGAGTGTAAATCGGAGCAAATGATTCGCCGACAGATTTCACAAAATCAAATATTTTTTCTTTTTCTGTCGAATCTTGTGGTTTTAAATAATCAAAGAAAATGCCCCCTACCCCACGAGTTTCATGACGGTGAGGAATATAAAAATAGTTATCTGCCCATTCTTTGTATTTGGCATAGGCTTCTGAGTCATGTTTATCACACGCTTTTTTTAGTTGTTCATGAAACCAACGAGCATCTTCATCAACCACATAATGAGGTGTTAAATCAATACCACCACCAAACCAAGAAATACCATTTGACATTTCAAAATACCGTACATTCATGTGAATAATTGGAACCATTGGGCTAATTGGATGCTGCACAATACTTACACCAGTAGCAAAATAATCGGCTTTTTCGGTCAGTTTTAACTGTTTTTGTAGTGCATCAGAGGTTTCGCCAGTTACGACAGAAAAATTCACGCCTCCTTTTTCGATGATATTTCCATTGACCAAAACACGGGTTCGACCGCCTCCACCGCTATGATGTTGCCAATTATCCTCTTGAAATTTGGCTTTTCCATCAGTCAATTCTAAAGCTTGACAGATATTATCTTGTAATGTTTTGAAGTATTCGGCAATATTTTCTTTGGATAACATAATATTCTTTTGAAATTTTGTGCAAAGTTAGACTAAGATTGAAGAGTTTTGCAAAAATATTCTCATTCCAAATGATGAATAACGAATTGCAAACCACATCAATAACTCTCTATCAATATTTTATATTAAAATAAATAATCGTAATGATGAAAGTTTACTATCCTTTGGATAGCTCCGACATCAATCATTTTTCATAAACTGTAAATACTTCCATGTTCTCATTAAGCAATGTCATTCGTCCACATATTCTTACACTCACTCCTTATGCTTCGGCTCGTGATGAATACTCAGGTAAAGAAGGCACTTTTTTAGATGCCAACGAAAACCCTTATGGTTCGGTTATTTCGGGAAATTATAACCGATATCCAGACCCATATCAGGCGGCAGTTAAAGAAAAATTGGGCGAAATAAAAGGTGTTCGTCCCGCTCAAATTTTCTTAGGCAATGGTTCGGATGAAGCCATTGATTTAGTGATTCGAGCAACTTGTGAACCTCAAAAAGACAATATTTTGATTTTACCGCCAACTTATGGTATGTATAAAGTTTGTGCTGATGTTCAAAATATCGAAGTAAAACAAGTGCCATTAACCCCAGATTTTCAAGTAGATACGAAAAAAGTATTAGAAACGGCCGACAAGCATACAAAAATAATTTGGATTTGTTCGCCTAATAATCCTTCGGGAAATATAATTGAAAGAAATGCTATCTTGCATATTTTGGATAATTTCAAAACGGGATTGGTAGTAGTTGATGAGGCCTATATTGATTTCGCAACAGAAGATTCTTTCACGAAGTTGCTTGATACTTACCCCAATTTAGTGGTTTTGCAGACATTCTCAAAAGCATGGGGTTTGGCAGCATTGCGTTTGGGAATGGCCTTTGCTTCAGATGAATTTATCAAAATTTTGAACAAAATTAAATATCCTTACAACCTTAATGGTGTAACACAAAAATTGCTTTATGCGGCATTGGGTAAAGAAAACAAAAAAGATAAATATGTAAAGCAGATTTTGAAAGAACGTAAACGACTGCACAAAAAACTCTCAGAACTGAGCATTGTGAAGCACATTTATCCTTCAGATTCTAACCAATTATTAGTAAAATTTACTGATGCAAATGCTTTATTCCATTTTTTAATTGAACAAAAAGTAATTACTCGTAATCGCTCAAATGTGATTTTGTGCGAAGATTGTATCCGTATTTCGATTGGTACGCAAAAAGAAAATGATACGCTCTTAAAAGCTTTAAAAAAATATTAAAGATTTTACAATTCTAATAAAAACGAGAAGTAACCAATGGCTACTTCTCGTTCTATAAAAACTTTAATTATTAGGCATTCCTAAATCAATCCATTTCTTGATTATCATTACATCGCAAGTAGTCAATTGTCCACCAGGAGGCATTTTTTTGTATCCAGAGGCTCCCGTTATACTACCATAAAGGCTGCCATTGGCACTATGCTTTTTTATGTCAGCATAATTATCAAGACTGATACCAGCCGATGCAAAACCTGCTTTATGACAACTCACGCAGTTTGTTTGTAGAATGGCATTAACAGCTGTAAAATTCACCACTACAGTTCTTGACGTTCCTGCAGTTGTAGCTCCATTGCCAGTTGTACCACAAACTTTATTTTGTCCCCCTTCTTGAATCCATTTTGCAATCATGTCTAATTTATCTTTAGCAATAGCGGGATATGGTGCTGGAGGCATTCTATCTTTTCCGGTAGCTATCATTACTTTATAGATTTCACTCTCGGTTGGTTTTCCAGATTTAATGCCTCTTGATATGATTGAAGCATAATTTGACAAGTCATACCCTTCTTTTTTAGATTGAGAATTATGGCACCCACTAAATGCACAACTTGATTGAAAAAAAGGCAAAACCTGCGTATCAAAACAAACTGTGGCAGTTGCTGAACTACTTGTATTATTTTTACTACCTTCTTGACTTTCACCTGTTGCTATAGCATTTGTAGCAATTCTCACACTTCCATTCGGGCAATCAATTGTAATACTTGAACCACTTGGCGTTACAATTGGAGGTGAAACAACAGGCGGCGTAACAACAACTGGTGGCGTAATTATCGGAGTATCATTCGTTGCACCAGCATCAATCCAAGTTTTAACTTTTGCAATATCAGCATTTGTTAAAGTACCACTTGGAGGCATTTTTGAAAAGCCTTTTGCTCCACTTATACTCCCATAAAGTTTGCCATTATCGACATATTTTTTGACTTGAGTATAGGTTTCTAGATTTATTCCTCCAGAGTTAGTTGGAGCTTGATGACAAGCTAGACATTCTCGTTTTAATAGAGGCATGATTTCATTCGTAAAAATAGCTCCAGTTACATTTGTTGCTGTTGTGGAAGTTCCACCAGTATTGGTTGTTGTTGGGTCAGTATTTACTATAGTACCAGTTTTCACTTCAGCACTTGAAATGGGGCTTGGTGCATTATTTTTACTATCTAAACAAGCACTCAAAATAAAAATAAACACCGAAAAGACCAATATGATTTTTTGTATTCTCTTCATAATTTTAGATTGATTAAGTTACTTCTTGATTGTCAATACTAATTTATTTTTGACAGCAATTGACTCGGCAATTTTTGCAAATACCAAAGTGGGTACTTCTATATTATAATCAACTAATTTTACATCAAAATTACCAGTAAACATTACTTGTTCTTTAGCAATAGAAAGTTTGCCAATCACGGTTTTATCTTTGCTTACACCATGGATTGTTACTATTCCTTTGATAGAAATATCGTAAGTTCCATCTTTTGAAAAATCAATTTTTTCAAAAATTTTACCTTTAAATGTTGCCGTTGGAAACTTTTCGGTTTCCATGTAGTTTTCATTAAAATGCTCTTCCATTAATTTATTTTGGAATTTAAATTGGGCGATATTCATCTTGACTACCACATCATTTGTAATCGGATTGATTACCGCACCTACCATGCTGTTGATTGCCGAGATATTTTCCATCGGTGTTTCGGAGAAAAAGCTTGTTTCTCCTTTTTGAGTCATATAGTATTGAGCGTGGGTCACAATACTCGAAAAAAGGCATAGCAATAGCATTAACTGAATTTTCTTCATATCAGTTTGGGGTTTATTTTTTGAAATTATTATATTATTTTCTTAGTGTTTTTTAGCTTTTTCTTTTTTGTCAAAGCTGAATATACGTGAGATATTGAAACCGTAATAAATGCCACCATTTGCCCAAGAATCGGCTGTTGCGGTAATGAATTGCTTTTCAATCATTCCTCTAGAATTAGAAACGTGTAATTGAAAAACGTGACCACCTGTTTCGATGTCAAACCCAACCGAAAGATTATTAGTTTTGAGCGGGTCTAATTGCGTTTTCCCTTGCATAATTGAAGTTGGTACGTAAAAATATTCTATATTAAATGACGTTCGTTTATTGAGTTTAATACGCCCACCTGCACCTAAAGCATAAATTGTGTTTTGGTCAAGAAAACTTTCTGTTTTGTTATTATGAATAATTGTTGGTGAAAGCTGCAAAGACAATCTATCATTAAACTTTCTAGCAATCAAAATTTGTGTCGTATAACTTTGTCTTTCAAGGTTATTATAAAATGGCAAATCCGTTGATGTATCCATTGTATTGGTAGCATCACTAAAAAAAACTGCCACTGATATTGGCATTTTTCTTGCACCCGATGATTGTTTAACCACTTTCCATTTCATAAAATAATCATACGTTTTTTGGTAAGAACTACGCCCTACTCCCACCATCAGATTATCTGTAATACCGTATTCTAAACCCAAACGAATACGAGATTGGTCAAGCCCCCAAAGTTCTTTATAACCCGAATTAATTGTACCGAATCGATGTGAAATTCTGAAGTCTAAATGATTTTTTGCTACAGTTTCAATCGACTGACCATTAATTACTCTGGTTGATTTGAAAGTAGCGGTTGCATAAGTCGTTTGCTTAGGCAATTCTTTGTTTAGAACATCCATTAAATCATCTTGAGAAAATGCGATGTATGTACAAAAAACGAATATGATGCTAAAAAGTAATTTCATAAGTTTTAAAAGAATTGTGGAATGATTCAAAAAAATGCTTCCACTTATTACCATATTGAAATAAATTAGGCGTAAACTCTTAGAGTAGTGCCAGTAAGTTCAGTTTTATAGGCTGCGATACCTTTTTTCCCATTACTGTTAAGTCCTTTTCCTGTATTATCAAACTCTGCTCCGTGAGCTGAACAATAAAAACGGTCTGTACGATACATTACTTCTTTTCTTTGCTCGTGGCTACAAACTAATGTAACAGCAGCATAGGTACCTAAACTTGTTTTAGCAATCACAATATTATTTTGGATAATATACCCACCATTTTTAGTTAAGGCAATATTGGCTGCATTTGTTAAGTCAATTGTAAAATCTACACTTCCACTTGCGGGTGCAACAGTTGCATTTGTACATGACGTTAGCTCGCCTGTACAAAGTAAAGCTAACATTGCAGCACTACCGAAGCCCATTTTACGTAAAAAAGCATTTCGTGAAATAATTTCTTGTTTGTTTGTGATTTGTTCGTTCGACATACGTTCAATTAATTTTATTTTAAATTATACTTAAACCCAAAAGCAAAGCTCCACCATCGTGGAAAACTTTTAACTATTGTACTTTGAGAGTATGACGCAGTTGATAAACGAATTGTTGGTTCAACATAAAAACTTATTTTTTTTGCTAAATTATAATCAAATCCAGTTCCAAAAACTAAACCAACATTATATGGTTTTACCTCTTTAAAGTCTGTGAAAGCTGTATAAAAATCAGTACCATCAGCTTCATAAATTTCGGCATTAAGCATTTGTGAACGATTATAGCGTAATTCAGCTCCCATAATTGAGTACAAGCTATATCTATTCGTATAAGCTCCAAGCAATTTGTTGCCTTCATAAAGCTTATATTTTACTAGTAACGGAATCTTAAACTGTTTTAATACGTGCGTATCTTCTGACTCCACAATAATTGCATTTCCAACAACTGGCTTTGTATTTAATTGATCAGATGGTATAATAGCCAAGCCGAGTGCCGTTCTATAGAGATATTGAGGAGACCCTTTATACATTTCAGCAACAAGGGGACGCTTTTTAACCGCATCAACAGTATAAAACTGCGAATACGAGAAATTCAAACCCGTCTCTAAACTCCATTTATCTGTTAAGTCAAAACTAAGATTTGCTCCATAAGAATAAACATGATGATTTTTCTCTGTACCTATTGTTTCTGCAATTAACGAACCATCTTTTATCGTTGAAACGTAAGCTGATTCGGGGGCATAAAATATTTTTATCGACGGATTTTTAAATGAAATTGTATTATCTTGCTTTATTACACGGCGATAAATCATACGATTTTGATAATTAATATTAGGTAGTTGAAGAAATACATTCAAGGAATCAAATTTTTTAAAATCGAGCGAGATAAAGCTAAATTTCAATTCTTCTAAACCTTTTTTGACTATTTTTTCATCATCTGAATTATTAGATTTTACTTCAAAAATATCCTCTTTATTAACTACGTTTAATTGATTCGTTGGTGTAATTTGGTTTTCCACTCGGTTTAAAGTAATAATCTTATCATTCACAATAGGTTTTGAAGTTAAAACAACGCTATCGGTTGTCGCTATTTGATTTTGGTTGATATAAACAATTTCTTTTACTGGGAAATACACCTTTTCAATTTTTGACACATAAATGGTATCATGCAGTAGCTTGTTCCTAAAAACTATCTTTTCAGTTGGTGTTCTATCTGCAATATTCGTTGCATTACCTTTATAGAGTATTCCAAGTAATACAATAACAGCTGCTGATAGTAGTCCACTTCCAATTTTTAGCCAATAATTTTGTTTTTCAATCACTACCAATCTACGTTCAACCAAGCCCAATCTAAGTCCATTCCAAATTTTTGGTGGAGGGGTTTCCGAGATATTGTCAAGCCCATCTCGAAAGGCATTGTCAATCTCATTTGCTTGTTCTTCTTTCATTTTGTTTGACTAGTAATAGTATCTTTCATATCGAATAGTTTCGTAACTTTTTCCTTTAATAACCTGCGTGCATCAAATAAATTTGATTTTACAGTTCCTTCAGAAATTTTCAATTGTTCTGCAATTTCGTAGTATTTATATCCTTCAAAAACGTATAAATTAAAAATGATACCATATTGACGAGGCAATTGTCTAACACTTTCTAATAATTCTTGCGTATTAATGGCACTTAAAATGTCATTCGAACTAACAAAGGGCAAATTATCGTCATGAATTTCTGAAATTTCGACTGTTTGCATCCTCTGATTCTTACGGAAACTGTCAATTGCATTATTTACAATAATACGATAAATCCATCCTTCCAGTGAACCATCATTTTTAAACCCAGATAATTGTTCATACACTTTCATAAAACCTTCTTGCAATAAATCTTCTGCTTCAGCAGTTTCTCGAGCATATCTTTTACATACACCTAACATTCGCGAGGAAAAAGTATCATACAGCTTTCGAAAGGCTTTTTCATCACCTTTTAGGCATCGTTTTATTATATCTGCTTGGTTTGGAATCACAAGAGAAAAATTTGGTTAGTACACTCTATCATACTACGAATATACGGAAGAATTTGTTGGGTCAAAAAAACAACCATTGCAGCTTTTATTCCGTATCCATTTATATTTACATTATTTTTTACATCTCACATATTTATGAGACATATACTGACCTATTATTTTATAATACTTCTATTTTTACCGATAACCTCTTTTGCGAATTTACCTTCATTGAGTTACCCAAATACAACAATAACTTATGGGCAAAATGTAAATGTGAGAGCTACTGCTAAGAGTAATAATTCAGTTTATTCATTACAAAATATTCCAAGTGGATTAGTTGGGCATATCTCCATTATAGCAAATGATGACCGAGTTTTCTTAGAATCAACCGCACCTGCTGGCATTTATACGATTACGGTTCGAGCAACCGATAACACTGGATCTACAGATGCTTCGTTTACATTAACTGTCAATAAAGCTATTCTTACGGTAACGGCGGCGGCTAAAACGATTACTTATTGCGACCCTTTTCCTACTTGTACTGCTAATTATTCAGGTTTTCAAAACCTTGATAATCTTGGTTCACTAACGGGTTCTTTGATTTGTAATTATGGGGTAACCGCACCCGCCCCTGCTGGAACTTATACCAACGATATTACGGCAAGTACTTTAGCAAATCCAAATTATACAATAAATTACATCAATAACACGCTTATTGTTGATAAGTCACCGTCGGCAATCAGTCTTGTACAATCCAATTCGAGTATTATTATTGGCGAATCTGTTACATACACTGCCACTGTTTCCCAAAATAAAACTTGTATTCCTACAGGAACATTGACTTTCACAGTAGATGGAGTTGCTCAAAGTCCAATCATTCTTAATAATTTAGGCGTTGCAAGTATAACTATTCCAGACTTTGGCATTGGAGTACATACTGTATTTGCTAGTTTCAGCGGAAGTGATAATCAACTAAGTAGTATTTCTTCAACTATTTCAACAACAGTTTGTCCAATTATAACTATTGGAAATCTTGCCAATGGGATAATTAATGTTCCATTCAATCAAACCATCAGTGTAACTCCTTCAGATTCTTACACCTTTTCAATACCAATTGGTCATTTACCACGAGGTCTAACTTTAAATTCAGTTACTGGACAAATTAGTGGAACACCAGCTGAATCTGGTTTTTTTAGTTTTACTATTGTTGCAAAAAATGGCATTTTTTGTTCAAAAAGTAAAGCATACAACCTAAAAATATTGGGTAACAATTGTGCAAACAGATATTTTGAAACAGCCAATAGTTCACCAATAATTACAGGTGCTGTTCCTTTTGCGTATTCACCTTTATTACCCACCTCACTTCCTGGCGATTATCATTTAGCAACAGATGATTTTAATAATGATGGTATTTTAGATATTATTATGCCTTCAAAAAATGTGTCAAATCGGGCTGCATATAGTTTATATTTAGGCAATGGCAGTGGTGGATTTTCGGGAGGAACGCCAATTCCAACACGCAATACTTTAGGGAATAATATAGCCATTGTAGTGGCTGATTTTGATAATGATGGTGATAAAGACATTGTTTTCGGCGAAGCAAATTTTAGTGAAATAGTTATATTAACCAACGATGGTCTTGGCTCATTTACTCAAACGACTACCCCCACGGGTACAGGTGGTGGTGGTATTGGCACTGCTTTAGCCGCTGCTTCAGGAGATTTTAATCAAGATGGGAAACCAGATTTTGTCATAACCAATGCAGATAATAAACGAGTTCAGGTTTTCTTAAATACAAGCCTTGTCGGTCAAATAAGTTTTAGTAATTTGACACCTGCAATAAATACAGGAATTTTACCAAGAAGCATTGTAGTTGGACATTTTAATGCGGATGAAAACTTAGATTTTGCCACTGCCGACTACACCGATAATACTGTGAGCGTTTCGTTTGGTGATGGATTGGGCGGGTTTTCACTTGCTTCAACTTTTACTGTTGGATTAAATTGCCGTGATATTGCCACTGGAGATTTTGACAACGATGGAGATTTTGATTTAGTGACGGCCAATTATGGCGAAAGTACCATTTCAATCTTGACCAATAATGGTAGTGGGAATTTTACCGTTTCATTCAAAACTGTTAGTTCAAAAATGAATGGTGTTTTAGTAAATGACTTTAATGGCGACGGTTTCTGTGATATTCTTACAAGTTCACAACTGATTGTGCCACCAACCAATAATTCATCTTTCGTTTATTTACTTTACAATGATGGCAATGGAAATTTCGCAACACCAACAACTTTAGGCACTGATTTCTTTTCGGTTGGTTTGCAACCTGGCTCACTTGTTTCAGGAGATTTTAATCAAGACGGTTCATTAGATTTTATTTCCGCTAATATTGGTAATGATGGAAATACTGGAAGTTTGTCGGTAATTCTTAATAATTGTCCGCCAATTGCCACAAATTTTTCACTGAATCACGGCATTGGGGTTTCAAGTAATATCAAAATTTCAACAGCATTTGATGGAAATCAAGCGGCAAATACATTGATTCCCCAAATAAATAGTGGCAATTCGGCTATCGTAAATGGTGTTAGTATTTCAAACTTAACAATCAATCCAGATGGAAATATCATGGCTGACGTATCGGCCATTTGCTCGGCTACAAACGCAACATTTTCGGTTTCTGTGACTGATAATTTTAACAAAGTCTCAACAGCTACTTTAAGTATAAATATTATTTCTGGCCCAATTATAACATCCCAACCCACTAGTCAAAGTACTTGCGATGCAACTCAAATCATTTTTCCTGTGGTAGTTACAGGTTTAGGATTAACTTATCAGTGGCAAGTAAGTACCAATAATGGCTCAACATTTTCTGATTTATTAAATTCGGCAACTTATGCAGGTGCAACAAGCGACACTCTCAAGGTATTATCAAATAGTACCCTTAATGGATACAAATATAAATGTTTAATTACTGGTGCTTGCAGTAATACACAGTCAAATATTGTTACCCTAAACGTACAAAACCCTGCAATAACTTTGAGTGGAGTTGTACCAAATGGTACGGTTCAAGTATACAATTCGAGTCAAATAAACAGTACTCAAAAAATATCTCAAACCAGCCAAATTGAGTACCGTTCTGGTAAGTCAATCGTTTTAACCAATGGTTTTTTTGCTGATAGCCAAAGTGTTTTCAAGGCAAATATTGTTGGTTGCCAGTGATTTTAAGTGATAAAAGTGGTGAATTCATACTGATTCACCACTTCCTCCACAATCTCAAAAAAACGTGCTAATTCTTTCTCTCTGCCACGCAACCAAACCATCCGCATTTCTGATTTCGATACATTATCTCGCATTTCAATGTGGCGAACATTCATATTTTGTCCGCTTAAAGCTGATTTTGGCTCTATTGAGACCCCAACTCCTGCCTCAACCAAGCGTAAAACCGTATTTGAATTGCCAGATTGATATGCAACTTTTGGGATAAATCCATTATTTTGACACATCGCCTCAATACTTTCTACGTAGCCAGAACTTTCGCTTCGGGGAGGTAAAATAAAACTTTCATCTGATAACTGGGCCAACGAAGTGAAATTTTCTTCTAAAAGCCAATGTTTTTGGGGCAAAAGAATAACAAAATTCTCGGCATAAAGTGTTCTTGCGTTGAGTTCTTTTGGAACAATCATGTTTGGTCCAAAACAAACATCAATTGTACGATTTATGAGAGCATTAATGCCAAAAATATTTGTCGATTCATTCAAAATAGTTTTTAATGAAGGCATTTTAGATTGAATTTTCGCCAAAATATTAGGCAATAAAAATTGCATCGATGAACTAGAATGAGCAATTTTTATTTCACCACCTTCACCATTATAAATTTGATTTGTTCTTTGTCTAACTCTCTCAAAATCCTCCAAAATTCGTTGACATTCCTCCCGAAAATACTCACCTGCTTCCGTCAGAGCTACATTTCTTTTATTCCGTTTTAATAGCATCACTTTGAGTTCTTCTTCCAAACCCATTATTTGCCGACTCAAAGCAGGCTGGGCAATATAAATCTCTTCGGCAGTTTTTCTGAAATTAAGTGTCTCTGCAAGTTTCAAGAAATTTTCAATCGTTCTTAAATCCATGATTGATTCATTTTGGGCATCAAATAATCAAAATTAAGTATTTTTTGTTATCAAAAATTAATCATTGCTTTGTAAAATAAAATTTAACTATGAAAATCATTCAAGTACAAAAAGAACATTTAGACTTAGCTGCCATTTTATTTGATGCTTACCGCCAATATTATGGTCAAAAAGCCGATTTAGTAGCAGCAAAACGCTTTCTTTCGGAACGACTTTTACTCAATGAATCTGTCATTTTTTTAGCTTTGGAAGACGATAAACCACTTGGTTTTACACAATTGTACCCAACATTTTCGTCAGTTTCTATGGAAAGGCAGTGGGTGCTCAATGATCTTTTTGTTGATGAAAAAGCTCGTAACAAGGGTGTTGGGAAAGCTATTCTCGAAACAGCACAAAATTTTACCAGACAATTAGGACACAAAGGTTTACTTTTAGAAACAACGCCAGAAAATATTAAAGCTCAAAAGCTTTACGAAAATATTGGCTGGAAACGGGAAGAAAATCATTATTTCTACTGGAAATCTTAAAAAGAAATTTATAGTTTTTATCAATAAATAACATATATTTTAGCTATTTCCACTAATTTAATTGTAGTTTTTCATAGAAAAAAACATTTATTTATGTTTTGAAAAATGTATAATTGATAAATGAGTAATGCTTAAAAGTAATTATAATTGAATTAAGTTTTGACTTTAGAAAACATTAATATGACAAACCTGCAAGAAGCTTTTTCACCTGAAAACTTTCGTCAAAATGCACATAATTTGGTAGATTTATTAGCTGATTATTTAGAAAAATCGCAAGATCAATCTATTTCAAGCGTTATTCCTTACCAAGAACCTGAAGAAACTTTGGCTTTTTGGAAAGCCGATTTTGAAAAAGGTAAAGGTGATATTAATGAGTTTTTCAAGCAAACAATCGAAAAATCAATGCATTTGCATCATCCACGTTATATGGGGCATCAGGTTACGCCTCCATTGCCAATTACAGCAATGGCAGGAATGTTGACAGGAATGTTAAATAACGGTATGGCTGTTTATGAAATGGGTTTGGTATCAAATCCTTTAGAAAGAATTTTGTCTGATTTATTGGCAAAGCGTATCGGTTTTGATAAAAATGCAAGTGGTTTACTTACTTCTGGCGGAACTTTGGCTAATCTTACTGCTTTATTAGCGGCTCGTGCTTCAAAAACTGAAGTTTGGGAAGAGGGTAATCAAGAAAAATTGGCTGTAATGGTTTCGGAAGAAGCTCATTATTGTATTGACCGTGCGGCAAGAATCATGGGAATGGGTAGTGATGGAATAATAAAAATACCTGCCAATGAAAAACTACAAATAAGAACCGATTTATTAGAAAAGTACTATCAAGAAGCAATAAAAAAAGGTTTAAAAGTTATCTGTATTGTAGGAAGTGCTTGCTCAACTTCAAGTGGTAGCTATGATAATTTAGAAGAAATCGCCCTTTTTGCAGAAAAACATAAGCTTTGGTTTCATGTAGATGGTGCTCATGGTGGAGCTGTTATTTTCTCTGAAAAATACAAACATAAAGTTAAAGGAATAAATCAAGCAGATTCGGTTGTAATTGATTGGCACAAAATGTTGATGACACCTGCCTTAGCAACGGCTTTGATTTTTAAAAGTGATGAAGATGCTTTCAAAACCTTCCAACAAAAAGCTCAGTATTTGTGGGCAAATCAGCATTCAAAAGATTGGTTTAACTCAGGCAAACGTACATTTGAATGTACAAAATTAATGATGAGTGTAAAAATATATTCAATTTTGAAAGCTCATGGAGAACATATTTTTGGTGAAAATGTAGATTATCTATATGACTTAGGACGAATTTTCGCCAAGTTGATTCAATCAAGGCCCAATTTTGAATTGGCGATTGAACCAGAAAGTAACATCGTTTGCTTCAGAATAATTAATTCAACATTTAACGACACCAATGAAATTAATACTTTGACTAGACAACAACTATTACAAGAAGGCAAATTCTATATCGTTCAAACAACTTTACAAGAAAAAGTATATCTTCGTGTTTCTTTAATGAATCCTTTAACGACCGAAACCGATTTAAACGCTCTTTTAGATGAAGTTGAAAATATTTATAATCAAGTTTCTAGAAAGTAAACTTTTGGCTTACGCCATTACACTTATCATTTTGATGATATGCACAATGCCAGGTGATAATGTACCAAATACTTACCTCAATGATAAAGTAATCCACATAATCATGTTTTTGGGTTGGGCATTTTGCTGGCAATTTGCTTTCAAAAACTATCAAAAAACATTAATTTCAGGTATTACTTATGGACTTCTTTTAGAAATTGTACAAGGTTATGTACTCATTGCATTTCAACGTAGCTTTGAATGGCACGATATTTTGGCTGATAGTATTGGGGTTATTATTGGTTTATTACTATTTTTTGTTGTGACATTTTTAGGGTTGAAGAAGTAAACTCCAAGTTCATTAAACGAATACCCACGCTATTACTTTTGTAATCTACACAAACTATTTTCTTTATATACTACTATTTTAGTTACAAAAAACTTCATAAATTAATGATGGTTTTTGTGACTAAATTATCTTTTTCCAGTCAAATTTATTGCTATTTTAGGTTTTATGATTTGCATTCGATTAGTAATAATATTGAACGTTTTTATATAAAAAATAATAAAAACACTGTGAACTTTATAAAAATAAAGATACAATCTTGTCATTTGACATTACTTACTGCTGGGTTAGCATACCTTGCTAATGTATTTTGCGTCAATTTAACCTATGTTTTCAAGAAAGAAGCATTTGTTGAATTTGGTCTTAATGAACATCAATTAGTATCCGCTAATACCAATTTACTTATCGTTCAGCATATTGGAATTTTACTCGGAGTATTAATTTTTGGAGTTTTAGCAGACAAAAAAGGTCGGATGGCAATGCTTTTTATATCTGTTTTTACCTACTCAATAGGCACTCTTTTGAGTGGCCTTGTTCATAATTATTATCTATTTGTAGTGCTACGCTTTATAGTTGGACTAGGATTAGCGGCAGAACTAGGAATCGGTTTAGTTTTGGTTTGCGAAATATTCCCTAAAGGAAAACGTATTTACGCCGTCATCTTCATTGCAATTTGTGGGTTTATTGGCATGTTTTTAGTTAGTATTTTTGCAAATGTTGTTTATTGGCGAACCTTATATATTGCAGGTGGTTTACTTGGTTTCATAATTATGTTGTTGCGTTTTTCAACCTTTGAATCTGATATTTTTTTAAAAGCAAGTCAAAATGAATCTTCTGCTCGAAAAACTATCTTTTCACTACTCAAAACCCAAAAAATTTATTATTTAATTTTGAGTATTTTGCCAAGCTACCTAATTACAGCATCTTCTATTTTTGTTGGGGTTACTTATTTTAAAGAATTAAAGATAACTATGGGGCAAAGCATGATGTTTTTTGCGATTGGAGGAGGAATCGGGTTTGTACTACTTGCCATTATAGGGTACAAAATTCGCAGTCGAAAAAAAACAATAACTTTTTGTATATTCTCTTTAGTCTTGCTTTCTCTAATTTATGCCTTTATAAAACCCGCTATTCAACACGCATTTTTACTGTTAAATTTTCTATTTGGTTTATTTATCGCTTACCAATTTGAATTACTGGCACTTACAATCGAGCAGTTTGGCACAAATCTTAGAGCTTTAGCTACAACGATTGTTTTTGGAATAGGCAGAGCATCAGTTTTTTTATTTTCCTTACTTATTCCGATAATCAATATCTTTTTTGATGATTTCCTTCATAGTGTTTTATTTCTAGACTGTATTGTGTTTTCATTGGCTATTTGGGGTATTTCTAAAATTAAAGAAGAATATGGTAAAGATTTGGCTTTTCTAGATTAAAAAATATCGCTACAGTAAACTATTTGATATAATTCACTGAGTTACTTGTAAATATATTCTCTTTATTTTACTGCATTACATTAAATATTAATTACCCTATCTTCATATTATTAATAATTTATGGTTGTATCCTTCCAATCGGAAATCGTACCACCTATTAATATTGATCTAATTTTATATTTACCTTATTTTTTCTGGAAATTCATCATTATAAAGTATTTGAATTGATGTTGTGGTTGAAGAAGTAGGATAATACGGTATTACTTTCAATAAAAACTCGTTCACATTGCTTGATGCATCAGTAGTCAAATACTCTACTTTATAAATTTCAAACTCTTTAACTTTACTGCTGAAAGTATTATCTATGGTGGGCTATTTATTATCCTTTCTACCTCAAAACGATCACGCTTGTCTGTCTATCAACCTTTTCGGTATTTGTAAAAACAGCCTTTATTTTCAATACATATTGTCCAACTGGAACTGGTTGGTTAATGTCATTTCGCCAACCGCCATTCCATGTTTTGTTAATATCATCTGACTCAAAGACTACCTCACCCCATTTATTATAAACCAATAAATGAAATGTATCAAGACTTCTTCCGATTACAACCAATTCGTCGTTTAGACCATCCTGATTAGGTGAAAAGGCAGTCGGGACATAGATTTGAAGGCCACTATCACAAAGTGCTAGCGTCACTTCTGACGAAACAGTATCATTGGCACATACATTTTTTAAGCTTTTTATGACTTTATATACGCCAGCTTCTTTAGTATCCAATTTGTTTGAAGTTGCACTCGGTAAATTAACACCATCTTTTTGCCACTGAAAAAACCATGCTGAATTGGCTGCTGTCTCCAGACCGACTGTTTTCCCATTACAAACTTCTAGGTCTTTTGCGGCAATACCCTCATTCGTTATAATAGGAATAGAAGGGGTGTTTTTAGAGCAATCTACTACTGGAAATTGAAACTCAAGTCTTGAAAAGCCTATCTGTACGCCATTTCTAAACTCGGCACACTCAACAGCAAACAGATACAAACCCGTTTTATTTGGCTTTACCTCTAAAACACCTGTGGTTTCATCTATTTTTAATGGTATTTCTCCAGGAATACTGTTTGTTGCGGAAAGCCCAGCAAGCCAAGTAATAAGCGGATATGGCCCAGCAACTACTATAATATCAGCTAAACCAACTTGATTTTTATTGTTTCCATTGATAGGTGTTACAAGTTTAAATTTTAGTTGGTCATTATCAGCATCAGTTGAATTTATTTTAAAATTGAATGATTTATTGAGACATATATACTCGTTTTTGGTCAATGAAAATACTGGAGATGAATACTGCGGATGTTGTTTTAAAGAGGGAAACTCGGCGTAAAGTACCATACTGGCTTCAGGTGCAGACTGAATATTATCAATATCATCATTGCGACAGCAGCGTTCCCAAACTAAATAATAGCCTTGTGGGTCATCATAAATGTTTGGGTCAAGTGTAGTGAGTAATTTATAGTTATAAGCTCTTTGTTTTACATCTCGTAGTTTTGAACAAGTTGGATAATCCGTAAAAGCTACATCAAATTGATTGGAGTATGGTAGCGTAAAATCAGCCATTTTAATATTATCGCTTTTCCTGAAAATGCGAGCAAAAATAAAGCTATTGGTTTGAAGCCTATTTTGGGTATTAGTAGTTGTAGCATTTAGGTCGATGATAAGCGTTAAATCGATATTATATCTACCTGGTATATTATTAATCTGCTCAAGCCCGATTGTACCCCCTACTATATATGAAGCAAACGTCGGAATCGAGTAGAAAAAATATACAAATAAAAACAAATATTTATCACCCAACCATTGCCAATTGCGTAATAAATATAGTTTAAAATAAAAGTTGTATGGACTTTTCATTAATTTTCTGTCTCACCTGTGTAATCTGCGTTGTCCTGGGTCTCAAAGCCTTCATCTAAAATAAGCTCGTAGCAAGCTTTATCAACAATTGGCTTGGTGGCCAGTATAGCTCCATTTTTCATTAGTTGAAGTTTACCAGTACAGTTATTCGGCAAATTAAGGTTGAGTGGTTTCCATTCGGTAACAGTACCGTTGCTCAATATTGCCCTGATTTCATATTTATAAATATTCTGGTTGGGCGTATAATTTGGGTCTATTTTGGTGTTATTATTACCATCAACAGTTACCCACAACTTTAGTGGCTCATTACCTTGCCCTCGTTGGATTTCATATTTTACTACCTCAGTAGCAGGATAAGCAAACGACAAATTTATTTGTTCGTTACGAGCGTCTAACTGGGCAGAGAAAGCCATCGCTTGTGCTGTGCCTGCGGCAGTTGGCGTTGCGTAGTTATAATGATAAGACTTGATAAGGTTTTCATTAATATCTTTAATATATTCTAATCTATTTAATTTATCATATTTATATGTATTTCTTAGACCAGATGGGTCTGTAGTTGTAGAAATCCCTACTCCTTTTTTGTATGTGTATGAGGTAACCAAAGCACGATTTAGAGAAGAACGTATCTGATTTCCAATATTTAAAATATCACTATCACTGTTATTATCTCCGACATTATCAAAATTAATAATTGAAGCTATCTGTGCTTTAGTAGCGTTCTTAGCTTCCACGATTGGGTAGGTAGAATTATATGCCCATACCAAGCTTGTTGAGATCCCTTCATTAAGTTTAAACTCATTCAAGTTTCCCTTTTTATCGTACACTAAAAAATCAATTATTTCAGGATTTGAATTACTACCGATAAATGATTTAGTTTTACTCATTAAAACTCTTCCATCAAAAACACTGTAATAATAAGCATTTATATTGATGATGTTTCCATTCCGTTTGTTTACTGATTTTAAAACCTTACCAATCATTGACTTACTCCTAAGATTTACTGCTGACATCCCAAACTCTGCGTCACTGATTAAATCATTTGGATAACTAAGTTCGTTTATCAGAGTTTCACCCTTACTACTTTGGGTTGTTGTTTTAGTAATATTATAATGTCTCAATGTTGGGTTGACAATATTTGCACCATCATAATTATTGTCTAAAGTTTGATTAACACTTGTTTGGCTTGAAGGCGTATAATTCACATCATAAAAATAAGCTATTGATGATGATGTTTTATGAAAATCAAAACCCAAATAAGTTCCATAAGAAAAACTGCCATAAACAGATGCTCTATCATCTTTATCATATCTTACTACACCCCATTTTACGGCAATTGGAGTGGTATTATTTTCATTTTTAATTCCATAAATATTGGTCGTTTCTTGTAAAATCACATTTCCTTCATTAAAGGTTCGTGTATTTTTAGGTTTCCCTCTTCTCCAATCTTTTGAAATTACTGGTGAATAGATTGGATAACCATAATATGTTGCCAAAAACTCATCTTGTTGTTCGCTGACAGGCACAAAAGTAGAAACTGTGTAGCCTGAAAATACAGGTAAACCACTTGCATTAAACCCTCCATTCTTTACTTTAATTCTCTCATAATATATGTGATTTCCCCCTGATGAGGTAATTGGTATTTGACTTGCGGATGTTATGCCACGATGAAGAACACCAATAGTTATCTCACCACCAGTATCACCAACTCTACCAGTTCCAATATCTTTGTAAGAATTATAAGTATAAAATGGATTTGTTAATAATTTACCACTTGATAAATTATCTGTATCTAAATATTCATATTCTTTTATTATACAACCAGTAATAGTATTATCGGGGCAACTTATTACTTTCTTTATTCTAAGCCCTCCTGCATTCTTTTGTACAAAAGTAGGATTAGTGGTTGAATATGGATTAATATTTACCGTTATTCTTGCTCTATTGTTTGAAATGACACTTATACCATTTTCAGTGTATAGTTCTGCCACAATCCTAAAAGTTCGCCCAGGTGTTGAATTTCTTGAGAATAAATATTCATATCTTTCAATAACCGTTTCATTTAATACCTGACTTTGCCCTCTTTTTGCAACTATCGTCCTTGTATCAACCATGTTATTTTGTTCATCATAAATACTAACACTTCCAGTTACTTCATCTGTACTACTAGCTCCTCCGATGCTAATATGATAGGCTATTTGCATACATATTTTATCAGTTGGTACACCACTTGGTACTGTAACTATTTGCTGTGTAACTACTCCACCCAAGGAATAATCATAATTAGACATTACTGCTTCTACTTCACCAAGTAAGGTTGTAAATGGCCCAACACAAATATCATTTGGAACTACTCGGCTCAGAAAATTATTGCCTTCATAATCAAAAATGGTGGTTCCTTGGGTTGGAAATGTAATTTTTTCGAGTTGCCCAAATTTTGCATTATTGGCATCTGGCTGTTTGTTTGTTCCTACAATACTTACTAATTTGTTATTGGAAGCTAAGTTTGTTATCGTAAATTCTGGAATAAGTTTTTCACTGACAATCCCATTTTTATATCCCCAATAATCTTCTTCAAATGTTGTTGCTCCGAAATCAACATATCTTGGCACTAATGTTTCCTGATAATAGTTAAAAATATGCGGCGGCATCGCTGAAGAACCATTTTTCTCAGTTAAAGACCTAAGCATCAAACGATTTACTC
This sequence comes from Emticicia aquatica, assembly GCF_923079645.1. Lineage (GTDB taxonomy): Bacteria > Bacteroidota > Bacteroidia > Cytophagales > Spirosomataceae > Emticicia > Emticicia aquatica. Next base: position 411,724 of record NZ_CAKLPY010000001.1, on the reverse strand, counting down.
CCTCAATATATTTAAACTCGAACTCTTTTATGATTTCGGCAAGACCATTTTCAATACTAATTTTTGACAAAGCACGTGGCTTCTTTCCGCTTCCTTTCGTGTCAGTAAAAGTCCAATCGTCTCTATCATTACTTTGTTCAATAAACCTAATAATCCCATCTTTTCCTTGATTCACCTCAATCCTCTCAAGATTCATATCAATCACTTGTTCTTGATATGATTTTGGTAGTTTTACATGCGAGCCAACATTCCAGCCAGATTCTGCATATAAGGGTATTAAAGCATTTTGTGAAAAGTTAGCTGGATTTGTAATTTTTCGGTCTTTATAGTAAAAATCAATTGTATTTCCATTTGGAGTAGTAATATTTGAAAGATACCAAGCATTATAGCGATTTGCAAATGGAAATTCATCATCCGAATTACCGAAAATTGTTCCATCCTTTATATTGAAAGTATATACTGCCCCATTTGAATCGGTAACTTTAAATTCATCAATTACGCCTCTTTGATTTAATTGATTAAAAATATTAGGTGTAGATGTATTAAATGTAGCCAGAACTTTTACGTCACTATAAGGGATAAGCGTGCCATTTTTTGTTGGTGAGGCTATTTGTTCATGTCCAAAATAAAATTTACCACCTACACTACCTGCGTTGAAAGTGAATAAATCAGGTTCAGAATCAAAGTCAAATTCGTAGCATTTTTTTGCAAAGGCTTCTTTTGATAAACCTTCAAATGTTGTATATATACCATTTGAAAAATCTTTAATTACTGCTCCAGTGGCATTAATACCATTATAGCCATACTTCTGTTCATCAGGAATACCTCTCATTTGTCTGTTTATGACACCAAAGGCATTTAAAGACCAACCCATACCAACCCAACCAGGTACATCGCTCATCTTTAGACCATTGCTTGAGTAAGTAAGTGCTATGGGGTAAGAAAAATCATTGAGTTTTATTTCATAAATTGGAATTGCGGGGCTCAGTTGTCCTGAGTTTGGATTGACATTTATATCGCCAAAGCTCCCTAAACTTGCTGCATTTGGAGCGGGTGGAATAAGCTTAGGTACTGTTAAGTTGCTTGTACTTACGGCATTTGTTGAATTGTTTGAAGGAGAATTACTTATTGGAGGAGCAAAAGGTGTTTTTATATATTGTGGTAAATACTTCTGCCCAAAAGTATTTATACCAACGCTTAAAAAAAGCAGTAGCATATAAACAATGTTTTTTTTCATATCTATATGCTGTTTATTCTCACAATTGAGTGAGTTTTGTTTAAATGTAAAATTGCAGGATTTCATAATATTTTTTTTAACTTATTTTGTAATAATGGATTTATTTTGTTACCAAAGATTGTACTGTTTTACTTTCCAAGGTTATATTTTATTACTATCTCTAACCTATTTGTAGGGGTATTAGTATATTGTTCAACTGCAAAACCATTACCTCTGGTGTATCGAGATTCTATCATAAGCTTATTAAAACTTGTCCCGATACCACCAACAATTCCTTCTTCATGCTTCCTAAATTCACGAGAATCAGCCCTTGTAGAGCCTGTACTTGATATTTCAACAAAGCTATTATTATTAATTAACAGTCCATTAGATAAGCCTAACAATAGGTAAATGGATGGGTTTCCCAAATAAACTTTATACCGTATCAAGTTTTGCAGACCCAAGTATCGAATATTAAAATGAGAATAATCAATGCCTTTAACCGTACTTTTTATAGAATAAGTGATAAATTCATTAACAACAGCTATTTTACCCCTTCCTCGTGCAAGTACATAGTTTAGATAAATACCTCCAATAGGCATTAAATTGCCTTTTCCTTTTAATATTATTACCGAATTTGTGTATGGTGATGGGTAAATATAATTTAAGGTCGAATAGGAAACACCACCTAACAAACCATATTCAAATTTTCCTTTATCTTTTGGCGTTATTTGCAATTTTACATTTTTGGTAAAGCAAGTATTATAATTGTCAACTAAATCTTTCATTTCATTCAATGAATATTCTGTCTTTTCTATTGGAAGTTTTTTACACGCATCCGAAAGTAAATTGGTTAATTGTATTTGATACTCCCTCAATTTAGCTATTTCATTGTCTATTCTTATGATATGATAAACTAAAGGCACAATTTTATCAGTCTCTTTTACTAAAAATTGAATATCTAAATCACTATCAACAAACTGATACAAATTAATTCTTCCTTTAGAAATTAATCTAACAAACTTTTTTTTGTCAACTATCTCTTTTTTTCGATTAGCATAGATGCCAAGACTTGAAAATTGATGTTTAGTCAAGTGTCTTGGAAGTTTCTCAAATTCAAAACTTAATGCCTCATAAGTTTCTTTATTATAATCTATTACAAAACCTCTCAAATCATTTACATTATAGATGGAACTTGCTTGATTAGTCTCTTTTTTAAAAGATATTTCAGAAGGGCTTTTAATCCATTCTCGATAATCTATATAGCCACTTAGCGTGTCCTTTTGATTATTTATTAATACCCCTTTTACAAAGTTACTTTGAGCATTACAAAATGTAGAAATAAACAAAAATAGAATGAGTGTGTGTGGTGTTTTTTGCATAACTAATGTATTATTTTTTATAATATTGAATAATTGGTCTTTGAAAATCATCGCTTTCAAGAATATACTTTACCTCATGAGGTAATAATTTTTCATAATCATCGTACTTTTTTTAAATAAAAAATTCATTCCTTCAAGGTCCTATGAAAAACATTGACGCTTAGGCTTTGACCTATCCACTTTTTAACTTCTTGGTTTTTATCTCCAATTTTACTTCATTTGGTTTGTCTGATGCACTCGCCAAAAATACCTCTACCTGCTTTCGGGAGACTCTAAGGGAACAGAGAATTTTATACATAATTCTTCTGAATTAATTTTGTATTCGTTGTTTGGCTGAATATCAATTTAGCTAATGTGAATGAAAAACCTATTCTTTGATGCCGTTGAAACCGGCAATGGATATTGAACGGTTGACACACCGACTAAATTTACATTAGCCGAACTTATAGAAAACTCCGCCTAACGGGTGGACACTGATGGAACTGGAATGATTTTGTATTTGGTTATAATCCAATTAGTAAAAACAGTATTTTTTTCTAATTCTATTTGTCCTTCTATTTTCACATTTCCATTACTTCCTTTCATAATGGCTTCAAACTTATACTTCGAGTCATCTTTTTCGATTATTGGGGTATATTGAATTTCACTTCCTCGAAAATCTCCAAAGCTTTGCCTTACATTATCTTTTTCTTCTATCAATTCAATTAAATTCACCGTTATTTCAGGTGTTCTTTTAAAGAAGAACAACCTAATTATATGCATTATGATTGCAAAAAAAACAATGAATAATACAGCTTTTAAAATAATTTTTAGTTTCATACTTCAGTTATTGATTATTCGGGTTTCGCTGATATTTTTATTTCAAATCCAACAATAAATTTAAAAGCAGCTTTATAATAAATAATTTCTGTTTTTGCTGGTAAAGGGGTTCCTCTGGAAAATTCATTAGTAGTTTCAAGAGCAAATCCTCTAAACCCTTTCTCTGTTTTGGTATATTGAATTACATCTGAAGAACATCCATCACAAAAATTAATTTTCTGTTTTTGTCCTATTTCTATACCCACGCCAGTACTTCCAAGAGAAACCGTTCCTCCAATTTTATTTTCAACTTCTACGCCCTTAATATCTTTTTCAACTTTCTTTTGTATTATACTTTTTGAATTTTCTGTCTCTGTTTTAGTAGTATTCAATATTGTTGATGTTTCGGAATATTTGCCATCATTAGTTCTTCCTAATGAATGTTCCATTAGTTTAACACTTGCTGGACTAAAATCTATTCCTAAACCACTTCCTTTTGCTTCGAGTTCTACACCTACTTGAGGGCCAAATGTAAGTGTAGAAGTAATGTTTATTCCACGAGTTGCTTTTTCAATGTAATCAGAGAATTTCGCAAAAATTGATTCTTCTTTTTTTGAATCTTTCCGCTCAGCACCATCTAAATCAACTCCTGCAATCGGTTCATTCTCCGCATAATCATAAGGTGTTTTATAAGTATAATCATTCGCCAACGGGTCAACACTCGTAAACCTTACATTCATTGGGTCGTACCATCTAAAGCCGTACTCAAACAAACCAATGTCGGTTTGTAGCTCTTTGCCGTTGTAGGTAAAGCGGTTTTGAGGGGTATTTATACTTGGTAATGCATTGGGTAATGTTGGCAATGGTACTGGCAAAATGTCGGCTGCTATGCTTGCTCCCCAAGGTTCATAATGCTCGGTTAGGGTTTCGGCTGGCAAATAGGCGGCATCGGTGGTAGTGGTAGCTGTTGGTTTCTCTACGCATCGGCACGCTACTCGGCTATTGCCCAAATGGACTCACCTTTATTTCAAAGAACTTTATTGTTTATTAGGTCGCATTACAAATGCTCATTCTCTACAAGTCCAGCATCGCAGATGCAGACTAACAGGAAACCTATTTTAGGACAAGACAGGTTTAATCTGATTCATCAGATATTTTATTCAAATACCATTTTCCTGCTTTTTTTATAAAATGATGAATAACATAGACACCATTATCTTCCATTGAATAAATTAATTTTGCATTGGAATTTGAAGCTATTTCTATCTCAATCACATTTTTTTTATTTTTCTTCTCTATCCCAATGAAGTCAGTATATTTCCATTCTTTTTGCAATATTTTTTTTACTATTGATTTACCTTGCTCATTTTCAGTGTAAAGCGGAAGAGGAAATGAAATTCTACCTATTTGAAATGCTCTATCACTTGAAAATTTGACAATAAATGAATTAAAATCTTCATTGATAGTATTTTGCACAGGTACTTTTGGCTGATTTTGAGGCGTACTCCCACACCCCAATGAAACAATTGCAATTATTAATATTTTTAACATAATCTCGTTTAATTTGGTACTATTTTACCATCCACAACTTTATAATTTCCTGCTTTTAAATTTTGTAAACCATCAAAAATAACCTTCTTTCCACCCTTGTAGCATCTGGACCCATCATGGTTGACAGTTGTGGTATTTCGAAAGTTTCATCTTTCTTTTTAATCCATGTTTGAGGGTCTACAACATTACTTTCTTTTTTTCTTTCCCCTCTGTTGGATTATAAGGTTCAAATTCACCCGTTTCTTCATTGACTTTCTCAATTTGATAATGCAAATGAACTTGCCCGCCAAATTCTTTCCCTTTTCTACTTCCACCAATTTCACCCACCTGAATTGCTTCAGTTATTTCCTGACCATCTTCAACATTTATTGCACTCAAATGTAAGTAGCGTGTTCTAAATTTTCCGTCTGGGCTTGTTACTGTTACCATCCTACCTTCATTACCATTTAAGTTATCTTTTATAGATACAGAACCATCATGTGTTCCTAATACAGGTGCTCCGTAATCTGCTCTACCGCCCCCAAAATTAATATCAAGACCTTTATGAAATTTACTGGCATAACTTAACCCTGTATTTCTTGGACCAAACCAAGAGTCTATTCTATGAGCCATTCCCTTAAATAGTTTATTAACTGGAATAGGTATTAAGCCATTGTAATCAATGTACTTTATTGGGTTATCAAAAGCATAAATGTATGAACTCCAACTAGGCATTTTCTCAGTCATTGGGTCAACACTCGTAAACCTTGCGTTCATTGGGTCATACCATCTAAAACCATACTCAAACAAACCAATGTCGGTTTGTAGTTCTTTGCCGTTGTAGGTAAAGCGGTTTTGAGGGGTATTTATACTTGGTAATGCATTGGGTAATGTTGGCAATGGTACTGGCAAAATATCGGCTGCTATGCTTGCTCCCCAAGGTTCATAATGCTCGGTTAGGCTTTCAACTGGCAGATAGGCGGCATCCGTGGTAGTGGTAGCTGTTGGCTTCTCTACGCATCGGCACGCTACTCGGCTATTACTCAAATGGACTCACCTTTATTTCAAAGAACTTTATTGTTTATTAGGTCGCATTACAAATGCTCATTCTCTACAAGTCCAGCATCAAAGATGATGACTAACGGGGACTAAATTAAAATCAGCCGAACCGCCACCTATCTTTTGCCAACATTAAGGCGAACTGAGGAAATAGCGTTTTTAAAACGAAAAATCTATTCTCAGATGCCGTTGAAACCAGCAATGGATATTGAACGGGTGACACCACGACTAAATTTACATTTAGTCGAACCGCCTGTCAACATTAAGGCGAACTGGGGATTATCTATTTTTGATTCTGGTTTCCCAAATACAACAATCTAATTAAGCAAATTATCAATATAGCATTAAATAAAAAACCAACAATTGGAATTAAAAGTGGTTTGAAAATGAACGCAATTAAATTTTGAAATAGGATTATAAATAATAATAGTTTTTTTTGAGTAATATATTCCTTTAAACTGAAGTAATAAATTATTAAGCAAATGTTATAAACAATGATGTATGTCAAATATACCCATCCATCATGATAAGAATTTTCTAAATCATAATAAATTTCATACAGATTTAAACCATATATTATTAATAATACAGAATTTAAAATGATAAATATATGCATTGATAACTTTTTCATAATGATAAACCTTAACGTTTTATAGTTCCATCTTCTATTTTCTTTTTAATCAAATCACTTTCAACATCAGCACTATGAGCCCTCATTTTGTCTAAAACAGTAGACTTGGGAAATTGATACTCATGCGAATATTGTGAGTCGACATCTATTCGATAATTTATTGTTTTATCATTATTATAAACTCTTCTGAATTCTTTTGGTAAGAAAGATGAGATATTTAGAAAATCCATAATATTAGCTCCTCCTGTTTGAACACCATCTATCTCATTATAAATATGTATATGTTTATTCAACTCTGCTCCATAAGTATCTGGGTTTTCTGGTGAGCCAAAGTGATTGTCTGCTGGTGTGGATATAGTAATTATATTAATTTTAATATTTTCAAATCCTTCATCGTCAAGCATTTGTCTAAGGATAGGTATTGCTTGAATTGAAACATTACCTCCATGGCTATGCCCAATCATCGTAATGTCTTCATTTCCAGTCATTGTTGCTCGGATATGTGTCGCCAAATTTTTAGCAGCATCGTTTCTATCACTTTCGGTGTTAAAAACGCCATTTCCCCAATTTGTTAATTTACCACCCCAATTAAAAGAGGCATCAAAAGTTCGATTATTAGATAATCTAAATAAGGCTTTTGTCCCTTCATTGAGATTATTAGATTTGTCAAGCCACCTTTTATTATTACTTTGAGTCCCATGCACGAAAAAGGCTTCTAATCCATCTAAATCCACTGCAATAACTGGTTTATTCTCTGCATAATCATAAGGTGTTTTATATGCATAATCATTCGCCAGCGGGTCAACACTCGTAAACCTTGCGTTCATTGGGTCATACCATCTAAAACCATACTCAAACAAACCAATGTCGGTTTGTAATTCCTTGCCGTTGTAGGTAAAGCGGTTTTGAGGGGTATTTATACTTGGTAATGCATTGGGTAATGTTGGCAATGGTACTGGCAAAATATCAGCTGCTATACTTGCTCCCCAAGGTTCATAATGCTCGGTTAGGGTTTCAGCTGGCAAATAGGCGGCATCCGTGGTAGTGGTAGCTGTTGGCTTCTCTACGCATCGGCACGCTACTCGGCTATTACCCAAATGGACTCACCTTTATTTCAAAGAACTTTATTGTTTATTAGGTCGCATTACAAATGCTCATTCTCTACAAGCCCAGCACCACAGATGAGGACTAACTGGGAATAAATTAAAATCAGCCGAACCGCCGCCTATCCTTTGCCAACATTAAGGCGAACTGGGGGAAAACTAAAACCAGTTTATTAGTATTACAGTAAATACAAGTATGTACTGTAAAATAACTATACTATTAATGATGCGTTTAACTACCTTTTTATTTTCATCTACATCAAAAAAAATTAGTTGAGGGGCGAAAACATTAGTTTTTATTTCATTTTTAAAATTTCTTATAACTAAAATACCTTTAGAAAAGAAACATATGAAATAAATAGCTATAAGAGTTTTACTGTAGATATCTGTAAACAAAATCATTTTCATTTTTTTTGTATTATTAAGTTAGGAAGTTTAGTTTTTGTATTATCTTGATGCATAACAAAATTTTTGTTCAAATCTATATATCCTTTACCCCCACCTGAAAAAAAGGTAGAATTTATTTTAACCTCTGCCTTACCTTCAAAGGTCACTCCAGCCCCTTCCACTGTCTGACTTTTAAAAAAAGAGAGATAATAATCACTCTGTGACTTCCCTTTTTGCACATACTGACCTTTTTCTTTAACATAATTAGTAGCTTCTTTGAAAGAAAATTCAACAAAAGGAATTGAAATTACTCTCTCTTTGCTTTCTACCTTCTTGTTATATCCCTGATACGTGGTTTCTGACTTTAATCCCGCACCGAAACCCAAAAGCTCGCCTTTAATTTCTTGACTAGTAATTATGTTATTTTTTTCTGTAAATAGTTCCCCTTCTGACGATGGGATACCTAATTGAGCTTTTGCCACACTCACGCTATATACGTTTACTATTAATCCTAAACCAATACCCAATGTTTTATCATAAAAAGCGTGAGTAACTCCCATCTTCACTTCACCATTCACCCCTGCAAAACCATCAAGTTGATTAGTTTCAGTGTAAATGTATTGTTGTTCTTTGGGTACTGCTGAAGTTTGAATGCTAGAAGAACCCATACTCGTAGTACTTTGTGCCCTTTCAGCACCATCTAAATCAATACCTGCAATTGGCTCATTCTCTGCATAATCATAAGGTGTTTTATAAGCATAATCATTTGATAACGGGTCAACGCTCGTAAACCTTGCGTTCATAGGGTCGTACCATCTAAAACCATACTCAAACAATCCAATGTCAGTTTGTAGCTCTTTGCCGTTATAGGTAAAGCGGTTTTGTGGGGTATTTATGCTCTGTAAAGGGTTGGTCAAAATGTCGGCTGCTATACTTGCTCCCCAAGGTTCATAATGCTCGGTTAGGGTTTCGGCTGGCAGATAGGCTGCATCGGTGGTAGTGGTGGCTGTTGGCTTTTCTACGCATCGGCACGCTACTCGGCTATTACTCAAATGGTCTTTTAGTATGTATTCAAAGCGGCCATATTTGGCAGCTGTTTTACTACTCTCGTTGGCTATTGGGTCGGTTCTATCGGCTACATAAGCATATAGTTGTTCTTTGGGTAGCCAACGGCCTTCGGGTGTGCCTACAAACTCTAAAATATTATTCAAATATACAGCATTTCCTGCATATTCGTAGGTGTTGGCTCCTACTTTTGTTTGTAGTTTTCCTCCTGCGGCATCATAAATATACTCATAGGTTTTGGAACTACCCGTAATCTTGGCTGGTAATGTACTGGCTGAGTAAGTAAAAGTTGCTCCTTTTTTGTCATCATTCTTTAAACTGCCATCAAGGTAATAGGCATAATTGGCTGTTCCTTTAAAGTATTTTTCTCCATTTGCACCCGCTACGCCTTCTGTAACATTTGTCAACAAATTGGTATTATTGGCATAATTATAGCCCAAATTATCAACAGGAGTGCCATTAACCGTTCTATTGAGTGTTGTTATATTACCATTAACATCATAAGCTCCCATCAACAAATTAAATGATTTTCCTTCGCCTGCCATGTTGGCCGTTAGCAAGCGTTTTTGTGTATCGTAGCCAAAAGTATAGGTATATTTTTTCTGGTCAATATCATAAGGGTCATTATTATTATTGGTCAGATACTTCCTTTGTCCGTTGGCATATATTTGCTGGTTTATATTACCGTCGCCAGTATAGCCAAGTTTCATTCCAAAGAAATCAAACTCTTTAGTTGCGGTAACTTTCAATCCATCTGGGTTATTTATTTTTGATAGCCATCCACTTATATTATACTCATAATCAACCACTTGCATGCGGCAACCTAGGGTTTTCTGTACCATTTCGCCAATATCATTGTAATTGTAACGGGCAATTGGTTGCCATTTTTCGCTGTAAGAACCATTGTCTATTTTTTGGCAGATAGTAGCATTACGGCCGCCGTAATCGTAGCCATTACGGGTTTTGGTTTCAAGTGTACCATGCAAATTAATACTCGTCATTGCACCCCGAACCCTACCTACAAAATCAAGGTCTGATGAGTTAATGTCATTTCCTCCACCATAATTTTTCTTAATAACTTGTACTGGGCGGTTTTTGGTATCAAAATAAGTAGTTGTAATTAATTTTTTCCCCTCATCATAATTCCCATCAGCATTTGTTACCAATGACCACGAACTGACTTCTAAGCCTTTTAGTTTAACTACATCAGTCTGGATTGCAGGTACATTTCCAGTAGGACTATAGAATTTTGATGGCTGGAATTCTGGGTGTCCGTCTGGGTATTCATCATAATCATGGTGCATTACCAAAACTTCGGGTTGATTATTTATTGATACATACGTGTTCAAAGGGCGATTTAAATCGTCGTATTCAATTCTTGTAATGAGAGGCAAATCATTTCGTGTCTCTGTAGTTTTCATGAGCATGTCAGTATGTATGCCCGTTGTGTAATACTCAATCATCACTGCTTTGCTCGAAGGGATTTTTTTTCGAACCATCAGCCCTCGGTCGTTATATTCATAGGCAAAAATAAGTTCATTAATAGCGGCAGATGTAGTGGCAAACAACGTAAAGGCATTATCAATTATTGCTCCTATCGCCTTTGGTGGTACTACACAAACCAACTGTCCAAGGTCATTATAAACATAATAAGTACGTAGTCCGCCTACATCTTTGCATACAACTCTCCCTTCTTTGTCTTTATATTCAACCGTAATGAGGTTTCCAGTCGTACCAACGGCAACTTCTTTGTTTTGGGTTTTATAGAGTGTATTAACAGGGTAAGTGCCAACAGCCACACTTGAACCTGAAACGGTAAACATTTTTATGTCCGCAGCATTTGTACCGTAAACGATCTCCGTTTTATTGGCTAACTTATCATTCCCGATTGCAACTTGTTCAGTTGGGCGGCTAAGCGGAGAGGCTTCAAAAGTAGTTTGTGTAAAGGGCGTATTACTACCTTCTTTTCCTACTGCCGTTTGATACCAATTAACAACATTTGTTGTAGCATTAGCAACCAAATTACCATTATTTCCAATAACTGGATATGGCAAAAAGTTTTTTGGCATTCTTCCAAACGCATCATATTCTATTGGCTGCACCATATCTTGCTGCTCAGGGCCAGCATGGATGTTTATCTTTTGCTTTGGTCGGCCAAGTCCATCAAAATACGTCACCGTCTGAAAGCCAGTTGAAGCAGATTCATCTAAATAAACCGTTTCAGCCACAAAGTTTTGAGATGTGCCAAAGTTTGTAACTAATGAAGGATTTAGGATTTCTACATTATCACAATCGTTGGTTGGGCAGTCACACGTTTGTTTGATTACATTGAGTGTAACCTCCTGGTAACATCCTGCTGGGGCATTTCCAAAAGCAACTTTATATTTTCTCTCAAAAGGTCCTTGTCCCGTTTCGCTACTTATTAGAGCTGGTCTTAAATAAACTGGAATATTAGTCTCCACAGTTCTTGTAACAGCACCCGTAATACCTTTAGGGGCATCGAAAATTGTAAGAGCATTATCAGTTGCTGTCCAAACAAAGCCACTTGAATTACCGTTTGTAGCCGTTGCAATTGCTTTTATTTCAGTACCTTCAACTATTTTTTCAGATATACGGTTTGGTGTGGTCGTGAGTGTAAAATTAAAATCTTGACATGGATTAACCGTTGTAATTGTAGGACTCAGATAATCCGCCGAAACCAATACTTTCGGACTGCTACCAGCTTGCCAGGATAATATCACAAAACTCGCACTTATACCTTGTTTGTGATGAACTTCAATCGTTGCTTGAGTATTGGCAATCAAAGTAACAGTACCTGAAACTTCTTGGTCATGGTTATTGGGGTTATCATGTACCCAAATAATTGGAGAACCATTGATAAACAACTTGGCACTATTATCTGCTTTCATATAGAAAGTATATGTACCACTTACTGGAGGACAAATAAACCCACGCATACGAGCAATGAAGTTGGGTGTTGTACCATTTCGAATATCAAAATTAGGTTCATTTCCAGCTCTATTTGGTGCAAAAGCAGATACAGTTTTAGGTTGATTAAATATTACACCTAATTGAGTTGAAGTAAAATCGCCAATTTCAGTTCCTTCAATATTATCCCATCTATCATAATTTAGTTTTTTCTGCACGCTACAAACTGTAGCACAACTAATAATTACTTGCTGGGGAGTTACATAGCAATAATCGGAATCGGTTATCTGGTCAGCAGCAATAGTAGATTGATTTGAACGCACGGCTATGTCATAATCTCCATTTAATAGATTAGTGAATATATTCGATGATTGCCATATCTCACCATTATTTATACTGTACTGTATGGTTCGCCCTGTTGTGTTTCCAATTACTACAACTGAAATTTTGCCTAAATTATTCACACAGTCTATATCAGTACCAACAGTCAATCCACAACTAGCGGCATTGATGAGTAGCTTGGTAGTAGCTGTACTATTACAAGTTAAATTATTAGCAGTTTGAGTAATTGTTAAAGTATAAATACCTGCATTGGTGGTTTGTGAAAGATTGGTCAACTCAGGATTTTGGAATGATGAAACAAAATTATTTGGTCCAGTCCAAAGATAACTTGGAGGTGTACCTGTATCACCAATGTAATTGCCTTTAAATATCGCACTTCTGCCCGCTGTAGCAGGGTTTGGAATGGCTAATACAGTTGGTTTGGCAATCACTACGTGTTTTACTTCTACTTTATCACTTTCTGAATTACATGTTGAGCTTTTTGCATAGTATATACCATTACCTTCAGCATTTGTTGGCACTGCAAATGTAGCAGTCGTAGCGAGAGCCGTAGTTTTTCCTACTTTATACCATGTAAAAGTGCTACCTACATTTCCTGTTGCTGTCAAAGTAACAGGTGTTCCTTCACATACAATTTGAGTAGTATTGGGAGAAATACTTAGACAACGACGTATTTTTATCGTTTTTGAAGTCTGACAATCAACCCCATTATCACCCGTATAATGCAACACATAAGTCTGACTATCTGGTTTTAATTGGTCAATTAGTGTCGTATAAAATGATTTTGTGGCTAAATTTACGCCATTTAAATACCACTTATAGTCTTGACTTTGTGGGAGTTTATCATCGGAAGTATTAGTTGCTCTAATCTGAACATTCTCTTCAAATTTAAGTTTATCATAATTACTTCCACTTACATTTTTAAGCGGGTCTATTTCTTCAAACGCCCAATATTTCCCTGTACCAATTACAGGCACGTTATCACGGCTCTTGAGGTTTTGTGAAATAGTTGCAGCGGTTAAATCTGATGTATTACCCAAAGTACCATACCAAAGACGAATCTCATCAACGGAACCAATAAAACCTAAGTTTTGAGTATAACCTATCTGTGTATCATATGTATCAGACACTTGAACATTTTGAATAGTATAAATGCTCTGTGTTGCTTTCCCTTCTAATTTGCCATTTATATAAATTTCTGGAATATGATTTCTATAAACTAGTGCAATATGATTCCAGCCTGTCAAAATTTTGGTAAAGGATATTGCCACTCGTCTTGCATTTTCTTTTGTTGGGATATCTTCAATTAACGTAACTCCATTAGAGCCAACTGATAATGTATTATAAAAAGGATTTTGTTTCCCCCAATACTGCATTAATTTTCTGTGTTTTTCTCCTGCACCTATATAACCTACCGTTATATCTGAATTATTCTCAGCTTTAATCCACGCTTCAAATGTATTTGATTGTGTTCCGTCTTGACTACCCAATTGAATACTATTTGCACCTGATAATACAGCTACATTTCCTAAACCAGCCGAAGTATTATTACTAGTCGCCATTGGTTCGGCAATAAGTGTCGGAGTGATTGTACCACCTTCAATCAAAATTTTATCAGGAATAGCCGTAATTAATGGTGGCGTTCCGCAAGCAGTGCTATTTGTTCCCACACAATCTATTACAAAGTTGGTATTAATTTTACACCCTTGATTATTTGGATTGGTTCCTTCCACTATCTCTAATTGATAAAAACCCCGTTCCAAATCTGTAAACTGTAAAAATGAAATAGCAGTTCCGACTGGAATTATACTCCAGTTGGGAGTTGTTGGCTGATATACACTTTCATTATTAGAATTATATGTCTTTTTGAGTAAACGATATTGTAATTGCACTGCGGTTGAATGACCTTTTAGATATATAACATACCGTCCTTTTCTTATGGTGGTGTTACAAACTGTCTCAGTTTTTAAGATAGGGTCAATTGCCAATGTACAACACAGAATTATTGCTGGTGCATTTTGATATGGCCCGATATAATTCCCACTCGGGTCTTTTACTTTTACTTGATAGGTAATATTGGGTGGCAAAGTCCAAGGAAAATAAAAATATCCATAATTCGTTGGCTGAATATTTTTAATAGTTGTAACATTCGTTGTCATATTTTTATACTCCAATGTCACTGAGCCAAGTGTTAAACCTGGATTATTAGTGTCACGCAAAGAACCACTTACATTATCACAAAAAGCATTGGAAACAACACTATTATATGATGGTGGTAAAGGTGTCCTGACATCTACATTTCCACCAGATACACAGCCATTTTTGGTCACAGATAAAGTAAATACACCATTCATCCGCTCATTATTTAAGAGGCTAAAACCTGACACATTGCGAGTTGTTCCATTAGGTAGTGTCCAAATATGCGTACAAGTTGGACAATTATTACTTGAATATAGTGTTGTCGTGCCACTTTGAACATTACCTGTGAAGGAGTACATAGGTGATGCTGAAAAGTTACAAGGACAAATTGATAAGGTAAACTTTGTTTCACACCAAATACCATTCTTTTTTACTTTTAGAGTATATTCTCCTGAATCATTCAAAGTTGTCAATTGTTTAACTGTGAAGGTTCCCGAATTACTATTCGGAATAAGACTACCAGCAAACCACCATTGAATTTCATCAGGAGTAATTCCATTTTCTATTCCTCCATAAAGTATGAGCGGTTCGCCCACCGATACACCGCATTGGCGAGCAGTTGCATTTGAGTATGCAAAAAGTGTGAAATCACCACAATTATTATTTTTTACGCAAACGGCCGATGTGAACGTAGAATAACAATCATCATTGATTCTACATCTAAGTTTATAACAGCCGACACCTGCCGAAATATGACTTTGGTCACTGTAAAATGTGTCATCTTTATACCATTCAAAAGTACCATTGATACCTTCAAATAAGCAAGACGATGATGTTGACAAAGTTGTGGTTTGGTCGGTAGGAATTGTAATTGTAGCAGCCTCATTAATTGTAGGTATAGCAACATTACAACTACTCAATGTTATTTCATCTGATAAGCTACTTTTACATGATTCACTGATGAAACATCTAACTTGGTAGGTATTGCCCAGTTCACCTGTGATAATTTGCGAAGATGGTGTTATCTCAGTATTGTAATTTTTATACCATTTATATTCTCCTCCCGTGCAGGTGCCATTAGCAGTCAATTCTAATCCGCTGGCTGTGATTGTTGGGGTGGCAGCTCCACATGGATTGATTATTATTGTATAATAAGAGGGGGTGCTTTGGCAAGCCAATGTACAAATGGCACTATAGGTAGTTGTTTGAGAAGGATTAACTATTCTTTCAGCGGGGGTTGGGTTGTTATTATTTAAAAAAACGCTCCCATCTTCCCAAGTTATTAGCCCACCTACACAACCAGTAACTGTTAATTTAACTCCCCCATTTAGTAATGATTCTGGAGTGATAGTAGGGGGTGATGGAATTAGGGAAAATCCACTTATTGAACCACTTGTATGTTCTTGTGTACTATTATTACCCTTACAAGTGATTTTTACTTTTCTTTTAATTGTATTTGATGGCATACAAGAACACCCAAAATATATCGAACTATGAGTGACACTTAATAAATTATTATTAATTATTGGGGTTGAATTCCTAAGAAGAGTAGCATAATTGACCGAAAGTGAGGAAGAATATGATCCATCTTCATAAATATTCCATGCTTCAATTGTTACAGCATTTTTATAAGACGTTGTGTCATTTATAGTTGTAATATTACTTGGTACTAAACAATTGCCAATGGAGATTGAAAATGTGTTACTCCCACATGTACTTGGTGCAGAAGTAGTAAGCGTTGGAATTGTATTGATAGTGTAATCATTTCGTAACGAATTAGTTTTGTTTATAGCCTTAACAATATAATAGATACACTTTTCCTCTTTCTTTTCCCAAATATCATTCACCCCAGCCCCAGCAAAGCTTCTTAGTAACGAAAAACAAGGTTCTTTACTTTGAGCTTCAAACACACCTTTAATCGTAAACTCTTGTTTAGGGTTCGCCTTATCTACTTTACCTTGCATGTAATCATAGTAAGTGCCGCCTGTTTTTATAAAACCATCAGGAAAAAGCATTTTTAATGTAAAAGCATTTGAACCCTCAAACTGAAACATCAATGATGGGCTAACATCTAAATAATCGACAGTTATTTTTATTTCAATCTCTTCACCAATATTAACCGAATCTTTATTCGAGCTGAGTGTGAAACGAACTGGGTCAAAGCCACCAAGTTCTAAAGTTGTATTAAGTTTTTTGTTAATTGTTTTCTCAAATTCCCTTGAGGTTGAGTCATATTTATAGTACTCTCTTAGAGAGCTTGCCGTTTCTTCTTGCACATTTGAGTTTAATTTTTCTGAAAGCTTAAAAAGACCACTCTTTGAATCAAGACGTAAGAGTTTTACTGGAAGTGGCGGTATTGGTTGAATAATTTTAATTTCATTTAACCTAATACTATGTTCAATTGTTCGTCCTACTTTAACAACTGAATCAATCCTACCACTACTTTGTAAATTTTGATTCATAGGAGTGTTATCAACAACTCTACTTACCAATTCTCTATCAAGAGAGACTGGCTGCGAGGTTACGGACTTAATTGCACCTACTTCCTTTGGCAAATAAGTAACCATAGGCTTTGCTTTTACTTTCTTTGTTTTCTTCAAAGGAGGACTAAAACTTACCAATAACAATAATGTCAATAATGATACGAAAACAGTTTTGTGGTTGTTGTGTTTCATGATTTCTATGGATAATGCCTTCAGCCTGCTCGGGCTACTCAAAAAGTGCCTATTTTTTTTCTAACTGCTCTACTTTCGATTTTAGCAATTTTATTTCTTTGCTTTGTTCAATCAAATACAAAGTCAATTCTTCCACCTTCTTCAAAAGCAGTCTGTTCATTTCGCCTAAATCTTGTCCATCTTTTTCTATTTCATTTGCCGAAGGTATTTCTGACAAATGGCTGTTTTGTATTACAAATGCTTCTACTTCGGTTAGGCTTGGGAGTTTGTAGTTTGGGGAGAATACAAAATCAGGCCAACCACTTGACTGTTTTTTTACTTTTATTTTCTCGGCTATTACGTTTCCTGCTACTGCAAGTCTATAATCTGTAGGAATTGTAGTTGTTCCAATACCTACTTGTCCCAAATTATTTATTCTCATTCTCTCCTCACCTACATTAGGTGTCCCAACAGTTGGAGTAGTATAAAAATTGATTAAAGTAGCTGTTTCTCCTAATGCAGTGCCTCCTCCTACTGAGATTTGATTATAAGTAGCTGCTGTATTAAAAACTAATCCATTTAATTTATTACTGCTGTAAGCTCCGCCAAATATTCTAAATGTACCAGCTGTGTTAACCGTTTGGCTATGTCGTAGTGTTATCCCCGTAGCATCCAATATCTCAAATTTTGTTGTTGGAGTTATTGTGCCAATGCCAATATTACCTCCGTTGGTAATAGATAATAAACTTCCACCAACATTATTTGTGAAATTGTGTATTATATTTGTCGCTACTCCAGATAACGTATTAAAATACTCTGTTGCCACACCTGTCCTTCTTATTCCATTATAAGATAGACCATCACTATTACCTAATCCTATTTCACCCTGCACAACCAATTTTTTATTGGGTACAGATACTCCTATTCCCACATTACCATTATTATGTACAATCATTCTAGTATTTGCCCCCATTTCAGTATTAGACCAGTAAGGTGTTGTGGTAACATTTCCTGAATGTCCAAAAAACTTCACTCCATCATTTCCTAAAATAACCCCATTTCGATTAAATACTTTATTTGAATTCAAATCATACCTCTTATTTGTATTATCCCATGTCGCTCCTTGAGCAAACATTGCTCGGTCATTGCCATTTTCAATGGCATTCTGTTCTTGTAAAAAAGCAACATTACCTAATTTTATATTTTTGAATGAATTTATTTTAACTTCTCCTAAATCATCATATTTAAACATTAAGCCATCATAAGCTTGTGCTGCTTCTGGATGTATATAAAATAATTCTGATATGCCTAACCTGCCTGTTGTTCCTGACGCTGTATAAAATGTAAATCGAATTTTACTGGGTTGAACATTATTTAGTTTTACAGCAAAGTCATTTTTAATATAATTGCTTATGTCTGCAACTGTTACCCATATATTTGCATTAGCAAACGTATTATAAACTTCTATTTTGAATTTGGTCGCCCCCCAAGTTCTTGTTGACCAACCTATCCAAGCACCAGACTGCACATGGACATTGGGAAAATTTTCAATCAGCACTATAGTTGGATTCGTCTCTGATGGAGCTACACTTGTGTAGGAAGGAGAAAAACCTCCATCAAAAATTATATTCGAATCTAACCTCGCAATGCCTGTTTGAGACACGCTATACCGTTTATTTGCATAAAAAAGTGCGTTTTTTTCAAGAGTTGAGATGTTTAAATTTGAGGGATAAGCATCGGTGCTTTGTCCAAAAAGAGGAAGTGATGAATATATAAAAAATATTAACAGATAAATTTTTCTCATTTTTATTTTACTTTATAGTTTCTAATTAGTTTGAATTAAAACTTCTCTCTTTGCATACACAATTATCTTTATTTTGAAACTAAGCTCTATTTCCTCCGCATTTTAGTGCAGGTTTCAAATACCTTATTCAGACATAAATGAGATTTAATCACACTTATTTTAATTAAATTGGTTTTGAAAAATTAAACCTTTAGTCTTTTATAAAAAATAGAATAATGTATCTTAAAGAGTATAAAATGTACAGGAAATATTTTCTTCAAAATAAAGTAGTGTTGAAGAAAAATCAGATAAATCCTAAATATCTTAAATAAGCGATGGAGAAAGAATTGTTTTTGTAGAAATCATCTCAATCACTAAGAATCATCAAATACAGTTGATTGATGATTACGTACAAAATGATATGTTTTAACTGGTTGGTAGTTTTAATAAAACTGGTTGGTAGTTTTAATAAAAATAGTTAAAGAAGATAAGTAGTTGTGTAAAGTTTGTCTCATTATTATTATTATTTATAAGTGTATGGAATTTCGGGCAACATAAAATAATATGTTAATTTTAATGCTGTAAAGTTACTATAATTTCATTGTGCGAAACAATAGCAGATTATATACTTTATTGCCCTCAAAATAGTAGATTACCTACTGAGTGTTTTTTTTAACATACGTAGTTATACGTACTTTTGTGCAGAAATAGCCAATTGAAGCAATGCCGACTTCCCTCCTTGTATTTGCATTTTACGTCGAATTTTTGCTCTGTGATTATTTACGGTTTGGTGACTTATTTTTAATGCACTGGCTATTTCATAATTATTTTTACCTTGACCAATCAAATTCATCACTTCTTTTTCACGTATTGAAAGTTTCTCTAAAATTGATTTTTGAGGCATTTTATCAGGCTCAACCATTTTTAAATACTCTTGACTCAAAAACTTATTTCCCTGCAAAACCGTGCTTATACCTTGATTCAACTCCGACACCTCTGAGTCATATTTCAATACACCCATAAATCCTAAATGTAAATATTCCATCACACTTTCAATTTTAGTTGTTTCACTGATTAATATTAATGAAGTTCCAATAGAAACTTTATTAAATTCAAGGATAAAGCTATTTGCATCTTCCATTTTTTCATCGCATATTACAATCACTGGCTTATGAAGTTTTACAAGTTGTAACAGCGATTTATAATCTTGGATTTGAGCAATCAAAGAAATATTTGAATTTACTAATATTTGAGAAATATATGCCGAAGCAAAGCTATTTTTTAAGGCAACAATTCCTGTTATTTTTTTACGAGGCATGGATTTATTAAGATTATGAAGAATTCAAATTTAACTAACTAATTGCTCGACATACAAATCTTACACCAAATATTTAATCAATCCAGAAACTAAAATGACAATGAAAGGTTAAGTGAGTTAAAGAGAATTATCAAAGCTGTAAATTAAATATACTTTTAAATAAAATTCAAATAAGCATAAAAATAAAAAAGCCTGATAATTGTTTGATTATCAGGCTTTTTTGTTGTGGGCCCACTTGGAATCGAACCAAGCACCTACTGATTATGAGTCAATTTCTATTCTTACTTTTATCTACTTTTGTTCATTTTTAGTTGTTATTTATAGCAAAAACAGCCATTTTCTTTCTTTTTTCTTCTAATAGTTGTTGTTAATTTCGGCATTTGTATGTATCTTGTATGTATAAATCAAAGCATACATACAACTATAATTAACTATAAATCAATATGTTAGGAGTTACTACTTCCATTATACACGACAAAAGAATCCAGAAAAAAGACGGCACCTATTCTGTAAAGCTAAGATTAACTTTCAATCGTGAACAAAAATATTACCCATTAAATGTGTCTTTAACACCCGAAGATTGGGAAAAAACACAAGCCCAAAAACCTCGTGGAGAGTACAAAGACCATCAAACTTTCTTTAATAAGGTTGAACAGAAAGCCTTAGAAATTATCAGAGAGATAGACCCATTTTCTTTTCAAATCTTCGAGAAAAAATTTAACCAAAAAACCGACCGCAGTAAAGATGTTTTCTTTTACATAGAAACATACATGGCTCGTCTAAAAGCCGAAGGAAGAGTTGGCACAGCAGACAGTCATAAATGTTCCTATAATAGCTTTAAAAACTTCCTAAAATCTAACAACAGGAAAAACCTCCACTTTGCCGATGTTACATCTGAATGGCTGCAAGCCTATGAAAATTGGATGAAAGAAAACGGCAAAAGTCTAACCAGTACAGGTATTTACCTTAGAAATCTTCGTACAATCGTAAACGTAGCAATCGAAGACGGCACGTTGAGCAAAGAGTTTTATCCTTTCGGAAAACGAAAATATGTTGTACCAGCAGGACGAAATATCAAAAAGGCTTTGACAATCAGAGACATCAAAAAAATCATTGATTATCAACCAAAGACTCAACCCGAAGAGAAAGCCAAAGACATTTGGCTATTTAGCTACCTTTGCAATGGGGCAAACATGAAAGACGTTGCACTGTTGAAGTGGAAAGACATTGATTCTAAAAGAATCGTGTTTGTAAGAGCAAAAACAGCCCGTACAACCAAACAAGATGTGAAGCCGATAATCGTCATGTTAATGCCCGAAATCAAGGCTATAATTGACAAATGGGGTTTTAAATCAAATACTCCCGAAGATTATATTTTTAAAATCATCGACAAAGATGATAATCCAGAAAGAGCATTAGCCAAAATTCGTCAGTTTATTAAAAATGTCAATGGCTATATGAAGCGTATCGGGAATGAATTGGAGTTTGAGTTGAATCTAACAACCTATTCAGCTAGACATTCTTATGCTACGGTCTTAAAACGTTCGGGCGTTGCCACCGAATTTATTTCTGAAAGCCTCGGCCATAAAGACCTCCGCACTACTGAAAACTATCTTGATAGCTTTGAAGATGATGTAAAAGAATCATATCAAAGAAAATTGCTTAATTTTGATTGATTAAGCACCTATAAATCTACACAATATTAGAACATGATAGAATTAAGTTTATTCAGTAGTATTTTACATGGGTCGCTTCGACCTTGGAAATTAGACAAATCAAATACAAAATATTACAGCAAAATGGTAAGTAACTCTTCCTTTTCATCATTGAAAGGAGGAGTTACTCAATTTGAAAAAGAACTGAATGAAATAGCCCACGAACATAAATTCAATATTTCCAAAGCCGAAAACTTTCAGTTTTATTTTGATAATGCTCAACAAGACTCTTTAGCTGAAATAGATTTGCCATTAATAATATTGGTAGAAATCCAGCCTACAAATGTAATTGCCAGGTTCTTCTATTATTTAATTAAAAATGAAGCAACTCGATTGACAAACACCCTATTTCAAGTCTTGACAAAAGACATGGACGAATCTCATAAAAAAGCACTCCCGTATCACTTTCATACAAGAATCGTTGATTTATTAAAAGATATTCCTAAAACTCAAGTCCTAATTGAGCCAACAGATACACTTTCAATTTTTGTAATCGAAACCCTAAAACTTCAAACAATTAGGCTTTTACTCGAAACCGAACATTTATACGAACATCTTCTCGAACAAGAAATTTCAGACAAATACCAAATCTTTGGCGATTACCTCAATCAAGATATTCCAGAAGATATTTTTTATAAAAAATCAGACAAATTATCACATTTTCAAGACTTAATTAAGTTTGGAGAAAAAGAAGATAATTTCAAATTCCCTAAATCTGACAGAGTATCATTTGGCTATAAAGGTGATAAAAAGAAACTTGATTCAGTTTTAAAGCAGCTTCAATTTCAAATCAACCTATTAAATGAAGATAAAACAAAAGTTGAGCAGTTACTCGAAATATTAACATCACCAAACCTCGCTTTAGGTACTCCACTCGTTTACATAAATTGCGAAACCACACAATTTAGTCATATGGTTTCTAAACTTGAGCAACACTTTATTTCTTTTAACCCAACTGAAATTGGTAACACAAAGTTATTTTATTCAAAGAAAGGAAACCTAATAAAACGACAAAACCTATACAAAAATCTTATTGACGAGCCGAAAAAGATGGAAGAGATTGACAACATAATCAAACATTTATAAATAGAAACAGTGAGATTAGTGAGATATAAGAGTGAGATATAACCATCTCACTCTTATTTTTTTGCCCCTACATGACATTTGCATCAAGATTTTTTCATTTAAAATTTGATGTATATGTCACAAGAATCATTAATTCTCGAAAGACTCAACAAGATTGAGCAACACCTCCAAGAGCAAACATTGCTCAAAAAAGACATCCTAAATTTAGAAGAAGCCAGTCGTTACCTCGACATCAGTTCTTCACACCTTTACAAACTAACAAGTCAGAAAAAAATACCGCATTTCTGTCCACAAGGCAAAAAACTCTACTTCCGCCGAGAAGAGTTGAACGAATGGCTTTTGTCAAATCGCCAGATAACTACCGCCGAAATCGAAGACTACGCACGAAATCGCTTCACCTTAATAACTGTAAAATAAGATGAATGTATTTGAATTAGAAGAAAAAATTGGCGAGTTCGACCAAAAACTCAAACTCATTATCGGCATACTCCGAGAACGCCAGCGTACAAACCCCGAAGAGGTTTTCTTTGACAATCAAGAATTTCTCCATGTAATGAATATCAGTAAGCGAACCGCACAGCAGTGGCGAGACAATGGGCTAATTGGTTTCTGCCAGATAGGTTCAAAAATCTATTACCGACTGCCCGACATTTTAGCCCTCTTAGAAGACAATTACAAACCAGCAGCAAAGCAATAAATCAAAATGAATACAGTAACAATTTTTGAGAGCTTCAATAAACCAGTTGAAGACCTCGCTTTTGAAAACATAATCAAAGATATAAAATCAGAGAAACACCTCAATAAAGTTCGGTTTTATCGTGATGTACTCGCACAAGGGCAAAAAGAACGTGCCGAAGAAGCAAAAAAACGTCTGCCAGCTTTTACACCCTCCGCCACTTTCAAAGACGGCAGAAAGCAAGAGTTTGTGCAACAGCATTCAGGGCTAATTCATTTAGATTTCGATAAGTTAGCCGACCAGCAACTACTTTTTGCTACGACCAAAATCGAGAAAGATGCTTTCACTCATGCGTATTTCCGTAGCCCAAGCAATAATGGTATCAAAGTATTTATAAAAGTCAATGCCACAGCGGAAACCCACGAACAAATCTATAATCAGATAAAATCTTATTACGAAGAGCTACTGACTTTTAAAGCTGACGAAAAATGCAAAGACATCACAAGGCTTTGCTTTATTTCTCATGACCCCGAAGCCTATTTCAATCAAGAGTCAGCAGTTTTTCATAGTAGTATTTACGAAACTCCTGTAAAAACCAACAATCAAAGTACAATAGTAAACCCAAATAACATAGCTGAAACGCTCATCCAAACAGACAATAATAATGAAGAAGCATATCAAAAATTTCTTAATTGCATTGATTTTACAAATAATAAAGCAGGTTATGGCGATGGCAATCGCAACAATTATATTTATCTTTTGGCTAATAATTGTAACCGTCAAGGACTTTCCTTTGAATTGGTTAATACTTTTATTCAACAGCATTTTGACTTAAATGCCAACGAAATCCATGCGACCGTCAAAAGTGCATACCAGCACCACAACGACCAATTTGCAAAGTTTGCAAACTTTGCAAAGTTGCAAAATTCACCAAACGAATCTACCGAAGACTTCCTGAAACAAACACCTTGCATCAGCGAAGACCTTTATCGTGCCATGCCCGACCTACTCAAAAGAGCTGCCGAAGTATTCACCGAGCCACGAGAACGAGATGTCTTCTTTACAGGTGCGTTAGGCATTTTGAGTGGTTGCTTACCAAATGTTTCGGGTATTTATGCCAATGAAAACGTCTATCCAAACCTTTTTACTTTCATCATTGCACCTGCCGCCAGTGGTAAAGGAGCATTAAAGTTTGCCAAAACTTTGGGCGATAAATACCACACATCATTATTAGATGCCAGCAACCTCAAAAACGATGAGTATAAAAAAGACCTAGAAAACTATAAAAACAACCTTCGCACCATTAAAAAAGGCGAAAAACTACCAACCGACGAGCCAACTCAGCCCGATTTCAAGGTACTTTATATTCCTGCCAATTCGAGTTATGCCAAGATTTTATCGCACATCAAACAAAACGGCGACCAAGGTATCATTTGCGAAACTGAAGCCGACACAATGGGAAACGTCATGAACAAAGAATGGGGAGGCTACAGCGACTTACTCCGCAAAGCCTTTCACCACGAAAAAATATCAGTTTCTCGAAAAACCAATAACGAGTACATCGACATCCAAGAACCCCGAATTTCAATTGCATTGGCAGGAACACCTGGGCAAGTTTCAAAACTTATTTCCTCAGCCGAAGATGGACTTTTCAGCAGATTCATTTTCTACGCCTTCAAAGTCGAACAAACTTGGAAAGACGTTTCGCCTTATGCCCAACCTATCAATTTCAGTAAATTCTTTAAAGAACTATCTGAGGAGGTTTATTCGCTGATAAACTTCCTCGAACTAAGCCAAACAACTATCAACTTATCAAAAACACAATGGCAAATTTTTAATAATACTTGTAACGCTCGGCTACAAGATGTCATTGTATTTTCGGGTGAAAATGCTGGTAGCGTGGTAAAACGCTTAGGGCTAATCCTATACCGAATATGTATGATATTTACGGCACTCCGAAAATTTGAAAATGGAGATACCTCCACCGTTTACGTTTGTTCAGACAATGATTTTGAAGTTGCCGTAAAAGTTACCTCCACCTATTTAGAGCATAGTTTACTCATGTTTCACAACCTACCCAAAAACGAAGGCAACCTCATTTTTAAGTCTGGAAACGTGAAGGAACAATTTTTAAAAGCATTACCACAAAGTTTTCAGCGAAAAGATGCCGTTGAAATTGCCAAAACCTTTAGCATGAGTACAAGAAGTGTGGATAACTTTTTAAGTTCCAATTTAGAAAAGTATTTCAGACAAACTAACTTTGGTTTCTACGATAAGCTATAAATCCAATATAACTAACTTTTGCATGAATCTCACACTCAACTTAATTCCGTTTACCCCTATACAAAGTTCAAAAACCTTTGGCTTTATTACCAAAAATCGAGAAGGATATTATCCACTAACAAAAGCTGAATTTCCATTTTTTACGCAGGAAACTTATGATGAATTACTCGAAAAAAACATCAAAACACTCTATACTGATTTCAAAACCACTGAAGATTGCGAATATGTTTATGAGCTAAATTTGTCTGAAAGTTATAAATTCGCCAAGCATTACTATACATTTTTGCTGTATGAATACTTTCTCGACAAAGCAGCTATTATGTATCCTGACTTTGTTAAAAGCATAGTAGTTTGGATGAAAATTCCACAAAAAACAAATGCTGAAATCTCTCAATACCAAAGGTTTACTATCAAAGTTCAAATCGAAAAAGTAACTGACCAGCCCGAACTAATATTGTCCTATGATGGTATTTCAGAAGTATATAATAAATCAATCGAAGAACTAACCGAGTTTCCAAGTAAATTATATCATAAAGTAGTTTATCAAAATCGTATCTACAAATACGAAGAAATGCCTCCAGCATTCAAAAACTACCTCCATGAACTATACCCATTACTCAACAACCCAATGAAATATTATTTGGGTAAAGTTTCTCCAAGAACCAATCCCCGAAAAAATACATATATCAGTTACTTATCTGAAATAAATGATTTTTATAAAACCTACCTTGATAATGATAACTTTCGCAGTGTCATAAATATTGATGTTCAAGGGTTTTATCAATTGCCAAACGATAAAATCCTCAGCACAAAATCAGACTCCAATAATTTACTTTTTGGTACTGGTACCGATACAAGTCCCTACACTGGTATTTATCAAAAAGGAGTTTACAAGCCATCTTCATTCTCTAACGTTAAATTCTTTTTTATTTATCAAGAATCAAAAAGCAATCAAGAACTTGCTAGAAAACTCTATAACTATTTCACAACGGGGTATTCAATTCCAAACAAATATGGTGAAGGAACGAAAGAAACATTTCCTCCACTCAGTAAATTTATTAAACAGCCATTCAATATCGACAAAGGCTCACGTTTAGAATTTCAATCAACCGAAACCTTAATCAAAGATTTAAGAAAATATCTACACGATAGAAACCCTGACAAAAACACCCAGTACGTAGCCATTTATATCAGCTCTGTAGCAAAAAACAATACTGATGTGGCAAAGCACGAACTTTATTACAAAGTCAAAGAACTATTACTCAAAGAAAACATCACTTCACAAGTTATTTATAACGAAAATATCAACAGCAAATCTTTCCAATACTATTTACCAAACATTGCCATTGCCTTATTGGCAAAACTCAACGGAGTTCCGTGGAGATTAAACCGCCCACCAAAAAACGAACTTATCGTTGGCATAGGAGCATTTTATTCACATACAGCCAAATGCCGCTTTGTCGGCAGTGCATTTTGTTTTAATAACGAAGGAGACTTCTTAAATTTTGACTCATTCCCAGCCGAAAACACCAACCTTTTGGCTCATTCAATCCGCACAGCAGTATTAACCTATCTCGACACATACAAAGATGCTCAAAGGCTAATCATTCATTTTTATAAAACAATGAGCCATGAAGAACTACAACCCATTCTCGCTATCCTTTACAAACTCAATATCAATATTCCAGTTTTTATCATTACCATCAACAAAACCGAATCAAAAGACTTAACAGCATTCGATACACTCGTACCCAATTTCCTAATGCCAATAAGTGGTACAATCATTCAAACTTCTTATCGGCAGTTCTTGCTTTTCAACAATACCCGATATTCCGAAGAACCAAAAGTCAATGGAGGCTATCCGTTCCCAATCAAGCTTTCTTTCAGTTGTTCCAACCCCGAACTACTCAAAGATTTCTCAACCATAACCGAGCTTATCGACCAAGTGTATCAATTCAGCCGAATGTACTGGAAATCAGTTTCGCAGCAAAACTTACCTGTAACCATCAAATACCCCGAAATGGTAGCCGAAATGTTTCCGCACTTCGATTCTGATATTATTCCAGAATTTGGGCGTAAGAGTTTATGGTTTTTATAATTTTACCTAATATTTACAAATACCTCCAATAAACATACATCTAAACACAGCCAACACTCAATTAAATGAACGAACAACTTACCTACCTTCAATCCCACGCAAAGGATTTTTCTAAAATCAAGAACAACGAATCACAACTTTTAGTGAGGTCAATCAGTTAGCTAAAGAGAAAATAGATGTACTAATTGTTGAATTAGAGCTTAGACTTAATAGAAAGTACATTTAGAATCCCAATTAATCAAAGAATATTTATTGGTATCCCAACTTTGATATTGACATAAGACCTATCAAACAAGCCCTTGAAAGTACCTAAATCAGGGAGTGCCCATTCAAGAATAATATTTGATTGTTCGGCTTTGTCATTATCTAAAATGACTGGAATGATATACCCCAATTTTAGATTAGAGATTTTTGTTCCCAAATTATTTTCATTAAAAATAGTTATACCTTGCTTTTTTTCTTTTCCCCACAAGTAGGTTGCTGATAGCTTCAAAATTTTCTCTGTGCCTTTTTTATCTCTATCAAAATTTGGAACTGACGTATCATACGCTTCAATAGACTCCTTCTCTGCCACATAAGAACTATTAGAAATAAGAGAGTCTCTTACAAAATTGACTTTTTTATCGCTCAAAAAAGCATTTTTTCTACTAAAATCCAGCTTTATAAAGGCATTAAATACTGAATTTTTCTTAAATATTGAGTGATTAACCGATAAACCAAAAACATTTTTATTGAAAATTTCGTCTTCAATGATTTTCTGATTTTGGAAGAGATTAGTCTTTATTCGCTCTGTGTTCAAGTCAAGGGCAAGCCAAAAGAATCGTTTTTGGTCAAAAACGATTTCCTTTTCCTTTTCATACATGGCTTTCTCTACATAGGCAATAGGGTCTTTTAAAATATCTTTCAACTCGTCCAATTTATTATAAGCAGAGTCTATTTGCACCTCCAACAAGTTTCTCTTTAGTCTGGTTAAGTTAGTATCATGTAATAGCAAACTGTCACAGTTGCTAATAATACTATCCAATTTCTTAATTTTATTACCAATTTCTTTGCCACTAACTTCATTAGAAACTTTTGAAAGAAGAAGTTCACTACTGGCTTTCACTGCTTTTGCTTTCCTATAATCTGTAAACTTATAGAATGGGTTATTTCTAAAATTTAAAGGAAACAATATTATCTGAACCCCATAATTAATCGTAGGGTCAAATTTGCCTTTACTAAAAATCTTATATTCTCCATCTTCATTTTGTTTACCTTTTACATAAGGAAACAAGCCACCCCAAGGTAAACTTTTGCTACTGTCTTTATACAATAATAATTGGTTTCCAATTTTAATTTCTGGTTTGTTTACACCCACAACTATCTGATTGACAGGTAAATCATTAATACCAATCACTGAAGAAAAATCCGATTTAAAAATTTTCTTGAATGATGGGCGTGTAATACTAAGCAGTGGGTCTATTTCAACTGTCGGTCTCACAGCATTTTCTATAATTCTTCGACCTTCCGAGTCTAATCTGATTACTTCTGTGGCTTGCGATGCTTCTGGCTCTAAAGAATTAATCTTTGGTGGCATTAATCCACGATTGTAAGTTCCGTATTCTTTTAAAACGTTCTTGGTTATTTTTTGTCCCAAAACTAGATTCTGAGCAATAAGGACAAAGACGAGAAGTAAAATTGTTTTTTTCATAGTGCTTTGGTTTAATTTTTATCGAAATATACTTTCACTTTTTATGTTTTGCAACACACTTTTATTTTTCGGTACTTGTACAATTGACAAAATGCAATCAAGCCTAAAGTTATTGCCGAAATCGCTTTTATACTCGCTACACTTTTGCTATTCTGCTTTTTCTTGATTAAAATTGTATAAATAATCTTAGATTCGTCATTAAACTGTACATGAACAAACACGACCTCATACAAAAAGTAAAAGCCCTCGACGGCATCAGCCAAGACGAACGTGCCTACCTCATTGACCTCATTAATACCAAGAAAAAATACGGACTCGTCTGGGAAGACAAACCCGAAGATGTAGAAGAAATCCTCCGCCAACACCTGCCAGTGCTGCAAGAAGTGGTGGAGAAAAGAATCATTTCTGAGCCAAGACTAACAGCCGTAAAAAGTGAGCAAGATGCTGAAAATACCAAACCCCAGCAAACTTTGCTCTTTGATGAAGTTAGAGAAGAAACTAATCCTACCAATCAAAACAATCCTGATAATCATAGTTCAGACAATAGGGCTGTAATCCACACCCTCATTGAAGGCGATAACCTCCATGCCCTTAAGGCTCTGACTGTTACGCACGAAAACAAAATTGATGTCATTTACATTGACCTTCCGTAGAATACGGGCAACAAAAACTTTAAGTATAACGATAGTTTTGTTGATAAAGAAGACTCTTACCGCCACTCTAAATGGTTGAGTTTTCCGCCAATCGATGAAATCAAACTCCGTGTGGCCGATTTTCAGCGGGTAGTTATTCACCGAAACAATTACCACTATGATTTTTTGCTTAAAATCTGTGAAATCATACATCAAAACCTCCTCATTGATGAATCTAATGGGCATTACCAATTCAAAGATTTTTTGAGAGACGAAAAAGCAATGGCTCGTCTTTTCGAGGCTTTTATCCGTAATTTTTATCGAAACGAAACCTCACTTCAAGTGCGTTCGGAGCAAATAAAATGGCAGTTTGATAAGGTAAGCCCCGAAGCCCAAAGCATGATACCCATCATGCAAACCGATATTTCGCTTTATCGCAAAACTCAAAAACTAATCATTGATGCCAAGTATTATAAGGAAGCATTTGTAAAAAGATTCGATACCGAGAAGTTCCGAACACCAAACCTTTACCAACTTTTTGCGTATCTCATCAACCAACAAACTGATACAGAAATGAGCCAAACTTGTGGCGGTATGTTGCTTTACCCTGCCACATACAGCACTTTTAAGCACGAAATGTATTACCATAAGCACCGAATCGGCATACAGGCCATTAACCTCAACCAAGAGTGGCCACTCATAAAAAATAATTTACTGTCTTTGGTATCTGATTTATAAAAACAATCTTTAAAATTAAAGCTTACACAGATTTCAACTGTATTTCCAACACAAAAAATATAATTATTTTATTAAATCAATACCACCGAATGCTCTTATAAACGTTATCCCACATGGTTGTATCTACCCTTTAATTGAATATTTGTATTCAAAATACATTATGTCAAGAAGTGTTCTTGTATGATAATTGTATTATGCATACTTTTAAACTTTAAAAGTTTCCGACGATGAACAGAGACATCTTCCAGCTTATTAAGATTAAACCTTTCACGCATATGTATAGGAATTTCGCCAGCTCGCTTTACGTAGAAGCTACACAGGTACGATATACGTGGCTTGAGTAGGACATTAACGCTAGTGACACGGAAGTGGTTTGCTCACGTTATCAGACATGATAAAAGAGGAAGCTAATAAGCTATGAACGAGCAGACCAAATATTATTTGGTCTCATCAGTTTTAGTTTTTTATTTTAAATATTATTGAATTGTAAAATAAAATTAATGAGTAATTTAACATTTATAGATTTATTTGCCGGTTGTGGCGGCTTTAGTGAAGGTTTTTATAAAGAAGGATTTAGATCTTTAGTCCATGTTGATTTTGATGAAGCAGCTTGTTTGACATTGAGAGAAAGAATGAAGTATTATAATTATTCTCAAAAGGAAATAGACAAAGCAGTTATTTGTGGTGATTTAACAAAAGAAGACGTCAACTTACAAATTGATAAAGTTCTTGAAGATAAGCAGATTGATGTTTTAGTTGGTGGTCCTCCATGTCAGAGTTTTTCATCTGTTGGTAGAGCTCAAGACCCTAATGCTATGGCAAATGACCCAAGAAACTATTTGTTTTTGAATTATATTAATATTTTAGAAAAATATAAGCCGAAGGTATTTGTTTTTGAAAATGTGTCAGGCTTGTTAACGGCTAAGCCTAATGGGAACTTTATTTTTCCACAAATTATAGAGGAAATGTCAAGATTTTATGATGTTTGCGATGACAAGAAGACCATTTTATTAAATTCCGTTCATTATGGTGTCCCTCAAATAAGGAAAAGAGTCATAATAATTGGAGTAAGAAAAGATTTAAATTTTACTTCTAAGGATGTTTATGAAAGTGTTAAAAAAGAATATTTCAGCCCAGAAATGGAAAAGAAGGGGGAAATAGGAAGTTTATTAAAATATAGGACAGTGAAAGATGCTATCTTGGATTTACCAAAAATTTTGCCAGGAGAAGGACAAGAACAAATATCATTCAAACCTTCTGAAGTAAACACATATGTAAATCAAATTAGACAAGAAAACTTCGATTTGTTATATAATCATGAAGCAAGAAATCATAATAGTGAAGATAGAAAAAGGTACAAAATATTAAGTGAAAATGAATGGCAGCTTAAAGATTTAGCAGAAGTAAATCCTGATTTAGTTCATCATGACCCAAAGCATTTTGGAAACCGATATACAGTACAAAAATACAATTCACCAGGAACTACGGTAGTTGCTCATTTGTATAAAGATGGTAACTTATTTATTCATCCCGACAGTAAGCAAGAAAGAACTTTTACTGTAAGAGAGGCTGCAAGAATTCAATCTTTTCCTGATGACTTCATTTTTAAAGGTTCTCGAACAAACCAATTTAAACAAGTTGGAAATGCAGTACCACCATTAATGGCTCAACAAATAGCAAAAGCAATTAAAAAATTTATATAAATGGCGGCACCATATTGGAAAACAGATAGAGTTAAGAATGTAAATACAACAAATCTCATAGATTTAATTACATTTTTAAAAAAATATGATGGTGGCAAATATTCAGACCTAACACAAAATGCTATTATACATTATGGGAAACAATCAAATCCAGCCTATTTTGGTCAAATTGTTACTCAAATGAATATTTTAGGTTTATTTACATTAAATGATAATGGCACATTTAATGTCTCTAAAATTGCTAACATGATTTTTAATGATAATAAATTAGCTAATTCATTTCTTGATTATGTTCTTCTAAAATTTCAATATCCGAGACCTCATATAGGTAGTACCAATAATTACTCAAAACCATATTTTTTAATATTATCAATTTTAATAGAGTTATATAAAATAAATCCTAACGAAGCATACTTTACTCAAGAAGAATTTTATTATTTATTTGATAATAATATAACTTCATTAAGTAGGGTGAATAATTTATTAATAAATCAAATATTAGCTGATAGGGTTTCTGGAGTAAAAAAAGCAAATGTCAATAATCTGAGTGGTATAATTTCATATGATAAAGCATTCTTTTCAAATAGTTGTATTTTATCATCAAATTCTAATTACTATCCAAAAGCTAAAGATTTTTTTATAGGATTATACCCCAATAAGGATATTTCTTTTGTTCAGTTTATTTGTAATCACTATTGCGACGGTTTTTTTGTTTACTCAACAAATAATAATGATTCTAAAAACGGATGGGCTAATTATTTACATAATGTCAATGATTTTTTTAATTATATAAATCAAAAAAATATGCTACAAGATAAAGGAGCATTCTTACAATATTGCATAAATAAAGGCTTCTATTTTGACGAAAGTTTAATTAGACGTTTTTTAACTTCTTTAACAACTAAGCCTTTTTTGTTACTTACAGGTATTAGTGGCACTGGTAAATCAAAGATAGCAGAACTTTATGGTGAGTTTTTACTTAAAAATTCTAAAGGAGCATTCTTATTAAAAGCAGTAGGAAGTAATTGGAATGATAATAAAAACTTGCTTGGATACTATAATCCTATCATTAGTAGTGGTAATTATAATGAGACAGACGTAGTTAAGTTTATTCAGGAAGCAAACAGTAATCCAACTCGATTATATATAATTCTATTAGATGAAATGAATCTGTCTTATACTGAAAGGTATTTTTCAGATTTTTTGTCTGCTTTAGAGAGTATAAGTAAGGAAATCACACTGCCAGATGGAAAGGGAAGTAATGTTAAATGGTCTGAAAATCTTAAAATTATAGGAACTATAAATGAAGATGAAACAACTCATACACTATCCCCAAAAGTCATAGATAGAGCAAATTTAATAGAGATGAATGGTATAAAACCAAGTAAGTATATTGAAGATTTGATTTTAAGGAATGATATAAAAACTAAAAACTTAAATACAAAAACATGGAAGGATAACTACATAATACTATTAGATGAAATATATAATGCTTTCGATGGGAAATTTGGTTTTAGGGTTATTGATGAAATTACAAGTTACATTTTGATTAATACCGACTTAACAAGTAATGATTTTATTGTTTTTTTAGATGAACAGGTTTATCAAAAACTATTACCAAAACTGCATGGTACAAGAGGAGAGTTATTAGTTAAATTGGAAAAATTAAAAGAAATATTTGACAAACCTGAATTTACTTCTGTTTATTCAAAGACAAAAATAGCATCAATGATTAATCAAATTAAAACTACAGGTTTTACTTCTTTTGTTACTGCATGATAAATTGTAAGGAAATATCTTTTAAAACAGAAGAATTAGAAATGTCAGTTATTTCGCCCAATACTGTTGCATTAGAGCTTGGTAGTGAAAATAGTCTGTTGGATAACATTTCATACACATTAGTTACAGTTCAAAAAGATTCAGATTTGGTTTTTGATTTATATAAAAGGTGTCCAATAATCCTTTTTGAAAACAAGGATTACATTTTTAAAGTACAGTTCAATAATTCTCGTAAAATTGAAAAACATGAATCTTTTGAAGTTATAGACAGTAAAAATGATACTACATACATTTTAAAATTTAACTCTTTAAACTATGTTGGCATACTTAATTTAAGTTTTCTAACAATTTTTATAAATCCAATAGAAATAGAATCTCGTAAAATTAATTACCAAGATGAATACAATAATCTGTTATTGAAAATTACAGAATTAGATACTGATTTAATTACAAGAGCGAGTTCAATTTTTGAAGCATCATCAAGAGTAGGGAATGAAATCACGCAAAATGATAATCTATTAAATACTAAATTAGCTTTTTTAAAATCAAAAATATTATCAGGTGATTTTGAAAACCTATATAACGCCTTTTTACGAAAACCAATAAAAAGAATCAAGTCTTTAACAGAGGAAAAGTTTTCTTGGGAAGTGGATAATTTAGATATAAGTAATTACATAGATGGTTTATTTAAAGAAAGTGTTTCAACACAAAATGGAATTATTCCATTGAAAATAAATGCTGATTATTATGATGATGAAATAAATACTATTGAAAATCAATTTATAAAATATGTATTAGAATTTGTTATACAATTGTTAGAGGAATTTAAAAGAAAAGCCAATCATTTAAATTTGAAAATTTTAAATTTTGAATTAGAAGAATGTTTACAAAGATGTAATAATATAAAAATGGACCCCATATTCAAGTCTATTTCGAGACTTAAATATTTTCCTACTAAGTCAAATACATTGCAAGTAAAGTATCCATACAGAGATATTTTTTCAATTTATATGATGCTATTCTATGAGGTTGAAATAGATGATGAAAGACTATCTGCATCAATGAGTACCCCACTTAAAAACTTGCCTGAATTATACGAATATTGGTGTTTTTTAACAGTATTTGAAGTTTTGAATAAAAATTTTGGTGAAAGTGATTTAGGCATTAATAACTTTATTAAATACAATCAAACAAATTTATCCTATACAATATGCCCAACAAGAAGTGGAATGACATATAAGATAGGCAATGATAAAAAAGTAGTATTGTACTATCAAAAATCATATTCAGTTGATAATATCATTTATAAAGGTCGGTCATATTCTCACAGTTTAGACCCAGACATTTCTCTTGAATTATTTATTGATGATAGATTAGTTTCTATTATTCATTTTGATGCTAAATATAAATTAGAGAGCCTTAGGACTTTTAAAATAGAAGATATTGATAAAATGCATACATATAAAGATGCAATATTAGGTACAATAGGTGCTTATGTTTTGTATCCTGGGACAAAATCAAAAAGTTACTTACAAGAAGAAATGGACTCAGTAACTGCGAATGTTTACTTTCCTTCGGTTGGTGCTTTTGTACTTAATATTGATAATTTTAAAGCAACAACAGAACAAAGTGCTATTTTCGATTTGATAAATCAATTCATAAATGTTGATATTTCTTTGAGTTCAAAGGGAATATTTACTAATACAAAAAAAGAGTATAATTATTTAAAAAGACTAATAGATTAAAAATGCTAAATTTTATTGATTTGTTTTGTGGTGCAGGTGGATTTGCCAAAGGGTTTGAAATGACGGGTAAATTTAAGTGTATAGGTGGTATAGATAATAAAGAAAGTGCTATTCAAACCCATAAGTTAAATTTTAAAAACTCCATTTCAATTTGTGATGATATAAGGAATGTGCCACCAGAAGATTTTAATGTTTTACTTAATGGACAAAAAGTAGATGTGGTTATTGGTGGCCCACCATGTCCTACGTTCAGCACTATTGGTCATGCGAAAATTCAATCGGTTTATAAAAATCAAGAAGAGAAAGATATTACAAATGACCCCAGAAATGATTTGTTTTTAGATTTTTTAAATTATGTTGATTTTTTTAGACCAAAAATATTTGTGATGGAGAATGTACCTCAATTCCTCACTAAATATAATGGTGCTACTTTTGAAGCTGTTAAAGCTATAATTGAAAGGGATTTACCAGAATATGAAATTGTAGAAAAAGTAAAAGTTTTAAATAGTGTAAACTATGGCGTTCCACAGAATAGGAGACGAATGATATTAGTAGGTTATCAGAAGGGATATAAATTTAAATATCCAGAAATAACTAATTGGTTTAAAAATGGTAAGTTCAATATTGACCCGAACAATGATAATCCCGATACGTCAAAATTAAAAAAACATATATCTGTTGAAGATGCTATTTCAGATTTACCACAGATAACGGACAATTGGAGAATTTCAGAGGTCGAATATTCAAGGCATGAAGAACTAAATTCATTTCAAAAATTAATGAGAAAAGATACTGGAATAAGTGTTAAAAATAATATTTGCAGGATGTCAAATAAGAGAGCTAAAGAGGTCTTTTCTCATATGAAACAAGGAGATATTTATATGGATTTAGCCCCCGAAATTAGACAGATTTTGCCTTTTAGAGAGGATATTTTTAAAGATAGATTAAAGAGATTAGTTAATGAAAATCCATCATGGACAGTATTGGCTCATATCGGTATGGATGGTTATATGTACATTCATCCAACCGAAGACAGAACATTATCTGTTAGAGAAGCAGCAAGAATTCAATCATTTCCAGACGATTTTGAATTTATCGGTAATCAACAAGATACTTATGTACAAGTTGGAAATGCAGTGCCTCCATTAATGGCAATGAAAATAGGAGAGTCTGTGTATGAATGTTTAAATACGATTAAAAAATGAAAATATAATTACAATCCTATTGCTACTAACAGGAATCAATATCTTTGACCAAGTAGACGCAAGAACTGTTGATTATACAAAAACAGTGATAAACAAAGAAGATATGGTTAAAATATTAGTAGTTAGAATATAAGTTTTTGATAATCTATATAGATAAATATTTCATTCGTATAACTAAGTAGCAATACTTTTAAACTTACAAATTGAACAAAACAAAATATAAACAGCCCCGACAAAAATTGTTCGGGGCTGTTTTAGTTATTCCACACAACTTATAAGTTACAAATATATATAAAGTTCTCATACTTTTATGAGCTTTCCTTCGGTCGGGCTATTCGCTTCAAGTCCGCCAAAAGCACATGGCAAACACACTTCGGGCTTTACGCTTCTATCCCTAAGCCAAATAAGGTCTGATTTTCTTTTGCTTCATTTCAGCAGTGCAAAAAAAGCACCGCCTCCATTAGCACAGCAGCCCAATTTCTACCAGTTTCACGGCAGTAATTAAGCTGCATTTCCTTTGCTACATTTGATTATTAATAAGGTCTTATTTTAGTTTTTGATTTGGGTTGGTCAGCACGCATAGTATTTACTTACACGGTTCAATCAAATTTACGAGTGATAAAATGACGTTTTCAAGTCTTCACTACGTCATTTGGCTATTTAGCTACGCACAAGGCAAACGCACCGTAAACCGCCAAATGGACTTGAAAATTAAGGGCTAAGCCCCGACATTTTTTACTCGTGTTGCCTTCGGCGATTGCCGTGCAAGTGCATGGTTTTATAATCTAAAATCTTTACTAAAATGCAAAATATTCCTTCTATCTATGTTGGCACTTATCACAAATATAACTGTGGCTCAATTGCTGGCAGGTGGCTTAATTTAACAGAATATTCATCAAAAGAAGAGTTTTATGAAGCTTGTAAAGAGCTTCATTCTGATGAAGAAGATGCTGAGTTTATGTTTCAAGATTGGGAAAATATTCCTGATTTCTTAATTTCAGAATGTAGTTTAGATGATGATGCTTTTGAATATTTTGAAGCCATTGCGGGTATGGATGATGATAAAATTGAAGCCTTAGAAATTTACCGAGATAATATTTTGGGTAAGCATTACCAAATTTCAGTTTCAGATTTATTGCAGCAGTTTGAAGATTCTTATCAAGGATATTACGGTGGTAAAAGCGATACTGCCGAAGTTGAATATGCTTATGAATACGTTGAGCAAGCTGGCTTTTTAAATAATTGTCCTGATGAATTATCGAGATATTTTGATTACGAAGCTTATGCAAGAGATTTGTTTTCGAGTTCATTTGTCGAGCATGATGGGCATGTTTTCATTAACTAAAAAAGGGGATTTATTCCCCGATTTCATGCCACCCAAGCCACTCACCCCACGTTTGGGGCGGCGGCTCGTGTGGCGTTTGGTGTTTTGGGGAAACTCAAAGTTTGCTAAGTTCGACAGTCCTTTTGCCCCTCACGTTTTCGGTGCGTTTGCTATTCTTCGTAAAAAGCTCCAGCCGCACAACCAAAGCTAAGTTTCATAATGTTGAATTATATAACCTTTGGTCAAGGGGGCAAGCCCTATATAATTGAAACATTATGAAAAATAGCCACAGGCTTTTTACCCAGCCGCACCTACACGCATAGTTTTCTGGAATTTTTCAAAAAACTATGGATTTCGACTGCCTTTGTTTCCACCATTTCAGCCGTGCCGTGAAAAACGGCACCGCTTACATTGGCACACAGGCACAGGGCTTTTGGCTGACACTTCGCTTTATTTCGTTTACATAAATCAAGCAAGGCAAAACACAAGGCTCGGCGATTGCTTGCTTTTTGCACGAAATCAAAGCCCAACCACTCAGCCCTAAGCCTGTTTATCCTACGCTCATTTATCGGTTTGATTGACAGTATGTTGGATTTTCAATTTGGTTTTCCCTTCGCCATCCCACCAAAAGAACTTGTCTGTGGGCAGGTGGCTATCGCCACCACTCCCACAGCCTTCAAACAGTTTTTGGTGGGGGTTGACTGGAACTCAGCGGCTTTTTCTCCCCCCTGTCCCCCCTCGCTGGGGGGTAGCTCGCACGGCTCGTCGGTCTGGTGCTTTATCATTTTTTCCAAAGCTACGAAAGTCAAACCCACAGTAGCAAGTTCAAGCCCTACGGGTTTTTGAAACAATTTTTCGGCTACGCCAGAAAATTTCTTTCAAAAAAACTTGCTACCAAGCCCCACAAGGGGGTGTCGTTTTGATTTCGTTTCCCGAAAAGAAAAAATAATAATTCACCTTTAAATCATAATCATTATGGATGCTTTTGAAATGTACAAAACTGTCGAAAATATAATCGAGGCAGAAATCAAAGAATTAAAGAAAAAGTTAAAATCAAAGCGTGTTGCAGACCAAAGCATGAAAGGCCATTGGGAAAAAGATTTGTTTGAGATAAGCCAATTAAGAAAAGGCATTGGCCAAATCAAAGAAGGCTTTTTAGATAGAGTTCTCCCTTACTAAGGGGGGAACTTTTTTATTCATTTCTCACTCTTAAATTCCTTTAATCATGAAAAATATTATCATAGATATTGAAGTTTTAGCTTTATTCTTTTGGAACTATTCACAAAATGATATTCAAGTCTTATGCGAAAACTTTGAATTTAAGCACTTTTGGGAAACCAAAAGATTTACATTTTCTGATAATACAAATGTGCAATTATGGCTCGGCTTTGCCAATTACTTCACTGATTCCGTGAAATTACAAATCTACCAAATGGCAAATGTGCGTTATCGAAAAGAAGCAAAGCGAAGAAAGAAAATATAAGAGAGGGGCTACGCCCCTTTTTTTTTATTCATCGCTTTTTAAAAGGAATATAATTGTTTGTGGACGTTCGTTGTTGCAATGGGTCGCTTCGAAATGCTGCCGCATTTCTCGACTCCACGATTGCAACTGCCACTCACTTATTTAGTTTCATCTTTTAGAGGGGGAATTAATTAAGTACTTCTATCGCCATTACAGGATGAATTTCCCAAGCCGTAGCTCTCCAATTATTCCTATCAAAAGTATTATCTGGGTCAACAACCCATGTTTCTCCATGATGGTCATAATCATAAAAAAGCCAACCACTAAATTTTACTCTACGACCTAACAATCTATCCCTTAGATTTTTCTTGGTCCATTTATTACCTATGTTACTTGCAAGCAACCCATTTTGAGCCAAAATTTGCGTTCTAAATGTTACCTCTGCCACAATTAAGTTTTTTCCTGTTTCATCAGTATCATTTCCATCCAAAACTAAATCAATATGTGTATCGACCATCCCTCTATCTGTTGCTCCACAATTACAAGATTCCCCTTTCGTTCCTCCAAAATTAACATCCTTCACAAACCCTATAACAGAAACTGCTCTACTATGATTTGGACTATTTAAAGGCGGTTTTATGACTTTAGTTCCAGAAGGCAGGTCAATAATATCTTGAATAGTCATTTCTTCAAATACATTATTTACAGGCATTCTGTATCTATTCTTAAGTCTATTTTGTGCTTTTTTATTTGCAGTTGCATTACTCTTTCCATCAATCGAACAAGTTTCTCCAACTTTAGGGTAGTCTTTAAGTATATCAAGATTTGGCCAATCTGGTAATAATATAAAGCTTGAACCCAGTAAGAGACAGCTTAGCAAAAGTAAATATCTTCTTGTTTTCATGTTGTTGAAATTTTTAATGTACAATTAAAATTAAGTTTTATTTCAAGGATTATCAATGATAAAGTATCCATTTTTATTATTCGGTACTTCATAATTCACACATGATTAACCCATACTTATTTCATACATAAGTTATACATATCAGCACCATTTAAAGGAATTTTTAGCAATAGGTAAAAAAACAAAAGCCCTCTCAAATGAGAAGGCTTTGTTTTATTCACCTATAAATCAAAAATCTTAGAATATCTTACAGATTTTCATGCAGTTTCCTTGCGAGAACAAATACTTGTTTCCATTCACATCTTGGAAAAACTCAATGCCAATGACATTCAAAACTGAAACATCACTCGTTAATGTAGGACTGCCAGCAAATGCACTTGTGATTGTAATGGCAGGAGTTACCGCATTAACAGGAATGAAAGCAGAATACTTAATATCTACTAACTCATTCAAAACAGGCTCTTTTGGCTCGTAGCCACCAGTTGTTGCATTGAATTGAAAATCAGAAATTGCCGAAATTGCATTCACCAATCTAAAATGCGTTGCACCTGATGGGATGTTCAAATAACTTAACGGATTGAAAGGCTGAAATACTACTGTAGAGCTATCTCGTTCAACTGTTGGGGTTATAGTAAACGGAGCAGTAATTGTTCCACCAAATGAAACAAAACGATTAAATTCAAAACCTTCCAAATATTGCGGAACAGTTGAAATCAAAACCGCTCTTTGTCCCCTTGCTTCAGAACCATCTTCCAAGTTGATTTTTTTCATAATGGCAGTTAAACGACCAGTTACTTGATTGTCAGCCATTGACTTCAATAAACTTGCGAGATAAACTCTAAGCGATTTACCAACCATTGCACAACCTGCAAACTCGTTCATATTTTCACGAGTACGAGCAAACTCTGGTGCTGTGGCGATTTGTTCACCAGTTGGTCCGCCAATCATTCCAGCGAAGTAACCCTGATTACCTTTGATTTTAAAATGTCGAACATCGCCGATAGTTCCGACATATTTCATTACTCCTTTTTGCCTTGCCATGATGCTAATTATTTAAGTTTTACGATTGTTTTACTATACTTGCAAAGTTAGATAGTCGTAAAACCACATCAATTATTCAAATAAAAGCATAGAGGCGTAAATGGAAGCTAACGAATCAAAACTCATAAGACCCCACTTTAAAGTGGTTCAAATCGTAGATGGTGACGGCTTAATTGTGGAAAATATTTCTACAAAAGAACAAGAAGAAGTTCGCATCTACGGCATAGATGCACCTGAGTTAAAACTATCAAATAAATTGCTGAAAGACGAAAGAGAGTTAAACCTTCCTGCACAATTTTTAATTGAACTTGGAAACAAATCTTTGAACTTTATGCTCCAAGTAGTTCGACCAGACGACAAAGTTACTCTGGTTCAAGAAACACGAAACATGGTTGATAGTTACGGCAGAACCTTAGCTTATGTTATTTTGGAGGATAGTAAATCAGTAGGAGAAGTATTAATAGAAAATGGATTTGCCAAGCCATATTCTAAAGTATATTGTGATGATTTACCAAAATATCAGATGCTTAGTTTAAAAGCGAAGTCGGAAAAGAAAGGTTTGTTTTTATTTACCGATACTTTCTGAATATAACTCAATTTGTATGTATCTTGTATGTATCAAAAAAATAAGGAGTTACAACTTTCATCGTAACTCCTTGATTATCAGGTGGGCCCACTTGGAATCGAACCAAGCACCTACTGATTATGAGTCAGTTGCTCTAACCGAATGAGCTATAGGCCCTAAAACCACTTTTTGGTTTTGTGACGCAAAATTAGACATTTCTTCCCTTACTACAAAATTTTATCTCCATTTTTCTCCCATTCACAACTAAAATTTTCTTCTTTGTGTTGTTGCTAAGTAGCCCTAAAAAATAAAATACTACCTTTGCACACCTGCTAAAAACACTTTTATAAGCATGACCAACAAACGTAAAATATTCAATGACCCCGTTTATGGATTTGTAAGTGTGCCTTCCGATTTAATTTATGACCTAATCGAGCATCCTTTTTTCCAGCGTTTACGTCGTATCAAACAATTGGGTATGGCCGAATACGTTTATCCAGGTGCTTTGCATACACGTTTTCATCATGCCCTTGGTGCAATGCACTTGATGGGACAAGCTTTGCAGGTTTTACAGTCTAAAGGACATCATTTGTCAGACGCAGAAATCGAAGCTGCTCAAATTGCTATTCTGCTGCACGATATTGGTCATGGCCCTTTTTCGCATGTATTGGAATATACCATCTTGAATGATGTTCATCACGAACATATTTCGGCTCTATTGATGGAAAAACTGAATCAGCAATTTGGTGGTCAACTCAATTTAGCAATCGAAATGTTTAATGGTACATATCAACGTGAGTTTTTCCACCAAC
Organism: Emticicia aquatica; assembly: GCF_923079645.1. Classification (GTDB taxonomy): domain Bacteria; phylum Bacteroidota; class Bacteroidia; order Cytophagales; family Spirosomataceae; genus Emticicia; species Emticicia aquatica. The sequence goes on along the minus strand of NZ_CAKLPY010000001.1, from coordinate 367,931 downwards.
TAATTTCGAGTCAGCTTGACATGGATAGAATGGATTATCTCAACCGAGATTGCTTTTTCACTGGTGTGGCCGAAGGTACAATTGGTGTTGACAGAATTATAAAAATGCTCAATGTTGTTGATAATCAATTAGTTGTTGAAGAAAAAGGTGTATTGAGTGTAGAAAACTTTTTGAATGCTCGGCGTTTAATGTATTGGCAAGTTTATTTGCACAAAACTTCGATTTGTACCGAAGTAATGCTCATTCAGATTATTAGTAGAGCAAGAGAAATTATTAAGAATGGTCAAAAATTATTTGTAACTCCTTCCTTTTCGTTGTTTTTGGAAGAACAAATTAGTTTAGAAGCATTTCAAACCAACGAAAAATATTTACAAGCATTCACCGAAATTGATGATTATGATATTTGGGCTTGCGTAAAAACTTGGCAACATCATTCGGACAAAATCCTTGCAACTATTTGCAAAGATTTACTCAACCGAAAACTTTATAAGGTCAAAATTTCTAATTTTCCTATTGAAGATTCATTCATCAATCATTTGAAAGCCGCTCTTCTTGAAAAAGGGGTGCAGGAAGATGAATTAAAATATTTCATTACTGAAGGCGATGTTAGTAATAAAGGTTACATTTCGGGCGATGAAACAATTAATATTCTCACAAAAAATAAAAATATTATTGATATAGCCGATGCTTCCGACTTGCCAACAATTAAGGCTTTAATTAACATCGTGAAAAAATACTATGTATGTTGGGGCAAAAATGTATCTTTGCATTGATTTTGCAGTGCAAGGAAAGTTTTTTGTATTATTTTAAGATTATATTTTACAAAACCATTCGATCGTCAATAACGTCAATCACCGTATTCGAGCGAATAGCTAAACACTAACGCAAAAACCTACGCAAGAAAGCACTTGCATGGCACGAAAAATATGAAATTCACGGTTAAGCAAATAGCATATCTACTAAATGGTGAGGTTCGAGGCGATGACTCTCTCACAATCAGTCAATTAGCAAAAATTGAGGAAGGCACTACGGGTGATATTTCTTTTCTTGCTAATGATAAATATGAGCCTTTTCTTTATACTACAAAAGCAAGTGCGGTGATTGTGGGGCGTGATTTTGAACCCAAAAAAGATTTTACAGCCACACTTATCATTGTTGAAAATGCCTATATCGCATTCACACAATTATTAGAAGAGTATCAAAAGATTTTAGATTTTTCCAAGAAAGGAATAGAACAACCTGTATTCGTTGGTGAGAATACCACCATTGGCGAAGATATTTATCAAGGAGCATTTTCTTACATCGGGAAAAACTGTAAAATTGGGAAAAATGTAAAAATTTACCCCCAAGTATATATCAGCGATAATGTAAGTATTGGCGATAATACCATTTTATACGCTGGAGCAAAAGTTTACGAAAATTGTATCATTGGTAACTACTGCGTTATTCATTCAGGAGTTGTAATTGGTAGTGATGGTTTTGGTTTCGCTCCACAAGCCGACGGAACTTATAAAACAATTCCACAGTTGGGTAATGTAATCATTGAAAACAATGTGAGCATTGGCTCAAATTCGACGATTGATTGTGCTACGATGGGTTCAACAATTATTCGTGAAGGTGCTAAAATTGACAATTTGGTGCAGATTGCTCATAATGTTGAAATTGGAAAAAATACAGTTATTGCAGCACAAACAGGCGTGGCAGGTTCTACCAAAGTAGGTAATAATTGTATGATTGGTGGACAAGTGGGAGTAAATGGACATATCACGATTGCTGATGGTACTCGCATTGGTGGCCAAGCAGGCGTAACAAAAAGTGTAAAGAAATCAGGAACAGCCATCAACGGAACACCAGCTTTTGATTTGAATGATTATTTGAGAGCAATGTCAGTTTTACGAAAACTTCCCGCCTTAGAAAAACAAGTAAAAGCTTTGGAAGAACATCTACTAGAACTCAATCAACAAGGGGTTTTGGTTTAATTTACTCATGAATTCGATTGTATAATTGAATTATAATTATAGCTATTCAATCCGACGGTTAACCGTCATTCATATTACATTTGCCTAAGAAAAAAAGTAACATTAACAATGAACGTTAAGCAACAGACCCTCAAAAAATTAGTTTCTATTACAGGCGTAGGCTTGCATACTGGCGAAAAAGTAACCATGTTATTGCAACCTGCTGCTATCAATCATGGATATAAATTCCAAAGAATCGACTTACCAGCAAAACCTATTGTTGAAGCTGACGTTGACTACGTAGTTGATACTTCAAGAGGCACAGTTCTAGAAAAAGATGGTGTAAGAATACATACTACTGAGCATATTTTATCGGCATTGGTTGGTTTACAAATCGACAATGTTTTGATACAATTAGATGGTCCCGAAATTCCGATTGCAGATGGCAGTGCGATTCAATTTGTAGAATTAATTGAAGAAGCTGGTATCGAAGAACAACACGCTTTACGTAATTATTATGAAATCGAAGAAGCAATTCATTTTCGTAACGATGACCAAAGTATCGAATTAGCGGCTTTGCCACTCAATGATTACCGCCTAACAGTAATGGTTGACTATAATTCTTCTGTACTTCATAGCCAACACGCCCAATTACATGATATTAATCTGTACAAACAAGAAATTTCTTCTTGTCGTACTTTCGTTTTTTTACATGAGTTAGAAGCACTTTTTAATGCTGGACTAATCAAAGGTGGAAATATTGATAATGCCGTAGTAATAGTTGATAGAGATATTTCAGAAGAAGAAGTTGAAAATCTTGCAAAGTTACTCAACAAAGAAAAAATTCACGTGGGTAAAACAGGCATTTTGAATGATATGCCGCTAAGATTTGCGAATGAACCTGCTCGACATAAACTGCTCGATGTTATGGGAGATTTAGCATTGATTGGCCGCCCATTAAAAGCCCATATTTTGGCCGCTCGCCCTGGTCATACGCCAAATGTAGCATTAGCGAAAAAAATAAAAAAACAAATGACTGACGCGGCAAAAAGTACGCCGCAATACGACCCAAATACCCCTCCAGTATTTAATGTTAGTGAAATTGCTCGACTTCTACCCCACCGTTATCCATTTGCTCTCGTAGATAAGATTGTGTATCTCGATGGACAAACGGTTGTTGGTATTAAAAATATTACAATGAATGAGCCACAATTTACAGGTCACTTCCCTGACAACCCTGTCATGCCAGGAGTGTTACAAATTGAGGCGATTGCACAAACAGGTGGTGTTTTGGTTCTTACCTCAACTGGTGACCCAGAAGCCTATTGGCCATATTTAGTTGGAATCGACAATTGTAGATTCTATCGCAATGTTTTACCCGGTGATACGTTAATTATCAGATGTAATCTTCTCGCTCCAATCAGACTAGGTGTAGCCAAAATGCACGGCGAAGCTTGGGTTGGAAAGAATCTCGTTTGTGATGTTAACATGACCGCTAGATTAGTTAAAAAAGCAAAATAATCATTAAGCTAAAAGATTTTTATTAAAAATTAACAAAGCAACGCTTTTGTTGGTTTTGATTCTAATCATCGGCTTTTAATAAGAAAAATGAATCAACCGCTAGCTTACATACACCCCGACGCAAAAGTTGCACAAAATGTAGTAATTGAGCCATTTGCAGTAATCCATAAAGACGTAGAAATTGGCGAAGGTACTTGGATAGGTTCACACGCTATCATTATGGAAGGTGCTAGAATTGGAAAAAATTGTAAAATCTTTCCAGGTGCTGTTATTTCAGCCGTTCCACAAGATTTAAAGTTTAAAGGTGAAAATACTGTTACAATTATTGGCGATAATACAACTATTCGTGAATGTGTAACTGTCAATCGAGGTACAATTGATAAACACCGTACCGAAATTGGCTCAAATTGCCTTATCATGGCTTATGCACATATTGCACATGATTGTATTCTTGGAAATAATGTAATTTTGGCAAATGCTGTGCAATTAGCTGGCCATATTACAGTTGGAGATTACGCAAATATTGGCGGGATGTCTGCAGTTCAACAATTTGTAAAAATCGGGAAACATACTTATATCGGAGGTTGTTCTCAAATTAGAAAAGACGTTCCTCCTTACATTAAAGCTGCTCGTGAACCACTTTCTTATGCTGGTATCAACTCTGTTGGATTGCGTAGAAGAGGTAATTCTGACGAAAAAATTGCAGAAATTCAAGCTATTTATCGATATATTTACCTTCGTGGCCTAAATAATACTGATGCAATTACACAGGTTGAATTAGAATTTCCAGCAACGCCTGAAAGAGATGAAATTTTGAATTTTATTTCAAATTCTGAGCGTGGAATTATCAAAAGTCCAGTCAAAAAGGTTTCGGAAGAATAGTAACGATGACGAATGGTAATTCAACTAGAAAATTTAGGTAAGAAGTTTCGCAAAGAATGGATTTTCCGAAATGTCAATCTAAGATTTGACGCAGGAAATAGTTACACTTTCGTTGGTCCAAATGGCAGCGGAAAATCGACTCTTTTGCAAGTTTTGATGGGTACAATGCCCCATTCAGAAGGGAAAGTTACTTACTTATTTAATAATGAAATAGTTGAAATTGACGATATTTATAAAAAAATAGTCATTGCTGCACCTTATCTTGAGTTAGTAGAAGAATTTACATTATTTGAATCAGTAGAGTTTCATCAGAAATTCAAACGTTTTAAAGATAATCTTACACCAAATCAACTCATTGATTTGCTTCAACTTACTTCTCATAAAGAAAAAACAATTAAGAATTTTTCTTCAGGAATGAAACAACGACTCAAATTAGGTTTGGCATTTTATTCTGAAGCTCCAATTATTCTACTCGACGAACCAACCTCAAACCTCGATGCTCAAGGTTTAGCTTGGTATTTAGAACACATCAAAAAACATACGACTAATCGGCTACTTATTATCTGTTCTAATCAGCCAGCGGAATATTCTTTTTGTAAGAATATTATCGATATTCGGGATTTTAAATAATTGATATTTTCCAAAAAATCAATCTTTTTCAATAATTCCAACCTTAGTAAATAATGGAAAACTAACTTTTTCATTATCTTTCCAAAAGCTTTTAAGTTCATTTATTACTGAATTTACTGGATTTTCGCTATGTTTTTTAATATAATGCTGCACTGAAGACCATGAATTGAAATAACCTTCTGCCATTTCGAGCGTCCAGCGGTATTCATTTTTGAAAATTGGACAAGGAACTTGTCTGAATGGGAAAGGAATACTCTCTAGTTGATTATCGAGGTGTTTTCGCTCGGCATCCCAGTAAGGGCCTGTAACATTCCAGTAAAAATCTTGTAAAATTTCATCAATTTTACCTTCAAATCGTGGCATTGAATAACCAATCACAAACAAAATTGCTCCATTTTTAGCCACTCGTTTTGCTTCAGAATAAAATTTTTCAAAATCAAACCAATGAATGGCTTGGGCAACAGTTATCAAATCAAAGGTATTATCTTTAAAAAAAGTAGATTCTGCTTTTGCTAGTGAATATTCAATATTTTTGACCAAAAAAGCATTTTCCAATTGCTTTTGACTAATATCAGTTGCACAAACATTTTCAAAAAAAAGAGCCAATTCTCTCGCCATTTGTCCATTTCCAGTAGCACAATCCCATGCACAATTTTTATTTTTTACAACTTCTTTTAAGTATTCAAAAACTTCTTTTGGGTACGTCGGGCGAAACTTTGCATAAGTACTTGCTTGATTAGAAAAATTATCTTTTGCCATTGATTTTGATGATTTCGATGAATTGCCTTAATTTATCTTTTTAGATTTGTTTAATTTCAGTTCTTCACAAACGCAATATTCCTCCTTAATCCTTCTAATTTCGTCCGTTTTACAGCACTTCGTTTGAATATCTCTTGAAAAATCTCTTCTGTAATCTCTTCCCAATCATTTTTAGTAAACTGCTGTAAATCAGTATTTTGAGTAAATTCTGGAGTAGAATGAGGTTTAGAAAAACGATTCCATGGGCAAACGTCTTGGCAAATATCACATCCAAAAATCCAGTTTTCAAATTTTCCTTTTACATCTTCTGATATAGCTTCTTTCAACTCAATTGTAAAATAACTGATACATTTTGAGCCATCAACCACGTAAGGTTCAGTAATTGCATCCGTCGGACAAGCATCAACACAACGAGTACAAGTTCCACAATAATCTTTAATTGCTCCGTCAGGTTGGAGAACTAAATCACAGATAATTTCACCAATAAAAAAGAAGCTTCCAATTTCTCTTGTAATCAGGTTTGTGTGTTTCCCGACCCAACCAATGCCACTTTTTTTTGCCCAAACTTTGTCCATTACGGGAGCTGAGTCTACAAAGATTCGTCCATTGACCTCACCTATTTCTTCCGAAATATACGCCATCAAATCCTTCAATTTATCTTTCAACACAAAGTGATAATCAGTGCCGTATGCATATTTTGAAAGTTTGTAATTATCATCGTTTGTTGGAAGTTGTTGCTCTGGAAAATAGTTTAAAATAACAGTAATAACTGATTTTGCTCCATCGACTAATTTTCTTGGGTCAAGTCTTTTATCAAAATGATTAGCCATATAACTCATTTTTCCATGATAATTTTGGTTGAGCCACGCTTCCAAACGAGGAGCTTCTTCTTCCAAAAAATCTGCTTTAGAAATACCACAAGCATCAAAACCCAAGTCGGTGGCTTTAGCTTTGATTATTTGGGAATATTTTTGGTGAAGAGCGTTTTGCATGAAGTAAGTGTACTAGATATTAGCATTTTGAAAAGGAAAAAATTATTTCAATTTCCCTAAAATAAAGTCGTCAAAAACTTTTTTATCTTCAATTTCTATTTCAATTGGAACATAAAAAAATAGGTTTAACTCCTTTTCAGACAATAAAGGCTTGAGTTTTACCATGTCTTTTTCGGTTGTAATCATTTGTGTAATTATGTCTGAATAAGTATTTTCTACAATAATTTTGTCAATGTCTTTTCTTGAAAAAGCATAATGGTCAGCAAAGTTATGTACTTTTTTTACTTCGATGTTTTGGCTCAAAATATAATCAACAAAAATCTCTGGCTTAGCAATACCCGTTATTATTGAAGTACTATTTATAGGATTAAAGACACTTTTCTCAGAATATCCACGTATAGGTTTATACAGAATTCTTGAAAAAAAGATTGGCGTTTCACTTAAAATATATTTACTGATACCTGATTTAATTTGTTTATAATTTTGACTAGAAATCTCGTTCGGACATTTAGTTACGATTACGGCATCTGCTCTTTTGGCACTGGTTCTTACATCACGCAGGCGTCCGATTGGCACCAAAAAATCTTCATAAAAAGGTCTATTATAATCACAAAGCAATAAATTTAGGTGCGGAGCAATTTTCCGATGTTGAAAAGCATCATCAAGAATAACTACTTGATTACTATTCGTTAATGACTCAATTTTATTTACGCCTGCCACCCTATCTTCACAAACTACTACGTTTACTTTACCATTAAATTTCGAGAAATACTGCATCGGTTCATCTCCAATGCTCTCTGCTGTTGCGTTTTCATCGGCCAAAATAAATCCCTTTGTTTTACGTTTATAGCCCCTACTCAAAATACTAACTGGCTGTTTATCAAGCAGTAAACGCACTAAATATTCTACATGCGGAGTTTTGCCAGTTCCACCTAAATTAAGATTTCCAACATTAATTGTAAAAATATTTGTCCGAACGGATTTAAAAAATCCGTTATCATATAGCCAATTTCTACTATATATAATAATATTTATCAATAGCATTAAAGGATATAAAATCACTTTTAGCGTAAAAAAAACAAACTTCATTTGGTTTAATTTTGTATATTGACCTTTGTATTTTCAGTAAAAAGCCCTGAAATCATATAAATCATCTATTTGTGTCATAAAAAACAAAAGTTTCTGTACTTTTGCCAAAATTAAGCAATTTTCAATGGGTCTGAAAGTCAAATGGTCTAAGCATACATTAAAGTTCAGGTTTGAAGCAGGAACTTCACGTGGAGTTTATACCGAGAAAGATACTTTTTTCATAAAAATCTTCGATTCTGAAAACCCTTCAATTTTTGGGTTAGGTGAGGCCGCTCCATTGAAAGACCTAAGTATTGATGATTTGCCCAATTTTGACACAATTTTACAAGATATCTGCGATAGTTTTAATAGTTTAGATTTAGAAGTCTTCGAGTGGAACATTAATATTATTCTTTCTCAACTCATTGATGATAGACTGCCTTCAATCAAATTTGGCTTCGAAACGGCTCTTCTCGACATCATGCATTGTGGAAAAAGAATCATTTTCGATAATGATTTTGTTAAAGCTAGAAAAGCAATTAGCATTAATGGCTTGGTTTGGATGGGAAATAAAGAGTTTATGGCGGCTCAAGTCAACGAAAAACTTGCTGCAGGCTTTGATACAATCAAAATGAAAGTCGGTGCGATAAATTTTGAAGAAGAATTAGGGATTTTAGCCGATATTCGTCAACAATTTTCTTCTGAAAAAATTACACTCCGAGTCGATGCAAATGGTGCTTTTCTGCCCGAAAATGCCCATGAAAAGTTATTACAACTAGCTGACTATCAAATTCATAGCATCGAACAACCCATTAGACAACACCAAACCGAGGCTATGATTTCTTTGTGTCAAAATCCACCAATTCCGATTGCGTTAGACGAAGAATTGATTGGAGTGACCGATTATGTTCAGAAAATGCAATTGCTCAAAAAAATCAAGCCTGCTTATATTATTTTGAAACCAACTTTGCTAGGTGGATTACAACATTGCCGTGAATGGATTGAAATTGCTTCTCGATTACATATTGGTTGGTGGCTTACTTCTGCACTCGAATCAAACATTGGTCTCAATGCCATTGCTCAGTTTTCTGCCGAATACAAAAACACACTTCCTCAAGGACTTGGAACTGGTGCTTTGTACCACAATAATATTGAAAGTCCGTTGGTTGTGAAAGATGGAAAGTTACATTATCAACTACAAAGAGGTTGGGATTTAAGTTTAATTCCTCAATAATTATCTACATTTATGTAATTTTACTCAAAACAGCAAAAATTACATTAACATTAGTTTGTAAAACTCTCTCATCTATTTTTCATTTTTTATGTAACATTTTTTTGCTAACCATATTCACAAACATGAATCTCGAAACTAAATATTGGCATCTTCATAATCATAAATTGATGAATGTTTTGAGTTCGGCTGAGCTAAAAGAAATTTGCTTAATTACAAATTTCAAAACTGCTAAAAAAGGAGAAATCATCTATTTTTCTCACGACGAATCAAGTCGAGTTTATACCTTAAAAAGAGGAACAATTAAAATTGTTGAAATTGATGCCAAAGGCAATGAAATAGTTAAAGATATTCTCCAAGAAGGCGATTTATTTGGACAATTTACACTCACCGATGAAACGCTCGATGAATATGCAGTGGCGATGTCAGATTATATCACTTGTTGTAGTTTTCGTCTTGATGATTTTGAAAAAGTTATTGAGCGAAACCCTGCTCTTGCTCTTCGATATACCAAATGGATGGGTTTTCGCCTCAAACGCCTCGAAAACCGATACGCAAATTTAGTTTTCAAAGATGTGCGTTCAAGATTAATTAGTTTTTTGAAAGACTGGGCAACAAAAGAAGGTTCAAATAATAACAATGAAATTATTCTAAAAAATTATCTCACTCATCAAGATATTGCCAGTCTGATTTGTAGCACTCGCCAGACTGTCACAGCACTTTTCAATGACTTAAAAGAAAAAGGTGCATTAGATTATTCTCGCTCCGAAATCATTATCAAAAACATGACCTTACTAACCTAATAAACAACTCACTATCAAGTACTTAATAACTTCCTCTTCCATTTGGTCATTTAGCCGACATTTACTTTTTCAAGTACTTTCTACATTTGTATCATCAAAATAAGAAAGTATGATTAAAATATTTGTGTCTCTTTCAATATTACTTTTGAGTTTATCGGCGTGTGAAAATGGGCCGATCAAGTCTTCAACAGCAATAGCGGACAACTCAAATTCTTCAACTCCAAATTCGACTAACATTAACGAAACTGACTTACAAAATCAGACATTGATTTTGCAAGGAACATTCGTTTCAGGAGTGCATGCAACTTCTGGAACTGTAAAGATTTACGAAGATAAAAATCTCAATCGAAGTCTTGTTTTTGAAAATTTCAAAACCGATTCAGGCCCTGATTTACGAATCTATATGGCCGAAGATAAAGTCCTCACAAATTTTATTCAAATCACAGATAAAGCAAATACAAGTGGTAATTATATGTTACCGATTCCAGCAAATGTCGATTTGAAAAAACAAACAACCGTTATTATTTGGTGTCGGTCATTTTCGGTTTTATTTGGTAGTGCTTCATTAAAATAGATTTAACATTTTTACTAAACACATGAAAAAAACCTCATTTTTATTATTTATTTCTCTAATTATTGGTCAATTTGCTTTTTCTCAGAGTAAAAATCAACGAGTTTTAGACTTTTCAATTGCTGCAGGAAACGGTTTTTCACCTGCATTTTCTTATCAATATCTTTTGGGAATTGGCAAAACTGGCAAATTCAAAGTCGGTTCTGGAATTAGATTTACTTATTTTTCAGGAAAAAACATGGATTTAATTACCGCTCCAGCATCACTTACATCAGGTCAAAAAGGGCCACAAGTTCTTTTTACCGAAAATATTTTTAGCAATTTTGATACGCTTAAAATTGCTAAAATTGGTGTTGGTTATCTCAATATTCCAATTCATTTACAGTATAGTTTTAGCAATAAATTTGAAATTGGCTTCAACATTGACGCCATCGGCTTGAGTTTTGGCAGCAAACAAAATGGAACATTCTATGCAAGCGAATCGAAAAGCCTTCATAAAAGTTCACAATCTGCAAAACCAACCACATTTAACTTGCTTTTGGTGAGTGATAACGATTTGGGCAGCCTTAATTCAGAACTTTATGCACGATATTGGGTTAATGATAAGATTGGTTTGAGAGCTGGTTTAAGTTTTCAATTTGTTGAATATTCAACAGATAAAAAACTAACTTTTGAAAACGATAGATTTCGGACAAAAGTACTTTTGCCAATGATTGCATTTTCATATAAATTCTAAATTGACCAGCGATGAACAAAAAAATCATTTTCTATATTTCATTGATAATCAGCATTCTAAATTTTCAAATTAATACTCAAGCACAAATATGGAAGCCAATTACGGCATCAATCACCTTTAAAATTAAACACTCTTTAGGAGCAACAGCCGATGGCTCATTTAAAGGTTTTATTGGTTCATTTGCTTTTGACCCTCAGCATTTAGCATCAGCTTCTATCAAAGCAAGTATTGATGTAAAAACCATAAATACTGGCATTAATTTACGAGATAATACGATGAGAAGTGATGATTATTTCGATGTTGAAAAGTACCCGAAAATTTCAATTGTCTCGACTAAAATTGAAAAATCAAGCAAAGAAACTGAATACAATGGCTATTTTAATCTAACCATTAAAAATATTACTAAAGCAATAAAAATCCCGTTCACCTTTACGCAAAACGATAATAATCAAGGTATTTTTAAAAGTTCTTTTGCCATTAACCGAATCGAATTTGGCATCGGAGAAAAAAGTGCATTACTCGGCGACGTCGCAACAATAAACATTACAATCAATACACAGCAATGAAAAGTGTCATTTTTACAGAAGTTGTGAAGCAACTATCTAATTTGCTCAAGCAACTCAAACCTAATGATTATTCAAAATCTCTTGACGTACTCAACGGAAGTAGTATTGGTCAGCATACGCGTCACATAGTTGAATTTTATCAATGTTTACTCAAAGGAATATTAGGTGGTATTGTTGATTATGATGCCCGCGAACGAAATTTAATGCTCGAAAATGATTTGAACTACACACTTTCAATCTTGAAATTGATTGAGACTCAAATTGAAAATATCAAAAACCTGAACGAGCCATTGTTGCTTTCTGTTAACTATAACTCTGACAGTCAGCATTTTATAGAAACAAATTTCATACGTGAAATGGTTTATTTAGTCGAGCATTCTATTCATCATTACGCCTTGATACGCATTGGGTTACAGGAAAATTTTGATAAAATTGATATACCGAAAAATTTTGGTGTAGCGTATTCAACCGTAAAGCATCGTCAAGAAATGGTCGTTGAAATTTAAAATACATTTTCATCACTAATAATAATTTATCTAAAAATGTGCGTATTAACATATATCCCAACTGGGAAAAACGGTTATTATTTCACTTCTAATCGTGATGAAAGTGTGGTACGAGAAGCGGCAATTCCACCGAGAAAATATGAAATAAATGGTAGATACATCTTCTTTCCAAAAGATCCCGTTAGCAGCGGAACATGGATTGGCGGATGCAATCAATTTACGCTGTGCTTACTCAACGGCGGTTTAGAAAAACATATTTCTGCACCACCTTATCGACATAGTAGAGGACAAGTAATTTTAGATTTTTATCAATTTCTAAACGTTGAATCTTTCATTCATAACTATACCTTTAATGGTATTGAACCGTTCACATTAGTTATAATTGACCGTGAAAACACATTATCAATCAATGAGTTACGTTGGACTGGCTCAAAGATTCATCACCAAGAAATCGATGCAAACAAGCCCAAAATTTGGTCTTCTGTAACGCTTTATACACCAGAAATAATTCGAGAACGAGAACAATGGTTTAGCGATTTTCTTACCAAAAACCCTAATTGTAATGAGGAAGCAATCCTAAAATTTCATCATTTCGGTGGAAAAGGAGATACTAGAAATGACATTAGAATGAATCGAGAAAACAAATTGAAAACATTAAGTGTTACTCAATTTAGCCTTGATGACGAAAACTTCGTTGTTCGCTATCAAGACCTCCAAAAAGATAAAAACTTCGTATATAGAGTTTTTATGGAGTGTTTTTCGTAACTTCCATTATGAGCCTGTTTAATCAAGCTTAATAATTTACCGTAATTTTTTGCATGTCAAAAATCATAGCCATAGGTACTGCTAATCCACCTTTTTGTCATCAGCAAACTGACATCATGCACTTTATGCTTGAAGCCAACAACCCTGATGAAAAGACAAAAAAACTATTACCAATTTTATACCACCGAAGTGGTATTGATACCCGTTATTCTGTTTTTCCAGATTTCTCTTTACCACCTGAGCAATGGAATTTTTTCGGTAATCATTCTTCAATTCCTACACTTGAAAAAAGAATGGCTCTTTATAATGAAGCAGCCACCAATTTATCAATCGAAGCTATTAATAATTGCCTTCAAAATACTGATATTAAAGAAATTACACATCTAATAACAGTTACCTGCACAGGTATTTCGGCACCAGGAATAGATATTTTTTTGGTTCAGAAACTAGGACTTTCGCCAAATATTGTGCGTACTTCAATCAACTTTATGGGTTGCTATGCGGCTATTCACGCACTCAAAATTGCTGATGCATTTTGTCGAGCTGATGCTTCTGCGAAGGTTTTAGTCGTTTGTACGGAATTATGTACGCTGCATTTCCAACAATCAAACGATGTTGATGCAGTTTTATCTTCCACACTTTTTGCTGATGGGTCGGCTGCTTGTTTGATTTCTTCTGAAAAAAATGTAAAAGGCTTGGAAATCAAGCAATTTTATTCGCAACTTGCCCTAAGTGGACAAGCTGATATGGCTTGGCAACTTTCGAGTACAGGTTTTTTGATGACGCTTTCCAATCATGTTCCTAAGTTGATTAAACAAGAAATCAAGCAATTATTAGATAATTCCCTACAAAAACTTAATCTTTCAGCAGAAAATATCACGGATTGGGCAATTCATCCTGGTGGAAAAAATATTTTAGAAGCGGTTGAAACTTCTCTTGATTTGAATCGAAATAATTTGTCAAAATCTTACGAAGTTTTAAAAAAGTATGGAAATATGTCATCGCCAACTATTTTATTTGTGATAAAAGAAATGATGAACGAAATTTTCGCAACTGATTTCGACCAATCAAAGCAAAGAAACATATTCGCTGTTGCTTTTGGACCAGGAATCACGATGGAAAGTGTAATTTTAGAAAAATGACATTCAATACTCGCTCATACCAAGCCGAACTTCTTGATAATGAAGATATTCCAACCGAAGATCTTTATCAAAATCTGCATGAATTAGATTTTATTAATCGAACACTTGGCGGACATTCAATTATTTTAGATGGAATTAAATATTTTATTAATTCTAAATTTTCAAGTATTTCTGAAAAAATAAATATATTTGAAATTGGCAGCGGTGGTGGAGATAATCTAAGAGCGATTGATAAATATCTAAGAAAAAAACAAATTACATCGCAGCTAGGCGGCGTCGATTTAAAGGAAGATTGCGTACGGTTTGCAGAAAAATTCAACTCAAAAACGTCAATTATAAAATATCAAATTGCTGATTATCAACTTGCTACATTTCCAGAAGGAAAATCTCACATCATTTTTAATTCATTGTTTTGTCATCATTTTCAAGATGCAGAACTCATAAAAATGCTCCGTTGGATGCACCAAAATGCACAAACTGGCTTCGTAATTGCAGATTTGCACCGACATCCACTCGCCTATTATTCTATTAAATGGCTCACACATTTATTTTCAAAATCATATTTAGTCAAAAATGATGCTCCATTATCTGTTTTAAGAGGTTTCAGCCGAAAGGAATGGGAGATTTTACTAAAAGAAGCAGGCATTGAACAATACAAAATACAATGGAAATGGGCCTTCCGATGGCTGATTTTAGTAGAAACTAAGTAATTATTGAAATAATTATTTAACATTTTGAGCAAAATATCTGTTTATAGATAGGACTGAAGGTATTCATTCTTACTCCCTCAAAAGAAATGCTTGTTTCACTTACCATTGTACGCTACCCAAAATACTTTATTCCGTTTGCATTTATTTCGATGGCGATTCTGCATATTCCTCTTTTTTTTAGAGCAAATCTAAAATTTTGGAAATTATTAGGCTGCGGAAAAAATGGCACGTTTGATATACATCCAGATTATCAACAATGGGGAATGATGGCCGTTTGGGATAAAGAAAGTGATTTCATAAAGTTTCAAAATGACTCATTTGTTTGGTTTTGGTGGCGTTTTTTCACGAAAGAACAGTGGACAATACTTTGCTTACCTTATGAATCTCACGGAAAATGGGATAACAAAGAACCTTTTGGTAATCCGACGCCCGATAAAATGTATAATGGGCCAATTGCAGTTCTGACTCGTGCTACCATTCGATTAACTAAATTAGCGGGATTTTGGAAAAATGTTCCGAAGGTTGCTGCTTCAATGGGAAATGCTCAAGGCTTCATTACTTCAGTTGGAATTGGGGAAATGCCTTTTTTACGGCAAGCCACATTTTCAGTTTGGAATAGTTTAGACGACGTTAAAAAATTTGCTTATCGCCAGCGAGAACACGCTGAAATTATTAAGAAAACACATTCAGAAGGCTGGTATTCAGAAGAATTATTTGCTCGTTTTGTACCGTTTAAAACATTTGGCACAGTGAAAGGAGTCAATCCTTTTCCTTTCAATTAGTCGATAAATTATTGAACAAATATTAAGCCAATTTTTAAATTTAGCTCAAATAAGCTGATAATTAACTGACTATCAACAATATATAAAAAAAATATTATTCCTCCTCCCTTGCATTTCTCGCTACATTTTATAAATTTTACTTAATAATCTATACTTTCCTTTCGTTATAATACTGACTTCCCCTTGTCGGGCATGATTTTTGCTTTTAACCACTGAGTGAGTGAACACATGAAATGATTATATCTTATGTCCCGTATCAGATTTATTTTATTGGGGTTATTAGTTATTTGCATAACTACCCTTTCTTTTGGTCAACCTTCAAAATGCACAAACCCTGGAGGAGGTATTTCTTTAGGAGGAACTTTCAATGTAACCCCTCAGCAAGCTTGTCTTGATTATACAAGTAGTTCATCAACTATATCAGTTTCAGGTGCTGTTGGTAACACTGGAGGGGCATTGACTAATTTAGGTTATATTTTTGATTTCAAAGAAGGTGATGATATTGTATTTCCAACTACAAGTCAAACTACCTGGACTGTTAGCAGCCCAGGCGTTTATTGGATATTACAAGGTGGAAATGAAAATAGTATTGCCTATGTTACTTGTAAAGCCGTAGAAATAATTCAGACAGAAGCACCAGATTTTACTATTAGTCAATGTGGAGCAACTAGCATTACTGTCAAATTTTTGGATACTCCCAAAAACAGAAAACATGGAAAATACAGAATTGTTTGGGGTGATGGCGACCAATCATTTTCAGCACAAGTAACTGTTTGGCCACATGAAATGGCTCATACTTATGCTGCTGCTCCGGCATCCCCTCCTCAAATTGAAGCATTATATACAAGAGGTAGTACAAATTTTGTGGCTTGTACAAGTACAAGCCCTGTTTTTCTGAATGGTTTTAATAGTGAACCACGTATCAGTGAACTCGAAGGACTTAGCGGTGGAACGAGTAGTAAAATCACTATGGTAGATGGTTTGGCAGGAAGTGATTATATTATTGAACAAAAACCTAAAAATGGCAGTTGGGTTGATACTGGC
The DNA here is from genome assembly GCF_923079645.1 of Emticicia aquatica. Taxonomy (GTDB): domain Bacteria; phylum Bacteroidota; class Bacteroidia; order Cytophagales; family Spirosomataceae; genus Emticicia; species Emticicia aquatica. The sequence goes on along the minus strand of NZ_CAKLPY010000001.1, from coordinate 351,265 downwards.
AAAAAAATAAATCGTGCTAATAGTAGTACTTCAGCCAATGAAACGATAACAGGGCTTGACGGTACAAAAGAATATTGCTTCCGATTAAAAACAGTCGATGCTTGTAATAATGTATCAACTTCTAACGAAGTATGCACGATTGTACCAAAGGCCACAATTGTTAGTTCAAAAATTGCTAAACTTAACTGGAACTCTCCTGACCCAAATGTGACTAGATATGCGATTAATTACAGTGAGTCACCAAGTGGAGCAAACCCAAATACAGGAGCTCCAAATACTCCAACCGAAACAAGTTACACATTTGACGCCTTAGATTGTACAAAAAAATATAATTTCGGACTTACTGCATATTTGGGGACAACACCAGCCGACAGGGTTTTAATTAAGTCTCCTTTTGTACTAGTTGACCCTGCAACAACGCCAAAATTTGAACCAAAAGTAATTGCAACTGTTTCGGTTAGTAGTCCTACTTTAATTTCTTTTAATGTTTTTGAGCCAAATGCCAGAGAGGCTAAATATATATTTTACCGTTCGGAAGGTGGTTCTACTAACTTTACAAAAGTAAAGGAAACGACTGAAAACTTTTATAACGACCAAAATGTAGAACCCGAAAAACAGCAATATTGCTATAAAGTAGAATACCAAGACCAATGTGGTAATTCGTCAGAGCCATCCCCTGTTTTTTGTAGTGTATTTTTGACATCAAATCAACCGAATACACTTAATTGGACCCCATTTGTGATTCCGAGTCCTAATACTTCTCCAGTCGAATATTATGTTGAAATAGTTGATGAAAATGGAAATACACAGAGCGTTGACCTTACAACTGATATTACATTGGGTGTAAAAGCACAAATTGATAATATTTTAAACAATCCGAATGCTCTTGGAAAAGCAAAATTCATGATTAAGGCTGTCCAACGAGTACCACTAAATGTCAATGGTAGTATTATATCATGGCCATTTACTTGTAACTCTAATATTTATACCTTCATTACTCCAGCACAGATTTATGTCCCAGTGGCTTTTTCACCGAATGATGATGGCAACAATGATACTTTTTCAGCGAAAGGAAGATTTATTGTTACTTATAATTTAGAAATTTATGACCGCTGGGGAAATGTAATTTTTGAAAGTAACGATATTGATACAGGCTGGAATGGCACAGGAACTGACGGCGTTACACCTGCTCCACCAGGAAATTATGGTTTTAAAATCTTCGGATTAGACCCTGCAGGACAAAAGTTTGAGAAAGTTGGTTCAATCACCTTGGTAAGGTAATTGTGGCAAATTTTTTCCAAAAAATAAAACATTCAATCATATTATTATTATTTATAAAATTACAAAAAGGCAGTCCCGAAAGCGACTGCCTTTTTGTGTATATTTGCACTTCAAACTTAAATCATAAGGATATGAATATGGGAGACCTTTTCGGGATGGCAAGCAAAATGAAAGAAATGCAAACCCGAATGCAAGAAGCACAAGAAAATTTAGTAAAAATAATAGAAACAGGTGAAGCTGGTGCTGGTATGGTAAAAGCAACAGCTAATGGCAAAAAGCAATTGGTAAGCATCGAAATTGATGAAGATTTGATGAAAGCCAGCGACCGTGAAATTTTACAAGACTTAATTGTAGCAGCAACAAATAAGGCCTTAGAAAAAGTAGAAGAAAAAGCCAAAGCAGAGCTGCAAAAATCAACAGAAGGAATGATACCAAATATCCCTGGAATGGATTTGGATAAATTATTTAAGTAAAAAATTCATGACAAAAGTAGCTGTTGTTATTTTAAATTATAATGGGCAAAAATTTCTTGAAACATTTTTGCAGTCGGTCGTTAATTATAGTGAAAATTGTAAGATAATTGTTGCAGATAATGCTTCAACGGATAATTCTATTGTTTTTTTAGCAAACACTTATCCACAAATTAAGCTCGTTCAACTACCTCAGAATGAAGGTTTTGCAGGCGGATATAACAGTGCTTTAAATCAGATTGAAGCAGAATATTATGTTTTGTTAAACTCAGATGTTGAAGTTACTCACAATTGGATTCAGCCAATTATTGATTTGATGGACAGTGATAAAACGATTGCTGCTTGTCAACCAAAGATAAGGAGTTATCATCAAAAAACACATTTTGAATATGCAGGGGCTGCGGGCGGCTACATTGATTGGCTAGGTTATCCATTTTGTAGAGGTAGAGTTTTTGATGCTTACGAAGAAGATTTAGGTCAATATAATGACACGAAAGAAGTTTTTTGGGCAACTGGGGCTTGTATGTTTGTAAGAGCTGAAATATTTCATAAACTTGGTGGTTTCGATGCTCATTTTTTTGCACACATGGAAGAAATTGACTTGTGTTGGCGAATGAAAAATGCAGGAAACAAAGTTTTTTATTGTTCAGATTCAACCGTTTTTCATGTTGGAGGCGGAACTTTACACAAATCAAATCCACGTAAAACCTTTCTTAACTATCGAAATGGCTTAGCGATGCTTTACAAAAACTTACCATCAAATAAGCTATTTATTACCTTATTATTTAGGCTGGTTTTAGATGGCATTTCTGGAATAAAACTATTATTAAGTGGCTCATTATCAGACTTTTTAGCAATTATAAAAGCTCATTTTGCTTTCTATGGTTTAATTCCAAAACTGAAAAGACAGTCTCCCAAAACAGTAAGTCAAATCTATCAAAAAAGCATTGTTTGGGAACATTTTGTAAAAAAAGAAAAACCTAAAATTTGAAAATCATGTCAATAGAAAGTCAGCCAAATCATTTCGTTGAAAACATTGATTTATCGAAAAAACGCGTTAAATGTATTGGCATTACAGGAGGCATAGGTTCGGGAAAAAGTACCATTTGCAAGGTTTTTGAAACTTTTGGTATTCCTGTGTATTATGCTGACGAACGAGCTAAATGGCTTACTAATAACGACTTACAATTAAAAAAAGAAATCAAGGAGCTATTAGGCCGAGAAGCTTACGACGCTCATAATCAGTATAATAGAAAGTGGGTTGCCAAGTTAGTTTTTGACAATCCGCAGCTTTTGCAAATGCTCAATATGCTCATTCATCCACGAGTTTTTGAAGACACCAAACAGTGGGTAAAGGCTCAAAGTAATCAACCCTATCTTTTAAGAGAAGCCGCCTTAACCAAAGCAGCTGGAAATGGGAATGATTTGGATAAAGTTATTGTGGTTTCAGCTCCATTGGATTTACGCATTAATAGAATAAAAAAGCGTGACCCACAACGTACACAAAAAGAAATCGAAGCTATTATTTCTAGGCAAAGATCTGAAGAAGAATTTCAAAAAATAGCTGATTATCAAATCATTAATGATGAAAAACAACTATTAATGCCTCAGATTTTAGCCATTCATCAATCGTTATTAGCTTGATTATCTAATATGGACCTCATTTTCAAAAAATCTTTTTCTTCATCAATGTCAGTTAGTATTGTGAGTTGGGCATATTTCAAATTAAGTACTTCAAAAGAGTGCATCGCCTCCTTATAAACTTCATTGTGACTCCATTGTTTATTTAAAAAAATATTAGTCAAAACCTCATTACTACGCTCTCCAATTTTATTGAAGTTAAAACCAATCAAGTAATATCCGCCATCAAGTGCGGGGCCAATAACTACCTCATTATCAGCAAGTTCATCAAACGCAGTAATTAAAATATCAGTAGTTAATTCCAAGCAATCACTTCCAATAATGAGTGCTTTTTCAAATCCATCATCCAATAATTGAGTAAAGGCATCGGCCATTTTAAATCCAAGGTCTTCAACTGGATTTTGTAACGATTTATGATAAAATTCATTTCTCCAAATATCATTTTCATCAATAAAATCAGAGTAAAACAAAAATTTCTCAACCTTTAATGATGAGGTTATTTTTTGTGTATGATTTAATAAAACTTGATATATTTCCAATGCACGCTCATTACCGACCGTTGCGGCCAAACGAGTTTTGACCTTTCCTAATTGAGGATTTTTTATGAAAATAATGATCCCGTTTTTATTCAAATATTTGTGTTCTGTATGATTCTGCACTTTAAAAATCGTTGTCAATTGCTAATAATTATGCTTTTAAAATTGTTTCTTGTTTGATTTATTCGGATTTTTGTTTTTCAAACATACGAAATAATCAACATTTATGTTTGATATTTTAAATAACAAGTCTTGATAAATATCGCACGAAAATTATTTTTTTACTCTAAAATTCATACATGAAACAAATTATCTTTACCGAAAATGCCCCTGCTCCAATCGGGCCTTATAGTCAAGCCGTTTTAGCAGGAAACACGCTTTATGTATCAGGGCAAATCGCTGCTGAATTGGCAAATAGTAGTGATTTAAAAGCAGAGGCTAAAAAAGTCATGGAAAACCTCGGCAATATACTCTCAGAAGCGGGGATGTCTTACGAAAATATCGTAAAATCAAGTATTTTTCTTAAAAACATGGATGATTTTGCTCTAATTAATGAAGTTTATGGTAGTTTTTTTACTTCATTACCACCCGCTCGAGAAACTGTACAAGTAGCACGATTACCAAAAGATGTCAATGTTGAAATCTCTGTTATTGCAGTTAAGTAATCAAAACAGAATTGTCAAATTGTTTCTATTTAAGGCATTCGGTTTATTGTAAAGTAGTGTATTTTAGGGCTAAATTTGAATTAAACAAATAAAATTTACCGTAAAATAATTTTCATAGGGCAGAATGTGTCTATAATAAATAAAAACATATATATTTACAGAAAACAAAGTTCCCTCCCAATATTAATAACTAAAACTGATAGTTTAGCTATGAGAAAAAATTATTTTTTATCCCTATTTTTGTTGATGACCGCATTTTGGCATGTAGAAGCAACAGATGGAAATAAATCAACAAATCCTGCTCGTGAAGTCGAGACTTTAATGCTAGCAGCACCAGGAAATCCAACCCTTTTAACTGGTTTAGCAGTTGGTGGAAATAGCACAAAAATCAACCTCACTTGGAATGATAACTCTTCAGATGAAACAGAGTTTGAAATTGCTTATTCAACACTTCCAACCGGCTACCAAACAGTTCTTACTGGCTCACCAAATAGTTCTCCAACAGGTAGTTTTCAATTAACAAGTTTATTACCTGGAACCCAGTATTATGTTTGGGTAAGAGCTGTTAAAAATGGTGTAGATGTTCCTTCTTGTGTGTCTGTTCCCAATATGCCAACTAATGCAGCTCCCGTTGGTAAAAGTGTATCTTGCTGGAGCAATCAACTATTGATTTCTACCAATGTTAATACACCTGAATCTCCAACTGGTGCTTATGTAGCTCCAATTTCACAAAGAACAGCTACTTTGAATTGGACTGATAATTCAACCACAGAAACATCATTTGAAATTTTACGTTCTGGAGATGATGGTGTAACATATACAACTATTGCTACAATTCCTGGGATTTCTGGTACAGGAAATCGTACTTATGTTGACAATGGTCTTTTCCCTAATAGCAAATATTCTTACCGTGTTTGGGCTATCAATGGCACAGGTTACAGCACAAGTAATACAACTACCGCTATTTTCCCAACACCGCCAGACCCTCCAGTTGCTCCAAATAGCTTGGGGTCATTTGGGATTGGGTTAAATTCTGTAAGTTTATATTGGATCAATGGAGCTAGTAATGCAGAAGCTTTCGTAATAGAATATTCAGTTGATAATAATAGTTGGGTTGTTGCTGGAACTAATCCTCCTTATGTTACAGGCTTTACTGTTTATAATTTAGAAGAAGGTAGAAAATATTTCTTCCGCGTAAAAGCAACTAATTCGGGTGGTAGTAGTGGATACTCAAACACGGCAGTTTATACAACACTGAAAAGAGTTGCTCCAAATCCTTCATTCAACCTTACTGCACAAACAGTTTCTACTACTCAAATTGATTTAGCATGGAATCTTGGAACACAAGATGGTGTAACAAATAACAGAGTGGCTCAAGAAATTTATCGCTCATCAACTAGTGCTACTGATGGCTTCTCTAGAATTGCAACCATTGGTGATTATGAATCTAGTTATTCTGACAAAACAGGTTTGCCAAAAACAAAGTACTGGTATAAAGTTTTAGCAGCGAACTATCAAGGACAATCTCCTTTTTCAAATGTAGCAAGTGCGACTACTTTAGGGCCACCTTATGCTCCTTCTGATCTAAAAGCAGTACTTGCAAATGATGCTCTTGGAAATACCATTATCAAAGCATCTTGGAAAGATAACTCAGATGATGAATGGGGATTTGCACTTGAAAGGTCTTTAGATAACTCATTTACAAACATCGTAAAAGCAGACTTAATTGAAAATACTGTTGAAGCAACAAGTATTCCTTTCGAGGAAGGTGTGACTTACTTCTTCAGAATTAAAGCTTCAAATATTTACGGTGATTCAAAATACTCAGAAGTTGCACAAATTGAAACAATTGTAACTGCTATTCCAAATGCACCTTATGATTTAAAAGGAACAGCAACATCTGCATCAGTTTCTTTAAAATGGGGTGATGATTCCAATAAAGAAAGTACTTTCGATGTAGAACGCTCAACTGACGGAACAACGTTTGCATCAATCGGAACAACAGGTCGTAATGAAGTAACTTACATTGATAATACAGTTAGTGATAACACTAAATATTACTATAGAGTTAAAGCGACCAACATCAAAGGTGGTTCTGATTATACTAACGTTTTAGCAATTACAACTTTGGCAAAAACTTCGGCAGCTATTCAATTAGCAGATGCTGATATTTTCCAAGTATATCCTAATCCTACTACTGATGGTATTAAGGTTTCGGTTTCTGATAATATGCTAAAAGAGTCAGGCGTCATTATGGTTACTGACAAAATGAATCGAGTAATTTCAAAAACTCTCTTGAATACAACTCAATCAGAATACAACGTTGATTTGAGTAATTATTCAGAAGGAACATATACTATTAGTCTTCGTACAGCAACGCAACAAATTACAAAGCGTGTGTATAAATTCTAATTTCAATATTGGGTAAAACAAAAGAGGCGTTGCAATTGCGACGCCTCTTTTTTATTGGAACTCCCAAGTGAAAATTTTATATAATCTCTTTGTCGATAAGGTTGAAACTTTTAATACCTATATTTTGTATCTTCAAAATCAAAAATTAGCTTCTTATCTCCGTTAACTTTTTTGATGAAAATCTTATTTGTTTCTTTAACATCAACTCTCTGAATTATTTCTGCATCTTTTGGCAAATAAAAATTAGTTAATTGGGCATCAACTACTGAATAACGTGGCATTCCGATTCCTCCTCTTTTCTCAATAACAACAGACGGGTAAAGTACTGTATCACCTTTAGCATATTCTTGTATAATTTTCTGAGCAGAAAAATGATATGGATTGGGTTTTCGTGGTTGTGAAAAACCCATAAAATATCTTGGCGGATTATCATCCCAAATACTAACAATCAACTTATTTATTGCTAAAAACTGAATCCCGAATATAAAATAAATCGGATATTTAATCCAATTTTTTCTTAACCATAAATCCTTAATAATTAGTGAAATAACAATCAAATTAAACCCATAGGAATAAGCCACATATCGGGGCATTATTCTAAATGTATTACCGTCTTGAAAAGCAAATAATACCAACGAAAGAAGCGGTAAAAAAGACAATAAAATAATAAAAAACCTCAGCCGCCTTTGACTCTTATTTTGAATCCGCCATGAACTTTGTATCAATAGTAATAAAGTAGCTATTGACGTGGTAAGAATCAAAACATATGCTTTTTTATGCACAATATATAAAGCAGGATAACCGTCAATAACAATAAACATTGCTGAAATGACGTGTCTAAGTTGCTTTAGAATATTTTTCAAGGTTGCTACATTCAAATATTCATCAGGATGTAACAGAGCCATTTCATTATAAACTTTCACACTATTGGTCACATAATCAACAACCCATTTTCCTCCTTCACAATTAAGCCAAAGTCCAACACCTATTGCGGGAATTAACATAGCTAATCCAAAGCCAACATAAACTCGTTTTTTTCGAAAAAAAATGGTTGCAAAAAGTGCATGAGTCAAAAACAATGGAAATGTAGCAAAATGGCACATTTCACAAGCTAAAACGCAACATCCATAATAAAAGTAATTCCAAAATGGTTTTTCTTTTATCTCTTCACTCATCAATATTTTTAGTAAAAGGTGCGTGGACATCAATGCAAAAAACATATTGATGCTATAATTACGAGCAACTTGTGAATAGGTAATATAAAAGGGGGAAATTGTTGCTAAAAAAACAACTAATAAAGCTAGATTTTCAGAACGAAAATGTTCTTTCACAAAAACATATAATAAACTTATAGTCAATAAGTTAAATAAAAGAGAAAGCATTCTTAAATTACCATCACTTACACCAAAAAGTTGAGTCCAATAATGTAAAAAATAAGTATATAATGCCCCATTACCAGTGTCTAAACGGGCAATTGAATCAAAAAAATCGGGTAGTGATTTTTTTGACCAAAATTCTTTTGGAGTAAAATATTGGTCGCTTGGTTTACGAACAGAATCATGCTGGTTATTACCTTCGTAGGTAACAAATTGACTCACAAACAAAGAATATTTTTCATCGCCTGCTAATCCATGTTCACCAATTTTATAAAATCTCAACCCAAAAGCAATTATCAAAAAACCGAACAAAATCAGTTTCGTATTAGCTTTTATAAACTGTCGAAATTCCATTAATTATATGTTTTTTAATTCTTGGATGGTTTGAATTGGATTTTCCGAGCTAAACACAAAGTTTCCAGCAACAAGCACGTTTGCTCCAGCATCAATCAACTTTTTAGCATTTTTTTGGTTAACACCTCCATCAATTTCTATCAAAGTATTCAATCCTTGCATGTCACACATTTGGCGAGTTTTTTGAACTTTTTGGTAGGTATGTTCGATAAATTTTTGTCCACCAAAACCTGGATTCACTGACATTATCAGAACCATGTCAATATCTTGTATGATGTCTTCAAGAACATTTACTGGTGTGTGTGGATTCAATGCAACACCTGCTTTGCAACCCAAATCTTTAATTTGTTGAATCGTTCGATGCAAGTGTGGACATGCCTCATAATGTACAGTTATCACTTCAGCTCCTAATTTTTTGAACGTTTCCAAATATCTTTCTGGTTGAACAATCATCAAATGCACATCGAGTGGTTTTTGGGCATGACGTTGAATCGCCTCCAAAACTGGCATTCCGAATGATATATTTGGAACAAAAACCCCATCCATGATATCAATATGAAACCAATCGGCTTGAGATACATTGAGCATTTCACAATCTCGTTGAAGATTTGCAAAATCGGCTGCTAAAACTGAAGGAGCAATCATCGCTCCGCTTGAAAGAGAACTCATATTTGTTTATTTTTTGACAAAGTTAAAGCTTTATTAGGCAGGATAAAACAAAAAATGCCTATGTATCAGATACACAGGCATTTTTTACTTTTCTAAATTCAAAAAGACATATTCAAGATTTACTTATCTCTGTATAAAACTTCGTCAATTAAGCCGTAAGTTTTTGCTTCTTCGGCTTTCATCCAATAATCACGGTCTGAATCAGCTTCAATCTGTTCAATCGTTTTTCCTGTATGATTGCCTAAGATTTCATACAATTCGTGACGTAATTTAATGATTTCTTTCACTGTAATTTCCATATCACGTGACTGTCCTTGAGCTCCACCACTTGGTTGATGAATCATCACACGTGCATGTGGCAATGCTGAACGTTTACCAGCTGCTCCTCCTGCCAATAATACAGCACCCATTGACGCTGCTAATGATGTACAAATAGTTGCTACATCTGGACGTACATACTGCATCGTATCGTACATACCTAAACCTGCGTAAACCGAGCCGCCTGGACTGTTAATGTACATTAAAACATCTTTTTTTGCATCAACTGATTCCAAGAAAAGTAATTGAGCAACCACAACATTGGCTACATAATCATCAACACCTGTTCCCAAGAATATAATTCTGTCCATAATCAAACGAGAGAATACGTCGATTGCGGCAAAACGCATCGGACGCTCTTCGATGATATTTGGAGTCATATTCTGAACGTTGTGTTTCATATAATCATCAATTCCTAAACCACTCATGCCGTGATGATGTACGGCGTACTTACGAAATTCTTCTCCAAAATGCATAGTTTTTCAATTAACAGTTATCAATTTTCAATATTCAACGGTTTTATGCCGATTTTTATTGATTTGGTTATTTAGATTTAAAACATAACGTTTACTTTCTAAGTTCAAAATAAGAACTTTCTATAAAGCCACATTGTTCGATACAAAGATGTTAATTCTTTTAGAAATTTGTAGTCAGAATTTCAGATATTTTCTCAGAAAAACTGATTTTAGGTACAAATGTCAAATAAATTAAAATAATTATGAATATCGGCGAAAAAATTAGACAAATCCGTCTTGCAAAAGGTTATTCTCAAGAAAACTTGGCTGATATGTTAGGTATTTCAACAACTGCATACGGTGATATTGAACGAAATAAAACTGAACTAACAATTGTAAGAGCCACAGAAGTAGCCAAAATTTTGAACATTGGTATCGTAGATTTACTTGATATTGAGCTACAACCTATTGATTTTTCGATGGAAAAGCTACATTTGGAAAATGAAAAACTAAAAGCTGAAGTCGAAAAATGGGAAATAACGGCCGCATATTGGCGAGAAAAATACGAAAACCGTTTCGTTGGTAATGTGTTGAGGGTTCTTTCGGAAGAGCCTGAACGTAGGAAAATTGGTTTTTAAGGAAATTCATCACATTTTTTAAATGTCCTACAACATTTTTGTCTTTTGATTCATTTGAAAGCATAGTTTTGTTCAAAAATCAGAACAAAAATGCAAACACTACAAAAACTTAGACGAAATGAATTTTTCCTAATTTTAATTTCAATAACAATTTATGTTGTGCGTCGGCTGTTTCAAGAAGCAAATAGTTTCGATAGAACAGTTACGATTGCCGAACTCAATCATGTTCCTCACAATACAATTTGGCAAGGATTGAGTACTTATAACCACTTCTATAACACTATTTTTCCGACTATCGCTGGAGCAATATTTCTCTTTGCTGCTTGGTATATTTTTCATTTTTGGGTTTATCCACAATTCAATCAGAAGAAAATTGACTCTAAACTGTACTTTTCTGTATTGATTACTATCATTCTTGCTTTCGTTTGTGTTTTCCTTTTTGATTATTTTAAGCTCTACTTTAGATTCAAATATGATAGAAATGAATATATTATTGGGACAAAAGTCTATTCCATTTTCCGTAAATTACACTTGGTTACTGACACAATCGCTATATTGATTGTTATTCTATTCTATGAAGCTTTTGCTCAGTTTTATTATTTTATTCACGCTAAACTAAAAGATGAGCAAGAAGAAAATTATCAATATTTAGATTATTTTTTGATTGGAACTATCAGTATTTTTATTCTTTTTGTAGCTTTATTTGGCAATATTCCACGAAAAGACTATTGGCATGGTGCAATTCGAGATTTATCATTACTCGGAATTGGCATGACCACAATCTATTTTGCCCAAGACTACTTTTATAAGAAAGTGCTACCTTATTTTTCTTTAATTCAGTCGAAAGAATTTTATAATAGGGCTATTCGTTTTTTTATAATCAATTTTATTGGAGCATTTGCAGCATATTTTATTCAATATATAAGTTGGCTAACTTACGGCAACATAATTTTCGGATTTCACGGTGAGTGGATTTTTCAGATGTTTGCTTTATTCTTTTTCCCTTCCATAATTATTGCTTTTCTTAGAAAAGTTTTGACCAAAGAAAAAAATCAACTTCAAACTCAAATCGTTTCAAAGGTTGCCGAGCTCTCTAATCTCCGTTCACAAATAAATCCACATTTTTTATTCAATGCCTTGAACACATTATATTCGGTTTCGTTGAAAGAAAATGCAGAAAAAACCTCCGATGGCATCCAAAAACTAGGAGATATGATGCGATTTATGTTGAATGAGAATCACCAAGACCGTATTCCATTGAGTAAAGAAATTGAATATTTGAATAATTATATTGACATTCAACGCATGAGAATTGATGAAAGTCACAACATTGAAATTAAAGTAAATATTCAAGATTCCGAACGAGAAGTTTTCATTGCTCCAATGTTACTCAATCCTTTTGTAGAAAATGCCTTTAAACATGGAATCAGTTTCAGAAGCCCTTCTTGGATATACATTACGTTAACTCACGACGCTCAAAAATTATACTTCAAGGTTCATAATAGCTTACATCTTAAAAATGAAGTTGATTTAGAAAGTGAAAGCAACGGAATTGGCCTCGAAAACGTAAAAAAACGGCTCGACCTAATTTACCCAAACCGCCATACACTTGATATTCAAGCCTCCAACAATGATTATTTTGTATCTTTGGTTTTAGGAATTTATTAAAATATTTCGATGATAGTTTTATCAGCAATCGCCATTGATGACGAGCCACGAGCTTTGGAAGTCATACAAATGCACAGCACGAAAGTACCTTTTCTTGAACTTAAAGCAACTTTTACAGATGCTTTCGAGGCAATTGCTTATTTGCAAAAAAATAAAATTGATTTGATTTTTTTAGATATTAAAATGCCTGATATTTCAGGCATTGAGTTTGTACAAATTCTTCAAAAACCTCCAATGATAATCTTCACGACGGCCTATTCAGAGTATGCTGTCAATGGTTTTGAATTAGATGCCATTGATTATTTGATGAAGCCATTTTCGTTAGCAAGATTTACAAAAGGTTGTAATAAGGCCCTCGAAATCAAGCATTCAAGAAAAGAAGATACGTTAAATTATATCTTTTTAAAAACTGGCTACGATGAAGAAAAAGTCTTTTTTGATGAAATTCAATATATTGAAGCCGAAGGAAATTATATGGCATATATTTTAGCAAATAAAAAACTTTTATGCCGTCAAAATATTAGCGAAGCAGTCTCTCAACTTCCTGATAATCAATTTATTAGAATTCATCGTTCGTATATTGTAGCGTTGAATAAAATCCAAAAAATTACCCGCCAGTCGGTATGGGTGGCGGGTAATGAGATAACCATTGGAGCTTCTTACGAAAATAAATTAATGGAAATTAGAGAAAAAATAGGGTTTTAACGTATGCCAGTATCTACATTTATTTCAACTTTTGACGTTTGATTTTTCACAAGACTTACTTGTTTAGTAAGAGACCCTTGGGCGTTAAATTGATTAGAACTTCCTCCTTCTGGTAAAATTACCTCTACTTTATAAGTTCCAACAGGGACTTCAAACGTAAAAACGCCTGTTTTATTCAGAACTACTTCTTTGGTAATAGTTTTTCCATCGACCTGCCCAGATAAATCAACTTTGTATTTACTATAAACCAGATTCATTTGGTCATCACTGAAACCACACGGATTAGAATTATTTGCTATAATAGGCACATTTCCGCAAAGTGGTCCAATCGTAACTTTGCCTTCAATGGTTGCTACATCATTGAGTTCTACCGATGTGTTTTCACAAGCAAAAAGTAGTATCAAAAAACTGATAATTAACATTAGATTTTTCATTGTAGTTAATATTTAACTCCTAATTTATATCTATGATTCTACTTTTAAAGAAAAGGTTGGAATCCTGTTATTTTAATTACAACCAGCAATAATTGCAGTAAATACACTATTGCTTTGGGTTTCAAACTTCGGCTCTAGTAAAACGTAATTTTTAGCACTATAAGTACTTTTTGCCCCAGTTTGAATCACATTTGCTGTATTTCCTTTAATATAGGTACCCGAAAGAACAGTTTCTGTGCCTGACATATTACCTGTTTTAACTATGTTTGTAGGGCATGCAGTTAATTTTGTCGTAAAAATACCTCTTCCGTGTGTCGCAACGGCTACTGTATTATCCGAAGAACGATAAAATAATTGAAAGCAGCTAACGTTGGCTAATCCAGTATTTGTAACTCCCCAACCAGGATTGGCTGCTGTAATATCAGTAGAAGACCAAACCCCTAAATCAGTTGCTAGTAGTACTTGTTTTCTGTTATTGGGGTTGAAAATTCCATATCTCACTGGAATATCTGGCAAACCATGTGCAACTTCATCTTTACTTGTCCAATTTGCTCCTCCATCATTCGTATAATACACTGATTTTACTCCGTAATTGGCCAAAGTAACAAGTAATTCATTCTCAGTAGCACCAATTGAAATGGAGGAAACACCCCCAGTATTTAATGTGCCGATAAGCGTAGTAACTTGTCCTGGCTCACCAAAGTTTGTGATTTTATAAATTTGTCCCCCAAACCAACTTCCTGCATAATAATAATAACCAGTTCCAACAAAAATGGTGTGTTGTGTAAGCCCTGCTCTTATGAAAGAAACTGCCGTTGGAACGTTTGTACTATAATAATTTGAAGTAAATGCACCACCAACATTTCTTACTTTCCAAATGGTAGAACCATTAGTTCTATCAACATAAAAAATATTATTTTGACTATCATAATCACCCGTTGTTATAAATTGACTACTACCAACACCTAAATAGGTTTTCGCATCAGTTGCGGTATTCATGTAATAATATCCTCCATATTGAGCTGAAACCAAGGCAATATTGGGTTCATTTTGGTCAATAAATGAAGCAATTCCATCGCCACCATTAACATTTGTTCCGCCTCCAACTACATTTTCAGCAGAAGTAACTTTAAGTGTATTATTATCTTGTGTTCCACCTAGAATATATCCATCTCCAGCAATATTTTTCATCGAAATTCCATAAAATTGGGTAACATTATAGCCAGTATTATGAGCTTCAAAAATCGGAGAAGCATCAGCCGAATTACCATAATCTGGTGAATAAATTACTCCCCCATCATTTCCAACGATTACTTCATTATAGCTTCCGGCATTTGGTCTAAATACAATCGCATGTTGGTCGGGGTGTGGGTATCCATATCCTTGCAATGTCCAAGTTGCTCCGCCGTCGGTTGTTCTACCAAGTACGTTTCCTCCTGCAATCACTAAATCAGGATTCGTAGGATGAACTGCCATAATCATGTCATACCATCCTTGCCCGCCCAATAAACTTGCATTTGTTAGAGTCGTCCAAGTAGAACCTGCATTAACAGATTTTTTTATCCATGCAGGAGAATTGCCTCCATTATCAGCCATTGCATAAATTACTTGACTAGCACCAGACGTTGATTGGGCTAAGGCTAACTCCACTCTTGACTGATTTGGGTCTGGTGTGATCTCTGTCCATGATGCACCACTGTCAGTTGATTTATAAATTTTACTTCCATTACTAAAAGCAGCGTAAAGCACCCCATCAGATGCAATTTCTAAGTCAGAAACAAAACCAGTTCCTGCAAGAGACACCGCCCATGTTGTTCCTCCATCAGTAGATTTCAGTACCCCACTTTGAGTACCTGCAAACACATCGCCAGCATTATTGACGACAATTTTTTGAGTAAATTTAAAATTATTTGAATAAATACCCGTTGAAGTTGATGTGAGCAATGACCAAGTTGTTCCACCGTCCGTTGACTTATAAACACCCGCTCCTTGTAAGGCATCTAAGCTTCCCCAACCTTCACCAGTGCCAACATAAAATATTTGTGTATTAACTGGATTATACGCAATACAACCAATCGTGATATTTGCCCAAAAATCATCAATTTTTGTCCATCCAGAAACCGCAGAGGTTATATCATTATTATACCAAAGTCCACCACCCACACCACCAGCAAAAACACGTTTTTTTGTAGCATCATTTGGGTCAATCATCAATGCTCTTGTACGACCTCCAATATTATTCGGGCCTCTTTCGTACCATGTAAGCCCCGAAATTGCAGTATTTATTGTATGATTTTTTAATCCTTGATTAAGTTTTTCTCGCTCATTTACAAGTCTTTCAAAAGGAACACGACCAAGTTTTGGGTCAATCGTAACACTAATTTCGTGTTCCATTCTCTCTCTTGGAAAATCTTTATTTTCAATTTGAGCGATTACCATTTGTGAGAAGAGTATAAAAAATACAAGAAGTATATTTTTTTTCATAGTAAAATATTTTGGAGTGAAATCTAAACAACAAATATATATAAATTTATGAGCCTTTTATCACATAAATATGCCAATATTTATTAAATGGAATTCATTTTACGAAAAGCCCCTTTCATACCTTTTTCTATCGCTTTAAAATCTTCAATTTCTTTACCAATATAAATAAATGCAATACTATATTTCTTAGAAAGTAGGTTTTTATTTAGTCGATAAGCCTCTTTTATTCGTCGGCGAATTAGATTTCGGTCAACTGCGTGTTTGAATTGACGCTTAGGTACAGAAAACAATACTTGTGTTTTTTGGGGGCAAATAGTAGCAATACTTTCAGAAGATGGGGTTTCGAGAAGTGGTTGAAAAACAATTCTAAGTGGATAAGAAAAAACACCGCCATTGGCAGAATTCTTTCTGTCAAAAAGGCCTTCAATAACCTTTACACTACATAGACGCTCGTCTTTTTTAAATGTTTTTTTCAAAATAGGTTGCGAAAATATTGTTCGCAGAAAAAACATAGAAGAAATTCAAAAAAAAAGCCACCAAAAGGCGGCTCCAATATCTTTATTATCAAATTAGTCAAAAAGCATAATTGATAAAATTTCTATTTGCTGAAAAAGTATTATTTATGCTTTTTCTCATCAGAAACAGTCAATCTCTTTCTGCCTCTTGCACGACGTGCTGCCAAAACTCTTCTTCCGTTGGCTGTTTCCATACGCTCACGGAATCCGTGTTTGTTACGACGCTTTCTATTTGATGGTTGGAATGTCCTTTTCATTATATTTTTGTTATTTTTGTTCTTGGAATCTTAATTCGGGAGTGCAAAAGTACGACTATTTTTTAAAAAGACAAAATCCTTACAAAAAAATCTTGTATGAACTACAAAATATATTCAAAAAACAAAGTTTCTCATTTTATTGATGTTGAATGTGAAATCGAAAATATCAATACTAACACCATCGAATTACAGCTACCTGCTTGGCGTCCAGGACGTTATGAGCTACAAAATTTTGCCAAAAACATTCAAAATCTTGACGTTTTTGACGAAAAAAATAATTTACTAAGTACAAAAAAAGTGAGCAAAGACCGCTGGGAAGTAAGTTGTAACGGAGCAACTACAATCACTGCGAAATACAATTATTACGCCAATACAATCAATGCAGGAAGCAGTTTCGTGGATGAAAATGTTTTCTACGTCAATCCAGTAAATTTATGCATTTATGCCGAAGGTCGAATCAATGAATCTTGTAATTTGTATTTGCAAATAGCTGATAATGAACAAATTGCGGGTGCCTCTTTTCAGAATGCAGCTAAAAGCGATGTTAACACTATTCATTTCCATGATTTCTTTCACTTGGCTGACACTCCTTTTATTATCAGTGTGAATCTCAAACATGATTTTTATAATATTGGAAAAGTTAAATTTAATCTTTGGTTTCAAGGTAACTTTTCGAGAGAATATTTGAAACAAATCAAAACCGATTTCAAGAAGTTTTCACAAGAACAAATCAAAGTTTTTGGCAACTTCCCCGAAAAGGATTATCATTTCATTACTTGGGTACTGCCTGTTCCTTATTATCACGGTGTCGAACATCGCAACTCTACCATGCAAATTCTAGGGCCTGACAGTCAAAACTTTGAAGAATTGTACACAGATTTGCTCGGATTAGCCTCACACGAACTTTTTCATACATGGAATATTTGCAAAATTCGTCCCATCGAGCTGCTTCCTTACGATTTTACTAAAGAAAATTATTTTCAAACTTGCTTTGTTGCGGAAGGTGTAACAACCTATTATGGTGATTTGATGCTTTATCGTTCGGGTGTTTTCGACAGAAATCAGTATTTAAAAGAACTAGAAGCTTGTTATAAACGACATTTTGACCATGCTGATTCGGCGGCACAATCGTTGGTTGAATCATCTTGGGATTTATGGCTTGATGGTTATTCACAAAGTATCCCAAATCGGAAAGTTTCAGTTTACCATAAAGGAGCTATTTCTGCCCAAATTTTAGACCTTCATATTCAAAAAGTTTCAAATAAAACCCGTTCACTCGATGATGTGATGAAGTTAATGTGGAAAGTTTTCGGAAAATCTACTAACGGAACGCCATTATTAGGCTACACAATGCAAGATTATAAAAATATTTGTGAACAAATTGCAGGCGAACCATTAGATTGGTATTTTGAAAAATGTATTTTGGGGAAAGAATCTCTTTTTGATTTATTAAATGAATACTTACAACTAATTGATTTACAAGTAGTTAGAAACGAAGAAGGGCTAGTCAACTTAAAAATCATCTAATAGAAAAAATCAAAAAACCAGATTTCTGTCAAGACTTAGCTACTTTTGCGAATAATAAAACACTGTTTTTCATTCATCATTTATCGTCAGAAAATGTATCAATTCGATTATAATTACCGCATTCGTTATGCTGATATTGACCAAATGGGTTATATGTACTACGGAAATTACGCTCGACTTTATGAAATTGGTCGTGTAGAAGCATTGCGTTCATTGGGTTTACGCTACCGAGATTTAGAAGATACGGGTGTAATTATGCCAGTTTATGAAAATCGTTCTCGTTTTATTGTTCCTGCAAAATACGACGATTTGGTCACGATTCGGGTCATTATCAAAGAATTACCAAAAGTCAGAATTGTATTTAATTACGAAATTTATAATGAAGAAGATACGCTTCTACACACGGGCGAAACCACTTTGGTTTTCTTGAAAACAGCTAATAATCGAATTACTTTTTGTCCAAAAGAGATTTTGGACAGACTGCTTCCATTTTTTCAAACCCAAGAGAAATGATTTTATTGCTAAAACTAATTTATGAGTATATTAGCTGTCAATTTTTGAAATATTTTACACTTCATTTTTAACCACAATATTTTCAATGAAAAAAACAATCGCTTTATTATTACTTTTTAAAAGTATTTCCTTTGCACAAACGCCTAAAATTGAAGTAAAAAATGTACAAAAACATATCGAATATTTAGCTTCAGACAAACTTGAGGGGCGTGGAACTGGTACAGAAGGAGGAAAAACTGCCGCCAAATATTTAGAAAAACAATTCAAAAAAATCGGTTTGAAACCTTATGGCGATAAAGAAACTTTTTTACAAGAATTTCCTGCAAAAAAAGGTTTACCACCAAATATTAGCTATGTTCAAGCAACTAATGTTGTAGGTTTTTTGGATAATGGTTCGGACAAAACTATCGTTATTGGAGCTCATTATGACCATCTTGGCAAAGGTGACCAAGGCAGTTCGCTCGAAGCGAATTCGGTTGGAAGTATTCACAACGGTGCTGATGATAATGCTTCTGGAACAGCGGGTTTAATTGAAATGGCGAAATTCTATGCAAAAAACAAAATCAAGGAAAAACACAATTTCTTGTTTATTGGATTTTCGGGTGAAGAACTCGGATTAATTGGCTCAAAATACTACGCTGACAATGCTACAATTGACTTAAAAACCGTTAATTGTATGATAAATATGGATATGATTGGTCGCTATCGTGACGATAAAGGTCTGACAATCGGTGGTTGGGGAACAAGTAGTTTTTGGGGTAAAAATATTCCTCAATTAGCTATCAATCAATCAGTTAAGTATAACGTAGATTCGGCTGGAATTGGGCCGTCAGACCATACCTCCTTTTATTTAAAAAACCTGCCTGTACTATTTTTCTTTACTGGAGCTCATCAAGAGTACCACAAGCCGAGCGATGATGCTAATTTGATTAATTATGAAGGAGAAGTGAAGGTTTTGGAACTAGCGAAAAGTGTTATTAAAAAAATTGAGGAATCTCCAAAACTTGATTTTATCCAAGTTGCAAATAATCCACACGCTGGAAACGCTCGTAGTAGTTTCAAAGTAACGATGGGCATTATTCCCGATTATGCTTATGACAAAGGAGGCGTCCGAATCGATGGTGTAACTAAAGGTAGGCCAGCCGAAAAAGCGGGTCTTCAAGCGGGAGACGTTATTTTGAAATTAGGCGAAAACTCAACAAGTGATGTACAAGAGTATATGAAAGCTCTAGGAAAGTTTGAAAAAGGGCAAACCATTGATGCTGAAGTAAAACGTGGTGCTGAAAAAGTAATTTTAAAGATTACTTTTTAACTATTTAAACAATTCCTCAAATTAAAAAACATTTGAGGAATTGTTTAAAATACTAATTCCAAACCTAGTTTATCTCTCAATTGTAATAAAGCAGGATTTTTATTGGCTAAATATTCAAACTTTTCTTGAGCCGTATATGGACGACGTTCGGTTGTAGATTCAACAATTTCTGCCAAAATCTGAATGGATGAATTACGTAATTTTTGTCGAAGATAAGTAGCCAAATCTTGTTTCAATTGCATTAAAGCATCCAATTGAATTTGGTTATCTAATTGTAATTTTAGTGTTGTTCCTTCTAGTTCAAACGCTCGTTTCAACATCACTTTCAGCGTTTCATTGTCACGCTCATCTGCAAAAAAATATAATTCTTTCTGCATTGTCTCAAAAGTAAAAGCTTCATTAAGAATAGACGTAGAAAGCTCATTATCAGCACGTTGAAAAGAATTTGACTTCGTATTTAATACTGAGGTTTCTAAATCAACAGTTGACCTTAGTTTAGAAGAAGCCAACGAAGGACGCGTAACTGGAAGCGGTTTTGCTACTGTATTTATAATTACATTTTCTTCAATTGAAGAAGAAGTTTTAATGTTATTTGGCTCATTCAAAGCTGGTTGAATTGGCTCTGAAGTTGGCTTTTTCACCTCAACTTTTGCTACTTCTACCGCGTTAGGATTTTTTTTTTCGTCCCCTATGTTGGGTAGCTCATTCAAATTCAAAACTTGTTCAATTTGAGAGAGTTTCATTAGGCCTATTTCTACGTGCAGACGCTGATTTTTTGCAGATTTGTAATTAATATCTAACTGGCTTCCAACACTCATCGAAGAAAATATATATGGCAAAGAAAGTTTTGCTGATTGTTCCAAATATCGCTGCTGAATAGAATCGGCAACTTGGAGTAATTTGACAGTTTGAGGGTCTTTACTTACCATCAAATTTCGGAAATGTTCATTCAATCCCACCACAAATTGGTGTCCATCAAAACCTTTTTCTAAAATCTCATTGTACAATAAAAAAGCTTCAGTAACACTTCCTGACAATAACGCAGCCGTCATTCGGAAATAGTAATCATAATCAAGAATATGTAAATTTTCTAAGACTGTCTGATAAGTCAATCCATTTCCTGAAGAAAATGTAACATTCAAATCAAACATTGAAAGTGCGTCACGCAAACCACCATCTGCTTTTTGAGCAATAAGTTCAAGTGCCTGATAATCAGCCGTTATATTTTCTTTTTCAGCCACATTTGCTAAATGGTCGGCAATATCTTTTATCTGAATTCGGTTAAAATCGAATATTTGGCAACGGCTTAAAATTGTAGGTAAAATTTTGTACTTTTCCGTTGTTGCCAAAATAAAAATTGCATAGCTCGGTGGCTCTTCGAGGGTTTTCAAAAAAGCATTAAAAGCCGCCTGCGAAAGCATGTGAACCTCATCAATGATATAAATTTTATATTTACCTGTTTGCGGAGGAAAACGTACTTGGTCGGTTAAATTACGAATATCTTCTACCGAATTATTTGAAGCTGCATCAAGTTCGTGAATATTAAATGAAGCATTATTATTAAAACTCCTGCACGATTCGCATTCATTACAAGGTGAAATATCCTCTGTAAGATTCTGACAATTAATTGTTTTGGCCAAAATCCTTGCACATGTTGTTTTTCCTACTCCACGAGGGCCACAAAACAAAAATGCTTGAGCCAAATGATTTGTACGAATGGCATTTTGCAAAGTCGTTGTAATGTGCGACTGACCAACAACTGTATCAAAAGTTATCGGGCGGTATTTACGGGCTGAAACAACAAATTTTTCCATGATGCAAGTTACAAAAAAAAAGGAATTTTCAGAGGTTTTATCCAGCAGAATCGTTTGAAATATTTACTTTTGTAGTAAAAAAAGACAGCTTCAAAATGAATAACAAACTAACAATCAAGGCGTTAAATCACGTTGCATTACAAATCTCCGATATTGAAGTAAGTCGACTTTTTTATTCACAAATACTTAATTTACAGGAGATTAGAACACCTGATTTTGATTATCCTGTTATTTGGTTTGATTTGGGAGAAGGAAAAGAGTTACATTTAATTGCTCGAAAACCAGAAAAAGAATTTACGCCAATTAGGAGCAATCATTTTGCGATGGCGGTGTCAGATATAAAATTTGTAGAAAGGTATTTAATTCAGAAGGGAATAAAATATTTGCCTATAAAATCTCGTCCAGATGGTGTTTTGCAACTTTTTTTAAATGACCCCGACGGTAACTTTATTGAATTGTGTCAATTTTAGTTGGTAAACATTACTTTAAGGGCATTCCAGAGTGTTTTCTTCAATTCAATATTTGTATCTAAAACCCTCAATTCATCTGAAAGCAGAAAATCTACGCCAGAAATATTTTTGGGTTGATAAATATTTAGCAGAATATCCCAATTTATTTTCCCCAAACCAATACCAAAACTTATAAACTTTTTTGTAGTATTCTGAGAAATAAATGACTGATAATCAATTGATTGCACTTTATTTAATTCGATCAAATCAACTTGCTCGATTGATAAACCTATCGCTCCAAGAATTTTCGATAAAAGTAGTTTTTCATTGTCAGAAATTGAATCCGTTAAAATAGCTACTTGATGTTTAAAAACATAAGACGGTAGCAAAGGTTTTTTAACTTCTATATTTGGCGTTGAAATGGGTGCCGTTACTTGCTTAACAACTGTTTTTTCAACAACTGTTTCCAGTTCCTCCATCGATTTTATTTCGATGAAAGCCTTTCGATAAAGTGTTTCTTTGTTGAAAAGATAGCTGGCAAGATGGGGAGTCATTCGCTAATGTAGTTAATTTTTGGAAGTTCTAGAAAACCTCACAGGTTTAAAAGCCTGTGAGGTTTTAGTTATTAAGCTTCTACCGCTTCACGTAAAATAACAGCTTCACGGTCTGGCCCAGTTGAGATAAAACTAATTGGTACTTCAAGAACTTCTTCTAAATAATTAACATAATCTGCTAATTCAGCAGGTATTTGGTCGAAAGAACGCATTCCTTCAAGCGAGCATTTCCATCCTTTAAACGATTTGTAGATTGGTTCTACGTCGGTATCTGTCAAATCAAAAGGCATTTGTTCTGTAACAGTTCCATCTGGTAAACGATAATGCGTACAAATTTTGACTTCATCCAAGAAGTTCAACACATCAACTTTCATCATTATCAACTGCGTTACACCGTTGAGCATGATGCTGTATTTTAATGCAGGTAAATCTAACCAACCTGTTCTGCGTGGACGTCCAGTAGTTGCTCCAAACTCACGTCCTTCTTGACGGATTTTTTCACCTAAATCATCATTCAATTCAGTTGGGAATGGTCCGCTTCCAACACGTGTGCAGTAAGCTTTGAAAATACCAAAAACTTCTCCAACTGTATTTGGAGCAACACCTAAGCCTGAACAAACACCCGCAGCCGTGGTGTTTGAGCTTGTTACAAACGGATACGAACCAAAATCAATGTCTAACAATGACCCTTGAGCTCCTTCTGCCAATACTCTTTGGCCACTTTTTAGAGAATCGTTTACAATATATTCGGTGTCTCTTAAATCAAATTCTTTGATGAATTCAACAGCAGAGAAAAATTCTTTTTCAGCGTCAGTCAAATCGTACTCAAAACTATAAAAGTCTAATATTTGTGTATGTTTTGCTACTAAAGCTTCATATTTTTGCTTGAAATTTGGCGAAAGAATATCTCCTAAACGCAATCCCTGACGAGAAACTTTGTCTGAATAAGCTGGCCCAATTCCTTTCAAAGTCGAGCCTATTTTGGCATCACCTTTGGCTTTTTCATAAGCTGCATCAAGCAAACGATGTGTTGGGATAATGATTGCTGTTTTCTTAGAAATAACCAAGTTTTTCTTTAAATCAAGGTTATATTTACCTAAAGCATCAATCTCCTTTCTAAAAATAATTGGGTCAAGAACTACACCATTTCCGATAATATTTAAGCAATCTGAGCGAAAAATACCTGATGGAATTTGATGCAGAACGTGCTTATTGCCATTAAACTCAAGTGTATGACCAGCATTTGGCCCTCCTTGAAAACGTGCAACTACTTGATAATCAGGAGCAAGCACATCAACAATTTTGCCTTTGCCTTCATCGCCCCATTGTAAGCCTAAAAGAATGTCAATCATCTAATTATTATTGTTTAGTCAATGTCTGCTGACAACTGTCGATAGACATAAAACTCATGGTAAAAACTCTATTTATATCGTTAAATCTTCAAAATATTTAATCAAGAAGCTACTTTATTTTCACAATTTTCACGTTCACAATTTCCATAAAAAATCAGCGAATGGTGCATTACTTTAAATTTCAGCATATCTCCTACCATCGTCTGAATATTTTGTATTCGTGGGTCACAAAACTCCATCACTTTATGGCAATCAACACAAATTAAGTGGTCGTGTTGCTTAGAACCATAAGCTTTTTCGTATTGAGCCAAGTTTTTGCCAAACTGATGTTTCTTTACCAAATCACACTCAACCAACAAATCAAGCGTATTATAAACTGTTGCTCTACTCACTTGATATTTCTTGTTTTTCATAGAAATATACAAATCTTCGACCTCGAAATGGTCATTTCTTGAATAAATCTCGTCCAAAATAGCATATCTTTCGGGTGTTTTTCGGAGTTGTTTTGTCTCTAAATAAGCCGTAAAAATACTTTTTGCCGATTCAAAATTTGAAGGAGTAGAAACCATTTTATCGCAATGAGTTTGACTGTAATTTTAGGATAAAATTACTAATAAAATGTAGAACTACCATCATTTATAAAATTATTGAAACAATTAGCTAGATTTATTCTAATATATTCTTCAATAAATACCAAAAGCACTGATTTTCATCTGTGCTTTTGAGTAAATATCGCTATTTATATAAGGTATTTTTTATTTTAATGAAATCGAAAAACCAACTGCGTTACTTTCCGTGATTCCAAATTTTATTTTATCAATATTGTTGAAAGTATTCCGATTTTTTTTGGTTGAATTATAAATATCAACCGAATGCTGAACCAGTTCATTAGACGATTCTATCATACAAACGCCGCCTGCTAAAAGCCCTAAACCAGCCAACAACTTTGTTAAACTTCTTATTTTGTAATCAACCATTTTTCCATCAATTTCAGCAGAAGCATCAACTCCTTTGAGTGCAATAAATGCTAAACTAATTCCGCCTAAAGCCACAACTGGCCCAATTGGTTTTAAAATATTTGCCCATTTATACTTTACTTTTGCTTTTGGGTTTTCTTTTAAGAGATTAATTATATTCGATTTTGATAACCTTGCTGAATCGCTGTAAACATACGTTGAAAGAAATATTCTTTTTGCTCGTAGTGAGTCGGTATTTTGGGTAAAAGCATTAAAAAAGCTAAAAAGAGCGACACTAACTATCAAGAAAAATCTCTTCATCTGTATTTACATTTTATTAGGTTATACACTAATTTAATTATTATTTATCTTTCTGCATCAACACGAGTTACTTGGTTCATGCCCTCAATTTCGCCTAATTGTAACATTAAGGTCTCCAAATGGCGGGTATCTTGCACATAAAGTTTAATATCGCCTGTAAATATACCATCATTCGTATCAACTGCCAAAGAACGCATATTTATGTGTAATTCACTCGAAATAACCTTTGAAATATCTTGAATCATTCCCATTCGGTCAAGCCCATCAAGATGAATACTTGCCACAAAAGCCTTTGCAACCTGAGAAGACCAACGAGCCTTAATGACTCGATTGCCATATTGAGAGAGTAATTGCTGTGCGTTTGGACAAGAGTTTCGGTGAATTTTGATACCTTCATTAACAGTCAAAAAGCCAAAAACATCATCACCTGGAATAGGGCTACAACAACGAGAAAGTGTAAAATCAATTTCTTGCAAATCATCTCCAATAAAAAGTGTATCGACACCTTTTACTTTTTTAATTTCTTTCTCAAAACTTTTGGCGTCAATAAATGCTTTATTATCAATTTCAATCTTGGCTTGCTTATTAATACGGGCATCACGGTCAGACTTGAATTTTTTGATTTCATCAACATGAATGTACCCTTTTCCGAAACTATAATAAAGGTCATTGTAATCTTTTTTATTGAAATATGCTCTCAACTGATTGAGGGTTTCAAGCGTATTATCAATGCCTAAAGTCTTTAATTTCTTGGTAATAACTTCTTTTCCATCACTAAAATAAACTTTATTTTCCTCTTTTAGCAAGTCTTTTATACGAGCCTTTGCTTTTGTAGTAGTTACAAATCGTAACCAATCTTCTGATGGTTTTTGATTTTTGGTGGTCAAAATTTCAATTTGGTCACCATTTTGCATGACATAGCTAATCGGAACCAGTTGATTATTGACTTTTCCTGCTGTACATTTTTTACCAATATCGGTATGAATTTCAAAAGCAAAATCGAGCACCGTTGCTCCTTTACGCAATACTTTCAAATCGCCTTTGGGCGTAAAAACAAAGACTTCTTCGTTATAAAAATTCCCTCTAAAATCTTCCAAAAACTCAATTGCAGACTTATCGCCAGATTCGAGCGTTTCACGCACTTGATTTATCCAACGGTCGAGCGGAGCATCCATCGAAGTGTCATTTCCTTTATATTTGAAATGTGCGGCATAACCCCGCTCCGATATTTCATCCATTCGTTCAGTCCGAATCTGTACTTCCACCCACTGGCCAGTCTGGCTCATAACAGTGGTGTGCAACGACTCATAACCATTAGCTTTTGGAATCGAAATCCAATCTTTCAGGCGGTCAGGATTAGGTTTATATTCGTCGGTTACGATTGAATACGCCTGCCAACAAGCAGATTTTTCTTTTTCGGCTGGTACATCTTGCAAGATTATTCTGATGGCAAACAAATCAAAAATATCTTCAAAAGCGGTATGTTGTGTTTTAACTTTGTTCCAAATCGAATAAATATGTTTTGGGCGACCTTTAATAACAAAGTTGATTCCCGCGTCATTAAGTTTCTTTTGGAGAGGCTTTATAAAATTATCAATGAAGCGGTCACGCGTAGCTTTGGTAGTTTTGAGTTTATTGGCAATATCTTTATAAATTTCTGGCTCGGCATATTTCAGATATAAATCTTCGAGTTCAGATTTTATTTTATACAAACCCAAACGATGGGCAAGTGGAGCATAGATAAATATGGTTTCATGGGCAATTTTGAGCTGTGAATTTCTAGCCATGCTACCCAAAGTACGCATATTGTGGGTGCGGTCGGCGAGTTTTATTAAAATCACCCTTACATCTTCCGAAAGTGTCAATAACATTTTACGGAAGTTTTCGGCTTGAGCAGAAGTTCCTTGTTCAAAATTCCCTCCGATTTTGGTCAACCCATCAATAATTCGTGCTACTTTTGGACCAAATTCTCGCTCAATATCTTTGAGTGTCATGTCGGTATCTTCTACCACATCATGCAACAAAGCACAAATAATTGATGTTGCTCCTAAGCCTATTTCTTCCACACAAATCTGAGCCACTTCGAGCGGATGAAAAATATAAGGTTCACCCGACTTCCGCCGCATATCTTTATGAGCTTCCATCGAAATCGTAAACGCTTTCTTGATTTGCTTGGCGTCTTCGTCTTTCAGCACAGGTTTTGCTGCACGTAATAATCGGCGATACTTCGCTAAGATTTCGTCTCTTTCTTTATCTAAATCAATCATTGGTAGCTGCTGACTCATTTCCCCCGAATTACTTGCTTCTTGTTCTATCACAATCTCCCTCCTTTCTAATTTCGTTTTGTTGTATTTTAGTAACACTAAGTTAATATTAAGACCTAAAGGAACAAATTATTTTCAATGAATAGTATAAATTAAATCGAAAGTATTCTATCCAAAATTATAAAAAGCGTACATTCAAACCCAAAAAGTAAAGTTTTAAAAATATTTTTGATTTTTAGGTTGACACGATAAAAAAAACTCATTACCTTTGCAGCCCGAATAACACTTATCAGCAATTTTCTTCGTTGGTAATTGTCTGAAGGAAAATGCGGGCGTGGCGAAATTGGTAGACGTGCCAGACTTAGGATCTGGTGCCGCAAGGTGTGGGGGTTCGAGTCCCTTCGCCCGTACGACTTAACCCTCTGAACCTTGCTTGGTCAGGGGGTTTTTTAAATTATAATAGTGCTATTAGCATTTTACCTACACACAATAAATTTCTTTGTAGGTATATTTTATTAGTAAAATCAAGTAAAATTCTCGTTTTTTTTAAGCTAAAAGCTCACAGCTAACTGCTAAAAGCTTTAAAATCAAATTATCCTAAATGGAAACTACATTAGATAGAATTTCTTCTACCGAAGGCAGACTTAAAGTAACACTCACAGAGGCGGACTACAAGCCAGAAGTTGATAAAAAAATCAAACAATACAGCAAAACCGCTCAAATAAAAGGATTTCGTCCAGGAATGGTTCCGAAAGAATATATTCAGAAATTACACGGCAAAAGTATCTTAGTTGATGAAGTGATCAATATGGTGTCTAAGTCTGTAAATGATTATATCGCTAACAATAAATTACGCGTTGTTGGAGACCCATTACCAGACAATGAAGCGGCTCAAAATATTGATTGGGATACTCAAAAAGAATTTACTTTTGAATACCAATTAGGTACAGCTTCTGATTTTACGGTAGATTTATCGAGCATTCCTGCCATCACAACTTATAACATCGAGCCTTCTGAAGAGAAAATCAATGAAGCCATTGAAGATGTTCGTAAACGTTTTGGTAAAGATGCAGAAGTTGAAGAAGTTGAAAAAGGCGACTTGATTTTTGGAACATTGAAACAAGAATCAACTGAATTTGAGGTTAAAGATGCCACTGTTCCAACTGACCGTGTGATTGAGGATTCTTTCCATATTTTCAAAGGTTTAGAAAAAGGTAGTAGCGTAAAATTTGATATTCAATCAATTTTTTCAAATACAAAAGACCTAGGTTTTGCTACTGGTAAAACCGAAGAAGAAGCGGCTGCATTGAGCGGAGAATTTGAATTAACTGTTGAGAAAATAACTCGTGTTGCAGCTTCTGAATTAGACCAAGAATTATTCGATAAAGCTCTTGGACAAGGAAAAGTTAGCAATGAAGAAGAATTTAGAGCTGAAATTTCAAAAATCATTGCTGAAAATTATGCTCGTGAAAGTGCTTTTTTATTGGATTTTGAAGTAGAAAAAGCTCTTTTAGACAATATTTCTATTGAATTGCCGAATGATTTTTTGAAAACATGGTTATTCAACATCAATGAAGGCAAATTTACGGCTGAAGATATTGAGAAAGATTTCGACGCTTTTGCAAAAGGCCTTCGCATGGATTTAATTCGTAATGAAGTTGCTTCAAATAACGATGTTAAACTAGAATATAATGACATCGTTGAAGAGGTAAAAGCAGAAATGCGTAATTATTTTGGAGGATATGCTTACGAAGGTTTGGACGATATGATTGACCAAATGGCTCGTAAAACTTTGAAAGAAAACAAAGATAATGCCGTTCGTCGTTATACTGACCGTGCTTTTGGCAAGAAAGTACGTGAGTTTTTGAAATCAAATGTTAAAGTAGAAACGAAATCAATCAACGTTGAAGAATTTAACAAAATTGCAGAAACGGTTTACGCATAAGATGCAATTTTGAATGACCGAATTCAGTTCATTGAAACATACAAAAAAATCCCCCTTGAGCAAACTCTTGGGGGATTTTTTTATATTATCTTCGTTATTAGATGAGAACATCTCCTGTCATTTCTTTTGGAATTTCTACACCCATCAAAGTTAAAATTGTTGGAGCAATATCTCCTAATTTTCCACTTTTTACTTCAAAACGTTTGTCTTTGTCAACCACAATACAAGGCACAAGATTAAGTGAATGCTGCGTATTTGGCGATTTATCATCGTTTATCATGTAATCGGCATTACCGTGGTCGGCAATTACAATTGATGTATAACCGTTTACTAACGCTGTTTCTACTACTTGTTCTAAACATTTATCTACAGCTTCAACCGCTGAAACTACTGCCGAGAAAACGCCTGTATGACCGACCATATCAGGGTTTGCAAAATTTAGACAAACGAAATCAACTTCCCCTTTTTTCAATTCTGGAATAATGGCATTATCAATATCAAATGCGGCCATTTGTGGTTTTAAATCGTAAGTAGCCACATCTTTTGGGGAAGGACACATCAAGCGGCTTTCACCAGCAAATGGCTGCTCATGGCCTCCCGAAAAGAAGAATGTTACATGAGGATATTTTTCGGTTTCAGCGATACGAATCTGTTTCTTTCCTGCACGCTCTAAAACTTCGCCTAAAGTATTATTCAGATTATCTTTTTCATAAATAACCTTGACATTTTTGTAAGTTTCATCATAATTTGTCATTGTTATATAATACAGATTTAAGGCTTTCATGCCAAAATCTGGAAAATCTTTTTGCGTAAGCACCTCCGTAATTTCACGTCCACGGTCAGTACGGAAATTGAAGCACATCACTACATCTCCTTCTTCAATAACTGCCACTGGTTTTTCGTCTTCAACGATTACGATTGGCTTCAAGAATTCATCAGTAATACCTTCATCATAAAAATCTTGAATCACTTCTGGCAGCTCTTCAATCTGAATTTTTACTTCTAAACCTTCAACATTCTCGTCAACTGCTGCAATGCCATTGACCATAGCATCGTAAGTCATTTTTACACGTTCCCAACGCTTGTCACGATCCATTGCATAATATCGACCAGTTACCGAAGCAATCTTGCCCCCTGTATTATCTAACGTTTCTTGTAAATCCGCTAAAAAGCCTTTGCCACTTTTTGGGTCACAGTCACGGCCATCAGTAAATGCATGAACGAAAACATCTTTCAAACCATAATCAGCGGCAGCTGTGCAAAGACCTTTTACGTGGTCAATGTGCGAGTGAACGCCACCATCAGACACTAAGCCAATAAAATGAACTTTTTTATTATTGGTTTTTGCATATTCAAAAGCTTCAACAAGTACTGGTTCTTTCGCCAATTTACCTTCTTCAACGGCAATGTTGATTTTTTCTAATTCTTGATAAACCACTCGCCCTGCTCCCAAATTCATGTGACCAACTTCCGAGTTACCCATTTGACCGTTTGGTAAACCTACCGCACGTCCGCAAGCCTCAAGCGTGCTATTTGGGTATTCATTCATCAATTTTCTAAAATATGGAACATTGGCTGCTTCGATTGCCGAACGCCATTCTTCACCTTTTTTCGGAATTCCCCATCCATCAAGGATGATTAAGATTACTTTTTTGCTCATAAGTTTGACCCCTCGCCCCTTGAAGGGAATTTTATTGAAATAATTTGTATGAAGAGGCTTTATTGAAGCATACAAATATTTTGTTAATTCCTTTGGTTAAATAATTTTCAAATTTACTCATTTTTTCTTCAAATCAGCTAAAACTTTCTTTGCTCTACTTTTGATTGCAGGCGAACCACTTTGGTGTTTTAGCAATAAATCTTCTATCATTAAACGTAGCTCAGGTTTTAATTCTGGAATCTTTTTGGAAATATTATAACACACAGTTATTGAGAAAGCTATCACTGCAATTGCCTCATTACTAGCTAAATAGCGAAAACAAATATCATAAATTTCGCCAATAAATTGTTCAGGAATTTCAACAAATTGCCAAATTCTAACAATATTGCGTCTGGAAGAATCATGGATATTTGGTTCGTGGAGTTTATCAATAAAATTTTTAAAATACGGCGTAATTAAACTTGGATTTTTTTTAGCACATTCGCTTACAATCCAAGATGAACGTTGCGTTTTTACATAACCACCATCGAGAAATATTTGCATTAATTCAGCAAAACGCTCTTTGTCAGCTCCAATATAATTTGTTATGTTTTCTACGTTTGTCCTAGAATATTCTCTCAGTATTTCATTGTTGAGATTCATCACTCACATCGGTTTCTATAATTGGTGTTTTTCGATTAAATAATCTAAAAGTGTAGCATTGCTTCGCCACACAATTTGAAATACCTCTTCAAAAAAAGGTTCAGATTCATAATAAGGGTCTGGTACTTCTTTTATTCCTCGTGTTTCTGGGTCATGGTCACGGAGCAAGAAAAGTTTATCGGCAGATGGCGTTTTATGTTTAGTTTTGTAATAAAATTCATTGACATCTTTGAAATTCGCTTCGTCCATAACCACAATATGGTCGTAAGCATCCAAATCGGTTGTCGAAAGTTTCCGTCCTCGATGCGTCAATTTGATACCATGTTTTTCGGCATTTTTGATGGTACGTTGGTCGGGCAATTGACCAATATGATAGCCAGCCGTTCCAGCCGAATCACAAGAAATTTTGTCTTGCAAACCCCGTTTTTTTATTAATTCTCTGAAAGTGCCTTCAGCAATTGGCGAACGACAAATATTACCGAGGCACACGAAAAGGATGTTTATCATAATTTTATGGACGGCTTAAACTTTTACTAAATAATTGTTTTCACTAAACAAAAAGTTAACATTTGTACTTTTATCCTTTGTAAAGAATCCTGTGAAACATCTTAACCAAGAGAATGATTTTAAAAGATAGCAATGTGAACCTTTATTTATTAAAACACCTTCTCACCACCAACAAAAGTATTCAAAACCTTCACATTTCTGAGTTTTTCATTCGGAATCTTCATTAAATCTTCTTCTAAAATTACGAAATCAGCCATTTTACCAACTTCAATGCTGCCTCGTTCTTTTTCCTCGAAATTGGCGTAGGCACTCCAAATTGTCATGGCACGCATGGCTTGTTCACGAGTCAAGGCATTTTCCATTTGAAAACCTCCTTCAGGAAAATTCTTGGCGTCTTGACGAGCAACCGCCGAATGAAAACCGTATAACGGATTGACAAATTCTACTGGAAAATCACTGCCGTTGGCAATCAAGCCATTTTGCTTCAATAAATCTTGGAACGCATAAGCCGTTTTTACTCGCACATCACCCAATCTTTCATCCGCCCAATACATATCCGATGTAGCATGTGTAGCTTGAATTGAAGGGATAATTGAATATTTGCCAAACTTCGGAACATCTTGTATATCAACTACTTGTGCATGTTCGATTCTCCAACGACGGTCATTTTTGGTTTGTAATAATTTACCATAAATATCTAAAATTAAACGATTGGCCGAATCTCCTATACAATGCGTATTTGCTTGAAAACCTGAATTATAAATTTGTGTTAAACTTCGCTCTAATTCGGCCGCACTGAGCAACAGAAATCCAGTTTTGGTAGTTTCATCGCTATATGGTTTCAGCAAACACGCCCCACGTGAACCTAAAGCTCCATCTGCATATAATTTAAATGAACGTACATTCAAGCGGTCAGTTTTATAAATTCCTTTTTTGATGAAATAATCTAAATTTCGGATTCCCAACGAAACCATCACATAATTACGAATTTTCATTGAGCCTTCTTTGTTCATTTTGTCGATCAAATCAATGTCATCTTGGTTAAGACCTGCATCGGAAACCGTGGTTAGACCTAATTTAAAACACTCCTTTTGAGCCGCCAAAAGCATTTTGCGATTATCAGCTTCAGTTGGTCTTGGCAATACTCTTCTTACTAAACCCATTGCATTATCTACCAAAATGCCTGTCAATGCACCATTTTTCACTTCAACTAAACCACCATCAACTTTACTGGAAGGCGATATTTTAGCTAAATTAATTGCTTTAGAATTAACCAAAATAGCATGTCCATCAATACGCATGAGCAAAACAGGCTTATTCGGAAACGCTTTATCTAATAAATCTTTGGTCGGAAATTCTTTGTTTTTCCAATCATTTTGGTCCCATCCACGCCCGATAATCCACTGATTATCAGGATGTTCAATTGCAAACTTCTTTAAACGCTCAACAATTTCTTCGTAAGATTCCGTTTCAACTAAATCACATTGACTTAACATTTGTCCAAGCCCCATAAAGTGGCTGTGTGGGTCATAAAATCCAGGAAAAACAGCTTTTCCTTTCGCATCAACTTGTTGTTTGGCACTAAATTTTGTCAGAATATCTTTTGTTGAGCCTGTTTGCAAGAACTTCCCATTTTTCACTGCAAAAGCTTCTGTCGTAGCAAATTGGTTATCAACTGTATAAACCACGGCATTATAAACGATAAGGTCGGCCGATTGTTTTTGAGAAAAACCAGCAAAAGACATCAACGAAAAACAACACAAAGAGAGGTATTTAAAGGCAAATTTCATACGTTAGGTTTTTATAGTTTGTTGGTGCAAATTAACAAAAAAGCGAAGTAATCTTTCGTTTACTCCGCTTTTTTGTTGTCTTTTAGCATGTATTATTTTATGTTAGCTTTATCTAAAGCCTCCTGAAAAATACGGGCATTATTGGTATGTTCTTGGAATGTTTCAGCAAAATTATGGTAACCCGAAAAATCTTCTTTTGCACAGAAATACAAATATTTGTGGTGTTCATAATTCAAAACTGCATTCAAGGCATTTGGCTCAGGTAAGGCAATTGGGCCAGGTGGAAGTCCCGTATTTTTATAAGTATTATACGGTGAATTTACACTTAAATGCTTATAAAGTATGCGTCGAAGGCTAAAATCACCAACTGCAAATTTCACGGTTGGGTCTGCTCCAAGTGGCATATTTACAGCCAAACGATTGATATAAGCACCTGCTATGCGTGGCATTTCGTCAACTTTATTCGTTTCAGACTGCACAATTGAAGCCAAAACTGCCACCTGAACAGGCGTCATGCTAATAGCTTGTGCTTGTTGTAAACGTTCGGCAGTCCAATATTTTTTATATTCGTCATTCATTCTTGCCATAAATTTTTCAGGAGTGGTTGTCCATCTGATAAAATATGTATTTGGCAAAAACATGCACATAATTGTTGTAGTATCGAAACCATATTTTTGGCAAGCTTCTGCATTACGCAAAAGTTCAACGAGCTCTTCGGTTTTAAATTCAAACCTTCCTCCCATTTTCTTAATCAAGTCTGATTTTAAACGAACATTATTAAATGTCAAACGCACTTCATCTTGTTCGCCACGACGCAACCGAGAAATCACTTCACGATTACCCGAATTTGGTTTGATTAAGTAACGACCTGCTCTCACTTTTTCGGGGTAATTCATCCATTTTGATAAAAATTGGAAAGAAATTTCATCATTAATAACTTTGTATTTATGCAAAGAATCAACCACATTTTTATAAGTTCCACCCGTTGGAATGTACAAAACAAAGTCTTTTTTGCCTTCAACATTCAAATTAGCACTGTTGGCAACTTGCCAAAAATAGAATGATAACGTTGCGGCAACAGTAGTCGTAATGACCAATGCGTAGGCGATAAATTTTCGATTTTTTAACATGAATTTTTATTTTAGCTTTTCAATAATTTGTTCCAAATTTAATTTTTCTTGTTCGCCTAAAGCCATATCCTTGAAAGTAAGTTTACCCGTTTGAATTTCTTCCGAACCAACAACGACTACGAATGGAATATTCTTGCGATTGGCATAATCAAACTGTTTTTTTATTTTGCCCGACTCAGGGTAAATTTCGGCATTGATGCCTGCATCACGCAATTTTTTTAGAATCGGCAAAGAATATTTTTCAGCTTCTTCATCAAAATTTGTAAGTAAAACTTTGGTTGTAACAGATTGATTATCAACAAATAAACCTAGTTCATCCATCACATCAAAAATTCGGTCAACTCCTAATGAAATACCAACTCCTGAAAGACCTGGCATTCCGAAAGTTCCTGTCAAATTATCGTAGCGTCCACCACCCGAAATACTGCCAATTTGAACACCATTGGCTTTTACTTCAAAAATTGCTCCTGTGTAATAGCTAAGACCACGAGCGAGTGTAATATCAAGTTGTATCTTGGAATTATCTAATCCAAAACTTTCTACTAAAGACCAAACTTTCTCTAATTCTTCAATTCCTTTCAAACCTGTTTCTGATTCTTTCAACCATGCTTTTAATTTCTCAAATACCTGATTATCAGCTCCTTGTATTTCAAAAATTGGCTGTAATTTTTCAATTGATTCTTCCGAAAAACCACGTTCACGCAATTCATCTTCAACTTTATCTTTCCCAATTTTATCTAATTTATCGATAGCAACTGTAAGTGGTACTTCGCTACCTTTCACACCGATTACTTCGGCAATTCCTGATAAAATCTTTCTATTATTTATTTTAATCGTAAAATTTTGAATGCCTAAATTTTGTAAAATTTCTTGTAACATCAACACAATTTCGGCCTCACAAATCAAAGAGTCTGTACCTACTACATCGGCATCGCATTGATAAAATTCACGATAACGCCCTTTTTGCGGACGGTCGGCACGCCAAACTGGTTGAATTTGATAACGCTTGAATGGCATCACCAAGTCATTGCGATTCATTACCACAAAACGTGCAAAAGGAACAGTTAAGTCATAGCGAAGGCCTTTTTCGGAAATTTTGTGTGTCAGCTTTTTTGCTCCTTCATCGAGGTCTTTTTGAGTTAAATCTTTAGAGAAATCACCCGAATTTAAGATTTTAAAAAGAAGTTGGTCTCCTTCATCACCATATTTCCCCATCAAAACCGAAAGGTTTTCAATTGTTGGTGTTTCGATTGGCTGAAAGCCGAATTTTTGGAAAGTACGTTTGATTGTATCAAAAATATAATTGCGTTTGACCATCACTGACGGACCAAAATCTCGTGTTCCTCTTGCTAAACTTGGTTTACTCATCGTATTTTATTCTGTTTTTTGGTCATCTTCACTCAAAAAACGTTGCTTTTAAGTATTACTATTAGATTTGCTACAAAATTAGCGTAAAAAAGTCATTGTTAATTATTAAATGTTAATTGATTTTCGTAAGTTTGCACCCTAATTTTGCCCCAAGCCCTCAAAAAACAGGGTTTCATTATTCCAAAAAATTTTTTACTATGCTCTAATCCTCCATTGGTTAATGGGTTTTGGGGTTTAAAATACATAAAACAATGGCAGTAACACAGTTAAAGCGTAAAGCGAAAAGAAACCAAGCAATAGCTAAAAATAGAATTGCGACAATCAAGCGTTTGTCAAGAAAATTAGATGTTAAGCGAGTTGATATCGAAGAATTAAAAGCTGAATTTGCTAAATAATTTCTGCAAATAAGTAACAAAAAAGAGACACCGATAAAGTGTCTCTTTTTTGTTATAATAATGGTATTAATGATTTATCGGCATTTTCAATTGGCTCACTTAGTTTAGAAAAAAAGATTGGAATATTGGGATTGCAAGGAAATTGCAATGGTTTTTCTTCTAAAAATGCTTGATAAAAGCTAGATTGTTCGTTCCAAATTACCACAGCCGCATTGCAATAGGTTTCGATTAGGAATTGAAAGAAATTAAAAAAGGTTTTGGGAGCTTGTACGATGTAAGAAAAAGTAAAATTAGAGTCAAAAAAGGATTGAAATTGTTCAATAGTTTTTTTGTTAGAAATCAACTCATCGGGGTTGGCTGCAAACAAAATAAAATTGATAAAAATATTCAAATTAGAAGCATATCTATAAAAAGCGGTAAGTTTCTCAGTTTCAGATTGTTCTTGGCTTTCAATCAAAATACTTACATTACTTGGCATTACCAATTCTACGGTTGGAGGAACCATCAGTATGCTAGACGAAATATTGAGTAAAATTTCTTGAGAAGTGCTTCCTAATTGCCAAGATTTTTCCTGATTTGAAGCTCCAACCATTATACAATTATACGCATTATCTTGATTCAATTGGCGAATTGCATCAATTGGCAACTCTTTAGAAAAAATAAATTTTATTTGTTCATTGGATAAATTAGCATATTTATTTTTGATTATTTCATGCAAATCTTCCACCCTACCAGCAATACTTTCTTCAGATTCATTTTTTCCTAAACAATATAAAACGTCATATTCACAGTAAATTGCTTGAGTTACCAAAAAAGAATAGGCCAATATATTTTCCGAATATTTACCTAAATCAATACAGATTAATATTTTTCTTGGTTTATGAACACCATCTTTCCTGGATTCATCATTAATAGCAGTCGTCATTTAAATTATTTTATCGAGTTGCAAGTTTATGCAAACATATTAAAAATATTGCATTTTTTTGCAAGTGTACACGCAGAAAAATTTACATTGAAAGATCTTGATAATCAATCTTTTACAATATCATATGCTTTAAATATACGATAGTAAAAAATACTTAGTAAAATCACTAAAGAAAACTGACCAAAATTACTGATAAAAAAACATTTAATTTGGTCAGTTTTCTTCTGATTTAGTGCTATCAAGTTTGGTTATTGTCAATTTTCGTGTTCTTTTTTTGTCACGTTCTTTCAAAGCTTTCTTGATAAGTTTTTTGTGTTCCATTCTTACTTTGAAAATAATTGCTTGACCGAATACACACAATCCGCCATTAATCATAATTAGGCTATAGCTTCCGAGCAGAAACCATCTTAAAAATGGAGCATTAGTGTGTTTCAAGTTGGCAGCTTCACTAAAAACGCTTAGCCCAAAACCTATTAAAGCCAAGCCTCCAACAGCAGAAAGTAACCATTTTGTGTAAAGACTCATTCTTTTTAACATCTTTTTTCCAGGTGGTTTTTGTTTTTTAACTTCCATGTTCTTGAATCTTTATTGTTATTGGTGTTAAATCTAACAACAAAAATAACTAATTTTGGAGCAAAGTTTCAACAATTATCAATTATCAGTAAAGAATTATGGGCATCGTACAACACTCATAACTCAACACTCGTAACTCAGCACTTACCAAAATGGGCAAAATTATTAGTTTTTTACTCCGATTTATTCCTAGAAAATATTTGCAACTCTTTAGCCATATACCGCTAAAAATCTATACTTTTTTCTTGAAAGGAAACAATGTTGAATGTCCAGTTTGTGATGCAAAATTGACTAAATTTATGCCTTATGGGCGTTTGATTTCTCGCCCGAATGCACTTTGTCCTAATTGTTTAGCTCTCGAACGCCACCGATTAATGGCTCTGTATTTAAAGGAAAGAACCAATTTTTTTACAGCAACAAATCTAAAAGTCTTGCATGTTGCACCAGAATATTGTTTCATTGACCGTTTTGAGGGAATGAAAAATCTAGAATATATAACTGCCGATATCGAATCGCCGTTGGCAAAAGTAAAAATGGATATTCATGATATTCCATTTGAAGCCAATACGTTTGACGTTGCCATTTGTAACCACGTAATGGAACACGTTGACGATTATCACCGAGCGATGTCAGAACTTTACCGAGTTTTGAAACCAAACGGTTGGGCAATTATTCAATCGCCGCAAGATTGGACAAAAGCACATACTTTTGAAGACCCAAGCATCACTGACCCACGTGAACGTGAAAGAATTTTTTGGCAAAATGACCACCTTCGTCTTTTCGGCAGAGATTATGGGCGTGAGTTAGAAAAAGCTGGTTTTAAAGTTACGGAAGATGA
This sequence comes from Emticicia aquatica, assembly GCF_923079645.1. GTDB lineage: Bacteria > Bacteroidota > Bacteroidia > Cytophagales > Spirosomataceae > Emticicia > Emticicia aquatica. The sequence continues at coordinate 311,552 of NZ_CAKLPY010000001.1, read as the reverse complement.
TTTTGTAATGAAAATGCCAAAAGAATTAGTAAAACGATATTCATTACCAAGTGAAGAAATCGTATATTTTTGTGAGAAGAAATAATGAAAACGCTAAAGTATTTTTTCTTAATTACAGATATTGGTTTCATAATTTATTGGTTAATTACCTTACTAGGGTTAATCCCTGACGAATATCTTTATCAAGATTACACCAATCAGCTTTTAGTAGCATGGAATTGGAGTTTTTTTTGGCTTGATATTTTTGTTTCAATTACAGGTATTTTAAGTTTATATTTATGGAAAAAACAAAATAGTTCGTGGGAGAAAATAGCTTTAATTTCTTTAGTACTAACATTTTGCTCAGGGTTACAAGCTATTTCTTTTTGGATTATTCGGAAAGATTTCGACATAACATGGTGGCTTCCTAACCTTTTTTTAATGATTTATCCTCTATTCTTCATCTATAAAATTCTAAAAACCAAATAATATTCAACCTATGAGATTTAAAGACAAAGTAGTAATAATTACTGGTGGAAACTCTGGTATCGGCAAAGCGGCCGCAATTATGTTTGCCAAAGAAGGTGCAAAAGTGATGATTGCCGACTTATCTGAAAAAATGGGCGACGACCTCGTTGAGGAAATTGAGAAAACTGGCGGAGAAGCAACTTTTATACGAGTAAATGTTACCGACCTCGACGATGTTGAACGAATGATTGAACAAACAATTACTCGTTTAGGGCGATTTGATATTTTGGTGAATTCTGCGGGAATTCTTGGGCCACGCATACGAACCGACAAATATCCAGAAGAAGACTTTGATAAAGTAATCAATGTTAATGTTAAAGGATTATGGAACTGCATGAAAGTGGCCTTGAAACATTTCATCACCCAACGCAGCGGAAATATCGTTAATATTGCATCTGTTGCAGGTCATTTAGGAATGGTTGGTCATATTGCTTATTCGGCTAGTAAACATGCGGTTGTTGGCATGACCAAAACTGCTGGTATTGAGTACGCAAAATATGGCATTCGCATCAATGCGGTTTGTCCAGGTTTTACTCAAACGCCAATGCTTGAAGGAGCTGATACTGACGATGCCTACATGGAAGCTCTTCAACACGCAACACCAATGAAACGTTTTGGAAAACCCGAAGAAATTGCGAGTGCAATCTTATATTTGGCGGCAGATGAAGCATCTTTTATCACTGGTCAAAGTGTAATTTTGGACGGTGGGTTGATTTTGCAATAACCTTACTCCTATTTCTAATTATTAAAAAAATATCCTTTTGAAGGTATATAATTTATGAAAAACGTATTCGATTTAACAGGAAAAGTAGCCGTAATTACGGGTGCAAGTAAAGGTATTGGAGAAGCAATTGCCCGTATTTTTGCAGCTTATGGAGCAAAAGTTGTTATTAGTAGTAGAAAACAAGCCGATTTAGACGAATTGGCAAAAGAAATATGTGCTGAAGGTGGCGAATGTATTGGCATTGCGGCTCACACTGGCGAAATGGCTCAATTAAAAAACTTGGTTGAAAAAACTGTGGAAATTTATGGCGGAATTGACATTTTGGTCAATAATGCTGCAACAAACCCCGTTTATGGGCCTTCACTAGAGTGTTCGGAAAGTGCTTTTGACAAAATAATGCAAGTCAATGTAAAAGCCCCTTTTGAATTAGCTAAGATGGTTCATCCAATTATGAAATCTCGTGGAGGTGGTAGCGTAATCAATATTAGTAGTATTGCTGGCCATACACCTGACCCAGGTTTGGGAATGTACAGCGTCAGTAAAGCATCGTTAAATATGCTAACAAAAGTTTTGGCCAAAGAATGGGGCGAAGACAAGATCAGAGTCAATGCCATTTGCCCTGGTTTGATAAAAACTAAGTTCAGCCAAGCACTTTGGGACAATGATAAAACTTTAGCCCATTTTACAAAAAATTTGCCAATCGCACGCATGGGAACGGTAGAAGAAATTTCACCAATGGCATTGTATTTGGCTTCAGCGGCATCAGGCTATACTACTGGTGGATTATTTTCGATTGATGGTGGAACAATAATTTGATTTTATTGATTCACAGTACTAAATAAAAACTATTTTTATAAAAAAACGAATTCCCAACAGCTAAAAACTATAAAGTGAGTGTTTGTGTAATAATTCCGATTTATCAAGAAAAACTGAGCAAAACAGAGAAGATTTCTCTTGCTCAAGGAATACGTGTTTTGGGTCATTATCCAATTATCGTAATCAAACCCAAGTCTTTGAATATCAATCATTTACAACAACAATATTCACAAATACAATTTGAATCATTTGATGATTCGTATTTTAAAAGCACACTTTCATACAACAAACTTATGCTTTCGGAGGAGTTTTATGGTAGGTTTTTAAAATACGACTATATGCTCATTTATCAGTTAGATGCATTTGTTTTTCGGGATGAATTAACATATTGGTGTGAAAAAGGCTACGATTATATTGGAGCTCCTTGGCGGATTGAAATAGATTTCGATTCAAAAATCAAAGAATTTATCTGGAATGTGAAGAAAAAACTAGCTATTTGGTTCGACCTTAAAGAGGAACTTTACGGTAAATTCGGTCCTAAAGAAATCATTATGAAACGTTCGGTTGGTAATGGTGGCTTTTCGCTGAGACGAACACAAAAGTTGCTAAGTTTGATTCCTAAAAATCAGAAAAAAATTGACGAATATTTAGAGAAAGTCAAAACTCATCCTGCTTATAACGAAGATATGTTTTGGGGAATTGAATTGAATCGTTATGTACCTCAACTCAAAATTCCTAATTGGAAAACTGCCTTAAAATTCGGCGTTGAACATTTGCCCAAAAAAGCCTATCAACTTAACGGCGGCTTACCTTTTGGTTGCCACGCTTGGGATATTTACGAAACTGATTTTTGGAAAAAAGAGATTGAAAAATTTGGCTACAAATACTAAAAAACACGACTAAAAAAATTTATAAAAAACTGATAATAAGCATTTTATGAGAAAATATTGCGGAACACCACGAGAGACAATTCCATTCAAAATCATGGATTTTTTTGTGGATATTTATGCAAAACTTTTTTATAAAAGAAGAAACCTAACGCCAATCAATACTGATTCACCTCGAATTTTGATTGCTTCTTTAGGTCATTTAGGCGATGCTTTGACGGTAACTTATATGTTTCCGCTCATTAAAAAAACGTATCCAAATGCTAAAATTGACTTACTTTCTGCAAAATGGTGCGAACCAGTAAATCAACATAATCCGTACATCGACAAAACCATTTACATTAATCATTTTCAAACCAATCGCCGTAAAATTTCACGTTGGGAGAAAATTAAAGATTTTTATCATACTTTTAGACAAGCTTTACCGATTCTTCGACAAGAAAATTACGATTATTACATTGATATTCGTTACAGCGATGCGGTTGCACATTTTGTGTTGCCTTTCATCAGTGTAAAAAAAGCTTTTGGCTTTTCAAGACGTGGTTTGGGCGGACTTTTAGACAAAGAGTTTGATGTTCCTTCGCACGAATTCCATCATTTTGATATGTACTTCATACTGTTACAGGAAATTGGAGTGAAGGCAAATTTTGAAGAAATAACACCTTATTTCCCGATTCCTGCGAATGTTACTTTAGAAAATATTCAGCAAAAATTAGCTTTAAAAAATAATCGTTTTTTCATGCTTTTCCCCGAATCTGGTGGTGAGCACAAGCAACTTTCAGTAAATTTTTGGGCAAAAACAATCGAGCTTATTTTAGAGCAAAACGAGATTTCGGTTTTATTATGTGGTCAAACACAAATGTCGAACCAAATTTTAGATTTGGTAACAGATACTTATAAAAACAGAATCATTGATACATCGACCAAAATAAATATTCAGGAAATAGCCATTCTATCAAAAAATGCGGCATTTGCTCTCACACTTGATTCGTTTCCCGAACATTTATGCTGTATTTTCTGTCCAACAATTACTATTTTTAAAGGAACAGGCTATCCATTTTTCCCATTAGCCAATTTCCCAGTTTATTTGATTCATAACCATAAACCGAGCATTGGGCAGCATTTTGACCGTACAAATGTTGAAGCGTTGTATCATGAAAATGTGGAAACTGATGGCGTTCAAACGCTGGTTTTGACCAAAATAAGCTCACTTTTACATGAATAAAGTCATTTTAGATACATCCGTTTTGGGATTGGGCTATTTTCACGAACAGTCACGCACGGGTATTTTCAGAGTTGCCGAAGAACTTTTCAAAGGTTTACACAAAAACGATGAAATAGAATTATCATTGGCAAACATCGAAAATTTGCCCGAAATGATGAGTTATCTAAAAAAGTATTTTCCCGAATCACAGTTTGATTTAGTCAATAAAAAATCAGATAAGTTCCGAGCTAAATTTGAAAGTGCCATTATTTCAATTTTCCCAATAAAATCTTTTCCTCAAAAAGCCATTCGTGAAGCATTTGTTCGCACACGAGGTTATATAAAACCACAATTTTCCTTTAACCCAAAATCGCTTTCTGCTTACGATATTTATCATTCTCCTTTTCTGCCGATTCCTAAGGAATTAAAAGGTATGACGAAACCAAAAAAAATCATTACGATTCATGATTTAATTCCACATTTATTTCCTCAGTATTTTGGCGAATGGAACAAGATGATGATGCGTAAAATCTTGGAAAGTATTGATGAAAACACTTTTCCTGTATGTGTTTCGGAAGCAACAAAAAATGATTTATGCGAAGCAACGGGTATTTCTGCTGATAGGATTTCGGTAGTTCATTTGGCAGCATCAAAAGAAATATTTCATCCTGAAAACGACAAAATTATTATAGAGAAAACATTAGAAAAGTACAATATTCCGAGCGAAAAAAAATACTTACTTTCGGTATCAACACTTGAACCAAGAAAAAATATTGAACGAACCATCAGGGCATTTTTGCATCTAGTACAACAAGAAAAAATCAATGACTTAAACTTGGTTTTGGTTGGAGCAAAAGGCTGGCAATTTGATGCAATTTTTGAAGAAATAAAGTCAAATTCGACGCTAAAAGACAGAATCATTTGTACTGGTTTTGTGGCAGATGAAGATTTGGCAGCTTTATATTCTTCAGCCATTGGCTTTGTTTACCCATCACTTTATGAGGGTTTTGGCTTGCCACCTCTGGAAGCATTGCAATGCGGCACTCCAGTAATTTCATCTACAAAAAGTTCAATTCCAGAAGTAGTTGGCGACGCTGGTATTTTGGTTGAACCAACCGATGAAAATGCTATTTCGCAAGCAATGTTACAATTTTATCAAAACGAAAATTTAAGACATAAATTAAGTAAAAAGGCAATCGAACAAGCCGAAAAGTTTTCTTGGGAAAAATTTGTAGATGAGCATATAAAAATCTATCAAGAGGTTTCATAAAAATACTAAAACCTATGAAAAAAATATTCTTTTTATTGTTACTTTCATTCCAAACAATAGCACAAAATCAGCCTCCACAAATTTGTTACGAAATATTTATTCGCTCCTTTGCTGATTCAAACGGCGATGGTATTGGTGACATCAATGGCATTACTTCTAAACTTGATTATTTGAAAAATTTGGGCGTTGATGCCATTTGGATAACGCCATTTTGCCAATCGCCATCTTATCACAAATATGATGTAGTTGATTACAAGAAAATAGACCCAGAATACGGTACGATGGACGATTTCAAGCATTTAATTGCAGAAGCACACAAACGTAAGATACTGATTATCAAAGATTTTGTGATTAATCATACCAGCGACCAACATCCTTGGTTTTTGGAAGCCAAGAAAGGAAAAAACAATCCATATCGGGCGTATTATAATTGGATGACACCGCAGAAAATTGACTCAATGGGCGTTGCCACAAGAGAAGCATCGGGTGGCTCGTGGGAATTGAAACCATGGCATTTTGTCAATAAAAATGATGATGAAAAATACTACGGATTATTTTGGAGTGGGATGCCCGATTTGAATTTTGATAATCCAAAAGTTAGGAGAGAAATTTACGATATTGGTAAATTTTGGTTGAAAGACATTGGCGTTGATGGTTTCCGACTTGATGCAGCAAAACATCTTTATCCCGAATGGGAAGCTCAAAAATGTCATGCTTTTTGGCAAGAATTTAAGCAAGAAATGACCACAGCAAAACCCAATGTTTATTTGGTTGGAGAAGTTTGGGCTGATGCCAAAATTGTTGCACCATTTTTTAAAGGACTCAATGCCAACTTTGATATTGATGCTTGTTTGAAACTATGGGAAATAATAAAAACGGGCAAAGAACAAGACTTCATCAAAACGTTATTAGCTAATTATCAGACATTTAGCCAAGCAAATCCTGATTTTATTAATGCTACAATTATTGATAATCACGACCAAAATCGTATCGGTAATACATTGGAAGGCAATATTGATAAAATGAAAGTTGCTGCTAATTTATTACTCACTTTGCCTGGCGAACCTTACATTTATTACGGCGAAGAAATTGGTATGTTCGGACAAAAACCTGATGAAAATATCAGAGAACCATTTTTATGGGATGTGAAATCGGCCGATAAATACCGTACTTCTTGGATAAAACCGACTTTTACAACAGAATCGACAGTGAAACCTTTGTCGATTCAAAAAACTGATATAAATTCTATTTATAATCATTACAAAAAACTCATTTCTTTTCGCAAAAGTCAGGTAGCAATGCGACAAGTTTCTCCAGCAAATTTGAAAGAAAGCTCCATTAAACAAGAAGGAATTATAGCCTTTATTCGACCTCATCCTTCAGGTGATTTATTGGTTATCCATAACATTAATAGCGAAGCTAAAAATATAACTTTAGACACGAAAAATCAATTTTTCAAGAAAATTATTTTCAAAACCTCAGCAGCTTCACTCAATAAAAATATTATCCAAATACCAGCCTTTAGCGTTGTTGTTTTAAAATAGTAAAAGATTTCTGCTATTTTTGTTTTTAAACATTTCTTCCAATTAAATCTCAACAAACTCATGAAAAACTTTGTAAGCTTAGTGCTTATTTTTTGTTCATTTGTCGGCTTTTCGCAAACAAATGATGCAGATTATGCACGAAAAAACTATATTAAAAAAGAAATTTACGTTTCCATGCGTGATGGCGTCAAACTCTTTACCTCAATTTATTTGCCTAAAGATTCTACCAAAAAATACCCAATCTTGATGCAGCGTACCCCCTACTCAGTTGCACCTTATGGCGATGGCAAATACCGTAACTCCCTTGGGCCAAGTGCTGAATTAATGCGAGATGGTTATATTTTTGTTTATCAAGATGTACGTGGTCGTTGGATGTCGGAAGGAATTTTTGCTGAAATGAGACCTCACATTGATGAAAAAAAGGCTGGTGACATTGATGAATCAACCGATACTTATGACACAATCGAATGGTTGGTTAAGAGCTTATCCTACAATACTGGAAAATTGGGGATGTGGGGAATCAGCTATCCAGGATTTTACGCTTCTGCGGGCTTAATGGCTGGACATCCAGCTTTAGTAGCCTCTTCTCCGCAAGCTCCAATGGCTGATTTATGGCGTGATGATAGCTTTCATAATGGGGCGTTTATGTTACCTCATAATTTTGGTTTTTACCCGTCTTTTACTAACCGAACCGACGGAAAACCAACACAGAGCTATAACAAACCCTTTAGTTTTGGCACGCCAGATGGTTATAAATATTATTTGAATTTAGGACCATTGAAAAACTCATTGAATTTCGCTGATTATCACGGAAAAGACCCTTATTGGAAAGCTAATTTAGAACATCCAAATTATGATGAATTTTGGAAAGCTCACAATATTTTGAATCACCACAATAAAATAAAACACGCCGTAATGATTGTTGGCGGTTGGTACGATGCCGAAGATTTATACGGCACTTTCAAGACTTATCAGTCTGTGGAAGCAAAAAATCCAGGTATTTCAAATACGTTTGTCGTTGGCCCTTGGGTACACGGCGGCTGGGCAAGAGGTGATGGAGAAACACTTGGAAATGTAAATTTCGGACAGAAAACAGCCATTTACTACCGTGAAAATATAGAACGTAAATTTTTTAATTACTATTTAAAAGGAGAAGGAGACAATGTTTTTGCAGAGGCCTTGATGTATGAAACTGGTACAAATAAATGGCGGAATTTTACTGAATGGCCACCTAAAGCAGCCAAAGAGAAAGACTTATTTTTACTACCAAATGGTAAACTTTCGTTTGATGCTCCTAGTGATAAAAAGAGTTTCAGCGAGTACATTTCTGACCCAAATAAACCTGTTCCATCTTCTGATTATATAACTTCAGGAATGCCACGTGAGTATATGGTTGATGACCAACGTTTTGCAAGTAGAAGACCTGATGTATTGACTTTTCAAACCGATATTTTGGAAAATGATATAACTTTGGCAGGAAATATTTTAGCCAATTTGAAAGTTTCGACAACTGGAACAGACGCTGATTTTATCGTAAAAGTCATTGATGTTTATCCAGACGATGCTAAAGACAATGCAAATACGGCTAAACACATAAAAATGGCAGGATATCAACAAATGGTAAGAAGTGAAGCCATGCGTGGTAAATTTCGTAAAAGCATTGAAAATCCAGTTCCTTTTAAGCCAAATAAAGTAGAAGAAGTAAATTTTGAATTGCAAGATATACTGCATACTTTCCAAAAAGGGCATCGAATAATGGTACAAGTACAAAGTACATTTTTCCCTATTATCGACCGAAATCCACAAAAATTTGTGCCGAATATTTTCTTTGCAGAATCTTCTGATTTTCAATCGGCTACACATAAAGTGTATCACGAAAAGAAAAACGCTAGTTCATTAAAAGTTAGAATTTTGGAGTAATCTATCAATATCGAAATACTAGATATGAGCAAAGGTTTCATATCTAGTATTTTGAATAAAAATTTTATGCAATAAAATCAATAAAATGGGGCTTTACCGAAATTTTCATCGGCAGAAAACCAATAAATTCTCCATCCATATCAATTGGCATATTCGGAGTTTCAGATTCAAAATATAGTTCTTTCGTAGTAAAATACTCAATAGCAGGATGATTCAAGCGTTTACATCGCTTTAAATTCAAGAAATTTTTGAAATAATCAATCAAACCTACATCGCCAAGAGCAATCGCATTAAGTACACCATCGCTCACATTGGCATCGGGTGCCACTCCCAAACCACTCCCAAAATATTTGGCATTAGCAGCACAAAAATTCATAATTTTACCCGAATAAGTAAAGTTATCACCTTTAACTTTTATAACTTTCGGCTTGTAACTCAATAAGTTTTTGATGATAAAATATTGATAAGTAATGGTTGAACCAAATATTTTTTTCGACTCAAAAAGTTGTTGAGCAATCACCCCGCCAATACCTACATCCGTAATATTGATAAAAAATTGGTATTGTTCCTGCCCTTCTTTTGATACAAATTCGGCAAATCCAATATCTATTTTTTTCGATGTATTTTGAGTAATCAACATTTTAATCTCGCTTAATAATTTAGGAGATTGAATGGTTTTTATAAAATCATTTCCTGAACCTCTTGGCAATAAACCCAATTTGATATTTTTATTCCCCGATTTAATTATTCCATTCAGCACTTCATTTAATGTACCATCTCCTCCGCAAGCAATAATATGCGTAAAACCCTCATTAGCGATACGTTCAGCCAAAAAGATAGCGTGCTGAAAATAGCTTGTTTCAAAAACTTTTGTTTGAAATTTATCTTCGCTAAAAAGCATTTGAATTTCTTTTAGTAAGTGCTTTTTCCTTTTAGATTTACCATGAACAATGAAAGCGAGTTTTAGCATAAAAAACTTAGGTTAGGATTGAAACAACACAAATTAAGTAATTATTTTTAAATCTAATCGATGGTTCTTTTTAGTTTTTATTGAAATCTTTTTTTGGAAACATCAGAAATTCAAAGCTGTTTCTTCATAAAAAAATACTGTTGGTGTTAACAAAAAACATTCTTTTGAGTTTAAATAAAAACAAGATTTATAAAACAAATATGAACGAAAATATTAACAGAATCCAGCAAACAATCGAACCGCTTAGACAGCAAATTATCCATCACAAGGTTTATTCCGTAATCAATGATATAGACGACCTCAAACTTTTCATGCAATATCATGTATATGCAGTTTGGGATTTTATGTCGCTACTTAAAGCTCTCCAAAATAACCTAACTTGTACTTCCGTTCCTTGGTTTCCAAAGGGAACAGCCGATACCCGTTATTTAATCAATGAAATTGTGGTTGGAGAAGAATCTGATATAGATATGAATGGAAGCAGAAAAAGTCATTTTGAACTTTACCTTGAAGCCATGAATCAGTTAGAAGCAAATACTGCACAAATTGAAAAATTTACGCATATTTTAAGTGAAACAGGCGATTTCAATGCAGCATTTTTACTTTCTGAAACACCACAAGAAGCTCGTGATTTCGTGCAGTTTACTTTTGATATAATCAATAGCAATAAAGCATATTTGCAAGCAGCTATTTTTACATTTGGTCGAGAAGATTTAATTCCTGGAATGTTTCTTTCAATCATTAATGACATTCATTTGAATATTCCCGAAAAAATTTCAATTTTCAAGTATTACCTCGAAAGACACATCGAAGTTGATGGCGACCACCACAGTCATCTTGCTTTACAAATGACTGCTAATCTTTGTGGTAATAACAAGCAATTTTGGCAAGAAGTGGAAGAAGCGACCATTCAATCGCTACAAAAACGTATCCAGCTTTGGGATGGTGTTTATGGAGCTATCATGCAAGAAAAAATTACGGTATAAAGTAAAACTTCGGCATACTTTGAAGATTATTTTCAAAGTATGCCGAAGTTAAACAATACCAATATTTGAGCTATTCTAAACTCAAGTTGATTTTTCTGATACCAATCAAAACAACGATAAATATGCTATAAAACACAAAAAAAGGCACAATATACTCTATTAAGTGCATTGAAAGCATAATGGCAATGATGAGTAGTTGAAATCCTAATCCATAAATAGAAAGAAAAGTCATGAACCAATTTGGAAAAGATTTTGCACGGAAAGCTTCTTTGTCCAATGAATAAATAATTCTGTCAAAAATTCCATACAAAATTAAGTATAATTTAAATAATGTATTAACCGATTTCTGATTTTCATTCGGAAAGGCAATCGGTGTTTTTCTTTCAAAAATCTGACTTGTTGAATCTCCTCCAGCCAAATTATTTCTCAAAATTACATAGTAATAATTGTACAACGTTCCTTGTAATTGAATCGCAGCAAAAGCAAACAAAGTCCATAAAAAAGTAGCTTCAGAAACATAACAAATACTCATCAAAAACATAAAGTTTAAGATAATATCAAATACGCTATCAAGGTATCTTCCAGTGTAGGATGGTGTGTTTTTCACCCTTGATAATTCACCATCGGCTGCATCAATGATTGATTTGAGAATAATAAAAAATCCTGCAAAAAAATAATGAGCATTCAAGATGCAATAAATGGCAATCAATCCAGAAATGCCAAAGAGAAACGTCACATGAATGGGTGTAAATCGCGTGGTTTTTAATTGATTGGCGAATAGTGTAGCAAGCGGTCTTCCATAATCGGACAAATCAACAAATTTATCCTGAGCGGCAAGTTTAGACATTTAAGGTGTAACAAAATATACTAAGACAATATAGTCATACCACAAAAGTAAGAGTATTTACTCGAAGTTTATTTAAAAGTGCTACTTTAGTCAATTAATGCATACCAAATAATTGACTTCTTGGTTTATCAATACAAAATCTTTTGTAACTTAGTAGTTAAATTCAACCTTATAAATGCAAAAATTAATCAAAGAATTTCTTCAAACTGAAGCAGAATACCAAACTCGTCGGCACTTTCTACAAACTTGTACAACAGGTTTGGGTGCAATGGCATTTGGCTCAATGTTAGGCGGTTGTTTAGGAAAAGACACAAGTAATAAAGCTTTAAATGACCCAATGTTGCCTAAAACACCTCACTTTGCCCCAAAAGTAAAGCAGGTAATTTATATTCACATGGCAGGAGCTCCTTCACAATTAGAGTTATTTGATTATAAGCCAGCTCTACAAAAGTTTGATGGACAAGATTGTCCACAAGAATTTTTGGAAGGCAAAAAATTTGCATTTATCCGAGGTGTACCTAAAATGCTCGGGTCAATCGGAAAATTCAGTCAGCATGGAAATTCTGGAGCATTAATTTCTGATTTTCTTCCTTATTTACCCGAAGTTGCCGATGACTTGACTTTCTTGAAAGCCATGTACACCGACCAATTTAACCATGCTCCTGCTCAGTTATTGATGCACACAGGCAGCCCTCGTTTAGGTCGCCCAAGTATGGGAGCTTGGTCAGTTTATGGATTAGGCTCAGAAAATCAAAACCTGCCTGGTTATATAGTTTTAGCTTCGGGCGGACGTAGCCCTGATGCGGGCAAAAGCGTTTGGGGAAATGGGTTCTTACCATCTATTTATCAAGGTGTGCAATGCCGCACTGGCGGTGACCCAGTTTTGTATGTTTCTGACCCGCATGGCATGAGCCGAGATATTAGAAAACAAACAATCGAAGCTATAAATGAAATCAATAAACAACAATACGAAGCGGTACAAGACCCTGAGATTTTAACTCGAATTTCACAATATGAAATGGCTTTCCGAATGCAAGTTTCAGTTCCCGAAGTAATGGACACAAGCCAAGAACCAGAGTGGGTAAGGAATATGTATGGTGCAGTACCAGGTGAAGGTTCTTTTGCCAATAATTGTTTGCTCGCAAGACGTTTAGTTGAAAATGGTGTAAGGTTTGTACAACTTTTTCATTGGGGATGGGATTGTCATGGAACTGACCAAAGACTATCTCTCGATGGAGGTTTCAAAGATTTATGTCAAGTTACCGACAGAGCGGTAACAGGTTTATTGAAAGACCTTAAAATGCGTGGATTACTTGACGAAACATTGGTTGTTTGGGGTGGCGAATTTGGCAGAACTCCCATGCAGGAAAACCGTGACGGTCAAACGCTACCATTCAAAGGTCGTGATCATCATTTGGATGCTTTCACTGTCTTTATGGCAGGAGGAGGTTTGCAAAAAGGGATGTCTTTTGGAGAAACAGACGATTTGGGATATTACGGAGTAAAAGACCGTACGCACGTGCATGATTTGCAAGCAACAATTTTGCATTTGATGGGTTTTGACCACGAAAAACTCACCTACCCTTTTCAAGGACGCTCTTATCGCCTGACAGATGTTGCGGGAAAAGTTATTAAACCAATTTTAGCATAAATTCCAGCAAAATCTCACAAAAGGCTCAATCAAAATATTTGTTTCAATGAAAAAACTTACCACCTTCTTATTTATTTGTATTGCATTAAGTTGTTTTGCCCAAAAAGATTCATCTTATTACAATCCAAATATTACTCGAAAGCTATTTTCCTTAAAACCCTTACAAAAAGTAAACAGTATTTATTATTATGGGGAGCGAAAGTTGAATAGCTATTATTCTTTGGAAGTGCCTTTTTTTGAATTAAATGATGCCGAAGTAAACTTTCACTATAAAAAATTCAAAACATTCACAGCAATCGGACAAGCGATTAGTTTCATTCCTACAATATATATTCTTGCCAATCTTAACAATACACGTCGCCAACAAAGCGGCTATTATACAGGCACTTATTTGGGTATTATTCTCGCGTCACTTGGTGGTTCACTAGCCTGTACTTTTATCGGAAAATCGCATATCAAGAAAGCTGCTATCAAATATAACCAAGCCATTGGTAAAGACACTTTAGGTTTTTGGCAAATAAAAACCGATGAAAACTCATTAGGCATGGCTCTTAGATATAATTTTTAAATGCAATTTTTGTCGTGTTAGTCTTGAAATTTGTCATTTTCAAATTTATATGACAGACTTTTAAACATTTTTGGCAGTCAAAACTGAAATTTTGTCAGAAAACCGTACCTTTGCCGTCCGTTGGCAAAACTTTTGTGGAACTGTCAGCACGTCAATAATTCAGATGCTAGATTTGAGGTATAAGATTTGAGATACAATAATCATCTGCAATAAAGTTGAAACATAGGTATCTCTATTTTAATATCCAAATTTATTATCTCAATCTAATTTTTTTAAACTCTAAAAATTCAGAATAAAATGTCAGTAAACATTAAGCCTTTAGCAGACAGAGTATTGGTAGAAGCTGCTCCGGCAGAAGAAAAAACAGCATTTGGTATCATCATACCTGATACTGCAAAAGAAAAACCACAAAAAGGTATTGTAGTTGCAGCAGGACCAGGCAAAAAAGATGAGCCAACAATCGTAAAAGTAGGTGATAGCGTACTTTATGGAAAATATGCTGGAACTGAAATCACAGTTGATGGAAAAGAATATCTTATCATGCGTGAGTCTGATATCTACGCAATAGTTTAATTGGCTATTAGCTAAAAAATTAAACAGCAAAATCACTCATTACAATCATTTAAAATTCATTATTCAAAGAAAAAATGGCAAAGCAAATTATATTTGATACAGACGCAAGAGAGAAGTTGAAACGTGGCGTTGATACTCTTGCAAATGCAGTAAAAGTAACATTAGGACCAAAAGGTCGTAACGTAATCATTGACAAGAAATTTGGTTCACCTGCAATCACTAAAGATGGTGTAACGGTAGCTAAAGAGATTGAGTTGAAAGATTCAATCGAAAATATGGGTGCTCAATTAGTTAAAGAAGTAGCTTCTAAAACTGCTGACCAAGCAGGTGACGGAACTACAACTGCAACAGTATTAGCACAATCTATCTACACTATCGGTGCGAAAAACGTAGCGGCTGGTGCAAATCCGATGGATTTGAAACGTGGTATCGAAAAAGCAGTAACAGCAGTTGTATCGGCTTTGAAAGCTCAATCTAAAGCAATCTCAACTTCAAAAGAAATTGAGCAAGTTGCAACAATCTCTGCCAACAACGACCATGAAATCGGTCAAATGATTGCTCACGCAATGGAGAAAGTTGGTAAAGAAGGTGTTATCACAGTTGAAGAAGCTCGTGGAACAGAAACTGAAGTTAAAACTGTAGAAGGTATGCAGTTTGACAGAGGTTATTTATCTCCATATTTTGTAACAAACGCTGAGAAAATGGAAGTTGAAATGGAAAAACCATTCATCTTGATTTCTGAGAAAAAAGTTTCTTCAATGAAAGAACTTCTTCCAGTGTTAGAAGGCGTTGCACAAACTGGTCGTCCGTTGTTAATCATCGCTGAAGATGTTGATGGTGAAGCTTTGGCTACTTTAGTTGTAAACAAAATCCGTGGTGCTTTGAAAGTGTGTGCTGTAAAAGCTCCAGGTTTTGGCGACCGTCGTAAAGCAATGTTAGAAGACATCGCAATCTTGACTGGCGGTACTGTAATTGCTGAAGAAAGAGGTTTCAAATTAGAAAATGCTGATATTTCTTACTTAGGACATTGCGATAAAATCATCATCGATAAAGATAATACTACTATCGTAAACGGTGCTGGTGACCAAGAACAAATTGCTGGTCGTGTTAACCAAATCAAAGCTCAGATGGAATCAACTACTTCTGACTATGACCGTGAAAAATTACAAGAGCGTTTGGCTAAATTGTCAGGTGGTGTAGCAATTATCTACATCGGTGCTGCAACTGAGGTTGAAATGAAAGAGAAAAAAGACCGTGTTGATGATGCACTTCATGCAACTCGTGCTGCCGTTGAAGAAGGTATCGTAGCTGGTGGTGGTGTAGCCTTGATTCGTGCTCAATCAGCTTTAGCTGGTCTTGAAGGCTTAAATGGTGACGAAACTACTGGTATCGCTATCATCCGTTCGGCTATCGAATCTCCATTGCGTACAATCGTTGCTAATGCTGGTGGCGAAGGTTCGGTAATTGTTCAAGAAGTGAAAAACGGAAAAGACGATTACGGTTATAACGCTCGTGAAGATAAATTTGAATATATGTTGGCAGCAGGTATCATTGACCCTACGAAAGTAACTCGTTTGGCTCTTGAAAATGCAGCATCAATCGCTGGTTTATTATTGACAACTGAAGCGGTTGTTTCTGATATTCCAGAAGATAAAGCTCCAGACATGGGTCACTCACATGGTGGCGGAATGGGTGGAATGATGTAATAAACACCAAAATTTAACAAAAAAGGTCTTAGGAGAAATCTTAAGACCTTTTTTGTTATTTGTATGAATTTTAAAATTTGTTTTTCTTTTAATAATTAATCAAATTTGTAAATAATCGCATCAAAATTTCACATTATTTCATTAGGAATTATGTACGCTCAATTCACTCAAAATATTAAACTTCATTTTGTTTACATCGGAATATTTATCTCTGCTCATTGCGTTGCACAAAAAGATTTAGACAGAAATCCAGTATTTTTTGAGTTGGCAAAAAAACACATCAGCTATCCCAAAAATGCTATTTTATCAAGCCTCTATGGAAGAATTTATGTCAAATTTTTTGTTAATCGTGTTGGAAAAATCGAGGATATAGAAGTTTTCTATCCTTTAATGACACCTCAATTTGAACAAAATCTCAATTTTGGTGGAAATATAAAAAAAGGGCTAAAAAAACTCCCACTTTTAGGTTTGGGTTACGAAGGTGAATATATTTTACCGATTGCTTTCGTTTTTACAAATTATAGTGAAAGTTCAGCGGTTGTCTATCCGACCAATACACTCCCTGATTTTATTGAAATTGGTAATAAAACGATTTTAACAGAAATACAAATTTTCGGAAAAAGTAACCGTTATTCTTATTTTCGTCCACAATCTGGATTTGAAACATCTCCGCCAAGTTGGCAGATTGTTGAGTAAAATTTCATTCCTATCAATTATTATTTTTCACTTCAACCAAAATTATAGTACTCAAAAGCAACCAAATAAGTGTAGAAATAAGTAAATATATTCGATGAAAGAGATAAAAACTAGCTTTAGATTTTACGATAAACAACTGAAAATCAAGAAATAAATTCAATTTAAAGTGAAGTATAAAAAGTGTTATTTGAAGAAAAATCAATAAAATACTTAATCCAAAAAGCTTTTTTTGTGTTCGATACTGAAAAGCAGTGCCTACAAAAATGATGATACTAAAATAATTAAGATAGTTTGTTACGGCCTGCGTAATAAAACCCATTTTGGTGTGGCTACCCAAAACTCGCATTCCAATCGGAACAACAATTCCTGCGTAAAATGTAAATGCCCCCCACCAAATTATTAGCAATACAACGGTAATTTTTCGGCCAATATCTATCATTTTCTTCTATTAATAAATTTTAAGCAATTTTTTCAAGCAAAATTTAATGCTTAAAAAACTTAGTTAAACGCATTAAAAATAATCATTTCTTGAACAAAAAAAGTATTTTTAATGTCTTTCAAATTAAAACGAGTACAACATTTCAATCTAAAATCATACAAATGTCAACATTTCAAGCATTTTACGTCACAGAAAAAGAAGATAAAACATTTGCACAAGCAATTATTGAGCGAAAAATCGAAGATTTACCCACTGGCGAAGTGTTAATTAAAGTAAATTATTCTTCCTTAAATTATAAAGATGCTCTTTCTTCAATAGGTAATCGTGGTGTTACTCGCTCTTATCCTCATACGCCTGGAATTGACGCAGCAGGTGTGGTAGAAGAAAGTATTTCTACGGATTTTCAAAAAGGAGACAAAGTTTTAGTAACAGGCTTCGACCTCGGAATGAATACATCGGGAGGTTTCGGGCAGTACATTCGTGTTCCTGCAAAATGGGTTGTCAAACTTCCTCGTGGACTAAAACCCAAAGAAAGTATGATTTTCGGAACGGCAGGTTTGACAGCCGCCTTATGTATCGACAAACTACTACAAAACGGGCTAAAACCAGCAAACGGAAAAGTAATTGTAACAGGTGCAACAGGTGGCGTTGGTACGATGGCAGTAATGATTTTGTCAAAATTAGGATTTCATGTTGTAGGTGTAACAGGCAAACCCGAAGGCAGAGAATTTCTGTTAAAAATCGGTGCAAAAGAGGTTATTTCACGAGAAGAAATAGATGATAAATCTAATCGCCCACTTTTGAAAGGAATTTATGCTGGCTGTGTTGATACTGTGGGCGGAAATATGTTAGCAACTATTCTGAAATCTATGCAATACAATGGCGTAGTGGCTATTTGTGGTTTAGTAAATTCTCCAGAATTACCGACGAGCGTGTTTCCTTTCATATTACGTGGCGTTTCTATGTTTGGTATTGATTCGTCAGAATGTGATATTGAATGGCGTAAAAAGCTTTGGAAAAACCTCGCAAAAAACTGGAAACCATCAGATTTACGAGAAATCACTAAAACAATTACCTTAAAAAACTTAACGAAGGAAATCAAAAAAATATTAGCAGGAAAGCAAATTGGCCGTGTAGTTGTTCGATTATAATTAATTAAACGATTGAGAGGCATAATGTCTCTCAATCATTTGATTTTATAATAGTATAATTTTATTATCTTTAAGGCATATTTAACCCCTAAAACTATGCCTTCTTTACCTGTAAGACTCACATCGGCCGATGTCTATCGTGGGTTTGTTATGCTGCTCATGATGGGCGAAGTACTCAGCTTTCATAAAGTTGCTGACGCCTTGCCAGAAAGCTCATTTTGGGCTTTTTTAGCCTTTCACCAAGACCACGTCGAATGGATTGGCTGCTCATTACATGATTTGATACAGCCGTCGTTTTCGTTTTTAGTTGGCGTGGTTCTGCCCTATTCAATCGCTAATAGATTAACACAAGAAAGTAGTTTTAGCACCGTTTTTGTACATGCACTCAAACGTTCTTTGATACTTATTTTGCTTGGAATTTTTCTTCGTTCACAATACAAAACTCAAACTTATTTTACTTTTGAAGATACCCTCAGCCAAATCGGTTTAGGTTATCCAATCTTATTTTTGTTAGGCTTTCGTTCGCAGAAAGTTCAGATTTCGGCACTTGTCATTATTCTTGTTGGTTATTGGCTAGCTTTTGCACTTTATCCGCTACCAGATGCGAATTTCAACTATGCTAATACAGGTGTTTCACCAAATTGGGAACATAATCTAACGGGATTTGCAGCTCATTGGAACAAAAACACAAACCTTGCTTGGGCATTTGACCAATGGTTTTTGAATCTATTTCCAAGAGAAAAACCTTTTCTTTTCAATGGGGGCGGTTATGCAACTTTGAGTTTTATTCCAACTCTCGGCACAATGATTTTGGGACTTCTTGCAGGAAATATCTTAAAATCTGATTCTTTAGCAAACGAAAAACTAAAAACATTTGTCATTTTGGGCATTTCTGGTCTTTCAATAGGATTAATTTTAAATTTATCAGGCATTTGTCCAAATGTGAAACGAATCTGGACACCAACTTGGGTACTTTTTAGCGGAGGATGGTGCTTTCTATTCTTAGCTTTTTTTTACTGGATTGTTGATTTAAAGCAAAAACAAGATTGGTTTTATTTCTTGAAAGTAATCGGAATGAATTCGATTGCGGCCTATTGTATTGCTGATGCGTTGGGTGTTTATATTTCAAAATCACTCAAAATTCACTTGGGAGAAAACTATGGAGCAATTTTCGGAATTCCTTACCAATCACTCGTTCATGGGGGATTAATGCTATTACTTTATTGGTTAATTTTAAATTGGCTATTTAAGAAAAAAATATTTATTAGAATCTAAGAATTTTAATATTTCAGCATAAAGATACACCAAGTTTTAAAACTCAATCTAAACCTCCTTTCTTAGATTGAGTTTTTTTATACTCAAAGATTACAATTTTCTCAGATAAATATTTTCAATGTCAACTTTAGTTTGCTACCGCCCAATCACCTTAATTTATTTATAATTATTACTTCTCTTATTTTGTTCATAAATGTGTGAATTAAGTAAATAATAGATATAATTATGTAATACTTACTACGAATATTCGGTTCAACTTTGCAGAGTAAAAGGTATTTCACAAGTATAATATTTGCTTGGTAAGTCAAGCCTACATCCCAAGAAATATGTTAACGGTATTGAAATCCTTCTTCAACAATTTACATTTTTTACTCTCTTTTAACATGAAAACATTATTAAAAATGAAAAAACTTATTCGCACATCCATCTCTATTTCAGGTAATTTACGGAGTGCCGCAAAAATCACTTCTATCGTTTGGCTCATTACTTTTAGTTTTAATGCGGCTACATTTGCCCAAAATAATCCCTCCGCAATGTTTGAAGTAGCAGCTAACAATAAAGGAGTACTAATTCCTCGTGTCAGTTTAACATCACCGACCGATGTCAGTACTATCATTTCGCCTGCTACTTCATTATTTGTGTATAACACCGCTACTGTGGGTATTCCCCCAAATAATGTTTCTCCTGGTTTTTATTATTGGAATGGCAGCAAATGGGGTGTTTTAGGGAATATCTTAACATTTGCTGAATTTTATGCCCTTATGCCTGGCGATAATACCGCTACCATTGCAGCAGGTGCAGCAGTTCAATTTCCACAAAATGGCATATCTAATGGAATTATCACACGTATAAATACCAGCCAGTTTTCTATCCCTTCAGTAGGGATTTATTTGGTTGATTGGCAGGTAAGTATTGCCGAAGCTGGACAACTAATTTTGCAACTAAACGGCACTGATATTCCAACAAGCGTGGTGGGGCGTGCAACAGGCACAAGCCAAATAAGTGGCCACACAATGATTACAACAACATTACCAAATTCGTTACTTCAAGTTGTCAATCCGAGTGGCAATCCAATTGCTCTTACAATCAATCCAACTGCAGGTGGAACTCGTGCTGTTACAGCAAATCTAGTCATCACTCGCATCCAATAGCACTTTCATTCAATAGCAAATATGCTAAATGAGCTTTTTTCCTATTGATTAAATATGATGCCAAATGAAAACAGCAATAGAAGTTGGAGGTAGAACCAAATTATTCTCCGAAGATGTGGCATATTTTGAAGCCAACATAAACTATACGATAATTCATTACTATAAAGGTAGAAATAAAATCGTTGCAACAACCATAGGGCAGATTCACAAGCGTATAGGGGAAGAATGTGGCTTTATTCGTCCAAATAGAGCTTATCTTATCAATCTTCAATTTATTAATAACTATCAATTAGGCGAATTATTGCTACTTAATAATATGAAAGTGAATATTTCAAGAAGAAGGATAAAGCAATTAAATAGCATTGTAAAGAGGTATCTTGAGAAAAAGAAAACAATTAATATTTAATCTCTATTATTCCGCAGAGAAGTACTATTGGTATTTCTCTGCGGAAATAATTGTCAATTATCACCCTCTTTTCTCACATCAAAAACCTTTTGTAGCCAAGATTTTTTCTCCAAATCATCGGCTTCTTTTTCATCTTTACTTAACTGATAATTAAGTAATTGAGTCAAATCTGGCTGTCCCGCATCAATCCAACAAGTCAACCAAAAATCACCAACCATTTTAATTGACGCACGCATTTGGCGTTCAACTTGATTTTTGAGCATTTCATGGTAACGCATTGAAAACTCTTTAGAATAATTTTTCATCGTAACGCCATTTCGCTCATCAAAACCAAATTTTTTATCATCTGAAAATTGATTAGTTAATTTGCGTTCAAAAATTAAAACTGAATCCAGTGCAGCATGAGCATTCATCACGGCCTGCCACGCACGCTTTTGAGGAATCTGAACATATTCGGCTTGACCAACAAAAAAATCATATTCCTCAGAAAACAACTCAGGTAATCGGCTTTCCCAAAAACCATGAATTCCAATTTGGTTAGTCAATTGTCCGTTATAATTTTTTGTTGTGTGCAGCGGTACATTGGCATCGGCAATATAATGCCCAATATCAGCCGAAAGCATCAAAATTCGTCGAGCATCTTTTTTTCGAAAAGCTTCGGTTAATTGAAATTTCATAAAATTGATATGCCAAGGCACAATTCCATGTCGATTTAAGGTATCTTCCGAAAGTTTTTCTGCTGCTTCCCGCCAAGAAAAAGTAGGTAAAAGCAACTTCAAGGAATCTTTATAAATATCTAAATCAATAAAGTGTCGGGGAGCTTCTTCTTTCACAGCATAACGCCTTTGGTCAGGATTAACGGCATTTTCTGTAATGAAATCAATATTCTTTTTATAAAATCCAAACATTTCGGGCGGAAGCGTAAAAACGGCCAAACGGTTTATCTTTTGATGACCAAAAAATCCCCAAACCATTGGAAATTCTTTTTTGGTTTGCCAGCCCGTAGATTTTAATACAATGATAGCACTACAAAAAACTAAAATCTTCCCTTTTGCCAAACTCAAATGTACTATTTCCCGAAAACAATCGTTGCACTCACTCTTTTTTGCCATTTTTGTGGATTTTTATTCCCAAAATAAAATATTTTTTCTTGTATTTTCTAAAAAACTTCATACTTACACTTACATTTCAGAAAAATATCATTTTTAAAAGCATAAGCATTAAATTTAAAACCTACTTTCTAAATAAATAATATTTTTCTTAGAAAAACACTAAAAAATAAAACCTAAATCTAAATTATTTTAATTTTTATTGACAAATATCAGTTTTGTAAAATACGCTCGAAACCAAATAATATTTGGTAAAACATTATTTTTACGGAAACAATAAAATATTTTCTTGAAATAATGCAACATATTCAAATAATTTCTGTTATATTTGCATCATATTACAAAATATTATTCGGATATACAGAAATGAGTCAGACACAGAAAAAATCGTTATTAAGATATTTAATGCCAGCATTGGCACTTGGATTGTTCGCTTTTTTAATGGTAGCTTATGGTTCGGCATACACGCCTCCAAAAGCACAAAAGCAACGCATTGTTTGTTTTAAATTCAAACAAGGTACTTCAGCAGAAGCAATCAAAAAACACATGGATGGTTTTCAAGATTTGAAACGTGAATTACCAGAAATAGCTAGTTATTCAGCAGGTAAAACTTTTAACGAAGAAAATACAAAAGCTGAATACGACGTAATGCACTACCTTACTTTCAGAACTGATGCTGAGGTGGAGAAATTCCGTGAAAGTGTTCAATACCAATCATTTGAAAAAGCAAATGGTGAGAATTGGGAAAAAGTTTTAGTTATCAATTCAGAGATTAAGTAAAAACTTCTGTTCGAGGTAGTTCGTTCAATAGTTTAAAAACAAAAGCGGTACTGTTTGTAACATACAGTACCGCTTTTTTTATGAAAATATTTTAGTTTAAGTTTTTTATTTAATATTATTTCCTTAATTTTGCAGTCCAATTTCAGAGTAAGACAATTATTATATAAAATACAATGGCAAATCATAAGTCAGCATTAAAGCGTATCAGAGCAAACGAAACTAAGCGTTTGAGAAATCGTTACCAACACAAAACAACTCGTACTTTGGTTAGAAAGTTACGTGGTCTTAACGATAAATTAGCCGCTACAGAATTGTTCAAAACTGCAGCTTCTGCTTTGGATAAATTAGCTCGTAAGAACGTTATTCATAAAAACAAAGCAGCAAACTTGAAATCAGGTTTGGCTAAGCACATCGCTACATTAGCGTAATTTCGCGGAATGCCGCCCAGCGGAGTGTAACCCCAAAGAAATTCAATATTTTGCTCATGGAATATGTTCTCCGTGAGCATTTTTTGTTTCAGTTTTGATAAAAAATAGTCAGCAGTTTTTAGCCATGAAATTAAATATTTTTAAGTAATGATTATTTCAAGCTAAAAACACAATGACAAAGCATGATAAATAATATTCTTTCGTGGGCTGAAGAAGACCGTCCAAGAGAAAAACTCTTGATGAAAGGCAAAGCAGCCCTAACTGACGCCGAACTAATTGCAATATTGATTGGCTCGGGTTCACGAGAATTATCAGCAGTAGATTTATCAAAATTAATTTTGCAGAGTGTCAACAATAACCTTAATGAGCTTGCCAAATTAAGTATCAATGATTTAATTAAGTTCAAAGGAATTGGCGAAGCAAAAGCCATTTCGATTGCCTCAGCTTTAGAACTCGGACGACGAAGAAAGGAAAGTGAAGTTATCAAGAAACCAAAAGTTGGTTCATCTGCCGATGCGTACGAAGCAATTCGACCCTATTTGATGGATTTAACACACGAACAATTTTGGGTTTTGTTACTTAACAGAGCCAATGAAATTATTCGTCCACAGCAAATAAGTATCGGAGGAGTTGCAGGAACGGTAGCCGACCCAAAAATGATTTTTAAGGCTGCAATTGAACATTTAGCTTCTGCAATAATATTGGTGCATAATCATCCTTCGGGCAATTTGACTCCGAGCCAAGCGGATAAAGATTTAACGAAAAAAGTGAAAGAATCAGGTCGTATGCTTGATATTCCTGTACTTGACCACCTCATTTTTAGTGATAACGGCTATTTTAGCTTCGCTGACGAGGGCATATTTTAAGCAGTTACAATACAAAATATTTACAAAAACAGTAGAAGATAGAATTCATTCACATATTCTTAATTCTACATTCTTCATTCATTAAAATGCTTACAGTTTCAAATATCTCGCTAAGTTTTGGTAAAAGAACTCTTTTTGAAGAGGTAAATCTAAAGTTTACTCCAGGCAACGTTTATGGTCTTATTGGAGCAAATGGAGCTGGAAAATCAACTTTTGTTAAAATTCTTTCAGGTGAAATTGACCCAACCTCTGGAAATGTCAGTATGGACCCAGGCGAAAGAATGTCCGTTTTGAAACAAAATCAAAATGCTTTCGATGACGATACAGTTTTAAATACAGTTGTTCGCGGAAATGAGCGTTTATCTCAAATCATAGCTGAAAAAGACGCCATTTATGCCAAAGAAGATTTTTCAGAAGAAGATGGTAATCGTGCAGCAGAACTTGAAGCAGAATTTGCTGATATGAATGGCTGGGATGCAGAATCGGATGCAGCTTCGTTGCTTTCTGGCTTGGGCGTTAAAGAAGATTCACATTACACACTTATGGCCGACATGAATCCTGCGGACAAAGTAAAGGTTTTGTTGGCTCAAGCTCTTTTTGGAAATCCTGATATTTTATTACTTGATGAGCCTACCAATAACTTAGACATTGAATCTATTTTGTGGCTTGAAGGCTTTTTAATGAATTTTAAAAATACGGTTATTGTTGTTTCTCACGATAGACATTTCTTGGATAACGTTTGTACATATATTGCCGATCTTGATTATAAGAAAATTTCGTTGTACGGTGGTAATTATTCTTTCTGGTACGAATCTAGTCAATTAGCGGCTCGCCAAAAATCTGACCAAAACAAAAAAGCTGAAGAAAAAAAGAAAGAATTAGAAGATTTTATTCGTCGATTCTCGGCAAACGTTGCAAAATCTAAGCAAGCCACTGCTCGTCAAAAAATGATTGAAAAGTTGAATATTGAGCAAATTCAACCTTCTTCTCGTAAATATCCTTACATTGGGTTTAAACCAGAACGTGAAGTTGGAGACCAAATTTTGTTAGTTGAAAATTTGAGCTACAAATTAGATGACGGTTCTTACTTATTTAAAGATTTAAGTTTCCAAGTGGCTCGTGGCGAAAAAATTGCCTTTTTAAGTAAAGATGGATTGGCTGTTTCAGCTTTATTTGACATTCTTTCTGGAGAAAAACAACAAGCAAGCGGTACTTTCAAATGGGGAATTACGATTACTAACACTTATTTACCCAACGAAAATGCAAAATATTTCTCTGATGGTAGCCTTGATTTAGTTGATTGGCTCAGACAATATTCGACCGAAAAAGATGAAACTTTTATTCGTGGATTTTTAGGCAGAATGTTGTTTTCGGGTGAAGAAGCTCTGAAAAAATGTACAGTTTTATCAGGTGGAGAAAAACAGCGTTGTATGTTTTCAAGAATGATGCTTTCTGGAGCAAATGTTTTACTTTTCGACGAACCAACCAATCACTTAGATTTGGAGTCGATTCAGGCCCTAAATAAAGGCATGGAAGACTTTCCTAGCAATATTTTATTTACTTGCCATGACCATCAATTGACACAAACAGTTGCTACTCGTGTAATCGAATTGACGCCAAAAGGTTGCCTTGATAAATTAATAGATTTTGATGGGTATTTGACCGACGAGCGAATTAAAGCTCAACGTGATGCACTTTATAAATAAAGTAGTTTGATTGTAAATTTCACTACAATCATATTTGAACGTACCATATTTTAAGTAAAATATTGCTTAATTATGGTACGTTTTTTTCTAATAAAACTTATGCAAAATTTTACTGAAATATCCCAAAACGACTTAGAAAATATCCTTTCAGAGTCAAACAGTATTTTGTTGGATGTAAGAGAAATAACCGAATTTGCAGATTTTAATATCGGTGGTATTAATATTCCTCCGCATGAAATTATGGAGCGATTAGGTGAACTACAAAACTACACAAAAATTGTTGTAGCTTGTTCAAATGGTACTCGAAGTAGTATTGTGGCAAGGCTTTTAACAAAAAAACTACCTGAAAAAGCGATTTTCCACTTAGAAGAAGGTGTTTTTTAATTCAAAACCACGAGATACTAATTTTTGGAAATTAATCTCTCGTGGTTCAGAATATTATTAGAATCCGTCGTAGTCTCTATCTTTTTTTACTAACCATTTACCAACAGCAAAAGCTGAGAGCATTAAAATTGCAAAAAATGCAATTGCATACCAAGTAGGATATTGATAACCGAACATAATCGTATTGTTTAAATTATTGACCCCGCAAAAATACAACAAAATGAAAAAGATTATAGTCTTTTTCATAAAAATTTACAAAACTGTCAAGAAAAAGCTTTCACTATTCACTTACAATTCAATAATCTACTTACTACCCTTCAAAATTGCATTATAACGAGGCATATCTTTAAATAATTTCAAGGCTTCCTGCACTTCTTTATCTCGGTCGAAAGCCACAAACTTCATCGCTTTTTGGTAATAATATCGGCTCAAAATTTCAGCTTCTAACTGCTCTTTAATATCTTCCTTGTTTTTGATTAAATCTTGTTGTTTTCCTTGGTTAATTTTGTCTCGCAATGATTTGATTTGTTCTTGTACCAAATCCAAAGAGTTTTCTTTTTTTGCCGATGCTTCCAAGTTATCTAGGTTTTTTTCCATAGTGGTTGTATAAGTAAAATCTTTACTTTTTAGCCAAGATATAAACTCTTGAAAATCAGCTTCTTGTATTGAAAATTTATCTTTTGGTTTTTGATTGACATGTTCAAAATAGTATTTGGTTGCGTAATCAAAAATGTAGTTTTTCTGGATCAAATTAGCAGTTACGGCAGCCATTATTGGTACTTCTGTTTTGATGTCAGGGTCAACACCTCCACCATCATAAACTGTGCGTCCATTTTTTGTTTTAAAAGCAGTTTTTAATGAATCTGGCACTCGTCCTACGCTTCCATCAGGATTCCGATGGCTGTAATCTAAAGCCTGAATGCAACGCCCGCTAGGAATATAGTATTTTGCTGTTGTAATTTTCATTTTGGTATTATAACTCAAATCACGGGTTGTTTGCACCAAACCTTTTCCAAACGACCTTTGTCCAATCAAAACTGCTCGGTCGTAATCTTGAAGCGTTCCACTTACAATTTCAGCCGCCGAAGCACTTTGACTATTGATTAGAGCCACAATTGGCATCTCGGTATCAAGTGGCGTTTCAAGAGCCATGTATTTATGATTCCATTCGGCCACTTTTCCACGAGTTTCTACAATCATTTGGTCTTTCGGCAAAAAAGCATTACAGATTTCGACCGACATATTGAGCAAACCACCTGGGTTTCCACGCAAATCCAAAATAAGTTTTTTCATCCCCTGCCCTTTCAAATCATTGAAGGCTGATTTTACTTCTTTGGCAGCCGTTGCTGTAAAATCATTGAGTTGAATATAACCAACTTCCTCATTAATCATACCCGAATGAGGCACGTTTAATGTTTTCACAATGTCTCGTCCAACCACTAAATCCAAAGGAGAATTTTGGCCAAAGCGTTTTACTGACATCTTGACAGTTGTACCTGTTTGTCCTTTCATTAATCGACCAATATCAACACCTTTACGAGAAACCACGTCCACACCATCTACTTTCACAATTTCGTCGCCAATTTTCATTCCAGCTTTATCCGCAGGCGAACCTTCATAAATCATCACTACTACATGCTTGTTATCTCGGTGCGAAACTGTTGCTCCAATGCCGTTATATTTCCCTGTTGTCATGGTCATATAATCCTCAATATCATCTTCAGGGAAAAAGTTGGTGTAAGGGTCAAGTTGTTTAAGCATTGATTCGATGCTCAATCGCATGGCTTTATTTGGATTTATTTCATCCACATAATAAGCATTTAATTCCTTAAACATGGTTGCGAAAATGTCTAAGTTTTTGGCTATTTCAAAATAGCGGTCGTCATATTTAAAGGCTACGAAAGGAATCGTAACAACGGCTAGAGCAATTAAAGTAAATCTACGAAGGTTTTTCATACTATAAAATATTCAATATTTATGTGTATCACAATTATCAGAATTGTGTTTTTGAATGATGGCAAAAAAATGAGCAAAGCATATTCTTCAATTAACGCAAAAACTTAACCAAAAATATCATTTTGATTAGAAAGACCTATTGTGGAGATGGTTTTCCATAAGTTTTTGCAAAGAAACGCTTTTTTTTGACTGGAAAAAAAACTCTTTCTACAATGTACAAATTATCAAAATCATTATCGGCAATATCGGTTCGCAACGTATCACGCTCATACAAGCCATTGACAACGTATTTAACGGTATTACTATGTCCAACCACTAAGACATTTTTGCCTTTCATTTGCTTCAATTTTTCAATAAAAACCCGCATTGAATCGGCTGGCGATGCGGCATAAATTTGAGTCGAAATTCCTTTAAAATCGCCAAGTGGTTTTGCAGTATTCTTGGTACGTAAATAGTTGGTTGAATAAATCGTTGAAATTCCTTTATTAGCCAATTCATTTTTCAAATATTCAGCTCTTTCAAACCCTAATGTACTCAATGTTGGATTGCTAGAGTTATCAACTTTTTCGGCATGACGAACAACATAAAATGTTGACTTACAAGATGTTAGCAAAAAAATAAGACAAATAAATTTTCTCATAATATTGTTTTTAGGTGATAGTCAATTAGATAAAACTGTGAAATAAATTTTTAACCAAATAAGCTCCGAAAGACTATATTTATTGAACTTATCGTTCGATGATAAATTTTCAAAATTCGATTAAAATGTGTATCTTTACAACTAAATAACACTTAAAACTGTGAGTTTCAAAGTTAAGGAAAAAAAACAGATAAAATCTGTTAGTTAAATTTTCATAAAAAATAAATTATGGCAGAAAATCAAGATGGCGTCGAGCCAAAGAATTCAAGAGCAGATTATGGTGCCGAGAATATTCAGGTACTCGAAGGGTTAGAGGCAGTAAGGAAACGTCCAGCCATGTACATTGGCGATATTAGTGCGAAAGGTCTTCACCATCTCATTTGGGAGGTAGTTGACAACTCAATTGATGAAGCTCTTGCTGGACATTGTGACACAATTAATGTAACAATTAATGAAGATAATTCGGTAACAGTAAAAGATAATGGGCGTGGAATTCCGACGGGAATGCACTCTAAAGAAAAAAAATCAGCCTTGGAAGTTGTAATGACTGTACTTCACGCTGGTGGTAAATTTGATAAAGACACATATAAAGTTTCGGGTGGTTTGCATGGTGTAGGGGTTTCCTGCGTTAATGCACTTTCGACCCATCTTAGAGTAGAAGTTCACAGAGAAGGCAAAGCTTTTGAGCAAGAATACAACATCGGTAAACCACTTTATCCAGTACGTGAAATCGGAACGGCAAACGATACTGGTACACAAGTGACTTTCAAGCCTGATGATACAATTTTTACAGTAACTGAATACAAGTACGAAACTGTTGCCAATCGTTTGCGTGAATTATCTTTCTTGAACAAAGGAATCACGATTATTTTAAAAGATTTGCGTGAAATCGACGAAAAAGGAGAAGCTTTAACCGATACTTTCCATTCGGAAGGTGGTTTGGCTGAATTCGTGTCTTATATTGATGCAGGTCGTGAGCGTTTGATTCCCGAACCAATGTATATGGAAGGAATCAAAGACGGTGTGCCTGTTGATGTTGCTATGCTTTACAACACAAGTTATAGCGAAAACGTATCTTCGTTTGTAAACAATATCAATACACACGAAGGCGGTACTCACGTTTCAGGTTTTCGTATGGCGTTGACTCGTACTTTGAAAGGTTATGCTGAAAAATCTGGAATTTTAGCCAAAGAAAAAATCGAAATTAGTGGCGATGATTTCCGTGAAGGATTAACAGCGGTTATTTCTGTAAAAGTTCAAGAACCACAATTTGAAGGACAAACTAAAACCAAACTTGGTAATAGCGAAGTAACAACCGCTGTGAGTTCGTGTGTTTCTCAAATGCTTGAAAACTATTTGGAAGAACACCCAAGAGAAGCCCGAATCATTGTTGACAAAGTTATTTTGGCTGCCAAAGCACGTATCGCCGCTAAAAAGGCACGTGAAATGGTACAGCGTAAAAATGTTTTAGTGGGAAGCGGCTTACCCGGAAAATTGGCTGACTGCTCAGAATCTGACCCTACGATTTGTGAAGTTTATTTAGTAGAAGGTGACTCGGCAGGCGGCTCGGCTAAACAAGGACGAAACCGTGCTTTTCAAGCGATTTTGCCTTTACGTGGTAAAATTTTAAACGTAGAAAAAGCTCAAGAATTTAAAATTTATGAGAACGAAGAAATAAAAAATATGTTCACCGCATTGGGTGTACAAATCGGTAGAGAGGGCGATGAACGTGCATTGAATACTGATAAACTTCGTTATCATAAAATTATTATCATGACCGATGCTGATATTGATGGTAGTCATATTAGAACTTTGATTCTGACATTCTTCTATCGTTATATGAAAGAACTGATTGATAGAGGATTTATTTACATCGCTCAACCGCCATTATATTTGGTAAAGAAAGGAAAAGAAGAGGAATACTGTTGGACAGAAGAACAGCGTGAAATTGCTGTAAAACGTTTAGCAGGTGGTGGAAAAGAAGAGAATGTGGGTATTCAACGTTATAAAGGTTTGGGTGAAATGAACCCAGAACAACTTTGGGAAACGACGATGCGTCCTGACAAACGTACCTTGAAACAAGTAACTGTTGAGTCAGCAGCAGAAGCTGACCATCTTTTCGCCATGTTGATGGGCGATGAAGTTGGCCCACGTCGTGATTTCATCGAGCGTAATGCAAAATATGCTAAGATTGATATTTAATTAGTCGATAAATTATAGTACTTTAGGCAGTTATCTTAAAC
Source organism: Emticicia aquatica (assembly GCF_923079645.1). Lineage (GTDB taxonomy): Bacteria > Bacteroidota > Bacteroidia > Cytophagales > Spirosomataceae > Emticicia > Emticicia aquatica. Next base: position 280,149 of record NZ_CAKLPY010000001.1, on the reverse strand, counting down.
AGCACATGTTTTTGATAACTGCCTTTTTTCAATCTAAAACCTTCATCATAATGAAAAAAATACTGATTATTTGCATCATTTTCCTTTCTGGAAATATCGTTTTCGCTCAACAGAAAAAATTTCCTGTCATAAAAAGTGGCGGCGGAATGTTTGAAGTGCCAGAAGCCACACCTGTAGCCGACAAAAAATTGAAGTATAAAATTATTGTTGACCTTTCAAAATCTTCGGACAAACCTGATTCTGTTAATGCTTCTTTGGATAAACTCGCTCGATTGGTCAATTTACACCTTGAAGCAGGCATTCCAAAAGAGAATTTATCAGTTGTAGGGGTGTTTCATTTTTTAGGAACACCTTATATTTTAGATGACGAGACTTACAAGAAAAAATTTGGTATTGCAAATCCTAACACTCAACTAATCAATGAATTAGCTAAAAATGGGGTGCGTTTTTATGTATGTGGACAATCGCTTCGAGCTAGAAAAATGGTTGATGACCCTCGAAATGAAAACATTAAAGTTGCTCAATCTGCATTGATTACGTTTTCGACTTTTCAAAACATGGGTTATGCGTTGATTTTACCATAGATTATAAAAAATTGTAGAGACATTGCATAAATGTCTCTACAATTTGTATTCAACTTAGAAAACCTCCCTAGCCACAGCCATTGTGGTATCTGACTTGCTCATTGTATAAAAATGTAATGCGGGAACACCAAAATCAATCAATTCTTTGCATTGCTGAATACTCCATTCTATCCCTATTTGTTTGGCCTGTTTGTCGTTTTCGCAAGCTAAAACTTCTTTTCTGAAAGCTTCTGGCATATCCAAATAAAATAATCTTGGCAAAATATCTAGTTGCTTTTTGGTTGCCAAAACTTTCAAACCAGGAATTATTGGCACATTAATTCCTTCAGCACGACATTTATTGACAAAATCAAAATATTTTTGGTTATCAAAAAACATTTGAGTGACAATATAATCTGCTCCTGCAGCAATTTTTCGCTTTAGATTTTCCATATCTTGGTCCAAATCTTGAGCTTCAAAATGTTTTTCTGGATAAGCAGCTACACCAATACAAAAATTGCTGGCATTAAGATATTCAGCATCTTCATGCAAATATTTGCCTTGATTCATCTCTTTTATTTGTGAAACAAGCTCGTTTGCATACAAATGACCATCTTTTTTAGCCTTGAAAGTATCATAAGGTTTAGCAAAATCACCTCGCAATGCCAATACATTATCGATACCTAAATAGTTGAGATCAATCAATAAATCTTCGGTATCATCTTTGGTAAAACCACCACAAAGTACGTGAGGAACTGGGTCAATTTTAAATCTGTGCATGATTGACGAACAAATTCCAACAGTACCAGGGCGTTTACGGGTTCTCACTTCTTTGGTAGTTCCATCAGGCAATTGCTTCGTAAAATATTCTTCACGATGAAAAGTAACATCAATAAATGGCGGTTTTAGTTCCATCATTGGTTCAATGGCATTCAATAAATCATTAAGATTTGACCCTTTAGTTGGCGGAATAATTTCAATTGAAAATATTGGTTTTCCGTTATTACTTTTAAGATGTTCTGTTACTTTTGCCATTTTACAAAAATTTGTTTTCGTTCTTAAATTTGGTCATTACAAATTTAAGAACGAATTTGTATTTTTCTAGAAAATTATTTTATCCTTATTTTTTAGCAAAAATAGATATATTATTTATTAAAACAAATTTTTGTAGTTTTTTTATCTAAAATAAACACATTAAACAGTTATATTATTTTCCTTGAAAACTTATCAAAACCTAAATAATTGATGAATATTGATGTTTTAATCGTTCATAAGCAGCTTTTGCCAATTCTTCTTGGTGGTCAGGATGAGCCACTTTAATTAATTCTTTCGCTCGTTCAACGAGGGTTTTACCAAATAAATAGGCAATTCCAAATTCGGTTACCACATAATGAACATTCGCACGGGTTGTTACAACACCCGCCCCTTCTTTTAGATGAGAAACAATTTTCGACAGCCCTTTACCAGTTGTTGCATTGAGTGCAATAATTGGTTTTCCACCTTCAGAAAGGGCCGCTCCTCTAATAAAATCCATTTGTCCACCAACACCCGAATACATATTATAACCAATGCTATCTGCACAAACTTGACCTGTAATATCAATTTCGATAGCACTATTTATTGCCGTCACTTTGGGATTTTGGCGAATAATAGACGTATCATTCACATAATCAACCCGCATCATGGTTACTAATGGGTTATCATCTACAAAGTCATATAGTTTTCTCGATCCACAAAGAAATGTTGAAATAATTTTCCCTCGATTACGTTTCTTATATTTTCCTGTAATTACTCCCTTCTCAACCAAAGGAATAATTCCATCAGAAAACATTTCGGTGTGAATTCCTAAATCTTTATGATGCTCTAAAGCAGCCAAAACAGCATTCGGAATACTGCCAATTCCCATTTGCAAAGTTGCCCCATCTTCAACCAATGAAGCCACATGATTGCCGATTTGTTGATGCTCTAAAGTGGGTTCGCCCCATGAAACTTCGTGGAGAGGTTCATCAAAAGGCACAAAATAATTGATTCTACTCGTATGGACTTGACTATCTCCTAGGGTTCGAGGCACGTATTTATTGATTTGGGCAATCACGATATCAGCCGAATCAATGGCAGCTAAAGTAGCATCGACTGAAGTTCCGAGTGAGCAAAAACCACTTTTATCGGGCGTTGAAACTGAAATCAATGCTACGTTAAGCTTTATAATATTTTGGCTAAAAAGCTTTGGAATTTCCGACAAAAAAATGGGAATATAACTTCCTCTGCCTTCGGCAATTGCTTTTCTTGTATTACTAGCAATAAAGAAAGCATTCGTATGAAAAACACCCGCATATTCGGGCTTTGTATATGGAGCTTCACCTTCGGTATGAAGGTGATATATTTCGATATTTTTTAGTGAATCCGCTCTTTTTACAAGCGTATTTATCAAATGGTGCGGTACTGCGGCTACACTATGAACAAAAATTTTATCGGCTGACTTTACTAATTTTAAAGCCTCTTCGGCTGTGGTAATAAGCATGATAGTTTGAGATTTTTTTGTGCAAAAAGAAACTTTTTTGAGTACAGCTTTAATGACAATAGTCATATAAAAACGCACTTTTTATCAATCTTTATTTCGTAAAATCAGAAGGAACAATTATTTGGATATATATTAAAAAAAAATCTTTAAAAAATTATATTTGAAATAAGAAAACTAATTTATATTTATAGACGTTTAAAAATCGTAATTATTCAAACCACAAAATACATTTCTAATGAAAAAAACTATTTTCTTCTTTCTCTTGGGCATTTTCGCCTTAAATCTAACTGTTTTAGCTCAAACTGCTGCTACACCTGCTCCTATTGCAGTTGATACTGTAGCTTTGAAAGAATTAGTTGGTAAATACAAAGTAAAAGATGCTCCTATTGAAGAGCTAATTATCACGATTGCTAATGGAAAGCTAATGGGTGAAGCCGTTGGTCAAGGTTCAGCAGAACTTGCACCTACACCACAAATAGATATTTTTGAAGTAGTTGGTTATGGCGGTACTGTTGAATTTGTTAGAAATGAAACGAAAGCCGTTGTTAAAGTAAAGCTGACGATTCAAGGTTCTACGATGGAAGGCGAAAAACAGTTGTAGTTTTATCCATTTTATTAAAAAAGGCTTCAAAATTAATATTGAAGCCTTTTTTAATTGTATTATTTGCGTGATAATTTTGATAAAAGCTTCAATATTTCGAGATATAACCAAACAATTGTCACCATCAAACCAAAAGCGGCATACCACTCCATAAATTTGGGGGCTTGCATTTCAGCTCCTTGTTCAATTAAATGAAAATCAATAATAAGATTCATGGCAGCAATTGTAATTACCACTAGAGAGAAAATAATTCCAATTATGCCACCCTCATGGATATAAGGCACATTCACACCAAACATTCCCAAAATCCAAGTGAGCATATAAAGCAAAAAAACTGCTCCTGTTGCAGCCGTAACTCCAAAAATAAAACCTTGAGTTGCTTGTAAAATACGAGTTTTGTATAAAAACCACATCACAAAGACTATCCCAAAAGTTAGGCCTGCTGCGATTAAAGCAAATTCTTGAAAAATAGCAGAAATTGCTCCAATTGCCAAACCTTCAAGCAAAGCATAAGTTGGAGCTAATTGAGGAGACCATTCTTTTTTGAAAACTAAGATTACTGCACAAAGCAAGCCACCAATACAACCCGCAGGAATAAGCATTGGAGCGATGCTCCAACCTTGTATTAATGCAACCCAAGATACCGCAGAAGAAGCAGCAAGAATAAAAAGTAAAATACCGACTTTAGTTAAAGTACTTTCAACAGTCATTATGTCACTTTTGTCGTACGAAAAGTCAATTTTGGTGAATGTTTTTTCTGAAAATGCTGGATTTGCCATAAATAATATAAGGTTTAGTAGTAAATAGATGAAGCAATTAAATAATTATTTTGAATAAATCAAAGAGTAATCATTTTCATAATGTCTCAAAAGCTTACACCTTATAACTTCTGTGGGCATCCAATTTCAAGAAAATAAACAACAAAATGGTAAATGACCAAAGAGATGAACCACCATAACTTAGAAAAGGTAAAGGAATGCCAATTACGGGCATCAGTCCGATTGTCATGCCAATATTTACTAATAAATGAAAAAACAGAATTGACGCAACGCAATAACCGTAGATTCGTGAAAATTTGCTCCGTTGTTTTTCAGCCAAATTAATGAGTCTATTTAGCAAAGCTGCAAAAATCAGAATCACAATTAAACTCCCAAAAAAGCCCCATTCTTCTCCAACTGTACAAAAAATAAAATCGGTTGATTGTTCGGGAACAAAGTCAAATTTTGTTTGTGTACCCTGTAAATATCCCTTCCCAATAACGCCACCTGAACTAATGGCAATTCTCGACTGAGTAACGTTCCAACCAGCACCGAGTGGGTCAGAATCAGGATTTACTAAAACTTGAATACGTTTTTGTTGGTGAGGTTGTAAAATATTTGTAGTAAAAAACTTTACGCCAAACACAAAAATAGATGCCATTAAAAACACACCAACTAATCGTGTAAAGTTTTGTCTGGAACGTTCGTAGCGTTTCAAGAAAATATACCAAAACATTGCACATGCAACTGCCAGTCCTGCAACAACATATAGTTTATCGAAAAATAATACTAACACAAATAATATTGCAAGTGCAATTCCCAAAGCTGGATAAATCCCAGGCAAACCTTCACGGTAGAAAACGGCAATAAATGCCGCAAAAGTCAAAGCTGAACCTGTTTCCTTTTGTAAAATAATAATAATTGGTGGCACAAAGACGATTAATCCCGCTACGATTGCATCACGAATTTTTGTAAAACTTACACCTTGAGTACTTAAAAACCGAGATAAAGCTAAAGCTGTTAAGACTTTTGAAAACTCGGCAGGTTGAAATGAAAACGTACTTCCTAGTTTTATCCAAGAGCGAGAGCCTTTGATTTCGGTTGCTAAAAAAATAGTTGCAACCAAAAGTAGGATAATAAATCCGTAAAAGATATAAGCAAACGAATCATAGACTTTGTAGTCAACAAATAAAATTATAAGTATCAAAATAAACGATAAACAAATAAAAAGTAGTTGTTTTCCTGCATTATGAGATGTCGAAAATATAGTTATTGGGTTTTCTGGATTATAAATTGCTGCATAAATATTCAACCATCCAAAAATAACTAATGCCGCATAAAGCCATACGGTTGTCCAATCAATCCCTTCTCTAATATCAATATCACGTGCCATACTATTTTGTTGAATTTAGGTTTGTCTCTTTGGGTTTTACAAATGTTGTTTTTATCACCTTTACAGGTTCACTTTGTGGTTTGGATTTCGGAGCAGTTGGTTCCGAAATTGTTGGTTTGTTGGATTGTGGTGATAAACTTCTCAAATCTTTTGAAGCTCCGCCAGCCGCCATTGATTCAACGGTTCGTATGCTCAAATTAAGCATTCGTTCTTTGATAGCAGTACGTTTAATTACTCGATTCAGATATTTCTCAATCATCAAAGTTGCTATTGGAGCAGCTACTGACCCCCCAAAACCTGCATTTTGAACCATCACTGCAATCGCAATTTTAGGATTATAACGTGGAGCAAAAGCTATAAAAACTGAATTATCTTTTCCTTTTTTGTTTTGAGAAGTGCCTGTTTTTCCACAAATTGCAATTCCTTCTACAATACCAGCACCACCACCAACTGTACCTCTTTCTACTGCATCTTGCATTCCACCAATAATTGCCTCGAAATGTCTCGAATCAATTTCTGTACGATGAATTTGTTTTTGGTCGGGTTTGAGGCCTCTACCATTTTGTCCAATACCTCTAACTAAATGTGGTGTTACCCAATATCCTCGATTAGCAATTGTTGCGGCCAAATTTGCCATTTTAAGCATATTGACCGAAACCTCTCCTTCACCGATACTTAATGAATATATATTTGAAAATTTCCATTGAAAAGCCCCATAACGTTTGTCATAATATTTTACACTTGGCAACAAACCAGAAGACTCTGAGGGTAAATCTATACCTAATTTTTGACCATAACCAAATTTCTCCACCATTTCGTGCCACTTTGAAAGCATAATTGGAGCTGCTTTGAATGGATTTGTTTCGCTTGTTTCCGACATAGTTTTACGAAAAACATTGTAAAAATATGGGTTACAAGAAAAACGCACCGCATTATGTAAGTCGTTTGGTGAACCAGGGTGATTATGACATTTTACAGGAGCTCCGCCCAGAGGAAACGCCGTTGAAGGAGCAATTGCACCTAATTGTAGAGCAACCAACGCTTGAACCAACTTAAAAGTTGAGCCTGGTCTAAAAAAACCAGTTGCTACTCGGTCATTCAGTGGTTTATCTGGATTTCGATAAAGTTCTTTAAAGTTTTTAGCAAACTGTTTTCCCGAAAGAATATTTGGGTCATAATATGGATAAGAGCCAATTGCCAATACCTCGCCAGTTGCGGGTTCAATGGCAACTGCACAACCAGTTTTTCCCTGAAAAAGGCTATCAGCCAATTGTTGTATTTCAACATCAACGGTTGTATATAAATTTTTCCCAATTACTGCTAAAGTATCAAATTCTCCATCCGAATATGACCCTTTATTTTCACCGTGAACATTCATCATCGTAAACTTGACTCCTCGCCTTCCCCGCAATTCCATTTCGTACTGTTTTTCTAATCCAGTAATTCCGACATAATCTCCACTTCTGTAATATTCAACTTCTTGGTCTTCATAAGCTTTTTTACTGATTTCACCAATATAACCAAGTGCATTAGACATGGTGTGTGCAGGATATGTCCTAAAAAATGACAACTCAAATCTAAATCCTGGAAAACTCACCATTGCATCAGCTACACGAGCATAATCTTCTTTCGATAATTGTCGTAGAAAAAGTGTCTCACGGTTACGTGAATAGCTTTTAGCAACCGCCATCGTACTATCAAAATAAGTACGAGAAATATTAAACAAACGACAGAACATTGATGTGTCCATTTGTTTAACTTTATAAGGCGTTACATACATATCATAAACATCAACATTTGCCACGAGCAGTTTTCCATTACGGTCATAAATTTGCCCACGTAAAGGAATCTGCACTTCTTTTTTCAAAGCTCCTGTCGAACCAATTGTGTGATATTGGTCATCAATTACTTGAAGATATAGTAATCTCAACAAGTAAATACCGCAAACTAAAAAGAAAAAACTAAGAATGATTTGCTTTCGGTCTTGGAACATTATAAGAACTTATATATGGGTTTAATCAAAATAAAAACGAGTTAATCAAGTTGCGTTTTTCTAGAAAAAATAAAAGATAAATACCTTCTTAATGATGATATTTTTCGATTTTTTTTGTGACGAATATCAACTGATAAACTGACTTTTTCCTTTTTGTTCAACAAAGTTCTCGAAAAATCAACAGATTTCTGCATATATTGCCTAAGAAAATTTGTTTTTTTTACGAAAAGTAAATTTCATAAATAAGATTGAAATTATTTTGAGTATTTATGCGATTTTTGCAGGATATTTATACTTAAAGTAGGTACAATGATTTATAAAATCGAACAATTATCTGAAGTGGCTCGCCAAGTAATTGCAGCCGCAGGAACAAAAAATATTTGGATTTTTGAAGGCGAAATGGGTGCTGGAAAAACTACTTTAATAAAAGCGATTTGTAGAGAATTAGGCGTAAAAGGAAATATTCAAAGCCCTACTTTTTCAATCGTTAATGAATATTTGACCGATAAAGGCAAAACTATTTATCATTTTGATTTTTATAGACTTAAAAAAGAAGAAGAAGCCCTTGATTTTGGCGTTGAAGAGTATTTCGATTCAGGAAATATTTGTTTGCTAGAATGGGCCGGAAAAATTGAGTCCATTTTACCTGATGATTTTTTCAAAATAACAATTAATTTGGAAGAAGATTTGACTCGAAATATAGCATTTGGTATTGCATAAAAACGTCAGAACAGTGGTCAGAACTTAATATATTATGACAGGACAATCTATTTCAGAATTAGCAAGACAATCTACGCTTTACCCACAGGAATCGCCAGAAATGATAAAAAAAGGCAAAAAAAACCTTTTTATTGGTTTACCTCGTGAGGTTTCGCTACAAGAAAACCGCATTGCTCTTACGCCAGAATCAGTAACGTTATTGGTCAGAAATGGACACAAAGTATTGATTGAAAAAGGTGCAGGTGAAGGTGCTAAATTTTTGGACAATGATTATAGTGAAGCTGGAGCAAAAATAGTTTATAGTCCAAAAGAGGTTTTTGAGGCCGATTTGATTCTAAAAATCGAACCTTTGGTTGACAGTGAAATGGATTTTTTGAAATCAGGGCAAACGGTAATTTCCACGTTAAATGTACCGAATCTTACTCGCTCCTATTTTGAAAAACTCAACGAAAAACGAGTAACAGGCATTGGTTTTGAACTGATTCAAGATAAAGTTGGCAATTTTCCAATCATCCGAACGATGAGCGAAATTGCAGGAAGTACTGTCATGCTCATTGCAGCCGAATATTTAAGTAGTGTCCATGATGGAAGAGGAATGATTTTAGGCGGAATAACGGGAGTTCCTCCAACAAAAATTGTCATTATTGGAGCTGGAACAGTTGGCGAGTACGCTGCACGTACCGCCCTTGGTTTAGGTGCAGAAATCAAAGTTTTCGACCAACATATTTACCGACTTCAACGCCTTAAATATGCGGTTGGACAACATATTTATACATCAATAATTGATTCTGAAACATTGACAGATGCTCTTGCACGTGCCGATGTTGTTATCGGTGCGATGCGTGCTGAAGATGGACTTTCGCCCATGTTGGTTACGGAGGAAATGGTTTCAAAAATGAACCCTAATGCCATTATTATTGATGTTTCTATCGACCAAGGAGGCTGCTTTGAAACCTCCGAAATGACAACGCATAAACATCCAACTTTTCAAAAATATGGTATTACTCATTATTGTGTTCCAAATATTGCTTCGAGGGTAGCACACACTGCAAGTATCGCTTTGAGCAATGTTTTTACACCTTTTTTATTGAAAACTGGCAATGTTGGTGGTATTGAGGAAATGATTTTTGCAAAACAATGGTTTACCAAAGGAGTTTATTGTTTCAAAGGCAGTTTAACAAACCTAACAATTGCACAAAGATTCAATTTACGTTACCGAGATTTAGGTCTTTTAATTGCTGCTCGGATGTAATTTTTTTGTTCTTAGAAACATTTACAATTAATTATTAAAAAAATGACTTCGCATTCAAACGAAAATACAATTTTAGATGATGTTAATTCACCCGAACTTGACCAAAAAATAATGAGTCAAGTGGCAGGAGATTTCATTAAAGTAGCTGACCATTTGAAAGAAGCATCGTACCAAATCAGGAAAAGAGGTTTCTCCGAAAATCCGATTTTTGTGGTCGCTCGTACAATGGTTGAGGTTGGTCAAATGCTCTTTACCAGACTTGATTTTGAAACCCAATTTGATTATAAAGCCTCTTTTTTAGATGAATTTGTACAGAGAAAATTGATTGGGGAAGAATCTGTCGAGCTTTTCAAGGAAAACTTTAAAAATGCCGACGAATATTGTTGCTTATTTGTAATCGAAGCCGAATTTGCAGGATTTGTATTCATCCCTTTTCCCGAAGACTGAAAAAGCGATGGTCGAAAATTTTGTTTTCGACCATCGCTTTTACTAAGATCATTTATTTAATCCTTTCAATTGGTCTTCTCTTAAAGTTGGATATTTAATTCCTAATTGTTCCAAATACGTTTTGTATTTAGTTGAATCATAATAATATTTACTCATTTCTGGGCGAAATTTCTCCATAATTTCTTTGTTCAACTGAATCGCAGGTTTATCATCTTTCGAGATTAGAGGTGTATATTTAATTTCCTTCGTTTGCTCTTTGTTATAATATTCCCAAGCATTTTTGATAATTTCTGGTTTAAAAAGCATATCTAACAACGTTAAAGCTTCAGCTTTTGCCCCAGCAGTACAGCCTTTGTGAGCAATTGGAGTAGCCATCGTAATAGCATTCGCCCAATGATGACCTGGCATTCCAGGCATATTTGAAGGATAACGCAAAACTACCGTTGGCAAAGACCAAGAAATATCTGCAATATCATCTGAGCCTCCTTGACGGATAATATTTGGTGAATAAACAGGCTCGCTCATTGTGTCAAGTTTTGTTGCTAAACCATCCATTTTCAATGATTTCAATTCCTTTTGACTAGCTTTTGCTAAAATTTGATCTTCTTCCGACCATTGTGGTAAGCCTACTCGCTTGATATTATTATACATTGTTTCGGCAATTGGTTTATTAAAATGACCTGGCCAAGCACTTCCCAAAATTTCGTAAGTAAATTTAGTATCGGTCATTAAAGCAGCTCCTTCAGCAATTTTTATCGCATTATCAAACAATTTCTTGATTCTAGGATAGGTTCGTTCACGTAAATAGTACCAAACCGTTGCTTTTGACGGAACAACATTTGGCTGGTCTCCACCGTCCGAAATTACATAGTGAGAGCGTTGAGTAGTTTCCAAGTGTTCACGCTTAAAATTCCAACCAATATCCATTAATTCTACGGCATCCAATGCACTTCTTCCTAACCATGGATTTCCAGCAGCATGAGCCGCAACGCCTTCAAAGTGGAATTTCACTGATACCAAGCCCGTATTTCCTGCATCTCCCCACGATACCCCCAAATTATCACCAACGTGCGTAAAAATACACGCATCAACATCCTTAAAATAACCATCACGCACATAAATTGCCTTCGCTCCTACTTGCTCTTCAGCCACACCTGGCCACAGCATTAGCGTTCCTGCAATTTTCTCACGTTCCATGATTTCTTTCAAAGCAAGCACTGCAGTAATATTAAGAGCTTGACCAGAATTATGGCCTTCACCATGCCCTGGAGCTCCTTCAACAATTGGCTCTTTGTAAGCAACACCAGGTTTTTGAGATGCTTTCGGAATACAGTCAATATCACTACCAATAGCAATAACTGGTTTACCCGAACCCCATTTGGCAATCCATGCTGTTGGCATTCCAGCAACCCCACGTTCGACCGTAAAACCGTTTTTTTCGAGTAGATTGGTAATATACTTTGAAGTTTCGTATTCTTGAAAACCTAATTCGCCAAAACTAAAAATTTGGTCATTTACTTCTTGAGTAAATTTTTGTCGGTCATCAATTTTCTTGATAACTTCTTGTTTCAATAATTCGAGTTTGTCAGGCACTGGAGCGACAATAGTTTTTTTCTTTTGAGAAAAAGCTAAGTTACTCACAATCAAGATTGTAGCGATGAAGATGCAACTTTTTTTCATGATTTTGGTTTAGTTTAGGTAATAAAAATGACGAACAGTTTATTAATTAAACCATTCGTCATTTTCTTTAATTTTTATTTTGGAAACTTACTTTTATCCAAGCCTGGAATTATTTTTAAAGCATTTTTATAATACACTTTTTTCAAAACTTCGTCAGATAATCCCATGCCATACATACGCCAATAAGCATGGTATTTTTTGTGGTAAGGAAAATACTCGTCTTCACTTTCCAACACTCTAAAATAAGTTTGATATTCGTCTGGAACCCATGAATCTTTTCCAAATAAAATTCTGTCTTGACGTTTCTCAAAAAATTTCTTTGCCATACGAGGTTGACGACCCAATTCGGCAATAACGGCCCCGATTTCGGCATACATATTAGGAAATGCCTCCATCAAGCTATCTAATTTCGATAAATTATTAGGATACCACCCCATGTGTGCATTAATAAATGTGGTTTTTGGGTGTTTTCTGAATACATTATGTTGCTGCTCAATGAGTTCTTCCCAAGAAAAATCTTTGCCTGCTGCGGCTTCACGCTTACGGCCAGGGTGCGTTTTAAGCTCGAGCCAACGTTCGTTTTGGGCATTGAGCGGGTCCCAAAAAGAAGCAGGGTCAGCCGTATGAATCAATACTGGAATACCTAGTTCACCTGCTTTAGCCCAAATTGGGTCAATACGTGCATCATCAACGGCAACCAACTTGCCATTATCTTTAACACTAAACCCTAAACTTTTATAAATTTTTAAGCCTTTTGCTCCACGAAGCTTAACGTCTTCCTCCAGCATTTTTACAGCTTTGGCTGTCCAATCTGGTTCATTTATTTTCGAGAAATCAATGTTTGTAAAAATCGCAAAACGAGTAGGATAGTTTTCTTTCACAGCCTCAATCATACCAACCAAACCAGCCGTACTTTTAGCTTCGTCTTGCCCAAATCCTCGTCCACTTAAATTGCACATCAAACCCATGTTCATTTTATCCATCTCTGTAATGAGCTTGGTCAAATCTTCTTTACTTTTCATTTCCCATTGATGATTATGCACATCAATGAATGGAAATTTAGCTCTTGTAATGACTTTTCCTGGAACTACAAGGGTAGATTTAGGTTCGTATTCTTCAAAAGTTACAGCTCCAGCGTTGTCACCAATCTTGATTTGTTGAGCTTGTAAATAATTGATAGTCAGCATGATGCTAACGGTTAGTACAAGTTTTTTCATTAAATAGGCAAATTTTAAAATGTATTCTGCAATTTAATGAAAATGAGATAATTCCAAATAACGAAAAATCATATTTCGACAATATGGACAAAAATGGCGATGAAAACTGAGTTAATGTATCTCCTTTACTAAAAAAGCGTGTCACAGTCTTATTTCTGCGACACGCTTGTCTAATTTTATTCAGAAATGCAAAAATGCTATTTTCTTAATTCAAATCTTTATAAATTAACGCTACGGCGTGGGCTTCTAAACCTTCTTTTCGTCCTACAAAACCCATTTCTTCCGTTGTTGTTGCTTTAATTGAGATACAATTATCGGGCAAACCAGTAACACTTGCAATTGCCTGAATCATTTCTGGAATATATTTGCCAATTTTGGGTTCTTGCAAACAAACTGTTGAATCAATATTCCCGATTTTATAGCCTTCTTTTTGAAGCATTTCAACAACTATTTTCAATAAAATTTTGCTATCGATGCCTTTCCAACGAGGGTCAGTATTTTTAAAATGCTTGCCGATATCGCCCATTGCAGCCGCACCCAAAAGTGCATCACACATCGCATGAAGCAATACGTCAGCATCCGAATGCCCTACCGAACCAACGGTATGTGGTATTTTTACGCCACCTAACCATAAATCGTAGCCTTCGCCTAATTGATGTACATCGTATCCTTGTCCTATTCTGATATTCATAAATTTATTTTCGTTTGGGCAAAAGTAGCTATTTTAGATTAAAACTTTTGCTTTCCAAAAGATGTTTTAACTTTGCAATATATTAATTTGACTCAATTAATAAGATTTGTGAGACTTAAAAGGTTAATTGTTAAAAATTCGTTTGTCATTCTTAATTCTAAATTCTTAATTGTGCTTTTGCACTTTGCGTTCTAATGATTAATTACCAACACTTTACATTACAAAACGGCTTAGAAGTTTACGTTCACGAAGACCATACAACGCCAATGGCAGCATTTAATATTCTTTATAATGTTGGCTCTCGTGATGAAAATGAAAACAAAACTGGCTTTGCTCACCTTTTTGAGCATTTGATGTTTGGTGGCTCGAAAAATATTCCGTCTTATGACGAACCGTTACAAAAGGTTGGTGGTGAAAATAATGCTTTTACCTCGCCCGATATTACAAATTATTACATCACGCTTCCTGCTCAAAATATCGAAACTGCTTTTTGGCTCGAATCTGACCGCATGATGAGTCTTTCATTCGACCCAAAAGTATTGGAAGTACAGCGAAAAGTAGTAATTGAAGAATTTAAACAACGTTATCTCAATCAACCTTATGGCGATGTTTGGTTGAAACTCCGACCGTTGATATATGAACAACATCCTTATCGTTGGGCAACTATTGGCAAAGAAATTAGCCATATTGAAGAAGCTACAATGGATGATGTAAAAAGCTTTTTTTACAAATATTACTTGCCTAACAATGCCATTTTGGTTGTTGCTGGTGATATAACTTTGGAACAAATAAAAGAACTTTGCACAAAATGGTTTGAGCCAATTCCTGCGAGTGAAAAATACGTTAGAAATTTACCTAAAGAAAAACCGCAAACTGCACCTAAATTCTTAGAAACATCAGCAAAAGTGCCTCTCAATGCTATTTATAAAGCATATCATATGCCAGGCCGATTTGATGAAAATTTCTATAATGCTGACTTATTAAGTGATGTGTTGGGTCGTGGTAAATCTTCGAGACTTTACACAAAATTGGTCAAAGAAAAACAACTTTTTAATAACGTTTCAGGCTATGTAACTGCTTCGCTCGACCCAGGTTTATTGATGATACAAGGCAACTTAAACGAAGGTGTGAGCCTAGAAACAGCCGATGCTGCCATTGAAGAAATTGTTGCTGATTTAGTCAATAATGCTTTGGAAGAAAGTGAATTGCAAAAGGTAAAGAATCAATCAGAATCAACAATGGCTTTTTCAGAAGTGGAATTATTGAATCGTGCTATGAATTTGGCTTTTGCAGCAAATGCTGGAAATGTTGATTGGTGTAACGATGATGCTCAAAAAATAGCTTCCGTAACACCAGAAAGTTTGCAAAAAATGGCAAAACAGATTTTGAGAAAAGAAAATAGTTCTACAATGTATTATAGAGCGGAGAAATAATTTGATAAAAACAAAAAGGGTGAATAAAATATTTTATTCACCCTTTTTGTTTTTATTCGTTCAAAACTAAATCAGTAAACCCGCAATTGTTGCTGACAAATAACTTGCTAAAGTTCCTGCAATTAATGCTTTGAAGCCCAATTTAGCTAAGTCTTGACGGCGAGTTGGTGCTAATTCTCCAATGCCACCAATTTGAATAGCAATTGAACTAAAATTAGCAAATCCACACAAAGCAAAACTTGTAATTGCCAACGTTTTAGGGTCAAGTGTACCTTTGATTTTCAATAATTCGAGGTAAGCCACGAATTCGTTAACAACCATTTTTGTTCCCATCAACGAACCAGCCACTTCAATATCTTTTGAAGGAACACCCATTGCCCAAGCAAAAACTGAGAATATTTTTCCAAGAATAAAATTCATACTCAAGTTGTCTTGTCCCCAAACCATACCCGTTTTATGTAAAATAAGGTCAACCAAAGCAATCAAAGCAATAAAACCAATCAACATCGCAATCACGTTGAAACCAACTTTCAATCCTTCGCTCGCACCTGCCGCAATGGCATCAAGTAGATTGGCATGTGCTTTTTTGATTTCTACACTTACAGTTCCTTTTGTTTCAGATTCTTGTGTTTCTGGATAAATGATTTTTGCAATAACCAAAGCTCCAGGAGCAGCCATAATACTCGCTGCTAAAAGGTACGGAGCAGGTACACCAAACGAAATATAAAGAGCCATTACACCGCCTGCAATACAAGCAAAACTTCCTGCCATTGACGACATCAACTCACTTTGAGTCATATTTTTGAGGTAAGGCTTAATCATGATTTGAGCTTCAACTTGCCCCACAAATGCACTCGCAACGTTTGATAAAGCCTCAGCTCCGCTTACGCCCATAAGCCATTTTACGCCTTTCGCCAAAACCGCTACCACTCTTTGCATAATGCCCAAATGATAAAGAATATTTACCAATACAGCCACAAAAATAATTGTCGGGATAATTTTAAAGAAAAAAATCGTTTCTTGACCAAATACTTTTCCGAGCATTAACGGGCTAACTAAAGGACCAAACACAAAATCAGCACCTTTATCGGCCAAACCCAAAACAGTCTGGATTCTTTTTCCAAGCCATTCAAAAATTGCCTGTCCAAGCGATGTTTTGAGAATAAATACGGCCAGTCCGCTCTGAAGTAAAAGCCCCACTCCGACAGTTCTGTAATTAATTGCTTTTCGGTTGTTCGACATAAAATAAGCGATGCCCAAAATGAGGGCAATACCGATGAGTCCTGTGAAGCGTTCCATTGATTAATTGTTTATTTAGGTAAGTTTTTAGTGTTTGATGATAATAATAAATTAGAATACAGTATCAAATCAATTGTGTGCGAAGGTAAATAAAAAAAACTAAAAATCTAAAAAACTACTTTTGTTGAATGTTTACAAAAGCATTAAGTACTGAACTTGTATTTCCTCTAAAACCTCCACGTACAGGATTTATGAGTTCAGCTTCCGCTGAAGAAGCCAATGTAATATACTGATTGTCAACTATTTTACCTTCGGTTGGGTCAAATCCACGCCAACCAGCACCAGGCAGATAAACTTCCACCCACGCATGTAATTCGTGTTCTTGTAACGCACTTCCAAAGCAATAACCACTCACAAATCGAGCCGCAATACCGAGTGATTTACAAGCTGCAATCATCAAAACTGCATAATCTCGGCAAGTGCCTTTTCGGGTAATTAGCGTTCTTTCTGGCGAATTTGCTACACCTTCAAGACGTTTTTCATAGATAAAATTTGCTCGAATATATCTTGAAATATTTACCAAAAAATCAGTCGTTTTCCAATCTGCTTCTGAAGCAATTTGTCGAGCAAATTGGTCAATAAGTGTGGTTACTCCTTCTTGCGTTAGATACGAACTCAAAGAAGAACGTTCTTTTTCGGGATATTTGAAAGGCAGTTTTTCGGATTCAAATGGAAAATAAATGAAGTGATAAGGATTAAAAGTCTCTGATACAATTTCAAATGTTGCCTTAAAACTCAATTTATCGCAAGATGAGTTAAAAAAAGCTACAAATTGGGCATTCCCTTCTACGTCAATATTCTTAAATAACAGATTTGGAACTGGCTGAATATCAAGCAAATAAGTATTTATTTCTTGATTTGGAGATGCTTTCGGAGTTAGATAAATCGTGTGAGGCGTCAGCAAAACAGGATTTGAATAAATGTAATGCAAAGTATGTTCTACGCTTAAAACCATTTTATTTCTTCCTAATTAAAGCGTGAATTTTCAATCAAATAGCACACTGATTTTACACTTATTAAAATCGGTGTGCTACAAGTTGTTTTTATATTTCTAATGATTTCGTAAAAATCGGCTCCATCCAATCGGTTGGTAATTTTTGTACTGAAGCATTCAAAAGTGCATTCCATTGATACGAAATTTGTTCCAAATCTGTTTTTTCGTAGCGTTGTTCAGCTATTTTGAAACTATCTTTTTCGCACAAAATTACATCAATCGGAAAATCAACATCATTGGCACTTACACGCGTAGAATCAAACGCCAAAAAACCAAGTTTCAATACTTCTTGTAATGAAGTATTGTATTTTAGATTTCTATATAATATCGGTTTTCCATAATTTGGCTGACCAATAATAATAAATGGCGAACCTTCAGTAACCTCAATCCAATTTCCTTCTGGATACAACATATATAACTTATGTTCTTCGTCTTTTTCGAGCTGTCCTCCGATAACGGCCGACAAATTAAACGATAAACCTGCTTCACGAAGTGACGCTTTGTCTTCAACGGCCACACGTTTTACCATTTCTCCAAAAGCATTGACCGCTTTATAAAGTTTATCAAACTTAGTGTCTTGTTCTTCTAAAACTTCCTTAAAATAAGTAATGGCTTTATCTCGCACCGAACGCAGCCCAGCAGTCATGATAAACAATGAATGATGAGGTGATTGATGAACAAATATTTTTTTATTGCTCGAAACTTCACTTCCCGATGTAATTCGGGTGTCGGCAATGGCAACAATTCCTTTGGCTACTTTTACTCCTAGGCAGAAAGTCATTTTTTAAATTAAGAATGATGAATAAAATATGGTATTGGCTAAAAATTGAGGTAAAAATAAAGAAAAACTAGCATTCCTAATTCCCAATTCTTGATTCATTTACGCTTCAACCAATTTTAAGTCAAAATAAGTATTAAAAATTTCTTTAGCGGCTACATTATTTTTAATTTGAAACTCGTCCAAGTAAGGATGTAAAGCTTTCTTGAAAATATCTCCAACTTCAGTAAACTCAATTTCATGACGAAGGCGAGTAATTTCTTTTTCGGCCAAATTTGAATATCCATTGGTTAGTTCTCGACCCGAAATTTGGTATAATGACAATTCTGCTTGACGAATACAATAAAAAATAGAGCGAGGAAAACTTTTATCTAATACCAAAAACTCAACAATGTGAGATGGATTAATAACACGATATTGCTGACGATACATATTGAAAGCACTTACCGATTTCAGCACTGAAGTCCAAATCAATAATTCTTGTGGTGAGCCAATAGCTTGGTCGTCTGGCAAAAGTGTAAAATACCGCACATCAAGAAATCTTGATGTTTTATCTGCTCGTTCCAAAAAACGTCCTAAACGGCCAAAATGAAACCCTTCGTTTCGAGTAACAGTCGAATCAATAATACCAAAAAATAGCTGACAGCCATCTTTTATTTCTTCAAAAAACTGTTGTAGTTGCTCAACTTCCCAGTTTTTTGTAGACTGTGTTTCTGATATTTTCAGATAAAACATATTGATATGCTCCCACATTTCTTTGGTAATGCTTTCACGAATCGTGCGGGCATTTTCACGAGCATAAGCGAGGCAACTATAAATTGAATTAGGGTTTCGTTTATCGAAAGTCATGTAGTCGATTACTGTGTCTCGGTCTGCAACGGTGTGATGCTCAAAGAATCCGTAATTATCAGCAGTAGCAATAAGCAAAGGCTCCCATTGTTCGGTTAAAATACCAGGGGCATCAAGAGTTAGATTAAGGTTTACACTCACAAAACGGGCGTAATTTTCGGCTCGCTCAATATAGCGATTAATCCAATAAATAGAATTGGCGACACGACTCAACATAATTTTCTTTGGTTTTTAATGAAGAAGACCAAAGATAATAAAGGAATTTGAAAAAACAAGCGAAAGATTATATAGCTTATTGATTTCAATAATAAAGACAATTTTGACTCAAAATAGTTATTAAACCACCACTAAACCTAACTTGATGGCTTCCATAACTACTCCAACACGTGTTTTTGCATTAAGTTTTGAAAAAACTTGCTCACGGTAACCATCAACAGTTCGTGGGCTTACACACATTTTATCGGCTATTTCATTATAAGTAAGTTCACTACAAGCCAGTTTTATAAACTCTGTTTCGCGTTCATTCAGTCCAAGTTTTTCAATCGGATTAATTATCTTTTCGGGATTCAGCCCTTTTATTAACTTGTCAGTTACGTATTCTGTATAGTAAAATCCTTTTTCAACAATGGCATCTAAAGCATTTTTCAATTCAGAAGGGCGGCAACCTTTCAACAAATATCCTCTCGCTCCATTGCGTAGCATTCCGATAATGGCTTCTTCCTTGTCGTACATTGATAATGCTAAAACCTTTACCTCTGGATAATTATTTTTGACCCAAAGAGCCGTTTCATAACCATCCATTTCGGGCATATTGATGTCTAACAAAACGATGTCAGGAATCATTTTAAGTTTAAAATGACGCAACAGCTCTTTGCCATTTTCAACTTCGTACATCACTTCATAATTTTCGAGTTTTTGGATCAAACCCGAAATCGCTTTTGCCACCAAATGATGGTCATCTACAATGGCTACTTTAATCATAAACCACCAAAATTATTCAACAACCTGCTACAAGAGTTTTTTTGTTGATGTCAAAATATATTTAGTTCCTTTTCCTATTTGCGATTCAATGTTACAATCAAAATTTATCAAATTGGCCCTTCTTTTAATATTTCTTAGACCCGAACCTGATTCAGCAAGTTCATTTTTCTTAGCACTTTCGTAGTCAAAACCTCTGCCATTGTCACTTATATGTAGCGTAAAAGTTTCAGGTAAATAATTGATATTGACTTCCAGATTTTTTGCTTGCGAGTGCTTCAATGCGTTATTTAAAATTTCTTGAACAATACGAAAAAGTACAATTTCACGTTCATAACCCAACGTATATTTCTCCCCTCGAAGCGTCAGTTCGGTTTCAAATTTCTTTGTTTTCCTAATACGCAGTAATTCATGGGCGATACTTTCTTGCAAGCCAAAATCATGCACAAAGTCACCATCAAGACTTTTAGACAAAGCTCGCAAATCTTGAATGGCATGGTCAACAAGTTCATTTGTTTGCTTTACAAATTCCTCATTATCAACATCTTGTATTGTTTCTTCAAGTACATTAAGATTTATTTTTGCTACAGAAAGCAACTGACCAATATTGTCATGTAGTTCTCGGCCAATATATTGTAAAGTAGTATTTTGAACTTCAATTTGGGAAGTCAGAATTTCTTGGTCGTATTGAGCTTTTAACGCAATTTTTTCTTGGCGATGTTTTAACTGACGACGTTGAAAAATCAAAGCAAAAGAGATAATAAAAGTAACTAAAATTATTAAAATAATAGTTCCAATCACAAACGTAAGTACAATCTCCTCATTTCCTTTCATCACCTAACAAAGTATGTTGTTTCACCAAAAAAGCTACTATAAATAAAGAATACAAAATATAATTACTGAAAACACGAATATATGCAAACACTCTTTCGATATAGCTATTTTCTTTAAAAAATGAATTATAAGTGCCAAATACAAACAAATTTGCTACACTAAAAAGTAACCATCCGCAACTTATCCAAAATAGCGGATAATCCTTCAATTTGTTATCGGTTTCAATTCTCAAAAGAAGCAAAAAATAATAAACAGAAAAGGCTGTAAAAATCAGTAGCTCGAATGAAATATAATAAGAGTTAAATTCAGTAATCGGCTGAATAAAAACACTCAATATCAATGACCATATTACCATTATTGGCATTGATATGAGTATCAGTTTCTTCCGAAATTCTTGATAATAAGCCCAAGCCACAATGATGTATTGTATCGGATTAAAAATATGATAAACAATGTAGTTTGAAGGCAAATTGAATTTATCAATGTTCAATGCCATTAGCTCTGATAATAAGGTCATAAACAAGAGCGATAAAAAAATTTTATTGCTCTTGTTTAGCTTCAAAAAATTAAATATTCCAACTATGACGCCGAGTAAAATAATTACAAAATAGACAATATAGTATTTAGACATTTACTTTTTAATTTTTGTTTTGGTATCTTTAAATAACCATTCGTCTTCTCTCTGAATGAGTTTATACAAATCTTTCCATTCATCAATTTTAAATAAATCTGAATCTTTTTGTGGACAATTTGTTTTTGGCGGACAAGGACCAATGTTATCTTCTATCTCCATTTGTGGAATAGATTCACTCACATTTCTATTGATAATTAAAGTAGAGTCTCTTTTGTTTTCAAATACAATAATAAAAGTCATGTTTCCTCCTTTTGCCAATGCAGGATACACCCGAATGCTTAAATCTTTAGGTTCAAGGCTGAGGCTATCTTTGTATTTTTTTGCTATTTTATCAATCGTTTCATAATTAAATACATAACTACTCTGAGGCAATTTTTTCGCTTCTTCGGGGTGTAAAGCTAAAGTACCATAAAAACTCCTTATTGAGCTTTTTGCTTCTTCAAGACTCATCGGAAATGGTCCTCTTTGTGTTCGTGAGATTGAATCGTATAGCGTTGCGTCTATTAACGTACTTCTATCATGGTTCAATATTTCATTAATTTCTTCTTTGGTTAGTTTTTTCCAGGGTTTAGCTTCTTTATTACAAGATATCAAAGCAATTAAAATAAATACGAATGAAAATGTTTTTTTCATATTGGTTCAATATTTTAAAAGGTCAAACAATAATTTTACTGAAAAGTACACTTCTAAAAGCATTGGTGCAAGATTAACTTGTCTACTTTCACATAAATCACTTATTATTAATCACTTACATTTAAAAATACGGTATTTTTCCCTATTGTGTATGTGAAAAACACCGTCTAAGTGCCGTGTTTATGATAATTTCCCTTCTTTATGGATGAAAAACTAGCAATAATTTAGTTTGACACTTGACACAATTTGTCTAATTATACATTCATTTCGATAAAAACCGTAAAAACACCCAGTCAATACAGTCTTTTCCCCATAGATTTCTTTAAAACTGAACACGACCTTTGTCTAAAATAAGGTAACCCGATTGAACCGAAACAACTTGCTATGACTCCATTTAAAACACCTCAAAATCAAGAGATTACTTATCTCGAAGCGGACATTAATTACACTATTTTTCATCTAAATAGTGGTAAAAAAATCGTTTCATCAGCTACGCTAAAAAAGCATGAAACAGATACTAGACTTGCTGGTTTTTTACGTATTCATAAATCATTTTTATTAAACCCTGAATTTATCAAAAATTATGAACAACATGGCAAAAAAGCTACAATTCATTTATCAAATGGAAAGAAACTAGCGGTTTCACGTCGTAAAATAAGTTTGATTAAAAATCACATTACTGTTAATCAAGTGGTTATCTCATAGATTTAGCATACTACTCATTCGTTCATACAACTTTTTCCTAAACTTGCTCAACTACTATTGAGCAAGTTTTTTTTATTTCTACTTCCCTTTTAATAGTCTATTATTTTCAATCTTCCAGCCAAGTGTTATTTGCAAATCATAAATGTGTATTTAGTACAACATCTTTATGTTAATCGTTTAACTTTTTGAGTTAATTTATTAGTAAAAACCATGCGAAATTGCATAGTGATTACTGCTATAAAATAGCCGTTTCTTTTACTAAAAATTGAATAGTTAAATCTGTATCTGAAAGTATCACTTTTTCATGAATACCTAAGCCTATCTACACATCTTCTTTTATCAATATGACCCGTAGTAAAGATTAATAAATTTTAAAACAAAAGTGGCGACTTCACGTAAAAAACAAATGCAAATTTCTACAAAAACCGTTTTAGCGTTACTAATCGCTTCAACATTATTATTTTCGTGTAAAGGACCTGCTGGTAAAGATGGGGCAATTGGCCCTGCTGGTGCAGCAGGAATTAACGGCACTAACGGAAAAGATGGTAATGCCAATGTGGTATATTCTGCATGGCTTACACCCGTTTGGATTTCAAATGGAGAAGGAACTACTGAATATTACCTCAATCAAAAAAGTACTGCCAATGCATTATTGACCAAAGAAGCCATTGATAAAGGATTAGTTTATGTTTACTGGAAAGGTAATGCTCTGGTTTACAATGAAGACAAGCGTGAATATGAATTAATCGAACGAATAAGTATTAATTCTCATTCTATCTATTTTAAAATTCCTGGTCGAACAACCAATGATTACTACGATTTTCAATATTTCAGACCTTATGCTGAAGAAATGATTGGTGTAAATTATCTAAAACTTACAGGATACGTAGGAAGAAAAGGTTATCCACGTGAAAATGGCATTATTAACTATAACAATTATACCATTCTCCCCGAATTTGCCAATGGTAAAGGTTTTGGTTTTTACAATGAACTCGTTAAGGATATTGTTAAATATCGAGTTGTCGTTGTTTATGGTAGTATTCAAGGCCGTAATACGCCTGTTGATATGACTAATTATGAAGCAGTAAAAAATTATTACCACCTAAAAGATTGAAAATCTGAGCCAAGTTTCAAGCTGTAATATCAAAGTTGTAACTCAGTTCAAAATAAAATATTAAACATTTTTCTTAACTTGCTCAATCATCTTTGAGCAAGTTTTTTTATGCAAACAATCATCAGTAACGCTACCATTCATACAGGTACTCAAATCCTAGAAAATCAAACTATTATCATTGAAAATGGGCTAATTACCAATTCAGAACAAAAAGCTGATGCGAAGATTATAGACCTTCAAAATAAACATATTTCTGCTGGATTTGTAGATATTCACATCAACGGCGGAGAAAAATATTATTTCACTCAAAACGCCACTGAAGAAACCATTCAAGACATTTATGAATCAAGCCTAAAATTAGGGACAACACACGTATTACCCACGTTAATTACTTCTCCTCTCGACAATATTTTAAAGGGAATTGAAGCTACCCGTGCTTTTTTAGAGAAAAACCCTACTTCTGGCGTTCTCGGAATGCACCTCGAAGGGCCATTTTTGAACCTCGCAAAACGAGGAGCTCATTTGGCGGCTTACATCAGAAAACCAAGTAATAATGAACTTGAAGAAATCATTAAATATGGCAAAGGAATTATCAAACTAATGACCATTGCCGCTGAAAACTTCAATGAAGAACAAATAGAAATGTTGCTCGAAAGTGGCATAAACATTTCACTCGGGCATTCAAATGCTACTTATAAACAAGCCAAAAACGCTTATAATCAAGGCATTAACCTCTGCACACATCTTTATAATGCCATGACCCAAATGGGGCATCGTGAACCAGGTGTGGTAGGAGCTACATTTGACAGTCCAGATGTTTACGCTCCAATAATTTTAGATGGTTTTCATTGTGATTATGCCGCGGCTCGTATTGCTTATAAAATCAAAAAAGACCATCTTTTCTTAATTTCTGATGCACTTTTTGTGGGCGAAAAAGTAAAACAATTCCAATGGGAAGAATTTGATGCTTATTTAGAAAATGGACAATACCGAAACTCAGAAGGTAACTTAGCTGGGGCTGCCGTTTCAATGGCTGATTGCGTAAGAAATGCAGTACAACAAGTAGGAATTTCGCTGGAGGAAGCCATAAAAATGGCAACCATTCGCCCAGCGAAAGCATTAGGCATTGATGATAAAATTGGACAAATTGCAGCAGGATTTCCAGCAAAATTTGTCATTTTTGATAAAAACTTAACTGATTTTAAACCTTTAGTTTTGTAAAACAATTTTTTAAGATACTTTCAAAATAAAAAATTGTTCCACAACTACTAAAACCATTTCTATAACAAATCCGTTATTCAAAGAAGACATGTTAAGTGTCTAAAAATTAAGCATTCTCTATTATACATTTTACTTTAAATTCATGCCTTTCGATAAGAATATTTTAAAAATCAAAACACTTGGCGAATTAAAAGCCAGCGGTTATCGCCCCAAATCTATTAAACAAGAGCTTCGTGATAATTTGGTTGAAAAACTTAAAAATAAAGAATCCGTTTTTCCAGGTATTTGGGGTTATGAAGATACTGTCATTCCAGATGTTGAAAAAGCCATTCTTTCGATGCACCACATTAATTTACTAGGTTTGCGTGGACAAGCAAAAACGCGTATTGCTCGTTTGATGGTTAATCTTTTAGATGAATATGTGCCAATAGTGGATGGTTCTGAACTAAACGATGACCCACTCGAACCACTTTCACGTTTTGCCAAAGATTTAATTGTCGAACACGGTGATGCCACACCAATAGCATGGTTGGCTCGTGAAGAGCGTTATAACGAAAAATTGGCAACGCCCGATGTTTCGATTGCCGACTTAATCGGTGATGTTGACCCAATCAAGGCAGCAACTTTGAGATTGCCTTATTCTGACGAACGTGTGATTCATTTCGGTATGATTCCTCGTTCGCATCGTTGTATTTTTGTGATAAACGAATTGCCTGATTTACAGGCTCGTATTCAAGTTTCGTTATTCAATATTTTGCAGGAAGGAGATATACAAATTCGTGGTTTCAAACTCCGAATGCCACTTGATATTCAGTTTGTTTTTACTGCAAACCCTGAAGATTATACCAACCGTGGTAGTATCGTAACACCGCTTAAAGACCGTATTGATAGCCAAATTGTAACACATTACCCTAAATCTATCGAAATTGGGCGTAAGATTACGGAGCAAGAAGCTATTATCAAAGACGGTCAAAAGAAAATTGTTGTCAATGATATTTTGAAAGATTTGGTTGAACAAATTGCTGTTGAAGCTCGTCAAAGCGAATATGTTGATGCAAAAAGTGGTGTTTCTGCCCGTATGACGATTTCGGCTTATGAAAACCTTTTGAGTTCAGCTGAAAGACGTTCGTTAATCAATAGTGAGAAAAATGTAAATGCAAGAGTATCAGATATTTATGGTGCAATTGCAGCCATCAATGGAAAAATCGAATTGGTTTATGAAGGTGAAGTTGAAGGGCCAGTTTATGTGGCTCAAAGCCTTATCGGAAAAGCAATGCGAACTGAGTTTTTGAAATATTTCCCGAATCCAGAAGCAGTAAAGAAAAAGAAATCAGGTAAAAACCCATTCCAACAAGTATCAAATTGGTTTGGTGAAGGAAATGTCATTGATTTCACCAATGACCTCACCGACAGAGAATATCGTGCAAGATTAAAAACGATTGAAGGTTTGGAAGAATTAGTTGAAGGCTACCACGAGCGTTTGGGCGAAGATGATAAACTTTTTATGATGGAATTTGCTCTTCATGGTTTGGCTGAATATTCATTAATTAGCAAGCAAAATTTGGACACAGGTCTGCAATTCAAAGATTTATTGGATAGTATGTTTGACCCAAATAAGATGAATTTCGGTGATGATGAAGAGGATGATTTTAGATAAGAATTTTGAATAATTCATAATGAAAAAGGGCAAATCTTGATTTAGATTTGCCCTTTTTGTTATTACTCATCTTTAATAACTTCCCAGCCTTATTTTTTCATAAACTCTTCGACTTCTTCATCGAAAGATTTCTTAGCGTGGTGAATCTCCTGATTTTTAATATAGCTTACAACTTTCTCAACTTGTGACTCACTCGCTGAAACTACAAAATAATCATCTTGTCACGTAAATTTTTGAGACGTTAACTGTTGTTTATTTATCCAAAATGAAGATTCGCCTTTGATGAGTTTTGCAATAGCAGCAATGGATTGGTCTTTTCCCGAAGAAATCAAGCAATGAATATGCTCAGTATAGACATTGATTGCTTGTAGAAAAATATCTTTCTCTCGGCAGTTTTCGATGATATGGTTAAAAACCTCATATCTAATATCTTTAGTAAGAAAAGGAAATCGGTTCTTTGTAGAAAACACTACATGAACCCAAATTTTCACATAAGACATTTTAGAGCATTGTTGTTTTGGTAAAATAGTATTGTTTGATTAAAGTTAAAAATAGGAAATTTTATTTTAGCATCCGTCAGCTAAAGCAAACGGCAATGAAACTATTCTACTCAATTCTATTTTCATTGCCGTCAGTTTTAACTGACGATAACAGAAAATACATCAAAACTGGGCTTTAGCCCAAACAAAAAGGCAGTTTTGAATTTCAAAACTGCCTTGTAAAGTTATTTCCAAAATCTCAACCTAACTTCGCCAAAGCTTCTTCCAAAGCTTTTATTTTTGTTTCGGCATCAATGAGTTTTTGACGTTCTTTTTCAATAATATCTGGTTTTGCATTTTGTACAAATCGCTCATTCGAGAGCTTTGCTTCCGTCGATTTCTTGAAACCAAGAATATAATCTAAGTCTTTTTGTAAAGCCGCTTTTTCTTCTTCAATATCAAGATTTTTGCCTAAATCAATGGTCAATTCATCACCTTTGATAACAAAACTCATGCCGTCAGTTTTATCGCTAACATATTGAATATCTGAAATATTTGCCATTTTTTTGATTAAGCCCGATAAAGTTTCGTAGCGTGCCTGATTCTCTGTTTTCACAGCCAATGGCAATGCTTCTTTCGGCGAAATTTGCTTAGAATTACGTGTGTTACGAACTGTCGAAACGATTTCAAATAACAATTCAAAATCAGCTAAAAGGCTCTCATTCACTTCACCACCTTTCGGAAATTCAGCCAAACAAATTGAATCGTTGCTACTTCTTTCCTTAATCGACTGCCACAATTCTTCCGAAATAAATGGCATCCAAGGGTGAATCAAACGCATCAATTCATCAAAGATTTCAAGCGTTGCATCGTACGTTTCTTGGTCGATTGGCAAGCCTTTTCCGTCAACGTAAGCTGGCTTAATCATTTCCAAATACAACGAACAGAAATCATCCCAGATTAAATTATAAGTACTCATCAAGGCATCCGACATTCTGAATTTATTATAGTGGTCGAGTGTCTCGGCAACTACTTTATTCATTTTTGTCTTGAACCATGACACAGCCAGTTTATTACTTGCTGAAGCTACTTCGGTGCTTGTTTCCCAACCTTGAATCAGGCGGAAAGCATTCCAAATTTTATTACTAAAATTTCGTCCTTGTTCGCATAATTTTTCATCAAAAGGCAAGTCATTTCCTGCTGGAGAACTAAACAACATTCCTGTGCGAACACCGTCAGCACCGTATTTTTCAATCAACTCAATTGGGTCAGGTGAATTACCCAACGATTTTGACATTTTACGGCCTTGTTTGTCTCTTACGATACCTGTCAAATAAACATTTTTGAATGGATAAGTTCCTTTATATTCATATCCCGCAATAATCATACGTGCTACCCAGAAAAACAAAATCTCAGGGGCAGTCACTAAATCGTTGGTCGGATAATAATAGTTAATGTCTTCATTATCAGGGTCTTTGAAACCATCAAAAACCGAAATTGGCCACAACCACGAACTGAACCAAGTATCCAAAACGTCCTCGTCTTGGGTTAAATCTTGTTCACTTAAAGCAAATAATTGGTATTTTTCTCTAGCAATTTTTAATGCCTCTTGTTTCGTTTTTGCTACGATACAAGTGCCATCTGGCATATAAAACGCAGGAATACGATGTCCCCACCAAAGTTGGCGACTGATACACCAATCACGCACATTTGCCATCCAATGATTATATGTATTCTTGAATTTTGGTGGAATCAACTGAATCGTGTCATTCATTACATTTTCCAATGCAGGCTCCGATACTCGCTTCATTTTCAAGAACCATTGTAACGAAATCTTCGGTTCGATAATCGCACCTGTACGCTCCGAAGTTCCAACCGTCGATTTGTAGTCTTCTTCTTTCACTAAATTGCCCGATTCTGCCAATAATTTTGCAACCTTCTTGCGAGCTACAAATCTATCTTCGCCTATCAAAATCAAGGCTTTTTCGTTCAACTTACCTTCATCAGTCAGAATATCTATGATTTCTAAACCATGTTTTTGTCCGAGAGCATAATCATTTTGGTCGTGAGCAGGTGTTACTTTCAAACAACCCGTTCCGAATTCCATCGTTACGTATTCATCAGCAATAATCGTAATTTCACGATTGATTAAAGGAATTTTTACTTTTTTACCAATCAAATCTTGGAAACGTTCATCGGCTGGGTTCACACAGATTGCAGCATCAGCCATGATAGTTTCTGGGCGAGTAGTAGCAATTGTTACGCTTCCCTCCGCTCCATCATATCTGATATAATACAATTTTTGCTGTACATCCTTCATGATAACTTCTTCGTCCGAAACCGTTGTTTTGGCTTGGGGGTCCCAGTTTACCATGCGGTGTCCACGATAAATATCTCCTTTATTATGTAAATCAACGAATACATCAATTACGGCATCGTATAAACTTGGCTCCATTGTGAATCGAGTTCTGTCCCAATCGCATGATGCTCCGAGTTTACGCAATTGTTGTAAGATAATTCCGCCATATTTTTCAGTCCATTCCCAACAATATTTCAAGAATTCATCACGAGAAAGGTCAGCTTTATTGATTCCTTGTTCTTTCAGCATCGCCACAACTTTTGCTTCGGTTGCAATAGAAGCATGGTCAGTTCCTGGCACCCAACAAGCTTCTTTCCCTTCCATACGTGCTTTACGAGTCAAAACATCTTGAATCGTATTATTGAGCATGTGACCCATGTGCAAGACGCCTGTAACGTTTGGTGGCGGAATCACGATTGTGTAAGGTTCTTTATCGGGATTTGGTTTCGACTTAAAGTACTGATTATCAATCCAATACTTATACCATTTGTCTTCTATCTCTTTCGGATTGTAAGTTTTGCTGATTTCTGCCATTATCTTGAAAAGTCCATAGTTGATTGACAACGGACGACGGTTTTTGTTTATGATAATGCAAAAATACGGAATTTTAGGGCATAAAAAAACCTGTAAGGATTCTTTTAGCGGGGTCGCCAAACCTTACAGGTTTTAGTTTTAGAGAATAAATTAATCAATTTGCATTAAAAACCTTTCCAGAGCCAGAAATTGACTTACTGATACGAGGATTTCCTCTAAACCAAACACTTCCACTTCCTGAAATGCTAACATCGAGGTTGCTTAAAGCCGTCGTTTCACAACGCCCTGAGCCGCTGATTACAACATCAGAATTGTCGGCGTGCATATCAAATGATTCAATCTTTCCACTTCCCGAAACATCGTAAATGCCATTATAAGTATCTCCTTCCATAAAAATCAGTCCTGAACCGCTCAAATTGGCAACCAAATCGTTTGTCACATCAAGTGCCATATCAATCAACCCACTTCCCGACAAACGTAAACTCATGTTTTTCGAGAAAATTTTGTTATCGCTGATAACTTTACCACTTCCTGAAACATAAACTGCGTTAATATCGGGTACTTGAATGTAAACTTTCACATTATTGATGCTACGAAGGCGACCATAATCATCCAAAATCAAGGTATTTCCACTCACTCGACTGATTACATAATTGATGATATTACTTTCTGCAACAATCTCAATATCTTTGGCTGGCCCTTGACGAACAATAACTTCGGCAGGAAAATATAACTCAATACGGTTGAAATAAGCCGTACGACGATATTCGGTTTGAACAATGCCGCTGCCTTCAATAAAATTATAAGTATTACATGATGACAATCCGAATACTCCCAAAAGGATTGTAAAAATTACGACGAATGAACGTTTCATGGTTTTGAATATATTTAGCTTTTTCTAAAAATTGTTGTCTTTGATGGTAAGATGCTATAAGTTTGCGAGGCGTTGCTCGTTGATTTGTTAATGACAAGTTAACGGCTTTTTCCCCTCACGCTGAAGTTGCAGATTAAGGCAAAAAAGTTATCAATAATGAGCTGTTGTTTTTCAGTGCATTTTATTAACTTAATTATTTGCAACAACAAAAAAACACAATTAACACTCAATCTATCACTAATTTTAAACGAAGAGACAACAAAATGAAAACACTTTGGGGCGTAGATTTAGGCGGCACAAAAATCGAGTGCGTGGTAATGAATGCCGAAAATAACGAGATTTTATCAAGAAAAAGAATACCTACCGAAGCCAGCAAAGGCTACGAACATATCATCAGTCAAATTGTAAAATTGATTGATATGGTGAAAACCGAAACGCAAATACAACCCACCGCAGTTGGTTTTAGTACACCAGGCACAACCGACCCGACTACGCAAACCATGAAAAACTGTAACACCACCTCGATGAATGGGCGACCGATGAAGGCTGATATTGAGAACGCCCTCGGTGTGCCTGTTGAACTCGCCAATGATGCTAATTGCTTTGCCTTGGCTGAAGCTACAATGGGAATTGTAAAAGATGTTTTGCCTGATGCTAAAGTGGTTTTTGGTGTAATTTTAGGCACAGGCGTTGGTGGCGGAGTAGTTGTAAATGGACAACTGATTCAAGGCCGACATGGAATTGGTGGCGAATGGGGACATAATTTCTTTGAAGAAGATGGCGTAATGTGTTATTGTGGCAAAACTGGCTGCAACGAAAATGTATTTTCGGGGCCTGCTTTGCAGCAATATTATAAAAAACTGAGCGGTTACGACCTAACAATGAAGGAAATCTACGAACTTCATCAAGCAGGAACTGACCCACATGCAACAGCTACACTTCAGCATTTAGTAAAATCTTTTGGGCGAGCTATTTCGTCAATCGTCAATGTGCTTGACCCTGATGCCATTGTGATTGGTGGCGGCGTTGGTAATATTGACATGATTTATACGGCTTTCCCCGAAGAACTCAAAAACTGGATTTTCAACAACCGCAAAGTAGAAACACT
Source organism: Emticicia aquatica (assembly GCF_923079645.1). GTDB lineage: Bacteria > Bacteroidota > Bacteroidia > Cytophagales > Spirosomataceae > Emticicia > Emticicia aquatica. Next base: position 247,830 of record NZ_CAKLPY010000001.1, on the reverse strand, counting down.
TTTCTTAAAGCCAAAACTAGGCGATAGTGCAGGCGTTTTTGGTGCAATTGAGTTGATTAGGGGGTATTGAGAATCATAAATATTATATATTATGGCAAAAAAGGAAATGGTTCATAAACTTGAGGATGTATTGAGTGGTAAAATACCCTCTTTTATCATCGATGATGGATATGGAAATATAACAATCTTGATAAAAAATTATAGAGTATACTTTTTTGTTACATTAATTCCAATTGAAATACCTTATGATTTAATATTTGATGAGTGTGATTTTTTTCATCCATTTAGTCTAAAAGCTTCTTCAAATAAATCCATTCAATTCATAAATAAATGTTATTTCAATGAACAATTGTGGATTAGAGCAACTTGCAATTCATTACATTTTGACAACCTGAGAAACGATTGTTACATTGAATTTTCTAATGAGTGTAAAATAAAAAATATTACATGCGAACACTCTATTAACTGCTCTATCTACATTTTGGGTGGAGAGTATCAGAATTTTAAAGTGTCAGGAAATTATCGTGTCCTTAATTTTATTGGAGGGAAATTTGAAAATGAATTTTCTATTTCAAATTCAGAAATTCAATATTTACAAATTGAAAATATTGATAAAATCAATAAATTTTCAATCTCAAAAGATGTATTTATTGAAAACTTTTTATTCTCCGCTTTAAAGGGTAGTTCCAATTTTTTCATTAATGAAACCCATATTAATTCACTCGTATTCGGCAAAGCTATTTCAACAAAAGACAATTTTATTCAATTTAATCAAGCCCATTTTAATGAAGTAATATTTGATAATTTTACCAATTTTGGGAATTTATACTTTGTAAATATAAAAACGGAAGAAAATTATACTATGTCTTACGTTCTAAATCTTGCATCTAAAACAAAAAGTAATACTCAAATTACGCCCAAAATCGCCTTCAAAAACAGTGACATGGGCAAAACTACTTTTATAAACTGTGATTTAACAGGTTTTAATCTTGAATTTCAATCTTCAAAAATTAGTGAAGTTTTCTTGGCAGGAACTGAAATGCCTCTTTCAAAAAATATCATTTCAAAAGATAAACAGCAAAAACGCCTTGCATTAAGCCAAATAAAGAAAATTTATGAAAATAGAGGAGATTTAGTTGAAGCAGGTAAATATCAAGCAGAAGAAATGAACGTTTATTTACAAACTTTGCCCAAAAATTGGGAAAAGGTTAATGTTTTTCTAAATAAATGGACAAATAACCATGGGCAAAGTTGGCAAAGAGCTTTTAAATTTACAGTAATCTCTTCATTAATTTTCTTTCTTTTCTACACATGGAGTTTATACTACATGTTTGATTCTAATTATTTTTTTAAGAAAAATGGTTACTCTTTTTTGCTTGACTATAAGCCATTTATAAATAAGAAAATGTACTTTTTTGAGTTTTTTAACCCTACACATAAATTTGATTTTATTCGTGACCAAGAAATAACTTTAAGTTTTTGGAGTAGTTTTTGGGATTTTTTTGGTAGAATATTTATTGGTTACGGTATTTATCAATTAATTGCCGCATTCCGCAAACATGGCAAAAAATAATTCAGCTTTGTGGAACTAATCAATTAACAAAACTGTAATATTAATAATTACAGAATGAACAACGCAAGATTTCAAATATCGGTACATATTCTTACGCTGCTTGCAAAGGCAGATGGAAAACCTATGTCGTCGGAAATAATAGCGGCAAGCATTAACATTAATCCTGTTTTGGTGCGAAAAGAAATTACGATTTTACGCAAAGCAGGAATGGTGCAAAGCAAAGAAGGCAAAAATGGCGGTTGTTTTCTGGCCAAAAACGCCCAAAATATCTTGCTTTCTGAAGTCTATAAAGCCGTTCGACAAGATGCAACGGTGTTTGGTAAAAGCAAAAATACGCCTAATCCTGCTTGTCCAGTTGGCAGACAAATCAACCAGCATATTGAAGGGATTTTTCAAATTGCAGATGATGCTATTTTGGAAAGTCTCGGTAAGATTAGTCTAGCCGAATTTAGTAACCAATTTGAATAATTTTTTTTACCGTAAACTGTAATATTTTTTAATACAGTTATTTTTGAAACAATAAAAACAAACAACATGAAAGTAGCAATTATAGGAGCATCAGGCTTTGTTGGCTCAGAATTATTAAAAGAAGCCCTCACTCGTGGACACGAAGTAACAGCGATTGTGCGTAATCCTGAAAAAATTACAATACAAAATCCAAATTTAACAATCAAACAACGCGATGCGTCAGATAGTGATTCAGTAGCTGCTTTAGTTGCAGGAAATGAGGCCGTTTTGAGTGCGTATAATGCAGGTTGGGCAAACCCAAATTTGTATGATGATTTCTTGGCTGGCTCAAAAGCAATACAAGAAGGCACAAAAAAAGCAGGAATCAAGCGTTTATTGGTGGTTGGTGGTGCAGGAAGCTTGCAAGTTACGCCAACCCTTCAATTGGTTGATACGCCACAATTTCCAGCAGAATGGAAAGCGGGTGCTACGTCTGCTCGTGATTATTTAACTTATTTGCGTGGAGAAAAAGCCCTTGATTGGACATTTTTAAGCCCTGCAATCATGCTCGAACCAGGCGAACGCACTGCAAATTTCCGTTTGGGTGGAGACCAATTATTAACCGATGAAAAAGGTGAAAGCAAAATTTCGGTACAAGACCTTGCCGTAGCTTTGGTTGATGAGTTGGAGAAAAATCAGTTTATTCAGCAACGTTTCACAGTAGCATATTAATTGTAAAATGCTGTCTCAAAAGCTTTATGTTTTCAAGCATTTAGCCTTTGAGGCAGCATTTTTTTTTCAATAATCTACCATTCAGTAAATTATTTTCAAAACAAAACACTGAATTCAAAAATTGTATAAATTTGGCTATTAATCTAATAAACGATTCTTAGTTATGAAAACTTTCTTCTTTACTACAATTTTGAGTTTATCTTTCCTTTTCGGAAAATCTCAATCAATAACCATCCTACCGATAGACGGTATTTCTCTGTCAGACGCTCAACAAAGCATTAAATTCCCCGAACAATATGCTGCCAATGTGCCAATGATGTACATGTTTGCCGGTGGCACTCAAAATTCAACAAGAATGGTAATTGCTCATTCACCTGCTTACACTAATTATGGATTACAATACAATGATGTGGAAGATAAGTTTTATTTTGTTGGTGCAGGGCAAAATGCTTGTTCGATTGATTTATACAATCGTATTGTGGAGGTAAACGGCTTGACTAAAACCAATAATCTCCAAATTGCGAATGGGGGTAGTTCGAGAGACTTTTTAGTTAAAAACGATGTAAATGGTAATGTTGGTTTCACCAAAGGCAATAATCGAGTAGGTATTAATTATATCATTGCATTACAAGGTATATTTCCATCAAGAGATTTAATGTCATCAAGGGTAAAATCAATTGATGGAGTGACAGGTTTAGACCCATTTATTGGCGAAATAACAATGTTTGCTGGTAATTTTGCTCCTAGAGGTTGGGCTCTTTGTAATGGGCAACTGCTATTAATAGGTGATAATGTTGCATTATTCAGCCTTTTAGGAACAACTTATGGTGGCGACGGTAGAACAACTTTTGCTCTGCCAGATTTAAGAGCCGCTACACCTGTTCATGTTGGCAGTTCTAGTGGAATTACTTGGGATTTAGGTGAAAAAAATTAGCCTTTAATTGAACCCAAAAGTATAGCTACCCCAGTAGCTTTGCCAATCAGCTTCTTTCGGATTTGAGTGTGGTACCATGTTTACTGCACTCACCATCCAAATACCTTTTGGCTCAAATACAAACGTAATTTTGCCATCAGCATCACTTCTAAAATTGCGTTTATTGGACTTTTCAATACCTTTTTGCCAAACAACTACCAAAGCATTTTTAAGTGGTTTATTATCAAACAAAACCTTGAATGTCAATGATTTATCGCTCAAATACGGGTTTTGTTCAGGAATAATTTCAAGCTTCATTCCTGTATTAATTCGGTAAGTTTCATCATGAACATTCTCAACTTGGAGTAACGTTTTTACGCATCGTTGGTATTCTTCAGTACCTCGTTTTTTTAATTGTTTATTTGTTTTTCTGAACAACAAAACATTATCCAAGCCATCATCTTTTAAGTATTCATTAAATTTATCCGCTTCCAATTCGATGTGTTTATTGGTATTATTGAAAGCAATCAAATGATTTCCTTCTGCATCAAATTTCAGAAAATCGCTTAGATTTTGTTCGGTTAATTTACCTTTTATTGACTCCTCGCCTTTGCTAGAATATATTGAAAATTTGGCAACCTCAAACTTTGAAAAATCAACTTCTTCGCCCGTAAAATTTTCACCAACAAAAACCCTAAAATTGATTTTTTCACCAATTGATAAAAGAAACTTTTGTGGTTCAAGCCAAAACTCATGTGCAAAAGTTATCAATGAAACCACCAATAAAGCCAATATAATACTTACTTTTTTCATGTTTTGAATAGTTAAAATCATTTCGGATTATCTATAAAATTTCTTAGCAATGCCAAATCATCCGTACCAATAATATCTACTTTTAGCTTCTGCAAAGTTTCATAAGCCAAAGTCGTATTGGGGGTTCCCCAAATTCTTACTTTTTTATTTTTAGCGTGCATCTCCTCAACAAAAATACGGATTTTCTCAGAAACATCATCCGACAAAGGCATTTTTCCTGTCCAATATTTGCCAAAATCCAAGAAACTTGCACTCACCAACGACACTTTTTTAAAGGCTTTTTTGGAATAAATCAGGTTTTTTCTGCCATCAAAAAAGAACATTTTATCATAATTTTCAAATTCATCGGGCGGAGGCATATCGCCGCTAATGCTAATCGTTACATGACGAAGTTCTTTTTGATAAGGTTTAAGTTCTTTGTATAAAACTTTCAAAATATCTTTTCCGTCTTTTTTCAAATCTAACAATAACTGCAAAGATTTTTTATTGGAATATGGATAACCACCGTTTTCTTTAATTTTGGTCAATAATGGCTCAATATAAAGCTTTTTTAAAGTTCGGTCGGTCGAAACGTCTTTTTGGTCATGGGCTACACAAAGTTCCCCATCTTTCAAATACAAATCGGCTTCAATCGAATCAAAACCTAAGTTATAAGCTGCAAAAAATGGCTGTTTTTGTTCATAATCGTTGTGAGAATGAATGATTTGTGCCGAAATTGATTTACCCAAAAGGAAAAAAGAAATGAAGAATACAAAGAAAAAAGGGATGTTTTTCATCTTTAAATTAAACTAAAGTTTTATAAAATTGACAATTTCTCGAAAAATCAAGCCTTTTTTCCATACTTTTCTCCGTAACTATTAAGCCATCCGAAGAGTCTTTCTGCATCTTCTTTTTTGAACAATTGTGTCCCTTCATTCATTGTCGCTGCCGAGCCACACGCCACTCCCCATCGCAACATTTCTTGCAAACTTTTCCCTTGTGATAAAGCCCAAACCATGCCGCCAACCATACTATCGCCCGCTCCAACAGTACTTTTTTTCTGTACAGAAGGTGCGGGAATGTGCTCACAAATATCTTTTGAAACCAAAACCGCTCCTTGTGGCCCGAGCGAAACAACCACGATTTCACAACCACCTTTGGCTATTATTTCACGAGCTGCTTCATCAACTTGGTCGATTTCGAGAACATTGCTACCAACCAATTTTGCCAATTCTCCTAGATTTGGTTTTAACAAATAAACGCCTTCATCAATGGCTTTTTGGAGAGGCTCGCCAGATGTATCAATGATTAATTTTGAACCAATTTTACGAGAAACTGCCGCTACTTTTTCGTAGAAATCATCTCCTAATCCTTCTGAAAGGCTACCACTCGCCACCAAATAAGTTGGACTTAATTGCTCAATCAGTTTCAAAATTCCGTTAGCTTCTTCTGGCAAAATCACCGCTCCTGGCATTCCAAAACGATATTGAGCATTGGTTAATGAATCTACAGCTATAAAATTTTCTCTTGTCCAGTTTTTAGTCTTAATTACCTGATAATCAATTGCTTCTTTTTTTAACAAATCTTGTAAAAGCTCTCCAGAAGGCCCACCAGCGGTAAAAATCGCTTCTGATTTTCCTCCCAAACGAGCAATCGCTTTCGAGACATTGACTCCTCCCCCACCCGCATCGAAGTGCGGATTTTCACAACGAATTTTCTGTTCGGCTACCAAACCCGAAAACTTCGTACTTTTATCAATTGCTGGATTGACGGTAAGTGTAACTATTTTATCTGCCATAAATTTTCGAATCGCTTTGGTCAATTAATTTTGTTTTCGATGATAATGATTTTTACTACTTTCTCTTGGATGATAACTTGCCATTGTTTCTTGTAAAAATACTCGGTCGAGGTGCGTATAAATCTCAGTTGTTGTGATTGATTCGTGCCCAAGCATTTCTTGAACAGCTCGCAAGTCAGCTCCACCTTCAATGAGGTGTGTGGCAAACGAATGCCTAAATGTATGCGGAGAAATATTCTTTTGAATGCCCGCTCGTTCGGCTAATGCTTTGATTATCAAGAAAATCATTACTCTGGAAAGTTGTTTTCCTCGACGATTCAAGAATACAATGTCTTCTGATTCGGGGTTTACATCTTGGTGATTTCTGATACTTTCTAAGTAAATTTTTGTGTATTTAATCGCATCTCGACCAATCGGGATGAGCCTAACTTTTTGTCCTTTTCCAACAACTCTTACGAATCCAATATCAAAATAACAATTAGTCATTTTCAATTCAATCAGTTCAGATACCCGCATTCCACAACTATACAAAACCTCCAAAATTGCTCTATTCCTCGTACCTTCAGGCGTTGAGAGGTCAATCATATCTAACATCGATTCAATTTCGGGAAATGATAAAGTATCAGGCAATTTTCGACCAATTTTTGGCGATTCAATCAATTGCGTGGGGTCAATTTGAATCAAATTTTCGATAGCCAAATATTTATAAAAAGACTTTATTCCAGAAAGAATTCTGGCCTGTGAAGTTGCTGATATTCCGAATTCTCCCAAATATTCCAAAAAATCCATAATATCTCGTTCGCTTATACTTTCAGGAGTAGGCTGATGCTGCGAAATTTCGGAAAATTGGCTCAATTTTTCAACATCATGGATATACGCTTCAATAGAGTTTTCGGACATCGAACGCTCCAAACGAAGGAAGTTTTTAAAATGTTGAATGTAGATTTCCCAATTCATAAAAGAAAACACTAATTTTATGACAAAATAAGTGTTTTATCTCTATACTTTCATTTTATGTCAAAAAATATCATCATAATCAACGGGCCAAATCTTAATTTATTAGGAAAACGTGAACCACATATTTATGGAAGTTTAACTTTTGAGGCTTATTTTGAAGAATTAAAAGCTCTTTTCCCTGACATATTGCTCCATTATTTTCAATCGAACCACGAAGGAGCAATTATTGATAAAATCCATGAAATTGGCTACGGAGAAACCGAATTCGCAGGAATTGTGATTAATGCAGGAGCTTATACTCATACTTCTATTGCAATTGCCGATGCACTTTCAGCAGTAAAAACGCCTGCAGTTGAGGTTCACATTTCAAATATTCATACCCGTGAGGAATTCCGCCATCATTCATACCTAACAAGGGTCTGCAAAGGAATGATTACAGGTCTCGGAGTAAAAGGTTATGAGTTTGGCATAAGGTATTTTTTGTAATACCTCACATTTTCACAATCGTTTTATTGACAATTAGTTTCTTTTCTTGGTTATACAAACGCAAGATATATTTGCCTTTGGGCAAGTTTTTTACCGAAATATGATTTTCTTCAATTGCTTGATTTTCAACAACTTTACCTTGTAAATCTACAATTTCAGCAGTTTTTAGTTGAAATATGCTATTAAATTGAATGATTTCTTCAATTGGATTTGGGTAGATACTGACACTATTATAGGTATCATTTTCAATACTTAGTGGAGGTAGAGTGAAAATATTTGAAAGGATTTCTACATTGCTGGTTTTAACTGCAATTCTAAAGGAGTTATTATAGAAACCCTCAAATTCATTCTCTGAAAATAAATAATTTGTTTGTTTAAAATCAAGCGTTTTTATTGTTGGGCTGACATTCGGGTAATATCGTTGAAGTCTATATTCTATTTTCTCTTTTAGAGATGAAATATCATCTATGCTATTCCAAGAAATTTTGTTGGGATATTCAAAAGCAAGATTTATATTGCTAACAGTATCTGACTCAATAGCACGTTGGCAAATATCATCTTTTCTGCTTAATTTAAAATAATAGATTTTTGATAAATCTAAGCCCATGAAGGTATTAGTAAAACCATCAGTATCTCCAACCAAACTCCAAGATGTTTCCCCTTTTTTCTGTGCTAATAACTTATATGATTTCATACCAAGATGTTCCATTTTTATTTGACTAACGGAGTTATTCGTCTCAAATTTAGTTATCTTAGGCGTTAAGGTATTTTGATAATTAAATTCAATAGGAGAACTCTGGCAAACTGTAAAATTTGTAGAACCTCGGGTATATTCTGTTACAATATAGGGGTGTATGATTGGAACACTTGGATAAGTATGAGTCATAGAATAAGGGAGGCTAATATTTACCGGTGAAACGTTTTGTATTCCGTCTCCCCATACTATACTGTATCTACCATGAGTTTTGTTTTTGGGGGTATCCAAAAAAGTAACCGTTACGCTATTTTCTCCACAAACTATTAAATCAAAATCAGGCTGTTCGGTTTTAATCACTTCAACTGATTTACAAGTAATATAAGCATTTCCTTTTTCATTACCATATTGTAATATCCAATAAGTACCAGGTTCTGAAACGGTAGTGGAGGTTTGTAATGAAATGGGTAAAATAAGATTATCTCCATCTTTAAAGTTGAAAATATAACCAAGGTTACTTAGTTTATCACCACTTGGGGATAAAGGATTTAAAGCAAAAAAAGTAGCCTTATTATCTGTAAAATCTAAACAAGCAAATTGAAGAGAAACAGTAAAGCTACCACCTAAGGAATAGCCCTCAGGAGGATTTTTACAAATCGCAGGCATAGTAGTTTGTTGTGCAAAAAGGCTTAAAGAAGTAAGATTCAGCAAAAGTAAAAGGTAAAGTTGTTTCATTATGTAAAGTTTGGAATTTTATAAAAAACAAATTTATAATAAAATATTTCGTTTTCATAAAAACCTTTCTCAATTTAGGGCTTATATTTGGCATTTTGATGTTTCCAACAACCCCACATTTCTCTTAAATAGTCGGCAAAAATTACTTTTATGTCGCTTATTTTTTTAATAGATAACAAAATCTTTTATTATCGTAACCGTTAAGGTTATTTTTGTGTTTAAATACTATATTTATCCTATTCATTATTTAGAAAATCCCCAAATCAAGGTTCAATATGCGTACAATTCTGATAATCATTGCTGTTGTTGCGGTCTTAGTACTTGGCAAAATATTTTTATTTAAAAAACCTACAGAAGGTCCACAAGGAGGAGGCGGTGCTGCTGCTTCTGCACCCAAAGGTGGCGAAAAAGGTAAAGATGGCAAAGATACGAAACCTTTCGCCCCACCAGTTGCTGTCAATGTTTTTGTTGTAAAACTTGAAAATCTTGACAACGTTATTACTTCTTCTGGAACAATTTTTCCAAATGAGGAGATAGAATTACGAGCAGAAGCTTCTGGTAGAATCACAGTGCTCAACATCAAAGAAGGAAGCCGAGTAGCAGCAGGACAAATAATTGCTCAAATTAAAGATACTGATTTACAGGCTCAACTCAAGAAATTAAATTTTGAGATTGAATTGGCAAAGCAAACGGAAGCTCGTCAGAAAAAATTATTGGACATCAATGCCATCAGTAAAGAAGAATATGAAATTACAGCTAATAAAATCAATACCCTCAACGCAGACAAAGAATTGATTCAGGCAAATCTCGAAAAAACTGTATTGAAAGCTCCATTTGCAGGTAAAATTGGCTTGAAAAATGTAAGTCAAGGTGCTTATGTTACACCAACAACTAGCCTTGCTACACTCGTACAGACTAATCCTGTTAAAATTGATTTTACTGTTCCCGAAAAATATTCTACTCTTATAAAAGTAGGTCGAGGCGTGAAATTTGAAGTTGAAGGACAACCAGGTGCATTTTATGCAAATGTGGTAGCAATCGACCCAAAAATTGACCCAAATTTACGTACATTAAAACTTCGTGCATTAGCCAAAAATCCAGCAGATAGACTTGTACCAGGGATGTTTGTGAGAGTAACTGTTGATTTGGATATTTCTAAGGCTATTATGATTCCTACAGAAGCTATTGTTCCAATTTTGAAAGGAAAGAAAGTATATGTAGTAAAAGATGGAAAAGCCAGCGAAATAATGGTAGAAACAGGCTTACGCACCGACAAGAAAATCCAAGTTTCGAGCGGACTTTCGGTGGGCGATTCTCTCATTGTAAGTGGAATTATGGCTCTAAAGAAAGATTCCCCAGTGAAAATAAAAGGAGCTTCAAATAAGTAATTGATTGCCAGTTCAAAACCGAATAAACTTACGGTCTATCGACCATTGACCATCGACTAAAATGTCAATCTCAACTATTTCTATCAAACGACCTGTATTAGCCATCGTGATGAACCTACTCATCATTTTGTTTGGGGCAATTGGCTATACATTTTTGGGTGTACGAGAGTATCCATCCATTGACCCGCCTGTAGTTTCGGTTCGTACCAATTATGTTGGTGCAAATTCCGACATCATCGAATCACAAATTACTGAGCCACTCGAAAAAGCACTTAATGCAATTGAGGGTATCAAATCAATAAATTCTTCTTCTAATAACGGTTCAAGTCAAATTACCATCGAATTTGAAATTGGCGTGGATATGGAAACCGCCGCCAACGACGTTCGTGATAAAGTTTCTAGTGCCGTTCGTCAATTACCACAAGATATTGACGGCCCTCCAACTGTTTCTAAAGCTGATGCCAACTCAGACCCAATCATGAGTATGATGTTGCAGTCGGATATTAGAAGCCACATGGAAATTAGTGACTATGCAGAAAACGTTGTTGCTCAACGCTTACAAACGATTCAAGGAATTAGCCAAGTAATGATTTGGGGACAGAAAAAGTTTTCAATGAGATTATGGATGGATCCAAATAAATTGGCAGCCCAAGGTGTAACAACCCAAGACGTAAAACTAGCCCTTGACCGTGAAAATGTAGAACTTCCAAGTGGGAAACTGGCTGGAGATAATACCGAATTAACTGTAAAAACAATAGGTAGATTTAAGGGAGAAGACGATTTTAATAACCTAATTGTAAAAACTGTAGGCGAAAAAATTATTCGTTTTAAAGATATTGGTAGTGCAGAGCTTGGTGCCGAAAATGAAGAAACTGTGATGCGTATCAATGGTACGCCATCCATAGGTTTGGCCATTGTTCCTCAGCCTGGAGCTAACTATTTAGAGATTTCAAAACAAGTACAAAACCGTTTGGCTGAAATCAAAAAAGAACTTCCAAAAGATTACCGAATGGAATTAATGTCTGATAATACTATTTTTATCAAACGTTCGGTTGAAGAAGTCGGCGAAACTCTTTTGATTGCCATTGGATTGGTTGTTATCATTATTTTCTTGTTTTTCCGTGATTGGATTATTGCAGTTCGTCCTTTGATTGACATTCCCGTTTCTCTTATTGGTACATTCTTCTTTATGTATTTGTTTGGTTTTTCGGTGAATGTATTAACCCTACTCGCCATTGTTTTAGCAACAGGTCTTGTGGTTGATGACGGTATTGTAGTAACCGAAAATATTTACAAGAAAATTGAAGAAGGCATGAAACCAATTGAGGCCGCAATTAAAGGCTCAAATGAAATCATGTTTGCCGTACTTTCTACTTCGATTACCTTAGCCTCTGTGTTCTTGCCAGTTATATTTATGGAAGGTTTTGTTGGAAAACTTTTCAGAGAATTTGGTATTGTTTTAGCCGCCGCCGTTTTGATTTCAGCTTTCGTTTCATTGACTTTAACCCCAATGTTGAATGCTTATTTGGTTAGAAAAGACCAAAAACATAGCCGCTTCTACGAAATGACTGAGCCTTTCTTTGTAAGTATGATTGATGGCTATAAAATCCGTTTGACAAGTTTTATGAATATTCGTTGGGTGGCAATACCGCTAGTTTTGGTTACTTTCGTTATAACTTGGTATTTTGGCAAAGACCTTCAACAAGAACTAGCTCCACTCGATGACAGAAGTGCAATGCGTTTGCAAATTACTGCTCCAGAAGGCTCTTCATTTGAGTTTACCGATAATTATATTCAGAAACTTGGTAAAACCATCCGAGATTCTGTTCCTGAAGCGAACGTTATCGTAACAATGACAGCACCTGGTTTTTCAGGTTCGGGAGCGGCCAACACAGGTTTTACAAGGTTGGTTCTAAACGACCCACAAGACAGAAAACGTACACAACAGCAAATTGCTGACCAAGTTACCAAAATCACTAAAAAAATGCCTGATGCAAGGGCTTTTGTACTTCAACAAGAAACTATTTCTTTAGATAGAAGAGGTGGATTGCCTGTACAATATGTTATTCAAGCTCCTGATTTTGAGCGTCTTCGACAATACGTACCAAAGTTTATGGAAGAAGTGGCCAAAGACCCTACTTTTATGGTTTCGGATTTGAACCTTAAATTTAATAAACCCGAACTCGAAGTTAGTATTGACCGTGAAAAAGCAAAAAGTATGGGCGTTTCGGTAACCGACGTTGCTCAAACCATGCAACTAGCTTTTGCAGGACAACGCTTCGGATATTTCACAATGAATGGCCGTCAATACCAAGTTATTGGTCAATTTGACCGTGCAAATCGTGATGAACCTTTAGACTTAAAGAATTCTTATGTAAAAAATAATCGCGGCGAAATCATTCAATTAGACAATATTGTTAAAATCAATGAAGAAAGTAGTCCGCCACAGCTATATCACTTCAACCGTTATATGAGTGCTACGGTTTCGGCAGGTTTAGCTCCTGGAAAAACCATTGGCGACGGTATTAAAGCGATGGACAAAATTCGTGATAAAATGGCCGACGATGTTATCAGAACTGCATTATCTGGTTCATCAAGAGATTTTTCTGAAAGTTCATCTAATACGCTTTATATGTTCCTTTTGGCTTTGGTATTAGTTTATCTAATTCTTTCTGCTCAATTTGAAAGTTTTGTTGACCCATTCATTATCATGCTTACAGTTCCATTGGCAATTGCGGGTGCTGTATTTTCATTGTGGTATTTCAATCAAACACTCAATATTTTTAGCCAAATCGGTATGATTATGCTCATTGGGCTTGTTACCAAAAATGGTATCTTAATTGTTGAATTTGCCAATCAATTACGTGAAAAAGGCATGGAAATCAGAGAAGCTGCCATTGAAGCAGCATCCATGCGTTTCCGTCCAATCTTGATGACAAGTTTTGCAACCGTTTTGGGGGCATCGCCAATTGCATTTGCATTGGGTTCGGCTGGGAAAAGTAGAATGGCAATGGGTATCGTTATTATGGGCGGTTTACTATTCTCTTTAGTGCTTACTTTATATGTAATTCCTGCGATTTATACTTTCTTGTCTCGTAATAAAGATTTTGAACGTATGAAAAAAATCGAAGAAATTGCCAATGAAGCTGAATTAGTATAAATAAATGGCTATCAGCCGATTGCTCAATAATTATCATTTGTTTATGAAAAAATATTTTTTATTGCTATTGTTATCTCCTGTTGTTGTAAAAGCTCAAGAAATTTTGACTTTAGAAAATGCCATAGGAACTGCCCTTGAAAGAAGTTATGATATAAAAGTTGCCAAAATGCAACAAGAAGTGGCTGATATTCAAGTATTTAAAGGAAACGCTGGCATGATGCCAAAAGTTGATTTGAATGCCAACATGGGTACAGCTTTCAATGAAGTAAATCAAAAGCTATCAAACGGTAATGAAACCAATCGTTTTGGAAAAAGCTATACGCCAACTACAAACGTAGCAATGACTTGGACATTATATGACGGAAAAAAAATGTACGCAACATTAGACCGCCTGAAAAGTCAAAGTCAATTGAGTCAATTACAAACGCAACAAATGATGGAAAATACCATTATTAGCGTTATGCAAGCATATTACGAAGTCATGCGACAAAAGCAAACAGTAGCTTTTTTGCAAACGGTTATCAAATATTATGAAGAAAGATTAACCATCACTGAACAACGTTGGGAATTTGGTAAAGGCTCAAAACTTGATTATTTACAATCGAAAACTGAACTAAACACCCAAATTACGCAATTAGTACAAGCTAAAAATGCATTAAAAAATGCAAAAATCAGTCTTAATAATGTACTTGTAAGACAACCTGACCTTGATTTTGATGTACAAGAGTTGATTGGAATTATGTTTGACCCAAATACTGATGCTCTCAAAAGTCAAGCAAGAACGGCCAATCGAAACCTTCAATATTTAAGAAAAGCGACCGACATCAGTTTGATAACACAAAAAGAAGTTGCTGCACTAAAATTACCAAGAGTTTCGCTCAATAGTTCATTTGGTTATTCATTAAGTAAAACCAATGCAGGTTTATTTCTTTATAACCAGAACGTTGGTTTAAACGTCGGTTTGGCTGCAACTTGGAATATCTTCAATGGAGAAATTACTCGCCGTCAGATTCAAGTTTCAAAAATAAATACTGAAATCTTAAGAAAACAAGAAGAGGATTTATGGGTTCAATTGGAGTCAGACTTAGTACGTGCTTACAATCAATACCAAACTGATAAAGAATTACTGAAATTGGAAGTAGAAAATAACGAAGTTGCAGAAGAAAATTTAAAAATATCTTTGGAGAAATTTAAGTTAGGCGGCTCAACAATCTTAGAATTAAACGAAGCACAAAGAAGCCTTAATACTTCATTGAATCGTTTGACAAATGCTCGTTATAATATTAAAATCTCAGAACTACAATTGATGCGTTTGAGCGGAGAATTGTTAAAATAATCAATAAAAAAGAGGCGAATTGGTAATATAATGATTCATATTATCAATTCGCCTCTTTTTTAGTTAAACCGCTCTTGTCTTTCCTGGCATCGGAATTTGATACCAACCATCTTTATCAGGCAAAGTTTTAGGAAGTGTATCCCAAGTATAAGTATCAGGCATCAAATTAATATCCGAATTTAAAGCTTCTTCCCACTTCACTTTTTTACCAGAATAAGTAGCCATACGACCCATAATTGCGGTCATTGTACTCTTCGCTCCTCTTTCAGCATCATTAATAGGCTTATTGTTCACGATGCAATCAAATAATACATCATGCTCAACTTGATAAGGATTTCCGTCACCTTCGCCTTTGTGTCGCCAAATTGTATTACCTTTTAAATCAAATATTCTTCCCTCTGTTGCTTTACCTTTTGTTCCAATCAAATGTTCAGAAACATCCGAAACAGTACCAGGTTGATGGCGACAAGAACTTGATAAAATCATACCATCGGCATATTTGAATTCAACATAATGATGGTCATAAATTTCCCCAAATTTTTTATCTGTACGCACCTGACGGCCGCCCATTCCACTTGCTTCCGTTGGATATCCTCCTTTAAACCAGTTAATTACATCAATATTATGAATATGTTGTTCATTAATATGGTCACCACAAAGCCATACGAAATAATACCAGTTACGCATTTGATATTCCATTTCGGTTTGGCTGGCTTGGCGTTCGTTTACCCAAACTCCATCATTATTCCAATAGCAGCGTGCTGCTACAATATCGCCAATTACGCCTTCATCAATAACTTTTTTGTAGGTCTCTAAATATGATTTTTGATAATGGCGTTGTAAACCAACCACAACTTTCAAATTTTTCTTTTTTGACTCTTCAGCCGCAGCCAATACTCTACGAATACCTGGAGCATCGGTAGCTACTGGTTTTTCCATGAAAACATGTTTTCCCTGACGTACCGCCTCTTCAAAATGAATTGGACGAAAACCTGGAGGCGTTGTTAAAATAACAACATCGGCTAAAGCAATGGCTTGTTTGTAACCATCAAAACCTACAAACTTGCGTTCTTCTGTTACATCTACTCGACTTTTAACTCCTTTTCCTGCTTCTTTTTCAGTCGTAAGATTTTGATAGCAAGAATCAATTCGGTCACGAAACGCATCGGCCATCGCAACAAGCTTTACGTTTTGTTTCACTGATAATGCTTGCATTGCCGCACCAGTACCACGACCACCACAACCAATAAGGGCAACTTTTAATGTATCGTCAACCGATGAATTAGCAAAGGTTTCAATGGGTAGCGAAGCCATTGAAATACCACCAACTGCCGCCGCTGATGCTTTCACAAAATCACGACGAGAAAAATTTGAGTTCATTATTTAAAAGATTATTGAGTTGAAAGATTAAAAAAACAAATTTATCATAAATCTTCAATTTATTGCTATGTATTGTTAAAAAAGTATCACTATTTAATTAAATTTTTATATAATTTTGGCAAACAATAATCTATTTTTTCTCTATTCAACCTTACAAATAATGAAAACTCTTTTTTCAATAATAATGATTTTGGTCGGTGCATTTTGTCAAGCTCAAACCAAATTTACAGCTCGCCCTCAAGCGATTCCCCATCAAGAAACGCCAACTTTAACGATTGGCTCAAAAGCTCCAGATTTTAGATTACCTAACTATGACGGCAAATTTTATTCACTCAAAGATTTTGCTTCAGCAAAAGTTTTATTGATTGTCTTTACTTGTACTCACTGTCCAACGGCACAAGCTTACGAAGATAGAATCAAGAAAATTGTGACCGATTATAAAAGCAAAGGAGTAGCTGTGGTTGCCATTTCGCCTAACAGTCCAAATGGATTATTATTAGAAGAATTGGGTTATACTGACCTCAATGATGATTTTGACAACATGAAAGTTCGAGTCAAAGAAAAGCAATTTAATTTTCCTTATCTCTACGATGGTGACACCGAGGCGGCCTCCATTAAATATGGACCAGTAGCCACACCACACGCTTTTGTATTTGATAGTCAGCGTATTTTGCGATATAATGGCCGTCTCGATGCCATTGAAAACCCAAGTAAAGGAGCAAATGCAGAAGACCTTCGCAGGGCTTTAGATGAAGTTTTAGCGGCAAAAGAAGTAACCACTCCTGTAACTAAAACATTTGGTTGTTCAATTAAATGGGCGTGGAAAACAGAATACAACGAAAAAAACGAGAAAAACTGGCAATCTCGCCCAGTAACACTCCAAGAAATTGATACCGAAGGCATTAAAAAGCTCGTCAAAAATGATGATTCTGATAAACTACGCCTGATTAATGTTTGGGCTACTTGGTGCGGTCCATGTGTGATGGAATACCCTGATTTTCTAGACATTCATCGTATGTATGGAGCGAGAGACTTTGAGTTTGTATCTGTTTCGGCCGATAAATTAGAGAAAAAAGAAAAAGCTTTAAAATTCTTAAAAGAGAAACATTCTGGCGTAAAAAACTATATTTTTAAAGATGAAGATATTTACAAACTCATCGAAGCAATTGACCCAAAATGGAATGGAGCTTTGCCATACACACTTTTAGTCGAACCAGGAGGAAAAGTAGTTTATGGCATTCAAGGAAGCATTGACAATCAAAAAATCAAAAGAATGATAGTTGACCACCCAAAAATTGGACGTTATTTTTGATGTTTATTAAATAGATTTTATTGCACAACTTTTTTATCTTTGGTAAGAAGTTGTGTTTTTTTATTCTTTTGAAACAAAAAAATTGAATTTTCTAACTAAACATAAAGACCTTATTTTGTACGGCTTTTCTCTGGCTATTCTGTTATTTTTGTTGAAATGGATTGAACTACATTTCGTTATTATCAATCATAGTTTTGAAATTTATGTTGGTTTAATTGCCCTCTTTTTTACTGCACTCGGCATCTGGCTTGCTCTCAAACTTAACAAACCTACAATCATAGAAAAAGAGATTTTCACGAACAAAAAAGGATTTAAACTCAACGAAATTGAAGTTCAAAAACTTGGTTTGAGTAAAAGAGAGTTGGAAGTTTTACATTTAATGTCCACAGGATTGAGCAACCAAGAAATTGCCGAAAAACTATTTGTATCCTTAAATACAATTAAAACTCACGCGTCGAATCTATTTGAAAAACTAGATGTCAAACGTCGAACACAAGCCATTGAAAAAGCCAAAAGGTTGAGTTTAATTGAATAAATTGACTAATCTTTTTAGACGAAAATTAGCTCTGAAGATAAAATCACTCAAAAGTATGAGTTAAAATTATGGTAAAATTTTCAGTTTTGTCCTCTAAATAAATCATAAACATGAAAAAAATCATACTTACTAACGGCCTTATTTCAGGTACAATTATTTCAGTCTTCACGGTGTGTTCGATAGCCTATTGCTATACCTCTGGTAATTTTAACGGCAATATGTTGCTGGGTTATACTGCCATGATTTTGGCTTTTTCTCTAATTTTTGTTGGTATAAAAAATTTTCGAGATAAAGACAATAACGGTCTTATTACTTTCGGTATAGCCTTCAAAATTGGCATTTACATAACCCTTATTTCGTCTTCAATCTATGTACTTGCTTGGCTGATAGATTACTATTTTTTCATTCCTGATTTCATGGAAAAATATTCTAGCCAAATGCTTCAAAATGCCAAATCTGCTGGTGCAAATCAAGCAGAACTAACCGCAAAAGAGACAGAAATGACAGGTTATAAAGAAATGTACAAAAATCCACTTGGAGTAATTTTCTTAACTTATATGGAAATTATGCCCGTTGGACTCGTGGTATCGTTGATTAGTGCATTGATTTTGAGGAAAAAATAAAAATTGGGTTCAAAATTTTGACCCCCTTTTTCATGATTAAACCCTTTGAATATCAAGGAATATCTTTTGGTGGACGAGCAAAATAGGCTTCAATTTCTTCTTTTGAAGGCTGTTTTACTGGTCTTATCACTCTAAAGCCAAGAAATGGTGCGTCAGTCAACCACCAATCTGATTTCGGAATCTGAGGGTCACGTTGTTTCAAATCAGGGGTTGAAGTTCGGCGAGAAGCACTTCGCAATTTATCCGCATCATCGTCCCAATGCCCACCACGAATCACATGAGGATAATGGTTTGCAGGTTTAACGTAAGGATTATTACCTGCTTCGGGTTTATTATAAAAATCTGCAACATAAAGGTCAGAAGTCCATTCGGCTACATTGCCATACATATCATAAAGCCCCCAAGCATTTGGTTTTAATTGCCCAATTTTTTTGTAAGCTCCATCTGAATTATCAAAAAACCAAGCATATTCTTTCAACTTTGAAGCATCATCCCCAAAATAAAAAGTAGTTTTTGAACCAGCACGAGCCGCATATTCCCACTCAGCTTCGGTAGGAAGACGATAAAAATTACCTGTTTTGGCATAAAGCCATTTACAAAATGCACGAGCAGCAAATTGGGTAACATTGCAAACAGGAAAACCACTTTCTTTGCCTTGCCCAAACGACATTTCAACATAAGGTTGTGTCGGGCGAGCAACAATATTTACTCGATTTGTAACTTCGGCAGTGTTCTTTTCATCTTTTACCTCTAATTCTTTATTAAAAAATGTTTCATAAAGCTCCCACGTAGTTTCATATTTTGCCATCCAAAAAGCATCAATTTTTACCTTATGCTGTGGTCCTTCATCAGATTTACGGTCTTTTTCGGTCTCAGCACTTCCCATTATAAATTCTCCAGCAGGAATCGACTGCATTTCAATACCATGCTGCAAACCTGGAATATGCTCGGTATATGGTTTAAAATCATCATTGCGAAAAGCAATAAAGCTAAAAGAAAGAAGGGCTATTGTTAGTTTTTTCAAGGTTGAAAGAGTTTTTTACAAATATAACCTAAGAATGCCCTTAGAATAAAAAGATTTATAAGAAATTTCTGACCAGTGTATTTAGAAGCTAATTAGACTAATAAAAGAAATTTTATATCTTTATCAAAAAACTTAGTTAAATCAATAGTAAATTTGGAAACAGCAATTAAAACATATCTTGAATCTTACAAGCAAATTTGTAATGAAATTACTGAGGAAGAGTTGCTCTATGTAAGCAAAAAGTTAACTATTTCGGTTTTTAAACCAAAGCAATATTATCTAAGTGCAGGACAAACTCAAACTGCCATTGGCTTTGTTATTAAAGGACTTTTACGTTCGTTTTATGTCGATGAAAAAGGCAACGAAATCACGATTTCATTTATCAAAGAAAATGAGTACGCAACCGATTATGGTGCATTTATTAGACAAAAACCAAGTAAATATTATTTTCAGTGCCTCGAACCAACCGAAATTGTCAATTTACCATACTCGGAGATGCAGGCTGGATATGATTTGTATAAAAATATCGAAAGATACGGACGCTTAGTTACAGAAGAAGTTTTAGTGATGCAGCAAACCCGTTTAGAAAGTTTTCTCTTTGAAAAAGCTGAAGAACGCTACCTAAATTTTCTAAAAAGAAGTCCCGACCTTTTTAATCGAATATCACTTACGTATCTTTCATCATATTTAGGAATCGAAAGGCAATCATTAAGCAGAATACGGAAAATGATTTCCATAAAATAATTTTGTAACAAATGTGACAGCTAAATGTGTTGAGGGTTTTAGAATTTTGCAAAAGAAACATTAACATTCAAAATTATGAAACCCAATTTATTCTTTTCGTTATTATTTTTATTTTGCTTGAACGAAACAAATGCTCAATCTG
Organism: Emticicia aquatica; assembly: GCF_923079645.1. Classification (GTDB taxonomy): domain Bacteria; phylum Bacteroidota; class Bacteroidia; order Cytophagales; family Spirosomataceae; genus Emticicia; species Emticicia aquatica. The sequence continues at coordinate 227,059 of NZ_CAKLPY010000001.1, read as the reverse complement.
CAACAGCATTTAACCTAAAAATCTCCAACTTAAAAAGTACTTCTGTCATAAGAATTGCTTTTTATAAAAAAGAAAATCAGTTTCCCGATGAAAAGAAATTTGCCTTTGCCAAAGAATTTAAACCAAACAAAATTGGGGAAGCAACACTTTCATTGACAGACATTCCTACTGGCGAATACGCCTTGGCTGTTTATCAAGATTTGAATGGCAATAAACAGCTAGATACCAATATTATTGGTTTTCCAAAAGAGCCATTCGGCTTTAGCCAAAACGTACGTCCAAAATTCTCTGCACCTGATTATGACGAATGTAAAATTTCTTATAATGCCAATAATACAAGTTTTATTATTAAACTAATCGACTAACATGAACGCATCTTCAATCTTTCAATTCGGTAATTCTTTTATTTTATTAGGTTGGATTTTACTGATTTTTGCTCCCAACTGGAAGCTTACCCAAACCATTATCTTGAATGGTATTTTAATATTGTTTTCGGTCATTTATAGCTATTTGATTTTAAAAGACATCGGAGATTTTAAAATGGATAGTTTTAGTACGCTCGCTAACGTTAAGCAGCTTTTTCAGAATGATAATGCAGTTGCAGCTGGTTGGTTTCATTACTTAACCTTTGATTTGTTTGTTGGAACTTATATTGTTAGAAAAGCCAAAGAATTAAACATTTCTCGTTGGTGGGCAACGCTCGCTTTACCGTTTACTTTTATGTTTGGCCCAATGGGTTATTTAATTTTTGTAATCATAAAAACCATTAAAACGCTCAATAGTAATGCAAATAATCAATGAAATTTATCGCAGAAATAAGCTATTAGCCAACTTCGGCACTATCAATTTATTAGCTGCTTTGCTCCTATTTTTGTACTCATTCTATAATAAAGAAGTTGTTTTAGGAGTCAATTCAATGATAAAACCAATCAAATTTGCCCTAAGTATTTGGAGTTACAGTTGGACGATGGCAATTTTACTTTTTTATGTAAATGACCAAATTAAGGTAAAAAAATATGCTTGGCTAGCAGTCATTTCATTGGGTTTTGAACAATTTGCCATCATTTCTCAAGCCATTAGAGGCCAACTTTCTCATTTTAATAACACTTCTGTTTATGGTGGAATTATTTATGCTCTAATGGGAATTTTCATTGTCGTTCTGACGATTCAAACCTTGCGAATTGCCATCACATTTATTCGCCAAAAAGAGTATTCAATCCCTATGCCTTTGGCTCTAAGTATCAAAATCGGACTCATTTATTTCGTTATTTTTAGTTTTTTTGGTGGTTACATTAGTAGCGTAAATAGGCATACTGTTGGTGCAGAAGATGGTGGAAGTGGCTTATTATTTTTAAACTGGAGTACGCTTTTTGGTGATTTGAGAGTGGCTCACTTTTTTGGGATTCATGCTTTGCAAATCATCCCACTTTTCGGTTTTTTAATCTCAAAAAAATATACTACTAATTTTTCAATTAAAGCTATTTGGGTATTTTCAATTCTTTATTTAGCCTATGTTTGCTTTACCATGATTCAAGCTTTTTTAGGAATTCCGTTTATGAAAATATAGTTTTCTAGAAATCTTTCTATATTTCACAAAAAAACAGTCTCAAGCGAGACTGTTTTTTTAATCATTAAAATCCACAAATTTCACACTTCTATTTTATCGAAATCACCTTTTCAAAGTCACTTTGATTTGCTTGAGTTCTAGTTTTATTTTGTGTTGGAAATCTCTTCAAAATGCGTTTTACTTTTTTGCTAAAAATTGCTCCAGCAAAACTCGGATTATCAATAATATCGCTCATTGAAGCTCGCCAAACCAATTGACCAGTACTAGCATCAACAACATCAATAATGAGAGTTCCATCGTCATAGTTTACAATTTCTGGACTCTCACAATAAGTATTTTGTCCTAATTCTGGCAAAAAACGTTCACCTCGATAAAAACCTGCTCCACAGACTAAATTTTGAAACTTTTGCTCTTCCACATAAATATGGAAATCAACCAAAAAATCAGGATTAATCATATTTCTTCTAAAACCTTTTTTAGCTAAACTTACGTCTATTTCCCTAACTATCAACTGATTAAGTTCAATAGAATGATAAAAAGGATGAGAAGCCTTCGTTGCCTCTAGCTTATTCCAAGCATAAGATTGATACTTTTCTATTGCTACATTTGGTTCACGTTCAACGTGTAACTTTCGTGTACAACCAAACGCCATTACGACCAAAAAACCGATAAGAAATTGCCTTTTCATGATAAAATTAATTTTATCAAATATAGCGTTCAGTCAATAGTTATTTTATGTCATAAAATAGCAAAATAAATGATTAACGTCAGCTTTAGAATACCCAATTATCTATTCTCCAATCATTGTGGTTGTATCAAGTTTCGGTTTTGAACCGAACTTAACTTCATATCCATTTTTTGTGAGCAGATTTTTTTGCTTGTAATTCTTGAATTTATCATCAGAATTAACCCCAACAATTAGCACTTTTGATTGTGGTTCGCTTAATTGAACTTTATAATTACGATGATTGACTAATGGATTTGTAGAATAATCATTAGAAAAAGTGATGCGAGCAGGTTTACTAGAAAGGTTTTTTTTTGCCAAAAGCATATTTTGCTGCTTATAATTGGCAAAATCAGGCGTTTTTTTCTGTGCAAATGCAGTGGTAGTTATCGCAAAAGCCGATAACACCACGAAGGCGTTAAGTTTATTTTTCATTTTTTCGAATAATTTTTGTTTACGTTTCTTTTAAAAACATATCAAAATTATCAATGAAATAAATCTAACGCAATTATTTATAAGTATTTGTACTCAATAAATATTTAATCTCTTTTGGCTTTCTTCTCTCTTTTTTCTTCTTTTTTCTCTTTTGCTGTTTTTAACGGTTCTTTTTTAACAGCTTTCTTTGCGTCTTGACTCTTTGCCATGATATGATTTTTTTGTTGATTAAAAATTGGGTAAAAGTAACGTTTATTTGTAGAAGAAAAATCATTAACTACTTTTTCTTCTATAAGTTTTGTTTTCTACTTATCTCAATCTTATTTATAAATTAATTTAAAACTCATTTGAAGCAATTTTATTTATTATTCTTTATAAAAAACCCGCTTCACACGCTCGCTTACACCCGTCAAAATTTCATACGTAATTGTACCAATTGAATCAGCTAAATCTCTGATTGACAAGTCTTTACCAAATATTATCACTTCATCTCCTTCTTCGCAAATAGCATCAGTTATATCAATCATAGTCATATCCATGCACACATTACCTACAACTGGGCAAGCTACTCCATTGACTAAAACTTTTCCAACTCCTTTGCTAAAACCTCTGTCAAAACCATCTGCGTAACCAATCGCAATAGTCGCAATGCGTGAATCTTTTTCTAAAATTCCTTTTCTGCTATAACCAATCGTTTCACCCGCTTTTAAGTTTTTGATTTGCGAAATAACCGTTTTCAAAGTACCTACCGTTTGTAATGATTTTTGTTCCGAACCAGTCACTTCTACGCCATAAAGCCCAATTCCAAGACGAACCATATCGAATTTTGCATCGGGAAAACGAATAATTCCTGCCGAATTACAAATATGTCTAAGCGTTTTTTGGCTATTAAGTGAAGTAATAATTTGCTTTGACATTCGGTCAAATTTTTCAATCTGAGTTTTTGAGAACGCGTTGTGTTCACTTTCATCAGCTCCAACCAAATGACTAAAAATTGAGGCAATTTCTATTTGTGGATTTTCTTTCAACAAACCAATCAGGGCTTCAATGTCTTGTTCTTCAAAGCCCAAACGGTGCATTCCTGTATCAAGTTTTAAATGTATCTTAAAAGTTGTTTCAGTCGAACTAATAAAATCGAGGTATTGATTAAGTAATTTAAAACTATAAATTTCGGGTTCTAACTTATATTCGACGAGTTTAGAAAAAGATTCTGGCTGCGGATTTAGCACCATAATAGGTAATTTAATACCATTTTGACGAAGTACAACTCCTTCATCTGTGTAGGCAACCCCCAAATAATCTACTCGATGGTATTCGAGCAAACTTGCCACTTCAGCACTGCCACTTCCATAAGCAAATGCTTTTACCATCACCATTATTTTTGTTCCTGAACCAACTTTATTTCGATAAAAATTTAGGTTATTAGTCAGAGCATCCAAATTTACTTCAAAAACAGTTCCATGAACTTTATGAATGAGGCGATTGATGATTTTTTCAAACTCAAATTTTCTCGCACCTTTTACTAAAATTAATGAGCTTTGAAGTTGATTAATTGGGTATTTTTCAAGAAACTCTTCGGTAGAATGATAAAAAACACCATTTTTAAAATATTTTTGATTGCGAGAAATGACTTCTCCAATACCAATAATTTGGTCAATTTCTTTTCCTTTTATTAAATCGCCAATGCTTTCATAAAGCTCTGTTTCCTCTAAACCAGATTGCAGTAAGTCACTTATTATCAACACTTTGCTTCGTTTTGTATGTTGCTGACTCATAAAATTCAATGCCACTGAAAGTCCTGCATAATCATTATTATACGTATCGTCAATCAAATAACAATCGTTGATTCCTTGTTTCAACTCCAAACGCATTGCAATTGGTTTGAGAGCATCTAATCGGTTTTGAATCACGTTTACGTTAATTGTTTGATGAAGCATCAAAAATATACAGTGTGTAGCATTTTCGATTGACGCATCATCAACAAACGGAATCTTAAAATCGTAGATTTTACTGTTCCACAAAATTTGTAATGTACTGTAAGAATTTAGTTTGGTGGCATTTACGTAGATTTTCGCTCCAGCTTTTCTTGACCAGCCAATAAGCTCAATTGATGGATTTACAGCTTTTAAAAGAATCCTGATTTCGTCATCAATGTCTTCATAATCTTTGCAATAAATCAGTGTTTTACTTCTTTGAAACAGACGGAGTTTTTCGGTAGCTTTTTGTTTTCGACTTCTAAAACCCTCATCGTGAGCTGAACCAATATTCGTAAAAATACCGATTGAAGGCCGAATAATTGGCTCAAGATATTCCATCTCGCCCGATTTTGAAATACCAGCTTCGAAAATTCCGAGTGTATGATTTTCATTCATTTCCCAGACTGAAAGCGGTACACCCAATTGCGAATTATAACTTCTAGGGCTTTTTACAACGCTGTCATCTTTCAACAATGCTCCTAACCATTCTTTTACAATTGTTTTTCCATTGCTTCCAGTAACGCCAATCACTGGAATATCAAATTTTTGACGATGCTCGGCAGACAAATTTTGTAAAGCACGAATAGCGTTTTCGACTAACCAAAATTTTGCTCCAACAAGCTTTGATAAGTGATTTTGAAAATCATTTGTAGCGGCCTTTTTCTCGACAACAAACTCTCTAACACCTTTTTGGTAAAGGTCGTCAATAAATTGATGTCCATCATGGTGCTCGCCTTTGATAGCAAAGAAAATGCTCTGTGCTGGTTGTGAAACAAAACGGCTATCGGTCAATAAGACGGTTGCCTCAGTAATAATAGGTTCGGAAAGAAATTTCACTTGATAGTAAAAAATTAAGGCCTCTGCCCAATCAAGGAAGAGGTTCGACGATTAGATTGGCGTGAGATTTTATAAAGCTGGCAAAAATTCCATATTAACGAACTGCCCAGCACTAATCATTTTATTATTTTCGGCTTGTAAAACCATTTTACTTTTCGATAATTCAATCACTTTGAATTTACCTTTAAAGCCCAAAATATCAATATCTAAATTCTTAACACTGTTTTCATCGGTCAAATACCAAGTTCCTGCATTCAAAATTTGCTTGGTAATTCGGTCTTTCGCTCGGGTTACGTTATCCTCACGAAATTCATAATCTAAACCAAAAAGTGCTTGAGCTTGAGAATTCAATTGATTTTGGCTCAATGTTTTTCCATCCAAATCCGAGAAACGGTCAAGTTTCCAAAAATTTGCTGAAATAATCTTTGTGGGTTCAGTTACAGTTTCGCTTTTTTTACAGCTAAAAGCAAAAAATAATATTGCAAGAAACAGTATATTTTTCATTGAATTGATTGAATGTTTAATATTGAAATTATTTTTTCTCTACCAAATCATAAGGCAGATAATCGTCAACTTTTGCTCCATATTTGTGTAATTCACGAACAATTGTTGAACTTATTGGAGCGAATTCGGGTGATGTAATCAAGAAAACGGTTTCTAAACCACCTACTAAGTGTCTATTTACTTGAGAAATTGTATTTTCGTACTCAAAATCTGTTGTATTTCGCAAGCCTCTTAAAAGGAAATTAGCCCCATAATGAATGGCTGCATTTGCCGTCAAATCATCGTAAGAAACCACTTTTACATTCGGATTTCCTTTAAAAGTTTCGTTGATTTTATCAGTCATTTCTTCCAACGAAAAATACCTTTTTTTAGCTGAATTAGTACCAATTCCGATAATTACTTCGTCAAAAAGTTTTAATCCACGCATAACTATATCGGCGTGTCCCTTTGTAAAAGGGTCGAATGAACCAGGAAAAAGAGCAACTTTTTTCATTATGTTTTTAGCTAAGTCCAAATCGACTAATTAGTACAAATAATAAGAACTAAACAACGTATAATAGCGATGCTCAGGTAAATCATCAAAATATTGACTAAAACGTAATTTTGTCGGATTTAGTGCAAATTTTATATTCGTCAGCGACTGACTCAGTTGAACGTATCTTTCTGAAAATGACGTAATTTCGCCATAAAAAAACACTGGCATATCTGTTTGTAAGCCCAGTTCATTCATCACAAAAAGTACATGATAAACCATGTCTTGCGAAGTACGAAACTGAAAACGATTACAAAAATGCAGTTTTGCATCTTTAAAATAGATAATTGTGATGTAATAATCTTCAAAATAAAGATGTAGCCCGTTGTTATTTCTATCCTGAACAATGCCTTCAATGAGCGAACCAAGCACAGGTACAGGTTCTATTTTTCTAGCTGGATACATTTCTTTAAACCACGCAATCGTATCTTTTTCTATTCCAAAAATACAAACAACGCCAAATCTACTATGTTTAAAATCGAAGATTTGTTCTCGCTCGGACACATATTTACCAGCCGCAAAATTAAGATATTTGGTGGCTTCGTTGGCTTCATAATATTCGTCAGGAATCAAAGTAAAATGATTGGCATTGACCGATAATCGAATTGTTTTCCAATAATTTGCCGCTAAAAATGGGTGTTGTTGATAAATCGTTTTGAGCGTCTTGAGTAATTGATTTTCGTTGATTAAAGAAAAAATATGGTAATCTTCCAACCACATAATTACATCATGCAAAGTATTGTGAACGGTAAAGCGAAAGCGGTCACGGCTTACTTCGATTAATAGATGGCAGTCAGCAATCTGATTAGTATCAAAGCGGTCGTCTTTTATCTCGAAACTTGGTGATATATTTGAAACTGAGTTCTCCAATCTATAAAATTTTATTTATTAGCTAAAAGCTTTGGGATTCATAAACTACGTTTAATTGTACAAGGTAAATAATAAAAAGCTAATTATTAATACCTAAAGGCTCTCTAAACCTGAAAAATCACTAATTTTTTGCCAAAACTGGTGTTTTTCGCTCAAATTTAAGCTTTTTATTTCATCAAATGACAACCAATCAACTTTTTGAATCAATTGTTCATCCAAATTCATTTCTGGGTCCTGCCCTAAAATTAGCTTTCCTGCTACTATTTTTACTGCAAAAAAAAGTTCGACTCCATGCAATGGCAATGCCACAAATTCATTCATTAACAATAATTTGCCAACTTCAATTTCCAAACCTGTTTCTTCCAAAAACTCTCTTTTGAGGGCTTCTTCCACAGTTTCTCCTATTTCAACACCACCTCCAGGTGGACTCCAAAAACTATTTTTCCCTAAAATAGCTCGGTGGGCAATCATCAAAATACGATTATTTTCAATACAAATGCCACACGCTCGCACCCTAATCCGATTACCATAAAATTGCTGAGCATTTATTTGAACATTATTTTGGGACATTTTATTGGGAATAATTAAAAATAGTTTGCAAAGATAATGAATCGAAAACGAGTGATTTAACGATTGTGTGAATGTTTTTAAAATTTAAAGGTTTATTTTGCACTCAGATTCAAGATTGAAAAACCCTAATTTAGAATGATAGATTAAAGATTTACCTTCTAAATGTATAAGTACAAATCACTAGAAAATGCTTTCTCAAAGCTTTTCTTCCACCAAAATCTTGCATCGAGCATCTCAAATCTTTCAAAAAATGGCATTAGACGAAAATATAAAACCTTCAGAGCGATTCCTTAAAAAGTTTCCGTTTACGCCAACTTTCGGGCAAGCAAAACTTTTTACGTTGATGGACGATTTCATTCTTGATGAAGAGCGGTTTCGAGATACATTTATATTGAAAGGATACGCAGGAACAGGAAAAACTACCTTTGTAAGCACGCTGATAAAAGTTTTAAAAGAATTTGGCTACAAAGCTGTGCTACTCGCCCCGACTGGTCGGGCGGCAAAAGTGATGTCGGGCTATTCAAAACGAATGGCATTGACGATTCACAAAAAAATCTATCGTCAAGTTGAAAATGCTTATACAGGTGCATTGGTTTTTGAACGCATGAAAAATACCCAAGAAGGCACGGTTTATATTGTTGATGAAGCCTCGATGATTTCGGACGAACGTGAATTTGGCACCAATAGTTTACTTCATGATTTACTAGATTTTGTATTTGAACAAGAAACTAACAAACTCATTTTGATAGGCGACGAAGCCCAACTTCCGCCAGTTGGCATGATTGTGAGTCCAGCCCTCAGTGCCGAACATTTACAAAATAGATACCACGCCACCATTACTGAACACGTGCTAACTGAAGTAATGCGACAAGGAGAAGGCTCTGGTATTTTGACAAATGCAACCGATTTAAGAAAGCAGTTAACCGAAGAAGAACCTAATATTCAATTAGTTACGAGTAAATACAAAGATTTTTATCGCATGACTGGCGATAGACTTGAAGACGGGATTCGGTATGCTTACGATAAATACGGCCGTGAAAATACGACAATCATTACTCGCTCCAATAAAAATGCGGTACAGTACAATCGTTTCATTCGTACTGCCATTAATTACTCCGAAAATGAGCTTGATTCAGGTGATATGCTGATGGTTGTTCGAAACAATTATACGGTTTTAGGTGAAGAATCGAAAGCAGGTTTTATTGCCAATGGCGATTTTGTGGAAGTCATCAAAATTCGTCGAGAAGAAGAAATGCACGGACTTCGTTTTGCCAACGTAACACTAAAATTAGTCGATTATCCAGACGAACCCGAATTCGACACAAAAATCATTTTAAATACACTTTATTCTAACGCTCCTACCCTTTCGAGCGAAGAAAACAAGCTGCTTTACGAAAGCGTTGTGAAAGATTATTTTTGGGTAAAATCCAAAAAAGAACGCCAAGATTTGCTCCGAAAAGATAGCTACCTAAATGCCCTTCAAGTAAAATTTGCTTATGCCCTCACTTGTCATAAATCGCAAGGTGGTCAATGGGATGCTGTATTTGTTGACCAAGGATATTTACCTGATGCTCAGATAGATAGTGATTTTATCCGATGGCTTTATACAGCAATTACTCGTGGGGTAAAAGAAGTTTTTTTACTAAATTTCAACAAACAATTTTTGGAAAACAAAGATTAAAACCATGCCGAAACATCATCGAAAAGTAAAAAAATACGTTCAAAAAAAAGCATTTACTTCTCCAGGAACACTTGCGTACGTTGGGAAAGAAGTACCTATTGATACGGTCGTAAAATTGGTTGAATTTAACGAAGAAATGTATCAGCAAAAAATAGTGCGAGTGATGAGCGAATGCCACCCAGATTTTAACGAAAACCATACAAATTGGTTAGATGTTGATGGCGTACATGAAGTTTCAATTATTGAGTCCATTGGGAAACATTACCATCTTCATCCGCTTTTACTTGAAGATGTATTGAATACCGAACAAAAGCCTAAACTCGAGCATTTTGGCGAACATAATATTTTTGTGATAATGAAAATGCTTCAATATAATGAGTTAATTAACGAAATAGAATCCGAGCACGTAGGCTTGGTTTTAGGGAAAAACTATGTTATTTCTTTCCAAGAAGTACATAAATCTGATGTTTTTGGAGCAATATTTGAACGTTTAAAGGCATCGGTCGGTAAAACTCGCAAAGGCAAAGCTGACTATTTATTTTATTCGCTATGCGATTTAGTTATTGATAATTATTACGTTGTAATTGAAAAATTTAGTGAAAAGCTTGAAGAATTAGAAATAAAAATCATCGAAAACCCACACCCAAATGATCAAACTTTATTGTATGAATTGCGACGTAGTTTAATGCAAATTCGTAAAGCAATTTTACCACTGCGTGATATTTTTGGAGCTCTCACCAGAGAAGATTCACAATTGATTCAACCGAGTACAAATATCTATTTGCGAGATGTTTACGACCATGTTTTACAAACACTCGAAACCATTGAATCTTACCGTGAAATGATTGAAAATATACAGAATATTTATTTAACCAGTTTGAGCAATAAAATGAATTCGGTGATGAAAACATTGACCGTTTTTACAGCTATTTTTATGCCTTTGACTTTTATTGCAGGAGTTTATGGTATGAACTTTGAAAATATGCCCGAGCTTCGCAACCCTCATGGCTACTTCTATACACTCGGAAGCATGGTAATTATTGGCATTGTTTTTTGGGTTTATTTTAAGTGGAAAAAATACGTTTAAACTCAATAATATCTGCCTTTCCAAACTAATTTTGTTGGTAAAATATACGCAATTAACTGCAAAAACCAAAAAACATACATATAAAGTGTATATGCTGGAATGTATTTTAACAAGCTTTTTTGCTCTAAAACTTTAAAAATTTGATTACCTAAAAAAAGATTTGCTATCAGATTAATCATGAAAATAGAAAGAGGTATTTTCCAAGAATAAAAGCTGATAATCAACAAAATAGGTAATAAAAAACCTTGAATCAGAGCTGGAATTATCAGAATTGACCTCGTTGAAATGCCGCCCGACACCCAACGTTTGCGTTGTTCAAAATAATTTTCTGGCGGCTTTGTAACTGTCATCACCGAAGGTTTGAAAACTTGATAAAAACCATATTTACAATCAATTACAGCTTTATATAAAGCATAATCTTCTACAATCGAAAAACCTATCTTCTCATAACCACCCGTTGCACGATACGCTTCTGCCAAAACCATCATATTATTTCCCATCCCCGTCGAAGGAATCTTAAATTCAGTCATTCTTTTCATTAAATATAAGGCAAAAAACCACTCGATAGCTTGGCAAGCCTCAAACCAATTTTTGTTTTTGACAAGCGTAATTCCAACCACAACGCCTGCATCTTTTGTTGCATCCAACATTTCTTCAATCCATCGTTTGGGAACTTCAATATCAGCATCAGTAAAAAAGAAATATTCACCTTTTGCAAGATGAGCCAATTGAGCCAAAACATTAGATTTTCCTTGTAATTCAGCAACTTTTTCTTCAATATTTATGAGTTGAATATATGGATTTTCGACAACAAAATCTTGAATAATCGCAGCAGTTTTATCGCTCGAAGCATCATTCCCAATCAAAATTTGCAGTTTATCTTTCGGATAAGTCAATTGGTTTAAAGATCGAAGTAAATCAAAGATATTGTTCTCTTCATTTCGAGCCGCAATCAAAATACTTACGCTTGGATAAAACATATTTTTATAGTTTAGAAAACTGAAATCCTTCAGCCAAAAAATGCTCTAAAAATCTCGGTAAAGCATAAGACATATTTGTATTTGCCTTAATACTGTCATGGAAAAGTACAATTGAACCCGCTTCTGTATATTGTATTGTTTTCTTTAAAACTCGTTCTGGCGAAAGATTTTGCGAGAAATCCCCACTTAAGACATCCCACATAATTATGTCATAATTAGGCCGCAAAATTTGAGCTTGACTTCGTTTGATTCGGCCGTAAGGTGGTCGAAAAAGTTGCGTTTTATGGTTCCTCCTTAATATTTCATCAGCACATTTAGCAACATTTTTGAGATAAACTTCATCTTCGTTTGCCCAGCCTTTCAAATGATTAAATGTATGATTTCCGATAGAATGCCCTTCATCAATCAACTTTTGAAAAATAGCAGGATGTTTACTTATATTGTCACCAATGCAAAAAAAAGTGGCTTTTGCTTCATATTTTGCTAATGTTTCAAGCACAAATTCAGTAATTTCTGGAATTGGGCCATCGTCAAAAGTGAGATAAATCTTCTTTTCATGCGGCGATTTTCTCCAAACAAAATTTGGATACAAAGTTCGCATCACGAAGTTGGTTTTGTGCAAAAACATAGAAAATGATTTTTCTGTAAAAGTCCGAAATTTTACTCAAAAACTAACATTTATTCATAAATTGCAAAAAATAAATGAGGTCTATCAACTATTTATGCCAATTACAAACTGACATTTTTTGTGTTTAAAAATATGATGAAAAAATATTTTTTTTTAACAATTTCAACGCTTTTTCTGCTCGTAAGTAAGGCTCAAAAGCTGCCTTTGAGCAACCACATAGCTAATTATGATATTTCAGTGAAGCTTGATGCAGTCAAACATACGCTCGAAGGAAAAGAAACCCTCGTTTGGAAAAACACTTCGCCTGATAATATTTCTGAGTTGCAATTTCATTTGTATCTGAATGCCTTCAAGGACAATAATTCGACATTTATGAAGGAATCGAGTGGGCGTTTGCGAGGGGATAAAATGGATAAAACCGCCAAAGAAAATTTTGGTTCAATCAATATCCTTTCAATGCGTTTACGTGGCGGTGAAAATCTGTCAAAAAAAATAACATTTATCCAACCCGATGATTTGAATGAAAAAGACCAAACCGTCATTAGTGTTGCTTTGAGTAAACCGCTCAAACCTAACGAAACGATTACGCTTGATATTAATTTCAAGGCAAAATTACCCAAGATATTTGCCCGAACAGGTTTTGCAGGCGATTATCATTTGGTTGGACAATGGTTTCCAAAAATCGGAGTTTATGAATCGACGGGTATGCGTTATGCCCAACAAGGTCAGTGGAATTGTCATCAGTTTCACGCTCATAGCGAGTTTTATGCCGATTTTGGTAATTATAAAATTGATATGACCATTCCAAAAAACTTTATTTTGGCCGCAACTGGTGTTTTTCAAAATGAAAAAATCAATCAAGATAATACCAAAACCATCAGTTATAAAGCCGAAGATGTGCATGATTTTGCATGGACGGTTTCGCCTAAATTTATTGTAACCGAACGTCAGTGGAAACATGTCAAAATCAAGGCAGTTATGCAGCCCGAACACAGTAGTTCTACCGAACGTTATTTTCAGTCGGCCATTGTTGCATTAGAATATTTTCAGAAACATTTAGGAAAATATCCACATTCGGTTCTGACTTTGGTTGACCCGCCTTTGGCAGGAGCAGGTTCGTCAGGAATGGAATATCCGACCTTTATCACTTGCGGAGAAACTTTTTGGGGAATTCCAACGGGCTTAAGGCTTCCTGAAGTTGTTACGATTCATGAATTTGGGCATCAATATTTTCAAGGAATGTTGGCTTCAAATGAGTTTGAAGAATCGTTTCTTGATGAAGGATTTAACCAATATTATGAAGGCAGAATTATGGACGAAAGCTACGGAAAAGGCTCAATTATGAACATTTTTGGCTATAAAATGAATGATATTGAGTCTTCGAGAGCATCGTACGTTGGCATGGATAATATAAAAATTTCAGAGATTTTTCGTGAATCGTGGAAATATCCAAAAGGTGCTTATAGTGTGTTGACTTACACAAAAACTGCCATAATGCTAAAAACTTTGGAAAACCTTCTCGGAAGAGATATTATGGACGAAATAATGCAAACTTATTTTATTCGTTGGCGTTTTAAGCATCCTGCGGTTACAGATTTTATTACTATTGTGAATGAAATCGCTCCAAAACGCACCAATAATAAATATGGAACAAACCTAAATTGGTATTTTGAGCAAACGCTTTACAAAGCTCCAGATTGCGATTATGCTGTGACCGAAATTAAAGGCAATAACTGCAAAATTGAAAGATTGGGAGAAATGATTTTACCAACTGAGATATTAATAAAATTTTCCGATGGGAAAGAAAAATTAATCAATTGGAATGGCAAGAATAAGGCAAAAACCTACGAATTTGAGAAGCCTATTCATTCAGTAATTATTGACCCTAATAATAAAATTTTACTCGATTTAAACCTCAATAACAATAGTCAAACCATTGAGCCGTCATCATTAGTCTTTACAAAATATGCCCTAAAGTTTATGTTTTGGTTACAAAATTTAATGGTTTGGTTGGGATAAAAAACAAAAGAAGCCTGTTTTAGTGCAAAAACAGGCTTCTTCTATGATTTATTAACTATTACGCTGCTTTCTTTGATAGCATCCAAAGACCTACAAAAGTAATAAAACCATTGAGCATTAATTTCGAGAAACCAAATTCAAAATCGAGATTAGCTTTCGTAAATTCTTCAATTGCATAAGTAAGAAAAGGCGATGCAACACATACAAAAGGCACAAATTTATCTACTAACGGCCGTTTCAAATAAAGGCCAAAAGCGAAAAGTCCAAGCAATGGCCCATAAGTATATCCTGCAATACTAAATACCGCTGAAATGACTTCTTGACTATTTAATGCCCTAAAAATAATGATTACGACAATAAATACGACCGTAAACCCAATATGAACATAGTGTTTCAGGCGTTGTCTTTTGGTTTCTTCGTAGTTTTCGATATTCAAAAAATCAACACAAAAAGATGTTGTAAGAGCAGTCAATGCCGAATCTGAACTAGCGTAAGTAGCAGCTGTAATTCCAAGCAAAAACGTTACCGCAGCCAATGTTCCAAACTGATTTCCGAGAGCCAATGATGGGTACAAGTCATCGGTTTTTGCTGGAATTGGCAAACCCATTTTTTCTGAATAAATATACAAAAGCACACCTAAACTCAGAAAAAGCAAATTGACAAAAACCAGAACAACATAAAACCAAAACATATTTTTTTGAGCTTCGCCGATACTTTTGCAAGTCAGGTTTTTTTGCATCAAATCTTGGTCAAGACCCGTCATAACGATTGCAATAAATGCTCCAGACAAGAAATCTTTCACGAAATGATGTTTATTTGCCCAGTCCCAAACGAATATTTTTGAATATTGGCTATCTCGAACGGTTGTAAACAAATCGCCCGCACCAAGACCTAATTGTTTACTAATCAAGTATATAGTTAAAACGAGAGCCGTTAATAAAAAAAATGTTTGTAGCGTATCTGTAATAATAATCGTTTTAACACCACCTTTGAAAGTATAGACAAAAATCAAACCCATTGCAATAAAAACAGTTATTTCAAAAGGCACGCCTAGTGAGTCAAAAATAGCCAATTGTAATACTTGAACGGCTACATACATTCTTACGGCTGAACCAATTGTACGAGAAAGCAAGAAAAAAGCCGAGCCAGTTTTATAAGACCAAAAACCAAAACGTTTTTCTAAATAACCATAAATCGAAATTAAGTTTAAACGATAATACAATGGCATCAAAATGGTAGCAATAACCCAGTAGCCAACGGCGTATCCGAGCACCACTTGAAAATAAGAAAATTGAATTTTGCCGACTGCACCTGGCACAGAAACGAACGTAACGCCCGAAATTGATGTTCCAATCATACCGAAAGCCACTAAATACCAAGGCGATTGGCGATTGGCCGTAAAAAAAGTATTAGTATCAGCCCCTTTGGCTGTGTAAAACGAAATGGCAATCAGCACTAAAAAGTAAATTACTAAAATTGTTAAGGCAAGGGTTGATGTCATAAATGTTTAAGGTTTAAAATCTTGTCCAAATATCAAAACTTTTTTTTCGATAACAAAACTACACTTTCACAAGAATGAATTATCTTAGCATGAAAATTTGACTTTTAAGATTTTTTAACTGACAAAAATAATTCATTAAGTACCTTATTATCAGATTTTTAATAAAAACTAACTACGAAAATTTGTGCAAAAATTCAGACAAATGACAACGTTACCAAGTCCAGAAATTGAGGTTATTGAAGAGATTGTAGAAGACCTCGCCAATATTAAATTATGGGAATTAGTCGTTTTCAATGATGAGGTAAACACATTCGACCACGTCATTTCTACTTTGATTGATGTTTGCCAACATTCACCCGAACAAGCCGAGCAATGTACCCTAATTATCCATTATAAAGGCAAATGCGGAGTAAAATCTGGCGATTTTGAAGAGTTAGCCGCTATGCGAAATGAAATTTGTCGTCGAGAGATTTCTGCTGAAATTATGCTCAAATAATTAATATTTTGTTACAATTTAGGGCCAGGATTCGAGTCCCTGCGTCTCCACAGTGATAATCAATCATAGAAAAAAACTATCATCCATCGTCTGTGGATAGTACCTAAAAAGAATGAATTTTCCTTCAAAATTAATAGAAGAAGCAGTAATAGAAATATCAAAGCTACCAGGAATTGGCAAAAAATCGGCTTTGCGATTAGCTTTGCATTTACTCAAAAGAGATGAAACTCAAACTCAGCTACTGGCCGATGCTTTGATAACGATGCGAACAAAAACTACCTTTTGTCGCAAATGCCACAATATATCCGATGCTGAACTTTGTTTGATTTGCACCTCACCTCGACGAGATGCCTCAGTACTTTGTATTGTGGAAGATACGCGTGATGTGCTAGCTATCGAAAATACTGCTCAATATCGTGGACTTTACCATATTTTAGGTGGAATAATCTCACCTTTAATGGGAATTGGCCCAAATGATTTGAATATAGAATCGTTAATAAATCGAATGGAACAAGAGCCAGAAATCCAAGAGGTTATTTTGGCACTCAGCCCAACAATGGAAGGCGATACTACTGCTTTTTATTTACAGAAAAAACTCAAACCATTCAATAAAAAAATCAGCACAATTGCTCGTGGAATACCAATTGGTGGCGACTTAGAATATGCCGACGAAGTTACGCTTGGTCGTAGTATTTTGAGTAGAATTGCATACGAGTAAAGCCTTCAATTTTCTTTAAAATAAAATTAAGGATAATTTTCAAGATAATATAATGACAACCCCTCGTGTAAAAATTTGCTGTATTAGTTCGCCTTTAGAAGCAAAACAAGCCATTAGCTACGGAGCGTCGGCATTAGGTTTAGTTGCCAAAATGCCAAGTGGCCCTGGCCCTATTTCGGATGAGTTAATTAATGAAATTATCCGAACAATACCTCCACCAATCGCTTCGTTTTTACTCACTAGCCGCACCGATACACATGAAATAATTGAGCATCAGAAATCGGTTCATTCTAATGTTATACAAATTGTTGATGCCTTAAAATCAGGCAATTATGAGGATTTCAGAATAGCTATTCCAACAATAAAAATTGTCCAAGTAATTCATGTAATTGACGAAAAAACACTCGATGAGGCTCTAGAAATTGCAGAAAAAGTTGATGCTCTTTTGCTCGACTCAGGCAATCCAAATTTGGCAATAAAAGAACTCGGAGGCACAGGGAGAGTACATAATTGGGCCATTAGCCGACAAATAGTCGAACAATCAAAAATACCTGTTTTTTTAGCAGGTGGATTAAAGGCCGAAAACGTAAGAGCCGCGATTGATGCCGTTCAACCTTATGGTTTGGACTTGTGTAGCGGTGTTCGTACCGATGGCAAATTAGACCCTTATAAATTAGAAGCGTTTTTTAATGAAGTTAATCGGGTTTAAGTTATAAATTAGATTAAATTTTTATCTAAATTCAATTTTTATAGCATTAGACCTGTTTAAAATAGTAGATTTGTAAAGTTTAGAAATAACATACTTTTTCATACAAACCCATGAACAGAAAAGATTTTATCAAAGCCTTTATAGGAAGTGCCTTCGCTTTTAAATTGAGCGATACTTTTGCAAGCAAAGCCCCTTTTTTTGAAGGAATGCACACGCTTGCTCCGCTCCCTTATGCCAATGATGCCCTCGAACCGCACATTGACAAATTGACAATGGAAATTCATCATGACCGCCATCACAAAGCTTACGTTGATAACCTAAACAAAGTTATTGCGGGAACTGACATGGAAAAACTTTCCATTGACCAATTATTAAAAGACATCAGCAAATATCCAACGGCAGTTAGAAACAATGGTGGTGGGCATTGGAATCACACATTTTTCTGGCAAATAATGGGGCCAAATGCTGGTGGAGTACCATCAGGCAAACTTGCAGAAGCAATTACGGCCACTTTTGGTAGTTTCGATAATTTAAAAACTGAGTTTACCAAAGCAGCAACTACTCGTTTTGGTTCGGGTTGGGCTTGGTTGATGGTTACACCAGACAAAAAATTGAAAATCGTTTCTACCGCTAATCAAGATAATCCATTGATGGATATAGCTGCCGACAAAGGAACGCCTGTCTTGGCTCTTGATGTATGGGAACACGCTTATTATTTGAAATATCAAAACAAACGTGCCGATTATGTAGCTGCTTTCTGGAATGTGGTAAATTGGAGCAAAGTAAACGAAAATTTTGAAGCTGCAATGAAATAATAGATGCTTTAAATAAATGGTAAAAAAGGCTCATTTCATGTAGAAATGAGCCTTTTTTACTAGAATTTTATGCTAAAACAAATAAGAAAATCAATGGAAAAACAATGCCTGCAATCGCCAATTTCCATCCTCTTGATTTGAAACTAAACTTCCCTCTCGGAAACATCATCGCTCCTGTAATGGCAATAAATATTAATCCTAAAGCAAAAATATCCGAATAATAAATCCACCAAATGGATGTGTCTTTGTGCAATTGGTTCATTTGAGCAATCAATGGCGTTTTCTTGAAAGTGACAACTTCGCCCTTTCCTGATTTAATATCAATCTCTACGTCGTGTTTTTCATAAGAGATTTTGAGTTCTCCTTTTTTAATCGAATTGCGACGAAATTTATCTTTGAAACCCAATTCTTTTGTTAGATTCTTGGCGAAATCTTCAGTAATCTCTTGCTCATTTTGAGGCAACTTTACATGAATCGGTCTAATTTCGACTGTATATTTTTCAGGATGCCAAGTTTGACGATGATTTTGGAGAATTCCAGAAATTGAAAAAGAAACAATTAAACCAATAAAAAAATACCCAAAATCTCGATGCAAACTTCTAATATTAAATTGCATGGTTAATTAAAATTTTAATGATAAAGTTGCTAAAAAATTTCGTGGTGCAATCGGATTTACGCTATTGTCGTCATGAACATTATAGCTATAAACATTAAAAATATTAGCCAATTTTCCTCGAAGTGAGATATTTTTATAAGTATAGCCCACAGTTGCATCAATTTGGGTGTATGCGTCAATATGGATTAATTTATAGCTGTCATTGGCAACTTGCACTCTTGTGCTACGTCCAGCTTGACGATTTCCAAAATATAAACTCGTTAAGCCAACATTTAAACCTTTTAGTTTTCCTTCCGAAACGGTATAATTAGCACTTAAATTTGCTGTGTGATTAGGGTTATATTTCAACAAACTTCCAACGATATACGTATTTGATTTTGTGTATCTGGTTTCGTTGTAGCTGTATCCTGCAATTACAGACAAATTTTTAATCGGACGAGCAATAAAATCTACTTCAACTCCTTTGCTCGTTACTTCTCCAACTAATTCTTTAATATTTGCATTAGTATTGCCATTTGCTAAAGAAATCTGAGCCAGATTACTATTTATTATTTGATAAGCCGTTACATTCAACGAGAGTTTACTATCAATTAATTGATTTTTAATACCTATTTCAAATTGGTCAATCAACGATGGTTTCAAGGCATTTCCGTTGATATCAACACCTGTATTAAGTGTAAATGAATTTGAATAACTACCAAACAACGAAATATTTTTATTTGGTTGAATAACCAAACCTAATCTTGGAGAAAAAGCTCCATCGAAAGCCACGCTGTTGGTTGTTATTTTAGTTGAATATGTCAAAACATTACTTCCTGTCTGTTGATAACTATATCTTACACCCGCCAAAAACTTGATATTTTTAGTCAAACCAATTAAATCTTGTACATAAACGCCAACTCTACTGACTGGCGAAGTTGTCAATGTTGCTGCCGAGAGTGTCGGAATATCGGTTCTGATTTTATACGTTTTTGTGCCAAAAATATTAACTGTATCGTAGCGAGACAATTGCGTATAACCTGTAGTTTTGGTTTCAAATTGGTCTGTATCCATTCCAAAAAGCAATTGGTGATTGATATTTCCTGTATTAAATTTACCTGTCAAATCGAGCTGAGCTAAATAATAATTATCTGCCACTTGGTTACGTTGAATATTACGAATCCACATTCCATCTTTCGATATAAAAGTTCCAGTATTTGGTCGAGTATTGGCAAATAAATCTGTCGAATAATTACGATAAGCTCCTGTAAATGTTAGTTTCCAATTTTCCGAAAAATTGTGTGTAACAGTTGCCGAAGTAGAAAGTTGTTGTGCTTTATAGTTACTCCAAGCCACACCTAGAAAACGTTCGCGTGGAAGTTCAACCACTTCATAATTGATAATTCCTGCTCCAAAATCAGGTGTTCGTTCGTCGTTTGAATAATCTGCTTCAAGTAAAACTTCGGTTTTTTTGCCAATTTTAAATAATAATGAAGGATTTACATAAAAACGCTCTGAACTTACTCCTACTCTAAAACTATTGGCTTTTTCGTAAGAAGCATTTAATCGATACGCCACTTTTTGTTTTTTGCCAATACCTCCAAAAATATCAACTGTGGGCTTCAAAAGTCCAAAACTTCCTAATCTCATGCTGATTTCACCACCAAATTCAAATTTAGGTTTTTTCGTTACCAAATTAATTATTCCACCTGCTGCCACATTACCAAACAATATCGCCGAACTCCCTTTCATTACTTCCACTTTCTCAACATTGCTCAAATCGCTTAGCATACCATTGAAATAACGTACGCCATTTTTGAAAGTATTTGAGCTACCAAACGAAAATCCACGCCCTGCAATTTCTTCTTGATAACCGCCCGTTGTTCCCATAATATATATGCCATTCGTGTTTACCAGCACATCACTCATATTTCTAACTTGCTGATTATCAAGAATTTGCCTATCGACAACGGCAATACTTTGAGGCAAATCCATTGGTTTAATAGCTATTTTTCCAACGGATGCCACTTTTTCATTGGCATTTATATAGCCTTTTACCACTATTTCCTTCAATAATTCGCTATTTTCAAAAAGCTCTAAGCTAATAATTGTCATTTTATCTGCTTCAATTTTAATCTTTTTTTCTAAAGTCTTGAATCCTATAAATGAAGCAACCAATGTATATGTATTGGGCTTGATGTTGTTTATTATAAATTCACCTTTTTCATTGGTCGCTGTGCCTTTATTAATTTCCTTCAATCGAATCGAAACAAATTCCACAGCTTGCTCTTCTCCGTTGGTTACATTTCCTCTTAATTGACCAAAACTAGCATTCGACGTTTGTCCAAAAGCAAAACAGCTCGTCATTAGCAAAAAAATGTAGATTAAATTTTTCATAGTTGTATATATTATTTGGCTTAATTAATTTTTATTTAGACTAATTTTAAATAATATCACAAATGTAATAGCCATTTAGAATCATTCCAAATAAAAGTAAAAATAATTTAGACTGATTTTAAATAAGCTTTTTGAAAGAACATATTTCCAAAAAATAATGCCATTTTTTACTATATTTGCCATAATATTACGCTTTCGCTATCCGACTTAAACATGAGTGAAGAAAAATCAAAATACGACCCTCTACAACAAAAAGAAGTAATTGACGACATGTTTGAGACATGGTTTCTTGATTACGCATCTTATGTGATACTTGAGCGAGCCGTTCCTGCCATTGAAGATGGATTGAAACCTGTGCAACGACGCATCATGCACGCACTCAAGGAAATGGACGACGGACGTTTCAATAAAGTAGCCAATGTTATCGGTTCGAGTATGCAGTATCACCCTCATGGCGATGCGTCGATTGGTGATGCAATCGTGTCTATGGGACAAAAAAATTTATTGCTTGATACACAAGGCAACTGGGGTGATGTTCGTACGGGTGACGGTGCTGCTGCTCCCCGTTATATAGAAGTTCGTCTGTCAAAATTTGCCAATGATGTACTTTTCAATGAAGACACCACCGAATGGCAAATGTCGTACGATGGTCGTAAACGTGAACCTGTAAATCTGCCTGCCAAATTTCCATTATTACTTGCTCAAGGCGTTGAAGGTATTGCGGTTGGACTTTCAACCAAAGTAATGCCACATAATTTCATTGAATTATGTGAAGCTTCGATTGCTCATTTGAAGAAAGAGCCTTTCCAGCTTTTTCCTGACTTCTTGACAGGTGGACTCGTTGACGTTGGCAATTATAATGATGGTGCCAGAGGTGGAAAAATCAAGGTACGAGCAAAAATTGCCGAACTTGATAAAAAAACACTTGAAATTCAAGAAATTCCCTTCAGTACTACCACAGCTACGCTGATTGATTCTATCATTAAAGCGAATGACGCAGGAAAAATAAAAATCAAAAAGGTTGAAGATAATACAGCTAAAGATGTTTCAATTATCATTCATTTAGCCCCAAATACTTCACCCGATATCACAATTGATGCCCTTTATGCTTTTACCGAATGTGAAAACTCGATTTCACCCAATGCCTGTATTATCATTGATAATAAACCGCATTTTGTTTCGGTAAGCGATATTCTGAAAGATTGTACGGAGCAAACCAAACATTTGCTACAACGTGAACTAGAAATCAGAAAACACGAACTGAAAGAGAAATTACTTTATAGTTCGCTTGAAAAGATTTTCATCGAAAATAAAATCTATCGCGATATTGAAGAATGCCTCACTTTTGAAGCCGTTGTTGAAACAGTCGATAAAGGATTAGAGCCTTATAAAAAAGATTTTTATCGAGAAATAATCGAAGAAGACCTGTTAAGGTTATTAGAAATAAAAATCAAACGTATTTCTAAATATGACTCTTTCAAGGCAGACGAATTAATGAAGCGTTTGCTCGATGAATTGGCCGAAGTTGAAGACAATTTGGCAAACCTTGTTCGTTATACGATAGCTTTTTACAAAGATTTGCTAAAAAAATACGGCAAAGGTCGTGAACGTAAAACCGAGATTCGTCAATTTGAAGCCGTGCAAGCAACCGTTGTGGCTGCCAACAACCAAAAACTATACGTTGACCGTGAAGGTGGATTTATTGGATATGGCTTGAAAAAGGATGAATACGTAATGGATTGCTCCGATATTGACGATATTATTGCGTTCAAACGTGATGGAAAATATGTAATTACGAAAATTCAAGAAAAAGTTTTCGTCGGAAAAGACATCATTTACTGCTCGGTATTTCGCAAAAACGACGAACGTAAAATTTATAATGCCGTTTATATTGACGGCAAATCAGGCACTTCTTATGCCAAACGTTTCTTCGTAACGGGTATCACTCGTGACAAAGAATATGACGTTTCATTAGGCAACCCTAAATCAAAAATATTATATTTTACAGCCAATGATAATGGCGAAGCAGAAGTTGTAGCAGTAAATTTAACGGCAAACTCAACCGCCAAAAAGAAACAATTTGACTGGGATTTTTCGACGCTTGCTATCAAAAATCGTAGTTCGATGGGAAATGTTTTGACCAAATTCCCTGTACGAAAAATCATACTGAAATCTGCTGGAAAATCAACACTTGGTGGCGTTGATATTTGGTTTGATTCTGTTATCGGGAAACTCAATCGTGACGAACATGGACAGTATTTAGGTAATTTTGGTTCGGAAGATAAGATTTTGGTAATTTATAAAGATGGTCAATATGAGTTCACTAACTTTGAATTAACCAATCGTTATGAGCAGAAAGATATTTTAAAAGTAGTCAAATACGAAGCAGAAAGACCGATTTCGTGCTTACATTACGAAGGCGAAAACAAAATATATTATATCAAGCGTTTCAAGATAGAAACCACTACAATGGACAAGAAGTTTTTGTTTATTGCTGATACAAAAAATTCTCGTTTGCTTGCCGCTAGTTTGGATAAATATCCACGAATGGAAATCAAAACTAAAGCGGATAAAAAAGCTGCTATCGAAACTCAACACATCAACGTTGACGAATTTGTGGAAGTACGTGGATGGAAAGCTATTGGTCAGAAAATCAATACTTATGAAATAGTAGAAGTAAAAATGCTTGAGCCAAAACCAGAAGAAGTGATTGTTCCAGAAATAGTACAAGTAATAGATGATATTGCCGAAAATGACTCAGAAGACACTGATAACCAAGAAGATGGCGACAAACAATTAGCTTTATTTTAAGTCTAATTAAGGAACTTCAAAAGCCCTGTTTATTTATTTAAGATATAATAAACAGGGCTTTTTCTATAAGGAAACAACAAAAATCACTAAGTTTTCACTTAGCGAATTAGTTAATAATCAAAATATAATTAAAACTCCCAAACAGTTGGGTTTTTATGGCGGCGAAGATGTTTTCGGACTTCCAACCAAAAAGCTAATATCAAATAAATGATAATTGGAGAACCGAAAGTAAAGAACGAAGCGTAGATAAAATATATCCGAACGCTTCCAGCCGAAAAGTTTAACTTTTCGCCAAGTCGAGAGCAAACTCCGAAGAGTTGATTCTCTACTAAGTACCTAAATCGTCCTGTTTTTAGCATTGCTTTTGTGTAATTGAAAACGAAATTAGTAAAAAAAATAGATTTGTCAAGACTTTAACAGAAAAATAATAAACTAAGCTATGATTTTGTACAATCAATTATTGGTTTAGTACAAAAAAAAATTTTATCAAAAATTGTTTTTTCTTTAAAAATATGTAAATTGCAATTCATTTATTTACTTCTTTAATTTATTTTATTGTAATGCAAACAGGCGTAGTAAAATTCTTCAACGAGACTAAAGGCTTTGGTTTTGTCGTTGATGATGCTTCAGGGCAAGAAATCTTCGTTCACGTGACAGGTCTTAACGGCATAAAAATTCGTGAAAACGACCACATTCAATATGATGTTGTTGAAGGTCGCAAAGGTTTGAATGCAGTCAACGTGAAAAAAATATAGTTTTTTTTCTTGAATTACGATTGACTTCAGTACAAAACCCTCTCTATTACATACGTATAGTGAGGGTTTTTATTTTTGTAAATCCACTACGAATATATTATGTTTAAAAACTACAAGTTTTTAAACATATCCTTAAATTGCTAATTATTTATTTGCTGTTTTAAATAGGTCTTGTTGGTAGAAATATCAGTAAAAACAACCATATTGATTTTGAAGTTGCTAATGGTCTCAAAGGCACACATTCAGTCAATGTTCAAAAAATATAGCTTCCTCTAGAATTACGATAGAATGTAATACAAAATCACTACGTATTTTTACGCATTTCATTAGGTCTTTTTACGTAACAAACATCCAATCAAATTTATAAAACACTAATAATCAGGTTTTTATAAATTTGATTAGATAATTTTACTTTTGCAAACATATAATTTATTCATATTTTTGAATTCAAGTGAATATAAAACTATAGTTTCTGCAAAAATTATTAAAACCTTATAAACAACCCAATAAAATGAAAGAAAAGATACGCACTGCTGGTTCGTTCTTCGTACAGAAGGAAGTTGAAAAACATGTAGGAAAACATGTAGAACACATAAAAGGCAAAAAAGCATCATCAGATGTATTCCATGATGAAGATGGGCAAATAAGAAGAGCCGAGCTTTTCGGCAAAGAAGTTATTACAAAATTGCTCAATAACAGTGGTGGAAAAGAAGTATTTGGTATTCGTATTTATTATGGTCACGCTCCAGAAGATAAAGACGGCAATATCAAAGAAGGAGGAAAACTACGCCCTCGCCTATTTTTAGTTCCAGTTGATGAAAATGGCAAAGATATTCCATTTGATGCCTCTGCACTAAAAGGCGAACCAAACGGAAATGCAGTAGGTGGTGGTTTGCCTTGTCCTCAAGCGTGTAATGAATAAACTCAAAACTTAATATGTGGGAGCGATACATTTATTTAATAAATAAGTACCCCTTTATTGCAGTTTCAGATGTTATTACTCTTTGTCCTCTCCTAATTGGAATCATCAGTTATAAATATCTGTCAAAAGAAAATAAACTATTGTTCTATTTTATAATAGTTCATTTTCTTTTGGATTTGCAATCAGTCTGGATTTCAGTTAAAAACCAGAACAACTTAAATATTTTTAATTTTACAGAATTATTAGAAGTCACAATTATTTGTTTAGTCTTTTTACAACTCAATAGCCAATATTTCAAAAAATGGTTGATTGCTTTTTTATTATTCACCTGTGTTTTTGTAGGAATATGGAAATTCGATTTCGCTGAATTTGCCTTTGTACCTTATGTATTGAATAGGCTAAGTTATGTAATTGTTGTATTTATTTATTTTAATACTTTACTTTCCGAAACTTCTGTAAAAAACATTTTAACACATCCACCATTTTGGCTCTGTGCAGGTCTGATTGTTTACTCAACGGGTAGCGTAATCATTTTTTTATTTGGCAAGCAAATCCTTGCATCAGACGCTCCACATGAAAAATTTGTCTTTTTCTATTCAATTATTTCAATCATCAATATTTTTTTTAGGTTACTCATTTGTGTTTCATTTTTTGTAAGTAAATATGAAAAAAAATAACCCTATATTTAT
This sequence comes from Emticicia aquatica, assembly GCF_923079645.1. GTDB lineage: Bacteria > Bacteroidota > Bacteroidia > Cytophagales > Spirosomataceae > Emticicia > Emticicia aquatica. The sequence goes on along the minus strand of NZ_CAKLPY010000001.1, from coordinate 200,241 downwards.
TGAAATTATGTCAATAAATCACCAAAAATCATTGTATGTTTGATAGTGAAAATCCATATTCTTTAATAATTATCGGAACGACCATTCTACTTTTAATGGGCGTTGTTTTGATTGTATTTGTAGCTTATTATCAACAAAAACAACTCAGAAAAGACCTTAATCAGCAAAAACAAATACAAGAACTAAGAACAGAAATGCAACGCCAACTCCTAGAGTCGGCCTTAGAAGTACAAGAAGTAGAGCGAGTACGAATAGCCAAAGATCTACATGATGAAGTTGGAGCAATGCTTTCGGTTACAAAGATGAGTTTTAATCAACTACTCCGAAAATTAGATAACGCCCAAGACCTAGCTACAATGGGCAAACAAACGCGTGAATTACTTGAACAATCAATCAGTCAGGTACGCAGGATTTCTAAAGAACTAGTTCCCAGTACATTAGAGGAATTTGGACTCATTTCTTCGATTGATGAGTTTATCCAAAAAGTACATTTAGCTTCGGCTACATCATTTATTTTTAGTCACGAAGGAATTGATATTAAACAACGTTTTGATAAAAAAATTGAGCTAACTATTTATCGTCTTATTCAAGAATTAGTCAATAATGCACTCAAACACGCCGATGCAAAAGAAATTTCGTTGAGACTTACCACTGAAAACAATAAAATAATTTTTACCTTTACTGATGATGGCAAAGGTTTCGATTTTGAAAATACCCGCAAAGACCCAAAATCAGGCTTAGGCATGCGAAACATGGAAAGTCGATTGAGTGTAATTGATGGAACGTTAGATATAAAATCACAAATTGGGAAAGGCACCAAAACCATCATTGAAATACCTATTTAAAATTGAATAAGAGAAAAGGTTTAAAGCCAATTGAGTGAAAGTAAAAAATACTTGTATCTCATCTCTCGTATCTCATATCTCAATAAAATCATGTCAAAAATTCAGTTAGCTGTCGTTGATGACCATAGTTTATTTCGGAAAGGAATGATTTCTATTCTGCAACAAGTACCAGATTTTGAGGTAATATTTGAAGCAACTAATGGTCAAGAATTCTTAGATAAACTCCCAAATCATTCAATTGATGTTGTTTTGATGGATTTGCAAATGCCCGTATTGGATGGCATTAAAACCACAGAAGCAGTGAGACAACTATTTCCAGATACAAAGGTTTTGATTCTTTCAATGCATGATGAAGACCAATTTGTACTTCATTTGATGGAAATTGGAGCAAATGGCTATTTATTGAAAGACACGGACCCCGAAGAAGTTGAAAAAGCTATACGAAAAGTCAACGAAACCGATATTTATTTTAGCGATTTTGTGAGTAAAATTATGCTTCGTAAAATGAATCGTAAAACTCAACAAGAAAATAAAATTTTCAATTATAAAACCGACCTTTCAGAACGAGAAATACAGGTTTTAAAATACATTTGCGAAGGACTTACAACCGCCGAAATCGGTGAACTTGTTTCGTTAAGTCCACGAACCGTAGAAGGTCATAGATTGCGAATGATGGAAAAACTTGGACTAAAAAATACTGCAGGTCTTGTAGCTTTTGCGATAAGAAATCATTTGGTGTAAATGTATATTTAGGAAGCAGTTAAAATCTCTTCAACGTACTTCCTAAAACATAACACAACTATTCACTCAAAATAGCCGAAAATTCAATTTCTACCAAATAATCTGCTCCAATTAGGGCATTCACTTCAACCATTGTTGTACAAGGTTTTATGTCTCTAAAAAGCTCTCCATGAGCTTTACCAATATCTTCCCATTTTGAAATATCAGTCGTGAAAATTCGGGTACGCACTACGTCTGAAAGTTTCGCACCGAGTTGTTCTAGCACTTTTTCTACTTTCAAAATGATAAATTTTGTTTGAATGTATGGGTCATTTTTCCCAACAATCTCGCCACTTCCATCAGTAGCAACAGTACCCGTTACTTCGATGATATTTCCCATTTTCACTGCACGTGAATACCCAATGATGTCTTCCCATTTTGCTCCTGTCGATACATTTACTCTTTCCATTGTTTTTGTTTTTTTTATACTTTGATTAAAATTGGGTTTACAATACTTGCATTTTGTCTTTTAGGTAGTTAAAAAAAGTCTATAATTCCACTATTTTTCTGACATCTTGTCAGTAAACTTCCTATTGGCAAAATAATTGTCGAAATTTGCACAAAATAAAATAGATTACAAAATGGCAGAGAATAAAGAAGAACAGGAACAAGTTAATAATCAACAAGCAACAGATACTAACGACGATTCCGCTACAAATAACGAACAACTAGAAGGAGAAAACGGAGATACAGATGCAGAAACAGAAATAGAAGTTGACCCAATTTCGGCACTAGAAAACCAACTTGCAGAAGCCAAAGATAAATATTTACGACTATATGCCGACTTTGAGAACTTCCGTCGCAGAACATCTAAAGAAAAAATTGAGATGATTCAAAATGCTTCTGAAAGCTTAATCAAAGAACTGATTCCCGTCATTGATGATTTCGAGCGAGCTAATAAATCGTTTGAAACTGTTACCGAAATCGAGCCATTAAAAGAAGGTATTGCTCTGATTTTCAGTAAATTGCAAAAAACTTTGGCGAGTAAAGGCGTAAAAGCCATCGATTCAAAAGGACAAGACTTTGATGTTGAACTCCATGAATGTATCACACAATTTGCCGCTGGAGAAGACCAAAAAGGCAAAGTCATTGATGAAGTAGAAAAAGGTTATTACCTAAACGATAAAGTTATCCGCTACGCAAAAGTTGTAGTCGGAAACTAAAAAAATGATGAGTTATGAGATTCAATTATGAGTTAATTTAAACACTGAATTAAATCAGCTTTTATAAAATTCTTATATCTCATTTCTCATATCTTACAAAAACATGGCACAGAAAAAAGATTATTATGAATTACTGGGCGTTGCAAAAAACGCTTCGGACGACGATTTAAAGAAAGCTTACCGAAAATTAGCGATTCAGTATCATCCAGATAAAAATCCAGGCGATAAAGTTGCCGAAGAAAAATTTAAGGAAATAGCTGAAGCATATAGTGTTCTTTCGGATCCCGAAAAACGCCAACGTTATGACCAATTCGGCCACCAAGGTGTGGGTGGTTCAGGCGGTTTTGGAGGTGGACAAGGCGTCAATATGGAAGATATTTTTGGTAGTGTTTTCGGAGATGACAGTCCATTTGGTAGTTTCTTTGGCGGTGGTGGTGGCGGCGGACGCCGTGGAGGACAAGCCATGAGAAAAGGTTCGGATTTGAGAATTAAACTCAAGCTCGACTTAGAAGAAATTGCTAACGGCGTTGAGAAAAAAATAAAAGTAAAACGTTACGTTTCATGTAATACTTGTAGTGGAAACGGCTCCAAAAATGGCACGTCTCTTAAATCTTGTACTACCTGTAACGGGCAAGGACAAGTACGTAAGGTAGTCAATACTATGCTCGGACAGATGGTTTCAACTAGCCCATGCCCTACTTGCCAAGGAGAAGGAAAAGTTGTTACTGAACGCTGCGATGTTTGTTTTGGTGAAGGAAGACAATTAAACGAAGATTTATTGAGCATCAAAATTCCAGCTGGAGTAGGCGAAGGAATGCAGTTATCAATGACTGGCAAAGGAAACGTGCCAACTCGTGGTGGTATTGCTGGTGATTTATTGATTGTAATTGAAGAAGAAGAACACCCCGAACTCAAGCGTGACGGAAGCAACATTATTTACGATTTACGTCTAAATTTTGCTGATGCCGCTTTGGGGAAAGATGTTGAAATTCCGACTGTTGGTGGAAAAGTAAAAATCGTGATTAAGCCTGGTACTCAATCGGGTGAAATTTTACGATTGAAAGGCAAAGGTTTAAAAGAACTCAATAGTTATGGTGTAGGTGACCAATTGGTACATGTAAGTCTCTTCACGCCAACAACAATTAGTGCAGAAGATAGAGTGATTCTTGAAAAAATGAGAACACTGCCAAATTTTCAGCCAAAAACTGATAAGAATGAAAGAAGTATTTTTGATAAAATGAAAGATTTCTTTCATTAAGATTAAAAGATTATTCGATAAAAAACGGTTTGAATCTATTGGTTCAAACCGTTTTTTATTTATCCAAAAAGGAATAAAACAATGAATTTTTTATAATAAATATTAAAAAAGCACAAAAATTTTCAGCATTAAATATTTCAAACTATTTTGCAGAATTAATTAATATTCGATTAGTTTCAAAAATCTCATAAAGCAAAAAATGAGCAAAAATTACAAATGGTGGGTCGTTTTTATGTTGTGGTTTGTTTGTTTCTTTAACTACGCAGACCGTCAGGCTATCTTTTCTGTATTTCCACTTTTGAAACAAGAAATGAGTTTAAGCGATATTCAACTTGGTATTGTTGGTGCTGCTTTTATGTGGGTTTATGCAGGATTTGGAGCAATTGCAGGCATCGTTGGTGATAAATTTCCACGTAAAACCCTTATTATTGGTGGGCTTATTTTTTGGTCTTTAGTTACAATCGGAACGGCCCTTTCCACAAACTATGTTCATCTTGTCATTTGTCGGGCTTTAGAAGGTTTTGGTGAAGCTTTTTATTTTCCTGCATCAATGTCGCTTTTAAGTGATTATCATAGCAAAGAAACACGCTCGAAAGCTATGTCATTTCATCAATCGAGTGTTTATGCTGGTACGATTGCTGGTGGAACGGTAGCTGGTTTTATGGGTCAGTATTATGGTTGGCACACAAGCTTTTATCTTTTTGGTGGACTTGGCGTTTTACTTGGAGTCATTTTGCTTGGATTTTTGAAAGAACCCGTTCGAGGACAAGCCGAAATTGAAGAGAATACACACGTTTTATTTGATTTGAAACAAAGAAATATTTCAGATAATATCAAGCAGGTTTTCAGTAAACCAATAGTTTGGATTTTAGTAACCGTTTTTGTTGGAGCTAATTTTGTGGCAAGTATTTTCTTAACATGGATGCCCTCTTTTCTTTATAAAAAATTCAATATGAGCCTTTCAATGGCAGGTTTGAATGCTACTTTTTATCTACAAATGGCATCTGTTCTTGGAGTTATTTCAGGTGGATTTTTAGCAGATAAATTAGCAAAACGTTATTTTGGCGGCCGTATGATAACTCAAAGTATTGGATTGTTGATGGGTGTTCCTTTCATATTTTTAGCAGGCTGGACACTTTCAATACCCATTTTGATTGTAGCACTTATCGGTTTTGGTTATTTTAAAGGTTTGTACGATGCCAATATTTGGGCATCGTTGCATGATGTTGTGAAACCGAAAAATCGAGCAACTGCCGTAGGATTTATGAATTCAATTGGCTGGTTTGGTGGCGGAATTGCCCCTATTGCCATTGCTTATGCCAGCACAAAATATGGCATGAGTGCTTCAATTAGTGCCACATCTGTTCTCTATTTAATTGTTGGATTATTACTAATCGTTGGCATCAGTAAATTTATGAAACAACCAAAATCGTAAACAATCTTCTAATGATATTGCCCAATAAGAAGATTTTTTATTTTAATTCTTGTTTTCAATTTTGTGAATTTTCCGTATTTTAAGATAATTTAAGTTTCTTTTCTGCCTAATTATCCTGCAAATTCCCTAATTTTGAACCATCAAGAGAATATTCATTCACTAATCTCAAAAAATGAACAATTTCACTAGGCTCAATAATATCGTCGGATGGGCGATTTTTGCCGTTGCACTCCTTACTTACACACTCACCGTTGAGCCAACCGCCAGTTTTTGGGACTGTGGTGAGTTCATCGCTTGTTCTTACAAACTACAAGTCCCACACCCTGCTGGAGCTCCTCTTTTCCTACTCATTGGTCGTATGGCTTCATTGCTTGCGGGTAGCGACGTTACAAAAGTAGCTTTAATGGTAAACATGGTTTCAGTAATAGCATCAGCTTTTACAATCTTGTTTATGTTTTGGACAATCTCACTTTTGGCACGTAAAGTATTCGGTAAAAAAGGCGAAGAACTAAACACAACCGAAACAATTTTGGTTATTGGGGCAAGTGCAGTTGGCTCATTAGTTTATACTTTTTCAGATTCATTCTGGTTTTCAGCAGTCGAAGCTGAGGTTTACGGAATGTCATCTTTCTTCACAGCAATCGTTATTTGGGCGGCTTTCCGTTGGGAAATCATCGAAGATGAAGCAACTGCCAACCGTTTCTTGATTTTCACTGCTTATTTAGTAGGTCTTTCGATTGGCGTTCACTTATTAAATCTCGTTACGATTCCCGCATTAGGATTGGTATATTATTATAAAAAAGCCAAAAAAATCACTTGGAAAGGCGGCATAATAGCTTTTTTAATCGGAATGGTGGTGTTAGGCGTAGTAAACGTTGGGGTGATTACTGGCTTTCCATCTTTAGGTTTTACATTTGAAAAACTATTTGTTAATACATTCGGAATGCCATTTAGTTCAGGCATTATTTTCTTTGTAATCTTACTCATAGGCTCGTTGGCTTACGGTATTTTCTACACGCAAAAGAAAGGAATGGTTATTGCCAATACAGCTTTACTTTCATTTGCTTTTGTTTTGATTGGCTATTCGTCTTACACAATCGCTTTGATTCGTTCAAATTACAATCCGCCAATCAACGAAAACAATCCGAGTAATGTTTTGAACTACGTTTCATACTTAAAACGTGAGCAATATGGCAGCCGCCCATTACTTTATGGCCCAGTTTTCACAGGAAAACTAGAGTCAATCGAAAATGGTGAGCCTGTTTACAAAATGAGCAAGGATAAATATGAAATCTATGATTACAAACCAACTTATGTTTGGGGGCCAAATAGTGAAAGTCTATTGCCTCGTATGTGGAGTTCGGATGCGGGTCATCAACAAATTTATCGCCAAGAAATGGGGCTTTCTCCCGACCAAAAACCAACACTTATCACAAATATTGGCTATATGTTTAAGCGTCAGATGGGTTATATGTATTGGCGATATTTTGCATGGAATTTTTGGGGACGCTCAAGTGATATTGAAGGGGCTGGACCAACCAATATTACTGAAACAAAAAATAATTTACCACCTGCCATTAAAGAAAATCGTGGTCGCACCAACTTCTTTGGAATTCCTGTACTTTTGGGCATTTTAGGCCTACTTTATCACTACTTCCGTCGTGAAAGAGATGCCTTAATTATGTTCCTTTTGTTCTTATTTACAGGAATTGGCCTTGTAGTTTATCTAAATTCTCCGCCTGTTGAGCCACGTGAGCGTGATTATATCTATGTTGGTTCGTTCTATATTTGGGCAATTTGGGTTGGACTAGGTGTTATGGGTTTATTTGATTATGCCCTTAAATTTATCAAAAACACTCAAACTAGGGCTATTTCTGCAACAGCTTTGGGCTTAGCTGTACCGTTAATTATGGCTCCACAAACTTGGAAAGGTCACGACCGTTCAGGCCGCTACCACCAAGTTGATTTTGCCAAAAACTTATTAAATTCTTGTGCCAAAAACGCTATTTTATTCACTGGTGGCGATAATGATACTTTCCCACTTTGGTACGTACAAGAAGTTGAAGGCTTCCGAACTGACGTGCGTGTGTGTAACCTTAGTTTGCTAGGTACAGATTGGTATTGCGAGCAAATGAAACGCAAAACTTATGAGTCAGAAGCCTTACCGATTACTTTTACCACCGACCAATTATTGAGCGGAGTAAATGACCAAATTCCTTTCGTTGAACGTCTGAACGACCCAATCAACTTGAAAGATTATTTAGAATTAGTAAAGAAAAACGACCCAGCAATTCAAATTCCTTTGACTACTGGAGAAAGCATCAACTCGTTGCCTTCTGATAGTCTTTTCTTGAATTATAATATCGAAGATGTAAAAAAATTAGGTTTCGTTCCAAAACAATTTGAACCTTATTTGACTGGTCAAATTACTTGGAATATTGGCAAACGTGATTTGTTGAAAAATGATTTGATGCAACTCGAAATGATTGCTCAAAACAACTGGAAACGTCCGATTTATTTTGCAGGAACTTTGGCCAATGACAATTACCTCAACCTCAAAGATTACATGCAATTGGAAGGTTATGCTTACCGATTATTGCCAATTAAAGTAAGTCAAGGTGATGATGGTTTTGCAAATACTGATGTGATGTATAATAATATGTTGAAGAAAATGTCATGGAGAGGAATGGATAATCCAAACGTGTATTACGATTCTGAGACCTATTTAAAAGTACCAATCATTACTGCTCGTTTAGCATTTTTGCGTTTGGCAGACCAATTGGTAAGAGAATACAAAAAAGCGAAAGCGAAAGAAGTTTTAGACTATGCTAATAAAGTATTACCTGATAAAGCTGTTCCTTACGACCAACTTTGCACCAATTATGTAATGTATTATTTTGAAGTAGGCGATACAAAGAGAGCAATGGAAATTGCTGAAACTATCACCAAACGTGCCGATGGGAACTTAGCTTATTTCACTGAAAAAAGCAAATATTCAAGTGCTGAATGGATGCCAGATAATGTACAAGATTATCTTCAAATCAACCTACGTAATCTTCAGGTAATTGCTAACATTTGTAGCAGAAACAACCAAGAAGTTGCCGCAAAACGTTACGAAGAACTTTATAATAAATACTACGCAAGAGTAAGTCAATAAAAGTTTTTTCTTACGAATGTCCTTAAAAAATCCTCGTTGAATAGTTCAGCGGGGATTTTTTATTATATTTGCAATATAGTTGCATTTACTTTTATGTGGTTTCAAAAACTGGGTAAACCAATAACATGAGAAAAAAACACTTCATTTTTATAATTATTCTTCATTTAATTCCTCAACTGGGAACTAAAGTGCTTTTTGGACAAACTAAGTCTGAAGTTCATCGAGAATGTGATTGCTTTATTCAAGGAATTGTATTGGATGATGTTTCTAAACTACCTATTGTTGGAGCAGTAGTATTAATCAAAGAGTTGAATAAAGGAGTAAGCACAGATGCAAAAGGTTTTTACAAAATCACCAATATATGTCAGGGAAAATATACCGTTATCGGTCGAATTGTTGGTTATGAAGAAAAATCCTACACACTAAATTTAGAACATGGAGCGGAACAAAATATAAAACTTTCAGAAAGTGAACTACACTTAGCAAATATCGATATCAAAGCTCAAAAAATTGAAAATCTAACTCAAACCAAAAGTACGCTTGAAAACGCTGCTCTCGACCAAACCCGTGGACAATCACTTGGAGAAGCTTTAAAACAAATTTCGGGGGTAACTACACTACAAACAGGCAGCTCGATTGCCAAACCAGTCATTCATGGAATGCACTCAAATCGAGTTTTAATTTTAAATAATGGAGTCCGACAAGAAGGCCAACAATGGGGCAGTGAACATGCTCCTGAAATTGACCCATTTGTGGCAAAAAAAATCACTGTTTTAAAAGGAGCAGCAGGCGTTCGTTACGGCTCGGATGCAATTGCTGGGGTAATTATGCTCGAACCAGAAGCTTTACCCGATTCTACCAAAATAAATGGCGAAATAAATAGTATTTACTTTTCAAATGGCCATCAAATCATCACTTCGGGCATATTAGAAGGCGGTTTGAGGAAAATCTTTTCAACTAAAAATCCTTGCTCTTTTGGTTTTCGTTTACAAGGAACAATCAAACGAGGTGGTGATATTTCGACACCAAATTATAGATTAGCAAATACAGGAATTTCAGAATTAAACTACTCATTATCAGCTGATTATAAAATAAAAAACTGGGTTTCTGATATTTTCTTTAGTCAATTTAATACAAAAATTGGCATTTTTGCTGGCTCACATATCGGAAATGTATCCGACCTGACTGAAGCACTTAAACGGGGTACGCCATTAGCTATTTACACGCCAGAAAATTTTACTTACACAATTGGACGACCTTATCAGGATGTGCAGCATAATTTGTTAAAAATCAAGAATACACACAAAAATCCTAATGGAAATTTATCACTTACATTGGGACGACAATATGATTTTCGCAAAGAAATTGATATTTTGAGAGGTGATAAAAACCTTGTTCAACTTTTTAAACTTACTACTTATACCAGCGAATTACTTTTTGAACATAAACCATTATTCAAATTATTGACTGGTTCGGCTGGAATTACAGGACTTTATCAGGAAAATCTCACAACTGGAACACTCACTCAACCTCGAACTTCGACAGTTTTGATTCCAAATTTCAAGAATTTTACGGCAGGGTTATTTATCATTGAACGAATCGTAAAAAAACAATGGGAAATAGAAGGAGGTTTTCGCTATGATTTTCGTCATTTGAATGTTTATCGTATCCCTCGTGGAACGCAAAGTGTTGAACTTGATAAGTTGAATAATGAAAACGTTACAGGCACTTTAGGAGCGAGTTTTCGGCCCAATGCTCGATGGAATTTCTTGACAAATATTAGTTCTGCTTGGCGTGCAGCAACTGTCAACGAACTTTACAGCGATGGCGTGCATCATGGGGCAGCAAGTTTTGAGCGAGGCAACGAAAATCTTGTGCCAGAAGTAGCTTTAAACCTTTCATTAACAGCCAATTATATTTCAAAAAGAGTTCAATCTGAAATTCATTTATACAATAACTTTATCAATAATTTTATCTTTTTGTCACCAACTGGCCGCCCAGCTTTAACCATTCGAGGAGCATTTCCTGAGTTTTTTTATACACAAACCAATGCTCGTTTTCGAGGGATTGATTTAAGTGCTAATTTTCAAATTCTGAAAAACATTTCATTAAATTCTAAATTTTCTTACCTCGAAGCTCAAGATTTGACCAATAATCAGCCATTAATTTTGATTCCTGCCAATCGTTGGGAAAATACACTTCGATATGAATGGCAAAAAACTACCATTTCCCTCACAAATATTTATGTGTTTAAACAAAATCGAGTACCAAATAAGATTATCTTTAAAGACATACCTGCTTCAGAAATTATATTTTCCGAGTTTGGAGGCGATTTCGCTCCTCCCCCGCCTGCTTATTCTCTTTGGAATGCAGCCATTAGCCAGCAATTTGTTATTGGCAACAAACAAACTTTAGGAATTTCTGTGACTGTAAGTAATTTATTCAATTCTGTTTATCGTGACTATTTGAATCGTTTCCGCTATTTTTCTGACGAAATTGGCAGAAATATTGCTTTACGGGCAAAATATTCATTTTAATTTTTGCAACAATACTGCAAAAGAGAGTTTTGTTTTATATATTTGCAACATTAATGCAATTGCAAAATTATTTCATAAACCATTTAACAAAACAATGAAAAGAAGCCTCATTCCACTCACCTATTTGATGATTAGCCTTTTGCTTTTCATTTCGAGTTGTAAAAAAGATTCGGTTGATTCGGTCGAAGAAAATGAACTTGTTACGAGCGTAAAGTTAAATTTTTCGAGTGGCGGAACAACGCAAACATTCAAGTTTGCCGACCCCGATGGAGACGGTGGTGCCGCTCCAATTGTAGAAACAATCAACTTAAAAGCTAATACAGACTACACTTTAACGATTGGAATTTTAGACGAATCGAAGACTCCAATAAATAACATCACCGATGAAGTAGCGACCGAAAAAGACGAACATTTATTTATTTATACGCCTTCACCGAGCAGTTTATTGACATATACTTACGGAGATAAGGATTCACGAAACTTTAACGTAGGCTTAACAGGAAACGTAAAAACAGGTGCAGCAGCAACAGGCAAATTGAAAGTACAACTACGCCATCAACCACCAATCAACGGAAAGCCAAGCAAAGACGGAACAGCAACTCCAGGAAGCGATGATGTAAATATTGATTTTAATATTTCGATTCAATAGAATTCGGTTATTTAAACGATTGATTCAGTGCCACAAGTCATAAACTTGTGGCTTTTTTGTGCAAATACAATAATTTTCAATTCTACATTTTACATTATCCATTAAATAATTACCTTCGTAAAAATATTTTTTTAAGGAAACTATGACAAAAAAGAGAATTGCAATTGACATGGACGACGTAATGGCGGCCGCAGGAAAAAAGATTTTACACACTTATAATACAATTATTGGCACTAATTTTAAAGACCATCATTTTCAAGGAAAAGCTTATTATGATGTTTTAAAAGAAGAACATTATCATGTAGTTAGAGAAGAAATTTTTAAACCAGGCTTTTTTCGAACACTCGAGGTGATGCCCGATGCAGTTGAGGTAATCAAGAAATTACATGAAAGATTTGATATTTTTATCGTTTCGGCGGCAACAGAGTTTCCTAATTCATTAAAAGAAAAAATTGAGTGGTTAGAAGAGCATTTTCCATTTATTTCATGGAAAAACATTGTTCTTTGTGGCGATAAAAGCATTATTTCGGCTGATTATTTAATTGATGACCACGAAAAAAACCTAAGTACTTTCAAAGGAAAAACACTTATGTTTGATGCCATTCATAATCAAAAAATTGAAGGATACCAACGCTTCAAGTCTTGGCGAGAAATTGATACTTTTTTCGACGGAGAATAAAATAATTAGGTTTCAAATTACGGCTTTAGGTAGGTTAATTTTTCTAGCAAATCCTAAAGAATAAAACCTAACTTCAAAATCCCTAAAACCTATCACTATAATGACACCTCAACAAATTGTTGAAAAACTGACTACTTTTCCAAATCGAGGCGTAGCGACAAAAAATGAAGCTCCTGTACTTGATTTTTTGAGTCAACTATTTATTAATCAGTCTGTTAGTAGAGAATCATTTCGCACGCCAAAAACATATATTTCTGTTGTTTGGTGGCTTATTTTGGGTTTATCGGCTGGGTTGATTGCGTTAAATTTTTCTGCGATTGTAGGGTTAATTATCACATTAATTTTCGTGACGATGGCACTACTTTATTTCAATTGGTATGCTTCGCCTGTAACGAGTTTTCCACCCTTAGTGAAATCTAATAATCTTGTTATAAAGTCTAAAAACCTGACTCCCAAAGCTAAAAAACTTATATTAATGGCTCATTGGGACACAGCACCGATTTCGTTGCTTTACCGCCCAGAAATGGTTGGAAATTTTAGAAAATCCCTAAAAATGAGTTTAATTTTGATGTTATTAGCTCAGTTTTTGGCTATTTCTCAGTTTATTATACCAAACAACTTTTTGCTTTTAGTAGCTAATATTTTGGCTTTTTATTTTATTTTACAGGGCATTACTGCATCAATAGATTTTTTCAGATTTGGTTATTCTAATGGAGCATCCGACAATGCAACAGGCGTTGCAGCAGCCATTGAAACGGCTCAAAAACTTTGGTCAAAAAACCTACAAAACCTTGATGTTGAATTGGTTATTACTGGAGCCGAAGAAGTCGGGATGATTGGAGCAAGAGCTTATATGAAAAAACATTACCAAGAATTTACAAAGCAAACTTATCTAATAAATTTTGATACACTTGGTAGTGGAGATTTAAAAATCATTACTCAAACAGGAAGCTGGTCAAACATTGTGTATGATAATGATTTGGTTAAAATAGCAAAAAAAACAACCTCACAAAGAGTTGATTTAAAAGATGTTAGCACAGGAGCTTGGCATACAGCCGACTTCGATTCGGTTTGGTTTCAGCGAGCTGGAATACCTTCAGTAACGTTGGCTGCACTCGATAAAAATGGCAGAATGCCCAATATTCACCGACCAACTGATACGCTCCAAAATGTAGATTTTAAGCCAATGGAAACAGCAATTATTTTAGCAGAAAATATTGGAATCAACCTTAATTCGGAAAAACATGACTCGTAATCAAACTATTTTTTATTTCGTACTTGGCACAATCAATATTGTGGCGGGTTTTACCAACATTGATTGGCTAAACTATTTTACTAAACCAATATTGATGATTTCTTTGGGTATTTTTTATTTTCTAAAAGCTAAAAATGACCTCATTCTCGTTGATAAATTGATGTTAGCAGCCTTGCTTTTTTCGTGTTTTGGAGATACATTTTTGATGTTTCAAAGACAAAATCCAAATTTCTTTTTATTAGGATTAGGTTCATTTTTAGTAGCTCAGGTTACTTATACCATTATTTTTCAAAAAGAAAACAAAGTACAATATTTAAAGCGTTTACCCTTTTTACTCTACACAGTAGTTTTATTGAATATACTTATAAGTAAAATACCTGCCGATTTTAAGATTCCAATTTTAGTTTATTCTCTAGCAATTACATTGATGGGAATTAAGGCCATGGAAAGACAAACCAACACAAAAAGTTATCAATTTGTACTTATTGGGGCTATTTCGTTTATCATTTCAGACTCACTCATTGCCATTAATAAGTTTGCATTTGCCATTCCTTTTCCTGATATTTTGATAATGGCAACATACATTTTAGCTCAATATTTGATTGTGGAAGGAGTACTTTTGGGCAGAAAAAAAGCTGTATGATAAAATATCATACAGCTTAAAAATCTTCAATTTTTTCATCAAGCATAATTTCCTGAAATGTAGCCTTGTAAAGATTCGATTTGAGCCTTTTGTTCTTTTATAATTGATGAAACTACATCATTAATCGAAATAATACCGGATAAAACACCATTTTCCAATACAGGTAAATGGCGAATATGTCTTTCTGACATTATTTGCATCGCTAATTCCAATTTATCCTCCATTTCAATCGTAATTACATTCGCTGTCATTACATCTTTTACCAATGTTTCTTCTGAATGTAAGCCCTTCAATACAATTTTACGAGCATAATCACGCTCTGAAAAAATCCCTGAAAGTTTTCCTTCATCAATGACCAATACCGCCCCAATATTTTTGTTAGCCATTTCGACCAAAGCATTGTAAACTGTTGTATCGGATGTGACCGAAAAAAGGGCGTTAATCTTTTTTCCTTGAATAATTTGACGGATTTTCATAAATGTTAGGAGTTAAATAAGATAACGAATAATAATTTGAATACAATTTGATAAATAAAATCAAATAAAGCAATAGTTTGAAAAATAAAATTATATACTTATCTTTGCAGCCCGAAATAGTGTTCTTTCAAGTCGAAAAACGATTTTCGGGAAGTTCAAATTAGATAATTGTCAATTATAATTCAAAAACATGTACGCAATCGTAGAAATCGCAGGGCAGCAATTTAAAGTTGAAAAGGGTCGCACACTTTATACCAACAGGTTAGAAGGAGATGTGAACGCTGCACTTGTATTCGACAAGGTTCTCCTTGTTGACAACGACGGAACAGTATCAGTAGGTACGCCAGTCGTTAGTGGTGCTTCAGTAAAAGCAACCATCTTAGAACATTTGAAAGGCGAAAAAGTAATCGTTTTCAAGAAAAAGCGTCGTAAAGGTTACGTAAAGAAAAATGGACACCGTCAGTATTTGACGAAAATCCAAATCGACGAAATTGCGTAAATTGGTTTAACCAATTATTAATTTTAGAAAGTCATTAGGGCAATAAATCACAATTTTGATAAAACCGAATGACCATTTCATTCTCTCATTTATCAATCGTACCAAACTGCCAAACAAGCATTTGGTCAATATTTTAAAAAATTATGGCACACAAGAAAGGTGTTGGTTCGTCGAGAAACGGACGTGAATCAGAAAGCAAACGCTTAGGCGTAAAATTGTTTGGTGGTCAAACAGCTATCGCTGGTAACATCATTGTACGTCAACGTGGTACAAAACACAATCCAGGTGTAAACGTAGGTATTGGTCGTGACCATACTTTGTTTGCTTTAACAGCTGGTATTGTTGAGTTCAAAAAAGGACGTGACGGAAAATCATTCGTTAGCGTTTCTGCGGAAGCGTAAGACAATCATAAGTTATAAATCAAAAAAACTTTACTGGTATTATATCAGTAGTGTTTAGAGAATTGTAATTATGTAAAAGTCAATAAAAAAACCTGTTATTCGTAACAGGTTTTTTTATGCTATACCAAACTTATTTAGCTATATATTTGTTAAAAATAAAGAGTAAATGAGCCAATATAAGGGCTATTCTTAATTCTTAACGCTACATTACCAATTCAAAACTCATGTTGCAACGCCAAACAATGATTTATACTGAGCTAAGTCCAAACCCAAATTCAATGAAATTTGTATTGAATTTTGAACTTGCTCCCGAAGGACTTACATTCGATTACCCATCATTAGCTGCTACTTTTGAAGAATCAAAAGCATCGCCTTTAGCTGGTGATTTATTTCAATTTCCATTTGTAAGAAGAATTTTTATTGCTTCAAACTTTATCACTATCACAAAGGATGACGAAACCGAATGGGAAGATATTGTTTATGATATAAAGAAGTTTATGAAGATATTTTTTGAACAAAACAATTTGGTTTTTGCTCAAAAAACAATCGATAAAAATACTTTAATTATTGATGCCAACGATTCGGCAATTATTGCAAAAATAAAATCAACACTCGACCAATATGTTCGTCCTGCAGTAGAATCTGACGGCGGAGCAATCAATTTTGCTTCATTTGACGAAATTTCAGGGCAAGTGAAAGTATATTTACAAGGTTCGTGCAGCGGTTGCCCTTCTTCAACAGTTACGTTGAAAGATGGTATCGAACGCCTATTAAAAACAATGGTTCCTGAAGTAAAAGAAGTTGTAGCAGAAGGTGTTTAATTTGAAGGCAAATGACAATAAAAATTGGTGTAATAAATGTTTCTGACCGTGCAAGTGCTGGAATTTATGAAGATATTCCTGGAAAAGCAGTTGTGGAAACATTAAAAGAATATTTGATTTCGGAGTTTGAGACTGTTTACAGAGTTATTCCTGATGAACAAGAGTTAATTTCACAAACACTCATCGAAATGGCTGACATACACGCTTGTTGTTTAGTTGTGACAACAGGTGGAACTGGGCCAGCTTTGCGTGATGTTACACCCGAAGCAACCGAGGCTGTTTGTCAAAAAATGATGCCTGGTTTTGGTGAATTGATGCGTCAAGAAAGCCTTAAATATGTCCCAACTGCGATTTTATCTCGTCAAACAGCTGGTATTCGTAACCATACTTTGATACTTAATCTCCCTGGAAAACCAAAAGCGATTCGCCAATGTTTGGATGCAGTTTTTCCAGCAATTCCGTATTGCATTGATTTGATTGAAGGTCCATATTTGGTTTGTAATCAGGAAGTTATGAAAGAATTTAGACCAAAATCATAATTTATATAATTACAAAAAAGTCCCGACTCAAAAGAATCGGGACTTTTTATTTCTATCGAAATCGTTTAAGGCAATTACAATTTCTTATCCGCTTTCAAATAGGTTTTGTTGCCATTTGAGTTGATATAATATTGACCTCCACGTGAGCCTTCAAAAATAGTACGGCCTTTTTCATCTTTACCAATTTGTTTGTCACCGCCCGCTACTTTTTTACGAGTAGATTGGTCAGCCTCTTTTCCATCATCCTTTGTATTTGGTTTCGGAGCAGGTTTGATTGTGTTGTCTTTATCGTTTGATTTTTTCTCTTTCTTATCTACTTTTTCTGTTTTCTCTTTTTTGTCGACTGCTTTTTCTTTCTTATCAGTTTTCTCTTTTTTATCTACTTTATCGACTTTTTCTTTTTTATCAGATTTTTCTTTTTTGTCTGCTGCTTTGTCTTTTTTATCAGCCTTTTCTTTTTTATCGGCCTTCTCTTTTTTGTCTGCTGCTTTGTCTTTTTTATCAGCTTTTTCTGTTTTGTCGGTTTTAGCCTTTCCTTTAGAGCCTTTTTTGCCTTCTTGAGCTGTTGAAGTCAGAACGGCCAAGCTCAAAAAACACATAAATAATAGCGAAAATAAATTTTTCATTTTGTTAATTGGTTTTGATTTTTAGTGAAATACTCGTAAATTTTAAAATAAATAACTGGAATTACATGCTAGCGATTGGACGTTTAATCTTAATTCAGCCATAAATTTGCCAAATGTAAGTAAACTATAAAAAAAGATGCAATAGTTTTAAGCATATTTTTATTTTTAAACGTTAATATTGAAAGATTTGTAACAAAATATATGAAATTTAACTACTTTTTAATCTTATTATTACTTCCAACCATTGTTTTTTGTCAAGGCTACTCTTCTATTTCTGGAAAAATTATAGACAAAACTACTCAAAAAGAAATCCCAAATGCTTATTTGAGTATTCCAAGCAAAGGTTTTTCGAGTGAAGCCAATGCACTTGGAGAATTTAAGTTTTATTTTCCGAAAATTGACCTCGATTCGATGGTTGTTATTACAACAATTGGTTATAAAAGTGTTATTAAAAAAGCATCTTCTTTCGATTCTAGCAGTGTGATTGAGCTTGAACCAGCCCAAACATTGGCTTCGATTCAAGGAGGCGATGCCAAACTCATTATCAAAGATGCATTAGCGGCAGTTAAGAAGAATTTTCCGACTTATCCAAATTATCAATTCGGCTATTATTTAGAAACCATTGAGATGGAAAAATTAGGTTTTGTGAAAATAAAAGAAGCTCTCATCCGAGTTGAACGAACGCACAAAGAGAAAGACCTTGAACCAGAAAAAATGAAACTTATGAAAGCTCGAAAATATGAATGGACAGGGCAAACAGCCAAACTTGATGGTTGGGGATTTATGAATGGAGCTGCCATCGTAACGCGTTCGCTCGAAAATAGTGTGCCTGATTATTTAGATAAAGGAAGTATCAATGATTATGATTTTAAAATTGATTCAACAATGACTTATTTTGGCGATAGCCTCGTTTATTCAATTAGTTTTACGCCAATTAATAAGCGAGTGAAAGCAGCAAGAAATGGTAAAATTTATCTTACTCAAAACTCTCAAGCAATTGTAAGAATAGAATATGAAATGACTCCTGAGGGCGTAAAAGACGTTATTAAAGGCAATTTTACTAACAATACAAAAAAAGAAGGGAAACTCGTGAAAGGATATAATCAATATTTGCCTTTGAATGGACTTTGGCAATTGCAGGATTGTAAACTTATTTTTGCGGCCAAATTTGAGGATAAACTCGAAAAAAGATTTACGACTGAAGCTACCATGACAGTTCAGTTTATGGCTAATGAAAGCCTAAAATTAGGTCATCGTTCGGCCATACAAATGGGAGAAGAATTACTAACGACCGAAAATTTTCCGAGAGGTGGAAAATATGAAGAACGTTTCTGGGGAACCTCCAATTATTTGATTCCTTTGCCAGCCATGTTGAAAATTGCAGACAAAAAATAAATCCCTTTCTCTTGCGGGAAAGGGACTGTATATCTTTCTAATATTTATTTATACATTAAATCTGAAGTGCATAACATCGCCGTCGGCAACTACATATTCTTTTCCTTCGATTCGCAATCGTCCTGCTTCTCTACAAGCGGCTTCTGAACCATATTTAACGAAGTCGGCATACGCAATTACTTCCGCTTTGATAAATCCTTTTTCAAAGTCAGTATGGATAACACTTGCGGCTTGCGGTGCTTTCCAACCTTGTTGAATTGTCCAAGCTCTTACTTCTTGTACACCCGCAGTAAAATACGTGCGTAACTCCAATAATTTATAAGCCGAACGAATCAAACGATTTAAGCCTGGTTCGGTCAAACCATATTCTTCCAAAAACATTAATTTGTCGTCAAGGTCTTCTAACTCCGTAATTTGAGCTTCAACTGAATTATTCAAAACAATCATTTGGGCTTTTTCAGCATCGGCTGCTTTCTGCAAAACTTCCGAATATTTATTACCTGAGTGCATTGACGCTTCATCAACATTAGCAACGTAAAGTACAGGTTTAATTGACAACAGACATAAATCGGCAATTGCAGGAATCTCTTCTTTTGTCAAGCCCAATTCTCTGATGCTTTTTCCTTGTAAAAGCCATTCTTGGCAACGTTTCAAGACATCAAATTCGGCTTTAGCTTTTGCATCACCGCCAACTTTTGCTTGTTTTTCGGTTTTTTGTATTTTCTTTTCGACACTTTCCAAATCTTTTAATTGGAGTTCTGTATCAATAATTTCTTTATCACTTACAGGATTGATTGCTCCTTCTTCACGCAAAATATTTTCATCTTCAAAACATCTTACAACATGAATGATGGCATCAACTTCACGAATATTTCCTAAGAATTTATTTCCTAAACCTTCACCTTTACTTGCACCACGAACCAAACCAGCAATATCAACGATTTCAATTTGTGTTGGCACAATTCGATTAGGTTTTACTAATTCCGACAATTTATTCAAACGCTCGTCAGGTACATCAACAAGCCCAACGTTTGGGTCAATTGTACAGAAACGATAGTTGCTCGCTTGAGCTTTAGCACTGTTTGATACTGCGTTAAATAATGTTGATTTTCCAACATTGGGTAAACCCACGATACCGACTTGTAAAGCCATATTTTTATTTCGGATTGCTTATTGAGGGAAACTTCCTGTTTGACAAGCCTTGTTTAGTTTATTTATTAAATTAGGGTGCAAAAGTAACATAAAACCCTCAAAACAGCAAAGCCTTCGAGAAATTCTCAAAGGCTTTTCGGTGTGCAAATGGCAATTAACAACTATAAGTAAACTTATTTACACAAATAATCTTTAAAATTAACTTGATAAGGGTTCACTAATAATCATTTATTGACGTACTACTCCCATTTTAAATCTGAGCCACTGCTAGCATAATCGTCATTTTCCACATTAATTACTTCGTCGTTTGGCAATTGCTGCTCGTCATGCTTAAACTGGTCGAAATCATAATCTGGCATTAATTCGTTTTTGATGTGGTCGACAGTTTCTTGAAGAGCTTCGAGAAATTTGTTAAAATCCTCTTTGTAAACAAACATTTTGCTCTTTTCGAACACAAATCCCCCATCTTTTTGAAAACGACGGCTTTCGGTGATAGTTAGGTAGTAATCACTTGAGCGGGTGCTTCTTACATCGAAGAAATAGGTACGCTTTCCCGCTCTTACACGCTTGGAGTAAATTTTGTCTCTGTCTTCTCTTTCCACAATCCTTTTAGGTTTTAGAGGTTTAGAATGAATTCCAAATATATGATTTTATTATTTTATGAAAAATATTTTATAACGTTTTTTAGTTAAAAATAATATTATTTTCATTTGAAATAAAATAAAACCAACATTTTGATTCGACTACGAAATCTCCAATTGTTTCGGTCATTGCAAAAAAATTCGTAACTATGCACTTAGAAACCAATTCTATCCAATAATGATATTGAAGAAAATACGTTTTTTTTTCCTCTTTTTCTTAGTAAAACCACTATTTTTATACAGCCAAACGCCCATTTTAGGAGCCGAATCATTTGGTATAGCCTCGTATTATAGTAGTAAACTTTATGGACACAAAACTGCCAATGGCGAAATTTTAGTAAAAGGCGATTTAACTTGTGCCCACCCGAAGTTACCTTTTGGTACGATGCTTGAAGTAACAAATTTGGCCAACAAAAAATGGTGTATTGTAAGAGTCAATGATAGAGGTCCCTATACTAAAAAAAGAATATTAGACGTTTCGCACGCTGCGGCCGCTCGTTTGGGCATGTTTAAGTCTGGACTAGCAAAAGTGAAAGTTACGATTGTTGGAGAACACAATACGGTAATTATTTCAAAACCTGACGTTATTCTAGAAAATTCAATTGAGTTGAATAAAAGTGAAGAAGAAGATAAAATTAAAATATTCGTTCCTTCTTCCAAACCGAAAGCCAAAAGCAAGAAAAAAAATAGTAAGAAAAAAGCTGTAACCAAGAAAAAGACAACAAATAATAAGAAAAAGAAGTAATTTGTCGTTGTTTAGATAATAAAACTACTGATTGTTTTCCAAAGAAATTTATGTTAGATGTAGCAAAAATACGTGAATACGGCAATGTCGAATTTCTTGCCAAACAACTTGTAGAAGGATTCATAACTGGGCTTCATAAATCACCTTTTCATGGTTTTTCGGTTGAATTTGCCGAACATCGACTCTACAATACTGGGGAAAGTACTCGATATATTGATTGGAAAGTATTTGCAAAAACCGACCGTCTTTACGTAAAACGGTATGAAGAGGAAACCAATCTTCGCTGCCATATTTTGATTGATACTTCTTCTTCGATGTATTATCCTGAGAAAACTAATGGCAAAATAACTTTTAGTACGATGGCAGCGGGAGCAGTAGCTTATATGCTGCAAAAACAGCGTGATGCGGTAAGTTTACTGACTTTTTCGGACGGAATTGAGATTCAAACACCCATTAAATCGACGCCTTCGCACATTCATAAAATTTTTATGGATTTAGAATCGCTTTTGCAAAAGCCTAAACCTCAAAGAAGAACATCGGTTGTAGATACACTTCACGAAATTGCCGAAAAAATCCATAAACGTTCGTTAGTAGTGATTTTCAGTGATATGTTTGAAGATATTAACAATTCAGAACGCTTGTTTTCGGCCATGCAGCACTTGCGACATAATATGCACGAAGTTTTGCTTTTCCATGTGACGGATAAAAATACCGAAGAAGATTTTAATTTTGAAGAACGCCCTTATGAGTTTATTGACTTAGAATCTGGTGAAAAAGTAAGAGCCCAGCCGTCTCAAGTGAAAGAACAATATCAAGCATCAATCAAAGAATTTTACCATGATTTAAAATTGAAATGTGGTCAATATAAAATTGATTTTATTGAGGCCGATATAGCCCAAGGATTTGACCCAATTTTATCTGCTTTTTTAGTAAAACGTGGAAGATAATCTATAAAAATCTTTATCAGAAAACACTCGCAAAAAACGAGTGTTTTTTTTGTATTCATAAAAGACTGATAAACAATATTTTACAAAAAAAAACAAACTTATATCTAAATCTTGTTGGTAAATACAATTTTTAGCATGGTTTTTGGATAAGACAATTCATATTCGATTGTATCAGTAAATTCCTGTAATTTATATTACCCAAAGTAGCTACTTTGGAATGCCTTTTTTGGCGATGAGTTTTCAAATACAGCGGGCAATTGTCAATTTCTCAAAAACCCTAAATTTAGTCATGGCTATCAAGAAAATTTTTTGTGTATATATGATAACCTTTACGATTGTGCTGCGTGAAACACCTTTAAAAGCACAGAATAAGCCCGAATCAATTGATAGAGAAATTGAAAAACCGACCGAACTTTTAGCATACAATTCACAACCAATGTTACAGGACACTTCAGAACTATTTTTCTTTTCATTTGATGAAAGTAGAGCAGTGCCTTATCATAAAAAAATTGTGAATACAGAAGATTCTAAAACTTCAACGGTTTATGTGTGTGAAAACAATAGTATTGTTTTGTCAACACCCGATTTTGGCGAAGATGCTATTTATTCTTGGAAAGGGCCTGCTGGTTTTTCATCCATTTCACAACAAATTAGGCTCGAAAAAATAACTCCTTTTCAGGCTGGATTTTATAATTTCACTATTAAAAAGAATGGTTCAACAACTATTGGAAAGATTAAATTAATGGTGAAAGAACGACCAAGAGCGATTGCTATTGGTGGCCAGTTCTGTTATGGCGACCCAATAAAATTGAGTGCAGCCGATGCTGGTATTGGCGTGAATTATCGTTGGACACTCCCTCCCACTGACTTTTCGGCATATAATTCGGAGGTAATTGTTCAGGATTTGGCAATTGGGCATTATACATACTATTTGAGTGTGTCAAAAAATGGATGTAAATCAGTTGATACAGCAAAAGTTGAAGTACGAAATATCCCCGTCGCCATTGCTAACAATGCAAATATAAAGGTTGGTCAAGTTGCAAAATTAGAAGCCCACGATGCAGGAACGGAAGCTTTATACGTTTGGAAAGGCCCTTTTATTGACACAATCAATGATAAAATAGCAACCCTAAGTGATTTGAATGCGGGAAAATATATTTATGTTTTAAAAGTAACAAAAAATGGATGTTCGTCAACAAATATTTCGACGGTTGAAGTGCAGAAAGACGACACCAAAGCATCAGCAAAGAATGAGTAACCTTTTTATAATGAATGCAAGAAAGCTGGTCTTATGACTAGCTTTTTTTGTTTTACAACCATGCCTTTTTTCATATTTAATTGCGTATAAATAAGGAAGTCCCAGTAAAAATTTACTGGGACTTCCTTATTTATTATTTTTTTTTAATACCTTTTAAGGTAATCTGATGTTTGCGAAATAATGAGATAAGCCACTCCAAAACAAATTAATGGAAGACAACTCCAAAGAGCAGCAGTAAATAAGTCGCCAGTTAAAACAATTGACCAAGCCCACCAATAACATCCTCCAACAATAAAGGGATAGATGAAAATTGAAATGATAAATAACCAAGGACCTATCTTTTTAATTGATTCACTCGAATTTAGTGAAATGAAAGAAAGGCCAGCAACCGTAAACCAAGGGATAAAAGTTAATCCGCCTAAAATTTGTAGAACAATTACTAAGGTACGCATCTAATAGCTTTTTTTATCAAAATTCATTCAAGAATTTGCCAAAAACAAAGGTTTGAAGTAATTCTTATCTAATGGTTCTAACGCAAAAAAAATGCCATTGTATCATTAAAAAAACCAAATCCAATAACTGGTAGGTATTTAGCAGTAAGTGGAGGAAAATTGGTCTTATTGGTAATTGTACTTAATAAACGTTTACTTAGCTAATTCACGAATTGCTAACCAAGACATTAATCCAGGTCCAATTTCGAGAGCAGTCTCATCAATATCAAATGTTGGTGTATGAACACCAGAAATAATTCCTCGTGCCTCATTTCTTGTTCCAAGTCTATAAAAACATGAATCAACAACTTGTGAATAAAAAGCAAAATCTTCACCTGCCATCCATAAATCAAGGTCGATAATATTTTCTCGTCCCATGTAGGTAGTTGCTTCAGTTCGGATTCGACGCGTAAGTTCAGGATGGTTTTTCAAAAAAGGATAACCTTTCACTACTTCAAAATCACACACGCCTCCCATCGCTTCGGTAATACCTTCTGCCATTTTTTTCATTCGACGTAATCCATCTTCTCGCCATTCTTCATCCATACAACGGAAAGTACCTTGAATCGTCACTTCATTTGGGATAACATTGGTTACGCCATCAGCAATAAACCGGCCAAATGAAAGCACCGATGGATTAGCGGGTTTACGGTTTCTTGAAATGACTTGTTGTAGAGCAACAATCACGTGCGAAGCAATCAAAACGGGGTCAATGAGTTGGTCAGGCATTGCTCCGTGACCTCCTTTTCCTTTAACCGTTAAATATAATTCATCGGTGCTGGCCATGTACATTCCTTCACGAAAACCTATTTTACCAACTGGAATATTAGGAGCAACATGCTGGCCGAGCATACTTGCTGGAGCTGGGTTTTCCAACACACCTTCTTTTATCATAATTGAAGCTCCACCTGGTGCTTTTTCTTCTGCTGGCTGAAAAACTAATTTAATTGTTCCTTCAAATTCGTCTCGCAGTTGATGTAGAATCTTGGCAGTTCCGAGCAAAGAAGACGTATGAGCATCATGACCGCAAGCGTGCATAACACCTTCATTTTGCGATTTATAAGACACTTCATTTTTCTCAAAAATAGGAAGTGCATCCATATCGGCACGTAGCCCGATTACTTTACTAGCTGGGTTTCGCCCTTCGATTAGTGCTACAACGCCCGTATTGGCAATACCTTCTTGTGGAGTCAAGCCAATATCTTTTAATTTTTGGGCAACAAATTTTGCTGTATTATATTCCTGAAAAGATAACTCTGGATTAGTGTGTAAATGGCGGCGATTAGCGACTACTTCTGATGCGTAGTCTTTGGCTAATTGCTTTATTTTTAAGTCAAGTGACATATTTGTAATGCTTTATTTGAAAATATCTTCGCAAAAATACGACGGAATAAACAACGAAAAAACTATTATTTGGTATTTTCCATATCCTTGAGTATTCCAAAATCAATGTTCGAGTGGGCGTTTTTTTATCATTCCTCCTTTGGTATCTTTTACGCTACTCATTACTACAAACGAATTTGGGTCTATTTTCTCAATTTCAGTTTTAAGTTTATTCAATTCCAATCGTGTAATAACCGTATAAACAATATCTATTTCTTTGGTTTCTCCTCCTCTTCCAAACCCTCTTTTACCCGAATAAACGGTTACACCTCTACCAATTGTATCAATAATCATTTGTCGAATTTCATCACTGTGTGGGGATATTATCGTAACACCTGTATATTCTTCAATACCTTCAATAAAGAAATCGAGTGTTTTTGAGGCAACCAAATAGGTTATCATGGAATAAAGTGCCGACTCCACAGAAAGAAAATACGCAGCTGCAGAAAAGATAATAACATTGATTCCGATAATGATATCACCAAGTGTAGTTCCTAATTTTCTGCTTAAAAAAATCGCTAAAACTTCCGTTCCATCAATAACTGCTCCTCCTCGAACCGAAAGCCCTATACCAGCCCCAAGGAAAAATCCGCCAAAAACAGCTACTAATAGTTTATCATGCGTAACTTCTTGAAAATGAACCGTAGCGATACAAATTGCCAATAAACTAATAGCTGCCGCCGTTTTGATAGCAAATTCTTTTCCGAGAATATTATACGCAAGAATTACGAAAGGAATATTAATAACAATCAATAAACCCCACAATGGAAATGACGTCAATTCGGTGATTAACAATGAAATACCCGTTGCTCCACCGTCAATAAACTTACTCGGCAACAAAAAGCTTTCCAATCCGAATGCTGCCGAAGCGATGCCAAGAGAAATAAGTATAGCATCTTTGAATTGTCTAATTATTAATATTTTTAACTCTCTAAAACCTTTGGCAAGCTCAAATCTGGTATAAGTTTTTTTGCCAAGAGCTTGCCTTCTTCTCTTATTTTTGAGAATAGTTTCAATGATTAATTTGGTCAGAAATGAATTCATAGCTTCTATGTTAAGTTTTATGGAAAATGTTATAAAAAGTTGTTTGAGACTAAAATAGCAAAGCATTGGTTTGCAACAAATGCGAACCAAAAAGTCTTGAAAATATTTATCTCTGTATTATTATAACTCCGAAAAAGGGTATTTAGTGCCTACAAATAGTAAAAACAAGATTCTGTAGATGAAGATTGTCCTATTTTACCTTTAGTCGTTATATTTGTTTTTTACCCGAAGAGCTTTCATTTCGAATTGTTAATTGGCTTGAAATTTGCTATATTTTTATCAATAAACATCTTTATCCAATACCCATCATGAAACGTTTTCTTTTTATTTCGCTCCTATTTATTGCTTCAAATTCTTTCTCTCAAACCAAAGATAAATTTTTGTTGTCAATCAATGAATTTGATACAAAACTCAAAGAAAATCCAGAGATTGCTCAGTTGGTTGATGTCAGAACTCCCGAAGAATTTATGCGTGGACATTTAAAAAGAGCCGTCAACATGAACTTCAATGACGATAATTTTGAAGAAATTATTAAAATCAAATTAGATAAAAATCGTCCTGTATTTATTTACTGTTTTTCAGGAAGAAGAAGCACCGATGCTGCAGCTTTTCTTCGAGATTTAGGATATAAAGAAGTCTATGACATGGCTGGAGGATTTGCAAAATGGACTTCTTCGAGCAAACCTTATGTTTCAGATAACACAACTACACAGCCAATTGCAGCATTTACAATGGATAATCTTGACCAAATTGTCAAAACAAATGACCTCGTTTTGATAGATTTTTATGCCGATTGGTGTGCTCCTTGTAAAAAAATGACTCCCATTTTAAACCGAATTGCCGACCAAAATAAAAGTATCAAACTCCTCAAAATTGATGCTGAAAAAAGCGATAATATCGCAACAGCTTTCAAAGTTGAAGAAATTCCGACTTATGTAATCATCAAGAAAGGGCGACAAGTTTGGCGAGGAGTTGGAGAAATGGATGAAACGGAAATGAAAGAAATCTTGCAAAGAATGAAATAGTTTTTACTACATTCGCTCATCAAAATAGCGAATCTATCATGCGAAAACCAAGTCAAGGACCACTTCAAGGAATCCGAATTTTAGACCTTACCAGATTATTACCAGGCCCATTAGGTACGATGCTAATGGCCGATATGGGTGCCGAAGTAATCAAAATTGAAGACCCTAAACAACCCGATTTCGTCCGAAATTTTCCGCCTTACAAAAATGGCGTTTCGATGAATTATATGGCATTCAACAGATCAAAACTTAGTTTTTCGCTCGACTTTACAACAGAAGAAGGTAAAAATACCTTCTTGACATTAGTAAAAACTGCTGATGTAGTAGTTGAACAATTTCGCCCCAAATTTTTGGATAAATATGGCATTGGCTACGAAGATGCTAAGAAAATCAACGAAAAAATAATTTATATAAGTATCACTGGCTATGGTCAAACGGGGCCTTATGCACATTTGGCAGGTCACGACCTTAACTATACGTCGGTTGCAGGCGTTTTGGGTGTAACAGGTAAAACAGACGAGCCGATTCCCACAGGTGTACAACTTGCAGATATTGCGGGTGGTTCATATATGTGTGTCATTGCGACTTTATCAGCCATTCATGCCCGCAACCAAACTGGCAAAGGACAACAAGTCGATGTTTCGATGACGGATGCCGTTATGCCCTTACTCACACCCTTAATTATCAAAGGTGATTACCTAACGCCAATGCAAGAAAATGCTACTCGTGGAAATTTTGCTTTGTCGGGAGGTTTACCAAATTACGGTGTTTACAAAACTTCAGACCAAAAATTTATTGCTTTGGGGACACTTGAACCAAAATTTTGGCAAAAATTCTGCACTCTTCTCAACAAACCCGATTGGATGGCTTTTATAATTCCCGAAAATGAACAAAAATTAGCTGAATACAAAAACAAAATATCAGAGTTAATCCGCTCACAATCAAGAAGTTATTGGATAGATTTTGGTTCCAAAAATGACTTATTAATTTCTGCTGTCAATGAACTTGATGAACTTTGCGATGACCCACATTTACAGGCTCGTGAAATGTTAATTGAAGAGGAACATCCAAAAACAGGTAAATTTATAAGTATTGGCGTACCACTCAAGTTTTCGGAAACGCCAGCTAAACCATCTTGGATAGCTCCTGAATTAGGAGAAGATACACAGGATATTCTTCAATCATTATAATTTACAGAGAATCTTAAATCCAAATTTCTACCCAAATCTACCAAATTTCCGATAAAACCTACCAAATAATAAATGTAGCTTCACTTCAAAAATCAATTTATCTAAATTTGATTAAGCTATTACTAACCCTTAAAACTGCTTGATGATAACGAATAATTATCTCACTATTTTATTGTCTTTCTCCGACGTTTTGTGGTACACAATAGTGTTGGTATTGGTCATAGTTGGTTTATGGTTAAGTCTGTTGAATTATTATAAAAAAAAAACTGAATCTGGACTTCTAGAAAAGATTCAAGAGTTAGAAGGAATTATGGGCAATCAGCAGTTTTTATATGGAAACCTGAATTCTATAAAGCAATATATTTTGCTTCATAGCCCAATGGAGGCGGCACAATATTTAACCGAATTTACCAATCTTTTAAAAACGCTTTCAAATAGTTCGAAACAAAAAAACATCTCACTTGCCCAAGAAATAGAGACTATTCTATTATATCTCGAACTCGAAAAAAAGAGAATTGGCGATAAATTTGTATTTTTTCAAGAAATAGAATCTAATCTCAAAACTGAGTCAATTCAAGTGAAACCACTTTTTGCTTTCAAACAAGTTGAAGAATTAATGCAAAAACAAAATAATCAGCTAAAACTTCATTTTATCATTAAAAAAGTAGGTGAAAAGCTCAATTGCAGAATCGAAAATGATTATTTAAGTACCAATTTTATTATTGAAATTCCAACAAAACAATATGATTGACCTCAAATGAAAGCTTTATAGCCATGAAAACCTTTCATTATTTTCTTTTAACAGTGCCTTTATTTACTTGAATTTTCAGTACAGAATCTGAGCTATCACCTTGACTATCAGTTACTTTAAGTTTTATATCGTAAGTACCAATTTTTGAGAAAACAAATTCAGGATTAGGCTCTCGAGAAATATTTGTACCGCCAAAATTCCATTCAAAACTCAAAATATCTTTTGCATCATAATCAATAGAACCTGACGACGAAAACTTAACTTTCAAAGGAACATTTCCTGATAAAACGTCGGCTGAAGCACTCGCAATCGGCTTTCGATTCTTCTCTGAATAATCAATCCGCATCAACGAATTATCTTCTAAAAAATACAACCCACCATCAAACCCAAAAGTCATATCTTTAATAAAATTAAAACGAAAAATTGGTAAAAATGGCTCTATATTCTTGATATTTCCATCTTCGTCGAGTGTTTCCAAAATAAATCCTTGTTCGTTATCAAACTTAAACGATTTACCATCAAAATATTTAGGTAAACGATAAGCTTCATTGGGGTTTTTATCAAAATCGTAAACAATATTTCTTTGAATCGGTGTTATTGATTGACTTGAAAAATCAGTCACAATCGCTAAACTATCACCCATTATTTCTACTCGTCCAATTTTATATTCATTCGGATTTGTTTCTGAAAAAGTATAAATATAGCCATTTTCAGTAAATTCAGGGTCAAGTTTGATTGCTTTTAGCTTTGTTGCATCAAGGTTACCAACAAAATTTGTTGTTCTTTTCTGTGAATTATATATTTTTATTTTTCCGCTTTGTTCAACTAAAACAACGTTTCGGCTGGGAGTTGTAGCCAAAACTAACGGATTATCTAATTTATCGGATAAAGTTACTTTCAGAAAATTTTGTTCTAATGGCAAAGCTGTATCAGCAATTTTTTCATAATCAGGCAAATTTTTAGAAGATACTTCCTCAATTCCTGCCCAAATATGAGATATAAAAACTGTATTTTGATAAGCAGATAAATCACCTCCTAAGGCAGTGTAAAACATCTTTCCACCTTCTTCAGTTGTATAATACCATGCCCAAGTTTTACCCATAACATCAAGCAAAACAGGCTTACAACGCACTGGCAAAGGACTAATAATCAATGGTTTATCTTCAATTTTCCATAAAGGTGGCAAATCATTTTTACCGATGGAAGCGTTAGTAATGATACTCAGTTGTATTTTATCGTTCAATTGGTTTTCGGTCAAAGTACCACCAATCATTTTGTTATACCAAAGCCATTTATAGCTCTTTTCGATTGCCAAATTGATTCCAACAAAACCGCCACCTGCTTGCATAAAACGTTGTAATTCAGCCGATTGCTGAAAATTCAACGCATTCACAGAAACATTCAAAAAGACAATTGCGTTATAATTTTTTAGATTTGATTCACTAATTTTCGTAGGATTTGACGTAGTATCAAGCAAACGCTTAGTTGCATGGGCGTTATCCCACAAAATCTTTGCTTCATCAGTATATGACGCTTGATAAAAAACCAATGTTTTAGTTTGTCCAAAAGCAATGCAAGACATCAAAAAAGCACAAATTATGAGTAATGTTTTTTTCATTCTTTGGAATTAACTAAGCAATAAAATATGAACAACAAAATTTACTTCAATCACAAATATAAGTTCTGTATGAATATTATACTGCATTTGAGCGATTTTTAATCAAAATCAATATATCTTCAGTCATCTGTTCGACTGTCTTCATTCCATCTAACCAATTGATTATTAATCCTTTACGCTCCATACTTCTAAAAAATGTCATTTGCCGTTTTGCAAATTGATGAATGGCGATTTCTAACCTTTTTGTCATTTCGTTATATGCCAATTCACCCAATAAATATTCTGTAATGAACTTATATTCAAGTCCATAAAATATTAATTTTTCGGCAGAAATACCCTTTTCAAGTAACATTTTTACTTCTTCAATCATGCCGTTTTCAAGGCGTTCATGTAGCCGTTTTGTAATTCGCTCTCGTCGTATTTCCACAGGAATATTGATGCCAAAAATCAATGCGTTAACATCTTTATTTTTCATTTCCAGCATCTCAAATCTTATATCTTGCATCTTAAAAAAACCAATTTCAATCGCACGAATCAATCTTTTTCGGGTAGAAATATCGGCATTTGGATGAATATTTTTATAATTATCTTCAAATAATAAAAGTAATTCATTGTCTGTTTTCCGCTCTAAATCATTCCTAAAGTCTTGATTAACAGGCACTTGCGTAT
Source organism: Emticicia aquatica (assembly GCF_923079645.1). Taxonomy (GTDB): domain Bacteria; phylum Bacteroidota; class Bacteroidia; order Cytophagales; family Spirosomataceae; genus Emticicia; species Emticicia aquatica. Next base: position 168,169 of record NZ_CAKLPY010000001.1, on the reverse strand, counting down.
CTTCATAATTACGTAACACCGCTTCAATATACATTCCTGTTCCGCCACAAAGGATTGTCGGTTTTCTTTGAGAAATTATTGACTGATACGCCTTTTGAAAATCCTTCTGAAAACAAGCTACATTATAGCTATCGCCTGCTGCCACCACATCAACTAAGTGAAGTCCAGCGATTCCTGCTGGAAAACGATTATCTTTTTTAAAAAAAGGCAAATATTCATCATAATCTTTTCCTGTGCCGATTGTCATACCTTGATATACTTGTCGGCTATCAGCACTTATAATTTCGCCATTAATTTTAGTTGCTAAATTTACCGCTAACTTGGTTTTTCCAGAAGCCGTTGGTCCAAGAATCACAACCAATGGAATTTCATTTTCTGTATTATTCATGATTTATTTTCATCAAAAATTTCCAATTTCCTGCATTGTAAATTTTGTTTTTTTCTGAATTTTGGTCGATTAATTTTCTTGTAAATAGCTGATTATCAACCTCAAAAGATAAAGGAGACGTTTGTATTATTCTCTCAAAACCAAGCTTTTCGTAATTTGTTCCATCCGACCAATCACAATCGGCGTAGGTCATAATATCATCGGGTGATTGCTCACGAATAAAGTTTTTAAGTAATTTATTTAACCCTCCAACTACAGTAAAACCTTTTAAATTAGCAAAGCGAATCAGTTCAAAAGAACGAAAAACATTCCCTTCTCTTAGTATTTTTTTTGAATTACTAAACGAAGCAACTGCAACCAACATCTCTTCTGAGTCTTTCAATTCTGACACTATTTTTTCATTCTTGATAACCCTAAAATAGCGTTTAGGTAAAAATAAAGCATATTTCAGTTTGGCATTGACACTTCCTTGTAAATGATTGATTGTTAGGAAATTATCTAATAAAACTTTGTCAATACGGCGAACCTGCGTGAGTCGAGCGGGAATTGTTTCACTTTTACCCAAAACAGACAATAATCTTGATTTCACAATATCTTGTTTTGCGTGCCATACATCAACCCAAAGGTGAATAATTTTGATGTTCTGAGCAGCAAATTGATTCGTCAGTTCTTGAAAAAAAGTAGATTTATCCACCATTATTTCTTGGTCGATGCAATGTAAAACCAAGTTTTTTTCGGGAAGAAACAAATAAATAAATGGAGATTTAGGGAAATCATCGGGATTCCTTAGAATGATAGTTTCACAATTTTCAGTGATAAAACTTGTTATTTCCGCAGCTAATTTATGCAAAGGTTAATTGTTTTTAATTGCAATTATTCAATAATTTTGCATTATTGAACGTTATAGAAAATGTACTAACATCAGAAACCTTCAAGTAAACTTCATAATTTATTGACAATCAAACTTTTACATTTATTTTTTTGTTTATAATGTAGCTTAAATTATTGTAAAGTTATGAAACTCGTACGTCTTATTCTGCTGAATTCTTGGGTTATTTTATTGGCATTTCCAGGTAATGCTCAAGTATCCCGTGCTTATCTGCTTGATGAAGCCGATACCTATTTTAAAGCTGGTCGTTATTGGGATGCCTTCTTTCGATACCGTGAATGTGCAAAGTTACCAGAATTTGAGTCTGCAAGCCAAGTTACTGAACAAATAAAAAATAGTTCGCACGCTCTTTATCTTACCCAAAAATTTAAAGATTACTTTGCTTTACAAAGACTTCAGCCTGCTAAGGAAAATTTATTAGAACTCATAAGTCTCAATGCTAACGACCCAAATCGAGGGCAACTAGCTCATATAACACTGGCACAAGGTGCTGAATTACAACGTTTGGCTTGGCGACAACGCACGCCATCTGCCACAGCCGATATGCTTAAAAGAGCAATGGCTTTTTATTATCAAGCAGCAAAAGAAGGGTTAATGGATGAATCTATCACCGCAATTAAGCAATGTGAAGCGTCTTTGAAAGACACAAAAGTGCCTCAAGAAGAGAATAACTCGCCACAACCAAGCGTTGAAACGATTCTGCCAAACACCACACCAACAGTTCCGACTATTGCTAATCCAAGAAAACCCGCACCGAACGTTGTTATTATTCCTGCTCCAAAAGTGAATTAATATATAATTTCCCTAAAAAATCCCGCTTGGTAATAAAGCGGGATTTTTTTATATATTCAAATTCTAATAAACTAAAACAACTGTAGGATTCATTGGATAACGACCAAATTTGTCGCCATAAATGGCTAGCCCACCAGCCAATTTTTCATCAACTTCAAGCCTAATTATTAATTCGCCTGAGCTTTGAGCTACTTCAATTGCTTTTTGTGGGATATTAATGTCTAAACGATAGCCATAAGAACCCGCTTCTCTCAATTTGCGGTCTTGTATTTGATAATGCCAAGATAAAATTCCACGATGGTCGGCGGGGTCATTCGTCAAATCAAATTTTCCTGCAAAAATACCATTAACTTTTACCGAAACGGCACTTGGATACCTTGAAGTATCGGTCATCGGATAGGCATTTTTATTTTGGCTTGGTTCGGCTTTTGCTCCTAACATATAATTTTCATTTCCTGCCAATGTTTTATCCATGTCTTTCGCAAACAATTGTTTGGATGACACTTCAGCCACAAATGAAGCACTCATTACCTTATCTAAGTTGGCATCAGTTGGCACTTTGATTTTATACTCAAAATAACCCGCTCCTGCTCCATTGACTTTGGCACCATCTAGTACATTCCACTGTTTTTTACTCCATTGTGAATCGCTAAAGTTTTTTGCTTCAAAACTTAATAATTTAGCTTTTTTTCCGTTCAAAAGTGTCATTTCTGTCGGAGAATTGCCCTCAACTATAAACGTTGCAAAATTTCTATGTACAGTTTTTCCTGTATTATCTTCTACAATTAAAGCAACAATTACGACTGATTTCTCATCGGGCATCGTCAGTTTTAATGGTTCAAGTTCTTTTTGTATCCATGCTTGATAAGGTATAGTTTTGGATATTGAACCCCAAGTTTTTTTCTGTCCAAGAGCATCATAACCGTACATTTGGATTTTTAGATTTAAACTTTTTCCTAAATTTTTATCGGTCATTACGGACAAATATAACGGAACAGAAATCTCTTCTTTTGGCTTCACACTGCGACTAATTTCGTTGCCTGTTGACAAATAAATATCCGAATGAAAATCTTTGATACCCATTCCATCCACTAACTCGCTTACACCTGTTTCTTTTTCGCTACGGTCGAATCTAAAATAGCCATTCCATTCGTTAATTACATCGTGATGTTCGGTATAAAGCCACCCCGCAATTTTTGGATATTTTCTAAAAGTATTCATCATTCGATGGTAATCCCAACTCCAATCTACATCTCCTGTGCTACCTTCATAGCCCCAAACATTGCCGCATTCGGAGTTGATATTTGGTACATCGGTTTGTAAATATCCTTTTTCATAATGAAAATTACTCCCAACGAAGGTTTTTTCATCAATGGTTTTTAAATGTTTCTCCCAACCTTCGCCAGGTAAATACTCATGCCACGAATTAATATCAGTTTCGGTATGTCCTGCACCACAACAAATCGAATTATCTTCAACCAAACGAGTAGCATCCAACGATTTTGCCAAACGATATACCGAGGCTACCCATTTTTGGGTTTCTGGCAAATAAATGCTTTCTTTTTTACCATTTATTTCTTGTTTTGAACGCAAACCCCAAGTCTCATTGAATGTTATCCAAGAAAAAATAGCAGGGTGATTATAATCTCTTTTTATCATTTCTTTCAGCGTATATTCTGATTCTTGTTGGGCATTTTTATCTGGTTCACCCCAGAAATTTGGCAAATCTGACATTACCAAAACACCCAATTTATCAGCCCAATAAAGTTTTCGAGGAACATCAACTTTGATATGCGTACGAATACCATTCAAACCGATATTTCGAGCCAATAAAATCTCATTTTTCATAAATTCATCGGTCGGGAAAGTATAGAAACCCGTTGGATGATACGATTGGTCGAGGGCGAGTTGAAGATAAATTGGTTTGTTATTGAGAGCCACGTACATATAATTTGTATTGGGCAAATAAACGGTTGAAATTTTACGCATCCCGAAATAAGATTTCACTTCATCATCGCCTAATTTAGCTTTTACCTCGTACAAATAAGGGTCTTCGAGTGTCCACAAATGAGTTGTTGTAATCGGAATCACAAATGAATATTCTGTCTTGTTTTTCGGGAATGTTTGACGCACTGAAATTTTCTTATTTCCGCCAATTTCAACCTTTAACTCAAGGTCTTTTGTTGAAGCATTGGCTAAATATGCTGTTACTTTTACATTTTTTTTATCAATATCTGGCGTAAAATGAAGGTTTTCTAAGAAATTCTGTCCACGAGCTTCAACATAAATTGTTTGCCAAAGTCCACGAGCATTCCCATAGCCTTGTTTTCCATAAAGTGTAAAATCACGGCGTTTATCATCTACTCTTATAACCAAATTTTGGTTAGTACCATATTTCAAATTGGTTAATTCAAACGAAAAAGGAGTATATCCACCTTGATGGCTGCCTAGTTCTTTTCCATCAAGCCAAACCGTTGTTTGCCAATCTGATGCACCAATTGTCACAAAAACTCGTTTGTTTTTCCATTCAGGTTTGATATTGATATTTCTGCTGTACCATGCAATATCCGCTTCATCATTTACACCTGATAATGACGAACCCCACGGAAACGGAACACTAATCGTTTTGGTAAATGATTTATTGCCAGAAAACCATTTTTCGGTTAATCCTGCATCATTTTTATCGAATTCAAAAGCCCAATTTCCGTTGAGATTGAGCCACGCCTCCCGCTCAAAATCTGGTCTTGGGTGTTCTGGAAGTGGAATGTTTTCTTGTGAAAAAGATTGCTTAAAAATAAGCAAACAGAGTAGCATTAAGCCAAGCCGTTTGAGGTTTGTCATGATAGTTTTGTAGGTTATTATTGAATAGTTTTTACTTTGCTAAGTTAGGGAATTTATCTATTTTTGCTTCAATTATTTTTTTAAAACAAAAAATTATGCTTTTAGAAATAGGTGATACGCACCGCCACGAATTTCGTTTTTCGCAAGAAGACGTAATAAAGTTTGCCGAAGTAACTGGCGATAAAAATCCTTTACATTTGGATGCTGAATACGCAGCAACCACTCGTTTCAAACGTCCAATTATTCACGGGCATTTGAGCAGTAGTGTTTTTACTCGTATTTTAGGGATGGAATTCCCGGGGGAAGGCTCTATTTATATGAAACAAGAAACCGAATATTTGTTCCCAATGTTTGTTGATACCGATTATGAAGTTATTTTTACGGTAATGAGCATAGATAGAGAAAAACATATTGCCGAAATTACGGGCGAGGTTTTTATCAAAGGAACTTCACGCAGAACCATCAGAGGTTTAGCTACATTGATGCACTTGACAAAAATCTAATGATTCTAAAATAGCCTATAACCAAGAAGTCTCGAAATAATTTCGAGACTTCTTGGTTTAATAGTAGTATATGTACTCAAAATTATGGTGTCATTGTGATTGACTAAAAAATACCATGACCAATTTACTTATCGACATACAAACTACTTGACTAATACTTCGCTAATTATGCTTTTGCAGCATTTTTTTTAGCTTGTACTTCCGTTCTGGTGTCTTTTGCCCATTTGGCCAATGTTGCCATACCTGCTCTTACACGAGTACCAGCGGCATTGTTACCTTTGTCATAAAATTTGTCGAAATCTACGGCCAAAGAGGCTACCAAATCGGTCAATTCTTTGTACTTGTCCATGATGTGAAAAGGAGTTTTTTAGTGAATAAATAGGTTTGTATAATTTTTGAAAAGATGCAAGTACTTGCAAGTTAGGTAAAATACAAATTTTTACAAATTTTTCACCAAAAAATACAATAAAAAACCCTTATTTCTGTCAAAAAGCAAAAAGCCTGAATTTCTTCAGGCTTTTCAAGATTAAATATAAATATTGTTTAGGCAACCGCCATTGGAGCGTATTCACCTGCTTTTAATTTGGCTTGTACTTTCTCAAAACAATCCATTGTATATTCTACGTCTTCGATTGTGTGAGAAGCCGTTGGAATGATTCTGAGCATAATTACTCCTTTTGGAACTACTGGATAAATAATTACTGAGCAGAAAATACCCATATTTTCACGCATATCACGAATCAGATTCGTAACAGTTGGTAAATCATAACTTCCATGCAAGAAAACTGGTGTCACTGGAGAAGTCGTATCGCCAATATCAAAACCACGTTTACGGAAACCATCTTGCAAAGCTCTAACGATTGTCCAAAGGTTTTCTTTTAATTCTGGGTTATTCTTAATCAATTCCAAACGTTTCATTCCTCCTAAAACAAAAGGCATTGGTAATGCTTTTGCATAAGTTTGCGAACGCATATTATATTTTAAATACATTACAACATCGGGGTCAGCGGCGATAAATGCACCAATCGCTGCCATTGACTTTGCAAAAGTACAGAAGTGTAAATCTACTTGGTCTTGAACACCAAAATGTTCAGGAACACCCGCACCAGTTGGCCCCATCGTACCAAAACCATGAGCATCATCAACCAACAAACGGAAGTTGAATTTTTTCTTTAATTCAACAATTTTATCTAAGCTACCAACTTTACCCGACATACCAAATACTCCTTCCGTAATCACCAAAATTCCACCGCCTTGTTCTTCCGCTAATTTGGTTGCTCTTACGAGGTTTTTCTCCAAACTCTCCATGTCATTGTGAGCAAATTGGTAATATTGACCACCTTTTGCTTTGTGTAAGCGAATACCGTCAATCAAACAAGCATGGCTTTCTGCATCAAACACAATTACATCTTTTCTATCTACAATACACTCGATAACCGACATCACTCCTTGGTAACCATAATTCAATAAAAATGAATCTTTTTTACCAACGTATTCTGCCAATTGCTTTTCAAACTGCTCGTGCAATTCGGTATTGCCAGTCATCATTCTCGCTCCCATTGGATAAGCCAAACCATATTCGGCCGCCGCTTCTGCGTCAGCTTGGCGAACTTCTGGATGATTTGCTAAACCTAAATAATTGTTTAGCGACCAGTTAAGCATTCTTTTTCCATTAAAAACCATGTGAGGACCAAGTTCTCCCGAAAGTTTAGGAAAAGAATAATAATGGTGAGAATTAAGCAATTTTGCTTGTGTTCCGATTGGACCTAAATTGTTGAGAGCTTTATCAAAAATATCTTGTGCCATTTTTATAATGATATTTATTAATGATGAATAGTTTCATCACCTAAAATTTTATGCAAAAATAATGGTTTTTTAGTAGGAAAACAAACAGCGATTAATAGCTAAATTCGTATCTATACAAAATGTGCAACATTTTTACGGCAAATTTCAAAAAACTCATTTGATTTTGCTGTTATTTAGTACTATAATAATTGACCATCATCTATATTCTAAAATATCAAGGTACAACAAAACTAAATCAATAAACAAAAGTGATAAAATCTATAAAAAAAATTCTTATTGCCAATCGAGGTGAAATTGCTGTTCGAGTAATGCGAACTGCACGAGAAATGGGCATCAAAACGGTAGCCGTTTTTTCGGAAGCAGACCGAAATTTTCCGCATGTTAAATATGCTGACGAAGCCGTTTGCATTGGGCCAGCCGCATCGAAAGAATCTTATTTAAGAGGAGATAAAATTATTGATGTTGCCAAAAAACTTGGTGTTGATGCCATTCATCCTGGTTATGGTTTTTTATCAGAAAATGCTGATTTCTCCCGAAAAGTACAAGAAGCAGGCTTAATTTTTATTGGGCCATCGCCTGAGTCAATCGAAGTGATGGGTGATAAATTATCATCGAAACACGCTGTTGCCAAATACAATATACCGATGGTTCCTGGCACGCCTGATGCAATTACAGACCGAGTAGCTGCAAAGCAAAAATCTGCTGAAATTGGTTATCCTGTTTTGATTAAAGCCAGTGCAGGTGGTGGTGGAAAAGGAATGAGAGTAGTGGAAAACGAAGCCGAATTTGATGAACAAATGGACAGGGCCGTAGGCGAAGCTATTTCGTCGTTTGGTAATGGTGCTTGTTTTATCGAAAAATATATTACTAAGCCAAAACATATCGAAATACAAATAATGGGTGATAAACACGGAAACGTGGTACATTTTTTTGAGCGAGAATGTTCGATTCAACGTCGTCACCAAAAAGTTGTAGAAGAAGCTCCGTCGGCAGTTCTTACGCCAGAAATTAGAGAAGAAATGGGAAAATGTGCTGTTTTGGTGGCAAAAGCTTGTAATTATTATGGTGCAGGAACAGTTGAGTTTATTGTTGACGAAGATTTGAACTTCTATTTCTTAGAAATGAACACTCGTTTGCAAGTTGAACATCCTGTAACTGAAATGATTACAGGCATCGACTTAGTAAAAGAAATGATTTACGTAGCCGAAGGGCGTGAATTGAGTATCAAACAAGAAGATTTGAAGATTAACGGTCACGCCATCGAGGTAAGGGTCTGTGCCGAAGACCCTGCCAATAATTTCTTGCCTGATGTGGGTGTTTTACAAAGTTATGTTCGTCCACAAGGCAATGGAGTGCGAGTAGATGATGGCATAGAAGAAGGCATGGAGATTCCGATTCACTATGACCCAATGATTGCGAAGCTAATTGCCTACGGAAAAGACCGAACCGAAGCGATTGAAAAAATGATTCGTGCCATTGATGAATTTAAGATAACGGGCGTAGCAACAACGCTACCATTCTGTAAATTTGCTCTTCAACATGAAGCATTTGTGAGTGGCAAATTTGATACTCGCTTCGTAGGTTTATACTTTACTCCAGAAGTTTTGCAGCAAGAAACACCAACTGTTGAATTTGAAATTGCAGCAGTTTTGGCAAGTGAATTGTTTAAAAAGAAACAAAATAATAGTTTATCTTCAAGCACGCCAGCCACTGCACAAACCAGTCAATGGCGTAGAAATCGGGTTGTTTTAAGAGGATAATATAAATATATTGATTCAAAAAAGGTCTGAAGCATTATTGTTTCAGACCTTTTTTATTGAATCGTTTTTTATTTTTCGTCTCAATTATCTATCTTTCAATAAATTTCATTGTTTAAAAACTCATTTTATTTATTCAATAATCTTATCCATGAAATATTTTTTCTTAGTCTTTTTCTTATTTGTACTGCAAGAAAATAGTTTTTCTCAAGAAAATATTGATTTTGAACGAACAAAAGATTTCCCAAAAACCATCGAAAAAGTAAGGGATATTCCCAAAAAAGAAAACATTTGGGCTTTTATCATGGCAGGACAGTCGAATATGGCGGGTAGAGGTCAAGTTGAGCCTTCTGATACCATTCCAAATAATCGTATTTTAACGATTAATCCGCTTGGAGAAATCGTTTACGCCAAAGAACCTTTACATCTCTATGAGCCTACTCGTACAGGGCTTGATTGTGGAATGGCTTTTAGCAAGATTTTACTAGAAAATATCCCGAAAAATATCTCTATCCTTATCATTCCAACAGCAATTGGCGGTAGTTCGATTACTCAATGGCTCGGAGATTCATTATATCGGGAAGTTAAATTATTATCAAATTTTAAAGAAAAAGCAGCAATTGCCCAAAAATATGGTATAATCAAAGGTATTTTATGGCATCAAGGAGAAAGCGATGCGATTGCTTCAAGAATACCAAATCATGACAAAAACTTAGTCGATTTATTCAGCAATTTCAGAAAAATCACTGGGAATCTAACTTTGCCAATAATGATTGGAGAGCTTGGTTCTTACTCAAAAACGAATGAAGATTGGCAGAAAATCAATCAAAAACTAAAAGAATACACCTCTATTGACCAACATTCGGCAATTATCCAAACGCAAGATTTTAAGCATAAAGGCGATGATATTCATTTTAATTCGGAAGGACAAAGGATGATGGGTGAACGATTTGCTTTAACATTTTTACAAAAGTTTAATAAATAAAAAACCATTACCGAAATGAATCAGTAATGGTTTTTAAGTATCAAACAAAAATCTTACTTCCCAGTTGGCGTTGCTTGTTTCTGCATTTGTTGACGTTCATAGAAATTGATATAATCTTCTAATTTATCAACAGGGATTCGTCGAGCAATAATTTTTTTGTCTTTATCCAAAATATAATTAGTTGGCGTAGAATACACATCAAAGTTATTTCGGAAATAATACTTATTCTTCGAGTCCCAAAGATTGAGCAATGACTGCATTTTATAAGTATGTACAAAATTGTTCATCTTTTTGATATCATAAGCCACACTCACATTATAAATAGTTACTTTCGCTTTATTTGCGGTGTAAAACTCCATTAATTTCGGAGCTGATTCCTTACAATGTCCGCAATCTGGGTCATAAAAATGAACAATTGTATATTTGCTTTTACTTTGCAATGGCGAATGTTCACGTCCAAGCGAATCCGCTACAATTAAGGAAGGAAACACAAAGCCAGTTTGTAAAGGTTTTAAAACACTTACTCTTTCTTTGAATTTCGCTCTTTGAGTTGAATCGAGCCAATCGGCATCTTTCAAGTAATAATTTTCGGCTAAATGAATAAATACGCCGTCAAGACCGACGATTTCGCTGTTTTCATATTTATTTGTGACCCACCATAGAGCAAAACGATAAACTTCTTGGTTAGTCTTCGTCAATTTTAGCACACGGTCGGCATCACGATTTACGGAGTCGGTTGTTTGATAAACTAAATCTTTGAAATAACGCTCCATTCGGCTATGTATAAAAGGCGAACGTAACAATCTGTCATCAGTAAAATCAATATTATCGAAAAAATGGCCTTTATAATAATTAAATAAATATGTTGAATCAGGACGCCCATTAGCTTTTTTTGGCAATTCGGTAGGCAATTCGGGTTCAATATTAGCTTTTATCACCTTTGATGCAAACGAACCATCATTCGTTTTTACCAGATTTTTCATGTAAGCTTCCACTTCTTTCTGAATGCCTTCTAGTTTTTTTCGATTTGCTTCTTTTGTTGCAGCATCAATATTTCCTTTCGACATTAAGTTCAAAACCTCAGCTTCTTTGCTTTTATCTTGCAAAAACTTACGATAACCGAATAAAATTTCGTTTTCCTTTGAGCCTTTAAATTTTACGGTTCCTACAAAGTCAACGGTATCACCTTCTATTTCCATAAATTGTTCTTTACCATTGATTGCAAAATCATAATATTTTGATGGTGAAAGAACAATCAAATAAATTCCTCCTTTCAATGGTTCTTTGCCTTGGAAGGCCAATTCTCCGTTTTCAACTTTTGCCGAATCAACTTTAATATATTGATTATAACCAAAAAAATGGGCTAAATGACAGGTTTTTCCTTCGGTCACGCCTCTCATTCTTACTTTTATAGAATGTCCAATTTCTTGGGCAAATATATTAGCAGAAAAAATAAGAGAGAAAATCAGTAAAAAACTTTTTTGGTAGTTAATACGCATATTTTTACAGGTTTTATTCATTTTATATTATTTTACAAAGATAATTGCTTAAATGAGTGATTGTTGTTAAAGACTTGTTAATTTGGTCGATTAGTAAATGAGAGGGTTAAAATTTTTCTAAAAACTAACGAAATCTAATGTTTTTTATTGTTTCTAAATTTCTGACTTTCATTCTGATGCCAATTGGTATTTTGTGTACATTATTGATATATGCCATTTGTATAAAAAATCGTACCAAATCGAAAAAAATCGTCTTTTTGGCGTTTATTTTTTTGTACTCGTTTGCAAACCCTTTTCTCGTAAACGAGATTTTCCTTTGGTGGGAAATTCCTCCAACAGCAATTTCAAGCTTAAAACCACATGATATTGGCATTGTTTTGACTGGTGGAACAACCAACAACGATAAATTACCGAACGAAAATATCTATTTAGGCATTTCAAGCGACCGAATTTGGCAAGCGGTAGATTTGTACAAAAAAGGCAAAATCAAGAAAATTTTAATAAGCGGTGGTGATATTCCAATTTTAGGGCAGACCCAGAAAAAAGAAATTGAAGAGATAGCTAAATACCTGATTATCAGTGGAATACCCAAAAATAAGATTTTTCTAGAAACGCACGCCATGAACACAAGGGAAAATGCACTCAATTGCTCCAAAATTTTAAAGAAGCAATTTAGTCATCAAAAATACTTGTTAATTACATCGGGTTATCATTTGAGAAGAGCTTCTAAATGCTTTGAAAAAGTAGGTATTTCGGTAACTCCCTATGGAGCAAACTATCTTTCACACGAGCGAAAGTTTTACTTTTTTTACTTATTACCGAGGGAAGATAATTTTGCTTTTTCTCAGTTATTATACAGAGAAATAATTGGTTATTGGAGCTACAAACTAATGGGATGGGTATAAAAAATTACGATTTACGCGTTACAATTACGAGATATTAGCATCATTCGTAAATCGTACTTCGTAAATCGTAAATATAAATTACATACTCAAAATATGCACCATTCTTAATAAATCATCGTGAATTGGCTTTGGTTTTTTGATTGTATCAATAAATGGCGTATAAACCATTTCATTATTTACTACACCAGCCATTACATTTTTATATCCTTTGATAAGGCCTTCAACTGCTCCAAGACCTAAACGGCTTGCCAAAATACGGTCATAAGCGGTTGGTGTTCCACCACGTTGTATATGACCGAGGGTTGTCACACGAATATCTAATTTATCGGCAACTTGGTTTTTTATCTTTTCGGCGATATCTGTTGCGTGTCCTTCTTCGTCACCTTCGGCAACAACTACGATTGAAGAAGATTTTGAACGAGACCAACCATCTTTAAGTGTACTTACAACTTTTTTGAGTGGCGTATGGGTTTCTGGAACCATCACGATTTCAGCACCACCACCGATACCTGATTGAATGGCAATATATCCAGAGTCACGACCCATTACTTCGATGAAAAACACACGGTCATGCGAATCGGCCGTATCTCTAATTTTATCAATTGCTTCGAGAGCTGTATTTACGGCCGTATCAAATCCGATTGTATAATCAGTACCGTAAAGGTCATTATCAATTGTACCAGGACAACCTACTGTTGGAATTTCATATTCATTAAAAAATACTTCTGCTCCCGTGAAAGTACCGTTACCACCAATGGCTACCAATCCTTCGATACCTGCGTTCATAAGGTTTTCGTAGGCTTTTTTTCTACCTTCAGGAGTCATAAACTCTTTACTTCTCGCCGATTTCAACATCGTACCACCTCGCTGCACTATATTACTCACTGACTGAGAATTCATCGGAAATATATCTCCCGAAATCATTCCATTGTAGCCTCTTCTTATTCCATAAACTTCTAAACCATGATAGATTGCACCTCTAACTGCTGCTCTAATACAAGCATTCATGCCAGGGGCATCTCCACCAGAAGTAAAAACTGCTATTCGTTTCATCTTAATATTTTCTTAATTTTGCTTAGTATTTTAGTCGAACACTTTTCTCAATCAACTGATACTGCTTAGGCACAAAAGTAATTAGTTTTCTTTATTTCTCCCAAACTTTCATTATTAATCATTGATAATATTGTTCTGTAAAATTCCATTTTGCCAAAATTATATTCTTTTATATGATTTTTTTTAGAATCTTTTGCATATTGTTGTTTTGTGGCATATTAGAATCGTTTAAAAATAAAGATTAAATAATTTCAATTTTTGTTCAATCCATTCAATCAATAATATTTCAAAAATCGACGCTTAACTGTTATCAATCATTATTGAATATTAAGTTAATTTTAATTTGAAAAAAAGCTTGATTCCAAATAGACCTATCAAAAACCCAATTATTTGATTCAAAAACAATAAATTTTATATTTTCTTCTCCAATTTTCTCACCATTTATAAGCTATTTTTTAAAACTAAACATTGAAACTCAAATTTCTTTTATAGATAACTTATGATTTTATTTTTTTGGCATACTATTTGAAACTACTTTTTCGGAACGATAGCCAGAATATCTCTATAACCCGTTGGGATAAATTGCTAACTCACGATTAAATTTTACAAGATGTCAGGAATAATTTTACCTTTCAAAGAACTCCGACTTAGAGCCGGTGCATTCATAGTGTTGTTTTTGAGTGTTTTAACCTCAGCTGCACAAACAGAAAATGTCGGTATCGGAACCACAAAGCCCGATAACTCAGCCTTGTTAGATTTGACATCTAATTCGAGAGGACTACTTATTCCTCGTATGACATTGGCTCAACGGGCGGGAATTAAAAATCCAGCTACCGGTCTAATTGTTTACCAACTAGACTTTTTTACGGGATTTTATTTTTTCGATGGCGTCAACTGGAAAGGTTTGTACGCTCGAAGCAACGACGGAGCGGCATTAGCGGGAGAAAACTTTAGTAGTAATAATAATAACTCTGGCAATGGTTGGAACATTGACGGTAATACAGGGTTAAATTCCGAATCAAATTTCATTGGAACATTAGATACGACTTCTTTGGTTTTTAAAGTAAATAATTATCGTTCGGGTTTAATTGATTATCGTTTTGGAAATACCTATTTTGGTTATCGAGCGGGTTATCGAAGTCAAGGATTAAATTCGATTGCAATTGGTGCGTATGCTCTTTATGACACAAATTATGGTTTGAACAATATTGCGATTGGTTATCAGTCATTACTTAGTAATAAAACTGGTAGTGATAATATCGCATTAGGTGCTAATTCGTTGATTAATAATACCACTGGTTCGCAAAATATCAGTATCGGAACACAAGCAGGGCAACGCTCAACAGGTGACGGGAATATTTTTATTGGGCATAATGCAGGTATTAACGAGATCGGAAGTAATAGGTTATACATTGAAAATGGCTTTCGGAATATACCTCTTATTTATGGAGATTTTGAAAATGCAAGGGTTGGTATTAACACAAAACAACCTGAAAGTGCCTTGTCGATTGATAGTAAAGTAGCAAATATAAGTGGTTTGGAATTTAAGCAATTGACCAGCAATTCAAGTGCTGTGCATTCAAACCTAAAAGTACTTTCTTTGAATGATAAAGGCCAAGTAATATTAGTAAGAGATTCAGTTGGCGTAACCCCGCCCGTTATTCCAAATTATTGGACGCTAAAAGGAAGTGCCATCGATAATAATAATGCAGGCGATGTAATTGTGAGTAATTTACGTTTTAAAAGTCTGCGAACCATTTCTCCAGCAATTAAGTCAAATGGAAAAGTGTTGACTGTTGATGACGATGGTTTAATTGTTCTAGCGAAAGATTCAACTGGCAACAATTCAACAAATTATTGGAAACTTAGTGGAAACAATATTTCAAACAGTAATACTGGGAAATTAATCGTTAATGGTTCTTTACAATTCAATGATATTAAAGCTGCTAATAAGGCTTTTAGACCTTACGGTAAGGTCTTAACAGTTGATGATTCAGGAAATCTGATTTTAGTAAGAGACTCGGTTGCAAGTTCAATTCCAACCTCTCCTTGGAATATCAATGGTAACAATATTGCCAATAGCAATTTAGGTGCTGTATTCATTAACAATGAACTTATACTATCTAAATTCAGCATTAATAATTCGACAAGTGTTACTGCACAAAAATTCTTAACAGTTGATAATGCAGGAAATGTCATTATGGCTAACTCCCCTAGTCCTCCAGTTTCAGGTCCTTCTCAATGGAGTACTGATGGAAGTAACATAGGTAACAATAATTCGGGAGGAGTTTATATAAACAATGGCCTTTGGACAAAAAATGGTCTTCGTTTGCAATCAGGAATTTTAGAACTCAGTGGTTCAGTTGATAACAAAAGCGGCATTCAATTTTCACAATTAAAAGCAGCAAGTACAGCAGGAAGAGCCTATGGAAAAGTACTTTCGGTTGACGATTTTGGAAATGTAATTTTAGTGAAAGATTCAGTCGGAGTATCCACTACCACTTCAATTTCTAGCCCTTGGACAATCAGTGGCAATGACATTGTTAACTCTAATATTGGCAAAGTGTATATCAATAATGGTTTATCTTCAAAAGGTGGACTTACCGTCGAATCAGGCAATTTAGTAACTAATGGTTCTGTTACAAACCGAAGTGGTTTAGTTTTGAATCAATTAAAATTATCTTTTCCAGCATCAAGACCGTCAGGTAAAGTGCTTTCGGTTGATGAAAACGGTAATGTGATTTTAGTAAGAGACTCCGTAACGACAGGTAGTATTACTGGAGTTTCATCATGGAATATCAGCGGCAATAATATCGCTAATAATAACTCAGGAACTGTCTTTATCAATAGTAATCTGACATTATCAAGACTTAGCAGTAATAATACACCAACTGTTACTAGTCAAAAAGTACTTTCGGTTGATGCCAATGGAAATGTAATTTTGGTTAATACTCCTTCAATTACTCCTTCTGGCATTGAGCTTTGGCGAGTTAACACCAAAGGAGAAGTAACAAATACCAATACAGGCGGAATATTTATCACGAGTAGCCAAGATGGCAAAAGTGGCTTACAATTGCTTAACCTTCGAGCGGCATCAGCAGCAGGTAACAGCTACGGAAAAGTACTTTCGGTTGACGATTTTGGAAATGTAATTTTAGTGAATGATGCCGTTGGTTCAGGAGGTGGCGGTTCTTCAAGTAATGGATGGACTATCGTTGATGGTCGCCTTCATAACTCAAACAACGGAAAAGTTGTCATTGGCACAGGAATTAGCTCTTTTCCTGATGGATACCAACTTTTTGTAAAAGGCGGTATATTAACTGAAAGAGTAAGAGTTGCAGTTGCTAATTCTGACCGTTGGGCCGACTATGTATTCAAAAAAGGATACCGATTAAGGTCACTACATGAGGTTGAAAAATTTATCAATCATTACCATCATTTGCCGAATGTACCATCTGCAAAAGAAATGGCTAAAGATGGCTTAGATGTGATGGAAACAAGTGCAAAATTGATGGAAAAAATAGAAGAACTTACACTCTATCTAATCAAAGCTAACAAACAAATTGAGGCCTTAGAAAGAAAAGTTGATAATCTTGAAAAAACACAAAAATAGTTCATTTTTCAAATACTATAAACTTAGAGTTGATTGCAATAATTTACTTTAAATTTATCACAAAATTGCCAATTTATTTAAAATATTTATAAAAAATAGGCTAAATAAATAATAACATGGCACAATGATTGCAATGCTATTTATAAAAATAATGCAATATCAATAATAAGAATATAATATTGATTTTTATGGGTTAGGGTTTATTTTAAACGCCACTGCACAAGATTGCGGTGGCGTTTTTGTTTTATTTTAAATCTGCTCTATCTTTACGATTCAATATTTTATTTGAATCAATGCAAAAATCAAAACCTGTTTCTTACTCTCGTACAACGATTACCGAATTGATGATTCCTTCTTATGCCAATTTTGGCGGGAAAATACATGGTGGAATATTGCTTTCTCTCATGGATAAAGTTGCCTATGCTTGTGCTTCAAAGCACGCTGGAGCATACGTTGTAACGGTTTCTGTTGATGGCGTAAATTTTTTACAGCCAATTGAGGTTGGAGAATTGCTTTCACTGCATGCGTCGGTCAATTACGTGGGGCGTAGTTCAATGGTTATTGGTATTAGAGTAGTTACCGAAAATGTAAAAACTGGCGAACAAAAGCACACAAATACTTCCTATTTTACTATGGTTGCCAAAGACGATAATGGAAAACCAACGGAAGTACCGATGCTTATTCTGGAAGATAAAAATGACGTTCGTAGATGCCTAGAAGCCATTAAAAGAAAGCAACTAAAAGAAGCCTATAAAGATGATTTTGATAATGAAAAATCTTTGCTGCACCTCAATGGCGAAATTCATCTACTTAATAATGAACGAGTTATCCAAAATATTACTCAATAATTTTTGCCATTATAAATTTATCTTTGTGAAAAAAATACTTTTTCTCGCGTTCACTTTATTGCTGAATCTCCCAATTTCAGCTCAAAACATTGACATTGATATTCTCAAAAATATTAATCAAAATCGAAACCAAAAACTTGATAAAACTTTTGAAAATTTCAGTAAATCAACCTACCCAATCAGTTTGGCTACACCAATTGGATTATTCGGAATTGGGTTAGTAAAAAAAGACAAAAATCTACAACGACAAGGATTAACTTCTTTGGCTTCGCTGACAGTTTCGATGGGAACAACTTATCTATTAAAGAAAATCGTTAATCGAGAAAGACCCGCCATTACTTATTCTTTTATTCAAACATCAATCATAGAAAAAGACCCATCATTTCCTTCTGGACACACAACGGCTGCATTTTCTACTGCAACTTCCTTGAGTTTAGCCTTCAAAAAATGGTATGTAGTTGTGCCTTCTTATGCGTGGGCCAGCACAGTTGCATACTCTCGTTTGCATTTAGGTGTTCATTATCCAAGCGATATTTTGGCTGGAGCAGCCATTGGAGCGGGTTCGGCATGGTTGAGTTATAAAGCTAATCGTTGGTTGCAAAGAAAAAAATAAACCTTTCTAATTTTTTTTGGTTGTTTACGATATACGTTATACTAAAAAATCAATCAAAATAAATCATTGAAAAAAAATTGTATTGTTATCGGTGCAGGAATTTCGGGTTTAGTAGCAGCCCACGAATTAATAAAAAATGACTGGAAAGTTACCGTTTTGGATAAAGGAAAAGGTGTGGGTGGCCGAATGGCAACTCGCCGAGCTGGTGAAGCACGTTTCGACCATGGAGCTCAATATTTTTCCACCAAAACACCTGATTTTCGGGATTTTACCCAAACCATAATCAATGCCAATGTTGCAAAAGAATGGCATTTGGAAGCAGGTGATAAAGCATTTTCCCACCCAAGAATGATTGGTATTAATGGAATGAGTAGTATTCCGAAGTTTTTGGCAGAAGGGTTATCAATCAAAACAAACGAAAAAGTAATTAGTATTTCGGATACCGAAAATGGCTGCCAAGTCGAAACAGAGTCTGGAAATTTTTATCAAGCAAATGCATTAATTATCACGATTCCTGCTCCACAAGTATTGGAATTACTCGAAAAAAGTACTATTTCTTGCTCAAAATCTACCTTAGAAATTTTGCAAAATATTCAATATCACCCTTGTATTGCTGTTATGGCAACTTTAAACCAAAAAACTAATTTACCGAAACCAGGTGGATTGAGTTTTGAAACGGGTAATATTTCTTGGATAGCAGATAATTTTCAAAAAGGTATTTCTCCAATATTTTCTGCTACTATTCATGCGAATCCAGCATTCAGCATAACTCATTTTGATGATGATTTGAATTTAATCGGAAAACAATTACTTGAGGAAATGAAAGAATGGATTCCCGCCGATTCGATTGAAGGTTTCCAAGTGCATCGCTGGCGATATAGCTTGGCTTTTGAGAGAAATCCAAATGAATTTTTAATAGCAGACTCCATTTCTTTTCCTACCATTTTTGCAGGTGATGGCTTTGGTATTGGAAGTATTGAAGGTGCTTACATTTCAGGAAAAAATGCAGCACATAAATTATTGGCGTAAATAAAAAGATTCAACCAATATTTCTACAAAACCTGCTGAAATCAGACAATAAATTTATAAGCCAAGCCTATTTTAAGAAATCAATTTATTATATTTGATTAAATTCTTAATTCTTGAGCCATGTCTAATAGATTTCTCCTTCTGTTATTGCTCTTGTTTTCAGGGCAAAGTTACGCCAATGCCCTCTTGATTCCGATGGATGATAGCCAAACTAATCATCTTAAAGCGTACGGAATTGCGTATTTCACCCTAAAAAACAATACTGAAATTGACTGGCTTTTAAACTACCGTGGTGGAAGTTTTTTGATAAATTATTCGCCAAATATTCATAAAGAATGCCTAGTTCGAGGTGTTTCTTTTGAGATAGTTTCAGATGCAGATGTGCAAAACCTGCGGCAGGAAATTGCAAATCCTGATGTAAATATGGAAATCATGCGACTTCATAAAGCTGCTCGAATTGCTGTTTATTCTCCTTCCAAAATAAGTTTATCATCATTTGAAGATACAGACGCGGTACTTTTGGTTTTAAAATATGCCGAAATTCCGTTTGATGTTGTTTATGATGAGGAAATTATACGAGGCGATTTGAACAAATATGATTGGTTGCATCTACACCATGAGGATTTTACGGGGCAATTTGGTCGAAATATGCGTAGAATGAGTTACAAAGACATGAAAGCTCAAGAAGAAATTGCTCAACGATTGAAATATAATAAAATTTCAAGCCTTAAACTCGACGTTGCGAAAACAATCAAAGCCTATTGCATGGGTGGTGGTTTTTTATTTGCGATGTGTTCGGGTGCAGAAACCCTTGATATTGCACTTTCGGCTGATGGAATTGATATTGTCAGTAGTCGTTTCGATGGGGATAATGTCGATGTCGATGCACAATCAAAATTGAATTTTAACAAGACCTTTGCCTTTGAAAATTTCACTTTATTTCTCAACGATGGCGACGGTTACGGCTATAATTCGATGTCGTTTTCAGATATTAATGTTTCCTCTGGTAGGTTCGACGAAGAAATAAATAGTTACTTTAATTTATTTGATTTTTCGGCAAAATGGGATTTTATTCCTGCAATGTTGGTACAAAACCATGAACACTTAATTAGAGAATTTATGGGCCAAACTACTGCATTTAATAAAAATACGGTAAAATCAAGCGTTTTGGTAATGGGTGAAAGTAAAGAATCAAATCGTTATATGTATGGCGAATTAGGGCTTGGTCAATGGGTATTTTATGGTGGCCATGACCCCGAAGGTCGCCGAGGTTTCCATCGCACTCCTACTGATTTAAATCTATTTCCCCATTCGCCTGGCTATCGACTTATTTTGAACAATGTTTTATTTCCTTCGGCCAAAAAGAAAAAAAGAAAAACTTAACCTTGAAAGTTACTCATTTGTAAATCCAATAATTTCATCCCAAATACTTCTTAAAACAGGAATTCCATTTAAAAGATTTTTATTTCTTGTATTTAAAACTCGCTCACCAGGAAAAGTTATTTGTGTCGATTCATTAATCGGATTTGATTGATGATAATCATTAATAATATTTTCGATAGCTCCCGAAATAGCTGAATAATTACCTAATTTTGACATATCAATGGCAATAAAGACCTGAGAAACTCGGTATTCAGCTTCTTCTTTGCTTATTTCATGCGTCGAAAGTCCTCCAGATAAAATAACTGCTAAAATATCAAGCAATAATGAAAGTCCAGCCCCTTTCCAATAACCAACTGGCATAGAACGACGAGATTCCAAAATAGCTTTTGGGTCGTTTGACAAATGACCATCTCTATCATAACCGCCCACAACTGATAATTTCTCACCTTTTAAAGCGGCCATTTCCATTGCTCCAAATGAAAATTGTGACATAGCCATATCCAAAACGATCGCTTCATTTTGGAAAGGAAGAGCTAAAACCAAAGGATTATTGCCCAATTTTGCATCAGTAGCTCCCCAAGTTGGCATATTAATCATTGTATTTGTCCAACCGATAAACACAAAACCTGCTTTTGCGGCCTGCCAACCGTAAGTTCCTCCTCGCATCCAGTGGTTTGTGTTCGACATTCCAACACAGCCAATTCCATGTTTATTTGCCAATTTCATAGCGGTTTCGGTGGCATGAATGGCATTTAAAGGGCCTGGTCCAATATTTCCATTCCATTGTTCAATTCCTCCAAACTTAGAAACCAAGCTTGGTTCGGCATCGATTTTTACAAACCCACTTTTGATGTATTTTATAAATCTTGGAAATCTATTTACGCCGTGCGTGTAAATGCCATCAAGGCTATTAGTTGTAAAAATATCTGCACATATTTTTGCTTTTTCTTCATTCAATCCATTGCTCAATAAAATTCGCTCAAATGTACTTTGCATTTCTGTTTTCGAGACAATAACCATGCTGTTTCCGTTTGTCATATTTGAATTTTGATAGAATTTGCTTAAAAAATGTCTTCACAAGATAAATAAAAATCAGAAACTTCCCTTTAAAAACATTATTTTCTTCTAAAACAGCCAAATAGTTTTGTTTAACTTTTTACTTATTTTTTTAAACAAAAAAAATAATATTCATGACAAACAATGAATAAAAAGCAATGTCATAAAAAGCAATATCATAAAAAACATTTACACATAAAATATTTATAATCAATTGTTTATAAAATATTTTACTCTCAAGCAAATCCAATATTTGTTTAATACCGTTAATTACGTCAACAAACAACAATCGTAAAAACCAAATAATTTTCAACAAAACGATGCGGCGTTCCGCAACATAAAACAATGAAAAAAATAGCATTAGTATTCGTTTCAGCACTTATTTCAGTTAGTACATTTGCACAAATGGAAAAAACGGTAATGGTTGGTGGGGCAGCCATGTATCCCTCAAAAAACATCGTTGAAAATGCAGTCAATTCAAAAGACCATACTACTTTGGTTGCAGCCGTACAAGCAGCAGGTTTGGTAGAAACGCTTCAAAGTGCGGGGCCATTTACGGTGTTTGCTCCAACCAATGCCGCTTTTGGAAAACTACCAGCAGGAACTGTAGAGACTTTGGTTAAACCAGCTAATAAAGCAACTTTAACGTCAATTTTAACTTATCATGTTGTCGCTGGAAAACTAAATGCTTCCGACATCTTGGCAAAAATCAAAGAGGGAAAAGGAAGTGCAACTTTGACGACAGTTCAGGGCGGCACTTTGAAAGTTTCGTTGAAGGGAAAAAATGTAGTATTAACTGACGAAAAAGGAGGAATGTCGACCGTAACCATTGCTGACGTAAACCAAAGCAACGGCGTTATTCATGTAATTGATACCGTAGTTTTACCTAAATAATTTTACTAAAAACCTTATAAAGAGCGAGTTATGCTAAACGCACAACTTGCTCTTTATTTATAATTAATAGATTAGGCAATAGAAACCTGTAGTAATTACGTTTAGTTTAGAGGATTATCTTTATAAATTTTGATGAAAAAAACGTCCATTATTAGCCTTATTCTTGCTTTCTTTATTAGTATTTTATCTTGTAACCAAACATCTGGTCAAATTAGCGAAGAAGAATTTTTACAACAATCTGTTTTAGATTTCGTAAATCAATACCGAAAAGAGAAGAATTTACCTCCTTTACAAATGGTTTCTATCATTTCTTCGGAAGCTTTGAGACATAGTAAAAATATTGCCGATGGCAAAGTGCCTTTTGGGCATGATGGTTTTGAAGAGCGAGCTACAAGAGTGATGAATCAGATAAAATTTTCGAATGCCATTGCTGAAAATGTGGCTTATGGTAAATTTACCGCCCAAGAAGTTGTAAACCGTTGGATTCAAAGTGCTGGACATCGTAAAAATATTGAAGGAAAATACACACTTACAGGTGTAGGCATTGTACGAAGAAAAGATGGTTATTTATTTTTTACCCAAATATTTGTCAATAAATAAATTTCTCTAGAGAATATTAATCTTTCAAGATAAAAAAGCTTTCTAAAATGTATTTAGAAAGCTTTTTTATCTATAATACTTATAAATAAACAACCTGTCCTGTACGAACAGACTCATCGCATGCAAAAGCAATTTTAAGGCTATTTACGGCATCTTGTACATGGTCAGTTAAATCAATATTTTCTTGAATAGCCTTCAAAAAATAGCGTTGTTCACGGTTACAAAGTTCCTGATGGTCAGGTTCATCGCTCAAATTATACCATGTATCTTGCTTAATAAATTGGTTATTTTCATCAATATCAGCATGGTGAAAACGCAGTGATTCGGTTTTTGTGTGAGCATCAACATTATCTGATTTACCGCTGCCACCTGCTTCTTTAGCAACAATCGAAACACATCCCTTTGGGCCAATTACATCTTTAATAAAAAAAGCTGTTTCGCTCATCATTGGCCCCCAGCCTGCTTCGTACCAACCCACAGAACCATCTTCAAATCGAATCTGCAACTGTCCATAATTATAATTATTTTCGGCAATATCGTTACTTAATCTCGCCCCAATTGCTGTTACTTGAAGCGGTTTTGAGCGAGTCATTTGACACATCACATCAATGTAATGTACACCACAATCAACGATTGGACTAAGACTTTTCATCAAATTACGATGTACGTCCCACATTACACCATGGCTTTGTTGGTTAAGATTCATTCGCATAACCAAAGGTTTACCTAATTCATGCGACAATTCGACAAATTTTTCCCAAGATGGATGATGGCGTAAAATATAGCCAACAACTACCTTTTTGCCTGATTTTTGAGCAGCAGCGGCTACACGTTCAGCCCCTTCAACAGTATCAGCTAAAGGCTTTTCGATGAAAACATGACAACCACTTTCGAGGGCTTTTATAGCAAATGCTTCATGTGTGTCAGGATAAGTTGAAATGCAAACGGCATCTGGTTTGGTGGTTTCGAGAGCGGTTTCATAATCAGAAAATAAAGCATAACCACCGCCTAATTTTTCGTTTAAAACTTCCTTGCTTTTTCCCGTTGAAACAATGCCACAGATGTCAAATCCATCTAATAATTTGTAGGCTTGAGCATGCGACGCTCCCATATTTCCGCAGCCGACTACGAGTACTTTTATAGGGTTTGTTGAGGTTGACATAAAGTGAATAAATGGACATTAAGTAAAATTAAAATATAAAATCGACAAATTTTTGGCACAAATTTACGCTTGTTTTTTTAAATGATTCTCCAATTTACTATTGATTTCTTCCAATAAAGTAAATTGTTTTGCTTGCGTGTCAAACAATGTTTTTATTTGGTCTTCTAAAAGTAAGTCGATTTTTTGATGTAAACTTCTAATTTCCATCTCGGCTTTTAGATTGATTAAATAATCATTTTCGCTTCGCATTCGGTCTTTTTCTTCTTGTCTATTTTGGCTCATCATAATTATCGGAGCCTGTAAAGCGGCAATTGTCGATAGAATCAAGTTCATCAAAATAAATGGATACGGGTCAAACCTGTCTTTTTCTGGCAATGTTGCGTTGATAATTATCCAGACCGTTAGTATCACAGCAAATAATATAATAAACTTCCAACTTCCTCCAAAAAGAGCAACTTTATCTGAAATTTCTTGACCACGAGACAATACCTCTTTCGGTGGATTGAGTAAATTATTAACAATCAGCTGCTCTTCCCTGATGGTATCATCCACAATTTTCTGAAGTTTACTCAAGTGTTCTTTTTCACGATTGAGTATCTTATCAATTTCATTACTGTCCATTTTATTTATCAATATTTATGATGAATAAACCCCATCAATTATGATTGATAGGGTTTACAATATTAAAAAGTTATGTCAAAAAATTACTCCCGAACGATTTTTTTTACGGCACTCCCATGCGATGTTTGAATTTTTATTGAATATAAGCCTTTAGGTAATTGACTGATATTTAATGTATTGCTACCCGAAAGTTTGTCATAATTTATCACATTACTACCAGAAGTTGAATAAAAATTAGCTTCCTTAAACATAATACCTGCTGGCAAGTCGATTCGGAGTTCATCTGCGGTCGGATTTGGATAAATAACAACTTTGATATTCTCGTCAAGTTCAGTTCCTAACACAGGAATTTTATTTTCAATACCATTTGAAGCAGCACTTACACAGCCATCATCAGTAACGGCTTTTACTGTATAAACGCCATTTTGATCAGGCTTTAGTGAAGTTGCGGTCGTTTGTCCACCAATTGGATTTCCGCCTAAGTACCATTGAAAGTTTTTGCCCCCAGAAACAACCAAATTTCCCCCGCTTGAAGTAATTTTAGGTGTTGCAGGAATGACACAAAATGATTGCGATAAACTAATTGAATTGAACTGAGAATTACCAATTTGAAAAGCTTTAATTTTTGCTTTTCCAGCAGTTGTGCCGACTGTAACTCTATTTCCATTTAATGCAATATCGCCACCATCAACTACAAACTGAACAGCCAATTTTGAACTTGAAGTAGCCGAAATTGTAAAGCTTTCGCCAATATTTTTATCCGAAATTGTTCCGAAAGTAATCGTTTGGTCAGATTTTGTTGGTAATGCTCTTACTCCTTGCGAATACCAAACTGCCCACGAAGCATCTGTAAATAACTCTGTTGCAGAACCCGATGGTGAAATTTTATTTTTATCTAAATTAATGATATTGACGTTTTGATGTTTGCCGTTGAGCGTATTAAAAAGCAATTTATCGTCCAAACGAGAATACCCAGGATAACCAACATCGTTGTTTGTGTTAATTGCATCAATATCATTATTTTCAATATCAACACCAATTTGATAATAAGTATCAGGTTCGTCTTCAGTAAAATAATCGAAGGCAATAATGTTTTGTGTATTTTTCGAGAAAGAAGGATTTCCAATACTTTCTCCTTCTTCTAAATCAGTAAAAAGTTTTTCAATTTTACCGCTTCCGACAGTTTTTTTGGTTAAATCCCAAGCTTTTATCATTCCAACATCCCAAAATTCAATTTCGCCTGATACACTTTTTATGCTATTAAAAGCATCATAAATAACCACTTCGCCCGAATAATCCCACTCAAATGAATCGGCATATTGTACTTCTCCAGTACTTACACCAGATGAATAGGTGGGGTTATATAGAGGTAATTTATAGCCTTTTCCATCTTCAAGGTTAAAAACATACATAAATTTATCGCCCGCATCGGTCAGTGCCGCTAACCTTTTTCCATCTTTCGACACTGCAACATTTCCCCAAATTGCATCCGAAGAAACTTTGGTTTCGGTGTATGCACCAGTCAATCCTATTTTACGAATTACTTTATCTTTTCCTACAAAATAAGCAAATAAACCATCATCCGTAACACTCGGTTTACTCAAACAACCACTCGATGAAATTACTTTAAAATTTGTATCAGTTGCTTTTCCTGTATAAAGTTTTCCAGTTGATGGTTCAAAAACTAAGATAAAATCACCGCCATTATTAACAGGAATTGTTTGCTGAGTAGGTGTTGGTGGTGGCGGAGTTGTGGTACTTCCGTTCGGGTCGGTAATTCCAACATTATCGAAAGCTTTTTTGGCAGCCGCCACAACAGAAGAAGCATCTCCATACAAATCAGCGGCGGCTCTGATAACTGCGATACGAGCATCCACAAATTTTGATGTACGAGTCAAATATTTGGTTAAGGCACGATAATAAACCTGCTCAGCTTTATCCTTCCCTACATTTCCATCCACTGCAAATAGGTAAAAAGCATAATTCGGAATACCACTATTGACATGCACACCTCCATTATCTTCGTCTTCAGTATTAGCTAAATAAGCATATTGCGACATTGTTTTCGGTTGATAACCTGGGTCATTTTTTCCACCTTGATTAGGATTCGATAAACTACGTAAAGCTCCCGAAGGAAATGCTTTTCCTTTAATAACATCCTCTCCTAACGTCCAATCGTCACGGTCAATCATTGCTCCAAAAATATCAGCAAACGATTCATTCAATGCTCCAGATTGGTTTTGATATTCCAAACGAGCCGTTGCTTCAACTACGCCATGCGTCATTTCATGACCTCCAACATCCAACGCTCCTGCTAATGGCTTAAAAGCGTCCCGCCCGTTGCCGTAACCCATAAATTCGCCATTCCAGTAAGCATTATCCATTCCTAACCCATCATCATCTGCAATATTGATAACCGAAATCACGCTACTTCCTTTTCCATCTAATGAATTTCTGCCAAATTTCGTGCGGTAATAATCATAGCATAAACCTGCATTTACATGAGCCGATACCGCCGAAGCCGACCAACCATTTCCTGTAGTTGACGTTATTTGGTTATATTTCATGTTATCTGAAGTAGAATTAAGAGCATCAATCGTCCAAATTCCACCAACTGGGTCGTTTGGCAATTTTGAACTGGTTTTGTTAAACATCGGTCGCTGAGTATCCAACAAATAATAAGTACCTCCAACTTGTTGAATATTAAGTTTTTGCGAAATACCGTTCAAATCTTTAGCTGTTGCTGTAAAAGGACCATCGAGCGAACAAGTATTATTAAATTTTTTCAATACTTCACCAGTATTTGCATCAACAAAATAAGTCCAACGTTCTAACAAATTTGGACGAATCGTCAGGTTATAAGCCAATCTTTCTTCATCAAATTTGCCATCTTTATGATAAATAATCAATTCACTTGTATTTTGTTGCTTGCCTAATAATTTACCTGCAACGCCAGCTTGTTGCACAATTGATTTTTTAGCTACATCAGTCATTGCAAAACCAATGGCTTTATCTTCCGAAAGAATTGGTGTTACAGAAGCAAGTTTTGGCGTTGGAAAGTTACGGCCATTCAAAACATCAATCTTTTCACCTTTCGTATGTAGCCAAATTTCTCCTCCATAAACAGGTAAATTTTTATACTTTTGTTGTAGTTGAATATGCGTCATTCCGAGTTCGTCGGATTCCATATTTATCATCTCAAGCTCCTGATTGGGGTCTTCTATTTTCAAGGCAGTTTTTACATCACCCAAAAAATCAATCGCCATCATTTGCATTCCTTTTCTTGCACTTTGGGCAGGATTCTTTGAAAGATTTTCAATCATCAATACGCCACCATTTTCGGTATCATGTGTTACTTTAAGTTTACTGATAAATTTTGTGGAAAGACTCGACAAGCCTGATTGACGAATACTTTTATCACTTTTTTGAGGAACAACCTCAATAAATGTCCCTTGTGGAACATCATTCTTGGTTGCCAAAGATTTGTGTTTTTTATCAAACCCTTTCTGGGAAAAAGCAACAGTTACAGCAAAAAAAGGAAGAATGAAGATAAAGGTTAATTTCATTTGTTTATGGCGTTTTTAGGTCGTTTAATGGCAATTATATCAATTTTTCACTCAATGTTTATTACTTCAAATTTACTAAATTCATTAATTCTTTGTATAATTCTTTGGCGGCTATTGGTGTATTTTCTTTGGATGCTCCCCAAATTATTTTACTCTGAGAAGTCTCATTCTCCCATTTTATAAAATAATAAGTATTCCCAGGTTCTTGAAAATCTTTTACTTCGTCAAATAAGACTTTAGTTTTATCAAAAAGTAGCTTTACTGAATCTTTTTTCTGTTTTTTTAGCTCCCCAAATACCGAATCAGTACTTTTCTTATGAAAAAGTTGGCCATTTTCTAATAAATGATACTCGTTTACTAAATTAGTAAAACCTCCCCCACTCCCAAAAATAATTTGTTTTTTTGTGTATTTTTCTAGCGTCATCTTAGGTGAACAAGATAATAAGAACAAATTTATACTTAAACAAAAAAGAAGCAATCTTTTGATTATCAACATCTTAAAGTTTTTTCATTTAAAACACAATTATAAAATTTTCAATTTATTCTGAAATAACTATTTTAATAATCTTTATTATACATATAATTTATTTAACTTAAACTGTACATACAAATTATTTAATTTTAAATGAAAATTTTTCATAAATTCTAATCAATGAAAGCACCAAAATAATAGCAAATATTAGAGCTGTATATTCTGGTTTAAACGGATTTAAACCAAAAGTTTTATTCATGCCATCAACATTCATTAAGTGGGCAACCGATGTTAGTGCAAAAATTGAGTAACGATTTGTGAGCAACGCATAAGCAAAATAAAGAGCAATAGCAGGATACGAATACCGTTCGTGCATTTGAGTATTTACGAAAAAGAATAAAATTGCAATCGTGCCTGTGGTAAGCCAAATCAATGTGTAATAATCTTTATCAAGCTCTTTTTTATTTAAAATTCTTTTTAATGTATTGATAATCAAAGGAATAAAGGCTATAATTGATAAACTAAAAAATAATATAAAGCCCCATTTTTTATAAGTAAGACCAAAAAAATGTATGGTATCATTGATAGTTGATGGGTCAGATTTCAACAATAAATACCAAATATTATAAGCATTGACTGAGACACGAGGAAAGAAGCCGACAGATTCTCGTACAACTTTCAAAAAATTAAAAAATGTTCCGCCAAAAATAAATGGACTTAAAAGTACAAATTGAGTTATCAATGAGACCAATAACATCTTTATTATCAGCCATTTATCAAATTTTAAACTTAATTGATAAATCAGCAAAATTCCAAAAAACGGCAAAAAAACGATTGCTTGTAGTTTGGCATAAATGGATAATGTACAGAAAAATGCTGCCCAAAGCAGTTTACGTTCAAAAAGACAAATAATTGCCAAAATTACGATGGATGTTGGCACGCTATCAAGTTGCCCCCAAATAACTGTACAATACAAATAGCCAATATTGAAAAGTAACATATACTCTGCAAATTGCCTTGTGTAGTATTTTTTGAGTGAAAATGCAATGGCAATCGCTCCAGCAAAATCAAATAACAGGAAAAAATACTTAAGTTGATAGCTATTTGCATAAATCAATTCTTTGCTTCCTTGCAATTTGCCAAACCAATAAAGTCCGTGTAAGTAAAAAGGCATATAATTCGTATCAGAATTATAAATTTGACTCAAACCATGTTCAAAAGCATAAGTTGACCAACGAGGCCAATCATTATTGAGGTCAAACCAAAAACCTGTATGCGGAATAATAGCAACTAATAAAGTATAAAAAAGCAAATGATGCCATTTGATTGGCAGATTTTCTAGGATTTTTTGCATTCTTGAGTAGTTATGAAGTCGCAAATTTAATAAAATTGAGTTTGAGAAATGGAATTAGCCTAAAATATAAAAGCCTCCCAAATCAATGGAAGGCTTTCTAGTAGATTTTCTTTAAAATTCTTACGAATGAATCGCACGATTATCAGTTGCTGCCAAAGCCGCTTCTTTCAACGCTTCCATGTAAGTTGGGTGAGCGTGTGAAATACGAGCAATATCTTCGGCACTTGCTCTAAATTCCATTGCCGTTACGGCTTCAGCAATCATATCGGCAGCTCTCGCTCCAATGATATGAACTCCCAAAATCTCATCCGTAGTTTTATCAGCCAAAACTTTCACTAAACCATCGGTATCGCCACTTGCGGTTGCACGGCCAAGAGCTTTGAATGGAAAACTTCCAGCTTTATACGCAACACCTTTTGTTTTTAACTCTTCTTCTGTTGCTCCTACTGAGGCCACTTCTGGCCATGTATAAACTACACCAGGAATCAAATTATAATTGATATGTGGTTTTTGTCCAGCCATTACTTCTGCCACAAAAACACCTTCTTCTTCAGCTTTGTGGGCGAGCATTGCTCCACGAACCACATCGCCGATTGCATAAATTCCTTTAACGTTTGTTTCTAATGTATGTTCGTCAACAACTACTTTGCCACGGTCGGTTGCTACACCAACTGCTTCTAAGTTTAAGCCATCAACATAAGCACGACGACCGATACAAACCAAGCAATAATCTCCTTTTATTTCAACTGGTTTTCCGTCAGCACCATCAGCAAACACAGTTACTTCTTCGCCTGAATTTTCAATTTTCGTTACTTTCGTATTGAAAAAGAAATCTGTTCCGAGTTTCTTAACTGATTTTTGCAATTCTTTGCCCATTGTCTTATCCATTGTTGGAATCATTGAATCGGCAAACTCTACAAAAGTAACTTTAGCTCCTAAACGAGCATAAACTGAACCTAATTCCGCACCAATTACGCCCGCACCAATAACTATTAAATGCTTTGGTATTTCAGGCAAATTCAATGCTTCTGTACTCGTGATGATTCGCTTTTTATCATAATTCATAAAAGGCAAAATGGTTGGTTTTGAACCAGTTGCAATAATCACTTGCTGAGTAGTGATGCTTTCTTCTGAACCATCATTTTTTACAATTTTAATGGTATTTTTATCTACAAACGAGCCTAAACCATTAAAAACTGTAATTTTATTTTTTTTCATCAAGAAATTGATACCTGCGTTCATTTTCTCAACTACACCATTTTTACGACCAATCATCGTAGAAAGATTTGCTACTGGAGCGGCAATCTCGATACCATGCTCGGCAAAATGATGAGCAGCATTATAAAAATGCTCTGAAGAATCTAGCAAAGCTTTTGACGGAATACAACCAACATTGAGACAAGTACCGCCCAAAACTTTGTATTTTTCGATAATGGCAACTTTTTTGCCTAATTGTGCCGAGCGAATCGCCGCCACATATCCTCCAGGGCCTGAGCCGATAACTACTACGTCGTATTGCATTTTATTTGCTTATCTCATTGACTGAGATGATTTTATTTTTACCAAATTTATTCTTTAGGCCTTTTGAAAATCAAAACCATATCGCCAGTTCCCCAACGGATATCACCTGTAAAAGATTGACTAGCCAGTTCCCAACCATCATTGCCATAATCTTTCAAGATGTCATCTAATTCTGTCATTCTGAATTTTGTTGAAGAAAACAAATCAGACTCGTAAGCAGGAATTTTGATTGTTTGGTATTCCCATTTAGTCATATTTTAAACTGATTTTCTTAAACACCCAACAACATTCGGGTTGGGTCTTCTAAGAGTTGCTTTACTCTTACCAAGAAACTAACAGAATCTTTTCCATCGATGGTGCGGTGGTCATAACTAAGTGCCACATACATAATCGGACGAACAACTATTTCTCCATTAATTACGACTGCTCGCTCTACAATATTGTGCATACCTAATATAGCTGATTGAGGTGCATTGATAATTGGTGTAGAAAGCATAGAACCAAAAATTCCGCCATTTGTGATGGTGAAAGTTCCACCCGTCATTTCTTCAATTGTCAATTTATTTTCTCTTGCTTTTCCTGCCAAACGCACTACTTCAGCTTCGATTTGAGCAAAATTCATTTTCTCTGCACTACGAATAACTGGCACAACCAAACCACGTGGAGCAGAAACTGCAATGGCAATATCAGAATAATCATTGTAAACAACTTCATCGCCATCGATGTAAGCATTTACTACTGGAAAATCTTGTAAAGCTATGGCACAAGCTTTCGTAAAAAACGACATGAAGCCTAAGCCAACGCCATGAACTTCTTTAAATTTATCTTTATATTTTGCTCGCAAATCCATGATTGGCTTCATGTCAACTTCGTTGAAAGTCGTCAACATTGCAGTTTCTTGTTTAACTGCAACCAAACGTTTTGCAATAGTTTTACGCAATGAAGACATTTTTTCACGACGAGAAACTCTACCTTCTTGCGGAGCTACAACTTGTGGAACTGCAACTGGCTTACTTACTGGCTGAGGTGCTGCCGCTGGTTTTTCAGCTTTAATTGCATCATCTTTTGTAATACGACCACCAATGCCTGTTCCTTGAACAGATGCTGCATCGATACCTTTTTCGGCTAAAACTTTCGCAGCAACTGGCGATGGATGACCCGCAGCGTAACTTGAGTCAGAAGCTACTGGTGTAGTATTTGCTGGCTGAACTGGCGATGCTTGTGGCTGGCTAACAGCCGCTGATGCTCCAACAGCAATTCTAGCAACGATTCCACCAATTGATACAACTTGTCCTGCTTGAGCAACAATTGTCAAAACACCATTTTCAGGTGAAGGCAATTCAAAAGTAGCTTTATCTGATTCTAATTCACAGATAACTTCGTCCATTTTCACGTTATCTCCTTCTTTTTTACTCCAAGCGGCAATTGTTACTTCAGAAATAGATTCGCCTACTGCTGGCACAACTACATCAATAATTTTTGCGGCAGGAGTTACCACAGGCTCAGTTGGAGCTGCTACTACGGCTGGTGCAGCGGCTGGAGTTGAAACAGCTCCCGCAGCTTCTATTTTGCATATCAATGCTCCAATGGGTAGTGTAGTACCTTCAGGGGCTACAATTCTTAAAATTCCGTCGGCTTCGGCGGGTAGCTCAAAAGTGGCTTTATCTGATTCTAATTCACAGATAACCTCATCCATTTTAACTAAATCACCGTCTTTTTTTGTCCATGAAGCGATGGTTACTTCGCTTACTGATTCGCCCACCGAAGGGACTTTCATTTCTATTGCCATGATGATTCTATTTTTCTACTACTGTTTTTCTTCTTTTTTATATCTATGAAACTAAGATAAACCTAGTTCTATTTAACAATATTACTTTGCAGCATAAGCTCTTTCTACAATATCGGCTTGTTCTTTGGCATGTACTTTTGTAAAACCAGTTGCTGGAGAAGCACTTGCTTTACGAGCAACTACATTTCCTAAACCAATTTCTGGGAATTCACGCAATACAAATGACCAACAACCCATGTTTTCTGGCTCTTCTTGTACCCATATAACTTCTGGTTTACGGTTGGCCGCTCCTTTATATTTCGCTAATTCTGCTTCTACTTGTGTTTTAGGGAATGGATGCAATTGCTCCACTCGCACAATAGCAGTATCAGTACGATTTTCTTTTTGCTGTTTGTCAAGTAAATCATAATATACTTTTCCACTGCAAAGTAATACACGTTTTACTTTCTTGGGGTCAGCTTGTTTATCACCAATCACTTCTTGAAAATGCGTTCCTTCTGCAAAATCACTCATTGGTGAAACAGCTAAAGGATGACGTAACATTGATTTTGGCGACATATGAATACATGGCTTACGGAAAGGTAATGCCAATTGACGACGCATCATGTGGAAAATATTGGCAGGAGTTGTACAAACACATACGTACATATTATACTCAGCAGCCAATTGCAAGAATCGTTCTGGACGAGCATTTGAATGCTCTGGGCCTTGACCTTCATAACCATGTGGCAACAAAAGAACCAAACCATTCATTGTATTCCACTTTGATTCGGTTGCTGAAATGAATTGGTCAATCATTGTTTGGGCTCCATTAACGAAATCACCAAATTGAGCTTCCCAAATAACTAAAGCATCAGGATTTGCCATAGCATAACCATACTCGAAGCCCATAACGCCATACTCAGAAAGGAGTGAATTATAGATTTCAAATTTGCCTTGACCTTCACCCAAATGAGCTAGATTATTATAGTTTTGATTCGTTTCTGAATCGTGTAATACTGCATGACGGTGCGTAAATGTTCCACGCTGTACGTCTTGACCAGTAAAACGAACAAATTTCCCTTCATTAAGAATAGAGCCATAAGCCATTAATTCGCCGACCGACCAATTGAACGGTTTATCTTTAGCAAAAATCGCTTTTCTTTCTTCCAAAATCTTTTCGATTTGCTTGATTGGTTTGAATCCTTCTGGCACATTCGATAAAGCTTTTCCAACTTTATCAATCACGTCTTGGGAAATACCTGTGGCTGGTGATTTTTCAAAATCTTCAGGAACTGAACGACGAAGTTTAGCCCAAGCCTCTTCTAATTTCGGTTTTTGGTAAGGAAGCTGTTTTTGTTTTACTTTCGCTAATAAATCTTGCAATTCGCCTTCAAAACCCTTTTTCATTTCTTCAGCAAATTTCGTATCAGCTTCTCCACGAGTCATTAATTCTTTTAAATAAATCTCACGTGGATTAGCGTGTGCATCAATGGTTTTATACATTGTAGGCTGAGTCATGCGAGGCTCGTCTGATTCGTTATGACCATATTTACGATAGCAAACCATGTCAACAAATACATCACGATTAAATTCTTGACGAAACTCAGTCGCCAATTTCATCGCATAAACTACCGCTTCTGGGTCATCGCCATTGACGTGAAAAATTGGTGCATCAATAATTTTTGCAATGTCAGAACAGTAAATTGACGAACGAGCATCATCAAAGTCAGTAGTAAATCCAACTTGGTTGTTTATCACAAAATGCAAAGTTCCGCCTGTGTAATACGCAGGAAGGTTTGACATTTGAGTTACTTCATATACAATTCCTTGTCCAGCAACAGCCGCATCACCATGAATCAAAATTGGCAAAACTTTGTCATAAATATCATCACGGTCGTTTGGTTTGATAGCAGCTTTCTCGAAGTGAGCATCGGCTCTTGCACGAGCATAACCAACAACTACTGGATTTACCGCTTCTAAGTGCGAAGGGTTAGCCATTAGTTTCAAACTTACTCTTTTACCTGCTGGTGTTTCTACTTGGCTCGAATATCCCATGTGATATTTCACGTCGCCATCGCTGTATGATTCTAACTGTACGTTTTCTTCAAATTCGTTAAAAACTTGCTCATAAGGCTTTTGCATGATGTTTGTTAAAACATTCAAACGCCCACGATGAGCCATTCCGATTACAACTTCCTCAACACCCAATTCTGCACCACGATTGATTGCAATATCTAGTGCAGGAATGGTTGATTCTCCACCTTCGAGAGAGAAACGTTTTTTACCTAAAAACTTTGTATGGATGAAATTTTCAAAATTTACCGCTTCGTTTAATTTCTCGAAAATACGTAACTTTTGTTCGCGTGAAGGGTCAAAATATAGGTATTCATTTTCAATTTTCTTGCGTAACCAGTTTTTTGCTTTACGGTCTCTGATATAAAGATATTCAAAACCGATTTTGCCAAGATATACTTTTTTGAGAGCATCCACAATTTTACGAAGCGTTGCGGCTTCACCAAATAACTCAATTCCTGCCTCAAAAACGGTCTCTAAATCTGCTTCAGAAAGGTTAAAATCTGATAATTCGAGCATTGGTTGGCGGTCTTTTCTACCACCGATTGGATTTGTTTTTGAAAGTAAATGTCCACGTGAGCGATAACCACGTATCAAGTGAACTACCTCCATTTCTTTACGAGTATGTTCGGCACTTAATGGAACACCCGCCGCTGGTTTTGCCGTTGTGTTAGCACCATTTGAAGAGCCATTAAAAGTTTGGTTGAATTCAAAACCTTTGAAAAAATTCTGCCAGCTTTCGTCAACTGATGTTGGATTTTCCTTGTACTGTTGATAAAGTGCGTCCAATGCAACAACGTCGGCATTGGCTATGTATGAAAATTGGTCCATTGAACTATGGTAAATGTCGAAAATGAATAAACTTTATAATCCTTGCAAAGTTACAGTACGTATTCTATAAAGTAACATTTTTTTTGCAAAATTCAAATAGATAAATTAGTGTAAAATTGTTAATAGTAAATTAATAATTAGAATTGTTCAATTTTTACTTTACACATCCTAGTTATTATTACTTATTAATGGTTTAACCTACTTTTTAGTAGTATTTTAAGCGGTTAGTACTGCGTTCGTCGCCTCGCCCTTCATAGCGAAAATATATCTGCAAAATGCCATTTTGTTGATAGTTACTCTGCGAATTAGCCGTTCGATACGTTGGTGGTTTTGCATCATAAGAAGCTCCCAAACGAATCGCATCTGATAATTGAACTTCAGCCATTGGAATAATTTTGTTGGTTCTTGCTCCATTGATTTCCTGCGAACGAAACGAAACTCCCAAGCCAAATTTAAGGCCAAACCAAGCCTTTGCATTCACCGAAAAATTACTGCCAGTCGATTTATTGGTTTCTAATAAAGTACTTACGTTTAACATGGTGCCATCGTAGTCGCCAAGCGAAACCCCAAACATGGTATAAAAAGGCTTTTTACTATTGAAAAGCCCTTCATCGCTAATAAAAAGAACTGGTTTTGATAAACTTAAATAAAATCTTTCGGCGTTAATAAGCCCCCCCAAACCTGCATAAGGATACATTTGTTTAACGCCCAAACCTGCAAGAATGGTTGGTTGATAAATAAATCCTGCGTCGGCTCCGAGACCGACCGAAAATAAATCACCAAATTTTTTACGATAAGCATAAGCCACTTTCACACCCGAATTATTGAAACCCGTAATATTACTATTGTATGCTTGAAGTGCTAACCCGCCATTTCCTTGTTGAATTGCTCCGTCCGTAGAAAAAAGCTGGTAAATTTGCTGCGGTTTAAGCGTTCCATTAAACTGATTTCCAAGCATGGCATTCATCGAAAATGTTTCTCTTGCTCCTGCAAAAGCTGGATTTAATGCCAAAAAATTAAAATGAAATTGGTCTTCCAAAATCGTTTGTGCATAAACGAAATTTGAAATAGAAATTAAACTTACAAGAAGGTATTTTTTCATGCTGAATATTTTATTCTTAGAACAACAAAAATATAACCAAATTTTTAAGAAAAACGTTATAATTCGATTAAAGTTCTGTTTTCTACTTTACTTCGTTGATTTCTATCACTACACTTTTGCGATTATTTGAAACATGTGGATTCACACCAATCGTCATTAAATATTCGCCAGAATAAGCAACTTCTTCGTTGAAAGCACCTTTTGTTCCTGGATAAACATTGATTTCTTTCAACTTATATTTTTTCGTTGCATCTAAACCTTTCAATTGAATTGGACCAAGTAATGAATTTAAGTCATAACGATTGTCTGTTAAATAATTAAACATCACCGCTTGGTCTTTTTGAGCATTAACATATTGTGCTGAAGCCATTTGATTTTCAAAAGGATTTACCAAACGATACATATCTCCGTGCCAGATTGTTCCTTTCAGGTTTGCGTAGTTTTTCAGGGCATTTTGACTAAAAGCTAGTTCTTTTTCATCTAATTTTCCTACAACAATGTCGTAACCCATTTTCCCCATCATGGCTACGTCAGTACGAAATTTTATACCGACATTGCTCCAGTCAGTAATATGATTACATTGAGCGATGGCAGGATAATAGTATGAATATTCCCATTGCATGAAAATTCTTTCGAGCGGGTCAGTATTGTCTGAAACCCAAAATTCTGTAAAATATTTCAAAGCTTCATAATCTACTCGACCGCCTCCGCCCGAACAAAGCATCATCGGTACTTTTGGATATTTGGCACGAATTCGCTCCAAAACTTTGTACAATCCTTTCACATAATCAACATACAGTTGCGTTTGTGGCTTTTTTGTTCGTTCCAAATACATCGAATGTGCATTATAAGTGACAGCGTTACAATCCCATTTGATAAAAGCGATTTCAGGATTTTTGGTAAATAAATTATCCAAAACACCATAAACAAAATCTTGAACTTCAGGATTTGATAAATCTAAAGGTAATTGATTTCTGAAATATGTTTCGGGGCGATTTGGTTCACGAATAACCCAATCAAGGTGTTTTTCGTACAATTCTGATTTCGGATTGACCATTTCTGGCTCAACCCAAATACCAAATTTTACGCCTGCTTTGGTTGCTTCCTTCACTAAATAACCGATTCCATTGGGCAATTTTTTCTTGTTTTCTTGCCAATCTCCTAAACCAGCAACATCACCATTTCGAGGATATTTGTTGGCAAACCAACCATCATCCAACAAAAACATATCAACGCCCAATTCTTTTGCACCTTTAAAAAGACTCGTCAATTTGTTTTCGTCAAAATCAAAATACGTCGCTTCCCAATTATTTAAAAGTGTCAAACGTGTGCCTTCTCCATCTAATATTCGGTATTTTCTTGCCCAATTGTGCATATTTCGGCTCGCCTCACCTTTACCATTTTCAGAATACGTTTGAATAAAAGACGGTGTTTTAAACTCCTCGTTGGTAGCTAAAATATATTCAGAAGCAAACGGATTGATTCCCGCAATTAAGCGAAGGTTTTGATAAGAATCCTTCTCAAAATCAATTTTGAAGTTGCCTGACCAAGCCAAAGTTCCGAGTAGCACTTTTCCATCATCTTCGGTTGCTTGGCGGTCGAATGACAACATAAAAGTTGGTGGTTGAAACAAATTGGCTCGTGTGCCAAGTTTCGAGTCAAGTGTCTTGATTCCTGCCGTCAATTTAGTGTCTTCGGGCTTCATTTCTTTGGCCCATCCACCATGATAATGATGCAAATAATAGTCTTTTGCAATAAAATAAAGATTTGCAGAAGCATATTTTTTCAAAATCAGATTTCCTTTTTCTTGGTTTTTTATTACGCTCCATTGCTCCATAACATTTTCTTTGGCGTAAGTTTTAAAATACAAAGTAACTTCAACAGGATAAAGTGGATCTTTCAATAAAATGCTTGTTTGAGTTACATTTTCATCAATTTTCTGCGTTTGGTGACTTATATATTTCAATTCAGAAGAAGTATTTCCATCGGTATGCAGTACTTCAAATGCAGGTTCAACCAAATTCCAAGAACCACTTGGTGTATAAATTGAATTATAAATTCCCGCATTGTTATCGTCATATTTATAGGCTTTTCCAATGGCTGAATATTCGGATGTTTGGCTCAATTTTTTTCCAAAATGAATTGTTCCTAAACGGTTATCTTTATCCGTTTGAAGCACTAAGGCATTTTGGCTTGTTTCAATCGGAATTGTGATTCTTTGGGCATTTATTTTGTTAATTTCGACGAATAGAAATACAAATAAGAAGATTTTTTTCATTTTGGTTGAATAGTTAAATGGGACTTCAAAGATACTCAAAAATGAATAAATATACTTCACATCGGGTTTTCAAAGTCAATTTTCAATTTTATCAAAATAATGTTTCAAGAAAGCTGTTGTTTTATAAAGTCATTTTTTAATTAAAACAAGCTAAATTAGAGCCTTAAACTTCATATTACATGAGAAAAATATTTGTAGTGTTTGTCCTTTGTTTAATTTTTTTGGATGGTGCTGCTCAATTCCGAAAAATAGTTTTACGACCAAAACACGGTCAGATTATTGGTCGATGGATTCCAACAAACCAACCGCTCAGGGCTTGGATTGATGGCAATAAAATATTTGTCATTCAAGGCGATATGCAAAATTTTGTCGTCCGTGGGGCAAATATGCTCACCCGCAACGACGTTGAAAGTGACTATAAAAGATATTATCAATATTTTACAGAAAACACCAACAATAATGGCTTAGAAAATCCAAAGAGTTTTGTAGTTCCAAACGGCTGTATTCAACAAAAATCTTCCGATGGTTCTATGTTTATTCTGTGTGGTCAGAAAGCCATTGAAGTAACTTCCGCTCCTAAACCTTCGGTTTTGCCACAAACAAATACAGCAATAATTTCCCAAGAAAAGCCATTGTCAACCGTCAGAAGAGGCGAAAATATCGATTTGAAATTTTCGGGTTATCCTAAAATAAGTGAGGGATTCAGTTATTTAAAAGCCGATGGTTCGGTGAAAGAAATTCTTTCAAAACTAAAATTAGATAATGGAAAACTGAGTGAAGAACAATGGGACAAATCGTTTAATAGCAATAATCAATACGAAAAAGGGTATTATATCGGGCTTGGAGAAAAGTCCAATACTGCTGCATTAAGAGAGGTAGATGTGTCATCAATGGCTGGTTTTGATTTGAGCGTTATTGAAGTTTATACCGAAAAAGGTAAATATTGGAACGCTCATAATTGGATTCAACAATACATTACGATTCCAGGGAAAAGAATGGTTACTGATACGGTTGACAAAGCTGTTTATTTCTGGAATCCAGGAAAACAAGTTAGCGAAAGTATTCTACCAGATTTCTATGATTCTTTTCCAGAATTTACGCTTCCTAAAGGCAAAATAGTTAAATTTTCGTATGCTTCAACAAGCGATTTTAGCGGTGAAAAAGCCACAAAAAGAGGTGTGAGTTTTGTACATAATGCCAAAAATATTACACAAAAATCTTGGATGGATTACGACGGTTGGCTCTACAACGCTGGTTGCCCGAAAGCATACTCTGTTACGGAAGAAGTTGTAAATAAGTGGCTCGATGCTGTTGATGCGAATGTTTTGAAGAAAAATTTCTCTGAAGTTGTTGGGCCAAACATCAAAACTGGTTATTTAAGTTTAAATTTTGAGCCAATTGGCGTTTGGAATGGCAGTAAAAGTTTGCGTAAAATTGGATTTGCTCTACAAGAATTAAAAACACAAAAAGCTGAAGGCGAATTTGCTATTTGGAGTTTAAATCCACTTGGCATGAGTCGAGCAAAATTTGAAGGAGAACGAGACGCACAAGGCATGACCAAAGTTTTAAAATGGCAAGGCAGTGGTTTTGAAGCCTATAACCAAGCATTTCCGATGATGGGAACAAGAAATCTTTGGGGAAATGTACGAGATGCTGTAACGATTTCTCAAGTCGGTAATTATTGCAATGACCTACGCAATGTTGGTACAATTTATCATTTAATGACCGAAGGACTTATTTCTAAAAAAATCGAGCCTTCTAAAAAAGCACTGGCCAATATTTGGCATGAAATAGAGACTTTCGATTGGGAATTAGGCGAGCAAATGCACAAAACGTCAAGTGGTGAAGTTTTCAGAATTAAAGTAAAACCCATCGTTCCACCTGATTTGATGCAAAGTTGGGGTGTATGGAGTATGTGGCTCGACGGCTTAGATTTGTGGAGTGACCCAAATACAAAAATTGATAATCCTGATTTATGGGGAAGCAAAGCGATGGAACTTGAAGGTGATAAATTTAAAGAAAATCGCTTTGGAGAAAAGCTTACGAGTTATCCTTTTCAATCGCAAAAAAATATTGATTGGCTAATGGCTGGC
The DNA here is from genome assembly GCF_923079645.1 of Emticicia aquatica. GTDB lineage: Bacteria > Bacteroidota > Bacteroidia > Cytophagales > Spirosomataceae > Emticicia > Emticicia aquatica. The sequence goes on along the minus strand of NZ_CAKLPY010000001.1, from coordinate 125,871 downwards.
GTGTGGGCAATGAGTATGAACAAAGATATTCTCGAAGCAGATACGCCCCTCGAATACCCTGAGGTAATTTTGCCAGATGGCCGAACCGTAACGGGCGATAATAAACTACCAACTGAAGCATACATTAGAGGGTTTCCGTTGGTAATGAAAAAACGAGACGATAACAGTAAAGACGTTCTTTACACAGCTTACTGGGGGCATAACCCTGCTAACAAAACCGTAAAACTTGTGGTTGATGGCAATGAAATATTTATCAAAGGACAATACACAAGCGTTGTCAGGATTAAGAAGTAATAACGTCGTAATAAATATAACTATTCTAATGATTTTTGCCCAATCCAACATTATTAATACCTGCAATTAGAAACAATACTTGTATAATTAGCGAGCTGTGTTTTTGCAAACCATTTCTTTCCAAATATTGGAATAACCTCATTGGTTGTTCTTTGCATTTATCAGAAAGAGAAATCAATCAAAACATTGACTGTCATAGAAAAAACACAGATCTTAAATTACTCTTGAAGTATTATTCTCGTTTCTACGTCCATCAGTTTATTGCTCGTGAAAATACCAATCATTGAGCAGTTTGAATCTTATATTTTTTTAGCGAAAAACTTAAATCTGCTCAAAACAAATCGTATTTTAACTAAGAGCCATCTTCAAAACATTATTACTTTAACTGCGAGTAATATAAAAGAGAATTTCAATCAGTAGAGTACAGTAGAGTAATGACGTTTTTTTCATATTATTTTGGAATAAAACATTGTAAAATATATGTTACTTTATAAAACAATTATTCAACCTTAATAAACATGAAAAAAATAAATATAATCGCCTTATTGATGTTCATGCTAACATCAATTTTTGCAAAGGCTCAGTTTGGCAGTTCTGCAAGTGAAACAGACGTAATTAACAAAAGATGGCACGCCTACTGGATTACTGTACCAAGTGCAACAAACGATGGTTATGGCGTATATTTATTTAGAAAATCTATTAATTTAGCCACTAAGCCTAATAAATTTGTAATACACGTTTCGGCCGACAATCGGTATAAACTTTTTGTCAACGAGAAATTTGTTTCTTTAGGGCCAGCAAGAGGCGATTTGACACACTGGAATTATGAAACAGTTGATATTGCTCCGTATTTAAAAGCAGGAAAAAATATCGTAGCTGCTCAAGTTTGGAATGAAGGCGAGTTCAGGCCAGAAGCACAGATTACTTATAGAACTGGCTTAATTTTACAGGGAGCAACTTCGGCCGAATCAACCATAAATACCAATAACTCATGGCTATGCGAAAAAGATAATAGTTTCGCCCCTATTCAATTTAACGTTCGAGCTTATTATGTTGCTGGAGCTGGTGAAATTCGGAATTTTAATAACCAAATAAAAAATTGGCAAAGCGAAATATTTGAGGACAGCGGCTGGCAGAAAGCAAAACAAATCGACTTGGGTGTTCCGAAAAATATTTTAGGAGCATTCGGAACAATGAGCGGTTGGATGCTCGTGCCATCAGTTATTCCACAAATGGAAATGAAAGACGAACGCCTTAATAAAGTGGTGTTTTTTGATGGTAGAATAACAATACCAACAGGTTTTCCATCAGAAAAGAAAGAAATTAGCATTCCTGCAAATACTTCTACAAAGATTATTTTAGACCAAAGTTATTTGACCAACGCCTATCCGAATGCAATATTTAGTGGCGGAAAAAACGCTTCAATAAGTATAAAGTATGCTGAAAGTATGTACACCAAATTTCCCGCAAAGGGAAATCGAAACGAAACCCAAAGTAAAGACTTTTTAGGGCGAACCGATAGCTTGATTTCAGATGGTAGTAATCTCCAAAAATTTACAACGCTTACCTATAGAACCTACCGTTACGTTCAATTAAAAATCACCACTAAAGATGAACCACTCGTGCTGAATGATTTTTATGGAACATTTACAGGTTATCCTTTTCAGCTAAAAGCAAATATTACCAGCAAAGACCAAGAAATTAGTAATATTCTAACCATCGGTTGGCGAACAGCTCGCCTTTGTGCCACAGAAACTTATATGGACTGCCCATATTATGAACAACTTCAATACATTGGTGATGGCCGAATTCAGGCTTTGGTATCGCTTTATAATAGCGGAGATGACCGATTAGTAAAAAATGCACTCAATCTTATGGATTTTTCAAGACAACCCGAAGGTGTTACATTGAGTCGTCATCCCTCTTATACACCGCAATTTATACCTACATTTTCATTATGGTATATTGGTATGCTGCACGATTATAGCCGATATGGTAGCGATATTGATTTTGTAAAGTTAAAAGTTGGTGGTACTCGCCAAATTTTAGATTATTTCAAAACCTACCAACAAGCAGATGGTTCTTTGAAAAATGTGCCTCAATGGATGTTTACTGATTGGGTTGATAATACAAAAGAATGGCGGGCGGGTATTGGCCCAATGAGTGCAAATGGCACATCGGCATTGCTTGACTTCCAACTGCTTTGGGCTTATCAAGTGGCGGCCGACTTAGAGTTGAAACTAGGCAATACGGCCTTTGCCACACAGTACCAAAAAGCCATAGTACAACTCAAAAAAACAATTAGAGTCAAATATTACGACCCGACTAAAAAGCTATTTGCTGACCGTGAAGAAAAAGATACATTCTCTCAGCATACCAATTCTTTGGCTATTCTTACAGGAATCACTTCACCCATAGAATCCAAAGAAATTGCTCAGCAATTAATCAATAATAAAAACTTAGCACCTGCCTCTATTTATTTCAAATATTATTTACATCAGGCTTTAATCAAGGCAGGACTAGGAAACGATTATTTAAAGTGGCTGGATAAATGGCGTGAAAACATTAATCTAGGTCTTACAACGTGGGCAGAAATTTCGGATGTAGATAAAACCCGCTCCGATTGTCATGCGTGGGGTTCAAGTCCAAATATTGAGTTTTACCGCACTATTCTCGGAATCGACAGCGACGGTTTGGGTTTTTCAAAAGTAAAAATCACACCTTATCTTGGACAACTTACTGACATTGGTGGTAATATTCCACATCCAAAAGGTAATATATCTGCTAACTATAAGTTAGAAAATGGAAAATGGAAAATTCAAATTGAATTACCCAAAACCATTACAGGTAGCCTAATTTGGAATGGAAAAACAATTGCACTCAAAGAAGGGGTCAATCAGTTAAACTTTTAATATTAAAAGTAGCGATATTAATCAACAAAAAAGCCTTAGATTTCTCTAAGGCTTTTGTCGGGGTGGCCAGATTCGAACTGACGACCTTCTGCTCCCAAAGCAGACGCGATACCGGGCTACGCTACACCCCGAGGTGTTACTTTGTATTTGGGAGTGCAAAGGTAGAAATTAATTTTTATAATTCAAAACTTTACACCAAAACTTTTTTTGCGGAGAGAGAGGGATTCGAACCCTCGGTACCCTTATGAGGTACGGCAGTTTAGCAAACGGCTACTTTCGGCCTCTCAGTCATCTCTCCTTTTCCCCTTTGGGAGTGCAAATATAAAACACTGTTTTTAATTTTTTACAACTCTGATACCAAAATTTCTAAAAAAAAATTAAACTTTTTTCTTAAACATCACTAACTCATTGTTTTTCAACCGTTTATCTATCAACATTGAAAAGATTATTTTTTTCAATTACTCATCCAAAAATAGCTAAAGGCTTGGCCTTACCTAAAGCAAACCATTAATTTGAGCATATTGTAACAACATAATTGTTTTTCCATCTTTTATTTCACCATTGGCTACCATTTCTAAAGCTTTCTTAAATGGTATTTCTAGTACATCAATATTTTCTTGTTCATCTTCTGCTCCTCCACCTTCATTTATTTTCATCGCTTTACTGTATTCAGCCACAAAAAAATAAAGCATTTCAGTTACAGAACCTGGCGACATATAGGCTTCAAACACTTTTTTTACTTCTCCGATTCGATAACCTGTTTCTTCTTCTGTTTCTCGACGAATACAATCTTCTGCATTATCTTTATCGAGTAAACCCGCACAGGCTTCAATCAACATTCCTGTGTCGTTACCATTGATATATGTAGGCATACGAAATTGCTCTGTTAACACAATCGTCTTATTATCAGTATTATAAAGCAAAATTACAGCTCCATTTCCTCGGTCGTATGCCTCTCTCGACTGTGTTTGCCATTCTCCATTTTTATTACGGTAATCGAATGTTATTTTCTTCAAAACATACCAATTATTGGAAAGTATTTTTTCTTCAATTACTTTAACATTTGGATTCATAATGATTATATTTGATTATTTATGATTATATTTGAACAAATTTAAGATAAAAGCAATGAGTTATCAAAATAGAAAGCAAAAATTATTAAAAATTGTTGAACAACATGGTGAAGTTGAGGTAAAAGAACTAGCTCAAAAACTCGAAACTTCTGAAATAACAATTAGGCGAGATTTAGCACTTATGGCTGCTGATGGATTAATTTTTCGGACACATGGTGGAGCAATGAAAATGAGTTTAGCCAGTATTCCTGTAAGTTTTCAACAAAAAACATCTACAAATATTGAGCAAAAAGATTATATCTGCCGATTGGCTGCTCAAGAAATATTAGATAACGATATTATTTTTATGGACTGTGGAAGTACAGTTTTTAGGCTTTGTCAATTTATCAAAAACAAACGCATAAAAGTTATAACTAATTCGCTACCAGTAGTTTACGAACTATTAAATACTGAAGTTTCTATTAATTTAATTGGTGGAGAATTGGATGGAAATCGTCAAGCAATTCATGGAAAAATAGCTGTCGAACATATCGAAAGATATAAAGTTGATAAAGCTTTTTTAGGAGTTGATGGCATTTCAATCGAAAATGGGTTAAGTGCTGCCAGCGAAAAAGAAGCCGAAATTACAACTGCAATGGCGGCTAATGCACAATCAACTTATTTACTTTGTGACTCAAGTAAACTTGGAAAAGATAAATATTTGAAGTTTGCACCACTAACAATTATTGATGTTTTGGTTACCAATCAGGCGACCGATTTATTAAAGTCTTATCAAGATTTGGGACTTAGAATACTGAATTAGAAAAAAGTTTTTTATCTTTGAATTCACCTAAACCCTATAAATTGAATTATATGAAAATAGTCGTTATTATTCTCAACATTGTACTTCTGATTGGACTAATTCCAGCAATTTATGCTGTTCTTGGCTCATTTATGGTTTTCGATGCGGGCGAAAACCCAACTATTTGGCGTGTATTTATGGCAATTATAGCTTTGCCTATCGTCATAGTTATTTGTCAAATTATTTCTTGGATTGCTTTTTTTAGACAAAATTATGATTTTGCGTTTAAGGTAAGTCTCATACCAATTGTCAATTTAATTATCATTGGTCTTTTTTTACTATTGGTTAAACAACCCAATTCATCCGAAACTGAGCAGCCCAAAACCGAACAGACAAAGTAATGAATCAAATAAGTCATTCATAAAATACTGATAAGCAAGCGAATAAAGCGTTATTATGTCTTTTATAAATTTTAAAAAGCAGGCATTACCTGCTTTTTTTGTTTTATTGGCTTATTTCTTAAATTTTCTTAAAAAATATATTCACATTTAAAATATTGATACCTTCACTCTCGTTATCAACTAAATAGTTAGTTACTTTTCCTTTACACAATCTATAATCGTCAAACACATTTATGAAAAAGCATTTACACTCATTCACGAAAAATTTACGCTCGGTAAACCACCGACCTCCTATCCTTTCAAAAAGTGCTTTTGGTTGTTAAATACCATTTCAGCACAAACTTTCAGCCTTTCACAACAAATTTGTTTCTTGATTTTCTTTTCTGATTAGTTTTACCGAATAGTACGATTTTATTGTATTTGCAAATTTTGCTTTTCTAATGAAATGATTATGCTAAAACGTTGATTTGAATCAAGGAGTTAACAATTTCGGTTAGTGAATCCTGCAACATTTTAATATAAAAAACGACTTATCAATAATTTGTTTCCACCACCAAAATTTCTAATTAACATACTTTTATGAAAAAAGCTATTACACTATTTTTATGCCTGCTTGGCTACGGGGTTGTTTTTGCCCAAGTCCCGACCCGTATTAACATCAAAGGAACAGCCATTGATTCAAGCAATTCCGTCATGCCTTTTGCTACGGTTATGCTTCTCACGCCGAAAGATTCTACCCTTGTCAATTTTGGAAGAACCGATGAAAAAGGTGCTTTCGAGTTTAGAAACGTAAAAAACATTGGTTATTTACTAAAAATTTCATCCGTTGGTTATTTACCATTGCAACAAGATGTAAAACCTTCTGATAAAGCAATCAATGATTTGGGAAACTTGAAACTCAAGCCAATTGCCCAAGAATTAATGGAAGTTGTAATCCGAACTGCCAAAGCTCCCTTGAGTATCAAAGGAGACACGATTGAATATAATGCTGCTTCATTTAAGGTTCCGCCTGGCTCAACTGTGGAGGATTTATTACGTAAATTACCAGGCGTTCAAATTGACCAAGAAGGAAATATCAAAGCTCAAGGACAAGATGTAAAAAAAGTAACCGTTGACGGCAAACAGTTTTTTGGAACTGACCCAAAACTAGCTACTAAAAACCTTCCTGCAGAAGCAATCACTAAAATTCAGGTTTTCAATGACAAAACCGAGCAATCGAAAGTAACAGGAATTGACGATGGAAAAAAAGAAAAAACGATGAATTTGGAGCTGAAAGAAAGTTTCAAAAAAGGAGGTTTTGGGAAAGTAACCGTTGCAGGCGGAACCGACCAACGTGGCGAGTTTAAAGGAAATTATAATAAATTTGACTCAAAACAGCAATTTGCTTTCATCGGAAACCTAAATAATACCAATCAAGGAGGAATTTCGTGGGATGATTACCAAGATTTTAAAGGAAGTAGTGCCTTCAACTGGGGCGACGATGCCGACTTTGGCTTTAGTAGCGGACGAAGATTTATTTATTTTGGCGAAGAAGACGAAGGCGTAAGTATTTCTCCAAGTGGTGGCGGTAATCGAAATCGAGGCTTTTCAACTAATGGTTCGGCTGGCCTTAACTATAATTATGACACAAAAAAGACTAAATTTACTTCGAGTTATTATTATAATCAGTCTCGTACGGTGCTTGATTCTTATGCTTTTCGGAAAACATTCTTACAAAATAACGAGTCTTTCGATACCCGTGATTCGAGTAATAGAGTGAATTTCAGTGGCAACCATCGAGTAAATCTACGATTCCAAAAAGAACTTGATTCGCTCAATACTTTAATCGTTATTAGTAACAGTCGCTTCACTGATGCCAACAATAGTTATGGAAGTACACAAAATTATCTAAGAAATAGTCTTTTATCAAGCACAACAGATATTGATAATAATGGAGCTAAAAATTCTTTCGGAACTGTAAATTCAGCAATTTATCGACATAAATTCAAGAAAAAAGGCAGAAGTTTTGCTCTGAGTGCAGGTTATAACATGAACCAAGCTGATGCAAATGCAAGACAGATTTCTTTAAATAATTTTTATAATTCTACTACCGTAAATGAAGCTATTAAAAACATCCGCCAACTTAATAACACCAATAGCATAACCAATCAATACAAAGCCAGTGCCTTGTTTGTAGAACCACTCAGTAAAAAGTTTTTCTTGGAAACGTTCTATAATACTAGTTTACAAATCAGCACCGTAAATCGTAATGTGGACAGTATTTTTGTGAAAGATGAAAAAGAAACTTATGGAGTTGTGAACGAATTAAGCCGAGCATACAATAATGAAATCCGTTATAATCGTATCGGAACAAGTCTCCGATATAGCTATAAAGGCCTCAATTTAGCAGGAGGTTTGGCTTGGCAACATTATCTTTTAAAAGGCGAATTTATTAACAACAAACTCACGCAGGCAAAAGGAATCGTGAGCAGAAACTTTTCGGCATTTGCACCAAACGTTTCGCTTAATTATGACCTAAAAAATAATCGTTATTTATATAGCGAATACAACGTAAGTATTCAAGAGCCTTCAGTGAGAGATTTGCAGCCAATTGTTGATAATAGCAATCCTCGCTATATTTCAGAAGGAAATCCCAATTTATTACCACAAGTTACAAATAGCGTAAGTTTTGGTTTTAATAAATTTGACCCAGCAACTTTTATTAATCTTTACACAGGATTTTCGTACGATACTTACAAAAATCAAGTGATTTATAATCAAACTATTGACGAAAACTTAATTACCCGCACCAAGCCTGTCAATATTACAGGCGGTTGGTCAACTGGTCCTTATTTTGGTTTCGGATTTCCGTTGAAAAAGACAAAAGCAACCATGAATCTGAACGGAAATATGTTTTTTAGCAAAAATTTAACATATATCAATAGCGTATTGAATAATACTAACAACGACAATTATAACATTAGTATGCGATTAGACTTAACACCGAGCGATGTATTTACATTTTATGGCAGTGCAAGTTTTGGTATTAGCAACACGAAATATTCAATTAATACGGCTCAGAATCAACAAGTTTTCAATAATAACTTTGGTGGAGAAATGAACGTGAAATTCCCGAAAGGAATTTATTTCAATACTAAATTTAATTATCGAGTTTATAAAAATGACAGATTTGGTTTCGACCAAAAAATCCCTTTGATGAATATGTCGGTTTATAAAATTGTTGGAAAAGCCCAAAAAGCTGAGATACGTTTTACTGCGTATGACATTTTCAAACGTAACCTTGGCGTTACTCAGTCGGCTAGTCAAAACTACGTTTCACAAGAACAAATTCAGACACTTTCACGGTATTTCATGCTAAGTTTTACGTATAATATGAGAGGTGTAAAAGCACAAATGCGTAAACGAAATTCGTGGGATTAATTCCAGTCAGTGAGTATTTTAAAAGTATCTGAAATTAAATTTTAAAAACATGAAAAAATACCAATTTATATATTCAATCATTTTCTCATTGATTACTTTACCAATATTTGCTCAAAAAGACGAAGGAATTATTTCTTTTGAGCGAGTGGTGCATTATCCAAAAATTATTGCTCGCTTACCTTACTTGAGTCAGGAAGAAAAAGACCGTGTAAAACTCACATGGGGAAGTGACGATGAATGGAAAGAGAAAATGAAACTTGCTTTTAGTCCAAATAAAAGTTTATATACTTACCTAAACGAGCAAGGTGAAAGCGAAGACGGCACATGGGCTTGGCGAAATGATGACTTAATTATCACAAGGGATTTTGAGAAAGAAAAGAAAACTGAAGTGATAGAAATGCTCGGCAAAACTTATATCGTGGACGATTCATTACACACCCCAAGTTGGAAAGTGATGAATCAAATAAAAGATGTAGCTGGCTATATTTGCATGAAAGCAGTAACTGAAGATACCATTAAAAAACAAAAAATTACAGCTTGGTTTGCAGGAGATATTCCTGTTTCGGCGGGGCCAGAACGCTATTTTGGTCTTCCAGGAGCAATTCTAGAATTGGATGTTAATGATGGAGACGTGGTGATTACGGCAACAAAAGTTGAGTTCAAAAAACTGGAAAAAGAGCTTATTTTACCAAAAAGTAAAGGAAAGAAAATCAAAGATATAGATTACGATAATTTACTTCGCAACCATATCAAAGACAGCATCAAATCTCAACGAAATCCTTATTGGGCAATTCGGTATTAAAATAAAAAGAGTGAATGATAGGGTTATCATTCACTCTTTTTGTATTCAAGAATTTATTACTTACTTCAACTTAAATATAATTGCACCTAAAGGCGGAAGTGTTAATTCCATAGAATTATCTTTCCCATGAGAAGCAATTGCTTGCGTATATACTTCACCATTCAATGTTCCACTTCCCCAATATTGACGATTATCACTATTGAAAACCTCTGTATATGTACCTGCATGAGGCACACCGATACGATAATTTGAACGAGGAACAGGTGTAAAATTTAGCACTACAATAAGGTTTTCTTTTTCGTTGAATCCTTTTCTTGCATACACAATCACTGCATTTTCACGGTCGCTGGTGTCAATCCACTCAAAACCTTCAGGGCTAAATTGCTTGTCAAAAAGAGCAGCTTCCGAGCGATAAAGATTATTTAAACCTTTTACACACTCTTTCATGCCGTTGTTTGGCTCGTAATTTAACAAATGCCAGTCGAGGCTTTTCTCAAAATTCCATTCAGCATATTGAGCAAACTCGCCACCCATAAAGAGTAATTTCGTACCAGGATGCGTAAACATATAAGTGTACATCAAACGCAAATTGGCAAACTTACGCCATTCGTCGCCAGGCATTTTCTCAATTAATGAGCCTTTTCCATAAACAACTTCATCGTGTGAAAAAGGCAACATGAAGTTTTCGGAAAAAGCATAAACTAAGCTAAAAGTGATGTCATTTTGATGCCATTTACGGTACATTGGGTCTTTTGAAAAATAACGAAGTGTATCATTCATCCAACCCATCATCCACTTCATACCGAAGCCGAGTCCACCTGTATAAACTGGACGAGAAACGCCAGGAAATGCTGTTGATTCTTCAGCAATGGTTTGTGTATCAGGGAAACTGCGGTAGATTTCTTCATTTAATTCTTTGAATAAAGAAATTACTTCAAGGTTTTCTCTTCCACCAAAAACATTCGGAATCCATTCGCCTGCATTACGAGAATAATCACGATAAAGCATCGAAGCCACTGCATCAACCCGCAAGCCATCAGCATGGAATCTATCTAACCAAAATATGGCATTACTTATCAAAAATGAACGTACTTCGTAGCGGCCATAGTTAAAAATATAACTTTTCCAGTCAGGATGATAGCCTTCACGAGGGTCTTCGTGTTCATAAAGAGCAGTGCCATCAAATCTATAAATACCATGAGCATCACCAGGGTAATGAGACGGAACCCAGTCAAGAATCACACCGATACCATTAATGTGTAATTGCTCAATCAAATACATAAAATCTTGAGGCGTACCGAATCGGCTGCTTGCAGCAAAATATCCTGTAATTTGATAACCCCATGATGGCTCATAAGGATGCTCCATGATAGGCATGAATTCTACGTGCGTAAAACCGAGTTCTTTCACATACGGCACGAGTGTTTCGGCTACCTCACGATAACTAAGAGCTCTTTCTGGATTTGAAGGGTCACGTTTCCATGAGCCAAAGTGTAATTCATACACAGAAGTTGGAGCGTTTAAGTTATTAGCTGCACGACGCGTTTTCATCCAATCTTGGTCTTTCCATTCGTACCAAGTATCCCAAACGATTGAAGCAGTTTTTGGAGGATGTTCCCAACGAAGGGCATAAGGGTCACCTTTTTCGATGTCAGCACCTGTGTTTGAAGCAATAAAATATTTATACACTTCACCATTGCCAATGTTTGGAATCCAACCTTCCCAAATACCTGAGCCATCCCAACGAGGGTTCAGCGGGTGGTCACCACGATTCCAGCCATTAAAACTACCAATTACAGAAACATACTTGGCATTGGGAGCCCAAACTGCAAAAAGTGTTCCCGTAACTCCTTGATTTTCAACAACATGCGAGCCTAATTTTTCGTACAATCTATAATGTTTTCCTGAGCGAAAAAGAGCAATATCGAAGTCAGTTAATAGACTAAAAGGCTCAACATTTTTGAAGGTAGGAATTGTGCTTACTACTTGCACCTCATTTTTTACTGTTTGTTGTTCTGTACTCGCTGTTTGTTCCTTTTTAGTGGAAACTGTTTTCTTTGCCATAGGTTAAAGTATTGGAAGAATAAGGTTAATTGGGAACATACAGTTTTATTTCATTAAATAAATGAGCTTAGAATTGAATCTAGCCACTCAGTGATAACGTCATAAAACTTTATATCTCTACGTCAAATATATAACAAACGTATATCTTTGCAAATCTTTTATTAACAACAAATGTATCAAAATTATACTTTTACTCAAATATTCTAACAAAAAAATATGTCAGCCCCATTAGCCGAAAGATTACGCCCTAAAAAACTAGATGAATACATCGGGCAAGAGCATATTTTGGGCAAAAACAAGCCTCTTCGTACTGCAATTGAGGCGAATCTTGTGCCGTCAATGATTTTGTGGGGGCCACCTGGCACAGGAAAAACTACACTTGCATTGCTCATTGCTGAGGCTACTAAACGGCAATTTCACCAACTAAATGCGGTGAGTTCGGGGGTAAAAGAATTAAGAGAAGTGATTGCTCGAGCTTCAGGACTTTTCCCGCCAATCGTTTTTATTGACGAAATTCATCGCTATAATAAATCGCAACAAGATTCGCTTTTGGCAGCTGTTGAAAAAGGTCAAATTACCCTTATTGGAGCAACAACTGAAAATCCATCTTTTGAGCTAAACAGTGCTGTTCTTTCTCGTTGTCAAGTGTATATTTTAGAAGCCTTTGGTGAAAAAGAACTCAAAGAATTGACCGACAGAGCTTTACGTGAAGACGTAATTTTGAAAGAAAAGAATATACAAATCGAATCTTACGATGCTTTAATGAGAGTTTCGGGCGGTGATGGTCGAAAACTATTGAATCTTTTAGAATTGATTACATTTTCTTTTCCACCCGATGCCTCCATAATTATTAATGATGATTTGGTGGAAGAAGTGGCCCAACGAAATATCGCTCGTTATGATAAATCGGGCGAACAACATTATGATATTATTTCGGCCTTTATCAAATCTATTCGTGGTTCTGACCCAAATGCCGCTCTTTATTGGATGGCACGCATGATTGTGGCTGGCGAAGACCCCGAATTTATCGCCCGAAGAATGCTCATTCTTGCCTCAGAAGACATCGGCAATGCCAATCCAACGGCTGTAATTATGGCCAATAATTGTATGCAAGCGGTGAAAGTTATCGGTTACCCCGAATGTCGAATTATTCTATCTCAAACAGCTATTTATTTGGCAACTTCTCCGAAATCAAACGCTTCTTATGTTGCGATTGAAGCCGCAATTGCTTTGGCTGAAAAAACTTCTCACCTACAAGTTCCTTTGGCTTTACGCAATGCTCCGACTAAATTGATGAAACAAATTGGTTATGGTAAAAACTACCAATATTCGCATAATTATGAAGGAAATTTTGCGAAACAAAACTTTTTACCCGACGAATTGAAAGGCACAAAAATTTACGAACCAAGCAATAATGCCCGTGAGAACGAAATCAGAAAACAATTACAATCTTGGTGGGCGGAATGGTATGGCTATTGAATTTCTTAATTTTTCTATGACTCCGAACTCTTTCTAACAATCATTTCAGTTGGAATTTTGATAGTGCGAAACTGTTCAATATTTGTCGTTTTTCTTTCGATAGAATCTAAAAGTAATTCGGCGGCGGCTTGACCAATTTCAAATGCAGGTTGCACAACTGTACTGAGCGAAGGCTCTAACAAATGGGCTACTTTTAGGTTTGTAAATCCAATAAAAGCCACATCATTTGGCATCAAAATGTTTTTTTCTCTCAATGCCGAAAAACAATCCAAAGCGAGTCTATCGCTCGTTGTAAAAATTGCATCAGGATTTTGGCTTTCAATCAGTTCTTCAATTATCCTTTTTGGTTCTTCGGCACTAAAGCCACAATATTTAACCAATGATTCATCGTACTGAAATCCATGTTTTTCAAGTGCGGCTCGGTAGCCCGCCAAACGTTCTTGCGTGATAGACAATAAAGATGGGCTTGTAATATGAGCAATACGTTTTCGTCCTGAAAGAATCAAATGTTCGGTTGCTTTGAATGCTCCATCAAAATTGTCTGCTACCACTTTATGGGCGTCAATCTTATGAGAAATTCTATCAAAAAGAACTAAAGGGAGTTTTTTTCGTTGAATTTCGTGCAAATGAGAAACATCGCTGGTTTGTCCTGACAAAGAAATCAGCAAGCCATCCACTTTTCGAGCAATAATATGTTGAATATTGGTCACTTCACGTTCGTAAGATTCATGGCTTTGAAAAATCACGACATGATAGCCTCTCGAATTGGCAACTTCTTCAATACTATTGATAGCTTGTGAGAAAAAATGATTGGCAATTTCAGGAACAATTACACCAATTGCCCTGCTTTTATTTTCTTTCAAACTCAAAGCAATCGGGTTTGGTGAATAATGCACTTTTTCGGCATATTCCATCACCAATCTTTTGGTTTCTGCATTGATTTCATAACTCCCCCTCAAAGCTCTCGACACCGTCGAGGTTGATATATTTAGGGCTTTTGCAATATCTTTTATCGTTACCGTTTCCAATCTACAATCTTGTTAAAATACAATTTTCTCGTTGATAGAAAAAATATTGTTCGACTATAAAAGTAGTATTTTTAGAAAAAAGAACAAATTTTATTTTACCCCATTTCCTTAAAACGCTTTTTGGCAACGTTACCGATAACGATTGCATAAAGATTATGACCTAAATGTTTGGTCTTAAAATATTTAGGTTGCATCTTAGAAAAATCAAATAGAAACATTATTAAATGCTAAAGATTTCATTTCATGGAATTTTACATTTTCGTTTATAAAAGCTTATTAATTTAATTGACAACACATGTTTAGTTTAAAGGGAAAAATAGCACTCGTCACAGGCTGTAATAAAGGAATCGGAAAAGGAATTGCCATTGGATTGGCCGAGGCGGGGGCCGACATCATTGGTGTTTCGGCAAGTATTGAGCTGACTGGTAGTGAAGTTGAAAAAGAAGTGCTGGCTCTCAACCAAAACTTCAAAGCTTATCAAGCTGATTTTAGCGATAGGGCAAGTCTAAACTCATTTATTGCCCAAGTAAAAGTTGATTTTCCTGTTATTGATATTTTAATAAATAACGCAGGAACTATCATGCGAATGCCCGCCGCTGAGCATCCTGATGAATATTGGGACAGAGTAATGGCCATCAATCTGGATTCTCAATTTATTTTAGCGAGAGAAATTGGACGAGAAATGATAGCACGAGGCTCAGGAAAAATCATTTTTACTGCTTCGCTATTGACTTTTCAGGGTGGAATCAACGTGCCAAGTTATGCTGCCAGTAAAGGAGCAATTGGTAGCTTAGTTAAAGCTCTGGCCAACGAGTGGGCAGGAAAAGGTGTTAACGTAAATGCCATTGCACCAGGCTACATTGCCACAGATAATACCGAGGCTCTCAGAAACGACCCCGAACGAAGTGCCTCAATTTTGGGTAGAATTCCAGCAGGTCGATGGGGACAACCTCAAGATTTTAAAGGTCCTGCTGTGTTTTTGGCATCTTCCGCTTCTGACTACGTTCATGGCACAATATTGACCGTTGACGGTGGATGGATGGGAAGATAATTAGAATATAGATTAAGGTACTAAGTTAAAAATATTAAATAAAATTACGATTATTTTGAAATATGCAAACACGATACGAAAGTAGTCCAAAAGAAACGGCGGGAATGAATACCACCGAATTACGCAATAATTTTCTAGTAGAAACGCTATTTTCTACCAATCAAATTCATCTGACTTACTCGCATTATGACAGAATGATTTTAGGCGGAATCATGCCAACCAATGAAGTCTTAACTCTTCCGACTTACGAAGATTTAAAGTCAACGTATTTTCTTGAAAGAAGAGAAATGGGCATCATCAACGTTTCGGGCGATGGTAAAATCATGGTTGATGGGCAGCCTTTTTCTATCAATAAATTGGATTGTTTGTACATCGGCAGAGGAGCTAAAAACATTACTTTTGAAAGCGTAGATGCAGAAAATCCTGCAAAATATTTTGTACTTTCTGCTCCCGCTCACAAAGAATATCCAACACAATTAATGACCAAAGAAGCAGCTTCACCTGCCCAAATGGGTGCAGTAGAAACCGCTAATCAGCGAACTATCTATAAATATATTCACCTTGATGGCATCAAAAGTTGTCAATTGGTCATGGGACTTACAGTACTCCAAAACGGTAGTGTTTGGAATACCATGCCATCGCACACGCACGACCGCCGCATGGAAGTATATTGTTATTTTGATATTCAACAAGGGCAAGGTGTTCTCCATCTGATGGGACAACCTCAAGAAACACGTCATTTGTGGGTAAGTAATCACCAAGCTATTATTTCTCCACCTTGGTCTATTCATTCGGGTTGTGGCACAACTAATTACTCATTTATTTGGGGAATGGCAGGTGAAAATCAATCTTTTGCTGACATGGATTTTGTGTCAATCAACGAATTGAGATAATTTCAATCATGAAAAAACAAGCACTTTTATTCTTGATTTTATTGGTAAGCAATGGTCTATTTGCTCAAAAAATAACCGTCGCTCAAGATGGCTCAGGTAACTACAAAACGATTCAAGAAGCCATCAATAGTTTGGATACAAATGCCATGAAAAATACACACGCTTTTCGTACTATTTTCATCAAAAATGGCATTTATCGTGAAAAATTAATGATTACTAAGTCATTTTTAAAATTAAAAGGCGAATCAGAAAAAGGCGTAATTATCAGTATTACTTTGCCAAGAGATGTTTGGCGTTGTGAAAATCCTGATGATTTTGGAGCAGCTACCATCAATGTAAAAGGACATGATTTAGCTTTTGAAAACCTAACCATTATCAATGATTACGGTTATGTTGCTCACAATGACACAACCATCATTTGTACCAACGAGTCGGGTGGACAAGCCAATGCTACATCAAAAGACCGATATGCTTTGCCTAGAGAAAAAGATGAAATTGCTGGCACTAAAATGGTTCGGAAAGATGGGCATCAATTTGCTTTTCGGTCGATGCCTGGTGCAACTCGCTTGAGTTTCAATAATTGTACTTTCAAAGCGGGCGGTGGTGATACTGTCAGTCCGTGGGACGTTGAAGGTGGTTTGTATTATTTCAAGAATTGTACAATGGAAGGCCATGTTGACTTTTATTGTCCGAGAGGTTCGGCTTGGGCGGAAAACTGTCGATTTATTTGTCACAACCTCAACGCTGCTATTTGGCATGATGGTTCAAATAACGAATCGTCCAAAACTGTTATCAAGAATTGTACTTTTGAAGGCGATAAAGGATATAAACTTGGGCGTTTTCACAGAGAAGCTCAATTTTACTTGATTGATTGTAAATTTGATGAAAACATGGCCGACGCCGATATTTACCAAGCCTCAACAACGCAACTCAAATGGGGCAAGCGAGTAAACTATTATAATTGTCATCGCAAAGGAGGCGATTATATTTGGCACGCTGATAACCTCAAAATTGACCCAAAATCGATTACAGTAGGTTGGACATTTGCTCAAAAATGGAAGCCAAAACTGTAAAAATAATATCACTTATGAAAACCAATAACATTTACAGAATAATAGTTTTTACGTCCCTTTTTTGGGGAAATTCAGCCTTTATAACTGATTTTTTTGCTGATGAAAAACCTCGAATTTTCTTAATTGGAGACTCGACTTGTGCCAATAAAAACCCTTATGACATTCCAGAAACTGGCTGGGGACAAGTTTTTCCAGACTTATTTACTGATGCCGTAGAAATTCAAAATCATGCTGTCAACGGACGAAGTACTAAAAGTTTCCGAACTTTAGGGCATTGGAAAAAAGTACACGACCAATTACATAAAGGCGATTATGTTTTTATTCAATTTGGACATAATGACCAAAAAGAGTCGGATTCTACTCGCTATGCCGCACCTCAAACCGATTATCGCAAAAATCTTATTCGATTCATTGAAGAAACCCAAGCTAAAGGGGCTACGCCTGTTTTGTTCACGCCCGTCATGCGTAGGAAGTTTGATGAAAATGGGAAATTTATTGACCAGCATGGAGAATATCCTTCGGTTGTGCGAGAAATTGCCAAACAATACAATATTAGTTTGATTGACATTCATGCAAGCAGTCAAAAAGTAATTGAGCAACACGGCGTTGATGGTTCTAAAAAAATATTTATGCATTATGGCGGTGGTATTTTCTCGAAATTCCCGAAAGGAATTGAAGATAATACACATTTTTCTCCTTATGGAGCAAGATTAATGGCAAATCTGGTTGCTGATGGACTCGTAAATATTGGTCATCCTTTGAGAAATTTTCTTAAAAAAACTGATTTTAACGATAAATATGCTTACGAATTGCCAATTACGTATCGTCCATATTTCAGAAAAGACACATTTAATATCGTTCGCTATGGAGCAAAATCTGATGGTTTGACTGTCAATACAAAATCAATCAATCAAGCCATTGAACTTTGTAGTGCAGCAGGTGGTGGCACGGTTTTCATCCCAAAAGGGCTTTGGATAACTGGGCCAGTCGTGATTAAAAGTAACGTAAATTTACACCTTGAAAAAGGAGCTTTATTGCAATTTAGTAAAAATTACGACGATTATCCAATCGTTTTGACCACTTGGGAAGGGCAAGATTCTTACCGCTGTCAAGCTCCGATTTGGGGAGTTGATTTAGAAAACATTGCTATTACGGGTGAAGGCGTAATTGATGGTGGTGGTGATGTTTGGCGAGCAATAAAAAAAGACAAACAAACGGCTGGTCAATGGTCAAGTTTGATAAAATCAGGTGGCGTTTTAGACGAAAAACAAGCAAATTGGTATCCATCCGAAAAATCTCTGAAAGGGAATATGATTCCAAATGCAGGTCGAATATTAAATGGCCTAAAACCTACACCTGAAGAATTGGCTTCTTATAAAGACTTTTTAAGGCCAAATATGGTAAGTTTGACTCGTTGTAAAAACGTTGTTATTGAGGGAATTACTTTACAAAATTCTCCAGCGTGGACAATGCACCCGCTTTTATGCGAGCATATTTCAATCAAAAATGTAACTGTAAAAAATTATTGGTATGCCCAAAATAGCGATGCCTTAGATTTAGAATCCTGCCGAGTTGGCATTGTTGAAGGCTGTACTTTCGATACGGGAGACGACGGAATTACGATAAAATCAGGTCGAGACGAGCAAGGTAGAAAACGTGGCGTTCCAACCGAAAATTTTATTATCAAAGATTGTATCGTTTATCATGCACATGGTGGTTTCGTAATTGGGTCTGAAATGTCTGGTGGAGTTAAAAATATGTTCATTTCAGACTGTACTTTTATGGGTTCTGATGTAGGTTTACGCTTCAAAACTGCTCGCGGAAGAGGTGGCGTAGTAGAGAATATTTTCGTGAATAATATCAATATGACCGAAATTCCAGGCGAAGCAATACTTTTTGATATGTATTATGCCGCAAAAGACCCTGTTCCTGCCAATAGAGAATCGAACGAATTGCCAGTCATCAAAGCTGAACCATTGAATGAAGGCACGCCACAATTTAATAGTTTTTATATTAAAAATGTTGTGTGTAAAGGAGCAGAAACCGCAATTTTGATAAGAGGTTTACCCGAAATGTCAATCAAAAACATCAATATCGAAAATGCGATGATTGAGTCAAATAAAGGATTGATTTGTGTAGAGGCAGAAAATATTTCATTGAAAAATATAATGCTTTTCACCAAAGATAAAACCGTTTTGCAAGTACAAAACAGCAAAAATGTGGTTTTAGAAAACATAAAATATGGTACTGAAAAAGACGTATTATTAAAAGTTATGGGTGAAAAATCGGCTGGCGTACGTTTACTAAATACTGATACGAAGAATGCAAAAAATGCTGTCGAATTGGGTATTGGCGTAAAAAGTAATGTAGTTAGTAAAAAATAAAAACTTGGTCTTTTACTTAAAACAATCATTTTGTAAAAACGGCAAAAAAACAATAAACCTGTTTTTTTGCCGTTTTTACTTTAAATATATGTGTACTTTCCTTCAATCTTAAAAACTGAAATACCATGATTACATCTTGACTTGTCAATACTATCCCATATTATCAAAGACAATGAAAAGATTTATTAAATCCTTGAATCGTATTCTTCTTGCAGGAATACTAATCCCGTTTGTTAGTTTTGCACAAACCCATCGTGCTTATGCCGATGAGTTATTCAAAAAAGCAGACTATTACCACGCATTCTTTTTGTATCGAAACCTTTATGGAACAGATTTAAACGAAAACCAATTTGCTCAACGATGCAAGCAAGCAATGGTGCTTACCAAACAGTTTTTAGACCTTCGAGCGGCCAAACAATATTATGATGCAAAAACCAAACTTCGGGAATTACTCGAAATTAATCCTGACGATTTTCATGCTCCGATTTTACCGCAAATGTCCATCGAAGAAGCAATTTATTGGCATCGCTTGGCTCTAAAACAAAATTCGGCAATAGAAACCAACATGATGCTTGAAAAAGCCATTGCATTATACCAACAAGGGCAAACTGACGGTTGGAAGTACAAAGAAATTGATGATGCAATTAAACTATGTGAGGCTTCAAAAATGGAAAGTGGCATAGTTGAAAATTTGCCTAAATTGACTGATATTCAGCCCAAAGTAGAAATAACGCCAACTACAACACTTGAGCCAGCCGTGGCAAACACAAAAACTGAAGAAGCCTCAAATCTTAAAGTTGAGCCAGTAGAAAAAACCTTACCAACGGAAGTAAAAGTAGTAAAAACACGTACTCGAAATATGCTCCCTCGAAGGTATGTTGCTTCTATTCGGCAATAATAAATAGTAAAATCATTTTTTCAAGAAAACAGGGTCATTATTCTAAAAAATAATGACCCTGTTTTGTATCTTGCAAAACTTTATTCAACCAAAATACAATGAAAAAAATATTTTCCCTGCTTTTTTGTTTTTCAGCCATTCAAATCAACGCTCAAGTAGTCGAAAAATGGCTTACTAAAACTGATAAATCTGTTTTATTTCAGAAACAAAATGAAACGCTGACTTTTGAAAAAATAACAAATACTGCTCCAAGTATTTACGTTGATGATAGCAAGACTTTTCAAAAAATGGATGGTTTTGGATATACTTTGACTGGCGGAAGCACCATGCTGATTAGTAGAATGAAACCAGAGCAAAGAGCCAAACTTTTACAAGAGTTGTTTGCCACCGATGCCAATAATATTGGCGTGAGTTACCTGCGTATCAGCGTTGGTGCGTCTGACCTTGATGGCGATGTGTTTTCTTATGATGACCTTCCTTCGGGCGAAACTGACCCAAAACTCACTAAATTTAGCTTGGCTGAAGACCAAAAACATTTAATTCCTGTTTTAAAACAAATTTTGACAATTAATCCAAAAATCAAAATATTGGGTTCACCGTGGTCGCCACCTGCTTGGATGAAAACCAATAATAATTCAAAAGGAGGAAGTTTAAAACCAGCATTTTATGATGTTTATGCCCGATATTTGGTAAAATATATTTTGGCAATGAAAAAAGAAGGTATCGCTATTGATGCGATTACGATTCAAAATGAGCCTTTGCATCCAGGTAATAATCCTAGTTTATTAATGCCACAAGACGAGCAGGCAAATTTTATCAAGAAAAGTCTTGGACCAATTTTTCAGCAAGCAAAAATAACGACAAAAATCATTATTTATGACCATAACGCCGACCGTCCAGATTATCCAATCAGCGTTCTGAACGACCCCGAAGCTCGCAAATATATTGATGGTTCGGCCTTTCATTTATATGGTGGAAATGTAGAAAATATCCGTAGCGTACACGAGGCTCATCCCGATAAAAATTTGTATTTTACGGAACAATGGATTGGAGCTCCTGGAGACTTTGCAGGAGATTTTTCGTGGCATACCAAAAACCTAATTATTGGTGCATCTCGCAATTGGTGCAAAACAGTTTTAGAATGGAATTTGGCAGCCGACCCACAGCAAAATCCACATACTATTGGCGGTTGTACAGCTTGTTTGGGAGCTATCACGATTGGAGAAAACTTTATTCGTAATCCTGCTTATTATATTGTTGCTCATGCATCAAAATTTGTACGCCCAAATTCCACCAGAATTGCATCCAATATTACAATGTCTTTGCCCAATGTTGCGTTCAAAACTCCTAATGGAAAAACAGTTTTGATTGTACAAAATGAAAGCAATAATCCACAAGAATTTAATATTCGCTACCATAATAAGCAAATTACAACCAAACTTGATGCAGGTTCGGTAGCAACTTATGTTTGGTAAATTTTTTTTACTTCACTCAAATGATTTTAAAAAAATTCGACCTCGCACCTTTTGAATTAAAGGCTTTTACAATTTTTTCATTACTAACAACTTTTTTGAGTTATTTTTTACCAACAATATTAGCAAAAGATACTTGGGCAAAAACGATTAAATATACAGGTTGGTTACCTGCAATGGGTTATATGTTTGGGCTGTATTTTATTTTTTCATTAATTTATAGCAGAAAAAAACTTAATTATAATATTTCTGTAAGATGGGGAATTGTTGCTCCACTTTTCATTCAGATTTACAGAGGCTTACAACGGCAATTACTCGTAGATGATGGAAATTCGACTACAAATCCGTATTTAATGGTGAGTGAATACCAATATATTTGGACAGTTTTGATTCCAACTTTTTGGGTTTTGGTAATTTTATTCTCGCCAAACATCAATAAATTTTGTCAAGAAATACCTAATGATTTGAAATAAATAAACACATGTTAACACTTTTATACCTTTTTCTTTCTGCAATGATTACACCAACCATAAACTTATCAAAAAATGAATGGAAAAAAATTCCTGAAAACCATTTCAGCAATGCAACAGATGGAAAAGAAGCTACACAAGAAACAACAGTAAAACTAAAAGCCGACGAGCATTTTTTATGGGTTGAATTTGATTGTAAACAAAATCCATTTGTGAATCAAAATACTTATAATCAACACAATAGCGAAATGTATAACCAAGAGGTTTTTGAACTTTTCGTGGCAGAAGGCAGCAAAACTCCAACGCGTTATTTAGAATTAGAAATCAATCCGAATAATGTTATTTTTGCAGGATGGATAGAAAACCCAACAAAAGAAGCTCCAAAAAGTTGTCAATTTGTGTCGCACAAAGAAGCTAAAATTATTCATTCCATAACGAAAACTAAAGACAGTTGGTCAGGAAAAATGCAAATTCCTTGGGATTTATTAGGAGGAAAAAGTGAAAATTATCGCATCAATTTTTACCGAATTATTTCTTTAAAATCGCATACAAATTCCGATTGGAAAGGTACACCCAATACGTGTGCATATTTATGTTGGAGTCCAACTATGAGTGGAGCAACCCCACGATTCCATCGCCCCGATGCTTTTGGATTGTTGAAGGTACTGTAAATATCTCTTTGAAATTTTAAGCTATGTTATTACATTTGCTACAACATCAATACAAATAATATGATTCATACAGTCAAAAAAATAGGAAATCCAAATGGGGTTTTGATTCCTAAAGCCATATTAGCTAGCTGTGGTATTACTGACGAAGTAGATGTGGAAGTTTTAGGTGATTTTATTTTGTTACGCTCAACTAAAAATAAACCACGACAAGGCTGGGATGAAGCATTTAAACACGCTATTGCTAATGGCGATGAACCAGAAGGAGATATATTTGAAGAAATAGAGCCAATTGATGTCATCACTAGTAAATTATTAGATGAGGCTGAAAATGAATGGATTCTATGAAGGCTACAAACATTGTAGTTAAACGTTTTGAAGTTTGGCGTGTTACTCTTGACCCAACACAAGGAGGTGAAATCACTAAAACCCGCCCCTGCCTAGTTATTTCACCTAATGAGGTCAACAAAAACCTAAAAACTGTACTTGTTGCTCCACTGACTCATAGTCAAAAGGGTTTTCCAACTCGTGTAGACTGTCAATTTGACAATCAAAATGGTCAGGTAGCTTTAGACCAAATTCGGGCTGTTGATAAAACAATCAGATTAGTAGAAAAATTAGGTATACTTGATACATTGACTTGTGCAAAGGTCTGTAAAACTCTTGAAGAAATGTTTAAATTTTGAATATCCCTTCATTCCAAAGTTTACTTTCCACAACATTTTTTATATTTTTTACCACTTCCACAGGCACAAAAATCATTTCTGTTTTGTGTCTGTGCAGTATTTTTTGGATTGAAAATTCCGCTTAAATAAAACCATTTTCCAGCTTCTTTTACAAATGTAGAATTTTCGTGATGCATTTGTGGTGTTCCATCAGAATCAATGTAAAATGCTTTGAATTCAACTTCGCCAACTTCATCATTGATTTGCCCTTTTTTAGTCGAAATAATTTCTAATTTTTGCCATTTATTAGCAATTGCCCAAGCTTTTATATCAGCTTCATCAAAGTTTTTTTGTTGCGACGGGTAAGTACTTGCGAGTAAATATTTAGTTTCAACAACTACATAAGCCGAATATCTCGAACGCATCAATTGCTCAGCCGTTATAGCTGATTTTTCTCTTTTAATAATTGGTTCACAACAATCTGAAAACGAATTATTTGAACCACAAAAACATTTATTTGGCATTAAATCTATTGAATAATTAACTACGCTACAACTCGTCAATATTAGTAAAAAAACACTTCATCAACAAAAAACCATGCTTTTTGGCCTTTCCCAGGATGCCAAGAAGGTAGCTTTTGAATCGGTTTTACCACTAATTTTATCATTTTAAATGTACCTTTATTTACAGGAATTTGAATCCCCAAATTGGCATTACCTTCCATTTTAGTAGGCAATTTTGATACAATTTTTTGAATAATTTTTAAATCTTTTTTTGAATTTCCTCCCCAAACTTCAACCATCGCAGGAATCATAATAAATGAATCCATTTTCTGTAAACAACTGATTATCAAACCTTTCATTGGCTTTGCATTCTTGAACTCAAACAAAGTAGCAAATTCTTTTTCCCTAAATCCAAGCCATGCTTTATCAGAAAAATTATCAATTGGCCCTTTTTTCAAATCATACAGTGAAACGCCCCCTTTACCCGAATATTTTGGGTCAGGCAAATTAGTCATATAAACGCTATCAGGTACAAAATTTGATTTGAAAAAACTATACTCTATTTTTTTGCTAGCATACCAGTTTTCTTTGGTAGCAATCGCTTTGAGTTTCGTATAATTGTCAATAATGATGGGTTTTTCATAAATATTTACTGTCGTCGAATCTGGCTCAGAACCGTCAAGCGTGTATCGAATCTTGACGTTTTTGAGTGTGTGTTTTAAGGTTATTGGAGTATTAGTTTTGATGATAAACTCTTCATTTACCAATATTGGCGGGTTCAATTTTAAGACCTCATTTGGGTTATCAAGGCATCCCCTATCAAATCTAATTTTTGTATATTTTTTAGATAAATCAATTACAGCAGCTTCATCAATCGCTGTATTCCATACAAAAACTTCTTTCAAATTTGGTAAATCTAGTAGTGTTTGAAGATTATCCTTAGAAACTTTTGTTCCAGCCAATGCAATTGATTCCAAGTTTTTGCATTTTTTTAATTGTTCTAAAGTTTTTCCTGTAATATCCGTTTGATTCAAATTTAATCTTTCGAGATGCTGAAAATTGGCAATCAACGCAAGGTCTTCATCTTTAACAGGCATTTTTGCAAGGTTCAAAATCACCAATTGTTCGCTAACTTTGGATAGATTTTCTAAATTTTTGCGGTCGTATTTTTTACTCACAAAAAAATCAGCTTGCAAAGCTGGCGAGCCATTTGAAAATTGAAAAACAGAACAAAAAGGTGTATTTACTTCTTTTAAATTTGATTCTGATGGCATCGAAAAAGCATAAACTTTGGTTTCGCTTTTTGAAGCTTTCATGTTAATAAATTTCAAGGCTAATTTTTTGGTTTCCGAACTTGCTAAATACGCTTTAATGGTCTTTTTAACATCCGCCCCTTCATTTATCCATGCCTTCAACAAATCAATTTCATCAGTTCTCAGTTGTGGTTTTCCTTTCGGAGGCATGTGTTCTTTTTCATCTAATGGTAAATTTGCCCGCTGTATTATATGACTGTTGAGGACATCTCCAACTTTCCAAATAGCTCCATTTTTACCACCTTTCATTATTTTTTGAATACTGCTCATATTCAGTTCACCTTTTACTTTTTGGTCATTATGGCAGTTTAGGCATTTTGTTTCAAAAATCGGAAAAATTGCAGCTTCGTAGAGTGTGTTGTTTTCGGAAAACTGCGGTATTTCTTTTTGGGTTTGAAAAGCTTCAAAAAGATAGTTTTCTCCATGTGTAATATCTGCTCCAAAATGCCCAGCAATAGCTATTGATGCCAGCAAACCCCAAGCACCATAATTTTTTGATGTGAATTGTATTTGTTCAGAAAAAAGCGAAATAGCATAACTCAAAATACTCACGGCTGTTCCTGTCCATTTATGAATTTGCAATGAATCTGCGTCATAGCCACCTTCTTTTGACAGAAAAAAGCCCATTAATGCCACAATTGAAGCAGTAAGTGCTGTTAGTGTGAGTAATAATTTTACAATAACCTCGTAAGTTTTTGCTTCAAATTCATTTTTCAATAATAGAAAAACAAGCAAAATAACTGAAAAACCAATGGGTAAATGCAGCAATAAAGGGTGCATTCGTCCAATTGGACTCATCCAAAAAGGTAGGCTAACTTGTGCTTCAAATAGCAAAAAGAAAAGCAATAATAGATTGAAACAAAATAATAAGTAGGATGAGATTTTATAAAAACGAACCATCTAATTAATTATAAATAATGAATAATTAATGTATCAATGCCTAAAACATTGACACATTTACGCCATTAATCCCGAAATTACTTTTCCCGCCACATCAGTCAATCGGTATCTTCTACCTAAATGCTTGAACGTCAATTGCTCGTGGTTGAGGCCCATGAGGTGCATAACCGTTGCATGGAAATCGTGAATATGTACAGGGTCACGCACAATATTATAGCCAAATTCATCGGTTTCGCCATAAACTGTTCCTGGTTTTACACCGCCTCCTGCCATCCAAATACTGTACGCTCTTGGATGATGGTCTCGGCCATAATTATCTTTCGTGAATGTTCCTTGACAATAATTAGTTCGACCAAATTCGCCACCCCAAATCACTAAAGTTTCATCTAAAAGTCCACGTTGTTTTAAATCCGTAATCAAAGCTGCCGACGCACGGTCAACATCTTGGGCTTGTAGAGGCATTTCTCCAGGAAGATTTCCGTGTTGGTCCCAACCTTGGTGGTACAATTGTACAAATCTTACACCAGATTCAGACAATTTTCTAGCTAAAAGAGCATTAGCTGCGTAAGTTCCTGGCACTAAACATTCGGGGCCATACATTTTTATAATATGGTCAGGTTCTTTTGATAAATCGGTGAGTTCTGGTACGGCTGTTTGCATTCGGTACGCCATTTCATACTGCTGCACTTTCGCTTGCACTTCTGGGTCACCGTTTTCTTCAAAACCCAAATGATTCAATTCGGCCAATTTATCTAGCATTCTGCGACGAGCAATTTTATCAGTGCCTTCAGGGTCATTCAAATACAAAATTGGGTCTTCGCCACTACTAAAAACCACACCTTGATGCGTAGAATCCAAGAAACCGTTTGTCCATAATTTTGAGTAAACGCCTTGGCCATTACCACGCCCACGAGAAAGTAAAACGCAAAAAGCTGGAAGGTTTTTGTTTTCACTTCCCAAACCATAACTTGCCCATGCACCCATACTTGGACGGTTACCAACTTGGGCTCCTGTTTGCAAGAAAGTCAGAGCGGGGTCATGATTGATGGCATCGGTATTCATTGTTTTGACGATACAAAGGTCGTCAACGATTTTTGCCATATTGGGAAATAAATCACTCACCCAAGCCCCAGATTGACCATATTGATGAAAGTCAAAAATTGAACCCATCAACGGAAATTTGGTTTGATTGGAAGTCATGCCTGTCAATCTTTGTCCATTTCTGATTGAAGTAGGCAAATCTTGACCCATCATTTTTGTAAGCGTTGGCTTATAATCAAAAGTTTCAAGTTGCGATGGTGCTCCATTCTGAAACAAGTAAATAACACGCTTGGCTTTTGGGGCAAAATGTGGCAAACCTAAAGGCAATTCGTCGAGGTTTTCTTCACCTTTAAATAAACTTGGCATCAATAATGAACCCAAAGCCATACTACCGATTCCAGCAGCGGTTTTACCCAAAAAGTGTCTTCGGGTGATATTCAATCTATTTTTGAAAAATTCGTTTTGCATATAATTCAATGAATTGAAATTAATCTTTATAATCGGCTACTCATTCGCATTCTTAACTCCTAACAATCGCTTCTTCCATATTAAAAATCATTTGAATGGTTTGCATCAGAGCCGCAGTTGCATTTTTATCTTTTACTTCTTTGCGTTTATACTCACCAATGCTAAGCATTTTGTCAGTTTTTTTGGTATTTTTGGCAAAAAACTCTTTTTCTGATTCAAAATACTGTGTCAAAATATCTAATTCTTTAGCTTTTGGTTTTCGGCAAATGATTTTTCGGAAAGCTTTTTCTAGCTTACTTTCCAAGGGAATATTTTCTAACATCAGATTTTCAGCCAAAACCCTCGAACCTTCCATTGTTTGGGGGTCGTTCATCATCACCAAAGCCTGTAAAGGTGTATTTGTTCGGCTGCGTTGAACCTCGCATTGGTCACGATTACTGGCATCAAAAATTAGCATTGAAGGAGGTGGAACAGTTCGCTTAATGAATACGTACATTCCTCTACGGTAGAGTTCGGAATCATGGTCTTGAACATATCTTGCCAAAGTTCCACGCCCTGACGTAGCCACTTCCCAAAGACCTTTTGGCTGGTATGGTTTTACGCTCGGGCCACCAATTTCATCGTTCAAAACGCCAGTACTTGCCAAAACATGGTCACGTACATTTTCAGCAGGAAAACGCAAACGAGTTGCTCGAGCCAAAAATATATTTTCTGGGTCGATTTTTAAGTGTTTATCCGTTATGTTTGATGATTGGCGGTAAGTTGCCGACATAACGATTTGCTTCACCAAACGCTTTACATTCCATCCATTTTCACGAAAATCTACCGCTAACCAATCGAGCAATTCAGGGTGAGAAGGCAAATCTCCTTGCATACCAAAATCGCCTAATGTTTTTACGATTCCTCTACCAAAAAATGACGCCCAAATTCGATTGACATATACTCTTGCTGTCAACGGATTTTTTTCATCTAGCATCCATTTTGCTAAACCCAATCGGTTTTTCTCTAGTTTTGTGGTATCAAATGGTAAGATACTTTTCGGAATTCCAACGCCAACAACTTCACCATGCGAATCATAATTCCCTCGATTCAGCACATACGTTGGACGTACTTTTGAGCTATCTTTCATCACCATTACCATTACTTTAGCCGTATCCTTTTTATTGATAAATTTCAAGATAGACTTTACATCTTCAGTTGTGATTTTCATGTTTGGAGGGTCGGCAAACGAAGCGTCAATTGTTCCAAAAAGCCCTTTTTCTGGCACTTGATTAAAAAAAGCGAAGGTTCGATAATAATCTTTTTGTGAAATTGGGTCATACTTATGGTCGTGGCAATGGGCACATTCAAAAGTTAATGCCAAAAATGATTTCCCAAAAGTATTAGTGCGGTCAGTTACGTATTCGATACGGTATTCTTCATCAATTACACCACCTTCCTGCGTAATTTTATGGTTTCGGTTAAAGCCTGTTGCCAACAACATTTCTTTCGACGAATTCGGCAATAAATCTCCCGCCAATTGCCAAGTCAGAAATTTGCTGTACGGATAATTAGCATTAAAGGCATGAATCACCCAATCTCGCCATGGCCACATCGTACGAAGACCATCATCTTGATAACCATGTGAATCGGCATAACGAGCAACATCTAGCCAAGAAATTGCCATTTTTTCACCAAAATGCTTGTTTTTCAGGAGTTCGTCAACAATTTTTTCATAAGCGTTGGGTGAATTATCTTTCAAGAAACGCTCCTGCATTTCAATGCTTGGTGGTAAGCCAATTAGATCGAAACTAACTCTTTTTAACAAATGTTCTTTATCTGCTTCATCGTTAGGTTTCAGACCTTTTTCGTCCATTTTGCTGTAAACGAAATTATCAATTTCATTTTTCACCCAGTCATTGTCTGCTTCGGGCAGTTTTGCTTTTTTAGGAGCAATAAAAGCCCAATGAGGTTTATATTTTGCCCCTTGTTTTATCCATTTCCCAATGAGTTCGATTTCATGTTGAGTCAATTTTAGATTCGACTCAGGCGGTGGCATTCGTAATGTCGAATCTTTAGAAATTATTCGTCGATAAACCTCCGAAGCATCCAAATCTCCTGGCACAATTGCATGGTTGTTTGGGTGTTCTTTTAAAGCAGCATACGCACCTTCGGGCGTATCCAAACGTAAATTGGCTTCTTGTTTACTGACATCTGGCCCGTGACATTTGAAACATCGGTCAGATAAAATTGGGCGAATATGAAAATTGTAATCAACTTCATCGGGAATAGCACCCGTTTTGGCTGAAGAACTCGTACAATTCCACGAAATTGTCGCCAAACTTATGCTCGTAAGCAGCAAAAAAAGATAAGGTTTAGCTTCGACAACTTTACTTCTTGTCATTTTTTTTAATAGGGTTATAGCTGGTTGAATCAATGATGATTTTTAATAAAATTTATTAAAACAATCTTTATTAAAAAAATTTATTAAAGATAATTATATTTGATGGAAATATAATTATTCTACAAAAAAAACTTATTTTTCTTGTATTTATACAATTTTAAAATCAGTTTTAAGCCATTTATTCAACCTAATCAATCATTTACATGAAAAAAACATTGATCCGTTCAACCTTCATTCTTGCTACATTGGTAGGAACAGCAGGTTTATTTGCCTACAAACCACCTATAAAAAAAACAACGATTGCAGAAGCAATCAAGCTTCCAGCAGGTTTTTCGGCAACCATTCTCGGTACTGATTTAGGAGCAACTCGACACCTTACTGTTTCAAAAAACGGTGATATTTACGCCAAATTATCAAAATTAAAAGATGGAAAAGGCATTTTGCTCATGCGTGACACCAACAAAGACGGTGTAATTGATGAAACAAAATACTTCGGAAATTATCCTGGAACGGGCGTTACCATCAAAAATGGCTATTTGTATGCTTCTTCAAATACAGGTGTGCTTCGCTATAAACTCAATGAAAAAGAAGAAATTATTGATACCGAAAATCCCGAAAAAATTGTTGACGGTTTGGTTGATAAAGGTCGTGACAATGCCAAACCATTTGTGCTTGACAACAACAATCAAATCTATGTAACCGTTGGCTCTTACAATGACCCATGTCGAGAAAAAGGCACTGGAAAAGGAATCATGCCTTGCTCAATTTTGGATTCGGCAGGCGGCATTTGGAAATTCAATGCCGAAAAATTGAATCAGACTTTTTCGGATGGCATTCGCTATGCAACTGGCTTAAAAAATGCAGTCGGTACAGCTTGGAACTCAAAAACTAATACGCTTTTTGCCACTGTACATGGTCGTGGACAATTTCATGATTTTTATCCGCAATATTATACGCCACAACAAAGTGCCGAAATGCCCGCCGAAACATTGTATGAACTTCATCAAGGTGATGATGCTGGTTGGCCGTATATTTATTATGACCAATTTCAGAAAAAGAAAATCGTTGCTCCCGAATATGGTGGTGATGGAAAAAAAACTGGGGGCGAAAAAGCAATTAATCCAATTGTAGCTTTCCCAGCTCATTTGGGCCCAAATGACTTACTTTTTTATACAGGAAAAATGTTTCCTGCCAAATACCGCAACGGTGCATTTATTGCTTTTCATGGACAATCGCCCGAACTCAAAAAAGGCTATTTAGTTGCATTTGTACCTTTTGTTAATAATAAACCTTCGGGGAAATGGGAGATTTTTGCTGATAATTTTGCAGGAATCGACCTCGTAAAACCGACTGGCCCAGTACAACATCGCCCATGTGGATTGGCACAAGGCCCCGACGGTGCTTTGTACGTAAGCGATGATTTAGGTGGAACTGTTTATAGAATTACTTATAAAAAATAGGTTTCTTTGCAATAAAAAAACGGTCTGAACAAATGTTTGTTCAGACCGTTTTTAGCATTAAAAAGCTTCTTTTATCTTGCCGAAACGATTTCGATGTCAAAAATCAAAGGAGAATTTCCTGGAATATCTCTACCTGCACCAGCCGAGCCATAACCCAACGAAGAAGGAAAAATAATTGTACCTTTTTCGCCTACTTTCAATTTGGCAATACCTTCGTCGAAACCACCAACAACTTGACCAACACCCAAAGTGAAGCTGAAAGTACCTGCATCAAATTGTTTATCAGTTAGCAATCGGCCAGCATACTTTACCGTAACAGTTTGGCGAGTTTTCAATACTGCACCATTGGCATTAGGCGAAGTAAGAATAAAACGTAAACCCGAAGCGGTTTTTTCGGTAATAATCAAGTTTTTACTTTTGATATAACTTTCTATTTGCTCATCTTCAGTACCAGAAAAGCCATCTTTTTGACATGCTGCCATCATTATTGAAATTATAATTACAAAAAATAAATTGAATTTAAACATAAAGCTTCCTTTAGTGTTAGGTGTTTTTGAAATAAAGAGACCAAAATTAAGGAAAAAATACTATAAACTTAACTACTCTCATTCAACTATAATTCAAATACTTAAATCATAAGCTTCAATCTCACAATTTTGTAAATCTTCAAAAGCAAAAGTTCCTTTTTCAGTTGCCAAAATCAGTTCATTTTCCCAACCCGAGGGGCGATAGATTTTTCCTTGCAGTTTTCTGAAATTCTGCTCTACAAAGTGCTCAATATCAGATTCTACAATGATTTTTTTGAATTCAAAATTCTTATTCAGATAAGAAATTAGTTTGCTTCTAAAAATAGTTCTTGTGTTTTTCTTAAAGATTTCTTTTTGTGCTGTACCACTCTGAATATAAGCCGCTACTACAAACAAAAAATTGATATTATAGGCTTGCAGTATCAAGGTATCTCTATCAAAAAGTCGGTTGATAAAATGTTTATTTCGCTTGAAATTTTCTTTAAAATCTAAACCATTATTCCGAAAATCAAGATTATCATTCACAAAGGCACTAATGAAGAAATTAGGTGTGATATTATAGCCTTCGGTGAGTTCGTCACGGTAACGAACTTGCATAGTGTTTTCACCCGCATTGAGCCAATTGATATTATACTGAATCACGTTTTTGGCATACGTATATTGCTTTTCACGGTCATATTTGCTCAATTTGGCATTTGCTCCGTAATATTTACTGTCTGCTATATGATAAATTGTATCTTGATTAGACAGCAAATCTTGATACTCATAAATATGGTCTAAAACCTTTCTATCGTCTTGTTTTTTCAAGCCTTTGGGTAGGTTTTCTTCTGCCAAAAGACTATCAATCATGTCTTCAAACACGATATTAAAATCTCTGACTAGCAAGACTTCTTTAAACGATTTTTGAGCTTTAATTTTTTCGTTTCGCTCACAAAAAACGTATAACAAATGCCACAATTTCAGCAGTTTATCATTAAAATACTTGTATTTGATGCGTTTGAGGGTACGAGTGCCATTATTGATAAAATGCTTAAACTCAGCAACCGAAAGGGTTTTATAAAGCGAATTGATGGGTATTTTTAGAAAATATTTTTGGTTGAATGATTGAAGCACACTCATAAAAAGCACAATCAACTCTTCATCATAATGAACCGTTTTCTGTTTATTGAGCGTATCGAGATAGTGGGGCGAACCATTCTGAAAATAGGCTGTTTTTCGACTGATGGTTTTCGTCCAATCGGTCTTGTGGTTTTGCGAACTATTGGTTTTCTTGATAAATGTAAAAAGTTGTTGATGCTCTTGGTTGAAGCGAATCAGACTCCGCATGATTTCGAGTTCGGAAATAGCCTGCTGACCAATATTTGAAACCACTTGAGCGAGGTCAGAGGTTTCGCTGATGCTGCTCTGTATATTGCGTTCTTTAAATTTTTTGATTGATAAAAACAGCCAAGTAGTCATTTCATACAGAAAACCCAGTTTATTTTCTGCTTTTAGAGCATTACGTGTTTTTTCATTAGATGCTAAATCTAAAAAATCGGTAGGGTCGAAATTACCAAATACTTTTCCCGAATCATCAAGAAAAACTTTTGGTAAAATCATTACTGGCTGTGCTTGGCGGCTGGCATCAAAATAATAGCCCACATAATTGATTTTACAACGAAAACCATCAGCCAAAGGCAAATAATAGCGTTCGCTTAGAATCGGCTCAAGTTGTGAGATTTCGTAATGATATTCTTCAAAAAGTATTATCATGCAATGATGCCATTAAATTCCAAAAAGCCTTTCAGTTTTACTAAATCATACTCGCCTGCCTTGATGAAAAGTTCGTTGTATGAAAAAATAGTATCCACATCACCTTCTTTGCTTTTGAAAATCGTATTGCCCGACTCGTGTTCATCTTTGTAAACCTCTGTCCATAAATAAAATAGTACTTTGTTTACAAATTGCTCTTTGCTGATAATCAATTGACTACCATCTTTTTCAGGACTCATATCTTTCGGACTCACAAAACGATTCCCCAGTTTTTTATCATCCGATTTTGTGGCTTCGTGTATTTGCTTATTAATTTTTGAAATAAAATCGCTCCAAAGAAAGCTGATTTCTTCATCAATTTGTACGGTTATTTGTGCGGCATCGCTCATATCAATTGGCACATATTCCCACTCCCATCTACGTTTGAAAGCCGCATCCATCGGAAAAAGCGATTGGTCGGAGGTGTTCATGGTGGCGTAGATAAGCAAATTAGGTGGAAGTTTGATTTTATTTGCTAAATCTACCGATTCGAGATACTTGCCCAATTCTGCATCGGCTTCACTCTCATAGACAGAATACCCTTCATCACCTCTATCTAAACACTGAAAAATATCGCCAAAAACTGAGGCACAATTTCTTTATCTTAACTTATTTCACATATCTCACAGTTGTTCCGTTCAATTTAGGATTTTAAGACAATTCTCATTTAAATCATTTTTTTCAATCTGTAATTTTGATACATCTTTGACCATTATATCCGTAATACTCAGCTTAGAAAATGGTAATACAACTTCACATGAATAAGTATTTTTATCTATGCTATTTAACTCAAATAAGTAATTTGTAAAGCTATACCCTTGAAAATGATAATCAAGTTTTTTCAAAGTATCTTTAAACCAAAAATAGTCATCTTCATTAAAACTCTCGTTCATTTGAGTTGTTTTGGATTTGTAACATAAGGCCTGATAGAGATTATCGTATGATATAATAAATTCAACCAATCCACCTATCATAAAACGATTTGGCAGACCTTTAAAACTTAATTTTACTTCTTCGACCATAGTTTTAAAACAGTTTAGTGTATAGTTTTTTCAATAGCCAATTAATACAATACCCTTCAATGGTAACTGTAATCTACCATTGATATATAGTGTTTCTATAAATGCAAATATGCTCTCAAAATCATCTGTACCCGCATACGTATTTCTTACTGCAAGAATAAGGTACTCTACCGTAGGCATCATACAAGCTTGAAAAATATCTTTCAAAAACTGATTATTTCGATATGCTCTTCCTGCTTCAACTTCGAGTATTATTTTAAAATCATCACTTATTCCATCAGCATCAAAAAATTTATCAATTCTATTATTTAATCCAAAAAGCACAGGGACTTTGATTTTATCATCTCTACTTTTACTCTTTTCAATTTTAAAGTTAATTTTTTCTAAATCTTCTCTTACAATCTCTAATACTTCATTACTACTCAAATTAAATTTATGAGAGTCTATCAGAGAGTGTTTCAACTCAAAACAAGTGATAACATCTCTTACTCTATCTGAAATCCCAAATGACCTCGGGAATAATTGATAACGAAGTTTCATTATAAGTTTTCATTTAAACCTCTAAAACATGTTTCATATTTTTAGAGTCTAAATATTTAGTTAAAAGTTACATAATCAATTTTCAATCAACTGAACCTGAGAAGAATATTCTTTAAATTTTTCATCGGCAGAAATGATTGGGATATTCTCGCTCAATGAAGTTGCGAGCAATAAACGGTCAAATGGGTCTCGGTGGGTATCTACTAATTGTATTCTTTCATAAGCTTCAATATGAGCATTTTTCAAACTTAAAATCTCAAAACCATCTTTCAGAATTAGATTTATCAAATCACTCATTGATAAATCTAATTCTGAAAGTTTTCCAATTTTTTGTTTAATGGCAATTTCGTAAAGACTTATCTGACTAACACCAATATTATTGTTTTCTAAAATCTCTCGTACTTTAGAAGATAACTTATTTGGAGATATAACCGACCAAATGAGAATTTGAGTATCAATAATAAAGTCCATCACATATAGTCTTTTAAATCATCTATAGGCTCATTAAAATCATCGGGTATATTGTAGCCTTTTCCTGCTAAACTTCCCAATTTTACACCTTTTTTCTTCTTTTTGGGCAAAGTTTCTACTTCCTCCATAAACATAATTACTACTTTCGTTTTTTTGCTGGTTGGAGGAGTTTCGGTCAAAACAAATTGTCCGTTTTCGTAAATACCATTAATAGCCGTGTACATAAGCTTATTTTTTAAAACCCTAAAACTCCCTGCACGGTATTTTTAGAGCGTATGTATTTAATTTTTTCTTCGGCAACTCTTAGCACTTGCTCAGAGTTGGTTTCGCCAACGAGGTCGTAGGCAACTCGGTCGGAGAGATACAGCACCAAGAGGTCTTGCTCATCTAAGGCAAACATCTCGGCCAATTTCGTAATATGCTCACGGTTGGGATGGCGGAGGTTTTTCTCAAATTTGGCAAGCGTACTGGTATCAATATCTAACTGAGCCGCTACTTTTCGCAAAGGTAGATTTTGCTGCTCACGGTGCTGCCGTATTACTTCGCCAAACGTCTTTTTTATGGCATCCATAAATTTTGGAGATTATATTTTGGACAAAAATTGTCAATAAAAATAGAATTTCAAAATTTTGCTTTACTTATTTATCAAAAAATGCTCAAATACAAAAACATACTTACAAATACCCAAATCATATTTTAGAAGCATTGTAGGTTTAGGCAGAAATATCCCATAAATTAGTGTTCATTTTCAATCCTCAGCCAAGTTAAAAAATGCAAACCAACACCAAATTGTTAATTGTCTTAATTTCCTTACTTTTCTCAAAATCCCTGACCGCCCAAACCACAAAAACCACATCAGGAAATCCGATTGTTGAGGGTTGGTACGCTGACCCCGAAGGTGTGATTTTGAACAAAGAATTTTGGGTGTTCCCGACATTCTCGGCCAAATACAAAGATCAAGTTTTTTTAGATGCTTTTTCATCGAAAGACATGGTAAATTGGACAAAATACCCACGAATCATTGATACTTCGGCCGTAAAATGGGCAAATAAGGCAATGTGGGCTCCAAGTATCGTTAAAAAAGATAATAAATATTTTCTGTTTTTCTCGGCCAATGATATTCAGAGTTCTGAGCGTAAAGGCTTCGGAGCGAATAATCCCGACAAAGATGATAAAATCGGGGGCATCGGTATTGGCGTGGCATCTCGTCCCGAAGGGCCTTACAAAGATTATTTGGGCAAGCCGCTTATCAATCAGTTTTACAACAAAGCCCAACCGATTGACCAATACGTTTTTCAAGACAAAGACAAGCAATATTATATCATGTATGGTGGTTGGGGACGCTGCAATATCGCCAAACTCAACAAAGATTTCACGGCTTTAGTACCTTACGAAAATGGCGATTTAGTGAAAGAAATCACGCCAAAAGGCTACGTAGAAGGCCCCACGATGTTTATTCGCAAAGGAAAATACTATTTGATGTGGTCGGAAGGTGGTTGGACAAATGGCACGTATAAAGTTGCCTACGGGGTTTCGGACAATGTTTTTGGGCCTTTCGAGAAAAAATCTACTATTTTGGTGGCCGACGAAGCGGTGGCTACTGGTGCGGGGCATCACTCGGTGATTAATATTCCAAATACTGATGAATGGTACATTGTTTATCACCGTCGCCCAATTCCGAATCTCGACCGTGACCATCGTGTGGTGTGCATCGACCGAATGTATTTCAACGAAGATGATTCTATCAAAGATATAAAAATGACTTTTGAAGGAGTGAAAAAAGTAAAATTGAAATAGTATTAAGCACAAAAATATTCCATGAAAAATAAGCTATTTTTTCTATCAATTTGCCTAATAAATCTTAATTTATTGGCTCAAAACAATTACAAAGGAAAACCTTGGAATGATACTTTTCAAATAATTCCTGGCAAATTGGAATGTGAGAAATATGATTTAGGCGGTGAAAATATTGCGTATCATGATAAAGATAGCCTCAATAATGGTAGCGGAAAACTTAACCCCAATGATGGCACGTTTTACAATACTTTTCGTATTAAAGAAGGCGTAGATATTTCGTACACCAAAGCACGAGACATTGATAATAATCCCTATAATTTTGTTGAACCTCAAATGGAACAATTATACGTGGGTTGGACAGAAGCTGGCGAGTGGATTAAATATTCGATTGAGGTAAATGAAACTGGCGAGTACGAAGGAACACTCATGTACACCGCCAATGCTGATGCAAAAATAGCAATTGATATTGACGAAAAACCTTGGCTTGACCCTGTTTTAATCAAATCAACATTCAATGAAAAAGACCCAATCGCTTGGAGACAGTGGCATCATTGGAATAAACAAGTGATTTTTAGTTCGCTAAAACTAACTAAAGGCAAGCATATTCTAACACTCAAAACCGTCGAAAAAGGCAATATGAACTATGATTTTATTGATTTTAAAAAAGTAAAATAATATGAAAACAACTGTTTTTTTTACGCTATTTGTATGTTGTTTTTTACAAATAAATGCCCAAAACGACATTAAAATCTCAAAAGATATTGTCTATGCAGAAGCCGACGGCAAGAAACTCAAACTGGATATTTATCAACCAAAAGTTCAAAAAGAACCTTATCTGATTGTTTGGGTACATGGTGGAGCGTGGCATTCGGGCAGCAAAGAAAACCCTCCTTTGGGGTTACTGCCTTTTGGATATGCTTTGGCAAGTGTCGATTTTCGAGCAAGCACCGAAAAACCTTTTCCTGCCAATATCCATGACATCAAAGCCGCCATTCGTTTTCTGAGAGCAAATGCCAACAAATATGGTTATAACGCTGATAAAATTATTATTTGGGGAAGTTCGTCAGGCGGACATTTAGCCGCTTTGGTTGCTACAACTAACAATAACATGGCTTTAGAAGGCAATTTGGGAGATTTCACTCATACTTCTTCTTCGGTGCAGGTTTGTATTGATTTTTTTGGGCCAACCAATTTTTTAACAATTCTCAATCAATCAACTCCACATGGCTTAAATGTTCGTTTACCTGCTTTAGCAATTTTACTCGGAAAACCTTTAGAACAAGCAAACGAATTAGCAAAATTGGCGAGTCCTGTTTATCAAGTTGATGCCGCTGACCCTCCTCTTTTTATTGTTCATGGTGAGCAAGATATTCAAGTTCCTATCAATCAATCTATTGAGTTGATGAGTGTTTACAAAAGCAATAATTTAAAGGTTCAGATTGAATTTATTCCTAATGCAGGACACTCAGACCCTGCTTATGCAAAAACTGAATTAATGGAAAAAATCAATGACTTCTTGAAAAAAATCCTTTTTTGATAAATATCATAAATCCAATAAAAACCGTTTACTGATTTGGTGTCAAAATTGTAGCAATTGATAGCAACGCAACCTCTTAGATTATTAGGCCGTATCTATTATTTATTAACCTCAAATTAAGTATTCATGAAAAGTTTCTTTCTTCTTTTTTCATTCGTAGTTTTATTTACAAGCTGTACGTCGTCTGATGATGTGAGTACAGACAGTACAAAAGTAAGTGGTATTTGGAAAGTAAAATCATTTATTGATAATAAAAGCCGTGACCGTACAGCAAATTATGCTCCTTATAGTTTTGAATTTAAAACGACTGGCGAAATAATTGTGACGAGTAGCAGTCTTAAATACAACGGAACTTACGCTACTATTACAGATAGCGGTCAACAAAAGTTTAATATCGTGATTGCAGCAAATGACGATACAATATCAGAAATCAGTGAAGACTGGATTATGAGCGAAAAAACTGATACTACAATGAAACTCACCAAATCAAGTGGTGGCAATGGTGGTACTAAAACTTTGATTTTTGGAAAATAATTAAAAAAAGAAAGGCAAGCTTTATTGGGCTTGCCTTTCTTTTTTTGTTAAAACAGTTTCTCTTGTGGTGGTTTAGCACCCTTCAAGCGAATATAAACGGTGGTTTGTCCTCGATGATGCGTTTGATGCTCAAAGCATTTATTGATTATCAATCCTCTTGCCATTTCTCCCCTAAAAAACGGAACTTTTCCGCTTAAATCTTCTGGTTTGATAGCCGTAATAGCACTAATCACAAAATCATAACTTTCCATTACTAATTTTACAGTAGCAGCTTTTGATTTGTCCGCCGATTTTTCGGCTGCACCTCTTTCAATTGGACTTTTAATACCACTTGCTGCAGAGGCAAAACCAAAATTAGCATCAGTCAAATGGAGCATTTGCTCGGCAAATGAACGCATTTCGGGCGAAGGTTTAAAACCATAGCCATCTTCAGGCATCGCATCCAAATATTCTTTAGTATATTCTTTTGCACGTTGCCAATCGGCAAGCATTTGGTCTTTATCTTGGGCAAAAGTGACATTTGACATGCCAATTAAGGCAAAAAATAGGCATAAAATTGTTTTCTTCATGGTTGAAAGGTTTAATTATTGCGTTTAAATAACCAAAATTTTTGTCGAGTAGTTCAAGTCTTACTTTTCCATCGGATGCTCTGAAAGAAGTTTTGACACATTATATATGTCTTTTTGATTAACCACCGACGCTCGTACAACTTTCACCTTTTCTGGTGAAATGGCTGACGCTCTATTCCCAAATGAATTTCTTACATAAGTCAATACCGCTGCTACTTCTTTATCATTGAGCAATCCTTCAAAAGGTGTCATTGGTACTTGTCCAGGATAAATTTTTCCGTTTACATCAATTTGTCCCATTAAGCCTTTCAGAATAATTTTTATTGCTCGTTCTTCATTTCCTTGTACCCATTTTGTACCAGCAAGTGGAGGAAAACCTGACGCAGAAAGTCCATTTCCATCTGCTTGGTGGCAAGTTGAACAATAGCCTTCTTTGGCATAAATTGTTTTTCCTAATTTAAAAAGTGTCAATTCTTCTCCTTTTAATGTTGAAGTTACGGCTATCTCTTTTTCCTTTCTAACGGATTCTCCTTTTAGATGAGCAACAGCAGTTTCGTGAGCATAAATCATCCAATCGTCTAAAGGTTTCTTTTTAGCTTCTGCCAAAATCGGTAAACCTTTTTCTTTGCCAATCCACGAAGCAGCAACGATGGCATCAAGTCGAACTCGGCTATTTTCGTCACGGGCGGCTTGCATTAATAAAGCGGCTTGGTCAGGCACTTGATGTCCCGTAAAACGCAAAACTTCAACGGCTGCTGCTCTTGCATGATAATCTTTGGCTCTCAGCATTTGACGCAAAAGTTTCTGGTCAACTTTATTCAGCCCCCAACTTACCCAAAGAGCCTCTAAAACATGATGCTCATAATTTGGATCGGTTTTATCTAAATTAGCAACCCATTTAGTGATTTTTGGCAAAACCTCTGCTGCATTTCGTCCTCTTAACTCTCGACGAGTACGGTAACGAGTGCGGTATTCGGGTAATTTCAAATTATCCAAAAGGGTTTCAACGCTCGCACCTGCTATTTTGGCAGGAATTACCAATGGTCTTGACGGATATGTTACTCGGTAAACTCGTCCATGCGAGTGGTCACGCAAGGGGTCACGGGCGTTGTGTTGCATGTGGCCGATAAGAATATTGTGCCAATCAATGATATAAAGTGAGCCATCTGGAGCAATTTCCATATCTACAGGACGGAAATTTCGGTCTTCACTCACCACTAAATCTTGGCGATGTTTGGTTTTATAACCTGTGCCGTCGTCACTTACAGCGTGTTGTTTTGTTCCTAAAAAACCAATTGTGTTATTGATGAGCATATCGCCTTGCACTTCATCTGGAAAATGACGGCTCGAAATAAATTCTAATCCCGAAGTAGGACGAACCATTTGGTCTTTTTCAATCAATTGTACCCCTTTGTGCGTAGCCTCGCCGTATCTTGGTAAAACAGTTCCTGGCATCATCCAACGTACATCGGGGCTTGATGTTTCTGCAAAAAATGGTTGTCCCCAATAATCAAATGCAATTCCCCATGGATTTGGAATAGATAATTGAGCAGTACGCTCTAACTTACGTAATTGTGGACTATATCTATAAAATCCGCCATTGGTTGCTCTGACTGTTCCATAAGAAGTTTCAACATTTGTATGTAAAAACACACCTTCCCCCGAATAAATCGCACCAGATGGGTCAACACAAAAAGCATGACTATTGTGATGGGTGTCGTGGTCGTCGTATCCGCTCAACATGATTTCTACTTTGTCTGCCTTATCATCGCCGTTGGTATCTGTATAAAGTTTAAGGTTTGTTCCTTGCGAAACAAATACACCTTCGTGCGTAATTTCAAATCCTAGTGGCAAGTGTAACCCATCCACAAAAACGGTTTGTTTGTCGGCTTTTCCGTCATTATTGGTATCTTCCAAAATCAAAATTTTATCATTTGGTTTCGATTCACCTGGTTTGTAATGAGGATAACTTGGCATGACCGCCACCCAAAGTCGCCCTTTATTATCAAACGACATTTGTACAGGTTTTGACAGGTCTGGAAACTCTTGTTCGGAAGCAAAAAGCTCAATTTTATAACCCGTTGGCACTTTCAATTTACTCAAAGCATCTTGTCCATAGAGATATTCCAAACTACCATTTTTTTCAGGATTAAAATTGGTTTTTACAGGTGGTAGTGTTCGGGTATTTTTATCTGCCGCTGCTATGTCAAACACTTCACCTTTCGATGCAGCTAACCAAATAGCTTTATCACGGATGTCAGTCATTTGTCGAATTTTCTCAATTTCAGCAGGATAATTATCAGGTCCAAATGGGTTGTATCGGCGGCCATAAACATGCACGCCATTTGGAACTTTGAAATCATTGTGCCACATCCAGTTTTTTTCCATGACCGCATCAAAAATCATCTTTTTTCTTGCTTCGGCTTTAGCGA
Organism: Emticicia aquatica; assembly: GCF_923079645.1. GTDB lineage: Bacteria > Bacteroidota > Bacteroidia > Cytophagales > Spirosomataceae > Emticicia > Emticicia aquatica. The sequence continues at coordinate 82,755 of NZ_CAKLPY010000001.1, read as the reverse complement.
CGGCTTTTCCAAAAATCTTATCTGAAAGCAACACACCCAATTTTTTATAGCCTTCTTCATTGAGTTGCGAGCCATCAATTGTCAAAAACTCTTTGGTGGTTTCATACCAATTTTTTGAAGGAGTGAAAGCATCAACAAAAATAACCGTTTCGGTATGTCGATTGTATTGTGCAACCACTTCTCTCATGGCGTTTGTATAAAGCTGTAGATTTGCATTTTCTTTTACGCCATTTGGCAAATCATACTTACTGGTCAAGTCTTCAAATGCAATGGGAGAAACGATTGCTAATTGTGGAGCATTTACACCATTATATTTTTGACTTAATGAATATTTGATAAAAGCATTTAATTCGGCCTTAAAATTTACCACGCCAGTTTTGCCTCGAAATGATTCGCTATAACCGAAAAAAGCTATAATTACATCTGTTTTCAACCTTGAAAGCCATTGGTCAGGCGAATCAAAATGTCCTTCACTATTAGAGTTTGTGGCATATTCGGTTTGAAATTTCTCTGCTCCAGCAAATGCCCAAGGTAGATTTCGACTTGCATGCGGTCTAAAACCTGGCGTGTCGCCGCCGTCACACATATTCCTAATAAATAGCGAACTGTCGGGGTAACGTACGTGCATTTCGGTTTCAAAATAATCGTAGTTTATCATTCTTGAGCCAAGATTTCCGCCAATCATAGAAATGTGACTTCCTTTTTTAATTTTAATTATTTCAGGCGGAATTGGTTGAAATGAGCTAACCAAAAATATTGTAAGAACAAAAATGGTAAGTAATATTTTGATATTTATTTTCATAAGTGTTAGTTTTTGCTTGTAACTAAATGAAGCCTATCAGTCTAGTTTTATTTGACCATTCCTCGATAAGGTACATTAATATCGATTTTACCTTTCCATTTTTTAGGTACTTTTTTGCCTAATGCCCAATGAATAGCGTTAATAACAAGGTGTTGAAAAGCTTCCACTTGAAAATCTTCTGGATGACCCATCGTTGTAGTAAAAATCTTCGCACCAAACGAATTTGTACCAGTCCATGCAACTGGATTTTCGATTGCAGCTTTATCTGGATTTACCGATTTGCCCATCAATAACCATTCTGAACCTTTAGTTGGATAATCAGGTAAAACGCGATAAAGCCACGAACGCACATGAAAATTTGGGGCAACGCCTATCAAAATTGGGTGTTTTTTTGCTGCTCCGATAACGGAAACATCAGTGCTACTTTCGTGTCCGTAATGCGTGTGTGCAGCTTTTCCACCCCAACCTGGAGGAGCGTTGAGGGCAAATTCGCCAAAGGCATTCCATTTTTCTGAAACATCACCTTTTGGAAAATTAAAGGCATGTGTTGTTGTGCGAAAGCCCATTACTGGTTTACCAGATTTTAAATATTTGTCAATGTGTTCGAGCTGTTCGGGGGGAAGCTGCCGCCAACGAAGATAAAAAACTACTAAATCGGCTTCTTGCAAAACCTCTAAACCAGGAATATCCTTTTCAGCATTTTGATTCGGATAAGCTTTCAAAACTTTGGTTCGGAAACCGTAGTTTTTTTCTAATTCCGCGGCAATCAATGGAAGCGTAAATTCACCGCTATATTCGTGGTCGCCTGTTACGAACACCACAAGTGGCTTTTTGGCTTGTCCTGATGCATTATTTATGCACAGATTTACCAACAAAAAGCTTAAAAAAGTTAAGATTTTGTACATTAAGTTTTTATAGATTGAGGTTGATTTGAAGGCAATTGCCTTTCTACCCATAAAAATAACCTATAATTTCAATTAAATATCATTTTAAAAAGAAATTAATAAAAAAATTTAAGAATACACTTTTATCTATTTTCTAGATAATAATTATTTTCCGAATACATCCTTTGTTCTTTGAATAGATTGGAATGGTTTTTGGGTAATCTTTCCTTAAAAACCAAAAACTTTGAACTATGCGTTTTGTATTGAGCCTTTTGCTGTTTACTCATTCTTTTTTTGCTTTCAGTAATAATATTATTGCCGACACAACATTTTCAATTATTGCTTATACGCCCACTACTATTTGTGGAAACGACTCGGTGTATTTAGCGGCCTCACCATGTGCGGGTAGAATAGTTTGGAGTGATGGAGAAACTACCAACTACAATTTTGTCAATCAAGCTGGTAGTTATACAGCTTTTTGCGAAGCAACCAACGAAACATCAAATGCAATTACTGTTACGATAAAGCCAACACATCCAAAACCAACAGTAAGCCTTAGTGTAGTTGATTTTCAAAATGTACTTACGGCAAGCCCTTGTAGTGGTGAAATTTATTGGAATAATGGCTCGGTTGGAACATCTATAACCGTTACCGAAAATGGTGTTTATTATGCCTTTTGTAGAGGAACATTGTGCGAAAGTCCACCATCAAACTCATTTAATACAAATGTAGTTCCTACGCCCCTAGTTTCAACTAACAAAACACAAATCTGCTCTGCTGAATCTGCTATTCTAACAGCAACTGGCTGTACAGGCACAATTACCTGGACTGGTGGCTTGACTGGCAGCTCTATTCAGGTAAGTTTTGCAGGAACGTATTCTGCTTATTGTTCTGCCGATGGACATCAAAGTCTTAATTCTGAAAATATTATAATTTCAAGTATTGATATTTTACCGCCCACAATTGCGAGTTCAAATGGTCAGCTATGTTTAAATCCGAGTGTAACTTTGTTAGCGTCAGGTTGTAATGAAGGTACAATTATTTGGAATAATGGCATTACTGCCACCTCAATTGAAGTGGCAGTAGCAGGTACTTATTCGGCTCAATGCCAAAATATTTGTGGGCTAAGTTTACCTTCAAATGTTATGACTATTGCAGCAGCCGGAAGCGTGCCAATGGGCCCAGTAATAAGCTCAACAAAAATGATACTCTGCGATGGTGAAGCAGCCACATTAACAGCAACAGGCTGTGTAGGAAACCTCATTTGGAACAATAATATGACATCAAGTACTATCCAAATAACACAATCTGGTACTTATTCGGCTACTTGTCATAACCAATGCGGTAGTAGCCCGCAATCGAATCTTATTATTATTACCACTTCTCCCCTTCCTTCTACACCGCTAATTAATTCTAATAAAACCATCATTTGTAATGGTGAAACAGCCACATTAACAGCAACAGGCTGTAACGGAACTTTAGTTTGGAACAATGGAATGACAACCAATTCGATAGTCATTTCTTTACAAGGCACTTATTCGGCTCTATGTCAAAATCTTTGCGGAAGCAGCAATGCCTCCAACCAAATTATTATTAGGTCATCCATTATCCCAACAACACCCCTAATTACAACAAATAAAATTATTATGTGTGATGGAGAAAAAGCAACTTTAACAGCAACAGGTTGTAACGGAACTTTACAATGGAGTAACGGAGCTACGATAAGTTCAATTCAGTTATCTTTCGCAGGAACTTACACCGCTAATTGTCAAAATATTTGCGGAAAAAGCGTTGAATCGAACCAAATTATCTTAAAAATGGGAAATACTCCAACCATTCCAAACATTACTTCAACCAAAACATTGATTTGTAATCAAGAAGCTTCGACACTTTCGGCAAGCAATTGCTTAGGAAATATTGCATGGAGCAATGCAAAAACAGGAAGTCAAATCACAGTGACAAACGGTGGTATTTATACAGCAAAATGTGAGACAATTTGTGGAATAAGTTTATCAAGTAACGCAATCAATATCATTGAAAAAAGTCTGCAATGCACACCTATTTCAATCATTAAAGTTAGAAAATAGGTTAAAATATAACATAAATAAGTGACTTGAATGTTACTTACTTCAATTACATTACAACCTTTTAGCATTAGTTTGAATCATTTGTTTAACTCACATTTAATTAAAACAATAAAAACAAATGAACACTATTTTCAAAACGACAATCTCGCTGCTATTATTTAGTCTTATTTCATGCGAAAAAACTGAATTAACAGCAAATAATCAAACCATTTCGATAAAGAATGGAACTGTCATTGGGAACATCAATCTGAGTGCTTATCGGCACGAGGTGGCATTATCGGAAACATCTTTGAATTATCAAATCCAAGACCGAGAAGATAAAGTTTTGAAAGAATGTAGTACTTCAGAGTCTGCTTCGGATTGGAATCAAATTTCAGCAAAAATTGATTTTGAAAAATTCAAATCTCTTCCTGCATTTAATGGAACAAGTGGCCCAGCATTAGGTGATGTTGGCTATGAATACATTGAAATAAAGCAAGATTCAGACAGTTACAGAATTTTATTTCCCACTGGTTCGGATGTAAAAGAAATAACTGATTTATTGAAAATGGTGCGAGCAAAAAGAGCATTTTTTGAGCAATCTTGTAAATAAGTAATCAATAACATAAAAAAGCGATGCAATCAAAATTATACTTGATTGCATCGCTTTTTATTATTCTACAAATCTCAACCTTTTAGTTCCAAAACACGGCTTGTCCAAGCTCGAACTTCATCGCACAAAGCAGGATTATTTACCAAAGGTTGTCCAAAAGAAGGAATCATTTCTTTGATTTTATTCTGCCAATTTTCCGAGTTCATTTTTTCAGGAAAACACTTTTTAATCACGTTCAACATTATCGAAACCGATGTTGAAGCCCCAGGCGAAGCACCCAATAAAGCAGCTAATGAACCATCAGCGGAACTCACAATTTCAGTTCCAAACTCTAAGACACCTCCTTGTTCTTCATCTTTCTTGATTACTTGCACACGCTGCCCCGCAATTTCTAGCTCCCAATCTTGCATTTTGGCAGTAGGCATAAAGTTTTGTAATGCTTCTAATTTTGCTTCTTCTGATTGCATGACTTCATGAATCAGATATTTTGTAAGCGGAATATTATCTAAGCCTGCTGAAATCATCGGAATTAGGTTTGTCCATTTGATAGACGCTGGCAAATCAAAATAAGACCCATTTTTCAAAAACTTAGTCGAAAAACCTGCGTAAGGCCCAAATAACAAAGCTTTTTTGCCATCAATCATACGAGAATCAAGGTGTGGAACTGACATCGGTGGAGCTCCAACAGAAGCTTTTCCATATACTTTTGCATGATGTTGCTCAATTACTGCTGTATTGATACATTTGAGCCATTGCCCACTTACGGGAAATCCACCAAAACCTTTTCCTTCAGGAATATCTGATTTTTCGAGTAAATGTAACGAACCTCCACCTGCTCCAATAAATACAAACTTTGCATTTACATCAAATTCTTGCTCGTCATTCAGATTTTTTACACCAATTGTCCAAAGTTTAGTATCTTTTCTATTTATCGTTTCAACCTCATGGTGTAAATGAATATTTACTCCCGACAAAGTATCTAAATAATCAAGTAAAGAACGGGTTAAAGCACCAAAATTTACATCTGTTCCGATGTCCATTTTAGTAGCTGCCACTTTTTGATTAATCTCTCGTCCTTCCATTACAATCGGCATCCATTCTCGCAATTGAGCATGTTCTTCCGAATATTGCATATCTTTGAATGGGTGATATTTAGTCAAAGCAGCGTATCTTTTTCTTAGATATTCTACATTTTCTTCGCCCCAAACAAAACTCATGTGTGGAATACTTCTGATGAAGTTTTCGGGCGAAGCAATAATTTTTTGTTCGACCAAATATGCCCAAAATTGCCTTGAAACTTCAAAAGATTCATCAATTGTAATCGCTTTTTTGCAATCAATTGAGCCATCTTCGAGTTCGGGCGTATAATTTAGCTCACATAAAGCCGAATGTCCAGTACCTGCATTATTCCACGCATCCGAACTTTCTCCCGCAATCATATCGAGTCGTTCAAAAATCTCGATTGTTAGGTCTGGTTGCATTTGTTTGAGCATAAGCCCAAGCGTTGCACTCATAATTCCAGCTCCTATTAGTACAACATCAGGGTTTTGATTGGTGGGTGGGTTTTGTGTCATTTGATAGAAAAAATAATAGAACGCAGCTGATAAAAACTGCGTTCTATTGCTATAAATTTATTGTGTTATAATAAACGAAATTTGTGTTTCGATATTGCTTACTTCCCAGCCCTACGCTCTATTTCGGCACGTTTAAGTGTAATTAAATGACCGATTGGTTTTCCAGCACGATAGGTAATTACTCGGAGTGTAATTGGGCCATCTGGCAACTCTATTGGCTGTGAATATTTGCTTGAATATTTATCAGGCATAGTGTCATCAATTGAATAGAAAATATCTAAATCAGCTATTTCGCTGCTCATTTCAAGGATTAATTTACCATTTTTATAGGTTGGTGAAATAACAGCATCATACACAGCTTTTGAAAAGCCTATTTCAGCAACCTCAGCACGGTCAAAATGATTTTCCATGCGTTTGCTAAAATTATCCCAATTTTTAGCAGATTTTTGCGACCAAAAAACTTCTGACAAAGCCCATGCACGTGGATAAGTCATGTATTCAGCATGACGTAATGTTGGCGTTTGTTCACTCCAAAGATTCCCTTGTCCACCCAAAATATATTTTGCGTCAACACCATCAGGAATAGGCTCATAACTATACGATTTGCTCACGCGTAGCCCAGCATAAATTGGTGGGTCAATGCTATTATCACCTTGATTATAATCAATGTATGCAAAAGTTGTTGGTGTCATCACTACATCATGGCCTAAATGTGCTGCTTCAATGCCACCTTTCACTCCTCTCCAGCTCATCACGGTTGCTTTGGGTGAAATTCCACCTTCCAAAATCTCATCCCAACCGATTAATTTCTTTCCTTTTGCTTCCAAAATTTTCTCCAAACGATTCATAAAATATCCTTGTAAATCTTCTACGTGGCGAATATTTAGTTGTTTCATCAAAGCCTGACAACCCGCATCAGCCGCCCAAAAACCTTTATAACATTCATCGCCACCAACATGAATATATGGATTAGGGAAAAGTGCTGCTACTTCTGTCATTACTTTATCCAAAAATTCATAAACCTTTTCATCAGAAGGATTCAAGGCATTTTCAAAACGCATTTTGAAAGTACCATTACCATACCAATCAGCAATATTTGACCCTGGATTTACGAACGTATTAGGGTCTTTTTTTGTACTCAACTCAGGGTACGACGCAATAGCAGCCATACTATGACCTGGAACATCAATTTCGGGAACAATCGTAACATTGCGTTCTTGGGCATATTTCACAATTTCTTTGATATCTTCTTGTGTATAAAAACCACCAACAGTTGCTTTTTCACCTGCTTTTGGCACTTCACGGTCACCAAAATGACCTGCTCTAGGCACTCGCCACGCACCAACTTCAGTTAATTTTGGCAAAGATTTTATCTCGATTCTCCAACCTTCGTCATCAGTTAAATGCCAGTGAAAAGTGTTGTATTTCAAGCGAGCGATGTCGTCAATATACTTTTTCACTTCAGCTTTTGTAAAGAAATTACGGCTTACATCAAGCATGATTCCTCTCCACGAAAAACGGGGATAATCTTTGATTTTCACTGCTGGGATCGACCAAACCGCCTTTGCGAGCATCTTACTTTCAATCTCTTTTGGTAAAAGTTGCAATAAAGTTTGAATACCGTAAAATAAACCCGCCGTTTGATTGGCCGAAATGATTATCGTTTTCGGTGTTACCTCAAAAGTATAGCCTTCTCTGCCCAACTCAGCAATAGGTGAATCATTCAAATTTAGTTGAATAATACCTGTTTTTCCTTCTTGTGCTTTTAAGATTAAACCTGTTGGAACGCTGATTTTTTGCAATAACATTTCGGCAGTTGCACTTGCTTCGGCTTTGTTATATGTTATTGTTGTTGCTTTTGTAAGCGTAAAAATGCCACTTGTTTGCTGTATTTCAACAGGTTGTGGAATCAAATTTAATGGCGTATTTTGGGCATTTAGGTTCAAAAAAGCAAAACTAAGTACCGAAAAAAGAACTTTTTTCATAGAGTTCATTGAAGAGTTTTGTTGATTAATGGGTTGAATTAAAGTACAATATTAACCTTGCGACAGGTAATTTCAAATCTATTTAAAAAAAATATTTTTAAAATTAAACTATTTAAAAATATTTTTTTTAAATAATCAATTATCTTTTCAGCCTCTTCGGTATTCTTTCTGATAAACGAGCGGCGATTTCCCAACTAAAGTTTTAAACTGGCGATTAAAATTTGAGATTGTATTATAACCACTTTCATAAGCAATTTGAGTGACATTGAGCGTACCTTCGTGCAGCAATTTACAAGCATAACCAATACGAATCTCAGCAATAAAGTCAAAAAATGATTTGTTGGTACGGCTCTTAAAATACCTACAAAATGCAGCATCGCTCATACTAACCAACGATGCTAATTCGCTCAAACGAACTTCTTCTTTGAAATGTTTCATCACATAATCATGTACTTTTTGCATACGTTCGGTTTCAGAAACTTTGTGCATATTTACATAACCAAGACTCGTAATATACTTATAATCAACTGTTTGAGACAACTCATGAAGCATTGATAATAATTTCAAAACTCGGTCAAAACCTTCTAGTTTAGTCAACTCTTGTAAACCATTCCTGATGTTGTCACGCATTGATTCTACAATATCCATTCCACGTTGACCATTCAACAAAAGTTGTTTAAGTCGATACATTTCTGATTTTTCAAAGAAACTATTTCCGAGAAAATCCTCTGTAAAATAAACGACAATTCCGTGTGTTCTCAAATCTGTATTTTGTTCAAAATAGGCTTTATCATTCCGCCAAAGATGCGGAATATTTGGCCCTAAAAAAACTGTATCACCCGCTTCAAAATGCTGAATATCATCTCCAATAAATCGAGTTCCATTTCCCTCAAAAACAGTAAACAATTGATAATGCGGATGAAAATGCCAACTCGAATCAAAATGTGATTCACGCAATTCCTGCACTTCAAAAGAATAAACCTGACTTTCTAATGTCTTTTTTAATAATTTCATAAAAATCCTCCATTGGCAAAATAAGTATATACGTATTTTTGCTTATTTTTCAGTAAATATATTTATAAATATCAAAATACAGTCATAAATAGTAAAACAAAGCATATTTTATATAATTTTTTTATGATAAAATTGCATATTAATTAAAACTATAAAAATTCCTGTTTTATAAAAAGTATGACCTACGGAATGAATCTCCTTTTATGGGGAACGGAAATAAATGAAGACCTTTTTCCTATTTTGGAGCAAATCAAAGCGATGGGTTTTGATGGCGTCGAAGTACCTATTTTTGATACCAACCCAGAAAATTGGTACGCGTGGAGAAAAAAATTAGATGAATTAAACCTAAAACGCATCGCAGTTACAATTTGTGGGGCAGATTTTAACCAAATCAGTCCTGACGAATCTATGCGAAAAGCAACCCTCGAACGCAATAAACGAGCAGTTGATTGTGCCATGGTTTTAGGGGCAGATTTGCTCACTGGTCCATACCATTCGGCACTTTGCCATTTTACAGGAAAACCCGCTACGCAACAAGAATGGCAATGGGCAGTTGAAAATTTGCAAGAATTGGCCCAATACGCCGACGATTTAGGAATTACGCTTGGACTTGAATACCTCAATCGTTTTGAAAGTTATTTGGTGTCATGTTCAGACGAATTATTGAAATTGGTAGAAGACATCAATCATCCTGCTTGTAAAATTATGTTTGATACTTTTCATGCCAATATTGAAGAAAAAAGTTTAGGTGACGCCATTCGTAAACTCTCAAAGCACTTAGTTCACGTACAAGTTTCGGAAAACGACCGCAGTACTGTTGGCAAAGGAAATGTTAATTGGGAAGATGTTTTCAAGGCATTGAAAGACATCAACTACGACGGTTGGTTGTCAATCGAAGCATTCAGTGAAAAACTGGCAGTTGCCAATATTTGGAGAAAAATGTTCGATTCGGAAGAACAATTAATGAAAGAAAGTCTATTGTTTTTAAAAACTCACGTATAAATAATCATGTCAAAACAAATAAACATCGCCATCGTCGGACTTGGTTTCGGGGCAGAATTTATTCCAATTTACCAACGTCATCCACAAGCAAATATGTATGCTATTTGCCAAAGAAATGTTGAAAAACTTAATGCTATTGGCGATACTTTCGGTGTTGAAGTTCGCTATTCAGATTACGACGAATTACTTAAAGACCCAAATATTGACGCGGTGCATATCAATTCGCCGATTCCGAACCACGCTGAGCAAACCTTAAAAGCACTTTATGCAGGAAAACACGTGGCTTGTACCGTTCCGATGGCTACTTCGGTTGAAGATTGCAAGGCAATAGTGAATGCTTGTAGAGAAACTGGCAAAAAATACATGATGATGGAAACGGTTGTTTACGCCCGTGAATTTTTGTTTGTAAAAGAACTTTATGAAAATGGAGAACTCGGAAAAGTACAATTCTTGAAAGCTTCACATCAACAAGATATGGAAGGTTGGCCAGACTATTGGCCTGGGCTTCCACCGATGCACTACGCAACACATTGCGTTGGTCCAGTGGCAGGTTTGTTGAAATTAGATGCCGAATATGTTTCATGTTTTGGTTCGGGAAGAATCAGTGAAGATTTAGTAAAAATCCATAATTCACCTTTTGCAGTTGAGTCTGCTCATATTAAGTTTAAAAACAGCGATTTAAGTGCTTATGTTTATCGCTCATTATTTGATGTAGCACGTCAATACCGTGAGAGTTTTGAAGTGTATGGTTCTAAAAAATCGTTCGAATGGGCTTTGATTGAAAATGAGCCAAACGTAATTCATACGGCGAAGAAGCCTGAACATGAGATTCCAGAAAAAGTACAAACCCCAGACTACGCACATTTATTACCAAAAGAGATTCAATCTTTTACAGGAAAAGGCGTTTATGATTCGGATGAAAATACACATTTGAGTTTTGCCCAAGGTGGCGGACATGGTGGCTCACACCCGCATTTGGCTCACGAATTTATTTCAGCATTGATTGAAGACCGTGACCCGTTCCCGAATGCCGCTCAATCTGCCAATTGGACATCTGTTGGAATTTTAGCCCATGAATCAGCAATGAAAGGCGGAGAAATTATCTATTTACCAGAGTTCTAAATGTTAGTTTTCTAGTTCTTGCACACATATCAGTGTTTGTGTGAACTGAAATTCTGATTAACTCAAAAGCAACATTTTGAACATTATACAAAAAAAACAAATGAAAAAACTCATTTTATTTCTAACCCTAATGCTCTCGTTTTCCACACTTTTTGCCCAAAAAGGACGAAGATTGGAAATACTTTTCCTCGGCGACAATGGACATCATAAACCCATCGAACGAGTGCCATCAATCATGGCGGCCTTAGGTAGTAAAGGTATTAATTTTACTTATACTGATAAATTAGAAGACATTAACACGCAAAATCTAGCAAAATATGATGCTTTGATGATTTTTGCCAATTGGGACGACATCACGCCGACAGCTGAAAAAGCCTTGCTTGATTATGTTGCTGCAGGAAAAGGCATTTTGCCCATTCACTGTGCTTCTTATTGCTTCAGAAATTCGCCCGAATACGTAAAACTCGTTGGTGGGCAGTTTTGGCGTCATCGAATGGATACAATTCAAGCCAATATCGTGCAACCAAATCATATAATTATGAAGGATTTGGGTACGATTAAAACTTTTGATGAAACGTATTTGCACAGCCAATTACAAGCTGATAATAATGTTTTGATGACGCGTGAAATAAAAGCTGACCAAACAAAAGACCGTCCAGAAGCAAAAACTGAACCTTATACTTGGACACGCAGCTACGGAAAAGGTCGAGTTTTTTATACAGCTTATGGACATGATGAAAATACTTGGACGAACGAGAATTTTCAGAAATTACTCGAAAATGGTATTCTTTGGGCTGTAAACGATGAAGCTAGAGCAGCTCATGCGGCACTTAACCCGAAACCATTTGAATATCGTCAAGCAAAATTGCCTAACTACGAAAAACGCCCTGGCGACCAATTGCAGCAATTAGCACTTTCACCAGAAGAATCGATGAAGCATATACAAGTGCCAGCCGACTTTACGTTAAGCCTTTTTGCTGCTGAACCAAATGTGCAACATCCGATTGCTATTTCTTGGGATGAACGTGGAAGATTGTACGTTTTGATAACCAAAGATTATCCAAACGAACGCAAAGAAACTGGCGGTAGCGATTATATTTTGATTTGTGAAGATACCGATAAAGACGGCAAAGCTGATAAATTTACCCATTTTGCAGATGGTTTAAGTATTCCGACAGGAATGGTTTTTGCTAATGGCGGACTTCTCGTTTCGCAAGCTCCGCACATGCTTTTCTTGAAAGATACTGATGGTGATGACAAAGCTGATCAAAAACAAGTTTTATTTACAGGTTTCGGAACGGGTGATACACACGCTGGCCCTTCAAACTTACATTATGGTTTTGATAACTGGGTTTGGGGTTGTGTTGGTTACTCTGGTTTTTCGGGACAAATTAATGGCGACAGTTTGAAATTTGGTCAAGCATTTTTTAGGTTCAAACCAGATGGTTCGAAACTTGAATGGACTACAAGTACTTCAAATAATACATGGGGAATGGGCTTTAACGAAGCAGGTGATGTTTTCGGTTCAACTGCCAACAATTCACACGGTTGGTATATGGCCATTCCACACAGTAATTTTTTGAACCCTGGTTTCAATAATGATAATGGAAGTCGTGGAACAGATACCCATAAAGATATGAAACCGATTACACCAAAAGTGCGTCAAGTTGATGTTTTTGGTGGTTTTACAGCAGCAGCGGGCCATAATTTTTATACAGCAAGGGCTTTCCCGAAAAATTATTGGAATCAAATTGCTTTTGTAGCCGAGCCAACTGGCCATATTTTACACCAAAATATGATGGTAAAAAAAGGCACAAACTACGAAGATAAAGAATCATTTAACTTAATGGCAGGTGCTGACGAATGGTTTTCGCCAGTTTTTGCGGAAGTTGGCCCTGATGGAGCCGTTTGGGTTGCCGACTGGTACAGTTATATTATTCAGCATAATCCAACGCCACAAGGTTTCAAAAACGGACTTGGAAATGCCTATGATACCGACTTGCGAGATTTTACACACGGTCGTATTTATCGAGTTGGATATAAAAATGCTCCCGATTATCAACCAATTCAACTTAGCATCAATCATCCTAATGAATTATTGCAAGCATTGTCAAACGATAATATGTTTTGGAGAAATCATGCCCAACGTTTATTGGTTGAGCGTGGCAAAGCTGACGTGATTCCTCAATTAATTACTTATATCAAAAACGAATCGGTTGATGAACTTGGGTTAAACCCTGCGGCCATTCATTCACTTTGGGTTTTACATGGTTTGGGGGCAATCGAAACAAACGCTGATGCTTTAAAAGCTGTTGTTGGTGCTTTGAAACATCCTTCTTGGGCGGTTCGTAAAAATGCCATTCAGGTTTTACCAAACAACGAAAATTCGGTAAATGTCATTTTACAAAATGATTTATTGAATGACAAAGAACCTTTGGTTGTACTTAATAGTGTTTTGGCCTTGAATCATTTACCATTAACTCCTACTGCTGAAAAAGCTATTCTTGCTCGCCTCGAACAAGCAACTGAAAGCAACGACCGTTGGTTGCCTGATGCTTTTGCCACAGCTCTGACGAGTCATAATTCGGTACTTTTGAAAAAATACTTGAACAGCTTGACAACAAAATCAGGGGCAATGGATATGCACCACGACCATTCGGCGATGCAACATGCAAAAGAAGTAAAAAAAGATGTTGCTGTTGCTCCAAAAGTAGCCGAAACCCAAAGCACACAAAACGCTCCTGACCTTATCATTTCAAACATTCGTATCGAACCAGCTTCACCTTTCGTGCGTGAAGGCATGAGATATTTTGTTGAAGTAAAAAATATTGGAAAAGATTCATTAAAAAATGGCAACGTAACTTCTTTGAAAATTGAGATTACTGGAATGGGGCAAAAATCAACGGTTTATAGCAAAGTTCATACAACAGGAATTGCTCCAAACGAAACCGTTACGATTAGCAAAAACACCAATGGGCCTTGGTCTGGAGATTTAGGTTATTCGACGGATTTGGCTGGAGAATACACTTTCACGGTTTTGGTTGATGATGAAAACAAAATAGTAGAAGGTAACGAAAAAAATAATGTATTCGTTAAAAAAGTCACTTACCAACAAGCACAGAAACTAAGCACGTTTGCCCTTGAAAGAGCTGCTCGCAGTTATGCGTCAGTTTCGCAAGCCGACTCGGTGGTTGCTTTATTGAAATTGTGGGATAAATTGCCAAATACTGAAAATGCGGCTTTATTAAAAGGACTTTCTAACGGTTGGAATCCTCGTAAAAAAGCAATAATAAGTGCTTCAAATGAGCAATTTATGGCGAGTTTAAGCAAAAAATTGACTGATGATAACCTGACAAGAATCAATAAACTGATGCAAGCTTGGAACTTGAAAAACTCAACGACTGATGCCGAGAAAGATGCTATTATTATCAACATCAAAACTGTTACGGAAGCGATGAAATTTGATAAAAAAGAGTTTTCAGTTCCTGCAGGAAAAACCATTATCATAGTACTCGAAAACCCTGATGCAATGCAACATAATTTGGTCATTGGGAAACCAAAATCGTTACAAATCATTGGGAATGCAGCTAACAAAATGATTACTCAAAAAGATGCAGTTGAGAAAAACTATGTTCCTGCCATACCACAAATCATTGCTTCAACACCATTAGTAAATCCTGGCGAAACCTATCGTTTGAAATTTACTGCCCCAGCCCAAGTTGGAGATTATCCATTTGTGTGTACTTTCCCAGGGCATTGGAGTATCATGAACGGAATTATGAAAGTAGTAAAATAACACTTTTCCCTAGAAAACATTGCTGATAAACAGCAGTGTTTTTCTATTTTAATTTGAAACTCAACAATAAGAAGGTTCTTCTAATATTTTCATAGCAAGATATTTGGAGAACCTTTATCTTTGGCTAAGATTTAATACAAAACCCATGATTCAATTCAACAAAACATTAGTAACTGATGATGAACTTCCTTGGGAAGTTGTCGAACCCAAAATCAAGCGTAAAATCATGTCCTATAACAATGATTTGATGCTCGTAAAAGTAGCTTTTCAAGAAGGTGGCGTTGGAGCTACGCACAAACATCCACATTTACAAATCAGCTACATCGCCAGCGGTATTTTTGAAATCACGATTGCTGGTGAAACCAAAATTTTGAAGGAAGGCGACGTATATTTCGTTCCGTCAGATGTGCTTCATGGAGCAGTTTGTATAGCTGATGGCGTGTTAATTGATGTTTTTAATCCGATGCGTGAAGATTTTATCAAAGCCTAACTTATCAAACTCTATGAAAACCGTCTCGTTAATTTTAGCTTTAACATTGCTATGCCAAATAGTTTTCGGGCAGTATAATCCTGAAAAACCAGACCTTTGTCAAGGTAAATTTTTCACCGTTGAAGATGCCAAAACGCTTCATGATGATTTTGCCAAACGATACTCAAACAAAAAAAGTTGGGAAAAACACGCTCAAGAAATCCGTCAAGGAATTTTGGAAGGAGCTGAATTAAGTAACTTTATATTCAAAAAACCAACAAATATTACTATTCATAGCAAAAAAGAATTGAATGGATACTCGGTAGAAAATGTTTCGTTTCAAAGTTTAGAGGGTATTTATGTTACAGGAAATTTGTATCGACCTTTGAAAACCGAAGGAAAATTGGCAGGCATTCTTTGTCCGCATGGACACGGAACAGACCCTCGTTTTGCAGCTTATACCCAGCAACGTTGTGCAACTCTTGCCCGCATGGGAGCCGTTGTTTTTGCTTATGATATGATTGGTATGGGCGACTCGCAGCAAAGCGACCACAAGATTGAGAAAGCATTAAAACTCCAAATTATAAATAGCAAAACTGCTTTAGATTTTTTACTAGATTTGCCTAATATTGATAAAAATCGCATCGCAATGACGGGCGAGTCTGGTGGTGGCACACAGACTTTTATTTTATCAGCCATTGACGACCGAATCAAAGTTTCTGCACCAGTTGTCATGGTTTCTGGCTACTTTTTTGGCGGATGCGTTTGTGAAAGCGGAATGGCCATTCATAAACGCCCAACTCATCAAACTACCAATGTAGAAATTGCCGCAACTTTTGCTCCAAAACCAATGATTTTGGTTTCTGATGGTGATGATTGGACTGCAAATACACCAACAATGGAATATCCTTACATTAAAAATGTTTATTCTTTTTATGGGGCGGCAAATAAGGTAGAAAACGTTCATCTCGCCACAGAAAAACACGATTATGGCATTTCTAAACGCTTGGCCGTTTATCCATTTTTGGCAAAATATTTAAAGCTAGACCTCCAAAAAGTAATGATTGATGGTAAAATTGACGAAGATTCCAACAAAATACTGACACGTACCGAATTACAAGTTTTTGATGAACGTCATTCTCGCCCTAGTAATGCCGTCATTGGTAATAATGAAGTGATGAAACTTTTAGAAAAAAAATAAAATGGCGGATAAAACAATCCTTTTAACACACGCTTTCGATGGAAAATTTGAGGAAATTTATGAGCATATTTTGGATTTTACAAAATTTGGCAAATTTCATCCCTACATGAAAAATGTAACCGAACTTTCTAAAATTGAACCGAATTGTATTAAATATCAAGTAAATGAAGAGGTTGTTTTATTTGGTTTCTTGAAAATAAAACCAAATTATGAAGCCGAAATAATTGAACTCGAACCCCAAAAACATATCCGATATTATAGTTTTATCAAAAATGCAGTGCGATTAAATATCAATTTTATTTTTCCTGAAAACCATGCAGAAAGCCCTATTAATGTTATCGAGCGAATCGAATTAAAAGGAAATGGTTTATTAATTGCTTATTTTGCATCAATTTTGACAAAAGCTCATTTTCAAACATTTGAGAATTTGAGAAAGAACCTAAAAACGAGCGAATGAAAGCAAGCAATTTATTGAATACTTCTTGGCGAAAAACAGCCTCAACTATTTATAAAAAACCAGTCGATTCTAAAATTTTCGGGTCAGTCGAAATTGATATTACGGATTTAGAAAAATATATCAATGAACAACGAAAAAAAGGCATAAAAATTACACTTACACATTTTTTTCTTTTGGCAACAGCTCGAGCCATCAAAGAGCAAGTTCCCGAACTCAATACTTATGTAAAACGAGGTAACATTTATTCGTACCAACAAATTGACGCAACCGTAAGTGTATTGCTTCAAAATGGTGAAATGGGTTCGGTAAAGATGCAAAATGTTGATACATTGACTCTGCAAGAATCGTCTATTAAATTGCGAGACGAAATCAGCAAATCGTACCGAGGCGATGAAAATGCAACCATGCAAATGAAAGAAAAACTCGCTCGTATTCCTTGGCCATTGCGAGGTTGGGTTTATCAAACGATTAAATATATTACCACAACATTAGGCATTTCGATTCCGCCTTTGGGGCTTTCTGCTAATAATTTTGGTTCATTTATTTTGTCCAATATTGGCAGTATTGGCTTAGATATTGGCTACCCAGCATTGATGCCGTCAGCTAATATTTCATTTGTATTGATCTTGGGAGGTATTAACAAAAAACCTTGGGTTGTTAATGATGAGATTGTTCCCCGAACAATTTTGACACTTGGAGCCGCCCTCGACCACCGAGTTATTGACGCTTCTCATGGTGGCAAATTATTCAGATATTTAAAGAAAATGGTCAATAATCCTACATTGTTGGAGATAAAATGATTTTATAAGCTGCTCATCAATGCTCTTCTCTCGAAGAGCATTGATTGTTTTATACATTGTTTCTTCGAATTCTTCACTCAAACTCCTTTCAGACATCCTTGTATCAATTTCAAACGTTTGCATAACGATTTCAAACGTTTGCGTGGCTTTTTATGAGAAAAGTCTTATTTTTTATTGCTAAAATGCACTAGAAATTAAGTTTATCGACAAAATTTCATTTAAACACCAATACGAATCATTTTTCTCCAAACAAAATTAATAAGCTAACTTAAAGGTAATACTATCTTAACTTTTCATTCGGCATAGGACACTATTTTTGTGCTTTCTATGATAAGAAATTTGAAACATCTATCAAAAATCAACGCATTATTTCAGTCACATTGTAGCAAAATACAAGAGTTTAATCAATTTTCTTAACCATTTAAAACAAAGCGTAACTAATGACAAAATAGTAAAACCAAAACAAGTTTCATGGTATTCTCACAATACAATTTTATCGTCATTGAGAATATCCTTCCTCCTAAGTCATCAAAATTTAAAGAAACCAATCAACGACAATGAATCAAAAATTACAAACAAGCAATGTCTCCTCAGTTATGAGAATTGCCGCTATTCAGTTATTCTTCACATTTTTGTGTGTTGATATTGGCTTTGCGAAAGAGATAAATCCATCTCAAACAAAAACAATCATCCAGCCTGTAGATATTACGATTAAAGGAAAAGTAAGCGATTCAGAATCAGGCGATGGACTTCCTGGTGTAAGTGTAACCATCAAAGGTAGCTCAAAAGGAGCTATTACAGATGTCAATGGTGATTTTTCAATTGCTGTTCCTGATAATAAATCTGTTTTAGTATTTAGTTACGTAGGATACACTGCCCAAGAAGTAGTAATTGGTAGTCAAACACAGTTGAATATTCAATTAAAATCTGATAGCAAAACATTGAGTGAAGTAGTGGTGGTTGGCTATGGTACAGCTAAAAAAACTGATATTACTGGTGCGGTGAAATCAGTCAGAAGTGAAGAATTTAACAAAGGAATTATCAACTCGCCTGAGCAATTATTACAAGGTAAAGTTGCAGGTGTAAATGTTACGTCGGCAAGTGGAGAGCCAGGTTCAGCACAAGGAATTACGATTAGAGGCCCTGGTGGTGTTCGTACAGGAAGTACACCACTATTTGTAGTGGATGGTTTAGCTTTAGATAATTCGGGAACAGGCGGAGCAATGAATCCGCTAACATTCTTGAATCCACAAGATATTGAAACAATTGATGTATTGAAAGATGCTTCCGCAACTGCCATTTATGGGTCACGTGGAGCAAATGGTGTTATTTTGATTACAACAAAAAAAGGGAAAGCAGGCAGCTCATCGCTTAACTATTCGGCAAGTTTAGGTATTTCAGAAATCGCACGTGCGTTGCCTATTTACACGGCCGACGAATACCGTAAAGCCGTACCAAGTGTAGGCGGTGTTTTAGAAGATTTGAAAGGAAATACCGACTGGCAAAAAGAAATTACACGAACCGCATACACACAAAACCATAACTTAACTTTGGGTGGCGGAGCAGGAAAATTGACTTATTATGCTTCGTTTGGTGCTCAAAAACAAGAAGGTATTCTGAAAAACAATGATTTAGACCGATATACAGGAAGAATCAACGTTAGCCAAAAGTTTTGGGATGACCGCTTAATAGTTGATGCCAACTTAAATGTAACTTCTACAACAAATGCTCGTCCACCAATTGGAAGCATGCTTGGAAATGCCATTTCTACCAACCCAACATACCCAGCGTATGATTCTAATGGAAATCCAGCAGTTTATCCAAACTTAGTGAATCCTTTGGTTAGTTTAAAGTTGGAAAAAGACATCACTAAAACAAACCGTTTGATTGGAAACATTTCTCCATCTTTCAAAATTACTAAAGATTTAACATACCGTTTAAATTATGGCATTGATAATTCAAACTCAGTTCGTGATTTAGAGTCTTTGCCTAATGCAGTGCCTTTACAAGACGGTCGCCTCGAAACCATTTACAATACGAACAGTAACAGTCTCATCGAAAACTACCTTACTTATTCGCACGATTGGAAAGACCATAGCCTAACGGCATTAGCAGGTCATTCTTATCAAAAGTTTTTCTTACAAGGACGTTCATCTAGTATCAATAAATTTCCAATTTCTGATATTGAGCCAATTTATAACCCAGGTTTAGGTCAAGAATTAACCCTTGCCAACAACAAACCATCGGGTTATGCTCTTAAAAATGAACTTCAATCATTTTTTTCAAGAGTAAATTATCAATACAAAAATAAGTACTTATTAACCGCAACTGTTCGTGCTGATGGTTCATCAAAATTCGGTGCAAACAATAAATACGGTATTTTCCCTTCATTTGCAGCAGGTTGGAGAATTTCGGAAGAAGAATTCATGAAATCTTCGCCAGTAAGTAATCTAAAATTAAGAGCTGGTTGGGGACAAACAGGTAATCAAGAAATTCCTTCAAAAATTACCCAAGCTTTGTTTACTTCACAAGTTGCGGCTTCAACGAGTTATCCTCTTAATTCATCAAATGTTTATCCAGCAGGAACTACCTACACTCGCTTGGCAAACCCTGATATTCAGTGGGAAGTTTCATCACAAAGTAATATTGGAGTTGATTTTGGCTTTTTGAATGGTGCGTTATCGGGCTCGGTTGACTATTTCAATAAAGTTTCAAACGATATTTTATTGGAAGTTATTCCTTCTGACCCAGTGCAGCCTGCGGGTACTTTCTGGACAAATGTTCACGACATGAAAATTGTCAATAAAGGTTTGGAAATTGATTTAGCTTACCGTCAAAAAACTAAAAGTGGACTTAACTATGGAATTGGTGGAAATGTTACTTTCATCAAAAATGTTGTTAATAATTCACCCTATTCGGTTATTCCTTCAGGAAGTGCATCAGGTTCTGGTTTAACCTCGGCTACAATTAATGGTTACATCAGCGGTCAGCCAATCGGTACGTTTTTCTTAAAAGAATTTACAGGATTTGACGACAAAGGTTTGAGTACTTACCGAGATGTTGATGGAGACGGACTTGTGACTGACAAAGATAGAATTGCAGCAGGAAGTGCATTGCCAACCATGCAATATAACTTTTTTGGAAATATCGGTTACAAAGGTTTCGATTTGATTGTCAATTTCAATGGTGTGCGTGGTAATAAAATTTATGATAATACTGCCAACTCGAATTTCTATAAATTGAGATTATCGAAAGGAATTAATACAACTCCTGAAGCCGTAAAAAATGCCAATGAATCAACAAATAATGCCGCTCCTGTTTCGACTAGATTCTTAAAAGATGGTGCATTCCTTCGTCTAAACAACTTGGCTTTAGGCTATAATTTCAATACGAGAGCATTAGGAATTGACAAATATATTCCAACATTACGTCTGTCAGTAACGGGCCAAAACCTTTTCGTTATCACGAAATATAACGGTTACGACCCAGAAGTTAACACTGACCGAACTATCAACGGAATATCGTCATACGGTATTGATTATTTAAGTTATCCAAAAGCTAAATCAATCATTTTTGGACTAAATGTTTCATTCTAATTTTTAGAAATTATGTCTAACTAAAAAAGGCATAAATAGTTGAAATCATAAAAATATTACTCAAATGAAAAAGAAAATATATTCAGTACTGATGCTTTTTAGTATCATATTTTTTGAAAGCTGTACCGACTTGAAAGAAGAAATCTTGGATGAAACGCTTTCTGCAGCTAAATTAACCGACAAACAAGCAGCCGACGGAATCATTGCTCCCGTTTATGCTCGTCTTCCCGATATTTTCTTGCATACTAACTATTTTGCCATTCAAGAAATCTCTACCGACGAAGCTATTTTACCATATCGTGGCGGTACCGATTGGGGCGATAACGGAATTTATATGGCTATGCACCAACATACCTACCAAAGTACTGACCCAAATTTGCGTAATACTTGGAACTTTATTTTGCAAGGAATGTCAAGAGCAATTACGGCAATCAATACTTTGCCAACCCTCAATGACCCAAGTGCAAAAGTGTATCTTGCAGAAGCAAGAGGTATGCGTGCCTACTACTCAATGTTAACTTTAGACCTTTTTGGTTTGGTTTTCGTGAAAGAGGACATCGGCGAAACATCAAAAATTATTCGTGGAGAAGAAGCTTTTCAATACATCAAAAATGAACTTCTTGCAATTGAGCCAAATTTAGATGCTACCGTCGGGCCTGGTCGCCTTTCAAAAGGTGCAGTTTGGGGTTTACTCGCTCGTTTGTATTTAAACGCCGCAGTTTACCGTGATATTTATGGTACGCCTAATTTCAAACCAGAAGAAATGGACAAAGTAACAGAGTATTGCGATAAAATTATTAACTCAGGACAATACAAGTTATCTGCTGACTATTTCTCAATTTTTGGGTCGGATAATCACACAAATCCAGAATTAATTTTTGCGATTGACCAAAGAGCAGAATTGAATGGACATAACCGTATGGCATATTTCTCGTTATCGGGTGACCAATTTCCGCTTCCAAATTATCCGAATGCCAACGGAACTGATGGCCCAGCCATTACCCCTGATTTTTATAGAACTTGGGCAAACGAATACGCACCAAAAGATCCAGCAGCAGTTGACCCAAGATTTCACAAGCAAAACTTGTCTATTTATTCTAATCCAGCCGATTCTTGTGTTGCTGAAGCAGATTTCAATATCAATCGTGGTATTTTACGTGGCCAACAATATGGCTTAATTAGAAAAAATGGTGTTTTCTTGAAGTGTCCAGATGGTAAAAACTTCAAAGTAGGTAAGCTTTTCAATGATACACGTAACCGCCCAACCGCACCGGTATTTTTTACTGAAAATGTTGACTTCACTACTGCAGGAAGTGATTATAGTTCGGGTTACAGAGTTGAAAAATATGAATTTAGCAAGAAGTCGGTTAGTGGACGAAACTTCGGTGAAGCCGATATCGTGATACTTCGTTTGGCTGATGTTTTTATGATGCGTGCCGAAGCAAAATTGCGTAAAAGTAATGATGCTGCAGGTGCTTTAGCCGACGTAAATATTGTTAGAGCTGCCAGAACATCTGCACCACCTGCATTGACATCAATGTCGTTGGATATTTTATTCAAAGAGCGTGGATTTGAGTTTTATTGGGAACACCAAAGACGTACAGATATGATTCGTTTTGGTAAATATGAAGGAACTTGGACTGAAAAAACTAACAGCGATAAGTTGAAGAGAATTTTCCCAATTCCACAAACTGCCATTGATGGTGCATCAAATCTTCCTGGTTATTTGAAACAAAACCAAGGGTATTAATATTATTCAAAATTTCGATAGAAGAGGCGTTGTTTGGCAACGTCTCTTCTACAACGATTTCAAACGTTTGCGTAAATTTTATTTGAAATATTATAGATTTTATAACTTTATTGCACAATATTTGTTAGTTTTTAAGCAAAATCTTTAGAAAATTCAAAAGAAAATACAAATGAGCTTCACCGAAAAAGAAATTTCGCCTTTGGCAAGCATGGATGAATGGGAAGATGATTTACTTCAAAGATACCCAGAGCCAAAAAATGCTGAGAAAAAAGCCAAAGAAGAATACCGTAATTACGTAGATTCTGAGCGAGTAAATACTGTAAGAGAATTTTATCGTTTGAATCATACTTACCAAACTTACGATTTTGTGTTGGAGAAAGAAAAAGAATTCTTGAAATTCGACAAACGAGAAATGTCAGTTTGGGATGCCATTGATTTCTTGAATACATTAGTTGATGATTCTGACCCTGATACAAATCTTGACCAATTCCAACATTTATTACAAACTTCGGAAGCAATCAGAGCTGATGGTCATCCAGATTGGTTTGTATTAATGGGTTTTATGCACGACTTGGGCAAAGTTTTATGTCTATTCGGCGAACCTCAATGGGCAGTTGTAGGCGATACTTTCCCTGTTGGTTGCAAACACTCCGACAAAATTGTTTATCCAGAATTCTTTGAGGCAAATCCTGATTCAAAAGACGAAAGATACAATACAAAATATGGTGTTTATTCACCTAATTGCGGTCTTGAAAATGTAAAAATGTCTTGGGGACATGACGAATATCTTTACCAAATGATGAAAAATTATTTGCCTGAAGAAGCGTTATATCCGATTCGCTATCACTCATTTTATCCACAACACCGTGACGACGCATATAGCCATTTGATGTCGGCACACGACTACAAAATGTTTAAATGGGTAGATAAGTTTAATCCTTATGATTTATATTCAAAAGTGCCTGTTCCGCCTGATGCAAAAGCACTTCGACCATATTACGAAGATTTGGTAGCCAAATATTTACCAAGTACGTTGAAGTTTTAATTTTACTTGATTCAATTAAAACGTAAAAAATGCTTGATATTTCGACTTCAAAAGTTGGAAATGTCAAGCATTTTTTTTGGAAATCTACTAAATATCAAATCAACAAAGCCATGTCCATTGTTTGAAAATCGTTTCTTATATTTGTAAAATCAATTCAACCCTTCCCTATCATATTCAATGAAAAAATACAACTTCAGCATTATTTTACTTTTATTTACTTTTATTGGTGTTTTTGGCCAATCGACCAATACGCTTTGGTACAAACAACCCGCCCAATATTTTGAAGAAAGCTTAGTTTTGGGCAATGGAAAAATAGGAGCAACAGTTTTTGGTGGCGTAAATTCGGATAAAATTTACCTCAATGATGCCACTCTTTGGTCAGGTGGCCCTGTAAATGCCAATATGAATCCAGAGGCATACAAAAATCTTCCTGCAATTAGGGAGGCTTTGCAAAATGAAGATTATAAACTGGCAGATAAACTCAACAAAAAATTGCAAGGGAAATTTTCGGAATCATTTGCTCCGCTCGGAACAATGTATATCAACTCCGATGAACCCAAAGAATATACAAATTATTACCGTGAATTGAATATTTCAGAAGCTATTTCTAAGGTAAGTTATGAAGTGAAAGGCGTAAAATTTACGCGTGAATATTTTGTTTCGTATCCAGACCAAATCATGGTTATTAAACTTACGAGTAGTCAAAAAGGGGCTTTGTCTTTCGATGTGAAATTTAATAGTTTGTTAAAATACAAAACTATAACTACCAAAAATACACTACAAATAAACGGCTACGCTCCTATTCATGCAGAGCCAAGTTATAGAAAAAGTGATAATCCAATCATTTTTGATGAAAACCAAGGCACACGATTTACAACTTTGGCAAAAATCAAAAATACGGATGGCAAAATCATAACAACAGACAGTACGTTAGGTATAAAAAATGCTAGCGAAGCGTTGATTTATGTATCAATTGCAAGTAGTTTTAACGGTTTTGATAAAAATCCAGCAACCGAAGGCTTGAATAATAATGCCATTGCGAACCAAAACTTACAAAAAGCTTTTGCCAAAACTTTCGCCCAAATTAAACTCGCTCACCTAAAAAACTACCAAAATTATTTCAATCGTGTAAGTTTAAATTTAGGCAAAACCACTGCCCCAAATCTTCCAACTGACGAACGCTTGCGACGTTATGCCAAAGGAGAAGAAGATAAAAATTTAGAAATTTTGTATTTCCAATATGGACGTTATTTGCTCATTAGCAGTTCACGAACTGAAGGTGTTCCTGCTAATTTACAAGGAATTTGGAACCCTTATATGCGTCCACCTTGGAGCAGTAATTATACCACAAATATCAATGCTGAAGAAAATTATTGGTTGGCTGAAAATACCAATTTGAGTGAAATGCACTCGCCAATGCTCAGTTTCATTAAAAATATATCAAAAACTGGTAAAATTACAGCTAAAACTTTTTATGGCGTAAACGGCTGGACAGCAGCCCATAATTCTGATATTTGGGCGATGAGTAATCCTGTTGGTGAATTTGGTCAAGGCGACCCATGTTGGGCAAACTGGAACATGGCTGGAGCCTGGTTAAGTACACATTTATGGGAACATTATGTTTTCACTCAAGACAAAAACTTCCTAAAAAATGAAGCATACGACATCATGCATGGTGCTGCACAGTTTTGTTTGGAATGGTTAGTATTAGACAAAAACGGTAAGCTAATTACCTCACCATCAACTTCTCCAGAGAATATTTACATTGCCTCTGATGGATATAAAGGAGCAACAATGTATGGTGGAAGTGCCGATTTAGCCATGATTCGTGAGTGTTTTGACAAAACAATTAAAGCTTCAAAAATATTAAATATAGATGCTGCATTCAGAGCAAAATTGGAAGATGCTTTAGCAAAATTATATCCCTATCAAATTGGGAAAAAAGGTAATTTACAAGAATGGTACTTCGATTGGGAAGATGCCGAACCGCAACACCGTCATCAATCGCATTTGTTTGGGCTTTTCCCAGGAAACCATATTACACCAATAAAATCGCCCGCTTTAGCCGATGCTTGCAGGAAAACACTTGAAATTAAAGGCGATGAAACCACAGGTTGGAGCAAAGGTTGGAGAATTAATCTTTGGGCAAGACTTTGGGACGGCAATCATGCGTATAAAATGTACCGTGAGTTATTGCATTATGTTGAACCCGATGAAGTAAAAACCAATTATGCACGTGGTGGTGGCACTTATCCAAACTTATTTGATGCTCATCCACCTTTCCAGATTGATGGAAATTTTGGTGGAGCTGCGGCCGTAGCCGAAATGCTCGTACAATCTGATGAGAAAGAAATAAGGTTACTTCCTGCTTTACCTGATGCATGGGAAAGTGGCTCAGCAAAAGGTATTTGTGCAAGAGGAGGTTTTGAAATTGCGATAGATTG
Organism: Emticicia aquatica; assembly: GCF_923079645.1. Lineage (GTDB taxonomy): Bacteria > Bacteroidota > Bacteroidia > Cytophagales > Spirosomataceae > Emticicia > Emticicia aquatica. The sequence goes on along the minus strand of NZ_CAKLPY010000001.1, from coordinate 56,135 downwards.
GCAAAATAAAAACCTCAAAAAAACAGTTATTTCTTCAAAAAAGGGTGGCAAAACCACTTTGATTTTTGGCAAAAAAACTAAACAAATTTCGCTCACTGCTGGCCAAAAAATAGAGGTTAATTGGTAGTACTTTGTGACCTACTTTGACAATCTGTTATTCGATTGTCAAAGTAGGTCACAGCTATTTCAAAAATTTTATTCTGAAAACAAATGGCGGGAACGTTCCCGATAACGTTTGCGTAAAATAACCTTCTTTATTAATTGATTTACTGCAATAATTAGGTTAAATTTAAGGTCAATAGACCTTAAACTATTCAACCGAAAATGAAAATACCAGTTTTAGTAAAACTCATTTTACTATTTCTTCCAACCATCGTATTCGCCCAAAAAGACGTTTATTTATTCTCATATTTCACTGATAATGGTCAAGACGGTTTACACTTAGCTTATAGTAAGGATGGCCTTTCTTGGGAAACACTCAACGCTGGAAAATCATTTTTGAAACCCGAAATAGGTAAAGATAAATTAATGCGAGACCCCTGCATTATTCAATCTCCCGAAGGTACTTTTCAAATGGTTTGGACTTCGGGTTGGCACGACCAAATCATTGGTTATGCATCTTCAAATGACTTAGTACATTGGTCAGAACAAAAAGCAATTCCTGTAATGGAACACGAGCCAACCGCCAAAAACGCTTGGGCTCCTGAAGTTTTTTACGATGAAAAAAAGAAAAACTACCTCATTTTTTGGGCAACAACAATTCCAGGAAGGCATTCGGATATTGCCGATTCTGAAAAAGAAAAAGGGTTGAACCATCGAATTTACTACACCGAAACTACTGATTTTAAAACTTTTAGTCCAACAAAAATATTCTTTAATCCTAATTTCAGTGCCATTGATGCCACAATACTCGATGATGGAAAAAGCTATTATATGTTTGTTAAAAATGAAAACCCAAATCCTCCACAAAAAAACATTCGTATTATAAAATCTAATCAAGTCAATTCATTTTCTACCGAAGTTTCTCCGCCAATTACTGGAAATTATTGGGCAGAAGGCCCAACTTCTATTCGTATTGGTGAATATGTTTACGTTTATTTTGATAAATATATTGACCATCAATATGGTGCCATTCGCTCAAATGACTTCAAAAATTGGGAAGATATTTCTAGCCAAGTAAACTTCCCGAAAGGCTTACGACACGGAACAGTTTTTAAGGTTACAGAAATATTTTTTAACGATTTGAAAAAGAAATTTTAAACCACCATTTAACTAAATTTATATTGAAAAAAATCTCCATTTCTGCTATCATATTGTTGGTTTCATTGTTAAGTTCTGCTCAAAAACAAACAATTGAAACGACAAAAATAGACGTAGATTTCAATAAAAACATTGGAAAAATGTATCCATTTTGGGCATTTTTTGGTGCTGATGAACCAAATTATGCGTACATGAAAGATGGGAAAAAACTTCTTTCCGAGTTGTCGGCAATGAGTCCAGTTCCTGTTTATTTTCGGGCTCATAACTTATTGACTTCTGGCCATGATACACTTAATTTAAAATGGGGTTCGACCAATGTTTATACCGAAGATGCAAAAGGAAACCCTGTTTATGATTGGACAATTGTAGATAAAATTTTTGATACTTATCTGCAACGTGGCGTAAAACCTTTGGCTCAATTTAGCTTTATGCCAGAAGCACTTTCTACAAAACCACAGCCGTACGAACATCATTGGCAGCCAGGAATGCCCTACGACAAAGTTTATACAGGCTGGACTTACCCGCCCAAAGACTATAAAAAATGGGCTGATTTGGTATATGAATGGGTAAAACACTCAGTAACAAGATACGGCAAAACAGAAGTGGAAAGTTGGTATTGGGAACTTTGGAATGAGCCGAATATCGGCTATTGGAGCGGAACTGTGCAGGAATACTGCAAATTATACGATTATACTGCTGATGCCGCCAAACGAGCTTTGCCTACAATCAAAATGGGTGGCCCCGAAACAACAGGCCCAAGTTGGAGCAAAGCTTCTGAGTTTTTGAAAATATTTTTAAAACATTGCGTAGCTGACACCAATTATGTAACTGGGAAAATTGGTTCTCCACTTGATTTTATTAGCTTTCATGCCAAAGGTTCACCGAAAATAGTTGATGGACATGTGCAAATGAATATGGGAACTCAGCTGCGAGATATTTCGGAAGGCTTTAAAATAGTTACTTCTTTTCCAACGCTAAAAAAGCTTCCCATCATTATTGGCGAGTCTGACCCCGAAGGCTGTGCCGCTTGTGGCATGAAAACCAATCCACAAAACGCCTACCGAAATGGCACTATGTATTCGAGTTATACAGCCGCATCTTTTGCTCGAAAATATGCCCTCGCAGATTATTTCAACGCCAATCTTTTGGGAGCCGTAAGCTGGTCTTTTGAATTTGAAAACCAACCTTATTTCTACGGTTTTAGAGATTTGGCAACCAATGGCATTGATAAACCAGTATTGAATGTTTTCCGAATGTTTGGTCTGATGAGTGGCTCACGAGCAGAAGTAAAAGGCAATCAAAATTATACTTTTTCGATGGTGCGAGATTCGAGTGTTCGAGGCAAAAATGCTGACATTGATGCCCTTGCAAGCAAAGATAATCGCTCGGCAGCGATTATGCTTTGGCATTATCATGACGACGATGTGCAGGCGAAAAATGCTATTATTGACCTAAATTTGAAAGGTTTACCAGCAAAAACAGTCAATTTATTCCATTATCGCATTGATAATGAAAATAGTAATGCGTACGAAGTTTGGAAAAAAATGGGTTCTCCCGAAAATCCAACGAATGAGCAAATCGCTGTGTTAGAAAAAGCAGGACAATTGACCTTGTTGACATCACCGATTTATTTAAAAACTACGAATGGTGAGCTAAAACTTAACATTTCTTTACCTCGACAAGGCGTTTCTTTACTAAAATTAGATTGGTAAAATTTTATTTAGACAACAAATGATGTACAAATTTTGCTCTAATTGACTCATTTATTTATGTACGCATGAAACCATTTTTAGTATCAATTTTATTCATTATTTTCATTGGTAAAACCCACAGAACGGTTGCACAAACATCGGTCAGTAACAGTGTTTTTTATCAAAAAGCCATTGATAATTCGGTGGCTTTGTATCATCAAAAAATGGGAGAACAATCGGGGCTTTACAATGGAAGTCAATATCCAACTTATCAATTTGTATTTCAAGAAAATGGTCATCCTTACTTTAATAAAAATACCTTTTGTAAAGGCTCAATTGTGTACGAAAATGTACTTTATCCAAACGTTAAGTTGCTTTATGATGAAGTAGCCGAGGTAATTATTTTTCAAGATTCTTCTCATTTTATCCAATTAATCAATGATAAAATTTCACAGTTTACCCTTGAAAATGCTTTTTTTATTCGCATTCAAAAAGACAGTTTGAATAATTTGACTTCAGGGTTCTATCAAGTCCTTTACGATGGAAAAGTAAATGTACTAAAGCGAGAAACAAAAACTGTTAATGAAACATTAGGTTCGACGGTTGAAGGAGTGCTTCGATACATAAAAATTGAAAGGTTTTTTTATATCAAAAACAACAACATTTATTATCCAATAAGGCAAAAAACAGACGTGTTTCGGGTTTATAAAGACTATAAAAAAGATATTCAAAAATACTTAAAAAACAATTCTTTGAATTTCAAAAATGACAGAGATATATTTCTCGTAAATGTGAGTAATTTCCATGACCAGCTAACCAAATAAGCATGAAACAACGCTTTATTTTTTTACTTTTTATAATGGGTTTCTTGTTTTTTTCAAAAGCTTTTGGGCAACAGGATTCTCTGTCATTTGTTTCTTTAGACTTAAAAAATGCAAAAATTAACGAAATAATTACTGAGTTAGAAAAACAAACAAATTATCATTTTTACTATGATGCGTCTGAGTTTGATAGTCTTTTGGTAACAATTTCTATTAAACAACAACCATTGGCAAATGCCCTTAATCAGCTATTCAATAAGACCGATTTTAACTTTGCTTTTGACAATAATTTTCATGTTTTTCTTACAAAAGGTAAAACCTTAAACTTGTTTATTGCAACAGATTTTTTTGCCAATTCCAATCAAAATAATAGAAGAAAAACACAAACAAACATTAATTACGCTGAAGAACCAGAACAAAAAGCTGTTTGGGAAAATAAGCTCTACGAAATTGGTGATAAATCAATCAAAAGTTTACAAAAAAACTTTAGTATTTCTGGATATTTAAAAGACGCCATCAGTGGCGAAGCAATAGTAGGTGCTTCGGTTTTTATTGAGCAACCTCGCGTCGGAATTTCGACCGATGCCAATGGTTATTATTCGCTTTTGTTACCGAAAGGTCGGCATACTTTACACATCAGAAGCGTAGGAATGAAAGATACTAAAAGGCAAATTTATATTTATAATAATGGCAAATTTAATATTGATTTGAAAGAAACCGTTGTTGCGTTGAACGATGTTATCATCACTGCTCAAAAAGAAAGTAACATCAAAAACGCCCAAATGGGAGTTCAGAAAGTTGATATTAAGGCAATAAAACAAGTGCCAGTTGTATTTGGAGAAACTGATATTTTGAAAGTAATAAGCACTTTGCCAGGGGTAAAAACAACGGGTGAAGCCAGTACAGGTTTGAATGTTAGGGGCGGTTCGGCTGACCAAAACCTTATTTTATTCAATGATTCTCCAATCTATAATCCTTCACATTTTTTTGGAATGTTTTCGGCTTTTAATCCTGAAATTATTAAGGATGTTGAACTTTTCAAAAGTAGCATTCCAGCACGTTATGGCGGACGCTTATCCTCAGTTTTAAATATTAATACACGCGAAGGAAACAAAGAAAAATTTACGGGTTCAGCAGGTATTGGCCTACTCACTAGCCGTTTGAATATCGAAGGGCCAATCAACAGTAAAACTTCATTTATTGTTGGCGGGCGTACCACTTATGCGAATTGGCTTTTGAATCTTTTACCAGAGCCATATAAAGGAAGTAAAGCCACATTTTATGACTTAAATCTCAATATTAGCCACGAAATCAATAAGAAAAACAATGTTTATCTGACTGCTTATTTAAGTCAAGACCATTTTAATCTCAATAGCGATACCCTTTTTGGCTACAGAAACAAGAATGTTTCGATAAAATGGAAACATCTCTACAATGACAAACTCCAAAGTGTTTTCACAAGTGGTTTGACAAATTATCATTATAAAATTTCTAGCCAAAAATTTCCAGCAACAGCCTATCAATTGGGTTTTGACATCAATCAAGCTTTTTTCAAGGCACATTTCAATTATTATTTAGACAAAAAACATACATTCGATTTTGGTATAAATACGCTTCATTATCAATTACATCCTGGCTCATATTTACCATTGAGCAATGAATCTTTGGTAAAGCCTGACCAAATTGCTACCGAAAAAGCCTTAGAAAGTGCTATTTATTTTAGTGATACTTATACAATTTCGAGTTTATTTACCCTCGATGCGGGGATTAGATTTTCTGTTTTCAACTATTTAGGGCCGCACGAAGTAAATATTTACCCTGCAAATTTGCCGAAAACATTGAACAATATGCTCAATAGTGTTTCTCAAAATGGTATTATCAAAACCTACGCCGCTCCCGAATACAGAGCATCTTTACGGTATGCTTTTACTGATAATTTTTCGTTAAAAGCAGGCTATAATACCCAACAACAATACATTCATTCGATTTCAAATACTGCTTCAATTGCCCCAACTGATGTATGGAAATTAAGCGATACGAATATAAAACCTCAACATGGTAGCCAAGTTTCTTTGGGTGTTTATAATAATTTTAAATCAAATAGCATCGAAACATCGGTCGAGGTTTATTATAAAAACATCAAAAATTATTTAGATTATAAAAGTGGTGCTCAATTGATAATGAATCATCACATCGAAACAGACGTGATTGCAACAAAGGGCAAAGCTTATGGTGTTGAGTTTCTTGTAAAAAAACTTAAAGGCAAATTAAATGGCTGGGTAAGCTACACTTGGTCTCGAATTCTTTTGAAAATGGATGACCCACAGGCTGGCGAACTCATCAATAAAGGCATGTTTTACCCTGCTAATTATGACAAACCACACGATGTGTCTGTGATTACAAACTATCATTTTAGTCATCGTTTCAGTACTTCATTAAATGTAACATATAGCACAGGTCGCCCCATAACTTTGCCGTCGGGGGCATATAACTATGGTGGCTCGGTGCGTACATTATATTTAGAAAGAAACGGTTATAGGATTCCAGATTATTTTCGCTCGGATTTTTCTATGAATATTGAGGGTAATCATAAGGTTTTTCAAAAAACGCATAATTCTTGGACACTTGGCGTCTATAATATTACGGGGCGGAAAAACCCGTATTCGGTCTATTACATTTCGGAAAATGGACAAACCAATGGTTATAAACTTTCCATTTTTGGTAGTGCAATACCATTTATCAACTTTAATATCAGATTTTAGCTCAATGAATAAAATATATTTTTACTTAATCTTTTTGTGGATAATAACGGGTTGTAAAGAAAAATACGACTCGCCTGTTATCACACCCGAAACTGGCTATTTGGTGGTCGAAGGAGCAATCAATAGCGGTCAAGGAATTACTGATATTACGTTAAGTCGAACTACAAAATTAGACAGTCGAAAAACTGTTTTTGAACTCGGTGCAAGCGTGAGAGTTGAAGCAGACGACAATACTTTTAATGTATTGACAGAAAAGACAGCAGGTCATTATATTGCCAATAATTTAAATTTGAACACGCAAAAAAAATACCGACTTAACATCAAAACCAAAGCAGGCAAAGAATACCTATCAGATTTTCTGACAATAAAAAACAATCCACCGATTGATAGTATTTATTGGCAACGTGAAACAAACGGCGTTCAATTATATGTAAACACCCACGATTCTGAAGGGAATACACGTTATTATCTTTGGGAGTTTACTGAAACCTGGGAGCATCCTGCGGATTTTAAGTCATACCTCAAATACGAAGTTATCACTGGCGGTCAGCGAGGAAATACGTATAAAGTTGTTTATCGTGACCCCAACAACAACAATTATTTTGATAGTAGCATGTATTTTTGTTGGCAATCGCAGGTTTCTACGCAAATCTTGATTGGTACTTCGGTCAAATTAAGTAAAGATGAAATCAATCTACCACTGACATTTATTCCTTCCACTTCAGCCAAACTAAATGCCCTTTATAGCATTCAAGTGAAACAAAAAAGTTTGACCAAAGAAGCCTTTGAGTTTTTGGAAATAATGAAAAAAAACTCAGAAATGACAGGAACAATTTTTGATGCTCAACCCGCTGTTTTATACGGCAATATTCATGGTGTAACCGACCCTAACGAACCCGTCATTGGCTATCTTTCTATTTGCCCAATTCAAGAAAAAAGAATTTTTATTGACCATAAACAAGTACCAAACTGGGATTATAATTCTAATTGTAAAGAAACGATGTTTAGCAATAATAGTAATACCATTCGAGATAAATCTTTGGGATTTATGCCAACCAATGTTGTTCCATTATTAGCTCCATTTCCAACAATAGTTTCATTTTTTGCAGCTCCGCCCGAATGTGTTGATTGTCGATTAAGTGGCACGAATGTTAAACCTTCTTTTTGGCCCAACTGATATAAATAATGCTAAAAAACAATTTATTAAATATAATTCAAGCTCAAAAGACGCTTATTAAAGTTATCATCATTGCTTTTGTATGGATGACAAATGCTTGTTTTGCTCAAAATTCGCTGCAAGATTCGTTACAAAACCAGTTTACAGCTTATCATCAAAACAATCTACAAGAAAAAATCTTTCTGCATACTAATAAAGAATTTTATCTGTGCGATGAAATCTTATGGTTTAAAATATACAATGTCGATGCTTTTTTTCATAAACCGCTCAATATCAGCAAAGTAGCTTATGTAGAATTGCTTGATAAAAATAATAAATCTGTTTTAAAAACAAAGCTTGCTTTGAAAGATGGTTTTGGCAATGGTTCATTACAATTGCCTCATTTTATCGGTTCGGGCAATTATAAAATACGAGCTTATACGCATTGGATGAAAAACTTTAATGCAAATTATTTTTTTGAGAAAAAACTTACCATTATTAATTCCAAAAAAGCTTATGAAGGTGATTCTTTGCATCAAAAAAACCAAATTGAAGTCGCTTTTTTCCCTGAAGGTGGCAATCTTGTTAATGGACTTTCAAGTAAAATTGCTTTTCATGTGCTAAAAAACAATACGGGACAATCATGTAATGGAGTTATAATAAACACAAAATCTGATACGGTCGTAAAATTTTCAACCCATAAATTTGGTATTGGAAATTTTACTTTAACACCAGAATCTGGACAAGCCTATCAGGCAATTATTTGGCTTAATGACAGCACAAAAATCAAACAAAATCTGCCAATTGCCTATGTCAATGGCACTGTCATGCACCTTGAAGAAGCTAATAACCAACAATTAAAAGTAAGAGTAGAGACCACTAATCTATCAAACGTTTATCTTTTTGTACATACAAGAGGTATTATTAAATCGGTGCAAAATGCTAAGATTCAACATGGAAATGCTACATTCTTGATTGAAAAAGCCAAAATTGGTGATGGAATTTCACATTTTACAATTTTTAATGACCAAAAACACCCACTTTGTGAGAGGTTATATTTCAAATATCCCGAACCTTTAAATTTGATTTTATCTTCTGAGAAATCAATATACGAAACGAGAAAAAAAATCTCGCTTAATATTCGTGCAACCAATCAAGATGAAAAACCAATACAGGCAAATTTATCAATGTCGGTTTATAAAATTGACTCTTTACAAACAATTTGCGATGAAGATATAAATAGTTATTTTTGGCTATCCTCTGATTTGGTTGGAAAAATTGAGTCTCCAACCTATTATTTTAGTGCTGAAAACGGAACGCATGAAGCCATTGATAATTTGATGCTGACGCATGGCTGGCGAAGATTCCGATGGGAAAACATCATTTCAATCAAAAAATCAAGTTTTGAGTTCATGCCAGAATATGTCGGTCATGTAATTACTGGTAAAATCACCCACCCACGAACTGATATTCCTGCACAAAACATTGAAGCTTTTCTTTCAGTAGCAAGTAATCGAACGCTCTTTCGCCCTGCCAAAAGTGATACTAATGGTATTGTGAAATTTGAAATCAAAGATTTTTATACCAATAACGAAATCATTTTGCAAACAGATAGTCTGTATGATGTGGAAATAATGAACCCATTTTCTGAAAAATACACCACTAATTTACTTCCAAATTTTTCTCAAAATCAAATAAATCTTAGAGAATTAATCAATCATCATGTGGGCGTGCAAGTTCAAAGTGTTTATGCTAATAATAAGCTCAAACAATTTATCGCTCCAATCATTGACACGTCAGCTTTTTATTCAAAACCTGATGAAACCTACCTTCTAGATAATTATGTACGTTTCGCAACTGTTGACGAAGTTTTAAGAGAATATGTAAAACCAGTTATTGTGAGAAAAAGAAATGGTAAATCGCATTTTCTTGTCTATGATTTATTGAAAAATAAGTTTTTTGAAGATGACCCACTCGTATTATTAGATGGCGTTCCGATTTTCGATATTGATAAATTTATTACCCATAATCCGAGTAAAATCAAGAAGTTAGAAATTGTCTCTCGACAATATTATTTGGGCAAAAAATCGTTTAGTGGTATCCTAAATTTCACAACTTATCAAGGAAATCTAGCCAATTTTGAGCTTGACCCAAACACAACCGTCATTGACTATGAAGGTTTGCAAAAACAACGAGATTTTTATTCACCAATTTATCAAAATCAGCAACAAGTCGCCAGCCGAATGCCCGACTTTAGAAATGTTTTGTATTGGTCGCCAATTTTAAAAACTGACCAAAATGGAAAGCAAGAAGTCAATTTTTATAGTTCAGATTTAACAGGAAAATTCGTGATAATACTTCAAGGAATTACAAAAGAAGGTAAAACTGGCAGTAAAATAGCACAATTTGATGTTAAATAGCCTGTAAGTACATGATAGCTATTTTGTTTTTAAGGCCTATTTTTGAAAAAAACAAACCGATGATTAAGTATTATATTTTCATATTTACACTATTATTTTATCAATTTTCTGTCTTTTCTCAGAAAATTGACCGTAAAACCGTAGTCGAGCGACATCAAGTAAATGTCACTAAAATTGATACTTTATCGTCTCTTTCGGTAGGAAATGGGCATTTTGCTTTTACTGTTGATGCAACTGGTTTACAGACATTTCCTGACTTTTATGCCAATGGCGTTCCGCTCGGAGCACAGTCAGAATGGGGTTGGCACAGTTTTCCCAATATTGAAAACTACAAAATTGAAGAAACACTTAAAGAACTTAATTCTCACGGGCGAAAAGTTCCTTATGCCGCTCAATGGAATGAACCAAAACGCAAGAAAGATGCATCGGATTTTGTTCGCCAAAACCCACATCGTTTGCAGTTAGGAAATATTGGTTTTGAGTTATTCAAAAAAGACCAATCTAAAACACAAACAACTGATATTCAAGATATTAAACAAACACTTAACCCTTATACGGGTGAAATAAAAAGTCATTTTGTTTTTGATGGAGAAACAGTTGATGTACAAACTTTTTGCCATCAACAGCACGATATTATTGCAGTAAAAGTACAATCTAATTTAATAAAAAGTGGGCGTTTAAAAATTAGATTAAGACTTCCCTACCCTACCGATAAGTTTATTGATGCAGGAAATAATTGGTCAAAAATCGAGCGACATTCGTCGAAAATTATTACGTCAACATCAAATCAAGCTACTGTCAAACACACGTTAGACCAAGACCAATATTTCATTCATTTAACATGGAGCAACAACGGAAAACTGAAAGAAATTGAACCACATTATTTCTTATTTGAACCATCAAATTCTACTGGAAACTTGACCTTTAATTGTCAGTTTTCGCCACAAAATATTTCGTCAAAAAACACTTTTGTCGCTATTCAAAACAGTAGCATTTTACATTGGCAAAAATTTTGGCATTCAGGCGGAGCGATTGATTTTGCAGGAAGCACTGACCCACGAGCCAACGAACTTGAACGACAAATTATTCTTTCAGAGTATCTTACTAAAATACAATGTGCTGGTTCTGCTCCTCCGCAAGAAACGGGCTTGATATATAACTCTTGGTTTGGTAAACCCCACCTCGAAATGCACTGGTGGCATGCGGTACATTTTGCCTTATGGGGACGAGTTGAGCTATTAGAAAAAAGTTTAGGTTGGTATAAAAAAGCATTGCCAACTGCCAGAATTATTGCACAAAGACAAGGTTTCACTGGGGCAAGGTGGCCAAAAATGACTGATAATGAAGGAGGTGAAACATCGTCGTCAGTTGGTTCTTATTTGCTCTGGCAACAACCGCATATAATTACATTTTCAGAATTAGTTTACCGCCAAAAACCAACCAAACAAACCTTAGAAAAGTACAAAGAAGTAGTTTTTGAAACTGCCGATTTTATGGCTTCTTTTGCTTATTTCGACCAACAAAAAGGCAAATATATTCTAGGAAAAGGTATTATTTCAGCCCAAGAACGTTTCAAACCTGAAGATACTTTTAATCCAACTTATGAGTTAAACTATTGGTATCAAGCACTTACAATTGCCCAAAACTGGCGTAAAAGATTAGGTTTAAAACCTAATGAAAATTGGCAAAAAGTAATTGATAATCTTTCGCCTCTACCTATCAAAGATGGTGTTTACTTAGCGACTGAAAATGCACAAGATTCGTACTTAAACCCTGTTTATTTGACCGACCATCCAGCGGTTTTGTGTACGCTCGGAATGCTACCCGAAACCTCAATGCTTGATAAACCGACCATGAAGCGAACATTCGAGAAAGTTTGGGAAGTTTGGGATTGGCAAGACACATGGGGTTGGGATTTCCCAATGGTAGCTATGACCGCCACTCGCTTGGATTTACCAGAAAAAGCCATTGATGGATTGATGATGAAAATCAGAACCAATACCTATTTGAATAATGGTCATAACTATCAAGATGCAAGATTACGCATTTATTTACCAGGAAATGGTGGTTTATTAACTGCCGTTGCACTCATGTGTGCGGGTTATGACGATTGTAAAAACTCAAATCCTGGTTTTCCGAAAGATGGCTCTTGGAAAGTAAAATGGGAAGGTTTAGAAAAGTTTTTTTAGGATAAATTTCAACCATAAAAATATGCACCGATTAGCACTAAAAATGAAGCTTCATGCTGGAAAAGCAGCAGAATACAAACGTCGCCACGACGAATTATGGGACGATGTAAAACAATTATTAAAAGACTCGACTGTAAGCGATTATTCCATTTTTTTGGATGAAGAAACACATATTCTCTTCGCAACTTTGAAGGTCAAAGATTTAGATAAATTCGCCCAAATACCATCGCATCCAGTCATAAAAAGATGGTGGGAATATATGGCAGATATCATGGAGACAAACTCCGATAATTCGCCTGTAAGTATGGATTTAAAAGATGTTTTTTATTTAGCTTAAAATATTACTTTAATGATTAATTTATTCAAAAAATCGCTCATTTTACTAGCTTTTTGTGTTTCAAATCAAGTCTTTTCCCAAGTTCAGGCACCTGCTTCAACTTTGCATTCAGAATCATTGCATACAGCCAAACCTGATTATCCGACACCTTATGGTAGTCCAAAAATTGAAGAAGTTAAACAGGTTTTAGGAAAAGTTCGTGGCTATTTAGATGCTGTAACACCTACAAAAGTTATTAATAAAATTACACAAGAAGAAATCACAGATTTCTCAAAAATTGATACAAACGCAACCGTTTATAGAGGTGATTTTAGTCTGACAAGTTACGAATGGGGTGTAACTTATGCCGCTATGTTAGCTGCTGGAAAAGCAACTGGCGATCCGCTTTTTACGCAATATGCTACGCAACGAATGAATTTTTTGGCTGATTTAGCTCCAATTATCAAGTCAAAATTCAAAATTGCTCCAACAATGCCTTTGCGTCAGGTTTTATCTCCACATGCCTTAGATGATTGCGGTGCGGTTTGTACAGCCATGATTAAAGCCTCTCGTGATGGGCTCGTAAAGAATTCCGTTCGTCCGTTGATTGATAATTATATCAATTATATTTACACCAAAGAATACCGCTTAACAGATGGCACTTTGGCTCGTAATCGACCATTGCCTAATACCATTTGGCTTGATGATATGTTTATGGGCGTACCTGCTTTGGCTCAAATGGGCAAACTTACAGGTGATAAAAAATATTACGATGAAGCTGTCAAGCAAATCCTGCAATTTTCTAAACGGATGTTTAACAAAGATTTAGGATTATTTATGCACGGTTGGGTTGAAAGTATGGAAACACATCCCGAATTTCACTGGGGAAGAGCCAACGGCTGGGCAATTTTGACGATGGTTGAAGTATTGGATGTTTTACCAAAAGACTATAAAGGACGTGCAGAAATTTTGGCGTTGTATAAGGCTCATGCCAAAGGATTAGCCGCTCAACAAACAGGTACGGGTTTTTGGCATCAATTACTCGATAAAAATGATTCTTATTTAGAAACATCTGCAACTGCAATTTATACATATTGCATCGCCAAAGGTATTAACGAAGGATGGCTAGATGCTGCAACTTATGGGCCAATGACTTTATTAGCTTGGAATGCAGTTGCTACCAAAGTAACCGAAAAAGGTCAAGTTGAAGGTGTTTGCGTAGGTACAGGCATGGGTTTTGAACCAGCTTTTTATTATTATCGTCCAGTTAATGTTTATGCTGCTCATGGTTATGGGCCTGTATTATTTGCGGGGGCAGAAGTCATTAACCTCTTGAAAAATAAAAAATTTGCTCTTAACGACAGTGCAATTATGTTAAGTAAATAACATTTTTATTAGCGAAATAGCACACTATTTATTACCAAAAAATCTATTCAAATATGAACCCTAAAAAAATATTCCTTGTCCTTTTATTTTTCATCAATCAAATAAGTTTTGCCCAAACGAAGCCTTATTCTATCCAAATGGCTGAGTCTTTTATGACTTGGCACAAAGATTCGATTGCGGTAAAAGAAGGCAAACCCGCAGGCTGGGATTATGAACAAGGATTGATGCACAAAGCATTAGAAAAAGTTTGGTATCGCACTGGTGATGGAAAATATTTTGAATATATACGTAAAGATTTAGACCGTTATGTTCAAAAAGATGGCAGCATTCGTACCTACAAATACGATGATTTTAACTTAGATAATGTACCTACGGGACGAGCATTATTGATGTTGGCTCAACAGTCGCAACCAGAAAAAGAAAAGTACAAAAAAGCAGCAGATTTACTTTGGAATCAAATAGAAAATCAACCAAAAACCAATGAAGGCGGTTATTGGCACAAAAAACGTTATCCATTCCAAATGTGGCTTGATGGACTTTTTATGTGTGAGCCTTTTGCAGCCGAATATAGCAAGATTTTTAATAAACCAGAACATTTCAATGACATTGCTCACCAATTTGCTTTGATTGAAAAACACGCCGTTGATGCAAAAACTGGCTTGGTTTATCACGGATATGATGAAAGAAAAGAACAAAAATGGGCTGATAAAAAAACTGGACTTTCACCACATTTCTGGAGTCGAGCCATTGGTTGGTACGCCATGGCGTTGGTTGATGTGTTAGATTATTTTCCTGAAAATCACCCTGAAAGAGCCAATCTTATCAAATATTTACAACGTTTAGCACCTGCATTGGTCAAATACCAAGATTCAAAATCGGGTGTTTGGTACCAAATGACTACACAAGGCACCCGCAAAGGAAATTATTTTGAAGCTTCTGGCTCATGTATGTTTGTTTACACGCTCGCAAAAGGTGTCCGTAAAGGTTATTTATCTCAAATTTATTTGACTGCTGCCAAGAAAGGCTACGCAGGAATCTTGAAAGAATTTGTTGAAAAAGAAGCAAATGGCTCAATAAGCCTCAATAAAACAGTGAGTGTTGGTGGTTTGGGTGGAACGCCTTACCGTGATGGCAGCTACGAATATTACTTGAGTGAGCCAATCCGAAAAAATGATTTGAAAGGCGTTGGCCCGTTTATTTTTGCAAGCGTAGAAATGGAAATTGCGGCTGAAAATAGTTTGGGAAAAGGAAAAAGCGTTGCCGTTGATAATTTTTTCAACCATGAATTCAGAAAAGATCTAAATGGAAATCAAGAAGCTTTTCATTATACTTGGGAAGACCGTCAGCATTCTGGTTTTTGGGTTTGGGGGCAAATTTTCAATGAATTAGGAGCAAAAACTACAACTATTTCGGCTGCTCCAACTGCTCAAAACCTTAAAGGAGTGGATGTATATATCATCGTTGACCCCGATACAAAAAAAGAGACTGTAAGTCCAAATTTCGTGCAAAAACCTGATATTCAAGCGATTAACAATTGGGTAAAAGCAGGTGGTACATTAATTTTGATGGCCAATGACACCTCTAATTGTGAAATTCCACATTTCAACGAATTAGCAAAAGCATTTGGCATTGAGTTTACCAACAAAAGCCGTAATATGGTACAAGGAACACAATGGGAACAAGGACGTTTGGATATTCCTGCGGGCAATCCTGTATTCAAAAACACCAAAACAGTTTATATAAAAGAGTTGGTTACATTGCATGTAAAAACGCCTGCAAAAGCAATTCTTAAGGAAGGTGGAGATAATATTATTGCAACGGCAAAGGTAGGAAAAGGAACAGTTTTCGTGGTTGGCGACCCATGGCTTTATAACGAATATACAGACGGACGAAGAATACCTGTTATTTATGAGAATTTTAGTGCCGCAAAAGATTTAGCTAAGTGGGCTTTGGGAGTTAAATAGTTTTTAAAACTTAATGAAATTTCATGATATTCTATCTTTTCTAAAAAGATAGAATATCATCAGTTTAGCTAAACAAGAATTGCTTACAATATCTTGAAAATCTTGTATGTAAACACCGATTTTCCTTCTAATCTGACGATATAAATTCCAGAAATTAGCATACTTACGTCTATCGTTTGTTCATGGTTCATCATATTTTCATACAATAATTGTCTTCCATAAATATCATATAACTTCACATCCTCATTTTGTAAAGACCTAATAATCAGCTTGTTATTTATATTATCTAAAAAGACAACTGGTTTTACAATTGTTTCTTTTTCTTCAGTAGGAGTCAACAGAATATAGGTTTTATCTGAAGTAATATTATTTATTCCTCGCTGACTAACCCTGTAATACAAACCAGAAATATATTCTTTCTTTTGTGGTAAAGTAAATTGATATTTGAATTTTTCGTTTGATTTAATTTCTACTATTTTAGTCCAAGTTTGGGCTTTATCTTCACTATATTCAAGCGTAAAAATATCACCCAGCTTATCATAATTTGTTTGACAAAAAAGCAATAAACTATCACTTTTAGTATCCCAACTTAATAATATTTCTGGACATACTTTCAGCCATTTATTAGTATCCAAAATATTTAATACTGCATTGATTTCAGCCTTGCTTTTTATACTAAAATTATACCCTCGACCTTCATATAGTGGTGCCATTATAGAGCCATCATCATGCGATGCACCAAAAACATGACCTAATTCATGAGCAGTAATCCATAAAGTCTTGTCTTTATCCAGAAAGCCTTTAACGACAGCTTGACCCAACTCATGTTCTTTTGGATTGCTTCCTCCTCTCCCATAAATATAAGGTGATTCATAATCCACACCAGTTATCAAGATTGTGATAAGTAGCTTACTATTTTGCCATTCTACTGGTTTTTTTATAGCGGTTGCTGCATAACTTATCAATTGTCCTAAATTAATTTTCTTGTCATCTTCTGGCCAAGGTGCTATTCCTGGTTTATCAAAAATCATTTGCCCGATAACCTTAAAACTAATTCTAGCATTAAACGCATAAGGAGCATAAAGTTCTTGTACGGCAGCTATTTGTAGCAGATTATCAGCTTCTAATTTGGCTCTACCATTTTCTATATTTTCATATTTTTGATATTGAGCAAAATCTATAATGAAAGCAATTGGAAACTCAACGCAGCCACTCACATTGTTAGGTTTAAGCTTTGTCAAATCTGATTTTGAAGATAAATCTATATCAATAATTTCTTTGATTTGTTCCTCTATAATGGCGTGTTTTTTATAAACATAATTTTCGTTTTTTACACTTTCAAGCCTACTCAGATTACCATTTTCAAGCATCAATAAACTATAAAATTGTTTATTGATTGTGGCAATAAAATACTTAGTTGTTTGCGAACAATCTACAAATATTTCAACCTCGCTTACTGCTTCGCCCGCTACATAAATTAGGCTTTTATAGTTTTTTATTGGGCTTTTTGTGAGTGATAAGTTGATTTTTTTATCATCAAATTGAAGAATTGCTTTTCCAATAAAATTCTCTCCCGTTTGTTCTATTTGACCAATTTCTTGATTATTTCTATCAATTTGTAACTTATTCGCCGTAAAACGAACGATTGTTTGTGCAATTACTGGATTCGAAATAATAAGTATAAATACGAATAGCTTTTTCATATTTTATTATTTTAAAATATATACGCTTCCATTTCTTTAATAGTAAATATAGAATATTTACCCTCACAATTGACGAGAAATAACAAAAACAGCACAGTCAACAAGTTTCTTTGTCAAAATAGTATTAAAAAAAGAAATATTATTGCAGAATAAATAAAATAAACTCAATAGTTTTGCTAAATTAATCAGACAATGATGTTTTCTGAATAAAATTCAATTAAAAAAAGCCAATAGTTAACCGCTAAAAGCTAACAGACTTAGAGATATGAAGCCGTTTTTAGACGAAGATTTTTTACTACAAACCAAAACTGCTCGCACACTTTACCATGAGTATGCGAAGAATATGCCCATCATTGATTACCACAATCACCTTCCGCCAGACCAAATTTTGGGCGATAAGGTTTTTGATAATATCACGCAAGTTTGGCTCTATGGCGACCATTATAAATGGAGAGCCATGCGAACCAATGGCATCAATGAAAAATATTGTACAGGTGCAGCTTCTGATTACGAAAAGTTTGAAAAATGGGCAGAAACAGTGCCTTATACACTTCGTAATCCATTGTATCACTGGACTCATTTGGAATTACAACGCTATTTTGATGTGCATGAAGTATTAAATCCAGCGAGTTCGAAAAGAATTTACGACGATTGTACAGCAAAAATCCAAACACCCGATTATTCTGTAAGAAATCTTTTGGGGAAAATGAACGTCGAAATCGTTTGTACGACCGATGACCCGCTTGATTCGCTTGAATTTCACCAACAATACCATAAAATTGAAGGTGCAGGAGTAAAAATGTTACCAGCTTTCCGTCCTGATAAATTTATCTTGATTGAAAACCCGAATTTTTCTACATACATTCAAAAATTAGGCTTAATCGTCAACTTTGAAATCAATACTTATGAAGATTTATTGAAAGCTCTTCGTATGCGTGCAGATTTCTTTGTTAGTGTTGGATGTCAAATATGCGACCACGGTTTAGAGCAATTATATGCCGCTGATTTTACTCCAGAATTGGCCAATGCCGCTTTCCAAAAAGCAATTTCAGGAAAAACACTTAGTGCAGAAGATGCCCTTGTTTTTAAATCGGCCATCTTACATGCTTTGGGTGTAATGTACCATGATTTGGGTTGGACGCAACAATTTCACTTAGGTGCTTTGCGTAACAATAATACCCGTGCTTTGAGAGTTTTAGGCCCTGATACGGGTTGGGATTCAATCGGTGATTATTCTCAAGCGATAGCCCTTTCCAAATTTTTAGGTCGATTAGACGAAAATGACCAATTAGCCAAAACCATTATTTATAACCTTAATCCTGCCGATAATGAAATCATTGCAACCATGATTGGCAATTTCAATGATGGTTCAATTGCAGGAAAAGTACAATTTGGCTCAGGCTGGTGGTTTCTCGACCAAAAAGATGGTATGGAAAAACAAATCAACGCCCTTTCAAATATGGGTTTATTGAGCCGTTTTATCGGAATGTTGACTGATTCAAGAAGCTTTTTGTCGTTCCCTCGACATGAATATTTCCGCCGAATTTTGTGTAATATTCTAGGAAATGATATCGAAAATGGCGAAATTCCGAACGATATTAAATGGACGGGGCAAATCGTACAAAATATTTGTTACAACAACGCCAAAGATTATTTTGGATTTTGATAAAAACTATTGGCGATTAGCTCAAAGAACAACCTTTCGCAAAGAGAGTCGCCAATAGTAAACAGCAAAAATATTCAACCCTAAAAAAATATGGAAAAAATCGGAAAGTACCGCTGGACTATTTGTAGTCTGGTCTTTTTTGCCACCACAGTCAACTACCTTGACAGACAAGTAATCAGTCTTTTAAAATCGGTTTTATCACAAGACCTAAAATGGGACGACGGCGACTACGCCAATATCGAAATTACATTCAAAATTTTCTATTCGTTCGGTATGCTCGTGGCTGGAAGCATTGTTGACAAACTCGGCACAAAAAAAGGCTATGGGTGGGCTACTGGACTTTGGAGTTTAGCAGCAATCGGACACGCATTTGCCAACTCAGCCTTTGGTTTTATGATTGCCCGAGCAGCTTTGGGCCTTACTGAAGCGGGAAATTTTCCTGCGGCTATCAAATCAACTGCCGAATGGTTTCCTAAAAAAGAAAGAGCTTTAGCAACAGGTATTTTTAACTCTGGCACTAATATCGGAGCGATTGTAGCACCGCTGACCGTACCGTTGATTGCCGTTGTTTGGGGATGGCAATGGGCATTTATCATTACAGGTTTGATTGGCTTCATCTGGCTAGTTTTATGGCAAATTTATTACACTTCACCGAAGGATTCTAAAAAATTAAGCAAAGCCGAGTTTGACTATATTCATTCTGATAAAGAAGAGGAAGAAAATATCAAAAATGAAGAAAAAGTACCTTGGATTAAACTTTTAGGGTTTCGCCAAACTTGGGCGTTTGCTTTAGGTAAATTTTTGACTGACCCCGTTTGGTGGTTTTATCTTTTTTGGTTACCAGATTTTTTGCAAAGCGAATACAAACTCACTTTGATTGAAATTTCTGTTCCAGTTGCGGTTGTATATATTATTTCTACGATTGGAAGTATTGGTGGCGGCTATTTGCCAATGGCCTTTATCAACAAAAATATGCCTGTTTTCAAAGCTCGCAAAACATCAATGTTGATTTTTGCACTATTTGTTATTCCTGTTATTTTTTCACAATTAGCTGGAAAAACAAATATGTGGTTGGCAGTTCTCGTGATAGGAATTGCAGCAGCGGCTCACCAAGCTTGGAGTGCCAATATTTTCACTACGGTATCAGATATGTTTCCTAAAAAAGCTACTGCTTCTGTTGTTGGTATTGGTGGAATGGCAGGCGGTTTAGGTGGTATTTTACTCACATGGGCTGTACAAAAAAATATGTTTGTTTATTACCGTAGCATCAATCAAATCGAAACAGCTTATTATATTATGTTTGCTATCTGTGCAGGAGCTTATTTATTAGCTTGGCTCATTATGCACCTTTTAGTACCGAAAATGAATAAAGTCGATATTTAACTAAAAAGCAGTAAGGTAAAAAAACTTACTGCTTTGATATTCTTTTTAACTATGAAAAAAACATTAATCATCGCTTTATTGCTAATCTTTGGTCAAACAGCTTTTGCACAAAATACCAAAGCCGATGTAGAAGCACTCGAAAGACAACGATTTGCAGCACAGGTATCGAAAGACTACGATTTTCTTGAAAAAATCTTTGCTGACGACCTAGTATATACGCATTCGAGTGGAAAACAAGATAACAAAACCACTTATATTGCTTCAATAAAAGAAGGTAAAAGTGTCTATAATAAAATTGATGTAGAAGAAATCGTCGTAAGAGATTACGGTAAAATGGCCGTTGTGAATGGAAAAATCATGATTGAACAACCTTCTGCCGATGGAAAAACAGTTTTGCTTCATTTACGCTATGTAGTTGTCTATGCAAAAAATGGCAAAAAAGGCTGGCAACTGAATACTTGGCAGTCGCTAAAATTAGCCAATTAATTGATTGATTAACGTGATATTAGATATAGGATTTTAGGAATAAAAAAAAGTTTTTCCAATCTTATAATCTTGTGTCTAATATCTCGATTTTCATAGTTTTTCCTTATTTTTGAAAAAAAACTAAAATTGCTATGAAAAACCTTTCTATTCTTTTTTCCTTCCTATTTTTATTCTTTTTAACTGGCGTAAATGCCCAATTACCACAAACACTAACGGCTGCTAAAAACCCTGAAGAAGCTGGTTTTTCGAGCGAAGGTTTAAAGAAATTAGATGCTCACTTTCAAGAAGTTATTGATAAAGGAATTGCCCCAAATATTGTTACTTTCATTGCAAAAAAAGGTAAAATTGTACATTTTAAAGCTTTTGGATACAGTAATCTTGAAACAAAAACTGCTCTCAAAAAAGACGATATTTTTCGAATTGCCTCACAATCAAAAGCCATTACAACAGTTGGTCTTTTAATGCTTTTTGAAGAAGGAAAGTTCTTTCTTGATGAACCTATTTCAAAGTATATTCCTGCATTCAAAAACCCAAAAGTTTTGGTTAGTTATGACGAAAAAGACCCTCAAAAATATATCACTCGCCCAGCTAAATCAGAAATTACCATTCGACAATTATTAAGCCATTCGGCAGGCATTCCTTATGAACACGCTTTGCAAAATTTGCCCGAATTCAAAGTTCCTTTCTATTGCTCAACCGAAAAAGAATTGCTTAAAGATGTTGTCGATAAAATTGCTGCTCGTCCGCTCGTTGCTGACCCTGGAACAAAGTTTGTTTACGGACTCAATACCGATGTACTCGGTCGATTAATCGAAATACTTTCAGGAATGCCTTTTGATGAATATTTACGTAAAAAAGTGCTTACACCTTTAGGCATGAATGACACTTATTTTTACCTTCCTAATAGTAAAGCACCTCGTTTGGTAGAACTTTATTCAAAAGAAAATAGAAATGATGATTTGACGGTTCATGACAATGATACTTATCGAAAATTCGCTGTTTCAGGAGCAAAAACTTATTTATCTGGCGGTGCTGGACTTTTGAGTACCATTGAAGATTATGCAAAATTTTGTCAATTTTTGTTAAACAAAGGCGAATTTAATGGTAAAAGATTATTGAGTCGTTCAACCGTTGATATGATGGGACGAAACCAAATAGGTGAAAGTTTCGTGTGGGACAGGCAAGACAAATTTGGTTTGGGTTTACAGATTATTACGCCCGAATCTCGTTATGGTGATAACGCAACACCTAGCTCGCTAACTTGGGGTGGGATGTATTGCTCAGAATATACAATTGACCAAAAAGAGAAGACAATAATGCTAGTTTTCACCAATGTTCATCCATATGCTTATTATTCGGACATCGTAAGAAAATTCAGGATTTTGGCGTATCAGGCAATGCTTTAAAATAGCTAAATTT
Source organism: Emticicia aquatica (assembly GCF_923079645.1). GTDB lineage: Bacteria > Bacteroidota > Bacteroidia > Cytophagales > Spirosomataceae > Emticicia > Emticicia aquatica. The sequence goes on along the minus strand of NZ_CAKLPY010000001.1, from coordinate 33,513 downwards.
ATATTTTATAGAAACTTTTCAAGTAAAAATCTTTCTTTAATACAATTTTCTGGCTTATTTTACAGCTCGAAAAAAACAATACGAATATAATGGAACATCCATTGATGGGCGTCGGTGTTGCTCTAATTACACCATTTGACCAAAATCATGAAATTGATTACGATGGGTTTCGTCGCTTACTCGAATTTACGAGTGAAGGTGGCGTTGACTACCTCGTTGTTCAAGGCACTACGGGCGAAACCTCTACTACTACTGCCCAAGAAAAAGCCGATTTATTGAAATTCACGAAAGAACATAATGCCAAGAATCTGCCAATCGTATATGGCCTAGGTGGAAATAATACAAAAGTAGTTCTTGAAACTATTAAGAACACCGATTTGAGCGGAGTTTCGGCTATCTTATCCGTTTGTCCTTATTATAATAAACCATCTCAAGCGGGTCTGATTGCTCATTTCACAGCCATTGCGGATGCTTCGCCAGTTCCTGTTTTATTATATAATGTGCCAGGGCGAACAGTTACGCATTTACAGATTCCGACTGTTTTAGAGTTAGCAAAACATCCGAATATTATTGGAATAAAAGATGCCAGTAGTATTGAAAATGCCATTGAATTAGCCAAACGATGTCCAAAAGATTTTCTTTTATTATCGGGCGATGATAATTTGGTAACAGCAGCCGTAAGTATTGGTTTTAGTGGAGTGATTTCTGTAATTGCTAATGCTTTCCCAAAAGAATTTGGAGAAATGACTTGGGCAGCATTAAAAGGCAATTTTGATGAAGCTGCCGCTCTTCAGCACCGATTCTTAGATTTTGATACTTTGCTTTATGCAGAATCTAATCCTGTGGGAATCAAGAAATGTTGTGAAATAAAAGGAATTTGTAGCTCTGAAGTTCGTTTGCCATTAGTAAAAGCTTCCGAAGAATTAGGTGCAAAACTCACCAAAGCAATGAACGCTGAGAATTTCTGGAAATAATATTTTTCTTATTCATATAAAAAACCGTAAGCAACACTTACGGTTTTTTTGTATCTAAAATGTTACTTACTATTCGGTTTCCTCACTTTTTATTTTTATTCCGTGAACCATCAAAGCATCACGCACAGAAATGTTAATTTCAAAGCCTAAAATCAAAATCAAGGCAACCAAATAAATCCAAACCATAAGAGCAATCAATGTTCCGATTGAACCATATAATTTGTTGTAAGAGTTAAAATTAGCTAAATAAAATGAAAATAAATTAGTTACTAAAATACCTAAAACAGAAGAAATTAACGCTCCAAAATTAAAAAAACTAAGGCGTTTATGCACAGCTGGGGCAAAATAATAAATAGCACAAATACCCAGATAAAAAATCAGGAAAATCCCTCCATAACGCACAATTTGAAGCAAATAAAAGTTAAAATCTTCATTGAGAAGACCTTTATCGAATAAAAAATCAATCACAATTGTTCCAACAACCAATACCAAAATTGCACAAATCAACACAACAATCAATAAGACCGTAAGAAATAAAGCCATCATTCGAGCTTTCAAATAAGACCTTTTTTCTCGTACTTGTAAAGCCATATTGAATGCTCTCATCAAGGCCATCATTCCGTTGGTTGCAGCAAAAACAGTAAAAAAGAAACCAAATGATAACACATCGCTTCGACGACGGCTCACAATGTCTTGAATTGTAAACGATGTATTTTCATAGATTCCTTGGGGCATTGCATCACGCAAAAACTCCATAATAAGGCGGTCAAGATGCTCGATAGGAATGTACGGAATGAGCGTAAATAAAAATATTACCCCAGGAAAAACAGCCAATAAAAAGCTATACGAAACAGATGCCGCACGCTGGTCAATATCGAATGTTATAATTTTTTTCCAGAGTATTTTAAGAACATGATAAAGCGAAACCGTGGTATCCCACAGATAGATACTTTGAAGAAATTTAATGATGCGTTTCAAGGAAAAGTATATCGTTGTTTCCACAAAGATGGTGATTTTTAGTCAAATTTAGTAAAAACAAACTAAATTAGACGCAATTATACATTTCCAAAATACTTGTATGGTAATATTTAGCTCATTTTAAAACAACAATTCGTTGTTCAATCGTTGACCCATCTAAATAAATTTTAATAAAATAAGTGCCGTTTTGAATCAGCCTTGGTAGTAAAAAAGTCTTTTCCGCCGTTACAATATTGCTTTCCTCGGTTAATATTCTGCCCAAAGTATCAATCATCTCAAATCGCCATGCACTACCTGCTTGCCCATTCACTTTTATCAAAATACCGACTTCGCTCGGATTTGGACTTATGGTTGCAGAAACTCTTTCGGTCGTATTTAATTCTAAACTCGTTATCGTCGTACTTGGTGGATTAATAATTATACTTGTATTCCCAATTTTTTTATCCGAAAGTTCATTCAAATAACATTCAAGATTCGTGTAACCATTCACTCCCGTAAACTTTTTAGAAAGTTGTGTACCATTATGGTCTTCAAGATTTGGGTTTAATCCATTAGCGGTTTCCCATTCGTTAGGCATTCCATCGTTATCACTATCAATTGGAGCCGTTGGTGCTGTTATAAAATCTAGCTGAAACGCATCGTTGAAATAATCAACTCCATCAATAATTTGTGAAGCAATTACGTTTTGAGAAATTGGATTTATCAAACGTCTATCCATTGGGTCACGGGGGAACGCTCCCACATTTTTGATTACATATTGTTGCAAATCAGCCGCTAAAGTTGTTGAAATGAGTGGAAAAGCATTTCTAGTACCCAATCTTACTGCCGAACCTAAATCAGTATTAGGAGCATTTACGTTAAAATCATTGCAACAATAAAACAACTGATAATCAGCATATTGTGCATAATTTCTCATTTTATTTCCCGAAACGAACAGATTATTATTTGGGTTATTTATAAAATCAGAGGTTGCCAAAGGACCATTATAGTTGTTTCTGGCAACCGAAAAATTATTCGTATAATTCATATTTAAACGAAAATTTTGGCAATCACTTCCACCCGTTGTACATGAATTATACCAAGTCTGAATCTGTTGGTCCCATAAAAGATTAGAAGAAACCTCAATATTTAATGGATTTGAGCTACAAAAAGGCGATTCGCAAGAAATCTCAGGAAAACGCCCACCTATTCTGTTCCAAACATTATGATGAATACTGATATTATCTTGTTGATGCGTTGCCGTTGAATAATTCAGTAGCATTCCGCCCAAATAAAAATGCTCACCCAAAGTTTCAGCAAGCATACAATTTTGAACAGAAATATTACGAGAATTTGAAATCTGTACACTTTCATCAATCGCATTTGCAAACGAACAATGGTCAACAATGACATTTGATGCACCATCAAGCCTTAGACCATCATCCAAAACATATCCTTGATTGGGCAAAACTTGGGTTGGCTTTGGTCTCGAACGTAAATGGCGAATGATTACGTTCCGAGAAACGGTGTTTTCTTCATAAATTTCATCCAATACTATCCCTCGAACAATAATTCCACCTGGTGACGTCTGTCCAGCAATCGTTACATCACCCTTGAAAACCTCCGCCGCACACGGAATCACCCCGCTCACTTTGAATAAAATATACTTCGCTCCCGACTGATTTAGTCCAAATTGCAACGAGCCTGCACCCGAACAATTTAGGTTTGTAACATAATATACGCTCCCGCCACGACCGCCTGTGGCATTTGCTCCAAAACCCTCCGCCCCTGGAAATGCAGGAATTTGGCTATAACAACAACTGATTTGTAGAAGAAAAATGATGAGATTTTTCATAGAGATTTATTTAGGAAAGTTTCATAAAAAATGATTTGTCAAAAAACAAGCACAAAGTTTAGTGGAGTATTTTGATAGTCAATTTTGTGTAGAGCTAATAAAAATATGAAAAATTAAACTATTCTTTATCTGAATAGTAATTTTTTACTTTATTCAAAAATAGGAAGCATATTTTACTTATTGAAATAACCTACTAATTTCGTTTGTTTATTCCTTATAAATTTGCTTCGCACTTGCCCAAAAACCAACCAATGGTCCAAGACATAAAATAAAAAATACACTTAAGTTAGAGGGAAATTTTGACAAAAGAAAATCAATCAATTGAATCGAAACTATCGTTATAGCAAAGCCGATACTAGTAACCAAAGTAATGATACTTCCACGACGCTCTGGCAAAGCAAATCGAGAAACAAGCGTAGAAAACTGCGGAGAATCCCCCACAACGGTTACCCCCCAAATGAACATCAAAATAGTAAACAAAACAAAAGAAGAATCAATACAAAATGGTAATATAACGCAACAAACTGCCGAAAGTATCAGTTGAATCAACGCTATTTTTCCACTGCCAAATTTGAGCGAAAGTAATCCTCCAAGCCAACAACCCAAAAATCCTATGGCAATAATACTGAAAGTAGCCATTGGAATATTTATTTGATACTCGGAATGGGATGCAGCATAAATTTTCCAAATTATGGGCAAAAAAGTCCAAAAAGTATATAATTCCCACATGTGACCAAAATAACCGAAAGCCGCAGCACGTAGTTTGGGGACTTTAAATAGCACAGATAATGCTTTCACAGAAAATTTATTTCTTTGTGATGGCAATGATTTATCTGGTAAAAGCGTCCAAAGTAAAAGTCCACCAACGAATGAAATAACACTAATACAAAATAAAAACTCTTTCCATGGAAGTTCAAAACTAATACCTTTCAACAGATACGGAAAAGCTTTTCCTAAAACCAAAGCACCTACCAAATATCCCATCGCTCGACCTAAATCTTTGCCGTACCAATCGGCCGCTATTTTCATTCCGATTGGATAAATTCCTGCGAGAAAAAGACCTGTCAAAAAGCGACTCAATAAAACCGTAGAAACATTGAGAGGAATAACGGTTACACTCAAATTCGCTAACGCTCCTAAAAGAGCAGAAGCCAAGAAAAGTCTTGAACTTAAAACTCGTTCGGGTACGGCAAAAATAGCATTCATCAACGTACCAATAATAAATCCTAATTGTACCGACGACGTGAGCCAACCGCCCAGTTTTACGCCTAATTCTGACTCAATTTGCCCCACAACAGCATTTCCAGAAAGCCAAAGTGTTGTTCCAGCAAACTGAGCAAAAATCAAAACCAATAAAAAATAAGATGGGCGTTTGGAGCTAATATCCATTTTAGATGAACTTTTTAAATCATACCCTACTCTTTTTCGTAAACTACAATCACCGACTGCCCAATAGCATCTTTTTTGAAAAGGAAATAAACTGGTGAAAGAATTTTACTCAATAAGAAACTTATTTTGAAAAGTGAATAAGATTTATCGTCATTTCGCACGAAATTTTTAAAGGGTATCCCTAGTATTTTACGGAGAGATTCATAAATCGTACATTGCAAATAAAATACATGGTGAATTCTATGTAATTTTTCGTGAATAACAGCCTTTAATTTTATTGGAAAACTTTTTTGCATTTCAGTGAAAACTGCATCTCGCCAACGAGTAATATGATGCGGTGGAGCATTCAAAAATAGATTTACTCCGAAGCGTAAAAAAGTATCTTCACTCGGAACTGCAAATATCAATTTACCTCCTTTTTTAAGGCATTTCAACGATTCTGTAATAAATTGGCTTGGTTCAGGTACGTGTTCGAGCACTTGAAAATAACATGCTACATCATATTTTTCGGGGTTTTGTTTGGCAAAATCCTCGATTGATTGATTGATGACATTTAGGCCTTTCTTTTGTGCAATGGCAATGGCATCTTCGTTAAATTCAAGTCCAACATAATTATCAGTTGTAATATAATTCGTAAAATTTCCTTCACCACAACCAATCTCCAACACACTTTCTCCACTATTAATGTGTCGAGCGGCCATTACGAAATCTTCTTTTTCTTTCAGATAATAACCATTTATTTTCTGTTGTAATTCACCATAAAAAGCTCCATCACCGACAGCGGGTGGAGTAAAATAAAGTAATTGGCACGAGCCACACTCGCAAAGATTTAAGTCTTTGGAAGTAAAAAACTGCTTAACTTTTATACCTTTTTGTTCATATATTTCTTTCAAAATAGACGGTTCTATTTCTTCTAAAACCTTTACATCGCTACTATTGCACAGGATACAATTCATCTTTATTTTATTTGTAACCACAATTTGGGTCACATTTTTAAATTAATAATCAAGCTTCTTTTTTTGAACGAATTTCAATAACTACTGCCCCAACAATCAACAAAACCATAAGAATTGAAGCAATTAAGTCAATTTTAGCTCCAATAGCCACCGATTTTGGCTGAAACTTAAACTCTACCTTATGCTTTCCTGCAGGCACAACCATTGCACGAAGCACATAGTTCGCTCTAAAATGTGGCGTTTCTTTACCATCTACGAAAGATTTCCAATCTTCATTGCCACGATAATAAATTTCAGAGAAAATAGCTACTTGGCTGGAAGCAGAGTTTGATTCGTAGGTTAAATGATTGGGTTTATATTCTGTCAATTTAATTATTGCCGTAGAATCTTGTTTCAAAGTTTTTTCAGTAAGATATTGCTTAAATCTTTCATCTACAAAAGCAACTGAGCGAGGGTTAAAATTACCAACTGCTTTGATTTCTTCATCTGCATTTTTAACTATTTTAATTTCCCCTACAAACCACGCATTTCCTAAAGCATTCGGATTAAGTTGAGCCACTGGATTTCCGTCTTGCCCTGGTGTTATAAAATATTTTGTGTTGAGCATATCAAAAATCGACAAATTATATTTACCATCTTTTGTAATGGCATTGTCGTATAACTCTTGGATTCGCTTCAATTTTGCACCATGATACCCACCCACCGATTTATGAAAATATGACGCTGTTGCATCTGCAAAAAAGCCTTGATTTGTGGCCATATCAACCACTCTAAAATCAGGGTCTTTGTCTTGCATAATTTGTTCATCGGCAGGAGAAGGATTAAACACCTCAGCAATTCGTGATTTTGGTTGAAAATCATCATTATTAAAATATCTTTTATCAACCAAAGCAAGGTCTAATGCCAATAAAACACCCAAAACAACTACAAAAACCGTAGTTTTAATTTTTTCGGTTGTAAATGCCCAAAGTAATCCAGCCGAAATAATTAACAGAAAAATAGAGCGAAGCAGATCGCTCATTACCATCGATTGACGGTCAGCAATGAGCGAAGTTGAAAACGAATTGGCAAAGTCTTGTCCATTTGCTTGAGCCATTCCTTTCAACATTTCAGCATCACCTGCTGCAACAAAATCAAGCGATAAATAGCCAACAATCATTGCCAAAAAGAGTCCACCTAAGCTGTATATCAGTGGCTTTTTCAATTCAGCAAATGTCATTTTATCATCCATGATTTTTTTAATGCCAAGCATTGCTCCTAAAACAAAACACAAATGCATGAGCGTAACAACCATTTTACTATCTCTAAATTTATTAAAATAAGGAAAATAGTCGAACATGAAGAAATTGAAACCACTAAAACTAGCTCCCCAACTGATAAATAAATATAAAATAGAAGTCAATAATAACACATATCGAAGGCCATCTCGCAGGATAATCATTCCCAAAATAAACAAAAACAAAATGATTATTCCCGAATAATTAGAGCCTGAAACGAAAGATTGCGGACCAAAATACAAGGGCAGATTAGAACTAAATTGCGATGCCGCAGCTTGGTCAACACCCTTATTGATGAGCATTTTATATGTTTCAGACTTTTCACCTAAATTCTCTCTCGACGCCCCTCCCACAAAATTCGGAGCTAATAAAGTTAAGCTTTCTATTTTGCCTGGACTGTATGAAAAAGCATAATCTCGACCCAAGCCATCGGCTGATTGATTAAGATTTCCTAAAGTCAAATCTGATTTACCACGAGTGGTTTCTTTTGAATAAACGAAGTTGTTCCAAAGGTGCATTCCATGCGTACTCATGCCAATTAACGAGCCTACAAACACAATAACGTAAGCCTTTAATAATCCGCCAAAATTGCCTTTTTTAACATGCAAATAACTTTCAAAAAGCACGTAAATTCCTAATAAAAAGAATAGATAATAAGTTATTTGTGGGTGATTTCCGTAAAACTCCATTGACATAAAAAAAGTCGTCAATGCTAATCCTAGCAAATATCTTCCTCTGAAAACTGCAATAAATGATGCTAAAACAGCAGGAGCGAAAGCAATGGCAATAATTTTAGAAACATGACCCGCTTCCAAAAATAATAGATTATAAGTATTTAATGCGTAGGCAATTGACCCGAAAAAACCAAGCCAATTGTTTACCTTAAGCACTCGCATTAAAACAAAAAACCCGAGCATCAGCAGTATCAAAACATTGGCTGGCGACGGAATGCTATTCATGTAGAAAGACCCTATTTTTGTTGGCAAACTATTCTCATATTCACCAGCAACCATGAAACCTGGCATCCCTCCAAACATTGAATTCGTCCACCAAGCCCACTCGCCCGTTTGCTTATGAAAATCATTTAATTCTTTTGCCGATGCAGCTGCCATTTGAGTATCGTGCATCGCAAGTCTTTTTCCTTGCAAAAGTGGAGAAGCATACATAAAGCTGACAACCACAAAACCAACAACTGCGATGAGATGAGGGAAATATTTTTTGAACATTGTTTAAAAAAATAGGATGGATAATAATCTTTTACTTTGTATAGCAAGTTTCCGACTTGCCAACACAATTATCAAAATTGTGCTACAATTATATTACAAAGAACGCAAAGAAAATTAATTTAAGTAGGAACAAGACCAAAAATCTTTACGAACTTTGTGCTAATATCAACAAAACTGATGTCGTAATGCTCCTTTTTAACATAACTTTCAATATCGAAAGTCGAATTCATGACCAATGGCTAAAGTGGATGAAGGCCAATTTTATGCCAGCCGTTATTGCCACAAAGCTTCCCAAGAGCTGCAAAATTTTAAAATTATTGACCGAAGTAGAAAATGGCGGAAATACCTATACCTTTCAATTTTATTTCGATGAAATGGAAGATTATATGAGTTTTGAGATGAACTATAAAGAACAACTTTTAGACAGACATAATATGCTTTTCAGAGGAAAATACGTATTGTTTAGTTCGTTGCTCGAAGAAGTTTAGAACAACACGCACGCTTTCAACAAAAGCCTTCTGTTGAGCAGAAGGCTTTTGTTTTATGCCTCTTGGATGTTTTAGATTAATTCTGTAAAATTACTTTTAAATCAACCTTCTAAAAAACCAACCGATGAAAAAATTAATTAAAATTGCTTCAGCAATTGTTCTTCTGATTGCCATTATATTTTTTTCCTTTGCTCCTCAATACCTCGACAAGTCAATGAATAAAGTGGTTTTGAGAGAAACTTTTCCGAAAAACAGTTTTTATAATTCTATTTCCTTTATTGCTGATTTACATTGTGATGCCTTACTTTGGGATAGAAACTTCTTGAATCAACACGATTATGGACATGTTGATTTGCCAAGGATGTTACAAGCAAATTTGGCATTTCAGGTTTTCACAATCGTTAGCAAAACGCCGAGAGGCATCAATATCGAAAAAAACGATGACCATACCGACCAAGTTGCATTACTGAATTTTGCCCAATTAAAAGCTCCTGCAAACTGGTTTAGCATTAAAACCCGTGCTTTGAATCAATGTAACGATTTACACGATTTTGCTCAAAATTCAAATGGAAAATTTAGAGTAATTACCAACAAAAAGGAACTACAACAATACATTGATGACCGTCAAAAAAACCATAATTTGGCTGCTGGAATGTTGGGCATTGAAGGTGCTCATTGCTTAGAAACTGAGTTAAATAATTTGGATGAATTTAGCAAAGCTGGCGTTCGATATATTGGATTAACCCATTTTTTTGATAACGAATGGGCGGGTTCGGCTCATGGCATGAAAAAAGAAGGTTTGACTGAAAAAGGCAAACAATTGATAAAAAAAATGACCGACCTTCATATCACAATTGACCTTGCACACGCTTCCCAAAAGACTATCAGTGATGTTTTGAGGTTACATAATGGTCCTGTTTTAGTTTCACATACTAGGGTAAAAGGTGTTTGTGACAATAATCGAAACTTAACCGATGAGCAATTAATTGCCATTGGCAAACACAACGGTTTAGTCGGAATCGGCTTGTGGGAAACTGCCGTTTGCGGCACAGACGCTGCCGCAACAGCAAAAAGTATTCGTTACGTTGCTGATAAAATAGGCGTTGATAAAGTTGGTTTAGGCTCAGATTTTGACGGAGCAATTGGTACGCACTTCGATGTGACAGGTTTACCGCTGATTGTAACTGCCTTACAAAAAGAAGGTTTTACAAAATCAGAAATAGAACAAATTATGGGTGGAAATATCAGAGATTTTTTCTTGAGAAACCTGCCCGATTGACCATTATCTAATTTTTTGTAAAAATAAGCAAAAGGTGTTTCTGAATTTGTCAGAAACACCTTTTGCTTTTATGCTAATCTTAATCATTTAGCTGATTTCTATCATAAATCTACCCGCTCATTTATCATTTTTTTGAAGATAATTGTCATCTATTTTTATGATATAAGATAGCAATAAAATAGCTGTCCTAACAGACAAGTAGATTTCAATAAAACTAAACAAAACACCATGAAAAAGTACATTTTTATCGCCTCAATGCTAGTTTTGGCATCTTGTAAGGATTTTCCGACCTTATCTGTAAATACATCAAACGAAATGACAATCGATGTAAATAAAACAGGTACTCAGTATAGCGGCACGAAATTATTAGACCCAACAACAGATGAAACATTCAATAAATACTTGAAGAAACTCAGCGACATAAATATTTCAAGGGTAACTTACACGATTAGCAACTTTGATGGGCCAAATACTCAAATCGCCAATGCGACATTCGATATTGCAGATAGCAATGGTGGTAATAAAGTAAATCTTGGAAGTTTTAGTAACATCAATCTTGCGTCGATTGAGGACAAAGAAACCGATTTGGTTTATGATTCAAATGCAGCATCAAAATTGGAAAATTTTTTGATTCAAGCTCCAAATAAAGTAACCGTTTATTATAACGGAACAGTCAATCAAGCTCCAGTAAAATTCACTTTAAAGCTGAAGTTTTACTCAAAAATCAAAACTCGACTTATTGGTTCTAACTAGAAGAATATTCATTTGGCGAGCGTAATTTTTTGAAAAATACGTTCGCCAAATATATTTTCATCCAAACAAATTGACAAACTTTGTAGGCATTTCTGTTTCAAAACTTAACTGTTTTCCTGTAATTGGATGCTTAAATGACAAAATCCAAGCATGAAGCCCCAAACGCTTTATTGGGTCTTGTGTTGCTCCATATTTATTATCGCCAACAACTGGATGACCAATATCTTTGGCGTGAACCCTAATCTGATTTTTTCGACCCGTTTCAAGATTTACCTTCAATAAGGAGTAGTTTTTATTGCTTTTTAGGACTTCATAATGCGTAATTGCTTTTTGTCCAACTTCTGAATTTTTGTTTGAATAAACGATTAAAGCTTTACTTTCAACCAAATATGAAATAATTGTATCTTCTTTTTTCTGTACATAACCTTCTACAACAGCCAAATAAGTACGTTCTTCGATGGTTGCATTCCATGATTCTTGTAATAATTTTTGTACTTTTTCACTTTTTGCAAACATCATCAAACCCGATGTTTCACGGTCAAGGCGATGCACCACAAAAATACGATTACTTGGGCTTTGTTTTTTTACATGACCACTCAAAATACTATAAGCAGTATTGTCTTTTTGCTTTTCGGTGGCAATCGAAAGAACGCCTGCTTGCTTTTCGATAACGATAATATACTGGTCTTCAAAAACAATATTTAATCCCCGATATTTTTGTTCTTCAGGTCCTTTTTTCCACTTTACCTCAACAATTTGTTCAGGTTTTAATGGATGGTTGAACTGTGTAATTGGTTTTCCATCAACAAAAATCTGTTTGTCTCTCAACAAAACCTTGACATCATTTCTACTTTTCTGTGTAATTTTGGCCAACAAAAACACCAAAAGTTCAGTTTCTGATGTCACTTTAAATTGGGTAGATTCTGGTTTCGTAACACGATTGGTAGATTGGGGTTTGGTTCTATTATTATTTTCTCTCATTTCAACAGTAATATTTTGCTTAAAATCTCCATTATTTACCCAAAGGTAGGCAGAAAATCTGTTAAAATGATTTCATAAGAGCGTTGATAATGGTTTTAAACCTCATAATAGAACCAAAACAGCTAAAAAAATGTAATATAAATTCAGTAAACAAAAAACGAAATGACAGGTACATTTGAAGAATTAGTTGGGTCTGACGAACCCGTTTTAATAGATTTCACAGCAGAATGGTGCAAACCTTGTAGAAAAATTGATTCAATGCTTAATCAATTAGTCGAAGAATTAGACGACGATGTTTTAGTAATGAAAATTGATGTCGATAAAAATGCTGCCCTTCGTAAAAAATATAAAATTGAAGCAGTACCAACATTAATACTTTTCCAAAAAAGCAAACAACTATGGCGTCATACTGGGCTTATTTCAGTGCCTGAAGTATTGAGAGCTTTCAGAAGCGTTTTGTAGTCTTTCGACTACAAAACAAGCTTTTTTTAATAGAAAAAATCTACGAAATCACAATTTGACTAAAACCTCGATTATTTCTTTCAAGACGAATTTGCGTTGCAATTCGCTCTTTAATCGACTCAACGTGTGAAATAATTCCAATATTTTTTTGAGCTTCTTGCTGTAATTTTTCTAGCGTATTCAGTGCTAAATCTAGCGTTTCTGGGTCGAGCGTACCAAAACCTTCATCAATAAATAAGCTATCAAGTTTAATATTTTTAGAAGCCAAATCCGACAAAGCCAAAGCCAAAGATAAACTTATCATAAAAGTTTCTCCACCCGAAAGCGTCTTTACCGACCGTCGTTCATTGCCCATATAAAGGTCAACAATCATCAATTCATCTTCCTCTTGTTCGCTTGGTTTGTCTAATAAATACCTGTCCGACAAATCGATTAATCGACGATTTGCCAAAGCCATCAATCGAGATAAAGTAAGTCCTTGAGCAAAAGTAGCGAATTTTTTACCATCCGCATTGCCAATATATTTATCTAATAGTTCCCATTTCAAATTGTCTTTTTCTAAGCTTACCAATTGTATTTGCAGTCCATTAATGGCTTCCTTTATTTTAGTCTGAGTTACCAAATTAACCGATATTTGAACTTGTTCTTTTTTAATCTCTTCTTGCTTTGTGATGGTTTCATTTTGTTGGGCTATAATTACATCCAAATCTACGTTGGTATCGTCATTTTCTTGAGCCTTACTTAGTTCTATTTGGTGTTCTTTTATTTGTTCAACTAAAGTCTGAATCGCCAAAAGTAGGGCTTGTTTCTTATCTCTTAATATCTTGGCATTTTCGCTACTTAAAATGGCTAATTGGCAAGTTTTCAAGTCTTCAAATCCAATATTTTTTATTTGATTTTCTAGATTAATTTTCTCGTTTTCATGTATTTTTTGTTTAGGTAAAATTTCCTCTTTAAGTTCAGAAATGATTTTTTTAGAAGACTGAATATTGGCTTGAGTTTTCACAAACCAAGTCTGAATTTCATTATACTCTTTTTCAAAATTAACTCCATTGTACAAGCCTTTTACTTTGATGAGCAGCAATTTACATTCATTTTGCAAAATTTTAGTTGCTACGCAAAGTCGATATAAATGCTGCAAATCTTTGAGTTTTTCGGCCTTGTTTTCAATTCCGTTGAGTGCATTTTGTTGTACTTCAATGGCTTTGATTTGAGCGTCAATAATATCGGTATTCCCTCCTACTTTTTCTAGATTTAAAGTTTGCTTTTTTTCTTCTATTTTATCTTTTATTGTTACGATTTGCTCATTAAAAACCTTTGTTTTTTCAACAGCATTTTTTAGTAAAATTTCTGCTGAAGCCAATTTTGAATTCAGTTCTTGAAAGGCTTCAACCAAGGCTTTTTCTTCCTTTTTGGCTTCGTTTAATTTCAAATCAATTTCAACATAATTATTGGCATAATGGCTCAGAAATGGATGTTCCAATGAGCCACAAAGTGGACAGGGTTCATCTTTTTTCAGTAAAGATTGGCGGTCTTTTTCAAAATTAAATGATTTACCTAAAATCTCTTTTTCAGCTTCAAATTGCTTGATTTTTAGTCCAATTTCCAAAACAAAATTTTGTATTTTTCCAAGTTCTGGTTTCTGATTTTTAATAAAAGCATTTTGTTGATTTTCTTGTTCTTGTTCCTTTTTTATATCATCAGTAATTTTCAGATATTCCCATACAAGCTGTTTTAAATCACTATAATTTCGGATTTCGGTAGCTAAATTTTCTCTTTTGGCTTGTACTTCATCCAAATTATTAATTTTAGCTAATGCATAATTTTCATCCAGCATGGTTTTGTGTCGAACACCAACATTTTTGATATTTTCGATGATATCATCAGTAATTTGTTGGTAATCAAACCGCAACGTTGTCTCAGAAATTTTATTAAGTAATTCGCCAATTTGATTTTCATTAGCCTTTTTAGTTGCACCTTGTCCACTTCTTTGGTTTTCGAGTTCGCTCAGTTTTTCTCTGAAATTTTGGAGTATTTCTAAAGCATTTTCAAAATTAATCGTATTATTCTCTTTCGTCAAAACACCAATTTTAATCAGAATTCTGTTTAGTAAAGCATTATTATCGGCTAAACTTTTTTCTTCATTTATGAAACGCTCTTGAAGGTTTTTTAGGTCTTTTTGTTGACTTTCAAATTGGAATATTTTTGCTTGAAAAGGTTCTGCTTTTTCGTGATTTTGAAGTTTTTTTGCGTCAAAACTTTCAAATTCTTGAAGATTTTGACGTTCTTTTAATAGTTTTCCGTTTTTCTCTAAAATACTTTTCTGAATACTTTGAATCTGATTTTTGATTTCAATTTTGGTTTTTAACACCTGTAATTGACTGTCCAAATCTTTCAGAAACTGCTCAATTTCGGTTTTACGATTGAGCCAAGTTTGCTCTTGTTCGGGGCTACTTAGTTTTCGGTTTTCAGTTTCGATATTGGTGCGTAAATCTTTAAGTATTTGTCCTTTTTCTTTGGCAATTTCAAAGGCTTTTTTTCCTAATTTTCGGTAAATTTGTGTGCCTGTTATGTCTTCAAGAAGTTTTCCTCGTTCGTCCTTTCCTGATTTTAAAAACTTAGCAAATTCACCTTGAGAAAGCAAAATCGACTTGATAAATTGGTCATACGAAAGCCCTATTAAATCTTCATTTCGCTTTGGGACTTCGCTTTTTTTGAGTGGCAATAGTTGCCCAGATTGCAAGTCAGTAATTTCCATTCCGTAATCATTGAGATTTTGATTGCGGTTCATTTCAATCCACCATTTTGACACAAAATTGCCTGATTTACACGAATATTCCACTTCTACGGCACATTCTCGCTCACCTTTGGTTAGAATTGACCCTGCCGAAGCGACAAAATCTTTGGATATTTTTTTGTCAAATCTTGGAATTTGGTTAAAAAGTGCCAGTGTAATGGCATCCAAAAGTGTGGATTTCCCAGCACCTGTTGGGCCAACGATGGCAAAAAGTCCTGCAGAAGCCAACGGATTATCGGTAAAATCAATCCGATGTTCACCTTTGAATGAATTGATATTTTTGAGGTATATTTTATTAATTTTCATCGTCTTGTTCAACCATAAGTAATAATTCGGTGAAGGCTTCCATCATCATTTCTTTGTGTATTTCTGAAAGTGCATTTTCTCGTTCTAAGCGTTTTTGTAGCATTTCTTTTTCTGAAATATCTTCTAGGTTTTGTCCTTCAACGAAAAGTTCTTCGCTACTTTTTACTTCATTTTTGAAACTAATTTTATGTTTTAAAACGATGGCATTTTCATCATCAAAAACACCAATTAAATCATTTAATTCTTTGATAATCAACGGATTAAAATTATCTTCAATTACTTCAACTTCCAGAAATGATTTTAAAGGAGCTTCGTTTTGAAAAGCAATTAATTTTGATTTTACGTTTTCGATTGTTCCCGAAATCAATTTTAATTCTCTAAATTTTGGCACTTGTACTTCGCTTATTTGCTGGATTTTGTTTTCTGAAACTTCAAGAATTATTACAATTTTTTGGTCGTTTTTCTCGCTAAAACTCAACGGGATTGGTGAACCAGAATAACGAATTCGCTCGTTTCCGCCAATGATTTGTGGCCGATGAATATGCCCTAAAGCTACATAATTGAACGTTTTTGAAAAATCATTGCCATCAACCGAAGCCAAATTTCCAATCTGAATTTCTCGTTCCGATTCCGAACTTATTGAGCCATTCGCATACAAATGTCCCATTGCAATTATTGGAACATTAAGGTACTTTTTTTGACAAATTTCAGCCAATTCGTCGTAATGTTTTTTAATTCCCAAACGCACATTTTCAATCCTTGACGTACCACTTTCGCCCTCAATTGCCTGTCTTAAATCAGCATCACGTAGGTACGGAACGGCACAAACCACTAGGTTTTCAAGTGCTACAATTTCGTTTACTATTGGGTTTGTTGCACCGCCAACTACCTTTATATCAAGCAGTTGAAGAATTTCTTTTGGAGCGTCGAGCATCAAAGCCGAGTCGTGATTTCCGCCTGTGACAATGATTTTACATTTGAGTTGAATCATCTGGCGTAAAAACCAATAATACATCGTGCGAGCTTCGATGGGTGGATTTGCCAAGTCGAAAATATCGCCCGAAATGAGTAATAAATCAATGCTTTTTTCTTGAATAAGATTTATCAACCAATCCAAAAACATTTGGTGGTCTTTCGAGAGGTCGTGTTTATGTAGTTTTTTGCCCAAATGCCAATCGGCGGTATGTAGTATTTTCATATTCGTATTTAAACACAACAAAAATGGCACATCCTTTCGAGATATGCCATTTTTTTAAGGTTTTTGTCGCAAAAGAGTTTCTTACGAAACACTTTCTTTCATTGCTTCTTCATCGCCCAAAAAGTTTTTATAAAAATCTTTTCTTAATGCTCTGCTTATTGGTAGCTCTAAATTAGGATATCCAATGATTGAGACTTTATTTTGATTGATATAACTTATCTTTTCACTATTTACGATAAACCGTCGGTGGATTTGTATAAATTTTTCAGAATGAAGTTTTTCCTTAATTGATTTTAGCGAAGTAAGGTGTAGAAATGGTTGTTGCTTAATAAATAGCTTGATATAGTCTGAATAAGACTCAATATAATCTATATCATGGGTATGAAATCTCAGTATTGTTCCTTTATTTTTAAGAACAATTGTTTCACTTTCTCCCTTTTCTTCGTCTAGTTTGATTAATTTCTTTACTTTTTCTACTGATTGTGCAAATCGACGGAAAATAATTGGTTTCTTTAAGTAATCTACAACGTTCAAATCAAAAGCTTTTACTGCATAATTCTCATAGGCTGTGGTCATAATTATATAAGGCATTATCAGTAAATCTGAAATAAAATCAATTCCACTCTTGCCCGGTAAAATTATATCCAAAAATATCAAATCAATTTTTTTTGTACTATTTTTGATATATTCTTCTGCATCCTCCACATTATTAAAAACTCTTAAAACATTAATTTCCTTTCCAAATGATTGACAACACTTCAGAATCGTTTGCTGTGACAGATAATCATCTTCTATTATTATACAATTCATAAGTTACAAGTTTATAGGATAGCATTTTTTCTGAATAATATTTTAGCGAATATCATAATTTAATAAAAAAAAAACATTTAAAGTCGATGAAGTGCAAGCAAAAATCTATCAGTTGAGCAGCTAACCCGATGAAAGACATATTACTCACCTATTTTTTTAATATAAAAAATAAGTAATTGAGCAATAATTAAAATTTATAAATTACTTTTTGAGAGAAGAAACACTATATTAAAATGTTTTTGAAAGGATTCAAGTAAACACTATTTAAGGTATAATGAGTTTCAAAATTATTACATAAATATGTTAACCACAAAAAACAATAATTGTTTCTTGTGGCTGCTATTTTTAATGCTAATTGAGTTATTTAAGATTCATTTATTTTAAAATAGTTGATAAAGGCCTAATTTATTACTTCAGCATGTTAATTTGTATTGCTATTTTACGTTGCATATTATCAAGTTCTTCTTCCGAGAAATGATTTTTAAATTTGTCAGTATCATTCTTTTTTTGTTTCAGAAATTTGTCAATTTCATCTTCAACCATCGTCAAACCAACCATTCTAAAAGAAGGTTTTATGGAATGTAGTTTCTTTTTAGCTTCTATAATTGGGGTTTCATCAATGGTTTTCAGAATTTTTTTAAAATCAGTAAAATATCGTTGTTGAAAAGTATCAAAAACTTCAATTGCATAGTTTTTGTCATTTCCATAAAACTTTGCTAGGAAACTAGCATCTAATTCACCAAAAAAAGGAATGGTTTCATGACTGACATCACTTTTATTATCTTCTGGAAAATAATATGTAATTTTATCATGAAGTTCATTGATCGTAAATGGTTTCTTTACAATATCATCCATACCAAATTTTAGGACATCTCGTTCTATATTTGGCGAAACTACCGCTGTCATGGCAATAATGACAAAAAACTTTTCTTGATTATCAATTCTTAGTCTAGTAGCAGTCTGAAAACCATCAATTCCTGGTAATTGTAAATCTAATAAAACTAAATCAAAATGATTATTGGCAAATTTCACTATGCCTTCTTCGCCTGACTTCGCCATTTCGAACTGAACAGACCACTTATTAAGTACCCTTTCGATGTATTGTTGATTCAGTTCGTTGTCTTCGATTACCAAAATTTTGATATTTCGTAAACTTACAGCATTTGAAAATTTATTGAAGACTTCAACTTGGTTTTTAGACGGTATTACTTTTTCAAAAATGAGTTCAAACGAAAACGTCGAACCTTTTCCTACCAAACTTTCCACTTGTATTTCGCCTCCTTGTAGTTCAATAAGTTTTTTGACGATGCTAAGTCCCAAACCAGTTCCTTGCGATTTGTGCATGTTAACTGATGGAAGTTGTTTGAATTTATCAAAAATTATTTCTTTTTGAGAATTATCAAAGCCAATTCCTGTATCTTGAACGCTTATTTTAACTTTAATTTTTTTCGTATCTAATTCGGTTGTTTTTACGCTTAGAACTACTTTTCCTTCGTTTGTAAATTTTTCTGCATTAGACAATAGATTTGTTATTATTTGCTGCATCAACATACTGTCGCCTGAAAGCAACAAAACTTTTTGACAATCAAAGTCGTATTCTAATTTTACATTTTTCTTGAGAAGGCTATATTCAAAAACCTGAGTTACATTATATAATAACTTATTTAAGTCAAATATTTCATTTTTAATATAAACGTTACCTGTCTCAATTTTTGAGGTATCAAGAATATCTGAAACCAATTTTTGTAAAAATTTGGTTGAAGTATCCAAAACCTCTACATAATCTTTTTGTTCGGTATCAAGTTTACTCAATTTTAATAAATCTCCCATGCCGACAATCGCATTGATTGGTGTTTTTAATTCGTGGGTCATATTGGCTAAAAACAATTGTTCACTTTCTTTGGCTTCAATAGCTATTCTGTTCGCCAATCTTAGATCTTCTTCTAATCTTTTTCTCTCTGTAATATCATAATGTATACCTATTGAGCCAATACTTTTGCCGTTAAATTCAATTACTGGCGTACCCGAAATTAACATCCATACGATAGAACCATCTTTTTTCAATAAAGGCAGTTCATAAGTGCTACTTTCACCACTTTCGCGTTTTTTTTGAGTTTCGGAGAAACTATGAAAATATTCTTTACTTAAAAATACATCATGTGCTTTTTGGCCTATCAATTCTTCTTTTTCGTAACCAACCATTTTACAAAACTTTTCATAGGCATTAACAATAGTATCGTTGTTATCAACTTCTAAAATACCGAGCTCCATGTTTTCAATGATACCTCGATACTTTTCTTCACTTTGCATGATTCTTTCAGTAACTGTAAACTCTTGCGTAATATCTCGATATTTCCAAATATGGCTATATTGGCCATTACTGTTTAAAATTGGATAATAATCTCTTTCGAGAATTTTTCCATTTTTCATTTTCAAAATTTCCGCAATTACATTCGTCTTATTCACAATATTCAAATGAATTTTCTCAATAAACTCTTCTGAAGAAATGAAAACATTTTTCAGCTGCTGTGCAACATTTTCACAATCCGCTCCAACCAAATTTATTGGATCTAAATTCATATCAAAAATATCCAATAAGGCCTTATTCGTTATGAGTAATCGGCGATTTTGGTCTTCCATAATAATCCCTTCTTTCAGGTTTTCGATGAGAATCTTTGACCAGGAATGCGTTAATTCAAGTTGATTAAAAGTATTTCTCTTAATACTTACATCTTTTGCCGTTGCAATAATGAAAAGTGCATCATGAATTTTGGTCAATGAAAAGCTTACTCGAATCCAAATATATTGTCCGTTTGAATTTTTGAAGGGAAACTCAATGTATGGATAAGTCCATTCGTTCTCATTTATGGCTTTTCTAAATATTTCGGCAATAAAACTTGAGTAAGTACGAAAGAGATATAGTTTAGAAAACACATTTATGTTGTGTCCTAACAATTTTTGGATATTCTCTTTCACATAGAGAATGTTTCCGTTTGTGTCAACCACCATAAAAAGGTCTTTAACATTCGCCTTGAGTGTTTCACAGTCAGTAATGAAATCTTTGCTTGATTTTATGCCTAAGCAATGGATTAGGAGACTAAATTTTTTAATAAATTTGGCACGATTATTGAGTAAGCTTGTTGTAAAGTTTTTCATAAATTTTAGAGAAAATTATTTAATGGATACATTTGAAAAAAATCACTCCATAATTACTAAATTTAACCGTTTAATAATAATTAATAAATTGATTGAATAAAGCTACAAAATTGAAATTTGTCTAATGTAACATTGATTAACGTAGTTTTTTGAACCTAAATCTCAAGGAACTCTTTCAAAATCTACGAATAGTATTCAATAATCGGTGAATGGTATTTTTCTTAAAATAATGGCTCTTCTTTCCTAAAAAAATGACTAATTTATTTGCCTTATTTATATCATAATTACCTATTTTAACATAAACCTAGTCAATTATACTCATAAAAAATTATCATTTTAGAACATCAATCTTTCCTATTATTTGGCGGTCTATTTTTAAGACTTAGTTCATTTGTTCTCGTTTATTAATTCCCCTTTTAAACATTTCATTTTAATTAATTTTAAAAAAATAGCCTCTTAAGAAGAAATTTTAAAAACATTTATTTCACCAACAATGTCATTCAAAGATAATCGAATACCATTCATAGAAAACAGATTGAAAACACAACCACTCGACAAGTTTCTTTAGTAAGTTTGAATATCGACAAAATAAATTATCACTAATTTATTAGTTAGTAAGTAAATTCTATTCTAACGACGCTAAAACATGAAACCTATCACTTTACGGCCATTTGAAATTTTACCCAACGAATCTGAGACTTTGTCGAAGTTAAATTTTGCAGAATTGCTCAAAGAAACGTTTGAACTATACAATTCAAACTTAAAAGGTAGTGTTGATTCATTGAAACTTTCACAACAAACAACCTTTCAGAGTAAATATATTGAGAAATTAGAATATTCTTTTAGTGCCATTGAGCAGTATTTCACTAATGTATTTATGCTAAAAGATTTCTGTAAATGTGAGGAATCGAATAAAGAACGAATTTTCACACTCACAGATATTATTAATGAATTACAAACTGATTTACGAGCAGAACTTAATTATAGTCAACCGCTCAATGTAGTTTTTTCATTGGGCACATTATCAGATAAGCAATTTGTTGGGAAGGCTCATTTATTAAGGTTTGCAATCAAGAATGCGTTATATTATTTTATCTTTAGTAAAAGTCAAAAAATCAACTCGGAGCTATTCCTAAAGTTCTCGTTGATTTCATCAGTTGAAAATACAGTAAGAATCGGATTTTGCGTGACCAATAATCAATTTAGTACGAGTCAATACTTTAATGATTCGTTCAAAAATATTGATAATTTTCTCGATGAAAGAAAAGATTCACTTTCAAATATTCAGGAATCAAGTTTAATTTTAATAGATATTTTAACTAACATGATGGGTCAAAATTCATTTATATCGCAGTCAAAAGAAGGAAATAATTTTGCCATAAATATGGTATGTGACTTTCAGGTTTTAGATACAAAAAAAGCAAATATCACTAACCTTATTTCGAATAATAAAAAAGATTATCATGTAAAAGGAAATATCTTGATTGTTGATGATTTACCTATGAATCAGAAGTTTTTATCAGCTATTGTTACTTCTATGGGTTTCAATTCTTTCTTTGCTAATAATGGTCAAGAGGCAGTTGAGTTTTCGGCTTATGAAAAATACGACCTTATTTTTATGGATTTTGAGATGCCAATTCTTAATGGTTTAGATGCAACAACGGCTATCAGAAGTGTAAATTGTATCAACAAAAACACACCCATTATTTTACAATCAGCATCAGTTATTGAAAAAATCATTAAGTCGCCTAGAATGAGTGGTTTTACTGATGTAGTTGAAAAGCCATACAAAACTTTTCAAGTGAAAGATGTAATTTCTAAATACACAAAAAATTTATCTGAGAAACTTATGCAGTCGGTCTTATAAATTTTTTATACGTATATACAATATAGTTATATTAATTTTTATTGACTTAAATCAATTAAAAACATATTTATTTGAAAATAAAGAAGACTTTTAGAAGCAATTTTATAGCATAAATATATTATTCACAGCAAAAATTTCGGTATAAAAGACAGGTTTTATCTGTCTTTTATCTTTTATAATCAGTTAAAATATGAGCAAAAACTTTTAAAAATTGACCATGCAAAGTATTCTCTAGCAAATTTTATTTCATTGTTGAGCAATTAATCGAATATTGAGTGTTACTTATAGCGTTTTTTTCTCTAATTGACAAACTTATCGCTATAAATAATGGAGCTAGTAGAAGCGTTGATGTTAAGGTTTTTCATTCTAAATAATTCTCGTTTAAGTCAGAAAAAAGATGCGTTCTCGTGCGTATTTACGTATTAGCACATTTATATTACTACACTAAATTAATAAAATTCAAAAACTGCTAAAATAACTAAAGTCCATGGTAAAGCATTAATTTTAAGTAAATAACAGTATAATTTCTAGTATAAAAGACAGATTTTATCTGTCTTTTATCTTTTATAATCAGTTAATAACAAGTATTTAAAGTCAAAAAAAATATTGAAATCAACTGTGAAAAGCATGCTTAATTTTAATCAAATAAATTGAATTTTCTTTTATTCAATGGCTATGCAATTCATCGAATATTGAGTGCTACTTATAGAGTTTTTTTGTCTCCAATCTACATCCTTCTTACCTTAGATTATCAAAAATAAATGACGTAAAAATGCCAAAAATTCATACCAAAAACAATTTGGAAATCCAATTTGATGAGGAAGACTTTGATTTAGTTTCAAGCTATAGGTGGAATATTTGTAATTCTAAAGGCAAAAAATACGCCAGAACTACAATCTATCACCCTAAAAAACACGATGTATATTTGCATCATTTAATCATGGGCAAACCCAAACGTGGCCATGCGATTTTGTTTCTTGATGGAGATACACTTAATCTTAAACGTGAAAACCTTGTTCAAATTCCATTTTTCACGAAAAGTCATATTAATGAATGGCATTTAACCAGCAAATCTTCGATATATCGTGGTGTGTACATCAGGCATGGTTTTTATGTTTCAAAGATTACTTACGATGGACTGACGAATTATTTAGGTCAATTTAAAAGCGAAGAAGAAGCCGCTGTTGTTTATGATTTAAAGGCGATAGAATTATACAAAGAATTTGCCGTGACGAATATTGTGCAGAATCCTTTTATACAAAATATAAACCCTAACCCTAACTAAGTTCTAGTAGCTGTTGTTTTTGAATTACTGAGTTTGAAATAAATATTTCGAATTGGGTAAAGTGTGTTTAAAGGTTGGTTGATGCTATCATCCAGCCTTTTTTTACGATAATCAAAATCAATAAAACCTAATTTTTGACTATTCAACGATTAATAAATACATTTCGTAGAAAAAAAAATTGGGCAATGCCATTATTTGGTAAGTTTGTTACAATCTAGGTAAAACTAGTTTTCATGGCTATTATAGTATAGGATGAATGGCTTTTTCATCCTATCTTTTTTTTCCTTAAACAATAAAAAAACCATTCCGAATTATCGAAATAGCTTCTATCAAAAATACTACAGTTACATTATTTTCTTTCAATCGAAAGAATTTTGAATTCGGTTCGGCGGTTACGCTGATGCTCAGCTTCGGTACATTGCATCCCATCACCACAACCATTTACAGGTTCTGATTCCCCTTTACCAACGCCCCTCATTCGGTTTTTTGCTACGCCTTTTTGTGCCAAGAAATCTACTACTTCGTTAGCTCGGCGTTGCGATAAACTTAGGTTATCAAGTGCGTTGCCTCTTGTATCGGTGTGTGAACGAATTTCGATAATCATATTGGGGTTTTTCTGCATCGTTAGCACTAATTTTTCAAGCTCCCTTGCAGCATCTTTCCTTATCTTATAACTTTCCGAATCATAGTAAATATTATCCAACTTAACCACATCACCAACTTTATAGAGCTTAGTATCAAACAATGACCCAGTGTTGATGACAG
Source organism: Emticicia aquatica (assembly GCF_923079645.1). Taxonomy (GTDB): domain Bacteria; phylum Bacteroidota; class Bacteroidia; order Cytophagales; family Spirosomataceae; genus Emticicia; species Emticicia aquatica. Next base: position 8,732 of record NZ_CAKLPY010000001.1, on the reverse strand, counting down.
GCGTTTTCTTGCGAAAAATATTAATTATGCTTCGTTTTTCTTCAACTTTGGCTACTAATTCGGTTGATTTTCCAAAATTTTCTTTGAATGATTCCAAGATATAGTCACAGTTCAGTTCACGTTTAAATTCATACGAACCATCTGCTCCCGTAGTCATTTCTTGTGTAACTCCTGTACATTGGTTAGTAAACTTGATTAGAACGCCAGCAATTGGGGTACTGTCTTTTCCTGCCGTAACGATACCTCTAAAAATAGTTGAAACAGCATTTCCATTGCGTCGTGAGACCAAAACATCCGCTTCTTTCTGGGTTTCGACGACTTTGTTTTTCTTGTTTTTATCAACAACAATTATTTCTTTTTTTAGGTAAATATCTAATTTCGAGGACTCATAATCTGAAGCTTCTTTGTTTGAAAAATTCACCGTTTCAGGTTGATAACCATTTTGTTTGACCAAAAAATTAAAATCATTATCGGCTTCCAAACAAAGTTTTATTGTTCCCAAATTACTGGTAATGGCACTTTCACGAGAAGATGTATTTCCTTTGATTTCGTATTCAAATCTAATGCGGTCAAAAGGTTTTTTGGTTTCGTTGTCATAGATATTTACCACCAATTCTCGACAACCATAAAGCGTACCTAATCGAGTGAATTTATAAATATCATCATCTGTTCCACCACGTTTTCTGTTGCTACTGATGAATCCTGTTTGGCGTTCGCTGTCAGTTATGATGCCAAAATCGTCTTTGTTTGAATTAAGTGGAGCTCCAATATTACGAACTTTACCACTTGGCATAGCCGTTGCGGTATTCATAGGGATAAAGAAAATATCCAAATCTCCTAGTCCAGGATGACCATCGGACGAAAAATAGAGATTTCCTCGTTCATCGATAAATGGAAACATTTCATTGCCACGTGTATTAACAGTTCCGCCCAAATTTTGTGGTTTAGTCCATTGCCCATTGTTGTAGCGAGTCATCCAAATATCAGTACCGCCATATCCTCCTGGCATATCAGACACAAAATACATTATTTTATCATCAATGGTTAGCGTCGGATGCCCGCACGAATAATCATTGCTATTAAAAGGGATTTCTTTGATTTTTCGCCAATCATTGTCTTCATATTCAGCGATATAAAGTTTTAGTCGATTGATTGCAGCATTATTTTTTTTTCCAAAAATTCCTCCACCACCACTTTGACTATTGCGAGTAAAGACAATTTTTGACCCATCATGAAAAAAGGCACATGGCCCTTCATGGTATTTTGAATTGATTGATTTGCTAAATTTTTCGGTCGGAATAGTTGGATTTTCTTCGTAGTCTAAATCTTTACTGCCTGTGATATATTCATTGCCTTTACGACCGACTGTTTTGGTATCGTTGGCGGTCGGCGGTGTATAATAGTCATTGCCGAGTTTTTTGGATGTTGATGGCGTTTTTGCTGCTGATTGCGAACTAGAGCCAATGGCAGAAGCTCCGCCATTATCAGTACCAAGTGCTTTTAAATCATCGAGATAAAATAAATCAAGAAAAGAAGACGCATCCCAATTAAAAACTCTTCTGATGGCCGAATTTGCACTTCTTCCTGAAACAAAAACTAAACCTTTTTTATAATAAACGGGACTAAAATCGGCACTACTCGAATTGATTCCAACATATTCGATTTTATAACTTCCTGCATTTCGTTCTAAAGCTTCACGGTTACTATTGAGTTTTATAAATTCAACCCCACGTTTATCTTGTTCTTGTAATTCGTTAAATTTTTGCCAGTAAATATTCGCTTCGGGGTATTTTCCGTTACTTGATAAAACTTGAGCAAAATGACGATAAGCTTTAATATCATCACCTTTTAAGATTGGGTTTGCACTCAACACATCTCGAAAAGCTCTTTCGGCATTAGCATAATCTTTCACCAATTTATAACTCAGAGCGAGATTAATTTTTGCTTTTACTATTTCGTCATCGGTTGCTCCCTTCGTTTTTTTCAAGGCAGATTCATACAGCTCAATTGCTTTTGCGTACCCTAAAGTCTCAAACTGAGTGTTTGCTTTTTGAAACACTTTTGAGGGATTTTGGGCAAATAAAACAAAATTAGCTGTTGCGAGATAAATAAATATGATGAATCTCTTTAATAGCATTTTCACTGAATAGCTGCTTCTTGATATAAATAATAACGAACGATTTACAAAAATCATGCCTTTAACGATTAAGATTGTACGGGGCGAATAGATTTTAAGTAAAAGATAGCTTTGAACTCACATTATTGAGCTATTTAAAAGGTTATTAATAAGAAAAGTGCCACTTTTCATTGCGTTTTAAACGCTTTGAGCAGTGGCACTTAGTGAACGTTTTGTTTTAAGAATTATCTCGCAAGTGTGAGATAATTAACAAGATGTACTCGTTTTCCGTCTAATTCGTAATCGAGTGCATAATAGTAAGTACCATCTGGCACACCATCCGAACCGAATCGAATACCTTGATTTGAGGTTCCATCCCAACCTTTGGCTTTATCGGTCAAGATTCCTTCTTTATCTTTGAAGACAACGTGTCCCCATCTGTTATAAATATCACAAGTAATCAATTTAGCACCTGCTGGTAGTTTAATGATAAAGTTATCATTTTTACCATCACCGTTTGGCGAGAATGCTTCTGGAATGATAAGTTCATCGGTCAAAGGTAACGTTATCGGCGTTGGAGTCGATTCGTTAATTTTGATTTCAGTGCCTGCATTTGATATATCAGTTACAATTTTGCCACTGCCAATTGCTTTTGCATAAGCGTTGTTATTGTATGGCCCTTTGTAACCATTGTGATAAACTTTTACAGTAAAGAATAATGAATCTAATTGATTTATTTCCAATTTACTTGTTGAATCTGCGATTAAGAGATTTACATCATCTTTTCCATCAAAGTTTGGATTCAATTTCAAGGTACTGTTACTTCCTATTGTTGAACCAACAACTTTGTATGATACGCTGTCTGCAAATGTTTTGGTTAAACTATCTGAAACTTGAACATTTGTCAACTTAGCATTACCAAAGTTTTTCACTAAAGCTAGGTAAGTTACATTGTAAGATGTTTCATCAATTTTTGCCGAATCAGCTACTGACAATGCGATACCGATGGCTGGAGTATTTGGTGTAATATCAATTTTAAACTCAATTGGCGTTGGTTGATCGTTGTTTGTTGGGTCACCGTCACCATCTGGGTCAGCAATTACGCCATCCGTTGATTGGTCTGTTTTACCGTTCGATATAACCTGAGCAATATTAAAGAAGTTAGTAACTGTGGCATCTTTCAAATCTACTTTTACTGTAAATTTCAATGCTAATTTTTGTCCTTTCTTAATGCTACTCAATGAATCAACAAGCAATTCAGTATTTGAGCCACGACCTGTAAATTTCGGATTTACTACTAATCCTGCATCTGCTACAACTTTGATTGTATCGTTTAGGATTTTTGCTCCATTACCAAATGCACGGTTAAGGTCATCTTTTACTTGAATTTTGCTTACATCTTCACCACCTAAGTTTGTGACATAAATTACGAATGGTACATTGTAAATTTTGTCGCTCACTAAAACAGGTGTTTCGCTTACTTTGCTCAAACCAATTAACTTACCAGAAGCTGGGTCATTGATGATTGCTTCGCTTGAGTTATTCGACAATACGGTGTCGCTTTCTTTTACTCTGAATAACTCTGCTTTGTTTACAATTTTACCAACGCTTGTTACTTTCGTTTTGTAAGTAAATGTTGTACTATCGCCTTTTTTCAAGGAATCAATTTTCATTGAAATAATACCATTGGCGAAAGTTCCGTTGTTACTTACACTTTCAAAAGTTAATCCACTTGGAAGAATATCTCTTACTTCGATACCCGATGCGGTAATTGTTCCTACGTTTTTCACCACAACTTTATAATCCAGCGATTCATTCAGTGCAACGATTTTTGCCGAAGCTACTTTCTTGATTGCAATATCAACTTCTGGATTTGATGGTGTTACGCCGCCTTCACAAACCGTGATTGCCACTTTTACAGATGCACCATCGCAGTAACAACCTACTGTGCTACGTTCAAATACGTAGTAAGTTCCTGCTCCAACTGCTCCTGGGTTAGTTACAAGTGGCGAGTTTGGTGAACTCGTGGTATGGAATTCAAACTGACCGCCAACTGTTGATGGTTCGCTTAGAATTGCTGTGTTAAGGTCGGCTGTATTGAATGGACAAACATTCTTGATTTCGGCTACTACTTTCGGAGCATCTACTTTCTTACCAACTGTCACCACAATTTCGTTCGATTTCTCGCTTTCGCATTTACCTCCAACAGATTTACAAATGGCTGTATAAGTTGATTTTTCAATTTGAGGTGAAACATTGATTACTGCTGTTGTTTCTCCATTCGACCAAACGATTTTTCCTGTACAACCTGATGCTGTTAAAGTTGCTGTACCACCGTAACAAATCACACTATTTTTACAAGAAATGAATGGTTTGTTTGGTGTTCCAACGGCTATTTCGATATGTTCAGCATTTAGACTTTCACAATCACCTATTTTACATTTTGCAGTATAAGTGCTTGTTCCGTCTGGTGTAACTGTGATTGTACTACCTGTACTTCCATTCGACCAAACGATTGTGCCTTCACATCCTGAAGCTTTGATTGTTACAGATTCTCCTGCACAAACTAATTCAGTGCTACAAGCAAGAATTGGTGTTTCAACACTTCCGACTTTCACAGCTACTTGATTTGATAATGGACTCGAACAAGTGCTTGAGACATTACAAACTGCTGAGTAGGTTGATGTTGCCGTTGGTTTTACTGTTACAGAAGTACCCGTTTGACCAGTTGACCAAACTACTGTGCCAGTGATACAACCAGTCGCTGTTAATGTCACATTTTCTGCTTTACAGATAATTGCTTTAGAAGCAGTTATCACTGGAGCTGTTACGTTACAATCATCTCCACAATTTGCTTTTGCTTTGATTATAACAGGCGTTGATGTTGTACTTGTTCCACAATCATTTTTACATGTTGCTGTATAAGTACCGACTGTTGTTACAGCTAAAGTAGTACCTGTTGCTCCTGTACTCCATGTGATGGTTCCAGAACAACCTGCTGCTGTCAATACTGCTGATTCATTTGTACAAATTTCAGCTTTACTACTTGTTACAGTTGGTGCTGATGGATTACCACCTGTCGTTATTATGACTGCATTTGAGTTACCACTTGTTCCACAATCATTTTTACAGATTGCTGTGTAAGTTCCTGCTGTTGTTACTGACAAGGTACTACCTGTTGCTCCTGTACTCCATGTGATGGTTCCTGAACAGTTCGATGCCGTTAATTTTGCCGTTTCTGTTCCACATAAACTTGTTTTATCTGCAACTACAGTTGGTGCTGTTGGGTTACCGCCTATCGTAATTGTTATCACTGACGATGCTGGACTTGTTCCGCAATCATTTTTACATGTTGCTGTATAAGTTCCTGCCGTTGTTACTGACAATGTGCTACCTGTTGCTCCTGTACTCCATGTGATGGTTGCAGAACAATTTGATGCTGTCAATGTTGCAGTTTCTGTTCCACATAAACTTGTTTTGTTGGTAACCACCGTTGGTGCTGATGGAGTTATACAACCACAATCTGCTTTTGCTTTGATTATAACAGGCGTTGATGTTGTACTTGTTCCACAATCATTTTTACAAGTTGCTGTATAAGTTCCTACTGTTGTTACAGTTAGAGTACTGCCTGTTGCTCCTGTACTCCAAGTGATGATTCCTGAACAACCTGCTGCTGTTAATATTGCTGATTCATTCGTACAAATTTCAGTTTTACTACTTGTTACAGTTGGTGCTGATGGATTGCCTCCTGTCGTTATTGTAACTTTTTCAGATGAAAGACTTGTTCCACAATCATTTTTACAAATAGCTGAATAAGTTCCTGCTGTTGTTACTGACAATGTGCTACCTGTTGCTCCAGTACTCCAAGTGATTGTTCCTGAACAATTCGATGCCGTTAATTTTGCAGCTTCTGTTCCACATAAACTTGTTTTATCTGCAACTACAGTTGGTGCTGTTGGATTACCGCCTGTCGTAATTGTAAGTGCATTTGAGTTGCCACTTGTACCACAACTATTTACACATTTTGCGGTATATGTTCCTGCTCCTACTTGAATACTTGTGCCTGTTGCAGCATTACTCCAAGTAATTGTTCCGCTACATTCGGTTGCAATCAATGTTGCTTTTTCTGTTCCGCAAACACCTATTTTATTTGATGAAATCATAGGTGCAGCAGGTAAAGTTCCCGATTTGATTACAACACCTTGGCTTGCATTACTTTCGCCGCAAACATTTTTACAAGTGACTGAATAAGTTCCTGCAGTGCTTACTAATAAACTTGTACCTGTTGAACCAGTACTCCAAGTGACTGTACCTAAACAGCCTGAAGCGGTTAAAGTAGCTTTTTCTGTTCCACAAATACTTGTAGTATTAGTTGTTACAGTTGGTACTGAAGGTAATTCTGTTTTCTTAATAATTACTGCATTGCTGTTTCCACTTTCGCCACAACTATTAACACATTTGGCAGTATATGTTCCTGCAACACTTACTGTGATACTTGTGCCTGTTGAGGTGTTGCTCCATTTAATTGTTCCTGCACAGCCAGATGCGGTTAATGTTGCTATTTCTGAACCACAAAGGTCAACTTTGTTTGTACTAATAACTGGTGCGGTTGGCGGTGTACCTATTGTAATAATTACTTGATTTGATGCAACGCTTTCACCACAACCAACTCCTGTACATTTTGCAGTATATGTTCCCGCAGAGTTTACAGTAATACTTGTTCCTGTTGATGCATTGCTCCAAACAATAATTCCTGTACAGCCTGTTGCACTTAATGTCGCAGTCTCTGTTCCACACAAACTAGTTTTATTTGTACTAATTGATGGCGGATTTGAGCTAGTGCCTGTCGTGATTACTACTGAATTGCTGTTGCCACTCTCGCCACAACTATTCATACAACTTGCTGTGTATGTGCCTGCGGTGCTTACCGTGATGCTTGTGCCTGTCGAAGTATTACTCCACTTAACTGTCCCTGCACATCCTGTTGCACTCAAGGTCGCTGTCTCGCCATTACACAAACTGTTCTTGTTGCTGCTGATAACTGGGGCCGCTGGACTGCTGCCTGTCGTGATTACTACTGAATTGCTGTTGCCACTCTCGCCACAACTATTCATACAACTTGCTGTGTATGTGCCTGATGTACTTACTGTGATGCTTGTACCTGTTGAAGTATTACTCCACTTAACTGTGCCTGCACATCCTGTTGCACTCAAGGTCGCACTTTCTCCATTACACAAACTATTCTTGTTGCTGCTGATAACTGGGGCCGCTGGACTGCTACCTGTTGTGATCACTACTGAATTGCTGTTGCCACTCTCGCCACAACTATTCAAACAACTTGCTGTATATGTGCCTGCGGTGCTTACCGTGATGCTTGTGCCTGTCGAAGTATTACTCCACTTAACTGTCCCTGCACATCCTGTTGCACTCAAGGTCGCACTTTCTCCATTACACAAGCTATTCTTGTTGCTGCTGATAACTGGGGCTGCTGGACTGTTGCCTGTCGTGATCACTACTGAATTACTGTTGCCACTTTCGCCACAACTATTCATACAACTTGCTGTGTATGTGCCTGATGTACTTACCGTGATGCTTGTACCTGTTGAGGTGTTGCTCCACTTAACTGTACCTGCACATCCTGTCGCACTTAAGGTCGCTGTCTCGCCATTACACAAGCTATTCTTGTTGCTGCTAATAACTGGGGCTGCTGGACTGCTACCTGTCGTGATCACTACTGAATTGCTGTTGCCACTCTCGCCACAACTATTCATACAACTTGCTGTGTATGTGCCTGCTACACTTACTGTGATGCTTGTACCTGTTGAAGTATTACTCCACTTAACTGTCCCTGCACATCCTGTTGCACTCAAGGTCGCTGTCTCGCCATTACACAAGCTATTCTTGTTGCTGCTGATAACTGGGGCCGCTGGGCTGTTGCCTGTCGTGATCACTACTGAATTGCTGTTGCCACTTTCGCCACAACTATTCATACAACTTGCTGTGTATGTGCCTGCGGTGCTTACTGTGATGCTTGTACCTGTCGAAGTATTGCTCCACTTAACTGTGCCATTGCAACCTGTTGCACTCAACGTCGCTGTCTCGCCATTACACAAGCTGTTCTTGTTGCTGCTGATAACTGGGGCTGCTGGGCTGTTGCCTGTCGTGATCACTACTGAATTGCTGTTGCCACTCTCGCCACAATTATTCATACAACTTGCTGTATATGTGCCTGCTACACTTACTGTGATGCTTGTACCTGTTGAAGTATTACTCCACTTAACCGTTCCTGCACATCCTGTAGCACTTAATGTCGCTATCTCGCCATTACACAAGCTATTCTTGTTGCTGCTGATAACTGGGGCTGCTGGACTGCTACCTGTCGTGATTACTACTGAATTGCTGTTGCCACTCTCGCCACAACTATTCAAACAACTTGCTGTGTATGTGCCTGATGTACTTACTGTGATGCTTGTACCTGTTGAGGTGTTGCTCCACTTAACTGTACCTGCACATCCTGTCGCACTTAAGGTCGCTGTCTCGCCATTACACAAGCTGTTCTTGTTGCTGCTAATAACTGGGGCTGCTGGACTGCTACCTGTCGTGATTACTACTGAAT